>CAWIOK010000001.1:0-632566 GCA_963837655.1 uncultured Solirubrobacterales bacterium
AGATACCGGCCCCCGACGTTCACCAACTGGGTCGTCCTCCGGGCGCTCGGCGGCGTGCCCGCGATCAAGCAGACCAGGATCTACCCCCTTGCGCAGGCCGAGAGCCCGTCGGAGAACACGTTCATCAACATCGCGGAACGCGGGTTCAACACGATCCACGCCAACGACTTCACCTTCTACGAGGAGCTCGACGAGCTCGTGCAGGAGGAACCGGTCGAGGCGCTGGACGCGGAGCGTGCCGGTCAGCTCGCGGCGATCGGCATCGTCAAGGGTCGGCTCTTCGCACCCGATGCGCGGCTGCGCGGCATCCTGGAGAACGCCGCCAGGATCGGCGGCGCCATGTCCAGGGCCGTCGCCTACACACCCCGCGACCCCGGCGCGGTGCTCTACGGCTCATGGAAGAACGCGTTCGTCGGGGGCAGCCACGAGTTCCTGCGCGACGGCGCCCGGCTGCTGGATGAGCGCACGCAGTTCCACTACCTCGCCACCGTCATCACCCCTGCCATGGCGCACGCCCAGATCGGGGCGGGCTCGGCCTACGCCTACACCGTCCACGACGCCAACGGCGACCTGCTGGACGGCGCCAGGACGTATCGCCTGCACGTCGAGCCCGAGCCGCCGGCGAAGAACTTCTGGGCCGTCGATGTCTACGACACCCAGACCCGTTCGCTCATCCAGGTCGAGTCGACCATCCACCCGGCCGTCGCCAGCAACTCCGGCACCCTGCGGGCCAACCCCGACGGCTCCCACGACCTGTACTTCGGGCCCAAGCCGCCAGAGGGCAAGGAATCCAACTGGGTCCAGACGATCCCCGGCAAGTCGTGGTTCCAGCTCTTCCGGATCTACGGACCACTGGAGCCCTGGTTCGATCAGACCTGGAAGCTCAACGAGTTCGAACCCGTCGACTGAACCGCTGGGGCGTCAGCGCTGACCCCGCAGCCGGCGCAGCCGCCTCAGCATCGCGAGGCGCTGCTCGTCGGGTTCCAGGCCGACCTCGCGCAGTGCCGCGTCGACCTGCTCCGTGAGCTCTGGCAGATCGGCGCGCGGGCAGCGTTCGTCGAGCAGCGCCGGCGCCCGCTGGAGCAACGGCAACTCCTCCAGGCTGTGCGTCCAGCCGGCGGGAGCCGGGGGCAGCGAGCGGAGAAGGTCGTCGATGCTGTCGCCGGGGTTCTTGGTCATCACCGCCCATCAGCTCCGTTCTGTCTCGACGCCGTCGTTGCGACCGCATCTTCCAGGCCGGTGACGGGGACGGCGCGGAACTCCATCCGAACGGAAGGCCAGACCGGGCATCCGTCCAGCAACCGCGGCCGCGACGGTCTGGACTTTCGTGGAGTGTTCGCGGTCGCCGCGTCGCCGGACAATCGCCGCCATGGCTCGTGTCTGCGTGCTCCGCGCCTTCTTCGTGCCCGAGGACGTCCGGGTCCGCCGCGAGATCAACGCCCTCGCCGACGCCGGGCACCGGGTCACGGTCATCTGCATGCGATCGCCGGGGAGCGCCAGACGCGAGCGTTACGGCGACGTGGAGATCCACCGGCTGCCGATGACGCACCGTCGCGGCGGCATCCTGCGGTACGCGTTCGAGTACATCGGCTTCCCCTTGCTGGCTGCGCTGTACCTGGCCGTGCTCGATCTCCGTCGCCGGTTCGATCTGGTCCAGGTGAACACCATCCCTGACTGGCTCGTCTTCGCGGCGCTGGGGCCTCGCCTGCGCGGGATGCCCGTGGTCCTCGATCTCCACGAGCTCATGCCCGAGTTCTTCGCATCGAAGTTCGGCACCACGCTGCGACATCCGGGCGTCCGGGCTCTGGCGAGGCTTGAGCAGGCGAGCATCCGCTTCGCGGACCTCGCGATGACCTGTACGGAGGAGATGCGCGACGCCTTCGTCTCACGCGGGGCCGACGCCGACCGGATCGGCGTGGTGATGAACAGCAGCGAGGAGGCGATCTTCGACCCCGAGTCCTTCCCGCCTCGCCGCCTCCGCCGGAGCGACCGGTTCTCGCTGATCTGCCTCGGGACCATCGAAGAGCGCTACGGGCTCGACACGATCATCCGCGCCCTCCGGCTCCTCGACGACCGCATCCCAGGGCTGAGTCTCGAGATCTACGGCGAGGGCAGCTACGTGCGCGAGCTGCGCCGGATGGTCGAGCAGTGCGGTCCGGTCGATCCGGCCCGCCTGCTCGAACTTCGTCCGGGTGCGCCTCGACGACGTCGAGCTCAACATGGGGCGCTAGGTCGCGGAGGGTCTGCACGATGACGGCGGGATCGTCGGCCATGGCGCGACGTTCCCTTCAGCGCTCACCAGGTGCGCTCCCGCCGGAAACCCGGCGCGCGACCCGCTCCGATGTCGACCTTCGCGACGCCCTCGACGACGCGGTTGCGGATCGCTCCGATGCCCTCGACGCGCAGCTCGATCTCGTCGCCCGGCGCGAGCGGAGGCGGGTCGTCGTGCCCCCGGCGTCCCCAGATCTCCAGCAGGCAGCCGGCGCCGCAGGTCCCTGAGCCGATCACGTCGCCCGCGCGCACCGTCGTCCCGCGCGACGCGTAGGCCACCAGCTGCTCGAACGACCACTGCATGTTGGCCGCGGTGTCGGCACCGAAGACCTCGCCGTTGCGCAGGATCTCCATCTCGACGTGCAGCCTGTCGTCGCGCCGGTAGCGCTCCAGCTCGTCGGCGCTCACGATCCATGGCCCCAGGGTGTTGGCGCTGTCCTTCCCCTTGGCCGGCCCGAGGCCGATCCGCATCTCGTGCATCTGGATGTCGCGCGCGGACCAGTCGTTGAAGATCGTGTACCCGGCGATGTGCCCGCGCGCCTGCTCGGGCGTGAGGTCGCCGCCGTCGTGGCCGATCACCGCTGCCAGCTCACACTCGAAGTCGAACCGCTCGCACCCGGGCGGCACCGGGATGTCGTCCCCGGTGGCCGTCACCGCGGCCACGCTCGTGAAGTAGAAGGTGGGGATCTCGTACCACGTCTCGGGGATCCCGCCGCGGGCCAGCGACGGCCCCTCGATGTGCTCCTCGAAGGTGATGAAGTCGCGGAAGCTCGTCGGCTCGAGCGGCGCGAGCAGGCGGACGTCGGCGAGCGGGACGGGCGCGCCGGGTTCCCCGGCGCCGCGGAGCGCTGCGAAGAGGTCTACGGACGCGTCGAGCGGTGCGACGGTCCCCGCCTCGGCATCGACGATGCCGTGGACGGTTGCTCCCTGCCAGACGATGCGGGCGACTTTCATGAGCAAACGGTATCCAATTCCGAAGACTGCATCCCGCTTCGTCGCGGGCTCGAGCCGCCGCGCGGGCGGCGGTGTGACACCGTCCCGGGATGACCTTCGCAAGTGACAAGCCCACGCTCGACCGCACCGCCCTGCCGGAGAGCGCGATCGAGCGACTGCGACAGATCGTCGGGCACGACGGTGTCAGCGTCGATCCGGCGGGGATCGACGAGTTCCGCGATCCGTACTGGATCCCCGGAGACGAGACGTTCGCGGCGTCAGCGGTCGTGCAGCCGACCACGACCGAGCAGGTGCAGGCGGTCATGCGCGTCGCGAACGACATCGGGGTGCCGGTCTGGCCGCACTCGCAGGGTCGCAACAACGGGTACGGCGGCCCATCGCCGCGCGTGCGCGGCTCCATCCAGCTCGGGTTCCGCCGGATGAACCAGGTGCTGGAGATCAACGAGGAGCTGGCCTACGCGGTCGTCGAGCCCGGCGTGCGATGGATGGATCTCTACGAGGCCATCGAGGCCGGCGGGCACGCGCTGATGCTGTCGGTGCCGGACATCGGCTGGGGCAGCGTCATCGGCAACGCCATGGACAGCGGCGCGACGTACATGCCGCTCGGCTCGGACTTCATGTCGCCCTGCGGGATGGAGGTCGTGCTGCCCGACGGCGACGTGATGCGCACCGGGACCGGCGGGATCCCCGACAGCCCGTCGTGGCACACCTACCGGCGTGGCCTGGGCCCCGTGCTCGATCCGATGTTCGTGCAGTCCAACTACGGGATCGTCACGAAGATGGGCGTCTGGCTGCGCCCGAAGCCCGAGGCGTACATCCCGATGACGCTCTGCGCGCCACGCGACGCCGACCTCGAGGTGGTCGTCGACACCCTGCGCAGGCTGCGCCTGGACGGCGTCCTGGAGGGTGTCCCCGCGATCTACGCCGCCGTCCGGGCGGCATCGATGGCCGTCGACGGCCCGGTGGTCCCGCCGCGGCTGCTCAGCGAAGCGGAGATCCAGGGGATCGCGGATTCCACCGGGCTGGGCCGCTGGACCGTCCGCGCGGCGATCTGGGGCACGCGGACCCTGGCCGAGGGGCGTCTCGCCGCGATCACGGAGGCCTGGGGGCGGATCGAGGGCTCGAAGGTGATCGCCGAGAACGTCTACGCCCCCGAGGACTACCCCGACATCACGCTCGCGCCGGAGAAGATCCAGGCCGGCATCCCCACGATGCAGCTCATCGAGCGGACTCCGCCCGAGCTCGGGCACATCGGCTTCTCGCCGATCATCCCGCTCACCGGCACCCACGTGCGCCGGGTGATCGACCACATCCGCACCCGGCTGGCCGACGTCGGCATCAACTACTCGGGCGGGATCTTCGCCATCAACGAGCGCTCCTGCCTCGCGGTGACGGGCATCCAGTTCGACATCAACGACACCGAGCGCGTCGACACCGCGTTCCAGGTGAGCAGGCAGATGGTGCGCGAGCTCGGCGCGATGGGGTACGGCGAGTACCGCGCGCACCTGGACTTCATGGACCTCGCTTCGGAGCAGTACTCGTTCAACGACCACGCCTACCGCCGCTTCGTGACGGCGATCAAGGACGCCGTCGACCCCAACGGCGTGCTCTCCCCCGGTCGCCACGCGATCTGGCCGAGTGGCTACGAGGGCGAGCCCCGCAGGCACGTGTGACGCCGCGCGATCCGTCGACATGACCACGCTCCGCTCCCAGCACGTCGAGGCGACACGCCGCGCCGTGCTCGCCGCCGCGCGCTCGTCGTTCGGCAGCAAGGGCTACGCCCGGACGTCGGTCGACGAGATCGCCGCCGCCGCCCGGGTCACGAAGGGCGCCGTCTACCACCACTTCGCCGGCAAGGAGGCGCTGTTCCGCGCCGTCCACGCGGAGGTCGAGGGGGAGGCGCAGGGGCGCGCGTTCGCGGCGGTCGACCCGCACCAGCCCCCCGTGGACCAGATCGTGGCCATGGTGAACGGCTACCTCGACGCGACGCTCGACGAGGAGATCCGGCGCATCACGCTGATCGACGGCCCGGCCCTGCTCGGCCTGGAGGCGGACGTGCCCGCCGACCAGCGGGCGGCGCAGCAGGGCGCACGGTCGGCGATCGCCGCGGCGATCGGGCGCGGCGAGCTGGTGGACGTCGACCCCGACGTCCTCACGCAGCTCATCGGAGGTCTTGCGCTGCAGTGCGGGCTCCTGATCGCCCGAGCCGCCGATCCGGATGCGACGCGAGCGGCGCTCGGGCAGGCCGTCGACGCGATGCTCCGAGGACTTGCGCCGGGCTAGCCGGACACATTTGCATACCATGAGTATGTTCCATTCTCATGGAATCCCACACGCTGGAGACACGACTCGGACCCCTGGCGTGCCGCTCGTCCGGCCAGGGCCCGGCGCTCGTCTTCTTCGCCGGCGCGCTCGCCAACGGTGACCTGTGGCGCGACGTCGTCGTCGCGCTCGAGGACCGCTACCGCTGCATCACGGTCGACCTCCCGTTGGGGTCGCATCCCTGGCCGCTGTCCGACGGAGCGGACCGGTCGGCCACCTCCTTGGCCCGGCTGCTGCTCGACTGCCTCGAGCTGCTGGACGTCGAGGACGCCACGGTGGTCGTCAACGACACGGCCGGCGGGCTGCTGCTGCTGTCGCTGGCCGGCGACCACCCGGGGCTCGGGCGGGTGGGCCGTCTCGTCCTGACCAACTGCGAGACCTACGACAAGTTCCCGCCGGATGCGCTCAAGAGGGCGTCGGCGGTGTGTCGCACCCTCCCCCGCGTCGCGCGGGCGCTGGCCCGGCTGCAGCTTCGCGTCCCGGCCGCCAGGCGCAGGATCGTCGCCGGGGTCGCCGCCGGCGGGCTGGACCAGCAGCGCGAGGAGTCCTTCCTCGCGCCGGCGCGGCGCGATCGGCGCGTCGCGGGCGATCTCGTCGCGGCCATGGCGGGCTTCCGCCCGGAGCTGCTGCTCGCCGCCGCGCAGGCGATCCCGCACTTCGACCGCCCGGTCCTGCTGGTCTGGGGAGACGACTGCGACTTCTTCCCGATCGCCGACGCGCAGCGACTCGCGGCCGACTTCCCGAACGCCGCGCTGCTTGCGGCGCCAGGAGCCAAGACGTGGGTCCCGGTCGACGATCCACAGCGACTGTCCGACGCGATCGTCGAGTTCGTCGGAGCCCCGGTGTCGGCGCGGAGGACGTGAACGTGCGAGTTCTCGCACGGGTTCGCAGCGAGGTCTACTCATGTGTATCAGGTGACCTGACATCAAGATCCAGGGATGACATCCCTGGTCACACTCATGAAGGTCGCGGTGGTGTTCTGGACCGCCGCAGCCCCGGGTGGCGCCCAAGCCCAGTGCCCCGCGGGCGTGCGCACCTCCGTCGCACCGCGGACCCAGATGCAGAACTCGGTGGCCAAGGGCGTCCAGGCCGAGGCGGCCCTCGGCTCCTGTGCGATCACCTTCCGCGCGGGATGGCGGCGCGACCTCACCGACCGTCAGGCCTGCGGGGTCGTCCTCCACGAGTACGGCCACGCCGCTCTGTCGCTGGACCACAGCGCCGGAGGCATCATGTCGGCCGTGCTGCCCCGGCAGCTCCCTGGCGCCTGCGGCACCTTCACGAACCGCAATCGCGACGAGTAGCGTCGCCGAGGCGCGAACGGCCGTCCTCGGTCAGAGCGTCGCCGCCGCCTCGACCATGTTCTCGATCTTCGCCCGCAGCACCGGGACGTCACGCACCGGATGGCGCCCGAAGCCACAGGACGTCGACAGCCACAGCCGCTCCTCCCCCACGACCCGGGCCCAGTCGGCGGCGCGCTCGCGGATCTTGGAGACCGGCTCGACCCAGTAGCAGCCCTCGTCGACGATCCCGGCCGCGAGCTCGATGCTGGGCGGGATCGTGGCGAACGCGTCGCGCTCCAGGTAGCGGTGGAAGTAGTGCACTGCGAGGTGAGCCACGTCGATGACGCCGTCCAGGCGCTCGAGGATCTGCGCCCACGGCGCGCAGCTGAGGTCGCCCGACAGCGGGCGGCCGCGCATGTTGCCGCTGCAGATGTGGATCCCGCGCCGGACGCCGTCGACCCCGTCGAAGCACTCGGCGATGATCCCTGCAGCCTCATCGGGGGTCAGCGCTCCCATCGAGATCAGGGTGCTGAAGGTGGGCACGTCGAGTTGCACGTGCGTGCAGCCGGCGTCGGCCAGCCCCCGCATCTCCGTCCGCACGACGCCGATCAGGTTCGGGAGCTGCTCCTTGAGCTGCGGGAGCTGATCGATGGCGTTGAACGCCATCTCCAGCGGCCCGACGACCGTCGCCTTCGGGACCCCGCCGGCCAGGTCGCGCTCGCGCAGGTACCCCGCCAGGTAGCCCATGCCGTCGGGAGCGTCGATGTCGCCGGTGATCTTCGCGTGCGCGAAGTCGTCGTAGTCGAAGAGCTCCGGCTTGCTGGGGACGTCGATCTCGATCCCGGTCAGCACCTTCTGCATGTGGTTGAGGAACTCGTCGGTGAAGTACTCGCCGCCGGTCCACTCGGTCAGACCCAGCGCCTGCTGCTCGGCGACCGCGGTCGCTGCGCTCGCGCGCAGCAGCCGCTCGCTCTCCTCGGAGGCGAGGTTCCCCGCGTGGTGCTCGCGGAGCCCCTCGCTCACGTCCTCCTGCGGCCACCAGGAACCCACTGTGGTCGTGCGCACGCTCATCGGCTATCCCCACACGAACGGCGGGTAGCGCCCTGTGAGGAAGTACCCGTACGCGTTCCCCCGCAGGCTCCACCGCAGGCCCGGCACCATGAGCTCGAAGAGCCCGCGCGGGACCTTGCGGGTGAACAGGATCGTGAAGAACGCGAGGATGGTCAGCAGGCCCGTCAGCCAGTAGAGCACTGCGCCGATCCAGAGGTACGGGATCACCAGCAGCCACTGCACGAGCGGTCGCCAGCGCGAGATGTGCTCCGGGTACTCGATGGTCACGCGGACCGGGTAGCCGGGATCGTCAGCGAGCGAGAAGGGCGGGTACGCGTCGGTCATGAGGTGGAAGTACGCGGTCACGCGGAAGGCCCACCTGAAGGTTCCCACCATGTAGTCGAACGCGCCTCGCGGCCAGCGCCCGGTGAACAGGACCGCGAAGAACCCGAAGATCGCCACGAAGAACGCGCCGATGCCCACGAACGCCAGCGCGATGAGATGCGGGATGAGCAGCAGCCACTTCACGAGCGGGAGCCAGCGATTCAGCGTCGCCGGGTAGGCGATCTCGAGACGGGCCGGGTACAACGGCGACGGCGGGCCCGCCGGCTCGGGAACCGCGAGCGCGCTCGACACGGAGGCGGCCATGGGCGAGTCCGGGTCCGGAGGTCGCGGAGTCGGCGTATCGGGAGGCTGCTCAGGAGTGTCCACGCGACAACCGTAATCCGTCGGGGCGGTCCGCCGCCTCAGTCGTCGGCCGATCGACTCAGCTCAACGGCTGCAGACGCGTCTGCTCCACGCGGGCGAGCTTGCGCCGCAGGCGCTTGTACTGGCGATCCTGCGACGGCGTGCGCCTGTGGCCCCGATGCGCGAGGTTGACCCGCTCGAGCGGGTCGTCCTCGAGGTCGTACATCTCCCACTCGTCGGGCACCTTGCCCGCCGTGTCGTAGTAGCGGGCGAGCTTGTAGCGGCGCTCGCGGATGCTGACGATGTGGTTGGGCCCCTTCGGGGTACGGGCCGCTGGCCTGGCCGGACTGGAAGTCGTCGTAGGTGAAGACGGTGTAGTCCTGCGGCGGCTTGGCCGCCTTGCCGAGGATCTGGTCGGAGTAGTCGATGCCCTGCCATGCCGAGCGCGCGGCGGCCGGCGCGCCGACGAGGCTCGCCAGCGTCGGCAGGAAGTCGACGTGGGAGACCAGCGAGTCGTTCGTCACCGGCTTCTTGAACAGGCGGGGGTTGGAGTACACGAGCGGAACGCGCGTGGACTCCTCGTAGAAGTTGAAGTTCTTCTGCCGCATCCCGCCGTGGGAGGTGCCCATCTCGCCGTGGTCGGCCGTCGCGATCACGAGCGTGTTCTCGAGCAGCCCGGTCTTCTCCAGCGTGTCGAGGATCTTGACCAGGTACGCGTCGGACGACTTCATGAGGTTGCCGTAGAAGTTCAGGTAGTTGCGCTTCATCTGGCGCGTGGGGATGGGGCCCGACGCGTTGAAGATCTTCAGGAACTCCTTCTGCACGCTCGGCTTGGTCGACAGGTCCTCGTCGACCGTCGCAGGCGGGTCGATGTCGCCGTCCAGCCACGAGTCGTCGTAGCCGGTCGACTCGTAGTTCTTGGGATACGCGAGGACGTCGTGCGGGTTGACGAGCGAGACCACCATGAAGAACGGCTGCTGCTGCGCCGCGGTCGAGCCGAGGTACTGGACCGCACCCTCGGTGCCGGCGGCGGGCGTGCCCAGGGAGTTCATGAACCGGCCGTCGTTGTCGTAGCTCCCGCCGCCGGACTCGTCGGCGTCCTGGTTGGCGCCCGCGTCGGGCGGATCCCACCGGGTGAAGCCGTACTGGTTGACGTCGGACGGAACCCATGTGGAGCCGTTGGCCGGCTTGTTGCAGTGGAACTTGCCCTTGTAGACAGGCGTGTACCCCGCGGACGCGACGACCGTGGCCGGGTTCTGCAGCGTCGTCGCGAGCTCGACCTGCGGGTACTGCGAGGCGGGCATGTCGGTCTCGAGCGTGTACTTCACGCCATGCTGGGCCGGGAAGTAGCCGCTCATGAGCGTGGACCGCGACGGCGAGCACATGCACGCGTTCGCCAGCGCGTTGTCGAACGTCATGCCGTGCCGCTGCAGGCGGGTCAGCCCTGGCATGTTGCGCTCGGTCCAGCCGCGCGGGAAGTGCTGGACCGCCCGCTGCTGATCGGTGAGGAAGACGAGCACGTTCATGCCCGCCATGCCACGGTCCGCCAGCGAGGTGCCGGTGTCGGCCGCCGACGCGAGTGGGAGGTGCCGGCCGAGCATCACCGCGGGCGCGGCGGCGGCCGCGGCCTTCAGCAGCTGGCCTCGCGTGAGGCCGCCCCGCGGCCCGACCTCGTCCGGCGGCTTCATCCCTGGTCCTCCCGCTTGAAGATGCCGACGGCGTTGCTCGCGAACGCAGCCGAGTACAGGTTGCGACCGTCGGGGCTGACGACCACCGAGCTGACGCGGCCGAGCGCGCGGCCCGGCGTGCAGCCCGGCGTCGCGCCGCCGGTCACGCACCCTGGGCGACGGGACTTCTGCATCAGCTCGCCCGACTGGGTGTCGCGCTGCAGGGCGTCGATCGCGCTCGACACGTACGCGGCGACGTAGACGTCGGCGCCGTCGGGCGCGACGGTGAGTCCCTCCGGTGCGCTCATCTCCCGGCCGAGCGAGCAGCCGACGGCGAGGACGAAGATCACGCAGCCGGAGGTACCCGACTTCTGGGTGACCTGGCCGGTCGTCGTCGAGCGGGTGAAGGAGGTCACGCTGTTGCTGAGCAGCGACGTCACGTAGACGCCGGTGTCGTCGGGACTGACCGCGACGGCGTTGGCGCCGGCGAGCTGCGTCCCGGTGGTGCAGCCGGCCAGCGGGGTCGCGACGATGCAGCCGGTGCCGTCGGTCGCCTGGGTCAGCGCCCCGGTGGCGGGGTCGCGAGCGAGGACGCCGAGCGCGTTGCCCACGGCCGCGGCGACGTACACCGAGTCGCCGTCCGCGCTGATCGCCATGCCCTCCGGAGCGCCCAGTGCCACGCCGGCCGCGCAGCCGTCGGCGGGTGCGCCGCCGATGCAGCCGGCCACGCCGGCGGGCTGGGTGAGCGCGCCGGTGGAGGCGCTGCGGGCGAACACGGCGACCGCGTTGCCGAGGAACGATCCGACGTAGACGTTCTTGCCGTCCCGGCTGACGACGACGACGTCGGCGCCGTCCAGCGCACGGCCGGTCGTGCAGCCGGAGGTCGTGGCCCCCGAGATGCAGCCGGTCTGGGTGAGCGCGCCGGTCGACCGGTTGCGCCGGAAGACCGCGATCGCGTCGCTCTCCAGCGAGGTCGCGTACACGCTGCGCCCGTCCCGGCTGACGGTGACGGAGTTCGGGCCGTGCAGGCCGAGCGCCCGCGCACACCCGTTGGCGCCGTCGGCGGCGATGCAGCCGGCGGTGCCCCGGGCCTGCGTCAGCTCACCGGTCCGCGCGCTGCGCCGGAAGATCGCGATGGCGTTGCTGCGCGACGACGCGACGTAGACGTTCCTGCCCTTGGGGTCGATCGCGATCGCGTCCGATCCCAGGAACGGGCCCGGTCCGCGAAGGGCACGCACCGGCGCGCACGCGGTCTGGCGGACGGAGCGGTCGGCCAGGCAGCCGGCGGTCCCGTGTAGCTGCGTCAGCGTGCCGAGCGCCGTGACCGGCTGGCGGCTGGGCTGCGGCGACGGGGCGGCGAGCGCGCCCGCCGGCAGCGCCAGGCCGAGCGCGATGAGCAGGAGCGCCGCTGCTTGCAGCGGCGTCCGGCGAGGGGAATGGGCAGGCGATGGGTGCATGAGTGGCGGCTCGCCACAAGCCGATCGCTCGCAGAGGGTCTGTCGGGGACAGTAGGCCCTCCCGCAGGGTCGTGCGCCGGTTCCCCTCGCCGGGCCCGATCAGGCCGGCTCCCTCTCGTCTCGCCCGAAGACGATGATCCCGTGGACCACGTAGACGCACAGGGCGAAGACCGCCAGCGACCACCACGGGTTGTTCCCGCCGATGGAGAAGAGAGCACCGATGGCGCCGAGGCTGCCGCCGATGATCCCGATGACTCGTCCGTAGGTGTTGCCCACCATCAGGGACAGTCCACCCGCGAGCTGGATGATGCCGAGGATGATGAGCACCCAGCCCATCGTGCTCAGGTTGGAGAAGATGAACCTCGTGTCGCCCACGAAGATCCGCGCGTTATCGAGAGCGCCGATGCCGTAGATGATGTTCAGCGTGCCGACGATCAACAGCAGCGTCGCCGCGAAGATGACCCGACCTGTACCGCGCATGCGCAAACCCCTTGTTCGTTGGACTGAGGGGCAGAGTCCTCCGCTCGACGTGGCCGTGTCATCACTCCGATCGGATGACGCGCGGGCCGGCTGACGGTTCATCCCATCCGTGGGACGCCTCGCCCGGGGCCGACGGCTGCGCTCGTAGTCCACGCACGTCAGCGACATCGACCCGACGATCCTCGACATCGTCGGCATCCCGCAGCCGACGACGTCGACGCACGTCGACGCACGTCGACGGCGTCGAGCAGCAGCCGATGACCGGCGCGACGTTCACGGAGTCCCTCGAGGACGCCACCGCGCCCGAGCGTCACACAAGACGTTCGCGCCCGGCGTCTGGGATCCCGACGCCGACCTGTCGAGCTCTACCTGCCCGACGACTTCTCCCGGGCGAACGACCTCGCGGCGAGCAACCCGGACAAGGTCTCCGAGCCGCAGGACCTGTTCCGGGAGGAGGCGGAGAGGTACAACGTCGAGCCGCTGCTCGCCGGGTTCTCGCCGTGAGGGCCGGGCGAGGGGGTGATCGTCGCCGAGGGCGGACCCCTCCGGGGCTTCTCGCCCTTCGTCGAGGACGGCAGGCTCAAGCCCATCCCGCGTTCGTACGTTTGATGATGGTCCTCGCCACGCCCCGCCCTCAGCGCAGGATCTCGACGAGCAGCACCCAGGCGTTGACCCCCGCGCCGACGATCGCGCCGATCACGCCGCCCGCGATCCAGTACAGCTCGCCGCCCGTGCCGGCGAGGACCGAGACGCCGCCGACGACGAACGGGACCGTCCCGATCCCGGCCAGAACAGGTCCTGCCATTCGCTGACGTCGAGCGTGCTCACCGGCGCGCAAGCCCAGGCGAGGCGTAGCCTCACGCGCGCGGCGACAACGGGAGAGGTCGAGGTGGAGCGCACCGAGAGCGGCGCCAGGCGTCTGGGAGTGGTCATCGGCGCGCTGATGCTGGTGATGCTGCTGGCGTCGCTGGATCAGACGATCGTCTCGACAGCGTTGCCGACGATCGTGGGCGAGCTCGGCGGCCTCGAGCACATCTCGTGGGTGGTGACGGCGTACCTGCTGGCGATCACCGTGGTCACGCCGCTCTACGGCAAGCTCGGCGACCTCTACGGGCGCAAGGTGGTGCTGCAGGGCGCGCTCGTGCTCTTCCTGATCGGCTCCGCGCTGTGCGGGCTCGCGCAGGGCATGACCGAGCTCATCGCGTTCCGCGCCATCCAAGGCCTCGGCGGCGGCGGGCTGATGGTGAGTGCGCAGGCGGCGATCGGTGACGTGGTCCCGCCGCGCCAGCGCGGCAAGTACATGGGGTTCTTCGGCGCGGTGTTCGGCGTCTCGTCGGTGGCCGGGCCGCTCATCGGCGGGTTCTTCACGAGCAACTTCTCGTGGCGCTGGATCTTCTACGTCAACCTGCCGCTCGGCATCCTCGCGCTCGGCGCGATCGCCGTCGCGTTGCCCAGCATCTCCGAGCGCGTGCAGCACAAGGTCGACTACGGGGGCGCGGCGCTGCTCGCCGTCGGGCTGGCCGCCATCGTGCTGCTCACGACGCTCGGCGGGACCACCTACGCCTGGGCCTCGGCGCAGATCGTCGTCCTCGGCCTGATCGGGATCGGCGGGATCGCCGCGTTCATCGTCGCGGAGTCCCGCGCACCCGAGCCGATCCTCCCGCTGCACCTGTTCCGCAACAGCGTCTTCCGGATCACGAGCGCGATCGGATTCGTCATCGGCTTCGCGCTGTTCGGCGCGCTGACCTACCTGCCGCTCTTCCAGCAGGTCGTGCGCGGCGACTCCCCGACCGAGTCCGGCCTGCAGCTCATCCCGGTCATGGCGGGCGTGCTGATCGGCTCGATCGGGTCGGGGCAGATCATCACCAAGACCGGCCGTTACAAGGTGTTCCCGGTCGCCGGCACGGCGATCGCGGCGGCCGGGATGTTCCTGCTGTCGCGCCTGGACGCGGGGACCTCGGTGCTCTACGCCGCCGTCGCGATGTTCGTCATGGGGCTCGGGCTCGGGCTCGTCATGCAGGTGCTCGTCCTCGCAGTGCAGAACGCGGTCGACTACTCCGAGCTGGGCGTCGCCACGTCGGGCGCGACGCTGTTCCGGTCGATGGGCGGCTCGCTCGGGACGGCCGTGCTGGGCGCGATCTTCACCAACCGGCTCACGAACGAGCTCTCGGGCTCGCCCGCCGCGGGGGTCGGGAGCGGCTCGATCGACCCCAGTGCGCTGCAGCGGCTGCCCGCGGCGATCCGCGACGGCTACACGAACGCCTTCACGGACTCGCTGTCGACGGTCTTCCTCGTCGCGGCGGCGATCGTGCTCGTCGCGTTCCTGCTGTCGTGGTTCATCGAGGAGCGCCCGCTGCGGCAGACGGTCGACACGGCCGGCGTCGGCGAGGCCTTCGCCGCGCCGAAGCAGGGTGACTCCCTGAGCGAGCTGTCCCGGGAGCTCGCGCAGCTCGTCGGTCGCGACCGCACACGCGCGTTCATCGAGCGGACGGTCGACGCCGCCGGGCTCGACCTCTCGCCGGGCTCCGCGTGGCTGCTCGTGCAGAGCGAGGCGGGGCTCACGGGCGACCCCGACGCGCTGGCGGCCGACCGCGGCCTCGACGCGACATGGATCCGCTCGGAGCTCGGGTCGCTCGCCGACCGCGGCCTGATCGTCGACGGCGGGCCGACCGAGGAAGGTCGTGCCACGGCACGACGCCTGCTGGATGCGCGGCGCCAGTGCCTGAGCTCGCTCGTCGCCGACTGGAGCCCGGACGACGACCCGCGGGTCAACGACGCCATCGAGCGTCTCGCCGAGGAGCTCGAGCGCGAGACCCCCGCGACGGCGGGCGCTGCGACCTGAGTCCCAGCGCGAGCCGGGCCGTGGCCGGCGCACGGTGATCTCCGTGCAGCTCACACGCCGGCGTGACCTGGATCCGCCGATCCGCCGATCCGCCGGCAGCGACCGCATCACGGCACGCGCGACGAGCCCGACGGGCGAGGTCTGCACCGCCCGGCTCACCGTCTGACCTGCGGTCAGCCCTCCAGCGCCGCGAGCAGCCCCTCGAGATCGTGCGCGCAGGGACCGCACACGCGCAGGTGGACCGCGACGCCGGGGTACCGCCGCTCGGCCCCGGCCTGCGCCACCAGGAGCTCGGCGTAGACGTCGATGCAGCGCATCGTCTCGCCGCAGCCGGCGTCCAGCGGATCCGTGTGCAGGAAGTCGCGGAGTGCCGACCACGTGTTCATGAGCGCCGGGCGCCTCCCTCGTCCATGTGTCCGCCGGCCACGAGCGCGCGACGCAGCTTGCGCCGCGCGTCGAACAGGGCCTTGTAGATCGCGTTGCGATTGGAGTCCAGCTCGATGACCAGCGAATCCAGCGGGACGCCGTTCAACACGATCGCGACGAAGATCCGGCGTTGACGCTCGCTCAGCTCGCCGTCGACGGCACGGTGCAGCGCGTCGATCATGTCGCGCCACTCCGCCTGCCGTCCGGGGTCGACGCCGAACCGATCCGGCAGCCGGTCCCAGTCCTCGAGGTCCATCGTCGCGCCCGGGATCCGCCAGAAGTGACGGCCGACCTTCGCCGACACATCGAACATCACGAACTTGTAGGCCCACGTCGTGAAGCGGCTGTCACCACGGAACTCGCCGAGCTTGCCGACGATGGTCAACGTCGCGTCGGCCGCCGCCTGATGGGCCAGGTCGTCGAGCTCGGGACCCGAGATCCGCAACTGGTCGCTGCGCCGCCACACCTCGGCCCGCGCGATCGGCAGCAGGTGCTCGTGCAGCCGGGCGACGGCCGTCTCATACGCTGCCCCGGTCGAACCCAGTTCGCGAAGCCATTGCAGCGAGTCGGCATCGAGGACCGCGGATTCCATTCCGGTCGGATGGTAAGGAACGCTCCGCGGCGGACACCAACCCCCATGGACCACCTCGAAGGCAGGACGGCCGTCGTCACCGGCGGCGGACGCGGCATCGGACGGGCGATCGCGCTCGAGCTGGCCGGCGCCGGTGTCCGCGTCGGACTCGTGTCGCGCTCGGGCGACGAGCTCGCGGAGACAGCGAAGCGCGTGATGGAGCTCGGAGGCGAGGCGACGGTGATCCGTGCCGATCTTGCGGACGCCGACGGCGTCGCCGAGGTCCTCCGCCGCGCGGGCGACGCGCTCGGCGGCGTCGACATGCTGATCAACAACGCCGCTGTCGTCTGGCCGCTCGAGCCGAGCGCGGGGATCGACGCCGCGGCGTGGGCGGCCGCGATGACGACCAACGTCGTCAGCGCGGCGACGCTGACGTTCGCACTCCTCCCGTCGATGCTGGAGCGCGGCTGGGGACGGATCGTCAACGTGTCCAGCGGGATCGTGGCGAATCCCGGTTCGTTGGTGGGCGGGAACGCGTACGTCACAACCAAGGCCGCCCTGGAAGCCCACTCGATCAACCTCGCGGCGGAGCTGGACGGAAGCGGCGTCACCGTCAACGTGTTCCGTCCCGGCATCGTCGACACGGCGATGCAGACGTGGATCCGCGGCCAGGACCCCGCGGTGATCGGGGCGGGACTGCACGAGCGCTTCACCCGCTTCCACGCCGACGGCGCGCTCATCACCCCCGAAGCGTCCGCCCAGGCACTGACAGCACATCTGCCCGGTGTCGCCAACGGCGAGGTCTGGACCGTGACCGACGTTCCCGCCACCGCGTCGGAGACCAGGTGACCATGCTCCGCCGAGGCGATCCGTTCCCCTCACTCACCATCGCCCTCCCCGGAGGCGACACACTCGAGCTCCCGGGTGCGCTGTCCGGTCACTACGGCGTCGTGCTCATGTTCCGTGGCGCCTGGTGCCCGTACTGCAACAGGCAGTTGCTTGCGTTCCAGCGCGCAGCCGACCTGCTCGCGGCGGAGGACGCCCGCGTGGTCGCGCTGTCCGTCGACGACGAGGCGACGACCCGAGAGCTCGTCGCCGAACACGGGCTGGAGTTCCCCGTGGGCCACGGCGCCGACGCCGACGCCGTGGGCGCTGCCGTGGGCGCCTTCGTCAACGACGAGCCCCGGCATCTGCAGTCGACCGGGTTCGTCCTGGATCCGGACGGCCGCGTCATCGTGAGCGTGTACTCCAGTGGGGCGATCGGCCGGCTCGTGCCCGACGACGTCGTCGGGCTGCTGCGACACGTGCGGGGGCGCGCGGCCGCCGCGGACGCCGGCTGATCCACTCTGCCCTTGTCGCGTCCATGCGAATGCATGGATGATCAGCCCATCATGGATCCCCGTACCTTTCTGCGCCCCGGCGCGGTGCCGGTCGCGACGGCGCCGCAGTCGGGGCAGCCGGCGTCAGGCCTCCCCGTGCTTGCGCCCGCACAGCCGATGCTCGTGGCCTTCCACCGCCAGGTCGCCTGCCCGTTCGCAGACGCCACCCACCGGCGGCTCAGCGAGCGGACCGGCGCGACGCCCGGCGTCATCCGCTGGGCGCACGTCCCAGGGCGCGCCGGGGACCTCCCCGACCGCGGCGCGGCGCTCGCCGCCCTCGTGTCATGAGCACGATCGAGGCGAACGGCGTCGAGCTGCACGTCGAGCAGGCGGGCAGCGGCGACGACGTCATCTGCATCTCGGGGCTCGCCGACGAGGGCGCGTGCTGGGTGGACCAGGTCGGCGGGCTCAGCGACCGCTGGCGGATCACCACGTTCGACAACCGCGGCGTCGGCCGTTCGGCGGCGCCGGATGGCGCGTACCGCATCGCGGACTTCGCCGCCGACACCGCGGCGCTCATGGATGCGCTCGGCATCGAGCGCGCCCACGTGCTCGGCTCGTCGATGGGCGGCGCGATCGCGCAGGAGCTTGCCCTCGCCCACCCGGACAAGGTCCGCAGCCTCGTCCTGAACGGGACCTACTGCCGCGGCGACCACTTCTTCCGGGAGGTCATCCGCTCCTGGCAGTGGGCGGCGCAGAAGTCCGACAACCTGCGCGACTTCCTGAACGTCGTGAACCTCTGGTGCTTCTCCCCGCGCATCTACAACGAGGGGACGATGGAGGAGTGGCTCACCGAGGCGGCCGCCAGCGAGCACGCGCAGAGCGTCGACGCGTTCGTCCGCTCGGCCGACGCCCTCATCGAGCACGACAGCGCCGACCGCGTGGGTGCCATCGCCGTGCCGACGCTCGTCACGGTGGGCGAGCTGGACCTCTGCCTGCCCGAGCGCTTCTCGCGCGAGCTCGTGGAGCGCATCCCGGGCGCGACGCTGCGGGTCATCCCGGCCAACGGCCATCAGCCCTTCCAGGAGGAGCCCGACGCCTACAACGCGATCCTCGCGGAGTTCTGGGCGTCAGCGTGATCCGGGCTACGTCGAGCGGGCGCGCAGATGCCGTGGCCCGGCACTGATGGCGTACGGCGCGCGATCGCTGAGGCTGCGCACATGAACATCAGCAACGCCCACTTCACCTGCCGGCTGCGCGGCGCGGACGTGCCGACGGCCGTCCGGCTGACCTTCACGGCCCCGTACAACCCGCCGACCGGTCCGTGATCGGGACGTGCCCGGGCTGGGACGCGACCTGTCCCAGCCAGGCACGCACCGCGGGGTAGCGCCCCAGGTCGAAGCCGCCCTCCTGAGCCACGTGGGTGTAGGCGTAGAGGGCGATGTCGGCGACCGTGTACGCGTCGCCGACGAGGAACGACCGGGTGGCGAGGTGGCGCTCCATCGCGGCCAGCGCGGCGTCGCCGCCCACGCGGCGGGCCTGCATCTCGGGCTCCGGCGGTCGGGCCGGGGCGATCGTCAGCCAGAAGCGCAGCACCGCGACGTACGGCTCGTGGCTGTACTGCTCGAAGAACAGCCACTGCAGCACCTGCGCCCGCAGGTAGCGGTCCTCGGGTACGTACCGCGTGCCCTCCCCCAGGTACATGAGGATCGCGTCGGACTCGGCCAGCGGCCGGCCGTCGTCCAGCACCAGCGTCGGCACGCGCAGCGCCGGGTTCAGCTCGCCGAGCACCGCGTCGCGTCCTGAGCGATCCACGACGTCGACGTCACGACGCTCGTAGGGCAGCCCGAGGTGCGCAAGCAGGAGGCGGACCTCGTAGCAGTTGCCGGAGACCGCGGAGTCGTAGAGCAGCATCGGGTGCATCAGGCTAGGCGGGGCAGGACGGCCAGCAGCACATCGCGCTCGGACGCCGACAGATCGCCGAGCACCCGCTCCTCCATCGTCCTGATGTCGGCACGCGCGGCCTCCAGGCGACGTGTCCCGGCCGGCGTGAGACGGACGATGCGAGCACGACGGTCCTGCGGATCGGGCCCGCGGCGCACGAGTCCCGCCGCCTCCAGGCGCTCCAGCAGCGCGATGAGGCGCGTCTTGTCGTAGCCGATGGCCTCGGCCATCGCGAGTTGGGAGGTCGCCGGCCCTCGAGCGAGATGCGACAGGGCGATGTACTCCCACATCGTCACGCCATGCGCATCGAGCAGCGGGCGCTCCGCGGCGACCAGCCTGCGCGTCACGCGGGCGAACAGCGCCCCGAGATCGTCCCGATCGGCCACACGATCAATCATACGCGCTTGCAGATCGTCTGCATATGCGTACGATCTACACATGCACACCGAATCACGCTCCATCACCATCGCCGCCCCACCCGCGACCGTCTTCGGCTATGTCGCCGACGCCCGCAACCTGCCGCACTGGGCGCCGGAGTTCGCGCGCGCGGTACGCCCCGACGGAGACCGCTGGATCGTGAGCCAGGGCGACGTCGAGTTCCCCATCGTCCTACGCGCGTCCGCCGAGCACGGCACGATCGACCTCCTGTCGGCGGCCGACCGTGACCGCGGAGCCTTCACGCGCGTGCTCCCCAACGGGGAGGGCGCCGAGTACCAGTTCACGCTGCTGTTCCCCGACGGCACCGACGAGGGGGCGATCGATCGACAGATGACGACGGTCGAGCGCGAGCTCGAGGCGGTCCGCGATCACGTGATCGATCCGGACACGGGCCATGCCCCGCCTCGGTGAGGTGCGAGTTTGCCGTGCCGGGGCGGCGGGCAATCCGCCGCCCCATGGCGACCGCCGCTCCCACCCCTGGTACGGGCCTGTTCACGCGCAAGCCGACGGAGTCCGCCGGCGACGCGACCGCAGAACAGGGTCTGAGCCGCTCCGTCGGAACACTGGACCTGACCGCGCTCGGCCTCGGCGCGATCATCGGCACCGGCATCTTCGTGATCATCGGGGAGGCGATCGGCGACGCCGGGCCCGCGATCGTCCTGTCGTTCCTCCTCGCCGGGGTCACCTGCGTCTTCTCCGCGCTCTCCTACGCGGAGCTGGCGTCCACGATCCCGGTCTCCGGATCGGCGTACACGTACGCGTACGCGACGATGGGCGAGTTGCTGGCCTGGGTCATCGGCTGGGATCTCATCCTCGAGTACGGCGTCTCGGTCGCCGCGGTCGCGGTGGGCTGGGGCGGCTACCTGCAGAACCTCCTGGACTCCGTCTTCTCAATCTCGCTGCCCGACGCGATCTCGCAGCCGCCCGGGGACGGCGGCACGATCAACCTGCCCGCCGTCGTGCTCGTCGTCGCCATGACGGCGCTGCTCGTCGCGGGTGTCCGTGAGAGCGCGCGGGCGAACACCGTGATGGTGCTCCTGAAGCTCACGATCCTCGTCTTCTTCATCGTCGCCGGCGTCACCGCGTTCAACGGCGACAACTTCACCCCGTTCGCGCCCCACGGCACGAGCGGCGTGGTCGACGCCGCAGCGCTCATCTTCTTCGCCTACATCGGCTTCGACGCGGTCTCGACCTCCGGGGAGGAGGCCCGCAAGCCCGCGCGGGACCTCCCGATCGCCATCGTCGGCTCGCTCATCATCGCAACGGTGCTGTACATCCTCGTCGCCATCGTTGCGACGGGCCTGGCGCCCGCCCACATCCTCGCGGACGCCGACGCTCCGCTCACCGTGGCGATGCAGCACGGCGGGCTCGGCTGGAGCGCGAACATCCTCTCGATCGGCGCGCTGATCGCGATCACCTCGGTCGTGCTGACGATCCTCTACGGCCAGACGCGGATCACGTTCGCCATGTGCCGGGACGGGCTGCTGCCACGGTCGCTTGCGACGCTGAACCGTCGCAAGACCCCCGCCCGCATCACGGTGCTCTTCGGCCTGCTCGTCGCCGCGCTCTCGGCCGTCGTGCCGCTCAGCGAGATCGCCAAGCTGGTGAACATCGGCACGCTGTTCGCGTTCCTCATCGTGAACGTCGGCGTGATCGTCCTGCGCCGCACGCAGCCCGACCTCGATCGCGGGTTCCGCGTGCCGCTCGTGCCGGTCTTCCCGCTGATCGGTGCGGCGCTGTGCATCTACCTCATGACGAAGCTCGAGCTCGTGACCTGGGAGCGGTTCGTCGCCTGGCTGCTCGCTGGCCTCGTCATCTACTTCCTCTACGGCCGCGTGCACTCACGGCTGCGACGCGGCGAGGAGGCGCGGGACGCGCCGACGACGGAGGCGCTGCTGTAGAGGGGTTCGGAGCCGGCCTGTGCCTCCGCGGGCGGGAATCGCGTGCTGCTGCGGGGCAGTGGTGGCCATCTGGGCTTCCTCTTGGTGAGGAGCTTCGCGACGGACCCGCCGTGCAGCCAGGCACCCAGGGTGTGGTTCGCACCACACCCCGCAGGCGTCCGCGGCGATGGTGTGACGCGCTACGCCACTCCAGATCGACCGAGCGCCCCTGCGGTGTGGCGCAGCTCGAAGCCGACCATCGGCGAGAAGCACCCTGCGCCGGCGAGCGCGCCGAGTCGATCACGCGCCGACGCAAAATGCACCGTCGGCCGGGAGGTCAACTGCCTAGGGCCGGCCGGCGTGCGCCGCCGCCACCGGAACGGTCAGCACCTTCCCCGTGCCCGCCGTCTGCGCCACCTGGGTCGGGCCGCGCCACTCGGAGGCGACGATGTGCAGCGTCCTGCCGTCCGGGCCGCCGAGCATGCACGCGAAGCAGCCGCGGTCGACGTCGACGACGGCGAGCACCGCACCGCCCTCGGCCACGCGGACGCAGCGCCGGTTGGGCACGTCCGCGTACCAGACCGCCCCCTCCTCGTCGCAGCAGATGCCGTCCGGCACGCCCGTGCCGAGGTCGGCCCAGACGCGCCGGCCGGAGAGCCCGCCGTCGGCGCCGATGTCCCACGCGGTGAGCCGGTTGCCGTAGGACTCGGCGAGCAGGAGCGTCGCGCCGTCGGGCGTGATGGCGACGCCGTTGGGGAACGCCACGTCGCCTGCGACCTCGCGCAGCGCCCCGTCGGGCGCCACGTGGGCGATGAGGCCGGGCGCGAAGTCGGCCCCTGGGAAGTCGAACCCCGTGGCGCCGACGTACGCGTTGCCGCCGGCGTCGACGACGATGTCGTTCCACGGCGGCGGCGCGAGCTCGGTGAGGTCGGCGTGGGTCGCGACCGAGCCGTCGGGTTCGTGGCGCAGCAGCAGCCCCTCGCGGCCGGACACGACGAGCAGTCGCCCATCGGGGAGGAAGTCGAAGCAGAACGGCAACGCCGGGAGGCGGGCCATCACCTGCACCTCGCCTCGGTCGTCGAGGGCCAGGATCTCACGAGTCCCCCAGTCCGACAGCCAGATCCGGCCGTCGTGCCAGCGGGGCGACTCGCCCATCACCAGTCCATCCTTGAGCGTGTGCATGCTCATGAGACCGCCCGCGTCGGCAGAACTCATCAGGGCGGGCCGTGGCGGGTGACCGTCAGCCCCGTCGGCGGCGGCCCCAGGTGCTCCCGGGCCGGCATCGCCTCCAGCCGGCTGTGGAAGGCCCGCGCGACCCGCAGCGCGTGCGCCTTCGCCAGCTCGGCGCGGTCGCCGGCGAACAGCTCGTCGACCGTTCCCCGCCAGAGGGCGAGCCAGCGCTCGAAGTGCCCCGCCCGCAGCCGGGCCTTCATGTGCAGCTCCGCGTGCGGGCGGAACGCGCCGCCGCTGTAGCTCTGCGCACCGAGCAGGATCGTCTCCCAGAACGACGTGATCTGGGGCACATGCGCCTCGAGGTCGAGCTTGGCGACGTCCGTGAACAGCCAGCCGATGACAGGATCCTCCAGGGCTCGGCCGTAGAACGCCCGCACGAGCCGCTCGCAGTCCGCGCGGGTCTCGATGTCGTGCAGCTCGGCCACACGCACACCGTAGAGGCGTCAGCTCCGCGTCCTGCCCTCCCGCAGCATCTCCAGCGCCTGCGCGACGCGCCGGTCGCGCGTGTCCTCCTTCTTGGCCTCCGCGATCCAGCGGGCGAACTCCTTGCGGTGGGTGTAGGCCAGGCCGTCGTACAGCTCCTTCGCGGCCGGGTCGCCGGCCAGGGCCCTCGCGAGCGCCTCGGGGATCTCGACCTCACGCGGCGCGTCGTCGAGCTCGATGAGGACCTCGACCGAGTCGCCGGCCTCGGCGCCGGCGCCCTGGCGCACCGCCTTGTTCATCCCGAGCAGGAACTCGCCGCCCATGCGCGTGACCGTCGTGCGCCAGGTGAAGTCGCCGATCGTCGCTGCGACCGGGAAGCGCTTGGCACCCTCCCCGATCGCTGCGATCTGATCCTCGTCGAGGACGACCGCCGCTGCAGGCCCGCGGGCCTGCAGCGTCGTCGTGAGCCGGAGTGAGCCCATCGCCTACGCCCGCACCCCGCTGCCCCACAGCTGCTTGCTGGCCAGGCGAGCGCCCTCCGACAGCGCGCCGAGCTTCGCCCACGCGATCTGCGGATGCACGCGGCCGCCGAGGCCGCAGTCCGTGGAGGCGATGACGTTCTCGCGACCCGACGCCCTCGGCGAAGCGCACGATGCGGTCGGCGACGACCTCGGGATGCTCGATGACGTTGGTCGAGTGCGACACGACGCCGGGCAGGATCACCTTGCCGTCGGGAAGCTCGGCGTTCTGCCAGACACGCCACTCGTGCTCGTGGCGCACGTTGGCGGCCTCGAACGAGTACGCACCCGCGTTGATCTGCAGCATCACGTCGACGATGTCGGCCATCGGGATGTCGGTGACGTGCGGGCCGTGCCAGCTGCCCCAGCAGAGGTGGAACCGGATGCGGTCCTCCGGCAGCCCACGGATCGCGTGGTTCAGCGCCTCGACCCGCAGCATCGTGAAGCGCTTGTAGTCATCGACCGACGGCTCGGGGTTGATCTGGTCCCAGTTCTCCGCGATCGCCGGATCGTCGAGCTGGAGGACCAGGCCCGCCTCGATGATCGCCGTGTACTCCTCGCGCAACGCGTCCGCGCACGCGTACATGAGCGCCTGGTCGTCCTCGTAGTACTCGTTGCCGAACCTGGCGCAGCTCCCGGGGGCGACCGAGTTCATGTAGCCGTCCTGCAGACCCGCCGCGTCCAGCGCCGCCTTGAGGTTGGCGATGTCACGGTCGAGCGCCTCGCGGCCGGTGTAGGTGATCGGCCCACGGCACACCGGGGCGCCCGTCCCGATGTCGGGGTTCGGCAGGGCGGCGCCCGAGTTGGGATCGCCGTAGGCGTCGCTGAACTCCAGCCAGTCGCGCCGCTCGGCGAACGACGCGAGCGAGAGCTCGCCCGGCTTCCCCGGCGCCTGCTGGATGTCCAGGACGCCGTCGGTCACGAGCTCCAGGCCGCCGAGGCGCTGGAAGACGTACGTCCACCACGGCCCGTAGTCGTAGCGGTGGCCCATGGAGTGGCCGAACTCGCCGTCGTTGACGATGTCGATGCCCAGCTCGCGCTGCTGGGCGACGACATCGGCGACAGCCTGGGTCAACTTGGCCTGGTAGCCGGCCTCGTCGTCGAGCTCTCCCAGGCCGCGCTTGAAGTTGAGCGCGACGAGCTCCTCCGGGCGCGGCAGGCTGCCCGCATGGCTGGTCAGGATCCGGTCCGGCATCGAGGTCTCCTCCTCTGTGGCCCGGCCGGAAGGTAACCGTTCGGATGACGACGTGGAAGCCCGGTAGCTTCCGCATGTGCGCGTGAAGCGCGATCTGCTGGCCGGGGACTGGGCGGTCGTCGCACTGCTGTGCGAGGAGCCGCGTCACGGCTATGCCCTCGCGTCGCTCATGGCGCCCGACGGGGAGATCGGCCGCGTGTGGTCCCTGCGCCGCCCGATGACCGGGGCGGCGCTGGAGTTCGTCGACGAGGTCCTGGAGGGCCAGGGGACGATGCCCGGGTTGCAGCGCAACGTCGCCGGTCTCTGATCCGCGCCGCGGATCCCCGACGGACAAGACCCACGAGTGCAAGGGGCACATCAAGGCCGGCCTGCACCGCACCCTGGCCCACGACCTGCCGTCGCAGACGGACGTCTTCGCGCCCGACTTCGCGCCGGAGGACATCGCGGAGATCGCGCAGAAGCTCCGCGTCGCAGCCGAGCTGCCCAAGAAGTCCACGGGCGCCGTCGCCTAGGCGAAGGCGACCTCGACGCGCCGAGCATCGGGCTCGCAGATCCGCGCCGTGCGCTTCGCCTCGGCGCGGATCTCCGTGCGGGCCCCGCGCCGCAGCGTCACGTGCGGGGTGACGGTGATCCGCACGGTGCGCTCGCTGCGCTCCCAACCCCAGCTCGCTGCGACGCGGCCGTCGACCGTCACTGTTGGGTCGCCGCTGATCGTCAGCTTCAGCGGCGCGACATCGGCGGGCATGATCCGCTCACGATCCGCGTAGGCGAGCAGCGGCTGGTCCCAGTGGGCGAGCAGCCGCACCGGCAGCGGCGTGTCGGCGGGCGGCAGCGGCGCGCCCGGCAGGTCGAGCAGCGCGCGGCCGTCGGTGTCCCGGTAGGTCACGGCGCCGAGCCGCTCCGGCGCCCCGGCGAAGTCGCGCTGGGTCGCCCCCGCCCAGGACGCGGCGTCGCGCAGGCTCGCGGGCCCGAACGCCCCCAGGTAGCGGCCGAGCACGTGCGCGGCGGCGTCCTGAAGCGACGGGAGCGCGCCGTCGTGCACGACGAACGACGAGCGTCCCCGGTCGTCCCACGCGCCGGCCGGTGGCAGCTGCACGAGCGGCAGCAGCGTGCGGACGAAGAGGATGGGCGCCCACGGGTCCTGCGTCATCCCGTCGAGCTGCCAGAGATGCTCGCGCAGCTCGCCGTTCGTGCGCGGTTCGCGGAGCAGCACCCTCAGCTCAGCCTCGACCCGCTCGAGGTCGAGGTGGGCGTGGACCTTGCGGATGTTCCGTAGGCGCGCCTGCCGCGCGACCTGCGCGTAGGCCGCGTACTCGTCGCGCGCGACGGCGTGCAGGGTCATGCGCATGATCGTCGTCTTGACGACGTCGTGCCGCGCGAACGCTCGCTCCAGCGCATCCCGCTCGAAGCCCTCCACGCGCGCCGCGAGCGCGATGTACGGCGCGGGCGCGTGCTGGGCCTGCAGCGGCGTCAGCAGGCGGATCGCGTCGGCGGGCGCCAGCCTGCGCCGCTGCAGCAGCATCTGCCGCGCGGCGAGCGCCGCCGTCAGCTCCTCTCGGGTGAGCGTCCGCTCGGGCAGCTCAGGCAGGCGCCGTGGCGGCGATCGGACGCGTCAGGCCCTGTCCCGCCTCGTCGAGCACGTCGCGCAGCGGGATGAACACGTCGCGGTCGGCCTGGGTCGCCACGAGGACGGACGGGTCGACCACCTTGATCTGCGCCTTGCGGCGCTTGTTCACGGTGATGTCCTTGCGCGCCAGGGCGACCATGTAGCCGTCACCGCCGGCGACGTGCTCGTGCAGCCACTGCACCGGGTCACGCGACTGCTTGCCCGTGCGGACGGCGTCCATCGCACGCTGCTTGATCGTCTGGGTGATCTTCGAGCTCGCCGTGACCTCGGGGAACTGGCGGCCGCGCCAGAACGTGCGCATCCCGTTGCGGTCCATGGCGCGCAGGTACGTCTCCGGCCACGTGATCTCGTGCTGCGTGTGCCCCTCGTCGGGGTCCTGCCCACGCAGCCGCTGCACGGTGACCCAGAGGTTGTGGGTCGGCTCGATCAGCACCATCATCCCGCCAGGGCGCAGGACGCGGTTGACCTCGGCGAACAGCCGCTCCTTGTCGTCGACGTGGTGGGCGAACTCCTTCACGAGCGCGATGTCGAACGTCCCGTCCGCGAACGGCATGAGCGACGCGTCGGCCACGATCCGCTTGCCCGGACCGAGCGCTGGGTGCGCGTACAGCCCGCCGAGCCACAGCGAGTTGGGCTCGAAGTCCACCATCCACGGGTCATAGCCCGCCTCGGCGAACAGGCGGCTCCCCCACCCCGAGCCGCTGCCGACGTCGATGAGCCGGCGCCGGTCGGGGACCGCGCCGAGCTTGTCGATGAGGTTGATGACGTCCACGAGACCGGGCGCGCTGCCCCGCAGGTACTCGAGGTCCTGCTGCACGCTGGCCGGCGTCCCCTGCCAGAGGCGCTCCTCCTCCATGGTCTCCTGCATCCAGTCGGACTCGTGCGAGTCGTAGCCCATGAAGACGATGCCGTCGCGCACGGGATAGAGCAGCTCGGCGGAGGGTGACCAGAGCCCGTCGTCACGTTCCTCGAGCGGGCCCAGCGTCTGCTGGCAGCGCAGGGTGTCGACGACGGAAGCGGGGAGTCCGGTGGATGCCATGGACGGGATAGATACCGGACGGGCGGCTATAGGTGATCCGGATGCATGAGCAGAGGGTGACCGACACGACCAGGCGCGCGTGGCTCATGTGGGCGATCGGCGTCAGCGCGTACCTGGTCGCGTTCTTCCATCGCGTGACGCTCAACGTCGCAGCCGGCGAGACGGCGGAGCGGCTCGGCGTCACGACGAGCGCGCTCGGGCTCTTTGCGTTCCTGCAGATCGGCGCCTACCTCGCGATGCAGTTGCCGGCGGGGTTCGCAGCCGACCGGATCGGCCCGCGCCGGACGCTCGCGCTGGGGATCCTGGCGATCGTGGTCGGCGAGACGCTGTTCGCGCTCGCACACTCCCTGCCGCTCGCGGTCGTCGGGCGCGCGCTGGTCGGGGCAGGCGACGCGGTCACGTTCGTCAACGTGCTGCGGCTCGTCCAGAGCTGGTTCCCCGAGCGTCGCCAGGCGCTGCTCGCCGCGCTCACGGGCATGGCGGGCGGCGTCGGACAGCTGGTGGCGACGATCCCGCTGGAGCGGTCGCTGACGGACCTCGGCTGGAACCTGACGTTCGCCATCACGATCGGGGTCGCCGCGATCGTCGGCGTCCTCGTGCTGACCGTCGTCCGCGATCGTCCGCCGGGGGTCCCTGCGCCGCAGCGCAAGGATCACGCGCCCGCCCGGCTCACGCTCGCGGCGGCGTGGCGACGACCGACGACGAGACGCGCGTTCTACGCGCACGTCGGCACCCTCGGCCCGTTCGCGGTCGTCGGCGCGATCTGGGGCGTCCCCTACCTCGAGCACACCCAGAACATCGGCAAGAGCACCGCCGCGTCGATGATGGTCGCGACGGCCCTGACGTTCACCGTCTGCCTGCCGTTCATCGGGATGGTCGGCGGCAGGGGCCCCAGGGCCCGTGTCGCCGTGCTCGCCGTGCCGGCTGCGCTGCAGGCGACCGGGCTGATCGTGCTGCTGGCCTGGCCCGGGACCGTCGCCCCGCGGGCGCTCGTCGTCGGCGTGCTGGCCCTGATCGGCCTGAACGCAGCCGCGTCCATCAGCTGCTTCGACATCGCCCGGCGCAGCACGCCCCGCGCCGAGGTCGGGACCACGGTCGCGCTCGTCAACTGCGGCGGCTTCACCGGGGCCGCGATCGGCGGCGGGCTCATCGGCCTGGTGCTGGGCGGCGATCCGAGTCCCGAGCGCTTCGAGGTCGCGGTGCTCGGCGTCCTGCTGGTGATGACGCTGGTCGGCCTGGTCGCCGGCAGCCTGCGCCTGCTCGGCAAGCTCACCGAGCAGGGTCAGCGCGAGATGGCCCGCCAGCCCTCCCAGACGCCGGCGACGCCGGCCGCCAGCGCCAGGTCCTGACACGCGCGGACGAGCGCACCCGCGCGGTCGCCCGCGCGCTTGATGGCGAACGCGGCGACGTCCTCGGGACCCCAGCCGCTCGTGTCGCCGCTGCCGACCAGCACGACGTCGCCGGCCTCCACCCGTGCGTCGAGCGGGCCGAGCCCCTCCTCCCCGACAACGGTGATCGTGGGCGACAGGGACGGGGCGGCCGCGGCGAGCGCCTTGCGCGTGATGCCCGCGACGCTGCCGATCGACTCGGCGTCGGAGTTGTCCTGGTGGCCGTAGTCGGCCGCGAAGGTGGGGACGATCACGCTGACGGCCTCGGTGCCGGCGGGCAGCGACCCGCCGCGGAGCAGCGCGTCGAAGATCGCCTGGCCGTACATCGCGACGGGATGCTCCTTGAACGTCACGCGGTGGATCCGCGCCTCGTCGTCCTCCGGGAGGCCGGGCCAGGGGATCCCGCACAGCGACCCCTGCATGCCGTTGCGCGACTCGATGATCGCCTCGGCGCCCTGCAGGCCCGCCGTCGCGGCGCGCACGGCCGCGATCCCGGTGCCGGTCGCCAGCGCCGGCTGCAGCGACCAGCCCTCGCCGACGGCGTCGACGGTCCGCAGGCCGCCGCCGGCGGCGCCGCAGGCCAGCCGCAGCGCCTCGACGGCCTGCGCGGCCGGGAGGTCGTCGAGCAGCGCGATCGTCGCCGCCGTGGCCACCGGAGCGATCGCAGCCGTGATCCGGAAGCCGCGCTGGGAGACGTCGGGCAGCAGCGCGTCCGCCAGGCGGCAGGCCACCTCGTAGCCGCCCGCGACGGCGCGCAGCACGGCATCGCCGCTCGCGCCCGTCGCCTCGGCCTGCGCAAGTGCGGCGGGGACGACGGCGAGGCCCGGGTGCAGCGCGAGCCGGTAGGCGTCGTCGGAGAGCGTCGCGTGGATGAGGAACGAGTTGGCGGCGACCGCGTCTGTCACGCTCGCGCGGCGGTCGCCCGCGGCGACCGTCGCCGGGCCCTCGGTGGCCGCGAGCGCGAGGGCGCCGCGCTCCCAGCGGGGGTCGCGCGCCGAGGCGACGGCCTCGACGAGCGCGGCGAGGACGCAGTCGGCGGCGCGGGTGAGCAGCGCGTCGTCCGCGGAGGCGGCGAGGGCGTGGGCGCGCACCCACAGTGCGGCCGCGGCGTCGTCGCCGCGGTGGTCGGTCGGATCGGACATGCGGGCGCGACGCTACCGAGCATCGATCGTCGAGGTGCCCGCCCCCTCGGTCGTCGCCGCGGGCACCGGGGTCGTCGCGGTCACCGGGTCGGGAGCCGGCGCAGCCTGCTGTGTGTCGGTCTTCGCCGGGGCCTCGAGAGGAGCGGGCGCCGGCTGCGTGGACTCGTCCTCGGCGGGCGCCGCGCGCTCCTGGGTCACGGCCGGGCGGGAGCGATCGCGCTCGGGGACCTTGCGCTCGGCGTGGCGGCCGTGCCGGTACGGTACGGCGCCGCTGTGCCGCCAGGACACGTCCTGGGCCGGGGCCCGGTCGACGACCGGGGCCGCAGGAGCCGTCGTGGCCGGCGCGCGCACGCGCGGACGCCGGCCGTCGCTGTGGCGATGCTGCGAGCTGATGCGCTCGCGCTCGGGCGTGACGGGCGCGGCCGGGCCGGACGTGCCCTGGTGCCTCACGGTCGGTGCCGGTGTCGGTGTCGGTGCGGATGCCGGCGTCGTGGAGAGCGTGGCCGAGGCATCGGGCGCTGGCGTCGCCGCCGGCGCGGCCGCGGTGCGGGTCGCGGGCAGGGCCGTGGAGCGGGCGTCCGCCCGGGCGGTCGCCGACTCGTCCGCGCGGCGACCCAGCTCCCGCTCCAGCGTCCCGACGCCGACCGGTGCGACCGTCGCCACGGCGGCGATCGAGGCGACGATCTTCATGGTCGCACCACCGGTCACCGCGCCGCCGCCGGCGAGCCCCGCCAGCCAGCTCCACAGCCCGCCGGCGCCGGCGAGCGGCGCGAGGCCGAGCACCCTGCGGCGCGTGCCCTGCGCGTCGGACCAGTCGCGGCAGGACCGGCACGAGCGCAGATGACCGCGGACCGTCCGCGACGCCCTGCGGCGCTCGCGAGCAGAGATCTCCTGGCGGATCGCCTGGCAGCTGGCGTCGCGCCCGGCACGGTCGTCCTGGAGTGCGACGCGCGCCTCGAAGACCGCCTGGCGCGCGCTGCCCGTCGAAGTTCCCAAGGCCTGCGCCACCTCGGCGTGGCGCATGCCGCCGACCTCGCGCAGCAGGAACGCGTCACGCGCGCGGTCCGGCAGGTCGCCGATGGCGTGGAGCACGGCCCGGACCTCCTCGCGGACCGCGACCGTCTCCTCAGGCCCGTGGGCATGGTCGGGCACCGTCGCGACGAGCTCGGCTGCTGGGCGGTGGCGGCGCATCAGCGAGATCGCCTCGTTGTGGGCGATCCGGTACAGCCACGGGTGCACGGCCCGCACCTGATCGCCGCCGCGCAGTCCGGCCAACGCCTTGATGAACGTGTTCTGGACGGCGTCGTCGGCGTCCTGCGTGTTGCCGAGGATCGTCGCGCAGTACGCGAGCAGCCTCGGCTGCACCCGCCGCACGAGCGTCGCGAAGGCGAGGTCGTCCCCTCCGCCCGCGCGGGCGGCGAGTACGTCGTCACCGGCGAACCGGTGCATCAGCGGTGTGCGCATCGAAGCGATCATCGGCACGGGGGCTGAAGGCGACCTGAGGCTACGGGAGCGGGGATGCGCCGGCGCCGGGACGGCAGAAACCGTCCCGGCGCCGCGGGCTGCGCACCCGCGTTCCCGCTCAGGCCGCCGCCGGCGCGGCCTGGCCCTCGGGGGTCGTGCCCCCCTGGTCACCACCTCCTTGGCGACCCGGCCGCCCCGGAGGGCAGTCACGCGACTGTCGGTTGCCGGCCACATCGGTGGAGCCCGGCGTCCCGCTCTGGCCCGTCGCCGGGCCGGAGGCGCCCGCGGCCGCCTGGGCGGTGGTCGCCGTCGCCGTCGCCTGCGCCTGCGCGGCGGTCAGCGCCGCCTTGGCGGCATCGGTCAGCGTGTCGTCGGTGAGCGTCTCGGCGATGTCCTGCGCCTCGCTCGTCGCGTCACGTGCGATCGTCTTGAGGGCCCAGCGGTACTGGCTGTGGTCCGCCGGCGCGACGATGCCGGCCATGAGCGCGTCGCGGCCGTCGAGCGCCGCCTTCAGCGTCGCGGCATCGGCCGCCACGATCGGGTCCGGCGCGCCGTCGAACAGCCCCACGGCCCCGTCCACGATGTGACCCTGGGTCCGCGCGAGCGCGGCCGCCGCTGCCGGTCCGCCCGGCTGGCGGGCCGACACCCGCCGGCCGACCGACTTCGTCGCGGACGCGAGGTGGCGGCGGGCGGCCGCCAGCGCGGCGACCGAGGCATCGGGTTCGGCGTCATCGGCGTGCTCCTGAGCGCGGTCCATGGCGCGCTCGGCCGAGCGCAGCTTGTTCGCGATGCGCGACGGCACGTCGCCGTTGCCCGGTCCGCGATCTCCACGGTCACCCATCGGGCCGTCGTTGCCGCCGCCGTGTGCCAGTGCTGCTCCGGGCAGGACGAGCAGCAGGCTGCTCGCCAGGGCCGCTGCGCCGGCCTTGCGGATGCTGATCAAGGGCCTCTCCTTGGTCGATGGGACACGATCCGTCCAGGCAGGGACGCAGGCGGCGCAAGAACGTCAGGAACTTGCGCTAACAAGCATCCCCTACACTGGAGGCATGGAGATCGGCGTCTACACCTTCGGCGAGCTGACCTCCGACGCGGTCACTCCCGAGCAGCGCCTCGCGGACCTCATCGAGGAGATCGAGCTCGCCGACACCCTCGGCCTCGACGTCTTCGCCGTCGGCGAGCACCACCGCCCGGACTTCGCCGTCAGCGCACCGGCGGTCGTCCTCGGCACCGCCGCCGGGCGCACGCAGAACATCCGCCTGTCCAGCGCGGTGTCCGTCCTGAGCTCGGACGATCCCGTCCGGGTCTTCCAGCAGTTCTCGACCCTGGACCTCCTGAGCCACGGCCGCGCGGAGATCATGGCCGGACGCGGCTCGTTCATCGAGTCCTTCCCCCTCTTCGGCTACGACCTCGACGACTACGACGAGCTGTTCTCCGAGAAGCTCGAGTTGCTGCTGCAGATCCGCGACGCAGAGCGGGTGACGTGGACCGGCCGCCACCGCGCGCCGCTGGAGAACCTCCCGGTGTACCCGCGCCCGGTGCAGGACCCGCTTCCCGTCTGGGTCGCCGTCGGCGGCAGCCCGCAGTCGGCGATCCGCGCCGGCGCGCTGGGCCTGCCGCTCGCCCTGGCGATCATCGGCGGCATGCCCGAGCGGTTCGCACCCGTCGCCGACCTGCACCGCCGGGCGGCCGAGGAGATGGGCCATCCGCGCCCCGCGATGAGCATCAACTCGCACGGCTTCATCGCCGAGACGTCGCAGGCGGCGGCGGACGAGGCGTACCCCGCCTACGCCGCGATGATGGACCGGATCGGCCGCGAGCGCGGCTGGCCCCCGATGAGCCGCCAGGACTTCGAGGCGACCCGCACGCTGCGCGGCGCGAACCTCGTGGGCAGCCCGCAGGAGGTCATCGAGAAGATCCTCTTCCAGCAGGAGATCTTCGGGCACGACCGCTTCCTCATGCAGATGAGCGTCGGGACGCTTCCGCACGCCAGCATCATGCGCTCGATCGAGCTGTTCGCGACCGAGGTCGCGCCGGTCGTGCGTCAGGAGCTCGCCGGTGTGGCGCGCGAGCGTTCAGGCGCCATGTGACATGGGGCACTGAAGCTCAAGTTCCGGCTCTGGGCGACGTACCTTGGATGTATGTCCGTCTCCTCCGTTGACTCCAGGATCGCCCCGCTCAGCGGGCGTTTCAGTGATACCCGCATCACCGCCGCCGACCTCTTCCAGATGGTCGCCTGGACCGCGCTCACCGTGGTCTTCGTCGTCTACGCGATCGCCGAGAGCAGCCTCGGCGGCCTCGCCCTCGCCGCGCTCGTGCTGACCCAGGTCTGGCACTCGTGGTCCAACGTCTCCTCGCGCCGCCTCAACGACGTGCGCGACCAGCTGGCTCCGCAGCAGCTGTAGAACCGACCTGTGGTCGGCGCGGTACGAACCGCGCCGGCCAGATGGTCGCGACGTTCAGCGCCAGCAGCAGCGCGGCGGTCACGCCGAACGCAGGCGCCACCGCAGCCGCCACCTCCCCCGCCCCGCCGTGCAGGATGTCGATCTGCTCGTCCGGCGTGGTCCCGGGCAGCGCAGCCCCGACCCTGGCCTGCAGCACCGCCGCGACGAGGGCGACGCCCAACGAGCCTCCGATGCGCAGCAGCACCGTGAGCAGGCTCGTCGCGTAGGGCACCGCCTCGCGTGCCAGCCCGCGGAACGCCGCCGCGTTGGCCGGTGTGAGCACCGCGCTCAGCCCGATCCCCCGCAGCACCAGGACCACGAGCAACGGCGCGATCGGCGTGGACTCGTCGGCGAGCGTGAACGGGATCGTCGCGAGGCCGGCGATCACGAGCCCGACGAGCACGACGATCCGTGAGCCGTGACGGTCGGCCAGCCGGCCGACGACGAGCAGCGAGATGAGCGAACCGATCCCCTGCGGCACCATGAGCAGCCCCGCCTGCAGCGGGGTCGCCCCGCGGACGGACTCCCAGTACAGGGGGAGCAGGAAGAGCATCCCGAACATGAGGGCGCCGAACGACGCCGCCATCGTGGCGCAGGCGCGGAAGCCGCGGTCGGCGAGCAGCCCGATGTCCAGGAGCGCGTCGCGCCCCAGGCCGCGAGCGTGTGCCACGAACCCGGCGATCAGCCCCACGCCCGCCGCCAGCGTGCCCAGCGCGACCGGGTCCGCGGCAGCGCCCGCGGCGGTGCGCGCCAGGCCGTACGTCAGCAACGCGAGGCCGGGCGGCAGCAGCAGGAGCCCGCGCACGTCGAGCCGCCTGCCGCGCACGCCGTCCTCGTGGGGCACGATGCGCAGCCCGAACGCCAAGGGGATGAGGCACAGCGGCACGTTGATGAGGAACAGCCAGCGCCATGACACCTCGCCGACCAGCAGGCCGCCGAGCACGGGCCCGAGGGTCGGGCCGCTGAGGTTGACGAGCGCGATGACGCTCAGGACCTCGCCGATGCGCCGCGGGTCCGACCGCCGCACCACGATCGCCTGCGCGACCGGGAGCACCAGCCCGCCGCCGAGGCCCTGCAGCACCCGCGCGGCGATCAGGCTCTCGGCCGACCAGGCGAGGCCGCACAGCACCGACCCGCATGTGAACGCCGTCATCGCGCCGAGCCACACCCGGCGTGTGCCGAACCGCTCGCTCGCCCAGCCCGTGAGCGGGATCACCGCCGTCAGCGAGAGCAGGTAGGCGGTCGCGACCCACTGGACCTCCAGCAGCGACGCGTCGAGGTCGCGCCCGAGCGTCGGGATCGCGACGTTGACGATCGTCGCGGAGAGGACCGTCATGAGCGCGCCCACGCTGACCGTGGCGATCAGCGCGCGTGGCGCCGGCGTCATATGCCGATGAACGGGAGCCCGAGATGGGCCCTGGCCGCGGACGTCGCCGTCGCGGCGTACTGAGCACCGATGTGCGTTCGGTACATCGAGACGTCCCGGTAGATCGCCTCCAGCCGGGACCCGCGCGTCGCCGCCGAACTGCCGCCGGTGCGGAACATGAGCTCCACGCCGCGCCAGACCAGCTGCGCGGCGTGCTGGACCATCTCACGGATGCGCGCGTCGTCGGCGACGGTGAACGGCTCGCCGTGCTCGGCCCAGCGGCAGCCCTTCTCCGTCCATCGCTCGGCGGCCGCGAGCAAGAGCGCCTCAGCGGCGTCCGCGCAGCCCATCGCCTCCCCCAGCCACTCGTGCACGAACGACGACTCGGTCCGCGGCATCCTCGGCGGGAAGCTCGTCTGCTTGCTGCGCGCGATGCGCTCGTACTCGTCCAGCGCCCCGAAGCCGGCGCCGACCATCGGCGCGGCGAGCTCGGCCATGAAGAACGTCAGGATGCGCCCGACGTAGAGCGGGTCGCCGTGGAGCTGGTAGCCGGGCGAGCCGTCCGTCCCCGGGTCGTACTCCTTCCAGTCGTACGGCACCGCGCAGTGCGCGGGGACGAAGACGTCCTCCATCACCACCGTGTTCGAGCCCGTCGCGTTGAGGCCGATGGTCCGCCCGCCGCCCCAGTCGTCCAGGACCGTGACCTGCTCGCGCGGCACGGTCACGACGATCTGGTCGCCCGCGGTGAAGACCGTCCCCATGAAGTGCGTCGACCACGTGACGCCCGACGCGTAGTCCCAGCGCCCGCTGACCTTCCAGCCGCCGTCGACGGGCTCGGCCAGACCGTGCGGCACCGCCCGCTGCGGGCAGCGGAACTCGCCGTCCGCGCCGAAGATCTCCGCCTGGCCCTCCTCGGGATAGAACGACGCGAGATGCAGGGCGTGGCCGGTCGCGAGGCACAGGCCCCAGGCACTGGCCGGGTCGCCGCGCCCGATCTCGATGATCACGCGCAGGAACGTGTCGAGCCCGAACTGGTAGCCGCCGTACCGCCGCGGCTGGAGGATCCGGTAGAAGCCGGCCTCGCGGAACGCCTCGTGATGCTCGAACGAGCTCGACCCACGCTCGGCCGCCGCAGCGGCGTCCTCGCGCAGGCCGTCGCGCATCATGCCCGCCCGCGCGACGATCTCGTCGGCCGTCAGCTCAGGCTCGGGCGGCTTCAGCATCGGCGCACCCTACGTCGCGGAGGCGCCCACCGTCTGCACGACCTCGAAGCTCAGCAGGGCCGAGCCGTGCGCCACGGGCTTCTCGCCTCGATCGGCGGCCGCCTGCGCGTGCCCGCGGGTGAAGGACGAGCTCTCGACCCAGGCGCGGAACGCCTCCTCGCTCTCCCACCGCGTGTAGACGAAATAGCGCGTCTCGCCCTCCACCGGCCGCAACAGCTCGAAGCCGAGGAAGCCGGGCATCTTCTCGACCTCCTTGGCTCGCTTCGCGAAGCGCTCCTCGAGCTCCGGGCCGCGTTCGGGACTGACCTCGATCGCGTTGATCTTCACGACTGCCATATGGGCCTCCTGGGACGGCTCAAGGAGCCCGCAGTCTGGCAAAGAGGGTGGACCACGACCGCCCCGACGTCCGCGACCCCGGGTCGCCGCCGGACGGCGCCTGCGCCCCTTCCACGTGGGGGGGTGACGTGGAGTGGGGGCGCCCGGGCGAAGTCGGGGCAGGTCGCGATGCGTACTTGGAAACGGCGGTCGTGGTCCTCGGTAGCATCAACGGCGTGCAGATGCGGTACTTGCGCAGTGATCGCGACGTGGCCGTAACTGCACGGAAACATCTCTCTGCGCGGGACGGAACCTGCCTGCTGGACCGCTCGTACGGTCCGGACCCGACCGCCTGTCGATGGCCCGGGGCCGCGCGGCCCGGTTGGCTACGCGGATGAGATTCCGGGCGAGCCTGCGCGGCGAGACGTTCACGTTCGCCGACCTCCGCGAGCTGCTCGCCAAGGCGAACGAGGAGAAGTCCGGCGACCAGCTCGCCGGCCTCGCCGCGGGCTCCGAGCTGGAGCGCGTGGCCGCGAAGCTCGCGCTGGCCGACGTCACGCTCGGGGAGATCGCCGACACGCCGGTCGTCGAGGACGACGTGACCGCCCTCATCGAGTCCGGGCATGACCGCGAGCGCTTCCTCGACCTGCGGTCCGTGACGGTCGGCGAGCTGCGCGAGATGGTGCTCTCGCGCGGCTTCGCCTCCGTCTGGGACGAGGGGCTGGCCTGGGCGCTGACGCCGGAGATGGCGGCCGCCGTGGCCAAGCTCATGAGCAACAAGGACCTCATCGTCGGCGCCGCGCCGCTGCGGACGGTCACCCGCCTGCGCAACACGATGGGCGAGCGCGGGGTCCTCGGCTGCCGCATCCAGCCCAATCACCCGACCGACGCGGTGGACGGCGTGCTCGTCTCCACGCTCGACGGCCTGCTGCACGGGTGCGGCGACGCGCTGATCGGCGTGAACCCGGTCAACGAGTCCGTCTCGTCCGTCGCCGCCGTCGAGCGGGTGCTGCAGGAGGTCGTGGAGCGCCTCGGCGTGCCGACGCAGACCTGCGTCCTTGCCCACATCACGACCCAGCTGGAGGCGATGCGCACCGGCGCCCCCGTCGACCTGCTGTTCCAGTCGATCGCGGGGACCACGGGCGCCAACGAGAGCTTCGGCATCACGCTCGACCTGCTCGCGGACGGGCGCGCGGAGGTCCTCGCGCACCACGATGCGCGAGCGGGCCAGTTCATCGGGACGAACGCGATGTACTTCGAGACCGGCCAGGGCAGCGCGCTGTCGGCGGGCGCCCACCACGACGTCGACCAGCTCACGCTCGAGGCGCGTGCATACGGCGTCGCGCGTGCGTACGAGCCGTTCCTGGTCAACACCGTCGTCGGCTTCATCGGCCCCGAGTACCTCGCCGACGCGCGGCAGATCACGCGCGCGGGGCTCGAGGACCACTTCATGGGGCGACTTCTGGGTATTCCAATGGGTTGTGACGTCTGTTACACGAACCACGCCGATGCCGACCAGAACTCCAACGACGATCTGCTCGTGATGCTCGCGGCGGCCGGCTGCGAGTACGTCATGGGCGTGCCGGAATCCGACGACGTGATGCTCAACTACCAGTCGACGAGCTACCACGACGTCGCATCGGTGCGCCGGCTCCTCGGGCTGCGCCCCGCGCCGGAGTTCGAGTCCTGGCTCGAGCGCTCCGGGCTCTGGGAGGACGGCGGCCCGATCGACGTCCTCCCCTCCACGCTGCAACGGCTCTCGAGCGCGCTCGGCACCCCGTTCGCCCTCCCCGCGGAATCGACCGCGTGACGAACCCGGCCGAGCGCGAGGCCGTCGCGTCCACGGAGCTGGCCTCGCTGCTGAGCGCCGCACGCGCCCGCACCCCCGCGCGCGTCTTCCGCGGCCGCGTGGACGGCGGCTACACGACCGCGTCGCATCTCGCGCTGCGCGCCGACCACGCCGCCGCCCGCGATGCCGTCCATGCCGCCATGGACCTCCAGGGCCCGGAGCTCGGCCCGGTCGTCGCCGAGCACGACGTCCTGGCACTGGACTCCGCAGCCGAGGATCACCGCGAGCACCTCCTGCGCCCCGATCTCGGACGGCGGCTGAGCGACGCGTCGCGCGAGCTCCTGCGCGAGCAGGGCACGCACGGCGCCGACCTGCAGGTGCTGATCGGCGACGGGCTGTCGGCCGCCGCCGTGCACGCGCAGGTGCCCGGGGTGCTGGAGCCGCTGCTGGAGGGCGCACGGGCCCGCGGCTGGAGCATCGGGCGCCCCGTCGCGATCCGCCACTGCCGCGTCGGGCTGCTCAACGACGTCGGCGACATCCTCGGATGCGACCTGGCGGTGCTGCTCGTCGGCGAGCGACCGGGCCTTGCGACGGCGAAGTCGCTGTCGGCCTACGTGGCCCTCCGGCCCCGGACGGGACAGACCGACGCAGACCGCAACCTCATCTCCAACATCCACGACGGCGGGACGCCCGCAGCGGAGGGCAGCAGGCGCCTGTTGGCGCTGCTGGACTCGATCCGGGCAGCAGGACGCAGCGGCGTCACGGTGAAGGAACCGACGACGGAACCCGTGAACGCCGGAGCGCTGACGTCCTGATCCCAACCGACCCCTCGACCGCTACGCTGCCGAGCCGTGGACGACGCCTGCCCCAGCGGCGGCACGCTCTCGTGACCTCCGGGCCACGACAACGGCTCGCCCTCAGCATCCTCGGATCCCTGGTCGCAGTCGGACTGCTGGCCTGGGCGCTCGCTGGACGCTGGGATGAGCTCTGGGCAGCCGCCGGACGACTGTCCGTTGGTCTCGCCCTGCTCACGGTGGCACTGCAGATCGTGGCTCTCGTCGCACGCGGCGAGGCCTGGCTGAACTGCATCCACTCGGCGGGCGGCACCGTCGACCGCCGCAGGATCTACCGCGCGACGGGCCTCGGCTGCGCGGCGAACCTCGTCAGCTCGTATGCCGGCACCGCGGCACGGATCACGATCCTGCGCCGCTCGGCACCGGCGGAGACGCCGTGCGTGAGCGCGCTGATCGCCGCCGAGCTGCCCATCCTCGTCGTCGAGGGCGTCCTGGCGGGCCTCTTCTCCTTCACCCTCGTCGGCCCACTCGGGCTGCCGTGGTGGACGCCGATCGTCTGCATCGCCGTGACCGTCGCGATCGCCGGCGGCCTCGCCGCAGCCGGTCGCCCGACCGGGCGCGGGATCTGCCGCGGGCTCTCGGTCCTGCGCGCGGAGCGCGGGCGGGCGCGGCTCATCGGCTTCGTGCTCGTCGCCGTCGTCGCGCAGATCGCGCGCAACTGGCTCATGCTCCATGCGGTCGGGGTCGACGCCTCGGTGTTCGACGCGATCGCGGTGCTCATCGCGGTCGTGATGCTCGGCCAGCTGCCGATCGGCCCGACCGCGGGCGCGGGCGCGGCCGTCCTCATCCTCGGCCCGCAGGGCGTCGTCGCGGCCGCAGCAGCGGGCATCCTGCTCACCGCCACCGGCACGATCGGCGGCGTGCTGTTCGCGGCCTGGGCGGGCCTCGACCGCCTGCACGCGTCGCGCCAGGTGGCCGCGGGCAAGCGTGACCACGCGGCGACCGTCGCGCTGCACACGGCGATCGCGCGGCTGCCGCAGGCACGACGGCGCATCGTCGAGAACGCCTACTTCGGCGGGCTCAGCAGCGTGCACATCTCGCGCACGCTGGGCCTCCCCTCCGCCGGACTCGCCTTCTAGCCGGGTCGCCGCTAGGCGAGCCCGAGCATCCGGATCGCGTTCTCCTTGAGGATGAGCGGCCGGACGTCGTCGCGGAGCTTCAGCGTCTCGAAGTCCGCGATCCAGCGCTCCGGCGTCAGCGCCGGGTAGTCGGTCCCGAACAGCACCTTGCGCTTCAGCAGGCTGTTGGCGTAGTGCACGAGCTGCGGCGGGAAGTACTTCGGAGACCACCCGGAGAGGTCGATGTACACGTTGGGCTTGTGCACGGCGACGGACAGCGCCTCGTCCTGCCACGGCACCGACGGGTGGGCCATGATGATCGTCATGTCCGGGAAGTCCGCCGCGACCTGGTCGAGGTGGATCGGGTTGGAGTACTTCAGGAGCATCCCGCCGCCGCTGGGCTGACCGGACCCGACCGCAGTCTGCCCGGTGTGGAACACGGCGGGCAGCTTGTACTCCGCGATGAGGGCGTAGAGCGGGTAGGCCAGCGGGTCGTCGGGGAAGAAGTGCTGCAGCGTGGGATGGAACTTGAAGCCGCGGACGTCGTGCTCCTCGATGAGCCGGCGCGCCTCCTTGACGCCGGCGGCGCCGCGGTGCGGATCGACGCTGACGAACGGCAGCAGCACGTCGCGCTCGCTCTTGGAGAGCTCGAGGATCTCCTCGTTGGTGACCGGGCCGCCCCAGCGGACGGAGTCGACCATGAAGCAGACCGCGGCCATGTTGCGCTCGCGGTAGAACGCGGCCAGCTCGGGGACGGTCAGCAGCGCGTCGCTGCCGAACACCTCGGCGACGGCCGCCTCGGGCGAGTCGTCGGGGAACCCGCGCCCCGCCTCGACTGAGGCCTGGACGTGAGTGTGGACGTCGATGGCGACGATGTTCTCGAGGTCGATCTCTGTGGCGGGCATCGTGCGCCACGCTATAGCGCGACGCGATCCGGGGTCGCGCAGAAGGCGGCACCTACCCATTTGGGTGGGCAACTTGAGCAAAACGGTGGCTCTTGGCGCGTTGGGACTCGTCTGGCCTCAAGTTCCCTGCGCCAACGGTCGATGCGTGCCTCGAACGGGCGGCCACATCCCCCCAAGCCTGAGGCCGCCGCACGGAAGCCAAAACGGGTGCGCTTTCTCCCCCCAAAGTCTGGGCGCACCCAAGGAGGACATGGAATGGCGCACACTGCGCTCTCGAGCCGTTCGCGGCTGCTCCTCGCCCCTGCGCTGACACTGGCGCTGGCAGCTCCGCTCGTGCTGACGTCGACCGCGTCGGCCTGCTGGTGCCCGACGGGCATGCATGAGTCGGCCCCTGGTACGGACACCTGCGTCACCGACACGCCGAGTACCGGCACGGTGACCCCGCCCCCCACGACGCCTGAGCAGCCTCCGGCGGACACGACCCCCGCCACGGAGACCCCGGCCCCGGCCGAGACCCCCGCGCCCGTCCCGGTGACGCCCGCCGTGGAGACCCCCGCTCCGGCTCCGGCGCCTGCGCCGGCCCCCGCCCCGGCTCCCACGCCTGCACCGTCGATCGCGGCCGTTGCCCCGGTCGCGACGCCCGTCGCAGCTGAGGAGGGCGCGGTGCTCGGCGAGCACGTCGCCTCCAAGCCACACAAGGCGACCAAGAAGGCCGCCGCGAAGCCGGCCACGCAGTCCGCGGCCCCGGCGACCGCCGTCGCATCGGCCCCGGTCGAGTCCGCGACCGGCGAGCTGCCGTTCACCGGCCTCGACACCGGCCTCGTCGCGATCATGGGCGCGAGCCTGCTGGGCGGAGGCCTCGTCCTGCGCCGTCGCACGCAGCAGTAGAGCCCCGACCTCACACCTGCCTGGCACGACGGCCACCCGCCTGAGCGGGTGGCCGTCCGCCTTCGGTCACGGAGTCCGCGACGACCCGGTGACGTCGCGGACCCCGATCGGCCGGGCGGGCACGCCGCCGACCGTGACGCCCGGCTCCACGTCGCGCGTCACGACGGCGTTCGCGCCCGCGGCCGAGCGGTCGCCCATCGTCACCGGCCCGAAGACCTTCGCCCCCGGCGCCAGGTAGACCCAGTCGCCGAACCGGGGTGAGGCCCCCTTCTCCTCCCCGATCGTCACGCCCTGGCTGAGCGTGAGGTTCGGGCCCGCGACGACGCCGGGCCCGACGAAGATGCCGCCGAAGTGCACGATGAAGAAGCCGGGGCCGATGTCGGCGTCGGTCGAGATCGAGATCCCGGCGACGATCTCCATGCTCTTTCGGGTGAGCATCGTCAGCGGCTTGAGCAGCAGCCTCGCCGGTGCCGGCAGGGTCCGTGCCCAGCGTCGCAGGCGGTACTCGACGACCGCCCATGCGCCGAGCGCGTCGAGGAAGCCGAGCAGGATCGTGCGTGTGCTCCACTGCGCGTCCTCGTAGCGACCGCCAGGGTCGGTCAGCCGCAGCAGATCGGCCCGCAGGACGCCCTGCATGCGTCAGGCTCCGGGTAGGGCCTTCAACAGCGGGAGCGGGTCCAGCGGCTCGCCACCCTCGTACCAGCCGGGCGCCGTCCAGTACTCGAAGTGCAGGTGACAGCCCTGCGCGTCGCCTGTGTCGCCCACGATCCCGATCGGCTGGCCCGCCGCCACCGGTGTGCCCACCGTGAGCGGCGACGGCTCGGCCATGTGCATGTACGCCTCCGAGCCGCCGTCGGCCATCTGGATCACGATGTAGTTGCCGGCGCGGGCCTCGACGTCGACGTGCTGCACCGTCCCCGGATGCGCCGAGACGAGCAGCGTCCCGCACTTCGCGAAGACGTCCTGGCCCTCGTGACCGCGCGCCCCGCCGAAGCGCTGGACGGCGGACATGCCGATCTCGTGCTTGCCCGCGACCGGGAAGACCGCAGGGCCGCCGATGGCGGTGCGCAGCACCGGCAGCGCCGGGACGCGGAGCATCGGGCCCCTCCGCGAGACCCCCGCCGCCTTCGAGCGCACCTGCACGAGGCCGGTCTTCGCGCCGTCCGGCACCTGCACCAGCAGCCGGCGTGGCGATTGCTCGGTCGGTGGGGCGACCTTGTCGTCCGCCGCGCCCCTGGCGCCGCGGAAGATCACGAGCTGGACGTCGTCGAGCGCGATGCCGCGCAGCTTGAGCACCTGCCCGGTCGCGCACCGGGCGGTGCGGCCCTCGGCGCAGACGAGCCGCTGCACGACCGGCCGCTCCTGCGTCGTCGCGCCGCCCGCCGAGGACGATGCCGCGGCGCCGTCCCGCGCTCGCGCTCGCGCTAACCTGGCGCCGCGCACCAGAGCGCAGCGACTCCACCGAGGACGGCGAGCGATCGGGCGAACCACGACTGGCGCAATGGACGAACTCCCTGTCGGCTGTACTGGTGCCTACGGGGTGAGCTGTCGGGCTCGCGCGGTACTCCGCGCTACGACGTACGACGTCGTCGATTCGCCCCTACGACCTGGTTCCCCCGCCCCGCTGACCCTGAGGTGCAGCGAGCTCGGCGATACGGCGCGGCAAGTATACGAATCGTGACGGCGGGAAGGAGATCAGCCGCGCCGCATGAGCCGCCCGACGGCGGCCATGAGCTCATCCGTGCGGTCGGCCTGCTGCTCGCCCTCGGAGTTGATCACGCAGCTGCGCGCGTGATCGTCGAGGAGGCCGAGCGCGACCTTGTCCAGCGCGGCCTGCACCGCGCTGATCTGCGTGAGCACGTCGATGCAGTACCGGTCGTCGTCCACCATGCGCCCGATGCCGCGGACCTGGCCCTCGATGCGGGCCAGCCGCTTCGCGAGCTGCTCCTTGGAGGCCGTGTAGCCGCGGACGGGAGGAGCGTGATCGGCGTGCGTGCTCATGCGTCGATTCTAGCGGTACCCCCCAGGGGCATCGCATCGGGGTCCTGCTGCGCGCGCCACGCGCGGAAGCTCTCGACGGTGTGCAGCTTGTGCTCGCGTGCGGCGGCCTCGATCGCGCCGGAATCCGCGTCGGCCGCGAGCAGCCGGATGAGGGTGCGGTGCTCAGCCACCGACGCTGCCCCCCGGTAGGGGATCTGCACGAAGACCGTGCGGCGGATGGCGTCGAGCCGGCGCGTCACGCCGTTCACCAACTCGACGAGCGCGGTGTTCGGGCAGCGCTCGAGGATGACCGCGTGGAACTCGTGGTTCAGGCGCCCGAAGCGCAGCGTGTCCAGCGTCTCCATCGCGCCGACCATGCGGTCGGTGATCTCGGCCAGCAGCTGCAGCTCGTCGGGCCCGATGAACGGGGCGGCCTCGGCGGTCGCGTAGCCCTCGAGCACCGCGAGGACGGTCATCTCCTCATCGAAGACCCCGGGCTCGGCCGGTGCGACCTGGGCGCCGACGTTGGGCCGGAACACGACGAGGCCCTCAGCCTCGAGGCGGCGGATCGCCTCGCGGACGGGCAGCGCGGACACGCCGAACTCCTCGGCCAGCGCGTCGATGACGATCCGGAAGCCGGGCACGTAGGTGCCCGCGAGGATCCGCTCGCGCACATCCTGGTAGACCCGCTCCTGCTTCGTGGGCCCGCTGCGGCTCGTCGGCATACCGGGGACAGTCTGGCACGCACGGCAGTCGTATACGAAGCCGTGTATCCGGGAATGAGCCGCCCGTGTCGCCCGGTGTCCTCGCCCTCGTGCTGCTCGCGGCCTGCGCGCACGCGGCCTGGAACTTCCTCGCCAAGGGCGCGCAGGGCGGCGCGGCGTTCGTCTGGCTGACCACCGTCGCGTCGGCCGTGCTGTACGCACCCGTCCTGCTCGGCGGCATCGACCTGGACCCGGCGGCGATCGTCCTCATGGTGGGCAGCGGAGTCCTCCACGCGGTGTACTTCGTGCTGCTCCAGCGCGGCTACGCGACCGGCGACCTGTCGCTCGTGTACCCACTGGCGCGCGGGACGGGCCCGCTGCTGTCGACGGTCGCGGCGATCGCGCTGCTCGGCGAGCGGCCGAGCCCGCTGGCGATCGCGGGCGCGGCGGTGATCGTCGGCGCCGTCTTCTCGCTCGCCGCGCGCCCGCAGGGCGACGCGAGGGCGGCGATCGTGTTCGCGGTGCTGACCGGGGTCGCGATCGCCGGCTACACGCTCTGGGACAAGCAGGCGGTGGACGGGCACGACCTCGACCCGCTCACGTACTACTGGGGCACCAACCTGGCCAACCTCCTCTGCATCACGCCGTGGATCCTCTGGCACCGCGACCGGGTCGCACTGGCCTGGACGACGTCGCGGTGGCGCGCCGCGGCGGTCGGCCTGCTGAGTCCGACCGCGTACGTGCTGGTGCTCTACGCCCTCGTGCACGCCCCGGTGAGCTACGTCGCGCCCGCACGGGAGACGAGCATCCTGCTCGCGACCGGGCTGGGCGTCACGGTGCTCGGCGAGGGAGACGCGCGCCGCCGCGCCATGGCGGCGGGCGCGATCCTCGTCGGGATCACCCTGCTGGCCCTGGGCTAGGGCGCCGCGTCGGCGCCTGGCGCACGAAGCGCCGCCGCCCGGCCAGGCACTCGCGCACGACCTCGCGCAGCTCATCGGGCGCGGCCGGCTTCAGCAGGAACGCCGAGGCCCCGGCCTGGCGGGCGGTGTGCGCGTCGCGGGGATCGGCGAGCGACGTCAGCATCACGACCCGCGTGGTGAGATCGGCGTCCTCGCAGATCGCCCGGCACAGCCCCAGGCCACCGCCGCCCGCGAGCACCCATTCGCACACCGTGACGGCGGGATGCAGCCTGCGGGCCGCCTCCAGCCCGGTCCGCGCGTCAGTCGCCTCGTGGACCTCGACGCCCAGCTCGGCGAGCGACGCCGCGACCGCGCGGCGCGCGACCGCGTCGTCGTCGACGATCAGGATCCGGGACGGCTCAGTCATCGTCACCCGGCCGGCGCCGTCCTCGCTTGCGCTCCGCCTGGCGGCGCTTGGCGTCGGCCTTGCGGTGACGCGATGCGGCCGTCGGACGCGTCGGCTGCCGCCGGCGGCGGACCGTGAGGCCGGAGCGCAGCCGCTCGCGCAGGCGCTCGAGCGCGAGCTCGCGGTTGCGAGCCTGCGACCGGGTCTCCTGGGCCACGGCGGTCACCCTTGGACCGTACCGTGCGCGGAGCCGTCGACGGTCGTCTTCTCCCAGCACCTGCGACGAATCCAGGTCGAGGGCGACCTCCACGCGGGAGGCCGTGACGTTCGCGTGCTGGCCGCCGGGACCCGAGGAGCGGGCGGTGCGGATGACCGCCTCGGCCACGAGCCTGTCGAGGAGCTCCTCCGAGGGCCTCAACGCTTCGGGAGCTCCTGGCGCAGGCTGACGGCGCCCGCGAACAGATCGCCGTCGCGCTGCACGCGCTCGAGCACCTGGCGCGCGTCGAACACGAGCATCTCCGGGTCGCCCCCCTCCGCGCACGCGCGCACCTCGTCCCACGCCAGCGGCGTGGACACCGTGGGACGCTCGCGGGCGCGCAGCGAGTACGCGTTGACGGTCGTCTTCTTCTCGTCGTTCTGGCTCCAGTCGACGAGCACCTTCCCCGGGCGCAGGCTCTTGGTCATGCGGGACACGACGAGGTCGCCCGCCTGCTGCTCGAGCAGCTCCGCGACCGCCTTCGCGAACGGCTTGGTGTCCGCGTACGTCACGTCCTCGCCGTTCAGCGGCAGGTAGACCTGCATGCCCTTGTTGCCCGACGTCTTGACGACCGTCTGCAGGCCGAGCCCCTCGAACATCCCCTGCAGCCAGAGCGCGACGCGGCAGCACTCCACGATCGTCGCCGGCGGTCCGGGATCGAGATCGAAGACGAGCATCGTCGGGCGCTCGATCGCGGGAGACCGTGACAGCGACGTGTGCAGCTCCAGGTCGGCGAGGTTGCCCAGCCACACGAGCGTGGGGACGTCTTGCGCGAGCGTGAAGTCGATCGTCTTGCTGTTCATCTGCACGGTCGTCGTCTGCACCCAGTCGGGGCGGTGCTTGGGCGAGTTCTTCTCGAAGAAGTGCCCGGCGTCGACGCCGTTGGGATAGCGCTTGAGCGTCAGCGGCCGCCCGTGGAGGTGCGGCAGCAGCACAGGCGCGATGTGCACGAGGTACTCGATGACGTCGCGCTTGGTGAAGCCGGTCTCGGGATACAGGACCTTGTCGAGGTTGGTGACGCGCAGGACGCGGTCCTCGACCGTGACCTCCGTGCCGCCGCGGACGGGCCGCCCGGCGTCGAGGAAGGCTGCGGGGGGCACGGGCACATCCTCGCGCAGGCCCTTGTAGGACGGTGCACGAAGCACACCATCCGATGTCCACTCGATGAACTCGACGTCGGCGATGTAGCGCGGCTCGACGAGCACGGCTCCGCGAGGCGGCTTCGGGCCTGCCGTCCAGGGGACCTCGTCGCGGACGAGCGGGGTGAGCAGGCCGGACAGCCGGTCGAGCTCGCGGTCGGTGAAGCCGGTACCGACCCGGCCCGCGTAGCGCAGGTGGCCGTCCTCCTCCACCGCGACGAGCAGCGCGCCGATCGTCTCGCGGCGGCGGCCCTCCCCCGGCATCCAGCCGCACACCACGACGTCGGTGCGCCGGACGTTCTTGATCTTGCGCCACGTGGCCGAGCGCCGCCCCGGCTCGTACGGGCTGTCCAGCCGCTTGGCGACGATCCCCTCCAGGCCCTGCGCGCGCGTGGCCGCCTGCAGATCGCGCCCGTCGCCGGCGATGTAGTCGGGCACCTGCCAGTTGGAGCCCTTCAGATCCAGCCCCTCGAGCAGCTCGCGCCGGTCCGTGTAGGGCAGACCCATGACCGAGTGCCCGTCCAGCCAGAGCAGGTCGAAGATGACGTAGGCGACGGGGGACTCCTTCGAGAGCCGCTTCGCCTGTGCCTCCGACGCGATGTGCATCCGGTGCTGGAGGCGGCCGAAGCTCGGACGCCCCTGGTCGTCGAACGCGACGATCTCGCCGTCGAGGATCGCGCTGTGCGAGCTCAGCGCGCGGTTGAGCCGGTGCAGCTCGGGATAGCGCTTGGTGATGTCGTTGCCCGACCGGGCCTCCAGGCGCAGGCGGCCTGGCTCGGAGTAGGCGAGGGCGCGGACACCGTCCCACTTCACCTCGAAGGCCCAGCGCTGCGGATCCGAGGGGAGGTCGGAGAGACGAGCGAGCATCGGGACGACCTTGTCCGGGATCGGCTCCCGGTCCGGGTCCTCAGCCGGATCCATCCGGTGGATCATCCAGTCCTTGCCCGGCGGCTCGCCCTTGCGCTTGTGCAGCGGGAACAGGCCGTAGCGGCCACGCAGGCGCTCGCCGTGGAAGGTGATCTCGACCTTGGAGTCGTCGAACTTGTGCGTCTCGTAGGTCCCCCGGTCCCAGATGCGCATCGTCCCGGCGCCGTAGCTGCCCTTGGGGATGTCGCCCTCCCACTCCAGGTACTCGAGCGGGTGGTCCTCGGTGTGGATCGCCATCCGGTTGCTCTTGGGGTCCTCCGGGATCCCGTTGGGGACCGCCCAGGAGACCGCGACGCCGTCGTGCTCCAGGCGCAGGTCCCAGTGCAGGCGGGTCGCGTGATGCTCCTGCACAACGAACCTGGGGAGGACTTCGTCCTCCCTCGGCGATGCGGCGCCGGGCGCCGCATCGTCGGGCGTCGCGGCAGGCTCGGGGGTCGCCTTCCGACGCTTGGCGCGGTAGCTGCCGAGGCGGTCTTCGGCCACCCGGGTCAGCGGGTCGCGTCCACGCGGCGCAGGACGGCCTCGAGCTCGTCGAAGCTCGCGTCCTTCGTCACGTGGGCGGAGATGCGCTCGTCCTCCGCGCGCGCTCCGGCCAGGCCGGAGAGCACGATGACGCGCGCGCTGGGCGCCGCGTCGAGGATCTCGCCGACGAGATCGGTCCCGAAGTCGGGCGCGATCGCGTCGAGCAGGACAACGTCGGGCTGTGTCTCCCCGATGCCGGCCAGCACCGACGCGCGGTCGCCGGCGCCACCCACGAGCTCGATGTCGTCGCGCCCGTCGAGTGAGAGCTCGGTCAGGCGCCGGTACGCATCGGAGTCGTCACAGTGGAACACCCGCATCCGAGCGAGTTTGCCACATTTGTGTCATCCGCCGGCGACGGCGGGGAGGATGGTCAGCTGCCCACCCTCGCCGATGGGCGTCTGAAGCCCGTCGAGCGTGCGTACGTCCTCGTCGTCGAGGTACACGTTCACGAACCTGCGCAGATCCCCGTCCTGCATGAGCCGGTCGCGCAGCTCGCCGTGCTCGGCGAAGAGGGACTCCAGCGCCTCACCCACCGTCGCGCCCGTGACCTGCGCCGTCGCCTGCCCACCCGCGACGGCCCGCAGCTGGGTGGGCAGCTTCACCGTGATCGCCATCAGACGTGCACCCCGCCCTCGACCTGCTCGACGAACTGGTCGAAGGACGCGTCGATCTCGTGGGAGGTGAACGTGTCGCGCACCGCGTCGAGCGTCTTCAGTCCGTCACCGGTGATGACGAGGACGACACGCTCGTCCGGCTCGATGTCGCCGCGCGCGGCGAGCTTGGCGAGCACGGCGGTGGTGACGCCGCCCGCCGTCTCGGTGAAGATGCCGGTCGTCTCGGCGAGCAGCCGGATGCCGGCGCGGATCTCGTCGTCGTCCACGGCGTCGATGGCGCCGCCGCTGGTGCGGGCCGCGTCGAGCGCGTAGGGGCCGTCGGCGGGAGAGCCGATCGCCAGGGACTTGGCGATGCCGGTCGGGCGCACCGGGCGGCAGTAGTCCTGGCCCTCGGCGAACGCGGTCGCCACCGGCGCGCAGCCCGTCGCCTGGGCCCCGTTCATGCGCGGCTGGTCACCCTCGATGAGCCCGAGCTCGGAGAACTCCTGGAAGCCCTTGGCGATCTTCGTGAAGAGCGAGCCGGAGGCGATCGGCGAGACCACCCGGTCCGGCGTGCGCCAGCCCAGCTGCTCGGCGATCTCGTACGCGAGGGTCTTGGAACCCTCGGCGTAGTACGGGCGCATGTTCACGTTCACGAACGCCCAGTCGCGCTCGCCGGACAGCTCGGTGCAGAGGCGGTTGACGTCGTCGTAGTTGCCCCGGATCTTCACGAGGTTCGTCCCGTAGACGCCCGTGGCGAGGATCTTCTGCTCCTCCAGGTCGGACGGGATGAACACGTAGGTCTCCAGGCCGAGCGCCGCGCCCGTCGCCGCCGTCGCGTTGGCCAGGTTGCCGGTCGACGCGCAGGCCAGCGTCTTGAAGCCCAGCTCGCGGGCACGCGCTGCAGCGACGGTCACCACGCGATCCTTGAAGGAGTGCGTGGGGTTCGCGGAGTCGTTCTTCACCCAGACCTCGCTCAGACCGAGACGCTCGGCGAGGCGGTCGGCGCGGACGAGCGGGGTGCAGCCGGCGGGCAGGCCGGCGCGCGACGAGAGCCGGGCGGAGGGGCCGGGGGGCGCCTCCAGCGGGAGGAAGTCGGCGTAGCGCCAGATGTTCTGCGGGCCCGCCTGGATGCGGCGGCGCAGGCCGTCGACGTCGACGGACTCCGGACGCTCGTAGGACACCTCGAGCGGCCCGAAGCAGCGCTCGCAGACGTACTTGGCCTCGAGCTCGTACTCGGCCCCACACTCACGACACCTCAAGGACTTCGCTGCCATCTATGACCCCTCCGCGTTACCAAGGTGGCGGAGGAACGATGGCCTCGGCCACATCTGTCAGGAATTGGCACCGTGCTCACGCGCGAACGAGAGCCGGTTGCCGGGGTTTCATAGGGCCAGTCCCTCCACCCCTCTGGATGCGTCCAGCTATGTGAGCAGCAAGATACCATCCGGTCTGCCATGAACCCCGACGAGCCGCGAAGTCCCAATGCCGAACCTGCCACGGCCCAGACTGCGCCGGGACAGCCGCGCTCGCGGGGGTGTCGTCCCGCCGCCTGAGCCCGACCGTCCCAACGTCGAGATCATCGAGACGCCGGCACTCCGGTGGATCAACATCAAGCGCCCGCGCGCGGTCGATCGCGCCTGGCTCGAGGAGCACTTCGACTTCCACCCGCTGGACTACGAGGACGTCCTCTCGCGCAACCAGCGACCGAAGGTCGACGAGTACGAGGACTACCTCTTCGTCGTCCTGCACTTCCCGCGGTTCGACAAGGTCGTCGGGCGGCTGAACGCCGCCGAGCTGGACGTGTTCGTCGGTCCCGACTACGTCATCACGCTCCCGAACGAGAACCTGCAGCCGGTCGAGTACCTGTTCGAGCGCTGTCGCGCCCGCGAGGACGTGCGCGACGCCCTCTTCGGCAAGGGCGCCGGCTACCTGCTCTACAAGATCGTCGACGACTGCGTCGACGCGTCGTTCCCGATGCTCAACAAGATGGGCAACAAGCTCGAGCACATCGAGGACGACATCTTCGAGGGCCGCTCACGGGAGGTCGTGCACGCGATCTCCGACGTGAAGCAGGAGATCATCAACTTCCGCAAGATCGTACGCCCGCAGCGCTCGGCGCTGCGCGACCTCGAGCGCACCCGCCGGTACGTGCCCGAGGACCTCGAGGTGTACTTCGACGACATCCAGGACGCGAACGAGCGCATCTGGGACCTCCTGGAGAACTACAAGGAGGTCATCGAGGCGCTCGAGGCGACGAACGAGTCGGTCTTGTCGCACCAGGTCAACGACGTCCTGCGTGTGCTGACCGCCTTCAGCGTCATCGTCCTCCCGCTGACCCTCATCGCCTCCGTCGCGGGCATGAACGTCCACTTCCCCGGCTTCGACTCCAGCGGGGCGTTCTGGGCGATCATGGCCGCGATGTTCCTCGTTCTCGTCGCGATGGTCAGCTTCTTCCGGTACCGCGACTGGCTGTAGGGCGACGGCCGCAGAGCAGCCTTACGCTTGGCGAGCAAGCTCGCCCGGGCCCCTCCAGCGGGCCGCGCGGCGGGGCGGGTGGAGTTTGGGGCCGAGCGCAACGACCTGAGCTCGTCAGTACCCACGCGCCAGGTCGACGCGCCCCGACAGCTCCTCGCCGGCGATCCTCCGGCGGATCTGCTTCGTGAAGAGGCCGTACATCTCCGCGTCGGCGGCCGGGCCGAAGTTCGCGCGGTGCGGGGTGATGAGCGCCCGGGGCTCGGTCCAGAGCGGGTGGCCGTCCGGCAGCGGCTCCGGGTCGGTGACGTCGAGCGCCGCGCCCGCGATCGACCCGGCGGCCAGGGCGGCCGCGAGCGCGTCGGTGTCCACGAGCGTGCCGCGCGCGACGTTGATCAGCCAGGCGTCGCCCGACATCGCCGCGAGCTCCTCGGCACCGACGAGTCCCGCGGTGTCCGGCGTCGACGGCGCGGCGACGACCACGACATCGGCCTCCGGCAGCACCGAGCGAAGCTCGGTCACCGGCACGACGCGGTCGAAGCCGTCGACCGGGCGCCCGGAGCGGCTGACGCCCACGAACGTCATCCCCCACGGCTCCAGGAGCCGCGCGACACCTCTGCCGATCGACCCGGTTCCGACCACCACCACAGTCGCGCCGAAGAGCGGCTGACCGCCGTTGGACGTGTCCCATGACGTCGCGCGCGCGGCGGCGTGCAGCCGGCGGCGGCCGGCGAGCATGAGCGCGACCACGTGCTCGGCGACCGCGTCGCCGTAGGCCTCCGACGCGCACGTCCACACGCGCTTGTCGTCGATGACGCCCTCGGACATCCATCGCTCGACGCCGGCCCAGGGCAGCTGCACCCAGCCGACGCCGTCGGTGAGCAGCGGCTGCAGCTCGGACGGGTCGTGATCGAGCCACACGATCGCCTCGGCCCGCGAGGCATCGGAGACGGGCTCGGCACCGCCCGCGCGGACCGCGTCCAGCACCCCGTCGTTCACCTTCGGTCCGACGAACACGCGCAGCGACATATGTGGCGGGAAGCTACAGCGACTGACGAATGATCGGCCGCTTCGCTGCGGCGGCCTCGTCCAGGCGCCGCACCGGCGTCGTGTGCGGCGCGGTCCGCGCGATCTCCGGGTCCTCCGCCGCCTCCGCGAGGATCGCCGCGATCGCCTCGGCGAACGCGTCGAGGGTCTCGCGCGTCTCGGTCTCCGTCGGCTCGATGAGCAGTGCCTCGTCGACGAGCAGCGGGAAGTACACGGTCGGCGGGTGGAAGCCGTGGTCGAGCAGCCGCTTGGCGAGGTCGAGCGTGCGGATCCCGAGCTCGCGCTTCATCGGCGCGCCGGACAGGACGAACTCGTGCATGCACCGCTCGCCGTGCGCGAGCGGCAGCAGCGGCGCGAGGTCGCCGAGCCGCGCCAGCAGGTAGTTCGCGTTCAGCACGGCGGTGACGCTCGCGTCGTGCAGCCCCTCCGCCCCGAGGGAGCGGATGTAGGCGTAGCAGCGCACGAAGCACCCGTAGTTGCCCTGGAAGCCGCGCAGGCGTCCGATCGAGTGCGGCGAGTCCGCGCGAAGGTCGAAGCTGCCGTCCTCGGCGCGCACGATGCGCGGATCCATCAGGTAGGGCTCCATGCGGTCCGACACCGCGATCGGCCCGGACCCCGGCCCCCCTCCTCCGTGCGGCTGGGTGAAGGACTTGTGCAGGTTGAAGTGCACGATGTCGAAGCCCATGTCGCCCGGACGGGTGACGCCCATGATCGCGTTGAGGTTCGCGCCGTCGTAGTAGAGCGTCGCTCCCACGTCGTGGACGATGCGGGCGATCTCGGCGATGTTGCCGTCGAAGATCCCCAGTGTGTTCGGGTTCGTGAGCATGAGGCAGGCCACCGAGTCGTCGGCCTTCGCCCGCAGGTCGTCGAGGTCGACGCCGCCGTCGGGCGCGGTGCCGACCTTCACGACCTGCATGCCCGCCATCGTCACCGTCGCCGGGTTCGTGCCGTGCGCGGTGTCGGGCGTCAGGACCTTCGTGCGCGTCTCGCCACGCGCCTCGTGGTAGGCGCGCGAGAGCAGCACGCCGGCCAGCTCGCCGTGCGACCCGGCCGACGGCTGCAGCGACACGTGCGGCAGCCCGCTCACCTCCGACAGCGCGCGCTCGAGGTTCCACATCAGCTCGAGTGCCCCCTGCGCCCGGCGCGGGTGCTGCAGCGGATGCAGCCGGGCGTGGCCGGGCAGCGCCGCGACGCGCTCGTGCAGGCGCGGGTTGTGCTTCATCGTGCAGGAGCCGAGCGGATAGAAGCCGGAGTCCAGATCGAAGTTGCGCTTGGACAGGTTCACGTAGTGGCGGACGATCTCCGGCTCGGACAGCTCCGGGAGCGCCGCGGGCTCCGACCGGCGCAGCGCCGCCGGCAGCAGCGCCTGCGGATCTGCGCGCGGGACGTCGATCTCCGGCGCCACGAACGCACGCCGGCCCGGCGCGCCCTTCTCGAAGACGGTCTGCAGCCGTTCGGCGACGAGCGTCGTCATGCCGCCACCGCCTCTCCGATGACCCCGACGAGGCGATCGATGTCGGCCCTCGAGCGCAGCTCCGTGATGGCGACGAGCAGCGCGTTGTGCTCGGTCAGCGCGAGCCCGGGGTTCACCCCCTGTGCGGCGCAGTGCTCGACCACGTCCTCGACCGGCGTGGGGAGCGTCACGGCGAACTCGCGGATCACCGGCCGGCGGTGCAGTGCCTCGACGCCCTCGATCGCGCACAACGCCTCGCGTGCGTAGTGCGTGCGCTGCAGCAGCAGCTCACCGAGCTCGACGAGCCCCTCGCGGCCCAGCCAGGTGAGGTAGACGACGCCACCGAGCGCGTTCAGCGCCTGCGCGGTGCAGATGTTCGACGTCGCCTTCTCGCGCCGGATGTGCTGCTCGCGGGTCTGGAGCGTCAGGACGAAGCCGCGGCGCCCTTCGGCGTCGACCGTCTCCCCCGCGATCCGGCCCGGCATCCGCCGCAGGTAGGCCTCGGTCGCCGCGAAGAAGCCGAACGACGGGCCGCCGAAGTCGAGGCGGTTGCCCAACGGCTGACCCTCGCCGACGCAGACGTCGACGCCACACTCCCCGGGCGGGCGCAGGATGCCGAGCGCGATCGGGTCGTAGGAGCCGACGACGACCGCAGGGTCCGGCACCGCCGTGGCAAGGGACTCGGCGTCCTCGACGGCGCCGAGGAAGTTCGGGTTCTGGAAGAACGCCGCGCACGTGTCGTCGCCCATCGCGGCGGCCCATGCGTCGGGGTCCGTGCACCCGTCGCGCAGCGGCACCACCTCGAGCTGCGCACCGAAGCCGTGCGCGTACGTGCGCAGCGTCTCCAGCGCGTGTGGATGCAGGCCGGCGGACGCGACGAACGTGGTCCGCCCGTTGGCCAGCCGCGCCAGGTAGCCGGCTGAGGCGACCGCGCTGGGGCCGTCGTAGACGGAGGCGTTGGCCACCGGCAGCGCCGTGAGCTCGGAGATGGCCGTCTGGTATTCGAACATGACCTGCAGCCCGCCCTGGGAGACCTCGGGCTGGTAGGGCGTGTACGGCGTGAGGAACTCCGACCGCGACATGAGCATGTCGACGATCGCCGGGACGTAGTGGTCGTACATCCCGCCGCCCAGGAAGCAGAGCTCGTCCTCGGCGGAGACGTTGCGCGCGGCCAGATCGCGCAGGTGGGCGTAGACGTCCTGCTCCGGAGCGCCGGGAGGGAGATCCAGCGGGCGGCCGAGGCGCAGGTCGGCGGGGATGCCGTCGAAGAGGTCCTCGACGTCCTGCACGCCGATCGCGGACAGCATCGCCTCACGGTCGGCGTCGGTCACGGCGGTGTAGGTAGACATCAGCCCTCGGCGGGATAGATCGGCTTGGTCACGATGGTGCCCTCCCTGGCCCTGCCCCGCACGTCGATCTCCAGCTTCTCACCCGCGCCGGAGCGATCGGCCGGCACGTAGGCCATCCCGATGCCGACCCCGAGGCACGGCGACTGCGTCCCGCTGGTCACGACACCACCACCGGCGACCGCGTTGCCCTGCCGGGCGATCCCGCCGTCGCGGATGACGAACGGGACGAGCCGCTCGGCCGGCCCGGCGGCGCGCACAGCGGCGACGGCGTCGGCGCCGATGAAGCCCGTCGACTCCTTGCAACACCAGCTCAGCCCCGCCTCGATCGGCCCGCGCTCCTCCATGAGGTCGTTGCCGTAGAGGTGGAAGCAGGCCTCCAGGCGCAGGGTGTCGCGCGCGCCGAGCCCGGCCGGCGTGACGCCTGCGGCCACGACCGCGTCCCAGACGCGCTCGGCGTCCGCGGCGGCCACGAGCAGCTCCACGCCGTCCTCGCCGGTGTAGCCGGTGCCGCACACGAGCGCATCGGCGCCCGCGACCGTCAGGTGCGCCGTGCGGAACCGCGCGGGCAACTCGCCGTCGACCAGTCCGGCGACGATCCCCCGCGCATCCGGTCCCTGCACGGCGAGCATCGCCAGCTCGTCGCGAAGGTCCAGCACCTCGAGGTCCATGCCCGCCGCGTGCCCGGCGATCCACGCGAGGTCGCGCTTGTGGTTGGCCGCGTTGGTCACGGTGAGGTAGCGGTCCTCGCCGAGGCGGTAGGTGAAGAGGTCGTCGAGGACGCCGCCGTCCTCGCGGCACATCACGCTGTACTGCGCACCACCGACGGCGATGGCCGAGACGTCGTTGGACAGCACGCGCTGCAGGAGCTCGAGGGCCTGCGGCCCGCGTGTCTCGACCTCCCCCATGTGCGACACGTCGAAGACGCCGGCCCGCGTTCGGACCGCAAGGTGCTCCGCGCGAATGCCCTCGTACTGCACCGGCATGTCGTAGCCGGCGAACGGGATGAGCCGCGCGCCGGCGGCGCGGTGGCGGTCCAGCAGAGGTGTCTCCATAGGTGGTCCAACCATCGGAAATTGGTCCAACCACTGTCGCATGCACGCCGGAGGGCGTCAACTCCAGACGCGGCGCATGGTGTGGGAATCCCCCGTAACAGCGCCTCCCAGACGGTGTAGACCTGCCTCGGTGCCCGCATCACCCCCAGATCTCGACCGCCTCGCCGAGCTCGCCGATTCGCCCCAGGCGACCGAGCGCAGGCGGATGCTGCTCATCATCAACCCGTACGCGACGTCCATGACGCCGCACATCCGCACGCTCGTCCTCTACGCGTTGCAGGCGCGCTATGAGGTCGACGCCGTCGACACGCAGATGAAGGGCCATGCCACGGAGCTGTCCCGTGAGGCGGCCGACGAGGGCTACGACGTCGTCGTCTCGCTCGGCGGCGACGGGACCGTCAACGAGGCTGCCAACGGGCTCGCGGGCTCCCAGACCCCGCTCACGTGCCTGCCCGGCGGCGCGACGAACGTCCTCTGCAAGATGCTCGGCATCCCCGGCGACATCGTCGGCGCCACGGCCCACCTGCTGAAGCTCGCGGATGCCTGGCGGCCGTTCCGCGTCGATCTCGCACGGGTCAACGGGCGCCACTTCACGTTCTCCAGCGGTCTCGGGCTCGACGCAGCTGTCGTCAAGCGCGTCGACGAGCAGCCCGCCCGCAAGTCGGCGCTGCGCCAGTGGTACTTCGGCTACAGCGCGATCCGCACGTTCGGCGCGGAGTACCTCTCCAACCCGCCGCAGCTCGAGCTGCACGCCGGCGGCCGGGTGCTCCAGGGAGTCAGCGCCGTCGTGCAGAACGGGAGCCCGTTCACGTACTTCAACGATCGCCCGCTCCACGTCGCCGACCGCAGCCGGCTCGACAGCGGCACCCTCGCCGGCGCGGTCCTGCACCGCGCGTCGCCGCTGGACATGCCGGCGTTCATCGCCCGCCTGTTCTTCGGCCCGTCGCTCACGGGCCATCGGCGAGTGACCGGCTTCACCGACCAGGCGGACGTCCGCGTCGTCAGCCGCGACGGGCGGCCCGTGCCGCTCGAGGTCGACGGCGACTGGATCGGGGACGTCACCGAGGCCGACTACGGCATCACGCCGGGCGGCCTCTCCGTCATCGCCTGACGCGATGGCCGACGGCCAGTCGCTCGACGACCATGTCGGCGTCGCACTGCGACGCGCCTACCAGCACGCCGTGGCGAACCTCACCGCGCGGATCGCCCCCTTCGACCTCAGCCCGCTGGAGTTCTCGGTGCTGGTCCGCCTCCACGAGACCGGCTCGTGGACGCAGAACAGCCTCGCGCGATCGATCTTCATGGAGCCGGCGAACATCGGTGCCCTGGTCCAGCGGCTCGCCGAGCGGGGGATCGTCACGCGCGAGCCCGACCCCGACGACCGCCGGGCGATCCGCGTCTCGATCACACCCGCGGGCGTCGAGCTCCTGGCCGCGGCGCGACCCGCTGCCGACCAGGCGAACACGCACACGCTGTCGGCACTGGAGCCCGCCGAGCGGGCCGAGCTCATGGCGCTCCTGGGGAGGCTCACGGCGGGCTGACTTGCGCGACTCGTTATGGTCATAACGAGTCGAGGCGAGGGGAGAACGCCGTGTCCGACAACGCAGCCGTCGTCCGAGAGCTCTTCGAGCTCGGATTGTCAGGGGGCGACACCGCGGTCATCGACCGCCTGGTGGCGCCCGGCGTCACGTTCGCGCAGCCCGGCGTCCCGCGCGGGCGCGAGGGCCTCGGTCTGGTCGTGGAGCTCGACAACGACGCGTTCGCCGACTGGCGCTACGAGCTGGAGGACGTCCTCGCCGCCGATGAGCGCGTCGCCGTGCGCTGGACCGCGCGCGGCAGACACGAGAACACCTATCTCGGCGAGGGGCCCACCGGCCGCGAGATCACCCAATCCGGGATCTCGATGTTCCGGCTGGACGACGGGACGATCACCGAGATGTGGTCGCAGCCCGACAGCCACGGGCTCCTGCAGCAGCTGGGCGTACTGCCCACGATGTCGATCGTCGACTGACGAGGAGAGCGAACATGGCAGGCATCACCACCGACGCTCCGGCGATCGCCGACGACGCGTATCCCAAGCTGCTCGAGGTCGTCAAGGCCAGGCGTAGCGTCCGCAAGTTCGAGCCCGGCCGCGACGTCCCGCGCGAGACCCTGCTGCGGATCCTGGAGGCCGGCCGCTGGGCGCCGAGCGGCGCCAACGCGCAGCACTGGGACTTCATCTGCGTCGACGACCCCGAGGTGCGCGAGCAGGTCCGCGACGTGTTCCTGCGCCAGGGCGCGCGGCTGCGGGCCCAGGTCGAGCGCTTCCCGGCCGTGAACAAGAGCTTCCTGGCCAACACGGTCGCGATCGTCCTCGTACTGGGCGATGAGCGCTGGAAGGCGTGCTTCCCGCAGGGCGTCGGCGACTCCAGCGACGAGTACACGCGCAACAACGAGAACATCTTCTACTGCTCGCTGGGCGCCGCGATCCAGAACATCCAGCTGGCGACCATCGCGTGCGGCCTCACGTCCGCGTGGCTCTCGGGCGGCGGCGAGGACCAGACCGCGCAGGAGCTGCGCGAGGTCCTCGGCTTCCCAGAGACGGCCCGGCCGTACGGGACGATCCCGATCGGCTTCCCCTCGCGCTACCCGTCGAGCAAGTGGCGCCGTCCGCTCGAGCAGGTCGTGCACTTCAACCGCTTCGAGCCCGAGCAGTACCGCCCGCAGGAGCTCGTCGACCACTACGTCCACGAGGTCCGGTCGTTCGCCATGTACCGGCCGCAGGAACGCATGGAGGAGTGGGAGGACTTCGAGGAGCGCGCCGGCGCGTTCGGCCCCGCCTACACCGGTCGCGTCACCAACCCGGGCGGCGCGGGGTGATGCCTACCCGGGGAGTACGCTGAGTACGGACACGTTGGCGCCAGGCCTCGGCCTTCCTGACGTCGGACCGCGACAGGTCGTCAGGAGGCCATATGGCCCGCGACATGCGAAGAGCGATGGGACGACGCGTCCGACGAGACCAGACGCGCGCGCTGCGCGACCGGCTGGACTACCTCGAGCGGACGCTGGAGGCGCTGCAGGACTCCGTCTACCGCGACGTCCGCCGCCAGGACGCCGAGCTCGAGGCGCTGCGTCAGCAGCTCGATCCGCCCAACCTGGTCCGCGCGCTGAGCGACGACGCGCGCCGACGCGGCCTGTGAGCCTTCCAGGCGGGCCCACCCCGGATCAGCTGCGCGTCGAGGCGCGCTATCACCGCGACCGGTACGCCCTCTACCGCTCCCGCGCGCTGACCGGCAAGCCCACCAACGAGACGCGGATGCGCGAGCTGCAGCTCGCCGCGGAGAAGTCCGAGGCGCGGCTGCGCGCTCAGGCGCCGGGCGTGACCCTGTAGGCGTCGAACACGGAGTCGATGCTGCGCAGGCGGGAGACCGTCGCCTTCAACGTCGCGGTGTCGACGACCTCCACGACGAAGCGGTTCTGCACCATGGGGTGCTCGACCAGGCAGCGCGCCTCGACGATGTTGATGCCGGCCTCGGCGAACGTCCGCGAGAGATCCTCGAGCAGGCGATGACGGTCGTAGCCGTTGACCTGCAGCTCGACCTTGAACGCCGCCTCGTGGTCGCCCTCCCAACTCACGGGGACGAACCGCTCGGGATCCTTGGCCAGGTTCACCGCGTTCGCGCAGTCCTCGCGGTGGATCGTGATGCCTCGGCCCAGTGAGATGTAGCCGACGATCTCGTCGCCGGGCACCGGGCGGCAGCACTTGGCGAGGCGCAGCATGACGTCGTCGACGCCCTCGACGCGGATGCCGTACTCCGACGACGCGTTCGTCGGGCGACGCCGCTGGCGACGGCCGGTCAGCAGCTGCTCGGGCGCCGTCTCGTCCTCGGCCGCCTCGCCCTGCTTCAGGCGCTGCATCACCTTGTTGATGACGACCTTGGGCGAGACCTTCGCCCCGCCCAGCGCGATGTAGAACTCCTCGGCCTTGCGATAGCCCATCTCGCGGATGACGTCCGCGAGCAGCGACGAGGACACGATCTTCTGTGCCGGCAGGCCGGCCTTGCGCAGGTGCTCCTGCAGGAGCTCGCGGCCGGCGTGCTCGGTGTCCTCGCGCGACTCAGCCTTGAACCACTGCTTGATCTTGTTGCGCGCGCGGGTGGTCCGCACGACGGCCAGCCAGTCGCGCGACGGGCCGCGCTCACGCTTGCTCGTGAGCACCTCGACGATGTCGCCGGACTTCAGCTCGTAGTGCAGCGGCACCATCTTGCCGTTGACCTTCGCGCCGACGCAGCGGTGGCCGATCTCCGTGTGGACCTCGTAGGCGAAGTCCAGCGGGGTCGCGCCCGCGGCGAGCGACTTGACCTCGCCCTTGGGCGTGAAGACGAAGACCTCGTCCTCGAACAGATCGACCTTCAGGGCCTCCATGAACTCCTGGGGATCCTGAGCGTCCTGCTGCCAGTCGAGCATCGAGCGCAGCCACTTGAGCTTCGCCTCGCCCTCCGGGATGCCGCCGCCGGTCTTGTACGACCAGTGCGCGGCCACGCCGAACTCCGCGCGGTCGTGCATCTCGCGCGTGCGGATCTGGATCTCCAGCGGGAGCCCCTCGGGCCCGATGACCGTCGTGTGCAACGACTGGTACATGTTGAACTTCGGCATCGCGACGAAGTCCTTGAAGCGCCCGGGGAGCGGCTTCCACAGCGAGTGGATGACGCCCACGGCCCCGTAGCAGTCCTTCACGGAGTCGACGATGACCCGCATGGCCGTGAGGTCGTAGATCTCGTTGAACTCGCGGCCCTTCTTGGTCATCTTCGCGTAGATGGAGTAGAAGTGCTTGGCGCGCCCGGCGATCTCCGCGCGGATGCCCAGCGCGTCCAGCTCGCCGAGCAGCTCCTCGCCCGCGTGGCGCACGTAGTCCTCGCGCTCCTCGCGCTGCTGGTTGACGAGGCCCTTGATGTCCTGGTACTTGCGCGGGTGCAGCGCGGCGAACGCGAGGTCCTCGAGCTCCCACTTGATCGCGTGGATGCCGAGGCGGTGCGCGATCGGCGCGTAGATCTCCAGGGTCTCCTTCGCCTTGTCGATCTGCTTCTGCTTGGGCATCGCGCCGATCGTGCGCATGTTGTGCAGGCGATCGGCCAGCTTGATGAGGATGACCCGAACGTCGGAGGCCATCGCGACCATCATCTTGCGGTAGTTCTCGGCCTGCGCCTCGTCGCGCGACTGGAACGTGATCCCGGTGAGCTTGGTGACGCCGTCGACGAGCGTCGCGATCTCCTCGCCGAACTGCTCGCGCACCTCCTCCAGCGACGCCGTCGTGTCCTCGACGGTGTCGTGCAGGAGCGCCGCGCACAGCGTCTCGGTGTCGAGTCGCAGGCCCGCGCAGATCTTCGCGACGCCGACCGGGTGCACGATGAAGTCCTCGCCCGACTTGCGGCGTTGGTCGGCGTGGTGCTCGCACGCGAACACGAACGCCTCCTCGACGCGGTCGCGCTCGATCGGGATGGCCGCCTCGTCGGCGTGCTCCTCGACGATCGCGAACAGATCGGACAGGAGGCGCTGCTCGACGGCGGTGAGGTCCTGGCTGCGGACCTGCGGATGCGCCTCGGGGTGCTCGACGCGGTCGACGGGCTGGCGGGAGCCGGCCTCGCCTTCGCGTGCCGGATGGGTGGGGATCGTCCCCCTCAGGCCACCTGTGCTGTCGACCGTGTCAGCCATCGCCGTCCCTCGTCAAGTATGACCTGCTCGGACCGGTACCACGCCGACTCGTCCAGCGAACTGCGCTGTGCGGCCGGCACCGCGATCCGACGCGACTCACGGTCGAGGTCCACGAGACCGAGCTCCGCCAGGATCCGCAGCGCGCTCCCGGCCGTCCCTGCGGACCGGGGCGCCCGCGGGTCCCCGCGGAGCGCCGCCTCGAGCACCTCGCCCTCGGCGCTCCCCAAGCCCCTCAGGGCCCGGTAGATCTCCGAGAGCGTCGCACGGAGCCCGTGCTCACGCTCGTGAAGTTGCAAGGTCCATTCTAGTTCGTCCTGCCCCCAGGCCAGATGGACCGTCCGGCCAGTGCGGCCCGCCAGCAGGTCGACGGCCTCCGCCGCGGTGCGCGGCGGGTCGACGACGACGACGTGCGCGCCGTCGGCGAGGCCCGGATCGGCCCGCAGCGCGGCGTGCGAGCACAGCCGCAGCCCGCCGACGATCGCCGCCAGCTGGCGGGCCCGGACCGCCGCGTCGGCGACGACGAGCACCACCGGCTCGCCCGTGTGGACGAGCCCGGCGACGATGCCGGCGATCCCGCCCCCGCGGCGGTCGCGCACGCGGTCGCCGAGCGCAAGCGGGCCCATCGCATCCCCCCCGCGCCGCACTGCGCGAGGCGGCAGCGGCTGGTCGAGCACCGCGAGCGCGGCACCGGTGAAGTCGTCCGGCTCGCCCACGACCTCGATCCCCGCGGGTGCGCACGGCAGGGCGTGGCGCAGCACCAGCCGCGGGGAGACGGCGCCGCCCCACTCGTTGACCTCCTGGGCGAACACGGCGTCGACCGGCTCGTCGCAGTCGACCTTCGCGACGCCGAACGCAACCGCCTGCGCACGTCGCCCGCCTGAGAGGACGGTGAAGCGGACGTGGCGCCCCTCCCCCATCGGCCGCGGATCGCAGAGCCGCGCGGCGGGCACGAGCAGCGCGACGTCCGGGTTGGCGGCGCCGAACGGCGCGAGCGCCTCGAGCTCCTCGGCCAGCGTCATGCCCAGCTCGTCACCGGCGACCACGGCGTCGACGCGCTGCGCCGGGACGAGGTCCTCGGGCCGCAGCACCGCCGCCGCGTGGGCGTCGAACGCGGCGCGGAACGCATCGACGTCCTCCCTGCGCACCTGGCAGCCCGCCGCGGCGCGATGGCCGCCGTGGCGCGCGAGGTGCTCCGCACACGCCTCCAGCCCGCCGAGCAGGTCGAACGCCGGGATCGAGCGGCCCGACCCCGTCCCCGCGTCGCCGTCCAGCGCGACGAGCACGCACGGCCGGTGGTGACGCTCGGCGATGCGCGAGGCCACGATCCCGATCACGCCGGGGTGCCACCCTTCCCCCGCGAGCACGTAGGCGTGCCGTTCGCCCGCCTCGGCGACCATCGCCTCGGCCTCGAAGAGGATCCGGGTCTCGACGTGCCGCCGCTCGGCGTTCGCGCGATCGAGCTCCTCGGCGATCGCGCGGGCGCGATCGGCGTCCTCGGTGAGCAGCAGCTCGACGCCGGCGTCGGCGCGGTAGAGCCGCCCAGCCGCGTTGAGCCGCGGAGCCATGCGGAAGCCGATCGCCCGCGCGTCGATGCGCGCCGGATCCGCCTTCCCCACCTTCATGAGCGCACGCAGGCCCTCGCTGCGCGTGGTGCCCATCGCGCGCAGGCCTGCGCGCACCAGCCGCCGGTTCTCCCCGCGCAGCGGAACGCAGTCGGCGACCGTCGCGAGGGCGACGAGCTCAAGATCCTCTGGGCGCTCGGCGTCGTCGTCGCGCAATGCGCGCGCCAGCATGTGCGCGACGCCCGCCCCGCAGAGCTCGGGGCAGGGGTAGCCGGCGACCGCGGGATGGACGAGCGGCGCGTCGGGCAGGCGGCCGTCGGCCCTTGGGCTGTGGTGGTCGGTGACGACGACGTCCATTCCCGCCGCGCGCGCGGCGGCGACCTCGTCGACGGCCGTGATCCCGCAGTCGACGGTGATGAGCAACCGCGTGCCCCGGGCCGCGAGCCGCTCGACGGTCGCCGCCGACAGGCCGTAGCCGTCCTCCGTGCGGCTGGGAAGGAACCAGCCGACGTCCGCCCCCAGCTCGCGCAGCGCGCGGACGAGGATCGAGGTCGACGCCATCCCGTCGACGTCGTAGTCGCCGTGCACGACGATCCGCGCGCCCGCGGCGACGTGGCGGCGAACGAGCGCGGCGGCGTCCGCCAGACCTTCGAATGCAGCGAGCGGGTGCCGGTCCTCGGCGGCGAGCCAGGCGCGCGCGGCGCCGGGGTCGGCGAAGCCGCGGCGGACGAGCACCTGGGCGAGGACGCCCGACACGGCGAGCTCGCGCTCCAGGCGCAGGGCCGCGTCGACGTCGCAGGGCGCGATCTCCAGGCGAGGTGCGGGCAGCAAGGCCCGCCTGAAGCTACGGACGCGTCAGGACGGAACGGCGTCGGGCTCGCGCGCGGCGCCGACGAACCACAGGATCGCCATGCCGATGACGGCGCCGGGGATGCCCTCGAGCACGGTCAGCACGTCGACCTCGTCGCGGCTCGGCATCGTGAACCCGGCCAGCGCGAACCCGAGGATGACCGAGCCGACGATCGCCGCGAGGAACGCGCCGACGATCCCGCCCACGAACCGGTCGGGCAGCCAGATCGCGAAGTGCCAGATCGCGAGTCCCATCATGACCCAGGCGAGGACGGCCATCTAGCGGTTTCTCCCGTGACGGCGATTGCGGGGGCGGCGAGGCTGGCTCTTGCGCTCCTCGTCGGGCATCACGACGTCCTCCGGCAGCGCGTCTGCCGTGTCGTCGGCGCCGGCCTTCGCGTCGGGCGACGCCTTCGGCGGCTCCTCGACGGCCGTCCCACGGCGGCGGCGCTGGTTCTCGCGCGTGGTCTCGCGCGACGTCTCGGTCTCGTGGCTGATGTCGCGCACCATCTCGTCGAACTCCGACGGGGACACGGCACGCTCGGGATCGTCCGGCGCCGTCAGCCTGCCCCGCTTGCGGCGCTTCTCCTTCGGCGCGACGTCGACGGGCGCGCCACCGAGCTCGGTCGCGTACGCCGGGACCTCGCCGAGCTGGTTGAGCACGGCCTGGCGGCGGCGGCGCCAGACGGGCTCGCGCTCCTTCCAGTGCGTGAGCACCGGCCCGGCGATGAAGACCGACGAGTACGTGCCCGAGGCCGTGCCGATGATGAGCGCGATCGCGAACTGCCGCAGCGTGTCGCCGCCGAAGACGAACAGGCCGAGGATCGGCAGCAGCGTGCAGAACGACGTCGCAAGCGATCGCGTCAGCACCTCGCTCATCGAGCGGTTGACGATCTGCGAGAACGCGGCACGCGGCATGCGCGGGACGTTCTCCCGGATTCGGTCGAACACGATGATCGTGTCGTACAAGGAGAAGCCCAAGATGGTGAGCAGGGCCGCCACGGTCGCGGTCGTCACCTCCTCGCCGAGCAGGGCGTACACCCCGGCCGTGATGAGCAGGTCGTGCGACAGCGCTATGAGCACCGGGACCGCGTACTTCCACTCGAATCTCAAGGCGATGTACGCACTGATCACCACGAGCGACGCGATGATCGCGATCACCGCGCTGTTGGCCACGCTCTGGCCGAACGTCGGACCGATCGAGTCGCTGGAGAAGTTGTTGCCGACGCCGTAGGCGCTGTCGAGCGACGTCTTCACCTTCTGCACCTCGGTCGGGCCGAGCTCCTCGGTCGAGATCTGGAAGACGTGCTCGCCGAGCTTCGGGTCGGAGACCTTCTGGACCTGCGCATCGGGAGCGCCGCTGCTGGTCAGGACGTCGCGGACCTGGTTCTCGGTCGCGTCCTTCTGCAGCGCCACGGTGATCCGCGTGCCCGACTCGAAGTCGATGCCGAAGTTCAGGCCCTTCGCGCCGAGTGCGAGCGCGCCGATGGCCAGGATCACGCCGGACATGGTGAAGAACCACTTCGACGCGCCCATGAAGTCGAAGGTCCACTCGCGCTTCTTGTTGCCCGCTCCGAGCGCGCTCGGCGAGGCGAGCAGCCGCGAGCGCCCCATCGTTCCCAGGATCGCCTGGGTGAACAGCACCGCCGTGAAGAACGAGACGAGGGTGCCGATGCCGAGGGTGAGCGCGAACCCGCGCACGCCGGCGGTCGCGAGCACGAACAGGATGAACGCGACCATGATGGTCACGACGTTCGCGTCGATGATCGCCGTGAGGCCCTTGCGGTAGCCGGTGGCGATGGCCGCGGAGATGGATCTCCCCGCGCGCACCTCTTCCTTGACGCGTTCGAATATGACGATGTTCGCGTCCGCCGCGACGCCGATCGTGAGGATCAGCCCCGCGATGCCGGGCAGCGTCAGCGTGACCGGGATGAGCTTGATGAGCGCGAACAGGAACAGCGCGTAGACGATGAGCGCGGCGACGGCGATGACGCCGAGCACGCGGTAGAAGACCAGCAGGAAGAGCGCGACGACGATGAGGCCGACGGCGCCGGCCACGAGGCTCTGGTTCAGCGCCTGCGCGCCCAGCGACGCGGACACCTGCGACTGCGAGATCAGCTCGAGGCGGACGGGGAGCGCACCGGTCTTCAGGAGGTTCGCCAGCTCCTGGGCGGACTGGATGGTGAAGCCGCCCTCGATCTGGGATCCGTTGCGCGCGTCGATGCCGTCCGGGTTCTGCTGGAAGTCGATGTACGGGACCGAGATGAGGCGGTTGTCGAGGACGATCGCGAAGTGCTGGCGCGCTTGATCGGCAGTGACGCCGAGCGCCGGGTTCAGCGCCTCCTGACCGCGCTGGGCGATCTTGCGTGTGACGTCCTGCCAGGTCTGGCGGCCCTTGCCCGTGAAGTCGAACGTGACGATCGGCTGGCCGGTGCCGCCGGCGCCGCTGTCGAAGTTCTGCTCCGGGTTCTTGATGTCCGTGCCCTTGAGCGCGACGTCGTCGCGCAGCACGTAGTACTGATCGGTGCCCTTGCCGCCGGTGAGCGAGTTGCTACCGGCCTGCTGGGCCTGGACGACGATCGTGCCGGGCTTGACCGTCACGACCTCCTCGTTCGGACCCGGCTCCTTCTGGGTCCGATCGGCGAAGAGGTCGGCCTCGGTGTCCTCTGGACCTGCGACCACCTTCTCGGTCTTGTTGTTGACCAGGTAGTACGTGTTGCGGTCCGTCGTGTGGTTGCCGCTCGTGCTCGCGGGGCACTCCGCCGCGCGCTTGACGGCGTCGTACTGCGAGATGGCTCCGGCGGTGCCCGCCGCCGCGCCGCCGGTGACCTCCGAGCTCGACGGCGCGGGCTTGCAGCCCGGCCCGAGGACGTTCGCCTCCCAGTCGTAGAAGAAGAGCTGGGCCACCTGTCCGACCTGCTGGACGGCGCGTTCCGCGTTCTGGACGTCCGGCAGGGCGACCGAGATCTGGTTGGCGCCGCTGCGCTGGATCTCCGGCTCGGCGACGCCGAGGCGGTCGACGCGCTCGCGCATGACGTCGATCGCGCGGTCCAGCGCGTCCTGGTTGACCACGGGCTGCTGCGGCGTCGGCTGCGCCTGGTAGACGAGCTCCACGCCGCCACGCAGGTCCAGCCCGAGTCGCGTCGGCTTCGTGAAGATCACGAAGAGCGAAGCGATGACCAGGCCGGCGACGACGAGCAGGACGAAGATGTTGCGGCGGCGATCGCTCATGGCACGCGACGGGACAGTCGGCGTTCGGAGGTTACTTCGACGATGGGGTCAGTATGAGCAGCAGACCCCCGTCGTCGTCGTAGGCGGGGAAGAGATCTGCGGTCGCCTGAGCGGGAAGGTCCCCCTCGGCGTGGACCCGGACCGGCTTGGAGAGCGCGCGGACGCCCCACTCGAGCACGGTGCTGACGTGATCGGTGCCGTCCGCGAACTGAAGTCCGAGCACGTCGGACGCCGCGCGGCCGATGACGCGCTCGTCGTCCAGGCCGGTCAGCTCGAAGGACCCTCGGCCGCAGCCGATCACGCGACCTTGCTGGTCGCAGACGAAGAACGCGGCGTTGGGCGCCGGGTAGTAGTCGTCGAGGAGCTCGAACAGGAAGGCGAATCCGCACTTCGAGCAGCCGCGCGCCTCACGCCGGAAGCCGGCGGTGCGCTCGGTCGCTGTGCTGCGGTTGCCGCAGTTCGGGCAGATGAACAGATGGGCCATGCTGCGGCCACAGGCTAGAAGAGTCGCTCGCCGTCTGGCGCTGGCGGCTCGAGTCCCAGGTGCGCGTACGCACGCGCAGTCGCGCAGCGGCCCCGCGGGGTCCGCTGAAGGAACCCTCGCTGGAGGAGGTACGGCTCCAGGACGTCCTCGATGGTGTCCGCCTCCTCGCCGACGGCCGCGGCGAGCGTCGACAGGCCCACCGGCCCCCCGGCGAACGACGTGCAGACCGCCTCCAGCAGCTCGCGGTCGTGGCGGTCCAGACCCTCGTGGTCGATCTCCAGCAGCTCGAGCGCAGCGTCGGCGGCGGCGACGTCGATCGTCCCGGTGCCGCGGACCTGCGCGTAGTCGCGGACGCGCTTGAGCAGACGGTTCGCGACGCGCGGCGTGCCGCGGGCGCGCTCCGCGATCGCGCGGGCGCCGGCGGTCTCGATCTCGGCGCCGAGGATGCGCGCCGAGCGCAGCACGATGAGCTGGAGGTCGGCCGGGTCGTACGGGTCGAGGCGGTGCTGGATGCCGAAGCGGTCGCGCAGCGGCGTCGTGAGCAACCCGGTCCGCGTGGTCGCGCCGACGAGCGTGAACGGCACGAGGTCGAGCGTCACGATCTGCGCGCCCGCGCCCTGGCCGATGGTGATCGGGAGGCGGCCGTCCTCCATGGCGGGGTAGAAGGTCTCCTCCAGCGCGCGCGGCAGCCGATGCAGCTCGTCGACGAAGAAGACGCAGTTGGGCGTCAGCGCCGTGAGGAGGGCTGCGATGTCGCCCTTGCGCTCAAGCGCGGGTCCCGCGGTCTGCACGAAGTCGACGCCGAGCTCCTCGGCGATGATCTGCGCGAGCGAGGTCTTGCCCAGGCCGGGCGGACCGGCGAGCAGGACGTGGTCGAGCGCCTCGCCGCGCGCCGTCGCCGCCTCCAGGGAGACCATCAGCTGGCTCTTGACCGCGTGCTGGCCCACGAACTCGTCCAGGCGACGAGGGCGCAGCGAGACGTCGAGGTCCTCCTCGGTCGCCTCGGGCACGTGCAGGCGCGGAGTGGTCATGGGCGGGCCGCCTTCAGCGCGTGGGCGATGAGGTCCTCGGGACGATCACCGGAGGCGCCGTCGAGCAGCCGGTCGGCCTCCACGGGCGTGTAGCCGAGCTCGAGCAGGCCGTCGCGGGCGAGCGTGCGCGGGTCGTCGGAGTCGCCGCGCGTGATCGTGATCGGGTCATCGCCGCCGAACTTCGGCCGCAGCTCGGCGACGATGCGCTCGGCCGTGCGCTTGCCGACGCCGGGGGCGGCCTGCAGGCGCGCCGTGTCGCCCATCGCCAGCGCGCCCGCCAGCTCTCGTGGCGACGCCCCTGACAGCACCGCGAGGGCGACCTTGGGGCCGACGTTCTGCACGCCGATGAGCAGCAGGAACAGATCGCGCTCCTCCTCGGTGGCGAAGCCGTAGAGGGACAGCGCGTCCTCGCGGACGACGAGGTGCGCGTGCAGCGTGACCTGCTTGCCGACGGCCGGCACGCGGCGCAGCGTCTCGGCGGACACTGCGAGGCGGTAGCCGACGCCGGCGGCGAGGACGACGACGTGGTCGGGCCGGCGAACCACCACCTCGCCGCGCACCATGGCGATCATGTGCCGACTCCGTCGGCATGGGCATCGACCGCGTCGATGCCGGGCGCTGCTGGCCAGTGGGTCATCCGGCGAGTGCCTTCTGGAGCCGCGCCTGCAGCGGCGCGCGGTTGACGTGGCAGACGGCGACGGCGAGCGCGTCGGACGTGTGGTCGGCCTTCGGCATGTCGGTGAGGCGCAGCAGCGCCTGCACCATGCGGCCGACCTGCTCCTTGCCCGCGCGGCCGGAGCCGCAGACGGCACCCTTGACCTGTTGCGGCGTGTAGGAGGCGCAGGGGATCGCGCGCTGTCCGGCGGCGAGCAGCACGACGCCGCGCGCCTGGCCGACCGCGAACGCCGACCGGGCGTTGGTGCCGAAGAAGAGGTCCTCCACCGCGACCGCGTCGGGCTCGTGCTCGTCGATCAGCGCGGCGACCTGCGCGTGGATGTCCGCGAGCCGGCGCTCCAGCGGAGCGCGCGACGACGTCTCGATCACGCCGGACGCGAGCGCCTCCAGGCGGCCGGGCGCGGAGGCGACCACGCCATAGCCCGTGTTGGCGGTGCCGGGATCGATGCCGAGGACGCGCATGCCCCGGGGATTCTGCGTGCCGGGGCGGACGTCCTGCCTCAGCGGGCGGGGTCGCGGTGGCGATACGCGGGCGGATCGGCTCGAAGGTCGGCATCTGGATGCGCTGGCAGCGCATCTACCTACCAACGTCGCGCCTGTGAGCGGAGCTGTCCCCGAACCACCAGGCGCACGAGACGCCAACAGGCCGGCTGCAACGCCGCCAGGTTCGGGGAGTCCAGGGAGTCCGACGCGGAGCCCCTGCCGCCGTCGCTACGCCGACGCCATCACGCGTTCGAGGACCTCGGCGTCGACGTCGAAGTTCGCGTTCACCGCGTCGACGTCGTCGTTGTCCTCCAGCGCGTCGATGAGCCGCAGCAGCTTTCGGGCGGTGTCCTCGTCCACCGGAACCCGGCTCTTGGGCACCCATGCGACGTCGGCGGACTGGATCTCCACCCCGGCCTCGTCGAGCGCGGCCCGCACGGCGGTGAGATCCGAGGGGGTCGTGAGCACCTCGAAGACGTCGTCGTCGACGGTGACGTCCTCGGCCCCGGCCTCGATGGCGGGCATGAGGTCGTCCTCGTCGTACGCCGAGGCATCGACCACGAGTACGCCGCGCTTGTCGAACAGGTAGGCGACCGAGCCGGGCTCGCCGAGGCTGCCGCCGCCCTTGCTGAGCATGTGGCGGACCTCCGAGCCCGTCCGGTTGCGGTTGTCGGTCACCGTCTCGACGAGGAGCGCGACGCCACCCGGGCCGTAGCCCTCGTAGAGGACCGTCTCGAGCGCTGCGGCATCCGCGCCGGCGCCGGTGCCCTTCGCGATGGCGCGCTCGATGTTGTCCTTGGGCATCGAGGCGTCCTTGGCCTTCTGGACGGCCAGCCCGAGCGACGGGTTGCCCTCGATGTCACCCCCGCCCTCCTTCGCCGCGACCGTGATGGCCCGCGCCAGCTTGGTGAAGAGCTTGCCGCGGCGTGCGTCGACGATCGCCTTCTTGTGCTTGATCCCTGCCCACTTCGAATGCCCTGCCATGCAACTGAGTCTAGTGACGCACCGGAACCCGCTCGACGGTCCCACGCGGCGTCGCGCGGCGCTGCGGTGTGCCCGCCATCCGCGCCCGGACGCCCGGTACGAACACGGGTGGCGGGTAGCCCGCAGCATCCACGCGACATCCCCGTGTGACAGGCGATCCGGGGCCGGCGCATCACTAGGCTCCACAACCGATGCCCGTTCCCAGCGAGATCTTCAAGGCCTACGACGTCCGCGGCCTGTACGGCGAGCAGATCGACGAGGACGTCGCCGAGCAGGTCGGCCGCGGCTTCGCGCGCGTGATCGCGGACCTCTCAGGCAAGCCCGCCTCCGAGCTGCGGCTCGGCCTCGGGCGTGACATGCGGCTCACCGCGCCGGCGCTCGCCGCGCGCTACAGCGCCGGCATGCAGGCCGAGGGTGCCCACGTGCTCGGCGTCGGGCAGGTCGGCACCGAGATGCTCTACTTCCTCGTCGGCTCGCGCGGGCTCGACGGGGGGCTCATGTGCACGGCGTCGCACAACCCGCCCCAGTACACGGGCGCCAAGCTCGTGCGCGAGGGCGCGATCGCGCTCTCAGGGGACTCGGGCATCCAGGACATCCGCCGGATGGTGCAGGAGGGCATGCCGGACGCGCCCGGAGGCGGGTCCTCGGAGGACGTCGACATCAGCGCGGAGTTCCAGAAGGGCGCGATGGCGTTCATCGACCCGGCGAAGGTCAAGCCCATGAAGGTCGTCGCCGACGCCGGCAACGGCATGGGCGGCACGATGGTCGGGCCACTGCTCGACCAGCTGCCGCTCGACCTCGTGAAGACCTACTGGACGCCGGACGGGAACTTCCCCGACCGCCAGCCCAACCCGATGCTCGAGGAGAACCGGCGCTTCATCGTCGAGACGGTCCTCTCGGAGGGCGCCGACCTCGGCATCGCGTGGGACGGGGACGCGGACCGCTGCTTCTTCATCGACGACACCGGCAAGTTCGTCGACGGCGACTTCCTGACCGCCGTGCTCGCCGAGCACCTGCTGGCCAGCAAGCCCGGCTCGGACATCCTCTACGACGCCCGCGCGTCCCGCGCGGTGCCCGACACCGTGCGCCGGGCGGGCGGCATGCCGCACATCAACCGCGTCGGCCATGCCTTCTTCAAGACGCGCATGCGCGACGAGGGCGCGATCTTCGGCGGCGAGGTCTCCGGCCACTACTACTTCCACGACTTCTACAACGCGGACTCGGGGACGATCCCCGCGCTGCTGATCCTCGAGAAGCTCTCCGTGGAGGGCGTGAAGATGAGCGAGCTGCTGGAGCCCTACCGCTCCACGTACTTCATCTCCGGGGAGATCAACTCCGAGGTGAGCGACGCGGAGGCGAAGATGGCGCTCATCGAGGAGACGTACTCCGACGGCACGATCACCCACGTCGACGGCGTGTCGGTCGACTACGACGACTGGCACTTCAACGTCCGCGCGTCGAACACCGAGCCCCTGCTGCGCCTCACGCTGGAGTCGCTCGTCTCGCCCGAGGACATGGAGCGCAGGCGCGACGAGGTGCTCGGGCTGATCCGCTCTTGACCGACGAGAGCGACGCAGACGAGCTCCACGGCCGGGCGGCCGACGCCGGGATCCACCGTATCGCCGTCCCGACGCCCTTCGCCGTCGGCCGCGTGAACTGCTGGCTCATCGAGGACTCGCCGCTGACGCTCATCGACGTCGGGCCGAACTCCGCGCGGTCGCTGGACGTGCTCGAGCGCGGGCTCGCCCGCTTCGGGCACAGGATCGAGGATCTCGAGCTCATCGTCCTGTCGCACCAGCACCTCGACCACACGGGCCTGGCGGGGCTCCTCGCGGAGCGCTCGGGTGCCGAGGTCGCGGCGCTCGGGACGCTCGCGTCGTGGCTGGGCGACCACGGCAAGGCGGTCGAGGAGGACGACGTCTTCGCGACGGAGATCATGCGCGAGCACGGGATCCCCGACGATGTGCGCCTCGCGCTGCGCGGCGTCTCGGCCTCGTTCCGGGGCTGGGGCGGCTCGGTGCAGGTGACCCAGCCGCTCGCGGAGGGCTCGGTGCTGCGCCTGAGGGATCGCGAGCTGCACGTGCACCACCGGCCCGGGCACTCCCCGTCCGATGTCGTGCTCCACGACCGCTCACGCGGGATCCTCATCGCGGCCGACCACCTCATCCGTCACATCTCGTCGAACCCGCTGATCTCGCGTCCGCTCGGCGAGGGACCGGAGGCCGAGCGCCCGCACGCGCTGGAGATCTACCTCGCGTCGATGCGAAAGACCCAGGCGATGGAGGACGTGTCGCTCGTGCTGACCGGCCACGGCGACCCGATCACCGACCCCGTGGCGCTCATCGACGAGCGCTTCCGCGGCCACGACCGGCGCAAGGGCAAGATCCTCGGGCTCATCGGCGACCAGCCGCGGACGGCGCACGAGATCGCCGGCGAGATCTGGGGCGACGTCGCCGTGACGCAGGCGTACCTGACGCTCTCGGAGGTCATCGGGCACGTGGACCTGCTCGTGGCCGACGGCCGGGTGGAGGCCCGCAGGGACACCGGCGTCACGGTCTGGCACGCCGTGTAGCGAGGTCAGCCGATCCAGCGGGGCGGCAGGGGCTGCGGGTTCAGCCCGACCCTGAGGAGCGGATCGGACCAGCGGGGTGGCAGCGGCTGCGGGTTCAACATCACGATGGACGGCGAGTTGGCCGACGTGACGGCTGCGGTCATCGGCACGGAGCCCGCACTGGCGGGACCGGCCAGGACGCCGCCCGTGGCGACGGCGGCGACGGCGAGGAGCGGTAGGTGGATCCGGCGCTTGATGGACATGCGACGAGTGTCGGGGCGCACGGCTTCCGCGGACAGAGACCCATGGTGTGGCGGGCGCCACACCACCGCTTTCCGGCGGGTAGCCGAATGTGCGGGAGGATTTTGCGGCGCGCGCCGGTACCGTTGCACTCTGTGAGCGCTGCGGTCACACCCTTCGGCGTGCGCGACGGCGACCCTGACGCGGTCGCTGCGCTGGTGCAGCGGCGCGGAGCCGCGGTGCTCGCGTACTGCGAGGAGGTCGCGGCGCCCGGCGAGGCCGTCGACGCCGCAGCCGAGGCGTTCGGCAACTTCCGCACGGCGGTCGCCGACGCGCACGACGTCCGCTCCGTCGACCCGGAGGGCCAGCTCGTGCGGTCCGTCCGCTTCGCCGCCGCCCGGCACGCGCCCGCGGCGGACCGCGGCGCGCCGATGGTGCCGACGCTGCTCGCGGCCCGTGCGGAGGGCGCGCTCGGGCCGGACGACGAGGAGCGGCTCACGCGGCTGCTCTCCCGCTCCGGCGACGCCCGCCGCTCTGCAGACCGCGTGCGGCGCGCCGAGGCGGCCTACACCGATCCCGCGGCGGCGCTCCCGCCACGCGCGGCCGGCCCGATGGTCGCGGCGCTGCTCGTGGCTCCCGCAGTGGGCGGCATCGCGACGACGCTGCACCGCCTCGGCGACGGGCTCGGCTGGGGACCCGAGCAGGTCGACGACGCGATCGCGGCGGCCGGCGCTGCGCCCGCGACGGAGGAGCCCAAGCCCGCCGAGCGCGACCTCGTCGCGTCGTTCGCCCCTGCAGCGGCGGTCGGCGCCGCCGCGGCCGTCGGGGCTGCAGGCGCAGCGGGGGCCGCCACCGTCATCGCCGCCCCGCCCGAGGCGGTTCCCGCGACCCCGGCAGCCGCAGCTTCGCCGCCGCCGCCGGCGCCGGCGCCCGAGCATCCCAACCGCAAGGCGGGCTTCATCGTCGGGGGTGCCGTCGGGCTCGCAGCGCTCGCCGCCGCGGTCCTGGCCCTCGCCGGGGTGTTCAGCAGCGACCCCGACACGCTCGCCAACGACGCACCGCCGGTGACGCAGCAGGCCACCGCCCCCGTCGCTCCCACCGAGGGCGAGAACAAGCAGTCCGAGGCCGACGCGCAGCAGGCTGCCGAGGAGAAGGCCGCTGCCGAGAAGAAGGCGGCCGCCGCCAAGAAGAACGCCGCAGCGGAGAGGAAGGCCGCAGCGGAGCGCAAGGCGACACGCGAGCGCCGGGCCGCCGCCCGCCGGCGCGCCGCGCTGGAGCGTGCGCAGCAGCGCCAGGCCGCCGTCGCGACGCCCGCCCCCGCGGCGACGCCGGCGCCCGCTGCCGCGACGCCTGCCCCGGCCGCCACGCCGGCACCGTCGCGCCAGTCGACGCCCACTCCGTCGTCGTCCGCCCCGTCCACCGGGCAGTCGCAGGTCGCTCCCGGCAACGGCGCCGCGAGCGCCGGCGGCGGTGTGCCCGCGCAGCCGGAACCCGGCGGCGCGGACCTGACACCGCCCGGGTGACCTAGCCTCGCTCCATGGCGGGGCCGCCTGATGCAGACATCCTGGAGATCGGCCGCAGCATCCATGCGGCGCTTCCGTCCGCCTCGCGCCACCCGCTGAAGGCGCTCGACGCGAGGGCGATGGACCTCGCCACAGGTGACGCGGACCTGCGGGCAGCGCTGTTCCGCTTCGTCGACGTCGTCCCGGCGTGCCGCTCCGTCGACGACGTGGTCGCGCACCTGTCCGGGTTCCTCGACGAGGTCGGCGACCGCCCACCGTCGATCGACGTCGCGATGCGCATGGGCGCGACCCGCGCCGGCCGGCAGGCGCTCGGGCGCGCCGCGGCCGCCGGCGTCCGCCACATGGCCCACCGCTTCATCGTCGGCGAGTCCGCGCACGATGCCGCGGGGACGCTGACCGCGCTGTGGCGCGACGGGATCGCGTCGTCGGTCGACCTCCTGGGCGAGGCCACCGTCACGCCGGCCGAGGCGCAGCGCTACGCGGCACGCTGTGCGGAGGCGCTCGAGGCCCTGACGGCCATCTACCGCCCGCTTACCCACCGGCCGCTGCTGGAGCACGACGCCGCCGGGGCGATCCCGCGCGCGAACCTCTCGGTCAAGGTCTCCGCCCTGACGCCCCTGCTGCGGCCCGACGCCCCCGAGCGCGGCAAGCGCGACGCCGGCCCGCGGCTGCGCGAGCTCCTGCGCGCCGCCAAGCGCCTCGGTGCGCACCTGCACATCGACATGGAGTCCTACGACTCGCGTGAGGCGGTCGTCGAGCTGGTCTTGGAGCTGCTCTCCGAGCCCGAGTTCGCCGACGGCCCGAGCGCGGGGATCGTCCTGCAGGCCTATCTGCGCGACGCGCCCGACACGCTCGACGTCGTCGAGTCCTGGGCCCAGACGACGCCGCGGGCGTCGCCGCTCGTCGTGCGCCTCGTGAAGGGCGCGTACTGGGACCACGAGGTCGTCGAGGCGCGCCAGCACGGCTGGAGCGCGCCCGTGTTCGAGGAGAAGGCCGACAGCGACCGCGCGTTCGAGCGCCTGACCCTGCGTCTGCTCGACATGCGGCCGTGGGTGCGCGTCGCGATCGGCTCGCACAACCTGCGCTCGGTGGCCCACGCGATCGCTGCGAACCGCGCCACCGGCGCGGGCGACGACGACATCGAGCTGCAGGTCCTCCGGGGGCTCGGCGACGACCTCGGCCAGGCGCTCGCGCGCTCGGGCTTCCGCGTCCGCGCCTACTGTCCGGTGGGCGACCTCGTCTCCGGGATGGCCTACCTCGTGCGGCGCCTGCTGGAGAACACGGCGAACGAGAGCTTCCTGGCCGCCGAGCACGGCGGCGCGGCCATCGAGGAGCTGTTGGCGCCGCCGTAGCATCGTTGTCATGCCCGACCTCCCCGCCTTCCGCAACGAGCCGGTGCTCGAGCTGCGCCGGGCGTCGGAGCGAGGCCGGCTGACGGACGCCCTCGCCGAGCTGGACGCGCGCCTGCCGCTGCGGGTGCCGGTGTGGATCGGCGACGACCGCCGCAACGGTGAGGAGCTCGTCTCCACGGACCCAGGATCGCCGGACCGGATCGTGGCGACGGCAGCGGTCGCCACAGCGGCGGAGGTCGAGCTGGCCGTCGCGACCGCGCACGAGGCGCTGGACGGCTGGTCGCGCACCCCCGCGGACGAGCGCGCGCACGCGCTGGCGCGCGCCGCCGGACACCTGCGCCTCCGCAGAGCCGAGCTCGCAGCGCTCGCCGTCCGCGAGTGCGGCAAGCCATGGGGCGAGGCCGACGCCGACATCTGCGAGGCCATCGACTTCCTGGAGTACTACGCCCGTGGAGCGATCGAGCTCGAGCGGGGGCCTGCGCTCGTGCAGGTACCCGGCGAGCGCAACGCCCTGCGCTACGCCCCGCGCGGCGTCACCGCGGTCATCTCCCCGTGGAACTTCCCCCTCGCCATCCCGCTCGGGATGACAGCCGCCGCGCTGGCGACCGGCAACACCGCCGTCCTCAAGCCGGCCGAGCAGGCGCCAGGATGCGCGCTCGCCCTCGTCGAGGCATTGCGCGCGGGCGGCGTGCCCGCCGGCGCCGTCACCCTGCTGCCGGGGGCGGGCGAGACGGGCGCGGCGCTCGCCGCGCACCGCGACGTCGCGACGATCGCGTTCACGGGCTCGGGCGCCGTCGGCCTGGAGCTCATGCGCACCGCTGCGCGCGTCCCTGAGGGCGCGCGGCAGCTCACGCGCGTCGTGGCCGAGATGGGCGGCAAGAACTGCGTGATCGTCGACGCCGACGCCGATCTCGACGACGCGGTGCCCGCGATCGCCCAGAGCGCCTTCGCCTACGCGGGCCAGAAGTGCTCCGCCGCCTCACGCGTCCTCGTGCACGAGGCGATCGCCGACGCGCTCCTGGAGCGCCTGGGCGGCGCGGCGGGCGTCCTCGAGGTCGGGCCGGCGGACGCCTGGGGCACCGACGTCGGTCCCGTCATCGAACGCGAGGCGCAGGAGCGCGTCGAGCGCTACGCCCGCCTGGCCACGGCGCAGGGCCGGCTCGTGGCCGAGGCGCCGCGGCCGGAGAGCAGCGGGTGGTACGTCGCGGCGCGGGTCGTCGCCGACCTGCCCGCCGACTCCGAGGTGCTGCGCGACGAGATCTTCGGGCCGCTGCTCGCCGTCGAGCGCGTGACCGGCGTGGAGGAGGCGTGCGAGCGCGTCGATGCACTCCCGTTCGCGCTCACCGGCGGCCTGTTCTCGCGCAACCCGCGCGTGGTGGAGGAGGTCGTGCGCCGCACGCCGGTTGGCAATCTCTACGTCAACCGCGCGATCACGGGCGCGATGGTCGGCCGCCAGCCGTTCGGCGGCAACCGCCTCTCGGGCACCGGCACGAAGGCGGGCGGGCCGGGCTACCTGCTGCAGTTCGTCGAGCCGCGCGTGGTGACGGAGAACACCGTCCGCCACGGGCTCGTCGTCTGAGCTTGACCCCGCCGCACCGGGAGTGGGAGTGTCGGCTTCCAACCATCAGAGGATGTGACGCATGCCGTCGTTCCTGCTCCTGAAGTTCCCCGGCCTCACGGTCGAGGACTACCACGCGATCAACGAGAAGCTCGGGATCGACGTGTCGACCGGCGTGGGCGACTGGCCCGACGGCCTGCTGAGCCATGCCGGCGGGATCGGCGACGACGGCGAGGCCGTGGTCGCCGAGGTGTGGGACTCGCGCGAGGCCCAGGACCGTTTCATGAAGGGACGCCTCGCCCCGGCGATGGCGGCAGCGGGGATCTCGTTGGCGCCGTCCTCCGTCGATTGGACCGACCTCGAGGCCTACATCACGCCGGGGTAGTTCCCCTCGCCCGCACGGCGGCCAGGAACTGCTCGTGCAGCCGGGTGTCCGCGCCCAGCTCGGGATGGAACGCGATGACGGTGAGACCGGCCTGGCGGGCGGCGACCGGATGTCCGTCGACGCTCGCCAGGATCTCCACGTCGTCGCCGTGCTCCTCGATCCAGGGCGCGCGGATGAAGACCGCCCGGACCGGCTCGCCCTCGAGGCCGGGGAACCGCAGCTCCTCCTCGAAGGAGTGGATCTGCCGGCCGAAGGCGTTGCGGCGCGCGACGATGTCCATGATCCCGAGGTGCTCGCGATCGAGCATGATCAGCCCGGCGCACGTGCCGAACATGGGTACGCCCGCCGCGGCCAGGTCGCGGAGTGGCTGCGCCAGCCCCTCGCGCTGGATGCCGAGCGTCATCGTCGTCGACTCCCCGCCCGGCAGGACCAGGCCGTCGAGTCCCTCGAGGTCCGCGGGCACTCGGACCTCACGCACCTCGGCGCCGAGCGCTCGCAGCACGCGCCCGTGCGCGGCGAACCCACCCTGGAGGGCGAGGACGCCGACGACGGGCGTCACCAGCCGCGGCTGGCGAGCGTCTGCTCGGGCTGGAGCTTGCGCGCCTCGAGGCTCTGCATCGCCATGCCGAGCCCCTCCGATGCGCGTGCGACGCGCTCCGGATCGGCGAAGTGCGTCGTGGCCTCGACGATCGCCGCGGCGCGCACCGCGGGATCCTCGGACTTGAAGATGCCGGAGCCGACGAACACGGCCTGCGCCCCGAGCTGCATGACGAGCGAGGCGTCGGCGGGCGTCGCGATGCCGCCTGCGCAGAAGAGGGGCACGGGGAGCTGGCCCTCGCGGGCCGTCCGGCGAACGAGGTCGTAGGGCGCCTGCAGCTCCTTGGCCGCCGTGAAGAGCGCGGGCTCGTCGAGCGTTGCCAGGCGACTGATCTCGCCCGTGATCTCGCGCAGGTGGCGGACCGCCTCGACGATGTCGCCGGTGCCCGCCTCGCCCTTGGAGCGGATCAGCGCCGCGCCCTCGCCGATGCGCCGCAGCGCCTCGCCGAGGTTCGTCGCACCGCACACGAACGGGGCCTTGTACGCCCACTTGTCGATGTGGTTGGCCTCGTCGGCCGGCGTGAGGACCTCCGACTCGTCGATGTAGTCGACCTCGAGGGCCTCGAGCACCTGCGCCTCGGCGAAGTGCCCGATACGCGCCTTGGCCATGACCGGGATCGTGACCGCTGCCTGGATCCCCTTGATCATCGCCGGGTCCGACATGCGGGCGACACCGCCGTCGCGCCGGATGTCCGACGGCACGCGCTCGAGCGCCATGACCGCCGCAGCGCCTGCGTCCTCGGCGATCTTGGCCTGCTCGGCGTCGACCACGTCCATGATCACGCCGCCCTCGAGCATCCGGGCGAGCCCGACCTTCACTGCGAATGTCGCCTCGTCACGCATGAGGCTGAATGTAGCGGGCCGGTTACTTCAGGCGAAACGCTTTGATGCGGTCCTGATAGCCCTCGACGTCGCGGCTGTACACGCCGTACGCCAGCGCCTGGATCAGTGCGAGCAGCGCGGTGTGCGACCGGACGTACGCCGGGCTGTTGGACGAGTAGTACAGACGGATGCGCGCAAGCTTCGCCACCTCGGACAGCGTCGCGTCCGTGATCGCCATCGTCTGCGCCTGCCGGTGGCGGGCGAGCTTCATGGACCGCACGACGAGCGGATGCGGCCGCCCCGCGCTCAGCCCGATGACGAGGGTCTCCTCGTCGATGCGCGACAGGCGGCCGAGCGCCTCCTGCGACGGGCTCGCCACGATCTCCGCGCGGAGGTCGAGCAGCATGAGCAGGTGCCGCAGGTAGGAGGCGAAGAACGCCATCTGGTCGGTTCCCGCGATGAGCAGCTTCGGCGCCGCGACGATCGCGTCGATCGCCTGCTCCACCGTCCGCCGCGACACCTTGCGCGCGGTCTCCTCGACGTTGACGTGGTCGGCGGCCAGCGAGGTCTCGAACTCGTTCTGGTCCAGCGCGAACAACGGTGCCGCAGCCGGCGCCCCGTCCTTGGGGCCGGGGGCGTGACGACGGCGGTACTCCTCGCGCGCCGAGTGCTGGAGCTCGGGGTACCCCTCGAACCCCAGGGCCTGGCTGAAGCGCACCACCGTCGAGCTCGACGTGTTCGCGCGACGGGCAAGCTCCTCGGCGGTCTGGAACGCGACGTCGTCCAGGTGATCGACGATGTACTGCGCCACGTCCTTCTGGGAACGGGAGAATTCGTCGAAGCGCGCCTGGATGTAGGACGACAGGGACTCCGGCGCGACGGTGGTTGCATCGGCTCGCTTCATAGGCGATGCCGTGATTCGACGGTGGGGCTCCACGTTCCTTCCGAGGCCGATGCGACACGATGCCCGGATGCTGCTCGCCGACCTCGCCGCCGTCTCCTCGACGGTCGCCGCGACGCGCTCGCGCACCGCGAAGGTGGAGGCCGTCGCCGGTGCGCTGCGTGGCACCGATCCGGGTGAGGCGCCCGCGGTCGTCGCGTTCCTGTCGGGCGAGCTGCGCCAACGCCAGATCGGGGTCGGCTGGTCCTCGTTGAAGGATCCGCCGGAGCCGGCGGCCGTCCCGTCGCTGACGGTCGCGGAGGTCGACGACGCGTTCGCCCGGATCGGCGCGACGTCGGGTCGCGGATCGCAGGCCGCACGCCGCGACGCGCTAGGCGTCCTCTTCGCGAGGGCGACGGCGGACGAGGCGGCCTTCCTGCGCGGTCTGCTGCTCGGCGACCTGCGCCAGGGCGCCCTGGAGGGCATCGTTGTGACAGCGGTGGCGGCCGCCGCCGACGTGGCAGTCGACGCCGTCCGCCGCGCGCACATGCTGGACGGCGACCTCGGCGACGTCGCCCGCATCGCGCTGTCGGAGGGCGCGCCGGGGCTCGCGCGGGTCGGGCTCGTCGTCGGGCGGCCGATCCACCCGATGCTCGCCCAGCCCGCCGACGACCTCGAGGCCGCCCTGAACCGCATCTCGCCGGCCGCGGTCGAGGTCAAGCTCGACGGGGTCCGCATCCAGGTCCACCGCTCGGGCGGCGAGGTCGGGCTGTTCACGCGGACGCTGGACGACGTCACGGCCCGGCTCCCGGAGCTCGTCGAGTCGGCGCTGGCGCTGCCCGCGACGGAGTTCGTGCTGGACGGAGAGGCGATCGCGTTGCGCCCCGACGGGCGCCCGCAACCCTTCCAGATCACCGCATCGCGGCTCGGCAGCCGCACGGACGTCGAGCGGCTGCGCGAGACGACGCCGCTGACGCCGCAGCACTTCGACCTCCTGCACCTCGACGGCGAGGACCTCCTGGACCGGCCGGGCAGCGAGCGCTCCGAGCTGCTCGGGAGCCTCGTGCCCGCCGGAGCGCGCGCGGCGCGGATCGTCGCCGACGCCGTCGGGCCCGCGCAGGCCGCGTTCGACGCCGCGCTCGCCGCAGGGCACGAGGGCGTCGTCGTGAAGGCGCTGGACGCCCCCTACGCCGCCGGGCGCCGTGGCGGCGGGTGGCTGAAGGTCAAGCCGCGCCACACCCTCGACCTGGTGGTCCTCGCGGCGGAGTGGGGCCACGGCCGGCGGCGCGGGCTGCTGAGCAACCTCCATCTCGGCGCCCGTGGGCCCGACGGTGGGCTCGTGATGCTCGGCAAGACCTTCAAGGGCCTCACCGACAAGATGCTGGCCTGGCAGACCGAGCGCCTGCAGCAGCTGGCGGTGTCAGAGGACGGGCACGTCGTGCACGTCCGCCCGGAGCTCGTCGTGGAGATCGCCTTCGACGGGGTGCAGACGAGTCCGCGCTACCCGGGCGGCGTCGCGCTTCGCTTCGCGCGTGTCCTGCAGCACCGGCCCGACAAGCCGGCACGGGAAGCGAGCACCCTGGAGGAGGTGCTCGCCATCCACTCCGGCTAGACCCGGCTCATGACCTGGGTGTCCGCAACCTGCGTGGCTGCTGCGAGCCAGGGCCGGGTGACCGGCGTGACGTCGATCGCCACGCGGAAGCGAGGCTCGAGCTCGACGGCCGGGTCCATGCCCATCAGCGCGTCCGACGAGAGGCAGTCGCCGCGTCGGGCGGCGCATGCGACGCCGACGGCGAGCAGGCCGCACAGCGTCCATGCGGTAGCTCCGAGCACGATCCAGAGGACGATCGACATGTCTGACCCTCCTAGCGGTGGGAGCGGCGGGCGACGCCGAACTCGTTGGTGTACGTCACGGCGGGGTCGCCGGCCAGGCCGGCGACGGGCGCGCCGGGGGCGACGCCGATGCCGATCTCCTTGAAGCTGGCACGGAGGATGTTCGCGCGGTGCGGCGGGCTGGCCATCCACGCGGCGACGATCGCGCTGGGCTTGGCGAGCGTGCCCTGGCCCCAGGCGATGTTCTCGCCGATCTCGTAGCGAAGGGCGCCGGCGAGGTAGCGCGTGCCCTGACGGATGCGCTGGTCGAGCGTGGAGCCGCTCGGGGAGACGTGACTGAAGAAGAGGCCGCGGACCATCTCGCCGGCGTAGCTCTGCGCGGCGATCTGGAGCTGACGCTGGGCGCGCAGACGCGGGAGGCCGTTGGCGGCGCGCTGCTGGTTGACCAGGCAGAGCGTCGCGCTGCGGACCGCGCGGACGTTGTGCTGCGTCGGCGTGAGGTCCGTGCTGGTGCAGGCGGCGGCGAACGTCGGAACAGCAAGTGCAGCTGTGGCGATAAGGGCGACGGTGCTGAGGATGCGGCGGGCCCGGCGGGGAAAGACCGGTGCGAGGGAGAGCGGCATGTGACAACTGTCGGAATTCCAGAGCCCCCACCCCATCGGCCGATCGGCCCGACTTCTCTGCGTCGCGGATAGGCCGATCGGGTGGGGCGGGCAGTCCGAACGGCCGACGACGACCCGAGGAGTCCTTCAGCCGATGCAGAAAACATGGAGATTCCGCACGAACTCGCGCAACTTCTGCCCACCCCCTCGGCCGATCGGCCCAATCCTCCCTCCCCCGATCGGCCACCGGCGCCTCCCCCACGACGGGGGTCCGGTGGCCGATGTGCGACCTCGCTGCAAGATGCATCACTGGAAGGCGTGTCCCCGGTCACCGTCCTTCTCGCGGTCAGCGACCAGTTTCAGCAGGCGGTGCTGCTCCGCGCGCTGAGCCGGCACGACGATCTGACGATCGTCGGGACCGAGCACGACGGTGAGCGCGCGCTGGGCGCGACGCTGCGGACCGCTCCCGACGTCGCGGTGGTCGATACCGGTCTGCCCACGCTGGACGGCGTGGAGCTGTGCGGGCGTCTCGCGCAAGCCCGGCCCGAGGTGGGGACGCGCGTGCTGCTCCTGGACGGCGATCCGCCCGTGACGCGGGACCGGGCCGTGGCCAGCGGAGCCGCGGGATGCCTGCCCGCCACAGCGACGACCGCGCAGGTCTGCGACGCGATCACCTCCATCGCGAACGGCCAGACGATCTTCCATATCTAGGCGCACCCGAGGCAGGAGAGGCGTCGTTCCTGGTACAACCAGACCATGACGCCGACGCTGGGCAGGGTCAGGATCGTCATCGCCGACGACCACCCGCTCTACAGGGCGAGCGTCGTGAGAGCGATCTCCCACCATCCGAACCTCGAAGTGGTCGCCGAGGCCTCCGACGGACGCGCGGCGCTCGAGGAGATCCGGCGGCTCACTCCGGAGGTCGCGCTGGTCGACATGCACATGCCTGATCTGGACGGCGCCGGCGTCATCAACGCGGTCGCGCGCGACAACCTGCCCACGCGGGTGATGCTCCTGTCCGGGATGCTGACCGATCAGCAGATCTACGAGGCGCTCGAGCAGGGCGCGGCCGCGATCCTCACGAAGACGATCGAAGCGTCTCAGGTGCTCGACGCGGTCGTCGCGGTCGCCAGGGGCGAGACCGTCCTGGCTCCCGAGCTGCAGGCGGTCGTCGCCAGCCAGATCCGTCAGCGCGCCCGCGAGCAACGCCCGTTGCTGACCGGGCGCGAGCAGGAGATCCTTGCCTGCATGGCCGGGGGCATGCCCGGCCCCGAGATCGCGCGGAAGCTGTCCGTGAGCCCTTCGACCGTCAAGAGCCACACTGAGAAGCTCTACGACAAGCTCGGTGTCACCGACCGTGGGGCGGCGGTCGCCGAAGGGATGCGTCAGGGCCTGATCGAATAGTGAGCGGAGCACCCTCTCCCGCCCCGGACGTCGAGGCGATCCTCCAAGCGCTGCCCGAGGCCGTGGTCGTCTTCGACTCGCGCGGGACGATCGTCTACGCCAACGCGCGTTTCGGCACGCTGCACGGCTGGCCGGCGGACGAGCTCATCGGCGGCAGCTTCGCGAGCCTGACGCCGGACGTGAGCGAGCAGTCAGCGCGACTGTCGCGCTTCTTCGATGCGCCGATCCATCGCGACGAGGCGACGGCGGAGCACTTCACCGGCCTGCACCGCGATGGCCGCGAGCTGGCGCTGCAGGTCACCGTCAGTCCGCTGAAGACCGCGAGCGGCACGTTCGGCGTCCTGGTCGTGCGAGACCGGACGGACCGCACCGTCCGCGGGCGCAGCGAGATCCAGGCCGGCCACCGCGAGGCCGTGCTCGATCTCGGGCGCCTGGCGCTGTCGGACATGCCGTTCGACGAGCTGCTGCAGCGCGCCGCGGCGATCACCGTCGAGGCGCTGGGGGTCGATCGCGCGCTGATCTCCGAACAGCGCCAGGGGCGGCTCATCCGGCGCGCGGTCGCGGGCACGCTGGACGTGCTCGACGAGTCGATCCCCGTGTCGCGCGCGCCGATGAGCGCCCGTGCGCTCGTGACCGGCGCGACGATCCTGCGCGGCGGCCCCGACCAGCCTCCGGTCCCGGAGGTCCTCCTCGAGGACGAGATCGCGCTCGCCGCCGTGATCCCGATCCGCGGGCCCGCCGAGCGCTTCGGCGTGCTCGGCGCCTACCGCCGCGAGAGTGGCGTGTGGACCGCGGACGAGGTCGGGTTCCTGGAGTCGCTCGCCCACCTGCTGTCGTCGGCGGTCGAGGGCGAGTCGGCGCGCCGGGCGGCGGCCGAGACGCAGGCGCGCCTGCAGGCGATCCTCGACAACTCGCCGGTCGCGATCGCGATCAAGGACCTCGAGGGGCGCTACCTCGTGATCAACCGTCGCTGCCACGAGCTGCTGGGCATCGATCCGGATACGACGCTGGGACGCACAGCCCACGACGTCTTCCCGGCCGAGGTCGCCGACTCGCTGCACTCCCACGACCGCGAGGTCCTGCGGCTCGGGCACACGCTGCAGGTCGAGGAGGCGATGGAGCACGCCGACGGCCGCCACGTCTACAGCACGCTGAAGTTCCCGATGCGCGGTGAGGACGGCAAGGTCTACGGCGTCGGCCTCATCGCGACCGACGTGACGGAGGGGCTGCGCAGCGAGGAGGAGCGCAAGGACCTCGAGGCGCGCCTGCACCGCGTCGACCGCCTGGAGAGCATCGGGCGGCTCGCGGGCGGCATCGCCCACGACTTCAACAACCTCCTGGCCGTGATCCGCAACTACGCCCAGTTCCTCATCGAGGACCTCCCGGAGGGATCGCAGAGCCGCGAGGACCTCGAGCAGATCCGCCGCGCGGTCGATCGCGCGACGTCGCTCACCCGGCAGCTGCTGATCTTCGCCCGCAAGGAGCGCTCCGCGCCACGTCCGCTGCAGCTCAACGAGATCGTCGGCGACACCGAGCGCCTGCTGCACCGCACGCTCGGCGAGGACATCCATCTGCGCACGCGGCTGGACCACGGCCTGCCGCCCGTCGAGCTCGATCCCGGGCAGGCCGAGCAGGTCCTCATCAACCTGGCTCTCAACGCCCGTGACGCGATGCCCACCGGCGGGACGCTGACGATCACGACCGCGCGAGGCGACGACGACACCGTGCTCCTGAGCGTGAGCGACACCGGGACGGGCATGCCGCCCGAGGTCGCCGACCGCGCGTTCGAGCCCTTCTTCACGAACAAGCCGGAGGGCAAGGGCACCGGTCTCGGCCTGGCGATGGTCTACGGCGTCATCACCAGCGCAGGCGGCAACGTCGACCTGGAGACCTCCGAAGGCGAGGGCACGACGCTGACGCTCTCTCTGCCGGCGACCGACGAGCCCGCGCCGGAGGAGCCCGAGCTGACGCCCGAGATCGGTGCCGGGCGCGGCGAGACAGTCCTGCTCGTCGAGGACGCCGATGCGCTGCGCGACCTGACGCGCCGCATCCTCGCCGAGGCCGGCTACACGGTCCTGGAGGCGCGTAATGGCGTGCAGGCGGTGCGCATCGTCGCCAGGCAGGGGCCGATCGACCTCCTCGTCTCCGACATCGTGATGCCGGGCATGTCAGGCCGCGATCTCGCGCTGCGCCTCCGCGACAAGGACCCCGAGCTGCCGATCGTCTTCATGTCCGGCTACAGCGACGACGCGCTGCTCGGCGGGGACTTCACGACCACCCGCCTGCTGCCCAAGCCGTTCGACGCCGAGCTGCTGCTGCGCGCGGTCCGCGAGGAGCTCGACCGCGCGGTCAGCGCCCGCGCGCCGCGCGATACCGCCTGATCAGTGCGTTCGTCGAGCTGTCGTGGTCGAGCTCGGGCTCGTCCGGGGCCTGCAGCTCCGGGGCGATCCTCTGCGCGAGCTCCTTGCCGAGCTCCACACCCCACTGGTCGAAGGAGTTGATGCTCCAGATCGCGCCCTGCGTGAAGACCTTGTGCTCGTAGAGAGCGATGATCGCGCCGAACGTCGCCGGGTCCAGCCGCTCGGCGAACAGCACGTTGGTCGGGCGATTGCCGGGGAACTCGCGGTAGGGCTGGCCCTCGGGAGCGGACCGGCCGAAGGCGAGCGCCTCGGACTGCGCGAGCAGGTTCGCCGTCAGCAGGTCGTGGTGATCGCCGAGCGGGTTCAGTGAGTGCAGGAACCCGATGAAGTCGCACGGGATGAGCTTGCGGCCCTGATGGATGAGCTGGAAGAACGCGTGCTGGCCGTTCGTGCCCGGCTGGCCCCACAGGATGGGGCCGGTGCCGTGCTCGACCGGGGTCCCCGACAGGGTGACGCTCTTGCCGTTGCTCTCCATGTCGAGCTGCTCGAGGTAGGCGGGGAGCAGCCCGAGGTAATGGTCGTACGGGATGACCGCGATGCTCTGCGCGCCGAAGAGATCCCCGTACCAGATGCCGAGCAGCCCGAGGATCACGGGCAGGTTGCGCTCGAAGGGCGCGGTGCGGAAGTGCTCGTCCATCGCGTGGTAGCCGGAGAGCATCGCCCGGAAGCTCTCGGGTCCGATGGCGACCATGAGCGACAGGCCGACCGCGGAGGGCAGCGAGTAGCGCCCGCCGACCCAGTCCCAGAAGCCGAACATGTTGTCCGTCTCGATGCCGAACGCCGTGACCTCCTCGGCGTTCGTCGAGACGGCGACGAAGTGCTTGGCGACCGCCGCCGGGTCGCCGAGCTTCTCGATCGCCCATGCGCGGGCGGACCGTGCGTTCGTCAGCGTCTCCAGCGTCGTGAAGGTCTTGGAGACGACGATGAACAGCGTCTCCTCGGCGTCGAGGTCGTGGAGCGCCTCGGCCATCTCCGACCCGTCGACGTTGGCGACGAAGCGCACGTCGAGGTCGCGCCGGCTCTCGTGCAGGAGCGCGTGGTAGGCCATCGCCGGCCCGAGGTCAGAGCCGCCGATCCCGATGTTGACGATCGTCCGGATGGGCTTGCCGGTGTGACCCACCCACTCGCCGGACCGGACCCGATCGGCGAACGCCGACATCTTGTCGAGAACCGCGTGGACGGCCGGGACGACGTTCTCGCCGTCGACGACGAACTCGCCGTCGCGCGGCATACGCAGCGCCACGTGTCCGACGGCTCGGTCCTCGGTGACGTTGATGTGCTCGCCCGCGAACATCGCGTCGATCCGCTCACGCACCCCTGCGGCCTCGGCGAGGTCGCGCAGGAGCGCGAGCGTCTCGTCACTCACGCGGTTCTTGGAGTAGTCGAGCGTGATCCCGGCCGCCTCCGCGACGAGGCGCTCGCCTCGGGTCGGATCGGCGGCGAAGAGGTCGCGGAGATGAACCTCCGCGACCTCGCTGTGGTGGCGCTCCAGAGCGGCCCAGGCCTCGGCGGTGGCAGGCATCGCGCGGAGCGTACCCCTGTCAGGCGTCCCAGACCTGGAGGATCACCTCGCGGGCGATCAGGCCGTCGAGGTCGTCGAACGTGCGAGCGTGAGGGCACACCGGCTCGACACCCAGCGGGCGATCGTGCGCGACTCGCTTGCGGCAGTTGCGCGGCTGGCTACGGCTTGACGTCGAGGACCAGGTTGAACGGCGTCGACGTGGCTTGACGCACCCGTGTGAAACCGCCCTCGCGGATGACCTCCTCGAGGCGCGCGGGGCCCGCCTGCGCGCCGAGCGCGAGGCCGACGTCCTGACTCAGCGAGTTCGGCGTGCAGATGCACGTCGAGGCGGCGTAGTAGATGCGCCCGACCGGGTTGAGGTTGTCCTCCAGCGTGTCGTTGGCGAACGGCTCGACGACCATCCACGTGCCGTCCGGCGCCAGTTGGGACAGCACGTGGGCCGACGCGCCGACCGGGTCGCCCATGTCGTGGAGTGCGTCGAACACGCAGATGAGGTCGAACGGGCCGCCGCCGAACTCGGTCGCGCCGGCGACCTCGAAGGTCGCCCGATCGGCGACGCCCGCCCGCTCGGCCGCGCGGCGCGCCGACTCGACGCTGGCCTCGTGGTAGTCGGAGCCGACGAACGTGCTGTTCGGGAACGCCTGGGCCATGACGACCGTCGACGCGCCGTGGCCACAGCCGATATCGGCCACCCGCGCACCCGCCTCGAGCCTCGCGACGACGCCGTCGAGCGCGGGGAGCCAGGACGGGACGAGGTTCGCGAGATAGCCCGGCCGGAAGAACCGGTCGGTCCCCGTGAAGAGGTCGTGGTCGTGCTCGTGCCAGCCGAAGCCCTCGCCGGTGCGGAAGCGCTCGGTGATCTGCGCCTCGTCCTTGGCCATCGACCCGGCGATCTGGTAGGAGCCCACCGCGAACGCCGGGCTGCTCTCGTCCGCGAACGCCATCGCCTGCTCGGGTGTGAGGTGGAACGTCCCGTCCGCGGCGTCGTACTCGGCGTAGCCGCTCGCGGCCTGGTTGCTGAGCCATTCGCGCACGTACCGCTCGTGCGTGCCGGTGCGCGACGCGAGCTGCGCGGGAGTGACGGGCTCGCCGTCGCCCATCGCGCGGTAGAGCCCGAGCCGATCGCCGATGACGACCAGCACCGCGCTCGCGGCCCCCGCGTTGTCCTGCAGCACCCGGCCCATGAGCTCGTCCAACCGCGCCGGGTCGACCGTCCTCGTCGTCGTCGCCATCTCGTTCCCCCTCGTGATCGCTGGGGCGTCACCGTCCCAAGCGACCGTCATCGGACCGTCAAACGGCCGTCAGCCGATGCGACGAATAGGGTGGTGCGATGCTGCGGGTACTGGCGGTCCTGGCCGCCCTCACCGTCGTGGGTGGCGTACTGCGCTTCCACGCCGCGTCGGACCCGAGCGCCTACCAGTCCAAGGACGAGCAGTCCTACGCGATGATCGCCCGCGGCCTCGCCGTCACGGGCAACTACGGCAACCCGGGGATGAGCGACCCGGTCCACTGGCCGCCCGGCGCGCCGCTCATGTTCGCCCTCGCCTACAAGCTGCATCCCAAGCAGCGCGGCGGCGGCGTCTGGGACGTGCCGTCGGCCTATCCGGTGCAGGCGCTCGTCGGCACGCTGACGATCCCGGCCGCCTACCTGCTCGCCTACCTCATCGCCGGCTGGGGAGCCGGGCTCGTGGCCGCCGCGGCGGTCGCGTTCTACCCGCCGCTCATCTCGGCGTCGGGCGACCTGCTGTCCGAGCCGCTGGGGGCGCTGCTCGTGACGTGCGCCCTGGCGGCGACGGTCTGGTCGTTGCGAAGACCTGCGTCCTGGCTGCCTGCGATCGCCGCGGGGCTGCTGCTCGGCGCGACCATCCTGACCAGGGCGGATCTGGCGCTCGTGCCCGGCATCGCGCTGCTCGTCGTGTTCATCGCCGCATGGCGGCGCGCGTCGTCGCGGCCGCTGGCAGCCGCCGTGCGCGCCGCGGGTCCGATCCTCGTCGCCCTGCTCGTGATCCTCACGCCGTGGGCGGTGTTCGCGACGTCGAAGGCGGGCCACTTCGTGCCACTGTCCAGCGGCGGCGGCTCGAACCTCTGGGTCGGCACCTACATGCCCGGCAACGGGTCGATGTTCGGCGCCAAGCGGGCGCTGGCCGACGAGGTGCGCGCGCGCAACCCCGATCTCGCGGGCAAGAGGTGGTTCCAGCTGCGCCAGACCGACGTCATCGCGACCGTGGCGGCGCGCCATCCGGGCCTCTCCACGGACGCCGCGCTGCGGAAGGAGGGGATGCAGAACCTCCGCGACTACGCGATCGGCGATCCGGTCTCCTTCGCGGCCATGGGCGCGCGCAAGGTCTGGCGGCTGTGGGGCGGCTACACGCTCGGCACCTACCGCAACCCGCGCACGCCGGTCACGGTGTTCCACCTGCTCCTCGTCGCGTTCGGCGCCATCGGCCTGGTCGCAGGGTTCATCGCGACGCGTGGGTCGGCGCCGATGTGGCTGCTGGGCGGGGTGCTGCTCTACGTGTCGGCGATCAACGCGCTGCTCGTCTCGGAGGCACGCCACAACCTCGCGGTCATGCCGATCGTCGTGGCGACCGGCGCCGCAGGCGTCTTCCTGGCAGCGGCGCGCGTGCGCGAGCGTCGGCGCGCCGCGCCCCCCGAGCGGCGCGTCGCGGCGTCACTCAGCGGTGATGTGCGCGGCGCTCCGGCATCGCCGACAGCGCCTCGCTGACCTGCTGCGCGGGCATCCCGAGCTCGTGCGCGAGCGCCGCTGCGAAGGCATCGCGGCGCGCGGCCCGGCGCGTCGCCTCGGACGCGCGGAACTGCTGCAGGACCGTCCGCACCTCGGTCACGTCGACGTTCAGAGCGGTCGCGATGTCCTGTGCGTCTCCCCTGCGGGCGCGCTTCGGGCCATCCACCGCACGAAGGGCGTCGCGGAGGCGATCGACGTCGACGCCGAGCTCCTCGGCCAGCGCCTGACCCAGCCCGCGTGCGCCGGACATCCGCCCGCGCACGCGGCGGGCGTCCTGGACCTCGTCGACCGCGACGCGCACCTTCGCCGCGTCGAGGCCCAGCTCGCGTGCCAGCGCGTCGGCGAGCGCCTCGCGGCCTCGCGGTCGCTGCGTGCGTCCGCCCTCGAGCGCCGCGCGCACCTGCGCCTGGCTGCGACCGAGCCCCGTCGCGAGCGCGCTGATGAGGTCGGCGTGACGGTCGGCCCTGGGGGTCGCATCGCGGACGTCCTGGAGCGCAGTCTTGAGCGTGCCGGCACTGACGTCGAGGCGGGTGGCGAGCCGGTCGACCCAGCCGCTGCGCCGCGTTCCGGCGCCTGAGCCGCCGCGCGTGCTGAGGGGCTTGCCGTGCGCCACGGTCGGCGCGGCTGCCGCGCCCCCGCCCGCAGCGGTGAGGACTCCTCCTCCTGCTGCGATCCCGACCGCTGCCGCAATCCCTGCCGCACGCTTGCGTCCTGCCATGCCGGGAATGTCCCCGACCGACCTTCACGGAACCTAAGTGCCCCACGGGACTCAGTCGGTCCTCAGGGAGCCCACAGCAACGGCGGAGCATGCGCGCCGATGGTGTCGACCATGAGGATGCGACGCAGGCCCTCCTGGCTCCGGGTCACCGGCGTCAGTCTCGCGATCTTCCTCGCGGTGCTCGCCCTGCTGTGGTTCCGCGTCAGCACGGGCGAGGATCCGGTCCTCGGCGCCCAGGCGTCCTCCGCGCAGGTGACCACCACCGCGACGCCGGCGACGACGAGCAGCGACAACTACTCCTCCTCCTCGACGTCGTCGACGTCCTCCTCGTCGAGCGACATCCCGACCACGAGCGCGTCGTGACGGCGACCCTGACACGTCGCTTCGCGACGATGGGCGGCGAGGGATCCGTCCACCTCGAGTCCGACCTGACGGACACGACGCGCCTCGCGTCGCTCGCCGACGCCGTCGAGGCGCTCTTCGCGCAGATCGAGGACGCGCTGACGCCGTTCCGCGACGACAGCGAGCTGGCTGCGCTGAACCGCGACGGCCGGACCGCCGTCCCCGCGTCGGCGCTGCTCGCCGACCTGGCCCGTGCGGCACGGCGGGCGTCCGCGCAGATCGTGCGGGGGACCTCATGCCCGCCGGCGTGCGCCTCGCGATCGGCTGCGGCGGCGACCTCGCGGTCGGCGGCAGGTCGTGGGAGATCGGGGTCGACAGCGCCCATGGGGACGGGCACGTCCACCGACTGCGCATCGACCGCGGCGGCATCGCCACCTCCGGCATCCACGCCCGTGCGTGGCCTGAGCCCGACGGCACGTTCACCCACCACCTGCTCGACCCGGCGAGCGGCGGCCCGGCCTGGACGGGGCTCGTCGCGGCCACCGCGGTCGCCGCGTCAGCGCTGGACGCGGAAGTCCTCGCCAAGGGCGCGCTGCTGTCCGGTCCGCACGGGGCGCGACGGCTGCTGCGCGTCCGCGGAGGCATGCTGCAGCACGACGACGGCACGACGGAGATCCTCGATGGCTTGGAGCCGGCGCGGCTCGCGCAGGCGGCATGACCAGCTCGACCGACGCCTTCGACCACCTGTTCTGGCTGGCCAACCGGTCCGCCGGCGTGCTCGCGTGGCTGGCGCTCAGCGCGTCGATGATCATCGGGCTGTCGATGGCGACCAAGGTCGCGCCAAGCTCGCTGACCCCGCGGCTGCGGGTCGCACACGAGCGCATCGCGATCGTCGCCCTCGTCGCGCTCGCCGCCCACGCCCTGCTCTTGCTGGGCGACAGCTTCCTGCGCCCGACGCTGCTCGACCTCCTCGTCCCCTTCCGCATCAGCCACGCGCCGTTCTGGACGGGGCTGGGACAGATCGCCGGCTACATCACAGCCGCGCTGTCGCTGTCCTACTACGCGCGCAAGCGGATCGGAGCGCGCCGCTGGCGCAACGCGCACCGCTACATCCCGATCGCCTGGCTGCTCGGCGCGGGGCACGTCATCGGGTCCGGGACGGACATCGGCGACCTCTGGATGCAGGTCCCGTTCGCGCTGACGATCGGAGCCGTGCTCGCGTTGATCGTCCTGCGTGTGAGTGGTCCCACACGAGCGGCGCCGAGATCGTCGCATCCTGTTGCGCGGTGACACTGCGCGCACTCTCTGCTCGACTCGCACCCACGGACGCCGCCAGGCGGCTGCGACCGCGTCTGCTCCCGATCGCGCAGACCGCGCTCGCGGCCGTCCTGGCCTACTACGTCGCACAGCTCATCCCGCTCGACGATCCGCGCCCGACGTTCGCGTCGATCGCCGCCGTCATCTGCCTCAGCGCGACCTACCGCCAGCGCGGCAGGCGTGCGATCGAGCTGACCGCCGGCGTGGTGCTCGGGCTGAGCACCGCCGACATCCTGCTGCACCTGATCGGGCCCGGCCCGCTGCAGATCGGCCTCATGATCGTCCTCGCGATGGCGGTCGCCGTCGTGCTGCGTGGCAGCGACCTGTTCGTCAACGAGGCGGCGATCTCGGGCCTCATCCTCGTGTCGCTCGTCCCCGCCGCCCAGAGCACCCTGTCGTTCACCCGCCCCATCGAGGGGCTGATCGGAGGCGTCGTCGCGCTCGTCACGGGCGCGCTCGTCTTCCCACCCGATCCGCGCGTGCTCGTGCGCCGCGCCGCGACGCGCGTCCTCAGCGATCTGCGCTTCGCCCTCGGCGAGGTGGCCGCGGCGCTCGAGGCGGGCGATCCGGACCACGCCGGACGCGCGTTGCGCACCGCCCGCGGGCTCGACGGCGTCATCGACGAGCTGGACGAGGCGTTCGCGACCAGCCAGGAGACCGTCCGCTTCTCCCCCGCGCGCCGGGGCGCGCGCGGCGCCGTCGCGCGGCACGTGCGCACCGGTGAGCACCTGGACTTCGCGGTGCGCAACACCCGCATCCTGGCCCGTCACGCGCTGCGCTACACCCGCAGCGGCCTCGGCGCGCCCGACGACATCACGGCGTCCGTGCGCGAGCTGGCCGAGGCGGTCGAGGGGCTGCTCCTCGCGCACGACGACCCGAGCCGCGCGGCCGACGCGCGGACGCACGCGCTGGCCGCGGCGCGACTCGCACGCGACGGCTTCGAGCGCGAGCCCGATCTCGTCCTCACCGAGATCATCGCCCAGGTGCGATCCACGGCAGTCGACCTCGTCCGGGCCGCTGAGCTGCTCGGCGAGGAGCCGGAGCGCACTGTCGACCTCCCGACCGAGGAGCTTCTGGCCGTCGCTGCGTAGTTATCGTCCCGGTGCATGATCACCGGGTCGGTGCGGGAGGAGCTGCTCAGCCGGGCGCTCGAGCTGCGCCCGCTGCTCCTCGAGCAGCAGGCGGCGACGGAGGAGCGGACGTTCTTCGCCCCTGAGACGCACGAGCTGTTCCGGGAGGCCGGCTTCTACAAGCTGCTGGTCCCGCGCCGGTACGGGGGCCTCGAGATCGACATCCCCACCTTCTACGAGATCATGATCTCGGTCGCCCGCGGCTGCCCCTCCACGGGCTGGCAGCTCTGCCTGTCCGCGGGCCACGCGCTCCAGCTGGCCAGCTACTTCGACGAGCGGGCGCAGGACGAGATCTTCGGATCCGTCGACGGCGAGTTCCTCGCCCCGCTCAGCTTCGGCCCGCAGGGCGTCACCGTCCGGCGCGTCGACGGAGGGCGGATCATCTCCGGCACCTGGCACTTCGCCTCCGGCATCCCCTACTCGACCCACCACATGGGCCTGATCCACGAGGAGGGCGGGACGATCGCCTTCGTCACGCCCGAGTTCCGGCGGCTGGACAACTGGGGCGACCTCATCGGCCTGAAGGGCTCCGGCTCGCACAGCGTCGTCGTGGAGGAGGCGTTCGTCCCCGACCACCACGTGATCCCGTTCGGGTTCTTCCAGGACGTCGCCGGCGGCACGGTCGGGTCCAGCCTCCACAACAACCCCATGTACGCCGGGCAGTTCATGGCGTTCGCGATGGGCGAGCTCAACAGCGTGCAGGTCGGCGCCGCGCAGGCGATGCTCGACGAGGCCGAGGAGATCCTCACCGCGCGCTCCACCAACCCGACCGGCAACCGCTCCGATCCCGGCGGGGTGCGGCGCTCGGAGAACATCAACTACCAGCGCGCGTTCGGCATGGCGATGTCCTGGACCGACGCCGCGGAGTCGATCATGGTCCGCTGCGGCCAGCTGTACCACGCCTTCGCCGAGGAGAGCGTCGCGGGCGGCGAGCCGTTCGCCGAGGAGCGGGCGATGCGCGTCTACGGCCAGCTGATGACCGTGCAGAAGCTGACCTGGGAGGCCGGCGACGAGCTGTTCCGCACCGCGAGCTCGAGCGGCGCGAAGGACGGCGCGCGGATGCAGCGTTACTGGCGCGATCTGTGCGCGTTCCGCACCAACGGCCTGCACCAGCTGGACTTCCGCGCGCCGGCCATCGCCCGCGCGCGGTTCGGGATGGACGTGGACTTCGCGGCCTAGTGCGCTAGCCGGCCGCCAGGTGCTCGGCGAACCAGTCGCGCGCCGCAGACGCCGCCTGCAGGAGCAGCGACCGGTCGCTGTAGAGCGTCATGTGCGTCGAGTCGCCCACGACCACCAGGCGCTTCTTCGCGGTCGGGATCCGGTTGTACGCCTCGATCTCCAGATCCCAGAGCGTGAGGTCGTCGCGCTCGGCGACGACCACGAGCGTGGGCGTGTTCAGCAGCCGCGGCAGGAACGGATCGACGTTGTAGGACATGAGCAGCTCGGCCGACTCGATGGTGCTCAGGTTCTGGTACGCCGGCGCCTCGCGAGCCTTGAGCTCGCGGAACGTCTCCTCGGTCTCCGGGAACGGCCACGTCGACAGCCCGTTGGACGGGTCCGTCGCATGCGGCCATGTGCCGCACTCGCCGGTGGCGAAGCGCCGCCGCCGGTCCTCGATGATCGCCGCCTCGAAGTCGCGGAACCCGAGCGTCCCGAAGATGCGGCGCAGGTTGCGATAGCCGTCGACGACAGGGATCTGCGACGCGATGCACTTCACGCGCGGGTCCGTCGCGCCGACGATCAGGGCGTGGCCGCCGCTGTAGGACAGCCCCCACACGCCGATCCGGTCGGCGTCGACCTCGTCGAGCGTCTCGGCGAAGGAGATCGCGTTCTTGTAGTCCTCGATCTGCATCCACGGATCGATGTGCTGGCGTCGCGCGCCATCGCTGGAGCCGAAGTTGCGGTAGTCGAAGAGGATCGCCGCGAACCCCGCCTCCGCGTAGAGCTCTGCGTAGTGGGGCTGGACGAGCTCCTTGACGTAGCACCAGCCACCCGCCATGACGATGACCGGCCACGGGCCGTCGCCCGTGTCGGGCGTGTAGAGCCAGCCGCGCACGGTGTCGCCGCCGCTGGAGAACTCGATGTCGCGTCGCACGTTCAGCTCAGGGGCGCGATGTCCTGGAGGCCCAGGATCGTCTGGCCGTGCAGCTCGTAGGAGACGTCGGCGACGATGCCGTGCTGCGCTGCGGCCTGGACGTCGCGCAGGCAGCGGTCGATGACGTTGCCGCTGTACAGCGACTTCGCCCCCGCGTAGCGGAACATGGTCCTCGCGACGTCCAGCGCGACCTCGGTCGCGTGGACCGCGGCGGCCCGCAGACCTGTCTGCAGGGCGACGTCGACGGCCGCTCCCGACGTCGCGATCTGCCACGCCTGCTGGTTGACCGCGATGAGCCCGGCACGAGCCGCCCCGAGCGCGGCGTCCGCCCTGCCCAGGTCCCACTGGAACTTCTCGCGTGCGGCGACGCCCTGCGGGACGACGTAGCCCCGGGTCTTGGTCTTCGCCAGCGCGACGGTCTCGTCCAGCGCGCGCCGCGCCGCGCCGAGCGCGAACGCCCCGTGCTCGTTGGCCACGAGCCCCGGGAGGGCGATCGTGTAGAGCGGTCCGCCGCGCGCAGCGGGGGCGAAGTTGTCGAAGGTGTGCGCCGTGGGCACGAACAGGTCGTCGACTGCGATGTCGGCGCTGCCGGTCCCCTTCAGCGAGCTGACGTCCCACGTGTCGTGGATGGTCACCGAGTCCATCGGGAACACCACGCCGAGGACGCCCGGGGGATCGGCGCCCTCGACGAACGTGTTCCCCGACAGCCATTCCGCGTGGTAGCAGCCGCTGCCGAACGGCCAGCGGGCCGTCACCCGGTAGCCGCCCTCGACCGGCACCGCCTGGCCGGTGGCGGCGACACCGCCCGCGGTCCGCGGCAGCCTGCCGTCCACGAGGTAGTCGTCCATCGCTTCGTCAGGCAGCCACGCGCTCGCGATCGCCAGGGTTCCCGCGCCGACGAACATGGTCCACGCGGCGGTCGTGTCGATGTACGCGACCTTCTCGATGACCTCGATCTGCGTGATCGGGTCGGCCTCGGCGCCGCCGAGCTCGCGCGGCGCCTTCATCCGGAACAGGCCGGCGTCGTGCAACGCGCGCCATCCGGCTTCGGGATAGCTCCCCGCCCGCTCGGCCTCGTCGGCGCACGACGCGAGCGTGTCGGCGATCGCGACGACCTGGCCGAGGAGGTGCGCGCGCAGCTCGGCCTCGTCGGTGGGGAGCGTCGCGGTCCCGGTCATGTCCCGAGGAAGTCGACGACCATCGGCTTCACGGTGTCGAGCTGCTCCCACTGCGGGACGTGCCCCGCGCCGGCGATGATCTCCACCCGCGAACCCGGGATGAGGGACGCGAAGTCCTGTGCGTAGACCGGCGAGACGAGCCGGTCGTGCTCGCCCCAGATGATGAGCGTCTCCGCCGACACACGGTGGATGCGCTTCTTCAGGCCCCTGTCGGGGATCGGCCAGACGAACTTGCCGGTCGTCCCCAGCGCCCAGATGGAGTCCGCGATCGCGGTTGCGAGCTCGTCGGGGTCCTCCGGCATGACGAGGAACTCCTGGACCTGCGGCGCCTCGACGTTCTCGAACAGCGTCCCGACGAGGTCGGGCGGCGACATCATGATGTAGTCGGCGATCGGGGCGTCGTCGCGCCACAGCCCGATCGGGTCGAGCAGCACGAGCTTCGGCACCCGGCCCCGGCGCAGCGCGGCGAGCTCGCAGGCGACCATCCCGCCGAACGAGCTGCCGATGAGCGGGACCTCGCCCAGACCGAGCTCGTCCAGCAGCTCGTCGTAGATCAGCACGAGGTCCCACAGGTCGCCGACGCCGTAGATCGCCTCCCGGGCCGTCGCGCCCAGGCCCGGGTGGTCGGGCGCGAAGACCGTGTGCTGCTCGGCAAGACCGTCGAGGAAGCCGTCCCACCGCGGACCGCCGGCGGTGTGGAAGTACACCACCGGCGGGCCGTCCCCGCCGACGGTCACCTTGCCCTCGAAGCCGCAGTGCTTGACCGGGACGGTCTCGATCGTCGTCGTCGCCACGGTCAGACCCCCGCCGGGACGTCGCGGACGGGCGTCGCGCCCAGCTTCTTGGGCCACCAGTGGTGCTCCCAGTCGTCGTCCTCCCAGACGCGCTGCAGGTGCGGGAGCACCTCGCGGCCGAACAGGTCGATGTTCTCCATCGCCATCTCGTGCGGCATCGACCCGAACTGCAGGACGACCATGAGGTGGCCGATGTTCAGGCGCTTGGCCATGTCCGCGAGCCGCTCGCGCACGGTGGCGGCGCTGCCGACGACGACGAACTCCCGCTCGATCATCTCCTTGGCCGACATCGGCTTGAGGTCGACGCTCAGGTCGGCGAACTCGAGGAACCCCTGCTTCAGGACGTTGTGCAGGCTCCTGTAGTCGCTGTAGCCGGGCGGTGCCAGATACTGCGGCGGAGCGTGCAGGAGCTTCTTGTAGAAGTACTCGACGTGCTCGGCGAACTGCTCCTCGGCCTGCTCGTCGGTGTCGGCGACGCCCACGAGCTGCAGGAACGCGCCGCGATACGGGTTGGCGTCGCGCCCGTTCTCCTCCGCCCGCTGCCAGAAGCGGTCCATGACCGCCTGTGAGGACTTGCCGCCGAAGTAGCTGAGGTACGCGTACGGGATGTCACGGGCGTGGCAGTAGTCCCACGTCGACGAGGACGCTGCCCCTGGGATGATGAGCGGCGGGTGCGGATCCTGGATCGGCCGGGGCCACAGGTTGACCTTGCGGAACTGGTAGTGCTTGCCGTTCCAGGCGAAGAACTCCTTCGCCGTCCATGCCTTGATGAGGAAGTCGATCGCCTCACGCCAGCGCTCGCGCTGCTCGATCGGGATGACGCTGTAGGACACGTCGGCGTCGCAGCCGAGCCCCAGCGGCAGGCCGGCGACGAGGCGCCCGCCGCTGATGCAGTCGAGGACCGCGTACTCCTCGGCGATCCGGATCGGCGGCGTCGCGGCGATGGTCGCGCCGAGCTGGACGATCGCGACGTCGTCGCAGCCCATGTCGCGCGTGAGCCGCGCGAGGATGGCGCCGAACAGGTTCGGGTTGCACATGAAGCCGTACGGGTTCTGGTGGTGCTCGTTCGTCCCGAGCCCGTCGAACCCCAGCTTCGCCGCGAGCATGAGCTCGTCGATCGACTGGTTGTAGAAGTCGCCGACCTTCTCGGCGTCTCCCAGCTCCCACCATGGCGCGTCGACCCACATCGACGGATACCGCTGGTCGGCGTCATCGGGCAGATCCCGATAAGGCATGAAATGGAACGAGGTGACCTTCAAGACATCCCCACCCTTCCCCGTGGAACGACTCCCCGAGGGCATCTTCGCAGCAGGTCGGTCAGGACGCGACGACCCGGGACTGCCCGAGCACCGCTCCGGTCGCGTCCAGCGCGCGCACGACGACCGCGGGCGCCAGGTCCGGTAGGCGGATCTGCGTCTCGAAACCCCGCCGGGGCGCGGTCCCGACGACCCTCAGGTCGGCCGCTCCGTCGCCGGCGAGCACCTGCCAGCCCGCCACCTCGGTGGCGCCGTTCCAGCTCACGTAGACCGTCGTCCCTCCGTCCTCACGCGTCTCGGCGGCGACGGCGGGCTGGGTCGCCGGACGGCCGACCCACGGCGCGCGGTACGCGCGGTAGGTGTCCCAGAGATGGGGCAGGCGGATGTCGAGGAGCAGATCGCCCCCGGGACCGAGCTCGGAGATGCGGCCCTGCGAGCCCCAGCCGACGAACGTGTCGCCGTTGGGGAGCACCTCCGCGTCGCCCTGCGTCCCGGCCAGGACCTCGGCGGGATGGTGGCGCTCGCGGATGAGCGTCGCTGTTCGGCGGCCCGGATCCAACCGCAGCCAGATCGCGCGCGAGCGGCGGCGCTGGGTCCGTGACCCGTTGTCGAAGATCCTGATCGTCCCGTCGGCCTGCGCACGGGCGTCGTGCTGGAGTGCGAAGCGGGCGCCGGGCCCCATGCGGAAGCTGCTGCGCTTGCCGCCCAGCCGCCACGCGATCCGCCCCGTCGCCCGGTCGATCTTGTAGACGGCGCGTGTGTGGCGGGCGGAGACGATGAGGTTGCCGTCGCCGTCCTCGTCGACGGAGTTCAGGTGGAAGGCGTCCCAGGCCGCGCGCCCGTGCGGGTTCACGTAGCTGTCGGGCAGCGGGACGGCGCCCAGTGCGTTCCACTGCAACAGCACGCGCCCGGTCGCGACGTCGACCTCCTGCACGACGCCGTCGGTCACCGCGCCCCGCTTGCGGCCACCCCACGGCCTCAGGTCGCGGGGGCGGTCGTGGTAGGCGATGATCAGTGCCGTCCCGCGCGGGGTGAGGGTGAACTCGTGGAGGTCCATCCGCACGCCATTGCCGGCGCGCACCCGCGCGATGACGCGATAGCTCTCGTCGGCGATCATGCCCTCCCCCGCGCCGCGCCCGCCGCTGGCGATGCCCTCCCACCAGGTCAGGACCGGCCTGCCGTCGTACTGCTGCACGCGGAAGTCCGTCGCGCGACGCGCGCCGGGCAACGGGAGGAACCAGATCGGCTGCCCGTCCTCGCCCGCGATGAGCGGACCGCCCTGCCCCGGCCCGCGCTTGGGCGCGAGGAAGATCGGGCCGCTCGCGAGTCCCGCCTGGGCGTGCAGGACATTCAGCACCACCGGCTTGAGGTCGGGCCGCGACACGTAGGCGCGGACGGGCTGGCCGGCGCGCGCCGGAGCGGCCGCGAGCAGCGCGAGCGCGAGGACGGCCAGGATGAACGGGCGGAGACGCATGCTCGACCGTAGCGTGGCACGGCATCCGGCCGCGTGATCCGCCAGGCGCCCAGACGGTGGGTAGGGTGGCAGCCATGCGACGGGCGGCCGCCCTGCTCATGGTCGTCCTGACCGCCCTGCTGCTCGCCGCGGCAGCCGTGACGTGGTACGCGGACACGACCCTCGTCGACGACCAGGAGTTCGCGACGCGGGTCACGTCGGCGCTCGACGACCCGGGCGTCCGGCAGGTGGTAGCCGACCAGATCGTCACGGGGCTCACGAGCAGTGCCGTCCCCAATGCGCTCGTGGTCCGGCCGCTCGTCGTGCCGGTGGTCTCCGCCGTCACCGACACGCCGGCGTTCCGGCGCGTCGTGCATCGCGCGCTCGCCTCGCGCCACCGCGCGCTCGTCAGCGGCGACACGTCGTTCAGCTTCGAGCTGCCCCTCGGCGAGGGCACGCTCTTCGAGGGTCTGCGTCGTGTCGCGCCGAGCGTCGCCCGCCGCATCCCGGAGGACCTGAGCGTGCCCGTCCTGCGACTCGATCCGAAGTCGTTCGAGCTGACGGCCGCGCACATCCTCGTCGAGCTCGCCGGGTGGCGCTGGCCCCTGCTCATCGCCGCGCTCGTCGCGGCGCTGGGGACGGCCGTGCTGGCCGGTGGCCTGCGAGCGGCGCTCGTGCATGTCGGGCTCGCGATCGCCGGAGGCGGGCTGATCGTCGCCGCGATCGTCGCCGGGCTCGGCGAGTTCGTCGTCGACCACGCTGCGAACGCGGCCAACCTCGACGAGGGCGCCGAGCAGGACGCGATCCGTGCGGTGTGGGGCGCGTTGTTCTCCGATCTTCGCAGCGCCGCGCTCATGGCGGCACTGGGCGGGGCGCTCGTCGCCGCTGTCGCCTCGGTCGCACTGCCCTCTGTCGATCCTGGCGCCGGGTGGCGGTGGGCGCGCCGCGCCCTCGTCTCTCCCAGCCAGCCGGCCCGCGTGCTGCGTGCGGCCGTCCTCATCGCGGCCGGCGCGGCGATCGTCTTCGATCCCTCCCTGCTGGGGCGCATCGCGGTCGCGGTCGGCGGCGTGCTCGTGGTCATCCTGGGCTTGGCGCAGCTGTCGGGCATGCAGCCCGTGCGAGAGGACGCTGTAGCCGCCGTCGCACGCCCGTCGCGCCCGAGCCCCTGGGCACCTGCGATCGCCGTCGTGCTGATCATCGCGATCACGGGCCTGGCGATGGCGATCGTGCTCCCGGGGCCACGGATCACGCCGGTAGCGGCCGTCGGCGAGCCAGGCGGCTGCAACGGCCTGCGGGCGATGTGCGACCGGCGCCTGGACCAGGTCGTGTTCGCGGCGACGCACAACTCCTACGCCGCCGCCGACGAGCCCGGCTGGCTGTTCGCCAGCCAGCGCTTCGGGATCGCGCGCCAGCTGCGCGACGGCGTCCGGGCGCTGCTCATCGACATCCACCTCGGCGCGCCGGACCCGGAGACGGGGCGCGTGCGCACCGACCTCGAGGCCGAGGGGTCGGACCGCAACAAGGTCGCGCGCGAGCTGAGTCCCGCGGCGCTGCGCACCGCCGACCGGCTCGTCGGCCGCACCGGCGTGGGCCGGCCCGTCGGGCCGCGGCAGGCATATCTCTGCCACACGCTCTGCGAGCTCGGAGCCGAGCCGCTGGACGAGCAGTTCGAGATCATCCGCCGCTTCCTCACCCAGAACCCCCGCGAGGTCGTGCTCCTGTTCGTCGAGCCCTACGTCCCGGTGTCGAGCGTGGAGGACGCGCTGCGCAAGACCGACCTGCTCTCCGAGGCACCGGCGCTCGATCCGACGCAGCCGCTCCCGACACTCGGCGAGCTCGTCCGCGCCGACACCCGCCTCGTGATCCTCGCCGAGGAGGACGGCGGCCAGCGGCCGTGGTACCTGGACGGGTTCAAGTTCGTGCAGGACACGCCGCTGGGCGCGACGCGGCCGTCACAGCTCAGCTGCGACCGCTTCCGCGGTGAGGCCGACAGCCCGCTCCTGCTGCTGAACCACTGGATCCCGCCGTTCCCGCCGTCCGTGACCCGCAACCAGGCCATCGGCGGCACCTACCTGCGCAATCGCGTCGGACGCTGCGAGCGCCAGCGCGAGATGCTGCCGAACCTGCTGGCCGTCGACTTCTACGAGCGCACGGGTGTCGTGGGGATCGCCCAGACGCTGAACGCCGAGCAGCCCTAGCGAACGGTGAAGCTGGTGATCAGCCCGTCGCGCAGCAGCGCGTGGGCGCGCGCCTTGGTGCCGTCGACGTTCACCGTCCACGTGACGCCGTCGCGGGCGACCTGCTTGCGGGTCGCGTCGACGACCACGTCGGTCGTGAGGCGGCGGCGCACGAACGGCCCGAGCTCCTCCTCGGCGAACGGGCCCGACGCGGTGAACGCCGCGTCGTCGGCGAAGTGGCGCAGCACGGCGTCGGGGTCCCTCGCGCGCCAGGCGCGCTCGAACGAGAGCGCGGTCAGGAACTCGTCGGCGCGTAGCTGGCCGTGCGCGATCAGCTCGTCGATGAACGCGGGATCGCGGTTCAGCTTGGAGGCGGGGCCGAGCCACGCCGACAGCCGCGAGCGCTCCAGCTCGATGATCCGCACCATGATCGGCTTGTAGCGGCCACCCGCGGCGATGACGCCCTCGTCCAGAAGCTGGTCGATCTTCTCGATGAAGTGCAGCTCCTGATGCAGCGACAGGTTGCCGGCCAGCTCGTTGCGCCGGTCGGCGATCTCGGTGACCGTCGTCGGTTCGGTGTCCCTGTCGCGCGGGTTGATCTGGATGACCCAGATCTCGTCCGGCCGGGTGTCGGCCAGCTCGCGGACCGGCGGGTTCTGGGAGAACAGGCCGTCCCAGTAGGTCCCGCCGTCGACCTTCACGGCACGGAAGATGGTCGGGATCGCGGCCGAGGCGAGGATCGCGTCGGCGGTGATCGCCTCCCGCCGGCTGTTGAAGGTGCGGAACTCCCCGGTCAGGACGTCGACCGCACCGATCAGCAGCATCGCGTCGTCGGGCCGGGCGCCCAGCGTCTCCGGGTCCAGCCGACGCAGGAGCATCGACCGGAAGTCCTCCAGCCCGTACTCGGCGAACGGCGTGTCGTACGGGCTGATCGCGGGCGTGACGATGAACTGCTGCATCGCGCTCGCCCACAACCCCCACGCGTTGAGCATGCGCTCGGCCGGGGCGGTCGCGGAGTTGTCGGTCCAGAAGCCGTCGAGCAGCGTGCCCGCCCTCGCCGGCTCGCCCTCGACGAGCGCGGCCCACGCGAGCGTTGCGCACACCGCGCCGCCGGACGTCCCGCTGAGGCCGACGACGTCGTACTCCTCCAGGTGCTCGGGCTGCAGGAGGCGCTTGAGGACGCCCGCGGTGAAGGCCGTGTGGCTGCCGCCGCCCTGGCAGGCGATGGCGACGCGCGGTCGGACGCTCACCGGCGCCCGGTCGCGAGAAGGACGAGCCCGATGAGCACGGGCTGCAGCGCGAGCCGCGCCCACAGCACAGGCCGGGGGATGCGCGGGTACTGATCCGGGCGCCGGAGCATCCACACGTGGACGGGCGACACGGCCACGAGGAGCGCGACGAGCCACGGCCGGGCCAGCGGCCGGGTCGCCGGGAGCATCGCGGCGAGGCCCCCGATCACCTCAGCGGCACCGGACACCGCGACGAGCACGTCCGGCGCAGGCAGGTAGCCGGGGACGATCGCTCGGTACCTGCGCGGGACACGGAAGTGGTTCAGCCCGGCGAGCACCATCCCCGGGCCAGCGAAGAGGCGGGCGAGCGCGCGCACACCTGCAGGCTAGGGCGCCGGGGTGTCGCGAGGACCACACCATGGATGCCTGGGCGGGCGGGCGGGTCCGACGGAGCATGCCTGCATGTCCCGGATGCGCCGCTAGACGTAGGTCCCGAGCAGGCTGGTGCTCCGCCGCCGGAGAGCGATGCTCACGGGGAACGTCGCCACCCAGACCGATGCGCCGACGAACACGACGCAGCCGAGGGCGACCGGCGCGGCCTGCGCGCGCGACTTCATCCACGTAGCTGCCCGCCGCGATCGACCCTTCGCCTCCCTACGATCGGCCGGGCGTGAGCGGCGCGCCGCGGTTCGTCAGGGGGTGCGTCGCCACCCACGCCGGAAAGCTGCGGCGAGCAGGACCGTCGCGACCATCTGGATCAGATGCTGGTGGCGCGGCTCAGCCACGGGCGATGCCCGATGCGTCACACGGGTACGTGACGCCGCCGACGGTGCTCGCCTGCTCCTCCAGCAGCGCGAGGGTGCGCTCCATCGCGACCGGTTTCAGCGCTCCCACCCCGCCGTGGTAAGGGTTGTCGAGGAACCACAGCAACAGCAGCAGCGAGGTGACCACGACCGCGACGCTGCCCATCAGCATCCCCTGCGTGACCTTGCGCTCGCCGCTGTCAGCGAAGAACAGCATGTACACGAACAGGATCCCGGCGCTCAGCCCGAGCACGAACCACAGGGGCGTCGGTATGACCCCTTCGGCGCCGTGGACGCGGTCCTGCCGCGCCATCTCCTGGTCGCTCCGCTGGTCCAGGTACTTCGAGTACGCCGCCTGCTCGGTGGCGGTCCGCGGGTCGGTGCTGCGCAGCGTGCGGAAGAGCGCCACGCCCCAGGGATTGGCGTTGGGCACGTCGCCCGCCGCCATCTTCGGCCACTCCTGGTGCACGACGTTGCGGGCGTAGCACCCGAGCTCGCCCGTGAGCGCCGCCGCCGCAGGCGCGGGGAGGAACTGGACGGTCTCGAACTGCTGCCCGACCGTCCGCGCCTCGGACTCCGCGCCGCTGCGCGACGTGTCGTAGCTCTCGAAGGCCAGGAAGACCACGAAACCGGCGAGGATCGCGAACGTCGTGGCCAGGACGCCGAAGACGCCGGAGGCGCGGTCGCCGTCGGCGAAGTAGCTGCCAGCGGGGGCGCGCGACCGGACGGCCAGCATCGCCCCGATCGCCAGACCGGCCACGATGACGACGATCAGCGCGGCCAGGACGATGCTCATCGACTGCTACTGCTGCGCGAAGGCGGCGCGGGCTTCCTGGACGAGATCGACGAACGGCTCCCCGCTGACGTCGATCACGACGCGCCGGACAATCCCGCCGACGAACGGCCACGGCGCGGCGCCGGTGTAGTCGTCGGAGACCGGCTCGGGCCCCGACCGCCCGACCACGAGACCGCCGCCGCCCAGGCCGAACTTCGCGGGCTGCGTCCGGATGGTCCCCTGCCCGACCTGCTGCTCGCCGATGTGCAGGGTGAGCGTGCCCTGGGTCGGCATCGTCTCGCCCACGCGCTCGAAGGACGCGGAGAGCAGGACGTGGCCCGTTGGGACCGTCACGTCGGACTCGACGACCTGCACGAGCTCGCCGATCCAGTTGTAGACGTACTTCAGCTTGCCGTCGGCGACGTAGAGGGCGTGTCCGCCGAAGCGCGAGCCCTGCGAGAAGATCACGCCGCCTGCCTCGGGCGTCTCGATCTGCATCTCGGCCCCGATGGTGTAGGACCGGTTGCGGATGTTGGGGGTCACCGACTCGGGCACGCCCGCCCCGCCCGGGAAGTAGACGTAGCGCGAGCGCGGCTTGGAGAGCTGCGGGCCGCTCGGTCGTCAGGATCTCGACGGCGCCACGCGACTCCAGCGGCAGCGCCCCGTACCTGCCGGCCTCGGCCCACCAGAGCGCGATGAGCTCCTGGAGCTTGACCGGGTGCTCCTCGGCGAGGTCGTGGCACTCGCTCACGTCGGTGGTGGTGTCGAACAGCTCCCAGCGCTGCTGATGGAAGTCGCCCCACGACCCCGGCGCGGCGGGGACTGCGGTCGCTGCCTTCCAGCCGTCGTGCCAGATCGCCCGGGTCCCGAGCATGGAGTAGAACTGGGTCTGCTTCGGCGTCGCCGCCTCGGCGTCGTCGAACGTGGAGGCCAGGCTCACGCCCTCCAGCGGATGCTGGGTGTAGCCGTTGACCACGTCCGGCATCTCGATGTCGAGCGCGCCCAGCAGCGTCGGGACGATGTCGATCGCGTGGCAGTACTGCCGGCGGATCTCACCGGCTGCCGCGATGCCGCGCGGCCAGGAGACGATGAGCGGGTCAGCGGTGCCGCCCTCGAAGTTCGCGTAGCGCTTCCACAGCTTGAACGGGCGTGTTGAACGCCCACGCCCAGCCCGTCGGGTAGTGGTTGTACGTCAGTGGGCTGCCGAGGACGTCGAGGTACTTGAGGTTCTCCTCCATCGTGTCCGGGACGCCGTTGAAGAACTTGTTCTCGTTGACCGACCCGTTCGGCCCGCCCTCGCCCGACGCCCCGTTGTCGGAGACCAGCACGATGATCGTGTTGTCGAGCTCGCCGGTGTCCTCCAGGTGGTCGAGCAGGCGGCCGAGCTGGTCGTCGGCGTGGCTCAGGAAGCCGGCGTAGACCTCGGCCATCCGCGCAAACAGCCGCTGCTCGTCGGCCGACAGCGAGTCCCAGGGGCGCACCTGATCGAGCTCCGGCCACGTCTGGCCGTCGTGGCTCGTCGTCGCCGCGTAGGGATCCAGCGGGGAGAGCTCGGTGCCCTCGGGCACGATGCCGAGCTCCTTCTGACGCTCGAAGACCACCTCGCGGTAGGCCTCGTAGCCCATGTCGAACCTGCCCTTGTAGCGGTCCGCCCACTCCTGCGGAGCGTGATGCGGTGCGTGCGCGGCGCCGGGGCAGTAGTAGAGGAAGAAGGGCTTCGCCGGCGCGATCGCCTTCGCGTCCTGGATGAACTCGATCGCCTTGTCGGTGAGGTCGACCGTGAGGTGGTAGCCATCCTCAGGCGAGCTCGGCGGCTCGACCGGGTGGTTGTCGTACACCAGATCCGGCAGCCACTGGTTCGTCTCGCCGCCGAGGAAGCCGTAGTAGCGCTCGAAGCCACGTCCCAGCGGCCACTGGCGCTTGGACGAGGCGAGGTTCATCTCGTCCTCCGCGCAGAGATGCCACTTGCCCACGTGGTACGTGTTCCAGCCGCGCTGGCCGAGCACCTCCGCGAGGTTCGCGCACTCGAACGGGATGTGGCCGTTCGCGTTCGGGAAGCCCGACGTGGCCTCGGTGATGCAGCCCATGCCGTTGGTCGTGTGGTTGCGCCCGGTCAGCAGGCACGACCGGGTCGGCGAGCACAGCGCGGTGGTGTGGAAGCTCGTGTACGCGAGCCCGCGCTCGGCGATCCGCTTGATGTTCGGCGTCTCGATGAGCCCGCCGTAGGGCTCCATCGCGGAGAAGCCGACGTCGTCGAGCACGACGTAGACGACGTTCGGCGCGCCGTCGGGCGCGCTCGGCTGGGTGTACGGACCCCAATCGGGGACGGAGTCCTTGATGTCGATGTTGACGACGCCCTTGAAAGGAGTGCTCACCTCCTCAGCGTCGCCGCGGTCGCGGATCGGCGCATCATCCGAAGGGGATGAGCGGCGCGCGACTCGCGGGGCGGCGTCACCTACGCGCGGCGGCGCGCGGTGCGGCGGGAGGTGCGGCGGGCGACCCTGCGAGCTGCGAACACGTCAATTCACCTCGTCTCGGCGGTCTCGAGGGCGTGCAGTTCTGCGTCCTCGGCGGCGAGCAGCCCGACGGCGATGAGATCCTCCGGGCCGATGAACGCATCGCCGATGCGGGAGCCGCCGGCGCGCGCGATCGCGTTGCGCAGGCCCACGGCCCAGTGGTGCTCGATGAGGATCAGCGCGGCGGCCGAGTCGTTCGGGATGTCGTCGATGACGTCCCACTCGTCGGCGTCGGGCAGCAGGCCCGCACCCTCGGCGGCCGCCTCGGCGCCCGCGATCGCGCCGACCTCCATGCCCTCCTCACCCTCGATGCCGAGGCCGATGAGCGCCCCGATGACCGTGCCGACCTCGATCGCCTCCTCAGCCGTGAGGTTGCTCAGGTGCTGCGCCTCGAGCTCGCCGTCGGCGTCCTTGTAGACAGCCAGCGCGTCGATGACGCGGATCGTGTCGCTGGCGCGCAGCCGCTCGAGCTCCTCGATGATCTCACCGCGGAAATCGGGGTGGTCGAACCCCAGCGCGATGAGTTGCACAGGTCCGATGGCCATGCGTGACTCCTCCGTCGTTTCGTTGGGACGACGGCATGCTCTTGGGCCCGTGTGCGGGGCGCATCACCCGATCTGCATGACCCGCGGCCGACTCACCTGGATCGGGTGATGTGCGTTGTGAGCAGACGGTGAAAGGCTCGCCCGCATGGCTGAGGACCAACAGAACCCCGAGGCACGCGTCGCAGCCAGGGCCGCGAAGCCCCGGACGCGCCGCAACGGCCGCGCGGCCGTCAAGCTGCCGACGCCGACCCACCTGGGCCCCGAGATGCGGGCCGCACACGGCAAGACGGCCCGTGCAGCGTCGCCTCGCTCCGTCCACGGGGAGTTCGCGCCGAGCTCCGACCGCCCCGATCCGGTCGACGTGCTCGAGCAGCAGGCCACCACGCGCGTGCCCGAGCTCATCCCGATCCGGTACGGGCGCATGCTCGTGTCGGCGTTCACCTTCTACCGCGGTGGAGCGGCCCTGATGGCCGGCGACCTCGCGAGCGCGCCCCGGACCGGGCTGCGCGTGCAACTGTGCGGGGACGCGCACCTGTCGAACTTCGGCGTGTTCGCGGCGCCCGACCGGCGGTTGACCTTCAGCGTCAACGACTTCGACGAGACGCTTCCCGGCCCGTTCGAGTGGGACGTCAAGCGGCTCGTCACGAGCTTCGCGGTCGCAGGACGCGACCGCGGCTTCGACGCCAAGCGGCGCAAGATGATCAACCTGGCCACGGCGCGCGGCTACCGCGAGGCGATCCGCGACTTCGCCACGAAGCGCAACCTCGACGTCTGGTTCGCCCGGATGGACGTGGACGACATCGCGCGCCAGTTCGACAGCATCGCCACCCCCAAGCAGGTGCGCAGGTACGAGGGCAACCTCGCCAAGGCGCAGAGCAAGGACAGCCTCAAGGCGTTCGGCAAGCTGACCACGATCGTCGACGGCGAGCCGCGCATCGTCGCCGACCACCCCGTCGTCTCGCCGGTCGAGGATCTCCTGCCCCCCGAGATGCGCGGGCGCATCCACGAGATCGCCGCGGACCTCGTCGAGCAGTACCGCAGCACGCTCTCGGACGATCGCCGCCACCTCATGTCGGAGTACCGCTACGTCCACGCGGCGCGCAAGGTCGTGGGGGTCGGCAGCGTCGGTACCCGAGCGTGGATCATGCTGCTCCTCGGTCGCGATGGCGACGACCCGCTGTTCCTCCAGTTCAAGGAGGCCCAGCCTTCGGTGCTCGAGCCTGCGCTCGGCAAGAGCGAGTACGACAACGCGGGGCAGCGCGTCGTGGAAGGCCAGCGGCTCATGCAGTCCGCGAGCGACATCATGCTGGGGTGGCTCCGGACGCCCGGGCTGGTCGACGGCGCCGAGCAGCGCGACTTCTACGTCCGCCAGCTCTGGGACGCGAAGGGCTCCGCGCTCGTCGAGCTGATGAACCCCACGGCGCTGGAGTTCTACGGGCGACTGTGCGGGTGGACGCTGGCCCGGGCTCACGCACGGTCCGGCGACGCGATCGCCATCGCCAGCTACCTCGGCGGCGGCGACACGTTCGACCGCTCCATGGCGCGGTTCGCCGAGTCCTACGCCGACCAGAACGAGCGCGACTACGCAGCGCTGCAGGCCGCGGTGACGTCCGGGCGGTTGAAGGCGGAGGCGATCCTCTAGCCAGGGGCCGCCCGGACCCTCACGCTCACCGAGCCAGGGTCGGGCGGCACGTTCGACATCGTGGACCGGCCGCCGAAGTCACGCGGGCACGGGCGCAATCTGCGCTTCTCCGTCGGCGACGCGATGGTCCTCACCAACCCCGCCCGCGACGCGTCGGGCAAGAAGGTCGGGCGGGTCAGGGCCGTCTGCTGGATCACGAAGGCCGGCGGCTTCGACAAGGCCAGAGGCGACTGCCTCGGCGTCTTCGCGCTGACGACCGGCAACCTCTTTGTGACGCTGCCGGACTTCACGTTCTCCGGGTCGTCGGCGACGGGCACGGTCGTCGCCGGGACCGGCGCCTACCAAGGCCTGCACGGGACGTGGGCCACGGTCGACCACGCCGACGAGAGCAGCACGGACACGTTCACCCTCACCCCCTGACCCGCCCCGCCCTCGCCGGGTTCCACGTGTCGGAACCGGGCGCTGGCCGGCATGCCCCGGCGTCTGGTAGGCGTCACCCATGACGACACAGACGGACCCTGCCGCCGCGCAGGACCTGCCCGCGAGGGCGAAGACCGTCGCGGGGCTCGCCTCCGACCACATGCACATGGCCGAGGCCGAGGGCAAGCTCACCGAGGAGGTCGTCGCAGCCCTGCGCGACGAGGGGCTCCTGCGCATGTGGGTGCCGCGGTCGCTGGGTGGCGAGGAGCTCGACGTCATGTCCTCGCTCGATGTCGTCGAGACGCTCTCCCACGCCGACCCGTCGGTCGGGTGGGTCCACTTCGCCGCCAGCCTGATCACCGCCACCACAGCGGCCTACTGCGGCCCCGCATGCATCGACGAGCTGTACGCCCCCGGCGCGCCCGTCCCGATGATCGCGGGCCACGGCACCCGGCCCGGCACGGCGGTGCCCAGCGGCGACGGATACCTCCTCAGCGGGAGCTGGTCGTTCGGGTCGGGCATGCGACACGCGAGCCACACCCACAACCTCGCGATCATCGAAGGGACCGGTGAGGCGCGCATCTTCGTCACCCCCGTCGAGGACGCGAACCTGCTCGAGGACTCCTGGGAGGTCCTGGGCCTCCGGGCCACCGGGAGCATCGACTACACGATCGACGGCGCGTTCGTCGGCCGCGACTGGACCCACGACGCGGGCGCCACGTCCTCCGAGCGCGGCGGGCTGCTCTACAACCTCGGGATCATCGGCTTCGTCACGCTCGGCCACGCGGCCTGGGCGCTGGGCGTCGGGCGTCGGATGCTCGACGAGCTCATCGGGCTGGTCGAGCAGAAGGCGGGCAGGGCGGGCGCGCAGGCCGAGGACCCGGCGTTCCTGGAGGGCTTCCAGGTCGCCGAGGGGCGCCTGCGCTCGGCGCGCGCGCTCGTCCACGAGACCTGGGGCGACATCGGGGCGTCCTTCGCGGCGGGCGACGAGATGACCGTGCACCAGCAGACCCTCGCGCGACTCGCGCTCGTCAACGCGACCTTCTCGGCGCACGAGGTCGCGCAGTTCACCTACCTCGCCGGAGGCACGACCCCACTGCGGACCGGCACGGTGCTCCAGAAGCTCTTCCGCGACATGCACGCGGGAACCCAGCACCTGACGTCCGGCCCGATCATGCGCCGCAACACGGGCCTCGGCCTGCTCGGGCACGTCGCCGACGGCAAGGAGTGGGCGTTCGTGGAGCTGGTGGACGTCTGAGGGGGCGCGTCGTCGACGAACCGCTCAAGGACTACGCCGCAGATGCCGATGGGGGTGCCGTCTGGATCATTCGTCCAGGGGAAGCCCGATCGCCAGGGGATCGGGCTTCTCGCTTTTCTCGGGTCGACTTTGGTCATCCCGCGCGCCGCGACGGCCGTATGCCTCTGTGCTCACGCGGTCGTGGGCATCTCGACAGATCGCGCGTCGCCTCTCCTCCACGACGCGCATCCGCTCGACGGAGCCCCTCGCTCCCCCAAGGGCGGGGGGCTCCCCCTACACGACGTAGAGGAACGTGTACGCCGCGGACGGGCCGCTCTGCGTCCACTCCGCGAGGACGTAGCGGCACGTGCTGCCGTCCGCGGCAGGCGCGTCGATGGTGGACGGCGCGCGGCCCTCGACGATCTCGGTCTCGATGCGTTGCCCCTTCAGGGGGCCGTCGTCGAGCTTGGCGGTGATGGTGGGCCCGGTCGGCATGGCTAGACGACCGCGCGGTCGGGCGTGACCTCGGGGGCGCCTCGATGTCGTCTTCGCGCTGACGGCGGTGGCGCGACGGCCGTGGGCGCGACGCGCGGTGGCACGACGTCCGAGTGCCGCGCCACCCGCCCGGATCGGGTGATCGCTCCATCGGCTGTGTGGCGCGTGTGCATGGTCAGCCTCCCGGCCCTCTGGAGGTGCCGCGTCAGAGGGCGAGGAGCGAGACCCAACCGAGTGATGAACGGCTGGCCCCGCCGGGTCTCGAAGGTCCTGCCCGCGAGGGCAATCTCCCTCCTGACGGTACTCCTATTCCGTCATGAGCGCCGATGGCGCGGCAGGCAGCGCTCGCCGGCGCACGCCGACGGCCCGCCGCGCAACACAACGGTTGCATGCCGCCCCGCGTGCGTCTCCCTGCTGCGAGCCTGGCGGGGCCCTCTCTCATCGCGCGCGCTCACGCACGCGAGGCGTAGTGTCGCGTCAGTGTCGGCAAGCGACGACCTTCAGCGGGGCCGCGATGCATGCGCGGTGCGCGCCTGGACGGAGGCGGGGGATGCGCTGGGCGGCGCCGATACACAGCGGCCGCTCGGTCCGGAGGACCTCGAACTGCTCGCGACGGCGCTGTTCATGCTCGGGCGCGAGCACGAGTACTACGCGGCTCTCGAGCGTGCCCATCACGGCCACCTGCAAGCCGGCGCGAACCGGCGGTCGGCGTACTGCGCCTTGTGGCTCGGGATGCAGCTGTCCAGGCACGGCGAGATCGGGCGCGGTGGCGGCTGGCTGGGCCGGGCGCAACGCCTGCTCGAGGACGAGGAGGACTGCAGCGAGCGCGGGTATCTGCTGCTGCCGGAGATGTTCCGCAGGCAGGCCGCGGGCGACATCGACGGCGCTGTCGCGACGGCCGCGGAGGCCACCGAGTTCGGCCGGCGTTTCGGTGACCGCGACCTGTTCGCGCTGGGGATGCACGGTCAGGGCAACTTCCTGGTCTTGGACGGCCGGCTGTCGGAGGGACTGCGGCTGCTCGACGAGGCGATGCTCGCGGTCAGCGCCGGCGAGGTCTCGCCGATTCCGAGCGGGATCATCTACTGCAGCGCGATCGACGGTTGCCGGACTGCGTTCGACCCGCGACGCGCGCAGGAGTGGACGGCGGCGCTGCACGTGTGGTGCGAGCGTCAGCCCGACATGCTGGCCTTCACCGGCGACTGCCACGTCCATCGCGCCGAGATCATGCAGTTGCACGGCGCGTGGGCCGACGCGCTGCGAGAGCTCGACCGCGCCACGAGCCGGGCAACGCGGGCTGGAAATGTTCGCGTCGGAGCGCAGGCCGCCTACCGGCGCGGTGAGATCCTGCGACTGCGCGGTGACCTCGCCGCCGCCGAGGACGCCTATCGCGAGGCCGCGCGTGGCGGCCGCGAGCCCCAACCCGGTCTCGCGCTGCTGCGCCTCGCACGTGGGGATACGCGCGCCGCGGTCGCCACGATGCGGCGAGTGCTCAGCGAGACCAGCGACCCCGCCCTACGCGCGGGTCTGCTCCCAGCACATGCCGAGATCATGCTCGCCGCGGACGCTGTCGACGCGGCGCGCGAGGCGTGCAGCGAACTCGAGTCGATCGCTGCCGAGCGCACGAGCGACATGCTCGCGGCGATGGTCGCGCACACGCGCGGCGCGGTGGAGCTTGCGGCCGGCGAGACCCGCGGCGGACTGCCCTTCCTGCGCCGGGCCCTTGCCGGGTGGCATGAGCTCGACGCGCCATTCGAAGCAGCGCGAGTACGGCTGCTGATCGCACAGGCTTGCCGCGCGCTCGGCGACGAGGAGTCCGCGATGATCGATCGCGACGCTGCCCGCGATGTGCTCGAAGACCTCGGAGCGGCGCCTGGGCCGGGACGCCCTCCAGACGCCGACGGCCTCACGCAACGCGAGCTCGAGGTGCTCAAGCTCGTCGCGGTCGGCGCGACGAACAAGGCGATCGCCGCCGAGCTCGTCCTCAGCGACCGGACCATCGATCGTCACGTGAGCAACATCTTCGCCAAGCTGCGGGTGTCCTCACGGACGGCCGCGACCGCCTACGCCTACGAGCACCACCTGCTCTGAGCCCGGCGTGTGGGTGAGATCACCCACACGCGCCGATGCGGAGTTGGGTCCTTCAGCCGATGATCCGCGGTACCCCGTCGCGTTGAATCGACGCCGTCAACGAGAACGGAGGCGGCGATGAGCGTGCAACGGGCGACGCAGGGAGGCGCGACGACGCGGGTCGAGCGGTTCGAGACCATCGTGATCGGTGGCGGCCAGGCCGGCCTATCGGTCGGCCATCACCTCTCCAAGCTCGGCCGCCCGTTCGTGATCCTCGACGCCCACCAGCGCACCGGCGACACCTGGCGTGGCCGCTGGGACTCGATGCGACTGTTCACTCCGGCACACCACGACGGCCTCCCCGGAATGCCGTTCCCGGCGCCCAAGCACTCGTTCCCGACCGTCAGCGAGATGGCGGACTACCTCGAGGCCTACGCGACTGACTTCGAACTCCCGATCCGCCGTGGCATCCACGTGGACGCACTCGGACGCTCCGAGAGCGGCCGCTTCATCCTCGCCGCGGGAAGGCAGCGCTTCGAAGCCGACAACGTCGTGATCGCGACCGGACCGTTCCAGGCGTCGCACACGCCGGCCTTCGCAGGGCAGCTGGACCCGCGGATCTTCCAGCTTCACTCCAGCGACTACCGGAGCCCGGCGCAGCTGCCCGACGGCGACGTGCTCGTCGTCGGCGCCGGCACCTCCGGCGCCGACATCGCACTCGAGCTCGCCGCAGACCGCCACGTCAGGCTCTCCGGCGAGTTCCCAGCCGCCATCCCCTTCAACATCGAGGGCAGATCGGGACGGCTCATCTTCCCGCTGATCTGGCAGATCTGGACGCACGTCCTGACCTTCGACACTCCCATCGGCCGCAAGGCGCTGCCCAAGATCCGCGCCGGCAGGCAGCCGCTCATCCGCGTCAAGCCCAAACACCTCGCCGCCGCGAACGTCGAGGTGGTGCCGCGAACGGTCGGCGCGCAGCACGGGCTGCCCGAGCTCGAGGACGGACGCACGATCGACGTCCCCACCGTCATCTGGTGCACGGGCTACCGCAGCGCACACGATTGGATCGACCTGCCCGTGCTCGACGAGGATGCCGACGTGGCAAGCGACCACCACGGCGTGGTGAGCTCCCAGCCGGGCCTGTATCGCGTCGGCCGCGAGTTCCTGCACGCCTTCAACTCCCACACCATCGGCGGAGTCGGCCGCGACGCGCAACGCATCGCGAAGCACATCGCCTCAGGCCAGGACCTCGCGCTACGCGAAGGCGCAGCCTGAGTGTCGTCCGCGCCCGTCACGCCGGCCACCTGAGGCACCCCGCGGCGGGTCGTCAGCAGGGAGGGCGTCCCCAACCCGCTCTGCGCGTCCGCGGGGCTGGCCGTGGTCGGCGCCGGCCGGAGCTGATTCCGCGGACGGCACCCGTCGGCACCGCTCTTCGTCTCACGGCAGAAGCGGCTACGTACGACACAGGTGCTCGATCGCCCTGCCGATGCACCGCTCAGAGGACCCGGGTAAAGCCTGGCGGCCGGTACGTCGCCGCGGCGGCCTTCCGCATCGCCTCCTGGGCCTCGTCCATGTCGAGCAGAACCGTGGTCTCGATCTCCGACAACGCTCCGCTTGCACCCACGGCCATGGCCACGGCCGCCGCCGACGCGTTATCGGGTGCCTCCATCAGAAAGACTCCGTCGAACTCGCCGAAGGCATACCAGAAGCCCAAGAGTTTGCCGCCAAGTGAGTCCGCCATCTCCCGCGCCGCGGTGCTCCTGTCCTGCGGATCATTGAGCAGCGCCTTGACGGCGTCCGTCGTGTAGCTGAAACGGCTCAGGTAAAGCGGCAAGGGATGTCCTCCCGCCGGGCTCGAAGATGTCAGGACGAAGCGCAGCGTCGCGCATCCCCGATGCGTCCGCAAGGCTCCCGCTCGACGTCTCGAAACTCACGCCGATCAGTGGCTGGGCGGGGCCTCGCGGCCGAGGTGCGGCACGGTGATGTGCGCTGCTAGGTGGGGCCGGGCTCGACGTCACCGGGCTCGCTGCCGCGCGACCGAGTCGCGTCAGCCTCCCTGCAGGCGCGCGTCGAGAACGATCTCCAGCTCGTCTCGAACCTTCAGCGCGCCCATCAGCCCGCGGTACGGCTTGATCCCCCAATCGCTCTGGGTCAGGGGAATCGTGCCGCTGACACGGCCATCAGCGCCGACGTCCAGCTGCGCGGTGATCGGGCGCGTGGTGCCGGCCATGGTGAGCTCGCCCTCGACGACGAGCGGCCCGTCGGCGTCGGCCAGCCGCGCGGCCGTGGAGCGAAACGCGATCGGCTGTCCGCGCAGCACCTTGTCGTCGATGTTCTTGCGGATCTCGCTTCGATCCTTGTCCGAGAGCGGCTTGACACCGCGCTCGCCCACACGCACCTCCAGTGAGCGCGCGTCGCAGTTCAGCTCGACGGTCCCGGCGGGGAGCTCGACGGTCGCATCCCAGCGCGTGACCTCGATCACGAGGTCGTGACCGACCTTGGCGGCCATGCCCTCGCGGTAGGTCTTCACCCGGAGCGAGCTGTTCTCCGGGTCCAGCCTGTGGATGCCCGAGGCGAGTACCACACGAGCATGCTACGCCTGCGCAGCCTGTCTCGGAAAACCGACCGGCCCTGGGGCGCACCGGATTCCTCCCCGCGCCGGGTTCGGCTCGCGCGGCTGCGGGCGGCTACGGATCGCGGTTGCGTGGCGCCACGGATGTGTGGACGGCGGCGTTCAGGAGCGTTGTCCGCATGACCGACAGGCCTCGCATCACGATCCTGGGGGCCGGCTTCGCCGGCCTGGAGACCGCGTTCCTCTTGCGCATGCGTCTGCGCGACCGCGCCGACCTCACGCTCGTGTCCGAGCGCGAGGCGTTCACCTTCCGGCCCAACACGATCTACGTCCCGTTCGGGGCCGATCCCGACGATCTCGTCGTCGACCTGTCCGAGCCGTTCCGCCGTCGCCACGTCAACTTCGTGCGAGGCAGCGTCATCGGCGTCGACCCGGACGCGCACGAGGTCGCGCTCGCGGACGGGAGCACGATCGACTACGACAAGCTCGTGATCGCCACCGGGGCCGACATGCGCTCACAGGAGATCCCCGGGCTGGACGAGCACGCCGCCACGATCTGGACCCCGCAGAGCATGCTCGGCGTCCGCGAGCGCTTCGCGCAGGCCCGCGACGACGCGCGGGCCGGGCGCCGCAGCCGCGTGCTGTTCCTCATCCCGCCGAACAACAAGTGCGCCGGGCCTCTGTACGAGATCGTGATGATGCTCGAGACCTGGCTGCGCCGCGAAGGCGTCCGCGAGCACGTCGACCTCACCTGGTCGACGTTCGAGCAGTCCTACGTCCAGGCCTTCGGCCCGCGGCTGCACGAGGTCATCACGGCGGAGTTCTCCGAGCGCGGCATCGACGGACAATGCCGGCGAGATCGTCACCGAGATCACCGCCGGCGAGGCGCGCTACGCCGACGGGACGGCCCGCCCGTTCGACCACGTGATCGCGTTCCCGCCGTACGTCTCGGCCGTCCGCTACGACAGGCTTCCGTCCGACGACCGCGGGTTCATCGAGACCGAGTCGACGACTCGGCAGGTCGCGGGTCACCCCGACATCTACGCCCCCGGCGACGCCGGTGACTTCCCCGTCAAGCAGGCCTTCCTAGCGTTCCTGCAGGCCGACACCGTCGCCGAGCACATCGCAGCCGAGGTCGGCGCACACGCGTTCGAGCAGCCGTTCGACCCCGTGTCGATGTGCATCATGGAGATGTTCGACAAGGCCACCTTTGCCCAAGTCCCCCTCCAGCTCACGGGCGATCCCATGCAGCCCGTAGCCGTGCGTGACGACGCCGACGACGACTACAAGGTCGGCACCAGCACCACCTGGCGACTCGGCAAGAAGATGCTCGGCGCCACCGTCCCGATGCGCTTCCACGCCGGCGAGCCCTTCCACGCGGGCCTCGGCTGGCAGATGATGGAGGTCGGACTCAAGGGGATGTCCGCCGTGCTCGCAGACTGATCGCCGTCCGGTGTTCTCAGGCATCGTCGGAACGCGTTTCGGGAGAACTTCGAGGCACGGCGATGGCGGGGCGTGTGCTCGCTGGAACGGAGAACAGGCGATCCGACCGCCCGGCGCAAGACGCTCTGCACATGGAGCTCCAGACGCGCCTGACGATCGCGGGCGCCTCGGGCGAGATGGCGGGCCTGACGCTCGTCGCCTGGGAGGAACGGCACGCGCGAGTGCGCGCCCGGAGAGTGCTTCGACAGAAGACGGTCGTCTACGTGATCCGACGGTTCGGGCGCCCGCCGGATCCTTACCAGCCGCCCGAGACTCCGGCGGGGAGGATCAAATCTCACCGATCCCGACTCCAGGTTGGTCAAGGGCTCACGCGGACACCTGCAGGGCTACAACGCGCAGGCCGCCACGCGAGGATCAGATCGTCATCGCCGCCGAGGTGACCGTCGACCCCGGCGACGTCAGGCACCTCGAGCCGATGGTCACCGCCGCCCGCAACGAGCTGCACGCCGCCGGCGTCCACGACGCCCCAATGGTCGTGCTGGCCGACGCCAGCTCCTGGCACCGTGAGCAGATCGACCGCATCGTCAGCGACGGCATCCAGGTTCTCATCCCGCCCGACTCCGGCACCCGCAAAGGCACCCGGCCGGGCCGGGACGGCGGCGCCTACGCCTTCATGCGCCGCGTCCTCTCAACCGATCACGGCGGCGAGCTCTACGCCCGCCGCAGGCAGATGATCGAACCCGTTTTCGCCGACACGAAGTTCAACCGCGGCCTGGATCGCTTCGGCAGACGCGGCCGAGCAGCCGCCCGCGCGGAATGGCGGCTGATCACCGCCACCCACAACCTGCTCAAGCTCTGGCGGCACACCGCCGCCCCGGCGACGGCCTGAACGGGCCGCCGTTCGACCCGGCGGACGCTCAGAACGTCCCCGCGACAACGCCCTCGCCAACGACTCGCACTCGCACTCGCACTCGACGGCAGCGCACCCTCACCCTTTGCGCGACAGCCCTCCGCGCAGTGCGAGAGCGGTGCGCTGGCGCGCTTGGCGGCTGCTGGCAGGCGAAGGCAGCAGCGCGGGCCGCGCCTGCGTGGGGGCGCTGACCGCTCGACGGTTGTCCTCGCGCTGTCCTGCTCGGGCGGGTTTGTTCCCGTCTGCCTCTCTACCGAGTGTCCGCAGGTGCAGGTGTGCTCAGGACGGAGGCAGCGGCAGCCCTGATAGCTGCACGAGCGACAGCACGAGCAGCCCGATGCCCAGGCTGATCAGGCCGTAGCGGACGCCTCGGTACGGGAAGTGGGTCGAGATGCCGACCAGGAAGAGGATGCTGGCCAGGACGACCGTGAGCCGGATGTACTTGTCGGCGGTGGCGCCGTCCTTCTCGCCGTCGAGGAAGGCTGCTTTGGCTCGCTGGTCGGCGGTCCGGGCCTCGACCTCACCGGGCCGTCTGTACTGCGACATGTACGTGGGTCCCAGCGGCGAGTCGGGGTTCGTCTCCGGCTTCGTCGCGCGCCAGGCGTCGAAGGCGACCTTGAACTCGGGCCGGAACCGGTGCTCCGCCAGACGCATGGCGGGCTTGTTGCCCACGGCGTAGGCCGCGAACCAGGACTCGAAGGTCGACGAGTCGAAGTCACGCAGTTCGCCCGAGTCGGAATCGGCTCGGCTCGCCTCGATCCGCAGGCTCGACGCCGTGGCCAGTTCCACGCGCGACTCGGTCGACCACTTGGCTGCCGCATAACCCGACCATGCCGCAAGCAGCGCCACGAGCGAGAGCAGGACGGCCTCGGTGATGGAGATCAGACGGTCGCGCCGCTCGTGCGGGTGGGCGTGTTTCGCGTGCTCGCTGATCTCCTTCCCGACCTCGCTCGCTGAAAGCCCCTCCGGCACGGAGGGAGCCTACCTCGGGGATCCGCCGTCTCAGGGGTGCGAGCGTCGCCTTGGCTTCGGTGCTCGATGCTCCGTTGGGCGAGCTGCGGCAGCGACGACTCTCACGACCGATCAGAAGGAGGTCGGCGAGCTCCGCGCGGCCTGAGGCGCCACTGCAGTCACCGACGAACAGAGCACCGAATTGGCCCGGTTTCCAACGATGCAGCGGCGCCCCGCACGATCCCGGTCGTTGCCGCGTTCTCGCCGCACGTTCTCTCTTCCGGTCAGAGCGACTCAACGCAAAAGCCCCGCTGAGCAGGACTTTGCATGTGGCGAATGTGGGCCGGGCAGGACTCGAACCTGCGTCAAACGGATTATGAGTCCGCTGCTCTGACCAACTGAGCTACCGGCCCGGCGCGCGAACGGACGCTACCGACCCGATCAGCTCTTCGCGGGCGCCTTCAGCTTCGCGACGACGCGCGACAGCTCGCCGGTCGAGAAGGCTCCCTCGAACCGCGCGATCACCTCGCCCGACTTGTCGATCGCGAACAGCCAGGGCTCGGTCGGCAGCTTGTACGTGTTGACCTGCGGCCGCGTGCCCTTGGAGACGTCGTTGTCGATGTAGATCTCCTGATGGATGAACGCCACGCCGTCGCCGGACTCGGCGCGTACCTGCTCGACGATGTCGGTCACGGGGCCGCAGACGCGCGACGCGCACAGCTGCGGCGTCGCGAACAGGAGGATCACCGGCTTCTTGCCGAGCACGTCGTGGAGATCGGTGTCGACGAGGTCCCTGTCGGCCGGGATCCGCGTCGTCAGCTTCGACAGGTCGCCACCGACGTCCTCGGGTGTCAGCGTGTGCATGTCGATCGCCTGGTCGCCGATCTGCGGCGGCCCGCCCTTCTCGTGGACCGGCAGCTGGAAGCCCGCCGCCGCGACGAGGCGACCGTCCATGCGCGCGAGCGCCGTCACGACGCGACTGCCCGCCTTCTTGAAGGGCAGGGTCGTCACGTAGAACGCGTCGCCGTTGGCGAGGTCGCCCGCGGCCTGCGCGCTGCGGAACGGTGACTTCACCGCGAAGCTCTCGCGACGCGCCGGGTACGGGCCCTGGAGGTCGGAGCCGTCCTTGTTGGACGTGTACAGCGCGACCGCCCCCGCCTCGACCATCTTCTGCGCGGTGTCGAACAGCGCGAAGCCGAAGCGATTGTCCCCCACGTTCAGGATCGAGGTGCTGGGCGCGAACACCGGACCCTCCGTCAGACCGCCGACGAGCTCCTGGCGGGTCTTGCCGGTCGCCGCCGGGAAGTCGGCGGGCTGTGCGGCGGCGGGTTCGGGCGGCGGCGCGGCCGCTTCCTCTGACCCACCACAGGCGACGACGGTGAGCGCGCTCGCCGCGAGCAGCAGCGCAAGAACGTGTCGGACGGACCGCATCCGGTCACAGGGTAGCCAGCGCTCCGTGATTGGATATTGCGCTTCTGCAGCGATTGAGGGGGTCGAATGCCGCAGCGCGCAGCGATCGTGACGGGTGCATCGAGCGGCATCGGGCTCGCACTCGCCCACCTCCTCGGACAGGAGGGCCACGCGCTCACCATCGCCTCGCGACGCGCGGAGAAGGTCGAGGCGGCCCGGGCCCAGCTGGCGGACGCGGGCTACGACGTCCAGGCAGTCGCGGCCGATGTCGGCAACGAGGACGACATCCGCCGTGTGGTCGCCGCGCATCGCGAGCGCCACGCCCGTCTCGACGTCCTCGTCAACAACGCCGGCGTCGGGATGGGCGAGTCGCTGGCCGACATCTCCACGCGCAAGCTCGACATCCAGCTTGCGACGAACCTGCGGTCGATCCCGCTCTTCTACCGCGAGTGCGTCGACCTGCTGACCGTCGCGGGCGAGGAGCACGGCAACGCCCTCGTCGTGAACATGTCGTCCATCGCGGGCAAGCAGGGCGAGCCGTGGCTGTCGGTGTACTCGGCCACCAAAGCGGGTGTGGTCGGGTTCACGCAGGCGATGAACCGCGAGCTCAAGGAGCAGGGGATCAAGTCGACCGCGTTGTGCCCGGCGTTCGTCGACACCCCGATGACCGACTTCATCAAGGACAGGCTCCCGCCGGAGTCGATGATCCAGCTCTCCGACATCACCGAGTCAGTGCGGTTCCTCCTGCGGCTGACGCCCGGGTGCGTCGTCCCCGAGATCGTGTTCACCGGGCGCGGCGGCTCGCTCAAGGTGCAGAGCGCATGAAGCTCGCCTTGAGCGCCGGGTACTGGGGCGCCGGTCACGGCCCCGCGCAGCAGCTCGCGGCGGTGCAGGAGGCCGAGCGCCTGGGCTATGACTCCGTCTGGACCGCTGAGGCCTACGGGTCGGACGCGGCGACGGTCCTCGGGTGGATCGCGGGTCAGACGACGCGCATTCGCATCGGCGCGGGGATCTTCCAGATGCCCGCTCGCTCCCCTGCGATGACGGCGATGACGGCAGCGACCCTCGACCGCCTGTCGGGCGGCCGGATGCTCCTGGGCATCGGCTCCAGCGGCCCGCAGGTCGCGGAGGGCTGGCACGGCCAGCGCTTCGCCAAGCAGCTGCAGCGCACGCGGGAGTACGTCGAGGTCGTCCGGATGGCGCTGGACCGGCGCCGCGTCGAGTTCCACGGCGAGACGCTCGACCTGCCGTTGCCCGACGGCCCGGGCAAGGCGCTCAAGCTGACGATCGCCCCGGTGCAGGACCGCATCCCGATCTACCTCGCCGCGATCGGGCCGCGCAACACCGCGCTCGCGGGCGAGATCGCCGACGGATGGCTGCCCATCCTGCTCGCGCCCGAGCACCTGCCCGAGCTGCGCGGGCTGCTGGAGGAGGGCGCGGCGCGCGCCGGACGCAGCCTCGACGGATTCGACATCGTCGCGTCCGTGAACGTCCTGATCACCGACGACGTCGCCGCCGCTCGCGATGCGATGCGACCGTTCATCGCGCTGTACGTCGGAGGGATGGGCTCGCGTGATCGGAACTTCTACAACCAGCTCGTCGGCCGCTACGGCTTCCAGGACGCCGCGCGGGCGATCCAGGACCACTACCTCGCGGGCGACCGCGGCGCCGCGATGGCCGCGATCCCCGACGAGCTGATCGACATGGTCACGCTGGCCGGGCCGGCCGACGTCGTCCGCGACCGCCTGCGCGCCTATCGCGACGCGGGCGTCGGGACCGTGTCGATCGCGCCGATGGCGAGGACGCCGGACGAGGCCGTCGAGCAGCTGCGGTTGGTCGCGGAGCTCGTGTAGTGCGCAGAACCTGCGGAACCGTGCACTAGTGAGGCTGCTCCTGGGCGCGTTCGGCGACCCGGGCCACGCCTTCCCGATGATCGCCCTCGGCCGGGCGCTCTCGTCGCGCGGCCACGACGTGACGTTGCAGACCTGGCAGCGCTGGGAGCAGGACGTGGTCGCCGAGGGGATGGCGTTCGCCGCGGCGCCGGAGGACCCGGTGTTCCCCACGCGCGAGCACCCGATCAACCCCTACGACGCCGCGCTGCCGCTCACCCGCATGACCGTCCCGCTCGTCGAGGAGGTGCGCCCCCACGCCGTGGTCGCCGACATCCTCACCCTCGCCCCGGCGCTCGCCGCCGAGCTGTCCGGCGTGCGCGTCGCGACGCTCATCCCTCATATCCATCCCGCGCTGGAACGTGGCATGCCGCCCTACTCGGTCGGCGCACGGCGGCCCCGCACCTCCCTGGGCCGCGCGGTGTGGCGCGCGCCAGGCCCGCTCATGGACCGTGGTCTGCGGATCGGTCGCGACGAGCTCAACGGGACGCGCGTCGCCCTCGGCCTCCCGCCCGTCGAGCGACTGTGGGGCGGACTGAGTCAGGAGCTGTGCCTGGTCGCGACGTTCCCGCAGCTGGAGTACCCGCGCGACTGGCCGGCAGGGACCGAGGTGGTCGGGCCGCTGCTCTGGGAGCCGGCGTTCGAGGGCGACGTCGAACCGCCGCCGGGCCGCGAGCCGCTCGTGCTCGTGGCGCCGTCGACGTCGCAGGACCCCGAGCACCGGCTGCTGCGCAGCGCCGTGCTCGGGCTCGCCGACCTCCCGGTCCGCGTCCTCGCGAGCACGAATCGCCGGCCGCTGGGCGACGCCCTCCCGGTCCCGCCCAACGCGCGGGTCGTCGACTGGCTCTCCTACGCGCGGACGATGCCGCGCTGCGACGTCGTCGTGTGCCATGGCGGCCACGGCACCGTGGCCCGCGCGCTCGCGTCGGGCTGTGTCGTGGTGGCCGTGCCCGCGGCGGGCGACATGGCCGAGAACGCCGCGCGGATCGACTGGGCCGGCGTCGGCGTCCGGGTGCCGCGGCGGATGTGCACGCCGCGGTCGATCGGGCTCGCCGTCGGCCGAGCGTTGGCCAAGCCGCGGCTACGCCGCCGTGCGCGCGAGCTGGCGACCTGGGCCGCCACCCACGATGCATCGCACGAGGCCGCGCTGCACGTGGAGCGGTTCACGCGCGACTGAGAGGAGAGATGCGGGGCTCCCGGGGCCCGGATCCGGCGGCCCCGGGAACCTCGCTCGGTAGGTGAGTGGGAGAGGGCCTCGTCCGGAGGCACCCACCTGAGACCGGCATCCCTGCACGGGTTGGAACGCCGAACCTCAGGAGATATTGAGGAGTTGCCGGATTGGCGCGTTCGCGCTACGTCACGACCGTCCAGGGCTCGACCCGCCATTCCTTCACGAGCCCGGCCTTGTTGTAGGGGTCATCGGCGACGAACTCCTCGACCGTCGCGGGATCGTCGACGCGCATCGCGAGGACGCCGCCGTGGGGCGGATCGCCGATGGCACCGGCCATGACGACGCGACCGTCGTCCTTCCAGTGCGCGATGTGCGCCAGGTGGGCGTCGCGGTGCGGGCCGCGCTTGTCGACGATGTCGTCGACGTAGTCGTAGAACAGCAGCTGCAGTCGTTCAGGCACGGCGGGACCGTATCGATCGCCGGGGGTGCCGGCAGGTCCGACGGGGCGCGGCGAGAACGCGAAACGCCCGCTTGACGCGGGCGTTGACTGCAGATCGCGCTGCGTATACGAGTGCGGGCTAGGCGCGCCGGAGGAAGTAGAAGATCAGGATGACGAGCAGGATGATGACGAGGATCCCGATGATCCCGTAACCGGTTCCGGCGATTGCGAGCGGCAAGTGAGCCTCCAGAGGCTTCGGCGTTGATGCGACGGTTGGCGCATACCCGCCCGGGCCAACCGCATTCGCCGGCGTCGCCCGGCTCCGGAGGCGCGGACGCACCGGATGCGCGGATACGAGGGCCACAGCGTCCGGCTCGCCGTCGTGCGCGCGGGAGAACCGGTCGGCGGCCCGCGGCGGCGACGTCCGGCACCGGCATGAGGGAGTTGCCGGTGACCTGTTTCGGTGTGCGACCCGGGCCGCGCCATGAGCCGGGCGCGGGTGGCCCAGACGCACGAAACGCCCGCGATCGCGGGCGTTTCTCAAGCTCCGGGGGTGGGATTCGAACCCACAACCCTTCGATTAACAGTCGAATGCTCTGCCGTTGAGCTACCCCGGACCGCGCCGGAGCCCGCCAGGGGCCCCGTCGAACACTGTAAACGACCGTCAGGGCAGGAGCTTGAGCCCCGCCTCGACCTCCGCGTGGCAGTTCGAACACAGCAGCAGGCACTTCGCGGCCTCGCGCCGGTTGTGCTCGAGCGATCCCGTCGCCCCGCCACCGAGCGCGAACGCCTTCATCGCCGGGTCGACATGGTGGAAGTGCAGCGCGCCCACGTATCGGTGGTAGCCGCAGAGCGCACATGCGCCGCCTGCCTCGGCGACGAGTCGCGTACGTAGGCGGCGGCGGCGCTCGATAACCTGCTCCGACTGGCAGAGCAGGCAGCGGTACTGCGCGTCGTAGCCGCGCAGCCTGAACGTCGTCCGCCCGTGATGACGACAGGTGAGCTCGATGTCCTGACCATCGGCCTGAGCGACGAGCCGACGCGTCTCGGTGAGCCGCGTCTCGAGCTCGTGGACGCGCAACCAATGCCGGACGCTCGCTGGGCTGCGGTCGATGGCCTTGGCGATGCCGCGCACCGACAGACCAGCATCGATCAGCCGCTCGAGGTCGTCGCGGCCCAACCGACCACGAGCGCGTTGCACGTCGGCCCCCACCGCCGTCAACCCGTGCTTGCGCATCCAGTACGACACCGTCGACGGGTGCCGGGCGGCGCGGCGACCCATCTCGTCCAGCGACAGCCCGTCGCCGATCCAGCGCTCAAGCACAGCCCGTTCCATGATGCGAACACTAGTTCGCATGCCGGACGGAACCGAGAGCTAGGAGCGCTTGGCGAACATCCCGGTGAACACGCTGCGGAAGAGCACGTCCTCGCCCCGCACCAGCTCGGCGCGCAGCTCCACAAGTCCCAGGCTGGGTCGGCTGCGCGACTCGCGCGCGCCGAGCACCTCCGCCCTCGCCTGCACGACGTCACCGGGGAACATCGGGCGCGGCCAGCCGAACTCGGTCCCGCCGGGCGATCCCTGCGACGTCGACTTCGACAGCACGTCGTCCACGAACGCCCGCATCCACAGGCACGAGCTGTACCACCCGGAGGCGACCAGGCCGCCGAAGATGGACTTGCGTGCGGCCTCCTCGTCGATGTGGAACGGCTGTGGGTCGTAGCGACGGGCGAACTCGATCATGTCCTCGCGGTCGGCGGTGATCGTCCCGAGGTCGAAGACCCGCCCGGGCGTGAAGTCCTCGTAGGCAAGCTCTGGCATGGCGGGCGAAGCTACTCGGCCGGCAGACGGTCCTGCTCGAGCGACCGATCCAGCGCAGCGTCGTACTGCTTCTGCAGCTCCTCGCGGCGCATGGCGAGCGCAGACTTCGCGCCGCTGGGCGCGGCGTCGATGTCACGGCGCGCGCGCCCCAGCGCCAGCTGGAGCCGCTGGACCTCGAACCGGCCGCGCCGGATCTCCGGGGCCCGCGCGCTGACCTTGAGCGCCGTCAGCAGACCCGCGAGCTCCGGATCCTCGAGGTCGGCCTCCGCCCCCCGGTCGCGCAGGTGCGCCGCGATCTGGCGGGTGGACTCCCCCATGATGTCGCGCTCGAGGTCGAGCTCCGCCAAGGCCGGTCCACCGAGGTCGGGGAACGCGATGCAGTACGCCAAGAACTCGCGCTCTGCGAGCTCCTGCGCAGGCAGCCGCCGCGGCGCGCGGCCGGCGCCCGGCGACGAGGGCGCCGCCAGCCGCCCTCCCTGCCCGAGCAGCGACGAGACCAGCTCCGGCGAGAGCGAGAGGCGGTCGGCGACGAGCGCCAGCAACTCCTCGCGCAGCACGCTCGGTGCGAGCGTCGCGAACACCGGTCGGACGGCCGCGATGATCTCGTCCTTGCCCTCGGCGTCGCGCACGTTGCCCGTCGCCAGCGCCCGCTCGACCCGGAAGCGCACGAACGGCATCGAGTCCTCGACAAGCTCCGTCAGGCGCGCGGCACCGCCCGGCTCCCCCACGAGATCCGCCGGATCCTTGCCCTGCGGGAGCGCGACGACCCGCAGCTCGAGCTTGCGGCCGTCGGCCACCCGGGCAGCGCGCAGCATCGCCTCGTGGCCTGCGCTGTCGCTGTCGAGCGCGAGCAGGACCGTCTGCGCGAGTCGCGAGAGCTCGCCGACCTGCTCCTCGGTCAGCGCGGTGCCCATGATCCCGACGCAGTTGCGCAGCCCGGCCTGGTGCAGCGCGAGGACGTCCGTGTAGCCCTCGACGGCGACGATCCGCCCGGCCCGCGCCGCGCTCGCCCGCGCGTGATCGGCGCCGAACAGCACACGGCTCTTGTGGAAGATGTCGTTCTCGGGCGTGTTGACGTACTTCGCCCCCCGCGCCTCCCCCATCGCACGTGCGCCGAATCCCAGCACCCGGCCGCGCGAGTCGCACAGCGGGAACGTGATCCGGGCTCGGAAGCGGTCGTAGATCTGCCCGCCGTTGCCGCGCGTCGCCAGCCCGGCGTCGTAGATCTCGCGATTGGAGAACGCCGCCTTGCGCGACGCGAGCAGCACCTTGTCCCACGCGCTGGGCGCGTAGCCCACGCGGAACTCCCGCAGCGTGACCTCCTCCAGGCCGCGCTCGAGGAGGTAGTCGCGCGCGTGGCGCGCCTCGTGGGAGTCCCAGAGGTAGCGGACGTAGAACGCAGCGGTCCGCTCGAGGAGCTCCAGCAGCCGCTCGCGGGCAAGGCGGCGCTCGGCGTCGCGCGGATCCTCCGCCTCGACCTCGAGCTGCACGCCGTAGCGCTGGGCCAGCAGCTCGACCGCGTCGCTGAAGCCGACGCCCTCGATCTCCTGCACGAACTTGAACGCGTCCCCGCCGGCCTGGCAGCCGAAGCAGTGGTAGAGCTTGTCGACTGGCTCGACGCTGAACGACGGGCTGCGCTCCTCGTGGAACGGGCAGATCCCGACGTAGCTCCGCGCGCCCGCCTTGCGCAGCTCGGTCCGCGCGGAGACGAGGTCGACCATGTCGATGGCATCGCGCACCGCCTCCACGGAGCTCCGCGTGAACTTGGGCATCTCAGCGCACCACTACGGCGTGAAGGCGCGCGGCACGCGCAGCTCGGTGAACGAGCGGACCGCGTAGCGGTCGGTCATCCCCGCCACGTAGTCGGTGACCCGCTGGGCGAGGGCCGCACCCGGCGCCCCGCCGCCGTCGGGCAGCAGCTCGGGGTGGTCGGCGAAGTGGTGGAAGAGCGTCGCGACGACGCCCTCGGCCTTCTCGTGCTCGCGCCGCGCCGAGTCGCTGAGGTAGACCTCCTCGAACATGAATGAGCGCAGCGCCGCCATCGCGCCGCCGACCTCGGAGCCCTGGACGATGTCGCCGGCCAGGTCGGAGTGCTCGACGAGGTCGTGCACGAGCGTGTCGATGCGGCGCGGCCCGCTGTCGCCGAGCACCGCGATCGCGTCGTCGGGCAGCTGGCCGCGGTGCAGCACGCCGGCCCGCAGCGCGTCGTCGATGTCGTGGTTGAGGTAGGCCACGCGGTCGACGATCCGGACGATGCGCCCTTCGAGCGTCGCCGGCTCCGGCGCGCGGCCGGAGTGGCACAGGATCCCGTCGCGGACGGGTTCGCCGAGGTTGAGGCCCTCGAGGTGATCGACCACGCGCAGCGAGTGCTCCCAGTGCCGGAACCCGGAGCCGAAGCGCTCGCGAAGGCAGGCGTCCAGCGCGTCCTCGCCGATGTGCCCGAACGGCGGGTGACCCAGGTCGTGACCTAGGCCGATCGCCTCCGTGAGGTCCTCGTTGAGCCCAAGCGCCCGCGCGACGGTGCGCGAGATCTGCGTGACCTCGAGCGTGTGCGTGAGGCGCGTGCGGAAGTGGTCGCCCTCCGGCGCGATGAACACCTGCGTCTTGTGCTTGAGCCGGCGGAACGCCCGGCAGTGCACGATGCGGTCGCGGTCGCGCTGGAACGGCGTCCGCAGCCCGCAGTCCTCCTCGTGGACGGCCCGCCGCGCCGGGTAGGAGCGCGTCGCCTGCGGCGACAGCCCTGCCTCCTCCCACGCAGCGCGCCGCGCCGCGTATCGCGCTGCGACGGCGCCGGTGGCTGCGTCGGTGTCCACACCTCCATTGTCGCAGCGACGAGCGCGGATCTGACGAGCGCAGATCGTGTCGTGATTGCGCGACGCGATGTAGCACATGTGCTACGGTCCGTATATGGTGAGCGACGAGCGGAAGATGCACACGCGACTCGCGATGCTCCGTGCCGAGCGTGGCGTCTCACGCCGCGAGCTCGCCGACGCCATCGGCGTGCACTACCAGACCGTGGGCTACCTCGAGCGGGGTGAGTACAGCCCGAGCCTGGACCTCGCGTTCCGCGTCGCGGAGTACTTCTCGCTCCCGATCGAGGCGGTGTTCTCGCCGCGTCCCTTCCCCACCCTCACCGCAGAGGCCTACGCCCCCGAGACGATGGAGGCCCGATGAGCCAGCGCTTCGAGAAGGCCGCCGGCATCAGCCGAGCGAGCTACGAGCACTACCCGTGGCGCGGCCGCCTGCGCACCGCGCCCGGACGGGCGGCCGTCCTCGCCCTCTGGATCGCGGCGGGAGCGGCGATCGTCGCCGGGCTGGCGATCGAGTCCCTTCCCCTCGTCGTGGGCGGCCTCGTCGTGTGGATCCCCGCCATGGGCGCGGTGAACGTCGTCGGGGGTGGCGTGAACGCCATCCGGCGCAGCGAGCTCGACGAGCGCGAGCTGCGCCAGCGTGAGCGGGCCTGGGCGCTCTCGCACCGATTCATGAGCACCGTCCTCGTCGTCACCTGGGCGGTCGCGTCGGCGATCGAGGGACCGGGCCCGTGGGTCGCCATCCTCGCCGGCGTCGCTCTGGTGCACATGGCGGCGCCGTCGCTGCTGCTCGCGGTGCAGGCCCGCCTCCCCGAGCTCTCCTAGCGGAGCGCCGCATCGGCGATCGCCGAGCGCAGGTGCACCCCGGCGTGGTGCTCCGCGGTCTCGGTGATCGCGCGCTCCGCCTGGCGCAGCGCCCGGGCATCCGCGTCGGGAGAGGTGGCCAATGACGCGCCCAGCGCGCCCGTCATGAACGTGTGCGCCTCCTCGCCGAGCGGGAACGCCCCCGCCTCGCACGCACCGCACACGACGCCGCCCGCCGCGCCGGAGAAGCCGACGAGATCCTCTGCCTCACCGCACGACGCGCAGGAACCGAGCTGTGGGGCCAGCCCCGCGGCGACGAGCAGCTTGAGTCGGAACGCGAGCTGGTTGGACCAGGTCGCCAGATCGGGCTCGCGGTCGAGCAGCGCCAGCTCGTTGCAGAGCAGGTGGTACGCCGGTGGGTTGGGGTCGCCGTCGCCGAACAGGCGGTTCACCGCGTCACACGCCCGCACGGCGTTGTCGAGCGCGTGCCCGTGCTCTCGCAGATGCGCGTTGGAAGCAACCGTGTCGGCGCCGGTGACAGTCATGAGATCGCTGCGCCCCTGGTGCAGGACGAGCGCGACGCGGCTGCAGGGCTCCAGCCGGCCGCCGAATCGGCTGCGCGACCGGCGCACGCCCTTGGCGATCGCGCTGATGCGTCCCAGATCCGGCGTGTAGAGGTGCAGGATGCGGTCCGCCTCGCCGTAGCGGATCGACCGCAACACCACCGCCTCGGACTTCAGGGAACCTGGCATCGCACCCGCTATCTTCCATGACGTGCCTGACGTCCTCGTGTACACGACTGAGAACTGCCCGTTCTGCATCCGGGCCAAGGCGCTGCTCGACGCGCGTGGCGTCGAGTATCGCGAGCTCAACCTCGAACGCGACCCCGACGGTCGCGCCGAGCTGGTCAAGCAGACCGGGATGATGACCTTCCCACAGGTGATCATCGACGGTCAGCTCGTCGGCGGCTTCCAGGAGACCTTGGCCGCTGATCGCTCCGGCCGCCTGGCCGAGCTGCTCGCCCAGGCCGCCTAGCTGCATCGCGCCCGCAAGGGCGCCTCGCGTTCGCTGCAAGAGGTGGCGCAGCGAACGTTGCCAGTTCTCGCACGCACTTCTTGCCAGTTGCACGCTGGTGCGCACCCCTGCGTCGCGGCACGCTGTATCCACCTTCCCGGACCACCAGCCGATGGCCGACGACACCACGGACGGTCAGTCAACGGCGCTCGATCCGGTCCCGGGGTTGGGGGGAACTCCCCCGGACACCAGGATCGGGCGCCGCGGCCGCCCGGAGGTCGTCCACCGGATGCGGACGAGTCGGGGAGCCACTGCGCGGAGCACGGCCATGGATGGCCGCTGCTCCCGCGCCGGCGTCAGACCGCCGCGCGGCGTGATCGGACTCGCGCGCCGCGCGGCGGGCGCTGGCAGTTCTGACAGACGTAGGTGCCCCGGCCCGCAGCCACGAGCTTGACGATCTCCTCGCCGCACACCGGACACGGCTCGCCCTGGCGGGTGTGGACGCGGAACTCGTGCTGGAAGGACCCGCGCACACCGTCGGCGTGGCGGAAGTCGTCGATCGTCGAGCCGCCCGCGTCGATCCCGGCCTCGAGCACGAGCCGCACGGCGTCGCGCAACGCCTCAAGCTGAGGGCGCTTCAGCCGGCCGGCCGGCGTCAGCGGGTGGATCTGCGCCCGGAAGAGCGCCTCGTCCGCGTAGATGTTCCCCACACCCGCAACGCGACGCTGATCGAGCAGGAAGGCCTTGACCGGCGCGCGGCGCCCTCGGGCGAGGATGCGCAGGTGCTCCGTCGTGAAGTCCGGGCCGAGCGGCTCGACGCCCAGGCGCGCGTCGAGGAACGCGTCGCGGGCGCCGGCGCCGACGGCGAGCTCCCCGGTCCCGAACCGGCGGGGATCGCAGAAGCTCAGCGTGTGGCCGTCGTCGAGGGTCATGAGCACGCGCCGGTACGGGGTGCCCTCCGGCGCGTCGTACAGCAGCGTCCCGGTCATGCGCAGATGCATGACCAACGTGACCTCGTCCTCCGCCTCCCACAGCATGTACTTCCCGCGCCGGCCGAGGTGCTCGACGCGCCTGCCGACGAGCGCGTCGACGAGCGCCTCAGGTGCCAGCGGCTCGCACCACCGGGGGTCGGAGATCTCCAGCGCCCGCAGCGTGCGACCCTCGACCAGCGGCGCAAGCTGGCGGCGGATGGTCTCGACCTCGGGGAGCTCGGGCACGGCTCCAGAGTAGGGTCGACGCGTGAGGGGCCACTAGTGCTGGTGCGCGAGGAGGGCGACGCGATCGTGGTCATCGGCCAGGCATCGCATGCCTGGCTGTCGGGACAGCTCGCGCGGGCCTGGGGCGGCGACCAGGTGGCGCCGCTGGAACCCCGCGAGGAGGTCTGCCTCGCCGCCGAGCAGCACGACGTCGGTATGGCGGCCTGGGACCTCTCCCCCGCGCTGAACCCCGACACCGGCCTCCCGCGGAGCTTCCTGCAGATGGAGCTCGCGGTGCACCTGGCGCTGTGGACCGCCGCGCCCGAGCATCTGCTGACGCAGAGCCGCTACGCCGCGCTGCTCGTGTCCCGGCACGGGACGATCCTCTATGGCCGGTCGGACCTCACCGCCATGGCCCCCGAGCGCGCCGGACCGATCCGCGCGTTCCTCGACCACGGCCATGACGTGCAGGCGAGGCTGATCGCCGAGCTCGGCGTCCCCGAGGAGGAGGTCGAGCGCAACGGCAGGCTCGTCTTCGCCTGGGACTGGCTGTCGCTGGCGCTCTGCCTGCGGTGGGAGGGGGCCGACACGCCGAACGTGCCGCTCGCCGACGGGGACGGGCGCCTGCGTTTCGTGCCCACGCAGGACGGGGCGACGCTCGATCCGTGGCCGTTCGCCGTCCCGGAGGTGCAGGTGCACTGCGAGGGCAGACGGCTGGAGGACCGCTACGACGACGAGGCGGCGATGCAGGCGGCGCTGGCGCGGGCGCCGCTCGTGCGGCTGACGTTCCGCCTCACACGAACGGGCGACCAGGCATCCCAGGCTCGTCCCGGCCCGTGAGCCAGCGGTGCACGCTCGCCCCGACGTCGGCGAGCGCGCCGTCGTGGCGATGCCCGGCGACCCCGGGCGCGACGGCCAGCAGCGGCGCGTACTCCCGCGTGTGGTCGGTGTGCGGCGCAGCCGGGTCGCAGCCGTGGTCCGCGGTGAGCACGAGGAGGTCCTGGTCGGTCAGCCGGCCGAGCCACCGCTCCACCTCCGCGTCGATGACCGCCAGCGCCCTGGCGAAGCCGTCGACGTCCTTGCGGTGCCCGTAGACCTGATCGGTCTCGACCAGGTTGGTGAAGCCCAGACCGCGGTCGAGGCCGTCGATGAGCTCGGCCGTCGACGCGAGCGCGATCGCGTTCGTCGCCCCCGGATGGCTCTCGGTGATGCCGACCCCGGCGAAGAGGTCGCGGATCTTCCCCACCGCGTGCACCGGGATACCACCGTCGGTGAGGACGTCCAGGTACGAGCGCGACGGCGGCTGCAGCGACAGGTCCTTGCGGCCCTCCGTGCGCCGCCACGCGCCCGACTCGCCGTCGAAGGGGCGCGCGATGACCCGGCCGACCGCGTGCTCGCCGCGCATCACCTCGCGGGCGCCGCGGCAGACCTCGACGAGCTGCGCCTCGCTCAGGACGCTCGTGTGCGCGGCGATCTGCAGCACCGAGTCCTGCGAGGTGTAGAGGATGAGCGCGCCCGTCCGCAGGTGCTCGTCCGCGAACGTGTCGATCACAGCGATGCCGTTGTACGGCCGGTTGCACAAGAACGTGTGGCCCGTGGCCTGCTCGAGGTCGGCCACGACGTCGTGCGGGAACCCGTCGGGGTAGGTGCGAAGCCGGACGTCGGGGATCGCGCCCATGAGCTCCCAGTGCCCGGTGACCGACTCCTTGCCCGGTCCCTGCGCGCCGATCCGGCCGTGGACGACCGGATGCTCCGCGGGCGCGACGCCCGCGATCTCGATGATCGATCCCAGACCGAGGCGCTGCAGGGTCGGGAGCTCCAGCCGGCCGACGGCCTGCGCGAGATGGCCCAGCGTGTTGGCGCCGGCGTCCCCGTACTCGGCGGCGTCCGGGAGCTCGCCGGCCCCGCACGCGTCGATCACGACCACGAAGGCGCGCCGCATGGCCCCGGATGATGTCAGCCGATCAGCCCGTCCGCGCCCGCGGGTGCGCTTTGAAATACACGTCCTTGAGGCGCTCAGCCGACAGGTGCGTGTAGATCTGCGTCGTGGCGATGTCGGCGTGGCCGAGCATCTCCTGCAGCGACCGCAGGTCGCAGCCGCCCGCAAGCAGGTGCGTGGCGAACGTGTGGCGCAGCGTGTGCGGGCTCATGCGGTCGTCGAGGCCCGCGGCGCGCGCGTGGCGCTGGACGATCTTGTAGAGCCCCTGGCGCGTGAGGCCGCTCCCGCGCTGGTTGAGGAACAGGTGGCGCTCGTCGCGCAGCCCGATGAGGGCGGGACGGCCTCGCTCGAGGTACGCGCGGACCGCGGTGATCGCCTCCCGGCCGACCGGGACCAGGCGCTCCTTGCTGCCCTTGCCGCGCGCTCGCAGGACCGCCATCCGCAGGTCGAGGTCGCCGACCTCGAGGTCGATCGCCTCGCTCGCGCGCAGCCCGCACGCGTACATGAGCTCCAGCAGCGCGCGGTCGCGCAGCGCCGCAGGCGTCGTGCCCCGGGGCGTGATCAGCAGGCTCGCCACCTCCCCGCGGGTCAGAACCTGGGGCAGCTTCTGGCTCTTGCGCGGCGCGCGCAGCTCATGAGTTGGATCGTGCTCGATGACGCCCTCGCGCCGCAGATGGCGGTAGAAGGACCGCAGGCACGCGGTCTTGCGCTGCAGCGTCGCCGGCGCGACCGCGGGACGCTCGTCGCTGCCGACGGCGAGATCGGAGAGGAAGGACGCGAGATCCTCGTGCTTCGCCGCGGCCGGATCGACCCCCCGCCGGCGTAGGTGCTCTCCCAGTTGCAGCAGGTCCGTCCGGTAGGCCTCGAGCGTGTTGCGCGAGAGCCCGCGCTCGAACTCCAGGTAGGCGAGGAAGTCCAGGATCCGGGAGGACATGTCGCTTGCGGGCTCGAGCGTCGGGGGGTCGGTCGTGGCCGTCACCGCTCCTCTTTCGTCCACGCCGCGCGGCGGCCCTGCATGCGCAACGCGGCGTGCGGTGTCAGCCCCGTGTCCGGCGCAGCAGCAGCAGGCCTATGAGCGTCTTGGCGTCCACGCAGGCGTCGATGGCGCCGTCGAGGTCGGACAGCGGCCAGCGGACGACCTCGATGCGCTCGTCCTCGTCGGTCTCCGGCTGCTCGACCTGGCGCAGGCCCGTCGCGAGGTAGAGGTGGACGGCCTCGTTGGTGAACCCGGCGCTCGTGAAGTACGTGGTCATGTGGGTCCACGTGTCGGCCGCCAGCCCGAGCTCCTCGGCGAGCTCGCGCTTGGCCGCGTGCTCCGGCGCCTCCCCCGGGACGTCGAGTCTGCCTGCCGGGATCTCGAGCAGGTCGTCGCGCATGATCGCCTCGCGCGGCTGGCGGACGAGCCAGAGGCGCTCGTCGTCGTGGACGACCATCCCGACGGCGCCGCCGTGCTCGACGTAGTCGCGCTCGACCTCCTCGCCGTCGGCGTGCCGGAAGCGCGCCTTGAAGACGCGGAAGATCCGGCCCTCGTAGACGGACTGTCCGCCGATCCGCTCGAAGCTGGGCACCTAGTGCTCCTCTGCGCAGGCGTCGAGGAGCGCGAGCGCGACGTCGAGCATGCCCTCGAGCGCCTGGACCGAGACGCGCTCGTCGGGCTGGTGGTTGCGCTCGGTCCCGTTGGCGAGATTGACGACGGGCAGGCCCTGGGCGATGAAGGCGTTGGCGTCGGATGCGCCGCCGGTCGGGATCAGCTGTGGCGTGTGCCCGCAGGCGCGCAGCGCGCGCTCGGCCGCCGCGACGACCGGGTCACCGGGGCGCAGCCGGAAGCCTCGGAAGTGGCGCTGGCTGGTCACGTCGACGTCGACCGGGTCGGCGGGGTCGTTGGCGGCGTCGTGGATCGCGTCGACGATCGCGGCGAGCGTCGACTCGGCGCGGGCCTCGTCGAGCGACCGGCACTCGCCGGTGATGGTGCAACGGTCGGGCACGATGTTCGTCGACGACTCGGTGCCGCCGCGGATGCTGGCGACGTTCGCCGTCGTCTCCGCGTCGATGCGGCCATGGGGCATCGCGGCGACCGCCCTGGCCGCAGCGTGCACCGCCGACCGGCCCGCCTCCGGGCGCACCCCGGCGTGCGCAGCGATGCCGTGGAACGTCGCGCCGAAGCGGAAGTGCGTCGGCGACGCGACGACGATGGCGCCGATCGGCGCGGCGTTGTCGAAGACGTAGCCACGGGTGCTCTGCAGCGCCGCGGGGTCCAACGCCCTGGCGCCCTGGAGGCCGATCTCCTCGCCGGTCGTGAACACGAGCTCCAGGCCGACCGGCGAGCCCTCGACGGCGACCCGCCGCGCGAGCTCGATCAGCACCGCCACAGCCACCTTGTTGTCGGCGCCGAGGATCGCGTCGTGACGGTTGACCCAGAGCCCCTCGTCGACGACCGGCTCGATGGGGCCGTTGACGGCCACCGTGTCCATGTGCGCGGCGAGCAGGATGGTCGGCGCGCCCTCACGGCGCGAGGGGATACGGACGAGCAGGTTCCCGCAGTCGGCGCCGGTCTCCGGGCTGGTGTCGTCCTCGGACACCTCGAGCCCGATCGCGCGCATGTGGGCGGTGACTGCCTCCGCGCACGCACGCTCGCTGCCCGACGGGCTCGGGATCGCGCAGAGAGCGGCGAACGTCTCGTTCAGCCGGCGGCGCTCCGCCTCCGACGCCGGGCGCACTCGGATCGCTGCTAGAGCCGCGAGGCGGCGGGCTCGCCGTCGGGCACGGTGCGCTCGGTCCGCTCCAAGCGCTGCCCGGCGGAGCCGACGAACTCGCGGAACAGCGGCGCGGGCCGCTCGGGCCGCGACTTGAACTCCGGGTGGTACTGCGACGCGACGAAGAACGGATGGTCGTCGAGCTCGATGACCTCGACGAGCCGCTCGTCCGGCGACGTGCCCGACACACGCAGCCCGGCCGCCTCCAAGCGCTTGCGCAGGAAGAGGTTGACCTCGTAGCGATGGCGGTGGCGCTCGTAGATGACGGCCTCGTCGTAGAGCTCGCGCGCCCGCGTCTCGGGGTGCAGCTTGATCGGGTCCGCCCCGAGGCGCATCGTGCCACCGAGGTCGGAGACCTCCTTCTGCTCGGGGAGCAGGTCGATCACCGGGTGCGGCGTCTCCGGGTCGAACTCGGTGGAGTTCGCGCCCTCCATGCCCGCGACGTGGCGCGCGAACTCGCATACCGCGAGCTGCATGCCGAGGCAGATGCCGAGGAACGGGATCTGGCGCTCGCGGGCGACGCGGATCGCGCGGATCTTGCCCTCGATCCCGCGGCCGCCAAAGCCACCGGGGACAAGGATGCCGTCCGCGCCCGCGAGGCGGCGGACCGCCTCGGCGTCGTCGGAGATCGTCTCGGAGTCGACCCAGTCGACCTCGATCCTGAAGCCGTGCTGGAAGCCGGCGTGACGCAGCGCCTCGGACACCGACAGATAGGCGTCCTCGAGCTGGACGTACTTGCCGACGAGCGCGATGCGCAGGGTGCGCTGCGCGGCGTCCGCGCGCTCCACCGTGGCCTCCCACTCGCCGAGCTCAGCCTCGGGCACGTCGAAGCCGAAGTGCTCGCAGATGAAGTCGTCGATGTCCTCGTCGCGGTAGTTGAGGGGCACCTTGTAGATGTTGTCGACGTCCTTCGCCGAGCCGACCGCCTCGACCGGGAGCGACGCGAACAGCGCGATCTTCTTGCGGATGTCGAGGTCGAGACCGCCCTCGGAGCGGCACAGGAGCATGTCGGGCTGGATCCCGATGCGCCGCAGCTCGTTGACGGAATGCTGCGTCGGCTTGGTCTTCAGCTCACCCGCGTGCCCGATGTAGGGCACGAGCGTGAGGTGGATGTACATGATGTTGCGCCGGCCGACGTCGACCGGGAACTGCCGGATCGCCTCAAGGAACGGCAGCGACTCGATGTCGCCCACCGTGCCGCCGATCTCCGTGATCACGACGTCGACGTCGCTCGTCTCGCCGATGAGCCGCACGCGCTGCTTGATCTCGTCGGTGATGTGCGGGACGACCTGGACCGTCGCGCCGAGGTAGTCGCCCCGGCGCTCGCGGCGGATGACCGAGTTGTAGATGCCGCCGGCCGTGACGTTCGACGCCCGCGACGTGTTCGCATCCGTGAAGCGCTCGTAGTGCCCGAGGTCGAGGTCGGTCTCCGCGCCGTCCTCCGTCACGAACACCTCGCCGTGCTGGTACGGCGACATCGTGCCGGGATCGATGTTGATGTATGGATCGAACTTCTGCAGGCCCACCGAGAGCCCCCGGGCCACGAGCAGGCGGCCGATGGACGCGGCGGCGATGCCCTTGCCGAGCGAGGACACGACACCCCCGGTGATGAAGATGAAGCGGGTCTTGGGGCGATCGGTCATGCGGGGGGAGTCTCCGGGTGGGAAGCGGACGCCGGCAGGGCCACTGGGAACGGACGGTAGCGCCGGACGCGGACGAGGCGTGGCACTTCGGAAGACTCAGGCGGCACGGAGCAGCTCTTCCGCGTGGCGTCGCGCGCCATCGTCCTGCTCGTCCGCGCCCAGCATGCGCACCAGCTCGGCCACGACCTCGGGGTCTGACAGCTCGGCGACAGTCGTGCGGGCGGGCGCGGCGGTCGGGTCCTTGGCGATCGAGAAGTGCCGATCGGCCAGCGACGCGACCTGCGGCAGATGTGTGATGCACACGACCTGCCCGCGCTCGGCGAGCGCGCGCAGCTGCTCGCCGACGGCCCTGGCCGTCTGCCCGCCGATGCCGGCGTCGACCTCGTCGAAGACCAGCGTCGCACCCGCGTCGCCGGTCCCGTCGGCCTCCGCACGCGCGGCCATGATCGCGAGCATCACCCGCGACAGCTCGCCGCCCGATGCGGTCTCCCGCAGCGGCGCCGCCGGCACGCCGGCGTTCGGGGCGATGAGGAACTCGACCGCGTCCCCGCCCGTCGGCCCCGGGTCCCGCTCGGTGAGCTCGATCTCGAATGCCGCGCCCTCCATGGCCAGGGCCTCCAGTCGCTCGCGGACCTCCGCCGCGAGCTTCGGGGCGGCTGCGACGCGCGCGTCGCGCAGCTCGACGGCCAGACGCCCGAGCTCGGCGCCCGCACGCTCCAGGCCGGACGTCGCGTCCTCGAGCGCCTCCTCGGCGCCGAGCAGCTCGGCGCGCCTCGCGCGGCACACGTCGGCGTGGGCGAGCACCGCGGTGACGCTGCCGCCGTGCTTGCGCGCCAGGCGGTCGAGCACCGCCAGGCGCTCCTCGACGACGTCGAGGCGCCCGGGCTCCGCGTCCAGCCCCTCGGCGTAGCCGCGCAGCTCCCCCGCCAGGTCCTCGGCCTCCACGACGAGCGACCGCCAGCGCACGGCGAGCGTGTCGAGCTCACCGTCGACACCTTCCAGCGCCTCCAGCTCCCGCGCTGCGGCGCCGAGCGCCGCCCCGGCGCCGTCGTCCCCGCCGTCGGCATCGCCGGCGACCGCCTCCACGGCTCCCAGCGCGGCGCCGCGCAGCGCCTCCACGTGACGCAGCCGATCGCGTTCGGTGCGCAGCGACGCCTCCTCGGCCTCGCTCGGATCGGCCTCCTCGATCTCGCGCAGCTCGAACTCGAGCAGGTCGAGCTCGCGCTCCCGTCCCGCCGCACGGTCGCGTAGCTCGTCGAGCGCCCCCTCGAGCGCGCGGACCTCCGCGTGGGCGGCGGCGGTGGCGGCGCGACGCTGCGCCTGCGCGGCGCCGCACGCGGCGTCGAGCACCTCGAGCTGCGAGGACGCGAGCGTGAGCCGCCGGTGCTCGTGCTGGCCGTAGAACGCGATCAGCGGCTCGGCGAGCTCGCGCAGGTCGGTCACGGAGGCGGAACGGCCGTTGACGAGCGCCCGCGTGCGGCCCTCGGCGCTCACGCGGCGCGCGAGGACGACCTCCTCGGCGTCCTCCGGCAGACGCTCGCCGAGCTCGGCCCGCAGCACGTCCGGCAGCTCGAAGACGCCCTCGACGTAGGCCTCCTTCGCCCCCGGGCGGACGATGCCGGGCCGCGCGCGGCCGCCCAGCAGCAGATCCAGCGCATGGGCCAGCACGGTCTTGCCCGCGCCGGTCTCCCCCGTGAGGACGTTCAGACCCGGCGCGAGACGCAGCTCGGCCTTCTCGATCAGCAGGAGGTTCTCGACCCGAAGCTCGTGGAGCACGCCCGATGGTCTACCAGCGGCTCCCGACGGATCAGCCCGGTCTGCAACGAAGTCGTCACACCTACCGCGACAGCCGGCCGAACTTCTCCCGCAACCTGCGGTAGAAGGACGTGCCGGGCTGCTGGGCGAGGACCGCCGAGTCGGGCGCGAACCGGGCGCGCAGCTCGACCCCAGGATCCAGCGCGCCGGCCGGGCGGCCGTCCACCGAGAGGTCCACGCCGAGCTCGGATCGGCTGAGGATGCGCAGCCCGTCGTCCGGCGCGACGACGAGCGACCGCGCCGCGAGCGAATGCGGCGCGATGAACGACACGCCGAAGCCCTCCACGCCCCAGGCCATGACGGGGCCGCCGTTGGCGAGGTTGTAGCCCGTCGAGCCCGCGGGCGTGCACACGACGATCCCGTCGCAGCGCACGGAACCGACCTCCTCGCCGTCGAGGAAGTACGACAGCTCGGCGACGCGGTCGCCCATCCGCCGGTGCAGCGAGACGTCGTTGAAGGCGAGGTGGGTGCGATCCTCGACGTGGACCTCGATCGCGGGCAGGTCGAGGCGCTCGAACTCGCCGCGGAACGCGTGCGTGAAGCCGTCGGAGAGCTCGTCGGGGTCGACGGTGGCGAGGAAGCCGACCTCGCCGAAGTTCACGGCGAACACGGGCACCCCGGTGCGTGCGTAGCTGCGCAGGGCCCGCAGGATGGTCCCGTCGCCGCCGAGCGCGACGCACAGGTCCACGTCGGGCAGGACCGTCGCGTCGGTGACGATGACGCCTTCCTCCGCCGTCACGGCGTGCTTCGCCGCCTCCTCGGCGTCGAAGCGCAGCTCCACGCCCTCACGGCGCGCATCGGCGACGAGGCGGCGCATGGCCTCGGCGGTCTGCCCGGGGCGCTGGTGGGTCAGGACGGTGACGCGGGTACGGGAGCTCACAGGGGCTCGACCTCCGCGGCGGCCGCGTCGACATCGTCGACGGCGCCTTCCCTGCCGCCCTCCGCGAGCCAGGCGAACGTCTCGCGGTTGCCCTTCGGACCAGGGAGGCCCGAGGACGCGAAGCGCAGGACCGACGCGCCGAGCTCCTGCGCCGTGTTCCCGACCGCGACGAGCGCCCAGCGCCTGTCCGCGGGCTCGCGGACCACGCCGCCGCTGCCGACGCGTCCCTTGCCGACCTCGAACTGCGGCTTGACCATGACGAGCGCGTCGAACGTCGGCGCCATGCACCCCAACAGGGCCGGCAGGACCTTGCACAGGGAGATGAACGACAGGTCGGCGACGAGCAGATCGGGCACGTAGGGCAGGTCGGCGGGACCGAGCGCGCGGACGTTCGTGCGCTCGAGGACCGTGACGCGGTCGTCGTTGCGAAGCGCCCATGCGAGCTCGCCGTACGCGACGTCGACCGCGACGACGTGCTCGGCGCCGCGCTGCAGCAGCGCGTCGGTGAAGCCGCCGGTGGAGGCGCCGGCGTCCAGCGCCCGGCGGCCCGTCACCTCCAGGCCGAGCGCGTCGAGCGCGTTGACGAGCTTGGTCCCGCCCCGCGAGACGTAGCGCGGCCGGTCGTCGACCGCCACGTCGACGTCGGCTGCCACCATCTGGCCCGGCTTCGCCGCGCGCTCGCGGCCGGGCCCGAGGTGGACCTCCCCGGCGAGGACGGATGCGGCCGCCCGTGCACGGGAGGAGAACAGGCCTCGCTCGGCGAGGAGCGTGTCGAGCCGGACCCGTTGCACGGTGCCAGGAAAGGTACTGGCGTCGCGCCTGTGATCGACATCACACGTTTATGCGCGTGCATCAGGCATATTCCTACACGTCGCATCGGTGAGCGCCTCGACGAGAGGCTGACAGCACGAACTTCCCTCATCGACCCAAATAAGACAGACCCATCACATAGCAGTATCTCTCCTCCCCCAGGACGGCCCGCTTCGGCGGGCCGTTCTGATTTCTGCGGCCGTTCGGGAGGCTCAGCGATCCAGGACCCGGGTCAGAAGGCGCACGAGCTCGTCGCTCTCCCGCGCGCCAAGCGGTGAGAGCAGCTCGGCCTGCGCCGCATCCACCCGAGCGTCGATGTCACGCAGCGCCTCGGCGCCGGCGGCGGTCAGCGTGACCACGTTGCGCCGCCGGTCCGCGGCGTCGGCTTCGCGCGCGATCAGCCCCCGTGACTCCAGCTCGGACACCGTCCGGTGCATGTCGCTGCGATCGGCGGCCAGCCTGCGCCCGAGCGTCGCCTGGCTCGCCGGCCCGTCCTCGCGCAGCGCGACGAGCAGCGCGTAGTGCGCCCGCCGGACCCCGGCCTCCTCCAGATGCGCCGTGACCGTCCGAGCCCCCAGCAGCGCGACGCGCGCCACGAGCCAGCTGGGGAGCGCGCGCAGTCGCGCGGGAGCGTTCGCCTCGTCCACGCGGGGCAGCGTAGACGATCGTTGGCGCTACCAACAGTCTGGTGCTACGTTGGTAACACCAACGACCCGGAGGCCCACCATGCCCACCATCGACCACCTCTCCGACCGCGCCGATCTCAGCGACCTCGTCGCCCGCCTCGGGCGCTGGCTGGACGCGGGCGCCACCGACGACGCCGATGACGTCCTCGCCGACGACGTCGTCGCGACCACGCCGGGCGGCCGCGCGGAGGGCCGCGAGGCCGTCGTCGCACAGGCCCGCGCCAACCACGACGTGCCGACCCTGCACCAGATCACCAACGTCCTCGTCGATCTCGACGGCGACACGGCGGCGGTCGGCGCCGCCGTCACCGCGACGTTCGCCGACGACCGCGCCACCGGCGGCCGGTACGAGCTCACCGCGGCGCGCACGGACGCCGGCTGGCGGCTCACCGCCATCGGGATGCAGCCAGTGTGGCGGCGCGGGCTCTAGAGACCGGCCAGCGCGGAACGCGGATCCGACACGGCGGCCTCGATGCGCTCGGCGATCCGGGGGCCGGTGAAGCCGACCTCGGCGTGCAGCAGCGCCGGCTTGCCGTGGGTGATGTACCGGTCGGGGATGCCGATGCGGAGCATGCGCGGGGCGACGGCACCACCGTCGCCCAGCGTCTCCCACACCGCGCTGCCGAAGCCGCCCGCCAGGACGCCCTCCTCGACGGTGACCAGCAGCTCGTGCTCGGCGGCCAGGTCGGCCAGGAGTCGCTCGTCGAGCGGCTTGGCGAACCGGGCGTCGGCGACGGTGACCTCGATCCCGCGGGCGGCGAGCTCCTCCGCCGCCTCCATGCCCTTGGCGACGCCGCTGCCGTAGCCCACGATCGCGACCCGCCCGCTGCCTTCGCGCAGGATCTCGCCGGTCCCGATCTCGAGCGTGACGGGCTCGGCGGGCAGCGGCACGCCCAGCCCCTCGCCGCGCGGGTAGCGCAGGCCGACGGGGCCGTGGTCCCACGCCAAGGCGGTGTGCAGCATGTGCACGAGCATCGCCTCGTCGCGTGGGGCCATCAGGGTGATGTTCGGCAGGGGGCGCAGGTAGGCGATGTCGAAGACGCCGTGATGCGTCGGGCCGTCGTCGCCGACGAGGCCGGCGCGGTCCATCGCCAGGACGACGTTGAGGTGCTGCAGGCAGATGTCGTGGACGATCTGGTCGAACGCGCGCTGCAGGAACGTCGAGTAGATCGCCGCCACCGGCTTGGCGCCCTCCAGCGCCATGCCGGAGGCCAGCAGCAGGGCGTGCTGCTCGGCGATGCCCACGTCGAAGTAGCGCTCGGGCATCGCCTCCTGCAGCAGCGAGAGCCCCGTCCCGGAGTTCATCGCAGCGGTGATGCCCACGACACGCGGGTCGCGGCGGGCCTCCGCGACGAGCGACTGCCCGAACACCTGCGTGTACTGCGGTCGCGGCGCGGGCGTCCCCGCGGTCTTGGAGATCCGCGGCTTCGGGGCCGGTGCGCGATCGACGACGGAGCCCGGCTTGGCGGCATGCCACTGCTCCATGCCGGCCAGGCCGCCCTCCTCGGCCGGCGCGAACCCGCGGCCCTTGACCGTGGCGATGTGCACGACCACGGGCCGGTCGGCGGCCAGTGCCTTCGACAGCGCGACCCGCAGCGCGGGGACGTCGTGCCCGTCGATGACGCCCGTGTACACCCAGTCGAGCTCCTCCCAGAGCAGTCCGGGCGCCCAGAACGCCTTGATCGACTCCTTGAGATGCGGCCCGAGGCGCTCGAACGCCGGGCCCACCGCGGGCAGGTCGACCAGGCGGCCCTCGACGCCCTCGCGAGCGTGCCAGAGCTTCGGGTTCAGCCGGACGCGGTTGAAGTAGCGCGAGAGCGCGCCGACGTTCGGCGCGATCGACATGCCGTTGTCGTTGAGCACGACCACGATCGGCGTGCCGAGGCCGCCCGCGTGGTGGATCGCCTCGAACGCGACGCCGCCGGTCATCGCGCCGTCGCCGACGACGGCGACGACCTTGCCGGCGTCGGGCTCCCCGCGCAGCCGCATGGCCTCCTTGAGGCCCACGCCGTAGCCGATGGCAGTCGACGCGTGCCCGGCGCCCATGATGTCGTGCTCGCTCTCGGCGATCGAGCAGAACGGCGCGAGCCCCTGGTACTGGCGGATCGTCGCGAGCTGGTCGCGGCGGCCGGTGAGGATCTTGTGCGGGTAGGCCTGGTGCCCGACGTCCCACAGGATCTTGTCGCGCGGCGAGTCCATCAGCGAGTGCAGCGCGACGGCGAGCTCGCAGGTCCCGAGGTTGGCCCCGAAGTGCCCGCCGATCTCCCCCACCGTGTCGATGATGTGCCCGCGGACCTCGTCGGCGACCTGGACGAGCTGCTCCTCGGTGAGGGCGTGCAGATCCTGTGGGCGGTTGATGCGGTCGAGGAGGCGCTGTGTCATGAGGTCCGGGTGTAGATGAAGTCGGTGATCTGCTCGAGCTCGGTCGCTGCTGTGCCCGCCGCCTCTTGGAGGCGCCGGCGGGTCTGCGCGTGCGAGGCGGCGGCAAGCTGCCGCGCGCCATCCAGACCGTACTCCGAGACGTAGGTCCGACGCCCGAGACGCTCATCGGTGCCATGCGGCTTCCCGAGATCTGCGTCGGTCCCGGTCACGTCGAGGATGTCGTCCACGATCTGGAAGAGCACTCCGAGCTCGCCTGCAAAACGACGGTAGGCGACTGTAGCGGTCTCGGTCGCGCCGTCGAGAAGCAGTACGCACACGACGGACGCGGCGATCAGCCGCCCCGTCTTGAGCTCGTGGAGGCGCCGAAGGCCGTCCGGGCCGGGCTCCGTCCGCCCGTCGACGTCGATGTACTGGCCCCCCACCATGCCGGTGACGCCGGTCGCGGCCGCGAGCTCCGCAACCGCGCGCAGAAGGCCCGTCGGCTCGCCTGCCTGGCGCGTGAGGGCCAGGCGGAACGCCTCGGCGTAGAGGCCGTCGCCGGCGAGGATCGCGACGGCCTCGCCGTAGACCTTGTGGTTCGTCGGGCGGCCGCGCCGCAGATCGTCGTCGTCCATCGCCGGGAGGTCGTCGTGGATGAGCGAGTACGTGTGGATGAGCTCGATCGCGGCGGCGAGCGGGAGCAGATCCCCCGAGTCGCGCCCGATCGCGCGCGCCGTCGCCAGCGTCAGGACCGGCCGGACGCGCTTGCCACCCGCCAGCAGCGAGTACCGCATGGCCTCCTGGAGCCCGCCGGTGAGCCCGTCGTCCGTGAAGCGCAGCTCCTCGAGGTAGCGCTCCACCTCGAGGCGCAGCTCGTCGGGGTACGGCATCTCAGACCATCAGAGCAGGGTGTCCTGCCCGGGCAGCGGCTCGGTCGCTGCCGTGCGGGCACGGCGCTCGAGCTCGGCCGCCGCCCGTGAGGCCAGCCCGGCGCAGTCCTCGACGAGGCTCGCCGCGGCGTCGGGGCTGAGGTCGCCCGAGCGCAGCTGCTCGGCCGCCCGCTCCAGGCGCTCGACGAGCGGGTCCAGCGCGTCTGCCGCGGTGTCGTCGGTCATTCCTCGCCGGGAGTCTCGCTCATCTCGCGCAGGACCGCCGCGAGGATGCCGTTCACGAAGCCGGGCGACTGCGCTCCCGCGAACGTCTTGGCCAGCTCCACCGCCTCGTTGATCGCGCCCTCCGGGCGGATCGGCGTGTCGGCGGGAACGATGTCCGGATGCAGCATCTCCAGCAGCGCGGTGCGCAGGATCGCGCGCTCCAGCGGCGCGATCCGGTCGATCGTCCAGCCCTCGGAGTAGCGGCTGATGAGCACGTCCAGCTCGTCGGTGTAGTCCTCGGTCGCGTGGGCCAGCGCGCGCGTGTAGTCGGTCGATGAGCGGCCCAGGAGATCATCCAGCCCGCGCCCCGTCAGGTCGGACTGGTAGAGGGCGAAGACGGCGTCGCGGCGCTGTGTGGTCCTGCGGGCCATGGGCCCGCGGAGGGTAGCTTCCTCTAGGCCGCGAGCGCGAGATCGAGGTCGCCCGTGAGCTCGCGCCTGATGCGCCCGAGGGCGATGTCGAGCGCTCCGCCGGACAGCAGGGCGCCCGTGGCCTGCGCCAGGACGCGCCCGAGCAGGCCGTCGCCCCGGCGCACCGAGACGCGGGCGCAGACCTCCGCGCCTTCATCCGTGAGGGTCACCCGGTACTCGACGTCGAAGCCGACAGGTCCCTCGGCGGTCAGCGCGAGGCACTCGTCGTCGGCGCGATGCACGTCGATGTCGAACGCGACGCGGCGGCCGGCCAGCCCGCCGCTCACGCGGGCGCGGGAACCCGCGCGCAGCCGGTGGCCGTCGATCTCGTCGATCTCGAACGGGACGGGAGCCCAGACCGCGATGGCCTCGGGGGCGGTGAGCAGCGCCAGCACGTCGCGAGGCGCCGCGGCGGGGATCGTCGCGCTCGCGACGCTGGTGTGTGTGCTCGCTGCCATACGCGCATCCTGGACCTCCACAGTGTGCGCGTCGTCACCCCATGGTGTGGATCGGGGTACACCTCAAGGAGGATGCGGATAACCGCACCTCGTGCGTGCGGCGGACGCCGCTATTGCGCCCGGCGCGCGAGCCCCAGCGCGTAGTCGACCCAGAACACGCCGCCGTTCGGCCCGCCGTTGCAGGTGCCGTCGGACTGGCCCGGCGGCTTGATCCACAGCAGCGCGTCCACGGTCGGGTCGCCGGTCCTGGTCGTCGGCGGCCGGCCGAGGGCGCGCCCGGGCGGGTTGCACGGGTCGTCGCCGGGGCCGTTGCCGTTGCGGCCCGTGTCGATGACCGCCTTCACGCCACCGCCGAGGCGACGTGAGAGATCGCGGGCGAACGCCACGGAGCGGTCGGTCTGCACGAAGTTCGAGACGTTGACGCTGACGCCGCGCGCCTGCAGCACCCCCGCCGCCCGAAGGCGAGGCGCCATCGTGGCGGGCCGCTTCCAGATCGGGTTGCCGGCGTCGATGTAGACCGCCGCGCGCGTACGCGCGTTGAACGTCTGGACGGCCTCGCGCATGAGCGTCGTCCGCTGGGTGCGCTGGGCGGGGTTCAGGCAGTCCATCGCCGGGAGCGCATCGGGTTCGAGGATGATCGCGGCGGGCCGCCGGCCCAGGCCGGCGGCCATGTCGGCGATGTAGCGCCGGTACTCGTCGCTGGACTGCGCGCCCGCCTCGTGGCAGTCGCGGTTGGGGATGTCGTAGGCGACGAGGACGGGGACGGTGCCGGTGCGCCGCGCGTCGACGGCGGCACGGTGCGACGCGGCGCGCGCGTGCTCCTCGGAGATCCACATCGCCACGGGCTGGCGCGCGATGCGCTCGAGCATCGCCGCATCGTCCGGCTTGGAGCTGCGGAGCCGGTGGGCCCACTCGCGCGCCGGGTTGTCGGTGGGGACCAGGAGCTGCGACCCCGGCAGCGGGGACCGAGCGACCGCCGGGGCGGTCGGTGCGGAGGCGAAGAGGACGGCGAACGCCGAGGCAGCGACGCCCAGGGCACGACTGAGGTTCATGGGTGCGGGAATCCGTTCCGTCGGTGTTCAGGCCCGGAACCGTCCGGGCCGTCGATAGGTGCGGTGTTACGCCCTGGACATGTAGTCGCCCGAGGAGGTCTGCACCTTGACTCGATCGCCGACGTTGACGAACAGCGGCACGTTCACCGAGGCGCCGGTCTCCAGGACGGCGGGCTTGGTGCCGCCGCCCGACGCGGTGTCGCCGCGCAGTCCGGGCTCGGTCTGCGTGACCTCGAGCTCGACGGACGCCGGCAGCTGCAGGTCGCTGGGCTCGTCGTCGATGAAGAGGACGTCGACCTCGTCGTTGGGGCGCGTCCAGCGCAGGGCGTCGGACACCGTCGCCTCGGGCACCGCCATCTGCTCGTAGGACGACGTGTCCATGAAGTGCGCGTCGGTCCCGTCGGAGTAGAGGAACTGCATCTTGCGCGCCTCTGTGCGCACCGCGCGGAACTTCTCCCCTGCGCGGAACGTCCGGTCGATCACGTTGCCGTCGGCGGCGCGCCGGAGCTTCGTGCGCACGAAGGCGCCGCCCTTGCCGGGCTTGACGTGCTGGAACTCGACGATCTTGAAGATCGTCCCCTCGACGTCGATGTGGTTGCCGTTCTTGAATTGATTGGTCGAGATTATGGGAATCAGCTCCGAAACCGCCGCTACGCGGGGCCTTTGCAGTCACGAGTGACGTAGTTGTGCGAACGAGGCGCAAACGCCTGGGTAGAGACGGTAGCCCGCGGTGCCACCGGCCGGGTCGGGCCTCGCCCTGGACGAGGAGCGCGTACAGCGTGCTCGCACCGTCGCCCTTCCGGCCGTGGAGGACGCCGGACCCGCCCGGGAGCGCCGGCAAACGCCTGGTCCTCCACTCCCGCGGCGCGTGATCGTCAGCGAACCCGCCTGGCTCCCTCCTGGAACGATCGCCGAACGTCGACTGCCCGGCGCTCGCACACGCGACGGACGCTGCTCACGTCGCTGCGGGCCCCTCGACGCGCAACGCGTCCCTGACGGGACGGTGAAGGGTGATCCGCACGGGCGCGCCCGCGGCCGAGGAGCACCCAGACCGGTCGGGGAAGGGAGGGTGGCGCCGCGGGAGGCGCTCGCGACGATCAGGAGCTACCCGGCGGCCGCATCGGCCCGATCGTCGCGACCCGCACGTCGGAGCGACACGTCCTGGTCGGTCGCGGCACGAACAGCGCGGAGCGGCCGTCGGGCGGGTAGATGCGGTAGCCCCGAGCGAGCACCGGATCGCACTGCGCGCGGCCGTACACGCCGACGTTGGTCACCTGCAGCCGCGCCGACGACGTCTGGCCCGGCCGCAGCGTGACGGTCCGGACCTTCCCGGGCTGCGAGCGCGCGGCGGGGACGCCGACCTGGCGGCCGCCGGAGCCGACGAAGGAGACGCCGGGGTAGCCGCGCAGCGTGCAGCGCGTCGAGGAGGCGTTCGTCAGCCGCAGGTCGCCCACGACGTGCCCGGCCGCCCCCGAGCCGGGGCCGAAGCGCACGCGAGCGCCGAGCTGGGACGCCACGCAGCGCGACGCGTCCTTCGTCGTCTGGCGCACGAAGTCGGCGTCGCCGAACGGGACGCGGTAGACGAGGCAGCCCTGCGAGCCGCAGCCGTGGTGGTCGAGGCCGTTGCCCGTCGTGCCGAGGACGGCGACGCCGCTGCGACGGTCGCGCACCGCGGCGAACAGCTGCGCGGGAGCGTCCGCGCGATCCAGCGCGCCCGTGGAGACGTGGTAGCGCCACAGCCAACTGCCCAGCGACCGGGCTCCTCCACCGTCCTGCGCGAGCATGCGCTGCTCGCCGAAGGAGACGTACTGCTCCGACAGCGTGGGCGTCACGTACCGCAGCAGGCTCCGCTTCCAGCCCTCGCCCACGATCTTCCGGTGGCTCACCTCGCCGACGCGGTCGAGCCGGACCTCCGACACGCCGCCGCCCGAGCGCTCGTACGTCCAGGAGAACGCCAGCTGGTCGCCGACGAGATCCAACGCCATGGGTCCCGGCAGGCCGGTCGATCCGCGCCCACCGCCCGGCTGACGCCGCGACGTGGCCTGCGCCCCGATGGCGCGGACGTACACGTAGGGGCGGCCGTCGTAGACGCGCACGAAACCCAGCCGCCCGCGCCAGATCGTCGGCAGCACCTCGCTGTTGGCACCGGTGCTCGCGCCGGTGATCCTCGTCTCCGCAGCGTCGCGGAAGTCGAAGCGATACAGGTCACAGCCGCGGCCCGTCGCCCACGCCGGGAACGGACGCGTCGAGGCGCGGAAGCGCGGCTCGGTGGTGCAGCGCGAGTACACCGCCACCACGCCGCCGTCCTCGCCCGGCCCGACGTCGACGTCGAACGGCACGCTGCGGCCACCGACCGGCACGACCTCCGAGCGCCCACTCGTGTTCGTGTCGTACACCAAGCGCCACATGCGCTCCTGCGGGAACCATCGACTCCACACCGTCACCCCGCCGTACGACGCCACTTTCGAGGGGGCGTACGGCCCGTCCAGACGGGTGTCCGCATGCGCCGGTGCCCCCGTGACGACGATCGCCAGGACGGCGCCGAGCGCACACGCCATGGCGGTGCGTCGCGTTGTGGCGGCCATGCCGTCGTCCGTACCCCTCGCCCTCCGCTCGATACGGCGAGTGGTCAGGCGCGTGACGGCCGTCGCCCCAGCTCACGCGCGACCGACGTGTCGTGCGCGTGTCGTCGGCCGCTGCACCACTCGGGCGGGATCGGCGCCGACGTGGCGCAGGCGTAGGATCGCGCGATGGACGATCGAGAGGAGAAGCTGGCGTCCCTCCGCGCGATCCTCGACGGCTTCAACGCCCACGATCTGGACGCGATCATGCGGCACTTCGCGGAGGACTGCGTCTTCGAGTCGCCGCGCGGGCCTGACCCGTGCGGCGGCCGGTTCGAGGGCATCGAGGAGGTCCGTCGCGGGTTGGCGGCTCGCTTCGAGACGATCCCCGACGTCCGCTACGAGGGCCACGGCGACTTCGTCGACGGCGACCGCGGAGTCTCCGAGTGGACGATCCGAGGCACGACCGTCGACGGGGACGCCATTGAGGTCCGTGGCTGCGACATCTGGACGTTCGCGCCCGACGGCCGCGTCACCGTGAAGAACTCGTTCTGGAAGATCCGCGCGTAGCACCCGGGCCTGGGCGGCCCCGGAGCGGACGTGACGAAACGGGGCGTTGACATCCGGGGACCGGCCGATGGAGACTCGGTCGGTCGACGGATCGGGGGGATCGCATGCCACACAAGGTGCTGGTGAACCTCGCGACCGGACTCGAGGACCCCGAGCGCGTGACCGTCGCGTTCCTCGTGGCCGGCGCGGCGCTGGGACGCGGGCAGCAGGCCGCGATCTGGTGCACGAAGGACGCCGTGCGCCTGGCGCTGCCCGGCCACGCCCAAGGCGTCGCCTGCGAAGGCTGTCCGCCGCTCGAGCGGCTGTTCGTGCAGTTCGCCGAGGGTGGCGGCGAGGTGCTCGTCTGCCCGATCTGCGCGACCGCGCGCCAGATCGACGAGGGCGACTTCGTCGCCAACGCCAGGCTCGCCGGCGCGACGCCGATGCTGGAGTGGCTCGGAGACGAGAGCGCGACAGTCTTCAGCTACTGACCCCGGGCGTGCGTCACCTGCGGGCAGCTGTGCGCGTGATGCCGGACCCGACAGCGCGCGGACGACGCGTGATCACGTGATCACGCGTCGTCCGCGGTGGCGCCTTCACGCCGACGCGGGCCCGATCGGGGCCTCGGAGGTTCATCATGGCCCGCGGTCGTCAGGGCGGCATGGGCAGGCGGGCTGACGCCGTCGCAGACGCCCTCGCGGTCGTCCTGCAGCGACGCAACCTGCGTCGCACAGTTCGCATAGCCCTGATCGTCGGCGTCATCCTGACCGCGATCAACCAGGGCGAGGTGATCGCGTCGGGACACGCGACGGCGACGACGTGGATCCGATGCGGGTTGAACTTCGTGGTGCCGTTCATCGTGTCCAACGCCGGTCTGTTGAGCGGGCGTCCTGAGACGCCGCAGGAGCGGTAGGGGCTCCGTGTCGGACGGCCCGCCGCGCAACGGGACAGCCGTCCGGGCGCCAGGGCCCGGACGAACCCCCGGGATGCCTCTCCGCGCAACCGCATGGAAGGCAGACGTGTGTCCGCGACTGCGACGCCTGCGCCGATCAGCGGACCAGCGGCGGACCCAGCGGGTACCCCTTTCCGTCCGTCGCGACCGCGGCAGCGCTGAGGAACAGGTACAGGCCGAGCGCCGCGAACGCGAACGTGACCCAGCCGGCGGCCTTCGTCAGCGTGGTGTTCGTGTCCAGCGTCCCGATGATGAGCAGGACGAGCGCGAGGACGACGAGTGCGATGACGGCGGTGAACGCGACGGGCAGGCGCAGTGTCGCGAGCGTCAGCGCGCCCATGACGACGGCCCAGGAGATCAGGAAGAGGGCAATGCTGTGCGTCACGTCCGCGGCCGGGATCGCGAACCAGCCATGGGTGAGACCAAGGACGAGCACCGAGTAGCTCAGCCAGAACCCGGCGAACAGCCCGAAGATCGTCGCGACCAGCGTCTGCCCGAGCGCGGCCGCCCAGATCGCGGAGATGACCAGCCCGAGTCCCGTGGCCATGAGGATGATCGGGAGCGCGCTCGCCTGCGCGGCGGCCGGCACATAGCCCACCAGAGCCAGCCCTAGAGCAACGGATCCGGCGACGAACGCCGGGAGCCCCAGCACCGACGGATCACCGGACGGGACGGGAATCGGCTCGGCGGGTGCCGACGGCGCGATCGCCTCGGCCGGAAGCTGCTGCGAGACAGTGGACATGCGGGCGCTCTCCTCACGGTGAACGACATTCGACCTCGACCGGCGGCGACGCTAGTGTGGGTTGACACAACTGCCAAGAAGCCGTCGGTCTTCCCGCATCGCTGGAGGCCGACAGGCTCTTCGGGGAGGACGCGGGCAGGTGTCACACAGCCCCTGGGTAGCAGTGGACGCCACGACGATCCCGGCGAAACGGGCTCGTGAGCTCCGTGACGCCTGGGAGGACTTCATCGACGGGCGACCGGTCGACGAGGAGGATCCCGGGACACCCCAGATCCGCGATCCGATCGCGGATTCCTGGCTGCGCTCGCGCGACGCGGGCGTGGACCCGAGCGGCCGTCAGCCGGCGCCGTCACTGGTCGAGCTCGAGGGTGTGCGCGATCTGTGGCACGACCATCCCCTTGCCGTGGCCGGCCCGCTCATCGACGAGTGCATGGCGCTCGCGTCGGTCGAGGCCGACCATCTGACGGTGGTCAGCGACGCTGACGGCATGCTCCTGAGCATCCGCGGCGACGCACGGCTGCGCAACCGGGCCGCCGACGACATGAACTTCGTCGAGGGCGCGTTGTGGAGCGAGGCCGGCGCCGGAACGAACGCGGTCGGGACCGCCGTCGCCGCCTCACATGCCGTGCAGGTGTTCGCGGCCGAGCACTTCACCGAGCCCGTCCAACGCTGGACCTGCGCTGCCGCGCCGGTGACCGACCCGGACACGGGGCGGCTGCTGGGCATCATCGACCTCACGGGCGACATGGCCAGCGTGCACCCGCACAGCCTGTCGGTCGTCGTCGCGACGGCGCGCGCGATCCAGGAGCTCCTCCAGCGTGGGCTGCGCGAGCGCGACGACCGGCTGCGCGCCCGCTACGGCAATCTGCTGCGCGCGCGGGAGGGGACGGATACGGGCGCCGCCCTGGTCACCCGCGGTGGCCGGGTGCTGCTCGACCCCAACCAGCACTGGTCACTCGGCGGGCTCGCGACGATCCCGGCCGGGGGCGGCCCGCTGCTGCTCCCTTCCGGCGTCGAGGCGATCGCCGAGCCGCTGGAGGACGGCGACGCCTATCTCGTGCGCCCGCGCGCGCAGCGCGTGCGCGCGGTGCGGCCTGCGCTGGAGCTGCGCCTGCTCGGCGAGGAGCCCGAGGTCCGCCTCGACGGCCACGTGGTCCAGCTCCGTCGCCGCCACCTCGAGCTGCTGACGTTGCTGACGCTCCACCGCGGCCCGGTCGCCGCCGACGTGCTGTGCGCCGAGCTGTACGGCGACGAGGGTCACCCCGCGAGCATCCGGGTCGAGATGTCGCGGCTGCGCAAGCTGCTGCACGGCGCGATCGACCCGCACCACTATGGGCTGATCTGCGACGTGGACAGCGACCTGCGCCACGTCCGCGCCTTGCTCGGGCACAACGCGGTCGGCGACGCCGCGGCCGCGTATCCCGGTCCGCTGCTGCCCTCCTGCGACGCGCCCGCCATCACCCAGGAGCGCGAGGAGCTCGAGGGCTGGCTGCGCCAGGCGGTCCTCACCTCCGGTGATGCCGACGCGCTCTCGTCGTGGGTCCGGACGCCCTCCGGAGACTGCGATCTCGTCGCCTGGCAACGGCTCCTCGCAGCCGTCGACTACGCCGATCCGCGCCGCAGTCTCGCCGCAGCCCGGACCGCCGCGCTGCGGCGATCCTCCGGTGTAGCGGGCATGTAACGCCCCGCGTGATGCACTGACCCTCGCCGCCGGGTTGGGACCCGCCGGCGGGGTCGGATGGTTCCGAGGAGAGAGGAGCCGGGCATCACCGAGAGCGTCCATGACGACCGCGTGGCCGGAGGCAGAGCCCGCGGTGTCAGCACAGCGCGCAGCGTCCTGCGCCTGCTCGCGCTGCTGGCGCACGCCGGGGACGGCATGCGCGCGGACGAGGTCGCCGAGGCCCTCGGCAAGAGCACGTCGACGGCCTACAACCTGCTCGACACGCTCTGCCAGGAGGGCTTCACCGTCCACGCCGGCGACGGCACGTACCACCTGACCGCCGAGTCGGCCGCCATCGTGCCGCCGGAGCGGGCACGCGAGGTGCCGGCCGGCCTCGGGGGATTGCTCGACGAGCTCTTCGAGCGGACCCGCAAGCGCGTGTACCTCGCGGCCGCGCACTCCGGCCAGGTCGTCATCCCGCTCGCCCGGGGCCGCCAGGGGATGCCGCGCATCCCTGGCCTGGGCACGCGCATCGGCTCCAACGCCCATGCGCTCGCGCTGGGCAAGGTCGCGCTCTCGCTGCTCGACGAGCCGGCACTCGAGCGCTACATCAGCCGCGGCCTGCGGCCGTACACACCCCACACCATCGTCTCGCCGGCGCAGCTGCGATCGCAGTTGCAGGACATCCGCGACGGCGCCGTCGCGTTCGATCGCGAGGAGTTCGAGGAGGACTTCTGCTGCCTGGCGCAACCCGTCCTCGACGGGCGAGGGCGGGCGGTCGCCGCGCTCGGGCTGTCCATGTCTGCGCGCTGCTTCGACACCGAGCGCGACACGCTCGCCGAGGCGCTCGTGGACGTTGCCTGCCAGGCGTCGAGGGTCCTCAGCGTCCCTGCAGTTCCAGCGATTTCGGAAGACACCGGAGTTCTTGAGCAGGCCCTCCGACCGAGCCTACGTTCCGGTCGCATTGCTGTGCAGCCACCCGTCCCGACAGGGGAGGAAGCCTCACCATGAGCAGAGCCAGCATCACGAAGGCTCACAACAAGATCCAGGAGCTGTCGTGGGATCCGACCTTCGTGGAACCGGTCGACAAGTACCCGACCGACTACACGTTCGAGAAGGCCCCGAAGAAGGATCCGCTCAAGCAGGTCCTGCGCTCCTACTTCCCGATGGAGGAGGAGAAGGACAACCGCGTGTTCGGCGCGATGGACGGCGCGATCCGCGGCAACATGTTCCGGCAGGTCCAGGAGCGGTGGATGGAGTGGCAGAAGCTGTTCCTGAGCATCATCCCCTTCCCTGAGATCTCCGCCGCGCGCGCCATGCCGCTGGCCATCAACGCCGTGCCGAACCCCGAGGTTCACAACGGCCTGGCCATCCAGATGATCGACGAGGTCCGTCACTCGACGATCCAGATGAACCTCAAGCGGCTGTACATGAACCACTACATCGACCCGGCCGGGTTCGACATCACGGAGAAGGCGTTCTCCAACTGCTACGCCGGCACGATCGGCCGGCAGTTCGGCGAGGGGTTCATCACCGGCGACGCCATCACGGCGGCCAACGTCTACCTGACGATCGTCGCGGAGACCGCGTTCACGAACGTGCTCTTCGTCGCGATGCCCGGCGAGGCGGCGGCCAACGGCGACTACCTCCTGCCGACGGTGTTCCACTCGGTGCAGTCCGACGAGTCCCGCCACATCTCCAACGGGTACTCGATCATCCTCATGGCGCTCGCCGACGAGCGCAACCGCGAGCTCCTGGAGCGCGACCTGCGCTACGCCTGGTGGAACAACCACGCGGTCGTCGACGCGGCGATCGGCACGTTCATCGAGTACGGCACGAAGGACCGCCGCAAGGACCGCGACAGCTACGCCGAGTCCTGGCGCCGCTGGATCTACGACGACTACTACCGCAGCTACCTGGTCCCGCTGGAGAAGTACGGCCTGACGATCCCGCACGACCTCGTCGAAGAGGCGTGGGACCGCATCTGGAACAAGGGCTACATCCACGAGGTCGCGCAGTTCTTCGCCACCGGCTGGTTCGCCAACTACTGGCGGATCGACGCGATGGACGACACCGACTTCGAGTGGTTCGAGCACAAGTACCCGGGCTGGTACGACAAGTACGGCAAGTGGTGGGAGCGCTACGCCGACCTCTCCAAGCGCAACGGCCACAAGCCGATCGCCTTCGAGCCCGGGCTCTCCGACTACGAGTACCCGCACCGCTGCTGGTCGTGCATGGTGCCGTGCCTCATCCGCGAGGACATGGTCGTCGACGAGGTCGACGGCCAGGTGCGCACCTACTGCTCGGAGACCTGCCACTGGACCGACGCGGTCGCGTTCCGGCCCGAGTACAACGGACGCCCGACGCCGTCCATGGGCAAGCTCTCCGGCAAGCGCGAGTGGGAGACGCTCTACCACGGCATGGACGTCGCCGACGTCATGCAGGACCTGGGGTACGTCCGCGACGACGGCAACACCCTGATCCCGCAGCCGCACCTGGACCTCGATCCGAAGAAGATGTGGACGCTGGACGAGGTCCGCGGCGCGACGCTCAACAGCCCGAACATCCTGCTGAACGAGATGTCGCCCGAGGAGCGCGACGCGCACGTCGCCAAGTACAGGGCCGGCGGTCCCGCCGGCCGCCCCGCCAAGGACAGCGCCACCGCCTGACCTGCTCCACGGGAGGCACCGCGGCCACCCGGTCGCGGTGCCCCTCCGTGGGCGACGGGGACCCGCACACCATGGGCGAGAAGCACATCGCGCGGTTCGAGCCGGTCGGCATCGAGCTCGAGGTCGACGAGGACGAGACGATCCTGAACGCCGCGTTCCGGCAGGGGATCATGCTCATGCACGGCTGCAAGGAGGGGCAGTGCGCGGCCTGCAAGTCCTTCCTGCTCGACGGCGAGATCGACCTCGATCGCTACTCCACGTTCGCCCTGCCCGACTTCGAGGAGCAGGAGGGCTACACGCTCCTGTGCCGAGCCCACGCCCTCTCGGATGTCGAGATCGAGCTCCTGCACTTCGACGAGGAGGTCCTGCGCAACGGCGTGCCGATCGTCGAGGCGACGACCGAGGTCGAGGCCGTCGAGGAGCTGACACACGACATCCGCCGGCTCGTGCTGCGGCTGCGCAAGCCCGGCAGCGTGACGTTCCACCCGGGCCAGTACATGGACATCGCGATCCCGGGCGCCGACGGCGAGCACCGGTCCTTCTCGATGGCCAACACCCCTGGCGATCCCGACCGCCTGGAGTTCATGATCAAGCTCTACGACGGCGGGCACTTCTCCGGGCTGCTGGCCAACGGCAGCGGCATCAAGGTCGGCGACGAGCTGTCCTGCACGGGTCCCTACGGCGTCTTCACGCTGCGCGACTCCTCCCCCAGGCGGCTCGTCTTCATCGCCGGCGGGGCCGGGATGGCGCCCGTGATGTCCCTGCTGCGGTCGATGGCCGAGAAGGGCACGGTCCGGCCCGCGACCTTCTACTACGGCGCGCGCACCGAGGCCGACCTCTTCGCGCTGGAGGAGCTCGAGCGTCTCTGCGGCTCCGTGCCCGACCTGCGCTTCGTCCCCGCCCTCTCGGATGCCGAGTGGGACGGCGAGACGGGGCTGGTCACCGACGTCGTCGACCGCATGGAGGACGACCTCACCGACGTCGACGCCTACCTCTGCGGGCCGCCGCCGATGGTCGACGCGGCGATCGCGCTGCTCGAGCGGCGGGGCTGCCCCGAGTCGCGCATCTACTTCGACAAGTTCACGACGACCGCGGACTGAACCCGCGACCACGAGAGGAGCACCAATGCCCGAAGGCACGACGGTGACGTCGGAGCGAAGCGTCCCGAAGCCGGTGTTCACCGATGCCGAGGCAGGGGCCAAGGAGTTCCCCTCGTCGCGCAGCCGGTCGTACAACTACTTCGAGCCGCGCAAGCGCCGCGCCTCGGTGTACGAGGACGTGACGGTCGATGTCCAGCCCGATCCCGAGCGCCACCTGACCCAGGGCTGGGTCTACGCGTTCGCCGACGGCAGCTCCGGCTACCCGCAGGAGTGGACCGCCCTGAAGTCGAGCAACTGGCACGAGTTCCTGGATCCCAACGAGGAGTGGGAACAGACGATCTACCGCAACAACTCCAACACCGTGCGGCAGATCTCGTCGACCCTGGCCAACGCCAAGGCCGCCGACGCCTACGCCGCCTGGAACACGGGTTGGGTCAAGGTCGTGGAGCGTCACGTGTCGGCCTGGGCGCACGCTGAGCAAGGGCTCGGCATGCACGTGTACACGCCCGCGCAGCGCGACGCCCCGACCAACATGATCAACAACGCGCTCTGCCTCGGCGCGGTCCACAAGCTGCGCTTCGCGCAGGACATCATCCTCTACAACCTCGAGGTCTCCGATCAGATCGACGGGTTCGACGGCTCCGCCCACAAGGAGACGTGGCAGAACGACCCGATCTGGCAGGGGACGCGCGAGAACGTCGAGAAGCTCACCGGCATCCGCGACTGGGGCCAGGCCTTCTTCGCGACCGCCGTCGTGTTCGAGCCGCTCGTGGGCGAGCTGTTCCGCAGCGGGTTCGTCATGCAGGCCGCGGCGCTGCAGGGCGACTTCGTCACCCCCGTGATCATGGGCGCCGGCGAGGCCGACACCGCGCGCGAGCAGCGCGGCGCCAGGGCGCTGTACCGGATGCTGGCAGACGACCCGCAGCACGGCGCCGCCAACAAGGCGCTCATGCAGAGCTGGCTGGACGAGTGGATCCCGGTGAGCCTCGGGGCCGCCCTCCAACTGCAGCCGATCTGGTCGCAGATCTCCGAGCGCGTCGTGCGCTTCGACGAGTCGCTGGCACGCTCGAAGTCGCGCATGGCCGACCTGCTGGGAGACCTCACGCTCGACGTCCCGAAGGAGATCCGCGCATGACCGAGTTCCACTCCGATCGCACGTCCTCCAACCAGGCCGGCGTGACGCTCATGAACAACCAGGTCGGCTACGTCGTCGCCCAGGTGATGGCCGACAAGCAGGACATCACCATCCGCGAGCTGCCCTCGATGATCCGCGTCGACGGGATCAACAAGATCGACTTCGACTTCCAGGAGATCGCCGACGCCCTCGGGTGGGCCGACTTCGGCCAGGACGACTTCGAGGAGATCATGTCGACGCACTACGGCCGCATGGTCGTGCTCGACGACCGGGTCCTGATGTTCGCCAATCCCGAGGACGCGGCCGAGTACATCGGCTTCGACCTCGAAGTGGTCGGGGAGGCCTGATCGTGTACGAGAAGGACGGGGAGAAGTACTTCATCGTCGACAGCCACCTGCACTTCTGGGACGCGAGCCCGGAGAACTGGGTCAAGGGCGCCGAGCAGTACGCAAAGGGCTGGATCGAGTGCTTCCACGCCTACCAGGGCCTGGGACCACCGGACACGCATTGGTCGCTCGAGCACTTCCAGAAGTACTCGGTCGAGGACTTCGAGAAGGACGTCTTCGTGGACGGAGGCGTCGACCACGCCGTGTTCCAGTCGACCTACCTCAAGGAGTGGTACACGAAGGGCTTCAACGACATCCAGCAGAACGCGTCGGTGCTGGACCGCTTCCCCGGCAAGCTCATCGTCAACGGGCGCTGGGATCCGCGTGAGGGCGAGGCCGGCCTGGAGCAGCTGCGCGCCGACGCCGAGAAGTACCACCTGCAGGGCTGCAAGCTCTACACGGCGGAGTGGTACAAGGGGTCGCGCGGCTGGACGCTGAAGGACCCGGAGGCCGTGCCGTTCCTCGAGCTCTGCATAGAGCTCGGGATCAAGAACATCCACGTCCACAAGGGCCCGACGATCTGGCCTCTGGACAAGGACGCGTTCGACGTGAAGGACGTCGACCACGCGGCGACGAGCTTCCCGGAGCTCAACTTCATCGTCGAGCACGTGGGCCTGCCGCGCATCGAGGACTTCTGCTTCATGGCGACGCAGGAGCCCAACGTCTACGCAGGGCTGTCGGTGGTCGTCGGCGGCCTCATGCACGCCCGTCCGCGGTTCTTCTCCAAGGTCATGGGCGAGCTGCTGTTCTGGGTCGGCGAGGACAAGATGCTGTTCGGCAGCGACTACGCGATCTGGGAGCCGAAGTGGCAGATCGAGGGCCTGCTCGACTGGGACTACCCGGACGAGACGTTCTCGGACTACCCGCGCTGGACGAACGAGGCCAAGCGCAAGATCCTGGGTCTGAATGCCGCCAAGCTCTACGGCATCGAGGTGCCGGAGGGCATGGAGCTGCCCGGCGCGGGCGCGCAGGACGACGCGCAGCTGGTGGAGCACTCGGCATGAACCTGCGGGCGCAGGCGCTCGAGGCGCTGTCCGGCGTGTACGACCCCGAGCTCGACGAACCCATCACGACCCTGGGATTCGTCGGCTCGTGCGTCGCGTCGGACGCCGGCGACCTCGACGTGCGCCTGCGCCTGCCCACGCCGCAGTGCGCACCCAACTTCGCCTTCCTCATGGCGGCCGACGCGCGTGACGCGCTCGCCCGGCTGCCCGAGGTGGGCGACGTCACGGTCGTCCTGGACGACCACTACACGGGCGCGGAGATCAACGCCGCGCTCTCCGGCGGCGGCACGTTCGCCGACGCGTTCCCGGGCGAGGAGACCGGCGCGCTGGACGAGCTGCGCACGCTCTTCCGGCGCAAGGCGCTGCTCGCCCGCCAGGGACGCGTGTGCGACGAGCTGCTGGCGGCGGGACAGGATCCGGCCGGCGTGGTGGCCCTCCACGTCGCCGACCTGCCCGCCGGGGCGGATGCCGAGCGCTGCGTCGCGCTGCGCGCCGAGCTCGGCATCCCTCACGACCCCGACGCCCCGGCACTCGTGGCCGGCGACGGCTCCGCGCTGCCCGCGGAGGACCTGACGACCTGGCTGCGCCGCGCGCGGCTCGTCGGCCTGAGCCTGGAGAGCAACGGCGGGCTGTGCCGCTCGCTGCTGCGCGTCCGCCACGGAGTGCCCGACCCGACCGAGGAGGTGGCGGCATGATCGCCGCGCGCTTGCACGCCTACCACGACCAGCTCAAGGTCGAGGAGATCCCCGAGCCGCAGATCACCGGGCCGCATGACGTCATCGTGCGCATCGGCGGCGCCGGCCTGTGCCGGACCGACCTGCACGTGCAGGAGGGCCAGTGGGCCGAGAAGTCCGGCGTGCAGCTGCCCTACGTCCTCGGACACGAGAACGCGGGTTGGGTGCACGAGATCGGCTCGGCGGTCTCCAACGTCGAGGTCGGCGACACCGTCATCCTGCACCCGCTCGTCACCTGCGGCCTGTGCCGGGCCTGCCGCGCCGGCGACGACGTGCACTGCACGAACAGCGCGTTCCCGGGCATCTCGACGGACGGGGGGTTCGCCGAGCTGCTGAAGACCACCGCGCGGTCGGTCTGCAAGCTCGATCCGTCGCTGCACCCGAAGGACATCGCGGCGCTCGCGGACGCCGGGCTCACCGCGTACCACGCGGTCAAGAAGGCCGCGAGCATCCTCTACCCCGGCTCGCGCGCGGTCGTCATCGGCGCGGGGGGACTGGGGCACATCGGGATCCAGTGCCTGAAGGCGATGACGTCGGCCGAGGTCATCGTCGTGGACCCGTCCGAGAAGGCGCGGGCGCTGGCGGGCGAGATCGGCGCCGACACCACCGTCCCGGCGGACGGCAAGCAGGTCGACACGATCCTCGAGATGACCGACGGCCTGGGCGCCGAGGCGATCATCGACTTCGTCGGCGAGCACGGCGTGATCCCCGAGGGCGTGGCGATGCTCCGCCAGGCAGGGTCGTACTTCGTCATCGGCTACGGCGAGAACGTCGACGTCCCGACCATCGACATCATCTCCCGGGAGATCAACTTCATCGGCAACCTCGTGGGGTCCTACAACGACCTCTCCGAGCTGATGACGCTGACCGCGCAGGGCAAGGTCAGCCTGCACACGAGCGGCTACCCGCTCGACGCCGTCAACGACGCCATGGCGGACCTCGACCAGGGACGCCTCCAGGGGCGCGGGATCCTGGTCGCCGACGCGGCCTGAGAGGAGACACACTCCGATGGGCAAGATCATCCGCTTCAACGACGACGCTCGACGCCGCCTGCAGGCGGGCGTCGACGAGTTGGCCGACACGGTCAAGGTCACGCTCGGGCCGAAGGGCCGCAACGTCGTCCTCGAGCGTCTGACGGGCGCCCCGACGATCACGAACGACGGCGTCTCGATCGCCCGCGAGATCGAGCTCGCCGACCAGTTCGCGAACATGGGCGCGCAGCTCGTGCGCGAGGTCGCGTCGAAGACCTCCGACCTCACCGGCGACGGGACCACGACCGCGACGCTGCTCGCCCAGTCGCTCCTGCGCGAGGGGATGCGCGTGCTCGCCGACGGTGTCAACCCGATGCTGCTGCGCCGCGGCATCGAGGACGCCGTCGAGATCGTCGTCGCCGAGCTGCTGCGCAGCGCGCGCTCCGTCGACGACCCGGACGGCCTGACGCACATCGCGACCATCGCCGCGAAGGAGGACGAGCGGATCGGCCGGGCCGTCGCTGAGGCGCTGCATCGCGTCGGCGACGACGGCGTCGTGAGCGTCGAGGAGGACGACCTCCCCGGCGTCGGCGTCGACTTCGTCGAGGGCATGCACGTCGAGAACGGGCACATGTCGCCCTACCTCATCCGGGACCGCATGCGGATGGAGACGGTGCTCGACAACCCCTACGTCCTCATGACGACGCAGCCGATCTCGACCGTCCAGGAGCTCATGGGAGCGATCGGGCAGGTCATGCGCCGGCCCGAGCCGCTGATCATCCTGGCCGAGAAGGTCGACGGCGCGGCGCTCGGGATGCTCGTCCAGAACAACCGGCACGGGACGATGGACGCGACCGCGATCCGCGCCCCCGGGTTCGGGCACCGCCGGATCGCGTACCTCGAGGACCTCGCCGCGTTCACCGGCGGGAGCGTCATCACGCCGGAGGCGGGGCTCAGCCTCGAGCAGGTCGAGCCGCACCACCTGGGCCGCGCCCGCCGTGTGATCGTCACGGAGGACTCCACGACGTTCATCGAGGGCGCCGGCAGCCAGGACGAGGTCGCCGGCCGCCTCAACGAGATCACCGTCGAGCTCGAGCGGGCGACCCACGAGGGCGACATCGACTCGCTGCGCGAGCGCCGTGCCCGGCTCTCCAGCCGACTCGCGGTCCTGCGGGTCGGCGGCGCGACCGACGTCGAGGCCAAGGAGCGGCTGCGCCGGACCGAGGGCTCGCTGGCCGCGACCCGGGCGGCGATGGCCGAGGGCTTCGTGCCCGGCGGCGGGACCGCGCTGCTGCGCGCAGAGACGGCGCTGGACGAGGTGGACCTCGAGGGCGACCGCGCCGCAGGCGTGGACGTCGTCCGCGCTGTGCTCAGCGATCCCCTGTACTGGATCGCCTCCAACGCGGGCCACGACGGCCACGCGGTCGTCGACCAGGTCCGGGCGATGCCCGAGAGCCATGGCCTCAACGCCCTGACCGGGGAGTTCGAGGACCTCGCCGAGTCAGGCGTGATCGACCCGGTCCGCGTGACGCGACTGAGCCTGCAGCACGCCGCATCGGTCGCGGCGCTCATGCTGACCACCGAGGCGCTGGTGGCCGAGGAGATGCTCGCCCAGCCCGGCGCGATCATCGCCCCCGGCTACGGCGATCTGGCGGAGGGCCTCGCGCGGCCGTCCTCGCCCGTGTGAGCGGCGTGCTCCAGTGCTAGTGGAGGACGGCCTTGAGGCCGATGAGCGCCGCTGCGATGAGCCCGACCGCGACCGCCTGCATGAGCGCCCGTAGGTTGCCTGCGCCGGCCAACCGGCCGGCGCAGTAGCCGTAGAACGCGATCAGCCCGAGGCCGCTCCACTTCGCGAAGTTGAACGCCGTGTCCTCGTCCATGACGCCGAGCAGGTCGAGCACGAAGAAGACGACCGGGAACGCCACCCCGAACGTGACGGCGGCGGCGTCGTCGAGCATGTGCACGATCTCGCGGCCCGTGACGTGGCGGCGCTGGCTGGTCTCGGTGCCCAGGACGTCGCTGTAGATCTCGGCGAGGCCGACGGCGATGGCCGTTCCGACGACGAGGGCGATGACCGGGCCGGCGCCGGGCGGGTGCTGCTGCAGGGCCACGATGAGGGCCAGTCCGATGATCGCGCCGTAGGTGACCCGGCCAACGTGTGAGGACGCCAGATGGGTGGTCAGCGCCAGCCGCAACCGCTGCATCGCTGGGGGATGATCGCAGCCCCTAGGAGCGGACGGATGCGGGGGTGCCGCCTTGTGGCTGCGCGGGCACGCGAGCACGCCCGCCGGTGCGCCGCGCGCTCCAGCGCAGCGCCGGACGCTCGACGAGGAGCCAGCTCGCGATCGCCAGGCCGACCGCCGGGACGAGGACGCGAGGCAGAGCGGACCAGAACGTCTCCGGCATCAGACCGTGGACCTGCAGGGCGTAGAGCACCGGCATGTGCCAGAGGTAGACGCCGAGCGAGATCACCCCGAGCGCGCGCAGCGGCGGTAGGCCGAGGATGCGCGCGGGGCGCATCGCGACGGCCGTCACGATCGCCGCGAAGCCGAGCGATCCTGGGAGATCGCCGACGATGACCCCCGTCGCGCCCGTGTCCCCGCCGCTGTGCCAGTAGGCGTTGACCAGGATGATCGCCCCGCCCGCGAGCAGGAGGGCGAGGGCCTGCCCGGGCCCCATGGTGCGGCCGTGGGCGAGGATCGCCGCGCCGATCCCGCATGCGAAGGCGGCCAGGTACGTCGGCAGCGTCCAGGTGACCTCGGGACCCCAGCCGGCGGAGTAGCTCAGCGCGACCCAGGCGACGCTCGTGCCGATGAGCGCGCCGCACAGCGCCAGTGGCCCGCTGAGCGACCACCGGCGCGCGAGCCGCGTGATCGCCCAGCCGATGAGCGGCAGGACGAGGTAGAAGCTCGCCTCGACGTGCAGCGTCCACATCGGCGGGTCGAGCATGTTGCGCGTCGCCGCATCGAGGTTCGGGATGAACAGCAGGAAGAGCGGCAGCTCCCTCAGATCGATGTCGCGCGGGTGCCCCGTGCCGTGCAGCAGGAGGATCGCGCCGACGAGCGCGACGAGGTACCCCGGCACGATCCGGGTGGCGCGGCGGACCGCGAAGCGCCCGAGGTGCGGCGACGGCCGGTCCCCGCGGGACGCGGCGACCCACGGCGCCGCCAGCAGGAACGCGGACAGGACGAAGAACAGCTGCACACCGATGCGGAACTCGCCGATGACGCGATCGACGAGGACGTTGTGCGTCGGGTCGTTCGCCTGCGTGTACATCCAGACGTGCAGGACCAGGATGGCCAGGGCGGCAAGGCCGCGCAGACCGTCCAGTCCGTGTGCTCGGGACTCGCTCACCCGGCGGGTCGTGCCCACAACGCCGGCGCGCCAATCAGCGTGTGACGGCCGTCACCTCAGCGTCCTGCAGCGCGAACGCGCAGAGGATCAGGGCGATGTGCGTGTAGGCCTGCGGGTAGTTGCCGAGCTGCTCGCCGTCGGGCGTGAGCTCCTCGGCCAGCAGGCCCAGGTCGTTCGCGCAGCCGACCACGCGGTCGAAGAGCTCCCGCGCGGCGGCGAGATCCCCGATCTGCAGGAGCGCGGTGCACAGCCACAGCGTGCAGATCGCGAACGTGCCCTCATCCTCGCCGGCAAAGCCGTCGTCGGTGTCCCCCACGTCGTAGCGGTCGACGAGCCCACCGCGCATCAGGTGCTCCTGCGTCGCGCGGACCGTGCCCACGAACCGGGCGTCGTCGGGCGAGATGAACCCGACCGTCGCGAGCATGAGGTTCGAGGCGTCCAGCGTGCCCGAGCCGTAGGACTGCGTGAACGAGCCCAGCTCGGTGTCGAACCCGCGGTCCAGGACCTGGGCGCGCAGCTCGTCACGCTCGGCGCGCCAGAGCGAGAGGTTCGGGTCGTCGTAGCCGTCGAGCTCGGCCAGGGCGATCGCGCGATCCAGCGCGACCCAGCACATGACCTTGCTGAGCACGAAGTGCGCCGGCTCGCCGCGGACCTCCCAGATCCCCTCGTCGGGCTCGCGCCACTCGCGCAGGGTGCGGTTGGCGAGGGCGCGCATGAGGCGCCAGCGGTGCGGGTTCATCGGCTCATCGGAGCGCAGGCGCATCATCCACAGCGCGTCGGCGACCTCGCCGTACGTGTCGATCTGGCGCTGCGTCGCGGCGCCGTTGCCGGTGCGGACCGGCGAGGACGCGCGGTATCCCTCGAGGTGGGAGAGCTCGACCTCGGGAAGATCGGGCTCGCCGCCGACGCCGTACATGATCTGCAGGTCCTCCACACCCGACGCGAGGGAGATCATCTTCAGCCAGTCCAGCCAGGACTGGGCCTCGTCGACCTTCCCGACCTTGCCGAGCGCGCTGAGCGTCAGCGTCGCGTCGCGCAGCCAGGAGTAGCGGTAGTCCCAGTTGCGGGTGCCGCCGACGCACTCCGGGAGCGAGGTGGTCGCGGCCGCGATGATCGCGCCCGACGGCTGGTACTGCAGGCCCTTCAGAGTCAGCGCGGAGCGCTCGACGATGTCCGCCCGCGTCGGAGGCAGATGCAGTCCGGCGCACCACTCGCGCCAGTGGGCGACGGTGCGGTCCAGCGAGTTGGTGAGGTCGGACGGGCCGGGGCGATTGAGCGTGAGCGAGAAGCCGTGGACCTCGCCGGCTGCGATCGTGCGGCGCTCGCAGGTGCCCTGGACGCCGTCGGCGACGAGCGTGTCGCCGTCGGGCAGATCGCAGACGAGCCAGCCGAGGCGCCGCTCCCAGGCCACCGGCCCGTGCTCGCCGTAGTTCGGGCGCGGGTCGCAGACGATCTCGACCTCGACCGTGCCGGTCACACCCTCCAGGCGGCGGCAGATCGCCTGGCGGGCGCCGACGTGCAGCCAGTCGCTGAGGCGCACCGTGCCCGCGGCTGTGGTGAAGGTCGTCTCCACGACGTTGGTCTGCGGCAGGTAGCGGCGCTCGACGGCCACGTCGCCCACCGGTCGGATCCGCCAGGTGCCGCCGCGCTGGGAGTCCAGCAGCGCAGCGAAGATCGCGGGGCTGTCGAAGCGCGGCCAGCACAGCCAGTCGATCGAGCCGTCGGTCGAGACCAGGGCCGACGAACGGCAGTCGGAGAGGAAGGCGTAGTCGCTGATCGGGGCGTAGCCGGCGGCGTCGCGCGTGGCACCCAGATCGCCGGGAATCGTGGTCGTGAGAGTCGGGCGGAGCACCCACCGGATGCTCCGCTCAGGGAACCTGATTCACATGAGCAGTTCTCGCCACACAGGGTTGCGAGAACTCGCATAGGGTCCCGGCGCATGGCGATCGGCGAGGCGGAGGCGGCGGCGCTCGGGGCGACCGACGCGGTGGCGATGCTGGGCTCGGGTGAGCTCGGCCTGCAGGAGTACGTCGAGGCGCTGGTCCGGCGCACGGAGCGCCTGGCGCATCTCGGGGCGTACGTGACGTTCGACGGCGACGCCGTCGTGGCCGCCGCGGGGCACCCCGACGCGTCGCGCGGGCCGCTGCACGGCCTGCCGGTGGGGATCAAGGACTCCATCGGGACCTTCGACATGCCCACCGGCGCCGGGACCCCGGGGCTCGACGGCTGGACGCCGCCGGTCGACGCCGCCGTCGTGGCGACGCTGCGCGAGGCGGGCGCGACGATCACGGGCAAGCTCGCGCTGCACGAGCTGTCCAGCGGCGTGACGTCCAACAACGTGCACACCGGCCCGGTCGCGAACCCATATCGCCTCGACCACCACACCGGCGGCTCGAGCGGCGGGACGGCGGCGGCGGTGACGGCCGGCCTCATCCCGGTGGGCCTCGGCGGGGACACGGGCGGCTCCTGCCGTATCCCTGCGGCGCTGTGCGGCTGCGTCGGCTTCCGTCCGACGCTCGGACGGTGGTCGCAGGCAGGCTGCGTGCCGATCTCGTCGACGCGCGACACGCCGGGGCCGCTGGCGCGGTCGGTGGCCGACGTGCGGCTGCTCGACACTCTTGTCACCGGCGACGAGCCGGCTGCGCGGCGGTCACTGGAGGGCCTGCGTGTCGGCGTGCCACGCGACCCGTTCTACCTCGGCCTGGAGCCGGGCATCGCGGCGATCGCGGAGGCGACGCTCGACCTGCTCGCCACCCACGGCGCGGTGCTCGTCGAGATCGACCTGTCAGCGCTGCCGGAGGTCCACGAGCGCGCCGGTCTGCTGATCCCGGCGTACGAGGCGCCGCGCGAGATGTCGATGTACCTCCTCGAGCACGACGCGCCGTTCGGCGTCAAGCACGTCATCGACAACATCGCGGGCGCGCCCGAGCACGAGATCTGGACGATGCGCTTCCCGGCCGCCGCGTATCGCGAGGCGCTCGTCGTGCACCGCCCCGCGCTCCAGGCGCTGTACGCGCTGGCGTTCGCCGACAACGACGTCGAGACGATGCTGCTCCCCACCACCGTGCTCCCGGCCGTGCGCCAGCGCCCGGCGGGCGAGGACACGACGGTCGTCCTCGCGGGCGAGACCCTCCCCCTGTTCCCGACCTACCTGCGCAACACCGACCCGGCCAGCGGCGCCGGGCTGCCCGCGCTGTCGGTGCCCGCGGGCCTCACGGGCGACGGGCTGCCGGTCGGGATGGAGCTCGTCGGGCCGGCAGGGACCGACGACGTGGTCCTCGCGATCGGCGAGGCGTTCGAGGCGGCGCGAGGGCCGGTGCCGGGGCCGGCGTTGTAGATCCGGCGTCGGCGCGGCGCGACGCCGCCGCTCAGCGACCAGTGGGTGAGATTTCCTCGCGTATAGCCGGGTTTTCTCACCCACCCGATCGGCGGCCCGGGACCTGCGTCACCGACCAGCACCCGGGTGTCACGACTCACGCGCCGGGTGGCGCGTCCATCAGCTCCGGGTCGCCGATGCTGCTATGCAGGTCGTCCGTGAAGGCGCCGTCGATGAGGACGAACGCGACGCGGGCGGGCTCGGTGCCGCGGTTCTCCCAGCGGTGGTCGGTGCCGCGCTGGATCACGACGGCGCCGGGGCCGAGGGTCGTCTCGGAGTCGTCGAGGACCAACGTGATCTCGCCCGACAGCACGATGCCGTAGTCGACCGTCTCGGTCCTGTGCATCGGCGATCCGGCGCCGGGCGGGATGTCGTTGATGCGGAGCTTCGTGCCGTTCGGGCCCGGCGGGACGGTCAGGTCGCGCTGCGTCGGCTCGGGCTCGTCGGGTGCGACGGGCGCAGGCGTCGCGTCCGTCGACCACAGCTCGTGGAACACGGCGCCGTCGGCCGCGGTCCGCGACACAGGCGGTGGGCCGTCGGACAGGAACACCGAGGTGCCCTGGTCGTCGTGGCCGGTGACGACACGGCGGGGTGTCCAGGTCATGCGGGTGCCTCCAGTCCGAGCAGCTGTGCGGCGTTGGCTCCGCGCACCGCGGCGCGTGTCGCGTCGTCGAGCACAGAGGCCTCGACGAGCGCGACCGGGTCCTCGACCCCCATGTCGAACGGGAAGTCCGTGCCCATGAGCACGCGGTCGCCCCCGACGCGCTCCACGAGCGTCGCCAGCAGCCCCGGCTCGTAGACGACCGAGTCGAAGAAGATCCGCCGCAGGTAGCTCGACGGCAGCTCTGCCGGCCGCGTGAGCTCCGGCCGTACGCGCCAGCCGTGGTCCATCCGCGCCGGGTGGAACGGCAGGTAGCCGCCCCCGTGGGCCGCGAGGATCCGCAGGCCCGGATGCCGGTCCAGCACGCCGGACATGATGATGTGCGACAGCGCGACGGTGTGCTCCACCGGCTGGCCGACGAGGTTGGTCATGTAGCTGCCGCTCAGGCGCTCGTCGAGCGTGCAGCCCCAGGGGTGGATGAACACGAGCGCGCCGAGCTCCTCGGCGCGCGCCCAGAACCCCGCGAGCGCCGGCGAGGACAGGTCGATCCCCGGCTCGAACGTCGAGATCTCCACCCCGTGCAGCCCGAGATCCATCGCGTCCAGCAGCGCCGTCTCGGCGATCTGCAGCGGCGCGTAGCCCAGGCCGTGCAGCCGGTCGGACTCCGCGCAGTGCGCGACGATCCCCTCGTTGGTCACGCGAGCGATCCGCTCGGCCAGCCCCGGCGACGCCCACGGGCAGTAGTGCGCGGGCGACGGCGAGACGACCTGCACGTCGATCCCGACCGCGTCGAGCGCCGCCAGCCGCGCGTCGACGTCGACGAGCAGCGGGGCGATGCGCTCGATCATCGCCTCCTGCACCGCCTGCGTGTCCGGGCCGAGGATCGCGATCTCGGCCGCCCGTGCCGCCTGGGCCGCCGGCTCGGGGCCGGCCAGCGCCATCGCCGCGGGGACGATCGCGTGGCCGTGGACGTCGATGACGGGCTCAGCCACGGCGACGCGGCTCGCCGTACTCGACCGGCTCGGCGCCGGCGACGATCCGGTTGGAGATCCGCCCGAGGCCCTCGACCTCCATGGTCACCTCATCCCCCGGTCCCAGTGGCGGCGGCTCGCGGGTGCCGCTGCGCCCCCACAGCTCACCGAGACAGCCGCTGCCGCACGTCCCCGACCCGATGACGTCGCCGGGCACGAGCATCGCCCCGCGCGACGCGTAGACGAGCATCTGCTCGAACGACCACGCCGTGTTCGCCAGCGAGTCGGTCCCCATCTGCTCGCCGTTGCGCCACACGGTCATGGTCAGGTCGAGCCGCCCGCCGGCGTCGCGATGGGACTCGAGCTCGTCGGCGGTCACGATCCACGGCCCGAGCGTCGAGGCGAAGTCCTTGCCCTTCGCCCACCCCATCCCCGCCTTGCGGTCGAAGCCCTGCAGGTCGCGGCCGGACCAGTCGTTGAAGATCGCGTAGCCGGCGATGTGCTCGCGCGCGTTGCCGACCGTCAGGTCGCGCCCGGGCTCGCCGATGACCGCGGCGACCTCCAGCTCGTAGTCGAACAGCCGGCAGCGCGGCGGCACCTCGATGTCGTCGCCGGTGCCGAACAGCGCGTTGGGGTTGGAGAAGTAGAACGCGGGCGCCTCGTACCACGCGTCGGGGACCTTCGCGCCAGGGCCCTCGGTCATGACCATGCCCTCGATGTGCTGCTCGAAGGCGACGAAGTCACGCACGGCGGGCGGGCGGATCGGCGGGCGCAGGCGCACCGCCTCGAGGGGGACGGCGTCGGCGAGCGGCAGCGCGGCGCGCTGCTGCGGCGACAGCGTCAGCAGCGAGACGGGGTCGGTCCCCTCGTCGAGAGGACGGACGGTGTCCCCCTCGACGACCCCGGCGCGGGTCACGCCGTCGTGCTCATAGGTGGCGATGCGCATCGCAGGCTCCTTTCAGCCCGCAGCGACGCAGCCGTTGCGCTGCGCTCCGAGGCCGGTGATCTCGCAGTCCATCACGTCGCCGGGCTGCAGGAACCGGCGGTGGTGCATGCCATTGCCCGCGGGCGAGCCGGTGAGCAGCAGATCTCCAGGCGCAACCGCGACGCGCGCGGTCGTGTAGGCGACGAGTCGCTCCACGTCGAAGATCATGTCGCTCGTCGACTCGTCCTGCATGACATCGCCGTTGAGTCGCAACGTGATCTGCAGCGCCATCGGGTCGGGCACGAAGGCGGCCGGGACGATCCAGGGCCCGACGGGCAGGAACGTCGGCGCGTTCTTCGCCCGCAGCCAGTCGCTGCCGATCGCCTTGAGGTCGAGGCGGTAGACGAGGTCGCGCGTCGTCAGGTCGTTGGCGATCGTGTAGCCGGCGATCGTGCCGCCGGGGCCCAGCACGCAGGCCAGCTCGAGCTCCCAGTCGTGCTGCTCCCCCACTGCCGGAAGCAGGACGTCGTCGTAGGCCCCGCACATCGCCCCGGGTGCGCCGAGGAAGACGTAGGGCTCGCCCGTCGCCGCGCGCTCGTCCATGATCCGCTCGCCCAGGGCGTGGGCCGCAGCGTCATCGATGTCCCCGCGCTCGCGCTCCTCGGCGACGATGATGTCCATGACGTGGCGGCGGTAGTTCGCGCCGCTCTGCAGGACGTGCGTCGGCGTCACCGGAGCGAGGACGCGCAGCGAGGACAGCTCGCGCCAGTCACCGTCGCCGGCCGCGAGCGCGCCGAGGCGCTCCTGCGACCGGTCCCAGTCGCCGAGCAGCCCGGCGGTGGTGCCTTCGACGGGGAGCACCCGGCCGCCGACGACGACGCCCGCGAAGGTCCTCTCATCGGCGGCGAACGTGCCGAGGCCGTACATCAGATCGGCTCCGCGGTGACCAGCACCGACTGCTGCGTGAGGCCCGCGAAGTCGGCGTCGTGGCGGCGCTCGAGCTCCCAGGCGCCGATCTGACGCGACGTGTCGCAGACGAACCTGCAGCGCTCGTAGCGACGCTCCATGAACCGCTCCAGCGCCGCATCCAGCGGCCCGTCGGCGGTGACCTCCTCGGCGAGCACGAGCGCGTCTTCGATCGCCATCGCGGCGCCCTGCCCGACATGCGGCGAGGTGGCGTGCGCAGCGTCGCCGATGATCACGACCCGGTCGCGGTACCAGGGCCGCTCGACGAAGACGGCGAGCACGGAACGCAGCACGACGTCCTCGTCGCGGACGATGTGCTCGTCGCGCAGCTCCCCGATCACGCCGCCGTACTCGGCGAGCCGCGCGCGCATGGTCGCGGCCAGGCGGTCGTCTGGGACGCGCTGCGCGCCGGACGGCGGCTCCTCGATGAGCAGCAGGTAGGCGAGGTCGGGCGCGAGCGGGACGCAGCCCGCCTTGCCGTCCCGGCCCGCGAACATCCAGAGGCCGTCGACGGCGGGCGGCCGCGGGACGTTGACGCGCCAGCAGACCTGGCCGGTCCATTCGGGCTGGATGTCGTCACCGAACACGAGCGAGCGGACCTTGGAGTGGATGCCGTCGGCGCCGACCACGAGGTCGTAGTCGCCCGCGGTCCCGTCGCTGAAGGTGACGTGACCGCCGTCGATGGCGTCCACGGTCAGTCCGAGGCGCACGTCGGCGCCCGACGCCTTCACGGCGTCCGTGAGCAGCCCGTGCAGCCGGGAGCGGGTGATGCCGTTCATCGGCGGGTAGCCGCGGCCGGCCACGCGGTGGAAGGGCAGATCCGCGAGCACCGTGCCGTCGGCGAGGTGGAAGCGCGAGCCCTCCATCGCGAAGCCCTGGTCGATGGCGTCGCGGGCGAGGCCCAGCGCGTCCAGCGCGCGCAGCGCGTTGCCCGGCTGGATGATCCCGACGCCGTAGACAGACCACTCCGGGTTGATCTCCACGACGTCGACCTCGACGCCGGCACGGCGCAGCGCGAGCGTCGCGGACAGGCCGCCTATGCCGCCGCCGACCACGAGGACACTGCTCACTGAACCCACGGTCTCCCCCTCACGCACCAGGACCACCGCGACGCTACCCGTGCACGCGATATAAGCCAAATCGCATCTTCGTATGAGTTACATTCGCCAGGCCGATGGATGACAGCCGACTCGCGCAGGTCGACCTCAATCTCCTCGTCGCACTCGACGTGCTCCTTGCCGAGCGCAGCGTCACGCGGGCAGCCGAACGACTCTCCCTGTCGCAGCCCGCGGTCAGCGGTGCCCTCGCGCGGCTGCGCGTCCTCTTCGGGGACGACCTGCTCGTCCGCACCGGCCGTGCGATGCGCCCGACGCCGTTGGCCGAGACGCTGGAGGTACCGCTGCGCGAGGCGCTCGCCCGTGTCGAGGAGACCGTCTTCGCCCGTCCGGAGTTCGTGCCGGGCCAGGCCGAGCGGACGTTCACGGTCCTCGCCACCGACTACATCGCCCTCGTGCTCCTGCGCCCGCTGCTCGAGGTCCTCACCCTGGAGGCGCCCAACGTGCGCGTCCAGGTCGAGGCGGCCGGTCTCGACGCGCTGACCGCACGGCTGCTGCGCGGCGAGGTGGATCTCGCCCTGCTCCCGGAGAACCTGACGCGCTCCACCGGGCTGCCGTCCTCGAGGCTCTTCGAGGACCGCTTCGTCGGCGCGGTGTGGCGGGAGCACCCCGACGTCGGCGACGCGATCGACGCGGGCCTCCTCGCGCGTCTCCCCTACCTCACGTACCGGCAGGGCGACGTGCGCTCCAACGCAGATGCGTACCTGCAGGCGCTCGGGATGGGCCGTGCCGCAGACACGACGATCGAGAGCTTCGTGCTGGGCGCCTTCATGCTGCGCGGGACGAGGATGGTGACGTTCCTGCAGGAGCGCCTCGTGCGCGAGCTGTCCGACGCCGCCGCGATCCGCGCCGTCGAGTCGCCCGCGCCGCTCCCGCCGCTGGTCGAGGCGATGTGCTGGCACCCACGGGCCGCCCGCGACCCGGCCCATGTCTGGCTGCGCGACCGCATCGCGCGCCTCGCCGCCGAGCTGGCCTAAGGGATCTGTGCGAGCAGCTGGCCGGGGGTCGCGACGACTGCGTCCGCCCCGGCGCCGCGCAGCTCGTCCTCCGAGCCGATCCCCCACAGCACGCCGATGCAGGGCAGCCCGTGCGCGTGCGCGCCGATGACGTCGAAGCGCGTGTCGCCGACCATGACGGGCCGCGCGCCGGGCGGGAGCCCGAGGAGCGCGCGGCGGATCGTCTCCGCCTTCGGCTCTGCGCGGGCATCCAGCGACGGGCCCTCCACGACGTCGAAGTGACCGAAGAGCCCGAGGGCCTCCAGCAGCGGTGCGCTGAGCGCTCGCGGCTTGGAGGTCGCGACGGCCAGCGGCATGCGCGCCGCCAGCGTCGCGACCGCGTCGGCCACGCCGTCCGGGACGGTGGTCTCCGTCGCGGCGTGCTCGCGGTACCGGGCGCGGTAGGTGTCCAGACACCCCTGCGCAAGCGACGCGTCCCCGGTCAGCTCGACGAACGTGGCATGCAGCGGCGGGCCCAGGAAGCGGTGCAGATCGGCGGCGGGCCGTTCGGGGACGCCCGCCGCGACCAGCGCGGCGTTCACACAGCGGGCGAACGCGACCCGCGAGTCGGCCAGGACGCCGTCGAGGTCGAAGATGGCGGCGTCGACCTGCACGGGCCCGAGGCTAGTGGCGCCCGGTGACCGCCCGCGCCGGCTCCACGAGCGACGCCTGCAGCCGCCGGACGGCGTCGAGGTGGTCGGCCGTCCACATCGTCCGCACCGACGCGCCGGGCGGCCTGTCCTCGTCGCCGTCGGGCCCCGGGACCTCGCCGACGCCGGTGAGGCTCGCGGCGAACGCACCGAACCACACCGTCATGCGCCCGCTGTCCGCCAGCAGCTCGGCCCGCGCGACGCCGTCACCATGGTCGGGCGGGCCGCCGCGTGACCACAGGTCCGACACGGCGTCGGCGGCGAGTCGCAGGCCCACGACGCCGGTGACGAGCCTGGTGACGTCTGCCAGCGGGACGGGCTTCGCGCCCCGCTCGGAGAGGTAGCCGCGGAACGTGTCGTCGAGGCGCCGCGACGCGCCTGCGGCACGCAGCGCCTCGGCCGTCGGCGCCGTCGTCGGCGCCGCGCCGTCGAGGCCCCGTCGGATCGTCTCCGCGAGGTACGCCGCGGTGTCCCGGTACGCCTCGGCGAGCGCGGTGCCGAGCACCTCGGCGGCTCCGCGCGGCCACAGCAGCACGCCGACGCCGAGGCTGACCGCGCAGCCCAGGACGACGTCCTCGATCCGGATGACCCCGGTCCGCAGTCCCGCCGGAGCGAGGAGGTTGAACAGGACCAGGACCGTGACGGTGAACGCCGCCTGACCAGCGGCGAAGGAGATGGCCGCCGGCGCCACGCCGGCGATCAGCACGGCCGGCGGCAACAGCAGCCAATACAGCGTCGTGTTCGTGCCGATGGCGACGATGATGCCCGCACCGACGATCAGCCCGGCGACGGTGCCCATGAGCGCACGGACGACGCTCTGCCCGGTGCTCAGCGCGCTCGAGCGCAGGACGGAGAGGGTGCCGAAGACGACCCAGAACTTGTTCTCGGCGCCGGTGAGGTCGGCGACGAGGACGGCACCGGCGAGCGCCAGTGCGCCGCGTAGGCTGTTGCGCAGCCAGGTCGAGTGGCGGTCGAGGTGCGCGCCGGCACGCTCCTCCGCGGCGGCGAGCGGCCCGGGCGCGCCGGCAGGCTGCCTGCCCAGGACGGCATCCAGCCAGCCGCGTCGCTCGGCGGCAACGGCGAGCTCGACGTTGCTCGCGATCTGGGACACGGCGAAGCTCGCCTCCTGGGCACGGAAGCACGGATTCAGCGCGGAGGCCGAGGTGGTGAGGCCGTCCTGGCGGATGGCGGACGTCTCCAGCGCGACGACGGCGTCGCTGAGCGCGGACAGCGCCTCGTCGAGGCCGTCCGTCGATCGTCGCGACCCGTCGATCAGCGCGGCGCAGCACTCCAGCACCGAGGCGGATGCGATGTCCACGGCCCTGGCGGCCGGGTCCGCCTGAGGCCGCTGTACCCCCGCGACAGCGAGCTCCAGCCACTGCAGCTCGTCGACGAGGCGCACGATGGCCCGCGTCGCCGTGCTCAGCCCGGTCGGCCGGAACGGCGTCGCGAAGAACGCGCTGTGCACCGTCTGGACCGCCGCGGTCGCGACCTCGGCGCCACCGTCGCGCAGGGCACCGGCCAGCGCGCGACACGCGGCGACGACCGATCCCCGGAACGGGTCACGAGCGGGCGCGGGCCACAGGAACCGGATCGCGAGGAGCGCTGCCGCGGACGCGATGCCCCACCCCAGCAGCCGGTCGGGCACCGAGGACAGCGGTCCGCGCAGCGAGACGGGCAGCACGAACACGAGCAGCAGCGACGTCGTCGCACCCGCGAGCACGGAGCTGACGACACCGGAGAACAACACGCCGAACCCGACGATCGCCGTCGCAAGGACGGACAGCCACGTGACCCCGGACACGAGCGTGCCGAGGGTGATGAGTACCGCACCCGCGACGGCGAGCGCCAGCTGGGCCTGGATCCTGCGGCGCATCGGCCCCGCGAAGTCGACGAGCAGCAGCGTCGCGAACGAGCCGAACGCCGCGAAGACGGCCGCGGTCGGATCGTCGAGCACCTCCATCGCGAACGCGAACGCGGCAGGCATGACGATCGCCGTCCGTCCGGCGCGACGCAGCGCCGCGAGACCGCGGTCGCGCCGGCGCAGCCACTCCAGTGTCTCGCGTGCCCTGGCTCCGATGGCGAGATCATCGCCGCCCGAGCCCGACACGGGGCGCCCGGGGCCTAGTAGACCGCGTGCAGGACCGCCCAGCGCGCGAGCTCGGAGCGGCGGCGCAGGTCGGTCTTGTCGCGGATGCGGGCCAGGTGGTTCTGCACCGTGCGCGGCGACACGTAGATGCGCTCGGCGATCTGCTTGTCGGTGAGACCCTGAGCGACGTGGCGCAGGACCTCGTGCTCGGTCGCGGTCAGCTTGGAGCGGACCTCGGGGCTCTCACCGCTCGACGCGCGCGAGTACGCGCGAAGGAGGTGGCCGGCCAGCGCGGGGGCGATGACGGAGCCGCCGCCGTGGACGGTCAGGACCGCCTGGCGCAGCTCCTCGCCGCTCGCGCGCTTCGTCAGATACCCCGAGGCGCCGGCGGCGACCGCGTCCAGCAGCGGCTCGCCCTTCTCGCTCGCGGTCATGACGATCGTGCGCACGCCCGGGAGCTCCGCGCGGAGGCGCTCCAGCAGCATCATGCCGCCGAGCTCGGGCATGTGGAGGTCGAGCAGGACGACGTCCGGGCGCAGGTCGTGCGCGAGCTCGAGGCCCTCGCGGCCGTTGGCGGCCTCGCCGACCACGACGATGGCGGGGTCACGCTGCAGGGCAGCGGAGACGCCCTCGCGGACGAGCGGGAAGTCCTCGACGAGGAGCACTCGGATCTTCAGGACGCTCATGCCGCGTCCGCCATCAGCAGTGGTGTGTGGGCCTTCAGCGTGATGCGCGTGCCGTCCCCGGGGTGCGACTGGATCTCGGCGCTGCCGCCCGCGCGCTGCATGCGCGCGAGGATGCTCTCGCGCAGGCCGGTGCCGCGGACCGTGGTCGCCGGGTCGAAGCCGATGCCGTCGTCCTGCACGACGACAGTGGCGACGCCGGCGGTCACATGGCAGGACACGACGACCTGCGTCGCCCGGGCGTGCTTGCGGACGTTCGTGAGTGCCTCACGGGCCGCATCTGCGACCTCGACGGACTCGACGGTGCCGTCGACCTCTCCGAACACGAGGCGGATGTCGTGCATCGCGAGGAGCTCCTCGTCCTCGATGACCTGGCGCAGTCGCTCGACCAGCGAGCCGGCGCCGGTCCCCTCGTCGCCCTCGACGTAGGCACGCAGCTCGGTGGCCGCGCCGGCCGCGACGCGCATGAGCTCGCGGGCGTCGACGTCGTCCGCGTACCCGCCGGCGGCGATGTACTCGAGCTGCTGCAACAGGGTGTCGTGCAGCCAGGCCCTCGTGCGCGTGCGCTCGGCGTCGAGCGCCTCGGCGATGCGCGCGCGATCGTGCCCGAGCGGACGATTCCGGCGGCGTCGGGCGGGTAGGGAGATGACGGAGCCCACGTATCTCCCAACGTCAGGTCAGGGCCGGAACTTGACGTCGCCCACGGTGGCGTGGACATTCGGGCCGGTGCTGCGGCCCGCAGGGCCAGGATCTGCCCAAAGGGGTGGGATCCGATCGGTACGCTGGATGTATCCCCCCTCCTGGCCCGAGGAACCACATGTCCGAGTCGTGCATCCAGGTCGTACCCGAGCCGCGCGGCGCGTGGGCGGTCACCCGCACCGGCGAGCCCAACCTCTCTCTCGTCACGCGAGCGCCACCGAGGCGGAGCGCCACGCGCAGCGTGAGCGCCGCGCCGGCGAACGCATCATCGTCCGCGACCGCTACGGCCGCGAACGCACGTCCAGCCCGGCCGCCGCCCGGCGCTACTCCTAGGCCGCGGCGGCTTCGGGCGCGACGACGACGGCGGGGCTGGTCTCCCGCCACGCCGCGACGAACGCGCTGACGACGACCGGGTCGAACTGCTCACCCGCGCAGCGCTGCAACTCGGCGAGCGCGAGCTCGGAGTCGATCGCCGCGCGGTAGCTGCGGGTGTGGGTCATCGCGTCGAACGCGTCGCAGACGGCGACGATGCGCGCGCCCAGGGGGATCTGGTCGCCGGCCAGTCCGTCCGGGTAGCCGCCGCCGTCGTGGCGCTCGTGCGTCGAGCGCACGAGCTTGGCCACGCGGCCGAGCGCAGGGGCCGAGCCGACGATCCGCTCTCCGACGACGGTGTGGCGGCGCATGTGCGTCCACTCCCCCGGCTCCAGCGGGCCGGGCTTCTCCAGGATCGTCTCCGGGATCGCGACCTTGCCGATGTCGTGCAGCTCCGCCGCCCGGCGGACCTCCTCGACCTCCTCGCGGTTCATCCCCAGCCCGCGGGCGGTCGAGGCTGCGAGATCCGCCACGCCCGCGGAGTGGTCGCCGAGATCCGGGAAGCGCTCGGCCATCGCGCACAGCAGCGCGTCGGTGGCCTGGCGGATCGCCGACAGGCGCCCGTCCTGCTTGCGCGCGTACATGCGCTGGTCGGCGAGGCGCATCGCGTCGGTCGTGTCGGCGGCCTCCTGCGGCAGCAGGATCGCCCCGTAGGAGCAGCCGATCGCGTAGCCCTCGCCCTCCTCCGACAGCGCGGCGCTGCAGCCGGCGAGACGGGCCTGCCAGCCGAGCTCGCCCGGGCCGAGCAGCGCGCAGAACTCGTCGCCGCCGAGCCGGTAGGCGCGGCCGTCGAGGCCGACGGTGTCGCGCAGGCGCGCCGCGAGACGCGTGAGCGCGGCGTCCCCCGCCGGATGGCCGAAGACGTCGTTGTAGTGCTTGAAGCCGTCGAGGTCGAACACCACGAGCATGAGCTCGTCGTCGCCGGTCAGCGCCGCGAAGCGCTCGTCGAGGTCCGTGGACAGCAGGCGGCGGTTGCCCAGCCCGGTCAGCGCGTCCGTCAGCGCCTCGCCCCGTGCGTGGTGCAGGCTGGCGGTGTGCGCGCGCAGCGTGTGATGCAGGCGCGTGATGCTCGCGACGAGCGCGGCGGCGGCGAGGGCCACCGCGAGGATGTTGACCGGGTGCACCGCGGCGGTGACGAGCACGAGCAGGGCGACAGCGGCGAAGGCCAGCGGGAGGAGGTCGCGCGGCGACCGCGTGCTCTCGGCGCGGGCGCTGCGGGCCGCTGCGGGGGACCACGCGGCGATCGCCCACAGGGGCGCCGCCGCCCACCAGCCGGCGTCCCAGGGACCGCCGGAGACCCACGTGCCGCGCGCGACCTGCACGAGGTACACGCCGTCGGTGACGGTGAAGAACAGGCAGCCGAGGGCGAGCAGGAGCCAGGTCCGGTTGACGCGCCACCCCTGGAGGCCGCCGATGCCGACGATCGTCGCGAGCAGCAGCAGATCGGCGACGGGATAGGCGAGGTTCGTCGCCAGCGCGAGCTGATCGCCGCCGCCGACGACGCCCACGACCGCGCCGAAGACGAGCGCGGCGCTGACCGCGCCCGCGGCGAGGGCAGCCGTCGCAGCATCGGCGGCCACGAGCCGGTCGGCGCCGCGGACGCGCGCGCATGCGAGCGCGACGATGCCGCCCAGGGCCAGGACCGGGAACAGCAGGTAGCCCACATCCGCGGGTGACGGGACGGGCGGGGACGCGAGGTCCCACAGCACGAGCGTGAAGTACGCCTCCCCCGCCGTCCACGCGAGCAGCGCGCCGCCGATCAGGCTCCAGCCCAGCCGCTCCTCTCGGGAGCTCAGTGCGCGCGCGAGGACGGCGAACGCGCCAGCGGCCATCACGCCGACGTGCACCCAGCGGCCGAACAGCGGGCCGCCGAATCCGTCCAGCCCCGGGATGACGACGTGCAGCTCGTGGGCGACCAGCCACGCCATCAGGCCGGCGGTCAGCCACGTCACGAGCCTGGCATGGGGCATGACCCACCCATCGGCCCGCTGCCTCGGGGCGCTGTAGCCCCGGCCCGGGTCAGTGGACGATCGTGAGGTCCTTGGGAAGCGTCGACAGCACGTCGTGGCCGTCCTCGGTGACGGCGACCAGGTCCTCGATGCGCACGCCGACCTCGCCCGGCACGTACACGCCGGGCTCCACCGTGACGATCTGTCCGGGAGCGAGCACGACCTCGCCCTGGCGCGAGAGCCGCGGGCCCTCGTGGACCTCCATCCCGACGCCGTGGCCCAGCCCGTGGCCGAAGTGCTCGGCGTGGCCGGCGTCGTCGATGATCGTCCTGGCGACCGCGTCGACCTCCTTGCCCGTCGGGCCCGGCCGCACCGCAGCCAGCGCGGTGGACTGCGCGAGCTGGACGAGCTCGTAGACGTCGCGGTCGCCGTCGGAGATCTGCCCCGTGGCGTAGGTGCGGGTGCAGTCCGACGCGTAGCCGTCCAGCTGCGCGCCCCAGTCGATCGTGACGAGCACGCCGTCGGGGATCTCGACGTCGCGCGGGGCCGCGTGCGGCAGCGCGCCGTGCGCGCCGGCCGCGACGATCGACGGGAAGGACGGCCCCTCTGCGCCCATCCTGCGCATCTCGGTCTCGAGGTCGAACGCGACCTCCTTCTCCGTGCGTCCCGCGAGGCCCCGGCGCAGCACCGACTCCAGCGCCGCGTCCGCGAGCAGCGCCGCCGCCCGGATCCGCTCGATCTCCTCGGCGTCCTTCACCATCCGGAGCTCCTCGACGAGACCGCCGGTCGCGACGAGCTCGACGTTCTGGGGCACGAGGCGCTGGAGCTTGGCGTGCTGCTTGACCGACATGGTGTCGTCGTCGAAGCCGAGCCGCACCGCCCCCTCCGTCGGCAGCCCGGCTGCCGCCGCCTCCAGGAGGTCCTGCACGATCTCGCGCTCCCAGGAGCTGTCGAGCTGCTCCTCGGACTGGCTCAGGTAGCGGAAGTCGGTGAGGAAGCGACGGGTGTCGGAGCCGAAGACGACCGCTCCGGAGGAACCGGTGAAGCCCGTGAGCCAGCGGACGTTGACGAGATGGGACACGAGCAGGAGGTCGAGCTCCCGCTGTGCGAGTGCGGCCGTGAGGCGCTCAGGGCGATCGGTGGTCATGTGTCGGCGAGCTCCTGGCTGAGGCGTGCGAGCGCGTCACGGTAGCCGTCGGGGCCCTTGCCCTTGACGGTGTCGATGCACAGGTCGCGGACGACGGAGACGCGACGGAACTCCTCGCGCGCGTCGACGTCGGAGAGGTGGACCTCCACCGCCGGCAACCCCGCGAGCGCGAGCGCATCGTGGATCGCCCACGAGTAATGCGTCCAGGCGCCCGGGTTCAGGATGATCCCGTCGGCCATGTCCCTTGCGTCGTGCAGATGCTCGACGAACTCGCCCTCGGAGTTGGTCTGGAAGAAGCGGGTGCTGAGGCCCAGCTCGGCGGCGAACCCGGAGATCCGGCGCTCGAGCTCGGAGAGCGTGATCGTGCCGTAGTGCTGGGTCTCGCGGCGGCCGAGCTGGTCGAGGTTCACGCCGTGCATGACCTCGATGCGCAACAGCGCGCCGCTCATGCCGCCAGCTCCGCGACCGCGGCGAGCAGCTCCCCGTCGCCGATCCGCGCGCCGGGGCGCACGTCGCCCGGCCCGTGGCAGAGCACGAACGGCGTATGGTCGCCGAGGCGCTTCTTGTCCGCTCGCGTCGCCGCCGCGACGGCATGCGGATCGACGGTGTGGTCGAGCTGGGTGGGCAGGCCGTTGGCGGCCAGCAGCTCGCGCACGTCGTCGCGCAGCTCCGGCAGCCCGCTGAGGCGCAGCGCGGCCAGCAGGCCGAGCCCGACGGCCTCGCCGTGGCGGTAGCGCGCGTACTCCGTCACGGTCTCGATCGCGTGGCCGACGGTGTGCCCCAGGTTCAGCGTCTGGCGCACGCCCCCGTCGCGCTCGTCGGCGGCGACGACGGCGAGCTTCGTCCGGGCGCACGCGAGGATCATGTCGCCGTCGACGGGCTCGCCTGCCGCGACCCGCTCCCACAACTTCCCGCCTGCGATGAGCGCGGTCTTCAGCACCTCGGCGTAGCCGGCGGCGCGCTCCTCGGGCGGCAGCGTCTCGAGCACCGCGGGGACGACGTGGACGGCCTCCGGCTGGTGGTAGGCGCCGACGTAGTTCTTGGCCTGCGGCAGGTCCACGCCGGTCTTGCCGCCGTAGGCGGAGTCGACCTGCGCGACGAGCGTCGTCGGGATCTGCACGACCGGGATGCCACGTTGGTAGGTGGCGGCGCAGAACCCGGCGAGGTCGCCGACGACGCCGCCGCCGAGCGCGACGACCCGGCACGCGCGGGTGACCCGTGCCCGCGCCATCGCGGTCCAGGTCGCCTCCGCGGTCTCCAGCGTCTTGGCCTGCTCGCCGGGCGCGATGACGTGGCGGCGCAACGTGCCGAAGCGCCCGCCGTGCAGCCGCTCGACGTGCTCGTCGGTGACGAGGTAGTCACCCGTGCGGGTCTCGGGCCACGCATCGTCGCCGAGGAACACGGGGTGCGGGCCCCACAGCAGCTTGCAGCCCTTGCGCAGGCTGCGCAGTGCGTCACCGGCGACGGGGATCGCGCCCTGCGAGAGGAACGCGTCCGCGGCGCCCTCGTAGACCGGCCTTCGCTCCTGCAGCAGCGCCGCGAAGCGCGCACGGTCGGCAGCCAGCGGCCGCGTGATGCCGTCGGCCGTCGCGCGCTGCCAGGCCGTGTCCTCATCGATCTCCAGATAGGCGACCACGTGGTCGTCCAGCGCTGCGCGCACGCGCTCGGACCCGAGCGTGCCGCCACCCAGGGCGACGGGGCTCCCCGGCGCTGCGCGGTCGAGGAGCTCCAGCGCGACCTGCTCCTCCAGCGCCCGGAAGCCGGTCTCGCCCCGCTGGGCGAAGAGCTCAGGGATCGAGACACCGGCGCGGCGCTCGATCTCCGCGTCGGTGTCGAGGGCCTCGGGGTCGAGCGTGCGGGCGGCGGACGTCTTGCCCGCACCCATGAAGCCTATGAAGACGACCGCACCTGCCACCCGATGCGCTCCCGGTAGCGGTCGACGGCCTCGACCACGTCGTCGATGTGATCGCCGCCGAACTTGCGTCGGTAGGCGTCGGCCAGCACGTAGGCGACCATCGCCTCCCCCACGACGCCTGCGGCGGGGACGACGCAGGAGTCGGTGCGCTCGCGCAGCGCCTGCGCCGGCTCGAGGGTGTCGATGTCCACCGACCGCAGCGGCTTCGTGAGCGTCGGGATCGGCTTCATCGCCGCCCTGACGATCAGCTGGTCACCCGTCGTCATGCCGCCCTCAAGGCCGCCGGCGTGGTTCGTCGTACGGAAGAAGCCGCGCTCGTCGTCGTGGAAGATCTCGTCGTGCGACTCCGAGCCCGGCGCGCCGGCGAGGCGGAAGCCGTCGCCGAACTCGACGCCCTTGCAGGCCTGGATCGAGCACACCGCGCCGGCGAGCCGCCCGTCGAGGCGCTCCTCCCAGCTCACGTGCGACCCGAGGCCGGGCACGAGGCCGAAGACGACGACCTCCCAGGTGCCGCCGATCGACTCGTTCGCCTTGCGCTGCGCGGTGATGTGATCGACCATCGCCCGGCTCGCAGCGGGATCCAGGCAGCGGACGGGGTCGTCGTCGACGCCGTCGAAGTCCTCGAGGTGCAGCGGCTCGTCGTGGGCGGGTGCCAGCACGGGGCCGATCTGCGTCACGTGCGAGCGGACCTCGACGCCGACGGCGCGCAGCAGCGCCTTGGCCAGCGTGCCGCCGGCCACGCGCGCGGCGGTCTCGCGGGCGCTCGCCCGCTCGAGGACGTTGCGCACATCGCTGAAGCGGTACTTCTGGGTGCCGACGAGGTCGGCGTGCCCCGGCCGCGGGAGGTGGACCTCTGGGATGTCCGCCTCGACGGGCCAGGGGTTCATCCGCTCTTCCCAGTTGGCGTAGTCGCGGTTGGCCACCTGCAGCGCGATCGGGCCGCCGAGCGTGCGTCCGTGGCGGACTCCGGCAGTGACGTCGATGCGGTCGCGCTCGATCTTCATGCGACCGCCGCGGCCGTGGCCGAGCTGGCGGCGGGCCATGTCGCGGTCCAGGAGCTCGCGTTCGAGCTCCAGGCCCGCGGGCAGGCCCTCGACGATGCAGGTCAGACCGGGGCCGTGGGACTCGCCGGCGGTGATGACACGGAGAACGGACAAACTCGGGCCAGCATAGGGACGGTGGCCCGAAGTCGGTCTACAAGGGTGCGGCGGCGAGCGTGCCGGTCAACGGGTTCAGCGCGAGATCGGTCAGATCCAGGTCACCCGCGCTCACCAGCGCGCGGCCGGCCGCGTCCTCGTGGACGCGCGCAGCGCGGGCGGCCGTTGCGCTGGCGAGGTTGCGCAGCTTGAGCTGCGTGACCTTCACCCGGACGCCACCGACGTACGCGGCGCTGCCACGGCGCAGCGTGATCCGCTCGCACTCGGTCGGCGACGGCACGCACATCGCGCCCTTCACCGGCTTGTGCTCGAGGTTCAGGAACGAGACGCTGTGGCCGCCGTCGCGCACCCCGAGGAACAGGAGCTTCGCCCGGGAGCGCTGCGGCAGCACCTGCAGGCGGCTGACGTTCGCGCGGACCATGCGGCCGACCTTGACGTCGACGCGGTAGGCGCCGCGCCCGACCGGACCGGCCGACGACGCGCGGGGCGAGGAGGTCAGCGTCCCGGTCTTCTCCGAGAAGTCCATCCCCGACAGGGAGACCTCACCGGACTCGATCGCCGAGCGCAGGTAGTCGCGGCCGGCGACCGACATGCGGGCGCGCGCTGCGGACGCCTTCTCGGCGGTCGCCTTGTTCACCTCGCCAACGTGCTTGACGTCGAGGCGGAACTGCCGCACGCCGCTACCCAGGTCGATGTCCAGGAAGTTCGTGTCGCCCTCCTGCATCTCGACGGTCTGGCAGTTGGTCGGCAGCGGCTTGCAGGCGCCGTCGCCGGTCGCCGTCGCGTCGCTGGAGATGAGGAACGTCGCGGTCTTCTTGTCCTTCTTGACGCCGAGGAAGATCACGATCGGCTCATCCGAGGACGGCAGTGCGCTCAGCCGGGCGATGTCCGTGAAGGCCTTCTGCTTCGTCTTGCCAGGCTCGCCGAAGCGAAGGTCGACGCGGATCGCCTTCGTGTTCTCGTCGGTCTTCGGGGTCGTCGGGGCGGTCGTCGTCGGGGACGGCGACGTGGTGGTCGGGGCAGGCGTGGTCGTGCCGCCCGACGTCGTGTCGCCGGTCGTGGGCGCCGGGGTCTCCGACGTCGACGGCGCGGGCGTCGTCTCCTCGGGCGCCGCGGCCTCCGTGACCTTCGGCTGGCGGAACGGGTTGTGCTTCGGTCCGGTCGGCGAGATCGTCGCGACGTCGGTCTGCTCGGAGACGCGGATGGTCGTCGACGTCACAGCCGTCGTCGCCTTCGGCGCGGGCACGGAGGCGACCGTGTCGGCGGTGGAGGTCGCGCTGCCGCCCAGGAGGAACGGAATCGCGACGATCGCGCCGACCAGCAGGATCGCGACCGGCCACAGGCGCTTCTCGACCAGGTCGGAGACGAGGTTGCGCAGGAAGCTCATCGGACGACTCCGGCGGTCGCGGCGGGCAGAGATGTCTTGGTGCCGGCCGCCTGGTTGGCGGGCGCGGGCGTCGTGGACGGAGTCGTGCCGCCAACGGGCGAGGGCGCGGTGGCGCCGCCCGGAAGCGAGATCGGCTCGGCCGCCAGGTACGCCGTCGCGGTCACGGTCGCCTTGACGTCCGGGAACCCGTTGCGGCTCTGCTGGAGGTTCACGCTCTCGACGGTCATGAGTCGCCCGCGGACCGTCACCGTGTTGCCGTCCGTCGTCGTGAACGAGCGCACGAGGTTGAGCAGCTTGGTCAGCGAGAAGTAGTCGCCGTCGAAGACGAAGGTGAACGGCAGGTTGTTCATCCCGTTCGTTCCCGCGATGACGCCCGGGGGCAGAGTCGAGGTGCCCGTGCCCGCGCCGGTGGTGCCGGTCGGGGCGGCCGCACCGGTGGTCCCGGTGGTGCCGGTCGTCGAGGGCGCGGACGAACCGGAGCCCGTCGAGCTCGGCGCAGGCGTGGTGGGCGTCTTGGACGTGCCGGCCGTCGTGGTCGCGCCGGCCCCGCCCACCGTGAGCGAGCGGAAGTCGATGTGCGCCTTCCGGGCTGCCGACTCGAGCTGGTACACGAGCGACGCGGCGTCGTCATCGTCCGGCACGGCCTTGCCGAGGCGGGCGAGCGTCGCGTAGTCGGTCGCGAAGCTGGCGCGGGCGACCGTCGCCGACGACAGCGCCTGGTTGGCGGTGGTCAGCTTGGTCTGGGCGTCTGCGACGCGTGCGTTCGCAGCGCTGATCTCCGCCCGCTTGGGCTTCAGCGCCAGGAACCAGAACCCGGCGACGGCGACGACGCACGCAAGCGCGCCGACGATGATGCGGTCACGGTTGCTCATGTCAGGAACCCGGGGTCGCCGGGGCGGGGGTCGAGGTGGTGCCGGCGGTGCCCTCGTTCAGGGTCTTCACCGCGCCCTGGAGCCCGGATGCGGTGCTGTCGGGGGTGACGGCCTGGGGCGTCCCGAAGAAGACGACCATCTGGAACTGGGGGACCTCGTCCGACGTCTGGCAGCCGTTCGCACCGCCGCCTCCTGCGCTGTCGGACTGCGCAGCAGAGGACTGATCGGCCTTGCCCGAGGACGAGACGCTGACGCGCTCCACGCCCTCCAGCCGGCGCAGGCGCGCCATGAGCAGCGCCACGCGGGCCTGGCTCGGAGCGCAGCCCGTGAGCTCGACAGCAGGGTTCGCCAGCGCGCTGCGCAGGACGACGGTGCCGCCGCCCTCGCCGGGCGCCGTGCTGCCGACGAGCTGGGTCAGCGAGACATCCGACGGGATGACGCGGCTGACCTGCTCGAAGGTCTCGCTCCAGTCGAAGCGAGTGGCCGCGAGGGCCTTCACACCGGCCGAGCGGGTCGTCACGACGTCGTTGAACTGCTTGTACGCGGCGAGGTTGCCCGCCTTGGCGGTCGCGGCGTCGGCCTGCGTCTCGAGCTGCTGCGCGCTCGCCTGCTTGTGGGCCAGCGAGCGGTTGGTCAGCGTCAGCGCGGCGACCATCAGGACGACGATCGTGAGACCGGCGAGCAGGAAGTACGCGCCGCCGCCGCTCTTGCCGGCGGCGCCGGACGCGCGCCGCTGATCGGCCGGGATGAGGTTGACGGCCTTCATGCTGCGATCTCCTCGACGGCCAGGCCGGCGGCGATGCTCAACCGCTCGAGGCCGACGTCGGACGAGCCGGGCGTGACCCGCGACTCGACCGGCAGCCCGAGCTCGCGCTCGAGGACCTCGGCGAAGCCGGGCACCGCGACCGCGGGGCCGGTCAGCAGCACGCGCTCGACCATCGGGAGGCCGGCGCTCTGCGTGTGGTGGAAGTCCAGTGAGGCGCGGACGTCGGTGGCGACGCGGCGGGCGCCGTCGGTGAGGACCGCGCGGGCGTCCGCGATGATCGCGGACTCGCCGTCGACCTCGTCGACCGCGGTCTCCAGGCCGACGTGGCGCAGCCAGGCGCGAGCGTGGTCCAGGGTCAGGCCCTGGCGCTCGGCGAGGTCGATCGCCATCGCCTCCAGGCCGCCGCCCGAGACGCGGGTGAAGAGGCAGTTGCCGTTCTCGGCGACCGCGAGGTTCGTGAGCCCGCCGACGGAGACGTAGAGCACGGGGCCGTCCTCGACGCCCAGGGCGCGGACCATCGCGAACGCCGAGAGGTCGACGCCCTCAGGGCGCAGTCCGGCGGCACGAGCGGCCTGCAGCAGGCGCTCGATCATGTCTCGGCGCGCCGCGACGAGCACGACGCGGTGGCGCATGCCGCCCGGCGTCTCGACGAGGCCGAGCGACTGGTAGTCGACGACGGCCTGGTCGATCGCCATCGGGAGCTCGTCCTTGGCCTGGAACTGCACGGCGGCCTCGAGGTCCTTGGCGTCCTCCAGGGGCGGAAGGTCCATGACGCGCACGACGATGCGCGCGTTGGCGACGCCGATCCGGACCTTGCGGTCCAGCCAGGAGTTCTGCGACCACAGCGCGCGGAGCGCCTCGGTCAGTGCCTGTCCGTCCGCGACCTCGCCGTCCCGCACGACGTGCGGGTCGAGGTCGACGACGGCGGCACGCTCGACGGCGAGGCCGTCGGCGGTGGCCACCTGAACGGCGGCGATGGAACCGGGCTCGATGTCGAGCCCGACGATGGTCTTGGAGCGGCGTGCCATGGTGGGGTGCCCAGAAGATCGACCGCCCAGCCGTGTTCTGTAGCGGACGGCGCTCGGGCCCGGACATCCGTCCGCGCCGACGACTACGTCGTCGGTCGGCATCGCGTCGCAGAGCGACGTGATGCCATCGGCCCGGCGCGCGCGAAAGCCGCGGCGAGCCGCGGCTTTCATGCCCTACGCAGGTGTTTCCCAGGTCTAGAAGGTGCTCAGGTACGAGTCCATCAGACCGGATCCGACGAGCATCGCGACGATGCCGCCGAGGGCCAGGAAGGGCCCGAACGGGATGGCGGTCTTGCGACCTCCGGCGACGCCCTTGCGTGCGATGACGACGACGCTCACCAGCACGCCGGCGACGAGCGCGATGAGCAGCGCGGGGGCGACGGCGGCGCCCAGGAACAGGCCGAGGACGCCCGCGAGCTTCACGTCGCCCATCCCCATCCCGCCTGGCGCGGCGAGCGCGGCCAACAGGAAGAAGCCGCCGGCCGCGGCGCCGGCGATGAGCCGCTCGGGCTCACCCCCCGGATCGAGGGCGAGGCCGATGACCACCGCCGCGACCGCGGCGGGGCCGGTCAGCTTGTTCGGGATGATCCGGTACTCGAGGTCGATGAGCGCCATCGGCACCAGGAACGCGATGAGCACGAGCCCGAGGACGAGCTGCGCGGTGTCGTCGTGGTGGACGGCGACGGTGATCGCCGCGAGGGCGGCGGTCCCGGCTTCGACGAGCGGGTAGCGCGCGGCGATGCCGGTGCCACAGCTGCGGCAGCGGCCGCGCAGGAGCAGCCAGGAGAACAGCGGGATGTTGTCCCAGGGCTTGACGGGGGTCTCGCAGGTCATGCAGTGCGAGGACCCGGACACGAACGACACGCCGCGCGGCATGCGGAGGGCGACGACGTTCAGGAACGAGCCGACGAGGAGGCCTGCGAACGCTGCGAACAGGATGGGCATGGGGGTCATGAGACGGGGATCTGCTCCGTGCGGTTGGACACTGCCCACGCGGGCTGCACCGGGTTCATGAACCGCGGCGGCGAGCGCAGGGCGAGGCGCTGGTCGTACTGGTAGTCCTTCGTGTAGCCGGTGCCGCTCGTACCGCCGGTGCCGACGGGACCGCGGTACTTCTGGGCGATCGCGCCGCGCACGGTGAGCGTGCCGAGCTTGTTGCCGCACTCGTAGCCGTCGACGGTGAACGAATGCGTGAGTGCGAGGATCGCAGCGTCGATGGTGACGTTGTTCATCTCACCCGTGCCGTCCGAGCACGAGCTGCCCGATCGGTTGACCGGGTGGTAGACGCGGGCGAACTTGTCCGGGATCAGGCCGAGCATCCAGGCGTCGCTGGACCGGCTGACGTTGCCGGAGACGACGATGTCGTTGCCGGATGCGAACGTGACGTTCTGGCTGTAGGTGCCGGAGATGAAGAGGTCGCCGCACGCCGGGGTGCCGGCCGCGGCGCCGTTCGCGCTGCCGTTGTAGGGGGCGAGGGGCTGCAGGCCCGCGCACGAGCCGGCCGACGCGTCGTCGCTGACGTAGACGACGCCCTCGGGGATCGCCATCGACTGGTTCGTCAGCACGGTGCCGTCCTCGCGCTTGCCCGTGACGGTCATGTTCGCGCCGTTGAGCGTGATGGTCGTCGGGCCCTTGAAGCGGTAGCTGGCCGTCGCGTCGTCGTGCAGCGACGCGTTCGACGGCGGGAAGTCGCGCTGGGAGGCCAGGGTCCACGTGCCCACCGCGCCGTTGATAGCGGCGCTGTAGCCGGGCAGCGAGTTGACCTTCGGGCGCGTGGAGGACGAGCACGAGCCGCCCGCGCTGCGCCAGCCGGGCGAGCCTCCCGCGACCTCGACCGCGTCGCTGGGGCTGCGCCCGAACGACGGCTGCTCGCAGACCATGATCTGGTCGTTGGTGTGGAACGGGCCGGAGACCTTGTCGTTGGGGGCGAACTGGATCTCCGTGCAGCCGGCGGTGGTGTTCGTGGTGCCGAACTTGCCCGTCCACGACAGGCTGCCGCGAGCGGGCCAGCGGGTCGTGCCGCAGTTGTTCGTCGCCCAGGTCAGGTAGTCGCCCTGGGTCGTCGACGTCGTGGTCTGGCCCTTGGTCACGAACGAGTAGAGCTTGGGGTCGAGCGTCTCGTAGTCGGTGTAGTAGATGTAGTTCAGGAAGCCCTTGGGCCGGAAGGTCGCGATGATCTGGCGCTGCGTCGTGTCACCGGCGCGGGGCCGGCCGGTGACGCGGATGCGGAACTCGCCGGCGCTGGAGACCATGCTGGATGCGTCGGCGGTCGAGCAGGTCGTGTGGCCCGTCGTCGGGAGCAGCTCGATCGCGTACTGGGCGCTCGAACCCGGCATGTTCACGAAGTTCTTCGTCCCCACCTGGCCGAGCGACGGGTTGCTGGCGTCCACGCACTGAGCCCAGTAGGACGGGTTGGACTCCAGGCGCGCCTGGTAGTCGGCGATGCCGGCCTCGGCGGCGGCGTAGGCGATCTTGCGGTCCTCGTCCTTGCGCCCCGGCTTGAAGTCGCCCTGGACGTCGGTCATGACGACGCCGGCGATGACCATGACGACGGCCATGGTCACCACGACGAGCATCATCGTGAAGCCGTCGTCGCGCCGGAGGCGAGCCAGCACGTTCCTCGGAGTCAGCATTCGGGGGTGTTGTCCTCGTCGGAGGGGTCGTCCGTCCGCAGCGCGACGTCGCTCGCGAACCGCGAGCTCCCCTGGTTGGCGCTCGGGTAGGCACCCAGAGCGGTGAAGGTCACGCGGACCTGCGCGATCGCCGTGAGGCTCGCGGCGGCGACCGGTGCGGCGATGAGCGACGTGTCCGGCGCGTCCGGTGTGTCATAGCTCAGGTACTGGAAGACCGGCGTCGTCCCGGTGCGAGAGAGCCCGCTGCCGAGCACGGTGGTGCGGCTGGGGGTCGCCGACCAGACCGGCGGGACTCCGGTGCCGGGCGACACGGTGAGCGTGATGGCGCCGTTCGCGGGGTTGTAGGTGAGCGTGTGGCGCTCGACGACCGATGCGAGCTGGTAGTTCGCCTGGGGGCGGCTGACGTAGTAGCTGACGCTCGTGTCCGTGGCGGCGAGCACCGCCGAACCGGTGTCGGGGCAGGAGGCGAGCCGCAGCTCCTGCCCGACGCGGTCGATCGCGCCGCGACCCTCGCGCACGGCCTGGGAGCGACCGAGCGACGTCGCCGAGCTGCGCAGCGACATGTCCAGCAGGCCGAGGATCGCGAACATCACGATCATCCCGATGGCCATCGTGACCAGCATCTCGACCAGGGTGAATCCCTGCTCGTCGCGGCGGAGGCGACTCATGGCATGGTGAACGGGCATGTGCCGCCGGTGGTCGAGAGGGCCAGCGTCGTCGGCGTCGTGACGAGCGGCGCGTTGGTGTAGTTGGTGTTGGCGACGTTGGTCGCCACGGCCTTCTTGGTGCCGTCGACGGCGCACACCGTGAAGCCCGTGCCGTACGGGAGGCCGGGGTTCTTCAGGCTGCCGTCCGTGACGATCGCTCGGGGGCCGATGATCGTGCCGCAGGCCGTCTTGACCGCGACGCGGGTGGTGGCCGTGGCGCCGTTGGTGACCTTCACGTTGAGGCTGGGCAGCTGCAGATCGACGTAGCCGGTCGCCGACGGCGCGGTGCCACCCGCCGGAATGAGCGTGGAGGACGCCGGCGAGGTCGCGGAGGGCTTTGCGCCCGTGCACGTGTCGGCGTAGATCGAGTACGCCGTCGACGTGTACGGGTAGAACAGGCCCTGCGGGGTGCCGATGCCCGGCGCGGCGGCGACCGGATCGACCGTCCGGACGATCGAGTCGCTCGTCGCCATCGTGACGGAGCCGGGCAGCGCGTCGGCATCCACGTTCGCGCCGGCCGGCACGGCCGTGGTCTTCTGGCGGAATCGGATGCGGACAGAGCCGCCCCGGTCGTAGGCGAAGCTCTTCTGCGCGGTCTGCTCGGCGGCGATGTTCAGGCCGGTGATGTTCACGTCCTGGTCGCCGTTGGGCTGGACGTAGCCGGGCACCGAGGCGGTGAGTGCGTAGCCGCTGCCTGCCGAGACCGCGTCCCAGCGCGCGCAGCCGGTCGCATCGGACGTGGCGGCACCGCCCCCGGGGCTCAGGCTGACCGGGATGCCGGAGATCGGCTGGCCGGTCGCGCCGGTCACGCTGACGACGAGACCCCCGCCGGCGCCGACCGGCGCGGCGACCATCGTCTGCAGGACGACAGGCTTGCGAGCACCCATCTCCGCCCATGACACGGTGGTCGTGAGCGACATGTAGTCACGCGCGCGCGAGGTGAGGCAGCCGGTCGGCGCATCGGTCTGCGCCACCGGGGTCGCCGTGGAGACGACCGTGAAGGTCACGCCGCCCTCGCTGACCGTGCTGGTCTCGTTGAGCGGGCGGAGGTTGTTGTAGCCCACCGCGCGCAGCGCGTCGAGCTTCGTCTGCGCGACGTCCGTCGCGAGCGCCTTCGAGCGCTGCAGCGAGCTCTGCGCCTGGGAGGTCAGGAGCACGAGCACCACCCCGGCGCTCACCGTCAGCAGGATCGAGGCGCTGACGAGCACCTCGATGAGCATGCTGCCGTCCTCGGAGGCGAGCCGTCGGCGCAGTCCACGAAGAGAGGCCATCCCTCTCGTGGTCGTCCGCGCGCGCCGTTGCTTGAGCGTGGCGCGCGGAGGCTCGACGCTTTGTCGAGTTACCACGTGCCGGAGCCGGTTCCGCCGACGGTGAGGCTCCGGCCGGCGGCGGACTTCGTGATCAGGTAGTTCCTGCCTGACTTCGAGTACGCCGTGATCGTGTAGCCACTCGGCGATGTGCCCGTGATCTGCGCCTGCCCCTGCGATGCGCCGAGCGGGATGGCGCTCTCGCCGAGCTGCGCCGCGGTCGTGCAGTCCGTGTAGTCGCCGCCGGCATCGGCCCCACACGACTCAACCTGGGTGTACAGGTTGCGTGCGTTGGACATCGCGTCGGCGTCGTAGCCGTCCTTGCGCTGGTTGAGGAACGTCGGGATGGCGATCGCAGCCAGGATCCCGATGATGAGCGTCACGACGAGGACCTCGATGAGGGTGAATCCGCGCTCGGAGCGCACGTAGGCAGTCACAGATGCAAGATCGGCGCGTCGCCGCTCACCTTGAGTGAAACCCGACTCATCCCGACAGAAAGGAGGGCGGCCCGCCGGGCCGCCCTCAGTCACTGCACGAGATGTGTGGCTTGTGTTACCAGGTCGCGCCGGCGCCGCCGGACTTGACCGTGCCGGCCGCCGCGCTCTTGGTGATGATGAACGTCTTGTTCGCGCCACCGGTGCCCTTGGCCTTGGAGGTCGCGGTGATGACGTAGGAGTCCTGGCCGGTGCCGGTGATGGCGACCTTGCCGGCGCCGGCGCCGACCGGAGCACCCGGGTCGCCCAGCGCGGCGGCCGTGGTGCAGCTGGTGTAGTTGCCGGCGTTGTCGACGCCGCAGGACTCGACCAGCGTCTGCATGTTGCGGGCGTTGGACTTGGCGTCGGCGTCAAAGCCCTTGTCGCGCTGTCCCAGGAACGTCGGAAGAGCGACCGCGGCCAGGATGCCGATGATGAGCACGACGACGAGGAGCTCAATCAGCGTGAAGCCGCGCTCGTCCTTCAGACGGGTGAACATTGAGGTGTAGTCCTTCATAGGGGTCAAGTGATTGATCGGTACCTAACCACCGCTCTTGACGACAATGGACACATGAACGACGAAGGGCGGGCCCCGAGGCCCGCCCTTTACTGTCAATCCCTAGGGGTTGTTACTGGTGACTACCAGGTCGCGCCGGCGCCGCCGGACTTGACCGTGCCAGCCGCCGCGCTCTTGGTGATGATGAACGTCTTGTTCGCGCCACCGGTGCCCTTGGCCTTGGAGGTCGCGGTGATGACGTAGGAGTCCTGGCCGGTGCCCGTGATGGCGACCTTGCCGGCGCCGGCGCCGACCGGAGCACCCGGGTCGCCGAGCAGCGGCGGCCGTGGTGCAGCTGGTGTAGTCGCCGGCGTTGTCGACGCCGCAGGACTCGACCAGCGTCTGCATGTTGCGGGCGTTGGACTTGGCGTCGGCGTCAAAGCCCTTGTCGCGCTGTCCCAGGAACGTCGGAAGAGCGACCGCGGCCAGGATGCCGATGATGAGGACGACGACGAGGAGCTCAATCAGCGTGAAGCCGCGCTCGTCCTTCAGACGGTTGAACATTGGGTTTGCAGCCTCCTGAGGCTGTTAAGGGGGTTTTGTGCAGCTGATCCGACGCTCAATGGATCGACCGCGGCCGCGGCTTCTTTAGAAGTCCATGACAATCTCTGGACGTATGGCCCGTCGGCTGCTGATTCCCGTCGCCCTGTTGTTCCTCGTGCTTCTGATCCTCGGCTCGCTGACGCCGGGGACCTCGACGAGGACGGACACGTCCACCACCCCGACGACGGCGGCATCCGGCCCGCCGCCGCGCACCGTCGACGCGACGCTGCCGAAGGACGGAGAGGTGGTCGCGCGGGTCGGCGACCTCGTCAACCTCACCGTCGAGTCCACCGAGCCCGGTGGGGTCGAGTTCCCGGACTTCGGTGAGTCCGAGCCGGTGGCGCCCGACGCGCCGGCCATCTTCAACGTCCTCCCCACGCAGGCGGGGCGCTTCGAGGTCGTCTCCACCGACTCCGGGAAGACGATCGGGGTCCTCGTCGTCGAGGACCCGGCCTAGCACCGCGAGCCGGCGCTAGTCGGACTCGGCCGCCTCGCGGCGCGCTGCCTGGGCGTCGTGGCCCGGGATGAGGAAGCCGCTGCCCTCGCACCACGGGCAGGTGACGTCGTGGGCGGTGCCGCCGAGGTTGGAGACGACGGTCCCCGTCCCCCGGCACGGCGGGCACGGGATCTGCCCTGGCGTCGGTTCGTCGCTCGACATCGGCGCCCGAGGCTACTCGGCCCGCCCCTATCGTCAGATCCGTGGGTCTGGGTTCACATGACGGGCGCTTCGCCCCCTCCCCCACGGGCCCCCTGCACCTGGGCAACCTGCGCACCGCGTTGCTCGCGTGGCTGTTCGCGCGCGCCGGCGGCGGACGCTTCCTGATCCGGGTCGAGGACCTCGACGTGTCGCGGTCGCGACCGGAGCACGAGGCGGGCCAGCTGGCCGATCTGGCGGCGCTGGGCCTGGAGTCCGACGAGCCGGTGCTCCGCCAGTCCGACCGTACGGACATCTACGCGGACGCGATCGACCGGCTGGACCGCGAGGGCGCGCTGTATCGGTGCTGGTGCACGCGCGCGGAGATCCGCGAGGCCGCCTCCGCGCCCCACGGCCCCTTTCCCGAGGGCGCCTACCCAGGCACCTGCCGCGACCTGACCGCCGCGGAGCGTGCCGATCGCGAGCGCAGCGGGCGCCCGCCCGCGCTGCGCCTGGACGCGGGGGCCGCGCGGATCGCCTTCACGGATCGCCTCCTCGGCCCGCGCGAGGACGTCGTGGACGACCTCGTCGTGCGCCGCAACGACGGCGCGCCGGCCTACAACCTCGCGGTGGCGGTGGACGACGACGCCCAGCGCATCGGTGAGGTGGTCCGGGGCGCCGACCTCATCGACACCACCGCCCGCCAGCTGTACGTCGCACAGCGCCTGGGTCTGCGTGAGCCCACGTACGCCCACGTGCCGCTCATGCTCGGCCCCGACGGCACCCGTCTGGCCAAGCGTCACGGCGCGATCACCCTCGCCGACCGCATCGCACTCGGCGAGACGCCCACGCGGGTCCGCTCGGAGCTCGCCGCGAGCGTCGGTCTCGCCGATCCGGGCGAGCAGACGACGTTGCGAGCAGCTCGTCGCCCGGATCGACCGCCCGCTGGTGGCGGCATGAGCAGGGTTCGCTTCGTCCGCTGGTGGCTGCCGATCGGGCTCTGCGCATCGGGCTCGTGATGCTCCTGATCGGTGCGATCCTCAGCGACGACATCTGGGCCGAGGGCGGCGCGCTCATCATCAGCGCGGGTCTCTCGGTGTGGCTGCTGAACGTCCTGTTCCGCGTCGGCGTCCGCGGTGATCGCGAGCGCGACCGCGAGGCCGCGGCCCGCACGTACTTCGACGAGCACGGTCGCTGGCCCGACGAGGAGGGCACAGACCGCCGCGACGGATAGGGTTCGCGGCCGTGACACCGCTGGCGAGCTCAGCCGACGTCGAGGACCTCGCGTCGGCCGCGCGCGGTGCCGGCCGCCTCGGCATCGACACCGAGTTCATGGGCGAGGGTCGCTACCAGGCCCTGCTGTGCCTCGTGCAGGTCGCCGTCCAGCGCGACGGCGAGCTCATCGTCGCCGTGATCGATCCGCTCGACGACTCCGTCGACCCGTCCCCCCTGGCCGCGGTGCTGGCCGATCCGGAGATCGAGCTCGTGCTGCATGCTGCGCGCCAGGACGTGGCGCTGCTCAAGCGCACGTGGCACACCGAGGTCCGCAACGTCTTCGACACGCAGCTCGCGGCGGGCTTCGCCGGGCTGCGCGCCCAGCTGGGCTACGAGGCGCTCATCTCCGAGCTGCTCGGCGTCCGGCTGCGTAAGAGCGCGAGCTTCACGAAATGGGATGCGCGCCCGCTCAGCGACGAGCAGGTCGACTACGCCCGCGAGGACGTCCTGCACCTCCTGCAGGTCGCCGACGCGCTGCAGAAGCGCCTGGACGACCGGGGCCGCCTGGGCTGGGCGCGCGAGGAGTGCCGCGCCCTGGAGGCCGTGTCCGACGAGCGCGACGTCGACAACGTGTTCTCCCGCCTTCCCCGCGTCAACGGGCTGGACGCGAAGATCCGTGCCGTCGCGCGCGAGCTCGTCGCGTGGCGCGAGGACACCGCGCGGAGCGCCGACCGACCCGCCTCCACCGTCCTCAACGACGCCGCGCTCGTCGAGATCGCCCGGCGCCGCCCGGCCGACCAGAAGGCGCTGTCCCAGATCCGCGGCGTGAGCGAGCCGACGCTGCGCCGCCGCGGCGCCGGGCTCCTGGACGCGGTCGCACGCGGCCGCGAGCAGCCGCCCATCCCGCCCGACGGGCAGCGCCCGCCGCCGCCCGACGCCCAGGACGCGCCGCTCATCGCCCTCGGCGAGGCGCTGGTGCGTACCCGCGCGATGGAGTCCCACCTGGCCTACGAGCTCATCGCGGCGCGCGCGGACCTCGAGCGCATCATCCGCGCCCAGCGCGACGGCCTCCCCGAGCCCGAGACGCGCACGCTGCAGGGCTGGCGCCGCGAGCTCGTCGGGGAGGAGCTGCTCGAGCTCCTCGCAGGCCGCAGGTCACTGCGGGTCGGCCCCGACCGCGCGATCGAGATCTCGGAGTCCTAGCGCCCTGCCGACCGCGGCGGCGACGTCGCGTGGCCGGCGCGTGATGTCCTCCCACGTGAATCGCAGCACGGTCCACCCCTGGAGCTGGAGGGCGTTCGCGCTCGAACGGTCCGCCTGGAACGCGGACCATGTCCCGTGCGCCTGCCAGCCGTCGGTCTCCACGACAAGGCGCTGCGCCGGCCACACGAAGTCGTAGCGCCGGGCGCCGATGCGATGCTGGCGCACCGGCCGGGGCAGGCCGTGTCGAGCGCAGATCCGCAGGAACCGGTCCTCGAGCTCGGTCTGCGTCGCGACAGCCGGCAGCAGCGCGGTCAGGACCCCGCTCGGCCTCCGGCGCACCGCATCGCGGAGGGCCGCGAGGTCCACGAGCCGCAGGAACTGCGCCTCGCGGAGCGTCCGCCGCAGCTCATCCGGCTCGAGGACGTGAGCCAGGTCGGCCAGCGTGCGGGCCGGACTCGTGACGGGGATGTGCAAGTGCTCTGCCCGATCGGCGTCGAGCAGCCGGCCCCGGTGCGTGGCGATACCGGGGTGGCGGCTGTCGTGCGTGACGGTGACGTCGGGTCGTGGCCCCTCCCCATCGCGCATGCGCCAGAGCGTGGCGGCACTGCGATGACTGAGCAGCGCACCGTCGCCGACAGCGAGCACCGCCGCCATCCATCGCATCTCCCGACGCGGCGCCGTGTGACCGACGGCGTACACGCCCCGGTGGAGCCGGTGCAGGCGCCCCGCCCGCACCCGCCTGACGATGCCGGCGCGGCTCAGCGCCAGCTGGCGCGCCGCGACGACGCCGTACTGCTGTGCCGCGAGCGCCGCCATCTGGGCGTCCGCGCTGACTTCGTATCGCATACCGATACAAAGTCAGCGCGGCCACGAGGTTCGCCCCCCTAGGCGGCCACCGGCTGCGGCGTCACCGACGCGGCGGCACCCGGCAGCGGCACGCCACGTGCCCACGCCGGCTCGTTGCCGGGCGGACGGAAGCGCGGCATGACCTCCTCCGCGAAGAGCGTCATGTTCTTCACGACCTTCCAGTTGGGCATCGTGCCGACCTGCATCGACGCGCCGACGTGCACGCCGGCCCCGCACTCCTCCGCGTAGATGTTCAGCCGCTCGGCCACCGTGTCGGGGGAGCCGACGATGATGTACTGCTCGTCGACGAGCTCCTCGTAGGTGAGGTCCCAGTGGTCCTTCATCCCGAACTTCGCGCGGCCCTCGAGCATCCCGCGCAGCGAGCGCCCGCTCGTGTAGCCGGGCGGGAAGTGCTGGTAGGCCGGGACCTTCAGGCCCGTCCCGAACAGCCACAGGTAGTGCTCGCGCGCCTCGGCGTGGGCGATCTCGTCGGTCTCGGCCACGTACGTCGGGCACGCAGAACGCCAGCTGCTCGGGTGACGCCTCGTAGCCGGCCTCGTTGCGCCGCGTTGCGGTACATCTCGTAGTTGAGCTTCGTGAACGAGAGCGGCGCGAAGACCATCATGAACGGGTAGCGGCGCTTCGCCGCCTCCGTGATCGTCTCCACCGAGCCGGTCCCCGGCAGCCAGATCGGCGGGTGCGGCTGCTGGTAGGGCTTCGGCCACGGGTTCACGTACGGGATGTCGTAGTGCTTGCCCTTCCAGGCGAACGGGCCGTCGTCGGTCCACGCCTTGATGATCAGGTCGTGCGCCTCCCAGAAGCGCTCGCGGGAGTACGCCGGGTTGGCCCGCATCGAGTGGTACTCCATGCCCGTCCCGCGCACGAAGCCGGAGATGATCCGGCCCTCGCTGAGCACGTCGAGCATGGCCACCGACTCGGCGACGCGCACCGGGTTGTCGTGCAGCGGCAGGGCGTTGCCGATGATGCCGACCGGGATCCTCGTCGTCCGCGCGACGATCTGCGAGCCCATGACGTTGGGGTCGGGCATCGTCCCGTACGCGTTCTGGTGGTGCTCGTTGACGCAGGTGCCGTCGTAGCCGAGCTTCTCCGCCAGCACCGCCTGGTCGAGGTACTCCTTGTACAGCCGCGCGCCGACCTTCGGGTCGTAGTGGGAGTTGGACAGCGTGACCCAGGTCGACTCGATCTCCGAGCCCGACCGGGATGAACGGGTACGGCATCAGGCCGAAGTGGAAGAACTGCATCTCGTTCATCGCGCGCGCTCCTGGAAGTCGAGGATGGCCTTGGCCACGGCGGCCGGCTGCTCGACGACGAGGGCGTGGCCGGTGCCCGGGATGCGCACGAGCTCGGCGTTCGGCAGCGCCGCGGCGTAGCGCGTCGGCGGCCTCGTCGGGCACGAGCCGGTCGTGCTCGGCGCCGACGACGAGCGACGGGCGTCGTGACCCGCTGTCAGGCGGCGCGGCATCTTCGGGTCGTCGCGGCGCTCCCAGACGAGGCGCGCGGTGGTCGACGCCTCCTCGTAGCCCTTCACGGCGGCGTCGATGTCCGTCGGGTCGGGCGCGACCTCGCGCGACGTTGGTCATGTCGTTGAAGAGCGTCGCCGAAGAGCTCCTCGGGATACATGTGGAAGAGGTCGACCACGCTGCCGCCGGCGAGGGGGAACCCGGCCGGGCGTGATCAGCGTCAGCGACCGCAGCTTCTCGGGATAGAACGTCGCGTACGCCGCGGCGATCCAGCCGCCCAGCGAGTAGCCGACGAGGTCGAAGGGCTCGTCCAGCCCGAGCGTCGCGCGCAGGTCGTCGTAGTGCAGGACGAGATCGTCGAACCCGTCGAGCCAGTCCTGCAGCGGCGTGCCGCCGAAGCCGACGTGCTCGGGGGCGATGACGTCGGCGCCCTGGGCGAGCGCCTCGTGGAACCGCAGCCACTGGCCGGTGAAGCCGGCACCGTGCAGGAACAGGAGCGGCCGGCCGCTTCCCTTGCGCCGCACGGCCACGGGCGTACCGGCGACGTCGAGCATGGTCGGCTCGACCGCAGGGGCCTTCACATCCGCTACCGCCACTGTCTCTCCTCCGGACGGGTGCTGGGGCCCACACCGTAGGGCCGCCGCGGGCGACGGGTCAACCGCGGCGGCGAGATACGTCAGGCGGCGAGCGCGAGCTCGACGGGCACGAAGATGCTCAGGCGCCGCGCCTCGGCCTGCAGCGCGAGCACGCCACGGCGCAGGGCGTCGGTGAGCTCGGCGTCCGCGCCGGCCTCGCAGAGCATCTCGAGCTCGGCGGTGAAGCGCTGGGCCTGCGCGTGCAGGCCACCGTGGAAGCGCTGCAACGCGACGTGGTCGCCGCCGGCGGCGGTGATGCGCAGGTCCTCGATGTTGCAGACCTTGTCGGCCGCGCAGATGGCGCGGGCGTCCGGCAGGCGCGACGCGGACCTGCTCGCGGTAGGCGAGCTTGCGCTCGGCACCGGGCAGCGACATGTCCTCCGAGACGCTCGCGACGAGCAGGGCGATGCGCGTCGCCGAACGCCTGGCGGATCTCGGGCAGCGTCACCGGCGTGTCCTCCACGACGTCGTGCAGGAGCGCAGCCGCGAGCACCTGCTCGTCGTAGCCCGATCGGCGAGCAGCCGCGCGACGCGCACCGGGTGGGAGATGTACGCCTGGCCGTCCTTGCGCCGCTGGCCGCGGTGCGCGTGCTCGGCGAACGCGTACGCATGGCGCACGAGCGGCGTGGCCGCGAGCGCGGGCGGCGCGGCTGGCGCGAGCGACAGGCGGGGCATGCTGCTTGGGTCGGACCGCCCGGCGGCTCCCCCGACCGATCTGGACGCATGTCCTAGCGAAGGGTGTCGGCGAGGCGCTCGGCGCTCGCGTGAGCCACGCGTCCTCGACGACGCCGGCGATCTCCTCCCAGTCCAGCCCGCGGTCCAGCTGGACGCCCGACCCAGCCGTTGTGGCCGACGTAGGGCGGCACGAAGTAGGCGTCGGGGCACCGTCGACGAGCATCGCCTGCATCCCGGGCGGGGCGGCGGCCCAGATGGCCAGGCGCCCGTCGCCGTGGTGGTCGTCGTGGAACGTCACGAACGACCGCTTGTCGCGGATGAAGAAGGTCGGCGCGCCGTGGCTCAGCCGCTCGCTCGTCTCGGGCAGGGCGAGGCACAGCCTGCGGATCTGCTCGAGCTCGCCGCTCACACGCCAGATGTTGCAGCGCCGCGGCGGACGGCGCCACCCCGGCGCCAGGCGCAGATGCCAGCGGCCACGTCGTCCGGGTGATCGACCGGCGGTCGGGACGCTCCGGTCGCGTGGCCGCATGTACGACGCCGGTCCGGACTGAAGTTCTCGGCTCAGGTGCCGATGACGGGGGCAAGCCCTTCCGAGAGGATCCCCAGAGACCATGACCAGCCAGCGAGCTCAGGCCTACGCGACCGCGCTGAAGAGCCTGCGCGACCTCAAGCCGTCGAAGTTCACCGACGCGCAGATGGACCTCTTCCAGCAGACGGCGGACGCTCTCTTCTTCACCGACGCCGTCGACGCGGCCACGGCGGATCTCATCGCCTGCTCGCACGCCGAGCTGGACGTCATCGCCGACAACGAGCGGCTGCTGCCCGGAGACCGTCGAGCGGCTGAAGGACGAGCTCGACGCGATCGGCCCCACGCCGCGTCGCCGCGTAGCGGCATCCTCGCGGGCCGGGCTGCCACGATGCGCGCGTGGCAGCCGCCCCGCGCATCGCGCCGCCCCTGGCCGTGATCGCCCGCGAGTGGGGCCGCATCGGCTGCCTCGGGTTCGGCGGGCCGCCTGCGCACATCGCGATGCTGCGCGAGCTCGTCGTCGACCAGGCGCGCTGGATGGACGACGAGGAGGTCGAGCACGCTGATCGCGACGACGAACCTGCTCCCCGGCCCGTCCTCGACGCAGCTCGCGATCTTCTGCGCCTGGCGACTGCGCGGCACCGCCGGGGCGCTCGTCGGCGGGCTGGCGTTCATCCTGCCGGGCCTCCTCGTCATCCTCGCGCTCTCCGCGCTGTTCCTCGGCTCGCCGCCGCGCTGGGTCGCGGGCGCCGGCGCGGGCGCGGGTGCCGTCGTCGCGGCCGTCGCCCTCCACGCCGGCCGCGGGGCTGCTGCCGCCGAGCTGGGCGCGGACCGCCGGCGCGCGGCGCGCGCGCTGGATCGCCTACGTCCTCGCCGGGCATCGCGGCGACGGCGCTGCTCGGGCGCCCTGGTCGTGCTCGTCCTGCTCGCGTGCGGGGCGATCGAGCTGGCCTGGACGCGCCGCACCGCAGGCACTGGCCGCGCACGCGTGGCCGGTCGTGCTGGCGGCGGCGTCGGCGACCGGCGGGCTGCTCGCGCTGTGCTGGACGGCGCTGAAGGTCGGCGCGCTCTCCTACGGCGGGGGCTTCGTGATCATCCCGCTCATGCAGGCGGACGCGGTCGACCGCCACGGCTGGATGACGACCCGGAGTTCCTCAACGCCGTCGCGCTCGGCCAGGTCACGCCGGGGCCGGTGGTCCACACCGTCGCGGTCGTCGGGTACGCGGCGCACGGGTACGGCGGCGCGCTGCTGGCGCCGTTCGATCGCGTTCGCCCCGTCGTTCCTGCTTCGTGCTGATCGGCGGGCCACGCGTCTCGGCGACGCTGCGCGAGAGCGCTCACGCCCGCGCGTTCCTCGACGGCGCGGGCCCCGCGGCGATCGGCGCGATCCTCGGACTCGGCGATCCCGCTGGCGCTCGCGCTCGAGCGAGCCGTGGCAGCTCGCGGTGCTCGCCGCGGGCGCCGTCGCGCTGCTCGTCTGCGCGCCGGCGTCGTCGCGACCCTGCTCGGCGCGGGCGCGGTCGGGACCGCGCGGCGCTGCTGGGCGCACCGCTGCCCTGAGATGCGCCACGATGCGACGACATGGTCGTCGACCTCCTCTTCGGGATCGTCGCGATCGCGATCGGCGGCTACCTGCTCGTCAGCGCCGCGAGCGCTCGTGGCGATCGCGCAGCGAGCGCGGGCGCGGCATCAAGTCGCTGAGCGATCCACAACGACCGTCGCGGTCGTGTTGGTCGCGGTGGGCATCTGGAGCATCGCGGCCGCGTTCGTGTGACGTGTTGTCCATACCCTAAGGGGGTAGACTCGAGATACCCCCGTGGCGTACTGCGGGGCCTCTCTCCATGTCCCATCTCGAGCTGCCCGTCTCCGGTATGACCTGCGCGTCCTGCGCCGCGCGCGTCGAGCGCACGCTCAACGGGCCTGGAGGGCGTCAGCGCGACCGTGAACTACGCGACGGAGCGCGCAACCGTCGACTTCGACGACGCGGCGGTGGCTCCCGAGCGCAGCTCGTCGAGGCCGTCGAGTCCGCGGGCTACGGCGCGACGCTGCCCGGCGAGGCCGCGCGGTCCCGAGCCGGAGCCCGCTCGCTTCTGCGCGCGCGCCTGCGTGTCTCGGCGGTGCTGGCGCGCACCGGTCGCTCGCGCTGTCGATGCTCGGCGCCGCTGCAGTTCGACGGCTGGGAGTGGGCTCGCGCTCGCGCTCGCCACGCCCGTGGTGCTGTGGGGCGCGTGGCCGTTCCACCGCGCGGCATGGCGCGCACTGCGCCACCGCACCGCGACGATGGACACGCTCATCAGCATCGGCACGCTCGCCGCCTGGCTGTGGTCGGTCGCGGCGGTCGTGACCGGCGCCGAGCACGTCTACCTCGAGGTCGCGTCGGTGGTCACGGTGTTCGTGCTCGCCGGGCGGCTGCTCGAGTCGCGGCGCGCGCGGCCGGGCGGGCTCGGCGCTCGAGGCGCTGCTGCGCGCCGGGGCGCGCGACGCCGCGGTGCTCGACGCCGACGGCACCGAGCGCCGCGTCCCGGTCGAGGAGCTGCGCGTCGGCGACCGCTTCGTCGTGCGTCCCGGCGAGCGGGTCGCGACCGACGGCGTCGTCGAGGACGGCTCCTCCGCGGTGGACGCGTCGATCCTCACCGGCGAGTCGCGCCCGGTGGAGAAGCATCCGGGCGACGACGGTCGCGGGCGGCTCGGTCAACGCAGGCGGGCGGCTCGTCGTGCGCGCCACCCGGGTCGGCGCGGACACCGCGCCTGGCGCAGATCGCGCGCCTCGTCTCCGAGGCGCAGGCGGGCAAGGCGCAGGCGCAGCGGCTCGCCGACCGGGTCTCGGCCGTCTTCGTGCCCGCCGTCGTCGCGCTGCCGCTCGCGACGCTCGCCGGCTGGCTCTCGCCGGGCCAGGGCGCGGGCGACGCCGTGAGCGCGGCCGTCGCCGTCCTCATCATCGCCTGCCCCTGCGCGCTGGGCCTGGCGACGCCCGACGGCGCTCATGGTCGGCACCGCGCGCGGCGCCCAGCTCGGCCTGCTCATGCGTGGTCCCGAGGTGCTCGAGTCGACGCGCGGCGTCGACACCATCCTGCTCGACAAGACCGGGACGGTCACGACCGGGCGCATGAGCCTCGCGCACGTCGCGTCCGCTGACCGCCACGAGGCGCTGCGCTCGTGGGCGCGCTGGAGGACGCCTCCGAGCACCCGATCGGCCGGGCGATCGCGCGGACCGCGCATGCCGAGCTCGGCCTGCTGCCCGCCGGTCCGACGACTTCGGCGCGACACCGGGTGGCGGGCGTCGCAGGGCGAGGTCGCGGGCAGTCGCGTCGGCGGCGGGCCGGGCACGGTCGTCGCCGAGCGCGTGCCGCCCGAGCTCGACGCCGCGCGCCGCGACGGCCGAGGCGCGAGGCGCGACCGCCGTGCTCGCCGCCTGGGACGGCGAGGTCCGCGCCGTGTTCGTCGTCGCCGACACGGTCAAGCCGGGAGTCCGCGGACGCCGTCGCCGCGCTGCGCGAGCTGGGCCTGCAGCCGGTGCTGCTCACCGGCGACAACGCGGGCGACCGCCGAGGCCGTCGGCGGCCGCCGTCGGCATCGACGAGGTGATCGCCGAGGTCCTGCCCGCCGACAAGGCGGGCGCGGTGTCGCGGCTGCAGGCCGAGGGCCACGTCGTGGCCGTCGCGGGGGACGGCATCAACGACGCACCCGCGCTCGCCCAGGCCGACCTCGGGCTCGCCGTCGGCACCGGCACCGACGTCGCGATCGAGGCGTCCGACCTCACGATGGTGTCCGGCGACCTGCGCGCGGCCGCCGACGCGATCCGCCTCTCGCGGGCGACCCTGCGCACGATCCGCCAGAACCTCGGATGGGCCTTCGCCTACAACGTCGCGGCGCTGCCGCTCGCGGCGGCAGGCCTGCTCAGCCCCGTCATCGCCGCGGCGGCCATGGGCCTGTCGAGCGTGTCGGTCGTCGGCAACGCGCTGCGCCTGCGGCGCTTCCGCTCCACCTGGCACTGACGGGCCTATCGGCACGTCGCACCAGCTCGTGGTCAGCGCGACGACCGCGACATCCGCGACGAGGCGCTCGCGTCACCGTCCGGCGGATGCGTGAGAGTCTGGCGCACGCGGAGCATTCCGGGTCTCCGTCCTCGTCCCAAGGAGTATCAGATGAGCGCTGTTCCCCCCAGGCAGCCGCAGCCGTCCGGCTGGGCCATGGGCGGCGTCACGTTCGCCGCGTCGATGCTCGGGCTCATCGGGATCTTCCAGATCATCGCCGGGCTCACGGCGATCTTCAACGACAACTTCTTCGTCGTCGCCCGTCATTACACGTTCGACCTGGATACGACGGCGTGGGGCTGGATCCACCTGATCATCGGCGTCCTGCTGCTGATCACCTGCGTCGGCCTCATCGGCGGCAAGACCTGGGCCGGCATCACCGCGATCTTCCTGGCGATCCTCGCGGCGGTCGACAACTTCTTCTTCATCCCCTACTACCCACTGTGGTCGATCGTCGTGATCGCGCTCTGCGTGTGGGTCATCTGGGCGCTGACGCGCCCGGGAGCTGTGGGCGGGGAGTGGGAGTAGCCCACCCCGCGCGCGGATCGGGCAGCGGGGTGAGGCGCGCTTCGACCGCCTCGCGCTGGTCCTCGAGGAACGGCGGCAGGATGATCCTGCCGCCGAGCTCCTCGACGGACAGCCCGTCGACGAGGAAGCCGGGCTCCTCGCGTCGCGAGCTCGTAGAGGACGCCGCCCGGCTCGCGGACGTAGAGCGAGTGGAAGTAGTGGCGGTCGACGAAGCCCGAGTTGGGCAGCCGTGTCTCGTCGATCCGCTCGATCCAGGCCGGGAGGTCCGCGTCGTAGGTGCCCCACGCGACGTGGTGGACGATGCCCGCGCTCTGGCGGCCGGGCTCGTCGGGCGCCGGGTCGAAGGCGATCCAACCGCCGCGCTGATCGCCACGAAGCTCGAAGCGCCCGTCGTCGGTGCGCCGTGCGCCGAGGACTCGCTCGAGCAGCGCAGCGGAGCGGTCCGGCGCGGCGCTGTAGGCGCGGACGCCCTCGAAGCCGCGGATCGCCAGCTCCTGAGGGATCTCCGGGTGCACGGCCGTCAGCGGCGGGTCGCTGCTCGTGTCGACGACGAGCTCGTGCCCGAGCGTCTCCGGATCCACGAAGCGCACGCTGTCCTTCTCGTGCTGCAACGCGACGCCCTCCGCAGTGAGGCGGTCGGCCCAGAACGCGAGTGCGTCCTGTGAGCCGACGCGATGGACGATGCGATGGATCATCCCCGCCCCGGCGCGGCCCGGGATGGCGTGCGGGTACTCGAAGAACGTCAGATCGGCGCCCGGATGTGCCTCCTCGTCGCCGTAGAAGAGGTGATAGACGCTCGGGTCGTCCTGGTTGACCGTCTTGGCGATCATCCGCATCCCGAGGACGCGCGTGTAGAAGTCGACGTTGCGCCGAGCGTCGCCGGTGATGGCGCTGATGTGGTGGATGCCCTCGAGTCGCATAGTTGCTAGAGCAACTATACCCGCTTGACCGCCGTGACCGCCGTGCCGTACGCGCAGATCTCCGTCCAGGTGGTCCCGAGCTCGGACGTGTCGAAGCGGAACGCGACGATCGCGTTCGCGCCCTTGCCCTGGGCTTCCTCGACGAGGCGTTCGGTCGCGTGCTCGCGGCCCTCCGCGAGCATCTTCGTCATGCCCTTCAGCTCGCCACCGACGAGCGACTTGAACGACGCGCCGATCTGCGACCCGACGTTGCGGGAGCGCACGGTGAGGCCGAACACCTCGCCGTGGACCTCCTGGATGTCGTAGCCCGGGAGGTCGTTCATGGTGGAGATGAGCATGCGCGACAGCCTTCCAGATCGCCTGGACCGGCTGTCGAGCTGCGCGGCGCCCCACGCAGCCGGGGTCGTGGGTGCGGTGCGTTCGCCGGACTCCCGACCGCAGACGGGTTCAACCGTCCGGTTGTGTGCACGAACCCGCGACATACGCGGCTTAGCGACCAAAGATGGAGAAAGTGGCACCGCGGCCTCACCGACACGCAGCGGCGGCGACATCTCCCCACCCGTCCGCCCCTCGATGAGCAGTTCGAGACCCGCACCGACCCGCGCACGGCGCCCTGAGCGGAGCCACCCGGAGATCGACCGCTCCGCGATCTCGTGGATGGGAGCGGGCGTTCACGCCGTGCAGCTTCTCCCGGCCCCGGCGAACGCTCGTGACGAGGTGCTTGCTGACGGATCTGGCGGGCCGTGCGCGCGTCGGTGCACAGCTCGTGCAGCGCCTGGCCCCGACGGGCCTCGAGACTGTCGAGCTGTGCCAGGCGCGTCGGGTCGGTCTCGGAGCGTGGCGACCGCCGCCGGGTTCGCGTGGCGGAACCGCCCCTGGTGGTCGACGACCCAGACGGGCTGTGCGACCCGTGCGAGGATGGCGTCGCGCTCGCGCAGCGCCTGCTCGGCCTCGCGCTGCGCGGTCATGTCGACGAAGGTCACCACGACGCCGCGCCCGGTCGGGAGATCGATCGGCACCGACGTGTACGAGACCGGGAACATCGCCGTCGCGGCGGATGAACCAGTCCTCGTCGCTGTGCTCCGGCTCGCCGCTGCGCGCCGGCAGGATGACCGGGCACTCCGCGACCGGAGAGGGCGTCCCGTCCCGGTGCCGGTAGTGGACCGCGTCGTGCCCGTTGCGCCCCTGCAGCTCGGAGGCGTCGTCGTGCCCCAGGACCGCGGTCGCCTCCGGGTTGGCGAGCAGGACGGTGCCGTCGTGATCCACGACCCAGACCGGCTCGGCCACGCGGTCCACGATCGCCTTCAACGAGGCGTCGGTCACCACGTCCCAGGCGTATCGTCCGGCTGTGCCCGCCAACCCGTCGCTCGACGGCCGCGCGTTCGCGTCCGACGCCGACGTCGTAGGCGGCGACGTGGGGCCCGCGACCGTCTTCCACTACCGCGAGACGACCGACGGCGTCATCGAGGCCCGCTACGCCGGCGGCGCGATCCGGGCCGGGCACCTCGTCGGCACGCGTGCGGGCGACGAGCTGCGGTTGCGCTACTCGCAGGTCCGCGCGCGACGGGACGACCGCCGGCGGGCGCTGCACCTCGGTCGTGACCCGACTGGACGACGGCAGGCTCGCGATGGACGAGCAGTGGGCGTGGGAGTCCGAGCCCGGGACCGGCACCAGCCGCGTCGTGGAGCTGCTGCCGGCTCCCGAGCCGCCGGACGGGATCCGTCCGATCGGACGCGTCGTGGGCGGCCGCGCCGAGGTGCGCGACGACGACTGGGCGGCCGTGCGAGCGACGGTCCGCCTCGATCCGCTGCGCTTCGCGCCCGATGCACTGCGCGGGCTCGACGCGTTCTCCCACCTCGAGGTGCTGTACCGCTTCGACCGCGTCGACCCGGCGGGAGTGCACGTCGGGGCGCGGCGCCCGCGCGGCAACCCGGCCTGGCCGGAGGTCGGCATCTTCGCCCAGCGGGCCAAGGACCGGCCCAACCGCCTCGGATCCTCGATCTGCGTGCTCGTCGCGGTGCGCGGCGTCGACGTCGACGTGGCCGGCCTGGACGCGGTCGACGGCACCCCGGTCCTCGACATCAAGCCCTGCATGCGCGGCTTCCTCCCGCGAGAGGACGTCGTCGAGCCGCGCTGGGCCACCGAGCTCATGCGCGGCTATTGGTAGCGCCCGGCGCTACGATCGCCGTGTCATGAAGATCCGCTGACGCGCCCCATCCGACCGCACGCCCAGGGCCGGCGAGCCCGCGTGCCGACGGCCGTCCGCGATCATGACCACCAGGTTCCCGCCGCCCTCGGGCGACGTGCGCGGTCGGGCCGCTCCCCCACATCACGAACCAGGAGCGACGCATGCGACGCCATCCGCAACTCCCGGACCGCAACCGCCGGCAGCAGCACCCTCAGCCGCCCAAGCGCGTCACGGTCCGTCCCATCCGCAAGCTGCCGCCACAGCGCGGCCGCTGAGCCCCAGCCCGTGGCCGCGGTCGACCTCTACTGGCTGCCCCTCGGTGCCGGCGGGCATTTCGTCCGGCTGAACGGGCGCCTGTTCGAGACGGTCGCGGCACGGGCCGCGCGGCGGCCGGCCTGCGACCTGTACCACTCGGCGCTGGAGGTCCGGGTCGGGACGGCACGATTCGTGATCGAGCAGACCCCGGTTCCCGACGCCCACGGCGAGCGGCGCGGCGTCGTCGCCGGTGGCCCGGTCGGGGCGCGCTGGGCAGGCAGGTCGCGGATCTTGCGCTACGAGATCCGCCGCTGGCGCGACGGACGCATTCCCGACCTCGACGAGGCCGTCGGCGGCGCGATGCGACTGACCACCGACGAGGACCGCGCCCAGCGGGTGCTCGACCAGGTCCCGCGGGTCCCGACGCCGGTATGGGGCCGCGACGAGCTCGGCACGGGCGAGATGTGGAACTCGAACTCGGTGATCGCCTGGATCATCGCGAGCAGCGGGATCGACGCGGCGTCGATCCACCCGCCGCCGGGCGGCCGCGCGCCGGGATGGAACGCCGGGCTGGCGGTCGCTGCGTCTACTTGATCTGGTCGTACAGCGAGAACATCGGCATGTACATCGCGATGACGATGAAGCCGACGATCGCGCCCACCACGATGATCATGATCGGCTCGATGATCGCGGTCAGCGACTTGACGGCCGCCGCGACCTGGTCCTCGTAGAAGTCCGCGATCTTCGAGAGCATCGCGTCCAGCGCGCCCGTCTCCTCGCCGACGCCGACCATGTGGCCGACCATCGAGGGGAACACCGGGCTCTCCTTGAGCGGGCCGGCGATCGTGCCGCCGCTCTTGACGCTGTCGACGACCTTGTCCATCGCCTGCTCGACGACGATGTTGCCCGCCGTCTTGCCCACGATGTCCAGTGCCGCCAGCAGCGGCACGCCGGCCGTGATCAGAGCGGAGAAGGTCCGCGACCAGCGGGCCAGCGCGACCTTCTGCACGATGTCGCCGATCTTCATCGGCGCCTTGAGCATCGCGCGCTGGATGAGCTCGCGGCCCCTGGGCGACTTCTTGAACTTGCGGAAGCCGAAGATCGCTGCCGCCGTGCCGACGATGAGCACGTACCAGTAGCCCTTGACGAAGTCCGAGGCCGCGACGGTCACCCGCGTGATGAGCGGGAGCTGACCGCCGAACTCCTTGAAGACCCCGGCGAACACCGGCACGAGGAACGTCACGAGCGCGAGCACGACTGACCATCGCGAAGGTGATGATCACCGTCGGGTAGGTCATGGCGCTCTTGACCTGGCGGCGCAGCGCCTCGGCCTTCTCGAGCTGATCGGCGACCCGGATGAGCGCGCTGTCGAGCACGCCGCCGGTCTCGCCGGCGCGGGTCATCGCGACGAACAGCGGGTCGAAGACCTTCGGGTGACGCTCGAGTGCGTCACTCAGCGGGAGGCCGGCCTCGACGTCCTTGCGGACCAGGACCAGCGTCTCCTTCAGCGCGTCGCTCTCGGTCTGCGCCTCCAGCACGTACAGGGCGCGCAGGATCGTCATGCCGCTCGACACCATCGTCGAGAGCTGCCGGGTCATGATCGTGAGATCGGCGGACTTGACCCGGTTGCTCCACGGGAGCTTGATCTCCTTGGAGCCGCGCTTCTCCGCGATGTCGAGGACGATGAGGCCGCGGGACTTCAGCTGGTCGTTGACCGCCTGCTTGGAGTCCGCGTCGACCTCGCCCTTGCTCTGGACACCGACGAGGTCGATGGCCTTGAAGACGTACGTGCTGCTCATGACGACCTACGCGGCGTGCAGCGCCATGCCCAGCAGGCGGCGCAGCTCCTCGGGGGTGGTCGACCTGCTCTCGGCGAGCTTCGCGCTGATCTGGCCGGAGCGCACGAGCTGCGCGAGGGCGGTGTCCATCGTCTGCATGCCCTGGTTCGCGCCGGTCTGCAGCGACGAGTAGATCTGGTGCGTCTTGCCCTCGCGGATCAGGTTGCGGATCGCGGGGGTCGGCACGAGCACCTCGCAGGCGGCGACGCGGCCGGAGCCGTCGAGCGTCGGCAGCAGCTGCTGGGTGACGATGCCCTGGATGGCGACCGACAGCTGCACGCGGATCTGCTGCTGCTGCTCGGGCGGGAAGACGTCGATGATGCGGTCGATCGTCTGCGGCGTGTCCTGCGTGTGCAGGGTCGCGAAGACGAGGTGGCCGGTCTCCGCCGCGGTCAGCGCGGTGTGGATCGTCTCCAGGTCGCGCATCTCGCCGACGAGGATCACGTCGGGGTCCTGACGCAGCGCGCCCTTCAGCGCGCCGGCGAAGGACTGCGCGTCCGAGCCGATCTCGCGCTGGTTGACGATGCACTTCTTGTGCCGGTGCAGGAACTCGATCGGGTCCTCGATCGTGAGGATGTGCTCCTCGCGCGTGGCGTTGATCTCGTCGATGATCCCCGCGAGCGACGTCGACTTGCCGGAGCCGGTCGGGCCGGTGACGAGCACCATGCCGCGCGGCTTGCGGGCGAACTCGTGCAGGACCGTCGGCAGGCCGAGGTCGTCGATGCTCGGCAGCTCCTGCGGGATGAGCCGGAAGGCCGCGGCGATCGCCTGGCGCTGGACGTAGGCGTTGACGCGGAAGCGCGCGACGCCGGGGATCGCGTAGGCGAAGTCCAGCTGCCAGTCCGTCTCCAGCCGCTGGCGCTGGTCGTTCGTGAGGATCGAGTAGATGACCTCACGGGTCGCGGCGGACGTCAGGACGGGGTAGTCCTCGAGCGCCACGAGGCGACCGCGGACCCGGATGACCGGGTGCTGGCCGGCGGTCACATGGAGATCGGAGGCCCGGCGGTGCAGGACCTCCATGAGGAGTTCGGCGAAGTCGAAGGACACGCCCCGGTGATCGACCGCGGCCCGTCCGGGCGTGCTCTTCAGTCCCGCTTGATGGACGACCGTATGATCGAAGGACCCCCGATGGCCCCGCCGCCCGCCCCGAGGACCCAGCCCCCCAAGAAGGACGAGCGCCCCACACCGTGGCGGGTGGAGGGTGAGCGCGAGCCCGAGGGCGGCGGCGGAGAGCGCGCCGGCGCATGAGCGGACCGCCCTTCGGGCGCCGCTGGATCTACCTCATCCTCGCGCTCCTCGCGTTCAACGTCCTGTTCGCGCAGCTCTTCACGCCGAGGACGACGCGGGTGGACGTCCCCTACACGTTCTTCCTCGACCAGGTCGACGCCGGCAACGTCCTGAAGGTCGACGGGCGCGGCGAGCAGATCAAGGGCGAGTTCAAGAAGGCGGTCAGCCCGAGCAAGGACGAGAAGGCCGACAAGGACTTCGAGACCGTCCGCCCGACCTTCGCCTCCGACGACGACCTCTTCCAGCAGCTGCAAGGCCAACGACGTCGTCGTCGACGCCGAGAACCCGGACGCGGGCCCCGGGACGCTGGCGACGCTCTTCATCTACTTCGGGCCCACGCTGCTGCTCGTCGGCGTTCTTCATCTGGATCGCGCGGCGCGCGGCCACCGCTGGCGGCGCCGGCGGGCTCTGCGGGCTCGGGCCGATCGCGTGCCAAGCGCTACGAGCCGACCGCGCAGCGCGTCTCCTTCGACGACGTCGAGGGCATCGACGAGGCCGAGGAGGAGCTCGTCGAGATCGTCGACTTCCTCAAGAACCCGGATCGCTACCGGATGCTCGGCGCGGCGATACCCAAGGGCGTGCTGCTCTCCGGGCCTCCCGGCACCGGCAAGACGCTGCTGGCGCGCGCCGTCGCGGGCGAGGCCGAGGTGCCGTTCTTCTCGCTGAGCGCATCGGAGTTCATCGAGATGGTCGTCGGCGTCGGCGCGTCGCGCGTCCGCGACCTGTTCGACCAGGCCAAGAAGGCCGCCCCGGCGATCATCTTCATCGACGAGCTGGACGCCATCGGGCGCTCGCGCGGGTCGAGCTCCTTCGGCGGCTCCGACGAGCGCGAGCAGACGCTGAACCAGATCCTCACCGAGATGGACGGCTTCACCGGCACCGAGGGCGTCATCGTCATCGCGGCGACGAACCGCCCCGAGGTGCTGGACTCCGCGCTCCTGCGCCCTGGGCGCTTCGACCGCCGCGTCGTCGTCAACCCGCCCGACAAGGACGGCCGCCGCAAGATCCTCGCCGTGCACACGCGCTCCGTGCCGCTGGCCGAGGACGTCGACCTCGACGCCATCGCCGCCACGACGCCGGGCATGGTCGGCGCCGACCTGCGCAACCTCATCAACGAGTCGGCGCTGACGGCCGCGCGGCGCGGCCACGACAAGGTCCAGCTCGGCGATCTGACCGACGCCCTGGAGCGGATCATCCTCGGCGCCGAGCGGCGCATCACGCTGTCGGTCGAGGAGCGTGAGCGCACGGCCTTCCACGAGTCCGGCCACGCGGTGCTCGGCATGCTCGAGCCGGGCGCGGACCCGGTCCGCAAGGTCTCGATCGTGCCGCGCGGTCGCGCGCTGGGCGTCACGTTCCAGTCCCCCGAGAGCGACCGCTACGGCTACGACGAGCGCTACCTGCGCGGCCGCATCGTCGGCGCCCTCGGCGGGCGGGCCGCCGAGGAGATCGTCTACGGGAACGTGACGACCGGTGCGGAGTCCGACCTCGAGCAGGTCACGAACATCGCGCGCCAGATGGTCGGGCGCTGGGGCATGTCCGACCGCATCGGCCTCGTGAGCGTGCTCCCCGGTCCCGAACGACGACCCCGTCCTGTTCCCGGGGACCGGCAGCGGCCCGTCGGAGGAGACGCGCCAGATCGTCGACGCGGAGGTCCGCATGATCGTCGAGGAGTGCTACGAGCGGGCGCTGCGCCTGCTGAACGAGAACCGCGAGCGCCTCGACAACCTCGCGCACGCGCTGCTGGAGTCCGAGACGCTCGACGAGCAGGACGCGTACCGCGCGGCCGGCTTCGACCGCACGCCCCCGGCGACGGTGTAGACGTGCCCCATCACGATCCATCCGGCCGTGCCGACCCGGGCGAGCTGCTCGCCGGCAAGGTCGTCATGCGCCGCGGGCCCGACGGCAAGCTGGAGGTCGTCGTGCCTCCGCGCAAGCTGACCGAGACGACGGAGGCGGCCGAGCGGCCGGCCACGCCGGACGACCCGCGCACCTCCTCGCAGCGCGCGGTGCCGCCCTACGGCGGCGGCATCTAGTGCGCTGCTAGTCCCGATCCCCTCCGGGTAGGCCCCGCGCCGTACCGACCCTGCGGGAGGGGACCGTGGACCACTCTGGGCACGCGCGCAAGCGCGTGGCGCGTCGGGCTCTGGCCACGATCGTGCTGTTCTTCGCGTTCCCGGTGCTCGCCTTGGCCGGCCCTGGACGAGGTGACGGGCGGCATCGCCGTCGTCTACCTCCTCGGGATCGGCGAGATCCTGGCGCCACGCTCGCGGCGGTCGTGTACTGCCGCTGGGCAGACCGGACCGAGCGGGCGACCACTGCGTCGCCGGCCGCCGCCTGAGCGGCCGGCAGAACGGCCTCGCGCTCGCCGGCGACCAGATCTCCGCAGCATCGTTCCTGGGCATCACCGGCGCGGTCGCGCTGACCGGCATGACCGGCTTCCTGCTCGGCATCGGCCTGTCGGCCGCGTTCCTGCTCATCGTCCTGCTCGTGGCCGAGCCGCTGCGCAACCTCGAGCGCTTCACGCGGCCGACGCAGTCGCGACGTGCTTCGAGGGACGCGGGCTGCGCGGCGCCATCGCGGTGACGAAGCTCGTCATCAGCACCGTCTTCATGGTCGTGCAGTTCGTCGGCTCCGGCCTCATGGCCAGCGCGCTGCTGCACATCGACTTTGCCGTCGCCGTGATCATCCTCGGCGGGCTCATGACGCTCTACACGGTCGTCGGCGGCATGGTCGGCGCGACCTACATCCAGATCTTCAAGTGGGCTCGTGCTCGGGATGATGGGGATGCCGCACGTCATGGTGCGCTTCCTCACCGTCCGCGACGGCCGCGCCGCGCGCTCGTCCGCGCACGGCGCGATGTGGATCTTCGCCGTGTCCTTCCTGCTGCTGCAGATCTTCGGCTTCGCAGCGCGGCGAGGTGGACGAGCGTCGCCAGCTGCAGGTCAGCCGCCTCGCCGGCGGCGGCGTCGCCATCGTCGCGATCCTGCTCGCGCTCGGCGAAGGACCTCGACGTCGCCTTCCTGGCCAACGTGGCCTTTTCGATCGCGGCGGCCACGACGATGCCGCTCGTCGTCCTCAGCCCGGCGATCATGACGATCCCGTTCGCGTTCTTGCTGTGCTGGCTCGGGTCGCTGGCCGGCCGCTCGAACCCTGCCGCGCAGGGCATGCCATGGGAGGAGTTCAGCGCCAGGGCGTTCCCGTCGCGCCGTGACGAAGGCGACCGGTTCGTGCGCGGCGAGGTCGCCGCGCGAACGCCCGGGAGGACTACGTCGTCCCGGTGACCCGGGCCACCTCGGCGAGCGAGGTACGGCCGAGCATGACCTTGTGCAGGCCGTCCTCGCGCAGCCGGCGCATGCCGTCGCGGACCGCCACCTCGATGATCTTGTCGGCGGGCGCGCGCTCGATGGCAAGGCCGCGGATCTCCTCGGTCATGACCATGACCTCGTAGAGGCCGAGGCGGCCCTTGTACCCCGAGCCGTTGCAGCGCGCGCAGCCCACGGGCTCGTAGGCCTCGACGTCCAGCCACGACGGGAAGCCGTTGGCGCGCAGCGTCGCGACGGGGATGATCGCCCGCTGCTTGCAGTGCTGGCACAGCGTGCGGGCAAGGCGCTGGGCGACGACGGCGCCGATCGAGCTGGCGACGAGGAACGGCTCGACGCCCATCTCAACGAGTCGGGTGATGGCCGTCGCGGCGTCGTTGGTGTGCAGCGTGGAGAGGACGAGGTGGCCGGTGAGCGCCGCCTCGACCGCGATCTGCGCCGTCTCGCGGTCGCGGATCTCCCCGACCATGATGATGTCGGGGTCGGCGCGCATCATGGCTCGCAGGCCGGTCGCGAAGCCGAGGCCGGCGCGCGGGTTGACCTGCACCTGCGTGACGCCCTCGAGCTGGTACTCGACCGGGTCCTCGATCGTGACGATGTTCTTCTCGGACGTGTTCAGCACGCCGAGCGCGGCGTAGAGCGACGTCGACTTGCCCGAGCCGGTCGGGCCGGTGACCAGCACCGCGCCGTACGGCTCGTGGATCGCGCGCTCGAAGCGGTGGCGGTCCTCCTCCCCCATGCCAAGGCGGTCGAGGTCCATGACCACCGACTCCTTGTCGAGGATGCGCATGACGACCGACTCGCCATGCACGCTCGGGAGGGTGACGACACGGAGGTCGACGTGGTGACCGTCGATGCTGAGTCCGACGCGGCCGTCCTGCGGGACGCGGCGCTCGGCGATGTCCAGCTCGGCCATGACCTTGATGCGGCTCACGACGCCGGCGACCATCGCGCGCGGCACCACCTGCGCCTCGGTCAGCACGCCGTCGATGCGCAGGCGCACGCGCATCGAGTCCGTCTCCGGCTCCATGTGGATGTCCGACGCGCCCTGCTCCACCGCCTGGGCGATGATCTGGTTGGCCAGCTTGATGATCGGCGCGTCGTCGACGGCCTCGCGCAGATCGACGACCTCGGCCTGAGCGAACTCGTGCTCCGGGCCGTCCACGAGGTCCGGGACGACGTCCTCCATGCGCCCGAGGCGGCCGACGAGCGCGTGCAGGTCCTCCCGGCTCGCGACCGCCGGGCGGATCTCCATCCCGGTCATGATCGCGATGTCGTCCATCGCGACCACGTTCGCCGGGTCGGCCATCGCGACGAGCAGCGTGCGCTCGCCGCGGTAGGCGACCGGGACGGCGTCGTAGCGGCGCGCCGCGGCGGTCGAGATCAGGCCGGCCGCGGCCATGTCGATCTGGAACGCCGTGAGGTCGATGTGCTCCAGGCCGTGGCGCTCGGCGAGGGCGCGGGCGAGGTTGTCGTGGCTGATCGCGCCCGACGCCAGCAGCTCCTGCTCGGGCGTGCTCCCGGCGGTGCGCGCCGTGGCGATCGCCGCCTCGACCTTCTCCGCCTCACACAGGCCCAGCTCGACGATGACGTCGGTCAGGAACCGCGGACCGCCGGTGCGGCGACGGGGCTTGGTGACCCCGTCCCAGCCGTCGCGCTCATCGGGCGGGAGGCTGACGTCCGTGAGCCCGGCGGCCGAGGCGGCGCCGTCGGTCTCGTCGGTCAGGTGTGTGGTGATGTCGGTCACGGGGGGTCGAGCACTGCCCTGCGCATGGCGGCAAGGTCGGGGGATCGGCCCGTCCAGGCCACGAACGAGCGCGCACCCTGGCGGACGAGGATCTCCAGGCCGCCGACGACCGTCACGCCGCGCTCGCGCGCGGCGAGCTCGAGTGCCGTTCCGCCGGGCCGGTAGACCAGGTCCACCAACGTCGCGTACGTGCCGATCGCATCGGGAGAAACCGGCAGCTCCTTGAAGGTCTTGGACGGATCGCCGAGACCGACGCTCGTGCAGTTGACGAGCAGATCCGCGGGCGGGAGCGGGCCGGCACCGGGCAGGACCTCGACGCCGAGGGCGACGGCTCGCTCTGCGGTGCGGTTCCAGACCCGGACCTCGGTGCCGGTCTCGCGCAGCGCCCAGACCACGGCGCGGGCGCTTCCGCCCGCTCCGAGGACCACGGCGGTCGCGCGCGGGCGCCCCTCGATCGCATCGAGCAGCCCGGGCGCATCCGTGTTGTCGGCGTGGATCGAGCCGTCGTCGCCGTAGGTCAGCGTGTTCGCGGCCCCGATGGCGTGCGCGGCAGGCGACGCCTCGTCGGCGAGCGCCAGCGCCGCCTCCTTGTGCGGGATCGTCACGTTGGCCCCGCGGAACCCGGCGGGGCCGAGTGCTCGCGCGGTCTCCGTGAACAGCTCGGGCGGCACGGGGAGACGCTGATAGGTCCAACCCTCCAGGCCGGCCGCGGCGAGCGCCGCGGCGTGCATCGCCGGCGAGCGGCTGTGGGCGACCGGCCAGCCGAAGACGCCGAGGCGTCTCAGCACTTCGTCGGGGACTTGCCGCCGTTCGCCTTGCGGGCCGCGTCGTAGCGCGCGACGTCCTTGTCGAACTGCGCCGCGGTGCGTGAGAACGCGTGCTCGCCGCACGTGCCGGGCTTCACGACGTAGTAGAGGTAGTCGCGGGCTGGCAGGGTTCGCGGCCGCCTTGATCGACGCCAGGCCAGGGTTGCCGATCGGCGTCGGCGGGAGCCCGCGGTGCAGGCGCGTGTTGTACGGGCGAGTTGCGCCGCAGGTCGCTCTGCGTGAGCGGCGTGGACCAGTTGCCCGTCGCGTAGCGGATCGTGGCGTCGATGCCGAGCGGGACGTTCTCGCGCAGGCGGTTCTGGATGACAGCGGAGATGATCGGCCGCTCCTTGGCGACGCGCGCCTCGCGCTCGACCATGGAGGCGATGATGAGCACGTCGTAGGGGTCGAGGTTGCGCCGCTTCGCCTGCGTCATGTTCACCTTGGCGAAGTTCTCCTCGAAGGCGTCGAGCTGGCGGTTGCGCAGCGTCCCGACACTGGCGTCCTTGCGCACCTCGTACGTGGCGGGGAACAGGAAGCCCTCCAGTGAGCTGCCGCACGGGCGCGCCGTACTTGCGCATGCTGAAGCCTGCGGGCGCCTTGGCCGTCGCGTCCATGTAGCTGCCGGACAGCCCCGCCTTGCGGGCGATCGCGGCGATGTCGCGTCGCGTGCGGCCCTCGGGGATCACGACGTTGACGACAGGGGCCGACTCCGCGTCGGTGGGCTTCGCGCTCAGCGCGTCGATCGCGGCGCCGTAGCTCATGTCGTGACGCAGGACGTGGCGCCCGGAGCGCAGGTCGCCGCGCGCGCCGGACAGGCTGGCGCGGATCGAGAAGATGAAGCCCGAGTCGACGACGCCGGCGTTCGCGAGGACGTCGCCGATCTTGCCCGAGCTGGCTCCCTGCGGGATCGTGACGGTGACGCTCCCGGTGCCCGAGTTGCCGAACGGCTGCGGCGAACGCGTTGACGAGCCACAGCAGGACCGCGATCACGACGAGGATCGCCACGAGCGCCGCGATCCGGGCGGGACCGCGCCTGCCGCGCGTGCGCGGGACCGCGCGGCACGTCGCCGGGCGGCGTCATCACGGTGCCGCCCCGCCGGCGGCTTCGGCGCGTCCGCCGCGGGGCGCTGCGGGCCGTCGTCACCGGCTCGGTGTCCGGCAGACTGCCCGCGGGTGCGGGCGGCGGCGCGGCCGGCTCAGGCTGGATCTGGCGCAGCGGGCGGTCGGGCAGGGCCTCGCCGCGCTTCGCCGCGTCCTGCCAGGCGATGTCGAGGTCGTCGGGGTCGACGTCCGGCGGCGTGTGGCCGCGAGCCGCCGCGATCTCGTCGGAGGAGAACGCGCGGGTGGCGTGGTCCACCTCGGGCTCCGGCTCCGGCTCCGGCTGCCGCGGCGCTCGGCGACCGAGCGCCTCCGCCTCGTCGGCGGGCGTGAACTCGCGGGTGGCGCCACCGTCCTCGACGGGCTCCGGCTCCGGCTGCGGCTCCGGCTCTGGATCTGGATCTGGATCTGGCTCGGGCTCTGGGTGCGCCTCCCAGGCCACGATGTCGCTCCGGCTCCGGGACGACCAACGGATCCGGCGGCGGCGGCTCGACCGGATCGGCACTGACCGCCGGATCATCGATCGAGGGCGGCTCCTCCCCCTCGCGGGCAGCGCGACGGGCAGCGCGCTCGAGCCGGGCGCGCTCGCGATCCTCGGCGCTGCGTTCTGAGCGCTGGTTGTCCTGTCGACCGAACGGCATGAATGGCGGGACGCACGGCGAGGAGAGACATTCGCTGCCTCCCGACCCCGGTGCATTGGCGCCTCACCCTAGCGACGACACCCCCTGTAGCTTCGTGACGATGGGCTCGTACGCGCGGAGCATCGCCGTCCCGCGCGTCCCCTCGCTGCCGGCGACGGGCACGGTCGCGCGGCTGCCCATCGAGATCAACAGCCTCGCCGTCGTGCTGCTGCTGCAGGGCCAGCACGGTGGGTTGGGCGTCGCGGGCCTCGCGGCCGGAGCGCCCGCGCTGAGCCGCCGGGCGACCCTGCGCGTGCCTCAGCCCGTCGCGACGTAGGCCGCCAGGTGCTCGCCGGTGAGCGTGGAGCGCGCGGCCACGAGGTCGGCGGGCGTGCCCTCGAAGACGATCCGGCCGCCGTCGTGGCCGGCGCCCGGCCCGAGGTCGATGATCCAGTCGGCCTGCGCCATGACCGCCTGGTGGTGTGCGATCACGATGACCGACCTGCCGGCGTCGACGAGCCGGTCGAGCAGGCCGAGCAGCCGCTCGACATCGGCGAGGTGCAGGCCGGTCGTCGGCTCGTCGAGGACGTAGATCCCGCTCTTCTCTGCCATGTGCGTGGCCAGCTTGAGCCGTTGGCGCTCACCCCCGGACAGCGTCGGCAGCGGCTGACCCAGCCGCAGGTAGCCGAGCCCGACGTCGGCGAGCCGGCCCAGGATCTTGTGCGCGGCCGGCGTGCGCGCGTCACCGGCGCCGAAGAACTCCTCCGCCTCGGTCACCGACATCGCGAGCACCTCGCTGATGTCGCGATCGCCGAGGTGGTACTCGAGGACCGACGCGTCGAAGCGCCTGCCCTCGCACACCTCGCAGGGCGTGGCGACGCCGTCCATCATCCCGAGGTCGGTGTAGATCACGCCGGCGCCGTTGCAGTTCGGGCAGGCGCCCTCGGAGTTGGCGCTGAACAGTGCCGGCTTGACGCCGTTGGCCTTCGCGAACGCCTTGCGGATCGGGTCGAGCAGTCCGGTGTAGGTCGCAGGGTTGCTCCTGCGCGAGCCGCGGATCGCGCCCTGGTCGACGGCGACGACACCATCTCGCCCGGACACCGAGCCGTGGATGAGCGAGCTCTTGCCCGACCCGGCCACGCCGGTCACCACCACGAGCACGCCGAGCGGGATGTCGACGTCCACGTCCTGCAGGTTGTTGGCGTCGGCGCCGCGCACCTCCAGCACGCCCGACGGCGCCCGCACCGCCTCCTTGAGCGACGCACGGTCGTCCAGATGACGCCCGGTCAGCGTGTCACTGGCCCGCAGCCCCTCGATGCTGCCCTCGAACACGACCTCGCCGCCCCCGGTGCCGGCCTGCGGGCCGAGGTCGACGACGCGGTCGGCGATCTCGATCGTCTCCGGCTTGTGCTCCACGACGAGCACCGTGTTGCCCTTGTCGCGCAGCGACAGCAGCAGGTCGTTCATCCGCTGGATGTCGTGCGGATGCAGCCCGATCGTCGGCTCGTCGAAGACGTAGGTGACGTCGGTCAGCGAGGAGCCCAGGTGGCGGATCATCTTGGTGCGCTGCGCCTCGCCGCCCGACAGCGTCCCGGACGGCCGACCGAGCGAGAGGTAGCCCAGCCCGATCTCCACGAACGAGTCGAGGATGTCCCGCAAGGCCGCGAGCAGCGGCGCCACCGACGGCTCGTCGAGGCCGCGCATCCAGTCGGCGAGGTCCGAGATCTGCATCGCGGCGACGTCGGCGATGCTGACGCCGTCGATCTTCGACGACCGCGCCGCCTCGCTGAGCCGGGTGCCGCCGCAGTCGGGGCAGTCCGTGAACACCACCGCCCGCTCCACGAACGCGCGGATGTGCGGCTGCATCGCGTCGACGTCCTTGGAGAGCATCGACTTCTGGATCTGCGGGATCAGGCCGGCGTACGTCAGGTTGATGCCGTCGACCTTGATCTTCGTCGGCTCCCTGTACAGCAGGTCGTGAAGCTCGCGCTTGTTGAACCGCGCGATCGGCTTGTCCGGGTCGAAGTAGCCGCAGCCGCGGAAGATCCGGCCGTACCACCCCTCCATACTGTAGCCGGGGACCGTCACCGCGCCGTCGTTGAGCGACCTGGAGTCGTCGTAGAGCGCCGACACGTCGAAGTCGCTGATCGAGCCCCGGCCCTCGCAGCGCGGGCACATGCCGCCGACACGGCTGAAGCTCGCCTTCTGGGTGATGGTCTTGTTGCCGCGCTCGACGGTGATCCCGCCACTTCCGTGCACGGAGGCGACGTTGAAGGAGAACGCGCCAGGCCCGCCGATCCCCGGCTGCCCGAGCCGGCTGAACAGGATGCGCAGCATCGCGTCGGCGTCCGTCGCGGTGCCGACGGTCGAGCGGGGATTGGCGCCCATCCGCTCCTGGTCGACGCTGATCGCGGTCGTCAGCCCATCCAGCACGTCGACCTCCGGCCGGGCCAGCGTCGGCATGAAGCCCTGCACGAAGGCGCTGTAGGTCTCGTTGATCATCCGCTGGGACTCCGCGGCGATCGTGCCGAACACCAACGAGCTCTTCCCCGAGCCCGAGACCCCGGTGAACACCGTCAACCGGCGCTTCGGGATCTCGATGCTGACGTCCTTGAGGTTGTTCACCCGCGCGCCCTGCACGCGGATGAGATCGTGGCTGTCGGCGGCGTGCATGCCGCTCAGCGCAGCTCCTGGACGCGGATGAGGTTGCCAGAGGGATCGCGGACAGCGCAGTCGCGCACGCCGTAGGGCTGGTCGGTCGGCTCCTGGACGACCTCGGCGTCTCCCGCCTGCATGCGTTGGAACGCGGCATCGAGGTCGCCCGTGGCCAGGTTGATGCTCGCGAAGGTGCCCTTGGCCATCATCTCGGCGATCGTGCGACGCTCGTCGTCGGTGATGCCCGGCGTGGCGGCCGGCGGGTACAGGACGATCGATGTGCCGGGCTGGTTGGAGGGGCCGACGGTGATCCAGTGCATCCCGCCGTACTCGACGTCGTTGCGGACCTCGAAGCCGAGGGTGTCGCGGTAGAAGGCGACCGCGGCCTCCGGGTCGTCCTGCGGGAGCATGGCTGCGTGGATGTTGATGTCCATGGCGGCCACGTTACGTACGGGTCGTGACCGGCGCTTCTCGATTCCTGATCGGTCGGGTCACCTGCTTGGCGACGCACGGCGGCATCCCGGCCGCCGGGCCCGGCGACGTGCGGCGGTACTCGCCGGGCGGCATGCCCACGAGCTCCGTGAAGCGAGTGCTGAACGTCCCCAGCGACGAGCAGCCGACCTCGAAGCAGACCTCGGTGACGCTGAGGTCGCCGCGGCGGAGCAGCGCCATCGCGCGCTCGATGCGACGCGTCATCACGTAGCTGTAGGGCGACTCACCGTACGCGAGCCGGAACTGGCGGCTGAGGTGCCCTGCAGACATGTGCGCGCCGCGCGCGAGCGCCTCGACGTCCAGCGGCTGCGCGTACTCCCGGTCGATCCGGTCCCGGACCCGGCGCAGCCGCGCGAGGTCGCTCAGGCGCTGATCCACCGTGGGTCTCCCGGACACCGCGACGTCCTACGCGGGCAGGTCACCCACGGGGTCGAGGTGCTCGATCTCGAGCTTGCCGATCACGCCGCCTTTGATCATCGAGTCCTGGACGACGGGGTCCTGCAGGAACTCGGAGAACGCCTCGCGGCTCTCCCACTTGAGATGCAGGATCACGGCGTGTGCGTCGTCCTGCGACCGCAGCACGCTCACGCCCCTGGAGCCCAGCCGCTCGCGCGCCGAGCCCCGCTCCTGGAACCCCTGCCAGAACGCGTCGAAGTCCCGGACCTTCAACCGCATGAGGATGTCGACCATCGGCCGAGCCTACGCAAGATCGCCGGGGGAAGACCTCACCGCGAGCCAGGCCTCGAGCAGGTGGGCGGCGGCTCGGGAGTCCAGCGAGGACCCCCCACCGCCCGGATCCCGGAGCGCCTGGACCGTCGTGAGGCGCTCGTCGTAGAGCTCGACCGGCACGTCGGGCCCGAGGCGCTCCGCGAGCCGCGCGGCGAAGGCGCGGGCCTCCTCGGTCTGCGCCGTGTCCGCGCCCGACATGCCCAGCGGGAGCCCGACGACGACGCGCCCGACCTCGCGCTCGCGCACGAGCTCGGCCAGGCGCCCGATCCCGCGCCGCGTCGCAGGACGCAGCACCGGATCGATCGGGCGTCGCGAGCGTCCCGGTCGGGTCGCTGAGCGCGCAGCCGCAGCGCGCGCTGCCGTAGTCGAGCGCCAGAACCCTGGGCACGCTACGCGACGCCGAGGGCGGCAGCGATCGCGGCGCGGGCGGCGTCGAGCGCCTCGGGCAGCTTGTCGGGCTCGCGCCCGCCGGCCTGCGCCATCGTGTCGCGCCCGCCGCCGCCGCCGCCGACGACGCCGGCCGCCGATCTTCACGACCTCGCCCGCCTTGACGCCGCGCGACACCAGCCCCGGCGTCACCGCCGCGACGAGGTGCACGCGCTCGTCGGCCGTCATGCCGAGCACGACCGCGGCGTCGCTGCCGAGCTGGCCCTTGACCTTGTCCGCCACGTCCACGAGCGCCTTGACGTCGTCGATGTCGACCGTCTCGATGACGACCCGCGCGCCGTCCAGCGCCTGCTCGCGCGCGGCGAGCACGTCGACGTCCACGCCGCCGCCCGACGGACGCCTTCGCCGCCTGCTTGGCGCGCTGCTGCAGCGCCACGATGGCCTCGGGCACGCGGTCGGGCTGGGTGCGCAGCGCCCGCGCCGCCTCGTGCAGGAGCGCGTCGTGCGAGCGGGCGTGCGCGACCGCCTCCGGCCCCGTGATCGCCTCGATGCGGCGCACGTTCGCCGCGCTGGAGCCCTCGCTCGTGACCTTCAGCAGCCCGATCTCCGCCGTCGAGCGGACATGCGTGCCGCCGCACAGCTCGCGCGACCACGAGCCGTCGCCGATCTCGACCATCCGCACGATGTCGCCGTACTTCTCGCCGAACAGCGCGGTGGCGCCGAGCGCCTTGGCCTCGTCGAGCGTCGTGACGATCGGGCGCACGGGGTCGTTGCCGGTGATCCACGCGTTGACCTGGTCCTCGACCGCGCGGATGTCCTCGTCGGACAGGCGCGAGCCGTGGGTGAAGTCGAAGCGCAGCTTGTCCGGGCCCAACGTAGGAGCCGGCCTGGCGCACGTGCGCGCCCAGCCGCGCGCGCAGCGCCGCGTGCAGGAGGTGCGTCGCGGTGTGGTTGGCCGCCGTCGCGTGGCGCGCCTTGCGGTCGACGCGGGCCACGACCCGCTCGCCCGGCTTGCAGCTCGCCCGCGATCGGCTCGACCACGACGGCCTGGTCGTCGCCCAGGCGCAGGACGTCGACGACCTGCGCGCGGCAGTCGCCGTCCTCGCACTCGATCGTGCCGCCGTCGGCCACCTGGCCGCCGCCGGTCGCGTAGAACGGGCGACTCGGCGAGCTTGACGATCATCGACGAGCCATCGGCCTCCAGGACGCCGACCGTCGTGCGCTGCTCGAGCGCCTCGTAGCCGGTGAAGTCCGTCTGCGCCGACGCCTTGGCCAGCTCGGTCGCCCGCGAGCGCAGATCGCCGCTGAGCGACGCTCCGGCGCGGCCGCCGGCCCGCGCACGCGCGCGCTGCTGCTCCATGAGCGAGTCGAAGCCCTCGGTGTCGACCTCCAGGCCCTGCTCGAGCGCGAGCTCGCGGGTGACCTCGAACGGGAAGCCGAACGTGTCGTGCAGGCGGAACGCGTCCTCGGCAGGGATGGAGCCGGTCCTCCCTGGAGCGCTCGATGACCTCGCTCGAGCAGCTTCGTGCCCTGCTCCAGCGTGCGGCCGAAGCCCTCCTCCTCCGCCTTGACCCAGCGGAGGATGACGTCGCGCTCAGCGACGAGCTCGGGGTACGCGGCGCCCATGACGTCGACGACGACGTCGACGAAGCGCGGCATGAAGCCGGGCTCGATGCCGATGTGGTGGCCCTGCTGGATCGCACGGCGCATGACGCGGCGCAGGATGTACCCGCGGTCCTCGTTGGACGGCACGACGCCGTCGGCGATGAGGAACGTCATCGCCCGCGAGTGGTCGGCCAGGATGCGCAGCGCGCGCTCGTCGGGGTTCGGCGTGCGGCGAGAGCTCGCGGCCCAGCGCCATGAGCGGCGCGAACTGGTCGGTCTCGAAGATCGTCGGCGCGTCCTGCTGGATGAGCGCCATGCGGTTCAGGCCCAGGCCGGTGTCGATGTTCTGGTTCGGCAGCGGCGTGAGCGTGCCGATCGGATCCTGGTTGAACTGCATGAACACGAGGTTCCAGTACTCGAGGAAGCGCTCGTTCTCCCCGCCGGGCAGGTCCTCGGGCGAGCCGAAGGCGACGCCGCGGTCCAGGTAGAGCTCCGAGCACGGCCCGCACGGGCCCGTCGGGCCCGCCTGCCAGAAGTTCTCCGAGCGCGGGCACAGGACGATGCGCTCGCGCGGGACGCCGACCGACTCCCAGGCGGCGATCGCCTCCTCGTCGGGCCCGAGGCCCAGCTCCTCGTCGCCCTCGAAGACGGTGATCCAGATGTCCTCCGGCTTGAAGCCGAACCCTTCCAGCGACAGCTCCCACGCGTACTCGACCGCGCCCTGCTTGAAGTAGTCGCCCAGCGAGAAGTTGCCGAGCATCTCGAAGAACGTCAGGTGGCGCGCGGTGTTGCCGACGTTCTCGATGTCGGTCGTGCGGAAGCACTTCTGACAGGACGTCAGCCGGTGGTGCGGCGGGCGCTCCTGGCCGAGGAAGTACGGCTTGAGCGGGTGCATCCCGGCGGTCGTGAGCAGGACCGACGGGTCGTAGTCTGCCGGGACGAGCGATCCCGATGCGCGGCGCATGTGGCCGCGCTGCTCGAAGAAGGAGAGGTAGGTCTCCCGGATCTCATCGCTCGTCAGTCCGGTCATGCCGGTGAGGATACGGCCCGCAATCAGGCGGGAGCCGATGCTTCGCCCGCGAGCTCGCAGCGGTTCTTGCCCGCCGCCTTCGCGCGGTACAGCGCCTCGTCGGCCGCGCGGCGCAACGTGTCGCCGTCGGGAGCGTCCGCCGGGTAGGCGGCGAGGCCCGCGCTGACCGTGACGCCGGCGGTCGGGCAGCACGTCGAGCGCTGCCACGGCGACGCGCAGGCGCTCGGCGACGAGCAACGCCTCCTGCGGCGCCGGCGCCGGGCGTGAGCAGCGCGAACTCCTCGCCGCCGATGCGCGCGAACGTGTCCCCCGGGCGCACCACGTCGTGCCCGCACGCGGCGACGCGCCGCAGCACCTCGTCGCCGGCGTCGTGACCGTGGACGTCGTTGATCGCCCTTGAAGTCGTCGATGTCGAGCATCGTGAGCGCGAGCTCGCCGTCGTCGCGGCGCGCACGCAGCAGCTCCCTGGCCAGCGCGTCCTGGAGCACGCGGCGGTTGTAGATGCCGGTCAGCGGGTCGCGGAGCGCCTGGTGGGACTTCTCGGTGTAGTCGCGGATGTGACTGAGGCCGACGGCGAGCTGGTCGCCGAGCACGCCGACGAGCCGGAGCGTCTCGGCTGCGAACGGCTCGTCGCGCCCGACCAGCATGACGCTGCCGAGCTGCTGGTCGCGCACGACGAGCGGCATGCCGACGGCGAACGGGTCGCCGTCGGGCAGCGTGGCGCCGGGCGGCAGCTGATGGTGTTCGCCGCCGAGCTCGATGTGGACGCTGCGGGCGTCGGAGACGTGCAGCAGCACCTGCAGGCCACGCTCGACGAGCGGGCGCTCGCCGCGCATGCGGGTGACGGCGTCGGCGAGGTCGGTGAGCGCGGCGAGCTCCGCGTTGCGGCGGACCATCTCGCGGCGCAGGTCGCGCTCGCGGGCGACCGCCCGGTGGCGGTCGCCGAGGACCCAGTTCTGCCGGGCGAACGCCAGCGCGCCGGCGATCGACCACGCGGCGCCCCAGACGGCGATCGCGAGCGACGACGGGCCGCGCAGCGACGAGCAGCAGCGCCAGCGAGGCCGGGAAGAGGGTCAGGTACGCGACAGGCGCGAGCACGTGGCGCCGGATCGGGGCCTCCGCGCCGTCCCCGGCGGTCGTGCGTGCGCCGGGCGGCGCGAGGGCGCGCGTGCACGGCGCCTGCGAGCGCGACGACGGCGACGCCCGAGGCCGAGGCGCGCAGCGTCCCCCCGCACGCGACGCCCGCGAGCAGGACCGCATAGGCGCCGCGCGAGCCACAGGATCGCCCGGCGCGGCCTCGTCGCGCGCGTCCCGAACGCCATGCCCAGCGCGCCGGCGCCCGCCGCGAGCAGCCCGGCGGCCGCCACGGGCGCGGCCGGCCCGTCCAGTTCGGGGAGCACGCCGAAGCCGGCTGCGATCGTGGCGATCGCCACGCCGAGCAGGACGCCGTCGAAGACCTGCTCACCCCGTGCCTCGGACACCGCGCTGCGCAGGAGCGCGAACGAGGCGATGGCCAGCGCCAGGCAGGCGAGCACGGCCAGCACGGATGACGGGGACGGCGTCACATGAGCGCCATCGGCAGACGGAGCCGACTCCGCCAGACTCCCCAGCCGGATCTACGGGATCCGTCCGGTCAGCTTGCTTACCGTGCGATCAGACGATCGTGGCGGTGCCGACGACCTGATCGCCGGCCAGGAACACCGCCGTCTGGCCGGGCGCGGCGCCGTCGACGGGCTCCGCGAGACGCACCTCGTCGCCCTTGACGCTGCAGGCGACCGGCAGCGTGCGGTAGCGCAGCTTCACGGCCTCCGGCTCGCCGTGCAGCTCCAGGTCGCGGACGCGGACGGCGGACGTCGCGAGCTCGTCGCGCGTCCCGACCGTCACGGTGTTGCGCGCCGCGTCCTTGCGCAGGACGTAGCGCGGCTCGCCCGCCGCGATGCCGAGACCGCGACGCTGGCCGACCGTGAAGTGATGCTGCCCACTGTGCCGGCCGACGACGGCGCCGTCGCGATCGAGCATGTCGCCGGGGCGGTCGCGGAGCTCGGCGTGGCGGGCCAGGAACGCCGCGCGCGTCGTCCCGGCCAGGAAGCAGAGATCCTGCGAGTCGGGCTTGTCGGCGACGGTCAGGCGCGCCTCGGACGCCAGTGCACGCACCTCGCCCTTCGCGAGGCCGCCGAGCGGGAAGCGCAGCCGCGCCAGCGTCGACGGGGGCGTGGCGGCGAGCATGTACGTCTGGTCCTTGTCGCGGTCCTCGGCGAGCTGCAGGCGCCCGTCCCGGACCCGCGCGTAGTGCCCGGTGGCCAGTGCGGTGGCGCCGAGCCGGTCGGCGAACGCGACCATCGCATCGAGGCGCACGTGGCCGTTGCAGCGCACGCAGGGGTTCGGCGTCACGCCCGCGGCGTGTCCCGCGAGCCATGGCTCGACGACGCCGGCGCGGAACTCCTCGCGCAGGTCCAGCGTGAAGTGCGGCAGGCCCATCTCGTGGGCGAGGGAGCGGGCCGTGCGGACGGCCGCGGCCGAGCAGCACGAGCGCTCGGCGTCGTTTGCCGGGTCCGCCCACAGCTCGAGCGTGACCGCCGCGACCTCCCGCGCCTCGGAGCTGGTGAGCAGCGCCGCGACGGCGCTGTCGACGCCGCCGCTCATCGCGACGAGGACGCGCCCGTCGGACGCCGGCACAGCGGCGTCGGCGCGGACCGCCTCACCCAGCGCACGGTGCAGCGCGTCGGACGCGAGGTCGGCGGCGTGCAGCTTGCCCGGGCTCAGGCCGCCGAGCTCGGCGGCGATGACGGGAGCCCCGACGCGGGCCGCATCGAGCACGTGTGCGCCGTCGACGAGCTCGACCGCAGCCGATGCCGCGGCCTGCGCGGCGCCGCACCCGGAGGCGTCGAAGGTCGCCTCCGCGACGCTGTCTCCCTCCACACGGACGGAGATGCGGACGAGATCGCCGCACGCCGCGCCACCCGCCGCCCCGTCGTGCGCACCCGGAGGCGACGCACCGCGGCAGCGGGGATGGCGCAGGTGATCCTCGAAGCGCTCGTCCACCCGCTGCAGTCTAGGAGTGGCGGCCGATCGCGAACCTGGTCGACCTCGCCTGGCCCTCGGCCACGGCGCGGCAGATCGCGATCGCGACCGGCACGAGCACCAGGCCGATGACGACGCGCAGGACCGTCCAGCCGGGCGAGGTGCTGTCGAGCAGCGCGATCGTGTCGTCGGGGTCGTCGGGGAGCGCCCAGAACCACAGCGGCGACGTCAGCATGCTGAGCGCGACACCCCAGACCGTGACGGCGATGGTGAACGTCGCGATGCCGATCGGCATGAGCACGACCGACCACAGCAGGTCGCGCCAGCCGCCCGGATCGGTCAGGACGGCCTTCGTGGTCTCCCATACGCCGTCGCGCTTCCAGGTGCGCTCGGGGGCGTGGACGGTCTCGCCGAGGACGTAGGACGCGCGGGCGCGCTCGACGGCGGCGAAGCCGCGGCGCGGCGAGCAGCGTGAGCATCAGGATGGGGATGCCGACGAGCGTGATGAGCAGGCCGCCGGCGAGCGAGACGCCCGTGACGGCGACGGTGAACGAGGCGATGCCGATCGGCAGGCCGAGGATGAGGTAGGCGAAGTCGCCTGCGAAGACGCTCGGCCGCAGCATGTGCGGCAGCGCCGGTCGGGATGCGGTGGAGAGCGTGGCGGTCATGGGCAGCATGCTCCGCGCAACGCGCGCCGGAGCCCAGACGGGTGCGCCACCGGCCGTGGCGAAGCCGCCAATGGCCGGGCGAAGCGCCTACCGACCTGCCTGGGCGGGCTAGCCCGCCCCCGGCCTGCAGGAACGTCAGGACCGCGAGCACGCGGCGGTGGTCGTCGTCGCTGGCCGGCAGGTCGAGCTTGCTGAAGATGCTGGAGATGTGCTTCTCCACGGCGCCCGGGCGGACGACCATCTGGCGTGCGATCGCCGCGTTCGTACGGCCCTCGGCCATCAGCTCGAGCACCTCGCGCTCGCGTGGCGTGAGCCTCTCCAGCGCCCCGCCGCCCGCTCCACCGCGGCGGGTGTCGACGAGCTGGGCGACGACCTCCCGGTCCAGCGCCGTCCCGCCGGCGGCGACGCGCTCGAGCGCGTCCACGAACGCCCGGACGTCCCCCACCCGCTCCTTCAGCAGGTACCCGACCCCGCCCTGCCCCTCGGCCAGCAGCTCGGCCGTGTAGACCGGCTCGACGTACTGGGAGAGGATCAGCACCGCCAGGCCGGGATGCCGTCGGCGCGCCTCGATCGCCGCGCGCAGCCCCTCGTCGGTGTAGCTCGGCGGCAGCCGGACGTCGACGATCGCGAGATCGGGCTTGTGGCCGGAGATGATGCGCAGCAGACCCTCGCCGTCCTCCGCCTGCGCGACGACGTCCACCTCCCGCTCGCGCAGGAGGGCGACGATGCCCTCGCGCAGCAGGGCGTTGTCCTCGACGATCACGACCCGCACGGCAGCACCGCCCTGATCCTCGTCGCGCCCGGTCTGCTCGTGATCTCGAGCTCGCCGTCGAGCGCCTCGACGCGGTGCTTCAGGCCCGTCAGGCCAGACCCGGCGGGGTCCGCCCCGCCCGGCCCGTCGTCGCTGACGTCCACGACCACGCGATCGGCGTCGCCGTCGACGACGACCCTCGCGCCCTGCGCCCTCGCCGTGCTTGGCGACGTTCGTGATGGCCTCCGCGGCGACGAAGTAGGCGGCCGTCTCCACGACGGGCGGCGGGCGGCGCGTCAGGTGCACGTCGACGGTCACGGGAATGAGCGAGCGGCCCGCGAGCGCCTCGATGGCCGCCTGCAGCCCGCGGTCGGCCAGGACGGGCGGAGCGATGCCTCTCGCGAGGTCGCGCAGCTCGCGGATCGCCGCGCTCGCCTCCTCGCGGGCGCGACGGACGAGCTCGGCGACCTCCGGGCGGTCCTCCAGGCGCTCCTCGGCGCGGCCCATCAGCATGCTCAGCGCGACGAGCCGCGCCTGCGCGCCGTCGTGGAGGTCGCGCTCGATGCGGCGCAGCTCCGCGGCCTGGACGTCGAGGGCGCCGCGGCGCGTCCGGGTGAGCTCGTCGACGCGCTCGACGAGCTCGCGCTCGCGCGCCTGGGGCAGGCGCTCCCGGTGCACGATGATCCAGTGGGCGCCCAGGGCGGCCGCGACGCGCGAACAGCGCCCACGCGGGCCAGAACTGCCCGAAGCCGGCGAGGGCCCAGATGACGATGAGGATCGCGGCGATCAGCCCCGTCACCTGCGCGTGGATCAGGAGCGCCTTCTCGCGGGCGGGCGGGCGGCGGCGCACGTCGAAGGCGAGCGCGTGGGCGGCGAGCGGGATCGCCAGCCCGAACCACACCCAGACCGGCCAGAACTCGCCACCGCCGGTCGCCCCCCAGACGATCGCGACGAGGACCGCCAGGAGGACCGTCATCGCGACATGCAGCGACAGGGCCATCCCCCTGCGGCTGTGACGCGGTGACGCGGTGCGGGTGTCGGGGACGGCGCTCACGCGCCGCCCATGTTCCCAGTCGGGTCCGCGGACTACTTGGCGGCGAGCGCCTCGCGCACCATCTGATCGACTTCGGTGGGGTCGGTCAGCCCTGCGATGGTGCGAGCCTTGGCGTCGCGGGAGATGATGATGGTCGTCGGCGACTGGGCGACGTTGACGCCCTGCGTGACGCTCTCGTAGCGGCCCACCTCCTTGACGTCGACGACGTGGACAGCGACCTTGCCGTCGTGGCGGTCCACCGACTCGACGGCGTCGTGCGCGGCGCGGTCGTCGGCGCCCGTGTGGTCCCAGAAGAGGAGGACGACGACCTTCTTGGCGTCCATCTCGGCCAGGACTGCGGCCTCGCCGTCGGCCGGCGCGGCGGCCGTCGTCGCGGTCTCCTTGCCGGGCGCGGGCGTCGCGGCCTTCTTCGCCGCGGCCGGAGCGGCCTCGGTCTTGGCCGGCCTTCGCAGCGGTCGCGCCGTGCGCGGGCGTCGACGCAGAGGCGTCGTCGGCCTGCTCGGTGGCCGCCTCGGTGGCGGCGCTGGCCTTGTCGGTCGCCGCAGCGGCCTGACGTGCCTTGTCGGCGACTCGCGCGGGCGCGGTCACCTGCGAGGTCGTCGACTCGACGGCGCGCGGCCGGAGGAACATCATCCAGCTCGCGGCCACGAGCACCGTGGCGGCGAGAGCGATGAGCATGGGGCGGGAGACCTGCACGTTCCCTAGGTCGGCCGCCGGCGCGCCGGATTGAGATCCGTCCGCGCCGGATGGACGGAAGATCGGGTCTGCGCCGCGACTTCCACTGAGCGGACGACCTGGCCCGGTGGGTGGCGTGCGCGGCGCGAGGTTGGGCCCCCGAGTCGATGGTGCGGGGCCGCACGGACCGCCAGCCTGGCCTCCGCCCCATGGAATCGTTTTTCCCACCGCGGAATCCCGACGCCCGGATCGCAGGCGGCTCGGTGCCGGCCGCGGGCGGCCGCGCCGAGCTCGACATGCTCGTCTGCGACGGTCACATCACCGGCCTCGTGCCGCCCGGGACGGGCCCGGCCGCAGGAACGACCGTCGATGCGCGCGGGTGTCTCGTGGTGCCCGGCCTGGTCGACGCGCACACGCACTCCTACGCGCAGCTGTGCAGCTGGGCGGTGGCGGACGGCACGCTGGAGTCGTGGCTCCCGGCGGCCGCCGTCTCGGGCGCCGGCATGACCGCCGAAGCCGCCGCGACGGCCGCCCAGCTCAGCGCGATCGACGCGCTGCGCCACGGCGCGACGACCACGCTCGACCACGCCGTCCTGGCGCCCGGGCACGCCGAGGCGATGGTGCACGCGTACACCGAGGTCGGCGCGCGGGCGGCCGTCGCCGCCCAGGTCGCCGACGTGTCCTTCGCCGACTCGCTGCACGGCGTGGCCGGCGGCGTGCGCGACGCCGTCCGCGCCGCCGACACCCGCGCCACGTCGACCGCCGCCGCGCAGCTCGAACTCTGCCGGGAGCTGCTGGCCGCGGCGAGCGGTGCCCCGCTGCTGACGGTGCTGGTGGGACCGTCGGCCCCCGAGCGCTGCACCCCGTCGCTGCTCGACGGCGTCCGCGAGCTCGCCGACGAGACCGGGGCCGCGCTGCACGTGCATCTGCTCGAGACGCAGCAGCAGCGCGCGGGCGGCGACCCGCTGGGGACGCTCGCCCGCCATGGCCTGGTCCGCGATGACCTGTCGCTCGCGCACTGCGTGCACCTCGACGACGCCGACGTCGAGCGCATCGCGACCGCGGGCGCGGCCGTCGTCCACAACCCGCTGAGCAACCTCGGGCTCGGCAGCGGCCGGCTCGACCTCCGGCGGCTGCTCGCGGCGGGCGTCACCGTCGGCCTCGGCTGCGACAGCTGGACCACCGGAGGCGCGCAGGACGTCCTCGCCCAGGCGCGCCTGGCCCTGGTCAACAGCCGGCCGGAGCACGCCGCTGCTGCCTGGCTGAAGGCCGACGAGGTCTGGGCCCTCGCGGGGGTGGGCGGCGCGCACGCCATCCGCCTGCCCGAAGGGACCGGCGAGCTGACCCCCGGCGCGCCGGCGGACCTCCTGATCGTCGACGCCCCCGCAGCGTCGCTCGTCGACGGCATCGATCCCGTCGTGCAGCTCGTCCTCGGTGGCTTCGGCGCCGGGCTGCGCGAGGTCTGGGTCGCGGGACGACCCGTCATGCGCGACGGGCTCCCGCTGCACGTCGACGCCGAGCGGCTGCTGGCCAGGGCGGCCGAGCTGCTCCCGGCGCTCCGGGCCGCGGCCGCGCCGCTGGAGCCGCTCGCGGCTCGGCTGCGCGCGCTGCTCGAGACCGCCTCTCCCTCCCCCGTCCACGCCTGACACCGGAGTCGCCGTGCCGAAGAACCAGGTCCGCCTGTACCCCATCGACGTCGAGCTCCTCCCCTGGACGCGCCCCGACGGTTCCCCCGACGGCGTCTGGGAGAAGGTGCTGTCGCACGACCCCGACGACGGCTCGATGACACGGCTGCTGCGCGTCGAGCCCGGCGTCGGCACCGGCGTGTTCCGACACGAGCACTGGGAGGAGGTCCTGCTCCTGAGCGGGTCCTACAAGATGGGCGACGAGTTCCACCCGGCGGGCACGTACACGTGCAAGGGGCCCGGGATCGACCACGGTCCGTTCGCCACCGTCGAGGGCTACGTCGGTCTCGAGTTCCGCGACTTCCACCCCGCGACGATGGACAAGCCCGCGGTGCGCCTGTATCCGATCGACATCGACCGGATGCAGTGGCGGCGACCGGAGGGCTCGCCGCAGGGCGTGTGGGAGAAGCTCCTGACGATCGGGCCGTCCGGGTCCGCCACCCGGCTGCTGCGCGTCGAGCCGGGCGTCGACACGGGCGTGTTCAACCACGATCACGGCGAGGAGGTCTGGATCCTCTCCGGGTCCTACAAGATGGGCGACGAGTTCCACCCGGCGGGCACGTACACGTGCAAGGGGCCGGGCGTCGACCACGGTCCGTTCCTCACCGACGAGGGCTACACGTGCCTCGAGGTGCGCAACCACACGTGACCGCCGCGAGCCCGATCCCCGTCGACCGGGACGCACTCGCCGGCGACCTCGGCCGCGGCGGCTACCTGCGCGGGACCTTCCGCCGCGGGGACGACGCGTCGCGCCTGTGGTTCCAGACCGAGCTCGTCCTCACGCGCCCCGGAGTGCTCACCCGCTGCGCCGGCCTGCTCACCGGCCACGTCCCGGCGCGGACCGACCGCCTGGCCGCCCGTGGCGCGGCCGCGACGGCCCTGGCCGCGGCGATCTCGCTGCGCACCGACCTGGCGCTGCTCCTGGAGCCCGCGACCCCGTCCGGTCCGCTGCGCTTCGTGGGCGACGACTTCCCCGGCGCGCGGGTCGTCCTCGTGGAGGACGTCGTGATGACCGGCGAGCACGCGCTCGCGTCGATCGAGGCGCTGCGCAGCCGCGGCATCGATCTGCTCTGCGTCCTCGCCGTCGTCGACCGCGAGCAGGGCGCCCGGCGAGCCATCGAGGCGGCCGGCGTGCCGCTGACGGTGCTGTTCGCAGAGCGGGAGCTGCTGTCGTGATCGAGCAGCGACTGCAGGCGCTCGCGGAGGTCTCCGAGCCGGGGCCCGGGGTGACGCGACCGGCGTTCGGCGCCTCCGAGCGCGAGGCGCACGCGCTGGTCGCGACCTGGGCGGCGCAGGACGGAGCGCGGGTCGAGACCGACGGGGCGGGCAACACCGTGCTGGTCTACCGCGAGGGCGAGCCGTATCTCCTGGTCGGGTCGCACCTGGACACCGTGCCCGCGGGCGGGCGCTACGACGGGACCGTGGGCGTCGTCGCCGGCATGCAGGTCGCGGGCGAGGTCGCCGGCCGGCTCGGCCTCGGGCTGCGCGTCGTCGCGTTCAGCGCCGAGGAGGGTGCGCGCTTCGGCCGGCCGTGCCTGGGCAGCGAGCTGGCGACCGGCGCCGGAGACCGCGCGCTGCTGGAAGCGCTGCACGACGCCGACGGTGCGACCGCGGCGGCCGTCGCCGAGGCGACGGGCCTCGATCCCGGCGCGGCGACCCCGTGGTTGCGCTCCCCGGACGTCGCGGCCTACCTCGAGATCCACATCGAGCAGGGCCGCGTCCTCGAGCGCGAGCAGGTCCGGCTCGGCGTCGTGGACGTCATCGCCGGCGCCGCGCGCCTCGAGGTAACGCTGCACGGCGAGGCTGCGCACAGCGGCACCACGCCGATGGACGACCGCGCAGATGCCCTCGCGGCCGCCGCCGAGCTCGTCCTCGCCGTCGAGGCCATCGGGCGGGAGGGCCGCCACGGCGTCGCCACGATCGGGCGCCTCGACGTGACGCCGAACAGCACGACCACCGTCCCCGGCGCCGTGCGCGCCGTCGTCGACGTGCGCGACGTCGACGCCGGGCGGCAGCGGGCCACGCTGAGGGACGTGCGCGCCGTCGTCGAGGAGATCGCGGAGGGCAGGCACGTGCGCGCCGAGGTCCGCGAGCTCGCCGAGCGCGATCCCGTGATGCTGTCCTCGTGGCCGCGGCGCGCGCTCGCCGACGCGTGCACGCAGCTGGGGCTCGCGTTCCGCATCCTCGCCTCCGGCGCCGGACACGACGCCGCGGTCGTGGCGTTGGCGGCGCCTGCCGCGATGCTCTTCGTCCCCAGCCTCGGCGGCCGCAGCCACGTGCCGGACGAGCGGTGCCGCATCGACGACGTCGCCGCCGCGTGCGCCGTCCTCGGCGAGGCCCTGCGCAGGCTCGACCACGACGCGCGGGGCGGAGACTGAGATGCAGACCGTCGACCGCATCGTGAGCATCCTGCAGAGGATCTCCACCGACCCACGCGGGCTCACGCTGTCCGAGCTCGCGCGCGAGGCGTCGCTGCCGCCGGCGACGTGCCATCGGCTGCTCGCGTCGCTTGCCGACTCGGGGATGGTGGAGCGTGACGCCAGCACGAAGCGGTGGCGCCCGGGTGTCGGCCTCGTGCGGATCGCGGCCGCCGTGAGCCCGAGCGCGGGGTTCGGCGCGCTGGTGGATCCCGTGCTCGTCGAGCTCCGCGACCACTGGCAGGAGTGCTTCTACTTCAGCAACCTCACCGACGGCCAGGTCGTCTGCGTCCGCTCCGTCGAGACGACGGAGCCGCACCGGATCAGCGTCAACGTCCCGCTCGGACGCAGGATGGCGCTGCACGCGTCTGCCGCGGCCAAGGCGATCCTCGCGAACCTCACCGAGTCCGAGGCCCGGCGCCTCCTGGAGGGGGCGGCGTTCGAGCACTACACCCGATACACGCTCATGAGCGTCAACGACCTCCTCTCCGACTTGTCCGCGACGCGCTCGCGCGGCTTCGCCGTGTGCGACCAGGAGATGGAGCTGGGGGTCGCCGCGTACGCGGCTGCCATCGCGGGACCGCCCGGTGAGGCGCCGAGGAGCCTCGGCGTGATCGGACACCGCGAGCGTCTCGGGTCGCGGTTGCGCAACGGGCTGCTCGACGCTCTGCTGTCGGCCGCCGAGGATCTCTCGGCCGCGACCGGCGCCGACGTCCAGACCGTCTGGTGATCGCGGCTCGGGCCGCGCCGTCGACCTGGCGGCTGTCGGCTCTCCTCGGGTTCGTCGCCGGAGCGAGCGGCCTGAGCCTCGCCGGCGCGCCGGTCGTGACCCGCGACGTCGTCGATGCGCTGGACCTGGCGGCGAACCAGCAGGCGTGGATCGTCGCCGCGTTCTCGCTCGGGCTGGCCGTCACGACGCCGCTGTTCGGGCGCCTCGCCGACCTCCTGGGCGGACGCGACGTGATCGCGTTCGGCACCGCCGCCACGGTCGCCGGGTGCGCGCTCGTGATGCTCGCCGGGCGCCTGGAGGTGCTCGTGGCGGGCCGGATGCTGCAGGGAGCAGGCACGGCCGGGGTGTCGATCGCGGCGTTCGCGATCCCCGCGCACCGCCTCGCCGGCACGGAGCGCGCGCGGGTGCTGGGGACCCTGACGGCGCTGTCCGCGCTGCTGCTCGGGACCGGGCCCCTCATCGGCGGCGCGCTCGCCGCGGCGGGCGGGTGGCGGGCCACGCTGTGCGGCTCGGCGACCATGCTCCTCGCGGTGCCGTCGCTCGTGCCGCTGGCGACGCCACCGCGCGACGGCGCCGTGTCGAGGCCGGACTGGACGGGGGCGGCCTGGGTGCTGCTCGTGGGCAGCGCGATCGCAATCGCGCTGCAGGCCGGGACGACCGGGATGCGCCCCGGCGTCCTCGGGCTCGTCGCGGTCGCCGGGATCGGTGGGGCGATCGCGCTGGCCCGCCACGTCCGGCGCGATCCCGACGGCTTCCTCCCCCTGCGCATCCTTTCCGACCGACGGGTGATCCTGCCCTCCCTCGCGGCCGGCGCCCTCATGGGCGGCTACCTCGCGATGTCGTTCCTCGCGCCGCTGCTGCTGACGACGAGCGGCGACCCGGAGCCGCTGCACGTCGGCCTGCTGCTCCTCCCCGCGGCGGCGGCCGCCGGGCTCGTGGCCCACGCTGTCGGCGGGCGCGGCGACAGCGCGGAGACGGTCCTCGTCACGCTCGCCGTCGTGTCCGGCACCGGCATCGTGCTCGCGAGCGTGGGCCACGGCGTCCCCGCGCTCGTCGTCGCCGGCGTCGCGGCGTCCGCGTGTGGGTTCGCCGGTGCGCAGGTCGCCCTGCTGGAACGGAGCGCCGCGCAGGCGGCCCTCGGCGACGTCGGGGTGGTGACGGGCGTCTTCAACCTCATCTTCATGCTCGGCGGCGCCGCGGGATCGGCCTTGGCAGGGGGTCTGGTGGGCATCGCGTCGCTGGCGACGACGACGCTCGTCGTCGCGGCGCTCCCGCTGCTGGCCATCCCCGCCGCGCTGCGCTCCACGGCGTCCTGATTTCCGCTCCGCGGAGCGTTGCGGACCGGATCCGACAGCGCGGAGGGAGACGTCCTGCGCACTCGGGCCCCGGCGTCGGTCGCGGTCGCGACCGCCCGATGGCACGCTCCCGGGGTGTTGCAGACAGGCAGGCAGGCGTGACGCTGGACCTCGCGGTCCGCGGCGGCACCATCGTCACGGGTCAGGGCAGACGCAGGGCCGACCTCGGGGTGAGGGACGGATCGATCGTCGCGATCGACGCCGTCGGCCCGGCGGCCGAGTCGATCGACGCCGACGGGCTGCTCGTGCTCCCCGGCGCCGTCGACGAGCACGTCCATCCGATCTACCGCGACGGTCCGGGCACGACGTCGATCGTGGCCGCGCACGGCGGCGTGACGACGACGATGGGCTTCGCCTACGCCCGGGACGGCGAGTCGCTGCTCACCGAGGTCCAGGCGCTGCGGCGACGCTGCGAGGAGGAGTCGCTCCTGGACTTCACGGTGCACGCCGCCATGTTCGACGCCCCGGCGCAGATCGGCGAGATGGCCGCCGTGGCCGAGACGGGCGTGCGCTCCTTCAAGGTCTTCCTGGCCTACGCCGCCCAGGGGTGGATGAGCGACGACGCGTCGCTGGCACGCGCGATGCGCTCGGCGCGCGACCTCGGCGGGCTTCTCATGGTGCACTGCGAGAACGGCCCCGCCATCGACCTGCTCGAGGCTGACGCGCGCGCCGGCCGCATCGCCGGCGATCCGGTCGACGTCCTCCTCGCCACGCGCCCGGACGTGCTCGAGGCGGAGGCCGTCGCCCGCACGCTCGCGCTCGCCGAGGCCTTCGACGCACCGGTCCTCATCGTGCACGTCACGTCGCGCAGAGCGCTGGCGGCGGTCCGCGCCGCCCGCGCCCGGGGCCAGGCGTTCGTCGCGGAGACCTGCCCGCAGTACCTCGCGCTGACCGCCGACGAGCTGCGCACCCGCGGCGCGCTCGCGAAGATCGGGCCGTTCCTGCGCACCGACGACGACGTCGACGCCCTCTGGGAGGGACTCGCGGACGGCGCGCTGCAGACGGTCGGCTCCGACCACGTGACCAAGAAGGAGGCGGCCGACGCGGTCGTCCCGCTGCTCGACGCGGGGTTCGGTGCCCCGTCCATCGAGACGATGCTGCCGATCCTCTTCGACGGCGCGACCCGGGGGCGCATCACGCTGGAGCGCATGGTGCAGGTCGTGTGCGAGCACCCGGCACGCGCGTTCGGGCTCTACCCCCGCAAGGGCGCCATCGCGATCGGCGCCGACGCGGACCTGGTCCTGTGGGACGCAGGCGCGCGCCGGACGCTCGGCATGGCGGTCGAGCACACGACCGCCGGCTACTCCCTGTACGAGGGCCGCGAGGTCGCGGGCGTGCCGCGCCGCACGATCGTGGGCGGTACCACGGTGGTGCTCGACGGCCGGCTGGTGGACGACCGGCGCCGCGGGCGCTTCCTGCCCACGGGGCCGTTCGACCTGCTCTCCTAGACCGTCGTGGCGTAGTGCAGCTTCACCGACTCCGGGTCGGCGATCGTGAGCCACTCCTCGTAGACGGGCTTCATCGCGGGGTAGTCGTTGACCTTCTCCCACGCCTCGATCGAGTCCGCCTCGATCACCTCGAGGATGTCGTAGCCGATGCGCCCGTCGTGGAGCGATCCATCTCGAAGACCTCGTAGCGAGTGATGCCCGGCTGACTGCCGCCGACCACCTGGTCCACGGTCCGCGACCACTCGCGGTAGCGCTCGCGCGTCACGCCGTCGGCCAGGTCGTAGGTGATGATGACCATCGTCATGGGGTGACCTCCCACCCGTAGAGCTCACGTGCGCGCTCGGGTGAGACGTAGCCGGCGCGCACGTCCGCCGCCACGTCCTCCCTCGCCCGCTCGCGCGGGTCGCCGAAGCCGCCGCCGCCGCCCTGAATCGACACGAAGACGTCGCCGGCCTGGAGCGGCAGGTTCGCGAACTTCGACGGCGACGCAGGCCGAAGTGCTCCTGCACCGTCCGTCGCCCGCCGCCGCGCTCGAGCGCGAAGCCGTTCGGAAGCCCGGGCCGCCCGCCCTCCAGCCGAGCGCGCCGATCCGTGGTGGCCGAGATCCCGAAGGCGCGTGGGCACTCGACCCATCCGCCGCTCCGTGCCCAGCCCGCCGCGCCAGCGCCCCGGGCCGCCGGAATCGTGGACGAGCCGGTAGGCGAGGAACTCGACGGGATAGCGGGTCTCCCACACCTCCATCGACTCGTTCCGGGAGTTCGCCATCAGGTGCCACATCGCCGTGTTGCCGTCGCCGCCGCGGAACGCCCCGCAACCGCCCGACTGGTAGCTGTACCAGAGGAACTCGTGCCACCGGGCGCGTGCCGCCGCCCGTCACGTTGTTCCCGGTGGAGTACGAGCCGGCGGGCACGCGGTCGGGCAGCAGGTCGCCAGCGCGCGCAGCACCGCCTCCCACACGCGCGTCGCAGGGTCGGCGGTCGCGCCGAAGCGGCGCCGGATAGGTCGGGTTCACAAGGCTGCCCGCGGCGCGACGACCTCGATCAACTCGGCGACGCCCGCGTTCAGCGGCATGTCGGGATCGACCATGGCGATGAGCGAACAGATCACCGCCGCCTTGGTGCACGCAAGCGTGGAGTTCATCGGCGCGAGACCTGCGGGCGTGCCGGCGAAGTCGACGACATGCCGTCGGGCCGCTTCCGAGCCGCACGCGGATCGTGAGCGGGCCGTGTCCTCGACCGTCGTCCTCGATGACGTCGCTCACCGACCGCCCGCGTCCTCGATCCCCTCGAGCCCGCCAGGAAGCGACGCCGCGAGTAGTCGATGCGCCGCCTCGACGCAGCGTTCGAAGCGTCCCGCCCGTGCCGACGATCAGCGATGCGATCCGACGCTCGGCGACAACGTTCGACGCGATCTGCGCCTGGATGTCGCCCCAGCGCTACGGAGCCGCACGTTGCGAAGGATCATCCGCTTGATATCCTCGACGACGTCGCCCGCCGCGTCAGCCTGACCGACGGGATGATCAGGGCCTCCTGATTCACGTCCTCCCGAGCCGGACCAGCCTCCCGGCGCCATACCGCCGACGTCCGTCCAGTGGCCACGGTTGACCGCGAAGCCGACCAGCGAGCCCCGAGAACATCGGCCGGCAGAAAGCACCGTCCGCCTGGTGCGTGCCGCCGTTGTACGGGATCGTTGTGCACGAAGACGTCGCCCGGCTCGATGGCCGGCCGCGTCGCGATCACGTTTGCGACGGCGTCGCCGAGCGCGCCTGCGTGCACGGGGACGCCCTGGTCCTGCGCGATCATGCGGCCCGACGCGTCGAACAGGCCGCAGGTGAAGTCCTCGCCGTGGCGAAGCACGTCGAGTAGGCCGTCCGCGTGGTGGTCGTCACCATCTCGCGGACGGTGCTCACAAGATAGGAGCGGAGGATCTCGGCGTGAAGGCGTCGGTCGTCGTCGGCGTGCTCATGAGGCGAACTCGGGCTCCAGGACGAGATGACCGGCGGAGCGATGCCCGCCGGCCCGGTGGGACCACGTCACCGTGTGCCTCCTGCGATGAGCAACGGGCCGGCGCGGACCTCGTCCGGAAGGTCCGCGCGGCGGGTCACCGGGACCTCGCCGGCGAGAGGTACACGTCGCGCGGCCGATCCCGGCGGCGCCGGACTCAACCGCCTCGGCGAGCCGATCGGATGCCCGGGCCGCCGCGATCAGCGTCACCCAGCAGTCGACGATCTCCGACGCGGGTCTCCGAGCCGCGTCCCGAACAGGCGCTCGTGCTCGTCTTCGAAGCGCGCCGCGAGCGCGCCGGGTCGCCGTCGACGGGAATCGTCAGCTCGTGCCACTGGCCGATGTAGCGAAGCCCGACGCACGTCGGTCAGCAGCTCCGTGGTGTCGGTCCCGCCGAGCCGCGCGAGCGCGTCGGCGCCGAGTTCGTCGAACACAGCGTCGACATCCGGCGCCAACCGCCCCACGGGAGCAGCAGCGTGCGCGCCTCGATGACGCGGCGGCGGCGGTCAGCAGCCCGACCGCGGAGAGCACGCTGCCGTGCGCGGGTATGACGACGTCACGATGTCGAGCTCGGCGGCCACGCCGGCGTGCTGCGCCGCCGGCGCCGCCGAACGCGATCAGCGCGCACTCGCGTGGGTCGATGCCCTTGCGGACAGTGATCTGGCGGACCGCCTGCGCCATGTTGGCGCTCACCGTCCCGTGGACACCGCGGGCGAGTTCGTCGACCTCGACGCCGAAGGTCTCCGCGAGCGTCGCGAGCGCCGTCTCCGCCGCAGCCTGCGTCGAGCGGGAGCCGCCCGCCGAGCAGACCCGCGCCGGATCGAGCCTGCCGAGGACGAGGTTCGCGTCGGTGACCGTGGGCTCCGTGCCGCCGCGCCCATAGCGACCGGGCCCGGCGAGGCGCCCGCGCTGCGCGGGCCGACCTGCAGCGGCCGCCCGCGTCGACGGCGGCGATGCAGCCGCCGCCGGCGCCGATCGTGCTGCATGTCCACCAAGGCAGGCGCGCCGGCAGCCGACGTCGATCTCGACCTGGCTGTCGCGCACGCGCGCCGCCGTCTCGATCAGCGAGACGTCGAAGCTCGTGCCGCCCATGTCGAGCGTGATCGCGTCGCGCGATGCCCAGCTCGCGGGCCACCTCGCGGGCGGCGAGCACCCCCGCCGCGGGACCCGGAGAGCGCGAGCTGGATCGGGCGCGCGGCCGCATCGGCGGGCGGCACGACCCCGCCCGCCGACTGCATGTACAGCGTCGGCGCGCCGATCGTCGTGCTCAGCTCCTCCACGTACGCGCGCATGCGCGGGACGGCCATCGCGTTCAGCACGGCCGTCGAGACGCGCTCGTACTCGCCGATGCGCCGGTCGACGTCCGTCGCGCAGGTGACGGGCGGCCCGGCGCGACGTCGCGCCAGATCTCCGCGACCGCGCGCTCGTGGTCGGGGTTCGCGTACGCGTTGTAGAGCGAGACGGCGAGCCACTGCACGCCGTCGTCGACCAGGGCCCGGCAGGCGGCCGCGACCTCGTCGAGATCCAGCGGCTCGGTCTCGACGCCGTCGCGCTCGATCCGGCCGCCGATCTCCAGGCGCCGATGGCGCGGCACGAGGGCGGGCGCCTTGGCGTAGTGGATGGCGAAGGTCCTGTCGCGGAACGACATCCCGATCTCCAGCACGTCGCGGAAGCCGCGCGTGCAGAGCAGGCCGACCTCCGCGCCGGTGCGCTCGATGAGCAGGTTCGTCACGCGGTTGTTCCGTGGCTCAGCTCGGTGACCTCGGCCGGATCTGCGCCGGCCGCGCGCAGCGCCGTCACCGTGCCCTCCGCCGGGCCGGTCCCGCTGTTCAGCGCCTTGCCGAGGCGCAGCGCGCCGTCCTCCCCGAGCGCGACGAGGTCCGTGAAGGTCCCCCCGACGTCGCATCCGACCTTCATGCCGAGATCTCCCCTTCGTGGCCGGCGAGGAACGCGTCGATCGCCTCGATGGCACGGTCGATGTCCGCCTCGGTGTGAGCCGCCGACACGAAGCCGCGGTTGGTGCCGACACGACGTGGACGAAGATCGCCCGGTCGCGCAGGTGGTGGCGGAACGCGAGGTTCAGCGCCTCGGTGTCACCGCGCAGCGAGCGGGCGAGGTCGCGCGAGTCGCGGACCGCCGTCGTGCGGAAGTACAGGTTCCACACCGAGCCGTGGCGCTGGCAGACGGCGTTGAGGCCGAGGTCGGCGATCGCGGCGTTCACGCCGTCGGCGAGGCGCTCGCAGAGCCGCACGGCGGTGGCCATCGCGTCGGTGCCCTCCAGCACGTCGAGCACGGCGGTGGCGGCCGCGACGCCGAGCGGCGCGCCGTTGAACGTGCCTGAGAAGAAGACGTCGCCGCTGGGCGCCAGCCGGTCCATGAGGTCACCGCGGCCGGCGAGGAACGACAGGACGTAGCCGTTGGCGACGGCCTTGCCGTACGTCGCGAGATCGGGGACGACGCCCGACGGGACCGCGGCGCCGCCGACGCGGGAGCGGAAGCCGCTGATCACCTCGTCGAAGACGAGCACGGCGCCGTGGGCGTCGCAGAGCTCGCGCGCGGCCGCCAGGTACTCGTCGTCGACCGGGATGCAGCCGCTGGAGTACAGGACCGGCTCGACGACCACCGCGGCGATCTCGGACCCGTGGGCTGCGAAGCGCGCGCGCAGGGACTCCGGGTCGTTGGCGGTCACCGCGAGGATCGCCTCGGTCACCTCGGGCAGCGTGCCGGTGGAGTTGGCGACCGTGGGCGGCTCGTGGGTCGGCTCGGCGCCGGCCGGGAGGGTGCTCGCGCCGAGCTCGCCGTGCCAGCCCTGGTAGCCCCCCTCGACCTTCACCACCAGCCGTCGGCCCGTCGCCGCCCGGGACAGGCGCACCGCGTGGTAGAGCGGATCGGTGCCGCCCCCGCCGCAGAACGCCACGCGCTCCGCCTCCGGGAGCAGCGCGCAGAGGCGCTCGGCGAGCGCCGCCTCGTGGATCTGGGCGCAGCCGACGAACGTCTGCCCGTCTGCCATCGCCCGCGCCACGGCGCCGTCGACGCCCGGATGCGAGTAGCCGAGGATGGCGGTGCCGTACCCACCGTGGAAGTCGAGGTGGCGCGTGCCGTCGACGTCCTCGATGAACTGGCCGTGCCCCCGCACGAAGACGAGCGGGTAGGGATCCTTCCAGCGCCCCGCGCCGGTCACACCGCGCGGGAGGACGTCGCGTCGCGTCGCGAGCATCGCCTCCGACCGGCTCGTGTCGAGGGTCTGGGTCATACGGCCTCCTCCATCGGCGTGCGCGAGAGATCCAGCGGCGCCGGATCGCGGAAGCGACGCAGCACGTTGGCGGACATCTGCGCAACGTTGTTGCGGTAGTCGTTCCAGGCGAGGGCTGCGGTCCAGCCGATGGCGCCGACGGAGAACACGCCGCCGCCGCGCGCAGTCGACATCAGCGTGATGTCGGCGCGGACGTCGTCGCACGTCGTGCCGCCCAGGCGCAGGTGGGTCACGGGCACGTCCTCGCAGACGAGCAGCACGTAGTCGCTGTGCCCTCCGCGCGAGGTCGCGAGCACGACCGCGTCCGGCGGGCTGCCGTAGCGCACGTCGTGACGGTCGATCTCGTCCGACGCTGCCCCGCCCATCGAGTGGCCGAAGTCGCCGATGACCTCGTCGGGCTCGATTCCCTCCATCGCGAACGCGGCGCGCGCGTCCCGGGCGCCGGGCAGCTGGTGGTAGCCCGGCGCGGCGTTGTCGAAGCCCTGCGCGGCGAAGCCGACGCCGACGAGCGCGTTGGGCGAGCGGCCGCGGTTGCGCCACAGGCCGCCGAGCTCGCCGGTGGACGCGTGGTGCATCTCGCCCGCCGCCGACTCCCAGCAGCGGATCCCGCACACGCCGCGGCGGATCTCGACGACGTGCTCGCGTGCCGGATCGATGCTCGTGACCCAGTAGAAGCCGTTGCCGCCGAGGTACATGAGCCGGCCTCCGGCGTCCAGCCACGCAGTGAGGGCGTCGAGCATGGCCGCCGTCCAGTACTCGGGGTGGCAGCCGGTGATGAGCACCCGGTAGGGCGACAGCAGCGCCGCGCCCTCGTCGTGCAGGTCGTGGTCGGTCAGCGTGTCCGCCGGCACGCCGAGGCGGTCGAGCCAGTCGACGACGTACAGGTCAGCGCTGAAGGCCCGCGGCGCCTGCGTCTGCCAGTTGCGGTGCCAGGGCCGCATGTTCAGGACCGGCCTGCGGAAGCTCGAGAACGCCACGCCGCTGCCGTCGGTGTGCGTGTCGTACAGCGACGAGCCGAGCTCCGGGTGCGCGCGCAGGAGGTCGTCGCCGCGGTCCGGGACGATCGCGCGCCCCATGACCCCGGGCTCGTGGACGAACGGCCGCTCCTGCATCCGCTCGTTGGCGTAGGCGCCGTAGGAGACGGTGGGGAACAGGATCGCGACGTCGGACCCCGGCACGCCGTGCGGCGGGAGGACGAAGAACGGCACGACGTCCTCGAGCGCGGCCGCGCGCAGCCTCGCGCCGTACACGCCGCTGGGCAGGTCCGCCGGCAGCTCGAGCGTCGCGGTGGTCTGCCAGCGGCAGTCGTCGAGGTCGTCGTCGTGGAAGAGCGTCGCTGCGTAGTGGGTCGGCGCGAGGTCGGGGTGGTTGGCGCTCCCGTCGTAGAGCCGGCCCGTCGCCGGGCTGTCCGGGAGCCCGACGAGCTGCACGTCCGCACCCGCGCCGAGCGTCCATGCGCCCACGGTCTGCCCCGCGCCGTCGCGGATGCGCGGCGCCTCGAGCTTGCCGTTGAAGAGCTCCAGCCCCGCCGGGTGCGCGAACGCCGGATCCAGCGCGCCCGCCGCCAGGAGGACCGGCGCGGCGGGATCGATCGGCGGCGCGGGGACCGGGGCGCTCGCGGACTGCGCCACGGGCGGCCACGCGCTGGAGTCCACGGCGAGCGTCGCCTCCGCGCCGTCGTAGGCCGCGGTGACGCGGGTCCACCGCCGGGCCGTCACTCCCCCCGCGAGTGCGGGGCCCCGGGCGCCACCGAGCTCCAGCACGAGCGCGCCGTCCTCGTCGAGCACGATCGCGAAGTGCCCCGGGCGGGCCATGAGGGTCTGGCGGCGGCCAAGCGCCGGCGTCGTCGGCCAGCACCAGATCTCGGCGGTGAACGCCGGGCCGGCGAGGTCGATGGGTCCTGCGAGCGCGAAGGATCCGTTCGCGACGGGCTGCAGGGTGGCGGGATGGACGCCGGCGCCGGGGACGTCGACCTCCAGCGACCGCGCGCCCGGGCCGTCCGGGTGTTCGTCGCCGCAGACGAGGCGCACGACGTCGAGCGCGACGTGCGGCTCCGAGCAGCTGGCGAGGATGTCGAGGCGCTCGCCCGGCCGCGCGCTGAGGCGGTCCGCGTATGCGAAGAGGGTGCCGGGCTCCATGTCACGACAGGCTCGCGCGGCGCCCTCACCTGCGGTAGCGCCGGGCGGGCCAACGTGCGGAGAGGGCCCCTCCGCCATCGTGTCCATCCAGCGGGCGGGCTTTCCGGTCAGCGGGAGGACGGGGCGACGAAGGCCCCCGTCCCGGGACCCGCGACCGGCCGGCCGTGCTCCGCGACCGTCTCCCCGCGCAGCAGCGTCATGACGATCGCGCCGCGCAGCTCGCGGCCCGCGTACGGGGTCCAGCCCGCCTTGGAGACGACCTGCTCGTCGGCGAGCGTCCGGCGCCCGTCCGGGTCGACGAGCACGATGTCGGCGTCGGCGCCGGGCGCCAGCGTGCCCTTGCGTCCCGTCAGGCCGAGCACCGCCGCGGGGTTCGCGCTGTACACGGCCACCAGCCGGGACAGCGACAGCCGCCCGTCGCCGACGGCGTCGAGCATCAGCGGGAAGGTCGTGTCGACGCCGGGGAGGCCGAACGGGCACTCCCAGATGTCGCCCTCGTGCTTCTGCGCCAGGGTGGACGGCGCGTGGTCGCTGGACAGCAGGTCGATCGCTCCCGACTCGAGCAGCTCCCACAGCCGTTGCGCGGCAGGCGCCGGGCGGGCGGGCGGAGTGAACTTGCGGGTCGGCCCGTGGCGGACGACGTCGTCCTCGTCGAGCAGCAGGTACTGCGGGCAGGTCTCCACGTCGAGACGGGCGCCGCCGGCGCGCTCGCGCGCCACGAGCTCGACCACCTCCGGCTGGCTGGCGTGGGCGATGGTCACGCGCGCGCCCGTGAGGCGGGCGAGCATCGTGGTCGCCGCAGCAGCGACGAGCTCCGCCTCCGGCGAGCGCCAGAGCGGCAGGACCCCGAAGTCCTCGCGCATCGCTCCACGCAGCTCGCGTTCGGCCGTCGCGGTCATCGTCTCGTCCTCGCAGTGCGCGAGCACCCGGACGCCGGCGCGCGCGGCGGCGCGCAGCAGCGCGAGCTGCCGCGCCGCGTCGAGCCCCTCGATGCCGTGCGTCGTGCACGTGAACGCCTTCACGAACGCCGCGCCGGCGTCGCGCAGCTCGCCTGCCGCGTCCAGCGTGTCCGGCGATGCGTGCGCGCCGAGCGCGAAGTCGACCACCGAGCGGCCTGCGAGGTACCCGATCTTCTCGCGCAGCCCGGCGGCGGTGGTGACCGGCCAGCCGTGCGTGTGCTCTGCGACGCAGGTGACGCCGGCGGCGCTCGCGGCGCCCGAGCCGTGCGCGAAGTCCTCACGCTCGGTCGGCCCCGGCTCCATGAAGTGCACGTGCGCGTCGACCATCCCCGGCAGGGCGACGAGCCCCGTGGCGTCGATCGTCCGACGCGCGCGCCCGGACGGCGCGTCGGCGACCCCGGCGATGCGGCCGTCGCGCACGACGAGGGTGCCGTGGCGCTGCCCCTCCGCGGTGACGATCAGCGCGCCGGTGATCTCGAGGTCTGCGCTCACGAGTGGTGACGAGTCTGGAGGACGCGACGCTCCGTGACGAGCCGCCCGTGGCTGATGACGAAGCGCCGCGGCGGCTGCTCGGCGACCGCGGCACGGACGTCCGGGGCGCCGACGACGACGAGGTCGGCGCGGTCGCCGATCGCGACGCCGTAGCCGGCGTCGATGCGCATCGCCCGGGCGGCGTTGACGCCGACCACGCGCATGACGAGCTCCAGCTCGTCCGGCCACGCGAGATGGCACGTGTGGGCGACCCAGCTTGCGACCTCGAGCTGGTCGGCCCTGCCGAGCGGGTAGTAGGGGTCGTCGACGTCGTCCTGCCCGGCGAGGACGTTGACTCCTGCGGCGAGGAGCTCCCCCACGCGCGTCGTGCCGCGACGGATGCGCCCGCGATCCTCGCGGCCCTGCAGCACGAGCGAGATGTGCGGGTTGACGCAGACGGAGATGCCCGCGTCCGCCACGCGCTCGATGACCGTGGCCGCGTGCGTGTGGTCGTAGGCGCTCAGCGCGCCCGCGTGCGACACGGTCACGCGTCCCTCCCAGCCCAGGTCGATCGTCCGCAGCGCGAGCAGCTCGAGGCTGCGGTGCGACGGGTCGTCGCTGTCGTCCAGCAGCATGTGCACGTCGGCCTCGCGCCTGCGGGCGAGGTCGAGGCAGAAGTCCAGGTGGCGCGCGACGAGCTCCGGCGTGCCCTCGCCCGACGGGAGGCCCGAGACGACGTCCGCGCCGGCCTCCATCGCCTGCTCGAGCAGATGCTCGCCGTCCGCGCCCGCGTACAGCAGCTCCTGCGGGAACGCCGCGACCTGGATCTCGACCTCGCCCACGTACCGCTCGCGAAGCGCGACGAGCGCGCGGACCCCGGTCAGTCCGGCGACGTGCTCCACGTCGGCGAACGCCCGCATGCGCGTCGTGCCGTTGGCCAGCGCCATCTCCACGACCCGCTCGGCACGCTCGAGGACGGCAGGCACCTCGTAGGTCTCACGGTGTCGGCGGTTGACGTCGCGCATCCCGCGCCAGCCCGGCCAGTGCCGCGGGCGCAGCGCATCGCCGATCAGTGTCTTGTCGAGGTGCTGGTGCGCGTTGACGAAGCCAGGGAGCACCAGGCTGCCCTCGCCGTCGAGCACCTGCCTGGCCTCCAGGCCGAGGCGCGGGCCGACGGCGACGATCTGCCCGTCGCCGATCGCGAGATCGACGTGGGCGTCGTCACCGATGCGCCGGACGTCGCGGAGGAGGAGGTCCACCATGCGGTCCCCATGGTGCGCGGGGACGTCGTGCGCAACCATCGCCGCGGTGTCCAGCGCGGGTCTGGACAGGGCGACGGGAGGTCCATTTCCGCGCACGCTTTTCCGCCTCGCGGAACGGTGAGCCGCTCAGCGACGCGCATTTCCTCCACGCGGAAATCCGCCACCGGGACTGGACACTCGGGCGAAGGCATGTGAGACGGGCTCGGCCCGCAGGGCGCTGGTGGCCGGTGTGACGCGAATCGATCATGGCATCCCCCTGGACCGAACGCTGCGGACCAGGGGCACCTCGCCCAAGAAACAAGGACCTGGTCCCGTGAACCCAGACATGCTCGAGACGCCGCACTCACGGCGTGCCCTCCTCAAATTCGCTGGCATGGGGACCGCCACGCTGACGCTGGGAGGCTGGCTCGCGGCGTGTGGCGGCGACGACGGCAGCACGTCCGGGTCCGCGGGCGGCGGCACGACGTCGGCTGCTGCGGGCGACGCGCTCAACGTCTCCCCCGGCGGCGACATCCCGGCCAAGACGGTGAAGTTCGGCATGGCGCCGTTCGCGGACGCGAGCTTCTACGTCATCGCCATGCGGCAGGGCTGGTTCAAGGACGTCGGCATCGACATCCAGCCGGCACCCACCGGTCTGCAGGTCACCCCGGACAACGTCGTGAGCAAGCTCGTCACCGGCGAGGCCGACATCGCCACGTTCTACGGCCCGGGCAAGATCGCGACGATGGGCAAGGCGCCCCAACTGAAGATGTTCGGCTTCAGCGACACGTACGTCGGCACGTACATCCTCGTCTCTCCGGAGGCCGGCGCGAAGACCGTCTCCGAGCTGGTCGCGGGCGGCATGAGCTTCGACGACGCCATCAAGCAGGCGATGGTGCCGATCAAGGGCAAGCCGGTCGCCTTCAGCAACACCGGTCAGCACCGTGACTTCCTCGAGCAGGCGTTCACGCTCGCCGGCCTGGACTTCGGCGACGTCAAGGTCACCGCCACCAACGACGCGAAGATCCTCCAGCTCGCCAAGGGCGGCAAGGTCCAGTACACGAGCCCCGAGGGCGCGGCGCAGAACATCGAGCTGCTCAACGAGGGCTGGAAGCCGCTGGTCTCCGTCGACGACCTGCTCAAGGGCCTGCCCGCGGGCGACCCGCGCAGCGTCGCCGCGGTCGGCCACGAGGGCCCGGCGTGCTCGGACGAGTACTTCGCGGCCAACCGCGAGACCTGCCTGCGGTTCCTCTCGGTCATGTTCCGCACGATCGACGCGATCCACAAGGACCCCAAGACCTACCTGCCCGACCAGCTTCCCTACCTGGAGAGCGTCAGCGGCACGAAGTCGACCGTCCAGGATCTGCAGTCGATCTACGCGAACAACGACCCGCTGATCTCGTTCGACGACCAGACGCAGTACTGGACCGACGTGAAGGCGCCGACGTCGTACCAGACGATCTACAACGCGCAGATCGCCAGCGCCCAGAAGGGCGGCATCCTCCCGAAGGACGAGGAGTACACCGCCGACGACGCGATCTCGGGCAAGGCCGTCTACGAGCAGCTCGTCGCGCTGCGCAAGGCCTACGACGACATGAAGGGCGACGCAGCGGACCTCAGCGGCGACGCCAAGACGCTGGCCGACGAAGCCGCCGCGCAGTACGACGCGCGCAACTACCTCGACGCGTACCGCAAGCTCAAGACAGCGACGGCCTCGTAGGTGTCGTCGGCGCGCTCGCTCACCGGGATGCGCAGCGCCCGTGGACGCGCGGCGGCCGGCAGGCGCGCCCATCCGTTGGCGATCGTCCGCCGCGGACTGGCGACGGCGGGCCTCGCACTCGCGGGGGTGGGGCTCGTCGTCGCCATCTGGTGGCTGATCTCCCTGGGGACGGACCCCGTGCGGGTCCCGTCGCCGAAGGTCGTGTTCGAGACGCTGCGGGCGGACTGGAACAACATCCCGGCGCTGCAGTTCATCGCCTTCCAGGAGGGCGGCATCCGCCAGGCGGTGACGTACACCGCCGTCAACGTCGTCATCGGCGCAGGCATCGGCTCGGCGCTGGGCTTCCTCCTCGGGGCGGTGCTCGGACGCGCGCGGCTGGCCCGTGAGCTGGTCGAGCCGGCGCTGTTCGTCCTCGGGACGATCCCCGTGCTGGTGCTCGCGCCGTTCCTGACCATCTGGTTCGGCACCGCGCGCATCGTGCAGGCCGGCCTCGTCATCGTCTTCGCGCTCGTCACCGTCACGGCGGTGACGCAGCGGGCCACGCTCGACGTGGGCGCCCGCTACACGCAGTACGCCGAGTCGCTGGGCGCAGGGCCGGGCATGGTGCTGCGACGGGTCGTGCTGCCCGCTGTGGTGCCCTCGGCCCTCGGCGCCGTGCGCGTGGCGGTCGCGGCGGGCTGGAGCTTCGAGACGGTGGCCGAGCTGCTGGGCGGCAACAACGGGACCGGGAAGCTCATCCAGTCGATGCAGGGTCTGTCGGCGACGGCGGACATCATGGCGGCGGTCATCGCGCTCGGCATCGCGGCGGTGCTCGTCGATGCGGCGATCCGCCTGATCGGAGCGTGGGTGGTCAGATGGCAGGAGTAGTCGCCGAGGTGCAGGCCCCGACGGCGGCGATCGAGCTGCGCGGCGTGACGCGCAGCTTCCGCCTGGAGTCCGGCGAGGAGGTCACGGCGGTCGACAACGTCGACCTGACGGTGCCGCGCGGGCAGCTCGTCTGCGTGCTCGGGCCCTCGGGCCACGGGAAGTCGACGATGCTGAACATGATCGCCGGGTTCCTGGAGCCGACGGACGGCGAGGTCCTGCAGCGGCGGCGCCGCCGTCACGGGCCCCGGCGCGGATCGCGGCGTCGTGTTCCAGCGCGACACGCTCTTCCTCTGGCGGCGCGTCGCCGACAACATCGGCGTTCGGCCTGCGGGCGCGCGGCGTCCCGAAGGAGGAACGCGACGAGATCGTCGCCCGCTACCTGAGCATCATCGGCATGGAGGACTACAGCCGCGCCTGGCCCAAGCAGCTCTCGGGCGGGATGCGCCGACGCGCCGCGATCGCCGCGGTGTTCGCCAACGAGCCCGAGGTCCTGCTCATGGACGAGCCGTTCGTCGGCCTGGACTACGTGCGTCGCGCCACGCTGCAGAGGTGCTGCTGGAGCTGTGGGAGCGCTCGCGCCGACGGTCGTTCTTCATCACCCATGACGTCGACGAGGCGCTCGCGCTGGGGGACCGCATCCTCGTGGTCGTGCACGGGCGGATCGCCCTCGAGGAGGAGCTCACGACGCCGCGGCCGCGGTCGGTCGCCGATCTCGCCGGCGAGGAGTCCTCGGCGCTGCGCCAGCGCGTGCTCGAGCATCTCGAGCTCGGGGCGCGGTCGGCGTGAGCGCGCTTCCCGCCGCCCGCGCGCCGCATCGGGCACGTGCCTCGGCGGGCGACCTGCGACCCAAGGTCGTGATCGCCTCCGTCATCGGCCTGATCGTGCTCTGGCACGTCGCGTCCGCGCTGGCCGGGACCAACAAGTCGGGCGACGCGATGGTGCCCACGCTGTGGGACATCGGGGGCTCGGTCCGCCGGTTCGCGGACTACTGGCGCGGTGGGTTGGGCGTGGAGGCCACGAAGGCCGGCGGCGCGGTCACCTGGCAGGGCGTGCTGCTGGGGCTCGCCTACAACATCGGCGTCACCGCGATCCGCCTGATCGCGGGCCTGGTCCTCGGCATCGGCGTCGGCCTGCTGCTGGCGGTCGCCGTGAGCTGGCGACACCTCGTCCGCGACCTCTTCACCGTGCCGGGCCACCTCGCGCGCATGCTGCCGCTGCTGGCGATGGTTCCGCTGTTCTCGCTCTGGTTCGGCGACACCGAGCAGGGAGCGATCCTGTTCGTCGCCTTCACGTCGTTCGCGCTCGTGTTCCCGATCGCGCTGAACGCGATCGGCAACGTGCCCGGCTACTACTCGCAGTACGCGCGGAGCCTCGGCGCGAGTGGCCTGCGCACCTACCTGACCGTCGTGTTGCCGGCCGCCCTGCCTCAGATCCGGCCGGGGGTCATGCTCGCCGTCGGCTTCGGGTGGAGCGCCGCGATCGCCTCCGAGTACCTCGGCCAGGAGTACGGGCTGGGGCACATCGTCCAGAACGCCGAGTACTTCGGGCGCACGAACCTGCTCGGCCTCGTCGCCTTCATCACGCTGATCCTCGCCGCGATCTCCTTCGCGCTCGCGGGGCGGCTGATGGCGTGGGCGACCCGCTGGGCCGAGTAGCTACCGCAGCCGCAGACCGAGCTCGCGCAGCTGGCGCTCGTCGATCTCGGCGGGCGCGCCGGTCAGCGGGTCCTGGCCGCTGGCGGTCTTCGGGAAGGCGATGACGTCGCGGATGGAGTCGCGGCCGGCCATGAGCGCGACGATCCGGTCGATGCCGAACGCGATGCCGCCGTGCGGCGGCGCGCCGTAGCGCAGCGCGTCGAGCAGGAACCCGAACCGCGCTGGGCCTCGTCCTCGTCCATCCCGATGATCGCGAAGACCTTGCGCTGCACCTCGGGGTCGTGGATGCGGATCGAGCCGCCGCCGAGCTCGGAGCCGTCGACGACGAGGTCGTAGCCGCGCGAGCGCATGCCGCCGGGGTCGTCGAAGGAGCCGCTGGGCGCGGTGAACGGGTGGTGCATCGCCGTCCACCCCTCCTCCGCGCGCTCGAACATCGGGAAGTCGACGATCCAGTGCACGTCGTGGACGTCCTCGGGATGAGGCCGAAGCGCCGGCCGAGCTCGAGCCGCAGGCCGCCGAGCGCGGTCGCGGCGACGTCGCGCTCGTCGGCGACGAAGAGCAGCAGGTCGCCGAGCGACGCGTCGAGCAGCTCGCCTGCCGCCGCCGTGCGCTCGGGCCCGAGGAACTTCGCGATCGGCGAGCGCCAGGCGCCGGACTCCTCGACCGTCGCCCACGCGACCGCCTTGCCGCCGTGGCGCTGGACGACCTCGTTGAGCCCGTCGAGCTCCGAGCGCGACAGCGACTGGCGCGCCGGCGTTGATCGCGCGGACCACGCCGCCGCCGCGCGAGCACGGACTCGAAGACCTTGAAGTCCGATCCGCGCAGCGCGTCGCCGACGTCGACGATCTCCAGGCCGAAGCGCCGGTCCGGGCGGTCCGAGCCCCAGCGCAGCATCGCCTCGTCGTAGGGCACGCGCGGCCACGGTGCGGCGCGGGCACGTCGATGCCGGCCGAGCGCGAACACCTTGGCCATGAGGCGCTCCATGACGTCGAGGACGTCGTCCTCCTCGACGAAGCCCATCTCGACGTCGAGCTGCGTGAACTCCGCCTGGCGATCGGCGCGCGTGTCCTCGTCGCGGAAGCAGCGGGCGATCTGGTAGTAGCGCTCGTAGCCGCTCATCATCAGCAGCTGCTTGAAGAGCTGCGGCGACTGCGGCAGCGCGTACCACGTGCCCGGCTCGCGGCGGTTGGGGACGAGGAAGTCGCGCGCGCCCTCCGGCGTCGAGCGCGTGAGGATCGGCGTCTCGATCTCCAGGAAGTCCTCGGCGGCGAGCGTCTCGCGCATCGTGCGGATGACGGCGTCGCGCAGGACGAGCGCGTCGCGCATCCCCTCGCGGCGCAGGTCGAGCATCCGGTGGCGCAGCCGCAGCATCTCGTCGACGGGCGTGTCCTCGTCGATCGGGAACGGCGGCGTCTCGGCCTCCGCCAGCGGCGTGACCTCGGCGACCTGCACCTCGATCTCGCCCGGTGGGGATGTTCGGGTTGACGTTCTCCGGCGCGCGCCGCACGACCTCGCCGTGCGCGGAGAGGACGTGCTCGGGCCGCAGGCGCTCGGCGGCGGCGAACGCCTCGGGCTGGTCGGGATGGAAGACGAGCTGGACGATGCCCGAGCGGTCGCGCAGGTCGACGAAGATGAGCCCGCCGTGGTCGCGGCGGCGGTGCACCCAGCCGGCGACGCGCGCGGTCGTCCCGGCGCGCTCGGCGTCGAGATCGCCCGCCCAGGCGTCGCGGTACGGGTTCGGGCGTGGCGGCTTCTGCATCGGTGGTCCTAACCCATTCCTCGTTCGCGGAGGATGCGGACGACGACGTCGCCCGCGCTCAGCTCCTCCTCGGTGCCGCCGGCGAGGTCGCGCAGGGTCGTCGCGCCGTCCGGGGACACGACGGCAACGTAGCGCGCGCGCAGCCGATCGGCCTGCTTGAGCTGGCCCTTCAGCGAGCGCCCGGCGAGCTCCTGGTGCGCGGCCAGCGACGCGTGGCGCGCCTCGGCGGTCACGCCGAAGGCGGCCACGCGCGCGTCGGGTCGACGCGAGCGCGACGTACAGGTCGACGGGCGGCGGCGCGGTCGGCGGCGCGGCCGCCGCGAGGCGGATGCGCTCGACGCCGGCCGCCCAGCCGCAGCCGGGGGTCGGCGGGCCGCCGAGCTGCTCGACGAGGCCGTCGTAGCGTCCCCCGCCGCCGACGCCGGACTGGGCGCCCAGCGCGTCGGAGGTGAACTCGAAGACCGTGCGCGTGTAGTAGTCCAGCCCGCGGACGAGCGACGGGTCGATCTCGTAGTCCACGCCCGCCGCGTCGAGCATCGCGCGGACCTCGGCGAAGTGCTCGGCGTCGTCGCCGGACGAGGCTGTCGAGCAGGCGCGGCGCGCGCTCCATGACCGCCCGCGTGCCGGGGTGGTCGGCGTCGAACGCACGCAGCGGGTTGAGGTCGATGCGACCGCGGACCTCGTCGGAGAGCTGGTCGGCGTGCGCGCGCAGGTAGGCCTGCAGCTGCTCGCGGTACGCGGCACGGCCCTGCGGGGAGCCGAGGCTCGCCAGCCGCAGGCGCACGCCGGACACCTCGACTGCGTCCAGCAGCGTCGCGAGCAGCGTGATGAGCTCGGCGTCCACGGCCGGGTCGTCGGAGCCGATCGCCTCCGCCCCGATCTGCCAGAACTGCCGGTAGCGCCCCGCCTGCGCGCGCTCGTAGCGGAAGAAGGACGAGAGGTACCAGAGCTTCGCCGGCTGCGGGAGCTTGTGCATGCCGTGCTCGACGTAGGCCCGGCAGATCGGCGCGGTGCCCTCGGGCCGCAGCGTCAGCGATCGGCCGCCGCCGTCCTCGAAGGTGTACATCTCCTTCTGGACGATGTCGGTGGACTCGCCGACGCCGCGCGCGAACAGCTCGGTCCCCTCGAAGGCGGGCGTCTCGACGCGCCCGTAGCCCGCCGGCTCGAGGATCGACCGCGGGCGGTCTCCTCCAGCGCCGCGCGCCCGCGCGCCTCCTCGGGCAGCACGTCGAAGGTCCCTCGCGGGGCCTGGATCTTGCCCGCCATGCGACTAGCCGCGAGCGAGCTCGGCGAGGAACGGGTTCGTCCGGCGCTCGGCGCCGAGCGTCGTGACGCCCATGTGCCCCGGCAGCACGCGGGTCTCGTCGTCGAAGCGGTCGATGAGGCCAGCGATCGTGCGCAGCAGCTCCGCGTGGTCGCCGCCGGGCAGGTCGGTCCGCCCGATCGAGCTCTGGAACAGCACGTCGCCGGAGAAGATCGCGTTGGCGGTCGCGCGGGGCGTAGGTCACGTGGCCGGGGCTGTGGCCGGGCGTGAACAGGACGTCGATCTCCATGCCGGCGAGCTCGAGCACCTCGCCCCCGCTCGACCGTGTGCTCCGGCTCGTAGGACTCGTAGGGGCCGAACTCCGGGTACGGCATGTACGTCATGAGGTCGGTGAGGAGGTCGGTCTCGATCTCCGGGCACCACACCTTCGCGCCCGTGGCCCTGGCGACCGGCGCCACCGCGCCGATGTGGTCGAAGTGGCAGTGGGTCAGCAGGATCGCCTCGAGCGTCGACGCCCGAGCCCTCCACGGCCGCGATGAGGCGCTCGGCCTCCTCGCCCGGGTCGACCATGACCGCGGTGCTCGCGTCGGCGGAGGCGCGCACGAGGTAGCAGTTCTCCTGCAGCGGCGCCGACGGTGAGCATGCGGACGTCCAGCACGCGCTACGTGCTCTGCGTCCGCCGCTGGCGACGCTTGTAGATCGCCATGTCCATGTAGTAGCCCAGCGGGACGTACAGGATGAGCATGGCAGCGGCGATCACGGCGGCCTGCGCGATCGTGCGCCCCATGATCACGACGACGAGCACGCCGAAGAGGACGGTGGCGAACACGGCGCGGTTGATCGCGCTGCGCCACGTCGGCGGCTTCTCCCAGCGCTGCGCGCGTGCCTCCTTCGCCGTGGGCTTGCGCTCGTCGGCCGTAAGCTTGCGCCCAGTGCGACCACGCGCCTCGATGATGCCGGCGGCGTTGCCGCGGTGCTTGGATCGCCGTCGCTTCCTGGTCTGGGCCATGGTGCCTTCAAGCCTACGCGACAGACAGCGCGATCGCGGGTAGCTGCGGCGGATGTGCGGATTCGCCGGAGAGCACCGGCCGGGCGACCGTGCCGACGTCGCGGCCGTCGAGGCGATGGCCGCCACGATGGCGCCCCGCGGCCCCGACGGCGCGGGCTCGTGGTCGATCGGGCCCGGTCGCCGCTCGCGCACCGGCGGCTGAAGATCATCGACCTGTCCGAGCAGGGGCTCCCAGCCGCTCGTGGATCCGCACGTCGGGCGCACCGTCGCGTTCAACGGGTGCATCTACAACCACGAGGAGCTGCGTGCCGAGCTCGAGCGCGAGGGCTTCCGGTTCTTCTCGACGAGCGACACCGAGGTCATCACCAAGGCGCACGCGGCCTGGGGCGACCGCTGCGTCGAGCGGTTCATGGGGATGTTCTCCTTCGCGCTCGTCGAGCGCGAGAGCGGCCGGGTGCTGCTCGCGCGCGACCGCCTCGGCATCAAGCCGCTGTACCTGGCCGAGGTCGCCGGCGCGCTGCGGTTCGGCTCGACGCTGCCCGGGCTGCTGGCGGGCGGCGGCATCGACACCTCGATCGACCCCGTCGCGCTGCACCACTACCTCTCCTGGCACGGCGTCGTCCCGCCGCCGCACACGATGCTCAAGGGCGTCCGCAAGCTGCCGCCCGCGACGCTGCTCGTCGTCGAGCCCGACGGGCGGCGCACGCGAGCAGCGCTACTGGTCGGCGCCGCACAGCCGGCTGCCCGAGCAGGCGACCTGGGACGAGCACGACTGGCAGGACGCGCTGCTGGACGCGCTGCGCACGGCGGTCGACCGCCGGATGGTGGCCGACGTCCCCGTCGGCGTCCTGCTCTCCGGCGGCCTGGACTCGAGCCTGATCGTCGCCCTGCTCGCCGAGGCGGGCCAGCGGGGCCTGGAGACGTTCTCGATCGGCTTCGAGTCCGGCGGCGGCCGCGAGGGCGACGAGTTCCGCTACTCCGACCTCATCGCGAAGGAGTTCGCCACCGAGCACCACAAGATCCCGATCGCCACCGCGCGGATGGTCCCGGCGCTCGACGGCGCGATCGCTGCGATGAGCGAGCCGATGGTGTCCCACGACTGCGTCGCGTTCTACCTGCTCTCCGAGCAGGTGTCGCGCTCGTGCAAGGTCGTCCAGTCCGGGCAGGGCGCCGACGAGGTGCTCGCCGGCTACTCCTGGTACCAGGCAGTCGCCGAGCACGCCGGCGGCGGGACGGGTGCGGACGCCTACCGGGAGGCGTTCTTCGACCGCCCGCACGCGGAGTTCGGCGAGATGCTCGAGCCCGAGCACCTGCTGGAGCAGGACGTGAGCCGCGCGTTCGCCGAGGACCACTTCGGCCGCACGCAGGCCGACGAGCCGGTCGACCGCGCGCTGCGCCTGGACACCGAGGTGATGCTCGTCGACGACCCGGTCAAACGCGTCGACAACATGACCATGGCCTGGGGCCTGGAGGCCCGCGTGCCGTTCCTCGACCACGAGTTCGTCGAGCTGGCGGCCGCGTGCCCGCCCGCGCTGAAGCTCGCGCACGGCGGCAAGGGCGTGCTCAAGGACGCGTCGCGCCGGGTGCTGCCCGCCGCCGTCATCGACCGGCCGAAGGGCTACTTCCCCGTCCCCCAGCTGTCGTCGCTGCAGGGCGAGGCGCTCGAGCTCGTCCGCGACGTCATGGGCGGCGCCCGCGCGCGCGAGCGAGGGTTGTTCCGGCAGTCCTACGTCGACACCCTGCTCGCGGAGCCGCACGCCCACGAGACGACGCTGGAGGGCTCCAAGCTCTGGCAGGTGGCGCTGCTGGAGATGTGGCTGCAGAAGCGCGGGATCTGAGCCCGTGACCGACCGCGCCAAGAGCCGCTGGCTGGAGCTGTCGCACAGCCTGGGCTTCGTCCCCGGCCTGATCGTCGCGCTGTTCGCCGCGCTGGGCATCGTGCTCGTCGAGCTCGACCACCGCGTCGACGTCTCGGGGTTCGACGCCGTGTTCCAGGGCGACGGTCCGGCCGCGCGGACGGTCCTGTCGGTGATCGCCGGGTCGCTCATCACCGTCGCCGGGCTCACCTTCTCGATCACGATGGTCGTCCTGCAGCTCGCGTCGAGCCAGTTCAGCCCGCGGCTGCTGCGCACGTTCTTCGCCGACCGCATGACCCAGATCACGATCGGCACGTACGTCGGGACCTTCGTGTACTCGATCCTCGTCCTGCGCGCGGTCGGGGCGTACGGCGAGGGAGGCTTCGTGCCGCGCATCAGCGTGACGCTCGCGTCGCTGTTCGGCATCGGCGCGGGCGTCCTGCTCATCGCCTTTCTGCAGCACGTGTCACGGCTCGTGCAGGTGTCCTACGTCACCTCGCGGATCGGGCGGTCGACGCTCGCACGCGCCGACGTCCTGTTCCCCTCGGGTGGGGAGCCGGTGCCCGACGAGGACGCCGGACGGGTGATCGAACGCTGGCGCGCCACGCCGCCCGCCGAGGTCCACGCGGCAAGACCGGGCTATGTCCAGCGACTGGCGCTGCAGGACCTGGGAGAGCGCGTCGCTGGACGGGTGGAGCGCGTCGCGATCCTCGTCTGTCCCGGTGACTTCGTGAGCCTCGAGATGCCGATCGCGCAGATCTGGCCCGCCGACGCCGGCGACGAGATGGAGCAGGACGTGCGCACCGCTCTGTCCATCGCCAGCGAGCGCGACCTCGACCAGGATCTCGACTTCGGGCTGCGTCAGCTCGCGGACATCGCCCTCAAGGCGGTCTCCCCCGGGATCAACGACCCGGCGACCGCAGTCACGTGCATCGGCTACCTACGCTCCGTGTTGTGCCGGATCGCGGATCGCCCGTTCCCCGCGGCCATGCGACGTGTCCCGGAGCACGGCCTGACGGTGGTCGCCCGGCAACGGACCTTCGACGAGTACCTCGAGCCGATGCTGCAGATCTCCCACTACGCGGCCGGGGATCCGTGGGTCACCGGCGTGCTGCTCGACGCGCTGATCGCCTGCGCCGATCGCGCTGCAGCCGGGGGTCGGCCCGAGCGCGTGACCGACGTGCGCTCCGCCTTCGCGACGATCGTCGAGGGGGCCCGCGCCCGCGTCGACACCCCACGCGACGCGCAGGCGCTCGACACGCTGGAAGCGGAGATGAGCCGGATCTAGCGCCAGATGCCGGCCTCGATGTGGCCGATGACCTCCTCACGCCACTGGACCTCGACGACCACGCCGTGGAGCGCGGAGACGTCCGATGCCGCCTGCAGCAGCGCCCGGCCCATCTCGTCCTCGGGCGCGTCGACGCGGACGTAGCCGCCCGCGGTGCGCTCCGCGGGCCTCGCGGAGTCGTCGAACCAGCCCGCGCCGGCCGTCGCGCGCACGCGCTTGCGGACCGCGGTGGCGAGGTCGTCGTCCACCGGGTCGGCCACGAAGAACACGAGGTAGTCGCTCACGGTCTGGCCTCCCCGAGCGCCTCCTCCAGCGTCCGGCGGTTGTGCACCGGCACGTCGTCCGGCCAGCCGTCGAACGCGGCGCGCGGCGGGAGCCCCACCACCTCGCCGGCCACCACCGACGCATGTCGGCGAACCGCCTCGAGCAGCATCGCGAGCGGGACGGCCTCGTGGTCCTCGACGTTCACCGAGACCTGGACGAGACCGCCGGTCTCCAGCTCCAGGCCCAGCGCGCGCACCCCCGGCAGACCGTCGGAGCCGCCCTCGCGCACGGCGCGCGCGGCCGCGCGCGCCACCTCCAGCGGCGCGTCGAGCTCCAGGTTGAACGCGATGAGCGGCGGCCGCGCGGCGACGAGCGTCGCGCCCTTGCGTGGATCCATCCGCGCGGGGCCGAAGTCCGGGGTGGTCTCGCCTGACGCCAGCCGCTCGGCCAGTGCGGCCGGCCCACCGCGCCGCAGCTCGGCGCGCGTGCGACCGCCGGCCAGCGCGCCGTACAGCAGGACCGGCACCCCGAGGCGCCCGATCTCCTCACCCGCGACGAGCGCCTCCGCGCACGCAGCTCCGCGGTCGGCGGCGGTGCGGTAGACGAACGGCACGACGTCGACGGCGCCGACGTGCGGGTGAATCCCGCGCTCCAGCGACAGGTCGATGCGCCGCAGGGCCTCCTCGGTGCCCGCCGCCAGCGCGGTCGCCAGCCCGCCCGGCTCTCCCGCCAGCGTGAACACCGAGCGGTGGTGGTCGACGTCGGCGTGGACGTCGAGCAGCCGCGCCCCCGCAACCGTGAACGCCGCGCCGACCGCTGCGAGCGCGACGCCGTCGCGCCCCTCGGACACGTTGGGCACCGAGAGCAGGGTCGTCATGACGCGAGGAGGACCTGACCGCCGGCGGCGGGCGCCACCGCCACCGAGCGGCGGCGCGCGCGCTCCGGGCGCGGATGCACCGGCAGCACGTCGTGGCGGGCGGCGACGCGCAGGACCTCCGCCATCTCCATCGACGCGAACGCCGCGCCCGGGCAGCGCCGCCCGCCCCCGCCGAACGGGATGAACGCGTAGGGCGGCAGCTCGCGTCCCTCCAGCCAGCGCTCAGGCCGGAAGGCGAGCGGATCGGGGTAGAGGTCAGGCCGGCGGTGGACGAGGTAGGAGCAGGCGGACACGAAGGCGCCGGCAGGCAGGTCGTGGCCGCCGAAGGTCAGCGGCGCGTTCAGCCGGCGGGGCGTGAGGACGAGCACCGGCCTGACCCGCAGCACCTCGCGCACGGTCGCGTCGAGGTAGGCGTCGTCGCCCTCGCGGATCCGGTGGAGCGCCTCGCGGTGGCGACTGAGCCGTTCGAACGCCCAGGCGAGCCCGCTCGCCGTCGTCTCGTGGCCCGCGGCCAGCAGCGTCACGAGCTGGTCGCGCAGCTCGGCGTCCGTCAGCGGCTGTCCGTCCTCGTCGCGGGCGGCCAGCAGCAGGTCCAGCACGGAGCCCTCGTGGGGATCGGCGCGCCGTCGCGCGATCGCCTTGGCCACCTCGGCGTCGAGCACCGCGACAGCGCGGTCGAACATCGCCCACGGCCGCTTCATCCCGCGCGCAAGCCCGATGAGGCGCGGCAGCGACGACGTGATCCGCAGCGGCCGCTCGATTGCGGCCCGGAGCGGCTCGACCTCGGCGCGGTCGCGCGCGCCGAACACGAGCCGCAGCACGACCTCCAGGGTGAGCGCGCGCATGCGCGGGAGCGTCGCGACGGGCTCGCCGCGCGGCCACGACGCGAGCTCGCGCTCTGCCAGCTCGGCGACGAGCGGCGCCTGCGCGCGCAGCGTCTCGCCGTGCAGCGGCGGCAGGATGAGCCGGCGCTGGCGCAGGTGCTCGGGACCGTCGAGCAACAGGATCGACCGGGAACCGACGAACGGCTCCAGCGCCGTGCTCGAGCCGCCCCGGGCGACGTCCGCGTACTCGGTGAACAGCCGCCGGATGAGGTCGGTGTCCGACGTGAGCACCATCGGCGCGCCCGTCGTCGACACGCGGATCGTGAAGACGTCGCCGTAGTGCTCCCTGCAGCGGCGCAGGAACGCCGTCGGCCGCGCCATCCACTCGATGGTCTGCAGCGCCTCCGGGATCCGCGGGCCCGGTGGGAGCGCCATCGTCAGCCCTGCAGTGCGGGGATGACCTCGCGCGCCAGGAGCTCGATCGCATCGAGATCGCGGTGCAGGAGATGCTGGAGGAAGACGCGCTCGATGCCGGCGGCCTCGTACTCCCGCAGCCGCGCGACGGCCTCGTCGGGCGTCCCGACGATCCAGTTGCCGGCCAGCTCGGCGGCGTAGGCGTGCGGATCGTCGACGCGCTTGCCCTGCAGCGCGCCGATCTCGCCCGCGCGCCGGGCGACCTCGTCGCGGTCCGCCCCGAGCACGCACCCGGTCATGAGCGACACGGTGATCGTCGCGGGGTCGCGGCCGAGGTCGCGGCAGGCCTCGTGGATCGCGTGGCGCTTCTCCGCCGCCTGCTCCGGCGACGTGAAGGCGAAGTTGTACTCGTCCGCCCACTTCGCGCCGAGGTGTGCGCCCCGCGAGGCCGCGCTGCCGCCCACGATGAGCGGCGGGTGCGGCTGCTGGATGGGCTTGGGGAGCGCGTCGAGGTCCTCGACCGTGTAGTGCTTGCCGTGGAACGAGAAGGGTCCCGGCCCGAAGGACCGGTGGACGATCTCCAGCTGCTCGGCGTAGGCGTCCATGCGCTCGCGCAGCGCCGGGAACGGGAAGCCGTAGGCGCGGTGCTCGGCCTCCATCCACCCGGCGCCGAGCCCGACCTCGATGCGGCCGTCGGAGACGTGGTCCGCCGTCGCCGCGAGCTTGGCGAACACGCTGGGGTGGCGGAACGTCGCGGGCGACACCAGCGCGCCGAGCCGCAGCTTCGTGGTCATCGCCGCCAGGGCGTTGATGGTCCCCCACGCGTCCAGCGACCCGCGCTGCGTGTCACCGGCGACGGAGAGGTAGTGGTCGGATCGGAAGAGGGCCTCGATGCCGAGGACCTCGCAGGCGTCGGCGAGGGCGACCCAGTCGGCCCAGGTGACATCCTCCTGACCCTCGATCATCAGGGCGAAGCGCACGGGCGGGAGGATAGACCCGCGGCCACGACTTCAGGAGGAGCAATTCGACATGGCAGCAGCGGTGTGGGAGGACGAGCGCGTCGTGCGCGGCATGGGCGTGCACCTGCAGGCCCAGCGCGACAAGGGCGGCAGGCGCATCGGGTGGAAGATGGGACTCGGCCTGCCGGCGATCATGGAGCGCCTCGGCACGACGGGCGCGCTGGTCGCCGAGTTGCAGGAGACGACGCTGCTTGCTTCTGGCGCGTCGCTGAGCGTGGACGGCTGGGCGCGACCGGTCTTCGAGCCCGAGGTCGCGGTGTTCGTCGGGACCGACGTGGCGCCGGGCGGGGACCGCGAGGCCGCAGCCGCGGCGATCACCGCCATCGCGCCCGCGATCGAGATGGTCGACCTGCCGTCGCCGCCGTCGGACCCCGGCGCCGTCCTCGAGGGCGGCTTCGCACACCGAGCGGTCATCCTCGGCGCACGCGACGCGTCACGCGCGGGCGGCGACTTCTCGGGCCTGTCGACGACCGTCACCGCGAACGGGGACGCCTTCGCGGCGGAGGACGACCCTGAGGGCGCCGTCGGAGGCGACATCCTCGGACTCGTCCGCCACGCGGCCGACTACCTCGGTGCGTTCGGCCAGCGCCTCGCCGCCGGCGAGTTCCTCATCACGGGCTCGACGATCGCCCCTCCGCCGCAGGTGGAGGCCGGCCAGCACCTCGTGTTCGAGCTGGGCGGCGTCGGCTCGGTGGAGGTGACGCTGACATAGCGTCGCGCTCTGCGGAAGACGTCCCTCGTACTGGTACGGTTCGCGCCGCCGCAGGCCGAGGAGAGGACGAGAAGCGATGACCGAGACGACGGCCCGCGCGGGTGTCGCCGAGAGGCGACTTGCGATGGCGGGCGGAGAGATCCACATGCTGCGCGGTGGCGATGGCCCGCCGCTGCTGCTCCTGCACGGCGGGGACGCCGCGAGCACGTGGACGGGGCTGCACGAGGGGCTGAGCGGGCGCTTCGACGTGATCGCCCCCGACCACCCCGGCATGGGCCGCTCGGACGACTTCGACCGCTTCCAGGCCGTCGACGACCTCGTCTACCACTACGACGACCTGCTCGACGAGCTCGACCTCGCGTCCGCGACGGTGGTCGGCGTGTCCTTCGGCGCCTGGCTGGCGGCCGAGCTGGCCGTCTTCGCCCCGGCGCGCGTCGACCAGCTCGTCCTCATGGCGCCGCTCGGGCTGCGGCTGCCGGACGATCCGGTCACCGACATCTTCCTCATGCACCACCCGCAGCGCCTCGCCGCGCTCTACCACGACCCCACGCGGGCGCCTGTGGCGGCGGAGGGGGACATCGACGCGTTCGTGCAGGCCTACCGCGACATGGCCGCGATCGCGCGCTACGCCTGGAAGCCGTTCCTCTCCAACCCCAAGCTCGAGGGCCGGCTGCGGCGCGTCCGGGCGCGGACGCTCGTCCTCGCCGCGGCCGAGGACCGCGTGTTGCCCCGGGCCCACGCCGAGCGCTACGCCGAGTGCATCGAGGGCGCGCGCCTCGAGGTGGTCGACGACGTCGGCCACGCCATGCACGTCGAGCGCCCCGATGGCGTCGTCGACGCCGTCACGTCGTTCCTGGCCGCCGAGGAGGCACGCTCGTGAAGTTCAACTTCTTCCACCTGGCGCCCTACCCGTACCTCCCAGAGGACTGGGAGGAGCACCACGAGACGATGTCGCTCGACTTCCCGAACGGGAACTTCGACCCGAAGATCGGCCACGGGCTCTACCACCGCTATCTGGACGAGCTGGAGTACGCCGAGTCGGTCGGCTTCGACGGCATCGCCGTCAACGAGCACCACCAGACGGCCTACGGGATCATGCCGTCGCCGAACATCATGGCCGCGGCACTCGCCCGCCGCACGAGCCGCGCGAAGATCATGGTGCTCGGCAACGCGATCCCGATCCGCGGCAACCCGCTGCGCGTCGCGGAGGAGATCGCGATGCTCGACCACCTGACCGACGGCCGCCTGGTCTCCGGGTTCGTGCGCGGCATCGGGTGGGAGTACTTCGCGCACTCGATCAGCCCGACCCGCTCGCGGTCGCGGTTCGACGAGGCCCACGACCTCATCATCAAGGCGTGGACCTCGACCGAGCCGTTCCAGTGGATCGGCGAGAACTACGAGTACCGCTACGTCAACATCTGGCCGCGGCCTCTGCAGGACCCGCACCCGCCGATCGTCATGGCCGGCGCCGGCAGCCTGGAGACGATGAGGTGGTGCGCGAAGCACCGCCACACGTTCATGGCCGTCATCTCCCGCACGGAGACGATCAAGGCCTGGTTCGACGGCTTCCGGGAGTACGCGGCACAGGAGGGCTACGAGCCCGATCCCGAGCAGCTCGGGTGGGTCGCGCCGGTGTACGTCGGCGAGACCGACAAGAAGGCCATCGAGGAGGCCCGCGGGCCGATCGAGTGGTACTTCAAGAAGTCGCTGCGCCAGCCGCCCGGCGCGGGGCTGCCACCCGGCTACATGACGACGGACTCCCTGCGCAACGCGCTGTCGAAGGGGCGGATCCCGTCCTTCGACCACTCGATCGAGGAGCTCATCGCAGGCGGGTACATCATCGTCGGCAGCCCGTCGACCGTCGCCGAGCGCATCCACGAGCTCCAGGAGACCCTCGGCTTCGGCCAGCTCGGGGCCAACATCCCGGTCGGCACGGTCTCCCAGCAGCAGACGCGCGAGAGCACCGACGCGTTCGCCAAGGAGGTCATCCCGCTGTTCCGGGAGAAGCCGGCGCCGGTGGCGACGTGAGCGAACAGGACAACAAGGAGCTCGTGCGGCGCTTCTTCGCGACGCTGAGCAGCGGCGACTTCGAGGCGCTCAGCACATTCTTCGACGACCGGTCCACCTGGGGCATCGGGTTCGCCGAGGATCCATCGGTGCGCACGGGCCCGCAGGCGATCGTGCACGACTTCCTCGTCCCGATCCGCGAGGGCCTCTTCGAGCCGGCGAACCCGAAGGTCGCGATCGTCAACCTGTGGGCGGACGGGGACTGGGTCATCGCCGAGACGGTGGGAACCGGGCCGATGCTCAACGGCAACAGCTACCGCAACGTCTACGCGTTCGTCCTGCGCGTGGACGGCGACGTCATCCGCGAGATGCGCGAGTACATGGACACCGCGTACGCGGCGAAGGTGTCCGCGGGGCCCGTCGACTGAACGCGGCGGATGCGTTCGACGACCTGACCGCCGGGCCGAGTAGCCTGGTTGTCGCAATCCGCACGCGCTTGGCATGCCTCCCCCACGCGTGCGATCTCATCATCCGGGGGGCGAACGAGGATGAGCAGAACATGGCGCGGATCGAACAAGCCTCCCAGCCGAAGCGCAAGACTCCGGCGGAGCGGTCGGAGGAGCTCGCCGCGGCATCGCGTCAGCTGAAGGCCGAAGCAGCCGAGCGTCGCGCGAAGCGCGACAAGGACGAGCCGCCGCGCAAGCCCATCGTCGGGCGCGCGAAGGGCACCTGACCTCAGGCCGCGGAGGCCAGTGCGGCGCGCGTGCGGGCGTCCGCGGGGACGAACTGCGTCAGCCGTAGGTCTGGGTGGCTCGTCGGGATGGTCTGCAGGTGGTGCAGCACGAGCGGGCCGAGCTCGGGATGGTCGATGCGCTTCGTGCCGAGCTGCGCGTCGAGCACCTCGTGGCGGCGCCAGAGCTCGCGGAAGTTCGCGCTCACCTCCAGCAGGTCGCCGATCAGCGACGTGAACGCCGGGTCGCCGTAGCGGCGCGCGTGCTCCGCGCGGAACCGCGCGAGGGTGTTGCGCGCGGTCCCGAGGCGGGCGGGCGCGTTCTCGCCCGGTGCGGTGAAGACCCACCACATGAGGTTCGCCACGCCGTCGGGCGCCCGTGACGGCGCGCCGAGCAGCCGCGTCGCGCCGCGGTTCCAGGCCGAGCACGTCGGTGCGCGGCCCGAGGAGGTAGGCGGCGTTGGGCTCAAGGCCCTCGACGACGGCGGCGAGCTCCGGCGGCGCCTCGGTCGGATAGGGCTCGGCCGCGGCGGGCACGGGGACGCCGGCCAGGTCGAAGAGGTGCGTGTGCTCGGCCGGGTCGAGGTCGAGGACCCGCGCCAGGGCGTCGAGCACGCTCGGGGACGGCGTGATGTCGCGCCCCTGCTCCAGCCACGTGTACCAGGACAGCCCCACGCCGGCGAGCTGTGAGATCTCCTCACGCCGTAGACCGGGCGTGCGGCGGCGCCCGACGGCCTGCAGCCCCACGCTCTCCGGGCTGGTCCCCTCGCGGTGACGGCGCAGGAACTCGGCGAGCTCCTCGCGGCGGGTGGGTGGTGGTGCGAGTCCCAGGATCGATGCCCTTCTTGTGCGCTCGTCGACGCTAGCGGAGCCTGATGGCATGACCCAGACCTCCTACCTCGGCGACAAGCCCGTCAACCGGATCGGGTTCGGCGCCATGCAGCTCGCCGGCCCCGGCGTGATGGGACCGCCTCGCGACCCCGACGGCGCCCGCGCCGTGCTCCGGCGCGCCATCGAGCTCGGCGTCGATCACATCGACACCTCCCAGTACTACGGCCCGGACACCGTGAACGATCTCATCCGCGAGACGCTGCACCCGTACCCCGAGGGCCTGAAGCTCGTGACGAAGGTGGGTGCCCGCCGCGACGCGCAGGGCGGCTGGCTGCCCGCGCTCACCCCGGCCGAGCTGCGCGCCGGCGTCGAGGACAACCTGCGTTCGCTGCGCGTCGAGCGGATGGATCTCGTGAACCTGCGGCTGCTCGACGGGGATGGCGCACCGTCGGTCCCGCTCGCCGAGCAGCTCGGCGAGCTCCAGGACATGCGCAGGGAGGGCAAGCTCGACCTGATCGGCATGAGCAACGTGACGGTGCAGGAGACCGAGCGCGCGCTGGAGCTCGTCGACATCGGCGAGGTGCAGAACGCGTACAGCATCCTGGACCGCGAGCACGATCCGCTCCTGGAGCTGTGCCGGCGAGCGCGAGATCGCGTTCGTGCCGTTCTTCCCGCTCGGCTCGGGGTTCACGGGCGGCCCGCGCAAGCTGGCCGCGGACCCGGCGATCGCCGCCGTGGCCGAGCGGCGCGGGGCGACGCCGAGCCAGGTCGCCCTCGCGTGGCTGCTCGCGCGCTACGACCGGATGCTGCTCATCCCGGGCACGACCTCGGTGGCGCACCTCGAGGAGAACGTCGCCGCGGGTGACGCTCGATCTCGATGCCGACGCCCTCGCCCGGCTCGAGGAGGTCGAGCAGACGGGGAACCCGCTCGCAGCCGCGGAGTAGCCGCCGTCAGGCGGCTGCGCGTGACCCGCGCAGGAAGTGCCCGAGCGCGTCCTCCAGCAGCGCGTCCAGCTGGTCGGGCTGCACCATCCCGGCGGTGAGCAGGGCGGCGACGCCCTGCACCGTCGCGAACAGCACGAGGCCGACGCGCTCGGGCTCTCCCGGGTCCAGCGCGCCCTCGGCCTGCCCCTGCTCGATCAGCGCGAGGAGGACCGCGAAGGCGCGGTCGGCGGCGATGCCCAGCGGGCCTGACGGGTTGCCGTGCTTGCCGGCGAACATGAGCTCCAGCAGCGCGGCGTCCTGGGTCGCGAACCGCACGTAGGCGCCCGCCGCCGCCTGCAGGCGTGCGGTGAAGTCCTCCCCCGCCCCGTCGACGGCGTCGCGCAGCTCGGCTCCGAGCCGCGTGAAGCCGGTCTCGGCGACGGCGTCAAGGAGCGCCTGGCGATCGGGGAAATGCCGCCGTGGCGCGCCGTGGCTGACGCCGACGTCGCGGGCGAGCTCGCGGAGCGAGAGCGCTTGGACGCCGCGCTCGCGCAGGGTGCGCTCGGCCTGCTCGAGAAGGGCAGACCGGAGGTTGCCGTGGTGGTACGGGCGCTCCGTCACGGCACGAGCCTAGCGAAGCATGTTGTCGTTGACAGCATTGCTGTCAGTGTCTACATTGTTGTCCATGACTACTTTCGGCCTCGCAGACCTCCCCGGCATGAGCGGCCGCACCGTCGTCGTCACCGGTGCCAACAGCGGCATCGGCCGCGCTGCCGCCCACGCGTTCGCCGCAGCCGGCGCCGGTGTCGTCCTCGCCGTCCGCAACACGGACAAGGGTGAGGCGGCCGCCGCCGCGATGCCCGGCACCACCGAGGTGCGCGCGCTCGACCTCGCGAGCCTCGCGTCGATCCGCGAGTTCGCCGCCGGCTGGAGCGGCCCGCTGGACCTCCTCGTCAACAACGCCGGGGTCATGGTCCCACCGCTGTCGCGCACCGCTGACGGCTTCGAGCTGCAGTTCGGGACCAACCACCTCGGCCACTTCGCGCTCACCAACCTGCTCCTCGACCACGTCACCGGCCGGGTCGTGACCGTGTCCTCCAGCGCGCACCGGTTCGGCGCGATCGACTTCGACGACCTCAACTGGGAGCGCAAGCCGTACAAGGCGTGGCGCGCGTACGGGCAGTCCAAGCTGGCGAACCTGCTCTTCACCGCCGAGCTGCAGCGGCGGCTGACCGAGGTCGGCTCGCCCGTGCTCGCGACCGCCGCGCACCCGGGCTACGCGTCGACGAACCTGCAGTTCCACAGCGGCAAGCGCCTCAACGACCTCGTCTCGCGGGTCGGCAATCGCCTCCTCGCGCAGGACGAGAACGGCGGCGCGCTGCCGACGCTCTACGCGGCGACCGCCGACGTTCCCGGCAACAGCTTCGCCGGACCGGGCGGGTTCATGGAGCGGCGCGGCGCGCCGAAGCTCGTTGGCCGCACCGCCGCGGCGAACGACGCCGACGTCGCGCGCCGTCTGTGGGACGTCTCCGAGGAGCTCACCGAGGTGCGCTTTCCGCTGGAGATGGCGTCGGCTGCGGCGTGAGCCGCGTGCGCTCCCGATGGTAGGCGCGGAGGACGTCGCGGTGCGTGATCCAGCCGACCGCACGTGTCCCCTCGACCGGCAGGACGGGCGCGGCCGGCGCATCGACTCCCGACAACAGGTGGACCGCATCCTCGAGCACGTCGTCGACCCGCAGGGAGCGGACCGGCCACGCCAGCTGCCCGGCCGTCAGCGTGTCTGCCGCGTCCTCGATCGCGCGCTCCTCCACGCTCGTCGCCGTCACGATCCCGATCAGCTCGTCGTGCTCGTCGACCACCGGCAGCGCCTCGTCGTGCCCGGAGGCGAAGCGGTCGACCACCTCGCTCAGCGACGCATCGGCGGCCAGGGGCTCGGGGAACGAGCCCATCGCCGCGCCGACCGGAACGGATCGCATGACGCTGACGACGCGCGGCCGGTCGATCGTGATGCCGCGCCGCCGCAGCTTGAGGGTGTAGATCGTGTCGCGAGACAGCAGCGTGCTCACGCCCGTCGCGGCGACCACGGCGACCATGAGCGGGAGGATGACGGAGTACTCGCCGGTGAGCTCGAACACGATGAGGACTGCCGTGATCGGCGCCCTCGCCGATCCGGCGAACACGGCGCCCATGCCGACGAGCGCGTACGCGCCCGACGGCGCAGTCATCCCTGGCAGCACGCCGTGCGCGACCTGCCCGAAGGCGGAGCCGAGCATCGCCCCCATGAAGAGCGACGGCGCGAAGACGCCGCCCGAGCCGCCGATCGAGAGGGTCAGACTGGTCGCGACGAGCTTCGCCACGAGGAGCAGGAGGACGAACCCCACGACGTACTGGCCCTGGACGGCGTTGGCAAGGACCGGGTAGCCGACGCCGTACATCTGCGGGACGGCGAGCAGGAGCAGCCCGAGAAGCACGCCACCGGCGGCGGGCCTCGCCCAGGCCGGTCCACGCCAGATGCGGTCGGCGACGTCCTCGCTGCCGTAGAGGACGCGGATGAAGGCGACGCCCACCGCCGCGGCGAGCACGCCGAGCGCGGCGTACAGCACAAGCTCGGCAGGTGACACCAGCGAGAAGCTGGGCAGGTCCAGGAAGCTCTCGGAGCCGAACACGGCGCGGGCAACCGCGGCCGCGGTCACCGAGCTCAGGACGACGATGCCGAAGGACTGCGTCTCGAAGTCGCCCAGGATCACCTCCAGTGCGAAGAACACGCCGGCGATCGGAGCGTTGAACGTCGCGGAGATCCCGCCCGCCGCGCCGCACGCGACCAGAAGCGGCAGGCGGTGTGCCGGCACTCGCGACAGCTGCCCGGTGACGGAGCCGAGCGCAGATCCGATCTGCACGATCGGCCCCTCGCGCCCGACCGAGCCGCCCGACCCGATGCACAGCGCCGACGCCAGCGCCTTGACGACCGGCACCTGAGGCCGGATGCGCCCGCCGTTCTCGGACACTGCGAGCATCACCTCCGGGACGCCGTGGCCGCGCGCCTCGGGGGCGTAGCGCGCGACGAGCGGGCCGTACAGCAGCCCGCCGACGACCGGCGCGATCAGCAGGAACCAGATGCCCAGGCCCGGCACATGCGGGTTGGGGACGCGCCCCGCGTCGCTGTAGTCGCGGTGGCCGGAGAAGACCTCGGTCAGGCCGATGATGAGCTCACGGAAGGCGATCGCGCCGACGCCCGCTCCCAACCCGACGAGGAGCGCGAGGACCACCAGCCCGCGTCCGCTGCCCAGCCACGCGCGGCGAGCACCTGCGACCGCCGGGGTGTCAGGAGAGGAGGGCATGATTCTTGCAGTGTGCAACGATCGGCCGCCTACGCTACAAGACGAGCCCGGATGGACACCGATCAGGGACAGCCCGATGACGTCGATGTCGTCACCTCGGCCGTCCTCACGGCGTCGCGCCTGCTGGTCGCCGTCGCCGCGCGTTCGCTCTCGGCGACCCAGGACACCGTCACGCTCCCGCAGTTCCGCCTGCTCGTCGTGCTCGCCTCGCGCGGCGACCTCAAGCTCGCGGCCGTCGCCGAGCAGCTCGCCGTCAACCCGTCCACGGCCCTGCGGATGGTCGAGCGCCTCGAGGGCGCCGGCATGCTGACGCGCGCGGCGAATCCCGAGGTCCGGCGCGAGGTCATCGTCGCCCTCACCGACGCCGGACGGCGCGTCGTCGACGACGTCACTGCGCGGCGCCGCGCGGACATCGCCTCGATCGTCACCGCGATGGAGCCCTCCGAGCGGCACGCCTCGTCGACGCGCTCCGGGCGTTCGCGGTCGCGGGCGGCGAACCACCGGCCGATCCTCCCCCGAGCGAGCTGTCCCCACTGGGATGGTCGTGACCGGCGGCGTAGCATCGCCTCATGGGTCTCTACGACGAGCAGCTCCTGCCCCGCATCATCGACAGGCTCGGCGACCTGAAGGCCGCACGGCCGCAGCGGCGCCGGGTCTGCGAGGGGCTCGCGGGCGAGGTCGTCGAGATCGGGTTCGGATCCGGGCTCAACGTCCCCTTCTACCCCCCGGCCGTCACGCGCGTGGCCGCGGTGGAGCCCGCCGATGTCGGGTGGAAGCTCGCCCGTAAGCGCCTCGACGCGACGCCGGTGCCCGTGCAGCGGTCCGGCCTGGACGGTGCGTCGCTCCCGTTCGGCGACGACACGTTCGACGCCGCGCTCTCCAGCTGGACGCTGTGCACGATCCCGGACGTCGACGCGGCGCTGCGCGAGCTGCGCCGCGTCCTCAAGCCCGGCGGGGCGCTGCACTTCGTCGAGCACGGCCTCGCACCCGATCCCGACGTGCGGCGTTGGCAGCACCGGCTCGAGCCGATCCAGAAGCGCGTGTTCGGCGGATGCCACCTCACCCGCCCCGTCGTCGACATGCTGACCGGGGCGGGCTTCACCATCTCCGAGCTCGACGTCTTCTACGAGGACGGCGCCCCGAGGTTCGTCGGCGCGAACTCGCTCGGGGTCGCCGTCTCCCCCTGACGCCGGGCTAGGCGGTCACCCCGACCCGCTCGCTCGCCCGGCGCGCGCCCTCGGCGAGCGCCTCGAGCTTCGCCCACTGCACCTCGGGGTGCACGCGCTGCATGAACGCGGTCTGCGCGAAGCCGCAGTCGGTGCCGGCCATGACGTTCCCCGGCCCGACGAGCTCGGCCAGGCGCACCAGCCGGTCGGCGACGAGATCGGGATGCTCGACGATGACGGTGTGGTGCGTCACGACGCCCGGGATGAGCATCTTGCCCTCGGGCAGCTTGACGTCCTCCCAGACCCGCCACTCGTGCTCGTGGCGCGGGTTGGCCTGCTCCATCATGTAGGCGTGCGCGTTGACCTGCAGCACCAGGTCGACGACCTCGGCGAGCGGTGGGTCGTACGCGTGCGGGCCGTGCCAGCTGCCCCAGCACACGTGGTAGCGCACCTTCTCCGGCGGGATGCCCTTCAGCGCGTGGTTCAGCGCGTCGACGCGCAGCTGCGCCCAGTTGCGGTAGTCCTTCATCGAGCCGCCCTCGGCGAGGATCGAGTCCATCTCGTGCATGAGGACGGCGTCGTCGACCTGCAGCATGAAGCCGGAGTCGACGATCGCGTTGTATTCGACGGCCAGCGCGTCGGCCAGCGCGTAGACGAACTCCTCCTCCGTGGCGTAGTGCTGGTTCTCCAGCCAGTACGTGCTCGCGGGGGCGACGACGGGCAGGAACCCCTCGGCATCCACGCCGTCGAGCGCGGCGCGCAGGTTCGCGATGTCGCTGTCGACCGCGGTGCGGTCGTAGGTGATCGGGCCGTTGCACACCCAGATGCTCGGAGCCGGCGCCGGGACCTCGTTCTCGGCGAACGCGCGCATCATCTCCTTGTCGTGCTGCGCGTACGTTCCCGGGAACGCCTGCCGGTCCCGGCTCGGCGGCAGGAACGAGTCGTCGGGGCCGAGCTCCCGGGGCCCGACGCCGCTGATCCGGTTGTACAGGTAGGCGATCCAGTTCGCCTTGCCGAACTCGCCATCGCTGACGATGTCGATCCCGGCGTCGGCCTGGCGCTTGACGACGTCGGCGACCTCGTTGCGCAGCGTCTCCGCGTAGGCGGCCTCGTCGTAGGACTCACCGCGCTCGATCGCGGCCTCGAAAGCGAGCAGGGACGCCGGACGAATCAGGCTCCCCACGTGCGTGGAACGAATCACGAATCTCTCCCCCGTTGGTTCCTCTGCATTGTGCATTCTGCAGGAGCGCGTAGGTTCGGGGCGTGCTGCATCGACTCGTGGTGTTCGGAGCCGGAGGCGACCTCGCCGGACGCTTCCTGCTGCCGGCGCTTGCGACGCTGCACGCCGAGGGTCGCCTCCACGCGACCTTCCGCGTCATCGGCGCCGACATCGCCAACTGGGACGACGAGGAGTTCCGCGCTCACGTGCAGGAGCGCTTGGAGCGCCACGCGCTCCAGGCGCCGATCATCTCCCGCGGCGCGATCCTCGAGGGTCTGCGCTATCAGCCAGTCGACGTCGCCGACGCAGCGACGGTCGCCCGCGCGATCGAGATGGCGGGCGACGATCCCATGGCCGTCTACCTCGCGCTGCCACAGCGCAGCTTCGCGCCGGCGGTGCGCTCGCTGACGGCTGCGGGGCTGCCCGCGGGCAGCCGCATCGCCGTCGAGAAGCCCTTCGGCGAGGACCTCCACAGCGCCGTCGAGCTCAACGCGCTGCTCGCCGACGCCACGGACTCGGTGTTCCGCGTCGACCACGTCCTCGGGATGCCGCGCAGCCAGGATGCCGCGGGCGTGGACCCGGACGGCGTCGAGGAGATCGAGATCCTCTGGGAGGAGACCCTCGCGCTCGAGGGCCGCGCCGGCTTCTACGACCGCGCCGGCGCCCTCGAGGACGTGCTGCAGAACCACATGCTCCAGCTCCTCGCGCTCGTCGTCTCGCCCGGCGACCGGGCCGCGGCGCTGCGCGCCACCCGCGCGCCGGACCCGCTGCGGTCGCGCCGGGCGCGCTACGCGGGCTACACGAGCGAGGACGGCGTCGACCCGGCGCGCGGCACCGAGACGTTCGTGGAGGTCCTGCTGGAGGTCGACACGCCCGAGTGGATCGGCACGCGCTTCCGCCTGCGCGCGGGCAAGGGGCTCGCGGAGGGATACAAGGGCGTCGTCGTCCATCGCCGCGACCACGAGCCGGAGCGCATCGAGGTCGACCGGCTCGGCGCCGGCGAGCTGCCCGCCTACGCCCACGTGCTCAGCGAGGTCCTCGGCGGCCACAGCACCCTGTCGGTCCACGCCGACGAGGCGGAGGAGGCGTGGCGGATCGTCACGCCCGTGCTCGACGCCTGGGCGCAGGACCGCGTGCCGCTGGAGGAGTACGCGATCGGCTCCCCGGGCCCGCAACGGCTCTAGTACGGGCCACTGTGGTCGAGCAGCCGCCGCGGCGTGTCGACCATCATGGTCCGGATCGTCTCCTCCGACAGCCCGCGCTCGCGCAGCTCCGGCAGCACCTCCAGCGGGATGAGCTCGTAGCGCCAGCGCGGGTGGGTCTGCTGGGCCCACTCGGGCGCGAACAGGACGTTGAACGTGTCCGCGTCCTGGGAGAGCAGCAGGCGGTCGGCCCAGCCGCGCTCGCACAGCTCCAGGACGTCGGCGATGCGATCGTCGACCGTCCGGTACCGATCGGCGCCGAAGCGGTCCAGTCCGACGCAGGAGCCGTTGCGGAGCAGCTCCTCGAGGTAGTCCAGGTCGCCGGTGTCGCCGCAGTGGCCGACGATCACGCGAGAGAGATCGACGCCCTCGTCGGCCAGGATCCGTTGCTGCTGTAGGCCACCGCGGCTCGCGCAGTCCGTGTGGGTCGTGATCGGCACGCCGGTCTCGCGGTGGGCGACCGCCGTCGCGCGCAACACGCGCTCGACGTCGGGCGTGAGCCCCGGCGTGTCGATCGCGCACTTCAGGACGCCGGCCTTGACGCCGTCCGTCCCCTTGATCCCCTCCCGGATGTCGCGCACGAACAGCTCGGCGAGCACGTCGCCGTGCTCGGCCGGGCGGGTCATGTGGCGGTAGTGGAAGTACTGCGGCAGCTCGTTCGTGACGAAGACGCCGGTCGCCACGACGATGTTCAGATCGACCTGCTCGGCCACGCGCTGGACGAGCGGCGGGTTGCGGCCGATCCCCAGGACCGTCGGGTCCACGATCGTGTCGATGCCGGCGGCCTTGAGCTCGGTCAGCCGCCGGATGGCGTTCGCGACCGCCGCCTCCTCGTCGTAGTCCGTCTCGAAGCTCGCCTCGAGCGCGATGTCGATCACGAAGACGTGCTCGTGCGTCAAGGTCGCGCCGAGGCCATCAGACGCGATCGGCCCGCGGGCCGTCTCGATCGTCCCCACGCGCGTCAGTCTGACGCGATGACGTCCGGCGTCGCCTGCTGCTCGCCCAGGTAGCTCGCCACGAGCAGCCCCTGGTCGCTGCGCAGCTCCTCGGCGCTGCTGTGGGCCATGATCTGGCCGTGCGACAGGATGTAGCCGCGGTCGGCGACCTCCAGCGCGAGGTTCACGTGCTGTTCGACGAGCAGCACGGCGCAGCCGTCCTCCAGCGCGTACTTGCGCACGATCGGCAGGAGCCGCTCCACGATGACCGGCGCGAGGCCCAGGCTCAGCTCGTCGAGCAGGAGGACCTTCGGCCGGCGCGCGAGCGCACGGCCGACCGCCAGCATCTGCTGCTCGCCGCCCGAGAGCAGCCCGGCGCGACGGCTTTGCAGCTCGCGCAGGGCCGGGAAGTAGTTGTAGGCGATCTCGGGATCCAGATCCTCGCCGCGGTACGTCAGGCGGAAGTGCTCGGCGACGGTCAGGCCGAAGAAGATCCCGCGCCCCTCGGGCACATGGGCGATGCCCATGCGCGCCCGCATCGGCGGCGAGACGCTGATCATGTCGTCGCCCTGGTAGCGCACCTGGCCGGCCATCGGCTTGACGACGCCGGAGATCACCCGGAGCGTCGTGCTCTTGCCGGCGCCGTTGGCGCCGAGCAGCGCGACGACCTCGCCTGGCGCGACCGTCAGGTCCATGTCGCGCACGACGGCCGCGTTGTCGTAGCCCGCGGTCACGCCCTCGATCGCGAGGATCGGCTCGCTCACGTCGTCTCCTCCTGGATCTGCTCCACGCCGCCGCTCCCCAGGTACGCGGTGATGACGGCAGGGTCGTTGCGGACGTCGTCGGGCTTGCCGTGGGCGATGAGCTTGCCGAACTCGAGCACGTACACGTAGTCGCTCACCCCGAGCACGAGACCCATGTCGTGGTCGACGAGCAGCATCGCCATCGAGTCGTTCACGCTGGCGCGCAGCTGACGCCCGAGGGCCTCGCTCTCACTCGTGTCCAGGCCGGCGGCGGGCTCGTCCATGCAGACGAGCTGCGGCGCTGCCGCGAGCGCGCGCGCCACGCCGACCAGCTTGCGCTGCCCCTGGGAGAGGTCGCTCGGCATCGCGTCCGCGATGTCCTCGAGCCCCACCTGGGCGAGCACCTCGGCGGCCGTGGACGTCGCGGCCGAGCTGCGCCCGACGACCTCCTTGATCGTCGCCCACATCGACGGGGACCGGGCGACGACCTCGAGGTTCTCCTCCACGGTCAGGTCGTCGAACAGCTCGATGCTCTGCCACGTCCGCGCGAGACCCATCGACGCGCGGTGGTGCGGGCGCGCCTGCGAGATGTCGTTGCCGCCGAGCATGATCCGGCCCCGACAGCCGACGAAGCCGCTGATGGCATCGATGAACGTGGTCTTGCCCGCGCCGTTGGGCCCGATCAGCCCCACGAGCTTGCCCTTCGGCACCTCCAGCTCGACGTCGACGAGCGCATGCACGCCGCCGAAGCTCACCGACAGGCCCTGCGTCTCAAGCGCTGCGGTCATACGCCCCTCCCACTGCAACAAGGAACTCGTCCGTCTTCTCTCGGCACAGCAGTCCGACCTCCTCCGGCGACATCGCATCGAGCTCGGCGGAGAACACCTCGGGCCCCACGTTGTCGAGGGCGCCCATCTCGTCCAGGCACCGCGCCATCTCGAGCACGCCCAGCTCGCCGTCCCCCGCGAAGTCGCGGATGGTCACCGCCTCCTCGAAGTAGTCCGGCACCCTCGGTTCCCGTGGCGCGTCGCACAGCTGCACGTGGAAGATGCGGTCTGCCGGGACCTCCGACAGCTCCTCCGCCGTGGTGCCGCTGCGGCCCAGATGGAAGGTGTCGAGCACCAGACCGACGTTGTCGCGCCCGACTCCCTTGACCATGTCCAGCCCGCTCGCGAGGTCCGGCGCCATGGACGTCGGGATGACCTCGATGTGCAGGCGCAGGTCGATCGCGGCCGCCCGGTCGGCGAACGCCCCGAGCGCGTCGAGGACCTCCTCGCGCGGCGCGGGGCTCCCGTGGAACGGGGCCAGCACCGACAGCGACCGGGCGCCGACCTCCTCGGCGTAGCGCAGCACGGTGTCCGCGTCGATGTTCTGCGAGTCGCCCTGGTAGCCGGTGATCTGCGCGCCGGCCCATCCCGGGTACCAGGCCAGGAACGGGTCGAGGATCGGGATCGGCGCACCGCGCGCGGCGAGCTCACGCGCGAGCGAGCGCACGGAGCCCCCGCCGCGCTCATGCGCGACGAGGTCCCCGCAGATGATCGACATGCACCCGAAACCGCCGGCGACCACCGCCTCGGCCCTCGCGAGCAGGTCGCGCTGCACCACGCACCCAGCCCAGAGGACGAGGTTGCGGTCGCCAGAGCTCATGCCGTCGCGCCCGCCTCGTCGAGCTTCGCCAGCTCGTCGTCGGTCAGCTCGAGCTGCAGCATCGGCAGCAGGTCACTCAGCTGCTCGGGCGTCCGCGCGCTCGCGATCGGCGACAGCACCGTCGGCTGCTGCGCGAGCCACGCGAGGGCCACCGCGGCGACCGTCGTGTCGTGCGCCGCGGCGACGTCGTCGAGCGTCGCGATGACGGCGCGCGACCGGTCGTCCCACTCCTCGGTCCACGCGAAGCCGCCGCGCTTGGTCTCGGCCTCGACGCCCGGGCGGTACTTGCCCGTGAGGAAGCCGCGCGCCAGCGAGAAGAACGGGATGCAGGCCAGCCCCTCGCGGCGGCACAGCTCCTCGAGGTCGCCCTCGTAGGCATCGCGCTCGATGAGGTTGTAGTGCGGCTGCAGCGCCTCGTAGCGCGCCCAGCCCTCGCGGTCAGAGATCGCCAGTGCCTCCGTCAGCCGCTCGGCGGAGTAGCCGGAGGCGGCGATCGTCAGCGCCTTGCCCGCCGCCACGATCTCGTTCATCGCGCCGAGCGTCTCCTCCAACGGGACGCTCTCGTCGTCGATGTGCGCGTAGAGGAGGTCGATGCGGTCGGTCTGCAGCCGGCGCAGCGAATCGTCGACGGCCTTCGTCACCGCGTCGCCCTTCACGCCGAGCACCTGGCCGAACTTCGTGGCGACGACGACCTGGTCGCGGTTGCCGCGGGACGCCATCCAGTTGCCGATGATCGCCTCCGACTCGCCGCCGGTGTGGCCCTCGACCCAGAGCGAGTACGAGTCCGCGGTGTCGATGAAGTTCCCGCCGCCGGCGACGAAGGCGTCGAGCACGGCGAACGACTCCTGCTCGGACATCGTCCAGCCGAAGACGTTGCCGCCGAGACACAGTCGCGAGACCTCGCTCAACACGGGGGTTCCAGTGGTCATCCTGCTCCCATCTCTTGTCTGTCCGCGTCCCAGGCCGCGAACGTCATCTCGCGGCCGCGCCGGATCAGCTCGGCCGGATCTCCGCGCCACAGCGAATCCGGGAAGTCGTGCTCCATGAGGCCGTCGTCGGAGAAGATCTCCAGTTCCAGCCAGCCGTCGTAGCCGCCCTCGCGGAGGATCCCGAGCAGCCCCGCGGCGTCGGCGATGCCGTCGCCCGGCAGCACACGGTCAGCCCAGCTGCGCGTCGGGTCGCGCCAATCGTCGACGTGCACGCCGTAGACCATCTCGACGTTGGCGGCGAGGACGTCCTGGACGTCGGCCGTGTCCCACAGGTGCCAGACGTCGAACAGGATGCCCACGTCCGGCTCCCCGATGTCCTCGATCAGCTTCAGCGTCGTCGGCAGGTCGGTGAGATAGGACCACTCCGGCCCGAGCGTGGAGTGCAGCGGCTCGAACGCGACGCTCTGCCCCAGCTCTGCCGCGACCCGGATCGCCCGCCGCAGCGATGCGACCGCGATCCCCCAGTCCCGGTCGGGATCGGAGAACGGCCCGGTGCCGAGCACGTGGCACACCGGGTCGTAGCGGGCCATGTCCCGCACCGCCTCGCACATGAGCTCGGTGCGCAGCGCCGGGTCGTGCGTGCCCTCGTCCAGCTTGCCGGCGAACGGGCTGTTCGTCGACGGCATGCAGAACGTCGCCTGCAGCCCGCTGTCGCGGAAGCGGGCGAGGTCCTCGGCTGGGTTCTTCAGGGTCAATGAGGCGTCGATGCCGATGCCCTCGGCGCCCGCCTCGCGATAGAGGTCCAGGCTCTCGGCGAACGAGAGCCGGGGCGTCGTGAACTGACCGACGGAGAACCGCATCTAGGCGGCCGCCCGAACGCCCGAGAGGCGCTCGCTCGCGAGCCGCGCGCCCTCCACGAGCGCCTCGAGCTTGGCCCACTGCGTCCACTCGGGCACACGGCGGGTCAGCGCGCTCTGCGCGAAGCCGCAGTCCGTCCCGGCCTGGACGCGTTCGGGCCCCACGATCTCGGCGAGGCGCACGAGGCGTTGGGCGATGAGCTCGGGATGCTCGACGACGTGCGTGTGGTGCGTCACGACGCCCGGCACGAGGATCTTGTCGTCGGCCAGGTCGATGTCGCGCCACATCGTCCACTCGTGCTCGTGGGCGGGGTTGCCCTGCTCGAAGAGGTACGCGCCTGCGTTGACCTCGAGGACCAGGTCGATGACCTCCGACAGCGACGGGTCGGTGGTGTGCGCACCGTGCCAGCTGCCGCAGCAGACGTGGTAGCGGACCCGGTCGGAGGGGATGCCCTTCAGCGCGTGGTTGGTCGCCTCGATGCGAGGCTTGGCCCAGCGCATGAAGTCCTCGGTGGAGTGGCCCTTCAGCCGCATCGTCCCGAGCTGATGCCAGATCACGGCGTCGTCGACCTGCAGCATCAGGCCGGCGTCGACGATCTGGCGGTACTCCACGCTCAGCGCGTCGGCCAGCGCCCAGATGAACGCCTCGTCGCTCTCGTAGTACTCGTTCTCCAGCCAGTAGGCACTGGCCGGCGCGACGACGGGCAGGAAGCCGTCGGTGACGTTCACCGTCTCCAGCGCCGCCTTCAGGTTGTCGATGTCGCGCTGCACCGAGGCGCCGTCGTAAGAGAGCGGCCCGGTGCAGACCCACTGGATGCCCTTCCCCGTGGAGGCGGTGCCGCCGGCGTGCTCGCCGTGCTCGATGAGGTCGCTGCGCTTGCCGACCTCGATCGCCTGGACGGTGTCGTGGCCCTCGTAGTACTCGGCGAAGGCCTCGCGGTCGAGGTCGTCGGGGAGCTCGTTCTTGCCGGCCAGGTCGATCGCGCGCTCCTCGATACCGCTCACGCGGTCGTAGAAGTACGTGATCCAGCTGACCTTGCCGAACTCGCCGTCGTCGATCAGATCCAGGCCGATGTCGGCCTGGCGGCGCACGATATCGCCGACGGCACCGGTCAGCTCCGCGTCGAATCCCGCACGGTCGTACGGCTCGCGGTCGGTGATCTTCTCGAGGTAGGGGGTCAGCCCGTCCGGCCGGATGAGGCTTCCGACGTGCGTGGTGAGGATCTTGGTCATCGGGCTCCTGCGCTCAGGCCGACGCGGCGACGGCTTCGTTGGCCAGCGCAGCTCCGGCGGCGAGCGAGCGCAACTTCGCCCATTGCGTCCACTCCGGCACGCGTCGGGTCGTGGCGGCCTGGGCGAACCCGCAGTCGGTTCCGCCCATGACGCGGTCGGGGCCGAGGATCGCGGCCATCCGCTCGAGCCGCTGGGCGACGAGCTTCGGGTTCTCGACGACCTCGGTGTGGTGGGTGACGACGCCCGGCACGAGCACCTTGTCGTCGGGAAGCGCGATGTCGTTCCAGACGGCCCACTCGTGCTCGTGACGGACGTTCGCCTGCTCGACGAGATAGGCGCCCGCGTTCACGTCCAGCACGAACTCGAGCACCTCGTCGATGCCGGGGTCCACGGTGTGGGGTCCGTGGCCGCTGCTGCTGCAGATGTGGTAGCGGACCCGGTCCTGCGGGATCCCCGCCAGCGCCCGGTTGATCGCCTCGACGCGCAGCTCCGCCCACTCCCGGTAGTCGCTGAACTCGCCGCCGGCCATCTTGATCGTGGCGAGCTTGTGCCACATGACCGCGTCGTCGACCTGCAGCACGAAGCCGGCGTCGACGATCGCCCGGTACTCCTCGCCCAGCGCGTCGGCGACGGCGAAGACGAACTCCCGCTCGGTCGCGTAGTGCTCGTTGGAGATCCAGTACAGGCTCGCCGGGGAGACCGCGGTGACGAACGCGTCGGTCACGTCGACCTCGTCGACGGCCTCCCGCAGGATCGACAGCTGGATGTCGTTCTCGGTCGGGTCGTAGACGATCGGCCCCGTGCAGGCCCAGGTCGTCCCCTCGCCGCTGGCCGAGTAGTCCTCGGTCCAGAAGTCCGCGAAGCGCCAGACCTCCTGGTAGACGGCGTCCACGCCGTACTTCTTGCGATCGACGCTCTGCGGGACGAGATCGAGGTTCGCCCGGCCCTCGAAGGGCCTGAGCCGCGTCTCGATGCCGCTGACGCGGTCGTAGAGGTACGTGATCCAGCTGATCTTCCCGTACTCGCCGTCGTTGACGACGTCGATCCCGGCCTCCGCCTGCTTGCGCACGACGTCCTTCACGGCGGGCCGCAGTGCGCGATGGAACGCGTCGGCGTCGTAGGGCTCGCCTCGCTCGACGGCCCACAGGAACGGCCTGAGCTCGTCGGGCCGGATCAGGCTTCCGGTGTGCGTGGTCAGGATCTGGCTCATCCGTCGATGCGCTCCTTGTCCAGCCTGCCGGCGGCCAGCGCTGTCGCCGGCGCGCCTGCGGCCGTCGCAGCCACGGGCGACGCGGCGCCCGCGGCAGCCTGTTCGCGGATTCGCTGTTTCTCCAGTCGCTTCTTGCGCAGGCCGCCCGCGATGCCCTCAGGCATGAACACGACGGTGGACAGCACGGCCCAGCCGCCGAACAGCAGCAGCCAGACACCGGAGATGCCGATCCACTGCTGCGTGATGTAGTCACCGACGCCGCTGGTTGCGTAGATGCCGGCGATCAGCGCGCCCGTGACCATCGTGATCCCGCCGACGTACGCGAACGCGATGACGGTGAACGCCGCGATCGCGCTGAAGCGGATCGCGGAGACGGAACCGAAGTTGTAGGCGTACATGGCGCCGGCCACGCCGGCGATGAACGAGCTCATGCCGAACGCCGCGATCTTCACGCGCGCGACGTTGATGCCGGCGGCCGCCGCGGCGCGCTCGTTGGAGCGCACCGCCAGCATGCGCTGCCCGAGGCCGCTGCGCCGCAGATTCGCGACGAACAGGCAGGCCAGGATCGTCAGGACGAGGATCGAGAAGCCGAGGATCGGGCTCGGCCGCTGGCCATCCAGCCCGCGGAACGGCGCCGCGTTGCCCAGGTCGAGGCCGAACAGCGCCGGCTGGTCGATCGGTGCGCCGCCGAGGCCCGCCCCGATGTCGGGGTTGATGAACCAGAAGCTCGTCATGGCCACCGCCGCGGCCAGCGTCACGACCGCGAGCTGCACGCCGCGGACGCGCAGCGCCCCGACTGCGATCACCACCCCGAGGAACGTCGTGAAGATCACGGCGATGATCGGCGCGAACGGGAACCCGATGCCCGCCTTCGTCATGAGGCTCGACATCACGAACCCGCAGCCTCCGGACAACGCCAGCTGCACGACCGACACCTGTCCCACGAAGCCCGTGATGACCACGAGCGACAGGGCGAGGACCGCGCCGATCATCGACGTCATCAAAGCCTGTCGAAGCCCATACGGGAACACGATCAGCGCGACGACGCCGACGCCGAGCGCGATGACCGCGTACCTGCCGATGTTTGTCGCCTTGGGTACGTCGGGGAGCCGCCGCTCCACGAGGTCGCCGCGGCCGGGGAGCTTGCCGCCCATCCAGAACGTCGCCAGGACGATGAGCAGGAAGATGACGAGGTCGTTGACGCCGCCGATGGCCGTACCGTTGCTCGTCGGGAACCAGGACAGCGTCGACAGGTAGTAGATGACGTTCTGCAGGGCACCGAGCGCGAGGCCGACGGCGCAGGCGATGGCGAAGGAGTTGAAGCGCGCGAACAGCGCCGCCGCGAGCGCGGGGACCACGAGCAGTGGGAACGTCGTCGAGTTCAGGGTGACGAGCGGCGCCGCGAGGACGCCGAGCATGCCCGCGATGACCGCGCCCAGGAGCGTGTTGACGAGCGACGACGTCTGCGGGAACAACCCGACGTACATCGCGGAGACCTCGTTCTCCGCCGAGGCGCGCGTCCGGATGCCGAAGCCCGTCCAGCGGTAGACGGCGGTCAGCGCCGCCGCGACCACGATGACGACGCCGGCGAGGATGAGCTGGTCGTAGCCGACCGGCGCACCGAAGATGGTGATCGATCCCTGCGGCAGGATCGCGGGCTCGCTCTTGTCGTCGGGGCCGAAGGCCAACAGCACCGCGGCCTGGGCGAAGAGGAAGAACCCGAGGGTCGAGATGAGCTTCGCGAGCGGTGGTGCCGTACGGAGCGGGCGGAACGCTCCGAACTCCATGATCAGGCCGATCGCGATGGCGACGAGCAGCGAGAACACCAGCGCCGGGCCCGTGCTGAGCGTGAAGCCGAACTGCCCAGTCGTCACCCCCCAGTAGGAGTAACCGGTGATCATCGCGATCGCACCGGTCGCCAGGTTGATGACGCCCGCGCCCCGGTAGAACAGGACGAGCGCGATCGCCACGCCGGCGATCAGCGAGCCTTCACCGAGGCCCAGCAGCGAAAAGGTGAGGATTTCCTTCATGGTCTCTCGATCCGAGCGCTGTCAGCGGGCCGACCGGGGGACGCGTTCCCGGCCGGCCCGTCGAGTTCAGCTCTCCGTCGTCACTGGACGCCCTTGGCGCCGAGCTTCTTCTGGAGCTCGATCGGAACGTCGCTCCACTCGCTGAGCGGCGTCCACTTGTTCGTGCCCTCGTAGCGGAAGAAGCGATCGCCGCCGCCGCAGTTCGCGGGAGCCTGCGGGTACTTGCCGCAGTACGGCTGCGGCTGACCGAGCAGGAGCGGTCCGCGCCACTGCTTGATCTGGGACTTGATCGTGTCCGGGCTGATCTTGTCCGGGCCGATCTTGTTCAGGGTCTGCGCGATCGTGAGCAGGGTCCCGAACATGCCCGAGTACCAGACGTCCGGCCGGTCCTTGGCATGGTCGAAGGCCGTCAGGGCAGCGAGGTACTGCTTGCCCACCGGGCTGTCGGTCAGGCCGTCGCCCGACTGCGCCTGGCCGAAGATCCAGCCAGGGATGTCGCCGCCATAGGCGGCCTTCTCGGACTCCAGGGCGCAGGAGAAGTCGCCGACCATCTTGTCGTCCGGGATCTTCAGCTGCTTCTGGCCCTTGTTGATCGCGACGCAGGTCGCGGGCGTGCCGCCGATGTTGACGACCATGTCCGCGGTCTGCGCGCCGGAGGCGACGAGCGCCCCGACGAGGTTCGTCGAGTTCGGATCGAAGCCGACGCTCTTGACCTTGATGCCGACGGCCTCCATCGCCTCCTGAGCGGCGCGGGCGTTGTTCTGGAAGCCGGTGCCCTGCGGGTAGACGATGGCGCCGGTCTTCGCCTTCATGATGTCGCGGCCGAGCGTGCCCCACGCGTAGTAGTCGAACGGGGAGGCCGTGAACAGGATGAAGTGCTGGTCGCTCTTCGTGTCAGACGCGTTGAGCGCGAAGCCCTCGATGACCGGGATGCCCGCGCTCTTGATGCCCGCGTTGATCGTGTTCGCGCCGGGGCCGACGGCCCCGTAGCTGATCATGCTGACGTCCTTGTCCGCGAGGAACTTGTCGGCGCAGGCCTTCCCCTCCTCCTCGGAGTTCTTCACGTAGCACTTGACGAGCTCGAGCTTGTGCCCGCCGATGCCGCTCGCGTACTTGTTGACCCAGTCGACCGCGAACTGCGCGGCGTCGGTCGCTTGGGGGCCGAGGGAGACGATCGAGCCGTCCTGGTTGTTGACCCAGCCGATCTTCACCGGCTTCAGGCTCGGGTCGGCCGCGCCGGGCTTCCCGCACACGTAGTCGACGAAGTTCTCCAGTGCCCCGCACTTGCCGGAGCCGCCCTTGGCCCAGAGCGCCTCGCCGTCGGCGTCGGTGCTGCCCGCCGAGGACTCGGTCGTCTTGGCGGTGGTGGAACTGCTCGATCCGCCGGCGGAATCGCTCGACGAGTCAGACGACGAACCACACGCGGCCAGCACCGCGGCACCCAGACAGGCCAGGGCCAACAGCAACAGGCGGCTTCCTACCGATGACACCTTCATGTCACGCCTCTCCCCCTCACTCTCCGGTTCACGGCGTGCGGGATCCCACCGCGCATCGCCGAGCTCACCCCACCGGGCGCTTGTGTCAGCTCCGTGCGTCACTCTCCTTGCGCACGAGCAGACCGGCCACCCAGCCGCCATCTAAACCGACACCTGATGGCATGTCAAGCAGGCCAGCATATGGTATACCAGGTGCCATCCGAGAATGAGGGAACCTTCCAATCCAATGACCGAACCAGTGACCTTCGACCGGGTCGGGCGTATGCCCCGCCTGTCGGACACGATCGCCGAGCAGCTGCTCGAGGCGATCGTCGCCGGGCGCTTCAGCGAGGGCGACATCCTCCCCTCCGAGCGTGAGCTCGGTGATCAGTTCGGAGTCTCGCGGACGGTGATCCGCGAGGCGATCCGCACGCTGGCGACCCGCGGCGTCGTCGAGGTGCAGTCCGGCCGCGGCGTCCGCGTGATCGCGATGGACACCGCCTCGGTGACGGAGGCCATGTCACTCCTGCTGCGCGGCGAGAGCACCATCGACTTCGTCAAGGTCCACGAGATCCGCATGATGCTCGAGACGCACCTCGCCGGTCTGGCCGCCGAGCGCAGCACGGACGCCGAGATCGCCGACCTCGAGAAGCTCATGGACCGGTGGGTCGCCGCGAGCGACGACGTCGCCGCACAGTCGCGGCTCGACGTGGACTTCCACCGTGCGATCGCCAACTGCGCCCACAATGAGCTGTACCTCGTCCTGCTCGACTCGATCGCGGGCGCGCTGCTGGAGAACCGGCGCGCCACGCTTGCGCTCGACCACAGCCACGCGAAGGTCCTCGGCGAGCACAGAGCGATCGTGAAGGCGATCTCCGAGCACGACTCAGAGCGCGCCCGCGCGGCGATGCAGACCCATCTCGACGGCGTCGCCGACGCCTGGCGCGCACAGCAGTCCGCCGCCGAGGCCCTCGGGTAGCCGCCGGCCGATGCGCATCACCGACGTCAGAGTCGTCCTGCACGACCGCCGCACCGAGTCGCTCGCCGTCTTCGGCGTGCCGGACGGCCGGCTGCCGATGGGGGTGCTGACGATCAGCACCGACGAGGGAGTCGAGGGCCACAACTTCCTCAGCCTTCCCGGGCCCGGGCCGGACGCGGTGGCGCAGCAGATCATCACCTACCTCAAGCCACTGCTGATCGGCGAGGACCCGCTGGACATCGGGTCGCTGTGGACGCGCATGCACGGGCGTGCGCGGTTCGTGGACCCCTCGGCGATCGGGACGATCGACGTCGCGCTGTGGGACATCGCGGGCAAGGTCGCCGGCCTACCGGTGCACCGGCTGCTCGGCACGTGCCGGCACAAGATCCCGGTGTACTTCTCCTCGGGGCTGCACCCGAGCGCCGACGACTACGCCGACGAGGCCATGTACTGGCGTGAGCAGGGTTGGAAGGGCTACAAGCTCCATCCCCCGACCGCCCCGTGGTCGGTCGGTCCCGACGTCGCGCCGACCCAGGCCGACATCGACGGCTGCCGCGCCGTGCACCAGGCCGTCGGGGAGACCATGGCGCTGATGCTCGACGCGAGCTGGGCCTACAGCTACGCGGATGCGCTGCGGGTCGGCCGGGCGATCGAGGAGCTCGGCTTCGTCTGGTACGAGGATCCGCTGCCCGCCCACGACATCTACGGCTACACGAAGCTGACGCGCCACCTCGACATCCCGATCCTCGCGACCGAGATGACGCTCGGTGGCCTCTCGACGCTGCCGCAGTGGGTCATGCAGCAGGCCACCGACGCGCTGCGCGGTGACGTCGTCATCAAGGGCGGGATCACGGGGATGATGAAGATCGCCCACCTTGCGGAGGCCTTCAACATGCCCTGCGAGGTCCACGACGCGTACAACGCGATGAACAACGTCGCGACCGCGAACCTCGTGATGGCGATCCCCAACTGCGACTGGTTCGAGGTGCTCGCGTTCAACCGCGCGGGCGACCACAGCCTCGAGCACCTCAGCTACGGGCTGACGGAGCCGCTGCACATCGACGGAGAGGGCTACCTCCACGCGCCCTCGGCGCCCGGGCTGGGCGCCGAGGTCGACTGGGAGCGCATCGACTCCGCGCGCGTGGGCGTGATGGCGTAGTGGTCTAGCCGACCGCGGTCGCCTCCAGCTCGACGAGCATCTCCGGGAAGGCAAGCCGCGCGACGCCCAGCAGCGTCGACGCGGGCTTGCACCCGGCCTCGTCCAGGCGGGCGACGAGCGACGGGTGGGCGCCGAAGAAGGCGTCGACGTCGGTCGTGAAGATGTTCAGTCGCACGACGTTGGCGAGCGTCATGCCCGCCTCGCGCAGCACGGCCTCGATGTTGTCCAGCGAGACCGCGACCTGGGCGATCATGTCGCCCTCATGGGTGGGCCGGCCCTCGTCGTCGACCGCGGCCTGGCCGGCGACGTAGACGGTCCTCGCATCGCCCGGCACGACGTTGCCGTGCACGAAGCCGAATTGCTCCTGCCACGTCCAGGGGTTGATGACCTGTGCGCTCACGCTGCCTCCTGCTCGGGTGTCCGTGCGTGCAGTCTCGCGGCTGCGGCTGACCGGTGACGCCCTCCCGAGCGTGGTTCACCCGGTCCGGAGGATGCGCACGCCGGGGCCGGCGTCCTACGGTGCGGGCATGGCACTCCTACGGCGTCACAAGGACGAGCCCGGCGGCGAGCGCTATCTCATGCGCCAGAAACTGCTCGCGATCGGCGACGACTTCTGGATCGAGAACGAGCAGGGCGAGCGGGCCTACAAGGTCAACGGCAAGGCGCTGCGCGTGCGCAACACGTTCATCCTGGAGAACGCCTCGGGCGATGAGGTGGCCAAGATCCAGGAGAAGAAGCTGACGATCCGCGACAAGATCACGGTCGAGCGCTACGGCAACAAGGTCGCCACGGTCCACAAGGCGCTCGTCGGGATCCGCGACCGTTTCGCGATCGACGTGGAGCACGGCGAGGACATGAAGGCGCACGGCAACGTCGTCGACCACGAGTACGAGATCGAGCGCGACGGCGACACCGTCGCCACCATCTCGAAGAAGTGGTTCCGCGTCCGCGAGTCCTACGGCGTGGACGTCGCGGCCGGCGAGGACGCCCCGCTGATCCTCGCGCTCACCGTCGCGATCGACTCGCTGACGTCGCGCGACTGACGCGCGCCGTCCGGCGCGCCCCGATGCTACGCTCGCGAACGGCCCCGCCGGAGTAGCTCAGTCGGTTAGAGCAGCGGAATCATAATCCGCGTGTCGGGGGTTCGAGTCCCTCCTCCGGCATCCGATTCGCCCCGTTCGTGCTTGATGTTCTGACGTCCGGTGCATCGGCAATCCGTCGAGCGTGTCCCAAATATGTCCCGAGAAGGGGCAGACTTGTGGTGCCCATGGCGCCGCTCGTCCCCCGCTCGATCTCCGGTCACGTCTTCCGCGTCGAGCGCAAGAGCGGGCCCGTCTGGTACGCGAAGTACCGGCTGCCCGACGGCCGCCAGGTGCAGAAGAAGCTCGGGCCGGCGTGGACCGAGCGCGGCCGCCCGGCGGCCGGCTACTTCACGAAGCGCACCGCCGAGGCGTGGCTGCGCGAGGTGCTCGACGAGGCGCGCCGCGGGGTGTTGGTCGGTCTCGTGCGCACCGGCGTGCGATTCGCCGAGGCGGCCGAGGACTACCTGCTGTGGCTGGAGTTCGAGCGCGACCGCAAGCCCTCCACCCTGCGCGGCTACCGCACGATCGTCCGCGGGCACCTGCTGCCGGCGTTCGGCGACGTGCTGCTCGAGGACCTCACGCCCGAGCGCCTGGAGCGCTGGGCGGCCCAGCTCGGCAGCGACCGCCCGCTGTCCAACGCGTCGAAGATCCGGATCCTCACCGTGCTCGCCGGCATCTGCAAGCGCGCGACGAAGGTGCACAAGCTGCCGCGCAACCCGGCCGCGACGCTGGAGAAGCCGATCCAGCGCCGGCGCAACATCGCGCTCGACGTCTTCTCCCCCGCCGAGGTCATGGCGCTCGTGCGCGCCGCCGACGACGAGCAGGACGCGGCGATCTTCCTGACCGCCGCGTTCACCGGGCTGCGCCGCGGCGAGCTCGTCGCGCTGCGCTGGCGCGACGTGAGCTTCCCCGGCCAGTACCTGCGCGTCACCGCCAGCTACACCGAGCGCGAGCTGTCCACGCCGAAGTCGGGCAAGGTCCGCTCCGTGCCGCTCGCGCCGGAGGTCGCGCGGGCGCTCGCGCGGCTGAGCCAGCGCGGGTCCGTGGACCGCGCGAGGACGACCTCGTCTTCCCCGGCATCACGCGGCGAGCACCTCGACGCCTCCGCGCTGTACCGGCGCTACAAGCTCGCGCTGCAGCGCGCCGGTCTGCGGGATCTGCGCTTCCACGACCTGCGCCACACGTTCGGGACGCGGGCGATCTCCAAGGCGTCGATCCTGCAGGTCAAGGAGTGGATGGGCCACGCGGACGTCCAGACGACGATGCAGTACCTGCACTACTCACCGCGGCCGCAGGACGCGCTGCTGCTGGCCGAGGCGTTCCGCGATGACCCGCTGCCGGAGGCTGGCGGCGCTCCGCTCCCACCGCTGTTCGGGGACGACAGGCTGGCTGGATAGTCACCGAGGGCGGCGAGCAGTCGGTGGCGATACCAGCCGCTGCAGTCACCGTCCGAGCGCGCGGTGGATCGCCGCGACCGTCTCGTCGTCCGTGTCGGGTCGCGCGTCGATCTGGAAGGCGGGCGGCGTGCGCCACCGACTCGTCGTCGTCGCGGTGACCTTCGCAGCGATGCGGGCGAGCCTGCTTGGCGAGCGCGGGGGACTCGACGAGCAGCAGCACGCGCGTGTAGTCGGAGTGCGCGTAGCCGGTGAGGATCGTCGTGAGGCGATCCGTCGTCTTGGGGGCGAGCTCGAGCTCGATCGCGTCCTTGCGGCTTGAGCCCTGCAGAACGAGGTCGGGCCAGCGCTTCGGGCGCCCCGCGGCGAGCAGCTCGACGCTGAAGCCGCGCTCGCCGTCTGCCTCGCGGCGCCGGCACTCGCGCTCGGTCAGCACCTCGAACGCACGCGGCGAGTCGCCGCGCTCGAGATCGGCGACGAGCCGCGCGATCGCCAGCTCGTGCTCGCGCTGCGTGTCCGGCCTGGGCGCCCGCCGGGGCGGCTGACCGAGCAGGGTGCTTCCCGCGCGCGCGAGGTAGATCGCCGAGGCCTGCCCGACGAACTCGCGATGCACGACGACCAGGCCGTCGTGCGCGAGCCGCGCGACCCGCGCGTTCGCCTGCCTGGTCGAGACGTCGAAGCGCTGCGCGAGCACCGCCGCGGTCACGAACCTGAACCGGCTGATCCACGCCAGCCACTCCCGGTCCCGCGCCGCCTCGACGTGCCTGCGGCGCAGGCGCTGCGTGCCGCGGCTGCGCCTGGCCGGCGCGCTCACACGCGGGGCTGCTCGCGCTGCCCCGCGACCCACGCCTCGAGATCGGAGCGCAGGAACCGCACGTGCCGGCCGACGCGCACGCACGGCAACCGCCCCGCGCGCACCGCCTCGTACACCCACGACGTCCTGCACCGCCAACAGCGCCGCCGCATCCGCCGCCTTCAACAACGGCTCCCGAAACCCATCACGCGAGACATCCATGTCCCACTCCTCTCGAACCGCATTCATCTCCACGTACTTCCAGCGGGGCACCACGAACCGACCCGCACCCCCACCACCCTCTGCCCTCCCTCCCTAAATGACTACAACCCGATCCCGCACCACCACAGACAAGGGAACCCACCACCAACCCCGACCCGAGCCCAGCCCCGCCCGACCCTCCACAGGGCTCCTCGGCTTGGCTGTGCCCAACCACCCGACCGCACCTCTAGGTGTGGGTGGGTGGTTGGGCACAGCCAAGCCGCCACCAACGCCCGTCCCACCTCGGATTCCGGCGGGGCTGGGCCGCGCGTAGCGGGAGGGACAGATGGAGGCATGGCGACCGCGGCCGACTGCCCAGGATGTCAACGCGATGTCACGCGTTTCTTTCGACTGCGGTTCGCGAAGCCCTTAACGACTAGGACGCCTCGCCGCGCAGTAGCCACATCACCGGCTGGATCTCCGGACGCTCGGTCGCGATGACCGGCCCCTCGCGGGTCCATCCGGTGAAGTGGTGGACGAGCAGCGTTTGGCCGCTGTCGCGCGGCGAGAGCTTTCGGACCAAGACGTCGGCGAAGCGCCGGTCGTGCGTGGTGACGAGCAGCTGCCGACGGTCCCGAATCTGGCGGCACAGGTCGCTAAAGCCAAGGATTGCGATGACATCGAGCGCCTGCAACGGATCGTCGAGCACGAGGAATGGCAACGCCGCGTCGCGCGCGTTGAGCGCCATCCCGAGGAAGTAGGACAGGGCGACAACATTGAGCTGACCTTCGCTGAACACGAGCAGCGGATTGGCGTCGATACCACGTTCCCGATCGCGCACCAGCGGCACAATCTGATTGCGGTTGCGCATTACGTCCTGCCGAGCCAGCAGCTCGGTGAAGGCCGGGTTGGGTGCCAGGCGATCGAACACCTCGGCAAAGCTGGGCTGCAGCTGACTGAGAGCCGTTTCGAGAATGGCCTCGGCCGCCTCGTGGGCGGCTCGCTGCAGTTCGTTTGCGCGCTCGCACCGCGCCTCGAGCAAGGCGAGCTCCTCGTCGGCCGCCCGCAACGCGCGCTCGGCCTCAGCCGCTTCGTCGCTCAATCGGGCGACTTCAGCGCCCGACGCCTGATTGACAGTGCGGTAGAGCTGCCGCAGTCTCGTCAGCTGTCGTTGATGATGTTCAAGCAGTTCGTCCAGGTCCCCGATCTCGCCGACGAGCGCTACAGCTTCCGCTTCAGCGGCGTGCAGCTCCATCTCGGCGGCCCGGCGGTCGGTGAGCGCCGAACGCAGCCTGCTGAACTCCATTCGTGCGCGAGCTAGCGCGTCTTGATTCGCCTGGACCTCGGCGGCTAGTGCCCGCGAACGAGCGAGGACCTCTTCGAGGTGCGAGCGCACTGAGGCCTCGTCGATTGTCTGGTCGCACACCGGACAGCGCTCGCCGAGCAGTCCCATCGCACTCGTGGCGAGCTGGACCAGGGCCGGTGCGCGCTCGGCGGACACAGCAGCGGCACGCTCGGCGTCAGCTGACGCAGCCTCGGCGTCGTCCACGAGCTGCTGAACGTCCTCAGGAAACGCGTCCAGAGCGCGGCGGCGCTCTTTCAGCATCCCGAGTGCCTCCACGATCTGACCTGCCTGCGCGCCGAGCTGTTCCACCAGCGCTAGGTCCGCGCCGGCGGGCACGGCGAGGCCAAGGTCCGTCAGCCCGGCGGTAATGGCACCGCCCACGTCGGAGTCGGCCGCCTGACGGGCGATCTCCACGCGCGCCAAGGCGTCCTCGTGTCGGTGAGCCGCGGCCGCCCGGGACGAGCGCGCGCCGGTGCGTGAACGGACGAGAGCGTCAGAGGCGCGAGTCGCGGCGGTTGCGAACGCACTGACGCGCTCGAGACCAATGAGACCTGAAACGCGCTCGTGCAGGGCACCGCCTGCCTGGTCTAACGCAGAGCGGATGGCGTCTTGCCGCAGCAGGCCCCAGGTGACTACTGCTTGCTTGAGGTCCTGGGTGCCGAGTGCCGCTGCGAGGCGGTCCTCCGCGCGCTCCTCGTCGCCGTCCACCATGAGCCGTGTGGCGCTCTGGTCTCCCGTGCGCGTAACAACCATCTCGACGCCGTTCACCGACAGCGTTAGCGACACCATGGCACCGTCGGGGTTGAACCGGCTGGTGATGGCATCTTCCGTGCGGCGAAGGCCTCTGACGCGCTGCGTGAGATGCGTCAGTTCACCGGTGAAGAGCCAGAGCAGTCCATCAACCAGCGACGTTTTCCCGGTGCCATTATCACCGCGCACCACGATCGCGTCCGCGTCGAGGTCGATTTCCTGCCGCTCGGCGAACCCGCGAAAGCCCTCAAGTGCGAGACGCAGAAGACGGGCGCTCATGGGATCGTCACCTCACCTGTGCGAACGAACGAACTCAAAGCAGCATCCACCACGTCGCCATCAATCCCGTGCATCTCCAGTTCGCGGCGGATAGCTGCCTCGGGCTCTTCCAGCGCGATGTCTGGCAGTGGTCTCAGCGGCAGTAGCGGGCTTAGAAGCTGTCCAAGGCGTTCGTGATCATCGGTTACGACAAGCTTGCGGGCGTAGCGCGTGTCATGCTCGAAACGTTCGCGCACGGCTTCATATCGGCGCGCGTCCCCCTTTACAGCCAATACGAGATAGAGGTCCCATCGCCGCGGTGAGGGGTGCGTGGCAGCAAGCTGTGTGAGGTGGGCCTGGGCCTCGTCGACGAATCGATCGACGTCCTCATCCGGCAACTCGACGACCATCACGAGCGCGAAGATCGTCTCGGCAAGGAGCACGGGAGCGCCGTGGAACTCGCGAAGGCCTACCTCGTAGCCGTCCGCCGCGAGGATCTTGCCGCATTCCTCGATCACGCAGCGAGTCTCCCATCTAGGGCATCTTCAGCGCGGATAATCGCTATCGAGTCCTGACCGCCTGCCGCGATGTCGGTCGGATCGGCGGCGGCGCCGGCGATGTCGGGTGGCGCGTCGGACGCCGGGAAGGCGCCGGTGGCCCCCGGAATGACGACCGTCACCGGAGTTCCCGGGGTGTAGCGACCGCCACGCCGGCGGCGGTCGATCCGAGCCCGGGCCGCCCGTGCCACGTCCGTCCAATGCTGTTGCGGTCGGGCGGAGATCTCGAAGTAGCTATGCGTAGTGCGAACGACGAGGTTGCCCTCAGAGCCCTCGGTTACCAGATCATCATTCGCCAGCTGAGCCACACACAGAAGCGCAACCTGCCCAGCGCGATCGAAGATGAACGGGCCACCGCCCGCTCCGTCGCACCACCAGCGCACAACTGCGTCAGCCGACCTGTCACCCAGCGCGGCGACGAGGCGCTCGTGCCCCTCAACGCCCGCCTGCGACCACGTCTGTTGCTCTCTGCGATGAAGATCGCGCCCGACCTCGCCGACCTCCGATAGGGCGCGGCTGACAAGCGCGCGCAAGAGCTCATCGAGGAACCATCCGAACCACAACGAGTTCGACGTCGTCCGCGCGGTCGCCGAGTGCGGCACGCCAGGGTTCCGACAGACCGAACGGGTCCACGACGCGCACCGTCGTGTTCTCGTCGGTCCACAGGGCGACGAGGCCTTGCACGGACTCGCTGACATAGGCACCGACGGTGCCTAGTCCAATGAACACAACAGTGCCAGCGGCTATCGCGTCCTGAACACGCACGCGGGCCCATTGGCGTGGCAGGTCGACCTCATCGCGCGTAAGGACCAGTGTGTCCGGACGTCGGGCGCAGCCGTGGACCTTGTAGATCGGTAACGCGTCAGCAGGGAGGCGCAGCAGATCGAGCTGGTCAGAAACGCCTTCGATCTGGATCGCCGCCTGACGACCACCGTTCTCGACCCCGCAGTCCCAGTTTGCAGATACGACGCGAACGAGACCTTCGCGGATCAGTAGCGCGATCGCCTCGTGGCCGAACGTGGGCTCCATATCGCGGAAAGCCCACGCGACGGACGCGCGCTCCTTGAGCTCGGACAGCCGGCCGGCTGCGTCGCGTCGTACGCGGGCCGCGAGCGACTCGAGGTCGTTCTCGTCCAAGTCGCCCACGCTTACGCCAAGCAATTCCGCGACGATCGGCCTCAGCACGTCCGCGACCTGGTTTCCACGCGGGCCGCACGCCGGCCACGGGATGCTCACTCCGGCGCCGAGGTAGAGCACGAGGCGTTGTGCGCGTGCTGGAGCGACGAGGGCGGTGACGGCCGGGGGCGGTGCGTCCCTCAACGGACCGGGTTCGTGGCGCACGTCAACCGTGTTCATCGCTGCCCACCGTAGCTGCGCTGAAGCAGTGACGTGAGACCGTGCCTCCCGCAAGCGCAACGGCTCGTTGCGTCCCTAGGTTGACTCCAATGCAAGGACTGCTCCCCGAGGATGCGGCAGCTCAAGAAGGGCGCCGGGGCTCATCGTGTCGCTTCCCGGGCCGCGTCCGGCGATAAGAGCCTCACGCAACCGATCGTTCTGAGGAGATAGGACGGAGCGGGCCAGCCAGAGAAGCACTCGCCTGCGGCTTTCCACGCGCGGGCGGCCCGGGATGAGGTAACGGCCCAAACTGCCTATAGAGCGTCGTCGCGCCAACTTGCAGAGTCGAGCAGCGCGTCCCAAGGCCTGTCCCCGACCCTGCAGAAGTGACCCCAGCGAACCCGACCGAGCCCGACCGAAAACGCCCGTGCCACATAAAATCCCTGCAAATCGGCACCTATCATAATCCGCGTGTCGGGGGTTCGAGTCCCTCCTCCGGCATTACCGTAATCCCTGCTATGGGTAGGATTTGCACGTCTGGCTCGGAGCGCGGAACAGTGATCTCGACACGGGGTCGGGCCGGGGTCGTGTTCAACGTGCCGTGTCGGCGATGCGCCGCGCCGCCGACGGCGTGATCGTCACCGTCGCGCCACCAGCTCCTCGGGGCTTCCCGGTCGCGCCGAACGAGCACCACGGCCACGCGCCGATCGCCGCCAGTCGCGGCCGGAACTTCGGCTCTCAGACGAGGCCTGTCGCGACCGCTCGTCTCCGTTCGAGATGCCTCGTCGCGATCGAGAACGAGCTCGGCCGGCCCGGTTGACGACGCGCGCATCGCGACTTCTCCACATGCGCACCCCGTCAACCGAATGCAGGGGCGCCCAGCGAGGTAGGGTCACGCAGCCAGGACTCACATCCCCAGTGTGGGTCCCCGGCCCCGAACTCATGCCAACGATGTCCTGGAGAACACGCTGGCGCATCTACGAGTACGTGCGCAACAGCCTCTGGATCGTCCCGGCGATCTTCGCGGTGCTCGCGATCGCACTGGGGATCGTTCTTCCCGACATCGACGAGCGGACGAGCACGACGATCGGGATCTCGTTCGGCTCCAGCGCCGCCGAGGGCATGCTCGGAGCCGTGGTCGGCGGGATGATCACGTTCACCGGCTTCGTGTTCTCGATCCTCCTACTGGCGGTCCAGTTCGGCTCGAGTCAGTTCTCGCCGAGGATGCTCCGCCGGTTCCTCCGCGACCCGACGACGAAGATCGCGCTCGGCCTCTTCATCGCGACCTTCATCTACGCCATTGCCGTGCTTCGGACGATCGGCGACGACGGCCGCGAGAACTTCGTCCCGAACAACTCGATATCGGTGTCCCTGGTCCTGCTGCTCGCGAGCATGCTCATGTTCCTGCGCCTGATCAGCAGGACCACGCAGGGCCTTCGCGTCGCGGCCGTGCTGAAGGAGGTCGGCGATGACGGCGCCACGGTGATCCGCCGGGTCTATCCCGACCCTCTGGACGGCTCGGCGCGGGCGGATGCGGGGCTCGATCGCGACGGCGGCCAGCCCGTGAGGGTGGTCGAGTACGACTTCGATCCGGGCGTGCTCCAGAGCGTCGACACCCGTGGTCTGGTCGACCTCGCGCGCGACGGTCAGGTGGTCCTCGAGCTGATCCCGTCGATCGGCGACTCGATCGCTCCTGCCGCCCCGCTGTTTCGCGTTCACGGCGACGGCGCGGCGATCGACGACGGGGCGCTGCGACGGTCGGTAGCGGTCGGTGACGAGCGCACCATGCGCCAGGATCCCGGCTTCGCGTTCAGGCTGCTCGCCGACATCTCGGCCAAGGCGCTCTCGCCCGGCGTGAACGACCCGACGACGGCGGTGCAGGCGCTCGACCAGATCGAGCTGCTGCTGCGCCTGCTCGGGACGCGGCGACTGAGGCCCGGTGCACTCGCCGACGACGCCGGCCGGGTGCGCTTCATCTACCCCTCGCCGTCCTGGGAGGACTTCATGAGCATCGCGCTCGAAGAGACGCGACTCTTCGGCGCGACGTCACTGCAGGTCACCCGCCGACTGCGAGCGCTGCTCGAGGACCTTCACGAGGCGGTTGCACCCGAGCGGCGAACTGCCGTCGAGGCCCACCTGGCGATGTTGGAGTCGACCGTGCGGAACACCTACGGGGACGAGGTGGAACAACGCAGCGCCCTCACCCCGGATCGTCAGGGAATCGGGTCGCCCCGGGAGCCTCGCGTCCTCTGAGGCGTTCATGTGGAGCCGGCGCAAACCGTCTCCACAGCAGGTCGTCGGTTCGAATCCGATCTCCGGCTCTCTCGAAGGCCCAGAATTCCGGGCCCTTTCGTGCGCTGAGGCTTCCGCGGCCAGCTTGACGGGCAGCCCCCGCGCGGGCGCGTGACATTGGCCGAGTACGCCCTCGACCGGCTCGGCGCGGACCTGGCGTACCCGCGGGGGGTCGTGTCCTGCTTCTCGGGTGAGTTCGTCCGAGCTGCACGGCACGACCTGAACCGGGGTATACGCAGGAACTTCAGGCAATCCCATGCTGCGGTGTATTTCGCCAGCGACGGCGCCGACTTCGTGAACGGCACAGTGGTGGACGTCGATGGCGGCCGCACCGGTGTCGCCGTGATCGCCTCGTAGGGGACTGCGAGGAGGCACTGGACGGGCATCCGGTTCCTCCTCGCGCAGCCTCCCGCGAGACAGCCGGGAGCGCACTGAACGGCCCAACCTGCGAGCACAGGCTCGCGTGCCTTCGAGACGTCCCACGCAGCTGCCGTGAGCTGCGCTGAGCCAACTTTGGCGACCAGCCGCCGTGTCCGATCGGTGTCCCCGACCCTGCAGAACTGACCCCAGCGAACCCGACCCAGCCGAACACCAAGGCTCCGGTACCGAAGACATCCCTGCCAATCGGGACCCGTCGTGGTTCGCGTGTCGGGGATTCGAGTCCCTCCTCCGGCATCCGATTCGCTCCGTCCGCGCTGGATGTTCTGGCGTCCGGTGCATCGGCGAATTCCGTCGAGCGTGTCCCAATGTGTCCCAAGAAGGGGCAGACGCGCGGCGTCCATCGCGCCGCTCCCATGTCTTCCGTATCGCTTGACCGCGACAGTGCTCGCCGTGATCCCGACGGACCCGTCGACTGAGTCGAGCTCCCGGCTCGAGCCGGCCACGACTTCCAGGCGTCCACGGGGCTGACGCTGACCCGCCACCGCGACCTCCGGCGGCGCTTTGCTGCGTGAGCGCCCCGGCCGTGTATTCGACGTGGCACCGCGTCCGGCCGATTGATCTTCTACAAGACGCGCCGGCCTCGACACGCCAGGATGGACACCTTCCGAGTAGAGGAGTTCGCACCTGTGGGCAAGGTCGTCATGTACAGCACGGTGTCGGTGGACGGCTTCATCGCGGACGACGAGGACCAGCCCGGGCCGCTGTTCGACTGGCTGTCGAGCGGCGACGTCCCGCTCGACGAGACCGGGCAGCTGACGGTGTCGCAGGCGTCCTACGATCACACCCGGGCGTACTGGGACCAGATCGGAGTGACGATCGTCGGCCGCCACGTCTTCGACCTGACGGACGGCTGGGGCGGCGCGCCGCCCAGCGGGATCGATCACGTGGTCGTCGTGTCACACCGACCGGAGCCCGAGGGCTGGTACCCCGAGGCGCCGTTCCACTTCGCCGACGGCGTCGAGGCGGCCATGGCCAAGGCGCAGGAGCTGGCGGGCGACCGCACGGTCGAGGTCGCGGCCGGCGACGTCGGTGGCCAGATGCTGGCCGCGGGGCTCGTCGACGAGGTCGCGTTGGACGTCGCGCCCGTGGTGCTCGGGTCCGGCAAGCGCTACTTCGGCTCGGTCGACGCACAGCACCTGCTGGAGGACCCCGACGTGGTGATACGAGGCAACCGGGTTCTCCACGTGCGCTATCGGGTGCGCCGATGTGACATCGGGAACTGATCGCGACGCGCTCGCGTGCTCTTGCCAAATCGGCAATGGAATTTGTCAATCGTGGGCCCGGCGGCCCACGATGGTGTCATGCAGAAGAACACACCACCCTTCGAACCGCCGGCCTGGGACGAGCGCTACGCCGGCACCCAGTCGATCTGGAGCGGCAACGCCAACGCGCAACTCGTCGCCGAGGCGTCGCGCCTGACGCCGGGCACCGCGCTCGACGTCGGCTGCGGTGAGGGCGGCGACGTCATCTGGCTCGCACAGCATGGCTGGCGGGTGACCGGCGCGGACTTCTCCGCCAACGGCCTGCAACGCGCCGCGCGGCACGCCGAGGAGGCGGAGGTCGGCAACCGCGTCGACTGGTGGCAGGACGACGCCCGCTCCTTCGACGCGGGCGGCCGCGCCTACGACCTCGTCACGACCCACTTCCTGCATCCGCCCGACGGCGGGATGGTGGACGTGACCAGGCGGCTGTGCGAAGCCGTCGCGCCCGGCGGGCACCTCCTCGTCGTGGGCCACGCGCCGGGCGAGGCGTTCACCCACCTCAGCGACGGCCACCGCGGGGCGATGTGGCACGCGGCGGACCTGCTGCACGGCGCTGGGGGACGGCTTCGAGCCGCTCGTTGTCGAGGAGCGCCTCCGGACGGTGACCCGCGAGGGCAGGACGATGGAGGTCGAGGACGCGACGCTGCTCGCGCGCCGGAACCTGCTCATGGGTAGAGCCTGATCTCGCAGGTGTTCCCGACGGTCGCGGCGCCGGCGAAGTGCTCGCGCACGCCGTTGCACCGCACTGTGCTCGTCTGGCCGGACTGGATGGTCGCGGCGTAGAAGTTCTGGCAGAAGCCGTTGTCCCCGGCGCAGCTCCTGTCCTGCCACCAGGCCGGCGCGGCGGAGACCGGCGAGTACGTGGTCAGCCGGGCGTTCTGGGTCACCTTGCCCCGTCGGCCGGTCGATCCGACGTTGCTGACGATGTACGCGTTCATGCTCACGCTGCACGGGCGCGCGTTCGACCGCGGGCAGGTCAGCCGGACCGTGCATCCGTCGATGTAGTCGCCCCACGCGCCATAGACGAACGGGGCGCCGAGTGACCCTGGCGTGGTGCACGATCGCCAGGACTGGGTGGTGATGTCCCACCCGCCGGTGATGGGGTTCGCGACATCGGCGCGGGCCCCACCAGCGGTGCCGAGGGCCACGGCGGCGACGGTGAGGGCGGCGGCGATCTTGCGCATGGATGACTCCCAGGTGGCGGATGGTCCGGCGATGGGAGATCCTCGGCGCGACGCCGCGGCGTGCCCAGGCACCCATGGTGTGGCCTGCCCCACCCCCCGCGCGTCCTGCGTGTCAGCCCGGTGCTCAGCGCCCGGCCGGCTGGAAGAGCTCGATCGCGTTGCCGGCCGGATCGTCGAACACGATCTGACGGCCGCCGGGGCCGGTCACGATGTCGTTGCGGAACGTCAGCCCGGCGGCGCGCAGGCGCTCGACCTGGTCGTCGAGGTCCTCGACGACCAGGTGGATGCGGTTCCAGCCTCCCGGCTCGGGAACCCGCCCGTCCGGCATCGGGCGGCCCGCCGAGCTCGCCGGGCCGCTCAGGAGCAGGCGCAGGCGCCCGCGCAGCACCTCGGCGAACGCGGGCACCGCATTCGTTCCGACCGTGAAGCCGAGATGCGTCGTGTAGAACTCCAGCGCTCGCTGGACGTCGTCGACCATGTAGCGCACGCTCACCAGGTCATCGGGCCCCATGAGGCATCACCTCCGTGTCGGTGGTGTGGATCATCTACCGATCTCGAGCAGCGACGCCAGGGGGCGCGTGTTCAGAACGTTGCCCGCCGCCGCCCACCCGCGGCGCGCGGTGCGCACGGCGAGCTCCATGTTCTCCAGCCCGGCGACCGAGTGGGCGTCCGTCGAGCAGACGATCTGCACCCCGCCGCGCAGCGCGTCGCGGACGTGCTCGCCGCTGAGGTCCAGCCGCGCCGGGAGGCCATTGACCTCCAGCGCGACCCCGCGCTCGACCGCGAGGGCATAGACCCGATCGAGGTCCAGAGCGTTCTCCGGACGGCGGCCGATCAGCCGGCCCGTCGGGTGGCTCAGGCACCGCACATGGGGGTTGCGGAGCGCCTCCTCGACCCGCCGGGTCATCTCGTCGCGCGGCATCCGCTGGCCGCCGTGCACGCTCGCCTGGACCCAGTCCAGCCCGGCGAGGACGTCGTCGGGCAGATCGAGCCGGCCGTCGGCGAGGATGTCGCACTCGATCCCATGCAGCACGCGGAACGGGGCGAGTGTCTCGTTGGCCTCCGCGACCTCCTCGGCCTGCCGGCGCACGTCATCCGCCGTGAGCCCGCGGACGGCGCCGACGGCGGGCGTGTGGTCGCAGATCGCCACGTACTCGTAGCCGCGATCGCGCGCCGCGCGGCCCATCTCCTCGATGCTCGCGCGGCCGTCCGACCACGTGCTGTGACAGTGGAGATCGCCCCGGATGTCGCCCAGCTCGACGAGCGCCGGCAGGACGCCGTCGACCGGCTCCTCGCGCAGCTCGGGCGGGCACCAGGCACGTCCCAGCTCGAGGTAGACCGCAGCCTCATCGGCGCCGTCGGGCAGCGGCTCGAGCGCCGCCACGTACGCGGGCGCGCCGGTGACCCGGACCAGCGCGGTGCCGAGTCGCTCGGGCTCCGTCAGCACGAGCTCGACCGGGACGCCCTCCACGGTGAGGCCCACGGCGCCGCTCCCGCTCTGCTCGATCACCGCGACGATCTGCGGCAGGGCGGCGAACTCCGACAGCGCGGCCGCCGGATCGGCCGGAGCGCACACCACGGCGAGCAGCTCGCACGCATCGCGCCAGCGACGCACGTCTCCCGCGACATGACCGCTGAGCGCGGTCGCGATGCCCTCCACGAGCTCGCGCGCGCTCGGGAGCAGCAGCGAGCGCGGCGGCCGCGGCCGTTCCTGCCGCGCGAGCGCCTCCAGCAGCCGGGCCTCGGTCTGCGGGCCGATGCCCGGAACGTCCCGCAGCCGCCCGGCCGCAGCGGCCTCGCGCAGCTCGTCGGGCGTGCTGACGCCGAGCGCCTGGGCGATCTCCATCGAGCGCTTCGCGGTCAGACCGAGATAGCGGCCGAGGCCGACCAGGCCCGGCGCGAGCTCACGCTCGAGCTCGGCCAGCTCCGCGATCTCCCCCGTCTCGACGAGCTCGCGCAGGCGGGCCTCGATTCCCGCGCCGATCCCGCGCAGCTGGCGCACCCGCCCTGTCCGGACGAGCTCGGCGACCGCGACCGGCGCGTCGCGGATCGTGTCGGCCGCGCGACGGTAGGCCCGCGCGGTGTAGGGGTTGGCGTCGGCCAGCTCCAGGAGCGACGCGAGTGCCTCGAGGCGATCGGCGATGCCCCCGTTGTCCACGCCCCGCAGTCTTCCCCACGCGACCCATCGCGCGTACTGTGCGAGCCGTGTGGCCGCCCGAAGCCGTCGAGTTCCTGCGCGAGCTGGAGGCGAACAACGAACGGGCCTGGTTCAAGGCGAACCGCTGGCGCTACGACACGTATCTCGTCCAGCCCGCGCGGGAGCTCGCCGAGCAGCTGGCCGACCTGGGGCGGCTGCACCTGTTCCGGCCCTACAACGACACGCGGTTCCACATGCGACCGCCGATCAAGGAGCAGCTGGGCGTGGCGATCGGCTACGGAGGCGCAGGTGGCTACTACGTCGAGCTGTCGGTGGACGGGCTGCTCGTCGCGGCAGGACTGCATCGGCCCGCGCCTGACCAGCTCGCACGCTTCCGCGCCGCCGTCGACGACGATCGCCGCGCCCGCGCGTTCGAGCGAGCGGTGAGGACGGCCGGCGCGAACGGCCTCGAGCTCGCCGAACCCGAGCTGAAGCGCGCGCCGCGCGGCTATCCCGGCGATCACGCGCGGATCGACCGTCTGCGGCTGAAGGAGCTCACCCTGCACCGCCGGCACCCGCTGGAACCGTGGCTGCACGACACCGTCTGTGACACGAGGATTCGCGCCGCGCTCGACGGAGCGACGCCGTTCGTCCGCTGGCTCGCCGACCACGTCGGACCCTCACAACGCGGATGACCGCCCGCCGTCCCGATCTGCTGCTCGGACGCACTGGTGAACGTGAGGCGCTCGACCTGCTGCTGGCGAATGTCCGCGCCGGGCAGAGCGCGGTCCTCGTCGTCCGTGGGGAGGCGGGCGTCGGCAAGACGGCGCTCATGCGCTACTGCGCCCGGCAGTCGGCCGGCTTCCGCGTCGCGCGTATCGCAGGGGTCGAGTCCGAGATGGAGCTCCCGTTCGCGGGACTGCACCAGCTCTGCGCGCCCATGCTCGGCCGGCTCGATGCGCTCCCAGAGCCGCAGCAGGTCGCCCTGGGCGTCGCGTTGGGCCTGTCCTCCGGCGCCGCGCCGGACCGCTTCCTGGTCGCCCTGGCCGCACTCAGCCTGCTGGCCGAGGTCGCCACCGAACAGCCGCTGCTATGTGTCGTCGACGACGCGCAGTGGCTCGATGCCGCATCGGCGCAGGTCCTGGGCTTCGTCGCCCGACGGCTGTTGGCGGAGTCCGTGGCGATCGTGTTCGCGGTCCGCGAGCCGACCGACGAGTGCGAGCTGGTGGGACTGCCGGAGCTCGCACTCGGAGGTCTGCAGGAGGCGGAGGCACGCGCCCTGCTCGCGACCGTGATCCCGGGTCGGATCGACGAGCGCATCCGCGATCGCCTCATCGCCGAGACGCGCGGCAACCCGCTCGCGATCCTGGAGCTGCCGCGGGCGCTGGCTGCGACAGAGCTGCCGGGAGGGGTCGGTCTCGAGGGTGCGTCCGCCCTGCCGGGGCGGATCGAGGAGAGCTTCCTGCGGCGACTCGAGACGCTCCCCGTGGACGCCCGCCTGTTGCTGCTGGTGGCGGCAGCGGAGCCACTCGACGACCCACTGCTGGTGTGGCGCGCGGCGGAGCAGCTCGGGATCGGGTTCTCGGCGGCGACCGCCGATGCGACCCAGGGGTTGCTGGAGATCGACGAGCGCGTGCGGTTCCATCACCCGCTCGTGCGCTCGGCCGTCTATCGGTCGGCCACGCTGCGGGACCGCCAGACGGTGCACCTCGCCCTGGCGGATGCGGCGGACCCGCAGATCGACCCGGACCGACGTGCGTGGCATCTCGCGCAGGCGTCGACGGCTCCCGACGAACGCGTCGCCGAGGAGCTGGAGCGCTCGGCGACCCGCGCGCAGGCGCGCGGCGGGCTGGGCGCCGCCGCCGCGTTCCTGGGCCGGGCCGCGACGCTGTCACCCGACCCGTCCCACCGCGCCACGCGGCTGCTCGCGGCGGCCGGCGCCAACCGGGACGCCGGTGCGCCAGAGGCCGCGCTGAGACTGCTCGGCGCGATCGACTCCGAAGCGCTGGACGAGCTCGGGCGCGCCCGCGTGGAGATGCTGCACGGGCAGATCGCCTTCGACCAGCTGCGTCCCAGCGAGGCGGCCCGGCATCTGGCAGGCGCGGCACGACGCCTGGAGCCCGTCGCCGTCGGCCTGGCTCGCACGACGCACCTCGAGGCGCTCGGCGCCGCGATGTACGTCGGCGACCGGGACGGCCCGGCGGGCCTGCGGACCGTCGCGGAGGCCGCGCTCCGCGCGCCCGCCCCCGAGGGCGCGCCCGCCGCGAGCGACGCGCTGCTCGAGGGGTGCGCCCTCAGCCTGACCAAGGGGCACCGGGCCGCCGCCCCGTCGCTGCGCAAAGCGCGCGAGCTGGTGCTCGCGCCGCAGCCCGAGACGGACGACCACGGGCACTGGCTGTGGTTCGCCGTCGCGGGCAACGCCATCACGGTCGCCCAGGAGCTGTGGGACGCCGAGGCCTGGCATGAGCTGACCGCTCGCCACGTGCAGTTCGCGCGTGACAGCGGCGCCCTGGTCCAGCTCCAGTTCGCGCTCAACATGCTCGCCTGGGTGCTCGTGCTCCGCGGCGAGCAGACGAAATGCCGGCTGGCGCTCGACGAGGAGCGGATGATCGCGGAGGCCACGGGCAACCGGCCGCTGTCGTTCACCGAGATGCTGCTCGGGGCCTGGCGCGGTGAGGAGCGCAACGCCTCCGAGCTGATCGAGGCGACCCTGCGGGAGACGCCGGCCCGCGGCCGCGTGGCCGGCTACGCGGCCTACGCGAGCGCCGTGCTGCACAACGGTCTCGGGCGCCACGCCGAGGCTCTGGACGCCGCTCGGTCGGCCTTCGAGCTGGATCATCTCGGCTTCGGGCCGTTCGTCGTGCCCGAGCTGGCCGAGGCCGCGGCGAGGACCGGCGACACCGCGCTGCTCTCATCGGTTCACGCATGGCTCGCCGAGAGGACGAGCGTGACCCGGACCGACTGGTCGCTGGCGTCCGAGGCCCGGGTGCGCGCCCTGATGAACGAGGGCGAGGCGGCCGACAGCTCCTACCGCGAAGCGATCGCGCGCCTGGGCGGGACGCGACTGCGACCGGAGCTCGGTCGCGCGCATCTGCTGTACGGGGAGTGGCTGCGGCGCGAAGGTCGGCGCACCGATGCGCGCGAGGAGCTGCGCACCGCCCACGAGATGCTCGCCGGGATGGGCATGGAGGCGTTCGCCGAGCGCGCCCGCCGCGAGCTGCTGGCGACGGGCGAGAAGCTCCGCAAGCGCACGGTCCAGACACGCGACGAGCTCACGCCGCAGGAACGCCAGATCGCGGGGCTCGCGCGCGACGGGTTCTCCAATCCGGAGATCGGCGCCCGGCTGTTCCTGAGCCCCCGGACCGTCGAGTGGCACCTGCGCAAGGTGTTCACCAAGCTCGGGATCAGCTCGCGCATGGGTCTGCACGAGGCCCTCCAGGGCTCCGACCGGGAAGCATCGCCCGCCTGACGCTCAGCCGTCCGGGGTCGCCTCCACCACGCGCTCCCCGAGACGCCGCTCGAGGTCGCTGTCGGCGTTGAGCCCGAGCGCCTCCAGCCGGGCCCAGCGCTCCTGCTGAGCGGGGCGCGCGAACAGCTCGCGGAAGTCGTTCAGGGCGGGCGGAAGCTCGCTCTCGGCGGGCAGCGTGACCTGGTCGACGTAGGACTTCGTGCGCGCGATCGCGTCGTGGTCGAAGCGCGCGAGCCGTGCGGCGATGGCCTCGACCTCGCCGTCGAGCCGATTGTCGTCGATCAGGCGGTTCACGTACCCGTACTGCTCAGCCCGCGGCCCGTCGAGATCGTCGGCGACGAGCAGGATCTCGAGCGCCCGGCCGCGACCGACCAACCGCGCGAGCCGGGCCATCGGACCGCCGCCGGGAACCACGCCGACGCCGACCTCGAACTGGCCGAGCAGCGTGTTCTCGCGCGACGCGAACCGCAGGTCGCAGGCCAGCACGAACTCGCTCCCTGCGCCGCGGGCGCGGCCGCGGATCGAGGCGATGCTCACCACGGGCGCACGGGCCAGGCGCACGAGGACGTCGATCCACGCCGCCAGCCCCGTCGGACCCACCCCGAGCGCGGCGGTCCGGGCCGGATCGTGCTCCAGGTCGTAGTGGGCCAGGTAGAAGTCGGGGTTGGCGCTGTCGAAGACGACGACGTTGAGGTCCTCATCCTGCTCGATCAGACCGACCACCTCGGCCAGTTCGGCGACGGTCGTCGCGGTGATCGTGTTGATCGGCGGGTGGTGGAACGTGACTCGGCAGTAGCTGGGGCTGCGGCGATCGATGCTGAGGTGCGTCCAGGACCGGGCCCACGCCTCGGAACCCCGGCCGTTGTCGGAGGGGCTCGTCTCGGTGGTGCTCACGTCGAGCTCCCTGAGACCACGACATGCTTGACCTCCGCCATGTAGCGGTCGGCGGCCGCGGCGGCCTCGTCCTGACCGGTCCCGTTCTCGCGCGCGTCCATGTATGCGGCGTACCAGTCCCACCAGTCGTGCGGGGGTGCCACCGCCTCGAAGGAGCCGTGGCGTACCGACGTCTCCTCCAGCAGACCGGCCAGCGAGGCGATGTCCATGTCAGTCGCCCCACTCCCGCCCCGGAAGCCGAGTGGTGATCTCCTGCAGCAGCCAGGTGTTCCCATCGGGATCGCTGAACGACGCGTACACGAAGTACGAGCGCTGGTTCGGATCCTGGCCCGTGCTGTACGCCTCGCCGACATCGGCGCCGCGGCTGATGAGCTCGCTGCGGGCCGCCTCGATGTCGCTGACCGCGAGGATGAGCCGATCGGCGGACCCCGGCGCCGCCGACGTGAGGCCCGTGCCGAAGTGGATCGAGCACTCCGAGTGAGGCGGCGTGAGCTGCACGACCCGGAAGTCGTCGCCGACGGTGATGTCGGCGTCCAACCGCCATCCGAGGCTCTCGTAGAAGTGCTTCGCCCGGTCGACATCCGCCACCGGAAGCGTCACCACCTCGAGCTTGAGGTCGATCGTCGCTGGTGCAGGAGAGCTCGCCGAGGTGCTGTTCACGTCGGTGTTGGCCATGGTGACCTCCATCGATTTGCTGTCGGCGGCACCGTCTCGCGCGGCGTCCCGGCTTCGCCCCCGTCGACTCCCTGGTTTCGGTCCAGACCAGGGGGTCGACGGGTTCGACCGCACCACAGGAGCGCGACCCTGCGTCCATGAGCCCGAGCAATGACTACGACGTGATCCTTCTCGGCGGCGGCGCTCCCGGCGAGCACTGCGCTGCGGCGCTGGCCGCGCGCGGACTGCGGGTCGCCGTCGTCGAGCGCGAGCTGGTCGGCGGTGAGTGCTCCTACTGGGCGTGCATCCCCTCCAAGTCGCTGCTGCGCCCGGGCGAGGCGGTGCAGGGCGCGCGCGACGCCGGGGCGAACGCGGAGGTCGACGTCGCGGCGGCGCTGGCGTGGCGGGACTACATGGTCTCGGACTACTCCGACGCAGGCCAGGAGCGCTGGCTGGCGGGCCGGGGCATCGATCTGCTGCGCGGCACGGGCCGGCTCGCGGGCATCGGCGCGGTCGAGGTCGACGGAGTCCGGCACACCGCGGACCACGTCGTGGTGGCGACCGGTTCGGACCCGATCGTGCCCCCGCTGCCCGGGCTCCGCGAGCTCGACGGCGTCTGGGGCACGCGTGAGGCGACGAGCATGAAGGCCATCCCCCGCCGGCTGCTCGTCCTGGGAGGCGGGTCGGCGGGCGTCGAGCTCGCCCAGGTCGTGCGACGGCTCGGCGGCGAGTCGGTGATCGTCGAGGGCGCCGACCGGGTGCTGCCCCGCGAGCCAGCGCCGTTGGGCAAGGCGCTCGCGGAGGCCCTGCAACGCGACGGGGTGCAGCTGCGGCTGGGGATGCACGCGAGCGCCGCGCGACGGGAGGGCGACGAGTACGTCCTGGAGTTCGAAGGCGGACCGGAGCTGCGCGGCGACCGTCTGCTGGTGGCGACCGGCCGGCGCCCGCGCGTCGAGGGGATCGGGCTGGAGACGGTCGGCGTCGAGGTCGACCCCACGGGAATCAAGGTCGACGAGTACCTGCGCGCGGGTGAGCGCCTCTGGGCGATCGGCGACGTGACCGGCGTCTGGCCGCTGACCCACGTCGGCGAGTACGAGGGCGACGTCGTCGCGGCGAACATCGCGGGCGAGACGCACCCGGCGAACTACGAGGCCGTCCCGCGCGTCACCTACACCGATCCGCAGGCGGCCGCGGTGGGCGCCGTGGAAGCGCCGTACAGCGCGACCGCGCTCGTCTCGGAGGTGCCGAAGACCGCCACCTACACGCACGCCTACGCGGACTCCAACGGGTTCATGACGCTGCTCAGTGACGGCGAGCGACTGACCGGCGCGTACGCGGTCGGGCCCGATGCCGGCGAGTGGCTGCAACAGGCGACCCTCGCGATCCGCGCGCACGTGCCGCTCGCCGTGCTGGGCGACACGATCCAGCCCTTCCCGAGCTTCTCCGGGATCTACGACGGGGCGGTGCAGGCCCTACGCATGAGGATCGCCGACATGCCGCGGCCGGCCACGCCGATGGATCCGCAGATGGCGGGGCGGGCCGGCGACGACAACAGCCGGACGTGACCTGATGCCCCTCCTCCAGGGACAGACCGTCGTCGTCATCGGCGGCAGCGCCGGGATCGGCCTCGAGACCGCCCGGCTCGCCCGCGCCGAGGGCGCCGACGTCGTCATCACCGGCCGCGACGCCGAGCGACTCGAGCGCGCTGCGAAGGAGGTCGGCGCGGGGAGCACCGCCGCCTTCGACGCGACCGATCCCGACGCGGTTGCGCGCTTCTTCACCAGCCTGCCCGGACCGATCGACCACGTCCTGGTCACGGCCGGAGGGCCGCACTACGGCCCGCTGCTGGACATGGACGCCGACGAGGTGCGCCTGGCGATCAGCGACCACATCGTGCTGGCACTCGAGGTGGCGCGCAATGCCAAGGACAGGATGAGACCGGGCGGCGCGCTGCTGTTCATGGGCGGTACGGGTGGCCGGCGGATCCGTCGCGGGCTCGGGATCGCGTCAGCGGCCACCGCCGCGTTGCCTCCGTTCGCGGCGGCCCTCGCGCTCGAGCTCGCCCCGGTGCGCGTCAACCTCATCGCCCCGGGCTTCGTCGACACCCCGCTGTCGGCGTCCCTGCTCGGAGACGACCTCGACGCCAGGCGCGACGGTCTCCGCGCGACGCTCCCCATCGGACGCGTGGTCGGACCGGCCGACGTCGCCGCGCTCGCGGTGCACCTCATGAGCAACACCGCGGTCACGGGCGCGACCTACGACATCGACGGGGGGCAGCAGTTCGTCGAGTAGGACCGTCGGTCGTCCGTCAGCGGCGCAGCGCGCGGGCCAGCCCGCGCGCCTCGATGCGCAGCGCCTCGCGCTCGGCGGTGTCGCGCTCCGCGCGCAGCGCGTGCTCGGATCCGGCCGCGTACCCCGCGACCTGCTCCGCCATCGCGGCCTGCTCGTCGCGGTCCGCCGCCGCGCGCGCGTCTGCCATCGCCTCGACCGCAGCGGCGGTGTCGAGCGCGTCGAGGGTCGCGAGCAGCGTCGCCGTCAGCGCGTACTGACCGTCGGCCGCCAGGACGTCCCCCGCAGGACGCGTCACACGCCACAGCCCGACCGTGCCGTCGTCTGCCTCGGAGGCCCACACGGCGTAGCGCGGATACGGACGGACCTCGTCGGCGTCGACGCGCAACAGCCGCCACGCCTCGCGGACCGTCGCCTGCGCGCGCGCCGCCGAGCTCAGCCTCGGCGGCGTGACCCGACCGGCGAGCCTGGCCGCGGTCGTCAGCACCACCGCGCACGCGAAGAGCAGCAGCGGGTTCAGCGGCCTGCCCCAGCCGTACAGCGCGACGCAGGCGCCGGCGACGACGAGCACGAACGCGACGACCCGCAGCGCCGGCTGCGCGGTCAGCAGCAGCGCGCGCCGCCGGTCGCGCGCGCCGATCATGCGCTGCGCACGCCGCTCGGCGCGATCTCCGGGGTCGACGGCAACCTCGACGCTCACGGAGACAAGCGTAGACACGGGCCGAGGCGCGCGCGAGGGTCGCGGACCACCGTTCGATCCCTGAAGGGCACCTGAAGACCATCGGATCGCACAGCCGCTCTTCAGGCCCGCACCCGACCGTACGCGGCATGGACAGCCACCACATCCGGTCACTCCTGCGGCGAACGGCGATCGTCGTGCCGATCGCGCTCCTCGCCGGAGCGGGCACGACCGCCATCGCGCTCGGCGCGACCACCGCGACCACGCCGGCGAAGCCGGGCGCGACCTGCCCGAAGCCGCCGGCGCCGCGCGACGGCAAGCGGCCTGCGCCCCCGATCCCGCCCGACGGCGCCAAGCCGCCCAAGCCGCCGAAGCCACCCAAGGGCGCCACGCCGCCCGCGCCGCCCCACCAGGGCGACGCGCCGGCTCCGCCCGGCCCGCCGCCGACGCCGCCGGCACCGGCACCGGGCAGCTGAGCGCCGACATGGCCGGGGCGGCCCTCGTCGCCCCGGCCATGTCTTCAGCACCCGTTAAGCCGGTCCTCGCAGAGTGCATGCGGTCGAGGCACCCGCGAGAGTCCTCGTCGTCGAGGACGAGAACGCGATACGCGACGCCGTCGGCGTCGCGCTGCGCGACGCCTGCTACACCGTCGAGGCCGTCGACGACGCGCCGGCAGCGGACGCCGCGATCGCCGGGTTCCGGCCCGACCTCCTGCTCCTCGACGTGATGCTGCCCAGCGAGTCGGGCTTCATCCTGGCGCGCCGCCTGCGCCGCATCGAGGACCTGCCGATCATCTTCCTGACCGCACGCGACGCGGCATCCGACCGCCTGACCGGCTTCGACGCCGGCGGCGACGACTACGTCGTCAAGCCGTTCGTCATGGAGGAGCTGCTCGCCCGCGTCCGCGCGGTCCTGCGCCGCAGCGGCCGGGCGCGGTCGGGCGTCGTCGAGGTCGCCGACCTCCTCGTCGACGAGGAGGCCGGCCAGGCGCTGCGCGGCGGCTCGCGCGTGGACCTCACGGCGACCGAGCTGCGTCTCCTCGGCTACCTCGCCCGCCACCGCGGGCGAGTGCTCTCCAAGCTCCAGCTGCTCACCCAGGTCTGGGGCTACGAGGACTACGACCCCAACGTGGTCGAGGTGCATGTCAGCGCGCTGCGGCGCAAGCTCGAGCGCAGCGGCCCGCGGCTGATCCACACCGAGCGCGGGCTCGGCTACGTCCTGCGGGCGCCGTGAGGACGCACAGCCTCAGACGGCGGGTGACGATGACGGCGATCGCGGTGCTCGCCGTCGCGCTCGCCGCGGTCGGCACGTTCGTCTACGTCAGCCTGCAGAACCGGCTGGACTCCGAGCTGCGCGGCCGCCTCACCGACCGGGCGGCGATCGCGCGTCAGCTCGCGGGACGGCTGCCGACGCAGGACCTCGCCGACCGGCTGTCCACCGACGGGACGCTCGTGACCGTCCGCAGCGGGTCGAGCGTCGTCAACGGCGTCCCGCGCCCCGCACCGCCCCGCGGGCAGGACAGCCCACCCGGGCCCAAGCCCCCCGCGACACCCGTCGCGTCCTCGGGCACCCCGGTCATCTCCGAGCAGGGCAACGAGCTGCGGCTGGCGGACACGCTGACCGACGGCTCCGAGCTCGAACTGACCGTCAGCCGCGCCGACGAGCGCCGCGCGCTCAACCAGCTGCTCGCGCTCGAGATCGTCGGCTCGCTCGCCGCCCTCGGACTGGCGGCGCTCGTCCTCTGGCGGGTCCTCGGCAAGACCCTCGCACCGCTCGACGACATGACCGCGATGGCGCTGCGCATCGCGCGCGGTCGCTCCGGCGAGCGGCTGACGCCGCAGCGGACCGACACCGAGCTCGGGCGGCTCGCCGGCGCGTTCGACGAGATGCTCGACGGGCAGGACGCGGCACTCGCGCAGTCCCGGGGGTCCGAACGCCGGATGCGACGGTTCCTCGCGGACGCGTCGCACGAGCTGCGCAGCCCGCTCGCCGGGATCCAGGCCACCGGGGAGACGCTGCTGCGCGACGGCGACGATCGCGACCGCCGCGAGCGCCTCGCGGTCGCACTCGTCCGCGAGGCGCGGCGCGCGGGACGCCTCGTCGCCGACCTCCTGGACGCCACCCGGGCGGGCGAGGCCGTCGCGCTCCGGCGGGTCCCGGTCGACCTCGGCGCGCTGGTCGCGGAGGCGATCGACCGCGAGCGCCGCCTGGACGGCGCGACGGACTTCGAGCTGCACCAGGACGAGCCGGGCGTGGCGGACGCGGACGCCGACCGGGTCGCCCAGGTCGTCGCCGCGCTGCTCGACAACGCACGGCGCGCCGCCCCGGACGGCACCGTGCGGCTGGAGATCGCACGCGAGGGCACGTGGTGCCTCGTGACGGTGCACGACGACGGCCCGGGCGTCCCCGAGGCCGACCGGGAACGCGTCTTCGATCGCTTCGTGCGCCTGGACGAGGGCCGGGCGCGGTCCCGCGGCGGGTCGGGGCTCGGCCTCTCCATCGCGAGGGGTATCGCCGAGGCGCACGGGGGCACGCTGCGCTGCGCGTCATCGCCGCTGGGCGGTGCCGCCTTCGAGCTGCGGCTCCCGCGGGCGGCCGCCTCAGCCCCCGCCGACCTCCGCCACGAGGCCGGCGATCGTCGTCTCGTCGGTGTCGGGCGCGCTGACGACGAGGCGCAGGTGGCGCCTGCCGGCGACCACGGCTGAGCTCAGGTGGAAACGCCCTTCGGCCAGCAGGCGGTCGCGGATCGCGAGCTGGCCGGCATCGTCGGACGGGATGTGGCGGAAGCAGACGATGGTGCTCTCGGGCTCGTAGGGCACGTCGATGGCGGGATGTGCGGCAAGCATGCGCGCGGCGATGCGCGCCATGTCGTGGCGCTCCTCGATGGCCTCGGCGACCGCCGCCTCACCCCGGAAGCCGAGCTCGAGGAGGACCTTCACGCCGAGCGGCGCCTTCGTGCACTCGACCGCCAGCTCGAGGCGGTCCTCGCCCGCCACGTCCTCCTCGTAGAAGAGGTAGGACGCGCGCTGCTGGAACGCGGCGCGCAGCGCTCCCTTGCGGCGCACGAGGACGGCGGCACACAGCCCGGCGACGGCCAGCTGCTTATGCGCGTCCCAGATCACCGAGTCAGCCTGCTCGATGCCGTCCAGCCGCTCTCGCAGCCGCGGTGAGAGCAGGGCCGAGCCACCGTGCGCGGCGTCGACGTGGAACCAGACCTCGTTGGCGCGACACCACGCGCCGATCGAGCGCAGGTCGTCGTGGAGACCTGTGCTCGTCGCGCACGCGGCGGCGACGAGCGCGAGCGGCCGGCGCCCCTCCTCGCGCACACGCGCCAGGACATCGTCGAGCGCGCTGACGTCGATGCGCCCCAGCGGGTCGGACGGGAGCTCGACGATCGAGCGCTCGCCGAGCCCCGCGATCGCAGCGGCGCGGCTCACCGAGTAGTGCGCGGAGGCCGGCGCGAGCAGGGCGAGGTCGCCCGGCGTCCCGTCCACCCACGCGTCGGGGGCCGCGGCCGCCCGGGCGGCGAGCAGCGCGGTGAGGTTGGCCAGCGAGCCGCCGTGCGTGAGCACCCCCTCCCCGCCGGTGAGTCCGGCGTGCTCGAGCATCCACTCGACGACCGCCCCCTCGACCGCCCCGGCGGCAGCGCCCATCTCCGCGATGCCCATGGGGTTGTTGATGACGCCGTGGACGAGGTCGCCCAGCGCGCCGGGGCTGTCGGGGACCGTGACCTGATGCGCGATCGAGCCGGGGTGGTGCAGGTGCACGCCGCGATCCAGGTAGGCCTGCAGGAACGCTGGCCAGTTCGTGGCGTCCAGACCGCCCTCCCGCAGGAGCCGGCGCAGACCGAGCTCCTCGGAGATCTCGGCCGCCGGCGGACGGACGGTGGCGGCACCTTCGCCGCGCTGCGACGCCGCGACGTGCTCCGCGAGGAGGTCGACGGTGACGTGCGCGCTCTCGGCGTACGCGGCGGGATCGAAGCGGGCGGCCATCGCCGACATGATGCGCGACGCGGGGCCGTAGTCGCGTGGCGGCTACGTATCGAGCCCGTCCAGGAGTCGCTGACGCCGCAGCAGCACGCTCGCGCAGGTCAAGCGCAACCTGAAGGTGACGCTCAGCAACGCCACTGGCCCGGGTTACCGGGCCAGTGCGATCGCCAGCTCCTCCAGAGCGTCCATCTGCTCCTGCATGCCCGCCTCCATGCCGGAGTCGACGATGACGTCGCGGATCTCCTTGCTCGTGGCCTGCACCAGCAGCTCGAGCCGGGTCCGGCCGTCCTCCTCGGTGAACGTCACGACGTTGAGCACCGCGTCCTCGTCGGGCTGCGGCATGCCCTCGAAGACCTCCGTCGTGACGATGCGCTCCTCGGGGACGATCTCGCGGAACGTGCCGTGGAACGGCGATCTCGAACTCGCCGTGGGCACGCATCACGTAGCGCCACGTCCCGCCGACGCGCAGGTCGATCTCGACGTGCGTCATCTCGCCGCGCTTGCCGCTCCACCACCGTCTGCACCAGCTCCGGCGTGGTCCACGCCCTCCAGACCAGGTGCTTGGGCGCGTCGAACTCCCGCGTGATGAGGATCTGCTCATCGGTCGGGGAGCGTCACCGTCGCCGTCCCGCTCGTCGGCACCGCCATCTCCTTCCTCCTTCTCGAGGTCATCGAGCACCGCGTCCAGCGCGTCGAACCGCTGGGTCCACAGGTCCTCGTAGCTCTTCACCCAGTCGTGGATGGGCTTCAGCGCGAGGCCGTTGACGCGGTAGAGCCGCTGCCGGCCCTCCTCGCGCACGTCGACCGCCCCGACCTCGCGCAGCACCCGCAGGTGCTTGGACACCTGCGGCTGGGCGAGCCCGAGCTCGTCCACGAGGTCGTTCACGGGCCGCTCGCCGCCGGCGAGCACGTCCAGGATCTGCCGCCGCCGTGGTTCGGCGACGGCATTGAACGTGTCCGCGGTGGTGGCTGCCCGTGCCATGGTTCCCATCATATACCGATACCGGCATATGATGCAATCAACGTCAGATCGCGCTGTCCCTCGCTGATGCTTCGACCGCTGAGCCAGTTGCTCGCGGCGGGCCTCCTCCTCCCGGCGACGGCCGACACATCCGCGCAACCGGCGTCACCTGTCTCCTCGCGCGCAGCCTGCCGCGCCGCGTTGTGCTGAACGCGCGCTACGGCGATCTGAATCCCGATGAGTACGGCGAGGAAGCCCTCGGGATCGCAGCGTGGACCTGCGACCTCGGCGGCTATGGAGAGCGGACGACGTGCCGCTCGGGATCACGATCGGTGAGCTGGCGGCTCGGGCGCTGAGGAAAGCGCGCCGTGCGGCGCTGTGCGAGCGTCGCGGTGCCAACTGGCGCAGCCAGATCTGCCTATAGCGCCGTATGGGTGCCCTAGGCAGATCCGTCGGTCCGCGGTCGCGGGCCGATGCGCGACCGGCGGACGCGACCGATGCGGGGCTACGAGACGGCGAACCCGGGAACGCCGTGCGCGCCGACGCCGAGCTTCTCGCCAGCTCCTCGATCGGGCGGCCGCTCGGTCGGCGCCTGCACGGTGACGGGCTTGCCGACGTCCTGAACTGGAGCGAGAAGGCGATCTTGCCGCCGCCCGGCACGCCCTTGAGCTCCGTCTCCGCGGCGACGCGGCGCAGCGTGCCGTCGGACTTCGCGACGTCGAGCGTGAAGTGCGGGTCGCTGAGGAACTTCTCGATCTGCGCCGATGTCGGGCGAGCCCTGCAGCGCCTTCGCGGCCTGCGGATCGGCCGCCGCGGACTGCTTGGCGATGTCCGTGAAGCCCTTCAGCGCCTTGGCGAGGTCCATGCGTGCCGGTGACGCGGGTGACGGCCTCGACCGTCGAGGTCGGCGTCCTCCTGCGTGCTCGTGTCGGGGAACCAGCTCTTCATCTGCTGCATGAGCGTCGCGACGTCGGGCGTCGTCCCCTTGCCGGACTTCGACCGGGCCTTGAGCTGCGCGATCTTGTCCGCGCCGACCTCGTAGGTCACGCCGTCGTAGACGACGAAGGCGTTGTCCTTCGTGGAGATGAGCCGCGCCTCGATGGGCTGCGGGCCGGCCCCCTGCACCTTCAGCTGCAGGTCGGCGTCGGGAAGCTGGTCCTTGCCGTTGCTCGCGTACGGACCCGTCAGGCTCACGCCCATGCGCCCATCGGCGACTGCGCCGACAGAGACAACGAGATCGTCGCGCTGTCGATGGGGTGGTCGAAGGCCGACTGGACGACCGCCGCCTCCTTGCCCCCACAGCCGAGCGCCACGAGCATCGCCGATGCGACGGCGAGTGCTCCGATCATCGTTCTCCAGGTCCTGCGCGGCATCCAAGCCCTCCCGTCTCTGACCCTGTTCCGTTCCTGGGCGTACAGGGTTTCACGGTACCCAGCGGCTGGGCGCCGTCTGGACGTCTGGTCTACAACGCCTCGAGGTAACGGGCGATCTCCCAGTCGGTGACGGCCGCCGCCGCGGCGTCGATCTCCGCCCGCCTCATCTCGACGTAGTAGCCGACGAAGTCCTCGCCCAGCCACTCGCGCGCGGTCGCGCTGGCGGCGAGCGCTGCGGTTGCCTCCGACAGCGAGCGCGGAAGCGTGCTGCACGGCTCCGGGCGCCATCGCGTAGACGTCCTCACCCAGTGGGCGCGCGGCGCCGCGACGCCCCGCTCGATCCCGTCCAGCCCAGAGGCGAGCGCCGCGGCGACGGCGAGGTACGGGTTGACGTCGCCGCCGGGCTGGCGGTGCTCGACGCGCGTTCCGCCGTCCCCCTCGCTGATCGCGCGCAGGCCCGTCGAGCGGTTGTCGATCCCCCACGTCGCCGTCGTGCCCGCCCACGAGTACTCCGGTGAAGCGCCGGTAGGAGTTGATCGGTCGGCGCCATGATGGCCGTGAGCCCCGGCATCGCCTCGAGCGTCCCGCCGACGAAGCTGCGCAGCGTCGCCGACAGCCCGTCCTCGGCGTCGGGGTCGTGGAAGACGCCCCTGCCGTCCTCGTCGGTGAGGCTCATGTGGACGTGGCACGAGTTGCCGGCCCACTCGCTGCTGGGCTTGGCCATGAACGTCGCCATGAGCTCCTGCTGCGCCGCGAGCTCCTTGACGGCGGACTTGAAGAGGAACGCGTCGTCGGCGGCCTCCAGCGCCGGACGGTGGCGCAGCGTGATCTCGAACTGGCCGGGACCGGTCTCCGGGTTGCACGCCTCCACCGGCAGGCCGTAGGCGAGCATGCTCTCGCGGATGAGACGGCCGACCGGCTCCTGGCGCGAGCCCATCGCGACGCCGTAGGTGCTCGAGCGCTCGGTCAGCGGGACGAGCTCGGCCGGCCGGCGTGTCAGCAGCGAGCCGGAGGTCTCGCGCAGCAGGTAGAACTCGAGCTCCAGTGCGCAGCGCGGCTCGAAGCCCATCGCGCGCGCGCGCTGCACGACCCGGCGCAGCACCTCGCGCGGGGCGATCGGGATCGGCGCGCCGTCCTGTCCGCGCCAGTCGCACAGCATGAGCGCGGTCCTGTGGTGCCAGGGGACGATGCGCAACGTCGACGGATCGGGCACGCGCGAGGATGTCCGGGTAGCCGTTGCGCTCGGTCGGGAAGTAGCCGACGTGGCCCGCGGGCCGGGCGACGAGCGCCGACTCGTCGATGTGCAGGACCCAGAAGACGTCGCAGAGCGCGACGCCGTGCGCGAGCAGCCGCGCGAGCTGGCCGAGCGGCACCCGCTTGCCGCGCATGACGCCGTGCGTGTCCGCGCCCGCGAGCACGACGGTCTCGATGCCCTGGTCGGTCAGGCCGTTGACGACGCTCGCGACGTCCGTCGCCGGTGCCGGCTCGCTCATGCCCTCCGCCCCATCGTCGCCTCCGTCTCGGGCGCGCCGAGCACGAAGCCCTCGTAGCCGCGCGCCGCGACCTCGTCGCATTCTCGCCGGTAGGTCCCGCAGCCGGCGACGTAGGGCATGAACACGCGCGGCTTGCCCGGGATGTTCGCGCCGACGTACCAGGACGTCGCCTCGGGGTAGAGCGTCGCGTCCGCCAGCGCGGCCGACGTGCTCGACCCACGCGTCCTGCGCGTCTGCGTCGGCCTCGATCCGCGCGATCGCCGCGGTCGCGCAGGTGCGCGATGCAGTCGGCGATCCAGTCGACGTGCTGCTCGATGGAGACGACCATGTTGCTCAGCACGGACGGGCTGCCGGGGCCGGTGATCGTGAACATGTTCGGGAAGCCGGCCGTCGCGACGCCCGAACAGCGTGCGCGGGCCGTCCGCCCACGCGTCGCGCAGCGCGACGCCGTCGCGCCCGCGGATGTCGATCTCCAGCAGCGCGCCGGTCATCGCGTCGAAGCCGATCGCGAACACGATGACGTCGACGGCGTGCTCGGCGTCCGCGGTCGCCGACGCCGCGCGGCGTGATCGCCTCGATCGGCGAGCGGCGGAGGTCGACGAGCTCGACGTTGTCGCGGTTGTACGTCTCGAAGTAGCCGATGTCGACGCAGGTGCGCTTCGTGCCGATCGTGTGCGACGGGCACAGCGCCTCTGCGACGACCGGGTCGCGGACGATGGCTCCGGATCTTCGCGCGTGCGAAGTCCTGCGCCGTGCGGTTCGCCTCCGCCTCGGTGAACAGGTCGGTGAACGCGTTGGACAGCGCGTTGATGCCGCCGCGCCGCCAGCCCGGTCTCGTACGCGGCGATGGCGCTCCTCCGGCGTCGCGTCGAGCGCGGCGCGCTCGGCCGGGGCGATCGGCACGCCCGCGTCGCTCTCGCGTGCGCGGCGGCGGCGCTCGTCGTAGTCCGGCCACCGCCTCGCGCAGCTCCGCCGGATCCAGCGGTCGGTTCACGGCCGGCATCGAGTAGTTCGGCGTGCGCTGGAACACGACGAGGTGCTCGGCCTGCTCGGCGATCCGCGGGATCGCCTGGATGCCCGTCGAGCCGGTCCCGATCGACGGCGACGCGCCGTCCGCGCAGCTCGACGCCCTCCCGCGGCCAGCGCGCCGTGTGGTGCCAGTCGCCCTCGAAGTCCTCCAGGCCGGGGAAGTCCGGGCGCTTGACGGCGGTGAGGTTGCCGACGGCCAGGACGAGGTGCTGCGCGGTGAGCGCGTCGCCGGCGGTCGGTGGACACCTCCCACGCGCCGTCCGTCCCACGCGCGCCGCGGTGACCGTCGTGCCCAGCCGGATGTCGCGGCGCAGGTCGAAGCGGTCGGCGACGTGCTCGAGGTAGCGCAGGATCTCCGGCTGCGTGGCGTAGCGCTCGGTCCATCGCCACTCCTCGAGCAGCTCGCGCGAGAACGAGTAGCAGTAGTCGATGCTCTCGATGTCGCAGCGCGCGCCCGGGTAGCGGTTCCAGTACCACGTGCCGCCGACGCCCGACGCCGCGCTCGAGCACGACCGCCGACAGCCCCAGTCGACGCAGCCGGTGCAGCATGTACAGGCCGGAGAAGCCGGCGCCGACGACGATCGCATCGAGGTCGCTCACCTGGCCTCCTCGGCGAGCGCGGCGAGGAACGCGCCGCGCACCTCGTCGGCCGTCCAGGGCTCGGGCGACAGCGAGAGGAAGGGATCGCCGAGCGCGAGGTCGGTCAGCGCGTCGACGTGCGGTCTCGTCGACGCCGATCGAGCGGAGCACCGGGAAGCGCAGCTCGCTCGAGCAGGGCGCGCACGCCGCGCACGGCCCGCGAGCCGTCTGCCGTCCCGTCGTCGGGGACGCCCAGCGCGTCGGCCACGCGCTCGAGCTGCTCGGGGACCACCCGCCGCTCGCGCTCGAGCGTCTGCAGGAGCACGACGCCGATGGTCAGCCCGTGCGGCGCGTGGAACATGCCGCCGATCGCCTGGCCGAGCGAGTGCTCGGCGGTGCAGTCGGCGATGTTCATGGTCAGCCCCGCCATGAGGCTCCCGCAGGCCATCTCCGAGCGGGCCGCCGCGTCGGCGCCGTCGCGGAACGCCGGGACGAGCGAGCGCGCCGATGAGCCGGACGGCCTCCAGGGCGATCGCGTCGCCGATCGGCGTCCGCACGGTCGCGATCATGCCCGCGATCGCCTGGGCCAGCGCGTCGATGCCGGTCTGCGCCGTCGCGTCGGGAGGGACCGAGTGCGTGAGCAGTGGGTCGACGACGGCGTGCTGCGCGCGCAGCGTGGGCGCGGCGATGCCTGCCTTGCGGCCCGTCGCCGGGATCGGTGATGACCGCGCCGCCGGAGACCTCCGAGCCCGTCCCTGCCGTCGTCGGGACCGCGATGAGCGGGATGACCGGGTGCGGGTACGGCGGCGCGAGATCCCGGAAGTCGACGCGTACTCCTGGGCGCAGACGCGCGCCGCCTTGGCGGTGTCGATGACCGATCCGCCGCCGATCGCGACGATGGCGTGCGGCCGTGCCTGGTCGAGTGCGGCGGCGGCGGCGTCGACGACGTCGATGGTCGGCTCGCCCGGTCGGCTTGTCGAAGCGGTCGACCTCGAGGTTCGCGCCGCAGCGCGCCGACGGCCTCGGCGACGGCGTCGTTGCGCTGCCTCCAGGCCCTCGTCGATGACGAGCAGCACCCGAAGGGCGCCGTGCGACGCGGCGATGCCGCCGAGCTCCAGCGCGGTTCCGTCGCCGAAGCGCACGCGCACGGGCAGGTGGTTGGCGAACGCGGGAGGACGCCGGCGCGGCGTGTGCCGGGATGCGGGGATCCGATTGGTCCGAGATGCATACCATAGGTGCGTGGACCAGGTCTCCGAGCCGAGTGCGCGTGCTGGCGGCCCACGAGGTCGTGGCCGATCGGCTGCGCCGGTCGATCGCTCTCGGTGAGGTCGCTGCCGGGCGAGCGCCTCCGGGCGGAGCGGACGCTCGCGTCGAACCTCGGCGTGTCGCGTCTGACCGTCCGCGCCGCGCTGCGCGTCCTCCAGGAGGAGGGCGCGATCGTCACCCGGCGTGGCGCCGGCAGGCGGCGCGTTCGTGACGGAGCGCTCCAGCGGGCTGGACCCAGCGCACGTCGTCGAGGTGTTCGACTACCGCCTCGCAGTCGAGACGCGCGGCGGCGCGGCTTGCGGCGGGGCGGCGGACCGCCGCGGATCTCGCCCGGCTCGCGACGTGCGGGCTGGCGCTGCGCGAGAGCGCCGACGCCGGCGCGTTCCGCAGGAGCGACTCGGAGTTCCACCTCGCGATCGCCGATGCGAGCGGCAACGCGATGCTCCGCGCGTCGATCGAGGATGCGCGAGCCGCGATGTTCGACGCCTTCGACGCGCATCCGTTCCGCGTCCTGCGCGACACGACGGCCCGCGGGCACGACGCCATCGCACGGGCGATCGAGGCCGGCGACGGCGCGGCTGCCGCCGAGGCGATGGCCGATGCATCTGCGACCGCGCGCGGGCGGAGGTGCTCGCGGTGCTCGGCGGTGGCCGGCGTCGTGCTCGCCGGCGCTGAGGACGCCGAGAACCTCGACCCGATCACGTTCGAGAGCGTCCGCGGCATCGGACGTCGGGCTCGCGGGCCGTCCACGGCTCAGGGCATCGAGATCAGCGAGCGCGAGTCCTCGGCGTTCGTCGCGCCGAACATCGCCTGGATGGGGGCGCCGAGGTCGGTCATGCCGGCGGATCATGCTGCAGTGGCGAGGACAGGATCCAGCGCGCGCCGCCGCGCAGCAGCTCGATCCGCACCGGGGCCGCGACCTCCACCTCGCAGGGCGCCGGGACCTCGCGCACGCCGCCGCTGCCGGGTGTGACGATGCGCGCGACGGTGCCCTCTGGCGCGGCGACCGACAGCCGGGTGCCGTCGAGGGCGATGTGCGCGTCGAGCGGGTCGCCCAGCGGCGGGACGACGATCGTCGTGCGTCCCGCACGCAGCGCATCGAGGACGACGCGGCGATCGTGATCGTCGTTCCCCGTGAGCCGCTCCGTCAACTCGAGCTCGGTCTGCACGAGACCCATCCAGCGGTCGTGGGGCATGATCGACCGCACCCGTCCGCGGATCCGGACGCCGCGGGCGTGTGCGTCCTGCCCGCCGAGGCCCGCGAGGACGTCGCCGGCCGCGGTCAGCGCGTCCCACTCGCGCAGGTGGCGCTCCGGCGGCCCGGCGAGCGCGGTCCGTAGCGGACGGCGCATGTCCCGGACCGCCTCCGCGGGCCCGCGCCAGCCCTCCGAGACGTCCGTCGTGAGGCTCCACACCTCGATCCCGGCGAGCGCCGGGTGCCGGAACGTCCCCCAGGTGTGCGCGCGCCCGACGCGGGTGGAGATCGCCGAGCCGCGCGAGAACGGGTGTGCGGCGTACCCGAAGCCGCCCGCCTGGGTGACCGCGTCGAGGATCTCGCGGTCGTCGCGCCCGACGTGCCCGACGACGTCGTCGGTCCCGAACACCAGGAGGTGCCCGCCGCTTGGCGAGACCTCGTGACCGACGACGACAAGCACGTCGTCGCCCCAGCCATCCTCGCCCGCGTCGCGCGCCGCCAGCGTGTCGTGGTCGGTGAGCAGCACGACGCGGGCCCCCGCCGCGCGCGCAGCGGCGCGCAGCTCAGGGACGGTCGCGCTCCCGTCCGAGTGGGTCGAGTGCACGTGCGCGACGCACCGGGTCCGCTCGGGTGCGGCGGCCGCCTCCCCCTGATCTGTCGTCATTGCCCGCCTGAACCTAGTGGGCGCGACACCATCGCGATTCGTCCGGGATCGTGGTCGCCATCCACAGCAGGCTGTCCTCATCCGCCCGCGGGGCGTCGCGGACCTGGCCGACGTCGCGGGCCATGACGAAGCCGCCGCCCTCGCGCTCGAGCTCGTCCGCGATCTCCGGGAGCATCCGGGCGGTTCGCGGCGCCCAGGCCGAGCAGCTCGCGGTTCACTCCCGACGAGCATCAGCCCGATCGCGCCCGGCGCGAGCTTCTCGAGGTCGTGTCGGCCGACCCCCGGAGCCGCACCGCGATCCCCGTGGTGATCGCGAGCGCCGCGGTCATGGCCACGAACGTGGCGCTCCCGGGTGCGACGAGGTCGGCGACGTCTCCGCGCAGCCAACCGCGCAGCGACGAGAACACAGCCCTGGACATCTGATGCGTGACCGGTGAGACAGCCTCATCCCCTCCGGGGGATGCCGCGTCCCCCGCGGAGCACCGAGCATCGGCACCATGAAGGAAGCCATCGGTCAGCTCCTGCCGCTCGGCGTCGGCGTCGCGGTGAGCCCCGTGCCGATCATCGCCGTCGTGCTCATGCTCGCGACACCGCGCGCCCGCGCCAACGGCCCTGCGTTCGTCGTCGGCTGGATCGTGGGCCTCGCGATCGTCGGGACCATCGTGCTGCTCGTCTCCAGCGGCGCCAGCGCGTCGGACGACGGCGAGCCTGCGACCTGGGTCAGCATCCTCAAGCTCGTGCTCGGCGCGCTGCTCCTCCTGATCGGCGTGCGCCAGTGGCGCGGGCGCCCGCGCCGCGGGGACCACGACGCCTCCCTGCCGACGTGGATGCAGACGATCGACGGGTTCCGCTGGCCCAAGGCCCTCGGGGCCGGGGTGCTGCTGTCCGGCATCAACCCGAAGAACCTGCTGCTGACGATCGCAGCCGCCGCGGCAATCGCGCAGACCGGCATCGACACCGGCGAACAGGCGATCTCCCTCGCCGTGTTCATCCTCATCGGCACGGTCGGGGTCGCCGCACCGGTCGTCATCTACTTCGCCCTCGGCAGCCGCTCACGTGACGTGCTCGACGGCATGAAGACGTGGATGGCCGCCAACAACGCTGCGATCATGGCCGTCCTCGTGCTGATCATCGGGACCAAGCTCCTCGGCGACGGCATCGCCGGCCTGTGAGATGAGCGCGCCCGAGCGCGACGAGACGCTCGGCGACCGCCTCGAGCGCGCGATCGAGCACCACGCCGACACACCCGGCGAGATCGCGCGGGGCGAGGCGGAGGTCCCGGCGCGCCGCAAGCTGCTGCAACGGGCAGCCTGGCTCGCCGTGACCGGCGTGTCGCTCTACCTCGTGTTCCCGAGCATCATCGAGGTGTTCGGCTCGTGGCGGCAGATCACGCGTTTCTCCCTGCCCTCGCTGGCGGCGATGGCAGGACTGCAGCTCGCGTCGCTGGCGTGCCTCTGGGCCCTCCAGCGCGTGGCGCTGCGCGCACAGCACTGGCGGCCGGTGATCACCTCGCAGCTGGCGGGCAACGCCCTCTCGAAGGTCGCGCCGGGCGGCGGCGCCCTCGGTGCCGCCCTCCAGTACCGGATGCTCGTGCAGGCCGGGCTCCCGACCGGCTCCACGGTCGCCGCGCTGACCGCCGCCAACCTCCTCGTCTTCGCGGTCGTGCTCGCCCTGCCCGTGCTCGCCATCCCCGCGCTCTTCCGGGGGTCGGTGGACCGGACCCTGCTGGAGACCGCGATCGCCGGGCTGGCCATCTTCGCGGTGACCGTCGGCGTGGGCGCCGTGCTGCTGACGACGGACGGCCCGCTGCGCTGGATCGGGCGCCTCGTTCAGCGCATCCGCAACCGTCTGCGGCGCAAGGCCGAACCCCTCCACGGCCTGCCGACGCGGCTCCTGCGCGAGCGCGATCGCATCCTGGACACGCTGGGACCGAAGTGGAAGCGCGCGCTGGCCGCGACCGTCGGCCGCTGGGTCTTCGACTTCGCGACGCTCATGGCCGCGCTCGCCGCGATCGGCTCGCACCCCCGCGCCGGCCTCGTGCTGCTCGCGTTCTGCGGTGCCCAGGTGCTCGCACAGATCCCGGTCACGCCCGGCGGCCTGGGGTTCGTCGAGGCGGGGCTGACCGCGATGCTCGCACTCGCGGGCGTCTCGGCAGGCGACGCTGTGCTGGCGACCTTCGCCTACCGGCTGTTCTCCTACTGGCTGCCGCTGCCGTTCGGGGTCGGCGGTTGGGTGCTAGCGCCCAAGGCCCGAGCTCAGGAGGCGTAGGTCGCGCGCGCGGTCGACGGCGTCGCGCCTGCGGGCCACGTCGAGCTTGCGGTAGATGCTCCGCAGGTGCGTCTTCACGGTGTTGGTGGTGACGAACAGCTCCGCGGCGATCTCGCGGTTGGAGAGCGTCGTCGGCAGGTAGCGCAGGATCGCCTGCTCGCGGTCGCTGAGGGGCTCGAGCAGTGGGGCGATCGGCCGCCGGACGGGCAGGCGGTCCTCGAACGCGGCGATCAGCTCGCCGACGACCGCGCGGTGCGCCGTGCCGGCGCGGATCTGCGCGCGCAGCAGCGCCTCCATGCGGCGTCCCATCTCGATGAACGCCCACCGGTGGCCGGTCAGCTCGGAGCGCTCGAGCGCGAGCTCCAAGCTGCGGGTCGCTGCGGCGGTGTCGCCCGCCTCGTCGCACGCGATCGCCTGCAGGACGGCCATCTCCACCGCGGACAGGCTGTTCGCGTAGGGCGCGAAGCGCTCCTCGGCCGCGCCCAGCAACTCGGCCGCCGCCGCCGCGTCGCCCGCGGCGAGCAGCAGACGCCCCTCGGTCGCCGCCACGCCCACCCACGGCTCGTCGCGCACCACGTCGAGCACGACGCGCGCGCCGTCCAGATCGCCCATCGTCGCGAGCAGCCGCGCGCGGGTGCACGCGAGCGATGTGCGCTCGAACCGCGTGGTAGCCCGCCCGCGGTGGGCGGCCTCGAAGCGCACGAGGTCGTTCAGCCCGTCCTGCGGCCTGCCCTGCGCCTCGTGGATGCGCGCCCGGAGCTGCGCGACGGTGACCTCGACCTGGCGCGCGTCGACGTTGGTGATGGCGTCGATCGCGAGCTGCAGGCGCTCCTCGGCGAGGTCGGGGCGCAGCTCGAAGTGCAGGGCCGCGGCGGCGAGCGCGGTGTGCGCGCACGCCGTCTGCGGGATCGACGACCACCCGCGACGCTCGGCCAAGGCGATCGCCTCCGTCGCGTTGCCGGTCCCCGGCTCCGAGCCGAGGAGGACGTGGTCCAGCAGCGCGAGCTGGCTGAGCGCCGCGACGAGGACGTAGTCGAGCTCGATCGCTCTGGCGAGCGCGATCGCGTTCTCCAGCTCGCCGCGCGCGCGATCGAGGTACTGGGCCCACATCGCCGTCTCGCCGAGCGTCAGGTGGACGAGCGCCCGGCGCGCGTCGTGCGACCAGCCTCCGTGATCGGCCGCCTCCAGCAGCAGGGTGTCCGCGGCGGTCAACGCCGACTCGAAGTCACCCTCGCGGCGGGCCAGGTACAGGTGCGCGAGGGCCATCGTCTCCAGGTACGCGCGACGCCGCCCGTCCGGGAGCGCCGACTCGGCGCGCTGTGCCTGCTCGAGGTAGCGGCGCGCTGTCAGAGGATCGCCCGCCTCCAGCGCGGTGCACGCCATCGCCGCGGCCAGCTCGGCGTCGTCCTCGAGCCGCTCGGCCGGGAGAGCGCCGACGAGCGCGCGCAGCGCGGCGCTCTGGCCACGGACGAACAGGTCGAACCAGTGCTGCGCCGCGAGCTGGGCGCCGAGGTCCCAGTCCTCGGCCTCCACCGCGTGCTCCAGCGCGTGTGACTCCTCGCCGCACCCCGCGTACCACCGTGCGGCGCGCCGGTGCAGCTCGGCGAGCTCGCCGCCCAGCTCCGTCCGCGCCCGCGAGCCGCAGGAGCCTGGCGAACAGGCGGTGGTACCGGTACCACTCGCGGCGCGAGTCCAGGCCGATGACGAAGCCGTTCGTGAGCTCGAGCGCCGCCAGCGAGCCGGCTCCCGAGTCCCCTTCCGTGAGGGCGTCGGCGAGGTCGCCGCAGATGCGCTCGACGATCGACGTGCGCAGCAGGAAGCGCCGCAGCCGCGGCGGCTGACGGTCCAGCACCTCGGCCAGCAGGTAGTCGCCGACGGCCCGGTCGTCGCCGGCGAACTCCGCGACGAAGCGCTCCGGGATCCTCGTGGTCCTTGAGGCTGAGGGCCGCGAGCCGCAGGCCCGCGCCCCAGCCCTCGGTGCGGGCGCAGAGCGCGCGCACGAGGTCGTCGGACAGCGTGACGCCGTGGGTGGCCAGGAGCGAGGCAGCCTCGTCCTCGGTGAACGCCAGGTCCGCCGACGCGGACCTCGACGAACTGCCCGCGCACCCGCAGGAGATGCAGCGGCAGCGCGGGATCGGAGCGCGTGCTCAGCACCAGCCGCAGGGTGCCGGGCGCGTGGAGCAGCAGGAAGGCCAGAGCGGAAAGGCACTCTCGCGAGCGGACGAGATGCAGGTCGTCGAGGACGAGCACGACCGGGTCATCGAGCTCGGCCAGCGCGTTGACGAGCAGCGGCATGAAGCCGCCGCGCGACTCGCGGACCGGCGGGGCGAGCGCGTCGAGCGCGGAGCCCTCGGGGACGGCGCCGGCTGCGTGCAGTGACGCGAGGATCGTCCCCCAGAAGGCCCCCGGATCGTCATCGCCGGCGTCCGAGCGAGACCCACGCGGGAGGCGCGAGGCCGTCGCGCCCGAGCTCGGCGCTGAGCAGGGAGGTCTTGCCGCTGCCGGCCGGCGCGCAGACGAGGGTCATCGGTCCTTCGAGCCCTTGGTCGCAGCAGCTCGGCAAGCCGTCGGCCGCGGACACGATGCCGCGCCGGCGGCGCCGGGATGGCGACCTGCGTGACCAGGAGCGGCGCCGGGCTGCGACCAGCGATCCCCGTCCGACCGCCTGGTGGCACCCCGACCGACATCCGGGGCGGACCGTACACCGCCCGCGTGGCACGTGTCCACGCCGCTCACGCGCCGTTTTCCGGGCTACTCCGCGGGGTCGGGAGGCAGTCGCCGGATCTCGAGCAGCTCGAGTCCGAGGTCCTGGAGCTGCGCGATGATCTCCTGCAGGCTGTCCTGGCCGTCCAGGGCGCCGCTCAGGACCGTCTCGACCGGCGCGACGTCCGCACGGAGCCCGAGGTCGCGCGCGAGGTGCTCGTCCACGCGACCGCGGACCCGGATCTCGTAGCTCAGCGTCACGCCCGGCCTCTCATGGCGCGATCCTGCGCCTGAGGTGGGTCACCGGCCATCACCCTCGCGGGGTGAGTCGCGATCATGCCGGGCGCTCCTACGCTCGCTCGGGCGATGGAACGCAGCGTCGTCAGCGCCTTCGATCCCGACACAGGTGATCGTGCGCCGGTTGCCCTCGGGCAGGCCGCAGCGCGCATGCTCGGCGCGCGGCTCGTCGTCGTCATCGTCCGTCCCGGCGGCACCGCAGCTCAGCGGCTCTCGCGCCTGGAGGAGTCCTCCGAGCAGGGCCGGTGTCGTCGCGGGGCTGCGTGCGGCGCTGCACGACCGGAGAGGTCGAGGTCCGCGAGATCGCCGGCGCCCTCCCCGGCCGCGGGGCTGCACGCCGTCCTGGCGGCCGAGCGCCCACTGCTCGCCGTGCTCGGATCGTCGCGCGCGGGCGCCCACGGCAGCGTGATGCTGGGCCGGACGTCGCGAGCGTGTCGTCGACGGCGCCCCTGTCCCGTCGTGATCGCGCCCCAGGAGCACGCCCGCGCGCGCTGCATCGGATCTCGGTCGCCGTGCTGCCGTCGCCCGAGGGCCGCGCGGCGCTGCAGCGCGGCGGCGCGAGCTCGCCGGCTCGGCCGGGGCGGACGCTGCACGTCGTCATGGTCCTCGCGGGCACGCCCGGCGTCGAGGAGGACGCCCGCGCGATCGCGCGCGAGCTCGCGCCGGGCGCACCGAGCCCGCCGGACGTGCACGGCGCAAGCGGGGTCCTCGCTGCCGCGATCGCCACGGCGACAACCGGCGGCCGGCGTGGAGACGAGCATCCTCGTCGGCGATCCGGTCGATGCGCTCCTGCGCGCGTCGCAGCATGTCGGACGCGCTCCTGCTCGGCTCGCGCGCGTATGGACCGGCCCGATGCGGTGCGCGTCGGCGGCGTGGCTCGGCGCATGCTCGACGGCGCGCGCTGCCCCGTCGTCATCATCCCTCGAGGAGATCCGGCGCCGATGAGCCGGCAGCGGCGTGTGCAGTGAAGGAGGTGGTCGCAGGTGTCTGAGACGCAGGCTCCCGCCGCGCGCGGGGATGACGTGGATCGAGCCGGGCTCGTTCCTCATGGGCAGCGAGGACTTCTATCCCGAGGAGGGGCCGGTCCGGCGCGTCGACGTCGAGGGGTTCTGGATCGACACGCAGCCGGTGACGGTCGCCGCGTTCCGGCGCTTCGTCCGCGAGACGGCGCACGTGACGCTGGCCGAGCGCGTGCCCGACGCCGCCGACTACCCCGACGCCTGACCGGAGCTGCTCGTGCCCGGCTCGCTCGTGTTCCGCCCGACGCGCGGCCCGGTGCCGCTGGACGACTGGAAGCGGTGGTGGGACTACGTGCCGGGCGCGTCCTGGCGGACCCCCGAGGGCGCGGGCAGCGACACGTACACCCGCGCGCGCCACCCGGTCGTGCACATCGCCTACGAGGACGCCGTCGGCGTACGCGGCGTGGGCCGGCGCGGCGCTGCCGACGGAGACCGAGTGGGAGTTCGCCGCGCGCGGTGGGCTCGACGGGCGCGACGTACTCGTGGGGCGACGAGCCCGACCCGCGGATGGCGAACACGTGGCAGGGCGACTTCCCGTGGCGCGGCTACCGCGGGACATCGCCCGTCGGCGCCCATCCCGTCAACGGCTACGGCCTGCACGACATGACCGGCAACGTCTGGGAGTGGACGGCTGACCCGTTCGACTCCGAGGTGGCGGCGTGCCACGGCGAGCCGGGCGAGCACATCCCCCGCCGGGTCATCAAGGGCGGCTCGCACCTCTGCGCGCCGACGTACTGCCTGCGCTACCGGCCCGCGGCGCGCCAGGGCGAGGCGATCGACTCGTCGACGAGCCACATCGGCTTCCGCTGCGTCGTGCGGCCCTGATCGATCAGAGCGGCGGTGGCGCCGGCCGGTCCGTGTTGCGGCTGGAGAGGTAGAGGGCGAGCGAGATGAGGAAGCCCACGACACCGACGACCATCAGGATCGTCCCGACGACCTGGATGTCGATCCCGGAGACGGTGGCCGTCACCGCGAAGTGCAGGATCGCGCCGACGGCGATCAGGAAGAGGCTGGCGCCGAGGCTCATGAGGCCCCCGGGAGCCGGCGGACCGAGATCAGCTCGAGGCCGTGGGCATGCAGCACGTCCAGGACGCCATGCAGCGCCGGGCGATCCCGGACCGTTCCACGCAGGACGGTGTCGGCCGGCGAGACCGAAGCTGTGAGGCCCAGCCGGTCGGCCTCATCGAGCCGCACGGGGCCACGAACGCGAATCTCCACGCGGGGGCGCATGCCCTCACGCTCCTTTCTCGGGTGCGCGGTCACCCTCGCGCGCAGGCGGTGTGACCGGGCATCGCCCGTTGGGGATGAGGCGAGGTCTCCGGCGGCACCCGAACCGTCCGCCGTGGCCTTCATGCTGCCCGTCTCGTGATTCCGGGACCTGCAGGTCGTCCTCCGCGCGTCGAGCTCACCGTCTCGGCCCGCACGCTGATGCTCCTGCTCGGTTTCGCGGTGGTGATCGCACTCGCGCTGCTGTCGCTCGGGAGCCTGATCTCGATCTTCCTCGCCGCGGTGCTCGCGCTGGGGCTCGACCCCGTGGTCGGCGCCCTCGTGAAGCGCGGCTGGAAGCGCGGCCGCGCGTCGCTGGTCGTCTTCGTCGCGCTGTTCGTCGGGGTCTTCGCAATCGTCCTGGTCACTGCCGCGCCCGTCTGGAACCAGATCGACGAGTTCATCCACGCGCTGCCCGGCTACTGGGACCAGCTGCAGCAGACCGACTGGTTCAAGAACCTGACGAGCACCGCCGGCGTCGACGACAAGGTCCGCGACGCCCTCAAGCAGCTCGCCGAAGGGCTCCCCCAGGCGGCGACGACGCTGCTCGGGCGCCGCCGGCGGCGTGTTCGCGTCGGTCCTCTCGCTGGTGACGCTGACGTTCCTGTCGCTGTTCCTCCTCATGGAGCGGCCGACCATCACCGACTGGCTCTTCGGCTTCACCCCACCGCAGGCCGAGGCGCGGTGGCGCCCAGTGCTGGAGGACTCGATCACCGCGGTGTCCTCGTCGCTGCTGGGCAACATCGCGATCTCGATCGTCGCAGCGACCGTTGCTGGGCTGTCGGCGTGGGCGTTCGGCCTTCCGTTCCCGATCGTCCTGGCCGTCATCACCGGTCTGCTGGACCTGATCCCGCAGATCGGCGCGACGATCGCGGCGGTCATCCTCGTCGCCGTCGCGCTGACGGTCAGCACGCCCGCGGCGATCGGGATGCTCATCATCCAGCTGATCTACCAGCAGGTCGAGAACTACGTGGTGTACCCGGTCGTCTATCGCAGGGCGGTGGAGTTGTCGCCGCTCACGACGATCGCGGCGGTGCTCATAGCCGGCTCCCTGTTGGGGGTCGTGGGCGCGATCCTCGCGGTGCCGTTCGCCGCCGTGATCAAGATCGTCCTGCGCGAGGCCGGTGCGCCGCGGCGAGCACGGATGGCCGCCGAGCGCGAGGCGGCCGGGACGGGGCAGGTCACAGTGTGACGCCGGGGAGGCTGAGCCGGCTGGAGTCGTTCGGCCCGGTCGCGCCCGTCGCCCGGTTCCTGCGGGACTGGATCGCCCGGTTCCTCGGCGTGCAGGGGTTCGACCGGGCGATGGCGGTCGCCGCCTACGGTTACTCCGCCCTCATCCCGCTGCTCATCGTCTATGCGTCGCTGCTCCCCACCAGCAGGTCCTTCGCGGACACGATCGTCGAGCGCTTCGAGCTGACCGGCGCCTCGGCCGACACGGTCCGCCAGGCGTTCGCCCCCACCGACACGGTGAACTCCGGCGTGACCGTGCTCGGCGTCGTCCTGCTCCTCGTCTCCGCGCTGTCGTTCGCGCGCGGCATGCAGCGCCTGTACGAGGGCGTCTACGGTCTCCCGACGCTCGGGATCCGCAACACGAAGTGGGGCCTCGCCTGGCTGGCCGTGATCTGCGCGCTCGTCGTGATCCGGCCCGTGGTCCTGGGCGGCGTCGGTGGCGCGCTGGACACGATCGCCGCGCTGGCCCTCTCCGGTGGACTGTGGCTGGCCACGCCGTACCTGCTGCTCGGGCGGCGCGTCCGGTGGACGCGCCTCGCCCCGGCCGCCGTGCTGTCCACGATCGGCATGACCGGCGTCGGGATCTGGTCGGTCATCTTCATGCCCCACATCCTCGCGTCGTCCTCCGCGGAGTTCGGGGTCATCGGCATCGGGTTCGCCCTCCTGACGTGGCTCGTCGCCGTCGCCGTCGTGCTCGTCGTCGCCGCCTCCGGTGGCGCCGTGATCGCCGACCGCTTCGCCGCCCGCCGGGTGCCGCGCATGACCCGCCGCATCACCTGGCTCGGGCACGCGACGCTGCTGCTCGAGCTGGGTGACGCCCGGCTGCTCACCGACCCGGTGCTGCGCGACCGCGTCGCGCACCTGCGCCGTCACTCCCCGTCCCCGGTCGATCCGCGACCCGTCGACGCCGTGCTCGTCTCCCACGCCCACCACGACCACCTCGACCGGCCGTCCCTGCGCGCGCTCGCGGGTGCCGGCGTCACGGCCGTCGTGCCGACCGGTGCGGCGAGGCTGCTGAAGGGCATGTCCTTCGGTGCGGTGCGCGAGGTGGCGGCGGGCGACTGTGTCGGAATCGCGGGAACCCGCGTCCGCGCGGTCGAGGCGTGGCACGACGGACGGCGGCGACCCGGCGTCAGCCCGGCCCACACGCTCGGCTACCTGGCCGACCGCGTCTGGTTCGCGGGCGACACCGAGCTGCATCCGCGGATGGCGGCGCTCCGCGGCGAGATCGACATCGCGCTCGTGCCGATCTGGGGCTGGGGCCCGTCCCTGGGGCCCGGGCACCTCGACCCGGAGGAGGCGGCGCGGGTCGTCGCGCTCGTGGAGCCCGAGATCGTCGTCCCGATCCATTGGGGGACGTTCCTCCCCGTGGGCCTACGCCGGCGCTACGGCGCCGTGCTCGCCGACCCGCCGGTTCGGTTCGCCGCTGGAGTCGCGTCCGAGGCGCCCGCGACGCGCGTCGTCACGCTCGCGCCGGGCGAGTCGTTCACCGCGTAGGCGTCCTGACCCAGCGCGGCCAGCCAGCCGCGCAGGACGCGATGGACGTGCGCGGCGCCGACGACCGGCTCCTCCGGCCACGGCAGGTCGTCGGGGTGCATGACGAACGGATGCGCCTGCCCGCCGCCGAGCCCGCCGTGCGATCCCACGAGCTCCTCGAAGGCCGCGACCTCGTCGAGGTCCGCCCAGTAGGTGCCGTTCACGACGATGTCGGGGCAGTGCGGGAAGCCGTCGGTGCGCAGCACGTGCGCGGCGGCGCCGGGACCGAACGGCGCGAGCGGGTCGACGCCCTCGATGTGACCGTCCCGCAGCCGATGCGTGCCGTGCGCCCCCAGGACCACCGCCCCGTCGGCGTCCGAGCGCACCAGCACGAAGCCGACGCCGGGATGTGACCGCAGCACGTCGAGGAGCCCGGGGCGGCGCTCGGCGAGCTCCTCGAGCGTCACCCGGCCGGGCTCGCGCGGGAAGGAGATGATCCCCAGGTTCCCCGAGGCCATGACCGACACCTCGGGGACGCCGGGGATCACCCGGTCGTCGAGACGGGCGCCCGCCGCCGTCCGCACCACGTGACCGGTCCCGGTGTCGCGGGACGCGAGCTCGGCGACGCCCCCCTTCAGCGAGGACAGCCCCTCGTCGCTGTGGGCGTCCTCGGCGCGGACCTCACCGGTCGCGTGGCGCCCGACGACGTCCTCCAGACCCTCGCCGTAGCGCTGGCGGAACGTCGCGCCCTGGCTCTGCCCGTGGTCGGAGAGCAAGACGACCCGGTACGGCCGCGGGGCGTGCGGAACCGCAGAGACGATCCGCGCGATCGCTCGGTCGACGCGGCGCAGCACCGCGAGCGTGTCGGGTCGCTCCAGGCCGGAGTGGTGGGCGACCTCGTCGTACGCGAGGAACGTCGTGTAGACCACGGGGCGGCCGCCGAGCACGTCCGCGGTCACGGCGGCGACCTGCAGATCGAGCTGGATGACGGTGGCGAACGCGCGCACGAGCGCGTATTTCCAGCCGCGCTTGATCCGCGGCCGCACGTCACGTCGCACCTGCTCGACGGCCGACCACCGCTCGATGACGAGCTCGCCGAGCGCCCGTAGGAACGTGCGGGCGACGCCCCACGGGCTGGCGAAGTACGCGAAGTAGTCCTGCCCGAGCCGGCCGGCGCGAGTACGGTCGAGCACGGTGCTCATGGTGAGCATGCTGTGGGGCGCGTCGCCGGACAGGATGTTCGCCCGGCTTGCGCCGTCTGCGTACAGCAGGCCGTGCCCGTCCGAGTGCCGCCGCTCGATCTCGGCGGCGTCTCTGGGGTGGTTGGTGACGATCGCGCGCCCCAGGTCCTTCTCCCACCAGCGGAACGCGGGCATGTCGTGGTTGTCGCCGTGGAGCAGCCCCGCCTGACACGCCCCGGTCTGCGAGGACCAGTCCGTCTCCCAGCTCTCCAGGTGGTAGCCGTCCTCGTGCACCCACCGGGAGAGCGTCGGCGCGTTGCCGTCGCGCAGCGCGCGCCGCAGAACCTCGTGCGCGAGCCCGTCGATCTCCAGGAGCAGCAGGCCGGGCACGTCGCTGCGCACGGCGAGATGCGAGCGCTTGAGCTGGCGGCGGACGACGTTGCGGTACCACATGTCCGTCTCGTCCAGCGCGAGGATCCCGCCTGCGACCGTGGTGATGGCCGTCAGGCCGAGCACGACGACGATCGCGGGCAGCAGCCCCTGCAGGTCGACCGTCTCCATGATCGCCTCCGCACCGAGCAGGAGCAGCGCGTTGAGGACGAGCGCGCCCAGGCCGAGCGTCAGCACCGTGAACGGCAGCGCGAAGCGCACGAGCAGCGGCCAGACGACGGCGTTGGCGACGCCCAGGACGGCTGCGAGCCCGAGCGCCGACAGCGGCCCGTCGAGCGTGAACGTCGACAGCACCACGGACAGCAGGAGCAGCGCAGCGGCGTCCAGCACCAGGATGACCGCGAGGCGCCCGATCATCGCGAACCATGCTCGTCTGCCCGATCGCACTCTGGGTGATCAGTCCGGCGGCGCGCTCGTCAGGAACGTCGCCGAGAGGTCGTCGTCGGGATGCAGCAGCGCGCCCTCGGCCAGCCGCGCATGGATGGTGCGGATCAGGGGCAGATCCAGTCCGGCGAGGTCCGCGGCCTCCTCGGCCAGGCCCGCGTCCTTCGCCGCCAGCGCCAGCCGGAAGGACGGCTCGAAGCTGCGCTGCACCATGGCCCTGCCCTTCATCTGCAGGTACGGCAGATCCAGCCCCCCGCCGGCGAGCACGTCGAGCACCTGCTCCGGATCGACACCGAGGCCCTCCGCCAGCGCGAGCGTCTCCGCAGCGCCCTCCACCACGGCGACGAGCCAGGTGTTGGTGACGACCTTCAAGCGGCTGCCCATGCCGGCCTCCCCCACCCACACGGTCCGCCTGCCGACCGCGTCGAAGAGCGGTTGCGTGCGCTCGCGCACGTCCTCGGGCCCGGAAGCCATCACGGTGAGCTCCCCCGCCTCGGCGGGCTGCTTGGTGCCGGCCACCGGAGCGTCGACCAGGACGAGGCCGGTGCGGTCGGCCAGCTCGGCGCAGGCGGCGATGCCGTCCACACCGATCGTGCTCATCTGCAGCCACAGCGTCCCCGGCGCCGCGCCGGCCGCGGCCCCCGCGTCGCCCTCCATCGCGGCGAGGACCGCGTCGGTGTCGGCGACCATCGTCAGCACCACCGTCGCGCCCTCGGCCGCCTCGGCGGCGGTCGCGCAGATCACCGCGCCGTCAGACGCGAGGTCTTGCGCCTTCTCGGGGGTGCGGTTCCACGCGCGGACGCCGAACCCGGCGCGGATGATGTTGCGCGCCATCGCCTTGCCCATCGTGCTGCCTGCGCCGAGCACTGCGACGGTCTCGTCGTTGGTCGCCATGGGATGGGTCTACCACGCCCCGGACCGATCGGCCGACCACGCGAGCGGACCTGCGTACAGTGCGGTGATCGGTCAGACCGCCTCCATGATCCGCATGTGCGGCGCTCGGCGATACATGCCGCGGCACGTGGTGGGCTGAGGACACGTGGACATCGGCTTCCCCGAGGCGCTGGCGGCCTTCGGCGCCCTGCTGATCGTCACCGCAGCGCTCTCCGGTTTCGTCCGGCGGACCGTGCTGTCGATCTCGGTGGTGGCGGTGGCGTTCGGAGCGGGACTGGAGGCGGTCGGCCTGCTCACGGTCGACCCGACGGCCGAGGCGATGATCCTGGTCGTCGAGCTCGTGCTGCTCGTCACGCTCTTCTCCGACGGCCTCCTGGTGGAGCAGGAGCTGCTGAGGCGGGTGTGGCGAGGGCCCGTCCGCGCTCTGGCGATCGCCATGCCGATCAACGCGGTGCTCGTGGCCTGCGCGGGCAAGCTCCTGCTGCCGCAGCTCACGTGGGAGGAGGCGTTCCTGCTCGGGTTCCTGCTCAGCCCGACCGACCCCGTCATCACCTCGACGCTCGTCACCGCCATGCACGTCCCGGCAGCCGTGCGCCACACGCTGAACCTCGAGTCCGGGCTCAACGACGGACTTGCCCTGCCGTTCGTGCTGTTCTTCCTCGCGCTCAGCACCGAGACGTCATCGGGGGTCGTGAGCAGCGCCGGGAACCTGGCGCTCGAGAGCGTCATCGGCGTCGTGGCCGGGGCGGGACTGGCCGTGGCCGCCGGAGCGCTGCTCTCTGCACTCCCCGGCTGGGCGGTCACGCGCAGCTACGAGGGCCTGTACGCGCTCGGAGTCGGGCTCGCCTCCTACGGCGTCGCGGACCTCGTGCACGGGAACGGTTTGATCGCGGCGTTCTGCGCCGGCGTCGCGTTCGCGGTCGTGCGCAGCGAGGCTCCCGAGGTCTTCCAGCACTTCAACGAGGACCTCAGTGCGGTGCTGCAGCTCATCGCGTTCGCGCTGTTCGGTGCACTCGTCGTCGAGACCGGATTCAACCTCCCGCTCCTGGCGCTCGTGGCCTTCGCCGTGTTCGTCCTCGTGGTCGCCCGCCCGGTCTCCGTGCTGCTGGCGCTCATCGGCACGCCTCTGCGCCAGCCCGAGCGGCTGTTCATCGCCTGGTTCGGCCCGAAGGGCATCGCGTCCATGCTCTTCGCCCTCTTCGTGCTGAACTCCTCGGCGCCCGACCGGACTCTGGTGTTCGACGCAGCCGCGGCGACGATCCTCGCCTCGATCATCGCCCACGGTCTGACGGACACGGTCGGCGCGTCGTGGATCGCGCGGACGCTGCAACCGGACGGGTCCGAGGACGATGGCGCCCCCGTGACCGAGAACGCCTGACCCGAGGTCGGCCGGGCTGGGCGCCTCTGGTGTCGCGAGACTAGCCATGCGCCGCCAGCGAGGCGCCGAAGCGGTCCATGCCCACGGCGCCCTTGACGCCCGCGGTGCCCTGGGTCCACAGCCCACGCCCACGCGGGTGCAGCCCGGTGGCAGAGCCGCGGAGCACGTTCACCGCGCCCGCGCCACCGGTGCCCTGCACGCTGTCGTTGGGCGTGCCCACCGCCAGCTCGGCGACACCATCGCCGTTGAAGTCACCGGCCGCCAGCGAGGCGCCGAAGCGGTCGCTCAGCTCGGCGTGCCCCGGGACGCCGTCGTGACCCTGGCTCCAGAGCTGGTTCCCGCGGGCGCGCAGACCGATGCCGTCAGCGCCGTAGAGCAACGCCACGGCTCCCGAGGCGGTCACCCCGCCGACCGCCTCGCCCGGCACCCCGATCGCCAGGTCGTCGACGCCGTTGCGCGAGAAGTCGGCGGCGACGAGCGACGTGCCGAACGTGTCCCCGATCGACGGGAGCGTGCGGATCCCGGGGGAGGCCTGCGTCCAGAGCCGATCGCCCGTCGATCGCAGCCCGTAGCGTGAGCCCCGCAGGACGTGCACCGCCCCGGCGCCGAACGCGTTCCCGACCGTCGTCGTGGGCGCACCCACGGCGAGGTCGCCCGCTCCATCGTCATCGAAGTCGCCGATCGCGAGGGCCGCCCCGAAGCGGCCGTTCTCGGTCGCACGGCCCTTGATGCCGCGGGCGTCCCGCGACCACAGGTCGTCGACGGTGCTCGGACCCCCGGAGCGTCCGTAGAGCACGCTGACCGCTCCGGCGCGCCGGAGCCCGGAGATGGTGCCGCCCGGGATGCCGATCGCCAGCTCGTCACGATCGTCTCCGGACAGGTCGCCGGCAGCCAGCGCAGCGCCGAAGCGGTGGTTGCGGCCCGCGAGGCCCTTGATCCCCCGCGTGTTCTGCGTCCAGAGCTGGTTGCCCGCGGCAGTCAGCCCGCCGGCACGGCCGAAGAGCACGTTCACCGCGCCCGCGTTGCCTTGGCCGCCGACCGAGTCGCCGGGCGCTCCGATCGCGAGGTCTCCCCTGCCGTCGTCGTCGAAGTCCCCGATCGCAAGGGCTGCGCCGAACTGATCTCCGGACTCGGCCTTGCCCGCCACTCCGAGGCTGTCCTGGCTCCACGTACCACCAGGCCGCGTGCGCAACCCGCCGGCTGAGCCGAACAGCACGGTCACGACACCCGTCGCCGATGCCGGCCCGAGCCCGTTGACGTTCTCGCCAGGGGCGCCGACGGCGAGATCGGCGTAGCCGTCTCCGTCGATGTCGCCGGCCGCGACCGACGCGCCGAACCGCGCGCCGGCCATGACCACGCCCAGAGACGGCGATGCCTTCGTGAACTGCTCGTCGCCGCCCTCGTGCAAGCCGCCGGCCGAGCCGTACAGGACGTTGACCGCCCCTGCGCCGGCCAGTCCGGCAACCGAGTCGCCGGGCGCCCCGATCGCGAGGTCCTCGTATCCGTCGCCGTCGAAGTCGGCGTCCGCGGTTGCGGCGCCGGCGGTCGGCGTCGCGCAGATCGCGACCAGCAGTGTGCAGGCGACCGCGGTTGCGGCGCGCCGGGCGAATGAGTCAGATCTCGACATCCGTGCCTCCCTGGCGTTGACTGAAGCCGAGCGCTACCCGCCCTCGTGCAGGCGCCGTGCGGCGTGTCAGGCAAGCGACAGCCGGGCGCCGCGAGCACGCGAGCGGCGATGCGATCGGTCACCCGGATGACCGCCGCCTCGCGCTTCCGGCCTCCAATGGGAAACTCGATGGACATGGACATCCAGCACGCCCCAGCCCACGGCAACCGTTCCGGAGACGATCGCGCCCTCAGGCGACGCGGCGGTGACGCCAAGCCGCAGGCGATCGCGGCACACGAGCGCCAGCGCGCCTACGTGCTGGCGAGCCTGCTCGCGAAGCCGGTTCGAAGCTATGGCTCGACGAGGCCGCGACGGATCGCATAGCGCGTCAGAGCCACGCGATCCTTCAGCCCGAGCTTCTCGAGCACGTTCGCGCGATGTCGCTCGACCGTCTTCTCACTGATATGCAACAACCCCGCGATCTCCCTTCCGGTCAGGCCTTCGGCGATGAGCTTCACGACCTCGGACTCGCGGTCGGTCAGCGGATCGATCGCGCGTTCGACCGAGCCACTCTCGAGCCACGACCGCACCAGCGCCGCCACACCCTTCGGGTACAGGAACGGCTCCCCCCGCATCGCCGCGCGACACGCTGCGACGAGGTCCTGATGTGCAGCGGACTTCAACACGTAGCCCGATGCGCCCGCTCGGAGCGCCTCGAAGAAGAACTGCTCGTTGTCGTGCATCGACAAGATGAGCACGACGATGTTCGGCCGCTGCTCGGTGATCTGCCGCGCCGCCTGGATGCCGGTCAGCCGCGGCATGGTCACATCGAGCACCGCGAGATCGATCGGCTCGCGGAGCGCCGCCTGCACGGCCTCCGCCCCGTCGCTGACCTCGGCCACGACGCGGAGGTCCGGCTGCGCCTCGAGCGTCAGCCGAAGCCCGTGCCGGACGACGGCGTGATCGTCAGCGAGCAGGATCCGGGTCGAGATCTCGGTCATGGGGCGCGGAGCAGGGAGCCGCAGGCGGATCTCGGTGCCGGGCCGGCCATTGCCGGATTCGATGTCGAGCTGGCCGCCGACGCTGACCGCCCGCTCCCGCATCGTACGGATGCCTCCATCGCGTGCGCTCTCCGGCGGGATCCCGATCCCGTCGTCACGGACCGACAGCTCCACCGATCGCCCATCCTGCCCAAGCCGCACGTCGATCGTGGAGGCGTCGGCATGACGGATCGCGTTGGTCAGGCTCTCCTGCGCGACCCGGAAGAGGACGAGCTCCTCCTCGTCGCCCAGCGGTGGCAGGTCGCGCGTGAGCGAGCGCCCGATGCGGACGTCGGTGCTGCTCCGCGAAGCGCTCGACGAGGTTGGTGAGCGCGGGGACGAGGCCGAGCGTATCGAGCGCCTCCGGTCGAAGCTGGCGCGCGAGGCGACGAACGTCCTCGATCGCCTTCGCGGACGTCGTCGCCGCAGCCCGCGCAGCTCGCGCGCAGCACCGGCGGATCCGCCGCCTCGGCCAGGCGGTCGATCCGAAGGAGGATCGCCGTCAGGTGCTGGCCGAGCTCGTCGTGCAACTCGGCGGCGAGGCGCCTGCGTTCGGCCTCGCGCTCGGACAGCGCGCGGCGGGCGCTGTCGCGGCGCTCGGCCTCGAGCCGGTCGAGCATCGCGTTGAAGCTCTCGGTGAGGACGGTCACCTCCGACTGCGACGGCGGGTTGCGGCAGGCGCTCGCCGGGACGCAGGGGATCGATGCGCTCCATGAGCGTCGTCAGCCGCGTCAGCGGCGCGAACGCACGCCGCATGAGCACGAGATTCACGGCGAGCATCACCGCCAGCCCGCCGGCCAGGACCAGGATCCGGCCGTTGGGCGGGCGCACGATGAGCACCACCGATGCCGCCGCGAGCACGGTCGCGTTGGGGATGAACAGCCGCCAGAACAGCGGCAGGTAGCCGACGCTGCCACGCGGCTGCACCGAGTCCTCGACGGTCATCTGACGTCCGGCCATCTCCGCTCTCTACCCGCGGCGCGCGTGCTGCCGCATTCGGCTCCCGTGGACCTGGGCGATCCGAAGCTGCCACGCGGCCGGCACCCGGGGTCACGACCGCGTCCGTGAAGGGCGTGCCGTGCCGCTGCATGGGGGTCGGACAACCGGCGAATGGGGGACGGACACCAGGTTGCTCACGCGCGCGAGCGGACACGAACCTCCCATGACCTCGATCGACACGAGCCGTCCATGCATCGTCGCCCCGACGCCGCACGAACCCGATCTCGTCCGCGTCTTCGACCACGATCCCGACCTGCTCGCAGGACCTCGACGAGCGACACGGCCGAGCATCTTCGCCACCGAGCGGTCGCGCGCGTGATCCGCATCGATGCCGGACCTGGACGCCGCCCGCCGATCTTGGGCGCTGCGCACCGCCCGGATGGCTCGGGCCTGCTGGTCGTCGAGGGTCTGCTCACGCGGTCGCTGCGGGTCGACGACCGCGACTGCCCCGAGCTCGCTCGGCACCGGTGACCTGCTGCGGCCCTGGCCGGCCGGCGAGACGCCCGGGCCGGCGAGCTGGAAGGCGCTCGTCGCGACGCGCGTCGCCGTGCTCGACGACCGCTTCGCCGCGCTCGCGGGCCGGTGGCCGCACGATCTTCGCCCGCCTGCTGGAGCGGCCGCGGCTCGCAGCCAGGGCCTGTCGTTCCATCTCGCGCTCGTCAGCGTGCGCCGCGCCGAGCCGCGACTGCTCATGCTCCTGTCGCACCTCGCCGAGCGCTGGGGGCGGATGACGGCCGACGGCATCGTGCTGCCCCTGCCGCTCACGCATGATCTGCTGGCGCACCTCGCTTCGATGCGCCGGCCGACGGCGACGGCGGCGCTGCACCGGCTCATGGACAGCGGCAGGCTCGACCGGCGCGCCGACGGTGCTGGGTCCTGCCACACGACCGACTGCACGAAGCCGAGCCGGAGCTGCTCGCCGCCTGACCGCGTCAGCGACACGCGCTCCCGGGCGCGCGGCGACGACCGCGCGCGGCGCCCGGATCGACGCGACGACGTCGCGCGGTGGCTCGGCCTCGGCGACGACCGCGCGGCCGGCACGCGCGGCGACCCGATGCAGACGCTGGCCGGGCCAGCCGCTGCGCGTGGCCCGGCTGAGCGCGATGACGGCGGGAACCAGCACTGAGCGCACGAGGAACGCATCGATGAGCAACCCCGCCGCGAGCAGGAACGCCAGCTCGCGGAACGCCTGCAGCGGGACGAGCGCCGTCGCGGCGAACGACACCGCCAGCACCACGCCGGCGGCGGAGATCGCGCGCGCCGCGCCGGCGCCGCCGACGACGATCGCCTCGCGCAGCGGTCGCGTCTCGGCCTCCGCCCAGATGCGCCCGACGAGGAACACGTTGTAGTCCGAGCCGAGCGCGACGAGCAGCACGCCGGCCGCGATGGGGACGAAGTACGTGAGCTCGGAGTGCCCGAGCAGCCCCTGGAACACGGCGACGGTCAGACCGGTCGCCGCCAGCGGTGCGAGCGCGGCGATGGCAACGAGGTACAGCGGCGCGACGAGGCCGCGCAGGAAGACGACGAGCACGAGCGCGATCGCCGCGAGCACCGCCGGGGCGACGCGCCAGAGGTCGCTGGTCGCATCGTCGATCGTCTCCTGCACGAGCGCCGTGTCGCCGGCGACGCTGACCTGTCGCGCCGGGTAGCCCGACTGCGTCGAGCAGGCCACCCAGCCGCGCGCGCAGGTTGCGCAGTCGGCGCACCGCCCTGCCCGCCGAGCGCGTCGTCGGAGAGGAACAGGACGAAGCGCGCGGCGTCCCCGTGGCGCGAGAGGACCGCGCCGATCGGCGTCGCCCGTGGGGTTCGTCGCCGGGCCGACCACGGCCGCCACGCCCGCCTGGTTGCCGAGGACGGTCTGCAGCGAGGCGAGCTGCGATCGCTTGCGGCGATCCCGGGCGCCTCGACGACGATGACGGTCGGCGCGACGGCGCCCAGGCGCGAAGGCCGCGAGCCGCCTGCGCGTACGCGACGCGGGCCTCGCTGTCGTGCGGCAGCCCGCGCATGAGCGGCCAGCCGAGATCGAGCCAGGCCAGCCCGCTCGCCAGGCCACCGAGCACGCGAGGCACGCGGCGATCGTCACCAGTGGGCGGCGGATGGCAGAGCCGCTGGACGCGCTCGGCGCGCGCGGCGTCGGGCGCCCCGCGCGCGGCTCGAGCGACTGCAGCCGGCTCGGCCACAGCAGGTGCCGGCCGAGGATGGCGAGGAGGGCCGGCACGAGCGTCAGCGCGACCGCGAGGCCGACGAGCACGGTGATCGCCAGCGCAGGCCCGAACGCGCGCAGGAACCCCAGCTTCGCGACGAGCAGGGCGAGGCAGCCGGCCGTCACGGCCATGCCGCACGCGACGAGGATCGGCGTGAGCTCGCGGGACGCCGACCTCCGCCGCCGCCGGTCCGCCCAGTCCGCGCGCGCAGGTGGCGGCGCAGACGGGACACGAAGAACAGCACGTAGTCGGTCACGACGCCGAACAGCAGCGCGACGATGATCGGCGCGATCTCGGCCGGAACCGAGATGTCGACGATCTGCCCCGCGGCGGACATGACGCGGATCGACAGCAGGTAGGCGACGCCGACCGCCGCGAGCGCGACGAGCGGCGCGACGAGCGATCGCACGTAGAGCGCGACCGCGAGGACACGAAGAGAACCGTCGCCAGCTCGAGCAGGTGCAGGTGGTCGGCGATCACGTCGCCCTGCTCGTCGTTGGCGGGGATCGTTCCCGTGACGCCGAGGTACGCGCCCGGCGGGGCGCCGGGCGTGATCGCTCGCGCGCGAAGCGCCGTGCCGAGCGCGTGTCCGCGCCCCGCCGCCCGTGTCCGTCCCGAAGATCAGCGGGACGAGCGCCGCCGTGTCGCGTTCGCGTGCGAACGCAGCCGGCCCGACCGCGTTGGACAGCAGGTACGCGCCGAGCGGCCGCTCGTCGTCGAGCTCGTGCAGGTTCACGGCGGCGACCTGGCGCGCGACGCCGGCCAGCCGTTCGGGCGTAATCCCCCCGGGGTCGCGCTCGACGACCCAGGTGCGGCTGATGAGCGGGAACGCGAACAGCTGCGCAGAGGTGGCATCTCGGCGTCGATGGCGTCGGCACCTGCCGGGACGAGCCCGCCCAGCCCTCCGTGCGCGAGTCCTGGATCCCCGGCAGCGACAGGGTCGCCGCGACGACGACGGCGACCCAGCCCACGATGACGGCGTAGCGGAGGCGGACGACCGACGCGGCGAGCCAGGCGCTCACCTACAACGCGGCCACCGACCGCAGCCCGTCTTGACCCGTTGCTGGATCACCGTCGTCCGTCGGCACCGCCGTCTACGACGCGGCGCGCACTCCGGTCTGGCACTTGGAGGCCTTGCTCGTCCTCAGGTTGTCCAGGAACACCGCCGAATCATAGATCCGGTCACCCTGATCGAAGATCGACAGGTACAGGCGCCTGTTGCCGGGCTTGACCGCCGTCGAGGCGCGCAGCTTGCGTGTGGCACCGTCATAGGTCGTGCCCTTCGCCCGCGCGGCGGTCATCGTGGCCGCTCCGACCTTGTTCAGGCGGATCGGGTTGCCCTGAGCGTCCCGCGCGAAGTTCCCGGGAGCCTTGATCTCCGGGTCGTCCTTCGTACCCGCGCTCCAGTCCGATCGCCCGAGTTCCGCGATGAACGCGTCGTTGTAGAGATCTCCCACGAACTCCGGGTACTCCTCCGACAGGAAGCGGAAGTCGAAGCTGAGGCAGTTCGCGCCCTTCGGCACGCGCATGTCGATCCGCATGATCACGACGTCGCGCGCACCACGGATCGACGGCCCGCGCGACTCAGAGCCACTCGACGGCGAGTTGTTGGGATCGTCGGCGAGCCGCGCGTTGCCCGTGGACAGGATCCCGAAGGCCGACCCGTTCGTCGGGAAGCCCGCCAGACGCGTCGTCGAGACGGCCGCCGGCTTGGAGCTGGGCGGGATCGCGGAGAAGACAGCTCGGCGGACCAGCGACGGATCTCGGGCCATGGCCTTGGCGATCGGGGTCGCCGACGGGTTGAGCGGATACTCGACGATCGTCGCGCCGGCGGTCGCAGCGGTCGCGGCCAACAGGGCTCCCGATGAAGACTGCAGCCGGCACAGCAACGTCTTAGCTAGAGCATGTGGCCTCCGGATCGTTGAGCGCGTGGCCTACCCCGCCCGCGGGCCGGCCAGCCACAGGCGTCACGCGGATGACGTCTCCGCGGCACGCGTTCGATCAGCCGGCGCGCGCTGCAGGCACGTCGAGACGCAGAGCGCGCGAGGATCCGCTGCACGCCGTGGCGCACAGCTCGCGGCTCGATACGCAGGGACTGCTGCGGCCTCCGCCTCCGTCGCGCCGCCCAGCAGGAGTCCCATGATCGCGCGTTCGTCCTCGGCGAGGTCGCTCGGCGGCCTCCACGAGCACGGTCCGCGAGATCGGCGAGACATGCGCTCACCACGGTTGATGCGACGCAGCGCCTCGAAGAGATCCGGCGCGCGCATGTCCTTGGCGAGCAGTGCGTCAGCCCTCGCCAGCGTCGCCGGGAGGGCCAGCGTCGCGCTCGCGTAGGCCGTGAAGACCGCGACCTTCGGCGCCGGGATCCCCTGCTTGATCCGGTAGCAGAGCTGCATCCCGTCGCCGTGCGGCAGGTGGTAGTCGAGCAGCACGAGGTCCGGGAGCCGATCGACGCAGCACCGGCCACACGCTCTCCTCGTTGCCGTCGCTCTCACCCGCGTAGACGATGCCGGGCTCGGCCTCGAACACGGCGCGCAGGCCGGCGCGCAGCGCAGGGTGGTCGTCGACGATGACGACGCGAAGCATGGATCAACCTCCGTTGTTCGTGGTCGGGACGTCGAGCAGGATCGCAGTCCCGCGGCCGCCCGGGCCCGGGCCGACGACGATCGTGGCGCCGATCGTCGCGGCGCGGTTCTCCATCGCGATGAGACCGGTCGCGCCGTGCCTGCGCTCGTCCGGCAAACCCGTACCGTCGTCGAGGACCTCCAGCCGCAGCGCGCTCGCGCGGGACTCGAGGTGGACGTCGATGCGAGGTCGCGTCCGCATGGCGCAACGCGTTCGTGATCGCCTCGCAGCCGATCCGGTACACGTGTGCCTGCACGAGCGGTGGCAAGGGCGGTGCGACGCCCTCGACTCGATCAGGGCCGGCCGGCAGGCGCCAGCTCGCCGGCGCGTGCTCGCAGCGCCACGTCCAGTGGGCGGCCTTCCAGCGGCGAACGCAGCTCGGCCAGGCTGGTGTCCATGTCCGTGCCGGCGGACTCGAGCTCGATCGCGGCCTGGCTGACGAGGGGCTCGAGCTCGTGCGGCGATGCGGCCCTGCAGGAGCTGACGAGCAGGTGCGCGGCGCTCAAGCGCTGCTTGGCCGAGTCGTGCAGCTCCCACGCGATCCGCCGGCGCTCGGCCTCGATGGCCAGGCGCTCGCGCTCGCGCCGTTCGTCGACCAGCCGGCGCACGCGTCGCTCCCGGCGTAGGCGAGCGAGCGACGAGGAGGAACGGGAGCGACAGATGGATCGCGAGCGTCTCCGCCGAGCGGACCTGCAGGTCCCCGGCTGGGGCCCGCCGAGGAACGCGACGACAGGAACGCGAGCGGCGCGGCGGAGCGAGCCAGAGCGCGCGACGCAGCGGCAGCGACGTCGCCGGGAGTGCGAGCGTCGAGAGCCACAGCAGGTAGAAGGGGCTGCGCCAGTCGCCGATCGCCAGGATGAGGCCGAGGCCGGCGACGGACGTCGACCGCCCAGGCCCAGCGGGCTGCGGCGCAGGCTCGGGACACGGCGACGAACAGCGCCGTGCTCGCCGGTCCGTAGAGCAAGCAGGAGCAGATCGCCGGTGTCCGGGCCGCCCCAGACGAGCAGCGCCGCGGCGAAGCCGGTGGCGGCCAGCCGCGCCGCGACGAACAGCACCAGCCACCGCTCGTCGTAGGCGTCGCGGATCCGGCGCGTACCGGGTCGGCGCATGAGGCCAGCGTGGCAGAGGGATCGGCGTCGATCGGCGCATGGTGGGCACATCGAGCGCAGATGGGTGGCGGCACCCATGGGCACCACGCGGCGGGCGGTGAGACGATCGGCGCGCCGTCGCATGAGGTGGAGGAGACCGACCCGCGTCGTCGCACTGCGGCTCTGCTTCGAGCGGCGGCGCGGGTCGAGGCCTGCGAGTGGGAGCCGAGCGTGGCAGATGGGGTCCAGCACCCATGGCGCCCGGCATCGTCGAGCCGTCACGGTCGTGCAGTGCCGCCTCTCGCGCTCTGTGCCCTCGCCGACGACGCCAGCGGACATCGTCGCCGTCGCCGGGCTCGATCCGGCGCCTTCACACCGCGCTTCGCCACGTCACGCGTGGCACGTCGCTCGCAGGGTGCAAGGCCGGGGCGCGATCGTGCCCAGCGGTCGAATCGCCGGGCCGACGAGCTCGGCGCGCAGTGTTGGTGGTCGGCAGCAGCGGCCGAAGCCACATCGCACACGCCGTGCGGCCGAGCCTGTTTCGCAGCGTCCTCGTCGCACCGCGAGCGCCCTGTTCTCGTGGCTCGAGACGGCGCGGCGCTGAACGCACTCGGGCCCGTCGTCTGCGGCGTGACCGGTCCCGACGCGCGCGACGGCGCGAGCAGCCGGTCTGGCCCGCCGGCTGGACCGCGGGGCTCTGCGCGCCGCGACTCGGCCGACAGCTTGAGCAGCTCGCACGCTGGCAACGGGCCGGGCGACGCTGCCGGCGATCGTCGGCGGCCCGGCCTCGCGCGGACTGATGTCGCTCGCCGATGCGCGGGATGCGCCCGTGCTCGTCGTGGGCTCACGGAGCGGAGGCATGCTCGACCGGCGCGTGACCACGCGCCTCATCCGCGACGCGCGGCGCCCGGTCGTCATCGTCCCGGTCGGCGACGACGGTCTCCCGGAGCGTGATCCTCGGCCGGTCAGGCGAGTGACGGAGGGCTGGCCGCACGCGGCCGGACGGCGCTAGACCCGTGGGATGCAACGACGCATCTCAGTCCTCACCGCGCTCGGCGCGGTGCTTCTCGCCATCGCGCTTCCCTCAGCGGCGACTGCGCAGAGCGGCGATCGGATACTCCCGCTCGGCAAGGAGACCCCGATCCGGGAGTACCGAGGGTTCACGCTGTTCAGCCGGTGGGACGGCAGCGCCTACCACCTGAGCGTGCTCCACGCCGGCAGCGTCACCGACCTCCGTGTTCGAGCGCAGAGCACGCCGTTCGACGCGGACGTCGGTCCGGATTCGACGGGCGCGCCGTCCGCGGTGTTCTCGATCTGCGATCAGTCGTGCGACCTGTACGTCGTCGGGTTCGCCCCCGGCGCCACGCCACGCCCCGTCCGAAACGCGAACACGACCGGGCACGACGAGACCGACCCATCCGTCTGGAAGGGCCGCCTGGTCTTCGCGCGCGCCTACGGCAAGGAGGTCGTCCCCTACACCAAGTTGCTCGCGGCGCCCCGCACGCGGCCGTCGCACCGGCTCGCGGGCCTGCCCGACGAGCGCTGCGGCGCAGTCGATCCTCCGGACTGCCGCCCCATCGAGAAGGTCGCGCTCGAGCGCATGGAGCTCTGGGGTCGCTGGGTCGCGCAGTCGTGGACGTACCAGCCCGACGACTTCCCCGGCTTCGAGCAGGACGAGATCCGCCTCACCGACGTCGACCGCACCGACACCCGCCAGGTCGCGGCGATGACGACCGGCCTCGGCGGTCAGGCCTACCTCGGTCCGTCGTTCTCCGGCGGGCATCTCGCGTTCTTCCGCGCGTGCCAGGCCGATCCCGGTGGCTGCTCGACCTCGAACTCGGGGGCGATCCGCTACGACATCTCCGACGGCGGCCTCGAGCTCGCCGGCGCCGAACGAGAACTGGTTCTCCTGGGCGTGGACCGGGGACGGCGACCTCCACGTACCGAGCGCCTTCGACTGCTCCGGCGGAGATCCCGGTACGCCGGTCGTGCCGTGCGGGATCTACCGGCGCGGCGGCGCTGGACTGGCACGACGTGCCCGCCTCACGTGTCCGCTGACTGACAGGCCTGTCATCCGGGCGACCGCCGATCGCGCAGTGGCGTCCGTACGCAAGCGAAGTGGAGGCCTGACTGTGTCCGACGTCAACAACGAGATCTTCGAGACCATCGACCGACAGAACGCCACGGAGTCGGCGACGACGCGCCGCCGGCTCGTCGGCGGAACAGCCGCGGCGCTGGGGAGCATGGGGCTCCTCGGGTTCGCTTCCGACGCGCTGGCGCAGGGCGAGGACTCGGCCAACTCGGTCGCGAACCTCACGACGGTCGCCGCGACGGCCGAGGTGCTCGCCACCATCGTCAACACCGTCGGCGCGGAGCGCCTCGCCGGCCGGCTCGACGCCGTCACGCTCCGCAACATCCAGGCGGCGGCGCAGCAGGAGAAGAACCACTACGAGCTGCTGACCTCGAAGGCCATCGGCGGCAAGCCGGCGACCACCACGATCTACGTCCCGAACGAGGTGTTCTCGAGCCCCGAGGCGCTGCTCACGACGCTCGTCGTCGGCGACCAGGTCTTCATCAACGCCTACCTGCTGGCGTGCACGGTGTTCGCCCGCACGGGCAGCGGCATCGGCTCCAGCGGCTCCCAGTTCGCCCGCTACACGGCCGAGATCATGGCCACCGAGGCCGTGCACCGCGCGCTCGCGCTGCAGTCGCTGGGCAAGCTCGGCAACGACCGGGTGTACGCGAAGTTCGGCCAGAAGGAGGAGGTCCAGGGGCTGCCGACCACCGGTCAGGGCGGCTTCTACAAGATCACCGACGCCGTGACGGTCCTCGAGTCGGCGGGCTTCGGGTTCGGCAAGCCGGGCTCCAAGCCCGGCACCGCATTCGAGTACGCCGACGTCGCCGCCCGCACCCCGACGGTGCCGGGCGTCAACACGATCGGCATCTCCTAGGTGCCCGCGACCGGCGTGGTGGCGCGGACCGCATCCAGGTGCGCGATCACCGCGTCGGTCGTCGTGACGTCGCCGTACTTCGCGTCGATGTCGAACAGCGAGGTCAGGTGCGACAGCGGCGCGCGGTCGCCCACGGCGTCCTCCACCACGATCGTGTGCAGGCCGTAGGAGCAGGCGTCGACTGCACTCGCGCGCACGCAGCCGCTCGTGGTGCACCCGGTGATGATGAGCGTGTCGACCCCCCGGCTGACGAGCCGGCTGATCAGGTCGGTGCCGAAGAAGCACGAGGCGTACTTCTTCACCAGGAGCATGTCGCCGGGCTCACGGCCCAGGCGCTCGTCGATCTGCACCCACTCGGTGCCGTCGACGAGCCACTCGTTGTTGGGGACCTTCAGCGCCCACAGGCCGGCCTCGTCGAGCCCGGGTCGTAGGAGACGGTGCTCATGACGACGGGAGCGCCGGCGGCGCGGGCCGCCTCCACGATGCGCCGGGTGTTGGCGACCTGCTCGTCGAGGTCGGAGGCCAGCGGGCAGCGCTCGTCGGTGAACCCGCGGATGAGGTCGACGACGAGCACCGCGGGGCGCGCGCCGTAGCCCATCCGTCCCGCGAACCCGCGCGCGGACAGGCGCTCGTGCATCTCTGCGAGGTGCTCGCGTGCGAGCTGGTCCAGGTCGCTCACGCGTCCTCCCGGGTCGCGATGTAGTGCTCGGCGATCGCGTCGCTCGTCGTGACCCACACCTCGTCGCGGCCGCTGATCTCCTCCAGGGCACGCGCGAGGTAGCGGTGCCGTGAGGGCTGGTTGACGATGAACGGGTGGACGGGCAGCCCCATGACGCGCCCGTTGTCCGGGTCGCTGTCCTCGATGAGCTGCTCGAGCGTGTCGACCACTGCGCGGACGTAGTCCTCGCCGGGCAGGTTGCGCCCCACGTAGAGGGTGATGTCGTTGATGTCCATCGAGTACGGCACCGAGATCATCCCGGGGACGTTGAGCGGGAAGGGCTGGTCGTCGTTGCACCAGTCCATGACGTACGTGTAGCCCAGCTCGGCGAGCAGGGCCGGGGTGTTGAACGTCTCCGTCAGCGCCGGGCCGAGCCAGCCCTTCGGGCTGCTCCCGGTCGCCTGCCGGATCTGATCGTTCATCGCGCGCAGGAACGCCCGCTCCTCGTCGATCTCCATCCCCGCCTGCATGATCGAGTTGGTCTGGCCGTGGCCCAGCCAGGCCCAGTCGCGCTCGACGCCCGCCGCGATGATCTGCGGGTAGTGGCGGCAGACCTCGGAGTTGAGGTTCACGCTCGCGGGCATCCCCAGGCGGTCCAGCAGCTCGATCATCCGCCAGATCCCGACGCGCACGCCGTAGTCCCGCCACCCGTAGTTGAGGGGGTCGGGCGTCAGGCCGGCGGTGACCGGTGTGGTGCTCGTCGCGGGCATGTCGACCCGGAAGTGCTCGATGTTCATCCCGAGGTAGAACGCCACCCGCTTGCCGTCCGGCCAGCGCAGCGGCGGGCGCTCGGTGATCGGCGAGTAGTCGTACAGCTGCTGGTCGCCGGTCATCCGACGCTCTTGGCCATGACGTCCTCGGGCAGCCGCAGCGGACGCTCGTAGGACATGTCGCTTCGGTCCCACGTCCCCTTCGCGTACTCCAGCTGCGCCGGCGTGCCGAAGACCGTGCCCTTCGCCTCGTAGAAGTAGTCGAGGATGAGCCGGCGCACGACGATGCGCCACTCGCCGTCGCGCTTCTCGAGGCGATCGACGTAGCGCCCTCCCCCGACCGTGACGGTCTCCTCGTCGGTCAGCCGGTGCACCCACTGGCAGTAGCTCTCGGTGTGCGCGACGTCGCCGTCGATCTCGCAGTTGTGCGTGGTGATCTGGTGCATGTGCGCGTTCGTGTGCGCGTGACAGGGCCCGTTGGCCCACGCGACGAAGGCCTCGCGGCTGCCGACCCAGGGGCCGTGGTTGTCCACGGCGTCCTCGTGGAAGACGCTGCGCAGGAGGTCGTCGTCGTGACGGTCCAGCCCGCGGGCGTAGCGGTTCACGACGTCCTGGATCTCCAGGCGGTCGAGCAGGTACTGCAGCTTGGGATGCGACTCGTCCATGACCGGGATGCTGTCACTCGACCGTCTCAAGCATCGGGCGACGTCGCGTCGACGAGCTCGGCGACGTCGCCCAGCTCGTCGATGCGCCAGCACAGCCCGAGCGCACGCTCGGCCTGCTCGGCGCTGATCGCGAGCGTCGCCTGGTCGCGGAACTTCGCGCTCAGCATGTCATCGGTGAGCGGGCGCTTGAGGTTGCCCAGCGAGCCCTCCAGCCGCTTCTCCAGCACGCGGCCATCGGTCGTCTCCAGCTCGACGCGGACGCCGTCCTCGGTGACCTCCGGGTCGTCCGCCGCCCGGGTCGCGCGCTCGCGGACGGCCTTCACGTCGGGGTCGTTGACCGCCTCGTCGGTGTACTCGCGCAGCCCGGCGCGCCCTCGCACGAGCCCGACGGACGCGCCGTGCACGACGGAGAACTTGCCCTCCAGCCCGACGTGGATGTCGGTCTTGCCGCAGAGGTCGATGACGAGCGGGGCGACGTGCAGGCGCAGCGCCGCGACGTCGCCGGGCGCGATGCCGTGCTCGTCGTGCAGCTGGATGCACGCGTCGATCGCCGGGTGGTTGACGATCCCGCATGGGAACGGCTTGTAGGTGTTGACGTGCAGCTCCCACGACTCGCCGAGGCCGTCGGTGACCTTGGCGAGGTCGTACTCGGCGGCGGTCACGGCCGCCCAGCCGCGCGGTCCCTCGATGCCCTGCACGCCGCTGGTGAAGCCCTGCCGCGCCAGCAGCGCCGCGGCGTAGCCGTTCTGCGCGGCGCGGCCCGGATGCAGCGCCTTGCCCATCGAGCCGAACTGCTCGCGCACGCCGGCGGCCTGCGTGCCCGCCAGTCCGATCGCCCAGATCATCTGCTCGCGGGTCAGGCCGAGCAGCGTCCCGATCGCGACGGCGGCGCCGAACGTCCCGGCCGTGCCGGTGCTGTGCCATCCGGCGGTGTAGTGCGCGGGGTACGTGGCGTTGCCGAGCCGCGACGTGGCCTCGAAGCCCAGCACGAACGCGTGGAGGAGCTCGCGGCCGGAGACCGGGTTGGCGCTCGCGTAGGACAGCAGCGCGGACGCGACCGGAGAGCTCGCGTGGATGTAGTTGCCGGGCAGCGTGTCGTCGAAGTCCTCGACGTGAGAGGAGATCCCGTTCAGCAGCGCGGCGTGCAACGGGTCCGCGCGCTCGGCGCGGCCGAGCACGGCGGCATCCGGCGGGCCGAACATCGGCCCGAGCGCCCTGATCGTGATGTCGACTGCTTCGTGCGTCGCGCCGCCGAGGGCGCATCCCACGATGTTGACCAGCGCGCGGCGAGCCTCGTGCACCACGTCGGCCGGGATGTCATCCGGCCGGCTGGCGATGAGCCAGCCGGCGAGGTCCTCCGTCGTCCCCATGCAGGGATTGGATCACGGGGGCCCTCACTCCCGCAGCGACCTCCACAGGTGGGCGGCGGCGTAGGAGCGGTACGGGGTCCACCGCAGCGCCAGCGCGACCGCCTCGGGCTGGGTCGGCAGGACGGCGAGGGCCTCCACCCGCCCCAGGGCCTTGCGCAGGGCGACGTCGCCGGCCGGGAAGACGTCTGGGCGGCGCAGCTCGTGCAGGAGGAACATCTGCGCCGACCACGGCCCCACGCCGCGCAGCGCCGTCAGCCGCGCCTGCGCCTCGTCGTCGTCGAGGTGGTCCAGGCCATCGGGATCGAAGGAGCCGTCGACGACCGCCGCCCCCAGCTCGCGCAGCGCACGCGACTTCGCACCCGACAGCCCGACCCCGCGCATCGCGTCGTCGGGCTGCGCGGCGAGCGCGGGGGCGGTGACGCCGCCGCCGAGCAGACCGAGGAGCCGTCCCCAGATCGCGAGCGCTGCGATGACGCTGATCTGCTGCGCGGTGATGTGCAGTGCGAGGCCGGCGAGGCGATCGCCCGCGTCGAGCGGGATCCCAGGCCAGTCGTAGGGGTCGACCGGCCCGTGCCTGCCGGCGAGCGCGGCCAGCGGGCCGCCCACGGCGATCAGATGCGCGTGGGCGACCTCGGACTCAGGAGCCATGCCGGGAGCATGGCGGGTCTGTGCGGCTACGCCGCGACCGGCGAGCCGATCTCCGCCCGCACCCGCTTGGCGGCGCGCGCCAGCGCACGGAGCTTCTCGTGCGCGACGAAGCGCGGCAGCGCCTTCAGGCCGCAGTCGGTCGTGAGGTAGACGCGCTCTGGCTCGACCACCTCGAGCACCTTGTGGATCCGCTCGACGATCTCGTCGTCGGTCTCGATGTAGAGGCTGCGGATGTCGATCACGCCGACCTGCACCTCGCGGTCGGAGTCGAGCTCCTTGAGGGCGCCGACGTCCGCCATGTCGCGCAGCGCGAAGTCCAGCGCGAACTGCTCGACGTTGACCGCCTGCCAGCGCTCGAGCACCCGCGGCAGCGCGTCCTCGACCGTCCGGAACGTGTTGCCGTACCCGGCGCCGAGGCAGCAGTGCCAGGCGATCTTCGCGTCGACGCCGTCGATCCAGGCGTTCAGCACGTCGATGACCCAGCCCGCGTCGTCGTCCCAGGCGAGCATCCAGGCGCCCAGGTCCTCGATCTGGATGAAGTCCGCGCCGCGCGCCACGAGGTCCTTGAGGTCCGCGTTGAAGATCGGCACGAGGTCCTCCGCGAGCTGACGCGGGGAGTCGTAGCGCGAGCCCGGGACGTTGAGGTCGACGTGGTAGGTGAGGTTCGGCGGCCCGGCGCCGACGGAGACCTTCAGCGGCTTCTCCGTGAGGCTGCGGGCGACCTGGTACATCTCGCCGAGCCGCGCCGGGATCCCCTGGCTGACCTCGCCGGTGACCGCCGTTCCGCCCCAGTCGTGCATCCAGGCAGCCTGGCTGAGGTCGGACTCGTCACCGGACTCCTCGATGCCCCTCGCGATCGGGTTGGGGAGCTTGGCCTTGCTGAAGCCGCCGAGGCGCTCGTACCAGTACCAGACGAACGAGCCGATGGCCCCGCCGTACTGGTCGAAGTGCATCTGGCCGTCGGTCACGATGTCCAGGCCGGCGTCCTCCTGGTCGGTGATGACGGCGTTCGTCGCGTCCTTCCACGCCTGGAAGTTCTCCTCGAGCTTCCACCACTCCAGGAGGTCGCGACCCTCGACGTTGTACTTCTCGAACCACCGCGGCTTGGGGTACGAGCCGATCATCGTGGTCGGCAGGATCGTGTCGGTGACCTTCGTGGGCATGCTGCGTCCTCTCCTTGTCAACTGTCCAGCATCGCCACGGCGCGGACCGGCGAGCCGTGTCCGCCCCGGATGCGCAGGGGGAAGCCGAAGAACTCAAAGCGCCGGCCCGCGACCTCCCCGAGGTTCGCCAGGTTCTCGTAATGGGTGATGCCGCTCTCGCGGCTGAAGAGATGCACCGGGTAGATGCGGTCGATCGGGTTGTCCGGGCTCGGCGAGTCCACGCCGAAGACCTTCGGCTTGCGGTCACGCAGCCAGTCGGCCGCGCTCTGATCCAGACCCGGGTACTGCGTCGTGTACTCCTGCGTGCCGCCGAAGCGCTCCGCCGAGCCGGTCCGCAGCAGCAGCACGTCGCCCTGGCGCACCTCGACCGCCGACTCCTGCAGCGCTGCCTCGAGGTGATCGGCGGTGATGTACTCGCGCGGCGCGACGCCGGAGACATCCAGGCAGGTCCCCACGCCGCAGAACTGCGCGAGGTCCATCCGGTCGATCGTCGGCGCGCCCGGCCGCGGGTCCAGGTGGCTGAGCGCGTCGACGTGCGTCGGCCCGTGGTCGCAGAACGTGATGCCGAGGCTCTGGTAGGCGAAGTCGCTGTCGAAGTTCGGCGCGGTGTCGGCGAACGTGTGGTGCTGCCACACCTTCGTCTCCAGATGCCCCTGGTAGACGGGCATGCCGTCGTAGATCTCCTGAGAGAGATCGATGATCCTCATCCGGTCCTCCTCCTGTTGCGTCCGGTCACCATGCCGTCCAGCCCCCGTCGACCCGCAGCACGGTGCCGGTGACGCTCCCCGACGCGTCGCACGCCAGGTAGCGCACCGCGTCGGCGACCTGCTCGACCGTCGCCAGCTCGCCCGTCGGCAGCCGCCGGTACACCTCGGCGGCGAACTCGGGGTTCTCGAACATCGGCTTCGTCAGCGGGGTGAGCACGAACGTCGGGGCGACGGCGTTGACCCGGATTCCGTCCGGCGCCCACTCGACGCCGAGCGCCTTCGTCATCCCCTCCACCGCGTGCTTGGTCGCGCAGTAGGCGACCCGGCCCGGGAAGCCGACCGTGCCCATCTGCGAGGAGAGGTTGACGATCGATCCAGAGGCGCCGCGCGCCAGCAGCGCGTCGCCGAAGGCCTGGCAGGCGAGGAACGTCGCCCGGACGTTCACGTCGAAGAGGGCGTCCCAGTCGGCGATCGCGTAGTCGCGGGCGGGACCGACGCGGTTCGTGCCCGCGGCGTTGACGAGCACGCTCGCCTCCCCCAGCTCGGCGGCGGCGTCCAAGATTGCGGGGACCTGCGCCGGGTCGGTCACGTCGGCGACGTGCGCGGCGCCGCCGAGCTCCTCCGCGGCTGCGCGCACCTCGGCCTCGGTCCGCGAGACGTGCAGCACGGCCGCACCGGCCTCGGCGAGCGCCTGCGCGCAACCGCGGCCCAGGCCGCGGCCCGCGCCGACGACGATCGCGACCTTCCCGTCCAAGGACCAGCGGTCAGCCACGCGCACGCTCCAGGCGGATCGTCGCCGTGAGACCGTGGCCGGCGAAGTTCTCGGCCGCGCAGATCGCCTCGACCGCGGGGGCGACCGCGCGGGTGCCCTCCTCGGTCAGCTCCTGGTACGTGCAGGTCTTGAGGAACTTGCCGACCCAGAGGCCGCCCGTGTAGCGGGCGCCGCGCAGCGTCGGCAGCACGTGGTTGGTGCCGACCGCCTTGTCGCCGTAGGCGACGGTCGCCTGGTCGCCGAGGAACAGCGACCCGTAGTTGCGCAGGCGCGACAGGTAGGTCGGCAGCTTCTCCTTTGACGACCTGGACCTCGAGGTGCTCGTTGGCCGCCTCGTCGGCGAGCGCGATGGCCTCGTCGTCGTCGGCGGCGATCGCGACCCAGCCACGGTCGCGCCACGCCTGCCCGGCGACCTCCGCCGTCGGCCACGTCTCCAGCAGCGACTCGACCTCGGCGATGACCGCGCGCCCGACGTCCTCGCCGATCGCGATGAGGCCGGCGGGCGAGGTCGGTCCGTGCTCGGCCTGACCGAGCAGGTCAGTGGCGACGAGGTGCGGATCCGCGGATCCGTCGGCGATGACGAGGATCTCGGTCGGGCCGGCGAGCAGGTCGATGCCGACGCGCCCGAAGAGCTGGCGCTTGGCCTCGGCGACGTAGGCGTTGCCGGCCCCGACGAGCATGTCGACCGGCGGGATGTCCTCGATGAGCCCGAACGACATCGCCGCGAGCGCCTGCACGCCACCCAGGCAGACGACGGCGTCCGCGCCCGAGGTGCGCATCGCGTAGAGCATCGCCGGGTGGATCCCGCCCCCGCGCTGGGGCGGTGCGGTCGCGACGACCGTCTCCACTCCTGCGACCTTCGCCACGAGCACGGTCATGAACGACGACGCGAGCATCGGGTAGCGGCCGCCCGGCACGTAGGCCCCCACCGTGCCCACCGGGATGTGGCGGTGGCCGAGGACCACGCCGGGACTCATCTCGACGCGCAGGTCCGTCAGGGTGTCGCGCTGCGCCTGTGCGAAGCGCCGCACCTGGCTCTGCGCGAAGCCGATGTGCTCGCGCAACGCCGGGTCGAGCTCCTCGGAGACGCGCTCGAACTCCTCATCGGAGACGACGAAGGACTCCGGGTCCCATCCGTCGAGGTCGCGTGAGAAGCGCCGCACGGCGTCGAGGCCGTCCTGCTCGATCTCCCGCAGCATCCCCGCCACGCGCGACTGCAGCTCGTCCGTCGCCTCGAGCGTCGGTGGGTTGGGGTCCTTCAGGAACGTTGTCATCGCGCTTCGAGCTCCTCCCGGCTGGTGACCTGACGACAGTCTTGCATACGTATGCCGAATACGTATGCAACTCTTTCCGTGCCGTGCGCGACCGACCGCCTACCAGCCACGATGTCGCTCGTGCCGCGGGCGTGTCGCAGCCGACCGTGTCGCGGGCGTTGCGAGGCGATCCACGCGTTACGGCCGCGACGCGCGCGCGGGTCGCGCTCGCCGCCGAGGAGCTCGGCTACGTCGCCAGCGACCGTGGCCGCAGCCTGTCCACACGCCGGACCAGCCGCGTCGGGGTCGTGGTCGAGGACCTCGACAACCCCTTCTACCTGGAGCTGCTGGACGAGCTGCACGACCAGCTCGAGCGCGCGGACGTGCGGATGATCGTCTTCACGCCACGCCACGACGACCCCGAGGGGCTCGCCCGCCTCGTCGACGGGTCGATCGACGGCGTCGTGCTCACGACGACGTTCCTCGACTCCCCGCTCCCCGGCCTGCTGCGCGAGCGCGGGTTCCCGTTCGTGCTGCTCAACCGCATCGTCGACGACGTGGAGGCGGACTCGTGCACGGTCGACAACTTCGTCGGCGCGGCCGCGGTCGCCGACGCCATGCTCGACGCGGGGCATCGCGACATCGGAGCGATCCACGGGCCCGCCCAGACGAGCACGGGCCGCGACCGCGAGGCCGGGTTCCGGGCGGCCCTCCAGGCCCGCGGCGCGCCGCTGCAGGCAGACCTCACCCGCCGGGGCCGCTTCAGCTTCGCGGACGGACACCGCCACATGCTCGATCTGCTGGACGGCGAGCGCCGGCCATCGGCGGTGTTCTGCGGCAACGACGTCATCGCGCTCGGCGCGCTGAACGCCGCGCTGGGACGTGGCGTCGCCGTGCCCCGCGAGCTGAGCATCGTGGGGTTCGACGACATCTCGATCACGACCTGGGAGGCGTTCCGGCTGACGACCGTCCGTCAGGGCATACGCCGGATGGGACGCACGGCCGTCGACCTGCTACTCGCCCGCCTCGCCGACCCTGACCGTCCTGCCCAGCGCATCGTGCTGCCCGCCGAGCTCGTGCCCCGGGCGACGCTGGGTCCGCCGGAGGCCTGAGGGCACCTAGGGCCTGAACGCGTCCGGGTTCGCCCGGACGTACTCGTCGACCGACTCGGCCTCGCGGCCGGTCAGGCGCAGCACGCCATCCCCGACGACGTCGAGCTCGCCGAGAGCGATCGCTCCACTCCGGACCGACCGGCGTGGGCTCGTCCTCGTGGACGTACGTGAACGAGGTGCCGAGCAGCTCGCCGGCCCGCGTGGCCGACTCCCCCAGCGTGGGCGCGTCGGGACCCGTGAGGTCGTAGGTCTCCCCCGCCTCGGCGGCGCCTGCCATGGCGCCTGCGAGGGCGCGGGCGCAGTCACCGCGGCCGACCCAGCCCACCCGGCCCGCCGGACCGCGGACGATGCCGTCCACGAAGAACGCCTCGAGGTTGAAGTGGTAGCAGCTCGTGCGCAGGACGCTGTACGGCAGGCCGCTCGCGCGAGGTCGCGCTCGGTGTCGGCGTGCGACCGAGCGTGGGTGAACGACAGGTAGACGAGGTGGCCGACCTCGGCCTCCACCGCGGCTCCACGCCGAGACGAGGAACACCCGATCCCCCGCGCCGAGCGTCGCCCGCAGCGTGTCGCGGTCGTCGAGCCCGGTGGCGACGATCGTCTCGACGGCCTCGAGCACCGGCGCGCGATCGCGGCGCCTCCCACGTGCCCCGTCGTCCCCGTCATCACGATCCGCGCCATGTGGCGCGGGTCGTAGGAGGTCGCACGGGATGGCGCCGGTTGCGGTGGGCGTCGTGACCGCGTGCGGCGACTGGGCTCCGCGATGCCACCTCCGCCGAAGGTCGGCAACTAGATGTTGCAGAGCGACATCCAGCTACCGACGTCGGGTGGTCGAGGCTCCGGACCGACGCGCTCGGTGATGCCGTCGGACCGCGCCCCGCACGACGCCTACGTCCAGGTGTCCCCGGTCCAGCCGTCCAGGTCGTAGTCGGACATGCACTGCTCGACGAGGTCCTTGCAGGCCTCCAGCGTCCCACCCCGCTGCCCGAAGCGCAGCGCGTCCAGGCGCACGAGCTCGGCGCTGCCGCCGTAGTTGCGCTCGTACCACTCGTGGCGGGCGCCGAACTCGCTGCCCATCGCGTCCCAGATCAGCTTGAAGAGCTTGATGCGCTCCTCCGCCGAGCTGCTGGCCCCGCGGTAGAAGCGGTCGATGAGCGGGCGCAGCTCCTCGTTCTTCATGTCCTCGACGCTCGAGGGGACGAGCAGTGGGCTGCCGCCCAGGATCTGCGCGGCGACCTCGTTGAAGCGCGGCGCGGCCATCGTGCCGAACAGCCGCACGAGCATCGCCATATCGGCGTTGGGCACGATGCTCTCGCCCGGGCCGGGGCGCGTGTCGTGGCACAGCGAGGTCGTGATCGACCACATCAGGCTGCGCCACGCGAAGAGCTCGCCGAGCTCGGCCTGCACGCCGCGGAAGCCGTCGGTGCCGTTCGTCTCCAGCGCGCGGGAGATCAGGCCGATCATGAAGTCGAGCTTCACGGCCAGGCGGGTCCCCGCCTGCAGCGTGTAGCGGTTCATGAACCCGGACTGCGCGTAGAACGAGGTCGCCTTCTCGGTGTCCCGGTAGACCAGCACGTTCTCCCAGGGGATGAACGCGTTGTCGAACACGATGACGGCGTCGTTCTCGTCGAAGCGACTGGAGAGCGGGTGGTCGAACGGCGAGTCCGCCGTCGCCTCGTAGGAGCGGCGCGACAGGAGCTTCTGCCCCGGCGTGTCGAGCGGCGCGATGAAGACGAGCGCGTAGTCCTCTGCCTTGCCCTTCTCCAGCTGGGCGGCGCTGTTCTGCGCGACGAACGTCGCGTGCGTGAGCGCGGAGCCCGTCGCGAGCATCTTGGCGCCGCTGACGACCATGCCGTCGTCGCGCTCCTTGACGACGTGGACGAAGACGTCCTCCATCTCGTGCACGGGCTTGGAGCGATCGATCGGGGGGTTGATGAGCACGTGGTTGAGGAACAGCGCGTTCTCTGCGTACTTGCGGTACCAGTGCTCGGCGCTGCCGGAGAACGCCCCGTACCACTCGGGGTCGGCGCCCAGGCCGGCCATGAACGACGCCTTGTAGTCCGGCGAGCGGCCCATGAAGCCGTAGGACATCCTCGACCAGGTCTTCAGCGCCTCGCGCGCGTCGACGAGGTCCTGCGACGAGTAGGCCGGCGCGAAGAACCTGTGCGTACGGATGCCGCGCCGGTCCGTCATGAGCATGTCGTTGGCCGGGTCGTGCAGTGCGTCGTACAGGCGCGCCACGGAGCGGGTCGCGTTGCGGAACGCCGGATGCTCGGTGACATCGGCGACCTTCTCGCCCCCGATCCAGACCTCTCGGCCGTCTCTCAGGCTCTCCAGGTACTCCTCGCCGGTCATCGGCCGCTCGAGCGCCGGTGTCGTCATCTCACTCCTCATTCCGTCTGACAGAACGGTAGACACATCCGTTCTGCTGATGGTAACGTGGCGACATGGGTTCTGCCAGGGGAGTCGGCACCATGGCGACCGCAGCGTCCCACGGCGAGCGGTACCGCCACGTCATCGGGCATTTCGCAACCGGGGTGACCGTGATCACCTCGCGCCACGACGACATCGACCACGGCGCGACGGCCAGCGCGGTCTCCTCCGTGTCGCTCGATCCGCCGTCGCTGCTCGTCTGCCTCAACCGCGCGACGGTCACCGAGACCGCGGTGCGCGAGAGCGGGACGTTCGTCGTCAACATCCTGCGCGAGGACCAGGGCGAGCTCGCCATGCGCTTCGCCGGCCGTCACGGCGACAAGTTCGCCGAGCTCGAGGTCGGGCGCAGCGAGGAGGGCGATCCGGTCCTGAGCGAGGCGCTCGCCCGCGTGGAGTGCCGGGTGCGCGACGCCGTCACCGGCGGCACCCACACGGTGTTCTTCGGCGAGGTCCAGCGCGCGGAGGCGTCGGAGGGCGATCCGCTCGCCTACTTCCGCGGGCGCTTCGGCCGGCTGAGCCCCGAGCTGGACCTCACCGAGCTGTGCGAGGAGACGTTCGCAGCACGCAGCGCGATCGAGCTCGGGGTTGTCGATCTCACCGTCGGGAACGCCGATGCCGATGACATCGCTCGGCTGCGCCACCTGATGGAGATCACCCGGGGCCTCATCGAGGACGGCCACTTCACCGACGTGCCGGGCTGGGCGGTGGCCAACGCGGCATTCCACGAGGCGCACGTCGCGCTGGCGGGATCGGAGCCGCTCACCGAGGCCTACCGGCGCCTCAGCGTCGCGGGGCTGATCCTGCGCACGTACACGGGCACGACGGATGCGGACCCCGAGCTGGTGGGCGACCACCGCCGGCTCGTGGAGGCGTACGAGCAGGGGGATGTCAAGGCGGCACGGCAGGCGGTGCGAGAGCACGCCGAGCGGGCCGCGAGGAGTCAGCGAGCGGCCATCGCCGCTGGAGAGGACGCGCGATGAGCGCCACGCAGTCACGGGCCGACGAGCTGCGCGAGGCTCGGCATCCGGTCTACAGCGACCGCAAGCTGCGGCTGGGGACGTTCTCGTCCAACCTCAGCTATGGCTGCGCGATCTCGACGATCGACGGCACGCTGAACGTCGACTGGCCGAGCACCGCGTCCCTCGCCGCGATGAGCGACGAGATGAACTTCGAGGCGCTCGTGCCCGTCGGCCGGTGGCGCGGCTTCGGAGGCCCGACCGACTTCAACGGCGAAGGCTTCGAGTGCTTCAGCTGGGCGGCCGCGACGGGCGCGCAGACCACGAGCGCGGGCATCTTCGCGACCTCCCACGTCCCGACCATCCACCCGCTCCTCGCCGCCAAGCAGGGCATGACGGTCGACCACATCTCCGGCGGGCGCTTCGCGCTCAACGTGGTCACCGGCTGGCACAAGCCGGAGATCGAGATGTTCGGCGCCCCGCTGCTCGAGCACGACGACCGGTACGCCCTCGCCGCGGAGTGGCTGACGATCATCAAGCGCCTCTGGACCGAGGAGGAGCCCTTCGACTTCGAGGGACGCTTCTACAAGGTCGACGGCGCGGTGTGCCGCCCGCACCCGCTGCAGCAGCCGCATCCGGTGATCATGAACGCCGGCGGGTCGGAGGCCGGCCGGCACTTCGCGGCCAAGGAGTGCGACGTCGCCTTCGTGATCCCCGACGCTCATGACGCCGACAGCATGAAGGCCCGCGTGGACCACTACCGTCGGCTGGCCCGAGAGGAGTACGGCCGCGAGCTGCAGGTCTGGAGCTACGCGTACGTCGTGCAGGGCGACACCGAGCAGGACGCCAAGGACTACCTGCGCCACTACGTCGACGAGCTGGGCGACTGGGAGGCGGCCGACAACCTCGTCGGCACGATGGGCATGAACGCGCAGACCCTCCCGCCGGACGTGCTGCAGGACATGAAGCGCCACTTCATCGCCGGCTGGGGCGGCTATCCAGTCGTCGGCAGCGCCGAGCAGGTCGTCGAGCAGCTCGGCGTCATCGCCGGGGCGGGCTTCGACGGCTGCCTGCTGTCGTGGCCGCGCTACGTCGACGACATGCGACGCTTCCAGCAGGAGATCCACCCGCTGCTCGAGCAGGCCGGGCTGCGATGACGGTGCCCGGCGTCGCCGGACATTGCGAGTTCGACTGCGTCGAACTCGCGGGAAAGGAGGAGATGTGAGCACGCAAACCCGCGCGGACGAGCTGCGCGAGGCAAAGCACCCGGTCTACTCGGACCGGGCGCTGCGCCTGGGGACCTTCGGGACCAACCTGCAGCAGGGCGCGGCGATCACCTCGATCGACGGCGCGCTGGAGGCCACCTGGCCGAGCACGCTGGAGCTCGCGCAGATCGGCGACCGCATGGGCTTCGAGGCCCTCGTGTCCGTCGGGCGCTGGCGCGGCTTCGGTGGCTCCACGGACTTCAACGGCGCCGGCTTCGAGCCCTTTACCTGGGCGGCCGGCATCGGCGCGTCGACGAAGAACGCAGGCGTCTTCTCGACCTCGCACGTCCCGACGATCCACCCGATCCTCGCCGCCAAGCAGGCGATGACGATCGACCACGTCACGAACGGGCGCTTCGCGCTCAACGTCGTGACCGGCTGGCACACCGCCGAGATCGAGATGTTCGGCGCCCCGCTGCTCCCCCACGACGAGCGCTACGCGGTCGCGGCGGAGTGGCTGCACATCATCCGCGAGATGTGGACGTCGGAGGAGCCCTTCGACTTCGAGGGCAAGTACTACAAGGTCGAGGGCGCCGTCTGCCGCCCCCACCCGATCCAGCGGCCCCATCCCGTGATCATGAACGCGGGCGGCTCGGAGGCCGGCCGGCACTTCGGGGCCAAGGAGTGCGACGTCGCATTCGTCCTGCCGAGCGCACACGACTTCGACTCGCTGAAGAAGCTCGTCGACGACTACCGCGCGCTGGCCAAGAACGAGTACGGCCGCGAGATCTCGATCTGGGGAAACGCCTACATCGTCCAGGGCGACACCGAGCAGGACGCCAAGGACTACCTGCACAGCTACGTCCACGACTACGGCGACTGGGACGCGGTCGAGAACCTCGTCAAGACGTTCGGCATCAACTCGCAGAGCCTGCCCCCCGAGGTCGCGCTCGGGATGAAGGAGCACTTCATCGCCGGCTGGGGGGGCATCCCGATCGTCGGGACGGCGGAGCAGATCGTCGAGAGCCTGGGGATGCTCGTCCGCGCGGGCTTCGACGGGATCCTGCTCTCCTGGGCGCGCTACATCGAGGACATGAAGCGCTTCGAGCAGGAGGTCCACCCCATGCTGATCCAGGCAGGTCTGCGCTGATGGCCGCCGGCAACGCCGTCCAGCCCGACACGACGCGCTCGCGGGAGGTCGCCGCGCGCATCGCCGACCAGAGGTGGGCGATCCGCATCGGCGCCGACGAGATCGCGGGCGACCCCGCGGGCTGGGAGACGACGAACCCGTCCACCGGCGAGCACCTGGCGACGGTTCCCGCCGCCACGCCCGCCGACGTGGACGCCGCCGTCCGTGCCGGCCAGGCCGCCTTCGAGGATTGGCGTGACGTCGCCCCGCGCGAGCGCGCCAAGCGCGTACGCGCGTGGGCGGACCTCGTCAGCGAGCATGCCGACGAGCTCGCCGAGCTCGACGCACTCGACGCCGGGCTCCCCATGCACGCCGGGCGCTTCGACGTCGCCAACGCCGTCGAGTCGATGCACCTCGCCGCCGACTGGGCGATGGAGATCAAGGGGGTCACGATCCCGTCGACCGCCGACCACCTGCATTACACGGTGCGCGAGCCGTACGGGGTCGTCGGGCGCGTCATCGCCTACAACCACCCGCTGATGTTCGCGACGCGCGCCGCGACGCCGCTCATCGCGGGCAACGCGTGCATCGTCAAGACGCCCGACCAGGCGCCGCTGTCCGGTCTGCGGCTGGCGGAGCTGGCGGCCGAGGTCCTCCCGCCCGGCCTGCTCACCGTGCTGGCCGGCTCCGGGCCCGTCGTCGGCGACGCGATGTCCCGCCATCCGGCGATCCGCCGCATCGCCTTCACCGGCAGCGTGCGCACCGGCCTCGCGATCCAGGCCGCCGCGGCAGCCTCGGGCGTCGTGAAGTCGATCTCCCTGGAGCTGGGCGGGAAGAACCCCTGCATCGTCTTCCCTGACGCCGACCTCGAGCGGGCCGCGCACTGGGCGATGATCGGCATGAACCTCACGATGACGAGCGGCCAGTCGTGCGGGTCGACGTCGCGTCTGGTCGTGCACGAGTCGGTCGCCGACGAGGTCGTCGACCGTGTCCGCGCGTCGTTCGAGGCGCTGACGATCGGTGACCCGCTCGCCGATGGCACGCAGATGGGCCCGGTCATCTCCGACGTGCACCGCGACCGCGTGCTCGCGCACATCCAGAGCGCGCGCGACTCGGGCGCCACGATCCTCGCCGGCGGCGGGGCACCGGAGGGCCTGGACCGCGGCTGGTTCGTGGCTCCGACGCTCATCACGGACGTGCGCCAGGACATGCCGATCGCCAACAACGAGGTCTTCGGCCCGGTCCTGTCCGTCGTGACGTGGCGCGACGAGGAGGAGGCGCTGGAGATCGCCAACGCGGTCGAGTACGGCCTCACCGCGAGCATCTTCACACGCGACCTCGGACGGGCCCACCGGCTCGCGCGGCGCGTCGATGCGGGGTTCGTCTGGTTCAACGAGACGGCCGCGCACTACCTCGGCGTACCGTTCGGCGGGTTCAAGAACTCCGGCGTCGGGCGCGAGGAGGACCTCTCGGAGGTCCTGTCGTTCACGCAGCTCAAGACGGTCAACGTGGCGCTCGGTTCGTGACGGACGCAGCGGCGATCCGGCGCCAGATCGTCCTGGCCTGCCGTGTGCTCTACGGCAACGGGCACGACGACTACGTCTGGGGCCACCCCTCCGTGCGCGACCCCGACGGCCGCGGCATCTGGATGAAGGGCTCGGGGCTCGGCTTCGAGGAGGTCCGGGACGAGAACGTCCTGCTCGTCGGCTGGGACGGCGAGGTCCTCGACGGCGAGGGCCCGCGCCACGTCGAGTGGCCGATCCACAGCGAGGTCATGCTCGCGCGGCCCGACGTCGGGTCGGTCGTCCACTCGCACCCGCCGCACTCCATCGCGCTGGGCGCGGCGGGGCGCGAGCTCCAGCCGGTCTCCCACGCCGGCACGCTGTTCGTGCCGCCTGCAGTGCCGCACTACACGCGGACCGCCGAGCTGATCGTCACCCGCGACATGGGCATCGACGTCGCGGAGGGGCTCGGCGACGCGCGGGCGCTCCTGCTGGTCAACCACGGCATCGTCGCCGTCGGTCCCGACCTGCCCGCCGCGATCTGCGCTGCCGTCCTGCTGGAGAAGGCCGCACACCAGCAGCTGCTCGTGGAGGGCTTCGGCGGCGCGAAGCGCTGGTCCGACGACGAGGAGGCGCTTCGCAAGCGCGAGATCGTCTGGTCGCCGGGCCATCTGCAGTCGCTCTGGGAGTACCTGGTGAGGAGGCTGGACGCATGACGTTGCGCGTGGACAACGTGGGATCGATGCTGCGCCCGTCGGAGCTCGTCGACGCCGTGGCCCGCCACGAGGCGGGCGATCTCTCCGACGACGGCCTGCGGGCGGTCGAGGACGCCGCCGTCCGCGACCTCATCGCCGAGCAGGAGCGCCACGACCTGCCGATCGTCGTGGACGGCGAGTTCCGCCGGCTGAACTTCATGCAGAGCTTCACAGACGTCGCCGGCTTCGACACCTGGATGGACCGCCACCGCGCGGTCCGCGAGGCGCGCAGGCTGGCGGCGACGGAGGGTGGCGTCGTCACGGCACCGTCCGCGCTCGCCCTCACACCGGCCACCGAGCCGCTGCGCCTGCGCCACAGCCAGCCGCTGGACGAGTTCACCTTCGCCCAGTCGCTCACCGAGACGCCGGTGAAGGTCTCGCTCATCGGCCCTGACCGCATCTACCAGGCCTGGGACTCAGGGCGCGAGGTCTACGCGGACGATCAGGCCTTCCTCGACGCCGTCGTCGCGGTCCAGCGCGAGATGGTCGCCGGGCTCGCGGAGGCCGGGTGCGGCTACGTCCACATGGACGCGCCGGGCTTCACCGCCTACGTCGACGGCCCGTCGCTGCAGCGCTTCCGCGACCGCGGGCGCGCGCCCGAGGCGATGCTCCGCGCGACGATCGCCGCCGAGAACGCGGTCATCGAGGGGTTCGACGACGTCACGTTCGGCATCCACCTCTGCCGCGGCAACGAGCAGAGCCACTGGCATCGCGAGGGGCACTACGACGCGGTCGCCGAGCAGCTGTTCGGCACGCTGCGCCACGACCGGCTGCTGCTCGAGTACGACACCGAGCGGGCGGGCGGCTTCGAGCCGCTGCGCTTCGTGCGCCCCGGCGCGATCGCGGTGCTCGGCCTCATCACGACGAAGTCCGGCGTCCTCGAGGACCGCGACCATCTGCTGCGCCGCATCGAGGAGGCCTCGCGCTTCCTGCCGGTGGAGCAGCTCGCGATCAGCCCACAGTGTGGCTTCGCCTCCGGCGTCGAGGGCAACGACCTCACCGACGCCGAGCAGTGGGCCAAGCTCGACCTCATGCTCGAGGTCGCGCGCGACGTATGGGGCTAGGTCTACGCGACCGAGAGGGCGCGGAGCAGGCGTGCCCCGACGGCCTGGGCGCTGCGCGTCGCCGCCTCCGCGATCTCCGGCGCCCGCTCGGGCCGGAGGCGCTCGGCGGGCAGCGACACCGTGATCGACGACCGCGTGACGCCCGACGGCTCGGGGATCGCCACCGCGACGGCCGACAGGCCGTCCTCGCTCTCCTCGTAGTTCGTCGCCCACCCTCGCTCCGCCACCAGCCGGATCTCCTCGCGGACCACCTCGGGATCGTCCATCGAGCGGGGCGTGAGGCCGGCGGGCAGCGCGTCGAGGTACTCCTCCAGGGCCTCGGGCGGCAGCCCAGCCAGGATCACCTTGCCCGCAGCGGTGCAGTGCGCGGGCATCGTCATCCCCGTGCGCGAGCCGACGCGGACGGCGCGGTTGGACTCGACCGAGTCCACGAAGAGGATGTGCGTCCCCTCGAGCAGCACGAGATGGACGGTCTCCCCCAGCTCGTCGCGCAGCGACTCCAGCTCCGGACGGGCGGCCGCGCGCACGTCGAGGTTGCGCAGGGCCGCGAGCCCGACCTCGAGCATCCGGCGTCCGGGGCCGTAGGACTTCGTCACGGCGTCCTGGCGGACGAAGCCCTCCGAGAGGAGCGTCGCCAGCATCCTGTGCGCCGTCGAGCGCGCGACACCCAGATGCTCGGCGGCGACCGACACGCTCACCGCACCGCGCTCAGCGACCAGCGTCAGGAGCCGCAATGCGCGGCCGACGGACTCGATCGGGTAGGCAGGCGGCTCGGCGGCGATGACCGACAACGTACAGCGACCAAGGAGACCCGGGCGTGCCCCGCAACCTGCACCTGACCCTCGCATGCTCGGACTACGACCGCACCCGCGCGTTGCGCGACGGGCGCGTCGTGCCCGACGGCTGCGAGCTCAACTACCTGCCCCTGAAGATCGAGGAGACGTTCTTCCGGATGCTGCGCCACCGGGAGTTCGACGTCGCGGAGATGTCGATGTCCTCCTACGTCGTCTCGCTCGTGTCCGCGGACCCGTGGCTCGTCGCCATCCCCGTCTATCCGTCGCGGTCGTTCCGCCACGCGCACGTCGCCGTGCGCCGCGACCGCATCACCGAGCCCTCCGACCTCCCGGGCAAGGTGGTCGGCACGCCCGAGTTCCAGCTCACCGCCTGCGTGTGGGTGCGCGGGATCCTGGCCGACCATCACGGCGTCCCGGTGGAGAGCGTGAAGTACCGCACGGCGGGCCTGGAGACGCCGAATCGCCCGGAGAAGCTCAAGCTGGACCTGCCGCCGGAGATCGACATCGCGCCGCTCGACAAGGGCCTGTCGCTCTCCGAGGCGCTGGCGCGGGGCGAGATCGACGCGATCCAGGCGCCGCGCGAGCCATCCTCGCTGCTGCGCGGCGCGCCCGACGTCGGGCGCCTGTGGCCGGACTTCCGCACCGTCGAGGAGGCCTACCTCGCCGAGACGCAGATCTTCCCGATCATGCACGTGATCGTCCTGCGCCGCGAGCTCCACGAGCGCTACCCGTGGCTCGCGGGGTCGCTGCAGAAGGCGTTCACGCAATCCCGCGACCTCGCGTACGCGGCGCTGGAGGACGTGGGGGCGCTGACGACATCGCTGCCGTGGCAGCAGGCGGAGGTCGTGCGGACCCGTGAGCTGCTGGGCGACGACTGGTGGTCCTACGGCCTGGACGCCAACCGTCACGTCCTCGACACGTTCCTGCGCTACCACCACGAGCAGGGGCTCTCGCCCCGGCGCGTGGCCCCGGAGGAGCTGTTCGTCCCCAGCACGCTGGAGTCGTTCGTGATCTGAGCGTCTACGGTGCGCGTATGACGACTGCCCAGACGACGGCTGCAGGCCTCGACGACCACGCCCTCGGGCGGCTGCGGACGGCCATCGAGGCCGACATCGAGCAGGAGCGCTACGACGGCGCCGTCATCCTCGTCGCGCGCGACGGGCGCATCGGGTTGCACGAGGCGATCGGCATGACCGACCGAGTCGCCGGGCGGCAGGCCCGCACCGACGACGTCTTCCGCGTGCTGTCGGTCACGAAGGCGCTCACCAACGTGCTCGTGCTGGCCGCCATCGAGCGCGGCCACTTCGCGCTCACTTCGAAGGTGGCCGACATCATCCCCGAGTTCCTCGGCGGCGATCGCTTCCGCGGGCGCGGCAAGGCCGCCGTGACCGTCAAGCACCTGCTGACCCACAGCGCCGCGCTGCCGAGCACGCCGTACCCGCTGCCGCCGCTCGAGCTGGGCGACCTCGCGGCCACCGTCGCCGCCATCTGCGAGCTCGACGTCGTCGGAACGCCCGGCGCCGCCGTGAACTACTCACCGGCGCTGAACCACGCGCTCCTGGGCGAGATCGTGCGCCGGACGATGGGCGGCGGCACGCGCCGCTTCCGCGACGTCCTGCGCGACGAGCTGCTGGTGCCCCTCGGCATGGCGGACACCGCGCTCGGCACACCGCCCGCGTGGGCGGACCGGCTCGTGACGCTCCGTGCGAGCTTCCCGCCAGGCGGGTGGCTCGGCCCCGAGGACATCGAGGTGATGAACGACGTCATCCACGAGGACGCCGAGCTCCCCTGGGTCGGCTCGGTCTCCACGGCGCATGACCTCTTCCGGCTCGCGGAGATGGTCCGGCGCGGCGGCGAGCTCGACGGCGCGCGCATCCTCTCCCCCGCGATCATCGACCTCGCCACGTCGAACCAGACCGGCGACCGGCTCAACGACCTGTACGCCGCGCTCGCGGCCGCGGAGGGATGGGAGCCGGCGCCGGCCAACGTCGGTCTCGGCTTCATGCTGCGCGGCGCGGGGATCTACCACCACTTCTTCGGGACGCTCGCCTCGCCGCGGACGTTCGGGAACTTCGGCGCCGGCTCGTCGCTGTTCTGGGTCGACCCGGCCAAGGAGCTGACGTTCGTGTGCCTCACGGCGGGCGTGATGGAGGAGGCGGCGAACATCGTGCGGTTCCAGCGCCTGTCCGACATGGCGCACGCCGCTGCAGTCTGACCGGGCGCACCCCGGCGTTCACCGGGCCGGCATCTGCTGGAGGCCGTCTCGGATCCGAGGATCCGGCTCTAGGCTGCCCGGCTGTCGGCGGCGTCCGCAAGCCGCTCGAGCAGGCGCTCCACATGGATGAGCCCGCGCAGGCGGGACACGTCGTCGCACAGCGCAAGCGGGGTGTAGCGATGCTCGACCGGCCGATTCAGGGCGCGGCGCACGACATCGGACAGGCCGTCGCCGGCGCCGACGGCGAGCGCCGGGATGCGGCGATGGCCATCGGTGCGCGACACGAGCGAGACCGGCCGCTCGAACTCGTCGACCGTCACGACCCACTGCTCGCCGGGCCTGCGCAGGAAGGTCTCGGCTATCGCCGCGTCGCTCGCGTCGGCCGCGACGCCGAGTGCATCCTGCGCGAGCGCCGCGATCGCGCCGCGCCGAGACAGGCGCGCCCGCCGGAGGCATGCCTCCGCCGGCGCGGCCTCGATGTCACGCATCGCGAAGTTCGGTCGGCCCAGGAGGTAGCCCTGGGCCAGCGGGACGCCGAGATCGAGCAGGCGCTCGAGCTCGGGCATCGTCTCGACGCCCTCGGCGAGGAGCCACGCGTCCAGCCTGCTGGCGAAGATGCCGAGCGTCTCGACCACGGCCGAGCGCGTGGGGTCGGTGTCGATGCCGGCCACCAGGGCGCGATCGACCTTCACGAGATCGGGGCGCAGCAGCGTGATGTGCTTGAGCGACGAGAACCCCGCTCCGGCGTCGTCGATCGCGACGAGCGCGCCCCGCTCGCGGAGCGGCGTGAGCGCGACCGACACCGCGTCGTAGTCCTCGATCGGCTTCTGCTCGGTGATCTCGAGGATCACCCCGCGCAGGTCCCCCACGCTGTGGAGCACGCCGCGGGCGGCGTCGGAGAGCAGTGCCCGCGGGCCGATGTTGACGGTGAGAAAGGCGTTGCGCGGCAGCTGCGGGCGCGCCCGCAGCGCGGCGGCGAGGGCCCGGGCCTCGAGCTGTTCGCCGACGCCCCCGGCGTGCGCCGCGGCGAACCAGCGGTCCGGCGACACATCGGGTGGACCCGCGAAGCGCGTCAGCGCCTCGTAGCCTGTGACGACGCCGCGGGTGAGGTCGACGATCGGCTGGAACGCGACGCGAAGCACACCGGGCCGCACCAGCGCGGCCCGGGCAGCGGCGGCGAGGCCGTCGTCGTCGTCGGGCACCGGTCGCGCTACGCCGCGACGACGACGCGCTCGCGCACCCGCCGCACGAGCTCGGCCGGCAGCTCCTGCAGACCGTGATCGTTCCGGGCGTGGAGTGCGACCTGGGTGAGGATCTCGTCCTCTGTGGTGTCGGTGAACGTCGCAGTGCATCCGGGCACCACGGAACCGCAGCTGAAGCTCTTCATGGCCCGTCCACCGGCACCTCACGGCGCCCGCTGGATCAAGCCCGGCACGCTGCCGCTCTGCGATCGACCACTAGTCCAGCGAGGTGGGCGCACCCATCGCGTCCACCAGCACCCCACCGAGCGTCATCCAGTTCGCCCGCGCCGCGGACGCCGCCCCAGAGGCGTCGCCCGTCTCGGCCCGCGTGATGAGCGCCTGGTGCTGGGCGACGAAGCGCCCGCCCGGCAGCGCCGAATGGCAGCACATGCACTCGACGGTCAGCAGGCGCGGGGTGAGGCGATCGAGTACGTGCGCGATCTCCGGGTTGCCGCACGAGTCGACGAACACCTCGTGCAGATCCTCGTCGGCCTTGTAGGCAGCGGTCCCGTCGCCTCGCTTCACCGCATCTGAGAACTCCTCGTTGGCGGTGTGCAGCGCGGCGATCGCGGTCCGTCCCAGGTGCGGCACCGCGAGCTCGGTCGCCAGTCCGTGGACGGCGGCGAGCAGCGGCACGACCTCGTGGACGTCGCGCACGGTCAGCGTCGCGACCCGCGTGTAGCGCTGCGCGGCGAGCTCGATGAGCCCCTCGTCGGCCAGCCGGCGCAGGGCATCGCGTACCGGCGTGCGGCTCACACCGAGCCACCCGCACAGCTCTTCGTCGTGCAGCACCTCCCCAGGTGCGAGCGTCCCGTCCACGATCGCCTCGCGCAGCTTGTCGTAGGCGGTGTCCCGCAGGAGATGCCGGTCGACTGGGTCCCGACGGTCCGGAACTGGCATTTCAGATGCCAGTAGACCACCTCGGTCAAGTCGTTGCGAGTCCACACATCGACGTGTAGACCGTCCTGTACCACTGCATGGGTCGACCTGGGGAGGACGCCCGATGTGCCTGGCCATACCCGGCCGGATCCTGGAGATCGTCGACGTGGGCAACCGTCTCGCCAAAGTCGACGTCGCGGGTGTGCGACGCACGGTGAACATCGGCCTGCTCGAGGACGCGGACGTCGGCGACTGGGTGCTGATCCACGTGGGATTCGCCCTGTCCAAGGTCGACGAGGAGGAGGCCCAGGCGACGCTCTCGCTGCTGGAGGGCATGGGCCAGGACTTCGAGACCGAGCTCGAGGAGCTCAAGGCGAGCGTCATCGAATGAGCTCCTGTCACTGCGTCACCTGCTCGGACGAGGGGCTGCCGATGACCGTCGTCCGCATCGACGCCGAGCGCGCGCTGGCACTGTGCGAAGGCGAAGATGGCGCGCGCGCCTCCGTTGAGATCGCCCTGGTCGAACCGGTCGCCGACGGCGACCGCCTCCTGGTGCACGCGGGCACCGCGCTGGTGCGGCTCTGATGCGGTTCGTCGACGAGTTCCGCGACGCAGAGCTGGGGCGCGTCCTCGCCGGCGAGATCCTCGGGGTCGTCGAGCCTGGCCGCCACTACAAGCTGATGGAGGTCTGCGGCGGCCACACGCACTCGATCTACAAGTACGGCGTCGATGACCTGCTGCCGGCCAACGTGGAGCTCGTCCACGGACCCGGCTGCCCGGTCTGCGTCATCCCTATGGGACGCGTCGACGACGCGATCGCGATGGCCCACGAGCCCGGCGTGATCTTCACCTGCTTCGGGGACATGATGCGCGTGCCCGGCTCGCACGGGACGCTGACCGACGCGAGCGCCGAGGGCGCCGACGTCCGGATGGTCTACTCGCCGCTGGATGCGCTGCGCATCGCGAAGGAGAACCCCGACCGCGACGTCGTGTTCTTCGCCATCGGCTTCGAGACGACCGCCCCGTCCACCGCGCTGACGCTGAAGCGGGCCAAGGCGGAGGGCGTCACGAACTTCCTCTGCTTCTGCAACCACGTGACGATCGTGCCGCCGCTGCGCGCGCTGCTGGAGTCGCCCGACCTGCGCCTGGACGGCTTCATCGGCCCCGGCCACGTGTCGACGGTCGTCGGCGCGCGCCCGCTGGAGTTCATCCCCGCCGACCACGGCAAGCCGGTCGTCGTGAGCGGGTTCGAGCCGGTGGACATCCTGCAGTCGGTCCTCATGATCCTCACGCAGCTGTCCGAGGGCCGCTGCGAGGTCGAGAACCAGTACAAGCGGGTCGTCCCGTACGAGGGCAACCTCGCGGCGCTGAAGGTGATGGGCGAGGTCTTCGAGCTGCGCCCGCACTTCGAGTGGCGCGGCCTGGGGTTCATCTCCCACAGCGGGCTGAAGCTCAGCGACGCCTACGGCGACCTCGACGCCGAGCGGCGCTACACGATCCCCAACGTCCGGATCGCCGACCCGAAGGCGTGCCAGTGCGGCGAGGTGCTCAAGGGCGTCATCAAGCCGTTCGAGTGCAAGGTCTTCGGGACGGCCTGCACGCCGGAACGCCCGATCGGCACGTGCATGGTGTCCAGCGAGGGCGCCTGCGCGGCGTACTACAACTACGGGCGCTTCGCGCGGGAGCGGGAAGTTGTCTGAGGTGACGTCGTCCGGAGGTCCGAGCTTGCGAGGACCGCAGGCCGAAACCTCGATCTCCGAGCGCGAAGCCAAGATCCTCGGGATCATCGAGACCGCGCGGGCCAAGCGCCACAAGTTCCGCGACGCGCGCATCACGACCGCGCACGGGGCAGGCGGCAAGGCGACCGCCGCGCTCATCGAGGGACTGCTGGTCCCCGCCTTCGCCAACCCCGCGCTGGACGCGCTGGCCGACGCGGGGACCGTGACGATCGACGGCACGGACATCGCGATGACGTCCGACAGCTTCGTGGTCAAGCCACTGGTCTTCCCCGGCGGGTCGATCGGCGAGCTGGCCGTGAACGGCACGGTGAACGATCTCGCGATGGCGGGGGCGCGCCCCCAGGCGCTGACGCTGGCGCTCATCCTCGAGGAGGGCCTGGAGGCCGGTGTGCTGCGCGCCGAGGTCGAGGCGATGGCCGCTGCGGCCATCGCCGCCGGCGTCAGCATCGTCGGCGGGGACACGAAGGTCGTCGGGCGCGGTCAGGCCGACAGCATGTACGTCTGCACGACGGGCATCGGGCGCATCGACCCGCGGGCGGACCTCTCCCCCGCCGGGCTGCGTCCCGGCGACCGCCTGATCGTCAGCGGCCCGATCGGGCTGCACGGCACCGCGATCATGCTTGCCCGCGGTGAGTTCGAGCTCGGCGCCGAGGTCGAGTCCGACACGCGGCCGATGTGGCCTGCGGTCGATGCGATGCTCGAGGAGGCCGGCCCTGGGCTGCGGTGCCTGCGCGATGCCACGCGCGGCGGCGTGGCGTCCGTCCTCAACGAGCTTGCGCGCGCCTCGGGCGTCGCGATGATCGTGCGCGAGGCGGCCGTGCCGGTGCCGCCGGTCGTGGCCGGCGCGGCGGAGCTGCTCGGCATCGACCCCATGCACGTCGCCAACGAGGGCGTGCTCGTCGCGGTAGCGGACGCCGACCACGCAGACGCGGCGCTCGCCGCCCTGCGCTCGGTCGACGGGTTCGGCGACTGCGGCGGAGATCGGCGAGGTACGCACCGAGCCGGGTGGCGTGGTGCTCGTGGAGACGGCCTTCGGCGGCGGACGGGTCATGGACCAGCTCGTAGGCGATCCGCTGCCGCGGATCTGCTGAGAGAGGAGCGGTGATGGCGACGTTCGAGATCTCACCCAACCAGGCGACGACGGAGGCGGTCGAGGCGCATGTCCTCTGGATCACCGTCGGGCTGTCCTGCGAGGGCGACAGCGTGGCCATGACGTCGGCCACCAATCCGAGCCTGGAGGACATCATCACCGGGGCGATCCCCGGGATGCCCAAGGTCGTCATCCACAACCAGGTCATCGCCTACGAGGTCGGCGCGGAGTACATGCAGGCCTGGTTCGACGCCGAGGAGGGCAAGCTCGATCCGTTCGTCCTCGTCATCGAGGGCTCGCTGGGCAACGAGAAGATCAACGGCGACGGCTACTGGACCGGCTTCGGGGTCAATCCGTCCAACGGCCAGCCCATCACCGTCAACGAGTGGGTGGACCGGCTCGCCGGCAAGGCCGCCGCGGTGGTCGCGCGTCGGGACGTGCGCGACCTACGGCGGCATCCCCGCGATGAAGAACAACCCGACCGGCGCGATGGGCGTCCGCGACTACCTGGGGTGGAACTGGAAGTCCAAGGCCGGCATCCCGATCGTGAACATCCCCGGCTGCCCGGCCCAGCCCGACAACATGACCGAGACGCTCGTGCACCTCGTCTTCGCGCTCGCGGGGATGGCGCCGGTGCCCGAGCTCGACGATGCGGGCCGGCCGGTCACGCTCTTCGGCCGCACCGCGCACGAGAGCTGCAACCGCGCGGCGTTCTACGAGTCGGGCAACTTCGCCACCGAGTACGGCGACGACCACCGGTGCCTGGTGAAGCTCGGCTGCAAGGGCCCGGTCGTGAAGTGCAACGTCCCGCTGCGCGGCTGGCAGAGCCACATGGGCGGCTGCCCCAACGTCGGCGGCATCTGCATGGCCTGCACGATGCCGGGCTTCCCCGACAAGTACATGCCGTTCATGGACGAGGACCCCAACGGCAGGCGGTCCTCGCAGGTCGCGAAGTTCACCTACGGGCCGATCCTGCGCTGGGCGCGTGGCCAGTCGATCAAGCGCAAGTACGACATCGAGCCGGCGTGGCGGCACAACCGCGCCGAGCTGACCTCCGGCTACCAGAAGCGTTGGTAAGGAGCACTCATGGCGCTCGCAGAGACTCCCAAGGAGCAGAAGGTCACCGTCAAGCAGATGTCCTGGGATCCGGTCACCCGGATCGTCGGCTCGCTGGGCATCCACACGGAGATCGACTTCACCAACCAGCAGGTGCTGAAGTGCTGGTCGACGTCGATGCTGTTCCGCGGCTTCGACATCTTCATGAAGGGCATCGACCCGCGCGACGCGCATTTCATCACCAGCCGGATCTGCGGCATCTGCGGTGACAACCACTGCACCTGCTCGTGCCTGAACCAGAACATGGCCTACTCGGTGAAGCCGCCGAAGCTCGGGGACTTCGCGTTCAACCTCGCCGAGTCCGCCGACTTCATGTTCGACCACGCGATCTACAACGACTGCATGGCGAACGTGGACTACAGCGAGCAGATGGTGAAGGAGACCAACCCCGCCGTCCTGGCCAAGGCGGAGAACACACCGGCGCCGCACTCCGACATCCACGGCTACAAGACGATCGCCGACATCATGCGCGCGCTGAACGCGTTCACCGGCGAGTTCTACCTCGAGACCCTGCAGGTGGCGCGCTACACGCGTGAGATGTACTGCCTGTTCGGCGGGCGCCACACGCACCCGTCGACGATCCTGCCCGGCGGTTGCAGCGCGAACATCACGCAGCAGACGTGCACGGAGTACTACGTGCGCCTCATGCGCTACATCGACTACTGCAAGCGCACCGTGCCCATGCACGACGACCTCTACGACTTCTTCTACGAGGCGCTGCCGGGGTACGAGCGGGTCGGGTTCCGCGAGACCGACCTCGTGTGCTGGGGCTGCTTCGACGACCCGGACCACGTCGACTACGACTACAAGAACATGACGGAGTGGGGCCGGCACCGGTACGTGACGCCCGGCCTCGTCTTCGGCGGCGAGCTCATCACCACCGACCTCGTCGAGATCAACCTCGCGATCCGGATCCTGCTCGGCTCGTCGTACTTCGACGACTGGACGAACGAGGAGACGTTCGTCTCCGCAGGATCCGCTGGGCAACCCGATCGACAAGCGCCATCCGTGGAACAAGGTGACGCTGCCCAAGCCACAGGCGCGCGACTTCGCCGACAAGTACTCGTGGGTCGCCTCGCCGCGGATGGAGGACAAGCGCACCGGCAAGTTCGTCGCCAACGACACCGGCGGCGGGCCGTTCGCGCGCCAGTGGGTCACCGCGAAGGCGGGGCTGGTCGACTTCGGCTACCTCAAGGCCACCGGCGAGAGCATCCAGATGGTGCTGCCCAAGACCGGGTTCATGCCCGAGATGCAGCTCGAGTGGAAGATCCCGCCCTGGTCCAACGCGATCGAGCGCCAGCGCGCGCGGACGTACCACCAGGCGTACTCGGCGCTCGTCGCGCTGCACAACCTCGAGCGGGCACTCGTGGAGATCCGGGCGGGGCGGACGAAGAGCTGGAACGACTTCACCGTTCCGGACGAGGCGATCAGCGTGGGCTTCCACGAGGCGGCGCGTGGCGTGCTGTCGCACCACATGGTCATCCGCGACGGGAAGATCGCCAACTACCAGCCCTACCCGCCGACGCCGTGGAACGGCAACCCGCGCGACTCCTTCGGAACGCCGGGGCCCTACGAGGACGCCGTGCAGAACACGCCGATCTTCGAGGAGAACGGTCCCGACGACTTCAAGGGCGTCGACATCATGCGGGCCGTCCACTCCTTCGACCCCTGCCTGCCGTGCGGCGTGCACATGTACGGCAAGGGCGGCGGCAAGGTCCGCAAGGTGGTGCACACGCCGACCGGGATGTGCTGATGTCCGAGGAGCTCGGGCCGCCGAGCTCGTCGAGGTCTACGGCGAGGGCCTGCGGCGGATCTTCGCGACGCTGGATGCGGAGACCGTGGCGCGCCTCGCGGACGACGACGTCGTCGCCGGCCTCATGCTCGCGCACGGGCTGTACCCGGTCAGCCTGGAGGAGCGGGTGCAGCGAGGCGCTGGACAGCGTCCGGCCGTACATGGAGTCCCATGGCGGCGACGTCGAGCTGCTCGGGATCGAGGACGGCATCGCGTCGCTGCGGCTCTCGGGCTCGTGCAGCGGCTGCGGCGCGTCGCAGACGACGATGGAGCACGCGATCGAGGCGGCGCTGCAGGAGCACGCGCCGGACCTGCTGGGCATCGACGTCGACGGCGTCGTGGAGGCGGCGCCCCGGCGCCCCGAGCCGGCGCCAGAGGCGGAGTGGATCGAGCTGTCCGGCGTCGCCGAGCTGCCCCGCGGTGCGGTGCGGGGGACGTCGGTGGGCCTGATCGTCGCCAACGTCGCCGGGACGCTGCTGGCGTACCGCGACCGCTGCGCCGGATGCTCGGGCCCGCTGGCGGACGGGATGCTGCTGGGCGGCAAGCTCACGTGCGCGGGCTGCGGGCTGCGCTTCGACCTGCCGCGCGCGGGTCGTTGCGCCGACCGCGAGGTGCTGCAGCTCGACCCGGTGCCGCTGCTGCGCAACGGCGGTCCTGTGCGCGTCGCGATCGCGCTCGAGCCGGCCTACACGGGCGCGACGTGCGAGCTGTGCCCGATCGGCATCGGCGAGGACCACCGGCACCTGCTGCATCTCGTCGAGCGCCGGATCATCTGCGTCTGCGAGACGTGCTGGTCGACGCGCTCCGGCGACCCCGAGTTCCGTCCGCCGGGATCGCGGACGCAGGTGCTCGAGGACTTCGACATGAGCGACGAGGTCTGGCGCGCGTTCGGGATCCCGATCGGCCTGACGTTCCTCATGCGCTCGAGCGTGAGCGGCGGCGTCGTGGCGCTGTATCCGAGCCCCGCCGGGGCGACGGAGTCCGAGCTCGATCTCAGCGCGTGGGACACGCTTGTGCGCGGCCAACCCGATCCTCGACCGGCTGGAGCCCGACGCGGAGGCGCTGGTCATCGACCGCACCGTCGACTCGCCGCACGTGTACGCGATCGTCCCGGTCGACCAGGCCTACAAGCTCGTCGGGCTCGTCAAGGAGCGGTGGGAGGGCATAAGCGGCGGGCGCGGCGTCCAGGAAGCCGTCGCCGAGTACTTCGAGGCGCTGGTTTGACCGTCGAGGTCCTCCCCCGCCTCGACCCCGAGTTCTCGATCCTCGCTGTCGAGCCCGTACCCCACACTGCGACCCCGACGCTGCGCTTCCATGCGCACGTCGACGACCCGACCGGGCGCGAGATCCACACGATCGCGCTGACGACGCAGATCCAGATCGACCCCGCCCGGCGCTCCTACGACGCCGGAGACCCACGAGCGCCTCGTCGAGCTCTTCGGCCCGCCGGAGCGGTGGGCGTCGACGACGGAGGTGTTCCGCTGGGCGCACGTCTCGGCGCTCGTGTCCGGGTTCACGGGCGCGACGTCCTTCGCGATCGACGTCCCCTGCACGTACGACCTGGAGGTCGCGGCGAGCAAGTACTTCTACTCGCTGTCGGGCGGCGAGGTCCCGCTGTCCTTCCTGTTCAACGGGATGGTGCTCTACCGCGGCGAGGGCGACCGGCTGCAGGTCGCGCAGGTGCCGTGGAGCTGCACCGCGCGCTGGCGCATGCCCGTCGAGGCGTGGAAGGCGGTCATGGCCGCGTACTACCCCGGCGGCGGCTGGGTGCGCGTGACGACGGAGACGCTCGACGCCCTCTCCGCCCGTAAGGCGGAGGGCGGCCACCACAGCTACGACAGCCTGATCGGAGAGCTCCTGGCATGAGTCACCTCGACGAGCTCGTCGACACCCTGCTGTGGGAGGGTCACCAGCTCTACCCGTACACCCCCGGCGCGACGAAGAACGCGACGCCGACGCCGTTCGGGATCGTCTACCCGCCCGCGTACGCGTCCGGCAGCCCCCACACCCACGACCGGGTGAAGCTGCAGTGCATCGCGATCGGAGGCGAGGGCTTCGCCGGGACGGTCCACTGCCTCGTCGCCGGTGAGGCGCACCGGATCGAGCTCGACGGTCCGAGTCAGGTCGACGTGACGCTCGGCTCGGTGTCGGCGCAGATGTGGCTGACCACCGAGGACTTCGGCGGCCTGCAGCGGGTGACGGTCGCGGTCGAGAACACCACGCACGTGGCCGAGGGCCTGGACCGCACGACGGCGATGGCGTACTCGCTGCTGTCCACCCACGTCGTCGTGCGCTGCGCGCCCGGCGGTCGCTTCGCGTCGCCTATCAGCCCCGAGGAGGACGTCGCGACCGCCGTCATGACGTGCGCGAACGTGAACATCTTCCCCGTGCTCGCGAGTCCCGAGGACGACGCGGTGCTCGGCGCGGCGATCATGCTGCCCGACCACCCGCAGCTCGCGCCGGAGAGCCGCGGCAGCCTGTTCGACTCGACCGAGATCGAGGAGGCGCTGCTTCTGCACGTGCTCGCGCTCAGCGACGACGAGCGTGACCAGATCGCGGAGGCCGACCCGGCGGTGCGGTCGATGATCGAGCGCGCGGTCAGCGCGACCCCGCAGGACATCATGGCCCTGCACGGCCGCGTCACCGTGACCGATCCCGTCGCCGAGGCCGACTCCGAGGTCCGCGGCGAGCAGGTCGTCGAGGTCGACGGTCGGCGGTTCGCCCGCGGCGGGCACGTCGTGCTGCGGCCGGAGCGCAACCGTAACGCGCAGGACCACCTGCTCGACGGGCGCAGCGCGACGATCGAGCGCATCTACGTCGACTACGACGACCAGGTCCACCTGTGCGTGACCGTCGACGACGACCCCGGCCAGGACATCATGCGGGACATCGGCCGGTACCTGTACTTCAAGCCAGCCGAGGTGGAGGCCGGATCTGCGCCCGGGGGGCTTGATCCGGGGGGAGTTCCTCGCCAAGAGGCTCGCAACTCCCGCGATGAGGAGGGATGAATGGTCGGATTCGAGAAGCAGATCCTCGTCGCCGGCGTGGGCAACGCGTGGCTGCAGGACGACGCGTTCGGCGGCGAGTGCGCCCGGCGCCTGGAGGCTCGCGGGGTACCCGCCGGCGTCACGGTCATGGACTTCGGGACCGGCGGGCTGGACCTCGCCTACGAGCTGATGCGCGGCTACGACGCACTCGTGCTGCTGGACGCGTCGCGACAGGGCGGCGAGCCCGGCACGCTGTACGTGCTCGAGCCCGAGATGTCGGAGTTCGAGGGAGCCATCGAGGACGGCGACGTCATCAACCCGCACGGGATGGACCCGGCCACGATGCTGCGCTTCGTCAGCGCGATCGGCGGCTTCTCGGGCAAGGTCGTCGTCATCGGCTGCGAACCGGGCGAGGTCGACGACGTCGGCCTCGGGCTGACCCCGCCGGTCGAGGCGGCCGTCGACCGGGCGCTGACGCTCGTCGGCGAGACGCTCGAGGAGCTGCGCGGCGACGCCGCCTACCAGGCCTGATGCACGAGTTCTCGATCGCCTCCGCCGTCGTCGACACTGCGGTGCGGCACGCGGACGGCAGGCGCGTGACGCTCGTGAGCGTGCGGTGCGGGCGCCTGCGTCAGGTCGTGCCCGACTCGCTGGAGTTCGCGTTCGGGATCCTGTCGCGCGAGACCCTCTGCGAGAGCGCGCGGCTGGAGCAGGAGGTCGTGCCGGCGCGGCTGCGCTGTGGCGCCTGCGACGACGAGTTCGAGATCGATCTCCCCGTGTTCCGGTGTGCGTCCTGCGCGAGCACGGACGTCGAGGTGCTGACCGGCGAGGAGCTCGAGGTCGAGTCGATCGAGATCGTTTCCGAGGAGGCGTCATGCACCGCGTGAAGGTCCGGGTGGTCGAGGATGCACTCGACGCCAACAACACGATCGCGCGGGCCAACCGCGACGACTTCGACCGCCACGGCGTGACCGTCGTGAACGTCATGAGCGCACCCGGCGCGGGCAAGACGACGATCCTCGAGCGCATCCTGCGCGACGGCATCGGCGACCTGCGCGTCGGCGTCCTGGAGGGCGACGTGCAGGGGTCGCTGGACGCCGACCGGCTCGCGCACCTGCACGTGCCGGTGACGCAGCTGAACACCGGCAGCGGCTTCGGCGGCGAGTGCCACCTCGACGCGAACATGGTCCGCTCCGCGCTGCCGTCGGTGCCGCTGGACGACATCGACCTGCTGATCGTGGAGAACGTCGGCAACCTCGTCTGCCCCGCCGAGTTCCACATCGGCGAGGACGCGCGGATCATGGTCGCGTCGGTCGCCGAGGGCGACGACAAGCCGGGGAAGTACCCGCTCATGTTCCGCACCTGCGAGTTGGTGATCGTGAACAAGATCGACCTGCTCGAGCACGTCGACTTCTCCATGGACCGCTTCGACAACCACCTCGACGCGGTGCATCCCGGCGTCGACCGCATGCGCATGAGCGCGCGGACCGGTGAGGGCGTCGACGCGCTGCGCGACTGGCTCGCTCGACTGCCTGACCGGGCCGCCGCCCCGGCCCCGGCCTGATGCTGGCCGCGGCGGCGATCGACGAGCGCGTCGCCTGCGGCGAGCGGTTCTTCGCCGCCGAGCACGAGGGGCTGGCCCGGCTCTGCCATCGGATGGCGGAGCGTTTCGCGCGCGGCGGCCGGCTCATCGCGATCGGCGACTCGCCGGCCGACGCCAGCGACGTGCGCCACGTCGCGGTGGAGTTCGTCCACCCGGTGATCGTCGGCAAGCGCGCGCTGCCGGCGCTCGGCGCGCCGTGCGCGGACGCGGCGCTGCTGGCCGGGCCCGAGGACATCCTGATGGCGTTCGGGTCGGGCGCGGAGGTGGCGGCGGCGGTCGGCGCCGCACGCGCGGAAGGCGCGCTGACGATCGCGTTCGCCGACGTCGGCGCCGAGCACGCACTGCGGGTGCCGAACCGACGATGCTTTCATCGCCCAGGAGCAGGTCGAGACCGCGTACCACGTGCTCTGGGAGCTCGTCCACGTCTTCTTCGAGCACCGCGGGCTGCTCGCAGGACGCGACGAGGGCCCGCGCCACGACACGGGCGCGTCGTCGTTCCTCTATCCGTTCCTGAGCGAGTCCGAGCACGACCTCGACGCCGTGCTCGCCGACGTCGCCGGGTCGGTGCTGGCCAAGGCGGGCGAGGCCGCCGCGTTGCGCGCCGCGACGCTCGGTCGACGGCCGCGACGTGCTCGAGGCGGCGGCGGTGATCGCTGCACGTCTGCGTGGACGGCGGCGGTCGCGTGCTCGCGCTCGGCAACGGCGGCTCGGCGACCGACGCGATGGACGCGGTGGCCGACCTGCGCCGCCCGCCCCCGCCGCTTCCGCCGCGACCCGCCATCGATCTCGCCGAGGACGCGTCGATCCTCACGGCGGTGGCCAACGACGTCGGCGTCGGCGCGATGTTCGCTCGGCAGGTCATCGCGTATGGGCGCCCCGGTGACGCGCTGTTGGCGTTCTCCACGAGCGGGGGTTCGGAGAACGTGCTGTCCGCGCTCGCGCAGGCCCGCCGCGACGGGCTCGTGACGATCGCGTTCGTCGGCTACGACGGCGGGCGGATCGCTGCGGACGGCCTCGCCGACCACGTCGTCGTGACGCGCTCGGAGCACATCCCCCGCATCCAGGAGGCGCAGGCGAGCGCGTGGCACGTGCTGCGCGAGCTCATGGAGCAGGCGTGACCCGGCTGCGCGTCCGCGTCGAGGGCGTGGTGCAGGGCGTCGGGTACCGGCCGTTCGTGCATCGACTGGCCGGCGAGATGGGGATCGCGGGGTTCGTCCGCAACGACGCGCGCGGCGTGGAGATCGAGGCCGAGGGGCAGGCGGACGTCCTCGCGCGCTTCGTCGCCGGACTCAGCGACGGCGCGCCGCCGCTGGCGGTGGTGGATGCCGTACGCGCGGTCGACGTCGCGCCGCGGGGCGAGGCCGGCTTCGCGATCGCGCCGTCCGTGGGCGGGGCCCCGGCGGCGCTCGTCACGGCCGACGCGGCGACGTGCGAGGACTGCCTGGCCGAGCTGCGCGATCCCGGCGACCGGCGCTTCCGCTACCCGTTCGTCAACTGCACGAACTGCGGGCCGCGGTTCACGATCGTGCGTGGCGTCCCGTACGACCGCCCGCTCACGACGATGGCCGGCTTCGCGATGTGCCCGCAGTGCCACGCGGAGTACGACGACCCGGCCGACCGCCGCTTCCACGCGCAGCCCAACGCGTGCCCGGTCTGTGGCCCGCTGGTGCGGCTGATCGGCGACGCGCCCGCCGGCCGTGACGACGTCGAGCGGGCCGCACTGGCGCTGCGTGACGGTGCGATCGTCGCGGTGAAGGGGATCGGCGGCTTCCACCTCGCCTGTCGCGCGGACGACCTGGAGGCAGTCGCGCGCCTGCGCGCGCGCAAGCACCGCGAGAGACCGGCCGTTCGCGCTCATGGCGGCCGACGTCGCGGCCGCGCGTGCGCTCGTCGACCTCGGGTGAGCGCGAGGTCGCGCTGCTGGCCTCCCCCACGCGCCCGATCGTGCTCGCGCCGCGACGCGGGGATGCGACCGTGGCCGCGGGCGTCGCGCCGGGCATGCGCGAGCTCGGGGTGATGCTCCCCTACGCGCCGCTGCACCATCTCCTGCTCGCCGATGCGGGCACGACGCTCGTGCTCACCAGCGGCAACGTCAGCGACGAGCCGATCGCGTTCCGCGACGACGACGCGCTGGAGCGCCTGGGCGGCATCGCCGATCTGCTGCTGCTGCACGACCGCCCCATCCACACGCGGGTCGACGACTCGGTCGCTCGCGTGGTCGGCGGGCGTGAGACGGTGCTGCGGCGGTCGCGCGGGCTCGTGCCCGCGGCCGTCGGCCTGCCCGTGCCGTGCGCGCGTCCGGTGCTGGCCTGCGGGGCCGAGCTCAAGAGCACGTTCTGCGTGGCGCGTGGCCGGCGCGCGTGGGTCGGCCACCACATCGGCGACCTGCGCAACGCGGAGACGCTCGCGTCCTTCCAGGAGGGCATCGCGCACTTCGAGCGGCTGTTCGACGTGCGGCCGGAGGTCGCCGCGCACGACCTGCATCCGCAGTACCTGTCGACGTCCTACGCGCTCGAGCGCGACGGGGTCGAGCTCGTGGGCGTGCAGCATCACCACGCGCATCTCGCGGCGTGCCTGGCCGAGCACGGCGTGACGACGCCGGCCGTGGGCGCGATCTACGACGGCACCGGGCACGGCACCGACGGGACCGCCTGGGGCGGCGAGATCCTGCTGGGCGATCTGCGCTCGTTCTCGCGGATCGGCCACCTGCCCGCCGGTGCGGCTGCCGGGCGGCGATCGGGCGGTGCGCGAGCCCTGGCGGATGGCCTGCGCGTGGCTCGTCGCCGCCGGGGGCGAGGTCCCAGCGGTGCCGACGATGCTGCGCGACGCCGTCGACCCCGAGCGCTGGGACGCCGTCGGGCGCATGGCACTGACGGGGTTCGCGGCGCCGGAGACGACGAGCATGGGCCGGCTGTTCGACGCCGTCGCGGCGCTGTGCGGCATCCGCGCGTGCGTCACGTACGAGGGCCAGGCGGCGATCGAGCTCGAGGCGGTGGCCGATCCCGCCGAGCGTGGTTCCTACGCCGGCGAGGCGTGTGCCTGGATCGCGGCCGTCGCGGCCGATGCGGCGGCCGGCGTGCCGGCACCGGCGATCTCCGCGCGCTTCCACCGCGCCGTCGCGGGCTGGACCGCCACGGCCTGCGCTGCGGCGGGCACGGAGCACGTCGTCCTGTCCGGCGGCGTCTTCCAGAACCGGCTGCTGCTGACCTGGACGGCGGAGCGACTGGAGCGGCTCGGCCACCACGTCCTCGTGCCCGAGCGCCTCCCCGCCAACGACGGCGGCATCTCCTACGGGCAGGCGGCGGTCGCGGCGGCGCTGATGGGCTGATCCCGGGGGGCGAAGACCGCGCCAGATCTGCCTAGGACACGATATGCGTGCTCTAGACAGATCCGATCGACTGATCGCCGCGATGGCGGCCCCGCAACACGGTGTCGTGGCGCGTTCGCAGCTGCTCGCGCGCGGCGTGTCGCGGAGTCAGATCGCCGGGCGGCTGCAGGCGGGGCGACTGCACCAGATGCACCGCGGCGTCTACGCGGTCGGGCATCGCCCGCGCACCGACGACGCGCTGTGGGTCGCCGCCGTCCTGGCGTGCGGCGCGGGGGCGATGCTGAGCCACCGCAGCGCCGGCGCCCTCCGGGCGCTGACCCGCGACGGTCCCCTCCCCGCGGTCACGACGTCCCGCGCGCTGCGGCCCGCGGGCATCGAGCACCACCGAGCGACGCTCGCTCCCGCAGACCGGACGACAGTGCGGGGCATCGCGGTCACCTCGGTCGCCCGGACGCTCGCCGACCACGCCCATCTCCTCGACGATGATGCACTGGAGCGAGCGGTGCGCGAGGCGCAGTTCCGAGGGTGGTGGCACGAAGGGCAGATCCGCCAGGTGCTGGCGCGGCGGCCTTCCTCGCGGCTTCGCGCCTACCTCGGCGACGTCGCTCCAACGCGGACGATGCTCGAGGACCGCTTCCTCCGTCTGTGCGATCGACATCGCATCCCGCGTCCGAGCACCCAGCAGGGGCGCAAGCCTCGCCTGGACTTCGTCTGGCCCGAGCACCGCCTGGTCGTGGAGGTCGACGGCTGGGAGGCGCACCGCACGCGCATCGCGTTCCAGCAGGACCGGACGACCACGAACGCGCTCCAGCTCGCCGGCTTCGTCGTCCTGCGGTTCACCTGGGAGGACGTCACGCGTCGCCCCGCGATGGTGGCGGCTCAGGTCCGTCGCGCCCTCGCGCTCGCCTAGCCGCGCTGGATCTCCTGCACCGCCCACGCGTTCCCGTCCGGGTCGCTGAAGAACACGAACCGCCCCCACGGGAACTCCTGCACGTCGCTCACCGCGACGCCGCGACCGGACAGCTCCGAATGGGCCGTCTCGATGTCCGCCACGACGAGCTGCACCCCCTTCACGGATCCTGGCTCGGCCTCCGTGATGCCGTCGCCGATCACGATCGAGCATCCCGACCCGGGCGGCGTGAGCTGGATGAAGCGCAGCTCGTCGCTCACCCGGTGGTCGTGGTCGGCGTTGAAGCCGGCCTGGTCGACGTAGAACGCCTTCGCCGTGTCGGCGTCGCTGACGGGGATCGCGACCAGCTCGAGCTTGTAGTCCATGGCCCGACGCTACGCGCGCGTCAAGCGGGGTAGCGGTCGTGCAGGTCCCACCACACGTACGGCTCGGACTGCGGGACGCCGGACGGCGAGTCCTCCCACGTCTCCTGGCGGCCGTACGGCGTTCGGTCGAGGATGCTCCACACGCTGCCGACGGCCTCCACGCCTCGCCCCGACGTGAAGTACGTGCGCAGGACCTCGTCGCCGTCGCGAAGGAAGACGTTGAAGCCGAAGCCGCCCGACACGTCCATGTCCGCGTTGAACGTGCTGTCGCCGCAGGACACCCAGGGGACGTCCCACCCCATCCACTCGCGGAACGCGTGCAGCCGCGCGATCGGCGCACGGGAGACGAGTGCGAAGGAGACGTCACGCGCGCGGAGGTGCGCGAGGTGCGTGAGCTGGTCGACGAACATCGAGCAGCCGCCGCAGCCCTCCTCGTCTCCGGGCCCGAACATGAAGTGGTAGACGGCGAGCTGCGGGCGGCCCTCGAAGAGATCGATCAGCGACACCTGCCGGTCGCCGGCGTCGAAGACGTACTCGCGCTCCACACGCTGCATCGGCATCCGCCGGCGCTCGGCCGCCAGCTCGTCGGCTGCGCGCATGGCGGCCTTCTCCTTGGCGAGCAGGCGCTCGTGCGCCTGCTGCCACTGCTCGGGTGCCACGACGGTGCTGTGCATGCTCGTACGACGACACCCGCACCCCTGATTCATCGCTCCTTGACATGTGACCTTCTGGTCACCTATCGTGGGATGCGTGTCCGACGACGACCGCGTGTTCAAGGCGCTCGCGGACGCGACACGTCGGCACCTGCTCGACCGGCTCTTCGTGCGTGACGGCCGCACGCTGACGGAGCTCGAGTCGGAGCTCGAGATGACGCGGTTCGGCGTCGCCAAGCACCTGAAGGTGCTCGAGGAGGCCGGGCTCGTCGTCGTCCGGCGCCAGGGCCGGGAGAAGCTGCACTTCCTGAACCCGGTGCCCATCCGCCTGATCCACGACCGGTGGATCGACAAGTACACGGAGCGCCACGTCACGGCGCTCGTGGATCTCAAGAGCGAGTTGGAGGACACGGCATGAGTGCCGCAACGGAGTCAGACGTGACGACGACGCAGGTGTACCGCGTCTACATCAAGGCGACGCCTCAGGCCATCTGGGACGCCATCACCCAGCCCGAGTGGACCGCGCGGTACGGGTACGGCGGCCGCGGCGAGTACGACCTGCGGCCGGGCGGGATCTACATCGCGTACACGAGCGCAGCGATGCGCAAGCACGGCGCTCCGGACGTCGCCATCCGCGGCGAGATCGTCGAGCTCGACCCGCCGCGCAAGCTCGTCCAGACCTGGCAGATGGTCATGGACCCCGCGATGGAGGCCCAGGGCGCCACGCGCCTGACCTACGAGATCGACGGGCTCCCCGACGGGACCTCACGGCTCACGGTCGTGCACGATCTGACCGGCGCGCCGGTGCTGGCGAGCCTGATGCGCGGCGACATGGAGGATCAGGGCGCCGGCGGCGGCTGGAGCTGGGTGCTCAGCACGCTCAAGACGCTGCTGGAGACGGGCGAGGAGCTCGGCCGGCGCTAGCCGCGCCGGAAGTTCCAGGCGAACAGCAGGTCGATGCCGGTCATGGAGTAGCCCTCCACACGGGGCTGCCCCTTGGCCGTCAACGGCCAGTACCCGGTGAGCAGCGGGGTCCCGGCGTCGAAGCCGCCGAGGGTCGGTCCGATGCTCAGTGGGACCGTCCCCGGCCCGACGGCGCTCAGCGCGACCCCGTCGCTCGCGTGGATGCGGACCTGCAGCTGCCGGCTGGAGGTGACGCGGACGCGGACGTTCACGCGCTTCGTGGTGATCGCGTTCGGCTGCGGGCGGAACACGGGACCGAGGTAGCGCGCGGTGCAGCACGTGTAGGTGCCGGGGATGTCGCGGCCGGTGAGCGTGTCGACCCGGCTGGACCCCGTCAGCACGGTCAGGCGCAGGGGCGCCGGATTGGGCCCGGACTTCACGCGGATCGCGGTGATGCGACCGTTGGAGGGGACGACGAACGTGGGACGGGTGTTGAACAGATAGCCGCCGTGGCGGTAGGTGCACGTCGTCTGGTTGGAGGGCGACAGGACCTGTCCGCCGACGGGCCCGTTGACGATCGCGGACTCGCAGCCGTAGGTGGCGTTGGCCGGCCCGGTCAGCGTCGAGCCGTACCAGCGCGCGGACGCGGGTGCCGCGAGCACGGACGCAGGCCAGCAGAACCGCGGCGAGGACGGCCGGGAGGCGCACCGCGCGAGCGTAGAGGCGCCCGATCCGGCGTGCATCACTCGCGGACGGATGTCGGGCCCCCCGGCAGCCGCCGCGAGACGGCCGAGAGGACCGTCGGCTCCGCGCCCGGGTTGTGCAGCGCGTGCAGGTTCATTCCCTGCAGCCACATGATCGCCCCTGCCGGGAAGCGGCGGCGGATGCCCGCGCGACACTCCAGCTCGATCTCGCCGCGCTCGACGACGACGAGCGCGTCGTCCCAGTCCTCCTCGCGGAACGGGTGGGTGTCCCCTGGCTCGAGCGTGACCCCACGCAGCCGGAACCGCGCCGGCAGCGGACCGTCGAGGAAGGTGAGGCGCTCGGGCCCCGGATCGTGTCCCACGGCTGTTTGGACGCCCCGCGACCCCGAAACTCATCGCTCGGGCGCCGCGCCACCGGCGAGACTGATGGGAGACCGCGGAGGAGGGACCGATATGTGTCGTTGGATGGCGTGGCTGGGACAACCCGTGCGGATCGAGGAGGTGCTCTTCGAATCCCAGCACGGGATCGTGGATCAGAGCCTGCACTCGCGCCTGGGAGCGGAGCCCACGAACGGCGACGGCTTCGGCCTGGGCTGGTATGACGACGGTGGGCCCCCAGGCGTGTACCGGAACGTCGCCCCGGCGTGGTCGGACCCCAATCTGCGCGAGCTCGCCGCCCACATCGAGTCGCCGCTCTTCCTCACGCACGTGCGTGCCGCGATCGGCTCCCCGGTCCAGCCGACGAACTGCCATCCGTTCCGCCACGGGAACTGGCTGTTCGTGCACAACGGGTACATCGGCGACTTCGCAAAGCTGCGGCGGGATCTCATGCTCGCCGTCGACCCGGGGCAGTTCGCCCAGATCCAGGGATCCACGGACACGGAGGTCGTCTTTCACCTGGCGCTCACCATGGGCCTCGAGCAGGATCCGATCGCAGCGCTGGCGCGCACGGTCGGGCTCATCGAGGACACCGCACGCAGCCGCGGGGTGGAGCCGCTCGTCCAGGGCAGCTTCGGGATCTCCAACGGCGAACGGCTGTGGGCGATCCGCTACGCGACCAGCGGCACCCCGCGATCGTTGTTCACGACCGCCGAGGTCGACACCGTCCGCCACCTCTATCCGGACAACCCGCGCTTCGCGCGGATGACGCGCGACGATCGGATGATCGTCTCCGAGCCCTTCTCGGACCTGCCGGGCCTCTGGAACGAGGTCCCGCCCTCGACCGCGGTGACGGTCGCCCACGGCGACGTGCTGGAGGAGCATCCCTTCGCACCGGCACGGGGCCGCCCTACCGTGAGGAACGATGCGCGTCGCCACCCATCCAGGCAACTTCCACGCCGACGACGTCTTCGCCGTCGCCGTGCTCCAGCTCGTCCACGGCCCGCTGGAGGTCGTGCGCACCCGTGACGCTGCGATCCAGGACGGCTGCGACGTGCGCGTCGACGTCGGCGGTCGCTCCGATCCGGCCACCGGCGACTTCGACCACCACCAGAAGGGCGGCGCCGGCGAGCGGCCAACGGGATCCGCTACGCGAGCCTCGGGCTCGTCTGGCGCGCGCACGGCGAGGCGCTCGCGGGCGGCGCCGACGCGGCGACGGCGATCGACGAGCGCCTCGTCCAGGGCATCGACGCCAACGACACCGGCCAGACGATCGCCCAGCTGCTGGTGGACGACATCCGCCCGATGACGGTCAGCGGCGTGATCGCCGCGATGAACCCGGTCTGGGACGAGGAGCTCACGCCCACCGAGGAGGACGAGCGCTTCGGCGAGGCCGTCGCGCTGGCCACCACGATCCTCGAGCGCGAGCTCGCCGGCGCGGCGGCGTTCGCCCGCTCGCAGCAGCTCGTCCGCGACGCGATCGGCCGCGCCCACGATCCGCGGATCATCGAGCTCGACCGCAACATGCCGTGGCGCGACGCGGTCGTGACCAACGCCCCGGACGCGCTGTTCGTCGATGTACCCGAAGACCGACGGCTGGGGGATGCAGGCGGTCCCGCAAGGAGCTCGGGACGTTCGACAACCGGCTCGACCTCCCCGCAGCGTGGGCAGGGCTGTCGGGCGAGGAGCTGGCCGAGGCGACCGGCGTGCCGGACGCCGTCTTCTGCCACACCGCGCGCTTCTACGTCTCGGCGGGCAGCCGCGACGGCATCGCCGAGCTCGCTCGGCGCGCGCTGGCTTCATGAAGCTCGTCATCACCGGCGCGACCGGCAACGTGGGCACGAGCGTGCTCGCGGCCCTACGCGCGGAGCCCGCGATCGACGAGATCGTCGGCGTCGCCCGCCGCCCCGCCGACAGCGACGACCCCCGGGTCAGGATCGTGACGGCCGACGTCGCCCACGACGACCTCGATCCGATCTTCCGCGGCGCCGACGCCGTGGTGCACCTCGCGTGGCTCATCCAGCCCTCGCGCGACGACCGGCAGCTGCGCGCGGTGAACGTCGACGGCAGCCGCCGCGTCTTCGAGGCCGCGGCGCGGTCGGGCGTGACGACGCTCGTGCACGCGTCGTCGGTCGGCACCTACGCCCCGGGGCCGAAGGATCGTGCCGTCGACGAGTCCTGGCCCGCGACCGGCATCCCGACGCTCTTCTACTCGCGCCACAAGGCCGAGTGCGAGCGACTGCTCGACGTCATGGAGCGCGAGCACCCGCGCATGCGCATCGTGCGCCTGCGCCCCGGGCTCATCTTCAAGCGCGAGGCCGCGACCGGCATCCGGCGCCTGTTCGCCGGGCCGTTCCTGCCCGGCAGGCTGCTGCGCAAGGAGCTCATCCCACTCGTGCCCGACGTGCCGCGGCTGCGCTTCCAGGCGGTGCACTCCCTCGACGTCGGGCACGCGTACCGCCTCGCGGTGCTGAGGGACGTGCGCGGCGCGTTCAACGTCGCCGCGGAACCGGTCATCGACCCCCAGGTCCTGGGCGAACTGCTGGACGCGCGGCCGGTCCCGGTGCGCGGCGGGGTGCTGCGCGCGGCGGCCGACATCTCGTGGCGCCTGCGGCTCCAGCCCGCGCCTGCCGGCTGGATCGACCTCGCCCTGGGCGTGCCGATCATGGACATCACCCGGGCGCGGACCGAGCTGGGCTGGACCCCGGAGCACAGCGCCACCGAGGCGCTGTCGGAGCTGCTGGACGGGCTGCGCGACGGCGCGGACTACCCCACGCCGCCGCTGGCCTCCGGGTCCGGCGGCCCCGCGCGCGTGCGCGAGATACTCACCGGCGTCGGGGGCCGCTGGCGCGTCACGGCCTGAACAGCACCTTGAAGGCGCCGTCCTCCTTCTTCTGGAACATCTCGTACGCGTGCGGCGCCTCCTCCAGCGGCACATGGTGCGTCGCGAAGGACTCCAGCCCGAGCGGGTCGCGGTCGTCGGTCACCATCGGCATGAGGTCGTCGACCCAGCGCCGGACGTTCGCCTGGCCCATCCGGAACGTCAGTTGCTTGTCGAACATCTGGATCATCGGCATCGGGTCGATCGCGCCGCCGTAGACGCCGGAGATCGAGACGGTGCCGCCACGCCGCACGAGGTCGATCGCGAGGTGCAGCGCGCTCAGCCGGTCGATCGCCGCCTTCTGGATGACGGGCTGCGCGACCTTGTCGGGCAGCAGCGCCGCGAGGCGATGCGCCATGCGGCCGATCGGCGCGCCGTGCGCCTCCATGCCGACCGCGTCGATGACCCCGTGCGGGCCGCGCCCGCCGGTGAGCTCGCGCACCTGCCCGGGCAGGTCGTTGCCGAGCGCCTCCACATCGAGCGTCTGCACCCCGTGTGCCGACGCGCGGGCCAGGCGCTCCGGGACGAGATCCACGCCGATCACCTGCTCGATGCCCAGGTGCTGAGCGATCCGGCAGCACATCTCGCCGATCGGGCCGAGCCCGAGCACCAGCAGGCTCCCGCCGTCCGGGACGCCCGCGTACCGGACCGCCTGGTAGGCGGTGGGCAGGACGTCCGACAGCAGGACGAAGCGGTCGTCGGGCGGCCCCTCGGGCACCTTGATCGGCCCGTAGTGCGCCTGCGGGACCCGCAGCAGCTCGGCCTGCCCGCCGGCCACCTGGCCGTAGAGCTTGGTGTAGCCCAGTAGCGACGCGCCGGTGCCGAACTCGCGCACCTGCGTCGTCTCGCACTGCGACTGGAACCCCGTGCCGCACATCTCGCAGTGCCCGCAGGAGATGTTGAACGGGACCACCACGCGGTCGCCGGGGGCGATGTTCCTCACCTCCGACCCGACCGCCTCGACGATGCCCATCGGCTCGTGGCCGAGGATGTCGCCGGGATCGATGAACGCACCGAGGACCTCGTAGAGATGCAGGTCCGAGCCGCAGAGGCCGGAGGTCGTCACGCGGATGATCGCGTCGGTCGGTTCCTGGATCGTCGGGTCGGGCACCGTGTCGACGCGGACGTCGTGCGTGCCCTGCCATGTCAATGCTCTCACGCTCTGGCACTACCCCCGCATCAGCAAAGCGATCATCCGCGTGCCCTGCGCGGCGGGAGCACGCCGTCCGGCATCGGGTCGGTGCCCTCCACCAGGCGCTTCAGCCTGCGCAGCGACTCCGCGTTGCGCAGGTGCAGCAGCGGCTGCATCAGGGGGTTCATGACGAACTTGCTGCGCAGGTCGGCGGGCACCTCCTCCATGCGGATGTGCGTCCCGCCGTCGCGCGGGCTCAGCCGCAAGGTGACGTGGGCGACCGTCAGCGGCCGCGCCTGGACGCGCAGCTGCAGGAACGCCGGCCGCGTGACCGCGAGCACCGTCGAGGTGTCGCGCTGCAGCGGCAGCGGCCCGAAGCCCTGGGTGTGCTCGAACACGGAGCCCTGCGCCGGCCACTCCGGGTCCGCCGCGTGGATCGCGCGCGAGCCCACGACCCAGCGTCCGTAGGAGCGGGGATCGGACAGGACGCCGAACACCGCCTCGGGTGCGACGTTCATCTCGATCTCGTTGACGGACATACCGATATCTCTGCCCGATACCGTGCCGCGGCATGTCATCGAGCAAGCCCGAGGTCACCGTTCCGACCGATCAGCCGCCCTCCTACCAGCTCGAGCTGGAGGACATCGCCGTCGGCGAAGGCGACGAGGCAGTCGCAGGCAAGACCGTCGAGGTCCACTACGTCGGCGTCTCCTGGCAGAACGGCAAGCAGTTCGACGCATCCTGGGACAGGGGCGACACCTTCAAGTTCGGCCTCGGCAAGGGCCAGGTCATCGCCGGCTGGGACCAGGGCGTCCAGGGGATGAAGGTCGGCGGGCGACGCCGCATCACGATCCCTCCGCAGCTCGCATACGGCAAGCGCGGCGCCGGCGGCGTCATCGGCCCGGACGAGACGCTCGTCTTCGTCGTCGACCTCATCGGCGTGCGCTAGATCCACGTAGGGTCCCGGCCGTGAAGTGGGAGCTGCTGGACGGCCTGCCCGACACGGAGGTCCAGGCGCTGCTGAGCATCGCGCGGCGCCGGAAGTTCGCGCGCGGCGAGGTCGTCTTCCACGAGCACGACCCGGCCGACACGCTGCACCTCATCGACAAGGGCCGCTTCGCGGTGCGCGTCGCCACGCCCGCTGGGCGACACGGCGATCCTCTCCATCCTCGGGCCGGGCGACATGTTCGGCGAGCTCTCGCTGCTCGGCGACGCCGGCGGACGCCGCAGCGCGACCGTCGCCGCGCTCGAGGCGGGCGAGACGCGCTCGGTGCACCGGCTGGACTTCGACCGCCTGCGCGGCGCCCATCCGGAGACCGCCGAGGTGCTCATCTCGATCCTCTCCGGGCAGATGCTGCGCCTCTCCCGCCATCTCCTCGAGGCGCTGTACGTGCCGGCCGACAAGCGTGTCCTGCGCCGCCTGCTCGAGCTCGGCGCGCTGTACGCCGCGGACGGCGTGACGGTCGTGCCGCTCACCCAGGAGGACCTCGCGGGGCTGGCGGGCACCTCCCGCGCGACCGTCAATCGCGTGCTCCGCGAGGAGGAGGCGCGAGGCACCGTGAAGCTGGGCCGGGGCCGGACGACGGTGCTCGACGCCGACGCGCTGGCGCGTCGCGGGCGCTGAGGTTCAGCTCCCGCGGCGCGCGCCGCGCGTTGCGGCTCGCTACTTGCGGATCGTGAGCGTCCGGCTGGCGACGGCCTGGTTGCCCGCCGCATCACGCGCGGTCGTGGTGATCCGGACTGTCAGGCGATGCTGGCGCCTGACCTTGCGCTGCGCCGTCCTGGAGAGCAGCACGCGCAGCTGCGAACGCTGGCCGCCGGCCAGGCGGAACTGCCGGGCTCCGACGGAGCGGCTCTTGCTGGTCAGCGAGACGCGGCCGGTGCAGAGGCGCTCGCCCGTGGGGCAGGTGACGCTCAGCCTCACGCGGCCGGTCGCGCTCATCCGCGAGGACACCGCGCCGACGCGCATGACCGGGGCCTTGGTGTCGCGCGGCGCCTGCGCCGGCGTCAGCACGGTGAGCTGCTTGGTCTCGATGCTCTGGGCGCCCTGCGCGTCGGTGATCCGCAGGCGCGTCGTGACCGTGCCCGGCGCGTCGTAGGCGCGGGCGGCGTTCGGGCGCGCGCCGGTGTTCGTCTCGAAGCTGCCGTTGCCGTCCAGGTCCCACTCGAACTTCGAGATGGGCTCGGTGCGGATCGACGGGGTGCCGTCGAAGACGACGCGCTCGCCGACCAGCGGCGGGTTGGGCGAGGCGTTGAACGCCGCGTCGGGCGCGGGATGCACGGTGACGGTGGTGCTCGCGACCGCCGTCGCGTTGTAGATGTCGGTGACGCGGACGCGGACCGTCTTGGTGCCGACGCCGGCGAACGGCGCCTGGACCGTCCCCTGGGTGGCCGTCGGCGTCTCGAACGTGCCGTTGCCGTCGAGATCCCAGTCGTACCTGGCGATGCCGTTGTCGTCGCTGGAGCCGGCCGCCGACAGGTTGGCCTTCTGCCCGACGGTGATGTTCTGCGGCGCCGCGCCGATCTTGGCGACCGGCGCACGGTGGATCTTCAGCGCCGCGGTGGCTGTCGCGGACTTGTTGTCGTTGTCGACGACGCGGACCTTGACCGCGAAGTCCCCGGGCGCCGTGTAGATGCGGCTGGTCGTCGGCGTGGTCGTCGTCTTCTCGAACGTGCCGTCGCCGTCGAGGTCCCACAGGTATTTGGAGATCGAGCCATCGGGGTCCGCCGACGCGGAGGCGTCGAAGGTGATCGTGTTGCGCCCGAGCAGGTTCTCGACGCCGGCCCCGGGCACCTTGGCGCTGATCGCGGTGACCTGGAGCAGGTTGCTCACGAGGCCCGGGTTGGGCGTGACGCTGAGCGCCGCCGTCGGTGCCTGGTTCGACGGCGGCGGCGGATTGGTCGGGTCCGTGTTCGGGATGGCCAGCGCGCTGCCCGCCGTGCCGAGCAGCATCGCCGCCGTGAGTGGAAGGACTGCGGTGCGGCGGGTGAGACGGGACATCCGTGCCTCCAGAGGGGTGGTTGGACTGCTGGAGGGGATGCTGAGGCCGCGGGCCGCGCAGGAATATGCGCCGTGAGCGGCTGCTTCTGTCACGGTCGTGACACTCATGATCGAGATCCAGGGCCCAGCCACCGCACTCGCCGACGAGCCACTCGCGCTGCGCGCCCGCGGTGCGGGGCCCGACGCGGGGCTCGTCTGGCACGCGCGGATGCGCGACGACGGCGGCCTCGTGTGGCGCGCCCGCGCCGGGCGTCCGGAGGACCTGACCGCCGCATGGCGGGGCAAGGCCGCTCACGCCGCGCTCGCCTCGCTGCGGCCGCTGCGGATCGAGGTCCGCGCGGAGTCCGTCGACGGCCAGGCGGGATCGCGCACGCTGACGCGCCTGCTCGTCGCCGAGGGGGTGCGCATCCGCCGCTGGCGCGATGGGCTGAGCGCCACGCTGCACCTCCCGCGCGGCGAGGCCTCCGCAACCGTGCTCGTCGACGGCGTGGCGGGGCCCACTCCGGCGTTGCTCGCGTCCCATGGCGTCGCCGTCCTCGCGCTCTCCGACGGCGACCTCGCGGAGGCGCGCGAGCGGCTGGGCGCGGTGCCCGGCGTTCAGGAGATCGAAGTCGTGGCGGCGGAGGACCTCCCGACGCCCGCGGGGCTCCCGGGCGGCGATGTCGTGGCGTGGGAGGCACTGATCACCCGGCTATCGTGGCCCGCGCCCTGATGTCCCGCATGTCGACGTGACAACGACAGCCCGCTCCCGCGGCCTCTACTCGACGGACGTCGGCAAGAAGTACGTGATGGCGATCTCCGGGATCGTCCTCATGCTCTTCGTCCTCGGCCACATGGTCGGGAACCTCAAGATCTACCTCGGGGCGGACGCCCTCGACACCTACTCGCACTGGCTGCGCACCGTCGGCGAGCCCGCCGTCCCGCGCGAGGTCCTGCTGTGGATCGTGCGCATCGTCCTGCTCGTCGCCGTCGTCGCGCACATCGACTCCGCCGCGCGCCTGGCCCGCGCGAGTCGCCGGGCCCGGCCCGTCGGCTACGAGGCGAGCCGCGAGTACGTGGCGGCGGGGTTCGCGAGCCGCACGATGCGCTGGACCGGGCCGATCATCGCGCTGTTCGTGGTCTTCCACCTGCTGGACCTGACGTGGGGCACCGCGAACCCCGGCTTCCATTCCGGGGACCCGTACGCGAACGTCGTCGCGAGCTTCCAGCGGGTGCCCGTGGCGATCATCTACGTCGTCGCCAACCTCGCGCTCGCGATCCACCTGTACCACGGGTCCTGGAGCCTCTTCCAGACCATGGGCTGGAACTGGCCGCGCCACAACGAGTGGCGGCGGTACTTCGCGATCGGGTTCGCCGTGCTCATCGGCGTCGGGAACATCTCGTTCCCCATCGCCGTCGTGACAGGGGTGGTGTCGTAGTGGATCTCGAAGCCAACATCCCGCCGGGCCCGATCCAGGAGGCGTGGGACAACCACCGCTTCAACGTCCGGCTCGTCAACGCCGCCAACAAGCGGCGCTTCCACGTGATCGTCGTCGGGACGGGCCTGGCCGGGGCCTCGGCCGCGGCGACGCTCGGCGAGCTCGGCTACCGGGTCAGCGCGTTCACGTTCCACGACTCGCCGCGCCGAGCGCACTCGATCGCCGCACAGGGCGGCATCAACGCGGCCAAGAACTACCGCAACGACGGCGACAGCCCGTTCCGCCTGTTCTACGACACGATCAAGGGCGGCGACTACCGCTCGCGCGAGGCGAACGTCTACCGGCTCGCGCAGATCTCGAACAACATCATCGACCAGTGCACAGCGCAGGGCGTCCCGTTCGCCCGCGAGTACGGCGGTCTGCTGGACAACCGCTCCTTCGGCGGCGCGCAGGTGTCGCGCACGTTCTACGCACGCGGGCAGACCGGGCAGCAGCTCCTGCTCGGCGCCTATCAGGCGCTGTCGCGCCAGATCGACGCGGGCACCGTGACGATGCACACCCGCACGGAGCTGCTGGACGTCGTCGTCGCCGACGGTCACGCGAACGGCATCGTCACCCGCGACCTGCTCACCGGCGAGATCCGGACCCACGCGGCGCACGCGGTCGTGCTGGCGACCGGCGGCTACTCCAACGTCTTCTTCCTCTCCACGAACGCGCGCAACTCCAATGCGACGGCGATCTGGCGCGCGCACCGGCAGGGAGCGGCGTTCGCCAACCCGTGCTTCACGCAGATCCACCCGACCTGCATCCCGCAGTCGGAGGGCTTCCAGAGCAAGCTCACGCTGATGAGCGAGTCGCTGCGCAACGACGGCCGCATCTGGGTCCCACTGCACGGCGGCGAGCGCTCCCCGGACCAGATCCCGGAGGGCGAGCGCGACTACTTCCTCGAGCGCCGCTACCCCGCCTTCGGCAACCTCGTGCCGCGCGACGTCGCGTCCCGCGCGGCCAAGGGGATGATCGATGAGGAGCTCGGCGTCGGCCCGCGGCGCAACGGCGTCTACCTCGACTTCGCGCATGCGATCGACCGGCTCGGCGCCGAGGTCATCAAGGCGCGCTACGGGAACCTCTTCGAGATGTACGAGCGCATCAGCGGCGAGGACCCGTACCGCGTCCCGATGCGCATCTACCCCGCTCCCCACTACACGATGGGCGGGCTCTGGGTGGACTACAACCTCATGACGACCATCCCCGGGCTCTACGCGATCGGGGAGGCGAACTTCTCCGACCACGGCGCCAACCGGCTCGGGGCCAGCGCGCTCATGCAGGGGCTGGCGGACGGCTACTTCGTCCTGCCCGTCACGATCGGCGACCACCTCGCCCCCATGCTCGGGCGCCCCGAGCCGACGACCGACCATCCCGCATTCGCGCAGGCAGAGGCGCGGGTGCACGAGCGGGTGAACCGGCTGCTGTCCATCCGGGGCTCGCGGTCGGTCGACTGGTTCCATCGCGAGCTGGGCCGGATCACGTGGGAGAACTGCGGGATGGCACGGAACGCGGGTGGCCTGGAGCAGGCGATCTCCGAGATCCGCGCGCTGCGCGGGGAGTTCGAGACCGACGTGCGCGTGCCCGGCGACGGCGAGACGCTGAACCAGTCGCTGGAGAAGGCCGGGCGCGTCGCGGACTTCTTCGAGCTGGCCGAGCTCATGTGCATCGACGCGCTGCACCGCGAGGAGTCCTGCGGCGGGCACTTCCGCGAGGAGCACCAGACGCCCGACAACGAGGCCCTGCGCGACGACGAGAACTTCGCCTACGTGGCGGCCTGGGAGCACACCGGCGGCGCGGCAGAGCTGCATCGCGAGGCGCTCGAGTTCCAGTACGTCCAGCCGGCGCAGAGGAGCTACAAGTGAGGCTCACGCTGCGCGTGTGGCGCCAGGCCGGCCCGGAGGCCGAGGGCTTCTTCGAGGAGCACCTGGTCGACGACGCGACGCCCGACATGTCGTTCCTGGAGATGCTGGATCTCCTGAACGAGAAGCTGACGCTCGAGGGCTCTGAGCCGATCGCCTTCGAGAGCGACTGCCGCGAGGGCATCTGCGGGACCTGTGGGCTGATGATCAACGGGCAGGCGCACGGGCCCCAGCGCGGCACGGCGACCTGTCAGCTGTACTGCCGCAAGTTCTCCGACGGCGACGTCATCACGATCGAGCCTTGGCGCTCGGCAGGGTTCCCGCTCATCAAGGACCTCGTCGTCGACCGCTCGACGTTCGACCTCATCATCGCTGCCGGCGGCTACATCTCCGTTCCCACCGGCAGCGCGCCGGACGCCAACCTCGCGCTCGTCCCCAAGGAGGACGCCGACCTGGCGATGGACGCGGCGGCCTGCATCGGCTGCGGCGCGTGCGTCGCGTCGTGCCCGAACGGCGCGGGGCAGCTGTTCACGGCCGCGAAGCTGGCCCACCTCAACCTGCTCCCCCAGGGCCAACCCGAGCGCGGGCGGCGCACGCTGCGCATGGTCGACGAGATGGAGCAGCACTTCGGCTCCTGCACGAACCACCGCGAATGCGAGGCGCAGTGCCCGAAGGTGATCTCGATCGACTTCATCGCCATGATGAACCGCGACTACCGCAAGGCACGTCGCAAGGAGAGATCGTGAACCTGAAGCAGATCGACCGGCTCGTCGAGGCGGTGCCCGAGAGCATCGAGGAGAAGTCGCGCCGGCGGCTGGACGGCTACGCGGCGGTCGCGCGCCGTTGCGAGGAGCGCATCATGGCGCTGCGCGGCGAGCTGGAGCGCGCGCTGCGCGGCGCCGGCGACGTGGCCCACGAGGGCGGGGATCTCGCCGGGGCGTCCGACCTGGCGCTCTCGCTGCTGGTCGAGCTGGACTCGCTCGAGCGGGTGCAGCCGCGCATCGACGCATGGTTGCGCGTCTCCGTGGGCGCGCTCTCCGACGAGGTGCAGATGGGACCGGTGGGCGAGGGCCCGATCTGATGGTCACGGTCCTGCGGCTGCTGCTGCGGGGCGGGGATCCTCCGGCGATCGCGGCTGCGCTGCTGCAGGAGGCCGACCGCGCGGCGGCGCTCCCCGGGGCGCGGGCCCGGGTGCTCGAGCTGCAGCCGGGCGTCGCGGCGAGCACGCCGCACGCGTCGTACATGCGCGGCGTCCCGTTCGAGGCTGCGCTGGAGATCGCCGTCGACGAGGCGCCGCTCGCCGACGCTGTCGGCTGGGCCGACGGGCTGGCCGGCCGGCTCGGCGGGGTGATCGACGCCGGCGAGTCCTACGCGCTCGCCGGCCGCGAGTACGTGTTCTCGCCCGGTGAGTTCGACACGGTGCTGTTCGTCGTCATCGGCCGCGACCTGGAGATGGGCTTCGAGGACCACCACCGCCACTGGCTCGACCGGCACGGCTGGCTCGTGAAGCCGGGCGCGGACGCGTCGGGGACGGGCTACCGGCAGTTCCACGCCGACCCGAAGGCGAGCTCGCTCGCCGCGCGGCGCGCCGGGCTCGGGCGCCACGAGTACGAGGGGATCGCGGTCGCCTTCTACCCGGACCCGGACGTCTACCTGCGGGTGATGAGCAACGCCGAGCGCCTCGCCCCGATCCTCGAGGACGAGCAGCGGTTCATCGATCCCGAGACGTCCTCGCCGGGGCTCTACCGCGTCGTGGGGCGGCGGGGGGCTCAGGCGCCTGGCAGCGCCTGAGCCCCGCGCCGACGACAGGGGGCTCAGAAGCGGAGGCTGGACTGCTCGGTTCGGGCGGATGGAGGGAAGCGGCGGCGCCGCCGTACGTGGAATCCGAGCGCCCAGGCGCCACATCGCGATCCGTGGTCACTAACCCGCGTATATCGCGGGTTGCTGACCACAACCAGATGGTTGACGCCCGACGAGCGCCCCGCCCCGCTCCCGTCCGCCCTCGATGAGTAGTCCGAGCGACGCCCCGCACGGGGCGTCGCGCCCTCACGCCGCCGCCGCGTCCAGCGCCGGGTAGTCCGTGTACCCCTCCGCCCCGCCACCGTAGAACGTGTCGCGGTTGGGCTCGTTGAGCGGCGCGCCCTGCTGCAGCCGTCGCGGCAGGTCCGGGTTCGCCAGGAAGCGGCGGCCGTAGGCGACGAGGTCGAAGCTGCGGTCGGCGATCCTCTCGTCGGCGCCGGAGACGTCGAACTCCTCGGTGAAGCCGGCGTTCGCCATCAGTGTCCCGGGATACAGCCGCCGGGCCTGCTCGAGCGACGAGTAGCCCGTGAACGGCTCCGTCTCCATGACGTGGACGTACATGAGGTCGCGCGGGGCGATCGCGCGCAGGAGCGCGTCGTACGTCGCCTCGGGGTCGGCCTCCTCGATGCCGTTGAACTCGTGGCCGGGCGAGAGGCGGATCGCGACGCGGCGCTCCCCGATCGCGTCGGAGACCGCGTCGACCGTCTCCATGACGAACCGGATGCGGCCCGCGACGTCGGTGCCGTAGCCGTCCGTGCGGAGGTTCGTGTTGGAGCTCAGGAACTGGTGCAGCAGGTAGCCGTTGGCCGCGTGCAGCTCGACGCCGTCCGCGCCCGCCGCGATCGCGCGGCGCGCCGCCTGGACGTAGGTCTCGCGCACGTCGGCCAGCTCGTCGGCCGCGATCTCGCGGGGGGTGACGTAGGCGAGGTCGCCCGCGGGGGTGATCACCGTGCCGTCGTGGCGGATCGCCGACGGCGCGATCGGCGTCACGCCGCCCGTGAACACGGGATGCGCGACGCGCCCGCAGTGCATGAGCTGGATCACGAGCTTGGCGTCGCCGGCGGCGTGGACCGCGTCGGCGACCTGCGCCCACCCCGCCTGCTGCGCGTCGTCGTGCAGCCCGGCGATGTCCAGGTAGCCCTGGCCGACCGGGTCGGGGTGCGTGCCCTCGGTGATGAGGATCGCTGCGCTCGCGCGCTGGGCGTAGTAGGTGGCGTTGAGCTGGCCGGGGATCGTCGCGCGAGCCCGGTTGCGGGTGAGCGGCGCCATCGCGATGCGGTGCGGGAGGCGCAGTCCGTCGCGCTCGTACGGCTCGAAGAGATGCGGGAGCGACATGACACCGAATCTAGCGGGCCGTTGCGCAAGCAACCATCCGGTCGCGCGGCGCATAGACTCCGCCGCCGTGCGCGAGGCCGTCATGCCACAGCGGCGGCTCATCGTGCTGCTGGGAGCCGTCGTCGCGATCGGCCCGCTGTCGATCGACACGTACCTCCCCGCGTTCCCGTCGATGTCGCGCGACCTCGACGCGAGCGCGTCCTCGATCCAGCTCACCCTCACCGCGTGCCTCGCCGGGCTCGCGCTCGGCCAGCTGTTCGCGGGCTCGCTCAGCGACCGGCTCGGGCGCCGGCGGCCGATCCTCGTCGGGCTGTCGGCCTACGTCGTCGCGTCGCTGGCCTGCGCCGCCGCGCCGGACGTCGCGACGCTCACCGGGCTGCGGTTCGTGCAGGGGTTCGCGGGCGCCGCGGGGATGGTGATCGCCCAGGCGGTCGTGCGCGACCTGCACTCCGGCGCGGCCGCGGTGCGGCTGTTCTCGTCGCTCATGCTGGTCATCGGCGTGGCGCCGATCCTCGCGCCCGTCCTTGGTGGGCAGCTGCTCGCGCTCACCTCGTGGCGCGGGATCTTCGTGGCGCTGGCGGTCATCGCGGCGATCGTGTGCCTTGCCGTGCTGCTCGGCCTGCGCGAGACGCTGCCGCCCGAGCAACGCGATCGCCGGGGCCTGCGCTCGACGCTGCGGACGCTGCGGAGCCTCCTGGGGCGGCGCGACTTCATGGGCTACGCGATCGCCTCCAGCCTGTCGTTCGCGACCGTGTTCGCGTACGTCTCGGGCTCGTCGTTCGTGCTGCAGGACATCTACGGGCTGTCGCCCCAGCTCTACAGCGTCGTGTTCGGCTTCAACGGCATCGGGCTCATCATCGCGAGCCAGGTGAACGCGCGACTCGTGGGCCGGATCGAGTCCGTCGTGCTCCTGCGGCGCGCGATGCTCTCGACCGCGACGGCGGCCCTGGTGCTGCTGGCCGTCATCCTGAGCGACAGCCTGGGAGCATGGGCCGTGATGGTGCCCCTGTTCGTGATCGTGTCGTCGTTCGCCTTCGCGCTGCCCAACGCGACGGCGCTGGCGCTCGCCGACCACCCGGACGTCGCCGGCGCGGCGTCCGCGCTGCTCGGCGTCATCCAGTTCACCTCCGGCGCCGCCGTCGCACCGCTCGTCGGCATCGCGGGGACGGGCACCGCCGTGCCAATGGGGATCGTGATGTCCCTGCTGGGGATCGCGGGCGTGGTGTCGACCCGGGTCCTCCTCCCGGCCCGGCCTGCCATGAGCGCGGCGTGACCCTCCTCACGATCGCAGCGACCTACGGCGCGGGGGGCAGCAGGATCGCCCCGGCTGTCGCCGAGCGCCTGGGCGTGCCGCTGCTGGATCGCGCGCGCCCGGTCCTGGCCGAGGATCTCGACGAGCTGCTCGTCGCCCAGGAGGCCGCCGAGTCCGGCGGGACGACGCGCCTGTCGACCGCCGCGGCGCTGGGGCTGTGCTGGGGCACGCCAGCGGGTATCACCTTCGACGCCTTGCTGCCCGACGACGACGAGAAGCGCGCGACCGAGCAGGCCGTCCTGGCCCGGGCGGAGAGCGGCGCGGGCGTCATCCTCGGCCGCGCCGCGACGGTCCTGCTGCGCGACGACCCACGCGTGCTGCACGTCCGTCTCGACGGCCCCGTCGAGCGCCGGCTGCGACGTGCGGCCGAGCTGGAGGGCATCAGCGACGACGAGGCGCGGCGGCGGCTGGAGCTCACCGACCGCGCCCGCTACGCCTACGTCGACACCCTGTACGGCGTCGACCCGGGCGCACCCGGCCTCTACGGCCTGATCGTCGACGCGACCGCGATGTCGCTGGACGACTGCGCCGAGCTCGTCGCACACGCCGCGCAGGCGTGGGGGGAGCACCGGCGCGCGTGACGGTCCCACTCATCCTCGACTGCGACCCCGGCCACGACGACGCGTTCGCGATCCTCCTCGCCGCCGGGAGCCCGCTCGCCGATCTCCGGGCGATCACCACCGTCGGCGGCAACAGCACGCTCGAGGCGGTCACCCAGAACGCGCTCAAGGTCTGCACGCTGGCCGGCATTCGCGACGTGCCCGTCGCCGCGGGCGCCGCCGGGCCGCTGCGCGGCGAGCTGCAGACCGCAGCCGACGTGCACGGCGAGAGTGGTCTCGACGGACCCGACCTGCCCGACCCCGACATGGAGCTCGATCCACGCCCCGCGGTCGAGCTCATGATCGACGTCCTGCGCGAGGCCGACGAGCCGCTGACGCTCGTCCCGACCGGGCCGCTGACGAACATCGCGCTGCTGCTGGAGTCCGCTCCCGATCTCCGCGAGAGGATCAGCGGCATCGTCTGGATGGGCGGTTCCCGCGGCCGCGGGAACCGTACGCCGTACGCGGAGTTCAACGCGTGGGTCGACCCCGAGGCGGCCGAGATCGTCGTGGCCAGCGGGGTGCCGTTCACGCTCGTCGGGCTTCAGCTGACGCACCACGCGCTGGCGACGCCGGAGGTCGTGGAGCGCATCCGGGGCGTCGGGGGTGCGATCGCCGGGGTGGCTGCCGACTGGCTGGGCTACTTCAGCTCCACCTACCGCGAGATCTGGGGCTTCGATGCGCCGCTGCACGACCCATGCGCGCTCGCGGTTGCGCTCGATCCGACGCTCGCGACGTTCGAGGACGCGTTCCTCGCGATCGAGACCCAGGGCCGCTGGACGCGCGGCGCGACGGTCGTGGACCCGTTCGGGCGCCTCGGCCACGCGCCGAACGCGCGCATCGCGCTCGAGATCGACGTCGAGCGCTTCTGGGCCATGCTCGTCGCCGCCATCGGCGCGGTCGGCGCGCCCGCCCGATGATCGGGACGATCGCCGTCGTCGGATCGGTCAACCTCGACATCGTCATCGGCGTCGAGCGCCATCCGATGCCGGGCGAGACGGTCCTGGGTGGAGACCGGACCGACCTGCCGGGCGGGAAGGGTGCCAACCAGGCGGTCGCGAGCGCGCGCCTGGGCCGCGAGGTGGCGATCGTCGGCCGGGTGGGCGCCGACGCCGCCGGCGGCGGGCTGCGGGATGGGCTGCTGGCGGAGGGCGTCGACATCGCGTACCTCCGCGAGGACCCGGACGCGTCGTCGGGCGTGGCGCTCATCGCCGTCGCCCCGGACGGCGAGAACACGATCATCGTCAGCCCGGGTGCGAACGGCCGCGTCGGCCCGGACGACGTCGACGCGGCCGCCGGGCTCCTGGCGGACGCAGCGGTGACGCTCGTGCAGCTCGAGATCCCCGGAGACGCGGTGCGTGCAGCAGTACGTGCAGCCGGCGGGACGCTCGTGCTCAACCCCGCGCCGGCGCGGCCGCTGGACGCGGACGTCCTCGCGGAGGTCGACGTGCTCGTGCCCAACCGCGGGGAGCTGGAGCTCCTCGGCGGCCCAGGTGACCCGGCGACGGTCGCGCGGTCGCTCTCCGGGCCACGGGCGGTCGTCGTCACGCTCGGCGCGGACGGCGTGCTCGTCGTCGAGGGCGATCGTGCCGAGCACGTCCCGGCCCTTGCGGTGGAGGTCGTCGACACGACCGGCGCCGGCGACACCTTCTGCGGTGCGCTGGCCGACGCCCTGGCCCGCGACGCGACGCTCGTCGAGGCCGCTCGCTGGGGCGTCGCCGCGGCGGCCCTGAGCGTCACGCGAACCGGTGCGCAGGACGGGATGCCGACGGCGGAGGCAGTACGGCAACTATAGTTGCCGCGTGGACACCGCGCGCGAGCTGAACCGGCGACTGGGCCGCACGATCCGCGCGCACCGCCTCGCGCACGGCTCGTCCGTGACCGAGCTGGCACGGGATGCGGGCCTGTCGAAGACGATCCTCGGGCGGATCGAGAGCGGCACCGGCAACCCGTCGATCGAGACGCTGTGGCGCATCTCCCAGGCGCTCGCGCTGCCGCTCGGTTCGCTGCTGGAGGACGAGGGTCGCCCGAACGCCCGGGTCATCCCGTCACGTTCGGGCGAGCAGGTCCACGCCGAGTCGGGCATGACAGGCTGGCTCGTGCACGCCGACGGCCGCGACCACCGGACCGAGCTCTTCGACCTCGACTACCCGAAGGGCACCGACCACCGCAGCGACGCCCACCTCCCCGGGACCGAGGAGGTCATCGTGTGCGTGCGCGGGCGCATCCGGGTCGGCCCGGTGGGCGAGGAGGCGGAGCTCGGCCTCGGCGACGCGATCCTGTTCGCGGCCGATGCCCCGCACTCCTACCGGGCGCTGCGCGACACCCGCGTGCTGTGCTGGATGCTCTACGCGGCAGGCACGTGAGGGCCCGCTCGGACCTCGTCGCGCCGGTGCTCGCCGGCTGCGTCACCGCGCTCGTGGGCTTCTCCGGGTCGTTCCCGGTCGTGCTGGCAGGCCTGCACGCCGTGGGCGCCGACCGGCAGGAGGCGACGTCCGGCCTGCTCGCGCTGTGCGTCGGCGCCGGGGTCGTGGCGATCCTCATGAGCCGCCGCGTCCGGATGCCGGTGGCGATGGCCTGGTCGACCCCGGGCGCCGCGCTGCTCGTGTCGACGGGCGCCCCGAGCGGCGGGTTCCCGGCCGCGGTCGGCGCCTTCCTGGTCTGCGGCGGGCTCATCGTGCTCAGCGGGCTGTGGGGCGCGCTGGGCCGGGCGATCGCGTCGATCCCCCCGGCGCTGGCGAGCGCGATGCTCGCCGGCGTGCTGCTCCCGATCTGCGTCGCCCCGGTCCGCGCCGTCGTCGAGATCCCGTGGCTCGCCGTGCCGGTCGTGCTCGTGTGGGCGGTGCTGACGCGCGTGTCGCGGCCGTGGGCGGCGCCGGGTGCGATCGTCGCGGCGATCATCGCGGTGGTGATCGACGGGCCGGGCGACCTCTCGGGCGTCAGCGTGCTGCCGTCGGCGCAGCTCGTCTCCCCCGTCTTCGAGCCCGCCGCGATCGTCGGCATCGCGTTGCCGCTGTTCATCGTCACGATGGCGTCGCAGAACATCGCCGGCATGGGCGTGCTCGCGAGTTTCGGCTACCGCCCGCCGCTGGCGCCGATCCTCAGGTCGACCGGTATGGCGACGCTCATCGCGGCGCCGTTCGGCGGCCACGCCGTGAACCTCGCGGCGATCTCCGCCGCGCTGGCGGCGGGCCCAGACGCCCACCCGGACCGCGACCGCCGCTGGATCGCGGCCGCGGTCGCCGGCGGCGGCCTCATCGCGCTCGGGCTGTGCGCCGGGCTGGCGACAGCCCTCGTCGCGGCGTCGCCGACCGCGCTCGTCGACACGGTCGCGGGCCTGGCGCTCGTCGGCGCCCTGGCGGTGGCGCTGGCCTCGGCGCTCGCCGACGAGGCCCGCCGCGACGCCGCGGTCGTGACGTTCGTCGTGAGCGCGTCCGGCATCACGCTCGCGTCGATCAGCGCGTCGTTCTGGGGCCTCGTGGCCGGAATGGCGTTCCTGGCGCTGGGCCGGCTGCGGGGCTAGACGGCGCGGCCCGCGTGGTGCGGGATGCCATCGTCGGGGAGCGGCTCCCAGACCGCGGCGTCGGCCACGAACTGGCGGAACGCCGGCCGGATGCCGGGATCGCCATCCAGCGCGCCCAGGCGCACGCCGGTGATCGTCCCGTCCGGCGTGCGGCCCATGACGCTGGAACCGCACAGGACGCAGAACGTCTTGCCCATCCCGCCCTCCGGGAACCAGTCGCGCAGGTGCTCCGCGCCGGCCACGATCCGGACGGTTCCGGGCGCGACGCGGCCGGTCGCGCCCGCCGCGGCGCCGGTGCGGTGCTGGCAGCGTGTGCAGTGGCAGTAGAGCGCGCCGGTCAGCGGCTCATCGACCTCGAAGCGGACGGCGCCGCAGCCGCAGCCGCCGGTCAGGGGAAGCTCTCCAGGCATGGGTGGGAAGCTACACGCGGACCCGGTGGCGGCGGTTCACGGCGATGAACACCATGCACAGGACGACCCCGAGGACCAACACGAGGAAGGCGTTCAGCAGCACGCCGCCGTAGCCGTGCTCCCCCACGTCGATGAAGTCGTACGGGTACCAGTCGGTGATCGCGCCCCAGATGAGCACCCAGGCGAGGTAGCCGATCGGCCAGACGAGCGCGGGAGCGATCAGGCCGCGCGACCGCGCGCCCCAGGGCCCGAGCAGCAGCCACGCGAGCACCGCCAGCGGTGGCGCGATGTAGTGCAGGAGCACGCTCGCCGTTCCGACGTCGGCGCCGTCGGGCGCGAGGATCGCGGCGAAGATGATCCCGGTCACCGTGATGCCGAGCAGCGCGTCGAGGTGCAGCAGCACGAACCGCACGCCGTGGGCCGCGCCGGCGGCGAGCGCGACCGCCGCGAGGAACACGAGGATGTTGCTCTCGATCGTGAAGTACGTGAAGAACCGGACGATCCGGGTCGGCCGCGACGCGGGGACGTCGGCCGTCATCGAGTTGATGAAGTTCATGACGAGCCCGGTGCCCGACACAAGCGCCAGGACGAGGTAGACGGCGCGCCGGATCGAGTCGCTCTGCATCGTGACGGCGGTTGTACACCATCGGCTCCGCGTAGCATCACGCGCCCACCGAGCGGAGGAGAGATCGCATGAGCGAGGTCGTCGTCGTCGTGACGCTGCGGGCCAAGCCGGGCAAGGACCAGGAGATGGCCGCGGCGCTGACCGCGGGCTCCCCGGAGACGCACACAGAGGACGGGTGCCTCGTCTACGCCATGCATCAGCGCGTCGACGACCCGCTGTCCTTCGCGATCGTCGAGTGCTGGGCGTCCCAGGCCCACCTCGACGCGCACCTGGAGCTGCCGAAGGTGCAGGAGATGATCGGCACGCTCGACGGGCTCGCCGACGGGCAGCCGGCCTTCGGCATCTACTCGACGCTGCATGCCGGGGACCCGGGGAAGGGCGCACTCGCCAGGGCATGATCTTCTACGAGCCTCACCGACGGGACCGCACGCTGCTGCCGCACGATCCGTTCAAGGCGATCATCGCGCCGCGCCCCGTCGGCTGGGTCTCGACCACCGGACCGGAAGGCGAGGTGAACCTGGCGCCCTACAGCTTCTTCAACGCGGTCTGCGAGGCGCCCGTCATGCTCGCCTTCTCCAGCCAGGGGCCCAAGCACTCGGCATCGTTCGCCGGCGCGGCGGGCGAGTTCGTGTGGAACCTCGCCACCTGGGATCTGCGCGAGCAGATGAACGACTCCTCCGCCCCGCTGCCGCGCGGCGTGAGCGAGTTCGAGCACGCCTCCCTGGAGATGGCCGACTCGCGGATGGTCGCCCCGCCACGGGTCGCTGCGAGCCCGTGCGCCATGGAGTGCAAGGTGGTCCAGACGCTCGAGCTGCGCGACCTCGACGGCCGCGAGGTCGACCAGTACCTCGTCATCGGCCAGGTCGTCGGCGTCCACCTCGACGAGCGCTACGTCGTCGGCGGGCAGGTCGACACGGCCGCGCTGCGCCCGATCGCCCGCTGCGGCTACCTCGGCGAGTACGCGGTGGTCGACAGCCTGTTCCACATGGGACGCCCCCGCGGTGCCGAGCCGCCCGGCTTCTGAGACCCTGACCCGATGGACGTCGCGATCGCAGGAGCACACGGTCAGATCGCCCGCGGCCTGACACGGCTGCTGGCGGCACGGGGCGACCGGGTCCGCGGACTGATCCGCAACCCCGCACACGCCGAGGACCTGCGGGCCGACGGCGCGCAGCCCGTGCTGGTCGATCTCGAGCAGGCCGGCGACGACGAGGTCCGTGCCGCGATCGACGGCGCCGACGCGGTCGTGTTCGCCGCCGGGGCCGGCCCGGGCAGCGGCGCCGCCCGCAAGCTGACGGTCGACCGCGACGGTGCGATCTCCCTCGTGCGCGCCGCGGAGGCCGCCGGCGTCGGGCGCTACGTCATCGTCAGCTCGGTCGGCGCGGAGTCGCCGCCGGACGGCGACGACGTCTTCAGCGTCTACCTGCAGGCCAAGGCGCAGGCCGACGAGGCCGTCGCCGCAAGCTCGCTGGCCTGGACCATCGTGCGGCCGGGACCCCTCACCGACGACCCGGCGGCCGGCGCGGTGCAACTGACGACGGAGCCGTTCCGCGAGGCCGTCACCCGGGAGGACGTCGCGCTGGTGCTCGCGGCGGTGCTCGCCGAGCCGCGCTCCGCGGAGCTGACGCTGTACGTCGCGGCCGGATCGGATCCCGTCGCTGAGGCGCTCGCGGCGACCCTTCCTTGATGTTCGGGTAGGACCCCTGGGATGCCACTCGCCCGGGACCACCTGACCGCCGACGGCCCACACGTCGCGCTCCTGCACGCCGGGGTCGCCGATCGTCGCGTCTGGCGCGACGTCGCGCCTGCCCTGCACGAGCTCGGAGCCGACGTCCTGGCCTCTGACCGTCGTGGATTCGGCGAGTCGCCGCCGACCGACGAGGCGTTCCGCCACGTCGACGACCTGCTCGAGCTGCTCGACGGCCCGACGTGGCTCGTCGGCAACTCGATGGGCGGCGCGCTGGCGCTCGACGCGGCGCTGCTCGCGCCGGAGCGGGTCGCCGGGCTCGTCCTCATCGCGCCTGCCGTCAGCGGCGCGCCCGAGGGCTCGCTCGACAGCCTCGACCAGGAGACCGGGAGGATCATCCAGGCGATCATGGCCGCCGACAGGACCGGGGACCTCGAGGCGGTCAACCGCCACGAGATCCGTCTGTGGCTCGACGGCCCGTCCTCACCGGAGGGTCGCGTGGGCGGCGAGGCGCGCGAGCTGGCCTTCGCGATGAACGAGATCGCGCTGCGCTCCGGCATGCCGGAGGACGCCGGGCAGGGCGACGCCGACGCCTGGTCGCGGCTGGAGGAGATCCGCGCGCCGGCGACGATCGCGTGGGGTGAGCTGGACGAGCCCGACGCCGCCGTCGTGTGCCACGAGCTCGAGCGGCGCCTGCGCGACGTGCGCGCCGCCGTCGTCCTTCCCGGCGTCGCGCACCTGCCTTCGCTCGAGCGTCCTGACGTCGTCGTGGACCTCATCGCCGGCGCGATCGGGCTCCCGCGCTGATCTGTACGCGCCAGGACGCACGTACACCCGGCGTGACACCCGAACCCGAACGAGGGACAGCGTGAGGATCGCGATCGTCGGCGCCGGCGTCTCCGGCCTCGTCGTCGCGCACCGCCTCCACGAGCGCCACGAGGTGACGGTGTTCGAAGAGGCGCCGCGCGTCGGCGGCCACACGAACACCGTGCGCGTCGACCTGTCCGATGAGACCCACCACGTCGACACCGGCTTCATCGTCCACAACGACCGCAACTACCCGCGCTTCGAGGCGCTCCTGACGAAGCTCGGCGTGCAGACCCAGCCGTCGATCATGAGCTTCGGCGTCGCCGACACGCGCGGGGACTTCGAGTACTCCAGCGCGTCGGCCAACGGCCTGTTCGCGAACCGCGCGCATCTGCTGCAGCCGTGGTTCCACCGCATGGTCGCCGAGATCCCGCGGTTCCAGCGCGAGGCCCGCGCGCTGCTGGACGACGCGGGCGCCGACGGCGTGTCGCTGGGGGAGTGGCTGCACGAGCGCAAGTACTCGCGCGCGTTCGTCGAGCGGCTCATCGTTCCCCAGGCGTCCGCCGTCTGGTCGACGGACCCGGGCGAGATGTGGCGCTTCCCGGCCCGGTTCCTCGCCCGCTTCTTCCACAACCACGGGATGCTCGGGCTGCGCGACCGACCCACCTGGCGGACCGTCGCCGGCGGCTCGCAGGTCTACGTCGACGCGCTCGTGCGCCCCTGGCGCGACCGCATCCGCGTCGCGACGCCGGTCACGGAGATCCGCCGCCACGAGGACCACGTCGCCGTGCGCCCGAGGGGCGGTGACCCCGAGCGCTTCGACGAGGTCGTGCTCGCGGTCCACTCCGACCAGGCGCTGCGGATGCTCGCCGACGCGGACCGGCGCGAGCGTGAGCTGCTCGGAGCGATCCCGTACGGGAACAACGAGGCGGTGCTCCACACCGATCGGCGCCTTCTGCCGCGCCGGCGCCGGGCCTGGGCGAGCTGGAACTACCACCTGCTCGACGACCCGCCGGCCAGCACGACCGTCACGTACCACATGAACTCGCTGCAGGACCTGTCCGCCAACGAGCAGCTGTGCGTCACCCTGAACCGCACGGACGCGATCGACCCGAACCGGATCCTGGGCACCTACAGCTACGCGCACCCCGTGTACACGTCGGAGGGGATGCGCGCGCAGGCCCGCCACGGCGAGATCAGCGGACGCAATCGGACGCACTTCTGCGGCGCCTACTGGGGCTGGGGCTTCCACGAGGACGGCGTCGTCAGCGGCGAGCGCGTCGCCGACGCGCTGGAGGCGCAGCCCGCATGACCGCCAGCGCGCTCTACGTCGGCACGATCCGCCATCGGCGCGTGCGTGTGCGCGAGACCGAGTTCCGCCATGGGATCGCGCTCGCCTACGTGGACCTCGACGAGCTGCCGTCGCTGCTCGGCGGGCGACTCGTCGCGCCGGGGCGGGGCGTCGTGCGCTTCCGCCGGTCGGACTACCTCGGCGACCCGCGCGTGCCGCTTGCCGACTCCGTGCGTGCGCTCGTCACGCAGCGCATCGGGACGGCGCCGACGGGCCCGATCCGCCTGCTGACGCAGCTGCGCACGCTGGGCCACTGCTTCAACCCCGTGTCCTTCTACTACTGCTACGACGAGTCCGAGCGCTTGCAGGCGCTGGTCGCCGAGGTGACCAACACGCCGTGGGGCGAGCGGCATGCGTACGTCATCGAAGCTGGCGCAGGCCGGATAATCGAGGGCGGTATGGACAAGGCACTGCATGTCTCGCCGTTCATGGAGATGGATCAGCGCTACGAGGTCAGGGCGACAGACCCCGCCGAGACGCTGTCCGTCCACATCTCGTCGCATCAGGGGGGCGAGCGCGCGTTCGACGCGACGCTTGCGCTCCAGCGACGCGAGATGACCGCCCGCTCGGTCGCGGAGACCACGTTGCGACACCCCGCGAGCACCCTGCGGACGCTGGTCCTCATCTACGGCCACGCGATCGGGCTCTGGCTGCGGCGGATCCCCATCGTCGCGCACCCGGGGCGCGCATGACCGAGCGCACAGCACGTCGCCTCGCGCTGACGCTCCTGCGGCGGATCCGCGAGGGCCGCCTCACCATCGTCGAGGGCGAGCGCCGGACCGTCATCGGCGAAGGCGTCCCGCAGGCCGCGATCGTCGTGCGCTCCCCCAGGATGTGGCGCGAGATCCTGCGCGGAGGCCTGGGCCTCGGGGAGTCCTACGCCGACGGACTGTGGGACACCCCCGACCTGACCGCCGTGATCGAGCTGGCAGCCCGCAACATGGGCGGCATCGACGAGCTGCGGCGGCGCCTGTCGCCGATCCGCGAGCCCTACCAGCGTGGCCGTCAGCTCCTCACGCGCAACACGCCGGAGCGCGCCCGCGAGGGGATCCACGCCCACTACGACCTGGGCAACGACCTGTTCTCCGCGCTCCTCGACCCGACGATGACGTACTCGTGCGCGGTGTTCGAGCGACGCGACCAGTCGCTGCAGGAGGCGCAGGAGGCCAAGCTCGAGCGCCTGTGCCGCAAGCTCGACATCGGTGAGGGCGACCGCGTCCTGGAGATCGGGACGGGCTGGGGGAGCTTCGCGGTCCACGCGGCGCGCACGCGGGGCTGCCACGTCACGACCACCACCATCTCCGATGAGCAGCACGCGCTCGCCGTCCGCCGCGTCGCGGATGCCGGCCTCTCCGACCGGGTCGCAGTGCTGCACCGCGACTACCGCGAGCTGGACGGGACGTTCGACAAGCTCGTGTCGATCGAGATGATCGAGGCGGTCGGCTGGAAGGACTTCGGGACGTTCTTCGACGTCTGCGCGCGGCGCCTCGAGGCCAACGGCGCGATGGCGCTGCAGGCCATCACGGTCGACGACCGCCTCTACGACGTCGAGAAGGCATCGCGGACGTTCATCCGCAAGCACATCTTCCCCGACGGCTGCCTGCCGTCCATCGAGGTCATCGCGCGCTCGGTCGCCCGCCACTCCGACCTGCGGATGGTCTCACTGGAGGACATCACCGCGCACTACCCCGAGACGCTGCGGCGCTGGCGCGAGAACCTGGACGCCAACGGCGCGGAGCTGGCCGGCCGCGGCTACGACGAGCGCTTCCAGCGGATCTGGCGCCTGTATCTGTGCTGGTGCGAGGCCGGGTTCACCGCCCGCCGGATCTCCGACGTGCAGATCGTCCTCGGCAAGCCCGCGTGGCACGGCGCCGTGCCGGTCGCCGACCAGGTCGCCGGGACCGCGCTGCACGGCGAGGCCGCCGGGTAGGGCAACGACATGCCGACGAAAGCACGTACCGCCGCCGCGCTCATCTGCGGCGCCCGGATCGCCTATGCCGTGGGGCTCATCACGGCGCCGACCCAGCTCACCCGGACGTGGTTCGGACCGCCCGCCTTCCAGCCGTCCACCCAGATCCCGTTGCGCGGCCTCGCCGTCCGCGAGATCGGGCTGGCGACCGGCGGCCTGCTCGCCTCCCTTGGGGGCGCGCCGGTGCGGCCGTGGCTGATCGCGCAGGTCGCGGGCGACCTCTCGGACATCGTGGCCAGCGTCGTCGGGCGCAACGGGATCCCGCCCGCGGCGGTGAATGCCGTGACAGCGGTCGGCGGCGCGTCGGCGGCGATCACGGCCGTCGCCGCGGTGGCGGTCGACTCGTAGTGATCCGGTACGAGCGGCGGGGCTCGGGCCCTGTGCTCGTGCTGCTGCACACGCTGGGCAGCGACCACACGATGTGGGATCCGGTGGTGCCGCTGCTGGAGTCCGAGCGGACCGTCGTGGCGGTCGACATGCCCGGATTCGGGGAGTCCCCGGCCCTCGACGGCGGTACGGCAGTGACGCCCGGGCGACTGGCCGCAGTCGTGTCGGAGGCGCTCGCCGCGGACGGCATCGAGCGCCCGCACGTCGCCGGCAACTCGCTCGGCGGCTGGGTCGCGCTGGAGACGGCGCTGGCGGGCGCCGCGCGCAGCGTCACCGCGGTCGCCCCCGCCGGGCTGTGGCCGCGACCGCTGGCGCCCCGGCGCGACGTCGCGCGCCAGACCGCCCGCGCAGCACTTCCTGCACTGGGCGTGCTGCTGCGCAGCGACCACCTGCGCCGGCTGGCGATGGCCGGGACGACCGCGCACCCGGAGCGCGTCCCACCCGACGCCGTCGAGCACCTCGTCCGCTCCTACGCGAGCGCGCCCGGATTCGTGGAGGTCAACCGGGCGATGCGCGCGTCGCGCTTCGAGCGCCTCGCGGAGATCACGGTGCCGGTGACGTTGGGCTGGCCGGAGCACGACCGCCTGGTCGCGCGCCCCCGCGACCTGCCGATGACGGTGCGCAACGTCGCGCTCCCGGGGTGCGGGCACCTGCCGACGTACGACGACCCGGCTGCCGTGGCGCGGTTGTTGCTGGAGGGGAGCGCGGAGGGGTAGTCGATCACAGCCGCACCAGCATCTTCCCCGTGTTGGCGCCCCGGAGCATGTCGATGAACGCCTGCGGCGCGTTCTCCAGCCCCTCCACGACCGTCTCGCGCACCACGATCGACCCATCGGCGATCAGCGGTGCAACCTCCGCGACGAACGCATCCTGCTGGTCGTGGTGGTCTCCGACCAGGAAGCCTCGGATCGTCAGGCGTCTTCCCACGATCAGAGAGAGGTTGGTCGGGCCGGGCTGCGGCGTGTTGTAGCCCGCGATCGAGCCGCACGCGGAGATCCGCCCGTGCAGGCGCATCGCGCCGATCGCCGCCTCCAGGTGCTCGCCGCCGACGTTGTCGAAGTACACGTCGATGCCGCCCGGCGCCGCCCGCGCCAGCAGCTCCGCGACCGGGCCGTCGTGGTAGTCGAACGCCGCGGCGATGCCCATCTCGTCCAGCAGTACCGCGACCTTCTCGGGCGAGCCCGCGCTGCCGATCACGGCGTGCCCGCGGAGCCTGGCCAGCTGCGCCGCCATCGAGCCGACCGCGCCCGCCGCGCCCGACACGAACACGACGTCTCCCTCGCGCAGCTCCGCGAGATCGAGCCCTGCGTAGGCGGTGAGGCCCGTCATCCCGAGCGCGCCGAGCGCGTAGTGGACCGGCGCGCCGCCCGTGTCGACCGGCTCCGCCGTGTCGGCGGCGACGATCGCGTGGTCGCGCCAGCCCGAGAAGTGGCGCACGACGTCTCCCCCGGCGAAGCGCGCGTCGCCGGACGCCACGACCTCGCCGATCGCCCCACCCTCCAGCGGCGCGTCGACCTCGAAGGGCGCGACGTAGCTCTTGGCGTCGCGCATCCGCCCGCGCATGTACGGGTCGACCGACATCCACGTGGTGCGGACCAGCAGCTCGCCGGGACCGGGGTCCGGGAGCTCGGTCTCGACGAGGCGGAAGTCCGACGGCCTCGGCTCGCCCTCGGGACGGGCGGCGAGGTGGATCTCTCGGGTGGGCTGCGGCATGCCTCCCAACATAGACTCGGCACCCATGGCGACCGAGTCCCGCGTCAGAGGCAGCACCGTCGCCGACGCCGTCGGCGCGACGTTGGCCGCGCACGGGATCGACACCGTCTTCGGCGTCATCGGCAGCGGCAACTTCGTGGCGACGAACGCGCTGTGCGCGGACGGCGCGACGTTCTTCGCGGCACGCCACGAGCACGGCGCCGTGTGCATGGCCGACGGCTGGTCGCGCGCCACCTCGCGCGTGGGCGTCGCCTCGGTGCATCAGGGGCCGGGACTGACCAACGCGATGACGGCCCTGGCCGAAGCTGCGAAGAGCGCCACCCCGCTGCTCCTGCTCGCCGGCGACACGCCGGCCGCCGCGCTGGGGTCGAACTTCCGCGTCGACCAGCACGACCTCGTGGCGTCGGTCGGCGCGATCGCCGAGCGCATCCACGCACCGGAGACCGCGGCGGCCGACGCGGCCAGGGCGCTGCATCGCGCCGCGTCCGAGCGGCGGCCGGTCGTGCTGATGCTCCCGATCGACGTGCAGGCGGCCGGGGCGCCGACCGACACGCCGCTGCCCCCGCGCCGCGCCCTCCCCCGGCCGCCCGCCCCCGCACCCGAGGCGGTGCGCGAGGCCGCGCAGCTGCTGGCCGGCGCCCAGCGCCCGGTGCTCATCGGCGGCCGGGGAGCGGTGACGGCCGACGCCGGCGCGGCGATCGCGACGCTCGCCCGGCGCGCCGGCGCGCTGCTGGCGACGTCGGCGCCCGCCAAGGGTCTGTTCGCCGGCGATCCCTTCGACCTCGGCATCTCGGGCGGCTTCGCGTCCCCGCTGGCCGCCGAGCTGCTCATGGAGGCCGACGTCGTCCTCGCGTTCGGCGCGCGCCTGAACCCGTGGACGACGCAGCACGGCCGGCTGTTCGGGCCGGGGGCGACCGTCGTCAAGGTCGACGCCGAACCCGCGGCGCTCGGCATGCACCGCCCCGCCGACCTGGCCATCGTCGGCGATGCCGCGCTCGACGGCCGCAGCGATCGGTGCCGAGATCGAGCCCCGGCAGGGCCGGCGCACCGACGAGATGGCGTCGCGTATCGCGGCGCGGCGCTGGCGCGACGAGCCCTACGACGACGAGGGCACCGACGACACGATCGACCCGCGCACCCTGTCGATCGCGCTGAACGACCTCCTCCCCGCCGACCGCGCGGTCGCCTGCGACTCCGGCGCCTTCCTGGGCTGGCCCGGCTTCTACCTCGACGTCGCCGACGCACGGCAGCTGGGCGTTCACGAACGCCTTCCAGGCCGTCGGCCTCGGGCTGCCGACCGCGATCGGCGTCGCGACCGCCGGACCCGATCGCGTGACGGTCGCGGCGGTCGGCGACGGCGGCCTGTTCATGGCGCTTCCCGGAGCTGGAGACCGCGGTGCGGCTCGGCCTGCGGCTGCTCGTGCTCGTCTACGACGACGCCGCCTACGGCGCCGAGGTCCACCACTTCGGTCCTCAGGGCCATCGCGCTGGAGACCGTGCGCTTCCCCGATGCCGACATCGCGGCGCTCGCGCGCGGCATGGGCGCCGAGGCGATCACCGTCCGCGCCGTCGAGGACCTCGCCCCGGTCGCCGGCTGGGTGCGCGACGGCACCAGGCCTGCTCGTCGTCGACGCGAAGGTCAACCCCGCCGTGTACGGCGAGTGGCTGGCCGACGCGTTCCGCGGCGGCTGACCCCCGACGTCCACGGAGGAACCCTTGCCCGACACCCCCGTCACCGCGCTGCTCGCACGCCCTGGCCGACGGCAGCGCGCGCGTCGTCGACCTCACCCAGCCGCTCGAGCGAGCACACGCCCGTGCTCCGGCTGCCCGAGCCGTTCGCGAACACCCCGCATCTCAGCCGCCGCGACCTGAGCCGCTACGACGACGCCGGGCCCGCGTGGGCGTGGAGCGTGCTCGAGCTCGGCGAGCACACCGGGCACCCACTTCGACGCCCCGATCCACTGGATCACCGGGCGCGGCGGCGAGGACGTCGCCTCCGTCGCGCCGGGCAGGCTCGTCGGTCCCGCGGTCGTCATCGACCTCACCGGCCGAGGTCGCGCGAGGACCCGGGCGACGCTGCATGACGGTCGGCGCACCTGGAGGATCGTTCGAGGCCGAGCACGGCCCGATCCGCCGAGGGCTCGTGGGTCCTGCTTGCGCACCGGCTGGGACGCGCGCGCCGACGACGAGGACGCGTTCCTCAACGCCGGGCCCGAGGGCCCGGTGACGCCGGGGCCCGACGTGGAGGCGTCGCGGTGGCTGGCGCAGGAGCGCGGCATCGTCGGGTTCGGCGTGGAGACCGTCGGGATCGACGCCGGCGCGGCCGGTGGGTTCGACCCACCGTTCCCCGTGCACCACTTCGTTCTCGGCGCCGGGCGCTACGGCCTCACGCAGCTCGCGAACCTCGCCGAGCTGCCGCCGACGGGCGCCCTGATCGTCGTCGCGCCGCTGAAGACTGCGTAGATGGCACCGGCAGCCCGAGCCGCGTGCTCGCGCTCGTCTAGCACCGACCACGAGGAGAACAGATGGCGCTCTTGGGCTTCGGCCAGCCGCAGACGGGGATCATGCAGATGGCCTACGTCGTGGAGGACATGGACGCTGCGATGCGGACGTGGGTCGACGAGCTGAACGTCGGACCGTGGTTCCTGCTGCCCAGCTTCAAGGGCGTCGAGCCGACGTACCGCGGGGGCCCCGCCGAATCCGACGTCGCGCTGGCTATGGCGTACGCGGGCCACATGACGATCGAGCTCATCCAGCCCAACGACGACAACCCGTCCGTGTACCGCGAGTGGATCGAGAGGCACGGCTACGGCTTCCACCACTTCGGCGTCGGGTCGATCGACTACGACGTGGATCTCCAGCGCCATCTCGACGCAGGCCACGATCTCGTCTTCGAGGCCAAGGTGCCGACCGGCGGTCGCGTCGCCTACGTCGACACGACCGCCGAGCTGCCGGGCTACGTGGAGCTCATCGAGCTCGACGACCTGACCGACCAGACGTTCACCCGCTTCTACGCGGCGTCGCTGGGCTGGGACGGCAAGGACCCGGTCCGCGCGTTCGTCGGGGAGTAGCGCAGCCGGTCTACGATGGTCCGACTGACCTCGGGAGGGAGAGCCGATGACGCTGCAGGACACCGGCACGCACAGCTTCGAGCCGCCGGATCCCGACCTCACGCCGGACGAGCTGGTGGCTCGCGCGACGGCGCTGCGCGGCGCGCTGCGCGAGCGCCAGGACGAGTGCGACGGCCTCGGCCGCCTCCCCGACTCGACGCTGCGCGACTACATCGACGCCGGCTTCTGGCGCGTGGTGCAGCCGCGCCGCTTCGGCGGCTACGAGTTCGACCTCGAGACGTTCCTGCTCATCACCGTCGAGCTGTCGCGCGGCTGCCCGTCCAGCGGCTGGGTGTTCGGCCTCACCGCCGCGCACAACCTCATCGTCGGCGTCTTCGAGGAGCAGGGCCAGATCGAGCTGTTCGGCGACGGCGACTTCCGCTGCCCGCTGTCCGCCCTCCCCGCGCCGGCGGAGAAGGTCGACGGCGGGTACCGCGTGAGCGGCTGGTGGGACTACTCGTCGGGCTGCGACGTCGCCACGCACTTCATCGGCGGGGCCGTGATCACCGAGCCGAACGGCGAGATCGACACGCGCTGGGTCGCGTTCCGCCGCGACCAGTTCGAGATCCTGGACAACTGGGACACGCTGGGGATGCGCGGCACGGGCTCGCGGCGCGTCGTCGTCCACGACCTCTTCGTCCCGGAGCGCCACACCGTCCCGTCGCCCAACCCGTTCCGCCCGGTCGTGGAGTTCCCCGGCCGCGACGTCCACGCGAACCCGCTGTTCCGCGGACCGCTCGCATCGCTGCTCATCTCCGAGCCGGCGGCGGTCTGCGTCGGCATCGCCAAGGCGGCGCTGGATGAGTACATCGAGCTGCTCACGACGAAGCACCAGTGGGGTCCGCTGTCGCCGCTGCGCGCCGAGGTGGGGGTCTTCCAGCGCCTGCTCGGCGAGGCCACCGCCTACGTCGACACCGCCGAGGCGACGCTCCATCAGGTCGCGAGGCTCTGGACGGAGCGTGCCAAGGAGTCGGCGGCGAGCGGCACGCCGGCGACCGACGAGGAGGACCGCCGGCTCATCCTCATCGAGCAGCAGATCATCGAGACGGCCGTGAGGGCCGTGGACATCGTGTTCCGCACCAGCGGCTCGAGCTCCTCCAACAAGGGACAGCGCATCGAGCGCTACTTCCGCGACGTCAACATGGTCCGGACCCACGTCACGCTCCAGTTCGAGCGCACGTGGGAGAACGTCGGGCGGCTCCGGCTCGGCCTGCAGCCGGAGATGCCCTTCTAGGCCGGTACGGCGGCCTTCGCGGCGGCGCGCGCCTTCCGCTGCTCGCGGCGGGCGGCGCGCTTCGCTGCGACGCGAAGGTCGCCGGCGCGCTGGGCGACCATGAGGGCCAGCTCGCCGCTGGGACGGAACGGGTCGGCGAGGACCCACGAGCCGTGGACCTCCGCGGCGGCCCAGATGTCGCCCGCGACCTCGGCGACGAGCACGTCCCCGGAGAGCTGCGGGTGCGAGTCCAGAGCGGCCAGCCGGGCGAGGGCCGGCGCGTCCTCGGCGTGCGCGCGCCGGATGGTGACGCTCTCCGGCCAGGCTCCGGTGGGTGCCACCGGGGTAAGCCGTCGCGACCAGATGTTGCGTGATTGGCTCATGGGTGGCATCTTTCCCCCTGTCTTTGGCCTCCGCTAGAGCCAATCTATGAGCCAATCACTGACTGCCGACCATTTGCTGAACCTGATGGCAGGCTGGGAGCGCCGACGTGGTCCCCGCTACCTCGCCCTCGCGGACGCGATCCAGGAGACCGTCCATCGCGAGGAGCTCGAGGACGGGACCCGACTGCCGCCCGAGCGCGCGCTTGCCCAGCTCGCGCAGCTCGGCCGCGGCACCGTCGTCGCCGCCTACGCGGAGCTCTCCGACCGCGGCGTCGTCGAGCGCCGCCAGGGCAGCGGGACGCGGCTCACGACCGGCATCGCGCCGAGCGGCTCGCGCACGCTGCGGGCGTCGCTCTTCGGCCGCGCCGTGCAGGAGGACGACGGCCTCATCGATCTGTCCTTCGGCGCGCCCTGGTACGACGAGCACTCCGCGCCGCTCGCCGGCAGCGCGAACGACGCGATCGCCGCCGGCGCGCCGGTCCGCGGCTACGCGCCGCTCGGGCTCCCCGGCCTGCGGACCGCGATCGCCGAGCGCCTCTCCACCCGCGGCACGCCCACCACCGATCGCCAGATCGTCGTCACGACCGGCTCGCAGGGCGCCATCCAGCTCGTCACGACCGCCCTCGTGCGCCGCGGGGACCGCGTCATCGTGGAGGCCCCGACGTACCCGGGCGCGATGGAGCTCTTCTCGCGTGCGGGCGCGGTCGTGATCGCCGTGCGCCGCGACCACGCCGGACCGCGGCCCGACGATCTGGCCAGGGCGCTGGGCGGTCCCGGCGCGGCGCTCGTCTTCCTCGTCCCCACCTGCGCGTATCCGACCGGCGCGATCGTCCACGAGCACCGCCGCCGGGAGATCCTGGCGACGTGCGCCGAGCACGACGTCCTCGTGGTCGAGGACCTGACCCCGGCCGATCTCGTCTTCGAGTTGCCCGCTCCCCCCTCGCTCGTCTCGATGGCGCCCGACCGCGTGGTCGCGCTGGGGTCGTTCTCCAAGGTTCTCTGGGGCGGTCTGCGAACGGGCTGGCTACGCGCGGACCCCGGGCTCGTGCTGCGTCTCGGACGGCTGAAGGCCGCACAGGACCTCGGGAGCGGGATGCTCGACCAGGCCGCGGTCCTCCGCGCGCTGCCCGGCTACGACGACGCCGCCGACGCCCGCCGCGTGCAGGCTCGCGATCGCTACGAGGTGCTCGCCCAGGCGCTGCGCGAGGAGCTTCCCGAGTGGGAGTTCGAGGAGCCCAAGGGCGGCTGGTCGCTGTGGGTCAAGCTGCCGCTTCCCGTCGCTGACGAGGTCTGCGCCGCCGCGGCGCGCCGCGGCGTCGCGATCGCGACGGGCTCCAACACGGCGCCGGACGACCTCTTCCTCGACCACGTCCGCCTGTGCTTCCCGGCCGAGCCGCACCTGCTCGTGGAGGCAGTCCGCCGCATGCGCCTCGCCTGGGAGGACCTGCAACGGGCGGGCGACGTCACCGCGGCGGTGCCGGCAGGCCGCTGAGGCGGTCGAACCCCAGCTCGCTACAGCCCTCGCCGCGGCCGGTCGTCTCGCGCGCAGGGCCTCCTCCTCTGCAGGACGTAGGAACCCCGGTCATCGGATCGGCACCTTCAGCCTCGCCTCGTCCTCGTCGAAGTCCGACACGCGGTTGGTGACGGTGATCCGCCAGTCCCCCGCGGGCGCGAGCTGCGCGTCGGTGACGATCCAGTGCCCGGGCCCAGCCCGGCTGGTCGCCAGGTGCAGCGGGCCGATCGCCTTGGATGGCAGCTCGGCGTCGACCGTGAGCTCCTTGGAGCCCGTGTACGGCGCGCCGGTCCGGGAGTCGAGCAGGTAGATGTGCATCTCGTTCACACCCACCTGCGCTGGGTCGACCGTCATCTGCAGGCGCTGCGGCCCGAGCGCCACGTCTGTGGAGTACGGCCCTGTCGCCGCGGCGGTCGCGCCCGCGATCGCACGCGGCGGCGGCGAGCCGACGAGCACGGCCGTCGCGGCCAGGACCCCGCAGAGCAGGACCACCTCGGCGCGCAGCGCCCGCCGCAGCAGGACGCCCGCGCCACCCGGCGCCTCGCCGCCCGCGGCATGCGAGCGCAGGGCCGGGATGATGCGCCGGCGCTGGGTGGCGCCCAACCCCACGAGAATCGCGAACAGCCCGATCTTGACCAGCAGCGAGCGCCCGAAGCCCGTGTCGGCGAAGGGCGACAGGCTCCAGTCCAGGTGGATCGCCGCCTGCACCCCGCCGCTGACCGCGAGCGCCACGACCGACCACAGGGCGATCGGCGAGAAGCGCGCGAGGACGCCGGCCAGCAGCCGTGTGCGGACCGGCGGGTCCAGGCGCCGTGTCGCCGCCGGCACCGCCAGCAGCAGCGCGACCATCCCGCCGATCCAGAGCGCCGTCGCCGCCACGTGCACGACGTCCAATGGCGCGAGCACGGCGACCGGGCTCTGCGTCGTGGCGTGGCCCGCGAGGGCAGGACCGGCGAGGATCGCCGCCGCGGGCACGGCGGCCACGGCAGCTGCGATCCGGGATGGGCGCGCCCACAGGATCGCGAGCGCCGCCCCGAGCACGATCCACGCGACGAACCGCACGCCGAGCCACGACCCGGTTCGCGTGCCGAGCACCTCGCGGACGACCGAGGGGTCCAGCGCGGTCCAGGCCGACGTCTCCCCCGCGACCGCGGCCTGCAGCACCACGGCGGCGGCGCCGGCGACGATCCCCAGGACGACCCCCGCCCCGACCAGGCGCGCGAGACGGGCCTCGAACGCGGCACCGGCCGGCTCCAGCAGCGTCTCGCCGCGCACGGCCGGGCGCCAGCAGAAGGCGAGGAACGCGACGCCTCCGAGCGCCACGGAGATCGCGAGATACCCGAGCCCGCGCGCGATCCCCAGCGCCGCGCGGCTCACGGGCCCGGCCGACGTGCCCTCCAGGAGCGTGGCGACGCTCTTCGCGGGGGCGGCGGCCTCGCCGACCTGGAAGATCAGGCCGCCGGAGACGGGGTGGCCGTCGGCGGAGACGACGCGATACGTCGCGGTGTACGCGCCCTGCGGCACGGACACCGGCAGCGACACCGCGATCGCCGAGCTCCTACCACCCGGGCGCCGCAGCGGACCTGTCTTGAGCTGCCTGCCCCTGCCGTCGAACACGCGCACCGCTCCGAACGCGGCCTCGACCGGCTCATCGAACCCGAACACCACCTCCTCGGGCGGCTGCTCCAGCACGGCGCCGCGCTCGGGGGACGTCCGCTCGAGCGTCGCGTGGGCGCTGGCCACGGGCGACAGCGCGCCCAGCGCCGTCGCAGCGACCGCGAGCGCGACCCCGAGGCGGGCGCCAGGTCTCACCACGCCTCTGCGGAACCCGACGGGGTCTGCTCACCGCGCGCACGGCGGCGGCGCACGATCAGCACGAGCGCGATCGACGCGATGATGAACGCGACCAGCCCGATGATGGCGCCGACCGGCATCCCGCTGCCGGCGACCTTGCCGCGCCAGAAGAGCGTCCCAGTGATCGCCTGGGGCTTGGCGTCGCCGACCTGCACGGGCACCGACCAGTCGAAGATCTTCGTCTTGGCGTTCTTGTCGGTCACCTTCTGCGGCACCGTTCCCGGGCTCATCCAGTGGATGCGGTGGTCGTGGGTCTCGTAGCGCCCGTCGCCCTCGAGCGTCTTCCAGACCGGCGTCGCCTTGGCGTCCGCGCTCTTGGGGACCTTGACGTTGGCGTAGGGGTCGTTGTTGAGGTAGGTCGCCGGCGAGCGCTGGTTGACCTGCACCGTGCCGTCAGGCAGCAGGCGAGCGTACGGCTCGTTCTCGTAGCCCTCGAGCGTGACCACCTGGCCGGTCCTGTTCTGCAGCAGTAGGCGGTCGCCGTAGTTGAGGACCTGCACCTTCAGGCCCGGGATGCCAGTGCCTGTGAGCACCGAGTCGAACCGCGGATCGCCCTGATGGGCCATCGCGGGAGCGGCGAACGCGCAGGACAGCGCCAGCACGATCACCACGATCGTCGTGCGGCGCATCGCCGCCTCCTCGTGTCGTGGGTCGGGACTGCGCCGACCCGGACATGTGCGGGCGGCGCGGGCTAGCGGACCGGCGCGACCGCCGGCGGTGGCCGGACGGCCAGCGAGGTGGCGAGCAGGCGCCCGCCGCGGGGCACGAGGACCAGCGGGGCGCGGAGGACCGCAGAGCTACGCCGTGCGCGGGCCACCGTGTGCTCGCGCGGCGCGCGTCGGGCGGCCGCGAGGCGCCCGATGTGCTCCTCACCGAGGTAGCGCCCGGCGAGCAGCGGCGCGAGCAGCGCCAGCAGCGGCGCTGCGAGCAGCGCCTCGGTGCCCGCATGGTGCACGAGCAGGGCGAGGACGAGCATCGCCGCCAGGGCGAGACCGGCCAGGAGGCGTCGGTCGCGGGAGCGCATCAGGCGGGAAGGATGGTGGATCGCGGGATGCCGGGCAACCGTGAAACGCGTTCGGGTTCCCTGACACCGTGCGCGCAGGCGCGTGACCAGCGAGCCCGTGGTCGAGGTGACCGTGCCCCACTCGGTGCCCGACGTACGCGACTTCGTGATCGACGTGACCACGCGTTGATGTCCGTATGGCCGCCCTCCAGATCCCGCGTGGCTTGACGGTCGACGGCAGTCGCGGGAAGGATCGCCGCAGACAGGCGTCTGGGTGGGTGAGATCCGCAGCCACCGGGAGAACCGCAGACCGATGCCGAACGAAACCGAGGCGTAGGACGTGCCGGACGCCGCGCACGCGTTCTGGCTGCGCGAGCCCGGGCACGGTGAGATCCGGCCGGTCGCGCTGCCCGAGCCGGGACGCGGCGACGTCGTGGTCCGCACGCTGCGCTCCGGCGTCAGTCGCGGCACCGAGACGCTGGTGTTCCGTGGCGGTGTGCCGCCGAGCCAGTACGCGACGATGCGCGCGCCGTTCCAGGACGGGGACTTCCCTGGACCGCTGAAGTACGGCTACCTCAGCGTCGGCCTCGTCGAGCAGGGGCCGCCGGAGCTCAGCGGCCGTACCGTCTTCTGCCTGTACCCGCACCAGACGGCCTACGTCGTCCCGGCCGGGGCCGTGACCGTCGTGCCCGACGACGTGCCGCCCGCCCGGGCCGTGCTCGCGGGCACCGTCGAGACGGCCCTCAACGCCCTGTGGGACGCACCCCCGCTGGTCGGTGACCGCATCGCCGTCGTCGGCGCCGGGATGGTGGGCTGCTGCGTCGCACGCCTGCTCGCCCGGTTCCCGGCGGTCCAGGTGACGCTGGTCGACGTCGACCCGGCGCGCGCCGAGATCGCGACCGCTCTCGGTGTCGGGTTCGCCGAGCCCCACGACGCGCCCGGAGGATGCGACCTGGTCGTCCACACGAGCGCGACCTCCGCCGGCCTGCAGCGCTCGCTCGACCAGCTCGCGCCGGAGGGGACGGTCCTCGACCTCAGCTGGTACGGCGACGCCGAGGTGCGGCTCTCGCTGGGCGGCGCGTTCCACGCGGGGCGCCTCGGGATCCGCGCCAGCCAGGTCGGGACGGTGTCCCCGGCGCGCAGCGCGCGCCGCACGACGGCCGATCGGCTCGCCCTCGCGCTCGAGCTGCTGCGCGACCCCGCCTTCGATGCGGTGCTCACCGGCGAGTCGCGCTTCGACGAGCTGCCCGCCGTCATGTCCCGCCTGGCCGCGGGCAGCCTGGCGGCGGTCTGCCACACCATCACCTACGACGGGAGCAGCGCGTGTTCAGCGTGACGGTCCGCGACCACATGATGGTCGCGCACAGCCTTCGCGGCGACGTGTTCGGGCCCGCGCAGCGGCTGCACGGTGCGACGTACGTCGTCGACGCCACCTTCCGCCGGGCGACACTCGACGCCGACGGCATCGTCCTCGACATCGGCCGCGCCGCGGAGGTGCTGCACGAGGTCGTCGCCGAGCTGAGCTACCGCAACCTCGACGAGGAGCCGGCGCTCGCGGGCATGAACACCACGACCGAGGAGCTCGCGCGCGTCGTCGCGGACCGGCTCGCGGACGCCTTCGGCGCGCAGGGCCTCGACGGGCTCGTCGTCACGCTGCGCGAGTCCCACATCGCGTGGGCGAGCTACGAGCGGCCATTGTGACGGAGGTCCACGTCATCGTCCCGGAGGGCATCGACGACCCCGGGCGGCCGAGCGGTGGGAACACCTACGACCGCAAGGTCTGCCGCGGGCTCGCCGCGCTCGGCTGGTCGTTGCGCGAACACGCGGTGCCCGGCGCCTGGCCGCGGGCCGGCGCGGCGGAGCACGCCGCCCTCGCGCGCGCCGTCCGGCCGATACCCGACGGCACCGTGGTGCTGCTCGACGGCCTGGTCGCATGCGCGGCCCCGGCGGTGCTCGTGGGACAGGCGCACCGGCTGCAACAGGTCGTGCTCGTGCACATGCCGCTGGGACACCGCCCGCTGAGCGACGAGGCCGACGCGGTCCGCTCGCGCGAGCGCCAGGTCCTCACGGCGGCGACCGCCGTCGTCGCGACCAGCGCATGGACCCGGCGGCGACTCGCGGAGCTGTACGCGCTCCCGGCTGACCAGGTGCACGTCGCCGCGCCTGGCGTCGACGCCGCCGGCGTCGGGCCGGAGACGGCCGCCGGAGACGCGCTGCTATGCGTCGCGGCGGTGACGCCCGACAAGGGGCACGACGTGCTGCTCGACGCGCTGGCCACCGCGACCGACCTGTCGTGGCACTGCGCCTGCGTCGGGAGCGTGGAGCGCGACCGGGCGTTCGCCGACGGCGTGCAGCGCCGGGCGCAGCACGGTGCGCTGCGCGACCGCGTCCGCTTCCTCGGCCCGCGCACCGGTCCGGAGCTCGACCGGCTGTACGCGGACGCGGACCTGCTCGTGCTCGCGTCGCACGCCGAGACGTACGGCATGGTCGTCACCGAGGCGTTGGCGCGCGGCCTGCCGGTCGTCGCTGCCGATGTCGGCGGCGTGCCCGAGGCCCTCGGGCATGGGGACGACGGTGCCCGGCCAGGGTTGCTCGTCCCGCCCGGCGACCCGGAGGCCCTGGGCGCCGCGCTGCGGGACTGGCTCGTGGACGCCGGGCTGCGCGGGCGCTGGCGCCGGGCCGCCCGGGAGCGACGCGCGTCGCTGTGCGGGTGGTCGGCCACGGCGTCGGTCGTCGCCGGTGTCCTCGCGGGAGCCGCGCGATGAGCGCAGCGGTCGTCCGAGTCAGCCCGGAGTGGCTCCGTCTGCGCGAGCCGGCCGATGCCGCCGCGCGCTCCACGGAGCTCGCCGAACGCCTCGAGCCCCACCCAGGCTCCGATCGCCGGGTGATCCACGACCTCGGCGGCGGCGACGGCGCGATGGGCCGCTGGCTCGCGCCGCGGCTCCGTGGAGCGCAGCACTGGGTCGTGCACGACCGCGACGAGGACCTGCTCGAGCTGGCTGTCGCGACACCACCGAGTGCCGCGGTCACCGTCGAGGGGCGAAGCTCCGACGTCACCCGGCTGGCGCCTCGAGATCTCGAGGACGCGGATCTCATCGTCGCGTCGGCGCTGCTCGACATCATGTCGGCGGAGGAGCTGGACCGGATGCTCGGAGCGTGCATCGCGTGCGGGGTGCCGATGCTGCTCGCGCTGACCGTGACCGGGCGCGTCGCTCTGACCCCGCCCGACTCGTTGGACCGGCGCGTGGAGGCCGCGTTCAACGAGCACCAGCGCCGCCTGCTCGGCCCGGATGCCGCTTCGGCCGCCGTCGACGTGCTGCGCGCGGCGGGCGCCGAGGTGCTCGTCCGCACGAGCCCCTGGCGTCTCGACCGCGCCCACGCCGACCTGATGGCCGCATGGCTCGACGGGTGGGTCGCAGCCGCCTGCGAGCAGGAGCCCGCGCTGGCCGGTGAGGCAGGCTGCGTATCGGGAACGGCGCCGGGCGCAGGCGGCCGCCGGGGAGCTCGCCGTCCACGTCGACCACGTCGATCTGCTGGTGCTGCCGTGACGATCGCGGTCCCCGTCGCCTCGAGCCACACCCGCCGTCGCGGCGCGTGGTGGTGGGCGCGCCTCGCCGCCACCGGCGCGACGCTCGGCGTCCTCGTCTGGCGCGTCGGCACCGGCCCGTTCCTCGACGGCCTGCGCACCGTCGACGCGCGGGCGCTGGCGGCCGCGGCCGGCCTCGCCGTGCTGACGACCGTCTGCTGCGCCTGGCGCTGGAGGGTCGTGGCGCGCGGACTCGGCGTCCACCTGCCGCTGGGCACGGCGGTGGCCGCGTACTACCGGTCGATCTTCCTCAACGTGACCTTGCCCGGCGGCGTGGTGGGCGACGTGCACCGCGGCATCAGCCACGGCCGCGACACCAACGACGTCGGCCGCGGCCTGCGCGCCGTGGCGTGGGAGCGCTCGGCCGGCCAGGTGGTGCAGATCGTCCTCACCGTGGCCGTGCTCCTCGTGGCGCCGTCGCCGGCGCGGTCGGCCATGCCGCTCGTCGCGCTCGGGCTCGTCGCGGCGGCGGCGAGCGTCGCGCTGGTGGCGCGTGCACGCCCCGCCGTGGCCCGCGACCTGCGCGACGGGCTGCTCGCCGGGCGTGCGTGGCCGGCCATCGTGCTTGCGTCCGTCGTCGTCGTCGCGGGCAACGTGGTCATGTTCATGATCGCCGCGCGGACCGCGGGAGCGACCGCGCCGGTGTCGCGGATGCTGCCGCTGGTGCTGCTCGTGATGCTGGCGGCGGCGCTGCCCAACATCGGCGGCTGGGGCCCGCGCGAGGGCATGACGGCATGGGCGTTCTCCGCCGCCGGCCTCGGCGCGTCGCTCGGGGTCGCCACCGCAGTCGTCTATGGCGTGATGGTGTTCGTCGCCAGCCTGCCGGGGGCCGCGGTCCTCGTCGTGGCCTGGGCGCGCCGGGAGGGAGTCGCAGATGCCTGACCGCCCGTACACCCTGCTGAGCTGCAGCGTGTCGCTCGACGGCTACCTCGGCGATCGCAGGCCGCGCCTCGCGCTGTCCAACGACGCCGACTTCGACCGCGTCGACGACGTGCGCGCCTCGTGCGACGCGATCATGGTCGGCGCGGCCACCGTGCGCATCGACAACCCGCGGTTGCTCGTGCGCTCGAAGGCCCGCCGCGACCGTCGCATGGCGCGCGGGCTGGCGCCGTCCCCGATGAAGATCACCGTCACCGACCGCGCGGACCTGGACGTGGACTCCAACTTCTTCGCCACCGGCGAGGCCGAGAAGCTCGTCTACACCTCGAGTCCCCGCGTGGCGGATGCCTGCGCAAGGCTCGGGCCGGTGGCGACGGTCGTCGACGGCGGTGGGCAGGTGCGGATGCGCCGGCTGAGTGAGGACCTCGCCGACCGCGGCGTCGAGCGCCTGATGGTCGAGGGCGGCGGGGTCGTGCACACCCAGTTCCTGGCCGACGACCTGGTCGACGAGCTGCAGCTCGTCGTGGCGCCGTTCTTCGTCGGCGACTCGAGCGCGCCGCGTTTCGTGAGCGACGGGCACTTCCCATGGCATGCCGGCCGACGCGCGACCCTCGCCGATGTGCGTCAGATCGGCGACGTGGTGCTGCTTCGCTACGCGCTCTCGACGCGCTTCGGGGACGACTAGCGAAACGCGGTGAGCAAGCGGTCGCGGAACGTGGCCATCGGCCAGACAGGTGCACTCGGGCTCGGGTGCAGGCCGTCCTGCCAGCGCCATCCCGCGATCTGGTCGAACACCTCCGGGTCGTGGGCGATCACCGAGATCGGCACGTCGTGGCTGGCGCCCTCGCCGCTGACGAGCGTCGCCGGCTGGTGGTCGCCGAGGAGGACGACCACGAGGTTGGGGTCGCCGTAGTGCTGCACGAAGGAGATGATCGAGCTCATCGTGTACTGGATCGACGTGCCGTAGGCGGCCCGGGCGCGCTTGGAGTCGCCGAAGAGCGCGGCCTGCGTGGACTCCTCCGGCGGGACGCGGTGGAAGATCGAGCCGTCGCCGACGTCCTCCCAGGGGATGAGCCGGGGGATCTCGGTCCACGGCGCATGGCTCGAGATGAGGTCCACCTCGGCGAAGAGCGGGGGCCGGTCGCGCTTGGCGAGCTCGAGGCGCTGCAGGGCCGCCAGGACGTACTGGTCGGGCATCGGTGGCAGGCCGAAGCCCGGGCCGCGGTAGCCGACGTTGCGACGGTCGTAGATCGCGTCGTAGCCGTAGAAGCTCTTCCCCTCGGGCCACGTCCGCTTGTTCGCGGGGTCCTCGCTGACCGTCCGCCACCCGGCGCGCTTGAACGCCCCGCTGAGGGTGAGTCGGTCGCTCCTGACGAGCTGGTTGTACCCCCGCTGGGTACCGATCCGGATCCCCGACTGCAGGGTGGAGTGCGCCAGCCAGCTGAGCCCGCCGAAGGTCGACGAGGAGAGGAACGCGCTGCGCGAGTCGAAGCCCTGCGCCCGCAGCTGCGCGGTGCCGCGGTCGAGCACGGCGTCGACCCCCGGCGAGAAGGACGACCCCTGGACCGCGACCTGCCCGTAGCTCTCGACGAACAGGAGGAGGACGTCCTTGCCCCGCAGGCCCGTCAGCAGCTGGTCGCCGGGGGTGGCGTGGAAGCGGTCTCGCGGGATCTCGCGGGCCAGGATCGTCTGCGCATCCAGGCCGCTGCGCACCACCTGCACCTCGTCGACGGCGAGGGCTGCGGCGCTCGTGGAGGCGACCGGCGCGCCCGCGACGCGGAGGATCGCCCAGACGACACCGAGCACGACGACCGCGCGGAGCACCCAGTCGCGGTGGCCGGCCGCGACGCGCGTGATGCGCAGCAGCGCCAGGACCGGCACCGCGAGGAGCCCCATCGAGGAGCACGACGATGGCGGCGACGGCGAGGTTCGCGGCCGACCTGCCGATCGCGTCTCGCAGCGTCTCCACGCCGATCCCGACGTACGTCGAATCCGAGACAGGGTCGAACGGCCGGTCGAAGGCCGTGATGAACCCCATGTCGAGGACCTTCACCACCGCCAGCAGCGCCAGGACCGCTCCCGCGACCACGGCGAGCGCGCGGCGCGGCCCGGCGGGCAGCAGCGCGGCCAGCGCCACCACGACGAGGAGCTCGAGGGGCAGCCGCGCGAACGCGCCGACGTCGAGCTGGCTCGTCTGGTTCGGCGCGACGACGGCGGCCCAGACGAGCACCAGGGCGAGGACCGTGAGCGCCACGGCAGCGCCCGTGCGCACCTGGCCGCGGTCGGGCGCCTCGTCCCGGCGGCGCCACAGCCACCACACGCACTCGCCGACCGACGCCGCGAGCGCGGCGAGCGCGACGACGAGGAGCGCCTGCATCGGCGCGTGGGGCAGAACCCCGGCCGCCGCGACCGTCAGCACGATCCCCTGCGCCGCCGCCACGACCTTGCGCCAGCGGCGCGGCGGCAGCGGCGCGCGCATCCACGGCACCAGCCACTCGCCGACGAGGAACAGGTACCGCGCCGCCCCGATCGCGAGCACCCAAGCGCCGTACGTGGGTGCCGCGTAGACGCTGAGGGCGAGGATGAGGAACGCGTCGACCTCGCCGTCGAAGCGGGCGCCCAGCGCGGACTCCGTCCCGGTGCGTCGCGCCAGCCATCCGTCGGACAGGTCCAGCGCGAGCGCGACGGAGGCGAGCGCCACGAGCAGCGCGACCGGCGTGTCGCGCGCGAAGGAGTCCGCGACCAGCGCGGCGACGCCGACGGCGAGCGTCGCCCGCGCGAGCGTGACCCATGACGCCGGTCCCAGCCGCTCACCCGGCGCGCGGGCCAGGCCATGCGCCAGCGCCGCCGCCATGGTCAGCGCGCCGGCGAGACCGACGACCCACCCGGCGACACCGAGCCCGGCGGTCGCCGCCAGGACGGCGAGCAGCAGCATCTGGGCGAGCAGCCCAGCCGCCGGCCCCACCTGGGGGGCTCGCACCGCGTCTCGCAGGAAGTGAGTGCGTGAAGTGCTGACGTCAAGCAGGACGCGTCGCGGCCTCGATCCTTCCCTCGCCGAGTGCGGCAGGATCCGCGGCCGTGAGGCAGGACGACCGCGCACCGTTCCACCAGGCACTGCGCTCCGCGCGCGTGTCGGCGTACGCGCCCGGCGAGTTCGTCGGCCAGGAGAGCTTCATGACCGCCGGCGAGATCCGGGCCCTCGCGGTGCAGGCGGGCGTCGGCCCGGGGGTCACGGTGCTGGATCTGTGCTGCGGGATCGCCGGGCCCGGGCGGTTCCTCACGCGCGAGCTGGGCTGCGACTACCTCGGCGTGGACGCCAGCGCGAGCGCCGTCGAAATCGCCCGCGAGGAGGCGGTCGACCTGCCCTGCCGCTTCGCGATCGCGGAGATCCCGCCCCTCCCGCCCGGCTCGTTCGACGTCGCGCTCCTGCTCGAGACGATCCTCGCGTTCGAGGACAAGGACGCGCTGGTTGCAGCGATCGCCGCAGCGCTGCGACCTGGCGGGCGGTTCGCCTTCACGCTGGAGGAGGGACCGCCCCTGGCAGCGGCCGAGGAGGAGGCGATGCCCGACGCGGACACCGTCTGGCTCACCCCCCTCGACGAGATGACCGCGACCCTGGAGCGAGCCGGGCTCGCCGTCACGTGGCACGAGGACCACAGTCATGCGCACCGAGCGCAGGCGCAGGCGCTGGCGAACGCGTTCGCCGCGGACGCCGAGAACATCGCCGCGCACATCGGCCGCCGGGCGCTGGACGAGCTGCTCGCCGCCCACCGGCTGTGGATCGAGTGGCTCGACGCGGGGCGGGTGCGTAAGTTCGCACTGGTGGCACAGCGGCCAGTCGACCCTCAACCGGAGTCCCGTGTCTGCCCGTACTGCGGAGAGCCGCCCGGGCCGGGCGTGTTCTGCGAGTCGTGCGGGCGCAACCTCGCCGACGTCGAGCAACTGCCGACGCGCCAGGCGTGGGAGCACGCGACCGCTGCGAGCGACGATCCGGTCGCGGCCTTCGTCGCGGCGATGCGCGCCGCGGGCGATCCGGGCGCGACGTCGACCCCCCTGGCGGCGCCGGGGTTCCTCGGGCGGACCCGGTATGCGCACGGCTGGGTTGTGCGCGCGGTCGTCCGCCGGGCGGACGAGCGGCCCGGTCGCTACGAACCGGGCCTCTTCGTCTCGGTGGAGGGGCTGCTGCATCGTCTCAACAGCGCGACCAGGGGCGCGGGGCAGCGCGACGGGGTCCGCTACGAGGACCTCGTCGGACCTCAGATCGCCGAGCCGGCGCACCCCGAGCGCCTGGCCGGCGAGCTCGCGGCGGTCATGCGCGCGAACGGGCTCGACGCAGCGTCGCCGTAGCGGGATCTGGCACGCTTGCGCCATGCCGTGGGTGCCCGAGCTGTTCAGTGCTCCGGTGCTGGAGCGCGTTCTGGAGAAGCGCCGACGGACCGAGCTCGTGGCGATGCCGTTCTTCGACGGCCTCGTCGCCGGGGAGCCGGACGCGCTGATCGAATCGTTCGCCGGGGAGCCCGACCTGCACGATCCCATCAGGGGACGTATCGAGGGCGTGCACGCGTTCAGGGCGTACGTCGCGGAGATGAGCGCCTGGCTCGCGCAACGCAACGTCTCGATCGAGGACGTCGATCACGTCGTGCTCGAGGCACGCGGCTTCGAGGAGGTGGTCCTCCACCTCGACGGCGACCAGGGCCGCGTGGAGGTCCCGTTCGCGATCGTCGCCGACCACCCGTCCGACGCACGGCTCGCCCAGCTGCGGCTCTACTACAGCAGCCGGCTGCTGACCGGCCGCCACGCGAACCGCTCACCCCTGCTGCGGCCCGACCCCGACCTGCGCGAGCCCGAGGTGGTCGCCGAGTACCGGCGCTCGCTCGCGGCCGGCGGCGGTGGGATCGAGCTCGAGCCCTGCGCCGTCGTCGACGACGGACGCACCTGCGCGCTGGAGTTCAACATGGTGCGGCCGGCCGAGCAGCCGCACGCCGGGGTCGCCGTCTTCGTCCGGGGCCGGAGCAAGAGACCCGCCGCGGTCCGCGTCTACGCCGACGCCTGAGTCGCTGCGCGTTGCGGCCGGGTGCGTGATCCACGCCCGCGCCCGTCGGCCCGGCGCCGAGCATCTCGGCTGATTCCTGGTTTACTCGGCGCCTCGGGGCGTCCCATGAATCCACCCGTGGTCATCTCCGGCGGAGGCGTCGTGGGCATCACGCTCGCGCTGCTGCTCGCACGCCGCGGGGTCCCGACCGTCGTGCTCGAGCGGGCTCTGGAGCCGCAGACGCTGCCGCGCGCGCACGCGGTCAACCCGCGGACGATCGAGATCCTCGCCGCCGAGCTGGGCATCGGCGCCGAGCAGCTGCGAGCCGTCGCAGCACCAAGGGAGCTCACCCGCGAGGTGCGCTTCGTGACCACTCTGACGGGCCACTGCTTCGGCACCGTGCCCTACGAGCGCCAGGACGACGACGTGCTCGCCGTCACGCCCGCCCCTCTGCTGAACGTCCCGCAGCCCGCCCTGGAGTCCATCCTGTTCGAGCGCGTGGCGGCCGAGCCGCGGGTGGACCTGCGGCGCGGGCACCGCTGGGCCGGGCTGCGTCAGGAGGACGAGCACGTCGCATCGACCGTCCACACCGGCTCCGGGAGCTACGAGCTCGGGTCGCGCTACCTCGTGGCGGCCGACGGCGCCGGCAGTCGCGTACGTGAGGCGCTCGGCGTCACGATGTCCGGCGTGGAGGAGGTGGCCTCCGCCGTCTCGATCACCTTCGCGGCCGACCTGCGCCACCTGGTGCGGACCCGCCCCGGGGTCCTGCACTGGCTCTATGGCCCGGAGCGGCGGGGGACGCTCATCGCCCACGACCCGAGGCGGCTCTGGGCGTACAGCATCAAGCTGCCGCCGGGCCGCGTGGACGTGACGCAGTACCAGGGCGACCGCGCCGTCGCGCTCATCCGCGAGGCGCTGGGGCCGGGTGCCGGCGACGTCGCGATCGAGGTGCTCGGCGTCATGCCATGGACGATGCGCGCGCAGGTCGCCGACGACTTCCGCAGCGGCGGCGTCTTCCTGGCCGGGGACGCCGCGCACCGCTTCCCGCCCACCGGTGGGCTCGGGCTGAACACGGGTGTGCAGGACGCCCACAACCTCGCCTGGAAGCTGGCGGCGGTCCTCGATGGATGGGCCGCCGACGCGCTGCTGGACACCTACGGCGCCGAGCGCAGCGCGGTCGCCACCCGCAACGCCCAGCAGAGCCTGACCAACTTCGCGGAGCTCGCGCCACTGGCGGTGCTCGCCGACGCCCCGCCGGAGTCCGAGCCCGACCGCCTCGCAGCTTGGCTGGGCCAACCCGGGCGCGGCGAGCAGATCGCCGCGGCCATCGAGCGCCAGCGCCCGCACTTCGACAGCCTCGCGCTGCAGCTCGGCTTCTCCTACGACGCGGGCGCCGAGCGGATCGGCGATGTCTCACGCTTCGTGCCGCGCGCCCTGCCCGGATGCCGGCTGCCACACGGATGGGTGTCGATCGACGGCGAGCGACGCTCGATGCTGACCCTCCTCGACCCCGATGCGTTCACCCTCCTGCTCCTCGCCGACGGCGCCGAGGCGCCGGACCTGCCGTCCGACGTGCCGGTCACCACCGTGCGCCTCAGCGGCGACGATCCGGGTGTGGCGGCGTGGGCCGCCGCCGTCGGGCTGGACGACGCGCTCGCGGTCCTCGTGCGGCCGGACGGGCACATCGTGGGCGTCGCAGCCGACACGGAGGCGCTCGCCGGGTTCGAGCAGGCGATGATGCAGCACGTGGCGACATGGACCTAGGGATCTCCGGCCGGCGGGCGCTGGTCTGCGCGTCGAGTCGCGGGCTGGGCCGTGCCTGCGCGGAGGCGCTGGCGGCCGAGGGCGTCGACGTCACCATCAACGGCCGCGACCCCGACCGCCTCGCGCAGACGGCGGAGCAGCTGCGAGGCGCGTTCCCGGCCGTCACCATCGAGGCGGTGGCGGGCGACATCACCACGGCCGAGGGTCGCGACGCGCTGCTCCGGGCGTGTCCCGCGCCGGACATCCTGGTGAACAACAACGCCGGACCGACGCCGTCGCCGTTCCTCGACACGTCCGAGGAGGCGTGGATGGAGGCGCTCGAGGCGAACATGCTCGCGGCGCTGATGCTCATCCGTGCCGTGCTGCCGGCGATGATCGAGCGCCGATTCGGGCGGATCGTGAACATCACGTCGGCGATGGTGACCACGCCCCGCGGCCACATGGCCATCTCCGCCGGGCCACGGGCGGGGCTGACGGCGGTCTGCAAGGGCATCGCGCGCGACGTCGCCCGGCACGACGTGACCATCAACAACCTGCTGCCGGAGCGCTTCGACACCGACCGTCAGCGCTTCATGGCCGCACGCGACATGCAGCGCCACGGCATCTCGATGGACGATGCGCGAGAGCGCATCGCGCAGACCATCGCGGCCGGGCGCATGGGCAGGCCCGAGGAGTTCGGGGCCACCTGTGCGTTCGTGTGCTCGGCGCACGCGGGCTACATGAGCGGCACCAACGTCCACCTCGACGGAGGCTCCTATCCCGGGCTCATCTGATCCGCAGGCCAGTCGCTCAGAGGTGAACGACCAGTTCATCGGGGCGACGCTGATGACGTTCACCGCGATGTCGTTCTACGACACGCTCGACGACCGCGATCGACGGCGGATCGTCGTCCCCTTCGCCGACGAGGACGAGCGCTCGCACTGGAACCCCCTCCCCGAGTCGGGGCGGCGGGGTGTGCCGCTGCGCGATCTGACCCACGAGCAGCAGATCCTCGTGCACCGCCTGATCTGCCAGGGGATGACCGTCGAGGGCTACTCGAAGGTGCTGGCCACGATGAACCTCGAGCACCTGCTGCGCGAGCTCAACGCGCCGCGGATGGGTCACGTCGCGCGTGACTTCCGCGACCCCGGCGCCTACTACCTGACGTTCTTCGACCAGCCCCAGCCCGACGCGCTGTGGGGCTGGCGACTCCTCGGCCATCACATCTCGCTGAACTTCACGGTCCACGACCAGGAGCGGGTCTCCGCGACACCGATGATGATCGGCGCGCAGCCGGCTCGCGTCGGCGTGTTCCGGCCCCTGGCCGAGGAGGAGGACCTCGCCTTCGCCCTGCTGCGCTCGCTGTCCGCCGAGCAGCGCGACCGGACCGTGATCCACCACCTCTCGCCCGCCGACTTCGTCACCCAGACCGTTCCCCGGATCGGCGACGAGGAGCGGCCCGGCCGGCATGGTGTCGCGCGCCGCGACATCATCGTGCGCCCCGAGGACGCCGAGGCGCTGGCGTACATCAAGGCGCACCCGCGCGGGGTGGCGTTCGGCGAGCTCGACGAGGGGCAGCGGGCCAGGTTCACCGAGCTGCTGGAGTCCTACGTCGCGCGCGTGCACCCGTCGATGCTCGGCCAGGAGATGGACCGCATCGCCACCGCCGGCCTGGACGCCCTGCACTTCGCCTGGGCCGGTGGGACCGAGTACTCCGAGGGGCACTACTACCGCCTGCAGGGGCCGGTGACCGTCATCGAGTTCAACAACACCGAGGACGACGCCAACCACGCCCACAGCGTGTGGCGCGACCCGACGAACGACTTCGGCCGCGACCCGCTGATGGAGCACCTGCTGTCCGAGCACAGCGACGGCCACACCCATCGGCACGGATGAGCGGGCCGGTGCGTCGCGCGATAGCGTCCCGCCCATGACGACAAAGGCCGCCTTCACCCCGGAAGAATGGGAGCTGGTCCGCTCCGGACCCACCGTCGCGGGCATGCTTGTGATCGCCGCCAGCCACGGCGGGATGGTGCGCGAGACGTTCGAGATGGCGAAGGTGTACGCCGACGCGCGTCTGACCCTGACCGAGCGGGTCGCCAAGCGCCACAAGGAGGACGGCGTCGAGGTGAGTCCCGCCGAGCAGCAGGCGATCGACGACGTCCGCGGAGCGCTCGGCTGACCGACCAGCCCTTGGCGGCGAGGTGTTGCAGATCAGTTCCCCCGCAGCACCTGCTGCCGGTTGCCGGTCCCGGGATCGCGCGGGATCCCGAACGTCTCCGCGGCGATCTCCCGGTACGCGAAGTCCCGCAGCTGCGTGTTGCGGTGCCCGGCGATCATGGCCATGTCGCGGAACATCCGCTGCATGCGCTCACCGTCGCGCGTCGAGCTCGACCCGGCGGTCCGCCAGATGTTCTGCTCCATCGCCTCCCAGGCGAAGATGTACGCCTCCCGCGCGATACCGCCGACGAGCCAGTCGTCGGCGTAGCTGAACGGGATGCCCTTGTCCGCGGCCCGCTCGCACAGCTCCATGTGCATGTCGGCTGCGCGATACAGCGCGGCCTGCGCCATCGAGAGCTTCACCTTCGCGGCGCCGAAGTAGCGCTGGAAGTCCGGATCGTGGAAGCGCGGCATGAACGGCGGCAGCGGCGTCTGCTTCGCTCGCAGCTCGTTCTCGAGCTGGTCCAGCGCGTTGAAGCCGGCGCCGATGATCGCTGCGCCGAGCGACATCGTGAACGGGCCCATGGAGCGCCCGAGGTACATGGGGTTGCCGTGCAGCCGGTAGCCGTCGGTCCCGTCGTCGCTGGCCATGTCGACCATGAACGCGCCCTCGATCGCCCAGTGGGCGGGGATCGTCCCGCCGTCGAACGTGATGCTGTGCGAGCCCGAGCCCTTCAGGCCGATCGTGTGGCCCCAGTCGTTCTCCATCTCCCACACGCCGCGAGGCGCGTAGAACAACAGCAGCGGCCCTGGCGGACCGCCCGGCTGCTCGCCCGGCGTGAGCGCCTGGCCCATGTAGTGCGTGGAGTACGGGATGCCCGAGCAGTAGGCGACCTTGCCGGTCAGCGACCACCCGTCGTCCGTCGGCTCCGCCACGCCGATCGGCGCGGCGACCGACGCCGCGCGGAAGTCACCGTCGCCGAAGATCTCGCGCTGCGCCTGCTCGGGCCACCAGGAGCCGAGCTGCAGCGCGTGACCCGACGCGAGCCCCATGCACCAGGCGGTCGACGGGCACCCGCGTGCCATCTCGACGGTGAGGCGCATCATCGTCGGAACGTCGAACTCGTAGCCGCCGTAGCGCCGGGGGATGTAGAGCCGGTAGAACCCCGCCCGCTGGAACTCCTCGTGCATCTCGGGCGAGTAGTAGGTGCGCTCCTCGGTCGCCGCCTGCTCGGCGATCAGCCTCGGACGCAGCGCGATGGCGCGGTCGATGAGGGTCTGCGGCTCCACGGTCATGTGAACGTCGGCGCTTCCGGTGGGACGTTCTCGGTGATCCACCGCAGCCTGTTCTTCGCCGCTTTCTCCGCCTCCTCAGGGTGCGTGAGGATGTAGAAGCGCTTCTCGCGGATCGCCTGGACGACGAGGTCGGCGACGTCGGCCGGCGGCATGCCGTTCTTCGCCCCCATCGTCGTGAGCTCGATGAGCTGCGCGCGCGACGGATGATCCAGCGACGACGGGACGTGGTCGGGCCGGTTGCGCTCCGACCAGGGCATCTGGGTGGCGATCATGCCCGGGCAGAGGACCGAGACGCCGATCTGCTCGTCGCCCGCCGCGAGCTCGTGGAAGAGCTCCTCGCTGATGCCCACCACCGCGTGCTTGGCCGCCACGTACGGCGCGGCCGTGAGGAAGTAGGAGTCCAGGCCGGCGATCGACGACGTGTTGACGATGTGCCCGTCCGGCGCGTGCTCGCGCAGCAGCGGCAGGAACGTCTTGATGCCGTAGATCGTCCCGAGCAGGTCGACGCCCAGGACCCAGTCCCACGTCTCGGCGGGGATGTCGGCGAACGTCGCGCCGCTCTCCACGCCGGCGTTGTTGCACACGACGTGCACCGCGCCGAACGCGGCGATGGTGCGCGCGGCGAGTGCCTCGACCTCCTCCAGGCGCGAGACGTCGGTCTTCACGCCGACGACGTCGCCGCCCGCGTCCGTGAGCTCCTGCACCGCGGTGTCCAGCGCCCCCTGCTCGACGTCGGCGAGCACGACCTTCATGCCCTCCTGCACGAACCGCTCCGCGAACGCGCGGCCCATGCCGCTGGCAGCGCCCGTGACGACCGCGACCTTCCCCTCCAGCTGCTCCACCCTGGTCCTCCTCAGTTCCGATGCGAAGACGGGCATCCTCTCATCCGCAGGGATGAGGAACGCGCCGAGGCCGGTCCCGGCGGCCGATGACGGCGTGCGTGGCACGGGCGAAGGTCCATGCATGACGATCCGGCTGCTCGGCCAGGACCTCCCCGACCAGCGAGCGATCGCCGAGCCGGGATCCGGCGAGGAGGCGATCGCGCTCGCCGAGAACGGCCTCGTCTCACCGAAGGGCCGCGGCCTCGATCGACTGGTTCGCGCCCTGCCCCAGGTGGGGGACCATCGGGTGGGCGGCGTCGCCGAGCAGCGTGAGCCGCCCGACCGTCCAGCGTCCCAGCGGCTCGCGGTCGTGCAGCGCCGAGCGGTGGGGACGAACCCGACGAAGTTCAGCAGCGTGTCGCCGCGGACCGGATACACGAGGAAGTGCCGGCCCTCGCCCATCCACAGCAGGCTCGCCTCGACCGGCCAGCCCGGCAGGACGACGCGCGGCACGAGGCCGCGGTAGGCCACCGAGCCCGATGGCACAGGGCTGGATGCCTCGACGACGTACTGCTGCAGCGCCGAGTGGATGCCGTCGGCGGCGATGACGACGCGTTGGCGCAGGACAGCCCGCCGATCCCTCCGCCTACGATTGCCACGCGCAGGTCGGTCACGCGCCGGATCGCGTATTGCTGGACAGAACGCATGCCAGATAACAGAACACCCATCGCCATCACCGGCGCGACCGGCGGCCTCGGCCGCCTCGTCGTGCGCCATCTCGCCGACCTCGGTGCGCCGATGCGCCTGATCGTCCGCGATGCAGCCAGGGCGCCGCATCTCCCCGGTGCGGAGGTCGTCACCGCCGAGTACGAGGATCCCCACGCGCTGCGCGCGGCCCTGGAGGGCGTGCGCACGGTGTTCCTCGTCTCCGCCCACGAGGCGGCAGATCGCATGGATCTTCACCGCAGCGTCGTGTCCACGATCGCCGAGGCGGGCGTCGAGCGCGTCGTCTACACCTCGTTCCTGGGCGCCGCACCGCAGGCGTCGTTCACGTTCGCGCGCGAGCACGCGCTGACCGAGCGCGCGATCCGCGAGGCGGGGCTCCAGCTGACCGCGCTGCGCGACGGCCTGTACGGCGAGTACGCGCCGCTGCTCGTGCAGGACGGCGTCATCCGCGGGCCCGCCGCCGGCGGGCGCGTCGCGTGGGTCGCGCGCGAGGACATCGCGCGCGTCGCGGCGACCGTCCTGACCACCGAGGGGCACGAGGGACAGGTCTACGAGGTGACCGGCCCCGAGGCGATCACGCTGGCCGAGACGGCGGAGATCCTCTCCGAGGTGAGCGGGCGCCCCGTCCGCTACGAGGAGGAGACCGTGGAGCAGGCGAGGGCCTCTCGGTCGTACGCTGAGGACTGGGAGATCGACGGGTGGGTCGGGACGTACGTCGCCATCGCCACTGGCGAGGTGGGCGTCACGAGCCACTCCGCCGAGCTCCTCACCGGCCGCCGGCCGTGGACGCTCCGCGAGCTGCTGCACGCCGAGCCCGAGCTCATCGCACCGCTGACGAAGGACGGATAGCGCCATGGCAACCATCACCACCACCACGGTCCGCGACGCGACGTTCGACGTCCTCCGCGAGCGCGGTCTCACCACCCTGTTCGCCAACCCGGGATCGACCGAGATCCAGCTGCTCTCCGGTCTTCCTGAGGACCTGCGGTTCGTGCTCGCCCTGCACGAGGCGTCGGTCATCGGCCTCGCGACGGGCCTCGCGCTCGCGACCAACGAGCCGGCGCTCGCGATCCTCCACACCACGGCCGGGCTGGGCAACGCGGTCGCGGCGCTCGCGACCGCGCGGGTCAACCGCGCGCCGCTCGTCGTGATCGTCGGCCAGCAGGACCGCCGCCACCTCGCGACACAGCCGTTCCTGGCCGGCAAGCTCGACGGACTCGCCGGCGAGTACCCGGTCTCCGTGGAGCAGCCCGTCCGCGCGCAGGACGTCCCGGGCGCGATCTCCCGCGCCTACCACGCGGCCCGCACGCACCGCGGCCCCGCGCTCGTGATCGTGCCGATGGACGACTGGATCGCGCCGGCCGACGACGAGCTGCGCGTCGCCGCCCCGAAGCGGCTGCGGTACGCGACGCAGGCCGACGCGGAGGCGGTGGAGGAGCTGGCGGCACTGCTGGAGGGCGCCGAGAACCCGGCGATCGTCGTCGGCGCCGGCGCGGACGACCCCGAGACGTGGGCTGCGCTCGTCACCCTGGCCGAGCGGCTCGTCGCCCCGGTCTGGCAGGAGGCGTTCACCGCGCGCGCCGGCTTCCCCCAGGACCATCCCCTCTTCGCCGGGTTCCTGTCGCACGCCCGCGACGGGCTGCGCGCCCAGCTCGGGGGCCATGACGCGATCCTCAGCGTCGGCGCGCCCGTGTTCCGCCAGTACGCCTACGTCCCCGGCCCGCTGCTGCCCGACGGCACCGTGATCGGCCTGATCACCGAGGACGCCGACGAGGCGCATCGCAGCCCGGCCGACGTCGCGCTGCTCGCCCCGCCCGCCTCCGCGTGCCGGCTGCTCGCCGAGCGCGTCGCGGTGCGCGACGCGCAGCCGCCCGAGGGCCAGGTCGTGCCGCCGGCGCCCGCGCCGCCCGCCCCGGGCGAGCCGATGGTCGCCGGCCACGTGCTCTCCGCGCTGGCCGAGCGGCTGCCCGCGAACGCCGTCGTGCTCGAGGAGTCGCCGTCGAACCGTCCCGAGCTGCAGACGCGTCTGCACGCCCGCCAGCCGATGGGCTTCGTGAGCGCCGCCATGGGCGGGCTGGGCTTCGGGCTGCCCGCCGCCGCAGGTCTGCGGATGGGTCTGCCGGACCGGCCGGTGGTGGCGATCCTGGGCGACGGCGCGTCGCTCTACGCCATCCAGGGCGCGTGGACCGCGGCCCGCGAAGGCATCGGGATCCTCTGGGTGATCATGGCCAACGGCCGCTACGCGATCATGGACCGACTCGCCGAGATGGAGGGCGCGCACGGCCCGTGGCCGGCGTTCGAGGAGGTGGACGTCGCGGCCATCGCGCGCGGCTTCGGCTGCCCCGCCCAGCGGATCTCCGACCACGACGAGCTCCTGCGCGTGCTCGACGAGGTCATCCCGACCCTGGCGCAGCGGCGCGAGCCCCTGCTGCTGTCGGTCGACATCGCGCCGTAGGGACGCTTAAGCCGCCTGGACGGATTGCCGAAAAGGGGCGTGTGGATGTCCTCTCCCTCAGGGACGCCCGCGCCGCTGTCGCACGCAACGGCGCGGTGCTCCGCGCGCTCGAAGCGCACGTCGAGTCGCTGCACCGTGCCGGCGAGGACCTCGGCGCGGCCGCCTGGTCGCAGATCGCCGGCGAGTTCGCGCACCGCAACCATCCCGGCCGCTTCACCTCGCCTCGCATCGAGGAGGTCCTCGCGCGGATCGGCGCGACCCTCCCGCCCGTCCCGGCGCAGCGCTCGCGCAGCGTGCGCCGCGTCCTGCACGTCCTCACGGAGGCCTACAACACCGGTGGCCACACCAAGCAGGCGATCCGGTGGATCGCGCGTGACGCCACGCGCGTCCACGACGTCGCGCTGACCGCGCCGCGCCCGGCGCCGGCCGAGCTCATCGACGTCGCCCACGCGATCCACCCGCTCCACGGGCACGACCTGCTCGCGCGTGCGAGCGCGCTGCGGACGCTCGCCGCCGGCTACGACCTCGTCGCGCTGCACATCCACTGCTGGGACGTCGTGCCCGCGCTCGCGTTCGCGGGACGCACCGACGGCCCGCCCGTCGTCCTGCTCGATCACGCCGACCACCTGTTCTGGCTCGGCGCCGGGGTCGCGGACGTCGTCAACAACGGCCGGCGTCCGTGCGTCGAGGTGCAGGTGCACCGGCGCGGCTTCGGCGAGGACCGCTCGGTGCTGCTGCCCGTGCCGGCCGATCCCGGCGTGCGCGAGCAGTCCAAGGACGAGGCCAAGGATCTGCTCGGCGTCCCGCGGCCGGCGCGGGTGCTGCTCACGATCGCGGTGGAGCACAAGTTCGCGCCCGTCCTGCGGCCGACGTTCTTCGACGCCGCCGCCGCCGCGCTGGAGGCGTGCAAGCAGGCGATCCTCCTCGCGATCGGCCCGAGCCCCGAGCATCCGGGCTGGCCCGAGCTCGCCGCGCGCTTCCCCGGCCGGGTCCACGCGCTCGGCCGCCAGCACCCGTCGGCGCTGCAGCGCGTCTGGGATGCGGCCGACGCCTACCTGGACTCCTATCCCTTCTCGTCGAACACGAGCGCGATCGAGGCGGCGATGCACGGCATCCCCGTCGTCTCCTTCGCCCCCGATCCCGAGGCGCAGGGGATGCTGCTCACGAACGACCCCGGCTTCGAGTCCGACGTCGTGCGCGCCGCCGATCCCGCGTCCTACGGCGCGGCCGTCGCCGCCCTGCTCGCCGACCCGGGCGACGTCGGCGAGCGCCAGCGCGCGGGCGCCGAGGCGATGCACACCGGCGACGCCTGGCTCGGACTGCTCGAGACCCTGTACGCGGGTGCCCTGACGAGCGAGCCGGCCCGACCGCCGGCCCCCACCCCGCACGCAGAGGCCGTCACGCAGTGGGAGCTCGTCCACCACCTCCTCTTCGAGGCAACCGGCGTCACCTGCTCCCTGCGCCAGGCCGTCCGCGACCAGATGGCCGTCCTGCCGCTCGGGCTGCAGCCCAGCTGCACCGAGGAGCTCGACGCGCAGTGCCGCTGGACCGGCGTGGCCGTCGCCGGCGACGGCGTCGACGCGCTGCCGGGCGCCGTCGGCGAGCTGCGCGCGATGCACCTCGCGGGGGTGCTGGAGCGCTGCATCGTGACCGTCCCCGCCGCCCGCGTCGACGACGCCATCCCCGTGCTCGAGCGGTCGCTCGCCGAGGGCGAGGACTTCCCGCTGGACCTCGTGACCGCCGACGATCCCAGCGAGACGCTGGGCCTGGACCGAGCACTCCGCGTCGCATGATCGCCTTCGCCAGCTGCATCGGATCGATGGAGAAGTTCTCGGCCCAGGCCGCCCCGGCGCTGAACCGGACGCTGGAGGCCGACAGCGTCTTCGCCGAGCTGACGACGGACTCCTCGATCCACGAGGTCTACAACGAGGCGCTCGAGCACTTCTCGACCGTCGACGGCCTCGAGGCGCTCGTGCTCATGCACGACGACGTCGAGGTGCTGGCGCCCGAGCGCTTCTGCTCGCGCGTGCGCACCGTGCTCAGCGACCCCTCCATCGCGATCGCAGGCGTCGTCGGAGCGCGCGGCGTCAGCGGCCTGGCCTGGTGGGACGGGACGATCGCAGGCTCGGTGGCCGAGACCCGCGGCGTCGTCGAGGGCGACCTGGAGAACCGCGACGTCGACGCGGTCGACGGGCTCATGATGGTCCTCTCGCCATGGGCCGTCCGGAACCTCCGCTGCGACACCGCGACGTTCTCCGGCTTCCACGCCTACGACGTCGACCTCTGCTTCCAGGCCCGGGCGGCCGGGCATCGCGTCGTCGCGGCCGACCTCCCGGTCTTCCACCACACGAAGGGCGGCTACGGGGACACGGCCGCCTGGCAGACGGCCGACGCCGCGTTCCGGGCCAAGTGGAGCGAGGCGTGAGCCGCGTCCTCGTCGAGCACGACGGCGATCTCGACGCCCTGCGCGCGGTGTGGGCGGAGGAGGCGACGTTCGCCTACCTGCCGCGTCGCTCCGCGCTCTCGGAGGCGGAGGTGGGCGCCATCATCGCCGGCCTGCCCGGCGAGCTGCGCACCGGTCACGTCGCGTTGCTGACCTCGGGCAGCACCGGCGCGCCGAAGCTCGTCGTCGGCGCCCGCGCACGCGCGGCGGCGCTCTCCCGGGAGCTGCACGCGGCCCAGGACAACGAGCCCTGCGCGCAGACGATCCTGGCCCTCCCGCTCAGCTACTCGTTCGCGTTCGTCAACCAGTGGGTCTGGGCGACCGAGCACGGGCGCGAGCTCGTCCCGACCCGCGGGCTCGCCGATCCGCGGTCGCTGCGGGCCGCGCTCCAGGACGCGCGCGACGCGATGCTCTGCCTCGTCGGGGTCCAGGGCGGTCTGCTGGCCAGTGCGTTGCACGGAGCCTCGTTCGAGGGCGTCACACGCCTGCACTTCGCTGGTGGCCGGTTCCCGCAGGCGCACCTCCCCGCACTCCGCCGCCTCTTCCCGCGCGCCGCGATCACGAATAACTACGGCTGCGCGGAGGCGATGCCGCGGCTGACGTTGCGCGCCGCCGAAGCCGCCCACGATGCGTCGGACATCGGCGCTGCGCTGCCGGGCATCGAGCTGCGCGCCGACGACGCCGACCGGCTCCTCTTCCGCAGCCCCTACGGCGCCGTCGCCGTCCACGAGGCGGGCGCGCTGCGCACGATCGCGCCCGGCGAGTGGGTGCCCAGCGGCGATCTCGCCGCGCCGTCGGGCGACGGCTGGCGCCTGCTCGGGCGCGCCAACGAGGTCTTCAAGCGCCACGGCGAGAAGGTCTACCTCCCCGCCGTCCTGGACACCGTCGGCAACGCCTGGAACGGCGAGACCGGCGTCTACCGCACCACCGACCGCGGCGGCGAGGACGGCTACGTCCTCGTGCTCGCCCCAACCGCCGAGTCGGCCGACGTACGTGGCGTGCTGCGCGCGCTGCGCTCCCACCACGCCCGCGCGCAGTGGCCGCTGCGCATCGAGACGACCGCCCAGCTCCCCAGGCTCGCCAACGGCAAGGTCGACAACGCCGCGCTGGGCCGCCCGGCCGACCGCGCCGTCGCCTGGGACCAACGCATCTGACGAAGGACCCGCCTATGACCGACCCCACCGCCACTGCCACCACCCGCGATCGCCTCGACGAGCTCCTGCTCGACGTCTTCCTGCTCGAGCCGGAGGAGCTGCACGACGGCCTGCGCCGCGACGAGCTCGAGACGTGGGACTCGCTCGGGATGGTGTCGCTCGCCGTCGGCGTCGAGGAGGCACTCGGCTACCACATGACGCCGGAGGAGGCCGCCGAGCTGGCGTCCGTCGCCGACCTCGTCGCGCTCCTGCGTGCGCGCGGGATCGACGTCTGATGATCCCCCGCTACCCGTATCCCGCGGTCGCGTGGGTGACGCCGAGTGCTCGCGACGCGTTCGCAGCGCGCTGGGACGTGCCGATCGTCCCCACCGGCGTGCTCCCCGCAGGCACCGCGACACTCGTCGCGTGCGGCGGCGGGAAGCTCATCGACGCCGCGAAGTCCGCAGCGAAGCGCCGGCCCGAGCCGCTCGTCCTCGTCGCCGTCCCCAGCATCTGGGGCTCGGGCGCCGAGGCATCGCCCGTCGTCGTGCTGGACCGGCCGGACGGCACGAAGGACATCACGACCGACCCCGCGCAGCTGCCCGACGACGTCGTGCTCTGGCCCGAGCTCACCGAGTCCGTGCCCGCCGACCGGCGGCGGTGGGGCGCCGCCGACGTCTGGGCGCACGCCGTCGAGGCCACGGCGTCGCCGCTGGCCGACACGATCCTGCGCGCCGAGCTCGCCCGCATCATCGGCGACCTGGAGTGGCTCGACCCGGTCGAGGGCGACGCCGGCACGTGGCTCTCGCTCAGCGGCCGCTCGTGCGCCGCGCAGGCACGCGCCGGAGTCGGCCTCGCGCACGGCATCGCGCACGTCATGGAGCCCCACCTGCCGGGCTGGGGGCACGCGCGGATCGTCGCCGCCGTCCTGCCCGCCGTGGTCCGGCGCACGGGGGCCGAGTCGACGCGCTGGAACGAGACCGCGGTGAAGTTCGGGTTGGACGCAACCGCGATCGCCGCGTGGCTGGAGACGCTCACGACGCCCGACGACACGCTCGCGGTGCTCGATGCCCTGCCTCCGTACTGGCCCAAGGTCCTGCGCGACCCGTGCACCCGCATGAACGGCTACCTCGTCCGGCGCACCGAGCCCGAGGCGCTGCGCGCCGCCGCCAGGGAGCCGGAGGCGGTGGGGTGAGCGCGGTCGCGACCCAGGCCGCTGGACTCCTGGACCTCGCACCGTTCGGCCCTCGCGACGACGCGCGGCTGGTCGCCGAGCTCGAGCGCCTCACCGCTGTGCATCTGGAGGGCTGCCCCGAGTTCGCCGCCATGTGGCCCGGCTGGCGGCCGGACGGGACGATCGCGGGCCTGCCGTATGTGCACACGCAGGTCTTCAAGCACCTGCGGCTGCGCACGACCGGGGAGGGCATCGCCCACGGTCGCGACATCACGTCCTCGGCGACGTCCGGCGGCGCCCCGAGCTCGATCGCGCTCGACGAGGCCAGCTCCACGCTCCAGGCCCGGAGCACGACGGCGATCCTCGAGGCCTTCCTCGGCGACCGGCAGCGGCCGCTCGTCGTCCTCGACGCCCCGAAGTCCCTTCGCTCCCGCGCGCTGACCGCCCGCGTCGCCGCCGCGCTCGCGCTGCGCCCGCTGTCCGCCGATCTGCACGTCGTGCTCGCCGACGCAGACGACCCGGGCTCCGTCCGCTGGGACGCCGTGCTGCGCGCGATCGAGGGCGACGAGGCGCTGCTCGTGTACGGCTTCACCTGGATGCTCTGGCTCGCCTGGGGCGTCGCCGCGCTGCCGCCCGACGTGGCCGAGGCGCTGCGAGGCGTGCGGGTGGACTTCGTCCACAGCGGCGGCTGGAAGAGGCTCGAGGCGCTGGCCGTCGGGCGCGAGGAGCTCGAGGAGGCGCTGCTGGCGACGTGCGCGCCCGGGTCGCGGGTTCTGGACTACTACGGCGTCGCCGAGCAGGTCGGCGTGATCTTCCCGCTCTGCGAGCGCGGCCGCAGACACGCGCCGGCGTGGGCGCAGGTCGTCGTGCGCGACCCATGGACGTTGCAGCCGGTCGGGCCCGAGCAGACCGGGATGCTGCAGCTCCTCAACGTCCTGGCGCTCGGCGCGCCGTACCACTCCGTCCTCACCGAGGACGTCGGGCGACTGCACGCCGGCGACTGCCCCTGCGGACGTGACGGCACGACGTTCACGCTCGACGGCCGGGTCCCCAAGGCCGAGGTCAGGGGCTGCGCCAATGTCTGACGTCGTCCACCGCTTCGGGGGCACGACCGTGCTGCTGCCGTTCGGGCTCGACGACCTCGTCGATGGCTGGATCGGCGTGCGGCGCGCGATGCTGCGCTCCGTCCCCGAGCCGTTCTCGCGCGACGAGTGGGCGCACCTCGCCGCGTCGCTGGACCCCGCGGTGCTGCGCGCGCCGTTCGCGACGTCCTTCGGTGACGCGGCGCTCGCCCGCGCCCGCGGCCCCGTGGCGGTGTGGCTGCCCAACAACGTGTCGCTGCTCGGCCCGCTCACGAGCGTCCTGCTGTCGCTCACCGGTGCGCCGGTGACGTTCAAGGTCGGCACGCGCGGCGACGACCTCATGACGCCGTGGCTGCAGTTCGTGCGCGCGCACGCGCCCGGCGGGCCGCTGCGCCGATGGGCGATGGAGGACGCGGCGCTGCTCGCCGCCGACCGCGCGGACCCTCGGGTCGCAGAGCTCGCCGGCACCGCGACCGCTCGGATCGTGTTCGGCTCGGACGCCGCGATCGAGGCCATCGAGCGGCTCCCGCACCCTGCCGGATCGCTTGGCTTCGGCTTCGGCGACCGCCGCTCGGAGGCGTGGATCGAGCCTGCCGCGATGACCGACGCGACCGTCGGCGACCTCGTCCGCGTGTTCGCGATCTTCGGGCAGGCGGGCTGCACGTCCCCGCGGCGCGCGGTGCTCCTCGGCGGCAGCACGTCCGACGCGCTCGCGCTGCGCGACACGCTCGTCGAGGCCTGGTCGCGCGTCCAACGCGGGCGCGGCGCGATGCACATCGCGTCGGCGAACATCGCCGCGCGCCAGCGCGCCGCCGTCGCCGGCTGGGACGCCGTGCTCACGCCAGGCAACGCCGCGACCGTCGCGGCCGGCGGCCCGGGGCTGCCGATCGTCGAGAGCCCGATGGGGCTCTTCGTGTGCGCGGCGACGCCCGACGAGGCGGTCGCGACCGCGCCGGGGAACCTGCAGACGGTCGGGCACGTCGTCGCCGATCCGGCGGACGCGGCCTGGATCGGCCTCGTGGCCCGCGCGGGCGCCAAGCGCTTCGTCCCGCTGCGCGCCATGCACCACTTCGGCCCGGTCTGGGACGGCCACGCCTTCTGGCGCGCGCTGTTCGAGGACGTGGAGCTCGTCGCATGATCCGCCGCGACGAGAGCAACTCGCATTGGTGGGGCGCGGACGTCGCGCGCGTCACCGATCCCGCCTTCGTGATGCTGCCGGACGCCGACCGCGATGCGGCCCTCGCCCCGTACGCCTGGGCGGAGCTGAGAGCCCCGCTGGACGACGCGCCCGACCCGTGGGCGCTGTGTGCCGCGGGCTTCGGCTTCTGCGACGTGCAGGTCGGCTTCCGCATCAGGCTCGGCGCGCCGTCGCCCGGCTCCTCCGCGGAGCGCCTGGACGTCGTGTCCGCCGCCGACGCGCCCTTCGATCCCGCCGCGCTCCCGGTCCGGGCCTTCGTCCACGAGCGCTTCCTGCGGCTGCACGGCGCGACGTCCGAGCGCGTGGGCGAGCGCTACCTCGCGTGGGCGGGCCAGCTCGCCGCCGAGCACCCGTCGCTGGCACTGCACGTGCTGCGCGACGGGGCACCGCAGGGCTGGTTCTGCGCCCGGCCCGCCGAGCGCGGCATCGAGCTGACCCTCGCGGCGCTCTACGAGGGCGCGACGACGAGTGGCATGTACCTCTACGAGGCGGCGCTCGGCGCGTTCTCCGCGCAGGGCCATCGCATCGGCGGCGCGAGCTTCTCCATCACCAACACCGACGTCCACGGCATCTACGCCGCGCTGGGCGCGCGGTTCACGTCCACCGACGGCTCCTGGATCTGGCAGGCGACGACATGATCGACGCGACGGACCGCATCCCCTTCAACAGGCCGCACCTCACGGGCTTCGAGTTCGCGGCCCTGGCTGAGGCGGCGGCCAACGGGCACCTGTCCGGCAACGGCGAGTTCGCCCGCCGCTGCTCGGAGTGGCTCAACGAGGAGGTCGGCGCGCAGGCGAGCTTCATCGTGCCCAGCTGCACCGCTGCGCTGGAGATGGCGATGCTCCTGGCGGGCATCGGTCCCGGCGACGAGGTCATCATGCCGTCGTTCACGTTCGTCTCCTGCGCGAACGCGGTCGCACTGCGCGGCGGCGTGCCCGTCTTCGCGGACATCGACCCCGAGACGCTGAACCTCTGCCCCGCCGCGGTCGCCGCGGCGATGACGGATCGAACGCGCGCGGTCATCGTCGTGCACTACGCCGGGGTCGGTGCGGAGATCGAGGAGCTCGCGGACCTCTGCGCGCGACGCGGCGTGATGCTCGTCGAGGACGCCGCGCACGCTGTCCGCGCTTCGCGTCGCGGCCGGCCGCTGGGATCCCTCGGTGCGGTCTCGACGTTCTCGTTCCACGAGACGAAGAACCTCCACTGCGGCGAGGGCGGCGCGCTGGTCGTCAACGACCCGGCACTCGTCGATCAGGCGCACGTCGTGCAGGAGAAGGGCACCAACCGCCGCCGCTTCCTCGACGGCCAGGTCGACAAGTACACGTGGGTCGACGTCGGCTCGTCGTTCCTCATGAGCGACGTGTCCGCGGCGTTCCTGTGGTCGCAGATGCAGCACGCAGAGGCCATCACCCGGCGGCGCCTGGCGGTGTGGGAGCACTACCAGGAGCGCTTCTCCGACCTGGAGGCCGACGGGCTGCTGCAGCGCCCCGTGGTGCCGGCGGGCTGCGTGCACAACGCGCATCTCTACGCGCTGCGCCTCCCCGACCGGGCCGCGCGCGACGGGTTCATCGCCGAGCTCGCCGCGGCCGAGGTCCAGTCGGTGTTCCACTACGTGCCGCTGCACGACTCCCCCGCGGGCCTGCGGTTCGGGCGCGTCGGCGGGCCGCTCGACGTCACCGTCCGTGAGGCGGCGCGGATCGCGCGGCTGCCCGTGTGGGTCGACATGACGCACTCGCAGGTCGAGCGCGTGGTGCGGGCGGTGCACCAGGCCGTCGCGCCGGCGCGGTTCGAGCAGCGCGTCGCCCGGTAGCCGCCTTAGTCTGTGCGGGCGTGTCCGGGCTCGAGTTCGACCCGATCGACGAGGCGGCCCGCCAGTGGCGGTCGCGGTGGGGTGACGATCCGGTCCCGGCGATGGCGGCCGTCACCTCGATCATGCGCGTGGAGCAGATCCTCATGGCGCAACTCAACGCGCTCCTGCGCCCGTTCGACCTGACCTTCCCCCGCTACGAGGCGCTCATGCTGCTGCACTTCACGAGATCGGGATCCCTGCCGCTCGGGAAGATGGGCGACCGCCTGCAGGTGCACCGGACGAGCGTGACCAACATCGTCGACGGTCTGGAGCGCACAGGCCTGGTGCGCCGGACGGCGCACGCGCGCGACCGCCGCTCGACGCTCGCCGAGATCACCGAGCGCGGGCGGGAGACGGCGGAGGCGGCGACGGCGGTGCTGAACTCGGAGCGCTTCGCGACGGCGCCGTTGGAGGACGCGGAGCTCGATGCGTTGACGGCGCTGCTTCGCGGCGTTCGCGACGATTCGCCGTAGCTCCGCGCCACCGCTCGCCGGGGGCTCCAGCGCGCCCGGACAGCTCATCGAGGGCGGACGGGGGTGGGTCACGCCGCCGCCGTCCGGTGACGTGCCGAGCCTCGCGGCGCCGCGGAGGTTCGACCGTCTGGTCGTGGAGCGCTCGGCACCCCTCGAGAAGCTGCTAGCTGGTGGCTAGCACTGGTGTTAGCCACCTGCGAGCGGAGGCGGCGCGGATGGAGGAGGGGCTTCCGTCATGCCGCGCGGCCACACCACCAGCGCGACGCTCACTTCCCGCAGCGCCGGCGCTACTGCCCCTCCCCGTTCGCCCCAGCCGAGCTGTCCCGGCGCCGCCACGACCCGCTGCCAGCGCGCCGAGCGGAGCTAATGCGAGTGCGAGTGCCCCGGCGGCGGCGCCACGTCCAACGCCGGGTTGCGATCGAAGAACCCCACCGGCTTCAGCCAGAACGACACCGTGTCGACCGGCATCACCGGCCAGTCCTCCGGGCGCGTCACGTGGTGGATGCCGAAGACGTACCAGAGCACCACGTCGGTGTCCTGGATCGGACGGTCCTGCGCCGTCCACGCCGGGAGCCCCAGGTCCGACGTCGCCTGCACCACGAACTCGCCACACGGCCACCGCTCGTCGCGCGCGTAGGGCGTCACCCACAGCGTGTGGGCGAGCACGCCCGCGCGCTGCAGCACCGGCGACGACGGGTCGAGCATCGGCGGGATCGCCGCACCGGGAACGAGCTTGTACCCGACCGGCGTCCCGAGCCCATTGCGCGAGCTCTCGTTGACCACCTTCCACGAGCGCTGGCTCGCCCAGTCGTAGTCCTGGCGCCCCTCGGACTCCGTCCGCAGCGGTGAGGAGCGCTGCACGATCGCCAGTCCCGCCGGGTTGTCCGGCCCGATGGGCAGCGCCTCCGACTCGCCGGCCACCACCGTGTTCTCGGGGCCGTCGGTGTCGAGGTCGAGGCGGGCGACGATGAAGTGCTGGTGCGTGGGCGCGTACGTGCGCTCGTCCACGAGCGTCCCGTACGGCGGTTGCTCGGCCGCGAAGTGCGTCGTGACCATGATCCCGGTCGCGCGGACCTCGCATTCGATGTTGCCGTCCTCGTAGAAGCGCCAGTAGACGAGGTACTCGTAGTTGGCGACCGTCGCGTGGAACGACACGACGAGCCTGCGCTGGCGGCGGACCTCCGTCCCCGCCTGCTCGTCGACGTGCTTCCAGAGCACGCCCGCGTCCTCCTCGTGGATGCACACCGCGTTGGGGATCTCGTACGGCTCGCCCTGCGAGTCGTGCAGCACCGCGTCCAGGTAGGTGATCTCCCCGAGGCAGTCGCAGCCGAGCTCCAGCCCGGTCGTCATGAAGCCCATGCCCCACTCGCCGACGTCGAACGCGGTGCGGCGATGGTGGTCGGTCGTCGGATCGCGGTACGGGACGACCATCTCGGCGAACGACAGCCGGTGCGCGACGCTGCGCACCCGCCCGCCGTCCTCGATGCCGACCGTGTGCAGGACGAGGCCCTCGCGCCCGTTGAAGCCGACGCGCAGCGACCAGCGCTCCCACCGCAGCAGGTTGCCGTCGAGCGTGAACGACGCGCCGTCAGGCTGGCTGACCTCGTACGGGCGCAGGTCGTCGCGCACCCTCAGCCCGGGCACCAGCCGCGGGACGTACTCGCCCATCGGGTGCGGCTCGTCGATCGCGCCGTCGTCCTCGACGTCGACCAGCTCGAGGGTGTCCATGTCGACGATCAGGTGCAGGCCCGTGACCGGGTTGGCGTACGGGTTCGCGCCGTGCTCGGTCCGGCGCCAGACGTCAGCCCAGCCCAGCCGGCGCGCCCGGTGCTCCTCGGGCAGCAGGTGCGCGCCGAAGGCCCACGTGTCGAAGAGCACGAGGTCGAGATCCGTGATCCCGCGAGCGGCCAGGACCTCGCGCACCCGAGGCTCCCCGCGCAGGGCGACGTCGGCCTCGTGGTACTCGTCGATCGTGACATTCGGCTGCGCCCCCGGCATGGCCACGAACGCGGCGACGCGGTCCTCGTCGACAACCACGACCGCGCGGTAGGCCATGTGCTCCGAGCGGTTCCACAGGTGCACGACGCTCTCCCGTGGGGGCCGCGGCTCGCCCTCGCGCAGCGCGGACTTCTCCGGCTCGTGGAGATCGATGAGCGTGATGCGCCAGCCGTCTCCCACGCCGTGCTCGCGCCGCAGCGCTGCAGTGACCAGTCGGATCTCGTCGGCGGAGAGCGGATCGAGCGGATGCGGGGTCATGGGGGGATTGAATCCCTTTCGGCGTGGACAAGGTGCGCGCCGTCTGCCACATTCAGATGATCGGACGTCCGACTATCTCCTCCGATGTCCCGCTCGACACGCTGTCCGGCGTGCCGCTGAAGGCCCTGTACACCGAGGAGGATCTGCCCTCCCCGGACACCATCGGCCGGCCCGGCGAGTTCCCCTACACCCGCGGCGTGTACGAGTCGATGTACCGCGGGCGGCTGTGGACGATGCGCCAGTTCGCGGGCTTCGGCACCGCGGAGGAGACCAACGAGCGCTTCCACTACCTGCTCGACCACGGGCAGACGGGGTTGTCGACCGCGTTCGACATGCCGTCGCTCATGGGCCACGACTCCGACGACGCGCTGTCGCTCGGCGAGGTCGGCCGCGAGGGGGTCGCCATCGACATCCTCGACGACATGGAGCGCCTCTTCGAGGGCATCGACGTCGGCGACGTCAGCGTCTCCATGACGATCAACGCGCCCGCCGCGATCATGCTCGCCTTCTACGTCGTCGCGGCGGAGAAGCAGGACATCGGCGCCGACCGGCTCAGCGGCACGATCCAGGCGGACATCCTCAAGGAGTACATCGCCCAGAAGGAGTGGTGCTTCCCGATCGACCCGGCGATGCGCCTCCTCGGCGACATGGTCGAGTGGTCGACCGAGCGCATGCCGCGCTGGCATCCGGTGTCCATCTCCGGGTACCACATCCGCGAGGCGGGCTCGACGGCCGCCCAGGAGCTGGCGTTCACGCTGAAGGACGGCTTCACGTACGTCGAGCAGGCGCTCGAGCGCGGCATCGACGTCGACGCGTTCGCCCCTCGGCTCTCCTTCTTCTTCAACGCGCAGATCGACTTCTTCGAGGAGATCGCCAAGCTCCGGGCCGCGCGGCGCATCTGGGCGCGGGAGATGCGCGACACCTACGGCGCGAAGAACGAGCGCTCGCTGCTGATGCGCACCCACGTCCAGACGGCGGGCGTGTCCCTGACCGCGCAGCAGCCGCTGAACAACATCATCCGCACGACGATCGAGGCGCTCGCCGGCGTGCTTGGCGGCGCGCAGTCTCTGCACACGAACTCCTACGACGAGGCGCTGGCCCTCCCCACCGAGGACGCGGTCCGCATCGCGCTGCGCACCCAGCAGATCGTGGCCCACGAGTCGGGCGTCGCCTCCACCGCCGACCCGCTCGGCGGCTCCTACCTCGTCGAGGCGCTCACCGACGAGCTCGAGTCGCAGGCCTACGACTACTTCCGCCGCATCGACGAGCTCGGCGGCATGGTCGCCGCGGTGAAGCAGAGCTATCCGCAGCGCGAGATCGCCGACGCCGCCTTCGAGCTGCAGCACAAGATCGACATGGGGGACCGCGTCGTCGTCGGCGTCAACCGCCACGTCCATGCGGACGAGACGCCGCTGCCCATCCTGCGCATCGACCCCGCGCTGGAGCGCAAGCAGATCGACCGGCTGCAGGCCGCGAGGGCGCGCCGCGACGCCACGGCCGTCGAGGCGACGCTCGTCCGGCTGCGCGAGGACGCGGCGAAGGACCGGTGCAACCTCATGCCCTCGCTTCTGGAGTGCACCCGCGCCCATGCCACCGAGGGCGAGATGGTCCGCGCGCTCCAGGACGTGTGGGGCTCCTACCGCGAGACCCCTGTCTTCTAGGCGGCTACACGCTCCCCGGCCCACTGCTCGTCGATCGCCCGCTCGGCGGCGGCGAGGCTCGCCGCGGCGAGCGGCTTCAGCTCGGCCATCGCCGGGTTGACGTCGGCCAGCGTGAGCTCCGCCGTGATGAAGCGCGGCTGCAGGCCGGTGAGGGAGAGGCCGTGCGGCAGCCAGGGCTCCGCGTGGTCCCACCCGTGGCGCGGAGTGTCGGGGCCGTAGCCACCGCCGCGCGCGCCGAGCACGAGCATGTCGCGACCGCCGAGCAGGCCCTCGTGCGTCTCAGGGTCGATCGAGAGGCCGTAGGCGATGAGATGGTCGACCCAGGACTTCACCGCGCTCGGCGGGCCGAAGTTGTAGAGCGGCAGGCCGAGCACGATCGTGTCCGCGTCCCGGATCTCCCCCACGAGCTCCTGGGTGAGCTGCCACGACGCCGCCTGATCGGCCGTGTGCTCGTCCGGCGAGACCATCCGTGCCGCGACCGTCCGCGCATCGACGTGCGGCAGCGGAGCGGAGCCGAGGTCGCGGTACGTCACGGTGCCCCCCGGATGCGCGGCCAGCCAGCGCTCGGCGGCGCGGGCGGTGAGGCGGCGGGTGATCGAGCGGTCGCCCTGGATGCTGGAGTCGATGTGGAGCAGATGCATGATGCGTACCTCGCAACTCGTTTGCGTAAGACAAATGAGTTGTAGCACACGAATTGTTCGATGCGATCCCTACACTGGATCCATGGCCATCGAGCACGGAACATGCAGCCGGGCATCGGGGCCGCTCCTCGACCACCTCGCGCGCCTCAACCGCGCGCGTGCCGAGTCGGCGCTGCTCCCGCTCGGTCTGCGCCCGCGCCACCTGGTCGCGCTCACGGTGCTCCGCGACCACGGCGGGATGACGCAGCAGGCGCTCGCGGCCGCACTGCAGGTCGATCGCACCAACCTCGTCGGCCTGCTGAACGACCTCGAGGACGACGACCTCATCGCCCGGACGCGGTCGGCGGAGGACCGCAGGCGCCATCTCGTCGGGCTCACCGACGCCGGCGTCGCGCGGCTGGGCGAGGCCGAGATGGCACTCGCCCAGGTCGAGGATCAGGTGCTCGGCGCGCTCGACCACGAGCAACGTCTCGCTCTGTACGACCTCCTGCAGCGCGCGACGGCCGGCCACGTGGTCGACTGCGGCGCCGCGGCCGCCGAGACCCTCTAGCGGGTCAGCACACCCAGGAGCCCCGGGAAGCGCTCCTCGAGATCGTCCCGGCGCAGCCCGATCAACCGGTGCACGCCGTCGGCGCGGGTCCGGGTCACGCCCGCCTCCCGCAGCAGCCGCAGGTGGTACGACATCGTCGAGGCGGGTAGATCGAGGGCGTCGGACAGCTCGCTGCACACGCGCTCGCGATCGTCGGCGAGCAGCCGCACGACGTCGAGCCGCAGCGGATCGCCGACCGTGCGCATCACGGTGGCGAGATCGATCGCATCGGCGCGCGGATGCGGGATGCGATCGCGACCGACGGTCGGGGTTGCCATGGGTGGCATGCTACAACTGTTGAAGACTTCCAAGGATTTGGAACTATTGACATGTTGAACCAACGCCAGTCATACGCCCTCGTCGCAGCCGTCATCGCGCTGTCGCTGATCTCGTCCGGCACCCCGTCTCCGATCTACGAGAGCTACCGCGAGCTGTGGGGCTTCTCGCCCGCCGTGCTGACCCTCGTATACGCGACCTACGCGTTCGGCGTGCTCGCCGCGCTCCTGCTGGCCGGGAGCGTGTCGGACCGGGTCGGGCGCCGCCCGGTGCTGCTCGTCGCCCTCGCCGTGCTCATGGGCACCACGCTGATCTTCATGGCCGCGAGCTCCGTCGCGTGGCTGTTCGTGGCCCGCGGCGTCCAGGGTCTCGCGACCGGGCTGGCGCTCGGCGCCGCGAGCGCCGCGCTGCTGGACCTGCATCCGCGCCGCGACCCAGCGGGCGCGGGCCTCACCAACGGCGTCGCGAGCGCCGCCGGCATGGGCATCGGCGTCCTGATCAGCGCGACGCTCGTGCAGCTTGCGCCCGCGCCGCGGGTCCTGCCCTACGTCGCGGTGCTCATCCTCTTCGCGCTCGCGTTCGCCGGGGCCCTGCGGATGCCCGAGCCGGTACAAAGCCGCCGCCCGCTCACGCTGACGCCGCAGCGCCCGCACGTGCCGGCCGATCTGCGGCGCACGTTCTCTCTCGCGGCGCTCGGCGTGCTGTCCTCCTGGTCGATCGGCGGCCTGTTCCTCTCGCTCGGCCCGGAGCTGAGCGCGACGCTCTTCCACACGTCCAACCACCTGGTGGCGGGCGTGGGCGTCTTCGTCCTCGCCGGCTCCGGCGCGGCAGCACAGCTCGTCTTCGGCCGCACCGCGCCGTGGCTGGGCGCCGCGGCCGGCTCGGTCGCGCTCGCCGCGGGACTGCTCCTGATCGTCGCCTCGGCCGCGGAGGACTCCACCGCGCTGTTCCTGGGCGGCGGCGTGGTGGCCGGCGCGGGCTTCGGCGTCGCCTTCCTGGGCGCGCTGCGAACCCTGTCGGCGGCGATCCCCGACGAGCACCGCGCCCAGGTCATGTCCGCGCTGTACGTCGTCGCATACCTGTCGATCTCGGTCCCGGCGATCATCGCGGGCGTCCTGGTGACGCCGCTCGGGCTCGTCACGACGTTCGAGATCTTCGGCAGCGTCGTGGCTGCGATCGCGCTCGTCGTCGCCTACGGCGCGTGGCAGACGCGGCCGCGCGCGAGGGTCGAGACTCAGTCCCAGCCGGCGCCGCGCATCGTGGCGACGGTGCGAGCCTCAGTCGGCGAGCAGCCGTAGACCGCGCGGAAGGCCCGGCTGAACCGGGCCGGGTCGCCGAACCCCCAGCTCGCGGCGAGCGCGGCGATCGGCTGGTCGGCAAGCTCGGGATCGGCGAGGTCGCGCTTGGCGCCCTCGAGGCGACGCCTGCGGATCCAGGCCGACACGGTCGTCCCGTCGGGCTGGAACAGCTTGTGGACGTAGCGCGTCGAGATGAAGTGCGCCTTCGCGATGCGCTCCGGGCCGAGGTCCGGCTCCCGGAGATGCAGGTCGACGTAGTCCTTGATCCGCTGCTGCAGCCCGTCCCCGCGCCCGAGCGACTGCGCGGACGCGTCGACGCTGCGGGCCAGGCCGTCGCCGTGCAGCGAGCGGATCAGCCCCACGATGCTGTCGGCCAGATCGGGGTCCTCGGGGTCGACGCTGCCGTCGTGCAGGCCGGCGGCGATCCCGGCGAAGAACGGCCCGGCCAGGCGCGCGACGCCGGCCTCGCCGCCCAGCCGCAGCGCCGTGTGCTCGAGGATCCGCTCCACGCGGTCGCCCAGCATCGCGACCGGCACCGTGAGCGCGAGGATCTCGAAGCGCCCCTGCGCCTGCGCGACGAACGGCCGCGACATGTCGAAGCTCGTGATGTCGCCCGCCCGCAGCCGGCTCGCGCGGCCCGCCTGTGCGACGAGCAGCGTGCCGCGGGTCAGCACGTTGACGTGCACGCGCTGGGGGTCGTACTGGGCGATGTCGGCATCGGTGCGCTGCACCCGGTTCGCGTCGCCCGCGACCCGGAACACCTCGATCGGTCCGAGGTGATGGCCGAGGATCCGGCCGGCGAACGGCCGCTCCAGCAGCGGCGTGACGTCCATCGGGCCCAGCAGACGGGGAACGCCTTCCGCCCAGAAGGCCGAGCGATCCGCGGGGGCGACCTCGCTCGTGTCGAGCTGGACGGTCATCGCCGCGCGACGTCCTCCCGCATGCGCGCGGGCCAGATGCCGGACTTCCCGGGCGACAGGATGCCGTTCGGATCGAGTGCGTCCTTGATCCGCTCATTGAAGCGGCGGTACGCGTGGTCGCCGAACCCGTACTGCTCGGACGCGAGGTCCATGAAGTCGATGTGCGCGCGGTACTCGCCGTAGCCGCGCCTGCCGGCCTCGACCACGAGCCGTCTCGACAGGGCGTAGGCCCGCTCGCTCTGCGCGCGGTCCTTGAGGTCGAACAGGATGAGCGTCACGTGCGCGAAGCTGCGACCGTTGATCGGGCAGATCCCTGCGAAGTAGTCGAGGCCCGCCTCCTCCATCATCGGGCGCATGAGGTCGCGGACCGCGAGGGCGTCGCGGCCGGTGAGCGGCGCGACCGGGCTGAACCCGACGTGCCCGCCCTCCTCCCCGCCGTACCAGGCCGTCATGGCGTTGATGCCGAGGTTCGGGATCCCGGCCTGGACCTGCTCGTGGGCGTCGAGCGTCGGCCACGCCTCCGGGCCGTGCTTCGTCCCCCACACCGCGGCGCCGGGGATCGCGGTCTCGAACGCGTCCTTGATCTTCGCGAAGCGGTGGTCGACGACGGGCTCGTCGCCGTAGAGCGCGAAGCGCATCATCCAGCGGCCGCACCCGAGCTCCTCGCCCATCCGCTGCAGCGTCGCCTCGGGGATCGCGCCGTCGCCGTCCCACCAGTCCGTCCGCTTGGACATCACCGACGCCGCGCCCACGACGTTGCCGATCTGCGGGACCATCCGGATCGTGCCGTCCAGCATCAGCCTGCGCAGCGTGTCGATGAGCGGCGCGAGGTCGTCGTCGTTGGGGACCCGCAGCCACAGCGGCATGTAGATCTCGGGCTCGGGCATGAGCCAGTAGCCCATCTTGGTGACGATCCCGAAGTTGGATTGCATGAACATCTGATCCGGCGTCGGGCCCAGGCCGCGCTTGTAGCAATGCCAGGCCTTGTTGCCCTCCATCGCCCCCATTCCCGTGCGCATGACCGTGCCGTCGGCCAGCACGACCTCCATCCCGCATTGCGCGCTCTGATCGACGCCGTAGGGCATGTAGCTCATCCCGTGGTCCAGGGTGTTGCCCACGACGCTGCCCCACCCGAGGTCGGGGATCGAGACGCTGAGCTTGTGGCCCCCCGCCTGGATCGCCTCGTAGAGGTCGAACCACCGCACGCCCGGCTCCACCACCGCGTAGCCCAGCTCCTCGTTGATCTCCAGGACCCGGTTCATGTTGCGCAGCGACACGATCACCGAGCCGCTCACCCGCGGCGCCGGACCCCCGTAGCCGTTGTTGCGGCCCTGCCCGTGCGTCCACAGCGCGACACCGTGCTGGTTGGCGATCGCGAGGACCGCCTGGATCTCGTCGACGCTCGTGGGCATCACCACGGCCGACGCGGCGTACGCGTCGGAGCTCTCATGCTGGAACGGGTCGCGCCACTCCTGCAGCGCCTGCGGATCGGTGATGACCTTCTCGGCGCCGAGAGCCGTAGTGAAGGCATCGACGGCGGTCGGAAGGGTGGCGCTCATGAAAAGTGTCTCTCCTCATCCCGTTGCATGTCAGACTCGTACATCGTCAGACAACCTGCGAGAGGGACGCTACGTGAAGACTCCAACCTTCGGCCTGTTCGACCACATCGAGGGGATCCCCGGGGACTCGCCCACGAAGATCTTCAAGGATCGGCTCGATTACATCCGCCAGGCCGAGGAGGCCGGCTTCGCGAGCTTCCACCTCGCCGAGCACCACGGCACCGATCTGTCCATGGCTCCGAACCAGGACGTGTTCATCGCCGCGGCGTCCCAGATCACCGAGACGATCCGTCTCGGACCGATGGTCAAGCTGCTGCCCATGCATCATCCGACGCAGGTCGTCGAGGACCTGTGCGTCCTGGACCACCTCACCAACGGCCGGCTGGACTACGGCGTCGGCCGCGGCGCGGTCCCCGTCGAGCACGCCTGGCACGGCGGCGACTTCCGCAGCGCGCGCGAGCGCTTCGTGGACTACCTCGGCATCATCGCCGAGGCGCTGCGCAGCGGCGAGGTCTCCAGCGAGAACAGCGAGTTCCTCGACTTCCCGACCATGCCGCTGACGACCGGCCCGCTGCAGGAGAGCATCCCCTTCTACTACCCGGGCAACCCCGTGACGGCGGGCCGCTACGGCATGCAGCTCGTCATGGCCGGCCCGGTCACGCAGGAGGTCTACGACGCCTACCACGAGGCGTGGGACCAGCACAAGGGCGAGCGCATCCGCCTCGACGGCCCGAGCTCCGAGCCCACGATCTCGACCACGATGCTCATCGCGATCGACGAGGACGAGAACAAGGCGCTGGAGATCGCGCAGCGCGCGATGAGCGGCCTGCAGCGGCGCACGTTCAACACGCACCGCTTCGACGCCCTCATCATCGACGAGGAGGAGCAGGAGGCGGCACTCGCGCCGCTCAAGGCGATCCAGTCCGGCCTGCAGGAGGCCGTCAAGTTCGGCGCCGGGACGCCATCGCAGATCGCCGAGCGGTTCGCGATGCTCCTCGAGCCCGACCTCATCGACCGCATCGTGCTCATGACGCCGGCTGGCGACATGTCGATGGACGAGGCGCGCAAGACGCTCGAGCTGTTCGCAACGGAGGTCAAGCCGCAGCTGGAGATGCAGCCCGCCTAAGCGGTCTGCACCAAGTCACGCGCTGGGTCGATCGCCCAGCGCGTGGCCAGCTCGGCCAGCTCGTCGTCCAGCGGCCAGCGGTCGGGCTGCGCAGGCCCGTCGAACTGCGGCGACGCGCCCTTGAGCGCCATCGAGCCGGTGTTGTCGCCGATCGCGCGCAGCTCCTCGACCTCCTCGGGCGAGAGCACGACCTCGTCCGGCACCGCCGCGAGCTCCGCGCGCTTGGCCTCGACGGGCTTGCGCGCGCCAGGTTCTTCGATGAGCGTCGGCGTGACGCACTCGACCGGCGCCTGCGCGAGATCCCACGCGCACGACAGCTGCAGCGGCGTGAGCCCGTGGCCCTCGGCGATGGGCCGCATGCGCTCCAGCCGCTCGACGCCCGACTCGATCCAGCCGTCCGGCCGGAACAGGCGATGGTCGGACTCGGCGAACGCGTGCCCGGGCCGCACGTCGTCCCAGAACAGGCCGCCGTAGTCGACGACCCGGCAGATCACCCGCACGCCGTGGCGCTGCGCGGCCGGCAGCACGAGCTGCCCGGGCCAGGGCTCCATCGGGTTGAGGATCACCATCGCCCAGTCGATGATCTCGCCGAAGCGCTCCAGGCAGTCGATGACGTCGAGGGTGAAGCCGTTGGCCGGGCCGGGCGCGACGCCCAGCGCGTGGACGAGCCCCTCCTGGCGCAACGCGGCCATGCCCTCCCACACCTCGGGGCTGGTGTAGCCCGTCCGGTCCGGGTTGTGCAGCAGGAGCACGTCGAACGCGTCCGCGCCGATGCGCTCGAGCGAGCGCTCGGTCGCCATCCGCAGGTAGTCGGCGTATCCGTCCGGTCCGCGCAGCTCGGGGTCGGTGAAGCGCGGGTAGCCCTTCGAGCCCCTGCGAACGCCCTCGTAGAAGTCGTGGCCCACCGCGCCGACGAGCGAGTAGCTCCGGCTCGGGACGCCCCGCAGGGCGCGGCCCAGCAGGCGGTCGGCCTCGCCGGCCCCGTACGCGTCGGCGGTGATGACGGTGTCGATCCCGTCGCCGGGACGAAGCAGGGCTTCGAGGCGCTCGTCGCTCAAGGCCTCGCCGAAGTGCATGAAGCGCCCACCGCTCCAGGTTCCAAGTGCTGTGTGGCTCGGCTGCATCGCGAAGAAGGGTACGCTGCGCTGGACGCCCATTCCCCCCGACCGCCCGCCCATGGTCACCCGGTGATGGACACATGCCCGATGGGGGACGGCCGCGTGCTCTGCCAAGCTGCTCGCAGCCGCCCACCCGGGTAGGGACACCCGGTGCGGACGGACCCGCCCCCATGGAGAACTCAGTGAGCGCGAGCACCAATCCGCGCGCCATCCTCGATGGCGCCGACCCCCTGGCTATCGACCTCGAGGCCGCCGCAGACAGCATCGCCGAGCAGATTCGCGAGGCTCTTCGCACGCTCGGACGGCGTGGCGTCGTCGTCGCGACGTCCGGCGGCATCGACTCGAGCGTCTCGGCCGCCCTGGCCGTGCGTGCCGTCGGCCCGAAGCGCGTGCAGCTCCTGCGCCTGCCGGAGCGTGACATCCCGGGCAACGAGTCCTCGGACCTGGGGCTCATGCTCGCGAACCACCTCGGCGCCCCCACCGCGGAGGAGAACATCTCCGCCGCCCTCGAGGGGATGGGCTGCTACCGCTGGCGCGACGAGGCGATCCAGATGGTCGTGCCGGAGTACCAGCCCGATTGGAAGCACAAGATCGTGCGCTCGGCGCCGACCGGCGGCATCGTCGTCTTCTCGCTCGTCGTCGAGAAGCCGGACGGCACGCAGGAGACCCACCGCTTCCCGTCGGAGGCCTACCGCCTGATCATCGCGGCGACGAACATGAAGCAGCGCGTGCGCAAGCTCATGGAGTACTCGTACGCCGACAAGCTGCACTACGCGGTCATCGGCACGCCGAACCTGCTCGAGTTCGACCAGGGCTTCTTCGTGAAGGGCGGCGACGGCCTCGCGGACATCAAGCCGATCGCCGGCCTCTACAAGTCCCAGGTGTACGCGATGGCGCGTCACCTCGGGCTGCCCGACCCGATCGCCAGCCGCCAGCCGACCACCGAGACGTTCTCCATCCCGCAGACGCAGGAGGAGTTCTACTTCGGTCACCCGTACGACCGGATGGACCTGCTCGTCTGGGGCGAGAAGCACGACGTGCCCGCCGCCGAGCTCGCTCCGCTGACGGACATCGACGCCGAGGGCGTCGAGGCCGCGTACGCGCAGATCCAGCGGGTCCGCGACGCCACGGCCTACCTCCACGCGTACGCCATCACGATCGAGCCGGGCGAGGCCGGCTGAGATGTGCGGCATCGCCGGCATCGTGCGCCCGGATGGCGCGCGGCCGGTGGAGGAGATCGCCCTGCGCAGGATGGCGCGGGCGATCCGCCACCGCGGGCCCGACGGGTTCGGGCTGGCGCTCGGTCAGAGCGCCGGATTCGTATCGACCCGTCTCGCCATCTTCGACATCCAGAACGGCTGGCAGCCGATGCAGTCCGACGCCGGCGGGACGCTCATCGTCTACAACGGCGAGGTCTTCAACCACCCCGAGCTGCGGGCCGAGCTCGCACGTGACGGGATCAACCTCCAGACCACGAGCGACACCGAGGTCGTGCTCCGCCTGCTGGAGCGCGACGGCCTTGCGGCGCTCCACCGGCTGAACGGCCAGTTCGCGTTCGCATGGTGGGAGCCGGGCCCGCGCCGGCTGACGCTGGTCCGCGACCGCTTCGGCATCCACCCGCTGCACTGGTCGCTCCTCGACGACGGCACGCTCGTCTTCGGCTCGGAGGCCAAGGCCCTGTTCGCGTCGGGCGAGGTCGCCGCGACGCCGGATCTCGGCGGCATCGACGACGTCTTCACGACATGGGCGCCACGCGCGCCGCGCACGGCGTTCCGAGGCGTGCAGATGCTCCCGCCGGGCCAGGTGCTGGTCTGGGAGGCCGGCAAGATCGTGGCGCAGCGGACCTGGTGGAAGCCGGACTACTCGCCGCGCACCGAGGCGGCCGGCGATCTCGAGCCGATCATGCGCTCCAGCGTCGAGCTGCGCCTGCGCGCGGACGTCCCCGTCGGCACGTACCTGTCGGGCGGGCTGGACTCCAGCCTCACGACGGCGCTGGCCAAGGAGGCCTCCGACCACCAGCTGCGCACGTTCTCGGTCGCGTTCAAGGACCCGCACTACGACGAGCGTGCGCACCAGTACGAGGTCGCCGAGAAGCTCGGCACCGACCACCACGTCGTCGATGTGGGGCCGGAGGAGATCGCCGGCGCGTTCCCCGACGTCGTCTGGCACGCCGAGACCCCGCTGATCCGCACTGCGCCGGTGCCGCTGTTCCTGCTCGCCAAGGCGACGCGCGAGCAGGGCATCACGGTGGTGGCGACGGGCGAGGGCGCCGACGAGCTGTACTGGGGCTACGACCTCTTCAAGGAGGTGGTCGCGCGCCACGCCGCCCTGGCAGACCCCGAGTCCGCGGTCCAGGTCTTCTCCGAGCTCTACCCGTACTTCGAGGCACAGGGCGCGGCCCGCGGTCCCGCATGGGCGAAGTTCTTCCTCGAGGCCGGCCCGGCCGACGACCCGCTGTTCTCGCACCAGACGCGCGTGGCGGCGACGGCCGGCGTCAAGGCGTTCTACGCCGAGGACGTCACCCAGCTCACCGCGGCGGAGGATCGCCTCGGGCAGCTGCGGGCGTCGCTCCCGCCGGAGTTCGCGTCGTGGAGCCCGCTGGAGAAGGCGGCGTTCCTCGAGGTGACGACGCTCCTGAGCCCCTACCTGCTCGGTCCGCAGTCCGACCGCGTGGCGATGGGCCACGGCGTCGAGGCGCGCTACCCGTTCCTGGACCATCGGGTGTTCGAGCACTCCGTGCGCCTGGGACCCGACGGCAAGCTTCAGGGCACCCACGACAAGATCGCGGTGCGCGACCTCGCCCGCACGGTGCTGCCGGACGGCATCGCCGGGCGCGTCAAGCAGCCCTACCGAGCCCCGCAGGCGGCCCCCTTCTTCGAGGGCAACCCGCCCGAGTGGGTCGCCGAGCTTCTCTCCCCGGGGATGCTCGAGGCCACGGGGCTGTTCGACCCCAGCAAGGTCGCCGGACTCGTGCGGCGGTGCCGCGCGGGACGGGCGACCGGATACCGCGAGGGCATGGCCCTCGTCGGAGTTCTGTCCACGCAGGTGTGGCATGAGCGGTTCTGCGGCCCGCACGCCGATGTCTTCCCGCCCGAAGAGGGCGAGCCGCAGGTCTTCATCAACCAAGGAATCGATCAGGCACTGGAGCGTGTGTAAGGCATGTCGAACGTCGAGCAGACGGCTGGCACCGGAGTGAAGGCGGAGATCCGGGCGTACATCGAGGAGAACTTCCTCTACATGCACCCCGGGATGGAGGTGTCCGACACGGACAACCTCATGGCCCTGGGCGTCATGGACTCCCTGAGCTTCGTGGAGCTCGTCGAGGAAGTGCAGGAGCGTTACGGGATCAGCGTCCAGGACGTCGAGATCACCGAGGAGAACTTCGGCTCCATCGGCGCCCTCGCGGCCTACATCGAGGGCAAGAAGGCCTAGTCATGAACACGCGGACCCTCTCCGACGACTTGCGCGCCAGCGCGGCGCGCAGCGCCGATCGCACGGCCGTGGTCCACGGGGATCGGCGGCTCACGTACGCCGAGCTCGACCGAGCGGTCGACGGGTTCGCGGCAGGCTTGCGGCAGCTCGGCGTGCGACGCGGGGATCGCGTCGCCGTCGTGCTCGCCAACGGCGTGGAGTCGGCGATCGCGATCTACGGCACGCTGCGCGCCGGCGCGGCGTTCACGCCGCTGAACGCGACCGCCAAGGAGGAGAAGCTCGCCTACCTGCTCGAGCACTCGGGCTCGAAGGTCGCGGTCTGCGACGCGCGCAACGCGCACCTCGTGGAGAGCGCGGCCATCCGGGCGCCGGAGCTCCTGCACATCGTGGGCGTCGGAGCGCGGATCGGCGACACGCCCTCGCTCGAGGAGCTCGTCGAGACCGCGCCGGATCCGGCCGACGCATATCCGGCGACGATGGACGTCGACCTCGCCTCGATCATCTACACGTCGGGCTCGACGGGCGTGCCGAAGGGCGTCGCGTTCCTGCACCGCAACATGGGCTTCGTCTCGGACTCGATCATCGAGTACCTGGGCCTGCACGGCGAGGACCGCATCCTGTGCGTCCTGCCTTTGTCGCACACGTACGGGCTCTACCACCTGATCATGGCCATGCGGGTGGGCGCCACGATCGTGCTCGAGCGCGGGGTGACGTTCCCGGGCCGGGTGATCCAGGCGATCGTCGACGAGGAGATCACCGTGCTCCCCGGCGTCCCGACGGTGTGGCAGGTGCTCATCAACCTCGACGGCCTCGCCGAGCGCGACCTGCCGCACCTGCGGCTGCTCACGAACGCCGGCGCGGCGCTCTCGGTCGCGCGTGTGGCGGCCGTGCGCAAGGTGTTCAAGCACGCGGTGCTGTTCTCGATGTACGGGCAGACGGAGTGCAAGCGCGTCTGCTACCTGCCGCCGGAGCAGCTCGACCTGCGCCCCGGCTCGGTCGGGGTCGCGATCCCCGGCACCGAGGTGTGGATCGAGGACGAGCACGGCGAGCAGGTCCCGACCGGGGAGGTCGGCGAGCTGATCATCCGCGGCGACCACGTCATGCAGGGCTACTGGAACGACGCGGATTCGACGGCGAAGAAGCTCAAGCCGGGTCACTGGCCCGGCGACCGCGTGCTCCGCTCCGGCGACCTGTTCCGGCAGGACGAGGAGGGGTTCCTCTACTTCGTGGGCCGCAGCGACGACATCATCAAGTCGCGCGGCGAGAAGGTGGCCCCCAAGGAGGTCGAGGAGGTGCTCTACCTCTACGAAGGCGTCCGCGAGGCCGCCGTCGTAGGTGTGGAGGACGAGCTTCTCGGCCAGGCCATCGTCGCCCATGTCTCCGCAGAGGAGGGGGTGGATCTCGATCCGAAGATCCTGCGCCGCCACTGCGCCGAGCGGCTGGAGGACTTCATGGTCCCCGGCAAGGTCGTCATCCACGACGACCTCCCGAAGACGGACAACGGGAAGCTCGACAAGCTCGCCCTGGCCGCGATGCGCGACCTCACGGTCGGCGCTCGTTGAGTAGCCAGGCGACGAGGTAGGCCGGGCGGCGGGCGGGCCGCCCGGCCCAACCTCGACAAGAGAAGCACATCCGCCGGTCGGGCACCTCCGCCAAGAAGGGCGAGCGCCGCAGCTGCGCCGCCGGTGAGGTCCTCTACGAGCACGCGCAGCGCGACGCGCCGGCGGTCCGCTTCGTGCACGACGTGCGGAGAGGTTGACGGCCGGGTAGGTCCGAGAGGTGCCAGATCACGACCTCCTCGAGCTGCTCGACCTCATGCTGCTCCTCCGGGAGTTCGAACCCGAGGCCGAGCGCCAGTACAAGAAGGCCCGCATCGGCGGCTACTGCCACCTCGCCACCGGCCAAGAGGCCGCGACGGTCGGTGCGGTCGCGGCGATGCAGGACGACGACTACCTGCTCGCCTCCTATCGCGACCACGGCATCGCGCTGGCGCGCGGCGTCAGCGCGCGCGCCGTCATGGCCGAGCTGTTCGGGCGCGTCGACGGCTGCGCGCACGGGCGCGGCGGCTCGATGCACCTCCTCGACGTCGGCCGCAACTTCCTCGGTGGCTGGGGAATCGTCGGGGGGCAGCTGCCCGTCGCGACCGGCGTCGCGCTCTCCATCGCGCGCGGCGACGCCGAGCAGGCGGTGCTGTGCGAGCTGGGCGACGGCGCGACGAACATCGGCGCCTGGCACGAGTCGCTGAACCTGGCAGGCGTCTGGCGGCTGCCGATCGTCTACCTCGTGATGAACAACGTCTACGGCATGGGGACGAGCGTCGAGCGCGCCTCGGCCGAGCCGGAGCTCTACAAGCGCGCCGCGTCCTACCGGATGCGCGGCGAGCGCGTCGACGGCAACGACCTCGAGGCGGTGATCGAGGCATCGGAGGAGCTGCTGGCCAACGCGCGGCGCGACCGTGAGCCGGCGGTCCTCGAGCTCATGACGTATCGCTACCGCGGGCACTCGGTCGCAGACGCCGGCCTCGCGTACCGCACGAAGGACGAGATCGCCGAGCACCGCGCCGACGACGACCCGATCGAGCTGCTGGGCCGCAAGCTCGTCGAGCGCGGCCTGCTGGACGACGATGGGCTGGAGCAGATCCGCGCCCGGGCCAAGGAGCAGGTGCAGGACGCCGTCGCGTTCGCCGAGGACAGCGAGCCGCCGGATGTCAGCTCGCTCGCCGAGCACGTCTACGGCGATCCGGGCTTCCAGGAGCAGTTCGCCCGGATGCGGCCGGGCAGCCCGTTCGGCGAGACGAGCCTGGTCTTCGATCGAGGGCTCGCGCCTTGAGCGATGACACGGAGACCATGACCTACCGCGAGGCGCTGCGCCTCGCACTCAAGGAGGAGCTGCAGCGCGACGAGCGCGTCTTCCTCATGGGCGAGGAGGTCGGCGTCTTCGAAGGCTCCTATAAGGTGACCGCGGGGCTGCTCGACGAGTTCGGCGAGGACCGCATCCGCGACACGCCCATCTCCGAGGAGGGCTTCGTTGGCGCCGCCGTGGGCGCCGCGATGGCCGGGCAGCGCCCGGTCGTCGAGATCATGACCCTGAACTTCATCCTCATCGCGATGGACCAGGTCGTCAACCACGCCGCCAAGGTCCGCTACATGTTCGGGGGCGAGGCAGGGTGCCCGCTTGTCATCCGCACGCCCAACGGCGCCGGCAACCAGCTGACCGCGCAGCACTCCCAGAGCTTCGAGGGCTGGTTCGCCCACGTCCCGGGGCTCAAGGTGGTCGCGCCGGCCACGCCGCGGGATGCGAAGGGGCTCCTGAAGGCGGCGATCCGCGACGAGGACCCCGTGCTGGTCATCGAGAACCTCCCGATCTACAAGGAGAAGGGCGCGGTCCCGCTCGACCCCGACTTCACGACCCCGATCGGTCGCGCGGACGTCGCGCGCGAGGGCTCAGACCTGACGATCGTCGCCCACTCCTACGCGACCGTGCGCGCGCTGGCCGTCGCCGAGAAGCTGTCCGAGGAGCACGACGTCGAGGCCGAGGTCGTCGACCTGCGCTCACTGCGACCGCTGGACGTCGAGACGATCGCCGCGTCCGTGGCGCACACGAACCGCGTGCTGTGCGTCGAGGAGGGCTGGCCGTCCTACGGCGTGACTGCGGAGATCGCCGCGCGCGTGCAGCACGCGTGCTTCGACGATCTCGACGCGCCGGTCGAGCGCGTGGGGATGGCCGAGGTGCCGATGCCCTACGCGAAGAACCTCGAGAGCGCGACGCTGCCGGGCGAGGACAAGATCCTCGCGGCGGCGCTGGCGACGCTGGACATGGGGCCGCGGCGGTGACCCTGCAGGAGTACACCGAGCTGGACGCGGTCGCCCTTGCCGAGCTCATCCGCCGGGGCGACGTGGGCGAGGCCGAGGTGGCCGACACCGCACGCCGGGCCATCGAGTCGGTCGAAGGCGACGTCAACGCGCTCGCGTTCCCGCTGTTCGACGAGCCGCTCGCGCATGCGGCGGACGGCCCGCTCGCCGGGGTCCCCTTCCTCATCAAGGACGTCGGGCCGGTCGCGGAGGGCGTGCCGTTCTCCCTGGGCTCCAGGCTGTTCGACGGCACCGTGGCGCCGCGCGACAACCTCATCATGGGCCGCTTCCGGACGGCCGGGCTCGCGGCGCTGGGCACCACGAACGTTCCCGAGCTCGCGATCAGCTTCGCCACGGAGTCCGCGCTGCACGGCATCACACGCAACCCGTGGGACCCCGAGCGTGGGACCGGCGGGTCCAGCGGAGGATCCGCCGCGCTCGTGGCCGCCCGCGCCGTGCCGCTCGCGCACGGCAACGACGGCGCGGGCTCCATCCGGATCCCCGCCTGCTGCTGCGGGCTGGTCGGGTTGAAGCCGAGTCGCGGGCGCACGCCGAACGGGCCGTATGTGAGCGAGGCCATCTACGGACTCGGCTACGAGTTCGGGCTCACCCGCAGCGTCCGCGACGCCGCCGTCCTGCTGGACGCAGTGCAGGGTCCGGCCTCCGGCGAGAAGTACGCCGCGCCCACGCCGAGCGGTCTCTACGCGGCCGAGGTCGGCGAGGACCCTGGCCCGCTCCGGGTCGGGCTCGCCACAGCGGCTTGGTCCGGCGTCGCCGTCGACCCGGAGTGTGCGGCAGCCGCCGAGGAGGTCGCCCGCGTGCTCGCGGACATGGGCCACGACGTGACCACCGATGCCCCCGCCATCGACGCCGGCGATGTCCTCGACGTCTACGACCGGATCACGGTGCTGGCCTTCGCGAGACTGCTCGCGATCGCACCCACGACGCCGTCGCACGAGAACCTCGCGGCGGTCTCGCTCTCGATCTGGGAGGACGCCCCGCGCGTCACGGCACTCGACATCGCCGCCGCCTTCGACGCCTTCAACCGCGTGCAGCGGGCCGCGGCCGCCTTCTTCACCGGCCACGACGTGCTCATCACCCCGACCCTCGCCCAGATCGCGCCGCCGCACGGCACGCTGCGCTACGACGACCCGGCCCACACGCCACGGACCTGGGCGGCGTCGATCCTCGAGATCGGCCCGTTCACCGCCCCGTTCAACATCGGAGGGCAGCCCGCGATCAGCCTGCCGCTGGCGCAGAGCGCCGAGGGCGTGCCGATCGGCGTGCAGCTCGTCGCGCCCTACGGTCGCGAGGACGTGCTCCTCCGGCTGGCGAGCCGCCTCGAGCAGGCGCTGCCGTGGGCGGACCGCCGGCCGCGCGTCCATGCGCGCGGCTGACCGCGCGGCTCAGTCGCCCGTCGCGACGGGGCGGTCGGGGTCCGAGGACCACGCCGACCACGAGCCCGGGTACAGCGCGGCGTCGTAGCCGGCCAGCTGCAGCGCGACGATGTCCTGTACAGCCGAGATCCCCGAGCCGCAGTACGCGCCGACCTCGATGCCATCGCGCACACCGAGCGCCTCGTAGCGCGCCCGTAGCTCCTCCGCCGGGAGATACCGGCCGTCGGGACCGAGGTTGTCGGCCGCGGGCGCGTTGCGCGCGCCCGGGATGTGCCCCGCGACCCGGTCCCACGGCTCGACGTCGCCGCGGAAGCGCGCGGGCGCGCGAGCGTCGAGCAGCACGCCGTCGTGCGCGAGGGCGGCAGCCTCATCGGCGCCGAGCGCCGGCATGCCGGCGCCGCTCAGCACGATGTCGCCGGGCGCGGGCGCCACCTCGCCGGTCTCCATCTCGCCCTGCCAGGCGGGCAGCCCGCCGTCGAGGATCCGCACGTCCTCCACCCCGCCCCAGCGCAGCGTCCACCATGCGCGTGCGGCGGCGAGACCCGAGCCGCCGTCGTAGACGACGACACGATCGCCGTCGTTCAGCCCCCAGCTGCGCGCCGCCGCCTGCAGCTCACGGAGCCCGGGCAGCGGATGGCGGCCCTCCTCCGGCGGCCCATGCGACGCGAGCTCCACATCGAGGTCGACGAACACCGCCCCGGGGAGATGTCCCGCCAGATACGCCTCTCGCCCGTGCGGACCGCCGAGCTCCCAGCGCACGTCGAGCAGGCGCGCGCCTGCAGGCAGCGCGTCCGCCGACGCGAGCACGGTCACTCCTCGACCCAGGCCGCGACGAGCTGGCGCGCGATCGCCTCGCGCGGCGGCAACCAGAAGTCGATGCCGGCGGGCGGCTCGCGCTGCTCGGGGGTCCACGGGATGTCCGGCGCGCCGTGCGCCGTCACGATCTCCTCACGCGAGAACCACCGGACGGCCTCCAGCTCCGCGTCGCGCGTCGTCGGCTCGCCGCCGGACCAGGTCGCGTGGAACCCCAGCATGAGGTTCGCGGGGAACGGCCATGGCTGGCTGGACACGTAGGTGACCTTCGAGACCGCCACGCCGGCCTCCTCGTCGACCTCCCGCGCGACCGCCTCCTCGAGCGACTCGCCCGGCTCGACGAAGCCCGCCAGGCAGGACCAGCGCTTGGCCGGCCAGATCGCCTGCCGGCCCATGAGCGCGCGGTCGGCGCCATCGGTGACGAGCACGATGATCACCGGGTCGGTGCGGGGGTGATGCTGCGTGCCCTCGCGCGTGCAGCGCAGGAGGTGGCCGGCCTCCTCGAGGCTGTTGGGCGCGCCGCAGGTGCCGCAGAACGTCGAGCGCCGCTGCCACTCCATGAGCGCGCTCGCGTAGGCGAGCAGCGCGGCGTCGGCGGCGGGAAGGGAGGCGGATGTCTCGCGCAGCCCGGCGACCCGCGTGCCCGCGGGCGGCTCGACGCTGTCGATGTCGACCGCGAACAGCGGCATGCCGTCGTCGATGCCGAGCAGCGTCGGCGTCCCGTTCGCGACGACCGGCAGGAGCGCGGCGCTCGGCCGTTCGCCCTCCGCGACGAGCACACCGGCACGGCCGACGGCCACAGCCCGTGCGGCGGGATCGGCCAGACGCGCGCCCACCCAATCGGCGTCCGAGCGGTGCTCGCCGACCCGATCCAGCGTCCCTCCAGCGAACGTGTTGACGCCCATCGCTCCGGCACCTTACAACTGGTCAGCCTGCGGCTAGGGTTCCTGCCGTGCAGCCCGACATCAACGTCCTCGGCATCTCGCTGAAGACCTTCGGGATCTTCTTCGCCCTCAACTTCATCGCGTGGGGCGCGGTGGCCGCGCGGCGACTGAAGGAGCTCGAGCGCCCGGAGGAGTGGGCGTACGAGATGGTGCTCGTCGCCGTCGCCGGCGGACTCATCGGGGCCAAGCTCTACTACGTCATCCAGCACGGGGCGGACTTCACGTTCTCCGGCCTCGTCAGCGGGTCGGGCCTCGTCTGGTACGGCGGGCTCATCGGCGGCGTCGTGTTCATGCTCGTCTGGGCCCAGTGGCGCGGCTTCCGCAACCTCTACCTGGCCGACATCGCCGGGATCTGCATCCCGCTCGGGTACGCGATCGGCCGCATCGGCTGCCAGGTCTCCGGCGACGGCGACTACGGCAGCGCGTCGGGCCTGCCCTGGGCGATGGCGTATCCGGACGGCACCGTCCCGACGACGACCGAGGTCCACCCCACCCCGATCTACGAGACGTTCGCGATGGGCATCGTCGCGCTCGGGCTCTGGCACCTGCGCGACCGCGTGCGTCCCGGGGTCATCTTCGCGCTGTACCTCGTGCTCGGCGGCCTGGAGCGGTTCCTCGTCGAGTTCATCCGCCGCAACGCCGACTCGTTCGCCGGGCTCACCGCCGCGCAGCTGTGGAGCATCGCGATGATCATCGGGGGCCTCGCGTGGCTCGCGGTCGTCGCCCGGCGGGACGGCCTCGCCGCGCCGCGCCGGCCGGCGCTCGCGTAGCGTCCGGCAAAGTCAGATCTCGTACCCCGCCAGGTCCAGGCAGACCACGCAGTACGGCCACGGCGGGTTCCACGGCCAGCCCGTCACATCCTTGCCGCACAAGGCCCTGTCCGGATCCTCATCGGTGACGATGTGGCATATCTTCTCGCCGTCTCCCGACGGTCCGTGGACGCGCTCGCGTGCCGGGTTGCGAGTCGGCGAGGCCATGCGGTAGAGGTCTACCCGATCCCGTCAGATCCCGCCATGGGTTCGGGTACCCTAATGCGATGTTTGCACGGTCTGGGATGCTGCACACATGAGGAGCCGCGCACGATGAGCGACACGCCGAGCAGCAGCAGGAGCGACCACCTCCGGGCATCACCGCCGCTGCTGCCCATCGCGACGCTCGACAAGCTGACGCGCGTCCATCACCTCGTCCCCGTGGTGATCTACGCGCCGGCCATCACGCTGCTCGTCGTGCTGGGGCTCGGGCGCACGTCGCTGCTCGGCGCGATCGGCCTGTTCGCCGCCGGCTACGTCATGTGGACGCTCGCGGAGTACTGGATCCACCGCGTCGTGTTCCACTTCGAGCCCGAGGAGGGCTGGGGCGCGAAGCTGCACTTCCTCATCCACGGCGTACATCACGAGCATCCCAACGATCCGTTGCGCCTCGTCATGCCGCCGTTGGCGTCGATCCCGCTGGCGATCGTGGTCGCACTGGCCTACCGCTGGGTGTTCGGCTACGACCTGTGGATGCCGGTGCTCGCGGGCTTCCTCACGGGCTACGTCATCTATGACGAGCTTCACTACCTGCTGCACCACTACGTGCCGGCCAACCCGATCGGCAAGCGCCTGCGCGAGCTGCACATGCGCCATCACTTCCAGGACGACACGCGCGGCTTCGGCATCAGCGCGCCGTACTGGGACAAGGTGTTCCGGACGAACGTCCGTACGAAGCGCTAGCACGCCGGCGTCACACTGGAGGGCGTGTCCGAACGCCCCACGCCCGAGCCGACGCGACCGCTCGCACCGGAGGCCCTGGGCCTGTTCCTGGTCGAGGTGCTGCTGGCGACCGTCCCCTTTGCGGCGGTGGTGATCGCGATCGCGATGCTCCTCGTGGGCGGGGCGATCGGCGTGATCGTCTCGGTCGTCGCGGTCCTGGTCGTCGTGGCCACCGCGGCGGTCGTGCCGCGACTGCGCCTCGCCCGCTTCCGCTTCGAGGTGCGCGAGGACGAGATCGACCTGCGCCACGGGATCCTCATCGAGACCCGCACGCTCGTCCCCATGGCCCGCGTACAGCACGTCGACACGCACCGGACACCGCCCTCGCGCTTCTTCGGCCTCGCCGCCGTGAGCTTCCACACCGCCGCCGGTGCCATCGAGATCCCGGCGCTGCGCGAGGCCGACGCCGCGGCGATCCGCGACCGGATCGCCGACCTCGCCCTCGAGCCTGAGGTCCTGTAGTGGTCGACGGCCCGGCCGCCGCGGTCCCCGAGCCCCTGCGCGCGCCGCGGCGCATGCATCCCGCCGGCATCCTCATCGAGGCGCTGCGCAGCCTGCGCGAGATGGCGATCCCGCTCGTCATCGCCATCGTCGTCGGCGCGGGCGCGGGCGCGGGCAGCTCCCGGGGGCTGATCTACGGCGTCCTGGGCCTCGTCCTCGTGATCGTCACCGGCCTCGTGCGCTGGTGGACGACCTCCTGGTCGCTGGACGCCAACGCGCTGCACCTGCGCTCGGGCCTGCTCTCGCGCGACGAGAAGGTGATCCCACGCGAGCGGATCTCCTCGCTGGACACGACCCAGGGCCCGCTGCAGCGCCTGTTCGGCGTGCTCGAGCTTCGCGTGCAGACGCCGGGCGGCGGCCGCCACGCGGAGATCGCGCTGCGCGCCGTCACGCGCCGTGACGCCGAGACACTGCGGCGTGCCCTCGGCCACGCCGCCGAGGCCGCCCCGACCCCCGACGCGCAGCTGCGGCTCACCCCCGGATCGCTGTTGGTCGCGGCACTCACCGCGCCCCAGCTCGGGGTGCTCCTCCCCATTGCGGGCGGCATCGCCGCCGCTGGACAGGACGCGCTGGGCAACGTGTCCAGCCAGACCTTCGACGGGCTCCCCGACACGGCCGGCCAGTGGCTCCTCGTCGCAGGCGGGGTGGTCGCGCTGGCGTGGCTGCTGTCGATCGCGGGTGCCGTCGTGACGTTCGCCGGGTTCGAGGTCGTCCGCGACGGCGACCGCCTGCGCACGCGCAGCGGGCTCTTCGCGCGACGCGCGGCCACGCTCCCCCTGAGCCGGGTGCAGGGCGTGCGCGTCGTCGAGGGGCTCCTGCGCGAGCCGTTCGGGCTCGCCACGCTGCGGGTCGAGACAGCCGGCTACGCCGGGCAGGGCGCCGTCACGCAGACGCTGTTCCCGCTCGTCCGCCGCCGCGATGCTGCCGCCGTGATCGACCGCCTCGTGCCCGCCCTCGCCGGCTCGCTCGAGCCACTGGAGCCGGCGCCTCGACGCGCGCTTCGCTCCTACCTGGCCGGTCCGTCTCTCCTCGCGGCGGTCGTGGCGATCGCCGTGGCGATCCTCCTGCCCGGCGCCTGGCTTGCCATCCCGGTCGTGCTCCTCCTCGCCGCCGGGCTGGGCGAGCGGCGCCACCGCGCCGCCGGGTGGCGACTGGACGACGGGCGCATCGTCCTGCGCTCGCGCCACATCGCGCGATCGACGCTCGTCGCCGGCACGCGGCGCCTCCAGGAGCACGGGACGCGCCAGACGCCGCTGCAGCGCCGCAGGAACCTCGCGGACGTCGCCGTGGCGGTCGGGTCCCGCCGGCGCGCGCGCGTGCGCCACCTCGAGGCGTCGACGGCGTATCGCCTGCTGGGCCTGCTGCGCCCTTCCTAGACTCCGAGGGTGCACACGTTCTGGCGGCTGCTCGGGTTCCTGCGGCCCTTCCGGAGCGGCGTCATCTGGTCGCTCGTGCTGGCCGGGGCGGCGACCGGAGGGACCGTTGCGATCCCTGCCCTGACCGGCATGGCGGTCGACGCGATCCAGGGCGGGGACAGCAGCAGGCTGCGCACGCTCGGTCTGCTCATCGCCGTCGCCGGCGTCGCACGCTGGGTCCTCAGCGTCGCACGGCGACTCGTCGCCGGACGGGTCTCGCTCAGCGTCGAGTTGCTGCTGCGTCAGACGCTCTACGACCACCTGCAGTCGCTGGAGCTCGGGTTCTTCGACCGCCAGCAGACCGGTCAGCTCATGTCGCGTGCGACGGTCGACCTGCAGTCCGTGCGCTTCTTCCTCGGCTACGGCCTCGTCTGGATCCTGCAGGCGGCGCTCACCATCTCCTTCACCGCGGTCGCGATGGTCGTGATCGACCCGGTCCTCGCCATCATCGCGTTGAGCCCCGTCCCGTTCGTCGTCTGGGTGTCGGCCCGCTACGGGCAGCGCTCACGACCAGCGCTGCAGGAGGTGCAGCAGCGCATCGCGGAGCTGACGGCGAACGCCGAGGAGGACATCGGCGGTGTCCGCGTCGTGAAGTCCTTCGCCCAGGAGAACCGCCGGTACGAGAACTTCGAGCGGTCGGCGAGCCGCGTGTTCACGCAGCAGATGGTGTCGACGCGCATCGCCGCGTTCTACAACCCGCTCATCGGCTTCCTCCCCCAGATCGGCCTCGCGCTGCTGCTCATCGTCGGCGGGCGCGCGGTCATCAACGGGGACACGTCGCTGGGCGACTTCACCGCCTTCTACACCTACCTCCTCGCGCTCCTGGGCCCGATGCGCTCGCTGGGCATCTCGCTCGGTCTCGCCCAGCGCGCGACGGCGTCCGGCGCCCGGCTGTTCCAGATCCTCGATCGCGAGGCCGAGCTCGTCGCGCCGGCCGATGCCCCGCCCCTGCCGGCCGGCGCGGGCGACGTGCGCCTGGACCACGTCAGCCTGCGCTACGAGGACGCGACCGCGGAGGCGCTGCACGACGTCACGCTGCACGTCGCGGCCGGCACGACCCTGGCGCTCGTCGGCGGCACAGGGTCGGGCAAGACGTCGCTCGTCGCGCTCCTCGCGCGCCTGTACGACCCGACGGAGGGCACGATCCGCATCGACGGCGCCGACGTCCGCGACATCGACCTGCGCTCGCTGCGCGGGCAGATCGCCATCGTCGACGACAACCCCTTCCTGTTCTCCGCGAGCGTCAGGGACAACATCGCCTACGCGCGCCCCGGCGCGACCGACGAGGAGGTCGAGGTCGCGGCCCGCCGGGCCCAGGCGCACGAGTTCATCGAGCGGCTGCCCGACGGCTACGCGACGCGCATCGGCGAGCGCGGCCTCACGCTCAGCGGCGGCCAGCGCCAGCGGGTCGCGATCGCCCGTGCGCTCGTCGCCGATCCACGGATCCTCGTGCTGGACGACGCGACGTCCTCCGTCGATGCGTCCACGGAGCAGCACATCAAGGAGGCGCTGCGCGAGGCGATGGCCGGGCGCACGACGTTCATCATCGCCCACCGGCTGTCGACCATCGCCCTGGCGGACGAGATCGCGGTGCTCGAGGACGGCCGGCTCGTCGCCAAGGGCACGCACGACGAGCTGCTGGAGACCGACTCCCTGTACCGCGAGATCGTCGAGAAGGGGCTGCCCGACCAGGTCTTCCTGACGCGCAACCCGACCGACCGCCAGGCGGCGGGGCTGTGACCGCCACGCAGGACATCCGCCGCCGGATCCGCGAGAGCGGGGGCCGCGGCCGCAAGGTCCGCGCTCTGCTCGAGATGCTGCGGCCGTATCGGAATCGCGCGATCCTCGCGGTCATCGCGATGACTGCGGCGACCGCTGCGTCGCTCGCCCCCGCCCCGCTGGCCAAGACGGCGATCGACTCCGGGATCATCGCGAAGGACCTGTCGACGCTGGACCTCGTCGTCGTCGCGTTCATCATCAGCGCGATCGTCTACTGGGGTGCGAGCTACGCGCAGACGTTCCTCGTCAACTGGGTCGGCGAGCGGGCGCTGCGCGACCTGCGGATGCGGATCTTCGGGCACCTGCAGGCGATGCCCGTCGGCTTCTTCGAGACGCGCCAGACCGGCGTGCTCATCTCGCGCATGACGAACGACGTGCAGGCGCTCGACTCGCTCGTCACCGACTCGGTGGTGACGCTGTTCACCTCGACGCTCACGCTCATCGGCACGATCGTGATCCTGCTGCTCCTCGACGTGCAGCTCGCCCTGCTGACGTTCCTGATCATCCCGGTGGTCGGCCTCGCGTCGTTCATCTTCCGCGTCGTCTCGGCCGACGCGTACCGCCGCACGCGCGAGACGATCGGCGCGATCACCGCCTATCTGCAGGAGACGCTGTCGGGGATCCGCGTCGTGCGGACGTTCGGCCAGGAACCGCGGCACAAGGCCGAGTTCGCCTCCCTGAACGAGGCCAACCGCGACGCGAACATGACGACGGTCAACCTGAACGCGGCGTACTTCCCCGCCGTCGAGCTCATGGGCGCGCTCGCGACGGTCGCCGTGGTGCTGTACGGCGGCAACCAGGCGATCCAGGGCGAGGTCTCGATCGGCGTGCTCGTCGCCTTCGTCGCCGCGTTGAACGGCTTCTTCGACCCGATCCAGCAGCTGTCGCAGGTCTACACGACCTACCAGTCCGGCATGGCCGCACTCGACAAGATCTTCGAGCTGCTCGCCGTCGAGGCCGACCTCGTCGACAACCCGGACGCGGCCGAGCTGCCGATGGTGCGGGGTGCGCTGGAGTTCCGCGACGTCTCGTTCCGCTACGGCGACGGCGCCTACGCGCTGCGCGACATCTCGCTGTCCGTGCCCCCCGGGCAGACGGTCGCGCTCGTGGGCTCGACCGGCGCGGGGAAGTCGACGTTCGCCAAGCTCGTCGCGCGGTTCTACGACCCGAGCGAGGGCGCCGTGCTGGTCGACGGGCACGATCTGCGCGACGTCACACAGGCGTCGCTGCGCCGGCAGCTCGGCGTCGTCCCGCAGGAGGGCTTCCTGTTCAGCGGGACGATCAGGGAGAACATCGCGTTCGGCCGGCCCGACGCGACCCTGGAGGAGGTCAGGTCCGCCGCACGTGCCGTGGGTGCGGACGAGCTCATCTCGGCGCTCTCGGAGGGCTACGAGACGCAGGTCGGCGAGCGCGGCGTGTCACTCAGCGCCGGGCAGCGCCAGCTCATCGGGTTCGCGCGCGCGCTCGTGTCCGACCCCCGGCTGCTCATCTTCGACGAGGCCACGTCCAACGTCGACCTGCGGACCGAGGATCGCATCGAGGCGGGCCTGCGGCGGCTGCTCGCCAACCGCACCGCGATCGTCATCGCGCACCGCCTGTCGACCATCCGCCAGGCCGGACGCATCATCGTCCTGGAGCACGGCAGGATCGTCGAGCAGGGCACCCACGACGAGCTCCTGGCGGCGCAGGGCGCGTACTGGGCCCTCTACCGCGACTGGAACCGGCAGGCCGGCTAGGGCCTACGCGCCGCGGGCCGAGTGGAAGCGCACGTCCGCGAGCCGGCGGAGCATGTCGGCGACGACGGCCATGCGCTCGGCGGCCAGGAGGAGCTCCGGGGCCGTCCGCACGACCGGGACGCCCGCCTCCCGGTCGCGCCGGACGTCCTCGATGGCCTGGATCTGCCAGTCGCGCCACTGGCGCAGCGCGCCGACGAGCACCCCCTCGTCTCGGACATGCACGACGTACGAATCCCGAGCGTCGTGCGTGTGCCAGCCCAGGTCATCGAGGATCCAGAACGCGCACTCCACCCGCCGCCTACGGGCGAGTTGCACGTCCGGATCCTCCGGGTCGAGCTCGAACCCGTCGGCCGCCCAGTCGCCGAGCTCGAGGTCCACCACGAGGCGCTGCAGCACGCTGCGCTGCGTGCGGTCGAGCGCCAGCGACCGCACCGCGACCTCGGATTCGATCGTCCCGTCGGTCCTCGGTCGTGGGCGCACGCCCATACGGTGCCCAGGTTCGTCACACATGGCACTCGGACATCCGCCGAGTGCCTTCGCCCCGGGTTCTGGAGCCACATCGGCCTTGCCGACCCCGAGTCCGCGCTCCTCCATGAGCTTCGACGACCCGATGCTCGGCAGTGCGCATCCAACCGCCCACGCTGCGATGACCCATAGGAACTGCCGGGGCGAGAGCGCCCCGTGCAGCCGGCCGCCAGCACGAACACGAGGTCGAGATACAGCTCGACCCATGAGACACGCTCCCCCGACCCGGGCACCTACGGCTCGACGACGAGCTTCACCCCCGGCGAGCTCGTCTGGCGCTTCCATGCGTCGGCCACGCCATCCAGCGCGATGCGCTCGACCTCGACCTCCAGCCGGCCTGCGTTGGCGTGCTCCGCCATCGTCTCGTAGGCCGCACGCTTGTCCTCCACCGGGACGGCGAAGTTCGTGTGGCCCAGGACGTCGAGGGTCTTGCCGCGGATCAGCGCGGAGGGCACCGTCGCCTCGGCCCCAGCCGACTGGCCGAGCTGCACGAGGCGGCCGCGCACGTTCATCGCAGCGAGCGCGGCGACCGCCGGCTCGCCCCACACGGGGTCGACGACGACGTCGACGCCGCCACCGCCCGCCGCGCGGAACGCCTCGGCGAGGTCGTCGACGTCGCCGATCTGGACGGTCGCGTCGGCGCCCTGCTGGACGGCGCGGTCCAGCCGCTCCTGGGAGCGTGCGGCGGCGACGACGCGGCCCGCGCCGAGCAGCTTGGCCGCCTGCACCGCGACCTGGCCCACCACGCCGCCGGCGCCCAGCACGAGCACGGTCTCCCCCGGCTGCAGGTGCGCCCGGTAGTCCAGCGCGAGCCAGCCCGCGAGGCCAGAGATGCCGAACACCACCGCGAGTGCGGGGTCCAGGCCGTCGGGCACGGCGAACGCGAGGTCGGGATCGAGGAGCGTGCGCTCCGCGAAGGAGCCGAACGGCAGCACGGGCGCGTCGAAGTACACCGTGCGCCCGTCGGCCAGGCGAGCGACACCCTCGGTGCCCGCGACGCTCGGGAGCGGCGGGTTCCCGCCGTAGAAGTGCCCCGACGCCTTGAGGATGTCGACCGGGTTCAGCCCCGCCGCGAGGACCTGGGCGACCTCCGTGCCATCACCGGGGGTCGGCTCGTCGAAGTCGGCGATCTCGGGCGGCTGCCCGAACGCCGTGATGATCGCTGCGCGCATCCGCGGGACCCTAGACCACGGGAGGCGGATCGCCCTCCGCGCTGGCCAGGAGCGCCGCGTCCCACTCGCAGACGAGGCAGGCGTGGCGGAACGCCGACCGGGCGAACTCGACCGCATCGGCGCGCGGGTCGGCGGCCGTCCGGACGTCCGCCCAGTCGAGGATGTACTCGCCCAGGTCGCCCTCCCAGCGGGCGGCAGGCGGCGCCAGCGTGGCCTGCTCGAACCCGGCGGGAGCCGGATGGGCGTAGGCGTAGAAGGCCGCCTTGCCGTAGCGGGCGTCGCCCGGCCACCAGCCGACGGCGACCTCCTGGGAGTCCATCGCGTTGCGCATGATGAAGTCGTCCGACGGCGGGTCGGCGGGCACGCCGGAGAACAGGCTGACGGCCAGGTCGAACGAGCCCCACCAGGCGTTCACGGGCGTCGAGCGACCGCGGTAGGGCGCGCGGAAGTCCGCGAGCACGAGCGCGGCCTGCGTCGCCGCAGCGAAGTACGTCTCGACCTGGGCGGGGTCGTAGGTCCGGTGCACGTCGTCCTCGTCGAGCGGGACGGTCCACGGGACCTCCTGCGGGTTCGTCGCGATCTGCAGCGACCCCGCCATGTCGCGCAGCGCGCCCAGCAGCTCGCGGGTGACCTCCCCCACGGGCCGGTCGGGCCCCAGCGCGAACCGGGCCGACCGTCCGCCGCTGTGCTCGGCCACCGCCTCGTGCGCGTGCAGGTCCAGCGCCGCGACGACCGTGCCGGATCCGTCAGGCGCCGGGAGAGGCAGCGTCTCCCATCCCCGAGCGGTCAGTCGCAGCGCGGCGTGCTGCAGCTGCGGCTCAGGTGGGGCGAGGGCCACGCAGAGCTTGCCGAGGACCTGCGTGTGTGCGTGGAGCGTGTCGCACGTCGCGCTCCAGTCGTCGTAGGCGAGCGCCGGCCATGTCGGAGGCATGCCCGCAACGCTAGGCGATGACGCGGTGCACGACGACCGACTCGCCGTGCGCGCCCCGGCCGTGGCCGTCCGGACTCATGCCGAGCTTCTCGGCGACCCGCGCGGACGCCGCGTTGCCCGGCTGGATGAGCGACACGAGCGTCGTGATGCCGAGCGCCTCGAAGGCCTGGTCGCGGACGGCGACGGCGCCCTCGGTCGCGTAGCCCTTGCCCCAGGCAGCGCGGCGTAGGCGCCAGCCGATCTCCGTCTCGCCGCCGGCCACGCTGCGGCCGGGGACGACCGCGAGCCCGACGAAGCCGAGGTACTCCCCGTCGTCGCGCGAGATGGCCGAGCGCAGTCCGCTGCCGTGGCGCTCCCAGTGCGACTGGATGATCGCGAAGCTCCGCTCCGAGGTCCCGTGGTCGAGCGGGCGACCGGTGCCGATGTAGCGCATGACCTCGGGATCCGCGCACAGCAGGGCGAACGCCTCCAGATCCGCGTCACGCGGGCGTCGGAGGATCAGGCGCTCGGTGACGAGTGCGTCGGTCGAGGTTGCCGTCATCATCCAGCATTGTGGTGCACGACTCCGCTGGGCGCGGCCTCGGGTATCCTCACCGACGTTCAGTGCGGGGTGGTGTAATTGGCAACACGGCTGTCTCTGGAACAGTTATTCGGGGTTCGAGTCCCTGCCCCGCAGCTCCGTCCCATCGGAAACCCCTGCTAGTGCGGGGGTTTTCTCGTTCTCGGGCCGCTCACTCGCCGACCTGGTCCTCCGCGCGGTCGTCGGACCACCTCGTGTGGAAGGTGCCGGGCTTGTCCACGCGCCGGTACGTGTGCGCACCGAAGAAGTCGCGCTGCGCCTGGATCAACGATGCGGGCAGGCGCTCGGAGGCCAGCGCGTCGTAGTAGGCCAGCGCGGACGAGAAGCCGGGCACGGGGACGCCGGACTGCACGGCGGTCGCGACGATCCGTCGCCATGCCGCCTCGCCGTCGCGGATCACCTGCGCGAAGTACGGGTCCTCCAGCAGCGTCGCCGGCTGGGTGTCACGCTCGTAGGCCTCGACGATCCGGTTCAGGAACCGGGCGCGGATGATGCAGCCGCCGCGCCAGATCTTGGCGATGTTCCCGAGGTGGATGTCCCAGTCGTACTCCTCGGCACCGGCGATGATCGCGTCGAACCCCTGGGCGTAGGCGACCACCTTGGAGGCGTACAACGCGGCGCGCACGTCGTCCTCGAAGCCGTCGCCGGCCGCGGTGGGCTCCGGTCGCCGCTCGACGAGGCCGCGCACGGCGTCGCGCTGCTGCGGCTTGCTGGAGACCGCGCGTGCGAACACGGCCTCGGCGATGCCGCCGACCGGGATCCCGAGCCCGACGGCGTTCTGGACCGTCCACACGCCGGTGCCCTTCGAGCCGGCCTCGTCGACGATCACGTCGACGAGAGGCCGGCCGGTCTCGCCGTCACGGTGGCGCAGGACCTCCGCGGTGATCTCGATCAGGTACGACTCGAGGTCACCCTCGTTCCACGCCGCGAAGATGTCCGCGATCGCGTCGGTGTCGTGCCCACCGACGCGGCGGAGCAGGTCGTAGGACTCGCCGATGAGCTGCATGTCGGCGTACTCGATGCCGTTGTGGATCATCTTGACGAAGTGCCCTGCACCGTCGGTCCCGACGTGGGTGACGCACGCCTCACCCTCCGCCACAGCGGCGATCGACTCGAGGATCGGACCGAGGGTCTCGTACGCCTCGGCCGAGCCGCCGGGCATGATCGACGGTCCGTTCAGCGCGCCTTCCTCACCGCCTGAGATGCCGGCGCCGACGAAGTTCAGCCCGCGTTCGCGCAGCGCCTGCTCGCGGCGGATGGTGTCGTGGAAGTTCGCGTTGCCGCCGTCGACGATGATGTCCCCCTCGTCGAAGCGCTCGGCGAGCTGCTCGATCACCGCGTCGGTCCCGGCGCCGGCCTGGACCATGATGATCGCGGTGCGGGGCTTGGACAGCGACGCGGTGAACGCGTCGACGTCCTCGCCGGCCACGAAGCCCGCCTCGGGATGCTCGTCGACCAACCTGCGGGTCCGCACGGGCGACCGGTTGTAGATCGCGACCGTGTTGCCCTCCCGGCCGGCGAGGTTGCGCGCCAGGTTGGCGCCCATGACCGCCAGTCCGACGACGCCGATGTTCGCTGCCCCGTCATCGCTCATGATCGTCTCCTTGCGCGCCGGACGTCCGAGGCTCAGCCCGCGCCGTTGGGCGCGAACTGGGCGGTGATGTCCTCCTCGAGCCCAGGATCGAGCACGATGAGGACCTCGTCGCCGACGTTGATGACCGTGTCGGCCTTCGGGACGAACCCACCGCCACCGCGCGGCAGGACGGAGATCACGAGAGAGCCGTCGGGCAGCCCGAGGTCGGACACCTTGCGGCCCTCGGCGGGCGCGCCCTGGACGACCTCGACCTCGATGATCTCCAGCTGCTCGTCGGGCAGGTCGAGCAGGTGGACGAGGCCGTGGCCGGGCACCTCGTGCTCGATGAGGTTCAGGATCAGGTCGGTCGCGCTGACCGCCGGCACGATCCCGAGCAGCTTGAAGTGCTGGAGGTTCCGCGGGTTGTTGCAGCGGGCGATGATGCGGTCGCAGAGGTACTTCTCCTTCGCGACCTGGCAGATGAGGATGTTGTCCTCGTCGTCGCCGGTGACGGCCACGACCAGATCGGCCCGCTGGATGCCGGCACGCTCCAGGACCCACAGCTCGGTGCCGTCGCCGTACTGGACGGCGTGCTCGAGCTCCTGCTCGATGCGCAGATAGAGGGATCGGGCGCCCTCGATGAGCGTCACCTCGTGGCCCTTGGCGATGAGCTCGCGGGTCAGGTTCAGGCCGACCTTCCCGCCGCCGACGACGAGGACGTACATCTAGGTCGCGGCCCCGAGGACGTTCTCGAGCTCCGCGATCGCCGACTTCGTCGGGCAGATCGTGTGAAGCCCCTGCTGGGAATACCAGTCCGATCGCGCTGGGTCGAGGACACGGACGATCACCTTGGCCACGCCGAAGCGCCGCTGGGCGAGCTGTGCGATGACGAGGTTCGTGTTGTCACCGTTGGTGGAGGCGATGAACACGTCGGCCTCGCCGATCCCGGCCGCCTCCAGCGCCTCGACCTCCAGTGCGGTGCCGACCGTGAACCGCCCGCCGGAGTCCTCCCACGAGGACTCCATCCCAACCTCGAGGCGCTCGTGCGACAGCGGATCCTCGTCGAGGATGGACACGTCGTGACCTGCCAGGAGCGCGGATCGGGCGACCGCGGAGCCGACCCGGCCCGCCCCGACGATGAGGACCATCATGCGGCCGGACAATAGCGAGCGGCGGCTCAGGTGCTGCTGTCGTCGGCGGCCGCCAACGGACGGGCGTCCTCGCGGGCGGGCGCCGTGAGGATCACGCGGCAGGGCGCCCTGCTGAGCACGTACTTCGTGACCTCGCCGACGAAGTTCTCCAGCGGGCCCCCCCGGCCGCCCATGCGCCCGCCCCCGCGGATGCGCGACGGCTCCTCAGCGCCGAGGATGATCACCTCGACACCGCGCCGGCGGGCCTCGTCGACGATCGCGTGCCCCGCCTGGCGTGCCCGGACCGTCGCGGTGGCGACCTCGACGCCCTCGTACTCCTCCCCCACCGCCTTCGCTCGGCGCAGGGCGGCGCGCGCCCGGTCGAGCTGCGCGTCGGGCAGCCGGGCGTCGATGGGCAGCGACATCGGCACCTCGAAGACCCAGAGCGCCTCGATCGTCGCCCCCTCGCCCTCGGCCTCGTCGGCGTGCTCGTCGGCCGCCAGACGACCGGCGGTCTGCACGATGTCGTCGTCGAGGGGCGTGCCGAGGATCGGGACGAGGATCGATCCGTACTCGACGCGGTCGGGCTCACGCCGCAGCGCGGCCTCGGGGACCACGACGCGGCGGAACACGGGCTTGCCGTCGGAGATCCGGTAGACGACGTACATCACGATCCCGAACGCCATCCACGCCAGGCCGACGTACCGGGCGCCCTCGTGCAGGATGACGAGCGAGATGAACGCGCAGGCCGAGACGACCGCACCCAGCAGCGCCGGAAGCGCAAGCGACCCGTTGCCCATGGGGATCGACAGCGGCATCCGGTAGGGCCGCGGGCGGTCCGGCTCGGTGAAGCGCAGCCGGAGGATCGACAGGTGCGCGATGAGGAACGCGACGAGCGCGCCGAACGCGTAGATGCCGACGAGGAAGTCCAGGTCCTCCGGCACCACGAGCGCCCCGGCGAGCACGGCGGCGATGACGATGACGATGAACGGCGTCGAGCGCGTCGAGTGCAGACGGCCGAGCGCACTGGGGATCTGCCTGTTCGTCGCGAGCGAGTAGGCCAGCCGCGAGAGCCCGAGCATCGCCGAGTTCGCCGCCGCGATGAGCGTCGCGGTCGCCAGCACCGCCACGACGTACTTCAGGCCGACGGCGAGCCAGTGCGGATCAAGCGCCTCTGCGACCCCGACGACCGGCCGCTCGATGTACTCCGGCGACGCGAGCTCCGTCTGGCCGTTCACCACCGGCAGCACCGAGATGGCCGCGAGCGCGATGCCCGTGTACGCGATCACGACGCAGAACGCCGCGCTGGACACGAGGCGCTTGAGGCCGCGGCGGCCGACCGCGACCTCGCCGGCCAGCCCCGACGCCGACTCCAGACCCGTGAACGCCACGGTCCCGGCGGTCAGCGCGAAGATGAAGCCCTTCCATGTCGGCGTGGTGCCGAGGTCGATGGACGCGGTGAGCGCGTCGATGTTCAGCGCCGCGACGAGCCCCACGACGACGATGAGCAGCTGCAGCGCCAGGTCGGCGGTGACGAGCGCCGCGATCCGCTTCCAGCGCGTCACGGAGAAGCCCACGATGTTGCGGGCCGCGACGTAGACGATGATCCCGAACGCGATCGCCAGCTCGACCGCGCCCGAGCCCGCCTCGCCCCAGAACGTCGCGAGGTAGTTCGTCGCCGACAGCGACGCGATCGCGATGAGGATGAGGAAGTCCAGGAGGATCGCCCAGCCCGCGATGAAGCTCCACAGCTCGTTGAAGGCGTAGCGCGCGAAGACCGTCGCCCCGCCACGGTCCTGGTGCAGCGATGCGCCCTCGACGTACGTCATCGTCGTCAGGACGAAGAAGAGCCCGGCGATCAGGAAGACGACCGGGGTGAGTCCCAGCGCGTGGTCGGCGACGACGCCCAGCGAGAAGTAGATCGCGCTGGCGACCGACGTGTAGATGATCGAGAAGATGATCGGCGCGCCGAGCGCGCGCCGGAAGACGCCCTGCTGATGCGTCCGCGGCGGGGCGGGCGGAGGTGTCATCTACGGCGTCTTCCGCTCGAGGCGCAGCCGGAAGACGCCGGCGAGGATGAACAGCACGCCGAGGATGATCCCCAGCGACACCGGGCCGCCGCCGCCGGCAATGGTCAGCACGATCAGCAGCACGCCCAGGACGACCATGATCGCCGACAGGATCCGTGTCGCCGTGCGGTGGAGGTTACGCGGGCCTTGCACGACCGGAGAGCGTACGGCCGAGGCCGTCGCCGTCGGATGGACCGGCCTCGATGATCACGCGCGCCGGGCGCTCCGCGAGGACGGTCTCGACCGTCTTGCCGAACGTGGTCGTCCCCGTGCGCGGCGGGAGCGGCAGCACGATCGCCCGTGCGCGGATCTCCTTCGCCTCGTCGACGATGACCCGGCCCGCCTGCCCCGCGCGCACCTTGGTCCACCGGCCGCTCACGCGGCGCCCCACCTGGACCTTGGCCTGCTCGATGATCCCCTGTGCCGCCATCTCCTGGTCGGGGAGCTGCGCGTCGATGGGCGACGAGTTGGGGACGGTGATCGTCACGAGGATGTAGATCCCGCGCCTGCGCCGCGCCGCCAGGCGCGCGGCGGTCGCGACCGTCGAGCGGTTGAAGTTGCCGACGTCGAAGGCGAGGAGCACCGACTCGTACTCGGCCTCGTGGTCGACGACCGGAAGCGGCAGCACCACCTTCGTCGTCGTCGTCAGGTCCAGCCCCTGCTGGCGGCGATACGCGACGAAGACGCCGATCCCGATGATCAGCCACACGACGCCGCTGATCGCGACGGCCGGGTGCAGCGCGGTGACGACGACGAAGGCGGCGAACGTCGCCAGGCCGCCGAAGACCGAGGCGCCCGGTATGTCATGGCCGCGGAAGCGGAAGTTGAACGGCGCCCGGTACGGGCGCGGGTGCTCCGGGTCGATGATCCGCAATCGGATGACCGAGACGTGCGCGATCGTGAAGGACAGCATCGCGCCGAAGGCGTACAGGTTGCCGAGGAACACCGCCTGCCCGGGCAGGAGGATGAGTATCGCGGCGATGCCGAAGATGATGATGCCGACCCACGGCGTGCCGAACTTCGGGTGCAGGCGTCGCAGCCGGTCGGGCAGCTGGCGGTACACGCCCATCGAGTAGACGAGCCGCGACACGCCGATGATCCCCGCGTTCGTCGCCAGGAAGAGGATCGTCGCGGCGAGCAGGCCGACGTAGACCTCCGCGGGCGCCTGCAGGACGCCGAGGTCGATCGACTTCACGACGCCCAGGATCGGGTCGCCCGCGTAGCCCCCCTGGTCCTCGGGCAGGCCCAGCAGCGTGACGTACTCGACCGCGCGAGGCGTCGTAGGTGACGGGGAGCGCGCTCAGCGCGACGGCGGGCAGCGTGAAGTAGATCGCGAAGACCGCGATCCGCACGCGGGCGATCGCGGCGGGGATCGTCTTGCCCTCGTCCTTGGCCTCCTCGGCCATGTTCGAGATCGTCTCGATGCCCGTGTAGGCGATCATGCCGACCGGGATCGCGAGCAGGAACTGCGTCCACGTCGGCGCGGTCCCGAGGTTCACGTTCTCGACGAGCGTCGAGGGCGACAGCACCAGGAACGCGCCGAGCAGCACGAGCAGCACCTGCGTCAGGAAGTCGACGACGGCGAGCACGATGTTCAGGCCGGCCGACTCCTTGGCGCCCAGGACGTTGATGACGCAGAGCACGGCGATCACGACCGCGCCGGCGATGACGTCGCCGGGCGGTGAGCGCAGCGGTTCCCAGAACAGGCCGCCGACGTAGTGCGGGACGAAGTACGCCGAGATGGCGATCGTCACCGTGTAGTTGAGCATCTGCGCCCACGCGGCGAAGAACGAGACGAACTCGTTGAACGCCCTGCGCGCGAAGCTCGACGAGCCGCCGGCCTCGGGGAACATCGTCGTCGCCTCGGCGTAGGTCGCCGCGGTGCAGAAGAAGAAGACGCCGGTGATGATGAAGACGACCGGCGTGAGCCCCAGCGCGTAACTCGCGACGAGGCCCAGCGCGTAGTAGATCGACGAGCCGACGTTGCCGTAGGCCGTCGAGAAGAGGGCGTTGACCCCCAGGACGCGCTGGAGGCCGTGCAGTCGGCGTTCTGCCATATGTACCGACGGCGGAGTCAACGTGGAGGGCTGGCGCGTCCCAGCCGGCGCCAGGGTGTCCTCCTCCACGCTGGAGCCGATCTGGTCGAGCACCGGCGAGCGCCGTGCCTTCGCGTAGATCAGGTGTGCGATGGCGACTGCGGCGGTGGCGAAGAACACGAGCAGGTACGTCGAGCCCGGGACCGGCGGCCAGGGCGACGCGTTGCGGTAGTAGAGGTAGAGGATCGGGAGCCCCCCGACGGCCGCGGTGAGCACGATGAGCGGCGTCAGCTGGCGCGTGCGCCGCAGGTAGGCCACGACGGCGACGCACGTGACGAGGTACGTCGCGCCGACCCAGTAGCCGCCGATCGTGCCCAGGTCGAAGAACACCTGCAGGCTCAGCCGCCCCGTGAGCGCCAGCACGACGCCGGTGACGATGTCGATCGCGGCGACGGCGATGATGCCCGCCACCGGCGTGCCGTGCTTGTGGTCGACACGGCCCAGCGGCGCTGGGAACAGCCGCTCCCGGCTCAGCGTCATCAGCATCCGCGAGACGAAGTTGACGTTCGCCGTGACGACGCCGAACAGCGACATGACCACACCGAACTGCACGATGTAGCGCAGCGCCTCGACGTTGTTGTCGACCGCGAGCTGACGCAGTGGGTTCTCGCTCGCGCCGAAGCCCTTGCTCCCACCGAGGCCGATCGTCATGCAGTACGTGCAGAAGATGAACAGCACGCCGATGATCGTCACGCTGCCGATGAGCGCGCGGCTGATCTGGCGCTGCGGCGCCCTCGCCTCCCGGCCCAGGAAGGTCGCGGACTCGAAGCCGGCGTACGCGAGCAGGCCGATCACGATCCCGAGGGTGATGTCGTGGACGGTCACGCCCTTCAGGCCGAGCTGCGTCGAGTCGAAGATCGACCCCGTGTTGTTGGCGAGCACGATGACCATGAGCACGACGATCGCCGCCACCGAGATCACCTCGACGACGAGCATGACCTTCGCGGAGAGCCCCACGTCCCGCCAGGCCAGCCCGGCAGCGGTCAGGACCGCGAGGACACCCCAGAGGAGGACGAGACCTGTCCCGCCCGGGCCGCCGATGTCGACGATGAAGTCGTTCAGGAACACGCCGAACGCGATCGGCAGCGCGGGCGCGGTGACGATGCCGAACAGCGAGTACGCCCAGGCGGCCAGGAGGCCGAAGCCCTTCCCGCCCTGGGCGGCGAGGCTGTAGAGACCACCGGTCGTCACGAAGCGGCGGGTGAACTGCGTGATGCACAGCGCGATGGCGATGATGAGCAGCGCGCTCAGCGCCCAGACCAGCCAGGCGCCGGGACCGCTGTTGGCGGCCACCAGGCCCAGCAGAGCGGCGATGGCGAAGCTCGGCCCGATGGACGCGACGGACTGCGTGAGCAGACCGACGAAGCCGATCGATCCAGCGTGCATCTCGTCGGCACCCGACGCGGACGCGTGACCCGCGGGGCGCTGCAGCGTGCTGCTCATGGTGGGATACCTCTGCTCGACTAGGCCGTGCCGTCGCCGGCGCGGAGATGGTCGAGACGTGTCTGACCCAGCCGCGTGGCCATCATGTCGACCGCGGCTCCCTGCTGGTGGCTGCGATACACGAGCGCGTCGCGCATGTAGCGCTCCATCCGCTGCCCCTCGCGCACCGCGTGCGAGGAGCCGCTCATGCGCACGAGCATCTCGATGGCCTCGAAGGCCATGGTCGCCGCCTGCCCGTGCATGGACTCGAGGAGCAGGTCCTCGTCGAGCCGGTACGCCTCACCGCCCTCCGACTCGCGACGGCAGAGGTCCAGATGGCGCTCGGCGGTGCCGAGGGCGATCTCCCTCGCCGCCTGCGCCTTGGCGACGGCCAGCCCCAGCGGGCGCTGGTAGTCGGGCGCCGCCCACCGCGGCCCTGGCGGCAGCGGATCGTAGGTCTTGTTGGTGAGCACGATGCGCTCGTACTCGTCGACCGCTGCCATCGCGACCCCCGCCATGATCGCGGCGATCTCACCGTGGAAGAAGTTGAAGTGCTGGCGGTTGTACATCGGGTTGGGATGCACCCGCAGGGCGCCTCGTGCCCCTCGGCGATCGTGTCGAAGGGGTCCTCCGTGACCACCCAGCTCTCGGGGACGACGCTGCCCGGCACCCGGATCGAGTGCGAGCCGGTGCCCCGCATCCCGAGGACGCCGCGCCAGTCGTCGAGCATCTCCCACCCGTCGCGGGGGACGGCGAACAGGACGAGCTGCTCACCGTGGCGCGCGCGGGCGATGAAGTGCGTGGAGTACGGCGCGCCCAGCAGTAGTTCCACGTTCCCTCGACGTGGTAGCCGCCCGGCACCGGGGTTGCCGTCCCCGCCGGGAGATCGCGGGACGCGGCGACGAAGTGGCCGTCCGCGCCGAAGATCGCCGCCTGCGCGTCCTCGGGGAAGAACGCCGCGAGCTGCAGCACGTGGGCGCCGCCGAGGCAGAAGCCCCAGCCCGTCGACGGGCAGCCGCGGCTCAGCTCCATGACGACGCGGTAGTACGTCTCGGACGTCGAACTCGTAGCCCCCGAAGCGACGCGGTTGGAGGATGCGGTAGAAGCCTGCGTCCGTGAACGCCTCGTGCGTCTCCGGCGCGTAGAACGTGCGCTCCTCGGTCTCCGCCTGCCGCGCCCGGAGGTCCCCGCGCATCGCGGCGGCACGGTCGACGATCTGGCCGGGCGTCAGCGCCGGCTCCGGGACGGGGATCACGCTTGCCGGGGTACGTCGTCCGCATCGCCGCAACCTAGGCGGCGAGGGCGCGGGCGCGCCAATACAAGTTCGCATCGCGCCATACTGAAACGTGATGGCGACGAATCGGCAGTACAGGGACTTCGTGGCCCTCGCCGATGCCGGGAGCTTCACGCGCGCCGCGGCGGAGCTGCACGTCGCGCAGCCCGCGCTGACCTACCAGATCAAGCGCCTGGAGACCGAGCTGGGACTGCAGCTGTTCGTGCGCGGTCCTCGGGGCGTGACACCGACCGCCGAGGGCGAGGCGCTGCTCCCCCTCGCGCGCAGCGCACTGCGGGCGTTCGAGGCGATCGGAGCACGGGCCGCCGAGTTGCGCGGCGGTGACCCGGCTGTCGCGTTCTCGCCGCTGTTCGAGGAGGAGGTCGTCGCCGGGATGGCCTCCGACCATCCGCTCGCGGCCCGCGAGCGCATCTCGATCGAGGAGCTGATTCAGCACCCGCTCTACGCCGACCTGCATCCGCGCGGGCGCTGGACCGACTGGTGGGATGCCGTCGAGCATCGCGGCGGGCAGCCGGTCCGGTACGCCGGGCGCTTCGTGCACCACGACGAGTGGCTGGAGGCGTTGCGCATGGGCGCGCTACTACCCACGGCCGGGACTCACGTTCGTGCGCGTCGACGGCATGGGCCCGGCAGAGCACGGTGTCCTGTGGCGCGGCGCCACGCGCGACGTCGTGGTGCGCGACTTCGTGGAGGTCGCGCGGCGACTGGCGGCGGCGCGTCACCGCCACCCGGCTGGGCCGGGTGACGGAGCGCGTCACGGCCGCCGGACCGGCGTCTCGCGGTCGAACGCCCGCCGCGCCCACAGGTAGCCCGGCGAGCGCGAGGCGCGGCGCACCAGGCCACGGCGAGCGACCGCGTCCGCCGCCGGCCGGCGTGCCCATCAGCAGGAGCCCGCGCAGCGTCTCGGTGATCGGGGTGAACGGCTGGTACTCGGCGAACCAGCGCAGGCCGGCCGGCATCGAGTCGGTCGGGACGAAGCCGCTGCCGAGGAACGGCAGGAAGAGCAGCGGCATCGGCGAGGTTGCTCGCGGTCTCGACGGTCTTCGCTGACCAGGCCGAGCGCCGACCGACAGCCAGGTCAGCGCGAAGGTGAGCAGCGCGAGCAGGCCGACCGCGCCGAGCCACTCGGCGGGTCCGGCGGTCGGGCCGGAACCCGACGCGCAGCGCGACGCCGACGACGACCGCGATGCTGAGCAGCGTCTGGATCAGGCTGCCGACGACGTGCCCGGTCAGCACGGACGACGCGGGAGATCGCCATCGTGCGGAAGCGCGCCGATGATGCCCTCGGTCATGTCCGATCGCGACCGCGATCGCGGTGCCCTGAGCCACGCGCGGCGACCGTGATCAGCAGGATCGCCGGGCGCGACGTAGTCGACGTACGCCGCCCGCGCCGCCGGCGCCGCCCGAGGCCGGCGCCGAGCGTGCCGCCGAACACGTAGACGAACAGCAGCAGGAAGACGACGGGCATGCCGACGAGCATCACCGTCATCGACGGGTAGCGAGCGCGTGCCGCAGGTTGCGGCGCAGCATCGTCGCCGAGTCGCGTCAGCGGCGAGAGCGAGCGGCGGTCATCGTGAGCTGGCTCCTTCTCGTTGTCGTGGTGCGCCCGGTGAGGGCGAGGAAGACGTCATCGAGGTCGGGGGTGTGGACCGACAGGTCGTCGACGCTCGATCGCTCGGCCGTCGAGCCGGTCGAGCAGCGCCCGCAGCGACCGCGACGCCGCCGTCGCTCGGGACCTGGAGGGTCAGCGCGTCGTCGTCGCGGGTCGGCCTCGCCGAGCGGCGCGCGCGGCCGCGTCGAGGTCGCCGCGCGTCGGCGAACCGCAGGCGGATGTGCCCGCCCGGGACGAGCCGCTTGAGCTCGTCCGCGGTGCCCGTCGGCGACGAGCCTGCCGCGGTCGAGCACGCGCGATCCGGTCGGCGAGCTGGTCGGCCTCGTCGAGGTACTGGGTGGTGAGGAAGATCGTGACGCCGCCCGCGACGAGGTCGCGGATGATCTGCCACATCGTGCGGCGGCTGCGCGGGTCCAGGCCGGTGGTCGGCTCGTCGAGGAAGATCATCCGCGGGTCGCCGATGAGCGTCATCGCGAGGTCGAGCCGGCGGCGCATGCCGCCGGAGTACGTCGGCGGCGGGCTTGCCGCGCCGCGTCGACGAGGTCGAACCGCTCGAGCAGCTCGGCGGCGCGGCGCCGGCCCTCGCGCCGGCCGAGGTGGTGCAGGTCGGCCATCAGGACGCAGGTTCTCCTCGCCGGTGAGCAGGTTGTCGACCGCCGCGAACTGGCCGGTCACGCCGATGGCGGCGCGGACGGCGTCGGGCTCGCGTGGCGACGTCGTGGCCGGCGACGCGCGGCCGCGCCGCCGTCGGCGCGGATCAGCGTCGAGAGGATCTGGACCATGGTGGTCTTGCCGGCGCCGTTGGGACCGAGCAGCGCGAAGATCGTGCCCTCCGCGACGTCGAGGTCGATGCCGTCGAGCACCAGCGTGGTCGCCGAACGACTTGCGCAGGCCGGTGGCGGCGATCGTGGATGGCCCGTCGGGTCAGGACCGGCGGATCACGATGTCGCCGACGGTCGTGCGCGCGCGGACCTCGACGGTCTCGGCCGACGACTGCGGCGCGTCGGCGGCCTCCAGCGCGTTGACGACGCGTCCGGCGGTGGCCTTCACGTCGAGCCACGCCGCGGCGCCCTCGTGGATGCCGACCTCGAGATCGCCCAGCCTGGTCTCGAGCACGACCGAGCCGCGCACGACCTCGCGCAGCCGCACGTCGCCGTTGGCGGACCTGGCGACGACGCCGGCGTGCGCAGCGTCGACGGCGATGCTGCCGTTGGCCGCGTTGACCCGAAGGTCACCATCGGCCACGCCGATCCACGTGTCGCCGTTGGAGTTCTTGATGACGGCGGTGCTCCCCAGCTCGCCGAGGCGCACGTCGCCCGATCCTGCGGTGACGTCGGCCTCGCCGGTGACGCGGCCCACGGCGATGTCGCCGGTGGCGCTCCTGACGATCAGGGTCTCGACCTCGTCCAGCTGGACGCGACCGAGCCCGGTCTTGATCCGGCAGCGACCGAGCCGGCCGTCGCACCGGACGTCCGCCGCGGCCAGGCCGCCGGTGACGTGCGAGCCGGCGGGCAGCTCGATCGTCACGTCGATCGACCCGCCGTCACGTGCCGGCAGCCACGAGCGCGGCTTGGAGGCCTTGACCGACAGCTGCCCGTCCGCGTACTCGACGCGGGTCAGCTCGGCGGCCTTGCGGTCCGCCTCGTTGGACGCGTCGCTCGGCTGCACGTCGATGATCGCCGTGTCGGCGTCGGTGGCACGGATCCGGACGTCGCCGAGACCCAGGTCGATGGTCGCGGAGACCGGTTGAGGAGTGTCGAAGGTCGACATCAGCGAACCCATCCCTTGTAGGACTGGCCGATCCGGCCGCCGCGGTTGGGCTGACGGCCGTCGTCCGGGTCCACCGCGGCTGCGGCGACCCGGACGAGCCAGGCGTTGACGGACAGCCGCTCGCGGGCAGCCGCCTGCTCGACGTCGTTCTTGAGCCGCTCGGGCAGCCGGAGGTTGATGCGAACGGTCGCGCCGTCGTCGGCCTCGGAAGTCGCCGGCTCGGGCTCGGCCGGCTCGTCTGCGGGCGCCGGGAGGACGACGAAGTCGGGCTCGCCCGAGCGCAGGCGAAGCTCGACGGAGCCGGGCGCCAGCTCGCGCGTGATCTCGTCCGCCGCCGCGGAGAGCGCCTCCAGGAGCATGAGCCGGACCGCGGGCTCCAGCGGGGCGGTGAGCCGCGCCGCGAGCGAGCGGGCGTCGTCTCCGCCGGCATCGGCGGCGACGGCAAGCTCCGCGCGGAGGGTGGTGACGTACTGCGTCAGATCCATGGTGCCATTATGGCACCATTCTGGCTCACTGCAACATCATGCTGGCGCCGACCGGCGCCATGACGGCGCCGGCCGGCGTCAGGAGGTCCGTCTAGGCGATCAGCGGGATGATCAGGATGGCGACGATGTTCGCCACCTTGATCATGGGGTTGATCGCGGGACCCGCGGTGTCCTTGTAGGGATCGCCGACGGTGTCGCCGGTGATCGCCGCGGCGTGCGCGTCAGAGCCCTTGCCGCCGTACGCGCCGTCCTCGATGAGCTTCTTCGCGTTGTCCCACGCACCGCCGCCGGCGGTCATGGAGACGGCGAGGAAGAGGCCCACCACGATGACGCCGATGAGCAGGCCGCCGAGCGCCTTGTAGGACAGGACGCCCACGACGACCGTGAACACGATCGGGATGAGCGACGGGATGATCATCTCGCGCTGCGCCGAGCGGGTCACGATGTCGACGGCCCGGGCGTAGTCGGGGAGATCGGTGCCCTCCATGATCCCCGGCTTCTCGCGGAACTGGCGGCGCACCTCCTCGACGACGGCGCCGCCTGCGCGGCCCACCGCCTCCATCGAGAGCGCGGCGAACAGGTAGACCATCAGGCCGCCGATGAGCAGCCCGATCAGGACGTCCGGATCGTCGATCTGGAAGGAGACGAGATGGCCCAGCTCGTCCTGCAGCTCGATGCGGAAGGCAGCGAACAGCACGAGCGCGGCGAGCACGGCCGAGCCGATCGCGTAGCCCTTGGTGACGGCCTTCGTCGTGTTGCCGACCGCGTCCAGCGGGTCGGTCACGTTGCGGACGTCCTCCGGCATGTCGGCCATCTCGGCGATGCCGCCCGCGTTGTCCGTGATCGGACCGAACGCGTCGAGCGCGACGATGAGACCGCAGAGCGACAGCTGCCCCATGACCGCGACGCCGATGCCGTAGATGCCGGCCAGCTCGTTCGCGGCGAGGATGCCGAGCGCGAGCACCAGTGCGGGAAGCGCCGTGGCCTGCATGCCCTGGGCGAGGCCCTGGATGATGTTCGTCGCGTGACCCGTCTGCGAGGCGCGCGCGGTGGACTTCACCGGCGCGAAGCGCGTCGACGTGTAGTAGTCGGTGATGACGAACAGCAGCGCGGTGACCGCGAGGCCGACCAGCGAGCAGAGCCACAGGTCGGTGGCCGACGGCACGGTGACGGCGAGGTCGCCGACGCGCGGGCGCAGATCGCCCATGAGCCAGTGCGTGATCGGCAGGAAGACGATCGCTGCGATGACGCCGGACACGATCAGACCCTGATACAGCGCGCGTTCGACGTTCACGCCGCGCACCGCGTACGTGCCGATGATCGACGCGATGATGGCGACGCCGCCGATGATCAGCGGGTACAGGGCGACGTTCGTGGCGTCCAGGCGCGAGAACGACAGGTAGCCCAGGAGCATCACCGCGACCGCGGTCACGGCGTACGTCTCGAACAGGTCGGCCGCCATGCCGGCGCAGTCGCCGACGTTGTCGCCCACGTTGTCGGCGATGACGGCCGGGTTGCGCGGGTCGTCCTCCGGGATGCCGGCCTCGATCTTGCCCACGAGGTCGGCGCCGACGTCGGCGCCCTTCGTGAAGATGCCGCCGCCGAGTCGCGCGAACACCGAGATCAGCGAGCCGCCGAAGCCCAGGCCGACGAGGGCCTTGATGGCCTTCTCCTGGTTGACGTCGAACACCCAGGTCAGCACGCCGTAGTAGGCCGCGACGCCGAAGAGCGCCAGGCCGACGACGAGCATGCCCGTGATGGCACCGCCGCGGAAGGCGGCGGAGAGCGCCGCCGGGATGCCCGAGCGGCCGGCCTCGGCCACGCGCGCGTTGGCGCGGACGGAGACGTTCATCCCGATGAAGCCCGCCGCGGCAGACGCGAAGCCGCCGATCGCGAAGCCGATCGCCACCTGGATGTTCTGCAGGGGGATCAGGATGATGAACAGGACGACGCCGACGACGGCGATCGTGAGGTACTGCCGGCGAAGATAGGCCTGGGCGCCCTCCTGGACGGCGCGCGAGATGGCCACCATGCGCTCGTTGCCCGGAGACAGAGCCAGCAGGCTCCTCGTCGTGACGACTCCGTAGACAAGCGCAAGACCGGCGCACACGAGGGCGACGACGACCCCGTGGTCGGTCAGGAAATCACTCAAGGGTTCCTCCGCGAAGTTTCTTCAGTTGGGGATCGCGCCCGTGCCGACCCGGCATACGGGCAGGACACACGACCCCCCAAGGGCCGCGGGATTCTATAGGCGCGAGGCGACGGAACGCGTCGCGGCTGCTACTGGCCCGGGATCCAGAGTCGCCCGGACTGCTGGGCGGGGCCTGTGCCGGAAGGATCCGACGGCGCGGGCGGCGCGCCGGGCGCGGGCGGTTGGGGCTGCTGCGGTTGCTGGGACTCGGACGCCCGCGACTGCGCGTAGGTCATCTGCAGCTGGGTCAGGATCTCGCGCACCTGCGGCGCCTCGGCGCCGAGCACGGGCTCGACGAGGGGCATCAGCGCACGGGCGCCCTCGATCGCCAGGCGCAGCTGCTCGGGGTCGCGCTCGTCCTCGGTCCCGGGCGCAAGGCCTGCCTTGCGCCCGCCGAGGTTCAGCAGCGACACGACGGTCTGGACGAGTACGTCCTCGACGCGCAGGCGCTTGAGCTCCGCCTCGTAGGCGGCGCGCAGCTCCTCTTCACGTGGTCCCTCACTACTCATCGATTCTCCTTCCGCCTGCGATCGGGTCGCCCTGCGACCCGATCGCGACCGAAGACGAGGTCTTCGGCGCCGTGCCGTAGGTCTCGGCTGTCGCCCGCACCGTGGAAGCGTAGACCTCCCGCAGGTCTGCGCCTGCGGCGCGGGCCGCGATCTGTCGTTGCGCGCCGTTCGCGCGCTCCCCGACGCGTGGCGCCTCGATGCCCAGCTCGGCCCGCATGGGTGCCGTCCACTCGGCCAGCGCCTCGACCGCCGCCGCCGCGGGGATCTCGATGCCGGCGTCCACGTCGAGCAGGTTGCCGCCCATGCCGTATCGGACCGCCCGCCAGAGGTTCTCCTCGATGAAGCGGGGCGCGGGATCGTCGAACGGGACGCCCTCCTCGACGTCGCGTGCCGCCTGCGCCACGCACGCGACGACGAGCCCGGCGAGCCCCTCCGACTCCGCCGCGGTGCTCTGGGCGTCGGCGATGCGCACCTCGACCGTCCCGTAGGAGAAGTGCGGTCGGACCGACCACCACACCTGCGTGTACTCGACGATCGAGCGCGTCCGCACGAGCAGGTCGATGTAGTCGCGGTACGTCGCCCAGGAGCCGTAGGCATCCGGCACGCCGCAGCGGGGGAACGTGCGCGTGAAGGTCATCGTCCGCGCGGAGTGCACGCCGGCGTCGCGGCCGTCGACGAACGGAGAGTTCGCGGAGTACGCGAGCAGCGCGGGCAGGACCGGGCGCAACCGGTCCGCCGTGCGCACAGCGCGGTCGGCGCCCTGGACCCCGACGTGCACGTGCAGGGAGAACGTGTTGTTGCGGCGCGCCGCGTAGCCGAGGCCGTCGACGACGCGGCGGTAGTGCTCGGTCTCGATGTTGTGCTGCTCGCGGTAGTCGGCCCACGGGTGCGTGGCCGTGGCGCCGAGGGCGACGCCGCGCGACCGCGCGAGCATGAACAGCCGGCGGCGCAGGTCGCGCTGGCGCGCGATGGCGTCGTGCAGGTCGTCACCGCGGCCGGAGACGATCTCGATCTCGCTGGAGATCAGCTCGCCGGTGATCTGCGCGTGGAGGGCCGGATCCTCCTGTGCGGCGACGTCACGAAGCTCCTCGAAGCGCGGCACCATGTCGAGCGTCGCGGGGTCGAGGATCGCGAACTCCTCCTCCAGGCCGACGGTGAAGTCCGTCGACGCTTCGAAGGTCGCCCGCGCGGAGGCGAGATCGATGGGAGCGCCCATCCCGTGGCTGATCAGGTCAGGTAGAAGTACAGCGCGTAGAGAAGATCGACCGCAGGCGAGGACGTGTGCACGGTGACCTCCGGCGGCACCTGCAGCAGCGCCTCGGAGTAGTTGAAGATGATCTTCACGCCCGCTGCCACCAGGTTGTCCGCCAGCTCCTGCGCGGCATGACCCGGCACTGCCAGCACGCCGACGACGATGTCGTCGTCCTCGACGATCGCCGGCAGGTCGTCGACCGACCGGACCATCACGGTGCCGACGTGCTCGCCGATCTTCGTCGGATCGGAGTCGAAGATCGCGACGACCCGGAAGCCGTGGTCGGCGAAGATGTCGCTCGACGCGATCGCGCGGCCGAGGTGACCGGCGCCGAACAGCGCGATGTTGTGCTGCCCCGCGGTCCGCAGGATCTTGCGGATCTGCGAGACCAGCGAGTCGACGTTGTAGCCCACCCCACGCTTGCCGAACTTGCCGAAGCCCGACAGATCGCGGCGGATCTGCGTCGAGTTCACGTGCGTGTAGTCGCTGAGCTCCTGCGAGGAGATGGTCTCCTTGCCCATCTTCTTGGCCTGGGTGAGCACCTGCAGGTAGCGCGACAGCCTGGCGGCGACCCCCAGCGAGAGCCGCTCGGCGACCCCGTCGTCCGGGACGCCGTTGCTGTGGGAGATCACATCGCCACCGATCATCGTCCGATCACTCTACGTGGTTGGCCAGACCCTTCAGGCGCGCTCTCAGGGTCCGTTCGTCCACGAAGTGCTCGAACAGCTCCTCGCCGTCCAGCGTCACCACCGGGATGCGCTCCAACAGCCGGGCGTGGAGCGCGTCGTCGCCCTCGATGTCGACCTCGCTGAACGGCTCGCCGACCCGCAGCAGCACGTCGCGCGCGTCGTCGCAGAGGTGGCAGCCGGGCCGCGAATACAGGACCACGTCGGTCATGCAGCCTGTCTCGGCGCGGTCGAGTACGCCTCGAGGCCGAGATAGGCGGGGAACGCGATCGGGGCCACCCAGCGCGCGGCGGAGCCGATCATCGCGGCGTTGTCTGTGCACAGCTCCATCGGGGGAATCGACACCTCGACGCCCAGCTCACGCACCCGCGCGCGCAGCGGGCCGTTCGCGGCGACGCCGCCGCCCAGCGCGAGGCGCTGCAGGCCGGTCTCGCGGAGGGCGCGCGCGCACCGGTCGACGAGTGCCTCCACGATCGCGTGCTGGTAGCTCGCCGCCAGGTCGGCCCGGCGGCGCGCCGCCTCCTCCTCGCCGAGGTCGCGCACGGCGTACAGCAGCGCGGTCTTGACGCCCGAGAAGGACATGTCCAGGCCCGCGACGCCCTTCGCGGTCGGGAAGGCGAACGCCCGCGGGTCCCCCTCTTCGGCCAGTCGCTGCAACGGCGGACCTCCGGGAAACGACAGGCCGAGCAGCCTGGCGCCCTTGTCGATCGCCTCGCCCGCGGCGTCGTCGAGCGTGCTGCCCAGCACCTCGTAGCGGTCGTGCGCATCCACGCGGGTGAGCAGCGTGTGACCGCCGGATGCGATCAGGCAGAGGAAGGGCGGCTCGAGCGGCCCGTCCCCCAATCGCAGGAAGTTCGCGGCGACGTGGCCCTGGAGATGGTCGACGGGCGCGAGCGGGAGCCCGCGGGCAGCGGCGAGCGCCTTCGCCGTCGCGACGCCGACCAGCAGCGCGCCCGCGAGACCGGGACCGTTCGTGACGGCGATCAACTCTGCGTCGTCCAGCGTCGCGCCGGCGCGGGCGAGCGCGTCGTCCACGACGGCGTTGGCCAGCTCGAGGTGGTGGCGCGAGGCGACCTCGGGCACGACGCCGCCGTAGAGGTCGTGGATGCCCTGGGAGGAGACGACGTTGGAGCGCACGTCGCCGTCGCGTGTGACGACGGCCGCGCACGTGTCGTCGCAGCTCGTCTCGATCGCCAGTATCGCGCCCGGACTGCGTCGGGGCATTGGCATCGGCTTCGCCGATGCCGTCATGGGCCGAACGCGACGGGACCGGCGTTGGGCACGTCGTCCATGCGCCCCTCGAGCGTGGCCGGGGTGCGCCACATGATGAGCGCGTCCTCCCCGTTGTCCTGGTAGTAGCGGCGCCGCAGGCCCGCCGAGCGGAAGCCGAGCCGCTCGTACAGCGCGATCGCGGGCGCGTTGGACTGCCGGACCTCGAGCGTCAGGCGCGGCTCGGACTCGTTGATGCGCTCCAGCAGGCCCTCGAGCAGGCTGGTGGCGACGCCCATCCGCCGCGCGTCGGGGTCGACCGCGACGTTCATGACGTGCCAGACGGTGTCGTAGCGCGAGCAGATCACGTAGCCGCGGATGCGGTCGTCGACCAATGCCGCGAGGTGGATGCCGCTGGGCTTGGACACCTCGAGGACGAACATGGCCAGCGACCACGGCGTACCGAACGTCCGGCGCTCGATGGCCATGACGTTCGGGAGGTCGGCGTACGTGAGCCGCCGCAAGGGATGGACAGGAGTCATCTACCCCCGCTCGCCCGGCGGGTCATCGTGGCGTCGGGCGCCCGGACGTAGACAGGCAGGACGTCGTCGCGCCGGGCCGGACCTGCCGCCCGGGCCAGGCGGCAGGTCGCCGCGGCAGAGATGCGATGGGCGGGGTCGATGTCCGGCAAGACCGTGGCTCCTGCGCGTTCCAGCGCGTCCCTGAAGCGTACCGCCCCGTCTCCCGCGGCCAGCCATGCCCCACCGCCGGCGGGCGCCGCGAGCCGGTCGAGGGCGTCGGGGCCCACCGCGACCGGGGGCAGGACCTCGGCGCCGTCGCGGAATCCGGCGACGAACGCCTCCCCGCGGCGGGCGTCGATGACCGCGAGGACGTCGCGGCTCGCGATACCCGCCGCCAGCGCCGCGAGCGAGGACACACCGGTCAGCGCCGTACCGCCGGCCTGCGCCAGCGCGCGGGCGGTCGCCACGCCGATGCGCACCCCAGTGAACGTCCCAGGCCCCACCCCCACCCCGATGAGGTCGACATCGGCGAACCCGAGGCCGGCGTCGCCGAGCAGCTCGGCCGCGAGCGGCAGCAGCCGGGTCGCGTGGCCCGGGCGATCGCCGGGCGCGGGGTCGTGGACCCGCTCCCGGGTGGGCTCCGACGCGTCGAGCTGCAGCGCCACGGTGGTCCGCGGCGTCGCGGTGTCGAACGCGAGGACGATCATGGGCCGATCGCGACCGAGCGGCGGTCGCCGCCGGCGTGCGCCAGGCGGACGTGCACGCGCGGCGAGCGGGTGAGCGGCAGCTCCCCGCCCATCTCGGGCCACTCGACGAACGTGATCCGGGCGGCCGTCGCCTCGTCGGCGAGCAGCGCCTCGTCCTCCTCGTCGGCCGCCCCCGCGAGACGATGCAGGTCCAGGTGGGAGATCTCCACGCCGTCGCCTTCGTAGCGGCGCGCGATCGTGAACGTGGGGCTGGTGATCGGGCCGGTCACGCCGAGCGCGCGCAGCGCGCCGCGCACGAACGTCGTCTTCCCCGCCCCCAGCTCGCCGGACAGCAGGACGACGTCCCCCGGCCGCAGATCCCGAGCCAACTCGGCGCCGAGCGCCTCCGTCTCGGCTGCGGACGCGGTCTGCTCAGCCGGGGACGCCATCGGCGGTGCGGCGCCGCAGCGCGAGGCCCGCCAGGAGCAGCACGCCGCCGCCGGCCGCGATGACGCCTGCGTCGGCGCCGGTGCGCGGCAGCGCCGGCGTGGCCGGCGAGACGCTCGGTGCGGCAGCGGCGGACCCGGAGCTGGCCTGCGGCGCGGACTGCTGCGCCGGCGCGGGGTCCTGGGGCGCCGGGGCGGTCTGGCTCTGCGTGGACTGGTCGGCGAAGGGGTCCTGGTACTGGTCGTCGCCCGCCCCGCCCGCGAACGCGGTGGCGGGGAGGGTGAGGGCGAGGGCGCAGGTCACCGGGACGAGTCGGCGGGCGCTGATCACCCGCTGGACTGTAGGGAGTCGTTCTACGCTGCGCCCGTGCGGTCGCTCCAGCAGCGCATAGCCGCCAGCGAGACGGCGAAGGCTGCGGGCCTGGCCGTCGCCGCGCTGGCGGCCAACGCCGTCGCCGTCATCGTCACGGTCGTCTTCACACGTCTCCTCGGCGACGCGGACTACGGCTCGCTCGCCGCGCTCGTCTCGACGTTCACGATCCTGGCCGTCGCGGGCTCGTCGCTGCAGGTGGCAGTCGCGCGCGACACCGCGCTCGGGCGGCTCGGCGGCGCTGCGTCGGCCGCGAGCGCCCTGCGCAGCTGGACGCGGACGCTGCTCGTGGCGCTGGTCGCCGTGTCGATCGCCTCGGCGCTGCTGCGCGACGGCATCGCGTCGCTGGTCGGCGTCCAGGAGCAGCCGTGGGCGGCAGCGTGCGTGGCTCCGACCGGCGTGCTCTGGCTGCTGTTGTCGCTGCAGCGCGGGGTGCTGCAGGGGCTCGGCGCGTACGCGCCCGTCGGGTGGTCGGTCGTGGGCGAGGCGGTGGGACGGCTCGTCGCCGGCTGCCTGCTGGTGCTCCTCGGCGCCGGGGTCGCGGGCGCGTACCTCGGCACACCGCTGGCGATGGCCGCGACGTCCGTGGTGCTGGCACGCGTGCTGCGCCAGCTTGCGGTGGCCGACACGAGCCCGATCGTGCAGGTGCCCGGGCACCGTCTGCGCGCGCTCGTGCTCGCCGGCTGGGCGCCGATCGTGGGGCTCCTGCTGCTGGCCGCCCTGCAGAACGTCGACGTGATCATGGCCAAGCGCGAGATGACGGCGAGCGACGCGGGCGCCTATGCGGCGGCGGCCGTCGCGGCCAAGCTCGTCGTGTGGGTCGCCATCGGGATCGGCCTCCACCTACTGCCGGAGGCGGCGCGCCGGGCGGGGGCGGGCGACGATCCGCGTCCCGTGCTGCTGCGCGCGCTGGGGCTGCTCGCGCTGGTCGCCGTGCCGTCGCTGGCGATCTTCACGATCGCGCCCGCCACCCTCCTGCGCCTGGCCTTCGGGGAGCAGTACGTGAGGGCGGCCGACGCGCTGCCGATCCTCGGCCTGGCGATGGCGCTGCTGGCGGTGTCGACGCTCGCGGTCCAGTACATGCTCGCGCTGCATCGCACGGGGTTTCTGTGGGCGCTGGCCGTCGCGGCGATCGCCGAGCCGCTGCTGCTGAGCGGCGGGGACCCCGAGATGCGCTCGTTCGCGATCGTCGTGCTCGTGGTGCAGGGAGCGGCGGCGGTGGCGGTGCTGGTGATGGCGGCCCGTGCACGGCCGGCTCCCGCGGCGGCGGTGGCGCCGGAGGTCACGGCGCCCCGGTGGCGCTCCGCGCCGGCCGACGCGCCCGACCCGCTCACGCCGGTCGGCACCGAGCAGGAGTGAGGTGGGCTCGCGCCGCTACCGCGACGCCGCAGAGAAGCGCCCGTAGGCGCCGCCCATGAACACGAGGCTGTCGCCCTCGCGCAGCCCGAGCGCCTCGACACGCGCGACGACGATCGTGTGGTCGCCACCTTCGTACTCGGCCTCGAGGGTGCAGTCCAGCCAGCCGATCGCGGCGTCCAGGATCGGCAGCCCGGAGGGCGCGGGATGGTGCGCGGTGCCGGAGAAGCGGTCGATGTCCCGTGCCGCGAAGCGGCGCGAGACCTCCTCGGACTCGTGGTCGAGCATGTTCAGGACCAAGCGGCCCGCCGGGCGCATCTTCGGCCAGGTCGACGACGTCCGCGCGGGGCAGAACGCGACGAGCGGCGGGTCCAAGGACACCGAGATGAAGGAGTTCAGGGCCATCCCGTGCAGTCCGTCGCCGTGCTCGGTGGTCACGACGACAACACCCGTCGGATACCGGCCCAGGACCTTGCGGAAGTGGGCCGCCTCGGTGGGCGAGAGGTGCTCGGGCGGCGGCTGGGCGGCCTCGGACATCGGTGTCAGGCGCCGATCGACATGAGTGCGTGCTCGATGGGGTCGTGGCGGCGGCGCCCGTTCTCGGGCAGCAGCACCTCGTCGGCGGTCGCGAACGGCAGCGACAGCTCAGCGGCCAACGCACGCAGCTCGGGGACCGTCGCGACGTCGCCGCCGGGCGCGAGGACGTGGCACAGCGCGGCTGCCGTCCAGGCACCCGCATCGCGGCACAGCGTGAGGGCTGCGCCGGCCGGCGTCGGGATCTGCTCGGCGAGCGGTGTCACGACCGGGATGTGCCCCGGGCAGACGAGCTCCTGCGCGCCGGCGGCGGGGCTGGCGGCGACGCGCAGCGTCCGCGCGCGGTCCGCGGCCGAGATGCCCGTGCCGACGCCCTCGCGGGCCTCCACGGACAGCAGCTGGTGCTCGTCCAGCGTCCGGGACCGTGCGCCCGGGCGGTGCGGCGTGTGCCGGTGGGCCAGGACCTGCAGCTCCAGGCAGCGGCGCATGGGCAGCGCCAGGCGGACGAGTCCGCCGCCATGGCGGGCCATCGTCGCGACGGCCTCGGGGGTCGCGTAGCGCGCGGCGGTGAGCAGGTTGCCCGTGCCGGGGCCGTCGACGCCTGGCCCCAGGACGACCATCCCGCCCTGCGCGAGCGCACGGCGAGCCGCCTCCAGACGACCCTCCACGCTCTCCTGCTTCATCTGACCCCCTCGATTCCTGCTCAGGCACCGACCCCGACGAGAAGCCGTCTCACTGCGGCGACCTCATCATCGTTGATCTGGTGCTCCGGATCATCATGGATCGCGAGCTCGACCCTCGCGCCGGCCTCCCGCAGCAGCTCCGCCGTCCGCTCGACGCGCCGGACGGGCACCCAGGTGTCGTCGACGTGGCCGGTCAGCAGCACGGGCATGCCGTCCAGCGACGGCGGTGCGCGCAGCTCGTCGTCGGTCCCGAACAGCCCGCCGGTGAGGATCGCGACGCCCGCGTACGGGCGCGGCTCGCGCTCGAGCATCTCGGCCACGAGGCAGGCGCCCTGGGAGAAGCCCGCGAGCACCACACGATCGACCGGGACACCAGCGTCCCCGGCCAGCGCGACGGCGCCGCCGACGGTCGCCAGCGCGTCGCCGAGCCACGGCTCGTTCTCCTCCGCGGGATCGAAGAAGCGGTTCGGGTACCAGGAGCCCCCCTCGGCGGACGGCAGGACGTATGCCGCACGCGGGAGATCGAGCTGCCACACGAGGTTCTCGAGCATCCAGCGGGGATCCTGGTCTCGCCCGTGCACGGCGACGACGGCGATCGACGCGGTCTCAAGAGGCTCTCCGGCGACGACCATTCCGGACACGGGGCGGGGGTTCGCCGGACTCAGGCCCATGCCGCCGCCGTGATGGAGCGGACGCTGCGCCGGCTGCCGGACTTCATCTCAGGAGGCTCCCGCGGATTCGTGCGCCAAGCGCACACGTGTACGTCATGCGAACAATAGCGGCGGGCTGAAAACCCTGTCAAGCGCAGGGGTTCGAGTGTATAACCTGCTCGGTCCGGGCTCGGCACAGCTGTGCGCACCGCGCACATGCCGCGCGACCGTCGAGCCCGGCACTGACGGTGCAGGTCAGAGGAGGAGAAGTGCCGTGCCCAGCGTCTTCGACGACATCCAGTTCTACCTCTTCAACCACCACCACTACATCGACGTTCCCGAGAACGCCGACGACTACGACTCCGTCTGGGTCGACCTCCCCAATGCGCTCTTCGATCCCGAGCGCGGGCACGAGCTCTACCAGCGCTTCGCGCGTGAGCTGCGCCTCGGCGAGGCGCTCGGGTTCGACGCGATCGCGCTGAACGAGCACCACAACACGCAGTACAGCCTCATGCCGGCGACGAGCGTCCGCGCCGCCTACATGGTCGCGCAGACCGAGCGCGTCAAGCTCATGGTGGCCGGGGTCCCCGTCAACCTCTCGTGGCCGAGCCGCGTCGCCGAGGAGTACGCGATGCTCGACGTGATGTCGGGCGGGCGCATGGAGTTCGGCTTCCCGCTCGGCACGGGGATGGAGTACTGGTCGAACGCCACCCAGATCAACCCCGCCACGTCGCGCGCCCGCTTCCGCGAGGGCCTGGAGATCATCAAGCAGGCGTGGACGATGCCGGGCCCCAGCCGCTACGACGGCGAGTTCTTCAACTACCGCTACCTCAACACGTTCCCGCAGCCGTTCCAAAAGCCCCACCCGAAGATGTACATCGTGGGCTCCGGCAGCGAGGAGACAGTGCAGCTCGCGGTCGAGTTCGAGACCGGGTACTCGGTGGTGTTCGTGCCGATCCGCCAGCAGCTCAAGGCGTTCTCCCAGTTCCGCCGCCTCACCGAGGAGGCCGGCCGCGAGAGCAAGCCCGAGGACGTCGTCATCACGAACATCGTCTACGTCGCCGACACCGACGCCGACGCGGTGCGCGAGGCCAAGCCGCACATCGAGAACTTCTTCTCCTGGTTCCACCGCGTGCCGCCGAAGTACCTCCTCCCACCCGGCTACGTCTCGACGGAGGAGTACCTGCGCCGCGTCTCCTCGACCGCGCTGGCCGAGGGCACCAAGGCCACCTGGGACGACATGGTCGCCATCGGCCGCATCGCGTGCGGGTCGCCGGACACGGTCGCCGACCTCCTCTCCAACTGGGCCGAGGACGCCGGCACGAGCAGGCTGCTCGTCACCCTCTCGATCGGCGACATGCCGGAGTGGAAGGCCGTCAAGAACATGACGCTGTTCGCGGAGGAGGTCATCCCGCGCATACGCGCGCGAGGGTCGCGCCCCGCGCCCGCCACCGAGCCGATCCCTGCCGGGGTGCGGTGATGGCGGGCTTCACGCAGCGGACGCTGGACGTCAACGGCATCGAGACCGTCGTCCTGGAGGCCGGCGAGGGCGAGCCGCTCGTCTTCTTCCACGGCGCCGGCACGATCACCGGGTTCGACAGCCTGCTGCCGCTCGCGCAGCGCTTCCGGCTCATCGTCCCCCACCACCCCGGTTTCGGCCTCTCGGCCGACGACACGACCGTGAGCCGCATCGAGGACTACGCGCGCCACTACCTCGACCTGTTCGACCTGATGGGCATCCGCGAGCTGTCGCTCGTTGGCCACTCGATGGGCGGCTACCTCGCGGCGACGTTCGCGATCGACGGCAGCGAGCGCGTGCGGCGTCTGGTCCTCGCGGCGCCGTTGGGGCTGCGTGTCCCCGAGCACCCGACGACGGACATCTTCACGATCCCCAACGAGGAGCTCCTCGAGCACCTCTCGGCCGATCCTTCGATCTTCGAGGGCAAGGTGCCGGACCCACCGACACCCGAGTTCCTCGCACACAGCTTCCGTGAGACGACGTCGGCCGCGCGCATCCTCTGGGAGCGCCCGTACGACACGCGGCTGCCGCGCTGGCTGCACCGGCTCACGATGCCGACCTTGCTCCTCTGGGGCGATGCCGACCGGATCATCCCGGTCGAGCAGATCGATGTGTGGGCCGACCACGTGCGGGGGGCGGAGCGCAGGATCCTCCCCGGAGTCGGCCACCTCCTGTTCGACGAGTCCGCGGACGCCGCAAGGGCGGTCGGCGACTTCGTCGGGGAGGAGCTCACCGTCTGAGGACGGGCGTGCCGCGGACGGTCCCCGCCGGGGGGTCGGGTGCCGTCCGCCTCCGCCCTGACGCTCAGCCGGGCAGCGGCGCGACGCCTTCGGGCGTCGCAGCCGCACCGGCAACCATGTAGCCGTGCGTGCCCGAGCCCTACACGTCGCAGCCATCGTCGCGCTCGCCTGCCCGACCGCTCTCGCGTTCGCCAGCGGTGGCTACTTCGACGAGGCGCGCCTCATCGTGCTCATCGGCGCATGGGTGCTCGTGCTCGTCGCGCTGGCACTCGGCGCGCCCCTCCCCGCCCGTCGCACGGCCTGGGTGGCGCTCGGCGCGCTCGCGGCGTTCACCGCGTGGGTCGCGATCGCCGGTGGCTGGGCGCAGCTGGCGGCGACCGCGCGGGGTGACCTCGAGCGCGACGTCCTCTACCTCGGGGCGCTGACCGCAGCGGTCCTGCTGCTGGGCGGCGTGCGGTGGCTCGTCGAGCCAGTACTGGCGGCCGGGACGCTCGTCGCGGTCGGCTACGCGCTCGCCGGTCGGCTCGTCCCCGGCATCGTGGAGCTGTCCGCGACGGCGTCGGCCGGCGGGCGGCTCGACCAGCCGTTGACGTACTGGAACGCGATGGGCGCGCTGGCCGCGCTCGGCCTCGTGCTCGCGGTGCGCATCGCCGGCGAGCCGCTGCGGCCGCGGCTCCTGCGGGTCGCAGCCGCCGCCGGGGCCGTGCCGCTGACCGTCGGGCTGCTGCTCACCTTCAGCCGCGGCGCGCTCATCGCGGCGATCGTCGGCGTCGTGCTGGTGCTCCTCCTCGCGCCGACCGCCGCGCAGTTGCGCGCCGCGGCCTGCGCGCTCGTGCCCGGCGGCCTTGCTGCCTTCGTCGCGACGCGGTCGGACGCGGTGCGCGAGCTCGAGGGAGGCATGGGCGCGCGTGAACATCAGGGACTCGCGGTGCTCGTCGTGCTCGTCGTGCTCGTCGCGCTCGCGGCGGCGCTGCAGTGGTTCGCGATCGGCCGCCCACAGCGCACGTGGCCCGTCGTGCCGGCCCGGCGCCTCGCGGGCCTGGCGGTGGTCACGGCGCTCATCCTCGTCCCCGTCGTGACCGCGCTGGCCGGGTCCGGGGGCGGTGGGGGCGCAGGCTTCGGCGCGACGACCTCTCGCCTCGGGTCGGCGAACTCCAACCGCGCCGACTACTGGCGGGTGGCCTGGGACGCCGCTGGGGACCAGCCACTCCGCGGGCTCGGACCCGGCGGCTTCGGGCCCGTCTGGCTGCGCGAGCGCCCCTACCCCGAGGCCGTCAAGGACGCCCACTCGCTCCCGCTGGAGACGCTCCTGGAGCTGGGGCTGGTCGGCCTCGCCCTGCTGCTCACCCTCGTCGGGGCCGTGGCGGTCGCCGCCCGCGACGCGTTGCGCGTGAACGCGGCGCTGGCAGCCGGGCCGGCCGCGGTCGTGGCGACCTGGTTCGTCCACGCGTCGATCGACTGGGACTGGGAGATGCCGGCGCTGACCCTCGTCGCCGTCGCGTGTGCGGGCCTGCTGCTCACCGGCGCTGCAGTGCGGCCGCGAGCGGGTTGAGCTCACGCGCGCGCTCGCGGGCCCGCGTGGCGCCCGCCTGGTCGCCGCGTGCACCGCGCACCCCCGCCACCGCGAGCCAGCTCACGTAGTCGTCGGGCTGTCGGCGAGCCGCGGCGTCGGCCAGCCGCTGGGCGTCGCCGGGCCGGCCCGCCTTCAACAGCGCCACGCTGCCGGTCGCCAGGGGCAGCGCGCCGCGGCAGTCGGCGAGCAGCGCGTCGACGGATCCGGCCGGATCCGCCTGGGCGTTCTCGCACGCGTGGGTGTCGTCCAGGCGCACGATCCCGAACGCGATGGCAGCGACCGCGACGGCCGCGATCGCGAGGCGGAGCAGCATGAATCCCACACTAGACTGGATGTCATGAGCACGCAGAAGATCGAGAAGTCAGACGCCGAGTGGCGTGAGAGCCTCTCTCCCGCCCAGTACGCGGTGCTGCGTCAACAGGCCACCGAGCGCCCCTGGACCGGTCCGTTCCTGACCGAGAAGGGCGACGGGGTCTACCGCTGCGCCGGCTGCGGCGCCGAGCTCTTCCGCTCCGACGCCAAGTTCGACTCCGGCAGCGGCTGGCCCAGCTTCACCGAGCCCGCCGTCGCCGAGGCAGTCGAGCTGCGTGAGGACCACAGCCACGGGATGACCCGTGTCGAGGTCGTGTGTCGCGCCTGCGACGGCCACCTCGGCCATGTCTTCCCGGACGGCCCCGGCCCCACGGGAGAGCGCTACTGCATCAACGGCTGCGCACTGGAGATGGACCCCGCCGGCAGCTAGACCGCGGACCGTGAGTGGCCCCCAGCGCGGGGGCCACGCCACGGGACGGCCGCGACGACGTCGGCGACGTCGTGCGTCGCAGCCTTGCGCAGGCCCCGGCGCGCACGCACCGCTCCGGGCAGCAGCGGCAACGCATCCGCCAGCCCGCTGACGTGGTCGCGCAACGTGCCGCTCCGCGCCGCGTGCCAGAGCCAGCCGACCTGCCGATAGGCGACGGGCCCCGCCCACCGCGCCGGGAAGTGCCGGGCGACGAGGAGCAGCGTGTTACGCGCGACGAGGCGCCCGACGGGCCGCACGAGCGCGGCCGACGACCCCTGCCCGGCGTGGTGCGCCACCGCCGGCTCGTACGCGCAGCGCCAGCCGGCCGTCTGCAGGCGCAGGCCGAGATCGACGTCCTCCAGGTAGGCGAAGAACGACTCCTCGAAGCCGCCGAGCGCGAGCACCGCGTCCCGCCGGTACAGCGCGGCGCCCGCGCAGGCGGCGAACACCTCGCCCGGCTCGTCGTACGCGCCGACGTCGCGGCGGCCGTGTCCACGCTGCTCGCAGACGCCATCCCGGCGCAGGACGTCGCCGCAGTCGTCGAGCATCGCCGGGTCGTGCAGCGCCACCATCTTCGTGGCAACGGACGCGACGCCCTCCACCAGACGCCGCTCGGTCCGCTCGAGCCAGTCCGGCGCGAGCACGACGTCGGTGTTGACGAGCGCGACGGCGTCGGTCCCCGCCGCCTCGATCCCGCGGTTGGCGGCCGCCGCGAAGCCGACATTGCGCTCCAGGACGAGGACGTCGGCGCCCTCCGCCCGCGCGACGTCCGCCGACCCGTCCTGTGAGGCGTCGTCCACGACGAGCACCCTGTCGGGGACGCGGGTCTGCTCGCGCACGGACGCCAGGAGTCCCGGCAGCCAGCGCCGCCCGTCCCGGCACGGGACGACGACGGCCGCGCGCATCGCGCTCAGCCCCTGGCGCCGCGCCGCTGCGGCACGCTGCGGGCGCGGGCGTGCGCGCGTCGGTCCGCATGTGGCCGGGGGGCGTCGCGCGCGTCGGCCACGACCTCCGCGATCCCTTCGGCGAAGTGCGTCACCCCGAAGCGCTCCGCGTTCTCCACGCAGGCCCGCGGGTCGACGGCGCGGTCGTCGAACGCCGTGACGGCCGCCTCCAGCGCGCTCGGGTCGGGATCGTCGAAGAACGTGCCGGTGACGCCATCGACGAGCGTCTCCTTCACGCCCCCGGCGCGCAGTGCGATCACGGGCCGCCCGGCGGCCTGGGCCTCGATCGCGGCGATGCCGAACTCCTCGGTGGCCGTCACGACGAGCGCCCGGCAGGATGCCAGCCGAGCCGCGACCTCCTCGTCGCCGATGCGCCCTGTGAACCGCACGTCCGGCCCCGCCATCCGCCGCAGGCGGCGCGCGTCGGGCCCGTCGCCGATCACGGTCAGCGGCCGGCCCATGCGCGAGAAGGCCTGGACGGCGACATCGATGCGCTTGTGCGCCATGAGCTCGGCGAGCACGACGTAGTCGTCACCGGGCGTGCCCGGCGTGAAGCGGGCAGTCTGCACCGGCGGGTAGAGCACCGTCGCCTCGCGTCCGAAGTAGTTCCCGATGCGCGCCTTCGTCGTCTCGGAGTTGGCGACGTAGCGGTCGACGCGCTGCGCCGCGATCCAGTCCCACTCGCGCCAGCGGCGGAAGATCACCGAGAGCGCCGCCCGGCTCGCGGCGCCGCGGCCGGCGAGCGCCTGCTCGCGGGCGTTCCACGCGTAGCGGAACGGGTTGTGGCAGTAGCAGACGTGCACCGCGTGGTCGCCGGTGATCACACCGTGCGCCCATGCGCTCGAGGACGACACGACGAGGTCGTAGTCGTCGAGGTCCAGCGCCTCCATCGCGTACGGGTACAGCGGCAGCAACGCGCGGAACGTCCTCGCCGTCGGCCGCACCCGCTGCAGGAACGAGGTGTTGACGTTCCTGTGCGCGAAGCGGCCCTCCGTCCCCTGCTCGTCGTAGACCGCGGTGAACACGTCGGCCTCGGGGAAGAGCTCGCACAGCACGAGGAAGACCCGCTCGGCGCCGCGGAGGTCCAACAGGAAGTCGTGGACGAGAGCCACGCGTGGTCGCACTGCCCTCGTCATGGGCGGGCAAGCTACCGTGCCGCCCTCGTGCCCGCTCTGCTCCTCGCCATCGTCGTCGCGTTGCTGCTCGCACCGAGCGCCCAGGCCGCACCCCGGGAGGTCCCTGAGGGATTCATGGGCGTGATGGCCGACGGACCCCTGGTCGACCAGGGCATCACCGACATCACGCGCGAGGGCACGCTCATGCGGGCCAACGGCGTCGAGGCGATCCGGATCGTCGTCTACTGGGCCGATCTGCAGCCCCAGCGCGACGGCCCGATCGACTGGGCGAGCACCGATCGTGTCATCGCGATGGCGGCGACGAACCACCTGCGCGTCCTCCCGGTCGTCATCCGTGCTCCCGCGTGGGACCGGGAGAACCCGTCGCAGATCGCCTCGCCTCCACGCGGCGACGCGGCCTACACCGCGTTCCTGACGGCGCTCGTCGCGCGCTACGGGCCGACTGGGACCTTCTGGGCCGCACGGCCGGACCTGCCGCGCAACCCGCAGCGCCAGTGGCAGATCTGGAACGAGCCGAACATCGACACGTACTGGTCGTCACCCCGGCCGTTCGCCAGGCGCTACGTGAAGCTGCTGAAGGCGTCCTACCGAGCGCTGAAAGCGGCCGACCCCGGCTCCGAGGTGGTGCTCGCAGGATTCGCCAACTTCTCCTGGAGGGCGCTCGCCGAGGCCTACCGAGCGGGCGCGCGCAAGTGGTTCGACGTCGCCGCGGTGCACCCGTTCAGCGGGCGACTGGAGAACGTCCTGAAGATCGTGCGCCTGAACCGCAAGGCGATGGCCCGCTACGGCGACCGTCGCAAGGGCCTGATCATCTCCGAGCTCACCTGGCCCTCCGCGAAGGGCAAGACGAAGAACACGATCGGCTTCGAGACGACCGAGGCAGGGCAGGCGCTGCGGCTGCGCAACGCCTACGCCGCGCTTCTGCGCATCCGCACGAGCGCCCGGATCCGGCAGATCTTCTGGTACACGTGGCTCTCGGCCGACCGCGACTCGCCGAACTCTTTCTCCTGGTCGGGTCTGCGCAAGCTCGGGCCCCCCGGCACCGACGCGCCGGTCGACAAACCGGCCCTCGCGGAGTACCGGAGGGTTGCGCTCCGGGTACAGGGACGGGCAGGCTAGGGGGATGCTCACACCTGTCCTGCCTGCAGACGACGCGACTCCCTGGGATCACAGCGCCGACGTCGTCGTCATCGGCACCGGCATCGCCGGCTGCTCGACCGCCGTCCACAGCCTCGACGCCGGCCTGTCCGTGGTCATGGTCGAGAAGTCAGCGGACGGCGGCGGGACCAGCGCGAAAGCCGCGGGCGGGATGATGATCCCCGCCAACCACTACCTGCAGGCGCTCGGCCAGGACGACCCGCGCGAGGACTTCATCCGCTTCCTGGCCCGCGTCGGACGCCCGCTGCTCTACGACCCCGCCGACCCGACGTTCGGCCTCCCGGAGTGGGAGTACCGGGTCATCGAGGCCTACTACGACAACTCCTCGGCGTCGCTGCAGCGGCTCGTGGAGCTCGGCGCCATGCAGGTCGGCCACCAGCCCGACTGGCCGAGCTACAACGAGCTCCCGGAGGACAAGCGGCGCTTCGGCCGCGTCATCTTCTCGGTCGACGACGACGGCGAGATCGTCGTCGGCAGCGTCGCGATCCGGCGACTGCTCGACTGGATCACCGGCCACGGCGGCACGCTGCTGACCGAGCACCCGGCGCAGAGCGTGTTCGTGGACGAGTCCGGGCGCGTGGTGGGCGTCCTGGCGACCAACGAAGGCGAGGAGGTGCGGATCGGCGCCAACCGTGCGGTCGTGTTCGCGAGCGGCGGCTTCACCCACAGCAAGCGCTGGGCGCGGGAGTACCTCAACGGCATGTACGTCGGCGGCTGCGCGGCGCGCACGAGCGAGGGCGACATCATCCCGGTCGCCAAGTCCCTCGGGCTCCCGCTGCTGCACATGCATTCCGCCTGGGGCGCACCGGTCGTGCTCGAGCAGGCGCTCGCCGAGGACCCGGCGCTCATCGCGAACTTCTCGCTCATCGGCGACAGCGTCCTGAGCGTCAACAAGCACGGCCGTAGGGCCTGCAACGAGAAGACGACCTACAACGACCGCACGCAGTCGCACTTCACGTGGGACTCGTCCCGCGCCGAGTACCCGAACTTCCTGCAGTTCGCGATCCTCGACGACCGGACGCGGCAGCGCTTCGCCCGGGGCGACGCGCCGATGGACCACCAAGCCGGCAACTTCATCCCGCCGCTCGGCGAGGAGTCTCCGTACCTGCTGCGGGCGGACACGCTCCCTGAGCTCGTCGACGCCCTCCGTGAGCGCCTCGCGGCGCTCGCCGGCCGGACCGGCGGCGTGGAGCTGGACGAGGACTTCCTCCCGCGACTGCAGGAGACGATCGAGCGCTTCAACGGGTTCGCCCGGACCGGCGTCGACGAGGACTTCCATCGCGGCGAGTCGGCGATCGAGCTGCTCATGCACGGCGGCCGCGTCGACGACAACGACCTGCCCAACGAGACGATGTACCCGCTCGCCGCCGAGGGCCCGTACCACGCGACGATCCTCGCGCCGGGGTCGATCGAGACCAAGGGCGGGCCGAAGGTCAACCCGTCGATGCAGATCCTCGACGGTCGCGACGAGCCCGTGCCCGGGCTGTACGGCGTGGGCAACTGCGTCGCGTCCGCGTCCGGCCAGGCGTACTGGTCGGGCGGCTCCACGTGGGGACCGTACGTCGGCTTCGGCCGGGTCGCGGCGCGCAGCATCGCCGCCGACCGCGTGCCGTCGGTCGCCGGATAGGTCCTCGGCCATGATCAAGGTGGTGTGGGTCGCGCGGCTGCGCCAGGACGCGCCGCGCGACGAGATGCGCGCGTACTGGACCGAGACGCACGGCGCGCTCGGGCTTCGTGTGGACTCGATGCGCAGCTACGTGCAGAACCACGTCCTCGGCGCGATCGGCGCGCAGGGCGAGAGCTCGTCGGCGGTCTTCTTCGACGGCTACTCCGTGCACGAGTACGACGACCGAGACTCGTTCGAGGCCGCGCTGGAGTCGCAGGAGTTCGCCGACATCGTCGAGGACGGCTTCAACGTCTTCGAGATGGACTCGATGGACGGGATGAGCGGCGTCGTCGAGGAGCGCGTCATGCGCGACGGTCCGCGCAGCCCGTACAAGGTGGTCTGGTTCGCGAAGTTCCGCGACGACGTCCCGCGCCAGGAGGCCGCCGACCACTGGCGCGACGTCCACGCGCCGATCGCGCTGCGCGCGCCCGGGCTCGACCGCTACGTGCAGAACCTCGCCGTCGCGTCGATGGACCTGGAGGGCGTCGCCGACGCACTGCCGGCCTTCGACGGATTCTCGGAATGCTGGTTCGCCGACCGCGACGCCTACCAGCGCTGGCAGACGTCGCCGGAGTGCGTCGAGCTGACCGCCGACGGCTTCAACTTCCTGCAGATGGACGCGCTCGAAGGCATGAGCGCCGTGCTCGACGAGCGCGTCATCCGCTGAGGGGGCTCACCCCACGGCAACGTCCACGGCGCGGCGCAGCTTCTCGAGGATCGGCTCCGCGGCACCAGGGCGCACGTGCCCGAACCCGAGGGTCGCGCGCGTCGTACCGGCGCGTGCGAAGGCCTCGATCTCCGCGGGGTCGGTCGCCACGCCGGCGACGTGCACCGGGACGCCAGGGTTCTCGGCCGTGAACGCCGCGACGCGCTCGACGATGCCGGGTCCGTTGATGGGCGCCCAGCCGTCGCCGTAGGCGAGCGCGCGCTCCTCCGAGCCCGGCGAGTTGCCGCCGAGGATCAGCGGCACGCCGCCCGCCTGGATGGGCTTCGGCCAAGACCAGATGCGGTCGAAGTTCACGAACTCGCCGTGGAACGACGCGACGTCGTTGTGCCAGATCTCCTTGATGGCGAGGATTCGCTCGCGGACCACGTCGTAGCGCCTCTCGGGGTCGACGCCGTGGTTCTGGAGCTCCTCGATGTTCCACCCGTGGCCGATGATGAGGTCGAGCCGGCCGCCGGACAGGTAGTCGAGGCTCGCCGCCTCCTTGGCGGTGATGATCGGGTCGCGCTGCGCCAGCTGCATGATCGACGACTCGACGCGGAGCCTCGTGGTCGCCAGTGCCGCGGCCTCCAGCGCCACGAAGAGATCCAGGGTCCGCGTGTAGCCCTCGGGCAGGTCGCCGTCGGGGTACGGCGAGTCGCGGCCCGCGGGGATGTGGGTGTGCTCGCCGATCGCCAGCGAGTCGAACCCCGCGTCCTCGATGAGCTTCGCCATCTCGTCGGGCCGCAACGTCTCATCCGTGCAGACCCCGTACACCCCGATCTCCATGCGCTCCCCTGTCCTCAGTTCGAACGGCACCTTCCGCTGAACGACATTGTCGACATTATCGCTTGCGCATGCATGCAGCTCAGCCGACGGCGGTCGAGACGCAGCGCCGCAGCTCCTCCAGCGACCGCTCGATCTCGCCCGGCACCGCAGGCCCCAGTGTGAGCACGATGCGGTTGGTGCCGGCGCTCGCGTACTCCTCGATCGCGGCCGGATCGGTCGCGACCCCGAACGCCGTGACGGGCAGGCCGCTGCCCTCGTCGACGAACGCGCGGATGCGCTCCGGCGTGCCGGGCAGCGCGATCGGTCCCCATCCGTCCCCGTACTCGCGGGCCCGGTCCTCCGAGCCAGGTGAGTTGCCGCCGAAGTAGAGCGGCACCCCGCCGGGCTGCAGCGGCTTCGGCCACGACCAGATCCGGTCGAAGTTCACGAAGTCGCCGTGGAACGTCGCCTCGTCGTTGCGCCAGATCTCGCGCATGGCGAGCATGCGCTCGCGGACGAGGTCGTAGCGCGTCTCGATGTCGACGCCGTGGTTGCGCATCTCCTCGATGTTCCAGCCGTGGCCGACGATCAGGTCGAGCCGGCCGCCCGACAGGACGTCGAGGCTCGCGAGCTCCTTGGAGAGCGTGAGCGGCTCGCGCTGAGCGACCTGGATGATCCCCGACGACACACGGAGGCGGGTCGTCGCCATCGCCGCGACGGTGAGACCGATGAGCAGATCGAACGTCCGCAGGTACTCGCGCGGCAGCTCGCCGCCCGGATACGGCGACTCCCGGCTCGCTGGGATGTGGGAATGCTCGCCGAAGTGCAGCGCGTCCATGCCCGCGTCCTCGACCAGCACCGCAACCTCGTCCGGCCGGAGAGTCTCGTCCGTGCAGACCCCGTACACGCCAATTTCCATCGAGCCTCCTCGTAGTCAGGCGCGAATGTACACCTGCCTGACAACCCCGTCGACCTCGTCTGCAGTGCGCGCCCACGAGAACCCATCCGCGCGCGCGAGACCGGCCGCAACGAGGCGCTCGTCGCCGATCGCCGACTCCAGCGCATCCGTGATCGCAGACGTGTCCTCGGGGTCGACCAGCAGCGCTGCTGCGCCGCACGTCTCGGGCAGCGCGCCGCGGTCGGACGCGACGACGGGCACGCCGGCCGCCATCGCCTCGAGCACGGGCAGGCCGAAGCCCTCGTGGAGGCTCGGCAGGACGAACGCCGCAGCGCCCGCGTAGAGGCCGGGCAGCAGCTCCTCGGGGACGAGGCCGAGCGAGCGGACCGCCCCCCCGTCCTGCGCGTCGGCGAACTGCGGCCGCGTGCCGCCCGCGGCGACGAGGTCGATGCCGAGCGCGCCCAGCCGGCGCGCCGCCGGCTCCAGCGCGCCGAGGTTCTTGCGCGGCAGCCGGCTCGCGACGGTGAGCACGTACGGCCGTGGAAGGTCGAGGGCTGCGCGCGCCGGGGCCGGATCGACGCCGGGGTGCAGGCGGTCGTGATCGACGCCTCCGGGCACGACCGTGACGCGAGCGGGATCGGCCCCCGCGAGATCGATGAGCTCGCGCCGCGAGAACTCGGATACGGTCACGACGTGGCGCGCGCGGCGGACGACGACGGGCAGCACCGCGCGCTGCCAGGCAGCGTAGGCAGCGGAGTACCAGGACGGCTCGCGCAGCGCGGCGGCGTCGTGGACGACGACGATGTTGCGCCCGAGCGCGACCGGCGCCGCGTTGGCCGGATGCAGGACGAGCGGAGCGCGCCGTGCGACGGCGATCGCCGGAAGGACGGCCTGCTCCCACGCGTGTCCGGCTCGGTGGGCGAGTGCCTCCGGCGGCCGCACGACGGCGTAGCGCTCCGGGGCCAGCGCGGGCAGACGCTCGACGAGCTCGCGCGCCCAGCGCTCCACGCCGCCTGGCTCGGGCCGGACGGCCGCCCGGCCGTTGATGAGGACGCGCTTCACGGGCGCGCATCTTCGCGGAGAGCGCGATGCGGGTAGGCGTGGATGCGCGCCACCTCGACGCCGGGCGGGGCATCGCCGTGTACCTGGAGGGCATGCTCGCTGCGCTCACCGAGGACGAGCTGTCGCTGCTGGTTCCCGGCCGGGCGCCGCTGGGGCCCGCGGCCCGAGCGCTCGCCACGCGGCCGAACGTGCGCGTCGTGCGCACCCGGCCGTCGAGCCGCGCGGTGTTCGGCACCGCAGCGCTGACCGGCGTGCCGAGCGTCGCGCACCTCCTCGGCGACGGCCTCGACGTGGTGTGGGTCCCGGCGCCGGCGCCGATCGCGGTCGGCGGCATGCCCTACGTCCTGACCGTCCACGACCGCTCCTTCGAGGAGCGCCCCGGGGACTTCACCGCCTACGAGCGCCTGTGGCACGCGGCGGCGCGCCCCCAGGTGCTCGCGCAGCGCGCCGCGCACGTGGTGACCGACACCGCGGCCGTCCGCGACGAGCTGCTCGCGACCTGGAGGCTGCAGCGGGTGACCGTCGTCGCCCCGGGGGTGCGGCCGGTCGCGCCCGGCATCCCGCCGGACGGCGAGTACGTGCTGTTCGTGGGGGCGCTCGAGCCGCGTAAGGACCCTGTGGCGCTCGCGCGGGCCGCGGCGGACGCCGGCATCCCCGCATGGTTCGCGGGCACCGGCCGGCTCGCCGAGGACGTCCAGGCGGCCGGCGGCCGTCTCCTCGGCCACGTCACCGACGCCGAGCTCGACGGCCTCATGGCCGGCGCGATCGCGCTGGTCCTACCGTCCCATCTCGAAGGCTTCGGCTTCCCGCCGCTGGAGGCGGCGCTCTGCGGGACGCCGAGCATCGTCAGCGACCTCCCGGTGCTCCGCGAGACGCTGGGCGACGACGGCGCGCTGTTCGTCGCGCCGGGCGACGAGCGCGGGCTGTCGGCCGCGATCGGTCGGCTGCGCGGCGACGCGGGGCTCCGCGCGGCGCTGTCCGCGCGGGCTGGGGAGCGCGCGCGGTCGCACACCTGGCGGCGGGCGGCGAGCAGGCTTCGCGCCGTCCTCGCCGAGGCGGCCGCGTGACGGCGACGCTGCTCGTCGTCCTGCACGACTCCGAACCCGAGCTCGACACGCTCCTGCGGTCCGTCGAACACCACCTCCCCGTCGTGCCCGAGCTCGTCGTGGTCGACTCGGGCTCCAGCGACGGCGGCGCGGCGCTCGCCGAACGCCACGGCGCTCGCGTCGTGCGCCTTCGCGGCAACCCGGGGTTCGGCGCGGCGAACCTCGCCGGCCTCGAGCAGGTGCGGACGCCCGTCACGGTGCTGTTGAACCCCGACGTGGAGCTGCTCGACGACGGCCTGATACGCCTCGTCGAGCTCGCGGCGACGCGCGACGCGCTGGTCGTCCCCAGGCTGCTCAACGCGGACGGGTCGGTCCAACGCAGCGCGCACCCGGAGCCCGGGACGCTGCGGGCGCTCGTCCCCGCACTCGTGCACCCGCGCCTGCTCCCGTCCCGGACGCGCCTGGACGTGGACCCGTGGCGTGCCGGGGAACCAAGGCGCGTGGGCTGGGCCATCGCGGCGGCCGTCGCGGCGCGCACCGAGACACTGCGCCGGCTGGGGCCGTTCGACCCCGGCGCCTTCCTGTTCTTCGAGGACCTCGAGCTGTGCCTGCGGGCGGCGGCCGCAGGGGTGCCGACGGAGCTGCATCCCGAGATCGCGCTGCGCCACGCGGGCGGGCACAGCACGCGCCCCGCCTATGACGGGGAGCCGTACGAGCTGCTCGCTCGACGACGACGCGAGGTCGTCGGCGGCCGGCTGGGCCGGCGCGCGCTGGCGCTCGACGACCTCGCGCAGGGCCTGACGTTCGCGACACGGGCCGTCGCCCACCGCGGGCGGCGCCGCGAGCTTGCGCAGCTGCGCGCGTTGCTTCATGCGCGTCGCACCGCTGTTACATTGATGTAACAGTGTCCGGCGTCGACCCCCGAATCCTTCCCGGCGCACGCCGCGCGATCGAGCTGCACGGCTGGCAGGACGCGACCCTCGAGCGCATCGCGGCCGAGGCGGGCACGTCGCGCATGACGCTGCACCGCAAGGGTGTCACCCGCGACGGCATCCTCGCCGCGCTCGCCGCCAGCCTCGAGGAGCAGTACCGCGACGCGCTCTGGCCCGCCCTGACCGCGCCCGGCGACGGTCGCGCTCGGCTCGAGCAGGCGCTCGAGGCGCTCTGCGGCGTGGTCGAGGAGAACCTCGCCCTCATGGCCGCGCTCGACGATCGTCCCCGCGACGCCATCTTCCACGAGCCGCCGAGCGACGGCGGCCTCACCCGCAGCACGTTCACCGGCCCGGTCGAGCGCATCCTGCGCGACGGCGCCGCCGACGGCTCGCTCCGCGCGCTCGAGGACCCCGCGGAGACGGCGACCGTCCTCTTCAACCTCATCGGCTGGACCTACCGCCACCTCCGGCACGGCCACGAATGGACGCCGGAGCGCACGATGCGCGGGGTGCTGCCGATCGCCCTGAACGGTGTGACCCCGTGACCGGCGATCTGGACCGCGGGCTGCTTGCCCGCCTGTCCTGCGGTCACGCCGCCGCGGACCTGTGCCAGGGCGCCGTGCCCGCGCTCATCCCGTTCTTCGTGATCCAGCGGGGCTGGTCCTACGCCGCCGCCGGGCTGCTCGTGCTCGCGATGACCGTCGGCTCGTCGATCATCCAGCCGCTGTTCGGTGCCGCCGCCGACCGTCTCGAGATGCGCTGGCTCATGCCTGGCGGCGTGCTGCTGGCGGGCATCGGGATCTCGCTGGCCGGCGTGGTGAGCTCCTACGCGCTCACCGTCCTGGTGATCGCGATCAGCGGTCTCGGCGTCGCCGCCTTCCATCCGGAGGGTGCGCGCTACGCCAACCACGCCTCGGGCGCCCGCCGGGGCACCGGCATGAGCTTGTTCTCCGTCGGCGGCAACGTCGGCTTCGCGCTGGGCCCGATCTTCGTCACGCCGCTCGTCCTCCTGTTCGGACTCGGCGGGACCGTCGCGCTCGTCGTGCCTCCGGCGATCGTGTCGGTGTTCCTCTTCCGAGCGCTGCCGCGCATGCACGCGGTGGCCAGGACCGCCGTGCAGCGCGCAGCGATGAGTCCCCAGCAGCCCGAGGACGACTGGAACGCGTTCACCCGCCTCGGCGGTGTGATCTCGCTGCGGTCCGGGGTCTACTTCGGGCTGCAGTCCTTCGTCCCCCTGTGGTTCGTGCACGAGCTGGGGTCCACCGAGGCCGCAGGCAACACGGCGCTGACCGCGATGCTCGTCGCCGGCGCGATCGGGACACTGGTCGGCGGTCGCCTCGTCGATCGCATCGGGCGCCGCGCCGTCCTGGTGGGCTCGATGGCCATCCAGCTGCCGCTGCTCGTGGTGTTCGTGCTGTCGGGCAGCGTCCTCGCCGTCGTCCTGCTCGCCGGGATCGGCTTCGTGACCATCATGAGCTTCAGCGTCACGGTCGTCATGGGCCAGGAGTACCTACCGCGGCGGCTCGGGCTGGCGTCGGGCGTGACGCTGGGCGCCGCGATCGGCGTGGGCGGCGTCGCCGCGGTGCTGCTGGGCGTCCTGGCCGACGCGGCCGGCCTCAACGCCGTCATGTGGACGATCGCGCTGCTGCCGATCCCGGGCCTGCTGCTCGCGCTGACCCTCCCCCTCACGCCCCAGGAGCGAGTGGGCAACGAGCAGGCGAAGCGGTCCTCGGCGACCGCGCCGCAGCCGGCCTAGGCGCTCGGGTGCGGCGTTCCGCGCCGCCCCCCTCGCACTGTCATTGATGACTTGGCGTCGGATAGCGACGCGAACTCAGCACTGATCGAGGACGTGGCGCATCGACGCTCAGCGGCGCACGAGCCCGGACGCGGTCGGGCGCCTCAGGCAACGAGCCGCAGCGCAGGCGCCCCGAAGCGGCCGTCCTCGACCACCGTGATGATCGCCTCGACGACCTCGGGGTCGAACTGGGTCGCCGAGCAGGCGCGCAGTTCCGCGACGGCCTCCGCGAGGGACATCGCGGCGCGGTAGGAGCGGTTCGTCGTCATGGCGCTGAAGGCGTCTGACGCGCAGATGATCCGGGACGCCAGCGGGATCGCGTCCGCCACCAAGCCGTCTGGGTAGCCGCCGCCGTCCCAGCGCTCGTGGTGGCCGCGGACGATGATGCCGACCTCGCCCAGCACGCCGCCGATCCGGTCGAGCATCTCCTGCCCGTCGGCCGGGTGGCGCTTCACGATCTCCCACTCCTCTGCCGTAAGCTTGCCGGGCTTGTTGATGATCGAGTCGGGAACCCGGATCTTGCCCACGTCGTGCAGGAGCGCGCCGAACTCGAGGTTGCGCTGGTCGTGCGCTCCGAGGCCGATCTGCGTCCCGACGTCGAGCGCGAGCGCGACGACGCCGCTCGTGTGCTCGCCGCCCGTGTAGGCGTCGTCGGCGACGAGCAGCTCGCCCATCAGCAGCGCGGTGCCGCGGTACGCGTCGCTCAGCTCGATCGTGTGCTGGATGCGCTGCTCGCGTTCGCGGCCGAGGACGCCGAGCAGCGCGATGAGAGGCATGAGCATCAGCAGCGGCAGCACGCCGCCAGGAGTGGCCAGCGCGGCGAGCAGGCCGACCGGCGCAAGCGCCACGTCGACGAGCACGCTGAAGCCGAGGATGCGCAGCTGCAGGTCGGGCGGCACGCCGGACCCGAGCCACTCGCGCAACATGCTCACGACGACGTCGACGAGGATCTGAGCCGCGAAGGCCAGCAGATACAGCCACCACAGGTCGAGGCTCGCCTCGGGACTGCCCGCAGCGGCGAGCACGACGGCCGGTCCCACGACGTGCCACGCATCGCCCAGGGTGAGCAGCGAGTGGTCCGGGTGCATGCGCCCCGAGATGTACTCCGGCAGGCGGTCCAGCAGCGCCGCCGCGACGACCGCCGGCACGACCACCCACGGTGGGAGCACGAGCAGCATCACGACGAGCACCGGCTGCGTCGGGCCCGCCGTCCCGGCGCCCACCCGGAACTCGACGCGCCGGGCGGCGATGTAGGCGAGGATCCCGACGGCGAGGTTCAGGGGCGCCGGAGCCGGCGCTCCGGTCGCGATCGCGAGAGCCACCACGACGACGATGAGCGCGGCGCCGACGGCGGCCTCCACGATGCGTTCGCGCGCAGGCAGCGGCGCCGCGGCACGGGGCGCCGCGTCGCGGACGAGCTGCTCGACGATCGGGTGGTCGTGGACGTTCACGGTCCTCGCCCGGGTGATCGACCGTGGACGCGGCGCCTTGCAGCGGTCGCGCGCCCCGTTGGACGGACGGAGCGCGGTGCCCATGACCGGGGAGCCACGAACTCGGACACCTGGCCATCCCGCACGAGACGACGTTCAGACACCGAGCCTCTGGTCGATGCCTTCTGCGGCGACGCACCGGATTGCGGCGCTTGGCACGTCAAGGAGGACGATGTTCATCAAGACCAACACCCGGCTGCTCCGCCTGGCCCTCGCGGGGGCTGCCGCGCTCGCAGCCATCGCGCCCGCCTCGGCGAGCGCCTCCGGGGGGCTCCTGAGTGGAACCCTCAAGGCCGTCACTGGCACCGTGACCTCGGGCGTCTCGGCCTGCGACGCGGACGCCGCGACGGCGAAGACGTTCTCGCCCTGGCTCGACCAGGCGTACTACAAGGCCGCCCCCGGCGGCGACTTCGAGGCCGGCTCGCCGAGCTGGACGCTGACGGGTGGCGCGAAGGTCGTCGGCGGCAACGCGTCGCAGCAGGTCGGCGGTGCGGGTGACCGCTCCTCGCTCGAGCTTCCGCCCGGCGCCAGCGCGACGAGCCCCGCGACCTGCGTGGGTCTCGCCGAGCCGACGATCCGCATGTTCGCGTCCGGCCCGCTTGCCGGCGTCGTGCTCACGCAGGCTGTGTACGGGGGCCTTCCCGTGCCGGCGGGCGTCGCCACCGGCGGCCCGTGGGCGCCGACCCTGCCGATGCTCACGGCCTCCGGCCTGGTCGGCAAGTCGTTCTCGATCCGCGTGACCAACATCGGTCTCGGGACGATGCGCGTCGACGACGTGTACATCGACCCGTACCGCCGTGGCTAGGACCGTCTAGAACAGTCCGAGCTGCTCGGCCCCGGGGTCATCCTCGGGGCCGTCCGCAGCCACCGCTTCCGGCTCGAGCTCGGGCTCGAGCTCGACCTCGGGCTCATCGGGCTCCGGCTGATCGGGCTCAGGCTGCTCCAGGAGCGCGGGAAGCCGCGCGAAGTCCTCGCGCAGCGTGTCCTGCAGCGAGCGCGTGTACAGCGCCGCCGCCGGGTGGTGGATCGGGTACAGCCGCACCGCGCGAGTCCCGACCACCCTGATCTCCGGCCTGCCGTGCAGCCGGGTGATGCCGGTCGTGTCCGACCGCAGCAGCTTCGTCGAGAAGTTGCCCAGCGTGCAGATCACCTTCGGCCGGATCAGCTCGACCTGGCGGAACAGGTACTCCTGGCAGTTGGAGATCTCGATCGGCGCCGGGTCGCGGTTGCCCGGCGGCCGGCACTTGAGGACGTTGGCGATGAAGACGTCCTCGCGCTGCAGGCCGACCCCGGCCAGCAGCTCCTCGAGCATCTTGCCCGCGGCGCCGACGAACGGCAGTCCCCGCTCGTCCTCGCGCGCGCCAGGAGCCTCACCGACGAACATGAGGTCGGCGTCCGCGTTGCCGGCGCCGAACACGACCTGGGTGCGCGTCGCGGCGAGTTGCGGACAGCGCGTGCAGCCGCGGGCCTCGGTGTAGACCTCCTTGAGCTCCTCGCGACGCGTCTCGGTGGTCACCATCGCCGCGATGGTAGACGTGCCGCGAGTCGCGATCGTCCCGGCGGCCGCGCGATGCCGCTCGTTGCGTACATCCGGCCAGGACGGGTACCCAAGGCGGTATCCTGATGGGCGGCCATCACCCACTTGGGGGTGGACCCGAAGGATCCGTCCGAAGTCGTTCAGAGACCGCGACCGGCACCCCGCCGAAGGGGGCTGGACCGAGATGAGCATCGACACCGACGTAGGCTGCCCCGAGTGCTGCGCCGTCATCGGCGCAGGACGGGTCGGGATCGCACTCGCCGCCGCGCTGCGCGCGGCAGGTATCGCGGTCGAGGGCCCGCTCCGGCGCGGCGAGGTGCCGACGACCGACGGCCCTCTGCTCCTGTGCGTCCCCGACGCGCAGATCGCCGTCGCTGCCCGCGCCCTGACGCCCGGCCGGCTCGTCGGCCACACATCCGGTGCGACGACGCTCGACGGTCTCACCGACGCCGGTCACGAGGCGTTCTCGCTGCACCCGCTGATGACGATCCCCGCCGGCGCGGGCGCCGCGCAGCTCAGGGGGGCGCCCGCGGCGGTCGCGGGCGCCACGCCCCGCGCGCTGCGGACCGCCCGTGCGCTGGCCCAGGCCGCACGGCTGGAGCCGATCGAGATCGCCGACGCCGACCGCGCGGCGTACCACGCCGCCGCGTCGATCGCGGCGAACCTCCTCGTGACGCTCGAGGACGGCGCCGAGCGCCTCCTGGCGACAGCTGGCGCCGACCGGCGCGTGCTCGTCCCGCTCGTCCGCGCGGCGGTCGAGGCGTGGGCGCAGCAGGGCGCCGAGCACGCCTTGACCGGGCCGATCGCGCGCGGCGATCACGCGACCGTCGCACGCCAGCGCGCGGCGATCGCCGAGCGGACGCCAGACCTCCTCGAGGTCTTCGACGCTCTCGCCGCCGCGACCGAGCGGCTCGCCGCACGCGACACGGTGGTCGCGGCATGAGGACGGTCCGGACCGTCGCCGAGCTGCGCGACGCGCTCGCCGAGCCCCGCCGCGCCGGGGCCTCGATCGGGCTCGTCCCCACGATGGGCGCGCTGCACGAGGGGCACGCCGAGCTGCTGCGCCGCGCCCGCGCGGAGTGCGACCGCGTCGTGATGTCGCTCTTCGTCAACCCCGCGCAGTTCAACGAGGCTGCCGACCTCGCTGCCTACCCGCGGACCGAGGCCGCCGACGCGGCGATCGCGGAGAAAGCCGGCGTCGACGTGCTGTTCGCGCCCGCCCCGGAGGAGGTCTATCCGCCCGGTTTCGCAACGACCGTGAAGGTCGCCGGCCCGGCGCTGGGCTTCGAGGGCGACCACCGCGGGCCCGGCCACTTCGAGGGTGTCGCGACGGTCGTCCTGAAGCTCCTGAACATGGCCGCGCCCGACGTCGCGTACTTCGGGCAGAAGGACGGCCAGCAGCTCGCCGTCATCCGGCGGATGGTCCGCGATCTCGACGTCCCGGCGCGGATCGAGGCGGTCGAGACCGTCCGCGAGAACGACGGCCTGGCGCTGTCCAGTCGCAACGTCCGCCTCCGGGCCGGCGAGCGCGACCGGGCGCTCGCGCTGCACGCGGCGCTGCGGGCCGCGAGCGCCACGGTCGCCGAGGGCAGGCGCGATGCCGCCGGCGTCGTCGCCGCCGCCCGTGCAGCCATGTCCGCCTACGCGGTCGACCCCGAGTACCTCGCGGTGGTCGACGCCGACACCTTCACCGAGCTCAGCGAGATCGATCGCAGAGCGCTCATCGCCGTCGCCGCCCGCGTGGGCGACGTCCGGCTCATCGACAACCAGCCCTTGATTCCGAACGGGAGCGTCAGCTGATGTCCTCTCTTCCCGAGATCCTCGACACGCGGCCCATGACCCTCCCGCGCCTGCTCGACAAGCGCGAGGCGGGCGAGCCGATCGTCATGGTCACCGCCTACGACTTCCCGTCGGCGCGCGCCGCGGAGCGCGCGGGCGTCGACCTCGTCCTCGTCGGCGACAGCGCGGCGAACACCGTGCTCGGCTACGACTCCACCGTCCCGATCTCGGTGGAGGAGCTGCTCATGCTCTCCTCGGCGGTCCGCCGAGGGCTGCGCACGCCGCTGCTCATCGGCGACCTGCCGTTCGGCTCGTATGAGATCTCCGACGCACAGGCGATCGCGACGGCGCAGCGCTTCATCAAGGAAGCGGGCTGCGATGCCGTCAAGCTCGAGGGCGGTGGCGTCAACGCCGAGCGCGCCCGGGCGATCGTGCGCGCCGGCATCCCAGTCATGGGCCACGTCGGCCTGACGCCCCAGACGGCGACCGCGCTCGGTGGCTGGCGCGCGCAGGGCCGCACGGCCGACCGTGCGCTGGACCTCGCCAAGGACGCCTTCGACCTCCAGGACGCGGGCTGCTTCGCGATCGTGTTCGAGGCCATCCCCTCGGAGGTCGCGGCCGTCATCGCATCGCGCATGCAGATTCCCGTGATCGGGATCGGCGCAGGCCCCGCCGTCGACGGCCAGGTGCTGGTGTTCCACGACCTCCTCGGGATCCGCGAGGGCCACGGCGCGCGGTTCGTGAAGCGCTACGCCGACCTCCTCGACGACATGGTCGACGGCGTCTCGGCCTACGCGGCCGACGTCCGCAGCCGCGCGTACCCGGGCCCCGAGCACGCCTACTCGGTCGACGGCGACGAGCTCGACGCCTTCCGCACCGCGCTGGGGGGTCTGGCCGCATGAGGCTTTGCAGGGGGACATAGGTCCGCGCGACGACCCGGGATCCGGGCGACGATCGGGCACAGTGACCACGTGCTGTCCCGACTCCGCCTGATCTCCCCCCTCCTGGCCTGCGCCGCCGCGCTCGCCCTGCCCTCCCTCGCGTCCGCCGAGGTCTCACGCGCCGTGAGCCCCGGTGAGTCGATCTGGTCGATCGCGAGTGCCAACGGCCTGCAGTCGGGCACCCTCGCGGCCTACAACGGCCTGGCGGCCGATCACCAGCTCATCATCGGGTCCACGATCCGCATCCCGACCTCGCAGGAGGCGGGGGTCACCCCCACCGCAGCGCCGGCCGCGTCCAGCGGCGCACCCGAGCCCATGGGCGGCTACACGGTCCGCGTCGGCGACACGCTGTCCGGCCTCGCCGCGCAGTCGGGCGTCTCGCTCAGCGCGATGGCGGCGATGAACGGGCTGGACCCCGGTGCGTTCCTCCTCGCGGGGACCGTGATCAAGCTCCCGACCGGCGCGCCCGCCCCCGCGCGATCGGCGCAGGCAGCCCCCGCCGCGGTCGTCCCCAAGGCCAGCCCCGACCCGACGCCGGTGCGTCTCGGCGCCGGCCAGGTCACGAGCATCGCCGCCCAGCACGGCGCGCCCGCGAGCCTCGCCGCTGCGATCGGCTGGCAGGAGAGCGGGTTCAACAACTCCATGGTCTCCTCCGCGAACGCCCGCGGCATCATGCAGGTCATGCCCGGCACGTGGGACTACGTGCAGCAGAACCTGACGACCCAGACGCTCAACCCCGACTCGGCGGAGGACAACGTCCGCGCGGGCTCGCTGTACCTCGCGCGGCTCCTGCAGGACACCGGCGGCGACGAGCGCCTCGCCACCGCCGGGTACTACCAGGGCCTCGCCTCCGTCCGGAAGATCGGCCTGCTGCCCGAGACCCAGCAGTACGTGGACAACGTGATGGCGCTGCGGTCCCGGTTCGGCGGCTAGCGTTCGCCTCACGGGCGCCGATAGCGGACCACGACGTCGGAGTTGTTCGAGTCGCGGATGCTCTTGGTCGTGCCTCCGCCGGTGATCCCGCGGAACGCGCCGGTCCCGTACCACACGGTGAAGTCGTCGTCGCTGAGCCCGCTGCGCACGAGGATCAGGCTGTTCCCGAGGGCCACCTCGCCCTGACAGGTCCCGCTGTCGGGCCCGGTGAACACGCAGCGCGTGTGGTCGGTGCCGGCCACCTTGTGACCGTGACGGGCGTGGGTGCCGCGGTACAGGACACCCGAGGCGTCGAGGATGTCGCCTGCGGCGGGCGGGCCCGCCGTGATGTCCTTCGGCGCGCCGTCCGCCGTCGTCAGGCTGACGTCGGTCGTCTTGTCGAAGAAGCGCAGCGTCTTCGTCTGGCCGGCGTGGGCAGGGGTGGCGACGGCGGCCGTGGCGGCGATCGCGAGGGCGCCGGCGAGCAGCCGGCGAGTGTTGGTGCGGCGCGGCGTGATCATGCTGCAAACGCTAGATTTCGAGCGGCCTCGGGTCTTCAGGACCAGCACCGGTCCTGAGGGTCGTCGTACTCGGTGCTAGCTCTGAGCGCGCAGGTAGGCGAGCACGGCCATGACGCGCCTGTGGTCGTCGGAGCTGACCGAGAGACCGAGCTTCATGAGGATCGACCGGATGTGCGTCTCGACGGTCTTCTCCGTGAGCCACAACCGGGTCGCGATGCCCGCGTTCGTCCTGCCCTCCGCCATCAGCGACAGCACCTCGCGCTCGCGCGGGGACAGCTCGGCAAGCGGGTCGGCCGCGCCCTGCGTCGAGAGCAGACGGCTCACGACCTGCGGGTCGAGCGCCGAGCCGCCCTCGCTGACGCGGCGTGCGGCGTCGAGGAAGTCGTCGACGTCGAGCACGCGGTCCTTGAGCAGGTAGCCGAACCCGCCGCCCGCCGCGACCAGCTCGACGACATGGCGGGTCTCGATGTGCTGCGAGAGCACGAGCACGGCCGTCTCCGGATGCGTGCGCCGGATCGTCGCGGCGGCCTGCGTGCCCTCGTCGTCGTAGTCGGGCGGCATCCGGACGTCGACGATGGCGAGGTCGGGCTCATGCTCGGCGACGAGCGCGAGGAGGACCTCGGCGTCCCCGGCGCGACCGACCACGTCGTGACCGTCGTCCTCGAGGAGGCCGGCGAGGCCCTCGCGGAGCAGAACGGTGTCCTCGGCTATGACGACGCGCACGGGAACTCCGCCGCGATCCGGGTCCCCGCGCCGGGCGGGCTCTCGATGACCAGCCGCCCGCCCTGGGCCGCGACGCGGTCGGCCAGCCCGGCCAGGCCCGTGCCGCCATTCGCCGCCGCGCCGCCGACCCCGTCGTCGGCCACGAGCAGGTGCAGGATGCCGTCGCGCTGGTCGGTCCGCAGCTGGACGTGCGTGGCTGAGGCGTGCTTGACGGCGTTCGTCAGCGCTTCGCACGCGACGTAGTACGCGGCAGCCTCGACCTCCGGTGGGGCGCGATGCGCAGCCGCATCCAGCGCGACCGGCACGCCGGCACCGCGCGCGAGGTCGGCGAGCGCGGCGCGTAGGCCCTGGTCCAGCCGCGGCGGGCGCAGGCCGGCGGCGATCGTGCGCAGGTCGGTGATGGCGGCGACGACCTCGTCCACCGCCGCGTCGAGCGCGGGTACGAGCGTGCGCGCCTCCGGCGGCAGCGAGCGCTGCAGCCGGCGCAGCACGATGCCCAGCGTGACGAGGCGCTGCTGCGCGCCGTCGTGCAGGTCGCGCTCCAGGCGACGGCGCTCCTCCACACCGGCCTGGACGATGCGCGCACGCGAGGACTCCACCTCCTCGAGCTGGAGGCGGACCTCGACACGAAGGCACGCGATCTCGACCGCGACGGCCGCGGCGTCGAGGACGCCGTACAGGAGATCCGCCTTGGCCAGCAGCTGCGGGTCGTGCAGCAGCACGCCGACCTGCCGGTGGTCGCGCCCGATCGGCGTGTGCGCACGACCGTCGACGGCGAGCGCGTCGAGCTTGTGACCGCGACGATCGGCCCACGCGCCCGACGCCGGCAGGAGATAGACGACCTCCGCGCTCGGGTCGCGCAGCGCTCCTGCGATCACGGTGGCGACGTCCTCCGGCTCGGCGTGCCCGGCGCGGACCTCGTCGAGGAACGCGCGCAACCGGCGCGTCCCCTCGTAGCGCGCGCGGGCGAAGCGCCAGTCGACGAACGCCTGCAGCCGCCTGCGAAGGGGCCCGAACGTGAGCGCGACGACCAGCGTGGCGAGCGACGCGCGCACCGCGGAGCTGCCGCCGAAGACGACGCCGGCCACGAGCACGACGATGCCGTAGGAGGCGGCCAGGGCGAGCGTCAGAGCGCCGTAGACCAGCGTGCGGTTGATGAGCCGCTCGATCCCGTACAGGCCGTGGCGGGTGACGGCGACGCCCACGGCGACCGCGAGCCACACGTACAGCAGCAGGAGCCAGACGAAGCCCGCGTCGCTGGAGTCGCTGCCGAACAGCCCCATGATCCAGCCGCTCGACAGCCAGAGCGGCACGAGGAACGCGCCGTAGCTCAGCCACAGCATCTGCAGTCGGCGCTCGCCCGTCGAGCGGCGCTTGCGCCACCAGACGGCGGCCGCGCCCGCGAACAGCCCGCCGAGCAGCCCCGCCCAGCAGATCCAGAAGACCGTCAGCCCCAAGGACCCCTCGAAGCTCACCGGCACCGGGCTCAGGACGTCGTCGAACGGCTCCGATAGGTGCTTTGCGAAGGGGAGCAACCCGAGCACGCCCGTCGCCGCGACGAGCGTGATGCGCCAGGGGATCCGCCAGCGCGGTCCCGGCAGCCGTCCGTCCGGGAAGAGGTAGGCGAGCGCGAGCGGCCACAGGAACAGCACGGGCCACTCGCCCGCGAGCACCCGGATCCAGCGTCCCGCCGTCGAGGTTCGGTCGCGGTCGAGCAGGAGGGCGCTGACCTGGTCGGCGCACATCACGACGCCGACCGACAGCGCACCGACGAGCAGGATCCAGGCGACGCGCTCGCCGGGGCGCCGCCATGCCACGAGCCCACCGACGAGCGCGGGGGCCGCGACCGCCGCGAACAGGAACGGCGCCAGCGCGACATGGTCGGCGCCGGCGATCGCGGCGGCGACGAGCGCACCGGAGATCGCGACGATCGCGAGCACGGCGACGGCGGGCGCGGCGGTGCGCATGGTGCGATCTTCTTGCACTCGCACCGCGATGACCACAGTGCTGGCCCTGGCTTTACGCCGGGGCGATGCTGCGCACGATCCGCGCCGGCGAACCGGCCGCGATCGAGAACGGCGGCACGTCCTGCGTCACCACGCTGTTGGCGCCGATGACGCAACGCTCGCCGATCGTGACGCCGGTCGTCACGACGACGTTCGCGCCCAGCCAGCAGTTGGGGCCGATCCGCGTCGGGCCCTTCGTCGTGAAGCCCTGCCAGGTGATCGGGACGCTCGGGTCGTCGTAGCGGTGGCTCGCGTCACTCACGAAGCAGCCGTTGGCGAGCATGCAGTGATCGCCGATCTCCACGAGCGCCATGGACGCCACCATCACGCCCATGTTCAGGAAGCAGCCCTCGCCGATGACGACGCGGGCGTCGCCGGGTGCGGTGATCCACACGCCGGGCTCCAGCAGCGTCCCCGCGCCCACCTCCAGCCGCCCCTCCTCGAAGCACTCGAGCAGGTTGCCGTGGACCGGCATGCGCACGAACGCCTCGCGCCGAAGGAACTCGAGGTGCAGCCGCGCGCGGTTCCACGGCAGCGTGTTGCGCTCGTACCAGCGCCACTTCCGCGACCAGAGGAGTGCCTTGCGCCGGTCCATCACGCCTCAGTCGATCGCGCGCCCGATGAACTTGCGGACCCCGATCGTGCCCAGCACGCCGATCGAGACGACCAGGCCGAGCACGATCCAGCCCGTGCCGAGATGCGGCGCGTCGGTCAGCGCCGCGCGCATCCCCTCGCTGACGTAGGTCAGCGGGTTGAACAGCGTCACGACCTGGAACCAGCGCAGCGAGTCCAGCGACTCCCACGGGTAGAACGTCGCGCCCGTGAACAGCAGCGGCGTCAGCACCACGGCGAAGACGACGTTGATCTTGTTCGCCGGCACCGCCGTCCCCATGACGAGGCCGATCGAGGCCCCCGCGAACCCGCCGGCGACGAGCAGGAGGACGAAGGCGCCCCACGATGCGTTCGCGAGATGCACCCCGCCGGGCAGTATGAGCTCGCCGAGCGGCAGGATGACCAGGCCGGCGATGATGCCGCGCGTCGCGGCCCACACGAGCTTCTGCACGCCGACGAGCGACGGCGGGATCGGCGCGAGCAGGCGGTCCTCGATCTCCTTCGTGAACGAGAACTCGATCACGAGCGACAGTGCGACGCCCTGCAGCGCCGTCAGCACGAGCGTCAGGGCGAGGACACCTGGTAGCAGCGCCTCGCCGTAGCGCGGCCCGGCCGCCCCGATCTCGGGCAGCACCCGCCCGAAGATGAACAGGTAGAAGATCGGCGCGATGAGCGACTGGGCCAGAAACCCCCAGGGGTCGCGGCGCAGGGTCGCGAACGCGTCGCGCTGGCACAGCGCCAGGAAGGCGCGGACGGTCGCCGCCCTCACGGCCAGGCGAGGTGGCTCGGGCGCGAGGCTCAGCGGAGGTCCCTCCCCGTGAGGTGCACGAAGACGTCCTCCAGGCTGCCCTCCAGGCGCCGCAGCTCGAGCATCTCCCCGCCCACGTCGCGGACCGCGTCGACGACCGCCGCTGGATCGACGCCCTCGCCGTAGATCCGGACCTGGCGGCGCCCGTCCGCGGTGCCGGCGACCTCCAGCTCACCGAACGCGCCGAGCGCCCCGGCGGGGTCGCCGAGCCCGGTCGCGATGACCTCCACCCCACCGGTCCCGGGAAGCAGCCGCCGCAGGCCGGACGGCGTGTCGAGCGCGACGATCGCGCCGTGGTCGACGATCGCGATGTGGTCGCAGAGCCGGTCGGCCTCGACCATGTCGTGCGTCGTGAGCAGGATGGTCGTCCCCGCCTCGCGCAGCTCCTCGATGCGGTCCCACAGGAAGAGCCGCGACTGCGGATCCAGCCCCGTGGTCGGCTCGTCGAGGAACAGCACCAGCGGGCGGTGCATGAGCGCACGGGCGATCAGCAGCCGCTGCGCCAGGCCGCCGGACAGGTTGTTGACGTCCTCGTTCTCCCGGCCTTCCAGCCCGAGCGCCTTCATGACCTCCAGCGCGCGCCGGCGCCGCTCGGCGCGTCCGTAGCCGAAGTAGGCGGCGTGGAACGTCAGGTTCTCGATCGCCTTGAGCTGACGGTCGAGGTTCGGCCGCTGGGGCACGACGGCGATGCGCTGCTTCACCGCGACGGGGTTGGCCTGCACGTCGATGCCGTCGATCGCGACGTACCCGGACGTCGGGCGCACACGTGTCGTCAGCGCGCCGATGGTCGTGGTCTTCCCGGCCCCGTTCGGCCCCAGCAGGCCGAACACCTCGCCCCGCCGGGCCTCGAAGCTGATCCCCGCAACCGCCTCCGGCGCCTTCGGCGCGTAGCGCTTGCGCAGCTCGACGACCTCGATCACGCGGCCGTGGCGACCTTGGGTGCGCGCTTGGAGCCACGCCTGGCGCGCGGCGCGGCGGGCGTCACGAGCTCGGCCAGGAACCCACCGGTGAACGACCCGGGCGTCCCCGCGACCTCCTCCGGCGTCCCCGCGGCCACGAGCGTCCCGCCCTCGTCGCCGCCCTCCGGACCCATGTCGATGATCCGGTCCGCCGTCTTGATGACGTCGAGGTTGTGCTCGATGACCACGACGCTGTTGCCCGCGTCGACGAGGCGGTGCAGCACCTCGAGCAGCCGCTCGGTGTCCGCGAAGTGCAGGCCCGTCGTCGGCTCGTCGAGGATGTACAGCGTGCGACCGGTCGCGACCTTCGAGAGCTCCGTGGCGAGCTTGATGCGCTGCGCCTCGCCGCCCGACAGCGTCGTCGCCGGCTGCCCCAGCCGGATGTAGCCCAGGCCCACGTCGTTCAGCGTCTCCAGCCGCCGCCGGATCTTCGGGATGTGCGCGAAGAACTCCAGCGCCTCCTCGACGGGCATGTCGAGCACGTCCGCGATCGACCGGCCCTTGAAGCGCACCTCGAGCGTCTCGCGGTTGTAGCGCTTGCCGTGGCACTGCTCGCAGGGCACGTAGACGTCGGGCAGGAAGTGCATCTCGATCTTGATCTGGCCGTCACCGCGGCAGACCTCGCAGCGCCCGCCCTTGACGTTGAACGAGAAGCGCCCCGCCTTGTACCCGCGCGCCCGCGCCTCCTGCGTCTTGCTGAACAGGTCGCGGATGACGTCGAACAGGCCGGTGTACGTGGCCGGGTTGGACCGCGGCGTGCGGCCGATCGGCGACTGGTCGACCTGGATGATCTTGTCCAGCTCGTCGAGGCCGCGGACCGTCTTGTGCGCGCCGGGCCGCGACCGCGCGCGGTGCAGCCGGTTGGCAGCCGCCTTGTAGAGGATGTCGTTGACGATCGTGGACTTGCCCGACCCGGATACGCCGGTGACGACCGTCAGCACGCCGAGCGGCACACGGATGTCGACGTTCTTGAGGTTGTTCTGCCTCGCGCCGACGATCTCCACCCAGCCGGTCGGCTTGCGCCGCTTCTCGGGCACCGCGATCGAGCGCTTCCCGGACAGGAACTGGCCCGTCAGCGACTCATCGACCTGCTCGACCTCCGTGGCCGTGCCGTGCGCGACGATCCGCCCGCCGTGCTCGCCCGCACCCGGGCCGAGGTCGACGAGGTCGTCGGCCGCCCGCATCGTCTGCTCGTCGTGCTCGACGACCAGCACCGTGTTGCCGATGTCGCGCAGCCGCTCGAGCGTTCCGATGAGCTTGGAGTTGTCGCGCTGGTGCAGTCCGATCGACGGCTCGTCGAGCACGTACAGCACCCCGACGAGCGCGGAGCCGATCTGCGTCGCGAGCCGGATCCGCTGCGCCTCGCCGCCCGAGAGCGTCGCCGCCCCGCGGTCCATCGACAGGTACCCGATCCCGACGTCGTCGAGGAACCGCAGCCGCTCGTCGATCTCGCGCAGGATGAGCCGGGCGATGTGGCGGTCGGTCTCCGACAGCTGAAGATCGTCGACCCACGTGCGCGCGCGCCGGACGCTCAGCCCGGTGAACTCGTGGATCGGCATCCCCGCCACGAGCACCGAGCGCGACTCCGGCCGCAGCCGCGAGCCGTGGCACTCCGGGCACGGTCGCACCGACATGTACTCCTCGATCTTCTCTCGCGAGAACTCCGAGTCGGTCTCCTTGTAGCGCCGCTCGAGGTTGGGGATGATCCCCTCGAACCGCGTCCCGTACGTGCGCGTGCGCCCGTACCGGTTGCGGTACGTGACCGTCACGCGCTCCCCCGCGGTCCCGTACAGGTAGAGGTCCCGCTCGCCCTCGGGCAGCTCACGCCAGGGCGTGTCCAGGTCGACCCCGTAGGTCTCCGCGATCGCCTCGGTCAGCTGCTCGTAGTAGTTCGCCGCGCTGTTGGCCCACGGCAGGAGCGCGCCGGCGTTGATCGACAGGTCGGGATCCGGGACGACGAGCTCCGGATCGATCTCCATCTGCGTGCCCAGCCCCGTGCAGCGCGTGCATGCGCCGTGTGGCGAGTTGAACGAGAAGATCCGCGGCTCGAGCTCCGGCATCGACGTGCCGCAGCGCAGGCACGCGAAGCGCTCGGAGAAGAGCATCGTGCGCTCCTCGCCGGCGCCGTCCCGGTCCGCGAGCACCTGGACCTCGACGAGCCCGTCGGCCAGGCCCACCGCGGCCTCGACGGACTCGGTGAGGCGCTTGCGCACCTCGGCCCGCATGACGAGCCGGTCGACGACCACGGCGATGTCGTGCTTGTAGCGCTTGTCGAGCTCGATGTCCTCCTCGAGCATCCGCAACTCGCCGTTGACCCGCGCGCGGGAGTAGCCGTCGCCACGCAGCTCCTCGAAGAGCTTGCCGTACTCGCCCTTGCGGCCGCGGACGACGGGCGCCAGCACCATGAACCGGCCGCCCTCGGGGATGTCGTCCAGCACCCGGTCGACGATCTGCTCGACCGACTGCCCCTCGATCGGCGCGCCGCAGACGTGGCAGTGGGGCTTGCCCACGCGCGACCACAGCAGGCGCAGGTAGTCGTAGATCTCCGTGACCGTGCCGACCGTCGAGCGCGGGTTGCGCGACGTCGTCTTCTGATCGATCGAGATCGCCGGCGACAGGCCCTCGATCGAGTCGACGTCGGGCTTGTCCATCTGCCCGAGGAACTGCCGCGCGTACGCGCTCAGGGACTCGACGTAGCGGCGCTGGCCCTCGGCGTAGATCGTGTCGAAGGCGAGCGACGACTTCCCGGATCCGGACAGTCCGGTGATGACCACGAGCGCGTCGCGCGGGAGCTCGAGCGACACGTTCTTGAGGTTGTGCTCCCGGGCCCCCGAGACCACGATCTTCGACTGGTTCGCCATGCCCCATCCAGTCTAGGCGGGCGAACGGACGTTCGTAGGGCCGCGAGTTCGCAACGTGCGTAGGATCGGACCCATGTCCGCGCGCCTTGTCGGCATCAACCACGTCGCGCTCGAGGTCGGTGACATCGAGCAGGCGCTTGAGTTCTACGGCTCGCTCTTTCAGATCTCGCTGCGCGGCCGTGGTCCCAGCATGGCCTTCATCGACATGGGCGACCAGTTCATCGCGCTCTCACGCGGTCGCAGGCAGCCCGCCGACGAGGCCCGTCACTTCGGTCTCGTCGTCGACGACCGCGAGGCGGTGCGCGCATCGCTGCGCGAGCAGGGGATCGCGGTGGCGCCCGAGGGGTCGGTCGACTTCTCCGACCCGTGGGGCAACCACATCCAGGTCGTCGACTACCGCGACATCCAGTTCTCCAAGACGCCGGCCGCGCTGCGCGCGGTGAGCGGCGAGGACCTGGTCAAGAGCCTCGACGCCCGCCGCGAGATGGCCGCGAAGGGCCTGCTGGACAGCTAGCGCGGGCGGTAGATCTCGTCCAGCAGCGCCGCGCGCTCGGCGGGCGGGTACAGATCGGCGAGGTAGGCGTCGGTGGCCTGGCGGGGCTGGCCGCCGTCGGCCATGTTGAGCGCCACGAGACGTGCGCTCTCACGCGCCTCCTGCCCGGCGGGCTGGGTCGTGGCCGTGCTCCATGCGGGCGCGGTGACCGGGGACTGCGTCAGCCACCCTGTCCGGCGGTCGCGCTCACGCGGGTCACGGCCGAAGCGCGACTCGGACTCCGAGGCCGGCAGCGCCTCGCTCACGACATCGCCGGTCTCGAGGATCGGGTCGAACGCCATCGTGTCCTGCGGGTCGAACGAGGGCTCGCCGCCGGCGGTGCACAGGCCGGGATCCGGCTCGGCGAGGGAGCCCTCGAGCGCCTCGACCTCGGTCAGGAGACCGTCGAGCCGCTCGCGCAGCGAGCGCGACGCCGCGGCGAGCGCCTGGACCTGGGCGCGCGCCCGCGCGAGCGCCTGGTCGGCGTCGTCCTGGACGCGGCTTGCGTCCTCCCATGCGCGGCGCTCGATGTCGGCCGCGCTCGCCTCGGCGGCGTCGAGGATCGACTGCACCTGCGCGCTGGTGGTCGCGCCGACGCTCTGCGGGCGCTCGATGCCGTCGAGCTGCTGCGCGATCTCGTCGAGGTGGCGGTCCACCGCGATGCGGTCGTAGCCGCGCCGCGACATCGGGAAGTCGGTCCGGATGACCGATTGGCGATCGAGGGCCATGTGGTTCGCCGTCCTTGCAGGGGTGCTGGAACAGCCGGAAGGTAACGCGAACCGGCCGCCCGCCCTGCAAGAGATGGTTCAGAAATCCCTGCTAAGGCAGCCGAACGGCCTCGCCGTCGCGGACGACGAGACCGTCGCGCTCCAGACCGGCGAGCGCGCGCGCCGTCCGTTCCTCGCCGAGGCCGCCCGGGAGCCCGTCCCCCGCCGCGAGCGCCGCCACGATGCGCCCGCGCACGAACCGGTCGGTGTCCTCGAAGCGCGGACGCGCCACGCGCGATGGCTCGGGCACCGGCACGGCGCCCGCCGACGGGCAGAGCCGGCTCAGCGGGCAGACGCCGCAGCGCGGCCGGCGCGCCGTGCAGATCGTCGCGCCGAGATCCATCATCGCGTGGTTGAACGGCGCCGCCGCGCCCTCGGGCACCAGGCGATCGGGCTCCGCGCCAAGACGCCCGGCGACCCGCGCGACGTTCACGTCGACCGCCGCGACCTGCTCGTCGAAGGCGAACGACGCCACGGCAGCCGCGGTGTACGGGCCGACTCCGGGCAGCAAGCGCAGCCCGGCCCGGGTCGTGGGCCACCCGTTGCGGGCGACGGCCACGCACGCCTCGCGCAGCCGCAGCGCCCGGCGGTTGTACCCCAGCCCCACCCACTCGCGCAGTACGTCCGCGGGTGCCGCGGCTGCGAGCGCGGCGACATCGGGCCAGCGCTCCAGCCACGCCTCGTAGCGCGGCGTCACGCGTCCCACCTGCGTCTGCTGCAGCATGACCTCGGACACGAGGATCGAGTACGGATCGCGCGTGTGGCGCCAGGGCAGATCGCGGCCGTGCTCGCGGTACCAGGCCAGCAGCGCGTCGGTCACATCGACCATCGATCGACGATGCTATATGAGGCCCTATACAGTCCAGATGGTCCCGCCCGACCCCGGAGGAGAACCGTGTCAGCTCGCACCACACCGCCCTTCAGGGCCGACCACGTCGGCAGCCTGCTGCGTCCACCGGAGCTCCTCCGGGCCCGCGCCGACCACAAGGCGGGCCGGATCGACGACGCGGCGCTGCGCGCCGCCGAGGACCAGGCGGTCTCCGGCGTCGTGAACCTCCAGGAGGACCTCGGCATCGGCGCCATCACGGACGGTGAGCTGCGCCGCGGGTCCTGGCACATGGACTTCATCTACGAGCTCGACGGTGTCACGCGCAAGACCGACGACATGCACATCCAGTTCACCAATCCGGAGGGGACGATCGAGTTCCAGCCGGCGGCACTGGAGGTCGACGGCAGGATCGGCGTGAGCAAGACGATCTTCGGTGACGCGTTCGCGTACCTGCAGTCCGTCGTGACGAAGGGCACGCCGAAGCTCACGATCCCGTCGCCGAGCATGGTCCACTACCGCGGCGGCCGCGCCGCTGTCGACGAGACCGTGTACCCGGACCTCGAGCAGTTCTGGTCTGACCTCGGCGACGCCTACGCGGACGAGGTCCAGCGCCTGTACGACATGGGCTGCCGGTACCTGCAGTTCGACGACACGAGCCTCGCCTACCTCAACGATCCCAAGCAGCGCAAGGAGATGGGAGAGAAGGGCGCCGACCCCGACCACCAGCACGAGATCTACATCCGGACCATCAACAAGGCGCTCGCGAACAAGCCGGACGACATGACGGTCACCGCGCACATGTGCCGCGGCAACCACCAGTCCTCCTGGGTCGCCTCCGGCGGCTACGACTTCGTCGCCGAGGCGCTCTTCAACGACCTCGACATCGACGGCTACTTCATGGAGTGGGACGACGAGCGCTCCGGCGACTTCGAGCCGCTGCGCTTCGTGCCCCCCGGCAAGATCGTCGTGCTCGGGCTCGTCACGTCCAAGCGCCCCGAGCTGGAGAGCAAGGACGACATCAAGCGGCGCATCGAGGATGCGGCGAAGCACGTCGACCTCGACCAGCTCTGCCTCTCCCCCCAGTGCGGGTTCGCCTCCACGGAGAAGGGCAACGCGCTGACCGTCGAGCAGGAGGCCGCGAAGCTGCGGCTCGTGATCGAGGTCGCCGACGAGGTCTGGGGTTAGACGGCGAGGTCGCGCGCCCCGGCGCGCACCAGCCCTTCCACCTGGCCGGCCGGCATCGGCCGGTGCAGGTGGTAGCCCTGCGCCCGCTGGCAGCCGAGCGCGCGCACCCGGGCCAGCTGTGCGCCGGTCTCGATGCCCTCCGCGACCGTCAGCAGGTTCAGGATGCCGGCGAGCTCGACGATCGACGCGGTGAGCGCCCGCGTGGTCGGGTCCTCGAGCGCCTGCACGAAGGTCCTGTCGATCTTCAGGACGTCGATCGGGAACCGGCGGATCATGTTCAGCGACGAGTAGCCGGTCCCGAAGTCGTCGACGGCGAGCTGGACGCCGAGGTCCTTGAGGTCGCGCAGCCGCGAGACGGCCAGGTCGACGTCGATCATCATCGCGCTCTCGGTGATCTCGAGCGTCAGGCTCCAGGACGGGATGCCCGCGTCGGCGATCGCAGCCTCGACGTCCTCGACGACCGTCTCGGACGCCAGCTGGCGGGCCGACAGGTTCACCGCCATGCGCAGCGGGTGCGCGCCGGGCGGCTGGGCCTCCTGGAGGCGCATCGCCTGACGGCAGGCCCGCCGCAGCAGCGTGCGTCCCATTCCGACGATGAGACCGGTGTCCTCGGCGAGTGGGATGAACTCGGCGGGCGGGATCTGCCCGAGCGTCGGGTGCTCCCATCGCGCCAGCGCCTCCACGCCCACGAGCGACAGGTCGTCCGTACGCACGACGGGCTGGAAGACGAGCTCGAGCTCGTCGGAGGCCACCGCGTCGCGCAGGGCGGAGCGCAGCTCCAGCCGACGCGTCGAGGCGGCGCGCATCTCGCGCCGGAACACGGCGTGACCGCCGTCGCCGCGCTGCTTGGCCGCGTACATCGCAGCGTCGGCGTCGCGCAGGAGCGCCTCGGCGGTCGACCGCTCGACGGAGGCGAAGGCGATCCCCGCGCTCGCGGCGGGGCGCAGATCGCGCTCGTCGTGGCGGAACGGCCGGCCGATGAACTCCAGGATGCGATCGGTGACCTGCTGCGCCTCGTCGGGTCCCTCGACGCCATCGAGCAGCACCGCGAACTCGTCGCCCCCGAGTCGCGCGGCGCTGTCGGTCTCGCGCACCGCCTCCTCGATGCGCTTGGCGACCTCGCGCAGCACGGCGTCGCCCCCGGCGTGCCCGAGCGTGTCGTTGATCGTCTTGAAGCCGTCGAGGTCGAGGAACACGACCGCGACGCCCGTGCCGTGGCGCCGGTGACGCGCCAGCGCACGATCGACGCGGTCCAGCAGCAGGCTGCGGTTCGGCAGCCGCGTGAGCGTGTCGTGGCTCGCCTGGTGGGCGAGGCGCTCCTCCAGCGCCCGGCGCTCGGTGATGTCGCGCGTGTTCAGGACGATGCCCGAGACCGCCGGGTCGTCGAGGAGGTTCGTCGCGAGCGTCTCCATCGAGCGACATGCGCCGTCTCGGTCGAGGACGCGGTACAGCAGGCTGCCCGATTCGCCGCGGTGCAGCGCGGCCAGCGAACGCGCGCACGGACTCCACGTCGCCCGGGTGCACGACGTCGGTCCACGACCAGCCCAGTGCGTCGTCGGGCGTGCCGAGAACGCGTGCTCCTGAGGGGCTCAGGTAGGCGACGGTGCCGTCCTCGTGCAGGATGCACACGACGTCGGAGGCGTTGCGGACGAGCGCGGCGAGGCGCTGCTCGTAGCGCTGCCGGACCGTGACCTTCATCTCCTGCTCCTGCGCGCGGGCCACGCGCTGCGAGCCGCACGAGGACCAGCATGAACACGACGGCCGCGCAGACGTTGACGATGGGCGCGCGCGGCTGGTCGAGGAGGTAGCGGACGAGCGACACCCCGGGCGCCACGAGGCTCGCCGCGCCCAGCAGCACCACGCGCCCGCGGGTGAGCCTCGTGGCCTCCGCCGGCCCGGGCTCCGAGAGCTGCCGCATGGATGGGTGCAGCGCGGCGGCGCCGATCAGCGCGTAGAAGACGATCCACCCGCCGTCGAGCAGCCCGCCTGTGTCGTAGCCGCCGTGCAGCACCAGCCAGCCGTAGACGCCGTCGGTGACCAGCAGCGCCAGCAGGCCGCACCCGAGCATCCTCGCGCTCGGTCCGGGGTGTCGGCGCAGCAGCAGGGCCGCCGCGACGGCGACGAGGAGCACGTCGGCGACCGGGTAGGCGAGCGACGTCATCAGCTCCAGTCCCGTGAGCGAGCCGTCCTGGGCGTACGGCGCCATCAGGTAGGCCCACGAGAGCGTCGCGACGCCGATCGTGACGATCAGCCCGTCGATGAGCGCGCCACGATCACGCGCCGGGCGGCTCAGGTGCAGCAGCGTCATGAGGCCGCCGACGAGCAGCGGGTACATCGCGAGGTACAGCGGGTCGGCGATCGACGGGAACGGCAGCTCGCCGCCGAAGAGGCGCTCGTAGTTGTAGGCGAGCACGTCGCCGCTGACGAAGAGGATCTCGCCGAGCGCGATCGCGTACCACGCGATCCGGCCCCGTGGACGGTGGCGCCGCGCGCCCACGATGACGGCGACGGCCGACGATGCGCCGATCAGGTTGAACACGGGCCCGGTGTTGAGCGGGCCGGCGAGGTACAGCGCGGCGGCGAACGCGACCGCGGCGAGGTACCAGAGCCACTGCCGCCCGACGGCGTCCATGGTCAGGCCACGACCGACAGGGCGACCCAGCGCCCATGCCCCGCCAGGTGTGCCAGCACGTCCTCGGCCGGGACCGGGCGCTGCAGGAAGTAGCCCTGGGCGAACACGCACCCGAGGTCGAGCGCCGCGCGCATCTGCGCCTCGGTCTCGATCCCCTCGGCGACGACCTGCATCTCGAGCAGACTGCCGAGCTCGACGATCATCTCGGTCAGCGCGCGGGTCCGCGGGTCGTGCAGGCCGGCGACGAAGGACCTGTCGATCTTCAGCCGGTCCATCGGGAAGCTGCGCAGCGAGTTCAGCGACGAGTAGCCGGTGCCGAAGTCGTCCACCGCCAGACCGACCCCGAACTCGCGCAGCTCCGCCATCCGGGCCGCGGCCAGCTCGACGTCGCTCATGATCGCGCTCTCCGTCAGCTCCAGGACCAGGTCGTCCGGGTGGATCCCTGCGGCGCGGACCGCATCTCGAACCTCGTCGACGAGGTCGGGCGAGGCGAGCTGGCGCGCCGAGACGTTCACCGACACCTTCAGCGGCGCCCCGACCGTGCACGCGGCATGGAACAACGCCGCCTGCCGGCAGGCCCGCCTGAGCAGCTCCCGGCCGAGCGCGACGATGAGGCCGGCCTCCTCGGCGAGCGGGATGAACTCGGTCGGCGACACCTCCCCGCGCGTCGGGTGCGTCCATCGCGCGAGCGACTCGTACGCGCGGATCTCGCCGCTGCGAAGGTCGACCACCGGCTGGTAGACGAGCGTGATGTCGCCGTTGGCGACGGCCTGTGCGAGGTCGCCCTTGAGCTGCAGCCGTGCGACCGCGGCGGCGTGCATCGCCGGCTCGTAGATGGCGTAGGCACCCTTGCCCCGCTCCTTGGCGAGGTACATCGCCGCGTCCGCGTCGCGCAGCAGGTCGTCGGCCGAGTCGCGCCCGTCGGCGGCGAACGCGATGCCGAGGCTCCCGGTCGCCTCGATCGTCCGGCCTGCGATCGGCAAGGGCTTCGCGAGCGCGGTGAGGATGCGCTCGGCGACCATGACCGCCTGGCTCTCGTCCTTGAGATCGTCGACGAGCACGGCGAACTCGTCGCCGCCCAGGCGCGTCGCCGTGTCGCAGCTGCGGATGCAGCCGTCGAGACGCCGGGCGACCTCCTGCAGGACGGCGTCACCCTCGGCGTGGCCGAGGGTGTCGTTGACGTTCTTGAAGTCGTCGAGGTCGACGAAGATCACCGCGAGCGGCGCGCCGCTGCGCCGCCGGCGGGCAAGCGCCTGCTCGACGCGGTCGCGCAGCAGCACGCGGTTCGGGAGCCCGGTGAGCGTGTCGTGACTGGCCTGGTGCAGCAGGCGGCGCTCCAGCGCCTTGCGGTCGCTCACGTCGCGCGTGTTCAGGACGATGCCCTCGACCGCGCCGTCACCGACGAGGTTCGTCGCGAGCGTCTCGACGTCGAGCCAGGTGCCGCGCGAGTCACGGACGCGGTACTCGACCTCGCCCGACGCGCCCTGCTCGAGCTCCGCGAGGAAGCTCTGCAGCGCAGGCTGATCGTCGGGATGGACGAACTCCCACCAGTCCATCGCCTGCGCGTCGTCCTCCCCGAGGCCGAGCAGGCGCAGCGCCGCAGGGCTGATGTAGAGGACCACGCCGTCGACGTCGACGATGCTCACGACGTCGGAGGAGTTGCGGACGAGCGAGCCCAGACGGGCTTCGAACTGGCCGCGGAGGTTGGACTCGGTGAGCGCCTCGTGATCGCGCACGAGGTCGGCGATCCGGAGCAGCACCAGGAGGAAGACCACGCCCGACGCGATGCTGATCACCACGTGGCTCGGCTGGTGCATCACCGCCTGCGCGATCGTCACGGACGGCGCGACGAGGCTCGCGATGGCGAACACCGCCAGGCGCGCGCGCGTCAGTCCCGTCCCGGAGCGTTCGGCGGGCGAGGAGAGCAGCCGCATCGAGGGGTGCAGGGCGGCGCCCGCGAGCAGGACGCAGAACGCACCCCAGGCGACCGTGTCCGGCCCGGCGACGCCGTGGCCGCCGTGCAGCGCGGACCACAGGAACAAGAGGTGGCTGGTGACCAGGCCGGCGATCGCCGCGGTGAGCAGCAGCGTCGACCGCCCCTGGCGCTGCCCGCCCAGCACGAGCAGCGAGCCGGTGGCGACGAGCACCACGTCGATCGCGCCGATGACGGGCGCCCAGGCCGGCGGCAGACCGCTCGCGCTCGCGGCGCTCGCATAGGGCCCGACGAGATACAGCCAGGTCACCGCGGCGAACGCCAGCGTGATGATCGACGCATCGATCACGGCGGCCCGTGCGACGCCGCGCTGTCGGCGCACGAGCCCGGCGAACGCGCCCACGAGCGCCACCTCGCCGAGTACGTACAGCGGCAACAGCGCCGCGATGCCGCTCCACCCGGTGATCCCGCAGGCGGCCAGTGCGACGGCCATGAGCACCCAGGGCCAGCGCGGCGACGGGTGATGCAGGCGCACGCCGACGCACACGGCGATCGCCGCGGCCGTCGTGAGTGCTGGGGCGATGAGGCCCATCGCCTCAGTGATCGACCGTCCCCGCGTCATCTGGAGCGCGCGGGCGTCGGACCGGACTCAGGTGCTAGGCGGGTGCTTCGTTGGAGGTCGCTTCGCGGACCTCCCGGCGCAGGTCGCGGATCTCGTCGCGCACGCGCGCCGCGTACTCGAAGCGCAGATCCTCGGCGGCCGCGAGCATCTCCTCCTCGAGCTCGGCGATGGTCTTCTCGAGCTCCGTGAGCGTCATCGGCTCCTCGGTCGTGCGCTGGCGGCGCTTGCGGCCGCGCTTGCCGGGGACCTTGGACTCCTGGTTGAGGAAGTCCGCGATGTCCGAGATGCCCTTGACGATCGTCTGGGCCGTGATCCCGTGCTCCTCGTTGTAGGCGAGCTGGATCGCACGGCGACGGTCGGTCTCCCCCAGCGCCGCCTTCATCGCCGCGGTCTCCTTGTCCGCGTACATGATCACGGTGCCGTCGACGTTGCGGGCCGCTCGCCCGATCGTCTGGATGAGCGACGTCTCACCGCGGAGGAAGCCCTCCTTGTCGGCGTCCAGGATCGCCACGAGCGACACCTCGGGCAGGTCCAGGCCCTCGCGCAGCAGGTTCACGCCGACGAGCACGTCGTACTCGCCCAAGCGAAGCTGACGGATGATCTGGATGCGCTCGAGCGTGTCGATCTCCGAGTGCAGGTAGCGGACCCGGAAGCCCATCTCGAGCAGGTAGTCGGTGAGGTCCTCGCTCATCTTCTTCGTGAGCGTGGTGACCAGCGTCCGCTCCTCGCGATCCACCCGCTTGCGGATCTCGTTCATCAGGTCGTCGATCTGGTTGCGCGTCTCGCGCACGTCGACGGCCGGGTCGACGATGCCGGTCGGGCGCACGATCTGCTCAACGATCGACTGGGACCGCGTCCGCTCCCACTGGCCGGGCGTCGCCGACACAAGGACGAGCTGCGGCGCGATGGACATGAACTCGTCGAACGTCTGCGGCCGGTTGTCCAGCGCCGACGGGAGGCGGAAGCCGTAGTCCACGAGCGTCTGCTTGCGGGAGCGGTCGCCCTCGTACATGCCGCCGATCTGCGGGACGGTCTGGTGGGACTCGTCGAGGAAGCAGACGAAGTCCTCTGGGAAGTAGTCCAGCAGGCAGTACGGCCGCGACCCGGCCACCCGGCCGTCGAGGATCCGCGAGTAGTTCTCGATGCCGTTGCAGAACCCGACCTCGCGCAGCATCTCCATGTCGTACTGGGTGCGCTGGCGCAGGCGGTGGGACTCCAGGAGCTTGCCCTCGGCCTCGAGCTTGGCGCACTGCTCGTTGAGCTCGGCGCCGATCTCCTGCACCGACCGGTCGATCATGCCCTCCTTGACGTTGTAGTGCGTCGCGGGCCAGATCGCGATGTGCTCGAGGTCGTCCTCGATGAGCTCGCCGGTCAGGGGGTCGAAGTGCTGGAGGCGCTCGACGTCGTCGCCGAAGAGAGTGGCCCGGTAGGCCGACTCGGCGTAGGCGGGGAAGATCTCCAGCGTCTCCCCGCGCACGCGGAACGTCCCGCGGCTCAGCGCCTGGTCGTTGCGCGTGTACTGGATCGACACGAGCTTGCGCAGCAGCGCGTCGCGATCGACGACGTCGCCGCGACGCAGGATCTGCATGTTCATGTCGTACGTCTCGGGCGAGCCGAGGCCGAAGATGCATGACACGGAGGCGACGATCAGCACGTCCCTGCGGGCGAAGAGCGCGGCGGTCGCGGCGTGGCGCAGCCGGTCGACCTCCTCGTTGATCGCGGAGTCCTTCTCGATGTACAGGTCCCGGCTCGGGACGTACGCCTCGGGCTGGTAGTAGTCGTAGTACGAGACGAAGTACTCGACCGCGTTGTCGGGGAAGAAGGTCCGGAACTCGTTGCAGAGCTGGGCCGCCAGCGTCTTGTTGTGTGCCATGACGAGCGCGGGACGCTGGAGCTCCTGGACGACCCCGGCCATCGTCATCGTCTTGCCGGTGCCGGTCGCGCCGAGCAGCGTGGTGGCGCGATCGCCGCGGCGCACGGCGTCGGCGATGCTCTGGATCGCGGCCGGCTGATCGGCCGTCGGGGTATACGCGCTGTCGAGACGGAACTCCGGCATGGACTACTCAGGTTAGGGGCTGGACCGGCGCGCTCACGAGGCCCCCGACCGCGTCGTCGATCGCCCGTTCCTCGTCCGGCGTGAGGCCGCGCAGCGGGGCACGGACGTCGCCGGAGATGGCCACGCCGCGGCGCTGGAGGACGCGCTTGAGACCCGGCATGTTGGGCGCGACGGCCAACGCCTTGCGCGCCGCCGCGAGCAGCTCTCCGCCCTGCGGCGTCGGGTCGGCGACGACCGAGACGACCAGCTCGGGGAGCGCGCTCGCAAGCCCGCTGACCGACCCCGTCCCGCCCGCGGCCATCGCCTGCGGGATGAGCGGCTCGGAGCCCACGAAGACGTCGAGACCGAGGCCGAGGTACGGCTCGACCTCCGCGAACGTGCGGTCGGAGACCTTCATGCCCGCAAGCGATGGGTATCTGTCACGCAGCCGCTGGACGATCGCAGGGTCGACGGCGTAGCCGGTCCGGTCGCGGAACTCGTAGAGGTAGGCGGGCGTCGGCGCGCATGCCGCGACGACGGCCGCGAAGTGCGCCTCGAGCTCGGCGTCGTCGAAGGCGAAGTACGGCGGCCCGATCACGGCGACCGCGGCGGCGCCCGCCTGCGCGGCGTGCTCCGCGAGCGCGACGGAGTCCGCGGTCGTCTGGGCGCCGGCGTGGACCGCGACATCAACGCCGCCCGGCACGGCGTCGAGCCAGGCCTCGGCGAGCGCGCGGCGCTCCGCGGGCGTCAGGAGGAACCCCTCCCCCGTCGTCCCGGCGACGAGGACCCCGTTGCAGCCACCGCCCGCGACGAACTCCGCGAGCGCCCCGATCGCGTCCTCGTCGAGGCGCGTCCCACCGTCGCGCAGCGGCGTCACGACCGCGGCCACCGTCCCGTGCAGCGTCATGCATCCGAACATATCCACCCACTCAAGCGATCACCGTGGTCGGAATTCTGTCCCTCGAGGGCGAGCGGATGCTGCTGGGCGGGTGCGGTGTCGCGAGCTCCGCGCACCCCTCCTCGAAAGCCGCTCGCAGGTGGCTAGCACCCGTGCTAGCCACTGGCTAGCTGTCGTGCCCGGGGACGTTCCGAACGATGCAGTGAGGTGGTCCGGGCCTGCCGAGAGGGTGTGGGTGTCGAAGCTCACGCCCTCAGGGAGGCCCGGAGTGCCGCGCCATGGAGCCCGTTTCACCGCCCGCGGTCGGTGGGATGTCGCACGTCGCGTTGTCGAGGATGGCGAGACGTTCGTGTGGGAGTGGGTCGCGCGCTGGCGTCGTGGCGCGCCGGCCGACCGCGCGTCGCTGGCCTGCTTTGCCGAACGTCCCAGTCGCCCGCGAGCGCACCGGCTGGAGCCCGCGGCGCCTCGCCGGTGAGCCCGAGATCGCTCGGTCGCCGGGTGCTGCAGCGCGCCGGTGTCTCGCGCCGCCCGCTGCCCGAGCGTCCGGCGATCGTCCGCAGGATCGCCACCACCGACGCCGACGCGCCCGAGGAGTCCCGCTACGAGCCGGTGTGGCAGCCGCTCCAGGACGGCTCGGCGCCGCTGGACCTCGAGGCGTCGGACGTGCGCAGCGTCGTCTGGGCCACCGGGTTCTCCAGCGACTGGTCCTGGGTCCGACTGCCGATCTTCGACGGCACCGGCGACCCCGAGCACACCCGCGGCGTGACGACGATGGACGGCGTCTGCGTCTTGGGCCTGACCTACCTGTACACGTGGGGGTCCGGTCGCTTCGCCGGGATCGCGCAGGACGCCGCGTACGTCGCCGAGCACCTGGCGACGCGCGCGGCCGCTGTCGTCTAGTCCTCGGTCCAGATCCGCGCGAGGTGCACAAGGACCGCGGCGGCTGCCGCCATGTCCTGGACGGAGACCCACTCGCGGACCGAGTGGAACTCGTGGCCGCCGGCGAAGATGTTCGGCGTCGGGAGCCCCTTCGCGCTGAGCAGCGAGCCGTCGGTGCCGCCGCGGATCGGGTTGCGGACCAGCTCGATGCCCTCGGCCCGGATCGCCTGCTCGGCCTTGGCGACGACCTGCGGGAACTCGTCGAGGTACGTGCGCATGTTCGGGTACTGCGCGCGGGCGTCGAACTCCATTCGCGCGCGTGGCTCGGTCGCCATGACCTCGTCGGCGGTACGCCGCAGCAGCTGCACGTGCTCGTCGAGCAGCGCGTCGTCGAAGTCGCGGACGATGAACTCCAGCGTCGCCCTCGCGGGCGTCCCCGTCATCTCGTAGAGGTGGATGAACCCCTCGCGGCCCGACGTCGTCTCCGGCGTCAGCCGGTCCGCGGGCAGCGCGGTGACGATGCGTGCCGCGAGGCGCCCGGCGTGGACGAGCTGGCCAGTCGCGAAGCCGGGATGGACGTCGACCCCCTCGACGCGGATCGTCACCGCGGCGGCGGTGAACGTCTCGTCCTGCAGCTCACCGAGGCTGGACCCGTCGAGCGTGTACGCGCCGACGGCGCCGAAGCGCTCGAGATCGAAGAGCGAGGCGCCCAGCCCGACCTCCTCGTCTGGGGTGAACCCGACGCGCAGCGTCGGTCGCGGCAGCTCGGGATGCGCCGCGAGGTGCGCGACGGCGGTGACGATCTCGGCGACGCCTGCCTTGTCGTCGGCGCCGAGCAGCGTGTCGCCGCTGGAGGTCACGACGTCGTGGCCCGCACGGCCGGCGAGCTCGCGCAGCGCGGCGGGATCGAGCACGGTGGCGCCCTTGGGCAGCTCGATGGGACCGCCGTCGTAGTCGCGATGCACGATGGGCTCCACGGGCGTGCCGGAAGCGTCGGGACTGGTGTCGACGTGGGCGATCAGACCGACGACCGGCGCGCCCTCCACGTTGCCGGGCAGCGTGGCCATGACGTAGCCGTTCTCGTCCTGGGCGGCGTCCGTCAGCCCCGCGGCCTTCAGCTCCTCGACGAGCAGCCGCCCGAGCTCGAGCTGGCCGGGGCTGGACGGGCTCTGCGTGCGGTCGCGGCGCGCCTGGGTGTCGATGCGCGCGTAGCGGACGAAGCGATCGAGGACGCCCGCGGCGAGCGAGGCGGCCAGGTCGGAGGTCGCGGGAGGCATCCGACCAAGGTACGCAACCTCCGGTGGCGGTCGCCGCGACCCGGGTGCGTGGGTTCGCGAGCGTCGGCGTGAGCGGCGCGGTCGCCGTCGCGGTGCGGCCTCAGAGGCCGAGCTCGCTGCGGTACTGCCTGCGGTAGTCCGCCCGCGCGTCGAGGACGCGCTTCACGTACTCGCGGGTCTCCGCGAACGGCACGCGCTGCAGCGTGAACGCCGTGTCGGCGACGTGCGCCTCCTGCAGCCACTTGTCGACATTGCCCTCCCCACCGTTGTAGGCGCAGAGCGCGAGGACCTCGTTGCCGTCGTAGCGGTCCAGCAGGTAGCGCAGATACCACGCGCCGTAGGAGATGTTGATCTGCGGCGTCCCGAGATCGCCCTGCTCGAACTTCGTGCCGCCCGACTTCTGCGCGATGTAGTTCGCGGTGGCTGGCGTGATCTGCATGAGGCCGCGCGCGCCGGCGTGCGACGTCGCGTCGCGGAAGCGCGACTCGGCGTAGATGACCCCCGCGACGAGCGACGGATCGAGGCCCTTGTCGGCCGACTGCTGGCGGATGATGTCCTCGTGGCGCAGCGGCAGCGCCAGCTCCTGCACGGCCTTCTCGGCGTTGGGCAGCAGCGCGATCGCGCCCAGCGCGACCGCGCCCGCGACCACGAGCAGCGCCGTGATCCGCCGGCGCCTGATCGTCCGGCGGCGCGCAGCGGTCATCTTGCGCCCGGAGGCGCGCGATCGCGATCGGGTGGCTGCGCTCGTGCTCATGCGCTCGTCAGTCTGGCGAGCACGGACGACAGTTCGTGCTCGAGGTCCTCGATCGTCCCATGGTTACGCACCACGTACGTCGCGCGCGACGCCTTCTCCTCCTGCGAGAGCTGGCGAGCGGCCCGTTCGTCGACCGCCGTGTGGCCTCGCGCGGCCGCGCGCTCGGCGCGCAGGGCCTCGTCGGCGACGACCGCGATCGTCGCGTCGTAGCGAGACGCAAGTCCGGCCTCGAACAACAGCGGCGTCTCCACGACGGCGGCCGGCGGGGCAGGATCGCGGGTCAGCACCTCGGCGTGCCATTCGGCGACGCGCGCGCCCACGAGGGGCCACAGCAGGTCCTCGAGCCACGCCCGCTCGGACGGATCGGCGAAGACGCGTCCAGCGATCGCCCCCCGGTCGACGACGCCGCCGGGCGCGACGTCATCGCCCCAGCGCCCCACCACCGCGTCGCGGACCGTGTCGGATGCGTACAGCTCGTGCACGACGGCGTCCGTGGACAACGTCGCCGCGCCCAGGTGCTCCAGCACCTGCAGCGCGGTGGACTTGCCGGCCCCGAGCCCGCCGGTCAGGCCGACGAACGGGACCGGCTGTGTCAGGCGGTGGGCTCCTCGTCCTCTTCCGCGACGGGCTCGTCCGCGACGGGCTCGTCCGCGTCCCCGAGGGAGTCGGCCTCGACGTCGGCGTCGACCGCGGCTTCCGCCTCGGCCTCGACCTCCGCGGTGGGCTCCTCGTCCTCGATCTCAGGCGCATCCTCGACCGCGATGCCGGCCTCGGGCAAGGCGCCCTCGGCGAACACGTCATCGCTCAGTCCGAGCTCGGGCAGGTCGTCCAGGTCGCCGGCCTCGCCGGTGATCCCGCCACCCTCCGCGGCACGGGCCACCGAGGGCAGGATCTGGTCCTCGACGCGCTTCACGGACAGCGAGAGCCGGCGGCGCTCGGAGTCGATCTCGAGGATCTTCACCTTCACGTCGTCGCCCGGCGTGACGATCTCACGCGGGTTCTCGACGTGATGCGGCGCGAGCTCGGAGATGTGCACGAGTCCCTCGACGCCGTCCAGGATCTCCACGAACGCACCGAACGTCACGACCTTCGTGACGGTGCCCTCGAGCTCGTCGCCCACGTTGTAGGTGTCGACGACGCGCTGCCACGGGTCCTCCTGGGTCTGCTTGAGGCCCAGGGAGATGCGCTGGCGCTCCCGGTCGATGTCGAGCACCTTGACCTGCACGGTGCTGCCGATCGTCAGGATCTCGCTCGGGTGGTTGACGTGCGACCACGAGAGCTCGGAGATGTGGATCAGGCCGTCGATGCCGTTGAGGTCGACGAAGGCGCCGAAGTCGACGATGTTGGAGATCGTGCCCTCCACGACCATGCCCGGCTGCAGGCGGTCGAGGATCTCCTGGCGCTGCTCCTTGCGCTCCTCCTCCAGCACCGCGCGGCGCGAGAGGACGACGTTGTTGCGCGACCGATTGAGCTCTATGACCTTGCACTCGATCTTCGTGCCCAGGTACTCGTCGAGGTTCGGGACGCGCCGGATGTCGACGAGCGAGGCGGGCAGGAAGCCACGTACCCCGAGGTCGATGATCAGACCGCCCTTGACGACCTCGATGACGCTGCCCTCGACGGGCTCTCCGGACTCCGCTGCGGCCTCGATGCGACGCCATGCCTTCTCGAAGCGCGCACGCTTCTTGGACATGATGAGGCGACCGTCCTGGTCCTCCTTGGTGAGGACGAGGGCGTCGACCTCCTCGCCCATCTCGACCTCATCGTGCGGGTCGACGTTCTTGCGGATCGAGAGCTCGTTGGAGGGGATGACCCCTTCGCTCTTGTACCCGATGTCGACGAGGACCTCGTCGTTGTCGATGCGCACGACGAGCCCGGTGACGACGTCGCCCTCTTCGAAGAGGGACATGGTCGCGTCGTAGTTCGGTACGACTCGACCGTCGATCTCGAGCAGCAGGCCGTCGGATCCCTCGACGACCTTTGCGCCTTCGACGCTTGACGTTGGTTCGGTGGTGACTGACATTTCAGGCCAGAGGTTAGCGCCTCCCAGTTCTTTCTATCCTGCGCTGCCGATGCCGATCAGGGCTACGAAGCGAGGGGTTCAACGGACCCCGCTGAATGCCGACGCCGACGTCCTCGTCTGCGGCGCCAGCTTTGCCGGGCTCACGGTCGCCCGCGAGCTAGCGCGTCACCCCGCGCGCCCGCGGGTGCTGATGGTCGACCGCTACGAGGTCGGCGAGCGCCAGACGTCGGCCTGCGCGGCGCCCACGGAGTGGCTGCAGCACCTCGGGCTCGGCGGCTCGATCCAGCAGACGTTCGGCGATCTCGTGGTCCACGCACGCGACCGGACGTTCCGTTGGGAGCTGCCGTTCACCTTCTCCACCTTCGACTACCGGCGCCTCTGCCGCATCCTGCTCGACGGGTGCGACGCGGAGTTCGAGACCGCCAAGGTCGACGGCCGGACGGGCGACGTCGTCCACACCGACCGCGGCGACCTGCGTTCCCCACTCGTCGTGGACGCGCTCGGCTGGCGTCGCGTGCTCGACACGAGCGAGCGCATCCAGCCGCCGGAGGCCCGCCTCTCGCGGGGCCTGGAGATCCACCCGCACGCCGCGGGCCCCGATCTCGAGCTGTGGCTGGACCCCCGCTACGTGCGCGCCGGCTACTCGTGGTCGTTCCCCGCGGACGCGGAGCTGCGCGTCGGCGTCGGCTCCTTCGACCCCCGCGACCACGTGCGCGAGCCCACCGAGCGCCTCGCCGCGGCCGTCGGCGTGCCCGCCGAGCGCTGGCAGGGCAACTGGATCCCGCACCAGATCCGTCCAGCCACGGCCGACGGGACCTTCTTCGTGGGCGACAGCGCCGGGCACTGCCTGCCGACGACCGCCGAGGGGATCCGCCCCGCCTTCCACTTCGCGCTCGCGCTCGGGCGAGAGCTGCGGTCCGTCCTGGCCGGGGAGCAGACCCGTGAGCAGGCGCTGGCGCGGTACGGCGCGTTCTCCGACGCGCACCGCTGGAAGTACGACGCGCTGCTTCGCGCGCAGGACGCCGTCGGCAGGCTCAACCCACGCCCGCGCGGGATGCGCCAGGCGCTCACCGCGCTGTCGCAGCCGAGCCTCCTGACCTGGATGTTCCGCCACTACCTCGCGATCTGCCCGCCCGAGGCGGCCGCCGCTGCCGCCGCAGCGCGGGGCGGCTACGGACGCGCCGTCTCCGCCGCAGCCGCGTAGGGACGCACCCCCAGGATCTCCCGCGCCTCGCCGGACGTGGCGACGGGACGACCGATCTCCGCCGCCAGCCGCGCGACTCGCTCGACGAGCTGCCGGTTGCTCACCGCGAGCTCGCCACGGTGGTACATGACGTTGTCCTCCAGGCCCGTGCGGACGTGCCCGCCGGATGCGAGCGCCACCAGGTTCATCGGCAGCTGCGCGCGCCCGATCCCGCACACCGACCAGGTCGCCGAGGGCGGGAGCATCGCGCGCATGTGCGCGACCTGCGCGAGCGTCGCGGGGCCGCCGCCGCGGACGCCGAGGACGAACTGGAAGTGCAACGGCTCGCGCAGCACGCCCGCGGCGAGGAGATCCAGCGCGTTCTGCACGTGCGAGGCGTCGAAGCACTCGATCTCCGGCGCGACGTCGTTGCGCGTGAACGCCGCCGCCATGTCCTCCAGGAAGGGGCGGCCGTTCTGGAAGACCCAGTCGTTGAAGTTCGTCGACCCGCAGTCGAACGACCCCATCTCCGGCGCGAGGTCCAGGCACTCGTAGCGGTGCGCGGCCGGGAACGTGCCCCCGCCCGAGCCGGTGCTGAGGTTCAGGACGGCGTCGCAGCCCCGAGCCCGGATCCCGTCGACCAGCTCGGCGAAGCGCGCCGTCTCGTACGAGGGCGTGCCGTCCTCGTCGCGAGCATGGAGGTGGATGACCGAGGCGCCGGCCTCCCATGCCTGCACCGAGGAGTCCACGATCTCCTCGCTGGTCATCGGCACGTGGGGCGTGACGGAGCGATCGGTGATCGAGCCGGTGACTGCGGCGCAGATGACGACGGGGGCTGTGCTCACCAGGGCTGCTCCTCTCTCGTGCCGTTCCGTCCCGACCGGCGTCCATCCTCATCCGTCCCCGGCATACCGGGGGCGTGGAACGTCAGCGAGGTCCGGTGACATCCCGGCGCTGTCCCGCAACGGTAAAGCCCCCCGACGTCTCAGCGGGACGAGAACCTGTCCGGCGACGTCATGGTGCTCAACCCGCACCTCGTCGCCGACCTCAAGGCTGGGGAGCCGTGGACCGGCGCGCCTGGCGGTCGGAGCTCGAGACGACGTACCACCTGCGCACGCTCGGGGCCTCGCGCGTCGAGGGCCCGACGGTGTGGATCGCGGCCCAGCGCAACGGCGAGGCGTGCGAGGCCTGCCAGTAGCCGGCGTCGCACCTCCTCGCAGGGGCGGCTACCTCACGCTGGTGGAGCCCTGTCCGACCGACGGCGCGGTGTTCGCGCCGTCGGCGACGACCCGGTTCACGTATGTGCCTCCGCGGCGGTTCAGCCGCGTGGTGATGCGGTAGGTGGCGCGCGCGCCCGGCGCGAGGCTGTCCGTGCGCCAGCCCAGCTGCCCGTCGGCCAGCGTGCCGCCCCCGAGGCTCGCGAACGAGGCGCCGCGCCTGAGGCGGTCGGTGACCTGGACGCCGGCGGCGACGGCTTGGCCGCAGTTGGTCACGACGATGGTCCATCCGACCAGGCCGCCACGGCGAACCTTGCGCCGGCCGGCGGTCGTGGAGACGCAGAGCTTCGTCGTGGCTCCGGTCGGGGCGCTGGCGACCGCTCCTGCGGGCCCGGGCGGGCCCATCAGGCCGGTCGCGCCGATGGAGCCAGGCAGGCCCGCGATCCCGCCGAGACCGGTGGCCCCGACGAGCCCCATCGGTCCCACGGCGCCTGTGAGGCCCGTGGCGCCCGTCAGACCGAGGGGGCCTGGGGCGCCGGCAGAACCGTCGTTGCCGTCCGTTCCGTCGATGCCGTTCGTGCCGTTCGTGCCGTTCGTGCCGTCGGCTCCGGTCGCGCCTCGCGCGCCGTCAGCGCCGGCGGGCCCAGCAGGTCCGGCAGGGCCCGTCACGACGACCGGCGGCGCGGCGCACCGGTCGGTTCGGATCGCGTTCGACGCGAGGGTGACCGCGCCGTGGTTCGCGAGCAGCCGTCCATCGACCCGCGAGCTCGCGCCGACGGTGATGGCGTCGTCCGCCATCACCGTGCCGGTGAACCGTGCGGTCGCGCCGACCGTCATCGCGCTGCCGACCGTCCAGAAGACGTTGCACGCCTGCGCCTTGTCGACCAGCGCCACCGTCGTCGAGGCAGCGACCGACAGCGCCCCGCCGATCTGGAAGATGAAGACGGCGTCCGGGTCACCCTGCGCGTCGAGCGTCAGGGTGCCTCCGGAGAAGCCCATCGCGCCCGGCGTGCCGTACGCGCCCGTGGTGAACGTCTGTCCGATGAAGTCGGCGGTCGCCAGCACCGCGCTCGGACGCAGCACGGCATCCCCGTAGGCACGGCCCAGGCTCGTGATCGCCGCTGCCGACTGGGCGTCGCCGAGATGCGTCTCCCCGAGCACGATCGGCGTGCCGGCGAGGGTCGCCGACGGTGACACGCCGAGGTTCTCGGACATCGCCGTGGCGCCGGTGCTGGTGATGGAGAACCCCGACAGGGTCGAGTATGCCGCCGCATCACCGAGGTCGACGGGCTCGATCGCGAGCGCCGGGCCGGCGAGCACCAGCCACACCAGCATTCCGGCAACGGACGCGGCGACGCCCGACGCGGCCCGGATCGGGAGCGGGCGGGCGCGTCTTCGGGACGACGACGGAAAGCCGGACATGAGCGATCACCCTTCGGGTGGGGAGTTCGTGACGCCCGCGACCGTCGGCCCCCGTGGGGAAGCCGTCGGGCGAGCGCCCCTCCCGATCTGCGCAACAAGCGCCCATCGCGATCGGTTGGCTTGTGTCATGTGCATCGACATCCCCGGGCCCGAGCATGAATCGGAGCCGCGATCGAGGACCAAGGCGCGCAGATCCGTACCATCGAGCCGCCGATGGCCACGAGCGCGCGTCTCCCCACCCGCGTACAGCGTGCGGTACGAGAGGCCATGGGTCCGGCGAACGTGCCGGGCGCGGCGCTGGCGGTCGTCGAGGACGGCGACGTCGTCTGGGTCGGTGCGCTCGGCGCGGTCGGGCCGGACGCGCGCTTCCAGGCGGGCTCGGTCTCCAAGGCCCTCGCCGCGCTCGGCGTGCTGCGGCTCGCCGCGCACACCGGCGCCGACCTCGACGCGCCGCTCGTCCCGTCGCTCGGAGGCTGGCGTCCACCCGGCGCGCCGCCGGGGATGGAGGACGGGATCACGCTGCGCCGCGTCCTGAGCCACACCGCCGGCATCGGCGTTCCCGCCTATCCGGGCGAGCCGTCCGGTGCCACGCTGCCGACGACCGCGGACCTGATGGCCTCGGTGCGCCTCGTCGCACCTCCCGGTCGCGGCTTCCGCTACTCCGGCGGCAGCTTCACGGTGGCCCAGCACTGGGCGGAGCTGACGTCCGGGCTGCCGTTCGGCGAGCTCATGGAGCGGACGGTGCTGGGCCCGCTCGGGATGCGTGCGAGCACGTTCGTGCAGGAGCCGTCCACCGCCGACGTCGTGCCCCACGACGCCGACGGGGCGCCGATGCCCGCCTACCGCCACGCGGCGCTCGCGGCCGCGGGGCTGCTGACGACCGCCGCCGACCTCGCCCGCTTCGGCGCCGCGATCGTGTCCGGCGCGCTCCCCCAGGGCATGACCACTCCTGCACCGGCGACCGGCGGCCGCTACGGCCTGGGGCTGGAGCTCGGCGCCCTCGGCCCCGGCCTGGCCGGCCACTCCGGTCAGAACCGCGGCTGGCGCGCGCTCGTCGTCGCGCAGCCCGACACCCGGCGCGGCATCGTCGTGCTGACGAACGGCGAGGGAGGTGACCCCGTTCGCTCGGCAGCGCTCGCCGAGTTGGTTGCGTGAAGCTACTCACTCGTCTAGGTTGCCGGACATGTCGCAGCCGACCAGCCCGTGGCGAGGGTTCGCGTTCATCTCGGTCGCGATCTTCATCGCGAGCCTCGACCTGTTCATCGTCAACATCGCGTTCCCCGCGATCGGCGAGGACTTCCCCGACGCGTCGGTCTCTGGGCTGTCGTGGATCCTCAGCGCGTACGCGATCGTCTTCGCCGCCCTGCTCGTGCCGTTCGGCAAGCTGGGCGACCTCGTCGGCCGCCTCCGCGTGTTCCGGGCCGGCCTCGCCGTGTTCACCCTCGGCTCGGCGCTCTGCGCGCTCGCGCCGTCGGCCGAGCTGCTCGTCGCGGCGCGCGTCGTCCAGGCGGCGGGTGCAGCGGCGCTCACGCCGACCTCGCTGGGGCTCGTGCTCCCCAGCTTCCCAGCGCAGCGCCGCTCCGCGGTCATCGGCGCGTGGGCCGCGCTCGGTGGCGTCGGCGCCGCCATGGGCCCGCCCCTCGGCGGTCTGCTCGTCGAGCTCAGCTGGCACTGGATCTTCGTCATCAACGTGCCGCTCGGGCTCCTGTGCCTCGCGTTCGTCGGCCGGTACTTCACGGAGATCCGCGACCCGTCCGGCCGCCTTCCTGACGGCATCGGCGCGGTGCTCGCCGTCGGGTGCGTCGGGTTGCTGGCCCTCGGGCTCGCGCAGGGCCCGGACTGGGGCTGGGACTGGCGGGTCGTGGCGAGCCTCGCGGGCGCCTTGGTGCTCGGCGCGATGCTCGTCGAGCGGTCCCGGCGCCATCTCGAACCGGTCCTGGCGCTCGACCTCCTGCGCTCGCGGACGTTCTCGCTCGCCAGCCTCGCGACGTTCCTGTTCTTCGCCGGCTTCGCCGGGCTGCTGCTCGGCAACGTCCTCTTCCTCACCGGCGTGTGGGGCTACTCGTCCCTGCAGGCCGGACTGGCGTTCGCGCCGGGGCCGATGCTCGCGGCGACCTCTGCGGCGCTGTCGGGCCGCCTCGCCGACCGCATCGGTTCGCCGGCGCTCCTCGGGGTGCCCGGCGGCATCCTCTTCGCGCTCGGCGCGTCGTTCTACCTGCGTCTCCCGGCCGAGCCGCACTACCTGAGCCACTTCCTGCCCGGGTCGATCATGACCGGCGTCGGCGTCGGCCTGAGCCTTCCGGCGCTCACCGGGTCGGCGCTGCTCGCCGTGCCGGGGCCCGCGCTGGCCACCGGCGTGGCGACGAGCACCGCGTTCCGCCAGATCGGCGGCGCGCTCGGCGTCGCGACCTTCGTCGCCGTGCACGGCACGCCGGGGCCGGGCGAGGTGCTCGACGCGTTCGACCACAGCTTCCTGCTCGTCGCGTGCTGCGGCCTCGCGGCGGCCGCGACGATGGCGGTGCTGACCCTGAGGCTGCGCCGGACGGACTACGAGGCCGCGCCGGCAGGCTCCCGCGCCGCCTCCAGCGGCGCGCCCGCGAGCTGACCCCCGGCGCAGTCGGCCGCGGCGGCCACCTTCGCGGGCGTCCGGACGCCCACGAGCGCCACGACGCCCCCCAGCGCGACCAAGCTCGCGGCGATCTCGAGCCCGAGCCGGAACGCGGACTCCGACGACGCGGCGGTCGCCGCACGCAACTGCGCGCGTTCAGGCTCGGGCAACGAGGGGGAGTCGACGGTGCCGAGCGACCGCTGGCGGGCCTCCGCGATCACCGAGGCCGCCTGCGGATCGAGCCGGACGCCCTCCAGGTGCTGATCCAGTGCGGCGGAGAACTGGCCGGCGACCACCGCGCCGATCGCGGCGGTGGCGATCAGCCCGGCGATGCGCGCGATGGCGTTGTTGACGGCGGAGGCGATCCCGGCGTTGCCCTCGTCGGCGTCGGCCAGCACCGCGGCCGTCAACGGCGCCACGGTCATCGACAGTCCCAGCGAGAACAGGACGAGCGGCGGCAGCACGTCGGTGAGGAAGGTCGGATCGGGCGACAGCCGGGACAGCCACAGGATCCCGGAGGCGGCGACGAGCGGGCCGAACCCCATCAGCGGTCGCGGCCCGATCCGGTCCGCAAGCGCGCCGAACCGCCGCGAGAGCAGGAACATCACCAGCGAGCTGGGCACCGTGGCGAGGCCGGCCTCGATCGCCTCGTAGCCGGCCACCTGCTGCAGGTACAGCACGAGCAGGAAGAACACGACGCCGAGCCCCGCGTACATCGCGAACGTCAGGAGGTTGCCGACCGCGAAGTTGCGTCGCCGGAACAGGTTCAGGTCCAGCATCGGATGAGGCGCGTGCGCCTCCCAGATCACGAACGCGCCAAGCAGCATGAGACCGATGACCCCCGCGCCGAACACGAGCGGGTCGCCCCAGCCCCGCAGCGGCTGCTCGATGAGCGCCAGCACCGGCCCCGCGAGCCCGAGCGCGCACAGGATCGCGCCGACGACGTCGACGCGAGCGCCCGGCCGCGGCGTGCGCCCGACCTCGATCCGGCTCGCCAGCGCCAGCGTCATGAGGACGAACGGCACGTTGATGGCGAAGATCGCCCGCCAGGAGATGGCGTCCACCAGCCATCCGCCGATGAGCGGGCCGATGACGAACGCGATCCCGCTCCACGCCGTCCACGACCCGATCGCCGCCCCGCGCTGGTCGCGCGGGAACGCGGCGACGATGAGCGCGAGCGACCCGGGGGTCAGCAGTGCGCCGAACGCGCCCTGGAGCGCGCGGCCCAGGACGAGCACCCCGATCGTCGGCGCGACGGCGCAGATGACCGACACCGCGCCGAACCCGGCCACCCCCACCATGAAGACCCGGCGCTCGCCGAACAGGTCGCCGAGCGACCCGCCGATCAGGATGAGCGAGCCCAGCATCAGCAGGTAGGCGTTGACGACCCACTGCTGGCCCGCCAGCCCGCCGCCGAGGGACTCCTCGATCGACGGCAGCGCGACGTTGACGACGGTCGAGTCCACGCCCACCACGAAGGTCCCGCTGATCGCGGCGAGGAGCGTGATCCTTTGTGACCGTGTCATTTGGCGTCGAGCCAGGTCCTCCCGACCCCGACGTCCACGACGAGCGGAGGCTCGTGGTCCCAGACCCCCACCATCGCGGCGACCAGGTCGTCCCGTACCTTCTCGATCTCCTCCGGCGGGCCCTCGAACAGGAGCTCGTCGTGGACCGTGAGGATCTGGCGCACCGGCGTGCCCTGCAGCACCTCGTGGCAGCGCACCATCGCCAGCTTGAGGACGTCCGCCGCGGTGCCCTGGATCGGGCTGTTGACCGCGAGGCGCTCCCCCAGCGTCCGGACGCCCCAGTTGCGCGCCTTCAGCTCGGGGATCTGCCGGCGCCGCCCCCACAGCGTCGTGACGTAGCCGTCCTCGGTGCCCTTCGCGATCATCGCCTCGATGTACGCGCGCACCGCGGGGAAGCGGTCGAGATAGGCGTCGATGATCGCCTTGGCCTCCTCGCGCGGGATGCCCAGGCGATCGGCCAGGCCGTAGTCGCTGAGGCCGTAGACGATCCCGTAGTTGATCATCTTCGCCTGCGAGCGCTGACCGACGGTGAGCTGGTCGGGCGGCGTCCGGAACACCTGCGAGGCGGTCGCGGTGTGCACGTCCTCGCCCTTGACGAAGATCTCCTTGAGCACCGGCTCGTCGGCGATGTGCGCGAGGACGCGCAGCTCGATCTGCGAGTAGTCGGCGCTCAGCAGGACGTTGCCGGGCGCCGCCTCGAAGCAGCCGCGGATCTCCTGGCCGAGCTCGGTGCGGATCGGGACGTTCTGCATGTTGGGGTTCGTGCTCGCGAGGCGTCCCGTGATGGCGACCGCCTGCAGGAACGTCGTGTGGATGCGGCCCTCGGCGTCGGTGAGCTGCGGCAGGACGCTGAAGTACGTCTTGTCGAGCTGGTTGAGCTCTCGCCAGCGTTCGATCTTGGGGATGATCTCGTGCTCGTCGCGGATCGCCTGCAGGACACGGGCGTCGGTGGAGAACCCGGTCTTGCCGCGCCGCTTGCGCGACAGGCCGAGCTTCTCGAAGAGGATCTCCCCCAGCTGCTGCGGCGACCCGAGCACGAACTCGGTCCCGGCCAGGTCCCACACCTCGGCCTCCAGCGTGCGGATCTCCGCGCGCACGCGCTCGGTGATCTCCGCCAGCCGCTCGACGTCGAGGCGCACGCCGGCACGCTCCATGTCGCGCAGGATCCCGACGAGCGGCAGCTCGATGTCGTCCATGAGCAGCTGCAGGTCGCGGTCGGCGAGCTGCTCGCGCTGCCACTCCGCCAGCGCCGCGGTGAGCACGGCGTCGCGGGCGGCGGGATCCTCGAAGTTCGCGGCCAGCCCCCGCTCCTCGACGAGCTCGCGGAACGGGTAGCCGCGGCGCGCCGGCTCGAGCAGGTAGGCGGCGAGCAGCGTGTCGTGGACCAGGTTGGGCGGCACCTCGTCCAGCGCCTTGGCGTCGTGCGCGACGACGGGCCGATCGCCGACGGCGCGCACGACGTCGGCCGGGCCGCCCGCGTCGCCGGTGAGGACGATCGAGTCGCACGCGGCGGCGAAGCGCCAGGGTCCGTCGACGCCGAACAGCTCGCCCTCGGGGACCTCGGGTGGCGCGACCGCGAGCGCGAGCTCCTCCTGCGGGAGCGCGCTCAGGTCGACGAGCGTCCCCTCGCGGAGCTCCGCGCCGACCGTCGTCGTGGGGATGATCGCGGGCGCCGCCTCGTCCTCGCCGAGGACCTCCTCGAGGCGCCGCAGCGGATCGCGCAGCTCGAACTCCCGGAACACCTCGCGCAGCCGGGAGCGGTCCGGCGCGTGCGACGCCTCCGCCGTCACGTCGACGTCCACCGGGATGTCGCGCCGGATCGTCGCGAGCTCCTTGGAGACGCGAGCGAGGTCGGCGTTCTCGGTGAGGTTCTGCTTGCGCTTGGCGCCCGAGATGTCGTCGATGTGGCCGAGGACGCCCTCGAGGTCGCCCCACTGCTGCAGCAGCTGCGACGCCGTCTTGTCGCCGATGCCCGGGACGCCGGGGATGTTGTCGCTCGTGTCGCCCTTGAGGCCGTAGAAGTCGGGGATGAGCTCGGGCGGGATGCCGTAGCGCTCGACGACCGCCTCGTGGTCGTACATCTTCGTCTCGGTGATCCCGCGGCTCGTGGCCATGACCTTGACGATCCCGTCGGGGTCGATGAGCTGGAACGCGTCGCGGTCCCCGGTCACGATGACGGTCGGGATCGGCGGGTCCGCCTCGCGTGCACGCTCGGCGATCGAGGCGATGACGTCGTCGGCCTCGAAGCCGTCCACGTGCACGTTGCGATAGCCGAACGCCTCCACGAGCGGCTCGAAGTGCGGCCACTGCTCGCCCAGCAGCGTGGGCCGCTTCGCCCGGCCCGCCTTGTACTCGGCGTAGACGTCCTTGCGGCCCGACGAGCCGGCGTCCCACACCACGACCGTCGGCTTCGTCCCGTGGTCGGTGAGCATCTTCACCAGCATCGACGCGAACCCGAAGATCGCGTTCGTCGGGAACCCGGTCGACGTCGCGATCGACTCGGGCAGTGCGAAGAACGCCCGGTACACGAGCGAGTTGCCGTCGATGAGATAGAGCTCCTCGGGACGCGCCGCCATCGCGCGGTGGACCCTAGTGCCTCCTCCTGCGTACCGTCCTCGGAGACCGAGCGAGACGGAGGCTGGGCATGCGGGTGACGCTGACGGGCGCGACAGGAGGCATCGGGCGGGGGTTGGCGGAGGCGCTGATCGCCCGCGGGGACGAGGTGACCGCGCTCACCCGGAGCCCCGACCGTGCCACCGGGCGCCTGCCAGAGGGCGTCACCGCGGTGGGCTGGGACCCCGTCGCCGGCCCGGCGCCGGCCGACGCGCTGGCCGGCCGCGACGTGGTCGTGAACCTGGCGGGCGAGGCCGTCGCGCAGCGCTGGACCTCGGAGGTCAAGCAGCGGATCCGGGCGTCGCGTGAGCTGGGCACCCGCAACCTCGTCGACGGCCTGCGGGTCGCCGAGCCGCGCCCCGCCGCGCTGATCTCCGGCTCCGCCTCTGGGTACTACGGCGCACACGGAGACGAGCGGGTCGGCGAGGCGAACGGGCCGGGCGACGACTTCCTCGCCGCCGTCTCGCTCGCCTGGGAGCACGAGGCGCGCCAGGCCGAGGAGCTCGGGATGCGCGTCGCGATCGTGCGCACCGGCATCGTCCTCGACGCGGACTCAGGAGCGTTGGCGACGATGCTCACGCCGTTCAAGCTGGGCGTGGGCGGGCCGGTGGCCGGGGGTCGGCAGTACATGCCGTGGATCGATCACGAGGACGAGGTCGGCCTGCTGCTGGCGGCGCTGGACTCGCCGGACTTCTCCGGTCCGATCAACGGCTCCGCCCCCGAGCCGGTGACCAATCGCGAGTTCTCGCGGGCGCTCGGCCGGGCGCTGCATCGCCCCGCGTTCGCCCCCATCCCGGCGGCGGCGATCAAGGCGCTCTACGGCGACATGGCGCAGATCGTCGTCAACGGCGTCCGCATGGTTCCCGACCGCGCGGGCGAGCTGGGCTACGCCTTCCGCCACCCCGACCTGGACGAGGCCCTGCGCTCGACGCTGCAGTAGCTCCTATCGGGAGACAGCCGTGCCCGAGCCGGTCGCGGCGAGGCGCCAGGGTGAGGACGCTCCCTCGCCGCCCGACAGCGTCAGCGTCCAGGCCTCCTGCCAGCGCCGGACGCGGTTGCGGTCGCCGTCCAGCACGGCCAGCGTGTCGCGGTCCTCGCGATAGCGGACAGCGCTCACGTCGACGTGCACCTCGAGCTCGGCGGGCCGCGCGTGCACGTCGCAGCGGGTGATCGCCACGGCGCCGACGCGCGCGCCACGGACGACGACGCGGCTGGCACGACTGTGGTCGCCGCCGTAGAGCAGGGCGTCCACCGCCGCAGGATCGGCGATCGCGAGCAGATCGTCGTCGGAGCCGTCGATCGCGCCGAGCCAGGCCTCGACCGTGCGCCGGACCGCCGTCTCGAGCACGTCGGACGCGAACCGGCCGTCCACGAGCGCCGCGTCCTGCGCCTGCATGCGTGCGTCGCCCTCGTAGTCGACGCTCAGGAGGCCGGCCACCTGCTCGTCGGCGACCTTGTCCGCGTCTGCGATCTCGAACACGGCCTCGTCGCGGACGCGCGCGTCCTCGGCCGGCGTCGCCACCAGCTCCTCGGACAGGTTGTGCTCACCCTCCTTGGGACCCTCGATCGACTGCAGGCACCACGCCCCGTCGCGCTTGGCCAGGGTCCAGTACTCGTGGACGACCGCGCGCTCGTCGGTGTCGCCGGTGCGCATGAGCCGCCGCCCGCCCTGCTCGACGTAGTCGAGCAGCGTCGCCTGCATCAGGACGACGACGCGGTCCTCGGCGTCCGCGGTGCGGTTCACGAGGCCCACCTGGTGCACCTCGAGCGCCTCGACGTCGACGATGTTGCGCTGGCCCCGCGACGTGAAGTCGTCGAGACGCCGGTCCCACTCCGCCATGAGGTCTCCGAAGACCAGCCGGCGCAGCTGGTCGCGGTCGTCGTGGCTCCAGGCCTGCTGCACCGCGAGGTACAGCGCGCGCGCCCGTGCCTCGACCTCCGTGGCATCGAACGCCGGGTCGTCCTGGGCGGCCTCGGCGGCGGCGAGCTGCACCGCCTGCAGCCGCTCGCGGGACGCCTTCGCGTACTTCACGTCCTGCGCGCGGGCCTTGCGCACCGCGGGCAGCACGACGAAGAACACGATGATGAAGATCACGATGAGGAGCCAGGCGCCCCCGCCGCCTCCTCCGGTGCCTCCGCCGCCTCCGCCACCGAACCCGAAGCCGCCGCCACCGCCCCCTCCACCGCCGGAGAAGCCGCCGCCCCCGCCGCCGAACCCGCTGCTGCCGCCGCCGGCGGCCGCCTGCGCGTTCGCGGCCGACGCCAGGACCAGCAGGACCGCTAGACGCCCTGCTTGCCCCGCCCGATGGGACCAAGCACGCGCCAGTCCGAACCGTCGCGGGCGGGCAGCGCCAGCATGATCACGACCCCGATGATGACGGTGAGCATCCCGAGCCCGAGACCCAGCCGGATCCCGTAGCCCTTGCGCTCGGAGATGTAGGAAGCCGCGTAGGAGCACAACAACCAACCGTAGAGCAGCCAGAGCGATGTGGCTCCGATGTCGGCGAGGATCGTCATCCGCCCAGGTACGCCTTCTGCACCTCGGGGTCCTCCTTCAGCGCTGCCGACTCGTTGGTCAGGACGACCCTGCCCGTCTCCAGCACATACCCGCGCTGGGACACGCCGAGCGCGAAGTTCGCGTTCTGCTCGACGAGCAGGATCGTGGTGCCCTGCCGGTTGATCTCGGCGATGGTGTCGTAGATGCGCTCGGTGAGGATCGGCGAGATCCCCATCGACGGCTCGTCGAGCAGGAGCAGCCGCGGCCGGGCCATGAGCGCGCGCCCGATGGCGAGCATCTGCTGCTCGCCGCCGGACATCGTCCCCGCCTTCTGGCGCTCGCGCTCCTGCAGGCGGGGGAACAGCTCGAACACGCGGTCGAGGTCCTCACCGACGCTCTTGTCGCGACGCAGGTAGGCGCCCATGTCGAGGTTCTCGCGGACGGTCATGCGGGGGAAGCACTTGCGTCCCTCCGGGGACTGCGAGATCCCCAGCTGCACGATGTCCTGCGGCGCCGTCCGGGTGATGTCCTTGCCCTCGAACATCACGTGGCCCGCACGCGCCGGCGTGAGGCCGGAAACGGAGCGCAGCGTCGTCGACTTGCCGGCGCCGTTGGAGCCGATCAGCGTGACGCACTCGCCCTCCTCGACGGCCAGCGTGACGCCCTTGAGCGCCTCGATGTTCCCGTAGTACGTGTGGATCTCGTCCAGCTCGAGCAGAGGCACTTACGGCGTCTCCTGACTGGCCTGCTTGCCGAGATACGCCTCGATGACCTGGGGGTTCGTGCGGATCTCCTGCGGGCCGCCCTCGGCGATCTTCTCGCCGTGGTCGAGCACCGTGATGTGCTGGGACACGCCCATGATCACCTTCATGTCGTGCTCGATCAGCAGGATCGCCAGGCCGCGGTCGTCGCGCAGCCGCTGCATGAGCGTCGTGAGCCCGTCAGACTCCTGCGGGTTCATGCCCGCCGTCGGCTCGTCGAGGAGCAGCAGCTTGGGATCGGACGCGAGGGCGCGCGCGATCTCGACACGGCGCTGGTCGCCGTAGGAGAGGTTGATCGCGAGCTGGTCGTGGAGCGCCCTGCGGATCCCCACGTACTCCAGCGCCTCGGCGGCGTGCTCGCGGACGTACTGCTCCTCCCGACGCACGCGCGGCGTGCGGAAGATCGAGCCGAACAGCCCCGCCTTCATCCGGCTGTGCTCGCCGATCATGACGTTCTCGATCGCCGACATCGTGCCGAAGAGGCGGATGTTCTGGAACGTCCGCGCGATTCCCAGCTTCATGATCTTGTCCGGCCGGCCCGAGGTGATGTTGTCCCCCTCGAACGAGATCCGGCCCAGCGTCGGCTTGTAGAGGCCGGTGAGGATGTTGAAGAACGTCGTCTTCCCCGCCCCGTTGGGCCCGATGATCGAGACGATCGAGCGCTCCGGGATCGAGAAGGTGACGTCGTCGACAGCCGTCAGGCCGCCGAAGCGCTTCGTGACGCCGGAGGCCTCGAGAAGAACGTCGCTCACGGCATTCTCGATTCGAAAACCGCGTCGTCGACCCCGATGTCGTCCTCCAGCTCCATCTTGCGCCGCCGCTCGGGGATCAGCCCCTCGGGCCGCAGGATCATCATGATCACCAGCAGGAACCCGAAGATGCCGAACGACAGCTCCGTGAGGTCGAAGTCCAGGCCGACCTTGCTGGGCAGGCTGTTGAAGACGTCGGGGATCAGGTAGTTGTTGATCACCGACAGCACGATCGCGCCGACCACGACGCCCCAGATCGACCCCAGGCCGCCGAGGATCACCATGGCGAGCACGAAGATCGAGAACGAGAACTGGAACTGGTCGGCGTTCACGGTGTTCAGGTAGGACGCCAGGAACGCACCGGACAGGCCGCCGAACGCCGCGCCGGTGCCGTAGGCCATGAGCTTGGTCTTGACCATGGGGATGCCCATGCTCGACGCGGCGACCTCGTCCTCGCGCAGCGCGATCCACGCGCGGCCGAGGCGCGAGTCGCGCAGCCGGAAGTTCACGAACAACACGACGAACACGAGCCCGAGCGCCACGTAGAACCACGGCCGGAGCTCCAGCGAGGTGAACCGGTCGACGAAGGGCAGGTCGATCTTGTCGACCGGCGTGATGCCCTGGCGACCGGCGGTGAGCTCCGTCCCGAAGCCCTTGATCTCGTCGCCGTTGATGGCGATCCGGCCGATGATCTCTCCGAACGCGAGCGTCACGATCGCGATGTAGTCGCCGCGGAGGCGCAACGTCGGCAGGCCGATGATGATCCCCGCGACCGTCGTGGCGGCAACCGCCAGCACGCAGACGATCAGGAAGTTGAAGTGGATGCCGGGCAGCATCTGCGAGGGGCCGGTGACCAGGAAGTGGATGCCGTCCCCGCCGCCTGCGTTCGCGTGGAACGAGGAGCCGAAGTAGCCCATCGTGTACGCGCCGATCGCGAAGAACGCGACGTAGCCGAGGTCGAGGAGGCCCGCGAAGCCGACGATGATGTTGAGCCCCAGCGCCATCACCACGTACGCAGCGGCGAGCACGAGGTTGTTCATCACGTTGCCGCCGCTGTCGATGAACAGCGGGATGACGATCGCGGCGAGGCACGCCAGCGCGGTGAGCGCGATCCGCGCGCCCTTCGGCATCCTGCTCGCGCCGGGCGCCGGCGCAGTCGACGTGGACTCCGGTACCGCGGCGGCCGTCATCCAGCCTCCCTCGTCTCCTCGCCAAGGAGGCCGGACGGACGGAAGACCATGATCAGGATGAGGTAGCCGAACACGACCGCCGGCGTCCACTCGGTGCCGATGCGATTGTCGGAGATCTGCTGGATGAAGCCGATGATCAGACCGCCGAGCACTGCACCGCGGATGTTGCCGATGCCCCCCATGACGGCGGCGGTGAACGCGATGAGCCCGGCGGTGAAGCCCTGGAAGTACCAGATGGTGGTCTGGAAGAGCGCGTAGATCAGGCCGGCCGCGCCGGCGAGCATCCCGCCGATCAGGAAGGTCAGACTGATCGTCGTGTCGACGTTGATGCCCATGAGGCGCGCCGCGTCGGGCTCTTGAGCGGTCGCGCGCATCGCCTTGCCCAAGCGGCTGCGCGCGATGAACGTCGTCATCAGGAAGACGAGCGGGAACGTGACGCCCACGGCGAGAACGTCGCCGTTGGTGACCGGCACGCCGAAGATGGTGACCAGCACGTGCTGGGAATCGATCAGGTCGGTGATGCTCTGCGGCGAGCCTCCGCGCCAGAGCAGGCCGACGTTCTGCAGGATGAACGAGATGCCGACCGCCGTGATGAGGGGCGCCAGCTTGGGCGCGGATCTGAGTGGTCGGTAGGCGACCTTCTCGATCAGGACGTTCAGCGTCCCGCACGCGATCATCGAGACGACGAGCGCGACGAGGAGACCCAGGACCAACCCGGCGATGCCGGTCGATGCGGTGAGCCCGAGCGTCCCGAACAGGCTGACCGACACGAACGAGCCGATCATGAACACCTCGCCGTGGGCGAAGTTGATGAGCTCGATGATGCCGTAGACAAGGGTGTAGCCGATGGCCACGAGGGCCCAGATGGACCCGTTGGACACGCCGTCGACGAGGTTCTCACCGATGCGGGTGAGGTTCCCTTGGTTGATCAAGTCGGTGACCGCGTAGTACAGCGGCAGCGCGACGAGGGCGATGATGAGCCCGTACCGGCTCAGGAACGACCTGATCGCCCTTATCGCAGTGGGCCTGGATGCAGGGAGGCTGGCTGCTGTCATTGCGTGGGATCGGCCGGAGGGGCGGGCCTGCTGGACGCAGGCCCGCCCGCCAGGACTTCGATCAGGTCTGCGCCTTGACCGTCTTGTCGAACGTCAGCTCGCCGTTCTCGATCTTGTAGACGCCGTAGTCCGTGAGGGACGTATCGCCGTTCTTGTCGATCGAGTAGGTGCCGAGCACGCTCTTGCGGTCCTTCGTCGCGAACAGCGCGTCGAGGATCTTCTGCTTGTCGGCCGAGCCGGCGCGCTTGATGGCGTCGAGGGCGAGGTTCATCGCCTCGTAGCCGTAGATCGCGTACGGATCGGGGGTCTTGTCGCCGTACTTCTGGCCGTACTCCTTGAAGAACTGCTGGCCCTCCGGCGGGTACTGGTCCGGGGACAGCGTGGCGACCGTCAGGGTCGTCTTCGCGCCGACGCTGGCGGGGATGCCGCCCTCCTTGGGGTCGGTGAACGCGGCCTCGGCCACGCCGTCCGGCCCGTAGAGCTTGGCGTCGGGGATCGCCGCGGAGAAGTCCTTGAAGATCTGCGCGGCGTTGTTGGAGGTCGTGCCCGAGAACGCGAAGCAGTCGACGCCGTCACCCTTGGCCTTGGAGGCCAGGGAGCGGTAGTTGGCCGCCTTCGGGTCGATGCCCTCGTTGAAGTCGATCTTCAGGCCCTGCGACTTCGCGGACGACTCGATGTTGCGCGCGAGGCCGGCGCCGTAGACCTCCTTGTCGTTCGCGATCGCGACGCTGGTGCAGCCGTCGCCCTTCATGATCGTCGCGAGCGCCGCGCCCTGGATCGTGTCCTTCGGCACGATGCGGGTGTAGGTGCGCGTTCCGGCCGGGTAGTACTTCTCCGGCTCGCCCTTGTCCGCGCCGGCCGCGTCGGAGGTGAGGCCGACCGCCGTGTTGGACGGGGAGATCTGCGGGACGCCGCCCTCGTTGAGGATCGGAATCGACACGGCCGAGGCGCCGGAGTTGAACTCGCCGATGTACACGGCGGTCTTGTCGTCCTGCGCGGCCTTACGAGCGTTCGCCGAGGTCAGCTCCGGCGTCCAGTTGCCGGCCTGCGCCGACGCGTCGCTGAGCGACGTGTACTTGATGGTGTAGTCGCCGGCCTTGTTGCCCGCCTGATCCAGCGCGAGCTTCATGCCGTTGACCAGCGCCGTCGACTGACCGCGCTGCGCACCCTCCAGCGGAAGGCTGGAGTAGATGTGCAGCTCGCCGCCGCCGGACGATGTGGTGCTGCTGCCGCCGCTGCTGCTGCTGCTGTCGCTACCGCAGGCGATGACGCCTGTACTGGCAGCCGCTACGACACAGCCGAGCGCGAGAAGTCTGTGATACCGCAAAGTGGTGCCCCTCCCGAGGGTCGTACCTAGAAGCGCGCGTGATCCTACACGGCAGATTCAGTTATGCGAGAGGGCTGATATGCCACGGCGACCGCCGGTCGATGCAGTTCCGACACACGGGCGCAACGCCGCGTCAGGTGCTGGGCAGGGCCTCGCGGACGAACGCGAGCCGCCCGTCACTGACCCGCCAGACGGCGTAACGGCGGATGGTGCTGTCACCCGTCGGGGTCACCGACCAGGTGCCCAGCGCGGTTGCCCGCTCACGCAACGAGAAGTACGCCTTGATGATCGCGGAGCGGTCGTTTCCCTTGACTCCCGCTGCCTTCACGGCATCCAGGAACGCGCGCATCGCCTCGTAGCTGAACACGGCGTCGGGGACGGGCTGCCGTCCGTAGGCGCGGGCGAACGCATCGGCGAACCGGCGCGCCTGCCGCGGCAGGTCGCCGTACGGGAACGCGGGGCTCGTGAGCAGCAGTTCGCGCGCGGTGCCGGGATCGATCGCGGCAGCCAACGACGCGTCGGCGAGCCCGTCGGGCGCGAACAGGGCGAGGTCGGGGTCGGCGGTGTGCAGCGCATCGAGGACCCTCGCGCCGGCCTTCGTGGTCGTCCCGGCGTACAGCGCGGCGTCCGCCCCGGCCTTCACGGCGTCCCGCGCGACGCCGGACTGGTCGTCGTCGCCCGGGTCGACCGGCGTGTCGACCACGATCTTGATGCCGGCCGCCGGAGCCTCCTTCTCGATGAGGTCCGAGATCCCCAGGGCCTCGAGCTCGTTGTCGTGCAGCACGGCGAGGCGGCGGACGCCCCGGTCGCGCATCGTCGCGATCAGCGCCCGGGTCTGGATGTCGTCCGCGGGCGCGATGCGGCCGAACGAGCGCACGCCGGACGGATAGAAGCGCTCCGGTTCGCCGCGGCCTGCCGGCCGCGTGAGGCCGACGTAGCCGGTCGTCGGGCCGATCTCGAGCACGCCCGCCTCGTTGAGCAGCGGCAGCGTGAGCGCCGTGGCGCCCGCGCCGCTGTCGCTGATGTACCCCATGATGTTGCGGTCGGCGATCGCCCGCCTGGCGTTCCCGACGGCCTGGTCGGCGTCCCACTGCCGGGTGTCCGGGTCCGTGTCGTCGAGCGAGACCACGTTCACGGTGAACTGCCCGACCTTGCCGCCCGCCTGCTCGAGCGCGAGCTTCACGGCGTCGGATCCATCCTGGGCGGCCTGACGACCGTCGCCCGACAGCGGCCCGCTCGTGTAGACGGTCAGGATCAGGCTGCCGGTCGTCGTGTCGTCGCTCGTCTCGCCGCAGCCGACGAGTCCCGCGACACCGAGCAGCGCAGCGAGCAGGCTCCACAGGACGACGACCCGGCGGCGCACGACGGGTACGGGCTAGGTCCTCTGGTTGCCCGGCAGGAACGGCATTGCGATGCGAGCGCCTGCCGCGAGCAGGATGATGAGCGTGGTCAGCAGGAACGCGTCGACCGACTTCACGCCGAGTGCCCAGAGGACGATCCAGACGACGAGCCCGCCGGTGACGGAGAAGATGAAGCCCATGGCGCAACCCTACCCACCTGGCGTGACGGCGGTCTCGCCGACCTCCAGGAGGTCCCAGCGCCGCTGCAGCTCGCCCGGGTCGGGCAGCTCGGAACGGTCCATCTCCAGTCCCGCGACGTAGCCGTCGAAGATCGCGTGGTCGAGCCCGCGCGGCGCGAGGCAGTCGCCCAGACGCAGATGCTCCCCGTCCAGCGCGTGGTGCAGCGTGTCCTCCGCCCGGCGCTGGGTGACGAGGACCACCGTGGCGACGTCTCCGACCGTGTGCGCAGCGCCCGTGTAGAGGTTGTAGGCGGCAACTCGCCCGCCGCGTACGGACCGCACCCAGGAGTTCAGGTGGACGGTGATCGGCTGCGCGAGCACCCGGGCGTAGATCACGGGATGCTCGAGCGTCGGGACGGTGTCCGGGAAGAGCATCGGACGCGTGGTGACGTGCTCCACCGGATGGCCGGCGGCGAGCAGCAGCTCGGTCACCGACGCCGCGTAGCGGCCTCCGTCGTCGTCCAGGACCGCGACCGGACCGTCCGCGACGTGCGCGCCGTCGAGGACGTCCCAGCCGGTCAGGACGTGCGACTCGCCGGCGCCGTCGAGCTCGAGGACGCTCGCGTTCCAGGTCGAGAAGCCCCGTCGGTCGGGCCGGGCGCCCGTGGCCAGGAGCACGCGGTCGGCGCCGTGGGCGCGGACCGCGGCCGCGTCCAGCTCGGTACCGAGGCGGACGTCGACGCCGCGGCGGTCCAGCTCGGCCTCGAGGTCGCTGACCAGCAGGCCGACGTCGTCGCGGCCGGGTGCGCGCAGCAGGAGGTTCACCTGGCCGCCGAGGCGGTCGGCGCGCTCGGCCAACGTGACCGTGTGGCCGCGCCTGGCCAGGGTGGCCGCAGCCTTCATGCCCGCGGGGCCCCCGCCGACGACGAGCCAGCTGCGTCGCTCGCGGGCGGCCCGTCGGTGCGGGCGGAAGATCGATTCGCGGCCGGCGTCCGGGTTGACCGTGCAGTGGATCGGCGAGGCGCGCATGAGGTTCGTGAAGCAACCCTGGTTCGCGCGGATGCAGTGCGTGATCTCGTCCTCGCGCCCGGAGCGCACCTTCTCGACCCAGTCGGGCTCGGCGAGCTGCTCGCGGGTCAGAGCGACGACGTCGGCCTGCCCTGCCGCGAGAATCGAGTCGACCTGCTGCGGGCGGCGGATCCCGCCGACGAGGAACACCGGCGTCGCCCCGACCGAAGCGCGGAACGTGCCGCTCGCCTCGGCCAGCCAGCCGTCGGGCGGGCCGCCGATCGGCGGCACCGACAGGAAGAACGTGTGGTAGCCGGGGCCGCTCATGTTGAAGAAGTCGACCCTCGACGTCGCGGCCAGCTCCTGGCCGATCCCGATGACGTCGTCGAGCTCCAGGCCGCCGGGGAAGAAGTCGCCCAGGCTCATCCGGACACCCACCGTGAAGTCGTCCCCGACGCGCTCGCGCACCGCTCGCAGCACCCTGCCGGCCAGCCGCGCGCGGTTGGCGATGCTGCCTCCGTACTCGTCCGTGCGCTTGTTGTAGAGCGGTGAGAAGAACTGGTGGAGCAGGTAGCCGTGCGCCATGAGGATCTCGACGCCGTCGTAGCCGCCCTCGCGGATGAGCTCGGCGGCTCGGGCCCAGTGCTCCTCGAGGGCGACCATGTCGGCCTCCTCCATGGGCCGCGGCACCTTCCCGTGGGTCGGCGCGGGCACGTCTGACGCGCTGATGAGCTCGTGCAGCTCGTCGATCCCGTCTGTCGGGCTGTTCACGCCGAAGTGGTTCGTCTGGGCGAAGATCTTCGTGTCATGGCGGTGGACCGCCTCGGTGACCTTCCGGTCGGCCGCAGTGATGCCGGCGACGTAGCCGGAGGAGAACGCCGGAGGCGCGAGCGTGCTCGCGTCGATCCCGCGACCACCGGCGATGATGAGCCCGACCCCGCCGTTCGCGCGCTCGAGGTAGTACGCGAGGTCGCGCGGGGACTCGACCCCGTAGTCGGCGTACCCCTTGGAGTGGGCGGTCTGCATGATCCGGTTCGGGAGGACGACCTCCCCCACCGGCAGCGGCTCGAACATCGCCCTCGACGTCATGTGGCTCTCCCCCGGACTCTCAACCGTGCGGTTGATCGGGATCGTACCCGGGGTGGTGCTCAGCTCGCGTCGTGGGTTGTGGCAGCTCGCCGAACCGCCACACCGCCACTTCCGGACAACGGCCGACTGGCTCGCCCCGTGCGGTTCGACGCGGTGGGAGTGGGGGCGCGGTTGCCGCGGGCAAGTGAGCGCCGCGGTGCCACTTTCACCGCGCGATCTGTCTAGTACACGTATTTGGTGCCCTGGGCAGATCCGGTCTCGAGCGCAGCCACTCCCACTCTGTCCGCTCTCGGTGATCTGTTCAGCTTCCGCACCACGCAACACGACACGACGGCGCGGCGCGCCACCTACGACGCCCGCAAAGCAGCCGCAAACCCCGCCACGAGCTCCCGTACCGCCGAAGGGGACTCCGGCGCCTCCGCCACCGCCCGCACCAGCCGCGATCCGACGATGACGCCGTCGGCGCCCGCGTCCGCCGCCGCGGACGCCTGCTCCGGCGTCGCGATGCCGAAGCCGAGGGCCACGGGCACCGACGTGCACGCGTGCGCGCGGGCCAGCACCGGCGCGAATGCGTCTGCGCCCGTGGTCCGCTCGCCCGTCGTGCCCGTCACCGAGACCGTGTAGAGGAAGCCGCGGGCCTGGGCGCCGATCCTGGCCAGGCGCTCCTCGGGGCTCGTCGGTGCGACGAGCGGCACGAGCGCGAGGCCGGCCGCGTCGCACGCCTGCAGCACCTCGCCGGACTCCTCCAAAGGAAGGTCGGGCACGATGAGCCCGCTGGCGCCCGCGTCCACCGCGCGCCGCGCGAAGACCTCAGGGCCGCGCGCGAGCACGATGTTGGCGTAGCACATGAGGACGACCGGGACCCGCGGCGCGATCGCCTCGCACACCCCGAGCACGCCGCTCAGCGTCGCCCCAGCGCGCAGCGCCTCGGTGCCCGCCGCGTGGACGACCGGACCGTCCGCGAGCGGGTCGGAGAACGGCACGCCCAGCTCGACCAGGTCCGCCCCGCCGTCGGCGTACGCACGGCCGACCTCCTTGGAGCCGTCGAGCGTCGGGAAGCCCCCCATGAGGTAGGGCATGAGCGCAGCGCGGCCGGGCGCCTGGGCGAACGCCCTGCCGATCGCGCCGGTCTCAGTCGCCGGCACGCGCGAGCACCTCCGCGAGGTCCTTGTCGCCGCGACCCGAGCAGCACAGCAGGTCCATCGTCGATCCCTGGCCGTCCTCGTGGACGGCGTAGTGCAGGGCATGTGAGGTCTCCAGCGCGGGGATGATCCCCTCCAGCCGCGCGACCTCGCGGAACGCCGCGTCGGCCTGCTGGTCGCTGACCGCCACGTACGTCGCGCGGCCGGAGTCGCGCAGCCACGCGTGCTCGGGCCCGGTGCCCGGGTAGTCCAGGCCGGCCGAGACCGAGTGCGCCTCCGTGATCTGGCCGTCCTCGTCCTGCATGACGGCGGACAGCGCTCCGTGCAGGACGCCGGCCCTGCCGCCGACGGTGAGCGGCGCGCCGTGGCGGCCCGTCTCGATCCCCTCGCCCGCGGCCTCGACGCCCACGAGCCGCACGCCCGAGTCGTCGACGAACGCGGCGAAGGTGCCCATTGCGTTGGAGCCGCCGCCGACGCAGGCGATGACGCGGTCCGGCAGGCGGCCCGTGCGCTCGAGGAGCTCGGCACGCGCCTCGTCGCCGATGACGCGCTGCAGGTCGCGCACGATCGCGGGATACGGCGCAGGCCCGACCACCGAGCCGATGATGTAGTGCGTGGACGCGACGTTGGTGACCCAGTCGCGGATCGCCTCCGACGTCGCCTCCTTGAGTGTCTTGCTGCCGGCCTCGACCGGGACGACCGTCGCGCCCAGCAGGTGCATGCGCTCGACGTTGGGCGCCTGGCGCCGCGTGTCCTCGCTGCCCATGTAGACGACGCATTCGAGGCCGAGCAGCGCCGCCGCCGTCGCGCTGGCGACGCCGTGCTGGCCGGCCCCGGTCTCGGCGATGACGCGCCCCTTGCCCATCCGCCGGGCGAGCAGGGCCTGGCCGAGGGCGTTGTTGAGCTTGTGGGACCCCGTGTGCATCAGGTCCTCGCGCTTGAGCCACAGCTCGCGGCCGGCGATCTGTGAGAGGCGCTCGGCCAGGTACAGCGCCGTCGGGCGGCCGCAGTAGTCGCGCAGCAGCGCCTCGAGCTCGGCGCGGTAGCCGGGGTCGTCACGCGTCGCGATCCACTGCGCCTCCAGCTCGGCGAGCGCCGGCATGAGCGTCTCGGGGACGTACTGGCCGCCGTAGGGCCCGTAGCGATGTGGGACGCCGGCCTCGACGCGATTCATGCGGTCACCTCAGACTCGTTCTCCTCCGCGACCGGGTCGGGCGCAGCCAGCTCGACCGCTGCGTTGAACGCGCGGACGAGCTCATGGTCCTTCACGCCGGGGGCGCTCTCGGTACCGCTCGCGACGTCCACGGCCCAGGGTCCGACGGCGTCGATGGCCTCACCGACGTTCGCCGGCGTCAGGCCGCCGGCCAGGATGAGCGGCGGCCCGCCGCGCGGCAGCGCTCGGACCATCTCCCAGCCGAAGGACTCACCGCCGCTGCCGTCGAGGAGGTGGAAGTCGGTGTGGAACTGCTCAAGGCGGCTGATGTCGCCCAGGTCGCGCACGCGAACCGCCTTGACGACCTTCGCGCCCGTCCGCCGCGCGACCTCGCCGCAGAACGACGGACCCTCGTCGCCGTGGAGCTGCACCATCGTGAGCCCCAGGACGTCGGCCATCTCCACGACGCGCGCGAGACGTTCGTTGACGAACACGCCCGTCAGCTCGACCTTGCGCCGCAGCGCCCGGGTGATGCGTCCCGCCTCGTCCGGCGAGCACGCGCGCGGGGAGCCCGGCCACAGGATCATCCCGATCGCCCAGGCGCCGGCGTCGACGCAGAGCTCGGCGTCGTCGAGGGACGTGATTCCGCAGTGCTTGATCCGGACGGAGGCCATGCCTCCGACGCTAGTGCACGAGCGCCGTGGGGCGCTACAGGGTCTCGTGCCCGACGAGCGAGCGGACGGCGTCCTCCATGTCGCTCGCGCGCATGAGCGCCTCGCCGACGAGGACCGCGTCGACGCCGACGCGCTCGAGGTCGTCGAGCTGGTCGCGGCTGTGGATGCCCGACTCCGACACGACCGTCTTGCCCGCCGGCACCTCCGACAGGAGCTCGTACGTGCGGTCCAGGTCGACCGAGAAGTCCGTGAGGTCGCGGTTGTTGATGCCGATGACGTCCGCGTCGATCGCGTCGAGCGCGAGCTCGAGCTCGCGCTCGTCGTGGACCTCCACCAGCACGTCCAGGTCGAGTGCCTGGGCCTCGCCGTACAGGTCCTTCAGCTCGTCCACCGACAGGGCGGCGACGATGAGCAGCAGCGCGTCCGCGCCGGCCGCGGCGGTCTCGTACACCTGGTAGACGTCGACGATGAAGTCCTTGCGCAGCACGGGCAGGTGGCAGCTCTGGCGCGCCGCCTGCAGGTCGTCGAGCGACCCGGCGAAGTGCGCGCCCTCGGTCAGGATCGACACGGCCGCCGCACCGCCGCGCTCGTAGGCCTTGACCACGTCGGCCACCGTGGCGCCCTCGCGGATCGTCCCTGCCGACGGCGAGCGGCGCTTGTGCTCAGCGATGAGCGACACGCCCGGCCGGGTCAGCGCCTCGGAGAACGGCCGGTCGTCGCGGTGCGCGGCGAGCGCCTGCTCGAGATCGCTGAGCGGCACCGACGCCTGGCGGCGGCGGACCTCGTCGCGCGTGCTCTCGACGATCCGCTCGAGGACGTTGCCGCCGTTCACGCCTGCGCCCCCGCAGCCGCGAGCTCGTGGGTCACGGCGATGAGCCGCTCGAGGGTCTGCGCGGCCGAGCCGTCGGCGATCGCCTCGCGCGCCGCGGTGACGCCCGCTGCGAGGTCGGGCACGCCACCGCCGGCGTAGATCGCCGCGCCGGCGTTCAGCACGGCGAGATCCGTCCTCGGGCCGTCCTCGCCGACCAGCACGGCGCGCGTGATCCGCGCGTTGACAGCAGGCTCGCCGCCCGCAGTCGCCTGCGGGTCCGGTGTGGTGGGGAGGCCCACGTCCTCGGGGCTGACCGTGTAGTAGTCGATCTTCGTGCCGTTGACTTCGACCACCTGGGTTGGAGCGGCGATGCTCAGCTCGTCCAGGCCGTCCGTCGAGGATACGACCAACGCACGGTCGACGCCGAGTTGCGCGAGCGCGCCGGCCATCGTCTCGAGGTACGCGGCGTCCGAGACGCCGATGAGCTGGCGCCGTGCGCCCGCCGGGTTCGTCAGCGGGCCGAGGAAGTTGAAGATGGTCCGGACGGCAAGCGAGGCCCGGACGGGGATGACGTACCGCGTCGCCCCATGGTGTGCGGGAGCGAACATGAACCCGAAGCCGATGTCGTCCAGGCAGCGGCCGACCTGCTCGGGCGTGAGGTCGATGCGCACACCCAGCGCCTCGAGCACGTCTGCCGACCCTGACAGCCCGGTCGCGGTGCGATTACCGTGCTTGGCCAGTGCGCAGCCGGCGCCCGCCGCGATGAGCGCGGCCGTGGTCGAGACGTTGAACGACGGGCGCCCGCCGCCCGTCCCCGCCGTGTCGACGAGGTCGGTGCGGGATGTCGTCACCGGCCGGGCGAGCTCGCGCATCGTGCGCGCCAGGCCGGCGATCTCCTCCTGCGTCTCGCCCTTCGTCCGCAGGCCGATGAGCAGGCCGGCGATCTGCGCCTCCTCGGCGTCGCCGGCCATGATCACGGCGAGGACGTCGGCGGCCTGCTCGGTGGTGAGGTCGTCGCCGGAGGCGACGGTGTCGAGCGCTCGGGTGAGGATGTCCTTCATGCCTTGAGGAAGTTGCGCAGCATCGTCGCGCCCTCGGGTGTCAGCACGGACTCGGGGTGGAACTGGACGCCCTCGGCCGGGAGCTCGCGGTGGCGGATCCCCATGAGGACGCCGCCGCCCTCCGCGCTGACCTCGAAGCCGTCCGGGAGCGTCTCGCGATCGACGACGAGCGAGTGGTAGCGCCCGACCGTCACCTCCCGCGGCAGGCCCGCGTACAGGGAGCGCCCGTCGTGGGTGATCTCCGTCGTCTTGCCGTGGATCGGCTCGTGGCGGATGACGTCGCCGCCGAAGGCCTGCGCCATCGACTGGTGCCCGAGGCAGACGCCCAGCGTCGGCACGCCCGCCTCCGGGAAGCGGCGCACGACCTCCAGCGAGATGCCGGCCTCGTTGGGCGTGCACGGGCCCGGGCTCACCACGACGCGGTCGGGCTCGCGCGACAGCAGCTCATCGACGTCGGCCTGGTCGTTGCGCACGACGTCCAGCTCCGCTCCCAGCTCGCCCAGCATCTGGACGAGGTTGTAGGTGAACGAGTCGTAGTTGTCCACGACCAGGACCCTCATGGCCAGTGCGGCTGCTCCTCCGCGAGCGCGATGGCGCGCAGCACGGCGCGCGACTTCGCGCGCGACTCCTCGAACTCGTAGGCGGGCTTGGCGTCGGCGACGGTGCCGCCGCCCGCCTGGATGTGCGCGACGCCGTCCTTCACGACCACCGTGCGGATGTGGATGCACGTGTCGAGGTCACCGGCGTAGGAGAGCCACCCGATCGCCCCGCCGTAGCCCCCGCGCTTGACGGCCTCCAGCTCGTCGATGATCTGCATCGCGCGGACCTTCGGCGCACCGGACAGCGTGCCGGCGGGGAGGATCGAGCGCAGCGCGTCCATGGCGCCCACATCCTCGCGCAGCGTGCCCGAGACGTTGGAGACGATGTGCATGACGTGCGAGTAGGTCTCCACGGCCATGAACGTGTCGACGCTCACCGTCCCGTACTCGCACACGCGGCCGAGGTCGTTGCGGCCCAGGTCGACGAGCATCACGTGCTCGGCGCGCTCCTTGGGGTCGGCGAGCAGCTCGTCGGCGATGCGCACGTCGTCCTCGGGCGTCGCGCCGCGCGGCCGCGTCCCCGCGATGGGGCGCGTCGCCGCCCGCCGGCCGGAGACGGTCAGCAGCGGCTCGGGGCTTGCTCCGGCGATGTGGAAGTCGCCGAAGTCCAGGTAGTACATGTACGGGCTGGGGTTCACGGTCCGCAGCCCGCGGTACACGCTGAACGGGTGGATCCCGAGCTCGGCGGACCAGCGCTGGGACGGGACGACCTGGAAGATGTCCCCGGCGTGCGCGTACTCGACGATGCGCGACACCATCGACTCGAACTGCTCGCGAGGCATGTTGGACTCGAACTGCGCCCGGTCGCTCAGCTCGCGGGTCCCGAAGTCGGGGACCGGACCGGCGAGCAGCCGTCGCGCCTTGTCGATCGTCGCCAGCGCGTCGGCGTAGCTGCGCTCGATGCCGTCCTCGGGGTACGCGTTCACGATGATCGTGAGCGTGTGCAGGAGGTGGTCGAAGACGACGAGGATGTCGCTGAGCATCAGCGCCAGGTCGGGGAGGCCGATGACGTCCGGGTTCGGGTCCCCGAGCGGCTCCACGGTGCGCACGAGGTCGTAGCCGAACAGGCCGACCGCGCCGCCGGCGAACGGCGGGCCGTCGGCGAGCGGGGCCTGCGTGAAGCGCTTCACCTCCGCCTCGGCGATCGCGTACGGGTCGCCGCCGTCGCCCAGCGACCAGCGCAGCACCTTGCGCGGGCGCACGCCGATGAACGAGTAGCGGCCCATGCGCTGGCCCTGCTCCGCCGACTCGAGCAGGAATCCAGGGGATCCCGATCCCCACCCACCCCTCCGCCCCCGCAGCTTGAGGAACGCCGAGACGGGCGTCTCGGTGTCCGCGATGAACGTATGACGCAGCGGGATGAGGTTGTAGTCGCGCGCCAGCTCGCGCGCCTCCTCCAGGCTCGGCCGCACGGCCGGAGCGGCTGCGTCAGCGGCGACGGCCAAGCAGGACCTCCTCGGCGTCCGCGAGGTCGCGGCCGCGGCTGCGCAGGAGCACGGTCAGGTGGTAGAGGACGTCGGCCGCCTCGTTGTCCACGCGGTCGTCGGTCTCCTCGCGCGCGGCGCGGGCGACCTCCTCCGCCTCCTCCATGACCTTCTCGCCGATGAGCGGCGGGTCGTCGAGCAGCGTCACGGTGTAGGAGCCGCTCGGGCGATCACGCTGACGCTCGTGCAGCGTGCGCTCGAGCTCGGGCAGCGCCTCGTGGGGCGCGCGCGCGTCGATGTCGCCGTTGTGGAAGCAGGTGCGATCGCCGGTGTGGCACGCGGGGCCGGCCGGCTCGACGAGCGCGAGGACCGCGTCCCTGTCGCAGTCCATGCGCAGCGCACGGACCTTCTGGACGTTGCCCGACGTCGCGCCCTTGTGCCACAGCTCGTTGCGACTGCGACTCCACAGGTGCAGCTCGCCCGTCTCCCGGGTGCGGTCGATCGCTTCGGAGTTCGCATACGCGAGGGTGAGGACCTCGCCGCTGGCCCAGTCCTGGATCACGACGGGTACCAGCCCGCGATCGTCGAAGCGGATCTCCATGTCGTCGCAGTCTAGGCAGCGGGTTAGGCTCGCGGCATGACCGATCCCGCAGGTCTCGCGCGAGAGCTGGCCGAGGCAGGCGTCTCCGGCCTCACGATCGTCTGGGCCGACAACAACGGCATCCCCCGATCGCGCACGGTGCCGGTCGCGGCGGTCGAGTCGACAGCACGGCGTGGCGTGGGCGCGACGCCGCTGCTCGCGGTCTTCGACACGCACGATGCGATCACGTACGAGTACGAGGGGCTGTCCACTCCGTCTGGCGACGTCCGCCACCTGCCGGTGCTCGACCGGGCCGTGCCGCTCGCCGGCCAGCCCGGGCTCGCGTGGGCGCCGTCGCGGGTCGTCGACGCCGACGGGCGTCCCCTGGCCGCTGGACCCGCGCGGCGCGCTGGAGGCGCAGGTCGCCGCGGCCGCGCAGGCCGGGCTGGAGGTCACCGCCGGCTTCGAGATCGAGTTCTTCGCGGGCCAGGACGACGACGAGGCGATCCCCGCGCATCGCGGCCCCGCCTACAGCCCCCACGCGCTGCTGCAGATCGACGAGCTCGTCTCCGACCTCCTGCGCGACTTCGACTCCAACGGCCTGACGATCGGGCAGATCCACGCCGAGTACGGGCTCGCGCAGGTCGAGCTGAGCCTCGCGCCGACCGACCCGCTCAGCGCCGCCGACGACCAGCTGCTCGCGCGCCAGACGATCCACGCGGCCGCTCGATCCAACGGCCTGCGCGCGAGCTTCGCGCCACTCATCACGTCTGCGGGCGTCGGGCAGGGCTGGCACCTGCACTCGTCCGTCGCCCGCGACGGGCGCAACCTGCTGGCGGACGGCCCGTCCGGCGAGGGCGCGGGCTGGATCGCCGGGCTGCTGCGCGAGCTTCCCGCGATCACGTCGCTGACGACGCCCAGCGTCCCGTCCCAGATCCGCCTGCGGCCCGGGTACTTCGCGGGCGCCTACACGTTCTGGGGCGTCGAGAACCGCGAGGCGACGCTGCGCTACGTGCCCGGCGGCGAGCTGCTCGGCGCGGACGCGGCCAACGTCGAGCTCAAGGCCTGCGACGCGTCGGCCAACCCGTATCTCGCCCTGGCGGCCGTCATCGCCTCGGGGCTGGCGGGCATCGCGGACGGCCTCGCGCTGCCCGACCCGATCGGCGAGGACCCCGGCGGCTGGACGGAGGACGCGCGAGCCGCAGCGGGCATCCGGCCGCTGCCGACGGACCTCGCAGCGCAGGAGGCGGCGCTGCTGGCGCCCGGTCCTGTGTCGGGCGCGCTGGGCCCCGAGCGCATCGGCGCCTTCCTGGCCGCTCGACGCAGCGACGCCGCTTGGGCCGCCGACCGCGAGCTCGACGAGATCGTCGCCGCGCACCTGTGGCGCTACTGAGCGAGCAGCAGGCGGACCTGCCGCAGTGCGATGAGCTGTGCGGCGCGTTCTGGGCGGCGGCCGCGCTGCGCACCGCCGGCTTCGCGGCGACGCAGGAGCAGGCGGCGATCATGGCGGGCAGCGTCCTGTCGCCGCCGGGGGGACCGTCGTCGCTGCCGCCGGGTGAGACCGGCCGCCGGCCGGGCGCCGCGCTGCCGGTCGGCGATCCCGCGGGGACGTCGGCACACGGCGTCGCGCGGGCGATCGAGGTGCTCTCGGGCGGGCGGCTGGCGGCGGTGCCCGCCATGGGTGCCTTCACCGCGCGTGGCCCTTCTCGAGCTCCTCGACGGTCTCGACGCGGTCGCGGTCATCGCCAACGTCCACACCGGCGCGCTGTGGGCTCCGTCGGTCAGCGAGGATCAGGTGGCGCGCTACCTCGCGACCGGCGCGGACGACGGCCCCGACAACGACTGGCAGGTCGGCCACTTCGTCGCGATCGCCGGCACGCGCGGGCCACTCGTGGACATCGCCGACAGCTACGCGTCGCGTGCGCTGCACGTGCAGCCGGCCGAGCGCGTCGTCGCCGCGCTGGAGCGGCGCGGCGTCCTCGTCGTGACCGAGGATCGCGCGGGCACGCGGTCCCGCATCGCGGCCGCCGGCCTGCGATCCGAGCTCTGGGACAACGGCTCGCCTCGGGCGGGCGGGGGAGCTCAGCGCTTGCGGCCGAACGCGAAGTAGGCGATCGGACCGACGAAGTTCACGAAGCACGCGGCCACCCAGAGCCGCTTGTCCCCGTTGATCGCACGCGCCGGACGGCGCCGGAGATCGCGCTGCGCAGCGGCGAACAACCCGAGCTGCACCGCCCCGGCGACGACGATCGCCGCGCGCCTGCCCACCGAGAGGTCTCCCCAACGCCGCTTCCGTCCCGCCTCGGGCGCGCTCATCGCACCGAGTCCGTCCCCGTCAGACCCGTGCGCACCGGGCCGTCGCCAACGGCGACCGCGCGCTGGAAGATCGGGGTGTTGCACGCGATGCCCACGCGGCCGCGGGCGTCCACGGCGATGAGCCCGATGTCGCCCTGCACCACCGCGCAGGCCTCCTCGACGGCGCGCTGGATCGGCAGTCCTGCGAGGCGCATCCCCGCGGCGACCTCGTGGGCGACGACTGCCTCCATGATGCGCTCGCCCGTCCCGGTGGCCGACACCGCGCAGACGCGGTCGTTGGCGTAGAGGCCGCCGCCGACGAGCGGCGAGTCCCCGACGCGACCCTGCGACTTGCCTGCGATCCCGCCGGTCGACGTCCCTGCGGCGAGATGCCCGTCGAGGTCCAGGACGACGGCGCCGACCGTGTCGCCCTCGAGCGTCCAGATGCCCGGCTGCGGGTCTCCGAAGCCGGGCTCGGGCTCCTCGCCCGCCACGCGCTTCGCCAGCTGGCTGCGACGGTGGTCGGTGAGCAGCATGTCGAGGTCGACTCGCGGGAAGCCCATCTCCTCGGCGAAGCGCATCGCGCCCTCGCCGGCGAGCATGCCGTGGCGACCCTCCTCCAACAGCGCTCTGGCGACACGGATCGGGTTGGGCTGCCCGCGCACCGCGGCGACCGCGCCGGCCCTGCGCCGGCGTCCGTCCATCACCGCGGCGTCGTGCTCGATGTCGCCGTCCGCAGTGAGCACCGCGCCGCGGCCGGCGTTGAAGAGCTCGTCGTCCTCCAGGACGGCGATGGACTCGACGACCGCGTCCACCGCAGTGCCGCCTGCGCGCAACGCGGTCCGGCCCGCCTCGACGGCGCGAGCGAGTCCGTCCTTCAGGCCGGGTGCCGCGTCGGGGCGGATGACGCCGGCACCCGCGCCGCCGTGCACGACGACGATCGGACCCGAGACGGGGATCGCGAGCGACATGCTCGACACACTAGGAGGAGGCGCTACGAGGCTCCGGCGAAGCGCGGATGCGCCTGCTCGAGGTACCAGCCGAAGACCCGGTCTCCGAGACGCCTGCGGCCGATCAGCCGCAGCGCGACGGTCAGCACCCGCGGCGGCAGCGCCGGCACGATGCGCTGCAGCGCCAGCGCCCGGCGATACGGCCGGGCGTGGTCCCGGGAGAACGCGGCGTAGCGCTCGAGCGCCTCCTCACGCGTGCTCCGGCCGTCGACGACCGCCCGTAGCTCGCGCCCGCACGCGATCCCGAAGTAGAACGCCGTCCGGATCCCCTCGCCCGACAGCGGGAAGCAGTGCCCGGCGGCGTCGCCGACGAAGAACACGCCGTCGCCCGTCGCGGGGCGCAGGCGGTGCGGGAACCAGTTGCCCTGGTAGCGCACCGGCTCGAGCCCCTCGCGCTCGGCGAGGCGCACGGTCGCGTCCTTCACGTGGTGGCGGGGCTCATAGGAGCCGACCCCGACGCGGACCTCGGCTCCGGCCGGCACCGACCAGCCGTAGCCCCGGCGCACGAGGTCGCGCTCGACCCAGACGTGGAGCTCGTCGGAGTCCACCGCCTCATGCGGGTGCACCTCGAGCCCGCGCGAGAGCGGCGCGTCGGGCGGTTGGAAGACGCCGCCGGCGTCGAGCACGCGCCGCCAGCCCATGGCGTCGACGACCAGCGGAGCGCACAGCACGCCGCGGTCGGTAGCGACGCCGCCGTCCGCGCGGCCCTGCACGAGGGCGGTCTCGAACCGGACGTCGGTCTGCGCGTGCAGCAGCCGGCACAGCTCGCGGTAGTCGAACGCCGACCAGCTCCACGGCAGGCGGCAGCGGATGGTCCCGTTCGGGGTGGTGAAGCGCATGCAGGGCAGCTCGCTGCGGATCGCATCCGTGACCCCCATGGCCTGCAACCAGCCGGTCGGGGCGGCGCAGGCGCTCGTCGCCCGCTCACCGACCTCGTAGCGGTCCAGCAGCACCACCCGCGCGCCGCTGCCCGCGAGCTCGCGCGCGACCGCGAGGCCCGCGAAGGAGGCGCCGCAGATCAGGACGTCGGCCTGCGTGCCGTCCAGCGACGTCCGCTCGTCGCCTCGAGCGGTGGCGCGACGCGTCACGCCGCCCGCGCGGCGCCCCAGACCGCGCCCGCGAGCTCCAACGGGCCCAGCGCGGTGCGCCGCCCCAGCACGTCGAAGCCGATCCGCTCGACGCGGTCCAGGACGCGCTCGTAGATCTCGCCCGCGATGCGCATGGCCGTGCGCATCTCGGGTCGCACCGCGCCGATCACGGATCGGGTGTCGGCGAACAGGGCGCGGGCGCGGACTGCCTCCGAGCCGACCCGCTCCCGGAAGGCCTCGCTGGCCCGCCGCTCGGCGAGGTCGTCCTCGCCGAGGCCCGGCAGGTAGACGCGGTCCATCGCCCAGTCCTCGCGGACGTCGCGGATGAAGTTGGTGAGCTGGAAGGCCACGCCGAGCGCGGCGACCGTCTCGCGGTCCGCCTCCGGCGCGCCGAGCAGCGGGGCCATGATGCGCCCGACCGCCGCCGCGCTGCCGTTCATGTACGCGTCGAGCTGCGCGCGGTCGGCCATCCGGACGCGGTCGCAGTCCACGCGCATCGAGTCCATGTAGACCCGCAGCTCCCCGAGCGGTAGGTCGTGCCGCCGTCCGGCGTGGACGAGGGCGGAGATGACGGGGTGCTCCGAGCAGCCGGCGACGAGACCTCGCTCCAGCTCGGCCTGCCACGCGTCGAGCTGTGCACGGCGGCGCTCCGGCGGGACGTCCGCGCGCGGCTCGTCGACGATGTCGTCGGCCCCGCGCACGAAGCCGTAGAGCGCGTGGACGGCCGGACGCACGTCGCCGGGCAGTCGCCGGGTCGCGAGGAAGAACGTCGGGTCGCGACGCAGCTGCAGCGCCGCGCACCGGCGATAGGCACTGCGCACGTCCGATTCCGTGGCACCGCGCACAACGTCAGCCTACGTGCCGGACGAGCGTCCGGATGCACGGAACCACAACGACAGAGGCCCGCGCGTCCGCCGACGCGCGGGCCTCCATCATGTGGATGTCCCCTCGCTCTCTCAGAGGAGCGAGCTATGCGCAGGCTGCGACCGGGTCCAGGAGGCTTGATCCCTGGCGGGGGATCTTCCTCTGTGTGACCTCAACCGTGGCGACCGTCGGGAGTCCCTCAACACCCTTCGGGGCTCATCCATGAGCCGGTCTCGCCTGTCCCTCCTGTTGTCGGCCGCGGCTGGGGAGAGGCTGAGTGGAGTGGACGGGCGTCCTACTCGATCCCCAGCCGGTCGAGCATCCGGTCGTCGCCGCGCCAGCCGCGGCGCACGCGCACCGACAGCTCGAGGTGCACCCGGGTGCCCAGCTCCCGCGCGAGCTCGCGCCGCGCGGCGGTTCCGACGGCCTTGATCATCCGCCCGCCGGAGCCGATGAGGATGCCCTTCTGGGAGTCGGTCTCGACCCACACGAGCGCGCGGACGACCGTGAGGTCCTCACGCGGTTCCTCGATCTCCTCGATGATCACCTCGACCGAGTGGGGGACCTCCTGGAAGGTCCGCCGCAGCACCTGCTCGCGCACGAGCTCGGCCAGGATCACCTCCTGCGGCTGGTCGCTGGAGTCCTCCTCGGGGAAGAAGAACGGGCCCTCGGGCAGCAACTCGCCCAGCCGCTCGGTCAGGGCGACGACGCCGCTGCCGGTCCGCGCGGAGATCGGGAACACGTCCTCGCCGACCTCGAGCTCGGCCGCGGCCTCCAGCGCGATCATCGTCCGCGAGCGGTTCAGGCGGTCGATCTTGTTCACGGCGACGACGACCGGCAGCCCGGCCTCGCGCAGGAGAGCGGCGAGGAAGCGGTCGCCCGGCCCGACGCCCTCCTCGCCGTTGATGATGAGCAGCGCCACGTCGGAGTCGGCGAGCTCGCGCTCCACGCGCGACTGCATGCGCTGCGTGAGCGCGTCGCGCGGCCGCTGCACGCCCGGCAGGTCGACGAGCACCAGCTGGCGGTCGGGCGTCGTGGCGACGCCGCGGATCGCTCTGCGGGTGGTCTGCGGCTTGTCGGAGACGATCGCGATCTTGCGCCCGACGATGGCGTTGACGAGCGTCGACTTGCCCACGTTGGGCCTGCCGGCGAGCGCCACGAACCCGGACTGCGTCACGAACCTCTCCTCCCCGCGGTCGTGTCGCTCGGCGACACAACCGCAAGCGATGACGAAGTCATCGCCTCATTCCCATGCGAGGAGCTCGCGCTGGAGCGCGAGCATCTCGCCGTCGTCGGTCTCGTGATCCATGCCCGTGAGGTGCAGCGCCCCGTGCACGATGGCCTCGCGCAGATCGGTCGTGTGCGGCGGGCAGACGACGATGTCGCCGAGCTCGCGCGGCACGCCGTCGGCGAGCTCCTCGTTGCCGTCGATGGGGAAGCTCAGGACGTCCGTCGGACCCTGCTTGCCGCGGTGCTCCTCGTTGAGCGCGGCGATGCGGTCGGCGCCGACGAACGAGATGGCGATGTGCCCCTCGTGCACGCCGGCCGACGCGAGGGCGATCGACACCAGACGCTCGATCTCCGCGGGGAGCGGAGCATCGGGCGCCGGGACCTCGCCGAAGACCTCGACCTCAAGCACGCCTGCGCTCGGCCGGACGCAGCTCAGGCGCCTGGCGCGCAGCATGCTCGTCGTAGGCCTCCACGATGCGCTGCACCAGCCGGTGGCGGACGACGTCCTCGCCACCGAACCGGATGAACTCGATGTCCTCGATCCCCTCGAGGATCTCCGAGACCGTGATCAGCCCGGAGGACTGGTCGCGGGGAAGGTCGATCTGCGTGATGTCCCCCGTCACGACCATCTTCGAGTTGAACCCGAGGCGGGTCATGATCATCTTCATCTGCTCCGGCGTGGTGTTCTGCGCCTCGTCGAGGATGATGAAGGAGTCATTCAGCGTCCTTCCGCGCATGAACGCCAGCGGCGCGACCTCGATCTGCCCGCGCTCCAGCGCCTGCGCGACGCGCTCGGCGTCGAGCATGTCGTGCAGCGCGTCGAACAGCGGTCGCAGGTACGGATCGATCTTCGCCATGAGGTCGCCGGGCAGGAAGCCCAGGCGCTCACCCGCCTCGACGGCCGGGCGCGTGAGGATGATCCGGTTGACCTCGCGGCGGCTCAGCGCCGCGGCGGCCAGCGCGACGGCGAGGAACGTCTTGCCCGTGCCCGCCGGGCCGATGCCGAACGTGATCGTCCCGCGCCGGATGGCGTCGACGTAGCGCTTCTGGTTGACCGTCTTCGGCGCGACCTTGCGGGAGCGGTGGCGCCAGACCACGTCGTCGAGGATCGCCGCAGGCGAAGCGTGCTGATCCAGCGCGCCGGTGACGGCCGAGATCGTCCCTGGGCCGATCTCGTGGCCCTGCTCGATGAGCTCGGACAGCTCCTCCACGACCGTGGTCGCGGCCTCCACGGCCGCGTCGTCGCCGTCCAGCGTGAGCACGTTGCCTCGGAGGAACACGTCGCAGTCGACGTGGCCCTCCAGCGCGCGGAGGACGGAGTCGCCGCTGCCCGCCAGCTCGCGCGCGGTCCCGTCTGAAAGCTCGATCTGCCTACGCACCCAGCACCTCCCGGACCTGTGCGGACACGCGCTTGCCGTCCGCGCGCCCCGCGACGTCGCCCATCGCGACCTTCATGACCGCGCCCATGTCGCGCGGCGAGCTCGCGCCGGCGGTCTGCACCGCCGCGGCGACGATCGCCCGCAGCTCCTCGTCGGAGAGCTCCGCCGGGAGGTACTCCTGGATCACGCGCGCCTCCTCCTCCTCGCCGTCGGCGAGCTCGGGGCGGCCGCCCTCACGGAAGGCGGACGCGGCGTCGAGGCGGCGCTTGCGCTCACGGCGCAGCACGGCGACCTCGTCGCCCGTCCCTTCCTTCTGGTCCTTCTGCAGTTCGGAGAGGATCAGTCGCAGCGCCGCGACTCGCCGGCGCTCCCTGGCCTTCATCGCGACGGCGACGTCCTGCTTCACCTGGTCGGTGATCGTCATCTCCCTACCAGGATAGGACCGCGTCAGTCGTCCTCGTCGCCGACGAGCCGGCCCGTGTGCAGACCGAGCTCCGAGCGGTCGCGCCCGAACAGCAGGCCGATGTTCCAGTCGGTGAGCAGCCGGGCCCGGCGTCCCCAGCCCGGCATGAGCGCGAGGTGGTAGGTCCTGGCGAGGATCCAGGCACGTCGCCCGCTCCAGCGGATGCCGACCGTCTCGGCGACGGCCTTGCCGCGTCCCATGTCGACGAAGACCCCGAGGGTCTTGTAGTCGAAGCGCTTCCGGCGCCCCGCGCCCATTGCCGCGGCGACGTTGCGCCCGACCGTCTTCCCCTGACGGACGGCGTGCTGCGCCGTCGGAGGTGACGGGACCTCGAACTTCTTCGCCGGGTCGGGAACGGACGCGGCATCGCCGATCGCCCAGACGTTCTCGTGGCCCTGCACCTGCAGGAACTCGTCGGCGACGATGCGGCCGCGGTCGCTCAGCGGCAGGCCGAGCTTGGCGACGACCGGATGGGGCTTCACGCCGGCGGTCCACACGAGTGTGCGCGTGGGGATCACCTCGCCCGTGGAGAAGGTGGCCGATGTCTCGGTGAGCGACTCGAGCGTCGTCTCGATCCGGAACTCCATCCCACGGGCGCGCAGCTCCCGGACCGCGAACTGCGCGAGCCCCTCGGAGATCTCGGGCATGATCCGCGCCGTCCCCTCGACGAGGATGAACCGCATCCCCGACACGCGGGAGCGGGGGTACTTGTCGATGAGGTCGGCCGCGAAGTCCTGCAGCTCGGCGATGCCCTCCAGCCCCGCGTACCCGGCGCCCACGAAGATGTAGGTGAGGTACTCCTTGCGGCGCTCGACGTCGTCGATCGTCTCGGCGATCTCCAGGTTGCGCACGAGCCGGTCGCGGAGCCCGATCGCGTCCGGCAGCGACTTGAAGCCGAGCGCGTGCTCGGCCAGCCCCGGAACCGGCAGCGTGCGGCTGACGGAGCCGACGCTGACGATGAGGTGGTCGTACTCGATCTCCTCTGCAGCGCCCTCGAGCGTGCGCACGGTGACGACCTTGCGCGACGGGTCGGCGCCGGTCACATGGGCGAGCCGCAGGTCGACGGCCTCGGGGAGCTCGTCGCGCAGCGGCACCACGACGTGGCGCGGCTCCAGCGTGCCGCCGGCCGCGCCGGGCAGCAGCGGCGTGTAGAGCATGAAGTTCGTGTCCGTCACAAGCGTCACGCCGACGCTGTGTCTGGGCATCGCACCGGCAACGCCGCAGGCCGCGTAGTAGCCGCCGAATCCCCCACCCGCGATGACGACGCGCCAAGCCATGGGGCGAGTCTGCCCGACTCGGCAAGTCCGCGGGTTACGGCGTGACAGCGGTCAGACCGCCCGCCCCCGCTCCTTCGCGTCGTAGAGCGCCTCATCGGCCGCACGCAGCAGCTCGTCGCGGTCTCGGCGCCGTGCTCGCTCGTGGCTCCTCGGGCGCGACGAGGGGAGCTACTGCGCCATGGCCCCCGCGTCGACGGGCATCGCGACGCCGGTGACGAACGACGCGCTGTCCGACAGCAGCCACGTGACGGCCTCGGCGACCTCGCTGGGTCGCCCGATCCGCTTGATCGCCTGCGGCGCCATGAGCTCGAGCTGGCGCTCCTCCGGCAGCGACTCGATCATCGCGGTGCCGATCGCGGCGGGGCAAACGCAGTTGACGCGGATCTCGTGCTCCGCGCAGTCGACCGCTGCCGCTTTGGTGAGCCCGACGACCGCGTGCTTGCTGGCGATGTAGGCGGCGAGCGACGGGACGGCCATCAGCCCCGCCAGCGACGCCGTGTTGACGATCGCGCCCCCGCCGCCCTGACGCAGCAGCTGCTCGATCTGGCGGCGCAGGCCGAGCCAGACACCCTTGACGTTGACGTTCATGATCGCGTCCCACTCGGGCTCGGTCGTGCCCGTGATGGTCGCCTGCAGCTCGATGCCGGCGTTGTTGTGGGCGAAGTCGAGGCGCCCGAACGCCTCGACGGTCGCGTCGACGACCGCCTTGGCGTCAGCGTCGACGGTCACGTCGCCGGGGACGAAGACGGCGGTCCCGCCGGCCTCGGTGATGAGGCGGACGGTCTCCTCCCCGTCCTGTGCGCGCGCTGGGAGGTCGGTGACGAGCACCTGTGCGCCCTCTCGAGCGAGCGCGATGGCGGTCGCGCGACCGATCCCGCCCGCCGACCCTGTCACGAGCCCCGACTTGCCATCCACCAGACCCGGCATCGATCCTCCTCTTTCTGGCCGCGTAGCCGCGGCGCGGCGATCCTAGTCGACGCCCTCCGTGCAAGCCGCCGTGCAGAAACCCCGTCAGGAACATGGTCTGCTGCTCGGACGTAGAATCTCGCGGAATGCAGGGAAGCCGCACGCTGGCGCATGCCTGGGCGGCGGGCACCAGTGACTGACAGAGAGGAGCGCGACTCATGCCGACGCTGCAGGACGTCGAGGGTTGGAAGGGCCGTACTGTCGTCGACCCCGACGGCGACAAGGTCGGCACCCTGGAGGAGTTCTACCTGGACCGCCAGAGCGGCGACCCGACATGGGCCGCCATCAGGACCGGGCTGTTCGGTACGCACACCAGCCTCGCCCCCCTCGACGGCGCTGCCGTCTCGGGCAATGACGTGCGCCTCGGCTACTCGAAGTCGGCCGTCAAGGACGCGCCGCGGCCGGAGGTCGAGGGTGAGCTGACCAGGGACGAGGAGCGTCGTCTCTTCGATCACTACGGCGCCGCGAAGGCGGCAGCCGAGCCGGAGCCCGCTCCCGAGCCGGAGCCTGTCCCTGCACCCGAGCCGGCCGCGCCCGGTCCCGAGCACCCGCTGGGCGCCGTGGACACGCAGACCGTCGTGCCAGAGCCGCCCGCGCCCGAGCCGGAGCCGGAGCCGGAGCCTGTGGCCCCCGAGCCGGTCGCCGAGCCGGTGCTGGCCGATCCCCCCGCCCCCGAGCCCGAGCCGGAGCCTGTGCCACCTTCCCCCACCTTCTCGTCCGCCCCCGAGCCCACCGAGCCCGAGCCCGTCCCCACCGAGCCCGAGCCCGAGCCCGAGCCGGCGTCCGCGCCGGTGCTGGCCGAGCGCCCGCGCGAGCAGGCACTCGAGCGCTTCAGCGAGGGCTGGCTCATCGACGGCACGCTGGTGCAGCCGCGTCGGGCTCGCCTGCGTCGCTACGTGATCACCGAGGAGCTCGTCCTCGAGCAGGACGGCACCGAGTCCAGCCGCATCGTGGGCAAGGAGCCGTACCCGGACGACCCCGACGAAGGCTAGGAGCTACGCGGGCTGGGCGAGCAGCAGTGCCGCCCAGTCTCCTTCCTCCAGCCGCGCGCGCTCGGGGAGACCGGTGCGCGCGGTCAGCGCCGCCGAGACCTCGTCGGCCTCGGTGCGCAACAGCCCGCTGGCAACGATCCGCTCGGGCGTGGGGCCGTCGAATCCCGCCCGTGCGACCGCCAGGAGCAACGGCCGCAGCAGGTTCGCGGCAACGGTGGGCGCGGCCGGCGCCGGGCCGTCGCGGAGCAGGTCGAAGCGCCTCGCCGACACCGTGGTGTCGTTGACCTGGGCGTTCTCCACCGTCGCGCTGACCGACAGCGGGTCGAAGTCGACGCCCACGACCGGGGTCCATCCGAGACGGGCCGCGGCGATGGCCAGGACGCCCGAGCCGCAGCCGAGATCCATGAACGAGCCAACGGGCTCGAGCTCGAGCAGCAGCTCCAGGCAGAGCTTCGTCGTCGGGTGCGCCCCGGTGCCGAACGCCTGCCCGGGATCGATGACGAGGTCGATGATCGCCGGGTCCTGCGGCGGCGGCGACCAAGGTGGCCGGACCAGCATGCGCCCGCCGATCTCGACGGGTGAGTGGAATGCACGCCAGCGGTCGGCCCAGTCGTCGGCGACCTGCTCGGTGACGACCTCGACGAGCGCGGCGCCCGCCGCCGCGTGCAGCGCGTGCAGCTCCGGCAGCTCGCCTTCGGCGCCGTAGACGCCGTACTCGATCGTGTCGGGGCCGATCTCGCGCTCCTCGACCCCCTGCGGGACGAGCGCGAGGAGCTCCGCGAGCACCAGGTCCGCGTCGGCCTTCGCGACGCGGACGCCGAGCCTTATCAAACCCGTAGCGCGCGCTTGAGCTTCGACACGAGGCCCTCGTCCTGGCGGAGGTTGTCCTCGTGCAGCGTGGCGTCGAGCTGCTCGACGATCTCGCGCTGCTCGCGCGACAGCTTGCGCGGGATGACCACGTTGACGATGGCGCGGAGATCGCCGTGGCGGCCGGGGCGACGCAGGACCGGCATGCCCTTCCCGCGCAGCGTGATGCTCTCCCCCGGCTGGGTGCCGGCGTCGAGGCCGACCTCCTGGGGGCCGTCGAGCGTCGGGACGCTGATGCGCGCGCCCAGCGCCGCGATCGTGGCGGGGACGTCGACGACGGTCACGAGATCGTCGCCGTCGCGGACGAAGCGCTCGTCCTCCTCCACGTTGACGAGGACGTACAGGTCGCCCGTCTGTGCGCCGGACTCCCCCGCGTGGCCGTGGCCGCTCAGCCGGATGCGCTGGCCGTCGGCGATGCCGGCCGGGACGTCGACGCGCAGCGTGCGGTCGGCGACCTCGCGCCCGCGGCCGTCGCAGCGCTGGCAGGGCTCGGTCGGGCGCCTGCCATCACCGCCGCAGACATCGCAGTCGACCGTGCGCATGACCTGGCCGAAGGGCGTGCGGCTGACGCCGCGCAGGACGCCGTTTCCGCCGCAGCGCTCGCAGGTGACGATCGGCGTGCCCGGCTCGGCGCCGTTGCCGTGGCAGCGCTCGCAGCGGTCGACCGCCTCGTAGTTGACGTCGATCGCCGCGCCGCGCGCGGCGTCGGCGAGGCTGACGTCGAGGGCGACCGCGACGTCGCCGCCGGGGGCCGGGCCGCTGCGCCCGCCGCCGCCGAAGAACGCCTCGAAGAGATCGGACACGGAGCCGAACGCGTCGAAGTTCGGCGCCCGGCCGCCGTTGCGCAGACCCTCGTGGCCGTAGCGGTCGTAGACCTGGCGGCGCTCTGCGTCGGAGAGGATCTCGTAGGCCTCGGCGGCCTCCTTGAACTTCTCCTCGGCGTCGGGGTCGTGGGCGTTGACGTCCGGGTGCAGCTCGCGGGCCAGCTTGCGGAACGCCTTCTTGACCTGTCCCTCGTCCGCGTCGCGGGGGACGCCGAGGACCTCGTACGCATCACGGGGCATGCTGTGGCGCTAGCCCTCGTCGTACACGTCGGTGATGAACCGCGACAGCTGGCGTGCTGCGTCGCGCACCGTGCCGATCGCCCGCCCGTAGTCCATGCGGACCGGCCCGATCAGCGACACCGTGCCCAGCGCGCGCTGCGGCAGGCCGTAGTTGGCGGCGACGAGGGCGAGCGAGCGAAGGGCCGGAGCCTCGTTCTCGGCGCCGATGCGCACGAGCACGTCGCGGCTGCCCAACGCGGTGCGCAGGAGGCCGAGCAGCGCCATGCGCTCCTCGAGCATCTGCATCAGCTCGTTGATCTGCGCGAGGTCCTGGAAGCGATGCTCGCGCAGCAGGCGCGCGGCGCCCTCGACGTAGAGCGTGTCGTGGGCGGTGTCGGCGAGCTCGGTGAAGGCGGGGGCCAGCGCGGCGAGGAACGTCTCCTCGCTCTTGCTGAGGTCGGGCGGCAGAACCCGGGCGTGCAGCGTGCGCGACCCGAGGCCGAGGCCGACGAGCCGCTCGTTGAGGTACTCGGCCGCCCACTTCACGACGCCCGCGTCGACAGGCGCCGGGAAGGTCGACATGCGCTTGGAGACCCCGCCGGTCGACGTGATGACCACGGTCATCACCACCTGCGGCTGCAGCTGCAGGACCTCGACGTGGCGGATCGTCGCGGTGTCCACCGGCGGCGCGGAGACGATCGCGAGCAGGTTCGTGACCTGCGAGAGCGTCTCGGTCGTGACGCGCATCGCCTCGTCGACCTCGCGGCGGACGAGATCGAGCTCGACCGGGTTGGCGGTGCTGGTGGGCAGCAGGCGATCGACGAAGTAGCGGAAGCCGGCGTCGGTCGGGACGCGGCCGGCCGAGGTGTGCGGGTGCGCGAGGAGGCCGTGCTCTTCGAGCAGGGCGAGCTCGTTGCGGATCGTCGACGGGCCGGCGCCGAGCTCGGGGTCCGCGCTCAGGACCTTCGAGCCGACCGGCGCCTCGGTCTGCTGGTAGCAGACGACGACCTTGCTGAGGATGAGCTCCTGTCGCGGCGACAGCACGACATCGAGTCTAGAGGCGCCGCAGGCGCCCCCTACAGGCGCAGATCCGCTTCGCCGCCGCGGACGATCGCCTTGCCGTCCTGCTCGGCCCGGACGTCGACCTTCGCGATGCTCCCGTCGACCTCGGCGACCTTGCCGGTCACGGTGATCTCGCGGTCCGGGAGCGCCATCCCGCGGAACGTGACGTTCAGCCGCTCGAGGCTGTGCGGGCCGCCGCCCGCGTCGGTGAGCGCCCGCGCGACCTGGGCCATCGTCCACAGCCCGTGGAGGATGCGGCCGGGGAGGCCGACCTTCTGCGCGAACTCGTCGTCGACGTGAATCGGGTTGAAGTCGCCGGATGCACCCGCGTAGCGCACGGGCGTGAGCCGGTCCGCCGTGACCTTCAGCTCGGGGATCTCGTCGCCGGCGTTCACGACGAAGACTCCCGGACGATGTCGGTCCACGTCCCGACGCAGACCGTCTCGTCGCGCTGGTTGGTGGAGACCGACTCGAAGACGTAGAACGCCATGCCCGCTCGGGTGCTGACGTCCTTCAGGGTGACCGAGGTCGTGATCTCGTCGCCTGCGACCACGACGGGACCCCACCTGAAGTCCTGGCTGCCGTGCAGCAGGCGGTCGAACTCGATGCCGAGCTCAGGGTCGAACATCGCGGCGCCGATCGCCGACGAGCAGTAGACGACCGCGAACATCGGCGGGGCGACCAGGTCGTCGTAGCCGTGGTTGCGGGCGACCTGCAGGTCGTGGTGCAGCGGGTTGGTCTCGCCGACTGCGAGCGCGTACTCCCGGATCTTCTCCCGGCCGACGGCGTACAGGCCGGGGGCGAAGCTCTTGCCGATGAGGGTCGTGTCGGGCATGGCGGCGGGAGCGTACCCGCGGCCGGCCATCGCTACCGTCCCCGAGGGGCGGCAGGACGAGCCGCGAACGCGCGCCTCGGCGCGCACTCGCTCTCCGGGGCACCCCCGGGGGACCTGCATCACCGACGCAGTGCATCGCGTGCGCCGTGCGGCTCACATCGCCGGAGCGCGCACGCACGACGGGAGGAGTCGGACTGTCGCCCCATCGGTTCGTCGGGCTCTACCATGGCGCCCCGCATGTCCGTCGCCTCCCGCAGGCGTGAGCTCGGCGCCGCCCTCGCCGCCGCCTTCCTCGCCGGTGCATGGACCGAGACCGCGATGTTCCGGCGCGGCGCGGAGGTGCTCCAGCCGCGCCCGCCCTGGATGCGACGGGTCGTGCGCCGGGTGCTCGAGGCCTACCCGCGGCCGCCGGCCGATCGGCCGCGTGAGCTCGCCACGTTCATTGTGCGCACGCTCGAGCGGTCCGCAGCCCGCCCGGACGTCCGCCGCTGGCGCGACTTCGAGACCGAGATGGGCCGGACGCGCTGGCCCGTGCCTGAGATCACGTCGCCCGGCGCGCTGGCCGAGCGCCTCGAGCTCGACGCGGGCCAGCTCATGTGGCTCGCCGACGCCCGCGGCCTCGAGCGCGGCACCCCCGAGCGGCGGCTGCGCCATTACACGTACCGGTGGCAGCCGCGCCGCGACGGACCGCCACGGCCCATCGCACGGCCGAAGCGGCGCCTGAAGGAGATCCAGCGCTGGATCCTCCACGAGATCCTCGACCGCATCCCGCACCACGACGCGGCGCACGGCTTCGTCCCCGGGCGCTCCGTGCGCACCCACGCCGCGCTGCACGTCGGCCGCGAGACCGTCCTGCGCGTCGACCTCGAGGACTTCTTCGCCTCCGTCCCGGCAGGTCGCGTCTTCGGCGTCTTCCGCACCGCCGGGTACCCGGAGGCGGTCGCGCACACCCTGACGGGGCTGTGCGTCACCGTCGTCCCGCGCGCGGAGTGGGCGACGATCCACGCGCCGCGAGAGGCCCGGCAGATCGACCGCCACTTCCGGCTGGGTCGCCGCCTCGCCGCGCCCCATCTCCCCCAGGGCGCCCCGACGTCGCCCGCCCTCGCGTCGCTCGCGGCCCAGGGGCTTGATCGGCGTCTCGCCGGGCTCGCACCCACCCTCGGCGCGCGGTACTCGCGCTACGCGGACGACCTCACGTTCTCCGGGGCCGCGAGCCTTCCGACCGGCGTCGTGACCCGGGCGGTGTCGCGGATCGCGCGCGACGAGGGCTTCGGCGTCGCGGCCGGCAAGACGCGCGTACGGAGACGCAGCGAGCGCCAGGTGGTCTGCGGCGTCGTCGTCAACGACCGCCTCAACGTGCCACGCGCCGAGTACGACCGCCTCAAGGCCATCCTGCACGACGCCGAGCGCAACGGCCCAGAGGCGGCCGACAGGACCGGAGCGCCCGACTTCCGTGCCCACCTGCAGGGCCGCATCGCGTGGGTCGCGCAGCTGCATCCCGATCGCGGACGGCGGCTGCGGGCCCGGTTCGACGCGATCGACTGGTGAGCCGCGGGAACGCGCTGGTACAACCACGTCATGAGCGTTGCGTTCCTGCTCACGAGCCTCGTGATCGTCGCGACCCCGGGGACCGGTGTCCTCTACACGCTGGCCGCCGGGCTCTCGCGCGGCGCACGGGCGAGCGTGCTTGCCGCGCTCGCGTGCACCCTCGGGATCGTGCCGCACATGATCGCGGCGATCACGGGACTCGCCGCGCTGCTGCACGCGAGCGCCGTTGCCTTCCAGACGCTGAAGTACCTCGGCGTCGCCTACCTGCTCTGGATGGCCTGGAGCACGTTCCGTGAGAAGGGCACGCTCGTGGTCGAGGACGACGCGGAGCCCGTGCCGGCGCGCCGCGTGCTCGTCTCCGGCGTGCTCATCAACATCCTCAACCCGAAGCTGACGATCTTCTTCTTCGCGTTCCTTCCGCAGTTCGTGAGCACGGACGAGCCCGGGGGGCTCGTGCACATGGTCGGGCTCAGCGCCGTCTTCATGCTCATGACCTTCGTGATCTTCGCGATCTACGGGGTCTTCGCCTCGGCGGTGCGCGCGCACGTCATCGCCAGCCCGCGCGTCGTCACCTGGATGCGGCGCACGTTCGCCGGATCGTTCGTCGCGCTCAGCGCGAAGCTGGCACTCGCATCTCGCTGACCGCCACGAACGCGGCCGTCACCGCGATGAAGCCGGCCGCGACGAGGTAGGAGGCCCGGTAGCCCGCCACAAGTGAGCCGTCGTGGCGGGTCGTGCTCGCGGCGATCGTCGCCAGCACCGCGAGGAAGATCGCGGCGCCGACCTGCTGGGCGGTCGGGATCAGCCCGCCCGCCAGGCCGCGGTCGGCGGCCGTGACCCGGCTCGTCATGCCGACCGACACCGCCGGGAAGACGAGCGCGCCGCCGAACGGGGTGAGCAGCAACCCGGGGAGCACGTGCGTCAGGTAGCTGCTGTCGGCCGTCAGCTGGCTGAGGACGAGCTGCCCTGCCGCGAGCGATGCGAGGCCGGCCAGCATGCTCGTCTTCACGCCGAATCGTGCGATCGCCCGGCGGCTGACGAGCGTGGAGCCGACCACGAGCGTCGCCGGCGCCGGCACGAGGGCCACCGCCGCCTGGATCTCGCTGTAGCCCAGGACCCGCTGCAGGTAGAGCGCGACGAAGTAGGCATAGGCGGCGAACACCCCGCCGACCACGAGCATCACGACGAACGACACGCGGCGGATGCCCACCGCCAGGAACGAGAACGGCAGCATCGGCGCCTGGACCGTCCGCTCGATGACGACGAAGGCCACGGCGAACACCACGAAGATGCCGAACGCGAGGAGCGACCCCGTCGACGCGAACCCGTGCTGCTCGCCGTTGCTGAGCCCGAAGATCAGGGCGCCGATCGCGATCGTCACCGTGGTCGCGCCGAGCGCGTCCAGCTTCCGGCTACGGTCGCCGGGCACCTCGGGCAGGACACGCCGCGCGACGGGGAGCAGCACCGCGATCACCGGGATGTTGACCAGGAAGATCGACCGCCAGCCCAGGTACTGGGTGAGGATGCCGCCCGCGACGATGCCGCTCACGCCTCCGGCGGCCGTTGCCGCCGTCCACAGGCCGAGCGCCCGGGTGCGCGCCGGCCCGTCGGCGTAGATCGCGGTGAGCATCGCGATGATCGACGGCGCCATCAGCGCCGCGCCGATGCCCTGCACGAACCGCGCGGCGACGAGCATCACCGGTGACGACGCGAGCCCGCAGACGACCGACGCGGCGCCGAACAGCCACAGGCCGCCGAGCAGCAGCCTGCGCCGCCCGAGCACGTCTCCCAGCCGGCCGCCCAGCAGCAGCAGCGAGCCGAACGAGAGCGCGTAGCCGGTTACGACCCACTGCAGGCTCGCGGCGCTGAAGTGCAGCTCGCCGGCGATCGTGCGCAGCGCGATGTTCACGATGCTGAAGTCCAGCTGCAGGACGAACTGCGCCACGCACAGCAGCAGGAGCGGCGACGCACCGGCGCGGCCGGCGTCCGCTCCGCGAGCGGTGAGCGAGCGCGTGCGCTCGACGATGGGTGTCAACAGGCTCCTGGCACGCGCGGCGACGGGTCGGTCGTTCCACGGTAGGAGGCGCCCGTGCGGCGTATCGTCCGCGGGTGCAATGGGACGAGACGTCCCCGACGCGACCGATCGCACGCGGGTTCGGCTGGCGGAGCTGGTTGCCGCCCTGTCCCTCGGCATCGATCTCGGGTTCGGGCAGCCGTCCGAGCACGTGCTGCGCCAGTGCCGGATCGCCCTCCGGCTGGCCGATGCCATCGGGCTCGACCCGCAGGAGCGCGCTGTCGTCTACTACACCGCGCTGATCGTCAACGTCGGCTGTCACACCGACGCGCACGAGCAGGCCAAGTGGTTCGGCGACGACATCGCCCTGAAGTCGATCAAGTACGACCACGACCCCCGGAGCCTGCGGATGTCGGTGAGCGGGATGCGCTTCCTGGGCTCTGGGCGCGCCCCGCTGCACCGGTTCCGACTCGGCCTGGAGTTCGCGCTGTCCGGCCATCGCGAGGTCGACGACATGATCGCCCATCACGCGCAGATCGCGCGCGCCATGGCACACCAGCTCGCGCTCCCCGACGGGGTCGCGGAGGCCGTCGGGACCGCCTATGAGCGCTGGGACGGGCGCGGTTGGCCCGGCGAGCTCCAGGGCGAGGCGATCCCGCTCGCGTCCCGCGTCGCGCACATCGCCGAGTACGTCGAGGTCGCCAACCGCATGGGCGGCGCGGAGGCGGCACGCCGGCTCGTGCGGGAGCGCCGCGGCGGCGACTTCGACCCGCGGCTGGCCGCAGTGGTCGAGGCCGAGGCCGACGTCGTCCTGTCGGGGCTGGACGGCACCGACGCGTGGGATCCCGTGATCGACGCCGAGCCCGCGCTCGCGGTGACGCTCGGGGGTGAGGCGTTCGACGCCGCGCTGGCGGCGATCGGCAGCTTCGTCGACCTGAAGTCGCCGTACTTCCTGGGCCACGGTCGCGCGGTCTCCGAGCTCGCCGCGGTCGCCGGTGCCGCATCGGGCCTGGCGCCGTCCGACGTCCGGGCGCTGCGCCGCGCCGGCCTGGTCCACGGGCTCGGGCGGCTCGGCGTCTCCAACGCGATCCTCGACAAGCCGGGCCCGCTGGGCACCGGGGAATGGGAGCGCATCCGCCTCCAGCCCTACCTGACCGACCGCATGCTGCGGCAGTCCGTCGGGCTCGCCCCCGTGGCACGGATCGCCGTGCAGCACCGCGAGCGCATCGACGGCTCCGGCTACCCGGGCGGGCTGTCGGGTGCCGGGATGGGCCGCGAGGCGCGGATCCTCGCCGCCGCGGACGCCTACCAGGCGATGCGCGAGCCGCGCCCGCACCGCGCCGGGCGCTCGGCGCCGGACGCGGCGAGCGAGCTGCGGGCCGACGTCCGCGCCGGCCGGCACGACGCGGAGGCCGTCGAGGCCGTGCTCGGCGCCGCGGGCCACCGCGTCCCCCGGCGCCGGGAGGGCCCCGCCGGGCTCACGCCGCGCGAGGTCGAGGTCCTACGGCTCGTCGCGCGCGGTCAGTCCAACCGGCAGGTCGCCGAGCGGCTGGTCATCACACCGAAGACCGTCGGCAACCACGTCGAGCACATCTACGCGAAGATCGGCGCCTCCAGCCGCGCCGGCGCGAGCCTGTTCGCGATGCAGCACGGGCTGCTGCCCGAGGAGGAGTTCCCTGCGGGCGTCCCGGTCTGAGGCGATCAACCGGCGTGCATGGCCTGCATGTTGCGCATCATGACCTCCTCGGTCACGCGCAGCTCCTCCGTGGGGCTGAACATGATGACCTCGGTGCCCGGCTCGCGGACGATCGGAGCGTGGCCGGGCGGGGTGTAGAAGGCGTCTCCCGCGCGGAAGACCTCCTCGCCGTCGGGGAAGGTGAACGTCATCGCGCCGGCGACCACGTAGCCCCAGTGCGGGCACTGGCAGCGGTCGTCCTGCAGTCCCGTCAGCAGCGGCGTGCCGTCGATCTCCGCGCTGAACGACGTGAAGTTCACGGTGTAGCCGTCCAGCTCCTCGAACCGGTCGGTCACCGGCCCGAACTCACCGCCCTGCGTCGCTGATTCCTTCGAGGTCTTCGGCATCTCCGTCGCCTCCTGTGTCGCGTTGCGACACGCTAGATCGAGGCGACCGCGTCAGGCATGAGGCGTTCGCCTCATCTTCACGCGAGCAGCGGAGCGAGCCTCGCCTCGAGCGCCGAGCGGGGCAGGGCGCCGACCACGCGATCGACCTCCTGGCCGTCGCGCATCGCGACGAGCAGCGGGATCGACTGCGCCTGATAGCGCGCCGCGAGCCCGGGGTTGGCGTCGACGTCGACCTTGACCACCTTGAGACGGCCGGCCTGGCGAGTCGCGAGGTCCTGCAGCACCGGCGAGATCATCCGGCACGGTCCGCACCACTCCGCCCAGAAGTCGACGACGACGGGCACCGACGTCTGCGTTTCCTCCGCGAAGGAGGCACCGTCCGCGTCGACGACCCACGGCAGCGGCTCCTTGCACGACGCGCAGCGCGGGTAGCCGCTCGTGACGACGCCCACGCGGTTGCGCGTCTCGCAGGTCGGGCAGCGGATGATCGTGGCCATCGTCGGCCCGAACGCTACTTCGTCGACACCCTGCGGTACCGGCGCACAGCGACCGGCGCGAAGACCGCAACGAGCCCGATGGCCCAGATCAGCCCCTGCCAGAGCTGGTTGTCGATCGGCGTCCCGACGAACAGATGGCGCAGGCTGTCGACCCACAGCGTGAACGGGTTGATGTCCGCGAACGTCTGCAGCGGCTCGGGCATCGTGTCCGGCGGCACGAACGCGCTGGACACGAAGGTCAGCGGGAACAGCCAGATGAAGCTCGCCTGCTGGGCCGCCTCCACGCTCGAGACGCCCATCCCGATCACCGCCGAGACCCACGAGAACGCGAACCCGACGAGGATCAGCAGCAGGAGGCCGGCGGCGACGTCGGGGACGCTCGTGCTGAAGCGGAACCCCACCGCGTAGCCGACGATCACCATGACGATGACCTGGAAGATGTTGGTCGCGATGTCCGCGATGGTCCGGCCCGCGAGGACCGCGGAGCGCGCCATCGGCAGCGAGCGGAAGCGGTCGGTGATGCCCCGCTGGAGGTCGTCGGCGATGCCGACCCCCGTCACCGTGCTGCCGAAGGCGATCGACTGCACGAGGATGCCGGGCAGCAGGAAGTCGACGTAGGACACGCCGGGCGTGCTGATCGCTCCGCCGAAGACGTAGCGGAACAGCAGCACGAACATGACCGGCTGGATCGTGAACCCGAGCAGCAGCTCCGGGCTGCGCGGGACCCGCAGCAGGCTGCGCTTCGCGATGACCAGCGTGTCGGCGAGGCCCCAGCGCAGCCGGGCGGCAAAGCCCTCGGCCACGACCGGCTGCTGGCCCGCGGGAATGCTCGCGGCCGCCATCAGCTCGCCTCCGCCCCGGCCTGCTCGCCCTCGTCGACCGCGGTCTCGGCCGCGTGGCCGGTCAGCGAGAGGAAGACGTCGTCCAGCGTGGGCCGGTGCACCTCGAGGTCCTCGAGCTCGACGCCGGCCTCGTCCAGCCGCCGGACGGCTTCGGCGAGGATGCCTGGACGGGCGCGCACCGGGACGCGGACCGTGCGCCCCTCGCACTCCACGTCCGCGCCGTCGGTCATCGGCGCCAGCGCCTCCAGGGCGCGGTCGCGGTCGGCGGTCTCGCCGAGGACCACCTCGATGCGTTCGCCCCCGTAGCGGTCCTTGAGCTCGTCCGACGTGCCCTCGGCGATGACGCGACCGTGGTCGATGACCGCGATCTGGTCGGCAAGGTGGTCGGCCTCCTCGAGGTACTGCGTCGTGAGCAGGACGGTCGTTCCCTCGCCCACGAGCTCGGTGATCATGTCCCACATCCCGAGGCGCGAGCGAGGATCGAGGCCCGTCGTGGGCTCGTCCAGGAACAGCACGGGCGGGCGCGCGACCAGCGCACCCGCGAGGTCCAGCCGCCGGCGCATGCCCCCCGAGTAGGTCTTCGCGAGGCGGTCCGCGGCATCGGAGAGCTCGAAGCTGGCGAGCAGTTCGCGGGCGCGGTCCTTGGAACCGCCCCGGCTCAGGTGGTAGAGGCGTCCGACCATCTCGAGGTTCTCGAAGCCGGTCAGGTTCTCGTCGATCGCCGCGTACTGACCCGCGAGCCCGATGCGGGCGCGCAGCCGCGCCGCGTCGCGGACGACGTCGAGCCCCCCGACCTCCGCCCTGCCGCCGTCGGGCGTCAGGAGCGTGGTGAGGATGCGCACGCACGTCGTCTTGCCGGCGCCGTTGGGCCCCAGGAGGCCGAAGACCGTGCCGGTCGCGACGGTCAGATCGACCCCGTCGAGCGCCAGCACCGAGCCATAGGACTTCCGCAGGCCCTCCGTGAGGATGGCCGTCTCTCGTACCCCAGACATCTGCAGAGGACCGTACTCACGACGCAAGCGACCGGATCCGCTTGCGCCATGTGACATCCTTGGTGTGTGCGCACGTTCGGCACACCTTCCCTGATCGCAGCCTGCTGAGCGGGCGCGGCATCCCGCCGCGCCACCCCACGCAGGTCGCCACGGGCCCGTCGAGGCCCGCTCGCGAGGGCCGCCGCCCCCTCGCACATGTTCGATCCAGGAGAAACCCCGTTGCACCCTGAACTGCTCGCCCTCGGTTGGACCGAGGACATGTCACACCATCTGAGTGAGGGATTGGAGCCCGCGCGCGTCACCGCGGTCCACCGCGGTCGTGTCGCCGTCACGGGTCCTGCGGGAACCCGCCTCGCGCCGGTCTCCGGCACACTCCTGCACGCTCGCCAGGCGCCCGCCGTGGGCGACTGGGTCGGCGTCGAGCCCGGCGGCGCAGTCCGCGAGGTGCTGCCGCGCGCCGGCGTCCTGCGTCGCAGCGACGGCCCGGTCGTCGAGACCGTCGCCGCGAACGTCGACCTCGGCCTCATCGTCACGTCGGCCAACCGCGACCTGAACCTCCGCCGCGTCGAGCGCTTCCTGGCGCTCGTCCGCGAGGGCGGCATCCCCGCGTGCATCCTGCTCACGAAGGCCGACCTCATCGAGGACCCACAGGAGGAGGCCGCGCAGCTGCGCCAGGCGCTGAGCGCGCCGGTCATGGTCGTGAGCGCGCGGACCGGGATGGGCGTTGCCGAGCTGGCCGCGCGCCTGCCGGTGCGCGCGACGACGGCGCTCATCGGAAGCTCGGGCGTGGGGAAGTCGACGCTGGTCAACACGCTGCTCGGCGAGGACCGCCAGGCGACGCTCGAGATCCGCGAGAGCGACGACCAGGGACGCCACGCGACGAGCCATCGCGAGCTCTTCGCCCTCCCGGGCGGCGCGCTGCTGCTCGACACGCCAGGTGTGCGGCTGCCGGCGCTCGCAAGCGAGGACGGCCTCATCGAGACGTTCGCCGACGTCGACGACCTCGCGGCGAGCTGCCGGTTCGCCGACTGCTCGCACGATCGCGAGCCCGACTGCGCGGTGCAGGCCGCGATCGCGAGCGGTGAGCTCCCGGCGCAACGCCTGGCCGCGCTCAGGAACCTCGAGCTCGAGACCCGGGCCCGCGGGACCCGCTTCGCGAAGCGACGCTAGACCGGACTACAGACCGTCGGGATGCCGTGCCACGTACCCGGACGACGGGCGGGACTCCGCGCGCCAGCGCGGGCCCTTCCCGCCCCGTCCGGACGTGTCGAAGCGCAGCCCCGCGATCACGACGTACGCGTGGCTGGGATTCGTGTAGACGGTGATCCACCGGCCGCGACCGGGCTCGCCCCAGCTCCTCAGCGCCCGCGAGTCCAGCGGGTCGTCGAGCGCCCCGATGGCGTTGAGGACCTTCGAGACAGACCCTGAGCAGTCGTACCCGCTGTCCTCGAAGGACCCGTGGCCGCCGCCCCACTTGTACGGAAGTCCGACAAGCTCGTTGGCCGCGGTCACCGCGGCCAGGATGGCCGGCGGCGCAGCTGCCGGTGCGAGCGCCTGCGCGCCGGTGAGCCGTGTGATCTCCCCATCGATCGTGGCCACCGGCGCGCTCGGCGCCACACCCCCCGCGGGAGGCGGTTGCGGCGTCGCCCCCGGCGCCGCACCCGCTGTCCCTTCGTCGTCGATCAAGGCTGCCGCGCCCCCCGGTCCCTGGGCGGAGGCCGGAGCGGCTGTGACGACGAACAGTGCCGCCGCCGCTCCAAATGCGACCGGCAGGGAACGGAGCCGGGGCATGTGGTGGGCGGCGAGCACGATGAGAACCATCGTCGACGCTCGACGGATGTCCTATGGGCCGAACGGCCATACGTGCGGCCCACACGGGGTGGGCCGATCGGCCTATGGGACCTACGCGTCGGTCCGTAGCGGCCGGCGCGCGAAGACCGCGGCGAGACCGGGCGGCATGCGCCCGTCGGTCGAGATCCAGGAGCCCGCGAGGATGAGCAGCAGCCCTGCGATGGCTCCCGGTCCCGGGCTCTCGCCGAGCACCGCGACACCGAGCGCGAGCGCCACGACCGGCGCGACGTACGTGATGACGATCGCGCGCCCGGGACCAACCTCCGCCACGAGCGCGCTGTAGACGAGGAACGCCAGCGCGGTGCACAGCAGCCCGAGCACGACGATCGACAGCCAGGCGGTGCGCGTCGGCGCCGCGTCGGGCGGGTCGAGGATCGCGAAGGGCGTCAGTGCCACCCCGGCGATGCCGAGGCTCGCCCCCATCGCGGCGCGTGCGTCGATCCCCTCCAGGCGCAGCCGCATGATCATCGGTCCCGCCGCGTAGCCGGCGGCGGCCGCGAGGATGGCCAGCGCGCCGAGCAGCTCCTCGGTGCTGCCGGTGAGGTCCAGCCCCATGAGCACCACGACGCCCGCGAAGCCGATCACGAGCCCGACAGACCGGCTGCGCGTCACCCGCTCGGACGGAGCGACGAGGAGCGCCAGCAGCGCGACCAGCAGCGGCGCGGCGGCGATGATGATCGCCGCCAGCGACGAGTCGACGTGCTGCTCACCGAACGCGATGAGCGGGAACGGCAGCGAGATCTCGACGATCGCGAAGATCACGATCCACCGCCAGCGGCTGGCGATCGTACCGAGCGTCCCCGCCTTCCACGCGAGCGCGAGCAGCACGACCGCGGCCAGGACGATCCGCGCCCACGCCAGGAAGATCGGCGGGATCCCGTCGTCGATCGCCAGCTTGATGAAGAGGTACGGGATGCCCCACAGCGTCGCCATGGCAGCGAACGCCGCCCACGCCCGCGAGCTCAATCGCCTAGCTCGAGGACCGCCAGGAAGGCCTCCTGCGGCACGTCGATCCGACCCACGGACTTCATGCGCTTCTTGCCCTCCTTCTGCTTCTCCAGCAGCTTGCGCTTGCGGCTGATGTCGCCGCCGTAGCACTTCGCGATCACGTCCTTGCGGAAGGCCTTCACCGTCTCGCGCGCGATCACGTTCTGGCCGATCGCCGCCTGGATCGGCACGTCGTACTGCTGGCGCGGGATGCGCTGGCGCAGCTTCTCGGCCAGGACCCGACCACGCTCGTAGGCCTTCTCGCGGTGCACGACCATGCTCAGCGCGTCGACGGCCTCGCCGGCGAGCAGCACGTCCAGCTTGACCATGTCGGACGGCTTCAGGCCGATGAGCTCGTAGTCCAGCGACGCGTAGCCGCGCGTCCGGGACTTCAGCTGGTCGAAGAAGTCCAGGACGATCTCGGCGAGCGGCAGGTCGTAGGTGATCTGCACTCGCTCCGAGCTCAGGTAGTTCATCCCCTGGTGGTCCCCGCGGCGCTCCTGGCAGAGCTCCATGATCTGGCCGATGTAGCCCTTGGGCGCGACGATCGAGGCGCGGATATAGGGCTCCCGGATCTCCTCGATCCGGGCCGGGTCGGGCATCGAGCTGGGGGAGTGCACCTCGAGGATGTCGCCGTTGGTCAGCGTGACCTCGAAGGCCACCGACGGCATCGTCGCCATGAGCTCGAGGTCGTACTCGCGCTCGAGGCGCTCGCGGACGATGTCCATGTGCAGCAGGCCGAGGAAGCCACAGCGGAAGCCGAAGCCCAGTGCGTCGGACGTCTCGGGGTCCCACGACAGCGCGGCGTCGTTCAGCGAGAGCTTCTCCAGCGCGTCGCGGAAGTCCGCGTAGTCGTCGGAGTCGATCGGGAACAAGCCGCAGAAGACCATCGGCTTGACCTCGCGGTAGCCGGGCAGCGCCTCGGTCGCCGCGTTGACCTTCGTCGTGAGCGTGTCGCCCACGCGCAACTTCGTGACGTCCTTGATGCCGGTGATGACGTAGCCCACCTCGCCGGCGGCGAGCTCATGGACCGGGGTCATCGCCGGCGTGAAGAAGCCGATGTCGTCGATGTCGGCCTCGGTTGCGTTCTGCATCGCCCGGATGGCCTCGCCCTTGCGGAACACCCCGTCGACCACGCGGATGTAGGCGATCACGCCGCGGTACTGGTCGAACTCGGAGTCGAAGATGAGCGCCCGTGCCGGGGCCTCGCGATCGCCGTCCGGCGGGGGGACCCGGGCGACGAGCTGCTCGAGCACCTCCACGACGCCCTCACCGGTCTTGCCGGAGATGTGGCGGATGTTCTCCTGCGGCTCGCCGATGAGCTCGGCGACCTCGGCGCCGACCTCGTCGGGCATCGCGCCGGGTAGGTCGATCTTGTTCAGGCAGGGGATGAGCTCCAGCCCGGCGTCGATCGCCAGGTAGGTGTTGGCGACCGTCTGCGCCTCGACGCCCTGGGAGGCGTCGACGACGAGCAGCGCGCCCTCGCACGCCGCGAGGCTGCGGCTGACCTCGTAGGTGAAATCCACGTGGCCGGGCGTGTCGATGAGGTGCAGCTGGTAGGTCTCGCCGTCGCGTGCCTCGTACAGCACGCGCACCGCCTGCGCCTTGATCGTGATCCCGCGCTCGCGCTCGAGGTCCATCGAGTCCAGCAGCTGCTCGCGCATGTCGCGGGAGGCGACCGTCTTGGTCGTCTCCAGGATGCGGTCGGCCAGCGTCGACTTGCCGTGGTCGATGTGGGCGATGATCGAGAAGTTGCGGATGTGCGCCTGGTCTGCCATGTCCGACGATTCAATCTAGGGGCAAGCCGGCGGTCCGGCGCACCAGCCAGCCGACGAGCCCGCGCATCCCGCTCTCGGCGTGGACTGCGCGCTGGCGTCCTGCCCCTCCGCCGTCGGCGACCAGCGTGTGCAGGCTCTCCAGCTCGTTCTCGCACCGCAGCTCGCGGGCGTGCGGCGCGGCGAGCGCGAGCGCCTCGGTGAGGACCGCCCCGACAGGGCGCAGGTTGCCGTCGGCGTCGGGGAGCGATCCCTCGACGCCGTAGCGCGCCGCGCGGTACATGCCCTCGTCGAGCAGCTCCTCCGCGGGCGCCGGGACCACGGGCCCCTCCGCCTCGTGCCGGGCGAGCACGTGCACGAGGGCGACGAGCGCGGCGGCGTCGTCGAGGGACGTCTGCGTGTCCATCGTGCGTATCTCGAGCGTGCCGAGGCGCGGATGTGGGCGGATCTTCCACCAGAAGTACGTGTAGTCGGGGAGCGCCGTCGCGCGCACGAGGCGCTCGCTCATCGAGCGCCACTCGTCGTAGTCGCGCAGGGCTCGCGGCACGCCGGTGCGCACCCAGGCGCGCATCGCCGGCACCCGCGCCGACTGGACGCCGGCGTCACGGCCGTCGCGGTAGGGCGAGTTCGCCGCGAGCGCCTGCAGCAGCGGCAGATGGCGGCGCATGCCGTTGTACGCGCGGATCGCGGTCTCCGGGTCGGGCATGCCGACGTGCACGTGCATGCCGGCGACCGGAGTCGCGGCGGCTTCTCCCAGCAGCTCGCGGATGCGCCGGTAGCGCGCCTTGGGCGTGATCGCGGGCTCGCCGGCCGACGCGCCCGGCTGCAGGCCGCAGCCGATCGGGGCGGCGCCGGTGGCCACGATCGCTCCGCGCAGCTCGCCGAGCACACGGATCGCCTCCGCGACGGTCGCGACGACGGGCGTGGCGATCTCGACCTCGCAGGCGTGCAGCTCCGACGCCGTGGTGCCCGGCAGCTCGTCCGGCAGCCGCTCGAGGACCTCCTCCCCCACGTCCGCCGGGCGCCCGTCGGGCTCGACGAGCAGCAGCTCCTCCTCGACGCCCAGCGAGAACGGGGCCCCGTCGCCGAAGGCGTCACTCACCTGGAGTCCCTCCGACACCGGCGAAGACGAGGTCTTCGCCGGTCATGCCAGTCGCTCGCGGACGAGGCGCGAGATCCGCTGCGCCTCGGGGATGCGCAGCGCCAGCACGATCGCCGAGTAGGTCACGAGCCCGGACGCGACACCGAGCCCGACCGAGCACAACTGCGCCGGCAGCGACGTTCCCAGGATGTCGTTCAGCGTCCACCACACCGCGTAGGAGACGGCCGACAGCGCCACCGCGGCCCCCAGCATCCGCACGATCGCCCGCAGCGTGCGGCCGGCCTCGAGGCGCCCGTGCAGCTCGATGCGCAGCAGCCGCGCCTGCAGGATGGTCATCGCGAACGTCGAGACCACGGTCCCGATGACGATCCCCGCGATCCCCAGCGGGCCGGCCAGCGTGATCGACACCGCGACGTTCACGACGAGCACGATCGCCGACAGCCGGGTGACGAGCCACGGGCGCTGGAGGCTGAAGAAGGTCCGCGTCAGGAGCAGGTTGACCCCCGAGAACGGCAGCGAGAAGGAGAACCACAGCAGCGCGGTCGACACCTCGTTCGTCGATGCCGCGTTGAACGCGCCGCGCTGGTAGACGAGCCGCGTGATCGGCTCCGCGAGCACGAGCGTGATCGCCGCGCACGGGATGAGCAGCAGGAAGACCGCGCGCATCCCGGTGGCCAGCAGCGAGCGCAGACCATCGAGGTCGTGCCGGCTCACGAACCGGCTCAGCGCCGGGAACAGCACGGTCGCGACGGCGACGCTGAACATGCCCTGCGGGAGCATGTAGACGCGGAAGGCGGCGTCGATCGCCCGCGGCGCGCTCTCGGACACCGTGAAGCCGATCGTCGAGTCGATGACCTGGCCGAAGTTGATGAGCCCGAGTCCGACGGTCACCGGCAGCATGAGCAGGAGCACCTGCCGGACCCGCGGGTCGCGCAGGTTGATCGCCCGCGTGAAGTGGAAGTCCAGCTTCCTGAGCACCGGGATCACCATCAGCAGCTGCACGATCGTGCCCGCGATCACGCCCAGCGCGTACGCGTACATCTGGTTGTCGCCCTTGAAGTACGGCCGCGTGGCGACCAGCACCGCGATGATCAGGACGTTCCAGACCAGCGGGGCGATCGCCGGGATCGCGAAGTGGTCGTACGCGTTGAGGATCCCCACCAGGAGGCCGTTGATCCCGAGCAGCAGGACGATCGGGAACAGCACCTGCGACAGCCCGGTGGCGAGGCTGTCGAGCCCCGCGGTGTCCGTCAGCAGGGGCATGAGCCACGGCGCGATGATGATGAACAGCGCCGTGATCGAGCCGAGGCCGCCGATGATGACGGCCAGCAACGTGGAGGCCAGGCGGTAGGCGTCGCGCTTGTTGCCCTTCTCCAGCAGGTCGGTGAAGACCGGGACGAAGGCGGCGCTCAGCGCGGAGTCCGCGAAGAGATTGCGCACCAGGTTCGGGACCTGGAACGCGACCGTGAACGCCGAGAACGCGCCGCTCGTGCCGAAGTAGCTCGACGCGACGATCTCGCGCACGAGCCCTGCAACCCTGGAGAGGCCTGTGGCGACAGAGAAGATCGCCGTGTTCCGGGCGATCCGGCCGCCACCTGCTGGGCGAGTCTCGGACGCCACGGGGTGCTACTCTAAGCGCCGCCGCGGCCGTTGCTTCCGCGGCCTTTGCACGTCATGGCCAACATCGCATCCCAGAAGAAGCGCATTGCGCGCACCGAGCGTGAGCGGCTCGAGAATCGCCGCTACACCTCCACGATCAAGACGTACTTCCGTCGTCTTGAAACCGCCGTCTCCGGTGGCGACGACGCGGTCGCCGACACCGAGCACCGCGCCCTCGTCAGCCTGATCGACAAGGGCGTCAAGCGTGGCGCGCTGCACCGCAACACCGGTGCCCGCAAGAAGTCCCGCGCCGCCCGAGTGCGCGCCGGCTCCTCCGAGTAGCTCGGCTCAGTCGCCCGCGATCGCTGCGATCGCCCGCAGTCCGACCGTGTCGTCGGACAGCTCGCTGGCGCCGCGCGTGGCCAGCTCGAGATCGGCGAGCACCTCGACGGCGCGCCGCAACGTGTCGGCGTCCGTGGCGCGTGCCTCCGCGATCCGGCGGTCGGCCATCCACGGCGACCCCTTGATCGACCTCTTGACGTCCGCGGGCGACCCGCCCGCCTCCAGCTGCAGCGCGATGGCGAGCACGTCCCGCACGCGCCGCGCCATGAGGGGGACGAGGCGCGGCATCGACTCACCCTGCGCCCGCAGCTCCAGGAACGCAGTCGTGGCGCGCCGCCCGTCGCCGCCGACGAGCGCGTCGACGAGCGACCAGACCTGACGCTCGGCGCTGTGCGCACCGGCGTCCTCGACGTGCTCCAGCGTCAGATGCGCGTCGGGCCCGTGCTCGATCGCCAGCTTCTCGACCTCACGCAGCAGGCGCTGCTGACGGTCGCCGACCTGGGCGACGAGGGCCTGCGCGGCGTCGCGATCGAGCGTCGCGCCGAGCCGCGACGCCTCGCCCTGCAGCCACTTGGGCAGCTCGCGGGCCTTCATCGTCGCCTCTTCGCGCACGTCGCCGCCCGCGGCCTTCACGGCCTCGATGAGCGCCTTGGGCGCCTTGTAGCGACCCTCCTCGCGCGCGAAGAACGCGATCGTCGTGTCCGGCGGCATCGCGCCCAGTGCGGGGACCAGGTGCTTCTTGACGTCGGCCTCGCCGAAGCGCTCGACGCCGTCGACCACGACGACCCGGTGACCCATGGCGAACGTCATCGTCGCGAGCGCCACCGCCGCCGCCTCGGGGGTGGCCTCGTCGCCGGTCACGACGTCGACGCCCGCGGCGCCGCCCGCGCTTTCGCCGAGAGCGCGCAGGTTCGCCCGGCGCTCGGCGATGCGGCCGTGGTCGTCGCCGTGGATGAGATAGGCGGGCTTGAGTGACGGCACGGGGGCGCAGCGTATCGTCGCTCCCCTGACCGCCGTGACCACCTCAGCCCGCAGCACACCGCTGCTGGTCGTCCTCGGCGTGCTCTCCACGTTCGGGCCCCTGACGACCGACCTGTATCTCCCCGGCCTGCCGCAGGTCGCGGATGACCTCGGTGTATCGGAGTCGCAGGTCCAGCTCACCCTCACCGCATGCCTGATCGGGCTCGCGCTCGGACAGGCGATCGCCGGGCCGCTCAGCGACACGTTCGGGCGCCGACGGCCGCTGCTGCTGGGGCTCGCGCTGTTCGTGGTCGCGTCGCTGGGCTGCGCGGTGTCGCCGTCGATCCTCGTCCTGGACCTGCTGCGGCTCATCCAGGGGCTGTGCGGCGCCGCGGGAATCGTGCTCGCACGCGCGATCGTCCGCGACCGCTGGTCGGGCCTGGAGGCGGCCCGGATCTATGCCACGCTCATGGCCGCACTGTCGCTCGGTCCGATCCTCGCGCCGACGATCGGTGGCGGGCTGCTGCACATCACCGACTGGCGGGGGTTGTTCGTCGTCCTCGCCGGCTGGGGCGTCGCGCTCCTCGTCGCCGCGGCGGTGTGGGTGCCCGAGACGCTGCCCCCGTCGGCGCGCCACCCGGCGGGGCTCGGCCGCACGCTGCGTATCGGCCGGCGCCTCCTGGGCGACCGCGTCTTCTCCGGCTACACGATCGGCGCGGGTCTGTCCTTCGGGGCGCTCTTCTCCTACATCGCCGGGTCGTCGTTCGTCTTCCAGGACGTCTACGACGTCTCCCCGCAGGCCTACGCGCTGCTCTTCGGGCTCAACGGCATCGCCCTGCTCGGTGCCAGCGTCGCCAACCGCAGGCTGCAGGATCGCGCCGGCCCGGTGAAGCTCCTGCGCGCCGGGATGCTGACCATGCTCGTGGGCGGGACGCTGCTCACCCTCGCGGTGCTGACGGACGCCGGCCTGGCCGCCGTCGTCGCGTCGCTCTTCGTCGCGGTCGCCGGGATCGGGTTCGTGCCCTCCAACGGGGTGGCTCTCGCGCTCGAGCACCACGGCGAGGACGCGGGCACCGCGTCGGCGCTCATCGGCGTCGTGCAGTTCCTCATCGGCGCGCTCGCCGCCCCGCTGCCCGGTCTCGCGGGCGCGACGGCCCTGCCGATGGCGCTCGGCGTCCTCGGCTTCGCCGTCGCGGCGCTCGTCACCGTCCGTGTGGTGGTCGGCTCACACCGCGTCGAACACGCCGGCCAGCCGGCGTAGGACACCGGCGGCGGAGACGATCTCCGCCTCCGGCACGTCCGCGAGCGCCGCGTCCAGCCGCGCCTGCCACTTGGTCGTCGCCTCCAGGAGCTTCCTACGCCCCTCGTCCGTGAGCGAGACGACGACGCAGCGACGGTCCTCCTCGGCCCGGCGGCGCGTCGCGATCCCACGCTCCTCGAGCGTGTCGAGCAGGGCCGTCACCGTCGCGGGGTTGAGGTCGGCCGCCTTGGCCAGCGCCCCCGCGGTCGCCGTCTCCCCCTCCGAGCGCCCGAGCGCGATGAGCGCACGGACCTCGGAGAACGACAGGCCGTGCGGCCCGCGCCGGTCGCGGCCACGCAGGCGCCGCTCTGCGCCCAGCAGCTCGCTGACGGACTGGCGCAGCTCGTCGATGACCTCCGTGCGATCCGCCGCGGGCACGGTGCTCATCGCGAGCCCCCGAGCGCCGGCACGGCGCCGGCCGGAGCCGCCTCGGGGACGGGCGCGGTCCTTGCCCTGCGCTCCACCGTGGCCAGGATGATCACCGGGACGAGGGCGGCGACGGCGACGGCCATGACCCACCAGTACGTGTTGCCGAAGGCGCTGGCGACGCCCGCGGGCGTCTGCGGCGAGGAGTCGATCCCACGCTGGAGCACGACCGAGAAGATCGCCGTCCCGATCGACCCGCCGACGCGCTGGAGCACGGTGAGCTGTGGTGAGGCGTGGGCGATCTGGTCGCGGCGCAGCACGCCGAACGCGGCCGTCATCGACGGCATCATCGACATGCCGATGCCGAAGCCGCGGAAGATCATCGCGGTCCCGATGAGCCAGTAGGACGTCTCGGCGCCGATGAAGACGAACGGGAGCGTCGCGACCGCGGTGATGATCACGCCGAACAGCGCGGTGATGCCGCCGCCGA
>CAWIOK010000002.1:0-582332 GCA_963837655.1 uncultured Solirubrobacterales bacterium
CCGCGGAGGGTCCGAGAACGGACCTTCAGCGGGGCTTGCAACGCGGTGATAGTCGCTTGCAGGCGACCTACGGCCTGATCACGCCGCCCGTGTGCGCCGACCTGCCGATCCGGCCTAACCGAGCCCCAAGCGCAGGGACCAGACGGCCTCTGCGGTGCCGACGGCGGTCTCGCGCGCGGCTTGGCTGACGCCGCCGTATACCCCAAGGGCCCCTGCAGCCGAACTCGCGGGCCGCAGCGCCGCGCGGTAGACCTTCGGCGTCCGCGGGTCGTTGTCGACCAGGGCGCGCAACGGCAGGCCGCTGGCGGCGAGGCCCTCTAGGTCGGCGAGCAGCATTGGGTCGCGAGTTCCCGACTCGAGCTGATACAGCCCCGAATCGCGCGGGTCGACGAAGCTGACGTAGCCGCCGTCGAGGATCTGGAGCGGGTACTCGATCTCGCCAGTGAAGCTGTACAGAGTTCCCTCGGTGCGAACCAGGTCGAAGTACCGAGGCGTGTAGAAGTCGGCGACGGGCACCCCGTTGACCGGGTACCAGGTAGACAGGCAGGGGTCGCACACCTCCACCAGGTAGTTGACGCGCCGCTCGGGGTCCATCGGATGGGCGGCGGCGATGAGGTGGTTGCCATAGGGATCGGCGATGAGTTCGAGGATCTCGTGGCTGACCGTGACCGTCCACGTGTCGGAGGCGGCCACCAGGGCGAATGGCTGGCGGGTAAACGCGTTGAGGTGAATGCCCGAGACCATCTCGCGATCGAACTCGTCGATGAGGCGCGCCGCGCGCTCCGCCCCGAGCGCGAACTCCAAGCGACCGACGAGGTCCTCCGCATCGCCGAAAAGCACGACGGGGTGGTAATCGCTCGGCACCGTGGCGAGGTCGTCGGACGCCGCGCTCACCGTCGCCGCGATCCCCCAGTGCGGCGAGAAGTCGCGCGTCACCTGCTTGTCGATCGCGGCGGCGCCGACCATCAGCTCCTTGGACGGGATGTCGTTCGTCAGCGATACAAGCGCGACGTAGTCGGTGAGTGGCATTGCGGCTCCGATCCCTTGACCTCGGCATGCCCGGTGAAGGAGGCTGGCTGCCCGACCGGGATAGATGCTCGAGCAGTCACACATTGCCCACTATCTCCTGTCGCGCGGTCTTGTCAAGCCGCGCGCCGTCGTCGAGGAGGACCTCACGATCCTCGACGTGTCGAGACGCAACTGCGTATTCGTCGCGAGCACCGGGGACGGACCGACGCACGTCGTCAAGCAGGGCCTGCCTCACACTGCGCACACGCTCGACCACGAGGCCGCCGTCCTGCGTGCCCTGGCGCTCATGCCACAGCTCGCCCAGCAGGTGCCGTCCGTGGCACACCATGATCCGGACGCCGCCTGCCTGGTGCTGCGCTCTCCACCGCGGGCGCGCGACTGGAGCGAGCATCAGCGCGACGGACGCTTTCGCGTGGGCATGGCCGGCGGCCTCGGTCGGGCGCTGGCCGCCCTGCATGCGATCCCTGCCGACGCCGTCCCAGCCCGCCCGCCGGGCATCGACCCCATGTGGGGGCTCGAGCTACCCGAGCCGTCGTACGAGAGCGTCCTGCAGATGAGCGCCGGGTCGTGCGACCTCGTCGCGCGATTGCAGGGCAGCAAGCGGCTCTCCCAGCGACTGCGCACGCTGCGGCAGCAGGTCCGCTCCGACGCGATCGTCCACGGGGACCTGCGATGGGACAACTGCCTCGTGTCGCCGCCCCCGGATCGACGCGCCGGACACGGGTCCTCGTCATCGACTGGGAGCTCGCAGGTTCGGGCGCCGCGGCGTTCGACGTGGCGACGGCGCTCGCCGAGTACCTTCGGGTGTGGGTCGGCTCGATCCCGATCGTCGAGCCGACCGATCCCAGCCGCCTGATAGCCCATGCCGCCCATCCGCTGTGGCGCATGCAGCCCGCCATGGCCGCGTTCTGGTCGGCCTACCGAAGCGCCAGACCCGCAAGCACCGAGCCTCACGGAGGTGATCGAGCTGACCGCGGTCCGTCTACTTCAGATCGCCGTCGAGCACGCCGACACGATGCACACCCCCACGGCCCATGTCGTGACGCTCTTGCAGTTGGCAGACAACATGCTCGATCAGCCGGCCCATGCGGCAGCCGGCCTGCTGGCCATGCGCGTATGAGCCGCTATCGCGAAGAGGTGGCAGCAGCCCTGCAGGCCGTGAGCATCCTGGGGCCTACGCGGTATGCGTGGCTGGGTCGGCCAGCCGCGCGATACCGAGATCGCTCGAGGTCCAGATGACCGAGCCCGAGCGTCGCAGGTACCTGGTCTCCTGCCTGCGGGAAGAGCTGTACTCGTCCTTCTACTGCCACGGATCGCCTGTGCCGGCGCGTTGGGGGATACCCGAGCCAGTGTCCGCCGATCCGTGGCTCGTCGCTGCGATGTCGGCGGCCAATCACGCGGATGGCGGCTGGGACCCCGGATGGACGGTGGACCGCATGGAAGTCGATGAGGTCGTCGCAACGAGCTCGCGACTGCGCGTGAGGGTGGCGCCTGTGGACTGCCTGGCAGACAACGGCGCGCTGCGACCCGGGTCCCAGGTGAGCCTTCGGCTTCCGAAGGAGCTCGGCGGAGTGTCCCCTGGCTTCTTCACCGTCGTCGGCGGTGCCGTGGCAGAGGACATGGCGGCCGGCATCGTCCGCGTGTACTGGAACGTCGGCGCGGCGCGGGCGCCGGTGCTCGTGCGCACGCTCACCACCGAGCTTTCCGGGCGAGAAGTGCCGTACCGGCTGAAAGTGGCCGATCATCCCGTGCGCCTCAAGCGCTGCGACGCTGCGGTCCTCTACGTGGCAGCCGATCGGTTCGGCGAGCTGCGCGCAGTGATGGAGCGCGTTGCGCGCGGGCTCGCGTCCAGCCTCGGGTCGTCGACGCCGGCGCTGACCCGCGAGCTGGCACCCGGCGTTGGGACGGCGGAGGACAGCGATGCCAGTGAGAGCTTCGGCACCAGTCGTTGTGCGCTCATCGCCGATGGCGTCGTGACCGCACACGACCAAGGGATCGTGGACCCGGACGGTCGCCTCCAGGCAGTGATCGAACAGTTCAGGCGCGCGGGCGTGAGCATCGACCAGCCCTACCTCGAGCCATCGCTCGTGGGACGACATGTCCTCTGACCGACCGTTCCTCGGCGCGGCGGCCGCGATCGGCCATCGAATCGCCCGCGAGGCGGTTTGGGATGGCGGCCGCTGTGCGTGGATGGGCGCCGTCGCGAGCGCGAGTACGCCGGGACGCCGCGAACAGCACGCACTCGGCCCCGACCTGTTCGCAGGCACAGCAGGTGTCGGGCTCTACCTCGCGCAGCTCGCGGCGGTGACCGGCGAGGAGGAGTTTCGTCGAAGCGCGCTCGGCGCGCTGCGCCACGCGGTCGCAAGGGCATCCAAGCTCCCTGTCGAGCGTCGTGACGGATTTCACGCCGGTGTGCTCGGGATCGCGTGGGCGGCTGGCGAGACGGCTTCGCTGCTGCACGCAGACGAGCTTCGCGAGTTGACCTGCGAAATGGTCCGCTCAGCGAATCCGCCCCCCTCGGCCCGCCGGTGTCCGGATCTGCTCACGGGTGCCGCCGGCAGGATCGTCGCCCTCCTGGCCCTCGCCGCCTCGCTCGAGGAGCCGCGGCTCGTGGACGAGGCTGTGGCCGACGGCCAAGTGCTACTCGGACCGCACGCGTGACCCGGCACGGCCTGTCCTGGAAGGACCCGAGGACGCCGCGGCGCCACGAGCTCTGCGGGCTCTCCCACGGAGCCGGGGAATCGCCTGCGCGCTGATCGACCTGTTCGCGCTCACCGGCGATGATCGATTCAGCGAAGCGGCGGCCGGAGCGTTCCGCTACGAGCGCTCATGGCTGGACGCCCGCTCCGGGACCTGGCCTGACTTGCACATCGGCAGTCACCGTCGCGACGAACCGCGTGGTACCCGCTCGCCTTTCGCCGGCACGTGGTCCCATGGCGAGGCGGGGATCCTGTTGTCGCGCTTGCGTGCGATGCGCGCGCTCGGGACAACCGGGCCCCACGTCGACGACGCCGACGTTGCCATGCAGACGACACGTCGCCTGCTCGCCGAAGCCCTGCCGCACGAAATCGGCGATCTGTCACCGTGCAGCGGCCTTGTCGGCCTCGCCGACGCACTGCTCTGTGCCGCCGGTCAGTCGGCTGACCGATGGGGAAGCGCGGCTGAGCTTGCGACGGACCTCGGGCGCGCTGCCCTCGAACGCTACGACCCAGCGACGGCTGCCTGGCCATGCGGCGTTCCTGACGGAATCACACCGAGCCTGTTCCTCGGCCTCAGCGGGATCGGGTGGTTCTTCCTGCGTCTTCACGACAGTGCGATCAACTCGCCACTGCCGCCGCATTTCCCATTGACACACTGCCTCACCGAGGCGTAGGTTGATTCCGGGAGCGGCGCCGATTCACCGCGCATGGAGTAGCCGGTGCCAACGTTCCTGCTCCCAACCCTCGAAACTTCCTCCCTCACCCGCTGGTCGTCGCGCTGGGCGAGGGGGTGGGCGGGCCGAGCAACCGGCTCGGCAACCGGGCGCTGGAGCTCGGGGTCAGCCGTCAGGCGCTCGGTCAGCTCGGCGGCCGGGCGGCATTTGGCGAGCCCACGGCGCCCGACGGGGCCGTGCAGCGCGTGGCCGACGCCCTCGCTCAAGATCTGCACGTCGATCAACTCGTCATGTTCGTTGGCTACCTCGGAGGTTCGACGGGCGACGGGGACGCGGCGGCCGATGATGAGGAGAAGGTACAGGCGCAAGACGCAGCAGCCGACCTCATCGCCGCCGCGTCTCGGCCGATACCGACGACGCGAAGGCAGCTGCCCGCGAAGCCGTCGAGAATGCGACTCGGACACAAGACAACTGGTGCAGAAAGCCACCGCGGGACGCGCGGCAATCTCGGAGACAGCCTGGCTCGTCTTTTATCTCGACGCGAGGCTTCAGACCTGGCTGCTCGTGCAGAAGGAATCGATCGTCCTTCGCCGCACGGTGGACGATCGCCTGTCGCCCTTTGGCTCACACGACGTCATCTGGGTGCGAGGACAAGCGCCGATCCGTCATGGGAGCGGGCCGCAGTCGATCCAGCAGCGGTTCCTGACCGGCGACTTCACCCGTGCGGGCGACTTCGACGCCCCTCCGACCGGCGGTACGTTCTCGTCGCCATCCGGCTTGCTCTGCGCGGCGGGCAGCCCAGGATGCTGTCCCCGCAATTCCAGAGGCTAACGCGCCGCCGCGAGGAAGCGGTCTCGCTCGTCGTCGGTCAGCTCGATCATGCAGCCGGGGGACGGTGACTGGGAGCAGTTCGGCGACGTGCTGGACGCAACGCTGCGAGGCGCCTGGGAGGACGGCCGTGAGCGACTGAAGGTGTTCCGCGTGGTCCGAGACCTCCTGCTCACGGACTGGGGCTCGCGCGGACGGATGTTCGACATGTTCAACGGCACGCCGCTGAACACGATCCGGCTCCTGACCCTGCACCGGACCGAGTACGACCCCAACGGTCCGCTCACCGCGTTCGCGCGCGAGACCTGCGGGATCCCGCTGGTCGCGGGACAGCACACCGTTCAGGAGCAGATCGCCGACTACGCGAAGGCCCAGGACGCCCGCGTGTACTGAGCGACGCGTACGTTGCAGATGGCGCGAAGCGTCGTTACGTTGACTGCCCGATGGCGACGCAGCAACGGGCGAATGCAGGAGGCGCGGCCGTCGTTCGTGCCAAGTGCCGAGTGCCCTCGGTCTCCGACCACGTCATCGAGCGTCCCCGCCTTGCGGAACTGATCGTCGGGCTCGCGGCGCGCCACCGCACCGTGGCGATCTATGCGACGGCCGGATCGGGCAAGACGACGGCAGTCGTGCAGGCGCTGCCGGCCCTGGGACTTCCGGTCGCGTGGCTCACCGTCGACGAGACCGACGCGGCGCCTGGCCGCTTCCTCACGTACCTGGAGGCGGCACTGGCGACCCTGCAGCCCGACGTCACGGGCGCCGCGACGCACGCGCTGCGCCGGCGCGTTCCGCATCGCGAGGCCGCGGGGCTGCTCGCCGAGGCGATCGCCGACGAGCCGCTCGTACTCGTGATCGACGAGCTGGAGCGACTCGCTGCGGCGCCGGCCGCGCTCGCGGTGATGTCCGCCTTCCTGCGGTACGCGCCGAGCGCGGTGCGGGTGCTGCTCATCAGCCGGCGCGAGCTGCCCCTGGACCCCCGCTCGTCGTCGCCGATCGTCGGCGACGTCGCGCTGCGCGAGGACGAGCTCGCCTTCACCGTCGACGAGGCGGGGGCCGCGCTCGCCTGCTGGGGACGTGACGCCGTCGACGCCGAGGCCGCGGTGAAGGTCACGGCCGGATGGGTCACGGGTGTGCTCTTCGAGGCGTGGCGGTCCGCCGATCACGTGGCAGGCGCGGGCGGGCACGCGGACGCGCTGCACGGATACCTCGCCTCGCAGGTGCTGGAGACGCTCACAGACGATGAGCGCCAGTTCCTGACCGAGACGTCGCTGATGGCGGACGTCACGGCGGCGCGCGCCGAGCAGCTCGGGAGGGCCGACGCCGCCGTGACGCTGGACGGCCTGCACGCCAAGCACCTCCCCGTGACCTGGTCGGCGGACGCGATGCGCTGCCATCCGCGCTTCCGTGAGTACCTGCTGACGCTGCTCGAGCGACGACCGAAGCGTGAGGTCGCCAAGCTGCGGGAGGCCTACGGCGGGCTGCTCGAGCAGGAGGGTCACGACGAGGACGCGGTCGAGCAGTACTTGCGCGCAGGCTCGCTCGAACGGGCGTATCGGGCGGCGGATGCGGCGATCGGCAGTGTCGTGGAACGGCTCGATCTCGAGGTCGCAGAACGGTGGCTGGAGGCCCTCGGCCCGGTCGCCAGGCCGGGGGACGACAGGTTCACGCGCTCCAGGCTGATGCTCGCGATCGCCCGCGAGCACTATCTCGCGGGCGCACGGATCGCCGATGAGCTCAGCGCGATCGGCGAGCGCGACGTCGTGGCGCGATCCCCCACGGTGGGCAGCATGATGGCTTGGTGCTACTTCCACGTCGGGCGGGTGGACGACATGAAAGCGGTCCTCGCGGCGGCACAGGACGGTCCCGAGCTCGATGGTTCGTTCCTGCTCTCGCTCGTCGAGAGCAACGGGGCGCCGCCCTGGTTCGACCCGGACCTGAGCGGCGGCCCACTCGATGGGCTGATCATCCGCGTCCGCTACATCCACGGCCGGCTGCGCGAGGTCGCCGAGGCCCCCTCGTCGCCGTGGGCGGCCGCCGTCACCGCGCCGTGGCGGGTCGGTGCGTTGCGGGCGATGGGCGAGACGACACAAGCGCTCGAGCTCTACCGCGCGGCGGAGGACGCCGACTGGGCGATCGTCTGGTTGCACGCCATCGTCGCTCCCGAGCTCATGGCGGATCTCGGGCGTGTCGAGGAAGCGCGGGCTGCCCTCGCGCGCGGGCGCACGCTCAGCCGCCGGTCGGGCTCCGTCGTGTTCGACATCGTCAACCGGGTGATCGAGGCGAAGCTCGAGCTGTGGCTGCGGCACGACCACGACCGCGCCCTCCGGATCCTGCGGCGCCTGGAGGCGCGACCCGAGACATCGCAGTACGGGTTCGCGATGGAGCAGGTCGACGCGTGGATGGGGATGGTCCACCTGCTGCGCGGCGAGACCGCCCCGGCTGCGCTGCGACTGCGGCGCGCGGTCGGCAGCATGCGCGCGATGGACCGGATGCTGGAGCTCCCGGCCGCCGCGGTGCTGCTGGCCGAGGCGGAGTGGCGTCTCGGGCGGGAGGACGCGGCGGACGAGGCAGCCGACTGGGCGCTGGAGGCCGCCCGGCGCCAGGGGTCCTACCACTCCGTCCTGCGCGCGCTGGAGCAGTTCCCGGCCGTCGCCGCTCGGCGCCTCGACGCGGAGCGCGACGTCGACGTGCCCTGGCATGAGCTGGGGCGCGCGCTGCTGTCGCGGGGCGCATCGCTCGGCGCCCCGCCGCCACAGGTCCGCTTCGCCGATCTCGGCGAGCCGGCGCTCGTCGTGGCCGGCGCGCGCGTCCGACCGCGCATCAAGAAGAGCTACGAGCTCCTGGCGTACCTGACCACGCATCGCGGCCGTCCGGTCGACCGCGACGAGCTGCTGACGGCGCTCTTCGACGCGCGCGACGACGTCTCCACCCGGTCCTACCTCCGCCAGGCGCTGCGTCACCTGCGCAAGGTCCTTCCGGACGAGGCGGACCTGTCCTTCGAGGACGGCGGACTGCGGCTGGGGGACGGCTTGCTCGTGCAGACGGAGTCGCGCCGCGCGGAGGCCCTCCTGGGCCGAGCTCTGCGGATCAACGGGCCGACGCGGCTGAGCGCGCTTGCCGAGACGGTCGAGGCGTTCGATCAAGGGCAGTACCTGACAGGGATCGACTCGGTCTGGGTCGACGAGCGGCGCGCCGAGCTGTCGCGGCTCGCCGGGGACGCGCGTCATGAGGCCGCCTTGAGCGCCTATCAGGCCGGCCGCCACCGGGAGGCGGAGGCGTGGGCAGGCGAGGTGCTCCGGTCGGACCCCTATCGCGAGGCTACGTGGCGACTGCGCATGCAGATCGCGCACGCCGCCCGCGACGAGGATGGGGTGATGGCGGTCTACCGTCGCTGCGAGGAGGCGCTGCGCGGGCTCGGGACCGCGCCATCGCAGAGCACGAGCAGCCTGTTGAGCGCGTTGCGCCCGTAGGCCGGGCCGGCGTGGCGGCTACCAGCCGCCCTTCCACTCGGCGGACGTGGCGCGCGCCTTCTTGGCCTCCATCCGCTCCTCCTTGCGCTTCTCGGTGCGCCAGTAGATGAGGCTGGCGACGAAGATGAACAGGGGGAAGAACGCGATGAGGATGAACCCGAAGTTCGTGACGACCTTGTCGGTCGTCTCCCCGTACCAGCCCTGGCCGCTCATGTCGGCCAGCGCGGGGGAGGCGGCCGCGAGCACGATCGTCACGGTCGCGGCGGTGAGAAGCGAGAGACGGCGCATCGCGGCGGATCGTAGCTCACGAGACGGCCACGTACTCTCGATGGTGTGGCCGTTCTCATCGCCTCCGACCTCGGGAAGGACATCTCCGGCTCGCCGCTGTTCCGCGGCGTCTCGCTCAAGCTCGAGCGACGCGACCGGCTGACCATCGCCGGGCGCAACGGGGCGGGCAAGACGACGCTGCTGCGCATGCTCGCGGGGCAGACGTCGGTGGACGTCGGCGAGCTCGCCTTCGAGAAGGGCGCGCGCGTCGCGCTGCACGATCAGCGGCCCCCGCGCGAGCGCGATCTGACCCTGCGGGACTACGTCCTGGCCGGCGCCGCGGAGCTCGTCGCGCTCGAGGAGGACCTCACCCGGCTGGCCCAGAGGATGGCCGACGGCGACGAGCGCGCGCTTGACCAGTACTCGCGCGCGGAGGCGCGCCTGGAGCACGCCGGAGGCTGGAACTGGCGCGACCGCGCGGCGGGCATGGTGCGCGGCCTGGGCTTCACCGAGGACGACCTCGACCGCCAGCTCTCGACCTTCTCGGGCGGCCAGCTCACACGTGCCTCGCTGGCGCGCGCGCTCGGCTCGCACCCGGACCTGCTGCTGCTCGACGAGCCGACGAACCACCTGGACATCGAGTCGCTCGAGTGGCTGGAGCAGACGCTGCTCACCCTCGACACGGCGATCGTGATGGTGGCCCACGACCGCTGGTTCCTGGAGACGGTCGGCACGGCGGTGCTCGAGCTGGAGGCGGGCCGCGGGCGGTTCTTCCCCGGCACCTGGGCGCAGTGGCGGCGCGAGGCCGCCGCGCGCGAGATGGCGCTCGGCCGCGCGATCGACAAGCAGCAGGCGGAGATCGCCCGCATGGAGGCGTTCGTGGAGCGCTTCCGGGCGAAGGCGAGCAAGGCCCGCCAGGCGCAGTCGCGGGTGAAGGCGCTGGACAAGATCGAGCGCATCGACCGCGACCCGCGCGACAACCGCGAGCTCGGCTTCAAGTTCGGGACCGTGGAGCGGTCCGGTCGCGTCGTGTTCGAGATGAAGGGCGGGCGCATCGAGGTCGGCAACGGCCGCGTGCTGCTCGACGGCGCCGAGATCTGGCTGGAGCGCGGCGAGCACGTCTCGCTCGTCGGCGCGAACGGCACGGGCAAGACGACGCTGATCGAGACGCTCGCCGGCCGCACCGAGCCCGCCGCGGGCAAGATCAGCCGCGGGCACAACGTCAAGCTCGGCTATCTCTCCCAGCACGCCGACGAGCTCAGCGGCGGCGGCGCCCGCACGGTGCTCGAGGCGTGCGTGAAGCGCACCGGGCTGACGCCGGGCAAGGCGCGCGCGCTGCTCGGGACGTTCCTCTTCAGCGGCGAGGAGGTCGACAAGCCGCTGGACGGCATCAGCGGCGGCGAGCGCCAGCGGCTCACGCTGGCGATCCTGGTGTCCTCGGGCGCGAACGTCCTCATCCTCGACGAGCCGACCAACCACCTCGACCTCGACGCGCGCGAGGCGCTGGAGGACGCGCTGCACGCCTACGAGGGCGCGCTGCTGCTCGTCTCCCACGACCGCGCGCTGCTGGACGCCATCGGCTCGCGCACGGTCGCCGTCGAGGACGGCACGCTCCATACCTACGTCGGCGGCTGGCCGGAGTACGTGCGCGTGCGCGAGGAGCGCAAGGCGAAGCCGGCCAAGCCCTCCAAGAAGCCCGCGGCACCCGTTGCCCCGAAGGCGCCGAAGGCCCCGAAGGCGAAGGCCCCCAAGGCGAGGGCGACGAACGGCAACGGCAACGGGAACGGCAACGGGGCATCCAAGAACTCCCGCCGCAGGCTCCGCGAGCTGGAGCGCGAGGTCGAGCAGGCCGAATCGGTCCTCGCCAAGCTGGAGGCCGAGCTGGCGGCCCCCGACGCCTGGGCGACGCCCGAGGCGTCGGCCGCGGCGACCGAGCGTCACCGCGAGGCCAAGCGCGCTGTCGAGGAGGCCTACTCCCGCTGGGAAGCCGCAAGCGCGTAGGGGCACCGGCCCGCAGGGGCGAGGTGTCACGCTGTCGGCATGGCCGACGACGACGAGACCATCATCTGGTCGATGACCTGCAACTCGTGCGATCACGAGTGGATGCAGATCACCCCCGCGGACTCCGATCCGACCGCGGAGGAGATCGAGTGCCCGGAGTGCGCCAGCAGCATGCTGGAGGCCGAGTACGCCGGTCGCCAGTAGCGCGCGGGATGCCGCGCGAGCGGCTCACGACCTGACGGGCGCCGAAGGCGCGATGCTTCCGGTCATGGCCGAAGCCGCTGCACTGGTGGAGCGCCGAGGACCTGACCCGGGCGATCCGGGCGCGCGAGGTCTCGGCGGTCGAGGTGATGCGCGCGCACCTCGAGCGGATCCACGCGGTGGATCCGCAGCTGAACGCGATCGTGACCCTCCTGGACGACGAGGAGGCGCTGGCGCTGGCGGACGGCGCGGATCGCGCGGTCGCCGCAGGCGCCGCGCTGGGGCCGCTGCACGGTCTGCCGTTCGCGGTGAAGGACCTCATGGACACCGCGGGGATGCGTACGACGTACGGCTCGACGCTCTACGCCGACCACGTCCCGACGAGCGACAGCCTGCTCGCGCGCCGCGTCCGCGACGCGGGCGCGCTCATCATCGGGAAGACCAACACGCCGGAGTGGGGCGCGGGCTCGCAGACGTTCAACGAGATCTTCGGGGCGACACGCAACCCCTACGACCGCACGCGCACCTGCGGCGGGTCCAGCGGCGGCGCCGCCGTCGTGCTGGCCGCAGGGATGCTGCCGCTCGCCGACGGGTCCGACCTCGGCGGGAGCCTGCGCAACCCCGCCGCGTTCTGCAACGTCGTCGGCCTGCGCCCCTCCCCGGGGCGGGTCCCGTCGGGCGCGCCGGGCGACGGCTTCAACCCGCATCCCATCCTCGGCCCGATGGCCCGCACGGTGCGCGACGCCGGACTGCTGCTGTCCGCGCTCGCCGGGTACGCCCCGGCGTCGCCGATCGCCCTGGGCGACGACCCGCGGACCTTCGCGGCGATCCCGGCGCTCGAGCTGGGCGGCGTGCGGATCGCGTGGAGCGCGACGACGGGCGGCCTCCCGTACGAGCCGGAGATCCTCGCCGTGCTCGCAGCCGCCCGCGAGCGTCTCGCCGGCAGCGGCGCTGTGATCGCCGAGCTCGAGCCCGACCTGGAGGGCGCCGACGAGGTCTTCGAGACGTTCCGCTCGCTCGGCATGGTGCCGATGGCCGCGGAGGTGGAGGCGCACCCGGACGGCTTCAAGGCGACGATCCGCGAGAACGTCGCGCAGGGACTGGCCCTGCGCCCCGCCCAGATCGCCCGCGCAGCGACGCTGCGCACCGCGCTGTACCGGCGCACGACGGCGCTGCTGGAGGAGCACGACGTGCTCGCGCTGCCCGTGACGCAGGTCACGCCGTTCGCGGTCGAGCAGGAGTTCCCGACGGAGGTCGCCGGCGTGCCGATGCACGGGTACCTCGAGTGGATGCGCAGCTGCTCGCGGGTCTCGGCGACGACGCTCCCGGCCATCTCGGTGCCCGCCGGCTTCACCGACGCCGGCCTCCCGGTGGGCCTGCAGCTGGTCGGCGCGCCGCGCGGCGAGCGCGCGCTGCTGGCGCTCGCCGCCGCCGTCGAGGAGCTCCTCGGCGCCGGTCCGCGGCGCCCGGCGCTCTAGCACCGGGCGCGGATCCTGACCTCGGTGGACGCTAGGCGGCCACGGGGGACGGCCACAGCTCCTTCGTCGCGATCTGCGCCCCCTCGGCCATCGCCTGCAGCTTCGCCCACTGCGTGAACTCGGGGACGCGCTTCGTGCTCGCCGTCTGCGCGAAGCCGCAGTCGGTGCCGGCCATGACGCGTTCGCGGCCGACGAGCCCGGCGAGGCGCACGAGGCGTTGGGCGACGAGCTCGGGGTGCTCGACCATCATCGTCTGGTGGGTGACGACGCCGGGGACCAGGACCTTGTCGTCGGGGAGCCTGACGTCCTCCCAGATGCGCCACTCGTGCTCGTGGCGGGCGTTGCCCTGCTCGATGAGCAGGTAGCGCGCGTTGACCTGCAGGACCATGTCGATGACGTCGCGCAGCAGCGGATCCTGCGTGTGCGGCGCATGGTCGCTGCCGCTGCAGATGTGGTAGCGCACGCGGTCTGCGGGGATGCCCTCCAGCGCGTGGTTGAGGGCGTCGACCCGCAGCTGCGCCCAGCGGCGGTAGTCCTCCGGCGTTCCGCCGCGCAGGCGGATCGTGCCGAACATGTGCCACAGCACCGCGTCGTCGACGTGGACCATGATCCCCGCCGCGTGGATCCTGCGGTACTCGATCTTCAACGCGTCCGCGAGCGCGTAGACGAACTCCTCCTCGGTGGCGTAGTACTCGTTGCGGAACCAGTAGACGCTGGCCGGTGCCACGCACGGGATGAAGGAGTCGACGACGTCGACGCCCTCCAGCGCGGACGTGAGGTTCGCGATGTCCTTGTCGACGTCGCCGCCGATGTACTCGATCGGGCCGTCGCAGACCCAGAGGAGGCCGGAGGCCTTCTCGTCCTCGTCGTGCTCCTCGCCGTCGGAGTCGACCGGCATGTACTCGGTGTAGAGGCCCGCGGACCCGCCGTGCGCCTCCGGATCGAGCCCGTCGGGCAGCTTGGTGTCCGTCGCCGGCACCTTGCGGGGCGTGATGCCGGTCACGCGGTCGTAGATGTAGGTGATCCAGCTCCCCTTGCCCATCTCGCCGTCGTCGACGATGTCGACGCCGACCTCCGCCTGCTTCGCCACGACATCGGCGACCGCGTCCTTGAGGTCGCGGTCGAGCGCGTCGGCGTCGTAGTCCTCGTGTGCCTCACGCGCCTTGAGCGCGGTGGTGAGGGCGTCGGGCCTGAGCAGGCTGCCGACGTGTGTGGTCAGGATCCGGTCCATCTGTCTCCCCTATACGCGGTCGAACTCGAGCTGCAGCTCCGCCAGGCCGCGGAACGTCGGGCTCACGAGATGCGAGGGCTCGGTGCCGGCGGCGAGGCGGATGTCGTCCAGGCGGGCGAAGAGGCGCTCGAAGGCGATGTGCGCCTCGAGGCGCCCGAGTGGAGCGCCGATGCAGAAGTGCGGGCCCTTGCCGAAGGCCAGGTGGTCGATCGCGTTGGACCGGTGCGGGCACAGCTGCTCACCGTCCTCGCCCCACTTCGCGGCGTCGCGGTTCGCCGAGGCGATCATCGTGATGAGGTAGGACCCCTTCGGGATCGCGACGCCCGCGATCTCCGTGTCGACGCGCGCGACGCGGGGGATCCACTGCAGCGGCGAGTCCACGCGCAGCGACTCCTCGAGGAAGTTGCGCAGGCGCGACGGCTCCGCGCGCAGCTGCGCCATGAGCTCCGGGTTCTCGACCAGCGTCAGCATCGCGCTGGAGACCAGGTGGCCGGTCGTGGTGATGCCGGCGCCGACGAACTGCCCGAGATCGGCGCGGACGATCCCGAGGTTGAACGCCCCGTCGTCGGCGATCTGCGCCTGGATCGTCTCCGAGAGGCCGTCCTCGGTCGGGTGCTCGACGCGCTTGAGGATCTCGGCGGTGATCCGCGGCCCGGCGTCGAGGATGTGCGGCTTCTGACCCTCGATCATGTCCTCGGTCAGGTACTGCTCGCCGCCCTTCCACTCCGCGACGCCCCAGGCGTGCATCCACGGGAAGTCGTCGGGGCTGAGCCCGAGGATGCGGATGATCAGCTGGGTCGGCATCGGGTAGGCGAACTGCGTCATCAGCTCCACCCTGCCGTCGTCGATGAAGCCGTCGATCAGGGTGTCGACGATCTCCTCGATCCATGGCCGGTAGCCGCGGACGCGTGCCGGCTTGAGCAGCTGGAACATCCGGTCGCGCCGGCCCTTGTGGTGCGGCGGGTCCAGCTCGATGACGTTCTTCACCATCCCGGTCGACGTCAGCGAGTACTCGGGGACGGGCTCGGGTCCCGGCAGATCGAAGGGGTTCAACCGCTCCTCGCTGCAGCCGGTGAACAGGTCCTCTCGGCGCAGGACGAACTCGACGTCCTCGTAGTGGGACACGAGATAGCGGTTCTCGCCGACCTGGTGCACCGAGCCCGCGTCGCGGATCTTCGACAGCGTCGGGAACGGACACTCGACCTCGGCGATCGAGGGGTAGTCGAACCCCTGCGTGTGCGTCTGCACAGCTCTCCTCTCGCGACGGCGATCACGGCCTGCTGGTCCAACGGTATACCATCAGGCCATCGACCGAGGGGCTCAGGGAATGAAGGTGTCTCCGTGCGCGTCGATCCGCGGGACGCCGTAGGGGTTCGGGGTCGTCGCGCCGGCCGCGTCCGTCCGGAACCGGCGCTCCGCGGAACCTGCGCCGGGGCGCACGAAGCGCTGCGGCCGCGAGCCCGTCCGCCCGCTGCAGCCGTAGGAGCCGGACAGCACCCGCGTACCGCGCAGGCGCACCGTGACGACCACGGCGCACCGGGTGATCGGCGCGGCCGCCGTCGAGCGCGCGACCGGGCAGTCGGCGCGGTGCGGGCCGACGGCGAAGCACGACGGCTGGGTGACGCAGCCGCGCCGGTGGCCGCACAGCCCGCGCGCCGCGGGGCTCGCGGTCGCCACGAGGTACGCCGTGGCGAGATCGAGGTCGCCGGTCGTGGCGTCGCGCCGGCGGGTGACGACGGTCGGCCCGGAGGACAGGACGCCGAGCCGCTGGCCGTTCGCGCCGAACAGGCGTGCCTCCGAGGTGATCGCGTTGCGACCGACCCCGAGGGCCACCTCGGTCCGGTAGCCGCCCTGGCGGTACTCCGGCCCGACCGGGCGCCCGTCGACCCGCACCGTCACGATCTCGTAGCCGCCTCCGGGCGCGATCGGCGCCCTGCCGCTGACCTCGACGGACCGGGCGGTCGTGGTCGCGCCGTTCGCCGGCGCGTCGATCGTCAACGCCGCCGGGACGGGGCGCACGGCCGGCGCGGCGTGGCCTCCGCACCCAGCGGCGAGGACCAGCGCGCATGCCACACCGAGACTCGTCCGCCACACCGGGCATCCCTCCAGTGACCGGACCCTACCGAGGGACCGGAGGTCAGTTGACGGAGCGCGGGCGGGGGTCACCACGCGCTGCGGGGTACGGGTATCCGTAAGGCGTCGCGTGCGCCGTCTGACTAGCGTCGCTCCATGCGCAAGCTCGCCGCGTGGTGCCACGATCGTCGCCGTACCGTGCTCGGCCTCTGGGCCGCAGCCTTCGTCCTCGCCGCAGTGCTCTGGGGTGCTGTCGCGGGGGACTACATCAACAACTTCCGCCTGCCGGGCACGGAGTCCCAGCGGGCCTACGACCTGCTGAAGGATCGCTTCCCGCAGCAGTCCGGCGACACGGCGACCGTCGTCTTCGCGGTCAAGGACGGCAGCGTGCTGGAGGCGAGCCGCCGCCCGCAGATCGAGAAGGCGCTGGGCGAGATCAAGAGGTCGCCGGCCGTGCTCTCCGTCGGCGATCCGTTCGCGCGGGGCGCGCCGGTCTCGAAGGACGGCAGGATCACGTTCGCCCCGATCCAGTTCCGCCAGGGCGCCGGTGACGTCGACGCCGCGCAGGTCAAGACGATGGCCGAGGACACGCTCAAGCTCGACGGGCAGGGCGGGGTCCAGGTCGCGCTCGGAGGCGACGTCATCCACTGGTCGACCGCGGAGCAGGGCGGCGCAGGGGAGATCATCGGCCTGATCGTCGCGGCGGTCGTGCTGTTCCTGACCCTCGGCGTCGTCGCGATGGGCCTGCCGCTGCTGAACGCGCTGGTCGCCATGATCGTGAGCCTCTCGCTGATGGCCGTGGTCGGGACACGGCTGCTGGACGTGGTGGACTGGACGCCGCAGCTGGCTGCGATGCTCGGCATCGGCGTCGGCATCGACTACGCGCTGCTGATCCTCAACCGCTTCCGGCTCGAACGCGGCGCAGGCCGCGATGTGCGGGAGGCGACGCTCATCTCGATCGACACGTCCGGCCGTGCAGTCCTCTTCGCCGGCATCGTCGTCGTGATCGCGATGCTCGGCATGCTGCTGCTCGGGATCTCGTTCCTCTACGGCCCCGCGATCGGCGCCGCGCTGGCGGTCCTGGCCACGATGACGGCCTCGCTGACGCTCATGCCCGCGCTGCTGAGCAAGATCGGCGGGCGCATCAAGCCGGCGAAGAACGCCGGCGGGGCCGATCAGGAGCGGGGCTTCGCCGCGCGGTGGAGCGGGTTCGTGGCGCGCCGTCCGGCACCGGTCGCGATCCTCGCGCTCGCCGTGCTCATCGCGCTCGCGCTGCCCGCGCTGCACATGCGTCTGGCGACCAGCGACGCCAGCACCTACAAGAAGGACGACACCACGCGGGTCGCGTACGACCTGCTCAAGGAGGGCTTCGGCGCCGGCTTCAACGCCCCGCTGCTGCTCGCCGTCGAGCTCCCGCGCGCGGGTGACGACGCTGCGCTGACGCAGATCTCCGACGCCCTGGGCAAGCAGGAGGGGATCGCGCAGGTCCTGCCGCCGACGCTGAACGACCGCGGCGACACGGCGACGATGATCGTCTACCCGACGACGACGCCGCAGGACGAGCGCACCGACGAGACGGTCAAGACGGCGCGCAACGTCACGTTGCCGCCCATCGAGAGCGAGACCGGCGCGCGGGTGTCCATCGGCGGCGCCACTGCGACCAACCTCGACTTCTCCCAGACGATCCGCGACAAGCTGCCGCTGTTCATCGGCGTCGTGGTCGGCCTGTCGCTGCTGCTGCTGGCCGTCGTGTTCCGGTCGATCCTGATCCCCATCAAGGCGGGCATCTTCAACCTGCTGTCGATCGGGGGCGCGTTCGGCGTCGTGACGCTGATCTTCCAGGACGGCAACCTGTCCGGCCTGTTCGGTGATGCGACCGGCCCGATCGAGTCGTTCCTGCCGATCCTCGTGTTCGCCGTCGTCTTCGGCCTCTCGATGGACTACGAGGTGTTCCTGGTCTCGCGGATGCACGAGGAGTGGACCCGCACGGGCAACGCGCGCTACGCCGTGCAGCACGGGCTGGCGATGACCGGGCGCGTGGTCACCGCGGCGGCGATCATCATGATCGCGGTCTTCGGCGCCTTCGCGATCGGCAACGAGCGGGCGCTGGCGATGATGGGCGTCGGCTTCGCCGCGGCGATCTTCATCGACGCGTTCATCATCCGGCTGCTGCTCCTGCCGGCGGTGATGCACCTCGCGGGCCCGGCGATGTGGTGGATGCCGGCGTGGCTCGAGCGACGCCTCCCGCACCTCAACATCGAGTCCGAGGAGACCATCGACGCGCCGTCTCCCGGCGAGAGTGCCGAGGAACCCGAGCCCGCGGGCGTTCGCTAGACCGTCGCGTCGGCCATCCGCCGCAGCCGGGCGGCCCACAACGGGTCGTCCGGCTCGACGGCGTCCGCCTCGCCTGCCGCCCGGAGGTGCACCCAGGCTCGAGCCCGCTCTGGGTCGAGGTCCGCCGCCTCGACGTAGATCTCCAGCCATCGGCGGGCGGTCGCGCCGTCGGGCGGGGGAGGGACCAGAGGATCCAGAAGCGCCCAGACGTCCGCGTTGCGATCGCCGCGGGTGCCGTGCGGGTCGATGACCCTCCAGCCGGTGCCGTCGTGCAGGACGTTCCCGGCGTGCAGGTCGGCGTGGAGGAGCACGTCGTCGCCGGCCGGATCGGCCAGCGCGCCGGGGTTCCAGCGCTCCGCGTACACGGCCAGCGGCACGAAGGTCACCGGCGCAGGACCTGCGCTGTGCAGGTGCGCGGCAAGGCGCCCAAGCGTGCGCAGCCGCTCCTCGAACGACAGGTCCTGGTCGTCGAGCGTCGTGCCCGGCCGCAGGCGCTCCATCAGGAACGTGAAGCCATCGTCGCGACGGCCGTGGACCAGCGGGACGATCCCGGTCGCCCGCCAGTGCTCGAGGGCGTCGGGCTGGGAGGCGACGAGCGCGTCGTCGTCGTGGCCGCGCGGGCTGACCTTCAGCACCCGATCCCCGATCGCGAGCACGACGCCGACGTGCCCGCCCGGCAGGCTCTGCGCGCCGGACAGATCCCAGGCGGCGACGGCGGCGTCCGCGCGGGCCTCCACGTCACGCGCCATGCGATCGAGGTCGCTGGTGGGCCAGTAGGTCGCCCAGCGGCGACGCAGCTCAGCGGAGACCCAGGAGCTCGGCGGCATTCCCGCCCAGGATGACGTCCCGTGCTCGGAGTCGTGCGCCGCGCGCGCCGTCGCCCGGAGCGTCGCGAGCCACGCTGACCACGGTCCGAACAAGGGATCCATTCCGCGCGCATCGGATCCACACCCGGCAGACCGAGGGGGTGTGAGGCGCGCTCGACGACCGTCATGCGGGACGAGACGAGCGGGCGTGCAACCGCGACGGCGCTCACCCGATGAGGACTCCGCCGTCCGCACGCGGGTCCGACCCGGCGCTCAGCCCCTCGGGTCCGACGCGGGCAGTCTGGACGTGGCCGGCCCTGCCCGTCAGCTCCTGCAGGCGATGGAAGCCGATCCCGGCGCCGGCCGCCTCGTCCTCGGGCGCATCCGCGCCCGGCTCCGCCAGCACCGTCTCCCCGCCGAAGCCGAGATCGGCGCCGCCCACGATCCACCTGGGGCGCGCGACGGCCGCCTGCAGGTCGGAACGGGGGTCGGCGACGGCGGTCGCCACCTGGGCGAGGATCTGCGGCTGTGCGCGGCCCCCCTGGCAGCCGAACGCGATGACCGCGTCGCCTGCGAGGACCATCGAGGGGCACAGCGTGTGGGGCGGCCGGGCGCCGGGGGCCAAGCGGCCCGGGTGATCCTCCTGGAGGCTGAACCCGGCGCCGCGGTTGTGCAGGACGATGCCGGTCTCCGGCTCCAGCAGCCCGGAGCCGAAGTGGGCGAAGAGACTCTGGATCAGCGTCACCGCGCGGCCCTCCTCGTCCACCGCTGTCATCGCCACGGTGTCACCGACGCGGGGCGGCGACGCCATCACGCCGGCGTCCTCGCGCGCGTCACGCAGTGCCGCGACGTCGATCTCGCCGGCGAGCGGGTCGCCGAGCAGGCGATCGCGCGCGGCATTGGCCGCGCGGGTGCGACCCAGGTCCAGGCGCCCGTCCTGGACTCCGGCGAGCATCGCCAGCAGCGTCACCCCCTGGGTCGGGGGCGGCGTGACGTGCCAGGTGGCCCCGAGCGCCTCGCCCGTGAGCGGCTTGGTGATCCGCACCTCGTGGGCGGCGAGGTCCTCGGGCGTCATCGCGGAGCCGAGCGAGGCGAGGAAGGCCGCGAGCCGGTGCCCGATCGGCCCGCCGTACAGCTCGTCGATGCCGTCGTCGGCGATCGCCCGCAGCGAGGCCGCGAGCGCGGGCTGGCGCAGCAGGTCGCCGGTCTTCGCGGTCCCGAAGACCGACCGCAGACCGGGGTCAGCCGCGATCGCGTCGGCGCGGTTGACGATCGCGCGCGCGAGATCGGGCGCCACGGGCAGGCCGTCCTCGGCAAGCGTCGCCGCAGCGTGGAGGTGCTGGGACAGGGGCACGGTCGCCCCCATCCGCGCGAGCGCGTCCCAGCCGGCCGCGATCCCGGGCACGGTCACCGGAAGCGGGCCCTGGCGGGGCATGACGTCGTGCGAGGCGCGGATCGCCTCGACGTCGACGCCCGCGGGCGCTGCTCCGGCGGACAGGACCGCGTGCACGCTCCCGTCGGGCTCGCGGACCAGCGCGATGAGATCGCCCCCGAGGTGGCACTGATGGGAGTAGGCGACGACGAGGGTGGTTGCGGCGGCGAGGGCGACGTCCAACGCGTTGCCGCCGGACGCACGAGCGGCGTCGAGCGCGGCGGTGTGCGGAGCGGCGAGTGCGGTTCTCATGCCCCGAACCCTTCCAGCAGAACGGTTCGCGCGGGTGCCGGCTCGCTGCCGACCAGCGTGATCGGCAGCGCCGCCGGGCGTGGAGCGGCCGGGAGCGACGTCCCTGAGGTCGAGGATCGAGACGCCCGCGCCGCACCGCACGCGGTGCACCGGCCAGTCGGTCCAGCCGGCGGCCTTGCTCAGCCCGACCGAGGACGACTTCCCGGTCTCACGCAGCGCGCCGGTGGAGCTCGGCGTCCTCGGCAGGACCCGCTCGCCGTCGTCGAGGACGGCCGCGATCAGGTCACCAGGTGGTGAGCGTCAGGCCGTCGCGGCCGCCTTCACGTGGTCGATGACGGCGTTGAACTCCGCGCTGGGGGAGAAGTCGACGTACTCGGTGTCCTCCAACGCCTCCGGCGCGTGCCCGGGACCCCAGTAGAAGGCGTCGCCGGCGCCGAAGTCGACGGCGCCGTCGGCCGTGTGCATCCGGATGCGCCCACTGATCACGTAGCCCCAGTGGGGGCACTGGCACAGATCGTCGGGGAGTCCGTGCAGCAGCGGGGCGAGGTTCGCCCCGCCCGGGAGTCGCATGAAGCCGATGCTCAGGCCGCCGCCGGCCTCCTGCGTTCGCAGCTCGACGCCGTCGCCCTCGATGGCGACCGGGACATTGCGGTTGGTGAAACGTTGCATGTCGTCCCCTTCAGGGCTCGATGTTCTGGTTGACGCGGAAGCGGTTGCCCGGGTCGTAGCGGCGCTTCACCGCGACGAGGCGGTCGAAGTTGTCGCCGTAGCTGGCGCGGACCCGGTCGGAGCCCTCGTCGTGCATCATCATGTTCACGTAGGCCCCGCCCGCCGAGTGCGGGTGCAGGTCCTCCCAGTAGTCGCGCGCCCAGCGGTGATCTCCGGGACGTTCGCGGGGTCGGGGTCCACTCCGACGATCACCATGCCGTAGCGCGAGCCGCGGTACGCCCATGGCGTCGCGCCGGGCGCGGGGTCGGCCCCGGCGCCGTCGATCGGGTACAGGTGCATGGTCGACTGCATCGTGGGCAGCTGCCGCGCGTGCTCGACGTGGCACGCGATGACCTCGTCGCCGAGCTCGTCGACGAAGTCGGCCTTCCAGTACCACTGGTGGCCGGGCGGGTAGAGCGCATCGAACGCCGACTGCAGCGCCGGAAACGGCATCGCGTGCACGCCGTGCAGCGCCGGCGGGCCGAACTCGGCGATCGGCGCGAAGATCGCGTCGGCCTCCTCCGCCGCCCCGGTCCAGCACCAGACGACGCCGCACATCTTCTGCAGGTGCAGCTCCTCCGGGAACGGCGGCGCAGGCGGGACGGTGAGGAACGCGAAGAACCCGGTGAGCTCGCGTGGGGCGGACAGCATGAGATCGTCGTAGAAGCGCATGACGTCGGGGGCGCGCTCCAGCGGCCACAGCGTGGGTCCGCCGATCACGTCGCGCACGGGGTGCGCGCGGAACTCGAAGGACGTCACGACGCCGAAGTTGCCGCCGCCGCCGCGCAGCCCCCAGAACAGCTCGGGCTCGGAGTCCTCGCTCGCGGTGATCAGGCGGCCGTCCGCGAGCACCACCTCGGCCGACAGGAGGTTGTCGATGGTCAGCCCATGGCGGCGGGTGAGATGTCCCAGCCCTCCGCCCAGCGTGAGGCCGCCGACGCCGGTCGTCGAGATGATCCCGCTCGGCACGGCGAGCCCGAAGGCGTGCGTCGCGTGGTCGACGTCCCCCCAGACGCACCCGCCCTCGACGCGGACCGTGCGCGCCGTGGGATCGACATGGATCCCGCGCATCTCCGACAGGTCGATGACGAGGCCGTCGTCGCAGACGCCGAGCCCGCCGGCGTTGTGGCCGCCGCCCCGGATCGACACGAGCAGGTCGCTGCGCTCGGCCGTGCGGACCGCCGCGATGACGTCGGCGACGTCGCTGCATCGCGCGATGAGCCCGGGACGGCGGTCGATCATCGCGTTGTAGACCGCGCGCGCCTCGTCGTAGTCCGCGTCGCCGGGACCGATGAGCCGGCCGCGGAAGCTGCCGGCGAGCTCGGCGGAGACGACGTCGCGGATGTCGCTGGAGATCACAGATGCCATCGCACTTGCTCCTTGTCCGGGGATGACGACGAACCTATGTCCGCCGACCGGACCCGTCATGACGGGTCCTGACCCACTTTGCGCCCGTGGCAGCCGCGACGGGCTGCCGCCCGCGGTGATCAGGTCTGACTATGGTTGGGGGGACCTGCATGCCAGCAAGGGACTCCCCGCTTCCGGGTCTTCTGCGGCTCCCGCCGTCGCTGCCCTTCGTCGGTCGGACGGCCGAGATCGCTGCGCTCGCTCAGCTCGGCGCGGAGGCCGCTCGCGACGGCCGGCGTGTCGCGATCGTCCAGGGGGAGCCCGGCTCGGGGAAGACCCGGCTGGCTCGCCAGGTCGCCGAGCACGCGATTGCGACGGGCGCCATCGTCCTCTACGGCGCGTGCGACTCGTCGCTGTCGTTGCCCTACCAGCCGATCGTCGAGACGCTCGAGCAGCTCGCCGAGCACGACCCCGCGGCGTTGGCCGAGGTCGTCGGCGGCCCTCGCGGGGCCGAGCTCCTCGCGCTCATGCCCGAGCTGTCGGACCCTGTGCGCCCGCCCCCGGAGGAGGGTCCGCAGCACAGCGGGGGCCGCTTCCGCCTGCACGGCGCGATCGCGGATGCGCTCTGCGCAGCCGCACGCTCGCGTCCGGTCGTACTCGTGCTCGACGACATCCACTGGGCCGAGGCGCCGACGCTGCACCTGCTCGGGCACCTGGCCCGCGCGACGGCGGACGCGCGGCTGCTCGTCCTTGCGACCGCGCGCAACGTGGATGCCGACGCCTCGCCCGACCTCGCCGACGCTCTTGCAGAGCTGCGCCGTCAGGACGGCGTCACCCGTGTCCAGCTCGGCGGTCTCACGACGGACGAGATCGAGGAGCTCCTGGCAGGTCTGGCCCCGGGCGTGAGCGCGTCCGCGGCGCACGCGCTGGCCGGGGCCCTGGCCGATCTGACCGACGGGAACGCCTTCCTCGTCGCTGAACTCGGCCAGCACCTGGCCGACGCGGGTCTGCTCGAGCAGCCCGCCGCGAGCACGCCGACCCTGGAGGCGATCGGGATCCCGCAGGGCGTCCGTGAGGTCATCGACCAGCGACTCGCACGGATGGCGGATACCACGCGCGACGTGCTGGAGCTCGTCGCCATGGGACCGCGGGGGATCGAGCTGCCGGTGTTGCGCGCGGCGCTGTCCAGTGACGACGGGAGCCTGCTGCGCGCACTCGACGAGGCGGCCAGCACCCGCATGCTCGTCGAGCTGCCGGGGACCCGGATCGCCTACGGCTTCCGGCACGAGCTCCTTCGCCGCGCGGTCGCCGACGGACTCCCTGCGCCGCGCCGGGCCGCGCTGCACCTCCGCGTCGCGACTGCGCTGGAGCAGGCCCACGGAGTGCAGGCGGAGCGCGCGGTGAACGACCTCGCCCTGCACTTCGCGGCCGCAGCCGACCTGGGCGGTCGCGAGCGCGCGGTGCATTACGGCCTGCGCGCCGCTGAGCTGGCGATGCGCTCGTTCGCCTACGAAGAGGCCGCGCGCCGACTCCGCGACGCGCTCGAGCTCGGGATCGACGATCCACTGCGCCGAGCGCAGGCGCTGCTGGTGCTCGGCGACGCCTGTCATCGGTCCGCGAACGCCCCCGAGGCGCTCGAGAGCTACGCGGCGGCAGCCGCGGTGGCGCGGGAGCTCGGGGACGGCGACGTGCTCGCGGCGGCCGCGATCGGCTTCGAGAACGCGTGCTGGCGGCCAGGGATCTCCGACGCCCGCTCGCTCGCGCTGCTGGAGGAGGCCAACGCGCTCGTCAGCGAGGGCGACGGGCCACTGCGGGTGCGCCTGCTCGCCGCGCTGAGCCGGGCCCGCGCCTACCGGGGGGACCATCGCGCCGCTGCCGAGCTCTGGCAGCGGGCGGTCGACATGGCGCGAGATGTGGCGGATCCGCGTAGCCTCGGCGTCACGCTGATGCACGCCGTCTGGACGCGCGGCGCGCGGGATCCGTCGACTGTGCTCGCCTCGCTCGACGAGGCGATCGACCTGTTCGGCACGACCGGGGACGTCGACTACCGACACGAGGCCAACAGCTTCCGGCTCAGTCTGTTGCTGGAGGCGTTCGACACGGACGCCATGCGCCGCGAGCTCCCGGCGTTCGGACGCGAGGCCGAGCACTCCGGGCAGCCCTTCTACCTGCACATCGTCGCCTACATGGGATCGACGCTCGCAGTCTGCGACGGGAGGCTCGCCGACGCACGCGCGTCGGCGACGGAGGCGTTCGACCTCAGCCGCCAGTTCGACGAGGACGCGTCGGCCATCCATGGCATCCAGCGCTTCACGCTCCAGCGAGAGCTGGGCCGCCTCGGCGTGCTCGCGCCGCTCATCCGCCGCGTGGTCGCCGACGGCGGCGACCATGGAGCCTGGGGGCCCGCGCTCGCCCTCCTCCTCGCCGAGTTGGGGATGCGCGACGAGGCGGCGTCCGAGCTGCAGCGGCTGTCGGCCGACGACCTCGCGGGCGTCCCTCGCGGCGGCCTGCGCCTGGCTGGACTCGTCTACCTGGCGGACACCTGCGCCCTTGTGGGCGATGCGGCGGTCGCAGAGCTGCTGTACGGCGAGCTGCTCGAGCTGGCTGGGACGAACATCGTCATCGGCCAGGCGATCGCGTGCTACGGGGCGGCGGATCGCCACCTCGGCGTGCTGGCCGCGATGGTCGGGGACCTGCGCACCGCCGAGGAGCACTTCGAGGCGGCCCTCGAGCTCAACGGCCGCATGCGCTCACCCACGTGGCTCGCGCACACCCGCTACGAGTACGCCTGCGCGTTGCGCAGGCGGGGGACAGCTGCCGATCTGGCACGTGCCGACCAGCTGCTGGCGCAGGCGCTCGTCGCGGCGCGGCAGTTCGGGCTGCACGCGCTCGCCGGACGCGCGGAGCGCGAAGGCGCCGCCGTCGCGGAGCTGCCCGACTCCCTGTCCGCGCGCGAAGTTCAGGTGCTGCGCCTCGTCGCGAGCGGGCGGTCGAACCGCGAGATCGGCGAGTCGCTGCAGATCAGCCAGCACACCGCCGCCAACCACGTCCGCAGCATCCTCTTCAAGACGGGCTGCGCGAATCGCACCGAGGCCGCCGCGTATGCCTACAGACATCAGCTCGTCGCGCGGTGAGTACGCGTACGATTGTGCGATGCCGCTGTTCATGATCGAACGTCGCTACGCGGAGCAGCTCGAGGTCGACAGCAACGTCGTCCGGGAGGTCGACGCGATCAACGCGGATGAGGACGTCCGGTGGGTCGTGTCGTTCCTGACGGCCGACAAGCTGCGCTCCTACTGCCTGTACGAGGCCTCGTCGCCCGACGCCATCCTCGCCGCCGCCGATCGTGCCGGGCTGCCGGCCGACGTGATCAGTCAGGTCGACGAGGTCGATCCCGCGCTCCTGCGCTGAGCCTCTGGCTGCCGCTGCGGATCTCCATGTCGGATTCGGCGAGCGTGATCGGCAGCATCCTGGACCACGGTCGCTGCCTCACGGGCACCCGCTCCCCCGACGATGCCCAGTGGCGGTCCGACGAGCGCCTGAAGGACGCGCCGGACCCGCGCGGGATACTGTCCCCGGGCAGGCAGGGGATCTGGCCGGAGGCCAACGGACTGCAATAAGGTGTATGGGATGCCGCGCCGCGCTACGCTCGTCGTCCTGGCCTGCGCCGCCCTGTGCGCGGGCAGCGTTTCGACGGCGCACGCGGCCGTGATCAAGCCGCCCCTGCGCACGTCCGGCGCGAAGATGGTGGACCGCGACGGGCGCACCGTCGTGATCCAGGGCGTCAACTGGTTCGGCTTCGAGACGAGCGCCCACGTCGTGCACGGGCTCTGGTCGCGCGACCTCGACGACGTCATGCGCCAGATCCGCGGCATGGGCTTCAACACCATCCGGCTGCCGTTCTCGCTGCAGGCGCTGGACTCCTCCGCGCCGGTCACGGGCCCGGACTTCTCCGGCGGCAAGAACGCCGCCCTGCAGGGCAAGACGCCCCAGCAGGCCATGGACGTCGTCGTCGACGCCGCGGCGCACGCGGGGCTGATGGTGCTGCTGGAGAACCACTCGCTTGCCGACGACGGCTACTCCTACGGCCTCTGGTACGGGCAGGCCGGCTACGACGAGGACGCCTGGGTCGCCAAATGGCAGGCGCTCGCCCGCCGCTACCGCGACCGGTCCAACGTCATCGGCGCCGACCTCAAGAACGAGCCGCATGGCGACGCGACGTGGGGCACCGGGGGACCGACCGACTGGCGCCGCGCCGCGACCCGCGCGGGCAACGCCGTCACCGCCCTCGCGCCGGACTGGCTCATCGTGGTCGAGGGCATCGAGAAGCCTGTCGCCGGCGGCAAGCTCTCAACGCACTGGTGGGGCGGCAACCTGGAGGGCGTTCGCCGCGACCCGGTGCGCCTCCGGCGCGCCAACCGCCTCGTGTACTCGCCCCACGAGTACGGTCCCGGCGTCTTCCCGCAGCCGTGGTTCGGCAAGCCCGACACCGCGAAGCAGCTCCGGCGCCGCTGGCACGACGGCTGGGGCTTCATCGCCGAGGACGGCATCGCGCCGCTGCTCATCGGCGAGTTCGGCGGGCGCAAGACCGACCTCTCCAGCGACGAGGGTCGCTGGCAGCGTCAGTTCCTCGACTATCTCGCGCGCAGCGGTATCTCCTGGACGTACTGGGCGCTGAACCCCGACTCGGGTGACACCGGCGGCGTGCTGTCCGACGACTGGAACACCGTCGTCTCCGGCAAGCTCACGCTGCTGCAGCGCACGATCCGCCGTCAGCGCATCGCGTTCCGCGCCGCGGGCGGCGTGGCGCCGTCAAAGCGAGTCGCGAAGCCGGTCTCCGCGCCCAAGCCTAAGCCTCGACCTGAGGGTCAGAATGGGCTGAAGGCGACCGTCGTCGTCGAATCGCGCTGGGATGCGGGGTGGTGCGGGCATCTGGAGATCACCGGGTCCGACGGCGCGGACCTCTCGGCAGCGACGATCGGGTTCACACTGGCCGCCGGGACGCGCATCACGCAGAGCTGGAACGGCGACTTCTCCGGTGCGGAGGGCCGCGTGCGCGTGCGCCTGCCCGCGTGGGCGAAGGCGCCCATGAGCGCCACCGGCTTCTGCGTGTCCGGGACCGGCGCGGCCAGCGACGTTCGCGTCGGCTGAGCCGGATCCCCCTACCGTGCACGGGGATGTCCGACGACAACCAGATCAGCCCTGAGGGCCTCGAGGCCCTGAAGGCCGAGATCCAGCGTCTCGAGGAGGTCGAGCGACCTGCCATCGCCGACCGCATCCGGACCGCGCGCGAGTGGGGCGATCTCAAGGAGAACGCCGAGTACCACTCGGCCAAGAACGACCAGTCGTTCCTCGAGACTCGCATCCTGCGCCTGAACCAGCGCCTGCGGGCCGCGAACGTCGTGGACGGGCCGGCCACCGGTGGCGCGATCGGCTTCGGCAGCGAGGTCCGCGTGCGCGACGAGCAGTCGGGCAAGGAGCTGACGTGGCGCCTCGTCGGCGCGACCGAGGCTGATCTCTCTGCCGGGCGCCTCTCGGTGGAGTCCCCGGTGGCGCAGGCGCTCACCGGACACCGGGAGGGCGACGACGTCGCCGTGCAGACCCCGCGCGGCGAGCGCCGCTACACGATCCTCGGCGTTTCCTAGCGTCTTCCGGTGTGCCGCGGCCTGGCGCCGCGGATGGTGCGGGACCTGTTGCGAGACCTTGCCAGTTCTGGCAACGGATTGTGGTGTGTTGTGCGCATGTGCGGGTCCCTGACAAAGCGGAGCATGCTCGTCATGGCCGCTTCGACAGACACCACGACTCCCGACCAGGACATCACCTGGTTCGACGAGGATGACGACCGACTCACCCGCTTCGCCAAGACGGCGAGCCAAGACGTCGTCGCCTACCGACCGCCGGTGCCGCAGGCACCGCCCGCCTCCCGCGTCGCCCGGCGGGTCGCGCGGCTCTACCAGGACGCCTCGCTTGCGCTCTTCCGCATGCGCAACAAGCAGCCCCGGACCGCGACCGGCTCCGTCTGCGTCGTCGTCCCGGCGCACAACGAGGAGGACACGATCGCCCGGACGATCACGGCGCTGCTCAAGCAGTCGCGCCGTCCCGACCGGATCGTGATCGTCGCCGACAACTGCACCGACCGCACCGTCGAGATCGCCCGGTCCTTCGGCCGGCGCGTGACGGTCATCGAGACCGTCGGCAACAAGCATCGCAAGGTCGGGGCGCTGACCCTCGGATGGCAGCAGCACGTGTCGCAAGGGTTCGACTACATGCTCGGCGTCGACGCGGACACCGTCCTCTCGCCCAACTCCCTCGAGGACCTCGAGCAGGAGCTCATGGAGAACCCGAAGGCCGGCGGCATCATGGCCCGCTACACCTTCGATCCCGAGCTCGGGCAGACGAAGTTCGCCCGCCTGCTCATCCGCCTGCAGCGGATGGAGTTCTCCTCCTGGACCCTGGACATCCTCCACCGCCGCCGCAACACGTACGTGCTCGGCGGGCAGGCCACGCTGTTCCGCGTCAAGGCCCTCCAGGAGGTCGTCGACGGCGAGCGCCGTCACTCCCCCTGGGATCCGGAGGCGCAGGTCGAGGACATGGAGCTCACCTGGGCGCTCAACTCGCGCGGCTGGGACTGCAAGGTGTCGGCGACCGCCCGTGCCTACGCCGGCCCGATGTACACGCTGAAGTCCCTCTGGGCCCAGCGCCGCAAGTGGGACGAGGGCATGATCCGGCTGCTGCTGGGCTCCAAGCTCGGGTCCGCGACGATCTATCCCTGGCGGATCCAGCTCAAGAGCGCGCTCAACGCGCTGACCCGCGCGCTGTTCATCGTCCTGCTCACCGCCTCGATCGCGGTCGGCGCCTTCGCCTGGAACTGGATCTGGATCGTCCCGCCGATCCTCGCGATCCTGCTCAACCTCAAGCACGCTCGCAAGATCCCTGGTCGGAGCCGCGCTGATCTCGTCATGGCGGGCACGCTGGTGCTCGTCGAGATCTACTGCATGTTCCGCCTGCTCGCCTGGTTCACATCCTGGATGACGGTCATCGCCGGCATCCGCCGCGACGGCTGGGCCCGCCAGTACAAGGCCGAGGGTCTGCCCTCCGGCCAGACGCAGATCGCAGTCGGGGAGGTCGTGTAGCCATGCGAGACACTCTGAACCACGTCCTCAGCGCTCCGCTGGACATCGGCTGGAAGGTCCTCACCGCACTGACCCTCCTCGCCGTCCTGGACATGACCCGCACCCTCCTGCGCCGCGTGCGCCACCTCTTCCCCTGACGAGGCGGCCAGCCACATCAAGGGGATAGATGACCGAAGGCCCGCTCATCCGAGCGGGCCTTTCGTCTGTCTAGCTCAGCGCGGCCATGATCCGCGGCGCGACCTGCTTCTTGCGGCTCATGACGCCGGGCAGGTCGAAGGTGCCGCCGTCGGGGTCGACGCCCAGGACGCGGGCCAGCGGTCCGGGGTCGCCTGCGACGAGCAGCCGCGTGCCGCGGCTGACGATGTCGGTGACCATGAGCGCCGCGAGGTCGTGGCCCTCGGTGCGCCGGGCGTCCTCAAGCGCGTCGCGCAGCTCGTTCTCGCGCTCGGCGAGGGTCTTGCCGACGGTCTCCACCTGCGCGATCGACACGGTGCGGCCGCCGACCTCGTACTCCTTGGCGTCGCGCGTGACGATCTCCTCGCCCGACAGATCGGAGACGTCGCTGGAGAACTCGAACATCTCCATGCCGAACTCGCGCGCGTCGAGCTGCAGCAGCTCCTCGAGGTAGCTCACGACGCGGCGGTCGCGGTCGGTCGTCGTGGGGGAGGAGAGGATGACCGTGTCGGAGAGGATCGCCGCGAGGAGCATCTCCGCGGTCGCGGCTCGCGGCTCGCGGCCCTCGGCGCGGAAGCGCTCGACGACGAGCGTCGCGGTGGAGCCGACGGGGTCGAACGTCGCGCGGACCGGCACGCGGGTCTCGATCGAGCCGATGTGGTGGTGGTCGAGGATCTCGACGATCTCGGCCTCCTCGATGCCCGGCACGCTCTGCGCCTGCTCGGCGTGGTCGACGAGCAGGACGCGCCGCGGTCGCGGGCGCACGAGCTCGCCGCGCGTGACGAGGGCGATCGGGACGCCCTGCTCGTCGACGGCGATGGCCGCGCGGTAGTCGACGTCGAGCACCTGCGCGCTGACCTCGCCGAGGACGTCGTCGGGCGCGACGGTGAGGGGGTCGCTGCTCACGACGACCGAGCACGGCTCCGACAGGCGGATCATGCGGCTCGTGACATAGGAGTCCGAGGGGGAGACGATGATGATCGTGCCGCGCTCCTGCGCGAGCGCGAGTGCGTCCGGATCGGGCCGGATGCCGTTGCTGGTCACCATCGCCGCGCAGCCCAGCTCGATCGCCTGCAGCTGCGCATCGGCGCGGTCGCCCACGACGACGATGTCGCCCGCCTCGATGTTGCGGCCCATCGTCTCCACGTCCATGGAGATGACCCATAGCCGGCCGGTGATGAGGCGGTCGGGATCACCGGTCAGCAGCTCGCCGAGCAGGACCTCCACGATCGTCTCCACCCGTGCCGGCGCCTCGGCGAACGTCGGCACGCTGCGGGACTCCCGCACGTACAGGCGCGCGAGGTCGCGCTCGGTCACCATCCCGGTGAGCTTGCCCGCGTCGTCGACGACGGGCATGAGATCCATGCCGTGCTCGGCCATCTCGCGGCCGACCTTGCGCACGGGATCGGAGCGGTTGGCGACGACCTCGAGGTCCTTCATGACGTCCGAGACGCGCAGCCGGATGTGGGGCAGGAACGCGGGGAGCTTCGCGCCGCTGCGCTTGAGCGCCCACTCCGTCTGGCGGTTGGGATCGCCCAGGCGCACCGGGGTGTAGGTGTCGTCCGGGTGCAGGCGTCCCATGAGCTCGGCCAGCCCGATCGCCGAGCCGATCGAGTCCAGGTCGGGATTGCGGTGTCCGGTGACGTAGACGTGGGCCACGGGCACGTTGTATCCCATCAGATTGACTTCGAGTGCACTCGAACCTGCATATTGGAGGGATGCCATTCGAAGTCACGGCGCCGTCCGCAGGGTCACCCGCCTCCCCGGCGGACGCGACGGCGCTGAGAATCCGCGACCTGGTCAAGCGCTACCCGACGGGCACGCAGGCCCTCCGGGGCGTCTCGCTGGACGTCGCCGCCGGTGAGCTGTTCGGCCTCCTGGGGCCCAACGGCGCCGGGAAGTCGACGCTCATCCACTGCACGACGGGCCTGGCGGTGCCCACGTCGGGCTCCATCGAGGTCTTCGGTCACGACGCGATCCACCGGGCGGGCGACGCACGCGCCGCGGTCGGGCTCGCGCCGCAGGACCTCAACCTGGACTGGTTCCTCACCGTGGAGGAGAGCCTGGACTACCACGGCGGCTACTTCGGGATGTCGCGCCGCGACCGGCGCGACCGCGTGACCGAGCTGCTGGAGACCTTCTCGCTGACCGAGAAGCGCGACGAGCGCACGCGAACGCTCTCGGGCGGCATGAAGCGCCGGCTCGTCCTCGCGCGCGCCCTGATGCACCGGCCGCGACTGCTCATCCTCGACGAGCCGACCGCAGGGGTCGACGTCGAGCTGCGCCTGGAGCTGTGGCACTACGTCCAGCGGGTGCGGTCGGAGGGGACGACGATCCTCCTCACCACGCACTACCTGGAGGAGGCCGAGCAGCTCTGCGACAGGATCGCGTTCATCGCCGACGGCCAGATCGTCGCCGAGGGCACGAGCGAGGCGCTCGCGGAGCACTACGGCGTGTCGGGCCTGGAGGACGCCTACCTCGAGCTCGTGGGGCGCAAGGAGCTCTCGCGCGGGACGGTCTCGGAGTGACGACCGCGCAGATCCGCTTCTTCACGCTGGTGCGGCGCGAGGTCAGTCGCTTCATGAAGATCAAGCGCCAGACCGTCGGCGCGCCGCTGCTGGAGACCTTCCTCTACATCTCCGTGTTCGGCGCGGCCCTCGGATCGCGCATCTCGACGCTGCACGGGTTCGACTACGTCGTCTTCATCATCCCCGGGCTGATCATGATGGCCTGGGCGATCAACAGCTTCTCCAACAACGCGTCGTCGATCCTCCAGCAGAAGTTCCAGAAGTCGATCGACGACCAGCTGTCCTCGCCGGCGTCGCCGCTGGAGCTGCTGCTGGCGTTCTCGCTGGGCGGGTTCCTGCGCGGGATGCTCGTGGCGCTGCTGACCTTCGTCGCAGCGTCGATCCTCGTCGACCTGCCCGTCGAGCACGTGCTCGTCCTCTTCCCGGCGTTGTTCCTCGTCGGGTTCTTCTTCGCCCAGCTGGGGGTCCTGGTCGGCGTCCGTGCCGAGCAGTTCGACGACGTGTCGTTCGCGCAGACCTTCGTGCTGCAGCCGCTGATCTTCCTCGGCGGGGTCTTCTACTCGGCGACGCTGCTGCCCGAGCCGTTCCAGACCCTGACCCACTTCAACCCCGTCTACTACATGATCGGCCTGGTCCGGTACGGGTTCCTGGGCTACCACGAGCAGAACATCGCGGTGTCCCTCGTGCTGCTGACGGCCGCGGCGACCGCGCTGTTCGCGGTGAACCTGCGGATGTTCACGACGGGCTACAAGCTGCGCGCCTGAGTGCGCCAGAACGCCCGCGAGAACCGCACGATCTTCCCGTCCTCGAGGTCGTAGCTGGAGAAGAAGCGCATCGTGACCGACTCCCCGGCGCGCAGCGGCGCGATCGGGTGGTCGGGGCGGTCGCGCTCGGCGGCGTAGGTGATGTCCAGCTCGGCCAGGATGCTGTTCTCGTCGCCGAGCACGGAGATCGGCACGGCCGTGACGCGGACGCCCTCGCGCACGTTGCGCAGCTGGTCGAGGAAGTCGTCGAGCGACGTCAGGCCGTTCGCGCCCTCGATCCGCACGTCGGGCGCGTAGTGCTCCAGGAGCGTCGCCTTGTCCTCCACGCTGTTGAACGACGCCAGATACGTCTCGTAGTCCATCTCGTCCTCCTTCACGACCAGGTCACACCCTGGTTGCCACACGGTCACAGAACTGGCCTCGTTGCAGCGCATTCTTCGACGCCATGGACGATCGCAGCAGCATCAGTCGTGCGGACCTCCACGTCCATTCGGAGGCGTCGCAGGAGTCGCGGCTCGGTGTCCAGCGCGCCCTCGGCCTCCCGGAGTGTGCCACTCCGCCCGAGGAGGCCTACGAGCTGGCCAAGCGGAGGGGGATGGACTTCGTCACCCTCACCGATCACGACACGATCGCCGGTGCGCTGCTCCTCGCCGAACGCCACGACGACGCCTTCGTCTCCGAGGAGCTGACCGCCTGGTTCCGCGGCGAGCCGCAAGCCGTCCACGTCCTCTGCCTCGGCATCACGCCCGAGGACCACGATCGCCTGCAGAACCGGGCCGGTGACGTGGAGGCGGTCGCCGAGTACCTGCACGAGCACGAGATCGCCTGCGCGCTCGCTCACCCGTTCTACGCGGTGACTGCGCCCCTCACCCCGCGCCACCGCCGCCGTCTCGCCCAGCTCTTCGGCGTCTGGGAGACGCGCAACGGGTCGCGCGCCCCCGAGCTCAACGCGCCCGCCGCGGTCTACATCGACACGCACGGGGGCATCGGCATCGGCGGGACCGATGACCACGCCGGCGTCGACGTCGGCCGGACGTACACCGAGACCCCGCGGGCAGCGGACGCCGAGACGTTCCTGGGCATGATCCGCGACGGCCAGGCGACCGCGCGCGGCGAGCAGGGGAGCGCCGCACGCTGGACGCACGCGGCGATGGCGCTTGCGATCCGCGCCCTGGGCCGCGGCGACGACGCCGGCGCCGGTCCCGACCCGATGGCGGTCCTGCGCATGGTCGAGCGGGTCGTGCGCGAGGGCGACAACCGCGGCGGCGCGGTTCGCGGCGATCTCGGCCCCGACGACGCCCGCGCACTGCTGCGGGCATGGCTGCGCTCCGTCGAGCTCGACGGCATCCGCGAGCACGAGCTGCTGGAGATCCTGCAGGCCGACGACTTCCACCACGCAGCGCTGGGCCGCAGGGCCCGGCGCTGCCACGAGCGTGCGCTGCGCCAGGCCGTCGCCGACGCGGTCGGGCGCGCGGGCGACGGCGTCGCCTCGCTGCCCGCCGCGGCCGCCGCGGTGTTCGAGGCCTGCGTCCCCGCGATCCCCTACGCGCCGGCGGCCGCCTTCCTCGGGCGCGAGAAGGCGCGACTGACCCCCCGCGAGGGCGACCCCCGCGTCGCCCTCGTGGCCGACGGGCTCGGCGGGGTGCACGGCGTGACGCGCACGATCGACGAGCTGCGCGCGCGCGGCGTCCCCGGATGGGACGTCGAGGTGATCGGCACGGATGCCGACGTGGACCGTCGGCTCAGCGCGGTGACCGAGGTCGAGGTCCCGTCCTATCCGGGGCTCGTGATCGGCGTCCCGTCGCTGCCGGCGGTCGTCGAGGCGCTCTCCGACGGGCGCTACGACGTCGTGCATCTCACGTCGCCGGGTCCGGCGGGCGCCATGGCCGCCGTCCTCGCGCGGATCATGGAGGTCCCGGTCGTCGCGAGCTTCCACACCGAGCTCGCCGTCTACGCCCGGATGCGCACCGGCGACCCGCAGGTCGAGGCCGCGGCCGCGATGGCCCTCGCGGTGTTCTACGGCGCCGCCGACCACGTGCTGTCTCCCAGCCCCGCAGCCGACTCGACGCTGCGCGCCCTCGGCGTCGAGGACGAGCGGATCGGCCGCTGGGACCGCGGCGTGGATGCCGCGCGGTTCGGGCAGCGCCACCGGGTGCCCGGCCTGCTCCCGGGCGAGCGCACGGTCCTCTACGCGGGCCGGCTCACGCGGGAGAAGGGCGTCGACCTCCTCGCCGACGCGTTCCTCGCCGCCCGCGCACTGGACCCGCGCCTGCATCTCGCGCTCGCCGGCGGCGGCCCCGAGGAGGGCGCGCTGCGCCAGCGCCTGGGGGAGCACGCGACGTTCCTCGGCTGGCTCGAGGGCGACGACCTCGCCCGCGCCTACGCCAGCGCCGACATCTTCCTCTTCCCGAGCCGCACCGACACGTTCGGCCAGGTCGTCCTCGAGGCGCAGGCCAGCGGGCTGCCGGTGATCGCGGTCGACGAGGGTGGTCCGGTGACGCTCGTGCGCGATGGCGCCACGGGCCTCCTGCGCCCCTCCGATCCGGACGCGCTCGGGGCGGCGGTCGCAGAGCTGGCCGCCGACCAGCGGACCCGCGAGCGCCTGGCGCAGGGCGGGCTGGCCGCGGTCACCGACAGGACCTGGGAGCGGGCGCTCGGCCGGCTCGCCGACGGCTACCGCAGCGCGCTGGAGCCGACGCGCGTGACCGGGGCGCGCCATGCGGCGTGATGCGCGCGACGCGGTCGCCGTCGCGATCCACGACGTGGAGCCGGCGACGTTCGCACGCGCGGCGCTGATCCGCGACTGGCTCGACGACCACGGCATCGACCGGGTCACCCTGCTCGTCGTGCCGGCGCCCGACCTGCACCCCTTCGCGACGTCCAGCCCCGAGCTCGTCGAGTGGCTGCTGGACCGCGCCGACCGCGGGGACGCGATCGCCCAACACGGCCTGACGTGCCGCGGCCCGGAATTCGCGGGGCTCGGGGAGGAGGAGGCGCGGCGTGCCGTCGACTCCGGACGGCGGCTGCTGAAGCTGGCCGGCGTCGAGCCGAACGGCTTCGTCGCCCCCCGCTACGCGTACACGCCCGCCCTGCGGGCGACGGTCCGCGAGCGCTACGCCTGGTGGGCGGACCTGATGCGGCTGCACCGTGCCGCCGGCCGCGATCCGCTCGCCCCGGCGCTGCGCATGTCGCCGCTCGCGCTGCGCGCCGGCGCCCTGCTGGGCGGGCCGCTGCTGCGCATCGACCTGCGCCCGGCCGACCTGGAGAACACGCGACACATGCTCGCGCTCGAGCGGGTGCTGCGCCGCGCGCGCCGCCGCACGGCCGTGACGTACGACGAGCTGGCGTCGGCCGCGTAGTCATCCGGACTCAGGGGATGGCGACCTCGGCCACGCGGATCGCGGTCGGGCGCTCGGCGACGTAGAACGGAAGCAGTCCGAGCGCGTCGGTCTCGCCGGCAGCCTCGACCGACCACCAGATCGAGTGCCCTCCGAACGCGCACGACGCGAGCGTCACGCGGTGGCGCAGCGGGCTCTCATGCCCCCGGAAGGAGGCGAACACGACGCCGCACTCCTGGGGCGCGTGCTGGTGCTGGATGAGGAACCGTGGCATCGGACCAGCATGCGCTCCGACACGCCGCGTGACATCGGTCGCAGACCCCGATCTCACACCCTGAGTCCGCGCATGCCCGACGTCGGCTCGCGCGTCCACGACGAGCCTGCGGAGGCCGGCATGACCGGCCGCGTGCGCCGCCGCGCGGCTGCGCGGGCCCGACACGATTCTGGAAGGACTCCTTTTCTTGAACGATTCCAGATCGTTGTAGGGTCCGCGCGGATGACGACCGCCGCCATCGAGCAGCAGCTGCGTGCCGTCGGACTGCGTGTGACGGCGGCGCGCGTGGCGGTGCTGCGTGTCCTCATCGACGCGACCGACCATCCGCGCATCGACCAGGTGATCGCGCGGGTCCGGGCCGGCGGGGTCAGCATCTCGACGCAGGCCGCCTACGACGTCTGCGAAGCCCTCCACCGCACCGGCCTCGCGCGCCGCATCGAGCCCGCCGGGCAGCCCGCGCGGTTCGAGGCGCGGGTCGGCGACAACCACCACCACCTCGTGTGCCGCTCGTGTGGCGCGGCCGCCGACGTCGACTGCGCGGTCGGCCGGCCGGCATGCATCGACCCCAGCGACGCGCAGGGCTTCGTGATCGACGAGGCGGAGGTCGTCTTCTGGGGGCTGTGCCCCGACTGCCAGAACCGACCGACCACGACAGAGAGGGAACACGCCCATGGCTGACGACGACCGCAGGGTCCTGACCAACCGGCAGGGCCATCCGATCCACGACAACCAGAACCAGCGGACGATCGGAGAGCGCGGTCCCGCGACGCTCGAGAACTACCAGTTCATGGAGAAGCTCGCGCACTTCGACCGCGAGCGCGTCCCGGAGCGCGTCGTGCACGCTCGCGGCGCCACCGCCTTCGGCTACTTCGAGGCCTACGGCGCCGTCGGCGACGAGCCGATCTCGAAGTACACCCGCGCCAAGCTCTTCCAGGAGAAGGGCAAGCGCACCGAGGTCGCCCTGCGCTTCTCGACCGTGGCGGGCGGGCGCGACTCGTCCGAGGCCGTCCGGGACCCCCGCGGCTTCGCGGTGAAGTTCTACACCGAGGACGGCAACTGGGACCTGGTCGGCAACAACCTCGCGGTCTTCTTCATCCGCGACGCGATCAAGTTCCCCGACTTCATCCACTCCCAGAAGCCCGATCCGGTCACGTTCGAGCGCCAGGTCCCCAACCGCGTCTTCGACTTCATCAGCCAGTCGCCGGAGTCGATGCACATGGTGATGATGGTCTTCGGACCGCGCGGGATCCCCTCCAGCTACCGGCACATGCAGGGCTTCGGCGTCAACACCTACAAGTGGGTCGACGCCGCCGGTGACACGGTGCTCGTCAAGTACCACTGGCACCCGAAGCAGGGCGTCTCGAGCTGGACCGAGGGCGACGCCGCCGCCGTCCAGGGCTCCGAGCTCGGCGTCCACACCAAGGACCTCTACGAGTCGATCGAGCGCGGCGACCACCCCGAGTGGGAGCTGCCGTCCAGATCATCAGCGACGACGAGCACCCCGAGCTCGACTTCGACCCGCTCGACGACACGAAGACCTGGCCCGAGAGCCAGTTCCCGCTGCGGCCCGTCGGTCGGATGGTCCTGAACCGGACCCCGGGCAACTTCTTCGCCGAGAGCGAGCAGATCGCGTTCGGGACGGGCGTCCTCGTCGACGGCCTGGACTTCTCCGACGACAAGATGCTCGTGGGGCGCACGTTCTCCTACTCGGACACGCAGCGTCACCGCGTCGGCCCGAACTACCTGCAGCTCCCCGTCAACTCGGCCAAGAACGCCGAGGTGCACACGAACCAGCGCGACGGCGCGATGACCTACCACGTCGACGGGGGCGGCGAGAACCCGAGCGTCAACTACGAGCCGTCGATCACCGGCGGGCTCGCGGAGGCCCAGGCCCCGGCCCACACCGAGCAGGGCCCGGTCATCGAGGGGCGCCTCACCCGCGCGCCCATTCCGCGGACGAACGACTACAAGCAGGCCGGCGAGCGCTTCCGCCTGTCGGAGGAGTGGGAGCGCGACGACCTCGTCGCGAACCTCACGGCGCTGCTGTCCCAGTGCGACCGCCCCATCCAGGAGCGGATGGTGTGGCACCTGCTCATGATCGAGGACGAGCTCGGCCTGCGGATCGGCGAGGGCGTCGGCGTATCGGTGGACGACGTCAAGCATCTGCCGCCGCTGGCCACCCAGCGACTCAACGACGAGGAGCAGGCCCGGCTCGCGAACCTCGGCGCCAACGGCCCGCGCGACGTGACCGGGCTCGTGATGACGCACTGCGTGCCCAACGAGCGCGCGGCCATCTCCGGCGCGGATCTCGTGGGCGCCGACTGAGCTGGATCAGCGCCGTCGCAGGGCGATGCCCTCGAGGATGTGGGCGACCTTCTCGCAGGAGTCCACGGCAGCCTCGAGGGCATCGAAGATGTCCTTCCAGCGGATGACGACCATCGGGTCGATCCCGCCCTCGAACAGCGATGCGACCGCGTCGCGGCTGACGCGGTCGCCCTCGTTCTCGAGCCGGTGGATCTCGACCAGCCGCGGCGCGAGGTCGACGCCGGTCCGCAGGCACCTCAGCGCGCCGGCGACCTGCTCACCGGCGCCGACGAGCACGTCGGCGAGCTCGAGCGCCTGCTCCATCGGCGCCTCGATGCGGTAGAGGATCAGCTGGTCGGCCGCCTCCTCGGCGTGGTCGACGATGTCGTCCAGCGCCGTCGCGAGCTGGTGGCCGTCGCCCGAGTCGATGAGCGCGCGGCGCCTGGGGCCGCGCGGGCCGCCGCCGTTGAGGCGGTGGATGATGTCGTGGGTGATCCGGTCAGCCTCCTGCTCGCAGCGCAGGAGCTCGCGGGCGAGCTCCTCGTTGGAGGGCGGGTCGACGAGGATCTCGCGCAGGAGCGCGGCTGCGCGCTGCACGGCCTGGCCTGACTCGTCCAGGAGATCGTGCAGCGGGCCGTCCGGACGACGGGCGAGCAGAGCCATCGCGCCTCACCGTACGATCGGGCGACCCGGTCGGACGGTGGGTTCACCGGTTGATCACATGCTGTTCACACCGGGGTAACCGCGGAGGCGCTCCGTCGGTTCAACCTCCCTGCACATGGCGGCGGACCTCGTGGTGGGAGACCTGCGCATCCAGAGCGGATCAGGGCTCGTGGAGGCCGGCGACCGCGTCCTGTCGCTGTCGGTGCGCGAGTTCGAGCTGCTGGTCGCCCTCGCGTCGCGCGCAGGCCGCATCGTCCGGCGCGAGGAGCTCTTCGCGCTCGTCTGGCGGGCGCCGCTGCGGCACGGCGACCGGTCCGTCGACGTCTACGTCCACAAGCTGCGCGTGAAGCTCGAGTCGGCGCTGCCCGAGTGGAGCTACATCCACACGCACGTCGGTTTCGGCTACCGCCTGCACCCGGAGCCTTCACGCGACTTTCACGACACGGTCACAGGCCGGTGACAGCACGCCGGACATCCGCCGCGAGGGTCTCAGCTGCTTCTGAGAATGAGAGAACCAAGAGGAGGAAATGGATGAGGGCACAGCGCCTCATTGCAGCCCTCGCCCTCTGCGGCGCCCTGGGAGTGGGCGTCGCGGCGTGCGGGAGTGACGACAGCAGCAGCTCAGGCAGCACAGGCTCATCGGGCTCGAGCGGTAGCTCGGACGCGCAGCTCGGCGGCACGCTGAACGGCGCAGGGGCGACGTTCCCGCAGCCGGTCTACACCGAGTGGGCGGCGCGCTTCAAGGAGAAGGCCGGCACCACGGTCAACTACCAGGGCATCGGCTCGGGTGGCGGCGTCGCGCAGTTCACCGCCGGCACGGTCGACTGGGGCGCGACGGACGCCGCGCTCAGCGACGAGGAGCTCGCGGCCGCGTCCAAGAACAGCCCGGCACTGGACATCCCCACCGTGCTCGGCGCGGTCACGATCTCCTACAACGTCGAGGGCATCGAGAAGGGCCTGAAGCTCGACGGCGAGACCACCGCCGACATCTTCCTCGGCAAGGTCACCAAGTGGAACGACCCAGCGATCGCGTCGCAGAACACCGACCTGAAGCTCCCTGACGCGACCATCACGGTCTGCCACCGCTCCGACGAGTCGGGCACGACGAAGAACTTCACCCAGTTCCTCGCCGACTACTCGCCCACGTGGGAGAAGGGCCCCGGCGTCGACAAGAGCGTCAAGTGGCCGGTCGGCACCGGCGCCAAGGGCAACGACGGCGTCGCCGCCTGCATCAAGCAGAACCAGAACTCGATCGGCTACGTGGAGCAGGCCTACGCGCTGCAGAACAACTTCACGTTCGCCGACGTCAAGAACAAGGCCGGCACGTACGTGACCCCGACGCTGGAGGCCGCGTCGGCCGCCGGTGAGGGGGCCAGCCCGCCCGAGGATCTGCGCTTCAGCACGATCAACGCCGAGGGCGACGCCACCTACCCGATCACAGCCGTCACGTTCATGCTCGTCCACGAGGACGTCTGCAAGGGCGGCCTGGCCGCGGACAAGGCCCCGCCGCTGAAGGGCTGGCTGGACTACGCGCTGGGAGACGGTCAGGCGGTCGCGAAGGAGCTCCAGTACGCCCCGCTGCCCGCCCCTGTCCTCGAGAAGGCCAAGGCCAAGGTGGCCGGCCTGACGTGCGACGGTAAGCCCATCTCCTGAGATGGCGACGACGAGCCTGAAGCCAGGCCCCGGCCGCCCGAGCAGTCTGCTCGGGCGGTCGTCGGCCAGCCGATCGCTGGATCCACTCCTGCGGTGGGTCCTGTCGGGCATGGCAGCGTTCATCCTGCTGCTGATCGCCTTCTTCTTCGTCCGGCTGTTCGTCGAGGCGAAGCCGGCGTTCGACGAGTTCGGCTACTTCGGGTTCACGTTCGGCAGCGACTGGAACGTCGCCAAGAACATCTACGGCGCACTGCCGCTGCTCACCGGGACGCTGATCACGTCGGCCATCGCGCTGCTGATCGGCGTCCCGGTGGCGGTCGCGGTCGCCGTCTACGTGACCGAGCTGTGCCCGCAGCGGTTGCGTCAGCCGCTGTCCTCGCTCGTCGAGCTGCTGGCGGCGGTGCCGTCGGTCGTCTACGGCCTGTGGGGCGTGTACGTCCTCATCCCGAAGATGCGGCCCGTCGAGACCTGGCTGAGCGACACGTTCTCGTTCCTGCCGCTCGTCGGCGCGCCCGTGGCGGGTCCCAACCTCTTCATCGGCGGCCTGATCCTCGCGATCATGATCGTCCCGATCGTCTCCGCGATCTCGCGTGAGGTGATCCTCACGGTGCCGCCCGATCACAAGGAGGCGTCGCTCGCGCTGGGCGCGACCCGCTGGGAGATGATCAAGATGGCGATCCTCCCGTACTCGCGTGCCGGCGTCGCCGGCGCCTCGATGCTGGGCCTCGGCCGGGCGATCGGGGAGACGATCGCGGTGACGCTCGTGATCGGCAACTCGCCGAACATGCCGAAGGACATCTTCGCCCAGGGCTACTCGCTCGCGGCCGTCATCGCCAACGAGTTCAACGAGGCGGCGTCCGACCCCCTCCACCGTGCCGCGCTCATCGCGGCCGGTCTCGTCCTGTTCGTGCTCACGCTCTTCGTGAACGGGATGGCACGCAACTACGTCAATCGGGCCAGCCGTGCGCAGCGCGTGGTCCCGAAGGGAATGGCATGAGCGCCATCACGCCAGGCCTCGTACCCACCTCGACGCGGCGGCGCGCCGCAGACCGCTTCGCGCGCGGCGTCCTGCTGGTGCTGACGCTCATCGCGCTGGTGCCGCTCGTCCTCATCATCTACGAGCTGCTGCGCAAGGGGCTCGGCGCCCTCAGCTGGGACTTCTTCACCACCGACCCGACGGGGCGCACCTGCTTCCCGGGCCAGACGACCTGCACGATCGGCGGCGTGAAGTCAGCGATCCTCGGGACGATCGAGATCGTCGCGCTCGCCGCGATCATCGCGATCCCGTTCGGCATCGGCGTCGCCCTCTACCTCGTCGAGTTCGGCAAGGCGAGCAAGTTCGCGAACGTCGTCCGGTACTTCGTCGACGTCATGACCGGCGTGCCGTCGGTCGTCTTCGGCCTGTTCGTCTACATCGTCCTCGTGGTGACCAAGGTCGGCGGGACGTTCGCGGCCTGGAAGGGCTCGATCGCGCTCGCGTTGCTCATGCTCCCGGTGGTCACGCGCTCGGGCGAGGTCGTCCTGAACCTCGTTCCCAACCAGTTGCGGGAGTCGGCGCTCGCGCTCGGCGCGCCGCGCTGGAAGGTCGTCTTCAGCATCGTGGTGCCGACGGCGCTGCCGGGGCTCATCACAGGCTCGATGCTCGCGATCGCGCGCGCGGCCGGCGAGACCGCGCCGCTGCTGTTCACCTCGTTCTCGCTGCTGGGCACGTCGTTCGTGCTGAGCAACCAGATGAACTCGCTGCCGATCCAGATCTTCAACGACGTGCAGGCACCCAACGACCAGATCGTCGCACGCGCGTGGGGCTCAGCCCTTACGCTCGTCGTCGGCATCCTTCTTCTCACGACCATCGCCCGCCTCGCTCAGCGGAGGAGCAAGCTCTCATGAACTCGCGTGACACCGAGACCCAGTCCGTGACGCCACCGAGTGAGGCTGGGGTCCGCGACATCGACGCGCCCAGTGAGACCGCGATGGCCGATGCGATCGCCGCGAGGGCGGTGAAGGGCGAGCAGCCGCCGGCCACCGGCCGGACGCTGAGCGTCGACAGCCTGCAGGCGTACTACGGCGACAACCACGCGGTGCGTGACATCACGCTGACCTACGCGGCGAACCGCGTGACGGCCATGATCGGCCCGTCGGGCTGCGGCAAGTCGACCGTGCTGCGGTGCCTCAACCGCATGCACGAGGAGATCCCGAACGCGCGCGCCGAGGGCACGGTCCTCCTCGACGACATCAACATCTACGACTCCAAGGTCGACGTCGTCGCGGTGCGCCGGGCGATCGGCATGGTGTTCCAGAAGCCCAACCCGTTTCCGACGATGTCGATCTACGACAACGTCGCGGCGGGCCTGCGGCTCGCGGGCATCAAGGGGGTCGACACCAAGCAGCGTGTCGAGGAGTCGCTGAAGGGCGCCGGCCTGTGGGAGGAGGTCAAGGACCGCCTCGGCTCCCCGGGCATCGGCCTGTCGGGCGGCCAGCAGCAGCGCCTGTGCATCGCGCGGACGATCGCGGTGAAGCCCGAGGTGATCCTCATGGACGAGCCGTGCTCGGCGCTGGACCCGATCGCGACGCTGAGGATCGAGGAGCTCATCGAGGAGCTCAAGCGCGAGTACACGATCGTCATCGTCACGCACAACATGCAGCAGGCGGCACGCGTCGCCGACACGACCGCGTTCTTCCTCCTCGGCGATCTCGTGGAGCACGCGCCGACCGGCAAGATCTTCTCGACTCCGGACGACAGCCGCACGGAGGACTACGTCAGCGGCAAGTTCGGCTGAGCCGGACCGGCGCAAGGAAGGCTGAGACATGGTGGACCCGGGTACTGCGGGCGGAGTGGCCCAGCACGAATTGCGGCAGCGCTTCCGCGACGAGCTCGCTTCCCTCGAGGAGCTGACGCTAGGCGCGCTGGACCTCGTGACGATGCAGCTCGATCGGTCGCTGGAGGCCGTCGAGCACCAGGATGTCGAGCTGGCCGAGATGGTCGTCGCCGACGACGACCGCCTCGATGGCCGCTTCCTGGAGGTGCACCAGGGGATCCTGTCCCTGCTGGCGCTCCAGGCGCCCGTCGCCGGCGATCTGCGCCTCGTCGCCGCGCTGCTGCACACGATCAAGCACATCGAGCGCATGGGCGATCAATGCGTGAACGTCGCGAAGCTCATCCCCATCACCGGATGGGAGCCGCCGGTCGACGCTGAGCTGCTCGCGACGATCCTGCGCATGGGCCGGCAGGCGCGCTCGGAGGTCGTGCAGTGCAAGCGGGCGTTCGCCCAGCGAGACGTCTCGCTGGCCGAGGATCTGGTGCGCCAGGACCGCGAGATCAACCGGGCCAATCGCGAGGTGTTCCGTCGGGCCATCGACATCGGCGACGACCCCGACACACGCGAGTGGGCGATGACGATGGTGATGGTCGCGCGCGCGTACGAGCGCGTCGGCGACAACGCCGTCGACATCGGCGAGCAGGTGGCGTTCGTCGTGAGCGGGCTGTTCCGCGAGTTCTCCGACTCGTCGCACGTCCCAGGGTCGAAGTGAACGACCCGGTCACGGCTTGTGAACAAGCTGTGACCGACCCTCTTCCCGCACCACACGGCCGCAGCGATGGGCTTAGACTCGGCGGCGCCATGACGGACCGTCCCTCCGCTCCGGCCGACGCCGATCGGGCAGTGCCCGCCTCCACCGTCGGACCCGTTCGCATCGCCCTCGTCGACGGCGACACGGGCTTCCTGCAGGTCCTCGGCAAGCGCCTGGACCGCCTCAGCTGGGAGTACCGCGTGCTGTCCAGCCCGGTCACCGTCGACAACCTCGTGGCCATGCGCCTCGGGGCTTTCGTGATCGACCTGGCGAGCCTCGGCCCGCAGGGCTGGGACTACCTGGAGCGCGTCTGCTCATCGCTGCCCGGGTTGGGCGTCGTCGTCTGCACGGGGCGCTCGACCGTCGCGCAGCGCGTCCGGGGCCTGCGGCTCGGCGCCGACGACTGGGTGACCAAGCCGTGCCACCCGGAGGAGCTCATCGCGCGTGTCGAGGCCGTCGTCCGCCGGCGGCGCCGCGCGGAGACGCCGGCCGCATCGGCGCCCGTCACGGCCGGCGAGGTCGAGGTCCGCGCCGACCAGTTCCAGGCGTTCGTGGGCGAGCGCTCGGTCGACCTGACGCGCCGCGAGTTCGAGCTCATCCAGCTGCTCGCCGACGCCGAGGGCCGCGTGCTCGAGCGCGAGGAGATCTACCAGCGCGTCTGGGGCTACGCGATGGCGCGCGGCGACCGGTCGGTCGACGTGTTCGTGCGCAAGCTGCGTCAGAAGCTCGAGAAGGCGTCCCCCGGCTGGCGCTACATCCACACGCACTTCGGCGTGGGGTACCGCTTCGCGCCGGAGCTGGCCGACGGCGTCCTGCCGGAGACGGCCGACGTGGACGTCCCTGTGCAGGAGCCCGTGCGCGCCTGACGTCGTACCCTGTGGGACGTGAGCACGGCCACGGTCCGCAACATCGCGATCATCCTCGTGCTGGCGGCGATCGTCGCCTTCGCGCCAGGTGGCGGGAAGGGCGCGGACCTCATCTCGCAGCTGCTCAGCGCCGCGTTCACGATCGTGATCATCGTGATCCTCGCCCGGCTGTACCTGCAGTTCCGGACCGACATCTACGGGCTCGGCGACACCTGGCGCCTCGTGCTGTACGCGTCGGTCGGTGTGATCGTCGTGACGCTGGCCGCTTCGAGTCGCCTGTTCGACACCGGCCCGGGGACTCTCGTGTGGTTCGCGCTCGTCGGCGGCGCGGCGTACGCGATGTACCTGACCTGGCGCCAGTACCGCAGCGGCGCGACGTACTAGCGGCTGCCGCTGTCGTTCGCGCACGACAGCTGGAGTCGGAGCGCAATACCCGCCGCTAGGACGCGAGGATGTTCACGGCCCGGGCCAGCACGAGCCCGATCGTGACGAGCGAGGAGACCGACTCCACGGCCATGATCACCTTCGCGGTGTGCGTCAGCGGCATCGTGTCGGTGGGGCTGAAGGCGTTCGCGTTCGTCAGCGACGTGTAGAGGTAGTCGAGGAAGCCGGGCCGCCACCCCTTGGGCGCGAACTGGGGATCGTCCATCTGGGGGAACAGGAAGTCCGGCAGCGCATCGTGGTTGTTGAACCTGACCACAGGCCCGCCCCGGTCGAGCTCCCAGAACCACACCGCGAACAGCAGCACGTTCGTGAGCAGGAGCTTCGAGCCGGAGAGGATGAGCCCGTCGCCGTTGGCGTGGCCGCCCGCGACCAGGTAGTGGACGAGGAGGGCGAGCGACGTGAGGTTGAGCACGCCGACGACGGCGATGACCACCATCGCCAGCGTGCGTCGCCCCCGTGTCTCCCGGGTCGCGCGGGCGGGCGTGATGATGATCAGCGCCACCAGCAGCAGCGCCTCGGCGGCCGGACCGAGCCAGGTCGGCCCGAGGGAGACCTGGTCGGCGAGCGTGAGCTGGACGACGATGATGAGCCCGATCGCCAGCTGGACCGGCCAGTTGGGATCGCCGAGCTCCAGGCGCCTGCGGGCCCATCGTTCGGAGGTGCGCAGGTGAGCCGCCCGGTGGGGCATACGCGCTGATTCGGCGCGAACTCGTCGCACTCCTGTGACACCCACGTCTGGTTCGGTCACACGACTCCCGGGAGCCTGCCTCGCATGCCCCACCCACCGCCAGACGTGGCCGGCCAGGCCTCGGTGGAGACCGTCGCGATCCTGCCGTTGGTGGCGCTCGTCGCCGTGCTGTTGTGGCAGGGCGTGCTGGTGGGGCAGGCCGCGTGGCTCGCGGGGTCTGCGGCGCGCGGCGCCGCTCGCGCCCAGGCGATCGGGACCGATCCGCGCGCCGCCGCCCGGGCCGCGCTTCCCGAGCGCTTGCGGACGGGGCTCGCCGTCCGCGCCGGCGAGCGCGACGTCCGCGTCCGCGTCCGGGTCCCTGCCGTGGTCGGCGGTGGCTCGGTCCTCGCCGTCACCGCGCGCGCCCACCTCCAAGAGCAGGGATCATGAGGGGCGAAGACGCCGTCGTCACGTGCGGCCGCGTCGTTGTGCGACCCGGTGTGCGCCCTCCGGGGATATCGGCGGGCCAGGATGGTCAGGCCACCGTCGAGGTGGTCGCGCTGCTCCCGCTCGTCGTCGCCGCTGCACTGGCGATCACGGCGCTGCTCGCTGCCGGCCAGGCCCGCGAGCTCGCCGGGCACGCCGCGACCGCCGGGGCGATGGCAATGCTGCAGGGCGGCGACCCCGAGGGCGCCGCACGGGCTGCGGCGCCCGCGGTGCCGCGCGGGCGCATGGGGGTGCGCGTGGACGGGCGGACGGTCAGGGTGTGGGTGCGCCCGCGCGCGCCGTTCGGTCTGCCGGAGGGGCTGCTGGAGGCCACCGTCGTGGCGGATGCGGGGCCGCGGTGAGCGTCCTGCGGGCCGTCCTCGAGCACTTCTTGGTGGCGCCGGGGCCGGAGACACCGGTCGGGCCGGCGCGCGCCGCGGTGGAGCCGTCGCACGAGTCGGTCGCGGTGCTCTGCGCGCCGCGGCACGCAGCGACGCTCGGGGCTGCGGTCGGCGCCGGGCTCGCCCGCGAGCACGCTGCGAGGGCTGTTCTGGTCTGTGCCTGGGGTGGCGCGGCGCGTCGTCCGGGTCCGGCCCTGCCCCCGACCGGGCCCGCGCGCCGGCTGGCGCGATCGCTCGGCGCCCGTGGGCACGCCGCCACCACGTCCGGGCGGCTGGTGTTCGTCGCCGTGCAGGACGCAGCGACCGCGCGGCGCGCACTCGCGGCGGCACCCGGCCCGTCGGTGCTCGTGGTCGCCGGACCGCGCGACGCGCCGATGGACGCCGTGCTTCGCGCGCAGGACCGCGTGCTCGTCGCCGACGTGGGGGACGAGGGCATCGCCGCGCTGGCCGAGGCGCGCCTGGCTGCGGACGGCGTGAGCGCGGCGCGCTGCGTTGTGCCGTCAGGTCTCGCGGGGCGGTTGGCGGCTGTCGGTGCCCACGTGCCGGGGCGGCTGCGGGCCGAACGCGGTCAGGCGACGGTCCTCGTGCTTGCGCTCCTCCTGGCGATCGTCATCGGAGCCGTGGTCCTCGGCGCCGCGGCGCGGGGCGTCGGCGCCGCCGACGAACGCGGTCGCGCGGCAGATCTGGCTGCGCTCGCCGGCGCACGCGCGATGCACGACAGCTTCGACCGGCTCTTCGAGCCGACCACGCTCGCCGGGCGGCCCAACGCGCGCCACCTCGAGCTGACCGGGTACCTCGGCGCGGCGCGTCGTGCCGCGACTGCGACGGCGCGCCGCAACGGCTTCGGCGACGTACGCGTCGTCTTCCCGGACGAGGACACGGTGGCGCCCGTGCGGATCCGCGTGACCGTCCGCGACCCCATCGCCGCCGGCAACGAGCGCGTGCCCGTGGCCCGGACCGCAGAGGCGGAGCTCGTACCGCCCGCGGGTGCGACCGTCAACGCCTCCGTCGGCGCCGGCGAGTACGCGGGGCCGTTGGAGATGCGGCAGGGAAAGCCGATGCGGCCCGACGTCGCGCTCGCGTTCGATCGCATGGAGGCGGCTGCGCGAGCGGTTGGCGTGGCGCTCAGCATCACGAGCGCGTGGCGCAGCAACGCCGAGCAGGCGGCGCTGTTCGCGCGGCACCCCGACCCGACGTGGGTGGCGCCGCCGGGGAAGTCGCTGCACCGCCTGGGCACGGAGCTGGACCTGGGACCACCGGGCGCCTACGCCTGGCTGGCAGCGAACGCGACGCGCTTCGGCTTCCGCCAGAGGTACGCCTGGGAAGCCTGGCATTACGGATACGTCCGGAACGCCGGGACGGCCTCCGTCGGGTTCGGCGGCGGCGACGGCGCCCGCAGCGTGACCCTGCAGTCCTTCGTGCCCGCGCAGTTCGCGCCCGCGATCTCTCGCGCTGCACAGCGCTGGAGCGTCTCGGGCGCGCTGCTCGCGGCGCAGCTGTACGCGGAGAGCCGGTTCAACCCGTTCGCACGCTCACCGGCCGGTGCCCAGGGCATCGCGCAGTTCATGCCGGGGACGGCGCAGGCCTACGGGCTCGACGACCCCTTCGACGCCGAGCGCGCGATCGACGCGCAGGCGCACCTCATGCGTGACCTCCTGCGGCAGTTCGGGGCCGTGCCGCTCGCGCTCGCCGCCTACAACGCCGGATCGGGCGCGGTTGCCGCGTGCGCCTGCATCCCGCCCTATCCGGAGACGCGCGGCTACGTCGCGCGGATCCTCGGTCTGCTCGGCGGGGCGGGCGACATCGCGCTGGCTGATGCGGGACTCGCGGTGCGGTTGGTGCGGTGAGGTGGTGCTCCCTACGAGCCGTCTCATGACGTTCACGGTCGGCGATCGCGACGGGCGCCCGCTCACCGCGGAGGAAGTGCTGCGGGGTGGTGGAGCTCGGGATCCTGTCCGAGGACGAGCCGGTCGAGCTGCTGCATGCGTGCTGACGCAGGTGAGCGCGAAGAGCCCGCACGAGACGGTCAAGCCCCGCGAGCAGCGCTGGCTGGCCGGCGGGGTCGTCGCCGGCGCACAGAGGTTCGCTGCGCCATCCGACGACCGCCTGCTGGACCTCTGCATCACGACACTAGCCCTGCAGCGGGCCGCCGAGCTCGGCGCGCAGCGTGGCGATCTCGGTGACGACGACGCCAGTGAGCGCGCTCTCGTGGGCGCTGATGTCGTCGAGGAGGTCCGTCATGTACACGGGGTCGGCGCTCAGGCCCTCGAGCTCGGCCAGGGAGCGCTCCGCGTAGAGGAGGCGCAGCTCGCGCTGGAGCTCGGTGGAGGTGACGGTGGTCTGGATCTGCATGGTGGGCTCGGGTCGGGGTTCGTCGTCGGCCAGGACGAGCCCTGCCGTGCCGACTCATCGGCGTCGGCGTTCCTGCCCGATCTTCGCCCTATGCCTGCGCGTGGATCACGGGCGCGACGGCACGGGCGGCACGCCGACGGCGCTGCGGCGCGCGGACGACGAGCACCGCCAGCAGGATGAGCGCACCGCCGGCCAGCTGAGCCGGCCCCAGCGACTCGCCGAAGACGGCGCATGCCAGGGCGACCGCGACGACCGGCTCGAGCGTGGAGAGGATCGACGCCGCCGAGGGTCCGACCCGGCGAAGCCCCGCGAAGAACAGGCAGATGCCGGTCACCGTCGACACGAGCGCAAGGCCGCCGAGCGATGCGAAGCCCGCCACGCTGACAGCGCCGAGGTCCAGGTCACCCGAGATGCACGCGCCCAGCGTCAGGCTGCACGCGGCCCCGGTGCACACCAGCGTGCTGAGCGCGAGCGGGCCGGCCCGCTCCGAGAGCCCCGTCGAGACGAGGATGTACGTGCTGTACGTCAGCGCGGCCGCGAGCCCGAGCGCTGTGCCGACCGGGTCGAGCGCGCCCGCGGCGGCTCCGGCGAGTACGAGGACGAGCCCGATCGACGCGAGCGCAAGCGCCACGGCCGTGCGGCGGTTCGCGCGGTCACGGCCCAGCGCGATCGCGGCGACGGTGACGATCAGCGGATACGTGTAGACGAGCAACGACAGCAGCGACGCGTCGAGCCGGTCGAGCGCCGCGAAGTACGCCCCTGCCTGCGCCCCGTACCCGATCGCGCCGAGCGCGAAGGCCCCGGCCACATCGCGGCGCCGCATCGCCGGCAGCCTGGGCAGCGCGCCGGTGCAGACGGTCAGGATCCACAGCAGCACGGCAGCCACCGTGAAGCGGACGGAGAGCAGCGTCCCGACCGTCGAGCCCTCGTCGTAGGCGAGCTTGCCGAAGATCCCCATGGCGCCGAACGCCACGGCGGACACGAGGCAGAAGATGACTCCTGATCGCTGGACGCCGACGATGGTGCCGAGGCGATGCCGTAGGAACAACGATGATTCCTGCAGGTCAATCAGTAGAGTCACTTACGTATGCTCGACCTTCACAGGCTGCGGCTGCTGCGCGAGCTGCAGGAGCGCGGCACGATCGCCGCGGTGGCCGGCGCGCTGCGCTTCACGCCGTCGGCCGTGTCTCAGCAGCTCGCCGTGCTCGAGCGCGAGGCCGGCGTCCCGCTGCTGGAGCGGGCGGGGCGCGGCGTCCGGCTCACCGACCCGGCGCTCGTGCTCGTCGGCCACGCCGACGCCCTGCTGGAGCGCGCGGCGGTCGCGGAGGCCGAGCTCGCGGCGGCGTCGGGCACCGTCGCGGGCAGGGCCCGCATCGCCTCGTTCCAGTCGGTCGCGCTGCGCATCGCGCTGCCCGCGATGCAGGCGCTCGGCGAGCTCGCCCCCGGGTTGCGCTGCGAGCTCGTCGAGGCCGAGCCGGAGTGGTCGCTGCCCGCGCTCGCGCTGGGCGACGTCGACCTCGTGCTGGCCGACGAGTGGCAGCACCAGCCACTGGCCCGGCCGACGGGCGTCGCGCGCGAGGACCTCATGACCGACCCCGTCCACGTGATCCTCCCCGCGGACCATCCAGCGGCGCGCAGCGGCGACCCGGTCGCGCTGGCGGGCCTCGCCCGCGAGGCGTGGGTCACCGGCCACCGGGGGACAGCCTGGGAGGAGATGACGGAACGGACCTGTCGCGAGCTGGGCGGCTTTGACCCCGACATCCGCCACCGCGCCAACGACGCCGTGGTGAGCCTCGCGCTCGTCGCGGCGGGCCGCGCGATGACGCTGCTCCCCGGCCTCGTGCAGCCCGAGGCGCACCGAGGCGTGGCGGCGCGGGCGTTCGCGGAGGGCAGCGTCAACCGGACCGTGCTGGCCGCCACCCGCGCCGCGGACGCGGCGCGTCCCTCGGTGCGGGCGCTGCTGACGGCGGTCCGCGCTGCCGCCGCCGACCTCTCGGACTAGCTCTCGGGGCTCCCAGACGTCGCGGCGCCCGAGCCCGCCGGCACCAACGGGGTCCGGGCCTGCGCCTCGCGGTCCCGCTCGGCGAACCACTCCTCGCCCTCGATCGAGAAGTTGGGCAGGAGCCGGTCCAACCAGCCGGGGAACCACCAGTTGGCGTTCCCCAGCAGCGTCATCACGGCGGGCACCAACAGGCAGCGCACGAGCGTCGCGTCGACCGCGACCGCGACCCCCATCCCGACCCCGAACTGCTTGACGGTCGGATCGCCGTTGATGATGAAGGCGAAGAAGACGCTCACCATGATCAGCGCCGCGGACGTGATGACGCGACCCGTGTTCGCGATGCCGTCGACGATCGCACGGCGGTTGTCGCCCTCCCGCCGCCACGCCTCCCGGATGTGACTGATGAGGAAGACCTCGTAGTCCATCGAGAGCCCGAAGAGGATCGCGAACATCATGAGCGGCACGTAGCTCACGATCGCGACCTCGCTGTCGAGTCCCACGAGGCCGATGCCCCAGCCCTTCTCGAACACGGCGGTGACCACCCCGAACGCGGCGCCGATCGAGATGAGGTTCATCAGTCCCGCGGTGAGCGGGATGACGATCGAGCGGAACGCCACCGTCAGCAGCAGGATGCTCAGGAGCACGACGACCGCGATCGTGAGGGCCAGACCGCTCGAGATCTCGTCGGCCAGGTCGACGTAGCCCGCGGTCGTGCCACCCACGTCGGCGGTCATGTTCGCGTCCTTCGTCGCCCGCGGGATCGTGTCGTCACGCAGCGTGGAGACGAGCGCGGCGGTCGCCCGGTCCGACGGCCCCGTGGTCGGCGTGACGGTCATGACCGCCGCCTCCGTCGAGTCGCTGACCAGTGGCTGGGTCACCGACGCCACGCCCTTCGTGCTCTGCAGATCGTCGCGCAGGTGCGTCAGCCGCGGGTCCGTGCCTGGGCCGGCGGGCGAGCCGTCGGGCGATGGGGGAGCAGCCGGGTCGGCCTTCGCGGGCTCCTTGGACATGTCGACCGCGATGAGCATCTGCGCGTTGGAGCCGACCCCGAACCCGGCCGACATCGCGTCGTAGGCCTGCCGCGACTCGGTGTCGGTGGGCAGGGCGCCGTTGTCCTGTTGGCCGAGGTAGAGGTCGAGCGTCGGCCAGGCGAGGGCACCGAGGATGACGAGCGCGGTGATCGCGCTCGGGATCGGGTGCCTGGTGACGAACTCGCCCCACCGCGCCCAGCCGTGCGGGTGGCTGTCGACGCTCTTTGCCTTGTGTGGGAGCGCGAGCCGGTCGATCCGGTCGCCGACGATGGCCAGGAGCGCCGGGAGGAGCGTGATCGCAGCGATCATCGCGACGAGCACTACGAGCGCGGAGGTGTAGCCCAGCGTGGTGACGAGCGGGATCTGCACGACGGCCAGCGACAGCAGGGCGATGATCACCGTCGTGCCGGCGAACACGATCGCGCCGCCGGACGTGGCGGTGGACCGGGCGATCGACTCCGTCGTGGCCATGCCCGCGCGCCGTTGCTCGAAGTGCCTGGTGACGACGAACAGCGAGTAGTCGATCCCCACGCCGAGCCCGATCATCGTGGCCAGGGTGGGCGCCACGGTCGGGACGACCGCGACGTGGCTGATGAACGTGATGATCGACAGCCCGGACACCAGTCCCATGAGCGCGGTGATGATGGGGAGCCCCATCGCCACCACGGTCCCGAACGTGAACAACAGGACGATCACCGCCATGCTGAGCCCGATGACCTCGCTGTTGTGCGTGTCGGGCTTGGAGACCTTCTGCCCGACGTAGCTGCCGACCGCCACCTGCAGACCCGCGTCCTCGGCGTGAGCCCCCAGATCGACGATGCGCTGGGCGTCGTCGGTGGTCAGGTCGCTCGCGCTGGTCTTGAGGCTCACCGCGATGTAGCCGATGTTCTGGTCCTTGGACAGCTGCGCCGCGCCCGCCGAGGACAAGGGGCTCGTGGCGGAGCGGACATCGGGGTCCTGGCGGAGCGCCGACACCGTCGCGTTGATCCCGTCCGCGTACTTCGCGTCGGTCACCTTCGCGCCCTTCGGCGCGGTGAGCGTGACCGGGGTGTTCCCGTTCGCCTGCGCTGGAAGCTGGGCGTCGAGGAGGTCGGTCGCCTTCTGGCTGTCGGTGCCAGGCAGGGTCAGGTTGTCGCTGAGGTCGGACCCGATGCTGCGTGCGCCGATGGCGAGCCCTGCGAAGACCACGATCCAGACGGCGAGCACGACCCAGCGGTGGCGCACACACAACCGTCCGAGGCGGTACAGCCCTCCTGTCACAGCGAACTCCTTCCGGCGATCCGGGAAGCCGAGATGGCCGCTCCTCGCAGCCGTGCGCTCGCGGTCCCGGCAACCCTACAGAGGGCGCACGCGCCAACTGTGAGTTGCTGGACAACACGGCGCTGGCGCGTCTACGGTCCTCCGCCATGCCAACACGTGCTCGCGCCGTCGCCGCGACAGTCATCGCCGCGGGGATCGCCGCCGCGGCCCCCGCGGTGGCAGTGGCCACCGCTCCCGGATGGTCGACGCCGCACACCGCGTCGGCGACGACCGACGGCAGCTACGCCGCCGGCGCCAGCGGGGGCGTGCAGCTCTTCGGGACCGGCGGCGCGCCGACGCGCACCGCGCAGATCCGCGCGATCAAGCAGGACGCCACCCAGGGGACCGCGGTCGGCATCGACGCGGGCGCCCCCGGCTTCGACATCGAGGACGTGTCGATCAACGACTCCGGCCAGCTGATCGGCGCGTGGTCGATCGACACCGAAGGCATCTCGACCAACGTCAACATCGGCGCCGCGCTCGGTGCGCGCACGTCGCTGCCGCGGACCGCGACCGTGCTGCCCTCGGGCGCGCTCATCGCGGAGGTGCAGACCGCGGTCGACACGAACGGCACCGGCGTCGTCGCCTGGATCCAGTCGACGCCCGCCGGGCAGAGCGTGCAGGCGGCGACGCTGCAGCAGGGCCAGGCGCCGATCATCGCGCAGCTCATCGTGTACCCGAGCACGCTGGAGGTCCTCAACCTGGACGTCGGATTCGACGGCAGCCACCACCCGGTCGTGACGTGGTCCTCCGGCCCGGAGACCGCGGCGGGGCCCGGCTCCATCGGCGTCGCCCGCGGCAACGGGCAGGGCGGCTTCGCGCCGGCCGCCGAGACGCAGATCGACACGACGCTCCTCAGCAACCTGCAGACGTTCGTGACGAGCAGCGGCGGGCTGCTCGCACTCTGGACGACTCCGCCGCTCGGGGCGATCGGGACGACGGCGAGCACGCCCGTCAACGTGCGCTTCAGCCAGGCGGGCCCGACCGGCCCCTGGTCGGCGGCGCAGACCGTGATCAGCGGCGTCACCAGCGGAGCGCTGCCGTCGTTCGCCGCCAACGCCTCCGGTCGGGCCGCTGTGCTCTTCCCGCTCGCGACGAGCGGCGGGACCACGCTACGCGCGGTCCTGCGCACCGCCGCGGGAACGTGGGGGAGCGCGCGGCCCCTCGGGCCCTCGGGCGCTCGAAGGATCGGCCGCGTCAGCGTGGGCGTGGACAGCACGGGTCGCGTCGTCGCGCTGTGGGACGACGGGTCCGCGGGCGCGAGCGTGCCGACACGCGTGCTTGCCGCGCGCTCGAGCTCCGGTAGCAACCCGCTCAACACGTACAACCAGGTGGCCGAGCGCAAGGGCGATCAGCGCTGCAACACGCCGAGCCTGGCCCTGGCCTCCACCGGCGACGGCCTCGGCTCCTGGGTGTGCTCGACGTCCTCGTCGGGCCCGGTCACCGGTCCGCGCCTTGCCCGGCTCACCGCGCCGGGGGGCTGATTCAACCCTGCAGCACGCCGCCGAGCTCGGCACGGAGCGTCGCGATCTCGGCGATCCCGAGTTCCCCGTCTCCCCCAAGCACCAAGGTGCTCCCGCGCCCACGAGACCACGAGATACGCGTGTCGTCATGCGCAACGACGGCAGAAACAACGGCAGAACGATTCAGCGCAGCTGAACGCAAAACAGGCGCCCGTCCCGCGATCCGATGGACCACGGGACGAGCGCCTGTCAGCGCGAGGATCTGGGCGGCAGCGTCAGACGCTGCGCCCCAGACGCCCTCTCGGTCACGTGGCCTTCACGGCGGGCGTGTCCTTCTTCGCCCGCGTGCGGCGTCGTGGCCGGTGCGTCGTCGGTCGTCTCGGCCGGCGCCGCCGGCGCGCCGGGCTCGCCCGCCAGCGTGAACACTGCACGGTGGTGGTCGGGATCGGCGTGCACGTCGAGCACCCGCGCGCCGCCGCCGGCCGATCGCGATGCCCCACCCACGAGGTCGGCGACGCCCAGGATGAGCGCCACGGTGATCCCGGTCTCCCGCGACCACACCCCGGCCGCGGCGAGCACGAGCGCCACGACGGCGGGCACGGCGGCCTGCACCATCGGCCACCCCCGCGCCGCGAGATGATTGACGTCCCCGAGGCGGATCGGCCCCGACTCGACCGCGCTGCGCGACATCACCAGCGCGTAGACGTGGGCGATCCAGAAGACGACCATCGTGGCGCGACAGCGCGACGACCGCCCGCCGGCGAGCACCTACCCGTAGATCGCACCGGCGAAGTCCGTCTCGGGGCCGACGCGGATCCTCATCGCGGGCGGCTCCGGCGGCGGAGCTTGCGCCAGAGCCACAGCGGCGTGGTGGAGAGCATGAAGCGCCGGCCCGCGCGCTCGCGCTCGTCCTCGAAGGCGGCGGCGTAGCGGGCCGCCCGGCCGGGATCGTCGTAGTGCTTCATCCCGCCCGGTGTGCCGCAGCGCGCGCAGTCCCACATCAGGTCCGCACCGGTCGCGTGGAAGCGCCAGTTGTGTCCGAGTACGCGGCACCCGATTGATGAGCGCCTCGCGGCGGGTAAGGAGGGCGGCGTGGCCACGCAGACGAGCACCATAGAGACACGGATTCCGGCCAGGCTCGATCGCCTGCCGTGGTCGAAGTTCCACTGGCGGGTGCTCATCGGCCTGGGAACCGTCTGGATCCTCGACGGCCTCGAGGTGACGATGGTCGGCTCGGTCGCCTCGCGCCTGACCGAAAAGGGCAGCGGCATCACGATCTCCACCGGCCAGATCGGCACGGCGGCGGCCTTCTACGTGGCGGGCGCGTGCATCGGCGCGCTGTTCTTCGGCCAGCTCACTGACAGATTCGGGCGCAAGAAGCTCTTCACGATCACGCTGGGCGTCTACATCGTGGCCACGGTGGCGACCGCCTTCGCGCCGACGGCGCTGTACTTCTTCATCGCGCGGTTCATCACCGGCGCGGGCATCGGCGGCGAGTACGCGGCCATCAACTCGGCGATCGACGAGCTGATCCCAGCCCGCGCGCGCGGCCGCGTCGACCTCATGATCAACGGCTCCTACTGGCTCGGCTCGGCCGCCGGGTCGGCCGCCGCGCTGGTCCTGCTCAGCTCGCTGTTCGCCACCAACGTCGGCTGGCGCCTGGCCTTCGGCATCGGCGCCGTGCTCGGCGTCGGCATCCTGATCGTGCGCCGCAGCGTGCCCGAGAGCCCACGCTGGCTGTTCATCCACGGCCGCGACGACGAGGCCGAGCGCATCGTCGACTCGATCGAGCGCGAGGTGCGCGAGGAGTCCGACGAGAAGCTCTCCGAGCCCGAGGACTCGATGCGGGTCGAGCAGCGCAAGACGATCTCCTTCCGCGAGATCGCCCACGTGGCCTTCACGAAGTACCCCAAGCGCGCGCTGCTCGGCCTGGCGCTCTTCGTCGGCCAGGCGTTCATGTACAACGCCGTCACCTTCGACCTCGGCACGATCTTCACCGAGTTCTTCAAGGTCTCCTCGGGCACCGTCCCGGTCTTCATCATCATCTTCGCGCTGTCGAACTTCATGGGCCCGCTGCTGCTCGGCCGCCTGTTCGACACCGTGGGCCGCAAGCCGATGATCGCCGGCACTTACCTCATCTCGGCGGCGCTGATCACGGTCACCGCGATCCTGTTCTCCAGCGGGAGCCTGAGCAAGTGGGGCTTCCAGGGGATGATCGTGCTGACGTTCTTCTTCGCCTCGGCCGGCGCGAGCGCCGCCTACCTCACGGTCAGCGAGATCTTCCCGATGGAGACGCGCGCCCTGGCGATCGCGTTCTTCTTCGCCGTCGGCACCGCGCTCGGCGGGATCACGGGCCCGCTGCTGTTCGGCAAGTTCATCGCCAGCGGCGACGAGACCCAGGTCGCGATCGGCTTCTTCATCGGCGCCGCGCTGATGGCGCTCGGCGGGATCACCGAGATCTTCCTCGGGGTCAAGGCCGAAGGCCAGAAGCTCGAGGACATCGCCGAGCCGCTGACCGCCGCGGCGGCCGGTGACGGCGACGAGCCCGTCGAGGAGGACGAGCCGACGCGCCTGCGCCGTGAGCGCGACGAGCGCGTGCGCACCCGCTCGGCGGGCACGCTCGAGCGCGAGCGCGCCGGGCGCCGCCGCTACCGCCCGGGCCCGGGCTCCGGCTCTGGTTACTCCCCCGGCATGAGCATGCTCGGCACGACCTACCGCTCCCGCCAGGACACGGGCACCGCCCGCGACACGGAGATCGACGCCATCACCCGGGCGCTGCGCGAGGGCGGCGACATGAGCCGCCAGGAGCTCGCCCGGCGCGTGCACGCGCGGCGCTGGGGCCCCGGCCGCTTCCACGGCGCCCTCGCGGACGCCCTGGCCGAGGGCAGCGCCCGGCGCCTGGGCCGTGACCGCGTGGGTCCGCCGACCTAGGCTGGGCCCATGGCTGAGTGGGTGGTCGACGGCGACCGCGCTCACCGAACATCGCCCGGCCTCCCGGTACACGCACCGGAACGACCCCGTGTTCGGGCATCCCACGCGGGGCACGCACCCCGAATCCACCCGCCTGTACGAGCGGTTCATGGGCGCGTCCCGACGAGCAACGTCGCGCGTCCGGGCATCACGTTCCACAGCCTCCGGCACACGCACGCGACCACGCTCGCCGGTGCCGGCGCCCCGATCGTCGGCCTCCAGCGGTGGCTCGGGCACGCGACATCTCGACGACGATGATCTACGCGGCGTTCAGCGACGCCCGCGGCGAGCAGTCGTGGGCCCACCGCGCGTTCGCAAACCACAAACGACGGCACAACAACGGCAAGCATCCAAGACGAGGACGTCGCGCGTGACGCGATTCCCAGCGTCCAAGCGATTACCCCTGCAGGACACCGCCGAGCTCGGCACGGAGCGTCGCGATCTCGGTGATCGCGACGCCCGTGAAGGCGCTCTCGAAGGCGGTGATGTCGTCGAGCAGGTCCGCCATGTAGCCGGGATCGGACGTCAGGCCGACGACCTCCGCGAGCGACCGCTCGGCGTAGAGCTGGCGAAGCTGCTCCTGCAGCTCGACGGCGGTGAATGCGGTTTCGATCTGCATCATCGTTCTGTACGGATTGGCGTGAGGATCGGGCGAACACCCGTTCAACGCGATGGCACGGAACAGGTAGCGTCGCGGTGTGCGCAGACCGTTCCGATACCTCGCAGTGCTCGCCCTCGGGCTCGCTCTCTGGCTCGCCCCGGACGACGCCTCGGCGCAGGACTCGCTCGCCCCGGAGGGCGCACTGCCGCACTGGATCCCCAACGACGACTGGGTCTACGAGCACTGGCTGCCGTACGACGAGACGCGTCTGTACCGGCTGCTCGGCACGGACCGCGGCGGCGTGTGGCGCTACCTGCGCGACGACGCCGTCCACGACCTCGCGCAGCTCGCGCACAGGCGCGGCATGTCCGCCGGCGAGCTGGCGGACAAGCTCGTCGCACCGCGTCGCGGAGACGTGTCGGCCAAGCGCCTGGCGCAGCTGCGTGCACGTGCCTACCGAATCGTCATCCAGGGCCACCTCTCCCAACACATCCACTTCCACTCGCTGCACCAGCGCACGATCCAGCGCCACGCGCCGTCGATCTTCGGCGTGACCCCCGAGCGCTTCCGGGATCTGCGCGTCGAGGAACACAGCCCGCTGGACATCGGGCGGATGCACGGCCGGACAGCGGTCTCGATGCGCAGCGCGTCCGCCGCCGCACTGCGGCGGACCGTCGACCACGCCGTGAGCGGTGGCGCGATGACGCGCGCCCAGGGCGAACGGCTGCTGCGCCGTCAGCTCGCGCAGCTGCCGCGGTGGCTGGGCCAGCGCCGCAACAACGGGCCGCCGCGCACGAGCGCCGCCGGGACGCCGATCATGGCGATCGCAGACTTCGCCAACCACCCGTCGATCTCGGCCGACGGCACACGGGTCGCGTTCGACGAGTACCGCTCGACGATCCCCGACGCGCGCAGCCTGGGGGAGATCCGCGTCCTCGTTGCCGACCTCGCCGCGGGCGGCGCGCTCCTGGAGGCCAGCCACGCCGACGGCGTCATCCCCGGCAAGCCGCGCTCGGGCTACCACTCCCAGCTGTCCGCCGACGGGCGCAGCGTGACCTACGAGCTGGCCGACGGGAACATGAACTACGCGAAGCGCTACGGCGAGATGCGCGTGGACCTGCGCGACCTCGTCGCCGCGCGCACGATCTCGATCAGCCATCCGCTCGGCGTCGCCAAGCAGCCGTCGCGCACCGCGTACAACCCGACCGTGTCGGGCGACGGGCAGCGCGTGGCCTACGAAGCGGCGACCAGGGACGGCGCGACGGCGCTCTGGCTCGCCGACCGCGGCGCCGGCACGTCCCAGCTCGTCGGCCGCGGCAGCGCGGGCGCGATCTACGAGCCGCGGCTCTCGGGCGACGGGCACACCCTCGCCTTCAGCGCAGCCGACGCCGGCACCGACGGCCGCTCGCTCGTCTTCGTGCGCGACGTGGCCACCGGCGCGACGACGCTGGTCAGCCGGGCGGGCACGCACGGGGCATCGGCCGACGACGATGCCTACGAGCCGGCGATCTCCACCGACGGACGCTTCGTTGCGTTCACGAGCGCGGCCGGGAACCTGGGCGCGGACGGGCACAAGTCGCGCATCTGGGTGCGAGACCTGCGGACCGGCGCCGTCGAGCAGATCAGCGGCAAGGGCTTCGCGTTCGACCCGTCGATCTCGGCCGACGGGCGGTTCGTCGCGTACGCCGAGCGTCCGATCGACACGGCCGGGCACGCCGACCCGGGCAGATCGACCGTCTGGCTCTACGACCGCGCCACGCACACCACGACGCTCGTCAGCCGGTCCGCGGGCGCGACCGCCGACCGCATCTCCGCCGAGCCGGCCGTGTCCGCCGACGGGACCCGCGTGGCGTTCACGTCGACCGCGTCGAACCTCGACCGTCGCAAGCCCGCCGGGCTGACCGGCGTGTTCGTCCGCGACCTGCGCGCGGGGACGACGACGATGCTGTCGACGCACGCGCCGCGCACCGTGCCGCCGGTGCCGAAGGGAGCGCAGGCCGCGTCGGTCACGACCGCGGCCGCGCACGCGCAGATGCTCTTCTGCGACCTCGACGCCTGATCGGCTTCGGGCGCGGGGCCGTACCCGCGGGGTGACCCAGCGACTCGACGGGAAGCGCATCCTCGTGACCGGTGCCAGCTCAGGCGTGGGCCTGGAGACCGTGCGGCTGCTCGCCGCGGAGGGCGCGCGCCTGGCGATCCTGGCCCGCGGGGGCGAGGCGCTGGCCCGGATCGCCGCCGACCACGCGCCCGACGCGGTCGTCCTGGCGGTCGACCTGACGGACCGCGACGGGGTCGACGCCGCCGTGCGCGACGCCGTCGTGGCGCTCGGCGGCCTGGACATCGTCGTCTCCAACGCCGCGGCGGCCGTCTTCGGCCACGTGCTCGAGGTGCATCCGGACGACTTCGACCGCACGGTGGCGGTGACGTTCGGCGGCGCCGTCAACGTCATCCGCGCCGCGCTGCCGCACCTGCGCGCGTCGCGCGGGACGATCGTGGCGACCGGCTCGCTCATGTCGCGCGTCCCGCTTCCGACCTGGTCCTCCTACAGTGCCGCCAAGCACGCGCTGCGCGGGTTCCTCAACAGCCTGGCCCTCGAGGAGCGTGAGCAGGGCACCGGCGTGCGCGTGACGATGGTGCACCCCGGGCCGATCGACACGCCGCTGTTCGCCCAGGCGTCGAGTGCGACGGGGCGCAAGCCGCGCGTGGCGCCGGACGCCTACGCGGCCGATGTCGTCGCACGCGCGCTGGTCGAGGTCGCCATTCGACCCAGGCCGGAGGTCGTCCTGGGCGGCGAGACGCGACTCATCGACCTCGCGTTCGCGACCGTCCGGCCCGCGGCTGAGGCGGTGCTGATGGGGATCGATCGCTGGTACCGCAACGGCGACGAGCCCGCCGCGCACCCGGGATCGCTGTGGGTGTCGCCGCTGGTCGGCCAGGCCAGCGGCGGGATCCCCGCGCGCGACAGCTTCCTGGCGCCGCTCCAGCTCGGGCGCCGGCTGCTGCCGGCGCCGGACACCGCGCTGCGCCTCGCGCGCCATCTTGCGACCGCGGCGAACCGCGGGATGCGCGTGGCCCGCGAGCTCGCATACCCCGTGCCCGAGCGCCCGCGGCCCACACGCGGGCTCTCGTCGCAGGACGAGGGGTTGCGGCCGGTGCGTGCCGGGAAGGCCACGGTGTAGGGGTACATGCGTCCACGTCCGCACGTGGCGCCTTTACGCTTTCTGCACACCTCTTCCAGGTGCGATGCCAATGCGAACCTCACCACTCGACATCGCAGGCGGCAGGGCGACGTGGGTCTCACCCACGGTCGACGGCGGTACCTGGCTGGAATGGGCGCAGGCCGGTGCGGAGCCGTCGCAGGTCCCGTTCGCGCAGCTGCGCTGGTCGGCCGACCTCCTCGCCGGCGGCGACGGCCCGACCTGGGCGCGCGAGCTGCCCACCGTGATCCAGTGGTACGACCAGGAGCAGTCGTGGATCTACCACGCGACGCGCCTCGAGCCGCTGCACGACCTGCCCTGTGAGCCCCGGGGCCGCTGGTCGGTCTACCGCTGGGACGGCGACTGGGTCGTCGACTACCACGAGCAGGTCGCCAGCCCTGGCGCCTCCATGCCGCTCATCGTCGCGCTGACCGCGATCCTCGGATGCGGCCCGACCGCGATCCGCTGACCGACCCCGATGTGATCATCGCCGGCGCGGGGAACGCCGGCCTGTCCGCGGCGCACGCCGCCCGTGAGCGCGGTGCGCGCGTGCTCGTGCTCGAGAAGGCCGACCCGGCGTGGTCGGGTGGGAACTCAGCGTTCACGGCCGGGGCGATCCGCCTGGCGCATCACGGCCTGGACGACGTGCGCGACCTCCTCGACGAGGAGCCGCAGCCGGGCACCGAGCTCCCGCCCTACGCGGAGGAGGAGTTCCTGGGCGACATGCGGCGGGTCACGCTGGGGCGCGCCGACCCGGACATGGCGCGGGCGCTCGTGGGTGACTCACGCGACGTCGTCGCCTGGCTCGCGGGGCACGGGGTGCGGTTCCGGCTCATGTACGAGCGCCAGAGCTACGAGGTGGACGGCCGTCATCGCTTCTGGGGCGGCCTCGCGGTCGGGACGGTCGACGGCGGGGCCGGTCTCATGGAGGGGCATCGCGAGGAGGCCGGTCGCACCGGCGTCGAGCTGCGCCACGAGGTCGCTGTCGAGGATCTGCTGCGCGACGACGACGGGCGCGTCTCGGGTGTCGTCGCACGTACGGCCGACGGCACCCGCTCGGAGCTGCGCGCGGGCGCGGTCGTCCTCGCCGCGGGCGGCTTCGAGTCCAACCCGCGGATGCGTGCTGCGCATCTCGGTCCCAACTGGGACGTCGCGAAGGTCCGGGGGACGCCGAGCAACACCGGCGAGGTACTCGAGGCGGCGCTGCGCCACGGCGCACAGGCCTACGGGCACTGGAGCGGCTGCCACGCGATCCAGTGGGACGCGGGCGCACCGGCGGCGGGCGACCTGGAGATCACGAACCGCTTCTCGCGCCAGTCCTATCCCGTCGGGATCGTGGTGAACCGCCGCGGCGAGCGCTTCCTCGACGAGGGCGAGGACTTCCGCAACTACACGTACGCGAAGTTCGGCGCCGAGGTCCTGCGCCAGCCCGAGGGCGTCGCCGCGCAGGTGTTCGACGCCAAGACGATCCCGCTCCTCCGGGCGATCGACTACGAGGCGCCGGGCGCCACGCGCGTCGATGCCGGGACGCTCGGCGACCTCGCCGACGGCCTTGGGATCGACCCCGATGCGCTGGCGCGCACGATCGCGCAGTTCAACGCGGCGATCGTCGACCGGCCGTTCGACCCCGCGGTGAAGGACGGGCGGCGGACCGAGGGGATCACCCCGCCGAGGTCCAACTGGGCGATGGCGATCGACACGCCGCCGTACGTCGCCTTCCCGGTCACATGCGGGATCACGTTCACGTTCGGCGGCGTGCGCGTCGACGAGGATGCCGCTGTCCTGGACACCGCGGGCCGGCGCATCCCCGGCCTGTTCGCGGCCGGGGAGCTCGTGGGCGGCCTGTTCTTCCACAACTACCCGGGCGGCAGCGGCCTGACGGCGGGGGCCGTCTGGGGCCGCCGGGCCGGGTGGGCGGCGGCGGCTCAACCCACGCGGTAGCGGATGTGGGTGACGAGCGCCGAGCTCGTCACCTCGAGTTGCTCGAGCTTCAGGTCCCCGACGCCGTCGAGGAGGCGCTCGCCGCTGCCGAGGATGACCGGCGCGATGTGCAGCCGCAGCTCGTCGATGAGGCCGGCGCGCAGGTACTGCTGGACGGTGCTCGCGCCGCCGGCGATCGACACCGTCCGGTCCCCCGCCGCCGACTTCGCGCGCTCCATGGCCGCCTCGATGCCGTCGGTGACGAAGTGGAACGTCGTGCCGCCTTCCATCTCGATCGGCTCGCGCTCGCGGTGCCCGAGGACGAACACGGGCGCGTGGTAGGGCGGCTCCGGGCCCCACCAGCCGTGCCACTCGAGGTCCCACTCGCCCCGGTCCGACCCGAACATGTGGCGGCCCATGATGTACGCGCCCGCCTCGACGATCGCCTCCCGCTCGGCCTTGCTGGCCTCCGGCTGCTCGAACATCCAGCGGTGCATCCGCTGGCCGCCCTTGCCGAGTGGGTCGTCGCGGGTCTGATCGGGCCCCGCGGAGTACCCGTCGAGGGAGATGCCGCTGTCGCAGGTGACCTTGGTCATGGTGTGGCTCCTCTGATCGGCGTGTGCACCCGGGGGTCGGAGCCGCGCGGGCGTTCTCGACATCTACCATCGTGTGTCCATGAGCACGAGCCTCGAGCTGCGTCACCTGCGCGCGTTCGTCGCGGTCGCCGAGGAGCTGCATTTCACCCGCGCCGCTGCTCGCCTGCACCTCGCCCAGCAGGCGCTGAGCACCCAGATCCGCCAGATCGAGGACGAGCTCGGCACCCCGCTCTTCCATCGCACGACGCGCCGCGTCGAGCTCACCGACGCGGGCCGCACGCTGCTGTTGCATGCGGGGCCGATCCTCGCGTCGGTCGCCGCTGCGTTCCAGCAGACGCAGCGCGCGGGCAGCGGCGAGCTGGGCACGCTCAGCATCGCGTACACGCCGACGGTCGCCGAGGAGACCCTGCCGCCGCTCATCGCGGCCGTGCACCAGCGGCTCCCCGACGTGCGCGTCCGGACCTGCGAGATGTGGCAGGCGGAGATGGCCGAGGCCGTCGAGGCCGGGCGGTTCGACATCGGCCTGGCCCGCTGCCCGGTGCTCCAGGACGACCTCGAGTCCGCGGTCATCCGCGACGAGCCGCTGGGGATCCTCCTCGGCGTCGACCACGCGCTGGCGGGCCACGACGTCGTCCGCATCGAGGACCTCGGGGCGGAGAAGCTGCTCATCTGGCCGCGGGTGCTGTCGCCCGGCTTCCACGACCGCGTGGTCGACTCGCTGCGCGCCCACGGGTTCCTCGGCCCCGTCCAGGAGTTCGAGAACCTCACCCGCGACACGCTGGTCGGCGACGCGCGCTCGCGCGGCGAGGTCGCGGCCGGCCGCGGGTTCTCGATCGGCTTCGCGCCGCAGGCGGCGACGCTGCCCGACGGCTTCACATGGCGGCCCCTCGATCCGGAGCCGCTGATCCCGGTCGACATGTTCTGGCGGCCTGCGGCCTCGCCGGTCGCCCGGACGTTCGTGCATCTCGTGCGCGAGGTCGCCGAGTCGCGTGGCTGGGTCACGCGGTCGGTGATTTGAGCCGATTGACCGCGTGACGCTGTCAATCGGCGGACAACCACTGTTGGAGGTGACAACCGAGCGTCCGTAGCGTGGGTGCCGACGCGGGAGGAGACCCATGCGGCTGGTGACGTTCCGGCGCCGTTCGGCGTCCGGGGATGCGGGAACCGTCGGCGCGCTGTCCGACGGAGGCGTGCTGGATCTGAGCGCGGTCGCGGGCACGATGATCGAGTTGCTCGCCGCCGGCCGGCTCGACGCCGCGCGCGGCGGTTCCGTCCTCCCCCTCGACGAGGTCGAGCTCCTAGCCCCGCTGCCGCGCCCCAACTCGATCCGCGACTTCATGCTGATCGAGGAGCACGTGCGCAACTCCTTCGGCGAGGTCCCCGAGGCCTGGTACGAGATCCCCGTCTACTGGAAAGGCAACCCGGACACCGTCCTCGGCCCGGACGCGACGGTCGCCTGGCCGCACTACACGGCCAAGCTGGACTTCGAGCTGGAGGTCGGCGCGATCATCGGCCGGCGCGTCTGGAAGGCCACGGTGCAGGAGGCCGCGGAGGCGATCGCGGGCTACACGGTCTTCAACGACTGGAGCGCGCGCGACATCCAGTTCCGCGAGATGGAGGTCAGCCTCGGGCCCGGGCTGGGGAAGGACTTCGCGAGCTCCATCGGGCCGTGCATCGCGACGCCAGACGAGTTCGATATCGCGACCGCCCGCATGGCAGCCCGTGTGAACGGCGAGACGTGGTCCGAGGGAGGCCTGGGATCCATGCTCTACACCTTCCCGGAGGTCATCGCCCACCTGTCCCAGGAGCAGCCGCTCCTGCCCGGCGACCTCCTCGGCAGCGGGACGGTCGGCCGCGGCTGCGGCCTGGAGATCGACCGCTGGATCGAGCCGGGCGACGTCGTCGAGCTGGAGGTGCAGGGCATCGGTGTCCTGCGCAACACCGTCGGTGAGCGCCCGGCGGTCATCCCCGAGGAATCCATCATCCAGAGGAGCACGCACGCATGACCAAGGTGATCCTGCAGGTCTATCCGTCCCTGGGCGCCCAGGACAAGATGGAGGCGATGCGGCCGATCGGTCGCAACAACGACGCCTACCAGGACATGCTCGCGGGCCTGATCGAGGTGTCCAAGGCGGCCGACGACCTGGGCTACTGGGGGATCACGCACGTCGAGCACCACGCCCACACGGAGGGGATGGAGATCTCGCCGTCGCCGCTCATGCTCAACATCTACGCGGGCATGCACACGAAGCGGCTCATGCACGGTCAGCTCGGCCTCGTGCTGCCGGCGCACGATCCGATCCGCCTCGCCGAGGAGATCGCGATCGCCGACCACATGCTCCAGGGGCGGCTGTTCGTCGGCATGGCACGCGGCTATCAGGCGCGCTGGCAGAACGTCCTGTGCCAGCGCTTCGGCGTGACATCCACGGCGTCGGACCAGAGCGAGGCCGACCAGCGCAACCGCCTGCTGTTCTCCGAGAACTTCAAGATCATGAAGAAGGCCTGGACGGAGGACCTCCTCACGTACGACGGGCCGACCTACCAGGTGCCCTACCCGTACGACACGGGCATCCCGAACTGGCCGCCGGCGAAGACGATCACCGGCCCCTACGGCGTCCCCGGCGAGGTCGACGACGAGGGCACCGTGCGCGGCATGGGCGTCGTGCCGAAGCCCTACACGTCACCGCACCCGCAGCTCTTCCAGGCGTTCGGCGCGAGCCCGGGCACGCTGCGCTGGTGTGGCGAGGAGAACGTCACGCCCACGATCCTCATGGGCGACCGCCGGATCCTCCGCCAGCTCATGGACATCTACGTCGAGGGCGCGGAGTCGGCCGGCCGCAGCCCGAGGTTCGGCGAGGGCATCGGCGTGTGCCGGACGTTCTACATCTATCCCAACGGCACCAGCCCGGACACCGTGGACGCGCGCATCGCCGAGAGCGTTCGCAAGTACGAGGAGCCGGTCTGGCGCGGCTGGTACGAGCAGTTCGGCTTCATGGAGGGCTCGCGCCTGCTCGGCGAGGAGGGCCCCGTCCCGCGGCCGGACGAGTCGCTGAAGGAGCGCCTGGAGACGAGCGGGCTGCTCATCGGAGGCACGGTCGACGACGTCAAGCGCCAGGTCGAGGCGTTCCTCGGAGAGCTGCCGATCGACTACTTCGTCTGGCTCTTCCACTGGGGGATGATCCCCCGCGAGGAGGCGCTCCCGATGTTGGAGCTCTTCGCGACCGAGATCATGCCCGAGTTCGGCATGGACGCCTCCTCGCTGGAGGCGGCCGCGGCCGGCGCCTGACCGATGCCCCGGCTGATCGACCTCAGCACGGGCATCGAGCACCAGGCGGTCCACGAGCCGTGGAAGCCGTCGATCGATCGCATCCGCCACGACGTCGAGGGGGTGGAGTGGATGGAGCGCTCCTTCGGCGTCGACCGGTCCCAGCTCACGCAGTCCAACGGGCTGGGGCCTGCGTTCGAGGAGGTCACCGCGATCACGCACTGCGGCACCCACGTCGACGCGCCCTGGCACTACGGGCCGACGTCGGAGGGGGGTGCCGTCGCGAAGACGATCGACGAGTGCCCGCTGGAGTGGTTCTACGGCGACGGCGTGCGGCTGGACCTTCGCTCCAAGGGACCGGGCGACCGCATCCTCGTCGAGGACATCGAGAGCGCACTCGACGCGATCGGCCACACGCTCTCGCCGGGGGAGATCGTGATGCTGTGGACCGGCCGCGACAAGTTCCTCGGCAGCGAGGAGTACTTCGAGCAGCCCGGGATGACCCGCGAGTCGACCCTCTGGCTCTGCGAGCGCGGGATCAAGGTCATCGGGATCGACGCCTACGGCTTCGACCGCAAGTTCGCCGACATGGCCGAGGAGGCGCGGCGGACCGGCGACGCGACGAAGATCTGGGAGGCCCATTTCGCCGGCCTGGAGCGCGAGTACTGCCAGATCGAGAAGCTCGTGAACCTGGATCTCCTCCCGCGCGCGACGGGCTTCCAGGTGAGCTGCTTCCCGATCAAGGTCGAAGGGGCGAGCGGCGGGTGGTCGCGGGTGGTGGCCTTCGTGTGAGGTCGTCCCGTCGTCGAGATCAACAATCGGCACGACATGCGTGCGGATCCGTGTACCTCGATTCGCGCCGGGCCGGTCTCAGTCCTCCACGAAGGCCACAACGCGCGCGAAGCCCGCGCTCGCGCGCTTCACCTTGATCGGGAAGCAGCTGACCTTGAAGCCGTGGGGCCGCGGGATCGCCCCGAGGTTGGCGAGCTTCTCGATCTGGCAGTAGGGCGCCTCGATGCCGGCGAAGTGCGCCGGCCAGATCCACTTGCCCTCGCCGGTGCGCTCGAAGTCCTCGCGCATCGCGCGGAACGGGCGGTCGAACCCGAAGGCGTCGATGCCGATGACCTTGATGCCCTTCTCCTGGACCAGCCAGAGCGTGGACTCGCGGCCCATGCCCGGCTGCTCGAAGTACTCCTTGGAATGCAGCTTGCGGTCGGTCCCGGTCCAGAGCAGCACGATGTCCATCGGCTTGAGCTCGTAGTCGATCTTCGCCAGCGCCTCCTCGAGGTCGGAGATCTCGATGAAGTCGCCGGGCTGCTTGTGGCGCAGGTCGAGGACGACGCCGTCGCCGTGGAACCACTCCAGCGGCAGCTCGTCGATCGACTGGGCGGGCGTGCCGTCGGCAGAGGTGGGCCCGTAGTGGAACGGCGCATCCACGTGCGTGCCGGTGTGCGACATGAACGTGAAGATCTCGTCGCCGGGGGCCGTGCCGCCGGACCACACGAGGTCCTCCTCGGCGACGCCGAAGGCCTGCTTGAAGAAGTCGAGCCCCGCGCCGGTGTGGGAGCGGAACTCGATCTTCGGCGGGACGAGCTCGGACACCGCGTCCTGCTCGATGGTGACGCTCAGGTCGATGAGTCGCATCGGGTCCTTTCAGGTGCTGGGTGGTCGGCGCGCGCACGGACGTCGAGCAGCGCGGCGGCGATCTCGTCGCCGCGGCGGGTGAAGCGGGCCGACGGCGCCGACACGGAGATGGCGGCGGCGCCGAAGGCGTCACGCACGGCGACCGCCGCCGCGCAGACGCCCTCGGAGTACTCCTCACGGGTCACGGCGACGCCGTCCCGGGCTGCACGCTCGATCGCCGCCATGACCTCGCGGCGATCGGTCGTCGTGGACGGGGCGTGGGCGACGAGCACCTCGGGCACGAGGCCCTCGCGCTCCTGCGGGGCCAGCGTCGCGAGCAGCGCCCGCCCGCTGGCCGACGACCACGCCGGCAGCAGCTCGCCCACCGCGGTGATCGCCTGGAGCGGGTGGCTGGCGGTGATCTGGTCGACGAACCGGACGGCGTCGCCCTCCAGCACCGAGAGGCCCACCGTCTCGTCCAGCGTGCGGTGCACGTCCTCCAGGAACGGCCGCAGCTCGGCCCGAAGGTCGCCTCGGCTGTGCAGGGCGAGCCGCGCGAGCTCGGGACCGAGCCGCGTGCGCCCGGTCGCTGGGGCGCCGATCACGAACCCCTCGATCCCCAGCGCGGTCACGAGCCGGTGCACCGTCGATCGCGGAAGCCCCGTACGCTCCGACAGCTCGGAGAGGCTCAGGCCGCGGTGCTCGCCGTCGAGCGCGCGAAGGATGGCGGCCGTTCGCGAGACGACCTGCATCGACCCTGCCTCGTCCCGTCCCATTCCTCGGGACACTACTCCCGTCCACCGGACGAACGCTATAGGGTGCGGGCATGGGGAGGACGTTGGTGGGGCAGCCGGTCGTCAAGCACGACGGCGACGCGTTCCTGACAGGCCGCGCGGTCTACGCCGGCGACGTGGTGCTGCCGGGGATGACGCACATGGTGCTCGTGCGCAGCACGCTGCCGCATGCGCGGATCGTCGGCATCGATGCCACGGTCGCTCGCGCGATGCCCGGGGTCGTCGCCGTCCTCACGGGCGACGAGGCGATCGAGCTCGTCGAGCCCGTGCCGTGCAGCGTCGACCCGACGCCGATCGGCGGGAACCTCGCGGAGGTTCGGTGCCTGGCGGTCGACCGGGTGCGTCACGTCGGGGAGCCGGTTGCCGCGGTCGTGGCCGAGACGCAGGCCGACGCGCTGGCGGCCGCGCAGGCCGTGCGGGTGGACCTCGAGCCGCTGCCGGTGCTCGTCGACGCAGACGAGGCGATGGCCGACGACGCCCCGCTGCTGTATCCGGAGTGGGGGACCAACCGCATCGTCGGCGGCGAGATGGGCTCCTCGCCCGAGGAGGTCGAGGCGGCGTTCGCCGACGCCGACCACGTGCTCGAGGGGGTCCTGCGCAGCCATCGGGGCAACGCCGCCCCGATGGAGACGCGCACCCACGTCGCGTCCTGGGACGCCGGCACCGGCCGGCTGACGATGTGGGCCACGACGCAGAACCCGCATCCGCTGCGCTCCACGCTCGCGCAGGCGCTGCGCGTGCCGGAGTCCCAGGTCCACGTCGTCGCGCCGAGCCTCGGCGGGTCCTTCGGCCTGAAGATGTTCGGCAACCGCGAGGACTTCATCGTGCCGGTGCTGGCCCGGCACGTCGGGCGCCCTGTGCGCTGGCACGAGGAGCGCTCGGCGGCGCTGCTGCCCGGCGCGCGCGAGCAGGTCCAGCGCTGGCGCGCAGCCGTCGCCGCCGACGGGCGGCTGCTCGCCCTCGACGTCCACGCGCGCTCCGACCACGGCGCGGTGTCCGCGGGGCACGGCTGGGGGATGGGGCTCGTCGGCGCGCAGACCACGGGCACCGGGTACGCGCTGGATGTCTGCCGCGTCACGTGGGACGTCGTCGCGACGAACAAGGCACCGTGGGGCGGCACCAAGCCCTACGGCAAGGACGGCGCGACGCTGCTCGCCGAGCACGTCATGGACCGCGTCGCGGAGATCACGGGCGTCGACCCCGCCGAGGTCCGGCGCCGCAACTTCCTGCAGCCCGACGCCTTCCCGCACCTGCATCAGACGGGGCTGGAGCTCGACAGCGGCGACTACGAGGGCACGCTCGACCTCGCGCTCGGCAGGGCCGGCTACCCCGAGCTGCAGGCCGAGCGCGATCGCGCCCGCGCCGAGGGTCGGCGCCTGGGCATCGGGCTCGGCTTCGAGCTGACGCCCGAGAGCGCCGACGTCCCCGGCGCGCTCGTCACGGGCTTCGACACGGCGACCGTCCGCATGAGCCCCTCCGGGCAGGCGACCGTCCTCACCGGCGTCACGTCCCCCGGGACGGGCAACGACACCGCGATCGGGCAGCTCGTCGCCGCGGAGCTGGGGATCGCGCTGGCCGACGTCGAGATCGTCCAGGGCGACAGCGACCGCTGCCCGTACGGCTTCGGGAACATCTCGAGCCGCAGCATCGTCACCGGCGGCAGCGCGGCGATCCTCGCGGCTCGCGACATCGCAGCGAAGCTGAGAACGGTCGCCGGCGCGATGCTGCACGCCGCCGACGGCGAGGAGATCGTGCTCGGCGGCGGGATGGCCGAGATCGCCGGCGACGCCGAGCGCCACGTCCCGATCGCCGTCGTGGCCGGCGCGGTGTTCTCGCTCGGGTACATCCTCGCGCTCGACATCGAGCCGAACCTCGAGTCCACGCGGACGTTCCGCCCGCCCAACATCCGCCACACGCCGGACGTCCGGGGGAACATCCAGGTCTACACGACCTATCCGTTCTCGATGCACGTCTCGCTCGTCGAGGTGGACGACGAGACCGGCGTCGTCACGCCGCTGCGCCACGTCGTCGCGCACGACTGCGGGACGGTGGTGAACCCGGCGATGGTCGACGGCCAGGTCCGCGGCGGGGCGGTCATGGGGATCGGCTCGGCGCTCGGCGAGGAGTTCGTCTACGACGCGGCCGGCATGCCGCGCAGCGTCGGCTTCAAGACGTACCTGCTGGCGCGCGCGTCCGACGTGCCGCCGATCGAGCTCGAGCACCAGGTCACGCCGAGCCCGAGCACGCTCATCGGCGCCAAGGGCGCGGGCGAGGCGGGGTTCGGCGGCGCGCAGGCCGCGGTGATGAACGCGGTCAACGACGCCGTCCGCGACCTCGGCGTCCGGCTCGACGCGACCCCCGCGAGCGCGCCGAACGTCCTCGCCGCGATCCTCGGGGCACGCCGGTGATCCCGACGCGCTTCGCCTACGAGGCCCCGGGCAGCGCGGCCGACGCCGTCGCGCTCATGGCCGGCGCCGACGCCCGGGTGCTGGCGGGCGGGACCTGGGTGGTCCCCGAGCTGGGGTCGGGCGCTTCGCGGCCCGGGGTCGTCGTGGACCTGCGCCGCGCCGGGCTGGGGACGATCACGGAGGGCGAGGGCACGGTGCGCATCGGCGCGACGGCGACCTACGCCGACCTCCTGGGCTCCGATCTGGTCAGGGAGCGTCTCGCGCTCCTGCACGAGATGGCGGGCGGGATCACGGGCGGCTGGGCCATCCGGGGACAGGGGACGATCGGCGGGTCGCTCGCCGCCGCGCGCCCGGCGTCCGACGTGCCGGCCGTCCTCGTCGCGCTCGGCGCGGTCGCCCACGTGGCGAGCGCGGACGGCGAGCGCGCGGTGCCCGCGGCGTCGCTGCTGGCGGGACCGATGCGGACCGGGCTGGCGCGCGGCGAGCTCCTCACCGAGCTCGAGGTGCCGGTGCAGGCAGGGACGCACGGCTACGTGAAGCTCAAGCGGGGCGCGAGCAGCTGGCCGATCGCGACGGCAGCGGCGCTCGCGCAGGACGGCGTCGTGACGCGGCTGGTGCTCGGCGGCGTCGCCGGGACGCCCGTGGAGGTCGGCCCCGACGGCGGCCCGCCCGAGATCGGCGAGCCGTGGGACGACGAGCTCGCGCCCGGCTCCTACCGGGCCGCGGTGGCGGCGCCGCTGGCGGCGAGAGCGATGCGCAAGGCGATCGGAGGATGAGATGGATCTGACGCTCAACGGCGAGCGCCGGTCGGCCGACGTCGACCCGCGCATGCTGCTCGTCGAGGCGCTGCGCGACGCGTTCGGCGCACGCGGCCCGAAGATCGGGTGCCTGACGGGGGATTGCGGCGCGTGCACGGTGCGCCTGGACGGCGCGATCGTGAAGTCGTGCCTGAAGCTCGCGGTCGCCGCCGACGGCGCGGAGGTGCAGACGCTCGAGGGCCTGGCCGGCGACGACGGGCTGAGCGCGCTGCAGCAGGCGTTCTGGGACGAGCACGCCTTCCAATGCGGCTACTGCCTGTCGGGGATGCTGTTCGCCGCCGGCGACCTCCTGGAGCGCGAGGCCTCACCGTCCGACGAGCAGATCCGCGAGGCGATCAGCGGCAACCTGTGCCGCTGCACGGGCTACGACCCGATCGTCGCCGCGATCCGATCGGTCGCCTCGTGACCGAGCTCCTGCCGGACCCAGAGCGGATCCCCGGGGGCTACCGGCGCGAGCCCAGCCACAGCGGGCTCGTCATCGACCGCGACGTCTACGTGCCGATGCGCGACGGGGTGCGCATCTGCGTGGACGTCCACCGCCCGGAGACCGACGAGCCGCTCCCCGCCCTGCTCGCGTTCGCGATCTACAACAAGGAGCTGCAGACCCCGGAGATGCAGGCGGCCAATCCGCCGCAGCCCGCGTGGTCGCCGCTGTGGACGGGTCCGCAGGAGGCCGGTGACACGCGCTTCCTCGTCGCCCGGGGCTACGTGCACGTCATCGGGATGCCCCGCGGCGTCGGCAAGTCCGAGGGCGGCGGCTCACGCGAGTTCGACTCCTACGACCTCATCGAGTGGATCGCCCAGCAGCCCTGGTGCGACGGCAACGTCGGCATGATCGGCATCTCGGGCTTCGGCGCCGAGCAGGTCCACGTCGCCCGCCAGAACCCGCCCAGCCTGAAGGCGATCTTCCCCTTCGACCCCCGCGGCGCGTACGGCACGCTCGGCGGCTTCCGCGAGGAGTACCCGGGCGGCGTGGTGCACCTGTTCCGCTACCTCGTCGGCCACTTCGGCGTCTTCCACCAGGACCGCGGCGCGCCCGGCTCGCTGCCCCCGGCGAAGGAGGCGCTGTGGCGGGAGGCGATGGAGAACCCGGACTACCGGATGTACCCGCACATCCACAACGTGGTGTCGATGAAAGGGCAGCACATGCCGCTCTGGTTCGACATGCTCATCGACCCCTTCGAGCAGCCAGGGACGGTCGAGCGCAGCGAGGCGGAGTTCGCGCAGATCAAGATCCCGACCTACACCGGGTCGGGGTGGTACGGCTACACGTACAAGACGCACCTCCAGGGCGCGCAGACGTACTGGCGCCATCTCGAGGGCATCGACAAGAAGCTGCTGTTCACCGGCCCGGCCCATCTCGAGCGCCCCTTCCACGGGCTGCACCACGAGATCCTGCGCTGGTACGACCACTGGCTGAAGGGCATGGACACCGGCGTGCTGGACGAGCCCCCGGTGCGCTTCTGGGTCAGCGGGGCCAACGAGTGGCGCACCGCCACCGACTGGCCGCTGCCGGAGACCGAGTGGACGAAGCTCTACCTGTCCAGCTGGGAGCGGCTGCGCACCGAGCCCTTCACGCCGGAGTCCGCCGACGACCGGATCCCGCCCGACTCGTTCGTGCAGATGCCGTTGTCGCAGACGCGCGCGGTCACCGGCCTGCGCTTCCTCAGCGATCCGCTCCCGCACGACGTCCTCGTCGCGGGGCCGTCGGTCCTGAACCTCTGGGCGGCGATCGACCAGGACGACACGAACTGGATCGTGATCCTCAAGGACGTCGGCCCCGACCCGTCGGTGCGGACCGCCCGCGAGGGGGAGTGGGAGGTGCCCGAGGACCTGCCCGAGCGCGAGCTGACGCGCGGCTGGCTGAAGGCCTCCAACCGCGCGCTGGACCCCGGGCGCAGCACCGACTGGAAGCCGTTCCACAGGCTCACGCGGGAGGCGGCCGAGCCGGTCGTCCCTGGCGAGATCACCGCGTACCGCATCGAGATCCTCGCCACGGCCAACCTCTTCAAGGCCGGCCACCGGATCTGCCTGGAGATCACGAGCATGGACCGCCCGACCGGCGTCGCCGGCGCGACGAACGTCGAGTACGTGCCGTACCACGTGTGCAGCTCGCGGACGACGCTGCACCACATCCACCACGACACGGAGCACCCGTCGCACCTGCTGCTCCCCGTCATCCCCGAGGGCACGCGATGAGCACGAGAACCCAGCCTCCGTTCCGCGCCGACCACGTCGGCAGCCTGTTGCGGCCGCCGGAGCTGCTGCAGGCGCGCGGGCGGGCCGCCGATGGCGCGATCACGCCGGAGGAGCTGCGCGCGGTGGAGGACCTCGCGATCGCCGATGCGGTCCGCCTCCAGCGCGACGTCGGCCTGCGCGCGGTCACCGACGGCGAGTTCCGCCGGGCCTCCTGGCACATGGACTTCATCTACGGCCTGGACGGCATCGAGCGGTCCGAGGAGCGCAACCAGGTGCAGTTCCACAACGAGGGCGGGACGATCACCTTCCAGCCCGTCGCGCCGGCGGTGACGGGCCGCATCGGGCTGGCCGAGACGATCTTCGGCGAGGACTTCACGTCGTTGCAGGCGATCGCCGGGGACGCGGTCGCCAAGCTCACGATCCCGTCGCCGAGCATGGTCCACTACGGCAGCGGCCGGGCCCGGATCGACGCGTCGATCTACCCCGAGCTCGACGCGTTCTGGGACGACCTGGCCGAGGCGTACGCCGAGGAGATCCGGCGGCTCGGCGAGCTCGGCTGCACGTACCTGCAGCTCGACGACACGAGCCTCGCGTACTTCAACGATCCATCGCAGCGCGAGTTCATCGCCCAGATGGGCGGCGACCCCGAGCGCCAGCACGAGCGCTACATCGCGACGATCAACCGCGCGCTCGCCGGCCGCCCGCCCGGGATGGCGATCACCACGCACCTGTGCCGCGGCAACTACCGCTCGTCGTGGCGCGCGCAGGGCGGCTACGACTACGTCGCGGAGGCGCTGTTCGGTGACCTCGACGTCGACGGGTTCTTCCTCGAGTACGACGACGAGCGCTCCGGCGGCTTCGAGCCGCTGCGGTTCGTGCCGCCGGGCAAGCAGGTGGTGCTCGGGCTCGTGACCACGAAGCACGCGGCGCTGGAGGCCCCCGACGATCTGAAGGCCCGGATCGAGGAGGCCTCGCGGCATCTGGACATCGAGCAGCTGTGCCTCTCACCGCAGTGCGGGTTCTCCTCGACGGTGGAGGGCAACGACCTCACGATCGAGGAGGAGACGGCGAAGCTGCGCCTCGTCGTGGAGACCGCCGCTGAGGTCTGGGGCTGAGCATAAGGCGAAGCCGTTGCCGCTATCCCGCGGGGTGGTCCGGCAGACGGTGCGACCGGGCACGTGGTCGCACCGGTCGCGGGTCATTCGCGGCGTTGCACGCTGTGCTGGTACTCCACACATCGGATCGCATACCGCCCCTGAGGTCCGACAAGGAGGTACGGCCTCGATGTCCATCACCGCGACGCGCACCCTCGAGGTGCGCTGCCTGGGCACGTTCGGCGTCTACGACGGCGGCCGCAGGCTCGGGCCCTGGTCGAGCCGGCGCGCGAAGGCGCTGCTGAAGCACCTCGTCCTGCACCGCCGCCGGTCCCTCCCGCGTGAGGTGCTCATGGAGGCCTTCTGGCCCGACGCCTGCCCGGCCGCCGCGCGCAACAACCTCCACGGCGCGGTGCACGCGCTGCGACGGTTCCTGCGTGACGTGCACGGCGACGTCGAGCACATCGTCTTCGAGGACGGCTGCTACGCGCTCGCCCCCGAGCTCGACGTGTGGGACGACGTCGGCGAGTTCGAGCGCCTCGCCCGCGAGGCGCACAGGTGCGAGCCGGCGTCCGCGCTCGCCCTGCTGGAGGCCGCCGACGAGCTTTACGCCGGCCAGCTGTTCGATGACGACCCCTACGAGGAATGGATGCAGGCACGCCGGCGCGAGCTCGAGGCTGTGCACCTCGAGGTGCTCGACCTGCTGCTCGAGCACCACCGCGAGCGCGCCGACCTGCACGAGTGGGCGGCGGTCGCGCGCCGGATCGTGGCCGCGGAGCCCTGGCGCGAGGAGGTCCAGCGCGAGCTGATGACCTGCTACGCCCGGCAGGGCCAGCGCACCCTCGCGCTGCGCCAGTTCCAGGACTGCGTTGTCGCGCTGCGGACGGCGCTCGGGCTCGTGCCCGGGCCGGACACCGAGGAGCTGCGCGCGCGGATCAGCCGTCGCGATCCGGTCTGAGCGCCGTCCGCCGCCTCGCACCCGTAGCGCAGAGCGCCGATCCCCTCGAACAGGTCGGCGGCGGCCAGCAGCGCCGTGCCGTCGCGTGCGACGAGCGCGGTGGCGTGGGCGGCGCGCGCCTCGATGAGGCTCGAGTCCGAGCGCGCATCGACGTCCGCGAGGGCGGCCAGCGCCCACGCCTCGGCGCAGCGCGCGAGGTGCAGGACGAGCGCGGCGGACGTGGGGTGCAGCCGCTGCGCGTCGTCGACGCCGAGGATCAGCTTGGCGGCGGGCCAGGCGCGACTTCCCGGCCCCGGCGTCGCCGAGCAGCGCGACGCCGGTGGCGCCCCGGCGGCGCAGATCGCCGATGCGCCCGAGATCGGCTTCGCGCCCGACCAGCGACCAGGAGATGCCTGATCCGGTGGCCGCGAGGAACATCTCGTGGGGGACGCGAGTCCGGATAAGTGGCGGGCAAGAGCCGGGGAAGCGGCGCTGCCGACGATGACCGCGTCGTCAATCCCCCACACGAGGAGCTCCTCATGGCCAGCACCATCATCGAACTGCCCGCCGGCGTGTTCAGCGGCACGTTCGAGGCGAACATCGTCGAGGTCGGGCCGGGCGTCGTGGCCCCCACGACGGTCGTCCGCACGGACGAGACCTGGAAGATCGCCTGCAAGTGGGACCTGGACGGCCTGCTCGCCCCCGCGCTGGACGGCACGTGGTCCGTGCAGGCCGTCGTCGAGGGCCTCGGGACGGCCGTCGAGATCACCCGGCCGCCCGAGGACGTGCCGCTGTCCGCCGCGCCCCCGTTCCCGCTGCCCCGGAAGTACGCGCACGACGTGGTGTTCGCGCCCGGCAGCGTCGGCCTCGGCGGCCAGCCCAGCGTCATGGCGCGCGTCGGCGTGGCGCTGACCTACCGCTTCCCGGTGGGCATCGGCGGCCACCCGGGCCCGATCGCGACGTTCCTCGAGCTCGGCGCGATCCAGATCTACCAGGGCAGCTAGGTCCGCGCTGCCGCATGGGGTGGGCGTCAGCTCAGGAGACGTCCGCCCCGGCGGTCAGCCAGGGCCCGACCCCCGCCGCGAGCTCGAGCTCGTCCGGGGTCCAGTGCTCGTCGTGCTCGGGCAGGAAGCGGGCGAACTGGGCGGCGAGGCCGGCGTTGCCGGTGCGCTCGAGCAGCGCGACGACGTCGCGCGTGTGCTCCTCCTCGACGGGGGAGAGACGCTTGCCGGCCCAGAGCATCTGTGCGGTGGCCATGGTCCATCTCTACCCGATCGGCAGGACGATGGCGACGGAACTGCGCGGAACGGACACCCTGCGCATAGGTAGGGTCCGCAGACCCCGGGTCATGCAACCAGAGATCCCCGCACGCGCGAACCGCACGCTGGAGGACGAGTTCCCCCAGGTCGACTCGCTCGCAAGTGACTGCGTCATCAACATGTGGCGCACCGCGGTGCTCCTGTCCGAGGATCTCGTGCGCGTCCTGCGCCCCTACTCGCTGACGTTGACGGGCTTCCGCGTCCTCATGATGCTGCGCGGCGCCGGAGGGACGCTCTCGCCGGCGGAGATCGCGGCGCGGCTGGGCTCCGCCCGCGCGACCGTCACCGGGGTCCTCGACTCGCTGGAGAAGCGCTCCTCCGTGCTGCGCTCGCCGCATCCGGACGACCGGCGCCGACTGCAGATCTCGATCACCGACACCGGGCGGGCGCTGCTCGACGAGCTGCTGCCGACCTACTTCGAGCAGGAGCGCGACTCGGTCGCGGCGCTCGACTCCGTACGCCAGGAGGAGCTCGTCCAGCTGCTCGGGCAGCTCCAGCGCGGTCTGTACGACCGGCGCTCAGACGGCTGAGGCGACCGGGACCGGCTGCGGCCCGCGCGTGAGCAGCAGCAGCGCGGCCCAGGCCCCCGCGACGAGCGCGGCGACGACGATCGCCAGCGGCACCGCGGTCCCGGTCCCCGCGATGCCTACGAGCGGCGCGCAGATCGCGCCGCCCACCGACTGCAGCAGGCCCAGCAGCGCGGATGCGCTGCCCGCGACCTCCGGGTGAGGCTCCATCGCCAGCGTCGTGGCATTCGGTTGGACGAGCCCGATGCTCGTCACGATGAGCAGGAACGCGGGCAGGATCGCGCCGACCGGCGCGTCGGGCACCGCGACGACGACCCCGAGGATCACCGCGCCGGCCGTCGTCATCAGCATCCCGGCCACCATGAGCGTGCGCGGCGACACCCGGCCGATGAGCCGCCGGTTGACGTGCGTCGCGAGCACCAGGCCGAGCCCGTTGGCGGCGAAGAACAGGCTGTAGGCCTGGGGTGAAAGCCCGTAGATGTCCTGTAGGACGAACGACGATCCGGCGATGTAGGCGAGCAACGCGCTGAAGATGAGCCCCGACGACACCGCGTAGCCGAGGAAGACCCGGTCGCGGCCCACCTCGTGCAGGGCGGCGCTCATCGCGCCGAGGCCGCCGACCGTGCGCGAGCCGACCGCCAGCGACTCGGGGACGACCCGGAACGCCACGACGAACAGGACGAGCGCTGACCCCGCCAGCACGAGGAAGATCCCCCGCCAGTCCGTCACGCGCAGGAGCTGACCACCGGCGACCGGGGCGATGATCGGTCCGATGTTGTTGATGAGGATCAGCATCGAGAAGTTGCGTGCCGCTTCCTCCCCGCTGCCGAGGTCGCGCACGATCGCGCGCCCGACGGAGATCCCCGCGCCGCCCGCGAAACCCTGCACGAACCGGAACACGATGAGCACCGCGATCGACGGCGAGAGCGCGCAGAGGACCGACGCGACGACGAACCCGGCCACGCCGGTGAGGAGCGGGAGGCGCCGTCCGAACCGGTCGCTGAGCGGCCCTGCGACGAGCTGGCCGGCGGCGATGCCGAGCAGGAACGCGGTGAGCGTGAGCTGCACGGCGGAGGCGCTGGTGTCCAGCGTGCGCTGGATGTCGGGCCACCCCGGGAGGTACATGTCCACGGCCAGCGGCGCGAACGCACCCAGCGCGCCGAGGACGACCATGAGGCGCAGAGATGCGACCGGTTTCGGGTGGGTGCGCGGCATGACGGGCGAGGGACAGTAGTACGGCGCCTAACGAGGACGATCATGCGCCCCAGGACAAGTCCGCATGCGGCAGGATGCGCCAATGTCCTCCTCCTACGATTACGTCATCGTCGGCGCCGGGTCCGCCGGCTGCGTGCTCGCCTACCGGCTCGGCGAGGACCCCGACGTCCGCATCGCGGTCATCGAGGCGGGTCCGGCCGACACCGACGCGCAGATCCACGTCCCGTTCGCGTTCGGCGCGCTGCTGAAGAGCCGCGTCGACTGGGACCTCGTCTCCGAGCCCGAGCCCCGGCTCGACCTGCGGCGCAACTACCTCCCGCGCGGGAAGGTCCTCGGCGGGTCCAGCTCGCTGAACGCGATGATCTACATCCGCGGCAACAAGCTCGACTACGACGAGTGGGCCGCCGACGGCCACGAGGGCTGGGGCTACGAGGACGTCCTGCCGTACTTCCGCCGGGCGGAGGACAACGACCGCGGCGAGAGCCGCTACCACGGCGCCGGCGGGCCGCTCAGCGTCTCGGACGGCCGGTCGCTGCATCCGCTCGTCGACTCGATGATCGCCGCGGCGATCGAGAGCGGCATGCCGGCCAACGACGACCACAACGGCGAGGTCCAGGACGGCGCCGGTCGCGACCAGTTCACGATCCGCGACGGTCGCCGCTGCAGCACCGCGGTCGCGTACCTGGAGCCTGCCGTCGCGCGCGGCAACGTCGACGTCTACACGAACTCGCACGCCTCGCGGATCCTGTTCGAGGGCGATCGCGCGGTCGGCGTCGAGTTCATGCGCAACGACGCCTTCGAGGAGCTGCGCGCCGAGCGCGAGGTGCTGGTGTGCGGCGGCGCGTACCACTCGCCCCAGCTGCTCCTGCTCTCCGGCATCGGCCCCGCGGCGGACCTCGCGCCGATGGGCATCGAGGTCCGGGCGGACCTCCCCGTCGGACAGAACCTCCAGGACCACCCGGTCTGCTCGCTGCAGTGGCTGAGCAACCAGGGGAGCATGCTGGTCGCGTTCAGCCCTGAGGCGGCCGCGCAGTACGAGGCCGATGCGAGCGGGCCGCTGAGCTCGAACGTCGGCGAGGGCTGCACCTTCCTGCGCAGCAGTCCCGAGCTCCCGGCGCCCGACCTGCAGTTCATCTTCGGCCCGCTGCAGCTGCACGAGGAGTTCCTCGGAGCGATCTCCGACGACGCGTACTTCTTCGGCCCCGCGCTCGTGAAGCCCACGAGCCGCGGCTACGTCAAGCTGCGCTCACCCGTCTTCCACGCCAAGCCGCGCATCCTGCACAACTACCTCGCGACGGAGGAGGACCGCAGGGCGATGATCGAGGGCATGCGCATCGCTATGGACGTCGGCGAGCGACACGCGCTCGACGCGGCGCGCGGCGACCGCTTCGCCTACCCGGCCTCCGACAGCGACGCGGACATCATGGACTTCGTCCAGCGCCGCACGCACACCGTCTACCACCCGGTCTCGACGTGCGCGATGGGCCCCGTCGTGGACGACGAGCTGCGCGTCCACGGGTTCGAGGGACTGCGCGTGGTCGACGCGTCGGTGATGCCGTCCGTGCCGCGCGGCAACACGAACGCTCCGGTCATCATGGTCGCCGAGAAGGCCGCCGACATCATCCGCGGGCTGGCCCCGCTGCCGCACGTCGGAGAAGCGGCCACCATCTGATCCACTGCGTACCGTGAGGGGGTGGAGCTCGCCCCCTCACGTGCCAACGTCGAGCTGCGCGACGTGCGCCGCGAGCCGCACGTCGTCTTCGCGTTCCCGTACCGCGCCGACCTCGTCGATGCCATGCGGGCGATCCCGGGCCGGCGGTTCGACTGGGACGCGAAGGAGTGGTCGGTCCCGCAGCACGACACCGTCGCGCCGTACGTCGCCGACGTGCTCGCCCGCTGGCCGGAGCTGCACGTCCACGACGACGTCCGCAGCTGGCTGCACGCGGTGCCGACCCACTGGCTCGGGCGGGTCACGACCCGGCGCGCGGGCAAGACGGGGGAGTTCGTCGTCCGCACGCTCGCCGGGGACCTGCCCGAAGGCCTGTCAGCGCTCGCGCGCGACGCGAGCGAGCGCGAGGCGACGCTCCCGTTCGACGCCGCCGCCGGCGAGCTGCTCTCCGACCTCAAGGGCGCGCGGCTGGACCATGCGGCCGCGTCGTGCGCTCTGCGGCTGCGCGTCGGGCTGGAACCGCCGCCGGCGGAGCTCGGCGTCGAGCACACCGTCGAGGAGGAGCGGCTGTCGCTCGAGGTGTTGTGGGACGAGGACACCGGCGAGGCGTTCTGCCGGCTGCCCGGCGTCGAGCGTCGCAGCCGCACACTGCCGATCGACCCGTGGGCGCTGGAGCCGCTCGAGGAGTTCCTGCGGCTGCACGACGTCGCGATCGCCGCGACCGCGCGGCCCGTCCTCGCCCGCATGCGCGCCGAGCACGACGAGGCGATCGAAGCCGTGCGCCGCTCGCGGTCGCGCAGCGCGGAGCCGTTGCCGCTGCGCATGGGGGAGGGGGAGCTGGCGCCGTTCCAGTGGGCCGGCGTGCGCTATCTGCTGCACGCGCGTCGCGCCTTCCTGGCCGACGAGCCAGGGCTCGGGAAGACGGTCCAGGCGCTCGCGACGCTGGAGGCCGACGACGCGTTCCCCGCGATCGTCGTGTGCCCGGCGAGCCTGCGGCTGGTGTGGGAGCGCGAGACGGCGCGCTGGCTGCCGCATCGCACCACCACGCTGCTCACGGGCCGCGGCCGGGTCCCGCCCGCGGCCGACATCACGATCCTGAGCTACGAGGCGGTGGCCGGGCAGCGCGAGCACCTCCTGCGCCGCCGCCCGCGCGCGCTCGTGCTCGACGAATCCCACTACTGCAAGAACCCGCGCGCAAAGCGCACGCAGGCGGTCCGCCGGCTGGCGCACTCGCTGCCCCACGACGCGCTGCGCCTCGCCCTGACCGGCACGCCGGTCACCAACGGTGCGGCCGAGGTCGTCCCGCAGCTGCGGATCCTCGGCCGGCTGGAGGACTTCGGCAGCGGCGCGACGCTCACGAAGCGCTTCGCAGGGCCGGGGGAGGAGGAGCGGCTGCACTGGCACCTGCGCCGCCGTTGCTTCATCCGCCGGCGCAAGTCCGAGGTGCTGCCGCAGCTGCCCGCCAAGCGGCAGGTCGTCGTGCCGGTGGCGCTCGTCAACGAGGACGAGTACCGCCTCGCCGAGCGCGACGTCATCGCGTGGCTGCGGTCGCTGCCGATCGACCTGCGCGAGCTCGACGCACGCGTGGCCGCGACGCTGCGCGCCAAGCGCCTCGCGCAGCTCACCGCGCTCAAGCGGCTGGCGGCCAGGGGCAAGCTCGCCGCGGCGGCGGCATGGATCGAGGACTTCCGCGCGTCGGGCGAGCCGCTCGTGGTGTTCGCCCACCACACCGAGGTCCAGGAGGAGCTGCTCGCGCGATTCCCCGACGCCGGCCACCTGCTCGGCCGCGACTCGCCGGCCGCGCGCGAGGAGACGGTCCGCTCGTTCCAGGACGGCACCGGACCGGGTCTGCTCATCTGCTCGACGCTGGCGGCCGGGCACGGCATCACGCTGACGCGCGCGTCCAACGTCGCGTTCCTCGAGCTCGAGTGGACCCCAGCGCACCACGACCAGGCCGAGGACCGCTGCCACCGCATCGGCCAGCACGACGCGGTCACCGCCTGGTACCTGCTGGCGGCTGGGACGATCGACGAGCGGATCGCGGAGCTGCTGCACAGCAAGCGCCGCGTCGTGGAGGCCGTGACCGACGGTCACCGGCGCGAGGGCGGCGGCCTCGTCGACGCCGTCGCCGCGGCGCTGCGCGACGAAGCGCCACGACGCCATCTGCGTCCAGTGGCCTGAGAGAGGTAGCGTGCGCCCATGAGCGCCACCGTCTGGTCCCTGGGCGACTACCCGTCGATCGCCCGCGATGTCCTCGCGCCGCTCGGTCCCGAGCTGGTCGCGGCCTGCGCGGTCGGTCCCGGGATGCGCGTCCTCGACGTCGGCGCGGGGACCGGCAACGCGGCGATCCCCGCAGCGCTCGCGGGCGCCGACGTCATCGCACTGGACCCCACGCCCGAGCTGATCGAGGTCGGGCGCGACGAGGCCGCGGCCCGGGGTGCGCGCGTCGAGTGGCTCGTCGGGGACGCGCAGGCGCTGCCGCACGCCGACGGCGAGTTCGACGTCGTCATGTCCTGTGTCGGCGCGATGTTCGCCCCCGATCACGCGGCGACCGCCGCCGAGCTGATCCGGGTCTGCAGGCCGGGCGGGACGATCGGGCTCATCGCCTGGGAGTCCGCGGGGCGCGCGACCGACCTCATGCGGGTCACCGGCCGCCTCGCGCCACCGCCGCCTCCGGGGACCGGCTCGCCCGTCGCGTGGGGCGACCCCGCGCACGTGGACGAGCTGCTCGGCAACCGGGTGACCGACACGCAGCACCGCGTCGGCCTCTTGCGCTCCGAGCACTTCGCGGACGCTGAGGAGGCCGCCGGGTTCTACCTCGCGAGCTTCGGGCCGGCCGTCGCGCTGAGCCGGTCGCTGCCGCCGGAGCGGGTGGATGAGCTACGAGACGGCATCGCGGCGTGGGCCCGCGACGCGATGGCCGGCGGGGCGATGGAGATGGAGTACCTGCTGACCACCGCGCGCCGTCGTAGGTAGTTTCCTGCGCATGGAGATGAGAGACCTCGGCCGCACCGGCGTGTCGGTCAGCCCGCTGTGCCTCGGCGCGATGATGTTCGGCGCGATCGGCAACACCGACCACGACGACTCGATCCGCATCATCCACCGGGCGCTCGACGCGGGGATCAACTTCATCGACACCGCCGACGTGTACTCGCGCGGGGAGTCGGAGGAGATCGTGGGCAAGGCCCTCAAGAGCCGCCGCGACGACGTCGTCCTCGCCACGAAGGTCCACGGCCCGATGGGGGACGACCCCAACCACCAGGGCAACTCGCGGCGCTGGATCATCCAGGAGGTCGAGAACAGCCTGCGACGGCTGCAGACCGACCGCATCGACCTCTACCAGATCCACCGCCCTCGGCCCGAGATGGACATCGACGAGACGCTGGGGGCGCTGAGCGACCTCGTCCACCAGGGCAAGGTCATGAACATCGGCTGCTCGACGTTCCAGGGCTCCCAGATCGTCGAGGCGCACTGGTGCTCGGAGCGGCGCGGCCACGTGCACTTCAAGACCGAGCAGCCGCCGTACTCGATCCTCGTCCGTGGCATCGAGAACGAGGTGCTCCCGGTCTGCGACCGCTACGGCATGGGCGTCATCCCCTGGAGCCCGCTGGCGGGCGGATACCTGTCCGGCCGCTGGCGCCGGGGCGGCGAGACGCTGACGAGCAAGCGCATCGGCATCCTCCCGAAGCTCTTCGACACGACCCTGCCGGTGAACCAGCGCAAGCTGGAGGCGGTCTACGCGCTGACCGACCTGGCCGACGAGGCCGGGCTGACGCTCATCGAGCTGGCGCTCGCCTTCGTCATCCGCCATCCCGCGGTGACCGCGGCGATCATCGGCCCGCGCACGATGGAGCACCTCGAGTCGCAGCTGACGGCCGTCGACGTGACGCTGACCGACGATGTCCTGGACCGCATCGACGAGATCGTCCCGCCGGGCGTGAACATCAATCCCGACGACGGCGGCTGGCCGCAGAACCCCTGGCTGCAGCCGGCGGCCCGCCGCCGCTCGTAGACGCTCGTACGACACCGAGCGCCGACGCGTCAAGCACGCCTCCAGGCCCTCCGATCAGGTGGGGGCCATGGAGGCTCTTGTCACTCTCGCGACGGACTGCGGCGCCTGGCGCGACGCCATCGACCCCCGGGTCGAGGCGCGCCTGACCGGTGCCATCGACGCGCTGGCCGAGTTCCCCGTCTTCGACGGGACGGTCCTGCGGATCCTGGGGCTGTGCGACGACCCCGACGCCTCGACCGCCGAGATCGTCGCGGCGATCGAGCACGACGCGAGCTTCGCGGTCAACCTCCTGCACTACGCGAACTCGGCGGCGCTCGCGCGCCCCGTCCGCGCGAAGAGCATCCGGCAGGCGGTCATGCTCGTCGGCCGGCGCACGCTGCGCCGCCTGAGCCTGGAGGCCGCCACCTACCGCTTCCTCGAGCGCGCGCCCGGGAGCGGCGGCACCGTCCGCGGCCAGATGCACATCCATGCGATCGCGGTGGCCGTCGCCGCGGCGGCCGCGGCGGATGCGGGTCGCGTGCACGGCGAGGCGGCGCACGTCGCGGGACTCCTGCACGACATCGGCAAGCTCGTCCTCCCGCTGGCCTTCGGCGAGGACGTCGTCGACGAGATCTCCGAGCAGCATCCGGCCGGCCCGTCGCGCGTCCAGCTCGAGCGTGCGCGCCTCGGCGTCGACCACGCGATGGCCGGCGCCCTGCTGGCCGAGCGCTGGGGCCTTCCGCCCGAGGTCATCGAGGCGATCGCACTACACCACGGCGGCCCCAACGGGCTGGTCGTGCCGTCGCGCGAGGCCGCGTGCGTCCAGGTCGCCAACGCCGTCGCCGACCTGCTCGTCGGTGCGGAGATCGACCCGGCGCTGCTGGACCTCGCGATGGACCGCGTGGGGCTCACGAGCTCCGCGCTCGACTCGCTCGCCCTGCACGCCGGCGCACCCTTGCGCGCGATGGCGACGACGGGCGTCGACGATCGTGTCGACAAGGTCGCCGACGCGTCGCGCGTCGATGACCTCACCGGCCTCGCGACCCGTCGCCAGTGGGTCGCCTCCGTCCACGCGCACCTGACGCAGATCGGGCTCGGCTCGGTCGTGCTCGTCGCCGTCGACGGCCTCGCGCACGTCACCCGCACCCAGGGCTACAACGCCGCGAACCTGCTGCTCACCGAGGTCGCCCGCCTGGCTGCCCGCCACGGTGCGGCCGGCCGCGTCGGCGGCGTGCTGCTCGGCGTCTGGGTCGACCAGGGCCGCGCGGAGGCCGAGCTGGTCGCACGCCGGATCGCCGACGAGGTCGGCCAGTCGCTGGCCGAGGACGGCTCGCCGCCGATCCAGCTCGCCTTCGGCGTCGGCTCCGCTCCTGACGACGGCACGGACTTCGCCGCGCTCCTCGACGTGGCCGAGCACGAGCTCGCCCGCGCGCGCCACGGCGCCGAGGCGCCGGGTCGCACGCTGCGCGCCGCGTAGAAGGCTCTCGGGGTCGCCCGCGCGCCGCTCGCACGAGGTACCCGCAACGGAGTAGTGTCGCTAGGAGCGCGCTCTGCGGCCGACACGCGGTCGGCATGAGCCGTTCGGACAGCGCGGCTGATCGACGCGAGAGGAGCGTGGACATGGCCACCGCCGGTCCCGCGAGCGGAACGCCTCGCCCTGTGCTGGTCTCAGGCGTCGCCGTCGTCGCCTGCGTCGCCGTCGGCACGTCGTTCGCCCTCGCGCTGCGCAGCGATCATGTCGTCGACCCCTGGGTGAACGCGGCGCTCATGGGCTGGGTCGCGATGAGCTTCGCGTTCGCCGGACTGGTCGCGTGGCATCGCCGTCCGGACAGCCGGACCGGTCCGTTGATGATCGCGGCGGGTGCCGGCGCATGCCTCGCCATCCTGACCTCCGCGAACTCCTCGGTGCTCTTCACCGTCGGGATCGCCTTCGACCTGGCCGCGGGCGTGCTCTTCCTGCACGTGTTCCTTGCGTTTCCCAGCGGGCGCCTGCAGGCGATCGGGGAGCGCCGGCTCATCGGCGCCGCGTACGCCACGGCCTTCGGGCTGCAGCTCGTCGGGATGGCGTTGGATGGGTTCGGTCCCGACAACCTGCTGGCGGTGGTGAGCGAGCCCGAGACGGCCGGCTGGCTCCTGAGAGCGCAGTTGGGCGCGCTGAGCGTGTTCTTCATCGCCGGCGTCGCCATCCTCGCGACGCGGCGGCGCGATCCGATCCGGCCGCTGCGGCGCCGGCTCGCGCTGCTCGTGGACGCCTTCGCGCTCGCGCTGGCGATGCTCGCCGTCCTGTACGTGTGCGGCGCGCTCGGGCTGCTGGACGGACAGCTCGGGTTCGAGATGCTGCGCCGCATCACGTTCGTGGCGGTCGGCCTGGCACCGCTGGCCTTCCTGGCCGGGTTGCTTCAGGCGCGCCTCGCCCGCGCGGCCGTCGGCGACCTGGTCGTGGAGCTCCGCGCGAACCCGGCGCCCGCGGACCTCCGCGCCGCGCTCGGCCGCGCGCTGGGCGACCCCTCGCTCGCGCTCGTGTACTGGCTGCCCGAGTACGAGCGGTGGGCCGATGTCGACGGGCGGCCGGTCGAGCTCGAGGACGGAGCCGCCGAGCGTGCCACGACGCTCATCGATCGCGACGGCGAGCACGTCGCCGCGCTGATGCACCACCCGGCCCTCGACGACGAGCGCGAGTTGCTGGAGGCGGTGTCCGCGGCCGCGGGTATGGCCCTGGAGAACGCGCAGCTGCACGCTGAGTCGCGGGCGAGGCTCGCGGAGCTCAGCGCGTCGCGGGAGCGCATCGTGGCGGCCGGCGACGCGGAGCGCCGTCGCCTCGAGCGCAACCTGCACGACGGCGCGCAGCAGCGCCTCGTCGCCGTTGCCCTGCAGCTGCAGCTGCTGCAACGTCGCATCCGCCACGATCCGGACGCCGCGGAGCAGCTCGCGACGGTCGCCAGCGTGGGGCTCGCCGAGTCGCTCGACGAGCTGCGCGAGCTCGCCCGCGGCCTCCATCCGGCGGTGCTCGAGCATGGGCTGGAGGCGGCGCTGAACGCGCTGGCGGCGCGCTCGGCGGTCGCTACCAGCGTGTCCTATGACGCCCCCGAACGGCTGCCCGAGCCGGTCGAGCTGGCCGCGTACTTCGTGGCCTGCGAGGCACTGACGAACACCGCGAAGTACGCGGGTGCGAGCGCGGCGACGGTGCGGGTCCGACGCAGCGGACGCGCGGCGCTCATCGAGATCGCCGACGACGGCGTCGGCGGTGCGGACGACGCCCTCGGCTCGGGCCTGCGGGGGCTCGCCGACCGCGTCGAGGCGCTCGGTGGGCGCCTCCGCGTCGTCAGCCCTGCGGACGGCGGGACGACCGTCACGGCGGAGCTGCCGTGCGCGTAGTGGTCGCCGACGACAATCTGCTGGTGCGTGCGGGCGTGACGGCGCTGCTGCGCGACGCCGGCCTCGATGTCGCGGGGGAGGCCGCGAACGCCGAGGAGCTCCTGCGGGCGGTCGCCGCGCACATTCCCGACGTGGCCATCGTGGACATCCGCATGCCGCCGACCCAGACCGATGAGGGTCTGCGCGCCGCACACGAGATCCGAGTCCGGCATCCGGACACCGGCATCGTGCTCCTCTCGGAGCACGTCGAGGACGGCGTCGCGACCCGCCTTCTGGCCGAGAGCCCGGAGCGCCTCGGATACCTGCTCAAGGCGCGCGTGACAGATGTCGACGACTTCGTGGACACGATCCGCCGAGTGGCGGACGGCGGCGCGGCGCTCGATCCCCTCGTCGTCTCCCGGCTGCTGATGGCCAGCCGCGGCGCCGGCCCTCTGGAGACGCTGACCTCGCGCGAGCGCGAGGTGCTGCAGCTGATCGCAGAGGGGATGTCCAATCAGGCGATCGCGAAGCGCCTGGTCATCACGCTGCGCAGCAGCGAGAAGTACGTGTCGAGCATCTTTCGCAAGCTCGGTCTGCCCGACACCGGCGGCGAGCACCGGCGCGTGCTCGCCGTGCTTCGGTTCCTGCACGGCTGACCCGCGCGGCGCGAGACCGAACCACGCGACCCCCGGTGGACCGCCCCTCCGTGTCAGGGGTGCGCCGCCGACGATGCACGAGCAGGCCCGCTGGCCTGCGGTCGGGCGCATCACGAGGCTCGACGCATGTCAACGCGTCCTCAGGAAGGGCCCGCCATGCGAACCGTCGTCATCCAGTCCGAGCGCCCGGAACACGGCCTCTCACAGGCCGTCGTCACGGCACGTGAGGTGGGCCGTCGCTACGGCGACGGCGAGACCGCCGTCCATGCGCTTCGCAGCGTCTCGCTCGATGTGGCCCGCGGCCGCCTGACGGCGATCATGGGCCCGTCCGGATCCGGCAAATCGACGCTGATGCACGTCCTCGCCGGCCTCGATCGCCCCTCCGCAGGCGAGGTGTCGATCGCCGGGGTCGACATCGGCGCGCTGGACGACACAGCGCTCACGAAGCTCCGGCGGGACCACATCGGATTCATCTTCCAGTTCTTCAACCTGCTCCCGATGCTCACGGCCGCCGAGAACATCGTGCTTCCCGTGAAGCTGGCGGGAGGGCGCGCGGATCCGGAGTGGCTCGAGAGGCTCGTGTCGACGGTCGGCCTGCGCGACCGGCTCTCGCACCGTCCGGCCGAGCTCTCCGGCGGGCAGCAGCAGCGCGTCGCGGTCGCCCGGGCGCTCGTCTCGCGCCCGAGCGTCATGTTCGCCGACGAGCCCACGGGCAACCTGGACTCCACGACCAGCGGGGAGATCCTTGCCCTCCTGCGCGACTCGGTCGACGCGCTGGGCCAGACGACCGTCATGGTCACGCACGACGCCCACGCCGCGGCGATCGCCGATCGCGTGCTCTTCCTCGCCGACGGCGACATCGTCCGCGACATCGGGCCGTCGAGTGCGCACGACATCCTCGCGACCCTCGAGGAGGTCAGCGGACGATGATCGCCGTCGCGCTCAAGGGACTCGCGGGCCGCAAGGTCCGCGCGCTGCTGACCGCCTTCGCCGTCGTGATCGGCGTGTCCATGGTCAGCGGCACCTTCATCCTCACCGACACGATGCAGAGGACCTTCGACGGCCTCTTCGCGGCGTCCTACGACAAGACCGACGCCGTCGTCGAGGGCAGGGAGATCGTCAAGTCATCGATCAGCGGCTCGGCGACCATCCCCGAATCGCTGTTGAGCGAGATCCGGGAGCTCCCGGAGGTCGAGTCGGCGGGCGGCACCGTCTGGCCGGCAGAGGTCAACGGCGCCGACATCCTCGGACACGACGGCAAGGCCGTCGCGCAGGAGAGCGTCGGCACGAGCATCGACCGCGCGAACGCCCGCTTCAGCCCGCTGAGGCTCAGGGCGGGCGCGTGGCCGCAGGGCATGGGACAGATCGCCATCGACGCAGGCACCGCGGAGAAGGAGCGCCTCGCGGTCGGCGACGAGGTCCGCGTGAGGACACCTGGCCGGACGGCCTCCTACCGGATCGCGGGCACCGTCTCGTTCGGCGACGTCGACACGATCGGCTTCGCAAGCATCGCCGCCTGGGACCTCAGGACCGCCCAGGCGCTCCTGAACCGCAAGGGGCGGTTCGACTCGATCTCGATCGCGGCAGCCGATGGCACGTCGCCGTCTGCGCTGGTCCGCGCGGTCCGGCCGCTGGTGCCGGACACCCTGCAGGTGCAGGACAGCGCCAAGCAGGCCGCGGAGGACTCGGCGAACATCGACGAGGGGATGGCGTTCATCCGCTACTTCCTGCTCGGGTTCGGTGCCATCGCGCTGTTCGTCGGCGCGTTCGTGATCTTCAACACCCTGTCGATCACGGTCGCGCAGCGCACGCGCGAGTTCGCAACGTTGCGGACGCTGGGCGCGTCTCGCAAGCAGGTCCTGCGCTCGGTCCGGCTCGAGGGCCTGGCGATCGGGCTGCTCGCGTCGGTGATCGGGCTGTTCCTCGGGTTCGGGATCGCAAAGGGCATGCTCACGCTCTTCGGTGCCCTGGGCGTCAACCTGCCTGAGGGCGGCACGGTGTTCGCGCTGCGGACGGTGATCGTGTCGATCGTGGTCGGCACGGGCGTCACGTTGCTCGCGACCGTGCTGCCCGCGCGCCGAGCGACGCGGATCCCGCCGATCGCCGCGGTCCGAGAGGGCTCCCAGCTGCCGCCCTCGCGGTTCGCGTCGCACTCGGCCAAGACCGGACTGGCGGTCGTCCTGCTGTCGATCAGCGCGATCGCCGTGGGCGTATCAGTCGGCGGCCTGAGTGCCGCCGCCATCGCCCTGCTGCTCGGCGTCGGGGTGATCGCGTTGTTCGCCGGCATGGCACTGCTCGCCCCGCGGCTCGTCCAGCCGCTCGCCCGCGTGCTGGGCTGGCCGGCTCGCCGCGCCGGCGGCATCGCCGGCGAGCTGGCCGGGGCGAACTCGGTGCGCAGCCCGGGCCGTACGGCGTCGACCGCCGCCGCGCTGATGATCGGGTTGACGCTCGTGACCGTCGTCGCGGTGCTCGGTTCCGGCCTGCGGGCGTCGACCGAGTCCGCGGTCCGCGACCAGGTGCACGCGGACTACGTGGTCGACGGCAGCAACGACCTGCCGTTCGCGGCAGCCGAAGGCGACACGCTTGCGGGGGTGCATGGCGTGACCGCGTTTACGCACGTACGCTCGGACAGGGCAAGCGTGCGCGGTACCGAGATGGACGTCACCGGCATCGATCCCGCGACGATCGGCCGGTTCTACCACTTCGAGTGGGAGGCCGGATCGGAGGGCGCCCTCAGTCGGCTCAAGTCCGACGGCGCCATCGTCACGAGGGACTACGCCGACGACGAGGGGCTCGTCGCTGGAGACCGGCTCGCACTGCAGACGCCCTCGGGCGAGAAGCGGAGCGTCATCGTGCGCGGGATCTACGACCCCCCGGCGGCCCGTCCACTCCTGGCCCAGGTGAGCGTGGCCCAGTCGGCGTTCGACGACGCCTTCCCGAGCCCCAAGAACGCGTTCACGTTCTTGGATGGGAGTGCCCAGGCGGGGTCGGCGCTCACGGCCGCTGCAAAGGGCTTCGGCGACGCGACGTTCCACACTGGGACGGCGTTCCCGAAGGACGCCACGAAGGACATGGAGGCCTTCCTGGCGCTGCTGTACGTGCTGCTCGCCTTCTCCGTGGTCGTGAGCCTGTTCGGGATGGTCAACACACTCGTGCTCTCGGTCTTCGAGCGCACGCGGGAGCTGGGCATGCTGCGGGCCATCGGCATGACACGGCGCCAGGCGCGCCGGATGATCCGCCACGAGAGCGTCATCACTGCGCTCATCGGCGGTGCGCTCGGCGTCTGCCTCGGCGTCCTCCTCGCTGCGCTCGTGACCCGGGCGATGGCGGATTACGGCGTCCCGATGACGCTGCCGGTCGCGGAGCTCGGCGTGTTCACCGCGATCGCCGTCCTGGCCGGCATCGCCGCCGCGATCCTGCCCGCACGCCGAGCGTCACGGCTGAACGTGCTGGACGCGCTGCACTACGAGTGACGCATCACCGTCGCCCCGCCGCCCAGGCGGCGGGGCGAGCGTGATCGGGGCCCGAACGAGAGATCTCCATGCACGCCGACATCACATGGCTCGCGCGACCCCGATCCTCGGCTGCCTCGCTGATCAGAGCCGGCGCAAGCCCGCGTCGCGCCTCTCGCCGAGAGGCCGGCCTGTTCCGGGTCGCGGTCGCCGTCATCGCCGCGCACATGTCGGGGGAAGACTCGTCGTCGGCGTCGCCGGCGTGCTCGCCGGCTTCATGGTGCCGATCGTCGGTCGACATCAGACCCACGTGGGCGTGCCGGCGGACCGTCTGGGCGTCCCGTGCGAGAACGGTCCATGGGCTTGACCATACGTGCGTCCACCGCGGCCTCCACCGCGCGCTGCTGCGCGGTCACGTCGCCCGGAGCAACCCCCGCTCGGCGACCAGCCCCGCGTCGAGGGTCCGGTAGCCGACGCTGTCGAACACGACCGTGATCTGGTCGCGCTCGCGGCCCGACACCGTCCCTGCGCCCCACTCGGCGTGGGTCACCCGGACGCCCACCCCGAAGCCGTCCTGCGGCTGCGCCTCGACGACGTCGGCGTGCGCCTCGCACCAGTCGCAGTTCCCGCACGGCGGGTCGTACTCCTCGCCGAAGTACCCGAGGATGAACGCGCGCCGGCAGCCGTCGTGCTCGGCGTACGCCCGCATCATCTCCACGCGCGAGCGGTCGAAGCTCTCGCGCTGCTCCTCGGCCAGGGCGGCGTCGTCGACCGCCGCCGCCAGCGCCGTGTCGTCCAGCTCGCCGACGCCGGGCGCCGCCGCGACCAGCCCGTCGTCGCCGATGACTGCGATGTGCACCGCCTCGAGACGGTGCAGCGCGGTCGCGACGTGCGTCTTGGAGAGCTGCAGGTCGCCCGCGATTGCGCGCGGGTCGACCACCTCGCCGCCTGATGCTCGCAGCCCGCGCGCAACCTGATCCAGGGCGGCGCGATCGACGCGGCCCGAGGCCTGGAAGCGTCGCGTCCCGAGATCCTGCGGGCGGTAGAAGAGGATCGCCTCGGCCGGCGCCCGGTCGCGGCCGGCCCGCCCGACCTCCTGCCAGTAGGCGTCGACCGACTCGCTCACGGCGTGGTGGACGACGAAGCGGACGTCCGCCTTGTCCACGCCCATGCCGAACGCGATCGTCGCGACCATGACGTCGATCTCGCCGCGGTCCATGAACGCCTCCTGCGTGTCCTCGCGCAGGCGGGCGGCCATCCCGCCGTGGTACGCGCCGGCGCGTATGCCCCGCTCGGCGAGCGCCAGCGCGAGCTCCTCGGTCTCGCGCTGCGTCACGGTGTAGACGATGCCGGGGCCCGGCGCATGCGCGACGACCCAGTCCAGCACCGCGCGGGTCTTGCGGTCGTCCTCGTAGTGGCGCGCGACGGCCAGGTGGATCTCCGGGCGGTCGAAGCCGCGCACGACGATCTCCGCGTCGCGCATCCCGAGCTCCTGCACGATGTCCGCGCGGACCGGCGGCGCCGCGGTGGCCGTCAGCGCGAGGATCGGCGGGCGCCCGAGCGCGCGGGCGGCGGACGCGAGCCGCAGGTACTCGGGCCGGAAGTCGTGGCCCCACTGCGACACGCAGTGCGCCTCGTCGACGACGAGCAGCGACGGCGAGGCGGCCGCGAGGCGGCGTGCGACCTCCTCGTTGGCGAGCTGCTCGGGTGCCAGGAGGACGAACTCGAGGTCGCCCGATGCGAGCCCCTCGAGGACACGCTCGCGCTCGGCGTGCGAGAGCGTCGAGTTCAGCGTCGCGGCGCCGCCGCCGCGGACGCCTGCGACCGCGTCCATCTGGTCCTCCTGCAGCGAGATGAGCGGCGACACGACGATCGTCGGCCTGTCGAGGAGGAGCCCGGCGATCTGGTAGATCGCGGACTTCCCCGAGCCGGTGGACATGACCGCGAGCGTGTCGCGGCCGTCCAGCACCGCGGTCACCGCCTCGAGCTGACCTGGGCGCAGGCTGGGGTGGCCGAGCCGCTCGCGGGCGACCTCGCGGATGCGCTGTGCGCCCGGGGTCATCCCCGCTGCGACCTATCCTCGATGGTGGATGGCGACGACTGCCTCACGCACCGCGGAGGATCGCAAGGAACGGCTGTCGCAGCAGCGCCGGACGCTGCCCGACGGCCCCGGCGTCTACCTGTTCCGCGACGCCAAGGGCCGCGTGATCTACGTCGGCAAGGCGAAGTCGATCCGCAGTCGCGTCACGTCGCACTTCTCCAGCAGCCGCCGCGAGATGGTCAGCGAGATCGATCACATCGAGTTCGTGCTCGTCTCCAGCGAGACCGAGGCGCTGCTCGCCGAGCAGAACTTCATCAAGCAGTACAAGCCGCGCTTCAACGTCCGGTTGCGCGACGACAAGTCCTATCCGTTCATCGCCATCTCGATGGACGAGGAGTACCCCCGCGTCTACTTCACGCGCGAGCGCCACCGGCGTGACCGCCTGTACTTCGGGCCGTACTCCAACGCCAAGCGGGTGCGCGGGACGCTCGACCTGCTCGGGAAGATCTTCCTGTTCCGCTCGTGCACGGGCGTCGAGCCGGGCCGCCGCAGCGGGTCGCCGTGCCTGGACTACTTCATCAAGCGCTGCGGGGCGCCGTGCGTCGGCTACGTCTCGCCGGAGGAGTACCGCGCGTCGATCGACGAGGTCATCGCCTTCCTGCAGGGCCGCTACCGCGAGATCGAGCGCGACCTCGAGCGGCGGATGAGGGAGGCGGCCGCCGCGCAGGAGTTCGAGCAGGCCGCATTGGAGCGCAACCGCCTGCGCTCCGTCCGGTCGCTGCTCGAGCGCCAGCGGGTCGCGAACGAGTCGGTCGGCACCCTGGACGCAGTCGCAGTCGCCGTCGCGGGCATCGACGCGAACGCCCAGGTCTTCCAGGTCCGCGACGGCGTGTTGAGCGACCGGCAGTCCTTCTACCTCTCCAACGACGCCGGCCGCGAGATCGGCGACGTGGCCCAGGAGTTCCTCCTGCAGTACTACGCGGGGGCGATCTCGATCCCGCCCCAGGTGATGGTCCAGAGCGAGGTGGAGGACCTCGGGGCGCTCGGGGAGCTCCTCACGGAGCGCCGCGGCGGCCGCGTGGAGGTCCGCGCGGCCGAGCGCGGCGACAAGCGCCGGATCCTCGACCTCGCCGAGCGCAACGCGCGCCTGGCGCTGGACACCGAGCGGCTGAAGGTCGAGCGCCGTCACCAGCAGCGCGTCGAGGCGCTCGACGCCCTGCAGGGTGAGCTCGGGCTCGACGTCCTGCCGATCCGCATCGAGTGCTTCGACATCTCCAACCTCATGGGCACCAACACGGTCGCATCGATGGTCGTCTTCGAGGGCGGCGCGCCCAAGAAGTCCGACTACCGGCGCTTCAACATCCGGGGCGGCACCGAGGGCGTCCCCGACGACTTCGCGTCGATGGAGGAGGTGCTCTCCCGGCGCTACGCCCAGTGGGAGCGCCAGCAGGACCTGTCACCGCACGACCCCAAGCGCAACGAGTCCTTCGCGACGCTGCCGAGCCTCATCGTCATCGACGGCGGCCCGGGTCAGCTCGCGGCGGGCCTGCGGGCGCTGGAGCCGTGGCGCGCCAGGGGGGTGGCGGTCGTCTCGCTCGCCAAGCGGTTGGAGGAGGTCTACCGCCCCGGCGTGCGCGAGCCGGTGCGGATGGCGCACGACACGCCGGCGCTGCAGCTGCTGCAGCGCGTCCGCGACGAGGCGCACCGCTTCGCCATCACCCACCACCGGACGCGCCGCGACCGGGAGATGACGCAGTCGCTGCTCGACGAGCTCCCTGGCATCGGCCCGTCCCGCAAGCGGGCCCTGCTGCAGCGCTTCGGCTCCCCCGAGGGCGTCGCGGAGGCGACCAGGGAGCAGCTCGAGGCGGTGCCCGGCGTGCCCGCGAAGATCGCGCGCGAGATCTACGCGGCACTGCATCGGGCCGGCGACTGAGGCGTTAGGTGGGTGTGAAGACCCGTCGATGACGCCGGTGCGCCCGGTAGCCTCGGCTGCACGATCATGGCGAACCGGATCGGCGCCAAGCTGAAGCGGCCACGATGGGCGCCCAACGGCTCCTCCAATGGTCGTATCGACGGCGCAAGCCGCCTGGAGGACCTGGTCGTGATCACCGGCTTCTCGGGAGCCGGGAAGTCCACGGCGATGAACGTCTTCGAGGACGCCGGCTACTTCTGCATCGACAACCTCCCGCCGGAGATGATCCGGTCGCTCGTGGAGCTGTTCGTGCACGAGGGCTCCAAGGTCGAGCGAGCGGCGATCGTCAGCGACGTGCGCGGAGGCGACTACTTCGACGCGCTCCGTGCCGTCCTGGAGGAGCTCCCGGGCATGGGTGTCCGCTACCGCGTCCTGTTCCTCGATGCGGACGAGCTGACGCTCCTCAACCGCTACAAGGAGACGCGGCGCCGCCATCCCGTCGCGCCCCACGGGTCGATCGCCACCGGCATCTCGACCGAGCGCGACCGGCTCGAGCCGCTGAAGGAGCTCGCCGACGCCGTGGTCGACACGAGCGGCCTGAAGGCCAGCACGCTGCGCAGGCGGATCGCGGACGAGTTCCTGCCGCGCCACGAGGCGGTGCGCCTCGCGGTGACGTTCCAGAGCTTCGGCTTCAAGCACGGCCCGCCGCGCGACGCCGATCTCGTCTTCGACGTCCGCTTCCTCCCCAACCCGCACTGGGAGCCCGCGCTGCGCGACCTGACCGGCCACGACACCCGCGTCGTCGAGTACGTCGCGCGCGGCGGCAAGCTGGAGGAGTTCTACGACCGCATCTTCCCGCTGCTCGACTTCCTCCTCCCGGAGTACAAGGCGGAGGGGAAGGCGCACCTCGCCATCGCGTTCGGGTGCACTGGCGGCCGCCACCGCTCCGTGGCGATCGCCGAGCACCTCGCCGACCGCTACCGCGACAACGACGAGCTCTGGATCGAGGTCACGCATCGCGACGTGGCCATCGCGCCTGAGCGGGCCTGACCGACGAACGCTTCGCGTTCGCTCTGGCAGAAGCTCCGCCTCTGCCAGGCGCGTCGTCGCGGCGCGGGGGGTTAGGGTGGAGCGTCCGACTTGAGAGGAAAGGAACGCTTCCGACATGCCCGTACGCGTGGGGATCAACGGCTTCGGCCGGATCGGCCGCAACGTCTTCCGAGCTGCCCAGGCGGCCGGCGCCGACATCGAGTGGGTCGGCGTCAACGACCTGACGGACGCGAAGACGCTCGCCCATCTGCTCAAGTACGACTCGATCCTCGGCCCGTACCCGGGCACCGTCGAGCACACCGACGAGGGGCTCGTCGTCGATGGCACCACCGTCAAGGTGCTGGCCGAGCGTGATCCCGGCGCGCTGCCCTGGGCCGAGCTCGGCGCCGACGTCGTCATCGAGTCGACCGGCTTCTTCACGGACGGCAACATGGCCAAGGCGCACCTCGACGCGGGCGCCAAGAAGGTCATCATCAGCGCGCCGGCGACCAACGAGGACATCACGGTCGTCCTCGGCGTGAACTTCGACAAGTACGACGCCGACCAGCACCACGTGATCTCCAATGCGTCGTGCACGACGAACTGCCTGGCGCCCGCCGCGAAGGTCGTCAACGACGCGATCGGCATCAAACACGGCCTGATGACGACGATCCACGCCTACACGGCCGATCAGAACCTCCAGGACGCGCCGCACAAGGACCTGCGCCGCGCGCGTGCCGCCGCGATCAACCTCGTCCCGACCTCGACCGGGGCCGCCAAGGCCGTCGGCCTCGTGCTCCCCGAGCTCAACGGCAAGCTGCACGGCTTCGCGGTGCGCGCTCCCGTCCCGACCGGCTCGGTGGTCGACCTCACGTTCGAGGCCGTGCGCGAGACGTCCGTCGAGGAGGTCAACGCCGCGTTCGCCGCCGTCGCCGACAAGGGCGCGCTGAAGGGGATCCTCCAGTACACCGACGACCCGATCGTCTCCTCGGACATCGTCACGAACCCGTTCTCGTCGATCTTCGACAGCGGGCTCACCTCGGTCATCGACGGCACGATGGTCAAGGTCGTGACCTGGTACGACAACGAGTGGGGCTACTCCAACCGCGTCGTCGACCTGGCCCAGCAGGTCCTGGTGGCCCAGCCCGTTTCGTGAGGACCCTCTCCGACCTCGGCGAGGTCAGCGGTCAACGGGTCTTCGTCCGCGTCGACTTCAACGTCCCGCTCGACGCCGGAACGATCACCGACGACACGCGGATCCGCGCCGCGCTGCCGACGCTGCGCAAGCTGCGCGAGCAGGGCGCGCGGCTCGTGCTCGCGAGCCATCTGGGACGCCCCAAGGGTCCCGATCCGTCGCTGTCCCTGGAGCCGGTGCGGGTGCGGCTGGAGGAGCTGCTGGGCGAGCCGGTCGTGTTCGCGCCGACGCTCGACGACGTGCCCGACGGCGACGTCGTGCTGCTCGAGAACGTCCGCTTCGATGCGGGGGAGACCAAGGACGACCCGGAGCTGGCCGCGCGTTACCGGGCGCTCGCCGATGCCTACGTCGACGACGCGTTCGGCGCCGCCCACCGCGCGCACGCCTCGACGCACGCCGCGGCGCGATTGTTCGACCGGCGCGTCGCGGGACTGCTGCTGGAGCGCGAGGTGGCGACGCTGACGTCGATCCTCGCCGACCCGGGCCGCCCGTTCGTCGCGGTCGTCGGGGGCGCGAAGGTCACCGACAAGATCGGCGTGCTGGAGACGTTCCTCGAGGTGGCCGACGAGGTGCTCATCGGTGGAGCGATGGCGTTCCCGTTCCTGGCCGCGCAGGGCCACGACGTCGGCGACTCGCTCAACGCCCCCGAGGACGCCGAGCCCGCCCGCAGGCTGCTGGAGGACCCGAAGCTGCGCCTGCCGGTCGACCTGGTGCTCGGTCGGGCGTTCTCGGCGGACACCGAGCGTCGCGAGCTCGACGGCGTCGACGTTCCCGCCGGCTGGATGGGCCTCGACATCGGCCCGCAGACCGCCGAGGCCTACGTCGCCGCCGTGCGACGCGCGGCCACCGTGTTCTGGAACGGGCCGATGGGCGCGTTCGAGCTCGAGCCGTTCGCGTCGGGCACCGAGCAGGTCGCGCGCGCGGTCGCCGCGTCGTCGGGCACTACGGTTGTCGGAGGAGGCGACTCGGTCGCCGCGATCACGAAGTTCGGGTTGCAGGACGAGGTGACGCACGTGTCCACCGGAGGCGGCGCGTCCCTCGAACTGATCGAGGGGAAGACCCTGCCCGGCGTGGAGGTTCTGGCATGAGCTGCGCTCATGCCGGCGAGAACGTCGCAGAGCGACGTTCTCGTGGGTCGAGTGAGGAGAAGGAATGAGCCGCACCCCGTACATCGCGGGCAACTGGAAGATGTACAAGACCGCCGCGGAGGCCGAGGCCTACGTGAAGGCCTTCGCACCGCTGGTGCGAGGCGTCGACGGCGTCGACATCGCCCTGTGCGTGCCGTTCACGACGCTGGGGAGGTGCGTGGAGCACGCGGCCGGCACCGGCATCGGCGTCTTCGCGCAGAACATGCACGAGGCGCCGGAGGGCGCGTTCACGGGCGAGGTGTCCGCGCGCATGCTCGCCGAGCTTGGCATCGACGGCGTGCTGCTCGGGCACTCCGAGCGGCGCCAGCTCTTCGGCGAGACCGACCGGGCGCTTCAGCACAAGCTGCCGGCGGCGCTGGCGGCCGGGTTCCATCCGATCCTCTGCGTGGGCGAGACCGAGGAGGAGCGCGAGCGCGGCGACACCGAGCGCCGGCTACGGCACCAGGTACAGGAGGCGTTGCACGGCCTCGGGCCCGACGAGATCGCCAAGATCACGATCGCCTACGAGCCGATCTGGGCGATCGGCACCGGCAAGGTCGCGACGCCCGAGCAGGCGCAGGAGGCGATCGGGTTCGTCCGTGCGCTCGTCGGCGACAGGGCGAAGTCCGCGGCCGACGTCGTGCGGGTCCTGTACGGCGGTTCGGTCAAGGCGGAGAACGCCGCCGAGCTCATCGCCCTGCCGGACGTCGACGGCGCCCTTGTGGGCGGCGCATCGCTCGATCCCGAGTCGTTCGCCGCGATCATCAGGGCAGCTGCGGGGGGCTGAGCCTCGTGGACCCCCTTCCGTCCGCGGTCCTCGTCGTCCTCGACGGTTGGGGCATCGCCCCCGACGGACCGGGCAACGCCGTCTCGCTCGCCGAGACGCCGGTCTTCGACGATCTCTGGGCCCGGTACCCGCACACGACCCTGACGGCCAGCGGCGGCGCGGTCGGGCTGCCGGACGGGCAGATGGGCAACAGCGAGGTCGGCCACCTGAACCTCGGCGCCGGAGCAGTCATCAGGCAGGACCTCACGCGCATCGACGAGGCCGTCGCCGACGGCTCGCTGCTGGAGAACGACGTGCTGCGCAGCGCCTTCGAGGACGCGGAGCGCGTGCACCTCCTCGGCCTCGTGTCCGACGGCGGCGTGCACTCGGGACCCAAGCACGTCGAGGCACTGGTGCGGATGGCGGCGGAGCTCGGCGTGCCCGACCTCGTCGTCCACGCGTTCACCGACGGCCGCGACACGTCGCCGACCGGCGCGGAGCGGTTCGTCGGAGAGCTGGAGAGCTGGCTGGCCGCGGCGGGCAACGGCCGCGTCGGGTCGGTCATCGGGCGCTACTACGCGATGGACCGCGACAAGCGCTGGGATCGCACGCAGCTCGCCTACGACCTCCTCGTGCACGGCAAGGGCGAGCACGCCGCGGCGACGGGCGTGCAGGCCGTGCGCGCCGCCTACGGGCGCGACGAGACCGACGAGTTCATCGCCGCGACGACGGTCGGCGACGAGGCCCGCATCCGTCCCGGCGACTCCGTCATCGCCTTCAACTTCCGCCCCGACCGCATGCGCGAGCTCACGCTGGCGCTCGCCGATCCCGCGTTCACCGACGTCGACCGGGGCGGCGCGGAGCCGGTCGACAGGTACGTGAGCCTCACGGAGTACGAGGCGGACTGGCCCTACCCGGTCGCGTTCCCGCCGGCGCGGCCGAAGGTGACGCTGCCCAAGGTGATCGCCGGCACCGGCGGTCGTCAGCTGCACGTGGCGGAGACGGAGAAGTACCCGCACGTGACGTACTTCTTCGGCGGCGGCGACGAGGACCCGGAGCAGGGCGAGGAGCGTGCGCTCGTGCCGTCTCCGCGCGACGTGCCGACCTACGACTTCAAGCCCGAGATGAGCGCGCGGGAGGCGGCCGCGGCGTTCGTCGACGCGTGGCGTGGCGGCGCCTTCACGTTCGGGATCATCAACTTCGCCAACCCGGACATGGTCGGCCACACGGGCGTCATCCCCGCCGCGGTCACCGCGATCGAGACGGTCGACGCCTGCCTCGGCGACGTCGTGCGGGTCGTCCAGGAGTCCGGGGGCGCGCTGCTCATCACCGCCGACCACGGCAACGCGGACGAGATGCTCGAGGACGACGGCTCGCCCGACACGGCGCACTCCCTGAACCCGGTGCCGGTCGTGGTCACGGTCGAGGGCGCGGAGCTGGACCCGGACGGCGGCGTGCTCGCCGACGTCGCTCCGACGATCCTGGAGATGCTCGGCATCGACCAGCCGCCGGAGATGACAGGTCGCTCCCTGATCGTGGGGTAGGCCGCCATCGAACTGGCGGCGGCAGCGCTTGCCGTGCTCGCGGGCGGAGTGCTGCAGTCCGCGACCGGGTTCGGGTTCTCGATGCTCACGAGCCCGCTGCTTCTGGCGCTGCTCGGGCCCGAGCAGGCGGTGACGGCGAGCAGCATCCTGGGGCTCATGCTCAGCGGCGTGCTGCTCGCGGGTGAGGGGCGGCGGCCTGTGATCGTCCGCCACGACGCCGTGACGCTCGTCGTGTGCAGCATCCCGGGCCTTGCCATCGGGGCGATCGCGGTGAGCACGCTCTCGGTGCAGGTGCTCACGCTCGTCATGGCCGTCGGCGTGTTCACGGGCCTCGTGCTGCGGGTCCGGGCGCGCCGCTCGCCCCCGCGCGAGGTGCGGTCGTGGTCGGCTCCAGTGGCGGGCCTGCTGAGCGGGGTTCTGAGCACATCGACCGGCATCAGCGGGCCGCCGCTCATCTTCCACCTCCTGGCCCGCGGGCTGTCGCCGGCGGTCATGCGCGACACGCTCGCGGCGATCTTCCTGTCGCTCGGCGCGATCGGCCTGATCGCGCTGGCGATCGCCGGGAGCCTGCAGGTCCCCGACGGGATGCCGCTGCTGCTCGCGGTCGCGCTCGTGGGGCAGGTCACGGGCCGCCGGCTGTTCGCGCGTATGAGCTCGGGGACGTACGAGCCGGTCGTGCTCGGGGTGCTGTCGCTGGCCTCGACGGCGGCGCTGGTGTCGGCCTTCCTCTAGCCCCGGGGATCGGGCAGCGGCGTCAGCGTGCGCTCCAGCTGCTCGCGGCGGCCCTCGTGCTGCGGCGGCAGCTTCAGGGCGTGCCCGAGCGACTCGAGCCGCTCGTCGAACGTGAAGCCGATGTCGCGCGAGGCGAGCTCGAAGAGCACGCCGGTCGGCAGGCGCTGGTAGACCGAGTGGAAGTACTGGCGGTCGATGATGGGCGTCGGGCGCCCGCCGGCGTCCATCAGCGCGCGGCGGAACGCGAGCAGCTCCTCGTCGTCGGCCGCGTTCCATGCGACGTGGTGCACGGAGCCCGCGCCCTCGCGGTGCGGCTCCCCGGGCGACGGGTCCCAGGCGATGCGTCCCCGGCGCCGTTCGCCCGCCGCCTCGAACACGCCCGGCCCGGTCTCGGTGAGACCGAGCGCGTCGAACGCGGGGCGCGCCGTCGCAAGGTCGCCCGCGGCGTACGCGCGCACCCCGTGGAACCCGCGCAGTGCATGCTCGGCCGGGACGTCCGGCGCGTCCGCGCGCAGGGGCGGATCGGGCACGTCGACGACCAGCAGCGCGTGGGCCAGGCCCTCGGGGTCCTCGAAGCGCAGCTCCCCGTCCTCCACGGTGCTCTCGACGCCGCCGGCCGCGAGCCGGTCGCGCCAGAACGCGATCGACGCCTCCGAGGCCACGCGCCACTCGATCCGATGGATCGCGCCCGCGCCGCGCTGCCCGGGCCCGACCCCCGGGAACTCGAAGAACGTGATGATGCTGCCCGGCGCGCCGACCTCGTCGCCGTAGTACAGGTGGTACACGTCCGGCGCGTCGAAGTTCACGGTCTTCTTCACGAGGCGCAGACCGAGCGACCCGGCGTAGAACTGGACGCTGCGCGGCGCGTCGCTCGTGATCGCGGTGATGTGGTGCAGCCCTTCGAGCCTCATGTGCCATCGCAGACTCCCACACCGTGCCGATGATTGTCTGAGCAACGGACCACCGGATATCGTCATCCACAGATGCCGACTCACGTCACACCCTCGGCGGGGGCGCAGCTGTCGCCCGGCGAGCTCCGCGCCTGGCGCGGGATGCTGCGAGTGCACAGCCGGCTGGTGAAGGTGCTCGACGCCCAACTGGACCGCGATCACGGTCTCCCGCTGACCTCCTACGAGGTCCTCGTCCACCTCTCGGAGGCCGTCGGCGAGCGCATGCGCATGTGCGATCTCGCGGAGTCGATCCTCCTCAGCCGCAGCGGGCTCACGCGGCTCGTCGACCGCCTCGAGCGCGACGGGCTGCTCGAGCGCGTTGCCTGCTCGGACGACGCGCGCGGCTCGTTCGCGAAGCTGACGCCGGCGGGGAGGACCAAGCTCGCGGAGGCGCGCGTCAGCCACCTCGAGGGCATCCGCTCGCTCTACCTCGACCACTTCTCCGACGTGGAGCTGGACACGATCGGTCGTCTCTGGGAGCGCATCCTCCCGCACGAGGATCTGACCCGACTCGATTGACATGTTCTCGCTGCAGACCGAGATGAACCGCCTCCTCCAGACGTTCTTCGAAGCGCCGGCCGGAGGCGGTGGTCTGCGTCGCTGGCATCCTGCGATGGACCTCGTGGAGACCGAGGACCACTTCGTCCTTCGTGCCGATCTTCCCGGCGTCGCCGAGAGCGACGTCAAGGTCGAGGTGGACGACAACCTCCTGACCATCTCCGGCGAGCGTCGCCACGAGGAGGAGGCCAAGCAGGGCGGCTACTACCGCATCGAGCGCGCGTCAGGCAGGTTCGCCCGCACCCTCACCCTCCCGGACGGCGTCGACGCCGAAGCCGTGCAGGCCAGGTTCGACAGAGGCGTCCTCGAGGTCCGCATCCCGAAGCCCGCGGAGCGCAGGCCCCGGCGGGTCGCGATCGACGTCGGCGACCCCCCGGCCACCATCGAGACCGAGCGGTCCTAGTCCCGAGGTTTCGCCAAGCGAGGCGCCGAGGGCAACCGGGGCGCCTCGCGGTTGCGCATGCCGTCGAGCACCATCTCGAGGTACCGGCGCCCGCCGGCCTCCCCGAAGCTCTCCAGCACGGCGCTCATGCCGCACATCATCAGGCCCACATCCGTAGCGACGAGATCGCGCCGTGCGACCCCTGCCTCCTGCGCCGCCACAAGCAGCTGGCCGCTGACCTTCATGAGGCCGGTGTCGATCGACACGTCGACGAACGACTCCGCCGGCTGGGTCGAGATGACCTGCGTCAGCCCCCGGTCGCGGATGTGCGTCTCCGCGCACGCGCGGACGTAGCCGGTGAACCCTGCCCAGCCGTCCGTCTCGGCCTCCGCGAGGAACTCGGGCGCCATCGCCGTCATCGCCTCCATCTTGTCGACGACCATCGCGCGCACGAGCGCGTCCTTCGTCGGGAAGTGGCGGTAGACGGTGCCCACGCCGACGCCGGCGCGACGAGCGACGTCCTCCATCTGCGCGTCGAGACCGAGCTCCGAGAACGCCTCACGTGCGGCCGCGACGATCTTGTCGCGGTTGCGCTGCGCGTCGGCACGGAGAGGACGTGCGGCTGTGTCGGGTGTGGTCATCTCGTGATGAGGTGGAAGTGGAATTCCGCTTCCGCTATGGTCCTCCTGACCCGGAACCGGAACTTCGCTTCATCTTACCCGACCGCAGGAGCCTCATCCGCATGAACGACGCAGCCACAACACCGCAGGACAAGAAGTGGCTGGCGCTCGCACTACTTGCCGCCGCCCAGTTCGTCGTCGTCCTCGACGCATCCATCGTGAACGTCGCGCTGCCGTCCATCGGCCGTGACCTCGACTTCGCCCAGGACAACCTGTCCTGGGTCGTGAACGCCTACACGCTCTTCTTCGGCGGCTTCCTGCTGCTTGGAGGGCGCCTCGCCGACCTCCTCGGCCGCCGCCGGATGTTCATCACCGGCCTCATCGTCTTCGCCCTCGCATCGCTCGCCGGTGGTCTCGCGCAGAGCGACCTCTGGCTGATCGTCGCGCGCGCCGTGCAGGGGCTCGGCGCCGCGCTCCTGTCGCCCGCCGCGCTGTCGATCGTCACCCGGACCTTCGCCGAGGGCGCCGAGCGCAACAAGGCGCTGGGCGTCTGGGGCGGCGTGGCCGGCTCCGGCGGCGCCGCGGGCGTGCTGCTCGGTGGCGTGCTCACCGACGCCCTCAGCTGGGAGTGGGTGCTGTTCGTCAACGTCCCGATCGGCCTGATCGTGGCTGCGCTGGCGCCGATGCTCGTCGCCGAGAGCCGCAACGACGCGGCGCACCGCTCCTTCGACCTCGGGGGCGCCTTCACGGTGACCGCCGGCCTGTCGATCCTGGTGTACGCGCTCGTCGACGCGGAGAGCGCCGGCTGGGGCTCCACACAGACGATCGGCCTGCTCGCGCTGTCCGTCGCGCTGCTCGCGGCGTTCCTGGCCATCGAGTCGCAGGCACGCAGCCCGCTGCTGCCGCTGAGCATCTTCCGGCTGCGGACGCTGAGCGCCTCCAACGCCGTCGGCCTGCTCATCGGCATGTCGCTGTTCTCGATGTTCTTCTTCCTGTCGCTCTACATGCAGCAGGTCCTGGGCTACGACGCCATGAAGGCCGGCCTGGCGTACCTGCCGCTCGCGCTGACGATCATCGTCGCCGCCGGTGTCGCGTCCCAGCTCGTGACCCGGCTGGGTTTCAAGCCGGTGCTGATGGGAGGCATGCTCCTGGTCGCGGTGGGGCTCGTGTGGCTCTCGCGGGTGCCGGCCGACGGCCGCTACACGACCGACCTCCTCGGGCCGATGGTCATCGCCGGGGCAGGGCTGGGCTTCTCGTTCGTGCCGGTCACGATCGGCGCGCTCGCGGGGACCAAGCCCCATGAGGCAGGCCTGGCCTCGGGCATCATCAACACGTCCCAGCAGGTGGGCGGCGCGCTCGGCGTCGCGCTGCTCTCCACGGTGGCGTTCGCCAACGTGAACGAGTTCCGCCCCGATCCCGTCGCGCTCACCGACGGCTTCGGGAACGCGTTCCTCGTCGGCGCCGGCTTCGCGTTCGCCGGCTTCCTCATCGCGGCCCTGGCGGTGCGGGGCGCCGACAGCGAGGCGATGAAGGGCGTCGAGGCGGTCCCGGTCGCCGGGTAACGTCACGGGCCGCGTGGCCGGCCCGTTCCAGATCGACAGCACGGACCCCGGCTCGCGTGCGCGAGCCGGGGTGCTGTACACGCCGCACGGCGACATCCGGACCCCGGCGTTCGTCCCGCTCGCCACGAAGGCGACGGTCAAGGGCCTGGAGCCGCGCGAGGTCACCGAGCTCGGCTACGACCTGATCCTCGGCAACACGTACCACCTGTTCCTGGAGCCCGGCCACGAGCTCATCGCCCGCTTCGGCGGCCTCCACGACTTCATGGGGTGGAACGGGCCGATCATCACCGACTCCGGTGGGTTCCAGGTCTTCTCGATGGGCTACGGCAACGTCGCCGCCGAGATCAAGAAGACCGGCGGCCCGACCGGCTCGCCCAGCGCCGTGCGCATCGAGGAGCGCGGCGTGACGTTCCGCTCGCACATCGACGGGTCCAAGCGCTTCATGGCGCCGGAGACGTCGATGGAGGTCCAGGCGGCGCTGGGCTCGGACATCGCGCTCGTGTTCGACGAGTGCACGCCGTTCCACGTGACCCGCGAGTACACCGCCCGGTCGACCGAGCGCACGCACCGCTGGCTCGAGCGCTGCCTGGACTGGCACGACCGCCACGGCCCCGAGGGCCAGCTGGTCTTCGGGATCGTGCAGGGGGGCGTGTTCGAGGACCTCCGGACCGAGTCGGCGCACGTCATCGCCGCCAGCCGCGCCGACGGCGTGGCGATCGGGGGCTCGCTCGGGGCGGACAAGCCACAGATGCACGGCGTCGTGGAGATGGCGACCGGCGTGCTGGGCGGCGACTTCGAGCACAAGCCGCGCCATCTGCTCGGGATCGGCGACGTCGACGACCTCATCCGCGGCGTCGAGCTCGGCATCGACACGTTCGACTGCGTGATGCCCACGCGCCTCGCGCGCCACGGCGTCGCGATCGTGCCGGAGCCCGAGAAGCGCTGGCGCGTGGACCTGTCCGCGGCGCGCTTCAAGGAGAGCGACGATCCGATCATGCAGGACTGCCCGTGCCCGGCGTGCGCGGCCGGCATGTCGCGCGGGTACCTGCGCTACCTGGCCAAGCACCGCGAGCTGACCGGCGCGCGGATGCTGACGCTGCACAACCTCGCCTACCTCTCGCGCCTCATGGCCGACCTCCGTGCGGCGATCGGCGAGGGCCGCCTGGCCGAGCGCGCCGCGGCGCTGCGGGCGGGCGACGCGCCGCGGGTCCTGGCCGGCCACGCCGGCGCCGTGCCTCGCTAGCGCACGTTCTCGTCGATCAGCGAGTTCATCTGCTGCACGACGGTCGAGAGATCCTGGCCGTCGATGTCGCGGGTCGTGACCTCCCGGCCGCCGCCCGAGGAGCTGAGCGCGATCGCGGCGGCCGCGATGCCTGCGACGACGAGTGCGAGGACGACCAGGAGCCACCCGCGGTTGCTCTTGCGGGCGGGTTCGGCGTACTGCTCGTCGCGGACGGGGCCGGGAGGCGCGGGCCGCGGCTGGCGGGGTGCGCGCGGCGTGCGCTGTGGCTGCGCGGGCGGGACGACCCGGGTCGCCGAGGTGCGCTCGCGGCGCACCACGCGCGTGCTGTCGTCGCTGTCCTTGCCCGCGGACTCCAGCGCGCGGCGCATCTGCTCGGCGTCGGCGTAGCGGTCCTCCGGCTCGAGCTCCAGCGCGCGGTCGACCGCGTCGGCGAGTGCCGGTGACACCGCGGGGTTGACCTCGTCGAGCCGCGGTGGGTGCTCGCGCTGCTGCGCGAGTGCAAGCTCCGTCAGCGACGTCGCCTCGTAGGGGAGACGCCCGGCCAGCAGCTGGTAGGTCACGACGCCGAGGCCGTAGAGGTCGGAGCGCGGCGTGGCGACCTCGCCGTGCGCCTGCTCGGGCGCGAGGTACGCCGCGGTGCCGAGCACCGAGCCGGCCTGGGTGATCGCCGACCCGTCGGTGGCCTTGGCGATCCCGAAGTCGGCCAGCTTGACCTGGCCCTCCTCGGAGCGCAGGAGGTTGCCCGGCTTGACGTCGCGGTGCACGACCCCGTTGCGGTGGGCGTAGTGCAGTCCCCGGCAGGACCCGTCGACCAGATCGAGCGCGTCACGGACGGAGAGCTTGCCCTCGTCGCGCAGGATCTGCGCCCCGGACTGGCCGCGGATGTACTCCATGACGATGTAGTGACGCCCGCTCGTGTCGTCGAGCCCGAAGTCGAAGACCTGCACGATGTTCGGGTGCACCAGGCGTGCGGCGGCGAGCGCCTCGCGACGGAAGCGAGACACGAACTGCGTGTCGTCCGCGAGGTGCTCGGCCAGCAGCTTCACCGCGACGTAGCGCTCCAGGCGCCGGTCGAACGCCAACACGACGGTCGACATGCCACCGGCGCCCAGCCGGTCGCCGAGCTCGTAGCGCCCGACGATCACCTCGGCGCTCACGTCGGCATCTCCAGCGCGCAAGCGAAGACGAGGTCTTCGCCGCTCACGTTCGCATCTCCGGCCCGCGCGCGTTGGGTCGCTCAGCGACCCAACCGCAAGCGAAGACGAGGTCTTCGCCGCTCAAGGGGTCACCCCGGCGCCGCCGCTGGTGTCGCCCGGCACCGTCGCGGCGGGCGTCGTCGGCGTCGCCTGCGGGACGGTCGGCGTGGTCGTGGGCGGGACCGTCGGCGTGGTGTCCGGTGGGGCCGTCGGCACCGTCTCGGTCACGGTTGGGATCGCCTCGGTGACCGTCTCCTGCGGCGCGGTCTGGGTCTGCGTCTGCGTCTCCGTGCGCGAGTTGCACGCCGAGATCGCCGTCGACTGGAGCTGCTCGGCTCCCTGGCGCAGGTTGGCGACGAGCTTCTCGTCGGTCGACGCGGGCAGGTTGTCGATCGCCTGCTGCACCTGGCGCAGCTGCCCGTCGATGCCGTCGCACTCGCCACGGTCGACGAACTCCTGGACGTCGGAGATCTGCGCCTTGAGATCGTCGGCGCTCTTCTGCGGGATGCCGCCCTTGACGCCGCTGCCCGCGCAGGAGGCCGCGAACGCGGCGAGGAGGCCGACGGAGAAGGCCGTGACGAGCAGGACTGCGCTGCGGCGCACGGCTACTGACCGTACCCGAGGCGATCCGCGAGCGATCCCGGAAGGCCGGCGGCGCGGATCGCCGCCGCGGCGCCGTCGATGTCGTACTCGACGCGGTGCCACGTCGCGGTCCAGGCCTCGGTGTCCAGCAGGAGCCACGCGGCGCGCGGATCGCCGTCGCGCGGCTGGCCGACGCTGCCGGGGTTCAGCAGCCACTCGCCGGACGCCAGGTCGGCGATCTCGCCGATCTCGCGCGGCGTGCCCGTGGCCTCAGCCTCCGAGTCGCGGTTGAACGACAGCGCGACGTGCGAGTGCCCGACCACGCTGATGCGCTGCGACTGGGCCGTCAGGCAGAGATCGGCGAGCATCGAGCTCAGGACGTACTCCCAGATCGGGTCGCGCGGGCTGGCGTGGTAGAGGCCGATGCCCTCGGCCTCACCCTCGGGCGAGAGGCTCCGCAGGAAATCCAGGTGCTCGTCCTCGATCACGCCCTGCGTCCAATGCGCGGCCAGAGCGGCGCCACGGGAGAACTCGTCGAGCGCCAGATCACCGGTCACGGCGAGGTCGTGGTTGCCCGCGAGGACGATCGAGCAGCGCTCGCGGGCGAGCGCGACGCACGCGTTCGGATCGGCGCCGTAGCCCACGAGATCGCCCAGGCACCAGACGGCGTCGACGCCCTGCTCGGCCGTGGCGGCGAGGACAGCCTCGAAGGCGTGGCGGTTGCCGTGGACGTCAGAGAGGAGGGCGGTGCGCATCTGCAACAGTGGTGCGGGTGCACCGTCGACGGCTAGGCGTACCGGTCGCCATCGTCGTGGCCGTGGTCGTCGCGGAGGCAGCTGTGGCGCTCATGTGGCCTCGCCACGGCGTGATCGAACGTGCGCCGGTGCGCGCAGCATCGTACTTCAGCGGGGCGGAGCTCGAGCGGGCACGTGACTTCCGCCGCACGCAGCTGCTGTTGTCGCTCGGGGTCATGGTGGTCGAGTTGGGCATTCTCGCGCTCCTCGTGGCGCGTCCGCCACATCGTCTTCGGGGCCCCTTCCGCCATCCCATCATGGCGGCCGCGCTCGCCGGGGCGGCGCTGTCGTTGCTCGTGAGCGTCGCGCCGCTGCCGTTGCAGGTGGCCGCGCGCCAGCGCGCGAAGGACGTCGGGCTCGTGACCCAGTCGTGGCCGGGCTATGCGTTCGACCTCGTCCGCACGTGGGCCATCGGCGCGGTGTTCGCGGCGATCGGCGCCGCGGTCGCCGTCGGGCTCATCCGGCGCATGCCGCGCACCTGGTGGATCCCCGGCTCGGTGGCGGTCGTCGCGTTCGGCGCGATCACGACGTACGCCGGGCCGATCGTGCTCGATCCGATCTTCAACAGGTTCACCCCGCTGCCGGCCGGTCAGACGCGCAGCGACGTCCTCGACCTCGCGCGGCGCGCGGGCGTCGACGTCGACCAGGTCTACGTCATGGACGCCAGCAGGCGGACGACCGCGGCGAACGCCTACGTCAACGGGCTCGGCCACACGAAGCGCGTCGTGCTCTACGACAACCTCCTGAAGGACTTCAGCCGCGACGAGACGCGGCTCGTCGTCGCACACGAGCTCGGGCACGTCCGCTACGACGACGTGCCGCATGGCCTGCTGTGGCTGGCGATCGTGACGCCCTTCGGCATGTTCGCGGCGAGCGTCATGACCCGGCGCCTGGCCCCCGACGAGTCGCAGACCGGGCCCGCGGTCCTGCCGGCGCTCGCGCTGAGCGTCGCCGTCGTCGTGTTCCTCGTCTCGACCGTGTCCAACCAGCTGTCGCGGCGCATCGAGGCTCGCGCCGACTCGTACTCGCTGCAGCTCACGCACGAGCCCGACGCGTTCATCTCCTTCCAGCGCCGCATCGCGCTGCAGAACGTCAGCGATCCGGACCCCTGGGGATGGACGTCGTTCCTGTTCGGCACGCACCCGACGACGATCGACCGCATCGGGGCCGGGGTCGCGGCGCGTGACGGAAGCTAGCCGCCGCGCGGGTCGTCGTCGCCGAGCTCGGGGAGGTTCTTGATGCCCTCCCGGGTCGACCACTTCGACAGCGCGTCCTGCAGTGCGTCCGACAGCTCGAGGGCGAAGCGGTGCGACAGGTTCACGCGCGACACGACGACGCCGGGGATCTCCTCGTCCTCGACCTCGTGGTCGACACGAGCGAACGTGATCGTGAACTCGTAGTCCGAGAACGAGACGTTCGCGAAGTTCGCGTAGGACCCGCCCATGATCTCGGGGGAGAAATGGATGTTGATGTGTCGCTCGGGGCCCTGATCGGCGTCGGACATGGACCTACCATCGCAGACGATGCGCTGGACCGTGCTGTCAGTCGGGCGACTGCGTCCTCCGTACGCCGACGACATCGATCACTACTCCCGGCTCCTGCGGCGCTATGCCGCCGTGGAGCTCGTCGAGGTTCGCGAGGACGACGCGGTCGCGCGGCGCATCCCCGAGCGCTCGTACGTGTCGCTGCTCGCCGACCGTGGCCAGGCGATGGACACGATGGCGTTCAGCAGATGGGTCCAGACGCGGCGCGAGGCAGCCGTCGACGTCTGCTTCGTCATCGGGGGCGCCTACGGCCTGGACCTCCCGGATGCCCACCACCGGCTGTCGCTCGGGCCCCTGACGATGCCCCACCAGCTCGCGCGCGTCGTCCTGCTCGAGCAGCTCTACCGCGCCCACAGGATCCTGGCGGGCGAGCCCTACCATCACTGACGTGTCACCGCTTGCCGCGCTCCGCGAGGCCCTCGAGGCCGCTGCCGCCGCCATCGGCGGCGACGCCGCGCCCCCCAGCAGCCGGCTGACGCTGGAACGCCCGAAGAAGGCGGGCTTCGGCGACTACGCGACCAACGCCGCGATGCTCCTCGCGCCCGTCGTCGGCGCGCCGCCGCGCGATGTCGCCGGCCAGGTCGGCGTCGAGCTCGGCGCGAGGCTCGGGGACCGGCTCGACCGCGTCGAGGTCGCCGGACCCGGCTTCCTGAACCTCTTCCTCTCCGATGGCTGGCACGCCGCCGCCCTGGCCGACGTCCTCGCCGCCGGCGACCGCCACGGCGCGGGCACGCCCGAGGTCGTCGAGCGGATCCTCGTGGAGTTCGTCTCGGCCAACCCGACGGGGCCGCTCACCGCCGCCAGCGGCCGCCACGCAGCCTTCGGCGATGGCCTCTCGCGGCTCCTGGAGTTCGCCGGCCATGACGTCGAGCGCGAGTTCTACGTCAACGACGCCGGCAGCCAGGTGGCCAAGCTCGGCGCCTCGATCAAAGCCCGCGCGCGGGGCGAGGACGTTCCGGAGGGCGGCTACCAGGGCGACTACGTCGCCGAGCTCGCGGCGCGGATCCCCGGCGCGGCCGACGCCGATCCCGACGAGCTCGCGCAGCAGGGCATCGAGCTGCTGCTGGAGCGCAACCGCAAGACGATGGAGGCCTACCGGGTCACCTTCGATCACTGGTTCGCCGAGCACACGCTCTACGAGGGCGAGCCGAACACCGTGCAGCACGCCTACGAGCAGCTGGAGGCGCACGGCCACCTGTACCGCTCCGAGGGCGCGCTCTGGCTGCGTACCACCGACACCGGCGACGACAAGGACCGCGTGCTGGAGCGGTCCACCGGCGAGCCGACGTACTTCTCCTCGGACATCGGCTACCACGCCAACAAGCTGTCGCGCGGCTACGACCGGCTCATCGACGTGTTCGGCGCCGACCACCACGGCTACATCGGGCGCATGAAGGCCGCGATCGCCGCTTTGGGCACCGATCCGGACCGCCTCGAGATCCTGATCATGCAGTTCGTCCACGTGGTCGAGGGCGGCGAGCGCTCCGCGATGTCCAAGCGCGCGGGCGAGTTCATCACGCTCGACGAGCTCATCGCGGAGATCGGCGTCGACGCGACGCGCTTCTTCATGCTGGGGCGGTCCCACGACACCACGGTCGACCTCGACCTGGATCTCGCCAAGCGCCAGTCCAGTGAGAACCCCGTGTACTACGTGCAGTACGCGCACGCCCGGATCGCATCGATCCGCGCCAAGGCGGGCGAGGAACGCGTGTCCGCGGCGCTGGCGGCGGTCGGCGCGGCGCCGGCCGTGCCGCTGGAGCCGGCCGAGCGCGCGCTCATCAAGAAGCTCCTCGCGTTCCCGGAGGAGGTCACCGAGGCGGCCGTGCGGCGCGCGCCGCACCGGATCGCCGCCTACGCGCTGGAGCTCGCGCAGTCCTTCACCGCGTTCTACCGCGACTGCCAGATCGTCGGCGCCGAGGGCGAGGGCGTCGAGGATCTGCGGCTGGCGCTCGCCGTCGCGTCGCAGCGGACGATCGCCGGGTCGCTCGGTCTGCTCGGCGTCACCGCGCCGGACGCGATGTGACGACGCACTCGATGAGCTCGAGGCGGAACGCGCCGGGGTCGCGCATCGCGAGGGAGTGACCCTCGCCGGGGATCGGGCGCGTGCGGATGCCCGCCTGCTCCCACACGGCGTCCATCACCGGCGCCGAGAAGATCATGTCGTTCTCGGCGACGAGGACGGTCATGCGCTCGCGCTCCGTCGCCGGCAGTCCGGCGAGGAACGGCCGGAAGTCGTAGGAGTAGCCGAGCATCGCCGACCGGACGTCGGGCGGACACAGCGCAGCGGACTCCTCCAGGAGCGCGAGGTCGTCGGGATCGAAGGACGTGTCGTGCGGGCCGCGCGCGAGCACCATCGCCTTGAACGGGCCGGCGTCGCCCTTCGCGGTCGCGACGAGGGCGCCGATGGCGTCCTTGGGGACGATCCCGGCCGCGACGTCGCCGTCGGCGACCGGGCCCAGGACGCACGGCGCGCTGAGGATCACGACGGATGAGGCGTCGCCGATCCCGCCGTGGGCGTAGATGTGCGACTGCGTCACGGCCCCGCCGAAGGACCAGCCCACGATCACGGGTGACTCCAGACCCTCGCGGACCGCGTCGACGTCCTGGCTCCACAGGCGCGCGTGGCCGTCCATGTCGGCGGCGACCCGCTGCTCGTCGCTGAGGTCGGTCTGCGAGGAGCCGTGTCCCCGCAGGTCGAACGCGATGACCCGGTAGCGCGCTGTCAGCTCATGGTCGGCGAGCTGGCGGCCCCAGACGCGCGAGGAGCCCGCGAACCCGTGGACGAGCAGCAGCGGCTGTGCGGCCGGGTCTCCGGCCTCGACGACGTGCAGGGCGACCCCGTCCTTCGTCGTGACGGTGCGGCGGCGGATGGTGGACATGGGCGGAGTCTTCTCAGAGCGAGTAGACGAAGTCCAGCCCGACCTTCGACATGAGCTCCTGTGCCTGGGCGTTCAGCCAGGTCATCTCGCCGGTGAGCATGAGGATGCCCATCGCTATGAGAACGGCGCCCGACAGCGACGTCACGAGGACGTAGTGGTCGCGCAGCCAGCGGAACGCCGTCGTCGCGCGGTCGAACGCGATCGCGGTGAGCAGGAACGGCACCGCGAGACCCAGGGAGTAGCAGGCCAGCAGGACACCGCCCTGGCCTGCCGAGTCGGTCGTCGCAGCCGCCGTGAGGATCGCCCCGAGCGTGGGACCGATGCACGGGGTCCAGGCGACGGCGAACGCCGCGCCGGCGATGATCGGGCCGCCGCCCGCGCGCAGGATGAGCGCCTCCGGGCGCCACTCCTTGGCCAGCCGCGGGAAGACGGGCGCAAGGACGAAGAGCACCCCCAGGGAGATGATCAGGATGCCCGCGATCTGGTCGAGCAGCCGCCGGTGCTCGGCGAGCGTGGAGCCGATGCCGGTCGCGGTCATGCCCAGCGCGACGAAGATGACGGTGAACGACAGGCAGAAGATCGCCGCCGGCCACAGGATGCGCCCGACGGGCCGGTCCGGCCCGCGCATCTCGTCGATGCTCACGCCCGACACGGACGACAGGTAGCCGGGGACGAGCGGCAGGACGCACGGAGAGACGAACGAGGCGACCCCGACGGCGAAGGCGGCGACGACGGTCGTGTTCGCAGCAGCCATGGTCCGTGTCACCGGTCGAAGCGGCGCAGCTCTTCGTCGAGCCTCGCGGAATCCGCCGCCGACATGGCGGGGCCCGCGGCCGCGTGTGCGCCAGGGTTTGCGCGCGTTCGGCGACGCCAGCGCGGCAGCAGGATGACGAGCAGGGCGATCGCGCCGACGCCGACTCCGATGGGGACGATCGTCGCCGTGATGTCGAAGCCTTGCGCCTTGGGGACCGCGAGGGCCGCGCTGCCGTACTCGCGCGCCAGCGCCGCCTTGATCTGCTTCTTGGACTTGCCCTGCGCGATGAGGCTGCGGATGAACGCGCGCTCCTCGTCGGCCTGCGGGCTGTTGGCCACGTTCAGCGCTGTGCGGCAGGTGGGGCACATGACCTCGTCCTCGACGTCGGGCAAGGTCGGCGGGGCAGCGTGGGCGACGCCCACCGCCGTCAGGGACGCGAGCAGTGCGAGGAGCAGCGCGAGGCGTCTCATTGCATGACCCTGTCGAGCATCTTCGTCATGGTCGCATCGTCGACCTGTCCGCGTGCGATCGCGGCGATGCGACCCTCGGGGTCGATGACGAACGTCTCCGGCAGCTTGTGCGTCCCGTAGTCCTCGGCGAGCTTGCCCTCGACGTCGCGTACGGACGGGTACGGGATGCCCTCGTCCTTGACGAACTTCATGGAGTTCGGCGTCGCCTCGCGGTAGGTGACGCCGAGGACCGTCCCCGCGCCGGCCTTCTGCAGACGCGCCTGCGCGCGCTTGAGCACGGGCGCCTCGGCCTTGCACGGGACGCACCAGGCGGCCCAGAAGTTCAGCACGACGACCTTGCCCTTCAGGTCGGCGATCGACTGCCGGCCGCTCTTGCCCAGCAGCGGGAGCTCGCGTGCGGGCGCGGTCGGGCGGCTCCCCTTGGCAACGGCTTCGTCGAGGCTCTTGTCCTCGCCCTTGGCGAGCACGCCGTAGCCGAGCAGCGCGATGAGCGCGACCCCGAGGACGGCGGCGACGGCTGGGACGGTGAGGCGCGACACGTCGACCGTCCAGGGTATTGCGCCGGTCTCCGGCTGCCGCGTGCTGATCGGCGCAAGTTCCTCGTGCGAACAGCGTTGAGAGGAGCACACGGCAGTCCATCCGAGAGGTCCCCTTGTCCGCAGCCCCACCACCACCCCTCCCACCCGGGAGGGACCCGACACCCAGCCCGCGTGAGCGGCTGCTCCGTGCCTACCACGACCTGCACGCGGCGTCCATGTGGCGCGGCGCGGTGCTGACCGCCGTCCGAGCGGTCGACGACACGAGCCCGTCACGCATCCGGGTCCTGTTCTGGCTGCACGACACGCTGGGCATGCTGCTGCCCGACGAGCCCGGCGCCGACAGCCTCGAGCATCGGGTCCTGCGCCGCGCCTCGACGGCCATCGAGGACGAGATCGTGGACGACCACGTCAGCACGCTCCGCATCGCCTGAACGGCGCAGGCCCACGTTCTATGATCCGCCCCCAGCGCGGACGTAGCTCAGTTGGTAGAGCGTCGGCTTCCCAAGCCGAAGGTCGCGGGTTCGAGGCCCGTCGTCCGCTCTCAAAGAAGCCCTGCTAACGGGGGGCTTTTTCCGTTTCTTTGATCGATCGTAGGGGTGGCTCTGACGATCGGGTACCACCATCGGGTACCAGTTTCGCCATCGGGTACCGCTTGCGGTGGTCAGGCGACGTGATCGTGCGCGTGCAGGTGACTACCGCTTCTCAGGCATACGCGACAGACGCGTTCGCGGCTGAGCCCGAGAACCGGATCGCGCGGGAAGAGCGTGGCGGTGGCAAGACTTCCGTGGTGGGCAGCCCGATATAGCCAGACTCGACCCGGGAGACCGTGGACCATGACCAGTCGAGATGGTAGGCGAGTTCGCGCATGGTCAAGTTCGCGGCGATCCGCCGCTTTCGGAGTTCCGCACCCAGTTCTCGATAGCAGGCGTCCGCCCGTCTCCTCGCCATGTGGACGACCGTACGGGCGACACCCTCGCCATTTCACCTGCCACGCGCCAAAGTCAGCCCAAGGGATTAGTGCACGCCACGGTGTGCACCCCTGGCAAAGTCAGGCGAGGCCGGCGATTTTTGGCACGAGGTCGGCGGGCCTCGGCAGCGTCGCGATCTCGTCGGCCACCTCGGAGGCGGCCCGGCCCAGCCCCGGGTCGGTGAGCAGGCGGTCGATCAGCTCCGCGTCCACCTGATCCGGCTCCGAACGTAGACCGAGCCCGCGCCGTGCCACGGCGTCCGCGTTCATGTACTGGTCGGCGCCGTGCGGCAGCACGAGTTGCGTGACTCCGGCGTCGATCGCGGTCAGCGTCGAGCCGGCCCCGCCGTGGTGCACCAGCGCGGCGCAGGTCGGCAGCAGCGCGGACAGCGGCACCCACCCGGCCGCCCGCACGTTGTCCGGCAGTTCTCCCAGTGGCGACGGGTCCGCGTCGCCGAGGGCGAGTACGAACTCGGCGTCCAGATGCCGTGCCACGTCGACGAGTTTGGTCAACGACGTGAGCGCGCCGACCTGGGTCAGCACCGTGCCGAGTGTCACCGCGACGCGCGGGCGCGCGGGCCGTTCGAGCACCCACTCGGGCAGCACGCCGCCTCCGTTGTACGGCACGTACCGCATCGGCCAGCCGCGCACCGGCCGGTCGACCATGCTCGGCGGCGCCACGTCGATCGACTCGCGCACCTCGGGAAACCCTTGCACGCCATGCCGTTCGCGTTCCTCGACCATCTTCTTGAAGATCGCCTCGGTCATCGACGCCTCGTCGCCGAACCCGAAGCCGTGCGACACGGCCGGCACGCCGAGCTTCGCGGCGACCAGCGGCCCGGTGCCCTCCATCGACGAGTACACGACCACGTCCGGCCGCCACGATTCGGCCGCCGACACGGTCAGGTCCACCGACACGCCGGACAACTTGGCGAAGATCGCGCCGACGAACTCCAACCCCTTCTCGGTGTCGACGTCCGTGCTGTAGTCGAACTCCTCGGGTTGCTCGCTGGCCGCCTGCTGGAACACCGCGCCGATGTCGACACCCGGCGCGGTGTCCACGACGTGCAGGCCGGCGTTCGCGGCCTCCTTGCCGCCCGCGGTCGCCACCAGCACCTCGTGGCCGGCGGCACGCAGCGCGTGTGCTAGGGAGATCGTCGGGAACACATGGCCAAGACCGGGGGAGGTCGCGAAGAGTGCGCGCACGATTCCCATTTAACACGCGATCGGCGATCTCAAGGGCGTGCGCCTTCGCCGCAACGATCCCCGCGTAAGGAAGGCTCCGCGGGCGATCCGGGTCTGGAACTTCGAGCAGATGCGGGCGTTCGCGGCTGGCGGGCGCCCTGAGGTGCGAGCGGCGACCAAGCGCCCGGTCGACCGACGCCGCAAGAAGCCGGGGCCCGAGCGATTCTTCTCGCCCCATGACTTCGAGGCCCTGATATTGACCCCAGGTCTCACCGGCCTGCGGGTGTCGGGGGTCAATTTTCGGCCGGCGGGTCCCAGTCGGCTCGCCGGCGCCCGCTCCGCTCGCCCTCCGGGCCTCGCTCCGCGGGCGCCTACCCAATCTGGGTGGACCAGATTTCAACCGGCAGAAGTGGCCCAGTTTTCAACCGGCCTTGACAAGTCGTCGATCGCGCGGCCACCTGATGCTCCTCGCGCGACGCAGCAGCGCCACCGCTAAAGGTCGAGGAGGTGTCGGTCTCCCCAGGTGCTCGCCCGAAAGAAGACTCGACGAGGAAGCCGCACACCAGTCGCTCTTCGATGTAGCCGCCGAACGTCGGGAGTCGCGGACCGCCACGGGTTTGTGCGACCCGTGGTAGCGCAAGCCGAACCGGCGTTGTGCGACCGGAGGTAACGCTACGGTCGCGCGACCGTGACGGACCTGAACGACCCGACGCCCGAGGACCTCGACGAGATCAGAGACATCCTCGGAGCGGCCGGCGAGCCCGCGGACGCGATGACGGACGACGAGCTCGTCGAGGCCATGCGGCAGCGCCTCGAGGAGAAGATCCCCGCGCCCGCGCCGCGAGCAGGGTCCAAGCCCGTGAACGGGCGCCTATGGCTCCACGAGTCCCTGACCGCCGGCGGGTTCCGGCAGCCGGAGGACAAGCGGCAGCTCGCCGACCTCGGCGACGGTGGCGAGCTCGTCGACCTCGGGATCCTCGGCATCATCACCATGCGGCACCTCAGCGGCTCGGACGAGCCCGACTGGTCCGACGAGCGGCTCGCCGGCGAGCTCGGGGCGCCGATCGAGCACCTCCATCGCGGCCAGGTGCTCCTCGACGAGGTCGCCGCGCTCGTCGGCAAGCCGGCGACGCCCTACGAGCGCTGGTGGGAGCGGTAGCCCGCGCGGCCGCGAACGATGCCGCTCGATCCCATCGTCTCACTGTCGGTCGCGCTCGCTGAGGCACCCGGGACGTGCGCGTTCTTCCTCGGGTCGGGTGTGTCGCGCGACGCCGGCGTGCCGACCGGCTGGCAGGTCATGCGCGAAGGTCTGCGGAAGCTGCAGCAGCTCGACGCGACGTCGGCGGAGCCGCTCGACGACGACGCGCTCGACGCTTGGCTCGCCGAGACCGGCCGCGAGCACATCACCTACTCCGAGCTCCTCGAGCTGATCGCGCCGGACCAGGCCGTGCGCCGCGAGTACCTCGCCGGGTTCTTCGAGGGCCGGGAGCCCGGCCCGACGCACGAGGCGCTCGCCGACATGGCCGCGCGCAGCATGATCCGCGTCTTCATCACGACGAACTTCGACCGGCTCCTCGAGCATGCACTGCAGGCGCGCGGCATCGAGCCGGTCGTCATCGCCAGCGACGCCGACCTCGAAGCCGCGATGCCGCGCGAGCACGCGACGTGCGTCGTCGTCAAGCCGCACGGCGACTACTTGCGCGAGACGATCCGCAACACGCCCGAGGAGCTCGCCACGCTCGACCCGGGCATGACCGCGGAGCTCGGCGAGATCTTCAACCGCTACGGCATTGTGGTCGTCGGCTACTCCGGCGGCGACGAGGGCATCGGCAACATCCTCCGCGCCAGGCGGTCCCGCTTCGGCGTCTGGTGGGTGGCACGCGGCGAGCTCACACCGGACGGCGCCAACCTCGTCGAGGCGTCCGCGGCACGCATCGTGCGTCGCGACACCGCCGCGGACTTCCTCGCCGACCTCAACAGCCGCCTGCGGGTCTTCGAGGAGCACCCGTCAGGGATCACGCCGGCCGTCGCGCACGACAGCGTCATGGCGCTGCTGCGCGCCGGCGACGACATCGGGCTCGAGGAGACGCTCCGCCGGGAGCGCCACCCGTACGAGGCGGAACTCCGCCGGGTGACCGCCGAGGCGCTCGCCGACCACTCGGCCCTGAGCGACGACGACGTCCGCGCCGTCTGGACGAAGCTGCGTCCAACGCTTGAGCGCCGCCTTGCTGGCCTCCTGCCACTGGCGGTCTACGCGCCCGACAGGTTCGAGCAAGAGCTCCGCCACCTAGCCCGAGCGCTCGAGCGGCGCCCCATGCTGGGCGGACTCACGATGTGGATCCAACTCCCGGAGTTCGCCGCGACCTGGCTCGCCTACGTATGCGGGGCGGTCTGCACCCGGATGGAGCGCCTCGACAGCTTGCAGGCGCTGCTGAGCAGCACCTGGACCGACGCGAACAACCACGAGAACCGCCTCATCTGGCTTCCCGGCGAGACCGGGCACAAGTTCGGCGAGGTCCTCGTGGATCCGCCCGGCGGCCAGCGGTGGCTTGCCCCTGCGTGGGAGTTCCTCACCCGGTCGCTGCAGCCGCTCGACTGGCTGCACGAGCGCTACCCAGAGGTCACCGGCGAGGACGAGCCGAGCTCGAGCATGAGCCAGTTCGACGTGCTGGTCTGCATCAAGGCCGGGCTGACTGAGCAGCGAGCCGCGGCGTACTACTCGCTCGCGGAGTCCGCGTCGACCGCGTTCGCTGCACGGCTACATCGCGACGTCGAGCTGCGCGAGCGCACTGCGGAGGCGGTCGGGGTCTCGCTTGAGGAGTTCGACGAGAAGGCGCCGCAGGCACTGCGAGACGCCGCCGGCTTCGGTGGCTTCGGTTCGATGCGCAGCGCCGCCGACGCCCTCGAGACCGGCAACGCCTGGTAGCGAGTCACGGCGGCTGTCACCGACGACGTCGGTTACCGCGACGATGCAAGGCCCGGCGGCCTGCGCCCGCACATTCGCCACAGGATGCAGCCACCTGGACTCCCCGCCCTGAATCCAGGCAAGCAGCGGGCCGCGGACCCAAGGTCGTGCCAAGCAGAGGCGCCTCAGGATGAAACCCGCGTAGGCGGAGGCGTTCGCAGTCGCCGTCGCCGCCCGAGGGTCACGGCAGGCTGGCCCAAGCGTTGCTTTCGCTTCGTGTGGATGCGAGAGCGCGAGCCACATAGCTATCGAGCTAGCTGCACGGTCTCTGACCGGACGCCGGCACGTCGCGGGCTACCGATCGATTCGAGTTGTCTCCTGCCGATTCTTGGGACGGTGCCTTCGGCTTCGCGCACGCTTCGGCGCCGTCACGCGATCGGCCATGCCGTACCCGCACCGCTTGCCCACGGAGTGGACGCCCTTCCTGCCGGCCATACGCCGTCCTCCCTCCTACTCCTGACGCGTCCTTGCGCCGATCGTCCCGAGCCCCACCGTCATCTCTCTGTTCTCCTCTATCTCGTCTCATCATCTGATCCTCACCTCAGCAGCCATCTGTTTCGGTCTTCCCCTGGCCTCCTCCGCTCTCGTCCCGCCCCGGCCTATTGGAGACCTTGAACCGAACCCGACCACCCACTCGTTCCCTGCCGTCTAAGGGGCGAGTGGGTGGTCGGGTTCGGAGAACGGGCGGAAATCCCAGGCGGGGCGGGACGAGAGCGGCCACCCACCTATGTCAACCGACGAACGGGTTGCGAGAGGGACAGCGAGCACCCTCGCCGCGCCCGAATCGGCGCGCGCGGGCCCGTCTGTCGCGGCCACTGAGTGGCGTGAGCGCCAGCATCGCCGCCCGCCACTGTCTCCCCCTCGGTGACTCGAGCGCGTTGTCGGCCCGAGGTTGACTGGCCGCACTGCGCTCCTCGGTCCAGCCGTCACACGACCGGCGTGGTTGGCGTGAGCTTCCCTTATCGCGGCAGTGCGGTGCCGGGCTGAGTCGGCGAGGGGAAAGTGGCGGAGTGTTGGCGCGACCCCGGTGATCGTCCGACGGCCGGGTCTGCGGTTCGGCGCCGCCGCGGACGTCAGGTGCGGGCACCGACTGGCCGCCCCGCTCCGTAGACATGCGAAGAGGACCCGCGTGGAGCCGATCGTCCGGCCGCTGACCCGCGCGGACGTCATGACGTCGGCGGACGTCTCGACGCTGCTCGGCGTTCCGCGCTCGACCGTCGAGGACTGGGCGCGCCGCGGCGTACTGCCGAGCCGCAAGCGCGGCAAGCGCCGCTTCTTCCTCCGCTGGGAGGTCGAAGCCTGGCTCACCGCGCAGGACGGCTAGTTCTCGGTCTCCGTCTTCGGCGCCACACCGAACGCGAGGTTGAGCTTGTCGATGTCCTCCGCGCGCGCCTTGGCGTGCATGTAGCGCTCGGTCGTCGCGAGCTTCGCGTGGCCGAGGAAGTGCTGGACGAAGACCGCGTCGGTGTGCCGCGCGACGAGGCTGCCGGCGCCGTGGCGCAGCCCGTGCAGCTTCACGTGCCGGAGCCCCGCCACCTTGCGTGCGGCGTGGTACCGCCGACGCAAGGCTGAGCCGTCCAGGCGTCCGCCGAGCCGGTTACAGAACACGTAGTCCTCCCGCTGCGTGAAGTCCTCCCGCGCGAGCAGCCGCTCGAGGGCGTCGCGCGCCGGGTCGGCGAGTGGGACGTAGCGGACCTGCCAGCCCTTCGTCGGCCCTTCGACGTTGCCGGAGACCGCGCGCTGGACGATCACCCGCCTGCCGTTGAAGTCGATGTCGCCCCACTGCAGCGCGAGCGCCTCGCCGAGCCGGAGACCTGTGTAGGCGAGCACGCGGAACAACTCGGCGTCCTGGGCGTCCTCCTCCGCGCGGGCGACGATCTCGTCCGGGCCGAGATCCATGAGCTTGCCGCCGCGACCGATCGCCTCCTTGCGGTGCACGCCGTCGGCGGCCGCCTGGGCGAGCGCCTCGATCTCCTCGGGCTCGAAGAAGTTCAGTGCGGCGGCCGGCAGCTCGCGGCGCTTGTCGGTCGCAGAAACGGGGTTGGCCGGGAGGCGGTAGGTGTCCTCGCGCCGCGCGTAGTTGAAGATCGCCGACAGCACCTGGCGGTGCGTGTTGACCGTGCGCGGCGACGTGAACACCGCGTCGAGCGAGCGCAGGAACTTCGAAACGTCGGTCGTCGTGATCTCGGTGATCGGCCGGTCGCCGAGCTCCGCGAGGATCAGCCCGCGCGTCGTGCCCTTGCCGCGCCGGTGGCTCGTTCCCGGCTCGGCGAGGAGCGACCGGTAGCCGCGCAGCGTCGACTGCCGCGCGCCCTTCACCTGCTCGAGCCACTCCAGCCACTCGGTCATGACCTCGCGGAAGGTCGGTGGCCGATCCCGCCTCGCCCGCTCCTCCGAGGCGTCGGCTTCGGCGCGCGTCGCGTGCTCCGCGATGAGCTCGGCCATGCGCACGGTCGCGCGCCGCTCGTCGAAGTGGTCCTCGGGTAGGCGTCCGCGGCGCCGGCGCCAGCCGTCGCCGTGACGCTCGAGCCAGGCCGGCCCGATCCGGCGCTTGACCTGGCCTCCCTCGTGGCGCCACTTGGCCTCGTAGACGGGCGAGCCGTCGGCGCTCACGCGGACCACCAAGGATCCCATCGGGAGGCGCTCGGAAGGCGACACAATCCGCAGGGTACCGCTCGGGTACCACTCTGTCATCGGGTACCGGATCGGGTACCACTTGAGCCGAAATCACCCGTGTCTTCTGCATTTCGGCCGTTCGAAACTGCAGCAAACACGGGCACTCGGGCGCCCGATCCTCGCTTCCCAAGCCGAAGGTCGCGGGTTCGAGGCCCGTCGTCCGCTCTGAAGGAACCCGCATCTGAGGACCTCTTCTGGTGCAGGCTGCCTCACCGGTGAGCTCTCGCCGCTGCGGCTACCGCGCACTCATACCCGCGCCCCGGGCAGGCTTGATCGTGGCCCGTGAGCTGATGGGTGTGGTGAGTGCCGGGGCCTGGGCGCTCGGCACGGCTGCCGGCACCGCGGCACGGATGGACGCGTCTACTCGAGGAGCTTGCCGGCAGTCGAGACGTCGCGCATCAGGACCGCGATCTCATGTGGGATCGCCGGGATCTCCTCGTGGGTCACCCGACCGGGGCCCGACCACACGAGGTTGACCTGTAGCGCGGGGTCGAGCCGCGGGTAGTCGGCGCGGTTGTGACAGCCGCGCGTCTCGCGCCGTTCGAGCGCGGCCTCGAGGGTCGCCCGGGACGCGAGCGCGGCGGACTTCAGATCGAAGGCGTGGGCGAGGTCCTGAAAGCCGGCGCTGTCCGGATGGACGCCCAGGTCGGCCATCGCTGCTTCGACGGCGTCGAGCGCGACAAGCCCGGCACGAAGCCCGGCCTCGTCGCGCACGACGCCGGCATGCTCGGTCATCGTGTCGCGGATCGCCCGCTGCAGGGCCCGGACGTTCTCCGCCCCGTCCGCGGCGAGGCACTCGTCGAGCTCGTCGCGCGCCGCGGCCAGCGCCGTCGCCGACCGAGGCTGCGCGGTGAGTCGGGCCGAGTAGTGGGCGGCGGCTTCGCCGACGATGCGCCCGAAGACGAACAGCTCGATGAGAGAGTTCCCGCCGAGCCGATTTGCGCCGTGCAGGCCGCTGGCCGCCTCGCCGATCGCGTACAGGCCCTCGACGCCGGTTCCGTGGTCCTCGGGGCGCACCCAGACACCACCCATCGAGTAGTGCGCGGTCGGTGCGACCTCGATGGGCGTCGTGGTGATGTCGAGCATCTGCAGCTCGAGCAGCGTCTGGTAGACGCGGGGGAGCCGGTGCGTGATCGTGTCGCGGGGCAGGTGGGAGACGTCGAGCCAGACCCCGCCGTCCGGTGTGCCGCGACCTTCCTTGATCTCCGTGTACTCGGCGAGCGCGACGCGGTCGCGCGTCGACAGCTCCATGCGTTCAGGGTCATAGCGCGTCATGAACCGCTCGCCGAGTCCGTTGCGGAGGATGCCGCCCTCGCCCCGCGCTGCTTCGGACACGAGGGTGCCGGCGGCGTTCTCGGGCTCGATCAGCCCCGACGGGTGGAACTGGACGAGCTCTGGGTCGCGTATCCGGCCGCCTGCCTCCACCGCGAGGCGCATCGCGTCGCCGGTGTTCTCGTCGCGGCGGGACGACGTGCGGCGCCAGTTGCGCGTGTGACCGCCGGCCGCGAGGACGACCGCATCCGCATGGATGATGTACCGGGTCCCATCCTCCAGATCGAATCCGTAGGCGCCGAAGACGACGTTGTCGCGGACGAGGAGCTTCGTGACGTACATCGTGTCGAGGATCGGCACTCGTAGCTGCGCTGCGCGGTTCACGAGGGTGCGCTGGATCTCGAGCCCGGTGTAGTCGCCGGCGAACGCGGTGCGCCGGAACGTGTGGGCGCCGAAGAAGCGCTGGGAGATGCGTCCGTCCTGCTCGCGCGCGAACGGCATCCCGTACCGCTCGAGGTCCTCGATGCCCCGAGAGGCACCGTGGGTGACGATCTCCACGGTGCGCGGGTCGGCGAGCAGGTAGCTCTCCCTGAGCGTGTCGGCCGCATGCTGCTGCCAGGAGTCCTCGGGGTCGACGGTCGCAAGGGCGGCGTTGATGCCGCCTGCGGCGAGCGACGTGTGCGTGTCCGCTCGGGGGCGCTTTCCCACGGCGAGCACGTCGACCCCGCGTTCGGCCAGCTCGATCGCCGCGCGCAGTCCGGAGCCCCCCGTTCCGATGATCAGGACTGAGCTTGCGATCCGGCGCTCAGGAGGCTTCATCGGCCCGTGGCTACCTGGCGAGCGCGGGCTGCCGCAGCCAGTCCGCGAGGGACGTCTCGGCGAGTCGGGCGCCGGGACCCGGCAGCAGGGTGCGCTCGCGTAGCACGGCGCCGAAGTACCGCGCGCCGGGGTCGGTGATCACATCGCGCGGATCGTCGTGGTGGGCGAGCGCCCGCCGGATCAGATCGACGAGACGGAACTGCTCCGGGCCGGCGACCTCGACGACGCCGTTCACCGGCGACCCCACGGCGACCCTGCCCACAGCTGCGGCGACGTCGTCGGCCGCCACGGGCTGGATGAGCACGGACGCCAGCCGCACGGTGTCGTCCTCGGTCGCGGCGTCGGCGATGCGACCGATGAACTCGAAGAACTGCGAGGCGTGCACGATCGAGTAGGGGATGGAGGACTGCTGGATGAGCGCCTCCTGGGCGATCTTCGCGCGGAAGTAGCCGCTCTCCGAGAGACGCTCCGTTCCCACCACCGACAGCGCGACGTGATGCGCGACGCCCGTCATCTGCTCCGCCGCCAGCATGTTGCGCGTCGACGTCACGAAGAAGTCCATGACGTCCTCGTCCGCGAACGAGGGGGAGTTCGACACGTCGACGACCACGGCGGCGCCCGCCATGCATTCCGCGAGCCCCTCGCCAGTCAGCGTGTTGACGCCGGAACTGGGCGACGCGGCCACGACGTCGTGGCCGCGTTCGGTCAGCTTGGCCGCGAGCTTCGAGCCGATGAGCCCACTTGCACCGATCACGACGATTCTCATGGCGTTCCTTTGCTCGCTCGCCCCCAAGGACCGGCGTGAGGCGTTCGTAGCCAGGACCGATCAGCGGGGCGTTCTGTGACAGGTCGGCTGCGCGTGTGGCGCTCGGTGCCCGCGTGGCTTGTCAAGTGACGCACGGCCCTCAACTCGATGCCGTGATGAGCCGCGTCGTCTCCGCGAAGTCTCGCGCCACGCCGATCACGTCCGTCAGCCATGGCTGACGATCACTGTGTGAGTCGATTCGCAGTTCGACGGTCACGGGCCGATTGGGCGCAGGCCTGCGTAGCGGGCGTCGGCCGAACATCAGCCTCACGATGGCGAGATGCCCATCGACGGCGTCCTGGTCGAGCCTCAGTGCGCGATGCGTACGCACAGCACTGAGAAGGAACAGCAGACGCGGGCTCATAGTCGGCCTCCAGCGGTCGAGGATGGGGTGACGACCGTCGTCCGGGACCATCTCCGGCTCACCAGGCGTCTCCGCCAAGACCGCACGGCTGCCCAACTTGTGACAGCCGGAGCCGGCTGACAACGGGCCGAGCCTGTGGCTCGCCCTCGCTCGGTGGCGAAGCAGCACTGGTACCACCAGCCCAGCTCGGCGGTCGAGGCAGTGGGTCCTGGTCGGCGTCGAGGTCGACGACGATGCAGCCGCTCACGGGCTCGATCGCGCTGGTCCGCTCCGGTCAGAGGATCGCCATGACCTCAGCGGAGCGGTGGATGCCGTAGCGCCGTCCATGCGCGAAGACCGCCGCTGGCCCGTCGTGGGGCCCCGGTGAGGGGGTTCCACGACGCGCCAAGCCGCGGTTATGGTTCGAGCCGTGATCGCGACCGAGGCCGCGCCGCTCCGGGGTCGAGACCGCGAGCTGGCTGAGCTCGACGCGCTGATCAGCCGCGTCCGGACCGGTCGCAGCGGTGCGCTGGTCGTCTCCGGTGAGGCGGGGGTCGGCAAGACCGCGCTCCTGGATCGCATGGCGACGCGGGCTGCGGCGAACGTCCGCGTCGAGCGCATCGTCGCGTCGGAGTCCGAGATGGAGCTTGCGTACGCCGGTCTGCAGCAGCTGTGCGGGCGCATGATGGGCTCGGTCGGGCGCTTGCCCGACCCACAGCGCCAGGCGCTCGAGGCGGCGTTCGGGGTGCGGGAGGCTCCCGCGCCCAGCGCGTTCCTCGTCGGGCTGGCGGTGCTCGGGCTCCTCACCGAGGTCGCGGGCGATCGTGCGCTGCTGTGCATGATCGACGATGCGCAGTGGCTCGACGAGGCCTCGGCGCGTGCGGTCGCGTTCGTCGCACGGCGCCTCGAGGCCGAGGGGATCGCGATCGTGCTCGCAATGCGCGTGGTCGACGAGGGCCTCGCCGATCTGCCGAGGCTCGTCGTCGAGGGGCTCGGTGATGACGACGCTCGCGAGCTCCTGCGCCTCGCGCTGCCCGGAGCCATCGATGGGCGGGTGCGCGACCAGCTCATCGCAGAGTCCCGCGGCAATCCGCTCGCGCTGCGGGAGCTGCCCCGTGCGCTCAGCCCTGCCGAGATCGCCGGCGGGTTCGCCCTCGCCGGCTCGATGCCACTTCAGCGCCGGATCGAGCAGAGCTTGGTCGCGCAACTCGAGAGGCTGCCCGACGCAGCGCGCCTGCTGCTCCTGGTGGCGGCCGCGGACCCCACCGGTGACCCAGGGCTGCTCTGGCGGGCGAGCGCACATCTGGGTCTCGGGCCCGAGAACGTCGATCTCGCCGCCAAGGCGGACGCGCTCGTCGTCGGGACGCGCGTCCGGTTCCGCCATCCCCTCGTGCGGTCGGCGGTCTACCGCGCTTCGTCGCCTGCGGACAGGCGGCGGGTGCATGCCGCGCTCGCCGAGGCCACGTACGCCGACCGCGACCCTGACCGTCGCGCGTGGCACCGGGCCAGCGCGACGCTGCAGCCCGACGAGGAGATCGCCGCCGAGCTGGAGGAGTCGGCGGCGCGAGCGCGGACGCGTGGGGGTGCTGCGGCCGCGGCCGCGTTTCTGGAGCGCGCGGCGGAGCTGACGCCGGCGCCGACCCGACGCGCTCAGCGGCTGATCGCTGCAGCCGAGGCCAAGCATGACGCCGGGGCTCCCGAGGCGGCAGTGCGTCTGCTCGACAGCGCGCGCGACGACCCGCTGACGCCGCTGCAGGACGCGCTGATCGGTCGGCTGCGCGCGCGCGCCGGCTACGCGGTGCGGCGCGATCGCAGCGGGCCGCGGCTCCTGCTCGCCGCCGCGCAGGACCTCGAACCGCTGGACCCGGTGCTCGCGCGCGACACGTACATGGACGCCCTGTCGGCCGCGACCTACGCCGGCCGGCTCGGCGAGCCGGGCGTGGTGGCGGGCATCGCGCGGGCGATCCTTGAAGCGACCGCCGACGATGACTCCGAGCGCGCGCGGGACCTGATCCTGCGTGGCCAGGCGCTGCTGGCGGCTGAAGGGCCGGCGGCCGCTCGCTCCACGGTGCGTAGGGCGCTGCGCGCCTTCCTGGACCAGCCCCCGGATGCGTTGGAGCTGCGCTGGATGTGGTTCGGCGGACGTGCCGCGATGGACCTGTGGGACGCCGAGGCGTTCCGCGCGCTCACCGATCGACAGGTCGAGGTCGCCCGTGCGGGAGGCGTCCTCGCGGTGCTGCCTCTCGCGCTGAACCTGCTGATGGTCACGCAGACGTTCGACGGCAACCTCGACGAGGCCGAGGCCACCTGCGATGAGATCGACGCGATCCTTGAGGTGACGGGCCACCCGCTGCCGAAGTACGGCCGGATCTTCGTCGCGGCGTACCGCGGTCACGTCGACGAGGTGGTGCGCGACGCGAAGCAGCTCAGAGCCGACGCGTACGACCGTGGTGAGGGGTACGCACTGACGGCTGCGAACTTCGCGGAGGCGCTCGTCTACAACGGGGCCGGGCGCTACGAGGATGCGCTAGCAGCCGCTCGCGGCGAGCTGCCGTATACCCACGAGCTGAATCACGCGATGCGCGCGCTGCTCGAGATCGTCGAGGCAGCGACGCGCACCGGAGAGCGGGGTGTCGCCGAGGAGGCGCTCGAGCGGCTGGTGAGCGTCACGCGGCCGGTAGGCGACAGCAACTGGGCGCGAGCCATGGTGGCGATCACCGAGGCGCAGCTCCGCGAGGGCGACGCAGCCGAGGCCCTGTACCGCGAGGCGATCGAGCGCTACGACCGCCTGCGGGTACCGATGCTGATGGGGCGCGCCCAGCTGTTGTACGGGGAGATGCTGCGCCGCGGGCATCGCCGGGTCGACGCCCGGGAGCAGCTCCGGGCCGCGCACGAGGTGCTGACGCGCTGCGGCATGCTGGGCTTCGCCGAGCGCGCCGCACGTGAGCTGAGCGCGACTGGCGAGACGGTGCGGACGCGCACGCCGGAGTCCATCGATGAGTTGACCGACCAGGAGCTCAACGTCGCCCGGCTCGCGCGTGAAGGGCTGACCAATCGGGACATCGGGTCACGGCTGTTCATCAGCTCGCGCACGGTCGAGTATCACCTGCGCAAGGTGTTCGTGAAGCTTGGCCTCAGCTCGCGGGGGGAGCTGCGGACCGCGCTCGCCGAGCTCGGCTGAGCTGGTCAGGGCCCGGGCGGTCGGAGGCAGAGAGCCCCGGCGGTGGAGTATCGCTCGGTCGCCAGGGCGCGGTGGTCGTCGAAGCCCGTCGCACCCAGGTCAGGCGCGCCCGCGGGCGGGCCTGAACCACCGGTGGTCCGGGACGGTGATCGGGCTGAGCGGATCGAGCGCGAGCGGGTCCGGCGCGGGGACGCCGCTTGGCACGTCGGTGACCACGGACCGTCGGCCGGCGTGCTGTCTCGGCACCGGCGACCTCGCCGGGTCGGAGGCACGCGATGTCTGTGGCTCCTGCTCGGTGAACCAGTGGGGGGACGTCATGCCGCCTCGGCCTCCGGTCGGGAGAGTCCGGCAGAGCGGGCCCACGTCCTCGTCGCGCGAATCGGGATCGGAGCGCCGACCGCGGCGCCGGCCGCGATGTCGTCCGCGAACATCCGCTCGAGCGGCCCGAGGTCGCCGGTGTGCTCAGCGAGGACGAACGCGTCGAGCAGTCGCTGGACCGCGTGTGCGCTGCCCGTGCGGCGGCGTCGCGAGGAAAGACGGGCTCGCGCCCGTCTGACGACTTGGCGCGCGTTCGCCTCGCTCAGCGAGGTGATCTCCGCGATCTGCCGGTACGGGTAGTCGAACGCCTCGCGGAGCACGTAGGCGGCGCGCTCGATCGGTGTGAGCTGCTCGGCAAGGAGGCGTATCGCGTCGCGGAGCGCTTCGCCCCGCTGGGCGGCCCGCATCGGATCGACCGCGTTCCCAGTCGGCTCGGAGAGCGACGAGCCCGTCTCGCGACGTACGCGGGCCGAGCTCGCGACGTTGATCGCCAGTCGTCGCGCGACCGTGGTCAGGAACGCGGTGGGATCGCGGACCTCTCGTCGGTCCGCGCCGTGCCAGCGCAGCCATGTGTCCTGCACGACGTCGTCGGCGTCGGCCGCGCTGCCGAGGACGCGGTAGGCGATCCCGAACAGACGCGGACGGAGCATCAGGAACGCTGCGGCGTCGGCCTCGGATACCGCCGAGCCTGCGACGGGCGGGTGCGATGCCGGGCCTTGCGATGGTGGAGACAGCGGAGATCGGAGCATGAGCCGACCCTGATCCGAACCCGGGAGGATCGACTCCGTCGGTGACCCCAGTCCGCCTCCTAGGCGCGGTACTCGGGGAGTCCGGAAGCCGTTCGCGTGCACGCGAGGGCCGCTTGGTGCCCCAGGCACCAGCGCCGTGGTGGCCAGGGCACGGACTGGGGTCTCCGACGGATGCCGGCGACGTTCGGAGGCGCGACCGTAACGCCACGGTCCACCTCGGCAGGCCTGAGCGTCAGGCCTGCAGCCAACCGAAAGGTCAGCCCCATGCGCCCCACCATCGTGCTCGTCCACGGCGCCTTCGCCGGATCCTCGAGCTGGGAGCGGGTCACCGACCCGCTCCTGAACGCCGGTCACCCGGTGATCGCCGTGGCAAACCCGTTGCGGGGACTCGCCGCCGACGCCGGCGCCGTGAGTGACGTCGTGCGCACGGTGGAGGGGCCGGTGGTGCTCGTCGGTCACTCGTACGGTGGCGCGGTCATCTCGAACGTCGACCCCGGCGCGGGTGACCTCATCGGCGTCGTCTACATCGCAGGGTTCGCCCCGGAACCCGGCGACAGCTGCTTCAGCCTGTCCGCGCGCTTCCCGGGGAGCACGCTCGGCGAGGCTCTGCAGCCGGTCCCGCGCGGCGACGGCACGACCGACCTGTACATCACGGGCGACAGGTTCCATGGCCAGTTCTGCGCGGACGTGCCGGCCCTGCAGGCGGCACGTATGGCCGTGACGCAGCGGCCGGTCACCCAGGAGGCGCTCGTCGAGGCGTCCGGCGAGCGCCCGCTGTGGAGGGAGCTGCCCTCGTGGTTCCTGTTCGGCGAGGAGGACCGCAACATCCCCGCCGCGCTCCAGCACGACATGGCCAGGCGCGCCGCCGCGCATCGGACGATCGAGATCCCGGGCGCGTCGCACGCGGTGTCCGTCGCCCATCCCGACGCGACGGCTCACCTGATCCTCGAGGCCGCGGCCGTCCGCGCGGTCGTCTAGCTCCCATCGCCATCACCCAGAGGCTCGAGATGCCCACCCGCCATGCACCCGCGCCCGTCGTGCTCGAGGCCGCCGCGCAGGCGTTCGCCGAGGCGACCGGCCAACCGCCGTTCCTGTACGAGCTCACGCCCGAGGAGGCGCGGGAGATCCTCGACGACGTCCAGTCAGCGCCGATCGACCAGCTCCCGATCGACGACGAGTGGATCACGGTGCCTGCCAAGGTCGGCGACGTGCGCGTCCGCATCCTCCGGCCGGCCGGGGCCATCGCGACGCTGCCCGTCATCCTCTATATGCACGGCGGCGGATGGGTGCTCGGCAACGCCGGCACACACGACCGACTCGTCCGCGAGCTGTGTGTCGGCACGGGCGCTGCGGTGGTGTTCGTCGAGTACGACCGCTCGCCGGAAGCGCAGTACCCGGTGGCCATCGAGCAGGGCTACGCCACGGCGCGCTGGATCGTGCGCGAAGGCGCGACGCACGGGCTCGACCCCGAGCGGATCGCGGTCGCCGGCGACTCGGTCGGCGGCTGCATGACGGCAGCGCTGGCGCTCATGGCGCGTGAGCGCGGCGACGTGCGCTTCGTGCACCAGTCGATGTACTACCCCGTCACCGACGCGGGGATGGACACGGGCTCCTACGAGCAGTTCGAGACCGGCTACTACCTCACCGCGAAGGCGATGGCGTGGTTCTGGGATGCCTACCTCCCCGACGTCGCCCGGCGCTCGGAGCCGTTCGCATCGCCCCTGCGTGCGGGCAAGGAGCGGCTCGCCGGCCTGCCGCCGGCCTTCCTGATCGTCGACGAGGCCGACGTGCTCCGCGACGAGGGAGAGGCGTACGCAGCCCGGCTCCGTGACGCGGGCGTCGACGTGACCACTGTGCGCTACGACGGCACCACGCACGACTTCATGATGCTCAACCCACTCAGCGGCACGCGCGCGACCCGTGCCGCCGTCGCGCAGGCGATCTCCGTCCTGCGCGAGGCGCTTCGCAGCGCCTGAGGCCGGCCCACATGCCGCGCCGCGCATCCATCGGGACGCGCGGCGCGGCCGCCGCCGTCCCATCGACATCCACTGAGAGGCCGGTCCCATGCCCGACACGTTGAACGTGATCGTCGTCAGCCCCGAGGAGGCGTACAACGGCACCGCCGAGTTCTGGCGCGGCCCCGAGCTCGTCGCGGTGACCACGATCCACGACGGCCAGCTGCACCTGCGCATCGACCCGCGTCGGGACGGCGCGCCCTGGCTGCTCCATGTCACCAGCCTGGCCCGCGGGCTCGGCGAGGCGACTCGCAAGATCGAGGCCTACTGATGACGACCGCCCAGCTGGTCAGCCTGCCGTCGGCGCAGGGCAGCCCCCTCGTCGAAGGCGATGCGATCGAGACAGCGCGCTCGTTCGGGGTCGAGGGCCCGGCCGCCGAGGAGCTGCTCGATGAGGTCCTCCCGGCGGCTGACGTCGTGGTCGCGGCCGGTCCGCCCGTCATGTTCCTCGCCGCGTTCGGCGCGCTGGTCACGCTCATGGTGTGCCCGCCGCTCATGATCATGCTCACGATCGTCGCCATCGGCCTCGTCGCGGTCGCCGTGGTGGTCGTCGTCTGCGGCGCGGTGCTCCTCGGGCCATACCTGCTCGTCCATCTCCTCACATCCCGGAGGCCACGGTGACACGAGCTCGGCCGTCCGGGCGGGCCGTCGGACTCCACGGCACCCATCTCGACCCACCATCACCTGCGGCCCCCGGCTTTCGCCACGACGGCCGGTCACGTGCGCTCAGTCGTGCAGGATCTACGGCGCGCCGGCACCGCCGGCATCCTGATCGACCTCCGGCAACTCGACGTCCTGGACCGCCAGGGCCCCGGTGCTTCTCGACCGCCAGGACGAGCCCCGACAGCGACGAGCGCACGTTCGCGCTGATGCGCGGCGGGCGGCTGGTCCAGCGCGTGTTCGACCTCACCGGCACGAGCCGGCTTTCAACTGGAACGGCATGTCCCAGACCTACCCTGGCCGCGAGCCGCCGTCATCCCCCAACGCGACCGGCAGCAGATCCATTCCTGATCTGCCCGCCGCCGGCGTGGACTCTCACACGTTGGTCACGAGGCCGGCTGTCACCGCGAACGCGGTGAGCTCGCGCGGGATGTCCGGCCCCATCGGCCCGTACAGGACCCCCTGCACGCCCTGGCTCGCGATGGCGTCGAGGTTGCGCCGGACCTCTTCGCGCGTCCCGCTGCCGGTCGCGGCGCGGATCAGGTCGGCGCTGACGAGCGGTCGTTCCATGTCGGTCACCTCGATGAGGTGGCCGCGGTGGGTCTCGAGATGGCGTCGATCGGCCGGGATCTCCGCGATGCGTCGGTCGTAGGCAGCCCACTCGGGCGTGTCGGCGAGCATGCCCTGGCCGCCGATGTGCAGCTGGAACGTCGCGGCCGGGCCCGCGGCGTCGATCACGCGCTCGGAGTCCAGTGCCTCGCCGTCGTCCAGGACGGTGCCGTAGTACAGGATCATCCAGTCGCTCATGTCGTCCGCGCCGGTGTTGGCCGAGTGATGACCGAGGTTCGTGATGACGCCGTCCGCCGAGCGCTCGGCGACCGCATAGCCCTTCGGGCCGTGCGCCGCGACGAGGATCGGTGGGCGCTGGGGCAGCATCACCCCGGCCAGCGATCCGTGGCGCAGGCCGACGATCGCGTCGTCCCACTCGATGTCCTCACCACGCAGCAGCGCCTTGAGCCCGAGGACGTACGCCTCGACCTCCGACCACGAGGCGGGACCCTTGCCCAGCATGAGCTGGCTGGTGAAGCCCGACCCCACGACGACGTCGACGCGGTCGGGAGCGAGCGTGCACAGCGTCGCGATCGCGCCGGCATTGGCGACGAGGTGCCGGAGCCTGGGTGTGATGGCGGCGACCCCGATGCGGATCCGCGAGGTCCGCTCGGCCGCTCGCGCGAGCGTCATCCACGGGTCGGCGAGGAACGCCGGCGAGTCGTAGACGTAGGCGTAGCGATAGCCGAGCTCCTCGGCCACGCGGATGTGCTCCGGCGTGTCCATCGTCGGTGGGAACAAGCACCCGATCTCCATCGTTCTCCCCTCTCTGACCCTGCGGGCCGGTTCTCCAACCCTTCACCTGGGCGACGTCACGCCGGTGAGGTTCTCGATGCACGCGGTCATGAGCTCGCGGAGCAGTGAAGTCTGCTCGCTGTCGAGCCCGCCGAGCATCTGCTGCTCGATCGCCGCCGCGGCCTCGTCGGCCTCGAGCAGCAGCACCTCGCCGTCGCGCGTCAGGTGGTTGCGCAGGACGCGCTGGTTGTGCGGGTCGGCCCGTCGCTGCACGAGGCCGTCGCGGACGAACGCGGCGACCATGACCTGCATCGACTGCGGCGTCACGAACGCGCGCCGAGCGAGCTGGGCGGACGAGAGACCGGGCTGTGCACGGAGGATGCTGAGCGCGGCGTACTGCGGCGTCGTCATCCCCTGGGAGCCGAGCTCGAGATCGAGATTCCGGCGTACCGCCGACTCGAGGCGCTTGACGAGGTACGTCGCGCGAGGCGCCGCTCCGGTCATGGGGTCAACGTATCAGAAGCTCTGATATAAGTAGATGTAAGAGTCTCTGATACGAAGTGCGACCAGCGGAGGAACGGGATGACCGGCAACGACAACCAGCCGTGGGGCGACACCGTGCTCGTCGAGTTCGAGGACGACGGGGTCGCCTTCGTCACGCTGAACCGCCCGGAGAAGCGCAACGCGATGAACCCCACGCTGAATCGCGAGATGTCCGCGACGCTCGAGCACCTCGAGTTCGATGACCGCTGCTCCGTCGTCGTGCTGACCGGCGCGGGGGAGTCCTTCTCGGCCGGCATGGACCTGAAGGAGTACTTCCGCGAGACGGACGGCAAGTCGCGATCGGTCCAGCACAAGGTCCGCGACGAGGGCACCGACTGGCAGTACCGCAAGCTCTTCCACTACACGAAGCCGACGATCGCGATGGTCAACGGCTGGTGCTTCGGCGGCGCCTTCGTGCCGATGGTCTCCTGCGACCTGGCCATCGCCTCCGAGGACGCGATCTTCGGGATCTCGGAGGTCAACTGGGGCGTGACGCCGGGCAACCTGGTGATCCGCACGCTGGCCGAGACGATCCCGACACGGGACGCGATGTACTTCGTCATGACCGGTGAGCACTTCGACGGCCGCCGGGCCAACGAGATGCGGCTCGTCAACGAGGCCGTCCCGGCGGACGAGCTGCGCGATCGCACGCTCGCCGTGGCCCGCAAGGTGTCGGCGCTGAGCCAGTGGGTGGTCCGCGGCGCCAAGATGGGCGTGCGCCACACCCGGCACATGCCGTGGGACGCGGCGGAGGACTACCTCTACGCCAAGCACGACCAGGCGATCCTCTTCGACGCCGAGGCGCGCGAGCAGGGGATCGCCGGCTTCCTGGACGCCAAGACGTACCGTCCGGGACTCGGCACCTACACCCGGCGCTGACGGTGGAGCGCCTGTACGCGTCGTGCGACGCGTTGGACTACGAAGCGCTGCTCACGCCGGACGAGCGCGGGGCGCTGCGCACGCTGCGCGACTTCCTCGAGGCGGAGGTGCGGCCGCTGCTCGACGATCACTGGGAGCGCGGCGAGTTCCCGGCCCAGCTCATCGGGCCGATGGCGGCGCTCGACCTGATCTCCCCGACGTCGCTCACCGCGGGCGGCACGATGCCGCGGTCGCTCTACGAGGGGTTCCGGAACTTCGAGCTGGCACGGACCGATGCCTCGATCGCCACGTGGTACAACGGCCAATCCGGTCTGTTCCGGACCACGATCCTGCGCGGTGGCAACGAGGAGCAGGTTGCGCGCTGGCTGCCGCTCGTCGACTCTTTCGACATGGCGGGCGCCTTCGCCCTGACCGAGCCGGGCCACGGCTCGGACATCGCCGGCGGCCTGCGCACGTCGGCGACCCGCGAGGGAAACCGGTGGCGCCTCGACGGGGTGAAGCGCTGGATCGGCAGCGTGGCGTTCGCCGACTACGTCGCGGTCATGGCGCGCGACGTCGCCGACGGCGCCGTCAAGGCGTTCCTCGTACGCACGGACGCACCGGGCGTCGCGCTCACGCCGATCCGCGGCAAGACGTCGCTGCGCATGGTGCAGAACTCCGACGTCGTCCTGGACGGTGTCGAGGTGGACGACGAGTTCCGCCTCGCGCGGATCAACTCGTTCGCCGACGTCGCCGACCTGCTGCGCGCGATGCGCTCCGGTGTCGCCTGGCTCGCCGCCGGCGTGCAGGCCGGTGCCTACGAGGCCGCGCTGCGCTACGCCGGCGAGCGAGAGCAGTTCGGGCGCCCGCTGTCGGGGTTCCAGCTGATCCAGGACAAGCTGGTTGGCATGCTGGGCAACCTCACCGCGTCCCTCGGCATGGTCGTCCGTGTCTCCCAGCAGCAGGACGGCGGCATCTATCGCGACCAGGACTCCGCGCTGGCCAAGGCCTGGACCTCCTCACGGATGCGCGAGACCGTCGCGTCGGCGCGCGAGATCGTCGGGGGCAACGGCATCCTGCTCGAGCACGACGTCGCGCGCTTCTTCGTCGACGCCGAGTCGATCTACACCTACGAGGGGACGCGCGACATCAACACGCTCGTCGTCGGTCGCGCGATCACAGGGCGCAGTGCCTTCGTCGGCTGAGCCCGGCATCGCGGTCGTCGGTGGAGGCATCGGCGGTCTGGCTGTCGCCGCGTTCCTGCACCGGGCGGGCCTGCCCGTCACCGTGTACGAGCAGGCGTCCGCGCTCAAGGAGGTGGGCGCGGGGCTGGTGGCGGCGCCCAACCTCGCGCGGCTCCTTCGGCGGCTGGGCGTCATGGACGCGTTTCTCGAGCGCGCGGTGCCGCTGGAGGTCGGCTGGGAGTTCCGGCGCTGGGCCGACGGGCGGATCCTCTCGGCCGAGGACCTCGCCGAGGCGTGCGAGCGCCTCTACGGCGAGCTGACCTACACCGTGCACCGCGCCGATCTGCTCGACGTCCTGCGGTCCGCAGTACCGGAGGACGCGATCCACCTGGGCACCGAGTGCACGTCGGTCGATGTGCGAGCCGACGGTGCCGAGCTCTCGTTCGCCGGGGGAGGCCGCGCCGATGCGGCTGTGGTCGTCGGCGCCGACGGCGTGCACTCGACGGTCCGTGGCGTCGTCACGATGCCGTCACCGCCCGAGTACTCCGGCCTGTGCGCGTTCCGCGCGCTCGTCCCCGCCGATCGTGCGCCTGGCTTCGCCCGCAGGCGCGCGCAGACCTTGTGGATCGGCCCGGGACACCACCTGGTCCACTACCCCGTGTCCGCGGGGGAGGCGGTGAACCTCGTCGCCTTCGCCCCCGCCGGCGCGTTCACCGAGGAGTCGTGGAGCACCACGGCGACCGTCGAGGAGCTGCTCGCCGAGTTCGACGGCTGGGATGCGCGGCTGACGGAGCTGATCCGGGCCGCGGGGACGCCGGGGCGCTGGGCGCTGTTGGATCGCAGGCCGCTCGCGCGGTGGACCCGCAGCCGGGTGGCACTTCTGGGCGACGCGGCACATCCGATGTTCCCGTTCTTCGCTCAGGGTGCGGCCCAGGCCGTCGAGGACGCCGCGGTGCTGGCCGCCTGCCTCGCGGAGGACCGCGCCGACCCGAGCCGCGCGCTCGAGCGCTACGCGTCGCTGCGCATCCCCAGGGCGACCCGCGTGCAGGACGCGAGCCACGGTCGCGCCACGGCCAACCACCTTCCGGACGGTCCCGAGCAGATGGCGCGCGACGCCGCGCTCGCGGCGGCGGACCCGCTCGTCCAGAGCGGCTGGCTCTACGGGTACGACGCCGCGGATGCCGTGCGCTGACCGCAGGCGTACCCGGTCCTCTGGGAAGGTTGCGCGATGACAGACGATCACGCGCTGCAGGGTGTCCGCGCGCACGACTCCGCGTTCCACGCACACCTCGTCCGCTTCGCGGAGGTACCGACCCACAACGGCACCCTCGAGCCGAAGGTCCGCGAGCTCATCCTGTTTGCGCTCAACGCCTCCGTGTCGCATCTGCATCTTCCCGGCATCCGCAGGCACCTCCGCGGGGCTCTCGACGCCGGCGCGACGCCGCAGGAGGTCCACGAGGTTCTGCAGATGATCAGCGCGCTCGGCATCCACGCCGTGACCATCGGCGTCCCCATCCTCACCGAGCTGCTCGCCGAGACGCGCGAGCCGCCGCCGCTCACCGAGGAGCAGGAGCGGCTCAAGGCGGAGTTCGAGGCCAAGCGCGGCTACTGGAACGCGTTCTGGGACGGCCTGCTGGACCTCGATCCTTCCTTCTTCGAGGCCTACCTGGAGTTCTCCGCGCACCCGTGGGTGCACGGCGTCATCCCGGACAAGGTCAAGGAGCTGCTGGCGATCGCGTGGGACGCGTCGACGACCCACATGTACGAGCCCGGACTGCGCCAGCACATGGCGAACGCGCTCGGTCACGGCGCCACCCCGCAGGAGATCATGGAGACGCTGGAGCTGGCCGCGACGCTCGGGATCCAGAGCTACGAGGTGGCCCTGCCGATCCTGGCCGAGGAGCTCCCTGGCTGATATGCCCAGCCGAACCACGGAAGAGGCGGCCTGATGGAGATCGGCGTGTTCGGGGTCGCGACGGACGAGACGCTGCGGCCCGATGAGATGGCTCGGCTGGTGGAGGGCGCAGGGTTCGATGCCATGGCCTTCGGCGAGCACACGCACATCCCGGTGAGGTCGGACAGCAAGTATCCACTCGGGGAGATGCCTCGTGAGTACATGCGCACGTTCGACCTCTTCGTCGCCATGCACTCGGCGCTGATGGCGACGACGAGCCTGCGGGTGGAGTCGTCGATCATCCAGATCGGTCAGCGCGATCCGATCACGACGGCGAAGCAGGCGGCGAGCGTCGACTTCCTGTCCGGTGGCCGCCTCGATCTCATCGTCGGCCACGGCTGGAACCTGACGGAGGTCCGCAACCACGGCGTCGACCCGGTCCAGCGGTACGACGTCGTTCGTGAGCGGGTCCTGGCGATGCGTGAGATCTGGCTCAACGACGAGGCCGAGTTCCACGGCAAGCACGTGAACTTCGACGCGATCTACTCCTGGCCCAAGCCTGCGCAGACATCAGGCGTTCCGCTGATGCTCGCCGGGAACTCTCCCGGTGCAGAGGAGCGTGCGCTGGCGTACGCAGACGGGTGGGCGACCATCAGCGGCCCGGGTGTCGCCGCCCGCATCCGGTCGTTCACCGCAGCGAATCCGGGCGTGCGCGTTCATGTGGCGGGCGTCGAGACCGAGCCGGCGGCCATCGAGGAGTACGCACGCGCCGGAGCGAGCCGCGTCGCGTTGGACCTCGGCGCTGCGAAGCAGGGCGAGGCCGAGGCCATCCTCGAGGAGATCCGTCGTGCGGTGGATGTCGCACTGGGGTGAAGGCCGTGCGGCGCACCGAGTGAGGCTGGACATCCCTCCACGAAAGCGGGCGCGCTGTACGATGCCGCCGGCCCGGGCACCCCGGGGATGCTCTGGACTCGAGGCACGTCGGCCATGACCGTCGTCATAGATACGCGGACCGTCCTACCGGAGGAGAGATTCGCCTTCTGGGTCGAGAGCGCGCACACTCTCTTCTTCCCGCTCAAGTGCAGCCGGGTGGGGGACGACGCCCGGCCGTTCAGCGGTTCCGTCCGTCGTCACCAGCTGGGGCCGATCGCGGTGACGCGGGTCGTCACACAGCCGACGACCATCTCGCGCACGCGAGCGGACATCATGTCCCACGATCCACAGTCGATCGGGTTCTCCTACGTCCGCCGCGGCGTCATGGTGTTCAGCCAGAACAGTCGGCACACGCGGGTCTCGGTGGGCGAGATCTTCATCAACGACGAGTCCTCGCCGATGGTGCTGCGAACGCCCGAGGACGCTGAGCAGCTCGTGCTGCAGGCACCCAAGGCGCTGTTCGGCCGCGAAGCGGTCTGGGCGAAGGAGAACGCCGGCCGGATCGTGTCGCCCGCGCTCACGCGTGCCCTGCTGGCCCCCATGATCACCGGCCTGATCGACGGGCTCGCCGCCGGCGACGTCCAGGAGAACGACGACGCGGTGGGCGAAGGCGTCCTGGACCTCATGCGGGCGGCGTGCCGCGAGCCCGTGGCCGGCGCGGACGCCGCGCCGGCGAGAACGCGCATCACGCAGGTCAAGCGCTCCATCGACGAGCACATCGGCGACCCGTCGCTGAGCTCGGAGATGATCGCGGCGGCGAACTTCATGTCCCTCCGGACGCTGCAGAAGCTCTTCCGGGCCGAGGGTCGCACCGTGACCGACTGGATCCGGGAGCGTCGCCTGGCCGGTGCGCGACGAGATCTGCGCGATCCACACTTGGCCGACGTGCCCATCGCGCGGATCGCCGACGCCTGGGGGCTGCCGAACCCAGGGCATTTCAGCAGGATGTTCCGCGCCGAGTTCGGCGTGTCGCCGCGCGAGTACCGCGGCCCCTGAGCTCCGCGCTGACGTCGCGCGAGGTCGACGCCTCCGTGCAACAGGCGTGCGCCTCTCGCCCATTGCGCCGCACGTGGCGAACCTAGGATCGGCTCGGGTCAACGTCCGCGGGCAGGCGCCGCGTGGACGAATTGTATAACCGTCGTACTGTCATACAAACAAGGTCCTCGTGCGGTGTGTCGAGGTATCGGTGGTGCGTTGCAGGGGCGCGCTCGTGGGGACTGCGGAGGAGAGGGTTCGTCATGCAGGAAGTGGCTCGGAGGCCGCGACGCGCCGTTGCGCGTCGTCTCTCGTTGTTGCTCGGTGCGGCTGCGGTCGCGGCCGTTGTCGCAACCGGCTGTGGCTCGTCGTCGTCCGACAGCGGCAGCAGCGGAGGTAGCACGTCAACGGCAGCGGCCGGCGGTGGCTCGAAGGCGGACGGCGCGAAGCTGGCGGTCTTTTACCAGAACGGCAGTTCATACGGGGTCTCGACGTACGAGGCGTCGCAGGCGGCGGCCAAGAAGCTCGGTGTCTCGGTCACCGGCTTCAACGGGAACAACACGCCCCAGACCCAGTCGCAGCAGATGCAGGACGCGATCACCTCGGGCAAGTACAAGGGCTTCATGATCTTTCCGCTGAACGCCCAGGCGCTCAAGCCGCAGGTCGCGGCCGCCGAGAAGGCGGGGATCAAGGTCGCCACGAGTGACTTCACCTTTGGCGACCTGGAGTCGCAGGTCAAGCTGAGCGCGACGCCCGGCCTGGTGACGACGGTCGGCCAGTCGATCGGCGAGCAGCAGGAGGCGTTCGCGGAGTCCATCAGGCAGGCGTGCGCCAAGAAGGTGGGCGAGGGCAACCCGTGCAACGTCGCCTTCATGGTCGGGCTGACGAACTTCCCGACGGACACGCTGCGCATCAACTACCTGAAGAAGACCTTCGCGACCGGTCCGATCAAGCTGAAGCTGACGCCTCCTGGTCAGTACGACACGCCGACCTCGCAGAAGGTCGCGCTGACGTACTTCGGCTCCAACAAGGACATCGACGTGTTCCACTCGTTCGGTGATCAGATGAGCGCCGGCGTCATCACGGCGCTCAAGCAGCTGAAGATCACCCCGGGCAAGGACATCCTGGTGTTGGGCGCGGGCGCCTCGGAGGAGTTCGTCACGTCCATCAAGGACGGGTCGGCGTTCGCGACCATCGCTCTGTACCCCAAGAGCCAGGCCAACATCGGCATCGGGGCCCTGGTCGATTCGCTCAACGGCAAGCAGGTGGACAACCCGATCAACGTGGTCAACGGCACCGACCGGCCGTTCATCGTCGACGCCGCGTTCCTCAAGGAGCACCCCGAGTTCCAGCCGGAGTGGAGTGTCGGCTAGGTCCGACGGGATGCCCATGCGCCACGGAGGCGGGGGTGCCGGTACGCCGGCACCCCCGCCTCCGGGCCGGGCTCCAGCGGATCGGGGGACAGAGGACGACATGACGCGACCGACGCAACACGAACCGGACGACACGAGCGCGAGCAGTGACGCCGTCGCGCTGCCCGCGGGCACGGACACGGCGTTCGTGCGGCGGGTCCAGACGACGCGTGCCGTCCGGGCCCAGCGCATCCAGGACTACGGGATCCTCGTGCTGGGGGCCGTCGTCTTCGTCTACTTCGCACTCACGACGGGAGACTTCCTCACAGGCACCAATCTCCTCAACATCCTCAACCAGAACGCCGAGGTGGGCATCGCGGCCTGCGCCGTCACGCTCACCATCATCAGCGGCAACTTCGACCTGTCGATCGGCGCGATCTTCGCGCTGGCGAGCGTGCTCGCCGCCTGGGCGGCCGTGCACCTCGGCGTGTGGTGGTGCTTCCCCGTCGCACTGCTCAGCGGGACCGCCATGGGCCTCGCCAACGGCCTGCTGGTGGCGAAGCTCGGCGTCAACGCGTTCCTCGCCACCTTGGCCAGCGCCCTCGTCTTCGCCGGCATCGCGCTCGGCGTCACCGGCGGCTTCCTCATCCAGCCGAAGTCCGGGACGGAGGTCTTCACCTTCCTCGGTCAGTCGAAGCTGGCCAGCGTGAACTACTCGAGCATCATCTTCGTCCTCGTCGCGATCGCATGTCAGTTCGTGCTCGCGTACACACCCTTCGGGCGTCGGATCTACGGCATGGGTGACAACCGCGTCGCGGCGCGGCTCGCCGGGGTGAGGATCGCACCCATGGTGATCGCGACCTTCGTGATCACCGGTCTGGCCTGCGGCCTGTCCGGCCTCATCGACGCCTCGTTCACCGGCACGGGATCGGCCGACGTGGGCGCGAATCTCGCACTCACCGCGGTCGCTGCCGTCGCCCTCGGCGGCACGAGCATCTTCGGTGGCACCGGCGCCGTCTGGCGCACCGTGGTGGGCGTGCTGGTCCTCGGGATGCTGAGCAACGGCTTCGACCTTGCCGGCCTCGCCTCGTACTGGCAGAACGTGATCGTCGGCGCCCTCATCATCGGCGCCATCGCGCTGCAGGCGGCGGTGCGACGCCAGTGATCGTCGAGACGGTCAGGGGACCGGTCGAGTCGCCACGGCTCGGGCGCACGCTGATGCACGAGCACATCTTCGTGCTCGATCCGGCCATGCTCCGCAGCTACGGGACGGCATGGGGGGCCGGCTACTGGGACGAGGACCGCGAAGTCGCGCACGCGGTCGGTCAGCTGCGGCGGCTGAGGGACGCAGGGTTCGAGACGCTCGTCGACCCGACGGTGCCCGGCGTCGGCCGCTACGTGCCCTACATCCAGCGTGTGAACGCCGAGGTCGACCTCAACATCATCGTCGCGACCGGGCACTTCGCCTTCGCGGAGCTCCCGCTGTTCCTTCGCCTTCGCGCCCCCGAGAAGATCGCGCAGCTCTTCGTCCGGGACATCCGGGAGGGCGTCGACGGCACGCAGGTCAGGGCGGCGTTCCTGAAGTTCGCCGTCGAGGAGCTCGGGCTGATCGGCGACGTCCCGCTCCTCGTCAAGGCGATCGCGCTCGCCCACCACGAGACCGGGGTGCCGATCATGGTGCACACGAACGCGGCAGCGCGGACGGGCCCCATCGCGCTCAGGGCCCTCCAGGCGGAGGGAGTCGACCCGGACCGGGTCGTCATCGCGCATGCGGGTGACAGCGACGACCTCGACTACCTCCGCGGCATCGCCGACACCGGAGCCTCGGTCGGATGCGATCGGCTTCCCGGAGAGCACATCCTCCCGCTCGAGGTGCGCATCCGCACGCTCCTCGAGCTGATCGGCGAGGGATACGCGGATCGCATTCACCTGTCCCACGACGGAGCGTGCTTCTTGGACTTCTACGCCGGCGATCCGGACGTCGCACAGATGAGGCTGGAGGGTGACTACCTGTTCATCTGGAACACCATCGTCCCCGCCCTGCTCGACGCCGGGGTCACGCAGTCTCAGATCGACCAGATCCTCATCCGCAACCCGCAGCGCTTCTTCGACCCCGAGGTCTCAGACCGATGAACATCACCCGCCCCGCGTACAGGGACCTGCCGGGCGGCCGCCTGACGGCCTACGGTCCGGACGACCAGCGTGGCTCGCTGAATCTGCTGACCCCGGATCGGGTGCGTGAGGCCGCGGAGCTCGTGCGGACGGGGGTCGTGTACGGACTCAACGCGCAGTTGACGTACCCCGACCCTCACCCCCTCAGCGGCCATCCGACCCTCGCTCACCGCAAGCCGCCGCAGCACCACGTGCACCGGTTCCCCGACGGCCGCGACGACTACTACGACCGGCTGTATCCGCAGTACAGCTCCCAGTGGGATGGCTTCCTGCACATCTGGGACGACGCGAACGGGTGCTTCTACAACGGCAACACCGATGAGTCGATCGGCGTTGACGCGTGGGCGGACGGCGGCATCGTCGGCCGAGGCGTGCTGCTCGACGTCGCACGATGGGCGGCCGACCGCGGGCGTCCCATCGACTGGCGCCGGCGTGACGTCATCACCGTGTCCGACCTCGAGCAGACAGCGGCGACGCAGGACGTCGCGATCGAGGAGGGCACGATCCTGGTCCTCCGAACCGGGTGGGAGGCCGGCTGGAACGCGGCGACACCGGCCCTGCGTGCACAGATCGCAGCGGCCCCGGTCTTCGAATCCCCGGGCGTCGAGGCCTCGCCGGAGATCGTCGAGCGACTGTGGGACTGGGGCGTGGCGGCGGTGGCTGCGGACAACCTCGCGTTCGAGGTCTGGCCGCTGGATGGCTACACGATCCATGTCGATCTGCTGGCGCGCCTCGGGGTGCCGATCGGCGAGTTCTGGCAATTGGAAGCCCTGGCCGAGGCGTGTGCCGTCGAGTCGCGGTATGAGTTCCTGCTCACCTCGGCGCCGCTCAACGCGCCCGGCGGAAGCGGGACCCCGGCGAACGCACTGGCGATCCTGTGAGCGTCCAGGAGACACCCGTCCGGCTCGCGTCCATCGGGAAGGTGTACGGCGGGACGAGCGCGCTCGACGATGTGAGCGTGGAGATCCACCCCGGGACCGTGCATGCCCTCGTCGGCGCGAACGGAGCCGGCAAGTCGACGCTCGGCAAGGTCATCGGCGGTGTCGTCCGTCCCGATGAGGGCGAGATGTTCATCGACGGGCGCGCCGTCCGGTACTCCGGTCCGCGCGATGCCCGGGCTGACGGCATCGCCACGATCTCGCAGGAGCTCGCGCTGGTGCCCGCCATGACCGCGATGGAGAACGTGTTCCTCGGCGTCGAGCCGCGACGGTCGGGGGTGGTCAGCCGGCGCCGGATGCGGAGGGAGTACGACGAGCTCGTCAGTCGCTGGGGCTTCGGGGTCAATCGCGACGCGGTCGTCGGGGCCCTTCGCACGGCTGACCAGCAGAAGGTCGAGATCCTCCGTGCCGTCAAGAGCGACGCCAGGATCATCATCCTCGACGAGCCGACCTCGTCGCTGACCCACGTCGAGACGGAGGCGCTGCACCGGATGACGCGCGCCCTACGCGACGAGGGCAGGACCATCGTGTACGTCAGCCACTTCCTCGACGAGGTCCTCGAGCTGTGCGACACGATCACCGTGCTGCGCAACGGCCACCTGGTGCGCACCGGGCCCGCCGGCGCCGAGACCGAGGCCACCCTGGTGGCCGGCATGTTCGGAGCGGCTGCCGAGGCTGAGAAGTTCGACAAGCCGCCCCGATCGACCGCGCCGCCGATGCTCGAGGTCGAGGGGCTCCAGCAGGAGGGGATTCTGCACGACATCTCGCTCACGGTCCGGGCCGGTGAGATCGTCGGCATCGCCGGACTCGTGGGCAGCGGTCGAAGCGAGCTCGCCCGAGCGATCTCGGGCGCGGACCGGATCGACGCGGGGACCATCCGGATCGACGGCGAGGTCCGGAAGATCCGCTCCCCGACCGACGCGATCTCGGCCGGCATCGCGTTCCTGACCGAGGAGCGCAAGAAGGACGGCCTGTTCATGGAGCTCTCGTTGGCCGCCAACACGACGTTCGCCGACATCCCCGCCATCTCCAGGCAGGGGATCCTGCGCCACCGCAGGGAACGGGCGCGCGCTCGTGGGCTCCTCGAGTCGCTCTCGGTCGACCCCCCGGCGCCCGGAGCGCTGGCCAAGAGCCTCTCCGGAGGCAATCAGCAGAAGGTGCTCTTCGCGCGGTGGCTCTTCTGCGACCCGAAGGTCCTGATTCTCGATGAGCCAACCCGCGGAGTCGACGTCGGCGCCCGTGCCGCGATCCATCGCCTCATCCACGACCTCGCCGAGCAGGGCGCCGCTGTGCTCATGATCTCCTCGGAGATCGAGGAGGTCCTCGGTCTCGCGCATCGCGTGCTGGTCATGCGCCGCGGATCCATCACCCGTGAGTTCCCAGCCGACCCGCCTCTCGGCGAGGTCATGGAAGCGGTCTTCGGCCTTCCCGGGGGTGAGGCATGACGCTCGAGCCGTCCAACGCGGCCGGAGGACCTGGCCCGACATCGGAGGCGACGGTCGCACGCGCGTTCACGCCGCGGGCGCTCCGGATCGAGCACGTCCGGGACTACGGGATCATCGTGTTCGCCATCGCGATCTTCGTGTACTTCTCGTTCGCGAGCCCGGTCTTCCTCACGACCGACAACCTGCTCAACATCGTCTACCAGAACGCGACGATCGCGATCCCGGCCTGCGCGGTGACGCTCGTGATCATCGCCGGGAACTTCGACCTGTCGGTCGGTGCGATCTTCACGTTCGCCGGGGTGCTCTGCGCCTACGCGGCGCTGCATTGGGGCGGCTGGTGGTGCTTCCCGGTCGCGATCGTCGCGGGCGCCCTGATGGGCCTCGTCAACGGGCTGACCGTCACCAGGCTCAGGGTGAACGCGTTCCTGGCGACGCTGGCGACCGCCCTCGCGTTCGGCGGACTCGCGCTGGCTGTCAGCGCGGGCTCGCAGATCATTCCCGACAGCACCGTGTTCACCTTCCTCGGCCAGAACTCGCTGCTGGGGATCCAGTACCCGGTGTTCATCGTCGTCATCGTCGCCGTGGTGCTGCAACTGGTTCTCAGCTACACGGTCTTCGGTAGCCACATCTACGGCGTCGGCGGCAACCCCGACGCCGCTCGCATCGCAGGCCTCCGCGTCGACCGTGTCGTCGTGATCACGTTCGTCATCACCGGTGTCGCCTGCGGGATCGGGGGATTGCTCGACGCTTCGATGACGAGTCAGGGATCCGCCACCAACATCCTGGGCGACAACCTCGCGCTCCAGGCGATCGCCGGCGTCGCACTTGGAGGCACCAGCATCTTCGGCGGCGTCGGGTCGGTATGGCGGACGGTCGTGGGCGTCCTCATGCTGGGCATGATCACCAACGGGTTCAACCTCCTCGAGGTCCCCTCGTTCTGGCAGGACATCGTCCGTGGACTCCTCATCGTGGTCGCCGTCGTGATCAGCACGTCGGTCGGTCGGTTGGGAAGTGCGCCTGCCCTCGGGGAGCCGTAGGCATGCCGGCAGCACAGAGCGTCGACGAGGGAGAGCAGATGGAGATCGGGATCTACGGGGTCTGCACGGACGAGACGTTGCGGCCGGATGTGATGGCCAGGCTCGTGGAGGATGCGGGGTTCGATGCGCTTGCGATCGGCGAGCACACGCACATCCCGGCGGGGCGCGACTCCCCCTACCCGGGCGGCGACCTGCCGGCCGGGTACACGCGGACGTTGGATCTGTTCGTCGCGCTGAACACGGCTGCGCTGGCGACGACGGGCCTGAAGGTGTCCTCGTCGATCCTGCAGCTGGCCCAGCGCGACCCGATCATCACCGCCAAGGAGGCGGCGAGCGTCGACTTCCTCTCGGGCGGCCGGCTCGACCTCCTCATCGGTCACGGGTGGAACGTGGAGGAGATGCGCAACCACGGCGTCGATCCGGAGACCCGGTACGCCCTGGTGCGGGAGAAGATCCTCGCGATCCGTGAGATCTTCCGCGAGGACGTCGCGTCGTTCCACGGGGAGTACGTGAGCTTCGACCGGATCTGGTCGTGGCCCAAGCCGGTGCAGGAGGGTGGCGTGCCGCTCATCCTCGGTGGCAACTCACCCGGGTCGGAGGAGCGCGCGCTCGAGTACGGGGACGGATGGGCCCCGAGCCACGGGGACGGGGTCGTCGAGCGCGTCGCTGCGTTCACGGCCGCGAGCCCGGGCGTGCCGGTGCACGTCGCCGGCGTCGCGACGCAGGCCGACCTGATCGAGGCGTACGGGCGAGCAGGGGCGCAGCGTGTCGTGCTGAACCTCGGTCACGTGCGCCCCGGCGACGAGGGACCGATCCTCGAGGAGCTGCGCGAGGCGGTCGACGTCGCCGTCGGCTGAGGCGGGGCCGTCCCGGCCCCCTTCGACATCCGAACCACAGCTAGGATTCGGATCTCGGCGTCGGAGAGAGGAGAGCCAGCACCGATGAAGATCGCCCGCATCGCGCAGGACGGGGCGTCGGTCACCGCTGTGATCGAAGGCGAGAGCGCACGGCTGCTGCCGGGCGTCGACGTGCTCGCGCTGCTCACCGCGGACGCCGCAGGGCGCGAGCGGCTCGCCGCCACCGCCACTGCGGAGCTCGCCCTCGCCGACGCGCGCCTGCTCGCCCCGATCCTGCCGGCCTCGATCCGGGACTTCTCGGTCTTCGAGAAGCACGTGAGGGGTGCGCAGATGCTCTTCGCCGGACCCGATGCCCCCGCGCCGGAAGCGTGGGCTGAGCGGCCCGCCTTCTACTTCTCCAATCCGTCGGCGCCGAGTGGTCCGGGTGACGAGATCGCGGTGCCGCCGGACTGCGAGGCGATGGACCTCGAGCTGGAGGTCGTCGCTGTGATCGGGCGCGCGGGCCGCAACATCCCGGTCGCGCAGGCCGGCGAGCACATCGCCGGCTACACGATCTTCAACGACTGGTCGGCCCGCGACATCGCGGGGCGCGAGCTGCGCATGCCGCTCGGCTTCCACAAGGCGAAGGACTTCGACAACACGTTCGGCCCCTGGATCGTCACCGCCGACGAGCTCGAGCCGTATCGCAGCGGCGACCGGCTCGACCTGCGGCTGCAGGCGTCGATCAACGGCAGGCCGCTCGGCGATGCCGACACGCTGGTGAACATGGCGTGGAGCTTCGAGGAGCTCGTCGCGTTCAGCGCTCATGGTGCGTCGATCGCGGCGGGCGACGTCATCGGCTGCGGGACCTGCGCGAACGGCTGCCTCATGGAGCTCTGGGGACGCAATCAGAGCTGGACGACACCGCCGCCGCTGGTGCCCGGGGACGTCGTGACGCTCGACGTCCAGGGCATCGGGACGCTGACGAACACGATCGTGCGCAGCGACGTCCCCGCGCTCGGACTCGAGCGCGCCCGCGGCTTCTAGTGCGCATCGAGCGCGATATCGCGGTCACCACTCGCGACGGCTCGCCGATCCTCGTGGACGTCTTCCGCCCCGACGGCGACGAGCCCGTCCCGGTCATCGCGGGGATCAGCCCGTACGGCAAGGACGTGCACTGGCCGGAGCGCTTCCCGCTGTACGACCTCGTCGAGCAGGGCGACCACATGGTGTGGGAGACGCCGAACCCGGAGTGGTGGGTCCCGCGCGGGTACGCGATCGTCCGCGCGGACACGCGGGGGACCGGCAAGTCGCCCGGCCTCCTGGATCTGTTCGGGCCGAAGGACGCCGAGGACTTCTTCGACGTCGTCGAGTGGGCCGGGGAGCGGTCCTGGTCGAACGGGAGGGTCGCGGCGAGCGGGATCTCCTGGTACGCGATGATGGCGTGGCGCGTCGCGGCACTGCAGCCGCCGCACCTGGCTGCCGTGATCGCGTGGGAGGGACTCACCGACTTCTATCGCGAGGCCGCGCGGCAGGGCGGCCTCTACGCGAACGGCTTCATCAACCTGTGGTGGCCGCTGCAGGTCGAGCCGCAGCGCAACGGAACGGAGGGCGGGGACTGGCGCGAGGAGCTTCCTCGCCATCCGCTCCTCGACGCCTTCCACGAGGAGCGCCGCACGCAGCTGGATCGCGTCACGGTCCCGCTGTTGTCCGCGGGCAACTGGGGCGCCCTGCACCTGCACCTGCGCGGCAACATCGAGGGCTGGCTCGGGGCGGCGTCGGAACACAAGTGGCTCGTCGTCCACACCGGCACCCACATCGATCCCTTCTACTCGGACTGGGGCAAGGACCTGCAGCTGCGCTTCCTCGACCGCTTCCTCAAGGGTCAGGAGGATCGGATGGACGGCGTCGCGCGGGTGCGGGTCGCGGTCCGGCACGGACGCGAGGCGAGCTGGCGCGACGCGGACGCCTGGCCGCTGCCGGGCACGTCGTGGCGCGAGCTGCACCTCGGTGACCGGACGCTGGGCTGGGGTGCTCCGGCGGCCGGGGACACGCCGTTCCCCGCGTCGTTCGAGACGGCGCCCGCGGCCGAGAGGCTGGAGCTGACGGGACCTGTGGCCCTGCGCCTCTGGGTCACCGCCGAGGACGACGACCTCGACGTCTTCGCCCGGCTTCACCACGTCGGAACCGACGGCGAGGTGATCCCGGCCGTCGGGCCGCAGGGCGGCCCCCTCCCGATGGCGCTGGGATGGCTGCGGGCGTCGCACCGAGAGCTGGACCCGGAAGGCTCGCTGCCGTACCGCCCGCTGCACGCCCACCGACGGCTGTTGCCGCTCGAGCCCGGCCAGGCGACGCTGCTGGAGATCGAGATCTGGCCCACCAGCATCACCCTCGCGCCCGGCGAGCGACTGCGCCTGGAGCTGACACTCGACGACGACGACCTCGCCCCGCTCACGCACGAGCACCGCGCGCCGGCCGCGGCGACGATCCACACCGGAGGAGAGCATGCGTCACATCTGCTGGTGCCGGTCATCCCCGGCGCGGAGCCCTGACCGATGAGCGATCCGCTCGTGATCGTGGCCGCGGTGAACGGCGGGATGCAGCGCAGCCGCGACGGCGCCTTCGTCCCGATCACGCCCGAGGAGATCGCCGAGGACGCGCGGCTGTGCCGGGAGGCCGGCGCCTCGATCGTCCACGTGCACGCGCGCGACGAGGAAGGCAACAACACCGGCGACGTGGCGGTGTACGCCGAGATCATCCGGCGGATCAGGGAGCGCACGGACATCCTGGTGCAGACCACGAACGGCATCGGCGTGCGACGCGACGCCGTCACGGGCGAGCTCGTCTGGCCGAGCGACGAGGAGCGGCTCGCGCTCGTCAACATCGACCCTGCGCCGGACCTCTACGGGATCGCCGCCGGCACGACGGACTTCTGGCATCCGGAAGGCGGCTACCCGACGGAGACCGCCTACGTCAACTCGCCCGAGTACCTGAAGGAGGCGATCCGCGCGGTCTACGCGAAGCCGTCGACGCTCGAGTACGAGATCGTGGACGTCCACGCGATCGGTCGCCTCGCGCGCTTCGCGGACGAGGGTGTCTTCGACCGCCAGGCGAGCTACGTCTGGCTGCTGTACGGCACCGGCATCAGCGACGCGCCGACCGAGCCCGAGGCGCTCGTCTTCCTGCGCAACCTCGGCGCGAGTCGGTTCCCGAACGCCCGCTGGGGCGTCCTGGGTGCCGGGCGCGAGAACTTCCGCTGGGCGACGATCGGGATCGCGATGGGCTGCACGACCGCCCGCCTCGGGTTCGAGGACGGCCTCTACCTCGCCGACGGCCGGTTCGCCGAGCGCAACCATCACCTCGTCGAGGAGCTGGTGCGGATCGCGGCCATCTTCGGGCGGCGCCCGGCGACGCCTGCCGAGGCGCGCACGATCATGGGGCTGGATCGCACCGTCTGACGCCGCCGGGGCTCACGCCACGCCATCCAGCCCGAGGATCGCGACGGCCCGGCACCAGCCTGCGCTCGCGCCCGTGATCTTCACCGGGAAGCACGCGACGTGGAAGCCTCGCGGCGGCAGTTCGCCGAGATTGGCGAGCTTCTCGATCTGGAAGTACTCGTGGTCGATGCCGACCCGGTGCGCCTCCCAGAGCAGCGATGCGTCGCCGGTCTCGCGGAAGTCACGTGCGACGTAGGGGTTGCCGCGGTCGAGCCCGGGAGCATCCGTCCCGATGACCTTGATGCCCTGGTCGATGAGCCAGCGCGTGGCGTCGCCGCCCAGGCCCGCGTAGTCGTCCCAATAGCGCGGCGTGCCGAAGTGCTCGTCCTGGCCGAATCGCAGGCAGACGATCTCTCCCGCCGACAGCGGCGCGCCCGTCGCCTCGACCGCCGCCTCGAGCTCGGGTGTGTCGACGCGATGCCCGGGCTCGCGCCCGGTGAGATCGAGGACCACGCCCGCAGCGAAGAAGTGCTCGAGCTCGAGCTGGTCGATCGTGCGCGCAGGCCGGCCGCCGCTCGTCGGGTAGTAGTGCCAGGGTGCGTCGACGTGCGTGCCTGCGTGCGCCGTGAGTCGCAGTCTCTCGGCGCCGATCGCGAACCCGCCGGGCAGATCCGCGTCCGTCGCGCCGGGGAACATGACTCCGAAGTCCGCGCGCGTGTCGACGTGGCTCTGGTAGTCGATCTCGGCGGCCAGGATGGCCCCCATGCCGCCGTGCAGCTCGCCGGGGACGGGCTCCTGGATAGGCACGCTCAGGTCGACGAAGCGCAGGCTCATGGCGAGTCTCCTCCTGGTTGCAGCGACGTGAGCGGGAGAATACGAACGCGAAGGCAAGTTCGCTTTCGCCAGGTCTTGACAACCCTCACGGACCCGCCCTAGCCTCCGAATCAGAACAGCGGTTCTGAGCGTGGGGGAGATCATGAGCGGCATCCGCAGGGTCCTTGTCGCCGGGGGCGGCATCGGCGGCCTCTCAGCGACGATCGCGCTGCGCCGGATCGGGGTGGACGTCGACCTCGTGGAGCGCAACCCGAGGTGGGACGTCTACGGGGTCGGCATCATCCAGCCGCCGAACGCGCTCCGGGCGCTCGACGCGCTCGGGCTCGCCGAGCGGTGCATCGCCGCCGGGCATCCCATCCTGGGTGGTCGCAACCACCTGGCCGACGGGACCGTGATCGGTGAGGACGACTACCCACCCGTCGATCCGCGGTTCCCTCCGATGAACGGGCTGACGCGACCGGCGCTGCACGAGATCCTGAAGTCGGCGGTGCTCGACTCCGGCGCCGAGGTCCGCGTGCCGGCGGCTGTCCGCGCGGTCACCCAGCACGCGGACGGCGTGACCGTCACCTTCGAGGACGGGAGCTCGGATGACTACGACCTTCTGGTCGGCGCCGACGGGCTGTACTCGCAGATGCGCTCCCTGCTGTTCGGCGCAGACGTCACGCCGCGCTACACGGGTCAGGCGTGCTTCCGCTACAACCTCCCGCGCCTGGAGGGCCTCGATCGCATTCACGTCTACATCGGCGGCCAGGCCGGCACGGCGGGCTTCGTGCCGCTGGCCGACGATCTGATGTACCTCCTGTACATCACGGGGTGGCCTCGTGACGAGCTCGACATACCCCCGAGCGAGCTCGCGAACGTGCTGCGCGCCCGTCTTCAGCCGTTCGGAGGCGACATCGCAGCCGTCCGGGACTCCATCGACGACCCCGAGCAGGTGGTCTACCGCCCGGTCGACAACATCATCGTCCCGCGGCCCTGGTACCGCGGTCGCGCGCTGCTGATCGGTGATGCCGCCCACGGCACCTCGCCACACGCCGGTCAGGGGGCGGCGCAGGCGATCGAGGACGCGCTCGTCCTCGCCCAGGAGGTCGAGCGGGGCGGGGAGGCCGGCGACGTCCTGGAGCGCTTCATGGACCGTCGCTACGAACGCTGCAAGGCGGTCGTCGAGCTGTCCGGCGCGATCGGAGCGTGGGAGCAGCACCCCGACCCCTCGGTCGACCCGACGGCGATCCGCAACCAGATCATGGGGATCTGCGCGGCGCCTGTGTGAGCGCCGTGGCCGGGCGACGCGTCAGTCGCGCGGCCGGCCGCCGAAGCGGAGATAGGCCACGGCCGCCTCGATGAGCTCCTCGACGAGCTCTTCCCACGTACGGCCGGTGTCGGACTCGAAGGTCGGCCCGTACATGACGTGGCGAGACAGCACGTCGTAGACCATGCGGTACACGACGTCGGAGGCAAGCTGGGGATCCGGGTGGCCGATCTCGCTCGTGCGGGCAAGGACAACGGCCTTGAAGGCGCGACCCGCTGCCTGGCTGGCCTCGGACCCCGGGCCGGCGATGCGCGGGTCGACCGCTCCGCGCAGCATGAACGCGCGCAGCAGCGCCCGCTCGGCGTTCGTCGAGTCCGCGAGTTGCCTGGCGGCCTGCTCGACCGCTCCCCGGAGATCGCGTCTCGGTGTGTCCCTGATGGGGACTCCGTCCACATCCGCCGGGGGCTGCATGCGCTCCAGCATCCGGCGGTGGATCTCGTAGACGAGCGCGTCCTTGTTCTCGAACCGGCCGTACACCGACCCGACGGAGACCTTGGCGATCCGGCTCACCTCCGCGATCGTGAAGCCGTCGTAGCCGCGTTGGGCGAGCAACTCCTCGCCGGCGCGGAGGACGCGTTGGAGGGACTCCCGGCTACGGCGCTGCTGGGGTGGGCGAAGGCCGGTGTCTCCTGGGGGCATGGCGGTCCCATCCTAGGCGCCGCCGCGGCCGTACCTCAGTGGCTTTCGCGTCAGAGTGCGTCCTGACGGTGTGACGCCCGCTGCCCGATACTCCCGCGCATGAGCGCTCCTTTCCGCTTCGGGTACAGCGGCTCGCCGTTCGCCGGCGTCGACGAGATCGTCGACGCCGCCGTCGGTGCCGAACGAGCCGGTTTCGACAGCTTCGTCCTCGCCGATCTGGGCGGTGCGCTGTCGCCGCTCATCGTCCTGGGCGCCGTGGCGCGCGCGACGAGCACCATCACGCTCGGCCCGTTCGTGCTCAACACCGGCATCTGGAACCCGGAGACCGTCGCCCGGGAGTTCGCGACGCTCGACCGGGTCAGCGGCGGCCGCGTGGAGATCGCGCTGGGCAGCGGCATCCCGACGCCTGCCGTGCGCGGGCTCATGCCGGCGACGCGCGAGGCCCGCTTCGAGCGCCTCGTCGAGACGGTCGATGCGCTGCGGGCGGGCTTCGACGAGCCGGCGCTCGGCCCGGGGTTCGCGGCGCGCCCGCGCCTGCTCGTCGCCGCGACCGGCAACCGCGCGATCCAGCTCGCGGCCGAGCGTGCCGACGGCGTCATCATCGCCGGCGTGCCGCCCGTCCCGAAGGTCGAGCTCCCGCCCGGCGAGCTCGTGCTGCCCGACCGCGACGAGACGGTCGGCTGGGTGGGGCGCCTGCGCGGCTACGCAGCCCAGCGGTCCGAGCCGCTGGAGGTCGGCACGAGCAGCGTGGTGCACCTGACGGACGACGGTCGGCGCGTCGCGGAGCAGGTCGCCGCCGTGCACTCCTATCTCACGCCCGAGCAGATCCTGCGCTCGCCCAAGATCCTCATCGGGACGGTCGAGGAGATCGCCGCCGAGGTCGCCGATCGGCGGGTCGACATCGGGCTCGAGTACCTGGTGCTGCGCGGCGGGTCGCCGGAGGAGCTGGCGCCGCTGCTGGGGGCCGTCCGCGGCGGAGGCTGACGGACCGCTACGCCGCGCCGAACTCCGGTCGCACCCGCTCGGAGAACAGGCGCATGGACTGCTCCGAGATCCAGCGCGTGGATGCGTGCCACTCGCCCAGGAAGCGCAGGAGCAGGTGGTTGACCCCCTTCTCGTGCAGCTCGCGGACGTGCTGGGCGATCGTCTCCGGGCCGCCGGCGATCGCGGGGATCGTGTCGTCGGGCCCCAGCGCCGGCTGCCCCGTCTGGGCGAGGAACCGGCGGCGCAGCTCCGACTGCTCCGCACGAGCCAGGGCCACGAGCTCGGCCGCGTCCTCGTCGCGCTCGGTGACGACCACGCTGAGCCAGTCGACGGTCGACCAGCGCAGGCACTCCTCCATGACCTCCGGAGGATGGCCGGCGTCGGCCAGCGCCGAGCGGTACAGCGGGACCTGCGCGTCGAGGTCGACCCCGAACGTCCCGAGGAACACGGGGGAGCCCCTGCGGGCCGCCTCGAGCGTCGCCTCCTCCGTCCTGGCCGTGCGGATGAGCATCGGTCGGCGGCGCCGGTAGGGCGACGGCGGGATGCGCTTGACGACGCGCCCGCGCCACGCAGGCGTGTGGAACTCGTAAGGCTCGTCCCCCGTCTCGTAGTCCCACAGGCGCTCCATGACCGCCAGCGAGTCGCGCGTCGCCTGACCCGAGCCGTGGTACTCCGCGTCGAGCCCCGCGCCGGCCGGCTCGATGCCACGGAAGCCGCTGCCGACGCCGAACAGCGTCCTGCCCTTCGTCAGTTGGTCGAGGAGGTTCATCTGCTCCACGAGGCGGACGGGGTGGTGGTACGGCACCCCGAGCACGCCGAACCCCAGGTAGCGGTCCTCCGGCAGCTGGGGAGCGATGTACGCGGCGAACTCCAGCGGCGCGCTGTGCCAGGGACCGCGGAAGTGATGCTCCGTGTACCACGGGTTGAAGCCGAGCCGCCGCGGCGAGCAGCGACTGGTCGACCGCCGCCTGCAGGACCGACTCGTCGCGCGCGGGGTCGTCGTCCGCGTCGACCCACATCGAGAGAACCATCCCCGAAGTCCACTGTTCCGGTAGGGAACCTAGCGTAGGAGCCTGGACTTCCTTCGATCGGGGTGATGCGAAGAACCGCGCGCTCGCGTTTGATCGCAGGGTGGCGACCAAGGCCGATCCCGGTGCCCAGCCTCCCGGACGCACCGCGATGAGCCGCGAGCGGTGGATGGCGCTGCTGTTCGCCGTCGGCTCGCTGTGCTTCTTCGTCGGCCCGTTCCCCGGGTACGTGGACCTGGTCGGCCCGGGCGCCGACGCGGTGACGTTCTTCGTCGGCAGCCTGTTCTTCACCGGGGGCGGCGCGATGCAGACCTGGCTCGCCGTCCGTGACCGCCACTCGTCCGGCGCCGGGAAGGCGGCGTGGTGGTCGGCGGTCGTGCAGTTCGCCGGCACGCTGTTCTTCAACGCGACCACCTTCCGGGCCATGGACACGCAGTTGTCCGATCCCGCCTACAACCAGCTCGTGTGGCGTCCGGACACGCTCGGCTCGATCTGCTTCCTCGTCTCGGGTGCGATCGCGTACCGGGCCTCCGCGCGCCACGGATGGCTGCCCGTGCGCGGCACGTCAGGATGGTGGGAGCCGTCGCTCAACCTGCTCGGCTGCGTCTTCTTCGGGATCGCCGCGATCGCCAGCTACGTCGTGCCCACGAGCGGGTCGATGATCGATCTGGCCGCGGTGAACTGGGCCACCGCCGCGGGCGCGGCGTGCTTTTTGATCAACGCCCTGGCCACGCTGCGCACCGGCCGCACGACGAAGTCGCCGCGGCTGCGGCGGCTGCGCGCGCTCGAGCACGAGCTCGTCGACGAGGTCGACCGCGCCCTGTGACAGGGGCTGGGGTGACGCCTCAGACGTCGCGTGGCGGCGGGCGCAGCGCCGTCAGTTCGCGCTCGAGCGCGTCGAGCCTCGTGGCGATCGCGTCGAGGCGCTCGATCACGGGGTCCTCGCCCGCCTCGCGCGTGCGGCGCTCTCGGAGCGCGACGAAGCCGCTGGTGATCACCGCCGTGGCGACGGAGAGGAACGCGAGTCCCCCGAGCAACAGGAACGTGGCGATCACGCGGCCGGCCGTGGTCTGCGGAACGTAGTCGCCGTAGCCGACGGTCGTGACCGTCTCCAGCGCCCACCACATCCCCAGCCACACGGTCGGGAACGACGCGCTGTCCACGAAGTGCTCGACGACGCCCCAGACCGTGACGGCCAGGAGCCAGAGCATGACGATGAGGTAGGCGGCGTCGCGCGGGCGCAGGGCGCGGGTCTGCTCCCGGAGCATGAGACGACTCTGGAGGCGATCGCGAAGGTTCCGTCCGGGCACGCGGCTATTCGAACAGCGCGACCGGACGTGACGGCTGGCAGGCGTGGCGTGGGAGGCGTAGGGTCGGCCCGAAATGTCCCACGAGCGACTTCGTGTCCTCGTCGGTCAGACACCGGGCTCGTGGTTCACGGTCGACGGTGAGTTGATGATCGGGCGGGCCGCCGCCGACACGGAGGGGCGGCTCGGCGATGACCCGGAGCTCTCGCGCAGCCACGCACGCATGGCGCGCGGTGCGGGAGGCGTGCTGACGATCGAGGATCTGGGCTCCTCGAACGGGACCTTCGTGAACGGCGAGCGGGTCGAGGGCGTGCGTGTCCTGCGGCTCGGCGACGTGGTGCGCCTGGGGACGACCGAGCTCGCCGTGACGGATGAGCACGGACTGGTCCCGGAGGCGACGCGGACCGACGCGCCGGCGCTGACGCCGGTCGCGGTCCCCGAGAACCTGATCATGAGCGACGGCGTCGCGTCGGCCGCACCCGTCCCGAGCTCCGGCGGCCGGCTGCTGCTGGCCGGCGCGGTCGGTGCGCTCGTGGCCCTGAGCCTCGGGATCTACGGCAACGTCCACGACCCGGCGAGCGACCTCTCGATCACGCTCGGGTTCACGGACACGATCACGATGAAGGTCTGGCTCGCCAGCCTCGCCGTGCTCTTCGCCGTCGTCCAGCTCGCCTCCGCGCTCTGGATGTACGGGAAGCTGCCTCTCGGGCCCGCCCCGGCGTGGCTCGGCTCGCTGCACCGGATCTCGGGCCGGGTCGCGTTCCTGCTCACCCTCCCGGTCGCCTACCAGTGCCTCTACCAGCTGACGTTCGAGGACACCTCGACCCGAGTCCTGCTGCACTCGCTGCTGGGCTGCGCCTTCTACGGGGCGTTCGCCGCGAAGATCGTGGTCGTCCGCTCGCACTCGCTGCCCGGGATCGCGCTGCCGGTGGCGGGCGGCGTGCTGTTCACGCTGCTCGTCGGCGTGTGGCTGACGAGCGGCTGGTGGTTCATCTCGAACAACGGGCTCCCGTCGCCCTAGCCGTGCTCACGCGGATCGACCACATCCTCGCGCCGCTGACGTGGCTGGCCGCGGCCTTCGCCGTCCTCGTCCTGTTCGTGGGTCCGAAGCTCATCGGCGCCGAGAAGCAGGGCGGCGCCACGGCCGGCGCGCCCGACGCAGCCGCGGCGGCGCCCTCGGGCAAGGAGGTGTTCGCCTCCGCCGGCTGCGGTGGGTGTCACACGTTCGGCGCAGCGGGCTCGTCCGGCAGGACCGGACCGAATCTCGACGACGCGCAGCCGAGTGCGGACACGGTCGAGGGGATCGTGACCTCCGGCGCCGGGACGATGCCGTCCTTCAAGGGGCGCCTGTCGGCGGCCGAGATCACGGCGGTCGCGCAGTTCGTGTCCGGGACGGAGCCGAAGGCCGCAGCGTCCGCGCCGTCCACCCGCCAACCCTCGGTCGCGGCCACCATCCCGGTCGGTCGCGGCCCGGACGGCATCACGGCGGCCGGCTCCGGAGTCTGGGTCACCGACGCCCGCGCCGGGACGCTCGTGCACATCGACCCGGGCGCCAACCGCCGTGCGGGCGCGGCGCTGCGCGTGGGCAGGCAACCGGACAACCCGGTCGTGGCCCGTGGCGCCGTGTGGGTCGCGGCGTCGGGCGACGACGCGGTCCTGCGAGTCGTGAACGGCCGCGCGACGTCGATCCCAGTGGGCCGTGCGCCCGAGGCACTCGCCGCGGGCGAGCGCTCCCTGTGGGTCACGAATGCCGAGGACGGCACCGTCTCGCGCATCGACCTGGACACGGCGCAGGTGAGCGGCGAGCCCATCGCGGTCGGTGGCCGACCGCTCGGCATCGCGGTGGGCACGGACGCCGTCTGGGTCACGAGCTTCACCGACGGGACCGTCACGCGCCTGGACCCCTCGTCGGGCGACGTCCAGGGCGAGCCGATCGAGGTCGGGCGCCGCCCGCGCGCCGTGGCCGTGGGCGAAGGCTCCGTGTGGGTCGCGAATGCCGGGGACGGGACCGTCACGCGGATCGATCCGAAGAAGGCTGCCGTCGTCGGCGACGCGATACCCGTCGGGCGCAACCCGCGCGAGCTCGACGTGGGCGAGGGCTTCGTCTGGGTGGCCGATGCGGGCGACGGGACGGTGACGCGGATCGACCCGGAGGGCAAGGTCGCGGGCAGGCCGATCGAAGTCGGCGAGGACCCGATCGGGATCGCGGTCGGGGCTGGCGCGGTGTGGACCGCGAACTTCCGGGCCGGGACCGTGACGCGGATCAGGCCCTAGGCGAGCACCGCGAGGTTCTCGCGCAGATGCTCGATCGAGCGCGTCCCGGGGATCGGCAGGATCACCGGCGAGCGCTGCAGCAGCCAGGCGAGCTTGTCCGCGTTCTCGCCGTCGCCCCGCAGTGGGTAGTACGGCACGAAGGCGATGCCTTCGCGCTCGCAGAGGTCGACGACGTCGTCGTGCTCGCGGTCGCCGACGCTGTAGCGGTTCTGCACGGCGGCGACCGGCGCGATCGCGCGGGCGCGCGCGATCTGCTCCGTGGTGACCTCGGAGAGCCCGATGTGGCGGATCAACCCGCGGTCGACGTAGGTCTTCAGCGTGCCGACGCTCTCCTCCAGCGGCGTCTCCGGATCGACTCTGTGCAGGTAGTAGAGGCCGATCGCGTCGATCCGCAGCGACTTCAGGCTCTGCTCGATCTGCTCCCCGAGCGCCTCGGGCCGCCCCTCGCCCGCGCGGAAGCCGCCCTTGGTCGCGACGAGGACGTCGTCGTCGACAGCCTCGAGCGCCTCACCGAGCGCTCGCTCGCTGTCGCCATCGGTGTAGAGATGCGCGGTATCGATATGGCGGACGCCCGCCGCGACGGCCTCGCGCACGAAGGTCACGTGCTCGTTCGCGGTGGTCAGTCGGTTGGTGCCCAGGCCGATGCGGGGCACATCGACGCCGGCGAGTCGGTAGCTGCTCACGTGTCGAAGGCTAGGACCGGTTCGGCGGGTCGGACGGCTCGTCGCCGCGCCCGCGGAACGCGAAGTGCCAGATCGCCCAGGTCACCACGTAGCCGAGAGCGATCACGACGAGCAGGAAGACCGACGTCAGGGTGCCGGACGAGACGGCGATGGTCACCTGCCCAAAGCTAGCGCCTGGCTTGCGTTCGCGCGCACAGGTGAGGTAGGAACGCACGCCATGCGCAAGCTCATCCCCGCGGTCCTCGTCCTCGGCGCCGCATTCCTGCTCGCTCCGCCCGCCGGCGCAGCGCTCAAGCTCGTGTCGACCCAGAACGCGTTCCCGATCGTCTCGGGCAGCTCGCTGGTCTGGCAGGCCGAGGGGCAGGGCACGGTCGACGGGACCGGCGCCTTCGTGTGGACGGTGCCGGCCAGCGGCTCCTCCCAGGCCCGCGTCCTCTTCCAGGGCGCGGCGGTCCCGAACGAGGGCGTCGTCGGCACGGATGCGAGCAAGACGACCCCGGGTCAGCAGCCCGACGGGGTCGCGGCGACACCCAGCCTCGTCTACTTCCAGCGCCAGGTGGGCGTGTTCAAGAGCCAGCAGGCCGGCAAGAACAGCCCGAACACCTACATCGACTTCTTCCCGTCCGCGACGAACGCCTACGCCGGCGGCCCGAGCGGCCCGCTCAGCCCAGTGACGCTCAGCGCCGACCCCGGTGATCCATGCCCCGCAGGGACGATCACCGAGACGCCGCTCGGAGCCAGCGGCGCCACGCTCGTGACCATCGCCAGCTGCAGCACGACCGCGAACTCGCCCGGTCGTCTGCTCGCCCGCACCATCTCCGGCGGGCAGTCGACGACGCCGCCCGTCTTCCTGGCCGGCAACGGTCACAGCATCGGCGCGGTGCGTCTGGCGGGGAAGTACCTCGCGGGGATCCAGTCGGTGGAGAACTCGATCCAGAAGTCGATCGTCGTCCTGGACATCACGACGGGTGACGTCGTGAACACGATCCCCAAGAGCCCATCCGGGACCTTCTACTCCGACCTCGACGTGGGCACCGACGGCAGCGTGGTCACGACGCTGGAGCGCACGGTCGGCGGCAAGCCGAAGCTCTCGGTCATCCGGTTCCCGGCCGGGTCGGCGAAGGGCACGACCCTGCCGTCGTCGCTCGGGACGATCGTGTCGGCCCCGCGGATCGCCGGCTCGCGCATCGCCTTCCTGCGCACCACATCGGGAGGCACGCAGCTCATCACGAGCTCGCTGTCGGGCGGATCGGTGAAGGGCTACGGGACGCTGTCGTCGGCGTCGGACCCGACCAACGGCTTCGACGCCGGCAACACCTGGGCGACCGTGACCGGCACGCTGAACGGCAAGAAGGGCATCTACACGGCCAAGATCGGCTCCTAGCGCCGTGCCTGTGAGGCGCGACCGGACGGTCGCGCCTCACGGCCGGGCATCTCAGCCGATGTAGCCGATCCGGAAGCCCAGCCACGGGTACGTGTGCACGAAGAACGCGTTGTCCTGCGGCTGGAGCCCGACCGCTGAGATCCACATCTGGTAGGCCGTCGAGTTCGGCACGCCGCCGTGCAGGCGGCGCCAGACGCGGGGCCCGCCCCGGATGCCCAGCGGCGGCGCGGTGATCGTGTCGGTCCACTCGACCGCGTTGCCGCCCTGGTCGAGCGTCCCCCACGGCGAGCGGGTCCCGGCCTGGCCGACGGTGCCGAGGCTGCCCATGTACGCCATGCCGTAGGCGGTGGGGTCCAGGCCGAGCGGGTTGACGGTCTGGCAGTCGGTCGCCGAGACCTCGGACGGGCACCAGCTCGGGGCCGCGCCGCTGGCGGGCTTGTAGGTCGCGAGCGGCTGCGTCGCCGCGTTCGTCACGTCGCCGCTGCCGGGGTTCAATGTGGTTGCGGCGGGCGCAGTGGCGCTGCCGTCACCGAACGTGCCGGCGTTCGTCGGGTACTTCCAGTAGGACAGCGTTCCGCCGCCCGTCCGGTCGAAGTAGGCGGCCTTGATCCACTCGTCCTGGCTCGGCACCACGAAGCCGTGCTTGCGGGCGCGCGTCGCGCCGGTGCGCTTCTGGCGGGCCAGGTCGTACATGCCGCGCTCGCTGTCGCGCGACAGACGGACCCTGTATGTCACGAACGAGAAGCCCCCTGTCCGGCTCGCTCTCCGGGAGAGCACCTTGCCGTTCGTCAGCGAGTTGACGAACCGCGCCGCGCGCAGGAAGTTGGCGAACCCGTAGGGCTTGTCGGCCCAGTCCGGGTAGGCGACGGTGTAGTGCGATCCCCGACGTGCGCTCGACGAGACGTCGATCTGACCGAAGCGCGGCCAGGACGAGCCGCTCTCCGAGGTGGCGTCGTAGAGGTTGTGCGGGTCCCTCCCCGTTGGATCGACCGTGTTCAGGAACGCGACCCACTGCGCGACGGTCACCTCGAGCTCGCCGATGCCGTAGGGACGCGCGACCGAGCCGACGGTGACGCAGCCGGCCTTCGTCGACGGCGCGGCCGAGCAGGAACCGTAGATCGCGTCGCTGAATGGGACGACCGCTGCCGACTGGTTGCCCGCAGCGCCGACGCGAGCCGTCCGGAACGTGAGCGTCGCGGCGTCTGCCGCCGGAGCGAGGGCCAGAGCGCCCATCGCGACGATGGTCGCCAGGCCGAGACGCCGGCACCGACGCCGGGAACGGGCGGGGTGCCTTTCGTGATCGGAGATCGCTTCAGACACCGGTGCTCCTCTATCGCAGGGACCTGCGTCACCCCACGCTACGTCGCGCGGCCCCTGCGTGCGCTGGTAGGAGCGCTTGCGGCGTCGTCCTCAGAGGCCCAGCCGCTTGCGCGCCCGCGCCATGAACCCCTGCACGCTGTCACCGGCAGCGGCGATCGGCGTGTTCGACTCGGGCTCCGGCAGCGCCCGGACGGTGTCGCCGTCGATCGTCAGCGTGACGCGCCGGTCGGTGATGCGCCCGACCTCCGGCGCATCGACGAAGCGCCGTCCGTAGGGCGTCGTGACGACGATGCCGTCGAACATGTGCTCGCGCGCGTTGTCGAGGACCTCCCGGACGGTCCCCACCTCCGCGCCGTCCTTGTCGAACACCGGAGTCCCGGGACGCAGGACGTCGTAGGCGATCGCGACGCCTTCGTCGGTCATGTCCGCCACCTGTGATCCATGCGCACAGTGTGACGAGCGGCGCGGTCGTTGGTCACTTGGAGAAGTGCGTGACCGGCCGCTCCTGTGCGACGCCGTCCACGAAGACGTCGACCTTCTCGTCGTAGAAGGCGATCAGCCCCGCGATCGGCAGCAGCGCCGCCGTCGGGAAGTCGTAGGTCCACACCAGGTCCGAGTACAGCGCCTCGTCGGTCTGCACCGACCAGTAGCCGGTGGTGCGGCCCTTGTACGGGCATGCCGTCTCCGTCTCGGACGCTCGCAGATGGGTGAAGTCGACGGCGGTGCGATCCAGGTAGTACCGCGTCGGCAGGCCGGTCTCGAAGACCATGACCGGGTCGGAGGCCTCGGCGAGGACGAGCCCGTCGAGCTCGATGCGCACGGTCCGCCTCGAGCGCAGCGCATCGACGCGGGTGTACGGGTTGCGGGGATGGACGTAGACCTCCTCGTCCTCCTCGTACCAGGCGTCGAGTGCGGCCCAGTCGAAGCGGATCGTGCCCACGAGCTCCGGCACCGTGGACTCCAGGTAGCGCCGGCCGGCACCCGGGCGCTCGACGTCGCCGGCGCGCAGTCCCACGCGCGCGACCCTCCCGCGGCTCAGGTTGCTGACGTGCCCCTCGTCGACGAGCGCGTCGGGATCGACGTCGTCGACAGGGATCTGGAACTGCGGGTAGAACGGCCACTCCCACAGGTAGAGCGCGTCGAGGGTGTCGAGCACGAAGCGGTCTCCCAGCTTCGCGCGGACCCGTCGCGGGACCGGCTCGACGTGGTCGACGGGGATGATCGCCTCGGGGTAGCCCATCTGATTCTCCGTCCTTGACGCGCCGTAGGTCGTAACGGGAGTCTGCTCCCCATGAGCAACACGCGCGGCGCCGCGACGTTCCGTGCGCCGGCGGACGCCTACGACCGCCACATCGGCCGGTACGGTGCCGACCTGGCGTGCGCGCTGTGCGACGCAGCAGGCGTCCAGGCCGGTCAGTCCGCCGTCGACGTCGGCTGCGGTCCCGGCGCGCTGGCCACGGAGCTGGTCGCGCGACTCGGTGCCGAGCACGTCACGGCCGCCGATCCGTCGCCGCCGTTCGTCGCCGCGTGCAGGGCACGCCTACCGGGGGTCCGGGTCGTGGGGGCGCCCGCCGAGCGGCTGCCGTTCGAGGACGGCGCGTTCGATCGCGCGCTCGCTCAGCTCGTCGTGAACTTCATGACCGACGCGCACGCGGGCGTTCGCGAGATGGTGCGCGTGACGCGACCAGGCGGCGTCGTCGGCGCCGCGGTGTGGGACTACGCGGGCGAGATGACGCTGCTGCGCGCCTTCTGGGAGGCGGCGGTCGCGATCGATCCGGCCGCTGCGCGGCTCGACGAGGGTGCGTCGATGCCGTTCTGCACGCCGGAGGAGCTCGCGGCCCTGTGGTCGGACGCCGGCCTGTCCGGGGTCGAGGTCGGCGCCGCCGCGGCCGGCGCCGACTACACCGGGTTCGACGACCTCTGGGCCGCGCTGGAGGCGGGCGTCGGGCCGTCCGGCGCGTACGTGCTCGGCCTCGACGTCGACGGGCGCGCCGCGCTCGCCGACGAGCTGAAGCGCAGGCTCGGCGTGGGATCGACGCCGTTCCACCTCGCGGCGCGCGCCTGGGTGGTGACGGGCGTCAGGCCGTGAGGCGATCGGCCATCATGGCCGCATGGCCTACGACGAGGATCTCGCGAACCGCATCCGGGAGCTGATCGCCGACGAGCCCGGCGTCACCGAGCAACGGATGTTCGGCGGCCTGGCGTTCCTCATCGGCGGGCACATGTCGGTGTCGGTGAGCCAGGCCGGCGGCGTGCTGGTGCGCTGCGATCCCGACGAGACCGAGGCGCTGCTCGCCAAGCCGCACGCCGGGCCGATGGAGATGCGCGGCCGCGAGATGCGGGGCTGGCTGCGGGTCGACGCGGAGGGCGTGCGCACGAAGCGGGGGCTGGAGCCGTGGGTCAGGCGCGGCGTCGCGCACGCGCGATCGCTGCCGCCCAAGCGATGAGCGACCCCGACGCGGTCACCCGCCGTGACTCCCTCGAGCACTTCGAGCGCGAGCACGAGGCGGCCTACCGCGACATGCCGCCGGTCAACGTCCTCGTCGCCGGCCCGACCGGCGTGGGCAAGAGCACGCTGGTCAACGCGATCCTGCGCAAGCCGGTCGCGAGGACCGGCAAGGGCCGGCCGGTCACCGAGGACATCCAGGCGTGGAGCGTCCCCGGCGTCCCGATCACCGTCTACGACACGCCAGGCCTCGAGCTCGACGAGCGGTCTGGTCGCGCGGCGAAGCGGATCGCCCGCTTCGTCAAGGACCAGCTCGCCAAGGGTCCCTCCGAGCACCTGCACGTCTTCTGGTACTGCGTCAACGCCCAGGGCAACCGCTTCCAGGACGCCGAGGCCGACTTCATCGAGGCGGTCTCCCAGCTGCTCCCGTCGATCGTCGTCCTGACCCAGGTCCTCGGGCCGGAGGACGCGGAGGCGGCCGAGTTCGCCGGCGTCGTGCGCACGCTGCTCGACGAGCACGGCGCGAGCGTGACGCCGTCGTCGCCGATCGCGACGCTCGCGCTCGCCCGGCGCGTCGGCCCGCACGAGTTCGCGCCGTTCGGCCTGCGTGAGCTGGTCGACGAGACGTACCGCCTGCTCCCCGAGGCGGTGAAGCGCGCGTTCTCCAACGCGCAGGGGATAGACCTCGAGCTCAAGCGCCGCGAGGGCCACAAGGTGGTCGTGCAGCACACCACGATGGCGGCCGGGATCGGCGTGGTCCCGATCCCGATCCCTGACGCGGGGCCGCTGCTGGCGATCCAGGGGACGATGCTCGCCCGGATCACGGCGACGATGGGCGTCGAGTTCGACGAGTCCACCCGCGCGTTCCTCATCCGGGGCGTCCTGGGCAGCGGCACGATCGTGCAGATCGGACGGCAGGCGTCGTCGATGCTCCTCAAGCTCGTGCCGGGGATCGGGCCCGCGATCAACGCGACGGTCGCCGGCGCGATCACCGCGGCGCTCGGCGAGGCCTATGTCTCCCTGTGCGTCGAGTACCTCCGCCGTCAGCGCGCGGGACTGGCGATGCCGTCGGCGGAGATGCTCGATGTGCTGGTCGACGAGTTCAAGCGCCGCTACCGGCGCGGCAAGGGCTGATCAGCGCTCCGGCCGCGCGTCGATCGCCGACGCGTCGAACGTCACGAGGTGTTCGTCGGTCCAGACCGCGAGGGCCTGGCCGGCGGCGGCCTGCCTGATGGTGCGCGGCGCATCCGGGTCCGCCGCGAGCGTCGCGTAGCCGCGCTCGCGCAGCAGCGCGCGCACGTCGTCCTCGCTCATGTCGCCGACGCCCCAGTCGTTGTACGTCCACGACGCGTCCTTCTGGATGCGCTCCCGCGCGACTCCGACGCCCATCGGCTCCCCGAACAGCGTTGCGCCGTCCTCGACCAGGGCCTGCCATTCCGGCGACGCGACCGCGGCGTGCAGCGAGGAGACGTCGTCGAACCAGAGCTCCGACCACCCGTCATGGGTGTTCGTCCCCGACGCATAGGTCTCGGGCATCGCGTGGTACTGGTGATAGCGGCGCAGTCCGGGGATCCTCGCCGCCAGCGGGCCATGCACGTGCTCCCAGTGCACGAAGAACTCCGACAGCGTCAGCCCCGGCAGCTTCGACGCCATGAAGATCCCCTTGACCATGGCCGGCGATGTCCGCCCGTCGACGACGACGTGCTCCTCCGCGACGCACGACGCGCGCTTGTGGTGCATCGGCCAGGTCGTGGAGCGGTCGAACAGCTGCGCGTCGTCCTTGAGCACCTGGTGCAGGAGCGTGACCTCGTTCGGATCGTCCTCCGGGGGCGCTGGATCGGCCGGGACACCGGGCACGCCGTAGATCCCCTCCATGAGCGACAGCACGTCGGGGTCGTTGGTCTCGACGCCCATCGTGTGGATGTCGTCGTACCAGAACATCGACACGCCATCGAACGTCGGCTGCGGATCGCGCCCGTAGGCATCGGGCAGCGTCAGGTGCTGGACGTACCCGCGCAGCGCCTTGGTGTTCGCGAACAGCGGCCCGTGGCTCTCACCCCAGTAGTGATGGAAGTCCTCCAGCGAGCGGTTCGTCGGGTGCCTCAGGGCAGGGGCCAGGACCTTGATCATGCGTCTCCTCCACGTCGAGCTGCACCCGGGCCGAACCCTACGGCACTACCGTGGGCACGTGGAGGGCCAACCCGGCGGATTCCCGGAGGATCGCCAGCTCGCGCTGCTCGTGTCGAGCGCACAGGACTACGCCATCTTCATGCTCGACCCCGAAGGGCGCGTCGCGACGTGGAACGCCGGGGCCGAGAAGACCAAGGGCTACACCCGCGACGAGATCGTCGGCCGCCACTTCTCTGCCTTCTACACGGAGGAGGACATCGCGCGGAACCATCCCGAGGAGGAGCTGCGGCTCGCGATCCGGGACGGCCGCTACCAGGAGGAGGGGTGGCGCGTCCGCAAGGACGGGACCCGGTTCTGGGCCGACATCGTGATCACGCCGCTGTACGACGACACGGGCACGCTCGTCGGCTACGGCAAGGTCAGCCGGGATCTCACCGCACGGCGACGGCACGAGCAGCACCTGCAGGCGAGGACGCTGGAGCTCGAGACGGCCAACCGGCAGCTCCTCGAGTTCCGCCGTCTCGTCTCGAGCGTCCGTGACTACGCGATCTTCATGCTGGACCCTGCGGGCCACATCCTCACCTGGAGCGCCGGTGCCCAGTACCTGAAGGGCTACGCGCCGGACGAGATCGTCGGCCGGCACTTCTCGATCTTCTACACCGCCGAGGACCGCGCCCGGAGGCACCCCGAGGACGAGCTCGAGATCGCAGTCCGCGAAGGCCGGTACGAGGAGGAGGGGTGGCGCGTCCGCAAGGACCGCTCGATGTTCTGGGCGCGCGTGACGATCACGGCGGTCCGTGACGAGGACGGGCGGCTGACCGGATTCGCCAAGGTCACGCGCGACCTCAGCGAGAGCCGCGAGGCCGAGCTCGCGCTGCGCGACGCGGTCGGTGACCTTCGTGTGGTCAACGCCGAGCTCGACCGCTTCGCCGCCGTCGCCGCCCATGACCTCGCCGATCCGCTGCGGACGATCTCGGGGTTCGCCGAGCTGCTCGAACGGGGCGACCTCCCGGCTGCCGAGCGCGAGTACGTCACGCACATCCGCGACAGCAGCATGCGGCTGACGCGGATGCTCCAGGGGCTGCTGACCTACGCCCGCGCCGGGCAATCGGCCGACGCGTCCGAGCCGGTCGACCTCGTGTCGGCCACCGAGGACGTCCTCGCGGATCTCGCGGGCCCGATCCTGGACCGCGGCGCCCAGGTCGCCGTCGCGTTGCCCACCGGAGCCACGGTGCTCGCCGCCGCGACCGATGTCCGCACGGTGCTGCAGAACCTCGTGTCCAACGCCGTCAAGTTCGCCGACCCGCAGGCACCCGTCGTGCGCATCGACGCCGAGCTGACCGGCGACGGCGCCTGGCGCGTCGGGGTTGCCGACAACGGTGCCGGGGTCGCCGCTGAGGACGAGGCACGGATCTTCGGCGCGTTCGAGCGTGGACACTCCGAGTCCGGGCGCGCGGGCTACGGGCTCGGCCTGGCGATCTGCCGGCGCCTCGCGCAGCGACATGGCGGGGACGTCGGACTCGACGCGACGGCCGGGGACGGCGGCCGCTTCTGGTTCACGCTCCCCGCCGGATCCGACCTCACCCCAGTGCCCGGCGCAGCTCCTCCGGAAGAGCGAAGACGCTCTCCGGCTTGACGATGTAGCCGTCGGCACCGGCGTCCAGCGCACGGAGCCGCTCGTCATCGGTCCGGCCGGTGGTGAGGATGATGATCTTCGTCGCGTCGAGCAGCGCGCGCAGGCGCGGCAGCGCCTCCTGGCCGCTGAGCCGCGGCATGTTGAGGTCGAGGAGGAGCACGTCGGGCCTCACCTCCGGCGCGCGCTCGATCGCCTCGACGCCGTCGCCGGCCTCGCCGACGACCTCGTGCTGATCCTCCAGCACGATCCGGGTCAGGGCCCTGTAGCCGGCGTTGTCGTCGCAGAGGAACACGCGCATGCGCGCAGCGATCATCTCTGCTTCACGGCAGGATCGCCACCGCCCGCGTCCAGCCTGCCGACCCGCCCTGCACGTTGACCGGGAAGCAGGCGACCTCGAAGCCGCTGTCCGGCAGCGATTCGAGGTTGTGGAGCTTCTCGATGTGGCAGTAGCCGATCTCGCGGCCCGCGCGGTGACCCTCCCAGATGATCGAGGCATCGCCCTCACGCGCATAGCGCCTGGCCGTGTGCACGAACGGGGCGTCCCAGCTCCACGCGTCGGTGCCGGTCACCCGGATGCCGCGCTCGAGCAGGTAGAGCGTCGCCTCACGACCCATCCCGCAGCCCGAGCTGATGTAGTCGTCCGCGCCGTACTTCGCGCCCGCACTCGTGTTGACGACGACGATCTCCAGCGGCGTGAGCTCGTGCCCGATGCGCGCGAGCTCGGCCTCGACGTCCGCCGCGGTCGCGACGTAGCCGTCGTCGAACCCGCGGAAGTCGAGCTTGACCGCCGGCTGCATGCACCACTCCAGCGGGACCTCGCCGATCGTGATCGCGCGCTTGCCGCCGTCCATCGTCGACGCGTAGTGGTACGGCGCGTCGAGATGCGTCCCGTTGTGGGTCGTGACCCGCGCGATCTCGATGGCCCAGCCCTCGCGGTCGGGGAGGTCGTCGATCTCTGCGCCGGGGAAGAACGACAGGACCTCCTGCGCCGTGTCCTGGTGGTTGCGGTACTCGATCTCCGGCGTGAGCCCAGGCGGGTCCGACGCGATCCCCGCGGTGAGCGGCACCGAGATGTCGACGATCCTGCGCATTCAGCCTCCGATCTCCTCACGCAGGACCTGGGCGGCCTGCGCCATCGAGCGAAGCTTGCCCTGCGCCATCGGACGGGGGAACGTGAACAGCCCGCAGTCGGTCGTCAGGTGCACCCGCTCGGGCTCGACGTACTCCAGCGCCTTGCGGACGCCCGCCACGATCTCCTCCGGTGTCTCGACCACGAGCTTCTTGACGTCGATGACGCCCATGCCGAGCCCCTTGTCGCTCGGATAGCGCTTCCAGAGCTCGAGGTCCTCGTCGCGGAAGCCGGTCTCGGCGAACGCGTACTCGCACGCGTCGACGTTCAGCTCCTTGGCGACCATCTCGTGGAAGGCCGCGTATGGCGTGATGCCGACCGGCACGCCGCTGGCGAGGTGGCAGATGTGGAAGATCGTGTAGGCGTCGACGCCGTCCAGCGCGCGGTTCAGCGTGTCCAGGACGAGCGGGTAGTCGTCGGGGGCGTGCAGCGTGAAGCCGACGTCGTCGAGCTGGAACACGGTCACGCCCGCCGCGACGGCCGCCTTGAACTCGGCGTTGTAGGCGTCCGCGAGGTCGGCGTACATCGCCTTCTTGTCGCCGCCGTAGTGCTCGTCCGTGAGCCAGCCCGCGAGGTTCGCCGGGCCCATGCCGCTGCAGAACTTCACCGTCGTCGGGCTCACGGCCTGCGCGGCGCCCCAGAGGTCGGCAAGGTGCATCGTGCCCGGCCCGATCGGCCCGGTGACGACGACGTCGTTCCACGTCGCGCCGAACGCCGAGGACGTCGGTTCGCCGAAGGAGGTCATCAGCGGGTTGACCTGCGGGCGGACCTCGATGCCGTCGAGGTGGTAGGCGGGGTAGAGCAGAAACGAGGAGATGAAGCCCTGGTGGCGGTCGTACCAGAGGTGCCCGTCGGTGGGGACGTCGATGCCGGCGTCGAGCTGGTCGCCGATCATCGAGCGGACGCCGTCGCTGAAGGACTCGGCGAAGTCCGCATCGCGCATCGCGACGCGGAAGTCGCGCTCGCGGACGTCGAAGCGGTTCCACGACGGCCTGGGGTACGAGCCCACCTGCGTCGTGGGGAACAGGTGCCCGACGATGTCGCTCAGGTTCCTCGCCACGGTGCTCTCCTCACCTCGATTGCCACACCTCCGGAAAGGTATGTGTGCGAGGCGCTCAGCGGAGTCAGCGCACGTCGGCGAGCAGCGGCCGGGGCCGGCCGAGGGCGGCTCCGAGCTCCTCGGGCAGCGACGGGTTGTCGCGGTAGCTGGGTCCCGGTCGGCTGCCCGCCTCCTCGACGCTCACCTGGACGTCGCAGTGCGGGCAGTGCGCGACCGCCTGCACGACCGTCCCGCACGCCTCGTGGAAGAACTCGCGCGGCGGGCCGTCCGGCGTGGCGTGCGCGGCGCCCCACTGGCCGAGCGCGACGAGCGCCGGCCACAGCTCGAGCGCCTTCTCCGTCGGGAGGTAGTCGTAGCGCGTCGGTCGCTCCTGGTACGGCTCCCGCCGCAGCAGGCCCGCGTCGACGAGCTCCGCGAGCCGGCCGGTCAGGACGCTGCGCGAGATCTCCAGCCGCGTCTGGAAGTCGTCGAAGCGGCGGATGCCGAGGAACGCGTCGCGAAGGATCAGCAGCGTCCAGCGCTCGCCGACGACCTCGAGCGTGCGGGCGATGGAGCAGATCTGCTCGCTGTAGGTGCGGGGGAGCATCACGACGGAGTGTATTGCAGTACGGTGATCGAACTCATGAGTGCGGTCATCGAACTGAATCCTCCCCGCGTCCGCTCCCGGCGACGCCTGGCCTTCGTCGTCGTCGCGGTCGGCGTCTTCATGGCCCAGCTGGACCTGTTCATCGTGAACATCGCGTTCCCGTCGATCGCGAGCGACTTCCCGGGCAGCACCAACGGCGCGCTCTCGTGGGTGCTGAACGCCTACGCGATCGTCTTCGCCGCCTGCCTCGTCCCGGCCGGCCGGCTCGGCGACCTCCTGGGGCGCCGCAGGACGTTCGAGCTCGGCCTCGTCGTGTTCGCGATCGGCTCGGCGGGCTGCGCGGCGGCGCCGGGCGTCGGCGTGCTCGTCGCTGCCCGCGCCGTCCAGGCGGTCGGCGCGGCGCTCCTCATCCCGACGTCGCTCGGCCTCCTGCTGCACGGGCTGCCCCTCGCCGCGCGCGCGGGAACGGTCGGGGCCTGGGCCTCGGTCGGCGCGATCGCGGCGGCGAGCGGCCCGCCGCTGGGAGGCCTGCTCGTCGACGTGGACTGGCGCCTGATCTTCCTCGTGAACATCCCGCTCGCGGCCGGAGCGCTGGTCGCGTCGTGGTACGTCGTGGAGGAGGTGCGCCACCCGGAGGAGGCCGGTCTCCCGGATCTGTTCGGGATCGTCCTGCTCGTGGCCGGGATCGGCGGCCTCGTCCTCTGCATCGTCGAGGGCGGCGCGTGGGGCTGGACGAGCGTCGCGTTCGTCGGCGGGGTGCTCGGATCGCTGGCGCTGCTCGCCGCCTTCCTGGTCCGGTGCGGCTCCCAGCCCAACCCCGTCGTCGAACTGCCCCTGCTGCGGATCCGGCCGTTCGGGCTGGCCAACGGGGCGATGCTGCTCTTCTACGCCGGGTTCGGGGCGATGCTGCTGAACAGCGTGCTGCTGCTCACCGGCCCCTGGCAGAAGAGCATCGTCGTGGCGGGGCTCATGATCTCCGCGGGACCGCTGACCGTCGCGGTCGTCTCCGTGCAGGTGCGGCGGCTGGTCCCGCGCTTCGGCGCACGCCGCGTCGCCACAGCCGGCTGCCTCCTGCTCGCGGCGGGCGGGGGATGGTGGGCGGCCTGGATCGACGCGACGCCGGCCTACGTCACGCACTTCCTGCCCGGGATGGTCGTCGGCGCGATCGGCGTCGGGCTGGCCCAGGCATCGCTGTTCGGACTGACCGCGCGCGTCCTGCCCGGCAACCGGTTCGCGACCGGGTTCGGCGTGCTGAACATGTCCCGGCAGATCGGCCTGGCGCTCGGCGTCGCGATCCTGGTGGCGCTGCTGGGCACCGCGCCCGGGATCGCCGACTTCCGCCTCGGCTACTGGGAGATGGTCGTCGCCGGAGTGCTCGCCGCTGCCGTCGCGGTGGCGTTGCCCGGCCGTGGTTCACTCGAGGAGTGAGGCTTCCGGAGCGCATCGAGGGAGACGGGTTGCTGCTGCGCCGCTGGCGTGTGCAGGACGCCGACCTGCAGCACGCGGCGGTGCTGGAGAGCCTCGAGCACCTGCGCCCGTGGATGCCGTGGATCGGCACCGAGCCGCAGTCGGTCCCGGAGCGGCGCAGGACGATCGCCGGCTGGGAGCGCGAGTGGGAGCAGGGCGGCGACGTCTACCTCGCCGTCCTCGTCGACGGACGCGTCGCGGGCAGCGCGGGGTTGCACCACCGCGGCGGGCCCGACACGCTGGAGATCGGCTACTGGCTGCACCCGGGGTTCGTCGGGCAGGGCCTCGCGACGCGGGCTGCGCGGCTCTTGACCGACGCGGCGTTCACGGTGGAAGGGATCGACCAGGTCAGGATCTGCCATGACCTGGCCAACGAGCGCAGCGGCGCAGTCCCGGCCCGGCTGGGCTTCTCCGTCGTGGGCGAGGCACCGAACCCCGCGCCCGCCCCCTCCGACTCGGGGACCGATCGAACCTGGGCGATCGCGCGCGCGACCTGGGGGCTCGTATCGTCGGAGCGGTGAAGCGCATCGGCTTCCTCTCCTTCGGACACTGGCAGAACGCCCGCGGCTCCCAGACGCTCACCGCGCGCGACGCCCTGACGCAGACGATCGAGCTCGCGGCGGCTGCCGAGGAGCTCGGCATCGACGGCGCGTACGTGCGCGTCCACCACTTCGCGCGCCAGCTCGCGTCGCCCTTCCCGCTGCTCGCCGCCATCGGCGCGCGGACCAGCCGCATCGAGATCGGGACCGCCGTGATCGACATGCGCTACGAGAACCCGCTGTACATGGCCGAGGACGCCGCCTCCGCCGACCTCATCAGCGGTGGGCGGCTGCAGCTCGGCGTCAGCCGCGGCTCGCCGGAGCCGGCGCTGCGCGGCTCGGAGGCGTTCGGGTACATCCCGCCCGAGGGCCAGACTGACGCCGACTTCGCGCGGACCCGTACGGCGCTGTTCCGCGCGGCGATCAGCGGCTCGCCCGTCGTCAGGGCCGACACGGGCCGCGAGGACTCCACCGCCATGCTGCCGATCCAGCCGCAGGCGCCGGGCCTCGCGGATCGCATCTGGTGGGGAGCCGGGACACGCGCGACGGCCGTCTGGGCCGCCCAGCAGGGCATGAACCTGCAGAGCTCGACCCTCATCTCCGAGGACACCGGCGTGCCGTTCGGCGACCTGCAGGCCGAGCAGATCGCGCTGTACCGCTCGGCCTGGCTGGAAGCGGGCTGGCAGCGGACCCCGCGGATCTCCGTGAGCCGCAGCGTCATGCCGATCACGACCGACCTCGACCGCATGTACTTCGGCGGCCGCGCGGGCGCCGACGCGTCCGACCAGATCGGCTACATCGACGGGGGCATCGCCCGCTTCGGCCGCAGCTACGTCGGCGAGCCGGATGTCATCGCCGAGGAGCTGCGCAAGGACGCCGCCGTGCGGGAGGCCGACACACTCCTGCTCACGGTGCCCAACCAGCTCGGCGTGGACTACAACGCGCACCTGCTGGAGACGATCGCGGAGCACATCGCGCCCGCCATCGGCTGGCAGCGCGCAACCGTCTAACGGGCGGTCTCCAGGCGCTCGAGGCCGGCGGCGGCCAGCTCGCCCTCCTCGATGGCGCGCTCGTCGGACTCCAGCTCCGGGTCGTGTGCCGGCGCCGCGAGCGTGCGTCCCGGCAGCAGCCAGGCGAGCACGGCGGTCGCCAGGCACAGCCCGGCGCCCACGAGGAACGTCGACGCGTAGGCGTCCGAGGTGGGAGTCCCACCACCGTCGAAGGCGAGCAGCAGCGTCACCGCCAGGCCGCTGCCGATCGAGAAGCCGACGTAGCGGGTCACCTGGTGGAAGCTCATGGCGCTGCTCGTCTCGTGCGTCGGCACCGCGCCCACGACCAGGCCCGGCATCGCCGCGAAGGTGAAGCCGACCCCGAGCCCGACGATCCCCATCGTCACGAACGCGTCCCACAGCTGGTCGCCGCTGAGCGCGTCGAAGAGCATCGCCGCGCTGATCGCGAGCGCCCCGAGCGGGATCGTGGCGCGCTGCCCGACGCGGCGCCGGACAGCGGGCAGCAGCCGGCTGGAGAGCGACGAGCAGACCGACAGCGGGACGAGCGTCAGCCCCGCGACGAAGATCGACTCGTGCAGCCCGGAGGGGAGCTGGACCACCTGCGTCATCAGGGCGATCCCGAGGTACATCGAGATGCCGAGCGCCAGGCCGGTGACGTTCGCCGACAGCACTGCGCGGCGACGGACGAGACGAAGCTCCACGAGCGGCTCGTCGACGCGCAGCTCGTTGCGCGTCCAGAGCGCGAGCAGGACAGTCGCGAGCGCGATGAGGCCGATGGTGCGCGACGCGCCCCAGCCCCACTGAGCGCCCTTCTCCAGCGCGATGAGGAGCGCGACGAGCCCACCACCGATCAGGACGGCGCCGCGCACGTCGAGGGATGCGGACCGCGGCGCGTCGGGGGAGGCGGGGAAGAACAGGGCCGCGAGCAGGAGCGCGACGCCGCTGGCAGCCGCGCCGAACCAGAACGCCGCCGACGCGTCGAGGTACGCGGCGATGAAGCCCGTGATCGGGTAGCCGAGTCCGACGCCCACCGCGGTCGTGACCGACAGCGTCGCGATGGTCGCGGCGGACCGCTCGGAGGAGAGGTGATGCGTCCAAGGAGGAGCTCGTGGCGGCGCTCGCCGAGCGCCGGCTGGGGGAGATCGAGGCCGAGCTCGACGTCGCACTGGGTGAGCAGGACGGCTGGGCCGGGCTCACCGGCTTCCTCCAGCGCGCGCTGGAGGCGCGGCCGTACGACGACGTCTCCTCCGCCGCCATCGCGACGGCGAACGGCTCACCGGGCGTCCGCGAGACCCGCGCGCGCGTGCACGGCAAGCTCGAGGAGCTCATCGCTCGCGCCCGCGACGGGGGTTCGCTGCGGTCGGACGCGACCCGCAAGGACGTGACCCTGATCATGCTCTCGGCGCGCGCCGTGCAACGCGAAGGACCCGACGCATGGCGCCGGGTCCTCCAGCTCGCGATCGACGGGCTGCGAGCGTGACGGCCGCCTACTCGTCCTCCATCCTCGGAACCGGACGACCTTCGCGGTGCGGCTGTCGATGATGCGCAGCCGCGCGTTCCGGGCCACGCGGGGAGCGCGTGAGCCATAGGCCGTGATGCCAGTGCCCTCCCAGGCGGTGCACCGCGCGGCGTGCCCGCGGGGCAGCCGAGGGTCGCCGTGCGGCCGTCCATGTCGTCGCCCCATGCGCCGTTCAGGCCGGGGAGCGCACGAGCATGGGATCATGCTCGGCGCCGCGGAGGGTGCGGGGGCAGGCGCCCATGGAGGCGGCCGCACCCCTTGATGACCGTCCTGCACATCGCGCCGCATCCCGACGACGAGGTGATCGCCGCGCCCGGCACGCTGCTCGGGCTGCGCCGGGCCGGCCATCGGGTCGTGAACCTGGCGTGCTCGCTCGGACGCCCGGGCCAGCACGAGCGACGGTCGCGCGAGCTCCACGAGGCGTGCCGCCGGGCCGGGTTCGAGCTGCTCGTCCACGAGCCGCCGCTGGACATCTCCGCCGGAGACGACCTCCAGCGTGCGGAGGACGTGCTGACCGCGAGCATCGGCCGGGTCGTCGCCGAGCTGGGCGCGAGCCTCGTGGTCGCTCCGGGGCCGCACGACGGCCACCACGGGCACGAGGTGGTCGGTCGCGCGGCGACGCGGGCCCTCGCGCACGAGGACGCACCGACGCTCTGGCGTTGGGGGCTGTGGGCGAGCCTGCGCCACCCGACGCTCTACGTGCCGTTCGGCGACGCGGTCCTGGAGGAGGCGCTGCACGCGGTGGCTGCACACACCGGCGAGGTCGCCCGCAACGACTACGTGGCCCTCGTGCGGGCCCGGGCAACGGCGATGCGCGTGCAGGGCGCCGAGCTGGTCTTCGGCTTCGGCGCCCTGGCGCGCGGGGGGCTCTACGCGGACGCGCTGGAGGAGCTCACGTTCGCGGGCGGCGAGTGGAGGTCCGGCTCGCCGCGCGAGCCGGACCTCGCTGACCCCGTCGGTGGCCCGCGGCCCTGGCGAACACGGCGGCTGCGGTGGCGACCGGGGTCGTGAGCTTGAGCATGTGGTGATCCTCCGCGGAGCGCGCCGCGGCGGGCAGGCACCCATGGTGCGGACGTGACAACACCATCGCCTTCCGCCGGTGCTGATGCGAACATGTGTTCGTATGGTGCTGCATGCCGACGTCGACGCGTTCTTCGCCTCCGTCGCCCAGCGCGACGACCCGTCGTTGAGAGGGCTCCCGATCGTCGTCGGCGGGTGGGTGGTCATGGCCGCCAGCTACGAGGCGCGTGCGTTCGGGGTTCGCGGCGGCATGCCGACCTCGCGGGCGCGACGCCTGTGTCCGCGCCTGCGCATCGCCGACCATTCGTGGGAGGCCTACAGCGAGGCGAGCCGGGCTGTGTTCGCGATCTTCGAGCGCCACGCCGATCTCGTCCAGCCGGGATCGCTGGAGGAGGCGTTCCTGCACGTCCCCGGCACGCCCGCGGAGGCGACCGAGCTCGGGGCGCTGCTGCGGCGCGAGGTGCGCGGGGAGGTGGGGCTGCCGCTGAGCGTCGGGATCGCCGGGACGAAGGTGCTGGCCAAGATCGCGAGCCGCTCCGCGAAGCCGGACGGGCTCTTCCTCGTCCCACCCGGTGGCGAGCTGGAGTTCCTGCACCCGCTGCCTGTGGAGCGGATCTGGGGCGTCGGGCCGGCGACCGCCGGCAAGCTGCACGCCCACGCGATCCGGACCGTCGGGGAGGCGGCGGCGCTCAGCGAGCCCGAGCTCATGGTGATGCTGGGCAAGGCCGCCGGGCGCTACGTCCACGCGATCGCGCACAACCGCGAGCCGCGGCCCGTCCAGCGCAGGCGCGGGCGCAGGTCGTTCGGCGCGCAGCGGTCACTCGGGCGCCGGCCGCGCTCGCGCGCCGACCTCGATGCGGCGCTCGACGACCTCGCGGACCGATTGTGCCGGCGCATGCAGCGCAAGGCGCGCGCAGGGCGCACCGTGGTGCTGCGCCTGCGGTTCGGCGACTACACGAAGGCGGCCAGGTCGCGCACGCTGCGCTGGGCGACCGACGATGCGAGGGCGATCGCCGGGGCCGCGCGCGAGCTGCTCGACGCGGCGACGCCGTTGATCGAGCGCCGCGGCATCACGCTGATCGGCCTGGCGGTCACGAATCTCGATCACGCCGTGGGCCCCGAGCAGCTGCCGCTGTTCGTGGACGAGGCGGCAGCGATCTGATGTCAATCGACCCGTGGTCCATGCGGACGCCCGGTTGTGCTGGCGACGGGGCGCGGGCTGGCCTAGGCTCGCGCATCCACCGCCGTGCCCCAGGAGGCACATGTGAGCAAGAAGCTGTCGTCGAAGGACTTCGAGAAGGAGCTGCGCCGCCTGCAGGTGCAGCTGGTCCTGCTCCAGGAGTACATCAAGGCAAAGGGCCTGCAGGTCGTCGTCATCTTCGAGGGGCGCGACGCGGCCGGCAAGGGCGGCGTCATCAAGCGGATCGCCGAGCGGACGAGCCCGCGGCACGTGCGCGTCGTCGCGCTCGCGACCCCCACCGAGCGCGAGAAGACGCAGTGGTACTTCCAGCGCTACGCGGCGCACCTGCCCGCCGCCGGGGAGATGGTCCTGTTCGACCGCTCCTGGTACAACCGCGCCGGCGTCGAGCGGGTCATGGGCTTCTGCACCGACGACGAGTACGCCGAGTTCATGCGCTCCTGTCCGGAGTACGAGCGCATGCTCGTGCGCTCTGGCATCAAGCTCATCAAGTACTGGTTCAGCGTCTCCGACGAGGAGCAGGAGAAGCGCTTCCAGGCCCGCATCCACGATCCGATGCGCCACTGGAAGCTCAGCCCCATGGACCTGCAGTCGCGCGAGAAGTGGGTCGAGTACTCACGCGCCAAGGACGAGATGTTCAACCACACCGACATCAAGCAGGCCCCCTGGTACGTGGTGCCGGCCGACGACAAGCGCCGCGCGCGGCTGAACTGCATCTCGCATCTGCTGTCGCAGATCGACTACGAGGACGTCACCCCGCCGCCGCTGGAGCTTCCGCCCCGCCAGCCGGACACCAGCTACGTCCGCCCGCCGCTCGACGATCAGACCTTCGTACCGGCGGTGTACTGACCCTGGCAGGATCCGCCGCCATGAGCCTTGCCGAGCAGACCCGCTGGATGGACGCGGTCGCGCAGGCGGAGATGGTCCGCACCCGTGAGGTGACGGCCCTGGAGCTGCTCCGCGCTGCCGCCGAACGCATCGAGGCGAGCGCGCCGCTGAACGCGGTGACCACGAACCTCGTCGAGCGCGCCGAGGCGCAGGTCGGAGGCGGGCTGCCCGATGGGCCGCTGGCCGGTGTCCCGTTCCTGCTCAAGGACCTCGGGGGCACGCTTGCGGGGGTGAACGAGACGATGGGGTCCCGTGCATTCAAGGACTGGGTGCCGCCGGAGACGTCGTGGATCGTGCAGCGCTACCTCGACGCGGGCCTGGTCGTGGCGGGGAAGACGAACACGCCGGAGTTCGGCAACTACTGCGCGACGGAGTCCGAGCTTCTCGGCCTCGCCGTGAACCCGTGGGACGCAGAGCGCTCGCCCGGCGGCTCCAGCGGCGGATCGGCGGTCGCGGTCGCGACCGGTGTGGTCGCCGCCGCGTCCGGCGGCGACGCGACCGGATCGATCCGCATGCCCTCGGCGTGCTGCGGCGTCGTCGGCCTCAAACCCTCGCGGGCGCGTGTGCCGGTCGCGCCTGACGGTCAGTGGCTGGACGGCCTCGCGCAGGTGCATGGGCTCACCCGCACGGTCCGCGACACCGCGGCGCTGCTGGACGTGAGCGCGGGCCCTGCGGTCGGCGATCCGTACGGCGCGCTGACGCCGCCGGGCAGCTTCTCCGCGGCCGCGGCGGCCGACCCGGGCCGGCTGCGCATCATGCTGGCGCTCGATCCGCCGTTCGACGGCGAGCTGGACCCCGGCGTGCGGGCCGTCGTGGAGGAGACCGCGCGGACGCTCGAGGGCTTGGGACACACGGTCGAGGTCGGGACCCCAGGCTTCGGCGACCGCGCCGCAGCGCGGCACGCGGTCGCCGTCATCCACGCCGTCGACAACCTCGGGACGTACGGCTTCGCCACCGAGGTCCTGGGCAGGCCGCCGCGGGAGGACGAGCTGGAGGCGGTCACCTGGGAGATGGTGCGCGCAGGCGAGAAGGTGACCGGGTTGGACCACGTCGAGGCCGTCAACGCGATGCACGCTGCGGGCCGGCGCTTCGCGCAGGACTGCGAGGGCTTCGATGTCCTGCTGTGCCAGTCGCTGAACAGGACCGCGCCGCCGATCGGCACGCTGACGCACGCCACCGGCAGCGTCGACGACTTCTTCGATCGCGAGTTCGCGGTCACGGGGTTCACCACCGCGGCCAACATCACGGGCTGGGCGGCGATCCAGCTCCCCGTCGGGGAGTCCGGCGGGCTGCCCGCGGGTGTGCAGCTCATGGCGCCCGGCGAGGCGGTCCTCCTGTCGGTGGCCGCGCAGCTCGAGCAGGCGATGCCGTGGGCGGATCGCCACCCCCGGGTGCCCTGACGGACCCGCTCACCCTCACCGTCGGCTGCACGTTCGGGCTGGAGACGCCGATTCCGGTTTCGGCCGTGCTGCAGGTCGCGCCCTCGGACCGGCCGCGTCAGATGCGCGGCGAGCGCTGGGACACCGACGCGTCGCACCACGGCTACCTGGATCTCTACGGCAACCGCTGCGAGCGCTTCACGATCCCGGCGGGCGCGTCGCGGATCGTCTACGAGGCACAGGTCGTGCTCGGGACCCCCGGCGACCTCATCGCACCTGGCACGCCGGAGACCCCGATCATGGCGCTGCCCGACGAGCATCTGGCGTTCGTCATGCCGAGCCGCTTCTGCCTCCCCGACGAGCTCGGCAGCGAGGCCTGGGAGCGCTTCGGCGACCATCCGCCGGGCTGGGAGCGCGTCCAGGCGATCGTCGACTTCGTGCACGATCACCTCGAGTGGGTCGCCGGCGCGTCGAACCCTTGGACGACCGCGCTGGACGCCTACCGGGCGGGGCAGGGCGTGTGCCGCGACTTCGCGCACCTGGCCATCACGTTCTGCCGCGCGCTCAACATCCCCGCCCGCTACGTCTTCGGCTACATCCCGGAGATCGACGTCCCGCCGCCGGTCGAGCCGATGGACTTCGCGGCCTGGTTCGAGGTCTACCTCGACGGCGCGTGGCACACGTTCGACGCCCGCAACAACCGCCGGCGCGTCGGCCGCGTCGTCGTGGGCCGCGGGCGCGACGCCGTCGACGTGGCGCTCATCACGTCGTTCGGGCCGGTGACCCTGACCGAGTTCGAGGTCCGCGCCGGCTAGATCGTCGATGCGCTCGCTCCGCTGCCAGACTCTTCGCACATGGAGCTCACCGACGCGATGCGGACGACCCACGCGTGCCGCAGGTACCTCCCCGACCCGGTGCCCGACGAGGTCTTCCACCGCGCGATCGACGCCGCCCGCTTCGCGCCGCAGGGCGGCAACCGCCAGGGCGTACGGTTCGTGATCGTCCGCGACCCCGAGAAGAAGCGGCAGCTGGGCGAGTGGTACCTCGTGCCGTGGCAGGAGAGCTACGAGGCCGTCAAGGCCGGCCGGAGCGCCATCAGGTCCGCCGGCGGCGTCGACAAGTCCGTCCGGCTCGGGTTCAGCGATCCCGTGCGCACGCACGAGGAGAGCAACCGGTTCGCGCATCGCTTCGGCGAGCACCCGGCGATCATCGTCGTCTGCGTCGACCCGTCGCTCGTGCACCCGACCGACCTCGACCTCGATCGCCTGAGCATCGTCGGCGGGGCGTCGGTCTACCCGATGGCCCACAACGTCTGCCTCGCGCTGCGCGACCAGGGCGTCGCGACGACGTTCACGACGCTGCTCGTCGCCTACGAGCCGCAGGTCAAGGAGCTGCTGGGCATCCCCGACCCGTACGTCACGGCCTGCCACATCGTCGCCGGGTATCCCGAGCGCGGCTTCCCGACCAAGCTGCGCCGCCTCCCGGTCGAGGAGCTCGCCTTCACGGACACGTTCGGCGAGCCGCTGAGGGTCCGGTGACGGTCGCGCGCGACGGGCTCGGGGGGGTGCAGCGTGTCCGCAAGGCCTACGAGCAGGTCGCCGACCAGCTGCGCGAGCTGATCGTCAGCGGCGAGATCACGCCGGGTCACCGGCTGCCCAACGAGGCGGCGCTGAGCGTGCAGTTCGGGGTCAGCCGGGCGACCGTCCGCGAGGCGCTGCGCGTGCTGGCGACCCAGAACCTCATCCGGACCACGAAGGGCGCGACCGGCGGGAGCTTCGTAATCCTGCCGACCGCCGACCACATCTCCGAGTTCCTGAGCTCGAACATCGCGCTGCTGTCGCAGACCGAGACGGTGTCGCTGGACGAGTTCCTCGAGCTGCGCGAGTTCCTCGAGGTGCCCGCCGCGCGCCTCGCCGCTCGGCGCCACACACCGGAGGAGATCGAGCGGCTCCGCGAGGCCATCCCGGGCGACACCCGCGACCTCGGGACCCAGGAGCAGTTCATCTACAACAAGGACTTCCACTCCCAGGTCGTCCTCGCGTCGGGCAACACGCTGCTGTCCATCGCCGCCCAGCCGATCTTCTCGGTACTGCAGACGAACCTGAGCCGCTCGCACCTCGGCCAGCGCTTCCACGACCAGATCAACCACGACCATCGCGAGATCGCGCAGGCGATCTCCTCCGGCGACGAGGACGCCGCCGCCGAGGAGATGCACCGCCATCTCACGTACCTGCGCCCTTTCTACGAGAAGGCCTGGCGCACGCGCAAGCGCTAGCGGGGCTCGCGCATCCCCGCCGGCCAGATGCCGTGGCGGCCGGGGGAGAGGATCCCGTTCGGGTCGACGGCGTCCTTGATGCGCTCGCAGAACCGGCGGTACGCGTTGTCGTTGAACGAGTACTGATCGCTCGCGAGGTCCATGAAATCCAGGTGCGCTCTGTACTCGCCGTAGCCGTGCCGCCCCGCCTCCTCGACGAGCATCTTCGCCGTCGCGTAGGCCTGGTTCGTCATCGCCTCGTCGTTGACGTCGAAGTTCACGCCGGTCACGATCACGCAGGAGCGCTCGTTGATGACGAGGATGCCGCCCACGAAGTTCACCTTGGCGCGCTCCTCGATCAGCGTCCGCATGAAGTCGACCGCGTCGCGCACGTCGGAGCCGACGAGCGGCACGACCGGCGAGAACCCGAGGTGCCCGACGTTCGGCGGGATCACGTCCATGAGGTCGAGGTTCGGGATGCCGGCGTGGATCTTGTCCGGCGTGGCGGCGATCTCGTCCCAGTCGCCGGCGGTGAACGTCCGCTCGTGGATGACCTTGGCGCCCTCGATGGCGCTCCACGCCCGCTTGACCTTCTCGACGTGGTGCGCGGCGACCGGCCCGTCGCCCCAGATCGCGGCACGCATGCCCCAGCGCCCGAGGCCCGTCCGGTCGGCGATCTCCTGGATCTGCTCGTCGGGCAGGACCCCGCCGGCGGCGACGAACTCGCCCATGATCTCCGGGAACTGCGCCGCGAGGGTCAGCGTCGAGTACATGCTGGGCACGCCGCGGATCGTCCCGTCCAGGCGCAGCTCTCGGAGGATGTCGATCGCCTGGGCGAGCTGCTCGTCGCGCGGCACGGTGAGGAACAGCGGCGCGAACGCCTCCGGCCGGCGCATGAGCCAGTAGCCCATGCGGGTGACGATCCCGTAGTTGGACTGGATGAAGAGCGGGTCCAGGACCGGGCCGAGCCCGCGCTTGTAGAGGTGCCAGGCCTTGTTGTCGGGCATCGCGCCGAGGCCCGTGCGCACCAGCTCGCCGTCGGCGAGGACGACCTCCATGCCGCACGGCGCCATGAAGTCCTGGCCGTAGGGCATGTAGGTGATGCCGTTGTCGAGCGAGTTGCCGACGACGCTGCCCCACCCGAGGTCGGGGACCGTCACGAGCAGGTCGTCGTGCCCGGCGTCCTTCAGGGCCGCGTGCAGATCGAACCAGCGCACCCCGGGCTCGACCACCGCATAGGCGAGCTCGGGGTTGATCTCGATGACGCGGTTCATCCGCACGAGGCTGACCACGGCGCTGCCGCGGACGCGCGGTGAGGGGCCGCCGTAGCCGAGGTTCTTGCCGCGCGAGCTTGTCCACAGGGCGACGCCGAGCTCGTTGGCGATGCGGACGAGCGCCTGGACCTCCTCCGTCGAGGAGGGCAGCAGGACCACCGAGGAGTCGTAGGTCCGGTCGTCCTTGAACCAGTACGGGTCGCGGTACTCGTCGCGCTCCGCCTCCTCGACGAGCACGGCGTCGGCGCCCAGCGCCTCCTGGAAGCGCGCGAGGGCCTCGTCGGGCGGCGTCAGCGGCTGCGTCGTGCTCACGGTGTCGCCTCGAGCGTCTTGCCGAAGGCGGAGGCGATCGCGACGAAGCGCGGCTCGACCATGTCCCACCAGTCAGGGTGGGTGAGGGCGTACAGCTCGCCGGTCTTGATGCAGTCGACGACGATCGCGCCGACCTCGATGGGGATCATCCAGCGGACGCCCGACATGTCGACCTCCGACCCCTCCTGGGAGATGTCGACGTCGTGCAGGCCGCCCGCGTTGCCGTCCGGGCGGTTGCGACTGCTGGTGCCGATGTTCGTGTGGATCGTGCCGGGGCACAGCACGGTCGCGCCGACCTTGGAGCCGTCCTCCTCGAGCTCCTGCGCGAGCACCTCGGTCAGGCCGAGCACCCCGTACTTCGTGAGCGTGTACGAGCCGAGGCCGGGCATGCCGACGAGGCCGGCCATGGAGGAGGTGTTCACGATGTGCCCGCCGTCCTCGTTGCCCTTGAGGATGGGCAGGAAGGCGTGGATGCCGTGGATGACACCCCAGAGGTTGACGCCGACCATCCACTTCCAGTCGTCGAGGGACAGGTCGGCGATCCGTCCCATCGGGCCGATGCCCGCGTTGTTGACGAGCACGTGCGCCGTGCCGAACCGCTCGACCACCTCTGTCGCCAGCGCCCCGACGCTCTCGGCGTCGGACACATCGGTCTGGATGCCGGTGGCGCCCAGCTCCTTCGCCGTCCGCTGCAGCGCGCCGTCCTCGATGTCGGCGATCACCAACTCGGCGCCCTCGGCCTTGAGCGCCTCGGCGATACCCCTGCCGATGCCTGACGCGCCTCCGGTGACGACGGCGACCTTCCCCTCGAGATCCGCGAACGCGGACATGGCTCTCCTCCTCAGTCGGCTCGGCGCGATGGTAGCGTCAAGCGGACAATCGTGTCCGTTTCACCCCAGCGCAAGGATGCGGCTCGCAATCGCGAGGCGATCCTCGACGCGGCGCGCGAGCTGATGGCGCTCTCGCCGGACTTCCCGCTCTACGAGGTCGCCCGGCGCGCGGGCGTGGGACAGGCGACGCTCTACCGCCACTTCCCGGACCGCGCGACGCTGGCGGCGACCCTGGCGGGAGAGCTGCACGACGAGATCGCGGCGACGGTCGCCGAGCACGGCGGGCGCCCGGACGCCTTCGAGCGCCTGCTCGACGCGATCGTCGTCTGCGCGGCCCGGTCGCACGGGCTGACCGACGTGGTCCGCGAGAGCCCCGAGGCCTGGCGCCAGATGGAGAGGATGCGCGACGAGCTCATCGACCTCGTCGAGGGCCCGCTGGACGACGCGAAGGCGACCGGACGGGTCCGCGATGACGTGCGCGCGGAGGACGTGTTCCTGCTGCTGGCGATGACCGACGGGGCGCTGAAGGGGGTCGTCGACCCCGGGCGCCGGCTGGAGATCGCCGAGCGGGTGCGGCGCCTGGCGATGCGTGGGATGGCGGGCTGAGCTCCGCGCGTCGGCCCGCCCGGGCGACGGCGCGCGCTCAGCCCCGCGCCGCGGCCGTCGCCCGGCTCTCCAGCCGCCGGGTGAAGTGCAGCCGCTCGCGGAGTGCGTCGCGGTCGGCGACGCCCGCGCGCAGCCGCTCGAGGTCCTGGCGCCGGCGCTCGGGGTCGGGCTCGCTGTAGATCACGCGCTTGTTCTCGCTCGCCTGGGGCGACGCGATCTCCGTGAAGATCTGGCGGCGCTCGGCGGCCCACTCGTCGAGGATCGCGTCGCTCGCGCCGTCGACGGCGACCGCCGCGAGCGCGGTCTGCAGCGCGAAGGAGTCGAACATCCCCGAGGTGAGGCCCAGGCCGCCGGTCGGGTTCGTCGCGTGGGCGGCGTCGCCCGCCAGCAGCACGCGACCGGCTCGGTAGCTCTCGGCTGAGCGCTGGTGCATCTTGTACGGGGTGATGCGGTCGAGGGTCCAGCCCTCGTCGCCGGGCAGCAGCGACGTGTAGGCCTCGGCGAGGCGGTCCTCCACGGTCTCCTCCGGCAGCGACGCCGACTCCGAGTAGGTCACGCGCCAGAGGTTGCGCGTGTCGATCTTGGCGATGATCGCGCCGTGGATCGGGTCGATCTGCAGGACCGAGCGCGGGTACTGGTGCGCTTCGAAGTCGTAGAAGACGTTCGTCGCCACGAAGCGCTCCGGCCACGTGAAGCCCTCGAAGCCGAGACCGAGCAGGTTGCGCACGGAGCTGCGCGCCCCGTCCGCGCCGACCGCCCAGGCCGCGCGCAGCTCGCGCTCGCCACCGGGTGTCGAGACGGTTGCGGTGACGCCTGCGCCGTCCTGCGTCAGGCCGGTCAGGCGCGCGTCGAACAGCACCTGCGTCCCGGGGATCCGCTCGAGGTGCTCGAGCGCGATCGCGGCGAGGTCGTGCTGGCCGAGGTGGACGTTGTACGGGTAGTCGGTGTCCTCGGCGAGCAGCTCGAGGTCGAACGCGATCCACTCGCCCGTCTCGTACACGCGGTACGCGTAGTCCTGCTTGCGGAAGCCCTGCTCCTCGGCCTCGCGCAGGATGCCCAGGCGGTCGAGGTGCTCGAGCACCGTCCAGTGGTAGACCATCGCCCGCGGCGAGTCGATGATGTGCGGCTCGGCCTCCACGACCGTGACCGCCAGCCCTCGCTGCGCGAGGCCCAGCGCGGTGATCAGGCCGACCGGGCCCGCGCCCGCGATCAGCACACCCTCGTCTCGTTCCATGGCGGGAGCCTACGAAACGGCAGACATATCCTCCGCGGATGACCGAACGCTTTCCCCAGCTGACCGTCGAGGACCTCGACGAGGAGCAGCAGCGCGCGATCGCGCCCGTCCTGGAGTACACGGGCAGCATCTCCGGGCCGTTCAACGCGACGCTGCGCAGCGCGCGGCTGACCGAGACGTCCTTCACGCTGGGCAACTACCTGCTCTTCGAGACCGGCATCTCACGGCGGCTGACGGAGATCGCGATCCTCATCGGCGCGCGCGTGTCGGGTTCGCAGTTCGAGTGGTGGGCCCACCACCGCAGGGCGCTGGAGGAAGGCGTCCCGGAGGAGATCTGCGACGCGCTGCGCCAGGGACGCCGGCCCGAGGCACTCGACGAGCAGGAGACCGTGCTCTACGACTTCTGCGTCGAGCAGCTCACCGCGCCGGAGCTGAGCGACGCGACGTTCGAGCGCGCGAAGGCGGTCTTCGGCGAGCGCGGCGTCGTCGACCTCGCCTATCTGGTCGGCTTCTACGGGATGATCGCCGGCGTCCTGAAGCTCGCTGCCGTCACGCCGCCGGACGGCTCGATGCCGCTCGAGGCGATGGAGACGCCGTACGCGGCATGAGCGTCCTGGCGCAGCGGGTCGCCGCGCAGGGGCTCGCGAGCCGCGTCGCGAGCACGCTCGACGTGCTGCGCTCCTGGACGATCCAGGACTCCCCGCCGGGCGCGGCGGTCACGGCGATCGCCGCCCGCGCGGAGACGGTGACGCTCGACGACGCGCTGGCGCAGCGCACTGCGATCGCGATGTACAACGTCCGGACCGCGACGGCGATCCTCCCCGCCGACGAGGCGGCCGGGTTCGCGACGGCTCTGCTGCCGCCGGAGCCGGAGGAGGGCGCCGAGCTCGCGGTCGATGCGATCTCCGATGCGCTCGACGGCCGGACGCTGAGCCGCGACGACCTCCACGAGGAGCTGCGTCATCGGCTGCCGGAGGAGATGCTGCCGTGGTGCGAGGGCTGCGGGAGCCATCACGCGCGGCGCTGGGTGCTGGTCACAGCCGGCCTGCACGGGCGGCTGTGCCTGGCCGGGCGCGCCGGGCGCCAGCCGGCGTTCGCGCGGACGGACCAGTGGATCGGATGGGACGCGCCCCCTCGCGAGCAGGCCGGTGCGGAGCTGGTGCGCCGCTTCCGCGTCGCCTACGGGCCCTCGCGCGCGGCCGGATTGGCGGCCTGGGCTGGCATCGAGGGCGCCCACGCGCGTGCGCTGTGGGAGCTCGTGCCCGAGGAGGAGGAGGCCGCGACCGAGCCGTCGCCGGCGGCGGGCACCCGCCTGCTCGGTCCAGGCGACCCGCTGCTGCTCGCCCGCGACCGCGAGGTGCTGGTGCAGGACACGGAGCTGCGCCGGCGCGTGTTCAGAGCGGCGGGCGGTCCCGGGGTCGTGCTGCGCGACGGCGAGCTCGCCGGCCTGTGGCGGGGACGGAAGAAGGGCAAGCGGCTCGAGGTGGAGCTCGACGAGCTCGGGCCGCTGGACCTCGACGCGGTGCGCGCGGAGGCGGAGCGCCTCGCCCCGCTGCGGGGCTGCACCGATGTGGCGATAGGATCGGCGCGTTCGTAGGTCGAGGGTGCGGGAAGCCGGTGCAAGACCGGCGCGGGCCCGCCACTGTGACCGGGGATGCCGTCCGCGGCGTGCGCATCCAGCGCCCGCAGCCACTGCACCGTGAGGTGCGGGAAGGCGCGTGACGGTCGGCCCGGGAGCCAGGACACCCACTCTCGACACCCACTCGCGTCTCGCCCTCGTGGAAAGGGGTGCCGTGTCCCGTCGTCTCCTGAGGCCGCTCATCGCCGCCTCGCTGTTCAGCCTCATCGTCCCGGTCGTCGCCTCCGCGGCTCCCGCCGGCGACGTCTCGATCCGCGTCGAGGGATCCTCCGCGACCCTCGCCGGTCCTGCGGTCGTGCGCACGGTCGACGGTGCGTTCACGAAGGTCGCCGCCTCCGGGCCTCCCGCCAGCTGCCCCTCGACGTCGATCGGGGGCGCGCTGGAGACGCTCACCACCGGCGGGTGGAACGGCTCCAACGGCAGCGTCGGCATGTCGCTGGAGACGATCCTCGGCGAGACGCACCTGTTCACCTCCGACGCCTACTGGAACCTCTTCGTCAACGATGCCCCGGCCAGCATGGGCATCTGCACGCAGCAGGTCTCGCCGGGCGACCGCGTCCTCATCGCACCGTCGTGCACCGGCGCGGACACGCCCACCTGCTTCTCCGGTGATCCGCTGGAGCTCGCCGGTCCCGCGACGGCCCCGCCCGGCTCGGGCGTGACGCTGCACGCCGACGAGTACACGGTGACGTTCGGCACGGCGCCGGACTTCATCAACACGACGGCGCCCACGCCGTCGGCAGGCGCGACCGTGACCGGTGCGGGGCAGACCGTCGCGACGGACGCCGCGGGCAACGCGGCGGTCACGCTCGCCGCGACCGCCGGACCGCAGGTCTTCACGGTGACGAAGGGCGACCGCGTCCGCGGCACCGCCGTCGTCTGCGCGACGACGGGCTCGGACGGCGCGTGCGGCCCGCGGCAGGTCCAGGCGGGCGTCGGGCCTTCCGCGACGTGCGCGACCAACGGGCACGACGGCAAGTGCGGTACGGCCGACAGGACGCCGCCGTACGCGCGCATCTCCACGATCCGCAACGGCCAGCGCTTCGGCAAGGGCCACGGTCCCCGCGCGCTCACCGGGAGCGTCGCGGTGGAGCCCGCCGGCCTGCGGTCGCTGCGGTTGCGGCTCACGCGCAGCGACCACGGCCGCTGCAGCACCTACGATGCGACGAAGGAGCGCTTCGTGCGCACGAAGCGCTGCTCGGCTGCGGCGGGACGCACGTTCGCGATCGGCACCGCGCAGGAGTTCTCCTACCTGCTTCCGCGCCGCCTGGGGCGGGGGCGCTACGTCCTGGACGTCTTCGCGGTCGACGGCGCCGGCAACCGCGGAACGCTGACACGCGGCCAGAGCCGCGTCGTGTTCCACGTGCGCTGATCGCATGGCACGGTGGCGAGCACCCGTCGGTGCCGTCGGCGCGCTCGCCGCCCTGACCCTCGGCGCGTGTGGCGCGGGTGCCGGCTCGCCGTCCTCGCAGGCCCGGCTGCTCGTCACGGGCGACTTCGGGCGCACGGTGGTCGTGCGCGACGATGCGCCCGAGGTGAGGGGCGCGGACACCGTCATGCGGCTCGTGCAGCGCAACGCGAAGGTCACGACGCGCTACGGCGGAGGGTTCGTGGAGTCCATCGACGGGCTCGCCGGCGGGCAGCGGGGCGGGCGTCCCGTCGACTGGTTCTTCTACGTCGACGGCGTGCTCTCCGACCGCGGCGCGGCGTCGGTCCGGGTGCGCGACGGCGACGTCGTGTGGTGGGACCACCACGACTGGGGCTCCGGCCCGGGCAGCGGCTCCGCGGTCGTCGGGTCGTTCCCCGCCCCGTTCACCCGCCGAGCGGCGCTCGCCTGCGTCCCGAGGGGCACCCCGGCGTGCGGCGCGGCCCGCGAGGCGCTCACGCGCGCGGGCGCGCGAGTCGACGACGCCGCGCCCGCGGCGCTCGCCGTCGGCGACGTGCCCGGCATGCTCGTCGGCGCCTACGCGGCGCTCCGCGACACCGCCGCCGGCCGGCTGCTGCGCCTCGGTCCGCAGAGCAGCGGCGTGTACGCGCGGCCGGCGCGCGACGGGCGCGCCATCGCGCTGCTGGACGATCGCGGTCACCGCGTCCGCAGCGCGGGCGCCGGCGCCGGGCTCATCGCCGCAACGCGCACCGAGGGCCACGCGCCCGTCTGGATCGTGACCGGGACCGATGACACCGGCGTGCAGGCGGCGGCCGGCGCGCTGACACGGCAGCACCTGCGCGATCGGTTCGCCGTCGCGGTGCAGGGCGTGGACGCCACGGCGCTGCCCATGGAGCGCACCGGATGAGCCCGCTGCATGCGGCCCGCGCCGGCGCCGGTGCTGCCTGGTGCGCGGCGATCGTCGTGTGCGGCCTGATGTACGAGCACCCGCTCGTGCTCGGGGTGCTCTGCGCTGCGGTCCTCGCCGCCGGCGCCATGGCGGGCGTGTGGCGAGAGATGTCGCGCGCGCTTCGGCTCTGCGTGCTCGCCGCCCCGCTCGTCGTCGTCATCAACGTGCTCGCCAATCGCAACGGGCTGACGGTGTTCTGGCGCTTCGGCGACATCCCGCCCTTCGGGCAGGTCGACCTCACGGTCGAGGCGCTCGCGTACGGCGGCGCGCTCGCGCTGCGCCTGGCCGTGATGGTGCTCGTCGCCGCGCTGTTCGCCGCCGCCGTCGACGTCGACGCGCTCCTGCTCGCCGCACGCCGCGTCTCGGCGCGGTCCGCCCTGACGGCGGTCCTGGCGGTCCGGCTCGTCCCCGTGCTCGCGCGCGATGCGCGGCGGCTGGACGATGCACGGCGCTGCCGGTGGGACGGGGGCGGCACGGGCGCCGCGGCGCGGCTTGTCGTCCTGCGCGCGATCTGCGCCGGCGCGCTGGACCGCGCCGCCGATGTCGCGACGACGCTCGAGGTCCGGGGCTACGGGACGCACGGGCGACCGCGGCGCCGGCGGGATCCCTGGTCGCGCCAGGACCTGGCGTTCGCCGCCTCGGCACTTGCGATCCTCGCGCTCGCCGTGGGGGGCCGCGCCGCCGGACTGGCGTCGTTCACCGCCGTCCCGTTGCTCGACGCACCCGTCGGGGCCGGCGAGCTCGCGCTCGCCGCGGGGCTCGCCGTCGCCGTGCTCGCGCCCCTGACGGTCCGCAGGGGGATGCGGTGACGGTGCTGGAGCTCGACGGCGTCTCCTACGCCTACCCCGGCGCGCTGCAGCCCGCGCTGCGCGACGTCTCGCTGCGGATCGAGCCGGGCGAGTTCGTCGTGCTCGCAGGCGGGTCGGCGGCGGGCAAGTCCACGCTGCTGCGCGCGGCCGCCGGGATCGTGCCGCACGTGCATGGCGGCACGTTCGCGGGCGAGGTGCTCTGCGGTGGGCTGAGCACCCGCGACCACGGGCCCGCGGAGCTGTCGGCGATCGCCGGCAGCCTCTTCCAGGACCCCGAGACCCAGGTCGTCATGGGGTCCGTCCGGGCGGAGATCGCGTTCCCGCTCGAGGGGCGCGGCGACGGTGCCAACGCGGTCGCGCGGGGCGTTGAGGAGGTTGCGCTCGCGCTCGGGATCGCCCAGTTGCTCGACCGGCGGACCGCCGAGCTGTCCGGCGGCGAGCTGCAGCGCGTCGCCCTCGCCGCGGCGCTGGCTCGCCGCCCGCCGCTGCTGCTCCTCGACGAGCCGACGTCGCAACTCGACCCGGTCTCGGGTGACGAGCTGGTCTGGCTGCTGCGCCGGCTCAACGAGGAGTGGGGCACGGCGATCGTGCTGGCCGAGCACCGCCTGGAGCGCTGCCTCGCCGCCGCCGATCGCGTCGTGGCGCTGCGCGACGGTGCCGTGGCCTGCGATGCGGCTGCTTCTGGCTTCCAGGCGTGGGCCGTCGACCACGCTGCGCAGCTCGCGACGCCGGCCGCCTCCCTGTTCGCCGCGGCCGGGCTGCGCCCACTGCCCAGCGGGGTCAAGGACGCGCGCCGGACGCTCGCGGCACGCGGGCTGCTGCCGGAGCCCGGACCGCAGCCGGACCCGGAGACGCCGTCGCGCGCAGCGCGGCGCCACGCGCGACGCGACGCGGCGCTGCGGCTGGACGGCGTCTGGCACGAGCTGCGTGGCGGGCCGGCGCTGCTGCGCGGCGTCGATCTGGTCGTCGGGCCCGGCGAGCGGGTGGTCGTCATGGGCCGCAACGGCGCGGGCAAGTCCACTCTCCTGCGCCATGCCGGGGGACTGCTGGACCCGACGCGGGGCCGCGTGCGCGCCAGCGGCCGGGTCGCGCTGCTGCTGCAGAACCCCGGTGACTACGTCCTGCACGACCGCGTCGGCGACGAGGCTCCCGCGGCGGCGCTGCGCACGGTCGGCCTCGACCACCTCGCCGACCGCCATCCGCGCGACCTCTCAGGCGGCGAGCGTCAGCGCCTCGCGCTCGCCATCGTCCTCGGTGACGGCAGCGAGCACGTGGCCGCGACGGTGTGCCTCGACGAGCCGACGCGCGGCATGGACCGCACGGCGAAGGCAGCGCTCGCCGAGCGCCTGCGCGGCCTCGCCGCGGACGGCCGCGCGGTGCTCGTCGCGACCCACGACGCGGAGTTCGCCGCTGCTGTCGCCGACCGCGTCGTGCTGCTCGCCGATGGGCGCGTCATCGCCGACGGCCCCGCCGCCGAGCTCCTGGGCGGCGGCTGGTACTTCGCCACCGAGACCGCCCGCGTCCTTGGCGGCGCGGGCGGCGCGCTGACGCCGGCCGAGGGCGCGCGGCTGCTCGGCGCGATGACCGCAACGATCGAGGTCCCATGACCTGGCCACTCGCCTCCCTGCTCGTCCTGCTCTGCGCGCTCGCGGCGGGCGCAGCATGGTGGGAGCGGGGGCGCCCGCCGTCGCGGCTGCTCGCCCTCGTCGCCGCCCTGGCGGCGCTCGCCGCCCTCGGGCGCCTCGCCTTCGCGCCCCTCCCCAACGTGAAGCCGACGACCGACATCGTGCTCATCAGCGGTTACGTCCTCGGCGGGGCGCCGGGGTTCGTGGTCGGAGCCGTTGGCGCGCTCGCGTCCAATGTCGTGTTCGGCCAGGGCCCGTGGACGCCGTGGCAGATGGCCGCCTGGGGTCTGGTCGGCATCTTCGGCGCGTGCCTCGGGGTCATGACGGGGCGTCGCCTCGGGCGCGTCCCGCTCGCCATCGCCTGCGGCGCCGCCGGCCTGCTCTTCGGCGCGATCATGGACCTGTCGACCTGGGCGACGCTGTCGGGCTCGCACACGCTCGCCGCGTACCTGACGATCGCGAGCGTGTCGCTTCCGTTCAACATCGCCCACGCCCTCGGCAACGTCGCCTTCTGCCTCCTCTTCGGTCCCGTCCTCGTCGCCGCCCTGCAGCGCTCGGCGCTGCGCTCGCACATCGTCTGGCGGCCGGCCGGCGCGGTCGTCCCCGCGCTCGCCGTCGCGGCGGTGCTTGCCGGCGCGGCCTCCGCGCCCGACCCGGCGCAGGCAGGCTCGCGCGGCGTCGACTACCTGCGCGCGGCGCAGAACCGGGACGGCGGGTTCGGCGGCACGCGCGGCGAGCCATCGACGCCGCTGTACGCGGCGTGGGCAGGGATCGGGCTGGCCGGCGCCGGCGTGCGCTGTGGCGCGCCCCTCGTGGCCTACCTACGGCGGACGGGCGCGACCGTCCGCGGTGTGGGGGACGTCGAGCGCACGATCCTCGCGCTGCGGGCGTGCGGCAGCACCACGCGCGTCGGCGGGCGCGACCTGCTCGCGGACCTGCGGCGCGCCCAGCGCGCCGACGGCGCGTGGAGCGGCCTGGTCAACGCGACTGCTTTCGGCGTGCTCGCCCTGCGTGCCTCCGGCGAGCCTCGATCGTCGGGATCGCTGTCGAAGGCGCTGCGATGGGTCACGGCGCGTCAGCACGCCGACGGCGGGTTCTCGTATCCGGGGCGGTCAGGGAGCAGCGACATCGACGTCACCTCCGGGGTCCTGCAGGCGCTGGCCGCCGTGCGCGGCCGCGACGCCGGCGTCGCGGGCCGGCGCGCCGTGACGTTCCTGCGACGCCGGCAACGCCCCGACGGCGGCTTCCCGCTGTCGGTCGGCGGGGCGTCCAACGCGCAGAGCACCGGCTTCGCGATCCAGGCGCTCGTCGCGGCCGGGGTGCGCCCGGCGAGCATCCGCCGCGACGGATCGCGGACCGCAACGGACTATCTCGGGAGCCTCACCACCGCCGACGGATCGGTGCGCTACTCGCGCACGTCGGCGCAGACCCCGGTGTGGGTGACGGCGCAGGTCCTACCTGCGTTGAGTGCCCGCCCGTTGCCGATCGTCCAGGGGTAGCCTGGCCGGGTGGTCGACGTCCAGCCGGGGCCATTCCTCAACCCGCCGCTGCAGGCGCGCAGCCGGGCGGCGTTCGAGCGTGTGCTCGACGCGGGGACCGAGGTGCTGCGGGAGGGCGGCTTCGAGGCGTTCACGATCACCGAGGTCAGCAGGCGGGCGAAGGTCTCGGTCGGCTCGATCTACGGGCGCGCGAACAAGGAGGGCCTGCTCCTCGCCATCCACGCGCGGTGGGCCGAGGAGATCTCCCTCGAGCAGGATGCCCTGCTGCGTGCGCTGGACCCGGCCGGCATCGGCCCTGCAGAGCTGGTGCGCGCCGCCGTCGCCGCGGTCGCCCAGGTCTTCCGCACCCACGGCGCGCTGCTGCACGTCTTCATGATCCGCGGCTCGCTCGACGCCACGATCCGCGAGCGCGGGGCGGAGGCGAGCGCCCGCAACGCGGCGACGTTCGAGCGCCTGCTGCTCGAGCATCGCGGCGCGATCGCCCACCACGACCCCGAGCTCGCGGTCGACGTCGCGTTCCGCCTCGTGTACTCGACGCTGGCCCGGCGCGTCATGCGAGGCGACAGCTTCGAGTCTCGCCGGCCGTTGTCGTGGCAGCAGCTGGTCGACGAGCTCGGCGAGGTCTGCGTGCGCTACCTGCTACGTTCAGAATCAGAATCGCCATTCTGATATTCGGCTCGAGGGAGAGCTCATGTCCGAAGTCCTGCTGTCGCAGCTGGCGCACGTCGAGATCATCAGCCCGCGACCCGAGGAGTCCGTCGCGTGGTTCACGGACGTCCTCGGTCTCGAGGAGACCACGCGGGACGGGCAGTCCGCCTACCTGCGCGGCTGGGGCGAGTGGCAGCACTCGAGCCTCATCGTCACCGAGGGGCCCGCGCCCGCGCTCGGTCACGTCGGTTGGCGGACCTACGGTCCCGACGACGTCGACACGATCGCCGCCCGCGTCGACGCCGACCTCGTCGAGGGTTGGATCGACTCGTCGGTCGGGCACGGCCGCGCGCTGCGGCTGCGCACGCCCAGCGGCCATCCGACCGAGGTCTTCTGGGAGACCGAGCTCTACGCGGCGCCACCGGCACTCGCGACCGACATGCCGCTGCGCCCGCAGCGCTACACGGGCCGCGGCGCCGCTGCCCGCTACATCGACCACGTGACGGTGAACACCGCGGCGATGGCGGACGAGATCGCCTGGTACCGCGCGAACCTCGGCCATCGCCACACGGCGTCGATCACCCCGGAGCCCGGGCTCTCGTTCTTCTCCACGCTGACGTGCAACGCCATCCGCTCCACGCACGATCTCGCCCTCGTCCCCGACGCGCCGCACGCGCGGGGGCGGCTGAACCACGTCGCCTTCCGCGTCGATCAGAAGCTCGACGTCGAGCGGGCGGCCGACATCTTCATCTCCAACGGGACGGCGATCGAGTTCGGTCCCGGCATCCACGGGATCGACGAGATCGTCTACCTCTACGTGCGCGAGCCCGGCGGCGTCCGCATCGAGATCAACGCCGGCGGATGGCAGAACGCCATGCCCGACTGGGAGCCGCGCCACCACCTTCCCGACCAGGGTCCGACCACGTACTTCCGCAACCTGGTGATGCCCGACTCGATGATGGAGTCCTTCCCGCCCCTGGACGTGTCGCGCGACACATTCAGCGGGATCGGACAGTTCGCAACCGAAGGTTAATCACACGTGCTTCCCGCAACTATGTAGGTTCGGCTCCGGAGGGCGGCGCTGGGAGGAGCCGCCGAATCGGCGGTTCGGATTCGAGGAGGACGTGTGAGAGGTCTACTGATGCCGCTGCGGCTGCTGGCGCTCGTCGCGGCGTTGTCGTTCGCCCTGGCGAGCTGCGGGAGTGACAACAGCAGCTCGTCGGGCAGCGGTGGTGGTGCCGCCAAGGAGGCGGGTGGTACGACGCCGTCGGAGGCGAAGTGCGGGATGGCGAGCGGCGAGAAGGCGACGGGGACGCCGATCAAGGTCGGCGCGATCGTGACGAAGATCCCGGGGATCGACTTCACGGACATCACCGACGCGGCGAAGGCGTACTTCGACTGCGCCAACGACAACGGCGGCATCAACGGCCATCCGGTCGACTACGTCGTCGAGGAGCACGGCACCGACCCGCAGCAGGTCGGCTCGCTGGCGACGAAGCTCGTCGAGTCCGAAAAGGTCGAGGCGTTCGTGGGGAACACGAGCATCCTGGACTGCCCGGTCAACCACAAGTACTACGAGGAGAATGGCTTCTACGCGATCGTCGCGGGCGTGCCGAACGAGTGCTTCAGCACGCCGAACATCGCCGCGCTGAACATGGGGCCGCTGTACTCGAGCCTCGGTGCGGTGCGCTACGTGATCGACAAGGCCGGTGCGAAGGGCACGATGATCCTCGTGTCGCCCAAGCAGCCGGGCAACGAGGCGGTCAACCAAGGCGCGCTCACGTACGCGAAGGAGAAGGGGCTGAAGACGATCAGCCGCCTGGAGAACGTGCCGATCGCCGATCCCGCGTCCCTGGCGCAGGCGATCGTGTCGCAGGCCGGTGAGGGTGGCGGCGTCGTGCTGGACTTCACGCCGCCTGAGGGCGTGAAGATCATGCAGGCCGTCGCGCAGCAGGGCCTGATCGACAAGGTCAAGTGGGGCTCGTCGACTCCGCTGAACGACACGTCCGTCCCGGACGCGGTCGGTCCGGACTGGGAGGGCAAGATGTTCATCAACGCCGAGCTGGCGCTGCTGGACTCCAACGGCCCGGACATGCAGCTGTACCGCGCGGTGAACAAGAAGTACTCGCCCGACAACCCGGTCGGCAGCTTCGGCCAGATGGGCTTCGTCGCCGCGAAGATGTTCGTGGACACGACCCTCAAGGTGCCTGAGGACCAGCTGAACAAGGAGGGCATCAACGACGCCCTCCTGAACATCAAGAACTACAAGACCGACATCCTCTGCAAGCCCTGGTACTTCCAGAAGATGAAGCTGCACGTCCCCAACAACACCGACCGGACCGTCACGCCGAAGGGCAGCAAGATGACGGAGGCCGAGGGCTGCACCGACATCCCGGACAGCTACCCGGACCTGAAGTACGTGCGTCAGTTCGAGTCTGAGAACGACGTCAACAAGTAGTCGTGGTCCCCATCGGCGGCGCCCGCTCCGCGGGCGTCGCCGGTGAGCCCTTTTCCTGAGAATCACTGAACGTTAATCGCACATGCCGTACGAACCTCTGTAGATTTTCGCCGCGAAGGGTGGCGTGCGTTGGGGTTGCCAGACGTCTCGGCAAGGGTGCGGGAGGGCTTGGGAGGGCACTCGCGTGGACTGGAGACGTCTGACGTCCCGGGCAGTGCCGCCGGTACGGAAGTGCGAGGAGGACTGCTAGTGAAGGATCTACTGAAGCCGCTGCGGATGATGGCCGTGCTGGCCACACTCGCGTTCGCGGTCGGCGTCGCCAGCTGCGGCAGCAGCGACAGCGGCGGCTCGACGGCAGCCGACAGCGGCGGCGCGGCGAAGGAGGCCGGCGGTACCACGCCGACCGAGGTCAAGTGCGGCATGGGCAACGGCAAGAAGGCGACCGGCACACCGATCAAGGTCGGTTCGATCACCACCAAGATCCCGGGCATCGACTTCACGGACGGCTCGGACGCGGCTGCGGCGTACTTCAAGTGCGTCAACGACAACGGCGGCATCAACGGCCACCCGGTGGACTTCATCGTCGAGGAGCACGGCTCGGATCCGCAGCAGGTCGGCTCGTTCGCGACGAAGCTGGCGGAGTCCGACAAGGTCGACGCGTTCGTGGCCGGGTTCTCGATCCTGGACTGCCCGGTCAACAAGGGCTACTACGAGAAGAACGGCTTCTACCCGATCGTGGCCGGCGTGCCGAACGAGTGCTTCAACTCGCCGAACATCGCGGCCCTGAACATGGGCCCGGGCTACTCGAGCCTCGGCGCGGTGCGCTACCTCATCGACAAGGACCAGGCGAAGGGCACGATTGTTGTCATCTCGCCCAAGCAGCCGGGCAACGAGGCGGTCAACCAGATCGCCCTGTCGTACGCCAAGCAGAAGGGCCTCAAGGCCATCAGCCGGCTGGAGACCGTGCCGGTCTCCGACCCGGCCTCGCTCGTGCAGGCAGCCGTGGCGCAGGCCGGTGACGGCGGTGGCGTCGTGCTGGACTTCACCCCGCCGGAGGGCGTGAAGATCCTGCAGGCGGCCGCGCAGCAGGGCGTCATCGACAAGGTCAAGTGGGGCTCGTCGACGCCGCTGAACGACACGTCCGTGCCGGACGCGCTCGGCAGCCAGTGGGACGGGAAGATCGCCATCAACGCCGAGCTGGCGCTGCTGGACTCCAACGGCCCCGACATGCAGACCTATCGCGGCGTGAACAAGAAGTACTCGCCCGACAACCCGCTGGGCTCGTTCGGCCAGATGGGCTTCGTCGCCGCGAAGATGTTCACGGACACGGTCCTCAAGCTGCCCGAGGACCAGCTGAACAAGGAGGGCATCAACAAGGCCGTCCTGGACATCAAGAACTACAAGACCGACATCCTCTGCAAGCCCTGGTACTTCCAGAAGATGAAGCTGCACGTCCCCAACAACACCGACCTGACGGTCACCCCGAAGAGCGGCAAGATCGCTCAGCTCGAGGGCTGCACCGACATCCCGGACTCCTACCCGGACCTGAAGTACGTCCGTGAGTACGAGGCCACGCACGACGTGAACAAAGGCTGAGTAACGCCTGATTGATGGTGCACCGGCGGGCATGCGATCCTTTCGCATGCCCGCCACGCACTACGCCCCTACGGACCAGGTCCACTACACCTGGGACGCCGGCCACGCGCCCTCGTTGACCATCGCCGACGGCGACACCGTCGTCTTCCACACCCGCGACGTCAGCGACAACCAGATCGGCCCCGGCTCGGACACGAGCGTCGTGGCCGGGATGGACTGGGACCGCGTGTACCCGCTCGCCGGCCCCGTGTTCGTCGAGGGCGCCAAGCCCGGCGATACGCTGGCGGTGGAGATCCTCGACCTGCGCACGCAGGGCTGGGGATGGACGGCGATCCTGCCCGGCCTGGGCCTGCTGGCCGACGACTTCCCCGATCCCTACCTGCGCGTCTTCGACATCTCGGGCGGTGACGTCGTCCCCTTCCGCGAGGACATCGAGATCCCCCTCACCCCGTTCATGGGGACCATGGGCGTCTGTCCCGCGGGGGCCAGCGCGCAGCCGGTGATGCCGCCCGGGATCTTCGGCGGCAACATGGACACCCGCCAGCTCGTCGCGGGCACGACGCTCTACCTGCCGATCCAGGTCGAGGGCGCGCTGTTCTCCTGCGGCGACGCCCACGGCTGTCAGGGCGACGGCGAGGTCTGCGTCACGGGGCTGGAGGCGCCGATGTACGGCGCGCTGCGCTTCAGCGTGCAGTCGGGCCGCTCGATCCCCGCGCCCCAGTTCCACACGTCCGGGCCGCTCACGCCGAGCGTCGACTTCGGCGGCTTCTACGGCACGACGGGCGTCGGCGGCGACCTCTACAAGGCGTCCCAGGACGCGATCCGCGCGATGATCGCCCACCTCGGCGAGCGCTACGGCCTGTCGGGGGAGGACGCCTACCTGCTGTGCAGCCTGTGCGTCGACCTCAAGATCTCGGAGATCGTCGACGCGGGCGAGTACGTCGTCAGTGCGCTGCTGCCCGACGCTGTGTTCGTCGGGTGAACCGGTCGCCGCGCTCGCCGGTGGCGTCCAGCGCGTCGAGCGGCAGGTAGAGGTCCGGATCGGCGGTGGCGAGCCCGGCGGGCAGACGCCGCAGCGGCCGGCCGGCGCGATCGCAGAACACCGCCTCGCCCTCCAGGCGCCGGACGCACACGCGCGGTGCGTTGGAGATCGGGTGACGGTGCCCGACGCCGTAGACGTGCACGTCGGGCTCGGGCAGGTAGCAGACCCGGCCGCGCCGATCGGTGCCCAGCGCGAAGCCGTCGAGGTCGACGTCCTCCGCCGCGTCGGCGTGGCGCAGCCGGCGGCGCATGCGCATCTGCGCGCGCCAGGGGATCCCGAGGACGGGGATGCCCGTCCGTGCCCCGAGCAGGCAGAGCACCCAGAGCGCCACGACGACCCACAGGATCAGCCACAGGCCCTCGAAGAGATTGGAGAGGTCCACGTCCTAGAGAACGCAGCGGACCTCCGCGTATTGCGCCCGTGCCCCGGGGTGTCCGTCCTGCAACACCCCGGGGAACCGGTGCAACGAGGGGCTAGACGGCGGCTCCGTTGGACGACTTCGCGTCCTGGATCGCCTTCCAGACGCGCTCGGGGAGCGCGGGCATGTCGATGTTGCTGACGCCGAGGTACGACACGGCGTCGACGACGGCGTTCCAGATCGCCGGGGTCGAGCCGATCGCGCCGGACTCGCCGATGCCCTTCGCGCCAAGCGGGTTCAGCGGGCTCGGCGTCTCCGTGCGCTCGGTCTCGTAGCTCGGCAGGTCGCTCGCCGAGGGCATCGCGTAGGACACGAGCGACCCCGTCGAGCAGTTGCCGTCCTCGTCGAACGAGATGAGCTCGAACAGGGCCTGGGCGGCGCCCTGCGCGATGCCGCCGTGGATCTGGCCCTCGGCCAGCAGCGGGTTGAGGATGCGTCCGGAGTCGTCGACCGTGATGTGGCGCAGGAGCTTCGTGAGCCCGGTCTCCGTGTCGACCTCCACCAGCGACACGTGCGCGCCGAAGGGGTAGCTGGAGTCCGGCGTCGCGAAGTCCGTCTCCGCGGCCAGCCCGGGGTCGACGCCCTCGGGCAGGTTGTCGACGTCGACGGCGGCCTTGGCCAGGTCGGCCCAGGACACGTTCGCGTCCGGCGAGCCCTTCACGCCGAGGCCCTTGCCCGGGACGATGTCGATGTCCTCGGCGGAGGCCTCCAGCAGCGACGCGGCGATCTGCTTGCCCTTGTCGAGCACGGTGTTCGTCGCGTTGAACACCGCGCTGCCGCCGACCTGCAGCGACCGCGACCCCATCGTGCCCATGCCGCGCGGCACCTTCGCCGTGTCGGAGTGCACGACGATGACGTCGTCCATCGGCACGCCGAGCACGTCGGAGACGATGGCGGCGAACATCGTGTCGTGCCCCTGCCCCTGCGGCGACGTGCCCGACGACACGGTGACCTTGCCGTCCTCGTCGACGATGCAGGTGCCGATCTCCGACCCCATGCCAGTCAGCTCGACGTAGGTCGCCAGGCCGATACCGAGCTGCTTGGGATCGCCGCTGGCACGCCGCTCGGCCTGCTGCGCGCGCAGCTCGTGGTAGCCGGAGTTCTCCAGCACCTTGTCCATCGCCTGCTCGTACTCGCCCGAGTCGTACGACGCGCCGGCGACGGTCGTCAGCGGGAAGGCATCCGGCTGGATGAAGTTCCTGCGCCGGAACTCCGCCGGGTCCATGTCGAGCTTGACCGCGAGCTGGTCCATCGCGCGCTCGAGGAGCGCGGTGGCCTCGGGGCGACCCGCGCCGCGGTAGGCGCCGATCGGCGTCGTGTTCGTCACGACGGCCTGGAACGCGAAGTCGACCTTGGGAATCTGGTACACGCCGGACGCCATGAGGCCGGTGAGCAGCGGCATGAGCGTCGCGTCGGCCGGATAGGCGCCGCAGTCGGCGATGACCCGCAGCTTGATGCCGGTGATCTTGCCGTCCTTGGTCGCCCCGAGCTCCACGTCCTCGACCTGCGCGCGACCGTGCTGCATGGAGATCATCGTCTCCCAGCGGCTCTCGACGTACCGGACGGGCTTGTCGAGCTTGAGCGCGATCGCGGCCAGCGCGATCTGCTCGGGGTAGGTCGCGATACGGGCCCCGAACCCGCCGCCCACGGTCGGGACCGTGACGCGGATCTTCTCCGGCTCCAGGTCGAGCGAGCCGGCGAGCGCCGCCTGGCCCATGTGCGGCGACTGCAGCGGCGCCCACAGGCGCACGCCGCCGATCTCGGGGTCGGGTGCGGCGACGGCCGCGGCCGGCTCCATCGGGACCGCGGCCAGGCGCTGGTTGACGAAGCGGCTGGAGATCGAGACCTCGGCGTCGTCGAGCGCGCCGGCGGCGCCGAGAGGCACCCCGGCGGCGAGGTTCGTGCCGGCCTCGTCGAAGAGGATCGGGGCGCCGTCCTCGAGCGCCTTCGTCATGTCCACGAGCACGGGCAGCTCGTCGATGTCGACCTCGACGAGGTCGACGGCGTCGACGGCCTGCGCGTGCGTCTCTGCGACCACGACCGCGATCGCCTCCCCGATGAAGCGGACCTTGTCGCGCGCCAGGATGGGCCGGCGCATCGTGTCGGGGGAGGGAACCGGCGGCCCGGCGTTCGGAAGATCGTTCAGCCCGAGGTCGTCCGCGGTGTAGATCGCGACGACGCCGGGCGACGCAAGAGCCGCAGTTGAGTCGACGTTCGTGATCGTGCCGTGCGCAACACCCGCACGGACGAACGCGCACGAGAGCATCCCGGGGAACTTGATGTCGTCCGAGTACTGACCCTTCCCCTGGATCAGCGTCGGATCCTCACGACGCTTGATACGAGTGCCGTACTTCGCGTTTACCGCCACGTGTCTCCTTTCGCGGGCCCATCACCGCTACCCAGGCGCAACGTACCGCACGGCGAGCGCGTGAAGTGCGGCGTCCAGGTCGGTTCCGGGGTCGGCGGCCAGGCGTTCGTAGATCTGCGCCGATGCCTCGTGGAACCCCGGAGGGAGGCCGACAACGGCGAGGCTCGCCGCGATCTCCTCCATCTCGCCCACCCAGCGCCACGACTTCCCGGCGGCCCCCTGGGCCGCGCGTGCCGAGCGCTCGTCGAGGTGGGGGTGGCTGATCTCCCACTCGGCCAGCAGTGCGTCCTCGACGCCCTCCGCCCGTGCGAACGCGCGGATCGCGAGCAGCAGCGCCGCGCTGCCCTTCGTCCAGCCCGCGTACGCCATCTTGACCGCCGACGCCGCGCCGATCTCGGTGCCCACCACGCGCGCACGCACGCGCGTGCCGTCGAACAGGCGGGCGACGTCCTCCGCGCCGGTGCCCGACAGAAGGAGACTCGTCGACGTGTCCGATCCCGGCGGCGGGCCGATGATGCCGCCGTCGATCGCCCGGCCTCCGGCGCCCGCGATCGCGGCTGCGACGTCGCGCGCCGTGGCGGGGGAGACGGCGTTGGCGTCGACGAACACCGCGACCCGGCCGGCAACCTGTGCCGCGACCTCGCGCGCGGCGTGCGGCGGGCAGACGGAGAGCACGAGATCGCTCGCCGCGGCGAGTTGCGCGACGGAGCCGGCGTCGCGCAGGCCCGCGGCCTCGGCACGCCTGATCGTGTCCGGGCTGCGGCCCTCCGACGCCCAGAGCACGTCGTTGCCGGCGTCGCGCAGCTGCGCGCCCAGTGCCGCGCCCATCGCTCCGGGGTGCACCAGCCCGACGCGGGTCACGGGCGCCCGCCGAGGACCTCTGCGGTCCCGTCCGGGCGGCCCAGCACGACCGCGCGAGCACAGTCGAGGAAGAGTCCGTGCTCGACGACGCCCGGGATCGCCCACAGGCTCACCGCGAGCGCGTGCAGGTCGTCGACCGGGCCCAGCGGCGCGTCGAGCAGGAAGTGCCCCTCCTCGGTGACGAAGGGATCGCCGGCGTCCGCACGCAGCACGGGAGGACCGAGGATGGCGGCGACCCGCTCAGCCGTGATCTCCCAGCCGAACCGGACGATCTCGATCGGGAGCGGGTAGCGCATCCCGAGCCGCTCGGCGTGCTTCCTGGCCTCCGCGACCACCACGATGCCGCCGCCCGCGTTGCACAGGACCTTCTCGTGGAGCAGGGCGCCGCCACCACCCTTCAGCAGCTGCAGGTCGGGGTCGATCTCGTCGGAGCCGTCGATGACCATCGCCAGGTCGACGTCCGGGGCGAGGCCCACGATCTCGATGCCGACCTCACGCGCAGCCGCATCGGAGGAGCGCGAGGCGACCGCCGCGCGGAGCGGCACGCCGTCCGGCCAGCGCTCCCCGAGCGCCGCGACGACTGCCCGCACACCCCGGCCCGATCCGAGGCCGATCGTCGTCTCCGGCTCGACCCAGCGCGCGACGACCTCGGCCGCCGCCGCGCGCGAGCGGTCGTCGTCGGTCACCGGCCGGTCTCCAGCCGCCGCTGGACGGAGGCGACCTTGTCGTCGAGCGTCTGCTGCGGCTTGTCGCGCCGCTCGTCGAGCTTCAGGACGCTGTACACGCGGGGGAGGCCCATCTCGAAGGGGACGGCGTGGAGCTCGCCCACCAGCGCGAGGATGTCGCCCGTCTCGCCTTCCAGCGACGTGCCCATGGCGTGCAGCTGGAAGCGCACCCGGTCCTGCGCGGCGAGGCGCCGCTGGATCTCCGCGATGTAGCGCGACGCGGACGCGTCAGCGCGACCGAGACCGATGACGGTGAGGTCGGCTGTGGCCACGCACGCGACGCTAGCGCGCGCGGACGAGGCGTGTCGGCCGGGCTACCAGGCTTGGCCGACACCGCAGTGCGGGCACGTGACCGAGGCCGTCACAGGGGCCTCGAACAGGTAGCCGCACAGGCAGGTGTAGACCGCACGGTCGTCGGGTCCGCCGGAGTCGCGCATCCTGCGCTCGGCCGGATGGACCGGCTCAGGCCGGGGCTCCGGGTCGGGCACGACGTGCATCCGGCGGCGACCGCGGCGGAGGCGGCTGCTGGTGACTGATCGCATGTTCGTGAGGCGGGGTGCCATCTGATGCTCTGCCTACCTAGACGCTCGGCGTGCCAAGAAGTTTCAGAGTTGCTGAGGAATTTCCTGCGCGGAGGCCGTCTCGGCACCGGTAACCGCGTCCGCGTCCGCCATACTGATCAGGCGATGGACCCCTCTCGCAAGCGCAGAGTCCGCCTCGTGACGGCGTTGACGGTCGCGCTCCTGCTGGCCGGGGCGCTGGTCTACACGACGTTCAGCGCCGCGAGCCCGGAGCGGATCCCCAGCCAGCTGAGCACCGCCCAGGCAGGCCAGAGCTACAAGCTCGGCGGCCGAGTGGTCGACGGCAGCATCAAGCGAACGCCCGAGTCGATGACCTTCCAGGTGCAGGACCCCAAGGGCGCGGCCAAGGTCAACGTCAGCTACACAGGCTCGGTGCCCGACCCCTTCCGCGAGGGCCGCGAGGTCATCGTCACGGTCAAGCGCGACGGCTCCGACTTCGTCGGCCAGCGCGACTCGCTCGTGACCAAGTGCCCGTCGAAGTTCCAGGCCGACAGCAGCTCGAGCTGAGGTCAGCGTGGCGACCTTCGGACGCGCCTGCCTGATCCTGGGATTCGCAGTCACGCTCTACGGGATCGCCGCGTCGATCCACGGGGCGCGCAGCGGCCGGCAGGACTGGGTCGTGTCGGGCCGGCGTGCCGTCTACGCACTGGCCGGGCTGACGACGGCGGCGTTCGCGGTCCTGGAGATCGCGTTCCTGCGGTCGGACTTCTCCTTCGCGGTCGTCTCGACGCACTCGTCGACGACCACCCCGCTGTTCTACAAGATGGCCGCGCCGTGGTCCTCGCAGGAGGGCTCGCTGCTCCTGTGGCTCTTCATGCTGTCGATCTGGTCGAGCCTCGTGCTCTTCCTCACGCGCCGGCGCATGCGCGAGGTCGCGCCCTACGCCACCGCGGTGCTGCTGGGCTTCGGCGCGTTCTTCGGCGGGCTGCTGGTCTTCATGGAGTCGCCGTTCGACGTGCTGCCGATCGCGCCGCTGGAGGGCACGGGCCTCAACCCGCTCCTGCGCCACCCGAGCATGATGATCCACCCGCCGATGCTGTACTCGGGGTACACGCTGTTCGCGGTGCCCTTCGCGTTCGCGGTCGGCGCCCTGATCACCCGCCGGGTCGACGCCGAGTGGATCCGGTCGACGCGGCGGTTCGCGCTCGGCGCGTGGCTGGCGCTGGGCATCGGCATCCTGCTCGGCGCCCGGTGGTCGTACTCCGAGCTGGGCTGGGGCGGCTACTGGGCCTGGGATCCGGTGGAGAACGCGTCGCTCATGCCGTGGCTCACCGGCACCGCGTTCATCCACTCGATCATGATCCAGGAACGACGCGGGATGCTGAAGATCTGGAACGCGTCACTCGTGCTGTCGACGGGCGTGCTCGCGATCCTCGGCACGTTCCTCGTCCGGTCCGGGATCCTCGACTCGATCCACGCCTTCGGCGCCTCGACGCTGGGCGTCCCGTTCGTGACGCTCATCGCGGTGATGATCGCCGGGTCGATCGCGCTCGTCGTGTCGCGGCGCGAGACGCTGCGCAGCGAGAACCGGCTGGACTCGCTGTTCTCGCGCGAGGCGGTCTTCCTCGGCAACAACCTCGTCCTGGTCGCGCTGTGCGCGGTGATCTTCTTCGGGACGTTCTTCCCGCTCATCTCCGAGGCGGTGACGGGCGACAAGGCGTCGGTCGGGCCGCCGTGGTTCGACCAGTACGTCGTGCCGCTGGCGCTCGTGCTGGTCCTGCTGAGCGGCATCGGGCCCCTCATCGCGTGGCGGCGCGCATCGGCCGCCGGCGCCCGTCGCAACTTCCTCGTCCCGGTCCTCGTCGGCGTGGCCGCGGTCGTGCTGAGTCTCGCGCTGGGGGCCGGGTCCTCGCCGCCCACCGTGCTCATGTTCGGGCTCGGCGCGTTCGTGCTCGGCGGCGTGACCCAGGAGTTCTGGCGCGGCGCGCGGGCGCGGCGCGCGATGTCCGACGACGGGCCGCTGCGCGCGGTCGTGTCACTCGTCCGGCGAAACCGCCGCCGCTACGGCGGCTACATCGTGCACTCCGGCATGGCGCTCATGTTCATCGGCATCGCAGGGTCCTCCGCGCTGCAGCACGCCAACGACGCCAACCTCAAGCCCGGTCAGACGATGCGCAGCGGGCCCTACCAGGTCACCTACGTGCGGCCGACGTCGAGCATCACGACCACATCCGACGGGCGGTTGGAGAAGGTGAACTTCGGCTCCGTGCTCGACGTGAGGCGCGACGGCAGGCACGTCACGACGCTGCAGCCGTCGCGGTCCTTCTTCCCGTCCACGGCGATCTTCGAGTTCGGGCCCGTTGGGCGCTTCTTCGAGGGCGAGGCGACCAGCGAGGTCGGGCTGAAGGCCGGGCTCACGCACGACATCTGGACCGCGATGACGCCGGACATCGACGCGATCCAGCCGATCATCGACGAGGGCGACAAGGTCTTCACGAAGTTCGCCGACGACCCCAAGACGACACCCGAGGCGCGATCCCGGGCGCTCGCCGCGATCCTGATCGGCATCACGGAGAACTACCGTCGCAGCCCGCCGCCGACGACGTTCCGCGTCATCGCGTCGCCGCTGGTGACCTGGCTGTGGATCGGCGCCATCGTCATCGTGTGCGGCGCGCTCATCGCGCTGTGGCCGACGGGCGATCCCGCGCGCCGGCGTGTGCGGGCGGGCTACGCGGCGCGCGTGGCCAAGGAGCTGGCCGGGAGGAACGAGCCCGAGTCGGAGCCCCAGCCCGAGCGCGAGCCCGAGCCCGTCAGGTCGGGGTGACGGCGTGGAGGTCCTGGTGGTCCTCGGAGTGATGGTCGCGCTGGGCGCCGTCGTGGCCGTCGTCGGCCAGCCGCTGCGACGCGGGCCCGAGGACATGGAGCGCCAGGCGAGTGCACGCGTGCGCGACCTGCAGGCGGCCAGGGAGGCCAAGTACCAGGAGATCCGCGACGCGGAGCTCGACGCCCGGCTCGGGAAGCTGAGTGCGGAGGATCATCGGGCGCTCGACCGCCAGCTGCGGGCCGAGGCGATTGAGATCCTGCGCGAGCTCGACGAGCTCGAAGGCTAGAATCAGCCCAGCATGTACACGATCCTCTCGTTCGTCCAGGTCGTTCTCGCCGTCGGCGTGATCTTCCTGATCCTCATGCACTCGGGGAAGGACGCAGGACTCTCCGGTGCCTTTGGCGTCGGCACGGGCGCGGGTCCGTTCGGTGGCGGCTCGCTCGTCGAGCGCAACCTGAACCGCTGGACGATCGCCTTCGCGGCGCTCTTCATCATCAACACGATCGTCCTGCTCAGGATCTAGGGCACGCCCGGCATGGTGACGGCCACGTGGTGGCTGTCCATGTACTCCCGCACGGCGGCGACCTGCCCGTCGCGAAGGTCGATCGCGAAGTGGTAGCGGTTGTCGTACGTCTTGCCGTTGTGCAGGGGCGCGGTGCCGGACGCCTCGATCGCGACGTGATCGCCCTCGGCGACGACGCGGCCGATCGTCATCTTCGGCCCACCGCCGACGAACACCTGGTCGCCGGCTCCGAAGAAGGCGATGATCGCGGCACGGCCCTCCAGCGCGGGCGGGTCGATGCTCGGCGCCATCATCACCCATGTCGCGTCCTCGGTCAGCTGGCCGCGCAGCGCGTCGAAGTCCTGCCGTTCCAGTGTCGCAAGGAACTCCAGCGCCAGCGCCTTGGCATCGGTCGTCTCGCTCACCGTGTCGCTCCCGTCACTCTGAACCCGTGCGCCCGCAGTGCGGGGCACACGACCCCGTTCGCGAAGCGCCTGCCGTAGAACTCGCCTTCGCTGACGAGCCGGTGCTCGGCGGTCAGGTCCTCCGTGTCGTGCAGGAGGCGCAGCACCGAGTCGGTGAAGCGCACGTCCCGGACGGGCCGGCCGATCGCGCCGTCCTCGATGAGGAAGGTGCCGTCCCGCGTCATGCCCGTCAGCAGCGTCTGGCGCTCGGCCACGACGTTCACATACCAGAGGCGCGTGACGTAGATCCCGCGCTCGATCGGCGCCGCGAGCGCCGCCTCGTCGGCCGCGCCGCCACCGAGCAGGACCAGATTGGTCGGGAACGCCCCCTCCGGCGACCCGCCGGCCTCGACCGCGTGGCCGGTGGAACGCGTCCTGTCGCCTGCGATCGCCGCCGAGCGCACGTCGTGCACGACTGCGTTGGCGACCCCGTCGCGGATGAGCGGAACCGCCTGCTTGGGGACGCCGTCGGCGTCGTAGGACCGCGCGAGCGTCCGCGGGAAGGATGAGATGTCGCTGAGGTTGATCGACGGCGCGGCCACCTGCTCCCCGAGCCGCCCGCTCAGCGCACCGCGGCGCTCGGCGTGGGCGAGGCCGTTGAACGCCAGCCAGCCTGCGAACTCCAGCAGCACGGCGACTGCGTCGGCTGAGAGCACGACGGGGTACTCGCCCGGCTCGACGGCGACGCCGTCCTCGCGCGGCGCGTGCTCGATGGCGCGCCGCGTGAGCGCGCCGGCATCGATCTCCGCGACGGATCGGGCCGTGTGGGCCGCGTACCCGCTGCGCCCGCCGGAGTCGCGGCAGACCACCTTCATGAACGCATCGGTCAGGTCGTCGGTGGCACGGACGCCTGAGGTCGTCGCGATCGCCGTCTGCACGGCGCCCGCGGTCCAGAGGCCGAACGCCTCCAGCCCAGCGGCTCTCGCGCCGTCGAACGCCGTCCGCAGCGCGTCGGCGCCGTGGGACGGGTCGAGCTGCGCGGTCTCCGCGTCCCACACGGCGCTCGGTGTCGCGGCGACGGGTGATGGGAACCCCGGGTGCTCGCCGCTCCCGGCGCGCGCAGCCGCGCGCGCGACGGTGTCGGCCTTGCGCGCCGCGGCGCGCAGCGCGTCCTCGTCGAGACGGTTCGTCGTCGCGGACGCGGTGTGGCCGTCACGCAGGCAGAGGATCTCGACCGTGGTGTCGTCGACGCCGGTCGCCTGCGTGGGCGCCGAACGCGCGAAGCGCGTCGACAGCGATCGCTCGTGGACGACGGTGACCTGCGCCTCGCCACTCGCGTAGGACAGCGCCCGTTCTGCCAGCTCGAGCGGCGCCTCGGCCATCAGGCGACGCCGACCTCCACGTCGCGGAAGCGTGCCGGCGCCGTGCCGTGGGATACGCGCATGAGCTGGCCGGGTTCGCCCTTCCCGCAGTTGAGCAGCCCGTGGACCCGCCACTCCGGCTCGGAGCACACGGCGTCCAGGGAGCCCCAGAACCGGGGTGTGATCCCGGCGTAGGACGGGTTGCGGACGAGGCCCGCGAGCTCTCCGTCGCGGATGAGGTGGCCGACCTCGGTGCCGAACTGGAAGTGCAGGCGCCGATCGTCGATCGACCAGGAGCGGTTCGTCTCCAGCAGGATCCCGTCGTCGGTGCCGGCGATGAGCTCCTCGAGGCTGCCCGCGGGGCCCGGAGCGATCGAGACGTTCGTCATCCGCACGATCGGCTGGCGGGCGAAGCCGTCGGCCCGGGCGCAGCCGGCCGACGCACCGAGCCCCTGGGCCGAGGCCGACTGGCGGTCGGAGAGCGCCGCGCGCAGCGTGCCGTCCGCGATGAGCGTGGTACGCGTGCCGGCGACGCCCTCGTCGTCCCAGCCGAACGATCCGAGCGCACCGGGCAGCGTCGCGTCGGCGACCACGGTGAGATGCTCCGAGCCGTAGCGCAGCGAGCCGAGGTCGCCGGGGGAGACCCAGCTCGTGCCGGCGTAGGAGGCCTCGCCGAGCAGGATGCGGTCGAGCTCGAGCGCGTGCCCGATGGACTCGTGCACCTGCAACGCGAGCTGCTCGCTGCCCAGGATCAGCGTCCGGCGGCCGGTCGGGCAGGGAGGCGCGGACAGGAGCTCGAGCACCTCCTCACGCACGCGCGGGGCGTTGCCCGCGAGGTCGAGGGCGAGGACGCGCTCCCATCCGCCCAGGCCGACGTCGCCGCCGTGCGCGCTCGGGTAGGAGCGGACCTGCAGCTCGTCGCCGTCGACCGCGACCGCCTGGATGCCCCCGCCACTCTCGACGCGCAGCTGCGTGCACGCGGCGCCCTCGCTGGACGCGAACGCGGAGGCCTGCCGGCGCAGGCTCGACTCGGCCGTGGTCTGGACGATGCGCTCGTCGCCGCCGAGGCCCGCCTCCGCGGCGACAAGCAGCTCGAGGCGGTCCTCCAACGCGATCGCGAACGGGTCGATCTCGCACGGGCCGCTCCAGTGCCCGCGGGCGGGGGCGAGCGGGGTCAACGGGCGGTCGGCGGCCGCGGGCATCGCCTCCGCTAAGGCGAGCGCGGCGGACAGGGCGCGCTCCGCGCCCTCGCGGGTCGCGTCGCGGGTCGCCGAGAAGCCCCAGGCCCCACCGACGCGGACGCGGATCCCGATGCCCTCGCCGGACTGCGCGTCGACTCGCTCGACCTTGCCGTTGCGGATCAGGAGGCGCTCGTCGTCGGTGCTCACGTGGCGCGCTTCCGCGTAGGCGCAGCGGCCGGAGGCGCGATCGACGAGATCCACCAGGAGGTCGAGCATCGGGGCAGGCTGTCATATCCGCGCGCGCCCCGGGGCGGCGCGCGCGGGACAGGCGGTCAGGCGCGGACGAGCAGGCCCGCGAGCGGGCCGCGCCTGAGCGCGCGTACGCCACGGCGCGGCGCGGCGCCCCGCACGCGGTGGGCGCGGACGCGCAGCAGCTCGACGAGGTCGGCCGACCGCTCGAACGGATCGGCGACCACGTGGCCGTCGGCCAGGTCGAGCGCCGCGACGGCGACGCCGTCGCGCTCGGCGATGAGGCTGTCGGGGCCGGGGGCGGCCGCGCTGTCGAGGGCACCGAGGCGGTGCAGGACGCGGGCGTCCGCGGCCCCGGCGCGGCGGATGATGATGGTGTCGGTGGGGGTCATCAGGGGGCTCCTGAAGGTGCGGGACGGGGACAGTTCAAAGGTGCCACGACCTCCCCATCAGCACAAATGACAAAAGACGACTCCAGGTATAAGATCGCCTCATGCTCGACGTCCGCCGCCTCCGCGTCCTGCGTGCTGTGTCGCAGCACGGCTCGTTCTCGGCCGCGGCGGAATCGCTCTCCTACACCCAGTCGGCCGTCTCGCAGCAGATCGCTGCGCTCGAACGCGAGGCCGGGACGCTCCTGGTCCAGCGCAACGCCCGCGGCGTGCGTCTGACCGACGCCGGCACGGCCTTGCTGCGCCACACGGAGGTCATCCTGTCCCGGCTCGCCGACGCAGAGGCCGAGCTCGAGGCGATCGCCGGCCTGCGGTCGGGGCGGCTGCGCCTCGCCGCGTTCCCCTCGGCGGGCGCGACCATCATGCCCAAGGCCATCGGCCGCTTCCGCGAGGCGCATCCGGGGGTCGATCTGACGCTGCGGCCGGCCGAGCCCGACGAGGTCTGCGCGCTGCTGAAAGCCGGCGACTGCGACATCGCGCTCACGATCGACGCGCCGCCGGTCACGTCGGAGCCCGAGGGGATCGACCTCGTCCATCTCCTCGACGACCCGATGTACATCTGCCTGCCTGCGACGCACGAACGCGCCTCGCAGGCGCGGGTGAAGCTCGAGGACCTCGCCTCCGAGCCCTGGATCCTCGGCTCCACGGGCCGGTGTCCGGACAGCGAGGTCTTCCTCCGCGCGTGCCGGACGGCCGGCTTCGACTGTCGCATCGCGTTCCATTCCGACGACTACCTGTCGATACAGGGGTTCGTGGCGGCGGGCGTCGGCCTGGCGCTCATCCCGGACCTGGGCCTCATCACGGTGCGCGACGACGTGGTCATCCGCTCGCTCGCGGGCACTCCGCCGTACCGGCGGATCTCCGCCGCGATGCTGACCGACGGCTACCGCTCGCCGGCGGCGCTGGCGATGCTCGACATCCTGGCCGAGGTCGGAAGCGAGTTCGAGGCGGGGCGCAAGTCGCTGGCCCTCGTCGGATGACGCCGCCGGGGGACGGGATCGAACGTCGGTCCCCGCTCGGTGCGCGCGCGTGGAATGCTGCGCCGTCGATGCCCGACTCGCCCAACGTGGCGGTCGTCAGGCGTGCGTTCGACGCGTTCACCCTGCGTGACGTCGAGCGCCTCGTCGCGACCTGCGCGCCCGATGTGGAGTTCGATCTGCCGACCGCCCGGCTGACCCGCACCGGGCAGCCCTACCGCGGGCACGAGGGCGTGCGCACGTACATTCGCGACGCTGCGCGCGTGTGGTCGGAGCTGCGTCTCGAGGCCCGCGAGTTCCACGAGACGGGCGATCTGGTCGTCGCCGTCGGCCGCGTCTACGCGTGGGGCGACGGCCGGGTCGTGGACACGCCGTCCTCCTGGGTCTGGCGGCTGCGCGACGGTCTCGTCGCGAGGGTAACCGTCTACGAGAACCGCGCCGACGCGTTCGTCGCCGCTGGGATCACACCTCGGTGAACGGTGCGGTGCCGCGGACTCCCGCCCCTTCGGGGGCGATGGTGGCGGGAGCCCGCGGAACCTGATCGCGCTGCCGCGTCCAGGGTGAGTGGCAGCGCGACGTCTCTGGCGGACCGGGCGGGGCCCACCAGCAAGTCTAGAGGGGATCTTGCACCGCTATGCGGGGCCACACACTCCGTAGACGCTGAGGGTGGTTCCTTCCGCTGCGGTGATGGTCACCGTGTAGGTCGCTGCCTCGCCAGGCGCGGAGGTGACCGCGCTCGCCTGCGGCACGATGCTGCTGGTCGTGTAGTTCGTGCCGTAGAGCGCCTGGCCGGTGCCGCACCCGACGGATGATGTCGCCGTCGTGGCGCCGACGGCGACGGTCGCGCCGTTCGTCACCGGCACGAACTGGGAGACGCCCGCGGCGCCCTGCGCGCCATTCGAGCCGGTCGCACCTGTGTCGCCCTTGGCCCCTTGCGAGCCGGTCAGGCCACGGGGGCCGGCCGGGCCCTGCGGGCCGCGCGCGCCGTTGCTGCTGCTCGAGGACTCGTCGTCGGTCGTGCTGTTCGGGTTGATGAGGTTCCCGCCGCCGGCCACCGGGTTCAGCGCGTCCGTCCGGAGGTCCGCCCGGCCGACGCTGTTGTTCTTCAGCTTGAGGCCGGTGATGCTGTTGTTGCGGAGCTTCGTCGCCGGGATCGAGCCGGCCTTGAGCTTCGATCCGGGGATCGAGTTGTTCCGGATCTGCGATGCCTTTATGGTCGTGACGGCGGCGTACGAGCTGCCGCTCAGCGCAACGAACAGCGCGATCATCGCGATGATGTGCGCCGACGAGATCCTGGCGCGCAGCTTCTTGAGTGTCGACATGAAGGTCTCCTACCTCTGACGTCGTCCGTGGGTCATGGGCGGATGACCCGCCAGGGTCCGCGGGTCGGCCAGCGGTTGTCGGCGTCGTAGACGAGGACCCGCACGCGAGCGATCCCTCGCCTGATGCGGATGATCTTCGATTCGTCGGTCGCGAAACTGGATCGCGACCACGATCCGGCGCCTCGCCGCTGGATCTGCAGCTCCGTCGGTGCTCGACGGGTGTCGGCCGTGACGTGGACGCAGCGCTCGCCCGACTTCAGGAGGGCGGCGTCGCAGGACGTCACGACCACATGTGGCAGGAGGGGGATGGCGACGGTCACAGCGGTGAGACCCCCGTCGTCCGCCTCGGCCTGGGCGTCCTCGATCTCCGCGCGGGAGCGGTTCGGGTCAGGCCCGTAGGTCGACACCCAGTACCACCCGGAGGACGTGCCCTCCCGGTAGGCCACCGCGATGCCGATGGTGCGGTACGTCGACTCGTGCATCGTGCGCTCGTGGGGCGGCGACAGCCGCCACTGCTCGAAGGTGGAGGCCCCGTCGGGATAGCCCGCCGCGGAGTTCTCGGCGGCGAGGTCGGGGTACTTGTAGCCGAAGGACGCGAGCCGCGACGCGGGCAGCCGGCCCAGCGAGTCGCGGTGATCGTGGTTGAAGTTGTCGTTCGTCGCCATGTCGGTGGCGTACCACTCGGCTTCTGCCTGGAGGACGGGATCGAGGCGCACGGGGCGAAGGCCCAGGCCCGTGCGGTAGTCGTTGATCCGCGTGAGGGCGTCCTGCTCGGGCGGTGTGAGCGTGACCGGCGTGTCCTGGGCGGTGGCGCCGGCGGGGGCCGCGGCGGCCACGACGAGCGCCAGGAGGGCGAGTCGGAGGATGTTGCGAAGGGGCATCAGTGAAGTCCCGACGCCCGGGAGGCCCGCCCGAAGGCGGGCCTCCCAGTCGCGTCTGATGACTCAGTCGCGCAACCGGCTTACCGGTTGACGACCAGGACGCGCGCGCTGCGCACGTTCGCCCCGAGGCGGACGTTGCGCAGGCGGACCGTCTTGCCGACGGCGACCCGGCGGTTGAGCGTCCGGACGACCTTGCCGTTGTATCCCATGAGCTGGATACGGACGTTGGCCGACTTGCGGCTGCCCTTCAGGCGCAGCGACAGGTACCGCGTGCCCTTGGCCGAGTTCACCACGCGGGCGAACCGGACCGAGACCCTGGCGGCCCGACGGGTCCGCGAGGAGGACACCTGCACCTCTGCCTTGGCCAGTGCTGCCAGCGTCGCGGCCGTCGGCGTGCTGTTGCCGTTGGCGTTGGGGGCCGGCGGGCCAGCGGGCGTGCTCGGGTCACCCGGCGAACGCGGCGGGATGCCCGGATCGATCACGGACGGCGTGCCCTCACCGAAGGGGATCTTGACGTCGCGCAGCAGGCGCTCGGCCGTGAAGTCCCCGATGATGTTGATCTCGGCGCCCTGGCTCTCCAGGACCTCGATCGAGGCGTTGCCGTACTGGTTGGTGCGGATGCAGACGCGCTTGTCGCTCTGCGAGTTGATCGGGTCGTCCACGCGGGTCTGCCCCGTGAGGACGTACGGCCCGACCTGCTTGGCCTGGTTGTTGTCACCGGGCAGGAACGCCTGCACGATGCCGCCAGGGCTCGTGTTCGAGAAGCAGACGACCTCGTTGGCGAACGGCGAGCCATCGATGTCCTGCGCATGCGCGATGACGATCCGCGCGTTGCTCAGCTCGGCCGTGGTGCCCTTCGGGTACACGGCGAGGTACTTCGCGAACAGCGACTTGACCGTCTTGGTGATCGTCGTGGAGCCCACCGGCTGGTCGGAGACCGGCTGGTTGGGGTAATGCGACTCGGCGGTGATGTTCGCGTGCCCGAGGACGCTGTCCTTCAGGTACTTGAGGTCACAGCCGCCGTTGAGGTTGCCGTCGAGATTCGGCTGCGTGGCGAGAAGCGAGTCGAACCAGAACCCGCTGCCGGGCCGGAAGTTGACATCGCCGATGCCATGCTCGTCGGTGTAGATGGCGACCTTCTGAGCGCCCTCCGGAGTCATCCGGAACGCCTGACGCTCATCCTCGCGCCGCAGGCACTGGGTCTCGTACGCGTTGTTCGTACGACCGACGAACTCGTGCGCGATGTCCCAGTAGTCGTAGCGGCGGTCGTTGTCGGCGCGGTCGCCCTCGCCGCCGACGCCGTCACCGACGAGGTAGCCAGGGAAGTTGTTCCCAGGCAGACCATCGGTGCCGGACGACTCCGGATCGGGTGCGCCGGTGGCCGGCACGTACGCCGAGTAGAACGGGGCGTACAGGTTGTGCGAGGAGGCGTTGCCGCTCCCCTGGTTGGCGTTGGCCGGACGATCGGCCGAGTACAGGTCGCTCTTGTCGGTCTTGCCGAACGAGCCGACCCCGTCGATGTCCTTGCCGTCGTGCTTGTTCGGAGCGATCGTGAAATCGATCCGGGCAGCCGGCATCGGAGCGTCATCGGCGGTCAGGTAGCCGTCGGGCAGGAACGTCGAGTCCTCACGCTGGGGATCGAACGGACCACGCGAGGGCTCCCGGCTGAGGCCGAGCCACAGCGGCGGGATCGCGCCCGCGCCGTCTGCATCGAAGACACGCGAGAACGCGTAGCCGCCGTCGCAGTTGTCGACCGCGTCGAGGATGGGGCCTGCCGTGGTCACGTTGACCGGGCGGGTCGTCGGGTCACACGCGTTCGGGGAGGCGAGCGGATGCCCCTCGGTCGCGAAGGAGCCGAGATCCGACTGGTCGTGGATGTCCCAGCGGTTCGACGGGTTCTCGTTGTTGGGGTTCGCGTCGGTCGCGAAGCGCTGGGCCAGCTGCGGCCACGCGTCGGGAAGGGTGATCTTGCCGAGGCGGTACGCGCCCTCGAACTCGCCCTCGACCGGCAGGACGCCGGTGACCTTCGCCTGCAGGACGCCTTCGTTGTGGGAGTCGGGCTGGTAGACGCTGTCGGCCCAGAACGAGTTGAGCACCCCGGATCCGAGGGGGTTGCCCTGATCGTTCGGACCGTCGCCGCCCAGGGGCAGCTCGGTCACCGCGGGATCGCCGAGCGACATCCAGCCCGCGAGGAACTGGTGCTGCAGGAGCGACGTGCGCTGGATGATCTGCAGCGCGGGCAGCAGTCGCTCACGATCGCCGAGCGCGATGCTCGTCGTGTCGACGTTCACGGCGAGCTTGATGCGCGCGAGGCCGGCGCCCGAGGACGTCCAGGTCTCACGAACGCACAGCTTGTTGCCGGCGATGAAGAAGCCGGACGAGCTCGAGATGGGGGAGGGATCGCGAGCGGTGTCGCTGCCCCACTCCTCCAGCACGAAGTCGTAGTTGAGATCCCCGAACAGCAGGAACTCACCACGACGCGTCGCGGCGTTGCGCAGCACGTTGATCTCCGAGTCCTGGAGATCGTCGGAGCACTTGACGAGGCGGATGTTCTCCCCACGCCATGCGAGATACGGGATGTTTGTCGACATCGGATTGGGATCCGATGCGATGGGCGAGCCTTGAACGGCTCCCGCCCAAGCCGAGGTACTTGCCAACAGGCAAGCGATCCCAGCAAGCAACAGCCCGACAAGGCCAAGGCCTAGCCGGCGAGCGCCCAGCATTGACTACCTCCGTGTAGATGGACCTGAGGCGATGGCCGTGGAGGTCCTCTCCTGACCTCGGGTGCAACCCATCGCTGTCACAGGAGAAGCTAAGGCCGCTCCGACATCAGGGGCAACATGCCCCCGGATAGTTGTATGCGACCCATGCGGGTGGTATCGCCTACCCGAGCATCTCAGCAACCACCCGGAATAGGCCGTCTGCATGGGCCGATCGGCCCAGAGGAGCTGACCGATCGGCGGAGAGCGGCGATGCGCCACGGGTAGGTCCCGTGGCGGGCGCCGCGACGACTACATCCCGCTGGTGAGCTCCGCGTAGCGCTGGGCCGCCTGGACCCGGTTGCCAATGCCGAGCTGGCGGAAGATCGAGCGGAGGTGGAACTTCACGGTGTTCACCGAGATGAACAGCTCCTCGGCGATCTCCACGTTCGACTTGCCGGCGGCGACGAGCCGGAGCACGTCGCGCTGGCGGCGCGAGAGCGCGGCAAGCCGCGCGTCGGCCTCGAGCTGGCGACCGGCCGCGCGCCACCCGGAGGGGAACACGGTGTGCCCCGCCAGGACCTGCCGCACAGCCATGACGATCGACGCGCCGGAGTCGCTCTTCTCCATCAGGGCGTCGACGTGGGCGCCCGCGGCGAGCTCCATGGTCGTCGCGTCGACGCCGTCGACGAGCACGACGATCTTGCTCGGCCGGGGCCGCTGGCGGATCGCTGCGATCGCGGACACCGCCTCGCCCGTCATCGGCGTGTCCAGCACGACGGCGTCGGGCTCGACACGACTCACCGCCTCGAGCAACGCCGTCTCGTCCGTGAAGACGCCGGCGACCTCGAACGCTCCGGCTGCCCGGAGCAGCCACTGCAGGGCGTCGCCGAGCAGCCGCTGCTGCCCGAAGATCAACACCACCGCGGCGCGCTCGGCATCGAGCGAGTCGCCGGGCGTTGATTGGTAGGGCGCCCGTCCGGGGCGTAGCGCGCGTGGCGCGCCAGAGAACGACGACCCGTCCGGGCGGTCGTCTCCATCCTCTGCGCGGCGCTCATCCATGAGACCGACTTTCATACGACCTCTTCCGTATCTGCTGTGCGTCCGTGACAGGAACGACCTTCTCCGCTCGCGGCGGCCCGTGTCAAGAGGCCTTTGTGTCGGTTTCGGGCACAAAACCCGAACGGTTCCTCCAAACCATCGTAGACCAGAATCCGGCCGGCGCCTCGAAGTTGCAATACCTCAGCCTGGACCTGAGCCTGAGATCTGGCCCGATCCGCACGGATCGGGCCGGTCGCTAGCCTCCGGTGAGGATGCATAGCGTGTCGAACAGGAGGTTCGCACCGCTCACGTTGCTCGCAATCGCCACCGCCGTGCTCCTCGGAGCGTGCGGGTCGGATGGGCGGAAATCGAGCACCGGCGGGGACGAAGCGCCCTCGGCCGGGGGTGGGGAGACGACCGGGCGCATGCTCGCGGGGCCGCAGTGCGGGCCTGGCCAGCGGACCGTCGTGGCGCCCCCCGCCGAGGGGATCCTGCACGGCGCGATGCCGTCGCTGCTGCACGACGACGCCCTCAGCGGGCCTCGCAGCGGCGCTCGCGTGCGCGGCTTCGAGCGCCTCGCGGACCGCAAGCTCGCCTGGGTGTACTTCTCCGACAACTGGTTCCAGGGCATCCGCTTCCCCGCCGAGGCCGTCGAATCGGTGCGCGAGACTGGCGCGCTGCCGTTCATCCGGCTCATGCCGCGGTCGCAGTGGAAGGACGGCCAAGCGGATCCCAAGTACCCCTTGAGCCGCATCGCGAAGGGCGACTTCGACGCCGATCTGCGCACCTGGGCGACGGCAGCGCGTGACGCGCGCATCCCGCTCCTCGTCGACTTCGCCCCGGAGATGAACGGCAACTGGTTCCCCTGGAGCGGCGCGTTCAACGGCGGGGAGAACAACGGGCCGGAGACGTACAAGAGCGCCTACCGCCACGTGGTCGACCTGTTCCGCGCGACGGGCGCCGACAACGTCGGCTTCGCCTTCCACGTCAACGTGCGCTCCGCGCCCGACGAGCCCTGGAACGACCTGGCGCAGTACTACCCCGGCGACGACTACATCGACTGGATCGGGGTGTCGGCGTACGGCGGGGTGTTCCCCGGCTACGACTGGGAGCCGCTGCGACGCGCCCTGGACGAGGCCTATCCGAAGCTGACGGCGCTGTCGCCGACGAAGCCGATCGCCGTGCTCGAGACCGGCGTCCTCGAGGAGCAGGGCAAGGACAAGGCGGCGTGGATCCGGTCCGCGTACGATGCGCTGCGCATGGACCGCTATCCCCGACTCAAGGCCGCCATCTGGTGGCACGAGCGCTGGACGAACGCCGACGACCGGGTGAGCGACGTCCGGATCGACTCCGATGCCGCGGCCACCGCCGCCTACCGCAAGGCCGTCTCGGGCCCGGCGTTCGTCGCCCGCCCCGCCTACGCCTGCGCGCCGAAGGCCTGACGACGTGCGTGGCGGGATCGATCTGGGCGGCACGAAGATCCAGGCTGTCGTCGTCGACGACGACAGCAAGGTGCTCGGCGAGCACCGCGAGCCCACGCCGACCGAGGGGGGACCGGCGGACGTCTCGGAGGCGATGGCCGGCGCGCTGCGCGCGGCCTCGGAGGCCGCCGGCGTCGAGACGTCGGAGCTGACCGGCGTCGGCGTCGGCTCGCCCGGCGCCGTCGACGAGGGCAAGGGGACCGTCACGAGCGCGCGCAACCTTCCCGACTGGGAGGGCACGTTCCCGCTCGGCGAGGACCTCGGCAAGCGCGTCGGCACGACGGTCAAGCTGGGCAACGACGTGCAGGTCGCGACCGATGCCGAGTTCCATCTCGGTGCGGCGCGCGAGTTCGACTCCGTGCTCGGCGTCTTCTGGGGCACGGGGGTCGGCGGCGGCCTTGTGCTCGACTCCAAGCCGTGGCTCGGCCGAGGCTCGGCCGGCGAGATCGGGCACGTGGTCGTGCGTCGCAACGGCGCCAGGTGCCCGTGTGGCCGTCGCGGCTGCATGGAGGCCTACGCGGGGCGCGCGGCCATGGAGGCGCGCGCGCGGCGGCTGCAGAACGAGGGGCAGCACACGGTCCTCTTCGAGGTCATGAAGAAGCGGGGCCGCGAGCGGCTGACGAGCGGCGTCTGGGCGAAGGCGCTGCGCGCCGAGGACCCGATGGCGGTCAAGCTCGTGGCGAGGGCGGTCGCGGCGCTCGGCGCGGGCGTCGCGTCTGCCCAGAACCTCCTCGACGTCGAGGCCGTGATCATCGGCGGCGGCCTGGGCATCCGGCTCGGCGAGCCGTACGTCGCCAGGATCGCGGCGGCGATGCAACCGCACCTCTTCCTCGACGGCAAGCCGCCGATCGTGCGCCTGGCGGCGCTCGGCGACCTCGGCGGCGCCGTCGGCGCCGCGCTGCTCGTCGACAACGGCTGACGACGATCGGGCTTGGCAGTACGTCGCTCAGCGACGAACTGCCAGGGGCAGACGAAGTCTGCCCCTAGATCTGGGCCTCCGGCAGCCGGACGACGAGCCCGTCGAGCTCGTCGGTCAGCTCGATCTGGCAGCTCAGCCGGCTGTTGGACAGCCGCTCGGAGGCTGTCGCCTCGAGCATCTCGTCCTCGTCGCCTGACATCTCGGGCAGCCGGTCCGCGAACGCCTCGTCGACGTAGACGTGGCAGGTCGCGCACATGAGCGAACCGCCGCACTCCGCCACGATCCCGTCGATGTCGTGGGCGACCGCGGCCATCATGACGCTCGTCCCGACGTCGGCCTCGGCCTCGATCTCGGTTCCGTCGGGGTTGACGTAGGTGACCTTCGGCATCAGGCCGCCACGTGCAGCCGCAACGGCAGGTGCTCGTGGCCGTGGGCGGCCATGTTGACCGCCGCCTCGGGCTCGCCGGCCAGTTCGATCCGCTCGACGCGGCGGGCGAGTGCGGCGAAGAGGGTCTCGCCCTCCATACGCGCGAGGGCCTGTCCGACGCAGGCGTGGATGCCGAAGCCCAGCCCGATGTGCCCGGTCAGCTTGCGCGAGATGTCGTAGCGCTCCGGGTCCTCCCAGCGCCGCGGGTCGCGTCCGGCCGCGAGCCAGAGCAGCAGCAGCCGCGCGCCCGCGGGGACCTCGACGCCGTCGAGGTCCACCGCGCGCGTCGTGATCCGGCCGCCGTAGCGGGCGGGGCAGTCGTAGCGCAGCATCTCCTCGAAGGCGGCCCGCGCGCGGCTCGGGTCGGCGCGCAGCAGGTCCCACTGGTCGGGGAAGCGCGCGAATGCCTGCAGCAGGTTGCCGATGCCGAAGATCGTGGTGTCCGAGCCGGCCGAGAACAGCGTCTTGACGAGCAGCTCCGCCTCGTCCCAGCCGATCTCGCCGGTCTCCGCCGCCGCGTAGATCGTCGCGCCCATGCCGCCGGGCCGCATGACCTCCGGCTTGCAGTTGACCTCCACCCACTCGAGGGCCTCCGCGCCCTTGCGCAGGCCCTCGTGGAAGATCTCGTTGGGTGGGCCGAACGTGTTGAAGGCCGCGTCGCCGAAGCGCACGAGGTGCTCGCGGCCCTCCTCGGGCAGCCCGATCGCGTCGGGGAAGACCCGCAGGACGAACGGCGAGGCGATGTCGTGGCGCCCGTCGAGCTCCACGACGGGGCCGGACGCTCCGGCGAGCAGACGGTCGACATGCGCGTCGGCCTCGCGCACGAAATCTTCGCGCATCCGCTTGATGACCGCCGGCGAGATCGCACGCTGGATGACGGCGCGCACGCGCGGATGGGCGGGCGGGTCGTCGGTGAGGAGGATCTCGGGACGGATCGAGTTCGGGTCGTGGAACGGGCGCGACGTGGAGGAGAATGTCTCCCAGTCACGTGCGGCCTCGTAGACGTGCTCGTGGCGGCCCGTCACCCAGATGTCGTAGCGCTCGAGGTAGACCGCGGGGGCCTGCTCGCGCAGCTGGGCGTCGAACGTCTGCGGGTCGCGCACCGGCTCGAGCGCGAACATGTCGAGATCTGAGATGTGGGACGGAGTGGCGACGTCGGGCATCGTCGGACAGTCATATCAAGCATGTGTCGTGTCAGCCATCTGGATCCACCTGACCGATCCGGTGCAGTGGTTAGCCTGAGCGTCGATGCCTGCCGCACGCAACCGGGTGGTCTCGAGGGACGGTCAGAACGTCGCTCACATCCACGCGCGCCTGCGCGAGGCGATCCTGAGCGGCGACATGGCGGCGGGCGAGGTGACGACGCAGGTCGCGCTCGGCGAGTCGCTCGGGGCGGGCCGCACCCCGATCCGGGAGGCGCTGCGCCTCCTGCAGCGCGAGGGCCTGGTCATCGCCGAGCCGAACCGGCGCGTGCGCGTCGCCGAGCTCTCGGCCGACGACGCGGAGTCCCTGTACGTGGGCCGCATCGCGCTCGAGGTCGTCGCGCTGCGCGTCACGGTGCCGGAGCTCCAGTCGCCGGACGTCGCCGAGCTCGAGGGCCTCATGGCCCAGATGGAGCACTACATGGGCGAGCGCGATTGGCGCGGACTGCGAGCACCGCACCGCGCGTTTCACGCCAAGCTGGTCTCCGCAGCGGGCGAGCGGGTGGTCGAGCTCGTCGCGCAGGGCTTCGACCATGCCGAGCGCTACCGCCTTGCGCAGTCCACGCTGAACGCCCGCGAGTGGAACCTGCGCGGCGAGGAGCACCGTGGGCTCGTGGAGGCGGCGAAGGCCGGCGACGCCGATCTCGCCGCCGGGCGCCTGGCAGAGCACTACGGCCACACCGCGAAGCTCATCCTCGCCGCGCTGGATCCCGGTTACGAGCTGCACAGGCTGCGCATCACGCTGGCCGCGGTGGCGCCCGGCACAGAAGCCCTCCTGGGTTAGTGCACTCAGGCGGGCTGGGCCAGCACGCCCTCGATCCCCGCCATGTTCTCCGGCAGGTGCTCGCGCATCCCGTCCAGGGCGAACGGCAGCGTCTCCGCGGTGATCGACATCTCGGCTGCGAGGATCGCGTGCGACGCGTCCTGCACGAGCTTTGCGCGCGGGAAGCGGCGCTCGCCGAACCTGCGCAGCGCCGCCTCGACGTCGTCGGCGCCGTCGATCTCGTCGGCCAGCACGACGCCGTCCTCCAGCGCCATCGCGGCGCCCTGCGTGAGATGCGGCGCGCACGCGTGCACCGCGTCGCCGCCGACGACGACGCGCCCCGAGTACCACGGCAGCGGGAGCATGACCTCGTGCAGCGGGCTGTACACGACGTCGTCGCCCGGCTTCAGCCCGTCGCGGATGTCGCCGACGATGCCGCCGAAGCTCTCCAGCCGCTCGCGCAGCGCCTCGACCGCCTCGTCGCCCTCGACGCGCACCCCCTTGGGCTCCGGCGTGACGTTGAAGAGGTACATCGAGTCCTCCGACAGCGGGATATAGCCCGCCTTCACGCCGACCGACTGGTAGATCGCGCCGCGCGTGACCTGCGGCGGGCGCGGGATCGTGACGCGCCAGATGACGTACCCCGCGTACTTCGACCGCGCCTCCTCGCCGAACAGCCGCTCGCGCGTGGGGGAGCGGATCCCGTCGAAGCCGGCGACGAGGTCGTACGTGCCCTCGCGACCGTCGCTCAGCTCGACCTGCGCGACGTCGCCCTCCGTGCGCAACTCGGTGACCGTCGTGGCGTAGGAGATCTCGACGCCCGCGCGGTCGGCTGCACCGAGGAGGATCTCGTGCAGCTGACGCCGTGCGAGCCCGTTGTTGTGGGGGATGCGCCCGTCGCCCAGGATCGTATCCACGCCGACGACGAGGTTCCCCTCGGCGTCGTGGAAGTCCCAGCCGTCGAACTGGTAGCCGACGGCCAGCACCTCGTCGAGCACGCCGAGCGCCTCCAGTGCGCGCAGCGAGTTGCCCGGCTGGTTGATCCCGACGCCGTAGACCTCCGCATCGGGCTTGATCTCGACGATCTCGACGTCGATGCCGCGCTGGGCCAGCGCCGTGGCGGCGCCCAGCCCCCCGATCCCGCCCCCGACGACGAGCGCCCGCTCCACCGCCGCCATCAGTGGACGCTCGATGCGGCCCAGGGGTTGGCCTCGGCGCCCTCGGCTGGCGCGTGGTCGACCGGTGGCGTCCCTTCCAACATCGAGTCGGGCATCGGGATGTTGCGGTAGAAGACGTTGGAGCCCTGGGACGGCGTCCAGCGCAGCGTCTCCCAGTCGGGGACGTAGTTGCGATAGCCGCCGGTGTTGACCTCGATCCGCACGCCGCCGGGCTCGCGCGCGTAGAGGTAGTCCTGCTCACCCATGCCGTGGCGCCCGGGGCCGAACTCGATCTGCGTGCCGTGGCCGATCAGGATGTCGGCGGCGCGCAGCAGCTCGTCGCGTGAGTCGACCCAGTAGGCGACGTGGTGCAGACGGCCGGGAACCCCGGAATGGTCGGCGAGGAGCCCGAGGTCGTGGGACTTCTCGCAGTTGGTGACCATCGCGAAGATGGGGACCTCGGCGTCGTCCAGCACGGTGTACTCCATGAACCGGTACCCCACGGTGTCGCGGTACCACTCCGCGTCCCCCATCGGGTTCGCGGTCAGCACCGTGACGTGATCGATCTGGCGCGGGGAGATCCCGCGGGGCTGGAAGGCCTGCGGGCGGTTGGGGTAGCTCGAGTGCAGCGCGGGGGGCGCGACGTAGCGCTCGACCTCCCAGATCAGCTCGTGCACCTGCCCGCCCGGGCCGTGGTAGCGGTAGGCGGGGCCGTGACCGACCGAGTCGTCGTGCCAGCCGATGCCGGCGCCCGCCGCCTCGATGTTCGCCACCGCGGTCTCGAGGTGCTCGGGACTGAGCATGCGCCAGCCGATGTGGGCGAGCCCGGGCTGGTCGGACTCGGTGAGCTTGAGGCTGTGGTGATCCCACTCGCCCCATCCGCGCAGGTAGACGGAGCTGCCCTCGCGGCCGGATTCCTCCAGGCCGAGGACATCGCGGTAGAAGCGCAGGGACTCCTCTGGCTTCGGGCTGAGCACCTCCACGTGTGCGAGGTGGGCGATGAGCCGGTTGGGCACGGCGGACTCTCCTCTCAAGGGCTGTGCCGACTGTATCCACTTGGCAAAGTGGCGTCAACGGATTAGGGTCAGCGTCATGACCTGGTTCGCGCTCGGCACCTTCGACAGCGGGCAGGGACCCTTCGCGGGCCTCCTGCTCGGTGAGGGCGCGGTCCACCCGCTGGCGGCCGGGACCACCGTACGCGAGCTGGTCGACCGCTGGGACGCCGAGCTGCCACGCCTCCAGGCGCTCGCCGACCGGCTGGCCGGCGCCGACGCGCCCCATCGCCTCGGCGAGCTGCGAGCGCTGCCACCGGTGACCCAGGTCGGTCAGGTCTTCCAGGCGGGCGCGAACTACCGGACCCACGTGCTCGAGCTCCTGGAGGGCGCCGAGCGTCGAGGTGACTCCTCCGACGGCTGGAGTCCCGCCGAGCGCGCCGAGGCGCGCAGGGCGCTCGACGAGCGGGCGGCGGGCGGCGCTCCGTTCGTCTTCACCGGCAGCGTGCACGCGATGGTCGGGGCCGGCGACGACGTGGTCCTGCCGACCGGACACACGCAGCCGGACTGGGAGCTCGAGCTGGCCGCGGTCATCGGCCGCGCGGGGCGCCGCGTCCCGGCCGAGCGCGCGCTGGAGCACGTCGCCGGCTACACGATCTGCAACGACGTGACGTCGCGCGACGCGCTGCGGCGGCCCGACATCCCGGGCGGCTTCGACTGGCTCGCGGCGAAGAACTCCCCGACCTTCCTGCCCACCGGGCCGCTGCTCGTCCCCGCGGTCCACACGGGCGACCCGATGGACCTGCGCATCGAGCTGTCGGTGAACGGGCGCCGCATGCAGGACGAGTCGACGGCGGACATGATGTTCGGCGTCGCGCGGCTCGTCGAGCACATCTCGACGATCGCCGAGCTGCGCCCCGGCGACCTCCTCCTCACCGGCTCGCCCGCGGGCAACGGCGCGAGCCGCGGGGTGTTCCTGCAGCCCGGCGACGTGATGGAGGGGACGATCACCGGGCTGGGGACGCAGCGCAACCGCTGCGTCGCCGAGCAGCCGGCCGTCGTGCCCGCCTAGGCCGAGACCGCGATGGAGCGGACCTCGGTGAACTCCAGGAGGCCCCACGGGCCCAGCTCGCGTCCGTAGCCGCTGCGCTTCATGCCGCCGAACGGCAGCCGCGCGTCGGAGACGACGATCGCGTTCACGAAGACCATGCCCGCTTCGATCCGCCCGGCGACGCGGCGCCCGCGGTCGTGGTCGGCCGTCCAGACCGACGCGCCCAGGCCGTAGTCGGTGTCGTTGGCGAGCGCGATCGCGGCCTCCTCGTCGGCGACGCGCGCGATCGCGGCGACGGGACCGAACGTCTCCTCCCGGAACACGCGCATCGATGCGTCGACGCCGGTGAGGACGATCGGGTCGACCCACGAGCCGTCGCGGAATCCGCCGGTGTGCTGCTGCGCGCCCGCAGCCACCGACTCGTCGACCTGCGCGCGCAGCGCCTCGGCGAAGCGCGGCTGCGCCAGCGGGCCGATCTGCGTGGCCGGGTCGGTGGGGTCGCCGACGCGCAGCGCGGCCGTCCGCTCGACGACCGCGCGCTCGAAGGCGTCGGCGACCGGCTCGACGACGATGAGCCGCTTGGCGTTGATGCACGCCTGGCCGGCGTTCGTGAAGCGCGACGCGACCGCGGCGGTTGCGGCCTGCTCGATGTCCGCGTCCTCGAGGACGACGAATGGGTCCGAGCCGCCGAGCTCGAGCACCGACGTCTTCAGCTCGCGCCCTGCGATCGCGGCGACGCTCGACCCCGCGCGCTCGGAGCCGGTGAGCGTCACCCCGCGCACCCGCGGGTCGGCGAGCATCTGCTCCACGGCGTCGACGTCGCTGAGCACGGTCTGGAACACCCCGTCGGGGAAGCCCGTCTCCGTGAAGAGCTCGGCGATGCGCAACGCGCAACCGGGGACGTTGGGCGCGTGCTTGAGGAGCGCGACGTTGCCGGCGGCGAGCATGGCGGGGGCGAAGCGGAACACCTGCACATACGGGAAGTTCCACGGCATCACCGCGACGATCGGGCCGAGCGGCACCTGCTCGACCCAGTTCTCGAGCTGGTCGCCGTCGATGCGACGCGGCGCGAGCAGCTCGGCCGCCTGCTCGGCGTAGTACTCGCAGAACCACGCGGACTTCTCGACCTCGCCGGCGGCCTCGCCGAGGATCTTGCCCATCTCGGCCGTCGCGAGCGCGGCGAGCTCGTCCTTGTTGGCGCGCAGGGCCGCGGCGAGGCCGCGGACGAGGGCGGCGCGCTCGTCGAGCGGGCGGTCGCGCCAGGCGAGGAAGGCGTCGTGGGCGCGCGCTATGGCCGCATCGACCTCCGCAGGGGTCGCGGTGTCGTAGCGGCCGAGCTCATCGCCGGTGGCCGGGTTCGTTGCGATCAGTGTCATCCCGCAATGTGTATCCACTTGGGCAAGTGGACGCAAGGCGGCCGCGTTAGTCTTCCGCCGTCCACGAGGGAGGAAAAGGCGTGCTGTTCTTCGTCCGCTTCGATGTCACCCAGCCCGCGAACGTCACGAACGCGGATCTCATCGATACCTGGCGTCGCGAGGCGACCGCCGCGGTCGGCGCCATCGAGGCCGGAGCGATCAAGGGCATCTGGAAGATCGCAGGCGAGCGCTCGGTGCTCTGCGTCATCGAGGTCCCATCGCCCGAGGAGCTCGACCGGGCGCTCGGCGGGCTGCCCATCGTCCGCGAGATGGGTTCGGGCGTGAAGACGACTGCGAACGCCGTGTACGACTACACGACCTACGCCGAGGACCTCCACGCCGGCGTGCACGGTCCGTAGGTCCGTGCCCGACGCCTGGATCCGGCAGTGGGGCGACCCGGCGCTTCGCCAGGTCGCCCTGCCGGTCGACGCGATGGACGACATCCTGCGCGCGCAGGTCGAGCGGATGCGCCGCTTCCTCCGGGATGCCGAGGGCGCTGGGCTCGCCGCCACGCAGGTCGGTGTCATGCGCCGCGTCTTCGTCTTCAGGACGGACCCGGAGCACGACCCCGACGTGCTCGTCAACCCGCGCGTCGTCGGCTGGTCCGATGAGCGCGCGACGTTCCACGAGGGCTGCCTGAGCTTCAACTCGATCATCGTCTCCGTCGAGCGCCCCGCCGCGGTCCGCGTCGCCGGCGAGGACCTCGACGGCAGGCGCCGGCTGCTGGATGCCGAGGGCTTCGGCGCGTCGCTGCTTCAGCACGAGATCGACCACCTCGACGGCGTCCTCACCCTCGACCGCGCGGCGCCCGCCGAGCGGCGACGCGCGATCGCCGCGCTGCTGGCGGCGGCAGCCTGACGGGCTAGCTGTCGTGCTCGCGGTCTTGGTGAACGCGGGTGATGGGCGGTCGGCCGCCGGCGGCTGAGTGTGGTCGCCTGCGGTTGTAGTAGCGGATGAAGCTTTGCAGGGCGCGGTCGCGGCGGGTGCTTGAGGGCCACACTTGGCTGTGTGCCCATTCGCAGTCCAGGGTGTGCCAGAAGCGTTCCAGCTTGCCGTTCCAGCGCGGGGTGTAGGGCGGGCAGCGGATGTGCCGGACGCCCAGCTCGTCCAGGACAGCGGCGAAGGCGTGGCTTTCGGTGTAGCACTTGGCGTTGTCTGAGAGGACGGCCTGGGCCGGGCCGCAGCCCTGCTCGCGCATCCACGCGGCGCCGCGACGCAGCGTGGCGGAGACGTTGACGGCGTTCTCGCTGCTGTGCAGCTCCCCGTAGAACAACCTGCTGTGGTCGTCCTCGACGCCGATCACGACGCTCTTGCCCGCCTTGCGGGTGCGGTGCTGCTCGGCGCGCTGCCCCGTCGCCCAGTGCCCGGGCCGGTCGAACTTCGCGACCGAGAACGCGTCGATGTGCAACAGCGCACCGGGCTCAGCCCACTCAAAGCGCCGCGTGGTCTGGGGCCTGGGGGTGCGTCGGCGGCGTGAGACACCGTGACGCGCCAGGACCTTGTAGTTGGTTGATCGGTGTCGGCCGGTCAGCTCGGTCAGGCGCATCGGCCCCCAGTTGGTCTTCTCCCGCGCGGTCAGGATCCGTTGCTCGTCCTCGGCGCTCAGCGCCCACGGACAGGACTTGGGGACCGGGCGGCGCGCTTCCAAACACCCGCCCGACGCCTGCTGCTCGGCCGTCGCGACACGCCAGCGATGCCAGATCGTGTTGACCGTGGCCGGAGACACCGCAAAGCGCCGCGCGACCGAACGCTGCGACGCACCGTCCCCGACAGCTCGCGCGATCTCGATCCTCGCGCGCAGTCCGAGCCTGCACCTACGGTCTGACATGTCCGGTCTCCTCTGAAAGGCCGAGTTGGGTCGCACCTCTCAGCCTCGACGGGAGACCGGACAACTCCCTATCTCACAACGAGAACCCGTTCAGCAGGTCCGTGAGCAGAACAGCTAGCCCGCCGCCCAGTAGCAGTCGGCGCCCGCCGGCTGCGGTTGGGCGACGGCGGCGAGCGCGGTACGCGCCTCCTCGATGTCCATGCGCGCGATGAGCGCGATCTCGGCCGTGGCCAGTGGCTCGTCGGCCCAGGCCAGGATCTCGCTGACCGACTCCGGCGACGGGCGGCGCGGCAGCTCGGGGTCGAGGTTGGCGATCGCCGTCTCGTAGGTCTCGATGGGGTTGAAGCCGGCGACGACGAAGCTCGCGCCGTCCTCGCGGCGGATCTCGTAGCTGGGGGCGCTGTAGCGCCGCTCCTCGGGCGGCCCGCTGAGCTTGTGGTCCAGCGCGCGTGCGGCGGAGCAGGGGGAGCGGGCGGCGCGGATGTCCGCGTGCAGGGCGTCCTCCACGTCGTCGTCCTCGCACCACGCGCTGAGCTCAGCCGGTGCGATGCCTGCGTCCGACGCTGCCGCCGCGATGAGCGCCGGGTCGTCGAGCAGGCCGCCGAGCATCGTGTGCACACGCAGCCGGCGCAGCAGCGCCGCCTCGGACGTCGGCGCGTGCAGCCGCGCGGCGACGACGGCGCGACAGGCGGGCTCCGACGACGCCGGCCGCGGATAGGGCTCCGGATGGATCGGCATCCCGTGGCGCCGCTGCAGTCCCGGCGCTCCCTGGGCGAGCTTCTCCGCCTCGCGCGGCTCGTGCGTCAGAACGATCATGCGCGGGCGCCACGTCAACCCGTCGCCATAGTGCCAGCGCAGTCGCTGGCGGACCGGCTCGGCCGAGAACGCGAACGGGCAGGCAGGGTCGGTGTAGAGCGTGATCTCGAGCGCCATCCCGCGGTGCTACCCGCGGGAGGCGCGGCTATCCGATCGGCCCGCCGCCGAGCTCGTCGAGGCGCTCGCGCAGGATGAGGCGCATCGCGGCGTCGACGAGCGCCAGGTGCGAGAAGGCCTGGGGGAAGTTGCCCAGGTGCCGGGCCGTGTGGGCGTCGAACTCCTCGGCGAACAGGCCGAGCGGCGAGCCGACGCGCAGCAGGCGCTCCATGAGGTCGCGCGCCCGCTGCACCTCGCCGATGCGGGCCAGCGCCGACACGAGCCAGAAGGAGCAGATGAGGAACGTCCCCTCGCGGCCGGACAGGCCGTCGTCGGTCTCATCGGTGCGGTAGCGCAGGACGAAGCCGTCGTCGGTCAGCTCGTCGGCGATCGCGAGCACGGTCGCGCGCAGCGTCGCGTCCCCTCCGGGGAGGAAGCCGAAGATCGCTGCGAGCAGCGTCGAGGCGTCGAGGGAGTCGGTCTCGTAGTGCTGGCGCAGGACGTGCCGGTCACTGACCCCGTGGGCCATGATGTCGGCGCGGATCTCGTCCGCCGTCGCGGCCCATGTCTTCTGCTGAACGGGGTCGCCGCGGATCCCGGCGAGCTTGGCCGCCCGGTCCATCGCCACCCAGCACATGAGCTTGGAGGAGACGTAGTGGCGTGGCTCGCCGCGCGCCTCCCAGATGCCCTGGTCGGGCTCGCGCCAGACCGCGGTCGCGCGCTCCGCCTGCGAGTGCACGATCGGCCACACGCGTCGCGGGAGCCGCTCGCTGTGGGTTGTGTGGAGCAGGATCGCATCGAGGACCGCGCCGTAGACGTCGTTCTGCTGCTGGGAGAACGCCCCGTTGCCGGTGCGGACCGGTCGCGCGCCGCCGTAGCCGAAGAGGTCGTCGTGGGTCTCCTCGGTCAGGTCGCGCCGCCCGTCGATCCCGTACATGATCTGCAGGCTGCCATCGTCGTTGGGCTCCAGGTCGGCGATGAACTGCATGAACTCCTCCGCCTCCCAGTCCAGGCCGAGGAGATGCAGCGTGCGCAGCGTGAAGCTCGAGTCGCGCATCCACGTGTAGCGGTAGTCCCAGTTGCGCTCGCCGCCGGGTGTCTCGGGAAGCGACGTCGTGAGCGCGGCGACCGTCGCGCCCGTCGGCATGTACGTGAGCCCCTTGATCGTGAGCGCCGAGCGCTGGATCGCGGTGCGCCACGGATGGTCGGGGAAGCGCGTGCTCGCCAGCCAGCGGCGCCAGAACTGCGTCGTGCGCTCCATCCGCGCGACCGCGTCGTCGAGGTCGTCAGGGACGGCCAGGTCGGCGTTCCAGCCCAGCGCGCAGAAGCACCCCTCGCCCTTCTCGAGCACGTGCCGCGCGCGGACGCGGCCGCCCTCGATGCCGGCCACGAGGTCGGTCTTCAGCCGCACGGTCAGCCCGGCGCCGGTCGCGTCGACGCTGTGGCGCTCCTCGTCGGAGAACTCCCAGTCCGCCGGCGTGCGGCCGTAGTCGAAGGCGGGCTCGCAGACGAGCTCCATCTCCACGTGACCGTCGATGCAGTGGACGGTGCGGACGAGGAGGTGGTCGGCGTCCTCGTCCGTCGGAGGACGGGTGTGTGGTGTGACGACGTCGTCGCGTCGCCGCGGGCCGATGACGAGGGCGTCGCGCACGACGGCCCAGCCGCTCTGCGTGTTCCAGGTCGTGACGACGGTGTTCGTGCCCGGCTCGTGGTGGCGGGAGACCGGGACCTGGACGCCGAAGGGGCCGAACCGGAAGCTGCCCGCCTCCCGGTCGAGCAGGCTGCCGAACACGCTCGGCGAGTCGAAGCGCGGGACGCACAGCCAGTCGATCGAGCCGTCGGGCGCCACGAGGGCCCCCGTGTGGCAGTCCGACAGGAACGCGTAGTCGGCGATCGGGGGGAACGGCGAGAGCGCTGCCGCGCTGGTCGTGTCGTCTACGTCGTCCACGGCCCGTACCACTGCCCGTGGCCGGCGACGATCGTGTCGGCCTCCTTCGGGCCCCACGTTCCCGGCGCGTAGGGGTGGACGCGTGGTGGCGCGTCGAGGAGCGGCTCCAGGATCCGCCACGCCTCCTCCACGCCGTCCTGGCGCGCGAAGCGCAGCGTGTTGCCGGCCATCGCTGCCTCGAGCAGGACCTCGTACGGCGTCGCGCCCTCGCCGCCCTCCTGGGCGAACTCCATGTCCAGCGTGATCGCCTCGGGCTCGGTGCGCCGGGCGCGCCGCGCGTCGAGGATCAGGCGCACGCCGGTCCCCGGGTCGAAGCGCATCACGAGCTGGTTCGGAGGCGGTGTGTGGCTGCTCGGGAAGAACCCGAGACGAGGCGCGTGCTTGAACACGAGGCGCACCTCGGTCTCGCGGATCGGCAGGTGCTTGCCGGCGCGGATGAAGAACGGGACGCCGTACCAGCGCCAGTTGTCGATCCGGAGGCGCAGCGCCGTGTAGGTCTCCGTCGTCGAGGCCTCGGCAACGCCCGGCGTCCCGAGGTAGCCCGTGTACTGACCGCGGACGTAGTGCGCCGGGTCCGCGTCGGGCATGGAGCGGAACACCGTGTGGATCCCGTCCTTCAGCGTCTCGGGATCGCCGCCCGCGGGCGGCTCCATCGCGGTGGCGGCCAGCACCTGCATGAGGTGGTTGACCACGACGTCGCGCAGCGCACCGACCGGGTCGTAGAACCCGCCGCGGGTCTCGACCCCGAAGTTCTCGGCCATCGTGATCTGGACGCTCGCGACGTGCAGCCGGTTCCAGACCGGCTCGAGCATCGTGTTGGCGAACCGCAGGTACAGCACCTCGTCGAGACCCATCTTGCCCAGGAAGTGGTCGATCCGCAGCAGCTGGGACTCGTCGATGTGGCGGTGGATCTCGGCGTTGAGCGCGCGTGCGGACGCCAGGTCGCGCCCGAAGGGCTTCTCGACCACGACGCGGGCGTTCTTCGTCAGCCCCGCGTCGGCCAGCGAGCCGATGACCGGGCCGAACAGGAACGGTGGGATCTCGAGGTAGAACACCGGCGTCCGGGCGTCGCCGATCGCGTCGCGGACGCGCTCGTAGGTCGCGGCGTCCTTGAAGTCGCCCGACACGTAGGACAGGCGCTCGGCGAACCGGGAGAAGACCTCCTGGTCGAGCTCCTCGCCGGTGTCCTTGATGCACGTCTCGGCGTGCGCGCGCAGCTGGTCGACGGTCCAGTCGCTGCTCGCCACGCCGACGATCGGGCAGTGCAGGAGCCCGCGACGTTCGAGGCGGTACAGCGACCGGAACGTCATGACCTTCGCCAGGTCGCCCGTGATCCCGAAGATCACGAGGACGTCGGCGGTCTGGCTCATGCCCCCGTCGCAGGCTTCTCGGCGTGTCCGCCGAACGCCGCGCGCATCGCCGACATCGCCTTGTTCGCGAACAGGTCGAGGTCGCGGGACGCGAAGCGCGAGTACAGCGCCGTGGTCAGCACCGGCGCCGGGACGCCCTCCTCGATCGCCGCGAGCGCCGTCCAGCGGCCCTCGCCGGAGTCCGAGACGCGACCCGCGTAGTCGTCGAGATCGGGCGAGGCAGCGAGGGCCTGCGCTGCGAGGTCCAGCAGCCAGGAGGCGATGACGCTGCCACGGCGCCAGACCTCCGACACGGCGGCGAGGTCGAACTCGTAGAGGTAGTTCTCCGGATGCGCGAGCGGCGTCGTCTCGGCGTCGATCTCGGCCTGGTGCTTGCCGACGTCCGCCTTCTTGAGGATGTTCAGGCCCTCGGCGTAGGCGGCCATGATCCCGTACTCGATGCCGTTGTGGACCATCTTCACGAAGTGTCCGGCGCCGGACGGCCCGCAGTGCAGCCACCCCGCTTCGCCCGGCGCGAGGTCCCCCGTGCGGCCCGGCGTGCGGGACGCCGCGTCGACCCCTGAGGCCAGCGACGCGAAGATCGGCTCCAGGCGTCCGACCGCCGTGTCGTCACCGCCGACCATGCAGGAGTAGCCGCGCTCGCGGCCCCACACGCCGCCGCTCGTGCCGCAGTCCACGTAGTGCATCCCCAGCTCGGTGAGCCGCTTCGAGCGCCGCAGGTCGTCCTGGTAGTAGGAGTTGCCGCCGTCGATCACGACGTCGTCGGCGTCGAGCAGCGGGAGCAGCTCGTCGAGCGTGGCGTCGACGACCCCGGCCGGGATCATGAGCCAGATCGCACGGGGCGTGTCGAGCTTGGCCACGAAGTCCTCCAGCGAGGAGGAGCCGGTCGAGCCGTCGTCGACGAGCGCCTTGACGCTCTCGGGGTGGCGATCGAACACGACGCAGTCGTGCCCGGCCTTCTCCAGCCGCCGCACCATGTTGGCGCCCATCCGTCCCAGGCCGACCATTCCAAGCTGCATGCGGAGTCCTCTCTCGTGCACTGCGGGACCGAAGTGTCCCTCATGGCCCACGTCCGGCGCCAGACGCTAGAGCTCCGGGTCGCGCTCCGCGCGCACGCGCGTGAGCAGGTCGGCCAGCGCATCGACGAGCGCGCTGAACAACTCGGCGCCTGCAGCGGCAGTCGCGGTCGTCGGGGCGCCGACGACGCCGGAGCTGGTGACGACCGGCATCGGGTACTGCAGCACCCGGCCGACGGTGCGGTCCGGCTCGTCGATCGCGCGGCCGGGACGCACCATGTCCGGGTCGACGTGCAGCAGGATCGACGTCTCGCCCTCGTTGGCGTGGAAGTCGGGGGCATCGCGGGCGTAGCGCTCCGCGATCGCGTCGCTGAGGTCGAACAGGCTCACGAAGCGCATCCGCAGGTCCGGCACCTCGTGGCGCAGCTGCAGCAGCGCGCTCTGGCACGGTGGTCCGTTCGTCGCGTGGCCGTTGACCATCACGAGCCTGCGGAAGCCCGAGGCGCGCACCCACCGGCCGATCTCCAGCACGACCGCCGTGAGCGTCATCGGGTGCAGGGAGATCGTCCCCGGCCACGCGTCTCCGTGCCCGAGCGAGCATCCATAGGGAAGGGCGGGGAGGACCACGTCGCCGGTCCTGCGCGCCGCCTCCAGCGCCACCGCCGCGGCTGACCGCGTGTCGGTCCCGGTCGCCAGGTGGGGGCCGTGCTGCTCGGTCGCCCCGACGGGCAGCACGGCGACCGCGCCGCCGGCCGCTGCCGCCCCGATCTCCTCGAGCGTGAGCGCCTCCCACAGCGCCGAAGGTCGTCCCTGCGCCATGTGGCCTCCCGAGGTGGATGCTCTGTTACGTTCGCCGTCCGATGTCATCGCAGCGGACCAGTCTGCAGACCCTTCGCGCGCCGACCAGCCACGAGCTCGTGGTCGATCAGATCCGCCGTGCGATCGGCACCGGACGGTACCTCCCAGGTGAGCGACTCCCGGCCGAGCGCGAGCTGGCCAGCCAGCTGGGCGTCTCGCGCACGACGGTCCGCGAGGCCCTCCGCGTCCTGCAGGACGACGGCCTCATCGAGATCCGCCGTGGTCGGGGTGGTGGACCGATCGTGGTGCAGCCCGACGTCCTGGCGGAGGACGCCCGCGCGCGGGTGCGCGAGCGCCTGGACGAGATCGAGCGCATCATCGACTACCGCATCGCCGTCGAGAGCGCGTGCGCCCGGCTCGCCGCGACCCGTCGCACCGACGCCGACCTCGACGCGCTGCGCGAGGCCCTCTTCCGGATGGCGGCGTTCGTCGAGATCGCCGGCTACGCCGAGAGCGACACCATGCCGCCGTCGCGCTTCTTCGCCGCCGACTCGGAGTTCCACCGGCTGATCGCGCGCGCCACCGGCAACGACATGCTCCTCGACTCCGTGGAGGACGGCCGCGCGGCGATGTTCCTCCCCGTCGGCGCGATCTTCACGAAGCTGCATCCCAGCGCCAACGAGCACCACGACGAGATCTTCGACGCGATCCTCCAGCAGGACGCGGTGCGCGCCGAGCGGGCGATGGTCGCCCATATCGAGGGCACCCGCGGCGCGCTGCGCGAGTTCGCCCAGGGTCCGGTCCGGTCCCGCCGTCGCTCGCGCTCGAAGGATCAGAGCACCTCCAGGTAGCGGCAGGCCTCCCAGTCGGGCACCTGTGCGTCCTGCGACAGCATGCCGACGCCGCGAGCCCGCTCCCACTCGCGCTGCTCGGCGTGACGTGACAGCGCGTAGTGGTCCACGAACAGGTCTCCGTACCACGTCCGTGCGAGCGCCGATTGCTCCAGCGCGGCGGCTGCCTCCAGCAGGGTCTCGGGGAACAGCTCGGCGGCGGGCGCGTTCGCGGCGCGACCGGGCGCCTCGGCGGGCGGCGCGAGCCCCTCGGCGATGCCGTGCAGGCAGCCGTCCAGGCACGCGGCGATGCTGGCGTAGGGATGCAGGTCCGCGCCGGGCCGGCGGTGCTCGACGCGCGTCGCGCGCTCCGTGAGCGAGATGATCCGCAGGCACGCGTTGCGGTTGTCGTGGCCCCACGTCACGTTCACCGGCGTCCACATCTCCGGGTCGTAGCGGCGGTAGGAGTTGGGGAACGGGCTCATGAACGCGGACGTCTCGACCGCCGTCGCGGCCAGGCCGCCGAGCGCCGCCCGGCCGTCGGCGGAGAGACCTGCCTGGCCGTCCCACATCAGGTTGCGCCCGTCGCGCTGCAGCGACAGATGCACGTGGCCGGAGGAGCCCGACTGGTTCATGTCCCACTTGGCCATGAAGGTCGCGATGAGCCCGTGCCGGCGGGCGAGCTCCTTGCAGCCGAGCTTGAAGCGCGCTGCGGCGTCCGCGGCCTCCAGCGGCGCGAGCGGGGCGATCGCGACCTCGAACATCCCGTGGCCGAGCTCGGTGGACATCGCCTCGATCCCGACGCCGTAGGTCCCGAGCTCGCGGTGCAGCGCCTCCGCGAAGTCGGCGAGGTCGGGCCACCGCATGAGGCTGTACGCCTGCGGGACCCGCGACGCCGGGCGCAGATCGCGCGGGCGGCCCTCGCGGAGCGCGCGGCCGTCCTCGTCGTCGCGGAACAGGAAGATCTCGTACTCGACGCCACACCGCGCCTCCAGGCCCGCGGCCGCGAGGCGCTCGCACGCCCGCCGCAGCGCGCCCCGCGGGTCGACGCCGAGCGGCTCGCCGGCCTTCGTGGTCGCGTCGCAGACGACGGCCGCGAGACCGCGCTCCCACGGCACCGGGCGCAGCGTCGACCAGTCGGGCACCGCCAGGATGTCCCCCCAGCCGGTGTCGTTGGAGGTGAACGCCGGGTTCTCGAAGACCTCGTCCGCGCTCGTGAGGCAGTAGATGACGTCCGAGAAGGCGGCGCCACCGCCGCCCGCCAGCTTCTCCGCGGGGACGACCTTGCCGCGCAGCGATCCGTTGACGTCGGGCAGCTCGATGCGCAGGCGGTCGGCGCCGAGCGCACGCAGCGCCTCGCGCGCGTCGCTCACGGCGCCGCCCCCGGCGGCGTGCGTCCGACGCGCAGATACGCCTCGTCGGGCACCTGCGACGGATCGCGGTAGACGGTCCACGTGCAGCTGTCGCCGGGATGCAGTGGCGGATCGATGACGCGGGCGGGGTGGCCGAGGCGGTCGATCGGCTCGAGCTGCTGCAGCACGCAGCAGTGGATGCAGTAGTGACACACGCCCAGCTCGTTCCACGCGAAGTCCTGCCGCGTCGTCATCACGCCGTGCTCGCCCTCCGCGAGGACCCGGCCGCCCGAGCCGCACGGCGCGAACGTCATCGACACCCGCTCGTCGGTCTCCTCGACGGCGATCTCGCCTCGTCGCGACGGGCCGCCGGGATGGCCGTGCATGCCTTCGATCGCGATCTGCACCAGCAGCGCGAAGGACTCCGGCCACGGGGTCACCGCGGTGTCGTAGCGCGCGTAGGCGCGGATGCCGTCGCGCTGCAGGTGCCGCCAGAGGTCGCCGAGGGACTCCTCGCCGCGCTCGCGGACGGCGGTGTCGACGAGGTCGGCGACCACCCGCAGGTGGCGGTCGTGGGCCGCGCGCCAGACGTCGAGCAGGCCCTCGACGCCCGCCTGCGGGACCCGGTCGTCCTCGCATTCGCGGGCGAAGACCTCCGTCGCGGCCGCGAACTCCAACCACTCGCGCTCCGCGCGCTCGGCTGCGACCGCATCGGGCTCGGCGCCGAGGAAGAGCGAGATCTCCCGCGCCCAGTCCGACCACAGGTCGTGGATCTCCTGCGCCTCCACGACGAGATGACGCGCCAGGGCCGCGGCGTCGTCACGGCGGCCGTCGGCGAGCGCCGCGTCGATCGCGTCCGCCGTCGGGACGGCCTGCTCCTGCCAGGTCCCGGGTCGCACGGCGCGCCCGGCCGGCGCCCAGTGCGCGACGACGCCCGGCAGGCCCGCGAGGTCACTCACGCGATCCTCCGCAGCGTGCCGAGCGTCAGGCCCCCGTCGACCGCGAGGGTCTGCCCGGTCACGTAGGCGGCGTCCTCGGAGAGCAGGAAGCACACCGGCCCGGCGATCTCCGCCGGCGTGCCCAGCCGCCAGCCGAGCGGGATCCGGTCCTCGATGAGGGCACGCCGTTCGGGATCTGCGAAGACTGCCTCATTCATCGGCGTCAGCACGTAGCCGGGGGCGACCGCGTTCACGCGCGTGCCCCGCGGCCCGAGGTCGGCGGCCAGCGAGCGTGTGAGCATCTGCAGTCCGCCCTTGGAGGCGGCGTACTGCGCGCTCGTCGCGCCGCTCGTGCTCAGCACGTGGAACGCCTCGACGGACGTGATGTGGACGATCGACGAGCCGGGCCCCAGCGCGTCCAGGCAGCCCGTCGTGAGCCGGTAGGCGCCGGCGACGTGCACCGACAGCGCCTGCTGCCACTCCGCCCACGGGATGTCGGGGAACGAGGACGGGCCGAAGACGCCCGCGGCGTGGACGATCCCGGCGACCGGGAGCCCGAGTCCGCCGATCCGCTCGACCGTTCGGTCGATCGAGTCGGGGTCGGAGGCGTCCATTGCGATCCCGGTGCCGCCGAGGCGGTCGGCGAGCGCCGTCGCGCGGTCGCCGTCGAGGTCGCAGACGACGATGTGCTGGGCGCCGCGGCGCGCGAGCTCCTCGGCGATCGCGGTGCCGAGCGACCCGGCGCCGCCGGTGATGACGTGCGCGCCGGGCGGGAACGTCATCGCGCGACGACCCCGCCGTCGGCGTACAGCGTGGTCCCGGTGATGTACGAGGCACGCGCGGAGAGCAGGAACTCGATGACCTCCGCCATCTCGCCCGGCTCGCCCAGGCGCCCGAGCGGCACCTGCTTGACGACCTCGTCGTCGCCGCCGGAGACGGCCTGCATCGAGGGGCTCATGGGCACGCGGATGTAGCCGGGGGCGAGCGCGTTGACGCGGATGCCGCGTGGCGCGAGCTCGCAGGCCAGGTAGCGGGTCATCGCGTCGACGCCCGCCTTGCTCGCGCCGTACATCGAGGCGCCGGTCAGGCGGCCGATCGCGCCGGTGACGCTCGACAGGTTCACGATCGCCGAACCTTCGGTCATGTGCGGCGCCGCAGCGGCGCTGACCCGCGCGGCGCCCGCGACGTTGACCTCCCAGACGCGCGAGGCCTCGGCGTCGTCGAAGTCGTCCAGCGGCGTGAAGCGCACGATGCCCGCGCAGTTGACGACCGCCCGGATGTCGCCGAGCGCGGCCCCGGCCTCGACGTAGGCGGCGACGCTCTCCGGGCTGCAGACATCGAGCTCGCGGGCGGAGATGCCCGGGCCCTCGGCGCCCGGCAGGTCGGCGGCGGCGAGGTCGCCCGCCAGCACCGTGTACCCGGAGCGCACGAGGCGCAGCGCAGTGGCCTGGCAGATGCCCCCGGCGCCGCCGGTCACGAGCGCGACGCCGCTCATCGGCCGGCCAGCGCGGCCCGCAGCGCGTCGCCGGCTGCGGCGATCGCCTCCTGGCCGTCGTCGAACAGCATCGGCAGCTGGAAGAAGCCGTGGACGGCGCCTGACCAATGACGGTGCTGGGTGGGCACGGCGGCCCGGTCGAGCGCCTGCGCGTACAGCTCGCCCTGGGCGTGCAGCGGATCGCACCCAGCCGTGACGACCATCGCGGGCGGCAGGCCGACGAGGTCGGCGTGCCCGAGCGGTGACACGAGCGGATCGTCACGCTGGTCGGGCGACGCGAGGTAGTTGTCCTGGTGCCACTGCAGCTCTTCGCGGTACAGGAAGAAGCCCTCGTAGGCCATGTCGAAGCCGACGTCGAGGTCGGTCGTGGTGACCGGGTAGACGAGCAGCTGGAACGCGAGGTCCGGCCGGCCGCGGTCCCGGGCCATGATCGCGACGGCAGCGGCGAGGTTGCCGCCCGCGCTGTCGCCGGCGACCGCCAGGCGCGTCCCGTCGATGCCCAGCTCGGACGCGCGCTCGACGACGGCCAGCGTCGCCGCGTAGCAGTCCTCTGCGGCCGTCGGGAAGCGCTCCTCGGGGCCGCGCCGGTACCCGACGCTCACGATCGCGGCGCCGCTGGCGGCGGCCAGCGCGCGCCCGACGGCGTCGTGGCTGTCGACGCTGCCCAGCAGCCAGCCGCCGCCGTGGAAGTACACGACGACCGGCAGGTCCACGGCGTCACTGGGCCGGTACAGCCGCGCGGGCAGCTGCGTGCCGCCGACGGCGAGCTCCAGATCGCGGATCTCCGCGACGTCGTCGAGGGGCCCGAGGCCGGCGAAGTCCGACTCGAAGTTCGCGCGCGCCTCGGCGACCGGCAGCAGGTGCGCGTTGGGCCGGGTCGACTGCGCGGCCTGTGCCAGCAGCGCGGCCGCCTGCGGATGGAGCTCGCCGGCGCGCGGGTGCGCGAACGACTGGTCTGGCATGCGCTCTCCTCGTCGGTGGGTCGGGTCAGCGGGCCAGCGCGCCGAAGCGCGTGGAGAATCGGGGAGCGACCTCGAGCGCGAAGCGACGCGCCCAGTCGCGGCGGACCTCGTGCGGGGTGCCCGGCGTGGCGGTGTGCACGAACAGGTGGTCGAACCCCGCGTCGACGTAGTCCTGCACGCGCGCGGCGACGGTGTCCGGCGCGCCGACGAGCTGGTACTCGGCCCACGCCGGGATGTTCGCGGGGTCCGTCTTGGAGCGCATGCCCTCGAACTGGCCCTTCCAGGCGCGGTAGTCCGGGAGCTCCTCCCAGTTGGTCTCGTCCGGCATGTAGTGGTCGATCTGCGCCTGCATGAAGTGCGGGATGTACGTCTGCGCCTGCGCGATCGCCTCCTCGTCGGTGTCGGCGACGATGCAGTTGATCATGATCGGGCGCAGCTCGCCGGCGGGCGTCTCGGGCCGCACCGACGAGGACTCCCACGTGCGCAGGATCCGCTTCTGGGTCTCGAAGTCGCCGATGGTCGTGCAGATCGGGGGGAGGCCCAGGGTCGCCATGACCGAGGCGCTCGCGGGGCTGCCGATCGCGCCGTAGAGGTGGATGCGGTCGGTGCTGACACCCGCGACCGTCGGGCGCACCCGCACCTCGCGCGGCACCTGCACGTGCTCGCCGTCATAGGAGAACGGCTCGCCCGTCAGCGCCAGGCGCAGGATGTCCTGGACCTCGCGGAAGCGCTCGCGGCCCTCGCCCATCTCGATGCCGAACGCGTCGTACTCGTACTTCGCCGTGCCGCGCCCGAGGCCGAGGTGGAGCGGCTGCTCGGTGAGGAGGCTGAGCATCGCGATCTCACCGGCGAGGCGCAGCGGCTCGTGCCACGGGGTCACCAGGACGCAGGTGCCGAGCGCCAGCTCGGGGAAGCGGGCCGCGAGGTGCGACGCAAGCAGCAGCGGGCTCGGCGTCGGGAAGTAGTCGCTGAAGTGGTGCTCGATGAGCCACGCGGTCGAGTAGCCGAGATCGGCGTGGAACTCGACGTCCTCGAGCAGCGTGCGGTACAGCGCGGCATCCGACGTGCCCGGCGCATCCGCCGCCGACGCGACGAAGCCGAAGTCGACGTGGTCGTTCATGTCGTCACTCCTGCGACCTTGCCAGAGAAAAGGGTACGAGGAACAGACCATACATACCGACGCTCGGGAGTCAACGCGCCTCCCTGTGGTCACCGCGTCCGACCGCCAGGAACCGCCGGCACAGCAGACGCCCCTGCTCGTTGGAGGCCGGCAGCCTCCGCTCGGACTCCGCGAGCAACGCCGGCTCGTCGACGCCAGGTGCCATGGACCCAACGATCCCGGCGCCGATCCAGTCGCGCAACTGCGCGGGCGCGACCTCGGGGTGCCACTGCACGCCCCAGGCGGCCGGGCCGGCGCGGAACGCCTGGGTGCTGAAGGGCGTCCGAGCGAGCGCCGGCGTCGCTTGCGGCAGTACGCACGCATAGCTGTGGCACTGGAAGACCGGGGTGGGATCGAGCGCGCCGAGCAACGGATTCCGTCTCCCATCCGGGCAGGCGTTCCGGGGTGCTCCAGCCGATCTCGACCGCCGCTGCGGGCACGGCCGCGCCGCCGGCGATCTGCGCGAGGAGCTGCGCACCGAGGCACACGCCGAGCACCGGCGTGCCGCGCGCGACCAGCTCCCCGACGAGCGCCCGCTCGGTCGCGAGCCACGGGTGCTCGCCGTCCTGGTCGACCTGCATGGTGCCGCCGAGGACGATCGCGGCGTCGATCGACGCGCTCGGGAGCGGGGGTGGGGCGCCCGAAGGCGCGTGCCAGTGGACCTCCTCGGCGCCCGCGCGGTGGAGCTCGGAGGCGAAGACGCCGAGGCCGGCGCCCTCGTTGTGAACCACGACGAGCACGCGCAGGGCTGGCATCGATCGAACACTATCGCCCCCAGTCTGTGAAAAAAGGTCTTGCCGCGGGACCATAGTTCCCCTACGATGCCGCCCGTTTCCCGAGGCGGTACGAAGGAGAGACCCGTTGGCTGCAACAGTTGAACCGGACGTCGGGGCGAAGACCCCGGCCGGCGAGGGCATCGACCGTCTCAAGCCCAATGCGATCGGGCTCGTCGGCGTGCTGTTCATGGCGGTCGCGTTCTCCGCCCCCATCACGGCGATGACCGGCAACCTGCCCGTCGCCGTCGGCTTCGGAAACGGCACGGGCGCACCGGCGGCGTTCATCTTCGCGACCGTCGTCCTGACGATCTTCTCGATCGGCTACGTGGCGATGGCGCGGCACATCACGACGGCCGGCGCGTTCTACGGCTTCGTCTCCCACGGCATCGGGCGTCCGGTCGGCATGGCGGCGGGCCTGCTCATGCTCACCGCGTACATGTCCATGGAGGCGGCGCTGGTCGGCATCTTCTCCGCGTTCGCCGACAGCACGTTCAACTCGCAGCTGGGCATCGACCTCCCGTGGCTGGTCTTCGCCGCGGCGATGCTGATCCTCAACGCGATCCTGGCCTACTTCGACATCAACGTGGCCGCGAAGGTCCTCGCCGTCCTGCTGCTGACGGAGATCTCCATCCTCGCCATCACGGCGTTCGGCGTCCTGTTCAGCGGCGGCGGCCCCGACGGCATCCCGCTCTCGCCCATCAACCCGGCGAACGCGTTCAGCGGCAACGGCGTGGCGGAGCCCGTCATCGGCCTCGGCCTGCTCATGGCGTTCTGGTCCTGGGTCGGGTTCGAGTCGACCGCCATCTACGGCGAGGAGTCCCGCAACCCGAAGAAGATCGTGCCGCGCGCGACGCTCATCGCGGTCATCGGCATCGGGGTCTTCTACACGTTCATCTCCTGGATGACGATCTCCGGGAACGGGCTCGCCCAGTCCGTCGCAGTGGCCAGCGGCGACGACCCGTTCCAGCTGCTGTTCGGGCCGACGCGCGAGTTCATCGGGGGCTGGGCCGTTACGACGTTCGAGTGGCTGCTGATCACCGGCTCCTTCGCCTGCGGCTTCGCCATCCACAACTCGGCGGCCCGCTACCTCTACGCGCTCGGCCGTGAGGGCATACTCCCGCGCTCGCTGGGGAGGACGCACCCGCAGCACGGCTCGCCGTACGTCGCGTCGTTCGTGCAGAGCATCGTGGCGGCGCTCGTCGTCGCCGGCTTCGCGATCTTCAACCAGGACCCGTACCTGAGCCTCTTCGTGCTGATCGCGATCCTGGCGACGATCGCGATCCTGCTCGTGCAGACGCTGTGCTCGGCGGCGGTGATCGGGTTCTTCCACGTCCGGGGCAACCACCCGGAGACGGCCAACCCGATCCGCACGCTGCTGTGCCCCATCCTCGGCGGGATCGGCATGGTCGCGGTCATCTACCTGCTGATCTCGAACATGAGCGCGGCGGCCGGCTCGGCGTCGGAGACGCTGTTCTTCGACTTCATCCCGTGGATCGTGGTCGCCGTCGCGGGGGGCGGCGTCGGCTACGGGCTGTGGCTGCGCAGGAACGCGCCCGACCGCTACGCGCGGATCGGCCGCGTCACCTACGAGGAGAGCGCCACCCGCCCCGGGGTGGACGTCGACGGGGACGGCGACCCCGACGTCCTCGCCGCGGTCTCCGGCTACAAGGCGTAGGCCGCAGGAGACCTGGGACGATGCGCGCATGACCTTCTCGGGGCGGACCGTCGTCGTCACCGGCGCGAGCCGGGGCATCGGCCGCGGGATCGCCGAGCACTTCCACCGGCTGGGCGCGAGCGTCGTGCTCGCGTCCCGCACGCCGGGGGCGCTCGACGACGTCGTTGCGACGCTGGACGCCGACCGGACGCTCGCGGTCACCGGCGACATCGGCCGCAAGGACGACGTCGAGGCGCTGATGGCGGGCGCCGTGGAGCGCTTCGGCGGCATCGACGTCCTGTGCCACAACGCGGGCGTCTACCCGGTCGCGAGGATCGAGGACATGACCGAGGACGAGTGGAACGAGGTGCTGCGCGTGAACCTCACGAGCACGTTCCTCACCGTCCAGGCCGTGGCGCGCAGGATGCGGGAGCGCGGCGGCGGGCGCATCGTGCTGACGTCGTCGATCACCGGGTCACGCACCGGCTACCCCGGCCTGTCGCACTACTCGGCGACGAAGGCCGGGATGTCGGGCTTCATGCGCACCGCGACGATCGAGCTCGCGCCGGACGGCATCACGATCAACGCGATCGAGCCGGGCGCCATCCGGACGGAAGGGCTGGCCGGCCTCGGCGAGGATGCGATCAAGGTGATGGAGGGCAACATCCCGGTCGGCTTCCTCGGCGAGCCACGTGACATCGCGGCCACGGCCGCGTTCCTCGCGTCCGACGGTGCGCGGTTCATCACCGGTCAGACGATCGTGGTCGACGGCGGGCAGACCCTGCCGGAGATCCCCCTCGCGTCGTTCACGTGACCGGCCGCCTGTCGATCGACGAGCTGCGCGACCTCGCCGGAGCCGGCGAGATCGACACCGTCCTGTGCGTGATGCCCGACCTCTGGGGGCGGCTGACCGGCAAGCGCGTGCGCCCGTCCTCGTTCCTCTCGACGGTGATGGGGGACGAGGGCCTGCACGCGTCTCTGTACCTGTTCGTCGTCGACATGGACATGGACCCGCGGCCCGGCTACGAGATGACGAGCTGGGAGGACGGGTTCCGCGACTGCCGCATGGTCCCGGACGTCGGCACGCTGCGCGTGATCCCGTGGCTGCCGAAGACGGCGCTCGTCATCTGCGACCCCGTCGACGAGGAGACGGGCGAGCCGATCGCGGTGGCGCCACGCAACATCCTCAAGCGGCAGCTCGCACGCTACGCGGGTGCAGGCCACGCGCTGCACTGCGCGACCGAGCTGGAGTTCTACGTGTTCACCGACCCGCCGCGCGAGGCGTGGGGGCGCCGCTACCGCGACCTGACCCCGCTGTCGTACTACCGCTCCGACTACCACATCCTGCAGTCCTCCAAGGACGACTGGCTGCTCAGCCGGGTGCGCGATGCGATGGACGCCGCCGGCATCGAGATCGAGTTCTCGAAGTCCGAGTGGGGGCTGGGACAGCAGGAGGTGAACCTCCGCTACACCGACGCGCTGGAGATGGCCGATCGCCACGTCCTCTACAAGAACGGCGTGAAGGAGATCATGGCCCTCGCGGGGCACTCGGTGACCTTCATGGCCAAGCCGTTCATCGACGACATCGGATCGTCCTGCCACGTGCACTCGAGCCTGTGGTCGGGGGGCGAGCCGCTCTTCGCGGCGTCGGAGCCGCTGCTCGACGGGTTCATCGCCGGGCAGGCCGCGCACGGCCGCGAGCTCACGGCCCTGTTCGCGCCGAACATCAACTCCTACAAGCGCTTCCGGCCCAACGAGTTCGCCGGCAACAACCTCGCCTGGGGCCACGACAACCGGACCTGCGGCCTGCGTGTGGTGGGGGAGGGCCCGAGCCTGCGCCTCGAGCACCGCGTGCCCGGCGCCGACGCCAACCCGTATCTCGTCATCGCCGGGATCGCCGCCGCGGGCCTGGCCGGGATCGATGCCGGGATGCCCCGTCCCGAGGAGCAGCGTGGGGACGCGGCACGGCGTCCCGACCTGGAGGTCCCGGGGACGCTGACCGCGGCCCTCGGGCTGTTCGAGCGCAGCGCGATGGCGAGGGAGGCCTTCGGCGCGGATGTCTTCGACCACCTCGTGAACTGGTACCGGCAGGAGCTGGCCGCCTTCGAGCACGACACCGTCACGGACTGGGAGATGGTCCGCTACTTCGAGCGCATCTAGCGTCACGACACCAGTACGCGTATCAGGGCAGGACGCTGAGCCAGCCGCCGTCGACGACGAGGTCTGCACCGGTGACGTAGGCGGCGTCGTCGGACAGCAGGTAGAGGCACGCGCCGGCGACGTCGACGGGCGTGCCGAGGCGGCCCATCGGGACTCGGGCGGCCATCCGGTCACGTCGTGACGGGTCCTCGTCGTAGATGTCGGCGAGCATCGGCGTCTCGATGGCGCCGGGGCAGACCGTGTTGGAGCGCACCCCGTCCGCGGCGAGCGCCAGGGCCAGGCCACGAGACAGGGAGACGAGCGCCGCCTTGGACACCTGGTACGCGTCCATCGGCTCGTCGGCCGCCCGGAGCCCTGCGACGCTCGCGATGTGGACCATGGAGCGCCCGCGCCCGGCGCGCAGGGGGCCGGCCGCGGCCCGGGCGAAGCGCATCGCCGCGGTCAGGTTGATCTCCAGGACCCGCTCCCACACGTCCTCGGGCAGATCCATCACCGATCGGTCCGTCCCGAACCACGCCACCCCGGCGCCGTTGACGAGGTGGTCCAGCGCGCCATCGTCGCTCGCCGCCCGGCGGACCGCCTCGGCCGGGACGGCGTCGTCGGTGATGTCGGCCTGCAGGTAGTCGCAGGCCGTCGGCAGGCGGTCCGGCCGCTCCTTGAGGTCGACGCCGAGGACGCGCGCGCCCTCGGCGGCAAGGGCCGCGGCGATCGCCAGGCCCGAGCCGCCGCCTGCACCGGTGACGAGGGCCGATCGGCCGGTGAACCGCGCAGTCATTGGCGTCGAGAGTAGACCAAATGGTAGTTGCGGGCAGACGTCCGGAGGGCAGAAGGAGGGTTTCGTCAAGCAACTACAATTGTCGATAAGAATTACGCAATTGGGTTTGACCAGGGCCCGCCCCAGGGCCCGATCAAGGAGACGACATGAGCTTGACGATCGGCGATACAGCGCCGGACTTCGAGGCCGATACCACCGAGGGCCGGATCAGCTTCCACGACTGGATCGGCGACGACTGGGCGGTCCTGTTCTCGCACCCGCGCGCGTTCACGCCAGTCTGCACGACCGAGCTGGGCTATATGGCGAGCATCAAGCCCGAGTTCGACAAGCGCGGCGTGAAGATCATCGGCCTCTCCGTCGACCCGCTCGAGGGCGCCTCGAGGTGGGCCGAGGACATCGAGGAGACCCAGGGCACCGCGCCGAACTACCCGCTGATCGCGGACACCGACTTCAACGTGTCCAAGCTCTACGGGATGCTCCCGGCCGACGTCGAGGGCGACCCGACGCAGCGCACACCCGCGCAGAACGCAACGCTGCGCAACGTCTTCGTCGTCGGGCCGGACAAGAAGATCAAGCTCGTCCTGATCTACCCCATGACGACGGGCCGCAACTTCGACGAGGTGCTCCGCGTCATCGACTCGCTGCAGCTCACCGCGAGCCACCAGGTCGCGACGCCGGCGCAGTGGCAGCCGGGTGAGGACGTGATCCTCACGGCCGCGGTCACCGACGAGCAGGCCAAGGAGCGCTACCCCGACGGCTGGGAGACGCCCAAGCCCTGGATGCGGCTCGTCCCTTCGCCGTAGCCGAACGGCTCAGTCGGCGGGGAGGTAGCGCGTCTCGAGCATGACGCAGCCCTCCCCGCTGACCCACGGCCCGTGCACCATCCCGGGCGGGCGCGAGGCGAAGTACCCGGGGCCGAACTCCGCGTCGAGACGCACGTCGCGCATCGAGCCCGACAGGATCAGCACCTCCTCGACGTGAGCGTGGGTCACCGGCCCGGCGTGCGTGCTGTCGAACCCCGGGTCCCACCGCAGCAGTCGTGTGAGCATCCCGCTGGCCGGATCGTGGGCGAGAACGCGCTCGGCGACACCGGGCTGGCCCTCCACGGGACTCCACGGCATCGGGTCGGTCGGGAAGAACTCCAGCGCCGGCTTCACCGCAGCGTCCAGTCCTTCGCCGCCATCGGGAGGGCCAGGACGGCGGCCCAGGTCGCGGCGTCCGTCGTCCCGCTCGGCGGGATGCCGCGCGCGAGCTGGAAGTTGCGCAGCGCCGTCAGGGTCTGCGTCCCGAGGATCCCGTCCACCGGAACGATCGGATCGGCGGATACGAGGTGCTGTTGGAGCCAGATCACCTGGTCGCCCTTGGCCCCCTTGCCCAACGTCGGCCAGCCCGGGTCGGTCACGGCGACGGGCGGTCCGGGGTCGGCGGCCAGCGTCGCCCACAGCGCCTGCGGGGTCGCCTGCCAGCTCCACCAGGACAGACCGCCTGCGCCATAGCCGGACCAGACGGCCCGGAACCGCTGCACGTCGGCCGGCGGGACGCCGCCCGAGGTCTGCCCGAGGGGCGCGATCGGGACGCCGTAGATGCGGTTGACGGCGAGCGTGTGGGCGCTGACCGCGTCGACCGTGCCGCCGATGTCCTTCCAGTAGATCTGCGGCAGGTTGGCCTGCGCGCCACCAGGTCCGAGGAAGACCGAATAGGGGAAGCGACCGTGGTAGTCGACGTAGGGGAACGACGTCAGGCCGAGCGGGTAGCTCGGGCCGACGATCGACCGCAGCGTCGTGATGTACCGCTGGGCCTCCGTGTACTTGTTCTCGTACCGGGTCTCGGCGTCCACGACGAGGCAGTCGGCGCCGTCGGCCGCCGCCGCGGCGCCGAGGCGCGCCTCGCCCTCGGGATCTTTGCCGTACACGAACTGCCACGCGCACACGCGCAGTCCCTGCGCGTGCAGCAGCGAGACGAGGCCGGGCTCGAACTGCGCCCAGTCATCGACGCCATCGGAGCTCTTGATGAAGACGGTCGACACGCCGGCCGCGCGCGCCCGCGCGACGATGCCGAACGGGTTGCCGCCCTCGCTCTTGGACACGTACCAGATCCACATCCCCGTCCCGGTGAACGCCGCCGGGAGGGGCCCGCGGCTGAGCAACGGCCGGCCCTTGGGTATGGGCGCCGGCAGCACACCGACGTGCACCACCCGCGAACGCCGGCCCGCGCGGTCGCGCACGGTCACGCTCACCCGGCCGAGCGCGGTTCCCGCGGGCACCCGTGCGACCCAGCCGACCTTGGAGCGCTTCAGGCGTGTCGCCAGCGCGCCGCGCGGCCAGCGGAACGTCACGCGCATCCCCGACGTCAGCCGCACCCCGCGCAGCTGCACCTGGGCGCCGATCTTCGCCTTCACGCCGCCGCGGCACGCGGCCGACGTGGCCGGCACGCACCGCACCCCGGTGAGCTGCGGTGCTCGCGTCCTCGCCTCGGCACGGGCCGCGTCGGTCAGCAGAGCGACGGCGATGGCGAGGGTGAGGACGGCGTACGCGGCGCGGGGCATCAGGGGCCGGAAAACGACGGCCGCCATCGAAGTTGCGCTCGGAGCGCCAGATCGGGCACGTCGCGCCCTTTCGACGCCGGATACCCCGGTCCTGGGATTCAGGCCTTGGCCGGGCGCGCGGCTGCCTGCGCCGGCTCGGGTGGGACCGAGCCGCGCAGGGCGGGGAGCTCCAGGACGAAGGAGCCGCCGGATCCGGTCCCGAGCCGCACGTCACCGCCGCACGAGCGGGCCAGGCGGCGGGCGAGCGGCAGGCCCAGGCCGGCGCCCGGGTGCTCGCTCTCGCCGCGGACACCGGGATCGAAGACCCGGTCGCCGAGCTCGGGGTCGACGCCGGGCCCGTCGTCGCGCACGGTCGCGCGCACGTGCCGGGTGTCCGCGTCCAGATCGATCGTCACGCTCGTGCGGGCATGCCTGCGGGCGTTGTCCACGACCGGCATGAGCGCGCGACGCACGATGTCGGGATCCCCCTCGGCGAGCGGCAGGTCCGCCGGCGCGGTGACCTCGACCTCCTCGAGCTCGCCGGCGAGCGCGGCCAGATCGACGCTGCCGCTCGTCGGGTCGATCTCGTGGCGCGCCACCGCGAGCAGCGCGTCGATGGCCTCGCTCAGGCGGCGGCAGTGACCCAGGATCGCTCGCAGTGCCTCGTCGCGCTCCTCGTCCGCGTGGGCGCCCCCGGCGCCGAGCGCCAGCTCCGCCCGCAGCTGCAGCGCGGCGAGCGGCGTGCGCAGCTCGTGTGCGACCTCGCTCGCGAACCGCTGCTCGTGCCGCCGTGAGGCCGCGATGCGGGCCAGGAGCCCGTCGAGCGTTGCGGCCAGGCCCGTGAGCTCGTCGCGCGCGGGGCCGAGATCGAAGCGGCGGTCGAGGTCATGGGCACCCCAGTCGCCCGCGCTGGCCGTCATCTGGGCGACGGGGCGCAGCGCCCCGTTCAGCGCGCTGCGGATGGCCAGCGCGCCGCCCAGCAGCACGAGCGCCGCGAGCACCACCGAGCCGACGAGCACCTCGTGCTGGAGGTGTTCGAGCGACTCCGTGGAGTAGGAGACCACCACCGCCCCGACCGGCTCTGACGCGCCGGGGGCACGGACGGGCTCGGCACGTAGGCGTATGTCCTTGGGACCGTCCGCCTCGGCGGCCTGACGTGCGCGCCCGAGGCGCACCGCGATCGCATCGATCTCGGGGGCGGCGTCGGGCGGGCGCTCGACGACGCGGTCGCCGTCGAACACCCAGGACCGGCGATCGAGCACGCCATCGTTGGCCGTCTCGCGCACGCGGATGCCGTCCTTCGTGACGGCGAGCGCCGAGAGCTGTGCGTCGGCATTGGCGTGCATGACGCTCGACACCTCTGCGCGGGAGCGTTGGACGAGCAGCACGTTGCCCACCACCAGCAGCGCGCCGAGGCCGACGGCCAGCGTCGTCAGCGCGGCCAGGAGCAGGCGGGTGCGGAAGGTCACTGCAGCGTGTAGCCGATCCCCCGCGCGGTGGTGACGCCGACGGATGCATGGGCGTCGCGGAGCTTGCGTCGGATCCGCGCCAGGTACGCGTCGAGCGTGTTGTCGTGCACGACCGCGCCGTCCGGCCAGCCCGCGGCGACGAGCGCCGCGCGGCGGACGACCTCGCCCGGCTTGGCCGCCAGCACCGCGAGGAGCCGGAACTCGGTCGGCGTCAGCCGGACCCGGTGGTCGCCGTGGACGATCGCGTGCGCCGCAGCGTCGAGGACGAACCCGTGCGCGGCCGGGGCGGCCGCCACCGGCGCCCGGCGGTGCAGCGCGTGGACCCGGACGAGCAGCTCCGAGAGCGCGAAGGGCTTGCCGAGGTAGTCGTCGCCGCCGGCGTGGAAGCCGCTGAGCCGATCGGTCAGGTCGGACTTCGCCGTGAGGAACAGCACTGGTGAGCTGACGCCCTGCGCCCGAAGGGCCTGGCAGACGTCGCGGCCGTCGGCGTCGGGCAGGCCGATGTCGAGCACGAGCACATCCGGTGGATCGGCGGCGTAGGACCGCAGCGCCTCGGTCCCCGTCGCGGTCGGGCGGACCTCGAAGCCCTCGAGCTCGAGCGCACGGCGGATGACCTGGCGCAGCTCGTGGTCGTCCTCGCAGATCCCCGCCGTGGGTGTCGCGGACATGGTGGTCGATGGTAAGCGGCCGGTGCGCGTCCATACGACGCCTGCAGCGAACCCCAGTACCGCGGGCACCACGACGGCCCAGGAGAGCCGCGTCTCGATGCCGAGTCCGAGGACGCGGACCTGGACCAGGATGAAGTTGCCCGCGACGACGAGCACGACGAGGACGAGCACGACGGCGGTTGCGGCCGAGCGGATGGCGACGTGCCACCTCATCGGCCGAGCAGCCGCACGATGTCGAGGCGGTCGGTGATGATGCCGTGGACGCCTTGCTCCAGCAGCTGGTTCATGCGCTGCTCGTCGTTGACGGTCCACACGAACGTCGTCAGGCGCCGCCGTCGCAGCCATGCGAGCAGGGAGGGGGTGACGAACCGGTTCCGGACGCTGACGCCGTCGATGGCCGCGCGGAGCCGGGCGTCCGTCCGCAGATCGTCGAGCTGCCCGCGGCCCAGCACCAGGTCCAGTCGCTCGGTCCAGGGGAGCCTGCGCTGCAGCCAGAGCAGGCTGCCACGGTCGTCGGTCTGGATGATCACGCGACGCCGCGGCCGCGCGAGCAGGAACGCGCGGACGTGCGCGAGGTACGCGGGCGAGTGCTCCTTGAGGTGCAGCAGGACGGTGCCGCGCAGCTGCGCGACGTCCCAGGCCTGCTGGAGCGACGGCCCGCGGAACACGACGTCCTCGAGGAACGGCAGGGGCGCGTCGTGGGACGCGAAGAGCTCGCCGCCGCCGTCGGAGCGCACGTCGATCTCGATCGCGTCGGCGCCGTAGGCCGCCGCCTCGGTTGCGGTGCTGAGCTCGTCGCCGGCGTTGTGCGCGACCCCGACCGCCGCGGGGTAGCTGCGCGTCAGGCTCGGGTCGAGCCGGCGCTGGAACTCCGCTGGCGTGCGTCCCGCCGTGACGCGCTCGGCCTGGGCGTCGAAGGCCGCGAACCACGCCAGGATCGCAACGCACACGACGCAGGTCACGCGGGAGACGATGACCACGGTGCGGGGCATCGTCGTGAGCATCGCCGCCGCCACATGACGGTCTCCTGAACGCGGATCAGCTGCCGGACAGCGTGCCCGACGCGGTGCACGTCACGCCCCGCGGACCGGACGCGCGGGCGACCACCTGGTCGGCGCCGGGGAGATCGGTCAGATCGCGCCGTACCCGGAACGACCGCGACCCGCCGTCCGGGCGCACGGTCCCGCGCCAGGCGACCCGCCGCTCCTGGACGAGGACGACGCGCCACCTGCCTCGGCGAGCACCACGGACCTCGAACCGGGCCTCGATCGTCCCGTCGTCGGCCTTCAGACGCAGCTCCGACGACGCGCCACCGCCGCAGGTCCCCGAGGTGCGGACCTCGTCGTCGCCGCCGCCGTGACGCGCCTGCGCTGAGGCGGGCACGGCCAGGAGCAGGCAGCTCAGCAGGAGCGCGACGAGCGATCGGCGGGGGGAGAGGCGGGGCATCGGTCGTCTGCGAGCGTGGAGCGCGCGCCGCCGGCGTGCAATGGGACTTCCGTCGCAGTCAGCGGCCGCGGCGCGTCGTGAAGCCGCTGCGCTCGGCCCACAGCGCCGCCTGCGTGCGGTCGGTCACGTCGAGCGCGCGGAAGATGCTCGTCAGGTGTGTCTTGACCGTCTTCTCACTGATCTCCAGCCGCCGCGCGATCAGCTTGTTCGGCAGTCCCTCGACGAGCAGCTCGAGCACCTCCGCCTCACGGGGCGAGAGCAGCTCGGCCGGGTCGGGCTCCGACCGCGCGGTCAGGATCGTCCGCGCCGCGCGGGGGTCGACGGGCGACTCGCCCCGCGCCGCCGCGCGGATGCCCTCGGCGACCTCGTCGGCCGTGACGTCCTTGAGCAGGTAGCCGCACGCCCCGGCCTCGATCGCCCCCAGGATGCGGGGCCGGTCCGAGAACGACGTGAGCACGAGCACCGCGGTGCCTGGGCGGTCGGCGAGCACCTGCCGGGTCGCCTCGATGCCGTCCAGGTTGGGCATCTCGAGGTCCATGAGCACGACGTCGGGGGCGAGCGCGGCGCTGCGCCGGACCGCGTCGTCGCCGTCGACCGCCATGCCGACGAGCTCGATGTCCTCCAGGCCGGCGATGAGCCGGCCGAGACCGTCGCGGATGACGCCGTGGTCGTCGGCGAGCAGGACGCGGATCATGTGGCGGGAACCTCCAGCTCGACGGTGGTGCCTTCCGTGGGCCGGGAGCGCACGGTCAGCGTGCCGCCCTGCTGGGCGACGAGGTCCTCCAGCAGCGTCAGGCCGACGTGGCCGCCGGCCGCGCGCGCGGCGCGCTCCTGCTCGTCGAATCCTCTGCCGTCGTCGGTCACGCTCAGCCGGATGATGCTCGGATCCGCGCGCGTCACGTCGACGCGCACCGAGGTCGCTCCGGCGTGGGCGGTGACGTTGCGCAGCGCCTCGCGGGCGACGCGGTAGACGAGCGGATCTGCGGGCGAGCCGGCCGCTGCGCGGTCGTCGACGTGCAGCTCGGTCGCGATGTCGTCCGCCTGCAGCGAGCTGAGCAGATCGTGCAGCGTCGCCTCCAACCCCGCCGACGCCAGGCTCGGCGGATGGATCTCCACCAGGAGCGTGCGCAGGGCCCTCATCCCGTGGCGCAGGCGGCCGGTGCTGTCGCGCAGCGCCGCGGCGTCGTCGTGGGCGCCGCGGCGCTCGGCGCTGTCGGCGAGCGGCGCGAGCCCGAACGCCACGCCCGCGAGATCCTGGACGACCCCGTCGTGCAGGTCGGCGGCGATCCGCCTGCGTTCGTGGTCGGACGCTTCGATCGCCCGCTCCAGGAGGACCTCTCGCTCGCGATAGCCGCGCTGCAGGCGGCGCGCGAGCGACCACGCGAGCGGGACCTGGGTGAGCAGCAGGACCGCGAGGGCCGCGAGGAGGATCGGGGCCAGCGCTCCGAGCAGGCGCCGTCCGCTCGCGCTCAGCGAGTCGAACCGCTGGTATGTCTCGAAGAGGACGGGGGTGCCGTCGGGCGTGCGGATCGGGGTGTGGGCCTCGAGCAGCTTGCCTTGCGAACGCTCGTAGCGGTTCTCCGGTCGCGACACGTCGCTGAGCTCGGCGTCGGCGCCGCCGGTCGTGAAGAGCTCGCGCTCCTCGGCGCCCAAGCCGTAGCGACGACCGATGAGCGCCGGCTCGTCCGAGTACAGGATGCGGCCGTCCCGCGACCAGATCTTCACGCGGACGACCGAGGAGCTCAGCAGGCGAGCGGTGACGACGTCGTCGACCTTCGCTATCGCCTCGGGGTCGCCGCGCAGCAGCCCGTCGGTCAGCCCGGAGGACTCGACCAGCCCGCCCTGCAGCTCGACGCGGCTGCGGGTGTCGCGCTCCGCCTCGCGGACCGTGACCCCGCGCAGCGCGAAGAAGCCACCGACGACGACGACCGCGATCGCCACGACCGACGCGATCGTGAACCGCAGGACGGCCGAGGCGACGCTCGGGGGTGACCCGGCGCCACGGCCTGCGTCGGAGCTTGCCGGCATCGCCGTCCATGGTGACCTGCGCCGCGCCGTCCGGGCGCCGACTGCGACGTTTGTCCCATGGAAACCGGGACCGCGCCGGCCCCAGTGTGGCGGTCAGCAAGGCACACCCGACCCAGGAGGTCCCGATGTTCCCGTCCTTCCGCCGTACCGCTCCGGCCGTTGCCGCCGTCACCGCGATCGCCCTCGTGGGCGCCACGCCCGCCCTGGCCCGTCACGGCGCCGACGACCCCGCCGGCGACGATCACGGCGTGCACCGCGTCCACCACCGAGCGCACCACGACCATCACCACGCCGGCGAGGCGCATCACCGTCACGGTCGCGGCACCGACGACGGGCCGAACCACCGCTAGACGACCCGGCGGAATCCCGAGGTACCGGCCGAGCAGGGCGAAGCAGCCAAGGACCGCGACACCCTCGACTGCGACCAGGATCGCGGTGACCGCTGCCAGGTCGGCGACGCCGTCGGCCGGCGGTCCCTCCGCCACGAGGTGACCGAGTGCGGCGGCGAGGCCCGCCGCGAGTGCAGTCGCGGCCGCGACGCGCCAGGGATGGCGCCGCAGCCCGGCGGGCGGCACACGGCCGGCGAGCGCCGCGAGGTCGTCCCAGACGTCATCGGCGGCCGGCTCGTGGGTGCCCCGGGCGATCGCGGCGATGCGCCGCCACGATGTCGCGGTCGCCGCCGCCAGACCGATCGTGCTCAAGGCGCACAGCGCGAGCAGGATGCACAGGGGTGTCCCGAGGCCGCTGGTCCGCACCAGCGCGACGGCGATCGCCACGAGGCCGACGGTGACGCTGACGAGGGTCACCGCGGCGCCGTGCCCGATGAGCCGCAGCTTGCCCGCCGGGACGTCGCCGTCCCCGCGATGCCGCAGCACCCGCAGCACGGTCAGGGCGCCGGACACTGCAGCGATCTGCACGGTGAGGACCGCGATCGCGCCCGCCGCAGCGGCCGCGATCGCCGGGCGGCCCTGCGCGACCGCGACGAGCGCGGCGAACGCCAGGAACGCCAGGACGACGGCGGGCAGGAGGCGCCACGCCGCCTCGACGGCGGCCGCACGCATGTGCGACATCGCGACGACGGGGGCCGGACCGAAGCTGTCGATGGCCGCGCGCTGGACTTCGTCCGCGCGCACGCCTGCGTCGCGATGGTGCTCGGTTGCGCACAGCAGGTGGTCGGCCGCCTCGGCCACGACGCGCTCCCGGCGTCGCCGGGGGAGCTGCAGCGCGGCGTCGAGCTCGGCCAGGTAGTCGTCGATGAGGCGCCGGTCGTTCACGCCGCCCCCGCCATCACCGCGTCCACCGCCGCGGTGAAGCCGCGCCACTCCTCCCTGCGCTCGCGCAGCGCGCGGCGCCCGGTGGCGGTGATCTCGTAGACGCGCCGCCGCCGGCCCGCGTCGCTCGACCAGTGGCTGGCGAGGAGGCCCGCCTTCTCGAGGCGGTGCAGCGCGGGGTAGACGGTGCCCTCCGGGAGCTCGAACGCACCGGTGCTGCGCCGCGCGAGCTCGGAGATCACTGCGTAGCCATGCGCCGGGCCGTCAGCCACGACTGCGAGCAGGAGGCCGTCGAGGTGGCCCTTGAGTCGCTCCGGGTTCATACCTAGTAATACTAGGCATAGGATCGCTAGGCGTCAACCTTGGCCGTCCTGCGGCGCCGCAGCAGCAGCGCCGCGAGCACGATGACCGCCAGGACGATCAGGCCCTCCACGATGTGGGTCGCCTGGTCGACGGAGTCGTAGCTCGCGCCGAGTGCCCAGCCCAGGCCCGCGAAGCCGAAGCACCAGATCGCCGAGGCGATCGTGGTGAGCACCATGTAGCGCCCGAGCGGCTCGCCGAACAGCCCTGCGGGGATCGAGATGAACGACCGCACGAGCGGTGTGAGGCGCCCGAGGAACACGGCCCACGAGCCCCAGCGGGCGAACCAGCGTTCCGCCTTGTCGACGCGTCGCGGTCCGAGATGGACGAGGTGGCCGTGACGCTCGAGGGTGTCGCGACCGATGCGGTCCCCGATGCTCCAGCCGATGAACGAGCCGAGCAGGGAGCCCAGAACTCCGGCGACCGACAGCACGACGTACGTCTCGAGCCCCGGTGTCAGGGTGCTGCCGAACAGGGTGGGGCTGCCGGTAAGCGTTCCGGCCGCGATGGCCCCGGCGACGACCATGATGAGCTCGCCGCCGACGGGGAGCAGGGCGTCGAGCGCCATGAGCAGGAACACGCCGATGACGCCGTGCGCGACGACGCTGTCGGTGATGGTCTGGGTGATCGAGGCGAGCACGCGTCCTCGATCAGGCCGACTCGGTGACGAGGCGCTCCGGCGGCGTTGCGTCCCTGCGCGTGATGCTGAGGTACACGACGAGGGCGAGGATGCAGCCCACGAAGATGTAGCTGGTCCCAGTGGTGCCGAGCCCCAGACCGCCGTACCTGTGGCTGTTCTGCGACATCTCGTCGCCGATCGACGCGCCGAGCGGACGGGTCATGATGTAGGCCAGCCAGAAGGTCAGGACCGCGTTCACCTTCAGGACGTAGTGCGCGAAGGCGATCGCCCCGATGACCGCGCCGAAGATCAGGATCGACAGCGCGTAGCCGATGTCGAACTTCTCGGCGACGAGGTCGCCCGCCGCGGTCCCCAGCGCGAAGGTGAACAGGATGGCCAGCCAGTAGAAGGCCTCGCGGCGGGTCGTGACGATCGAGTGGATCGACAGGGTGTGCTCGACGGCGTACCAGACGGTGAACACGAGCGCGAGGATGCCGGCGAAGAGGGCGGTGCTGGTGGCGAGTGGCACGTTGTGGCCGTCGGTCATGTTGTCGGTGATGAGCGTGCCGAAGACGCTGATGACGACGACGACCGCCCAGTAGGCGACCGGCACGTAGCGCCGAAGACGGAACTGGACGACCAGGAGCATCGCCAGCAGCGCGCCTGTGACGTAGGTCGTGTTGGTCAGCCCGAACCCGAGGTTCTCGTTGAGGTAGTCGGCAGCGGTCTCGCCGACGGTGGTGCACAAGATCTTGATCACCCAGAAGAAGAGCGTGATCTCGGGCACCTTGTTGAGCATCGTCCTCCCGAACTGCCCGGGAGAGACGGCGTGCGTGGCGGTCATGTGGCACAACGATGTGGGCCGCAACCTGGCTGGTTCCTGACCAGTCCCTGTGACTCGGCCACTCGTCCAGGCGGGTGCTGCGTTCATGTCGCTGTCAGGAAGCGCGCGGCATCGTGGCCGCCATGACCAGCAAGCGCCTCCCGCCGAGCCTGGTCCTCCTCGCCGGAGGGCTGCTGCTCGTGATCGGCATCGTGTACGCGGCCGAGCCGGCGGCGTCGCTGCCCTCGTTCTTCCCCGGGCATGTGGGGGCTGCCGATGCGGAGCACGCCCATCACCACATCAAGCACGCGATCGCGGCGTTCGCCCTCGCGGCGGCCGCGTTCGCGTATGCGTGGTTCGCCACCGGTCCCGCGGCGCGTTCCGGCGGCGTGCGGTCGCAGCCATCGTGATCAGCTATCTGCAGGCGGCGATCCTCGGCCTGCTGCAGGGGCTCGCGGAGCCGTTCCCTGTCTCCTCGCTGGGCCACGGGGTGCTGCTCCCCCGGGTGCTGGGGTGGGACATCCATCAGGACGACCCGTTCTTCCTGTCGTTCCTCGTCGCGACGCACCTGGCCACGGCCCTCGTGCTGCTGGGGTTCTTCTGGTCGGACTGGAAGCGGATCGTCGGCGGCCTGGTCAGGTCGCTGCGCGAGCGCGAGATCCGCGACGACGATGCCGACGCTCGGCTGGGCTGGCTCCTGGTTGCCGGGACGATCCCGGTGGGGCTCATCGGACTGCTCGCCGAGAAGCCGCTGCGGGCGGCGTTCGCCTCGCCCGAGGCGGCCGCGATCTTCCTGGCGCTCAACGGGGTCATGCTGCTCGGGGCCGAGCGGCTGCGCAAGCGCGTCGCGTTCGAGACCGAGGTCGGCTCCGACGAGCGGCTCTCCCACCTGAGCTGGCCGAAGGCCGTCGCGGTCGGGACGTCACAGGCGATCGGGTTGATCCCCGGGTTCTCGCGGTCCGGCGCCACGATGAGCGCGGGACTGCTCGCCGGACTCAGCAACGAGGACTCCGCTCGCTTCGCGTTCCTGCTGGCGACGCCCATCATCGGTGCCGCGGCGCTGCTGAAGGTCCCCGACCTGCTCGGGCCCGACGGCGACGGGGTGCGTGGTCCCGCGTTGGTGGGTGCCCTGTGCGCGGCGCTCACGACGTACATCGCCGTGAAGTTCCTGCTGCGCTTCTTCGAGACGAACCGCCTCACGCCGTTCGGCATCTACTGCCTTGTCGCCGGCGTCGGGCTGAGCGTCGCCTTCGCGGCGGGCGCTTGATCGTCGGCGTCGTCCTCGCCTGCTCGGCGTCGCTCCTCTACAACCTGGGGCTGGCGCTGCAGTCGCTCGACGCGCGTGAGGCGCCGGTCGACGAGAGCCTGCGTCCTGCGTTGCTGCTGCGCCTCGTGCGGCGGCCGCGCTGGCTGGCGGGGACGGGGCTCAACCTCCTCGGGTGGCCGCTGCAGGCGCTCGCGCTCGGGTTCGCCCCGCTCGCGGTCGTGCAGCCGTCGCTCGCGTTCGGGCTGCTCGCCCTGCTGGCGATCGGGTCACGGCTGCCGGGCGTGCGGGTCAGTCGCCGCGACGTCGCCTCGACGCTCGGCATCCTCGCGGGCGTCATCGTGCTCGCGGCGGCGGCCGGCGCGTCCTCCGAGCAGCCCGGCAGCGGACGGGAGCTGGCGATCGTGCTCGGTGCGCTCGGAGTCGCAACAGCCCTCCAGCTCGCGGTGCGGCGCAGCGCGCTCTTCGCGGTCGCCGCCGGATGCGCGCTGGCGTGGAGCGGCCTGTCGACCAAGCTCGTCGTCGACGCCGTGCATGCAAGCCGGCCGGGTGCTGCGCTCGTGTGGCTGGCCGCGACGGGTGCGGCCGCCGGGCTTGGGCTGCTCGCCGAGATGACGGCGCTCCAGCGCCAACCGCCGACGCGGGTCGCGCCGGTCGTCTTCGCGGTGCAGGTGCTCGTGCCGGTCGCGGTCGCCCCGTGGCTCGCGTCGGAGCCGCTGCGTCACCCGGTCGCCGAGATCCTGGGTATCACGGCGGTGCTGGTGGGGGCGTGCATGCTCCTGCGCTCCCCGGCGGTGCTCTCGGTGGTGGAGGGCGACGCGAGCAGTGCGGAGAGCGTGACCGGGCGCGCGGAGCTCGCGGGCCAGCGCGCGGCGAACGACCCGATCACGGCGGCGTCGCCCGCACGCGCGGTGATCACGACGACCCCGCCGGTCGACGGTGGCGGCATCGACCGCAGCGCGCGCGCGGGCACGGGCTGACCGCCGACGAGGATCGCGTGCCTCGAGCGCGCGAGCACGTACTCCCCGACGCTCATGCCGCGCGACGGCTGCAGGTAGGCCTGTTCGGTGAGCAGGGACCGGGTGCGCAGCCAGTGGGCGGGCGCCGGGCTCGGTAGCTGGGCGATGACCTCGTCGCCGGCTGCCTCGATCGCCCCGAGATCGCTCGGCAGCATCGGTCCCCGGATGGCGAACGTGACGTGCACGCCGCGTGCGGACAGATGCGGTGCAAGCGACGCAGCCGCATTCGGGTCGGTGCTGACGACCATGGTCGCCACAGGCGCCCGGGTGAACACGTGCGTCACCGGCTCGGCCTCCAGCGGCCGGGCGACGAGCGACCAGGCCTCGTCCGTGCAGACGCCGACGTACAGCGACACCACGCAGAGCAGAGGCGTAAGCGACCGCTCCGCGAGCAGCCGCCACCTGGGCAACGGCCGGACCCGGCCCCGTGCCGCAGCCGTCACGACGGCCGGGTCGTCGCCTGTGATGGTCGCCACGACGGGCCCGTCCGCCAGGTGGGCCTGCAGCGCACGGCGCAGGTCGGCCGTCGTGTCGGCGACCGTCAGCAGACCCAGTCGCTGCATCGAGGCGTTGTGGACTCGGATGTGGCCCAGCGAGCACCCGTAGGCGATCATCGGGCAGCCGCAGCTCAGCGCCTCGAGCGACGTCACGCCGCCGGTGGAGTGCACGACGACGTCGGCGGCGCGCAGCAGCTCGTCCATCCGGTCGGTGAACCCCCAGACCTCGACCCGTGCGTCGGCCTCGAAGCGCCGCCGCACGACGCGTAACGCGATGGCGTTCTCGCCGGTGACCACGATGACCCGCTCGGCGCCCGCAGCGAGCGCCGCAGCCGTCGCGCCGCCGAGGTCGCCGACGCCCCACGCGCCTCCCGACACGGCGACCAGCTTGCCGCCGGCGGGTACTCCGAGCGCCGTCCGCGCCCCCGCCGCGTCGCGCGGGAGCAGGAAGCGCCGGGCGACGAGCGGCCGCACGATCACCGCGCTGCCTTCGCCGGCGCGGCGCTCGACACGGGGGACGGCGTCCGCGTGCATGACGAGGTGGACGTCGATCCCCGGGTGCGACCAGATCTGGAAGTCCGCCATGTCGGTGATCGGCGCCACGACCGGGATCGCGAGCCTGCGGCGCCGGCGCATGCGTCCGAGAACGACCGTGAGCGCGGGGTGCGTCGACACGACGACGTCGGGCGCCGCGCGTGCCACCTGGCGGGTCAGCTTGCGTCGTCCGGTGACGCTGAGCGCGAAGCCCCCGATGCCTCGCAGCGGCGCGACCTTCGAGAAGATCCGGTACATCGCCGCGAAGCTCCACGGCGCGATCCGCAGCTGGATGCGATAGCCGTCGCGGAAGATCAGCCGTGCGACGCGACCGAGGGATGCGAGCCCGTCCTCCTTCGTGACCGCGAAGCCCTGTTCGAGCAGGCCCTCGGCGAGCGCGTTGCCTGCTGCCATGTGGCCGCCGCCGACATCCGCCGTGAGGATGAGCGCTCTGGGCGCCTGCGGCGCATCCGACGGCACGCGGCGATCATGCACGCCGCCGCATGAACGTAGCCTGAACCTCAGAGCAACGAGCGCCTGCCCCACCATCGACCGGCACCCGCCCGTTCCGGAGCACGCGCGCTGCGCAGGAACAGGAACATCACCGAGACGATGTAGGCGACCCACACGACCGCCTGCAGGACCGTCGTCTGCGGCGACAGGCTGAACGTCCCCTTCAGCAGCGCGCCGTACCAGCTGTCCGGCGTCACCTGGGCGGAGATGTCGAACGCAAGTGCGTCCTCACCGCCCAGCACGCCGCCTTCCTGGAGGTCGTGTACGCCGTACGCGAGCACTCCGGCGGCGACGACGACCAGCGCGGCCCCCGTCAAGGTGAAGAACCGTGCGAGGTCCAGCGTGACGGAGCGGCGGTACAGCAGCCAGGCGATCACCAGCGCCGTCGCGACCCCGAGCGTGAAACCCAGGACAGGCGAGAGGGTCGATCCCGCCGCCTGGACGGCGCTCCAGAAGAACAGCGCCGTCTCCAACCCCTCGCGGGCGACGGCCAGGAACGCGGTCGTGGCGATCGCCAGGACGCCGAGGTCGAGCGCGGCATGCAGCGACTCGGACAGATCGGCGCGCATGTTCCGGGCCGTGCGGCGCATCCAGGACACCATCCAGGTCACGAACCCGACCGCGATGATCGAGATGATCCCGCCGAACGTCTCCCGTGACGCATCCGTCCGCAGGACGTCCGCCGACGTGTAGGTCAGCAGCGCGCCGAACGCGACGCTGACCGCGACGGCAACGACGACGCCGAGCCCGACCGGAGCCAGCCGGTCGCGTCGGTCGGTCCGCACGAGGTAGGCGACGAGGATGCTCACGACGAGGGCCGCTTCCAGGCCCTCGCGCAGGCCGATGACGTAGTTCGCGAACACGGTTAGGCCCACCTAACCAGTAGGTGCGACGACGCCGCCGCGCGGTCGCCTGTTCGTTCAGGCAGCTGTCATGTTGCTGGGAGCACGCTGTGGGCGTGCACATCCTGCTCGTCGAGCACGATCCCGCGATCGCCGCGTTCGGCCGCCGCGTTCTGCGTGCGAACGGCGCCCGCGTCACGGTGGCCTCCTCCGGTCAGGATGCGATCGAGCACCTCCGCGGCGGGCGTCGCTGGGACAGCGTGGTGCTCGCCGCTGTGCTGGCGGACGGGTCCGGCTACGCCGCGTGTCGCCGGCTGCGCGAGGAAGGGATCTGGACGACGGTCCTCGTCCTCGTCGACCCCGACGACCCGCTGGAGCGCGCGCGAGAGAGCGGCGCCGACGGCTACCTCCGCAAGCCGTTCTCGGGCGCGCAGCTGCTCACGGCGCTGGACGACGTGTCCGAGAACGCCGGCGGCGGCGTGTCCGCCGCCGGGCTGCAGCTGCATGCGTCGCGGCGATCGGTCACCAAGCGCGACACGGAGGTGCACCTCTCGCCGACCGAGTTCGCGCTCCTCGAGCTCCTCGTCCGTCACGCCGGCGCGGTCATCGATCGCCCGCGTCTGCTCGAGCACGCCTGGAGCTACGACTACACCAACGGCTCCAACGTCGTCGAGGTGTATCTGGGGCGGCTCCGCGAGAAGGTCGACCGGCCGTTCGGCACACAGACGATCCAGACGGTGCGCGGCCGCGGGTACCGGCTCGTCGATGAGACCTGATTGCCGCTCGGACGTACGCTGATGACATGGCCGCTCGCATTCTCGTGGTCGACGACGATCCCTCCGTCCTGCGGATGCTGGTGCGGACGCTCGGCGCCGAGGGCAACGAGGTCGAGGCCGCGGCAGACGGCGGCGCGGCGCTGCTCGCCGTCGAGCGGCGGGCACCCGACGCGGTCGTGCTCGACGTCGCGATGCCCGGCATGGACGGCCTCGCGGTCTGCCGTCGGCTCCGCGACCGTGGGCTCACTGCGCCGGTGCTCCTCCTGACGGCGCGCGACGCCGTGGCCGACCGCGTCGCGGGGTTGGAGGCAGGGGCCGACGACTACCTCGTCAAGCCGTTCGCCGTCGAGGAGCTGCTCGCCCGGCTCGCGGCGATCGCCCGGCGCGGACAGGGCTCGTCCGGCGCCATTGCCGTGGGGTCACTGCGGCTGGAATCCCTTGCGTCGCGCGGTCAGCCGCGGAGGCCTGGAGACCGAGCTCACCGACCGCGAGAGCGCTCTGCTGGAGCTGCTGATGCGCCATTCCCGCAACGTCGTGACGCGCGAGCACGCGCTCGACGAGCTGTGGGGCGCCTCGGCGGTCGAGAACGTCGTGGACCGCTGCGTGATGAGCCTGCGTCGCAAGCTCGGCGACGCCGACCTGATCCGCACGGTGCGCGGCGTAGGGTTCGTGCTGGAGGCGTGAGGATGCGCTCGCTACGGCTGCGGATCGCGCTGGCCGCGGCACTGGGCGTGTTCGTGGCCGTGGCGGCGCTCGGCGCGGCCGCGGAGCACATCGTCCGCCACGAGCTGCGCGCGTCGCAGGATCGCGGCCTGCGCGGTCGGGCGGTCGACGTCGCGCGTCTCAGCGTCTCGGCGCCGGCCCTGCTGACCAGCCCGGGCGCGCTCGACGCCCCCTACGGGGGGCAGGACCTCCTCGTCGAGGTGGTCGACCGGCAGGGACGGATCGTCGCGCGATCCTCCGCGCTCGGCGGGCGGCTGCTCGGAGCAGGGCAGCCGCTGCGCGACGCGATCGTCCACGGTCGCGGCAGCTACGGCCGGACATCGCTGGCGAGCACGCCGCTGCGCGTGTTCGTCGCGCCGCTCCCGGACGCGGCGCGGCTGGCGGGCGGCGGCGCGGTCATCGTGGCGTCCTCCGAACGCGAGATCGAGAACACGGCCGACGACGTGCGCACGCTTCTGCTGCTCTGCGGCCTGGCCGCCGCGGTCGTCGGCGCCCTGGCCGCCGCGGCGCTGACCGGCCGCGGACTCGCGCCGCTGCGGCGGCTCACGGCGGCCGCCCGCGAGATCGAGCGTGCGGGGGACCCTGCGCGCCGTCTGCCCCCGGCTCCGACCGAGGGGGAGGTCGCCGAGCTCACCGAGACCCTGAATCGGATGCTCAGCGCTCTCGAGGCGGCCCAGCGCAGCGAACGGCGGTTCCTCGCGGACGCGTCCCATGAGCTGCGCACGCCGGTCACGGCGCTGCGCGGCAACGTCGAGTACCTGGCCCGGCACGGTGCCGACCCGGACACGATCGCCGATCTGAAGGAGGACGCGGCGCGGCTCTCACGCCTGGTCGACGACCTGCTCGTCCTCGAGCGCCAGGGGCAGGTCGTTCCCGCGCGCGGTCCGGTCGCGCTCGACGAGCTCGCCCGTGCCTCGGCGGCGGACGCGGCCGGTGACGTCGAGGTGCGGATCGACGTCGGCGGTCCTGTCCTCGTGGAGGGCGATGAGGACTCACTGCGCCGAGCCGTCGACAACCTCGCGGCCAACGCCTTCGTGCACGGGCGGCCGCCGGTCAGGATCGTCGTCACGCGCGAGCGCGGCGACGTGCGGTTGGCCGTCGTCGATGCCGGCCCAGGCCTGTCGGCCGCGGACGCCGCGGCGGCGTTCGAGCGGTTCTGGCGCAGCCCGGACTCCCGGTCGCGCCCGGGCACCGGCCTCGGGCTGGCCATCGTCTCGGCTGTCGCCGCGGCCCACGGCGGGCGCGTCGAGGCCGACGGCGCCACGTTCGCGATCGTGCTTCCTGCGCTGCCGCCGGGGGCCGAGAACGTCAGAGAACGATCAGAGACCGTGTCTAGCGTTGCGGACGTCCCGGTTCCCCGCTGACGAGGCACACCATGCTCCGGCGCATCCCCACCTCACGCCTGCTCGCTCTTCTCGCCACCGTGCTCGTCGTCCTCTGCGGCGGCGCCGCGATCGCCGTCGCCGCCATCGGCGGCTCGGGCAGCACGCCGCCGCCCAAGCCGCTCGCGCAGGCGGTCCACGACGCATTGGCGGCGCCGTCGGTGCAGGGCATCACCGCGCGGATCGCGTTCACCAACCACCTCGTCGACACCGGCAGCCTCCCCGGCGGCTCGACGCCGCTGCTCACCGGCGCGAAGGGGCGGCTGTGGGCGTCGGCGGACGGACGGTTCCGGCTCGAGCTGCAGTCCGACCGCGGGTGACGCGCAGATCACCGGCGACGGCCGGACGGTCACGATCCTCGACAGCTCGCGGAACGCCGCGTATCGGATCACGCTGCCGCAGCGCCACGACAGCACGCGCAAGGACGACCCTGCTCCCAGCGTCGGCGACATCGAGACGATGCTCACCACGATCGAGGAGAGCGCCGACGTCGGAAACGCAGCGCCGTCCAACGTCGCCGGCCGCCCCGCGTACACCGTCCGGATCTCGCCGAAGCACGACGGCGGCCTGACGAACGCCGCCGAGCTGGCGTGGGATGCCGCGACGGGGACACCGCTGCGCGCCGCGGTCTACGCGTCCGGGGACTCCAAGCCCGTGCTCGCGCTCGAGGCGACCGACATCAGCTTCGGCTCCGTGTCCGCCTCCGACCTGGCCGCCCCGCTGCCGGCGGGCGTGAAGGTGACCGACCTCAACCTGGCCGGCGGCCACGGCCCGGCGACCGCCGGTCCGCAGGTCACGGGCGTCGGGCCCGTCTCGGCCAAGGTCCCGTTCCGTCTGTCGGCGCCCGCCGAGCTGGTCGGCCTGCCGCGCCACGACGTGCGACTCATCGACATGGACGGCACGAAGGGCGCGCTGGTCACCTACGGCGCGGGCCTCGGCGGCATCGCGGTCCTCGAGCAGCCGGCGACCGCCGCCAAGCCCGGCGACTCCGGGCTTCCGCTCCCGAAGGTGTCCATCGACGGCGCCGACGGCCAGGAGCTGGCCACCGCGCTCGGCACCGTGGTGCGCTTCCAGCGCGACGGCGTCGCCTACACGATCGTCGGGTCGGTGCCGCCCGCCGCGGCCGAGGCCGCGGCGCGGGCGCTGTGACCGCCATGACCGCCCCGCCCGTCGAGGCACGCGGCCTCGTCAAGCGCTATGGCGACGTCGTGGCCGTGGACGGCGTCGACCTCACCGTCGAGGCCGGGGACGTCTACGGCTACCTCGGCCCCAACGGCGCGGGCAAGACGACGGTGCTGCGGATGCTGCTCGGGCTCATCACGCCGACGGAGGGGAGGGTCCGGCTGTTCGGATCCGACCCGCTCGTCGATGGGGCCCGGGCACTGGACGGCGTCGCGGGCTTCGTCGAGGCCCCGCGCTTCTATCCCTACCTCACGGGCCGCAAGAACCTCGAGCTCCTCGCGGCGCTCGACGGCGAAGGAGCGGCCGGGAGGATCGACGAGGCGCTCGACGTCGTCGAGCTGACCGACCGCCAGCGCCACAAGGTCGGCGGCTACTCCCACGGGATGCGACAGCGCCTCGGCGTGGCGGCCGCGCTGCTGCGCGACCCGCGTCTCCTGCTGCTCGACGAGCCCGCGACCGGCCTCGACCCGGCCGGCATGCGCGACATGCGCGCCCTGGTCGCGCGCCTCGCCCTCGCGGGCACCACGGTGCTGCTCTCGAGCCACCTGCTCACCGAGGTCGAGGAGCTGTGCAACCGCGTCGCGATCGTCCGCTCCGGGCGGATCGTCTTCGAAGGGGCGCTCGCGGATCTCAAGCGGACGGCGGGCGGGGAGTGGCGCCTGCGCACGACCGACGACGAGCTTGCGCTCGCGGTCCTGACCGCCCGTCCCGGCATCGACGGAGTGCGCAGGGATCCGCTGGAGCTGCGCTTCGAGGCGACGGAGGACGCGGCCGCTGAGCTGTCGGTCGCACTGGTCCAGGCGGGGCTGGGGATCCGTGCGCTCGCGCCGCACGCGGCGACGCTCGAGGATCTGTTCTTCCGCCTGACCGAGGGCGACGCGGACGGCACGACCGCGGATGACGTGCCCGCCGCCGTCGAGGCCGCCTGATGGTCGCGCTGCGGACGGTCTACGGCTGGGAGCTGCGCAAGCTTGTCGCGCAGAAGCGGACCTACCTCGGGCTCGCGGCCGCGGCGCTCGTGCCGGTCATCTTCGTCGCTGCCCTGGCGTTGCAGTCCGGCCAGCCCGACGACGTCGCATTCGGCCGCTACGTCCGCCAGTCCGGTCTCGCGATCCCGCCGGTCATCCTGATCTTCGGTTCGATCTGGCTCTTCCCGCTCATCACGGCGCTGGTCGCGGGCGACATCGTCGCCGCAGAGGACCACAACGGCACGTTGAAGACGATCCTCACGCGCTCGGTGGGACGCGGGAAGGTCTTCGCGGCCAAGGTGCTCGCCGCGTTCAGCTACGCGCTCGTCGCGCTCGTCGTGATGGGGACCACGGCCATCGTCGGCGGCATCCTCAAGTCCGGCCTGCACCCGCTGACGACGTTGTCGGGGACGACGGTGGGACCGGGCAAGGCGATGCTGCTCATCGTCGCCGGCCTGCTGGTCTACATGCTCCCGCTGCTCGCCATCGCCTCGATCGCGCTGCTGCTCTCGACGGTCACGCACAACTCCGCCGCGGCCGTGGTCGGCGCGCTCATGATCAGCCTGCTGCTGCAGCTGATCACGATCATCCCCGGGCTCGGCGGGCTGGAGCCGTACCTGCTGCCGACGCAGTTCAACGCCTGGCAGGGACTGCTCCGGACGCCGGCGGACTTCGCGCCGGTCGTCCGGGCAGCCTGGGTCTGCGCCCTGTATGCGATCCCGTGCCTCGGCGCCGCGTACCTGTCGTTCCTGCGCCGCGACGTGGCCGGCGGTTAGCTGAGGGCGCCCCATCGCGTTGACCGCGGTGACCTGGAACGAGGCGTCGACGAGCACCTCGGCGTGCGTGCCGTCGGCCTTCGTCACGTGGGCCTCGTAGGGCGAGCCGTGGTCAGCGTCGGTCTCGACGCGATCGATCGTGGCGCCCGGCAGCTTCGCCAGCGCCGCCGCCTTCACCTTGGCGGCGGTGTCCCCGGTCAGCAGCGCCTCGGTCCTGCCGTTGGCTCTGTGGCCGCCCTTGGACGGATCGTGCTGTCGCTGCGGCTTCTGCCTGCGACCTCGTGGGCAGACGGGACATGACGTGACTCCTGTGTGTGGGTGGGACCTGTCCGGCCGGAGCGGCGCAACCTAGGTCCGGGCCCGTCACCTCGCCGTAACCCCTCAGATCCGGTAGCCCGCTCCCTGGACGGTGTGCACGACCGACGGCTCGCCGAGCTTGCGCCGGAGTTTCATGACCGTCATGCGGATCGTGTTGGTGAACGGGTCGACGTTCTCGTCCCACACGCGGGCGAGGAGCTCCTCGGGGGAGACCACCGCTCCATCCGCGGCCATGAGGGTCTCGAGCACCCCGAACTCCTTGAGGCTCAGCCCGAGCTCGCGGCCGGTGCGAGTGGCGGTGCGACGGGCGGGATCGAGCTCGATGTCCGCCGCACGCAGGATCGCCGGCCGCGAGGAACCGGCCCTGCGCGCGAGTGCGTGGACGCGGGCCACGAGCTCGGCGAAGCGAAACGGCTTCGCCAGGTAGTCGTCGACGCCGAGCGCGAGCCCGGCCACGAGGTCGGTCGGGCTCGCCGCGGCCGTCAGCATGAGGATCTTCGTCTCCGGCACGACGCAGGCCATCGCGACCGCTGCGGCCATCCGCGGCTCGTCCTCCACGAGCAGGAGCCGCACGTCCAGCGCTCGTGACTCTCGGCCATGCGGGCAGCCAACCCAGCGTTCGTGGGAGGTCGCTTGGCGCATGCTGAGGGTCTCCTGAACGGCCCCGTGTCGTGACGAATCGGCACCTTGGGCGGCGGCCAGCGTGGGCGGCCTGCGACCATCGCTCGCATGGCCGACATCATGGTGACGCTGGAATCCTCGGGTGAGGCGTACGTGGCGCTCGTCGTCGGGGCCCCGCCCGAGGTCCGCGACTCGGTCGCGCTGGAGGGGCTCGAGGAGGCCGGCGAGATCCCCGCGCTCGACGGGCTGGTGCTGGACTTCGACCACTACGGCCGGGTCGTGGGACTGCGGGTCATCGGGTCGCCGGAGTCGATCCTCTCGCCGTCGCTGCTGGAGGTGGCCGAGTGGGTGGACTGAGGAACTAGCCGTCGCGCCCGGTCGGACCGGGCGCGTCGGCATCGACGAGCCCCGTCTGATGGGCCAGCACGACGGCCTGGACGCGGTCGCGCAGATCGAGCTTCTGCAGCACGTGGGTGACGTGCGTCTTGACGGTCCCCTCGCTGATGTAGAGCTCCCGGCCGATCTCCGCGTTGGAGCGGCCGAGGGCGATCAGGCGGAAGACGTCGTGCTCGCGCGCGGTCAGCTCGCCCAGCGACGATGGCGGCGCTGGGCGCGGGATGCGCGTGAACTGCCGGATGACGCGCTTGGTGACCGCGGGGGAGAGGAGCGCGTCGCCCGCAGCCACGGTGCGGATCGCCGCGATCAGCTGCTCGGGCGGGTCGTCCTTGAGCACGAATCCGCTGGCGCCCGCGCTGAGCGCCTCGAAGACGTACTCGTCGAGGTCGAACGTCGTGAGGATGAGGACCCGCGCGAGGGCGTTGGCCGCGAGGATCTGCCGCGTCGCCTCCAGGCCGTCGAGCTCGGGCATGCGTATGTCCATGAGCACGACGGTCGGATCGAAGCGCGCCGCCTGGCGGACCGCGTCACGGCCGTTGCCGGCCTCGGCCACCACGTCGATGTCGGGTTCGCGGGCGAGCAGCATGCGGAAGCCCGCCCGGACCATGGACTGGTCGTCGGCGACGAGGACGTGGATGGTCATCGCCGGCCGCCGTCGAGCGGCAGGCGGGTGCTGAGGACGAAGCCGGTTCCCGCGGCGCCGGCGGTCATCTCGCCGCCGTGGATCTTCACGCGCTCGCGGATCCCGACGAGGCCATGGCCGAGCCCGTCGCTCGCGGAGCAGCCGTCCCCATCGTCGCTGACGTCGATCCCGAGCTGGTGCGGCGCGTAGCTGACGAGAACGTCGGCCTGGTTGGCGTGGGCGTGCTTGAGCGTGTTCGTCAGCCCCTCCTGGATGATCCGGTAGGCCGACAGGTCGAGCGTGCGCGGCAGCGCGACGGGGTCGCCGTCCACGTGCAGGCGCACGGGAAGACCGGCGCTGCGGAACTCGTCCAGCAGCGGGTCGAGGCTGCCCAGGCCGGGCTGCGGCGCGAGCTGCAGGCCGTCGCCGTCGGAGCGCATCGCGCCGAGCAGCCGCCGCATCTCGGCCAGCGCGGTCCGGCCGGTGTGCTCGACGCCGCGCAGCGCCTCCTTGTCGCCCTCCAGCGTGTCCGGCAGGTTGTGGCGGACCGCGCCGGCGTGCAGCACCATCACGCTCACGGCGTGGGCGACGATGTCGTGCAGCTCGCGGCCGATCCGCGCGCGCTCCTCGGCCACGGCCAGGCGGGCTGACGCCTCGCGCTCGCGCTCGGCCCGCCGCGCGCGCTCCTCGGCCGCCTGGGCCTGCTCGACGCGCTCGCGCAACGCGAAGCCGACGAGCCAGGCGATCGCGAACAGGGCCGGGATGAAGATGAAGTCGCCGGCGGCGTGGTTGGGGTCGTTGGAGACGACGACCGCCGTGCAGCCCACCGCGATCGCCAGACCCAGCCGGGCCTGCCGCGTGTCGGGGACCTGGCCGAGCAGGAACGACGCCGCCATCCCGGCCACGGTGGCGCCCGCCGTGAACTCGATGAGCCGGCCGTCGACGAAGGAGAACACCACGGCCAGCAGCCACACCGCCACGGGCGCCCCGAACCGCCAGCGGCGCCGGCCGAGCAGCGGCAGCACCATGAACGCGACCGCCGGCACGGCGAACCAGGGCGTCGAGCGCGGCGCGCGCAGCACGTCGTCGCGGAGGCCGACCTCGAGGGCGCCCTCCACCGCCGCGATCACGATCAGCACATCCAGCCCGTACCTGCGTGCGAACGACCAGAGCCGGCTCACGGGCCGACCGTAGACCACCTGCACGGGCCCTGCCTCCGACCAAGGTAAGAGACGAGATCAGCCTCGGGCCAGACCCCGGATGCGGCCTGCGGGCGACGACGTGGGCCCGCGCCGCTGCGAGCGTCGTGTCATCGACCGACCGACCACGAGAGGACGGCTCACGATGGCGATCACCACCCCATTCCGGACGACCCACAGCACCGCGGCGACTCCGGTCGACCGCACCGACGTGCCGCAGTACTCACTGAGGAGGATCGGCGCCGTCTGGGCGGCCGCCGCGCTCCCGATGGCGTTCCTCTCCTGGGTGTTCGCGCCGTGGCTCGGCGACCGGCTGGCAGGGCCGAACGGGCTGACGAAGGCGCTCCTGCTGTGCCTGACGGCGGGGCTCATCTGGCAGTTCGTCCTCGTCGCCGCCCTCGTCCACCGAGAGCAGGGAACGCTGCGCTGGTCGCGCGTGAAGCCGGCGCTCTGGCTCACCGCGCCGCGCAGCCCGGGCTCCGGACGGCGCGGAGGCCGGCTGTGGCTCGTCCTCATCCCGCTCGTGATCGCGACGGGGGCCGAGGAGCTCGTGCCGCAGGTCCATCATGCCGTGGGCCGCGACCTGAGTCTGTTCTTCGATTCGCACGCCGGGCACGTCTTCATGGCGGGCTCGTGGGGCTGGTTCGCCCTCATCGCCGTGATGGCGGTCTTCAACACCGTCCTGGGTGAGGAGCTGCTGTTCCGCGGGCTGCTGCTGCCGCGCATGAACGGCGTGTTCGGGCGACGCGACTGGCTCGCCAACGGCGTGATGTTCGCCGCCTACCACCTGCACGTGCCGTGGGCGATCCCGGCCACGTTGCTCGACACGTTCATCGTCGCCTATCCCTCCAAGCGCTACCGCAGCGCCCTGATCGGCATCGCGGTCCACAGCGTGCAGAGCGTCTTCTTCATCGGGCTCGCGCTGCATCTCGCGATGGGGTAGGGAGCCTGCCCGATCGGCGACTCAGGGAGGCGCCGATCGGGCCGACGCTGTCGGGCGGGTGACGAGCAGCAGCCGGGCCTCCTGCGGACGTACGAGCGCCTCCGGGCGCAGCCACGAATCTGGGAGGCGGCCACGGGGCGGCTGCTCGACCACGTCGATCTCGCCCAGCGTGTCGGTCCACCGGGAGGTCGTCGGCATCGACGTCGACGCAGATCTCGGCGCGCAGTCGATCGAGATGCGTTCGCGCGTGCCGGGCTCGGCGCGCCCGACGGCACCGATGTCGCCGCACGGCTCGAGGCGCTCAGGACTGCGGGCGCGATGCTCGAGGCCGTCCGGGGCAGCATGCTGCCCGCGGCGCTCGCGATGGGACTGACGACGGCGGAGGCGGCCGACCGCTGGTGCTCGGAGTTCGCGGACGACCTGGACGTCGGCCCCTCGCGCGGGACGAACGCGGTGCGCCTGGCGGGCGGCTGGGTCTCTCGGCGTGCCACACGCTCGGCCCGCTCGAGGCGAACCGAACGGGGCTTGCGCCGTCCGTCGGCTCTGCGTCACGCGGCGACCTCGCGCCGCGTGATCCGCCAGGCGCCGATCAGCAGCGGCAGCAGCATCCAGAGCGCGAGCGCGGCGCCGGCGTGCGCCCATTGGGTGGCGCTCATGACCTCGTCGTGCATGGGGGCGAGAGCCAGGCGCGTGTCCAGCCACGGGGCCGCGTCGGTGAGGAAGGACAGCGAGGCCACCGCCGTCCACGCGATCGGCAGCGCGAAGAGCGCGACGATGGCGGGGGCCGAGGCGAGCAGGACCATGCCGAACGCGACACCGGTCACCATGCCGGCCGTGAGGTAGACCGCCGACTGGGCGATCAAGGTCCCGGCGTCGGCCCAGGTGCCGTCGACGCCGGGCGATGCGACGAGCACGCCGGCGGCGACGATGCCGACGCTGACGGCGAGCATCCCGAGGGCGAGCACGAGGCTCGCGACGAGCTTGGCGCCGAGGACCCGGGAGCGGACGGGCACGAGTGCGAAGGTGATCATCCCGGTGCGCTGGGACCACTCGGAGGTCACCAGCAGGATGCCGGCGACCGGCAACAGCACGGCGGCCGGGAGCAGCCCGTCGCCGAGGACGGCGGCGAAGGTGTGATCTGCCGCGTCGCCGCCCGCCAGGCGGGCGGCCACGACGACCGCGGTCAGCGCGACGGTGGCCATCTGCAGCCAGAAGCCGGCGCGCGTGTCGAGCATCTTCCGCAGCTCGACGGTGACGAGGCGGCCGAGGCCGGGGCGCCGGTGGACGCCGGCGGTGTCCACGCGGATCGGTGCGGTGAGGGTCGTGGCGCTCATGCGGAGGCTCCTGCCAGTTCGGGGTGGGTCGGATCGGTGGTCAGCTCGAAGAACAACCGCTCGAGGCCTGCGCCCTCCGCCGGCGCGAGCCGGTGCAGGACGACGCCGGCGGCCAGCGCGGCGCGCGCGACGACCTCCGGCTGTGCCTCGACGAGGCGGCGGTCGCCGTCGACGGGGTGCACGGTGAGACCGGCGTGCTGCAACGCGGTGTCGAGCGCGTCCAGGTCGGCGGCCTCGGCGATGGTCCCGGGCTCGCTCAGCAGCTCGGCGCGCGTGCCCTGCGCCTGGATGCGGCCGCCGCCGATGATCATCATCCTGTCGGCGACGACCTCGACCTCGGCCAGCAGATGCGAGGAGAGAAGCACGGTGCCGCCGCGGTCGGCGAACCCGCGCAGCAGCCCGCGCATCCAGCGCATCCCCTCCGGGTCGAGGCCGTTGGCGGGCTCGTCGAGGATCAGAACCTCGGGGTCGCCGAGCAGCGCGTGGGCGAAGCCGAGCCGCTGGCGCATCCCGAGCGAGTACTGGCCGACCCGCCGCCGCGCCGCGGCCTCGTCGAGGCCGACGAGCTCCAGCAGCGCGTCGACGCGCTCCACCGGCACGCCCATCGTCCTCGCCGAGATGGCGAGCGCCTCGCGGCCGCGCCGCCCGGCGTGCTGCGCGGACGCGTCCAGCAAGACCCCGACGCGCCGTCCGGGGTTCGGCAGGTCGCGATAGCGGCCTCCGAGGATCCGCGCTTCGCCGCGGTCGGGCTCCGACAGGCCGACGAGCATCCGCATCGTCGTGGTCTTGCCGGCGCCGTTGGGCCCGAGGAAGCCGGTGATGGTGCCCGGCTCGCAGCGGAAGGTGACCTCGGAGACGATCGTCCGTCCCCCGAGCCGCTTGGTGATGTCTTGCGCTTCGATCATGTCGGCAGACTCGCGGCGGGCCGGGGCGGCGACCACGGCCTGCGGGCTGCGCTCGCCGGGTCCTTCGCGGGTGCCAGGCAGCGACTTTGGTAGGGGGTCGCGCACGTCGCGCTCGCCTAGCCTTCGTCCTCGAGCGATGGCGCGTCATCTGACAGCACGCTTCACGCAAGGCCTGCGCTCCGCGTTGCCCGCCGTCGTGGCCGAGGCCCCGGTCGAGGCGCAGGGTGGCCGCGATCGCGTCGTGAACGCCGCGATGTATCTCTTCGCCATCGTCGTCGGCACCGCGACGCTCATGGACACGTGGGAGGAGCATCCGACCTGGCTGCGTGTCGTGGCCATCCTGGTCGGGATCGCCACGGTGGTCTCCCTGCACTGGCGCAAGAGCCATCCCGGCGAGGTCGGGATCGGCGTCGGGACCGTCGCCCTGGTGATCCTGACGGCCTCCGGGGCGATCATCGTCGCCACCTTCAACGCGGCCATCAGGGCCCGCGGCCGGGATCTGGCCATCATCGTCGGGCTTGCGATCGCGTGGGCGTTCGTGAACCCGGTGCTGTATCCGCCGAAGGGCAGCTACCTGTTCGACGCCGGGGCCAGCCTGCTGATGGCCGCCGTCGCGGTCGGCTGGGGGTTGTTCGTGCGCGCGCGTCGCGCACTCGTGCACTCGCTGCACGATCGGGCCGACCGGGCCGCGGACGAGGCGCGCGAGGCAGAGCGGCGGCGCATCGCGCGCGAGATGCACGACGTGCTCGCGCACCGTCTGTCGCTGCTCTCCGTCCACGCGGGCGCGCTCGAGTTCAACTCCGATGCTCCCGCCGCGGACGTGGCCGAAGCGGCCGGCGTGATCCGCGAGAGCGCGCGCGCCGCGCTCGAGGAGCTGCGTGGCGTGATCGGCGTCCTTCGCGAGGACGGCGGCGCGAGCCTGACCGACCCACCCCAGCCGACGCTCGCCGACCTCGACGCGCTCGTCGAGGAGTCGCGGGCGGCCGGAATGCGGATCACCGCGCGGATCGACCTGGATGACGCGACGCCTCCCGCCGCCGTCGGCCGGACCGCCTACCGGATCGCGCAGGAAGGGCTGACCAACGCGCGCAAGCACGCGCCGGGCGCCGCCGTGACGCTGACCGTCCAGGCCCCCGACCGCGCGCTGCAGGTCGAGGTCCGCAGCCTCGCGCCGGTCGCCGTCGTCTCCGGATCGACCCTGCCGGGGGCCGGGACCGGCCTGATCGGCCTCGCCGAGCGCGTCACGCTCGCCGGCGGCGAGCTCGAGCACGGCGTCGACGCCGATGGTGCGTTCGTCCTGCGCGCCAACCTGCCGCGATGATCCGCGTCCTGCTCGTCGACGATGACGCGCTCGTGCGCTCCGGGCTGCGGATCATGCTCGCCGGCGCCACGAGCGTGGAGGTCGTCGCCGAGGCGGCCGACGGCCGCGAGGTGCTGGGCGCGGTCGACCTCCACCGGCCCGACGTCGTCCTCATGGACATCCGCATGCAGCACCTCGACGGGATCGCGGCGACCCGACTGCTCACGGCGCAGCCCGACCCGCCCGCGGTCGTGGTGCTCACGACCTTCGACGCCGATGAGCTCGTCCTGCGCGCGCTCCAGGCGGGCGCGGCCGGCTTCCTGCTCAAGGACACGCCGCCGGCGGAGATCGTCCGCGCGATCGAGCTCGTCCATGCCGGCGACAGCATGCTCTCGCCCACCGTGACCCGCAGGCTCATCGCGATGGTCGCCGGCGACTCGGAGGCGGGCGTCCGCGTCGACCACGCCCGCGAGCGACTGGCGACGCTCAGCCCCCGCGAGCGCGATGTCGCCGTGGCCGTCGGCCGCGGCCTCGGCAACGCCGAGATCGCCGCGACGCTGCATCTGTCGGTCGCGACGGTCAAGGGGCACGTCTCCCGGCTCCTCGACAAGCTCGAGGTCGACAACCGCGTTCAGATCGCCCTGCTCGTGCAGGTTGCGGGGGAGCGCTGAGCATCCCGCCCTGCTGCTCGGCGAGTGCCCGGTCGCCGGGCAGCCGGAGCGTCGTGTGTCCGGCTGCCTCGGGACGTCGCCTCAGGCGGTCTGGCGGTGCGGCAGCTTCCAGCCCGGCCGCGGGAAGTGGCAGGTGTAGCCGTTCGGGATGCGCTGGAGGTAGTCCTGGTGCTCGGGCTCGGCCTCCCAGAAGGGGACGGCCTCGCTGAGCTCGGTCACGACCTTGCCGGGCCACAGCCCGGACGCCTCGACGTCGGCGATCGTGTCCTCGGCGACCTGGCGCTGCTCGTCGCTCGTGTAGAAGATCTCCGACCGGTAGGACGAGCCGATGTCGTTGCCCTGGCGGTCCTTCGTCGTCGGGTCGTGGATCTGGAAGAAGAACTCCAGGATGTCCCGGTAGGAGATGCGCTCAGGGTCGAAGACGATCTCGACGGCCTCGGCGTGACCGGGATGGTTCGGGTACGTGGGGTTCTCGTTGCGGCCACCGGTGTATCCGACCCGGGTGGAGATGACTCCGTCGCGCTGGCGCAGCAGCTCCTGGACACCCCAGAAGCAGCCTCCGGCGAGGATGGCGGTTTCGGTGTTGTCGCTCATCGCGATCTTCTTCCTTTCGAGGCTCTGCTTGCCCTTCAGTCTGACACGTCACAACTCCCGGATGACCGTGGCCGGGACGCCCGCGACGAGCGTCGCCGGTGGGACGTCGTGCGTGACGACTGCACCGGCCGCGACGACGGAGCCGGCTCCGACGGTCACGCCGGGGAGGATCGTCGCGGCGGTCGCGATCCACACGTTGGTCTCGATCGTGATCGGCGCCGCGGTGAGGTAGGCCAGCCGCTGGTCCGGTTCGACGGGGTGACCGGACGTGACCAGGTTGACCTTGTTGGCGATCATGACCCGGTCTGCGATGTCGATGGGCGCGTAGCCCGTGAACATGCACTGATAACCGATGAAGACGCCCTGGCCGACGGTGATGTTCAGTCCGTGATCGGCGTAGAAGGGGGGAATCAGCGTGAGTGAGTCGTCGACCGGCTTGCCGATCAGCTCCTCGAACGCCCTTCGGATCTGCTCCGCTTCGTCGACGCAGAACACGCTGAGCTCGGAGGACAGCCGGGTGGCCACCTTGACGCGTTCGAACAGATCGCGGGACTCCTGCGTCCTGGTCTTGATCCACCACTGCCCTTGGTCCATCGGCAGCTTTTAGCATCGCCCTCGGCGGTCGCCGGCGACACGACCAGGGAGATGAACCTGGTCGCGTCGATCCGCCGACGCAGATCGGTCAGCTCCTCGTCGGAGAAGCTCACCTCATACGCGCGGAGGGCGGTGGCGCCGCCCGATGCGGTCTCAGTGGCGGACACGTGTTCTCTTTCATGCTTGCTGCCGGATCGGCGTACGGTCGTGCCGCCGGTCGCGTGCTCGCGCCCACGCTCGACGTGAGCGTGTACGCGACCGCCTGAGCGGCTCAGCCGCACCCGCGCCAGGTCTTCAGCGCCGGGGTCGGCACCTTCTTCGTCGCCGTGGTGTACGTCCAGTTCGTCGTCATGAAGCGGTACTGGTCCATTGCCAGGCCGCCCTTGTTCGGGTTGTGGCCCGGGTCGAGCGGCGTGAAGAGCGTGCCCAGGAGCTGGTTCGACGAGGAGTTGGGCGGGAAGTTCTTCGCCGGCGGGTCACCGCCGGTGAAGTCGGTCTGGGAGAACACGAGGAACGGCGTGTCGCCCACCTCGCGGACGCCGTAGCGCAGGAACACCGGCGACGTCACGTCCCCGAACGGCTCCTCGAAGTCGCAGCCGATGCCGGAGATCTGCTCCTGCGGGCCCTCGAACGTGCCGTTGTAGGAGTTCGTGTCGCTCGAGGTCATGAGCACGAAGGGGTACGCGGAGGGGAGCACGCCCTGCCAGATCTGCCGCGTGGCGCTCACCTGGTAGAGCTTCGAGGCGCTCACGATGTCGTCGTCGGTCAGTTGCCACTCGGCTGTGCAGCTCGGGCTGCTGCCCGGGTCGCACCCGCCGAGCGCACCGACGTCTGTGCGGTCGTTCGCGGCGATCGCCGTGCTGGTCGGCGAGCGCCTGGCCGACCTTCGACGACGCGGCCTCGACGCGCTCTCCCCACTCGATCGTCGACTGTCCCGATCCTGGGGAGAACAGGTCGCCCGTGATGAGGAAGACCGCGGAGATCGGCCGGCGGCAGGCGCGTCGAACGCGTCCAAGAGGTCGGCGAAGCTCTTGAGACCCTGGCCCGAGAACGGGGACGACAGGTTCCCGACGAGTGGTTCTGAGACCTGACGCCGCGCACGGGCGCGGTTGGGCCGCGCCGACGCGGGTGCGGGGGTTGGCGTCCTCTCCTCACCCCTCGAAGTGCACCTCGAGCCGATCGACGCGCAGCGAGAACGGCGACCCGACGATCTCCGTGTCGCCGACCTCGAAGCCCGACCAACGGTCCAGCGCGGCGTGCAGCGACTCCTCCATCTCGACGACGGCGACGGGTCGCCCCGCGCAGAAGTGCCTGCCGTGGCCGAAGTTCAGGCCGGCCGCCGCCCTGCGTGAGATGTCGAACCGATCCGGGTGCGTGTAGACCACGGGGTCGCGGTTGGCGGCGAGCACGTTCGTGAAGATCATGGCGCCCGGTTCGATCACCAGCCCCTCGGCCTCGATCGCCTCGTCGGCGATGCGCAAGCCGGCGAGGAAGCCCGGCTTCCAGCGGGCGCCCTCGACGACCGCGCCAGGGACGAGGCTTCGGTCGGACCGCAGGGCGTGCCATGCCTCCGGGTGCTCGTGCAGGGCCATCAGATTGAGGCACATCTGGGTGTTCGTGTTGTCCGTGCTGCCGCCGAGGACCGTGAGCGCGAGATCCATCACCTCGGCGTCGGTCAGCGCGTTCTCGCCGGAGGCGGCGAGCATCGCGGAGAGGAGGTCGTCGCCCGGGTCGCGACGGCGATGCTCGATGAGCTCGGCAAGGTAGTCGTGGGCCTCGGCGAAGGCCTCCTCGGCGGCTGCCCCCGTTCCGGGCAGGAACGTGAGGATCCGCAGGATGCGGTCGGAGACGCTCGCGACGAAGGAAGCGTCCTCCAGAGGCGCCCCGATCATGTGGCAGAAGAGCGTCGAGGGCAGCCGTCGGCCGACGATGTCGGCGAAGTCGCACGTCCCGGCCTCCTCCGCCTCGGAGAGCCAGTCGTCGACGTGGCGCCGGGAGGCGGCGCGCAGTCGCTCGACCGCGCCGGCGTTGAAGTACGGCATGATCGCGCCGCGCAACCGCCGGTGCAGAGCGCCCTCCGCGCCGAGCAGGCTCCCGACGAACAGATCGAACATCGGGCCGTCGGTGATGCCCTGCTCGGCGAGGACCCCGGCGAACCCGGTGTTGAGCCGCGGGTCCATGAGCACCTTCTGGCACGTGCTGTGGCGCAGGAACTCCAGCCCGCGATCGCTCCTCGCCACCGGGCCACGGTCCCGGGCCTCGGCGATCAGGGGGTAGGGGTCGGTGGCGTACCCGTCGGAGAAGACGTCGAGGTACGGCAGGTGATCGGCATGTCCGACGTCCATCGGCTCCCCCCGAGCGCGTGAAGGCGGACAGTACATGTGCGACCATCCCGGCTTGAGCCAGATCTCGACCGAGCCGACTGCGGGGTTCCCTGCGCCGGAGCCTGACCTCACGCCCGCGCAGCTCATCGCGCGCGCCGAGGCGCTCATCCCGATGCTCCGCGACCAGCAGGACGACGCGGAGCAGCGCGGCCACTACGGCGAGGACGTCCACCGGGCGTTCCTCCAGGCGGGCTTCTCCCGCTGCCTGCAGCCCCGGCGCTTCGGGGGCTACGCGTTCGGGCTGCCCACGTTCCTGCGCACCATGGTGAAGATCGCGACCGGCGACCCGGGCACCGGCTGGTGCCTGACCCTCGCCTCCAGCCACGCGCTCGTCGTCGGGACGTACTTCTCCGCCGAGACGCAGGCCGTCGCGTTCGGGCCCGACGGTGACTTCCGCAGCCCTCATCCGGTCGCTCCGGTGGGCGAGGCGCGCCGCGACGGAGACGGTTGGCGGGTCAGCGGCACGGCGCGCTACGCCTCCGGGATCCCCTACGCCACGTGGGCGCTGTGCAACGCGCTCGTGCCGCCGGAGGACGGAGCCGGGCCTCCGAAGATCATCGTGCTGCTCGTACCGCGCCACGACCTGCGGGTGCTCGACGACTGGGGAGCGGTGCACGGGACCGTCCTCGGGATGAACTCCAGCGGCTCGAACGGCTTCACGCTCGACGACGTCCTCGTACCCGACGGGTTCTGGATCCCCTACGACTGGCGCGGGCCCAGCCCGCGCACCACTCCCGGATACGAGCTGCACCGCGATCCTCTCTACCTGTCGCGGCTCGCGGGCCCCTACCACGCCACGCTGGTCGCGCCGGTCGTGGGTGCGGCGCGGGCAGCGCTGGACGAGTTCCGGGCGTTCGCGATCGAGAGGACGACGACGTTCCCCCCGATGGTCCCGCGGTTCCGCTTCCACGACGACCAGCGCGCCTACGGCATGGCGATGGGGATGGCGGACGCCGCCGAGACGATCCTCTACGGCTTCGGCGAGCAGTACATGGAGGCGGTCTCGCGATGGGCGGCCGAGGGCGAGGGGATGGGCCCCGAGCAGGACGCGCGGTGGTGGGCGATGCTCCAACAGGCCGGCGGGCTCGCCGCCGGCGCCGTCGAAACCCTCGCGCACCGCGCGACGACGACCTGGACCGGCAAGGGCTCGAGGCTCGGCCGGTACTTCCGCGACGTGACGATGTACCGCCAGCACATCTCCGCGCAGCAGATCGACATGGCGGTCCGCAACGGCGCGTTCTTCCTCGGCGCCAGCGACTCCTGGATGGGCGGCTGAGAGCGGCCGGTCGGTCCCGCCCGTCGGCGATCTCGCCGTGGTGGACGGGTTGGGCGTCCCCACAACAAGAAAGCCCCGCGATCGCGGGGCTTTTCCAGTGCGCCGAAGAGGACTCGAACCTCCACGGACCAAATGGTCCACAAGGCCCTCAACCTTGCGCGTCTACCAATTCCGCCACCGGCGCGAGGGACGGCGGCCAGCATAGCGAGCGTCGGTGTTCCCTGGCCGGCGGTTTGCTTCCGTCCTGACCCCGCGCTAGCTTGTGCGAACACATGTTCGTACGACTGCCAACGCCACCGCCCACCGGGAAGCGAGAGGAGCTTGACCGATGGACCTGACGAAGCGCCAGCAGGAGATCTTCGACTTCATCAAGCGCTATTCCGCGAAGAACGGCTACCCCCCGACCGTCCGTGACATCGGCAAGGCGGTCGGACTTGCGTCGTCGTCGACGGTGCACGCCCACCTGGCCAACCTCGAGAAGCTGGGGCTGCTGCGGCGGGACCCGACCAAGCCGCGGGCGATCGAGATGCTCGACCGCGCGATGGACTCCGTCCGCTCGGTCGTCCGGCCGGCCGGCGTCCCGCTCGTGGGCTCCGTCGCGGCCGGTCAGCCGATCCTCGCGGAGGAGAACATCGAGGAGTACGTCGACGTCCCGTCCGCCGCGGGCGGCGAGGACGGCGACTTCGTCCTGCGCGTGCGGGGCGAGTCGATGATCGATGCCGGGATCCTGGAGGGCGACTTCGTCGTCGTCCGGCCGCAGGACGTTGCCGCCGACGGTGAGATCGTCGTCGCCCTGGTCGGCGAGGAGTCCGAGGCGACGGTCAAGCGCTTCTTCCATGAGGTCGACCACGTGCGGCTGCAGCCGGAGAACAAGACCATGGAGCCGATCCGCTCGAAGGACGTCCGCGTGCTCGGGAAGGTCGTCGGCCTGTACCGGAGCGTGCCATGAGCATCACCTTGACTCGCGACATCGCACAGCCTTCGCTGCTCGATGCCGCCCCCCGGCGCGGCGCGACGCTCGAGGACGTCATCTCGGGTGCCTGGGAGGGCCTCGCTGCGCACGACGTCGTGTCCTGCCCGGTCTGCCACGGCGAGATGGTGCCGCGGTACGGCTCGGGCGGCACGACGGTGGGTGGTCGCTGCCACGACTGCGGCACCACGCTGAGCTGAGGTCGGTCCGGACGACGCTGCCTCGTCGTCCTCGGGTCGGACGACCCGGCAAAGGCGCGTCCGCTCTGCGGAACCTCTACGGTGCGGCGCCTGCGTGATCGACTGGCTACTGCCCACCGTGTTCAACATCGTCGCTGTCGCAGGCTTGGGCGTTGTGTCGAGTCGCGCGCTTCGCTCGATGTCGTGGCGCAGCCTGCTGCTGCCGACGGCCGGTGCGTACCTGATCGTGGCTGCGGCTCTGATCGCGGTCGGCGACGCGGGCCTCGGGTTCGACGGCGACTGGGGCTGGGCGGCGGTCTCGGGCGGTTTGATCGTGACCGCGTTCGTCTCGATGAACGTCGCACTCGGGTCCGGGGAGGCGAGCAAGGTCATCACCTCCTCGGCCGCCTACCCGGCGGTGACGCTGCTGCTGGCGGCGGTGGCGCTGGGGGAGACCGTGACCAGCGGGCGATGGCTCGGGACGTTCATCGTCATCGCCGGCGTGAGCGTGATCGCCCTGAGCGGGCCGCGGTTGCCGCCGGCGCTGCGCCCGCCGCGGTCGTGGAGGTGGCTGGCCCCGACGCTGGTCTTCACGTGTGCCCTCGGGGTGATCGGGGTGACGAGCCGTCTCGCACTGGACACACTGGACTGGTACGACCTGGTCGTCTGGGCGGCGCTGTTCTACACCACGGCCGCCCTGTGCGTGTTCGTCCACGGGCGGGCACGCGGCGAGCGCTTCGTGCGGCCCGATCGCTGGGCGGTCGTCGCGGGCACCCTGGCCGTGCTCTCGCTCGCCGCGCTGTACGTGGCCCTGGGCAACGGTGAGGCGAGCATCGTCATCCCGGTCTCGTCGGCGTTCCCGATCGTCACCCTCCTGCTCGCGTGGCTCCTGCTGGGCGAGCGCCTCACGGTCCGCCGCTCCCTCGGCACGGTTGTCGTCGTCGCAGGCGTGGTCGTCATCACCGCCGTCTGAGCTGACCCGCTGCGCCGCGGCGCCCAAGGGCCCCGTCCGAAGGAGGCGACCGATGTCACACGTGGATCGGCGATATGCCTGCACTCTGGATGTGCGGCTCCACGCCGCAACTCCCCCAGCACGTGAGGACCACATGACCCGACTCGTCTCCCTGATCAGGGGCGCGCTGCGCTCCGACGCGCACCGCGAGCCCGACGTCCACTTCCACGCCGTCGCCGGCCGGCCCGAGGTCTGCCACGACGCGCGCTGCTCGCGCCCGCAGCTCGCTGTCCACTAGTCACCACCCGCGTCTCGATCGCCGGTACGCTCTGACCCTGCAGACCAGGCAGTCGCGGAGGCTCGCCCTTCGAGGAAAGTCCGGACATCACAGGGCAGGGTGGTCGGGAGACCGACCCGGGGAAACCCGCGGGACAGTGCCACAGAAATGACACCGCCGATGGCGCCGGCGCTTCGCGTCGGTCGCACAGGCAAGGTTGAAATGGTGCGGTAAGAGCGCACCGGCGTCGTGGTGACACGGCGGCCAGGCAAACCCCACCCGATGCAAGGCCAAGCAGGACCGTTCGCAGGTTGCCCGCCAAGGTCCAGGTCGGCCGCATAGATGGATGGCTGCTCAACGACAGGATCCGGCTTACCGGTCTGCTACGGGAGGGCCCCGCCCTCGGGCGGGGCCTTCCTATGCCTACCCCAGCGGCGCCGGCCCCGTGTAGGCCGCCCGCGGCCGGAAGCGCAGCCGGTGCGGGTACTCCTCGATCGCGTGCGCGACGAGGCCGGCGACCCGCGCGAGCGAGAAGATCGCCTCCGCGGCGCCCGGCGCCAGCCCGCAGCCCACCGAGAGCGCGCCGAGCGCGAAGTCGACGTTGGGCGCCGGGCCGTCCTGCCTGCCCGCGAGGGCGACGACCGCGTCCGACACAGCGAGGCGCCCCGGGTCGGCCGCGCGCGGGAGGAGGTCCAGCAGGGCGTCGGCGCGCGGGTCGCGCCCGCGGTAGACGCCGAGCCCGAACCCAGGCAGCCGTCCGTCCGTCCGCAGGCGCTCGCCGAGCGCGGCGCCCGCTCCCTCGGGCGTCTCGATCGTCGCGAGCAGCGCCTCGACCGCGCCTGAGCTCGCGCCGTGCAGCGCGCCGCCGAGCACGCTCAGGCCGGTCAGCACAACGAGGTAGGGATCCGCCCAGGTCGACGCCGCGACCCGTGCGGCGAGCGTCGATGCCGCGAGTTCGTGGTCGGCGAGCAGGACGAGCGCGGCATCCAGCGTGTTCAGCGCGGCCGGGCTGGGCGGGTCGGCGGCGAGACGCGACCACAGCCGTGCCGCGATCGAGCCGTCGCGCGGGCCCGACTGCGCGGGCAGCGCATCGACGAGCGTCGCGATCAGCGTCCGTCCGACGGCGCGGACGGCGGCGGGACGGCGGTCGTCGCGCAGCGGATCGGTGGCGGCGGCGGCCGCGGCGACGACCCGCATCCGCTCGACGGGCCGCGCGCCCGACGGCAGTGCCGCCTGGGCGTTCTCGCAGACGGTGTGCATCTCGCCGGGGGATCGCCACGGTGTGTGGGCCTCGGTCGAGTCCCACAGGAGCTCGGCCACCTGCTCGAAGGACCGGAAGCGGGCGAGCTCCGTCGCGTCGCGACCGCGGAAGTACAGGTGACCCTCGACGTCGATGAGCGTCAGCTCGGTGTCGACGACCACCTCAAGCGCGCCGGCGCGTCCGCCGTGGCGTGCGCGGCCCGCGAGCCGCTCGACCTCGGCCGGGTCGAAGCGTGAGCGCCGCCCGTCGCTGTCGGGGTGGCGCGTGAGCATGCCGCGGCTGACGTACGCGTAGACGGTCTGAGGCTTGACGCCCAGCCGCCGGGCGGTCTCCGCGGTCGAGAGCACCCTATTTATATTGATGCAATCAACGTTGACAGTGCAAATCGTGCGGAGCACGCTCAGTCCATGTCCACCGAATCTTCCGAGCGTCCCGGCCTCGAGGGCGTCGTCGCCTTCGCGACCGAGATCTCCGAGCCCGACCGCGATGGCGGCGCCCTGCGCTACCGCGGCGTCGACCTGGGCGATCTCGCGGGTCGCGTCCCCTTCGAGCGCGTCTGGGGCCTCCTCGTCGACGGCGATCCCGATCCCGGCCTCGCGCCCGCGGGCGACGACGTCCTGCCCGTCCGCTCCGGCGACGCCCGCGCCGACCTGCAGGCGTCGGTCGCGATGCTCGCGCCCGCTTGGGGCGTCGCGCCGCTGATCGACGTCGACGCCGGCACGACCCGCGATGTCCTCGCGCGCGCATCGGCCATGCTGCTGTCCTTCGCGGCCCAGTCGGCCCGCGGTCCCGACCTCGCGCCGGTCCCGCAGGACGTGATCGACCAGGGCAGGACGCTCGCCGAGCGCTTCCTGCTCGCATGGCGCGGCGACGCCGATCCCGCGGACGCCCAGGCCATCGACGCCTACTGGGTGTCGGCGGCCGAGCACGGGATGAACGCGTCGACGTTCACCGCCCGCGTCGTCGCGTCGACCGGGGCCGATGCCCCCGCCGCCCTCAGCGCTGCGATCGGAGCCTTGTCGGGCCCGCTGCACGGCGGCGCCCCGTCTCGCGTGCTGCGGATGCTCGACGAGGTCGAGCGCACCGGTGACGCGTTGGCGTGGGTCCGCGCCGCGCTGGATCGCGGGGAGCGTCTCATGGGCTTCGGTCACCGCGTCTACCGGGCGGAGGACCCACGGGCCCGCGTGCTGCGCCGGGCGGCCCAGGAGCTGGACGCCCCGCGGTTCGCCGCTGCGCAGGAGCTCGAGCGCGCCGCGCTGGACGAGCTGCGGGCCCGCAAGCCCGATCGCGTCCTCGCCACGAATGTCGAGTTCTGGTCTGCCGTCGTCCTCGACCGCGCCCGGGTCCCGCAGGACCTCTTCACGGCGCTGTTCGCCTGCGCGCGGAGCGCCGGCTGGTCGGCGCACATCCTCGAGCAGCGCCGGACGGGTCGGCTGATCCGGCCGACCGCCGTCTACATCGGCCCGTCGGAGCGCACTCTGGAGCCGTCCGCCGCGTAGCCTGGGCGGCGTGCGCTTCGGGATCTTCTTCGAGCATCAGCTGCCGCGCCCCTGGGGCGTCGACGACGAGCACGACCTGCTCCAGGACGCCCTGGAGCAGGTCGAGGTCGCGGAGCGCTCGGGCGTCGAGTACGCCTGGCAGGTGGAGCACCACTTCCTCGAGGAGTACTCCCACGGATCGGCCTCCGACGTGTTCCTCGCCGCGGCGTCCCAGCGCGCGAAGCGCATCCGCCTCGGGTTCGGGATCCTGCCCCTTCCGGTCGGCTATCAGCACCCCGCCCGCGTCGCCGAGACGGTCGCAACCCTCGACCTCATCTCGAGCGGGAGGGTTGAGTTCGGCACGGGGGAGACCGGCAGCGGCGTGGAACTCGCCGGATTCGGGGTCGACCGGGCGACGAAGCGCGCCCAGTGGGAGGAGTCGATCGACGCGGTCACGCGGATGTTCGTCGAGGAGCCCTACGCGGGAGCGGACGGGCGCTACGTGAAGATGCCGCCGCGCAACGTCGTGCCCAAGCCGCGCCAGCGGCCGCATCCGCCGCTGTGGGTCGCGTGCTCGCGACGCGAGACGATCCGCATGGCCGCACGCCGCGGTATCGGTGCGCTGAGCTTCTCCTTCGTGGAGCCCGAGGAGGCGGGGACGTGGGTGCGCGAGTACGAGTCGATCATCGCCTCCGAGCAGTGCATGCCCGCCGGCTTCGCGGTCAACCCGCGCGTCGCGGTCACGGTGCCGATGCACGTGCATCGCGACGAGGCGACGGCGATCGAGCGCGGCATCGACGGTGCCCACTTCTTCGGCTACGCGCTCGCGCACTACTACGTCTTCGGCGAGCACCGGCCCGGGCGCACGAACGTCTGGGAGGAGTTCCAGGCACGGCGCGAGGACGTCGGCTTCGCGCGCGGCGCGATCGAGGCGGCGGGCGACGCGCTGGGGATCAAGGTCCTCGAGCAGGGCCTCGGATCGCTGCGCGGCGCCGTCGGCACGCCCGACCAGGTCCGCGATCTCCTGCGCCGCTACGAGGAGGCCGGGGTCGACCAGGTCCTGTTCGTCATGCAGGCGGGCCGCACGCGCCACGAGCACATCTGCGAGGCGCTCGAGCTGTTCGGCGCCGAGATCGCACCGGAGTTCGCGGCCCGCGCGGACGCCGCGGACGCGGCCCGCGACGAGCGCCTGGCCCCGGCGATCGACGCTGCGCTCGCACGCCGCATGCCGCCGCGCATGCTCGAGGAGGTCGCACCGGTCGCTCCGCTCGATGACGGCCCGCCGCGGCAGCGCAGGTCGCCTGCCGAGATGCTCGCATCGGTCGTCTCCCGGATCCCCGACCGCGGGCTGGAGCGGACCGTCGGCTCCGATGCTGCGCTCACGGTCCTGTTCATGGGCATGACGCGCCGCTTCGACGCGTCGCGCGCAAACTGCTTCGAGGGCGAGCTGCAGTACGTCCTGCGCCAGTCCGGGGGAGAGCCCAAGGTGTGGACCGTCATCGTCGAGGGCGACCACGCGCGGGCGGAGCACCGCCCGGCACGGGACCCGGCGCTCACGGTCGGGATGTCCCTGTCGGACATCGCCCGTGTCGCGGCGGGCGAGCTCGACCTCGCCGCCGCGGTGTTCGACGGCCGCATCGAGCTCAACGGCGACCTCCAGGTCGCGCTGCGGCTCGGCCCGATGTTCGGCGCGCCGAGTCCGATCTAGGAGTCCTGGGGCACGCGGTAGACGACGAACCAGTCGCCCTCGTGCAGGACCTCGCCGTCGCCGAGCTCCTCGCGCAGCCGGTCGCCGGTCAGGTACCGCTTGAACACGCGATGGCGCGAGCCGTCGTCAAGCACCCGCTCCTGCCACTCCTCATCGGGCACGCCCGCGCGCCGCGCGGAGTCGACGATCACCATCTCGGTCGCCACGCGACGGGCCTGGGCGACGAACGCCTCGCGCTCGTCCGGCAGCAGATGCCCGTAGAAGTGCCCGGTCACGAGCCGGTCGAACGACCCGTCGGCGAACGGCAGCGGCACGGCATCGCCGACCACCACGCGGGCGTGCGGCATCCGGGCCGACGCCACACGGACCATCTCCGGGCTCTGGTCGAGCCCGACGACCTCGCCGCGCAGGTGGCGGGTCAGGAAGCCGGTCCCGCACGCGACGTCGAGCACGTGCGCGGGCGGCAGCGAGGCGAGGACTCCGGTCAGCTGCGCGGTCTCCTCCGCCCAGCCCGGCCGGTCACGCTGCGCGAACAGGCCCGTGCCATGCCACCAGTCGTCGTACTCGCGCGCCCGCCGGTCGTAGTAGGCGCGCATCTCGTCGTCAACGATCCGCACGATCACCGAGGCTACGGAGATCCGATGTCGAGGACCCTGCGGTGGCTCCGACCTCTCCCTGACCCAGCCCAAGGAGGCCAGACCGATGAGGTACATGCTGATGATCTACGACAACCCCGACACGAGGGAGCTCTTCACGAGTCCCGAGGGCAGCGGGCTCATGGCGGAGATGGAAACGCTCATGGCGCAGCTCACCGAGTCCGGCGAGCTCGTCGGGGGCGAGGCGCTCGCCGATCCGTCGAACACCCGCACCGTCCGCGTCCAGCAGGGCGTCCCCGTGGTCACCGACGGCCCGCTCGCGGAGGCGAAGGAGCACTTCGGCGGGTATCTCATCGTCGAATGCGAGACGGTCGACCGCGCCGTGGAGATCGCGGGCGCGTGGCCCAGCGCGCGGTTCAGCCCTATGGAGGTCCGGCCGATGATGGACCCCGCCGGGATGGAGATGTGATCGACGGCCCGCGCGTCGAGCACCTGCTGCGCGAGGCGGCGCCGCAGGTCCTCGGCGCGCTGGTCCGGCGCTACGGATCCTTCGATGCGTGCGAGGACGCCCTCCAGGAGGCGCTGCTGGCCGCCGCGCGCCAGTGGCCACGCGACGGCATCCCCGAGCACCCTCATGGCTGGTTGGTCGCGGTTGCCTCCAGGCGGCTCGTCGACGAGGTGCGCAGCGACGTCGCTCGGCGCCGGCGCGAGGAGGGTGCCGCGGCGGTCGCGGAGGCCGACGAGCGCTCGCAGGCGCCGGGCGTCGAGCGCCCACGCGAGCACGACGACACCCTCACCCTCCTGCTGCTGTGCTGCCACCCGGCGCTGTCGCCCGCCTCCCAGATCGCCCTCACGCTTCGCGCCGTCGGGGGTCTGACGACGGCGGAGATCGCCAGCGCGTTCCTCGTCCCCGAGGCGACGATGGCCCAGCGCATCAGTCGCGCCAAGGCGACGATCCGCGGCCGCGGGTTCGCGCCGCCGCCGGCCGACGAGCTGGCGGAGCGCATGCGTGTCGCGGAGCACGTCCTGTACCTCGTCTTCAACGAGGGCTACACGGCCTCGTCGGGCCCCGATCTGCAGCGCACGGAGCTCGCCGACGATGCGATTCGGCTGACCCGGCTGCTGCGCAGGCTCGCCCCGGGCGACGACGAGGTCGCCGGGCTGCTCGCCCTCATGCTGCTCACCGACGCGCGGCGGGCCGCGCGAACGGGAGAGGGCGGCGCGCTCGTCCCGCTCGCCGAGCAGGACCGGTCGCTCTGGGACCGCGTCGCGATCGCCGAGGGGATCGCCTTGGTCGAGGAGGCGCTCGCGAGCGGGCCGCTTGGCCCCTACCAGCTGCAGGCGGCGATCGCGGCCGTGCACGCGGAGGCACCCGACGCGCAGGCGACCGACTGGCCGCAGGTGCTCGCGCTCTACGGGCTGCTGGATCGGATCGCCCCGGGCCCGACCGTCGCGCTGAACCGCGCGGTGGCCGTGGGGATGGTCGACGGGCCGCGTGCGGGTCTGGACGCACTCGATGGGATCGAGGGGATGGACGGGCACCACCGCCTGGATGCGGTGCGCGCGCACCTGCTGGAGATGGCGGGCGACCGGGAGGCGGCCCGGGATGCGTACGCGGTCGCCGCCCGGCGGACGACGAGCCTGCCGGAGCGGCGCTACCTCGAAGGGCGGGCGGCGCGGCTACGCCCGTGAGCGCAATCGCGCCACGACTGCGCCGGGAATGACCGGTTCTCGTGCCGCGCGTCGTTGGTTGTGGTGTGACCGCCATGGATGCACGCGAGCTGCTCATGCGTCTGATCGCGGAGCGCTACGACGCCCACGACGCCGGCCTCGGTGACGACCTCGCCTTCATGGCCGAGCTCGAGGCGGACATCGTCGAGTGCCGCGATGTCGTCGTGACGCTCTCGGTCGTCGAGATCGCTGTCCTGCGGGCCCAGATCGAGACGCCGTTGCAGGGCTGAGCAGGGCTTTCCCGGATGGAGTGCTCGCGCCCTTCCTTCCATCCGCAGATGATGCGAACATACGTTCGACCATGATCGTCTGCGTGCTGCTTCCCCGCTTCGAACTCGCCATTGCCGCCGGCGGCCGGAGGGCGCTGCTCGGCGACCCTGCGGCACTCGCTCCCGAGCCGGGGCGCGAGCAGCTCGTGGGGGAGGTCTCACCGGCCGCCGAGGCGTTCGGCATCCACCCTGGCATGCGGCTGGGCGAGGCGCTCGCCCGCTGTCCCGCGCTGCATCTCGTGCCTCCCGACCCGGTCGGGGTCGCCGATGCCTGGGAGGGCGTCATCGCACGCCTCGAGGGCATCGGTGCGCGGGTCGAGCCGGTCCGCGCCGGCGAGGCGTGCTTCGATGCCACGGGCCTGCGCCGCCTGCACGGGGGGCACATCGACGGAGTCGTCGCCGCGGTGCGCGCCGCCCTCGCGGGCGCCGATGCCGGCACGCCTCGCCTCGGCCTCGGGCCGTCACGGTTCGCTGCGATGGCCGCCGCCGAGCAGGCCCGCACGCGCCGGCCCGGCCAGGTCACGGGGGCGGCCGATCTCGCGCGCCTGCCCGTCGCGCTCCTGCGCAGGAGGGAGACGACGGCGGCCCTTCCGGAGCCGCTCGAGCGGCTGGGCATCGGGACGCTCGGGCAGGTCGCCGCGCTGAAGCGCTCGGCGCTGGGCGATCGCTTCGGCGTCGCCGGGCTCGTCGCCCACGACCTCGCCCGCGGCCGTGACACGCCGCTGCGCCCGCGCAAGGTGGGGGAGACGCTCGAGGAGACGCTGGAGCTGCCCGAGTCGGCCTCAGGGCCCCAGCTCGAGCGGGCGCTCGCCCTGCTCATCGACCGGCTCCTGGCCCGCCCCGAGCGGGATGGGCGGGCGGTGCGGGTCGCGATCATGGCGGCCCGCCTCGTCGAGGGGGGCACGTGGCGTGAGCGGGTCGTGTTCCGCGAGCCGACGTCGGACGCTGCGCGGATGCGGCTCGTCCTCGCTCCCCGGCTGGCGACGTTGCCCGCCCCGGCCGAGACGCTGCGGCTGGCTGCCGAGCGCTTCGGGGCCGGGCACGTCCAGGGCACCGCGCTGTTCGAGGACGGCGCCGAGCAGCGCAGAGGGCGCCTGCGCGAGGCGATCCGGCAGTCGCGCGCGGCGGCCGGGCCCGGCGCGGCCCTCCGCGTGCTGGAGGTCGATCCGGGCTCCCGCGTGCCCGAGCGGCGCGCTGTGCTGACCCCCTTCCAGCCATGACCAAGCCTCTGCGCCGCCTGGGCGAGCCGCGGTCCGCGGGGGTCGTCGCGGGCACGGGCGGGCGCCCGCGAAGCGTCGAGGGGCGCGAGGTCGACGCGGTGCGCGAGTCCTGGCTGGTGGAGGACCGGTGGTGGACGGCGCAGCCGGTGCGCCGGCGCTACTGGGAGGTGGTCACGACGTGCGGGCGCAACATCGTGGTGTTCCACGAGCTGGAGGACGGGGGGTGGTTCCTGCAGCGCGGATGACTTCACGTACTCCCGGGGGAGTACGACGCGGACTTCGCCGGGAGGATGACGGCGCCGCGGGGGCTCGCTACGGTCTGCGCGCGCAGCTGACGTCGCGCACGGACCGGCTCGGTCCTGTCGAGCGGGACGCACTCCTCGCGGGCGCGCTGTCCCTGGCCGTGCTGGTGTGCTCGGCGACCGATGGGCAGGGCCCGTCGACGCGGCGGTTGATCGAGGCGTCGCCCTCCAGCCGGAGGCCAGCTTCACAAGGACGGGCGCGAACGGGCGCTCGACGAGCTGACCGCGCGTGAGCGCGAGGTCCTCGGGCTGGTCGGCGCAGGGCTGAGCGACGGTGAGATCGCCGAGCGACTCGTCCTCTCGCCACTCACCGCGAAGACCCACGTGTCGCGGCTGTTCATGAAGCTCGGCGCCCGCGACCGCGCGCAGCCCGTCGTGCTCGCCTACGAGAGGGTCTTGTCGTCGCCGGCCAGCGGCCGGCGCCGATCGCCTAGCCGCGAGCCGCGAACTCCGTCGCGACGATCCGCTCGCCGTGGACGCCGTCGGCGGCGGGCGACGCGAGCCAGACGATCGGGGGTCCCATCACCGCCGGGATCCAGCAGGCCGGCGCGAAGCTCCTGGGGGACGTCCTCGGGGATCATCCCGCTCTCCGTCGCGCCCCCGGGCAGCAGGATGTTGAGCGTCACCGGGCCGCTCTCGAGGTCGGCGGCCATGACGCGTGCGAGCGCCTCGACGCCGGCACCCGACGGCCCGTAGGGAGCGAAGCCTGCTCGGGTCATCGTCGACTCGTTCATCGAGATCACGACGACGCGGCCGCCGCCGGCGGCGAGCATGCGCGGCACGACCTCGCGCGCGGCGAGGAACGTCCCCGTGATCTTCGTTGCCACCACGTCGCGGAACGCCCCCGGAGCGGCGTCCCAGAACGGCGCGGGATCGGTCAGGAAGTCCGGGTTCACCGTCCGCTGACCGATGCCTGCGTTGCACACGAGCAGGTCGATGCCGCCGAAGAGGTCGTACACGACGTCGACACCGGTCCGCACCGACTCCTCGTCGCGCACGTCGAGCGCGACGCCGGTCGCCCCGCCGCCCAGCTCGGCGGCGGCGCCATCGCACCGCGCCTGGTCGCGCCCGGTGACCGCGACGCACGCGCCCGCATCTACCAGCGCGACGGCCATCGCCCGTCCCAGCCCGCTGGTCGCCCCCGTGACGAGCGCTCTCGTACCTGTGAGATCTGCCACCCCGGCAGCGTAGGTCGTCCCGAGGGTGCAGGTCCCGCCCGCCGGCTACTCCCGGGGAAGCAGCGCGGGTCGCGGCCGGGGGCCGACGACGTGGGAGCGCGCCGTCTTCAGCATCGCCTCCATGACCCCTCCACGCTCCTCCAACCCGTACGAGCGGAGCGCCCTCGGTCGGCTCGCGGCGTTCGCGTTCCACCGGCGCGGCCTCGTGCTGCTCGCCTGGGTGGCCGCTGCGATCAGCGCCTTCGCGCCCGGCAGCGCGGCGGTCGGCGCCTACGCGACGCCCGCCTCGGAGTCCAAGGCCGCGGCGACGGTGTTGAGGAGCTCTTCGACGGGCGCTCGCAGTACTCAATGGACCTGGTGGAGCGCACGCGACAGGTGTTCCTCAAGGTGATCGGCCTGGGGCTCGCCAGGATCCTGGTCGACGCGACGATCGTGCGGATGGTGCTGGTGCCCGCCGTGATGCAGCTGCTCGGCGAACGCAACTGGTGGCTCCCGCGCTGGCTGGACCGCATGCTGCCGCGAGCCCGCCTCGAAGGCCCCGGGCCCGTGGCGGAGGCAGTGTGACGGCCGCCTACCGGCCGCGACGGCGCGCGCGTTGAGACTCCTGGCGCGCGCGCCGCTCGGCCTGGCGTTCGGCGCGCTCGGCGCGCTGCGCCTCCAGATGCGCGTCGCGCTCGGCGCGCTCGCGATCCATCTGCGAGCTGCGCATCGCCCGCCAGGCGTCGCGGGCGTCGCGCACCGCGCCGGCTATCTCCCTGCGCGCGTCGTTCATGGCCCGCGCCGCCCCGGCGATCTGGCGGCCCTGGGCCACCACGTGCAGAGCGAGCAGGCCGTTCTCCAGGACGCGGGCCGCTCGGGCCACGTCGCTCCGGACCGCCTCCTGCAGTTCCGCGCCGGCGAGACCCTCCTCGGTGCGCCGGCCCACGGAGGACTCGCGCAGCTCCCACAGGCCCATGAGCGCGTGGGCGACGATCTGCGGCTCGGGATCGCGGGGATCGAGCTCGAGCTCCTGGGCCAGCTGCGTCGCGATCGCCGTGATGATCCGGCTCGTCATCGCTCGGCCCGCCGCGACGAGTTCCGGCGTTGAGGTGACGAGCTCGTCGAACGCCCGGAGCATCCAGACCGCCTCGGGCGGGACGCGGCCGTACCGCAGGCCCTCGTTGTGCATGTAGTCGACGATGGCCTGGACCGGCGACGTCGTCGCGCCCCGATCGCGGAGCGCCGCGACGATGTCGGCGGTGATCTCCTCCTCGCGGTCGAAGACCAGCGACTCCTTCGTGGGGAAGTAGTTGTAGACGGTCTTCTCGGAGACTCCCACGGCTGCAGCGACGTCCGCCACCCGTACATGGTCGTAGCCGCGCTCGGCGAACATCCACGTCGCGGTGTCGGAGATCTGCTGCCGCGTCATCCGCTTCTTGTGCTCTCGGAGGCCCTCGTCGGGACCCCGCGGCAGCTGCAGGTCGCGCATCTCGCGCATCCACACGGCGGCTGCGTCGAACGCCCCTGGGGCGGGGATGGGCGACCGCGGGAGCTCGGGGCGCGTCACAGGAAGATCCTAGCAATCTACAGTTGCAGAAATTTTACGGTGACTGTACGTTTATCGGCATGCCCCCCAGCTCCCACCTTCCCGCCGTCGAGACGCGAGGGCTGACGAAGCGCTACGGCGACGTCGTCGCGGTCGACCGACTCGACCTGCGCGTGCATCCCGGATCCGTCGTGGCGCTCCTCGGACCCAACGGCGCCGGCAAGACGACCACCGTCCGCATGATCGCGACGCTCGTGAAGCCCACCTCGGGGACCGCGACCGTCGGCGGCCACGACGTCGTCGCCGATGGCGACGCCGTCCGCCGTCGCATCTCGCTCACCGGGCAGTTCGCTGCGCTCGACCCCAACCTCACTGGTCGGGAGAACCTGCGTCTCGTGGCCGCGTTGCGCGGCCACGACCGGGCCGCCGCTCGACGCGTCGGCGACGAGCTCATCGAGCGCTTCGACGGCGGCGGCTTCGCCGACCGGACCATCGGCAAGGTCTCCGGCGGGCAGCGTCGCCGCATGGATCTCGCGGCGAGCCTCGTCCACCAGCCGTCGCTGCTCGTGCTCGACGAGCCGACGACCGGGCTGGACCCGCGCAGCCGCCAGATCGTGTGGGGCACCGTCCGCGACCTCGTCGCCAACGGCGTCACGCTGCTGCTGACGACGCAGTACCTCGACGAGGCCGATGCTCTCGCCGACCGGATCGTCCTCATCGACCACGGCCGTCAGGTCGCGTCGGGGACGGCCGCCGAGCTCAAGCGGACGGTCGGCGCCCAGCGCATCGACATCGTCGCCGTCGACGCCGAGGGCCTGGAGATCCTGCGCTCCAGCCTCAGCGAGCGCTTCGAGGTGAGCGTCTCGCCCGAGCTCCGGACGCTGTCGATCCCGGCGCCGGGCGAGGTCGACGACCTCGCCGCTGTCACCGAGGCTGTGTCCGCGACCGGTGTGGCGGTCGACGAGCTCGCCCTGCGCCGTCCGAGCCTGGACGACGCGTTCCTCGCCCTCACCGGCCGCCCGCCCGCCCGCGAGGAGGGCGACGAACGAGTCCCCGCGGCCGAGGCCGCCTGACCCGGAGCTTCTCCATGCAGATCGCAACCCCTACGCGTCCCGCGCTCGTCCGGGAGGTGCGCGAGACGCTGCTGCTCGCTGGCCGCAGCCTGCGCACGATCCCGCGCGTCCCCGAGCGCCTGCTCGACGTGACGATCCAGCCGGTCGTCTTCATCGTGCTGTTCCTCTACGTGCTCGGCTCGGCCGTGCACGTGCCGGGGATGAGCTACACGGACTTCCTCCTGCCCGGCGTGATCGCGCAGCAGATCGCCTTCTCGGTCATCGGTGCCGGGACGGCCACCGCGGTCGACATGCACGAGGGCGTCGTCGATCGCTTCCGCTCGCTGCCCATCGCGCGCATCTCGGTGGTGACGGGGCAGGTGCTCGGCCAGTTCTGCGAGGCGCTGCTCGGTGTGGTCGTCGTGACCGCGCTCGGGTTCGCGCTGGGCTGGAGCCCGGTCATGAGCTTCGGCGACGTGATCCTCGCGGTCGTCCTCGTCCTGTTCTCGCTCTTCGCGTTCATGTGGGCGGGGATCGTGCTCGGCCTGTCGTTCCGCTCGCCGGATGCCGTCCAGGGCATCGGCTTCACGGTCATGCTGCCGCTGACGTTCATGGCCGGCACGTTCGTGCCGATCGCGGGGATGGCCGCCGTGCCGCGCACGATCGCGGAGTGGAACCCGATCTCGCCGCTCGTCGCCGCGTTGCGCGAGCTGACGGGCGGCCCCCACAGCGCCGGCGGGTCGTGGCCGCTGGACCACCCGATCGCCGGGGCGTTCATCTGGTCGACGGTCATCCTGGCGATCTGCGTGCCGATGGCGCTCGTGCGGTTCCGTCGCGTCACGGAGGGTTGAGGCCGTCTAGGTTCGGCGCCATGACCAAGCTTCCGCTGGAGGACCGGGCCGAGATCGAGGATCTCTACGCCCGTTACATGTGGGCGCTCGACACGGGCGACTCGCAGGGCTACGCCGCCTGCTTCACGCCTGACGCGCTCGTGTTCGAGGTGCAGCCGGACGGCTCGGTCACCAGCGGTCGCGCGCTGGCCTTCGTCGAGGAGGGCTACCACCAGGACCCGCACTTCGCGGGCCATCAGCACCGCCACGACAACCTCGTCTACGCGCCCGATCCCCAGGGCCGCTCAGATCACTGGGAGATCCGCGCGTACGTCTTCGCGACGTACGCGCAGCGCAACGGCCCCGACGCCACCGAGCACCCGTCGGCGGCGACGACCTGGGCCGGGCACTACGTCGACACGGTCGCGAAGATCGACGGTGACTGGCTCTTCGTCGAGCGCAACATCGCGCCCTGGACGGGTCAGCCCGGCGTCCGGCTCGAGGAGCGGATGTAGGCGGCCGTCAGCTCTCTGGGGATGCGTCGCTCAGCGACGCATCCCCGACTGAAGGCGAAGCCTTCAACAGCCAACCCGTGATGCGGTCGGGCACGCCGGCGAGCTCCTCCGACGCGCCACCGAACGAGAAGCGCACGAAGTCACGGCCGGACTCGCCGAACCCGCTGCCGCCGAGGCAGGCGATGCCGACCTCGTCCAGCAGCCGGGCGGCAACCGTGTCGCCGTCCATCCCGGTGCCGCGCACGGATGCGTACGCGTAGAACGCGCCGGTCGGCATCAGGCACTGGAACCCGGGCACGGCCTGGAGGCGCGGGACGAACCGGTCGCGCCGCGCGCGCAGCTCCTCGCGCATGGCCAGCGCGGCCGACTGGTCGCCGAGCAGCGCCTCGATCAGCGCGTGCTGGATGAAGGCCGCGGTACAGGAGACGGAGTTCACGACGAGCCGCTCGATCGCCGGCTTGATCGCCGGCGGCATGATGCCCCAGCCTGCCCGCCACCCGGTCATCGCGTAGGTCTTCGAGAGCCCGTCGAGGACGATCGTGCGCTCCATCATCCCGTCGACCTCGGTGATCGACGCGGGCGGCTCGTCGAGGAACGAGAGCCCCCGGTAGACCTCGTCGGTGAGCACCGTGCACCCGGGGTGGCGCAGGATCACCTCGGCGATGCGCTCGAGGTCCGCGCGCGGGAGCGTGCTGCCCGTCGGGTTGCCAGGGCTGTTGAGGATCACGAGCTTCGTCCTCGGGGTGATGAGCTCCTCGAGGTGCGCCGGGTCGAGGCGGTAGTCGTCCTCGATGGGCAGCACGTACGGCACGGCGACACCGCCGGCGAACTCCACCATCGACCGGTAGATCGGGAAGCTTGGGTCGGGGAGCACGACCTCGTCGCCCTGCCCGACGAGCGCGAGGATCGCGAAGAACATGATCGGCTTGGCGCCGGGGGTGATGACGACCTGATCGGGGTCGGCGCGAACCCCGCGCGTGGCCGTGAAGACGTCGGCGATCGCGGCGCGCGCCTCCGGGATGCCGGCGGACTGCACGTAGTGCGTGTGGCCCTCGCGCAGCGCCTTGACGGCTGCGTCGACGACGTTGGGCGGCGTGTCGAAGCCGGGCTCGCCGATCTCCAGGTGCACGATCGAGCGCCCGGTCGCCTCGAGCGCGCGGGCACGGGCGAGGACCTCGAAGGCGGTCTCCGTGCCCAGGCGAGACATACGGTCTGCGAGATCGACGGTCTGCATGGCGGGGACTCTAATGCGGCGGATCGGGGCCTCCCCTGCTTGTCACACACTTGTGACAGTTGCGTCTGGTTCCGTGACGCGCCCCCGTCGACGCTCCCTCCATGCCGAGCGCACGCTCCCAACGCGGCCAGGGGACCATCGAGTACGTCGCGATCATCGCCCTCGTCGCGGTGGTGCTCGCCGCCGCGGTGGCCGGCGCATCCGTGCTGGCGCCCGGCGTCGCCAACGCCGTCGTCGGGCAGGTCCGCCACGCCCTGTGCATCGTCTCTGCGCACGTGTGCGCGCAGCAGGTCGCGCAACGCCCGTGCGTCGTGCGCACCGCGCGCGACGAGCGGCGCGAGGCGGTCTCGCTCGGATTCGTCGAGATCGGCTCCGGACGTGTGGTGCTGCGCGAACGGCTGTCTGACGGCACGCTGCGGCTGACCGTCCTGCACCGCGGGCGCGCGGGGGTGACTGCCGGGTACGGGTCGAGCACACAGCTACGCGTCGGCGGCGTCGACATCGACGTCGGCGCGCACGCGCGGGGCACGATCGCGGGACTCGTCGGCGCGGGTCAGGTCTTCGAGGTCCGCACCGCCGCGGAGGCCGACGCGATCGTGCGGCGGCTGCGGGCCGACGGCTCGCCGACGCTCGACGCGGCGCGCCGGCTCGTCCGCCGCGGCGACCGCGGACCGGCACCGGACGCCACTCTCGTGGAGGGCGGCCTGGATGCGGGGGTCGACTTCGAGCTCTCCGCCGGCAAGGCGAAGGCGGGCGCGAGCAGCGGGGGCGTCAACGTGCTCGGCCGCCGCGTCGACCGCAGGACGGGGGAGACGACGTGGTACCTGCGCCTGGATCGTGAGCTGCCGGTGTTCGCCGACGCGTTGCTGGGCGACGCGTCCGGTGAGCTGGACGGCGACGCGCTGCTCGCCGTCACGCAGGATCGCCGCGGCCACCTCGTCGAGCTGTCGGCGCTCGTCGGAGGGCACGGGCAGGCGGGCGCGTCGACCGTGACGGGCGCCGGTGCAGCCACCGGCGCGACGAGATGGGAGGCCGAAGCGCGGGTCGGTCTGGACGATCCGCAGGTCGCCGCCGCGCTGCGCGCGTGGCGGAGCTCCCCGGCGTCGGGCGATGCCGTGCTCGCCCTTGGCAGGGCGCTGCGCGACCGCGCCAGGCTCGACGTCCGGCGGTACGCGCGCGAGGCATCGTCCGACCGCGACGGCCTCGATGCGGGAACGGGCGTCCGCGCGGGCCTCGAGTGGGGGCGCGACAGGGAGGCGACGCGGCTGTTGAGCGCGGTCACGCGCCCACCGGGCGGATTGTGGGAGCGACGTCTGGACTGCGCGGGGTGATGTGATGCCGCGATGCGCGCCGGGCCCCGACCATGAACGACCGCCATCGGCGCATGGTCGCCCTGCTCGTCGCCGGGTGCTTCTTCATGGAGATCCTGGACGCGACGATCGTCCTCACAGCGACGCCGAAGATCGCGGAGTCGCTGAAGGTCCCGGTGACGTCGACCGCGCTCATCATCACCGCGTACCTCGTGACGCTGGCGGTCCTCATCCCCGTCAGCGGTTGGCTCACGATCCGGTTCGGGGCGCGCCGGATCTTCCTCACGGCGATCGTGCTCTTCACGCTGGCGTCGCTGGGCTGCGCGCTGAGCACGAGCCTGGCCGAGCTCGTGGTCATGCGCGTCCTGCAGGGCGTGGGCGGGGCGATGATGGTGCCGGTCGGGCGCCTGGTCGTCCTGGCCGAGACGCCGAAGAGCGAGCTCCTGCGGACGATGGCGTTCATCGTCTGGCCTGCGCTCGTCGCGCCGGTGATCGCCCCGCTGGCCGGCGGCCTGCTCACGGAGTACGCGAGCTGGCGATGGATCTTCCTCATCAACATCCCGCTGGGGGTGCTCGCGTTCGGGTTCGCGTGGCGGTTGATCCAGTCACGCGCGTCCGGCACGGCGCCACCGCTGGACCTCGCCGGCTTCCTGCTGACCGGGACCGGGCTGGCCGCGCTCACCTACAGCGCGCACATCATCGCGGAGCCCTCGCCGTCGTGGCCGCTCGTGATCGTGCTCGGGGCGGCGTCGGCAGCCCTGCTCACCGCGGCGGCCTGGCACCTGCTGCGGACGCCGGCGCCGCTCGTGAACCTGCGCGTGCTGCGCATACCGACGCTCGGCAACGCGATGGCCGGGAACATCTTCTTCTGGCTCGTCGTGGGTGCGATCCCGTTCCTGCTGACGCTCCTGTTCCAGGACCTGTTCGGATGGAGTCCGGTGAAGGCGGGCGCGGTCGTGATCGGCGTCTTCGTCGGCAACATCGCGATCAAGCCGTTCACGACCCCGCTGCTGAACCGCTTCGGGTTTCGCCCGGTACTCATCACGGCGACGATGCTCCTGGCCGTGACCGCGGTGCTCTCGGGCTTCCTCACCGCCGGGACGCCGATCCCGGTCATCGCGGTGCTGGTGGTGATCAGCGGCGCAGCTCGCTCGACCGGACTGACGGCCTACTCGACGATCGCGTTCAGCGACGTCCCGCCCGACCGGATGCGCGACGCGAACACCCTCGCGGCGACCGTCCAGCAACTCGGGTCGGGCCTGGGCATCGCGGCGGCGACGGTGGCGCTCCGGGCCGGTGTCCCGATCGGGGACTGGCTGCCCGGCAATGCGGACGCGGGGACCGCCTACACCGTCGCGTTCGTCGGGCTGGCGATCGTCGGGCTCGGCGCGACGGTGGAGGCGTTCCGCATGCACCGCACGGCGGGGGATGTGCTGCGGGCCGGGCGGTAGGGGCGCAGTCCGGCTCGGGCGCTCGTGGAGTGCGGGCCGGTGCCGGAACTGACTACCACTGGAGCCAGGCATTCCGCCTGCACTCGCAGGCTCGCCCACTGCGCACCAGCGGCCACACCACGACTCCCGGGGCAACCCGCCCTCTTCATCCAACGGCCTCTGTGGGTGGCCTACAGAGACCGGTCGCCGTCAGCCCGCCGGCCGGTGATGCCTCATGTAGTGGTGCGAGGCCGCGACGTACGCGGCTACGGCGACGACGAAGATGACCAGGGCAGCCTCCCAGGACCACCAGACTCTGGCCGCGACGACGGGGACCCCGACCGCAAGCCACGCGCCGACCATGCGGGTGATCGCACCCCTGGCGCTGCGTTCCGCAAACGCATCTGCGACGCGCATGCCCGAGAACATAGCTACGCGAGCGCGGCTCAGAGCCTTCGCCGCCTGGTGTTCCGGGAGTGTTGTAACCAGCGGGATCGAATGGGAACATGTGTTCGTATGCGTTACGCCGAGCTGCACGCTCACTCCGCCTACTCGTTCCTCGACGGGTCGTCGCTGCCCGAGGAGCTCGCGATGGCGGCCGCCGAGCGCGGGCACGAGGCGTTCGCCCTCACCGACCACAACTCGCTGTCGGGCTCGATGGAGTTCGCGCAGACCGCGAAGGCCGTCGGCGTGAAGGCGATCCACGGAGCGGAGGTCGACGTGGCCGAGGGCGAGCCACCCGCCGACCCGGACGTGCCGCGCCGGCACCTCACGCTGCTCGTGCGCGACGAGCGTGGCTGGCGCAACCTCTGCCGGCTGCTCACTCGCGCGCACGCCCACACGAGGGGGATGCCAGGGGAGTCACCCGCGGCGCGGCGGGACCTGCGGGCCGCCTGCGTGACGCTGGCCGACATCGAGGAGCACGCCGAGGGACTCGTGTGCCTCTCCGGGTGCGCGGCGCGCGGCATCCACGACCAGCCGACGCTGCGCCGGCTCCTCGGCGCGTTCGGGCGCGACTCGCTGCGCGTCGAGCTGCAGCGTCCCTTCCTGCGCCACGACCGGGCGCTGAACCGCGAGCTCGCCGAGCTGGCGCGGCGGATCGGGGTCGGCACCGTCGCGACGGGGGACGTCCACGCGCACACACGCGAGCGCGCGCTGCTGCAGGACGCGTTCGTCGCAATCCGCGAGCACTCGACGCTCGACGCGTCCGAGCCGCTGCGCCGCGGCAACCACAGCCACGTCCTCACGACGCCGGGCGCGATGGCCGCCCGCTTCCCCGAGCATCCGGATGCGGTCGCGGGTGCGGCGGCGCTGGCGGCCGAGCTGGACTTCGACCTGCTCGAGGACCTCGGCTACCGCTACCCCCACGCCGACGACCCGGACGCCGACCGCAAGCTGGCGGAGATCACCGCGGTCGCGTTCGACGCGCGCTACCAGCACGGGCATCCGCTGCGCGACGAGGCGCTGCCGCGGCTGGAGGAGGAGCTGGCGGTCATCCGCCACCTCGGGCTCTCGGGCTTCTTCATCCTGCACCGCGACCTGCTCGAGCTGGCCCGCGAGGTCGCGGTGGAGGTCCGCGGGCCCTCGGTCGCGCGCTCGATGCTGCCACCCGGTCGCGGGCGCGGGTCCTCCGTCTCGTCGATCGTCTGCTACCTCACCGGCCTCTCGCACGTCGACCCGATCGAGAACAGGCTGCTGCTCGGCCGCTTCCTCAACGAGGAGATCGTCGCGCTGCCCGACATCGACCTCGACTTCCCGCGCGACATCCGCGAGGTTCTCATCCCGCGCGTGCACGACCGCTACGGCCGCGAGCACTCGGCGCTCGTCGCGGCGTTCCCGACGTTCCGCGCGCGGGGGGCGGTCCGCGAGATCGGCAAGGCGCTCGGGCTGCCGCCGGGGGAGATCGAGCGTGTCGCCCGTTCCAGCGAGGCGTGGTCGGCGGCGAACGTGGACCAGGACATCGCCCTCGCGCTGGGCAAGGGCAAGGAGAGGCGGGGGCGCTGGGCCTGGCTCGCCGCGCTGTCGGAGGAGGCGCACGGGCTCCCTCGGCACCTGTCCCAGCACTCGGGCGGGATGATCGTGTCCACCCGCCCGCTCGTGGACTGCGTCCCGCTCGTGCCCGCGGCGATGGAGGGCCGCCAGCTCGCGCAGTGGGACAAGGACTCCTGCTCGGACGCGGGCTTCCTGAAGATCGACCTGCTGGGCCTCGGGATGCTGTCGGCCGTCGAGCGGTGCGTCGACCACATCGCCGAGCGCCGCGGCGAGCACATCGACCTCTCCCGGATCCCGTACGACGACCCGGACACGTACGCGTCGATCCAGGCGGCGGACACGACGGGCGTCTTCCAGATCGAGAGCCGCGCGCAGATGGCGTCGCTGCACCGCACCCGCCCGGAGACGCTCGACGACATCACGATCCAGGTCGCGATCGTGCGGCCGGGGCCGATCGTCGGCGGTGCGGTCAATCCGTACATCTCCCGCCGCCAGCGCATGCGCGTGGATCCGGACTTCGAGGTGCCCTACGAGCACCCGTCGCTGGAGGAGCCGCTGCGCGACACGCTCGGCACGATCATCTTCCAGGACCAGGTCATCGAGGTCGCGCGGGCGTTCGCGGGCTTCACCCACAGCGAGGCCGAGGGCCTGCGGCGGGCGATGAGCCGCAAGCGCTCGGAGGCGGCGATCCGCGCGTACACCGAGCGGTTCGTGGAGGGCGCGCAGACACTGCATCCGGACGTCGACGAGGCGACCGCGCATCGGGTCTACGAGATGATCGTGGGGTTCTCGGGGTTCGGCTTCCCCAAGGGCCACGGAGCCGCCTTCGGCCTGCTCGCCTACCAGTCGGCCTGGCTGCGCGTGCACTACGGCCCGGAGTTCGTCTGCTCGCTGCTCGACGAGCAGCCGATGGGCTTCTACCCCTCCGACGCGCTCGTGCACGAGGCCCAGCGACGGGGGATCGAGGTGCTCGCCGTCGACGTCAACGCGAGCGCGGTCGGGTGCACGGTCACGCCAGAGGGCTCGATCCAGATCGGGCTGGGCTACGTGCTCGGCGCGCGGGCGGGCGAGGTCGCCACGATCGTCGCCGCCCGCGAGGAGGGCGGGCCGTACCGCTCGGTGGAGGATCTCGGCTCCCGCTCTGGCGTCGGGCGCCCGACGCTCGAGCGTCTCGCCTGGTCGGGCGCCTGCGACGGGCTCGTCGACGGCGACCGTCGCGTCGCGCTGTGGCAGCTCGGCGTCACCGCACCGGGCTATGGGTCCGGTGAGGAGGCGACCCAGCTCTCGCTGCCGCTGGACCTCCCGGGCGCGCCGCCGCTGGAGCCGCTCACGGGCTGGCCGGAGATGGTCGCCGACTACGCCTCCACGGGACTGACGACCGGCGTGCACCCGATGGGGCTGCTGCGCGACGACCTCGAGGGGCGCGGGGCCGTGCAGAGCGCCGACCTGCGCGAGCTGCGCCATGGGCAGCGGGTTCGGATCGGCGGCGTCGTGGTGGCGCGCCAGCGCCCGGGCACGGCGAAGGGCGTCGTGTTCATGCTGCTCGAGGACGAGCACGGGACGATCAACCTCGTCGTGCCGCCGGACATCTACGAGCGCGATCGCCTCGTCGTGCGGTCCGAGCCGCTCGTGCTCGCCGAGGGCGTGCTCGAGCGCCATCCGGCGGCGGGCGGCGCGATCAACGTCCTCGTCCGTCGCATCCGGGCGCTCGACGCGCCCGACCGGCCGCTGGCTCAGATCGCGGAGCTCGCAGGGCACATCACTCTGCAGGACTTCTCGGCGGTCGACGCGGGCGAGCTCGCCCGCCTGGAGAAGGTCGCCGCGGGCGGCGAGGACGCCGCCGGGTTCCGGGCGGTCGCGCCGCCGATCCAGTCGTTCGCCAACGGGCGTCGCCGGTGAGGCGTCGCACCGCCGTCAGGTTGGCTACAGTCCGCGCGTGCTCGCGCTCGGGTTTCTCGCGCTGTTCGTGATCATCGGCCTGGCCGTCTTCTTCGTCGCCTTCCGCGGCGGACCGAAGCCACCCGCCCAGTCCGAGGCAGACAGCAAGCGGAGGCTGGGGCGCCCGACGCTGCTGGTGATCGGCGCGGTCTTCATCGGCTTCGGGCTCGTGATCCCGCTGCTCTCGCTGCTGCACAACGCCAACAGCGAGGCCGAGGCGGCCATCGGCGGCGTGACGCTCACCTCCGCCCAGCAGCACGGCCGCGAGGTGTTCAAGGAGCGCTGCGCCACCTGTCACACCCTCGACGACGCTGGCGCGGTGGGCATGGTCGGGCCGAACCTCGACGACCTCCGGCCCCCCAAGGCGCTGACGCTCGACGCGATCAGCAAGGGCCGCGCGCGCGGTCAGGGCCAGATGCCGGCGCAGCTCATCACGGGGCCCGACGCGGATGATGTCGCCAACTACCTGGCGACCGTCGCGGGCCGCTGAGCGACCGTCTCGCTGCACGATTTCTTGCCGCTCTGTGCGGGAGTTTCCGTAACCCCGCGCATTTGCAGGAGAAATCCCCACTGCTACGATGCCCGCGAAGTCAGGCCGCTGAGTCACCGCCCGAGGGCGGTTGAGCGGGGGAACCAGACAGTTGGGGCGAATCGATCCGTCCGGTCGTAGCGCGACTCTCCAGCGCGAGCCCGTCAGCTAACCCCGTAAGCATGGGAAGAGGACAACGACATTCATGGCTGAGACGGATGGCGCTTGGTGGTCGGAGGTCGAGCACCTGCGCGAGGGAATCGAGCGGAAGCGCGCACAGGCCACGGAGCCCAAGGGCTTCGACCGTGTCGCCGGCAGCAAGAGTGGCCGCTTCGCGCGCCGTCAGGATGAGCTGACCGCGACCGAGCGCGACCGCGTCGACGCGGAGCTCGCCGAGCTCGCCTCGCCGTCGCGTCGCGAGCGCGGGTCCTTCGACCTCGAGCCGTCCGACTCGCCGCAGCGCACCGGCCGCTTCGACCGCGACGACACGATCCTGCTCGAGCGCGACGTCGATTTCGACGCCGCGCCGCAGATGCCGTCCGAGCCGATCAGCCCCGCCGCACTGCTGTCGCTCGACGTCGGCTGGCAGGAGCCCGTCCGCGAGGAGCCCCGCGGCGAGTTCACCGAGCTGATCATCCCCGGTCAGGGCGTTCCCGGCCGTCCGACGGTGCAGATCCGCGGCCGTGGGGCGGAGGGGCGCGTCGACGCGCTGCTGCCCGACCGCGCGCGTCGCCGGCCGTCGCGCACCGTGTCCGAGCGCCTCGGCCCGCGGCCCGACCGCGTCGCCCTCTGGGCCTTGGTCCTCGCAGTCGTGCTCATCATCACGGCGGTCGCGACCGCCGACGCGTCGACGCTCCCGTACTAGCGCGCCACACCCGCGCCGCAGTGTGATCTGCGGACGCTTCACGTCCGGACACCATCGACGCAACACGTCCGTTGCGTCATGCACTGCGGGCTAGACTTACGAAGCGTAAGGAGCGGGGCGACGACGGCCCCGGATGGCGCGATGAAGACGCGAATGAGCCGGTTCCAGATCCATGACGACCTGACTGCCCCTGAGGGCTCGCAGCCGCTGCTGCGCGGCGTGCTCTCGACGGGCGGTCAGCTCCCCAACTTCCTGGGCGTGCTCGCGGGCGCCCCGGCTGCGCTGCGCGGCTACGCGCGCCTGCGATCCGAGCTGCGCCACGGCCATCTGGAGCCGGCGACGCTCGAGCGCATCGCGCTCGCGGTCGCCGAGCACCATCACTCGACGTCCGGCCTGGCGCTCCACGCTCGCGCTGCGCGCCGGACGGGCCTGCGCCAGAACGACATCGCGCTCGCCCGGGAGTGGGACGCCCGCGACCCGCGCGAGGCCGCGCTGCTGCGCTACCTCAAGCCGCTCGTCACCGAGCGGGTCGCCCCGCCGCAGTACCTCCACGAGGAGGCCCGCGAGCTGGGCTGGAGCGACGAGCAGCTGCTCGAGGCGCTCGCCGTGGTCGCTCTCGAGGGGCTCACCGCGATGGTGAACATCGCCGGTGACGTGCCGGCCGACGGCTCCGTCGAGGAGTCGCGCAGCCAGCCCCTGCGGGCTGCGTAGCTCCGCCTGACCCCGTACCCTTCGGGGCATGCCAGGCGCAAGGGCGGCGTCGCCGTGTCCGCTCTACCACGACGCCGTCGAGCTGATCGGACGTCGCTGGACCGGCGCGATCGTGGCGGTGCTGCTGGAGACGGGACCGCTGCGCTTCCGCCAGATCGCCCAGGCCGTGCCCGACCTCTCCGATCGTCTCCTCGCGGAGCGCATGCGCGAGCTCGAGGCCCGCGGGCTCGTCATCCGGACGGAGCTCGACATCGGCGTCGAGTACGCGCTCACGGAGATGGGCCGCGACCTCGAGGCCGCGGTCAGCGAGCTGCGCAGCTGGGCTCAGCGCTGGCTGCGCTGAGCAGCGCTTTCGACATCCGGTCCAGCGCCCATCATCTAGGGTCCGCTGGCGATGACCGACCAGCCCCAGACTCCAGACGACGTCAAGGCGCTCGTCGCCGACCGTGACATCCGCTTCATCCGCTTCTGGTTCACCGACATCCTCGGTCAGCTGAAGTCGTTCTCGGTCGACCCCGACCAGCTCGACAGCGCGTTCCGACAGGGCCTCGGGTTCGACGGCTCCTCGATCACCGGCTTCAACGCCATCGAGGAGTCCGACATGGTCGCGATGCCGGATCCGACGACGTTCCGGGTCCTCCCGTGGCGCCCGGAGGAGCAGGGTGTCGCCCGCATGTTCTGCGACGTGCTCACGCCCGAGCGAACCCCGTACGAGGGCGACCCCCGTCACGTCCTGCGCCGCGCGCTGCAGCGGGCGGAGGGTCTCGGGTTCGATCTGTTCGACGTCGGCGCCGAGCCGGAGTACTTCCTCTTCCGCGACAACAAGAACGCCGAGCCCCTCGACGAGGGCGGCTACTTCGACCTCACCACGCTGGACGCCGGCTCCGACGTGCGCCGCGACACGGTGCTCGCGCTCGAGCAGCTCGGCATCGGCGTGGACCTCTCCCACCACGAGGGCGGTCCGAGCCAGCACGAGATCGACCTGCGCCACGGGGAGGCGCTGAAGATCGCCGACGACGTCATGACGTGCCGCATCACGGTCAAGGAGCTCGCGCTCAACTACGGCTGGCACGCGACGTTCATGCCGAAGCCCATCTACGGCGTCAACGGGTCCGGGATGCACACCCACATGACGCTGTTCAGGGACGGCGCCAACGCCTTCTTCGACGCTGACGATCCGTACTTCCTCTCCGACGTCGCGAAGGCGTTCATCGCCGGCCAGCTGCGCCACGCGCGCGAGCTGTCGTCGATCTTCGCCCAGTGGGTCAACTCCTACAAGCGCCTCGTCCCCGGCTACGAGGCGCCCGTGTACGTCGCCTGGAGCCGCCGCAACCGCTCGGCGCTCGTGCGCGTTCCGCACTACCACCCCGGCCAGGAGGCAGCCACGCGCATGGAGCTGCGCTGCCCGGACCCCGCCTGCAACCCGTACCTGACGTTCGCGGCCCTGCTGCAGGCCGGCCTGGAGGGGATCGAGAAGGGCTACGAGCTCCCCGAGCCGATGGAGCGCAACCTCTACCACCTGGCCCCGGACGACCGCCGGCGGCTCGGGATCGAGCAGCTCCCGGAGACCCTGGGCGAGGCGATCGAGTTGACCGCGGAGTCCGAGCTCGTCCTGCGGACGCTGGGCGAGCACATGTTCAACCGCTACGTCGAGATCAAGCGGCAGGAGTGGGACGAGTACCGGGTGCGCGTCACGCGCTGGGAGCTCGACCGCTACCTGCCCGTGCTGTAGGCAGTGAGCTCCGGGTCGCCGGGCCCCTCGGGCGGCGGCGACCCGTCGGGCGGGCCGTCGTCGTGCGCCAGGCGCGACGGCAGCCACACCTTCGGGCCGCTCGCGAGCACCAGGGCGGGCACGAGCACCGAGCGGACGACGAAGGTGTCCAGCAGCACGCCGAACGCGATCACGAAGCCCAGCTGCGTCAGGAACGTCAGCGGCAGCACGGCGAGCACCGAGAACGTCCCCGCCAACACGATCCCCGCCGATGTGATGACCCCGCCGGTCACGGCCAGTCCGCGCAGCATCCCTTCCCGCGTCCCGCGTTTGAGCGTCTCCTCCCGGACGCGGGCCATGAGGAAGATGTTGTAGTCGACCCCCAGGGCGACGAGGAAGATGAACGAGAAGAGCGGCAGGCCCGGATCGCTGCCAGGGAAGTCGAAGACGAGGTCGAACACGACCGCCCCGACGCCCAGCGCCGCGGCGAAGCTCAGCACGACGGTCACGATGAGCAGCAGCGGTGCGATGATCGCCCGCAGCAGGATCGCGAGGATCACGAAGACGATCACGAGGGCGATCGGGACGAGCAGCTTCGTGTCGGACTCGGTGGCGACGCGCAGGTCGCGCTCGACCGCCGACGGGCCGCCCACAAGGGAGCCGGGCGCTGCCTTGTGCACCGCGTCGCGGAGTTTGGGTATGACGTCGTAGGCCTCGGTGGAGTACGGGTCGACGCTCAGGAACGCGGCGAGCTGCGTGTCCCGCGCGTCGCGTGCGACGGGTGTGTCGGGCACGGAGTTCACGCCCTGGACGCCTGCCGCGGCACGGGCCACGGCCGCCACGTTCCCGCCGGCGGGCACGACGATGTCGGCGGGCGCCGTCGTCCCGCTCGGGAAGGCCTTCGCGATGAGCGTCTGGCCCTCGATCGACTCGACCGAGTCGCGGAACTGGTTGCCCTGCGTGAGGCCGGTCGAGAAGTTCAGGACGCCGAGCGCCATGACGACGAGGCAGACGGTCGTGACCGCCGCGACCGTCACCGGCCGGCGGGCGACGCGGTCGCCGATCCGGCGCCAGAAGCCGTGCGTCTCGTCCGAGGCGGTGTCGCCGACGTGGGGGACGAACGGCCAGAACGGCTTGCGCCCGGCGATGAGCAGCAGCGCCGGGAGGAAGGTGAGCATGACCACGACGGCGACCGCGATCCCCATCGCGCCGATCGGGCCGAGGCCTGCGGTGCCGTTGACCTTGGCCAGCGAGAGGGACAGCAGCGCGGCGCACACCGTGAGGCCGGACGCGAAGATCGCCGGACCGGCGCGGCGCAGGGCGATCGCCATCGCCTCGTGCTTGTCCTCGTGGCGCCGGAGCTCCTCTCGGTAGCGGGCGACGAGCAACAACGCGTAGTCGGTTCCCGCCCCGATGACCAGCACGGACAGGATCGCCGAGGACTGGCCGTTGACGGTGACGCCCATCTCTGTGAGGCCCCACCCGACGCCGCGGGCCGTGATCTCGGCGAACGCCACCGCGAGGATCGGGAAGAACCAGAAGAACGGACTGCGGTAGATGAGGACGAGCAGCAGGATCACGAGCCCGAACGCCGCGCCGACCAGGGTGCCGTTGATCCCCTCGAACACCTTGATCGCGTCGGCCGAGATGCCGGCGGGTCCCGCGACCTTCACCTGCAGCCCGTCGCTGCGGTCCTCGCTGACGGCGGCCCGGTACGCGTTGACAGGGTCGAGGATGTCGGACCCGTCACCCGTGCCGGTGAGCTGGTTGACGACGAGCGCCGTCGTGCCGTCCTGGGAGAGCTGGTACGGCACAGGCGAGCGCGGGTTGGCGGGATTGCCGAACGGCGTCGAGTTCTTGTAGCGCTTCGTGACCCGGTCGAGCTGGGCGACGTCGTTGGAGATCGCCTGGCGATCCTGCGCGGTCAGCCCCCCGTCGCGGCGGTAGACGATGACCGTCGCCGCCTTCTCACCATCCTGCAGGCGATCGGTCACCTTGAGCGCCTTCGTCGACTCCGCGCTGCCCGGGAGGAACGATGTCGACTCGTTCTTCTCGGCGTCGGCGAACTTCCCCGGCAGGTTGGTCCCGATGATCGCGACGACGATCACGAGCCATCCGAGCGCCACCAGCCACTTGGCGAGGCGGCCGGCGGGCAGGGCGAAAAGGGAGCTCATCGCGCGAGCATGACCACGCGCGCAACACGGGCGCAATGAGGGATGCCCCCTAAGGGCAATGTGTGGCGCAGCGCAACTCCGATCCCTCCCGGGTGTCAGCCTGAGCGTTACGATCGCCCGCCTGATGAAGCCGCTCGCCCCCATCCTCGCCCTCGCCGCCACCTCCGGCTGGCTTCTGCTCGCCCCGGCGGCGCAGGCCGACTGGACGCGCGTCACCTCCGCGAAGTCGGGGACGGACACCGGCGAGGTCGCGCTGCTGCGCCTCCCGGATTCCCTGCACATGGTCTGGAAGTCGACGACCGCGAGCTACCGCCACCGGATCGACCACCGCACGGTCGCGCCGGACGGGACGGTCACGGCGACCCGCAACGTGACCAAGGACTGGCTGGAGATGGGCGATCCGGGGCTGAGCGCGGGACCGGACGGGCTCCGCGTGCTCTTCGGCGGCCTGCACACGGCCCATCCGGACGAGACGAACACGGAGCTGAACACGGCGGTGTCCGTCGACGGCGGCGTGAACTGGGGCCTGCAGGACGGATCGATCATCCAGCCGGGCGCCGAGGCGACGGACGCACCGGTGAGCGCCGCCGCGCAGGCCGACGGGCTGCCGCTGGCGACGTGGGCGAGCCCGACCGGCACGTGGACGCACCGCAGCGTCGACGTCAACGTCCCAGCGTTCAACCTGCAGGCGTCGCTCGGCGGCGCGGGGACGCGGCCGGGCGTCGCCACGGTGGGCGCCCGCACGGTCGTCGCCTGGTACTCGTCGGGGTCTGCACGCGGCGTCTACGCGCAGGAGATCTCGCCGGGCGGCACCGCAGCGGGCGCGCCGATGCAGATGCCGGGAACGTCGGGCACGCCGAGCGCCATGCCCGGTCGCACGCCGGTCGCGGCGCGCGTCGGCGGCAAGGTGTTCGTCGCCTACGCGACGGGGAGGGGCTCGGGTAGGGCGATCGTCCTGTGGCTCGTCGGCTCCGGAACGACGCGGACGATCGCACGTGTGTCGGGGCCGGCCGTCGCATCCGTCAGCGCCGACCCATCCGGGCGGCTGTGGGTGGCGTGGACGACGCGGGTCAACGGCCGCGACGTCGTCCGGGCCAGACAGTCCGACGCGTCCGCCCGCACGTTCGGCGACGTCGTCGACGGCGGGCGTCCGGGACCGGGCGCCCACGCGGGGGCGCTCGACATCAGTCCCGTCGGCAACGACCTCGACGTCGTCGCCGGCTACACACCGTCGAACTCGTCGCGCATGGCGAGCTACTACTCCCGCATCGGGGGCTAGGACAGCAGCGCCGCGAGCTCGGCCGGGTCGGTGACCGGCCGCAGGCAGGCGAAGCGCTCGCAGACGTAGGCGGCCGCGTGCCCGCCGACCGGCGTGCGGCCCTCGAGCAGCGGCACGCCGCCCGTCTCCGCGCCGTCGCCCGCGGCGAGTACGACCGCGGGCCACAGGCGCTCGCGCAGGACGCGCTCCAGCGCCTGCCGGTCCTCGCCCGCGAGCGCGACCTCACGCGGTGGATGCAGCGCGAACGCGAGCGCCAGGAGGAGATGCCCGAACGCCTGCGGATGGCGCGGCGCGAACCGGTGCACCAGCTGCAGGACGGACTGGCCGTGGCGCTCGTAGGTCGCCTCCCCTGTGAGCGCGGCGAGGCGCAGCAGCCCCAGCGCGGCGCTCGATGAGCCCGACGGGATCGGGTTGTCCTCCAGGTCCTTGCGCCGGGTCAGCAGCTGCTCGTGGTCGTCTGAGGTGGAGTAGAAGCCGCCGCGCTGGGGGTCGGCGAAGCGCGCGATCATCGTGTCGGCGATGTCGCGGGCGGCGGCGAACCAGCGCGGCTCGAAGGTCGCCTCGTAGAGATCCAGCAGCGCCTCCAGCAGGAACGCGTGATCCTCCAGGTAGGCGTTCAGCTTGGCCGTCGTGCCGTCCGAGGTCCGCAGCAGTCGCCCGGCCGCGTCGCGCATCGCGCCCAGCAGGAAGCCGGCGTTCGCACGCGCGGCGTCGAGGAAGTCCTCGCGCCCCAGTCGAGCCCCGGCCTCCGCGAGCGCGCCGAGCGCCAGCGCGTTCCACGCGGTGAGTCGCTTGTCGTCAAGGCCGGGTCGCACGCGCAGCGCCCGGACCTCCAGGAGCCGTGCGCGGATCCGGTCGCGCTGCTCGGCCGGTGGCTCGGGACCGCGGGACTCGAGCACGTTGGTCCCCTCGAAGTTGCCCTGCGCGGTCGCGCCGAACCACACGACGGCGGCCTCGGCGTCGGCCGGTTCGAGCGCGTCGAGGAGGTCGTCGTAGGACCAGACGTAGAACTTGCCCTCCTCGCCCTCGGAGTCGGCGTCCAGCGCGGAGTACAGGCCGCCCTCGGGGCCACGCAGCTCGCGCAGCACGAACTCCAGCGTCTCCTCGCACGTCCTGCGCAGCACCGGATCGCCGCTCACGAGCCATCCGTGCAGGTACGCGCGGGCGAGCAGGGCGTTGTCGTAGAGCATCTTCTCGAAGTGCGGGACGGTCCAGCTGCTGTCGACCGAGTAGCGGGCGAAGCCGCCCCCGATCTGGTCGTTGATCCCGCCGCCGGCCATCGAACGCAGCGTCTGCAGCGACATCTCGCGCTCGTCGTGGGCGAGGAGGAACCGCAGCACGGACGACGGCGGGAACTTGGGCGCGCTGCCGAAGCCGCCCTGGACGGCGTCGAACTGGCCGCGGAGCGTCCCCACCGCCTCGTCGAGCACGTCGGGCGCGATCGCCTCGCCGGAGGCCTCCAGCAGCGCCGTTCCGGACAGGCGCTGGGTGATCGCCTCGCCCTGCTCGCGGATCTCGTCACGGCGCGTGCGCCAGGCGTCGGCGATGGCCTCGAGCACCTGCGACCAGGCCGGGATGCCGGAGCGTGGCGACGGCGGGAAGTACGTCCCGGAGAAGAACGGGACCTGGTCGGGCGTGCAGAAGACGTTGAGCGGCCAGCCGCCGTGGCCCGTCATCGCCTGGACGGCCTCCATGTAGATGGCGTCGACGTCGGGGCGCTCCTCGCGGTCGACCTTCACGCAGACGAAGTGCTCGTTCATCTTGGCCGCGATGGCCGGGTCCTCGAAGGACTCGCGCTCCATGACGTGGCACCAGTGGCAGGCGGAGTAGCCGATGGACACGAGGAGCGGCTTGTCCTCGTTGCGGGCGCGCCCGAGGGCGGTCTCACCCCAGGGCAGCCAGTCGACCGGGTTGTCCTGGTGCTGGCGGAGATAGGGGGAGGTCTCGGCGGCGAGGGCGTTCGCCATGCCGGAGACGCTACCCGGCGTTGCGCAGCGCGAACGCGCGCAGCGCGTCGGCGACGCCCGGGACCCGCTCGTGGTGGGCTGTGGCCGTGGAGCGCACGATCGAGAAGCGCCGGCCGCCGAGCCGGCCGCTGATGTGCTGGAGGTCGGCGCTCACGTCGACCGTCCCGCGCATGGCGCCGCCACCGCGGACGCGCAGGCGGATCGTCCCGTTGGACGGCGCCCAGCCGGAGACGCGCACGCCGGTGACGTAGGTCGCGTCGCGCAGCCGCAGCGCGCCGCCCTGCACACTCGCGAAGCCGCTGCGCAGCGACGCCACGCGCGCGGGGAGCGAACCGTTCTCGAACGCCTCGTAGAGCACCTGCCGGCGCAGGTCGGTGACGGTGTCCAGCGCGGCGCCGACGGTCTTGCCCAGGCGCCCGCGCAGCGTCCCGACGGTCCCTGCGCCGCCGAGGTGCACGGGTGGACGACGTGCCAGGGAGATCGGCGCCGCCTGCGTCGTGCAGCCGGGGATCGGCTGGTCGGCGAAGAACGCGGCGAGCGCCTTCGCGGCGCACGCGTCGGGGGAGAGCTCGCTGCTGAGCACGGAGTGCCCGACCCAGGGAACGGTCACGATCTGCGGCGCCAGCGGGAGCCGCGCGGCGGTCGCGCGGGCGTCCTCGGTCGGCGTTCGCAGGTCGGCACCGCCGCTGAGCATGAGCGTGGGCACGGCCGGCAGCGGGCCGGTCGGCGCGGGCGCGGGAGACGCGGTGGGCCAGCCGAGGCACAGACCGATCAGCTCGGAGCGCAGGGCGGTCTCGCGGTCGAACGGCGCGAAGTCGCCGGGTGGCGTGTCGGCGACCAGCCTCGCGGCCTGTCGCGCGCGGATCCTCGCGGTGGCAGCGCGGCTCCACGGGAAGGTGAGCTCCTCGCACGTGGTGGCGGCGTAGAGCGCGGGGTCGACCGATGCGTCGGGCTCGGCCAGCGTGACGCGCTCGCCGGCGTGGGCGATGAGCCGGCCGAGCGGTCCGCGGTCGCCGCGACGCAGCGCCCCGAGCGCGGCGGGGACCTCCGCGCGCAGCGCCGGGTTCGTATCGCCCTTCAGGAGCATCGTGAGGAGGTCCTGACGGGTGATCACCACCCCGTGCGGGCGTCCGCGCGTGTCGACGTAGCGGGCGCGCATCGGGCGCTTCGCCAGCCGATCGACGAGCGCCGAGAGCGTCGCGGTCGGGTTGACGGTGATCCCCTGGCAGGCGTTGTTGGCGCACAGCTCGCCGAGCACGCGGGGGATGGCCGCGAACGTCGAGTGCTGCAGGACGTCGGGCCCCTCCGGCGTGACCACCGAGTCCAGCACGAGGCGCTCGACGCGGTCGGGATGCGCGGCCGCGTAGGCGAGCGCGACCTTGGTCCCGTAGGAGACGGCGAAGATCGTGAGGCGCGCGTAGCCGGACTGCTCGCGCAGCGCCTCGATGTCGGCCACGGTGTCGGCGGTCCGGAACAGCCCGCGGCGCGCGCCGAGCTGCCCCGCGCAGCGCGCACCGGCCTCGACGAGTGAGGTGCGCGCGCTCGGGGTGGTCAGCGCACGGCACGCCAGCGGGCTGGACTGCCCCGTGCCGCGCTGGTCCATCACGAGCAGATCGCGCGTGGCGCGCGCCGGGGCGAGGATCTGGGCGAACGTCGGCGCGAGCGGCGCGCCCGCCTGACCGGGGCCGCCGGCGAGTGCGAGGATCGCGCTGTCGCTCGGGGCCGTCGTAGCGGGGACCCGCCGCACGTTGAGCGAGATCGTGCCCGGCACGGCGCCCGCGTAGTCCAGGGGAACGGGCAGCGCACCACATTGCAGCGACGGTGCGTCGCTCTGCGGACAAGGGGCCCAACCAACAGCCGCATCCGCTGCCGCAGGGCCCGTGAGCACGATGACCGACGCGGCGAGCAACGTGAGCATCCATGCCCGCATCCGTTGTCGACGCTAGCAGCGCGATACGTTCCAGCACCCCGGCTCGAGAGGTGAGAGACGACGTGACAGAGCACCGCCAGACCGTCAACGCGCCAGGTGCCCCGGCGGCCATCGGGCCGTACAACCACGCGGTCCGCGCTGGCGACCTGCTGTTCTGCTCCGGGCAGATCCCGCTCGACCCCGAGACGGGCGAGATCGTGGGCGAGACGCCCGCTGATCAGACCCGTCAGTGCCTGCGCAACCTCGATGCGATCGCCCGCGCCGGCGGCGCGACGCTTGCCGACGCCGTCCGCATCGGCGTCTTCCTCGTGGACATGGGGGCGTTCGCCGAGGTCAACGAGGCCTACGCGGAGTTCTTCGCCGAAGATGACGCGCCGGCGCGCTACGCGTTCGGAGTCGCATCGCTGCCGCGCGGCGCGCTCGTGGGGTTCGAGGCCGTCGTCGCGGTCCCGTAGGAACCGATGGACCGCACCGTCTCGGCGGAGGACGTCGCTGCCGCACGCGACGCGGTGCGCGACGTCGCGCGTCACACGCCGATCCTGCCGTCCGAGACGCTGAGCGAGCGCGCCGGGGGCAGGGTGCTGCTCAAGGCGGAAGCGCTGCAGCGGACCGGCTCGTTCAAGATCCGCGGCGCGCTGAGCAAGCTCGCGGCGCTCGGCCCGCACGCGGCTGATGGCGTGGTCGCCGGCAGCGCGGGCAACCACGCGCAGGCGCTCGCGTTCGCGGCGCGTGTGCGCGGGGTGCCGTGCGAGGTGCACATGCCCCGCGAGGCCCCGATCTCCAAGGTCGAGGGCGCAGCGGCGCTGGGCGCGCTGATCGTGCAGGAGGAGGGCTCGGTCGACGACTGCGTCGCGGCGGCGGCACGGCGGGCCGAGGAAGCCGGGATGGCGTTCGTGCATCCCTTCGACGATCCCGACGTCGTCGCCGGCCAAGGTACGCTCGGGCTCGAGCTGCTGGAGGACGTGGACGACCTCGCCCGCATCATCGTCCCCGTCGGCGGCGGCGGGTTGGTGAGCGGCGTCGCCATCGCGGTGAGGTCCGCGCGGCCGTCCGTCGAGGTGATCGGCGTCCAGGTGGAGGCCTGCGCGGCGTTCCCGGCGTCGCTGGAGGCGGGACGACCGGTCGGGTTCGACGCGGGACTCACGATCGCCGACGGCATCGCGGTCAAGCGCCCGGGTGACCTGACGCTCGGGCTGATCGAGCGGTGGGTGGACGACATCGTGCTCGTCGGCGAGGAGGAGGTCGCCGAGGCGATGGTGATGCTGCTCGAGAAGGCGAAGCTCGTCGTCGAGGGCGCGGGCGCCGTGGGCGTCGCGACGCTGCTGGCCGGCCGCGTGACGGCGTCGCCGGCCGGCTCGACCGTCGTCGTGCTGTCGGGTGGCAACGTCGATGCCGGGCTGCTCGCGACGATCGCCCGCAGGCACGAGACCGAGGCCGGGCGCCGGCTCGTGCTCTTCACGCGCCTGCCCGACCGCCCCGGCTCGCTCGCCGGACTGCTCTCACTGGTGGGGGAGCAGGGCGCCAACCTCGTCGAGGTCGAGCACGTCCGCGAGGGCGTCGACCTCCACGTCCGCGAGACGGCGATCCAGCTCGTGCTCGAGACCCGCGGCCGCGAGCACGCTCAGCGGGTGCTGCACGCCTTGACGCGGGCGGGGTTCGACGTGCGGGTCGTGAGCTAGTGCCACATGCACGAAGCCGCCAGGTCCTCCAGCACGACCATCGCGGCATTGCGCCCGTTCAGAGCGATCACCGACCCGCCGGGGTGGGTGCACGCGCCGCAGAGGTAGACCCCGTCGACGCCGGTCCGCGGCGCCCAGCGCCGGTCCCACATCTGATCGGGGAGTGCCTCGCCCTGGAAGATGTGCCCGCCGGTCAGGCCGATGCGCGCCTCGATGTCGTGGGGGGCCAGGATCTCGACCTCGTCGATGCACTCGCGGATGTCGGGCGCGTGCTCGGCGATGGCGTCCAGCACCAGGTCGCCCACCGTGTCGCGGTCGCATCCGTACGGCGCGTACTGCGCGAACACGCTCAGCATGTGCTTCCCCGGCGGCGCGATCGACGCGTCGTAGGCGGTGTGCACGTAGAGCTCGCAGAACCCCACGGACGCGTGGCCGGCGCGGCACGCGTCGGCGGCAGCCTGCATCCCGTCGACCCCAGCCGTGATCGAGACCATCGCCCGCTCGGGACGCTCGCCGGCGACCGCGGCCGTCCAGGTCGGCAGCCGATCCAGCAGCGCGTTGACCTTGAGGACCGGCGAGTCGGTCCGCCACGCTGCGACGCGGTCGGCGAAGGCCCGCGGCGCAGCATCAGGCAGCAGCGACAGCAGACGCTTCGGATCCGCGTTGGAGACCACGGCGCGCCCAAGGATGCGCTCGCCGGACTCGAGCACGACCCCCTCGCCCGGAAGGACGGACGCAACCGCCGCGTCGACGGCGAGCACGGCGCCCGCCTCCGTCGCTGCGGCGGCCAGCGCGGCGGACACGCGTCCCATGCCGCCCTCCACGTAGCCCCACGCGCCGCCGACGCCCTCGACCTCGCCCATCGAGTGCATGAGGTGGATCGCGGCGGTGCCAGGGTCGCGCGGGCCCGCCATCGTGCCGATGACGCCCTGGCCGACGAGCGCGGCCTGAAGGTCCGGGTCCTGCACGTGGCGGGCGAGCACGTCGGCCACCGAGTCCTCGAACAGGACGCTCGCGTCCTCGCCCGCGAGCGCGACGAGCTCGTCGCGTGACGGCGACGGGCCGGACCACGCAACGCGCAGCGCGATCCGCAGCCGGTCGAACAGCTCCTCGTACGCGACGACGCCCGCGACGTCGCGCGGCGAGAACCCCTGCTCGCGCAGATGCGCGGCGGTCCGGGCCGGATCGAGGTGCTGCGCGACGGTGCGCCCGTCGGGCAGCGGGCACCACAGGTTCGGGTCGGCGAGCGTCACCCGGTAGCCGTGCCGCGCGAGCTCCAGCTCGGCGACGACTGTGCGGTCCAGGAGCCCGACCAGGTACGCGCAGGGGCTCACGACGGCCAGCGGATCTGTGAAGGGATGCTCGAGCGTGCACGCGCCCCCGAGTTGGGAGCGCCGCTCGAGCACGACCACCGAGCGCCCGGCGCGGGCCAGGTAGGCGGCAGTGGTCAGGCCGTTGTGCCCGCCGCCGACGATCACGGCATCCCATGTGCGCCCGGTCAGCTCACGTGGCGCGATGGGCGGGGGTCGCAGCACGTTGCGGGACGCTACCGATGGGTAGGCCCGGGAACATGACCAACGAGACCGACAAGACGGACAGCGGCAGCGAAGGCGAGACGGACAAGGACACGCTCCCCGGGGCCCCCTCCAAGGACGACGACACGCCCGTCGGCGACACCGACCAGCACTCGACCGCACCCAGCCCGCCCGCGCAGACCGGCTAGGCCGGGCCTCGGTCGACTACTCTCCCCGCCCTTGGTTTGTATGACAGTCATGCGGTAGCGTCGCCGCGCTGGCGCGCGGGGAGGGTCATCGATGCCGGATCGGGTCGGGTTCATCGGGTTGGGGAACATGGGTGGGCGCATGACGCGCTGTCTCGTGACAGCGGGTCACGAGGTCGTCGGGTTCGACCCTGACGAGCAGCGCGTCACCCTCGCGGGCGCCCGGCCCGCCGCCTCGCCGGCGGCCGTGACGGCCGAGGCCGAGGTCGTCCTTCTGTCGCTGCCCGACTCGCCCGTCGTCGAGCGCGTCGTGCGCGGGGACGACGGCGTGCTGGGAGCGGCCCGCGCCGGTCAGGTGATCGTCGACCTCAGCACCGCGTCACCGCCGTCGACGCAGGCGCTGCACGCCGAGCTGGGCGAGAAGGGCGCCGAGTACCTCGACGCGGGCATCTCCGGCGGCGCGGCGGCGGCGGAGAAGGGCACGCTCACGCTGATGACCGGCGGATCGGAGGACGCGCTGGAGCGCGTGCGCCCGATCCTCGACGCCTTCAGCTCGAAGATCTTCCACATGGGAGCGAGCGGCTCCGGCCACGTGGCCAAGCTGCTGAACAACTTCCTCAACGGCGTGAGCCTCTCGGCGACCGCCGAGGTCATGATCGCCGCGAAGAAGGCCGGGCTGGAGCTGCACACGTTCCTCGACGTGCTCAACGCCTCCAGCGGCGTGAACTTCGCGACGCTCAACCGCTTCCCGAAGATCGTCGACGGCGACTACCTCGAGGGTGGCCTGTCGAGTGACCTCATGATGAAGGACCTCCTGCTGTACATGGACTTCGTCCACAGCATCGGGACGCCGTCCGTCAACGCCGCCGGTTCCGTCGCCAGCTTCGGCATCGCCGCCCGCCTGGGCTACGGCGACCAGATCTCCAACCGGGTGGTCGACGCGCTCGGCGACCTCGCCGGCGGCATCCGACTGCACGACCCCACGACCCCACAGGACTAGAACCGCATGCGCGTGATCCGAGGCCGCGAGGCCGACACCCCGTCCGAGAACCGGACGTCCACCTTCACCGGGACCGTCTGGGCCGACGTCCTGCTCGCGGGCGAGCCCGGGGTGACCGTCAACAACGTCTTCTTCGGCCCCCGGTCGCGGACGTACTGGCACACCCACGACGTCGGCCAGATCCTGACGGTCATCGCTGGCTCCGGGTTCGTCGTGACACGGGAGGGGAAGAGCGAGGCGATCCGCGCCGGCGACATCGCCTGGATCCCCGCCGGCGAGGAGCACTGGCACGGCGGCTCGCCGGACTCCTTCCTCCTGCACACCGCGACGTCGATCGGGACCACGAACTGGCTCGACGAGGTCTCCGAGGCCGACTACGACAAGGGCGTCGGAGCATGAGCGAGCTCTACGACGAGGGCATGGCGGTGCGTCGTGCCGTCCTGGGCGACGCCTACGTCGACCGCTCGCTGCAGAGCGGCACGGAGTTCCGCGAGCCGATGCAGCAGCTCGTCACCGAGTTCTGCTGGGGCGCGGTGTGGAACCGGCCCGGCCTGGAGCGCAAGACGCGCAGCCTGATCAACCTCGCGATGCTGACGGCGCTCAACCGGTCGACGGAGCTCGCGGCCCACGTTCGTGGCGCCGTGAACAACGGCGCCACGAAGGAGGAGATCCAGGAGGTCCTGCTGCAGGCCGCCGTCTACTGCGGCATGCCCGCCGGCCTGGAGTCCTTCCGCGTCGCGGAGAAGGTGTTCGATGACCTCGCAGCCGAAGGCTGAGCCGCCCGTCCTGGGCCCGGGCACGACGATCGGCTTCGTCGGCCTGGGCAACATGGGCGGCCCGATGGTCGCCAACCTCGTCGAGGTCGGGTACACGGTTCGCGGGTTCGACGTCTCCGAGGAGGCCCGGAAGGCCGTCGGCGAGGAGACCGGCGCGGCGATCGCCGGCGCGGTGCGCGACGTCGCCGAGGGCGCGGACGGCGTCGTCCTCATGCTCCCGAACTCGAAGATCGTCCGCGCGGTCCTGTTCGACGAGGGCCTGCTCGACGCGATCGCCCCCGGCACGCTGCTGTTGGACATGAGCAGCTCCGCCCCGACGGACACGAAGGACATCGCGCCGGCGATCGCCGATCGCGGCGTGTTCTTCGTCGACGCCCCCGTCTCCGGCGGGGTGCGCGGCGCGACGGCGGGTTCGCTCACGATCGTCGTCGGCGGCGAGGACGCCGACGTCGAGGCGGCCCGGCCGCTGCTGGAGGTCGTCGGCAGCCGCGCGCTCCATGTCGGCGGGATCGGCGCGGGACACGCCCTCAAGGCGCTGAACAACCTGTTGTCCGCCGCGACGCTCATCGCGACGTCCGAGGCCATCGAGGCCGGGCGCCGCTTCGGTCTGGACCCGGCGGTGATGATCGACGCGATCAACACCTCCAGCGGCCGGAGCTATTCCACGGAGCACAAGTTCCCGGACTTCGTGCTGCCCGGGACGTACGACGCCGGTTTCAACATCAACCTCATGGTCAAGGACATCGGCTGCGCGCTCGAGCTCGCCGAGTCGACGGGGTCGCCCTCCTCGGTCACCGCGGTGATCGTCGACCAGTGGCGCAAGGCCGCCGGAGACCTGCCCGACGACGCCGATCACACGGCGATCGCCAAGTGGATCCACGAGGCGCCCGGCGGTTGATTGTATGACAACGATCGGCTAGGTTCGGCGCCGTGGCGGACACCTCCATCGGCATCGGCGGGCCCGAGGGCACGGGCCTGTCGCTGGGCGTCCACCGGGTCGCCGCCCCCCTGCGCGAGCAGGTCCTCGACCTGCTGCGCCAGGCCATCGTCGAGCACCGGCTCAAGCCGGGGCAGCGGCTCATCGAGCGCGAGCTCGTCGAGCAGATCGGCGTGTCGCGGACCACGATCCGCGAGGTGCTGCGCCAGCTCGCCGCGGAGGGCCTCGTCGCGACGATCCCGCAGCGCGGGGCCGTCGTCGCGATCCCGACGCCGGAGGAGGCCGCGGAGCTCTACGAGGTCCGGGCCGCGCTGGAGTCGCTCGCCGCTCGGCGGTTCGTGGAGCACGCGTCGGAGTCGCAGGTCCGGGCGCTGCGTGCCGCCTACGAGGAGGTCGCACGGGTCATGTCGGCCGGCGACGACGCGGACACGCTGGCGATGATCCAGTCCAAGGACCTCTTCTACGACGTCCTGCTGAAGGGTTCGGGGAACCGCTCCATCCACTCCATCCTGTCCGGGCTGACCGCGCGCGTGAGCGTCCTCCGCGCGACGTCGATGTCCCAGCCGGGCCGTGCGCGGGAGTCGCTCGCCGAGATCGAGCAGATCGTCCTTGCGGTCGAGCGTGGCGACGCGGATGCCGCCGCCGAGGCGTGCGTCCATCACGTGGAGATGGCGGCCAGGGCGGGGCAGGCCGCACCCGAGTGACCGCCGAAGACTTCGTCTTCGGTCACGGTTGGATCGCTGGGCGATCCAACCGCAGGCCGGTGTTGGGTGATGAGTAACTGGGACGTCGTCGCGGTTCGCTACGCGACGCTGAACTCGACGCGCGGCGCGCTGTACTACCGCTGGCCCGACTACGGCGAGCCGGACGGCGAGCAGGCGATGGACTACTTCTTCTACGTGCTCCGTGGCGACGGACGCACGATCGTCGTGGACTGCGGGTTCGACCCGATCGCGGGCGCGCGGCGCGGTCGCACCTGCCTGACGGAGCCGGTCGAGGCGCTGCGGCTCCTCGGCATCGAGGCCGGGGAGGTGGAGACGATGCTCATCTCCCACCTGCACTACGACCACATCGGCAACCTCGGTGCGTTCACGAAGGCGCGGTTCCTCGTCCCCGCGCGCGAGCTGAGCTTCTGGACGAGCGACGTCGCGCGCTACGAGGGGTTCTGGCATCACGTCGAGGCCGACGAGATCGCCACGGTCGCCGATCTGCACGCCGCCGGTCGCGTCGACACCTACGGCGGCGAGACGGAGATCGCACCTGGGCTGAACGCCTTGGAGGTCGGGGGCCACTCGCCCGGCCAGCAGATCCTGCTCGTCGACACCGCATCGGGCCGGCTCGTGCTGACGTCCGACGCGGTCCATCTGTACGAGGAGCTCGAGCAGGCCCGCCCCTTCGGGGTGCTGGCCGACCTCGAGGCGATGTACCTCGGCTTCGAGACCATCAAACGGCTCGGCGCGGAGCAGGGGACGACGGTCGTCCCCGGGCACGACCCCGAGGTCACGCGACGGTTCCCCGCCGTCGCGAACGTGCCCGAGGGCGTCGCCCTCCAGCTCGCCTGAGCCGGCCAGAGACCAGGAGGAAGCCCGTGTCGACCGACGACCGCCGGGAACAGCTGAAGGCCGAGTACATCGCGCTGCGTGGCGTCTGGAGCCCCGTCTGGGATCAGCTCCTGGACGCAGATCCCGAGTTCTTCGCCGCGTATCTGAAGTTCTCCGGCGTCCCGTTCCGGGACGGCGGGCACCTCGACCCGAAGATCAAGGAGCTCCTGCTCGTCGCCATCGACGCGGCCGGCACGCACCTCTACGAGCCCGGCGCGCGGGTCCACATCCGGCGCGCGATCGAACTGGGCGCGACGAAGGCGGAGCTGCTGGAGGTCCTTCAGCTCACCGCGACGCTCGGCATCCACGCCGCGAACATCGGCGTGCCGATCCTGTTCGAGGTGCTCGGCGAGCGCAACGAGAGCCTCGACGACACCTACTCCGAGCGCCAGGAGCAGCTGAAGGCCGACTTCAGATCCAACCGCGGCTACTGGCATCCGTTCTGGCACGAGATCCTCGTCATCGACCCCGACTTCTTCGAGGGCTACGTCGAGTTCTCGTCGCATCCGTGGAAGCACGGCGTGCTCGACCCGAAGGTCAAGGAGTTCGTCTACTGCGCGTTCGACGTCGCGGCGACCCATCTCTACACCAAGGGCCTCAAGCTCCACATCGAGAACGCACTCGGCTACGGCGCGACGCCGCAGGAGGTCATGGAGGTCATCGAGCTCGCCAGCCCGCTGGGCATGGCGGCCGTGGGGATGGCACTGCCGATCGTGCTCGACGAGCTCGCCGCCGCCGCGAAGGACAGCTGACGTGGGTCTCTCGGGTCTTCAGGACAAGGTCGCCCTGGTCACGGGCGGCGGCAGCGGCATCGGGGCCGGTGTCTCCCGCCGTCTGGCCGCGGAGGGCTGCAAGGTCGTCGTCGTCGACGCGGCGCCCGACAGGGCGCAGGACGTCGCCGGTGGCCTCGGTGAGTCGCTCGCCGTGACTGCCGACGTCGCGACCGAGGAGGGCGTCGAGGCCTACACCGCTGCTGCGGTCGAGCGCTTCGGCCGCGTCGACCTCTACCACCTGAACGCCGGCATCGGCGGGACGCTGGCGCCGTACCCGGACATCGAGATCGACGAGTTCGACGCGGTCATGAACGTCAACGTCCGCGGCGCCTTCCTCGGTCTGCGTGCCGCGTTCCGGCAGTTCGCCGAGCAGGAGGGCGGCGGCGCGATCGTGCTCACGGCGTCGATCGCCAGCGACCGCGGCAGCTCCGACCTCGTTCCCTACACGGTCTCCAAGGCCGCGGTGGCGAGCCTCGCGCGGACCGCGGCGGTGCACGGCGGGCCGCTGGGCGTGCGCGTCAACGCGGTCGCGCCGGGGATCGTCCCCACCAACCTGCTGGTGGCGTCGACGGGCGCGGCCCAGGGCGGCAGCGGGGACGCGCTGCAGCGTGCCCGCAACTCACCCATCGGGCGCGCCGGGACACCCGACGAGGTCGCTGCCCTCGTCGCGTTCCTGCTCAGCGAGGATGCGTCCTTCATGGCCGGCGGCATCGTGCCGGTCGACGGTGGCGCAGCAGCCATGAACCCGGCCCGCCCCAGCGGCGGCGCCAACCGCTAGCGAACACACGAGGACGTCCGTTGCACACCTTCCCGAGACCTTCTGAATCCCACCTCGGCGTGGAGCGCGCCGCAGTCGAGGGCGTCTGCCCCGAGTGCGGCTCCACCGAGCTGGCCGAGTACCGCGTCCTGAGCGAGGGCGGGTGGTGGGAGGTGCGCAAGTGCCAGTCGTGCCTGCACTCGCTGTCGCGTGAGCCCGGCCCGCTGCTGGGCTCCTACGTCCCGCTCGGCCTACGCATCATGGAGAGCGCCTGATGCTCGGCGTCGACGCAGGCGGCACCTTCACCGACGTCGTGTCCGTGCGCGATGGGCGCATCGAGGTCACGAAGGTCCCCTCCAGCCGCAGCGATCCGGCCGCCCCGGTCGTCGAAGGCGCGCGGCGCCTGGGTGTGGAGGGCCAGTCGGTCTTCAACCACGCGAGCACGATGGGCCTCAACGCGGTCATCACGCGCCGCCTGCCGAAGGTCGCGTTCCTCACGACCGAGGGGCACCGCGACATGCTCGCCGCCGGACGTGTCTGGCGGCCACTGGACGGTCAGACCGACGCCGCGTGGCGCCGCTCGTTCGGCGATGCCGGCCGCCCGCTCGTGCCGCGCTACCTGCGCCGGGGGATCGCCGAGCGGCTGCTGGCCGACGGCTCGTTGCTCCTCCCCCTCGACGAGGACCAGGCACGCGCCCAGCTGGAGGTGCTGAGGCGCTGCGACGTCGAGGGCGTCGCGATCTGCCTCATCAACGCGTACGTCAACCCGCAGCACGAGCAGCGCCTGCGCGCGCTGGCCGAGGAGGTGCTGGGGGACATCCCGATCTCGATCTCCTCGGAGGTCTCGCCGCTGGCCAAGGAGTACGCGCGCGCCTCGACCACCGTCGTCGACGTGCTCATGAAGCTCATGTACGGCGGCTATGCAGACCAGCTCGACCGTGAGCTGACGGAGTCGGGCTTCACCGGTGAGCTGAACTTCGCCGACTGCGCGGCGACGCTCATGCCGTGGCGCGAGGCGCTGAAGCAGCCGTTCCGGATCGTGTTCGCCGGCCCCGCGGCCGGAACGGTGTCCTGCCGGCGCCTGGGTGAGGCGATGGGGGAGACGAACCTCATGTGTTGCGACGTCGGCGGCACGTCGACCGACGTCTCGCTGGTCGTCGAGGGCCGCCCGTTCGTGGAGAACACATTCGAGCTCGAGCACGACATGATCATCAACGCGCTCTCGACCGAGATCGCGAGCGTCGGGGCCGGGGGCGGCAGCATCGTGTCGATCTCGCCGTCCGGCGACGTGCTCGTCGGGCCCGCCAGCGCGGGCGCCGAGCCGGGCCCCGCGTGCTACGGCTGGGGCGGCGAGCTGCCGACGGTGACCGACGCGGCGTTGCTCATGGGCATCCTGGATCCGGACGGCTTCGCCTCGGGCGAGGTGCACCTGGACTCCGACCGCGCGTGGGCGGCCTTCGAGGCGCTGCAGTCGCCGCTGGCGGTCGAGCAGCGCATCGCGTTCGCGTACCGGATCGCGGTGAACAACATCGCCGAGGAGGTCACGAATATCGCGATCCGCCACGGCGTGGATCCGCGTGACTTCAGCCTGCTGGCCTACGGCGCGGCCGGGCCGATGCTGCTGCCGGCGGCGCTGGAGCTGCTGCACGTCAAGCAGGTCGTGATCCCGCCGTACCCCGGCAACTTCTCGGCGCTGGGGCTGCTGAGCACCGACCAGGTGTACTCCGACAGCCGCAGCTCCTACCTCGTGCTCTCGCCGGAGGTCGCGCCGGAGATCGCAGCGGTCTTCGAGGAGATGGAGGAGGGTCTGCGCGAGCGCGTGGGGGAGGTCGAGGGCGTCACGGTCCGGCGGTCGTTCGACGGTCGCCTCTACGGCCAGAGCTGGGAGACGCCGTTCATCCACGTGCCGGACGGCCCGATCACCGGGGACACCGTGACGGGGATGATCCAGGCGTTCAACGAGGAGTACGCCCGGCGCTACGGCAACACCTTCCCGATCCCCGTCCAGGGCGTCACGTACCGCGTGGAGCTCGTCGTGGAGGCCGAGAAGGTCGAGTACGTGGCGGCCGACCCCGGTGGGGAGGCGCCGCCGCCGACGCGCACCGTCGAGCTGCGCCACTACGCCGACGAGCCGCTGCAGGCCGGCGAGTACACGCGGTCGGAGCTGCCGGTCGGCTCGAGCGTGTCCGGTCCCGCGATCATCCGCGAGGGCCTGTCGACCACGTTCGTCTGCCCCGGCCAGATCGCCACCGTCGGCCCGTTCGCCGAGCTCATCATCCGCCGCGAGGAGGACAACTGACCATGACCCTCATCCGCGACCTCGACGAGCAGGCCTTCCAGGACCGCTTCCACTGCGATCGCTTCACCGCGACCGTGCTGTCCAATCGCTTCGGCTACGTCGTCGAGCACATGTGCAGCCAGATCCTCACGACGGCGTTCTCGCCGATCCTGCGTGACTTCTACGACTTCGCCGCGACGGTGACCGGCCCGCCGAGCGCGGACTACCTCACGCCCGCGGTGTCGAACTCGATCATCCTGTTCACGGGCACGATGACCGAGTCGGTGCGGATCACGATCGAGGAGTACGGGGTCGAGAAGCTCGAGCCGGGCGACGTGATCATCGCCAACGACCCGTACCGGACGGGCACGCACGTCAACGACCTGCTGTTCATCCGTCCCGTGTTCGCCGGGTCGGAGATCGTCGCGTTCGTGACGCTGAAGGCCCACCACCTGGACATGGGCGGCTCGGTGCCGGGCGGGTTCTCCACCCAGAAGGCGAACCTCTACGAGGACGGCCTCGTCGTCTCACCGCGCCCGCTGTACAAGGCGGGCAAGCCGGTGCAGGAGACCTGGACGCTCATCTTCGACAACAGCCGCTTCGGGGACCTGCTGTTCCCGGACATGCAGACGATCTGCTCCAACCTGGACCTTGGCGAGCGGCTGCTGTCGGAGACCGTCGAGCGCTACGGCCCCGAGTCGGTGCTCGGCGCGATGACCTACGTCTGCGATGCGGGCGCGGAGCGCATGACGGAGGCGCTCGCCACGATCCCGGACGGCGCCTGGGAGGGCGAGGCCATCATGGACGCCGACGGCGCGGCCGACGACGAGGAGTACCGCGTCCACGTCCGCGTCACGAAGGCGGGCGAGCGGGCGGAGGTGGACTTCTCCGGCAGCTCGCGCCAGGCCCGCACGTCGGTGAACGCGACGTTCCTGGACGCGAAGTCCGTCGTCGGTGTGGCGTTCAAGTACCTGCTCGACGCCCGCGGGACGTACACGTCGGGCCTCATGCGACCGATCGACATCGTCCTGCCGGAGGGCACGATCGTCAGTGCGATGCCACCGGACGGACCGGTGTTCCTGTACTTCGAGGCGTCGCAGGTCGCGCACGCCGCGCTGCTGCGGGCGCTCGCGCAGGCGGTCGGCGACCGCGCGATCGGCGGCGATGCCGGGTCCTCGAACCTCCACAACGCGGGTGGCCTGCATCCGAACGGCATGCCGTGGCAGTCGGCCGGCCAGGCCGGCGGCGAGCAGGGCCCGTGGGGCGGCACCCGGGAGGGGGACGGCGACACGTTCAACCTCACGTACCAGGCGAACGGCATCGCGACCCCGGTCGAGGCGGCGGAGTTCGACGCGCCGGTCGTGATCCTCCGGCGCGAGGTCATGCCCGACACGGCCGGCGCCGGCGAGCATCGCGGCGGCAACGCCGTCGTCTGCGACTCCCTGTGGCGCGGCCCCGCGGCGCACTACCCGGTGTCGCTGCGGCATCGCGAGTCGAGCGGCAACGGCGTCAACGGCGGCCACGACGGCACCACCGGTGGCGTCTGGTTCTGGCAAGGCGACGACCGCGGCTTCACGGGCCGTAAGCCGACGACGCCCGACGCGTACGCCGACTCGCTTCCGGTCGTCGGCCGCCTGGACCCCGCGACGAACGCGCCCGCTGTCGACGGCGAGTACGTGTGGTTCGGGCGCCAGTCGGTGTGGCACACGCCGCCCGACACGACCATGCGCTACCTCAACAACGGCGGTGGCGGCTGGGGCGACCCGATGACCCGCGACCCCGAGGCCGTGAAGCGCGACGTCCGCGACGGGTTCGTGACGATCGAGGGCGCGGCGCGGGACTACGGCGTCGTCGTCGTCGGCGACCCGGAGAGCGATCCGGAGGGGCTGACGGTGGATGTGGAAGGGACGGCTGGGCTGCGCTCGTAGCTCCGCGGCGGTGGGTCGGGTGAGCTATTGCTCGGTATGCGAGCAGAAGTCCACCAGCGCTCCCTCCCTACTGCGCCGTGAACCCTCCGTCGACCGGCACGATCGCGCCGGTCATGAACCCCGCCTTCGCCGACGCGAGGAACACCACGACCTCCGCGATCTCCGCCGGCTGCGAGTTGCGCCCGATCGGATGGGACGCCGCGATCTCGGCCAGGACCGGCTCGGGGTCGGGCGGCAGCGCGTTCAGCAGGAACGGGGTCTCGATCGCGCCCGGTGCGACCGCGTTCACGCGGACGCCCTGCGACGCGAACTCCACCGCGAGCTGTCGTGTGAGCTGGACGATGGCGCCCTTCGACGAGCAGTAGGCCGCCTGCAGCGGCAGGCCGATGAGCCCCGAGATCGACGCCATGTTCACGATCGCCGACGCGTCGCGCTCGGCGAGCACGGGCAGCGCGGCGCGCGAATGCACGAAGTAGCCGCGGACGTTCGTCGTCATGACCGCGTCCCACTCCTCGTCGCTCGTCTCGAGGATCCCCTTCATGAGGAAGCGCGCCGCGTTGTTGACCAGGATGTCCAGGCGACCGAAGCGCTCCAACGCCGTGGACACGGCGGCGTCGGCGGTCGCGGCGTCCGCCACGTCGCCCTGCACCGTGACGATGCGCCCGTCGTCCGTCTCCAGATCGGCGACCGCGGGGTCCAGGTCCTCGGCGACCACGTTGGCGCCCCCGTCGTGCAGCAGCCGCACGACCTCCCTGCCGACGCCGCCCGCGGCGCCGGTGACGATCGCGACCTGTCCCTCGAACTCGCTCATGGCCGCCATGCAATCACAGGCGCTGGGTCGGTACCCTCCGCCGCCATGGCGGGAGATGATGCGAAGAGCCTGATCGAACTTGCAGTGACGCGCTTCCAGGAGGAGGTGCCGGCGCTCGCGCAGCTCAAGCTCGTGTTCGCCGTCGAGTTGCGGGGCGGCAAGGACGTGCAGATGTACCGCGTCGAGGTCCCCGGCCCCAAGGTGACGAAGGGCATCGCCGAGGACGCGAAGATCCGCGTCGAGATGCAGCGCTCGTTCTTCAACGTCATGGCCAAGGAGGGCAAGGCGCCCGACTGGCGCGAGGCCTTCATGTACGGACAGGCGAAGGCGACCGGCCCCACGCAGATCCTCCAGCTCATCGAGCACGTCGTCGACAAGCACGAGGAGCGCCTGCGACTGCGGCGCGCTCGCTCGTCGCACTGAGCCTCATGCGCATGCCGGCCGAGTGGGCGCCGCACGAGCGGACGCTCATGGCCTGGCCGTGCCGCAAGGAGCTCTGGGGCACGATGATGGACCAGGCGCGCACGGACTACGCGACGGTCATCAACGCGATCGCCGCCTTCGAGCCCGTCACCCTCATCGCCGACCCGTCGGACGTGGCCGATGCGCGGGCCGCCGTCACCGACCGCGTCGAGATCGTCGAACGCCCGATCGACGACTCCTGGATGCGCGACACCGGCCCGATCTACGTCCTGGACCAGACCGACCGGCGCACCGGCGTGCACTTCCGCTTCAACGGCTGGGGCGGCAGCTGGACCCCGTACGACCGCGACGAGGACGCCGGGCGCTGGATCGTCGAGCACCTCGGTGACCCGCTCGTCGAGGTCCCGCTCGTGCTCGAGGGCGGTTCGATCGCGGTCGACGGGCACGGCGTCCTCCTCACGACCGAGGAGTGCCTGCTGAACCCCAACCGCAACCCGGAGCTCGGCCGCGAGGAGATCGAGGGCATCCTGCGCGAGCACCTCGGCGTCCATCAGATCGTCTGGCTCGGGCAGGGGCTCGTCGAGGACCGCGACACCGACGGCCACGTCGACCTCATCGCATCCTTCTGCGCGCCCGGCCGCGTCCTGCTGCAGACCGTCCCCGAGGACAACCCCAACTTCGACCGCTGCGAGGAGAACCGCCGGCGCGCCGAGGCGGCGGGGCTGGAGGTCATCCCGGTGGAGCAGCTCGCCTACGCGGAGGTCGCCGGCGAGGAGGTCGCCGTCTCCTACCTCAACCACTACGTCTGCAACGGCGCGGTGATCGTCCCCGTCGTGGGCACCGAGGCGGACGAGCCCGCGCTGGCGGCGATCGCGGGCGGCTTCCCGAGCCACGAGATCGTCAGCGTGCCGGGCGCGGTCCTGTCCTACGGCGGCGGCGGGCCGCACTGCATCACCCAGCAGCTCCCCGCCCCGGCCCGCGACTAGGGTCGATGACTTCTGACCACGGCGGTCGTCTCCGAGCCATGAGCAAGCTCATCTTCTCGGCGATCACCTCGCTGGACGGCTACGTCGCGGACGAGCAGGGCACGTGGGACTGGTCGGTGCCCGATGAGGAGGTCCACGCGTTCGTCAACGACCTGGAGCGCCCCATCGGTACGTACCTGTACGGGCGCCGCCTGTACGACGTGATGCAGGCCTGGGAGACCATGGACGACCCCGAGCCGGTCATGCAGGACTACGCGTCGATCTGGCGCGCGGCGGACAAGGTCGTGTTCTCCCGGACGCTGCAGACCGTGTCGAGCGCCAGGACACGCATCGAGCGCGAGTTCGACCCCGGCGTGATCCGCGCGATGAAGGCGGTCGCGGCCACTGACATCAGCATCGGCGGCCCCGAGCTCGCCGGACAGGCGCTGAGGGCAGGCCTCGTCGACGAGTGCCGGCTGCTGGTCTCACCGGTCGTGGTCGGCGGCGGTACCCCGGCGCTCCCCGACGGCGTGCGCATCGGCCTCGAGTTGCTGGACGAGCGCCGCTTCGGCAACGGCGTGGTCCATCTGCACTACCGGACAACGACCTAGATCTGCTCGGTGGGGCACCAGTACGTGGTGCGCCCGCCGACCGTCTCGCGCACGAGCTCGGCGCCGTCGCGCGGACAGCGCCCACCGCGCTCGCGGTGGGCGATGAAGCGGCCTGTGTGCACCCCTCCGAGCTTCACCGCCGAACGGACCGCCGCGCGGATCGCGCGGCGCAGTCGGTCGAGCTCCTCGATGCTCAGGGATCCGGCCTCGCGCACGGGGGACAGCCGCGCCTGCCAGAGCGCCTCGTCGGCGAGCAGGTTGCCGACGCCCGCGATGACGGACTGATCCATGATGCGCGCCTTCAGCGGCGCGGTCCCGCGGCCGACGCGGGCGCGGAACGCGTCACGCGTGACGAGCGCGGCGTCGGGCCCGACGCCGGTCAGGTCGGGCTCGAGGCGCACGCGGCCGAGCCGGCGCTTGTCGCGCAGCGCGAGCATCCCGCCGTCCTCGAAGCGGATGCTGAACCGGTCCCACTTCGGCCCGTCGGCGCCGCGGATGCGATCGCCCGCGGCCGAGTCGTCGACCACGATGCGGCCCGCCATCCCGAGGTGGATACCGAGATCGGGTCCTTCGCCGTCGTCGGTCTCGAACCACATCGACTTGCCGCGTCGCAGCGCCTTGGTGAGCGTCCGGCCGGTGATCGCGTCGGCGATCTCGCCGGGAGCGTGGGGGCGGCAGACCCAGGTGTCGGAGTCGTCGACCTCCACGATGCGGCGACCGAGCGCCCGCGCCTCGACGAGCGCTCGCGCTCGCTCGACCTCTGGAAGCTCCGGCACACCAGGAATCTAGTTACTGTGCAGGGGTGACGCGCGCCCGCTCTCGGCGGAGCGTCCACGTCGTGCCTGGCTCCAGCGAGCGGTTCATCGCCAAGGCCGCCGCCCTCGACGCGGACCAACTCGTTCTCGATCTGGAAGACGCCGTCTCGCCGGCGGACAAGGACCGTGCGCGCGAGCTCGTCGTCACGGCGCTGCGCGAGCTCGACGTGCCGGGCAAGACCCTCTCCGTCCGCGTCAATGCGACGGACGGCCCGTATGCCTACCGGGACGTCATCGCGCTCGCCGAGGGCGCCGGCGCGCGGCTGTCGACGATCGTGCTCCCGAAGGTCCGGACGACCGCGGACATCGCTTGGGCCGACATCCTGCTCGGCCAGCTCGAGCTCGCGTCCGGCCTCGAGCTGGGCGGCATCGGCATCGAGGCGCAGATTGAGGACGCGATCGGCCTGATCAACTGCGAGGCGATCGCGGCGGCCTCACCGCGCATGGAGGCGCTGCACTTCGGGCCAGGCGACTACAGCGCGTCCATCGGGATCCCGACGACCACGATCGGGGGAGTGCCGGAGGGCTATCCCGGCGATCACCTCAACTATGTGTACTCGCGGATCGTCGTCGCGGCGCGCGCGGCCGCCATCCAGGCGATCGACGGTCCCTACGGGGACCTGGGGGACGCGGACGGCCTGCGGACCCGCGCGCGCCTCGCGCGGGCGCTCGGGATGGACGGCAAGTGGTCCATCCATCCCCGCCAGATCGACACGATCAACGAGGTCTTCACGCCGACCGACGCCGAGCTCTCACGCGCGCAGTCGCTGCTGTCCGCGTACGAGCAGGCCGCGAGCGGCGCCGCCCGCTTCGAGGGCGAGATGGTCGACGAGGCGAGCAGGAAGATGGCTGAAGGCGTCGTCCGGACCGCGCGCATCGCGGGACGCGTTCCGCCCACCGACTCGGCAAATGGCCGATGACGAGAGATCCCCGAAATCACAGCGGGTCGGGCATGATGTCTGGATCCGCGTTGTACCGAAACCCATTCCGAGGTGAATCCTGACGTGAGCGCCACAGCTGTCCCCACGAACCACAAGGAACTGCTCAGCTGGGTTGAGGAGGTGGCTTCCCTCACCCAGCCCGACGCAGTCCACTGGTGTGACGGCTCCAGCGAGGAGTACGACGCGCTCTGCCAGGTACTCGTGGAGGCGGGAACGTTCGAGCGTCTGAACGACGCGGTTCGTCCGAACAGCTACCTGGCGCTCTCCGACCCGGGTGATGTCGCCCGTGTCGAGGACCGCACCTTCATCTGCTCGGCGAAGGAGGACGACGCCGGGCCGACGAACAACTGGCGCGAGCCGGCCGAGATGCGCGAGGAGCTGTCCGAGCTCTTCAGCGGGACCATGCAGGGCCGCACGATGTACGTCGTGCCGTTCTCGATGGGCCCGGTCGGCTCGGACAAGAGCCACATCGGCGTGCAGCTGACCGACTCCGCCTACGTCGCGGTCTCGATGCGGCTCATGACCCGGATGGGCCGCGAGGCCCTTGACGTCCTCGGTGACGACGGCACGTTCGTCCCGTGCGTCCACTCGGTCGGCATGCCACTGGCCGACGGGACGGAGGACGTCCCGTGGCCGTGCAACAACGAGACGAAGTACATCGTCCACTTCCCCGAGACGCGGGAGATCTGGTCCTACGGCTCCGGGTACGGCGGCAATGCGCTCCTGGGCAAGAAGTGCTTCGCGCTGCGTATCGCGTCGGTCATCGCGCACGACGACGGCTGGCTGGCGGAGCACATGCTCATCCTCAAGCTCACCTCGCCGGACGGCGTCGTCAAGTACGTCGCGGCGGCGTTCCCGTCCGCCTCGGGCAAGACGAACCTGGCCATGCTCATCCCCACCCTGCCAGGGTGGAAGGCCGAGACGATCGGTGACGACATCGCGTGGATGAAGTTCGGCGCGGACGGCCGGCTCTACGCGATCAACCCGGAGGCCGGCTTCTTCGGCGTCGCGCCGGGCACGGGCAAGGAGACGAACCCGAACGCCATCGCAGCGCTGTCGCGCGACGTCATCTTCACCAACGTCGCCAAGACCGACGACGGCGACATCTGGTGGGAGGGCCTGACGAGGGAGCCGCCGGCCCACGCGATCGACTGGCACGGCAACGACTGGACGCCCGCGTCCGACCATCCCGCCGCGCATCCCAACTCACGCTTCACTGTCGCGGCCGCCCAGGCGCCGTCGATCGCGCCCGAGTGGGAGGACCCGGCCGGCGTGCCGATCGACGCGTTCCTGTTCGGCGGTCGCCGAGCGACCACCGTTCCGCTCGTCAGCGAGGCGTTCGACTGGGAGCACGGCGTGTTCCTCGGCGCGACGATGTCGGTGGAGACCACGGCGGCACAGGCCGGCGCGGTCGGCCAGCTGCGCTTCGACCCATTCGCGATGCTGCCGTTCTGCGGCTACAACATGGCCGACTACTTCGCCCACTGGCTGAAGATCGGCAAGACGGACGGCGCCAAGCTCCCGCGGATCTTCATGGTGAACTGGTTCCGCAAGAGCGACGAGGGCAAGTTCCTGTGGCCTGGCTTCGGCGAGAACAGCCGCGTGCTGGCCTACGTCCTCGGCCGCCTGAACGGCGAGGGCGACGTCACCGAGACGCCGATCGGCCTCGTGCCCAAGGCCGACTCGCTCCCACTCGAGGGCATGGAGCTCCCCGCCGGGACGCTCGAGGAGCTGCTGACGGTCGATCCCGAGCTGCTTCGCGCGCAGCTGCCGCAGATCGAGGAGCACCTCGACCGGTTCGGCGATCGCCTGCCGACCGAGGTGCGCTCGCAGTTCGAGACGCTGAAGTCCCGACTGGCGTAGGTTCGCCGCCCGGCAGGGTCAGACGCCCTGCCGGGCGAGCTGAGCGTCAGGCCGCTCAGCGGCTGTCGCCGGGCTCGGGGTCCTCGCGCTGGCCCTCCGCAAAGTCCCCTTCGGCGCCCTCGTCGGCGTGGTCGTGCTCTTCCTGACCCGCGGCGAAGTCGCCGCGCTTCGTGTGATGCCGTTGCTCCTGGCCCTCCGCGAAGTCTCCGACGGTCTCGTCGACGGGGCGCTGCTTCTGACCCTCGGCGAAGCCTTCGTCGCCGGCATGCTCGGGACGGGCACTCTCGTCCGGATTGCGTTCCATATGCGAAGGACTACTCCTGCAAGGGGTGTCGAAGCAAGCCCTGCGACCACGCCCAAGCCGCCGTGCGGCGCAGGGTTTCGTCCACCGGGGTGTACCGCAGACCGAGTTCGCGGGTCGCGCGGGATCCGTCGTATGCGTGGCCGTGCAAGAGAGTTCTGGCCATCGCGCGGCACGCGGGCGGCTCCCGGTGCAGCGCCCTGCAGACCAGCTCGACGGCGCCTGCGAGAGGTGGCGCGATCGCAGCAGGGATGAACCGCGGGCGGTCGTCGCGGCAGCTCAGGCGCTCGAGCAGCGCGAGTGCCTGATCGGAGGTCAGCGTCGCGCCGCACAGGATGTAGCGCTCGCCCGGCACACCGCGCTCGGCGGCGAGCAGATGCCCGCGGATGCAGTCGTCGATGTCGACGACGCTGAAGCGGGTGTCGACGAAGACCTTCAGCCGTCCGTCGATCTGCGCGAGCAGCATCTTCGCGGTGCCGGCCGCCCGACCTGGGCCCTGCACGGAGGCAGGGTTGACGCAGACGACGTCGAGACCTCGTTCAGCCCCGATCTCGAGGACGGCGCGCTCGCCTGCATGCTTCGTACGGTCGTAGTCGGACAGGTACCAGCCCCGGTGCGGGGTGTCCTCGCGACCGACCGTGCCCTTCGCCTCGCCGATCGCCGAGGACGAGGACGTGTGGACGAGCCGCGGGAGTCGCGCCTCGGCCGCGGCGCGAGCGACCGCGGCGGCGCCGGCGACGTTGACGCGCTCGATCTCCGCTGTGTCCGCCGGGCACAGGGTGTTGACGCCGGCCACGTGGAAGCCGACGTCGCACCCGTCCATCGCGGCGACGAGGCCGGTCTCGTCGAGCAGGTCGCCGTGGACCGGCGTCGCGCCCAGCGCACGAACCGCGTCGGCCGCCGCATCGGACCGGACGAGCGCGACGACGTCCTCGCCGCGGGCGCGCAGCGCTCCGACGAGCGCCCCGCCGAGCAGCCCAGACCCTCCGGTGACGAACGCGCGCGTCAGGGGTGGCCGTGCATCGTCGGCTGCGCCGCCAGCCGGCTCCCGGCGGGGGCGACGGTCGTCTCCGCCGCCCCGGGTATCGCCGGGACGGCGGGCTCCTCGGCGGAGGCCCGCAGGGCGGAGGAGAAGCTCATGAAGTAGTCGATCGCCGATGCGACCGTGATGACGGCGGCCGCGACCATCAGCCACTCGTCGGCGTACACGCCTGCGACGACGACATCGGGCCGCACGATGGCGAGCAGGATCGCGAAGAACTGCACGTTCGTCTTGACCTTGCCCCACATCGACGGGGCCATGACGCGTCCGTCGGTGGCCACGACACCGCGCAGCGCCATGATCACCAGCTCGCGTCCGATGATGATCGTCGCGAGCCACGGGGAGACCCGCTCGACGGCGACGAGCGCCACGAGCACCCCGGTGACGAGCAGCTTGTCGGCGGTGGTGTCCAGGAATGAGCCGAGCGTGGTCGTGACGCTCCAGCGGCGCGCCAGGTAGCCGTCGAAGAAGTCCGTGATGGCCGCGAAGGCGAACAGGACGCCGGCGACCATCGACAGCGCGCCGAGATCGTGATCGTCGATGGCGATGAGCGCCATGATCACGGGCACCAGAACGATGCGCACCGAGGAGGCCGCCGCGAGGAATCCGCTCGTCTTCACGATCGCGCGATCCTAGACGTTGTGTTCACACGAGCCCCGCTGAGATAGCGCGGGCCTCGTCGGGCGTCTCCGCCTCGAGGGCGCGCTGCGCCGCGTCGCGTGCGCGGTCGAGGTCCATCTCCCGCAGCGCCTGCTTGACGTCCGCGATGCGTGGCGGGGCCATGCTCAGCTCCTGTACCCCGAGACCGGCCAGGAGCCGCGCACCGTCCACGTCGCCCGCCAGCTCGCCGCACACCCCGACCCAGCGACCGTGCGCGCTCGCGCCCCGCACCGTGAGGTCGACGAGGCGCAGGAGCGCCGGAACCGGTCCCGAGGCGAGCGCCGCGACATGCTCGTTGCCGCGCTCGGCGGCCATCGTGTACTGGGCGAGGTCGTTCGTCCCGATCGAGAGGAAGTCCAGCTCGCGCGCGAACCGCTCCGCCTCGACCGCGACCGCCGGCACCTCGACCATCACCCCGATCTGCAGCTCCGGGTCGATGCCCAGCGCACGGCGCGCCTCGTCGAGCGCGGCCCGTGCCGCGCGGACCTCGCCGATCGTCGCGACCATCGGGAACATGAGCTTCACGGGGTGGTCGGCAGCGGTCCGCAGCACCGCGCGCAGCTGCGCGGAGAGCAGCTCGGGCAGCGCGAGCTGCAGGCGGATGCCGCGGCGCCCGAGGAACGGGTTGGCCTCTGGCTCCTGGGGCAGCGCGCGCAGCGGCTTGTCGGCACCGACGTCGAGCGTGCGGATGATGAGTGGGCGGCCGCCCAGGCCGCGCGCGACCGTGGCGTACGCCTCAGCCTGCTCGTCCTCGTCGGGGAGCTCGTCGCGGTCGAGGAAGAGGAACTCCGTGCGCAGCAGGCCGACGCCCTCGGCGCCGAGCTCGACCGCGGCGTCGGCGCCCGCGACGTCCCCGAGGTTCGCAAAGACGTCGATCGCGACCCCGTCCGACGTGACGGCGGGCTCGGAGGCGTGCCGCAGCGCCACGGCGTGGCGCTCGTCGGCCGCGGTGGACGCCGCCTGGTGGCGCGCGGCCGCCTCCGGGTCGGGGTCGACGCGGACGGTGCCGCCGTCGCCGTCGAGCAGCAGGCGCGTGCCCTCTGCAACGGCCAGCAGCGACGGCCCGAACCCGACGACCGTGGGGATGCCGAGCGACCGGGCGATGATCGCCGCGTGCCCCGTCGCGCCGCCGTGCGCGGTCGCGACGCCCGCGACCTGCTCGGGATCCAGCGCCGCCGCGTCGCCGGGCAGCAGCTCGTCGGCCACGATGATCGGGCGCTCGGCCGCCGATATGGCGCTCTGCGCCATGTCGGCCGAGGGTGACGAAGTCGCGCGCAGCAGCGCGCGCACGACGCGACGGCCGACGTCGCGAACGTCCGCGGCGCGCTCGCGCAGGTAGGCGTCGTCCAGTCCCGCGTACTGCGCCGCGACGTCCTCCGCGGCGTCGTGGATCGCGCGCGCGGCGTTGTGGTGGTCGTCGGCGATCGCCTGCCGGGCGGGGCGCAGCAGCGCGTCGTCGGCCGCCAAGGCGGTCTGCGCCTCGAAGATCGCGGCCTCGTCGGCGCGGTCACGGCGCACGAGGTCGTCCCGCGCCGCCGCCAGCTCGTCGCGGACCTGCGCGAGGGCGTCGTCCAGCCGCGTGGCCTCCGCAGCCGGGTCGTCGACGTCGCCGTCGGGGATCGACGGAGCGCCGCCGATGCGGCGCAGGGGCCCGTCGGCGCGGCCGGGGGACGCGGCGATGCCGCGCAGCAGCGTGTCGGGCGCAGGGGCCTCGGCCGCCTCCGCCTCGACCGGCGCGCCGGCAGGACCGTCGCTCTGCGACGGGCCTGCCAATGGATGCGAAGCGTCCACGCCGTCGCCGAAGCCGGTCTCGGCGAGCTCGCGGACGGCCGCGACCACCGCGTCGGCGTCGGGGCCGGTCGCCTGCACCTTCAGCGTGTGGCCGCCGCGCACGCCCAGCAGCGCGATCTCGGTGACGCTGCGGGCGCTGGCGGGCCCCCGCCCGGTCGTCGCGTTGGAGAGCAGCAGCGTGACGTCGTGCGACGTCGCGATCTCGACGAGCTTCGCCGCCGGTCGCGCGTGCAGGCCCAGGCGGTTGCGCACCGGCAGCTCCACCTCCGCGTCCACCGGTCCGCCCGCCGGGTCGTCGCTCTGCGACGAACCGCCCGACGGAGACGAAGTCTCCCCTAGTTCCGACTGCTTGGAACGCAGCGCCCCGACGGCCTCCGCGGCCACCTCGTCCAGCGTCCCGCCGCCCCCGGCGTTGATCGATGCCGCCACGGCGCCCTCGACCATGGGCGCGGCCACGAGCCGGACGTGCGCCGGGTCCAGGTCGCCCAGCTCGAGGACCATCTGCGCCGTCTGCACGGCCGACCCGAGGTCCATGAGCACGAGCACGCCGTCGTCCCCGGACGCCTCCCGGGCACGCTCGATCGCCGCGCCGATCAGCTCGAAGTCCGTCCCGATCCCGTCCTCGACGCCGCCGGCCGGCTCGAGGTGCGCCTTGTCACCACCCATGGCCTTCGCGAAGTCGATGACGCTCGCGGCCAGCGGTGCGCTGTGCGAGACGACAACGATGGCGACCACGGGTGGGTCTGCTCCTCAGAGCCCGTACGCGCGATGGAGGACCTCGACGGGATGGAGGTTCGTGACCCCCGTCTCCTGCTCGATGTGCCAGCGGCACGTCTCGCTGTCGCACGCCACGATGCTCGCGTCGGCGTCTCGGACCTGTCCGAACAGGTCGGCGCCGACGTCGAGGGCGATCTGGCGCTTCTCCTCCTTGAGCCCGTACGTGCCCGCGATCCCGCAGCAGTGCGCGTCCATCTCGACGGTGGTCAGGCCCGGCACGAGCGCGAAGAGGTCGAGCGCCGGCTTGCCGATGTTGTGGCCCTGCTGCTGACACGGGGCGTGGTAGGCGACGCGCTCGTCGACTCCGACGAAGTCGGTGCGCAGCTCGCCCCGCTCGTGCAGATCCAGCAGGAACTCGCAGATGTCGTACGTGTGCTCGGACACCACGCGCACGTCCGGATCGTCGTCGAGGCCGATGATCTCCCGTGCCTCGCGCTTCATCATGAGCGTGCAGCTCGTCGCCACGCCGACGATCGGCGTGCCTTCGCGCGCGAACGGCGCGAGGTTCTTCGCGAGGCGCGAGGCGTACTTGCGCGCGGCGGGGAAGATGCCGTTGGACTGCAGCGGCAGCCCGCAGCAGTCCTGCTTCGGGACGGTGACCTTGAAGCCGTTGTGCTCGAGGATCGCGACGGTCTTCTCGCCCAGCTCGGGCTCGTAGTAGTTGGTCCCGCAGTTGTGGAAGAAGACGACCTCCCTGGTCGCCGTGGCGGGCGTCTCGTGGTTCTTCGCCCAGCGCTGGAACGTCCGGCCCGCGAAATGGGGGAGTGCGGCGTCCTTGTGGACGCCGAGCACCTTCTGCGCCAGCGCGCGCAGCGGCTTGTTGTGCAGGCTCCAGTTCGCGAGCGGCGCGACCGGTGTGCCCAGGCGCCCGAGCAGCGTGGGGCGGCCGATGAGCTGGTTGCGCAGCGGAATGCCCTCGTGCTCGGCGAGGCGTGCCTTCGCGCGGGTGTTGATCTCCGCGATGTGCACGCCCTGCGGGCAGACCTTCGTGCAGATGCCGCAGCTGGAGCAGTAGTCGACCGAGGCGTCGGGCGTGACGTCCTCGCCGGTCCGGAACCGCTCCGCCTGCGGGCCCACGTACTTCGGGCCCGGGAAGAGCGAGGTCACGTTGGAGACCGGGCAGTGCGTCTCGCAGATGGTGCACTTGACGCAGTGGTCGAGCGATCCGCGGATCAGCCCGAGCAGGACATCGTCCTCGTGGACGTGGCTCATGCGGCGGCCCTCGTCCCGACCGGAGGCGAAGCCTCCGGCATGATCTGACCGGCGGCCTGGAAGCCCGTCGTCACGCTGATCCCCTCGCCTGAGTGTTCCTTCCACGGGACTGCGCCTCCGATGGACGCTCCTGCGACGAGCACCCGCTCGTGCACACGGGCGCCGTCGGGGCCGACCGGGCGCAGGCCCGTGTCCACCGCCACGCCGGCCCGCGCCAGCGGCTGCGCGTCGAAGTAGTCGGGCACGAAGCGCGGCTCGCCGGGCGCCGGCACGTGCGCGAGCGGGAGACCGAGCACCGTCTCGCGCACCTGCCAGTCGGCGTCGAGCGTGATCGAGCCCTCCGCGAACCCGCCCGTGGCGAGCACGAGCCAGTCGGCGCGGTGCTCGACGTCGCGGGCGGCTGCCTTCGCCCGGATCGTGACGCCGTCGGCATCCGGCTCCGCGGCGACGACCTCGGATCCGAGGATCACCCGGCCGCCCGCGGCGCGCAGCGCCTGCGTGAGTATCCGGTCGACGCGCAGCCCGGGCACGGAGGGCGGCAGCGTCGGGATCTCGAACACCGGGCGCCCGAGGCGCTCCTGCATCTCGCTCCACACGGTGTGGGAGTGGCGCAGCCCGAGCACCGCCGGGAACCCGACGCGCTCGTCGGCCCGCAGGCGCACGGCCAGTTGGGCGGCGAGCAGCGAGCGGACCTCCGGGCGGTCGAAGGCGCGCGCGATGCCCAGCGCGTTGACGTCGACGCGGTCGACCTCGATGTCGAGCTCCACGCACCGCGCCGGGATGCCCGCGCGCGTGAGGTTGTCGGCGGCCAGCGCGGCGTAGAAGTCCTTCAGCGGCCGCAGGCCGACGATGCACATCGGCTGGTCGCGGCCCAGATCGCCCTCGGCCATGCTCACCGGCACCAGCGCCGAGGGGCGTGCCGCGCCGACGGCGCTGGGCAGCAGCACGTTGTGCTCGAGGCCGCCGGTGTACGGACAGGCGTCGGCCATGATGTCGCTGAACCACTGCAGCGCCTCGCCGATCGCCGCCTCGCCGGTCCGCGCGTACGGATGTTCGGGGTGCTCGGCGATGAAGCCGCCGAGCTCCTTGGCCGGCGATGCGACGCGCTCGGGCGCGTAGCCGAGGACGTCGATGGTGAGCGGCGCGAGGTGCGTCGCGCCCGCGCCCTTGGCGAGCACGAGCACCTTCCTCCCCGCCTGTGCCGCGCGGACCGCAGCGGTCAGCCCCGCCGTCCCGGCGCCGGCGACGATGACGTCGTACCTCACGATGCCTCCCCGCCCGCCGCCGCCGCGGCGACGTCCCTGGGGGCGTCCGTCGGCAGATGCTCCACGTCGAGCACGCCCTGGAAGATCCAGTCGTCCAGCCGGGCCTGGCGCAGCTGGTCGCCGTGGAGGATGGGCCAGACGCCCTTCCAGCGCTCCTCGAGGAAGGAGCGGAGGCTGACGTTGGCCTCCTCCGCGCTCAGCCGGTCCAGTGAGTGGAGGATCCCGGTGGCGCGCGGGATGCAGAAGCCGCCCTGGCACGGTCCCATCCCGAGGCGCAGGCTGCGGCGGATGTCGTCGAGGTTCTGCGTGCCGCGGGCCCGCATCGTGGCCTCGAGCGTGCTGCGCTCGATGAGCTCGCACTCGCAGATGAGCTGATCGGTCTTGAGGTGCTTGTCGCGGGCGCGCAGCCGGGCGCCGGGCGACATGTAGGCACCGTCCTCGGACCCGGGAAGGGGCGTGGTCTTCGTGGTGCACGGCCGGTCGTGCCCGAGCTGCTCGACCATCGCGCCGACGGCCTCCTCGGCCATGAGCCGGTAGGTCGTCAGCTTGCCGCCGGTGATCGTGATGAAGCGACCGACGCCGTCGCGCTCGCCGTGGTCGAGCAGTGCCGTGCCGCGGCTCACGTCGCGCGTGGAGCCGCCCGCCTTCTTGTCGTCGAAGAGGGGGCGCACGCCGGCCCAGACGCGCAGCGCGCGGTGGCTGCGCAGGCCGGGGACGAGCCGCTCGCCATCTTCGAGCATCTGGTCGACCTCGTCCTGCGTGACCGGCAGGTCGTCCGGGTGCGCGGAGCGGATGTCGGTCGTGCCGATGACGCTCACGGTCCGGATGGGGACGAGGATGTCGCCGTCGGCGGGGATCGTGCAGCGGTTGACCACCGTGTTCACCAGCCGGTGGTTCATGGCGATCATGATCCCCTTGCCGGGGACCACGGAGACGCCTTCGATGCCGGCCATCTCGGCGATCTCGTGCGCCCAGGCGCCGCCGGCGTTGATCGTGAAGGCGGCCTTGACGTCGACCGTCTGGCCGGTCAGCTGGTCGTGCAGCCGCGCGCCCGTGACCTCGTCGCCCTCGCGGTGCAGCTCGACGCAGCGGTGGTAGGGAAGGATGCGAGCGCCACGAGCCGCCGCTCCGTTGGCCAGCGCCCACACGAGCTGCCACACGTCGATCGACGCGTCGGGAACCGTGAACGCGCGACTGATCCCGGGGTTCAGCCGAGGCTCACGGCGCAGCGCCTCGGCCACGTCGATCTCCTCCACCGGCACCTTCGCCTCGAGGCAGCCGGCCAGGAACTGGTCGCCGTAGCCGGGGTCGTCGTCCGGCGTCGTGACGAAGAGCCCGCCGGTGTCCTCGATCGCGGCGGACGCGACGCTGCGGAGGATCTCGTTCTCCTCGACGCACTCGCGTGCGGCGATCGGGTCCTTCACGACATAGCGCCCGCCGGAGTGCAGGAGGCCGTGGAACCGGCCGCTCGTGCCCTCGGCGAGGTCTGCGCGGTCGACGAGGATGACGTCGTAGCCACGCACTGCGGCGTCCCATGCGATCCCGGCGCCGGTGGCGCCGCCGCCGACGACGAGCACCTCGGTCTGCAACGTGGTCATGGCCCCGTCCAGTCTGGCACGGTGGGGTGGCGCGCTCGCGCGCACCACCCCCTCCGGCGCGTCGTCACTACTCGTTGTCGAACCAGTCGAAGGTCCGCGTGACGGCCTTCTTCCAGTACTTGAAGTACTCGTCGCTCGTGCTGGAGTCCATCTTGGGCTCCCAGCGCTTGTCCTCCTGCCAGTTCTCGCGGAGGTCCTCCTGCTCGGACCAGAACCCCGTGGCGAGGCCCGCGGCGTAGGCCGCGCCGAGCGCGGTGGTCTCCGCCACGACGGGCCGGATGACCGGCACGCCGAGCAGGTCGGCCTGGAACTGCATGAGCAGGTCGTTGTGGACCATGCCGCCGTCGACCTTCAGGGACTCGAGGTCGACACCCGAGTCCTGGTTCATCGCCTCGACGATCTCGCGGCTCTGGTAGGCCGTCGCCTCGAGCGTCGCCCGTGCGATGTGCCCCGCGGTGACGAAGCGGGTCAGGCCGGCGAAGACGCCGCGCGCGTTGGACTTCCAGTACGGCGCGAACAGGCCCGAGAACGCCGGCACGATGTACAGGCCGCCGTTGTCGTCGACCGACTCGGCGAGCTCCTCGACCTCCGGAGCGGCCTTGATGAGCTTGAGGTTGTCGCGCAGCCACTGCACGAGCGAGCCCGTGACCGCGATCGAGCCCTCCAGCGCGTACACGGTCTCGGCATCGCCGATCTTGTAACACACCGTCGTGAGCAGGCCGTTCTTGGACTGCACCGCCTCGGTGCCCGTGTTGAGCAGGAGGAAGTTGCCGGTGCCGTAGGTGTTCTTCGCCTCGCCGACGGCGAAGCAGGTCTGCCCGAACGTCGCGGCCTGCTGGTCGCCGAGGTCGCCGGCGATCTTGACGCCGGCCATCTTGCCGCCCTTGACCTCGCCGTAGACCTCGCTCGACGCGCGGACGTCGGGCAGCATCGACATGGGGACGCCGATGGTCGACGCGATGCTCTCGTCCCACGCCATCTTGTTGAGGTCGAACAGCAGCGTGCGGCTGGCGTTCGTGACGTCGGTCATGTGCAGACCGCCGTCCTTGCCCCCGGTGAGGTTCCAGATGACCCAGGTGTCCATGTTGCCGAACAGCAGGTCGCCCGCTTCGGCCTTCTCCTGCGCACCGTCGACGTTGTCGAGGATCCACCTGACCTTCGGCCCCGAGAAGTACGTCGCCAGCGGCAGGCCCGTCTGCTCCTTGAAGCGGTCCTGTCCGCCGTCCGCCGAGAGCTTGTCGACCAGCTTGTCCGTGCGGGTGTCCTGCCAGACGAGCGCGTTGTGGACCGGCTGGCCGGTGTTGCGGTCCCAGACGACCGCGGTCTCGCGCTGGTTCGTGATCCCCAGGCCGGCGACGTCGTCGGCGCTCGCACCGGCGGCGTCGAGGGCCTCGTCGATGACCTCCTGGGCTCGCGCCCAGATCTCCAGCGCGTCGTGCTCGACCCAACCCGGCTTCGGGAAGATCTGCTCGTGTTCCTTCTGGGACACGGAGACGACGCGACCCGCGTGATCGAAGATCATCGCTCGGGTGCTCGTCGTGCCCTGGTCCAGGGCTGCTGCGTACTTCGGCACGTTGTGCTCCCTCTCTAGCTTGAGCCTGCGAAGGCCTGAGCTGCGGCCCTCATCATCAGGGCCGAGGACGTGGCCCCCGGATCCTGGTGCCCCCGGCTGCGCTCGCCGAGGTAGCTGGCGCGGCCCTTCAGGGCGATGAGCGGGATCGTTGCGCGCATGCCGTCCTCCGCGGCGTCAGCGGCCCGGGAGGCGGCCTCAGCGAGGCCGCCCCCCTGCTCGAGAGCCGCAGCCGCCGGCAGCAGCGCGTCCACCATCGTCTTGTCGTCCGGCTGCGCCTTGCCGCGAGCCTGGACTCCCTCGACGCCTGCCCGCACCGCGGCTGCGAAGCCCTCGGTGTCGAGCTCGGAACGACCGGCCGTGGACTGCCCCGCTTGGAGGAAGAACGTCCCGTACAGCGGGCCGCCGGCGCCGCCGACGCTCGAGACGAGCGCCATGCCGACGGCCTTCAGGGCCGCCCCGATGTCATCTCCTTCGACAGTGTCGAGCTTCTCCGCCGCCTTGCGGAGGCCACGGTCCATGTTCGTCCCGTGGTCGCCGTCGCCGATCGCCTGATCGAGCTTCGTCAGCTCGTTCTTGTGTTCGGCGACGTCGGCGGCGAAGCGCCGCACCCAGTCCATGACCTGCTCGTATCCAGCGCTCATCGGCTGATCATCAACCCCAGCGCAACCCCGGCGTGTCCACCGGCGCATCCCACAGGCGCGTCAGCTCATCGTCGAGCCGCAGGAGCGTGATCGACATGCCGGCCATCTCGAGGGACGTCATGTACGGCCCGACGAGGTTGCGGGAGATCGTGATCCCGCGACCGTCGAGGAACTTCTTCAGCGCCCCGTAGACGATGTAGAGCTCCAGCAGCGGCGTGCCGCCCAGCCCGTTCACGAACGCGAGGACGTTGTCGCCCTCGCTGAACGGGAGGTCGTCGACGATCGCCGTCGCGAGGCGCTCGGTGATCTTGTCGGCGGACTCCAGCGGCAGGCGCTCGCGACCCGGCTCCCCGTGGATGCCGATGCCGATCTCCATCTCGTCCTCGGCGAGCTGGAACGTCGGCTCGCCGGCGGCCGGGACGGTGCACGACGTGAGCGCCATGCCCATCGAGCGCCCCTCGGCGTTCACCCGCTGTGCCAGATCGGTGATCTCGGCGAGGGACTTGCCCTCGTCGGCCGCCGCGCCCACGATCTTCTCCAGCAGCACCGTGACGCCGACGCCTCGCCGGCCCGCCGTGTACAGGCTGTCCTGCACCGCGACGTCGTCGTTGGTGACCACCGACGTGACCTCGATGCCCTCGCCCTTCGCGAGGTCGGCCGCCATCTCGAAGTTGAGGATGTCGCCCGTGTAGTTCTTGACGATGTGCAGGACGCCGGCACCGCCGTCGACCGCCTTCGTCGCCTCCAGCATCTGGTCCGGCGTGGGGGAGGTGAAGACCTCCCCCGGACACGCAGCGTCGAGCATCCCCGGCCCCACGAACCCGCCGTGCATCGGCTCGTGGCCCGAGCCTCCGCCGGAGATCACGCCGACCTTGCCCTTGACGGGCGCGTCGATCCGCGTGATGTACGCAGGCTCGTAGGTCACCTTGAACCTGTCGCCGTGCGCCGCCTCGACCCCTTCGAGGGCCTCGCGTACGACGTCATCGGTCTCGTTGATGAGCTTCTTCATGAGATCAGCCTGGCCACGCGACGACGTACAGGAGTGCGCCGAGCGCGCCGCCGATCATCGGACCGGCCACAGGGATCCACGCGTAGCTCCAATCCGAGGAGCCCTTGCCCGGCACCGGGAAGACGGCGTGGATGATGCGCGGACTCAGGTCGCGCGCGGGGTTGATGGCGTATCCGGTCGGTCCACCGAGCGACATGCCGATGCTCACGACCAGGAACGCGACGAGCAATGTGCCGATGCCGCTCAGGGCGACGCCCTTGTTGCCCGAATCGGTCATCGCGAGGATCCCGAGCACCAGCACGAACGTGCCGACGATCTCGGTGAACATGTTCCAGAACGAGTTCCGGATGGCCGGGCCCGTCGAGAAGACCGCGAGCTTCAACCCTGGATCCTCGGTCTGCTGGAAGTGCTGCCAATACGCGCCGAGGACGAGGATGGCGCCGATCGCGGCTCCGACGAACTCACCGATCCAGTACTGGATGGCTTGACCGAAGTCGATGCCACCGTTGATCCAGATACCGAGGGTGACCGCCGGGTTCAGGTGTGCTCCGGAGAACTGACCGACACTGTACGCGCCGACCATGACCGCGAAGCCCCACCCGAAGGTGATGACGATCCAGCCAGAGTTCTCGGCCTTGGACTTGGCCAAGAGGACCGCGGCGACCACTCCGTCGCCAAGCAGGACCAGCAGCATGGTGCCGATGATCTCTGAGGGGATGATGTCCACAACGCTCCTTTCCCCCCCACAGGGGGAGCATCTGGGACAGTAGGGACGCCCGCGACCCTAGACCTGCGAACGGCGGTTCGTCAACGACAGCTAGGCGGCTGCACGCCGGGCTGCCGCGGCGCGCGACTCATCGGCCGCCGCCTCCTCGGCGAAGAAGGCCTCGAGTTCGGCCACGACGACGTGACGGTCCGCATCCGGGTGGATCGGCCGGCCGAAGCGAACCTCGACCGGATGACGGCGCAGACGCAGTGCTCCGGCGCGCCGCGGCCAGGAGCGGCCGGGGGGCATCGCGGCCCGCGTGCCCGAGACGTGCATGGGGACGATCGCGATGCCATGCTCGTGCGCGAGGACCGCCGCGCCGGAGCGCAGCTTGCCGACCTCGCCGCTGCGTGACCGGGTGCCCTCGGGGTACAGCAGGAGGTTCCAGCGCTGGTCGATGAGCCGGTGGATGTGGTCCGACGCCCCCTGGACGAGGCCGCCGCCGCCGCGGGACACGGGCACGGTGTTGAACAGCAGGGACACCGCCGTCGCGACGAGGCGGTTGCGGTAGAAGTAGTCGGCGGCCGCGGCCACGGCCGTGCGCTGGCGCCACGCGCGCGGCAGGGCGCGCAGGATGATCGGCGTGTCGAGGTGGCTGCCGTGGTTGGCCACCATGATCACCGGCGGCTTGAGGCGGGCGAAGTGCTCGCTGCCCCGGGCCTTGCGCCGGACGTAGAAGCCGATGGCCGGCCCGAGGACGAGGCTCTGGATGGTCTCGCGGAGCGCGCGCGCGGGGCCGCAGCGGGCCCACGCGATGTCGAGTGACGCCGCGGCGCGACCGAGCTCGCGAGCCTTGGGCCCTGCCGCCTTCGCTACGTCGACCAGCTGCTTGCCGCGGTCCATCCGGCCCATGTACCCCGGCGGGTGGGGGGGGTTTCAGGCGGGTTTCAGGCCGAGCCGCGTTCCTCTGCTGCGGCGCGCAGGCGGCCGAGTCGCGCGTCCCATGCACCGCCGACCTCGGCCATCCAGGCGATGGCGTCCGAGAGGGGCGCCGGGGTCGCGTGGAACCGCGTCGTCCGTCCGCTGCGCTCGCCGTCGACGAGGTGCGCGCCCTCCAGGATCGCCAGGTGCTTGGACACGGCCTGCCGGGTCACGGGCAGGGCAGCCGCGAGCTCGGTCGCCGTCCTCGCGCGGCCCCGCGCGACGAGCGCGAAGACCTCCCTGCGCGTCGGGTCCCCCAGCGCCCAGAAGACGTCGCCGGGGTCAACCAACGACCGCCATCCTGGCTGCGCGCATCTGCGGGAGCGCGCTGGAGCACGTCGGGCCGACGGCGTGCCCCGACTCGACGACGGTGACGCGCGTGCCGCCGACGGCGTCGTCGAGGGTCAGCTCGACGCGCGTCGAGAGTGCCTCGCCATCGTTCCACCAGAACGCCAGGCGCTCGCCGGGCGAGACCTCCTCGATCACGGCGTAGCGCTCGACGCCCTCGGTCAGGACCAGGGTGCCCTCCGCGCCCGGCACGAGCTCGAGGTCGGCGCGCTCGGCGAGCCAGGCGGTGGGGTCCGACACGACCTCCCAGGCCTCGTCGCGCCCGAGGGGCAGGACGATGTCGCGGGTGACGTCCATGGGGTGCTCCTTCATGCGCAACTGAATGGTTGCGCAAGATGCTACCGTCCGGAGCAAACGTGCAACCGATGGGTTGCGAAAGGAGATCCACGCATGCCCCTCGTCCCCATGGTGATCCAGGACAACGGCCGTGGTGAGCGGTCGTTCGACATCTACTCGCGCCTGCTCAACGAGCGGGTCATCTTCCTCGGCACGCCGATCGACGACGAGGTCGCCAACCTCGTCGTCGCCCAACTGCTGCACCTCGAGGCCGACGACCCCGACAAGGAGATCTCGCTCTACATCAACTGCCCGGGCGGCGTCGTCTACTCGGGGCTGGCGATCTACGACACGATGCAGTTCATCGGCCCCGACGTGCGGACGATCTGCTGCGGGATCGCGATGTCGATGGGCTCGCTCATCCTCGCCGGGGGCGCCGAGGGCAAGCGCTTCGCGCTCCCCAACTCCCGGATCCTCATCCACCAGCCGAGCGGCGGCTTCCAGGGCCAGTCGACCGACATCGAGATCCATGCGCGCGAGACACTCGCGCTGCGGGCGCGGCTCGACGAGATCTACGCGACCCACACCGGCCAGACCGTCGAGAAGGTGCACGACGACATGGACCGCGACCGCTTCTTCACCGCCGAGCAGGCCGTCGACTACGGGCTGGTCGACAAGGTCATCTCGTCGCGCAACGGAGTCCTCCCCCTATCTTCGTAGGGGATGTCGACTGACGACCCAGCAGAGATCGAAGGCCTGAAGGCCGCCGGCAAGGCCGTGGCGGCGGTGCTGCGCGAGACGCGCCGCACCGTGCGCCCCGGCGTCACGACCCTGGAGCTCGACCAGGTCGCCGAGCGCACGATGGCGCGCTACGGCGCGCGCTCGGCGCCGCGCCTCGTCTACGACTTCCCGGGCGCGATCTGCATCTCGGTGGACGACGAGGCCGTCCACGGCATCCCCGGCCCGCGGCGCCTGCGCGAGGGTCAGCTCGTCAAGCTCGACGTGACCGTCGAGCGCAACGGCTACTTCGCCGACGCGGCGGTGTCGGTCCCGGTCGGGCGCGTGAAGCCAGGTGTCAGCCGCCTCGTCGCGACCGCGCAGAGCGCGCTGAACGAGGCGCTCGGGGCGGTGCGGCCCGGGATGACGAACGCCGAGCTCGGCGGGATCGTCGAGGCGGCCGTCGAACGCCGGGGCGCCCGCGTGCTGCGCGAGCTGACCGGCCACGGGATCGGCCGCACGATCCACGAGGGCCCGACGATCCCCAACTTCGACGATCGCGACGACGTGCAGGTCCTCACCGAGGGCCTCGTCATCACGATCGAGCCGATCATCGCCCAGTCCACGCGCGAGACCGTGACCGAGGACGACGGCTGGACGATCTCCACGGACGACGGCAGCGTGTCCGCACACGCCGAGCACACGCTCGTCGTGCGCGACGGGCGCCCGCTGATCCTCACCGCATAGCGCGTCGCCGGGATCGCCCGAGCGGCGTCGTCGTGTGCTCGTCGTGCTTCGCGCGCCTCCGCGCGTACAACGCGCGCTCGACGAGGAGGGTCGACGTCCCGGCGACGACGAGCGAGAGCAGGTTCGCCGCCAGCTGCTCGAGCGATCCCCGGGCGGAGCTCCACTCGCCGTAGGCGATCGCGACGCCGACGTTCGCGGCGGCGGGGATCGTCGTGACGGAGATCAGCACGCCGATGAGCGCGCCGGACTTCGCCGCGGTCAGCGAGAGGATCCCCGCGATCCCTGCGCAGAAGGCCACGAAGAACGCGAAGAAGCCCGGGCTGGCGATGATCTTGGACAGGCCGTGCGACGCGGCGTCGAAGCCGTCCGGGCTGGCGCCGATCGCCTTGAACACGACGCAGGCGACCACGACGACCCCGATCGTCAGCGGGAAGCCGACAGCGAGTGCGGTGAGCGAGCGCAGCGCGAGCCTCGGGCGACGTTGGGCGAGCGCCACGCAGATCCCCGCCACCGGCCCGAACTCCGGACCGACGACCATCGCGCCGACGATGAGGATGGGCGTGTCGAGCAGGATGCCGACCGCCGCGATCAGCCCGGCGAGCACCATGAACGCCGCGAACGTCCAGTTGAGCTCGGCGGTCTCCGAGGTGCGGGAGGTGACCTCCTCCCAGACGATGGCGTCGGCCGGGGAGCCTCCCGCGTGCTCCATCGCGCGCTCCATCTGATCAGAGAGCTGGAAGTCGACCTCGGCGACGGCGATCGACCCCTCGTGGTCGACGCGCAGCTCGCGCAGGCCGGCGAGGACGATCGACGCGTCCTCACGCGCGATGTCGGTGAGGATGAGGTCGCCCTCGGGATGCCGAGCGGCGCCGGGGAGGTAGATGAGGTTGCAGGCCGACCGCTCGTCGTCCAGCAGCTGCAGCACATCGTCGGCGAGATCGCCGGGGACGACGATCCGCACGTGGTACATCGGGCGCTAGTGGCGGTCCTCGGTCGCCGCTGGCGGCCGGGACTCCTCGGCCAGCGACGTCAGGGTGAGCGACCCGCGCGCGGCCTGCTCGAGGACCTCGGTGGCCTCCTCGGCCGACCGCGCGTACAGCTCGACGAGCAGATGGACGGTGATCCGGCTGTCGTCGTCGTGCTTGTGGAACCGGACGTGGGTGAAGAACTCTCGCGTGCCGTGGTCGCCGAAGGCGGCGTAGGACAGGGCGTCGCCGGCCTCGGGGCCAGAGCAGGTCTCGACCTCGTCGGCATCCACGGTCACCGTGCAGGAGGCGACCCATGGCGTGCCCGCGATCATTCGCTCCCAGCGGTCCTCGATCGGCTCGACGCGGCCGTTGTGGAACCCGAGGTGCGGCTGGTCGTGCATGCACTCCAGGCATTGCACGACCGCCTCCTGCACCTCGTCCACGGCGTCGGCTCGCTCACCCGTCTCCGGATCGATGCGGTGAATGCCCTCGTAGTGCACCTGCACCTCGAGGTCGGTCGACCAGCAGCGATAGCAGCGCAGCCAGGCGCGAGCGTCCGAACCTTCCATGCCTGGAGTGTAGGAACACTCCTCTCAGGCGAGCGTGCCGTTCGAGCTCCCCCGCAGCTCGCGCATCCGCGCCGGCCAGATGCTCTGCTTGCCGGGCGAGAGGATGCCGTTGGGATCCAGCGCGTCCTTGATGGTCTCGTTGAAGCGCCGCTGGGCGTGATCTCCGAAGGAGTACTGCTCCGCGGCCAGGTCCATGAAGTCCAGGTGCGCGCGGTACTCGCCGTAGCCCTCCTTCGCGGCGGCGAGGACGGCGCGCCGGCAGGCGGCGTACGCCTTCTCGCTCTGCTCGACGCTCGCGGTGTCGAACAGCACCATCGTCACGTGGACGATCGACCGCGAGTTGATCGGGATGATGGCGGCCATGTAGTCCAGGCCGCTCGCCTCCATCTCGCGGCGCATGAGGTCGCGGACTGCGATCACGTCCTCACCGGTCATGGGCAGGACGGGGGAGAACCCGATGTGGCCGCCCTGCTCGCCGCCGTACCAGCCGGTCATCGCGTTGAGGTCGAGACTGGGCACGCCGCCCTGCACGCGCTCGCTCGGGTCCTCGATGCCGGCGATCTCGTCGGGTGCGTACTTCGTGCCCCACACCGACGCCCCGGGGACCGCCGACTCGAAGGCGTTCTTGATCTTCGCGTAGCGGTGGTCGACGACCGCCTCGTCGCCGTAGAGCGCGAAGCGCATGATCCAGCGCCCGAAGCCCAGCTCCTCGCCCATCCGATCCAGGACGTCCTGCGGGATCGGGGCGTTCGGGTCGTCCCAGTGCTTGGAGCGCTCGGAGAGCACGGCGGCGAGCAGCGTGCCGCTCATGATCTGGGGGTTCATGCGCAGGGTGTCGTCGAGCATCAGCTCGCGCATGACATCGGTCGCCGCTGCCAGGTCGTCGTCCTTCGGGAGGCGCAGCCACAGCGGCATGTAGGTCTCCGGCTCCGGCATGAGCCAGTAGCCCATCTTCGTGACGATGCCGTAGTTGGACTGCGTGAACATGAGGTCCGCCGACGGCCCGAGGCTGCGCTTGTACAGGTGCCACGACCTGTTGTTCGGCATCGCGCCCATGCCCGTGCGCATGACCTCGCCACTGGGCAGCACGACCTCCATCCCGCACCAGGACGCCTGGTCGACGCCGTAGGGCATGTAGGTCGCGCCGTTGTCGAGCGAGTTGCCGATGACGCTGCCCCAGCCGAGGTCGGCGATGGAGACCATGAGCTTGTGGCCGCCCGCCTTGATGGCCTCGTAGAGGTCGAACCAGCGGACGCCGGGCTCGACGACGGCATAGCCGAGCTTCTCGTTGATCTCCAGGACCTTGTTCATGTTGCGCAGCGAGACGATGATCGAGCCGCTCACGCGCGGAGCGGGGCCGCCGTAGCCGTTGTTGCGGCCCTGGCCGTGGGTCCAGAGCGGGACCTTCGTCTCGTTGGCGATCGCGACGATCGCCTGGATCTCCTCGACGGTGGTCGGCATGACGACGGCCGACGCGGCGTAGTCGTCGGACGTCTGGACCTGGAACGGATCGCGGAACTCGCGCAGCTCGGCCGTGCTCGTGATGACCTTGTCCGCGCCGAGCTCGGCCTCGAGGCGGTCGATCGCGCGCGTGACGTCCTCCTCGGACAGGCCGGGGGGGACCGGGCGGGTGTCGACGTCGCTCATGCTCTCTCTCCTCCGTGACGGAACGGACAGCGACCGTAGGCCGCGAAGGCCCGGGCGTCTTGTCGTGGAGGGAACGAGTCTTGGACGAGAGCGGCCGCTGTACGGTTGAGGCATGTCGACGCTGTTCGACACCGCGTCCGTCGCGCCGGGGGAGCGCTTCGAGGGCTGGAGGGAGGCGGCCGCGCGCTGCTTCTTCCCGATGGCGATCGAGCGCCGCACCGTCGAGCCGTTCGCCGGTCGGATGGTGGGGCATGCGCTGCCGTCCATCGACCTGGTCCGGGTGACCGCGACGCCGAACGACTGCCTGCGCACGCCGGCCGGCATCGCCGCGCGCGACCCCGAGCAGATCCAGCTGCACGTGCTGCGCCGGGGGCGCTGCAAGGTCGCCCAGGACGACCGTGAGGACGTCCTGACGGCGGGCGCGATGACGACGCTGGACTCCTCGCGCCCCTGGGCGCTCCGGGCGGTCGAGCCGTTCGAGCTGCTCGTCCTCGCGGTCCCGAAGGTCCTGCTGCGGCCGTTCGGCGACGCGCTGAGCGCGGGCACGGCCAGGGCGTACCCCGGCGACGCCGGCCTCGGCAGCCTCATCGTGCCGTTCGCCCTGGGGCTCGCCGACCGGCTGGAGGACGACTCGATCGGCGACGGTCGCGACGAGCTGGGCGACACGCTGCTCGCGCTGCTGCGCGCGCTGGCCCTCGACGGCGGCGGCGAGCGGGGCGCACCGGCGCCCGCGCTGCTGGGGCAGGTCAAGGCGCACATCGAGCGCCACCTGGGCGATCCTGCCCTCGGACCGGGGCCGATCGCCGCGGCGCACTTCATCACGCCCCGCTACCTGCACCGGCTGTTCGAGGCGGAGGGCTGCACGGTCTCGGAGTGGATCCGGCACTCGCGGCTGGAGCGCTGTCGCCGCGATCTGGCCGACTCCGCCCTCGCGCGGGAGACGATCCTCGCCGTCGCGACGCGGTGGGGCATGCCCGACGGCGCGCACTTCAGCCGCGTGTTCAGGGCTGCGTACGGCTGCAGCCCCCGCGAGTTCCGGGCCCTCAGCGCTTGAGGAGGACCCAGACGAGCGCGGCGGCGAAGGCGATCTGGCCGAAGGTCAGCGCCGTGCCGAGGTTCGCCGCACCGAGGATCGCTGCGACGACCGTCCCGACGACGGCCGCGGCGACGACGATGCCGAGATCGCTGGCGAACCCGTGGCGCACGAGCGCATCCTAGAGTGCGCGCCGATGAGTGAGCTCGAATCGATCGACGTCGTGCACGTGGGCAATCCGCGGGTCATCTGCTGCCACAAGGTGGGCGGCGATCTCATCGACCCGGGTCCCACCGCGAGCGTCCACACCCTGCTGGAGGCGCTGGGCGACGAGGTCCCGCAGCGGCTGCTGCTGACCCACATCCACCTCGACCACGCCGGCGCCGCCGGCTACCTCGCCCGCAAGTGGCCGCACCTGGAGGTCTGGGTGAGCGAGGTCGGGGCGCCGCACCTCGTCGATCCGTCCAAGCTCGTGAACTCGGCGACACGGCTGTACGGGGACGACATGGGCCGCCTGTGGGGCGAGATCGTGCCCGTGCCCGCAGAGCGCATCCGCACGTTCGCCGGCGGCGAGACGGTCGACGGCTGGCGCGTGGCCGCGACGCCCGGGCACGCGAGTCACCACGTCGCGTACCTGCGCGAGGACGAGGGATGGGCGTTCGTCGGCGATGTCGCCGGCGTCCGGATCGTCCCGTCCTACATCACCCCGCCCACGCCACCGCCGGACATCGATCTCGAGGCGTGGCAGGCATCCCTCGACGTCGTGGCGGCCTGGAACCCGTCACTGCTCGCACTGACGCACTTCGGCACCTACGACGATCCCGAGGCGCACATCGACCGCCTGCGTGGGGCGATCGTCAAGTGGGGCGAGCTCGCGAGGGTGACCGACGCAGAGGGGTTCGCCGCCGCGCTGCGGGCCGGCGCGAGCTCCGCGGCGGACCCCGAGACGCAGCGGGCGCTGGCCGGCGCGGTGCCGCCCGGCCAGCAGTGGGCGGGCCTGGATCGCTACTGGCGCAAGAAGGCCGAGCGGGACGCCGCAGCGCAATGACCGCGCTACGATCCGCCCGGTGAGCCAGACCGTCGAGCTACCTCGCACGGCCGGCCCAGGCAGCGGCTTGGGCGGTGACTGGCGTGTGATCGTCCGCAACGACGACCACAACACGTTCGACCATGTTGCGCACACGCTGGCCGGGACGCTTCCGGGCGTGAGCGTGGACGCCGGCTACCGATTCGCCGACCGGATCCACAACACCGGCCTGGCGATCGTGTGGAGCGGGCACCTCGAGGCCGCCGAGCACTACTGGGAGCAGCTGGTCGAGGCGGGCCTCACCATGGCTCCTCTCGAGCAAGGCTGATCCCGGCGCCCGCCGATCGCCGTGTGACGCCACGCGATGGCCGGTCATGTGCTGCCGCACACTTTCCGGACCATCGCGCGACGCCACACGGCGCCGGCGACCACCGGGAGACGCCTTCCTCGGACAGGCGGCGACACGGAGGCCGAGTGTCACTAGTCTGACCGTGGATGGCCGACACGCAGCTGTCAGCCCCGGCAGGTGACGGCGCTCGTATCGCGCGACGTGAACGCGAGCTCCTGCGTCGTTATCACGAACAGGGCGACTACAGGGCCCGCGACCAGCTCGCCGAGGAGATGCTGCCCCTGGCACGGGCTCTGGCCGGCCGCTACACCGGCCGCGGCGAGCCGCTCGACGACCTCGTGCAGGTCGCCTGCGTGGGGATCATGAAGGCCATCGACGGCTTCGACCTCTCGCGCGAGGTCCGCTTCTCGTCGTACGCAACGCCCACGGTCCTGGGTGAGATCAAGCGCTACTTCCGCGACAAGACCTGGGCGATGCGCGTCCCGCGCGGAATGCAGGAGCTGCAGATCGAGATCGCCAAGGCGCGCGACAAGCTCACGACCGAGCTCGGCCGGTCACCGACGGTGCAGGAGATCGCCGACGCGGTGGAGCAGCCCTTCGAGGAGGTCCTGACGACGATCCAGTCACAGGACGCGCGCCGCACGCGCTCGCTCGACGAGCCGACCGGCGAGGACGTCACGCTCGCCGACTCGATCGGCGCCGGCGATCCGGAGCTCGGGATCGCGGAGATGCGGGTGCTGCTCGACGACGCGTTCAGCGTGCTGTCCGTGCGCGATCGCGAGGTGCTGCGCCTGCGCTTCGGCGAGGACCTGACCCAGACGGAGATCTCCAAGCGCGTCGGGGTCTCCCAGATGCAGGTCTCGCGCATCATCCGTCAGGCGCTGGTGCGCCTGCGGTCGGACATCGACCGCCAGACGGGACGCATCGACGCTGCGTAAACGCTCCGCGTTTACGGTTCGGTTCTGTCGCTGAGCGACACAACCGAAGGGCTGGCCGGATGCTTCTGCGCCGGTGTGGGCCGGTGCGTAAACGCTCCGCGTTTACGGTTCGGTTGTATCGCTGAGCGACACAACCGAAGGGCTTAGCCGGATGCCTCCGCGTGGGTGGGAGCCGGGGCTCCGTTCCCGTTCCCGATGGCTCCCAGCTCGCCGGATCCCAGCACCTCCTGCCAGGTGTACAGCAGCGGGACCTGGTACCAGCCCGAGCACGCGCCGCGCATGCTGGCGAAGTCCTCGCCGTACCAGTAGCGATCCCAGTCGGCCCTCTTCTCGAACTCGACGAACAGGCTGAACTTGTAGAGGTCGTCCTGCGACTGGTAGACGTGCCAGGCCGTCGCGCCGTAGCGCAGCGAGATCGCGCCGATCTGCTGCAGCGCGGCGCCGAGGTCGTCCTTGCGGAACGCAGTGGCGTAGAAGGGGACTTGGACGGCGGTGCGAGCCATGGCCGCGGAGCTTATCCAACGGTTTCCGCAACCGGCAGCGGCTCGGCCGGTGTCGGCGCGGGAGCCTTGTCCGGCGCCGTGCGCCCGACGAGCGCCCAGGCGAGCGCCGCGCTGGTCAGGACGACGACGGTCCCGACCGTCAGCCCGATCGACAGCGAGCTGACGAACGCCTCCCGCACGGCGTCGACGACCTGCTGCGACGCGTCGCCCGGCACGGCTCCGGCGCCGAGTCCCTGTGCCAGCTGATCACGGACACCGGCCGGCGTCCCAGGCAGCAGCGAGTCGAGCTTGTCGCGACCCACGGTCGACACGAGCGCGCCGATGGCGGCCACGCCGAACGTCCCGCCGACCATGCGCGACATCGTCAGGACGCCGGAGGCGACGCCCGCCTTCTCCCGCGCGACGGAGTTCATCGCCGCCGTGCTCATCGGCGACATGACGCACCCGATGCCCAGGCCCAGCAGCACGAACGATCCGACGAGGAAGCCGTAGCCGGTGTCGATGTCGATGCGCGACTGCCAGAACATCGCGGCCGCGACGAGCAGGAGCCCGGTCACGAGCGGGATACGCGCGCCGATGCGGTCCGTGAGCCGCCCGATGATCGGGCCCAGGGCGATGATGAGCAGGGTCGTCGGCAGGGTGCGAACGCCGGCCTCCAGCGGGCTGTAGCCGAGGATGTTCTGCATGTAGAGCGTCACGAAGAAGAACGACGCGAGCATCGCGAAGGTCACCGTGAACGCCACGAGCGACGCGCCCAAAAACGTGTGCGAGCGGAAGAAGGCGAAGTCCACCATCGGCGCACGCACCCGCCGCTCGACGATCGCGAAACCCGCGAGCCCGCCGACGGCGAGGACGAGCAGGATGATGATCCGAGGCGAGCCCCAGCCCCACGCGTTGCCCTCGACGAGCGCGAGGACGAGTGATGCGAGGCCGATGGTCAGCGTCGCGATGCCCGGCACGTCGACGCTGCGCTCGACAGTCTCGTCGCGAGAGTTGCTCGCCGCGAAGAGCGTGACGACCACGCAGACGATCGCGACGGGGACGTTGACGAAGAAGATCGACTGCCAGGAGACGTGCTCGACCAGGAAGCCGCCCAGCAGCGGCCCGATCGCGAGCGCGAGGCCCGAGACGCCCGCCCACGTGCCGATCGCCTTGCCGCGCTCCTCGGGCGGGAACGCGTTGGAGATGATCGACAGCGTCCCCGGCATCATCATCGCCGCGCCGCCGCCCTGCAGCAGCCGGCCGACGACGAGCCAGGTCTGCGACTGCGCGAACCCGATGAAGGCGCTGCTGCAGGCGAAGATGACGACGCCGATGAGGAAGACGGTCCGCCGGCCGTAGATGTCGCCCAGCCGCCCGCCGGTGACCAGCAGGACGGCGAAGGTCAGCGTGTAGGCGTTGACCGTCCACTCCAGGCCGGCGATGGACGCGTGCAGGTCGCGCTGGATCGACGGCAGCGCGACGTTCACGGCGGTGTTGTCCAGCATCACCATGAACAGCGCGAAGCACATCGCGGCCAGCGTCCACCAGCGTCTGTTGCCGTCGTGCATGCGGAGTCGGTTCGTCACCTGCTGGTCTCCAGGTCCTCGAGAACGGGGGTGAGCGCCGCGAGCAGCCGCTCGCGGTGCGCGGGGTCGATGCCCTCGGCGAACGCCTCCAGCGCGTCGCGGCGCGCGTCGTCGAGCCGGTGCACGAGCTCGCGTCCCGCGTCGGTGACCGAGAGGCGCTTGCACCGGCGGTCGTCGGCGTCCTCGCGGCGATCGAGCAGACCGCGGCGGGCCAGCTGGTCGACGGCGCGGCTCGCGCCGGGCAGCGAGAGCCCGAGGCGCTCGGCGAGCTCCTTGACCGTCGGCTCGCCCTCGGTCGCGGCCGAGAGCGCCTTGAACTGCGTGAAGCTCAGATCCAGCCGCTCGAACTCGGCGATGAGCCGGTTGCTCGGGCGCATCGCGTGGCCGTAGAAGGCGGCGAGGCCCGCGGCGAGCGCGCCGGCGTCGGTCGCCGTGCCCGTTGCGTGCATGCACGCAAGTATTGCATGCGAGTACGCAACGATCGCCGTCCGGGCGCCGCCGGACTCACTCCGGCGGGAGGACGGACCCGCTGCCCTCGAACAGCGCGAGAGCGCCTGCCCGACGCGCTCGCGCGCGATCAGGGCGCTGCGCTGCACGTGCGCACGCATGAAGGCGGCCGCCGCGTCCGGCTCCCGCCCAGCACCGTCGCGATGATCTCCAGGTGCTCGGCGATGGTCGCGTCGATGCGGGCTGTTCCCACTGTTGGCGGCCGTCCTGCCGATGCCGGCCATCGTCCCGATCCTGCTCTACATCGGCCTCGTGATCGGCGCCCAGGCGTTCCGGGCCGTGCCCAAGGCGCACTACGCGGCGATCGTGCTGGCCATCGTGCCGAACATCGCGGCGTGGGGAACGGGGTTGATCGACAATGCGCTCGCGGCGGCGGGCACATCCGCCGACCAGGCTGGAGCGCTCGCGCTGACGAACGCCGGGCTCGTGTACGACGGGCTGAAGACGCTCGGGGAAGGCGCCGTCCTCGTCGGCATGGTGCTCGGCGCGATCGCGGTGTTCATCATCGATCGCAAGTTCCTGTGGGCGGCCGCGTACGCGGCGTTCGGCGCGGCCCTGTCGTCGATCGGGCTCATGCCCGGGGCCAAGGTGGAGCTCTTCACGTCCGCCAATCTGAAGGTGGCGCTCGGCTACGCGTTCCTCGCGATCGTGTGCGCCGGACCCGGTCGACGTCGTCACCCGCGCGTGGGAGCGCGCGCGGGACGACGGCCCGCCGGCGTGGATCTCGATCCTGCCGCGCGAGGAGGTCGTCGGCCTCGCCGAGCGGGCGCGTGGGGGAGACCTCCCGCTCGGCGGCGTCCCCTTCGCCGTGAAGGACAACATCGACGTCGCCGGTGTCCCGACGACCGCCGCCTGTCCCGCGTTCGCGCGGACGGCGGCGGAGTCGTCGCCGGTGGTCGACCTCCTCGTCGAGGCGGGCGCCGTCCCGATCGGCAAGACGAACCTCGACCAGTTCGCGACCGGCCTCGTCGGCGCACGCACCCCGTACGGGGCATGCGCCAGCGTGGTCGATCCGAGGCTGGTGAGCGGGGGCTCGAGCTCGGGCTCGGCTGGTCGTGGCGAACGGGTCGGTCCCGTTCGCTCTCGGGACCGACACCGCCGGGTCCGGGCGCGTCCCTGCCGTGTGCAACGGCATCGCCGGACTGAAGCCGACTCGTGGCCTGCTGAGCACGCGCGGCGTCGTGCCCGCGTGCCGCAGCCTGGACTGCGTGTCGGTCTTCGCACGCGACGTGGCCGACCTCTCCCTCGTGCTCGACCTCACCGCCGTGCACGACCCGGACGATCCGTGGTCGCGCCACGTGCCGGTCGCTGTGTCCGCGCCCGACGCGATCGGCGTGCCGCGGCCCGATCAGACGTACTTCGCGGGCGACCCGGGCGCCGAGGACGCGTGGGAGCGTGCGCTCCTCGCCGCCCGGGAGCTCGGGTGGCGGCTCGTCGAGGTCGACATCTCGCCCTTCCTGGAGGCGGGCCGCCTGCTCTACGAGGGCCCGTGGGTCGCGGAGCGCGACGCCGCGGTCGGCGCCTTCATCGCTTGCCACCCCGACGCGGTCGACCCCATCGTCGCCGAGATCGTCCGGGGCGCTGCGGGCAGGACGGCGACGGACGCGTTCCGCGGCATCCACCGACTCGCGGAGCTGCGGATGGCCTGGGACCGGACGTGGGACGTGGCGAGCGCGGTCATGGTGCCGAGCGTCCCGACCATCCCCACCCACGACGAGGTCGCGCGGGAGCCGCTGACGACCAGCACGATGCTCGGGACCTACACGAACGGCGCGAACCTGCTGGAGGTCTGCGCCGTCGCCGTGCCGTGTCCCGTGCGCCCTGACGGCGTGCCCTCGGCGTCACGCTCCTCGCGCCGGCGGGCGCGGACGCGTCGCTGCTCGCGCTCGCCGCCGCCTGGCGAGCGTCGCTCAGGCCTCGACGCGGGCGCGCTCGGCCTGAACCTCGCGCAGCGTGGCCTGCAGCTGATCCCACTCGGCGGGCTCGCGCTCGTCGTACTCGCGGGCGGTCAGGTCGCGCAGGCCGTCGCGGTAGTCGCTCCAGGCGATGCGCAGCTGCGCATCCAGCTCCGCCAGGCGACGCGCGTGTTCGATGTTGGGTGCGAGGGCCGTCATCGGTCCCGGCATCGTACCCGCGGCGGCCGACGGGCAGGGGCCCGGGACGTGCAACCGCGCGTGCAGGTCGTCGTGGCGACCCGCTACAAGATGTGGATGAGCGACGTGCTCGCCCAGCCGCTGTCCTCGACGGAGTTCCTCGTCGTCGACGTGGAGACCAACGGAAAGGCCGGCGACGAGTGCGAGCTCACCGAGCTGGGCGCCGTGTTGGTCGGCGGCGGCGAGCTGCACGACCGCTGGGAGACGCTCGTCGGCGTCCGCGCTCCGCTGAGCCGGATGATCCAGCGCTTCACGGGGATCTCGCAGGCGATGGTCGACGAGGCGCCGGCGGTGGAGCTCGTCCTCCCGGACCTCGCCGAGCAGCTCGACGGCCGCGTGCTGGTGGGCCACAACGTCGCGTTCGACCGCCGCGTGCTGCGGCAGGCGTTCGCGAGGGCGCAGCTCGACTGGCCCGACGTGCCCGTGCTGTGCACCGTGGCGCTCGCGCGGCGCTTCGCTCCCCTGGCTCGCCGGCGCGGCCTTCGGCCGCTGGCGGAGGCGCTCGGGATCGAGGTGGAGATCGCGCACCGCGCGCTCGCGGACGCCGAGACCTGCGCGCGCGTGCTCTGCGCGCTGCTGCCTCGGCTCGTGGTCCACGCGGGGACGGTCGGCGATGCCGTCGAGCTCCTGAAGGCCGCCACGCGGCGACCGCGTCGCCCACGCGCCGGGCGGACGATCGCGCGCCAGGGTCGGGCTGAGCACCGCGTCGACGTCTCCGGGCTGCCGGACGAGCCGGGCGTCTACCTGTTCCGCAACGCGGGCGGCCAGGTCCTGTACATCGGCAAGTCGGTCTCCCTGCGCGCGCGAGCTCGCTCGCACTTCCAGCCCAGCTCGGCGTCGCAGGGCTGGGTGGCGCAGGCGACGATGGTCGATCACCGCACGACGTCGTCCGAGCTCGGCGCCCTCGTCCTCGAGCAGCGCCTCATCAAGGAGATGCGCCCGCCGGGGAACGTGCGCATGAAGCACGACGACCCGTACGTGTACCTGCGCTGCCGCCTGGACATCGCCTACCCGGTGCTCGAGGTCGCACCCGCGCCGGCGCAGGGACGCTCGGTGACGATCGGGCCGCTCCGCGGCCGCCGCGCCGCGACCGAGCTCATGGAGCAGCTCAACTCGCTCTTCACGCTGCGCCACTGCGGCCGCGCGCTGAAGCTGCGCGAGCACCCGTCCGCCTACGGGCAGATGGGGCGTTGCCTGTCGCCCTGCCTCAACGACCTCGATCCGAACCTCTACCGGCGGCGCCTGGACGAAGCGCTCGCGCTGTTCACCGGTGACGGCGACGGCGGCGCGGCGCTCCTCTCGCACGTGGAGTCCGAGATGCGCGAGGCGTCGGTGCAGCAGCGCTACGAGCGTGCGGCCTGGCTGCGTCGCCGGCTACGGCGCCTGCGCGAGCTGACGGCCGACCTCGCCGGCCTGCAGGCGACGCACGCGCGGCCGCGCCTCGTGCTCGCGCCGCATCCGCGCGGTGGGCGGGCGGACGCGTTCTGGCTCGTCGGCGGCCGGCTCGTGGACTGGGGTCCGGTGGTCGGAGGCGACGCGCTCGGAGGCGACGCGCTCGCGGAGCGATCCGACCAGGCGCTGCGCTCCGGCGACGGCAGGGGCGCGACCGCGTGGCTGGCGCCCGACGAGGTCGACGAGATGCGCGTGGTGACGACCTACCTCGCGTCGCACGACCTCCCGGGCCTCGATCTGGCGGCCGGGCTGGGGCCGGAGCGCCTCGGCGCGTTCGCCGATTCGGTCACATCTCTGACAGCGGCCTGACGGTCTGGACAAGCAGACGCGCCAAGTTGCCCGCTTTTTGGGAGATCGCCCCTTGAACTTGTGCACGATCTATTGCACCGTATTGAGGACGCTCGGGCACGGACGCCCGGCGTCCCGCTTCTCTAGGCGGCCGGCGGGAGGCCGAACGGGAGGTCGGACACGGTCGCGGTGACGTCCCCGTCGCCGACGCGCAGCACCTCGCCGACACTCGCCTCGCGCCGGACGAGCGCGAGCGCGACGGGGCCGTGTGCGGGGGAGTCGGCGACGCTCGTGAGCCGGCCGACCTCTCGGTCGCCGAGGAAGAGCGCGGCGCCGGTCGGCATCGGCGCGCTCAGGCGCAGGCCGCGCAGATGGCGGTTGGGCTTGCCCTTCCAGTGCAGGCGGGCCACCGTCTCCTGGCCGACGTAGCAGCCCTTCGTGAACGACACGGCGCGGTCGTTCAGCCCGGCCTCCTGCGGGATGACGGTGTCGTCGAGCTCGGCGCCCCAGCGCGGCCGGCCGGTCTCCACGCGCACCACGTCGGCCGCCTCCGCGGAGACCGGCTCGGCGCCGGCGGCGACGAGCGCCTCGCGCACCCGGTCGGTGTCCTCGGCGAGGCAGAGGACGTCGACGCCCACGTCGGTCGCGATCAAGCGCACCTCGGCCCCGCCGATCGTGGCGACGCGATGTGCATGCTCGACGGCGGGGAGGTCGGCGGCGCCGGCGATCTCTCCCGCGCGCGGGCCCACCAGCGACAGGAGCCCGCGTTGGATCGTGCGCTTGTGCAGCTCGACGGCGAAGCCGATCGTCGCGCGGCGGATGACGTCGAAGATCGCCTGCAGCGCTGAGCGGTCGACGTCGAGGAGCAGCTCGTCGCCGGCGTCGAGCACGCGAAGGTCGCCGAGCATCCGGCCCTTGGGCGTGAGGATCGCCGCGTAGCAGCCGTCGCCCGGGTGCAACCCGACGATGTCGTTCGTGACCTGACCGGCGAGGAACTCCTTGGCGTCGGCGCCGGTGAGCGCGAGCTTGCCGCGCTCGGAGCGGTCGATGAGACCCGCGCCCTCGGTGATCGCGACGTGCTCGGCGGATGAGGTGTTCACGGCAGCCATGGGACAAGCGTAGGACCCGGTGCTACGCTCCCGCGGACCTGATTTTGAGCCATGCCTAAAACTCTTTCTCCGATCGTCGAAGATTCGGTTCAGATCACGCGGCCGCCCATGCGGCCCAGGGCCCTCGCGATGCTGGGCCCGGCGTTCATCGCGGCGGTCGCCTACGTCGATCCGGGGAACTTCGCGACGAACATCAGCGGTGGTGCGAAGTTCGGCTATCTCCTGCTGTGGGTCATCGTGGCGGCGAACCTGCTTGCGATGCTCATCCAGAACCTCTCGGGGAAGATGGGCATCGCGACGGGCCGCAACCTGCCCGAGCTCTGTCGCGAGTATTTCCCGCGACGGGTGACCTGGGGCCTGTGGGTCCAGGCCGAGCTCGTCGCGATGGCGACCGACCTGGCGGAGTTCGTCGGCGCGGCGATCGCGCTCAACCTGCTGTTCGGCGTCCCGCTCTTCGAGGCCGGGATCATCACGGCGATCGTCTCGTTCGGCGTGCTGGCGCTCCAGCGACGAGGGCACCGGCGCTTCGAGATCGTCATCGCAGGGATGCTCGGTGTGGTCCTGCTCGGCTTCCTCTACGACACGCTGCGGATCGGCTTCGACGCCGGCGACGCGGCCAAGGGCCTCATCCCCGGGTTCGACGGCACCGACAGCGTGCTGCTGGCCACCGGCATCCTCGGCGCGACGGTCATGCCCCATGTCATCTACCTGCACTCCGCCCTCACGCAGTCCCGGGTGCCGGCGGAGAGCGACACGGAGAAGCGGCGTGTCCTGCGCTTCCAGCGCGTGGACGTCACGATCGCCATGGGGCTCGCCGGGCTGGCGAACATGGCGATGCTCATCGTCGCCGCCGCGCTGTTCCATGCCAACGGCCTGACGAACGTCGACACCATCGAGGCGGCGCACGCGGGCTTCGAGGCGCTCGTCGGCCCCGGGGCGGCGCTCGCCTTCGCGCTCGCGCTGCTTGCGGCGGGCCTCGCGTCCTCGAGCGTCGGCACGCTGGCCGGCCAGGTCGTCATGCAGGGCTTCATCGCCCGCACGATCCCGATGGTCCTGCGCCGCTTCGTGACGATGCTGCCCGCGCTGGTCGTGCTCGCCATCGGAGTCAACCCGACGGAGGCGCTCGTCCTGAGCCAGGTCGTGCTGTCCTTCGGCATCCCGTTCGCGCTCGTGCCGCTGCTGCTTCTGACACGGCGGCGCGACATCATGGGCGGGCTCGTGAACCGGCGCATCACCAACGTGGCGGCCGGCATCGCGGCGGCGCTCATCATCGCCCTGAACCTCTTCCTGGTCGCCCGCACGATCCTGTAGGTCGTAATCTCCCGGCCCATGGCGCTGGCCGACACCTTCTCCGAGCTGCTCGAGTCGCTTCCGGACGACTGGACCGACATCGAGCTCGATCTGCGCATCGTCGACGAGGAGCGCTACATCGAGGCGGCGACCTACCTCGTGCAGACCAACGCCCAGCCGTACTCGCACCACGACTGGCACTGGAGGGTGCGGGTAGCGCATCGCTTCGGCCATGCCGCCGCCGCCCCCGTCGTCCACGGCGCGCTGCACGCGCTGGACGAGGCGGGGATCGAGGGCGAGATGGCGGTCCGGCAGACGCGGGCGGGGCGGGTCGAGGTCACCCAGATGTGGGGCCGCCCGCAGTCCGTCCGCGACGAGTTCCGCCGGATCCGCTCGCAGTAGTGGCTACGCGGTGTTGACCGTGATCTTGGCGACGCCGATCACGAGGCCGGCCTCGAGCGCGTCGGTGCCGAACGTCTGGTTGAGCAGGTCGGCAGCCTCCTGCTTGAGCTTGACCGTCGTGCCCTGAAGCACCGCGGTGCCGTTGTCGTTCGCCTTCAGCGGCTCGAGCGTGCGGCCGTCGAGGAAGAACAGGGGCGCGCTGGGTGCGGCGACCTTGCCGTCGACCGTGACCGTGCCGGTGAGCACCGACTTGCCCGGATCGATGACGAAGTCGGTCAGCTCGACCTTCTTGCCGCCGCCGGTGAGGCTGAAGCCGCTGCCGTCGTGGTCGATCTCACCCTGGACGTACGGGGAGACGGTGCCGGGCGTGTAGTACTTGACGTTGCCGCCGGTGATCGGGAAGACGAGCGAGCCCGCCTTGGTGAGCTCCGCGGTGCCGACCGTCCCGGGCGTGAGCTTCAGCGTGCCGAGTGCCTTCACGAAGCCGGCGTCGAGGGCGACCGCCGTCGTGCGGCCCGTCAGCGACGGGATCTCGGCGACGGGCTTGACCGCCTGCGTCGACGCGGCGGGGGCGGCTGAGGCCGAATCCGGCGTCGAGTTGTCCGAGCCACAGGCGCCGAGGCTGAGCGCGGCGACGACGGCGGTGAGTCCGGCGAGGGGAATCTTGATTTGCATAACCACCCCAACGACGGCGATCGCGGATCGGATCCCATGCATCCGGGTTGGCCTCCGGTGCGATTCAGATGTATCGCACGTTCACGAGACGATCTACTGCGGATGGCCGACGAGGAGCTCATGTCGCTCGTCGCCGCCGCGAACGCCGATGCGTTCGAGGTCGTCTACGACCGACACATCGCCGCCGCCTACTCGCTCGCGCGCCGGATCTGCGGCGACGGTCCGAGCGCGGAGGACAGCTGCCAGGACGCCTTCATGGCGATCTGGCGCTCGGCTGCCCGCTACGACCCGCGGGTCGGCAGCGTGCGCTCCTGGCTGCTGACCGTCGTCCACCACCGGGCCATCGATCGCGTGCGCAAGGTGACGCGCCACCGCGCCGGCATCGCCGGCGGCGACGACGTCGCCGCGAAGGTCGCGGGCGGCGACGACACCGAGCTCGGCGCGCTCGAGCGGGTCGACCACACCGAGATGGTGGGGCTGGTCGCGGCGCTCCCGGAGGAGCAGCGCCAGGCGATTGCTCTCTCCTTCTACTCCGGCTACAGCAACTCCGAGGTCGCGCGCATCCTCGGCATCCCGATCGGGACCGTGAAGAGCCGCATGCGGCGAGGCCTCGAACGCCTGCGCCTGTCCCTGGAGGTGGCGACGTGACCCCCTGCGCCCGTCCCGACGTCGCCGATCTGCTCGGCTCCTACGTGCTCGGCGCATGCAGCGAGGCCGAGGCGGCGACGGTGCGCGGGCACGCCGCGCGCTGCGCGTTCTGCTCCGAGGTGCTTGTCGCCCTCGCTCCTGCGCGCGAGGGACTGCTCGCCGACGTGGCGCAGACCACGCCTCCCGAGCACCTGAAGTCGCGCGTCATGGGGCAGGTGCGGTCCGACGCGTTGCTGTTCGAGGCGGCTCGGGAGCCTGAGTCGCCCCGGCGCGCACGGGGCTGGCTCGCGCGTGTGCGCGCGGCGCGCCCGGCGTGGGCGATCGGCGCGACCGCCGCCGTGGCCGCCGCTGCGGTCGTCGTGACGCTCGCCCTCGGCGGCGGGACCGACCGCGAGACGGTCTACGCCGCGCGGGTGGACGGCGTCGTCGCTCCGCAGGGCCGCGCGTCGCTGGCGGTCCACGACGGCGAGGCGCGGCTGCGCGTGTCGAGCCTGCCCGCCGCCGGGACGGGCCGGATGTACGAGGTGTGGATGAGCGATGCGTCCGGCCGGCCGCAGCCGTCCGGTGTCCGCTTCTCCGTCGACGCGCAGGGCGCGGGCGAAGTGGCGATGCCCACGGTGCCGGCAGCCGGGCGCGAGATCATGGTGACGTCGGAACGCGGCGGAGACGCCCCGGCACCGACCCGGGCGCCGATCCTCCGCCTGACCACCTGACGTCAGCCGTCGGGCAGGAAGCTCGCGTCGAACGCGGTGGCGACGTCGGGCTTGTGCTTCACGATCCCGAACTCGACCTCCCAGGCCGCCCACGCCTTCAGGCGCTCGGGGTCCAAGGCGCCGACCTCGCCGCCGATCTGGAAGGACGACGGGCCGAGCGCGTCGAGCTGGCGCCTGGCCTCCGCCGGATCGACGTCCGGTGCCCCGGCGCTGAGGTCGCGCAGCGCGGCGCCAGGGTCGCGGACGACGACGTCGTAGCCGCTGACGAGCGCGCGGACCGCCCGGCTGACCAGCTCCGGGTCCTGCTGCAGCGTCCGGCGGGTGACGACGAGCACCAGCTCGGGGTAGGCCGGCGCACCGTAGTCGTCGACGCGGAACTCCTTCGCGTCGGGCACCCGCTCCTGCAGCGCGACGCCCTCGACGTTCCAGAACGCCGTGGCGCCCGCGACGCGGCCGCTCACGACGGACGCGACCGCGTTGAAGCCGATCGCCGTCGAGCGCACCTTGGAGGGATCGCCGTGGTCACCGCGGACGATCGACTCGAGGACGGCGTCGTCGCTCGGCAGGCCGGTGACCCCGACCCGGCGGCCCTCGAGATCGCGCGGCCTGCGGATCGCGGGATCCGCGAGCACCGCCGCGAGGGGGCGCTCGACGATGGCCATGACGCCCACGAGGTCGCGCCCGCGTTCGCGCGCGAGGGCGAGATCGTGGATGTCGAGGACCGCGAGCTGTGCCCTGCCTCCGAGCAGGAGCCGGACGGAGTCGGTCGAGGCCGTCGGCGCCTGGACGCGCAGGTCGATGCCCTGCTCGCGGTCCAATCGCAGCTCCGTGGCGGCGTAGATGCCGGAGTGGACGGCGTTCGGCGCGAAGTCGAGCAGCAGCGTGGCGTCGAGCGGCGGTCCGGCCGGGGTCGATGCGGTCCCCCCGGCATCGTCGCTGCTGCCGCCGCAGCCGGCGAGTGCGGCGACGACCAGCAGGATGACGAGACGGGCGGGGCGGGCGGCCATCAAGGAGCGGGCGAGGATACGCGGGCGCCCATCCGTAGACTTTCGACGGTGCGTCGCCGCGTCACCTTCTCCCGCAACGTCACCTTGTCGTTGTCGCGGACGTGCAGCTCGCATTGCAAGTACTGCGCGTTCGCCACCCATCGCCCGCATCTGCACGAGCCCGACGAGGTCATAGACCTCCTCGACCGTGCGGCGCGTCGCAACGTGAAGGAGCTGCTGGTCCTCACCGGCGAGCAGCCCGACCACCACGCCGGCGTCCGGGCCAAGCTCGCTGAGCTCGGCTTCGAGGACTTCGTCGCCTACGTCATCTGGTCGTGCGAGCGGGCACTGGAACGCGGGATCCTTCCGCACTCCAACCTCGGTGCGCTCGGGCGCGAGGACCTCGCGCGGCTGCGGGAGGTCACGGCGTCGCAGGGGATGATGCTCGAGTCGATCCGCGACGACCTCGTCGCCCACCAGGCGTCGCCGTCGAAGGACCCCCAGGTGCGCCTGGCGACGCTCCGCGCGGCGGGCGAGCTGCAGATCCCGTTCACCTCGGGGATCCTCGTCGGCATCGGCGAGTCCGAGGAGGACCGGGTCGCGTCGCTCGAGGCGCTTGCCGCGGTCCACGCCGAGCACGGCCACCTGCAGGAGGTCATCCTCCAGAACTTCGTCCCGCACCGGAAGTACTACGGCGAGGAGCCGGCGGACATCGCGACCGACGTCGCGGAGCGCTACTGGCAGACGGGGCTGACCCTCGCGCCGCACACGGAGTCCCCGAAGTGGGCGACCCCGATCACGATCGAGGACATGAAGCGCCTCATCGGCGAGGCGAGGCGGCTCATGCCCGACGTCGGGATCCAGATCCCGCCGAACCTCGCGGACTGGTGGCCGGAGCTCGTCGCCGCGGGCGCCACCGACCTGGGCGGTCTGTCCAGCAACGGCGACCACATCTCGCCCGAGCACCCGTTCCCGTCGCCCCACCAGGTGCGCAAGCGCCTGCTGGAGGACGGCGTCGCGCTGACCGAGCGGCTCTGCGTGTACGCCAAGTACATCGACAGCGACTGGGTCGACCAGGGCGTGCTCGACGTCATCAAGACGCGCTTCTGGTCCTTCATCCCGCGCAGCGGCTCGGGGCGGACCGACGCGCCGCGCCCGATCCGGCGCGACCTCGTCGCCGGCGCGGTGGCCAAGGGGCGCGAGGGCGCCGAGCTGTCGCCCGAGGAGCTGACGGCGCTGTTCGCGGAGACGCGGCCGGAGGCGATCGAGGACATCCGCCAGGCTGCCGACGAGCTGCGAGCGGAGCTGGCGGGGGAGACGGTGACCTTCGTCGTCAACCGCAACATCAACGTCTCGAACGTCTGCATCGTGGGCTGCGCGTTCTGCGGCTTCGGGCAGGGCAAGCGGTCGCCGGACGCCTACCAGCACGAGGATGCGGACTTCGTCGCGCGGATCGACGAGGCCGTCGCATACGGGGCGACCGAGCTGTGCATCCAGTCGGGCATCCACCCGGACTGGTCGTTCGAGGACTACCTCGGCTACCTGCGCCTCGCGAAGCGCACCGCGCCGCATCTGCACCTGCACGCGTACTCGCCGATGGAGGTCTCGCACATCTGCGACGTCTCCGGCCTGTCGCCCTCGGAGGTGTTCGCGCAGCTGCGCGACGCCGGGCTGGGCTCCACGCCGGGCACCGCCGCCGAGGTGCTCCACGACGGCGTGCGCCAGCGGATCTCGCCGAACAAGCTGCCGGTCGCGCGGTGGGTCGAGGTCATCGAGGCCTCGCACCGCGCCGGGCTGCGGTCGACCGTGACCGTCATGTTCGGCCACATCGAGGAGCCGTGGGAGCTGGCCGAGCACATGCGCGTCGTGCGTGAGCTGCAGGAGCGCACCGGCGGCTTCACCGAGTTCGTCCCGCTGTCGTTCATCCCGTTCCACACGCTGCTGGGGCGGACGCACGGCGTGGAGGAGATCTCCCGCGAGGAGAACCTCAAGCACACCGCGGTGTTCCGGCTCGCGCTGGGCAAGACGATCCCGTCGCTGCAGGCGTCGTGGGTGAAGATGGGCCTGGAGGCGGCGACCGAGGCACTGCGCTGGGGTGTGAACGACCTCGGCGGGACCCTCATGGAGGAGTCCATCAGCCGCCTGGCCGGCTCGTACCACGGCACACGCCTGGATCCGCCCGAGCTCATCGCCGCCGCGCACGCGGCCGGCCGTCCGGCCGCGGAGCGCACGACGCTCTACGAGCTGCGGGCGCACTACCCGGTCACGGTGGCCGCTTAGGGGGGCGACCTCGCCGCGGCGTCTACGCGGTACTGAGTCATTGCAGCGCCGCAGAGTGACGGGGCCTGCTCGAACAGCGCGACCGTATGTGTCACGTGACGGCCCCGCACCGCCTTCGTCCTAGAGGAACAGATCCTCGGCCGGGGCCCGCACCAGGCCGGCCACGGCGCCTGGACCGTCGTCGGCGGTCACGAAGCGCTGCAGCCCGCGCACGAGGACCGCGGGCTCGCGCGAGTCCTTCGCGCGGGCGAGGTCCGCCGCGGCGGCCGCCTGGTCGGCGACGGCGATCTGCGTTGCACGCAGCTCGCGGCCCTCGTTGTCCACACGGCCGGTCCAGTCGTCCAGCGCGACGAGCCCGGCGCACCCGATCGCCACGTCGCTCTGCCCGCGTCGCCATGCACGCCCGAACGAGTCGGCGATCACGACCGCCGGCGCCACGCCCCGTCGCTCACGGACCGCGGCGCGCAACGCCCGCGCGGAGCCGTCAGGATCGACCGGGAGCAGCACGAGCGCGTCATCGCCGGGGGCGTTGGACGCGTCGACGCCCGCGTTCGCGCAGACGAACCCGTGGTGCGTCCGCACGATCAGCACCCCGCGGACCGCGCGCACCACGGCGTCGGTCTCGCCGAGCACGACCTCGACAGCGCGCGGGTCCTTGGCCAGCGTCTCGGCCAGCTGCACCGCACGCGCCGACGGCACGACGTCCGCCAGCCGCACGACGCGTCCCTCGGCCTTCGACACGATCTTCTGGGAGACGACGAGGACATCGCCATCGCCGATATCGCCCGGCGCCGCGTACGCGAGCATCGCGCCGACGTCGTCGCCGGGCACGACCTCGGGAATGCCCGCCAGTGCGACGACCGTGATCACTTCGCGACGTCGTTGCGCGCCAGCCGCCGCAGCAGCCCGCGCGTGTGGGCCGCACCGCCGTGTGAGCCCTCCAGCACCTCGCGCATCGCCGCGAGGTCGTCGGGCGTGTCAACGTCGAGCACGAGCGACGCCATCTCCACCACCCGCAGGGAGGCGCCGGCCTCCTCGGCCAGCGCCGTGTGGCGATCGCGGCTGCCTGGCCCGAACGCCGGGACGATCGCACTCGGCGGGTGCAGCAGGAGGCCGTTCGTCCCGCTGCCGTGGCGGTCGGGGATCAGCACGACGGACGGCTGCGGCTCGACGGAGCGCAGCAGCTCCGCCAGCTCGATGGGGTCCAGCGCCGGGCAGTCGCCAGGGACGAGCAGCACGACGTCCGCGCCGTCGACGGCCTCCAGGCCGATCTGGGCGGCGGGCGACTGCCCCGACTCGACGGTGTCGGCGACGACCCGTGCCCCGTAGCCCAGCGCGAGGGCCTCGGCGACCGGCTCCGCCGTGACGACGACGACCTCGTCGAGCCCCTCGGTCCGTCGCAGCGCGACGAGGACGTCGGTGAGCATCGCCTCCGCCAGCGCGCGCCGGGTCCCCGGGGCCAGCCCGGTGCTGAGGCGCTGCTTGGCGTCGGCGAATCGCTTCACCGGCAGGACGGCGACGGTCTGCACGCTCTCAGCTTGCCAGGGCCTCGGCGAACGTCAGCGCGGCGCCCGCGACCCGCCGGCGACCGTCCGCGTCGGCCATGAGCGTGTCGGTCCGCAGCACGGGCAGTGGCCCGGCGCGTCGCTCGTCGGTGACCATGCCGTGGAGCACGTCGCCCAGCAGCTCCGCGACGCCCGCGGCTGTCGCAGGCAGTCCGGTCCACGCCATGAAGTCGGCCGTCGGGCCCTTGAGCACGGCGCCGTCGACGAGCGGCGAGACGGCGACGACCGGCGCCTCGGTGTCGCGCAGCGCCTCGCGGACGCCCGGCACCGCGAGGATCGGCCCGATCGAGATGACCGGGTTCGATGGTCCGACCACGATCGCCCGGGCCGACGCGATCGCCTCGAGCACCTCTGGCGTCGCCGTCGCCGCCTGCGCGCCCCGCAGCTCCACGCCGTCGACGGGACCCTCGGCGCGCTGCAGGATCATGAACTCCTGGAACGGCGTCCAGTCCCCGCGCGCGAGGACCCACGTCCGGACGGGGTCGTCGGACATCGGCAGCACTCGAGCACCCAGCCCGAGCGAGCGGGTCAGCTCGTCCAGCGTCTCCGTCAGCCGCATGCCGCCCGCGAGGAGCTCCGAGCGCCGCAACCCGACCGCGAGGTCGCGGTCGCCGAGGTTGAACCACACGTCGACGCCCAGCTCGCGCATGCCGTCCATCACGTGGAACGTGTCGTCGCGCAGGCCCCAGCCGCGCTCGTCGATGCGGTCGGCGAGCCAGAACGCGCACAGGTCCGGGTCGGGGGAGACGTGCGCCCCGTAGATCTCCACGTCGTCACCGGTGTTCGCGACGACCACGAGCTCGTCCCCGACCAGGTCGAGCATGCCGCGCGCGAGCTTGGCACCGCCGGTGCCGCCCGCCAGGACGACGACTGTCAAGGTCTGCGAGCCCGATCCACGGCCTCGTCGGCCGTCGACGCCCACACGAAGAGGCCCTCCACGCCGGTGACGGCGAACAGACGCTGGGTGGTCGCCGATCCGCGCACGAGGATGAACGGCGGGCCCTCCTCCGTCCGTCGTCGCCGCTCGCTGATGAGCGTGGCCAGGCCGGTCGAGTCGATGAAGTCCAGGCCGCCGAGGACGAGCACGGTCGGGCCATCACCGAATGCGGCCGCGAGCTGGGGCGCCGTCGCGAGGTCGAGCTCTCCCTCCGGGGTCAGGACGCGGACGCCGTTGCGTTGCTCGGTCGCGAGGCGGAAGGCGGGCGGGCCAGCAGCGCTCATGGACGGGGAATGTACTGGCGCTTCACGCGGCACGGTAACGCTCCATCGCAACGCGCCGCTCGACGGCGTGATCGACGATCGGCCCCGGGTAGTCCTGTCCGACGATGCATCCGGCCTGCTCCTGCTCGTCGTCGGACATGGTCCAGGGCTCGGCGAGCTTTTCGAGGGGAACGTCGGACAGCTCGGGGATCCAGCGGCGGACGTAGCGTCCGTCGGGATCGAAGCGCTGCTGCTGCAACGTGGGGTTGAAGAGGCGTTGGAAGTAGGGCGCCGGGTCCGTGCCCGTCGACGCGACCCACTGCCAGCCGCCGTTGTTGGAGCCGACGTCGCCGTCGAGCAGATGCTCCATGAAGTGTGCCTCTCCGAGGCGCCAGTCGAGATGGAGGTCCTTCGTGAGGAAGGACGCGACGATCATCCGCGCGCGGTTGTGCATCCAGCCGGTGACCCGGAGCTGGCGCATCGCCGCGTCGACGACGGGATAGCCGGTCTCGCCCTGCTTCCAGGCGGCGAGGGCATCCGGGTCGTCATGCCAGGCCAGGGTCCCGCGGTAGCGCGCCTGGAACTCCGTCGTGGCCGCCTCCGGGTGGTGCAGCATGACCGCGCCGTAGAAGTCGCGCCAGGCCAGCTCGAACCGGAAGCGTCCCGAGCCCTCCCCGCCGGCCGCCAGCACCCGCTGCTCCAGCCACAGCGGCGACAGGGTGCCGAAGCGCAGGTGCACGGACAGCCGCGAGGTCTCGTCGGCGAGGATGTTGCGCCCCTCGCCGTAGCCGCGCATCTCCGAGCGCACCCAGCGCCGCGCGGCCTTCAGAGCCTCGGCTTCAGACGCCGGCGGGCGGTCCAGGAGGTCCGGTGTCTCGTCGAAGCCGAGCGCCTGCAGCGACGGCATCCTCCCGACCTTCGCCCGGGCCGGGAGCTCGATCGCCGGCGGCGGCTGCGCGAGGGCCCGTCGCTCCTGGCGCTTCCAGGTCTTGAGGAACGGGCTGAAGACGGTGTACGGCCTGGCGTCCTTCGTCAGCACCTGCGAGAGCTCGGCGATGTAGATCCCGGGATGGCGGACGAGCGGGACGTCGCCGAGCGCCTCGTCCACACGCTCGTCGCGCTGGCGTGCGAAGCCGGTGGTCTCCTCGCTGCAGTGGACGACGCCGGCGCCGATCTCGCGCACCACCTCGGGCAGCACCCGCTCCGGAGGACCAGTGCGCACGGCGAGGCGACCGCCGCGCGAGCGCAGCTCGTCGTCCAGCGCGTGCAGCGCATCGAGCATCCACGCGGTGCGTCCCGCGGACCGGAACCGGCCGCCGAGCAAGACCGGATCGAAGACGAAGAGGGGGAGCACGCGATCGTGTGCACGGACCGCCTCGGCGAGCGCCGGGAGATCGTGGACGCGCAGATCGCGGCGGTACCAGACAACTGCCGTGGTCATCGGACATGCCTACGGGTAGATCGCTGCCTAGGATGAACCGCGTGACGACGGACACTGGCGGCCGCATGCTCTGGGAGCCCACGGCCGAGGCGATCGAACGCACGACGCTCACCGCGTACGCGCGCTGGCTGCGCACCGAGCGCGGGATGCACTTCGACGGCTACCACGATCTGTGGCGCTGGTCGGTGGACGACATCGAGGCGTTCTGGGCGTCGATCTGGGACTTCTTCGATGTGCAGGCGGAGCGTCCGTACAAGCGGGTCCTCGGGCGGCGCGAGATGCCCGGTGCCGAGTGGTTCCCCGGAGCACGCCTGTCCTACGCCGAGCACATCTTCCGCAACCGCGACGACGCGACCGTCGCGATGATCCACGAGTCCGAGGCGCGCGACCGAGGCGAGGTCACGTGGGGTGAGCTGCGCACCCAGGTGGCGGGGATCGCCGCGGGGCTGCGCGAGATGGGCGTCGAGCCGGGCGATCGCGTCGTCGGCTACCTGCCCAACATCCCCGAGACGATCGCGGTCTTCCTCGCGTGCGCGAGCATCGGCGCGACGTGGTCGTGCTGCTCGCCGGACTTCGGCATCCGCTCCGTCGTCGACCGCTTCGCCCAGATCGAGCCCAAGGTGCTGTTCGCGGCCGACGGCTACCGCTACGGCGGCAAGGACTTCGATCGCCACGACGCCATCGCGCAGCTGCAGGCCGAGTTGCCGACGCTCCGGCACACGGTGGTCGTCCCCTACCTGGACCCAGACGCGACCGCGGAGGGCCTCGAGGCCGCCGCCACGCTGCCGGAGATGCAGCGCGAGGGCGAGCTGATGTTCGCGCAGCTGCCGTTCGCGCACCCGTTGTGGGTGCTCTACTCGTCGGGCACGACGGGTTTGCCGAAGGCGATCGTCCACGGCCAGGGCGGCGTGCTGCTCGAGCACCTGAAGGTCCTCGGCCTGCAGGCCGACCTCCAGGCCGGCGACCGGTTCTTCTGGTTCACGACGACCGGCTGGATGATGTGGAACTTCCTCGTCGGCGGCCTGCTCACCGACGCGACCATCCTGCTCTATGACGGCAACCCCGCAGTCCCGAGCCTGGACCGTCTGTGGGACTTCGCGTCTGAGATCGGCATGACGAGCTTCGGCACCAGCGCCGCCTACATCGCAGCGTGCATGAAGTCCGACGTGCATCCCGCCGAGGGGCGCGACCTGAGCAAGCTGCGCGCGGTCGGATCGACCGGCTCGCCGCTGTCGCCGGAGGGCTTCCGGTGGGTCTACGACAACGTCGGCGCCGACACGTGGCTGTTCTCCACGAGCGGGGGCACGGACGTCGTGAGCGCGTTCGTGGGCGGCGTGCCGACGCTGCCCGTCTACGAGGGCGAGCTGCAGGGGCGCGCGCTGGGCGCAGCGATCGAGGCCTGGGATGAGGAGGGCCGTGCGGTCATCGACAAGGTCGGCGAGCTCGTCCTCACCGAGCCGATGCCGTCGATGCCGGTCTTCTTCTGGGGCGACGCCGACGGCGAGCGCTACCACGACTCCTACTTCTCCGTCTACCCCGGCATCTGGCGCCACGGCGACTGGATCGAGATCACGTCGCGCAGTACCGCGATCATCACCGGCCGCTCGGATTCGACGATCAACCGCGGCGGCATCCGCATGGGGACCGCCGAGATCTACAGCGCGGTCCTGGCGCTGGACGAGATCCGCGACGCGCTCGTCGTCGACGTCCCGCAGGAGGGCGAGGAGTCCTGGCTGCCGCTGTTCGTCGTGCTCGAGGACGGCGCGGAGCTGGATGACGACCTCGTCAAGGCGATCCGCAAGCGCGTCCGCGAGGACTGCTCGCCCCGCCACGTCCCCAGCGACGTCATCGCCATCGACGCCGTCCCGCGAACGCTGTCGGGCAAGGCGCTGGAGGTGCCGGTCAAGCGGATCCTGATGGGCGCGGAGCCCGACAAGGCGGCCAGCCGCGACTCGCTGGCGAACCCCGAGGCGCTGGACTGGTTCGCCGAACTGGCCAAGAGCCGAGGGTCCTAGAGGAGGACAGGATGAGTGCCGTCCAGGAGAACGCGGTCCCGGTCCCCGAGCCGGGCCTGACACCCGAGGCCGTCGTCGAGCGCGCGCGGGCGCTGCGCATGCAGCTGCGCGAGGAACAGGCGGCGACCGAGGAGCGCACGTTCCACTCCGAGGAGCTGCACCGCGCGTTCGAGGCGGCGGGCTTCTACCGCATCCTGCAGCCGCGGCGCTTCGGTGGCCACGAGTTCTCCGTGCGGACGTTCTACGAGACGATCGTCGAGATCTCACGCGGCTGTCCCTCGACGGGTTGGTGCCTGGGCCTCGCGGCGGGCCACGTCCTGCAGGCGGGGTCGTTCTTCGCCGAGGACGTCCAGCGCGACATCTTCGGCGCCGCCGGGGAGTTCCGGGCTCCGTCGCGGTTCGTCCCGATGGGGACGGCGACGCCGACCGCCGACGGATGGGCCGTCGAGGGCCAGTGGGACTTCTGCTCGGGCTCGCCGTACAGCACCCACTTCCTGCCGTCGGTCCTGCTCCCGCCCGAGCGGCCCGGCGACCCGCCGGGCTTCGGCGTGGCGATGCTCCCGCGCAGCGAGTGGGAGCGCCTGGACGACTGGGGCACCACGCTCGGCCTGCGCGGGAGCGGATCGCACTCGATCCGGGTCGCCCGTGCCACGGTGCCGCGCGGCTGGGTGGTGCCCGTCCAGTTCGCCGACGTCCAGGTCCCGGCGCAGACGCCGGGCGGGGCGATCCACGGCAATCCCATGTACGCCGCGCGCCCGCACGGCTACTTCTCGGGCGAGCTGACGGCGGTGGCGGTCGGTCTCGCGTGGGCCGCGCTGGACGAGTACGAGGCGGCGCTGCACTCCAAGAAGACGACGTTCACGCAGATCCCCCGCTGGCAGGACGACCTGTTCCGCGAGCACTACGGCATCGCACTCGGGCTGATCCGCAGCGCGGAGGCGATCCTGCTGCAGGTCGCCGACCTGCAGCTCGAGTACGCCCGGCGCGGCTTCGCGGGCGGGGAGCCGTTCTCGCGCGTGGAGGACACGCAGCTCGCGCTCATGAACAACCGGGCGGGCGACCTCGTCTTCGAGGCGGTCGACCGGATCGTGCGCACCACCGGCGCGTCCGGCCAGGTCGACGGCGCGCGGATGCAGCGCTACTGGCGCGACATCACGATGTACCGCGGCCACATGGCGATGCATCTGGAGATGCACGCCCAGTTCGCCGGCGGCTTGGTCCTGGAGCTGGCCCACTGAGCCTGCTGGGCACCGCCGAGGAGGCGGCCCGCGCGGCGGGCGCGCTGCTGCGGGTGCGGTTCGAGGCCGGCGTGGAGCGCGCGCTGCGGACGAAGTCGACGCCGACCGACCTCGTCTCCGAGGCCGACCTCGCGGCCGAGCAGGCCATCCGCGAGGTGCTCGCGGCGCGTCGCCCGGGCGACGCGGTCCTGGGCGAAGAAGGGGCGACTTCGTCGCCCTCGGTCGAGGTGGCGCGGAGCGCCACCTCGACGGCGCTCGCGTCGATCGGCGAAGGCGATCTGCTGTGGGTGGTCGACCCGCTCGACGGCACGCTGAACTTCCTCCACGGCATCCCGGCCTGGTGTGTGAGCGTGGCGGTGCGCGACGCCGAGGGCGCGTTGGCCGGCGTCGTCTTCGACCCGTTGCGCGGCGAGCTGTTCTCCGCCACGCGTGACGGTGACGCACGGTTGGGCGACGCGGTCCTGACGGGGTCGACGTGCACGGAGCTGGCGCAGGCGATCGTCGGCACCGGCTTCGCCTACGACGCGAGCGTCCGCGCCGGCCAGGGCCAGGTGGTCGCACGGCTGCTGCCGCAGATCGCCAACCTGCGTCGCACCGGGGCGTGCGCGCTGGATCTCGCGTGGACCGCCGCCGGCCGGCTCGACGGGTTCTACGAGCGCGCAGTCCAGGAGTGGGACGTCGCCGCCGGCGAGCTGCTCTGCGCGCGTGCCGGGCTGGTCGTCGAGCGCACGCCGGTGACCGACGGGCTGCCGGCCGGGATCCTCGCGGCGCCGCCGGCGCTCGCCGACGATCTCCGCGCGATCGTCGCCTAGCGGGGCAGGCGCCGGACGACCGCGCCGGGCAGCAGCCTGACGACGAGCGCGAGCAGTCGCATGGACTGCGGCACGTACACGACGCTGCGCCCGCGACGCAGCGCGTCGACGGTGGCCTCGGCGACCTGCGCCGGCGTCGCCGACAGCGGCGGTGCCTTGCGCCCGGCGGTCATCTGCGTGGGCACGAAGCCGGGACGGACGACGAGCACCCGCACGCCGGTCGCGTCTGCGACGCCGCGCGCGAGGAAGTCCGCGCTCGCCTTGCCCGCCGCGTAGACGTAGTTGGCCGGCCGCGGGCGCTCGGCGGCGACCGAGGACAGCAGCACCACGGCGCCCGAGCCCTGCCGCCGCAGGCGCGCGGCGACGCGCAGGACCGCGGAGCCGGCGCCGAGCGCGTTCGTGCGCAGGAGGGCGACCGACGCGTCGGGGTCCTCGACGCCCGGCCACTCGTCGCCGAGCGCACCGAACGCGATGATCGCGACGTCCACGCTGCCACCTGCCGCGGCCCACGCCTCGTCAAGCGCCGTCTCGTGCTCGTCCGTCGCGTCGGCGTCGAACGCGACGGTCGCCACCGTCGCCCGCCCGACGACGCGGCCGGCAAGGCGCTCGGGAGCCCGGCCCGCCAGGACAGCGACGTCGGGCTCCAGCTTCTCTGCGATCGCGATCCCGAGCTCGGAGCCGCCGCCGAGCACGAGGACCGAGGTCATTCTCCGTGCAGGCTCACGTGGTCGGGCTCGACGTAGTACTTGATGCGCACCTCGCCCGGGAACCCGCCCTTGTAGTCGTAGCCGTGGTACTTGTGCGAGAGCTGGTCGATGTGCTCCCGCGCGCCCTCGAGCTGCGTCTCCGTCACCCGCCCGCGGATCTGCACGTAGCGGTAGGGGTCCTCGACGTCGGACACGAGGATCGTCAAGCGGGGGTCGCGGGCGATGATCTTGGGCCACACGCGTCCCTGCGACGTGTTCAGCGTGATCCGGTCGCCCTCGATGTCGATCCAGGTGAAGACGGAGAAGACGCTGCCGTCCTTGCGGCCCATCGACACCGTCGCGAAGTTCTTGCCCGCCAGCAGCGCTCGCACTTGCTCGTCCATCGACCCTCCTCGACAGGGATGCGGATGCCCGGAGCGGGATTCGAACCCGCACTGCATCGGGTTTGAGCCGATCGCCTCTGCCAATTGGGCTACCCGGGCGCGGCCGACATCGTACGGGGACCTCCGGCCGCGGACCTATCATCGGCGTCGCGCGGGCGTGGTGGAACGGTAGACACGCCGGCCTTAGGAGCCGGTGCTCTCACGAGCGTGTGGGTTCGAATCCCTCCGCCCGCATCAGCAAGAGCCGTCGGTGCGGGCCGGCCGCTCAGCGCCGCCCGCCGCCGAACAGGTTCAGCAGCGACAGGAAGATGTTGACGATCGAGACGAAGATGCCCGTGGCGAGCCAGACCACGTCGTCCTCGGTCGCGTGCTTGCGGACGTAGTTGAAGTCGACGACGAGCAGCGCGCACGACACGAGCAGCACCGCGATGCTCAGCAGCGGGTTGCCGGCACCGCCGAGGAGCAGCACGACGAGGCTGATGCCGAACAGGCCGAGCATCACGAACGACAGCGGGCGGATCCACGGGGCCAGGTCCTTCGACGTCAACAGCCCGATGGCGCCCATGCCGAGCACCGCGAGCGCCGTGCCGGCAGCCGCCTGCGTGATCACGCCGGGCTCGGCCTGGGCGTACTCGTTGAGGATCGGGCCCAGGCTGATGCCGAGGATCAGCGCGGCCGCGAAGAGCCACAGCATCCCGATCGGCCCGGCGCGCAGCGGTCGGACGAAGGACTGGGCGAAGATCATCCCGATCGCCAGGAAGCCGAGGATCGTCGCTGTACCTGGCTGGATGTCGCGGCCGATGAGCGAGCCCGCAGCGAGGAACCCGATCGCGACGCCGACCAGCAGCATCACTTGACCGAAGATGGCGGACGTCTGTGTCGTCGCGCGTACGCGCTCGTCGGCGTAGATGCTCATGGGCGCGAGATCAACTTCCGCCGGTCACCTGGAGATCGACGTCGACGTTGCCGCGCGTGGCGTTCGAGTAGGGACAACGCTCGTGCGCGGCTGCGACGAGCTCCTCGGCGGCGGCCTGCGCGAGCCGGGGGACGTTCGCCTTCAGTCGCACCGCGAGCCCGAACTTGCCGCCGGGACCGCTGCGGCCGATGTCGACCTCGGCCGTGACGGTCGCGCCGTCGACGTCCGACTCGCGCTCCTCGCGGCGCGCGACGCTGCGCATCGCGTTCGCGAAGCAGGCCGCGTAGCCCGAGGCGAAGAGCTGTTCGGGGTTGGTCCCGTCGCCGCCGGCGCCGCCCATCCGTTCCGGCATGCTCATCTGCAGGTCGAGCTTGCCGTCGTCCGTGGAGACGTGGCCGTTTCGTCCTTGGTCGGTCGCCGTGGCGACCGCGGTGTAGAGAGCCTTCACGCAACGGACGCTAGCGCTGGGCGCAGCGCAGGCGCGAGGTCCCCGCGGTCGACGACCGACACCCCGCCCAGCCCCAGCCAGTCGGCCATGAGCGCGAGCTCCCGCGCCAGCGCCTCCGCCGTGTGCGGTGGGGCGCCCGGCTCGGCGTGCGCCGCCTGCACGAGCAGGACACCCGCCTTGCGGTCGGACTTGAGATCGACGCGCCCGACGAGCGTGTCGCCGAGGAGGAACGGCAGCACGTAGTAGCCGTGCACCCGCTTGGGCGCGGGGACGTAGATCTCGATCCGGTAGCGGAAGCCGAACAACCGCTCCGCGCGCGGGCGCTCCCAGACCAGCGAGTCGAAGGGGCCGACGAGCGCACGCGCGTCGACCGTTCGCGGCAGCTTCGCAGTGGGATCGAGGTACGCGGCGTGCGTCCACCCCTCGACCTGGACGGGCGCGAGCTCGCCGGCCTCCACGAGCTCGGCGACGCGGGCCCGGGCATCGGCGACCGGCAGGCGGAAGTAGTCACGCAGATCGCGCTCCGTCGCGACGCCCATCGCGCGCGCCGCGATGCGCACGAGCTCGCGTTGCGCGTCGGCCATGTCGGGCGTCGGCGTGTCGATCACCGCGCGCGGGAGGACACGCTCGGGCAGGTCGTACAGCCGCTCGAAGCCGCGGCGCCGCGCGGACGTGACCTGCCCGCTCCAGAACAGCCACTCCAGCGCGCGCTTGGTGTGCGACCAGTCCCACCACGGTCCCGACCTGCGCTGCTGGTCGCCCTCCAGCGAGGCGAGCTCGCTCGCGGCGATCGGGCCGCGCTCGGCCACGGTCTGCAGCACGCGTTCGACGAGCTCCGGGAACTCCTCCGCGACCCGCCGCATGCCGCCCCAGGCGTCGGTGTAGGCGGCGTCCATGCGCCAGCGCAGCAGGGGCTGGGCGGTGACGGGCAGCAACGACGCCTCGTGGCCCCAGTACTCGAAGAGCCGCCGCGGGGCGTTCCACGCCGCCCGGTCGAGCATGCCGGTGTCGTACGGCCCGAGCCGCGCGAAGAGCGGCAGGTAGTGCGCGCGCGAGAGGACGTTGACGGAGTCGATCTGCAGGAGCCCGACGCGCGACAGCACCTTGCGCAGCGCCCAGCCGTCGGAGGGCTTCTCGCGCAGGCCGTCGGCGAACCCCTGCGCCCAGAGCGCCATGCGCCGCGCCTGCGCGGCCGACAAGCGCTCGCGCGGCCTGGACGACATCGGCCCGAATGTACCCACGGGTGCCGACGGCTACCGTCCATGACGTGACCATCGAACGCCTCGACCTCGGTCCCGAGACGGCGGAGTCGGGCGAGTTCGTCCGCCAGGACAGCCGCTTTCGTGACGCCGTCACTGCGGATGGCTCCTCCGAGTTCCCCGCCGCAGCAGGCCGGTACCACCTGTACGTCGCGCGTGCCTGCCCGTGGGCGCACCGCACGCTCATCGTCCGCAGGCTCAAGGGGTTGGAGGACGTCATCGGCGTCTCCTACTCCCACCCGTTCCGCGACGAACGGGGTTGGGCGTTCCCCGGGGGTGACCACGTCGATCAGCTCAACGGCTTCGAGCTGCTGTCCGAGGCCTACGAGCGCACCGACCCGTCCTTCGACGGCCGCGTGTCCGTCCCCGTCCTGTGGGACCGCGTGACCGGCCGGATCGTCAACAACGAGTCCGCTGAGATCATCCGGATGCTCAACAGCGAGTTCGACGCCTTCGCCGGGCACCCCGAGATCGATCTCTACCCGGAGCACCTGCGCCCGGAGATCGACCGGATCAACGACCGCGTCTACGACGAGGTCAACAACGGCGTCTACCGCGCCGGGTTCGCGCGCGGTCAGCAGGCCTACGACGCCGCGTTCGACCGCCTCTTCGTCGCGCTCGGGTGGCTGGAGGAGCTGCTCGGCGAGCGCCGCTACCTCGCGGGTGAGCGCATCACCGAGGCCGACTGGCGGCTCTTCACGACGCTCGTGCGCTTCGACGCCGTCTACTACGTGCACTTCCGCTGCAACGGCAGGCTGATCGCCGATCACCCGAACCTCTGGGCCTACGCGCGCGAGCTGTACGCGCAGCCGGGCGTCGCGGAGACGGTCGATCTCGCCGAGGCGAAGGAGCACTACTACACGACGCACGACGAGCTGAACCCGAAGCACATCGTCCCGCGGGGACCGTTCCAGGACTGGACCGCGCCGCACGGGCGCGACGTCGCCTTCGGCTGACCGGACGCGCCATCATCCCCGCCATGGGTGGGGAGACATTCGACTACGTGGTCGTCGGTTCGGGCTCGGTCGTCGCGCGGCGCCTGGTGGACGCGGGCGCGACCGTCGCGCTCATCGAGGCGGACCGCGCCGACGAGAACCCGGCGATCCACGACCCGGGCCGCTGGCCCGAGTGCCGTTCTCGCAGGACGACTGGGCCTGGCACACCGAGCCCCAGGAGGCCTGCTTCGGCCTGCAAGATGGGTCAGGACCCCGACGCGGTCATCGATCCGGAGTTGCGCGTCTACGGCGTGGAGGGCCTGCGGGTCGCGGACGTCTCGATCATGCCGTTCATCACCACCGGCAACACGAACGCGCCGACGTTCATGATCGGGGAGCAGGCGTCCGACGTGTTGCTCGCCGCACAGGGCGAGGGGTCGCGGCCAGCGCGGTGGCGTGACGCGATCTAGACTCGCGCCGTGGAGGCGCGCCTCGGCGATCACTTCCGCCTGGCGGAGCTCATGGCCGCCCTCTCGCTGGCCACGGATCTCGGCCTCGGCCGGCCGCTCGAGCGCGAGCTCGGCGTCTGCCTCGCCGCGCTCGAGCTGGCCGACAGGCTCAACAGCGCACCGGACGAGCGCTCCGACGTCTACTACGTTGCCCTGCTCGCGCACGTCGGTTGCACCGCGGTCGCACCGGACCTCGCCGGCTGGGTGGGCGGCGACGAGATCCACTTCCAGCGCGCCGCCCAGGCCGTCGGGCCGGCGGCGGGGTCCGTCGAAGGGCTTCGCCACCTCGTGCCGCGGCTGGCGGACGACCGCCCGCTGCGCGACCGGTCCCGGCTCGTCGCGCGGTTCGTCGTCGGGGGCGGAAGGCTCTTCGAGACGATGGCGGAGAACCTGTGCGACGGAGGCCGGGTCCTGGCGCTGCACCTGCACATGCCGGACGAGGTCGCTCTGGCACTGGCCCAGTTCACCGAGCGCTGGGACGGCGCGGGCGTTCCGGGGGTCGCCGCCGGGGAGGAGATCTCCCGGCCGCTGCGGATCGTCCGCGTCGCGCACGACCTCGCCGCGATCGACGACGCACGCGGCCGGGACGCCGCGATCGCGGCGCTCCGGCGCCGCCGCGGACGCGGCTACGACCCGGTCGTCGTCGACGCCGCGCTCGCCGACCCGGACGCGCTGCTGCGCGCGGCCGCCGATCCCGATCCCTGGGCGCGTGTCATCGATGCCGAGCCGGAGCCCGTCGCGACGATCTCGCAGGCCGGCCTCACGACGGTGGCGCGGGCGTTCGGGGAGTTCAGCGACGTCAAGGTCGGCTTCCTGCACGGTCACTCCAGCCGCGTGGCGGATCTCGCGGCGTCGGCCGCGACCGCTGTGGGCTGGCGGGCGCGCGACGTCGCGGAGGTCCGCGCCGCCGGTCACCTGCACGACCTCGGCAGGGTCGCGGTGCCGAACGGGATTTGGAGCAAGCCCGCGGCGCTGAGCGCCGGCGAGCGCGAACGCGTCCGCCTGCACCCGTATTACACCGAGCGCGTCCTCGCGCGCTGCGGGGCGCTGGCGCCGCTCGCCCCGCTCAGCGGCTCGCATCACGAGCGCCTGGACGGGTCCGGGTACCACCGTGCGGCAACCGCGGCGCAGCTCGGCGTCGGGGCGCGGCTGCTCGCCGCCGCCGACTGCTACGACGCGATGACCCACGACCGCCCGTACCGCGTAGCGCTGTGCCCGGCGGCGGCCCGCGCGCAGCTCGGCGAGATGGTCGGCGGCGGCACCCTCGACAAGCGCGCGACCGACGCCGTGCTCGAGGCGGCGGGCGAGGGTCCGTTGCGCGTGCGGCAGGGGCATCCGGCAGGCCTCAGCGAACGCGAGGTCGAGGTCCTGCGGCTGCTCGCGCGCGGGGCCACCGCCAAGGAGATCGCACAGGCCCTCGTGATCACGGAGAAGACGGCGGGCCACCACGTGGAGCACATCTACGCGAAGGCGCGCGTCTCCACGCGCGCCGGGGCCGCGCTGTTCGCGATGCGCCACGACCTCGTCGACTGACGCCCGCAAGATGGGGAGGTCACCCCATGCCGTCGGCGCGCGCCCCACGTACGGTCGAGGCTCACCCGCTCAGTCCGGCCCGGGAGGCAGCAATGCCCACCACCAGCAGCACTCTGTCGGATCTCCACCACGAGATGATCGGCTCGGGACCCCCGGTGCTCTTCATCTCTGGCGCGACCGGCGACGCCGGTCACTTCACGCGCACGGCCGCCGCGCTCGTCGAGGAGCTCGAGATCGCGCCCGCGATCGCGTTCGGCACCAGCGGCGGCGCCAACATCCTGCTGGACCTCGTCGCCCGCCGCCCCGACGTGCTGTCTGGCGCGATCGTCCACGAGCCTGCGGTCGTCACCCTCATGGAGCCGCAGACGCCGGACGAGCGCCTCGAGCGGATGGCCGATCTGGGGGAGGTCGATCCCCGGCGCGCGATGGAGGAGCTCATCCGCCTGCGCACCGACGACGCGACCTTCGCCGCGCTCGACCCGCACCTACGTGAGCGGATGCTCGGCAACGGCGAGCGGTTCTTCGCCGAGGAGCTCGGCGCCTTCCTCTCCGACGTGCCCGACGTGGAGAGCATCCGGGAGGCGCACGTCGCGCTGCGCGTGCTGACGAGCGACCGTGTCGTGCCCGGGCAGGTCGACGCCGCCGCGCGGCTCGCCGGGCGGCTCGGCCTCGAGCCGCAGTCGGTCGCCGGCCACCATGCCCCGCACCTGCAGCATCCCGAGGCCTTCGCCGAGCAGCTGCGACCGATTCTCCGGGAGCTGTCGTGACGGGCGAGCAGGTCGTCGGCGGCGTGCGGCTCGCCTACGAGACACGCGGCATCGGCGCCGCGATCCTGTGCATCCACGGGACCGGCAGCTCCGCGGTGGTCTGGGGCGGTGCGGTCGAGAAGCTGGCCCGGGCCGGATGCGTGATCGCCTACGACCGCCGTGGATGCGCCCGCAGCGAGCGCCCCGAGCCGTACGAGCGCACGAGCGTCGCCGAGCACGCCGACGACGCGGCCGCGCTCCTGCACCGGCTGAGCGCGGCGCCCGCGGTGGTCATCGGCCGCAGCTACGGAGGGGAGGTGGCGATCGACCTCGCGCTGCGCCATCCCGGATGCGTGCGGGCGCTCGTCCTGCTCGACGGGGCGCCGCTGGCCCTGTCGCCAGGGGGCGTGGCTTGGGAGTCCGACCTGGCGGCGCGCCTGCTGAGCGTGGCCGCGCGCGATGGCGTCGACGCGGTCCCCGAGGCGCTCATGGACGAGGTGCTCGGGGTCGCCGCGTGGGGATCGTTCCCCGACGACCTGCGGCGGCTGTTCACGCACAACGCCCCGGCGATCCTGGCGGAGGTGCGAGGCGGCGGGCTGCGGACGGACGTCGCCGAGCTCGCGACGATCACGCAGCCCGCCCTCCTCGTGGCCGCGACCGACTCGCCGCACGCTTTCCGCGAGGCGACCGAGGCGCTGGCGGCGGCATTGCCCGCCGCTCGTACCGCGCGCGTCGACGGGGGTCATCTGGTGGACCCGGCCGGGCCGGACGTGCTCGCCTTCATCGAGGAGATCCTCAACGCCGACCGGTCGCGACCCGTCATGTGACGTAGCCTCCGTCTCGGCGTACGATGGACCCATGCCGTCGGACGCCGAGAGGCTCCTCGCGGCGGGCCGTGACGCACTCGCGGCCGGCGACTGGCCGGCGGCGCGGAGCTCGTTCGAGGCCGTGGTGGAGCGGGAGGACGTACCCGAGGCGCTCGCGGGGCTGAGCGACGCGCTCTGGTGGTTGGGCGAGACCGACGCCGCCGTGCGAAGCGGGGAGCGCGCCTACGCGACCTTCCGCCGTCGTCCCGACCCGATGCAGGCCGCACTGGCCTCCATCGGCCTGTACTTCCTGTACCGGGTAAGCCTCGGCAACACCGCGGTCGCTCGCGGCTGGCTGGGTCGCATGGCGCGGCTGGTGGAGGAGCACGATCTCGCACCGCTGGCAGGGTGGGTGCTGCTGCTGCGCGCGCATGACACCGACGACGCGGTCGCGGCCGAGGCCTGGGCGCTGCAGGCATGCGAGCTGGCGCGCCGGTTCGCCGACGCCGATCTGGAGCTGTGCTCGCTCAGCCAGCGGGGCGCCGCGCTCGTGCAGGTCGGACGGCTGGAGGAGGGCGTGGCGCTGCTCGACGAGGCGATGGCGGGCTCGCTCGCGGGCGAGTGCAGGCGGCTGCAGACGGTGGTGTACACGACCTGCAACACGATCAGCGCGTGCTGCCAGGTCGCCGAGCTCGAGCGGATCACACAATGGGTCCGTGCTGCCGACGCGTTCCACCGGCGCTACGGCTCCGCGCACCTGTACACCCACTGCCGCGCCTACTACGGCGGCGTCCTGTTCGCGACCGGCGACTGGGACGGTGCCGAGCGCGAGCTCGATGCTGCGTTGCGCATCGGGCGCTCGGCCGAGCGCGCGCTCTACGGCGAGGCGCTCGCGAGGCTCGCCGAGCTGCGTCTGGCGCAGGGCCGTCTCGACGAGGCCGAGCGGCTCCTGGACGGGTACGAGGACCACGTCACGAGCGCATGGGTGCTCGCCGCGCTGCAGCTCGCCCGCGGCGACCCCGCCGCCGCGGCACGGGGGCTGCGTCGGCGTGTGGCCGAGCTGGATGAGCACGAGCGCTCGCGTCCCGGCTCCTATCGGGCGGGCGCGGCGCGCTGCCTCGAGACGTCTGCGCTGCTGGAGGCGCTCGTGGCCGCCGAGGTCGAGCTCGGCGACGCGGAGGCGGCACGTGCCGCTGCAGAGCGGATCGGGGAGCTCGGTGCCGTGACGCGGTGCCGGCTGGTCGTCGCCCGCGGTGAGCGGGCCCTGGGGACCGCGCTGGGAGCATGCGGCGAGGCCGACGCCGGTCGAGCGCGTCTGGAGCGGGGGCTCCTGGCCTTCAGTCGTCTGGAGATGCCGCTGGAGGTCGCGCGGACCCGTCTGCTGCTCGCGCGGGCGCTCCCTCCCGACGCCGCGGTGACGGAGGCTCGGACCGCGCTCGCCGGCCTGGAGGCCCTGGGCGCCGCGCGGGACGCCGACGCGGCGGCGGCGCTGCTGCGCGACCTCGGCGTGCGGGCGTCGCGAGGCGGTCGCGCCCCGGACGGCGAGCTGACGCGACGGGAGCGCGAGGTGCTCGGGCTCCTGGCGGAGGGGCTCTCCAACCGCGAGCTGGCCGAGCGCCTGTTCATCACCCGCAAGACGGTCGAGCACCACGTGCACAGCGTGTACCGCAAGCTCGGGCTGCGCGGCCGTGCCGAGGCAGCCGCCTACGCCGTGCGGCATCTCGACGGCGATCGCCACGTCTAGGACTCACGGGAGCCGGTACCGGCGTCGCTCCGTGATTTCAGGGTTTTCGCCGATGCGCGTGTCGGGCGGCGGCGGGAGTCTGTAGCTGACCGGATGCACCGACGAGAAGGAGAGGCACATGCGATCGCTCGCCGACACCGAGAGCCTCGCGGCCGCACTCGACGACCGGCTGCGCGGCGACGCCCTCGGACCCGAGCACCCCGGCTACGACGCCGCACGGCGGGTCCACAACCAGGTCTTCGATCGTCGCCCGGCGGTCATCGCGCGGTGCGCTGACGCGGCCGATGTGGGTGCGGCGGTGGCGTTCGCGCGGGCGGAGGGGCTGCAGGTCGCGGTGCGCGGGGGAGGTCACAGCGTCGCGGGCTTCTCCTCGCTCGACGACGGCCTGGTCGTCGACCTGACGTCCATGCGCGCGGTCGACGTCGACGTCGACGCCGGCGCCCGGACCGCGTGGGTCGGCGGCGGGGCGACCGCCGGCGACCTCGACCGCGCGACGAACGCCGTCGGGCTCGCGACGCCGTCGGCGACCGTCTCGACAGTCGGCATGGCGGGCTTCACTCTCGGGGGAGGGATCGGCCACCTCAGCCGCACGCACGGGCTGGCGGCCGACAACCTGATCGCCGCCGACGTCGTGCTCGCGGATGGGCGCACCGTCCGCGCCGGCGAGGACGGCGACCCGGACCTGCTCTGGGCGCTGCGCGGTGGAGGGGGCAACTTCGGCGTCGTCACGGCCATGCGCTTCCGGCTGCACCCGCTGGGCGCGGTGACGGGCGGGCCGATGCTCTGGCCGCTGGAGGACGCCGAGCGCGTGCTCGGTCTCTACCTGCGCTGGCTGCCCGAGCAGCCCGACGACATCTCGGCGTTCTTCGCCGTGCTCACCGTCCCGCCGGCCGACCCGTTCCCCGAGCCGATGCGCCTGCGCCCGGTCTGCGCGCTCGTGTGGTGCAACGCCGCACCGCCGGAGCGCTCGGCGGCGGCGCTCGCGGAGTTCCGCGCTGCTGCGCCGCCGCCGTTGCTGGACGGCGTCGCCGAGCTGCCCTACCCCGCGCTGCAGTCCGCGTTCGACCCGATCGCCGCGGCCGGGACGCACAACCACGTCGCCGGGCGGTGCTATCGCGTGCTCCCCGAGGAGGCGGGCGCTGAGTTGGTGCGCTTCGGCGGCTCCGCGCCGAGCTGGCTGTCGTTCACCCACCTGTATCCGCTGGACGGCGCGGCAGCCCGTCGGCCGGACGGAGGCGCCGCATGGCCATGGCGGGACGCCGCCTTCGCGCAGATGTTCCTCGGCTGCGCCGCCGGGCCCGGCCAGGACGACGCACTGCGCGACTGGGCGACGGGATTCGCGGACGCGCTCGCGCCCTACGCGCTCGACGGCGCCTACTCAAACTTCGTGATGGACGAGGGGAGCGCGGCCGCGCGAGCCTCGTACCGCGACAGTCACCCGCGGCTGCGCGAGCTCAAGGCGCGCTACGACCCCGACAACGTGTTCCGCGGCAACCAGAACATCGAGCCCTGACGCCGTCGGCGAGCCTCTCTTCCTGCGCGCCTCCTAGACTGCCGGGGCGCTGGGGGACTGGTGTATCGGTAACACGGCGGTCTCCAAAACCGCAACGCCAGGTTCGATTCCTGGGTCCCCCGTGTCCGCCGCAGGCAAGGGGAGGGGAGGCAGATGACGACAGGGTCGCTCGAGGTGGCCGGGGACGGCGTCCCCAACCCGGTCTTCCACCACGTCAATCTGACGACGACGAGGCTCGACGAGATGATCGAGTGGTACGGACTCGCGGCGGGACTGCGTCCCAACTTCCGCGATCCGAGCATCGCGTTCCTCACGAACGACCATGCCAACCACCGCCTCGCGCTGCTCAGCCATCCCGCACTGGCGGACGACCCCGAGAAGATCCGCCATACCGGGATCCACCACACGGCCTTCGAGTTCGCGTCCCTGGACGACATGCTCACCCGTTACGAGACCCTGAAGGCCAACGGCATCGTGCCGCACTCCTGCCTGGATCACGGCCTCACGACCTCGTTCTACTACGCCGACCCGGATGGCAACAACGTGGAGATGCAAGTGGACAACTTCGGTGACTGGGCGGCCTCGGCGGAGTGGATGCGCACGGCGCCGGAGTTCGTCGCCGACCCGATCGGCAAGTTCGTCGACCCCGAGCTGATCGCCGAGGCGGCGCGCGAAGGAGCCGACCCGCGGGAGATCCACCGGCGCTCGTTCGCGGGCGAGCTCGCTCCGGCGGTCACGCCGAGTCTCGGACTGCCCGAGGCATGAGCCCGTCGCCGAAGATCGAGCTGTACTGGGGACCCGGCTCCTGTGCCCGCGTGCCGTTCATCGCGCTGGAGGAGGCGGGCGCGGACTTCACGCTGCACGTGGTCAACCGGTTCGCCGGGGAGGCCAAGTCGCCGGAGTACCTCGCGGTCAATCCCAAGGGCAAGGTCCCGACGCTCGTCGTGGACGGTTGGGTCCTCACGGAGAACCCGGCCATCCAGACGTACCTGGCCCGGGCGTACCCGGACGCCGCGCTGCTGCCGACAGGGGACGACAGGACGCAGCTGGAGGCCCTCTCGACGATGGCCTGGTTCGCCAGCGGCATGCACCCACATGTGGGTCGCCTGCGCTTCCCCGCGAACGCGACGGCGGATGGCCCGGAGGCCTACGAGGGGATCCGCGCGACGTCGCGCGGTGAGCTCGAGAAGGGCTTCGCGATCCTCGAGGGCCGTCTCGCCGATCGTGAGTGGCTCTTCGGCGACTGGTCGATCGTGGACGGCTACATGCTGTGGCTCTGGTTCCGTGCGACGGGATCGGGGATGGATGGCACGCCGTTCCCGCGCTGTGCCGATCACGCAAGGCGCAACGAGCAGCGCCCCAGCGTCGCGCGGGTCCTCGACCGCGAGGAGGCGGAGTTCGCGCGGTTCCTGGCGAGCGGCACGGTGCCCGACGACATCCCGCCGCATCAGGTCGGCCGGACGCCGGCGGGCTGAGCCGACGTGCGGACGGCGACGATGGTCATCGGTGCGCACCCGCACACCGAGCCGCTCAGGTCGGGCGGGATCCACGCCGAGAAGCTGCAGCTCGAGTTCGTCGACGTCGAGCCGACCAACAGGGCGTTCGCCCCGATGCTCCGGCGCGGCGCCTACGACATCTCCGAGATCGCGATCACCGTCTTCTTCCAGGCTGTCGAGGCGGGCAAGCCGGTGTGGCTGCTGCCCGTCGTCGCCGTGGGCGGCTTCCACCACGGCAGCATCTACGTCAACCCCACGATCGGCCCGTTGGCGCCAGGCGACCTCGCCGGCAAGCGCGTCGCGGTCCGCGCGTACAGCCAGACGACCGGCCTCTACGTCCGCGGTGTGCTGGCGGAGGAGCACGGCGTCGCCGCGGACACCGTGACGTGGGTGACGACCGAGGGCTCGCACGTCGAGGAGTACGTGGACCCGCCGAACGTCGAACGGGCCGAGCCCGGGACCAGCGTCGCCGACCTCCTGCGCGACGGCAGCGTCGACGCGGCCATCCTCGCGCCCGGCCGCGAGCCGACCTCGTGGTGCGCGCCGCTCATCCCGGACGCCCATCAGGCCGCGGAGCGCTGGCAGCAGCGCCACGGGCTGATCCCGATCAACCACATGGTGTGCGTCGGCCCCGCGATCGCCGACGCGCCCGAGCTGACCGCCGATCTGACCGCGACCCTGCGCCGCGCGTACGACGCGGCGGTCGTATCAGGATCTCCGCCGGGCCCGGCGATCACCCTCGAGCGGGACCGGATCGATGCGGCGCTGTCCTACGCGCTCGTCCTGGCCAGGCAGCAGGGCCTCGTCGAGGCCGAGCTCGACATCCCCTCGATGTTCGCTCCCGTCTAGGGCACGAAGGCCAGGAACACGAACGACGCGAACAGCACGAGGTGCACCGTCGCCTCCTGCAGGGTCGCCCGGCCTGGCAGCACGGTGAGCGCGGCGATGAAGACCGAGAGCGCGAGGAGCACCGTCTGCAGCGGCTCCAGACCCAGCACGAGCGGCGTGTCGATCCAGATCGAGGCCAGCGCGATCACCGGGATCGTCAGGCCGATGCTCGCCATCGCCGAGCCGAAGCCCAGGTTGAAGCTCGTCTGCATCCGGTCGTTGCGGGCGTTGCGGCCCGCCGCGAGCGTCTCGGGCAGGAGCACGACGAGCGCGATGACGACGCCCACGGCGGACTGCGGCGCGCCGACGTCGGCCACGACGTCCTCGATCGCGGGCGACTCGAGCTTCGCGAGGCCGACGACGGCGACGAGCGACACGAGCAGCAGCCAGAGGCTGGTCACCGCCGCCCGCGTCGTCGGCGGCTCTGCGTGGTGCTCCGGATCCTGGCGCGCGTTCCCCGACGGCAGGAAGTAGTCGCGGTGGCGCACGGTCTGCATGAGCACGAAGAGCGCGTAGAGCACGAGCGACGCGATGGCGGCGAACGTCAGCTGCAGCGGCGAGAACTCGGCGCTCGAGCGGCTCGTCGTGAAGGAGGGGACGACGAGGGTCAGCGTCGCGAGCGCCGCCACGGTGGCCAGCGCGCTCGCGGTGCCCTCCGAGTTGAACGACGTCGTGCGGTGGCGCAGCGTCGCGAGCAGCAGCGACAGCCCGACGATCCCGTTGCAGGTGATCATCACGGCGGCGAACACGGTGTCGCGCGCGAGCGTCGAGGCCTCGTCCCCGCCGGCCACCATGAGCGTGACGATGAGCGCGACCTCGATCACGGTCACCGCGACCGCGAGGACCAGCGAGCCGAAGGGCTCGCCGACGCGGTGGGCGACGATCTCCGCGTGGTGGACCGCCGCGAGCACCGCGGACCCCAGGAGCGCTGCCACGACGACGAGGACGACCGTCCCGGGCTTGGATCCCCACGTCGCCGCCGTGACGAGGGCGGCGAGGACGGGGACGACGGTCGTCCAGGACAGCGAGCGAGGCAGCGACAAGGAACGGCAGCTTAGGTCAGGTGTCCCGCAGGCTCCCGATGCCCAGCGACCCGTCGGTCGCGGCCGGACCTGCGGCCTCGGGCTCCTCGCTCTGCGCCTCGCCGGCGGCGGGCGGGTCGTCGAGGAAGTCGGCGTCGGGCACGAAGAAGAGGTTGCCGGTCACGGCCGTCGAGAAGTCGAGGATGCGGTCGTGGTTGCCTGGCGGGTCCCCGACGAACATGTTGGTGAGCATCTGCTCGATGACGCCTGGGGTGCGCGCGTACCCGATGAAGTAGGTGCCGAAATCGCGCGCCCCGACCCTGCCGAAGGGCATGTTGAAGCGCACGATCTGCTGCTCCTCGCCCTCCTCGTCGACGATCGTGGTCAGCGCCACGTGCGAGTTGGCGGGCTTGACGTCGTCGCCCAGCTCGATGTCGCCGAGCTTCTCGCGGCCGATGGCGAGCTCCTGGTCCTCGACGCTCAGCGCGTCCCAGGCGTCGAGGTCGTGCAGGTACTTCTGCACCACGACGTAGCTGCCGCCGGCGAACGCCGGGTCCTCGTCGCCGATGAGCACCGCTGCCCGCGCGGCCGCGCCCTCCGGGTTCTCGGTGCCGTCGACGAAGCCGAGGAGGTCGCGCTCGTCGAAGGAGCGGAAGCCGTGGACCTCGTCGACGACCTGCGCGAGGCCGTCGAGCCGAGCCATGAGCCGTTGGGCGAGCTCGAAGCACAGGTCCAGGCGGTCGGCGCGAATGTGGACGAGCAGGTCGCCGGGCGTGGACACCGCGGTGTGGCGCGCGCCAGCAAACTCGGGGAGTGGGTGCAGGTCCGCCGGCCGTGGCTCGCCGAACAGCCGATCCCACAGCGCGGCGCCGATGCCGACCACGCAGCTCAGGCCGGCCTCCGGGACGCGGAACCCGACCGATCGCCGCAGCCCGCTGACGTCGGCCAGCAGGTCGCGCAGGTCATCCTCGCTGCCCGCGTCCACGGTCAGCACCAGGAAGATGGCCGCCGTCGTGGGTGGCCTGAGAACGGTCTGCGGCTCGGGTTCGTCCACGGGCCGACAATCCTGCCACGTAGCATCGCCTTCGTGGCACGGCCCTCCGGCACCCCCTCGCTCCGCGAGGCGCAGCGGCAGCTCACCCACGAGCGTCTCATCGAGGCCGCGCAGCAGGAGTTCGCCGAGCGCGGGTACGTCGCGGCCCGGATCGACGACATCGCCACGCGCGCCGGCGCGACCCGCGCGACGTTCTACCTGCACTTCCGCAGCAAGGCCGCGGTGATCCTCGCGCTGCTCGACCAGGGCCGCGGCGACTTCCATCCGCTCTGGGACCAGCTGGCCCAGCTCCCACGCAGCCCCAGCCGCGAGCAGGTCCGGACGTGGATCGAGGCGGCCGCCGCCGTCTGGGAGCTCCACGCGCAGCGGACCCGGGTCGTGGTCCAGGCGGTCAGCGCCGACCCCGAGCTCGGGGTCACGCAGGGTGCGCGTGAGCGCACCGAGATCGACCTGCTCACCGCCGCCGTGCGGCACATGGGGTGGGCCGACGACGCCCACGCCCGGCTGGAGTGCACGCTGCTGTTCGCCCAGCTCGCCCGCACCTTCCACATGTGGTCGTTCGGCGACGAGGCCGACCACGACGACCGGGTGCTCGAGATCCTCACGGACAACTGGTTCGCGGCGTTCCAGCGCGCCGACAAGACGTCTTGACAACTGACTAGACATCATGTCTAGTCAGCGGCATGTCGACGTCGGCACTCGCCGCACGCCAGGACACGGTCCGGGTGGGCGATCTGCACGTGCAGGTGAGCCGGCGCGGCGCGGGCGCTCCGCTCGTCGTGCTGCACCACTCGACCGGCCCGCACTGGACCCCGTTCCACGACCACCTGGCTCGACGGTTCGCCGTCTCGGCCCCTGACGTCCCCGGCTACGGCAGCTCGACCCGGCCGGTGACGGCCCGCCATCCGTCGCATCTCGCGGTGCTCCTGCATCAGCTGCTCGACGTCGAGGACCTCGACGGCGTCCACCTCGTCGGCCTCGGGATGGGAGGCTGGATCGCCGCGGAGATGGCCGCGATGAACCAGCGCCGCCTGGCCACGCTGACGCTCATCGGCGCGGCGGGCCTGCGGCCGCGGGACGGCTTCATCCACGATCCGATGGCGGAGAGCTGGACCGACTACGCCCGCCGGTCGTTCCGCGATGACGAGCACTTCGCCGACGTGTACGGCGCGACGCCCTCGGACGCGGTCGCCGCCGTGTGGGACTACAGCCGCGAGATGACCGCCCGTGTCACCTGGCGACCGTGGATGTGGAGCCTGCAGCTGCCGACCCTGCTCGGGGGCGTCACCGTGCGGTCGCTCGTGATCTGGGGGAGCGAGGACCGCATCGTGCCCGTCGAGTGCGCGACCGCGTACGCGGATGCGATGCCCAACGCGTCGCTGCGACTGCTGGAGGGAGCCGGCCACGCGGTCGAGCTCGAGGAGCCCGCGCGCGTCGCCGCGCTCGTCCTGTTCCACGCGCTCGGCTGATGTTCATCGGCTACTTCACCGAGCGTCCCTACCAGGACCGCGCGGCAGCGTGGTACGGGGGCTCGCTCCCGCTGCTGGACCTCTCGTTGAGCAACGGCGTGATCGACCCGCAGATCCAGGCGGACCTGTTCCACCGCTATCTCGACGAGAAGCTCCACGTCGAGGAGATGGGCTTCGACGGCGTGATGCTCAACTCGCACCACGCCACCCCTGCTGCATGGGCGGCGGCGCCATGAACATCGAGGCCGGAATCCTGGCGCAGATGACCCAGCGGCTGAAGCTCGTGCTGCTCGGCAACATCCTCCCGATGTGGGACGACCCGCTGTGGCTCGTCGAGGAGCTCGGCATGATCGACGTCCTCTCGCGCGGCCGGCTGGTCTCGGGCTGGGTGCGCGGCACAGGGCGCGAGATGCTCGCCCACAACACGCCGCCCACCTACAACTGGGAGCGCTTCCAGGAAGCCCACGACTTCATCGTCAAGGCCTGGACGACGCCCGGGCCGTTCCGGTGGGAGGGCGAGCACTACCAGTACCGCTATGTGAACCCCTGGGTCCGGCCCTACCAGCAGCCGCACCCGCAGATCTGGGTCCCGGGCGCGATCAGTCGCGCGACCGTGGAGTGGGCGGCCCGCCACCGCTACGTCTACGTGATGCTCGACAGCCAGCTGCACCTCACGCAGCAGGTCTTCGACATCTACCGCGAGGAGGCCGCGCGCAACGGCTACGAGGCGGGGCCGCAGCACCTCGGCTACATGTTCCGCGTCCACGTCGACGACACCGACGAGCAGGCCTACGAGACGGGCCGCAAGCTCATCGAGGGGCCGGGCAACGTGTTCCTCGACGGCAGCAACGGCAAGGCGAACTTCTGGGCGCAGAGCCTGCCCGGCATGTCCAGCCGCCGGGCGAGCGCGCTCCTGCCGACCAAGGAGTGGGACCAGGTCGCGGAGGCGCGGGGCGTCGCGACCGGAGACCGGGGGAAGGGGGTGCTGGACGAGGAGACATGGCGCCACGAGGACGTCTCCGAGGAGGAGCACCTGAGGCGCCGCTACCGGATCTGGGACAACGTGCTCGAGCGCCACGCCGCAGTCGTGGGGACGCCCGAGAGCGTCATCCCGAAGATCCGCCACGTGCTCGAGACCCTCCGGCCGGGCAACGTCATCTTCTGGCACGGCGACGGCGACGTGACGCATGAGGAGGCGCTCCGCGCCATCCGGCACATGGGCGAGTACGTGTTGCCGGCGGTGCGCGACATCGGCGCCGAGCTGGGCCTCGACGGTGCGTTCGAGATCGACACGCAGACGAACCGGCCGTTCGCACCGCGTTGACGCACCGGGTTCCGATACGTAGCGTGCGTCACATGGCTGACGTGGTGACGGTACCCACCGGAGCGCGATCCGAAGGCCCGCCTCCCGCGCTCGACTACGACCGTGACTTCGAGATCGTCCCGCGCAAGGGCCTGATCCTCGTGGGCGTCGCGCTCGTCGCGCTGATCGTCGGCATCGCGCTCGACAAGCTGTGGCCGCTCGTGTTCCTCCACGTGTCCTTCGGCGCGGCGTGGACGATCATCGACCTCTTCCTCGGGCTCGTCCTCGGCCCGATCATGGGCAGCATGCCTCCGGCGGCGCGCGTCGCGTTCACCACGCGGCTGATGCCCAAGATGCTGCTGATCATGCCGACGGTCGTGACGATCACGCTCGCAGCGGGCTGGCAGCTCGGATCGTTCCTGGGGACGGTCTCGACCGACTACCCGCTCCACGACTGGCTCGTCGCGAGCTACATCGTCGTCGGGATCATGGCGATCATCGCGCTCGGCCTGCTCGAGCCGGCGAACGTCGCCGTCCTCATCGAGCTCAAGAAGCCCCACCCCGATTTCACCGTCGTCGAGCGGCTGATGAAGCGCTTCATCTACAGCGCCGGCGTGATCGGCATCATGCAGATCGCGACGCTCGTGATCATGACCAAGATCGCCTCCGGATGACCGAGCGCAAGCTGCCACCCGTGACCGAGATCGGGATGCTGTCGCTGGCCCTCATCGTGGCCGGCGGCATCTACCTCTCGTCGCACATCCCTGGCCACGTCCCGCTCGCCCCGGCCGTCGTCCTCCTGGTCCTGTCGTTCCTGCTGCTCGTCGGCAACCTCGTCGCGCTCTCGCGCGTGCAGGGCTTCCCGTGGTGGCGGTTCTGGCAGGTCGCCCGCTGGTCGCTGCTGGCCTACGGGATCACGGCCGGGCTCATCGAGTGGGTCTTCCTGCGCAACGACCTCTCGGGCGGCCCGCTGGTCGTCCTGACCCTCTCGCTCGTCGTGTACGCGGTGCACGTCCCGATGCTGATCGGGTTCACCGTCGCGCGCTACTACGAGCGCAACACCTGGCTGACCGTCCCCGCCTAGCCGGCGAGCTCTTCGAGGGCCACGGCCGGGTCGCGGAGCACCGCGTCGTCGACCGGCGTGCGCTCGCGGATGAGCTGCGCGATCGTGTCCGCGACGTCCCAGACGTTGACGTTCATCCCGGCGACGAGCCGGTCGCCGTCGACCCAGAACGCGATGAGCTCCCGCTGGGCGATGTCGCCGCGCACGACGAGGCGCGCGGCCTCCGACGCCTGCCCCGTGTACTCCATCCCGACGTCGTACTGATCGGAGAAGAAGTAGGGGATGCGGTCGTAGGCGACGTCGCGGTCGAGCATGTTGCGCGCGGCCGCAGGGCCCTGGTGCAGGGCGTTGGACCAGTGCTCGACCCTGGTCGGGCCGTAGACGGGGTGATCGTGCTGTGCGACGTCGCCCGCGGCGAAGATCCCAGGGACGCTGGTCTGCAGGTTGCGGTCGCACACCACGCCGTTCTCCACCGCGAGGCCGGCCGCGACGGCGAGCTCGGTGCGCGGCTGTACGCCGACCCCCACGATCGCGAAGTCGCAGTCGAAGAGGCGACCGTCGGAGGCCCGCACGCGCTCGACGGCGCCGTCGCCCTCGAACGCGTCCACTCCGGTGCCGAGGACCATCTCGACGCCATGGTCGACGTGGATGTCGCGGTACACCCCGCCGAGCTTCGATCCCAGGACGCGCTCGAGCGGGACCGACGCGGGCTCGATGACCGTCACGTCCAGTCCACGCTGCCGGGCGGACGCCGCCGCCTCCGAGCCGATCCATCCGGCGCCGACGACGACGACCTTGCCTCCACGGTCCAAGCGCGCGCGGATCGCGTCGGCGCTCTCGACGCTGCGCAGCTCGTGCACGCCGTCGAGGTCGGCGCCGGGGACGTCCAGCCTGCGGGGGTGCGCGCCCGTGGTCAGCAGCAGCCGGTCGAAGGACAGGCGCTCACCGCCGCCGAGCGTGATCTCGCGTCGGCCGGCATCCAGGTCGACGACGGTGGTGTCGAGCAGCAGCTCGATCTCCGCGCGGTCGTAGAACGACGGATCGTCGTGCACCCAGATCTTCTCCCGGCCCGCCTCGCCGCGCAGGTAGTCCTTGGAGAGCGGCGGGCGCTCGTAGGGGCGTTCCGCTTCGGCGCCGACGAGCACGATGCGCCCGTCGAAGCCCTCGTTGCGCAGGGTCTCGGCCGCTTTGGCGCCAGCGAGACTCGCACCCACGATCACGAACGTGCGGGAGCTTCCGGTCATCGTCATGACCTAGATTACCCACATCGGGTGGAGAAAGTGACAAGCGGTGACGGACTGGCGGGCGCGACGCTGGCCGAGCTGATGGGCCGGCTGGCCGCCGACACCCCGGCGCCCGGAGCGGGCCCCGCGGCCGCGTGGGCCTGCGCGATGTCCGCGGCGCTCGTCGAGATGGTGACGGCCGTCGAGCTGCGCAAGGACGCCGGCGACCTCGCCGCCGCCCGCCGCCGCGCCGAGCGCGCCGCGACCCTGCGGGTGCGCGCCCTGGAGCTCGCCGACCTCGACGTCGCCGCCTACACGCGGGTTCTCGACATCCTGGGCCGGCGCGACGAGCCAGGGCACGGAGGGCGACTGCGACAGGCGCTGGCGGAGGCTGCCGAGCCGCCACTGGAGATCGCCCGGACTGCCGCCGAGGCGACCCGGCTCGCCGCCGATGCCTGCGCCGTCGCGCGCGGTGGCGTCCGCGGCGAGGCGATCGCGGCGGCCGTCCTGGGAGAGGCCGCGCTGCGCACGTGCGCGCCGCTCGTGGAGATGAACCTGGCTGGCCACGCCGATGACCCGCGACGGGTCGAGATCGGCGATCTCGCCCGCGCCGGCGCTGCTGATCTCGCTCGTGCTCGGGCGCCGCGCGGCGGCCCCCTGTCGACGCGGCTGACCGAGCGCTTCGGCCTGACGCATCCCGTCGTGCTCGCCCCGATGGCGTTCGCGGCCGGTGCCCGGCTCGCCGTCGCGGTGTCCGATGCGGGCGGTCTCGGCCTCATCGGGGGCGGGTACGGCGATCCGGACTGGATCGACGCGCAGTTCGACCGGGCAGGGGACGCCGCCGTCGGCTGCGGCCTGATCACCTGGGCGCTCGCCCGCCAGCCCGAGGTGCTCGACCGCGTGCTCCGGCGCCGGCCGCGGGCGCTCATGCTCTCGTTCGGCGATCCGCGCCCGTTCGCCCCGGCGATCCGCGCGGCCGGCGTGCCGCTGCTCTGCCAGGTCCAGACGGCCGGTGACGCCGCGCTCGCGCTGGAGGCGGGAGCCGACGTCGTCGTGGCGCAGGGCGCGGAGGCGGGCGGGCACGGCGACCGGCGAGCGACGTTCACCCTGGTGCCCGAGGTCGCCGACCTGATCGCGGCGCGCTCTCCGCAGACGCTGCTGTGCGCCGCGGGCGGGATCGCGGACGGCCGCGGTCTCGCCGCAGCGCTGACGCTGGGCGCCGACGGCGTCGTCGTCGGGTCGCGGCTCTGGGCCACGCCGGAGGCGCAGGTGTCCGGCGGGATGCACGGCGCGGCACTGGCGGCGGACGGCGACGCGACGGTGCGCACCAGCATCGTGGACGTCGCGCGATCGCTGCACTGGCCTGGGCGCTTCACCGCGCGCGTGCTGCGCAACGGGTTCACCGAACGGTGGCACGGCAACGAGGAGGAGCTGCGCGAGAGCGGCGACGCCGCGGCCCGCGCGTGGCAGGAAGGCTGGGCGGCCGGGGATCCGGATCGCGCGAGCACGTTCGTCGGGGAGGCCGTCGGACTGATCGGCGCGATCGAGCCCGCGGCCGAGGTGATCGAGCGCATGAGCGCCCAGGCGGCCGGGCTCCTGCGCCGGTGACGATCGCCTACGTCCGTCGCGCCCGTGCCGACACCTCGATCGTGCAGCCGGCGACGTAGGGGTCCCGGGGAACGAACGACGTGAGCTCGCTCTCCGGCTCCAGGGACTCCAGCAGACCCACCGTCAGCCCGCGGTGGAGCCCGCACACGCGCTGCCGGTCCGCCGCGACGGCCTCGCGGTACGGGCAGTTGCAGAGCTCGTAGGAGAACGCGCCGTCGGCGCCGTCCTGGCGCCGAGGCTGGAACCCCATCGCCGCCAGCGCGGCAAGGAAGCCACCGCCGGCGTCGACCTCGCGGCCGATCCGGACGCCCGTCGCCTCGACGTCGGCTGCCGGCGTCCCCGCGTCCTGCAGGACCCGGACCAGCCAACGTCCCAGGTTCGCGTAGTCGCTCGGCGCATCCCCGCCGGGCCGCGCGTCAGGGCTGATCGTCCAGGTGTCCCGCGGGCGGCCGCGGGCTCCCTGCTCGCGATCGCGGAGCACGATCCCGGCGTCCAGCAGCCGGTCGAGGTGGGTGCGAACGCCGTTGGGGTGCAGGTCGAGCGCGGCCGCGATCTCGTCGGTCCCCGCCGGTCGGCGCAGCTCGCCGAGCAGCGCGAAGATGCGTGCGCGGGTGGGTTGCGCGAGAACGTCGTCCGCAGGACGGAAGGGAAGGTCCATCCGCGGACGAGTTTCTCACATGCGGGCTGTGTGAACCCTCAGGGCGCTGGGATCTCCGCGTCGTCCTTCGACCAGCGCCCGGTCGAGTCGCGATCCGGCGGCTCCTCGTTGTCGAGCGCGACCGGCACCGTGAAGGCCCGGATGCCCGCCGCGACGCGCCAGCCGATCAGGAAGATCGCGACGATCACCGCGAGCGTCCCGATCGTGAACAACTCGAACGTCAACTGGCTCACGCCCCAGTTGTCGCCGAACGAGTAGTCCAGGCCGAACAGCCTGTCGAGCGTTCCCGGGAACACCGCGGTCCACGAGCCGAGGGCGACCCAGAACGTGATGAGCGAGACGCACGCCACCAGGAGGCGCGAGCCCGACTTGCCGACCCTGAACGGCCGGCGCACCTCCGGGTACTTGCGCCGCAGCAGGTAGACGCTGGGGAAGACCAGGATGTAGGAGATGAGCGTCGTGGAGATGGCGATGTTGAGCACGACGCCGAACGCGTCCGCCGCGCCGCCGGACAGCAGGAGCACCGCGGCGACCATGAACGCCGTCGCCATGACGCCGGAGAGCACGTTGGCCCGCAGCGGTGTCCCGAGCCGCGGGTGGAACGCCCCGAAGTACGGGAAGAACGTGCCGTCCGCGGCCGCCACCGCCAGCACCCGGTCGCCGCACATCATCCAGGAGGCGCCTGAGTTCATGAGCGTGAAGATGAAGAGGACGGCGGTCACGCCGAACAGGAACGACGAGGCCCCGCCGTAGATCGTGTAGCTCTCCTTCACGGCGTCCAGGAAGCCGCCGATGCCCGTGATCGCATCGGTCGGCAGCACGAGCAGCACGAGGAAGATCGGCACGATGTAGCAGAAGGCCGACAGAGCGCCGGAGCGGACGATCGACGACGGGACGTCGTTCTGCGGGTCCTTCATCTCCTCGGCCGCGCCGTTCTGGCCCTCGAAGCCGACGAAGGAGAACAGGATCAGCGGCGCGATCCCGAGCAGGCCCACCCCTGTGGGCGAGAGGCCGCCGGTGTCGATGCCCTGGAAGCCGTTCTCGACGCCGTAGATGACCACGGTGACCGCGAAGACGCAGACGAGGGCGACCTTCAGGATGGCGCCGAGCGTCGGGATCCACTTGCCGACCTTGAAGGAGATGATGGCGCTGGAGATCGACACCCAGATGAAGAGGAACTTGAACGCGTAGTCCCAGAAGCCGCCGGACCCGATGTGCGAGATGCCCGAGGACCAGGCCTCGGTCCCGATGAACGCGAGCGACCCACCGATCCACAGCGGGTTGGTCACCCAGTAGAAGATCGTGTTCAGGCCGGCCCAGAAGCGGCCCATGCTGAGCTTCACCCACTCGTAGGGCCCGCCCTCGGCCGTGAAGGCGCTGCCCACCTCGGCCATGACCAGGCCGTAGGGCAGCAGGAACAGCACAGTCAGGATCACCGTCCAGGTGATCGCCTCGGTCCCGTTCGACGCCGCCTGGCCGATGAGGTCCAGGCCCACGATCACCGCGACGGTGAAGAACACCATGTCGAAGCGCCCGAGGGTCTTGACGAGATGCTGCTTCTGCTCGACCGCGTAGGCGGTCTCGGTGGCTCCTGCCGGCTGTGTGCTCACGGGCCGACCGTAGGGACGCGAACGTGCCAACGCTCCGTCCCTCTTGATGAAATATCAGCGCCCGACTCGACACCCCGGCCAATCGCTGGGAATTGCCTGCGTATCGGCCGATCCCGCGGGGCCTCAGGCCGGTCGTGCCTCCGCGTTCGCGTGGGTTGCCAGCGCCTCCAGCGCGGCCTGCGCCTCGGGGAGGAAGTCGAAGAGCACGAACGAGTGCACGCTGTCCTCGACCAGCTCGAGCGTCACGTGGACGCCTGCCGCCTCGGCTGCCGCGGCCAGCCCACGCGCGTCGTCGACCAGCGCCTCGTCCGCGGCCGCCTGGATGAGCAGCGGCGGCAGGCCCTGCAGGTCGGCCCGCAGCGGGGAGACCAGCGGGTCGGCCGGGTCGGTGGTGTGCAGGTAGGAGGCGGCGAGCATCCGCAGGCGATCGCGGTTCAGCAGAGGATCGCGGGACGAGACGGCGCTCGACGTCGCGCTCGTCACCGACAGGTCGCAGAAGGGCGACACGACGTGCAGCGCGGCCGGCAGCGGCTCACCTGCGTTGCGCAGCCGCACCGCGAGGGCGACGGCCAGCCCCCCGCCGGCGTCCTCGCCGCTGACGACGATGCGGCCCGGCGCGTGCTCTCGCACGAGCCAGAGGTACGTGGTGACGACGTCGTCGAGCGCGGCCGGGAAGGCGTGCTCCGGGGCCGGGCGGTAGTCGGGCACGAGCGCCCAGCCGCCGACCGCCTCCGCGAGCCGTGATGCGAGGGCGACCGCGCCACGGGCGGAGCCCATCGTGTAGCCGCCGCCGTGGAGGTGCAGCACGACGGTCGCGTCGTCGGCGACACCCCCCGCCGGGGCGACGCGCAGCGCGTGGACGCCGTCGCACGAGACGTCCTGCGCCGTCACGCCGGGCGGCGTCGGGAACGCCCGCTCGGTGAAGCGCTCGTAGCCCTCGCGCTCGCCCACCCACAGTCGCGCCCGGTCCTCGAAGGCCAGCGCGCCCTTCCACAGCTCGTACGCGCGCTGCGCCTCTGGGCGCTGCATGACCTGGGGTCTCCCGGCCGCGGCCGGCAGCGGCTTCTCCGCCTCGCGGATCGCATCGTGGCCGTAGAGCCAGCCGAACATCGTCTCGCCGACCGGGTCCATGCGGAGCATCCCCTGCAGCCGGCCGTCGCGCGCGCGCTGTTGGACGGGATCGGGCTCGTTGAACATCGCGAGGTTCGTCCGCGCTGAGATGAGCATCGACGCGGTCCGCGCCTGTCGGCGTGCGGCGAACTCCTGCAGCGCGGCCGGGACCCCGCCCGGCCCGCCGGCCCGGCGCAGGCAAGCCGCGAGCGTCACGGAGTCCTCCAGCGCCTGGGCGGCGCCCTGCCCGGCGCTCGGCGGCGTCGGGTGGGCCGCGTCGCCCATGAGGATGATGCGATCCGTCCCCCAGACGGGGAGGGGGTCGCGGAAGAAGATCGGCGTGATGAGCGCCGAGGTGATCCGGTCGATGATCGTCAGCACGTCGTCGGTCGCGCCCTCGAACGAGCTGCGCAGATCGTCGAGGTCGCCCGACGGGCCCCACGCCTCGCGGAGGATCTCCGTCGTCGGGACGAACCCGTTGAACGTCTGGAGGTCCGGCCGGATCGGATAGGTCATCGCGTGGCGGCCGCGGCCGGGCCAGGTCACGATCGCGTGCTCGAAGCCCTCGGGCATCCGTTGCATCGGGATCGTCCCGCGCCACGCCGCCACGCCGGTGAAGCGCGCCTCCTGCTCGCCGAAGAGGATCGTCCGGACCGTGGAGCGCAGGCCGTCGGCTCCGACCATGACGTCGCCGAACACCTCGTCGCCGTCCTCGAGCTTCGCGACGACGCCGTCCGGCCGCTCCTCCAGGCCGATGAGCTTGGCGTTGAGCCGCACGCGCTCGGACGGAACCTGCTCCACGAGGCTCTCGAGCAGGTCGGCACGGTGCATGCAGATGTAGACGTCGCCGTAGTGCTCGGCCATGCCCGTGTACTGCTGGGTGAAGATCGTCCGCCCGTCGTCCATGCGGCGCCACTCGCCGGCGTCGATGCGGACCCCGCTGCGGCGCACGTGCTCAGCCGCCCCGAGCTGGGTCAGGACACGCATCGCGTTCGCGTGCATGCCGATGCCGGAGCCGATCTCCGTCAGCTCGGGTGCCTGCTCCAGGACGCACGGGTCCAGGCCCGCCTGCTCCAGCGCGATCGACGTGGCCATCCCGCCGATGCCGCCACCGATCACCAGGACGCGCATCGCACCCCCGTCAAGACCCCCACGTGCTCGCTCCCAATCACGAAAACCCCTTTCGAACGATCGGGCTCTAGTATTCCATCTTGCGCAACGTGTTCTTCTATGCGCACAATATTGACGTCACCGATTGCAGTGGAGGAGGGGCTCGTGACGCTGAAGCGACTGCGAGTGGACAACGTAGGAAGCATGCTGCGCCCGGACGCGCTTCGCGAGGCATTCGTGAAGTTCAGCGAGGGCACCCTCTCCGAGGAGCAGCTCACGCATGAGCAGGAGCCAGCCCGACGTGCCGGCGGTCGCGGACGAGGCGGTCGCCGCCACGCTGCACGGGCGGTGACGCGCCGGCGGGGGGCCCACAACATCGCCGATCTGCAGCGCGCGGCTCGTCGGGCGCTCCCCAGGTCGGTGTACGAGTTCATCGACGGCGGGGCCGAGGATGAGGTCACGCTCGCGCGCAACCGCAGTGACTTCGCCGAGCTCGCGCTCGTCCCGCGCGTGCTGCGCGGCGTGGGTGAGGTCGATACGTCGACGACCGTGCTCGGCCAGCGCGTCGCCGTCCCGGTGCTGGCTGCGCCGACGGGGCTGGCGACCTTCGCCCACCCCAGCGGCGAGGTGGGGGTCGTGCGCGGCGTGCACGACGCGGGGTCCCTCTACCTGCTGTCGGGCGCGTCGGCGCGGACGCCCGAGGAGGTGGCGGACGCGACGCGGGGCGCCAAGCCGTGGTTCCAGCTGTACCTGGGGCCTGATCGAGGCCGGGCGCGCGAGCAGGCCGCGCTGGTCGAGCCGGTTCCTGCGCGCCCGCGGGCTTTCGGTCGGCGGGGGCGGCGTGAAGGGCGCGGTCGCGTTCGCGACGCGCGTGAACGCGATGATGGATCCCACCCTCACCTGGGAGACGCTGGACTGGCTGCGCGGCGAGTGGCCGCGCGCGCTGCTGGTGAAGGGCGCGCTTCCCGGGGTCGCCGACGCGGTCGGCGAGGACGCCGAGGTCTTCCTGGACGGCGGTGTGCGGCGGGGGACGGACGTCGTCAAGGCGCTGGCACTCGGAGCGCGCGCGTGCCTCGTCGGGCGCCCCGTGCTCTACGGTCTCGCGGCCGGGGGCGAGTCCGGTGCACGCCGAGCGGTCGAGCTGCTGCGTGAGGAGCTGTCGACGAGCATGGCCCTGATGGGCTGCTCGGGCGTCTCCGAGGTCACGCCCGACCACATCCACGACGGGAGGGTCAGATGACGGCAGGGGTTCAGGAGGACGTCTTCGACGTGCGCGACGACGTCGCGCTCGTCACGGGCGCGGCGAGCGGCCTGGGCCTCGCGTTCGCGGAGGCGCTCGCCGAGCGCGGCGCGCGCGTCACGCTCGCCGACGTCGACGCCGACGTCCTGGCGACGTCCACCCATGCCCTCGCCGACCGCGGGCTGCACGTCCGCGCCGAGGTGGTCGACGTCACCGACGCGGACGCGGTGCAGGGCGCCGTCGACCGGATCGTCGAGCTCGAGGGCAGCCTCGACGTCGTCTTCGCCAACGCGGGCATCGGCGCAGTCCCGGGCTACGCGTTCGAGGGCGGCCAGACGCTCGACGCGATCAGGTCGGAGGACCTCAACCGCGTCCTCGGCGTGAACCTCCACGGGATGCTGAACACGATCGGCAGCGCCGCCGGCGTCATGAAGGCCCAGCGGTCCGGGCGGATCGTCGTCACGTCGTCGATCGCCGGCGTCCAGCCCGAGCCGTTCGTCTGCTACGGCTACATCTCCAGCAAGGCCGCCATCATCAACATCGTCCGGCACGCGGCGCTTGAGCTCGCGCCGTACGGCATCACGGTGAACGCCATCGCCCCCGGGCCCGTGAAGGGCACCCGGATCGGCGGCGGCGCCACACTCGATCCGACGGCGGACGCCGAGGCCGGGTGGGCGAAGATGATCCCCATCGGTCGCATGGGGATGCCGAGCGAGCTCAAGGGAGTCGCCCTGTTGCTCGGATCGAAGGCGTCGAGCTTCCTCACGGGGCAGACGCTCGTCATCGACGGCGGCGCCACGCTCGCCGGACCGGGGGTACAGAGCTGATGGTCGAGACCGTTCGTGGGCCGGTGGCCGCGCGGGACCTTGGGACGTCGCTGCTGCACGAGCACGTCTTCATCGCGAGCCCCGAGGGGATCGCCAACTTCAACCATCACTGGGGCGCGCCCTGGTGGGACGAGGAGGAGCGCGTCGGGGCCGCCGTCGCCGATCTGCAGGAGCTGCTCGACCTCGGAGTGAAGACGATCGTCGATCCGACCGGGTTCGGGCTGAGCCGCGACGTCCACAGGCTCCAGCGCGTGAACGCCGACGTGGACATGCACATCGTCGTGTGCACCGGCCTCTACGCCTTCATCGAGGTCCCCGGGTACCTCAAGTACCGCAGCGCCGAGAACCTCGGGTCGATGTTCCAGCACGAGATCGAGGTGGGCATCGACGACACCGGCGTGAAGGCGGCGTTCCTGAAGTGCGCCATCGAGAGCTACGGGGTCGTCGGCGACATCCCGCTGATCCTCGACGCCGTGGCATTGGCGTCCGTCGCGACGGGCGCGCCGATCATGGTGCACACCAACGCGGAGGCGAAGACCGGGCTGACGGCCCTGTCGGAGCTCACGTCACGTGGGGTGGACCCCACGCGCATCGTGATCGCGCACGCGGGCGACTCCAACGACATGGACTACCTGCGCGAGATCGGCGACTCCGGCGCGGTCCTGGGGCTCGATCGGTTCAACATCCCGTCGTTCAACTCCGACGAGGAGCGCATCGAGACGCTGCTGAAGCTGCTCGACGAGGGCTACATCGACCGCATCCACCTGGCGCATGACGCCGCGACGTTCAACGACTTCATGCACCACAACCCGCCGTTCGAGGGCGCCGAGCCGACCTACACGCACATCCACCGCGAGATCCTCCCGAAGCTACGCGAGCGCGGCGTGACGGACGCTCAGATCGACGAGATGCTGGTCACCAACGCCCGGCGGTTCCTCGCGCCGGACGAGGTCTAGGGTCCTAGGGGAGACGCCGCTGCGCCTCCGCCGACACGCGGCGGAGGACGGCGATCACCTCGTCCGTCCGTTCGTCGGTCATGCGGGTCTCGGGCGCCGAGACCGCGAGCGAGCCGACGATCCGGCCGCTGGAGGTGCGCTGCACGAGCCCGACGGCTGCGATCCCCGCCTCGGATTCGCCGCGGTTGCGCGCGTAGCCGAGCCGGCGGACCTCGTCGAGCTCGTCGAAGAGCGCCGCACGGGTGTCGAAGTGGCCGTAGCCCCGCTCGTCGGAGAACATCTCCAGCAGCTCCGACTCGTCGAGCTCGGCGAGCAGCGCCTTGCCCCCCGACGTCGAGTAGACCGGATAGGAGATGCCGACGCGCGCGGTCGTGCGCAGCGCGTGCGTGCCCTCGACGCTCTCGGCGAAGCGGCAGTTGATGCCCTCGCGCACGATGAGGTGCGCGGTCTCCCCGAGCTCGGAGACGAGCTGCTCGAGGAAGGGCCGGATGTGCGCGCGGACATCGACCTGGCGCAGCGCGGACAGGCCGATCTCGGCGAGCACCGGGCCGACGCGGTACGCACGGTTCGGTCCCTGCTCGACGATGCCGTAGCTGTGGAGCATCGCGAGCAGTCGATGCGCGGTGGAACGGGCCACGCCGAGCTCCGCGCTTGCCTCCGAGACCCGGATCTCCTCCCTGTCGCGCAGGATCACCAGCAGCCGGAGAGCGTTCTCGACGGAACTGATCGGATGCGCCGGTTTGGCGGGCGAAGGCTCGAGCATGGGGGCAGGATAGTTCGGGTTCCGCCAGAATTCCATCTTGCGCTACACGTTCTGCTCAGTGCACAATGTCTCGCGGAGACGAACTCAGCAGGGAGGGGTGGGCAGTGACGCAGGTTGCGACGCAGGTGAACTTCGCCGAGGCAGTCGCGCGTGGCATCGCGGCGGAGGACGTGACCGACGTGTTCGGGATCATGGGCTCTGGGAACATGCGGGTCCTGCACCACCTCGAGCACGACCACGAGGTGGCGTACTACGCGGCACGCCACGAGTCGGGCGCGGTGGCCGCGGCGGACGGGTTCGCGCGGGCGACCGGGCGCGTCGGGGTCTGCCTCGTGACGCAGGGCCCCGGGCTGACGAACACGATCACGCCGCTCATCACCGCCCGCAAGGCGAACACGCCGCTCGTCCTCGTCACGGGCGACTCGTCGGGAATCCTCACCCCGACCGACCCGTTCGCGCGGGTGCAGTCAGTGCCGTACGCCACGCTGCTGGCGGCCGCCGACGTGCCTGTGATCCGCGTCGAGCGCGAGACCGTCGCGCGCAACGTGCGCGAGGCGTTCGAGCGGGCGGCGCGCGACCTCACCCCGGTCGCCCTCGTCATGCCCTACGAGTACGAGCTCACGGACGCAGGCGACATGGCCATGCCCGCCGAAGGGCCCCCGGCTCCGGTCGAGCCCGACGCGGCGGAGCTGGACGCCGCCGTCGAGCGGCTCGTCGCAGCTCAGCGCCCGCTCGTCCTGGCCGGCCGCGGCGCGTTCCGCGCGGGCGCCGCCGACGCACTGCGTCAGCTCGCCGACGAGCTCGGCGCGGTGCTCGGGACCTCGCTGCCCGCCAGTGGCCTGTTCCGCGGGCACCCGGCCGATCTGGGACTCGTCGGCGGCTTCGCGCGCCCGACCGTGCAGGAGGCCGTGAACGCATGCGACTGCGTCCTCGCTGTCGGAGCGGGCCTCAACGGCTTCACCACCGATCAGCAGACGCTCATGGCGGACGCGCACGTCATCCACTGCGACCGCGACCCGCGGGCCTTCGGCCGACACCGGGATGTGAGCTCTGCGATCACGGGCGACGCCCGCCTGGTGGCCGAGGCGCTTCTCGCGCGTCTGCGCGCGCGAGAGTTCGAAAGGGCGACCGTGCGGGAGGTGCCTGAGGTCGTCGCGGCGCTGGACCGGCCGCGCTCGGACCCGTTCCGGGACGAGTCCTCGCCAGGGCTGCTGGACCCGCGTGCGCTCTGTGGGAGGCTCGACGAGGTGCTGCCGTCCGACCGGGCGGTCGTCACCGACGGCGGGCGCTTCGTGTCTCACGTCGTGCGCCGTGTGCATCCCGAGTCGCCCGACGCACTGCTGTACATGCAGGAGTTCGGCTCCGTCGGCGGCGGGCTGGGCGCTGCGATCGGCGCGGCGCTGGGGCGGCCCGACCGGCTGACCGCGCTGTTCATCGGCGACAGCGGGATCATGATGACGCTCGGCGACCTCGACATCGCCATCCGCGAGCACGTGCGGCTGCTCGTCGTGTGCATGAACGACGAGGCGCTCGGCTCGGAGATCACGCTGCTGGGCGGCGCGGGGCTGGACATCCGCGACGCCTACATGCGCACGCCGGACCTCGCCGAGGTCGCGCGGGCGATGGGCGCCGAGGGCGAGCGGATCGACGCGCTGGACCAGCTCGACGGCCTTCCGGAGCGACTGGAGGAGCTGCGCGGGCCGCTCGTCCTGGACTGCCGCGTCATGCGCGAGGGGGTGGGGATCTAGGGGGCGTGCAACCAGGCACCGTGCAGGCCGAACGGCACGCGCACCGGGAGCAGCAGCCGAGTGACGGGCCCCGCGCCGAGATCGTCGGCGTCGAGGACGAGCAGCTCCGCGGCGTGCCTCGCGACGTCATGCACGAGCCCGGCGATGAGCGTGCGCCCGTCGACCTCGCCGACCGGGAGCATCTCACCTCCGTACCGCCCGTCCCCGAAGACGTGGTCCTCGCGCGCACCGGACTCCAGGTCGATCACCGACACGCCGCCTGATGCGGTGAAGTTCCCGTCGCTCGGACGGGTCACGACCACGCGGCGACCGCAGGGCAGCAGCTGGGGGAAGTCGCAGGGCTCGTCGTCGATGTCCGCCTCGGTCACGCGACCGGTCCGGCCGTCGATGCTCCAGCGACGCAGCGAGCCGGGCGTGGCTTCGTAGGGGTTCTCCTCTCCCACGGTCACGCCGGGCACGCGCCGGCGCGGTCCGACCACGTGGACGGTCCCGTTCTCCGACCAGGCAGCCGCGATGTGCGAGACGTGCGCCGGGGTCACCTCGCCGGTCACCGCGCCCGAGCCGACACGGTCGGCGAGCACGATCGACGCGCCCGCCTCGGGGTCCCACCGCACGCCGCGCTCGGCGCGCCGCCACGGCAGGTCGAGGAGGACGACGCGGCCGTCGACTACGCGCAGGTCGTGGAGGATCGGGCGGCGCGCCGCGACGTGGCGGCCGGTCGCATGCCAGCGGCCGGCGTCGTCGCGCTCGAGGAAGGTGAGCGTCGGATCGCTCCACGAGGAGCCCACCGTCACAGGACGGCCGTCGACCCGCGCGACGTGCGGCAGGACCATCGTCACCCCATCGGCGTCGAGAACGTCGGGGCCGCGCGTCTCGAGCGTCTCCGGATCGATGCGCCAGGGACGCCCGACGTCGCTGAGTGCCAGCAGGCCGTGGCCGTGGCCGAGGTCGACCAGACCAGCGGAGGCCGGCTCCTCGGCGCGCCCGAACGCCGGCACGAGATCGTCGAGCGACGGCGTGCGCACCCAGCGGTTGTCGTACGTCGCGCGCCCGTCCTCGATGCGGACCGCGTGCACCATGCCCTGCCCGTCGTGCCACATCCCGGCGACACCCTGCGCCGTCGCGCGGTTGGGGCCGTTGCGCACGTAGGTCCCGGCCAGCCCGCGCGGCAGATCACCTTCCACGATGACCTCGAGCTCGATCCCCTCGCTGCGGACGGGCGTGTAGTTGGCGAGCAGATCCCCGGTCGGCGCGGTCATGCCACCTGCCGGCGGGCGAGGTCGGCGAACAGGCCGTCGACGGCGACGAGCTCGTCGTAGGTGCCCTGCTGCACCACCACCCCGGCGTCGACCACGTAGAGGTAGTCGGCGCTTCGGATGGTGCTGAGCCGGTGGGCGATGATGACGCGGGTCGCGTCGAGATCCGCCACCGCCCGCATGACGTCTCGCTGCGTCTGGTTGTCCAGCGCGCTCGTGGCCTCGTCGAGGAACAGGATGCGCGGGCGGTGGACGATGGCCCGCGCCAGCATGAGCCGCTGCACCTGGCCGCCGGAGAACGTCACGCCGTTCTCGCCGACGCTCGTGTGCAGGCCCATCGGCATCCGGCGGATGTCGTCGGCGATGCCCGCCGCCTCGCAGGCCCACCACGCGTCGTCCTCAGTCAGCGAGGAGTTGCCGACGATGTTGCTCAGCAGCGACCCGGGCATCGGCTTCGTGTTCTGCAGGACGACTCCGAGCTGGCGGCGGACCATCCGCGGGTTCAGCGACGCGAGGTTGCGATCGTCGTACAAGACGCTGCCGTGGTCGGGCGTCTCGAACCCGAGGAGCAGGCGCAGGAGGGTCGACTTGCCCGATCCCGACGGCCCGACGATGGCGACGACCTGTCCCGGCGCGATGTCGAGGGTGACCCCCCGAAGGGTCGGCTGCGCCTCCGCGCCGTAGCCGAAGACGACGTTCTCCACCTGGATGCGACCGGCCAGCAGCCCGGGGTCGCCGCCCGCGTCCGAGCGCTCGGGCACCGCCTCGAGTATCGGCTTGAGGCGCTCGGCGAGCGGGATCACGGTGATCGACGCGACGAGGGCGAAGCTCAGCTGCGTGGCAGCGGTCGTGAACTGCGCGAGGGCCGCTGCGAAGGCGACGAACGTGCCCGTCGACATGTCGGCCTGCATGACCGTGGCGACGACGGCGAACAGCAGCATCGACAGCAGGAGCGGGGTGGCGGCGATCGCCGTCGCCAGCCCGGCGGAGATGGTCTCGCTGCGGTAGCTGGCGCGCTGCTGGCGGGCGAAGAGCTCCGCCCACCGGGAGAACGCCGGGATCTCGCGACCCGCGGTGCGGACCTTGTCCAGACCCTGCAGGAGGCCGAACAGCTGTCCGAAGATGCGTCCCTTGGTGAGGAACATCGTGCGTTGGTGGCTGACCTGTCGGAAGCTCAGCCAGGCGAGGACCACCGACATCGCGATCAGCCCGGCGAGGGCGAAGGCGGCCAGCAGCGGGCTGTAGACGACGAGCAGCGCCAGGCTGAACGCCGCGAACGTCGTGCTGAGGACCGCGGAGACGGTGGCGTTGGACAGGATCGTGTTGATCGCGTTCACGCCGAACGCGCGCGAGGTGAGGTCGCCGGTCGCGTACGACGTGTGAAACGACGTCGGCAGTCCCAGCAACCGGTCCCAGACGCCGGCCTGGAGCACACCGTCGAGATTGCCCGACAGGCGGACCACCGCGATCGAGCGCGCGTAGGCCAGGAACGCACCCGACACCGCGGCGGCGAACAGGAACGCGGCGGTCCACCAGATCGCGGGTTGGTTGTCGTCGGGGATGAACTCGTTGATCACGGCCTGCATCGCGAGCGGCAGGGCGAGCGCCAGCAGGCCGCCGAGCAGGCCTGCCGCGGCCAGCACCCCCAGCGTGCTCCGCTGGTGGCGCAGGCCGATCGCAAGCAGGTCGCGCAGCCCGAGCGGGCGGGCGGGGAGCGGCGTGAAGAACTCGAAGGCGTTCGGCCCCAGCGTGGCCAGGAACGCGGCGTCGACGGGGAGCTCGCGGTCGTCGGCGGGGTCGTAGGCGAGGACGCGGCCTCTCGCTCGCGGCAGGATCGCCACCGGCGTGTCTCCCACGGCCCGGAACGCCAGGACCGGCGTCGAGAGGCGGCGCTGCCAACCGTCCTGCAGCGCGACACGGCGGTGACGCACCCCCGCGGCCATCGCGATCGCGGCGACCGGATCGGCGCCGTTGCGATAGGAGGCCGGCGGGTGGATGAACTGCACTCCGAGGTAGGACCCGATCCGGCTGCACGCCGCGAGCAGCTGATCGAAGTGGTCCTCGCGGACCCGGACGGGGGTCTCGACCCTGTCGCCGAGCGCGGCGGCGATCCGCGTCACGGACGCCGCGAGTGCGGCGGCGTCGCGCGCCGGCTGCGAGGCCAGCACCGCGTCGGACTGCCGGGTGCCGGCATCGATGGAGTCGCGGGCCGCGCCGAGCAGTGCGCGATGCGCGGCGCCGAGCACCGTTACCGCATCGAACGTCAGGCCGCCGGCGAACGTCCCGTCGTCGGTCCCTCCGAGCGACGTGACCCACGCCGACAGCGCCGCCGGCGACACCTCGTCGGTGCCGATCAGCTCGCCGAGCGGCCGTTCCCGCAACTGCGTCCCCGGCTCACCCACCGCGACGACGGTGTGGCCTCCTGGCGCGTCAGCAGGGGCGACCGGCGGTACGAACGCTCCGCGCTCGATCCGGCACAGCAGGTGCCGCCGCCCCGCCGGGTCGGCGAGCGTCCCCGCCTGGAGGAACACGTTCAGCGCGCCCGCCTCGACGAGCCGCGCCGTGTCCGACGCGTCGAGCGCGAACGGCCGGCTCGCGTCGTAGGCGGTCAGCGGCGTCGTGGCCAGCAGCTCGCTCACAGCGACCCCACGAGCTCGGCGTACCGTCCGTCGGCGGCGAGCAGATCGTCGTGGGTCCCGCGCTCGGCGACCTTGCCGTGGTCGAGCACCACGATCTCGTCACAGTCTCGGATCGTGCTCAGCCGGTGGGCGATGATCACGCAGGTGCACCCGCGCCGGCGGAGGTTGCGGTCGATCGCCAGCTCGGTCTCGGTGTCGAGCGCGCTCGTCGCCTCGTCGAGCACGAGGACGGACGGCTCGAGTGCGAGCGCACGGGCGATCTCCAGCCGCTGGCGCTCGCCGCCGCTGAAGTCACGACCGTCCTCTGCGACGGCGCCCTCCAGCGCTCCGGCGCGCTGCAGGATCACGCGCTTGATGCACGCGTCGTCGATCGCGCGATCGACAGCCTGCGGATCGGCCGAGTCGTCCCAGAGCGTCAGGTTCTCCCGCACGGTGCCCGCGAACAGGTAGATGTCCTGGTCGACGGCCGCCACCGAGCCCGTGACGACCTCGCGCGGGAGCGCCTCGCGCTGCACCCCGTCGAGCAGCACCTCGCCCTCCCACGGCTCGTAGAGGCCGAGGAGGAGCTTGCCGACCGTCGACTTGCCGCTGCCGGTCGAGCCGACGAGCGCGACCCGGGAGCCCGGGGTCAGGCGCAGCGAGAAGTTCTCGAGCAGCGGGGGCTGGTTGGGCGAGTAGCCGAACGTGATGTCGCGCAGCTCGACGAAGCCCTCGAGTCGCCGGGGCGGCCTGGCATCGTCGGTGACGGTGGTGACGACGTCCGCGAGCCGGGGGTCGATCTCGTAGTCGAGCACGTCCTGCACCTGCGCGAGGTTGGCGCGCGCCGTCTGCAGCTGCGACGCCAGCGTGACGAAGTTCGAGATCGGCAGCAGGAACGACGCCATCAACGCGGTGAACGCGACGAGCGCGCCGATCGTCAGCTCGCCGTCGGTGACGAGCACCGCCCCGCCGATGAGCACGATCGCGCTGTTGATGGCCGCGAGCGTGGGCGGGGTGATGGTCAGGAACGACGTGAGGCCGCCCATCGCCTGACCCGCGTTGACCGCCTTCGTCTGGTGCCCCGCCCAGCGGGCGAACTCGTCGTCCTCTGCGCCGCTGGCCTTGATCGTCTCGATGATCCCGAGCCCACCGAACGCGACGCCGTCCAAGCGGATCTGCTCGTGCTGGAGCAGGTTGTTCGCATCGACGCGACGTCGTGCCACGATCTGCAGCACGACGAGGTTCACGAGCGCGACGACGATCACGATGCCCGTGAGCACCACGCTGTAGGAGGCCATGACGATCACGTAGAAGACGAGCGTGACGAGGCCGATCGCCGCGGTGGCGAGCTGGCCGGAGAGCAGCTGCGCGATGTCGTCGTTGAGCTGCAGCCGGGTCACGAGGCCGCCGACGAACCGCTGCGCGAAGAACTCGCTGGGCAGGCGCAGCAGGTGCCACAGGAAGCGGCTCGACGTGCGCAGCGTCAGCGCGATCTGCAGCCGCGCGAGGAGCAGCTGCTGCACGTACGTCAGTCCGACGAGCAGCACGAGGACGAACGACATCGCGGCCAGCAGTGGCCAGACGGAGGCGGGCTCGTCGGCGACCAGCACCTCGTCGACGAACAGCTGGGAGAAGATGGCGACGAGGATCGTGGGGATGGCGAGCGCGACGCCCGCAGCGACAGCGGCCGCGAGGCCGACCCGCGAGCCGTCGAGGATCCGCACGAGCGAGCTGCGGAAGCTCGACTGCCGGCCGCCGGCCTCGAACGCCGGCGTCACCGCGAACGTCAGCGCGATGCCGGCGTAGCTGTCGGCGAACTCGTGGACCGGGATCCGCCGCCGTCCGACCGCAGGGTCGTTGACGTGCACGGTGTCGCCGTCGAAGCGCGTCACGACGAGGAAGTGCGTGCCCTGCCAGAAGGCGATCAGCGGCAGCTGCAGAGCGCGCAGGTCCTGCACGGACTTGTGGAACCCGTGCGCGTCGAGCCCATAGCCGCGGGCCGCGCGCATGACGGCGGCCGCGTTGGCACCGTCGCGCGAGACGCCGCACTCCACGCGCAGCACCTCCAGCGGGACGTACCGGCCGTGCGCGGCGAGGATCATCGCCAGCGACGCGGCCCCGCACTCGGAGGCCTCCATCTGCAGGACGACGGGGATCCGCTGCGTCACGGGAAGACGCGGTCCACGGGCGACTCCTCGGTGACGACGACCGTCGCCTCCAGAGGCTGTCCGACGTCGACCGGCACGTCGCCGCTCGTGCGGGAGGACCAGTCCAGCCCGCTCGCGGTCCCCGGATCGGTCTTCAGCCGCACCTGCGCGAGGTACACGGGGCCGTCACCGGCCACCGCGTCCACGAGCGACTGCGAGCCGAAGGCGGCCAGGAGATCGCCGGCGTCCGCCGGATAGGGGTCGACCTGCTCGAGCTGGCCCTTGATGTAGCCGAGCGAGGAGTCCTGCCCGTCGGGCCGGACCTCGACCGCCTGTCCGATGCGCAGGTCCGACCGTCGATCGGCGGCGACGGCGAGCACCGCGTACAGCGCTCCGTCTGCGGGCTCGAGGGCCACGAGCTGGTCTCCCGCCGCCACGTATGAGGACCCGTTGACGGTCTCGTCGACGACGGTGGCGTCGAACGGCGCCGTGACGACGGTGCGCACACCTCCGTCGCCCGCGAGGGTCACGAGCGTGTCGCCCGCGCTCACCTTCCCGCCCAGCTTGGGGCCGATCGAGACGACGCGGCCCTCGGCCGGCGCCTCCACCAGCCGCAGACCCGCGCCGCGCTGCACGACGCCGCCGGCGGGCGCCGTCACACGAACGGTCGCGGCGAAGCCCCAGACCACGATGAGCCCCACCAGCACGATGAGCGCCGCCAGCACGACCCACACGCGAGGACGCACGAGCGTGAGCAGCCGGTCGAGCTGGTCAGGTGAGACCAGTCCGCCTGCGCGTTCAGGCGGTGCTGATGTCGACATGGGCCGCAACCTTTCCGGCGAGCAGGAACTCCCCGACACTGCCGGCGACCCACGGGTCGATCCCGCTCGCCTGGGCGAACGCGAGTGCGTCACCGCCGCCGAGTGGGGACCCGCCGAGCCCGAGGCCGGTGGTCGTCAGCGCGAGTGCCTCGTAGAGGACGCCGACGTCCTTGAGCACCGCCGCGTATGCCATGCCGCTGTACTTGAACTGCAGTCGCCCGAAGCGGGCGACGAGGACGAGAAGCGCCTGGACGGGCGCATCGCTCGCGAGTCCGGCGGTCTGCCGCGCGTTCTCGAGGATCGCTTCGAGATGCTCCGGTCGGCCGGGGATCGCGCGCACCGCGTGCGCCTGTCCGTCGTAGTGATGGAGCCCGGCTTCCAGCCCCTCGCAGTCGGCGATCAGCGGGTAGACGTCGACGGCGCCGAGGGCGCCCGCGCTCGGCACCGGGCGATCGAGCTCGTCCCCCGCCGACGCGGGGCGGACCCCGCGAACCCGCGCGACGCGATGCAGGAGCGCGCCGAGGTCCTCGATGGTGAGCGGCGCGCCGGCGGCGCGCCGCGAGCGTCGCGCCTCGCAGACCGCCGCGAGCGATGGTTCGGCGCGGGTCACGACGCCGGTCGGCAGGGCGATCGCCGGCCCGGCGCCGTCGGGGATCTCTTGCGCCGGCAGCGGCTCCATCCGGTCGCGCAGGCGCATCGTCACCCCGTAGGGCCGTGGATCGCCAGCCCACATCCGGCTGCGCGTGTGAAACAGGCGGTCGTGGAACTCCCAGCGAGCCTCGCCGTCGTTCGGGACCGTGAGGATGCCGGCCTGGAGCAGCACCGCGCGCCACCCCGCCGGAAGCTCGGCGTCGTCGAGGAGCGCCGCCGCGAAGCGGGCGCTGACCGGGTCGCGACGCGCGGGGTCGGAGGCGGATTCGAGGACCAGGCCGGCGTCGCGGCGCAGGAAGACGTCGCCGCTCAACGTCGCGGCGCCGGTGTCGCCGACCGGCTCGTCGGGCAGCGTGGGGGAGCCGATCGTGGCCGCGACGCCCTCGGCGTCGACGAGCCGCGCCCCGAGCAACCCGCGGACGGCCAGCCTGTGCAGCAGCGCGCGCGCCTCGATCTCGACCATGGGGCCGTCTCCGTTCGCGGTCTCAGCGGTCTCGGAGAGCAACTGCGCCAGCGGCACGCCGTCGGGCTCGGTGAGGCGCGTGATCAACGTTCGCCGCCACGGGGTCCCGGCGCCGACCCGCGCGGCCCGCCGGCCGTCGCCGATCACGACGACGTCGCCGTCCTGGGTGGGGGTGAACTCGGGGCGCCAGCCGAGCCGTACTCGGCGGTCGCTCAGAAGAACACCGCCCAGCGGTTGAGGTCCGCTTCGGGCGTCGGCCGGTCCAGCCACCCGAGCTGCACCGGAACGTCGTACAGGCGGCCAGGACCGAGCCGCGACCACATGTGGCGCAGGCCCGGCGCGATCGCCTTGACCACGGGCAGCCCGATGTCGGGCCGGGTCTGGTCGAGCAGGTAGACCGAGGAGCCCACGGCGCCTACGGCGTCGATGCACGTCGTCAGCTCGACGAGGAGGTCGGGGTCGCATCGGGCCGGCAGGTCGCCGAGCACGCGCGGAGGGCCGGGCGCGGGCGCCAGGTAGGACTGCTCCTCCAGGCGCGCGGTCGTCCACCAGCTCGTCGCCGCCTCGTCGAACGCGACGTAGCGGTTCTCGCGGTCGTCGCCCCAGCGCTCGAAGCTCGCCAGGAACTGCACCAGCTCGACCAGCGCGCGGTTCACCGCGGCCTCCGGGTCGAGATGCGCGCCGAAGCCGAACACCAGCTCCTCGTCCTCGCCGCGCCTCCGGCTCACCGCGCACGCCACCGGCACACCGATGTCGTTCGTCAGGTCGATGACCCAGACGTCGCGACCGAGCCGGTCGAGACGATCGACGAGCTGCGCGACGTACGGATCGTCCATCGTGGTCAGGTCGATCTGCGGCCGCTGGAGGCGGTTGTACCACCAGATGCCGACCGCGTCGCGCTCGATCAGCTCGAGCAGACCTTGCAGCGCGGCGTCCTCGAACGAGGTGCCGGCGGCATGCCCGTTGGAGTCCGCCAGGAAGAACAGCTCGCCGGCGCTGCGGTAGCCGTGGTAGCTGGCGTGGTTGAAGTAGCACATGCCCGTCGGGAGCAGCCGGCGGCTGCCGTCGACCGGCGACCAGACGGGCGTCCAGTCCACGTGCGCGTCGGGATCCAGCGGGCGGGTCACGAGCTGGGAGGCGGACGTGTGGCGCCGACTGGCCTCGTTGAGCGCCTGTCGGTCCGCGTACTGGCGATCGCTGTAGCCCGTCACCGCGTTGGGGTGGATCGCCTCGGCGGCGAGCTCCGCGTAGCTGCCGCGCACGGACGGCTCGTCGCCGCGGTACACGCCGCAGTAGCGCTCCAGTGCCTCGCAGATCGCGCCGACCCGCGCCTCGGTCTCGGTCCGGCCCTTGCCGCCCGAGCGCATGCGCAGGCTGCGGCGCAGGAACGCGAGCCCGTCGTACTGGACCGCGAAGTTGTGTCCCGCGGTGTACGCGTGCAGCACGCCCTCCTGGTCGTCGAACACGCGGTCCACGGAGCGCACAGCACCGGTGACCGGGCTGACGTGCCGGCTCATGCGCTGCAGGGTGGCGTCGATGCTCTCGGCCCGATGCAGGTCTGGGCTGACGGAGGCGCGGGTGCGCAGAACGGGGGTCTGGAGCCCCCGGCGCGTCACGAGCCCGGGGTCGCCGCATGCCGCGCACTGCGGGCGGCGCACGACCGGATGGCGCACGGCGGTGAGCGTGCGGGAGTCGACGGTGACGACCGTGTCGCGTAGCGGCGCGTCGGCGATGCCGGCCACGACGTTGCGGACCTGCTGGGCGGCCAGCGCCAGCGCCGCGGTGATCACAGCCGGGTCTTCCGCTCGGCCACCTCGGCCCACCTGCGTGTCGCGTCGGCCGGCCAGGAACGTCTCGACGGCGCGGTTGCCCTCCACGCGCTGCGCCAGGCAGTGCCAGCACGCGGTCTCGCCCGGGACGAACAGCGGGCCGAGCCAGAACGTCGCGCCGACCGGCCGCACCAGCATCCACGGTCGACCGTCCGCGCGATGGCGCTCGTCGATGTCGGCGAGGGCGGGCGTGAGGTAGTCCGCCACTGCCACCAGGGTGAGGTCCGCCGCGGGCGGATGGGCGAGTGACAGCCCCGCGGCGCCGAGTGCCTGCGTGAGCGCGTCGTGCGAGATACCGTCGAGCGCGACCGGGTCGACCGTCATCGTCTCGAGTCGCTCGACCGCCGTGACCTCCTCGATGCCGGCCAGCCCCCAGTAGGCGAGCGCCTCCTCCGGCGCGGGCTCGGGGCCGGCGCGCACGACGTACCCCTTCGCGGTCATGGTCTCGATCGCGTGGTAGACCTCGAGCGCCGAGAAGCTGCCGTCGAGCGCATCGACCGCCTCGTCGGCCGTGCGCCGGCAGTCGAGCAGCGGCGCCAGCGCGAGGTGCACCGGCTGGCTCAGCACGGACGCGCCGTCCTCGGAGACGAGGAACACCCCGACCCCGGCGACCCGCTCCACCGCGAAGCGCGGCGCGAACCGCAGCCGCTCGGCGGCCATCGTGTCACGTCGCTGCGGGCTCACCGGAGGACCACCGGGCGATCGACGAGGTCGAACTCGGGCATGATCTCGGTGGCGAACAGGTCGACCTGCTCGAGCAGGGTGTCGTCGTCGACCAGGCCCCACGGCAGGTGCCAGACGAGGTACTCGGTGCCGGCGTCGACGATCGTCTCGATGCGGCGCTTCACGTCATCGAGGACGCCGCCGATGATCATGTCGGAGCTGACGAGGCGCTCGCCGACGGACTCGCCGGGCGCGGGCACGGGCCCCGTCTCGCCGGGGCGTCGGAAGTTCTCGAGGAAGCCGAACGTCTGGTACCAATCGGTCCAGATCGCCCGGTTCATCCGCTCGGTCATGTCGGCCAGCTGGCTGCGGCTCTTGCAGATCTGGATGCTGCGCACGAGCCCCGTGCTCTCACCGGGCGCCAGGTCGCGACCCACGCTCGCAGCTACCTCGCGATAGCCGCGCGCCAGCTCGAACGCGCGCGCGTCGGGCGTGGTGAGCATCGTCGGGATCACGCCGTTGCGTGCCGCCCAGTCGACGGTCCTCGCGCTCGTGGAGTTCGCCTGGAAGAGCGGCGGGTGTGGCCGTTGGTAGGGAGCGGGAACGACGCTCACGCCGACCACCGTCCCGTTCTCGTCGACCTCGCCCGGTGTGCCGTGGCGGCGGGTGAACTCCGCGGGCGGCCAGTCCTCGATCCCGGTGTCGTACGGGTACGGCACCTCGTAGTGCGGGCCCTTGTACTGGAGGAGGTCGTCGGTCCACGCCGCCTTCATCACGCGGAAGTGCTCGCTGAACAGGCGGCGGTTGCGCGCGTCCGCATCGCGGTCGGAGCGCGACGAGGTCTCCGCGCCCATGTGCTGGCCGAGCACGTCGACCCAGCGGTGCTGGTAGCCGCGGGCCAGCCCCACGAAGAAGCGACCCTCCAGCATGTGGTCGATCATCGCGCACCGCTCGGCCAGTCGGATCGGGTCGTGGGCGGGCAGCACGAAGCCGAGCTGCCCGTGGCGCAGGCGCGTGGTCTTGCGCCCCAGATGGAGGTTGTAGAGCCCCGGGTCTGGGGAGAGCTCGATGCCCTCCGAGTGGAAGTGATGCTCGGTGTGCGACAGCCCCCAGTAGCCCAGCTCGTCGAGCCGGGCGGCGAGCACGTCAAGGCTCGCCAGCAGCTCCTGGAAGACGTCGCGGTTGCGTCCGATCGGCCGGCGGGCGGGGTCAGCGACCGGATCGCCCGCCGACGGATAGACCTGGACGATGACCTTGGTCTGCGTCATCGCGTCACAGCGGTTGAACTGCCGGGGTGGTCAGAGGATCTCGTCGCTGGCTGCACCGGTGCAGCAGCAGCATGCGGAGCAGCCACCTGCGACGGTCTCGAGCTCTGAGTCGCTGAGCTCGCCGCTGGGCTTCGGCGGGATCGCGACCGTGTAGGTCGCGTTGGTGCCGTGCCCCTGGATGTGCCAGTCACCCATCTGGGCGTTGGGGTCCTCGACGACCTGCACGTGGAAGGCGTCGAGCTCGGTGATGCCGTACGAGTCCATGATGGGCTTTGGCTCGTTCTTGAGCTGCGTCATGAAGGCGTCGTCCGACCACGCCTTGGCGATGATCTTCGACCAGGCCTGCGAAACGTCTTGCACAGTGACTCCTACGGGAGATGCGGCGGCGAGCGCGCCCGACGACGCGCTCCTCGGCGGGCGCCAATTCGTGGCAACCCGCACGTCTCGACCACTATGGCCCCCTCGACTGAGCGGTGCGCCGGTCCATCGGGAGGGCTCAAGTCCGAGGGTCCGCCCGCCGATACAGGCTGCCTGTGAGCTCCCCCCTCAGGCTCATCGTCTTCGTCGTCCTCGCACTCGGCACCCTCGCGCCGGCGTTCCTCGCGATCGCCGACCGCGCCGACGCGGACACGCGGCTGCACCCGGTCACCGGGAAGCTGCACACGAAGGTCGGCGTCGCCGACCAGAAGAAGGACATGTTCGAGGACGACCGGTTCCTCGGCCTCGGCGTCAAGTACGCGCGGCGCTCGGTGAGCTGGGACGTCACGCGCGACCCGCGGCTGACCAAGGACCTCGACGACTGGCTGCAGGCGGCCCGAACGGCGCACGTCGAGCCGCTCATCACCTTCGCCCGCTCCGCGCGCCCCGGCCGCCGGCGCGTCCAGCCGACCGCCCAGCAGTACGAGCGCGAGGTCCGCGCCTTCAAGCGCAAGTGGCCGTGGGTGCGCGCGTTCTCGACGTGGAACGAGGTCAACCTCCCCGGCGAGGGTCCCGCGAACAACCCCAAGCTCGTCGGCAGCTACTACCGGACCCTCAAGCGCACGTTCCCGACCTCGAAGGTCCTCGCGGCCGATCTGCTCGACCTCCCGAGCATGGTCACGTGGGTGAAGCGCTTCCAGAAGGTCAACCGCATCCAGCCCAAGTACTGGGGCCTGCACAACTACGTGACCGCCAACCGCTTCCAGGTCGAGCGCACCAAGCGGTTGCTGCAGGCCACGAAGGGCGAGATCTGGATCACCGAGGTCGGTGGCCTGGTCGCGCGGCGCAACCGGACGCTCATCAAGCTGCCGCAGGGCAAGGCCCACGCAGCGCAGGTGACCCGCTTCATCTTCGACAAGCTCGCGCGGCTCGACAAGCGCATGGCGCGCGTCTACGCGTACCACTGGGACTCGTCGAGCAACCGCGACACGTGGGACTCGGCGTTCGTCGGGCCCGACGACAAGGCGCGGCCGGCCCTCGCCGTGTTCCGCCGGGTGCTCGGGGCGATCCGCCCGGCGAACTAGCCCTCCTCGCGCAGCTCGCGGAACGCCTTCAGCAGCGTCGCCTGCGTTGCGGGATCGGCGGCCGGGATCTCGGTCTCCGGCAGCGTCGCAGCGATCTTGTGGATGTCGTCGAGGTAGCCGGTGCAGCCGTCGCACCCCGCCAGATGCGTCTCGAAGCGGGTCCGCTGGTCGGGCGGCAGCGCGTCCTCGAGGTAGTCGGTGACCAGCTCCACGAACTCGCGGCAGGCGAGCGGGTTCTCGCGGCGCCATGGGCGGCGCAGGCGCATCAGGCCGCGTCTCCCACGATCGGCTCCAAGGTCGCGCGCACGCGTGCGCGCGCCCGGTGCAGGAGCACGCGCTGGTTGCCGGGGGTCAGGTCGAGCAGCTCACACACCTCCTCGGAGGGTAGGCCCGCGAGGTCGCGCAGGGTCATGACCGTGCGCTGCGCGTCCGGCAGCGCCTCGACCGCGTTGAGCAGCTGACCGCGCAGCTCCTGGGTCAGGAGCCGGTGCTCCGGGTCGGTCGCGAGACGACGTGGGGGCGCGGCCCACATGTCGTCGGCGCCGAAGCGGGAGGGGTCGACCGTCGGCCCCTCACCGGCGGCGTCCGCGGCCAGGGTGGAGAACGGGATCGTCCGCGCCTCGCGGACCGCGCGGCTGCGTGCGCGGTTCGCGAGGATGTGGAAGATCCACGTCTGCAGCGAGGAGCGTCCCTCGAAGGCATCCAGGCCGCGGATCACGGCGAGCCACGTGTCCTGGACGACCTCCTCGGCCACCGCCTCGGTGCGCACGAAGGACCGCGCGACGAAGCGCAGCGCCCCGTCGTGGCGCGCGACCAACTCGGCGAACGCGGGCTCGTCCCCGGATCGCAGCCGTCCGAGCAGCTCGGTCTCGTCGGGTGCCAGAGCGCGACGCTACCTCAGGCGGCCGGCGCGATGTTGTGGTTGAGGCGGAACACGTTGTCGGGGTCGTAGGTCGCCTTCACGCGGCGCAGCCGGGCGAGGTTGCGGCCCAGCGCCGTGTCCGCCCCCACGTCCGGCGACGCGCCGTCGCGGCCGCTGAAGTTGAGGTAGACCTCGCCACTGCCGTGATGGCGGAGGCGGTCCCAGGCGTTGCGGACCCAGGCGATGTTCGGTGTGTCGTCGGCCGGGTCGCTCCAGTTGATGTCGACCGCGGCGAGGAACGGCGCGGTGCGCTGGGCGAACGCCGTTGCCTCGGGGTCGACGGTGGCGATCGCGCCGCCCATCTGCATCACCTCGACCATGGCCAGCGGCGCGGGGCGCTCGCGTGCCAGCGCGTCGAGCGTGTCGATCGTGGCGTCGCTCATGTCGTCGAGGTACTGCGACTTCCAGAAGGCGCGCAGGCGGCCGCGGGGGAACAGGCCGTCGAAGCCCGACTGCACCGCGGTGAAGGGCGCCGGGCCGGAGAGGTCGGCGAGAACGGTGCCGAGCTGTCGCAGCGGTGCGGTCACGGCGAGGCCTTGCTCGGGGTCGGGGCCGCTGTGGACGGCGCCGACGATCGCGACCTTGCGGTCGTGCAGCTGCGGGGGCATGTGCGGGTCGGCGGGGAACGTGAACGTCACCACGAGCGAGGAGACCTCGTCCGGCGCCGTCTCCGCGTAGTCGCGCCAGCCGCGCAGGACCTGCGCGTACTCCTCGGCGGGGTAGAAGGTCGCGGAGAAGCCGACGAGCGGGCCGAGCGGGTGCAGGGCGAACGTGAAGGAGGTCACGACGCCGAAGTTGCCGCCGCCGCCCCGGATGGCCCAGAAGAGGTCGGGGTGCTCGTTCTCGTTGGTCGTGACCACGCTCCCGTCCGCCGTCACGACCTGCGCCTCGACCAGCTGGTCGACGGACAGGCCGTGCGCGCGGCGCACCCAGCCGTAGCCGCCGCCGAGCGTCAGGCCCGCGACGCCGGTGTCCGAGACGACGCCGCCGGGCGCCACCAGGCCGAACGCCTGCGTCTCGCGGTCGATGTCCGCCCAGACCGCGCCGCCCTGGACGACCGCCCGGTTGGTCAGCGGATCCACGTGGACGCCGCGCATGTCGGCGAGATCGATGAGCATGCCGTCGGCCGGCGAGGACAGGCCGGCGATCGAGTGCCCGCCGCCGCGGATCGCGACGAGGAGGTTGTGTCGGCGGGCATGCTGCACCGCGGCGACGACGTCCGACGTGCCCGCCGCGCGGACCGTGACGTCGGGGGAGCTGGTGTGCATGGCGTTGAAGGCCGGGCGCGCCGGGTCGGCGTCGCGCGGGCCTGCCACGGGTCCCCTGACCTGGGCGCGCAACTCGTCGAGCGTCGGCGTCGTGCTCGGAGGTGCCATCGTGTCGGACATCAGCCTGCCCTCCTGGGCTCGGGGCGCCCGCTTGGGGGGCGCGGTGGCCGTCAGTCCGTTGTGCGCGCTGCGCGTTACGGGGTTCGTGCGGGGGCTCGCCCGAGCGCGGTAGGATTGGCCACGAGCTGGCGGGCGAAGTGTTGTGGTTGCACAGAAGCCTTCCAAGCTTCTAGGGCGGGTTCGATTCCCGTCGCCCGCTCTGTTCGTAGGAGCCACGGGGAGTGGCGCAGTCTGGTAGCGCACCCGGCTGGGGGCCGGGCGGTCGCAGGTTCAAATCCTGTCTCCCCGATCAGCGACAAGCCCCGCGTTTGCGGGGCTTTCGTGTTGTTAGGTGCCGAACCGCTCGCGTGATCACGCGGTGGCGACAGCTGATCTAGAGCCTCCATCGCCGAGTGACGAGCACGGGCATAGGTACTGCCCAAGCACGCGGGGTGAGCCGCGCTGCCGGGTCGCCCATGCTGGACTTCACGCGTTGTTGATCTCGGCCGAAGAAGTTCGACGTGCGTCGAAAGGTATCCCTTGCCACATTGGGAGCACTCTTGGCCGGCGAGCTGTTGCCGTCCCGCTCTAGCGCGTTTGGGGAGGGCGACGGCGGTCGAGCTCCAACTGGGACCTCATGGCGCAGCCGGCGTCCTGTGCACCGCAGCGAGTCAGTCGAGCCGGAGGGCGCTCGTGCTGCTCGTCCTCTGCGGCAGTCTCGATCAGGTCGGGGATGCGCCCGTTGCCGAAACTGATAACGACAGGAGGTCGGTCAATCCGTCTCGGGTCGTGGCCAGCGTCTGCCGAGAGCGAGAATGGTGTGATGATGGGGTCCTCCGTGCATTGCGTACTTAGTGCTCGACTGCTGCGCTTCCTGGATGGAAGCACTCGTCGAGTCGGCCGGCTACTCGTTAGGCGTGGCTGATCCGGTCGAAGCCGGCGTCGGCCGCGGAGGCCGCTTCGCCGGGGCGGTGGAGCGCCTCTCCAGCCGCCCCCGGCGGACGTCGCTTTATGCCCGCGTGATCGCAATCAACGGTGCGATCGTGACAGGCGCGACGCTTGCGCTGGTTCTCACGCCGACAACGGTCGGATATCCCATCCAGCTAGCGGAGGCGAGCGTGCTCATCGTGGGCGTCGCCCTCGTCGTGGTCGCCAACGCCCTCGTGCTGAGGATCAGCTTCGGCGGTCTCGCACAGACCGTGGCCCGGATGGAGAGCGTGGATCTCCTGCGGCCGCGCGAACGCCTTCCGGCAATCGGTGGTCCGGAGACGCGCGCGGTCGTCGCCGGGGCCAACCAGATGCTCGAGCGCCTCGAGCAGGAGCGGCGCGAGAGCAGCCAGCGAACCCTCGCTGCCTTGGAGGACGAGCGGCATCGGATTGCGCAAGAGCTCCACGACGAGATCGGTCAGCGTCTTACCGGGATGCTCTTCCAACTCGGGAATCTCGTCCCGGACGCGCCGCCCGAGCTTCGTCAACGCGTGAGAGCGATCCAGGAGGACGCGAGATCGACGCTGGACGAAGTCGGACAGCTCGCCTGGCAGTTGCGACCGGGGATCCTGGATGACTTGGGTTTGCTGCGCGCTCTGGAAGCACTGGTCGAAACGCTGGAGGAGCTGACGCCGCAGATGCGCGTCCGCTCGTCCCTGCCTGCGGTGCTGCCGGCCGTCGCTTCGGACGCCGAGCTTGCGATCTATCGCGTCGTGCAGGAGGCGCTGACGAACGCGGCTCGTCATGCAGGCGCCCGGCAGATCGCCCTCGAAGTCGTAGTCGAGAACGGGCGCCTCATCGCTTCGGTGACTGACGACGGGGTCGGTTTCGCTGAAGACGCCGCCGAGGACGCCGGCGTCCGCGGCATGCGCGAACGAGCGCTCGCCATCGACGCCACGCTGAGGATCGAGACAGGGGAGCGCGCCGGCGTCTGTGTCGTGCTCGAGTTGCCGCTGCCGACGGATGTCGCCTGATCGTGTCAATTCCGTTTCCCGCCCATGTCCTCATCGCAGACGACCATGCGGTCGTCCGTGAAGGGCTGCGAGCCGTGTTGGAGCGTGAGCCCGACCTCAGGGTCGTTGCCGAGGTCGGCGACGGCGCCGAGGCGGTGGAGCGGGCGCTCTCGGACGACGTCCACCTCGCCATCCTGGACATCGCGATGCCTCGCATGACGGGGCTACAGGCTGCACGGGAGATCTCCAAGCGCCGACCCGAGCTGCGGATCCTGATCCTCTCGATGTACGACAAGGAGCAGTACTTCTTCGAGGCGCTCAACGTCGGAGCGTCGGGCTACGTGCTGAAACGGGCCGCTGACCGGGACATCGTCGAGGCGTGCCGCAAGGCGCTGCGGGGCGAGCCGTTCATCTATCCGACCACCCTTCGGACCCTCATGCGGCGCTACCTCGAAGCGATCGAGCGCGAAGAACTGCCGGGGCGCGGACCGCTCACTCCGCGCGAGGCAGAGATCGTCAAGCTCATCGCCGAGGGGCGCAGCTCACAGGAGATCGCCGAGGTGCTCGTGATCAGTCCGAAGACCGTCGAGCGCCACCGCGCGAACATCCTCGACAAGCTCGCCATACACGACCGGGTCGACCTGACGCGGTACGCCATCCGCGAGGGTCTCGTCGAGCCCTGACGGCAGCGAGGCGCCGAACGGCAACGGTGGGTTCGCAAAGCCTGGATCTCCCGTTTCCGCGAAATACAGGCCAGCCCCCATGGCGAGTGGCTCACACCTCGGGAAGCCTTCAGGGCATCCCCGAAACGAGAGGCACTCTCAAGGCCATGGCCGCGGGGCTGTCGCGGCAGCGCCGACTCGGAGGAGAGTGATCATGTACGCCGTACCGACCTATCCCGAGCGAGCAGAAGCGACACTCGGCCCGCCGCTAGGCGGCTGGCTGTGGCTCGTGAAGTGGCTGCTGGCGGTCCCGAACTACCGGTCGTCGCCCTCCTCGCCGCTGGCGGGTTCGCCAGCGGAGGGCTCGTCTTCCTGCTCGTCCTGATCGCAGGCGTGATGCTGCTCTTCACCGCTCGCTACCCGCGCGAAATCTTCAGGGGCATGAACCGCTGGGGACTGCGTTTGGTCGCCTACGCGGGCCTGATGACCGACACGTACCTGCCCCTCCGGCTCGACCTGGGCGGCGAGGAGCCCGACGGCGCCGCTCACCCGCTGGCGCCCGCGCCCGCCGCTGCGGAGTCACTGTGAAGGCGGTCGTCCAGGAACGCTACGGCCGACCCGACGTGCTCGAACTGCGGGAGGTCGACCGGCCCGAGCCCGCTGCCGGCGAGCTCGTCCTCCGCGTGAGGGCGGCGGGCATCGACCAGGGCGTCTGGCATCTGATGGCGGGACTGCCGTACCTTGTTCGCGTCGCGGGCTTCGGGCTCCGCAGGCCGAAGAACCCCGTCCGCGGTCTTGACGTCGCCGGCGTCGTCGAGGCCGTCGGCGAGAACGTGACCCGGTTCCGGCCCGGCGACGAGGTGTTCGGCACCTGCGACGGCTCCTTCGCGGAGTACGCGCGCGCGCCGGAGAGCAGACTGGCGCCCAAGCCGACCAACGTCAGCTTCGAGCAGGCCGCCGCCGTCCCCACCTCAGGCTACGCCGCCCTCCAGGCCGTGCGCGACCAGGGCAAGGTGCGGACCGGTCAGCGCGTCCTCGTGATCGGCGCGGGAGGCGGCGTCGGGACCTTCGCCGTCCAGATCGCGAAGGCGCACGGAGCCGAGGTGACCGGCGTCGCCAGCACCGCAAAGCTCGAGCTGCTGCGCTCGATCGGCGCCGACCACGTGATCGACTACACGCGCGAGGACTTGGCCGGCAGGCGCGAGCGCTACGACGTCATCCTCGATATCGCCGGCAACCGCTCCCTGTCGGACCTCCGCAGCGCTCTTGCTCCGGAGGGCACGCTCGTGATCGTCGGGGGCGAGGGGGGCGGAAAGTGGCTCGGAGGCATCGACCGCCAGCTACGCGCAACCGTCCTCTCGCCCTTCGTGCGCCAGAAGCTCGGCACGTGGATCTCAAGCGAGCGCCAGGAGGATCTCGAGGAGCTGCGCCGGCTGATCGAGGCCGGCGCAGTCACCCCCGTCGTCGACCGTACCTTCCCGCTCACCGACGTGCCGGAGGCCATCCGGTACCTGAGGGAGGGCCGCCCGCGCGGCAAGACCGTCGTCACCGTCTCGAACGGGACGGGGGAACGCCGATGAGAACGATCGAGCGAGAGAAGCTGGGGGGAGTCGCCGCGCTGGTCGCGGCCGCGACGTTCGTATTCGGCTTCGTCCTGTTCGCGACCGTGCTCTCGGACTACACGACAGGCGACCCGACGCCGGCCGAGTCGGTCGCCTTCGTCGGGGACAACGAGGCGGTGCTCTACCTCTGGAACGCCGTCATCTTCATCGTTTTCGGGGTCGTGCTCGTCCCGCTCGTTCTCGCCCTCCTCGAGCGCGTCCGGGACGGCGCCCCCGTGCTGGCGCCGGCCGCTGCGGCCTTCGGGATCGTCTGGGCCGGGCTCGTGATCGCTGCCGGCATGATCGGCAACATCGGCCTCGGCACCGTCGCCGACCTCCAGAAGAGCGATGCGGTCCAGGCCGAGGCAGTCTGGTCGGCGCTCGACGCGGTGCAGAACGGCCTCGGTGGGGGGAACGAGATCGTCGGCGGCCTCTGGGTGCTGCTCGTTAGCTGGGCCGCGCTACAGCGCGCCGCGCTGCCGAGAGGGCTGATCTACCTCGGCATCGCCGCCGGCGCCGCCGGCATCGCCACGATCGTGCCCGCGCTCGAGGTCGTCGGAGCGGTCTTCGGGCTGGGACTGATCGTCTGGTTCGTCTGGGCCGGGCTCGTCCTGCTTCGCCGCCCCGCCGGCCGTACGAACGAGCATCGAGCGCGGCGCTAGCGGCGAGGCAGGTGCACGACGTCGTTGCGAGGCGATGAGATCCACCGACGAAATGACGACTGCGGTGGGTGACCGCGGGCCAGGTCGGGACGTGCCCGCGGCGACGTCCCGCGGAAGAGGTCGGCCGCGATCCCGCTTCCGCACGGTGTTGCTCGTGGCGGCCATGGCCGTTGTCGTCGTGGTGGCGCTCGCGGTGCGACTGGGCCCGTTCGCACTCGCGATGGTGCAGGGGGATGCGGCGGCAACGCCCACCGGACTGCACCTGGACGCGGCACCCTACAGCGAGCGCGGCCCGCACCCGGTCGGAACGCGCAACCTCGTCATCGACGAGGAACGCAGCCTGCCGGCCACCCTGTGGTACCCGGCCGCCGGCGATCGCGAGGCGCGCACGACGTACGCCTACGAGCTCAAGCTGTTCTCGCCGCTGGGCACGCTTGCGATCGCAACGCACGCTGGACAGGCGGCCCGGAACGCTCCCTACGAGCTCGCATCCGGCCCGTACCCGGTCGTGGTGCTCTCGCCGGGCTACGCCATCGGTAGCACCGCCTATGCCTGGCTGGCGGAGCACCTGGCCTCTCACGGTCTGGTCGTGATCTCCCCTGAGCACGAGGAGGAGTTGAACCCGTCGGTGATCTGGCGATCGACCGTCACCCGTCCGCGCGACATTCGCGCCGTGCTCGCGTACATCGCCGACCGTGTCGGATCGGGAGGCGCCTTCGACGGACTGATCGATCGAGACCGACTGGCCGTGATCGGCCACTCCTACGGGGGCTACACAGCACTTGCAGCGGCGGGGGGACGGCTGGACTCCGACGCCTTCGAGGCGCGCTGCAGAGCTGAATATGCCGCGGACGGTGCCAACACGTGGTTGTGCGACGCGTTCGTTCCCCATCTCGGCGAGATGGCCGAGCGGGCCGGGCTGGACGGCGTCCCGGAGGGTCTCTGGCCGGCCTGGGCGGCGCCCGGAGTGGATGCGATCGTGTCGATGGCGGGCGACGCCTACCTGTTCGACGCGGACGGGCTGGCCGAGATCTCAGTGCCGGTGATGGCGATCGGAGGGACGAGCGACACCGACACGCCCTACACGTGGGGCACCCGGCCCACCTACGACTTCACGTCCAGCCCGAGAAAGGCAAAGGTCGCCCTCGACGGGGCTCGCCACATGATCTTCACCGGCCCGTGCGACCGGATGCGACGGTTCATGAAGATCCTCCCCGGCGGCTTCTGCTCCGACAGCAGCTTCGACCGACATCGCGCGCAGGCACTGATCCGCCACTTCACGACCGCGTTCCTACTGGCGGAACTGACAGACGACACTGCGGCCGCTGCCGCCCTGGCAGCGGCCGAGACCGATTTCCCGGACTTGTCCTACGAAGCAGAGGGATACACGCGGTGACCGTAGCGGCGCGTCATCTTGCCCGTCCCAGCGCGCGTGTCAGTCGCCACGTGACTCGACAATCAGCTCTCAAGTTGAGAGGAGGCTGAACCATGGCGCCCACGAACGAACGAACACATTCGATCCGAAGGACTGCACGAGCGGCGGGCATCCTATATCTGGTCATCTTCATCGTCGCGCCGTTGGCGTACCTCGTCGCCAGGTCCTCGATCCTCGTCGAGGATGACGCGGCAGCGACCGCTCAGAATCTGATCGACAACGAGGGCCGGTTCCGGCTCGGCCTGGCCGCCGAATCCGTGGTGTTCTTGGTCGAGATCGTGCTGGCCGCGCTCCTGTACGTGATCCTCAGACCTGTTAGCAGAGCGATCTCGCTCGCCGCGGCGTTCTCGCGAGTCGCCGAGGCTGTCATCCAGGCCGCCAATCTTCTCCCCGCCAGCTTGGCGCTTCTCGCGGTCGGCGGTGCCGGCTACTTCGCGACATTCGACCAGGAGCAGCGAAACGATCTCGTGCTGCTCGCCCTCGACGCGAACGACTTCATGATCCTCATCTGGGGTCTGTTCTTCGCCCTCCACCTACTGCTGCTCGGATACCTCGTGTACCGATCGGAGTTCTTCCCGAGAATTCTCGGCATCCTGCTGGGACTCGCAGCCGTCGGTTACTTCGCCGAGAGCTACGGGACCATCCTCTCCCCCGGCGCGAGCGACGCGCTCGGAATCGTCGTAATCGCACTTGCGGTGCCGGGAGAGCTGGCCTTCGCCCTCTGGCTCCTCATCAAAGGCGTCAACGAGGAGAAGTGGAACCAACGCGCGCTCGAGGCGGAGCGGCCGTCGTCCCTGGTACACGGATCCAACGGCCAGGAAGGCACGCCCCGCCCACGAGCAGCCTCGGCCTCCGCTCGCACGCCCGGCTAAGCAGCGTACCGCGCCGGCCGCGGATGCCCGGGAGCAGCACGGCATGCGAAGAACTCGGTGACTGAAGCCCAGCCGCGGCGGTCGTCCCAGCGCGGGAAGTAGCCGGCCGGAGCCGCATGGAGCCGCTGATCGCGCATGCATCTGAACGAGGGCACGGTCCCCCCGGTTCGCGGCCCCACGTTCGCGGTCGCCTGAACGGGGCGGCGCGCCACAGCGCGCGACGCCGTCGTCGAGTGTGCCGGTGTCGTCGACGAGCGGCACAGTCGTCAACGCACGCCGCGCTGCTCGCTTTCGACGGACACCGGCACTGTGTAGTGCCGGTGCGAGGCGGGCCAGCGTGTCCTCTCGAAGTGGCACTGCGGCCCCGTGGACGAGGCCTTGCGCCGTCAGCGATGAGTAATCCGCAGCGGGTCTGATTCCGGGAGAAGGCGCGGCTATCGGATGACGCCTCCACCGTGTCGGCCGTCGCGCCCGAACATGACGTCCTGGAAGAGGTCTGATCCGCGGTAGCGAAGTGCTCGCTGAACATCGTCGACGTCGCCGCCGACGACCTCACCATCGACGATCTCTATTCCCAGACCGTCGGCATCGACGCCAAGGTGCTCGACAGCGTCCTGTACCTGGTCGGACAGGGGATCACGCCATCGACGTAGAGGACGCGGCCATGGGGCAGGCTGGGTTTGACGGAGCCTTGATCTACCCCTGGATTACCGGTGGTCTCCGTAGTCAGCCCGCCTCACTTCTCACCTACCGGCGGCGCAGCACGAGAGTGATGACCATCGTCTCCGACGCATGTCGCCCCGGCTCGGCCTGGTAGTACCGGGTCAGGCGCCCGAAGAACTCCTCGGTTGTCGCATCGACGTCCCCCGCCTTCTGCGCTGAAGGGCCGAACAAGTGCAGCCGCAGCGTGGATTCGCCGAAGCCGCGGATATAGCCGGCGTAGAGCCGTGCGTAGGTCGCCGGATCGCCGAGCGAGTCTTCGTACACGTCTTCGGGGTGAACCGGAGCCGGTGTCACGGACGCTTCGATGATCTCGAACGCCTCCTTCAGGTCGGGTTCTTCATGGATCGGAGCGCATGCCTCGTCCGCGGTCGGAAACCAGAGTGGGAACACGAACCTGTCGAGCGCCGACGCCTCGAGCGAGCCGTTGATCACCATCTCGTTCGCCACGTCGAAAATGGCGCGATACAGCCTTCTTGCCGACACTCTGACGCCATTCATCTCGTTGTCATCGGGAACGGCGCCGAGCGTCGACACGACGAGCATCCCGCCGGGCCGCAACTCCGCCGCGCGGCAACGCAGGAAGCGCGTCCAGTCGGCCCTGGCGAGCGCGGCAAGTTCCGCTCGCGCCTCGCCCTGCAGGTCGGCGAACCACACCGTTCCCGGCGAGTAGAGCGAGAGGGTCCGGCTCAGCCAGTGACTGGCGGCAAAGCAGGTGCCGAGTGCGACCGAGCCCGACGCCGCCAGCTGCGTGTAGAAGGAACCGGGGACGGTTTCGGTCCGGATCGCGGTTGCCTTGCGCTGATAGCCCTCGGGACCGAATACGAGCGCCAACAGCGAGTTCCAGTCATTGCCTGCCTGATCGGAATGACGTATGACGATGGAACCCCCCGGGTCGATGCGCCGGTAGGTCTCGATCACCGGCGCGACGGAGTCAAGCGCGCTGTGACCGGGACCGCACCCATAGTCCATCGCAGTGAATTCCGGCACGACCGGCCCGATGCGCTCCACGGCGGCGCCCAGCCTTTCCGCCCTGCTGCGGACCATCTGATCCTGCATGTAGGAGTTGCGGTCGTAGTCGACCATGTGTTCGGTCGACGCGACACGTTCCTGATCCTTGGGCTGCACGACTTGGCCTCCTCGCGCGCCGGCACCACGTGGCTACCGATTGGCAGATGACCGCATTCTCCCTCGATGGAGCGTCACGTCGCCGTCGATCACGCGAGCCTCCAGCCCCGCCGCCGTCAACCTGGCGGCATCCCGTGACGTCCGCGGCGATCGTCGCCGGGGGCGTCGCTCTCGGTGTGGCGCTCGGCTTGGGCAGTGGCCGGTGCGGCGGACACGACGGGCGGCCAGGCTGCTCCGTCGTCACGGCGTGCCTGGAGGGACTCAGGTATGCAGAGTCGGCCGGTAGACGAGCTCCAGGATGTGACCGTCGAGCGTCCGGTTCTCGAGCAGCTCGAGGTCGAAGTCGGCTGCACCCTCGAAGATCGCGTCGTGAGCCGGGCGACGACGTCGACGGCGTCACCGCTCGCGACGGTCGCGTGCGGCCAGTCGAGGGGCTCTTGCAGCGTCGTCGACACCACCGTCGCCGGCATCGTCCACATCGCGGTGACCCACGGGTCACGCACCTCGGACTCCTCGGTGCTCGAGGCCAGCATCTCTGCGAACAGCCGATGTGTCTTGGCCCCGAAGACCATCCGCTGCTCCGTGCCGTACAAGGCGAGGCGGTGGTCGAGCAACTCGGGGCCTTGCTTGCCCCAGTAGCCGGTCCAATTGGCGCTGGCGGCGCCGTAGCCGTCGAGGCTGGAGAAGACGTCGAAGGTGTAGGTGGCGGTCACGGTGCTCTCCTCGAGTGCGGTTGATCGAGCCTGGAGAACAGACTCCGAACCACGGTGAGAGTCATCGCACTCCGCGGAGCGCTCTCGCCGGCGCCGGCCCGCCCGATCGGCGTCCTGGCAAGATCGCCACATGGAACGTCCTGTTGGGATCGGTGGGTACTTCATGCGGGCGGCCGACCCGGTCGCCCTGGGCGCGTGGTATCGCGATTGCCTGGGCCTGGACGCCGATGAGAACGGCCTGTGGCGTCAGGAGACCGGCCCGACCGTGTTCGCGACGTTCGAGTCGAAGACCGACTACTTCGGATCACGTGCTCAGCAGGCGATGATCAACTTCCGGGTCCACGACCTGGATGCGATGCTCGCACAGCTGCGCGCCAAGGGGGCGGACGTGGCCGAGCAGACGCAGGACATGCGCGGTGTCGGTCGGTTCGGCTGGGTCACCGATCCCGAGGGCAATCGGATCGAGCTGTGGCAGTGTGCGTCACCTGCCGAGGCACCCGAGTAGGAACGGCTGTGCCGTTCACGCGCAGGAACCTCAAGGATCTGGACGATCTCGGGTCCAACTTCGACGGCCCGCCTGACCTGGAGTTCCGCCACGCGAGCGCGGCGCTCGGGCTCGAGCAGTCCGGCCTCAGCTATCAGCGCATCCCGCCGGACTACCGCTTTCCCTACGGCCACACGCACAAGCGCCAGGAGGAGGTGTTCGTGGTGGTGCGCGGCAGCGGCCGGATGAAGCTCGACGACGAGATCGTCGAGGTCCAGGAGTGGGACGTCGTGCGTGTCCCGCCGGGGACCTGGCGAGGCTACGAGGCCGGGCCGGAGGGTCTCGAGATCCTCGTCATCGGCGCGCCCCACCTCGGCGAGAACTCGCGCGACGACGTCGAGGGCACGCGCGACTGGTGGACCGACTAGCCGCCTGGCGGCGCGGCGGGGAGCTGCACCGTGGCGCACAGTCCCCCGGCGGCCCGGGGGGTGAGGGTGAGCGTCCCGTCGTGCGCGTCGATGATGCTCTTGACGATCGCCAGGCCGAGGCCGACGCCCGCGTGGTCGCTGCGGATGCGTTCGCTGCCGCGTTGGAACGGCTCGGCGAGCGTGGAGATGGACTGCTTGGTGAGCTTCTTGCCGGTGTTCTCGACGGTGAGCACGACCGTGTCCGGGTGGATGCTCGTCGTGACCCATACGGTCCCCTGGCCGGGCAGGTTGTGGACGATCGCGTTGTGCAGGAGGTTCGTCGTCATCTGCAACAGGAGAGCGGGCGAGCCGACGGTGGGGGCGACGTCACCCGAGGTCTCGATGGCGAGGCCGCGCTCCTCCGCGAGGGGGAGGAGCGTCTCGGTGGCCTCTTCCGCCAGGAGGGACAGGTCGGCGTCCTCTCGCAGGAAGGACCCCTGGTCGGCGCGGCTGAGCAGAAGCAGCGCTTCGGTGAGGTCGATCGCTCGGGTGTTGACCGTGTGGAGGCGGGCGACGAGCTCGCCGTTGTCGCGGTCCGGGTCCTTGCGGGCCACGTCGAGGAGCGTCTGCGTGACCGCCAAGGGCGTGCGCAGCTCGTGGGAGGCGTTGGCGGCGAAGCGCTGCTGCTCGGCGACGCGTGCCTCGAGTCGCGCGAGCATGGTGTCGAAGGCGTCGGCGAGCTCGCGGAACTCGTCGCTGCGGCCCGGCAGCTCGATCCGGTGGGCCAGTGATCCGGTCGCGGCCATGCGTGTCGCGTCGGTGATGCGGGTCAGGGGCGCGAGCATGCGGCCGGCGAGGAACCACCCGCCCAGCAGACCGAACACCAGCAGGAACGCCAACACCGCGACGGCGATCGGAGCGAAGTTGCGCAGGAGGTCGGCGTGGCTGCGGACCAGGAAGATCACGCCAGGGTGTACGCCACGCGACAGCGAGAAGTACCCGGCCCCGAGCAGCACCGCACCGGCGAGCATGACGAAGCCGGCGTAGCTGAGCGTGAGCTTCAGGCGGACGCTCAGCCCAGGGGCTCTATCCATGGACCCCTCGCTCGGTGTCCGTGTCGATGCGGTACCCGGAGCCGGCCACGGTCGCGATGATCCAGGGTTCGCCGAGGCGCTTGCGCAGTGCCGAGACCGTGATGCGGACGGCGTTGGTGAACGGGTCCGCGTTCTCGTCCCATGCGCGTCTCAGGAGCTCCTCGGCGCTGACGACCCCGCCTTCGGCAGCGACGAGGACCTCGAGCACGGCGAACTGCTTGCGGGTGAGCGCGACGTAGCGGCCGTCGCGGTAGACCTCGCGGCGGAACGGGTCCAGCCGCAGGCCCGCGATCTCCTGCACGGGCGGGCGGTGGTGGGCGCGCCTGCGGTCGAGTGCCCTGAGCCGGAGCACGAGCTCGCCGAGCTCGAACGGCTTGGTGAGGTAGTCGTCGGCGCCGAGCCCGAACCCGGAGACCTTGTCGTCGAGCCGATCGGCAGCGGTGAGCATGAGGATCGGCATGCCGCTGCCCGAGGCGACGATGCTCCTGGCGATCTCGTCGCCGTTCGGTCCGGGGACGTCCCGGTCGAGGACGGCGATGTCGTACGTGTTGACGCTCAACAGCTGCAGAGCGGTGTCGCCGTCGCCGGCGATGTCCGCCGCGATCGCCTCCAGGCGTAGGCCGTCGCGGATCGCGTCGGCCATGTAGGGCTCGTCCTCGACGAGCAGCACGCGCATGCGTTCGATGCTACGGCCGGGACATATCGCCGGCGTATCGAAAAGCGCATACGCGCGGGCAACGCCGCGCTCCCTTGGATGGCGGCGTGACCTCCATCGATCCAGCACGAGTTGTGCCCCGCCGGGTCCGGATCCGCGGGATCCGTGTCGCCGGCCTGCTCGCCGTCGTCGTGGCGCTCGCCGTCGTCCTCGGTCCCCGGTCGCCGGGGTCGCCGCCATCGACGGCGTCCGCACCTCCCACGGCCGCACCACCCATCGACCATCGGAGCGGTGAGACCCGGGGCCCGCTCGGGGAGGCCGATGGTGCCCTTCCCGATGGCACGACGGTCTTCGACGACGCGGTTCCGGGTGTCGCCAGGCTCGACCCGGCGCTCCTCGATGCCCTGGGCCGAGCTGCGCGCGACGCTTCGGCTGACGGAGCCCGGTTCGTCGTCGACAGTGGCTGGCGCTCGTCGGCGTACCAGGAGCGGCTGCTCCGGGAGGCGGTCGCGAAGTACGGCTCGGAGGCGGAAGCGACCCGGTGGGTGGCCACCCCCGACACGTCCGCGCACGTGTCGGGGCACGCGGTCGACCTGGGCTCGTCCGCCACCGCGTGGCTGGCCGACCACGGCGCCGCGTACGGGCTTTGCCGGGTCTACGCGAACGAACCGTGGCACTACGAACTGCGCCCCGAAGCCGTCGACCAGGGCTGCCCTCCGACGTACGCCGACCCGACGCACGACCCGAGGATGCAGCGATGACCACGACCAGCCGACCGCTGCTGGCGACCCTCGCCGCGATCGTGCTGCTGAGCGCCGGCTGTGGCTCGGACACGCCGTCCGAGACCAGCACCGCCACGGCCGGCAGTTCCACCGGCTCCACGACGGCCCGTGGGAAGGCGGTGAGGTTCGCCGAGTGCATGCGGGAGAACGGCGTTGCGAAGTTCCCCGACCCGGATGCCTCGGGCGACCTGACGATCGACGGGGCGCTGAACGGCTCGTCGCTGGACCCGGACAGCGCGTCGTGGAAGGGCGCCATCGCCACGTGCAAGGACCTTGAGCCATCGGGCTTCACGGGCCACAAGCGGAGCTCCCAGCAGCAGAAGGCCGCGCTCGAGTTCGCGCAGTGCATCCGCGACAACGGCGTGCAGGACTTCCCGGATCCCGCCCCGGGCGCGCCGCTCATCGACACGAACCGCATCCCATCCGCCGCGCGGAGCGCGGGGATGAGCATCCTCAACGCCGCGATGCGCACGTGCGCCTCCTTCTCCGCCCGGCTGGGGGTGACGAGACCGTGAGGCGAAGGACGTGGGCGGTGGCCGCGGGGGCCGTCCTCGTCGCGGCAGCCGTCACCGCAGGCGTGGTCGTGACGTCCGGTGGGACGCAAGCGAGCTCGGCGGCCGGACAGGCGCCGCCGAACACCGCGAAGGTGGAGCGGGGGAGGCTCTCGGCCACGGTCTCCCTGGACGGGACGCTGACCTACCGCGCGCGACCGGACGGGTCGCCGTACTCGGTGATCAACCAGGCCCGTGGCACGTACACCGCGTTGCCCGAGGCCGGCGAGAGGGTGGGCTGCGGTGACACGCTGTACCGCGTCGACGAGCATCCGGTGCTGCTGTTGTGCGGCGCGGTCCCGGCCTACCGCGACCTGCACATCGGTGACGAGGGCCGGGACGTCCGTCAGCTCAACCGGAACCTGCGCAGGCTCGGCTACCACCACGCCCCCGCCGGTCCCGGGTTCACCTGGAAGACGCGCAGAGCGCTCAAGAGGCTCCAGCACCGCAGGGGCATCGAGGTGAGCGGAGAGCTCGCTGCTGATCAAGCCGTCTTCGTTCCCGAGGCGGTGCGGATCGCGAAGGTGAACGGCGAGCTCGGCGGCGTCGCCCGGCCGGGCGCCCAGATGGCGCAGGCCACATCCGACCGGCTCGGTGTGCAGGTCGACCTCGACGCGTCGCAACAGGGTGAGGTGAAGGTCGGCGACCGTGCGCAGATCACGCTGCCCGGCCTCAAGGTGGTCGACGGAAGGGTCGGTCGGCTCGGGAGCGTCGCCCGGACCGCCGGGAAGAACGACGATCCAGGGGTCGCGACGATCCCGGCGTACATCGGTCTCGACGATGCAGCGCAGGCGCGCGGGCTCGACAGCGCCCCGGTCCAGGTGGACATCAGGACCAAGGGCGTGCAGGACGCCCTGAGCGTTCCCGTGACCGCGCTCGTCGGGAGGTCCGGAGGTGGGTTCGCGGTCGAGGTCGTGCGCCGCGGCGGCCGGCGCGAGCTGGTCGCGGTCAAGCTGGGCCTGTTCGACACCGCGGGTGGGCGCGTCCAGGTCGAGGGTGATCTCGCCGAGGGCGATGCCGTGGCGGTGCCGTCGCTGTGAGCGAGACGGTCCTGGAACTGGACGGGGTGACCAAGGTCTACGGCGAGCAGCGGGTGGGTGGGTCTGTGGTCCTCGCCCTGCGGGGTGTGTCCTTCTCCGTCGGGCGGGGCGAGCTGGTGGCGATCGTCGGGCCGTCCGGGTCGGGCAAGTCCACGCTCCTGCACGTCATGGGGACGCTGGAGCAGCCCACCGACGGCGTGGTCCGCATCGGTGGGGTCGACGCGGCGCAGCTGGACGACCGCGAGCTGTCGCTGCTGCGGGCCCGTGAGATCGGGTTCGTCTTCCAGCAGTTCTTCCTGGCCGAGCATGCCACGGCGCGGGAGAACGTCGCCGACGGGATGCTCTACGCCGGCGTCCCGGTTGCCGAGCGCCTCCGCCGCGCGGACGAGGCGCTCGAACGGGTCGGCCTCTCCGGACGCGCGACGTTCAAGCCCGGCAAGCTCTCCGGCGGCGAGCGCCAGCGGGTCGCGATCGCCCGGGCCCTCGTCGGGCGCCCGGCGATCGTGCTCGCCGACGAGCCGACCGGCAACCTCGACAGCGCCACCGGCGCATCGATCATGGAGCTCATCCGCGAGCTCAACGCCGGCGGCGCCACCATCGTCATCATCACGCACGATGCGGGCCTCGCCGATGGGCTGCCGCGTCGGATCCGCGTGCTGGACGGCCAGGTGGTCTCGGACACGCCATGAGTGCCAAGGGCGGTCGATTGGGGCTGAAGGACGGGCTGCGGGTTGCGAGCGTCGGGCTGCGCGCCCGGCCGCTGCGCGCCGCGCTGTCCGCGCTCGGGATCGCGATCGGCACGGCGGCGATCGTGGCGGTCCTCGGGTTGTCGTCCTCCTCGCAGGCCGGGCTGCTCGCGGAGATCGACCGGCTCGGCACGAACCTGCTGACCGCCGAGGCCGGACAGCGCCTCACCGGCGGAGACGCGAAGCTGCCCCTCGAGGCGCCGGCGCGGATCACGCACCTCGCCGGCGTCCACCGGGTGGCACACACCGGCCTGGTGAAGGACGCGACGGTCTACCGGAGCTCGATGATCCCGGTGGGCAACACCGGTGGCCTCGAGGTGCAGGCCACGAGCCTGAACCTGCCGTCCGTCTTGGGGACCGGCGTCGCACGCGGCAGGTGGCTGAACGAGGGCACCGCCCGCGAGCCTGTCGCAGTACTCGGTTCGGCCGCCGCCGCCCAGCTGGGCATCGGCCGGGCCAACCCCGATCAACGGATCTGGCTGGGACACCAGTGGTTCAACGTCGCGGGCATCCTGCAGCCCTCGCCACTGGCGCCCGACATCGACAACAGCGCCCTGATCGGCTACCCGGCAGCCCAGCGGTACCTCGGCTACGTCAGCCTCGTCCGCGGCGAGCAGACGTCAGGCCCGCCGAGCACGATCTACGTGCGCGCCGCCACGGGTCACGAGGCGGCGGTGCAGGCGCTGCTCGCGCCGACCGCGAACCCCGGGGCACCGAACGAGGTGAACGTCAGCCAGCCGTCCGACGTGCTCACCGCGCGGGCCGCCGCAGCAGGGGCGTTCGACAGCCTCTTCCTCGGGCTCGGGGTGGTGGCGCTGATCGTGGGCGCCGTCGGCGTCGCCAACATCATGATCATCTCGGTGCTCGAACGCCGCTCGGAGATCGGCCTCCGTCGCGCCCTCGGCGCGACGAAGGCCCAGATCCGCACCCAGTTCCTCGCGGAGTCGATCCTCCTCGCGCTCATCGGCGGCGTCGTCGGCGTGCTGGCCGGGGTCGCGGCGACGGCCGTATACGCCGGCTCGAAGGACTGGACGGTCGTGATCCCCGTCGAGGCGTGGGCGGGCGGCATCGTCTCGGCCGTCCTGATCGGCGCGCTCGCCGGCCTGATGCCGGCCGTTCGAGCGTCCCGGATGTCGCCGACCGTGGCGTTGCGAACGGTGTGAGTAGCGGATGTCCCCTGTCGGCTAGCGTCCGAGGATATGGACCCGGTCGGCTTCCGCGATGCACAGCACAGGCACTGGGACGCTGCTGCGGCGGGGTGGATGGCATGGAGCGAGTTCAACGATCGCGCCGACAGCCACATCAGCGCGCGGCTGGTGGAACTCGCCGGGGTGCAGTCGGGAGGCCGGGTCCTGGACATCGCCGCCGGCTATGGGGAGCCGGCGCTGACTGCGGCGCGTAGGGCCGGCCCGGACGGCCGCGTCGTGGCCACGGACATCTCCGCCGAGATGCTGGCGTTCGGGCGTCAGCGCGCGGCGGCGGCCGGCCTGGTCAACGTCGAGTTCATCGAGTCGGACGCCTCCAGCCTCGTTTTTCCGCATGCCAGCTTCGACGCCGCCGTCTCGCGCTGGGGGATCATCTTCGAGCCTGACGCGGAGGCCGTCGCGGGGCGCATCCGAGGCTTCCTCGAGCCCGGCGCGCGGATGGCGATCAGCTCGTGGGGTGCGCCAGATCAGGTCCCGTTCCTGTCGATTCCGATGAGGACGACGATGGCGCGGCTGGGCGTGCCCCCGCCCCGGGCGGGAACGCCGGGGCCTCTCTCTCGCCCCACCCCCGCTGCCATCGGCGGGTTGCTCGAAGCCGGCGGGTTCTCGGAGGTCACCGTGGAGCAGGACGAGGTCACCTACGAGTTCGACTCCCCGGAGCAGTTCACCGCCTACGTCAGGGCGATCTCCGCTCCGATCCGGGCGATGATCGAGCAGCACGCGGGCGAGGCCCAGGAAGAGGCCTGGGACGCGATCACGCGGGCCGCGGCGGATGCGGCGGGTGGCTCGAAGCCGCTGAGCCTCTCCAACGTGGTGCTGCTCGCCTCGGCCACCGCCTGACCGGCGCCCATCGTGCGGCACCGGCCTTCGCGAGCGGAGTCGTGCTGCTGCTCCGGTCGCGCCGGGCGGCGGCACGCTCGGATGGCAGCCGGGCAGCGGCGCCGACTGGGGGGCTGACTGGGGACCGACCCTGAGGCGAGCGAAGTCGGGCGGCGCGAGTCTGGTCGCCATGAGCTCGGCACACCCGCATCCACCGGGGCGGCTGCTCGGTCTCCTCATCTGCCCGCCACTGGCGATCCTCGCGGTCGTGGTCCACGCTGTTCCTGCACCGCGCCGGTGATCAGGCGGATACAGCAACCAGGCCAACACGGAAGGGGATGACATGAAGATCGTGGTCATCGGCGGAAGCGGGCGCGTGGGCGCGAACGTCGTCCGGAGGCTGGTCGCCAAGGGGCACGATCCCGTGCCGGCCTCACCCTCGACAGGCGTTGACACCATCAGCGGCGAGGGTCTGGCCGAGGTGATGGCGGGCGCCGGCGCTGTCGTCGACGTCTCCAACGCGCCGGTCTGGGACGACGACGCGGTCCGGGAGTTCTTCACGACTTCGACACGCAACCTGCTCGCGGCAGAGCGCCTGGCCGGCGTCGGGCATCACCTCGCCGTCACGATCGTCGGCGCCGACCTCCTGCCGGACAGCGGCTACCTACGTGCGAAGGTCGCCCAGGAGGCCGAGATCGAGAGCGGCGGCGTGCCGTGCACGATCCTGCGCGCGACGCAGTTCTTCGAGTTCCTGGCGCAGATCGTCGAGTCCGGGGCCGAAGGAGACACCGTGCGGCTGCCGACCGGGCTGATGCAGCTCGTGGCGGCCGACGACGTCGCGGCGACCGTGGCCGAGCTGGCGACGGGCCCGCCGGCCGGCGGGCGCACGGAGCTCGGCGGACCCGAGAAGCTGGGCATCGACGCCTGGGCGAGGCGCCTGTTCGCCGCGACGGGCGACACGCGGACGGTCCTCGGCGATCCCCAGGCCCGCTACTTCGGCACGACGCTGCAGGGGGGCGAGCTGACACCGGGCGCCTCAGCGCGCATCGGAGCGATCGACTTCGACGCGTGGTTCGCCAGACGGTGAGCGAATGGACGCGGTGACCCGCACCGGGGTACGGATCGCGAAGGCGGGAGCCGGCGCCCCGGAAGGGTTCGGCGCGGGCAAGCCCGCCGTGTCCTACGACCTGACGTACGCGGGTCGCATCCGGGTCTGCGTGCGCCACTGCGAGGCGTCGTTCGGCGCCGCGTCGGCCGCGCGGCTCTTCCAGCGCGCCAACGGGAGATGGACCGACCGGACCGTGTCGCGCGACCGCCGGGGCCGCATCGTGTGCGGGCGCTCGACCTCGCTGGGCCGCTATGGCGTGTTCGCGCCGACGGCAGCGACGCAGTAGCCAGATCCATCCGGGCGCCTCGCCGAAGGGCTACGCCGCCCCGCAGGAGATGATGTCGCGCGCATGGCCGCCCGGCTCCCGATCCTCGAGTGGCTCCCGGCCTACGATCGCCGCCGGCCTGAGGGGGGACATCGCGGCCGGGATCGCGGTGACGGCACTCATCGTCCCGAAGGACCTCGGCTACGCCGGGATTGCCGGAGTGCCGCTGCAGAACGGCCTCTACGCTGCGGCCGCGGGGGCGATCATCTACGCGCTCTTCTGCACGTCGCGCCAGATCTCCACCGGGCCGAGCTCGTCGCTGGCCGCCGTGGTGGGAGGCGCGGTCCTCGTCGCCGGCCTGGCGGGCGCCGATGCTGCGGAGCTCGTCACGGCGATCACGCTGGTCTCCGGGCTGCTGTACCTCGTGTTCGCTCTGCTGCGGCTCGGGTGGATATCGCGGTTCCTCTCCAAGGCCGTGATCACCGGCTTCCTGGCGGGCGCTGCCGTCGACGTGGTGATCGGCGAGCTGCCCAAGCTGACCGGAACGGACGCGGACGGCGACAACGCATGGCGGGAGCTCGGTTCGTGGATCGGCTCGCTCGGCGACGTGCACGGCGCGACGGTGCTCGTGGGGGTGCTCGCTCTCGGGCTGATCCTGGGCCTGCGCTTCCTGAGGCCTGCCGTTCCTGGTGCGCTGGTCCTCGTCGCCGCGGGGATCCTCGCGGCGCACGTCTTCGACCTCGAAGGGCACGGAGTCGCGCTCGTCGGCGACGTGCCAAGCGGGCTTCCGGCGCCCGAGCTGCCGAGCTTCGACCTGATCCAGGACCACATCGCGACGATCGCCTTGGCGGCGTTCGCGCTGCTGCTGATCGGGTTCTCGCAGACCGCCGGGGACGCGCGCGCGTTCGCCGCGCGGCACAAGTACGCCATCGATGTCGATCAGGAGTCGGTGGCTCAGGGCATGGCGAACGTCGGCGCGGGCGTCTTCCAGGGCATGCCGGTCTCGACGAGTCTCTCGGCCAGCTCGCTGAACGAGTCGGCCGGGGGCGAGATCGCCGTTGGCGTCGCTCGTCACCGGCGCGCTGGTCCTGCTGACCCTGCTGGTCCTCGCGCCGCTGTTCTCCGTGCTCCCCAAGCCCGTCCTCGCTGCGGTGATCATCGACGCCGTCGTGTTCGGGATGATCGACGTCGGGGAGCTGCGCCGGCTCCATCGCGTCACGCGGTTCGACTTCTGGGTCGCGGTCGCGGCGATCGTGGCCGTGCTGTCAGCGGGGGTGCTCGCGGGGGTGGCGATCGGGATCGTCCTCTCGCTGGGCTGGCTCATCTACGTCGCCACGAGGCCTCGGATGCCGCTCCTCGGACGCGAGCCCGGCACCCAGGTGTTCCGCCAGCTGGACGAGAACCCGGGTGACGAGAGCAGCGACGCGACGCTGCGGCTGGCACGCGTCAAGCCCCGCGTTCTCGCGGTGCTGCGCGCGGATGGCTTCGTCGACCGGCTCGGCGCCGATCGGATCCACGGCAACGTCGATCGTGCCGTCGAGGCGCAGCGCTCCGCGTGAGGGAGCTCACGGACCTCCGCGCCGTCGCCGCGACCCGCGCTCGGCGCGCTTGGTCGCCTTCGTCTGTGCGCGCTGCGCCTTCTGCTCGCCGACCTTGACCTTCGCGTCGACGTAGGACTGCTCCACGAGGAGCTTCCCTCCGGTCCAGCCGAAGGCCCAGATCACGAGGACGACGGCGAAGACGATGTTCCAGCCGGTGATCGCCAGCTGCTGCCCGAGCGAGTAGGCGGTCGCTGTGGCGGCGTCGGTCACGCCGTCGAGCGACGCGACGTTGGCGGCCTGGTTGACGCCGACGCCGCCGGGCGTGACCGACACGGTGTTCGCGATCGAGTTGCCGCCCATCACGGACATCACGGTGTGGAACGTCACGGCGATGCCGTAGCCGGCGAGGAACACGGCGATCACGCCGAGCTTGGCCAGCCATGCTCCGAACGACGGCAGCGCGACACGCAGCGCGTACTCGCGCGGTTGCGCCAGGATCGCGCCGCCCTGCACGGCCTTGGCCCACAGCGCCCTGAGCTTGTGCCAGAACAGCCGGCCGAGGATGACGAGCAGCATCCCGGCGCCGGCCACGATCCCGAGGATCAGGACCGGATGATCGTGCAGTGTGGGGAGCGAGATGTCGAACGACCCCGGCACCGAGAGGAACAGGTACACGTAGACGAACGCGCCTGCGACGGTGAAGAAGATCTTCTGCACGACCATGCCGCCGAGCACGCCGGGCAGGTTGGCGCCGCGGATGATCGCCACGTACATGAGCAGGGAGACGACGGTCCCGATGTTCGCGGGCAGGAACCCGTTCAGCGCTACGCCCGCGGCGTAGGCGGCGAGGATCTGCAGGTACGTGACGCCCCCGTCCGGGAAGGCGAAGCGCAGGATCGAGTACCAGCCGAACGCTGTGAGCGTGGTCTGGGCCGTCTGCAGCGTCCAGCCCGCGAGCAGGTAGCCGAGCCCGATCTCACCGAGTGCGTCCCACAGGTCCGAGAACCAGCCGCGGACGTCGACCCCGAGGAGCTCGAGGATCGCGAGCGCGAGCGCGATGCCCACGAGCCATACGAGGACCTTGGCGAGCCGCCGCGGGCGTGAGCGGTCGCCGAACGGCAGCCACCGTCGATGGTGCGGCGCGGCCGACTCCTGCGGTACGGGGAGGACGGTGTCGATCACGGGTGCGGGGCCGGGCCGCGCACCCTAGACGACCCATCGCACGCTCGCGCCCCCGCTGCGGTGCCCGAGGAAGTAGCCGCTCCACACCACCGTGCGGTCGGGCTGGGCCTCGTGATGGACGACGAAGTGGCCGTGGTACGCGCGGTGGCCCGATCGGAACCGCGGCATGCAGGAGAACGACGACGCCGTGACGCGCCTGCAGTGAGCGCGCAGGCCGCGCGCCCGGTGGCCGGACTTGTGCCTGATCATGTAGCGCAGGTCCCGCACCGCCTCCGCCTTGGACAGGGACAGGTCCGGAGCCGCGGCCGGGGCGGGTGCCGCCGGGGTGGGCGCGGACACGGTCCCCGCGCTCGGGTTCCAGACGAACCAGTAGATCGGGCTCACGACGTGCTGGTGGGTGTCGTACGTGTAGGCCGAGAACTGGAAGTAGTAGACGCCGGGCGGGTAGCCGGCGAAGTTGAAGTTCCGGAACGCGGTGACGTAGTAGTTCGGGATCGTGTCACCGGCGTGGATGTAGTTGTAGTCGACGTTGAAGTCGTCGGACAGCGTGCCGTCCTGGCCCAGGATGTTCTGGGTCGCGACCTCGAACGTGATGCCGGTGATCATGTCGAACGAGGTCGGCGGCGCGCTCTGGAAGACCACCCGCGTCGAGCCCTGGGAGGGCAGCAGGTTGAGGGTCGAGCCGCTGGCCGGCGACAGGGAGTAGATCGGCATCGTGCCGAGCTGCGCGCCGGCGGTCGCTGGACTCAGCGCTGACAGGCACCCGCCTGCGACGAGCAGGTACGCGACAAGGGCGGCGGCGCGTCGTGCCGCGCGGCGTTCGGGACGCATGGTGTTCCTTCCGTGGAAACCGTATTCCGGTCGATTCTGCGAGGTGGGATCGGCCCCGTCAAGCGAATCGACCGGCACCTTCACGCACGCCGAGGAGTACGTTCGTACGAGATGCCCTCTCGCCCTCCGCGGTTGGTCGCCCGGGAGGTCGGGCCGCTCGCGATCGTCGCGCTTGTGCTGGCCTACGGAGTGCTGTGGCTCGTTGCACGGCCGGCGGGGGAGTCGGGCGGGTCCTATCTCGGTCAGATGCTGGGCGCCGAGGCGATCCTGCTGCTGTCGATCGGACTGGTGCTGATCAGCACGCTGCCCTGGGTGGAGGTGTGGTTCGACGGGATCGATCGCGCGGCGATCTGGCACCGGCGCGTCGCGATCACCGGTCTCGTGCTTCTCGCGCCGCACATCCTGTTGTCGGCGAACCCGGACGGGACGGCGCTCGGAGGTCCGCTCGGCGTGATTGGGGTGGTGGGGATGGTCGCCCTGGCGCTATGGGCGATCCTGCCGCGCTGGCAGTCGGTGGTCCCCAGGCCACTCCGCGGCCTGGTGGTCGCGGCGCGCGACGCTGCGGTGATCACAGATCTGCGCCGGATCTTCGGCGGCTACGAGCGGTGGCGTGCCGTGCACCGGACCACCGGTCTGTTCGTCGCGGCGGGATTCGCGCACGGCATCCTGGACGGCACGCCGTTCGCCGACGCCCCGCTCCTGCGCTGGACGTACGTCGCCATCGGCGGAATCGGTGTGGGCTTCTACGTGTATCGAGAGCTGCTCGCGCGGTTCTTCCTGTCGTTGCACGACTACGAGGTCGACACCGTCCGTGAGGTCGACACGGACCTCACCGAGATCGCGTTGCGACCGCTCGGGCGGCCGGTCGCCTTCACGCCCGGGCAGTTCGCGATGATCTACCTGGAGGGCAAGGACGGCTGGCATCGCCATCCCTTCACCATCTCCAGCGCGCCGCACGAAGGCGTCGTGCGCGTCACGGTCAAGGCGCTGGGCGACTACACCTCACGGCTGCAGGAGGTCATCGAGCCGGGCATGCCTGCGGTGATCGGTGGACCGCACGGGCGTTTCGGACACTGGAAGGGCGCGGACCGCCAGGTCTGGATCGCCGGCGGGGTCGGGGTGGCGCCGTTCCTGAGTTGGTTCCGCGGCCTGGAGGAGCATCCGCCGCCGCGACGGGTCGATTTCTTCTACACCTCTGACGGTGAGGCGCCGTTCGCCGAGGAGATCGAGGCGATCGCCGGGGCTCACGATGGCGTCCACACGCATCTCATCGACACCAGCGTCGAGGGACGGCTGACCACCGAGCGCGTCCTCGCCACCGTCGACGGCGACGCCAAGGGCCTGTCCGTGTTCCTGTGTGGGCCGCAGGGCATGCTGCGCACGTTCCAGACGCAACTTCGGCAGGCGGGGGTGCCGTCGCGGCGGATCCACCGGGAGTACTTCGACTGGCGCTGACGCCCCGCCGGCGCCGCTCAGCCGGAGTCGCGCAGTGCGCGCAGGGCGTTGACGATCACGGCGACGTCGATGACCTCCTGCAGGACTGCACCCTCGACGGGGCTGAGATACCCGGCGGCGGCGAAGCCCATGGCCGCGATGCTGAGGCCCATGCCGGCCAGGACGCTCTGGCGCGCGATCCTCAGGGAGCGGCGCCCGATGTGGATGGCGTCGGCCACTCGGTCGACGCGGTCGACGGTGATGACAGCGTCGGCGGTCTCCGACGACACCGTCGCACCGGCGGCGCCCATCGCGATGCCGAGGTCGGCCAGTGCGAGGGCCGGCGCGTCGTTGACCCCGTCGCCGACCATGATCACCGGTCGCAACCGGGGATCGGCACGGAGGCGCCGGACGATCTCGAGCTTCTCCTCCGGTGCCTGCTGGGCGTATACGCGGTCGACGCCGAGCTGGTCACCGACGCGATCGGCGACCGAGCGTCGGTCTCCGGTGACCATCGCGATGTGGCGGATGCCCTCGCCGCGAAGGCGCTGGACGATGCTGTCGGCATCGGGGCGCAGCTCGTCCGCCATGACGATCACGCCCGCCAGGTGCCCGTCGACGCCGACCAGCACCTGTGCCTCGCCGGAGCCGCGGCCGCTCAGCAGCGTGGCGCCGTCGACCTCGTCGGCGGGAACTCCTGCGGCGAGGAGGAAGCTGTGGCTGCCGACGGCCACCGTGCGGCCCTCTACGGTGCCTGAGATCCCCTGGCCGGGGTCCTCGCGGATGGCCGTGGGGGTCGCGAGGCTCAGCCCGTACGCGCCCGCGGCGCGGACCAAGGCCGCGCCCAGCACATGCGCAGACATGCGGTCGACGGACGCTGCCAGCCGCAGCAGCTCGTTGCTGTCGGTCTCTCCGCGCGCCACGACCTCCCGGACCTCGGGCACTCCGACGGTGAGTGTTCCGGTCTTGTCGAACAGCACGGTGCGTGCGACCCCGAGGGTCTCGATGCCGCCGGCGCCTTTGACGAGGATCCCGATCCGCGCAGCCCGCGACAGACCCGAGACGAGAGCGATCGGCGCCGCCAGGATCAGGGGGCACGGTGTCGCGACGACGACCACCGCGAGCGCGCGCACCGGGTCACTGCTCACGATCCACGCGGTGCTGGCGAGCAGGAGCGTCGCGGGGAGGAAGAAGCCGGCGTACCGATCGGCCATTCGCACGAACGGAGCCCGCTGTGTCTGCGCCTGCTGCACAAGCCGGACGAGGGCGGCGTAGGAGCTCTCGACCGCGGGCCGCGCGGCGCGCACGTCGAAGGGCGCTCCGGCATTGGCCGAGCCGCTGAGGACAGGCGCGCCGGCGGCGATCGTCACCGGCAGGGGCTCGCCGCTGAGCGTGCTGGTGTCGACCACGGCCTCCTCGCTGACCAGCTCTCCGTCGACGGGCGCCACCTCGCCGGTCCGGACCACGACGACATCGCCGACGCCGACCTGCTCGACGGGAACCTGCTCAAGATGGTCCCCGACGCGCAGCTGTGCGACCTTCGGCGCACGGGCGATGAGTGCTGAGAGCTCGCGCCGGGCGTGAGCCGAGGCGATGTCCTCCAACGCCGCGCCTCCAGAGAACATGAACCCGACGACCACGCCGGCGAGCTCCTGGCCGAGCGCGAGCGACCCGACCATGGCGACGAGGGCGATCGTGTCGACCCCCATCTGATGGTCGACGAGGATCGTGTGACCGACCTCCACTGCGAGCTCTGCGGCCAGGAGCGCCACCGCAACACGCCAGACCGTGTCGCCCGCAGCGCCGGCGCCGGCCAGATGCAGCACGCCGCCGACGACGATCGACAGCAGCGCGTAGGCGGCCAGGAGGCGAGCGCGGTGCTCGATGAGCGCGCGTCGCCAGCGGGCGGATCGGCTCGCACCCTGCGCAGCAGCGGGCGGGGTGGCGACCGGCGCGCGGATGGTGGCCGTCATGGGTGCAGGGTGGCGTCCGCGTCCGCACACCACATCCGTAGGTGTCGCCCTCGGGTTCCGTAGTTCTCCGCGTCCGATCGACGGCCTTCGGGTGAAGACAGGCCTCCTCTGTGCTGGGACGCTGTCGCGGTGACCGCCCTGTCGCAGCGCCGACTTGTCCAGGATTTTGCCCGCCGTTGACCTGCGCCTGTGATGCCTCCCAGCACGCTTGCCGCATGTCGATGTCCAAGATCATCCTCACCGGGGGCGCCGTCGCGGGACTCGGGGCACTCGGGGCCGTGGCCCTTGAGTCCAACACGGCGCCCGAGCCTGCAGTGGCGTCCGGCGCGGGCCACGTGGTGCAGCTGCCACCGGAGATTCGAACCGTCACGGTGACACGCGTCGTCCACCGCGTCCGTCACGAGCATGCTGCGGCGCACAGGCAGGTGCCCCCGGCCTCGACGCGACCCGCGGCGCCGGTGCCGGTGCCGGTGGCGGCCGCGGTCCCGCGCGCGCCTGCCGCTCGCTCAGCGCCCCTGCGTACCTCATCCTCGCCGGCGGGGGGCACGGGCGAGCGCGAGGGAGCCGACGATCACGAGCGCGAGGATCAGGGATCACATGGCGACGACTGAGCCGGGCGCGCGGCGTTCGCCGATGCGTCCTCCCAAGGGAGTGGCGACGGTCGCAGGAGCGACCACTGCGTTCGCCGGGCTCTCGATTGCGCTCGCTCTGCAGATGGGGGCGGGCAACGATCCGGCGCTCGGGCCTACGTCCGCCGTGAGCCCCGCGCCGGCGGTCGCCCAGCGGCACATCGTCGTCCGGCGTGTCCGCCGGACGGTGATCGTCGACGTCGTCCGCGATCGACCGGCTGCTGTCGGCTCGGCGCGGGCACCGTCCGGCGGGACCGCCTCCTCGGCACCGGCCGCGAGCGCGACGCCCGCTCCGGTTGCCGCAGCTCCGGCACCCCCGCCCGCTCCGGTGGTGACCCGGGCATCGTGACCGAGTCAGTGGACCTCTCCTTCGACGCGCTGGGCACGACGGCGCGGCTTGTGCTGGACGGGCCTGGTGCGGCCGACGCAGCCGTCCGCGCCCAGGATTGGCTTCGGCGTTTCGATCGGTGTGCATCGCGCTTCCGGCCCGAGAGTGAGCTGTCTCGGCTCAACGCCGACGACCGTCGCGAGGTCGGGGTCTCGCCACTGCTGCGCGCGACGATCGGCGCTGGCCTGTGGGCGGCTGAGCGAACCGGAGGATTGGTGGACCCGGTCGTCGTCGATGGGCTGGAGGCCTCTGGGTACGCCGCGTCGTGGGACCACCGTGACGCACTGGAGCTGCGCGCGGCGCTGGCGCGCGCACCCGCCCGCCGGCCGGCGGCACCGCAGCCGGAGGCGCGCTGGAGATCGGTGACGATCGATCCGGAGCGTCAGACGATCTCGCGTGCCGCGGGCGTACGGCTGGACACCGGGGGAACCGGCAAGGGGTTGGCCGCCGATGCGCTGCTGCTGGTCGTCGGCGTGCGGCGGGCGGTCGTCGACCTCGGCGGCGACATCGCACTGCAGTCGGGAGCGGACCCTGCGGCCCCGTTCGAGGTGGAGGTCGCCGATCCGTTCAGCGGCCAGACATCGCACACCCTCCGCGTGCCCACCGGGGGTGTGGCCACCTCAGGGATCGACGCCCGGCTGTGGGCGGCCGCGGACGGACCGCGCCACCACATCCTCGACCCGGCGACCGGGCGCTCCGCCTGGACCGGTCTCGTGTCGGTCACGGCGCTGGGACCGAGCGTGCTCGAGGCCGAGGTCCTGGCCAAGGCCGCGCTCCTCAGTGGACCTGCCGCAGCGCCCGTCTGGTTGGCCGAGCACGGCGGCCTGCTGGTGCATGACGACGGCGACGTCCAGCTCGTCGGAGCGCTCGCGCGGACGTCAGGGGCCTCGCGCCGCGTCCGGGTCCCCAGCTCGTGGCTGCCCCGCCCGGAGGTTGTCGGATGAGCGGCCCCGATCCGCTGGCGCACGGCTGGTGGCTGGCCTCTCGGGCCTCCGGCCTCGTCGCGCTCGGCCTGCTCACCGTCGCTGTCCTGGCGGGACTGGTGCTCGGCGGGCGGCTGACCCGGCGCCCCGGCGCCGCACGGGCGCTGCGCTCCCTCCACGAGCACACGGCGATCGCCGGTCTGGTCGCCGTCGGTGTCCACGCCGCGACGCTGCTCGGCGACGCCTGGCTGCGACCCGGGATCGCGGGCGTGCTCGTCCCGGGCGCGATCGGCTACCGCACGTTGCCCGTTGCGGTCGGCATCGTCGCCGCGTACGCCGCCGTCGCGCTCGGTCTCAGCTATCCGCTGCGGCGGCGCATCGGCGTCAAGCGCTGGCGGTCCGCGCACCGGTTCACGGTCGTCGCGTACGCCATGGCGGTCCTCCACTCCATCACCGCCGGGACCGACGCCGGGCTGGTCTGGGTGCGATGGCCGACGCTGGCCGGCGCAGCGCTCGCAGCAGCCCTGCTCGCGCGGCGGATGGCTGGTCCACGACGGCGCGGTCCATCGGTACGCGTCGGCACGGTGCCGGCGGAGCGGTAGTGCGCGCGCCGCGGATCCTCTATGTGGAGGACGAGCCCTCGATCGCCGAGCCGTTTTGCCAGGCTCTGGCCCGGGAGGGCTTCGCGCCGACCATCGCGCGGACCGCGCGCGAGGCGCTGCAGCTCGCCGACGAGCTCGATCCCGACCTCGTGCTGCTCGACCTCGGGCTCCCGGACCTCGACGGCCGCGACGTCTGCCGCGAGCTGCGCGACCGCTCCGACGTGCCGATCATCATGGTGACCGCGCGCGACTCCGAGGCCGACCGCGTCCTGGGACTCGAGCTCGGCGCCGACGACTATGTCGTCAAGCCGTTCAGCGTTCGCGAGGTGGCCTCGCGTATCAGGGCGGTGCTGCGCCGAAGCGGCCCGGGGGGTGCACGGGTGCCGGAGCGCAACCTCGGCTTCGGGGCACTGCGCATCGATGTGGCGGCGCGGCGCGTGTTCATCGCCGATGTCGAGGTGGAGCTCTCTCGCAAGGAGTTCGACCTGCTCGTCGTGCTGGCGCGGCAGGCCGGCGTGGTCGTGACGCGCGAGAAGCTGATGGAGGACGTCTGGGACACCAACTGGTTCGGTTCCACGAAGACGCTCGACGTGCACATCGGGTCGCTGCGACGCAAGCTCGGCGACCAGCCGGAGGCGCCGCGCTGGGTGCAGACCGTCCGCGGAGTCGGCTTCCGATTCATGGCGGACGATGGCCACGGGCCATGAGCCTGCGAACCGTCCTGGCGCTCACGACCGCCTACGTGGTGCTGCTGGCCGTCGTCGCGCTCGAGGTGCCGTTGGGGCTCGCGCTGCGGGATCGCGTCGACGCGGAGGTCCGTGCCCAGGCGTCGGCCCAGGCTTCGATCCTGGCCGCCACCGCCGGCGATCTCTTCACGGCACCGAGTCGTGGAAGGCTGCGGGCGCTCGCAGATCGCGCCGGCCGCGCCGCTCACGGGCGTGTCCTCGTGGTGGACGCAGACGGCGTGGTGCTCGCCGACAGCGCCGGCCCGGGCGCGCTCGGCGCCTCATACCGGTCCCGCCCCGAGATCGCCGCGGCGATTGGCGGCACGTCCGTCCAGGACACGCGACGTTCCGCCACCCTGGGTGGCGACGTCATCGCGACGGCCGCGCCCGCGGTCCACAACGGGCGCACGGTCGGCGCCGTCCGCGTGACGCAGAGCGTCGCTGCGGTCCATCGCGCCGTGCGGCGATCGTGGGTCGTGCTCGGCGTCCTGGGGCTCGTCGCGCTGGCGCTGGCGGCAGCCGTCGGCGTGCTCGTGGCGCGTCGGGTGGCGCGACCGGTCAGCCGATTGGAGAGCGCTGCCGAGCGCGTCGCCGCCGGGGACCTGACGGCGGTGGCGGTCGTCGATGGAACCCGCGAGCAGCGCTCCCTGACGCGCTCGTTCAACGAGATGACCGGACGCCTGGCCGCACTCCTGCGCGCCCATCAGGACTTCGTCGCCGACGCCTCACATCAACTGCGCACGCCTCTGACAGCACTGCGGCTGCGCCTCGAGGAGGCTGATGCCGCCCTCGAGGACGGACAGAGCGACCTGGCGCGCCGTGAGGTGCAGATCGCCACAGCGGAGACCGATCGTCTCACCAGGATCGTGGCGGAGCTCCTGCTCCTCACGCGTTCCCCCGGAGCCGAGGTGACGACGTCGACCGTCGACCTGAGCCGTGTGGCCGAGGCGACCGTCGGTCGCTGGGAGCCGGCGGCCGCGGCGGCCGGGATCACGCTCGCAGCGGAGTCCCAGGGCCCGACCTGGGGCCTCGCAGAGCCCGCGGAGCTCGAAAGGGTGCTCGACGCGCTCGTCGAGAACGCCGTGGCCTATGCGCCGTCCGGCACCACCGTCGTGGTCGGCGCGGCCGGCTCGGTGCTCCGTGTCGACGACGAAGGTCCTGGCGTGGCGCCGCAGGAGGCGGAGGCGATGTTCGAGCGCTTCCACCGCGGGCAGGCCGGTCGCGCGACACCGGGAGGTTCGGGGCTGGGACTGGCGATAGCGCGCGAGCTGGCGGGGCGGTGGGGAGCGACGGTCCGCCTCGACTCACGCAGTCCCCAGGGCACGCGCGCCACCATCGACCTCGTGACGCCGCCCGCGCCGCCGGCGGGTGCGCTCGGCGGCGCGCAGGAGGCCCGGCGATGAGGCTCACCGGGCGTCTTGCCGTGCTGGCCGTCCTGGGCCTCGTCGTCGCCGGCATCGTCGGCGTCGGGGTCGCGCACCTTGCCGGCCGGCAGATCGGCATGGCCGACCAGCCGCTGGGCGACGTCCGCGGCCTCGCCCCGCCCGCGACGACGAGCCGCCGTCCGCAGCCGTCCAAGACCACGACGGTGACCACACCGCCTGCCCCGGCCTCGGCGCCCGAACCGCTGACTGCGCCCGTCCCGTCCGCCACGGCGCGTGATGATGGATCGCCATCGTCCTCTGGCTCAGATGACGGTCACAGGGACGGCAAGCCTTCCGAGGGTGACGACTGACGCTCAGCCGAGTCGTGCGCCCCGCACGACGTTGCCCGCGAAGACGCCGTCCGGGTCGACTCGCGCGCGGATGCGCTGCACGCTCTCGGCCGTCGCGGGGTCGAACGACCTCTGCCGCGGGTCCCAGCCCGCCGCGAAGGTCGGCGCCGTGAACCCGGTGTCCCACGGCGCCACCGCCTCGCGCAGCAGGCCGAGCTGCTGGGTGATGCGGCGGTCGCCGGCTTCCCCCGTGAGGACCCCGAGCGCGTAGAGCGCGTAGGCGCCCGACAGGCGGTCGAGGACGCCGCCGCTCGGGTCCGCCACTGCGATCGCGCCACCGATCTGGCGCAGCTCCACGAACGCGAGCGCGTCTCCCGCCTCGGTTGCCGCGACGGAGAGCCACGCGTCCTGGCCCTCGCGGGTGAGTTCGTCGAGCAGGTAGTGATCCGCCTCGTAGGGCAGCGGATCGAGCGGATCCATGTGGGAGGTGGTGACGTCGAGCGGGCCGCCCAGATGCCAGGAGTCCAGCAGCGGCTCCGCCACGCGCCGCATCGGATCCAGTAGACCGGCGGCGACGTCGGTCGCCGGGAGTCCCGGCGGCTCGTCGATGATCGCGCCGTCGACGCACACCACCGGGCCCGCAGTGAGCTGAGGCGGCAGCGCCGGATCCGGGGGCAGGTGCAACGTCCGAAACGACGTCGACGCCGTCGCAGGCGCGTCCCGCGACCACCGACACCAGTGCTCCAGGAGCGGCGGCGCGGCAGCGATCGGCCAGAAGATCGCCCCCGTCATGACCTGCGAGACGGGGTAGAGGGCGACCGTCGCCGACACCACCAGGCCGAACCCGCCTCCTCCTCCTCGGAGCGCATCGAAGAGGTCGGGATCGTTGTCTGCGTCGACCGCACGCACGGCGCCGTCGGCGGTGAGGAGCCGCATCGAGCTGATCGAGTTCGCCGCGACGCCGAAGCGCCGGCCGTAGTAGCTGATGCCGCCGCCCAGCAGGTAGCCGATCGCCCCGACGGTCGGTGACGTCCCGTGGGGGGCGACCAGGCCGTGCGGCGTCGTCGCCTGCGCCACCTCGCCCCAGCGTGTCCCTGCGTACACGGTCACCTGGCGCCGCTCGACGTCGACGCGGACCTGCTCGTCGAAGGCGACCCTGACGACCGCCTCGTCGCCCAGCGGCGCGCAGGCATCCGAGAGGTGCCCGGTGGCGAGGACCCGGACGCCCAGCTGCCGTGAGCGCGCCTCGGCGATGGCCAGCTGCGCCTCCTCGACGCTGCGGACCGTCACGGCGAGCCGCGGCTGCAGGTGCACGTCGGTGTTGTAGGTCGCCGTCGCAGCGACGTACTCCGGCGTCCCTGGCTCGGCGAAGGTCATGAGAGCGACCGTGCCGCCGGCACGGCGTACGACTCGCGCCACGGTCGTATCCGCTCCAGGGCGCCCGCCGCCGCGAGGACGTCGCCGTCCGCTCCCAGCCGTCCCATGATCTGCAGGCCGACCGGCAGGCCGTCGTGCTGCCCGGCGGGGACCGAGGCGGCGGGGTGCCCGGTGAAGTTCGCGGGATAGGTCAGCGTCCACCCGATGGCCGGGTCCACCGGCACGCCCTCGATCGTGTCGGGGAGACCGACCTCCCCCGGAGCGCCGGTGTTCTGCACCGGCAGGCACGACACCGTCGGCGTGACCAGGAGGTCGTAGTCGGCGAACACGGCCTGGAACATGTCGTACACCTCGGTCCGCGCTGTCTGGAGCGCCACGTACTCGCGCACGGTCATGGTCTGCGCCTCGCCCAGCCAGCGCAGGACGTGCGCCGGCAGCTGCGAGCGGTGGTCGGCGAGCAGGTCGATGCCCCCCGCCGCAAGGCCGTCCACGGCCTGCAGCGAGGGTGCGGCGATGAGGCGGCACCACGTCTCGGCCAGCTCGAGCTGATCGCGTGGCAGGCTGAGCGACACGCGGTCGACCGCCGCTCCGGCGGCGCTGAGATCGTTCACGGCGTCCTCGACGACCTGCGCGACACGCCGGTCGACCGGGATCCCTCCGAGGTCCGGGCTGTACGCGACGCGCATGCTCCCGATCGACCGGCGGGCGTCTCGCTCGAAGTCCGCTGCACCGAGCGTGGCGAACGGGTCTCGAGGATCGGTGCCGGACAGGACCGTCAACCCGAGCGCGATGTCGGCGACGGTGCGAGCGACGAGTCCCTCGAACACGAACGGACCGGGTCCGAACTGGTTCGGCCGGATGACCAGGGGCACCCGGCCCAGCGACTGCTTGAACCCGACGACCCCGCACCACGCCGCGGGGATGCGCGCGGAGCCGCCGCCGTCGGTCGCCTCCGCGAACGCCACCATGCCGTCCGCCACGGCCGCCGCGCTGCCTCCGGAGGAGCCGCCGCTGTTGTGGTCCGGGGCGAACGGGGTGCCGGTCGGGCCGAAGAGCAGGTTGTCGCAGACGCCGCTGAAGCCCAGGACCGGGCTGTTGGTCTTGCCCAGCACGATCGCGCCCGCCGCCTCCATGCGCTCCACCCATGAGCAGCTGACGTCGACCGTGAGGTGCTCGAGCGCCGGGATGCCGCCGAACGTCGCCGGCCACCCGGGCTTGAAGTCGAAGAGGTCCTTCATCGCGGTCGGGACGCCGTGCAGCGGGCCGATCGCAGCACCGCTCATGAGCGTCTTCTCGGCGTCGCGAGCCCGGTCCAGCGCCTCGTCGATCGCCAGGAAGACGAACGCGTTCAGGCTGGGGTTGCGGTCCTCGATCCGTTGTGCGGCGGCCTGCACCGCCTCGACCGGCGAGATCTCGCGAGCGCGGATCGCCGCCGCGACCTCGGTCGCGGACGCGTAGGCCAGGTCCGTCACCAGCGCACCGGAAGCGTCTGGCGCATCGGGAGGATCGCGATCGGCGCGAAGTCGAGCGGCAGGGGGGTGACCGCGCGCAGGTCCGGGAGGTGCTCGAAGAGCACGCGGAGGCCGATGCGTGCCTCCGCTCGCCCGATCGGCGCACCCAGGCAGAAGTGGCGGCCCTTGCCGAACGCGAGGTGGTCGTCGGGTCGCTCACGGTGGATGTCCCACCGCTCCGGGTCGTCGTAGTGCGCCGGGTCGTTGGACGCGCTGGCCAGCGAGAGCCAGACGACCTCGTGGGCCGGGATGGTCACGCCCGCGATCTCGACGTCCCGGGTCGGGGAGCGCTGCACGAAGGTCGCCGAGCCGCGGCGGCGCAGCGTCTCCTCGACGACGGCCTCCCAGAGCGAGGGGTCGCGGATGGCCTCAGCGAGCTGGTCGGGGTTCTCGCCGAGGAAGACGACGGCGTTGGCGATCAGCTGCGCGGTCGTGTCGGTGCCGGCCGCGGCGAGCTCGCACACGTGCAACGCGACCTGCTCGCGCGACATCACCCGCTCACCGGCGCCGTCGCGCGCGGAGCTCATCGCCGAGATGACGTCGTCGCCCGGGTCGGCGGCACGCTCGTCGGCGAGCTCGCGCAGCCGCTCGTGGGCAGTGGCGTACCGCTGCCACACCTCGTCGCGCATCGCCTCGGGCATCGGATGGCGCCCGCTGTCCATGACGAGGAAGTGGTCGAAGCGCAGGCCGCGGAACATCGCGTGGTCGCGCTCCGGCAGATCCAGCATCGCCATGAGCGTGCGGGTCGTGAGCTCCAGGCAGTACGCCTGCATGAGGTCGCAGGCGCCCTCGTCCGCGAAGCCCTCGACGAGCTCGACCGCCAGCTGCTCGATGCGCGGCTCGAGCGCTGCCACGCGCCGCCGGGTGAACCCTCGCTGTCCCGTCTTGCGGATCGGCGTGTGCTCGGGAGGGTCCATGCCGATGAACGCCTTCGCCATCAACGCGGGCGGCACGCGCTCGCGGAACGCCTCGGGCACGTCGAGACTGCCGGAGATCGAGGTGCTCGAGAACGTCGCAGCGTCGGCAATGCACCTGTCGACGTCCTCACGGCGGCTGATGACCCAGACGCCGAGCGGCTCGTAGAAGAAGACCGGCGCCTCGTCCCGTGCCCGCGCCAGGAGGCTCGCGGGATCGCGGAAGCCCTGCTCGCTGACCGGGTCGAACTCCGCGGGTGCCGTCGGTCTCATGGCTGACAGAATGCACTGTGCGGAGGAATGACCGCGTCGTCGCGGCGGCCGCTGCATCGCTGCGCTGATGAACGAGATCCTGCTCTTCGCACTCCTCGGGCTGGGGACGGGCGCCCTGATCGCCGGAATCGGCCTCGGCGTCGTCCTGTCCTATCGAGGCTCCGGGGTCATCAACCTGGCCACCGGTGCCAGCTCGATGGTGGCCGCGTACCTGTTCCTGTGGTTGACCTCGGACGGCCTGGAGACGGCGGCCGCGCTCGTGCTCGCTCTCGCGGGGACCATCGTCTTCGGCGTCGTCGTCGAGCTCGTCGTCTTCCGGCCGCTGCGCAGCTCCTCACCGCTGTCGTCGCTCGTGGCGTCGCTCGGCGTGCTGCTCACCGCGCAGGCGACCATCGACCTCATCCTCAAGGGCGGCGGGAGCGGCAAGGCGCCGCCTGCCCTCGACGTGATGCTCAGCGGTGGCGGCAACCAGATCATCCCGTCGGTCCTCCCTCAGGGCCTCGTCACGGCGTTCGGCGCGCGGATCCCTGCCGACCGGTTCTGGCTCACCGGCATCGTCGTGCTCGCCGCGGCGCTGCTGTGGGCGCTGTACCGGTGGTCGCAGTTCGGGCTCTCGACGCGTGCGGCGTCCGAGAACCAGACGAGCGCGAAGCTCGCCGGGCTCCCCATCGACCGCCTGGCCCTCATCAACGCCGCGCTCGCGGCCACGGTCGCGGGCGGCATGGGGATCCTGGCCGGGACCGTGACCCAGATCGACACCGTCAACCTGCCGCTGCAGGTGGTTCCGGCCCTGGGTGCGGCGCTGTTCGCGCGGTTCACCTCGTTCTCGATCACCTGCCTCGCGGGCCTGCTCATCGGCGTCGCGCAGTCGCTGCTGTACTACGCGCAGACGAAGTCGTGGTTCCCCACGACCGGATCCACCCCGCTGCCGGGCGTCAACGGGGTGCTCACGTTCCTCGTCATCGTCGCGGCGCTGTGGCTGCGCGGGTCGAGCCTGCCGACGCGCGGTGAGCTGCTGGAGGCGCATCTGCCCAAGGCGCCCCGGCCGAAGCACGTGGCGCGCCCGGCGATCCTCGGCGTCATGGTCGTGATCGTCGCGCTGTTCGTCGTGCCGTTCGACTACCGGTTCGCCATCGGCGTGTCGCTGGCCGGGATGATCATCGGTCTGTCCTTGGTCCTCGTGACGGGCTACGTGGGCCAGGTGTCGCTGCTGCAGGTCCCCCTCGCGGGCATCGCCGCCTTCGCGGTGTCGCACCTGGCGACCGACGGCGGGTTCAGCTTCCTCGTCGCGTCAGGTCTTGCTGTGTCGATCGCGACGGCGACGGGCTTCCTCGCCGGCGCCTCGGCGCTGCGCGTCCGCGGGGTGACCCTCGCCGTGGTGACCCTCGCGGCCGCCATCGCCATCGAGCAGTTCGGCTTCGCGAACCCGACGTGGGGAGTGCTGCGCTACGGCAACGCGATCCCGGAGCCCAGGATCCACGGCGTGGACGTGGGCTCGGCCGCGGGGCTGCGCGCGATCGGCGGCGGGCTCGTGAGTCCCGCACTGGGCCTCATGCTGCTCATCGTCACCACCGCCATCGCACTGCTCGTCGTGCGGGTGCGACAGAGCGGGCTCGGCAACCGGATGCTCGCGGTGCGCTCCAACGAGTCGGCCGCGGCCGCTGCGGGCGTCAGCGTGCGCGACACGAAGTTCGCCGCCTACGCGCTGTCCTCGTGCATCGCGGGCATCGGCGGCGTCGCCTACGCCTACGCCTCGACCAAGGTGAGCGTCGACAGCTTCGGGGTCGTCGTCGCGCTGCAGTTCGTCGCCTACGCGTACGTCGGCGGGATCACGCTGATCCCCGGGGCGGTGTTCGCCGGCCTCATGACGACGGACGGCGTCATCCCGCACTTCCTCCACGCGCAACTGGGCCTGTCACCGACCTGGATCCTGCTCGTCGCCGGGGTCGCGCTCATCCTGTGCCTGCGGCTCTTCCCGGCGGGGATCGCCGGGTCGTGGAAGGGGCTCAGGGCCCTCTCAGGCCATCCTTCGCCCGTGTTTAGGCCTGCCGAGGACCCTGCGGTGCATGGTGAGCGCAGGCAGTGAGGCAACGACGTTCGTGTGCGCGTGGTGCGACCGCGCCTACGTCGGCGGGGCGTGGCGCCCGGTGGATGCCGACGCCCGGCCGGAGCGGATCACGCATGGGATCTGCGAGGACTGCGTGGGTGAGATGACGCCCGCGGCATCACGTCCCCAGCCATTCGAGCGGCGCCGCGCCGGGGTGTCCTAGACGAGCTCGCGGGAGGTCGTGCCGCACCGCGCCGATAGGGTCACGCGCGTGGTCGCCGAACAGGTCACCGGCCCCGTCGCGTTTCATGGTGAGGGTCCCGTCTGGTCGCGTCGCTGGGGCGGCCTGCGCTGGGTCGACATGCTCGCCGGCGACGTGCTGGCGCTCGCCGGCGACGGGCGTGTCCTGCGCACCCACGTCGACGACGTCGCGGCGGCGCTACGGCCGCGCCGCGGAGGCGGTGCGGTGATCGGCGTGCGGCGGGGCTTCGCGCTCGAGGAGCCCGACGGCACCGTGACGCACCTGCCCCGCCTCTGGAGCGGAGACGACATCCGTATGAACGACGGCGGCTGCGACCCCGACGGTCGCTTCTACTGCGGCACGATGGCCTACGACCAGCGGGCCGGCGCGGGCTCCTTGTACCGCCTCGATCCGGACGGCTCGGTCGCGGTCGTCCTGGAGGGCGTGACGATCTCCAATGGCCTCGAGTGGAGCCCCGACGGCACGCGGGCCTACTACGTCGACACGCCGACCCGGGAGGTCTCCGTCTTCGCGTACGACCCCAAGGAGGGGCTGCACGACCGCCGGCGGTTCGCCACGGTCGAGGCGATGCCCGACGGCCTCACCGTCGACGCGCAGGGCAGCGTGTGGGTCGCGCTCTTCGACGGCCGGGCGGTGCAGCACTTCGACGCGGCCGGCATCCCCGGCGAGCAGGTCCAGGTTCCCGAGGGCCGCGTGACCGCGTGCACGTTCGGCGGCGACGACCTCGACCGCCTCTTCATCACGACGTCGCGCGAGGGCCTGGCGCCGGGCGACGAGCCGTCGGCGGGCTCGCTCTACGCAGCAGACGTGGGCGTCCGCGGCCTGCCGGCCCGCGAGTTCGCGGGCTGACGGCCGTCAGTCCTCGCGTCGTGCCCGGCTCGGCGCGACGCGGGGCGGCTCGCCGGGCTGCTTGGGGTACACGGGCGGCCAGGGCGCATCGAGCAGCCCGTTCGCCCGATCGCGCTGGTGGAGCGCGAGGAGAGGCTCGAGCGACTGGGGGACATCGTCGATCGCGGCCCAGGGATCGCCGTCGCGCTCGAGCCGTTCAGGGATGCGCGGCAGCGTCAGCGTGTCGGGATCGACGTCGTCGAGCTCGTCCCATGCGACCGGCGCCGACACCTGCGCACCCTTCCGGGCCCGGACCGACCAGGCGCCGAAGACGGTCTTGTGCGGCGCGTTCTGGTTGTAGTCGACGAAGATCCGCTCGCCACGCTCCTCCTTCCACCAGGCCGCCGTGAGGATGTCGGGACGGCGACGCTCGAGCTCGCGCGCCACGGCGACGGCGGCGGAGCGCACGGCGTAGGCGTCCCAGCGCGGCTGCAGCCTGACGTAGACGTGCAGCCCGCGGTTGCCGGTCGTCTTCGGGAAGGAGGCGATCCCGAGCTCGTCCAGCAGCGCCTTGAGCTCCCACGCCGCCGCCCGCGCCTCGGCGAAGCCGGTGCCCGGCTGGGGATCGAGGTCGAGGCGCAGCTCGTCGACGTGGTCGGGGTCCTCGGCCCGATACGGCCAGACGTGGAACCCGAGGCAGGCGAGGTTCACCGCCCATGCGACGTGGGCCAGGTCCGCCGCGACCAGCGCCCGCGACGGCGTCCCGTTCACCGTCTCCACGGTCGTGGTCTGCAGCCACTCCGGCGCGTTGTCCGGGACGCGCTTCTGGAAGAACGAGGGGCCGCCCGCCCCCTTGGGGAAGCGCTGCATGAGCACAGGTCGCCCGCCCATCGCGCGCAGCAGCGGGCCGGCGATCGCGACGTAGTAGCGGACGAGGTCGAGCTTCGTCTCGCCGCGCTCGCCGAAGAGCACCTTGTCCGGACTCGTGATCGGCACCTCGCGCCCGGCGAGCTCCAGGACCTCCGCGGGCATGCGCCTACGCGGCCGGGTCGGGGCTGTAGTTCAGGTAGACCACGCCGTTGTCGTAGGAGTCGACGGCAGCGAGCTTCAGCTTGCCAGGCGCGGCGCCGTCCGGGAACAGCCGAGGGCCGGTCCCGAGGGTGAGCGGGTAGACGAACAGGTGCAGCCCGTCGATGAGCCCGTCGGCGAGCATCGCCCGCACGAGCGTGATGCTGCCGCTGACGTACAGATCGCCGTCGACATCGGCCTTCAGCGCGCGGATCGCGTCCGCGTCGTAAGGGCCGACGACCTCCGAGTTGCTCCAGGTCGGGTCCGTCAGCGTGCCCGGACACGACGTGCTTGGTCGTGTCGTTGAAGAACGGCGCGCCGGGATCGTCCTCGACCGTCCGCATGGACCACGCGGGCTCGAACATCTGGAACGTCGTGCGCCCGAGCAGGATGCCCTCGGCACGCCCGGTCACCGCGGCCAGCGCCTCGCCCATCTTCGGGTCGAACCCGTACTCGAACGTCCAGGTCGGCGCGTCGACCACGCCGTCCAGGGTCATGAACTCGTGGACGTGGATGGCTCCCATGTGCTCCTCCTCGAGGTTGTCGTCCCGCTTGGGACGGCCGCGGCGAGGAGGAATCATCGGTCGCCCCGGCTTCGGGTGCGGTACGACCCGGTCTGCGGGGTGGGACGCCTACAGCTTGCGCGGCAGGTCGTACAGCCCGCAGGCGTTCCCGGCGAAGATCCTCTGCCGGTCCTCGGCCCGGATCGACCGCGGCAGCGACTGGCTCGGCGCGTCGAAGTCCCAGTGCGGGTAGTCGCTGGAGAACATGATCCGGTCGGTCATGCCGAGCGCGTCGAAGGCGATGGCGAGGTGCTCGGGGTCGTCGGGCTCCTCGATCGGCTGGGTCGTGAACCAGAAGTGCTCGCGCAGGTAGTCCGACGGGGGCCTGCGCAGCCGGGTGGATGCCCGCTCGTCGAACGTGCGCCACGCGTCGTCGATCGTCCACGCGAACGACGCGGCCCAGGCGATCCCCGTCTCGACGGCGACGACCCGCAACCCGGGGATCTCCTCGAAGACGCCGGAGCAGATCAGCGACAGGAGCTGGGTCGCCATCGTCGGTGCTGATCAGCGTGTGCATGTCGAGGTAGTAGGACGGCCAGCCCGAGCCGCGATAGGACTCCAGCCCGCCGGTGTGCATCGCGACGGGCAGGCCCGCCTCGGTCGCCGCCCGCAGGATCGGCCAGTAGCGACGGTTGCCGAGGCCCTGCTCCATCCGCGTCGGCAGCAGGACCTGGACGAAGCGGTCGTCACCCGCCAGGCGCTCGACCTCGGCGACCGCGAGATCGGTGTGCTCGTGCGGCGGGCAGATCGAGCCCAGCAGGCGCGGCTCGCGGTCCAGCCACTCCTCCCGCGTCCAGTCGTTGAACGCACGGCACAGCTCCGCGGCGAACGCCGGCGCCTCCATGCCGAACGTCTGCGGCTGCATCGGATTGAGGATCGCGTGGGCGATGTCGTACTCGTCCAGGAGCTGTTCCTGCAGCAGCCCGAGATCCGACCCGGCGAGGCCGTTCGCCGGCCGGGCGTCGAGGCGCGAGCCGCCGCCGCGCATGCGCGGGTAGACGGCGATCGCGCTCGGCACGCGGGAACCGAACTCCTCGAGGTGACGTTGCCACCGCGGGCTCAGGCGGGCGTGCAGCGTCGCCGGCGTGATGTTCGTGTGCACGTCGCAGTCGACCAGTCCGATCGCCCGCCCGGCCGACGCGTGCTCGCGCGACGTGACCTGCACGTCGGTCATCGTGCCTCCTGGATCGCGCGCCACACGACCTCGCCACTGACCGGCATGTCGAGATGCCGGATGCCGAACGGCGAGAGCGCGTCGATGACCGCGTTGTGCACGGCCGGCGTGGACCCGATCGTGCCGGACTCGCCGATGCCCTTCGCGCCCAGCGGGTTCGCCGGGGTCGGCGTCTGCATCTCGATCGTCTCGAACGTCGGGAACTCGGTCGCCGCCGGGAAGAGGTAGCTGACGAAGTTCGCGTTCATCGGGTTGCCGGCCTCGTCGTAGGGCATCTCCTCGAACAGCGCCTGCCCGATGCCGGCGGCGAGACCGCCGTGGACCTGGCCCTCGGCGATGAGGGGGTTGATGAGCGTGCCGGCGTCGTCGACGGCGACGAGCCGAACGAGCTCGACGGACCCGGTCTCCGTGTCCACCTCCACGACCGCGATGTGGGCGCCGAAGGGGAAGGTCGAGTCGGATGCGAAGTCCTTCTCGGCCGCCAGCTCACCCAGCCTGCCGGCGTCGTCGGCACGGACGGCGAGCTCCTTCCAGGTGAGCGCCGACTGCGGCGCGCCGGCGACGCGGAACGCGCCCTCGTCGAGATCGAGCTCGATGTCGTCCGGCGCGGCCTCGAGCAGGTCGGCGGCGAGCTGCTTGGCCTGCTCGACGACGCCCTCGGCGGCCATGCTCACCGTGCTGCCGCCGAGCTGCGTCGACTTCGAGCCGTACGTCCCGGTGCCGCGCGGGACGTTGTCGGTGTCGCCCTTCTCGACGGTCACGTCCTCGACGGGCAGCCCGAGGCGCGCCGCGACGATCATCGCGAACGTCGTCTCGTGCCCCTGACCGTGGGAGAACGATCCCGTCCGGGCGATGGCCTTGCCCTCGGGAGTGATGGTCACCGCGCCGAACTCCGCCTCGTCGATGCCGTTGGTGATCTCGACGTAGGTCGCCAGCCCGATCCCGAGCTGGCTCGGGTCGCCCGCTTCGCGGCGGCGGCGCTGCTCGTCGCGCAGCTCCGCGTAGCCGGCGGCCTCGAGCACCAGGTCCAGCGCGCCCTCGTAGTCGCCGCTGTCGTACGGGGCACCGGATGCGGTGATCAGGGGGAAGGCGTCCGCCGCGAAGAAGTTGCGGCGCCGCAGCTCCGCCGGGTCCATGCCCAGCTCGCCGGCGAACATGTCCATCGCGCGCTCGATCGCCTGGGCGGCCTCCGGCCGCCCCGCGCCGCGGAACGCGCCGATCGGCGTCGTGTTCGTGGCCACCGTGACGTAGTCGAAGGCGATCTTCGGGATCGCGTAGACGCCACTGGCCATCAGCCCGGTCAGGTTGGGCAGGAACGCACCGAGCGTGGGATAGGCGCCCGCGTCGGCGGTGACGCTGAGGCGATAGGCCTCGATCGTGCCGTCGCGGCTGCCGCCGATCGAGAAGTCCAGGACCTGGGCGCGCCCGTGGTTCATCGCGACCATGTTCTCGCTGCGCGTCTCCGTCCAGCGGACCGCGCGCCCGGTGCGGTGCGCGAGCCAGCAGACGATGAGGTCCTCCACCGCGAGTCCCTTGGCGCCGAACCCGCCCCCGACATCCGGGCCGACGACCCTGACGTCGGCTGGGTCGAGCCCGAACACCAGCGCCAGCCCGTCGCGGTCCTGGTGGGGCGTCTGGGTCGAGAGCCACGCGGTCAGCCGACCGTCCGCGCCCACAGCCGCGCGGTGCGAGCGCGGCTCCAGCGGTACGGCGGCCATGCGCTGGCTGGTGAGCGTCCCGGACACGACGACCTCGCACCCGGCCAGGACATCGGTCCCCTCCTCGGCGGGGCGGGCGCCGCAGACGTTCGTGCCGACGTCCGGGTACAGCAGAACCCCGTCCTTGACCGCCTCACGCGCATCCGTGACGACCGGCAGCTCCTCGTAGTCGATCATGACGAGGTCGGCGGCGTCGGTGGACGCGTACTGGCTCTCGGCGAGGACTGCGGCGACGATGTCGCCGGCGAAGCGGACCGTGTCGCGCGCGAGGATCGGCCGGTGCATCCGCTCGTCGATTCCCAGGAACGGCGGCGGGCCGAACGGCCGCAGGTCGACGTCGGCGGCGGTGAACACCTGCACCCCCGGCAGCTCCAGCGCCTCGGAGACGTCGATGTCGGCGATCCTCGCGTGCGCGTGCGGGGATCGGACGAGGGTGAGGACGAGATCGTCCGCCAGCGGCATGTCGTCCACGTAGCGCCCCGCGCCACGCAGGAAGCGTGAGTCCTCACGTCGGCGGACGCGCTGTCCGATCACGTTGGCCATATGCGGGCAGTCTGCCAGGGGGCCGCGGGGCCCCACGGGCTCAGGGCACGTACTCGAGAAAGCGGCCGAGGCCGCGGAACCCGAGGCGCCCGTGGAGGCGCTCGGCCGTCGCGGTCGCCTGCGGAGCGCGAGAGCGATCGCGGCTTCGATCAGCGCACGACCGATGCCGCGGCCCTGGCGTGCTGGATCGACGGCCAGGTTCTTGATCTCGCACCGCGCCGCGGAGTCCTCGGCGAGCTCGAACAGGGGTCTGAGTGCCGCCCCTCGGGCCGGTGTGCTCGGCGATCGTCTGCGGTCGACGACGTTGCGTCACAGGTGGAGGCGTCGACGGGCGTCACCGCGCCCTGGGCGCAGGGATAGGCTGCGGCCTGCACCGGCAAGGCACGGCGGAGGCGATGGTGATGGCGGACAACGTCGAGCGGGCCCGCGACCTGATGGAGCGCAGCCGCCGCGAGCACTTCGCGGTCGGCGCGTTCAACGTCGACAACCAGGAGACGCTCCTGGCCATCGCACGGGCGGCGCAGGTGAAAAATTCGCCTGTGCTCGCGGAGGTCAGCCAGGGCGAGGTCGACGCGATCGGGCTCGCCAACATGCGCGACCTCGTCGACAACTACCGCGCCGAGCTCGGGATCGAGATGTACGTCAACCTCGATCACAGTCCGAGCGTGGAGGCGGCGAAGGCCGGCGTCGACGCCGGCTTCGAGTTCATCCACATCGATCTCAGCCAGGCCAAGCGCGACGCGACCGACGACGAGATCATCGCGGCGACCAGGGAGGTCGTGGAGTACGCCGAGGCGACGACCGGCGCGCTGGTGGAGAGCGAGCCGCACTACTTCGGCGGCAGCTCCAACGTCCACCAGGAGGACATCGACTACGAGGAGATCCGCAAGACGTTCTCGACGCCCGAGGGCGCCAAGGCGTTCGTCGACGCCACCGGGATCGACACGTTCGCCGCCGCGGTCGGCAACCTCCACGGCCGCTATCCCGTCCCCAAGCAGCTGGACCTCGAGCTGCTGCAGCGTGTCCGTGACGGCATCGGCTGCTACATCAGCCTGCACGGCGGCAGCGGGACGCCGGGGCACTACTTCACCGAGGCGGCGCGGATCGGCGTCAGCAAGATCAACCTGAACTCCGACATGCGCTACGCGTACCGGACGACGCTCGAGCGCCAGCTGCGCGACCACCCGGAGGAGTACGCGATCGTCCGCCTCATGCCGCCGGTGATCCGGGCGGTCCAGGACGTCGTCGAGGAGCACATCGACCTGTACGGGTCCGCGGGCAAGGCCATCCGGTAGCGACTTTCGCGTAGGAGCACGCATGTCCACGATCCACCTCACCGAGACGACCTCGGCGACGCCCGAGCAGTTCGTCGCGGCGCTCACCGACTTCGGGCCGGGCCGCTCGCAGATCTTCGGCCGAAGCGCCGACGCGAAGCTCCGGGTCCACGACCAGGGTCCCGGCTGGGCCGACGTCACCGAGGGCTCGGGCGGCATCTGGGAGCGCCTGCGCTACGACTGGTCCGATCCGGACCGCGTGCGGCTGACGACGACCGACTCGAACACGTGGGGCGGCAACTCCGGCCACACGTACACCTTCGTGCGCCGCCCTGACGGCAGGACGGACGTGGACGTGGTCGTCGTGCGCGATGGCAAGAACGTCAAGGGGCACCTGTTCGGCGCCGTGATCGGCGTGGTCGGGAAGGGCGCCCTCGGCAAGGAGCTCAAGAAGACGATCGCAGCGATCGAGGCCAGACCCGCAGTGCCGTCCGAACCCGCCGCGTAGACTTCCGGGCCGCCCGCCGGCCGATGGGGGGCGTCCTCGTGACGATCGAGATCATCCTCCTGGCGCTCGCGAACACCGTCCGGCCGACGAGCCTCGCGGCGGTCTACGCGCTGCTGGCGACCGACGCGCCGCGACGTCTGATGGCCGTGTACGTCGCGGCGGGGCTTGTGTTCACCGTGGCCGTCGGCGTGATCGTGATCGGCGCGTTCGACGGAATCGACATCGGCGCGGGCAGCGGTCACACCAAGGCGGTCGCCCAGCTCGCCGGCGGCGTCCTCGTGCTCGTGTTCGCCGTCGGCGTCCTCACGGGCCGCGTCGGCGGACGCCAGGCCGAGGACGCCCCGAAGCCCGGGGGTCGGTTCGAGCGGTTGCGCGAGCACCGTGTGACGTGGCGGACCGCGGCGCTCGCCGGTCCCGCAACCCACATCCCCGGGATCTTCTACGTCGTCGCCCTGAACCTCATCGTGTCGTCCCACGCGCGCACGTTCGGCGGGCTGCTCGAGGTCCTGATCTACAACGTCATCTGGTTCGCCATCCCGATCGCGGCGCTCGCGGTCTGCGTCGTACGGCCTGAGACGGCACGCGACGCGATCGAGGCGATCCAGTCGTGGACCCGGCGCCACGCGCGCGAGATCGTGCTGGTCGTGTCGTTCGGCATCGGTGCCGTGCTGACGGTGCGCGGGCTGGCCGGGCTCTGAGGAGCGCATGACTCCGTGAACGTCGCCAGCGACTCCTCCACCTCCAAGGTGCAGGTCGCGAGCGGCACGCGCGGGCCTTACGCGCCGAGGTGCGCGTCCGCCGGAACGACGGGCACCTGGATCTCACCGTCTCGGAGGACGGCGTCGGCCGCGCGGACCCCGCCAGGGAATCCGGCCTCATCGGCCTGGGCGGACCGCGTCGCAGCGCTGGTGGCACGGTCGTCGATCGTGGAGCGCTCCATGAGCACCCGGCCGGCTGCCGCCACGGCCGCCCGCGCGGCAGCGTCCGCGTCGTCGACCGCCACAGTGCGTTCGAGCCCACAGACGCGCACGCCACCGAGGTCGCGACGACCATGCAGCGCGTCGTTGAGGAGATGTGACCGCGCGGTTGAGATCCGTACCGGCGAGGTGCGTGACCCTGCCCGATCGAGTGGATGACCTTGCCGGCCGAGTGCTCGGTGAGGTACAGCGATGAGGCGATCCCTGCGTTGTTCTTCCCCTCCGCCATCGCGCGGAGCACGTCGATCTCGCGCTCCGTCAACTCATCGATCCGCAGGCTCTCCCGGCGTGTTCGGAGACCAGGCCATTGACGATCGTCGGGTCGATCATCGAGCCGCCGTCTGCGACGGTGCGGATCGCGGCGCGATCAACGGCCTCGAGAAGTGCATCCATGTCCGCGCACGCCGCCACGACCTCGATGTCCGGCTGGAGCCCGAGCAGCCGCGGCACGCCCTTCACGCACGAGCCGATTGTCCTCCGCGATCACCGTGCGGATCGACATCGGCCGGCCCTACGTCGGCCGGCCGCCGTAGGGGCAACGAGCGCCGCCGACTCTGTGGGCGTCGCCAGGTCGACTACCGCGGGAGGACGTCGGCGACGAGCGTGCGACGGAGGCGGCGGGCCTGACGGTTCCTGAACCGGCCCCGGTTCGGGAGCACGAGGACGTCGCACCCCAGCCGGGCCACCTCCCGTCGCACTCCGGTGACGCCTGATCCTGACACAGCGCGGTACCGCGGCTCCGGTTCGCGCGGCCCGACGAGGGACTCCGCCCTGGCCAGGTCCGCCTCCGCCACCTCGTCCAGCGTGCGGTTCCAGGAGGTCCTGCGGGCGGTGCAGATCGCGCAGCCGATGCGCCGGCGGTCGTGGGGCACCGACGTGATCACCGTGAGATCCGCCTCGTGCTCGTCGGCGATCGCGACGGCCTCGAGCAGCGCGCGCTCGGCGGCTGCCGATCCGTCGATCATCACGGCGACATGGTGGATGAGAGTCGTCATCGTCGAGCCACGGCCGACAGGACCAAGCATGTCATGTCTCGAGCACCGACCTGAGCAGCGCGAGGTCCTTGGTGTTGGCGCGTCGCATCGCTGCCGCCATGAGCGGCGCCGCCAGGCCGGCGAACCCAGACGGCTCACCGCGGTTGCGCAGCGTCATGTGGGTGCCGCCCGTCGCGGCGTCGGCCCAGGTGTACGTGGTCTCCATCGGAAAGGGACCTTCGGCGGTGCTCATGACGAGCAGTTCGCCGGCGACGATCTCGCGGATCTCATACGTGTAGGCGAGTCGCCGACCGAGGAAGCGGGCCACGAAGCGCATCCGCGAGCCCACCTCGGCGGGCGGCGCGGTCTCCCACTCGATCGCCTCGATGTTGCGGTACCAGGCGGTTGCGTTCGACGGGTCGGCGGCGAAGTCGGCCACCTCGGCGCGTGGGCGGGCGATCTCGATCTCGGTCAGGACGTCGACGGCCACGGTCAGGTGACGTCCGTCTGTGCGCGCGCTGTCGCCTGTGCCGCGGGCGCCGAGGCGGCGCGGCCCGGCGCGGGCAGCAGCCACGCCAGCCCGGCGGCCATCACCATTGTCGCCGCGGCGACGACGTACGCCAGCTGGAATCCGGCCACCAGCGCATCCGCATCCGCCGGCGCGCCGCCCGCGACGTGCGACGTCCTCGACGCCGCGATCGTCGCCAGGACCGCCAGCCCGAGCGCGCCGCCGACCATCCGCGCGGTGTTCAGGACGCCGGACGCCAGCCCGTGGAGCTCCGGCGCGACGCCCGCGGTCGCAGCGCCGATGATCGGCGGGAACGCGACGCCCGCGCCGAACATGACCAGCACGCCTGGGATCGCCACGCCCAGGAGGTACCCCGTTCCGGCGTCGGCGAAGTGCAGGAGGGCGAACCCGGCCGCGGAGAGCAGCAGCGACCCGCCGATCACGACGCGGGCGTCGCGCGCGGCGAGCCAGCGGGTCGTGACCTGGGTGCCGAGGATGATCGCGATCGTCAGGGGCAGGAACCCGACGCCCGCCTTCAGCGGTGGCCAGCCGAGCACGTCCTGCATGTACAGGGTCAGGAAGAACCAGACCGCGAACAGTCCCGCTGCCGAGACGAGCGTCACGACGTTGGCGACGGCGAGGCCGGGCAGGCGCAAGAGGCTGAGCGGCATCAGGGCGTCCGGGGTGCGCCGCTGCAGCGCGACGAACCCGGTCAGCAGCACAGCGGCGACCGCGATGGGGACGAGCGTCTGCGCCGAGATCCAGCCGTGCTGCTCGGTCTGCGTGATGCCGAGCACGAGCGCGCCCAGCCCCGCGGTCGCCATGACCGCGCCCCGGACGTCCAGACGGGGCCGCCGCGCGACCGCGCGGTCGGTCAGCAGCCGCGCCGCCGCGACGAGGACCGCGAGCCCGACCGGCACGTTGACGAGCAGCACCCACCGCCACGACAGGAACTCCGTCAGCGCCCCGCCGACCGTGCCGCCGGTCGCCCCGCCGGCTGCGCCGATGGCCATCCACCAGCCCATCGCCCTCGCGCGCTGCGGGCCCGGGGCGAACGAGGAGAGGAGGATCGTGAGCGTCGCCGGCGAGAGGACGGCGGCGCCGAGACCCTGCACGACCCGCCCGGTGATGAGCACGCCGGAGGAGGGGGCCAGGCCGCCGACGATGCTCCCGGCGACGAACAACGCCACGCCGCCCAGGAACGCCTGCCGCTGGCCGATCACGTCGGCCAGCCGGCCTCCGAGCAGCAGGAACCCGGCGTAGGCGATCGTGTAGCCGTTGATGACCCACTGCAGTCCGGTGGAGCTCAGGTTCAGGTCGCGCTGGATGGACGGCAGGGCGACGTTGACCACCGAGATGTCGAGCACGACCAGGAACTGGCCGAGCAGCAGCAGGGCGAGCAGGGCGCGGGCATCGCGGGACATGGGAGCCGAATCAGGCATGCGCGTGCATGCAGTGTCGCGAAACTAGACTCGCGTGATGTCCGCGCTGACAGCCGGGCGCATCCGGCACACCGTCGTGTTCGCCCTCACGCACCCCGCAGGCTCCGACGGGGAGACCTCCTTCCTCGAGGCCGCCGGCGCGCTCAGCGCGATCGCGGGCGTCGAGGACTTCGAGATCCTGCGCGAGGTGTCCCCGAAGAACGACTTCCGCTTCGGCATCTCGATGGAGTTCGCCGATCAGGCCGCGTACATGGCCTACAACGAGCATCCCGACCACGTCGCGTTCGTCCAGGGCCGCTGGATCCCCGAGGTGACGGACTTCCTCGAAGTCGACTACGCGCGCCAGTAAGCGGAAAAATCCGGTCTTTGCGGCAAATGCCACGAGAGGTGGGTTGACCGGCTCCGCCCGACGGGCGTACGTTGGTGGCAAGACGCGGTACCGAGCCGCAGAGAGCGAGGCCAGGGGACGTAAGGCCCGCCGCTGAGAAGCCAGGTCCACGCGAACCGTCCGCGGAGCGCGAAGATCGGTGAACAGCGCCCCAGAGTGGCTCGGGGCCGCGTCTCACTTGTTCTCCCGGCGAGACGGTCACAATCGCCGGCATGAGCCTCGCCGACGTCCGCGCCCACCGCAGGCGCCGCTTCACCGGCCGCGACCCCGGCGAGCACCACCGGGCGTCGACACCCCTCGAGCTCCTCTACGACCTGACGATCGTCGTCGCGTTCGGGACGGCGGCGGACGAGTTCGCGCACTTCGTCTCCGACGGCCACGCGGCCGCGGGCATCGGCGGGTTCGTGCTCGCCGCGTTCGCGGTGAGCTGGGCGTGGGTGAACTACTCGTGGTTCGCGTCCGCGTACGACACCGACGACTGGGTCTTCCGCCTCGCGACGATGGTGCAGATGGTCGGCGTCGTCGTCCTGTCGCTCGGGCTGGCGCAGATGTTCGAGTCCCTCGACCACGGCGAGGACCTGGCGATCGGCGTCATGGTCGCCGGCTACGTCGTCATGCGGGTTCCGCTGGGCTTTCTGTGGTGGCAGGTCTCGCGCCACGACCCCGACCACGCGCCGGCGGCGCGCACCTACATGACGTGGGTCGGCAGCGCGCAGGTCGGCTGGGTGCTCCTGGCCGTCGTCTCGCCCTCGGTGGTCGTGACGCTGGTGGTCTTCGCCCTCCTGGTCGCGTTCGAGATGGCCGGTCCGTTCGTGGCCGAGCGCAGGTCGCAGACGCCGTGGCACGCCCATCACATCGCCGAGCGCTACGGCCTGCTCGTGATCATCACGCTCGGCGAGGTGATCATCGGGACGGTGGCGTCGATCAACGCCGTCGTGCACGGGGAGGCAGGTTGGTCCGTCGACGCCGCGCTGCTGGCTCTCGCGGGCGTCGGCCTGACGTTCGGCTCCTGGTGGGCGTACTTCACGGTGCCGTGGGCCGAGCCACTCGTGCGCCACCGCGAGCGCGCCTTCATCTTCGGCTACGGGCACCTGTTCATCTTCGCCGGGCTCGCCGCCATCGGCGGTGGCCTGCACGTCGCGGCCTACGCGCTGGAGGGGGAGGCCGAGATCGGGCCGGTCGCCGTCGTGCTCAGCGTCGCGATCCCCTACGCGGTGTTCGGCGTGGCGTACTACATCGTGTACTCGGCGGTCATGCGGGCACACGACCCGTTCCACGTCGTGCTCGTCGCGGCGACGACGGCGCTGCTGGTGCTTTCGGTCGTGCTCGCCGCGGCCGGGGTGAGCGTGGCGCTGTGCCTCGTCGTGCTGGCGCTCGCGCCCGCTGTGACGGTCGTCGGGTACGAGACCCTCGGGCACCGGCACATGGCCGAGGTGGTGGAGCGCCTCTAGGCGTCCGCTCGGGCTGCGCGGGCGTCGAGCACCCGCACGGCGCGCAGAGCCACGACCAGCAGCACGATGGTCACCACGGCGCCGATCGCCCACGACGCGACCATCGCGCCCGTCGGCGGCGCGAGATCGAAGAAGTCGCGACCGATGGGGATCGCCGCGACGATGACGAAACCCAGGGCCATGAGGGCGCACATCCCCGCCACGTACAGCCGCCGCCGGGGCTCGCCCTCCTCGAGCGCGATGACGACCGCCAGCCCGGCGGTCACGACCGTCGCTGCGGTCACCGTCCGCGCCTCCGTCAGCGACGTGTCGAACGCGTGGCGGGCGACCATGTACGCGGTGAGGATCCCGATGCCCGTCGCCAGGCCGGCCGGGAGCGAGAAGCGAGCGATCGCCTTCAGGAAGCCCTCGGGCCGCCACGGTCCGGTGGACGGGGCGAGCGCGAGGAAGAACGCGGGGACGCCGATCGTCAGCGACGACGTGAGCGTGAACTGCCGCGGTAGCAGCGGGAAGACGCCGGTGGTCAGCGCGATCGTGACGAGCAGGAACGCGGTGAACAGCGCCTTGGTGACGAACAGGCGCGCGACGCGCTGGATGTTGCGCAGGATCTGGCGTCCCTCGCTGACCATCCGCGGGACCTCGCTGAACTCGCCGGAGACGAGGACCAGATCCGCGACCGCCCTCGCCATCTGCGTGCCGCTGCCCTGGGCGATCGCCAGCCGCGCCTGCTTGAGCGCCGGCACGTCGTTGACGCCGTCGCCGAGCATGCCGACGTACTCGCCCGCGTCCGCGAGCACACGGACGACGCGGGCCTTGTCCTCGGGGGAGATGCGCCCGATCGCCGGTGCCGCCCGGACGGCCTCCAGCAGTGCCGGGTCGCCGTCGGGAAGTGCGCCGCCGTCCAGCGCCGCCGACCGCGCCGGGATGCCGGCGTCGCGGGCGATTGCGCCGACGGTCGCGGGGCTGTCGCCCGACACGACCTTCAGCCCGACCTCCTCCGCCGCGAAGAACGCGACCGTCTCCGCCGCGTTGGCCCGCAGTCGCTCGGCCAGCACGACGATGCCGAGCGCTCGCAGCGGCTGCGGGAGGGGCGCGTCGGGGGCCGCCGGCGGCAGCGGCGCGTCGGCCGCGGCGAGCGCCAGGACGCGCCGGCCGCTGGACGCCTCCTGCGTTGCGTGCTCGCGCAGCGTCTCGTCGTCGCCGTCGCCCAGCAGCGCCTCCGGGGCGCCGAGCACGAGCCGCTCGCCGTCCAGCTCCAGAGCGCTCCAGCGCCGCCGCGACGAGAACGGCACCTGCGCCGTCGGCTCCCGGACCACGTCCCCGTCGCCGGCCAGATTCGCCTCGTGGACGGCCTCCAACGTCGCGTTGCGCGACGGCGAGCTGGCCGCGAACACCCCGAGCGACCGGGCCAGCTCGTCGTGCTCGACGCCGCGTGCGGGCGCGACCTCGACGACGCGCAGGGACGCCTCGGTCAGCGTGCCGGTCTTGTCCGTGCACAGCACCGAGACCGATGCGAGCGACTCGATGGCGTTGAGCTGCTGCGCGAGCACCCCGCGGCGCGCCATCTTCGCCGACGACACAGCGGCGGTGAGCGACACGAGCAGGATGAGGCCCTCGGGGACGATGTTGACGATCGCCGCGGTCAGCGTCTCGACCGCCTGCGCCTGGCTGACGTCGCGGATCGCCAGGGAGACCGCGAGCGCGATGGCGAGCGGCACCATCACCGACACGAGGATGATGAGCAGCCGGTCCATCGCCTTCTCGAGCGGCGAGCGAGGGTGGCGGAACGCCTTCGCGGTCGCCGCCAGGCGCGCGGCGCGGCTGTCCGCGCCCACCGCCGTCGCCTCGTAGGTCCCGGCGCCCTCCACGGCGAAGGAGCCCGAGAGGATCGGGTCGCCCACGCCGCGCACCACCGCCTCGGACTCGCCGGTCAGGTTCGACTCGTCCAGGGCCAGGCCGTCGACCTGCACGATCGTGCCGTCCGCGACGATCTGGTCGCCGCTCTGGGCCCGCACGACGTCGCCGGCGACGACCTCCCCGATCGCGATCTCCCGCCGGCTGCCGTCGCGAATCACGGTGACGGTCGGCGCGACGAGCGCCGCGAGCTTGTCCAGCGCACGCTTGGCGCGGACCTCCTGGAACGTCCCGATCGCCGTGTTCGCGACGAGGATGCCGAGGAAGAGCGCGTCCTTGGGGTTGCCGAACACGATCGTCAGCGCGCCGAAGATCGCGAGGATCGCGTTGAAGACCGTGAACGTGTTCGCGATCAGGATCGAGCGGTACGAGCGGCTGGCCCCTTGCTCACGCGGCGCTCCGCGCTCGGCGAGACGTCTCGCGGCCTCCGCCTCGGACAGACCGGTCAGCGTGTCGGCGGCATGGCCGGTCACCGTCATCGGGCCATGATGACCCATGCAGGGCCAGCCTCCGGTACGTAGCGCCCCACGGGAGCCTGTCTGCACAGCGATACGATCGCGCGATGCACCGGAGCACCACACGGATGCTGGCGACTCATGTCGGCAGCCTGCCGCGGCCTCGCGACCTGCTCTCCACGCTGTTGGACAAGGAGAACGGCCAGCCGGTGGACGAGGCGACGCTCGACACGCGCGTCCAGGCGGCGGTGACCGAGATCGTCGGCCGCCAGCGCGACAGCGGCATCGACATCGTCAACGACGGTGAGGTCGGCAAGACGAGCTTCCTCGCGTACGTCAACGATCGTCTCGGCGGCTTCGAGCCGATCACCGACAGCGCTCGCAGTCCGTGGGCCGAGTCCCGCGAGGCACGCGACTTCCCCGAGTTCTACGAGTCCGCGATCAAGAGCGGCGCGGCGTTCGCGACGCACATGCGCGCGACCGGGCCGGTCACCTACACCGGTCAGGACGCCATCGCCGCCGACATCGCCCACCTGAAGGCGGCGACGGATGGCTCGGGCGCCGAGGAGGTCTTCATGTCGGCGATCTCGCCGACGAACGTCGAGGGCTGGCAGACCAACGAGTTCTACGACACGCAGGAGGAGTTCCTCCACGCGATCGGCGAGGCGATGCGCGAGGAGTACCTCGCCATCATCGACGCCGGCCTGCTGCTGCAGATCGACGACCCCGGCCTGCTCACCCAGTACGCGATGCACGCGGACTGGAGCGTCGAGGACACACGCGCGTGGGCGCGCACGCGCGTGGACGCGCTCAACAACGCGTTGCGCGGGATCCCGCCCGAGCGGATCCGGTTCCACACGTGCTACTCGATCAACATGGGCCCGCGTGTGCACGACATGGAGCTCCGCGACATCGTCGATCTCGTCCTCGACATCGAGGCCGGCGCCTACTCCTTCGAGGCCGCAAACCCCCGCCACGAGCACGAGTGGCGCGTCTGGGAGGACGCGGGCCTGCCCGACGAGAAGATCCTGATCCCGGGCGTCGTGAGCCACTCGACCGTGCTCGTCGAGCACCCCGACACGGTCGCCGATCGGATCGTGAAGTACGCGAGCGTCGTGGGCCGCGAGCGCGTCATCGCCGGAGCGGACTGCGGGTTCGCGTCCTTCGCGATCACCGACGAGCTGGACCGCAGGATCGTATGGGCGAAGCTCGAGGCGCTGGGGGAGGGCGCCCGCCGCGCGAGCGCCGCGCTCTGGGGGTAGCGCGCCGCGGATTTACCCGCGACCTGCCGGGAGACAACCGGTGGGCGGTCCGATGCGTCCTGTCACATCCACCGCCCCCCACCTCCAGGAGCGCAGCCATGTCGCAGATCGAGACCGTCCGCAACGGTGTGGACACCGAGCAGCTCTTCGGGACGCTCGACGCCATCAAGGCACAGCCGGAGATCGCGAAGTTCCGCTTCCGCGTCGCCAATCGTTGGATCGACGGCGCCCACAACCGCTCGACGATCCAGGGCTTCTACGCCGCCGGCGGCGAGGACACCTCGCGCGGCGAGGCGTTCGAGGTCGATGCCGGCGAGCCGGCGATCCTGCTGGGCACCGACACCGGTCCGAACCCGGCCGAGCACCTGCTGCACGCGCTCGCTGCGTGCCTGACGACGTCGGTCGTCTACATCGCCTCCGCGCGTGGCGTCCAGCTCAGGGAGGTCGAGTCCGAGTTGGAGGGCGAGATGGACGTCCAAGGCGCCCTTGGCCTCTCCGACGAGTACCGCAACGGCTTCGAGCGCATCCGCGCGTCGTTCCGCGTCAAGGGTGACGCGCCCGCGGAGAAGCTCCACGAGGTCGTCCGGCGCGCGCAGCAGCGCTCCGCGGTCTTCGACATGGTCAGCCACGGCGTGCCCGTGGCGGTCGACGTCACCACCGACTGACTCACCCCCCGAGGGCAAGGGCCGGGCTCGCCGCCCGGCCCGAGCGCCCCTGGGCACAAGGAGACACCATGTACGAGCTCACCCCCCGCACCGCGGCGGGCGCCCGCCTCGTCGCCATGGCCGAGGATCTCGCGGCCGACCTCGCGATCTGCGCGCCGGAGCACGACCGCGATGCCAGCTATCCGGTCGGGAGCATCGAGGCGCTCCGCGAGCGCGGGTTCTTCACCGCGCCGATTCCGTCCGCACACGGCGGGCTCGGCGTGGAGAGCACCCACGATCTCGTCCTCGCGTCCGGCCGCCTGGCCCGCGGCGACGCATCCGTCGCGATCGGGATCAACATGCACCTGCTGATCCTGCTGAACGTCGTGCGCCGCTGGCGCATGGCGACCACAGCGGGCGACTCGCGCAGAGCGGACGCCTTCGCCGCCTCGATGGAGCGGGTGGCTCACGACGGGGTGATCATGGCCTCGGCCGGCTCCGAGCCCGGCCAGGATCTCACCCACCCGTCGACCACGGCGACGCGCACCGGGTCGGGATGGCGCATCGACGGACACAAGATCTTCTGCACGATGTCACCCGTGGCGACGCTGCTCGTCACCGCCGTGCGCTTCGACGACGGCAACGGCGACGAGCGCTACGGCTACGCGCAGGTACCCGCCGACGCTGATGGGGTCGTGGTTCATGACGACTGGGACGGACTCGGCATGCGCGCCTCGGGGAGCCACTCGGTGACCTTCGACGCCGTCGAGGTGCCCGGCGCCGCGCTGCGCGGAGGCTTCCGGGTCGGCGATGCGGTCGCCTACATGGAGCGCAATCTGCCGGCGGGGCTGTTCCACGCCGCGGCGTCCCTGGGCATCGCCGAGAGCGCGCACGCACTGGCGGTCGAAGGGATCACCCGCCGCTCGAACGGCGAGGACGACGGCTGGGCACGCGCCCTGCTCGCCGAGAGCGCCATCGAGCTGTCGGCCTCCCGCGCGACGCTGTCGCGCGCGGCCGAGCTGGTCGACGAGCTCGCCGACGAGCACCCCGCGAGCGTCCCGCCCCCCGGCGCGATCATCTCCGTGTTCACCGAGGCGCAGGTCGCGAAGACGTTCGTCAACGGCATCGCCCAGCGGGTCGTCGATCGCGCGATGACGCTCTCCGGTGGGGCGGGCTATCGCAACAGCCACCCGCTGGCGCGGGCCTACCGCGATGTGCGCGCCGGCGCGTTCATGCACCCCCTCGGCGCGAACCGCGCCCACGACCTCATCGGCCGCGTCGCGCTCGGCCTCGACCTGGAGCTCAGCTGACATGACCATCGCACGCACCCCCGCCACCAGCGGCGCAGACCCCGCCGCGCAGCGCGGCATGTCCGGCGCCTTCGCCCGGCTCGGAGGATGGACGGCCGACCACCGGCGCGTCGTGTTCGGCGCCTGGGTGGCACTGGTCCTCGTGCTCGGCGGGCTCGCCCCGTTCGCCGAGGGCGCCCTCTCCGGCGCGGGCTGGGAGGCCTCGAACTCGGAGTCGCTCCAGGCCCGCGACCGCGTCCAGGCGGCCTTCCCCGGGCGCGGCGGGTACGCGCTGCCCGTCGTCGTCGCATCAGGCAGCGCGACCTACGACACGCCCGCCGTCGCCGCGACGCTCGCGGCAGTCCGGGCCACCCTGCGGGCTGACCCCGCGATCGCCGGCGTGCTGATGCCGCGGACCGGCCGCAGCGTCTCCCGCGACCGGCGGACCGTCATCGTGCTCGGGCTGGCCGGCGCGCCGGCGGACGAGATGGTGCGGGCCGCCGGGCGGCTCAAGAGCCGCCTGTCGGCGCTGTCGCGGCCAGGGATCACCGTCCGCGCGACCGGTCCGGCGACGATGTGGTCGGACTTCAACGCCACGAACCGGCGCGGGATGTTGAGGGCCGAGATGTTCTCCTGGCCGCTCACCCTGGGCCTGCTCGTCCTGGCCTTCGGCACGCTCGTCGCGGCCGGCCTGCCCCTGTTGCTCACATTCGCCGGCCTCGCCGGCGCCGGTGGCGGGCTGTTCCTCCTGGCGCAGGGGACCGAGGTGTCCATCTGGGCCATGAACTTCGCGATGATGTTCGCGATCGGCCTCGGGATCGACTACGCGCTGTTCATCGTCGTCCGGTTCCGCGCAGCGCTCTCGAGGGGCGCCGATCCGCGCACCGCGACGGCGATCGCGATGGCTTCCGCAGGCAAGGCGGTCTTCGTCAGCGGTCTGACGGTCGTCGCGGCGCTGTTGGCCGTGACGCTCGTGCCCATCCCGACGTTCCGCTCGGTGCCGCTGGGCATCGTGCTCGCCGTGGTCTTCGTGCTGGCCGCCTCGCTGACGCTGCTGCCGGCCCTCCTGTCGGCGCTCGGCGGCCGGATCGACGCGGGTCGCGTCGGACGACGCCGCAGCGTGGGGCACGAGAGCGCGCGGTTCGCCGCCTGGGGAGGGCGACTGCGGCGCCATCCGCTGCCCTACGGGCTCGCGGCCGTGGCGGTGCTGGTGACCCTGGCCGTGCCGGCCCTCGGTCTGCGGACGGGCATGCCGTCGATCCGGGTCGTCCCCGAGCACGCCGACTCGCGCGCCGGACAGGGCATGCTCGCCCGCGCGTTCGGCGCGGGTGCGGCCGCCGAGCTGCAGGTGAGCGTCCCGGCAGCCGAGACGGCGCGCGCCCGCGCGTCACTCCTCCGCGACCCAGGGATCGCTGCGGTCCTCGCGCCGGAGCAGGCGCGCGGCACGACGCTGCTCACCGCGATCCCGCGCGACGCGCCGGCGACGGAGGAGCTCGATCGCACCATCGATCGCGTGCGGGCGGCGCTGCCGCGCGGTGCGCTCGTCGGCGGGCCCGCCGCGGAGGGCCGCGACCTCGAACGGGCGCTGCTCCGACGCATCGTCCCCGTGTACGGGGCCGTGCTCGGCATCGGGTTCCTGCTGCTCCTCGTGCTGCTGCGCGCCCCGGTCGCCGCGGCGATCGCGGTGCTGCTCAACCTCCTGTCGACCGCCGCCACGTTCGGCGTCGCCCGGTTGGTCTTCCAGGACGGGGACCTCGGATCGCTGTTCGGTGGGCAGGGCTTCCTGGACGCGTGGGCGCCGATCTTCTTCTTCGCGCTCGCCTTCGCGCTGGCCATGGACTACACGGTGTTCCTGCTGGCAACGGTCAGGGAGAACCTCGAACGCGACGGTGACGCGCGGCAGGCCGTCGTGGATGGGCTGGCCAGGACCGGGCCCGTCATCAACGCGGCCGCGGGCGTGATGGTGGTCGTCTTCCTGACATTCGCACTGGCCGGGCCGATCCCGCTGCAGGAGATGGGACTCATCCTGGCGATCGCCGTGTTCCTCGACGCGACGCTGGTGCGTCTGCTGCTGCAGCCCGTGGCGCTGCTCCTCCTCGGCCCGCGGGCGTGGTGGACGCCCGCTCCGCTCGGCCGCCGGCCGGTGCCGAGGCCTATCGAGTCGCTGCCGCCAGCCGCGTGAGCAGCTCGTCCGCCGCCCGGAGGTCCGGGGTGCCCGTGCCCTCGGCCACACCCGCCCGGGCGGCGGACAGCGACTCGATCGCATCGCCGCCACGCCCGTCGGCGAGCAGCGCCGTCGCCCGCGAGACCGCCGCGCGCAGCTCGAGGGCCGGTGAGCGTCCGTCGCGCGCGGCGGCGATCGCGCGGTCGAAGCGCTCGACGGCGATCGCGGCGGCGCCGGTCCGCTGGAGCAGCTCGCCCTGAAGGCGCACGAGCTCGGGCTCGTAGAAGTACGCCCGTTCGCTTCCGCCGAGCGCGAGCGCCTCGTCGACCGCACGCAGGCCCTCCCGCCAGCGCCCGGCACGCAGGCACGCGTCGGCGAGCACCCCGAGCAGGTAGCCCTCGTCCATGCGCACGCCCGTCTCCCGCGCCTGCAGCACGCCGCCGACCGCCTCCTCCATGCCCTCGTCACAGCGCTCCAGCTCCACCAGCGCCCAGCCTCGCAGCACCCGGGCCATCGCCCAGCGATAGCGGTAGCCGCCGCCGGCCGCCGCCCGGATGGCCTCCTCGGCCCACGCGAGCGTCGCGTCCGGTTCGCGTCGCAGCTGCCCGACCGCCGCGGCCTGCGCGTAGGCCGACGCGAGCGCCGACGCGCGGCGCGGGTCCTTCGCCGTCGCGATGCTCGCCAGGGCGCGCTCGCGGGCTCGGTCGGCGTACCCCATGAACCACAGCGCGAGGGACGCCCAACTGTGCGCGGCCACGGCCGGGTTGTCCCCGTAGGCGGCGGTGAGCGGGTTGGCGTAGTGCCCGTCGTAGAGGCTCAGGACGCGTTCGGCGTGCTCGAGCGAGCGTGTGAAGGCTCCCTGGTGGAGCAACGAGCAGGCCATGAGCTCGTGCGAGTCGACCAGCAGCCCGACTGGCTCGGCCTCGACGGGCAGCGCGAAGGACTCTGCCAGCAGCTCCTCCGAGCGGGTGTACTGCGCGCGGACCTCGAAGAACGTGGCGAGCTTGAAGAGCGCCCACTGCAGCGCCTCGACCTCGCCGAGGTCCTCGCAGAGCGAGCGGGCGCGCAGGAAGGCCTGCTCGGCACCATCGTCGTCCCAGCCGCGGATCGCGACGCGTGCGGGCCCCTCGATGGTGCGCAGACCGAGCTCGGCTCGCGCGCGCAGCTCCGGTGGCAGGGCGTCGAGCAGCGCCAGCCCCGAGGTGACGTGCTCGAGCGCGTCACGAGGAGCGACGCGGTGGAACGCCTGCTCGGCGGCGAGCTGGAGATAGCGGACGGCGCGCACCGCGTCGCGTCCACCGACGAACTGCGACGCAAGTTGCGCTGCGACCTCGACGGTCCGTCCCGGATGGCCGCGCTCGACGCGCAGGCCGATCCTCACGTGCATGGCGCGGCGACGCGGGCGCGGGAGACTCTCGTACGCGATCTCCTGGCAGAGGTCGTGGATGAAGCGGTAACGGCCCGTGACCGTCCCGTCCGGCCAGGTCTCCTCGTCTATGGCCTCGACGAACGCGCCGCGCGCCGCAAGGCGCTCCAGCACCGCCTCGACGTGCTCCGGCGCGCGCTCGCAACCGGCTGCGACGGCGGCCCCGGCCACCTCCGCGCCGGCCACGCTGGCCGCCTCGAGGGCATCGCGCTCCACCTCGTCGAGCGCCAGGAGCTGACCTTCCACGAGCTCGCGCAGCGTCTCCGGGACGCCTTCGAGCAGCGCCTCCGCAGCCGCGTCCTCGCCCTCCAGCCCGTGCTCGCGCCAGCTGTCGACGACCTTCTCGAGGAAGAGCGGGTTGCCGTGCGTGCGGGCGCGGAGCCCGGCGACCACGGCATCGGAGGCCCGAGCCCCGCGGCTGCGCAGGTAGTGGCCCACCGCCTCGGCCGACAGCGGCGCGGGGGTGAGCTCGATGGCGTGACCGCGGAGCCGAAGCTCGCGGGCCACGCGGTGCAGCGGATGGCCGGCCGCAGCTGCTTCCTGAGGGCGGTAGGTCACGAGGAGGAGCAGGTGGGTGGGCTCGCGGCGCCGCGCGAGCGTGGTGACGAGGTCGATCGTGGAGTAGTCGCTCCAGTGGAGGTCCTCCAGCACCAGGACGACGGGCCGGGTGGCGGCGAGCCCCTCGACGAGGTCGACCATCTCGCGCAGCATCCGCTCGGGCGTCACTCCTGTCGCCCGCGCCGCCAGCGTCGCCCGGTCCGACCGCGACGCGATCCAGGGCATCTGCATGAGCCACGTCGGCGCGTACTCGCCGAGCATCTGCGCGACGTCGTCGCCCGCCGTGCCCCGCGCGAGGCGGCCGATCGCGTCGAACACAGGGAGGTAGGCCTCGCTCGGGCCGTGGTGCTCCACGCATTGGCCGAGTCCGACCGCCACCCCCGCCTGCTCGGCGCGGCCGAGCAGCGTCTCGACGAGGGTGCTCTTGCCGATCCCCGGCTCCCCCGTGAGGAAGATGACGCGGCGCTGACCTGCGACGGCGTCCCCCAGGCAGTCGGCCAGGGTGTCGATCTCGGCGTCGCGGCCGACCGGCTGCGCCGCCCCGCGGCGCGGCGGCCTCTCGTCGCGGTCTGACGGCGCGTCGTGCTCCACGACATGATCGAGGGACGGGTCCTGGCGCAGGATCCGGACCTGCAGCTCGCGGAGATCCGCGGACGGCTCGATGCCCAGCTCGTCGTCCAGGTTGCGGCGGAACGCCTGGTAGCTCCCGAGCGCCTCACCGTGGCGGCCGCTGCGATACAGCGCGAGCATCGCCTGACCGCGCAGGCGCTCGCGCACCGGATGCCGCGCCAGGAGCGCCTCCAGCTCACCGACGAGCTCTCCGTGGCGCCCAAGTCGCAGGTCCGCCTCGATGCGGTCCTCGCGGCATGCGAGGTGGGCTTCCTCCAGTGCCGCGCGCTCGGGTCCCGCGAAGGGCTCCGTCAGCCCGCCGAGTGCCGGGCCACGCCAGAGCGCGAGGGCGGCGTACAGCCGCAAGGATGCCGTGGCGGGGTCGCCCGACGCGAGCGCGTCGGCGCCCTCACGCCGGAGGCGCCCGAATCGATGCAGATCGAGCTCGTCGTCGCCGAGCTCGAGCACGTAGCCGGGGCGGCTCGTCGAGAGCATCCCGGCGGGCAGGATCTTCCGCAGCCCCGAGACGTAGATCTGCACCATCTTCACCGCCGACTCGGGCACCGCCTCACCCCAGATGTCGTCCACGAGTCGATCCATCGGGACGACCCGGCCGACGTCCAGCAGGAGACGCACGAGCAACGCCTGCTGCTTGTACGGGCCGAGGGGGCGCCGATCGTCACCGTCCCAGACCTCGAAGGGCCCGAGGATGCGGAAGTCCATGGGTGATCTCGAACGCTATCCGCGCGTCGCGTGCGCCGCAAAGCGCGGTCTGTGACGAATGGCCGCGGAGCGCGGTCAGTCGTTGCGCGCGTCGCGCGCCTTCAGCCGCGGGCTGTCGGCGATGATCCCGCGGCGGCGAAGCCCGGCGATCCGCGTCTCGCCGTCGAAGTCCAGGAGCCGCGCGCCGCAGGGCTCGATCGACACGTCCAGCCGAAAGGGTCGCTGCTCGCCCGGCCCGGTGTCGTCGGGGACGGCCTGGCCGTCGATCTCGACCCGCGCGCCCGACCACCCGCCGTCCACCTCGATGCTGACCTTGCTGCCGCCGGTCAGGACCAACGGCGGGACGAAGCCCGCATGGTCGGCGAGCGGCGTGATGACCATCCCGTCGTGGTCGGAGCCGAGCAGCGGTCCGCCGGCTGCGAGCGTGTAGGCGCTGGACCCGAGCGACGTCGCCACGATCACGCCGTCGCCCGCAGTTCGTGCGTAGGGCGTGCCATCGACGTCCATGGACAGGATCACCTGGCCGGACCCGCGGCGGACGACGACCACGTCGTTGATGCCGATCTCGAGGCGCACACCGTCGCGTTCGATCCCGAGGCCCGTGAGGTCGCGGGCCTCCCAGTCGCCGTCGGCGAAGCGGTCGAGGGCCTCGATGATCCGCGACGCGGGCGCGGACGTGAGCGCGCCGAGGCTGCCCATGGCGATGCCCAGGACCGGCCTGCCGGCCGGCCCAGCGCGGTCCAGTGCGGCCAGCACCGTCCCGTCGCCCCCGATCGCCAGCAGGAGGGCGCACTCGCCGGGCTCCACCGGATCGGCCACGTGCCGCTTCTGACCGGGGACCGGGACCTGACCGAGGCCGGCGCCGTGCTCCTCGGCCCAGGCTCGGACGCTCTCGAGTGCCGCGTCGATGTTGCGCGACGGGTGGACGACGAGTCCGATGGTGTGGAGGTCGCGATGCATCAACGGGGAAGGTACGCGGGGGCGCTCGCGCTCAGGGCGTCGCCGCCTCGAACGTGACCTTCCGCGTCGCCATGTCGGCGCTCGTGAGCCGGGCCTCGACGTCGTTGCCCGGCTCGGGCGCGTGGCCGACGAGCTTGCCGCGCACCGCCGGCTCGGCGAGCTGCACGAGCTTCTCGTCGACCACCACGCCGGGGAAGACCTCGCCCTCGCGGCCCGACAGCAGCGCCGCCTCGACCAGGTCGACCACGCCGCGCTCGACCGTCCCGGCGCGGCGGCCCGCGGCCGTCATCGCGTCGGGCAGCGCGGCGAGTCCGGCGTGCACCCAGTCCGGGATCGGCGTGCCGGCCGACGCGGCGAGACAGCACTCCGACACGTAGCGGTCCTGCAGGCGGCGCAGCGGCGCGGTCGCGTGGGCGTACGCGCCTGCGATCGCGAAGTGCTCGGTCTCCTCGGGCGGCTCGCCGTCGAAGGCGGTGTAGCCCGCGCCGCGCCCGACGCCCGCGGCCTCGTGCATGAGCGCTGCGTGCGCGGGTCGCGCGGGGTCGAGGCTGCGCACGAAGTCTGGATAGGACATCGACCGCGGCCACGCCGCGCCGAGCGCGCGGGCCTGGCGGCGCAGCCGCTCCAGCGACCGCTCGTCGGGCCGCGGCTGCGTGCGGAGGATGCCGGTGCCCGACGCCAGCATGAGCTGGGCGGCCGCCATGCCCGTGAGCAGGGAGATCTGAGCGTTGTGGTCCTCGGTCGCCAGCGGCACGCGGTAGCGGACGGTCCACGACCCGCCCTCCCGCACGACCTCCTGCTCCGGGATCTCCAGCTGCACGCCGCCTCGCGCGATCTCCAGCGCGAGGCGGCGCTCCCCGACCTCCGCGAGCAGCTCGGCGAGCGGCGCGGGCACGTCGGCGTAGGTGTGCTGGGCGACGCTGCGGACCTCGGCGCGGGCCACGTCGGTGGAGTCGAGGTTCCCGGCGCCGTCGAGGTCGAGCGTCCAGAGGACCGCAGGCGTCCACTGCCCGGGGAGCAGGCTGGCGACGCCCTCCGAGAGCGCCAGCGGGTGCAGCGGGACCTTGACGTCGGGCGCGTAGACGGTGACTCCGCGCGCGTGGGACTCCGCGTCGAGCGCGCCGCCGGGCATCACGAACGCGCCCACGTCGGCGATCGCGTAGCGCACGCGGTGCCCGTTCCCTCGCCGCTCGATGTGCACGGCCTGATCGAGGTCGCGCGAGCCCGGCGGATCGATGGTGACGAAGGGGATCTCGACGCGCTCTGCGGTGCCTCGGGACCCGTTCGCGCGCGCCTCCGCCTCGACCTCGGGCGGGAACGCGACGGGGACGCCGGCCTCGCGCCGGATCGTCGCGAACCCCTCCTGCAGCGCGGCCGCCGGGACGACCCTGATCGGCCGGTGGGCCATTGACCGCAACCTAGCGGCACGATCGCCATGAGCATGAGCAGGACGCGCGTGATGCACCGCGTCCGGGGGCGGGGAGATCGGGCGCAGCAGGTCGGAAGCAGCGTCCGGCGCAACGGGACGTACGTCGTCGACGCCGGGGGCAGCTGGAGCGCCGCGAGCACGGACCTCGACCCCGGCCAGGCGACGCAGCTGATCGACGACGCGTCGCAGGGCCGCGCGGACGACGCGGCAGGGACGCTCGGCGCGTTCGTCTCCTCCGTGGCCGACACGCGTCCCGCGCCGACCGGCGACGACGGCGGTGGCAGTGGCGGCCCGAGCGCGGGCTGATCGCCCTCCTGGCCGTGATCGCGGGCGTGCGAGGGTCTGCTGGTCTGGCGCTCGCAGCGGCGCCGCAAGGCGCGCCAGGAGGCCGTCCGGGCCTACACGCGCGCCGGGAGGAGGCGCTGGACCTCGCTCGTCGCGCCGAGCAGTTCCAGCCCATCGGGCAGGCGCTCGAGGAGGGCCGCGGGGCGATGGAGGCATCCAAGGCGACGCTCGCCGGCCGCGACGAGCCCGAGCGCCGCCCGCCGTGCTTCTTCATCCGCGCCACGGCCCGTCGGATGCCGTACTGGCAGGCTCCCGGCTACTACGGCGGGTGCTACGCCGCCGGGATGTTCGGCGGCTAGCTCAGCGGCGGCGCAGCCCGTGGCGCGCGGGGCGCCACGGCGGGTTGCCCCGCCGCATGCGGTAGAGCACCCGCCCGACCCAGGCCGCGACCTGGATGCTGAGGACCGCGCTCGCGAGCCGACCCCGTCCGCGGCGCCTCCGGCTCACGCGACGGCCTTGGCCTTCAGCGTGTCGAACTCGGCCTGCGTGATCGCGCCGCTGTCGAGCAGCGCCTTCGCCTTCTCGATCTCGCTCGCCGGGCCGCCGGTGCCTGCGGCGCTGCGCACGTAGTCGTCGAACTGCGCCTGCGCGGCCTTGTGGTCCTTCTCGCTGCGCTCAGCCATGCCGTCGTGCTGGGCGACCAGATAGACGAGCACGCCGAGGAACGGGATCACGACCAAGAAGATCGTCCAGAGCGCCTTTGTCCATCCACCGATGTCGTGCCGGCGGAAGACGTCGGTGAGGATCATGATCAGGATCCAGATCCACGCCACCCAGGCGAAGAAGATGATCATGCTCCAGAGCAGGTTCATGAACGGATAATCCGCTGCAATGACCAAGGTTGTTGCCCCCTCATCATGGTGATGCGATTGTCGTGCAGATCGTCTGCTGCCGCAGCGCGCGCGGCAATGGTGCGCACACCTACATCCCGTGCGTGCGTGCGCCCGACTGCGCTCGGATCGTGATCGGCTAGGCCAGGACTCCCGTGAGGCGCCAGTCGAGGACGTTCTCGACGTCGCCGCCGGGCCGCACCGCCCGCACGATGGAGCGCAGGCCCACGAGCCCGCCGCCGCCCGGCAGCGCGTCGGTGGCGGTGACGGTGACGGTGCTGTGCAGCGTGTCGCCCTCGTGCACCGGGCCGGTGTGGTCGCACCCGTCCCATCCGACGATCGTCACGAGCTCGGGAAGCACGCGGGTGATCTGCGACGCGGCGAGCCCGATCGTGTGCCCGCCGTAGACGAGCCGCGTCCCGCCGGCGGCCCCGGCGTCGTGGTGGGCGATCGCGACGTTGAGCGTGAGGCGCGCCAGCTCCGGCGCGGAGGACACGACGTCGCCGCCCTCGACCTCCCAGGCATCCCCGACGGTCACGTCGTCGAAGTGGCGGCCGGACGGGAACGAGGCGCGGAACGCCCTCAGGTCGACGCCCTCCAGCACGGCGGCAGTCGCGGGGGCGGCGCCGTCGAGCGTCATCGCGTTGACGTCGGCGGCGTGGCCGGTCTCGGGCGCGCCGTCTCGGAGCGGCAGCATCGCGCAGCGCAGGAAGTCCAGCACCGGCCGGTCCTCCTGGTCGACGGTCGTGATCCGCAGCACGGCCAGGCCCGTCGGCGCGCGCCCTGGGCGCCGGGTGTTCTCGCGCAGCGCGACAACGCGGGTCGTCGTGCGCAGCGTGTCGCCGATCACCACGAGCCGGTGCATCGCCAGGCCGCGGTAGAAGAGGTTCGCGCGGACGCGGCGGGTGAACAGCGTCGACTGCCCGATCGCGACGTCGCAGACGAGACCGGGGTGCGCGGGCACGGCGTCACGCCCGAGGACGCGACGGGCCAGCGAGGCGTCGAGCGAGAGCCGCATCCGGTCGCCGAGGATCGCCTGGTGCAGCGCGGCGTGCCCGTCGGTGAGCGTGAGCGCCGGGGCGTCGGCGACGACATCGCCGACGTTGAGGTCGTCGAAGAACGGACCTGACGCGATGCCCGGCATGTGGACATGGTGACGATCGGAGCGGCGCGGGATGCGTACGCCATGGGTGCGGGGCCGGGCATCGGAAACGAGACCGCTGTCGACGTCCGCGGGAAGGGCGACCCGGTTGTCCTCGTGCACGGCACGCCGCTGCACCGCCAGGCGCGGGATGCGCTCGGGCCGGAGCTCGACGGCGTGCAGCTCGTGACCTACGACCTGCGCGGCCACGGCAGCGCCGCGGATGTCGCGCTCGCGGCGTCCTACGACGTGCCGGCCGACGACCCCGGAGCGCTGCTCGAGAATTCAGCGGCCAGGTCGCCGCGTCGTTCGCCGCGCGTCATCCCCGGCCGGCGCTGTCACATCGATCCCGGGCGCGACGTTCTTGCTCGCCGCGGGGCGGGGCACCTGCTCTCGGTGGAACGCCCGCGCCTGCGAGGACAGCTCCTCGCCAGCACCTCGACGGCGATCTGCCTGGCACCCGACCAGCGGCGCAGGATGCTCGTTGCGTCCCACATCGAGGAGAGCCCAGACATGCGAGAGCATGCGGTGGCGGTCGGGGCGAGTCTGGCCGGCGGACCACTACGACCGGCTGCCGGACGGCGCGGTGGACCGGCGCGCTGGTCGTCACCGGCGACGCCGTGTGCTCCTTGCACCCGACGTACGGGCAGGGCATGACGGCGCCGCCGATCAGGGAGCGGGTCCTCAGCGGCGGTTCGCCGGCCAGATCCCCTGCTTGCCGGGGGAGAGGATCCCGTTCGGGTCCAGGGCGTCCTTGAGCTTCTCGCTCACCCGGCGCTGGATGTGGTCGTTGAAGTCCAGCTGGTCGGCGACGAGATCCATGTGGTGGATGTTCGTGCGGTACGGGACCTTGTTGACCTTGGCCAGCGCGAGGACCATCTCGTCGTAGGCCGCGTAGACCTCGCGCGTCTGCTCCTCGTCGTTGGGATCGAAGAACGTCGTCGTGACGTGGATGACGTTGCGCGGCGACATGAGCAGGCCGCCGAGGTAGTCCCAGCCGTGACGGTCGTACAGCTCCCGGACGAGCTTGAAGGTCTCCACGACGTCCTTGCCGGTGAGCGGCCCGACGGGCGAGAAGTCGAGGTGCCCGGTCTCCTCGCCGTACGGGGTCTTGAACAGGTCCATGAGGTCCATCTCGGGGATGCCGCACTGGACCTGCTCGTCGTGGCCCAGCGCCTGCGCGTGGCGCTCCGTCCCCGGCATCTGGTGGCACGTGACCTCGACGCCGGGGATGGCGCCCAGCGTCTCCTCGACGATGGCCCAGTGCGCGTCGACGATCGACTGGCGCCCGTACAGCGCGAAGCGAAGACGCCAGGTGGGATCCGACGGGTCGATGATCGGCTTGGCGTCCATGCCGACGCCGATCCCGCGGCCCATGATCGGGTAGTTGCGGATGATCCCCTCGAGCATGAGCGTGCGCAGCGCGTCGACCATGGCCTCGAGCGCCTCCTCGCCCTGCCAGGTGGCGCCGCAGGCGGCGTACACGTCGGGACGGGGCATGACCCAGACGCCCATCTGGGTGACGATCCCGAAGTTGCTCTGCATGAACAGGCGGTCCAGGGACGGGCCGTAGGAGTGCTGGTAGGCGTGCCAGGCGTCGTTGTCGGTCTGGCCGCCCATGCCGGTCCTGAGCAGCTCGCCGTCGGGGAGGACGACCTCCATGCCGCAGACGTTGGTCGCATGGTCGCCGTAGGGCGTGTAGCCGCGCCCGTACTCCAGGGTGTTGCCGACGACGCTGCCCCAGCCGAGGTCGGGGATCGAGGGCCAGCAGCGCCCGCCGGCGGCCTCCAGCGCGTCGTGCAGATCGAACCAGCGCACGCCGGGCTGCACCACGGCGTAGCAGAGATCCTCGTTGACCTCGAGGACCTGGTTCATCTCGCGCAGGTTGACGATGACCGAACCGCGCACGCGCGGTGCGGCGCCGCCGTAGGTGTTGTTGCGGCCCTGCCCGATCGTCCACAGCGGGATGCCGTGCTCGTTGGCGATCCGCACGATCGCCTGGACCTGCTCGGTCGTCGTGGGGGACACGGCGGCCGACGCGTCCCACTCGTCCGACTGCTTGTAGGCGTACGGATCGCGGAACTCGCGCAGAGCCTCCGTGTCGGTCATGACCGCGTCGGGGCCCAGGACGTCCACGAACGCCTCGATCGCCTTCTCGATGTCGCCCTCGGACACTCCGACAGGCAGGACAGTGGCCACGGTTCTCCCCCAGACCTCGTTGACTTCCCGCCCTACGATCCTACGTTCGGGCGCTCTTCGCGTCGAGTCGCTGGAGCAGGTCGTGTGCCGCGAGCTCGATCTGCTTGTGGCGCCACTCGGCCGCCCGGTAGTGGCAGGCGATGATGCCGCTGCGGTGGATCCGGCGGAAGTCGCCGAACACGAACGCGTAGCGCGCCTTCGTCTCGTCGTTGGCGCCGTCGGTCAGGCCCAGGAACCAGCGGCCGTACTCCTCCCAGGAGTGGGACTCGCGGTAGGCGTTCTCCTGCTCGGCGCGGGGCTGCACGTCGCCCCATTGGCTGTCCAGGACGTACTGGCGCGCGTCGATCAGATGCTCGGCGTACGCGATCCCGGCGGCGTTGACCAGGTACTTGGCCATCCCGCGGACCTACCCGTCAGCGGGCCTCGGCAGACGGGTCGTCCACGCCGACCCACGGGCCCCGTGCGACACAGGCCGAGCAGCTTGTCGCGGCTGAACCCGCCGATGCGGTCGAAGGTCCAGGTGCCTTCGGTGGTCGCCATCTCTCCTCCGGATCGGTCGGCGCAGCCTACGGAGATCGCGTAGCGTCGTGACCGGCTTGCACCACGACCAGGGGGATGACGTGGGGTTCGAGGAGAGGATCGATCCGGAGCTGCGTGAGGGCCTGGTGCTGTTCCAGGCACTGGGGTTCGAGTCCCAGGATCTGAGCGGGGAGACGCTCGCGACCATGCGGACCACGGCGGCTGCGCTGTTCGCCGAGGCGACGGCCGATATCCCCCCGAACGAGCGCGTGGTGCGCGAGGACCGCGCCGTGCCCGGACCGGGCGGCGACGTGCCGGTGCGGGTGCACCGGTCGGCCGACGCGACCGGCACGTTGCCGGCGCTGCTGTGGATCCACGGCGGCGGGATGATCTTCGGCAACATCGACCAGGACGACCTCACCTGCGATGCCTACGCCGAGGCGGTCGGGTGCGTCGTCGTCAACGTCGACTACCGCCTCGCGCCGGAGCATCCGCATCCGGCGCCGGTCGAGGACTGCTACGCGACGCTGACGTGGATGGCCGACAACGCGGCCGAGCTGGGCATCGATCCAGCGCGCATCGCGGTCGGCGGCGCAAGCGCGGGCGGCGGTCTCGCGGCCGGCACCGTCCTCATGGCGCGCGACAGGGGCGGGCCGGGCGTCGCCTTCCAGATGCTCGTGTACCCGATGCTCGACGACCGCGACGCGACTCCTTCGGCGCAGGAGTTCGGCGGGATCCTGAGCTGGGGCCGCGAGCACAACGCGTCGGGCTGGAAGGCCTACCTCGGCGATCGCGTCGGGACCGACGACGTCGACCACTACGCGGCGCCCGCGCGCGCGTCGGAGCTCTCGGGCCTGCCGCCCGCCCTCATCCAGGTCGGCGAGCTCGAGACCTTCCGCGACGAGGACATCGACTACGCGACGCGGCTGCTCCGCGCAGGGGTCCCGACGCAGCTGCACGTCTACCCGGGCGGCTTCCACGCTTGGGACATGGCGGCGCCCGAGGCGCGCATGTCGGTGCGGATGGTCGAGGAGCGCGTCGAGGCGCTGCGGGGCGCGCTGCACCCGCAGGCGACGGCCGCCGCATAGGAGGCTCAGGACGATGTCAGTCGATCTCGTCATCGACCTCGAGAACACGCCTGGCGCGCTCGCCGAGGTCGCGACCGCGATCAGCGATGCCGGCGTGAACATCGCCGCGGCCACGTGCATCGGGTCCGGCGAGCGGGCGGAGCTCCACATCCTCGTCCCGCATGGTGAGGCGGTGAAGCACCTGCTGGCCATCTCGCATCTCGCGGTCAGCCGTGAGCGGGAGGTCGTGGTGGTCGATGTCCAGGACCGCCCGGGGGTCCTGGCCGACCTGACGCGCAAGATCGCGCGTGCCGGGGTCGACCTCGATCTCGTCTACATCGCCACCGGGGATCGGATCGTGTTCGGCGCGGGCGATCTGGATGCGCTCAGGACCGCCGTGGGCGCGCCGGCCTAGCTCTCGTCGGTCCCCGCCATGCGTCGGACGATGGTGTCGATGTCCACGCCCTCCCGCTCGACCTCGTCGACGTACAGACGCCCCCACGCGAGGCGATCGTCGCGGACGCCCATGACCATGACGCCGCGTTCGTCGAGCGGCGTCCCGTCCGCCTTGGTGCCCGTCCAGTGGACCTCGGCGAAGAGGACGTCATCGTCGACCGCGGCGCGGACGGTCTCGGCCCGGAAGTCCGGGACGGCATCCAGCAGCGCGGACCAGTTCGCGCGCACCTGGTCGATGCCCCGGAACGTCCGGGCGGGGAACTGCGGCTGCTCGCTGCGGTAGTCCGCCGCGAAGCAGCCGAGCATCGCTTCGAGGTCGTGCGCGTTCTGCGCCGCCGTCAGCCGGTCCAGCAAGGCGCGCGGGTCGCCCATCGGGCGAGGATACGCCGCGGGTCAGGCGCCGGCGAGGTCGGCGGCGGCCCCGACGATCGTGTCCACGTCGATCCCCACGGAGCGATACAGGTCGTCGACGTCGCCGGACTGGCCGAAGTCGGTCGTCCCCAACGAGGCGATCGGTGCGCCGCCGACCGCGGCGATGAACGCGAGCGTGTGCGGATGCCCGTCGAGCACCGTGACGATCGGCGCCGTCCGCGCCGCCGGGAGCAGGACGTCGAGGATCGCGTCGGGTCCCTCGGACAGCCCCTGGCGCGCCTGCACGGCGCGGAACACGAGGTCGGCCGAGGTCAGCACGAGCACGTCCGTCGCCACGCCGGCCATGTCGAGCTCGGCGGCGGCGGCGAGCACCTCGGGGACGATCGCCCCGGCGCCCACGAGCGTGACGTCCGGCGCGCCCTTCGCTGCGCGCACGACGTAGCCCCCGGCAAGCACCTGCGCGCGTCGCCGTGCGCGGCCCGCCGGGTCGGTGGGAACCACGGCGAGCGCCTGGTCGACGGGCCTGGTGCTGAGCCGCAGGTAGGCGGACGTCCCGTCGGGCGTGCCCAGGGACCCAAGCGCATGCAGCAGCGTCCACTCGAGGTCCTGCCCGAACGCCGGCTCCCACGCCACGCAGCGGGGCGTCTCCAGGCCGATCGACGGCGTGATGATCGACTGATGGGCGCCGCCCTCGGGTGCGAGCGTCACCCCCGACGGCGTCCCGACGATGATCGACTGGCCGCCCGCGTAGATGCCGAACGTCCACGGCTCCAGCGCGCGTGCGAGGAACGGGTCGTACATCGTGCCGATCGGCAGGAGCGGCTGGCCGTCGCGCGACCAGGTCGCCCCGAGCTCGCCGAGCAGCCCCACGAGGTTGCCCTCCGCGATGCCCAGCTCGATGTGACGTCCATGCTCGGACTCGCGCCATCGCACGAGCGTGTCGCTGTCGTCGCCGAACCAGTCGACCCGTGGGGTGGGTGGGTCGGCCTTCCAGACGCCGACGCGGTTGATCCAGCCGCCCAGGTTCGTCGACGACGCGACGTCCGGGCTCACGGTCACGACGTGGTCGGCGACGTCCGGCGCGGCGTGGGCGAGGTCGGTGAAGAAGCGCCCGAACGCCTGTTGTGTCGACGCGCGCCCCGCGTGCTCGCGCCCGACGTCGTCCGGCACGCGAGGTGGGCGCCGCGCCGGCGGCTCGGGGCGCTCCAGCCGCTCTGACGCGGCGCGGCACATCTCCTCCTCCGCCGAGCCCGGCGCGAAGCGCGCCCACGGCTCGTCGGCGTCGGCCCCGGTCTCCGCGGCGAGCGCGCGCCACTGCGGCTCGGTGAGGAGCGCCGAGTGGTTCGCCGGATGCCCCTCGGTCGCCAGGCTCCAGGCCTTGATCGTGTAGGCGAAGATCACCGTCGGACGGGCGTGGTCGGTGTCCGCGCGGGCGAACGCCTCGCGCAGGTCGGCGAGGTCGTGGCCGCCGAGGTCGCGGATCGCTGCGATCAGCTCGCCGTCGTCGAGGTCGGTGAGGATGCGGCGCACGTCGTGCGCCTCGACGCCGTCGCCCGGCAGTCGCTCGCGCAGCTCGGCGGCGGGGCTGCGCAGGAGGCGCTGGTACTCCGGGTTGGGCATCCCGTCGATGCGCTCGCGCAGCGCCTCGCCCCCGTCGCGCGCGAACAGCGTCCGCAGCAGCCGCCCGTACTTCACCGTGATCGTCTGCCAGCCGGCGGCGTCGAACATCGCGCCGATGCGGCCCGCCGCGACGTCGGGGACCACGCGGTCCAGTGACTGCCGGTTGAGGTCGACGATCCACAGCACCTCACCCAGGCGCGGGACGACAGGATCGATGAGCGCCTCCCAGATCGCGCCCTCGTCGAGCTCGGCGTCGCCCAGCAGCGCGACGTGCCGACCGCCCTGCGGGACCTCGAAGTGTCCGGCCACGTAGCGGTGGGCGAGCGCGCTCCAGATCGTCGCCGTCGCCCCGATGCCGACCGAGCCGGTGGAGAAGTCGACGGGGTCGGGGTCCTTGGCGCGGCTGGGGTAGCTCTGCAGCCCGCCGAACGCGCGCAGCTCCGTGAGGTAGGCGGGATCCAGGCGCCCGAGCAGGTAGTTGATCGCGTGCAGCACGGGTGCCGCGTGCGGCTTCACCGACACGCGGTCGGGCGCGCGCAGGTGCTCGAAGTACAGCGCGGACATGATGCTCACCATCGACGCCGACGAGGCCTGGTGGCCACCGACCTTCACGCCCGACGACGTGCGGCGCACCCGGTTGGCGTGGTGGACGATGCTCATCGCGAGCCAGAGCACGCGGCGCTGCACGGCGTCGAGCACCTCGAGCGAATCCACCCGGTCAGCCTCCACCTTCAGCCGCTCCACCGCCTCCATCACGCAACAGATCGCCGTCGAGACCGCTGCTGGCCTACGATCGTTGCGTGCCCGACCTCGACGACGTCGATCACGCGATCATCGGCCTGCTGACCGAGGACGCTCGCCGGACCCTCTCGGACATCGGCGAGCGCGTCTCCCTCTCCGCCCCCGCGGTGAAGCGGCGCATCGACCGCCTCGAGAGCCTCGGCGTCATCACGGGCTACACGGCCGTCGTCGACCACGCCCGGCTCGGTCGTCCCCTACAGGCGTTCTGCGAGCTGCGCTTCGCCGGCACCACCAAGGTCGCGGACATCGCCGGCGTGGCCGCCGGGCTGGCCGAGGTCGAGGCGGTCTACACGACCGCAGGGGACCCCGACGCGCTCGTGCTCATCCGGGTGGAGGACGTCGCCGACCTCACGCGCGTCATCGATCTGCTGCGGCGCAGCGGTCGCGTGACCGGGACGAAGACCCTGATGGTGCTCGACGTGTGGCGACGCGACTCGTCGTAGGGTCCCGGCCATGCAACGGCTTGCGAACATCACCCCGTCGCCCGAGGTCCAGGCGGTGCTCGACACGATGGCGAAGGGCCCCGATGGGGTAGACACCTCGCCGGCGATCTACCTCACGATCGCCCACAACCCGGCGATGCTCGAGACGCTCAAGCACATGGGCGACACGCTGCGCGAGGCCACAGCACTGTCGCCGGCCGAGCGCGAGGTGGTCATCCACCGCGTCGCGGCGCTGTGCGACAACGGCTACGAGTGGGGCATCCACGCGAAGCTCCTCGCCGGGCCGCTGGGCCTGGGGGACGAGTGGCTGCAGGCGACGTGGAGCGGGCGGCCCGCCGACTTCACCGATCCCGACCACGAGCTCATCGCGCAGGTCTGCGACGAGATGCACTCCACGGCGACGGTCACCGACGCGACGTGGGCGCGGATGCGCGAGCGCTACACCGAGGCGCAGATCGTCGAGATCGTCTTCATGGTCGGCTACTACCACCTCGTCTCGTATGTCGCGCGGGTGTTCGAGCTGACGCCCGAGCCCTGGGCGGCGACGCCGCCGCCGGCATGAGCACGCGCTTCGACGGGGAGGTCGCCATCGTCACCGGCGGCGCGGGCGGCATCGGCTCGGCGACGTGCCGCAAGCTCGTCGCCGAGGGCGCGCGCGTCGTCGTCGCCGACGTCGACCCGGCCGGCGCGCAGGCGGTTGCGGACGAGATCGGCGGCACCGCGATCGGCTTCGACCTCGGCGAGCCCGACGACGTCGCGCGGCTGATCTCCGAGACCGTGGAACGCCTCGGTCGCCTCGACGTGCTCGTGAACAACGCTGCGCTGCGCACGCCGGAGGCGATGGCCGCCGACACGACGATCGAGACGCTCGACGTCGATGGCTGGCGGGAGATGATGGACGTCAACGCGCTGGGGTTCGCGCTCGCGTGCAAGCACGCGATCCCGCATCTGCGCGCGGCGGGCGGCGGGTCGATCGTGAACATCAGCTCCCAGCAGGCGATCGTCGGCGCGAACATCGGCAGCGCATACGCCGCCTCGAAGGCCGCGATCATCGCGATCACCCGGATGGTGGCGACGCAGTGCGGGCGCGACGGCATCCGCTGCAACGCCGTCGCACCGGGCCTCATCGGGTCGACCCGGATCCGTCACAACACCGGGCTGATGGAGGCGGTGATCCCGCATGTCCTGCTGGGCCGGGTGGGCGAGCCCGAGGACGTCGCCGACCTCATCTGCTACCTCGCCTCCAGCGAGGCGGCGTACATCACCGGACAGCTCTACAACGTCGACGGCGGCTACCTGGCCCACATGCCGGCGCCGGGCTGAGAACGCGCGGGGCCTAGGCGATCAGGTCCATCGAGACGTCTCAGAGTCGCGCCTCGTCGTCGTGGTCCAGTGCGTGGGGCGCGATCCCGCCGCGGCCGGGTGGGGCGTCCTCGCGGCGCTGGACGATCTCGGACTCGTTGCAGTCGGCGAAGTAGCGGCCGCCGACGCCCTCGACCTTCCGGGCGCGTCGCGAGGAACACCGACGTCGCGGCGCCCTGCTCGACCGTCTTGATCGGGATCGACGTCTGCGCGACCACTCGGTCGATGTCCTCGCGGCCGCCGACGTGGCGCTGCAGGTTGGTCTGGATGCCGCCCGGGTTCAGCGCGTTGGCGGTGATCCCGTCGGCCGCCCACCGCTCCGTCGCCCCGACCGCGAACAGGACGTTCGCCGTCTTGGACTGCCCGTAGGCGCCGAAGGGGTCGTACTCGCGGAAGCGGTAGTGGAGGTCGTCGAAGATCACGGGCGACCGCAGGTGCCCGCTCGAGCTGACCGCCACGATCCGCGCGCGACCGTCGGCCGCCAGGGCTTCGTGCAGGCCCACCGCCAGCCGGAAGTGGCCGAGGTGGTTCGTCGCGAACTGCTGTTCGCAGTGCTCGGTCCAGCGCGCGACGAACGCGTCGACGATCGCGCGGTCGGCGAGGTCGAGCTGCTCGACCCGTGCTCGCGCCCCGATCTGCGCTGCCACGCGGTCTCCACGCCGATGCCGGAGGTCGAGCCCGTGACGATCGCGTGGGTGCCGGTGAGGTCGATGCCCTGGGCGACCTCGGACGCCGTCTAGTCGAACCCGAACGGTGTCGTGACGACGCTCATCCCTGGGCCCTCTGGGCGAGCTCGTCCCACTGCTCCCAGTTCGCGATGCGGTTCTCGTACTCCGCCCGCGTCATGCCTAGGCCCGCGCTGCCGAAGAAGACGCGTAGCGGTGGCTCGTCGGCGTCGACGAGCTCGAGGATCGCCGGGCCGGTGGCGTCCGGGTCGCCGGGCGCGGTCTGCCGCGCGGCGCGCGCCTTCATCGCCTGGTCCCACATCTCCTCATAGGCCGGCAGCCGCTCGGCCTGGACCGAGGAGGGACCCGCCCAGTCGGTGCTGTAGCCGCCCGGCTCGACGATCGTGACCTTGATGCCGAAGCTCGCGACCTCCGCCGCCAGCGACTGGCTGAACGCCTCCAGACCCCACTTGGACGCGTGGTACAGGCCCAGGCCGGGGAACGCGTTCACGCCGCCGATCGAGGACACCTGGATGACGTGGCCCGAGCCCTGCTCGCGCATGAGCGGGATCGCGGCCTTCGTGATCCAGAGCGCGCCGAAGAGGTTCGTCTCGATCTGCTCGCGCGCCTGCGCGTCGGAGACCTCCTCGATCGCGCCGAAGAGGCCGTAGCCGGCGTTGTTGACGACGACGTCGAGGCGTCCGAAGTGGTTGTGCGCCTCGGCGACGGCCGCGTAGTCGGCGTCACGATCGGTGACGTCGAGCGCGATGGGCAGGACGCTGTCGCCGTAGCGCGCGATCAGATCGCCGAGCGTGCTGACGTCGCGCGCGGTCGCGGCGACCTTGTCGCCGCGCTCGAGGGCCGCCTCGGCCCAGACGCGCCCGAAGCCCTTGGAGGTACCGGTGATGAACCAGACCTTCGATGCCATGTTCTCTCCCTCGCGGGGTGTATTCTGTGAAGTGGAGCAAGCCTCCGCTTGGTCATCGACCGTAGCAGCAAGTGGAGGAACCCTCCGCTTATCTATGACCGAGATCACCGAAAGACCCATGCGCGCCGACGCTCGGCGCAACCGCGCAGCGCTCCTGCAGGCCGCGGGCGAGCTGTTCTCCGAGCAGGGCACCGACGTGTCCCTCGAGGCGGTCGCCGAGCGAGCCGGCGTCGGCATCGGGACGCTCTACCGCAACTTCCCCAACCGCGACTCGCTCGTCGAGGCCGCCTACCGCACGGAGGTCGCGCACCTGTGCGAGGCCGCCGAGGAGCTGCTCGCGACGAACCCGCCGGACATCGCGCTCGCGGAGTGGATGGACCGGTTCGTCACCTACGCGGCCGCGAAGCGCGGCATGTCGGGCGCGCTGAAGGCCCTCAACGCCAAGACCGGGTTGTACACGGAGACACGCGGCCAGATCACGGGCGCGATCGGCGGCCTGCTCGAGGCCGGCGTGGCCGCGGGAACTCTGCGCGCCGACGTCGACGCCGAGGACGTCCTGCGCGCGATGGGCGCGATCTGGAACCTCGGCAACGGCGAGGGGTGGCGCGCGCAGGCCGAGACGCTGATCCGCATCATCGTCGACGGCCTGCGCCACGGCGCCCGTCAGTAGTAGATCCAGCCCTTCGTCCCGCCGCCGGCGACGACCGGATCGCCGTTGACGGCGACCGCGCGAGGGCTGGCCAGGAAGCAGATGACGGCGGCGACCTCGTCGGCGTTCATGATCCGCCCGACGGCCACGTCGCTGCCGACGATCGCCAGCGCCTCGTCGACGGAGATGCCCCTGGCCTCGGCGAGCCTGGTCACCACGGGCGGGATCCCCTCGGTGATCGTGAGCGCGGGGTGGACCACGTTGACGTTGATGCCCTTGGCCCCGAGCTCGTCGGCGAGGTTCTTCGTGAGCGCTGCGACGGCGACGTTGCGGATCGTGCCGGTGACCGACCCGGTCCTGCGGGCGGCGACGCCCGCGACGTTGACGATCGAGCCCCAGCCGGAGGCCGTCATGTGCGGCTCGACGGCCCGGATGCAGCGCAGGTAGCCGCGCACCTTGACGTTGAGCTCCAGCTCGAGCGCGTCCTCCCCGAGTTGCCCGGTGTTCGCCCGCGCGGCGCAGTTGACGAGCACGTCGACGCCGCCGAGCCGCTCGACGACCTGCTCGACCATCGAGGTGACCGAGGTGTCGTCGCCGGTGTCGGCGGCCACCGGGATGATCGTGCGGCCGCTGTCGGCGGCGAGCCCTTCGGCGGCCGTCGTGAGCGCCGCCTGGTCGCGTGCGACGAGCGCGACGTCCGCGCCCTCCGCGGCCAGGGCGCGCGCGGTGGCGAGGCCGATCCCGCGGCTTGCGCCGGTGACGATCGCCCGGCGGCCGGTGAGTTGCAGGTCCATGCGCGCGACAGTATCTATCTGCCGCGGAACACCGGCGCGCGCTTCTCGAAGAACGCCTGGCGGCCCTCCACGAGATCCTCCGACGCTCGGCACTCCGCCACCAGGCGCGCGACCTCGTCGCGGTCGCGGCCGCGGATCGCCGCCTTCGCGGCGCGGATGCTGAGCGGAGCGTTGCCGGCGATGGTCGCCGCGAGCTGCGCGACCCGCTCCTCCAGCTCGGCGCTCGGCACGAGCTCCTGGACGAGGCCGACCCGGAACGCGTCCTCGGCCGGGATCCGCCGCCCGGTGTAGAGGATGTCGGCCGCGACGGCGGGGCCGACGAGCCGCACCAGCCGCTGCACGCCGTCGAACGGGTAGCCGATGCCGAGCTTCGCGGCCGGGATCCCGAACAGGCTTCCCTCGGCGGCGATGCGCAGGTCGGCCTCCAGCGCGGTGGCGAGCCCGCCGCCGAGGCAGAACCCGCGGATCATCGCGACGATCGGCTTGGTCGCGGCATCGAGCGCCGCGTACACGGCCGTGATCAGCTTCGGCGAGTCTGGATCGTGCTGCTCGGAGATGTCGGCCCCGGACATGAAGGCGTCCTCGCCCGCGCCGCGCAGGACGACCACGTGGATCTCCGGGTCGGCCTCGATGCGCTCCAGCTCGGCGAGGATCGAGCGACACATCGCGATCGTCAGCGCGTTGCGCCGCGTGACGTTGTCGAACGTCAGCCAGGCGACGCCGCCTCCATCGCTGACCTGCAGGTGCTCGGGCATCAGAACGCCCCCTCGTCGCGGTATCGCTCGATCTCGGCCGGTGACAGGCCCAGCTCGGCCAGGATCTCGTGCGTGTGCTCGCCCGCGCCGGGCGCCGCGGTGCGCAGCGCTCGCGGCACGCCCGCGAGGGTCGCCGCGTTGCCGATGAGCCGCAGCTCGCCCAGCTCGGGATGCTCGACCGGCTGGACCATCTCCAGGTGCTGGACCTGCGCGTCGGCGAAGACCTCGGCGACGTCGTTGACCGGGCCGGCGGGCACGCCGGCCGCCTCGAGCGCCTCGATCCACTCGGCCGTCGTGCGGGTGCGCAGCCGCTCGCCGACGAGCGCGTTGACCTCCGCGCGGTGGTCCATGCGCAGGTCGACGTCCGCGAAGCGCGGGTCCTCCAGCAGTTGGGGGAGATCGAGCACGCGGACCAGCTCGAGCCAGATGCGACCGTCGATCGCGGCGATGTTCACGTGCCCGTCCGTCGTCGCGAACGTCCCCATCGGGACGAGCGTGGGGTGGTGGTTGCCGACGCGCCGCGGGACGACGCCCTCGACCGTGTAGCGCGCGGCCTGGAAGTCGAGGAGCCCGATCGCAGCCTCCAGCAGCGAGGTGCGCACCCAGCGGCCCTCGCCGGTGCGGTCGCGCTCGTGCAGCGCCACGAGGATGCCGACGGCGGCGTGCAGGCCCGCCGCGAGGTCGGTCACGGCGTAGCCCGCGCGGACCGGCTCGCCGTCGGGGTCGCCGGTGACGCTCATCAGACCGCCCATGCCCTGCGCGATCTGGTCGACGCCCCCGCGCTGCGACCCAGGCCCGTCCTGCCCGAAGGCCGAGATCGACGCGTAGACGATCCGGGGGTTCACGGCCCGGACCGCCTCGTAGTCGACGCCGAGCCGGTGCTTGACGGCCGGGCGCATGTTCTCCACCACGACATCGGCGCCCGCGGCGAGGCGGAGGAAGAGCTCCCGGCCGGCGTCGGACTTGAGGTCCAGCGTGAGCGAGCGCTTGTTGCGGTGGAGGTTCTGGAAGTCCGAGTTGCGCCGGTCGCCCATGTCGGTGGGCCGGCGGTCCGGCGGCTCGACGCGGACGACATCGGCGCCCCAGTCGGAGAGCTGGCGGACGCACTGCGGCCCGGCACGGGCCGCAGTGAGGTCGATGACCTTCAGATCGTCGAGCGGGAGGTGGGACACGGCGCGCAATCTACGCCGCGTCCCGCCCGGGTGGCGTCTAGGCCGCTACGCCGGCCGGGACCTCCCGCTGGCCTGATGGGGCGGTCGCGGCCCGCTGACGCCCCGGCGTCAGCAGCGCGGCGAGCGCGCCCGCGGCAAGGACTGCGGCGCCGACGGGCAACGCGGCGCTGACGCCGTCGGTGAAGGCCTGCGGGTCGGTGTAGCCGCCCTTGGCCGCGAAGATCCCGGCGAGCACCGCGACGCCCATGACGCCACCGACCTCGCGGATCGCGTTGGTCGCCCCCGAGGCCTGGCCGGCCTCCGACGGGCGCACCGACGACAGCACGGCGTTCGCGCTCGGGGCGAAGACCAGCGCCATCCCGAAGCCCGCCATCGCAAGCGGGACGATGAGTTCGCCGTAGGGCGTGCCGGCCGCGCTGGTCTGGCTGAGCCAGAAGATCGCGACCGACTGCAGCGCCAGGCCCGTGACCATGAGCGGGCGTGGACCGATGCGGTCGCTGAGGAGGCCCGCAAGCGGCGCGACGATCATCGGCATCGCCGTCCATGGAAGCGTCCGGGCGCCCGCCTCGAGCGGGCCCAGACCCTGCGCGATCTGGAAGAACTGGCTCAGCAGGAACACGGAGCCGAACGTGCCGAAGAACATCGCGAAGGACGCCGCGTTCGTCGCCGAGAAGCCCCGCGAGCGGAAGAACCGCGGCGGCAGCATCGGCTGCGGCGTGTGGCGCTCCCAGGCGAGGAACGCGGCGAGCAGCACGGCGCCGGCGCTGACGCTCGCGACCACCGTCGCGCTCGTCCAGCCGAGGGCGTTCGCGCGGACGATCCCGAACGTGAGTCCGAGCAGGCCGGTCCCCGCCAGCGCGAGCCCCGGGAGGTCCAGGCGCTCGTTGGGACCATGGGACTCCGTCAGCATCCGGATCGCGAACGGCACCAGTGCGAGCCCGACCGGCACGTTCAGCCAGAAGATCCAGTGCCACGAGATGCCCTGCACGACGGCGCCGCCGACGACCGGGCCCATCGCGACGCCCAGGCCGGTGACCCCGGCCCAGACACCGAGCGCGAGACCGCGCTTCTCGCGCGGGATCGCCTCGCTGAGCAGCGTGAGGGTCAGCGGCGTGATGAGCGCGGCACCGAAGCCCTGCACCGCGCGCGCAGCAATGAGCGCCTCGATGCTCGGCGCGAGCGCTGAGGCGGCGCTGGCCGCGGTGAAGATCCCGAGGCCGACGATGAACATGCGCTTGCGGCCGAAGCGGTCGCCCAGTGCGGCGCCGGTCAGGAGGAAGACGGCGAAGGCGAGCGTGTAGCTGTTGACGGTCCATTCGAGGGTCTCGATGGAGCCGTTGAGGTCCGCGCGGATGGACGGGAGCGCGACGCCGACGACGAGGTTGTCGAGTGCGGTCATGAAGAGCGCGATCGAGACGATCGCGAGGGTCCAGCCGGGGCGGATCCGCGGGGTGGAGGGCATCCGGGGAGAGCTCCTTCAGCGGGTAAGTGAGTAGATGCTTACTCAGGGAAGTATGTGCTCACTCATGCGTGATGTCAAGTCGGCCGGGTGCGCTGCGCGCCGCCGCCGGCTGCGGCCCCGGCCGCGTCCGACGGATCACCGAGGGCGAACGACGCGAGGTTGTGGGTCCGGGTCGCGAGCGATCTCTCCGTCCGTGCTGAGAAAGCGGCGACATGTGCGACAAAGTCAGCGCGGATGGGGAGAACCATGGCCGCCCGCACCCGCAGCCCCCTCCGTCCCGCCGTCGGTGACAACCGGACGCGGCGACGACCCCCCGGCTCACGGTCGGAGCGGCACGCCGCGCCCGCGCCGCCACCAACCACGGCCCACCGGCTACGGTGCGGCAGATGGACGCCCGCCGGGCCCTCCCGCTCGTCGCAGCCCTGACGTTCCTCGTCGGCTTCGGCGTCGCCGAGATCACCGGCGTCCGCGCGCTCGGCGGCCTGGTGCTCGTCGCGGGCGGGCTCTGGTGCGCACGTGTAGCCGCACCGATCGCGGGCAGGGGCCCGACGGCGGCGCTGCTCGTCGTCGCGCTCATCCTGTTCGTGCTCTCCCATCCGCTGGGTCACGCGATCGGCTCGTGGCCCGCGGTGCTCGTCGTCGCCGCGCTCGCCGGCCTGGCAGCCGCCGCTGTGGTACGCCCCGCCCCGATGCGGCGCGCCTGATGGACCCGGTCGTCGTCCGCGCGTTCGCGACCCGCGTGCTCGGGGCGATCGGCATGCCGGACGGCGACGCCCAGCTCACCGCCGACTGCCTGCTCGCCGCGGAGCTGCGAGGGATGCCCGGGCACGGGGTCCTGCGACTCCTGCAGTACGCCGGCTCCATCGCCGCCGGCGACGTACGCGCCGCGCCCGACGTGCGTATCGTGCGCCGCGACGGCGCGAGCGGCCTCGTCGACGCCGACGGCGGCTACGGTTACGCGCCGACAACGCTGGCGTGCGACCTCGCCACGGAGCTGGCCGCCGAGCACGGCATGGCCGTCGTCGGGGTGCGCGACAGCCACCACTTCGGGATGGCAGGCCTCTACGCCGAGCGGCTGGCGAACGCCGGCCTCGCCGGGATCGTCCTCACGAACGCGCAGCCGATCATGGCGCCGCCGGGCATCGCCTCGCCCCTCGTGGGCAACAACCCGCTCGCCATCGCCGTCCCGCGCGTGGCGCCGCATCCGCCGCTCGTGCTGGACATGGCGATGAGCCAGACGGCGCTGGGCCGCATCCGGCTCGCCGCCGCCGAGGGCCGCGCGATCCCGGAGGGGTGGGCGCTGGACGAGGAGGGCAACCCGACGACCGATGCGCAGCGAGCGCTCGCCGCAGGCCTGCTCGCGCCGACCGGCGGGCACAAGGGGCTCGCCCTCGCGCTCATGATCGACGTGCTCGCCGGCGTCCTCACCGGCTCGCGGGCCGGCCAGGAGGCCGACGCCCACCGCCACCTCGGAGGCGGCGTTGGCCACCTTGTCATCGCACTCCGGACGACCCTGTTCGTCGGTGCCGACGCGTTCGGGTCCGGGGTCGAGCTGCTGCTCGCCGGACTGGCCGGGCTGGGGACGCCGGACGCGCCGGTCGTGTTCCCCGGCGACCCCGAGCTGCGCGCTCGCGAGCGCGCAGAGCGGGACGGTATCCCCATCTCATCCGAGCTGGCGGAACGGCTCGACGGACTCGCAATCGAACTGGGCGTCTTGCCGTTGACCTCCGACCGAGGTTAGGCTTGCTCGTGGAGGAGAGTCGGGCGGGAGCGCACCCGCTGCGGCTCGAAGGTGTGTTCGGCGCCCATGCAGCTTGGGTGGCTCCGGCGTGCCACAACCCGGAGTCGACCGGGCCCGTTCACGACGGCGGCGTGCCGGCTCCTCCCGGCGCGTCGCCGTCGGCACCTGTCGCTCGCCCGCGGACGACGTTCAGCACTGCGTCGCGGACCGTGCTCTGCGGCGTCGCCTCCAGGGTTCGGCGCAGCCCGTCGAGCTCCAGCTCCAGCCCCTCGCGCGTCCCGGACTCGGCGGTCGCGCGGTAGGTCGCGAGGACGGATCGCACGGCATCCGGGACGTTGCCGGCGATCGCGCCGGCGAGTCGCAGGGCCGCGGGCAGCAGCTCGTCGTGGGGGAGGACCTCGGTGACCAGGCCGATCCGCGCAGCCTGCTCGGCGCCCACCGCCTCGCCGCTCAGGCTCATGCGGATCGCCCAGCCGCGCCCGACCGCGCGGGCCAGGAGCGCGGTCAGCCCCAGCGCGGGAACGAACCCGAGCGCCGCGTGCGTGTCGGCGAACGACGCGCGCTCGGACGCGAGCAGCACGTCGCACTGCAACGCGAGCTCCAGCCCGCCGCGCTCGGCGGGCCCGTTGATCGCGCCGATGATCGGCTTGGTGACCGGTGGCCACGCGCGCCAGTCGGCGAAGACACGCGCCGCGAGCGCGGGACCGAGCTCGCCGTCGGCCATCTGCGGCAGGTCCAGCCCCCCGCAGAAGTGCTCACCGGCCCCGGTCAGGACGATGACGTCGACGGCGTCGTCGGCGTCCGCGCCGGCGAGCCCCGTGCGCAGGACGTCGAGCAGGGCGCTGTCGAGCTCGTTGCGATGTTCCGGCCGGTCCAGCGTGAGGACCGCGACGCGATCCACCGTCGCGATCCGGAGGCCGTCGACGGGCGCGTCCACGTCAGCCGGCGGGCGCGAGCTCGCGCGCCCCGACAAGTCGCAGCGCCATGCCGACGTAGAGCTCGGCGACATCGTCGGGCGACATCGGGCCGTCCGCCCGGTACCAGTCGGTCACCGCTGAGCACATCGCGTGTACGGCCCGTGCGGTCTCGCGCGGGGTGTCGCACGCGAACGCACCGGACGCGACCCCGTCGACGATCGCGGATGCGAACAGGCGGTGAACGCGATCGCGCTTGGCGCCCAGCTCGTCCAGCAGCGGCGGCTCGAGACTACGCAGCTCCGAGGTCGCGATGGTGCTCTCCATCGGCGACTCGCAATGGCGGCGGACGTGCGTGCGGACCGCCGCGGACAGCCGCGCCGTCGGGTCGTCACCGGCGCCGGCGACGGCCGCCTCCATCTCCGCCAGGAGGTCGTCGAACCCCGCGTTCATGATCTTGCGGAGCAGCTCCAGCTTGCTCTGGTGATGGTGGAAGAGCGTCGCGATCCCGACGTTCGCCTCTCGGGCGATGTCGCGGATCGACGTGCCGTGGTACCCGCGGTCGTGGAACAGGCGGATCGCGGCGTCGGAGATGACCTGCGAGGTGTCTGATGAGCCTGAAGTGCGGCCCTGCGCAGGCATGCGGTTCACCCTAGCCCACCCCCTCGGCAGCGCCGCGGCGCGCGGCGAAGAACCGGTCCCAGAGGTCCAGCTCGGCCTGGCGCGGCATCGTCCCCGCCGCGACCGTGTCGCCGAGCAGCATCGTCGCGTGGTCGGGCTGGCCGAACCGGGGCCAGTCCGGTAGTCCGGGGCCGTTCGGGTCGCCCGACTCGCAGAAGCGGCGGACCTGGGCCGACAGCGTCTCGGAGAGCTCGCGGTCCGCGTCCTCCCACGGCCAGTCTCGCACCGCCAGGTTGCGGAACAGATACGGGAGCTCGGCGCTGTGGAACGCGCCTGCGTCGTGCTCGACGTAGCGACCGGCGGGCACCGGCGGGCGGCGAGTCGTGTGGTAGTGGAACGTCGGCGCGGTCGCGGACGCCGCGTGCAGACGCGCCCAGGCCCAGTTCTGCCAGATGAAGATGCGGTCGGCGTTCGCGCGCTGGCTCGACAGCCGTGTCGTCGCCGGGTCGACGGCTGCGAACAGCGCGAGGAACTCGTCGGCGAGATCCCCGAGCTCCGCACGGGCGTCCGCGGCGAAGACCGCCGGATCGGAGAGGTACGGGACGCCCGAGCGCTCGTCGGCCGCCGAGCCGGTGAGCAGCGGCACGTCGTGGAACCGGCCGGCCTCGTAGGTCCCGAAGGGCGGGCCGGGGACCACCTGCCCGTCGACGATCGGGTAGGACGCGTCGAACACGTTGCGGGCGATCGGCATGCCCATGTCGACGTGCCAGGCCGGCCCGGGGTCGGGCGGGAGTGTCGCCGCCATGAGCTGGGCCGGCGCGACGCGGCGCAGGTCCTCGGCGGTTGCCGCACCGAGCGCCTGGGCGACCAGCTCGCCCGACCGCTCCGCCGCGGCGAGGTCCTGCAACCCGTCGCCCAGCCCGCCCGACGCGCCGACCGGCCCGAGCTGCGCGCCGCTCATGCCGATCGCGCGGTGCAACAGGCCCGCCGTCAGCGGCGACGTCAGCAGCAGGTTGACCGCCGAGGACCCAGCCGACAGGCCCGCGAACGTCACGTTGCCGGGATCGCCTCCGAACGCGGCGACGTTGCGCTGCACCCACTCGAGCGCGGCGACCTGGTCACGCAGTCCGTAGTTGCCGCTGGTCCCCGATGCCGACTGCGCGCTCAGCGCCGGATGCGCGAGGAAGCCCAGGCGCCCGAGTCGGTGGTTGACCGTGACCACCACGAGCCCCGTCGCCGCCAGCTGCGCGCCGTCGTACAACGGGACGGACGCGCTCCCGAACTGGAACGCCCCGAAGTGCAGCCACACGAGCACGGGCAGGTCCCCGTCGGCGTCCGCGGGGGCCCAGACGTTCAGGTACAGACAGTCCTCGCTCTGACGCTCGTGGCCGCCCGTGTACAGCGAGTTCGGCACCAGCTCGTACTGCGGGGCGCTGGGGGCGAACGACGTCGCCGCGCGCTCGCCCGCCCACGGCTCGGGACGCTGCGGCGGGCGGAAGCGCAGCGGCCCTACGGGCGGCGCCGCGTAGGGGACGCCGAGGAACGACACGACCGCCCCGCCGGCCTGGTGGGTCCCCATGAGCGTTCCCGCGTCTACTCTCCGGCGGGCAGGTTGCGTGTGCATGCGATCAGTGGGAGGGCGAGAGCGAGTGATCAAGGCGCTGCGCGCATTCCGGCGTGCGCCGGGGATGGACCGCGACGAGTTCCTGCGCCGCTGGGACGAGCACGCCGAGCTCGTGCTTGCGGTCCCGGCCATCCGCGGCTATGTGCAATCCCCGAAGGTCGGGCGCGACGAGCAGTCCACCGCGCCGTTCGACGGGATCTCCGCGATGTGGTTCGACGACGCGGCCGGCGCCGCGAACGCCGCCGCGTCCCCGGAGGCCCAGATCGCGCGCGCGGACTCGGCGACGTTCATCGAACCCGACGGCGTCCAGGCGACGCTGACCGTCGAGCACATCCTGCGCGACGTCGTCATGGGCCCCGAGGCGGTCAAGCTCGTCTTCTTCTTCCACCGCCGCGTCGGGCTGTCGCCCGAGATCTTCCGCCGGCACTGGTTCGAGGTCCACGGCCCGCTGGTCATGCAGTACATCGACACCCTGCGCCGATACATCCAGAACCACGCCCTGGAGTCCGCGTACGCGGACGGCGCGGAGCCTGACTTCGACGGGCTGGTGGAGGCCTATCTCGACGACCTCGCCTCGCTCGAGGTGACCGAGGCGAGCCCCGAGCACGACCTGGTGCGCAGTGACGAGCCCAACTTCATCGACGTCAACCGCGTTGCGCACATGGTCGCCTCCGAGCGCGTCTACCGCACGCCGTCGGGATAGGTCTCGTAGACCGAGCCGTCGTGCATCGGCAGCACGTGATCGGCGTCCGCCTTGATGCGATCCAGCGCGCCGGTCACCTCGAAGAGGTTCACGAAGTAGCCGGGCGGGACCCCCTGGGTGACACCCGGGTCGGCGAGGTACACGTTGTCCCCCGTGATGACCGCCCGGCCGGACGGGACGTCCACATAGACCATCTGGTGGTGCGGCGTGTGCCCGCCCGTGCGGATCGTGCGGATGCCCGGTGCGATATCGGTGTCGCCGTCGACGATCTCGACGCGGTCGCGCAGCGGGCCGGTGAGCTTCGCGTGGTCGGCCGGGTCGTACAGGAACGGCGGGAAGAGCGGATCCGCCGCGTATTCCAGCTCGCCGCGCTGGATGACGATCCGCGCCTCGGTCAGCTGGTCGTCGTAGCCGACGTGGTCGACGTGCACGTGCGTGTGGACGATGAGCCCGACGTCGCCCGGCTCCAGGCCATGGCGCGCGAGGTTCGCCTGCAGCGTCTGCTCAGGGGTCTGGCTGAAGGGCCCGCCGATGTTGGCGATGCCCGTGTCGACCATGACGGCCGTCTCGCCGCCGAGGACGAGGTACGCCGTGCACGGCGCGGTGACTGACGTGCCCGGGGTCAGCTGCCAGACTCGGAAGCTCGCGTCGAGCTCGACCTCCGCCAACCGCAGCGGGTGCACCTCCAGGGCCATCGTCACTCCTCCTCGACATGGACCGAACGATCGATCGATCGTGATGCTAGCATCGCGCCGCCCATGCAGCTCGTGCACGTCACCGTCCCGCAGCTCGGCAACGCGATGGAGGAGGTCACCGTCGCGGAGTGGTACGTCGAGGTGGGCGAGCGGGTGCAGGAGGGCGAGGCGATCGTGATGATCGACAGCGAGAAGGCGCAGAGCGAGCTCGAGGCCCCCGCCACCGGGACGATCCAGGAGATCCTGGTGCCCGACGGCGCCACGGCGGAGGCGGGCGACCGGCTCGCCTCGGTGGCGGTCGGCTGATGGACGACCTCGTCGGGCGCCGTCATCTCGGGTCGCTGCTGGCGGAGAACCTTGCCGAGCGCCCCGACGCGGAGTGCCTCGCGTTCGAGGACCGCGACGGCGCGCACGAGACGTTCACGTTCCGCGCGTTCGAGGAGGCCGTGGCCAGGCTGGCAGGGGGACTGCGCTCGATCGGCGTTGGGCGCGACACCAAGGTCGTCGTGCACCTGCGCAACTGCCCCGAGCTGCTCGTCGCGTGGTTCGCGATCACGCGCCTCGGCGGCGTGGTGGTGCCGAACATCGTCGCCAACATGGCCCCCGAGACCGAGCATGTCGTCGCGCACAGCGACGCGGAGATCGTGATCACCAGCGCCGCCTACGCGGAGCTGTTCGACGACGTCCTCCCGCGCACCCCCGCTGTGCGTGCGGTCGTGATGACCTCGCGCGACGGCGCGGCGGACGGCATCTCCTACGACGAGCTCGCCGCGTCGGCGCCCGTCGCCGACTGGCCGGCGATCGACTCCGAGGACGTCGCCGAGATGATCTTCACGTCCGGCACGACCGCGCGACCGAAGGCCGTGATGCTCACCCACGCGAACCTGCTGTGGGCGGGCGAGCGCTCGGTGCGCGACTTCCTGCTGCGGCCCGACGACCGGCTGCTGACCGCGCTGCCGCTCTTCCACGGCAACGCGCAGGCGCTCGCGCTGCTGCCCGCGATGACCGTCGGCTGCTGCCTGGTGATGCTCGAGGAGTACCGGGCGACGAAGCTGTGGGACCAGGTCCGCGCGCACCGCGCGACGCTCACCGGCCTGGTCGCGATGCTGCTGCGCACGCTCATGGCGCAGCCGCCCAGCGAGCGCGACCGCGAGCACGAGCTGCGTGTCGTCAACTACGCGATCAACGTCCCCGACGCCGAGAAGGACGCCTTCCAGGAGCGCTTCGGCGTGACCCTCGCCAACGGCTACGGGCTGTCGGAGGCGATGCTCACCGTCGCGCACGTGCCCGTGTACCGGCCCAAGCGCTGGCCGTCGGTCGGCCTGCCGGGCGCAGATCGTCAGGTGCGGGTCGTCGACGACGACGGCGTGGAGGTCGCCACGGGCGAGGTGGGGGAGATCACGGTCCACGGCGTGCCGGGGCGCACGCTCATGAAGGGCTACTACAAGGATCCCGAGGCGACGGCCTCTGCGATCAGGGACGGGTGGCTGCACACCGGCGACCACGGCTGGGTCGACGAGCTCGGCTACCTCTACTTCTTCGATCGCAAGAAGGACGTCATCAAGCGCGCGGGGGAGAACGTCTCGGCCATGGAGGTCGAGACCACGCTGCTCGAGCACCCCGAGATCGCGCTCGCAGCGGTGATCGCCGTGCCGGACCCGATCCGCGACGAGGCGGTCAAGGCGTTCGTGGTGCGCCGGCCCGGCAGCGACCTGGACGCCGACGCGATCCAGGCGTTCTGCGCCGGCCGACTGGCCCACTTCAAGGTCCCCACGATCGTGGAGCTGCGCGACGAGCTGCCGCTGACGTCCGTCGGCAAGGTCGAGAAGAAGGCGCTGCGTGCCTGATCTGGAGGCGGTCCACGCCCGGTTGCTGGAGCTCGTCGGCACGTCGGGCAGCGAGATCTCCGGCCGCGCCGATCGGCGCGACTTCGCGCGCTTCGCGCTCGCGTGCGGCGAGGAGGACCCGGGAGACGTCGCGCCGCCGATGTTCCTCCCGTCGATCATCGAGTGGGGCGCGGGGCCGCCGTTGCGCGAGCTGCGCGAGGACGGCACCGGGGCCGCGCACGACGACTTCCTCCCGCTCGACGGCCTGCGGATGATGGGCGGCGGGCAGGATCTCGAGCTGGGCGACGACATCGTGCACGGCACGGAGTTCACGGCGCGACCGACGCTCGAGGACGCGACCCTGCGCCAGGGGCGCTCGGGCCCGCTCCTGCTCATCCGGGTGCGCACCGAGTACCGGGCCACCGACGGGCGGCTGCTGCTGACAAGCCGCGAGACCCTGATCGCGCGGGACGCGGCATGACGGTCGTCGAGACCATCGGCCCGCTCGTGCGCGCCCCGGACCGGCTGCAGGTCTTCGCCTTCAGCGCGGTGACCTGGAACACGCATCGCATCCACACCGATCCCGACTACGCCGCGCGCGAGGGCTATCCCGACGTGCTCGTGCAGTCGCATCTGCACGCGGCGTTCCTCATGCGCGCGCTGCGCGGGGCGGTCGGGCCCGAGGGTGGGCGGGTGGTGCGCTTCGGGTGGCAGAACCGCCACCCCGCCGTGCCGGGCGACACCCTGACCTGCGACGGGTGCAAGGTCGGCGAGGACGGCGCGCTGGTGGACTACGAGCTGCAGGAGCGCAACGGCGAGGGAACCGTCTGCGTCCTCGCGACGGCGACGGTGCGCTATGGCTGAGCCGGCCGAGCGCCTGTACCGCACGATGGCCGCCATCCGCGGCTTCGAGACCTCGTCCGAGCGCCTGCTCAAGCGCGGCGAGCTGACCGGCAACATCCACCTGTCGATCGGGCAGGAGGCGGTGGCCGCCGGCGTCTGCGACGTCCTGCGCCGCGACGACCACATCACCACGACGCACCGCGGCCACGGACACTGCCTGGCCAAGGGCGGCGACCCCGAGCGCATGTACGCGGAGCTGCTCGGGCGCTCGACCGGCTACTGCGGCGGCAAGGCGGGCTCGATGCACATCGCCGACCCGGCGACCGGCAACCTCGGCGCCACCGCGATCGTCGGCGGCGGCATCGCGATCGCCGCCGGCGCCGCGCTGTCCGCGCAGGTGCGGGGAACCGATCAGGTCGCCGTCGCGTTCTTCGGCGAGGGCGCGGTCGCGGAGGGCAGCTTCCACGAGGCACTGAACCTCGCCGTGGTCTGGGACCTGCCGCTCGTGCTGGTCTGCGAGAACAACCAGTACGCGGAGCTGACGCCGGTGAGCCTGCACCTCAAGGCGCCGGTGCACCGGTTCGCCGAGCCGCACGGCATCCCGGGCGTGCTCGTCGACGGCAACGACGCGCTCGCAGTCCGCGAGGCCGCCGGCGCCGCGGTCGTACGCGCACGCGCAGGCGGCGGCCCGTCGCTGCTGGAGTGCACGACCTATCGCTGGAGTGGGCACTACGTCGGCGATCCGGAGCGGTATCGCTCCAAGGAGGAGGTCTCGGAGTGGAAGGAGCGCGACCCGCTCCCGCGGCTGGCGGCCGTGCTGGGCGCAGCGCGCGCCGAGGAGATCGACGCCGAGACCGAGACCGAACTCGCCCAGGCTGCGGAGCGCGCGCTGGCAGCCCCCGTGGTCGGCCCCGAGGCCCTCATGGAGCACGTGTGGTCCTGAAGTACCGAGAAGCCATCACGGCGGCCATCGCCGAGGAGATGGAGCGCGACGCCACGGTCGTGGTCTTCGGCGAGGACGTCGCGCGCGCCGGCGGGACGTTCCTGGCGACGCGCGGGCTGCTCGACCGGTTCGGTCCTTCGCGCGTGCGCGACACGCCGATCAGCGAGGGCGCGCTCGTCGGCGCGGCGATCGGCGCCGCCATGACCGGGCTGCGCCCCATCGTCGAGATCATGTTCTTCGACTTCCTCACGCTCGCGTCCGACCAGCTCGTCAACCACGCGGCGAAGGTCGCGTCCGTGTCCGACGGCGAGTTCGGCGCGCCGATGGTCATGAGGACGATCAACGGGGCTGGGCGCGCGGCCGGCCCGCAGCACGGCCAGTCGCTGGAGAGCTGGATCGCGCACATCCCCGGGCTGAAGGTCGTCATGCCCTCCAACCCGGCGGACGCCAAGGGGCTGCTGAAGGCCGCGATCCGCGATCCGGGCCCGGTCGTGGTGGTGGAGAGCCTCGCCGTCTGGGGGCTGAAGGGAGAGGTGCCGGAGGGCGACGACGTCGTGACGATCGGCGAGGCGGCGGTGGCACGCCCCGGCGAGGACGTGACGCTCGTGTCGTGGGGTGGGGCCGTCCAACGGACGCTGGCGGCCGCTGAGCTGCTGGCCGGCGAGGACGGCATCTCGGCCGAGGTGCTCGACCTGCGCACGCTGAGCCCGCTGGACACCGGCGCGATCCTGCGGTCGCTGGAGAAGACGGGCCGGATCGTGATCGTGCACGACGCCGTCGGGCCGTTCGGCGGTGGGGCGGAGGTCGCGGCGATCGCCGCCTCGGAGGGCTTCCACGCGCTGCGGGCACCGGTGCGGCGCGTCACCGCGCCGTTCGCGCCGGTGCCGTTGCCGCCGGCGCTGGAGGCGACGTACTACCCACAGGCGCAGGGCATCGCTGACGTCGTACGGGAGGTGGTCGGATGATCAAGGTCCTGAGCGTGTTCGGCGACGAGCCGGGCTGGGCCGAGCACGAGGAGGCGGCCCTGGCGCTGGACGGGCTGCGCGGGTACGCCGTCGCGCGCCGTGTCGGCGACGAGGGCGACGCGCCGTACGCGGGCTACGCCTCCGCCTGGTTCGACGACGTGGCGACCGCGCGAGCGCACACGCCGGCGCTCCGCACCTCCGGCGTGGCCGCGCAGATCGTCGCGACCGAGCTCATCCAGCGCGACACGCCCGCCCGGCCGGAGATGGTCAAGGCGATCTGGTTCTTCCACCGCAAGCAGGGGACGACGCCGGAGGCGTTCCGGCAGCACTGGCTGGAGGTCCACGGCCCGCTGGCCATGAAGCACATCGCGAACCTGCGGCGCTACATCCAGAACCACACGGTCGACGAGGAGTACGCGGAGGGCGAGCCGGATCTCGACGGGCTGGTCGAGGCATGGGTGGACTCCATGGCGGCGCTGACCGAGACCGAGGACACCGCCGAGCACGCGTTCGTCCGCAGCGACGAGGCCAACTTCCTGGACACGGGGCGCGTCACGTTCATGCCCGTCACCGAGCGACGGGTGCGGTGATTAGGCTTTCCGACATGTCCACCGTCGCGTCCGACATCCCGTCCGTCCCCGTCCCCGAGCCGGACCTGACACCGAAGGAGATCATCGCGAGGGCCGAGGCGCTCGTGCCGATGTTGCGCGCGCAGCAGGACGAGGCCGAGAAGCGCGGCTTCTACTCCGAGGCGGTCCACGAGGAGTTCCTGAAGGCGGGCTTCTACCGGATCACCCAGCCGCGGCGGTTCGGCGGCTACGAGTTCGACCTGAAGACCTACCTGAAGGCGATGATCGCCATCGCGAGCGGGGATCCTGGCACAGGCTGGTGCCTGCAGCTCGGGTCCAGCCACGCGTGGATCGTCGCGAGCCACTTCGACCTGGAGACCCAGGCGGAGGTCTTCCTCCCCGACGGTGACTTCCGCTGCCCGCACCCCGCGCAGCCCTCCGGGCGCATCGAGCGCGCAGACGGCGGGTTCCGGCTGAGCGGCCGCTTCCCGTACGCGTCGGGGATCCCGTACGCGACGTGGGCGCTCGTCGGCGCGATGCTCGACGGCGACCCGCCGACGCCCTACACGCTGCTCATCCCGCGGTCGGACCTCACGATGCTCGACGACTGGGGCGACGGGAACATGTTCGGCCTGAACTCCAGCGGGTCGAACACGATCGTCGTCGAGGACGCGTTCGTGCCCGACCGCCGCGCGCGGCCGTCGGAGGCGATCTTCAACCCGCCGATGCCGACGTTCGGCACCGAGCTCTACGGCAACCCGCTGTACGTCGGCCGGGCGCCGGCGCCCTACCACACGTCGCTGGCGTCGCCGATCATCGGGGCGGCGAAGGCGGCGCTGGACGAGTTCCGCGACATCATCATGGTGAAGCCGACGAGCTTCTACCCGCAGGTCCCGCGGTACCAGTTCCACGAGGACCAGCGCGCGTACGGCATGGCGCGGGCCAAGACCGACGCCGCCGAGGCCATCGTCCTGTCGTTCGCCGATCAGTTCACCGAGGCGGCGCAGGAGTCGATCGAGACCGGCGTCCCGATCTCCCAGGAGCAGGACGCGCGCTGGTGGGCGCTGATCCAGCAGGCGGGCGGGCTGGCGTACGAGGCCGTCCAGGAGGTCGCGCTGCGCTCGACGTCGAGCTCCCTGGGCGGCGGCCGGCCGCTGGCCCGCTACCTGCGCGACGCGACGACGTACAAGCAGCACATCTCCTCGCAGCAGGGCGACTTCGCGGTGCGCAACGCCGCGATCGCCCTGGGTGCGAGTGACCGCTGGCTGTTCTAGGACTTCAGGAAGGCCAGGAGGTCGGCGTTGATCGTGTCCGCCTCGGTTGTCGGCATGCCGTGCGGGAAGCCCTGGTAGGTCTTCAGCGTCCCGTTGCGCAGGAGCCCCGCCGTCGTGCGCCTTCGCCCCGCCCATCCTCCCCTGGCGCCACCAGTTGGCGACGCTCGCCTCCGAGGGCTTCGCGCCGGGCCGGTTGTAGTCGTAGAAGGGGCCCTCGGGAAGGGCCCAGTCATCGGCCGAGAGCGGCGACCCGTGGCTGAAGACGATCGGCTGGCCGGAGCCCCAGTCCCTAACCAGTCGGCCTGAGCGCGTTCTCGTACACCGTCCATCCGAGCACCGGCTCCATGCCGGCGCGGTCGTCGAGGCGGAACGCCCCGCTGTCGCTCGCGGCGTCGACGCCGAGCCCGCCGCTGTGCTCGCCGCGCGCCCAGAAGCGCCCGAACGCGTCACCGAGGAGCGCCGCGCCGACGCCCTGCCTGCGCCACGGGCGCCGCGTGAAGAGCACGTGGTCCCAGCCGCCGCCGTACGTGTCGCCGGTGCAGATCGTCCCCGCGGCGATCTGGTCCCCTGCGCGAACGACGCACCACAGGGTCGGGTCGAAGCGCTCGCCGGCGAGGTGGACCTTCGACCACGACCCGACGTCATGCGGCGTGTGGTCCCAGGCATCCGCGAACGCCTCCTCGTGCGCGGCGTGGAACTCGGGCGCGTCACGCTCCGGGTCGAACGGGACGACGCGCAGCCCGTCCGGCCAGCTGGGTGCGGGCGGCTGCGCCTGCAGATCGATGCGCAGCTCGCGGAAGATGCGAACGGCGCCGTAGCCGAGCGACTCGAGCAACGTGCCGGCGGCGGAGTCGGCCTCGATGACGGCGTTCTGGATCCTGCGCGCACCGCGGCGGGCCGCGTCCTCCTCGAGCCCGGTCGCGATCAGCGTCCCGATCCCGCGCGCGAGCGCGTCGGGGTGGACGTATCCTTCGACGCGCCACAGCTCGCCTCGCTCGCGCACCAGGGCGTAGCCGACGATGCGGTCCCCGTCGCGGACGACCCGCGCGTCCTGCTCGAGGTCGAGCTCGGACCACTCGTGCTCCAGATCGGCCTGCGAGAACGCGCTCTGCCCGTACAGCGACGCCTCGAGCGCCGCGACGAGCTCGCTCACCGCCGGGGCGTCGGCGGCGGCGACGACGGGGTCGAGGTGCGACGTCAGACGACCTCCCCGTCGCGCTCGCGCCAGTAGACGGCCGTGCCGTCGGCGATACAGCGGTTGGACCGCGGCAGACCGATGTTCGAGCGGAAGCAGAGGTGGTCTCGCCATTCGCATCCGTGACGCGAGAACTGCGCGTCGTGCAGGCAGCCGGCGTCGTCCCGGGCCAGAGTCAGGAACGCGCGGAGCACCGCCTTGCCCCGCCCGCACGTCTGACCCCGCACGCGGATGGAGGTGGCCTCCATCGCCGCGACGTCGGACCCCACGACGACGCCTCCGGTGCACGTCCGCAGCGGGGCGGCGTGCGCCGGTGCGGGGAGCGCCGCCACCGCGAGTAGGGCGAGCAGACCAAGAAGCGCTCGTCGCATGTGCGGACCCTAGTGCCGGCTCGACGGCGTCGCGTCACGCCGGCACCGGGCACCCTGCGTCAGTGGTCCGCGTAGACCTCGTAGGCCGTCTCCTGCGGTGGCGTCGTGAATCCGCCGTCGATCCCCGCACCGAACTTGGGCATGAGGGTGCCGTCGCGGAACTGCTCCCAGCTCGCCTTGGACGCGTAGGTCGCCGTGATGACCCAGCCGTCGTCCGACGGACCGGCGCGGTGCGTCAGCTCCGGTGCGTCGGCGCTGTCCTCGCCGTCGTGGATCGCGGCGTAGACCGCCTCGTACTGCTCCTGGGTGCCACCAGGGAACTGATGAACGACGCCGTACGCCATGCGAACTCCTTCGGGTGGAGACTGGATGACGACGACCCGAGCTGACGGGCCGTCGCGACACTACCGATCCACCGGAACCTCGTGCCTCGGCGCGTCGCCGGCGAACCGCGCCAGCGCCGCGGCCAGATCGGTCGTCGCGGACAGCATCGGCGAGTGATCGGTGTCGAGCTCGACGACGTCCACGCACGGGTTCTCCGCGATCATGCGGCGCTGCAGCGCCGGTGGGATCGCGAGGTCGCGCGTGCACAGCACGTACGCGCGCGGAACCGCATCCCCGGGGCTGTCGACCGGTGCGAGGAAGGGCGCGAGCGCCTGCTCGCCCAGCCGCTCGGCACCCCACGTCGCGAGGTCCGCCGAGCAGTCGCCGAAGACGACGTCCTTGGCGGCCTGGGCGGGAAGCGTCGCGACGGGGCTCGCCGGTCACGACGAGGTTGGCCTGCACCTGGTCATCGGCGCCCTCGGGCAGCTGGGTGAGGTCGATCAGGCTCTGGCCCGCGTGGGGCAGGAACGCCGCCACGTAGACGAGCAGCGAGATCCGGTCCGGGCAGCGCGCCGCCGCGTGGGTGATGGCGACCCCGCCCATGCTGCTGCCGACGAGGACGGCCGGCTCGGGCTGTTCGGCCAGCGCCGCGCAGATGCGGTCGGCGTAGGCGTCGAGCGTGACGTCCAAGACCGGCGTCTCGTCGGCTCCGGCACCGGGCAGGTCGATCGCCTGCACCGTGTGGCCGGCGGCCTCCAGCTCAGGGACGAGGCGCTCCCAGATCCAGGCACCGCCCATGGCGCCGTGGACGAGGACGAAACGGGACATGGCTCCTCCTTCGATCGAGTCGCGGTCACCGGTGGCGGGCCGCCCACTTCGCCATCCGCACGAACAGGTCGGGCACGGGGAGCGCGGGCAGCGAAGGGTCGAGGCCGCGGTAGACCGTGTGGACGTTGACCACGATGCGCTCGCGTTCGGACCAGTCGTCGAACGGCGACAGGTCGATGTCGTCGGCCGCCGTGTCGGGATCCATGCCCTCCTCGAAGCGCTGGGTCGCCTCGTCGGCGACGTACTGGAGGTAGTGGGCGAGATCGCGCACGCCGTCCGCGTCGGTCACCGGCCCGTGCCCCGGCACGATGAGCCGGGGCCGCAGCGCGAGGATCCGATCGAGCGCCGAGAGCCAGTTCTCGACGGGACCGGCCCACATGAGTGGCGTGTCGTTGGCGAAGACCAGGTCGCCGGTGAACACGACGTCGCTGTCGGGCACGTGCACGACAGCGTCGCCGGCGGTGTGACCGGGTCCCAGCTCGAGCAGCCGGACCTCGCGTCCACCGACCTCGAGCGTCGTCTCGCCCACGAAGGTGCGGGTCGGCACCCGCTGCGTCGGGGCACCCAGCTCGAACGTCCCGAAGCGCGTCCGCGCGAAGAGCGCGAACTCCTCACCCAGCTCCTGGGACGCGAACATGCCGCTGACCAGCTCGGGCGTCGCGGCGGCGCACGCATCCCGCGCCGCCACCGTCGACCAGATCTCGATGCCCTCGGGCAGCAGCGCGTTGCCGAAGCAGTGGTCCGGATCGCCGTGCGTGTTGACCGCGACGCCGATCGGGCTCCGGGTCGTCTGCGCATCCATCGAGTCCAGCATCGCGCGCGTGAGATGCAGGTCCATGAGCGTGTCGACGACCAGCGAGGCACCGTCTCCGACGATCAGGCCGGCGTTGCTCCATCCCCAGCCGCCATCGGGCTGCAGGTAGGCGAACAGGTGGTCGCCGAGGTCGTGCAGACCGCGCTCGTAGGGGATCGTCATGCGCCGTGCGGCCACGAAGGGCACCCTAAGCGAATGCCCCTGCTCCGCGGGGAGCTCGGGACGATTGACCAACCGGTTGAATACGATGCGAGCGCTGCATCGCGCGGCGGCCGAGGCTGCAACGCTGCAGGACGACGACACGAGGAGGTGGGACGTTGGGACGCGCGAACGCGATGTTCAACGACAACGCGATGAAGCTGGGGCTCTTCGCCCCCAACTGCCGTGGTGCCTGTGCGATCACGACCGTGCCCGAGAGCTGGGACGCCTCGTGGGAGCACAACCTCGAGCTCGCCCAGCTGTGCGACCAGGCCGGGATCGAGTTCATCCTGCCGATCGCGCGCTGGAAGGGCTACCAGGGCCCCTCGCGCTGGCAGGAGGACACGCTGGAGACGCTCACGTGGGCGTGTGGCCTGCTCGCGCAGACCAAGGACCTCTGCGTCTTCGCGACGACGCACGCGCCGATGATCCACCCGATCGTCGCGGCGAAGCAGCTCGCGACCATCGACCACATCTCCCGCGGGCGCCTGGGCCTGAACCTCGTGTGCGGCTGGAACCAGGACGAGTTCGAGATGTTCGGCCAGGATCAGCGCGAGCACGACGAGCGCTACGTCTACGGCCAGGAGTGGCTGGACATCGTGCGCACGATCTGGCGCTCCGAGGAGCGCGTCGACTTCGACGGCCGGTACTTCCACCTCAGCGAGCTCATCGGCCGCCCCGCGCCGTACGACGGCGAGCCGGTCCTCGTGAACGCCGGCTTCTCGCCCGCCGGGCGCGAGTTCGCGCAGCGCAACTGCGACCTGCTGTTCACCTCACTCGTGGACCTCGAGTCGGCGAAGGCGGACGTCGAAGGCGTCACCGCCGCCGCCCGGTCGATGGGGCGTGAGATGGGCGTGCTGTCGTCAGCGTTCATCGTGTGCCGCCCGTCCCAGGCCGAGGCCGAGGAGTACCACCACTACTACGCGATCGAGCACGGCGACTGGGAGGCGGCCGACCGCCTCATGAGCGGCATGGGCATGCACAGCAACGCGTTCCCGGCCGGCCACTACGAGCGCTTCCGCGAGCGCTTCACCGCCGGCCACGGCGGCTACCCCCTCATCGGCAGCCCGGACCAGGTCGCCGACGAGCTCGAGCGGATCTCGCAGACCGGCATGGCCGGGGTCGCGTTCGGGATGTGCAACTTCCTTCAGGAGATGCCCTTCTTCGTCGAGGAGGTCCTGCCGCGGCTGGAGGCGAAGGGGCTGCGCCGCCCCGTCGCTGCCGCGCAACCAGCCTAGGCCGGGAGCGGGACCTCGATCCCGAATTCCGGCATGACCTCCGTGGCGAAGAGCTCCAGCTGCCTGAGCCCTTCGTCCCGGGGGATCAGCCCCCAGTGGAACAGCCAGACCAGGTAGTCGACGGGCAGCACCTTGAGGAACTCGTCGATCTGGCGCTTCACCATGTCGACGGTCCCGCCGATCATCACGCCGCTCTTGATCAGCCGCTCGCCGATCGACTCCCCGGGCGCGGGCACCGGGCCCTCCTCGCCGGGCAGGCGCAGCATGAGGTCCAGCAGGCCGAAGGTCTCGTACCAGCCGCTCCAGACCGGCGCCTCCCACTGCTCGGCGCGGCGCAGCAGCTCGGCGCGGACGGAGTCCTCGCTGCGGTTGCCCTCGACGATGTGGAACGTCCGGCAGACGCCGACGCGCTCGCCGAGCGCCACGTCGCGCCCCTGCGAGGCGTGCGCGGCCTGGTAGATCGCGAGCAGCTCGCGGATGCGCTCGATGGCCCCGAACAGGATCGTCGGCACGACGTCGTTCTCTCCGCACCACTCGATCGTTGGCGGGCTCGCGCCGAACGCCTGAAACAGCGGGGGGTGTGGCGTCGAGTACGGCTTGGGTACGACGCTGACGCCCTTGACGGTGTGGCCGTCGGGCCCGATCTCGCCTGGGGCCCCGTACTTCGCGGTGATCGTCTCGGCCGGCGGCCAATCGGGGATGCCCTCGATCGGGTTGGGGACCTTGTAGGTCGGCCCGTCCCACGTGAGCAGCTCCTGCGCCCAGGCCTGCTTCATGATCTTGAAGTTCTCGGAGAACAGCAGCCGGTTGGAGCGATCCGCCTCGCTGCCGTCGGAGTACGTCGCGCCCACGCCGAGCTTCTGGCAGAGGATGTTCATCCAGCGCGACTGGTAGCCACGCGCCATGCCGACGAACAGCCGTCCGCGCAGCATGTGGTCGGCCATCGCGATCTCCTCGGCAAGGCGGATCGGATCGTGCGAGGGGAGCACGAGCCCGAGCTGGCCGTGCATGATCCGCCGCGTGTGGGCGCCGAGGTGGATGTTGAGCATGAGGGGAGACGGCGAGATCTCCATGCCCTCGGAGTGCAGATGGTGCTCGGTGTGCGCGAGGCCCCAGTAGCCCAGGTCGTCGGCCGCCTTGGCCAGCTCGACGAGGCCTTCCAGCATCTCCTGGTAGGCGTCGTTGTCGCGGCCGATCGGACGCCGGCTTTCCATCTCCGCGGGAGGGCCGAGCGTGGGGTAGACCTGCAGGATGACCTTGGGCACGGGCTCCTCCGTTCTCTACTGGATGACGATCCCGCCGTCGACCACGAGCCCGTGGCCGTTGACGTAGGACGAGCGGTCCGAGCACAGCCAGGCGGCGGCCTCGGCCACCTCCTCGGGCCGGGCGAGGCGTCCCATGGGCGACATCTCGCTGATCGCGTCGACCGCGCCGGGCGCGGCGGCGAACATCTCCTGCGGCATCGCCGTGTCGACCACGCCGGGCAGCACCGCGTTCACCCGGATGCCCTGGCGCGGGTACTCCAGCGCGGTCGCGCGCGTGAGCCCCAGCACCGCGTGCTTGGACGTCACGTAGGCGGCGACCTGCGGCGCGGCGATCATCCCCAGCCCAGACGAGGCGTTGACGATCGAGCCGCCGCCCGACTGGAGCATCGCCTTGATCTCCTCCTGGACGCACATCCAGGCACCGCGGACGTTGATGTCCATGACCTGCTCGAACTGCTCGTCGGTGTGCTCGGCGAACGGCTGCATGCCACCCGGGATGCCGGCGTTGTTGAACGCGCAGTCCAGGCGCCCATGGCGCTCCACGGCGAGTGCGACGAGTGCGACGACGTCCTCCCGGCGCGCGACGTCGGTCGTGATCCAGGCGGCGTCGCCGCCCGCTTCGGACACGAGCCTCGCGGTCTCGGCCAGGGCCTCCTCCGCGCGGTCGGCGAGCACGACGCTCGCGCCCTCGCGTGCGAACGTCAGGGCCGACGCGCGGCCGATCCCGCTCGCCGCGCCGGTGATCACGGCGATCTTGCCCTCGAGCAGGGCCGTCAACGAACTCTCCTCATGAGCGGCAACCTACCAGCGAGCAGATCAAACGCTCGGATGAATTGCGGGCGGTGACTGTGGCGATCACCGATGCGTCCCGACGGTGCCCGTGCCACCATCGTGCGGGGTGGATATGAACACGGGAGGGACGGCATGACGTCGGTCGACGGGCAGGACGGGCGGGTCAGGACGCAGCCGAGCGCGGGCGAGCTCATCGACCGCGCGATCGCGTTGCGCCCGCTGCTCGTCGAGCAGGCGTCGGAGACCGAGGAGCGCCGGTACTACTCCGAGGAGATCCATCGCGCATTCGACGAGGCGGGCCTGTACCGCTCGCTCATCCCGCACCGGTACGGCGGGTGGGAGCTCGACATGACCAACTGGCTGCGCCTCATCGCCGAGCTCGCGCACGGCGACATCCAGTCGGCGTGGGGCTTCACGCTGGCAGCCGGCCACGCGTTGCAGGTCGCGTCGTTCTGGGGTGAGCAGGCGCAGGACGAGATCTTCGGCGACGGCGACTTCCGGGCGGCATCCGTGGCGGCGCCGACCGGCACCGCGGTCAAGGTCGACGGTGGCTGGCAGATCACTGGCGCATGGCCGTACTCGTCCGGCGCTCCGTACTCGACGCACTACATGGGCCAGACCCTCATCCGGCCGGAGGGCGCACCCCCCCGGATGCTGCTGTTCGTCGCCGAGCGCAGCCAGTGGGAGATGCTCGACGACTGGGGCGATCTGCTGGGCCTGCGCGGCAGCGGCTCGCACACGGTCAAGCTCGAAGACGGCTTCGTCCCGGACGGCTGGGCGCTGCCCGACACCCAGCTCGTCGAGGTGGACGTGAGCGGGGGCACGCCCGGCTCGCGCCTGCACGGCAACCCGATGTACGCCGGCCGTTGCTTCTCGGTCTTCCAGCTCGAGCTGACCGCGCTCATGATCGGCGCCGCCCGCGGCGCACTCGACGAGTACCAGGCCATCGTCACGACGAAGCGCACGCAGCGCCCGCCGACGGTCCTGCGCGCCGAGGATCCGGACTACCAGCGCTGGTTCGGCGCGGCCATCGGCAAGCTCGCGACGGCGGAGGCGGCGATGCTGAGCGCCGGGGACCAGTGGACCGAGCTCGCGCGCCGCAACGTGGAGGAGGATGCCGGCTTCTCGCGCGAGGACGACATGGTGCTGAACTTCATCGCGCGCGAGGGGATGCGCATGGCATGGGACGCGATGCAGGAGCATCTCATCCGCACCGCCGGCTCCAGCTCCCTGCGCGACGGCGAGCGTCTCCAGCGCATCTACCGTGACATGACGATGGGCCACGGGCACTTCGCGAGCCTCTTCGGCGACGTCGTGACGCGGCGGATCGGGCAGTACCGGCTGGGCGTCGAGGTCACCGGGTGAGGGCAGCGCTCGTCCGGGAGCTGCACGAGCCGCTCACCGTCGAGGAGGTCGATCTCCGTGCGCCGGGAGAAGGGGAGGCGCTCGTCCGCATCGAGGCCGCGTCGTTCTGCATCACCGATGCGCTCGCCATGGGCGGGTTCACGTTCGCCGAGCCCCCGTTCATCAGCGGGCACGCCGCGGTCGGCGTCGTCGAGGAGGCCGGCGACGGGGTGCGGACCGTGCAGGTGGGGCAGCGCGTCGTCGTCGTCGGCTCGACGGAGTGCGGCACGTGCTTCTGGTGCGTGCGCAGCCAGCCCGCCGCCTGCGAGGCGATCTTCGGCGGCATGATCCCGCCGCGCCACGTCGCGACCGACGCCCACGGCGCCGACGTCACCGCCGACGGCGGCATCGGGGTGTTCGCCGAGCGCAACGTGCTGCGCGAGGTCCAGCTCGTCCCCGTCGACAGCGACCTGCCCGCCGAGCATCTCTGCCTGCTGGGGTGCGGGATCACGAGTGGGCTGGGCGCCGTGCTGAACGTCGCGCAGGTGCAGGCCGGCTCGTCCGTCGCGATCGCCGGCTGCGGGCATCTCGGGCTCTGGATGATCCAGGGGGCGCGGTTGGCCGGCGCGTCGCAGGTCATCGCGGTGGAGCCGATCGCCGAGCGTCGCGAGGTCGCCCTGCGGCTGGGCGCGACGCACGTCGTCGATCCGGCCGACGGCGACCCCGTCGAGCAGGTCCGGGCGCTCACCGAGGGCCGCGGGGCGGACTACGGCCTGGAGGCGGCGGGGACGACGCTCGCCATGGAGCAGGCGGTCGCGTGGACGCGCGCCGCGGGCACGATGGTGGCGACCGGCATGGAACGGCCCGACTCGACGGTGACCCTCTCAGCCATCGACTTCGCGATCAGCGCCAAGCGGTTCCTCAGCTCGCAGACCGGCGGCGGCCACATCCGGCGTGACGTTCCGCGCTTCGCGGGCATGCTCGCGCGCGGCGAGATCGACGCGGCGCCGATCGTCAGCAGGCGGTTCGGCCTCGACGAGATCAACGAGGCGGTCCGCGCCGCGCAGGCGCGCGAGGTGCTGACCGGCGTGATCGTCCTCTAGGCGAGTCCCCGCCGGCGCGCCGGCACGGTGGACCGCCGGGAATCACGCATCGACCAGCGAACTCGCCCGCGTGAGCAGCCCCGCGGTCCCCGCGACGCTCCAGCACAGCACCCCGAGTCCCAGCCCGCCCGCGACGTCCGAGAACCAGTCGTCGCGCAGGTAGACGGCCGCGAGGGCGTACAGGACGGCCAGCACGATCGCGACCGTCACGATCGCGGCTGTCCGCGAGATCGGGCCGGTGGCGTGGCGCAGCGTCACCGCGACGGCGACCCAGGACACGACGTAGGCGCCCTGCACGTCCGGGAAGCTGACGGCGTTCCCGTCGATCGGGGGCCGGTCGATAGCGCCGCCGGCGAGCGCGCCGGCGAGCACGGTCAGGGCGAGGCCGCCGATGAGCACGAGCGCCTCGAGACGCAGGCGGGCGACGAGCAGGCCGATCGCGGCGGTCGCGACGACGAGCGCCACGACCGGGAGCGAGCCGAGCGCCGCCGCGACCGAGGCGAGGTCGTCGAGGACCCCGTTGGTCAGCGTGTCGGCCCACGTGACGGCGCGGGAGTCGCCTGGTGTCAGCTCGACCCCGTCGAGCACGAGCAGGTAGCCGAAGAACACGTAGCCGCCCACGATGCCGGTGGCCAGCAGCGTCGTCAGCTCGAGGCCGAGGTTGCCGGGCGTCAGGCGGTCCCAGACGAACATCGCCGGCCGCCGTGCCCGGCGACCAGCCGCGAGCAGGAGCCGGACGGCCGGGTTCTCGGCGTGGGCGTCCAACCACGCCGAGACCCGCTGCCTGTTCTCGGCCTGTCGCACCCACCGCACCGCGACCACGATCGCGACGAGCACGACGATCGTCGCGCTCAGGGCCAGCGCGCCCTGCTTGGCGATTGCCAGCACGCGGTTCAGCGAGTGCCAGAAGACGTAGCCGAGGAGGCACAGCAGCGACGACTGGATGCCGGCGCCGAGGACGTCGTAGGGGACGAAGCGCCGCAGCTGCATGCCGGAGGAGCCGGCCAGGAAGGGGGAGAGCGAGCGCACGAGGCCGACGAAGCGGCCGACGAAGATCGCCTTGCCGCCGTGCTTGGCGAAGAAGGCGTCGACCTGGTGGACGCGCTCCTCGCTGATCCCGAAGCGCGGACCGTGCTTCACCAGGAAGGGCCGGCCGAGGCGGCGGCCGAGGACGTAGCCGGTGAGGTCGCCGAGCACCGCGAACGTCCAGGCGATCGCGATGAGCACGACGATGTTGATCTGGCCCTGCCCCGCCACGACGCCGGCGACGATGAGCGCCGTCTCGCCCGGGACCAGGAGGCCGATGAACGCGCCCGCCTCCAGGAAGGCCAGGATCGCGACCAGCAGGTAGGTCCACGGCCCGAGGGCGCGGCCGACGTCCTCCAGGATCTTGTCCAGAGACGGGACGTGGACCAGGCCGGTCGAGTACACGGCGGCGGCCACGACGGCGATCGCGCCCGCGACGAGCACCGGCGGCTCGAGCTTGCGGCGCCGCCACCAGAGGAAGGCCGCGAGCACCACTGCCGCGACGAGCCAGAAGGGCTTCATCGACACAGCCTGCCCGGTCGGGCCCCCGCGGGAGCGCCGAGTCGCGCCTACTTGCTCTTGTAGCGGCGGTGGACCGTCTCGCACCCGACGGTGCGGACGTGCTTGTTCCAGCCGATGTTCACGGTGTCGCTGCCGGGCCCGCAGTCGACCGTCGTCCTGCCCTGGCCGTAGGCGTCGATGGTGTCGTTGCCCGCGCCGGCGCGCACCGTGTTGCGGCCGGTGCCCGTCGTGCGGATCGTGTCGTCGCCCTCGTCGCCGGAGATCGTGTTGTCCTTCGGGCCGCCCTGCAGCGTGTCGTCGCCGTCGCCGCCGCGGATGTCGTTCTCGCCGCGCCCGCCGTAGATGGTGTCGTTGCCTGCGCCGCCGTCGAGCGTGTCCGTGCCGCGCGCCGTGCCGTCGTGCTCGCGGTTGCCCCAGATGACGTCGTCGCCGGCGAGACCGAGGATGCGGTCGGGACCGAGGCTGCCGAGGAGGTTGTCGATGCCGTCGCCGCCGGTCAGGGTGGTGCCATGCGCGTCGTGGATCATCCGGGTGCGTGCGCGTGTGGGGTCGTCGACCGGATCGGCCTCGATGATGTGCTCGCAGTTGCGGATGTCGCCGCTGCGCACGGCCTGGGCGTTGGAGATGCCGCCCGACTTGCCGTAGGGGTTGATGTAGATCGTGTCGTCGCCGTCGCCGCAGTCGACCGAGCGGACGGCCGTGCCGTTGTTGACGGAGACGGTGTCGTTGCCCGGGCCGGCGTCGATGACGTCGGGGCCGGAGTCGGAGAAGATCGTGTCGTCGCCGTCGCCGCCGCTGACCTTGTCGGCGCCGCCACCCGCGTGGATCGTGTCGTTGCCCGTGCCGCCGTCGATGTCGTCGGGGGCCGCGCCACCGTCGATGTTGTCGTCGCCTTCGCCGCCGCGGATGTCGTCGTGGCCGAAGTCGCCGACGATCGTGTCGTTGCCGGCGCCGCCGTCGAGCAGATCGTCGCCCGCGCCGCCGTCGAGGAGGTCGTTGCCGCCGTTGCCCAGGAGCCGGTCGGGACCCTGCTCGCCGTAGAGCTTGTCGTCCCCCGGACCGCCGATGAGCGTGTCGCCGCCGCCTCCGCCATGGACCTCGCCGGCCGCCCCGTTGAGCACGATGCGGTCAGGACCGGGTGTGCCCGTTCGCGCGGCCTGGGCCGTCGCGGGGAGCAGGACGCCGACGGTCACGGCGACGGTGACGAGGCGCAGGAGGCGAGCGTTCGACGGGGTCATCCCTCTCTCGTTTCGGCCCGTGCGCACGGGCCTTGAGGGAGTTCGGAGAAGTCTGGCCGGTCGGCCCACAGCGGCCTCCCCCGAGAGTCGCCGAGCGCCTCCCCCGATCGGCCGAGTGCCACCATGCCAACCGGCCCACGCCGTTGCGTGTGCTACTTGTGTGAGTCTCTCGATGCCCGACGGCGACCGCGACGAGCCTCCAAGTAGCAGTCCCTACGCGCCGCGGGTCGAAACGGTCGGGATGAGGTCTCTCCGGCGATGACCGAGGTGCTCCTCCTGGTCATCTCGCTCCTGCTGGTGGTGGCGTGCGGCGCCTTCGTCGCCGCGGAGTTCTCGTTCGTGACCGTCGACCGCTCGAGTGTCGAGCGCGCGGCCGAGGGCGGCGACGCGGGCGCCCGCGGCGTGCTGGACGCGCTGCATCACCTCTCGACGCAGCTCTCCGGCGCTCAGCTGGGGATCACGCTCACCAACCTGCTCATCGGCTTCATGGCCGAGCCGGCGATCGCCGAGCTCATCGACGGGCCGCTCGAGGACCTCGGCGTGCCATCCGGCGCGGTCCGTGGCGTTGCGGTGGTGATCGGGCTGATCGTCGCGACTGCCTTCACCATGGTGCTCGGCGAGCTCGTGCCGAAGAACCTGGCGATCGCGCTCCCGCTCGGGACGGCCAAGCTCGTCCAGGGCTTCATGCGCGGCTTCACGCGGCTGTTCCGCCCCGTCATCACGCTCTTCAACGCGTGCGCCAACGCGGTCCTGCACCGCCTCGGCATCGAGCCCCAGGAGGAGCTCGCGTCGGCGCGCTCGCCCGAGGAGCTCACGTCGCTGGCGGCGCGCTCGGCGCAGCAGGGGACGCTGGCACCGCACACCGCGACGCTGCTGCAGCGCTCGATCGCGTTCGGCGACCGCCACGCCGACGACGTCATGACACCCCGCACGCGCATGGTCGCCCTGCGCGCGACCGATCCACTCCTCAGGGTCATCGAGGAGGCCCGCTCGACGGGGTTCTCGCGCTTCCCGGTCCTCGGTGAGCGCGCGGACGACATCGTCGGCATCGTCCACGTCAAGCACGCCGTGCGCGTGCCGCCCGAGGATCGCGCGGACGTCCCCGTGTCGTCCGTCATGGTCCCGCCGATCGTCGTCCCGTCCTCCGTCGAGCTCGACCCGCTGCTGGAGACGCTGCGCGAAGGCGGCCTGCAGATGGCCGTCGTGGTCGACGAGTTCGGCGGCATCGACGGCGTCGTCACGCTGGAGGACGTCGTCGAGGAGATCGTCGGCGAGGTGCGCGATGAGCACGACCGCCGCGACGACCGGATCACCTCCGACGGCGACGATCGCTGGCTCATCTCGGGGCTGCTGCGCCCCGACGAGGTCGCTGACACGACCCACGTCCTGCTGCCCGAGTCCGAGGAGGGCGACTACGAGACGCTCGCCGGCCTCGTGACCGAGCGGCTCGGTCGCGTCCCGCGTGTGGGCGACGCCGTCGACCTGGAGGCACGCGACGACGACGGCGCCCGCCGCCACGTCCGTCTCTCGGTCCGCCGGATGGACGCGCTGCGCGTCGACCGGTTGCGGATGGAGGTCGGCCCGCCCGAGCACGACGACGAGGACGAGGACGCGGAGGAATGAACGACTTCCTCGCCCTGGCGATCGGCGTCCTGCTGCTCGTGCTCAACGCGTTCTTCGTCGCCGCTGAGTTCGCGCTGATCTCCGCGCGCCGGAGCACGATCGAGCCGCGTGCGCAGGAGGGCTCGCGCCGCGCCAAGACCGCGCTGCGGGCCATGGAGAACATCTCGCTGATGCTGGCCGGCGCGCAGCTCGGGATCACGATCTGCTCGCTGCTGCTGCTCGCCGTCGTGGAGCCGGCGGTGGCCCATCTGCTCGAGACGCCGTTCAACGCGATCGGCATCCCGGACGGCCTCCTGCATCCGATCGGCTTCGTCATCGCGCTGATCGTGGTCGGCATCTCGCACGTCGTGCTGGGCGAGATGGTCCCCAAGAACATCGCGCTGGCCGGCCCCGACCGCGCCGCGCTCGTGCTCGCAGGGCCGCTCGTCTTCCTCGTCCGGATCCTCCGCCCCGCGATCAGCGCGCTGAACTGGGCGGCCAACGGGCTGCTGCGGATCTTCGGGGTGGCGGTGCGCGACGAGGTCGCCAGCGCGTTCACGCGCGACGAGGTCGCGGGGCTCGTGGCGGAGTCGCGCCGCGAGGGCCTGCTGGACTCCTCCGAGGAGCGCGTGCTCGTCGGCGCGCTGACCTTCGAGGAGCGCGACGCGAGCTCCGTGCTGCTCGCCAACGACCGACTGGAAACGCTGCCGGTGACCGTCACGCCGGCCGAGGTCGAGCAGGCCGCGGCGCGGACGGGGTTCTCGCGCTTCCCGGTCCGCGGGGAGGACGACGACACGACGCTCATCGGCTACCTGCACCTGAAGGACGCGCTGGAGATCAAGGACGTCCACCGCAACCGGCCGATCGCGCGCGGCTGGATCCGGCCCCTGCCCGATGTGCGGCTGAGCTCGCCGCTGCGCGCCGTGCTGGCCACGATGCAGCGCTCCGGCGCCCACATGGCCCAGGCCGTGGACGATGCCGGCGAGTCCCAGGGCGTCGTCGCGCTGGAGGACGTCCTGGAGGAGATCGTCGGCGAGGTCCGCGACGAGAGCCGGGCGGGCGCCGCCCGCCGTTAGCTCCCCGGCGCGAAGAACCTCCTCGCGTTCTCGATCAGCATCTCGTCGATCTGGGCCTGCGTCACGCCGGCCTGCAGCAGCTTCGGCAGGACCTCGCGCTCGATGTGCAGGTAGTCCGGCTTCTCGTTGGCGAACGGCGGGTTGTGCTGCATGAAGTCGTACCAGGACGATGCGTCGTGGGAGAGGTGGATGCGGTCCACGTACCCCTCCGCGAGCAGCGCCACGATAGTCTCGATGCGCTTCTCATCGGGGTTGAAGTGGGGGATGTTGAAGCGGTCGAAGCCGAGCGCGGCGCCGGTGTCGGCGATCTCGCGCAGGTACCCCAGGTCGTTGGAGTCGCCCGCGTGAGCGATCACCATCCGCTTGGGGTCCACGCCGTGACCGGTGAACGCCTCCAGCGCGAGGAGCCCGGACCTCGCGGCAGCGTTCGTGTGGACCATGAGCGGCGCGCCGGTCTCGATCTGCGCGGCGGCGATCGCCTCGAGGATCATCGGCAGGTCCACGACGAGCCCGAAGCGCTCCACCGTGCACTTCAGGAAGCCGGCCTTGATGCCGGTGTCGTCGATGCCCTCGCGCAGCTCGCGCACGAACAGCTCGGTGAGCGCGTCGCCCGAGCGGTCCTTGAGGAAGCCGGGCAGCTCGGCGAACGCGTAGACGCCCGTGCAGACGACGATGTTGAGGTCGGGGACCTGCTCGTTGATGCGGGCGACACGGCGCACGTCGCGCCCGAGGCCGAACGCGGTCGGGTCCACGAAGGTGCTGTAGCCCGCGTCGACGAGACCCTGCAGCCTTGTGACGGCGTCGGCGACGCGCTCCTCCTCGTCCCAGATCGGCGCGCCCCACGCGTGGTTGTAGTTCGCGATCCCCTCGGGGCTCGCGATCAGCAGGTGCTCGTGCAGGAGCGTGCGACCCAGCGCGTCCAGCGCGACGGGCCCGCGGACGGTCTCGACGCTCATGACTGCTTGTACAGCCCGCCGTGGCGGGCCAGGTCGGAGTAGCGCTTGACGCCGGCGTGACCGTACTCGCCACCGTCGACGTTGAACTCCGCGCCGCTGATGTAGGAGGACTCGTCCGCCATCAGGAAGGTGATCAGCGGTGTGATGTCGTCGACCGTTCCGAGGCGCCCTAGCGGGATCTCCTCCAGCGAGGACTCGCGGAACCAGTCGGGTGCGCCGGAGCTCATCGGTGTGTCGATGTAGCCCGGCAGGACGCAGTTGACGCGGATGCCGAGCCCGCCGAGTTCCATGCTCGCCGTCCGGCTGAGACCGCGGACGGCCCACTTGCTCGTGCCGTAGGCGACCGCGTGGTAGCCGCTCACGCCGGCGCGCGAGGAGATGTTCACGATCGAGCCGCCCTCGGTCATGAGCGGCACGAGGCTCTGGATGCCCAGGAGACAGCCGGTGACGTTGATCTGGAACACGCGGTTCCAGTCCTCGACGGTGACGTCCATCAGTCGCTCGCGCCAGGTGATCCCGGCGTTGTTGATCAGCCCGTGCACGACGCCGTGCGCGTCGCGGACCGCAGCGGCGATCTCGGCCCAGCTGTCCTGGCTGCCCACATCGTGGCGATGGAACTCGACGCCCGGGGCGAGCTCCTCGATCGGATCCTTGACGTCGGTCGCGATGACCGTCGCGCCCTCCGCGGTCAGCGCGTTGGCCTCCGCGGCCCCCTGCCCACCAGCGGCCCCGGTGATGACCACGACCTTGCCGTCGACTCGACCCATGCTCGTCTCCTGTTCGCTCTGCGCGCAGTCGTGCGGACTGCGACCTGTCGGCATTCCTACCATGCCCCCGACGACCACGGACAGGAGGTTGCGATGGCTGGACTGCTGGAGGGCAAGGCGGGACTCGTGACGGGGGCCGCCGGAGGGATCGGGCGCGGCATCGCGGTCGAGCTCGCACGCGAGGGCGCGTACGTCCTCGTCTCCGACCTCGAGCCCGAGGGAGAGCGGGCGCAGGAGACGATCGCCCTCTGCCAGGAGGTGGGCGGTGAGGCGGCGTGGCAGGCGTGCGACGTCACGGCCGGTGAGGCGCAGGACGCGCTCGTGGCGGACGTGGTGCGGACGCACGGCCGGCTGGACTTCGCGGTCAACAACGCCGGGGTCGCGGTCCACAAGCCGCTGACCGAGGTGACCGACCAGGAGTACGCGCGGGTCCTGGACATCAACCTCAAGGGGATCTTCCTGGGGATGCGGGCGCAGGTCCGCCAGATGGTCGAGGCAGGCGGCGGGTCGATCGTGAACATGGCGTCCGTCGCGGGGCTCACGGGCGTGCGTGACATCGGCGTCTACACGGCGAGCAAGCACGGCATCGTCGGCCTCACCAAGAACACCGCCATGGAGTACGGGGATCGCGGCGTCCGGGTCAACTGCGTGTGTCCGAACGCCATCCGCACCCCGCTCATGGACATCTCCCCGCCGGACTTCGTCGAGGCGCTCATCGCACCGCAGGCGATCAAGCGGCCGGGCGAGCCCGAGGAGGTCGGCGCACCGGTCGCGTTCCTGCTGTCCGACAAGGCGTCGTTCATCACCGGTGTGGCGCTGCCGATCGACGGCGGCTACATGACGACGGCGTACGTCTAGTCCAGGACCGCGTCGCGGCGACGGCGCCGCATCCACAGCGCCAGCCATCCGAGCAGGCCGATCGGCACGGCGAAGCTCGCCACCACGATGAGGACGCCCGCGGCGACCTCCAGGCCCCGTCGGGCGTCGCGCCACGCGTCGCCCGGCGTCCACGGACCGTTGTGAGGCGGGGCGACGATCCCGCTGCGGGCGCCGACCACGGTGAGATCGACGGTCGCGTAGGTCGTCCGGGCGCGCAGATCGAGCTGCCGGCGTTCGAGGCGCTGCACCCGCGCGCTGGCGTCCACCAGCCGCGCGCGCAACCTGTCGGCCTCCGCGCCGGTGGCCGTGGCGAGCTTCGCGACGATCGCCCTGCGCTGCGTGCGGGCGTCGCCGAGCTCGGACGTCGTCGCGTCGTAGCTGCCGGTGAGGTCCTGCGTGGATCCCTCGATCGACCGCACGCCGCCCAGCCGGCTGAGGTCGGCCATCGCGTCGTCGAGCCGGCTCGCGGGGATGCGCAGCGCGAACGTCGCGGTGCCGCCGCTGCCGTCGCGGCCGATCTGCGACGTCGAGACGAATCCGCCATAGCGCTGCGTGGTGCGCACGACGCCGTCGGTGACCGCCCCGAAGCGGCCGGCGGGCGCGCCGAGCTCCAGGCGCGCCGAGCGCTCGACGCGCCTGCCCGCGGGCGCGGGCGCCGCGGATTCGGTCGGTGCCGAGGCGGATCCTGCGGCGTCGCGCTGCACGGCCACCCCGGGCGCGCTCGTGGTGGGCACGCCGTCGGACCGCCCGCCGAGCACGATCGCGATCGCCAGCGCTGCCGCCAGGGCGGTCCCGAGCGCGGGCAGGGCGATGCGCAGGCTCGGCAGGCGCCACCGGTGCGGGGACCGTGGAAACCCGGCGGCGACCTGCGCGTCCAGCCGCGCGCGGAACACCGGGTCGGGCCGGGGCGCGATCGCACGCAGCTCGGCCTCGAAGAGGTCAGGACCCGTCATCGCAGGCCTCCCGGAGACGGTGGACGGCACGGTGCACTCGGGTGCCCGCGTTGGAAGCGGAGATGCCGAGCAGGGCGGCGATCTCCGCGTTGTCGAGACCGGCGAAGAACTTGAGCGCGACAAGCTCGCGGTCGCGCGCGTCGAGCGCCGCGAGCGCGGCGCGCACGGTGGCGCGGCGGACGGGGTCCGTCGCATCGTCGGGCTCCGCCTCCGGCTCGGCCGCCAGCGACGTGACGCGCTTGCGCCGCCGCAGCTCGTCGAGCGCGCTGTTGCGGGCGATACCGAACAGCCACTGGCGCTGCGAGCCGCGCCGCGGGTCGTAGCTGCCCTGCTTGCGGTAGGCGCGCTCGAAGGCCGCGGCGACGACGTCCTCGGCGGCGGCGCGGTCGCGCACGAGCGTCGCCACGTACGCGTAGAGGTCGTCGGCGGTCTCCCGGTACAGCGCGTCGAACGACGCGGCCCGCCTCGGGGCCTCGGCGACGGGGGCTGGCGCGGAGGCGGTCACATCGGCACTACGCGCGAGCCACCGATTCGTCACAACGGGTTCGGGGGCCTGCTCGATCGGCGGAACTGCAGGAACACCACGACGACGACGAGCCCGAGCGTGAGGATGAGCGCGTAGCGGGAGATCGCCTTCGCGACGTCGACCGCGCTCTGTCCGATGAGATACCCGAGGCCGACGTTGAGCACGACCCACAGCGCCGTCCCGACCAGGTCGAGCAGGAGGAACGTCCGTAGCCGCATTCCCGTCCATCCGACGGCGGCGTAGATGAGCGCACTCGGGACGGGGAGGAAGTACGACAAGACGACCGCGGGGGGTCCGATCCTGTCCGAGTTGCGCTCGACCTTGTCCACCCACCGCTGCGCGCGCGGCCGGTCGCCCGCGAAGATGTCGATGATCGGGCGTCCCCAGAGCCGGCCAGCCCACCAGTACAACGGGTCGAACAGGAGCATGATCGGGAACGGCGCCAACAACGCCAGGACGGGCGAGGCCTCACCGACGCGCGCGAACGCCCCGGCCGTGACCATCGCCGTCGTCGAGCCGCGCAGGAACTCGAGCAGCACGGGGTTGCGGCCCAGCAGCGACGGGACGAGCGGCAGCAGCGCGAGCGCGTAGATCCCACTGAACGTGATGCCCGCCCAGCAGAGGATGTCCACCCGCCGGGCCTTGCCCTCCCACGGCAGGCGCGGTCCCTCGCGGGCAGGCTCCGGGGGCGCCGGGGCCTCGGGGTTCTCCGTACTCACCGCTGAATAGGCTATTCGGCGCGCCTCGAGGAGCCTGCAACCACAGGGTGAGCGACCCACCGAACAACACCGACGACCGCAGTCTGCGCCCGGCGACCCTCGCCGATGTGGGCGCCCTTGCGGGCGTCTCCTCCGCGACCGCGTCGCGGGTCCTCAACGGCGATGGCCGCCGTGTCGCCGAGCAGCTGCGCCTGCGGGTGCTCGCCGCGGCCGAGCAGCTGGACTACATCCCCAACGCGCACGCCCAGGCGCTCATGCGCGTCGACACGCGGACCGTCGGGGTGCTGACGTTCGACATGAACAACCCCTACTTCGTGGAGATCTGCACGGGGATCTTCGGCGTCGCCAAGGAGACCGGGCGCCTCGTCACGCTCGGCAACGTCGGCGGGGTGCCCGACGACGAGCTCCGCTATGTCGCGTTGCTGCGCTCCCAGCGCGTCGGCTCGCTCATCCTGACCGGAAGCGGGAGCACCGATCCTGCCCACAACGCCCGGATGCGCGCGCAGCTCACGGGGTTCCGCGGCGCCGGAGGGCGCGTCGCGCTCATCGGGCGCCACGGCGTCGAGGGTGACGTCGTGCGCCCGGACAACGTCGGGGGCGCCCTGGCTGCCGCAGAGGCGCTGCTGGAGCTGGGGCACACCGACGTCGGGGTCATCTCCGGCGCATCCATCGTCACCGTCACCGAGGACCGCGCCGGCGGGTTCATGGACGTCTACGCGGCCGCCGGACACGCGATCCCACCCGAGCGCGTGGTCCCGGGCAACTTCCTGCGCCAGGGCGGCGCGCGGGCGATGGCGACGCTGCTGGAGCGCGTGCCCGAGATCACCGCCGTCTACTGCATCAACGACGCGATGGCGATGGGCGCGCTCGGGCAGCTTCGCGAGCACGGCATCGACGTCCCCGGCCGCATGTCGGTGATGGGCTTCGAGGACACGGTCCTTGCGCGCGACATCACGCCCGCGCTCTCGACCGTCCACGTGCCGATGACGGACATCGGCGAGGCGGCGATGCGGCTGCTGCTCGAGCCGCGATCCGATGTGCCGCGCACCGTCAGCTTCCCCACCGCGGTGTGCCTGCGCGGGACGACCGCGAGCCGGTACTAGTGCACTGATGCAGGGCATCGAGGCGCGCCGATTGTGTCTCGTGCGGGGTGGGCGCCAGGTGCTCCGCGATGTCTCCGTCGAGGTTCCCGGCGGCCTCGTGACGGCGCTGCTCGCGCCCTCCGGGGCCGGCAAGAGCACGCTGCTGCGCTGCATGAACCGGCTGCTGGCGCCCGACAGCGGTGAGGTCCTCCTGCAGGGCGTCGACATCCGCGAGCTCGAGCCGCGGCTCCTGCGGCGCCGCGTCGGGCTCGTCGCGCAGGTGCCGGTCATGCTTCCGGGCACGGTGCGCGACAACGTCCTCTACGCGATCGCCGAACCCGAGGAGGGCCAGGCCGAACGGGCACTGCGCGCGGCGCACCTCGACGCCGGGTTCGCCGACCGGACGGCGCGTGAGCTGTCGGGCGGTGAGCGCGCACGCGTCGCGTTGGCCCGCGCGCTCGCGCGCACACCCGAGGTGCTGCTGCTCGACGAGCCGACGGCCGCGCTCGACCACGACACGGCGACGCGCATCGGCGCGACGCTGCGCGAGCTCGCCGGCGCCGGGATCGCGATCTGCCTGGCCACCCACGACCTCGAGCTCGCTGCGGCGGTCGCCGACCGTCGCGCCGAGCCGCTGGCGGGATGAGCCAGGAGGCACTGCAGATCGCTGCCGCGGCGGCCTTCGCGCTCCTCGCGGTGGCGACCGCGTGGCTGCTGGAGCTGGGGCTGACGCGCGAGCTGGCCTGGGCCTCGCTGCGGGCCGCCGTGCAGCTCACGGCGGTCGGCGCGCTCATCGCGCTCGTCTTCCACGTCGAGGTGCTCGCGTTCGCGTTCGTCGCCGCGATGCTGCTGACCGCTGCGCTGACGTCGGGTGGGCGGTTGCGCGTCGTGCCCGGCGCGCGGCGCCGTGTCGCCGTCGCGATCGGCGTGCCCGCGCTCTCCGCCGTCGGTCTTCTGCTGCTCATCGGCGCCTTCGACGCGACGCCACGGGCGACGGTGCCGACGGCCGGCATCCTCATCGGCGGCGCGATGACGGCGGCGACGATCACGGGCCGGCGTCTGGTGGAGGGGCTGGAGGACGACGAGGCGGAGATCGAGGCTCGTCTGAGCCTCGGCGACGACGTCCAGACCGCGCTGCGCCCCGTCCTGCGACGGGCGATCACCACGGGGCTGGTGCCGGCGATCGACCAGACGCGCAGCGTGGGCCTGGTCACGCTCCCCGGCACGTTCGTGGGCCTTGTCCTGGGCGGAGCGTCGCCCGCGTCGGCGGCGCGCGTCCAGCTCCTGATCCTGCTCTCCCTGCTCGCGGTCGAGCTGTTCAGCGCACTGATCGTGGGGCGGCTGCTGCTGGCCGCGGTCGTCGCGCCCGGCGAGCGCGTGGAGATCCCGCGATGACCGCCGAAGACTTCGTCTTCGGTCGGCCGCGGGTGAGCCGATGAACGCGGACGCGTTCAAGGCGTTCGAGACCGGCGCCTGGCACGACCGGGCGAGGACCTACGACCTCGTCATCGGCGCGGTCACCGCGCGCGTGGGGGAGGAGCTGCTGGACGCCGTGGGCACCGGGCCGGGCACGCGGCTGCTCGACGTCGGGTGCGGGCCCGGCACGATCACCGCTGCTGCGGCGGCGCGGGGCGCGCAGGCGGTCGGCGTCGATCTGGCGACCGGGATGCTCGCGCTCGGGCGTGAGCGACACCCACACCTCGAGCTGCTCGAGGGCGACGCCGAGGCGCTGCCGTTCCCCGACGACGCGTTCGACGCGCTCATCGGTGGGTTCATTCTCAACCACCTGCCCGCCGTCGAGACCGCCGCGTCGGAGGCGGCGCGCGTCCTGCGTCCCGGTGGGCGCATGGCCGTCTCAGTGTGGGACCGGCCGGATCGCAACCGCCTGCTGGGCGAGCTGACCCACGCGGTGCGCGACGCCGGCGTGCCCGTCCGTGGCGGCCTACCGGACGGCCCCGACCCCTACCGGCTGGCGGACCCGGCGGAGATGCGCGCGCTGCTCGTCGGCATCGGGGCCGTCGACGCGCATGCACGCCCGCTGGTCCTCGTGCACCACGCCTCGGGCGTCGACGAGCTGTGGGACGGGCTGCTCGGCGGGACCGCCCGCATCTCCACGGTGCTCGCGGGCCAGCCAGAGGAGACCCTCGCGCGCGTCCGCGCGGCGTTCGCCGCGCGGGTCGCGCCGTCCGGCGGGCCGGTCGCGCTGGAGGCGGCAGTCACGATCGGCTGCGCTACGTTCGGCTGAGCGTGATCGCCGACTATCCGCACTTCCTCGTCCTCGCGCGCCGCGCGCAGTGGGACGAGGCGGACGTCGACCTGCAGCCCGACGCCGCCGCCTGGCCGGGGCTCGACCGCGACGTCCGCGCGCGGCTCGAGCGTCTCGTCGCGGGCTTCTGCGTCGGCGAGGCAGGCGTCGCCGAGCACCTCGGGCCGTTCAGCGCGGCGGCGGAGGATCCGGACGCGGCGCGGTGCTTCGCGGTCCAGGAGCGCGACGAGCAGCGCCACAGCGCCTTCTTCGACCGGGTCGCGCGCGACGTGCTCGCGGTGCCGGGCGCCACGCCCGAGGAGCGGCGGCGCGTCCTGCGCCCGCTGCTGGCCCAGGAGTTCCTCGATCTGTTCGAGGTGCGACTGCCCGAGGCTGCGGCCGCTTTGACGGGCGGTGACGGGCACCTGGAGCGCGCGGTCGGGCTGTACCACATGGTCCTGGAGGGCGTGGTGTTCACCGCGGGGCAGCTCGCGCTCCTGGACCTGCTCGACGAGCATCCCGAGCTCCCCGGGCTCCGCGACGGGATGGAGCGGGTCCTTCGCGACGAGCGCTGGCACGTCGGGTTCGGTGGGCGCTGTCTGCAGGACCAGGGGCTTGCGCCTGACGATGTCGCCGAGGTGCTGCGCGAGGGCGAGGCGGCCGCGCTGGCCTGGGCGGACGCAACCGGCGGCGATCAGGCGGCCAAGGTCGTCGCGATGCTCCGCCGGCGCCTCAGGACGGTCGCCCGCGCCTATGCACTGGGTTCGTGACCAAAAGGGGCAATGTGCCAATTGCTCGTATCATCGAGCACGAATCTGGGTTACGGTCCGCCGTATGGAGCGAGGAGATTCCCCCCAGTCCCGCGCACGCGTGGTGATCGTCTCCCAGCGGACGCGCGGTGAAGGATCCGGGCGACCGGCGTCCAGTGCGACGCTGAGCCTGATGCCCCGATGGACGTCGGACCGCGCCGCCGAGGCGGCTGCAGCGCCCGAGGGCCAGCGAGCCGGGCGCTTCGACCGCGCTTAGGCCACGGCCGCGAGATCGCCCGAGCGGTCGATCTCGAACCAGACGTGCGCCGTCCCGGGATGGACGCCCCACGAACTCGCGAGCGCATCCACGAGATGGAGGCCGTAGCCGCCCGCTTGGAAGCGGCTCGGCCTCCGCACCGCGGGCGAGAACCCGCTGCCGCCGTCGACCACCTCCACGAGCACCTGTCGCGGACCGCGCGTGCGAACACGCATCAGGACGTTGCCCGCGCCGTACTTCACGCTGTTGGAGACCAACTCACTGACGAGGAGCACGGTGTCGCTCAGGACGTCGGGGTCGACGTGCCCCTGGAGACCGGTGATCGCCTTGCGGGCTCGGGCTGGAGCCGTCAGATCGCGTGGGATGTCGAGATCGATGTTCATGCGAGGCGATGCTGTGCAGGCAAGTCTTCCCGACCCAGGCCGACTCATGCACGTCCCGTCTGACTAGGCTCCGCGGATGGCACGTGTGGACCCGAGCGGGGCGCCCCGTCCTGCGGAGCGTTCATCCGGCACGCCGATCCCCCGCGGGCACTTCGAGGCGGTGCTGGAGCTGCTGCCGACGCCGATCGCGCTCATCGAGCCGGTCTCGGCCGTGATCACGTTCGCCAATCGCGCTGCGGACGAGCTCGCGGGAGGTGTCTTCCCGCGCGGCACCGTCGACCAGCGCATGGACGGCCGCCCCGCGACCGACGGCGACGGTCGCTCGTTGCCCAACCACGACCTGCCCAGCATGCGCATCGCTCGCGGCGAGCGGCTGCGCGGCGTGCGCCTGGAGTGGCGGCTGCCCGACAGGCTGCTCTCGCTGCTCGTGTCGGGCGAGATGGTCAACGATGCCGATGGCCGCTCCTTCGGCATCGTCCTCTTCGAGGACCTCGGGCCGATGCGCGTCGCCGAGCGGTTGCGCGACGAGTCGCTCGCGCTGCTGGACACGATCTTCGAGTCCGCGCCGGTGGGCCTGGCGCTCCACGACGCCGACGGGCGCTTCATGCGGGTGAACCGCGAGCTGGCGAGCTTCAACGGCCTGTCGGTCGAGGAGCACATCGGGCGCACGATCAGCGAGATCGTGCCGGGTGTCTCCCCGGTCGTCGAGGAGTCCGTGCGCACCGTCATGGCGACGGGCCGGGCGATCACCGACGTCGAGATCGAAGGCGAGACACCCGGGCGCCCCGGTCTGACGCAGACCTGGATGTGCGGGTGGTACCCGGTCCGCCAGGGCACGACAGGGGAGATCGTGGGCGTGGGAGCGGTCGTCACTGCGATCACCGAGCGAGCAGCGCTGCTGGCGTCCGAGCGTGCCGCGCGCGAGCGCGCCGAGCGCGCCGAGCGCCAAGCCGCGTATCTCGCCGAGGTGGGCGAGATCCTCGCCAGCTCACTGGACTGGGAGGAGAACCTGGCGCGCGTGGTCCGCGTGTCCGTGCGCGCGAAGGCGCAGTGGTGCACGGCGAACCTCCTGCAGCGCGACGGCACGATCCGCCCGCTTGCGAGCGCGCACCGCGATCCCGCCCGCGAGCACATGCTCACCGAGCTCGAGCGCCGCTATCCGCTCTCGGTCGACGACCCGATCGGCGCCGGCTCCGTCCTGCGCTCGGGGCGCCCGGAGCTCATGCGCGAGATCGACGACGAGGTGCTGCGGACTGCGACGCGCGACGCCGGCCACATGGCCCTGGTGCAGCGCATCGGCCTGCGCAGCCGCGTGATCGTCCCGATCGTGGTGCGCGGGCGCATGATCGGGACGCTCACGTTCGCGCGCGGGGAGGGTGAGCGGCCGTACACGCTGGAGGACCTCCGGATCGTCATGGAGGTCGCGCGGCGCGCCACGGTCGGCATCGCGCACGCGGAGCTCTACCGGGAGCGCAGCCACATCGCACACACGCTTCAGCGCAGCCTGCTCCCGCCGCGCCTGCCCGACATCGAGGGCTTCGAGCTCGCCGCGCGCTACCGGGCGGCCGGCGAGGGCTTCGACGTGGGCGGCGACTTCTACGACGCGTTCGAGACGCGAGAGGGCTGGGCGCTCGCGGTCGGCGACGTGTGCGGGAAGGGCCCGGAAGCCGCCAGCCTCACCTCGCTGGCGAGGTCGGCGTTGCGGACGGGCGCGGTCGTCGAGAGCGTGCCCTCGCGGGTCCTGGAGGTCACCAACGAGGCGGTCATGCGCGAGCGCATCGGAGATCGCTTCCTGACGGCGGTCTTCCTGCATCTCGATCCGGAGACCGGCGTGCTCGTCTGCTCCAACGGCGGCCATCCGCCGCTGCTCGTGCTGCGCGCGGGTGGCGCGGTCGAGGTGTCGGAGGCGCGCGGACCGGTGCTCGGGGTGCTGTCGGACGCCGAGTTCGAGGACTCCGAGATCGTCCTGGCGCCGGGTGACGCTGTCATCGCCTACACAGACGGCGTGCTGGACGCGGGTGCGCCCGAGCGGCTGCTGGACACGGTGGCCATCGCCGAGGTGGCCACGGCGAACGCGCGACGGCCGGCGTCCGAGCTCGCGGAGGCGGTGGAGCGCCTCGCGATGGAGGTCTCGGCCGAGTCGCCCCGCGATGACATCGCGGTGCTCGTCCTTCGTCGGCTCTAGGCGAGCGCGAGCTCGCGCTGCCGGTCAGGCATGCCGGCCGCCGGGCGGCCGAGCCGGTAGCCCTGGCCGCCGTCGATCCGGGGGCCGCGGAGGCCAAGACCGCCTGCGTCGGTGTCCCGGATGAGCAGCTCGAGCACCTCGTCGTCCTCGATGCCCTCTGCGATGACGTACGCGCCGCTCTCCGATGCGAACGCGGCGATGGCAGCGAGGACCGCCCGCGCGCCCGGGTCGGTGCGCGCCTCGGTGACGACCGTGCGGTCGATCTTCACGAAGTCGGGCCGGGCGCGGCGCAGCATCTCCAGCCCGGAGTTGCCGACGCCGACGTCGTCGAGTGCGATCCGCAGGCCGGCCGCCCGCAGGTGCTCGATGCTGCGCAGGACGGTCTCGGTGGCGGCGCCGACGCGCTCGGTGACCTCGATGACGACGCGCGACGGGTCGAGCTTGGAGCTGCGCACCGCGTCGGCGAGCCAGGTGTCGCCGTCCGCGTCGCGGTCGAGGGTCTGCGGGGCGACGTTGACGAACAGCGCCGCACCCGCGGGGAGGTCCTTGGCGCCTTCCAGTGCGCGCCGGACGCACAGCGTGTCGAGCTCGTGCACGCGTCCTGCGCGCTCGGCGACGTCGAAGGCCTGGGACGGCCCGTCGAATCCGTGCTCGCGAGGGACCCGGGCGAGCGCCTCGACGGCGAGCAGGTCGCCGGAGCGCAGATGCCAGATCGGCTGGTAGTGGCAGCTCAGGTCGCCCTCGCTGAGGACCGTCTCCAGCGCGGAGGCGCGGTCGGGGGCGACCGTGACGAGCTCACCCGCCGGGTCGACGATCGCGGGCGTGCAGGACGGGGGGGCGGCCCCGAGAGCTGCGGCGACGTCGGTGTGCAGCCCGTCGGCGTCCTGGCCGGGCTGCAGCGAGCCGGCGGCGGCGCGGAGCGGGACGCCGGCGCGTGACAGGCGGTGCGTGAGGCGGTGGGCGACCTCGACGGCTCCCTCGAGTCCGGTGCGGGGCAGGAGGACGGCGAACGTGGCGGGACCGGCGCGGAAGGCGCGATCGCCGAGCCTGCCGTCCTGGAGGATCCGGGCGACGCGGTCGAGCATGCGGTGGCCGAGGCGGCCGTCGGCGCGCAGGAGGATGAGCGAGAGCCCCTCGACGTGGCGGGTCGCGTGCGACGTCGCGCGGGCGAGCTCGGTGGCGAGCGTCCGGTGGGGGCCGAGCTGGTTGGCAGGGGAGAGCCTGCGGCGGCGAATGACGAGGGTGCTCGCGAGCAGCAGCGCGGCGAGCAGGAAGGGGATGTCCGTCGGGCCCACCGGCGACGGGGTGCTGATCCGGCGGCGGGTGACGGCGTACGCGTAGCGCCGGCCGCCCAGCTCGAGCGCCAGTGCGCGCTGGCCGTCGCGGGTCATCGAGAGCCCGCCGTCCGTGACGACGCGGGCGATCGCAGGCTCGGTCACAAGGCTGCCGACTGGGACGGCGGGCGTGCCTGTCGCGACGACGCGGAGCTGGTCGTCGATGAGGACCGCGCGCGTCGTGTTGGCGCGTCCGGCGATGACGCGGAGCAGATCGTGGAGCTCGCGCCGCGCGCGAGCGCTCTCGGGGCGCGTGCCGCCGGCGCGGCGGATGCCTCCGGCCTCGGCCCGCATCGTCGCGGCGGCGGCGGCGTCGTACCGCGAGGTGTCCGCGCGCGTCGCGGCGATCTTCAGGGCGAGCCCGCTCGCAAGCAGCACGGCCACGATGGCGCCGAGCACGGGAAGTCGGAGGACGGGATGGCGCGGGTGCGGGTGCACGATCACCGTCATCGGCAGATCGCTGGACGACTTGACGACCCCGGCGGACATCGATCGATCGGATATCCGGCCAGACCCGGCCCGGGGTCAACCCTCCGGCGGTGAGTCGGCCGCGCACCGGAACCCGACGTGGCTCATCCCGGTGTCGATCATCTGCGGGCGCCGCGCGGCGGGCCGGTAGCGCAGGCAGTAGCTGTCGGCGCACAGGAACGAGCCGCCCTTGACGACCCGGCGCGGCACGGCGAACTGGGGCTGGCCGGGGTCCAGGCTGGCCTGCTCGGAGCCGCCGTACCAGTCCGCGGTCCACTCCCAGACGTTGCCGGCCATGTCGAACAGGCCGTGACCGTTGGCAGCGAAGGAGCCGACCGGCATCGTCGTCCCGTATCCCGGATCGGGCCGCCAGGGGAACTCGCCGTGCCAGTAGTTGGCCAGCCGCAGGCCCTGGGGCTCAGGCTCGTCGCCCCATACGTAGGCCGCGCCGTCGAGGCCGCCGCGGGCGGCGAGCTCCCACTCCGCCTCGGTCGGCAGCCGGCCGCCGGCCCACGCCGCGTAGGCGGCGGCGTCCTCGTGGGCGACGTGCACGACCGGGTGCTCGTCCCGGCCCGCCACCGCGGAGCGCGGCCCCTCCGGCCGCTCCCAGGAGGCGCCCGGTGTCCACACCCACCACTGGCTGATGTGCCGCAGGTCGACCGGCCCGCCCGTGCGGCGGAAGACCATCGACCCCGGCTGCAGGTTCTCGGCCGGCGCGCCAGGGAAGTCGGCCGGGTCCAGCGGGCGCTGCGCGACGGTCACGTAGCCGGTCGCGGCGACGAAGGCCGCGAACAGACGGTTCGTGACCTGCCGGCGCTCCAGCCAGAACCCGTCCACCGCGACGGGACGGGCGGGGGCCTCCTCGGGGTAGTGGCGATCGGATCCCATGGCGAACGTCCCGCCCGGGACCCACGCCATGTCGGTCACGAGAAGACCGTCGCCCAGTCGTCGCGGACGCTCACCACCGTCCACCCGTGTGTGCCCGCGAGCTCGAGCCGCGCGCGGCGTCGTCGTGGCGGATGACCAGCCGCAGCGCTGGGCGCGAGGGGCCGCCGGCGAAGCGCAGCGCGGGGACGTCGCCGTTCGCGTTGCCGGCGACGAGGATCGGGCGACGGCCGATGCGGCTCCAGATCCGGATCGGCTTCACGGGTCCGCCGTCGAAGACGTCCGGCTCGGCGAGGTAGACGATCGAGCCGCCGTGGCCGCCGTCCTCCTGGAACTGCAGGCCGTTGGAGCTCCCGATGATGCGCTCGGGCGGGATGCCGCGCGTGGTCGGAGTGTCGTGCCAGGAGGGGAGGGCGGCCATCAGTGCCCTGCGGTCAGCGCGTCCTCGAGCTTCGCCACCGCCTGGTCGATCGTGAAGCTCGCTGCCTTCTGGCGTGGCGGGAACTCCGGGAACGTCGCCAGGAACTGCCCGACGAGCGTCTGCGCCGCGAGCACCAGGTAGAGGTTGTCGACCACCCAGTCCCAGTACGTGTTCGACGTGATGTCGGCGCGCTCGTACGGGTCCATGCGCAGGTTGAACAGCTTCGGGACCCGGAGGATCACGAACGGCTCGGCCCAGATCTGCAGCGTTCCCTGGCAGCGCTGCTCCATGAACACGAGCTTCCAGTTGTCGAAGCGCAGCGCGAGCAGGTCTCCGTCGTCGGAGAAGTAGATCAGGCCCTTGCGCGGCGAGGACTCGACCTCGCCGGTCAGGTAAGGCAGCAGGTCGTAACCGTCGATGTGGACCTTGTAGGTCGTGTCGCCGATCGTGTGGCCCGCCTTGAGCTTCTCGATGATGTCCGGCTCACCCGCCGCCGCGAGGAAGGTCGGAAGCCAGTCGTGGTGCTGGATGATCTCGTTGGAGACCACGCCGGCGGGGATGTGGCCCGGCCAGCGGATCATCTCCGGCACCCGGAAGGCGCCCTCCCAGTTCGTGTTCTTCTCGCTGCGGAACGGCGTCATCCCACCGTCGGGCCACGTGTTCATGTGCGGGCCGTTGTCGGTGCTGTAGACCACGATCGTGTCCTCGGCCAAGCCCATCTCGTCGAGCTTGTCGAGGACGGCGCCGACCAGCTTGTCGTGGTCGATCATCGTGTCGTGGTAGGGGGACTGCCAGCGCCCGGACTGCCCGATGCTCTCCGGCTTGGGATGCGTGCGCAGATGCATGTGCGTGGTGTTGAGCCACACGAAGAACGGGGTCTCCGCGGCGCTCTGGCGTTCCATGAAGTCGACGGCATGATCGAAGACCTCGTCGTCGATCGTCTCCATGCGCTTCTTCGTCAGCGGCCCGGTGTCCTCGATCCTCTGCTTCCCGACCCGGCCGTAGCGCTCGTCGACCGTGTGGTCGTCCTGCTCGGTCGCCCAGCAGTGCAGGACGCCGCGCGGGCCGAAGCGCTTGCTGAACCGCGGGAAGTCCTCGGCCGGCGGGTAGTTCGGCAGCTCGGGCTCCTCCTCCGCGTTGAGGTGGTACAGGTTGCCGTAGAACTCGTCGAAGCCGTGAACGGTGGGGAGGAACTTGTTCAGGTCACCGAGGTGGTTCTTGCCGAACTGACCGGTGGCGTAGCCCAGCGGCTTGAGCAGCTCGGCGATCGTGGGGTCCTCGGCCTGCAGCCCGACGTCCGCACCCGGGATGCCGACCTTGCTCAGCCCGGTCCGGAAGACGCTCTGCCCGGTGATGAACGACGAGCGTCCCGCGGTGCAGCTCTGCTCGCCGTAGGAGTCGGTGAACCGCATGCCCTCGTCCGCGATGCGGTCGATGTTCGGCGTCCGGTAACCCATGAGGCCGTCGCTGTAGGCGCTCAGGTTCGTGATCCCGATGTCATCCCCCCAGATGACGAGGATGTTCGGCTTGTCGGCGTCAGGCACGTCGAACCTCCGGCATCGGAGCAGAGCCTCAGAGACGTTGGCCGACGGCCGGGTGACGGCCCCTCGCCCGGAACGGATGATCCGGGCGAGCGCACCTCATGCGGATGAGAGGACTCGAACCTCCACGGAGTTACCTCCACACGGACCTGAACCGTGCGCGTCTACCAATTCCGCCACATCCGCCCGCAGCGACGCGCCAACGATAGCGGAGGGGTTGCTAGGCTCGTTCCCGTCCCGAGCCGCCATCGTCTAGGGGACTAGGACGCCGCCCTCTCACGGCGGAAACCGGGGTTCGAATCCCCGTGGCGGTACTCCTGAACGCCCCGTGGACACGGGGCGTTCGTCGTTCTCGAAGCAGCCGGTCGCTCGCGGAGACGCGTGCTCCACTCACCGGCCTACCGTGGCTTCCAGCGCAACCGTTGGTCGGCGCGGCCGCCGCTGAAGCGCACGCCCTCAGCCTCGAGGCGTTCGCGGACCTCGGCTGCGGTCGCGGGGAGATGCGGGCCTGTCGGCTTCCACGCCGGGCTGATCTCCCCGTGCGTGTTGAGAACGCGATACTCGTGGCTGAGTCGATGCCCGTGGCCCAGGATCCACGCCGCGATCCCCTGCGCGCCGCTCGTGGTCCCGCCCGCGGCGACGGCCACGTCCCCGTAGGACGTCCAGCGCCCCTCAGGGATGGTCTCCAGGAACGCAGCTGCCGCTTCGAGGTCGAGCTTCGCCACCGCGCGAGCGTACCTCTACCGCCTCTGGTTCTGTGTGGAGAGGAGCGAGCTGACGGGCAGCAACGTCGGTCGGCAGCGTCGCGGTCGCGATCCAGGACGGCTGGGCGCAGACTCAGTCGTTCCCGCGAGAGGTCGAGGCGGTCAACCGGACGGGGCGGTGCACGTACCGCGAGCGCCAGGGCGAGACGAACCCGCTCTACAAGGCGACGTGTTCGAGCGGGCGTCGCACCGTCGGCGCCGTGCTGGGTGTTAGGCCGCTGAGCCCGGAGCGCGGCCTACCGACCGCGCGTCAGGTGCCGTACGAAGGCGACGGGTTCACCGACGATCGCGATCCTCCCGAGTTGTTCTCGCGCACGGTCGCCCAACGCGAGGCCAAGCAGGCCGACGAGGAACGGCACCCCGATCCGACCGGACGATCACCGCGCTTGCCCTGCGTCGACGAAGAGTCAGCCGTCCCGGCCGGGCTGCGGCGCCGCCGCGTGCACCGTTTCGAATCCCCGTGGCGGCGCTGACGAAAGCCCCGGCCTCCACGGCTTTCGTCGTCCTGGCCGCGGGCAGCAGCGCGGCGCCATGCCGGCGAAACCCAGGTCGCGGATCGCGGCGGCCACCACCTGCGGCACTTCGGGCAGGGACTGCGCCAGAGCGACGAGCACCACCCCGGCCATCGGGGCCACTGCGGTCCAGCCCGGCAGCACCTTTCGCCCTCATCACCGCGACGCCGAAGCCGAGTCCGGCGACCACCACGATCGCGCCGTGGATCGTCATGCACGGCTGCAGGTCACGGCTGAGCGTGTCTTAGTCGGGGGTCCCGTTGACCAGGGCAGAGACCACAGTGCCGGTGAAGTACAGGTACGCGTCTGGCGTAGGCGATGGCGCTGATCTGGCCCCAGGCACCCGATCTGCGGCCGCTGCCCCAGGTAGAGCCCGATCACGAGGACGGGGATCGCGGCCTCCGCCGTGAGGGTGAGGCGGAGCTGCCCGGTCGAGGAGTCGCCTTGGGCCGCGAGCTCCTCCGCGGTGGGGACGGCCTGCGGGATCGCGCGGGCCGGATCGGTCGTCACGGGCGCCGCTGGTGTTGCGCGGTCGCCGGGCCCGGCTCTCGGGCTGCGTCTGCGTCCGCGTATGGAGCGGCGGCACCTCGATGAGCTCGAGTTCGAACCGGTTGCAGACCGGCGCCGGGCCGGAGCTGACGGGCTCGCCGCCGCGGGAGCTCTTCGCAGAAAACTTGGCGTGATCGTTGACGCCGGTGCAGATCTCCGGCTGCGTCTGGGCCTGCGCGGGACGGGCAAGCGCCGTGAGACCGTCAGTCCCCGTCGCGGTCCTCCGGTGGACGCTTCAGCCACGCGGGCGGGTCGGCCGGCTCATGGCCGACGCCCTCCTCGCGCAGGTCGTGCTCGATCGTCCGCTTGGCACGGTCGATGTCGCCGCTGTAGCCGACAAGCGCCCGCTCGAGGGACTTCAGCTTCGCAGCCGCGGCCCGCTCCTCCTTGCGGATGGCGAAGCTCTCGCGATCCCGGGCATCGCCCGCCAGATCCCTGTCGTGATCGTCGTCGTTGCGCATGACTTCAGCGTCGACGGTCGCCACGGGCAGGTCATCCGTACGACGCCACACCTCCCCCTCGGCGTTGCCACCGAAGGGGAGCCGCGCAGCGGACGATCAATGGACGGTGAACGAGCCCTTCATCAACGAGGCGTGCGGATCGCACACGTAGCGGTACGTGCCCTTCTTCAGGGTGACGTTCCACGTCGTGTTGCCCGTGCTGGGCACCGTGGTCTTCTTGTTCACCCCAGGCCCGGTGAGGTGGAAGTTGTGGATGTTCGACTTGTCCGAGATCTTGATGGTGTAGGAGCCGGCGGGCAGGCTCGTGACCTTCTTGCTGCCCTTCTTCAGGGTGATCGTGAAGCCTGGACCGACCGTGCCGTTCAACGTGGTCGCCGCCTGCGCCATCACGCTCGATGCGCCGATGGCCAGTGCGACGACGATGGGGATCGCCCAGAGACGACGTCGGGACATGTCGCGCCTTCCTGCGTTGGAACCGGATCGACGCCACGCCATGTGGGCGCGCGTCGCGTCGCGTCACGGACAAGGACGCCCGACATCGCAGATCCTTCCCGCGGCATGAGGTTCGTTAGGCTGCCCTTACATGACGGCTGGCCCCGCAACGCACCACTCATCGCCGAGCGTCGTCCGCATCGCCACCTGGCTGGGGTTGCTGGCGCTGCTCGCACTGCTCGTGTATCTCATGGCGACCGCGAGCACCGGCCCCGTCGACCCGACCGAGGTCCAGGCACCCGAGAGCCACGCGACGATCGTGTTCAACAGCGCGATCATCGTCTTCCGCGAGGGCCTGGAGGCCGTGCTCATCTTCGCGGCCGTGACGGCCAGCTTCCTGGGCGCCAACGCTCAGCGGCGGCGGCCGGTCGTCGCGGGTGCGGTGTGCGCGTTCGGCGCCGCGGTCCTTACGTGGTTCGTGGCGCAGGCGCTCCTCGACGTCGCGTCGCCGCTCGGTCCACGTCTCGAGGCGATCACGGGGTTCGTCGCCATCGTGGTCCTGCTGCTCGTCCTGAACTGGTTCGTCCACAAGGTCTACTGGAGCCAGTGGATCGGTCGGCACCACCGCCAGCGCCGCAAGCTGCTGGCGAGCACCGGCGCCGGCGCGACACTCGGCCTCGTGGCGTTGGGGTTCACGAGCGTCTACCGCGAGGGCTTCGAGGTCGTGTTGTTCCTCCAGAACCTGCAGCTCAGGGCGGGGACCTCAGCAGTGCTGGAGGGCGTTGCGTTCGGACTGGCGGCGACGGCGGTCGTCGGCGTGATCACCTTCTGGTTGCACCACCGGCTGCCCTACAAGCGGATGCTCATCCTGACCGGCGTGCTGGTGGGTGTCGTGCTTGTCGTCATGACCGGCGGCACTGCGCTGTCCTTCCAGGGCCTCGGGTGGATCCCGTCGCACCCGACGCCGTTCACCCTGCCGGCCTGGATGGGCGCGTGGTTCGAGATGTACTCCACATGGGAGACGCTCGCAGCGCAGGCCCTGGCCGCGACCTTCGTGATCGGCTCGTACTACCTGGCCGAGCACATGCGGGTCCGTCGCCCTCGCGAGCGCGGGGAGCGGACGGCTGTGCGCGCCGAGGCGCCGCCGGCGTCGATCCCCGCGCCCTGAACTGCGCGGTCAGGCCGGGTGGTGGCTGCAGTGCGCCTCGCTGGGCGGCATGTCCAGTGCCGGGTTGCCGTCGAAGAAGCCGGCTGGCTTGAGCTTGAAGCCGATGTGGGCCACCGGCATCACCGGCCAGTCCTCCGGGCGCGGCACGTGGTGGGCACCGAAGACGTACCAGACGACGACGTCCTCGCCCACGATCGGCTCGTCGGACGCGGCGAACGCCGGCAGCCCGGTTCCGCCCGGATGCTGGTTGGGGTACTCGCCCGCACCGAAGCGCTCCTCGGGGTCGAACTTCGTGACCCACAGGTGCGCGCTGGTGAAGCCCGACCGGTTGGCGTAGTCGGCGTCGGGCCCGTACATCGGCGCGACGTTGTCACCCGGCATCAGCTTGTAGCTCGTCGGGTCGCCCAGCGCGGAGAGCTTGTCGCTCTCGATGCGCCAGAAGCGGCCCTTGAGCGGATCGATGAGGCGCTGCGCCTGGCCTTCGGTCTCCAGGACGTTGCGGACGGTCCGCCAGGCGTTGCCCGTCTCGTTGCCGGGGCCGAGTGGGACGTACTCGGAGTCGACCTCGACGACCGTGTTGTTCGGTCCGTCGACCGCCATGTCCATCCGCACGCAGAAGAAGTGCTGGTGGTTGGGGCCGTACAGTCCGGGGGCGACGAGCGTGCCGTAGGGCGGGCGCTCGCCGACGGCGATCGCGCCCGTGGAGAGCACGCCCGACAGCTTGATCTCGTACTCGATCGTGCCGTCGTTGTAGAGGTACCAGAAGTACCCGTACTCGTAGTTGCCGATGGTCGCGATGAACGAGAGGACGAGCCGGCGCAGGCGCCGCACCTCGACCTCCTTCGTGCGGAAGTCGGTGTGCTTCCACGCGATCCCCGCGTCCTCCTCGTGCATGCAGACGGCGTTGGGCACGACGAGTGGGTTGCCGTCCTGGTCGTTGACGACGCCGTCGAAGTAGGTGATGTCGCCCACGCAGTCGCAGCCCAGTGTCAGCGGGTTGGCGAGCCAACCGATGCCGAGCTCGCCCTGGTCGAAGACGTTCTTGAAGCGGTGCGTCGGGGCCGGGTCGCCGTAGGGCACGTACATCTCGGTCAGGCTGGCCCGGTGGATGACGGGGCGAAGGGTCCCCTTGTCCTCGTAGCCGATCTGGTGCAGGACGAGGCCCTCTCGTGGCGTGAAGCCCAGTCGCAGGTCCCAGCCCAGCCACGACACGTGGTGGCCGTCGACGGTGAAGCTCGGGCCCTCCGGCTGCGTGATCTCGATCGGCTTGACGCCCTGGCGCACCTCGGTGAACCCGGGGACGTTGTCCTCGCGGAACATGCGCTCGAGGTCGTAGTTGCCGGCCTTGGGCGGCAGCGGCACGACGCCGTGGTCGACGAACTCCACGACCTCCATGCTGTCGAGGTCGACGACGCAGATGAGCCCCTCGACCGGGCGGGCGTAGCCGTGTTCGCCGGGCTCGGAGCGCATCCAGGTCAGGCCGCGGCTGATGCGCCGCTCCGACGGATGGTCCTGCGGCCCGGTGTTGCTCGCCGGCCACGGGTCGACCATGGCCAGCTCGAAGTCCTCGACGCCCCTCTTGCGCATCGCGTCCTGCCAGCGCGGATCGGCCTTCACCGCCGCTTCGCAGAGCGCCATCTCCTCATCCATGAACGGCGGCTGCACGCCCTCGACCGATCGCCAGTCCGTCACGTTCCCGGCGGTGAGGTCGACGGTCGCCTCGTAGGTCGTGTGGGTCTCCTTGTCGTAGACCATCACCTCCGCCTCGCGCGGCAGGGGAGTCCCCTCCTCCGACCAGGCAGCGAGCTGCGCCTTGGACGGCTCGCGCAGCGTGACGAAGACGAACCGTACGCGTGGTCCCAGGTCCTGCTCGGCGCGGAGGATCGCCGACGCCGACGAGATCTCCTCCCCCGTCAGGGGCTCGAGCGGATGAAGGGTGGTCGCGATCGGTGCGTCGGTGGGGTTCATGGCGCCGATTGTGCGACATCGCGGCGCAACCGACCATGGACGTGACGTCCAGGATGATCGTGCCCGGCTCGCCCTTCCGGCCCAAGGGGCTGCCGAGTGGGCAACCAACAATTGACACACGAGCTTGCGCCCTTCGGCACAATAGGCGTATGGCGGACGACTGGTTCCGGCGCGAGGCTCGCGAGCAACGGGTGTTGGCGCGGGTCCGCGAACGGCTCGTCGTCGACCGGACGCAGCGCGAGCGCAGCTCCGGCGTGTCACCCATCCCGCGCTTCGAGGGCCTCAGTGCCGAGCGCGAGGCGCGCTACACGAGGCTCGTCGAGGCAGAGGGAGACGACGCCGGGCACGCCCCCGCCGCCTGATCCGGCTAGTGGCGGCCGACCTTCTCGATGCTCATGACGAGCTCGACCCGGTCGTCCTTGTCCGGTGGCGGCTGCTGATCGGGGTTGCCGTAGCGCTGCCCGAGCGTCACGTACAGCTTGCCCTCGGGGTCGGGGACCACCTCGACCAGCTTCCCGCGCAGCTCGATGTACGTCTGCGGAGCGTCGGGGTCGAACACCATGAGGCTCATGCTGGGGTTGTGCTGGAGATTGCGGAACTTCGCTCGCTTCGTCGTGTGAGTGAAGCGGATGTGCTCACCGTCGAACAGGAACCACATCGGGTTGACCTGGACGGTGTCGTCGGGACGGATCGTCCCGAGGGAGGCGAACAGCGGTCGCTCCAGGAGCGGCGTGAGGTCTGACGGGATGGCCGTGTCGGGCATGGCCGGAGGCTAGCCACGCAAGCTCTGCAGGTACGCATCGATCGCCTGGAAGTCGCGGTCGGAGACCACTCGGGCCGGGAACAGGCCGGTGCCGTGGACGCGCCGGAAGTCCTCCACGTCGCGTCCACCGACGAGCCGCGGCCCACGCGCGCCCTGCGCCCGGTCGCCGTGACAGGCCGCGCAGCCGAGGCCCTGCTCGCTGAACGCGACGCGCCCCACCCGGAGGTCGGAGCCGCCGTCCGCGAGGCCGGTCGCGAGGCGTCTGGCGCCCACCGCCGTCTGCTGCCCCTGGCCCATCGCCTCGACGCCGACCCCCTGCTGGTAGGTCATGCGGCCGCCGAAGTAGCCCTGGGCCAGCACCGCGACGGCGGCGACGGCCGCCAGCGCGAGCGCGCCTCTGCGCCACGCGAACCGCGTCGCCACGATCGCGACCAGGACCAGCGCGATCGCGATCCCGAGCCAGAAGTGGATCCCGCCGATCCCGTAGTCGCTGCCGCGCATCTCGGTCTGGCTCTGCCCGCGGACGAGCAGACCGGTCAGCCCGCTGGAGGCGACGCCGAGCACCGCGGCGCCCAGCACCCACGGCTCCCAGAGCCGCACGGCGTCGCCGCCGCGGTCGAGGCGGCGCAGCACGAGCAGGACGAGGTACAGCGGCAGCGCCACGACGGCGAGGTGCGTTGCGGCGCCATGAAGCTCCGAGAGGTGCGGCATGCCGGGGTCTTCGCAGCCACGGATGAGCCACAGATGAGACGGCGACGTGCGACGCTCGTCGCATGCACACCACCCACCGCGAAGCCCACCTCAGCGGACGAACCGGCTGGTTGCGTGCGGCGGTGCTCGGGGCGAACGACGGCATCCTGTCGACCGCCGGCATCGTGCTCGGCGTCGCGTCCTCGGGCGCGTCGCGTTCGGCGATCGTCACCGCCGGCATCGCGGGGCTCGTCGCGGGAGCGCTGTCGATGGCCGCGGGCGAGTACGTCTCGGTGAGCTCCCAGCGCGACGCGGAAGAGGCCGACCTGCGTCTCGAGGAGGGCGAGCTGCGCGCCGATCCCGGCGGCGAGCTGCGCGAGCTCGCGGGCATCTACGAGCAGCGCGGGCTGTCGCCCGCGCTGGCCGCCGACGTCGCCGACGCGCTGACCCGTCACGGATCGCTGGAGGCACACGCCCGCGACGAGCTCGGGCTCGCGGAGGAGCGCAAGGCGCGCCCGCTGCAGGCGGCCTGGACCTCCGCCGTGTCGTTCTCGGCCGGCGCGCTCCTGCCGCTGCTCGCCGTGGCACTGGCGCCGGCCGGGGCGCGCATCGCCGTCGCGGTCGGGGTCACGCTCGCGGCCCTGGCCGTGCTCGGCGGCATCGGCGCCCAGCTGGGCGGCGCGCCGGCGCGTCCCGCGGTGATCCGCGTCGTGGCGTGGGGTGCGATCGCCATGGCCGTCACCGCGGGCATCGGGGCGCTCGTCGGCGGGGTGACCTGAGGCGCAAGCCAGGCTCATCGCGCGCTCATCTGCAGCGGCGAGGCTCCGCGACATGCCCGCCATCCGCGTAGCATCGCCATCCGTGCGCGTGCTGGTCGTCGAGGACGAGCTGAAGCTCGCGAAGGCCATCCGCGAGGGTCTGCGGTGCGACGGGGTGCTCGTCGACGTCGCCGCCAGCGGCGAGGACGCCCTCTGGATGGTCCCCGCGCGCGGCTACGACGCGGTCTGCCTCGACGTGAACCTCCCGGGCGCCGACGGATTCGAGGTCTGCCGCCGGCTGCGGGCGGAGGGCGACGCGACGCCGATCCTCATGCTCACGGCGCGCGATGCGATCGAGGACCGGATCTCCGGGCTGGACACCGGTGCCGACGACTACCTCGTCAAGCCGTTCGACCTGGGTGAGCTGCACGCCCGGCTGCGCGCGCTGACCCGCAGGGGGCCGACGCGCGGCGGGCCAGTGCTGCGCGTCGGCGACCTCGAGCTCGATCCGGCGACCAGGCGGGTCACCCGCGGCGGCGTCGAGATCCCGCTCTCGGTCAAGGAGCAGCAGGTGCTCGAGGTCTTCATGCGCCGTCCCGACGAGGTCCTGAGCCGCCTCGAGCTGCTCGAGGGCGCCTGGGACGAGGACTACGAGAACCGGTCGAACGTCATCGACGTCTACGTCCGGTACCTGCGCGAGAAGATCGACAGGCCGTTCGCGGTCGAGACGCTGCAGACGGTCCGCAACGCGGGGTACGTGCTGCGCGCCGGCTAGTGCATCGCCCGGTCACGCTGCGCGCGCGGCTCACGCTCGTGTTCGCGGCCGCGACCGCGGGCGTGCTGCTCGTCGTGGGGCTCGCGGTCTTCCTGCTGTACTCGCTCGGCGTCACGAGCTCGATCGACGACGGCCTGCGCCAGCGCGCCGCGGCACTCGACGCCATCGCCCGCGAGGGGTCGCGGCCCGCGAAGATCCGGGCCGACAGCGGCGAGCGGCTCATGCAGCTCTACACGCCCGACGGCGCGCTCGTCGTCTCCAGCGGCGATCTGGGCTCCGCGCCGCTGCTCTCGCGCGGCGACGTCGCCCGTGCGGCGCGGCGCCCCTACACCGCCGAGGTCGAGCAGACGCCGTCCGACGGGGAGGCGCGGATCCGTGCCTTCGCCGTCGACGACGGCCGCTACGTCGCTGTCCTCGCCGATTCCCTGGACCGCGAGCACGACCTGCGCGCGCGGCTGGCGATCCTGCTCGCGCTGGCCTTCCCCGCCGCGTTGCTCGTCGCGTCCTACCTCGGGTACCGCCTTGCCGGCGCGGCGCTGGCGCCCGTCGAGCGCATGCGCGCGCAGGCGGCGCAGATCACCGACTCCGACCTCAGCGAGCGGCTCCCGCTCCCGGAGTCCCAGGACGAGATCGCGCGGCTGGGACGGACGTTCAACGCGCTGCTGGATCGCCTCGCAGGCGCGTTCGCGCACGAGCGCCGGATCGTCTCCGACGCCAGCCACGAGCTCCGCACCCCGCTCGCGGTGCTGAGCGCCGAGCTGCAGGTGGCCGCCAGGGCGGACCGGACGCCCGAGCAGCAGCACGCCGCGGTCGTGTCCGCCCTCGAGGAGACCGGCCGGCTGTCGCGACTCGCCGACGACCTGCTGGTGCTCGCCCGCAGTGACGAGGGCAATCTGCCCCTGCGGCTCGAGCCCCTCGACGTGCACGACGCGCTGCGTGACGTCGCCCGGCGCAATGCCACCGTCGTGCAGGCCGCCGGGCGGACGCTGGTCACGAGCGTCGACATCGAGGGCGGGGCGGTGGTGCTCGCCGACCCCGATCGCGTCGCCCAGGCGCTCGACAACCTCGTCGGCAACGCGCTGCACCACGGAGCGGGTGCCATGACGGTGCGCGCCACCATCGCCGAGCCGGGCGCCGTCGAGCTCACCGTGAGCGACGGTGGTCCCGGCTTCGGCGACGCGCTGCCGCGTGCGTTCGAGCGCTTCAGCCAGGGAGACCCATCGCGGGCGGCCGGGACGGGACTCGGGCTCGCGATCGTCGAGGCCATCGCGGTCGCGCACGGCGGCCGCGTGCGGGCCGAGGATCTCCCCGGCGGCGGGGCCCGGGTGACGCTCGTGCTGCCCGCCGCGTAGACGCTCTCATCTCCGCCTCACGCACGGTCGTGACCCTTCCAGCATGACCACGATCACTGATATCCGCGACGCCGCCACCCGAGCAGTGGCGTGCGTCGGACTCGCCGGCGTCGCGCTCGTCCACGTCCTCGACGCGCCCGGCAAGTTCACCGAGACGCCCTACATGGGCTGGATGTACGTCGGCCTCATCGCCGCGTGCCTGGTGACCGCCGGCGCGCTGCTGCGCACGACGAGCACCAGGATCTGGCTGGCGGCGGTCGCGTTGCCGCTCTCCGCACTCGTCGGCTTCGTCCTGACCCGGACCGTCGGCCTCCCGCAGGCGACGGGCGACATCGGCAACTGGGGCGAGACGCTCGGCATGTCCAGCCTGTTCGTCGAGGGCTGCCTGATCGCGCTGGGCGGCGGGGTGCTCTTGGAGCGCGCCGCGCAGGCGCGCGTCGCGCCGGCCCTGTCCTCGCAGTCTCACCGCGGCGTTGCGTCGGTGTCTCCCGCGCGCGCCTGAGGCTGTCAGCGCAGGTCGCGACGGTCGAGCAGGATCGCGCCGGCGGCCGCGAGCACGACAGCCGCGGTGACGAGCACCGCGACGTGTCCGGGACGCAGGCCGTCCTGCACGGCGTGGCCGTAGAGGCGGAACGCGGACACCACGCGCACCGGGTCGAGCGCCGGCGCGAGCTTGCCGACGAGATCGACGACGTACATCGCGACGGCCGTGCCCACCGCCACCCCGGTGGCCACGGCCGCGCGCGACGTCAGGCCGACGACGAGGGCCGCGAGCCCCGCGAACGCCATGGCCAGCGGCCAGACGTCGGCGAATCCGGCACCCAGCGGGCCCACGGACACCGGCGCTCCGGCGATCGCCCCCGCCACGCAGGTCATCGCCCAGGCGATCGCCAGCACCGCGGCGCACAGCAGGCCGGTCGACACGACCGCGGCGCACAGCAGCGCGCGGCGCGACAGCGGCAGGGTCAGCAGGACGTCGAGGTGGCCGCGCTCCTCTGCGCCGGCGGTCGCACCGACGACGCAGCGGACCGCGAGGAACGCCACGGCCAGTGGGACGATCAGGCTGAGCATCTCGGCGTTGACGTACGCGGCGAGCGAGTCGAGCTCGCCGATGTCGAACGCCGTCTTCAGCGCAGCCGGGTACTCGCGCATGATCGTCTGGATCGATCCCTCGATCGATGGCCACATCGCCGCGATGAGCGCGCTCATCGCGCCGAGCCCGCCGCCCCAGGTGAGCGGGGTGCGCCGGTCCACCCACAGCAGGTGGCGGACGACCGTCGCGACGGAGCGCCACTGCGACGGCGGCTGTGCCACGGCCTGCCGGGGCCCGGCCGTCAGCGTCACGCAGCGTGGTGGTAGTAGGTCAGGAACAGCTCCTCCAGCGTTGGGCGCGTGACCTCGAGGTCGCGGACGTCGTGACGACCGAGGGCCTTGACCACCGGATCGAGGTCGCCGCGCACGCGGAAGCGCGCGGTCGCGCCCTCCGTCTCGAGCCCGTCGACGACCGGGAGCGCTGCGAGCTCTGAGGGATCGACGGGCTCGCCGAACCGCACCGTGACCTTGCGGTACGCCCGGGCCCGCATCTCCCCGACGTCCTCGACGGCGACCAAGCGCCCCTCGCGGATGATGCCCACGCGGTCGCATGCACGCTGGACCTCGTCGAGGTCGTGGGACGACACGAAGACCGTCGTGCCCTGGGCACGACGCTCGGCGACGATCGCTAGGAACTCCTCCTGCATGAGCGGATCGAGGCCGCCGGTGGGCTCGTCGAGCACGAGCAGCTGCGGGTCGTGCCAGAGCGCCGCGATGAGACCGATCTTCTGGCGGTTGCCCCGCGAGAGGTCGCCGAGGCGACGCGTGAGATCGGCCTCGAGGCGCTCGGCCAGCAGCTTCGACGGTCTGAGATCGCGGATCCCTCGCAGCGCGGCGGAGTAGGCGAGCAGCTGGCGGCCGGTCATCCGCGGGTCGTAGACGAACTCGCCTGGCAGGTTGCCCACCCGGGCACGGATCGCTCGGCTGGAGCGGCCGATGTCCAGGCCGAGCACCGTCGCGGTGCCGCCGGTCGCGTGCAGCAGGCCCAGCAGCGTCCGGATGGTGGTGGTCTTGCCGGCCCCGTTCGGACCCAGGAAGCCGAACACCTCACCCTCGCGCACGGTCAGCGTCAGGTCGCGGACCCCGCGGACGGAGCCGTAGGACTTCGTCAGAGCGCGGGTGTCGATGGCTGCGTGCACGCTTGGGCTCTCGAGTCAGCCGCTCGCCGGCGATCCGCTCCGCCCACGCGTCGATCGCGGGCCGGTTGTCGCCGAAGTGCCCGACGCTGAACAGCCACACCGCAAGCTGCGCCAGCGTGACGAGGTGCTTCGCGACGAACGCGTCCGCCGCCGGCATCCAGGACCGGTCGATGACCGGACTGCCGAGGACGATCCCGTCGAACCCGACAGGGTCGGGGCCTCGCCGGCCTCGCGGAGCTCGACGTCGCAGCCAGGGTCGCGCAGGCGGCCCGCGATGCGCTCGGCGACGCCGGTCGTGGATCCCGGCCGCGTGCAATAGGCGACGAGGACGCGCGGGGGCGTCACGATCTCTGCTCGAGGTACGTGGCGAGATAGGGCATCGCGACCTTCGTGGGAGGCCGCCACAGCGGCCCGTCGGCGACGATCGCCGACCTCGGGTCCGACGGCGCGAGCGGCGTCGAGAACCACGAGGGGCCGGTGCCTGCCGCGGCGTGTGCCCGTAGCGTCGGTCGTGGTGCGCCTTCCGCGATCTGCGCGCCGGCCGCCCGCGCGATGGCGCGCGCCGCGAGGACCGCCTGCTGGGCCGCGAGGCCTCCCTGCTTGTAGGGGCCGGTCGTCGCGTCACCGGCTGCATGGACGCCCCGGGCGCCGCGGACCGCCCCGTGCGCGTCGACGGGGATGAAGCCGTGGCGATCGTGCGGCAGCCCGCGGAGCCGCGGGCCCTCGAGCAGGGGGAGCGCGACGACGCGATCGCCGCTCGCCAGCACGGCGCCGCGCAGATCGAGAAGTCGTCCGCGCTCCAGGCGTTGGATGAGCAGCTGATGGCGCACCTGGATGCCCCGCGCGGCGAGGGAGCGCTCGACGACCACGCTCGCGTCGTGACCCAAGGCGGCGACCGGGCGCGATTCCGGCGTGGCGACCGTGACGGCGACCTCGAGCGCCCGCTCGTCGGCGTACTCGGCGCACAGGAGCGCCAGCTCGTAGAGCGGAAGGGTCCACGTCGTCCCGGGCGCCACGACGAACAGGACGCTGCGCGCCCTGCCGGCGTCGAGGTCGGCGAGCACGCCGCTCAGTGGGGCCACGTCCTGCATGCCACGGAACGTGACCGCCTCGTGGAGCGCCGGATGCGGCGTGGCGTGCGCCCCGACCGCGACGAGCAGCGAGTCGTACGGCAGCTCGCGGCCCGCCTGGGTGAGGGCGAGCCCGTACTCACGGTGTACCGCGTGCACCGCGTCGTGGAGGTACGTCGCATCGTGGTCGGCGGCGATCGTGGCGACGTCGTGTGCCACAGGCGCCGCGCGGCCGAACGCTGCTTCGATCGCGTCGGCCCGCAGACCGAAGCTGGGATTCGGCGACACCAGCGTGATGGCGAGGCGGTCGTCACAGAACGTGGGCAACGCGGCGAGCGCCTCGAGTCCGGCCACGCCGCCGCCCACGATCACGACGCGATGGCGAGGGTTCTCCGTCACTGGCCTACCGGTCGTCCTCGGACCAGGTGAGCTCCGACTCCACCGCGACGACGCCGGGCACGTCCGCCACCACCTTCGGCAGGCGCTCGGCCTGGCTGCGCAGACCGACCGCGCCGGTCAGGGCTGCCACCCCGTCGTGCACCTCGACGCCCACCGGTGCGTCGTCGAGCATCAGTCCCTGGTGGAAGGTCATCGCCTCCCTGACCTCGCGGCGGATCGCCTCGTCGGTCCGCGCGAACGCGCGGACGACGTCGGCCCGGGTGAGGATGCCGATGAGCTCGCCCGCTGCTCTGGTGACCGGCAGGCGGTTGACGCCCTTGTCGAGCATGAGCGCGGCTGCGCCGGCGACGGTCCAGATCGGCCTCACGGTGACGGGCGGGCTCGACATCACCTCACCGACGGTCCGCGCGCACGCGCGCTGCACGTCGCGCTGACGGTCGCGCGACCGGAAGATCCCGTGCCGCTGGGCGTCGAAGTCCCCGCGCTCGAGCTCGACGAAGTCGGCCTCGGAGACCACCCCGACGACCACCCCGTCGTGAACGACGGGGAAGCCGGAGATCCTCCGCCCGACGAGCATCCGCGCCGCCTCCTTCAGCGGTGTCTCCGGCGTGACGGTCGCCACGTCGGTGGTCATGACGTCCTCGACTCGCATCGTTGGCTCCTCGGTTGCTGACGGTGTCAGCGTGCTCCGGCCCGGGGACGGGCACATCCGCGCGAGTCCGCCGCTGCGGTGCGGGACATCCGCAGCGGCGGTCGGTGGTCCCGGCGGATGCGCCAGGTCCGGTGCGGCCATACCGTCGGCGGACCCTCGAGACAGGAGCCACGATGCGTCGCAGCTACGTCGCTGCGCATGACGGGACGGAGCGCGGCGCCGATGCTGTCGCGCTGGCCAGGACGCTCGCCCATCCCAGCGGCATGCCGGTTCGCATGGTGCACGTCTGCGTCCCGGCCGAGGACAACCGCGCCGAACGCGCACGTGCGCTGACCCTGGAGGCGCAACTGCGCCTTCCGGGCGACCCGCTCCCGCTGAACATGACCGCCCATTCCGTGGCGCACGGGCTCCAGGAGGTGGCCGAGCGCGAGCCGGCGGCCCTGGTCGTGCTCGCCTCCTCGCCGAGCGGCGAGCGGGGGCGGACCTTCCCCGGCCCGACCGCGCAGCGCCTGCTGCACGGCGCGCCGTGTCCGGTCGCCGTCGCGCCCGACGGATACGCGTCGCGTGGCGCCAGCGAGATCCGCGTCATCGCCGTCGCCATCGACGTCGATCCCGATTCCCGCGAGGCGGTGCGGCACGCCATGGAGCTCGCCCGCAGATACGACGCGTGCGTGCGCGTGATGACCGCAGTTGCTCCCGACGCCGTCGAGCGCGGGGCGAGGATCTCCTGCGCGACGTGCTCGCCGACGTGCCGTGCGACGTGGTCGTGGAGACCCAGCTGTGTCAGGGGCCGCCTGGCGAGGCGATCGTCGCGGCGTGCGACGAGGACGTCGACCTGCTCGTGTGCGGCTCGCGGGGCTACGGGCCCGCGCGCGTGGTGCTGCTCGGGACCATCACGGCCTACCTCGTGGCGCACTCGCGCTGCCCCGTGCTCGTCGTGCCGCGAGGTGGGCGTCAGAGCTCGACGACCCGCCCGGAGGACTCGTCGCGGTGGGCCGCTGCGGTGGAGCTGGCGATCAACGCGCCCTCTGTGCGCAACGTCCAGCCGTGGCGCTTCGTCCTCCACGGCGACGAGCTCGAGCTGCACGTGTCGGAGGACGCGCTGTCCGCCGACGGCGATGCGGATCTACGGACCGTCACGATCTCGTGCGGCGTCGTCCTGCATCACCTCCGGGTCGCCCTGCGAGCCGCAGGGCGAGACGCCGAGGGTCGAGCTCGCGGGCGAGCCGGGGGACGCCGCGCTGCTCGCGACGGTCCGGCTCGGCGAGCCCCGGCCGCCGACCGCGGCAGAGACGTCTGCGCGCGAAGGCGATCACCTTGCGTCATACCCAGCGCGCGGGTCTTCGACGGCGGTCGCTGCGCGGGGAGCTGCTCGACCGTCTGGCGCTCGCGGTGGCCGACGAGGGCGGGTTCCTGGACGTCCTACCGGCGATCGCCGGCGCACTGCGTGCGAGATGGTCGACTGACGCCGATCGCGTCTCGTCGCTACAGCGCCCCGGCGCTCGCCGTGCTGAGCACCGCGGGCGATGCGCACCGAGACCGGCTGGAGGCAGGGCAGGCCCTGTCGGCGCTCTGCTGGAGGCCGCACTGGAGGGCTGCTGGGCCGGATACCTCGACGCGCCGCTCCGCGACGCCAGCAGCGTGCACGCCTTCGCGCTCTGGTCAGCAGGGGCGAGGTCCCCATGCTCCTCCTGCGCATCGGCCATGCCGTCGCGGCCCCCGGGCGGGCCGGCGTGCCGTCGGTGAGGTGCTCGAGGTCGCGGGCGCACTCCGCGCGCCATCACCCAACCGAGGAGGTCTGACCATGACCCTGCACATCGTCGGTCACGACGGAACCGAGCGCGGCGACGACGCCGTCGCGCTGGCACGTCGGAATGGTCGGTCCTGTACGACGCGCAGCTGCTCGCCGTGCACGTCATCCGGATGCCGCCGACCCGCGACCGCTTCACCGGGCCGGTGCTCGACCGGCTCGACGAGGAGGCCGCTGGCTCGTGTTGGCCGGCGCGCGGCGACAGGCTCGGGGACATCCCGGGTCCCGCGCCGCGGGCCGTCCACGCGTCGTCGCCGGCTGCGGGCCTGCAGCAGTCTGCGACGCAGAGGGCGCGGGGCTCGTGACGGTCGGCTCCGAGTCACCGCGGGCCGATCGGGCGCGTGCTCGCCGGGACGACCGCCGAGCGACTCCTGTCGGGAGCGCCGTGCCCGGTGGCGCTGGCGCCGCGGGGCTACGCGGACCGTGGACGCCTTCGAGCGCGTCGTCGCGGGGTACGACGGCAGCGAGGAGTCCGGGCTTGCGCTCGCAGGTCGCTGCGGAGCTCGCGTCGCTCGCCGGGCGTCCGGTTGCGGATCGTCGCGGTGGCGGAGCCGCCGACCGCGACCTGGACCGCAGCCGCCGTCGACCTGGCAGAGGTCGTCGAGCGCTCGGTGCGCGAGCAGGCAGAACGTCTGGCCGCCGAAGGGGCCGGACGGGTCGCCGGGGACGTCAGCCGTCGAGCGCGACGTCGCGTGGGGCGAGGCGGGGGCCGCGCTCGCATCGGCCGCGCGCGCGCAGCGGCGATCTCCTCGTCATCGGATCACGCCGGTACGGGCCGGCCCGCAGCGTCCTGGTCGGGAGCGTCGGTCACCACCTCGCGCACAGCGCGACCTGCCCCGTCCTGATCGTGCCGCGCGGCGTCGAGACCGGCCGGGCGGGCGAGGTGCTGGCCGCCTCGACCGCGGGGGCTGATCACCGGCCCAGCCGGAACGGCGGGTACTCGTCGCGCATGAGCGCGACGTACGCCGCCACCCGCAGCGACCACCGCGCGATGCCGACCAGGAGGTCGAACACGTCGCGCGGGTAGCGGCCGGTGAAGAGCAGCACGACGCCGGCGACCAGCACGAGGATCCCGAGCAGGCCGGGCGGCTGGAGCGTCGTCGAGCCCCACGTGATCGCCGCGTTCCACCAGCCGAAGAACGCCGCGAGCACGGCCAGATGGGGCAGCGCGAGCAGCCACGACTTGAAGAGCACCTTCACCCGCGACAGCCGCTCGGGGTAGGGGATCTCCAGGTCGGCGGGGTAGCCGGGGTCCGGTGCCAGTGAGAACGGCGGGTAGCGATCGGTGCCGATCGTGGCCCAGGCGTAGTAGCCCACGCGCCACGACCAGCGCAGGACCCCGACGTTGAAGTCGAACAGCGACCGTGGGTAGCGCCCGGTGATGAGGATCGCGAAGAACGCGACCACGGTGAGCACGAAGAACCCGAGCCACAGGAACGCGAGCACGATCGCGTGCGGGATGGCCAGGAACCACTTGACGATCCAGAGCCAGCGGCTGAGGGGCTCGTCGAGCTTCGCGCGGATGTCGACCGGGTACGTCGACGTGCCGGCGTCCGCGACGACCGCGGCGATGGCCCAGGGCATCGCCGGCGTCGTCGGCCAAGGGAGCCGCAACGAGCTTGCTCGAACGGGTTCCGAACACGAGCAGCCCCGCCGACGCGCCGGCGATGAGGACGCCTGCCGCGAGGAGGCCGATGCCGATCCACAGCAGGAGGTTCAGGCGTACGCCGACGTTCACGTCGGCCGTGACACCGCGTGCGGCGTCGGCTCGCATGACCACGACCGACCACCGCCCGCTGCGCGGCTTCCACTGAAGCGTCTGGGTGCCGGCGCCGCTGGACGACGCGACCCAGAAGCGCTCCGATGCCGGCGGCGGTGGGGTACGGGCGCCGGGCGCGCGGTCGTACCGGGCGCTCAGAGCGCCGTGATGACGACCGACGTCCTGCACCTGGTCGTGGGCGACGCCCCGCAGGTACGCCTGCACCTCGGCCTCGGGCGCGATCCCGACGAACAACGGCGCGTCGCCGGCCGGGTTGACACGGACGCGCGTGGTCGCGTCGAAGGACTCGACCGAGAGGTCCGCGGTGCTGCCGCGCGTCGCCGAGATCGATGCCCTCGCCGGTCAGCGCGTAGGTACCGGTCGCGAGTCGCGTGGTGGGCGAGGTGTAGAAGCCGTCGTCGTCGCGCTGCGTCAGGTGCGCCAAGAGGAGCGCGGCACCGCCGATGATCAGTGCGGCGGCCAGGAGCGCGAGCAGGCTGCCCGCGATGAGCGCGACCACGCGTCCCGCACTGGGGGAGGAGCGCCGAAGCGCGGGTGAGGGCTGGGCGGCTGAGGTCGACATGACGTCATGCTCGGCCGCGCGCGGCCCGCCGCCATCCGGGGCGTCTGCCCGCCTCGTGCGGAGAACTACGGAGCCGGCGTCACCCGGCGGGCCGTCAGGACCGCGGCGATGTCGCCGGACCAGGCACGGATGGCCTCGGGTCTCGCGCGTCGGTCTCGGGCATGTGGTTGAAGGGGAAGTGCAGCTCATCGGGGTGCACGACGCCGCCGAAGATGGCGACCGACACCGGCTGGACGTCCGGGACCTTCGCGAGCGCTGGTCGACGTGCTTGCGGGCCTCGTCGACCGACTTCTGCTCGAGGTCCATGGGTCCCATCCCGAAGACGAACACGGGGCGGCGCTCGCGGAGCTCCTCGCTCACGCGGCTCAGCAGCCGGCGGGCGTCCCGATGCCAGTGGCCCATGTAGAGCGCTCCCCCGATGACCAGGGCGTCGTAGGGTATCGACGTCATCGACGGAGGAAGCCGGTCGGACATCGACGTCGAGTCCGCTGTCGCGCAGGGTCTGCGCCACCTGCTCGGCGACCTCCTGGGTCGATCCATGCTTGGACGCGTATGCGATGAGGGTCTTGGGGTCCATGCCGCCGACCGTACGGTCGCAGAGGCCGCGCTCATCCGTGGAGGATGCGCTGCGAGGCCAGGGACTTCCACTCGTCGGGTGCGGTGAGCTACGGATCAGGTCGCGCCGCCTCGGGGCGCCGCCGC
>CAWIOK010000003.1:0-216053 GCA_963837655.1 uncultured Solirubrobacterales bacterium
CGAGCTGCGCCCGCTCAGATCGAGCAGCTCGTTGGCGAAGCCGTTGACGTGCTCGTGGAAGTAGGCGCGGCCGAAGTCGAACATGATGTTGTTCGGCTTGTACATGCCGTTGGGGGTCACGAAGCCGGTCTCGTCCGCCGCGACGAGGTGCGCGAGCACGGATTCCTTGAAGCGGATGATGTCCGCGATGCGCGCGGCGACCGCCGGGATCTTCGTCAGTCCGCCGCTGTCGCCGATGAGCAGCGCCAGCCCGGCCATCAGCTCGGTCTTGACGGTGAAGCGGACCAGGTCGGAGTAGTGGATCCAGTCGAACAGGCGCTGGGGGTACAGCAGCGCGTGCTCCGGGTTGCCCATGTGGAAGACATGCTCCCAGGGCACGAAGACGTCCTCGAGGACGATCATGTTGTCGAGCTCGTCCCCGCGCGTCGAGAAGGGGTGCTCGGCCGGGTCCTTGGTCTCGGCGACCACCGGCTCGCGCGAGATCAGTGAGATGCCCGGCGCGTTGGTCGGGACGACGAAGTAGTTCGTCTGGTCGGACGGCATCCCGGGACGCCAGAACACGCCGACCATGAGCCAGTCGGAGAACGCCGACGCCGTCGCAATCGCCTTCACGCCGCGGACCACGATCCCGTCGGGTCCCTGGCTGACGACGCGGCAGTTGGGCGACTCGGCCTCCGCCTCGGGCCGCGACCGGTCGACCGGTGGGTCGATCACCGCCGGCGCGACGTTCATGTCGTTGTCGACCATGTAGCTCCAGAACGACCTGATGTTGTCGGCGAAGCTCACGCCGTCCGGCGCCTCGACGCCGAGCGAGTTCGCCTCCCAGGGCTCCGGGTCGTCGATGTAGGTGAGGAAGATGCTGTTGTTGACCTCCGGGAGCCGGCCGTAGTAGCCGGCGCCGAAGAGGCGGAAGATCGCGTCGTGGTAGCGGCGCCGCCACGCCAGCTGCTCCTTGTCCTTCTGGCGCAGCCACATCATCGCCCGCCGTTCGCCGGATTCGTCGACGAACGTCATCACGTCCTCGAGCTCCGGCCGGCGGTGGGCGTCGTACCACTGCGCGACGACGTTCGCGTAGCCGCAGGTCTTGGGATGCGTCGCGACGTTCTCGATCAGCTCGCCGTTGATGTAGACCCGCCGCCCGTCGTCGAGCGCCTCGAGGTAGTCCGCGCCGGTGCGGACCCCCGGGCCGGAGTGCTTCTGCCTGACGCTCGTGCTCATGCCGGGGCTCCTTGGTCGGGGAGAGCTCGCGGCGTCGTCGTCGACGCCGCCGCCGCCACACGATCGGGAGGCGGTGTGAACCGGCGCGAAACGGCGCCGGGTCACAGTCGGACGAGCGGCACGAGCCGCTGCTCCCGCGCGGCTCCTCCACGCCGACCGCCTTCTCGTCGCCGGCGCGCGCCCGCCACCGGATGAGCAGGGGACGCCGCGGAGGCGCGCACCACCCCGGCCGGCGTCTCACACGGCCGCGCGCAGGTACTCCAGCCAGCTGCCGTGCTCGGAGATGTCCGGTGCGCCGTCGAGCGCGGCCGGCTCGCACGTGAACCCGACCACCTCGCGGCCATCGTCCAGCACCGCGCGGCCGAGGGCCATGGGCGCAGGCAGCGCGGCCAGGAACGCGCCGAGTGCCGCCCGTGACAGCTCCCAGAGCTCGCCCTCGATCGCCACGCCCTCGGACTCCACGCGGATGAGGCCGGGCTTCGGCGGCGTCGTCGGCAGCGCGAACAGCCGGTAGGCGGGCGCCGTCCAGACCACGCCCGCGAACCGGGCGCCGCGCGTCGTGAGCTCGTGGTTCAGCGGCTGCCCGGTCCGGTGCGCGCCGACGACGAGCAGCTCGACGCCGGGGCGAGCACCGACACGCCGAACCGGCCGCCGTCGGCCTCGCCGCATGGCACCGCGGCGACGCACAGGTCGAGCAGGTTCGCGCAGTTCGTGAACATCCCGAGCCGCGCGTTCGCGCCGACCGGATCGGCCGCGACCTCGGCGATCGTCGGCTGGGCCGTCGTCGTCGGCAGCACGATCGCGTCCAGTCCCGCGAACCGCTCGCCGGCCGCGAGGCGCAGATGGCCCAGGCGCTCGCCGTCGGCGACGAGGTCGCTCGCGCCGAGCCGGCCCGCCGCCTCGATGATCGCGCCGACCGTCGGATCGACGTCGTCGGGATGGGCGTGGACGAACGCGCCGACCGCCGCGTGGCGCTCAGCCACGAACGCGCCGTCGTACAGGAGCCGGCCGGCGTCGAGGAACGGCGCCGGATCCAGCTCGACGACATTCGCCCCGGCGTCGGCCAGGCGCTCGGCGACGCAGCCGAAGGCCGCCGCTGCCTCCGGCGTGAGGCCCGGCAGCAGCGAGACGTCGGGGACGCCGACCCTCGGCTGCGGTGGCGCGGCCAGCGGCGCGTCGGCGGGCCACGCGCGCGACGTCGGGTCGCCGTCGTCGACCCCGGTCATGATCGCGGCGGCCCGGGTCGCGGTCGCCAGGTCGCGGGCGAACGGCGTGATGACATCGAGCGTGCGGCAGGCCGGCACGGAGCCGCGGTTGGGGACGAGCCCTCGCGTCGGCTTGATCCCCACGATCCCCCCGAAGGCGGCCGGGACGCGCCCGGAGCCCGCGGTGTCGGTCCCGATGCCGATGTCCACGATGCCGAGCGCCACCGCGACCGCCGAGCCGGAGCTGGAACCGCCGCTGACGTACTCCGGGCGCCGAGCGTCGCGCACGGCTCCGTGCGGGCTGCGCGTCCCGACGAGTCCCGTCGCGAACTGGTCGAGGTTGGTCTTGCCCAGCAGGACCGCGCCCGCGTCGAGCAGCCGCGCGACGGCGGGTGCGGTCCGCGCCGGCGCGTAGGCGAACGCGGGGCAGCCGGCCGTCGTCGGGATCCCGGCGACGTCGATGTTGTCCTTCACCGCCAGCAGCAGGCCGGCGAGCGGCAGCGAGGGATCGACCGCTGCGGCATCGGCCAGCACGTCCTCGATCGCCCGCAGCGAGATCCAGATCTCCGGGCGGGTCGACCTCCTCGATGCGCGCGTACGCGGCGTGGACGCGTTCGACGCTCATGGCGTCACGATGACGAGCGCGGAGCCGGAGTCCAGCGTGAGCAGCCTGTCGCCGGCAGGATCGCCTCCAGCAGCTCGTCGCGGACGCGGAGGGTGAGCGGACGACTCACAGGCGGAAGACCGGGACGAGCCGCTGCTCGTGCTCGGCCTCGATCCGTGCGACGACCTCGACGTGCTCGGCCAGCGGGGTCCCGCGCAACTTCGTCCCCAGGCCCTCGTCAACCTGGAAGATCCCCGCCGAGCTGTTCATGTCGATCTCCACTCGGACCGCCTTCTCCTCGCCCGCGCCGATCCGCACCTCGTCGATCGCGTAGGAGGACACGGCGTGGATGTTCGTGCGCCCGGCCTCGACCTCGACGCGCGAGCGCCCCTTGGCCATGTCGAGCGCGTCGGCGACGCGCACGATGGCCGCCTCGATCGTGAGCGGGTTGCCGCGCGAGCGGTGCGAGATCACCGCGTGCATGGCCTCGGCGACGATGATCGTGCGCTCCGGCTCCTCGTAGATGCCCTCCAGCAGCTTCGGGAGCTTGTCCGCGCAGAGGAACAGCGAGTACGTCTCGTGGTCGGTGCGGTGGACCGACATACCGACGCAGTGCAGGAGCGCCGCCGCCGCGATGACGACCTCGGCGTCGCGCTGCTTCATCCCGTGGTCGGTCACGATGCTCGGCATCACGCCTGCGCGGAACAGCAGCCGAGCCAGCCGCAGCGAGATGTTGAGCACGATCTGGATGTGGACCCACGAGTGGTCGTTCATGTGCAGGCGCACGGCGTTGACCCCCGCGGCGTGCCACCACGCCTTGACCTGCATGTCGTCGTCGACCGCCGCCAGCAGCTTCTCCAGCCGCCGGTTGCCGCGCGGAGGGGCGTGGACGCGAATTCCGGCGATGGCCTCGGAAGGGGCTTCGCTCATGAGGCCTCGGCCGCGCGCGCCGCGTGGCCGAGCATCAGCTCGCGCTGCACGTCGCGCGGCTCGGGCGCCGGCGTGCGGCGCATCCAGTTGCGCTCGGGTCCGAGATCCCAGGCGCCCGCGTCGTCGACGAGGCAGCGCTCGACGGCGTCGAGCAGGTCGTCGCGCGCCGCCGGGTCCTCGACCGGCACGATCAGCTCCACCCGCGTGTCGAGGTTGCGCGGCATGAGGTCCGCCGAGCCCGTGTAGACCTTGACCTCGTCGCCTCGGAAGAACGAGTACACGCGGGAGTGCTCCAGGAAGCGGCCGAGGACGGACACGACGCGGATGTTGTCCGACACGCCCGGCACGCCGGGGCGTAGGCAGCAGATCCCGCGGATGTTCAGGTCGACCGGCACCCCGGCCTGCGACGCCCGGTACAGCGCGCGGATGCACCGCCGGTCCACGAGCGAGTTCATCTTCATGAGGATCCGGGCGTCCTCGCCGCGCTCGCGGGCCGCGATCGTCCGCTCGATCTCGTCCAGCAGCGAGTCGCGCAGGAACGTCGGCGCGAGCAGCACCTTGTTGTAGCGGCGGGGTCGCGCGAAGCCGGTGAGGAAGTTGAACATGTCCCCCACGTCGACGCCGAGCTGTGGGTCGGCCGTGAACAGCCCGAAGTCCGTGTAGAGACGCGCGGTGTTCAGGTTGTAGTTGCCGGTCCCGACGTGCACGTAGTGGCGCACGCCGTCGCCCTCGCGACGGACGACGAGGATCGACTTCGCGTGCGTCTTCAGTGACGGGTGGCCGTACACGACGTGCACGCCCGCCTCCTCCAGCGCCCTCGCCCAGCCGATGTTCGCGCGCTCGTCGAAGCGCGCCTTGAGCTCCACGAGGCACACGGCCTGCTTGCCGCGCTCCGTCGCCCTGATGAGCGCCGGGATCAGCGGCGTGTCGTCGGACGTGCGGTACACGGTCATCTTGATCGCGAGGACGTCGGGGTCCTCGGCCGCCTGCTCGACGAACCGCTCGACGGAGGTCGAGAACGAGTCGTACGGGTGATGGACGAGGATGTCCGCCCGGCGGATCTCGGCGAAGATGTCCGAGTCGTCCTCCAGTTGCAGGCGCGGCTGCGTCACCGGCGTCCACGGCGCGTCGCGCAGCTCCGCGCAGCCGGGCAGCTTCACGATCTGCCAGAGGTCGTTGAGGTCGATGAGGCCCGGGATGTCGTAGACCTGGCGCTCCTCGACGCCGAGGGCCTCCGTGAGCTGGCTGCGCAGCTCGGGATCCATGCCCGACTCGACCTCGACGCGGACCGCCTCGCCGAAGCGCCGCCGGCGCAGCTCGGCCTCGACCGCGCGCAGCAGGTCGTCGGCCTCGTCGGAGACTTCCAGGTCGGCGTCGCGCGTCACGCGGAAGTAGCCGTGCCCGAGGATCTCCATGCCCGGGAACAGGTCCGGGAGGTTGCGCGCAATGAGGTCCTCGAGCGGGACGAACACGTGCCCCTCCCCGCCCTCGACGGGCACGAATCGCGGCAGCATCTCCTTCGGCACCTTCACGCGGGCGAAGGTCGTCTGCGACGTCGTCGGATCGCGGACGAGGACCGCGAGCGACAGCGACAGGTTCGAGATGTACGGGAACGGCCGCCCCAGGCCGACGGCCAGCGGCGTGAGCACGGGGTAGATCTGGCGGCGGTAGCGCTCGTGCAGCGACGCGCGATCGTCGTCGGAGACGTCGTCGAGGCCCACGATGCTGATGCCGTGCTCGGCCAGCTCGGGGCGCAGCGAGCGCTCCAGCAGGTCGTGCACCCGCGCGTACTGCTCGACGGCCAGCTCGCGGATGCCGTCGATCGTCTGCGACGGCGACCGGCGGTCGTCGAGCGGCTCGCGCACGCCGGCCTCGACCTGGTCGTGCAGGCCGGCGACCCGCACCATGTAGAACTCGTCGAGGTTCGAGGTCCAGATCGCGGCGAACTTCACGCGCTCCAGCAGCGGCTGCCCCGCGTCCTCGGCGAGCTGCAGGACGCGGTCGTTGAAGTCCATCCACGAGAGCTCGCGGTTGGCGAACAGCGCCGGGTCCGGGCTCTCCTTCTCGACCGCGATGGGCGCCGGCGGCTCGACGGCGCTGATCGGGTCCTGGCCGGTCGGCTGCGATGGCTGCTGCTCGATGGTCACGATTCGGTCCTTGCCGCGAGCGCGGGCTCTGGGTCGGGATCAGGTGCCTGAAGCTCGGGTTCGGGCTCGGGCTCGGGCTCCGGCGCGCGCTCGGCGAGCGCGTACTCCAGGCGCGCACGGAACCCCGCGCGGCCCAGCTCCGTCCATTGACGCAGGAACGCATCGTGCAGGACGGCGCGCCGGGCCTCCAGCCAGGCTGCGAACGCGTGCAGACCACGCCAGGTCTCCGCGCGCGGGGCGTCACGGGCGAGCGACGGGTCGAGGTCGCGCGCATCGGGCCTCGCGCGCTCGCGCAGCGCAAGGACCTCCTCGGCCTGCTCGGCGGCGATGATCCTGCGCACGCGCGGGATCATGTCGTCGCAGTCGTGCATGTCGCCCAGGAGCTCCTGCAGCTCCTTCGTGCGGCGCAGCGCAGTCGAGACGTAGGGCCCGAACAGATGCTCCGTGGGCTCCAGGACGTACCGCAGGCGCTTGGCGGCGATGCGCATGTCGTGCAGCTCGCGGACGTTGCGGGGGTCCAGGACGGCGGGCGCGAAGGCGAAGAGCTCGTCGAGCCGGGTCCTGGCGATGCGCTCGACGTTGTCGGCGAGCGGCCCCGCGGGATCCAGTCCCTTGATGTCGCGCGCCTTCACGCGGCCTGGACCCGCTCCTCGGCGGCGTCGGCCAGCGCGAGGAGCCGCCCGCGCAGATCGGACGTCGCGACCTGCGCCAGCGCCGCGGCGAGCTGCTCGTTGCCCGCGGACTGCCGGGCGCGGATCGCATCGGACACGACGTCCAGCCCAGGTCGCTCGGCGTCACCGGTGCCGCGGGCGAACGTCGTGACCGACGCCAGCTGAACGTCGGGGTCGCGCCTCGCCCCGAGCGCGTCGGCGAGGCGCCGCACGTCGCGCAGCACCGGGCGCAGCTCCCGGCCCGGGAAGCACGGCGAGTACAGCTCGAGGACCGCGCGCAGTCTCCGTGTCGCCACGCGCATGTCGTGCACGCGCCCGATGTCGTCGGTGCTCAGAACGCCGTCCGCGTACTCGAAGAGCTCCTCCGCACGGACCCTCACGGTCCGCGCGGCTGCGAGCGCGTACGGCGTCTGCGGGAGCAATCCGTCGACGTCCCTCGCCTTCGCCATGCAGGGAACTCTAGTCCGAGGCCCTACTCACTTGTGAAGGACCTGAGCCCCGGATCGCCTCCAGCAGCACCCCCTCGCGCAGGCCGCCGCCGCAGGTGCGCAGCGGGGTACCGAACGCGCCGGTCGCGCCGTCCAGGAGCAGGATCGCGGCGGGCAGGAGACGTGCGCGCTCCGGATGCAGCGCGAACCGTCGCGCGATCTCGGCACGCGGGAGCGCGGCGAGGGCGAGCAGGCCGCGAGCGAGTGCCTCGTGGTCGAGGACCGTCCCGAGCAGACGTCGCAGCGACGTCGCACTGCCGCCGACCGCGTACGCCTCCGCCGGCCGCGGCGGTCGCAGCGGCGCGAGGACGTCAGCGACGTGCGCGCGGACCGCGTCGAGCTGCGCCGGCGTCGGCGGGTCGTCGTGCAGATGCGCGTCCGCGAGCAGCCCCGACCCGACCGGCAGCGACGTCGCCCACGCGACGCCGTCCGCCTGCGTGCCCGCCACGAGCTCCGACGAGCGACCGCCGACGTCGACGACACCCAGCAGCCCGTCGGGGCAGTCCGCCAGCGATCCGGTCGCACCGAGGAAGGCGAGCCTGGCCTCCTCCTCGCCGCTGAGCACCTCCACGGGCACGCCCGCAAGCTCGAGGACGGCCGCGATGAAGTCCTCGCCGTTCGCCGCGTCGCGGATCGCGGCGGTCGCCACGATGCGGATCGTCCGTGCGCCCTCGCTGCGTGCCAGCGCGACCTGCTCGGCGACCACCTCCGCGCCGACCCGTACGACGGCGGGCGGGACGGCGCCACCGGGTCCGAGGAGACTGCCGAGCCGGGTGAACGCCCGCTCGGCGTGGATCTCGCGCAGGCGTCCGTCACGCGCGGGCTCTGCCACGAGGAGCCGCGTCGTGTTCGACCCGATGTCGATGCACGCGCAGCGCACCCGGTCCGTGACGATACGGATACCGGGGCGCGGGTCATAGTCTGTGGTGGCGTGAGCGAGCCCCCCGCCATCCTCGTACGCGACCTGCGCAAGTCCTACGGAGCGGTCGACGCCGTGCGCGGCATCGACTTCGACGTGGCCCGCGGCGAGGTGTTCGGCCTCCTCGGGCCCAACGGCGCAGGCAAGACGACCACCGTGGAGATCCTCGAGGGCTACCGCAACCGGACCGGCGGGATCGTCTCCGTGCTCGGCCACGACCCGGCGGGACGGCCGCGTGCGCTGCGCGAGCGAACGGGGCTCGTCCTGCAGAGCAGCGGGATGTACCGCTACCTGACAGTCCGTGAGGCCGTGTCGCACTGGGCCTCGATGTACCCCCACCCACGCGACGTCGAGGAGGTCATCGACCTCGTCGGCCTTCAGGAGAGCGCTGAGGTGCGCATCCGCCGGCTGTCCGGCGGCCAGGCCCGGCGCCTGGACCTCGCCCTCGCGCTCGTCGGCGACCCGGAGCTCGTGTTCCTCGACGAGCCGACCACGGGCTTCGACCCCGAGGCGCGCCGGGCGGCCTGGAGCACGGTGCGCGCGCTCGCCGACCTCGGCAAGACGATCCTGCTCACGACCCACTACCTCGACGAGGCCCAGGCGCTCTGCGATCGAGTCGCGATCGTCAAGGACGGGCGCATCCTCGCCGTCGGCGCCCCGTCGGAGATCGGGGTGGACGCCGCGTCGCGCTACCGGATCGCCTGGCGCGACGAGCACGGCGAGTCACACGTGCGCGAGACCGACGACCCGACGGGGCTGCTGCACCAGCTGACGTCCGGCGCGCTGGCGCGCGGGGTCCCTCTGCGGGACCTGAGCGTCACCCGCCCCTCGCTGGAGGACGTCTACCTCGAGCTCACCGCCGAGGAGGAGGCCGGCCGTGTCTGAGGCCGCGCTCGTCTGGCGCCAGTACCGCCTCGAGCGCCGGATGTTCTGGCGCAACCCGAGTGCGGCGTTCTTCAACTTCGCGCTCCCGCTCCTCTTCCTCGTGCTGTTCGGCGCGGTGTACTCCGGGTCGCAGTCCGACCTCGACATCATCGTCCCTGGCATCGCGGGCATGAGCATCGTGTCCACGACCTTCGTGGCGCTGGCGATGAACACCGTCGCGCTGCGGGAGCAGGGGATCCTCAAGCGCCTGCGCGGCACGCCGCTGCCCTCGGGCGGTTACCTGTCGGCGGTCGCCTTGCACGCGATCACGAACACGGTCGTGCAGGTGACGCTGGTGACGGTCGTCGGCCGCGTGTTCTTCGGGACCGGCTGGCCGAAGGACGTGCCCGAGCTGGTGGTCTTCGTGGCTGCCGGCGTCGTGTGCTTCGCGTCGCTCGGGGTCGCGCTGGCCCACTTCATCCCCAACCTCGACGCGGCGCCGGCGTACACCAACGCCGTGTTCCTGCCGCTCATCGTGCTCAGCGGCGTCTTCTACGACGCCGACAACGTCCCGACGTTCCTGCACGACATCGCCGTCGCGCTGCCGCTGACGCACCTCATCGACGGCCTGTCGAGCGCGATGGTCACGGGCGAGCCGCTCTCCGACAACCTCACGCACCTTGCCGTCATCGCGGTCTGGGCGGTCATCGGGATCGTGCTCGCCGTCCGCGGCTTCTCCTGGGACGCGCGGCGCGATTAGGCCCTGCGAGTTCGTCGCGCGGCGACGAACTCGCTCAGCCCAACAGGAACGCTTGCGGCGGCTCCCCCGTCACCGTGACGGGGACGTCGCACAGCGGCCCGCTCTCCCAGTCCTCGCGCAGCATCCCGACGATCAGGACGTCCAGCAGCCGGTCGCCGTGGCGGTGCCAGCCCCGCAGGATGCCCTCGCGGCGGAAGCCTGCGCCCTCCAGCGCCCGCTGCGAGCGCACGTGCTCCACGTTCGCGTAGGAGCCGACGCGGTCCAGCCCGAGCAACTCGAAGCCGAGGTGGCAGACGAGCGCCTTGGACTCCCGGTTGGCACCCGTCCCCCACCACCGCTTCCCGAACCACGTGCCGACGATGGCCCGGCGGTCGCGGCGCGAGAACTCCGAGAGGCCGGTGATGCCGATGACGCCGTCCACGTGGTGCTCCTGGACGAGGTCGAGCTGCTCGCCCTCGGCGCGCTGGCGCGGCAGCCGGTCGAGGTAGGCCTCCGCCTCGCCCTGCACGGAGTAGGGCCCCCAGGAGAACCAGCGGGTGACCTCGGGATCGGACCCCAGCTCGAAGAGGCGCGCGGCATCCTCCCGGCGCGGGATCCGCAGGGACAGCGTCGGGCCGCGGAGGACGAGGTCGTCGGCGATCAGGCGATTCTACGAACGGGCGCCGAGAAGCCCGACGAGCGCCTCGGCCTCGCCCGGCCGGGCGAAGAAGAAGCCCTGGCCCGCGTCGCACCCCAGCGCGCGCAGCCGGTCGACCTGGCCGATGACCTCGACGCCCTCGGCGACGATCGACAGGCCGAGCGCGTGCGCGAAGCCGACGATGCCCCCGAGCATCGCCGCCCCGTCCCCGTCGCGGCCGATCTCGCCGACAAGCGAGCGGTCGACGGTCACGACATCGACCGGGAGCTGCTGGAGCGCCGCCAGTGACGACGGGCCGGCGCCGAAGTCGTCGATCGCCAGCGAGAGGCCGAGGCTGCGCAGCTCCTCGAGCACGGCGAGGTTCGCCTCGTAGTCGCTGAGGACGGCGGCCTCGGTCATCTCCAGGCGCAGGCCCGACGGGTCGATGCCAGAGCGGTCCACGGCGCTGCGGATGATGCTGAGCAGGTCCGGCTGGGCGCACTCGCGGGCGGTGAGGTTCACGGCGACGGCCAGCGGCGCGATGCCCCGGCGCGCATCGGCCCATCGCGCCGCCTGGCGGCAGGACTCCTCGATGACCCAGTTACCCAGCGGCGCGATGAGCCCGCTCTCCTCGGCGACAGGGAGGAACTGCGCCGGCGACAGGAGCCCGCGCTCGGGGTGCTGCCAGCGCACGAGCGCCTCCACCCCGACCACCTCGCCGGTCGCCAGCCGCACCCGCGGCTGGTAGTGCAGGCGCATCTCGCCGCGCTCGAGGCCGCGGCGCAGCGCGTCCTGCAGCTCGATGCGGCGCGCAGCGCGGCCGCGCATCGCCTCGTCGTAGAGCTCGGCGACGCCGCCGCCGCGGTCCTTGGCGCGGTACATCGCGGCGTCCGCCTCGCGGACGAGCACCTCTGGGCGCTCGGTCCCCTCGTGGGCGATCGACAGGCCGATGGACACGCCGACCGGGATGTCGTCGATCCCGGGGAACGGCGCGCGGAGCTCGGCCAGCAGGCGCTCGGCGATCGCCAGCGCGTGGTGGGTGCCGTTGACGTCCTCGCAGAGCACCGCGAACTCGTCCCCGCCGATGCGCGCCGCGGTGTCCTGGGTGCGCAGCACGCCCGCGATGCGGCCGGCGACGGCGACGAGCAGGTCGTCGCCCGCCGCGTGGCCGAGGCGGTCGTTGACGTCCTTGAAGCGATCGAGATCGCAGAAGAGGACGGCGACGCAGTTGCCGTGACGGCGCACGCGGGCGGTCGCCTGGCGCAGGCGGTCCTCGAACAGGGCGCGGTTCGCGAGGCCGGTCAGCGGATCGTGCAGCGCCTGGTGCGCGAGGGCGACCTGCGCGCGGGCCCGCTCGATCGCATAGCCGATGGCCCGCGCGAGCCCCCGCGCGTCGACCTGGCCCTTGACGAGATGGTCCTGGGCGCCCTCGTGGACCGCCCGGGCGCCGAGCTCATCCTGGTCGGGTCCCGAGAGGACCAGCACCGGCGCGTCGAACGCAGCGGCACGCAACCGCGCGAGCCCCTCCAGCGCCTCGCCGGGGAGCCCGAGATCGAGCAGGACGCAGTCCGCCACGTGCTCGGAGAGCCACACGACCGCGTCCGCGACGTCGTGCGCGTGAGTGATCTCGAATCGACCCCGGCCGGCGTGCGCGAGCAGCGTGCGAGCCTGCTGGGACGCCTCGTCACTCTCGACGACGAGCACGCGGACCATGACGTCCGACGCCTCGTGGGTGGTGATGGTCGACGGACGTCGCATGTCGGAGGTGCATTGTCGCACCGATATTCGGACCATCGTCGATTGCGGGACAGATGTTCGATCGCGCTCTATCCTGCACGCGGATGAGTCCCGACGTCGAGCAGGCCGTCGGGCTGGCCAGGGAGTTCCTGCACCGGTCCGGAGCACTGCGGGTCGGCCTCCTCGTCGATCGAGGCGACGATCGCGAACCCGCGGTCGTCGAGTGCGCCCGGCTGGCCCCCATCAGCGTGATCCAGGACGGGGAGCGCGAGGAGCTCGCACACGGCGTGCAGCTCGCCACGCCCCTGCCCCCAATGCCCGAGGTCCGCCAGATCCCCGGCATCGAGGCGGACCCTGTCGCGGGCACCGTCGCGGCGCCGTTCGGCGGCGTCGAGATGCTCGGGCGGGCACTGCGTGACATCGCCGGGATCCTCGGTGGGCGGTCGATCGCCGCGGCCGACTTCGAGACCCTCGACCCCGAGACGCCGCTGGGCCTGGCCGCCCGGGGCGGGGAGCCACTCGTGGCGCTCGTCGGCGACGAGCAGTTCGAGCTGCCGGTCTGATGCACGATCCGTTGCAGCGAGAGGGATCGCGCCCGGACCGCACTACGTTCCGGCCCGCCCCATCCATGACCTTCTCCACGCCCCGCCTGAAGCTCGCTGCCGTCGCGTTGCTGCTCGCCGTCGCAGCCGGCTCCGCAGCCCTGCTCACAGGCTCAACCGCCCGCGGGCAGTCGATCTCGGGCAAGCAGGCGACCGCCGCCCAGCTGCGCGGCGCCGTCCAGGCCGAGAGCAAGAAGATCGCCGCCACCGCCGCGGGGATCGCGGAGGCCGAGGGTCGCCTGGCCGTCCTGGACGCTCGCGTGCAGAAGCGCCAGCAGCAGGCCAAGGACACCCAGGACAAGCTGATCACCGCGCGCGTCCGCCTCACGAAGCTCGAGCGCAACGCGGCCACCTACCAGAAGACGCTGGCCACGAACCTCGTCGCCGCCTACAAGACGCCGGCGCCCGACCTGATCGGCGTCGCCGTCGAGGCGAAGGGCTTCGACGACCTGCTGTCCCAGCTGCAGTTCCTGCGCGACATCGCCGACCGCAACGCCACGATCCTGAGCGACACCCGCCGCGCCCGCGCCGCGGTGAAGACGCAGACGGCGGACCTCGCGCAGCTGCGGCTCAAGCTGATCGGGCTCGCCAAGCAGGCCAGCGACGACCGCGCCCAGGCCAACGTCATCCGCAACGCCCTCCTGCGCAAGCAGGCCGCGCAGCTGGCGCGCCGGCGCGGCGCCCAGTCGCGCCTCTCGACCGTCCGTGCGCAGATCGCGAGCCTCGAGCGCCAGCAGGCCGCCGACGCGCTGCGCAACAGCGCCCCGCAGGGCGCGACCGACCAGGCGCCGCCCGCACCCGCCCCCGGCGGTCCGCCGGCGCAGGGCGACGGCGCCGTCGCGCAGGTCGTCGCCGCGGCCAACCAGATCGCGAGCACGCCCTACGTGTGGGGCGGCGGGCACGGCGGCAGCGCGGCGGGCGGCTACGACTGCTCCGGCTCCCTGAGCTACGCGCTCGCGGCCGCCGGCCTCGTCAACGGCTCGCTGACCTCAGGAGGCTTCATGAGCTGGGGCGACGCCGGGCCGGGCCGGCGCATCACCGTCTACGCGAACGGCGGCCACGCCTTCATGATCGTCGACGGGCGGCGTTACGACACCAGCGCGCTCAGCGGCGGCGGCACGCGGTGGACGACCGCGATGCGCAGCACGGCGGGCTTCGTCGCCCGTCACCCGCCCGGCCTGTAGGACACACTTCCCCCGGTGCGCCTCCCGAAGCCCAAGCGCGACGACGTCAGGGTCATCCCCTCCACCCGTCGCGGCAAGGCGATGGGCGGCGCGGCCGGAGGCGGCGGCCTCATCGCGATCGTGGTCGGGATCCTCGCGCTGCTCGGCGTGTTCGCGGGAAGCGGGATCGACTACCAGAGCCCGTTCGACCAGATCCCGCCGGCCGCGCAGGGCTCGGCGCAGGACGAGGTGCCGGGCGCACCGGAGCCAGACCGCGACCTCGTCGACTTCCTGCGCTTCGCGACCGGGGACATCAACGACTTCTGGGCCGGGCGCTTCGGGCAATCGGGCGGCGCGGCGTACCGGCCGACCACGGTCAACGTGTTCACCGGCGTCGTGCGGACCGGCTGTGGCACGGCGACCGCCGACGTCGGGCCGTTCTACTGCCCCGCCGACCAGCAGGTGTACCTCGACCTGGGCTTCTTCCGTGAGCTCGACCGGCGCTTCAAGGCGCCGGGCGACTTCGCGCAGGCATACGTGGTGGCCCACGAGATCGGCCACCACGTGCAGAACGTCACCGGGATCTTCGCGCAGGTCGACCGCGCCAAGCGCGCCGACCCCGGCAGCGCCAACAACCTGTCGATCCGCACCGAGTTGCAAGCCGACTGCCTGGCCGGCGTATGGGGCCACTCGACGTACGAGCGCGGCCTGCTGGAGCGCGGCGATCTCGAGGAGGGGCTCGCCGCGGCGGCGGCGGTCGGCGACGACCGGATCCAGTCCCAGGCGACGGGCCAGATCAATCAGGAGACGTGGACGCACGGCTCCTCGCAGATGCGGGTGAAGTGGTTCCGCCGCGGGTTCGACGGTGGCGATCCTGCGAACTGCGACACGTTCTCCAACGACCTCTGACGACCTGCGTCCAGCGCCGGAGGCGCTCGCTAGGGTCAGCCCCCATGCCCGTACGACGCATCGCATTCGCCGTCGTCGCCGGACTCGTGCTCCTGGCGGCGACAACGGCCACGAAGGCCACAGCGCTGGGGACGCCACGGGTCGTGGCGTCGGGGCTCAACGTCCCCTGGGGCGTCGCGTTCCTCCCCAACGGCGACGCGCTCGTCTCCGAGCGCGCGACCGGCCGGATCAAGCGTGTTCCGAAGAACGGCGGCACCGCCCGGACGGTCATGACGATCCCCGGCGTCGCCAGGAACTTCGGCGAGGGCGGTCTGCTCGGCCTCGCGGTCTCCCCGAAGTACTCCCGTGACCGCACCGTCTACGCCTACTTCACGAGCTCGCGCGACAACCGCGTCGTGCGCTTCCGGCTCGGCGGCCGCGTGCGCCCGATCCTCACGGGGATCCGGCGGGCGGGCAACCACGACGGCGGGCGCCTCGCGTTCGGGCCCGACGGCAAGCTCTACGTCACCGTCGGCGACGCGCGCCAGCCTCAGACGGCACAGGACCGCAACTCGCTGAACGGCAAGATCCTGCGGATCAACCCCGACGGCTCGGTGCCGAGCAACAACCCGTTCGGCACGCGGGTCTGGACCTACGGGCACCGCAACGTCGAGGGGCTCGCGTGGGATGGCGCCGGGCGCCTGTGGGCAACCGAGTTCGGCGAGAACACGACCGACGAGGTCAACCTCATCCAGAAGGGCAACAACTACGGCTGGCCCGACGTCGAGGGCACCGGCGACACGCGTGGCGGCACGTTCACGAACCCGAAGGTCACCTGGACCCCCGCCGAGGCGTCCCCGAGCGGCGCGGCGATCATCGGCAGAACGCTCTACGTCGGCGCGCTGCGCGGCCAGCGCCTCTGGCGGATCCCGATCGACGGCACGAGCCTGGGCACGCCGAGGGCGGTCTACGAGGGCCGCTACGGGCGCATCCGCACCGTCGTGCGCGCGCCGGGCGGCAAGTCGCTGTGGTTCACCACGAGCAACCGCGACGGCTACGGCTCGCCGCGGGCCGGTGACGACCGCATCTACAGCGTCCCGATCAAGTAGTGCGTCGCACGCTCGCCCTCATCCTCGCCGCCGCGGCGCTCGCGCTCGTCGCCTGCGGCGGGGCCGACGACCAGCCTGCGGGGGCGACCACCGAGGACGCCGGCACCACCACCGCGAGCACCCAGCCGGCGACCTCGGACTCGGCCGAGCTCGGCAAGCCCGAGGTCGTGGCGACCGGGCTGCAGGTCCCGTGGGGGCTGGCGTTCCTGCCTGACGGCGACCTGCTCGTCAGCGAGCGCACGACAGGGCGCATCCTCCGCGTCCCCAAGGGGGGCGGCAAGCCCGTCGTCGCCAAGGAACTCGGAGCGGTCGACAAGAACATCGGGGAGGGCGGCCTGCTGGGCATCGCGGTGTCGCCCGACTACGCGAAGGACAAGCAGGTCTACGCGTACTACACCGGCGCGCAGGACAACCGCGTCGTGCACTTCAGCCTCGACGGCGACGAGAAGCCGATCATCACGGGCATCTACCGCTCCACGAACCACGACGGCGGCCGCATCGCCTTCGGCCCGGACGGCAAGCTCTACATCACCACCGGCGACGGGCTGGACGGCAGCCGGTCGCAGAACCCGGACAACCCCGGCGGGAAGATCCTGCGGATCAACCCCGACGGCTCGATCCCCGACGACAACCCGGTCCCCGGCAACCCGTACTGGACGCTCGGCCACCGCAACGTGCAGGGTCTCGCGTGGGATCCCGACGACCGGCTCTGGGCCAGCGAGTTCGGCGAGAACCGCTTCGACGAGGTCAACCTCATCCAGAAGGGCAACAACTACGGCTGGCCCGAGGTCGAGGGCAAGGGCGACACGCAGGGTGGCAAGTACACCAACCCGCTCGTGACGTGGCCCACTTCGGAGGCGTCCCCGAGCGGGCTCGCCTACGCGCGCGGGAACCTCTGGGTCGGCGCGCTGCGCGGTCAGCGGCTGTGGCGCATCCCCGTCGAGGGCGACAAGCTCGGTCAGCCGGTCTCGCTGCTGGAGGGCGAGTTCGGGCGCATCCGCACGGTCGCGGTCGATCCGTCCGGCGACGCGCTCTGGCTGACGACGAGCAACCGCGACGGTCGCGGCGACCCGTCGGCCGACGACGACCGCCTGATCCGCATCCCGTTCGCCTGATCACGGGGATCGGCGCCGACTGGGCGGTGCAGCGCCACGCCGGCGACGATGAGCGCGATGCCGGCCACCTCGCGCGGGGACGGGATCTGCGTGAGGACGACGATCCCGATGATCGTCGCGGTCGCCGGAAGCAGCGACACCATGAGCGCGTACGTCGCGCGCGGCAGCCGCGCCAGCGCGAGCTGGTCGGCCACGTAGGGGATCACCGACGAGCACAGGCCGACGCCGATCCCGGCGACGATCGCGACCGGATCGTCCAGCGCGGGGACGGCGGCCCAGCCTGCCATCGGCGTGATGACCACGGCCGCCACGAGCATGGAGGCGGCGAGCCCGTCGACGCCGGAGATGCCGTCGTGCTTGGCCACCCGATCGGCAAGCACGATGTAGACGGCGAAGAGGACGGCGTTCGCGCCGGCCAGCGCCAGCGCGACCCCCTCGCCGCCCAGATGGACGCCGGTCAGCAGCAGCACACCCGGAGCGGCCAGCACGAGCGCGACGGCGTTGCGCGGCGTGCGCGCGCCGATGGCGGCGAGGAGCACGACCGGCAGGAACTCGATCGCGGCGACTGTGCCCAGCGGCAGGCGGTCGATCGCGAGGTAGAAGCAGCAGTTCATCGCCGCCAGCACGCAACCCCACGCGACGAGCAGTCGCGAGACCCGCCGTGGCCGCCGCCACACCGCGAACACGACGGCGGCGGACACGACCCGCAGCCACGCCACGCCGAGCACGTCGACGCGGGCGAACAGCAGCACCGCGAACGCCGGCCCGAGGTAGTGGAAGACGGCGCTGACGAGGAAGTAGACGTGCGGCGGCGGCCTGCGCATGACATCAGGATCCTCGTCTTCAGACGCTTCGCACAGCGCCAACCGGAGGTAGTCTGCGCGTCATGGCTGCGATTGCACGGCAGAACGGTCGATCGGCCGAAGGCGGTCTCCTGGACCCGACGAACCTCCGGCTCCTCGAGGAGCTGCAGGCCGACGGGCGCCTCTCGCTCGCCGAGCTGGGCCGGCGCGTGTCGCTCTCCTCACCGGCGGTGGCCGAGCGACTGCGACGGCTCGAGGAGGAGGGCGTCATCACGGGCTACCGCGCGACGGTCGATCCCCGCGCGCTGGGATACACCCTGGGGGTCATCATCCGCAGCCGCCCGGCGCCGCGCCAGCTCGCCGCGGTCGCGCAGCTCGCGCGCGAGACGCCGGAGATCGTGGAGTGCCACCGGGTCACCGGGGACGACTGCTACGTGATGACCGCGTGGGTGCGCGACGTGACCCACCTCGAGGAGGTCATCGACACGTTCGCCGCCTACGGTCAGACGACGACGTCAATCATGCAGTCCTCCCCCGTTCCCCAGCGGGCGATCGCACCGTGATCCGCTGCATCCTTCCGCCGACGATGCTCGATCGCATCGCGCGCCACGGCACGAAGGCGCAGCGCGAGTGGGCACTCGGGACGCTCGCGCTGGACGCGACGATCCGCCGGGCGCGCGTGCAGAACCAGCTGCTGCGCGGCGTCCGCGGGCACCGCGAGGGGCCCGACGCGCTCGCCGCGCTCGAAGCCCAGGGCCCCAACCGCGAGATCCGCGATGCCCAGGGTCTGGAGCAGGTCACGCGCGGACCTGTCGTGCGCACCGAGGGAGGCCCGGCGACCGGCGACCCCGCCGCCGACGAGGCCTACGAGGGCCTGGGAGCGACGTACGACTTCTGGGCGCAGGCGTACGGCCGCGCGTCGATCGACGACGAGAACATGCCGCTGCGCGGCGTCGTGCACTACGGGCGCGACTACGACAACGCGTTCTGGGACGGCCGCCGGATGGTCTTCGGCGACGGCGACGGCAGGCTGTTCCTGCGCTTCACCCGGTCACTGGACGTCATCGGCCACGAGCTCGCGCACGGCGTGACCGAGGACGAGAACGGCCTGCAGTACCAGGGCCAGTCCGGCGCGTTGAACGAGAGCTGCTCGGACGTCTTCGGCTCGCTGGTCAAGCAGCACGCGCTGGGTCAGCCGGCCGACCAGGCCGACTGGCTCATCGGCGCGGACCTGCTCGGGCCCGACGTGACCGGCATCGCGCTGCGCTCGATGGCCGCGCCGGGCACCGCCTACGACGACGACGTCCTCGGCAAGGACCCTCAGCCCGCGCACATGGACGACTTCGTCGTCACGAGCGAGGACGACGGCGGCGTGCACATCAACTCCGGGATCCCCAACCACGCGTTCTACGTCGTCGCCACGACGCTGGGCGGCAACGCGTGGGAGCGCGCGGGACGCGTCTGGTACGAGACCGCGCGCGATCGCGGCCTACGTAGCACGGCGACCTTCGCGGACTTCGCGCGGATCACGGTCGGCGTGGCCGGACATCTGTTCGGCGCCGGCGGCGTGGAGGAGGCGGCCGTGCGGGCCGGCTGGGACGCGGTGGGTGTCGCGTGGAGCTAGGCGACGACGCGAGGGTGACGGTCGTGCGGACCGGCGGCGTCGCCGGGATCCGGCTGGAGGCGACGGTCGCGTGGGGCGACCTGGACGAGGAGGCCCGGGCGGCGCTCGGACGGGCGCTCGAAGGTCCTGCGACGACGAAGTCGCCCGGCGCCGATCGCCTGGCGTACGAGATCGTCGTGCGCGAGGCGGGCGCCGAGCGGCGGTGCGTGGCGGGCGAGGGGGGCGCCCGCCACGCTGCCGAGGCCGTGCTGCGGTCCGCTAGACGTTGACTCCTGGCCGGATCGAGGCCGGCTCGAGGGCGATGTCCAGGACCTCGCCCACCGTCATCACGGGGTGGAACGTCATCTGCTCGCGGACGTCCTCAGGGACGTCGTCGAGGTCGGCCCGGTTGCGCTCGGGCAGGATCACGTCGGTCAGGCCCGCGGCGTGGGCGGCGAGCACCTTCTGCTTCAGCCCGCCGATCGGGAGCACGCGGCCCTGCAGCGTGACCTCGCCGGTCATGCCGACCGTGTGCCGCACGGGGCGGCCGGTCAGCAGCGACGCCAGCGCCGTCGTCATCGTGACGCCCGCGCTCGGGCCGTCCTTCGGGATCGCGCCTGCCGGGATGTGCACGTGGAACTCACGGTCCTCGAAGCTCTCGGGGTCGATCCCGAGCTCCTCGGCGTGCGCCCGCACGTACGTCTGGGCGATCTTGGCCGACTCCTTCATGACGTCGCCCAGCTGGCCGGTCAGGGTCAGCCCGCCCTTGCCCTTCATCTGATTCGCCTCGATGAAGAGGACGTCGCCGCCCGTGCCGGTGACGGCCAGGCCGGTCGCCACGCCCGGCACCGCCGTGCGCGCTGCCGCCTCCTGGAACACCTTCTGGCGGCCCAGGGCGTCGCGGACGAGGTCCAGGTCGACGGACACGGGCGCCTCGGCGGTCGCCGATGCGATCCGGGTCGCGACCTTGCGCAGCAGGGTCCCGAGCTCACGCTCGAGCTGCCGCACGCCCGCCTCGCGGGTGTACTCGCTCACGACGGTGCGGAGCACCTCGTCGTCGATGACGACCTCGTCCTCGCGCAGCCCGTTGCGCTCACGCTGACGCGGCCACAGGTAGTCGCGCGCGATCGAGGTCTTCTCGGCCACGGTGTACCCGTCGAAGCGGATGACCTCCATCCGGTCCAGCAGCGGGCCGGGAATGGTCTCCGCGACGTTGGCCGTGGCGATGAAGAGGACCTGGGACAGGTCGATCTCCACGTCGAGGTAGTGATCGCGGAACGCGTGGTTCTGCGCCGGGTCGAGCACCTCGAGCAGGGCCGCGCTGGGGTCGCCGCGCCAGTCGGCGCCGACCTTGTCGACCTCGTCGAGCATGATCACCGGGTTGATGGTGCCGGCGTCACGCAGGGCGCGCACCAGGCGGCCCGGCAGCGCGCCGATGTACGTGCGCCGGTGCCCGCGGATCTCGGCCTCGTCACGCACGCCGCCGAGCGACATGCGGACGAACTCGCGACCCGTCGCGCGTGCGATCGACTCGCCGATCGACGTCTTGCCCGTGCCGGGCGGTCCGATCAGCGTGAGGATGGCGCCGGCCTTGCGGTCGACCTCGATCCCACGCTCGAGACGGAGCTTGCGCACCGCGATGTACTCGGTGATGCGGTCCTTGACGTCCTCCAGGCCCGCGTGGTCGGAGTCGAGCACCTCACGCGCGTGGACCGGGTCCAGGATCTCCTCGGAGCGCTTGTCCCACGGGACGCTCGTCAGCCAGTCGAGGTACGTGCGGATCATCTGCGACTCGCCGGACTGCTCGCCCGACCGCTCCAGGCGCTCGAGCTCGCGCTCGGCCTGCTCGCGGACGTGGTCGGGCATGCCCGCCTCGTCGATCTTGGTCCGGTAGTCCTCGCCCACCGTGGCGTTGTCCTCGCCCAGCTCGCGGCGGATGGACTCCATCTGCTTGCGCAGGAAGTACTCGCGCTGCTGCTTCTGGGCGCCGGACTCGACGTCCTCGCGGATCCGCTTGCGGACCTGCAGCTGGGTCAGCCGCTCGCGCTGGAAGTCCAGGGACTTCTGCAGGCGCTCGGTGACGTCGAGCTCCTCGAGGAGCTCCACCTTCTGCTCGAAGGTGAGGTCGGGCGAGTAGCCCGCCGTGTCGGCGAGCGGGCCGGGCTGCACGACGGAGCGCAGGAACGCGGCGACGCGCTCGTCGGCACCGCGCAGCTCGAGGATCTCCTCGACCACGGCGCGGTACTCACGCTCGATCGTGCGGGTGCGGCCATCCACCGGCGTGTCGTCGACACGCTCCTCGGTGGCGACCCTGAGGCGGCCGAAGGAATCGGAGGTCGCCGCGCCGAGAACTCCGCGCGACTCGCCCTGCAGCACGGCCCCGCGTCCTCCGCCGGGCAGCCGCATCGATTCCACGACGCGAGCGATGGTGCCGACCTGGGCGTACTCGCCCTCGTGGCGCGGCACGAGCAGCACCTGCTGCTCACCGTCCACGTCGATCGGCAGCGTGACGTCCATGGTCGGGAAGACGACCGTGTCGTCGAGAGGGATGAGAAGAAGGTCTGTCATGTCGAGCCGGAAGTTTCCTTTGCGCTGACAACTGATGCACACGCAACTATAGCGTGTCGTGGAGCGGTTGCACGAGGATATCTCAGCCGTACGGACTCAGATCTTCTTCATCATAGGGTGCGGGGCAACACCTCCACCCAGGTACTCGTCGCACGGCGCTGGACCACGGCGACGACCTCCCAGGCGGCGACCTCGCGGCCGTCGCGGCAGGTGGGCTCCGCATCCGGCGGGATGTGGACGATGGCGCTCAGCCGCCGTGATCCTCGCGGCCCGGGCGCGAGCTCGGCGCGGGCCAGCTCCACGCATTCGGCGGCGCAGCCCGCGACCTCGGGCGGGTCGACCAGCGGGTCCAGCGGCTGGTCTCGCGGGCGATGGCAGCGCAGGCGCACATGGCCACGCGGGGATGCCATGTCCGCCGGGACCGTCACGGTGACGCGCACGGCGTCACCCGGCCGGTAGGTCGCGCGGTCCACCCCGACGAGAGGCACGGGACCGCGGCGCAGTGCGAAGGGCATGGTCGCTCGGAGCGTGGCGCAGCCGGAGTCGAGAATCAAGCGCCCGCATACGATCCGGGTCGATGCCCCGCCGCGCCACGCTGCAGACGATCGCCGACGTCCTCGGCGTGTCGCGCTCGACGGTCTCCAACGCCTACAACCGGCCCGACCAGCTCGCGCCCGACCTGCGGGAGCGCATCCTCGCCGTGGCTGCCGAGCTCGGCTACACCGGCCCGGACCCCGCGGCGAGGCGGTTGCGGACCGGCCGCAGCGGCGTGATCGGCCTCCTGTTCACGGAAGCGCTGTCCTACGCGTTCACCGACCCGGCCGCCGTGGGGTTCCTCGAGGGCCTCGCGCGCGAGGCGGAGGCGGAGGGCACCGCGCTGCTCCTCGTCCCCTCCCCGCCGGGCGCTGACGCCGCGCACGCGGTGCGCGACGCCGTGGTCGACGGCCTGTGCATCTACTCGATGGCCGACGACCAGCCAAGCGTGCGCGCCGCGCTGGACCGTGGCATCCCGACGGTGGTCGTCGAGGAGCCCGACATCGCCGGGCAGGCGTTCGTCGGGATCGACGACCGTTCGGCCACGCGCTCGGTCGCCGAGCACGTCCTCGGTCTCGGGCATCGCCGCTTCGCGGTCCTCACCGACCGTCTGCGGCCCGACGGGTACGAGGGCCCCGTCGACGCCGCGCGGGAGTCGAGCGCGACGTTCCACATCGGCCGTCAGCGTCTCGCCGGGTACCGCGACGCGCTGGCCGCCGCGGGGATCGACTGGTCGACCGTGCCCAAGCACGAGGGCCCGAACGACCGGGGGAGCGGCGTGCGCCTGGCGCGCGCGGCGCTGGGGGCCGATCGGCGGCCGACGGCGCTGCTGGCGGCGACGGACCAGCTGGCGCTCGGCGCGCTGCGCGCGGCAGACGAGCTCGGGATCGCGGTCCCGACGGAGCTGTCGGTCACCGGCTTCGACGACGCGCCGCCGGCCGGTGCGGCGGACCTGACGACGCTGCGCCAGCCGCTGCGCGAGAAGGGCGAGCAGGCGGCGCGGCTGCTGGCCGAGCTGCGGGAAGGGGCCCCGCCGCGGCGGGTGATGCTGCCGGTCGAGCTCGTCGTGCGGGGGTCCACGGGACCGGTGCCTCCCGGCTAGCTCCGCGCGACCGGCTTCGCCGCGCCCGGACAGCTCACCGATGGGGGACGGGAGCGAGCGGCGACGCGCCACTCTCGCCATCCGTGGTCACAAACCCGCGATATGCGCGGCTTCGTGCACACAACCAGACGGTTGATGCCGGTCACCGGCGCCGCCCGAGGAAAGCGGCGGCGCGGGGCGCCACACCAGCTACACCCGCTCCCCCGCCGCCGGACACCCCGGGGCACCGGTCGCCGACGCCACCGCGTCGCGCACCGCGGCCGCGATGACCTCCGGCGCGAGGGCGGACAGCACGAACGGGTCCGCCGCCACCTCGCCGGTCGCCGCGCAGACGACGAGATCGCCGTCGGCAGCGGTCGCGCTCGGGGTCACGGATCGCGCCACCCCCGCGCTCCCGGCCCGGGCGACGAGCCACGCCTCGCGCTTGTCGAGCCGCGCGTCCGTCACGAGGCACACCAGCGTCGTGTTCTCCAGCGACGCGCTGCGCGCCGGCAACTCGCCCGCGAGCAGCAGGTCCGTGGTGCGCGTGTAGCGCGACCCCGTCCAGACCCCCGCGGCGACCGACCCGTCCGCCGCCAGGACGTCTCCGAACGCGTTGACGGCCGCGAGCGCCGTGAGGGTCGCGCCGCCGACGTGCAGCGTCGCCGCGCCGAAGCCGCCCTTGGTCCAGCACTCGACGCCGCGGAGCTTGCCGACTGTGCAGCCCGTTCCCACCCCCACGCTGCCGCGCGCGACCTCTGTGCCGGCGGCCTCGCACGCCGCGGCGGCGGCAGCGGCGCCCGGGCGGATCGACCCGTCGCCGAGCATGAGGTCGTAGACGACCGCGGCGAAGACCAGGGGCACCGGCCCGCCCGGGATCGCGTACCCGATCCCGCGCTCGGCGAGGTGCTCCATGACGCCGCCGGCGGCGCCGAGGCCGAACGCGCTGCCGCCGGTCAGGAGGACGGCGTGGACGCCGGGCGCGTTCGCCGCCGGCGTGAGCAGCTCGCTCTCGCGGGTGCCCGGGCCGCCGCCGCGGACCTCCGCAGCGGCGACGGTGCCCTCCGGGAGCAGCACGACGCTGCACCCGGTCCATGCCTGCAGGTCGGTGTGGTGACCGAAGGTGACGCCCCGCGGCAGTTCGATCTGCACGCGGGGATCGTGTCAGGGTGCGGCGGGCTACGCGGCCTCGCGCAGACCCTGCGCCTCGGGAAGGTGGCGCAGCCGGCGCAGTGCCTCCTCCTCCAGCGCACGAATGCGGTGGGGGGTCAGCTTCAGCGCCTTGGAGCACTGCGCGACGCTGTGCGGCACCTCGCCGAGCACGCCGTAGCGCAGCTCGAGTACGCGCCGCTCGCGCAGCGGAAGCAGCTCGAGCGTCGAGCGCATGGCCTCCACGGTCTCGGCCGCCTCGACGGCGTTGGACGGCAGCACGATCTGCTCCTCGGCCACGAGGTCGCCCAGCTCGGTGTCGCCCTCGGGCCCGACCGGTGTCGAGAGCGAGATCGTGCTGCGCGAGATCGTGCGCAGGTCCTCGACCTCCTCGACCGTCGTGCCCATCTCCTGCGCGAGCTCCTCAGAGGTGGGTGGTCGGTTGTGGACCAGCGAGAGGGCCCGATCATGACGCTCCAGCAGCTTCACGCGGTCCACGACGTGCACCGGGAGGCGCACGGCGCGGTTCTTCTCCGCGATGGCGCGCGCGATCGCCTGGCGGATCCAGAGCGTCGCGTAGGTGGAGAACTTGAAGCCCTTGCGGTAGTCGAACTTCTCGGCCGCCCGGATGAGTCCGACGGTCCCCTCCTGGATGAGGTCGAGGAACGTCAGCTCGCCACCTGCGCGGGGATCACGCCGGTAGCGCTTCGCGTTGTGCACGACGAGACGGAGGTTGGCCTCGATGAGGTGACGCTTCGCGTCCAGGTCGCCGCGCTCGATGCGGCGAGCGAGGTCCACCTCCTCCTCCTTCGTCAACAGGCGGACGCGCCCGATCGCGTGCAGGAAGGTGTCCAGCCCGTCGTCCCCGGGCTCGTTGAGGGTCTGCTTCGGCATGGCCGGAGAATCGAGCCCGACCCTCAAGGCCAGGGCAAGCGCCGCCTAAGAACTCGTTAAGTGTTGTGTTCGCGTCGCTTAACACCGGCTGACGCGCCGCAACCGTTGCCCGACGCGCGTGTTGCGCGTGGGCGGGTTCCTGGGAGGTTGCTAGTAGCCGAGGCGGGCGAGACGCTCGCGCTCGGCGGCGCGCTTGGCCTCGCGTTGCGCCTTGCGGCGCTCGTCGCGCTGCCGGCGATCCTCCTCGTCGTCCCCGACGATGCGGATCTTCGTGCGCAGGCCACCGTCACGACCGAAGTTCGCGACCTCGCCCGGACGGGCGCGACCCTCGCTGCCCCACTCGCCCGGCCGCGGGGGCCGGCCACCGCCACGTCGCCCACCGCTGCGGCGATGGCCGCCGCGGGGCTCTTCGACGATGCCGAGCATGTCGTTGACGGCGCCACGGACGTCGCGCACGGGCGTCGCAGCGAGACGCACCCAGGCCGCGAAGGCCGGGTCGCCGGGCTGGAGGCCACGGGCGGAATCGCTGCAGACCTGCGCCCACTTGAGGCGCTCGCCTTCCTCGTCCTGCTTCGGCGCGAGGGCCTCCTGCACGACGTCGGGGCCGCCGACACGATCGATCGCGGAGATGAGTCGCGGGCGCGAGACCTGCGGAGGCGGCGCGGAGCGCTGGCCCTGCGGCTGGCGCTGCTCGGCCGCCGGGGCGGGCTCGGGCTCGGGGGCAGGCGCCTCCTCGGCGGCAGGCGCCGGGGTCTCCTCGGCGACGGCCTCCTCAGCGACCTGCGGGAGCTCCTCGGCGGGGACCTCCGGCGTCGTCTCCGTACCGGCGTCCTCCACGGCCTGGGGCTCGGGCGTGGGCGCCGACTCCTCGACGGGCGGCGCCGCAGCAGCGGCGGCCTCCTCCGGAGACTCCGGCGGCTCGACATCGCCGTCGTTGGCCGCAGCCGCTTGGCGCTCGGAGCGCCGCAGCTCGCTCAGACGTGCGAAGAACACACCACGATGACGCTCGGCGGCCGAGCGGCGACGACGACGCTTCGGCTTCTCACCGTCGGCGCCTGGGCGGCCGCCGCCTCCACCACCACCGCCGCCGCCGCGGGTGCGGCGGGACGTCGAGGTCTCCTCGGTCCCCGGGGGCGGGGCCTGGGCGATGATGACCGGACCGATCGCGGGCCGCTCCGGCTCGGCGGGCGCGCCGTCTGCGGGCGCAGCCTCGGCCTCGGCCTCGGCGGGCGCCGCCTCGGGCTGCGCGTCGGCGACGGCCTCCGACACGGGACCATCCGGTGTCGCCTCGGGTGAGGGCGGCGGCTCCTCTGCCTTCACCTCCGGCGCGGGCGTCGAGCCGTTGGCCTCAGGGGCCGGCTCGGGAGCGCGGGTCGTGGTGTCGGTGTCGGACTGGCCGTCGCCCTCGGGCGCGCGGTCGTCGTTGTTCTCGGGGGCTTCGGTCATACGGGCAACTCGGGACAGGGGACGGGGGCGCGAACGCGCAACAGGCGTCCTGTCCACACAGGGTAGCCGTGCAGGCCCCTTCCCTGTCGTGCTGTCCCATGTTCCCTGCTGGCATGGGGCAGATCGGACCGGGCCGCCGCCCTCCGAGGCACCCGCGATGTTCCGCCGACCTCCGTTCCGGCCCTGCGGTCGCGACGTCGGCACCTCGCCCGGCGCGGCGTGGACGACCACGTGCGCGTTCTTTGGTTTCATGGAGGCGTGATCGTCGGCGAGCGCGACCTGAGCCGCGCGGCGGCAGAGCTGGCCTCACGGGTGCCCGAGCGCCTCGGGGTCCTCGCTCGCCTCGCGTACAACTACCGCTGGTCCTGGTGGCCCGGCGGCGCCCAGCTGTTCGCCGACGTCGACCCCGATCGCTGGGAGCGCACGGGCTACAACCCCGTCCACCTGCTCCAGGAGGCGTCGACCAGCGCACTCCTGCGCGCGGCGTCCGACGACGGGCTGATCGCCCGCGCCGAGGAGGTCGAGCGCGGGATCGCCGCCGAGCTCTCCGAGCGTCCGGACGTGCGCCGCGGCGGGACGGTCTTCTTCTGCGCCGAGTACGGCGTCCACGCATCGCTGCCGATCTACTCCGGCGGCCTCGGGGCGCTCGCGGGCGACATCCTCAAGGAGGCATCCGACCAGGCTGCGCCCCTCGCCGCGGTCGGCCTGCTGTACCGCCAGGGCTACTTCCGCCAGCGGATCGATGCGACGGGCATGCAGCACGAGTACTGGGTCGACACCGACCCCGACCGCCTTCCCGCGGCGCTGGTCACCGGCGACGACGGGACCCCGCTCACGGTCACCGTCCCGATCGACGGCACCGACCTCGTCGCACAGGTCTGGCGCGTCGACATCGGCCGCATCCCCCTCTTCCTGCTCGACGCCGACCGCCCCGAGAACGCGCTGAGCGCGCGTTGGACGACATCGCGCCTCTATGCGGGCGACCCGGAGGTGCGCCTCGCGCAGTATGTCCTGCTCGGAGTCGGCGGCATGAAGGCGATCGAGGCGGTCGGCATCGACCCCGCGACCGTCCACCTCAACGAAGGCCACGCCGCCTTCGCCGGCCTCGAGCTGGCCGCGTCCTTCGTGCGCCGCGGCATGGACGCACACGAGGCACTGGAGGCGGTGCGCCGCCGTACGCTCTTCACCACCCACACGCCCGTGCCCGCCGGGAACGACACCTACCCGGTCGATCAGGTGCGCGAGGCGCTCACACCGATCGCGGCGGAGCTCGGGCTCGACCCGTGGGAGCTCGTCCGTCGCGGGCGCACCCGCCCCGACGACGACGGCGAGCCGTTCGGCGTCACGCAGTTCGCCCTGCGCGGGAGCCGCGCCGCGAACGGCGTCAGCCGGCGGCACGGCGAGGTCGCGCGCGGCATGTGGCGCGACCTCTGGCCCGACCGTGACGTCGACGACGTCCCGATCACCCATGTCACGAACGGCGTCCACCTGCCCACCTGGGTCGGTGGCCCGATGCGCCAGATGCTCGACCGCCACCTCGGGCCGGACTGGTTGCACCGTGCCGCGGACCCGGAGGCCTTCGCCGCGATCGACACCATCCCGGACGCCGAGATCTGGGCGGTGCGCGAGCAGCAGCGCGCCGAGCTCATCGCCTACGCACGCGACCGCGCAGTCATCGACCGCCTCGGCCGCGACGACCCGCGCAGCTACGCGAGAGCCGCATCCGACGCGCTGGATCCCGGCGTCCTGACGATCGGGTTCGCGCGTCGCCTGGCGACCTACAAGCGCCTGCACCTGCTGCTCCAGGACCGCGACCGCAGCTACGGCCTGCTGTCGGGCGACCGGCCCATCCAGCTGCTCATCGCAGGCAAGGCGCATCCCCGTGACGACGAGGGCAAGCGCCTCGTCCAGCACCTGTTCGTCGGCAAGGACGACCCGCGCGCGGCGGCCCACATCGCCTACCTCGACGACTACGACCTCGCGAGCGCCGCGCACCTCGTCCGGGGCTGCGACGTGTGGCTGAACGTCCCGCGCCCGCCGCTGGAGGCCAGCGGGACGAGCGGGATGAAGTCCGCCGCCAACGGCGGTCTGAACCTCTCCGTACTCGACGGCTGGTGGGCCGAGGGCTACGACGGCTCCAACGGCTGGGCCATCTCCGGGGACAGCGACGACGACCACGGCGCCCAGGACCACCGTGACGGCCTGGAGCTGTACCGGCTGCTGGAGGAGGAGGTCGGGCCGCAGTTCTACGCGCGCGGCGACGACGGCCTGCCGCGCGAGTGGATCGCACGCGTCCGCGCCTCGCTGCGGACCAACCTGCCGATGTTCTCGGCCGCGCGCATGGTGCACGAGTACCGCGACCGGCTGTACGGAGGCGACGTCGTCGCCTCTGTCCTGCGGTGATCGCCCAGACCTAGAACAGCCGGCTCGACGCCAGCGCCGCGCCGTCGGACAGCGCCTGCAGCTTGGCCCAGCAGATCGTCGGATCGATCGGCCCGAAGCCCGACCACGTGCCGAAGCCGCAGTCGGTGCCCGCCACGACGCGGTCGGGGCCGACGATCGCCGCGAACGTCTGCAACCGCTGCGCGATGAGCTCGGGGTGCTCGATGTAGTTCGTCGTCGACGAGATGACGCCCGGGGCCAGGATCTTGTCGTCCGGGATCGCCGCGTCGCGCCAGGCGGTCCACTCGTGCGCGTGACGCGGGTTGGCGGCCTCGAACAGGATCGTCGCGGGCTTCGCCGCGAGGATGTGATCCATGATCCGCTCGACCGGGATGTCGAGGTGGTGCGGTCCCTCGTAGTTGCCCCAGCAGACGTGCAGGCGGACCTGGTCGCCGGGGACATCGGCCAGCGCGCGGTTGATCGCGGCGACGTGGCGCTCGGTCGCCTCCACGAACACCTCGTCAGGCTGGTCGCGGTACATGATGTGGCGGCCCATCGCGAGGTCCGGCGCATCGATCTGCAGCTGGAAGCCGGCGTTGACGATGCCCTCGTACTCGCTCTTCATCGCGTCAGCCAGCGCGTCGAGGTACTCGTCGAGCGTGCCGTAGTGCTCGTTGGGCTGGAACAGCGCGATCACCCCGGGGGACGGCGCGTTCATGAACCCGCCGGTGACGTCGGCGGCGTCCACCGCGGCGCGCAGGTGCGCGAGGTCGCGCTCCAGCGGCTCGCGATGCTCGTAGGCGATCGGCCCGCGGCAGATCGGCCGCTTGTACTTCGCGGTCGCGCCGGCCTTGGCCAACCGGTCGCGGAACGAGGGGTACGCGTCGAGGTCGGCGGGCGTCGCGCGTGGGACGTCGCCCAGCTCGAAGCCGCTCAGCCGATGGCGGATGTAGGTCGCGTAGCCGATCTTGCTCATCTCGCCGTCGCTGACGAGATCCACGCCGGCGTCGGCCTGGTGCCGGACGCGGTCGGCGACCGCGCCGCCGATGATGCGGTCGTACTCCGCCGGATCGACCTGCTCGCCGTTGTCGACCTTGAAGACCTGCTCGACGACGTCGTCGGGCCTCGGCAGACTGCCGACGTGCGTCGTCAGGATGCGCCCGTTGGGGGACATGTGCTCTTTCTCCTCCGGTGTCAATGCTTCGCAACTACCAGACGCTGCGCAGGATCGTCAGCGCGTCCTCGGTGCTCACGGGCCGCGGGTTCGCCTGCGTCGCCGGGCGCGCGGCGCTGAGCTCCGCGACCTCGGGCAGGTCCTCCTCGGGGACGCCGTGGTCGCGCAGCCGGCCCGCGCCGAACAGCGCGGACAGCTCCTCGACGCGCGCGGCCGCGTCATCGGTGCCGAGCGCATCGGCGAATGCGTGGATCGCGGGCGCGGTGCCCGCGTCCTGGAGGTTGAAGCGCAGGACGGGCGGCAGGGCGATGGCGTTCATCGTCCCGTGCGGCAGGCCGTAGCGTCCCCCGAGCACCTGCGCGATGCCGTGCGCCGCGGCCATCCCGGCCAGCATCGCGGCCCCCGCGTGCGCGGCGCCCTGCAGCAGCTCGAGCCGCGCGTCGCGGTCGGAGCCGTCCTGCATCACGCGTGGGAGCGCGGAAGCGATCTTGCGCGTCCCGGCGAGTGCCTGCTCGTCGCTGTCGGTCGAGCGCCCGGGCGCATAGAGCGCCTCGGCCGCGTGCGTGAGCGCGTTGAGCGCGGTGCCGCCGCTGGCCTCGGGCGGGAGGCCCATCGTCAGGTCGACGTCGTAGACGATGCCCTCGACCCTCGCATCGAGGCCGGCGGGCTTCGTGCGCGTCTCCGAGTCGCGGTTGCCGTACCAGTGCGTCCACTCCGCGCCCGCGTAGGTCGTCGGGACCGACACGATCGGAACGTCGAGCTCCTTGGACACGGCCTTCGTGGTGTCGATGACGCTGCCGCCGCCGAGCGCGACGAGGCCATCGGCGTCGCCTGCGATCTCCAGCGCCGCGCGCACGCCCTTCAGGTCCGCGTGCGGCTGCGAGCCGTGGAAGCGCCGTTGCACACCCGGCAGCTGCACATCGGCGAAGACCTCGTCCGTGATGACGAGCGGACGTTCGATTCCGAGCCGCGCCAGGACGCCGGGCAGCTCCTGCAGACCCCATTCGACGATCACGGGGCGATCATGGCAGACGACGCGTGCGACACTGTGGGCCATGCCGACCGACCACCTCCCACTCGCCGACGCGGGCCCGGCGGTCCGCGACGCGATGATGTTCGAGCCTCGCTCGACGCCGGCGGACACGACGCTTGCGCAGGCGCGCGAGCAGTTCTCCAACCCGCGCGTGAAGCTGCTGCTCGTCACCGACCACGACCGCTTCCTCGGCACGGTCACGCGCGACGACCTCCCTGCCGAGGGCGACGGCGCGATCGGCGACTTCGTGAACGGCGACGCGCCCCGTGTCGATCCGGGGGCGCCCGTCACGGACGCCGTGGACATGCTCGAGGGCACCGGGACGAACCGGCTCCCCGTCGTCGACGGCGACGGCACGCTGCTCGGGCTCGTCTGCTGGGATCGCAGCGGCCAGCAGTTCTGCGTCGATCCCGGACGCGTCTCAGCCTCCTAGGAAGGTCGAGTCGTCGAGGGCGAGCGTCAGGGCGATCAGCGCGGCGTGGTAGCTGTACTGGCGCATACCCTGCATCACGCCCGTGACCGACGGGCTGAACCGCGACTGCCAGGCACCGACCGGCAGGCCGCGCCCCTGGCCGGCGGCCCCGCCGGCCGAGCTGATGTTGGCGAAGTGCACCTCGATCGCGGGCCGCCCGGTCTCCTCGAGCGCGTGGCGGGTCGCCTCGCCGAACAGCGTGAGCCCTGCCGGGTTGATGATGTAGCCGTCGGTCTCGTCGGCGCTCTCGTGCAGGAACTCGAGGATCGCGCCCTCGTAGTTGGAGCTGAACGTCCGCAGGTCGACGCCGAGCTGCGCAGCGAGCTCGCCCACGATGGCGTGCAGCTCCGCCAGCGAGCCGATCGACCCGTAGACGCGGGCGTTGCGCCTCCCGAGGTTCGACATGTTCGGACCGTCGATGAGGGCGATGCGGTGCCGGCGCGAACCGGTGCGCAGCGCGGCGAGCTCGGATGGCATGCGGGAACTGTGGCAACTACCGATTCGTGCGGCCGTCCGCGCTGGCAGCATGATGCGCGATGACGAACCTGGGTCTGGATGGGAAGGTCGCGCTGATCACCGGAGGCGCGAGCGGCATCGGCGCCGCGACGGCGCTCCAGCTGTCGGAGCAGGGCGCCTCGGTGGCGGTCGTCGACCGCGACGGCGCCGCGGCGCAGGAGGTCGCGGCATCGCTGCCCGGCCCCTCGCTCGGGCTGGCCGGCGACGTCTCCGAGGAGGACGACGTCCAGGCCTCGGTCGACGCGACGGTCGACCGCTTCGGCCGGATCGACCTGCATCACCTCAACGCGGGCATCCCCGGCTCGCTCGCGCCCTTCGAGGACCTCACGCTGGCCGACTTCGAGCAGGTCATCGGCGTGAACCTCACCGGCGTCTTCCTCGGCCTGCGCGCGGCGTTCCGCCAGTTCCGCAGCCAGGGCACCGGCGGCAACGTCGTCACGACGGCGTCGATCGGCAGCCTCCGTGGCAGCGACGACCTCATCCCGTACCACACGTCCAAGCACGGGGTCGTCGGACTCACGCGCTGCGCGGCGGTGCACGGCGCGACCATGGGCGTGCGCGTCAACGCGATCGCGCCCGGCATCGTGCTCACCGGCCTCTTCAAGGACCAGGTCGGCGTCGCGGGAGGCATCAGCGACTGGGAGCACCGCGCGCGCATCGCGCCGCAGCGACGGGCCGGGACACCGCAGGAGGTGGCCGAGCTCGTCGCGTTCCTGCTCAGTGACCAGGCGCAGTTCATGACGGGCGAGGTCATCTCCATCGACGGCGGCGCGACCTCCCTGAACCCGGCCCGTCCCTCGGGTCAGAAAGTGGCGACGACCGCGTCGTCGGTCGGCAGTGCGTCGCAGAGCGACGCACTGCCAGGAGGTGGCGGATGAGCACGATCGAGATCAGCACGGAGGAGCTCGTCGCGCGCGCGATCGCGCTGCGCGAGCAGCTCCACGAGGAGGCCGACGCGGCGGAGGAGCGTGGCGGCTACTCCCCCGAGATGCACCGGGCGTTCGTCGACGCCGGCTTCTACCGGATGCTGCAGCCGCGGATGTTCGGCGGCTACGAGATGGACCTCGCCGACTACTTCCGCGTGATGATCGAGATCGGGCGTGGCGACCCGCAGACCGGCTGGGCGCTGTGCCTGGCCGCCGGCCACGCGTTCCAGATCGGTGCGTTCTTCAGCGAGCAGGCGCAGGCCGAGGTCTTCGGGGTCGAAGGCGACGTCGTCATCCCCTCGCGCGCGATCCCGGGCGGCACCGCGACACGCGTCGACGGCGGCTGGCAGGTCGACGGCACGTGGGACTACTGCTCGGGCGCGACCTACTCCACGCACGCGCTGCTGCTCGCGCTGACGCCACAGCCGTCCGGTCCGCCCGAGCGCCGCATGGTGATCATCCCCCGCTCGGAGTACGAGATCCTCGACGACTGGGGCGGTGGGCGCACGCTCGGCCTGGGCGGCACCGGCTCGAACTCCATCCGCGTGGAGGGCAGGTTCGTCCCCGACCACCTCGCCGTGACGTACGACTGGAAGGACTACGTCATGCCCGAGGGCGGGACCCTCGGCTACAAGCTGCACGGCAACCCGCAGTACGTCGGGCGGTCGCTGACGTTCTTCTACGGCGAGCTGAACTGCACCCAGGTGGGCGCCGCGCGCTGCGCGCTGGACGTCTACACGGAGGCCGCGCTGGAGCGCAAGACGAGCTTCCCGCCGCCGATGCCGCGCAGCGAGTCGCCCGACTACCAGCGCTGGGTGGGCGAGGCGGCGAGCCTCACCGAGACCGCCGAGATCGCGCTGCTGGGCGCGGCCGAGCGCTACACGGCGGCGTGCCACCGCTGGGCCGAGCACGGCGAGCCGTTCACCGTCGCCCACGACGCGGCGCTGCGCGACGTGTGCGCCCAGGCGGGCAAGCTCGCGTGGAACGCGGTCGACCTCATGTTCGCGACGGGCGGCTCCACGGCGGCCAAGCGAGGCTCGCGGCTGCAGCGCAGCTTCCGCGACGCGATGATGTTCCGCACCCACATCGGGGCGCAGTACGACGTCATCTCGGGGTCGACGGGGCGCGTCCGGCTGGGCCAGTCGCTGACCCACTGAGGGTCCTCAGAGCCCGAGGACCAGGTCGCGGACCTCGGCCGGCCGCGACAGGAACGGGTGGTGGCCGGCCTCGAGCTCCACGACGGCGCCCGCGCGGCGGGCGAACTCGCGCTGGCGGTCCGCGGGGGTGCCGTGGTCCTGCGCGCAGACGAGGTAGGTCGAGGGCACGTGCCTCCATGCCGCTGACTGCACCGGCTGCGTGAGGACCGCCAGGCTCTGCCGGGCCGTCCTGTCGACGGCCTGTCGCTGGATCTCACGGTCGCAGTCCTGCAGGAACGTCTCGGCCAGGGTCTCCGGCCGGACGGTGAACGTGCCACCCTCGGGATCGACGTCGAGGAACGGGGCGGGCTCCTCGCCACCGAACGAGGACAGGCTCTGCCCCACCTCGGGCAGGTAGCTCGACACGAGCAGCAGATGACGCACCGCGTCGACGCCCGCCGCCGCCTCCGCGGTGACGATGCCGCCGTAGCTGTGGGCGACCACGACGGCCGGCTCATCGCTGGAGGTCAGGACCCGCCGGACCGAGGCGACATCCTCCGCCAGCCCAGGTCCCTGCGCGTCCGTGGGCTGACCCGTCTCCCCACAACTGGGGAGGAGGGGCGCCTCGCCGGCCACGCCCCGCTCGGCCAGCAGCTCGCCGGTCCGGTGCCACCACCACGACCCGTCCTTGACGCACGCGCCATGCACGAAGACGACCCTCATCGCTCCCCCAGACGTGACGCCGCCGCTCTGCGGCCGTCGCCGACGACGCCGGCGAGCGCGACGCGCGAGGTGATCCCCAGCCGCGTGTAGATCTTGTGCAGGTGGTACTCCACCGTCCGCACGCTGAGGAACAGCTGCGCGGCGACCTCACGGTTCGTCGCGCCGCCGGTGACGAGGAGCGCGATCTCGCGTTCCTGGGGCGTCAGCTCGGCGAGCGCGCCGTCGTCCGCCGGCCGTGTGGCCCCCTCGCCGCTGGCCCGCAGCTCGGCCCGTGCGCGCTCGGCCCACGGCTCGGCGCCGACGCTCTCGAAGGTCGTCAGCGCGGCGCGCAGCTGGTCGCGCGCATCGAGCTTGCGCCGCGCACGGCGCAGCAGCTCGCCGTAGTGCAGGCGCGTTCGTGCGACCTCGATCATCGGCTGGCGGTCGGCGTCGCGCAACGCCGCCGTGAAGTGCTCCTCGGCCTCGTCGGGTTCGGCGGTGAGCGCGCGCATGCGGCCGACGACCCCGGCGCCCCACACCGACCCCGTACGGCGCTGCCAGTCCTCGAAGCGGCGCAGCGACGGCGCAGCGAGCTCCGGGCGTCCGCCGCGGACGGCTGCCTCCACGAGATCCGGGGCCGAGAGGAGCGCCGGGATCGGCGATGCGAACCCATCCTGAGGCGCGGCGACTGCGAGCAGATGCGACAGGGCGTCCTCCGGTCGCCCCAGCACGACCTCCAGGCGACCGAGCGCCCACAGCGCAGCCGAGGCGGGCAGGCCGAGGCCGCGCGCGACCGACGCCTCCAGCGACTGCAGCGCATGCGCACGGCTTCGGTCGCCCTCGCCCTGCATCGCCTCGATGCGGGCGAGCACCGCGAGCGCGTGCGCGGCGATCGTGTCCTGACGGTTCTCGGTCGCGAGCGCGACCGCTTCGGCCGCGGCGCTCTCGGCCGTCGCCAGCCGGCCCTCCCACGACTCGAACGCCCCGAGCTGCTGCAGCGCGAAGGGCAGCTCCGCGAGCTCGCCCGACGCGCGCAGACGGGCGACGGCCGTCCGGGTGGCGGTGAGGCCGGCGGAGACGTCGCCGAGCCAGACCGCGACGATGCAGGCCAGCAGCTGATGCCGCGGCCGCGGCAGCGTGCTCGCAAGGGCGAGCGCGTCGCGCAGCTCCGCGGCGCCGCCGTCCCCCTCGTCGCGCAGCAGCTCGCCGACGCCCCGAAGCAGCGCGACCATGAAGGACTCCTCGTCGCCGTCTCCTGACGCCACCTGCGCGGCGAGGCCGCCGAGGTCGGCGATCCACTCCATGCGGCCGGACATCCAGCTCGCCTCGGCCGCACGCGTGAGCATGTCCAGAGCGAGCATCGGGTCCTCGCCGGCGGCCTGCCTCGCCCCGGCGAGCAGGACCTCGTAGGCCTCCGTCGGCGAGCCCGCGTCGAGCTCGGCGCTGCCGCGCAGCATCGCTGCGGCGGCCCGGCCCTCGGGGTCGCCGGGCAGCGCCTCGGCCTGGGCCAGCAGGAGGCCCACCCGCTCGGTGCGTCCGGCGAGCCACTGCGCCTCGGCGGCGGCGACGAGCCGGCGCGCTCGTGCCGGGCCGTCGGGGGTGAGCTGCGCCGCGCGCTCGAGCATCGCGCCCGCCCTCGCGTGGCCGCGGCGTCGCGCCGCGGCCGGCGCGAGGCGCTCGAGCTCGTCCGCGAGCGGTGGGTCGGTCCCGTCCGCGGCCAGCGCGCGGTGCCAGGCGCCACGGTCGTCGTCGAGCACCTGGGCGAGCGCCAGGTGCGCCTCGCGGCGGCGTCGCGAGGTCGCGCCGCCGTGGACGGCGGCGCGCAGCAGGGGCGCGACGGGCAGCAGTCCGCCCTCCTCCAGCTCGTCGATGCCCCCAGGGTCCAGGCCCGTGCGCTCGGCCGCCGCGCGCAGCACCGCGGGGTCGCCGCTCTCGTCGACGGCCGCGAGGACGAGCAGGTCCGGAGGAGGATCGGGGTACAGCGCGCGGACGCGGGGCCCGACCGGCAGCGGATCGGGCAACGGCTCGCGGCCGGTGCGCTGCGCGTGGCTGAGCATCGCCGGGAGCTCTGCGAGCGCGAGCGGGTTGCCGGCCGCCAGCGCGACGATCGCGTCGCGGACGTACGACGCGGCCTCCGCCGGGACGAGCTCGCGCGCGACGGCCTCCGGGAGGCGCGCCACCTCGAGCTCGGGCAGGTCGCGCAGCGAGGCGGGGCCTCCTGGACGAGCGCCCAGCAGGATGGTGATCGGGACGTCCCCGAGCCTGCGCGCGGCGAAGGCGAGGGCGTCGGCGGAGGCCGCGTCGAGGAGGTGGGCGTCGTCGACCACCACGAGCAGTGGCGCCTCGGACCGCAGCAGCTCCAGCAGCTCCAGGGACGCTGCCATCCGCTCGCGCGGGTCGAGCGGCTGCGCGGCGAGGGCCCGGGCCAGGGTCTCGTCGGTCGCCAGATCCATGAGCAGCTGCTGCAGCGCGGCGAACGGCATGCCGGCCTCCGCGCGCGTGCCGGAGGCCCGCAGGACCCGCGGGGCGTCGGTCTGTGCGAGCAGCGCGGACTTGCCGCTGCCGGGCTCCCCGCGCAGGACGAGCGCGCCACCGTCGGACAGCACGGCGGCGATCCGTGCGAGCTCCCCGTCGCGACCCCGCAACATGCGGGGAGTCTAGGTCGCCGCGCTGCGCGGTCCGTCCGATCGTGACAGGCGGCTTGGCCCTGGCGGTCCGGCGCCGTACCGACTCCCGCAACTACGCGCGATCCCGGTGGTCGCCGATCGCACGTAGTTGCGTGTGCCGGCTAGCCGAGCTGGGCGTCCACCGTCGCCGTGCCCAGCACGAGCCCCTCGGTGAAGGCGCTGACGCCGAAGGCGTCGTTCAGCGCGCTCGCGGCACCGGCCGTGAGCTTGCCGACCACGCCGCCGAGCTCCAGCGTCCCGTCATCGCCCTCCTTGATGGTGAGGCCCGACAGATCGAGCGTCAGGATGTCGACGCGCTGGCCGCCGAGCTTCGCGCTCAGCGTCGGGGTGTCGCCCAGCGTGATGACGAACCTCTTGAGGTCCACGCGGGTGCCGCCGGCCGAGAGCGAGATGCCGCCGCTGTGCGCGATCGTCCCTGTGAGCGCGGCCGGCTGCAGCGTGCCGCCGGTGATCGGGAAGCTCAGCGAGCCGTCGTCGGCCGCCGTGGCCGGGCCGATCGGAGCGACCGACACGCCGAGCGAGGTGAGCGCCGCCGCCGTGCCCGGATCGAGGGCGAGGCCCGTGGCGCCGCCCGTGACCGCGATGTCGCCCGGAAGCGCCTTGACCGCCACGGTGCCGACCGCTGCGCCGCCCTTGAAGAGCGAGACGGAGAACGTCTGGTTCAGCGCCTTCGCGGCCTGGCGGGTCAGCGAAGCGTGGACGCCCGAGATGGTCGTCGCCGCGCCGGCGCGGCCGATCGTCGCGTCCGCGAGGTCGAGCTTGAGCAGCGGCACCCGGGCGTCGCCGACCGCCGCTGTCAGCACGCCGCGGGCACCCTTGGCCTGGACGACGAAGTCCGTCGCGGTCAGGGTCGTCGCGCCGGCCGAGAACGTCAGGCCACCGCTGTGGGTGATATCGACGACGTCACCGAGCGAGCCGCCGGTGATGGGGAACCCGATCGAGCCGTCCTCGTTCGCCGAGGCAGGATCGACGGGCGCAACGGACACGCCGTTGGCCGTCAGGACCGACGCGAGGCCGGCGTCCAGGGTCAGCGTGGTCGCGCCGCCCGCCAGCGGCGTGCCGGACGCGGGCGCAGCGCAGGGCTCGCCACCACCACCTCCGTGCGCGAGTGCTCCTGCAGGGAGCAGCGCCGTGACCAGCAGCGCCGCGACGAGGGACAGACCGCAGCGCTTGAAGCGCGGGACGGGACTCATGACGTGTTGCACCTCCGGGGTGCGAGAACGGGGATTCCCCACGTATCCGTGTGCAGGTCCGCCGCGGTTCTTCCGGCGCCGCGAGTTGGCGCGTCAGCGCGTGACCACGGCGGCGTAGCCGTCGGGATCGGTCGGGCCCTCGGTGGCGATGAGGAGCACGCGGCCCGCGATGGCGTCGTCGCCCGCCGCCGCGCGCAGCGCCGCGAGCGCCGCGGCGCCGCTCTCGCCGATCGCCAGCCCGTGCGCGGCAAGCTCGCGCATCGCGGCTTGGGCCTGGGCGTCGCTCACGGCCACGGTGGCGTGGATCCCCGCGCGCAGCGTCGGCCAGGCGGCGGCCGAGACCTCGGCGCAGTCCAGGCCGGCCATGCTCGTGCCCGGCGTCGCCACGCGAGCGGGACGGCCTGCTGCGAGCGACGCCGCAAGGCAGCCGGCCGTCTGCGGCTCGACGGCGATGACCCGCGTCCCGGTCGCCGCCCCCCACCGCGCGGCGGCCGCGGCGAGCGACCCGACGCCGGTCGGCACGAGCGCGACGTCGAACGGCGCGCCGATCTCCGCGAACAGCGTCGCGTATCCGTCGATCACCCAGCGCGCGGGACCCGAGCCGCCGACGTCGGCGATCTCCAGCACCCCGGCGCGCCGGCCCTCGGCCGCCGCCTGGGCGACCGCGTCCTCGTAGGTGCCGGCGACCACGACGACCTCGGCGCCCTCCCCCGCGATCGCTGCACGCCGGGCCGGCGAGGACCGCGCCGGGAGGTGGATGCGCGCAGCGAGTCCGCGCTGCGCGGCGACGTGCGCGACGGCGCGGCCGTGGTTCCCCGCGCTGGCCGCGACCAGCGTCCGCGTTCCGGGTGCCTCCCGCAGCGCCCGCTCGACCGCCCAGGAGGCGCCGAGCACCTTGAAGGCGGGCAGCCCGAGCCGATCGGACTCGTCCTTCACGGCGACCGTCGCCAGGCCGAGCTCGGCGGCGACCGCGGGCAGCTCGCGCAGCGGCGTGGGCGCGTAGCCGGGAAGCGAGCGGTGGAAGCTCAGCGCCTCCTGCGAGGGGGCTGGGAGCGCGCCAGGATCGACCGCGGGATTGGCGACCGTCCTCATGCCCCGAGGCTAGTCTCGAACGGTGTCATCGTCCTCCCCCCACCAGCCGGAGGCACTTGATCGGGACACCCTGATCGTCGCCGGCGTCGTGCTCCTCGGGGCCGTCATGTCGATCCTCGACATCACGGTCGTCAACGTCGCCATCAATCGCCTTGCGGTCGACTTCGACGCATCCCTCACCACGATCCAGTGGGTCGTCACCGGCTACACCCTCGCCATCGCCGCGGTCATCCCGCTCACCGGCTGGGCGGCCGACCGCTTCGGCACCAAGCGGCTGTACCTGACGTCGCTCGTGCTCTTCGTCGGCGGCTCGATCCTCTGCGGCATCGCGTGGAGCTCCGGGTCGCTCATCTTCTTCCGCGTCCTCCAGGGCTTCGGCGGCGGGATGATCATGCCCGCGGTCATGACGATCATGACCAAGAAGGCCGGGCCGGCCCGCATGGGCCGCGTCATGGGCGTGCTCGGCGTTCCCATGCTCATCGCGCCGATCGCCGGGCCGATCCTCGGCGGCTGGCTCGTGGACGACGTGTCCTGGCGCTGGATCTTCTTCATCAACGTCCCGATCGGGATCGTCGCCTTCACCCTCGCGTACATCAAGCTCGACCGCGACCAGCCGCAGCCGACGCACCGGCTGGACTGGCTTGGGATGGCGCTGCTCTCCCCTGGGCTGACGCTGCTGATCTTCGGGCTCGCCGAGACCTCGAGCGACGGGGTCGGCGCCGTGAGGGCGTGGGGGCCGATCCTCGCCGGCGTGGGGCTCATCGTCGCCTTCCTGCGCCACTCGTGGACGACCGGCGCGCCGCTCATCGACATCCGCACGTTCACGCACACGCGTGCGGGCGCGGCCGCGGGCGTCTTCCTGCTGTTCGCGATCGCGATGTTCGGCTCGCTGCTGCTCGTGCCGCTCTACTACCAGGTGGTGCGCGGCCAGAGCGCCCTGCAGTCGGGCCTGCTCCTGGCGCCCCAGGGCTTCGGCGCGATGATCACCATGCCGATCGCGGGACGGCTCACCGACCGCTACGGCCCGACCCGGCTTCCGGCCGCCGGCCTGCCGCTCGCCGTGATCGGGATGCTGCCGTTCGCGTTCGTGTCGGCGACCACGTCGTTCGTGCTCCTGTGCGGGTTCAGCTTCGTCCTCGGCCTTGGGATGGGCCTGTCGATGATGCCGACGATGACGGCCGCGATGCAGGCCGTGCCGCCGCAGGCGATCGCGCGGACGAGCACCGCCATGAACATCATCCGACAGTCCGGCGCCTCGATCGGCACGGCGATCCTGGCGGTGATCCTGACGTCCCAGGTCACGTCCCGGCTGGCGGGCGGGACGCCGAGCGGCGGGAGCGGCTTCGAGGCACTGAATGCGCTGAACCCGGCGCAGCGCGCCGCTGTGGCGGGGCCGCTCTCCGACGCGTTCGCGGCCACGTTCTTCTGGGCGGTCGTTCTGCTCGCGCTGGCCTGGGTGCCCGCGATGGTCCTGGCCCTGATGCAGCGGGGCTCCGCCGCCACGCCTGTTGCGCAGGCGGCGACGGCAGAGCACGCCGTGCTCGTGGAGTAGCGCTCAGGCGGCGGGCGCCTTCGCGGCGTCGAGGGCGGCCTGAAGGTGCGCCTCGTCGTCGTCGCTCAGCGACGTCTGGATGACCGTGCCGGGGATCTTGATCTGGGGCAGGACCTTGTCGGTGCTCACCTCGCGGACGAGCAGGACCACGGCGGCCTTGCCCTCGCCCAGCTCGGCGCCGAGCTTCTTCATGAACTCGTCGTCCACACCGGTGTCCGTGAAATGCCCGGCGGCAGCGCCGGTGGCCGCGCCGAGGGCGAGGCCGAAGAGCGGGACGAAGAAGATCAGCCCGATGAGACCGCCCCACAGGGCGCCGCCCGCCGCGCCGAGACCAGCCGAGGACGGCTGGTGCAGCTTGACCTTGCCGTCGAGCTGACGCTCGACGATGACCGCGTCCTCCAGCGAGATCAGATGTGCCTTCTGAGCCTCGCCGAGGTTGCTGACGACCTGGCGGGCAGTGTCCAGATCGGGATAGGCGATGGCGATGAGATCGCTCACGTCGTTCCTCCTTGTCGCTTCTACGGGGCTATCCACGGTCGCGGTGCGACGGGTCTGCGCGCCTCACCCAATCGGGGTGATTCGTCCCCGCTCGCCTCAGGAGCGCGGCCGGCCGCGCGCGAACCAGACGGCTCTGCGCCCGAAATCGCCGGCGCTGAGGCGGCGCATCATCGCCTCGGCCGCGTGCGTCGGATCGCGGTGCGGGACGCCGGTCCGGTCGAGGCGCAGCGACGTGACCGAGCCGCCCGTGAGCATCCCCCGTGGCGACAGCTGCACGGTCAGCAGTGCGCTGAGGGCGCTCGCGCCGCCGGTGCCGAAGTTCCTCCAGCCCGCGAGGTTGCCCAGCGAGTAGGCGATGAGGCGATCGCGGTAGCGCTCCATCCCGCGCAGCACGTGCGGCCCCGAGCCAAGGACGAGGTCGGCGCCCGCGTCGACGGCGACGTGCGTGAACTCCCGGAGGTTGCCGCGATCCTCGCCGTAGGCCTGCTCGTGGCCGTAGGGGACGTGCTGCTTGTCGGAGCCCTCCGCGCCGCCGTGGAAGAACACGATCACGATGTCCGCCTTGGCGGCTGCCTCGGCGACGAACGCCGCGACCCGTGCCGGATCGTTGATCGGCGAGCTCCAGCGGTAGGACGCGAAGCCGAGCATCGCAACCCGGCGGCCGGCGACGGTCGCAGCGCGGATCTCACCCGGTGCGCCGGTGAACGCGACGCGCGATGCGCTCAGCGCGCGGCGCGTGCCGCCGTAGCCCAGCGGGCCGAAGTCGAACGCGTGGTTGTTGGCGAGGTTCACGACGTCGACGCCGGCGCGCCGCAGCGTCGCCGCATTGGCCGCCGGCGCCTGGAAGGCGAAGCACGTCTGCCGGTCGTCCCCCTTCACGCCCGCGCACTTGGACGCGCCGCCGGGCGCGAAGGTCCCCTCGTAGTTGACGGCCGCGAGATCGGCCTTGCGCAGGACGTCGGCGACGGGCGCCAACTGGGGCCAGCCTCGGTCGGGCGGCAGCCCGTAGGAGGACCCGAGCGTCGTGTCTCCGCCCCACGTGACGCTGATCGCCGCCGCCGGCGACGCACCGACCGCGAGCACGGCCGACGTCACCAGCATGAGGACGATCGACCGCATCGGGGAACACTCTCCCCGACGGGGCACGGACTGCGCAACCGTGGTCAGGCCAGCGCCCTGCGCGGGCCACCCAGTGCACGGGCGTCGCGCGCGATCCCCGCCCACGGGTCCCCGCCGCGCTCCCGCAGCCGCGACAGCACCGTGGCGATCGACCAGCCCTGAGGGTCGAGCCTCGGGTCGTCCAGCTCGTCCCACTCCAGCGGGGTCGCCACCGGCGCGCCGGGCAGCGCGCGTGCGGAGTAGGGCGCGATCGCGTGCTGGCCGTAGGCGTTGCGGTTCATGTCGAGGTAGATGCGATCCCCGCGCTTCTCGCGGCGGAACTCGTTCGTGAGCCGGTCGGGGTGCTCGGACGCCAGGCGCTCGGCGACGGCCCTGCCGACGTCGTGCACCTCGCCGTAGTCGGCCCTGCGCTGCAACGGCGCGACGACGTGGAGCCCACGCGAGCCCGTCGTCATCGTGTACGGGACCAGGCCGATGTCGCGCAGCAGGGCACCCGTCTGGCGCGCCGCGGCACGCACCTCGGCGAAGTCCTGCACCGACGGGTCCAGGTCGAAGACGAGGCGGTCGGGGCGCTCGAGGCGATCGGCGCGACTCGTCCAGACGTGCAGAGCGATCGCGTTCTGGCCCGCGAGGTAGACGAGCGTCCCCGGCTCGTTGGCGAGCACCTGTCGGATCGTGCCGCCCTCACGCTTGGGGACGTCGACGGTGGCGATCCAACGCGGGAAGTGGCGCGGCTCGTTCTTGGCGAAGTAGCCCTCTCCGGCGACGCCCTTGGGGAACGTGTGCAGCGCCAGCGGGCGGTCGCGGACGTGCGGCACCATGACCTCGGCGACGTCCGCGTAGTAGCGGGCGAGGTCGAGCTTCGTGAGACCGGCGTCGCCGAACACGACGCGGTCGGGGCTGCTGATCGCGATCGCGCGGCGCCCCGCCTTCACGGTCTCGCTCATTCGCGGACGACCTCCCCCGCCGCCTTGTCGTCGCGCAGGCCGAGGAAGCGAGGGTGGCGCAGGCGCCCGTCGCGCGTCCACTCCGAGAAGCCGACCTGCGCGACGAGCTCCGGCTCGACCCACGTCGCGTCCTTCATCCGCAGCTCGTCCGCGAACGGCGAGCGCTCGCGGCGCAACGGCGCCAGGCGCGACGCGAGGTCGCGCAGCGTGGCCTGGGTGAAGCCGGTCCCCACCTTGCCCGCGTAGCGCAGCCGGTCGCCGTCGTAGTAGCCCAGCAGCAGCGCGCCGAGGTCGGTCCTGCTGCCGCGTGGCGCCGTCCAGCCGCCGACGACGAGCTCCTGCTCGGCCGAGCACTTGAACTTGAGCCAGTCGCGCGAGCGCCCGTGCGTGTACGGGGCGTCGGCGCGCTTGGCGATCAGCCCCTCCCAACCGTGCTCGCACGCGTAGCGGTAGAACGCCTCGCCGTCGCGGTTGCGGTGGGTCGCCAGGCGGATGGGGTCGTCGAGCCGCAGGTGGCGCAGGAGACGCTTGCGGGTACGGAGCGGCAGGGCGGTCGTGTCGTGGCCGGCGAGGTGCAGCACGTCGAACACGTAGTGGAAGACGCGCACAGGGTGCTCGCCGCGCTGCTGCAGTCGCTCGAAGCTCGTCTGCGAGCCCGCGAACGCCACGACCTCTCCGTCGAGGACGACGTCGCGGACGGGATCGGCCTCCAGTGCCGCGGCGATCTCGGGGAAGCGGCCGTTGAGGCTGAGGTCGTTGCGGGATCTCAGCCTCACCTGCTGGTCTGCCTTGAACGCCAGGCAGCGGATGCCGTCGAACTTGCGCTCGTAGACCCAGTCGTCGCGGCTGAAGCGCTCGTCGGTGCGCACCGCCTTCATCGGCTCGACCCAATCCGGGCGTGACTGCGGGCGCAGGAGGCTCCGCTCCTGGTTTGTGAGCGAGGCGAAGGGATCGGCCACAGCGGGCATCTACCCCGTCGCAGCGCTGATCCACGCGGACTGCGTTGCCGGGTGTCGCGGCTCCGTGCCGGGTGCCACCACGACGACGTCCATCAGCCCGTCACGGCGACGCCCGCCCAGCGGCCGATCTGGCAGTACGACGGGTGCTGGCGGCTGCACAGCCCTGCTCGTGCCGCCCAACTCGCCGAGGTCGTGAGGAACCGGACCAGGCGGCATGCACTCCGCACCGCCACTACGGTGCCCCGATGCCGAATCTCGTCCTTGGCCCGATGCTGCGCTACGTCGACGACAGCGTCGCGACCGTCTGGGTCCAGACGGATGTCCCGTGCGAGGTGGAGATCCTCGGTGCACGCGAGCGGACGTGGTGCGTCGAGGGCCTCCATTTCGCGCTGGTCGCGGTCGCGGGGAGCGCGCAGGACGGCGACGTGCCGTACGAGGTGCGCCTCGACGGGCAGACCGTGTGGCCGCAGGAGGACTCCGGCTTCCCGGCCAGCACGATCCGCTACGCGGATCCTCACCGCCGCGCCGACGTGCTGTTCGGGTCCTGCCGCATCACCCGGCCGCACGAGGCCCCCTACGTCCTGCGCTCGAGCGAGCACCCGGACGGCCAGGGCGTCGACGCGCTGCGCGCGTGTGCGCTGCGGCTCGCCGACGCCGGCGGCGCGGCGGCGTGCCCGGACATGCTGCTCATGCTCGGTGACCAGATCTACGCGGACGAGCCGTCGCCGGCGCTGCGTGCGAGGTTCGCCGCCCGCGAGCGCCCGGCCGACGCTCCGCCGGACGAGCTGGCGGACTTCGGCGAGTACGCGATGGCCTACGCGGAGGCCTGGTCGGATCCGGCCATCAGGTGGCTGTTCTCCACCGTCGCGGTGACCATGGTCTTCGACGATCACGAGATCCACGCCGAGTGGCGCATCTCGCAGCCCTGGCTCGACGAGATGAACGCCGAGCCGTGGTTCGACCGCCACATCCGTGCGGGCCTCGTGGCCTACTGGGTGTTCCAGCACCTGGGCAACCTCTCGCCCGCCGATCTGAGCGAGGGGGCGCTGCTCGACGCGGTGCGGGAGGCAGACGACGCCGGGGAGCTCCTGGCTGCACGGATGGACACCGAGGGCCGCCAGACCGGCCACAGCAGGTGGAGCTTCGCGCGGACCGTCGGCGAGGCGCGTCTCGTGGTCATCGACTCGCGGGCGGGCAGGGACGTGACCCCGGGACGCCGGCGCCTCATCCGCGACGAGGAGTGGGAGTGGATCCGCGAGCAGGCGAGCCGCCCGGCCCGCCATCTGCTGCTCGCGAGCTCCGTGCCGTTCCTCCTCGCGCCGGGGATGCACCACGTCGAGGCGTTCGACGAGGCGCTCACCGACGGCGCGTGGGGACGCGTGGGGACGGCGCTGGGCGAGAAGCTGCGCCGGGTCGCGGTGATGGACCACTGGGCGTCGTTCGGCCACACGTTCCGCCGGCTGACGCAGCTCCTCGACGACGTCGCGCACGGCCGGACGGGCGAGAGGCCGGCATCGATCGTGATGCTCTCGGGCGACGTGCACCACTGCTACCTCGCCGAGCTCGGCTTCCGGGAGACCTCGGAACCGCGCGCGCCGGTCTGGCAGGCGGTCTGCTCGGCGTTCCGCAAGGAGCTCGCCCCGCACGAGCTGCGGATCCTCGCCCTCGGGCACTCCGGGCTCGGGGAGCGACTCGCGCGCATGCTCGCGCGGACCGCCGGCGTCCCGCCCCTCCCGATCGACTGGCGCGTGGTCGAGCGTCCCCGCTTCGCGAACCAGATCGGGACGCTCACGCTCGACGGCGACCGCAGCAGCGTGCGGATCGAGGCAGTCGCCGAAGACGACGGCCGTCTCGAGACGGCCGTCGTGCGTCAGCTGGCCTGACGACGGCCTCAGTCGAGGACGGAGCGCACCGTCTCGCGGTGGTCGCGCATCGTCTGGCGCCCGTCCGTGCCCGGCTGGCGGCCGAAGCCGCAGTACATCGCCACGCCGAAGTCGTCCAGGTACTTCGATGCCGTCACATGGCGTCGTCGCAGGCCCGGGATGCCGTCGAGCGGTAGGACGATGCCCAGGAAGACACGCGTGTCGCCGACGTCGAGGTCGGTCAGCGGGCGGAAGAAGCGGTCGTCCTCGCTGCGCAGGTAGCGCGGGCCCGCCATGTGGAGCCAGTCGACCGGCCGGCCGGAGTGCGCGACCGCGTGGTTGGCCATCCGCACCAGCACGCTGTAGTCCTGCGCCTCGTACATCGGCCACTCGGGGAACGTCCCGTAGCAGAGGTGGTAGCCGACGAGCACGTCCTCCGGGATCTGCCCGGTGAGGCTGGAGACCGGGCCGGTGTAGCGCTCCCATGCGCCGTCCGAGGTCCAGGCCAGGACGCCCTCGATGTCCTGGACCTCGTAGGCGAGGTCCCACTGGATGGCGAGGTCCTCGTGCGGGATCGCGGTCGTGAGCCGGTCGATCTCGCGGCCCACGAGATCCACGAACGCGCGCTCGGCGATGGGGTAGTCGGCGGCGAAGTCGTCCTTGAACGCGTTCAGCGCGCTCGAGGGGAACGGCAGGCCGACCTGGAAGCGCAGGTGCTCGGGGATCGCGCCCTCGTCGCGCAGCCGGCGGAACTCCCCGTATGACGCGATCGCGTCGTCGATGCGCGGCCAGGAGTCCCAGTGCAGCTCGGTGACCCCCTCGCGGACGCCGAAGATCGGCGTCTCGTACGCGTGGCGCGGGAAGCCGGTCGGGGACTCGGTCTCCTTGACGACCTTCACGCCGGGGTTCTGGCGGACCAACCCCTCGCGCTCGTAGCTGACCCATGCGGTGCGCGGGCCCGTCTCGCCGTCGGGGAGGGCGAACACCATGTCCCCGAACAGCTCGGCGCCGGACCGGAAGGCTTCCTCGGTGGAGCCGACCGGCAGGCTGCCGACCAGCAGCATCTCGCTGTGCACACGTGACATGCGCGGGAGTCTGCCCGAAGACAACTTTCACACGACACTCCAAGATCCGGCGTAGAGTCGCGCGGTCCGCCGGCCCACCAAGGAAGGATCCTGTGAGAGAACAACGGATGTCGCGCCCGCATCGGCCGGCGCTCCTCTCGGTCGCACTCGGCCTCGCGTTGGCCGGCGGTGCGACCGGCGTCGCGCAGGCCGAGACGGCGGCCTTCCAGTCCACGGGGGCGGAGCAGACGTTCCGCGTCCCGGCCGGCGTGACCTCGATCCAGGTCGTCGCGACCGGGGCGCGCGGCGGGACGGGCGCGGGCACCTCCGCAGCCGGCGGCGGCGGCGCGCGCTCCACCGGCACCCTGCAGGTCAGCCCGCTGCAGCTGCTCTACATCGAGGTCGGCGGTACCGGACGCAACGGCACCCTCGGGGTCGGTGGCGCCGGCGGGTTCAACGGCGGAGGAGCCGGCGGGAACTCGGGCGACGCCACGATCGGCCGCGGCGGCGGCGGTGGCGGTGGGGCGACCGACATCCGGCTCACGCCGCGCGCGGTGGGCTCCGCGTCGCTGGACTCGCGCCTGCTCGCCGCATCGGGTGGCGGCGGCAGCGGCGGCGGTCCCCTCGGTGGCGCCGGCGGCGGCTCCGACCAGACAGGAGCCGCTGGCGGCGGCGTCGCACCGGGCACCGGCGGCGCGAACGGCTTCCCGACCGCACCGGGTGGCAACGGCGCCCAGGGCGTCGGCGGCGCGGGCCAGGCGAGCGCGAACCTGGTTGCAGCGGGCGCGGGCGGCGGCGGCGGGGGCGGCGCCTTCGGCGGCGGCGGCGGCGTCACCGGCAGCGGTGGCGGCTCCAGCGGAGGCGGCGGTGGAGGCGGAGGCAGCTTCGTCGTCAACTCGCTCGTCACCAACACGTCGATCTCCTACGGCGCGACGGCGCCTGCGTCCGTCGTCATCACGTACACGCTTCCCAGCTCCGGCGGCGGCGGCAGCACGGGCGGCGGCGGCAGCACGGGCGGCGGCGGCAGCACGGGCGGCGGCGGGACCGGGGGCAGCACCGGTGGGGGTGGCGGCGGCTCGTCGCTGAACACCTTCATCCGATCGCATCCCAACAGCACGATCAGGACCTCCCGGCGCCGGGCATCGGTCACGTTCAGGTTCGGGTCCAACAAGCAGGGCGCGCGTTACCGCTGCAAGCTCGACGACCGCGAGTACTCGTCGTGCTCGTCGCCGACGACCTACAGCGTGCGACGCGGGTCGCACAAGTTCTCGGTGAAGGCCGTGAAGGGCACGACCGTCGACCGCACACCGGCGACGTTCAGCTTCACCGTGCGGCGCCGGTTCTGACCGCCGTCCGCCGGCGCCGCGATCCGCGGCGCCGGCGGCCTACCGTCCTCGCATGGCCGTGACGCACCGCGCCCGCGTCGAGGAGCTGCTGACCGAGGCAGCCGACGAGCACGTCGCGCTGCTGGCCGTCCTGACGCCCGAGCTGCAGGCGTCGCTGCCCGTGGACGCCCAGGGTGTCACCCGGGCGATCGACCACCTCGCCGCGGCCGCGGGGCTCTCCGTGGCCGAGCGCCGGGCGCTCGTGCGCCCCCACGCGGTGAACCCCGCGGTCATGCACGCGCGCGTCTTCGGGCGTGCTCCGCTGGCCCGAGAGACGGTGATCGGCTCGTTCGTCGACGGCGCGCGGGTCCGCGCCGACGCGCTCGTCGGGCTCGCCGACGCCGTCGGCGGCGAGGCGCTGGGCGCCGAGGTACGGGCGCTGCTGGCAGCGCACCCACCGCCGGCGAGCGCCGACGGTCCCGACGTCGTGCCGATCCTGCGCGCCACGTACGCGGCGCAGGAGCGCTCCGCGATCGCGATCGCAGTGGCGCTCGACGTCCAGTGAGCGCCACGCGGCTCAAGCTCCGCGCGCCCGAGCCGACCACCACGGGGAGTGCAACGCGTCGTCCTGACCCTGATCGCAGTCCTCGCCATGGCGGCGAGCGTGCTCTACGCGTCCCACGCCCAGCGGGAGGCGGCGCAGCTGCACGCCCACGAGACCGCGGTCGCCAGCGCTGTCCTGTCGGACACGAGCCGTAGCGACGCGGCCCTGGTCACCTACGCGGTGAGCGGCAACCCCGAGGCCCTCGACGACTTCCGCAGCGCCACGGCCCGGGTCAACCGCGGCCTCACCCTCGCCGCGACCGCCGCGAGCGACGACGCCCAGGAGTCCGCCGCCGTCGCCGAGCACCGCCGGGTCTTCGCGCGGTGGTCGGCCCTCGTCGAGCGCGCACTCGGGGATCCGGCTCACGCACGCGCCGCCCTCCGGGAGCAGACGGTCGGCCGCCACGCCCTCGTCGACGAGATGATCGCGGCGAACGAGCGTCTCCAGGCGCGTCAGGCGGTGATGGGCGCCGCGGAGGATCGCGAGGCCTCGTGGGTCCCGCCCGCGCTCATCCTGGCCCTCAGCCTGCTCTTCGGCTCCGCCGCCGTGGTCGCGGGGTACCGCGCACGCTCCCGGGAGCGCCGCGCCGCCACACAGCGCCAGCTCCAGGCGCGCTTCGGCGAGGCGATCCAGGCGTCGGACGGCCAGGCCGAGGCGCACCGGCTGCTCAAGACGCACCTCGAGCGCACCATCCCGGGGTCGACGATCACCGTGCTCAACCGCAACAACAGCGCCGACCGGCTCGAGGCCAGCACGCAGCTCACCGAGGGCTCACCGCTCGGCGAGGCACTCCTCGAGGCCCGTCCGCGCTCGTGCATGGCGGTGCGGCTCAGCCGGTCCTTCAGCCAGGGGCAGACCGGCGAGGAGGTCCTCTGGTGCGAGCTGTGCGGCGTCTCGCCATCCGACACCACGTGCCAGCCGCTCCTCGTCGGCGGGGAGGTCATCGGTGCCACGCTCGTCGAGCATCCCGCGTCGCTGTCGCCGCAGGACCGTGAGCGCATCGAGACCTCGGTGACCCAGGCCTCGCCGGCGCTGGCCAACCTCCGCAACCTCGCGATCGCCGAGACACGCGCGGCGACCGACGCCCTGACCGGGCTGCCCAACCGGCGCGCGGTCGACGACAACCTGCTGCGGATGCTCGCGCAGGCCGGGCGCAGCTTCGACCCGCTGTCGGTGATCCTCCTCGACCTCGACCACTTCAAGAACATCAACGACACCTACGGCCACGATCGCGGCGACGAGGTGCTCGCGGCGTTCGGCACCCGTCTGCGCGATGTCCTGCGTGCAGGGGACTTCGCGGGACGCAACGGCGGCGAGGAGTTCGTGATCTTCCTCCCCGACACGGACCGCACCGGGGCCGTCCGACTCGCGGAGAAGCTGCGCACCCAGATGCAGGGCCTGGCCGTCCGCGGCGTCGACCGGGCGATCACCGCGAGCTTCGGCATCGCCTGCTTCCCGGACGACGCGGTCGACGGCGCCACGCTCATGCGCAGCGCCGACCGCGCGCTCTACACGGCGAAGAGCCGAGGGCGCGACCGCATCGAGGCGTCCTCGACCGGCGCCGCGCCGGACCTCGCCCGCGGCTGATCAGGCCAGGAACACGGCGTCGACCAGCTCGGGGGCGTAGTCCTCCAGGAGGATGCCCGGGGTCTGCTCGCTGAGTACCGGCAGGGGCGTGTCGCCGCGGCGGGTGACCGCCTCCTCCACGATCTCCGCCACCAGCTCCGGGTTGGCGATCTCCGTCGGCGCGTGGGTAAGCGAGCGCACCGCGACCATCGCTTCGACACCGTTGTCGACGACGACCACGACGGCGCCCCATGTGACGTCGCCATCCGGCCAGGGGCCGACCAGCGCCGCACCGACGCCGCCTGCAGAACTGGCCGCGCGCCGACGCGCGCGGACGAACGCCGCCTCCTCCTCGATCCGACCCACGCCGTCAAGAACCAACCGTCCGCTGGAAGTTGCGGGCATCTGTCACGAACGAGGCTCGACTGCCTCGCGGTCACCTCGGCGTGAGCGCCACCACGGGAATGAGGCGGTGCCCCGCGCGACGTTGATACGTCGCGTAGCCGCTGTAGTTGTCGCACACCACGTCCCAGAACCGATCACGATCCGCGCCCGTTGCGATCTCGGCACGCATCGGTCGCCGATGCCCTTCGATCGTCACATCCACGTCCCGGTTCGCGCGGACGTTGTGCAGCCACGCCGGATCGTGCGGCGAACCGGCCTTCGAGGCGACCAGCAGGATCGTCTCGCCCGTCTTCGTCGCGAGGAGCGGAACCGTGCGCTCGAGGCCGGTTCGCGCGCCGCGGACGTGCAGGAGCACGATCGGCTGCCCCAGCCCCGTCGACAACCTCCCGCGCGTCAGGGGGATGAGCCGCCGGTCGATCACCGGGAACACCCTGAGGTACAGCACGCCGCCGAACCGGGTCTGGGCGAAGGACTGCAGGAGCTTGTCGAGCCGGCTCTTCTCAGCCTGCGGCTGGTAGTCGCGCACGGCGCGAACCTACATCAGCTCCGAGGCCCGATCGGGAACGAGACGCCGCGCGATGCGCACCGCAGGGCCCCGGGACGCGCGGGGCCCTCCACGGCATCAGCGTGGGGCGCAGACGCGCGAGCGACGTAGCACCGTCGGGGAGGCGCGAAGTCCCTTTTTCCGGAGTCCGCGAGGATCGATCCTCGCGGACATCTACGCCGATGGAGACGGTGGGAATCGAACCCACGTCCGCGGTCGCACCTGATGTGACGTCTACGAGCGTATCCGGCGCTCTGATCTCACCTCACGCTCGCCTCGCCGGCGGGGTTGCGTGGGGCCAGCTCCCTGAGATGTCCCCGGATCGGCGGGAGCGGACCTCCCCGGGTGAGCCGGCATATCTGATCCAGGCTGACCCCGCGGCCGGCAGGCGGGGGCCCAGACCTCACTGCCTTAGCTAGGTGCTAAGCGGCGAGGGCGTACTCGTGAGAGTCCGCACGTATGGTTTTCCCGGGTGTTTTACGAGGCCTCCCGGGACCTCGGCTCGCTGCCACACCGGCGAATCGACCACGTCGAAGCCTGTCGTCCCCTGGTGTGTCCTACGAACCTCAGTCTAGGGGGTTTGTTAGCGTCGGCACATGGGTCCGTCTGGCGCAGTACGAGCCGGCGGCATTCGATGCCGCTGATCGTGGACACGTCGAGCGTTAGCCCGCAAGAGGGCTTTCGCATCTGGACGCGAATCCTCGCGCAGGACCGCGAGCCCCTCGCGGTCCGCCGCGACACCGACCGGCCCTTCTCCGTCGTCATGCAGCGGCTCGCGGTCGGACCGATCTACATGCAGCGCATCAGCGCGGAGGCGCACGTCGCCGAGCGCACCCAGGCGACGATCCGCACAGCGGATCCCGGGCTCTTCCATCTCATGCTGCAGCTACGCGGCAGCTGTGCCGTGGAGCAGGACGATCGGTCCGCGGTCGCCCTGCCGGGTCAGCTCGTCGCCTGGCAGTCCTCGCGCCCGTACGCCATCGAGGGGCTCGAGCCGTTCGAGGCACTGATCGTCGTCTGCCCCGCCAGGCTGCTCACGCAGAGGATCGCCGGCTCGACCGCCGAAGCGCTGGAGAGCACGGCCGGCGTCGGGCGGATCGCCCGCAACCACCTCACCGAGCTGTTCGACAGCGGCGATGACGAGCTCGTCGGCGCGCGAACCCGATCGCTGATCGCGCGCAGCACCGTCGAGCTGATCCACGCGCTGTACGCAGAGAAGGACGAACGGGGCGCGCAGTGTCCGCGCGGCACGGACGGCCTGCGCCGCGAGATCTCCGCGTACATCGACGCCAACCTCGGCGACCCGGGCCTGGACGTCCCATCCATCGCCGACGCGATGCCGATCTCACGTGGCTACCTGCACAGGCTCCTGGCCGCCGAGGGGTCGACGGTCCGCGGCACCATCCGGGCGCGCCGGCTGGAACGGTGCCGGCGCGACCTCCTCGACCCGGCGTGCGCCGACGAGCCGATCGCGCGGATCGCGACGCGCTGGGGGTTCGTCAGCGCGGCGCACTTCAGCCGGGCGTTCCGTGCCACCTACGGCGAGTCGCCCAGCGAGGCGCGGCGCGGGGCCGCCGAGGCGGCCCCGCCCGGCGCGGATCACTTCGGCGGGCCGAGCCAACCGCTGGCGACGGTCAGCTTCCCCTTCCCCTCGTACTTGTAGAACTTCGTCTGGTCGTTGCAGACGGAGGGCATGTCCGGGTACTTGCCGCATTCGATCGTCGGCGGCCCCCACAGCAGCGGGCCCTTGAACGCCCTGCCCTGTTCGATGAGCGCGTCAGGCGTGATCGCGTCCGCGCCGAGCTTGTTCATCCACTGGACCGTGGTCATGATCTGGGAGAACGCGACGGGGATCCAGTTGTCGCCGCTCGCGGTGCCCAGCCCGTACTTCTGGGCGACCTTCAGGTACGCCGAGACGGCCGGGTCGGTGGTGTCCACCGCGAGTGAGGACGCGATCCCGTAATACCACTGCGGCGTGTCGCCGAGCGTCTTGGCGACGTCCGGGTTCAGGCACAGCGGCTCGGAGACGACCGGCGTGTCGATCTTCAGGCTCTCGAGCGCCTTGGCCAGGTTCACGCAGCCCTTGGGGTCCGTGTTGGCCTGGATGACGTCCGCCGTCTGCGCGCCCGCCGCGGTGAGCGGCCCGACCAGGTCGGTCGCGTTCGGGTTCCAGCTCACCTGCTTGGTCTCCAGCCCGGCGGCCTTGGAGCTCGCGACGATCGCCTGCGAGGCCTCGTTGATCCCGGGAAGCTCCGGCCAGACGACGGCCGTCGACTTCGCGTGCAGCACCTCGCTGACGAACGTCCCGAACGGCGCCGACACCGACACGCCGTTGCCGAAGAGCGCGAAGCCCGTCTTGTTCTTCGCGTTGGAGGCGCCGATGGCGACCCCGTACACCATCGGCTTGGACGCGCTGACGGTGGAGTCCAGCGACTGCGCGCCGATCGCGACGGCGCCCACGTTGACGATCGAGATGTCCTTGTCGTTGGCCATCTTCTGCCCGCAGGTCTGACCCTGCTCCTCCGACGTCGAGGTGAAGCAGGTGCGCAGCGCGATCGGATGGCCGCCGACGCCGCCGGCCTCCTCGTTGACGTACTTCACGGCCATCTGGGCGCCCTTCGTGGCGCCGGGTCCGACGTCCGCCGGGCCGCCCTGCTGGTTGACCCAGCCGATGACGATCGGCGACTTGCTGGAGTCCGCGGCACCCGCCTTGCCCCCGGTGTACTTCAGGAAGTCGACGACCCCGGCACCCTGCGTCGTGTCACCCGCCTTCGTGGTGCTGCTCTCCGCCGCGGTCGCGCCCGTCGAGCGCGCCCGACGACGAGCCGCCGCCCGAGTCGTCGCTCCCGCATGCCGCGAGACCGACCGCGAGCAGTGCGCTGGTCACCATCGCCGCGGTTCTGCGGCCCCCGAGCACGGACATCGTCACCCTCCCCAGACGTCGCGCGCAACCTGCGCGACGAGTCGCAACTTGGCCAGCTGGAGCTCGGCGTTCATCGCCGGGTTGCCGGGCGCCATCGACGCGAAGCCGCACTGGGTCGACAGCGCGAGCTGCTCGAGCGGGAAGTGCGCCGCGGCGGCGTCGATCCGGCCGCGGATCTCCTCCGGTGTCTCCATCCGCGACGCCTTCGTCGTCACGAGACCGAGGACGACCGTCTTGTCCTTCGGCAGGTCGGCGAGCGCCTCGAAGGACCCGGCCCGCTCGTCGTCGTACTCGAGCAGGAAGGTGTCGTAGTTGCGGGTGCCCTCGAAGACGTCCTTGGCCAGGCGCTCGTAGCCGCCGGCCGCCTGCCAGCGGCCCTCGTTGTTGCCGCGGCAGAGATGCAGGCCGAACGTGGTGTCCGCGAAGCCCTCCACGAGCGCGTCCAGGATCTGCGGCGAGCGGCGGACCATCTCCCCGACCGGCAGGCCGCTGAGCTCGGCGAACCGCGCCGCGTACTCCTCCCCCGTGTCCCAGACCGCGAGCTCAGGGGCGTCGATCTGGATGTACGGGCACCCGAGCCGCACGAGCTCGGCGATCTCCTCGCGCAGGATGCGCGCGCCGTCGTCGATGAGCGCGAAGACGTCGTCGTAGACACGAGGCGTGTGCTCCGGCGACCAGAAGTACCCCAGCATCAGCGGGCTCGGCAGCGTCACCTTGACGGGCAGCTCGGTCCGCGACCGGGCGTACACGTACTCCTCCACCGCCAGCGAGCGCACGCGCCGCAGGCGGTCGAGGACCGCGAACTCGGCCTGGTAGTCCTCCGTCTCGCCTGAGTCGCGGTGCCACTCCGTCAGCGCCCCGGCCGCCGGGCCGATGCCCTCGACGATCTCGATCAGCGACCCGATGAAGCCGAAGCGACGCAGCTCGCCGTCGCTGACGACGTCGACGCCCGACTCCTCCTGCACGGCGATGGCCTCGTCGACCGCCCGGTCCTCGACGCGCTTGAACTCGCGCGCGCCCAGCGCCCCCGAGAGATGCTCCTCCCTGGCCGCCTTGAGGTACTCGGGCCGCAGCATCGACCCGACCACCTCCGCGCGATACGTCACCGTCTCAACAGGCATGTGCTCTCCTCCTCCACGGCGGGAGAGCGACCCTAGGCCGGGCGCGCGGGCGTGATTTGCCCGTGCGTGCCGTGCGGCTTGCCCGTGGCTTACCGATCGCCTCGGTCAGCCGGCGGGCGGGTAGCGCAGCGGCCCCGTCAGCGCCGGAGGGACGTCACCGTCAGGGAGCGCGACCATGGCGATCGCCGATGCCGGGGTGAACGTGTAGCTGCCACACACGCTTATGCCCATGCCGTAGGACCCGTACGAGTGCATTGTGGGCGGCGACACCCGATCGCCGTAGGTGTAGGGGCCGGGACCCGCAGGGTTCTCGGTGCTGACCGCCGTCTGGCCGGGGTAGACCTGGCTGGTGACGTGCGGGGTGCCCGAGCAGTCGGTGCTCTCGTAATAGAACTCCTGTTGGATGGACAACGCTCCGGTCTCCGCGTCGGCGCCGAACGTGTGACCGCGGAAGTCGAACGTGTACGTCCGACCGCTCACCGCGCCGACGGCGAGCAGCGTGCCGGCGACCGTGCCGTTGGCGTCCTTCACGAGGAAGGCGCCCGGAGCGCCCGCCGCGCCGGCGGGACCGGCCGGACCGGCGGCGCCGTCCTTGCCCGCGCTTCCCTGCGCTCCGCTGGAGAGCCGCGAGCGGACGCCGGGGGACAGGTCCTTGCTCTGAACCGCGCCGTCCGGGATGTTCTGCGACAGCACGGTGTCCTTCTTGATGTTCGCGTGCGTCACCGTCGACCGGGCGATGTCACGGCCGTGGATGGACCTGTCCTGGATGTCGGACCCGGTGATGAGGCTCTTCGCCGTCGCGGTCGAGGCGCCGACGAGCGCGAACGCAGCGATGATGACGAGCGTGAGCTGGAGAGGCGAGAGCGCCTTCAGCCGTCTGGCGACAGCGGTGAACATGGGCGGGGCCCTTCCGAGATGGAGGTCGCCCGCCGCGGTGGCTGACGTGACGTCTGTCCCCTCGGCCGTACGGCAGTCGACCCGATCCCGCGCCGGTGCGGCCGCCGGATATCGTGCCCGGGATGTCCGTCACCGACGTCGCATGGGACCTCGAGCCGCTTGTCGGCGGGGAGGGTGAAGCGGGTGCCGACCGTCTTCTCGAGGAGGCCGACGAGCGCACCGCGATCTTCGCCGAGCGCTATGCCGGCCGTGTCGCCGAGCTCGACGGTGCCGAGCTCGCCGAGGCGGTCACCGAGCTGCAGGCGCTCTCCGACCTGACCGGCCGCGCCGGCAACTTCGCCGCGCTGCGCTTCTCCGTCGACACCCAGGACCCCGCCAACGGCGCGCTGCTGCAGCGCGTGCAGGAGCGCGGCGCGCGCCTGGAGACCCAGCTCGTGTTCTTCGAGCTCGAATGGGCCGCGGTCGAGGACGACCGCGCCGAGGAGCTGTTGCAGACAACTGGGTTGGAGACTGCGCGCCACTTCCTGCGCGCGGCCCGCCGCTACCGCCCGCATCTGCTCAGCGAGCCGGAGGAGAAGATCCTCACCGAGAAGGGTGTGACGGGCGCGGGCGCCTGGTCGCGCCTGTTCTCCGAGCAGGTCTCCGCGCTCGAGGTCACGCTGCCCGACGAGGAGACGCCGGTCGCGCTGGACGTCGCGCTCTCGCGCCTGCTCTCCCCCGACGCCGTGGCGCGCCGCACTGCGGCCGAGGGCGTCACCGCGTCGCTGCAGCCGGGCCTGCGGACGCGCGCGTACATCTTCAACACGCTCATGGCCGACAAGGCCACCGACGACCGGCTGCGCCACTACCCGAACTGGCTCGCCTCGCGCAACCTCGCCAACGAGGCCAGCGACGAATCGGTCGCCGCCCTCGTCGAGGCGGTACGCAACCGCTACGAGCTCCCCCGCCGCTGGTACCGGCTGAAGGCGCAGCTTCTCGGGGTCGATCGCCTCCGCGACTACGACCGCATGGCCGCCGTGAGCGCCGACGAGGAGACCGTCGAGTGGGACGAGGCCCGCGAGCTCGTCCTGGACTCCTACGACGACTTCTCGTCCGAGCTCGGCGACGCAGCCCGCTCCTTCTTCACGGGCAACTTCATCGATGCGCCGGTCCGCCCGGGCAAGCGCGGCGGCGCGTTCTGCGCCTACGCGGTGCCGAGCGAGCACCCGTACGTCCTCCTGAACTACACGTCGCGGCGGCGCGACGTCCTCACGCTCGCGCACGAGCTCGGGCACGGCGTGCACGCGTCACTGGCCCGTCCCCGCGGCATCCTCGAGCAGCACACGCCGCTCACCCTCGCGGAGACCGCGTCGGTGTTCGGCGAGGAGCTCGTGTTCCGGCGGCTGCTGGCCCAGGCGGCGACGCCGGACTCCAAGCTCGCGCTGCTTGCCGAGTCGATCGAGGGCTCGATCGCGACGGTCTTCCGGCAGACGGCCATGAACCGCTTCGAGGAGCTCGCGCACACCGCGCGGCGCGAGGAGGGCGAGCTGTCCGTCGACCGCTTCGGAGACCTCTGGGAGCAGTCGCAGGCCGAGCTGCTGGGCGACGCCGTCGAGATCACCGAGGGCTACAGGTCCTGGTGGTCCTACGTCCCCCACTTCATCGGGACGCCCGGCTACGTCTACGCCTACGCCTACGGCCAGCTGCTGGCGCTCTCCGTCTACCAGCGCTACCTGGAGGAGGGCCCGTCGTTCGTCCCCCGCTACCTGGAGCTGCTGAGCGCGGGCGGGTCGAAGTCGCCGGAGGACCTCGGCGCGATCGTGGGCATCGACCTGGCCGACCCCGGCTTCTGGGACAAGGGCCTCGACCTCGTGGAGAACCAGCTCACCGAAGCCGAGGCGGCCGCCCGCGAGGCGCGGCCGGATCTGAGCTAGCCGTGGCGCCGTTGCGACCCCACGATCCGCTGGACCTCGACTCCCTCCTCGGCGACGAGGACGTGATGATCCGCGACACGGTGCGGCGCTGGGTGTCCGAGCGCGTGCTGCCGGACATCGGGGAGTGGTTCGACGAGGGCCGGCTCCCGCGCGAGCTGGCCACGGAGCTCGGTGAGATCGGGCTCCTCGGCATGCACCTGGAGGGCTACGGATGCGCCGGGGCGAGCGCGACCGCCTACGGCGTCGCCTGCCGCGAGCTTGAGGCGGGCGACAGCGGCCTGCGCTCGCTCGTCTCGGTCCAGGGGTCGCTGGCGATGTTCCCGATCTGGAGGTTCGGCAGCGAGGAGCACAAGCAGCAGTGGCTGCCGGAGATGGCCGCCGGCCGGGCGATCGGCTGCTTCGGGCTCACGGAGCCGGACTTCGGCTCCGATCCGGCGAACATGCGCACCCGCGCCAGGCGCGACGGGGACGACTGGGTCCTCAACGGGACGAAGATGTGGATCACCAACGGCGGGATCGCCGACGTCGCGGTCGTCTGGGCGCAGACCGACGACGGCGTGCGCGGCTTCGTGGTCCCCACGGTGACCAAGGGCTTCAGCACCCGCGACATCCACCGCAAGCTGTCGCTGCGGGCCTCGATCACGTCCGAGCTCATCCTCGAGGACGTCCGGTTGCCCGGCGACGCGGTCCTGCCCGACGTGAAGGGCATGCGCGGTCCGCTGTCGTGCCTGAGCGAGGCGCGCTACGGGATCTGCTGGGGCGCGGTCGGCGCGGGCACCGCCTGCTATCTCGCCGCCCTGGAGTACGCGAAGACGCGGGTGCAGTACGGCCGGCCGATCGCGGGCTTCCAGCTCACCCAGCGCAAGCTCGTCGACATGATGCTCGAGCTGCAGAAGGCGCAGCTGCTGGCCTGGCGCATCGGTCAGCTGAAGGAGTCGGGCGAGCTGCATCCCAACCACGTGAGCATCGGCAAGCTCAACAATGTCCGCATCGCGCTCGACGTCGCGCGCGAGGCACGGACGATCCTCGGCGCGAACGGCATCACGACCGAGTACCCGGTCATGCGCCACGCCGCCAACCTCGAGTCCGTCCTCACCTACGAGGGCACGACGGAGATCCACACGCTGATCCTCGGAGAGGCGCTGACCGGTGAGCGCGCGTTGATGTAACGCTCCTACCCTGGGATCCATGTCCGATGGTCACCGGGTCTCCTGGCTGCCGCCCGGCGCGGCGGCGCCGGAACCGCACCTGCCCGAGCCGGCGCCCGAACCGCAGGGAGGGCTGCGGAGGCTGCTGGCGCCGTTCGCGGTGGCGCTGGGTCTGATCCTGAAGTACGCGAAGATCGCGCTGCTGTTCGTCGGGAAGGTCAAGATCCTGACGACGTCCGGCACGATGCTCGTGTCGATCGCGGCCTACAGCCTCATCTGGGGCTGGAAGTTCGCCGCCGGGTTCGTGCTGCTGCTGCTCGTCCACGAGATGGGGCACGTCATCCAGTTGCGCCGCGAGGGGGTCGAGGCGAGCGCGCCGATGTTCATCCCGTTCCTCGGCGCCGTGGTCGCCGCGAAGTCCCTGGGCAACGATGCGGCGGCCGAGGCGCGCGTCGGCCTCGCGGGTCCCGTGCTCGGCACGCTCGGGGCCGTCGCCGTGTTCGCGCTCGGAGACTCGCTCGATTCCGAGTTCCTGCGCGCGCTGGCGTTCACCGGGTTCTTCCTCAACCTCTTCAACCTCATCCCGCTGACCCCGCTGGACGGCGGGCGCGCGATGGCGGCGATGTCGCCGTGGATGTGGTTCGTCGGCCTGTTCCTGGCGGTCGGGTTCGCGTTCGCGTTCCCGAACCCCATCATCGTCCTCATCGTGATCGTCGGCGTGTGGGACACCTTCCGGCGCTGGAAGATGCTCAAGGAGGGCGGCGAGGAGCAGCGCTCGTACTACCGCGTACGCCCGAGGACCCGGGTGCTCGTGCTCGCCGTGTACCTCGGGCTCATCGCCGTCTGCGTCCTGGGAATGGACCTCTCGCACATCGAGAGGACCTTCTCGGACGTCTAGTGCACTAGCGGTTGACCTCGCGTAGCGCGCGCTGCATGTCGCGCTTGGACTCGCGCTCCTTGATCGCCTCGCGCTTGTCGAACTGGTCCTTGCCCTTCGCCAGCGCGATCTCGATCTTCGCCCTGCCGTCGCGGAAGTAGATCCGGGTGGGGACGAGCGTCAGGCCGCGCTCGTGGACGCGCCCGACGAGGCGCTCGATCTCCTTGCGGTGCGCGAGGAGCTTGCGGTCGCGCTCGGGCTCGTGGTTGTCGCGCGCAGCGGGCGGATACGGCGGGATGTGGACGTTGTGCAGCCACAGCTCGCCGTCGCGGATCAGGACGTAGCCGTCCTTCAGCTGGGCGCCTCCGTCGCGGAGGGCCTTCACCTCGGTGCCCTTGAGCACCATGCCGGTCTCGAGCTTGTCGAGGAACTCGAAGCGATAGCTCGCCTGCCTGTTCGACGCCACGTCCCCCGGCGCCACCTTGCGCTTTCCGCTCTTCTTCGCCACGTCGTTGAGGCTAGTCCACGGCCTGGTCCACGGGCAGCAGGTCGACCCGGCCGCGCGGCGCCTCGATGCGCTCCACGCGCACGGAGATCGGGTCGCCCAGGCGGATGACCGCGCCGCTGCGGGTGCCGTGCAGGATCGTCCCCTCCTCGTTGAGCTCCCACCAGTCGCCCCGGAGCCGGCGGACAGGCAGCAGACCCTCGTGGCCCTCGCCGAAGCGCGCGAACGCGCCCGCGCCGATCACGCCGGTGACCTCGCCGTCGAACACGGTGTCCAGCCCGCGCTCGCCGAGCTGACGCTCGAGCAGGAAGCAGCGCGCGACGCGATCGGCGTCGCGCTCGATCGTCATCGCGTCGCGCTCCCGGGTCGACGTCCACGTCGCCAGCTCCTCGACGCGCCCCCGGTCCGGCGCGTCCTCCCCCGCGCCGACCGACGAGAGCAGCGCGCGGTGGCACACGAGGTCGGGGTAGCGGCGGATCGGAGATGTGAAGTGGCAGTAGTGCGTGAGGCCGAGCCCCGCGTGGCCGAGGTTGCGCGGCGCGTAGTGCGCCTGCTTGAGCGCCCGCAGGACGAGGAACGTCAGTCCGAGGCGCCCCCGGCCCTCGCGCTTGCGGACGTGCGCGTCGACCCCGCGCGAGCACTCCGCGATGAGCTCGGCCGCCTCGCCGGATGACATGTGATCGGGGACAGGTGGAGTCGCGACGCCCAGCGAGGCGAGCTGCGCGACGAGCCGCCGCGCGGCCTCCGGCTCCGGCGGCTCGTGGACGCGGTACAGCGCAGGAACGGACGCCTGCTCCAGCCGCTTCGCCACCTGCTCGTTCGCGGCGATCATGAGGTGCTCGATGAGCGTGTGCGACTCCGTCTGGATGCTCGGCGCCATCGACACGACGTGGCCCTTGCGGTCGAAGGCGAACTCCGGCTCGGGGTTCTCGATCTCCAGGGCGCTGCCCCGCGCGCGGCGCTTCGCGAGCGCCCGGGCGGCCTCGCGCGCGGCATCCAACGGCTCCGCCCAGGGCTCCTCGGCGCCCTCGTGGCCGGCGAAGATGCGGTCGACCCGCGGGTAGTCCAGTCGCTCGTTCGAGCGGATCAGCGAGCGGGAGAACGACACGCGGTGCACGCTCCCGTCGCCTGCGACGTCCATCCGCACCGTGACCGCGAGGCGGTCGGCGTGCGGCCGCAGCGAGCACGCGTCGTTGGACAGCGCCTCGGGGAGCATCGGCTCCACCCTGTCGGGGACGTAGACGCTCGTGCTCCGGCGTGCCGCCTCGCGGTCGACCGCGCCGCCGGGGCGGACGAACGCGCTGACGTCGGCGATGTGCACCCACACGCGGACCGTCCCGTCGTCGCGGCGCTGCGCGCTGATGGCGTCGTCGAAGTCCTGCGCGGTGACCGGATCGATCGTGAAGGTCGGCAGCTCGCGAAGGTCGCTGCGGCCCGACTCGGCGCCGCGCGGGACCTCGTCGCGTGCCCGCTGAGCCTCGAGATCCACCGACCGGTCGAAGCGGCGGCGCAGCCCGCGGGCAAGCATGAGCGCCTCGAGGACGTCGCCCGCGTTGTCGGGGCGCCCGAGCCGGCGCACGATCTTCGCGTGGCCGCGCCCACCGCGGCTGCGGGCGAGGACGAGGTCGCCGACGCGGGCCCGCGAGTCGCGGTCCACCACCAGCTTGAGCCCCGGCTCGAAGAGCGACTCCGCGACGAGGAAGCGCCCGCGCTTCTCGAGCTGGCCGACGAGCTCAGGGCTCATTCACTGGAGGCTAGGGGCGAGCGCCTTGAGGCCCGCCTGCAGCGCCTCGTCGGGCCGCGTCTTCGGATCGTCCTGCGCCTCGATCTCGGGATGCACGCCCTGGCCGGGCTTGACGCCCTTGCCGAGGTTCGTGCCCTTCGGGGTGAAGTACTGGCCGACGGTGATGTCCAGCGCGCCGCCGTTGGAGAGCGGGACGACCTCCTGGAAGACGCCCTTGCCGAACGTCCGCGTCCCTACGACCTCGGCGCGGTCGGTGTCCTTCAGCGCGCCGGTGACGATCTCCGCCGAGGACGCCGTGCCGCGGTCGACGAGGACGACCATCGGCAGCTTGCCCGCAACGGGGTTGCCCGTCGCCTTCAGCACCTGCGGCTCGACCGCGCGGCCTCGCGTGCTCACGATCGTCCCCTCCGGGATGAAGCCGCTGGCCACGAGCTGGGCCTCGCGGACGAGCCCGCCGGGGTTGCCGCGCAGGTCGAACACGAGCGCCTTCGCACCCTCCTTGCGCAGCTTGCGCACCGCGGCGTAGACCTCGGCGTGCGCGCCGGAGCTGAAGGACGCGAGCGCGACGTAGCCGACCTTCTGGCCGTCCTTGTTCAGCATCCGCGACTCGACGACCGGGATGCTCACCGTGGCGCGGGTGACCGTCCGGTCGAACGTCTTGGAGCCCCGCTTGACCGTCAGCCGCACGTCGCTGCCCGCGGGGCCCTTGACCCGCGCGACGCCCGTCTCCTCGGACACGCCCTTCAGCGGCTTGCCGCCCACCGCGACGATGAGGTCGCCCGGCTTCAGCCCGGCCCGCGCCGCGGGCGAGCCGTCGTACACGCGGGTGATGCGCAGGCCCTGGTCGACGCCGATCACGCTCAGGCCGACGCCCGAGAAGCGGCTCTCGGTGACCTCCTGGTAGCGCTTGTACTCCGCCGGCGTGAAGTAGTTGGAGAACTGGTCGCCCAGCGACGCGACCATGCCCTTGATCGCGGCGTCGGTGAGCTTGCCCTTCGGCACCGGGTGGACGTAGTCGTCCTCGATGAGGTCGTATGCGTCGTTGAGGACCTGCGTCTGCTTGTCGACGAAGGCCGGCCGCACGAAGCCGGGCAGGTGCTGGGGGTTCGAGCCGAGCCAGATGCCCAAGACGAGGAGGACCGGCGCGAGGACGCAGAGAGCAAGGGTGAGTGGCCGAGGCCGACGGAGACGCCGCATGGTCCGCCGCAGGCTAGGGGAGGCCCGTCAGCGCCCGATAAGCGCTCAGACGCGCAGGAAGCGGCGCAGCGAAAGGCCCGAGCCGGCGGCCGCGACGAAGACGCTCGCACCCAGCAGCACGACGACGAGCAACGGGAAGTTGATCGTGTCCGGCGAGGCGATGAGCGCGAAGTCCTTGGCCAGCGGATCGAGGAAGGCGATCTTGCCCACGACCAGCAACAGGATCGCCAGCACGCCGCCGAGCGCTCCCATCACGATGCCTTCGATCATGAACGGCCAGCGGATGAACCAGTCGGTCGCGCCGACCAGCTTCATGACCTCGACCTCACGCCGGCGTGAGAAGAGCGACAGCCGGATCGTGTTCGCGATGAGCAGGATCGACGCGAGCACCAGGAGGATCGCCAGCCCGCCCATGGCGAGCTTCACCACGCGCGTCGCGGTGAGGATCTTCTGCGTGTCGTCGCGACGGTTCTTGACCTCGTCGATCATCGGATCGATCGCCGCGCGCTGCCCGTTGGCCGCCACGGGCGCGAGCGCCTCGCGCAGCTTCTCGACGTTGCCCGGCGAGTCCGGCGTCACGCGGAACGTGTCCGGCAGCGGGTTGGACCCCAGCAGCTCGTAGGCCTCGGGGTTGCGCTTCTTCTCCTCCGCGTACGCCTTCTCCTTGGACACGTAGGAGACGGTGCCCACGTAGGGCGTGTCGTCCTTCAGACGCGTCTGGATCCGCTGGACGTCGGCCTGCTTGGCGTCGGTCTTGAGGTAGACGTCGACGAGGACCTTCTGGCGGACCTCGTTCGCGGCCCCGGTCGTCGCCTGGACGATCGGGATGAAGACGCCGAGCACGAGCACCGTGACGAGCACGGTCGCCATGGCGGCGAACGACGGGATCGCGTTGCGCTTCAGCGACCTGGTCGCCTCGTGGAGGAAGAAGCCCAGTCTCATGGGTCGAGGCGGTCGAGCTCGGCGCGCGTGAGCAGCTGGCCGAACTCGTCGGTGGTCTGCTCGCCCTGCGCGTACAGGCCCGAGGCCTCGTCGCGCACGATCGTGCCCTCGGACAGCTCGATGACGCGGCGGCGCATGCGGTCGACCATGTGCGAGTCGTGGGTCGCCACGACGACGGTCGTCCCGGTCCGGTTGATCCGGTACAGCAGCTGCATGATCCCGATCGACGTCGTCGGATCGAGGTTGCCGGTCGGCTCGTCGGCCAGCAGGAGCGGCGGGTGGTTGACGAACGCGCGCGCGACGGACACGCGCTGCTGCTCGCCACCGGAGAGCTGGTCGGGGTAGTTGTGGAGCTTCAGCGAGAGCCCGGTGAGGCGCAGGATGTCCGGCACCTTGTTGCGGATCTCCCGGCGCGAGGCGCCGGTGGCCGACAGCGCGTACGCGACGTTCTCGTACACGGTGCGGTTGGGAAGCAGCTTGAAGTCCTGGAAGACCACGCCGATGTTGCGCCGGTAGTACGGCACCTTGCGGTGGGTGATCTCCTCGAGATCGCGCCCGGCGACGCGGATGGAGCCGCTCGTGGGCTCGCGCTCCTTGATCAGCAACCGCATGATCGTGGACTTGCCCGACCCGGTCGAGCCGACGAGGAAGACGAACTCGCCGCGACGGACGTTGAACGTCGCTGCGTCGAGACCGATGTCTCCGCCCTTGTACTCCATGGAGACGCTGCGGAACTCGATGACGTTCCGGGGATCCGGCGGCAGCGCGGCGCTGCGGGCGGGAGGGGCGACGGGCTGGCGCTTGGAGCGCCGGCGCTCGTCGAGCTCCCTGCGTGTGCGGGGTCGGACGGCCATACGGTGCGAAACGGTAGCCGAGGGCGGGTGGGACTTATCTTCCTGCAGGGGCCCTTGCACCCGCAACGGTACCTTGGTCCTCATGCCCACGATCTCCTCCACAACGCTGGCGAACGGACTTCCGCTGCATCGGGTCGGGCTCGACGGCACTCGCGCGACGACCGTCCTCGTCGCGTTCGATGCCGGCGCGCGCGCGGAGCGGCCGGAGGAGAACGGGATGGCGCACTTCCTCGAGCACCTCGTCTTCAAGGGCGGCGAGAAGTTCCCGCACTACCGCGACGTCAACGAGACCGCAGAGCGCCTCGGCGGTGTCCTGAACGCCTACACGAGCCACGATCTCGTCGCGTTCCACATCACGGTGCGCGCGGAGAGCACACCCGCCGCCATCGATCTGCTGACCGACTTCGTGGGTCGCCCCCACCTCGACGCAGCCGAGCTCGACCGCGAGCGCGGCGTCGTCATCCAGGAGATCCAGCGCTACAAGGACCAGCCGTCGTCGGTGGCCGAGCAGCTCATCGACCGCGCCGCCTTCGGCGATCATCCTCTCGGGCGCCCGGTCCTCGGGCCCGAGGAGCACCTCCGCACCTTCACCCGCGACGCGATCGTGGCCTTCCGGCTGCGTCGCTGGTCCGGGGCGCGCGGCAGCGCGTTCGTCGTCGGGAACCTCGACCACGTCGACGACAACGGCGCGATCGCCGAGCTCTTCGAGCGCTTCCCGTCGCTGCCCCAGCCTGAGGCCTACGAGCCTGCGCCGCCGAAGATGACGGAGACGCTCGTCGAGGAGCGCGACACCAACCAGTCGCACCTGCGGATGCTCTACCGGCCTGACATCGACGTCACGAACGTGCGCCAGCGCGCGGCGATGACCATCTACACGACGCTGCTGGGCGGCTCGATGGGCTCGCGCCTCTTCGACGAGATCCGCGAGCAGCGTGGCCTCGCGTACTCCGTCTGGGCCGTCGACCACGCGTTCAGCGACACCGGGGCGCTCGGCCTCGGCGCGGGTCTCGCCTCGGACAAGTGCCTCGAGGCCTACGCGCGGATGCGCGAGATCGTCAGCGAGTTGCGCACCGACGGCCCGACGGAGTCGGAGGTCGAGCGCGCTCGGGCCTACGCGGCCGGCCGGAGGGTGCTGGCCTTCGAGAACACCAACGCGGTCGCGCGCTACGCGGCGGCACAGACGATCGTCTACGGCGAGGACATCGATCCCGACGCCGCGATCAAGGCGATGGACGACGTGACCTACCAGGAGGTTGCGGAGGTCGCCGCCGCGGTGGATGATGAACTGGCGGTGGCGTGCGTCGGCCCCCACACCGCCGATGACTTCTCCTGACCAGAGCCTCCTCAACCTCACCGAGCTCCGGCGCTATCTGGGCCGGATCGGAGATCGCTGGCCGTTGGAGCGTGCGGTGCTCGGCGGCGCGAGGGTCGCGGACGCGCGTGGCGCGATGCCCCAGCGCGAGCGCGGCCCCGAGTGGATCATGATCCTCGTCTCCGAGGCGTTCGATGGCGTGCCCTGGCTCGAGCGCGTCTACCAGGCGGGCAGCCTGTGGGACGACTGGGAGATGGGTGCGCCGGCCGACGTCCACTGCTACACGGCGTCGGAGCTCGAGCGCCGGATCGACTCGCACGCGCGCGTACGTGCAGCGATGACGCACGGCGTGGACCTGCCGCTCGAAGCAAGCGTCTGATCTGAGCGCCAACGCGCAACCGGACGGAGCGGCTCAAGAACCCGGCGCCGCGGCCGAACACCTGGCTACAGCATCACCTCCTCCTCTCGAACACACACACGACCCCGGCCTGCAACCCGGGGTCGTGTTCGTTTGTGGAGAGCCGCGCAGGCCAAAGCACTCCACTAGTCTCGTGGTGGATGCGTCGCATCTGCGGGACTGTCGCCGTTGTGCTCCTGGTCCTCGCCGTGTGCGAGCCGGCCACCGCCCGCACCGTGCGCGTCGCCCCAGCGGCGCGAGCGCACGCGAAGTTCGTGTTCAGGCTGACGAGCTTGCGCGGCAAGGCGCCGGACGCCGTGTCGGGACGGGTGCTCGTCGGCGGCAAGTCGCGCCGCGAGCTCTCACGCAAGACAGTGCGCCGGGCCATCCGGCGCGGCCGGATCGTGCTGCACATCCGGGGGACGGGCGGCCACCGCATCCGACTCGCGATGGTGATGGACGAGCGGCGCCCCTCGCGCCCGGGCAACCTTCAGGCCACTACCACCGCCGGTGGCGCGACGCTCACGTGGAACGCCGCAGGCGACGACGTGGGCATCGCCCGTTACATGATCTCCCGCGACGGCAGGGGCGTCGCCACAGCGGAAGCCGCCGCGCGGTCGTGGTCGGACGCAGGCCTGCAGCCAGGGCGCTCGTACCGCTACGCGGTACGAGCGATCGATCGCGCCGGCAACAGCTCTTCGTCGGCGACGACGTCCGTGAACGTCCCGGCCGCAGGCGTCGTGCAGGCCCCGTCGGTCACCCCTTCGCCGTCCGGCCAGCCGATCCCGGCGACCGACCTCCCGGGCTGGCAGCTCCGCTTCTCCGACGACTTCACGACGAACGTCCCGCTCGGCAGCTTCCCGACGGCGGTCGCCTCACGCTGGCGGGCCTACCAGGACCGCACGGACACGAGCGGCCGCGGGCTTTACGCACCCGACCAGGTGTTGAGCGTCCACGACGGCGTGCTCGACTGGTGGATGCACTCCGTCCAGGGCCAACCACTCGTCGCGGCCGCGCTCCCCCAGATGGCGCGGCAGACCTACGGGCGCTACGCAGTGCGCTTCCGCAGCGACTCGCTCCCCGGCTACAAGGTTGCGTGGCTGCTGTGGCCGGACGGTGGGACCTGGCCGCAGGACGGGGAGATCGACTACCCAGAGGGCGACCTGGACTCGACGTTCTGCGGCTTCGTGCACCATCAGGGCGCGACGACCGGCGACGATCAGGACGCGTTCTGCAACCTCGGGAGCTTCACGCCGTGGCACACCGCGGTCACGGAGTGGTCACCCGGGCTCGTGCAGTTCTTCCTCGACGGTCAGCTCGTCGGCTCGACGACGACCCGCGTGCCGAGTGGGCCGATGTTCTGGGTGCTGCAATCCGAGACCGCGCTGGGCGGCCCCGCGCCGAGCGCGGCGACGAGCGGTCACATCCTGCTCGACTGGGCCGTCGCCTGGAGCCGCGGCTGATCCCCGGCCCGTGCGTCAGGCGTCCGCGAACCGGTCGTTCGGGCGGGCCGACGACGTGGTCGGGCGCGGGACCTGCCCCCCGCGCCGAACCGACAGGCGGGCTCCGCGCCCGCGGAGCAGGTGCCAGAGCGCGAGAAGCGTGGCGACGCCGACCGCCGCGACGAAGAGGGGCTCGGAGATGGACGCCGGCTCCGATCCGAGCAGCTGCGGCCACACGACGCCGGAGCCGACCGCGATCATCGCCTGCCCGACGATCACCATGCCCATGGCACCCGTCCGCATCACGATGTCGCTGAACACCACGCCGGCCAGGAACATGACGAGCGTCAGGCGCAACGAGTCGAATCCGAGGTAGCTGCACCCGAACAGGCATGCGGCGACCAACACGCCGGGCCGGCCGGCCGCGCGCTGGAGCGCCGTCTGCAGCACACCGCGGAACAACAGCGCCTCGGCCCCTCCCGCGAACACCAGGGCGATCACGGCGAGTGCGACGTCGCTGCCACTCGAGCCGCTCGGGGCGAGCGCCGGTGCCCCGGCTTCGTAGGCGAGCAGGCTGATGAGGTACCCGACGAGCAGCGCCAGCGGCCGCAGCGGCGAGCCGACGAGCGCCTCCGGCGGGATCTCCAGCACGGATGCGATGCGGAATGCCAGCCAGCAGCCGAGCACGCCGACGACGAGGATGACGATCGCGGGGCGGATGTCCGGCGAGTCGATCGCGATCGCGACCACGCGCATGAGCGGCACGATCGCCAGCGCCCGCAGCGCGATGTTCAGGCGCCGCGCCCCGCGTGCGGCCGAGGGGTCCTCCGGCTCCCGCACCCCGACGAGCAGGACGGGGACCAGGACGGCCGCGACGATCGCGCCGACGAGGACGGAACCGAACGCGAGCACGACCTCCGCGCCGGCGACGGCGAGGACGGCGGCCGCGAGGATCACGAGATCGCGCGCCCGTATCACGACGACGCCCGGGCCCTGGACGTACGTCGCGGCCAGCGAGTGCCGCCATGCGCCGCGCGCCACGATGGACGTGTCCAGCGAGCGGCGCGCACGTCGCCGCTCCAGCGAGTGACGGAGTTGCGCGAACACCCCCCTGCCGCTCCGGCGCGCGCCGCGCACGAGCGTCGCCAACGACCAGACGCCCGCCGCGACGAGCGCGATGGCCAGGAACGCGAGCTCGCTCATGTCGTCGAGGCGCCGCGCGCCGTGCTCACGCGACCGAGCACGTACCCGGCGCTGGTCACCATCACGCCCGTGACGATCGCGACGGATCGGGCGATGCCGGCGACGTCGCCGCGCGCCGCGTCGGCGACGCCACGCGCCATCCCGCTCGGCAGGACGCGCCGCACGTACCGGCGCTCGGTCTCCAGCGCGTCGGCCGACCCGGCCAGGTGCGCCACGGCGGCCTTCGAGCGCCCCTCCGCGAAGCAGCGCGACAGGAAGTACCGCGGAGTCGCCCGCGGCGCGCCCACGAAGTGGGTGACTGTCGCGTGCGGGTCATACACGATGTGACGGCCCGGCAGCTCACGCCGCGCCCGGATGCACAGCTCGGTCTCCTCGCAGCCGACCGGTAGCGTGCCGATGCGGCCGATCCCGTCCGGGAACCCGCCGACCTCGTCGAAGACCTCGCGCCGGAACGACATGTTCGCGCCGATGACGTTGCGCACCGGGCTGCGCGCCGAGGGCATGCCGACGTAGGTGCAGCCGACGACCCAGTCGAACTCGGCCGGAAACCACGACGGCCTCGTGTCCTCCCAGACGGGATCGACGCGACCCCCGACGGCCATGACGTCCGGGTCGCGGTACGACGCCAGCAGCCCGCCGAGCCACTCCGGCGCGGCGGCGGCGTCGTCATCCAGGAACGCGATGAGATCGCCGGTCGCGACAGCGATGCCGGAGTTGCGGGCGCCCGAGAGCCCGCGGGCGCCTCCGTTGGGAACCACGCGCGCCGATGTGAGCTCACTGGTCGCGCGGTCGAGCAGCTCGGCGTTGTGGTCGACCACGACGATCGTCTCGAGTGCGGGATGGTCTTGGCGGTCGATCGAACGCACCGCCTCGACCAGCTGCTCCCACCGGTCGGCGGTGTACGCGCTGATGACGACGGACACGGTCGGGATCGAGGTGGGCGGCACGCTCTTCGTCACGATAAGGGAGCAATGCGGGATCGCGGACATCATTCGTCCGCCGGGCCCCAGCGCGGACGCGCCGGGCGTATCGTGCGGGATACATGACCTCGCTCCTCCCCGACGTCGTCAGCCACGCCGTGGATCAGCAGTCGGTGATGTCGACGACCGGGTCGTTCGGCGTCGTCGCGGTCATCCTGCTCATCGCGCTGCTCGTGCAGCTCGAGATGACGCGGACCCGGAACGAGCGGTCTCAGGCTCGGCGCGCGGTCGCCGCGCTCGCCGGCCCGCTCTTCGTCGCGGTGATCGTGGTGGTCAGCGCCCGGTTCACGACATTCATCGGCTGACGCCGGCGAGCGACGCCACGGCCGCGGCCACCGTCAGGCCGGCCAGGATCGCCAGCGAGGCGACCGGCGACCACGCTCCCGCGTAGAGCATCACGCCGGATATCAGCATGGCCAGCGCAAGGCTGAGGGCGATCACGAGCCCGACACCGGCCCAGCTGCGCGCAAGCCCCCAAAGGCGGAGGATCGCCCAGCCCGGCGCGATCGCGACGAACACCAGCACGACCACCGGCCGGACCGGGAACGTCCAATCGACGGCCTGCAGGGCCACGGCGAGGACCGCGAGCACGATCAGCGAGAAGGAGACGGCCCGCGAGCCGGGGCGCCGCGCCGTCGTGAGATCGTCCGTATCGCGCGCGAACACGGTGTTGGTCTCCTCCACTGCGCGTTCCAGAGTCGAGAACAGCTCGGCCGTCGCCGACTGGCGCATCTCGCCGACCTCGATGCAGTGCCGGCCCACCTCGATCGCGCCCCATTCGTGGCCGTTCCGGGGCAGGTCCGAGATCACCTCGGCCAGCTGCGTCATCCACGCGTGCGAGATCTCGCCCTCGAGCGGGATCCTTGCGATCTCAGGGCCGAACTGCGCCGATTCCCACGCTACGTGTGCGTACGCTCTGGCACCGTTTGGCACAGGTCCGAGCATAGACGTCGGCTCGCGGTCCGCCGATCGTCATCTCGTCCGTCCGGCCCGCAGGTGGTCGGCGAGCCGCGTCGCGAGGACGACGATCGTGAACGTCGAGTTCGCCTGGCTCGACGTGACGAAGGTCGAGCTGCTCGCGATGTGCAGGTCGCGGAAGCCGTGCACCGCGAGATCCGCATCGACGACGCCGCCCTCCGGTGTTCGCGACATGCGCGTCGTGCCGGCCTGGTGAAAACCCCCGCCGATGCGCCGCCAGATCTCACCGGCGACGTCGGGCGATCCATACTCGAGACGCCCGACGCCCAGCCGCTGCAGATGGGCATCCCACTCCTCGTGCGCGCGGACCACGCCGTCGACGTCGTCGTCCGTGAAGCGCAGATCGATGCGCAGCTTCGGCACGCCGAGCCGGTCGCGATCGCCGCTCAACGTCACGCGGCTGTCGCGATGCGGCAGGTGCTCCCCGTGGTACTGGAGCGGATACACGTTCTCGGGGCTGGGGACGAAGAACCCGGGCGCGCGCCGGCGCGGCAGGAACCGGTTGAACCCGAACCCCGCGACGAAGCGCGCCGTCGGGACCGCCTCCTGGACCAGGTTGCGCAGGTGCGCGCGGACCGGCCCGCGGACCGATTCGCCGTACGGCGCGCCGGGCACGTGGTGCCCGGTGAGCGACAGCCGCTGGGCGTCGGGCGCGAAGAGCCGTCCCGCAGGTGACGCCAGCGCGAGGTACGCGAACGACAGCGGGCCGCTGCGGTGCGACGGGTCCGGCAGATCGGGGTTCGCCAGCCACGCGACGACGTTCGGCAGCCGGCGCTCGCGCTGGTGCTCGGCGGCGAAGGAGAGCCGCCGGCGCACGTACACGCCATCGATGTCGCGCCCGTAGCCGTACTGCGTCGCCGCCGGGGGCGTACCGAACCGCACGCGCGCCACGCCGCCCTCCACGTGGGCCATGTACCACCGCCCGAGATGGCCCGAGTGGTCACCGACCGCGGCGCCGCCCGGCCCGCGCGACGCGAGCATGAGGCGCGTCGTCTCCAGCCCTCCACACGCGAGCACGTAGGTGCGCCCTTGCGCCGTCACACGGCGCCCGTCGAGCGCGCGCGCCTCGAGATGGTGCACACGGGGCTCGCCCTCGTCGCAGACGATCTGCGTGCACGTCACGGAGGAGACAAGCCGGACGCGAGCCTCGTCTCGAAGGCGCTCTCCGTACTCGTGGCCGAAGTCCGTCGGGAGCGACCATCGCTCGAGCGCGGAGGCACGCACAGGGCCATCCCGCAGGCCAGGGACGATCGGCGGCAGCTCGGGCACCAGCGCCGCGTCGAACACGGCCCGCCCGCACCGGAACCAGTCGCACGCGCGCTGGAACCAGGGCAGCAGTTCGTCATGGCGCACCGGCCACTCGGCGTCCGTGACCCAGTCGCGAGGCTCGAAGTCGATCGGATCGAACGGCACGCACCGGCCGCCCCAGATGACGGACGTTCCGCCGACCTGGCGCCGCTCGGTCATGGACCCGGGGGCGTGGAGCTCGGGATCGGCGAGCACGGCGTCGGCGAGCTCCTGCGCACGAGGGTCCGGCGTCGACCGACCGCTCTCCAGCACGATGACGTCGATGCCCGCGGAAGCGAGCTCCAGCGCGGTGACGATCCCGGCTGGGCCCGCGCCGACGACGACGACATCGGCGCGCAGCTCGGTGCCGTCGGGGAGATCTAGGCCGTCGAGGATCACTCGGTGAGCTCGTTCTCGGCCAGCGACGCGAGCGCGCTCGCGGCCTCGTCCATCGAGGTCGCGCCCGCGGCGGACACCGCCGTCGCGACACGCGTCGGACGCGTGGTGCTGAACAGCGTGATGCCCGCCGGGTTGCGCAGACGTGCGAGGCGGAGCAGGAGCGGGGCGACGGACTCCGGGTCGCCCAGGTCGTATCCGAACGCCTCGCGCCACGTCCCCCGCACCTCCGGGCGCTCGCGCATCCCGGTCGTGATCCGCGGCACCGCCGAGCCAAGGGTGCCGAACGTGATCCGCGTTTCCCCGATGTCGTCGCGCGATGGCTCGAAGACGTCGTCGCGGACCTGCACGACCAGCGGGCGCGTCGCGAAGGCCCGCGCGGTCGCGAGGGTCGGCCCCGGTTCGCCTGCGACGCCCCACGCCCGGATGAGCCCCTGCCCGCGGGCGACTTCCAGGTACGCGGCGACGTCCTCGTCGACGCGGTCCGGCGCAGGATCGTGCAGGAGCAGCAAGTCGACGTGGTCGGTCCGCAGCGCCCGAAGGCTGCGCTCGAGGCTGGCCCGGGCCGATGCTGCGCCGTAGCCGAGCTCGTCGTAGAGCAACCCGCCTGCCGAGCCGGAGCTTGGGCCGGCCGCGCTCGCCCTCGCACGGGAACGTAGGCCGGGTCGCGCCTCCATCACGCGCCGCAGCGGGCCTTGGACCCGCCCGATGGCGCGGGCGGCCGGCGTCACGTCGATGCCGAACTTCGTCGCGATCATCACCCGATCCCGCCGCCCGGCAGCGAAGCTCCCGAGCTCGTGCTCCGCGGCGCCGAGGCCGTACATCGGCGCCACGTCGAAGTGCGTCACGCCTGCGTCGAGCGCCGCGTCAAGGACGCGCCGCCGCGCTCGTGCCGACCCGAGCCGGAACAGCTCGGCGCACCCGAAGCCGAGTTCCCCCGTCACGTCAGCCGGGAGCGGCGCCCGGCGCCGATCCGCCGCGCCTTGGGCAGGCCCTTCAGGTAGGCGAACGGGCCGTGTGCCACACCGAGCCACTCGACCCGCGTCAGCGCCGGGGGAAAGTGACCGGACTTCTTGTCGTTGCGCACAGAGGACCCCGCGAAGCCGTAGATCACGCCGCGCGGCACGGTCCGGACGAACCCAGGGATGAGCCCCGGCCGCACCGCGAGGCAGCGGACGAGATGCGCGCTCAGGCCGATGCCGTGCCAGTAGATCTGGCGCTCGAGCTCGGCGTACGTCCGGCGGTGCTCGTGGTAGACGATCGCGCTGGGCTCGAAGGCGAGGCGATGCCCGCGGACGAGCGCGTCGAAGAAGGCCGACAGATCCTCACCCGAGCTGCTGCGATCCGAGCCCAGCGGCCAGACCGGGGTGAGCGTGTCCAGCCGCAGGTCGAACCCGTCGATCTCCCTGAGCACCTCGCTCCGCCACGCCATGCTCACCCCCGCGCCGATCTTGCCGGTGGCGTACGGGAGCAGCGAGCCTGGCTCCGACGGGAGGTCGAGCCCGATCTTCCTCGGCTCGAGACCGTCGGTGAATCCTCCCGACTCCTCGAACCAGACCTGCGCAGGCGTGCGCAGCTCCATCGGAAACGCGACGCCGGTGACGCAGGCGACGCGCGGGTCGTCGAAGCGGGCGACGAGCTCGGCCAGCCAGAAGCGGTCGACCCTGACGTCGTCGTCGGTGAAGGCCAGGATGCTGCCGCCCGCCTCGGAGATCCCGCGGTTGAGCGCGAAAGACCGGCGCTCCGCGCCGACGTGCGTGTAGCGCACCTCGGGGAAGTGGTCGCGGACGAGCTCGGCGGTCTCCGGCCCCGGTGACCCGTCGACGACGAGCACCTCCACGTTCGGGTAGCTGAGCTCTCGCAGGGAGGCAAGCGTGCGCCCGAGGATGTCGGCGCGGTTGCGGGTGCAGATGATGACGCTGGCCGGCGGGCCGTCGCGGATCACCGCCTCGCGCGCCTGGATGCACGGCGGATCCTCGGCGGCCGGGAGCCCGGCCGGGTCGAGCCCGTCCACCGCCGGCAAACCGTCGGCGCGCAGGTGCGCGTTCAGGTCGTCGCCCAGCGCCGACCAGATCTCCCGCGCGCACTCCGCAGGGCCGAGCTGATCGCCGGGGATGTCGACGTCCAGGACGCCGACGGTCTTCGTGTGCAGCCGGACGACGAAGCGCACGCTGCCGTAGCGCAGGCCGTCCTCGCCGACGGCCGGGACGGCCGGCATCGGGCCACTCGCCTCGACCTCGACGACTGCGATCGGGAAGAAGCCGTCGACCTGCCCTTCGTGATCCATCCTGGATCCGCTCGTGCGCAACCTTGCCACCGGCGTAGCGTACCTCCGCCGTCCGTCGAGAGCAGCGCATCCGCAGTCGTGTGCGTCCCGCAGCGCTCCGATCGGAAGAGCATGGGCCACGCGAGACGACTCGCCGCCGCGCTCCTCGCCTCCGCCGGCGTCGTGCTCGCGGCGAACGCAACGGCAGCGGACGCCGCGCCGTCGCGCGCCGGGGAGGTCGGGCTCCGCGCGATGGGGCGGGGCCGCGTGGCGCTGCACCTGGCCCCGTCGCTGCGCAGCGATCGGCTGCGGGTCACGCTCGACGGCCGACCCGTGCGCGTCGCCCGGCGCCCGGCGCGGTTCTCGCTCCCCGACCTCGCCGGCTCGACGGCCTGGCACCGCCTCGTCGTCCGCGGCCGCAAGGCGACCGCCGCCACCCGCTTCGCCATCGGCGCGCACGACGGCGCCGACGCCCCGACGCTCGTCCTCAGCGCGGCGCCCGAGCGCCGGACGGCGTCGAGGCGAGCCTCCTTCGCCTACAGCGCGAGCGGTGGCACAGTGACCTGCACGCTCGATGGCACGCCCGTTGCCTGCTCCTCACGCCGGGCGACCGCGATCGTCGCGCCGGGCCGCCACACTGCACGTGTGCGTGCGCGCAAGGGGGGAGGCTCCGCGAGCCTGAGCTGGACCTGGTCTGTCACCGGCGACGCCGCCGCCGACCCGAAGGCGGCGGCGCCGGCATCGGCCCTGCAATCGCCCGCGCCGACGCTCCCGGATCGGCCCGCCGCGTGGCGTCTGATGCTCGCCGACGACTTCGACGGCAGCTCACTCGACATGTCCACCTGGCTCCCCTACGGCCCGAACTGGCCGGGGCACGACGGCAACGGCATCCGCGACGGCAGCGCCATCTCCGTCGGCGGCGGGATGCTCACCATCACCGCGCAGATGCGCAGCGGATCGCTCGTCTCCGGCGCGATCGCGAGCTATCTCAACTTCGCCTACGGCCGGGTCGAGTTCCGGGTCCGCACGGACGCCGACCCGTCCCAGGCCACCAGCGGGGTCGTGCTGCTCTGGCCTCAGGACGACCGCGACTGGCCGTCCGCCGGGGAGTACGACATCTACGAGACCGGCACGCGTCCGGACCGCGCGACGTTCGACTCGTTCGTGCACTACGGCGCAGACAACCGCCAGCACTGGCTCGGCCATCCGGCCGACGCGACCGCGTGGCACGACATGGCGATGGACTGGACGCCGGACGGGATCAGCATCTACCGCGACGGCGTCCTCGCCGGCACGATCGACGACCCCCAGGCGATCTCGGCCTCGCCGCACCACGTCTGCGTCCAGCTCGACGCGTTCCGGACGCTCATGGGAAGCCCGGTCAGGATGCAGGTGGATCACCTTCGGGTGTACGGCTCGGGCGGCTGATCCGTTTTGTAGGCTCGGCCGACCGAGGAATGCGCGTCGCGCTGATCCCCCATCGCTATCCGCCGCATCTCGGAGGCATCGAGCGCTACGCGGAGGAGCTCGCCCGGGGTCTCGCTCGCCGTGGGGTCGACGTGGACGTCCTCACGCCGGAGCCTGACGCGTCCCTCCCCGCCGTCGTCAAAGACGGCAACCTCACGGTCCACCGGTTCCACGAGCCGTTCTCGGTCCCCCGGTACGCGAACGCCCCGGCGCTGGCCCGGCGCCTGCGGGCCGGGCTCGAGAGCTACGACATCGTCCACGTCCTCAACTACCACGAGCTCGTGCCGCTCCTTGCGGCGTTCGGCAACCCGCGGCGGCTGGTCGTCACGCCCTTCTACCACCCGCCGGCCGGCGGACGCGCCGCGCCGACCCTGCGCCGCCTGCACCGCGCCGTTGCTGTGCCGGCGACGCGTCGAGCCGACCAGATCATCTGCATCTCGAGCGCTGAGGCGGAGGCGTTCGTCCACGAGGTCCCCGGCATCGCCGACCGCGTCGCGGTGATCCCGGCCGGCGTCGACGTCGACGCGATCCGACGGGCCGAGCCGTGGAACGTCACGAGCCCCGTCGTCCTCAGCGTAGGGCGGCTCGTGGGGTACAAGCGCGTCGCACGCGTGATCGAGTCGGTCGCCCTCGTCGGCGAAGAGGTCGACCTCGTCGTGATCGGCGATGGGCCGGAGGCGCCCGCCTTGCGCGCGCAGGCCCAGAGCGCGGGGGTCGCGGCGCGCTTCACGGGGCGGCTGAGCGACGACGACGTCCGCCGCTGGCTCCGGAGCGCGACGGTCGTCGTCACGATGTCCGACCGCGAGTCCTTCGGGCTCACGGTGCTCGAGGCGGCCGCGGCCGGCGCGCGCGTCGTGGCGAGCGACATCCCCGCGCATCGCGAGACCGCCGCGCTCGGCGGTGCCGGCCGCAGCGAGATCGTCGCCTACGCGGACGGAGCCGAGCTTCTCAGCGCGGCGATCGCGCGCGCGATCGCCGAAGGTCGCCCACGGGCGGAGGCCCAGGACATCCCGACATGGGAAGGGATGGCGGACGAGATGGCCGAGGCGTACGCGACGGTCGCGAGACGCCCCGGCCGTGCGCGACGCCGAGCGCGCCGCCGCGCAGGTTCGGGCGCCGGCCCGACCTGACCGGCGCTACGCCGGGCCGGAGCGAGCCGCGAGGAGCCCACTCCCGTGGCGCTCGATCGCCACGCGATACGTCTCCAGGGACCTCGCGGCGTAAGCGTCGGGATCGTGGTGGCGGGCGACGAAGGCGCGCGCCTGCCCGCCGAGGCTCCGCCGACGCGACGGGTCCGCGAGGAGCCCGGCGATCGCCGCCGCGAAGTCCTCGGCGTCGTCTGCGATCACGAGCGGAGGGATCCGGTCACCGCTGGTGAGACCCTCGCTGCCGAGCGAGGTGGTGACGACCGCCGCGCCCAGCGACATCGCGTGGAGGACCTTCATGCGCATGCCGCCGCCCGTCCGCACCGGCGCGACGACGACGGCGGCGCGGGACATGAGCTCGTCGGCGTCGGGGACGGCGCCCGGGACCTCGACGCCCGATTCGCGCACGGCCTGCAACCACCCCGGCGCGCTCCCGCCGGCGAGCACCATCCTCGCGTCCGGCCGGCGCATGCGGACGAGCGGGAAGATCTCGTCCGCCAGCCACCGGGCCGCGTCGAGGTTCGGTGCGTGGAGGTAGTTGCCGAGGAACACGATCAGCCCGTCGTCCCGGGACGGGGTCCGCAGCGGCGGAAGGCGGATGCCGAACGGGTTCACGACGACCTCCGGCCCGTGAGGGCCCACGCCTCGACGGACGACCGCGGCGTCCGCCTCCGAGAAGGTCTGCACGACGTCGAAGGACCGCCACGTCGCATGCAGGTACGGGCTCCAGCGCCGATCGTTGCGACGGTGCATCGTCTCCATCGCCACCCGCCGCAGGGGGCTGCCGTGGGCCGGCGCAGTGGAGCGGCGCGCCTCGTGCTCGGTCAGCACCCGCGGTGTGTCGCCCGCGATCTGGTGGACGCCGAGCACGTTGTCCTCGACCGCGACCACATCGAACCGGCGGGTCGCCAGCAAGTCGTCGAGGATCCCCTGGAGCCCCGGTGTCCACGCCCAGGTGGTGCGCCAGGGCCAGTCGCCGCGGACCCAGCGTGCCGCCGGCCGGCCCAGCTGCGACCACCTGCTCGCGTCGAAGCTCGCCGGCGGCCGCGCGGTGTGCACCTCCACGCCGTCGCGCGCTATGCGGTCCACCGCCGCCTCGTCCCACGGGTTGAGGCCGGCCATCGTCGCGAGCGTCACGTCCGCTCGACGCCTGAGGCCTTCGAGCTGCGCGGAGAGGACGGGCGGCATCGCACCAGGCGCGTCCGGATCCGGCGGCACCGGCGTGACGAGGAGGATCCTCATCTCGCGAGGGCCCGGCGGCGCATGCCTGCACCGTAACGACGCCGGCGCCTGAGGCGCACTGGAAATTCGTCCATAGCCCGCGCGCGAGGGATGCCCTTGGCTACGATGGCCCGCGTGTCGAGCCGCACGGCGGTGGTGATTCCCGCCTACAACGCTGTGCCCTTCATCGCCGAGACCGTGGCATCCGTGTGCGGACAGACCCTCCCGCCGCTCGAGTTGATCGCCGTCGACGACGGGAGCACCGACGGCACACGAGCGGAGCTGGAGCGCCTCGGCGTCCGCGTCGTCGCCCAACCCAACAGCGGCGTCTCAGCGGCCCGCAACCGAGGCCGCCGTGAGCTGACGCAGGAGCCGGAGTACCTGCTGTTCCTCGATCGCGACGACGTGCTCGAGCCCGACATGCTCGAGACGCTCGAGACGCACCTCGACGCGCATCCCGAGGCCGGGCTCGCCTACTGCGGGCTGCGGATCATCGACGAGCACAGCGTGCTGCAGCCCGAGCGCGGCGCGTGGCCCCCGCGATACGACGTCGGCGGAGACGGACGCCGTCGCCTCATCCCGGACGACGACCCGGTCACCCCGATGGTGTCGATCATCGACCTCGTCGCGATCATCCCTTCGGTCTCGCTCATGCGGCGAAGCGTCTTCGACCGAGCCGGCGGGTGGGACGTTCGCTACCGCCGTGGCGGGGCCGAGGACACCGCCCTCGCCGTCGAGCTGGCGCTGCTCGCCGAGGTGCACCACGTGCCACGGCCCCTCGTCCGCTACCGCCGGCACGCCGCGCAGGAGAGCGCCAGCATGTGGCGCCTGTACCGCGCGCAGCGCCAGCTCAGACGCCGCCTGAGCAGGCGCAGCGAGCCAGAGATGCGCGACGCGTGGCGGGCGTACAACCGTCACATACGACCGCAGCGTGCCGTCGAGCACGTCCGCACGGCTGTCGCCGAGCGCGACGTGCGCGGCGGCCTGTGGGCTACCGCAAGCCTGGCCGCTGCGCTCGGCGCGTCGGCGGCGACGCATGTCCGGCCGAGGTGACACCCGCATGCTGACCCCGGAACGCTCATCGCCCGCCGCATCGCCGCTGACGATGCTCGGGTCGCGGCGCGCTGGGGTGCCCGCCCGAGCGCGTCGGGTCGCGGTCGACCGACCGGCCGCGATCTCGTTCGCGCTCATCGCGATCGGCGTCGCGCTGTTCCTCGTCTCCATCGCGCCTCTGCCGCTGGGGAAGATGGACGACACGGGCCTCGCCTCGGTGCTGCCCGTGGAGGTCTGGGTCTCCATGGGCCTGGTCACCGCGGGATGGGCCGTCGCGTGGTGGTGGCAGAAGGACGCGCTCGTCGTCTTCGGCCTCCTGGCGACGATCCTCGTCTTCCACGGCCCCGGCGTGCTCGGGGAGCCGACGATGCGGTTCGCGACGACCTGGCAGCACGTCGGGATCTCCGACTACATCGCGCAGCACGGCAGCGTCGACCCGAACATCGACGCCTACTTCAACTGGCCCGGCTTCTTCATCCTGAGCGCGTTCCTCTCCGAGGTGGCGGGCTGGCACAACATCGAGCCGCTCGCGCGGATCGCCCCGCTCTTCTACAACGCGATGTACCTCATCCCGGTCGTCGCGATCGGGCGAGCACTGTTCACCGACCGCCGGATCGTCTGGCTCGGCGCCTGGCTCTTCTTCATCAACAACTGGATCGGTCAGGACTACTACTCGCCGCAGGGCTTCGCGGTGTTCATGTACCTCGTCCTCGTCGCGGTTGTCCTGACGTGGTTCAAGGGCCCGGTCCGCGTGCTGCCTGACCGGCTCACGACCGCCGCGGGTCAGCTCCCGGGAGCGGGCATCGTCTCGTCGGGGTACCGGCGCGTGACCCGCGACGCGGTTGTGGTCCGCGACGCGGCGTCCACCCACGCGCAGCGCGTGCTTCTGGTGATCGCGCTCCTGGCCGTCGTGATCTCGGTCGTGGGGAGCCACCAGCTCACGCCGTTCGCGATGGTGAGCGCGACGGCCGCCCTCAGCATCGTCGGCTGGTGCAGGCTGCGGACCCTGCCGCTGGCCATCCTGCTCATCACCGTGCTGTGGGTGCTGTACATGGCTTCGGTGTTCCTGCTCGGCCACCTGCACGGCCTCGTCGGCGACGTCGGCGCCGTGGATTCGACGGTGAACTCGAGCGTCGGCGGGCGCATCTACGGAAGCTCCGGGCACACGTTCATCGTCCAGCTGCGGGTCTTCTCGACCCTGCTCCTCTGGGGCCTCGCGATGCTCGGCTTCGCCCGCCAGGCCCTCGGGGGCCGCCTGAGCGTCGGCCTGATCGCGCTCGCGGCCTCTCCGTTCCCGCTCCTCGCGCTGCAGTCCTACGGCGGCGAGGTGCTCCTGCGGATCGGGCTCTTCTCGCTCCCGTTCATGGCGTTCGGGGCGGCGTCCCTGTTCGTACCGGCGAACGGCGCGCGGATCGCGTCCCGGCGGTCATGGCGCTCGGGTGCCTGGCGGCCGTGATGATCGTCGCGTTCCCGTTCGCCCGCTACGGCAACGAGCGCATGGACTACTACTCCAAGGCCGAGCTCGCGGCCGTCAACGCCATGTACCGGATGGCCCCACCAGGCGCGCACCTGTTCGCCGGCTCGGGCGCGTTCCCCTGGCGGTACCAAGGCTACGTCGACTATGGGTACGACACCGTGCTCAACAGCGCCTCGCCGGTCGACCTGGACATGGATCCGCAGGACGTGGCGCGGGCGATGGCCGAGTACATGGGCAAGCCGCCGGACAAGACGTCGTACCTGATCATCACACGGAGCATGGGAGCGCAGGCCGACCTCTTCGGCTATCTGCCGCACGGTGCCATGCCCCGGCTGCGCGGCATCCTCGCGGGGTCGCCGCTGTTCCGCGTCGTGTACCAGAACCCCGACGCGGCCATCTTCATGCTCGCCGATCAGCCGGCCCCCGCCGGATAGCGTGACGGACACCGGATGACGATCGGGTGCACGATCATCTCGCGCAACTACATGCCGTACGGGCGGCTGCTCACGGGCAGCTGGCGACGCGTGCATCCCGGCCTTCGCCTGCGCGTGCTGGTGACGGATGCCGAGCCCGGGTTCGGCGATCACGGGATCGACGTGATCGTCCCGGCCGAGCTCGACATCTCGGCGCGGGAGCTCGCGATCCTGCGCGGGATCTACAGCCCGTCCGAGCTCACTGGGGCGCTGAAGCCCAGGCTCATGCGGCACCTGCTGGGTGAGGATGCCGACGCGGTGATCTACGTCGACCCAGACTTCGACATCCACGCAAGCCTCGAGGTGGTCGCTCAGCCGGCCCGCACGCACGGCACCGTGCTCTCCCCGAACTTCCTGCGGCCGCTCCCGCTCGACGGGCTGAGCCCGAGCGAGGGCGACATGCTGTCGTTCGGGTCCTACAACAGCGGGTTCCTAGCCGCCAGCGAGGGCGGACGGCCGTTCCTCGACTGGTGGGCGGCGCGCACGCGACTCGACTCGCTGCGGGCCGAGTCGGTCGGGATGCACGCCGACCAGCGATGGCTGGACTGGGTGCCGGCGTCGTTCGCGCACACGATCCTGCGAGACCCGGGCATCAACGTCGCCCAGTGGAACCTGCACGAGCGGCGGCTGGAGCGCACGACCGACGGCTACGAGGTGAACGGCCGGCCACTGCGCGCGTTCCACTTCTCCGGGTTCAGCCCGGCGTCGCCTCGCGTGCTCGATCCGTATCCGTGGCCGCGTCCCGTGCGCGTCCCGGTCACCCCGGGTTCGGCGATCGAGGGCCTGTGCCTCGACTACGCCGAGCGCCTCGTGCAGGCGGGCTGGTGGGAGTCCAGGGAGCTCGGCTACGGACACGCCGCGAGCGCCGCGGGCACGCCGCTCGGCACCTGGGAGCGACGGGCTTTCCGCGAGCTCGTGATCGCCGCAGAGGAACGGGGCGTGGAGGTGCCCCACCCGTTCGACGCGTCCAGGTCGGACGAGTTCGAGCGGTTCATCGCCGACCCCGCTGCGCATCCGCTGCTCTCGGTGCCCGCCAGGCGTCGCATCCTCTGTCAGAGGATCGCAAGCGTGGGCGGCGCCGACCGCCTCCGCGCGGCCCGCCGGCTCGCAGGGGTGACGCGCAGCGCGATGCTGCGCCCGATCGCGAACCGCGATCTGTGGACCGGCGAACCCGAGGCGAGCGATCGGACGCGTCTCGAGTACGGAGCCCGGCTCAGCCCCTGAGGACTCCCTGCCGGCGCAGCTCGTCCTCAACGGCGTCCGAGCGATCCGCCGCGTGCTGTCCCTCCAGCGCCGGGACGAGCGTCCCGAGGCCGTCCTCGATCGCGACGCGCGGCTCGTAGCCGAGCACCGATCGCGCCCGGGCGACGTCGGCGATCGACGCGTGGATGTCGCCGACGCGGAACCGGGGCGACAGCTCGACGTCGCACGCCCGGTCGAAGGTGCGCTGGAGCTCGGCGGCGAGCTCCTGGAGTGTGACGCCGCGACCCGTCCCGATGTTCGCGATCGTCACGCCGTCGAGCGGCGTCGTGACCGCGCGCAGGTTGCTCGCCACGACGTCGTCGACGTGGACGAAGTCGCGGATCGGCGACCCGTCCTCGTAGAGCACGAGGTGCTTTCCCGAGAGCAGTCGCAAGGAGAGCGTCGTGATGAGCCCCGTGTACGGGTCGGCGGGTGACTGCCGCGGTCCGTAGACATTGAAGTAGCGCAGGATCACGAGCGGGATCCCGAGCTGGGTGGCCTCCATCGTCGCGACGCTCTCCTGGAAGGACTTCGTCATCCCGTAGGACGACGAGTAGACGCTCGCGACGTCCTCACCCGTCGGGATCGGCGCGACGTCGGCGCCGCACACCGCACAGCGGTGCGTCCAGGACCCGGACACGAGGTCCTCGAGGTGCCGGGGTCCGGGATTGACCGGCCCGCAGGTCGGACACCGGTGGCCCCCTTCGCCGTAGACCGCGCGCGACGAGCTGAGCACGACGCGCCCGACGTCGGGCGCCGCCTCGCGGATCGCCCGGAACAGGACTGCGGTGCCACGGGCGTTGACGTCGATGTGGACGTCGCTCTGGTACATCGACTGGCCGACGGACGTCTCGGCGGCGAGATGCACGACGGCCGCGGCGCCGCGCACCGCGTCCTTGACCTGCTCGAGGTCGCGCACGTCCGCCCGCACCAGCTCCGCCGCAGGCGACAGGTGCGCCGGCGGCAGGCCGCCCGGGTGCACCTGCGGCCGCAGGCTGTCGAGCACCCGCACCGCGTAGCCCTGCTCGAGCAGGCGGTCGACCGTATGCGAGCCGATGAATCCGGCGCCGCCGGTGACGAGAACCAGGTCGTCAGCCACCGTCAACTCGTCCTCGGGGATCGCGTGTCCGTACGCGTCATCGTCATGGCTGGCCTTTCCGTGCCGCCTGCTCTCAGTGCGCTACGAAGGCTACACGGACGTGTGTCCGATCGGCGGAATTCCGGGATGTCTCTAACATCGATCGCCAGTGACCGACACAGAGACGCACGAGCGCTTGGTCGTGGCGGTCCGCGACGGCGGGGCGAACGCGCGGCCCTGGGTCGAGAGCCGCCCGAGCCGGCGGCGCCTGATCCCCCGGTACGACCTCCGTGAGCTGTGGTCCTACCGCGACGTGGGGTTCATCCTCGCCGAGCGCGACCTCAAGGTCCGCTACAAGCAGACGTTCTTCGGCGTCACCTGGGCGTTGCTCCAACCCCTCGTGGCGATGCTGCTCTTCACGGTCGTCCTGGGCAGCCACGGCGCGAACCTCCCGAGCGACGGCCTGCCCTACGCGGCGTTCGCGGTGTCCGGTCTGGCGATCTGGTTCCCGTTCAACTCGGCCCTGACTGCGGCCGCCGACAGCCTCACCCAGAACCCCGAGCTCGTCACGAAGGTCTACTTCCCCCGCCTGCTCGCGCCGCTCGGCGCCATCCTGGCGCCGCTCGTCGATCTCACCATCGCGACGATCCTCGCGTTCGTCGTCGCGATCGTCACCGGCGTATCGATCCCCGCAACGGCGCCGCTGGTGCTCGTCGGTGCGGTGTGGTTCCTCGCGATCGCGCTCGGCTTCGGGACCCTGCTGTCGGCGCTGAACCTGCTGTACCGCGACGTCCGCTACGCCCTCGGCTTCACGACGCAGCTGCTGTTCTTCCTGAGCCCGGTCGTCTACTCCAGCTCGCTGACCGACGGGACCGTGCAGCGGATCCTTGCGATCAACCCCCTCGTCGGCCTGATCGACTTCTACCGCTGGGCGATGCTCGGAGCGCCGCTGCAGGCCGACACGGTGCTCATCTCGCTCGCGGGAACCCTCGTGCTCCTCGTGACCGGCCTGCTGTTCTTCCAGAGCATGGAACGCCGCTTCGCGGACAGGATCTGATGCCGCCGATCGCGATCGAGGCCCGCGGGCTGGGCAAGCGCTACCAGCTCGGCCACCAGCAGGCGGCTTACGGCAGCCTGCGCGAGAGCCTCTCGGGCATCGCGTCCCGGCGCCGCCGGGCCGACGTTCCGGTCAAGGAGATGTGGGCGCTGCGCGACGTGGATCTCACGGTCCGGGAGGGCGAGTCGGTCGGGCTCATCGGGTCCAACGGCGCGGGCAAGTCGACGCTGCTGCGCATCCTCGCCCGGATCACGGAGCCCAGCGCCGGCGTGGTCCGGACGCGCGGCCGGGTCGGCGTGATGCTCGAGGTCGGCACGGGCTTCCACCCCGAGCTGAACGGCCGCGAGAACGTGTACCTCAGCGGTGCCGTGATGGGCATGACGCGCGCCGACATCCGCCGCCGCTTCGACGAGATCGTCGAGTTCGCCGGCGTCGAGCCGTTCCTCGAGACGCCGCTCAAGCGCTACTCGTCGGGCATGCAGCTGCGGCTCGCCTTCGCCGTCGCGGCGTTCCTGGAGCCCGAGCTCATGCTCGTCGACGAGATTCTCGCCGTGGGCGACGCCGAGTTCCAGCGCCGCTGCATGTCCCGGATGCGGACGCTCGGCGAGGAGGGCCGGACGGTCATCTTCGTCAGCCACGACATGGGCGCGGTGACGGCGCTGTGCTCGCGCGCCGTCTGGGCACACCACGGGCAGGTCATGCGCGACGGCGAGGCGCGCGAGGTGGTCAGTGACTACTACGCGAGCGTCGTCGAGAGCTCGGGCTCGGTCGAGTTCGGGCACAGTGGCGAGACGGGGATCGACCAGGCCGCCATCACCGACCTGCAGGGCCGCCCGATGAGCCAGGCCACCCGCGACGTCCCGTTCGCGCTGCAGGCGCGCGTCGTGACCACGGAGGCGATCCCGGGGCTCGATCTCTACATGTTCGTGACGCGCCGGGACGGCACCGTCCTCCTCAACGAGAGCTGGCGCGATCAGGAGGGGATGCCGCGCCTCGCACCCGAGCCGGGGCGCTACGTCGTGCGCATGGAGGTCCCGCCGGTCCTCCCCCCGGGCGACTACGTCTTCAGCCTCTGGCTGGGCACGGAGTACTCGGACTTCGTCCTGCGCGAGGCGCTGACGTTCACGGTCCTGCCGCTGCCCGACGACCGCCAGGAGGCGATCAACCGCAGGCGCAACGTCCAGCCGCCGGTGCGCTGGACGAGCCAGCGGGTGGGGCAGTGACGCCGGAGGTCGTCTGCTACTTCACGGACAGCGAGGTCGTCGGCGGCGCTGAGATCGCGCTGCTCCAGGGCATCCGCTCGCTCGACCGCGACGCATGGCGGCCGGTGCTCCTCCACCACGCCGGCGCAGACCTCGCGCCGCTGCTCGAGCCGCTCGCCGACGACGGCGTCCGGCTCGTCGAGGTGCCGCGGGTGCCCGACCGCGGCGGGGCACCGGGCGTCCCGCGGTTCGTGCGCGCCCTCCGCGCGGTGCGGCCGGCGATCTTCCATGCGCACCAGCGCTGTCCGGGTGTCTGCAAGTTCCCGATCGTCGGGGCGATCGCCGCGAACGTCCCGGGAATCGTGGCGACGGTGCATGCATTTCCGGACGTCGAGCTGACCCGGCTGGCATCGCTGGAGTGGTCGCTCATCGCCAGCCGTGTCGACCGCTTCCTGGTGGCGTCCCGGCACGGGAGGGCCGCGCTCGCCCGCGCCATCCCGGGCACCGAGGGGCGCACGGACGTCGTGCCCAACGGCATCGACGTCGCCACGTACCGTCGTGCCCCGGATCCCGCCCTGCGAGCGCGGCTCGCGCCCGACCGCACGAGGTACCTGATCCTCGTCTGCGCCCGACTGGATCCGGACAAGGGCCACGCGACACTCCTGCGCGCATGCCGCGGCATGGCCGACATCCAGCTCGTGCTGGCGGGCGAGGGCCCAGAGGCGGCATCGCTCGAGCGACTCGCGGCCGAGCTCGGCATGGCGGACCGCGTCACCGTCCTCGGTTTCCGGGCGGACGTCCCTGAGCTGATGGCGGTGTGCGACATGCTCGTGCTACCGACGCGCAACGAGGCGTTCGGGCTGGTCCTCCTCGAGGCCATGGCGGCGGGACTGCCCGTGATCTCCACGCGGGTCGGCGGTCCGGAGGAGATCATCCGGGACGGCGAGTCCGGGCTGCTCGTCCCGCCCGCCGACGCGCCCGCACTCGCGGGCGCGATCCGCACGATCCGGGAGGACCGCGCGCTGGCCGCGCGTCTCGCCGGCGCGGGCCGCCGGCAGGTCGAGGCCGACTTCTCGTCCGCTGCGACGACCGCCGCCACCACCTCCGTGTACACCCACGTCCTCGCGGGCCATGTCACAGCGCCTTGACACTGACGGCGATGCTCCGGAAGATGGGCCGGTGCCATCGGAGCTCGACGCGCGCCAGCGCATCGCCGAGACCATCGCCGGCGGCGGGTTCCTGGACGACTGGACCGGCACTTGGATGTCCGGCGCCGAGCTCCTCGTGCTCGACCGCTATCGCGAAGACCTCTCGGGCCGGGTTCTCGAGCTCGGCATCGGCGGCGGCCGGATCACGCGGCACCTGAGCGAGCTCGCCGCCGACCTGCACGGGATCGACATCGCGGCCGACATGGTCGCCTACTGCCGCGAGCACTACCGCGGGCAGTTCCAGCAGGAGGACGTTCGCAACCTCTCGACGTGGTCCCCGGACGCCTGGGACGCGGTGCACGCCGGCTACAACTCGTTCGACCTCCTCACCTACGAGGAGCGCACCAGCCTGCTCGCGGACACCGCGCGGCTCCTGCACCTCGGCGGCATCTTCGTCTTCACCTCGCACAACGCCGCGGTGGCCCGCCATGTCCGCAGGCCGTGGAGCAGGCCGCCGCTCCACCCGAGGGCCATCGCCGACTGGGCCGCCCGGATGCCGCGCCGGATGGCGAACCTCCGCCGCCTCGCACCGTTCCAGGAGGAGGGCGACGAGCTGGCGCTGGTGGTCGACGACGCGCAGGAGTTCACCCTGCTGCAGGTCTACATCTCGCGTGACCGCCAGGAGCGCGACCTCGCGGCGGCGGGCCTCGAGCTCGTCGAGTGCCTGGACGAGGATGGCGGCGTGGTGCCGCGCGGCGCGAGCGGCGAGCGCAGCGGCTCGCTCATGTACGTTGCGCGTCGCGTGAGCTAGCCGCCGGAGTCCCATGCCCGCCGGAGGGCACGAACGTCCTGCGCCACGACGCCAGGCGTCTCGAGCGCGCGGACGCGACGCCGGAGGCGCTGGCTCCGGCCCCACGGGATGTCGTCCGGCGACGGGGGCGTACGACCCTGCGACTCCGCGAACACGACGTGCTCGCGATAGCGTCGGCGCTCGTCGGGCGTGAGGCGCCGTCCGCCCGGCGTGACGTCGAGCCCATACGCTGCGCCGGCGTACCGCTCGTAGCCCGCGCGGAGGAGATCCTCGACGTACTCGTCCTCAAGTCGCCGAGTCGCGGCGAGGAGCGTCGCGTCGCGCGCGACAGGGTGCTCCTCGGAGTGCAGGAGCTGCGGTTGCGAGCCCCTGCCGGCGATCGGCCGGACGCCCGAGTAGTGCATCAGCACCAAGCGCTCGTCGCCCACGCACCAGACTTCGTCGACATAGCGAAGTTGCCGCTCGTCGAGATTCCACCACCCCACGTTGTACGTCGGGTCCCTGAAGATGTCGAGATCGAAATAGCCCGGTGCGAGGTCGGCGATGCGCTGATCGACCCAGAACCAGTTGCGGTAGTCGGCCAGGCAGTCCCGACGCAGGCGGCTCTCCCACCACAGCAGGAACGGATGTGAGGCATCGGTCGCACCGACGAAGCCCGTGTTGTAGGTGCCGTAGATCAGCAGGGTACCTTCGAACAGCCCCCGGCGCTCGTAGGCGGGGGGCACGACGCGGTGTGGCGTGAGCAGTGTCCCCGTCTGGTTGCGCAGACAGGTCAGCGCGGCGGTCATCGGCCCGAACAGACGCATGTCAGGGTCCAGGAACACGACGGTGTCCGACGACCGCAACGCGTGCATGAGAAGCGCCGGCTTGAGCGCAGTGGCGAACTCGATCGGCGTGTAGATCCCCTGCAAGATCTCGAGCTCGAGCTGGTCCGCGACAACGTCGGCGGGCCGCACGATCTCCGCGTGCTCCAAGGGCTCCTTCTCACCGTCGAGGAGGAGGACGAGCCGCGATGCCTCCGGGTGGTGCGTTGCCACGGACTCCATCAGCACGCTCGCGAACGGCAGGTAGCTTCGCGTCACCGTGGTGACGACCGTCATGGTCACCGTCCGCTCCTTCCGTCGCTCGACGGCACGATCGTAGCCGTCGGCAGATGGGGCGACCTCCGGGTCTCGTCAGCCCGCCTCAGCGCCGCCAGGCCGGCAGCCGACTCAACATCCGGTACGCGCGGCCCACGGGCGACGGGTTCGCGAGGCGCGCCACGTAGCCGGGCACGACCTCGAAGCCCAGGGACCGCTTGTACTTCTGGGCGCCCGGACCCATGTCGATCGCGTGCAGACCGCGACGGAGGCTTTCGACGACCGTATCGATGGTGAGCAGGATGCCCGGCGCAAGCGAGGACGCAGAGGGTTCCCAGCCGATTGCGTAGGGGAACATCACGCCGCGGTGGACGACGTTGATGCCGACGGCGACGCGATCGTCGCCCTTGCGGACCTCGACGACGTCGAGCTCCGCATCACCCTCGGTCGCCGCGCGCAGGAGCTCGAGCGCCTGCGCATCGACGGCGCTCGTGATGCCAGCCTCAGTGGCCCGCGCCCGGTGGAACGCCAGGAAGTCCACGAGCGCATCGTCGATGTCGGACCCCTGGACGCGCTGCAGCGCGACACCCGCCTCCGCGCTGCGGCGCAGCCGCCGGCGGACCTCGTTGCGATCCCGCTCGGAGAGGGTGGCGAGGTGGTCGTCGAACGACGCCGGCAGCGTGAGATACGTCCCGTGGGTCGTCTCGAGCTCCGCACCGGCCAGCGGACGGATCGCGTCGTCCACTCCGCTCGCCTCGAACGTCGCCCACATGTGTCGGTGGGTGTCCAGCCATCGCGCGAACGCCGCCCACGTCGCGGCGGCGGACCCGGAAGCGCACAGCGGACGCCGCGTCGGGCTCAGATCCCCGCCCGCGAAGAGGAGGTTACGTACGCGATCGCGTGTCAGGAGCCCGAGCGCGACCGTCCGGTCGTCCTCGTCGGCGGCGCGTGCGAGGTGCAGTCCGGAGGGCTGCAACACCCGCACCCAGGCCGTGAGCCAGTCGTAGGACACCGACAGCTTCGGCCGCTCGGCCTGCGACTCGAGCTCGCTCCACGTGTCGCGCCAAGCCGGCAGCTCCGCCGCCGTCACCGGGACGAGCGTGAGCCGCAGCTCTCCCCCGTCAGAGCCCACGACGCAGCCACCACTCGAGACGTCGCTCGAACTCGTCCCCATCCCAGTCGCGGATGCCCACCCGCGGGAGCTGGTGGACGCGGCTCGTCCGCGAGACCGCCAGGTCACGCACGACGCCGGCCGAGGAGAAGCCGGCGTCCCGGACGATGCGGACGGACGCGGGGTCGAAGTCGGCGTGCTCGCCGAACGGATACGCGAAGCTCGCGACCTCGCGGCCGGTGATCTCCTCGAGCATCTCCTTCCCGCCCCGGATCTCGCGTTCCTGCTCCGCGGCACCGAGCTCCGCGAGTCGCGGATGGCTGAGGGTGTGTGCGCCGATCTCCACCGTCCCGCCGCTGGCGAGTCCCCGCACCTCGTCCCGAGACAGCATGCGGTGCGACGGGCGTGTCGCCCGATCGATGCCCGCGGACGCGAAGAGCTCCGCCAGCACCTCGTCGTGCACGCCGCGCGCCAACGACTGCATCGCGCCCAGCAGCGAGACGAACGCCGCCTGGCGGGGCGTCGGTGGCGGGTCGTTGATGCTCCACGAGGAGTCCGGGACTGCGCGCGCGGCCGCGTCGCCAAGATCGTACGACCAGCGCAGCTGCGGATGATCGACCTCTAGGCGGCGGGGGAGGTCCCCCGGCTCGAGCAGCAGCTGCTCGACCTGCTTCCACCAGAACTCGTGCGGCGCGTCGAGGGCGCCGGCGGTCACATAGATCGTCGCAGGCACGTCGTGGCGCTCGAGGGCCGGGACGCCGTGCAGGCGGTTGTCGGCGTAGCCGTCGTCGAACGTCACCGCCACGGCGCGGTCGGGGACGCGCCGCGCCCTCAGCGCCGCGACCAGATCGGCGAGCGGAAGAGGACGGGAGGACGCGCGAAGGACCGCCAGGTGCTGGTCGAAACGCCCAGGGGCGACCGCGAGGTTCCACGGGTCGACCACGGGGTCGTCGATGCGGTGGTAGAGCAGGATGAGCGCCCGGTTCCCCGGTTCGAAGCGCCGGAGAAGCCTGCGGGTCCGCGTCAGGCGATGCACGGGGACGACGAAGGCTAGACGAAAATACGTCGAGACCCCTCGCCTCACCCCGGATTCCGGACCTATCCTTGCAACGATGCACCGGCCCGCCCCACGGCAGCGACGGACGTCCGCCGAGGGCCGGGGGTGAGTCGGGACACCTCGCCGGTCGTCGCCGTCCGCGCGTCCGGCGCCGATGTGCTCGACACCGAGGAGGGCGCGAGCCGGGCGATCCGCGGCGCGGCGCTGCGCACCCTCGGCTACGGGGTCGGCATGCTCGCGAGCGTCGTGTCCGTGCCGTTCATGATCCGGCACCTCGGCGTGGTCCAGTACGGCTACTACGTCACCGTCGCATCGGTCATGGCGCTCATCCAGGGCGTGACCGAAGCGGGTCTCACGAACCTCGGCGTCCGGGAGTTCGCGGTGCGCAGCGGACGGCACCGTGACCACTTCCTGCGCAACCTCCTGGGGCTGCGCATCGCGCTGACGTTCGTCGGCGTGGTCGGGTTCGCCGTGATCGCCGCGGCGACCGGCGCGGAGCCCATCGTCGTGACCGGCACGATCATCTCCGGCATCGGGCTGTTCCTGCTCGTGACCCAGCAGAGCTACGCCGTCGCGTTGTCCGGGTCGCTGCGCCTCGGCTGGGTGGCGGTCCTCGAGCTGATCCGGCAGGTCTCGCTCAGCGCCGGGATGCTCGCTCTGGTGGTGCTCGGCGGGCAGCTCGTCGGCTTCTTCTGGATCACCGTGGTGTCCTCGGCCCTGGTGATGCTCACGACCTTCGCGCTCATGCGGCGGGAGCGTCACCTCGCCCCCGGGTGGGATCTCGCGATGTGGAAGGAACTGCTCCGCGAGACGCTGCCCTTCGCGTGCGCGGTGGCGGCGACGACCGTCTACACACGCGTGACGGTGGTGCTGCTCTCCTATGCGTCGACGGCCGTGGAGACCGGGCTGTACTCGGCCGCCAGCCGCATCGTCGACGTGGTGGACATGATTCCGCTCCTCCTCGTGTCGTCCACGTTCCCGATCATCGCCCGCGCAGCGCGTCACGATCGGGGTCGCCTGACCTACGCGCTGCGCCGGCAGTTCGAGATCGCGCTCGTCGCGGGGACAGCGCTCGCGTTGGCGCTCGGGATCACGGCGCCGTTCGCGATAGCCGTCATCGCCGGCCCGGACTTCGACGCATCCGTGAAGGTCCTGCAGATCCTGTCGGTCGGGCTCGTGACCGGTTTCGTCGTCGAAGCGTCGCTGCTCACGCTGCTCTCGATGCGCCGCTACCGCGAGACGGTGACGGTCAACGTACTCGCGGCGGTCGTCTCGGTCGTCGCCGCCATCGTGCTCGGCAGAGCCCACGGCGCTGTCGGCGGCGCGATCGCGACCGTGGGCGCGGAAGGCATGCTCGCGCTCGCCTGCGTCGTGGTGTTGTTTCGCGACCCGACGACGCACTTGGATCTTCGCGTCGTCCCGAAGGTGCTGGTCGCCGCGGCCGTCGCGCTCGTGCCGGTGCTGTTGATCGACGCCCATCCCCTCGTGGTCGCGACCGTGTCGCTGGCGTGCTACGGGGCGGTCGTGCTCGCGCTTCGCGCCATCCCGCGTGACATCGGGCGCGCGCTGCTCCGGCGATAGCTACCCCGCCAGGTCCCCCGGCCGCACCGGCACCCGCGCCAGCGCCCGCCCCGTCGCCGCACGGAGCGCCGCGAGGACAGCCGGGGTCGAGGAGATCGACGGCATCTCCCCCACGCCCCGCAGCCCGTACGGCGCGTCGGGGTGGCCGAGCTCGAGGATGAGCGTCGGGACCGAGGCAGCGTCCATCGTCGTCGGGATGCGATAGGCGCCGAAGCTGGGGTTCCGGACGACGCCGCCCTCCGCGACGAGCTCCTCCGTCAACGCGAGGCCCAGGCCCTGGATCGTCCCGCCGTGCAGCTGGCCCTCCAGCGCGAGCGGGTTCACGGCCAGGCCGACGTCCTGGGCGCAGGCCAGCTCGACGACGCGCGCCAGGCCCAGCTCGACGTCCACGTCGACGACCGCGCGGTGCGCGACGAACGCGAAGCCGGCGTGGGTGTCGCCCTGTCCGGTCACCGGGTCCATCGGGTGCGTCGGCGGGTGGCGGTACGTCCGCTCGGCCTCGATCACCCCGCCCTCGGGCAGCCCGTCGAGCTCGGCGGCGACCGCCCGGCACGCCGCCTGCACGGCCCCGCCGACGATCCATGTCAGCCGCGACGCCGATGCGGAGCCTGCCATGGCGATCCGCGTGTCCGCAGTCTGCACGGTCACGTCGGCGATCCCCAGCTCGGTCCGCGCGATCTGCTCCTGGACGCCGAGCACGCCCTGGCCCACCTCCGTCGCGGCGGTGTAGACGGTCGCCGACAGGCGCCCATCCATGCGCTGCACCCGCACCCGCGCGGTCGCCGGGTCGTCGTAGCCCTCCGAGAACGCGATGTTCTTGAACCCGGCGGCGTAGCCCACGGCGCGGACCACGCCCTCGCCGTCGGTCGCCCGGAAGGCGCCGCCGGGCAGCGCGCGCGGGTCCCCGTCGCGGGCGGGCATCGGCAGCGCCGCCAGGCGCTCGAGCATCTCCGGCACCGCGACGGGACCGCGGACCGCCTGCCCCGTCGGGAGCCGGCCGCCTTCGGGAAGCGCGTTGCGGACCCGCAGCTCGACCGGATCGATCCCCAGCGCGGCGGCGAGGCGGTCCATCTGCGCCTCGTAGCCGATGGCCACCTGCACCGCGCCGAAGCCGCGCATCGCGCCGCTGGGCGGGTTGTTGGTGTACGCCACGGTCGCCTCGATGCGCGCGTTGGGCACCGCGTAGGGGCCGCAGCCGAGCGTCGCGGCGTTGGCGATCACGGCGGTCGAGCTCGACGCGTACGCACCGCCGTCCAGGATGAGGCGCAACCGGACCGCGATCAGGCGCCCGTCGCGGTCGGCGACGTGCTCGTACTCCATGTGCGCGGGGTGACGGTGCACGTGGCCGACGAAGGACTCCTCGCGGCCGTAGACCATCTTCACCGGCCGCCCCGTCGCGAGGGCGAGCATGCACGCGTGCAGCTGCATCGAGAGGTCCTCGCGCGCGCCGAACGCGCCCCCGACGCCGGCCAGGATCAGCCGCACCTTCTCCGGCGGGAGCCCGAGCCCGGCCGCGACCTGGTCGCGGTCGGTGTGCAGGTACTGCGTCGCGATGTGCAGATCGATGCCGCCCCGGCCGTCGGGCACGGCGAGCCCGGACTCGGGCCCCAGGAACGCCTGGTCCTGGCGGCCGACGTCGTAGGTGCCGCGCACGACGACCGGCCCGGTCGCCTCCGTGTCGCCGTGGCGGATGTGGACCGTCCGCAGGTCGTTGCCGCCGGCGTGGACGGGCGTGGCGCCCGGCTCGACCGCGGCGACCGGATCGACGACGGGCTCCTCGACCTCGTAGTCGACCGCGATGCTCGCCGCTGCCGCCCGTGCCGCCTCGGGGTCGTCGGCGGCGACGAGGGCGACGGGCTCGCCGTGGTGGCGGACCCGGTCGATCGCCAGGACCGGCTGGTCGGCCAGCACGCTGCCGATGAGCGGATCGCCGGGCACGTCCTCATGCGTGAGGACGGCACGCACGCCCCGCGCGGCACGGGCGCCCCGCGTGTCCATCGCCCGGATGCGCGCAGAGGGATGCGGGCTGCGCAGCGTGACACCGAAGAGCATCCCGTCGACGCGCAGATCCGACGAGTAGGCGAACTCGCCGGTGACCTTCGCGCGGCCGTCGGAGCGCGGCAGGCGCTCGCCGACCCCGCCGGTCGTCCGGGGTGCGACGGTGGTCACGTCAGACCCGCCCTGGCCGCGATCGCCCGGCTCTCGCGCGCGAGGTCCCTCGCGACGGTCTCGGCGTCGGCGGTCCGCAGCTCGGCGTCCTCCACGACGACCTCGCCGCCGACGAGCAGCAGGTCGACGGGCCGCGGCGGCCCGAGGACCAGCGCGGCGATCGGATCGGCGATCCCCGCGAACCCGACGTCGTCCAGACGCCAGAGCGCGACGTCCGCCAGCGCGCCGACGCTCAGATGTCCCAGCTCGTCCTCGCGGCCCAGGCACCGGGCGCCGTGGAGGGTGCCCAGCTCCAGCGCCTGGCGCGCCGACAGCGCTCGGGGGCCCCGGGCGGCACGCGCGACGGTCAGCGCGGCCCGGACCTCGAGGATCAGCTCCTGCGCCTCGTTGGAGGCGGCCCCGTCGACGCCGAGTCCCACCGGCGCACCCGCGGCCAGCAGCGCAGGCACGTTCGCGATCCCAGCACCCAGGCGACCGTTGGAGGTCGGGCAGTGCGCGACGCCGGTGCCCGTCGCGCCCATCCGGACCGACTCCTCCTCGTCGAGGTGGACGCAGTGCGCCAGCCAGACGTCGTCGCCCAGCCAGCCGGTGCCGTCGAGGTACTCCAGCGGGCGCACGCCGAACTGCTGCAGGCAGAACTCCTCCTCCTCGATCGTCTCGGCGAGGTGCGTGTGCAGCCGCACGCCGCGGCGCCGCGCAAGCTCGGCGGTCTCGATCAGCAGCTCCCGCGTCACGGAGAACGGGGACGTCGGGGCGAGCGCGATCCGCACCCGCGCGCCCGGCGACGGGTCGTGGAAGCGGTCGATGGCGTCCTCGGAGGCGGCGAGGATCGCGTCGCGGTCCTCGACGAGGCTGTCGGGCGGCAGGCCCCCGTCCTTCTCCCCCAGGTCCATCGCGCCGCGGCACGGGTGGAAGCGCAGGCCGATCTGTCCTGCGGCCTCGATCTCCACGGCGAGGAGGTCGCCGCCGCCCCGCGGGAAGACGTAGTGGTGGTCGGTCGACGTCGTGCACCCCGACGTCGCGAGCGACGCGAGCCCGCCGCGCGCCGCCGCCGCGACGGTGTCGGCGTCGATGTGCGCCCAGACGGGATAGAGCGCGACGAGCCACTCGAAGAGCGTCCCGTCGGTCACCAGGCCGCGCGTGGCCGACTGGTACAGATGGTGGTGGCAGTTGACGAGTCCCGGCGTCAGGAGACAGCCGTGGCCGTCGATGCGGCGCGTGATCTCCAGGCCGCCCGGCGCGGGACCGCCGCCGACCGCCGACGATCCGATCGCCGTCGACGACGAGATGCCCGTCGTCGAACTCCCGCCGCTCCGCGTCGACGGTCGCGATCGCGGCGTGCTCGATGGCGATCATCGCCCTGCCGCCAGGACGGCGGCGACGATCTGCTCGTAGCCCGTGCAGCGGCAGAGGTTGCCTGCGAGGCCCTCGCGGACGTCCTGCTCGGTCGGCTCCGGGACGCGGCGCAGCAGGTCGCGCGCGGCGACGAGCAGCCCCGGTGTGCAGAACCCGCACTGCACCGCCCCGGCGTCCAGGAACGCGGCCTGCAGGGGGTGCAGCGCGCCGTCCGGCGCCGCCATGCCGGCGACCGTGTCGATGCTGCAGCCGTCGGCCTGCGCGGCGAGGACGAGGCACGCGCAGGCGATCTCCCCGTCGATCGACACCGTGCACGACCCGCACTCGCCCTGCTCGCAGGCGTTCTTGGTGCCCGTCAGGCCGAGGTCCTCGCGCAGGACGCGCAGCAGGCTGCGACCGCCCACCGCGTCGGGCAGGCCGTGCGACACACCGTCGACGATCAGCTCCATGCGCGCTCCAGTGCCCGTCGGGTGAGGACGGCAGCCATGTGGGCCGGCACCGGCGGGACGGCAGCGGCGACGAGGTCTCCCGCGCGACGCAGCAGGTCACCCTCCGGCCGCGGGTCGCCCCAGCGCTCCTCGAGCAGCGCCTCTGCCTCGCGCGCACGCGCCGCACGAGCCCCGACGACGCCGATCGCCACCCGCCGGCGGGCCGGGCTCAGTGCGACGGCGACGCCGCAGATCGCGCGCGCCATCGCGTTGCGCATGCCCGCCTTGGCGTAGGCGACCGGGCCGTCGGCGACGGGCACGAGGATCGCCGTGAGTACCTCGCCCCGCCCGAGCTTCACCGCATCGACGCCGACGGTGCGCAGGCCGGCCGTCGACGTCAGCTCGACAAGCGCCTCAGCCGCCAGCAGTGCGGCCAGCGCGTCGCTCGTCGGATCACGCAGCGCGAGGGCGCCGCCGAGCGTGCCTCGGTTGCGGATCTGCCGCGACGCGATCGTGCGGCAGGCCATCGCGAGCCCGGGAAGCCGATCGCCCAGCTCCTCGATGACGCGCGTGTACGTGACCGTCGCGCCGATGCGGACGACCTCGCCGTCGTCGTGCACCGCCGCGAGCTCGGCGACGCGGGAGAGGTCGACCAGGGCGCTCGGCGCGCGACCCGCGTTCATCTCCACGAGCACGTCGGTGCCACCCGCGACGAACGTGGCCGACGGGTCGGCTGCGAGAACGTCGGCGAGTGTCGTGGGGCGGGTGACGAGCAAGGGCTGTCCGGGAGGTGCGTCGAGCACGATCCGCGGGACAGTCCCGACAGGCGCCGACCGGGCGCCCGCGGAGAGCGGTCCGCGAATGCTATTGGACTAGCCCCGGCGCGACCGTGGCGCTAGGACCCAGGGAAGCGGAATGCAGCGACCTCCGCGAGCGCCTCGCCGAGCGAGGCGACCATGTCCCGCGCCAGCGCCTCGCCCTCCTCGGCCGCGGCCCCCGTCGGGTCGCCGATGACGCCGTTCGCCGCGAGGTCCGCGCTCGACCAGCCGAACGGCACGTCGCCGCCGAAGCGCACCCGCGTGCGCTGCGCCATCTCCTCCGGCACCGATCGCTCCGCGAGCGACATGTCGACGAGATCCGGGCGCAGGTGCAGCCCGAAGAGGATGAGGTTCGGCGTGATCTCGTATCCCTCGTGCTGCAAGTGGTGCTCGGTGAGCCAGAACGTGTCGTAGCCCAGCTCGTCCGCGAGCACCGCCCAGTGGCAGAGATTGTCGTACGTCTCGACGACAGCCTCGTTCGTGGTCCGTCGATCGGTCGGAATCGGGAGCCCTGCGCCCGCATCGGGCATGGGGACGGTGGCGTAGAAGTGGAGGTCCGCCCGCACCCGGCGGAAGTGGACCCGGACCCAGGGCTTGCCTTTGGACGCTCGGTCACAGACGAGCCGCCATCGGGTCCACTCCTGACGCGACTGGTTGAATGGCGCCCCTTGACCCATCTCGGAGCACGAGTCGTCGAGCGCTGTCGGGAGCTCGCACGGGTGAGCGAGGAGCGCGATCGGCTGACGCGCCCACACGCCACACCGGCCATGGCGCGCGCCAATGCGCTCGTCGGCGCGTGGATGTCGCAGGCCGGTCTGGAGGTGCGCACCGAAGCGGGCGGGAACCTCGTCGGGCACCGGCCGGGCGCCGATCCTGGCGCGGGGACGCTGCTCGTCGGTTCGCACCTGGACACCGTCCGCGACGCGGGCGCCTTCGACGGCCCGCTGGGCGTCCTCGTCCCGATCGAGTGCATCGAGCTGCTGGACGCGCGCGGCGTCGAGTTCCCCTTCGCGGTGGACGTCCTGGGGTTCTACGACGAGGAGGGGCTGCGCTTCGGCACCGCGTACCTGGGGAGCCGCGCGCTGGCGGGGAGCCTGGGTCCCGAGATGCTCGAGGTGCGCGACCAGGCGGGGATCACGGTCCGCGAGGCGCTGCTGCAGTTCGGCGGCGACCCCGATGCGATCGCGACCGCATCGCGCGACGGTGAGCGGCTCGTCGGCTACCTCGGGGTCCACATGGAGCAGGGGCGCGAGCTGGAGCGGGCGGGATTGCCGGTCGGCGTCGTGAGTGCGATCGTCGGGGCGACACGGGCCGAGGCGCGCTTCACAGGCGTGCCCGGTCACGCGGGGACGATGGCGATGGCCGACCGCCAGGACGCGCTGTGCGCGGCGGCCGAGTGGGTGCTCGACGTCGAGCAAGTCGCTCGCGCGGAGCCGGGGCTGCTCGCGACCATGGGGCGCCTCGCCGCCTATCCCGGCGCGCCGAACGTCGTGCCGGGCGAGGTGTCGGCGACGCGCGACGTGCGCGATTCCAGTCACGACGTGCGCGCGGAGGTCGCCGAGGCGCTGCAGGCGCGCGCCGTCGTCGACAACGGCATCTCCGTGCTCAGGCTGACCAGCGGCGCGGGTCACGACGGCGTCGCGGTCTCGGAGATCACCGGCGTGGCGATGCTGTTCGTGCGGTGCGCCAACGGCGTGAGCCATCACCCCGACGAGCGCGTGACCGATGCGCACGTCGCCGTCGAGGTCCTCGCGGACGCCATCGCATCGCTGGCCGCGTGAATCGACCTGCTGTCCTGCAGCAGCGGGTACACCGTGGACCACGCGTCGGAGTTCCGGCCGCTCCCGGCGGGCAGAATCGCGCGATGCCGATGGCCAACCTCCTCGACCACGCGCTGCGCAGGCTCAACGCCCTTCCCGACCAGGAGGCGCGGATGGAGCTGCTGACGTGCTGCGGGTCGCGCAGGTGGGCCGCCCGCGTGTCGGCGGGGCGGCCGTACCGCGACAACGCCGCGGTGCTGGCAGCAGCCGACGACGCGTGGAACGCCTGCACGGAGGCGGACGTGCGCGAGGCCTTCGCGGCGCATCCGCGCATCGGTGAGCCCGAGCGGGGCGGCACGCAGGAGCGCCGCGAGCAGGCGGCCTCGGCCGACGCGGACGCCGCGACGCGCGAGGCGCTGCGCGAGGGCAACGTCGAGTACGAGCGGCGCTTCGGCCACATCTTCCTCGTCTTCGCCGACGGCCGCGGCGCCGAGGAGCTGCTTGCGAACCTGCGCCACCGGATGGGCAACGACCCTCGGACGGAGCTCAGGGTGGCGGCCGAGGAGCAGCGCAAGATCACGCGGCTGCGGCTGGGGAGGCTGCTGGCGCCGTGACGGCCATCACGACGCACGTGCTCGACACCGCGCGCGGGCTGCCGGCCGCCGGGGTCGGGGTGGTGCTCGAGGCGTGGGAGGACAACGGCTGGCGTCCGCTGGCGACCGCGGTCACCGACGAGGACGGCCGCGCACCGGACCTGGGCGAGGCCGACCTCGGCGCCGGGGTCCACCGGCTCGTCTTCGCGACGGGGGAGTACCTCGGGCCCGCCGCGTTCTACCCCGAGGTCACCGTGGTGATCGAGGTGCGCGACGAGCAGCACCTCCACGTGCCGCTGCTGCTCGCGCCCTACGGCTACTCGACGTACCGTGGCAGCTGATGGCGAGCGTTCTCGGCACCAACCAGTACGGCAAGGCCGACGTCCACATGGTCACCGTCACACGTGACGGCGCCGTCCACACCGTCCGCGACCTGACCGTGAGCATCGCCCTGTCGGGCGACCTCGCCGACGTGCACCTGACAGGCGACAACGCGCACGTCGTCGCGACGGACACGCAGAAGAACACCGTCTACGCGTTCGCCAAGGAGGCGCCGGTCGGGGCGATCGAGGACTTCGCGCTGCGGCTCGGTCGGCACTTCGTCGGGGCGTTCGAGCCGATCACGCGGGCTCGCGTGCACATCGTGGAGGCGGGCTGGGATCGCCTGGGCGACCACTCGTTCCGTCAGGCCGGGTCCGAGTCCCGCGTCGCGACGGTCGTCTGCGAGGCCGGCGAGGCGTGGGTCGTGTCGGGCCTGGAGGGGCTCGTCGTGCTGAATTCCACCGACTCGGAGTTCGAGGGCTTCATCCAGGATCGCTACACGACGCTGGCCGAGACGAAGGACCGCGTCCTGGCCACCGCGGTGACCGCGCGCTGGCGCCACGCGGCCGCCTCGTGCGAGGACTGGGACGTCGTCGTTCACCGCCGCGCGCGGGCTGCTGCTCGACACGTTCGCCGGCACCTACAGCCGCTCGCTGCAGGGGACGCTGTACGCGATGGCCGACGCGATGCTCACGCAACGCCCCGAGCTCGTGGAGGTGCGCATGTCGCTCCCCAACAAGCACCACTTCGTCGTCGACCTCGCGCCCTTCGGGCTGGAGAACGACAACGAGGTCTTCCACGCCGACGACCGTCCGTACGGGCTCATCGAGGCGGCCGTGCTGGCCCCGGGCGCGCCGCCCGCCGGCCCGGTCTGGGACCCCTACCCGCTGGTCGCCTGACCGTGGAGCTGCACGACGCGATCGCCGAGCTGGCGAGCCTCAACGATGATCCCGGCGGCGGGCGGGATCACCCGCGAGGTCTTCACGCCGACCTACGAGCGCTCCGTGGAGCACGTCAGCGGGCTCATGCGCGACGGGGGCCTGGAGGTCCGCCGCGACGCGTTCGGCAATCTCTACGGGCGCCTGGAGGGACGCGATCCGTCGCTGCCGGTCGTGCGGACCGGATCCCATGTCGACACGACCCTGAACGCCGGGCGCTTCGACGGCGTCGTCGGCGTGCTGGGCGCGATCGAGGCGGTCGCGGCGCTGCGTGACCGCGGGCTGTCGCGTGCGATCGAGGTGATCGCGTTCGCCGGCGAGGAGCCGCGGTTCGGGACCGGGTGCATCGGCAGCCGCGCGGTCATGGGCGACCTGTCGCGCGCGGATCTCGACCGGCGTGTCGACCGTGACGGCGTCTCGCTGGCGTCGGCGCTGGCGGACGCCGGGTTGGACCCCGACGCGATCGGCGACGCGCCAGTGGGATCCGGCGGCGGTGCACGCGTTCGTCGAGCTGCACATCGAGCAGGGCATCGTCCTGGAGTCCTCCGGCGAGCAGATCGGCGTCGTCACGGCGATCGCGGCGCCCCACGACCTGCGGATCACGTTGCAGGGGGCGGCCGACCACGCGGGCGCGACCCCGATGTCACTGCGCCGGGACGCGCTGGCCGGCGCCGCCGAGGCGATGGTCGAGCTCGAGAAGCTGGCCGTCGGCTCTCCGTCGGGGACGACGGTCGGCACCGTCGGCGTGCTGCGACTGCGCCCAGGGGCCATCAACGTCGTACCGGGCGAGGTCGAGCTGGACGTCGACGTACGCGACAGCGATCCGGACGCCCGCCAGGCCGTGGTCGACGGGCTGATCGCCGTCGTCGGGGTGCTGGCGACCCGGCGCGGCCTGACGGCGATCATCGAAGAGATCGTCCGCGACGAGCCGGCGTCCTGCGCGCCGTTCGTCGTCGAGGCGGCGGACGCCGCGTGCGCCACGCTGGGCGTGACCCGTCGCCACATGATCAGCGGCGCCTACCACGACGCGCTGATCCTCGCGCGGAAGATCCCCGTGGGGATGCTGTTCGTGCCCAGCGTCGGCGGGATCAGCCACCACCCCGACGAGCTCACCGAGCGCGAGGACATCGACCGCGGGGTCGCCGTGCTCGGCGAGGCGCTGGCGACCCTGGCCGCTTGACGCGCCACGACCTCATCGTGCGGGGCGCGCGGCTCGCGTGGCTCCCTGGCGCCCCGGTGGGCGACGTCGCGTCCTCCGGTGGCGTCGTCACAGCGATCGGTCCGGAGCTCGGTGGCGACGCGGCGCAGGCGATCGACGGCACCGGACTGCATCTGCTGCCGGGCGGGATCGATCCGCATGTGCACCTCAACGAGCCGGGGCGGACCGACTGGGAGGGCGTGGCGACCGGCACGGCCGCCCTGGCGGTCGGCGGCGTGACGTGCGCGATCGACATGCCGCTGAACTCCAGTCCCGCCGTTGTGGACGGCGCGAGCTTCGACCTCAAGGCCGCGGCGATCCCCGGCGCCGCCCGCGTGGACCTGGCGCTGTGGGGCGGCCTCGTCCCCGGCGACGTCGACCGGCTCGACGAGCAGGCCGCGCGCGGCGTGGTGGGCTTCAAGGCGTTCATGTCGCACGGCGGGCTGGAGGACTTCCCGCCGGCAGACGACCTCACGCTGTACGAGGGGATGGCGCGTGCCTCCGCGCTCGGCCTGCCCGTCGCCGTGCACGCGGAGAGCGACGCGATCACGGCCGGCCTGGCGGCCCGTGCTCGTGCGGAGGGCCGTGTCGGCGTTCGCGACTACCTCGCGTCACGTCCCGTCGTCGCCGAGACGGAGGCGATCGCGCGCGCGATCCATCTCGCGGCCGAGACGGGTTGCGTGCTGCACGTCGTGCACGTCTCGACCGGCGCGGGCGTCGCGCTCGTGGCCGATGCGCGTGCGCGCGGCGTGAACGTGACGTGCGAGGTCTGCCCGCACCACCTCGTGCTCGACGAGGAGGACATGGTCCGGCTGGGCGCCGTGGCGAAGTGCGCGCCGCCGCTGCGGCCGCGCGCGGAGAGCGAGGCGCTGTGGCGCGCACTCGCCGGCGGCGACGTCGCGATGGTGTCCTCGGACCACTCGCCCTCGCCGGGATCGCTGAAGCAGGGCGACGACATGTTCGCGGTGTGGGGCGGGATCGCGGGTGCGCAGTCGTCGCTGGAGCTGCTGGTCGGCGAGGGCGCGCTCGCCGGGCGCGTCGAGTTGCGGGCGATCGCCGAGCTGTTCGCCGGTGCCGCCGCGCGGCGGTTCGAACTGCGCGGCAAGGGCCTGGTGGAGCCGGGCGCGGACGCCGACCTCGTCCTCGTCGACCTCGAGTCCTCCCGCGTGCTCGCCGCCTCCGATCTGCGCACGCGCCACGCGATCAGCCCCTACGTGGGCCGCGAGCTGCGCGCGCGCGTGGTCCGCACGGTGCTGCGGGGCGAGACCGCCGCGCTCGACGGCGAGGTCGTCGGCGCGCCGCGCGGCAGGCTTCTGCGGCCCTGAGGAGCGCCAACGCGCCAAGACGCGGATGTCGCCTCAAGAACCCGGGCCCGTGTCCGACCACTAGGAGTGCAGTCCTCCTCCTCAGACAGTGCAGCACCTCACGACCCGGTCCCCCCGCCGGGTCGTGATCGTTGTGGGCGGGGCCGCCCTGGCGCCACTGCAACCTCGATCCCGACCGTCGAGATCACCGATCCGCACGCATGTCGTGCGGATTGTTGACCTCGCGGGGCTCGCCGGCCCCGCACCCTCAGTGCTTCGCCAGCCTCCGCGCGTCCTGCCCGACCGAGACGTACCCGATGCCGTAGAAGCTGTAGATCTCGGCCTCGTCCTCCGCGCTGAAGTCGATGTCCGTGTCGAACGAGGGCGCCTTCTTGAACGTGTCCTTGTCGACGCCGACACGGAGGTGCGACCGGCCGGCGGTCGCACCCGCCAGCGGCACGAGCGTGAGCTTCTTGCCGAAGGTTCCGCTCTTCACGGCGCCGAACGCGGGAAGGTCGGTCTCGGTGTCGTAGTAGACCTCCTCGAGCTTGCCGTACTTCTCGTCGTCGAGGCCGAGCACGTTCTCGCCGCGCCATTCCTTGACGTCCTCGACGGCGATCTGCGCGGCCGTCGCGCTCTGCGGGGTGGTCATGCCTCTTCACTACCCGCAGCGGGGCGGTGTGAGGCCTATCGTCCGCGGGCCGGGACCTCGACGACCGCGACGCCCTCGACCGACCCGAGCCGGCTCGATCGACACGATCTCGCGCCCGAGCGGCAGCAGCGAGACCGGGATGAGCTTGAAGTTCGCCAGCCCCAGCGGGATGCCGATGATCGTGATGCACAACGCGATCCCGGTGATGAGATGGCCGAGCGCGAGCCACCAGCCGCAGAGGACGAGCCAGATCACGTTGCCGATCCCGGAGAAGACCCCGGCGTCCGGGCGTTTGACGACCGTCTTGCCGAACGGCCACAGCGCGAACAGCGCGATCCGCAGCGACGCGATGCCGAACGGGATCGTGATGATGAGGATGAAGCAGATCACCGCGGCGATCGTGTACGCGATCGCCATCCACAGGCCGCACAGGACGAGCCAGATGATGTTGAGGACCAGGCGCACTGCGACGAACCGTAGACGCCCGGACGCGATGAGCGCCAACGCGCCAAGCAGTGAGCGTCGCCTCAAGGCGGGGAGCCCCCGTCCGATCACCTGGCTACAGCGACTGCCACAAACCTCCTCTAAGAGCGCAGCGCTACACGACCCCGGCGAAATCCGGGGTCGTGATCGTTCTACGGGTAGCCGGCCGCGAACATCGCCTCGAACCCGCCCGGGACGAACACGTTGAACGCGGTCGCGAGAGCGCCGGTGCGGTTCGCGAAGTCGTGCGTCACGCCGGCGGGGATGCGGATGAACGTCCCGACGGGCGCGTCGATCCACTCGTCGCCGACCAGGAACGACATCGTCCCCTCGGTCACCACGAACAGCTCGACGTTCTCGGGATGGCTGTGCGGGCCGGGGCCCTCGCCGCCGCGCTCCACAGACCACTCCGACACGCAGTACGCGTCGCCGGTCTGGACCCCGTCGGCCTTGAACACCCCGCGCATGGCGCCCCACTCATACGCGCGCCCCTCGCCGGGGCCCAGGACGATCACCTCGTGCATGCCCTGAGGACTACCCGGTCGCGCAAGGACGCGCTTGGACGAATCAGAAGCCGTCGCGCCAGGCGTCCTTGTAGAGCAGGTACTCGCCACCCTCCGGACCGGCCATGAACGACTGCGGGCAGTACGGCGCCATGTAGATGAAGTCGCCCTGCTCGACGGCGATGGTCCTCGCCGTCGAGGAAGTAGATCCCCGCGCCCGCGGTCATCCACAGACCGTGCTCCTCGTCGTGGATCTCGACCTGGGGCAGCCCGCAGCCGGGGTCGAACTGCAGGATGCTCATCGCGAAGTCCCGGCCCGGCTCGTCGACGGGCAGGAGCTCGCGCCGTCGCACGCCCGGCGTGGGCGTGTCGGCGAACGGCGCGTCGGCGCGGTCGCCCGAGACGGCCGCCGGCGTCGGGAATCCCGCAGCGGGCTCGTACGCGCGCTTGAGCCACAGCAGCGTCGCTCCGTCGGGTGCGGCGAACGCCGGCGCCGTGTCCGCCGGCACGTACGCGAAGCCGCCGGGGCCGAGCGGCGCGCCCGCCTCGACGTATCCCTCGAGCACGTAGAGGAAGTGCTCGTCACCTGGCGGCAGCGGCGCGCGCGTGCCTCCACCGGGCTCCAACCGCACCAGGTACTGCCCGAACCGGGCGCTGCCGATCCGGGGCGTCGCCAGCTTGACCACCGAGGCTTGCTCGAGCGCCGCCAGACGACTCACGAAGTGGTTGTCCGGCGTGATGAGCGTCCAATGGGCGCCCCGGCGGCCGCGCGTCACGAGATGGCGACCATGCGCTCGATCGGGATGCGGGCGCGCTCGGCGATGTCGGCGGGGACGCGCACCTCGTGCTCCATGCGCAGCAGCGCGTCGCGCAGCTTCGGGAGCGTGATCATCTTCATGTAGACGCACGAGGCGCGCTCGTTCGCGGCGATGAACTCGACGTCCGGCGCGGCCTTGCGCAGCGGGTGCAGCATCCCGATCTCGGTCGCCATGATCGCGGTGCCGCCGTGGCCCGCGTGATCGCGCGCGTAGTCGTTCATCCCGCCGGTGGAGAGCATGTGGACGCCGGAGGAGTCGACGTCGCCCGACGCGACGTACTCCATGACCGACGTCGAGCACCCGCACTCGGGATGGATGAGGAAGTCGGCGCCCGGATGGGCGGCGCGGATCGCCGTGATGTCCGACGGGCGGATGCCGGCGTGGACGTGGCACTCGCCGTCCCAGATGTGCAGCGAGCGCCCGACGGTCTTCTCGACGTAGGCGCCGAGGAACATGTCCGGGCCGAAGAGGATCTCGGTGTCGGACCCGTGCTCGCGCAGGATGTGCTCCACGACGCCGACCGCGTTGGAGGACGTCACGCAGTAGTCGGTGAGCGCCTTGACCTCGGCCGTCGTGTTCACGTACATCACCGTGACGGCACCCGGGTGCTTGGCCTGCCACGCTGCGAGCTGCTCCGGGCCGATGGAGTCGGCGAGCGAGCACCCGGCGTCGAGGTCGGGGATGAGGACCGTCTTGTCGGGCGAGAGGATGGAGGCCGTCTCGGCCATGAAGTGGACGCCGCAGAACGCGATCACCGAGGCATCGGTGCGCGCGGCCTGCTGGGAGAGCCCGAGGGAGTCGCCGACGTAGTGGGCGACGTCCTGCACCTCGGGGACTTGGTAGTTGTGCGCCAGGATGACGGCGTCGCGCTCGGCGGCGAGCGCCCGCACCTCCTCCTGGAGGGCGGCGACATCGTGCAGCTCCAGTGGGGCGACGGGCGGCGCGGCTGCTTGGACCATGGGCAGCGACAGGGACATGGGCACGAGGGTAGCATCGTTTTCGTCTATCGGTCGTAAACTCGGATCCACGCATGCCGGCACCGCGCCATCCACTCGCAGCCCCTGTCGTCAACGCCGTCGTCCTGCGCGTCGGCGACCGTCTGGAGACGCTGTTGTGGCGTCGCCCGGACGGGAGTTGGTCACTCCCGGGCGGGTTCGTGCGCGAGGGCGAGTCCCTCGACGACGCGACGCGCCGGCACCTGGCGTCGAAGGTCGGGGTCACGGTCGTGGGGCACCTCGAGCAGCTCGACACGCGGGCGAGCGCCGACACGCACCCCGAGCTCTGGCTGCTCGACACGGCCTACGTCGCGCTCATCCCGCCCGGAGCCCAGGGCGAGCTCCCGCCCGACACGGCGTGGCACCCCGTCGCCGCCCTGCCGCCGATCGCCTTCGGTCACGAGGGCGCCGTCCACCGGGCCCACGAGCGCCTGCGCGGCAAGCTGTCGTACTCGAACGTCGCGTTCGCCCTCGCGCCCGAGCGCTTCACGCTGCGCGAGCTGGCCTCGCTCTACGAGGCGGTCCTCGGCTACGCGGTCTCCCCCACGAACCTCGGCCGCGTCCTCGGGCGCGACGGCCTGATCGCCCCAACGGGCGCGACGCGCGCTCCGGCGGGCAGCGGCGGGGGCCGGCCGGCGGCGGAGTTCGCGTTCAGCCGCCCGGAGCTGGTCGTGTCGCGGCCGCTGGCGGCCTTCAGACCACCGGCACGTGCCTGATGACAGGGGCCGACACTGCGTCGCCTGCGACGCAGGCGTCAATGCCCGACGGAGTCGGGCACCGGCCTCAACAGCAGCGACAGGTCCAGCACCGGCGCCGAGTGCGTGAGCGCGCCGACCGAGATGAAGTCCACGCCGCTCGCGGCGTGGTCGCGCAGCGACTCGAGCGTCATGCCGCCGCTCGCCTCCAGCACCGCGCGCCCGGCGACCTGCTCGACCGCCGTGCGCAGCCGCGCCGGGTCCATGTTGTCGAGCAGGATGCGCGGCGCGCCGGCCTCCAGCGCCTGCGCGATCTCGGCGGTGTCGCGGCACTCGACCTCGAGCGGGAGGTCGGGGAACATCTCGCGGGCCGCGCGGACGGCCGGGCCGACGCCGCCCGCCATCGCCGCGTGGTTCTCCTTGATGAGGATCTCGTCCCACAGCCCGAAGCGGTGGTTGCGCCCGCCGCCCGCCGCGACGGCGGCCTTCTCCAGCGCGCGCAGCCCGGGCGTCGTCTTGCGGGTGTCGAGCACCTGTGCGCCGGTGCCCTCGATCGCCCGTACACACTTGGCGGTGAGCGTCGCGACCCCCGACAGGCGGCCGAGGAAGTTGAGCGCGGTGCGCTCAGCGGCGAGCAGCGCGCGGGCGCTGCCGGCCACCTGCAGCACGGGCCCGGACTCGCGCCACTCCCCCTCGGGTCCGAGGCGCTCGATGTCGGCGTCGGGGTCGAGGGCGGCGAAGACCGCCTCGGCCGCGTCGAGCCCGAAGATGACGCCAGGCGCCTTCTGCGTGATGGTCGCGACGGCGCGCGCGGACTCGGGCACGGTCGCGGCGCTCGTGACGTCGCCGGCGCCGACGTCCTCTGCGAGCGCGCGCGCGACGAGGTCGGAGAGCTCGGTCTGCATGGGCGCGGAGCATAGGCGCGACGGGTAGTGGACTGAGCGTGGCCGCCCCGGATCTCGACGCCTGGCTCCCCGACCCGCAGGTCACGAGCCACCACCGGCGGACGTCGCGCGCCGCGCCCGCGGCCCTCTGGGACGCCGCGCGCGAGATCCGCCTGGACGAGACGCGCTCGCTGGGCCGCCTGGTCCGCTGGCGCATCCCCGGCACCCAGCCCGACCAGCGGTTCACCGACCTGTTCGCGCGCTACCCGTTCGCCGTGCTGGACGAAGGTCCCGACTGGTCGGTCTCCGGGTTGTGCGGGCCGATCTGGACGTTCTCGCGCGACTACGGCCGCATCGACGCCAAGACGTTCAGCAACTGGACGCGGCCCGGCACGGTCCGCGTGCTGTTCGGCCACTGGGTGGAGGACGTCGAGCAGGGCAGCGTGCTCGTCAGCGAGGCGCGCGTCGCCCCCACGGACCGCCTCGCGCGCGTGCAGCTGCGGGCGCTCTGGCTGCTCGTGCGGCGCTTCGAGCGCGTCATCGGCTCGGAGCCGCTGCCGCTCGCGGTCGCTCGGGCCGAGGCGGCTACGTCATGAGCCAGGCGAGCGGCACGATGACGTACTCCAGGAAGAACAGCTTCCACACGAACATGTAGAAGCCGGTGAAGACGACCCGGTCGCCCGGGTCCGTGCGCCGCGCCGCGGCGATGAGCGCGACCAGGACGACGAGGTGAGAACCGGCGAGGAACACCGCCGGCCAGCCGTCGAGGAGGAACGGCGCCGCGATCGCGATGCCCACGTACGCGGCGCCGAGCAGCGCGAGCGCGGCGCGCAGCACCACCGCCCCGCCCAGGCGCACGCTGTAGGTCGCGATCCGGTAGCGCCGGTCCCCCTCGATGTCGGGCACGTCCTTCAGGAGCGCGATCGCCACGCTGAACGGCGCGACGAACGCCGTGAGGACCCACACCCCCGGCGGCACCACGAACACGCCCGCCAGCGAGTCCGAGAAGTGCAACCCGACGCCGAGGTTCACGACCAGCGCGCGCACGCCGCTGATCGAGAGCGCCGCGAGCGCCGGCCAGCGCTTCAGGCGCAGCGGCGGCAGCGAGTAGGCGACGCCGACAAGCAGGCCCGCGACGACCGCCGCGATCTCCACCCAGCCCTGCGTGAGCGCCATCGCGATCGGCAGCACGGCGCACACCGCGACGATCCAGCGCGCGGTCCGGGGCGAGAGGTCGCCCGCGGCGATCGGCAGCGACGGCTTGTTGATCCGGTCGATCTCGACATCGGTGATCTGGTTGATGCCGGTGATGAAGATGTTCACGCTCCACGCCGCGACGAGCGTGGCCAGCAGGTCGCCGAGGCGATCGCCGACGTCGGCGACGTCGACCGCCACGAGGACGTAGACCCCCAGGACGCTGAGGGTGGTGCCGATGAGGGTGTGGGGGCGCCCGAAGCGCCAGAGCAGGAGAAGCGGCCTCACCGGCCGCGCCGAAGCCGCGCGCGCAGCGTCAGCGCGAGGGCGACGGGGACGAAGGCCAGGCCGGCCAGCGAGCCGGCGGCGAAGCGCAGCCAGCGACGCGGCGTCATGCTCTCCGCGGTGGTCTCCGGGACCGGGGCGAGCGTGGCGGGCGACGCGCCTGCAGCCGGCTTCGTCCCCGCGATCGCGACCGCGTAGGCGCCGTCGGTGCGCGTGTACCAGTCGGGAGCCAGCCGCTGGACCTCGATGTCGGCGAAGCCCGCCTCGGCGAACCACGCGCGGTACTCGTCCTCGCCGGGGAAGAGCATCCACGCCTCGGCGAGGCGCTGGGCGAGCGGGTGCGCGGGACGGACCGGCCCGATCAGGACCGCCAGCCCGCCTGGGCGCAGCACGCGGTAGGCCTCGGCGATCCCACGCAACGGGTCGGGCCAGTACTCGATGCTGCCCGCCGAGACGTAGCGGTGGGTGCCGTCCGTGGGGAACGGGAGTGCCTCCGCGTCACCGCGGACGATGCGGCACGCCGCGAGCGCCGGCTTGGCGCGCGCCCGAGCGAGCTGGTGCGGGGACTGATCGAGCAGCGTGACCCGGGCGGCGTCGGCCTGCTCGACGATGCCCTCCGTCGTGAAGCCGGTCCCGGCTCCGACGTCCACGACGTCGAGCCCGCGATCCAGACGTGCGAGCTCCAGCGCCTCGTCTCGCATCCGGGCGGTCCAGAACAGCGGGTTGACCCAGCGGTCGTACACGCGCGAGACGACGAAGTAGAACCAGTAGGCCTCGCGCTTGTGCTGGATCGGGGCCATGCGCTCGACACGGTGTCACACGACGCTCGCCGACCGCTCCCCTCCCTGCTCCAGTCCGGCGAGTCGCGTCTCGCCCTCGAAGCGCACGCGACCCCCCTGGCGGACGCGCACGTGCAGCGCCCCCGCGAGGTGCATCGCGCTCACGTCGGGCGCGGCCCGCCGCTCGTGAGGGACCGGCACGGGGAAGCGGAACGGCGGCGCGTCCGCGTGCCCCTCGATCGTGACGAGGTCGCGCGCGGTCCGCGCCTGCAGCCGCCAGCTCCTGTCGCCCAGGCGCATCCGCAGCGGCGCGGGAGGCCCCACCGCGTGCACCCACTCGTCACCCAGCCGCACGATCACGGCCCCGGCCGGGACGCCCAGCATCCGCCCGCCGGCGAACGCGACGCACACGTCGTCGCGCGCGAACCCGTGCGCCTGCCCCCACCACCACAGCGATGGGAACCCGCGCGCGTACGGCGTCCAGTTCTTCTCCGCGTACGCCCGCACGGCGCCGAGGTCGACACGCCGCGCGCCCAGCTCTGCCGCACCTTCGACGCGAGCGTCCAGCATGTACGGGTGCCAGTACTGCCCGAGCCCGGGGACGACATGCGCGAGCCCGACGCCGCCCAGGGCGCGTCGCGGCCAGCCCACGCCGCCCGTGAAGCGCGCGTGGAGCCGCGCGCCGGGACCCAGGTCGACCTCGAGGCCATGCTCGTCGGCCCGCAGCTGCGTGCCGACGCGGACCCCGAGGCGGCGGTGGTCGCCCGCGGCGTGCGGGGCGACCGCGGTGCGGACGATCCCGCTCGGGTGCTCGGCGAGGCCGACCGTGGCCCACGTGGCGCCCGCGGGGTCCTTACTCACCCCGGTGAACGCGACGATGACCGTCCCCGCGAGCACGTCGGTGAACCGCCAGAAGTAGCCCTCCATCGGCACGCCGTGGTGGCGACGCAGGTCGCCGAACGGCAGATCCGCGCCGGCGCGGCGGTAGGTGCTCAGCAACCTCTCAGGCAGAATCATCGTCCAGGACTCAAGTTCGCAGCTCATGTCTGCCGATGCGTGTCAGGCATGGTCCCTCGGTCGTTCGCCGTCTTGCTCGCGCTCGTCGCCGCCCTGGTCGCCGCTACTCCGGCGGAGGCCGTCGTCGGCGGTCGCGCGACGACGGGAGGCCCCGGGTCCTACCCGTGGCAGGTCGCCGTCGTCACCACGTCCTCCGAGGACGCCGCGGACCAGTGGCTCTGCGGCGGCACCCTCGTCTCGCCCACGCTCGTCCTCACCGCCGCCCACTGCATCACAGAGGACGACGGCCGCATCAGCGTGCCCGGCGACGTCTACGTGCTCAACGGATCGACGCGGCTCAACGACAGCGACGCCAGTGACGGCGACGTCATGACCTTCACGCGCGTCACGGATGTGGGCCTCTACCCCGGGATAGACATGTCCGGGCGGGTCCCGGACGGGGACCTCGCGATGCTGCACCTGGCCGCCGCTCCCCCCGACGGCAGGCCCCTCGGCGTCGTCGGCGCCGATGAGACGAGCCTGTGGGACGTCGGTGACCGCCTCCGCATCACCGGCTGGGGCGTCACGTCCGCGACGTCGACGACCGTGCAGAACACCCTGCGCTGGGCCAGCGTCAACCGCATCGCCGACGACTCCTGCGCGAGCGACTACGGCAGCGACTTCAACAGCGCCACGATGCTGTGCGCGGGCGTGCCCGGCGGCGGCGTCGACACCTGCTACGGCGACTCCGGGGGTCCGCTCCTCGCCCCCGCGACGGACCCGACCGACATCACGGACCCGTCGACCTGGCGCCTCGCGGGCGTCACGTCGTGGGGCACCGGCTGCGGCGACGAGGACAAGCCGGGTGTCTACGCGAAGCTCGGCAACCCGCAGCTGGCGGCGTTCGCCAACGACGGCTCGCCGTCCTGGGCGCCGGTGAACACGAGCGCCCCGGCGCTTCCCGCCTCGGCGACCGCCGGGGGGACGATCACCTGCACCCCCGGCACCTGGACCGGGAGCGACATCTCGCTCACCTACGAGTTCCGCCGGGTCACGACCGGCGGCTCGACGACGCTCGCGCAGTCCGGCCCGTCGAACACGTACACCGTCACCGCGGCCGACGCGTCCGGGATCGTCTGCGTCGAGCTCGCCCGGACCGCCGGCGGCACCGCCTGGGCGCAGTCGGGGTCGACGTCGGTGACCGTCCCGGCGCCGCCGGTGACGCCCACCGTGCCCACGACGCAGGTCCCCGGCGCGGAGATCCCGCGCACGCCGGTGACCCCCGGGGTCGATCCCGGATTCACCGGCCAGGCCAGCAACACCGACGGCGCCTCGCCGCGCGTCTCCAGGCTCGCCGCGCGCTGCAAGAGCCGGCGCTGCACGATCTCCCTGCGTGTCACCGACGCCGCGCCGTCGTCCGGCATCAAGCGGGTCACCGGGACGGTCACCTGGAAGCAGTCGTGCCGCCGCAAGGGCCACCGCAAGACCTGCAGGAGGACTGCCCGCGTGACCGCCACCAAGAAGCGCGGGACGACCTGGGCGCTGCGCCTCCCGCGCCTGCCGCGCGGGACCGCGTCGATCTCGATCGTCGCCGTCGACAAGTCCGGGCGGATCGGGACGTCCGCCAGGAAGCTGACCTTCAGGGTGTGACGAGGACGTTGATCGTGCCGAACGCGGGGTCGCTGGCCCCGTGCAGGCGAGCGCCGCTGGCGACGAGCTCGCGCAGGTAGGCGACCGTCTCCGCCGTGATGCGCTCACCCGGCAGGAGCGCCGGGATGCCGGGCGGGTAGCCGGCGATCGACTCGCAGGAGATCCGGCCGACCGCGTCGTCGACCTCGACGAGCTGCGCCTCCCCCAGGAAGGCCTCGCGCGGCGGGACCGCCATCTCGTTGCCGAGCGCCGCGGGCGGACGCACGAGCGCCTCGACCTCGCCCGGCCGCGAGATCCGCTTCACGGTCTCGTCGATGTCGCCCGCGACGCGCTCGAGCGCCTCGGGCCGCTCCCCCGCGCCGACGACGAGCACCACGGTGGCGTGCGTCGCCAGCTCGGGCTGGACGTCGTAGGACTGCCGCAGCGCGTCGACGATCTCGTACCCGCTGCAGCCCGTCCCGCGCACGTCGATGGCGATGCGCATCGGATCCCAGGCCACGACGCCGGGGCGCCCGACCATGTCCTCGCCGATGAGCGCCAGGCCGGGGACCAACGCCAGCTTGTGGCGGGTGCGCATGACCGCCGCCAGCGTCTCGTGCAGGATCGCCTCGCCGTGCACCGCCAGCTGGCGGCGCGACGCATCCAGCGAGGCGAGCAGCAGCGACGACGGTGACGTGGTGCGCAGCAGGCGCATCGTGCGCCCGACCGTGCCGATGTCGATGCGCTCGCCGTCGACGATGTGCAGCATCGCGCTCTGCGTGAGCGACCCGACGATCTTGTGCGTCGACGTCAGCACGGCGTCCGCGCCCAGCGTCGCCGCGCTCGGCGGCAGATCGGGATGGAAGCCGAAGTGGGGGCCCCACGCCTGGTCGACGACGAGCGGCACGCCGGCGGCGTGGCAGACCTCGGCGCAGCCGGCGATGTCGGCGACCATGCCGTAGTACGTCGGCGAGACGAGGAACACCGCGCGCGCGTCCGGGGTCTCGCGCAGGGCGGCGGCGACCGACTCCGGGGTCACGCCGTTGGCCATCCCGAGCTCGAGGTCGTACTCAGGGGCGACGAACGACGGGATCCCGCCGCTCAGGACGAGCCCGTCGACGATCGAGGCGTGCGAGTTGCGCTGCGCGATGACCTTCGCGCCCAACGGGGCGAGCGCGAGGCACATCGCGTGGTTGCCCTGCGTGGCGCCGTTGGTGAGGAACCACGAGCGCTGCACGCCGTAGGCCTCCGCGGCGAGGAGCTCGGCGCGCTCGTAGGGCGTCGGCGACGGCCCGACGTCGATGCCCTCCAGGTCCTGGCAGACGTCGAAGGCCAGCGCGCGGTCGCCGAGGGCGAAGCGCAGCCCCGGGTCTGCGCCCACGCCGCCCTTGTGGCCGGGGACGTGGAAGCGACCGGGCCCGCGGAACGCATACGCGACGACCGCGTCCAGGTACGGCGCGGTCGGCTGCTCGGAGCGCCGGGCCACGGCTAGCCGTCCGGCTGCCGGCGGCCCGCGCTGCGCAGCAGCTCCGCGCGCACGAAACCGTCGAGGTCCCCACCGAGCACGCGCTCGGCGTCGCCCATCTCGTGGTTCGTCCTGTGGTCCTTGACCATCGTGTACGGGTGCAGGACGTAGGAGCGGATCTGCGACCCGAAGTTCACGTCCTGCGCGTCGCCCTTCTCGCGGGCGATCTCCTCCTGGCGCTCGCGCTCCTGGCGCTCGGCGAGCTTGGACCGCAGCATCTTCATCGCCGTCTCGCGGTTGGAGGACTGCGAGCGCTCGTTCTGACACTGCACGACGATGCCCGACGGCCGGTGGGTGATGCGGACCGCGGAGTCGGTCTTGTTCACGTGCTGGCCGCCGGCGCCCGACGCGCGGTACGTGTCGACCTGCAGGTCGTCGGTGTCGATCTCGATCTCGCCCGAGTCCTCGACGACCGGCGCGACCTCGACGCCTGCGAACGACGTCTGGCGCCGGTTGGCGGAGTCGAACGGGCTGAGGCGGACCAGGCGGTGGACGCCCTTCTCCGCCGAGTACAGGCCGTAGGCGTTCTCCCCGGCGGCGCGGAAGGTCGCGGACTTGATCCCCGCCTCCTCCCCCGGGCTCACCTCGAGCAGCTCGACCTTGAAGCCGCGGCGCTCGGCCCAGCGCATCTCCATCCGCAGCACCATCTCGGCCCAGTCCTGGGCGTCGGTGCCGCCGGCGCCGGCGTTGACGGTGACGAGCGCGTCGCCCGCGTCGTAGCGGCCCGAGAACAGGCGCTGCTCCTCGAGCTCGGCGAGGCGCTGCTCGACCGAGGCGAACTGCTCCTCGAGGCCCTCCGCGAGCTCCGGGTCCTCGTCGGCCAGCTCGGTGAGGCCCTCGAGGTCGTCGGCGTCGACCTCCAGGGATCGGAACGACTCCAGGCGGCGCAGCAGGCGCGCGTGCTCGGTGCCGGTGCGCGCCGCCGTCTCGGGGTCGTCCCAGAAGGTGGGCGCCCCCATCTGCTCCTCCAGGTCAGCGACCCGGGTGGTCAGCTGAGCTGGGTCAAAGATAGTCCGACAGCAGCTTCAGCTGGTCGCGGATCGCCGTGAGGCGCTGGGGGATCGACTCGGGGACTGCAGGGCTCGCCATGTCACCCAGCATACGACGACGACGGTCAGCGGAAGGGCAGGTGCGCCAGCTCCAGCCGGTATCCCGCGTCGGCGTACCTGGCCTCCTCCGGGACGTAGACGACGACGTACATCGTGCGCCCGGTCGCCTCGCGGTTCACGAGTGTCACCGAGTCGGTGTGTCCGGCGCCGCGCTGGCTGCGGCCGGCGCTGAAGCGTCCCTGGGAGAGGCTCGTCGCCGCCCCGCGGTAGACCTCGAGGTCCGGGTCGCCCGTCCGGGTCCGTGGCGTGACGAGCACCTTCCAGCGCGTGCGGGCCGGGATGCGGACCCGATAGACGTCGATCGGGTCCTCGACGGAGTCGACCGACGCGGGGATCCTCTTGCGCGCGCCGCCGCTCCAGACCGGGTCGTCCGCGCCCTGGAAGACGGTGCCGTCGATCTCCGCGATCGAGTCGTTGGGCTCGAGCGGGTCCCCCTTCGGGACGGCGGCGGTCAGCGACCGCTCGAGGTTGATCAGGCCGTACCCGGTGTTCTGGTCCCAGCCCTTGGCGCCGATGTCGATCGCCGTGTGCCGCAGGAGATCGGCCGCCTGCCCGTTCGTGAGCTCCGGGCGGGCCGCGCGCAGCCACGCCACGGCCCCCGCGACGATCGGCGCGGCGAAGCTCGTGCCCGAGCCGACGGTGACGCCGTCCCGCGTCCCGTCGCTCGTGTCGAGCGCGACGGGGATCGCGAGCGGCACGTCCTCGCCCGGCGCGGCGACGTCGATCGACGCGTTCGCGCTGGAGAAGTACGACGCCGTGTTGTCCCTCCCGGTGGACGCGACCGACAGCACGTGCGGCCAGGCTGCGGGGTAGCTGACGGGGTTGCCGTCCTGGAACTCGTTGCCCGCCGCGGCGACGACCATCGTCCCGACCCCGTAGGCGACCGCGATCGCCTCGTACTCGGCGTAGCACGGCTCGGTGAACCCGTAGCTGGCGACGATGACTCCGACGCGCTCGTCGGCCAGCGCCTTGATGCCGTTGACCGAGTCCGAGCACCGCAGGTCCTCGGTGACGCCGTAGTTGACGATCTGGGCGCCGGGGAGGACACCGGTCACGCCGAAGCCGTTGTACGCGCCGGCCGCCGCGGAGGACACCATCGTCCCGTGCGGGTGCGAGACGGTCGTCGCGGGTCCTTGCAGGTGCTGGACGTGGCCGGCGAGGTCGGGGTGCGTGTCGTCGACGTAGGTGTCCAGGACGCCGATGCGCGCGGTGGGCGGCGGCGGCACGAGCGTCGGCGCGACGATCGACCCGCGCGCCCAGCCGAAGGGCGTGGCGTCGAATGCCGACGCGGTGTGGCCGACGACGTCGGGCTCCGCCTGGCGGAGCAGGCCCTTGTGGCGCAGAGCCGCCGCGAACGCGCGGGCCCGTTCCCGGGCGATCACATACGTCCCGTCCAGCTTCAGCGCGCGAGCGCGGTGCCGGCGCGCGACCGCCTTCGACGCAGCGCCGGTGGCGGCGCCGACGATCCAGGTCGTCGACTCTGCAGCCGCGCCGTGCACGTCACCGGGGAGCCGCACGCTGGGCTCGGGTGTGGTCGGGAGCGTCGACGCCGCCGACGGGGCAGCCGCCGCGAGCGTGCTCGCGAGTGCTGCGGCGACGACCGCGGACTTCACCTTCGACATCACGCGCGGGAGCGTACGCGCCGCGCCGCCGCAGCGGCCCAGCGCGCACGCGCCGCGATCAGCGGTACGCGCCGGTGAAGCTCACCGTGCGGTTCTCGACCCTGCCCGCGTCGTCGATGATCTCGAGCAGCACGCGATAGCGCGCACCGCCCGTGAAGCTCCGCGAGATCGTCACGCTGCGACTGCCGGCCTCCAGGTCACGGGTGACCTTCTTCAGCGTCCGCGATCCGTTGCGCGTCTTCAGGCGCGCGGTGACGGTCGCGTCCTCGGTCAGCTCGAACCGGACCGTCACCTTCCATGACCGGCGCCGCGTCGAGATGCCGGAGACCAGCGACGCGGCCGGCGTGACCGTCTGCGCGGGCGCTATCGGTGTCGGGGTCGGCGTCGGGTTCGGGGTCGGCGCGGGGCTCGCAGGAGGCGCGGGCGCCGCGACGACGGTGAGCACCCCCTGCATCGACGGGTGCAGGGTGCAGAAGTACTGCACCGGGCCAGGCGTCGACGGCGCGGTGAACGTCTGCGAGGTGCCGATCCCGAGGCCCCGGACCGCCTGCGTGCCGAACAGCACGGTGTGATCGACGGGGCCGGGGTTGGCGAACGTGACCGTGCCGCCCGCCGTGACCGTGAGACCGCCGGGTGGGCTCCACAGGTTGATGTACTGACCCCCGCCGATGGGAGTCGACTGGGCGACGACGGTCACCGCGCTCTGCGCGTGCGCGTCGGCGGCGATGGGGCCGGCGATCGCGCCGGCGACGAGGAGTGCGGCGATGCCGATCTGCCGTTTCATGGTGCGACGCTACGTGAACGTCACAGAGAACACAACGTTCGCTCGGAACTTCCTGACAAGCCGGCTCCGGCCTCCTGGTGGCGTCGGAACCGGTGACCGGCTGCCTGCGAGGACGGGAAGCGTGATGGCGACCGCGCCATGCGCGCTCCCGCGCTACGTGAGCAACCGCACGATTGCGACCGTTCCGACGACGACGATCAGCGCGCGGAGCGCCGGGGGCGGCAGCCGCCTTCCGTAGCGCGCGCCCAGCGACCCGCCGACGATCGATCCGGCCGCGATGAGGGCCGCCGCCTGCCAGTCGACGTGGGCGACGAAGGCGAAGATGATGCCCGAGACGAGGTTCACCAGCATCGCGAGGAGGTTCTTGATCGCGTTGACGTGCTGAAGGTCCTCCGGCAGCGTCGCTCCCAGGATGCCGAGCAGCAGGATCCCCTGCGCGGCGCCGAAGTAGCCGCCGTAGACGCCCGTCCCGAAGACGGCGGCGGTCGTGACGGGCCCCGGGCGGGCGGTGGGCGGGCGGCGCTCGGCGAGCCGCCTGGCGAGGCGCGGCTGCAGCACGATGAGCACCAGCGCGATGACGATGAACACCGGGACGATCGCCTCGAACGCGGAGGCCGGCAGCTCGAGCAGGGCGACCGCGCCCACGATGCCGCCGGCGATCGACGCGAGGCTGAAGTGCAGCAGGCGATGACGCTGGTCGGCGAGCTCGCGCCGATAGCCGACGACGCCCGAGAACGATCCTGGGACGAGGCCGATCGTGTTCGACACGTTCGCGGTGACCGGCGGGAACCCGACCGCCAGCAGCACCGGGAACGTGATGAGCGTCCCGCTCCCGACGACGACGTTGATCGTCCCCGCCGCGACCCCCGCTGCGAGGACCGCGAGCGCCTCGGGCAGAGTCAACCCGGACGATCCAGGCTGAGGCCCGAGGCGGGCAGCGCCTCCTCGGCGAGGAGCCTGATCGAGCGCAGTGCGAGGTCCTGCTGCATCCCCGGCCACTGGACCCGGCAGATCAGGTGCGTGGTGCCCGCCCGCTCGGCGTGCTCGGCGATCATGCGCCCGGCCGTCTCCGGCGAGCCGATGATGAACCGCCCGCCGTCCGTGAGCTCCGCCCACGCCTTGCGCAGCGTGTCGCCGTCGGGCATGACGTCGCTCTGACCCCAGTCGACGTAGGCCGCGTACTTTCCGGCCAGGTAGCGCCCGGCGACGAGCATCGCCTCCTCGTCGGTCGGCGCGATGCACACCTCACGCAGCGCGGGGATCTCCGCGGGAACGGGAAGCCCCGCCTCCTCGCGCGCAGCGAGGAAGACGCCGTGCTGGCGTTCGAGCTCGTCGAGGGTCGTGTGTGGGTTCATGAGCCAGGCATCGCCGACGCGCGCCGCGCGACGGACCGCGACGTCGCGGTTCGCCGCCACCCACACCGGCACCTTCTTGGACGGCACGAGCGCGAGCTTCGCGGCGTCCAGCGTGTAGCCCGGCCCGGAGGCGGTGACCTCCTCGCCGGCGAGCAGCCGCGTGATGATGTCGAGCTTGACCTCAAAGACCTTCGACGGCTTGTCCGTCACGCCGAAGGCAGCCATCTCGACGTCGCGGTAGCCGATGCCCACACCGAGCGCGACGCGCCCCGCGGCGATCGCGTCGAGCGTCGCGATCTCCTCCGCGACCTGCAGCGGGTTCAACAGCGGCAGCAGCAGCACGCCGGGGCCGATCGTCATCCCCTCCGCCTCCGCGGCCATGCGCGCGAGCAGCGGGATGGGCTGGGCCATCTGGTACGGGTCCGACAGGAAGTGCTGGCCGGCCATCACGGAGCTGAAGCCGAGCTCGCGAGCGAACCCGACCTGCTCCACGTGGTCGGCGATGCCCTCCCTCGCGTCGCGCCCTTCCGGATATTGCGCCGCGAGGAAGAGGCCGAGCCTCAGCTGCCGTGACACCGCTTGTACTTCTTGCCCGACCCGCACGGGCACGGGTCGTTGCGCCCGATCTGCTCGTCCGGGTTGAGCCTGCGCTGCTCGACGGGTGCGGGCAGCAGCTCCTCGTCCTCGGTGTACGTGGCCTGGCCGCCGCTGGCCGCGGCGGCAGCCGTGAGTGCGGACGGCTGGGCGTCGCCGCCGCCCGAGTACGTCACGCGGCCGCCCGTCGTCGACGAGCCCGGCGCGAGACGCGGCGCCTGCTCGGGCACGATGCTCTCCGCGCCACCGGCCTCCTCGATCTCCACCGGCACGTTGAAGACCATGCGGGCGAAGTCCGACCAGATCGTCGCCATGAGGTCGCTGAACAGCACGAACGCCTCGTTCTTGTACGCGACGAGCGGATCGATCTGCGCGAACCCGCGGAGGTGGATGCCCTCGCGCAGGTAGTCCATGTCGTACAAGTGCTCGCGCCAGCGCTGATCGATGATGTTCAGCAGCAGATAGCGCTCGAGCGCCCGCATGATCTCGTCGCCGAGCTCGGCCTCGCGCCGGTCGTACAGCGCGTCGGCGTCGTCGGCCAGTCCGGCGATGACCGTCTCGCGGTCGGCGTTGTCGTCGATCTCGTCGGGGCCGAAGCCGGGCGGGAAGATGTCGTCGAGCGCGATGTACAGACCGTCGAGATCCCACTCGTCGGTGTAGTCGCCGGGCGTGTGGTCGTCGACGAGGCGGCGGATGACGCTCGAGATCTCCTCGCGCGCCGTGTCGCCCATGTCCTTGCCCTCGAGCACCTCGTCGCGGTACGCGTAGACGATCCGCCGCTGCTCGTTCATGACGTCGTCGTACTCGAGGACGCGCTTGCGGATGAGGAAGTTCTGCTCTTCGACCTTGCGCTGGGCCTTCTCGATCTGCTTCGAGAGGATGCCCGCCTCGATCGGCAGCTCGTGGCCGTCCTCGTCGGTCTCGCCGAGGCGGTCCAGGATGCGGTAGATGCGGTCCCCGGCGAACAGACGGACGAGGTCGTCCTCCGCCGACAGGAAGAAGCGCGACTCGCCCGGATCGCCCTGGCGGCCGGAGCGGCCGCGGAGCTGGTTGTCGATGCGCCGTGACTCATGGCGCTCGGTGCCGCAGATGAACAGGCCGCCTGCCTCGACGACCTTCTCGCGGTCCTGCTCCACGCGAGCCTCGATGCCGGGGAGGACGTCCGCGTAGCGCTCCTCGTAGTCCGGATCGCCGGGATTGAGGCCGAGCTTGGACAGCTCGAGCGCCGTGAGGTGCTCGGGGTTGCCGCCCAGCTTGATGTCGACGCCGCGGCCGGCCATGTTCGTCGCGATCGTGACCGCGCCGGGGCGCCCGGCCTCGGCGACGATCTCGCCCTCGCGCTCGGCGTACTCCGGCTTGGCGTTGAGAACCGTGTGCGGGACGCCGCGCTTGCGCAGCTCGTCGGACAGCAGCTCGGAGACCTCCACGGAGATCGTGCCCACCAGCACCGGCTGGCCGGCGTTGTGGCGTGCCGTGACCTCCTCGGCCACCGCGTGCCACTTGCCTTCCTTGGTCTTGTAGACCTGATCGTTCTTGTCCTGGCGGACCATGTCCCGGTTGGTCGGGATCTCGACGACCGGCAGCTTGTAGATCTTCATGAACTCGGTCGCCTCGGTGAGCGCCGTGCCCGTCATCCCGCCGAGCTTCTCGTAGAGACGGAAGAAGTTCTGCAGCGTGATGGTCGCGAGGGTCTGGTTCTCCTCCTGGACGCGCACGCCCTCCTTCGCCTCGACAGCCTGGTGCAGGCCCTCCGACCAGCGGCGGCCGTCGAGGATGCGACCGGTGAACTCGTCGATGATCTTCACCTCGCCGTCGACGACGGCGTAGTCCACGTCGCGCTTGTAGAGCGACTCGGCCTTCAGCGACTGCTGGAGGTGGTTGACGAGGTGGCCGTTCTCGGCGCGGTAGAGGTGCGAGATGCCCATGAACTTCTCGGCCTTCGCGACGCCCTGCTCGGTGACCGAGACGGTCTTGTGCTTCTCCTCGAACTCGTAGTCGAAGTCCGCGACGAACTCCTTCTTCGTCCGCGGATCCATGCCCTCCGGCTTCTTGCCGGCGACCATGATGCGCGCGAGGCGCGCGAACTTGGCGTAGAGGTCAGCCGCCTGCTCGGGCTGGCCCGAGATGATGAGCGGGGTCCGCGCCTCGTCGATGAGGATGTTGTCGACCTCGTCGACGATCGCGAACGTCGTCGCGCGCCGGACGCGCTCCTCGAGCGACTGCGCCATGTTGTCGCGCAGGTAGTCGAAGCCGAACTCCGAGTTGGTCCCGTACGTGATGTCGGCCTGGTAGGCGGCACGCTTGGTCTCGTAGTCCTGCATGTTCTGCAGGATCCCGACGCTGAGGCCGAGGAAGTTGTAGATCGGCGACATCCACTCGGCGTCGCGCCGCGCGAGGTAGTCGTTGACCGTGACGAGGTGGACGCCGAGGCCCGTCAGCGCGTTGAGGACGATCGGCAGCGTCGCCGTGAGGGTCTTGCCCTCGCCGGTCCGCATCTCGGCGATGGAGCCTCCGTGGAGGACCATCCCGCCCACGAGCTGCACGTCGAAGTGGCGCATCCCGAGGGTGCGCTTGCCGGCCTCGCGGACGATGGCGAAGACCTCGGGCAGGATCTCGTCGAGGATCCGCTCGTGGTCCTTGCGCTCGGCCTCCGCGAGGCGCTCCCGGAACCCGTCGATCCGGGCGCGCAGCTCATCGTCGGTGTCGTGCTCGAGCTCGGGCTCGAACGCAGCGACCCGCGTGACTCGCTTCTCGAACTGCTTGAACTGCTTGCCCTCGCCGATGCGTAGGGCGCGCTCCAGAAAGGACATACGCCAGAGGGTAACGGGGAAAAGACTTCGTCCTTCCCATTGGGGATGTGTCGCACGGCGACACATCCCCAGTGGGTTCGTCTAGATCTGGATCTGCACCGGCTCACGCTCCGGGGAACGTGCCTCACGCCGCTTGCGGCGCTTGTCGCGATGGCGCTTGACCTGGCGCGCGAGCTCGTCGGAGCAGAGGTTCAGCGCGTGCCCCATGTCACGCGACGAGTCCTGCGCACGCAGCGTGACGCCCTTCAGGTGCAGCGTGGTCTCGGCGACACACGACAGCGGGTTGGCGGGGTTTCGCTCCTCGTAGAGCTCGACCTCGAGGACGGCCAGGTCCGAGACCTGGTTGGCGACCTTCCGGAACCGGCGTTCGACCAGCTCCCGAAGTTCGTCCGTGACCGGGGTGTTGCGGCCCTTGACCTCGATCTGCATCGCGAGGCGCCTCCGTTCAGGCGTTGCTTCCCTTGGAAGGATGGTGCGGGACTCGTTCACAGGTGTCAACGCGCTACCTGCGGGAGTAGACGGAGATCCGATCGGGAGCGCACGCGCCCAGGTCACGGCGATGACCCTCTCCGTCCCCGCGGAGCGCAGCGCGCGGGCGCACGCATCGAGCGTCGCGCCCGTCGTGTGGACGTCGTCGACGAGCACGACGTGAGCCGGCGCCGCACCCCGGGCGGTGACGTCGATCCGGCCGCGCTCCAGGCGCTCGGATCGCGAGGCGCCCAGCTGACTGCGGGCGGGGCCGCGACGCCGGAGCGGGCGCGCGAGCGGCGCGCCGGTGCGCCGTGCCAGGGCACCGGCGAGCAGCGATGCCTGGTCGTAGCCGCGCGCCCGCGCATGCGCCGGGTGGGCTGGCACCGGCACGATCGCCGCGCCGGCCAGCAGCGAGCGCGGCGCGCCGGTGGCCAGATGCGCCGCCATGACGTCGGCCAGCGGGCGGGCGCGCCGGAACTTGAGCGCGGCCACGAGCTCGCGCGCGACCCCGGCGTAGCCCACCGGCGCCCACGCGGCGTCGAACGCCTGGCGCACGGCGGGACACGCGTGGCGTGGTCTCAGCGGCAGCGCGCAGCGCGCGCACCGCGGGCCCCGCAGCCAGGGGATCGCTCGGCGGCATCCGGCGCAGACCACGTCGTCGGGGCGGGGCAGCGGGATGGTGCACACCGCGCACAGCGGCGGGACGAGAAGGGAGAGCAGCCGATGCGCCATGCCGGACACGGTGCCGGAGCGCGCGTTGCACAGGGGTCACGCCCTGCGACAATCCGCGCGCATGTTCGTCACGGCCGTGCCCCTGGCCGCAGCCTCGCCGAACGCCTCGTGGTCATTCAGCCTCGGCCCGTTCATCGTCCTGTCCGGCCTGACCTTCGTCTACGTGCGCCGCTGGCGGGCGTGCGACGCGTCGGTCGGCCGCCTGCTGCTCTTCCTCTCCGGCATCGCGTTCGCCGTGATCGCGCTGTTCTCGCCTGTCGACTCGCTCGGCGAGGACCTGTTCCTCATGCACATGGTCCAGCACATCCTGCTGCTGGACATCGTTCCGATCCTCTGCATCCTCGGCCTCACGCGTGTGCTGCTGCGCCCGATCGCGCGCCCGCTGCTGCAGCTCGAGCGCAAGGCCGGGCCCATCGCGAGCCCGGTGTTCGCCATCGCCCTATACGTCGGCGCGATGTGGGTGTGGCACATCCCGGCGCTCTACGACCTCGCGCTGGAGCACCCGTACGTCCACGTCCTGGAGCACACGTTCTTCACGGTCGCGGGCGCGCTGTACTGGTGGCACATCCTCTCGCCCATCCGCAACCGGCACCTCGCCGGGATGGGCCCGGTCGTCTACATGACCACGACGAAGCTGCTCGTCGGCGCGCTCGGCATCGCGCTCACCTTCGCGCCGGTGGCTCTGTACGCGTTCTACGAGGACCAGCCGCGCTACTGGGGCCTGAGCGCCGACACCGACCAGGCGATCGGCGGGCTGATCATGGCCCTGGAGCAGTCGATCATCATGGGCATCGCGCTGGTCGCGCTGTTCGTCCGCGCCCTCGCCGACAGCGAGCGCGAGGAGCAGCGGCGCGAGCGCTTCGGAGAGGCCTGAGGCACGCCTTCGGCCTGGCCATGGCGTTGCGTCGCTGAGCGACGCAACGCCGAGTTACGCTGGGGCCGGGGCGGGCTCGACGGCCATCGCGCGGCGCAGCGTGTCGTGCAGCGCCTCGCGCTCGTCGGCGCTCAGCGCGCCGAAGATCTCCGCGATGAGCCGGTCGGCGATGACGTCGGCCCGGGCCAGCATCTCCCGCCCGGCATCCGTGACCTCGACGACGGAGCGCCGGCGGTCGCGGGTCGAGCGGCGACGGGCGACGAGCCCCTTCGCCTCGAGCTCGTCGACCGCGGCGACGATGATCGGCGGCGCCTTGCCCATGAGCCGCGCGAGCTCCTGCTGCGACTCGGGCTGGTCGGTGGCCAGCACCGCGAGCGTCGTGTAGTCGCGACCGTCGATGCCGAGCTCCTCGAGCGCCGCCTCGCCGCGCGCCAGGACCTCGACGCCCGCACGGTAGACGAGCAGCGCGAGGCGATCGTTCACGCCCGCGGAGTCGACGCCGCAGCGGTCGATCTGGAAGTCGTGCATCTCGGTCATCACAGGCATCATAGCCATCAGAATGATTAATGACTTGAATCATTTTGCGGAGGTGCGTATGGTCCCGGACATGAATCATTCCGCGACAGAATCATTTCTCGATCCTCGCCGTTGGCGGATCCTCGCCGTGCTGGCCGTCGCGCAGTTCATGGTCGTCCTCGACGCGACCATCGTGAACGTGGCGCTGCCCTCCATCCGCGCCGACCTCGGCTTCGACGCGACGAACCTCCAGTGGGTCGTCAACGCGTACACGCTGCTCTTCGGCGGCTTCCTCCTCCTCGGTGGCCGCCTCGGCGACCTCCTCGGTCGCCGCCGTGTCTTCCTCACCGGTCTCGGGCTGTTCGCCGCCGCATCGCTCGCCGGTGGTCTTGCGACGTCGCAGGACCTGCTCGTCGGCGCACGCGCCGTGCAGGGCTTCGGGGCCGCGCTCATGTCTCCCGCCGCGCTCGCGCTGGTGGTGACGACGTTCCCGGCCGGGCGCGAGCGTGCGACCGCGATGGGCATCTGGGCCTCGCTCGCAGGTCTCGGTGGCACCGTCGGCGTCGTCGCGGGTGGCGTGCTCGTCGACGCCGTCGGCTGGGAGTGGGTGTTCTTCGTGAACGTGCCGATCGCGATCGCGGTCGTGCCGTTCGTGCTGCGTCTGGTCCGTGAGTCACGCGAGACGGTCGTCGGGCGGCGGACGTACGACGTCGCCGGCGCGCTGACCGCCACGGTCGGGCTCATGGCCCTCGTCTACGCCGTCATCGGGACCGACCAGCACGGCTGGGGCTCGACCCGGACGCTCGGGCTCATCGCCGCCAGCGTGGCGCTGCTCGCGACGTTCGTGGCCATCGAGTCGCGGTCCAAGGCGCCCCTCGTGCCGCTGCGGCTGTTCGCCGACCGCGGCGTGTCGACCGGCAACGTCGCGCAGCTGCTCAACGGCGCGTCGTTCATCGGCATGTTCTTCCTGCTCGCCCTGGCGATGCAGAGCGTGCTCGGGATGAGCGCGATCCAGACCGGCATCGCGTTCGTGCCCATGGGCGTGACCGCGATCGCCGGCGCGACCCTCGCTCCCGTCTCCGTGGCGCGGCTCGGCACGAAGACGACGTACGCGATCGGCGCGCTGCTCGGCACCGTGTCGCTCGGGTTCCTCTCGCAGATGGACGCGGACGTCTCCTACGCGGCGCACGTGCTCCCGGCCATCATGGTCTACGGCTTCGCGATCCCGTTCATCGGCGTCCCCAACACGATCGCCGCGATCCGCGACGTCCCGGCCCAGCGGGCGGGCACCGCGTCCGGGCTGGTGAACGCGTCCTTCCAGATCGGCGGCGCGATCGGCGTCGCGGCGGTCACCGCTCTGGCGACGTCGCACACGACCGCGCTGCTTGCCGGCGGCTCGAGCCAGATGGAGGCACTCGCGAGCGGGTACGGCCGCGGCTTCGCCGCGACCGCCGTGATCGCCGGGCTGGGCCTGGTCCTCGCGCTCGTCGCAAGCCCCTCGCTGCGCGTCGATACCGATGTCGCCGTCGAGGCCGAGGCCGACATGGTCGCGGTGGCCGCGTAGGCCCGCCGTCTGGCAGAGTCAGGGCCGTGACCGCTTGGGAGAAGATGCGACTGCCCGCGTCCCCGACGGTCACGGCGCCGGACGGATCCGACGTCCGGATCCTCCTTGCGACGGAGCGCGGGAGCTGCGCGCACTTCGAGCTCGCCGGTGGCGCGGTGTCGACCGCGGTGGTGCACCGGACCGTCGAGGAGATCTGGTTCTTCCTGGGAGGACGCGGGCAGATGTGGCTCGCCTCCGGTGACGACGCCGGCGACGTGGTCGACGTCATGCCGGGCGACTGCCTGACGATCCCCGTCGGAACGCGCTTCCAGTTCCGGGCCCACGGGACGGCACCGCTGTCGGCGGTCGGTGTGACGATGCCGCCGTGGCCGGGGGCGCACGAGGCCGTGGTCGTCGAGGGTCGCTGGGCTCCGACGGTGGGTTAGCGCTCCAGCGCCCGGCTGACGGCGGCGACGACGCGGCGGGAGCGGCGGGTGAGCTCCGCCCAGGTGAAGCGCAGGACCAGCCAACCCGCCAGCTGCAGGCGTTCGTCTGGCTGCGGTCGGCCTGGAGGGCGTACGGGGTGCCGTGCGCGATCCAGGAGTCGGTCACCACCACCAGGCGCTGCTGCGACCAGGCGAAGTCCTAGCGCTTGGCGCCGATGCGGTGCTGCGTCTGTGGGGACGGGAGGTGGTGGCGCTTGCAGCTCGTCAGGAACCGGTCCTCCATCATCGACTGCGTGACCGGGGCCTCGGTGAGCAGGTCCTTCAGCGCCTTGGACGGCCGGCGGGTCAGCGCGTCCTCGACCGCGGCGCGGTCGTAGAGGCGGCGGAACATCGCCTCGCGCAGTGCCCGCACGAGCTCGTCGCGGTCCAGGACGGCCAGGTCCACCAGGGTTCGGGCGGGGCTGGTGACCGGGACGCCCTTGCGCAGCGCCCGGTCAACCGACGCCAAGCGCGCCCGATGGGTCGTGATCGCCGGATGGCGACTGTCGTGCGCGATCGTCACCTCCGGCCTGAACAGCTCGCCGAGGCGAATGCCCCACAGGGCCGCCGCGCTGCGGTGACTCAACACCGCCGCGTCGCCGCACGCCAGCACCGCGGCCAGCCATTTCGCCTCCTGCCCGAGGCCGAGGTGACCGACGGCATACACGCCCGATGGACCCGGAACAGCCTCCCCGGGGAAGCGCTGGTCGCGATCGCGTTGAGCGCCACCTCCGCATCCGTGCTGACGAACTCCCGCATATCGGGACTCAGTCAGCACGACCACCAACTTCGCCCCCCTCAGCCCTCCAGGACCGTCTGATCGTCCAGCACGCGCGGCCCCTCGACCTCCACCGACCCGCGGACGACCACCCCCGCTCCGAACGTCACGTCCCCCACCACCTTCAGCCGCTCCGCCTCCACCAGCGACGGCGGGCCCGCGACGAAGTGCGCGTCGAAGTCGCGCAAGCGCTTGTAGTACGCATCGTCCAGCGACACCAGCGGCGCCGCTGACCGGCTCGGCGCCAGCACGAGGCGGGCATCGTCGGTCAGCTCGTAGGCGTCCGAGCGCAGCACGAGCAGATCGCTCGTCGTCTTCACCGGCGCGAAGCGCGTCCGCGGCACCCGCAGTGCGCGGGCGCCGTCGAAGACCCCGACCGCCGCCCCCATCGCCGTCTCGAGCTGGATGACCGGCGTCGACCCCGAGTCGTTGGGGTCGACGGTCTTGCGGTTGACGATCATGGGGAGCCCCATCACGCCGCCTCGCTCGCTCATCACGTCCTGGAGCGCGCGCAGGTCGACCCACAGGTTGTTCGTGTTGAAGTACGTGTGACGCGAGACGTCCTGGAAGGCATCCGCGTCCTCGTCCGGAACCTGCGCGGACTCGCGGAGCACCAGCCCGCCGTCGGAGACCCGCACCGCCAGGTGCCCGCCCTTGCGGTCGGCCTCGGTGCGGTCGGCCACCTCCGACAGGAACGGGATCTCCTCGCTCGCCATCCAGGCAAGGATGCGCGGATCGAGGACGGCGCCGAGGTTGTCGGAGTTCGACATGAACAGGTAGCGGTAGCCGTGCTCCAGCAGCGCATCGAGCATCCCCGAGCCGACGAGCGACGGATAGACATCGCCGTGCCCCGGAGGCGCCCACTCCAGTCCCGGGTTGGCCGGCCACGCGACGGGCGACCCGTCGTCGGCGACGATCTTCGGCTCCTTGCTCTGCACGAAGTCCGCAGGCACGTCGGACGCCAGATCGGGCACCTGCTCGAGCGCCGCGCGCGAGTCGTCGCGCGTCGCGAAGGAGTTCATGAGCACCAGCGGCAGGCGGACGCCCAGCCGGCGGCGGGCGTCCAGGACCTGTCGCGCGATCACGTCGAGGAACGTCAGACCGTCCTTGACCTGCAGCAGCGACTTCGCCTGGGTCATCCCCATGCTCGTCCCGAGCCCGCCGTTGAGCTTGAGGACGACGGTCGCGTCCAGCGCGTCGCGCGCGTCGTCGCCCGGCTCGGGGAGGTCGTCGAGCGACGGGAGGTCGCCCAGCGGCTCGATGTCGGACTCGGGCAGCAGCCCGGTCTCACCCTCCTGCCATCGCGTGTACAGATCGCGGAAGGTGTCGATCGCGGCGTCGGACACCTCGTCCGCGCGCATCTTGTCCACGCTTGCCTGCAGGCCGTCCACGGCGGCGACTCTACCCAGCGCCGGGGGCCCAACTGCGAAGATATTGCTCCTGGTCGGAGCGCAACGTGTCGATCCCGACGCCGAGCGAGGCGAGCTTCAGCCGCGCAACGGCCCGGTCGATCTCCGCCGGCACCGCGTGCACGCCGGTCCCGAGCGGCTCGGCGCGCTGCACCAGGTCCTCGACGACGAGCGCGTGGACGGCGAAGGACAGGTCCATCACCGACGCCGGGTGGCCCTCCGCCGCGGCGAGGTTCACGACGCGCCCGCTCGCCAGGAGGTTCAGCCGCCGCCCGTCGATCTCGTACTGCTCGACGAGCGGGCGGACGTCGCGGACGCGACCGCCCGACATGGCGAGCAGATCGCCACGCGAGATCTCGACGTCGAAGTGCCCCGCGTTGGCGAGCACCGCGTTGTCGGGCATGCGCTCGAAGTGCTCGCGGCGCAGCACGTCACGTGAGCCGGTGACCGTGATGAAGACCTCGCCACGCTCGGCCGCCTCCAGCGCGGGCATGACCTCGTAGCCCTCCATGCGCGCCTCGAGCCCGCGCATCGGGTCCACCTCGCAGACGATGACGCTCGCCCCGGCACCGCGGGCCCGTTGGGCCACGCCGCGCCCCGTCCACCCGTAGCCGAGCACCACGACGGTACGGCCGGCGAGGAAGAGGTTCGTCGCGCGCAGGATGCCGTCGAGCGTCGACTGGCCGGTGCCGTAGCGGTCGTTGAACGCGCGCTCGATCGTCGCCTCGTTCACTGCGACGACCGGGCACGTGAGGCGCCCCGCGGCGTGCATGGTGCGCAACCGGACCAGGCCGGTCGTCGTCTCCTCCGTCGCGCCGCGCAGCGCAGCAGCGGCGTCGGGGAACGCAGCGTGCATCAGCCCGACGAGGTCGGCGCCGTCGTCGAGCGTGATGTCCGGCCCGGACGCGGCGAGCGCCGCGACGTGCTGCGCGTACGCGTCGGCGTCCTCGCCGTGGACGGCCATGACGGTCGTCTCGGCGTCGCTCGCGAGCGCGGCGGCGACGTCGTCCTGCGTCGCGAACGGGTTGGCCGCGCAGAGCGCGACCTGCGCGCCGCCCACCCGGAGCGTCCTGACGAGCACCGCAGTCTCGGCGGTGACGTGGAGGCAGGCCGCGATCGCGACGCCTTCCAACGGCCGCTCCTCCGCGAAGCGCGAACGGATCGACCGGAGGACGGGCATCTGCCCGTCCGCCCAGCCGATCCGTGCCTCACCCTCGAGCGCCAGAGCCGGGTCGGAGATGACCGAGCCGGCCATGTGGCTCCTCCGGGGTGTTGGGGGTGGGTGGTGGGACTAGTAGCGGTAGTGGTCGGACTTGTAGGGCCCGTCGACCGGCACGCCGATGTAGGCGGCCTGGTCGTCGGACAGACGCGTCAGCGTGGCGCCGAGCGCCTGCACGTGCACCAGGGCGACCTTCTCGTCGAGGTGCTTGGGCAGCACGTAGACCTTCTTCTCGTAGTCGTCGTTCTTCGTGAACAGCTCGATCTGGGCGATCGTCTGGTTCGAGAACGAGTTCGACATCACGAAGGACGGGTGGCCCGTCGCGTTGCCGAGGTTCAGCAGCCGGCCCTCGGACAGCAGGATGATCGTGTGGCCGTCGGGGAAGCGGTACTCGTCCACCTGCGGCTTGATGTTGATCCGCTCGGCGCCGTGCTTCTCCAGGCCGACGACCTCGATCTCGTTGTCGAAGTGGCCGATGTTGCCGACGATGGCCTGGTGCTTCATCCGGGCCATGTGATCGGCCGTGATGATGTCCTTGTTGCCCGTCGTGGTGATGAAGATGTCCGCCGTCTCGACGACCTGCTCGACCGTGCGGACCTCGTAGCCCTCCATGAGCGCCTGCAGCGCGCAGATCGGGTCGATCTCGGTGACGATGACGCGAGCGCCCTGGACCTTCAGCGACTCCGCCGAGCCCTTGCCCACGTCGCCGTAGCCGCAGACGACGGCGACCTTGCCGGCGAGCATGACGTCCGTCGCGCGGTTGATGCCATCGACGAGCGAGTGGCGGCAGCCGTAGAGGTTGTCGAACTTCGACTTGGTGACCGAGTCGTTGACGTTGATCGCCGGGAACAGGAGGTGACCCTGCTCCTGCATCTGGTAGAGGCGATGCACGCCCGTGGTCGTCTCCTCGGTGACGCCCTTGATGCCCTCGGCCATCCGCGTGAAGTACGTGGGATCGTCGACGAGCGACTGCGCGAGGACCTGGAGGATGACCTTCTCCTCCTCGTTGTCCGTCGTCGAGGGGTCCGGCACGGACCCGGCGCCGGCGGTCTCGTACTCGACGCCCTTGTGCACCAGCAGCGTCGCGTCACCGCCGTCGTCGAGGATCATGTTCGGGCCGCTCTCGCCCTCCCACTTCAGGCACTGCTGGGTGCACCACCAGTACTCCTCCAGCGTCTCGCCCTTCCAGGCGAAGACCGGGATGCCCTGGGGATCGTCGGGGGTGCCGTTCGGGCCGACGACGACCGCGGCGGCGGCGTGGTCCTGCGTCGAGAAGATGTTGCACGACGCCCAGCGGACGTCGGCGCCGAGTGCCACGAGCGTCTCGATCAGCACGCCGGTCTGGATCGTCATGTGCAGGGAGCCGGTGATGCGCGCGCCCTTGAGGGGCTTGCTGTCGCCGTACTCCTCGCGAAGCGCCATCAGGCCGGGCATCTCGTGCTCGGCGAGCGTCAGCTCCTTGCGGCCGTATGCGGCGAGGGACAGGTCCGCAACCTTGTAGTCGTTCGCGGTGAGAGTAAGAGTCATCCGGCCTCCTTGAGGGGTGGGGACACTGCAGCAGCGGCGGACAGGAGCCGCTCGTGCTTCTCCTGCTCGAAATGCAGCCAGTCGGCTGCCGGCACGTGCTCAGGACGCCTGGCCTGGGACTCCAGCCACGACTCGATCGCCGCGGAGAGATCGCCGTCGGTGCGCATGCGCTGCGCGAAGCCGACGTCGCCGAGGCCGATGTCGAAGCGGTCGAGCAGCTCGCGCAGCGTCCGAAGACGCTGCAGCTCGGCCGGTCCGTACAGTCGGTACCCGCTCTCCGAACGCGGCGGGGCCACGAGACCGCTGCGCTCGATGTAGCGCAGCATGCGGGACGACCATCCGGTCGTCTCCGCCGCCTCCTGGATGGTCAGGGCGTCCATCACGTGGACAAACCCTACCAGAGTTGTGTCAAGGTTCCTGTGGCAGCGGGAGGAACGCGCGGAGCTCGTCGTCGAGCGTCGAGCTGTCGACGTACTGCTCGGGGTAGCCGTACATCCCGTGCTCGGTGAGGTCGAGTCCCTCCTGCTCCTCCTCCGCCGTGAGCCGCAGGCCGAACACCGCCTTGATCACCGCGAACGTCGCGTAGGACAGCGAGAAGACCGTGACGAAGGCGACGAGGACGCCGAGCGCCTGGACCTCCAGCTGCTCGAACGAGCCCGTGTAGACGAGGCCGGGGACGCCGGGGACGCCCGGCGCATCGACGATGCGGGGCGAGGCGAACAGCCCGCAGGCCAGCGTCCCCCAGATCCCGGCGACCCCGTGCGCCGACAGCGCGCCGACCGGGTCGTCGAGGACGCGGTCGACGGCGAGCACGGAGACGACGACGATGACGCCGGCGACGCCGCCGATGATCGGCGCGGCCCAGAACTCCACGAAGCCCGACGGGGCCGTGATCGCCACGAGCCCGGCAATCGCGCCGTTGCCGATCATGCCGACGTCGATCTTGCCGGTGATCGCGTTGGCGGCGATCGCGGCGCTCAGGACCCCGGCCGCCGCGGCGAGGTTCGTCACGAACACGACCTCGGCGAACTTCGCGCCGGACGTGCCGAGCGTCGAGCCCGGGTTGAAGCCGAACCATCCGAGCCACAGGATGAGCACCCCGAGGCCGAACATCGGCATCGAGTGGCCCGGGATCGCCCGCGGCTGCCCGTCGGGGGTGTACTTGCCGGCGCGCGGGCCGAGCAGGAGCAGCACGGCGAGGCCACCTGCGGCGCCGGTGAGGTGCACGACCGTCGAGCCGGCGAAGTCCTGCATCCCCTGACCGACGTGGTCCATCAGGCCGCCGCCGAAGATCCAGTGCGCGACGAGCGGGTAGATCGCGCCTGCGAACACCACGGCGTAGATCGGGTACGCGATGAAGCGGATCCGCTCGAGCGTCGTGCCCCAGACGATCGCGAGCGAGACCGCGCAGAACACGAGCTGGAAGAACGCGAAGCCGGCCGTCTGGCCGTCGACCGGGCCCGCGACGGGGCTGCCGGGCGAGATCTGGTGGCCGATGGAGAGGAAGAAGCCCGAGTCGCCGGCGAGCAGGCCCCCGCCTCCGAAGGCGATCGCGAAGCCGACCGCCCACCAGACGATGGTCGCCACGGCGAAGTTGACGAGGATCTTCGCGACGACCGCGGCGACGTTCTTCCCGCGCGAGAAGCCGATCTCCACGCACGCGAAGCCCGCCTGCATGAACATCACGAGGACGCCGGTGACGACGACCCAGGTCGTGTCCAGCTCGGACGTGACCTCCGAGAGGGAGCGCGCGGCGGCGAGGATCACGCGATCACCGCCAGCAGGTCCTCGGCCGGGACCGGCCGGCCGAGCAGGAAGCCCTGAGCGAGCGTCGCTCCGTGCCGGCGCAGGTACTCGAGCTGGGCGGTCTCCTCGACGCCCTCCATGACCGTGGTCGTCCCGAGCGCCTTGCCCAGCATGAGCACCGCGGACACGATGGCCGACGAGCTCGGATCGTGGGGCACGCGCTCGAGGAACGAGCGGTCGACCTTGAGCATCTGGACAGGGAGGTCGCGGAGGCGCCCGAGCGAGGAGTGCCCGGCGCCGAAGTCGTCGATCGCGAGCGCCAGGCCGGCGTCGGCCAGATCCGACAGCGCGGTGCGGTGGTGGCGCTCGTCGCTCATGATCGCGCTCTCGGTGAGCTCGGCGCAGAAGCGGTCGGGCTCGAGGTCGTAGCGCTGGATGCGCTCGACGATCGAGGCGACGAGGTCGCTGCGGCGCAGCTGGCGCGGGGAGATGTTGAAGGTCAGCAGAGGCTCGAAGCCCTCCTCGCGCCAGCGGGCACCGTGCGCGCACAGCGCCTCGACGACCCAGTCGCCGATGCCGTCGATCAGGCCCGTCTCCTCGGCGACGCCGATGAACATGGCGGGCGGGATGAGGCCGTGCTCGGGGTCCTCCCAGCGCACGAGCGCCTCGACGGCGACGACGCGCGAGTCGTGCACGTCGACGATCGGCTGCGCGTGCAGCCGCAGCTCGCCCTCGCGGATCGCGCGCCGCAGCCGCGCGGTGAGCGAGAGCCGCTCGCGCGCGTCATCGGTGGCTCCGGGCTCGAAGAACGCGACGGTGCCGCCGCCCCGCCGCTTGGCCTCGTACATCGCATGGTCGGCGTGCTTGAAGAGCGTGTTGGCGTCCACCGCGTGCTCGGGGTAGAGCGCGATCCCGATCGACGCGCCGACGTGGAAGCGCGCGTCGGAGATCTGGAACGGCTCGTCGAGCGCCGCGGCGATCCGCTCGCCGGCGGCCTGCGCGGCGAGGCGCGGCTCGGCGTCCCCACCGGACGCGAGGAGCAGCAGGAACTCGTCGCCGCCCTGGCGCGCGAGCACGTCGCCGGTGCGCGTGAGGTCCGCGACGCGGCGCGCCGCCTCGGCCAGCACCGCGTCGCCCGCCTGGTGGCCGAGCGAGTCGTTGACGAGCTTGAAGTTGTCCAGGTCGAAGTACAGGAGGGCGAGCGAGCCGCCGGTCCGGCGGGCGCGGCCGAGGTCGCGGCGGACCTGCTCCTCCAGCAGGGCGCGGTTGGCCAGCCCGGTCAGCCGGTCGTGGTAGGCCAGGAACGCGACCTGGGCCTCGGCGCGCTTGCGCTCGGTGACGTCCTCGCCGGAGCGCAGCACCGAGATCACGCGGCCGTCGCGATCGTGCAGGACGGCGTTGCGCCAGGCGATCGTGCGCGCCTCGCCGCTGCGCGTCTCCACGAGCGCCTCCAGGCTCGAGCCCGGCGCATCGACGCCGGAGACCAGCCGCATGAACGCCAGCCGCGCATCGAGGCGGTCGACGGCAGGGACGACGGCGCCGAACCAGTCCCGGCCCAGCAGCTCGTCCTCCGCGAAGCCCAGCAGCTCGCAGCCCTGCCGGTTGATGAGCTCGACACGCCCGGCGTCGTCCAGCACGACGACGAGCGTGCCCGCGACGTCGAGGTACCGCTGCGCGCGGTCGCGCTCCTCGCGCAGGCGGCGCTCGCTGACGACGGTCGCGGTGACGTCGTCGAGCGTGCAGACGACGCGCCGGGTGTCGCCCTCCCCACCGATCGGACGGGCGAGGACCGTGATCCAGGTCTCGTCGTCGCCGGGACGGCGCAGCTCGGCGCGCACGGGCGCCGACCGCGAGAGCGCCTGGCGGATCGGGCTGTCGCACTCGCGCATGAGGCGACCGTCCGCGAGCAGCAGGTCGCCGACGAGCGGCTCGGCGCCGGCGAGGCGAACGGCGTCGACGCCGACGATGCGCAGCGCGCTCGGATTGAAGGAGATCGCGCGGGCCGAGGCGTCGGTGACGATGACGCCCTCCTCGAGCCCGTCCACCACCGCACGGCTGAGCTGCTCGACGGCGCGCAGCGCATGGCGCGCGCGATGCTGCGGGCCGGTCTCGACGACGAGCCCGCGGCTCATCAGCGGACCGTCCTTGCGGGACTGCCGCTCGCGTTCCCCGAAGGGAGCGGCCAGTCGCCGCCATGCGTGCATGGCACAGCTATCGGACGTTAGGCGTCCGCCTTTATCGGAAGGTGCTGGTCCTCACCGTTCGGCGAGGCGGGACTTCAGCGTCTCGATCACGTCCACGGGGGTCGGGTCGACGCCGCGCAGGACCGCGAGGTACAGCGAGATGAGGTCGCCGAGCAGGATGAGCGAGAAGACCCGCTCCACCCGCGTCTGGCCCCGCGACCGCGCGACGAACGCGGGATGCCCCTGCTCACGGACGATGCCCTCGGTCAGCTCGATGCGATCCCGCACGCGCGGGTGCGTGTCCGGGTCGTCCAGGAACACGGCCGCGAAGCGACCGAGGCTCCCGGAGCCCGACCAGCCGCAGATCTCGTTGTGGTCGAGCTCGGGCAGCTCGCCGGAGAACGCCGGCAGCTTCGCGTTCTCGTTGATCTGGGTCTTCCAGCGGTAGGCGACGGCCTCGGTGAGCCCCGAGCCCGAGATGACCGGGATCGCGCCGTGCAGCCCGCGCGCGAGCACCTTGGCCTCCGACGCGTCGGACCCGTCGGGGCCCCACTCGGTGACGAGCTCCTCGAGGTGCTCGGCGGCGACGTCGACCTCGGTGGTCATCCGCGGTCCCGCGCCGCACAGCCACGCGACCTCGAGGGCCGCGATGGTCATGTAGGCCACGGCGGCGCGCGGCTGCAGGCCGCCCGCGACCGGGATGACCGGGACGTCGTCCTTGCGCGCCATGCGCGCGAGCTCCCCGCCGCTCGTGACGACGATGCGGTGGGCGCCGAGCATGCCCGCCGCCTCGTAGCAGGCGAGCGTCTCCTCGGTGTTGCCCGAGTAGGACGCGCACAGGACGGTCGTGTCGGGCTGCGTCCAGGCCGGGAGGCCGTAGGCGCGGGTGGTGAAGATCGGGCGCGACGCCTGGTCGCCCAGGGCCGCCCTGGCGAGCGCGCCGCCGATGGCCGAGCCGCCCATGCCTGCGACGACCAGCCCGCCGGGCGAGTCCCACTCCTCCAGCCGCGCGGACTCGACCTTCCACTGCGCGTCGCGCATGTGCTCGGGAATCGCGAGCACGTCGGTGAGCAGATCGGATGCGTCGACGGCCTCGATGGCCGCGCGATCGAGCCGCAGTGCCTCCTCGACGTCAGAACCTGAGTGCGCCATCTGGCAGTTCCACCCCCGGGAACACGCGAGCTCCGCGCGTGACGACGTTCTCGGCGCCGATCGTGACGCCCTCTCCCAGCACGGCACCGTCCAGGACCTGGGTGCGATCGCCGATCCGCACGCCGGGACCCACGATGCAGTCACGCAGCACGCACTCCGCCCCGATCTGGGCGCCCTGCAGCACGACGCTGCGCTCCACGGTGCTGCCGCGGCCGACGGTGACCCCGTTGCCCAGCACGACGAGGCTTCCGACATGCGCTCCGGCGGCGATCCGCACGCCCCGCTCGACCACGGCCGGCGGAATCACGCGCCCGTCGATGACCGCGTCATCGGAGACCGCGAGGAAGCCACTTCCCAGCCGCTCTGCCACCGCTGTCGCCACGTTGCCCTCGATGATGTCGAACGTCCCCTGCAGATACCGTTCGGGGGTGCCGATGTCGAGCCAGTAGGCCTCCGCGACGAAGCCGAAGAGCCCGTTGCGGACGAGCCGCGGCCAGACCTCGCGCTCGATCGACACCGGCTTGTCGGCCGGCACGAGGTCGAGGATGCTGCGCTCCAGGACGTAGGCGCCCGCGGAGATCAGGTTCGTGTCGATCTGGTCCGCCGGCGGCTTCTCCAGGAACTCCTTGACGCTCGCGTCGCCGTTGAGGCGGACGAGGCCGTAGGCCGACGGGTCCGGCACGGGCACGAGTGCGAGTGTGGCGGTCGCGCCGGTCGACTCGTGCTGGGCGATCTGCGCCGTGAGGTCGATGTCGGTCAGCACGTCCCCGTTGAGCATGAGGAAGCGCTCCTCGAGCAGGTTCTCGGCGTACTTGAGCGCGCCGGCGGTGCCGCGCGGCTCGGGCTCCTCGACGAACCGCAGCCGAAGATCGAACGCGGATCCGTCGCCCAGGACGTTGCGCACGCTGGTCGCGAGGAAGCCGCAGGACAGGATCACGTCATCGACGCCGTGGCCACGCAGCCACTCGAGCATGTAGACGATGAACGGCCGGTCCACGAGCGGCACGACGGGCTTGGGGACGGTCGATGTCAGCGGGCGAAGCCGGGTGCCTTCGCCCCCGACCAGGATCACCGCCTGCATTCAGGGGTCCTCACGGGAGCGCCAAGGATGGCACGGTGCCGCGACCGACGCCCTCGTACGAAAGTCCGGCGGCCTGGATCGCACCTGCATCGAGGGCATTGCGACCGTCCACGATCAGCCTGCCACGCATTCGCGAGGCGACCTCGCGCCAATCGAGGTCCTTGAACTCCTGCCACTCGGTGACGAGCACGACCGCGTCCGCGTCCTCGACGGCGGCGAGTGCGCCGGGCGCCAGCTCGACGCCGGGGATCAGCCGCCTGGCCTCGGTCTCGGCGATCGGATCGAACCCGACGACGTGGGCGCCGTCCGCCTGCAGCCGGGCGCTGAGGACGAGCGACGACGCCTCGCGCATGTCGTCCGTGTCGGGCTTGAACGCGAGACCCAGCAGGGCGATGCGCCGGCCGACGAGCGACCCGAGGTGCTTCTGGAGCTTCGCGACGACGCGCCGCTTCTGCAGCTCGTTGACCTCGATGACCGCGTTGAGCAGCTGGAAGTGGTAGCCGGAGTTGCCGGCGAGCTGCTTGAGGGCGGAGACATCTTTGGGAAAGCAGGAACCACCGAAGCCGATGCCCGCCTGCAGGAACTTCGGGCCGATCCGGTCGTCGAGGCCCATGCCGCGCGCAACCTCGAGGACGTCGGCTCCGGTCTCCTCGCAGACGTTCGCGATCTCGTTGATGAACGAGATCTTCGTGGCCAGGAACGCGTTGGAGGCCAGCTTCACCATCTCCGCCGAGGAGATGTCGGTGCGCACGAGCGGCGCGTCCAGCGGGGCGTACAGGTCGACGACCGCGTCGCCCGCCCAGTCCCCGTCGTCGCCGACGACGACGCGGTCGGGGTGCAGGAAGTCCTTGACCGCCGAGCCCTCCTTGAGGAACTCGGGGCACGAGACGTAGCGGAAGCCGCCCTTGCCCTGCTCGGCGAAGACGCGCTTGATCGCCGCGCCGGTGCCGACGGGCACGGTCGACTTCATGATGAGCGCGTGGTGCTCGGACGCCGGCATCGCGTCGACGACCGCGTGGACGGCGCTCAGGTCCGCGTCGCCGGAGTAGGTCGGCGGCGTGCCCACGGCGACGAACAGCAGCTCCGCGCGCTCGAGCGCGGTCGAGAGCTCGGTCGTGAAGTGCATGCGCTCGCGGTTCTTCGCGACGAGCTCCGCCAGGCCGGGCTCGTAGATCGGGATCTCGCCGCGCTTCAGCCGCTCGATCTTGTCGGCGTCGATGTCGACGCAGATGACCTCGGAGCCGAGCTCGGCGAAGCCCGCTGCCGTGACGAGTCCGACGTAGCCGGTGCCGATGACGCCGATCGGTGCGCGCTCACTCATGGAGCGGCTGAGAGTAGCTAGGTGCCGACGCGGGTCAACGACTTCGCGATGTCGCGCATCTGGTTGTTCGTCAGGGTGCGCGACAGCGTGTTGGAGACCCAGTAGACGCCACGGGTCGTGCGCCAGGAGATGAGCCGCAGACGGGTCCCGTCGTAGTACTCGTGGTACGTCCGGCCGCTGAGCCTGATCGTGCCGCCCGGGTCGTCGAGGATCGGCGGCGAGCGCCAGCTCGTGCCCTGGACGCCCCAGTACTGACCGTTCTCGCCCGCGTAGCCGACGATGCGGTACGCCTTGTACGCGTAGCCCGCACGGTCCTTGATCGTGTAGAGCCGCGGGTTGGAGGCCTGGTCGGCGTAGCCGTCGGTCGTCCGCACCGCGGGGTAGTAGACGGGCAGCTTGCCGGCCTTCGTCGACATCGTGGCGACGAAGTCCTCACCCTCCGTCTTGGCCGCGACGAGGCCAGGCGCGAGCGACGCGGAGGCGCTCGTCTTCTTGCTCTTCTTCTTCTTCGCGCCGGCCTTGCTCGTGCCCCCCGAGGTCTTGGGGGTCGTCGTCGTCGGCTTGCGGGCGCCGGCGCCGGACGACCCGCGCAGCTCGAGGAACTGGCGGACGGTCTTGCGGAGGTTGTCGTCGCTGATCGTCACGTACGAGCCGCTGCTGTCGTTCTCGATGCCGGCCGGGAAGCGGACCTCGCGGATCGGCGACTTCGTGGCCTCGTAGGTGAGGCGCAGGAGCCGGAGGATCGCGCCCTCGGAGTTGATGTCCGTCTGCGTGTAGCGACCGAAGATCCGCAGGAGCTCCTCGCGGTCGGAGAACAGCCGCCCGACGCCCACCTGCGACTTGGCCTGCTCCAGGTAGTTCTGCTGGCGGGCAGCGCGCACGAAGTCGTCGTCGAGGTGACGGAAGCGCACGTAGTCGAGGGAGTCCAGCCCACAGAGGCGCTGGTAGCCGGGCTCGATGTCGATGGTCGCGTAGCGCTCGCCCCCGCCGCCGGCGGGCGGGTTGTTGTCGTTGAAGTAGCGGCGATCGACGTCGATGTAGAAGCACCCGAGGCGCTTCACCGCGCGCGAGAAGCCGCCGAAGTTCACGTTCACGACGTGGTTGATCGGGATGTTCAGGAGGCTGCGCACGGTCGTGACCGCGAGCTTCGGGCCGCCGATCGAGTACGCCGCGTTGATCTTGTCGACGCCGTGGCCGGGGATGGTCGCCTTGAGGTCGCGCGGGATCGACATCACCGCGGTGGCGTTCTTCTCCGGGTCCAGCCGGATGAGCATCATCGTGTCCGACCGCGCGGCGCCCGGCCCGGCCTTCTCGTTGAAGCGCTTGTCGGAGCCGAGGACCAGGATCGTCTGCGGCTTGCCCGCCTGGACGTCGTCGAGGACGTTCTGCACGCCGCGGATCGGGATCGTCTCGCGCACGAACGCCTGCACCGTCTCGTTGATCTCCAGTCGCAGCGCGGTCGTGACGACCGCTGCGCCGAGGAGCACGATGGTGATGGCGCCCAGCGCGAAACGCAGGAGCATCCGCCGGCCGGGACGCGGCGGCGGACCGTCGGCTTCCGACAAGGAACTCATCGGTCACCCCGGCCGGTCGTTGCGTCGCCCAGCGACGCAACTGCGACCGAAGACGAAGTCTTCGGCGGACTCACGGGTCGGGCAGTGTAGAAGCCGCCCGCGCGGCTGGGACGTCGGCGCCGTTGACACTCAGATGCCCGGGGAGCCGCAGCACGAACGCGCCGAGCGCCTGCCGATAGCGCTCCAGGGACGAGACCGACACCCACTCCTCGGGCCCGTGATGACCACCGCCGACGGGGCCGAACTCGACCGCCGGCACGCCCGCCTCCAGGAACGAGACGGCGTCGGAGGCGCCGTCTCGCCCCACCGACAGAGCATCCCCGCCGACCGAGCGGCCGACGGCGTCACGCAGCGCGAGGACGTACGGGTTCGTCCGGTGCACGATCGCGGGCGCGCGGGTGAAGCACCTGAGGACGTCGAGATCGCCGATCGCCCGGATCTGGTCGAGGATCGCGTCCGGCTCCTGATTGGGGAGGTAGCGGATGTCCACGTCGATCTCGCAGCGGTCGGGGACCTTGTTGAACGCGTCGCCCCCGGCGATCCCGTTCAGCGAGATCGAGGGGCGGTCGAACAGCTCGGAGCTCTCACGACTGAACGGCAAGGTCTCGATTCGACGGAAGACGTCGTGGGCCTTCAGGATCGCGTTGTCGCCCAGCCACGGGGTGGAGCCGTGCGCAGCAGTGCCGTGGACCGCGAGGCGGATCGCCAGGACGCCCTTCGCCTGGACGCCGATGTGCAGGTCCGTCGGCTCACCGGTGATCGCGAAGTCGCCCGTCAGGCCCTCGGCGACGAGCGTGTCCGTCGACCGGCGCTCGACGTCCTCGCTCTCCTCGTCGGGCACGCACATGAAGACGACGCGCACGGCGTCCTGGCGCGAGACGTCGACGACGGCGCACATCATCGCCGCGAGTCCGCCCTTCATGTCGTAGGCGCCACGGCCGATGAGCCGGTCGCCCTCCGTCCGGGGCGTGAACTGCGCGCTGTGGGCCGGCACGACGTCGATGTGGCCGTGCAGGACGACCGTCGGGCCGTGCTCGGGGCCGACCGTGGCGAGGATCACGGGCAGCCCGTCGAAGTCGCGCACCTCGTGGTCGATCTCGTGCGAGCCGAGCCATCCCTGGATGAACGCCGCGGCGTTGCGCACCCCGTCGGGGGTGGAGGAGTCGTACGACATCAGCCGCTCCGCGAGCGCGCGCTCGTCCATCGTCTGAGCCTAGCTCCGGGCGCGCCGGTGACAGACGACGCATACTGGACCGGTGTCCCCGCGCATGACCGCCGAGGAGCGCCGCGCGCAGCTGGTCGACGCCGCCGTGGAGGAGTTCGCGCAGGCAGGTCTGGCGGGCGCCTCGACCGAGGCGATCTCCAAGCGCGCCGGCATCTCGCACGCGTACCTGTTCCGCCTGTTCCCCACCAAGCGGGCGCTGTTCGCCGCCACGGTCGACCACACGTTCGACCACGTCCTGCGGACGTTCCAGGAGGCCTACGCCGCGCGCGATCCGGCGGACCCGGTCCTGCAGGTGCTGGGCCACGCCTACATCGCGCTGCTGGAGGACCGCAGCCGCCTGCTCTTCCAGCTTCACGCGTACGCGGCCTGCGGCGACGAGGACATCCGCGCGCACGTGCGCGAGCGCTACATGGCGGTCTGCGGCTGGGTGCGCGAGGTCTCCGGGCACGACGAGGACGACATCCGCGTGTTCATGTCGACAGGCCTCCTGCTGGCCGTCGGAGCGGCCATCGACGCCCCGGACCTGGCGGGCGACGGCAGCTTCATGCTGCGCGTCCTGGGCAGCCAACCATCTGGTTGAATACGCGTAGACACCCGAGTCGAGGAGAGACACGATGAGCGACGCGTCCTATGACGTGGTGGTGGTCGGCATGGGAGGCGCTGGTCTCTGCGCCGCCCTGTCGTATGCGGAGACCGCGAAGGAGCAGTCGCGCACGGCACGGATCGCGGTGCTCGAGCGCGCCCCGCGCGAGGAGCGCGGCGGTGCCACGCGCTACACGACCGCCCGCATCCGCATCGACGACGACAACAACCTCGATCCGACCTTCGTCGACACCGTCGCCGCGACGCACCGCGACGCCGACCTGGACTACCTCCGGACGCTGGAGCGCGAGACGCCCGCGTCGATCCGCTTCATCGAGGAGCGCGGCGTCGAGCTGATCCACTACCCGCACGGCCTGGCCACCGGTGTGTACGGCGGCCGTGAGGCGAGTCCGAACGGTGGCGGCAAGGCGATCGTGGAGACGCTCGCGACGGTGCTCGAGGGCGTCGACGGCGTGGAGATCCACTACGAGAGCGAGGCCGTCGACCTCGTCACCGACGAGCGCGGCGCCGTCACCGGCATCACCGCTCGCGGACGCGACGGCTACCTGCGCACGCTGAGCGCCCCGGCCGTGATCCTCGCCTGCGGCGGCTGGCAGAACAACAAGGCGCTCATGGCCCAGTACCTCGGGCCGAACGCCGCCGACATGCCGCTCATCGCCCCCGGCCTCGCGTACAACACGGGCGACGGGCTGCGGATGGCGACCGCCGTCGGCGGAGGCGTGGCCGGCCAGTTCGACATGGTCCACGGCGAGCCGTACGACACGCGCACGACGTACCCCGATGCGGTGGTGCTCTCGTACCCGTACGGGATCCTGGTCAACGGCAGCGCAGAGCGCTTCATCGACGAGGGCCAGGCGCCGCTGGACATGACCTTCGAGGCCTTCTCGTACGAGATCTGGCGCAACCAGGAGAACGAGGCATACCTCATCGGCGACCAGTCGATGGTCACCGTCCCGTTCTACGAGCTCCTGAACACCACGGACAAGGAACCCGAGACGGCCGACACGATCGCCGGCCTCGCGGAGAAGCTCGGTCTCGACGCGGCCGCCCTGGAGGCGACCGTCGCGGAGTACAACGCCGCGGCCGGCCCGCAGCCGTTCGACCCGACGACGATGGACGGCAAGGCGACCACCGGCATCACGCCGCCCAAGACGAACTGGGCGCAGCCGATCGAGCAGGGGCCGTTCGTCGGCTACCCGCTGACGTGCGCGGTCTGCTTCCTGTTCGGCGGCGTGCGCACCGACGCGCAGGCCCGCGTCGTCTCCCCCTCCGGGGCCCCGATCCCCGGCCTGTACGGCGCGGGCGAGATGACCGGCGTCTTCTACCACTACTACCCCGTCGGGACCTCGGTCCTGCGCGGGCTGACGTTCGGCCGCATCGCCGGCGCGCACGCCGCGAAGGCCGCGGCGCGTGAGGTCGCTGCGGTCTAGATGACGTTCGTCACCGACGAGATGCGGGCGCTCATCGGAGTGCCCGGCCCGAAGCTCACGGCCCCGTACCCGCTGGGGCCGGACGAGCTGCGGCGCTTCGTGCAGGCCGTCATGGAGGGCAACGCCGTCCACTGGGACGACGAGGCGGCGGCGGCGAGCCGGTACGGCGAGGTCGTCGCCACGCCGCTGTACCCCATGCACAGCACGACGCGTCGCGCCCCGGGCTCACCGGACCCGCTCGATCGCGTCCACGACGACCCGGGCTGGGACGGGACGGACCTCGCCGCCGGGCTGGGCGGGCTGCCGCCGGTCGAGGTGCCGCTGAAGCGGATCCTCAACGGCGGCACGGAGGCCGAGTTCTTCCAGCTCGCCAAGCTCGGCGACGTCGTCACCGCGCAGTCGCAGTACACGGACATCACCGAGCGCGAGGGGCGCAGCGGCCCGATGGTGCTCGTGAAGGTCGAGACGACGTACACCAACCAGGACGACGAGAGACTGGTCGTGTCGACGATGACGGTGATCATGCGATGAGTAGACCGAGCTCCTTCGAGGACGTCGCCGTCGGCGACGAGGTCGGGCCGCTCGTCCGCGGGCCGATGACGCCGATGCACCTGTTCCGGTGGTCGGCCGCCATCGAGAACTGGCATCGCATCCACTACGACGACCCCTTCGCGCGCGAGCACGACGGGCTCCCCGGCCTGCTGGTGAACGGCTCGTGGAAGCAGCACGTGCTCGTGCAGCTCATGCGCGAGTGGCTCGAGCCGCACGGCTGGCTGGCCAAGATCGGCTTCTCCTTCCGCAAGATGGACCACGTCGGCGACGTGCTGGAGGCGCGCGGCACGGTCACCGAGACCTACGAGCGCGACGGCCTGGGCTTCGTGGTCTGCGAGATCGGGATCCACAACCCCCGGGGCGAGAACAGCACGCCGGGCACCGCGACCGGCGTCCTGCCGCTGCGCGACGGCCCGCCTGTGCCCTACCCGTTCCCCGGCCTGCCGGCGGAGTGAGCCGACCGAGGAGGTCCGTGAGCGCTGGGGAGACGGTGCCCAGCGCCGTCTCCCCGACCGAAGGCGAAGCCTTCGGCGCTCTGGGCGGCGTCCGGGTCGTCGAGCTGGGGAGCGGGATCGCCACCGCGTTCGCGGCACGGCTGCTCGGCGATCTCGGTGCCGACATCGTGAAGGTCGAGCCGCAGGAGGGCGACCCCCTGCGCCGCGCCGAGCCGCTGTTGGAGGACGGCACGAGCCTGCTGTTCGAGCTGTGCAACTGGGGCAAGCGGTCGGTGGTGAGCGACGGCGCGGCGCTGCTGGCCGGCGCCGACGCGGTCATCGCGACGCCGGACGCGCTGCCCGCCACTCCGGCAGAGCTCGTCGCCGCGCACCCGGGACTCACCGTCACGACGGTCGCCGCGTTCGGCGCGACCGGGCCGCTCAGCCACTGGACCGCCACGGACCTGATCCTGCAGGCGACCGGCGGCATCATGCAGATCAGCGGCACGTCGGACCGCGAGCCGCTCAAGCACGGTCTGCAGCAGACGCTGTGGTGCGGGGGCCTCAACGCCGCGTACGCGACGCTCGCCGCGCACCTGGGCGGGGGCGGCGTGCACGTGGACCTCTCGCTCCAGGAGTGCATGGCCTCCGAGCTGGTGATCAACGAGGCGCACTACGCGTTCATGGGCGCAGTGCAGGGGCGCCGGCCGCCGGGAGGGGACCCGCTCGCGGGCGAGCCGCTGCCGGCCGCCGACGGCTGGGTGTCGCTGCAGACGAGCGGGCTCATCTCCGCGAAGCGCCTCGCCGACCTCTTCGACGACCACCGCCTCGACGATCCGCGCTTCGCGAGCACCGAGTCGCGCATGCGCCACGCCTCCGAGCTGCGGGCGATCCTCGCTGAGCATCTCGAGACGGAGTCCGGCCGCAGCTTCTTCCTGCGCGCGTCGCGCGAGGGGTACCTCACGGGGTTCGTGCAGACGCCGTCGGAGCTCATGCGGTGCCCGCAGCTCGCGGCGCGCGGGGTCTGGCACACGTTCGACGACCTCCCGAACGTCCGCTTCCCCGCCGCGATCGCGTCGATGTCGGCCACACCGCAGCGCATCCGCGGGCGCGCGCCGGCCCTCGGCGGCGCCATGCCCAGCTGGGCGCCGCGGGAGGCACGGAACCGCCGCACGGCCCCCCTCGCCGGCGTGCGCGTCCTCGACCTCTCGACGGTCTTCGCCGTCCCGTACATGGGCGCGCTCATGGCCGACCTCGGCGCCGAGGTCATCAAGGTCGAGCCACCCCATCGCCTGGACCAGACGCGTGCGCTGTTCGGGCACCCCTTCGTCGACAACGCGCCCGGGCGCGACTGGTGGGACCGCTCCGGTCTGTTCCAGGTCGTCAACCGGGGCAAGCGGTCACTGACGCTCGACCTGGCCCAGGAGGAGGGACGCGAGGTGCTGCGCGAGCTGCTCGTCGAGACCGACGTCCTGCTCGACAACTTCACCCCCCGCGTGCTCCGGGGCTGGGGCATGACACCCGACCTCCTCCACGACACCTACCCGGGCCTCGTGTCCCTGTCGAACACCGGCTACGGCTCGACCGGCCCGTGGGCCGCGTTCCGGGCTCAGGGAACGAGCCTCGAGGCGACGATGGGGATCTCGCATCTCACCGGCTACCGCGACGGCAAGCCGTCCCGGGTCGGGCAGTCCTACCCGGACTTCGTGGCGTGCTGGAGCGGGTTGGTCGCGCTGCTGGCGGCACTGCTGCACCGCGAGCGGACGGGCGAGGGGCAGCACATCGACCTCGGCATGTACCAGCTCGGCGTCGTCGTCATGCCCGAGGCGGTCCTGCAGCTGCAGGCGCACGGCGAGGAGCTCTCACGGCGCGGGAACGAGGACATCGCCGCGTACGCCAGCGGGCTCGTCCCGGCGGCCGGCGAGGACCGTTGGCTCGCGGTCAGCTTCCCGTCCGCGGAGGCGCTCGAGCGCGCGCTCGGCGTCGCGCCCGGAGCGGACCCGATGGCAACCGTCGCCGCCTGGGCGCTCGACCGCGATGCGGCCGACGCAGCCGCGGAGCTGCAGGCCGCGGGCGTCCCGGCGGGGCCCGTGCTCGACGCGCGCGACCTGCTCACGAGCGAGCACCTCCGCGCCCGCGGCTTCTACGAGGACGTCGACGTCGGCCGCGACTGCGGCGTGCGCCCGGTCATCGGCCGGCCGTACCGGCTGGACGGGGCCCACGTCGGCGGCCCGGGGCCCTCGTTCGGCGAGGCCAACGACGACGTCCTGCGCGGGGTGCTCGGCTTCGGCGACGAGCGGATCGCCGAGCTGCAGCGGCTCGGCGTCATCGCCGACGCGCCGACCGGCGTCCCGACGGCGCTCGCGCCCATCGACCTCGGGGTCCTCCTGGCCAGCCGCAGCGTGACTCGCGTCGACGCCGACTACCGCGACGTGCTGGCGTCGCCGGGATCGCCGGTCGGCTGACGCGGATCGCCCGGCGCACGCAGGTGCTCGACGAGCTCCACGAGCAGCTGCTCCTGCCGCCGCGCGAACTCCGGGTCCTTGAAGCTCAGGCCGGTCACGATCTTCGTCACCTGCGGGAGCACGCGGGGCATGAGCTCCACGCCGAGCAGCGCGAGCCCGAGCAGCTCGGGGTCGAAGCTGCTGTCGACCTCGCCGCGCGCCTGCGCGGCCTCGATCTCGCGCTTGCGGTGGCGCCAGTTGTCGTAACGCTCCTGCTCGCGCAGGATGTCCTTGTCCCCGCGCTCGAGCGCCTCCCACCCGAGCAGGCGCCCCCATCGCGCCGCGACCGGGCCCCAGGTGTGCGTCGCGCGGCGCCGGACCCGCTCGACGAGCGTGAGCGACGCGTCGTCGGTGTCGGGGTAGAGCTCCTCGTGGACGACCGGGCCGATGCGCCCCACGACCTCGTTGTAGAGGCCGATCTTGTTGCCGAAGTAGTAGTAGACGAGCTGCTTGTTCGACCGTGCGGCACGTGCGATCGCGTCCACGCGCGCGCCGGCGAGGCCCTTGGCGGCGAACTCTCTGGTGGCCGTCTCCAACAGCCGCTCTCGGCGCCCACCGTCGCCACGCCGTCGGCGGACCGGTGCGCCCTCGGGGCGGGGCTCGTCCATGCGACCATGCTCTCAGACGACAAGGCGGCAGCGGCATCAACCAATTGGTTGACTAGAATCGCCCCATCGATGGAGGAGCACCAAGCATGACCGTTCAGGCAGACCTCCCCGGCGCGAGCGACGCCCGCGCCGACGACCTCGATCGCGACTACCGCATGCTCATCGACGGCGCGTGGGTCGAGAGCGCCGACGGTGGCACGTTCCGCTGCGTCGACCCGTTCACCACGGTCGCGTGGGGACAGGTGCCGATCGCGACGACCGAGCAGGTCGACCAGGCCGTCCGGGCGGCGCGACGCGCGTTCGACGAGACGGACTGGCCGCGGATGCCGCCGCAGCAGCGAGCCGCTGTCCTGCGCCGCCTCGGGCTGCTCATCGAAGAGCACGCCGACCGCCTCGTCCACCAGCAGATCCGCGAGAACGGCAAGCTCGTGAGCGAGATGGGCCCTGGGATCGCCGCCGTGGCCGGCGACGCCCACTTCTACGCCGGCCTGGCCGAGCAGCTGCACGGCCACACGATGGGCGCGCCGTTCCCGAACTTCACGACATACACCGTGCGCGAGCCGATCGGGGTCGTCGCGGCGATCACCCCGTGGAACACGCCGCTGGGCCTCCTGGGCTGGAAGCTCTTCCCGGCGCTCGCGGCGGGCAACACCGTCGTCGCCAAGCCGTCGGAGGTCACCCCGACCTCCACGCTGCTGCTGGCCGAGCTGGCCGTCGAGGCGGGCGTGCCGAAGGGCGTGCTGAACGTCATAACAGGCCTCGGCCCGACGGGCGCGGCGCTCGTCGAGCACCCGGGTGTGGACAAGATCGCGTTCACCGGCTCCACCGCGACGGGCCTGCGCATCGGCGCGATCGCCGCCCAGCGCGGCGCCCGCGTCTCGCTGGAGCTCGGCGGCAAGTCGCCCCAGATCGTCTTCGACGACGCCGACATCTCCAACGCCGTCAACGGCGTGATGGCCGGCGTCTTCGCCGCGACCGGGCAGACGTGCATGGCCGGCTCGCGCGTGCTCGTCGAGGCGGGCGCCTACGACGAGTTCGCGGCGCTGCTGTCCGAGCGCGCCGCGCTCATGCGCCATGGCGATCCGCTCGACGCGAGCTCGCAGCTCGGCCCGGTCGCCTCCAAGCCGCAGCTGGAGAAGATCGTCTCCTACGTCGACATCGGCCGCGGCGAGGCGGAGCTGCTCGCCGGCGGAGAGCGCCCCGACGCGCCTGGCTTCTTCCACCAGCCGACGGTGTTCGGCGACGTGCCGATCGACGCGCGGATCGCCCGCGAGGAGATCTTCGGCCCCGTCGCCAGCCTCGTGCGCTTCCGGGGTGAGGACGAGGCGCTGCGCATCGCCAACGACACCGTGTTCGGCCTGGCGGCCGGCGTGTGGACGGAGAACGTCAAGCGCGCCCACCGCGTCGCCGGCCGCGTGCGCGCCGGCAGCGTGTGGATCAACAACTACCGCCTCCTCGGCCACGGCATGCCGTTCGGGGGCTACAAGCAGAGCGGGCTCGGTCGCGAGCTCGGCATCGAGGCGCTCCACGGCTACACCGAGGTCAAGAGCGTCTGGATCGACACCGGAAACGACGTCGCCCCGATCTGGGGCTGATGGCTGAGGAGAACCGCATGTCCTATCCCCGCGTCCACATCACCGAGGAGTGCATGCGCGAGGGCATGCAGATCGAGTCCGCGGCGATCTCCGTCGACGACAAGGTCCGCCTCCTCGACGCGCTGTCGCAGACCGGGCTGAAGACGATCATGGTCGGCTCGTTCGTCTCGCCGAAGTACACGCCGCAGATGGCGGAGATCGACGAGCTCATGCAGCGCTTCACGCCCGCCGATGGCGTGAAGTACATCGCGCTCGCGCTGAACCAGAAGGGCCGCGAGCGCGCGAAGGAGTTCTCGCCGCCTCTCTCGCGGGCGTCGATGCCGCCGGTGCTGTTCACGCACCTCTCGGACACGTTCGTGCGCCGCAACGCGAACATGAGCCAGGCGCAGGAGATCGAGCGGTGGCCGGCCATCGTCGAGGGCACGGTCAAGCGCGGGATCACCGAGGCGGGGATCGCCATCAACGCGGCGTTCGGCTCGAACTTCGAGGGGCGCTTCACGCTCGAGCAGCGGATGGACCTGTTCGAGCGTCAGGCGGCGGCCTGGGAGGAGGCGGGCGTCAAGGTGACGACCCTGCTGCTCGGCGACCCGATGGGCTGGTGCGCCCCGCACACGATGGAGGAGCAGCTGCTCGCCGCGCGCGAGCGGTGGCCCGACATCCGCAACTACTACCTCCACCTCCACGACAGCCGCGGGCTGGCGCTCGCCACGACGTATGCGGCGCTGCGCGTCCTCGACGACCGCGACGAGCTGTTCATCGACACGACCATCGGCGGCGTCGGCGGCTGCCCGTACTGCGGCAATGGCCGCGCGACGGGGATGGCTGCGACCGAGGACGTCGTGAACCTGCTGGACGAGATGGGCATCGAGACCGGCATCGATCTCGACAAGCTCATCGAGGCCGTGTGGCTGCTCGAGGAGATCATCGGCCGCCAGACACCGGGCAAGACGTCGAAGACCGGCCCGCCCCCGACGGACCCGGCCGACTTCTACGACCCCAACCTCCCGTTCGTGGAGACCCACGAGGAGGCGCGGCACTTCAAGCTCGGGACGCAGGTCGCCGAGCACCAGGTCCGCCCGTGGCGGGAGCCGATCCCGGCGCCGGCGGTGCCGGCCTAGCTTGACACCGGCCCTCCCGTCGGGGGAGGGTCGGCACCATGGCGCCCGCCGAGGAGACGGTCGCCGCGTACGCCGCGGCCTGGAACGAGGCCGACGAGGATGCCCGCCGCGCCCTGCTCGAGCGGTCCTGGACCGAGGACGGCGTCTACATCGACCCGACGGGGCGGGCCGAGGGCCGGTCGGCGCTCGTCCGGCACATCGGCGGCTTCCACGCGCGGATGCCCGGGAACCGCATCGAGATGGCCAGCGGCGTGGACGAGCACGACGGGCTGCTGCGCTTCACCTGGCAGATGCTCGGGCCGGACGGCGTCGTCGCACTCGACGGCATGGACTTCGGCGAGCTCGACGGCGACGGTCGCCTGAAGCTGATCGTCGGGTTCTTCGGGCCCTTCCCCGGGGCCGAACTCCAACGCTGATGCCCCGGATCGTGGTCCTGGGCGGTGGGGTCTGCGGTCTGGCGACGGCGATGATGCTGGCCCGGGACGGCAACGAGGTGACGGTCCTGGAGCGTGACCCCGAACCCAGTCCGGGATCGCCCGACGAGGCGTGGGAGTCCTGGCAGCGGCGCGGCGTGGCCCAGTTCCGTCAGCCGCATTACATCCTGACGCGCGCGCGACACGTCCTCGACGCGGAGCTGCCCGACGTCAGGGATGCGCTCGTCGCCGACGGCGCACGCCGGTTCGACCCGCTCGGCACACTCCCGTCGTCGATCACGGACCGCTCCGCCCGTCCCGGCGACGAGCGATTCTTCACGCTCACCGCGCGCCGCCCGCCCTTCGAGCGGGTCTTCGCGCGCGCGGCGGAGACAGAGCCCGGCGTGGAGGTCCGCCGCGGCGTGCGAGTGGACGGAGTGATAGCCGGGCCGTCGACGGGCGACGGCGTGCTGCACGTCGCAGGCGTGCGAACGTCGGGTGGCGAGGAGCTCAACGCCGACCTCGTCGTCGACGCGATGGGCCGCGGATCGAAGCTCCCGGCCTGGTTGCTGGCGGCCGGCGCTGCGCCGGTCCACGAGGAGGCTGCGGACAGCGGCTTCGTGTACTACACCCGGTTCTTCCGGGGAACGCTGCCCGAGTTCCGCGCACCCATCACCATGCCGATCGGGTCGATCTCCATCCTCACGCTGCCCGGCGACGGGGACACCTGGTCGGTGACCCTCTACGCGTCGACCGGTGACCAGCCCATCAAGCAGCTGCGCCACGCCGATCGGTGGAACGCCGTGATGGCTTCGCTCCCGCTCCACGCCCACTGGGTCGACGGTGAGCCGCTCGGCGACGTCGTCGCGATGAGCGGCATCGCCGACCGCTACCGCCGCATCGCCACCGACGGCCGGCCGGCCGCGACCGGCATCGCCCTCGTCGCTGACGCCGCAGCCTGCACGAACCCCTCGTTGGGCCGAGGCATCTCGCTAGGTCTGATGCATGCCGCGGCACTGCCGGAGGTCGTGCGGGCGCACGCGAGCGACCCGCGAGCGTTCAGCGAGGCCTGGGACGCGACCACCGAGGAGCAGCTCAGACCCTGGTACAGGGCGACGGTCGCGTTCGACCGTGGGCGTCGCGCCCAAGTCGAGGCGATCCGTGAGGGGCGGCCGGCGCCGACGCCGGACACTCCCGCCGCGAAGGCGACTGCGGCGCTCGTCGTGGCGATCCGTCACGACGCCGACCTCTTCCGTGGCTTCCTGGACATCATGGGCTGCCTCGCGCTGCCGCAGGAGGTCATGGCGCGACCGGGGTTCGCCGAGCGCGTCGCCGAGCTGGGCGCGGCCCACGACGCCCCGCCCCCTCCCGGGCCGAGCCGGGAGCAATTGCTCGCCCTTGTGGCCTGAGACGTCGCGCCACGTCACCGGGCGCGCGCGAGGAACTCCTCGTGCTGGGCGCTCGCGAGCTCCCACACCCTCGCCGTGCGCTCGTCCCCGAGGACGGCGGGGTCGATCGCGAACCTGTCGCGCAGCACCGCGGCGAACGCCTCGCCGTCAGGCAGCACGTCGCGCTCGCGCACGCCCGGGCCGTCGACCGACAGCGTCCGGGACCGCAGCGTCACGATGCGGTCGTCGTATGGGCGCTGCACGACGAGCGTCTGCACGAAGGAGGACTCGGGCTCGGTGGAGAGCCGCCGGTGGTGTTCCTGGAAGGCGTCCAAGCCGACGGCGTGGTCCGCGAACGTGAACGCGTCGATCGAGCCGTGCTCGTGCTGGGTGAGGCGCCAGCCGTCTCCGGCACGCTCGACGCGCCAGGGCAGCGGGCCGGGCGTCGTCGTGTCGTCCACGAGCGCGACAGGATCCAGCGGCCCCTCGCCCAGCCCCGCGTCGGCGAGATACGCAGCGCCGTCCACGTCGACGACGAGCGCCATGTGGTTCGTGAGCTCGGAGTCGTTCACGCGCGCCAGGCGGCGCTCGACGCTGAACCCGGTCGCGACAAGCAGCGCGCGCAGCACCGTGTTGACCTCGAAGCAGTAGCCGCCGCGGCCGCCGGCGACGCGCTCGACGAGCTCCGCCTCGTCGAGCGGCGTGCTCTCCCCCAGCTGGACCGCCAGCGCCTCGTACGGGATCGACCCCACGTAGGCGCGGTGCAGCTCGCGCAGGCCCGCGGCGTCAGGACGCGGCAGCGCCTCGAGGCCGATGCGTCGGAGGAGGAGCTCCATGGCCCGAGCATGCCACGAGCGTCTACGCGCCAATTGGACGGCCCGCGTAGAAAGGTGTCGAATCCGGGCCGGGCGGTTCGTCATCGGGGCGGACCAGCTCTGGCACCCGGCCGGAGCACCGACAAGGAGGCGACGACATGGAGTACCTGCTCCTCATCTACGGCGATCCGACCACGGCACCCGCGGACGCGCAGAGCGAGGCCGCCATGCAGCGGTGGTTCACCTACACGCAGGAGCTCGAGAGCTCCGGCGTCATGAAGGGCGGCAACGCGCTCCAGTTCCCCGACTCCGCGACGACGGTCCGAGTGCGCGACGACGAGACGCTGCTGACGGACGGGCCGTTCGCCGAGACGAAGGAGATCCTCGGCGGCTACTACCTCATCGACGTGCCCGATCTCGACGCCGCGCTCGCATGGGCCGCGAAGATGCCGAACATCACGTACGGGTCGGTCGAGGTTCGGCCGATCGTCACCTTCGATTGACGGCCGCCGGCGCGCTCGAACGGGTCGCCCGCGAGGACGGCCCCGGCGTCCTCGCGACGCTCGTCCGCCATCTCGGCGGGGATCTCGCGCTGGCCGAGGACGCGCTGCAGGACGCCTACGCCGTCGCGCTGGCAACGTGGCCGCGCGACGGGGTGCCCTCGGTCCCTGCCGCCTGGCTGACCACGACGGCCAGGCGGCGGGCGATCGACCGGCTGCGTCGCAAGCGCGCGCTGGACGAGCGGCTGCGCACGCTGGAGGCGCTCGCCGAACGCGACGGGACGGCCGCGACGCCCGCTTACGACCCGACCATGGACGACCAGACATCCCTGACCGACGACCGCCTCCGGCTGTTGTTCGCGTGCTGCCATCCATCGCTGGCGTTGCACGCGCGCGTGGCTCTCACGGTGAAGTCGCTCGGCGGCCTGAGCACCGCGCAGACCGCGCGTGCGTTCCTCGTCCCCGAGCCGACCATGGCGGCCCGGCTGCTGCGGGCGCGACGCAAGATCGCCCACGCCCGCGTCCCCTTCCGCGTCCCGACCGACGACCTGCTCGACGAGCGCATGCGCGGCGTCCTCGCGGTCGTCTACGTCGTCTTCACGGAAGGGCACACGGCGACGGACGGGGACGCGCTGACGCGACCCGACCTCTGCGGGGAGGCGATCCGCCTCGGCCGCCTGCTGTGCGAGCTCATGCCCGACGACGCCGAGGCGCACGGCCTGCTCGCGCTCATGCTCTTCACCGACGCCCGGCGCGGTGCTCGCACCGGTCAGGACGGTGAGGCGATCGACCTGCGCGACCAGGACAGGCGGCTGTGGGACCGCGAGGCGATCGCCGAGGCCACCGGCCTGCTCGAGCGCTCGCTGCGACTGCGGGAGCCCGGGCCATACGCGCTGCAGGCGGGGATCGCGCTGTGCCACGACCGCGCCCGCTCGTTCGCTGCGACGGACTGGAGCTGGATCGCGTCGCTCTACGGCGAGCTGCTGCGGGTGCAGCCGACCCATGTCGTGGCGGTGAACCGCGCGGTCGCGGTGTCGTTCGCGCAGGGGCCGCAGGCCGGCCTGGAGCTGCTCGACGAGCTCGGCGGCGAGCGGGCGCTGCGCGACTACGTGCCGCTGCTCGCGGCGCGCGCGGACCTCCTGCGCCGTGCCGGCGACCCTGAAGCCGCCGACGTCGCGTACGCGGCAGCGATCGAGCGCACCGCGAACGCGGCGCAGCGGGCGGACCTGGCGGCGCGGCGAGCGCGAGCGCGGGTGGAGTTCTGCTCGGTATGCGAGCAATAGCTCACCCGCGCTCGCCGCGGCGCCCCCCCGTACCGGTCACCACGGCACGGGGCCACGGCCCTCAGCCCACTCCCGCCCCCACGTTGTCCCGCGTCAGCTTGCCCGGCCACGCGTCGTTGCTGATCAGCTCGCCGGGGACGCTGTCGAACGTCCTGCCGACGACCTGCCCGCGCTCCAGCACGGCGGGGCGGTCGTGGGCCGGCAGGACGAAGCGCGAGCCGTTGAGGGCCTTGCGGATGGCCGCCTTCTCACTGCGTTTGCTCCCGCTGTGGTTGCCGGTCACCGCCGGGTCGTCCGCCATGACCTGGAGGTGGCGGTGGATGAGCTGGTACTCGATGTCGTAGAGCACGTCGCCGCAGATGTTCGCGACGCCCTCGTCGGTGTCGACGAGGATGTTCATCGACCCCTCCGTATGCCCGCCGGCGTTCTGGACGCGCACGCCGGGGATGATCTCCTCCTCCACGACCACGTCGAGGTCGAGCAGGCGCAGCGCACCCGGATGGTGCAGGCGGTCGACCAGGTGCTTCACGTATGGCGCCGGGTACTGCTCGCCCATCAGGCCGGACACGGAGTACTCGAGCTCGCGGCGGTTGATGACGACGGTCGTGCCGTCCATCGGGAAGTGGTCGTCGTAGCCGGCGTGGTCGATGTGCAGGTGCGTGTGGAGCACGTAGCGCACGTCCTCCATCTTCAGGCCGTGTCGCTCGAGCTGGCCTTCCATCCCCTGCCCGTCGCGCCACCACCCCTGCATGCCGAGGTTGCCCATGATCGACGGGTCGCTGAAGCCCGTGTCGACCACGACCGGCGCCTCCCCGCCGGTGATGAGGAAGCCGAACGTCGGCACCTGCTGCCGGCGCCCCGGATCCTGTGCGAGGACGAGGAAGCTCGTGTCGAGCTCGATGTCACCCAGGTCGAGGACCTTCACCTCGAGACCCATGTCGTCTCCTCTCGTGCGGTGGAACCACCGCCGAGTGTCCTCGCGCGCCCCTCCGCGCGCCATCGCACGTTCAGACGAGGCCGAGCCCGCGTGCGGCGTGGACCGCCTCCGCGCGGGATGTCACCTCGAGCTTGCGGAACAGGTTGCGTCCGTGGGTCTTCGCCGTCGCCTCGGAGATGCCGAGCGCGAGCGCGATCTGCTTGAAGCGCAGTCCTGCCTCCAGCGCGGCGAGCAGCTCCCGCTCGCGCGGGCTGAGACTGGGTGCGGGCGCGGGCACGCGCGGCGCCAGGTACGGCGCGAGCAGCCCCCCGAGCTCAGCGACGTCGTGAACCGCACCGGCCATCGACGCGCACGGAGCGCCGTCGGAGAAGGAGACCGCCCCGATGGTGCGGCCGTCCACGCGGACGGGCGCCGACCCGCCGGCGCGGAACCCCGCAGCCTGCACGACGCCGTCGAGCGGGAGGCCGAACTCGCGTGACCGTGCGAAGTCGCGCTCGGCGAACTCCTCGCCCCGCGCGGTCGTCAGGAAGTACGTGCAGGTCACGACGGGCAGCTCGCAGCCCGCCGCGAGGAGCTCCGCGCCGTCCGTCGCCACGATCTCGAAGCGCCCCGCGTCCTGATCGATCCGGGCGACCGAGACCCGGTCCATCCCGAACGCCGCACGCAGCACCGCCGCTGCGCGGTGCAGCGGATCGGTGCCGGAGGTCAGGGCCGCCGTGATGGCGGCGGCCAGCGCGGGTGGCATGCCACTAGAACGTTGCCCGCCCGCCGGAGATGTCGAACGTCGCACCGGTCGAGAACGACATGCGCTCGCTGGCCAGGAACGCGATGAGCTCGGCCACCTCACCCGGCTGCCCCAGCCGCCCCATGGGGATCTTCTCGACCATGTAGTCGATGTGCTCCTGGGACATCTGGGCGAGCATCGGTGTCGCGATGACCGCCGGCGCGACCGCGTTGACGAGCACGCCGCTCGTTGCGAGGTCCTTGCCGAAGGACTTCGTCATCCCGATGACGGCGGCCTTGCTCGCCGAGTAGGCGGCGGCCATCGGGTTGCCCTCCTTGCCGGCGATCGACGCGACGTTGACGATCCGCCCGCTCCCGCGAGGAGCCATGACCTTCGCCGCCTCGCGGTTGAAGTAGAAGACCCCGTCGCAGTTCAGCGCGAAGACCCGACGCCACTCCTCGTCGGACACGTCGACCGTCCGCAGCGAGTCGCCGGCCGTGCCCGCGCAGCACACGACCGCGTCGATCGGGCCGACGTCGCGCTCGACGCGCGCGACCGTATCGGCCACCGACGACGAGTCGGTCGCGTCGCCCTCGACCGGGACCGCGCCGTCGGGCGACCCGCTCGCGTCGAGGTCGAACGACGCCACCGTCGCGCCCCGCGCCAGCAGCAGCTCGCCGACCGCCTGGCCGATGCCGCGCCCGCCGCCTGTGACGAGCGCGACCTTGCCGTCGAATTCCCCCATCTAACGCTCCACGTGCGTGACGCCGCCCTCGGACAGGAACAGATCCCTCTCCTTGTCCGGGACGTGGTCCAGCGGCACAGGCGCCAGCGCCTCGAAGAACGTCACGCCCCCCTCCGAGTAGAGCTCGTGCTCGATCCCGCGGTTCACGCACACGACGTCGCCCGGACCGAGGTCGCGGGTCTCGTCGCCGATCGTCATGCGCACCGAGCCCTCGACGACCGCCATGAGCTGCTCGGTGTGATCGTGGGCGTGGCGCGGCACGGTCTTGCCCGGCTGGTAGACGACCCGGCACATGAGCACCTGGTCGCCACCGATCGCGTGGATGTTCACGCCGTCGACGAACTCGTAGGAGTCGACGCCGTTCCAGGTGGAGAACCCCACGGACTCAGGCATCGACGCCCCAGTACGACTGGCCGCCGTCGGCGCTGAGCGCCGCGACGGAGATCTCCTCGTCGAAGATCACCCGCTTGCCCTCCCGCCGCGGCTCGCGGCGGGCCTCCAGCGCGCCGAGCACCCGCTCCGGCGTCGCGGGCATCTCGGTGATCCACACGCCGACGGCGTCGTGGATGGCAGCGGCGATCGCGGGCGGTTGCGCGTTGTTCGCCATCTCCCCGATCGCCTTCGCGCCGAACGGCCCGTCCACCGAGGGGTTCTCCAGGATCACGTTCTCGATCTCGGGGAAGTCCTCCAACGCAGGCGCCAGGTAGGAGCCGAACTGCTCCCCGCGATGCGCGGTCGACGGGTAGTACGGATAGCTGTTCTCCAGCAGGCCGAGCCCGAGGCCCATCATGGCGCCACCCTCGATCTGCCCCTCCACCAACGTCGGGTTGAGTGCGCGGCCGACGTCGTAGACCTGGAGCATCTTCAGCACCGTGGTCTCGCCGGTCTCGTCGTCGACCTCGACGTCGATGATGCAGGCCGCGTAGGAGATCGCCGAATGCGGCTCCGCCGTGACCGAGCCGTCGTCGTCGTTGACCTCGGCGAGCGGCTTCAGCGCGGTCCCGTTGCCGGTGATGAGCTCGCCATACACGTACGTCGCGGCGCCCGCGACGTCGGGGATGGAGATCTTGCGATCCGGCGCGCCCTTGGCCAGGACCTCGCCGTCGACGATCTCGAGGTCGTCCGGCGCGATCTCGAGCTCCTTGGAGGCGATGTCGAGGATCCGCTCCTTGGCCTTCTCGGCCGCGTAGCGCACGGCGTTGCCGCCGATGAACGTCCCGCGCGACGCGAACGTCCCCGTGCAGACCGCCGAGGAGTCCGTGTTCGTGTTGTCCATCGTGACCCAGTCGTACGGCACGCCCAGGGCGTCGGCAACGATCTGGGTGTGGACGGTCTTGGAGCCCTGGCCGATGTCGACCGTGCCGGCGAAGACGTCGACGCGCCCGTCCGGCTTGAGCTTGATCCAGGCCTGGCTGGGGTCGCCGTTCTGGTTCATGCCGGTCGGGTACTCGATCGTCGCGAAGCCGCGACCGCGATGCTTCGCCATCAGCTGCCCCCTCCGTTCGCGCCGCGGTAGGTCATCAGGTGCTCGCCGTCGGGCGCCTGCTGATCGACGAGGTGCTCCGGCAGCAGGTCGCCGGTGCGCCGCTCGGAGGTCATCACGCGGTAGTCGGCGCCGAGCTCGATCCCCGCAGCCTCGGCCGCGGCGAGCGTCACCGGCACCGTCGACGGGTCGTGCATGACGACGCGATTGCCCGTGGTGTCGCCGACGCGGTTGGCGTTCTTCAGCCGCAGCTCGAACGGGTCCATCCCGATGACCCCGGCCACTCTGCTGAGGTGGATCTCCGTGGCCAGCGACACCGACGTGACGCCGAAGCCCCGCATGGCGGTCGTCGGGACGCGGTTGGTGAACACCACGAACCCGTCGAAGCGCAGGTTGGGGATCGTGTACGCGCCGGTGTGGTGGAACGCGTGCTTCGTGAGCCCGTAGGGCGAGAAGCGCGCGTACGCGCCCGAGTCGTGCAGCGTGAGCATCCGGCGGCCCAGGATCCAGCCGTCGTTCGTCACCGCGTCGCGGATCTCGACGTGCCACGGCGCGCGGGTCGAGGACACGAGGAACTCCTCCTCGCGCGTGAAGCGCCACTTCACCGGCCGCCTGGACTTGATCGCCAGCAGCGCGCAGATCGTCTCCGTCGCGGTGTCGACCTTGCCGCCGAACCCGCCGCCGACGGTCCCGCCGACGAACTTCAGCCTGTTCAGCGGCCACTGCAGGTGTGCCGCGACGACGCCCATGGAGAAGTACATCGCCTGCGTGCAGGAGTAGATCGTCAGCCGGCCGTCGGGTTGGGGCACGGCGAGCGCCGTCTGGGTCTCCATCGGGACGTGCTCGATCGCCTGCGGGCGGTAGACGCCCTCGACGATGTGGTCGGCCTTGTCGAAGGCGGCGTCGATGTTCCCCTTGCGCACGCGCCGGTGGTTGTGGGGCCCGAAGTGCGGATACAGGGCGCCCCACTGGTGGAACGTCTCCGCCCCCGGATCCGCGGCGATGCGGATGTCCAGGACGGGCTCGCGCTCCTCGTAGGTGACCTCGATCGCATCGACGGCGTCCTGCGCGGCCTCCTGCGAGCTCGCGGCGACGGCAGCGACGATCTGGCCCTTCCAGCGGACGTCGTCCTCGGCCAGCAGCGGCTCGTCGGCAGGGACGCCGAGGCCCTCGAGATGGCCGTAGACGTTGTGCGGCACGTCCTTCGCGGTGACGATCGCGTGCACGCCCTTCATCGACGCGGCCTTCGTCGTGTCGAGCGAGCGGATGAGCGCGCTGTCGTGCGGCGAGCGCAACGCCTTCACCCACAGCGTGCCGTGGACGCGCACGTCGTCGACGTACTGCGTCAGGCCCTTGACGTGGCCGAGGCCGTCGTAGCGCGGCAGCCGGGCGCCGATCGACTTCATGCCGGCACCTGCTGCGCGGCCGCCACGGCGTCGAGGATCTTGGCGTAGCCGGTGCAGCGGCACACGTGGCCGCTGAGCGCCTCGATGATCTCGTCGCGCCCGACCGGGCGGGCGGGATCGGTGTTCACGAGCGCCTCGGCGGCCATGACGAACCCCGAGGTGCAGAACCCGCACTGGGCCGCGTAGTGCTCGTGGAAGGCGGACTGGACCGCGGAGAGGTCCTCGCCCTCCGACAGCCCCTCGACCGTGGTGATCTCCGCGCCCTCGAGCGCCGCCAGCGGGAGGAGGCACGCTCGGCGCGGGCGGCCGTCGACGTGCACCGTGCAGGCGCCACAGCCACCCTGCTCGCAGCCCGCCTTCGGGCTGGTGACGTAGAGCTCCTCCCGGAGCACGTTCAGCAGCGTGGTGAGCGGGGGCGAAAGCACGTCGTGCGTCACCCCGTTGACCGTCAGTTCCATCGTGCTCCTCTAGCCGAGCTGGGTCAGGGCGTCGCGGACGAGCACCGGCAGCACCTTGCCGCGGTACCAGCCGGATGCGAGGGCGTCGTCCTGCGGTGTGACGTCCTCGAGCGCATGCTCCGCCGCGGATGCCGGATCCCACCCACCCCCGGCGACGGCCGCCTCACACGCGCGCAACCGCACCGCCCGCGGCGCTGCGCCGGAGACGGCGATGCGGACCTCGCCGGCGACCCGCGCCGCGCAGACCCGCATGACGGTGTAGGCGTGGGCGTGCGGACGGCGGACCGTCGCGGTGGACGCCGCGTCGGGCTCGGCGACCGAGATGTCGAGCACGAGGCGGCCGCCGCCGGCCCCGATGACGTCCTCGACCGGGTCGGTTCGCTCGCCGCCCGCGCCGGCGGACCGGACCTGCGCGTCCAGGACGAGCAGCGCGGCCTGCAGGTCACCGCGCGGGCTCTCGGTGCCCGGCGGGGCGCAGAGGTTGCCGCCGATCGTCGCCTGCTCGCGGATCTCGAGGTCCGCGACGCGCCGGGCACACGTGCCCAGGGGCTCGACGGCGTCGCCGAGCTCGGCGAGCGTCGTGCCGGCGCCGATGACGGTGCGGCTGCCTTCGGTGCGTATGCCCGACAGGCCCGCTCGCCCGATCAGGACGACGCGCCCGGCGTCGAGGCGCCGGTGCGTGAGCTCGGGCATGACGATCGTCGCGCCGGCGACGACGGTGACACCCGCACCATCCCCGAAGGCCTCGATCGCCTCACCTGGTGACGCAGCGACGATGACCTCCGCCGCACCATTGGGACTCCCCCCCATGCAACCCTCCTGCAGACGCAGTCAGACCGGATGAGCGCGGTTATACACCTTCGTCCACGGGGAGGCGAACGATTATCGTTAATCCGCATCCGCACACGCCGGGTAGGGTGGCGGCGTGAGCACGAGCATGGGATTCGGGTCCGTCGATCAGCTCGAGGACGCCCTCCTGGACCAGTCGTACCTGCCCCAGCGGGGCCTCTCCACGGCGCTGTACCTGTCGCTCGTGATCGGCAAGCCGCTGCTGCTGGAGGGCGAGGCCGGCGTGGGCAAGACCGAGCTTGCCAAGTCACTCGCGCGCGCGAGCGGCGCCCGGCTGATCAGGCTGCAGTGCTACGAGGGACTCGACGTCTCGCACGCCGTCTACGAGTGGAACTACGCGCGCCAGCTGCTGCACATCCGCGCGGCCCAGGAAGGCACGGTCGACGAGCGCGAGCTGTTCGGGCCGGAGTTCCTGATCCGCCGGCCGCTGCTGGAGGCGATCGCGTCCGAGGAGCCCGCCGTCCTGCTCATCGACGAGATCGACCGCGCGGACGACGAGTTCGAGGCGTTCCTGCTCGAGGTCCTCTCGGACTTCCAGATCACGATCCCCGAGATCGGGACGATCACGGCAACCCGGCGCCCGGCCGTCATCCTGACCTCCAACCGGACCCGCGAGCTGCACGACGCGCTCAAGCGCCGGTGCCTGTTCCACTGGATCACCCACCCGTCGCTGGAGCGCGAGATCGAGATCGTCCGCCTGCGCGTCCCCGGCGTGCCCGAGCGCCTCGCGACCGCGACCGCCGCCTTCGTCGCAGGACTGCGCGACATGGACCTCGCCAAGGCGCCGGGCGTCGCGGAGACGATCGACTGGACCCAGGCCCTCGTCGCGCTCGGGTGCGAGGAGCTCGACGCCACCGTCGTCGAGCAGACGCTCGGCGCGGTCCTCAAGCACCACGAGGACCTCGAGATGCTGCGCGACGAGACGATGCTCGCGCTCCTCGGCCAAGCCCGCGCCGCCGCGGCGTAGGCCCGTGAGCGAGGCGCTCACCCGCCACATCGTCACCTTCGGCCGCGTGCTGCGCGAGGCCGGGATGGAGGTCGGGCCGGGCCGGGTGTCCGACGCGCTGCGGGGCCTCGACCACCTCGACATCACCTCCAAGGAGGACGTGTACTGGACCCTGCGCACGACGTTCGTCGCGCGCCGGGAGGACCTCGCGACATTCGACCTCGCCTTCGACGCGTGGTTCCTGCGCCGGGCCGGGCGCATCGCGCCGCGCCGCGACGTCGACCCGCGCACGCTGAACAAGAACGCCAGGCGCATCCGCCGCGACCCGCAGATGGGGCGCGAGGCCGCGCCCGCGGAGGGCGACCCCGACTCGATCGGCCACAGCGCCCACGAGGTGCTGCGCGAGAAGGACTTCGCGGCGATGACCCCGGAGGAGATGGCCGCCGCGCGCAAGCTCATCGCGCAGCTCGCGATCCGCAGGCCGTCCCGGCGCTCCCATCGCCTGCGCCGCGACCGCCGCGGCCGGATCCTCGACATGCGCGCGCTGGCCCGCGATGCGATCGCGACCGGCGGCGACCCGATCCGGCGCAGCTTCCGGCGCCGCGCCGAGGCGCCCCGCAAGCTCGTCGTGCTGTGCGACGTGTCGGGCTCGATGGAGCCCTACTCGCGCGCGCTGCTGCTCTACCTCCACGCGATCCTGCGACTCGGGCGCGGCGCCGAGGTGTTCGCCTTCGGCACACGCCTCACCCGGCTGACCCGCGAGCTGCAGACCCGTGACCCCGATCTCGCGCTCGAGCGCGCCGCCCGGCGCGTCGTCGACTGGGCCGCGGGCACGCGCATCGGCGCGTCGCTGAAGGAGTACAACGACATCTGGGGCCGCCGTGCGCTGACCCGGGGCGCGATCGTGCTCATCGCCTCCGACGGCTGGGAGCGCGACGACCACGAGCTCGTCGGCCGCGAGATGGAGCGGCTGCACCGGGCCGCCTACGCCGTCGTGTGGGTGAACCCGGTCAAGGGCAGCCCGGACTACCAGCCGCTGGCGGCCGGGATGCGTGCCGCGCTGCCCTCGATCGACCGGTTCGTCGCCGGACACAACCTCGCCAGCCTCGAGGCACTGGGCGCGTTGCTGGCCGGGATCGAGCGCCGACACGGCGGCTGAGACGGAGACCTCACCAGATCGCCACACGTGTTACGTTCGCGCCGGGGACGGATATCGATAACCCAGGAGGGTGAGGGAATTGGCTATGCGGGTCAACGCGCCGGCGTTCCGGGACCTCGTCGACGAAGGCGCGGAGCTCGAGCAGCTGGGGTCCGGGTGCACGTTCACCGAGGGACCACTCTGGAACCCCGACGGCGACTACCTCCTGTTCAGCGACATGCCCGGCGACGTGCGCCGGCGGTGGGAGGAGGGCAAGGGCTTCACCGAGGTCGCCAACCCCTCCAACAAGGGCAACGGCATGACCTTCGACCTCGAGGGCCGGCTCGTCGTGTGCGAGCACGTCACGAGCTCGCTCGTCCGCATGGACCCGGACGGCTCCGGGAGCGGGCGCGAGGTCCTCGCCAGCCACTACGACGGCAAGGAGCTCAACAGCCCCAACGACGTCGTGGTGAAGAGCGACGGCGCGATCTACTTCACCGACCCGTCCTACGGGCGCATGCCCGGCTTCGGCCTCGAGCGCGATCAGGAGCTCGACTTCCAGGGCGTCTACCGCATCGCGCCCGGCGGCGGTGACCCCGAGGTCGTCGCCCGCGACTTCGGCCAGCCCAACGGCCTGTGCTTCTCGGTCGACGAGTCGCTGCTCTACATCAACGACACCGACAACGCCCACATCCGGGTCTTCGACGTCGCGGCGGATGGGTCGCTGCAGAACGGCCGCATCTTCGCCGAGGGCATCGGCACCGGCAGCCTGGAGGTCGGCGACCTCGTCGACGGCATGAAGCTCGACGAGCGCGGCAACGTCTGGGTCACCGGCCCTGGCGGCGTCTGCGTCTTCGACCCGCAGGGCACGCACATCGGGACGGTCGAGGTCCCCGAGCCCGTCGGCAACCTGACCTGGGGCGGGCCGGACTGGAACTGGCTGTTCATCCCGGCGACGACGTCGGTCTACCGCCTCGAGTGCAAGGTCTCCGGCAACCGACTCCCGTACATGAGGTGACGACGTGAGCGAGGCTGGCCTCAGCCTGGAGCCCGGGCGCAGCGCGCTCGTCATCCAGGACATGCAGAACGACGTGATCATCGAGGGCGGCGCGTTCGCCGACTCGGGCGCACCCGCCCACGCGACGTCCCAGAACGTCGTGGCGAACGTCGCCGACCTCGCCGCCGCGTGCCGCGCCGCCGGGGTGCCCGTGATCCACGTCTGGTACATCGTCGAGCAGGGCGCCCCCGGTTTGAAGCAGAACGCCCCGCTCTTCCAGGGCGTCCTCGGTGCGAACGCCCTCGTGCGCGGGACGTGGGGCGCGGCGCCGGCGGAGGGCCTGGAGCCCCACGACGGCGACCACGTCGTGGAGAAGATGCGGATGAACGGCTTCTACGAGACCCGCCTGGACATCCTGCTGCGCGGTCTCGGCGCCGACCAGCTCGTCATCACCGGCGCGTGGACGAACATGTCCATCGAGCACACCGCGCGCCACGGCGCGGACGCCGGCTACGAGGTCGTGGTCGCGTCCGACGGCACGTCGACGACCGGCGAGGAGTGGCAGAACGCGGCGCTGAACTACGCGATGACGAACGTCGCGAGCGTGGCGACCTGCGCGGAGATCAAGGCGGCCTTGTCATGACGACCCAGATCGACCTCCTCGAGCGCCACGCCTACGTCGACGGGGCCTGGGTCGACGCCGACTCGGGTGACACGTTCGCCGTCGTCAACCCCGCGACCGGCGAGACGATCGCCGACGTCCCCCGCATGGGCACCGCGGAGACGCGGCGGGCGATCGAGGCCGCCCAGGCCGCGCTGCCCGGCTGGCGCGGGATGGTGGCGAAGGACCGCGCGCGCATCATGCGCCGCTGGGCGGACCTCATGATGGACAACCAGGAGGCGCTCGCCGCGCTGCTCACCACCGAGCAGGGCAAGCCGATCGCCGAGTCGCGCGTCGAGATCGCCTACGCGGCGAGCTTCTTCGAGTGGTTCGGCGAGGAGGCCAAGCGCATCTACGGCGACACGATCCCGACCTACATGCAGGACCGCCGGATCGTCGTCACCAAGGAGCCCGTCGGCGTCACGGTCGGCATCACCCCGTGGAACTTCCCGGCGGCGATGCCCACCCGCAAGGCCGCCCCGGCGCTCGGCGCAGGCTGCACGATGGTCCTCAAGCCGGCTGAGCAGACGCCGCTCACCGCCCTGGCCATCATGCGCCTGGGCGAGGAGGCGGGCCTGCCCCCCGGCGTCCTGAGCGTCGTCACCGGCGACGCCGACGATGCGCCGGTCATCGGCAAGGAGATGACGTCGAACCCGATCGTCCGCAAGCTCGGGTTCACCGGGTCGACGGAGATCGGCAAGCTGCTCATGGCCCAGTGCGCCGGGCAGGTCAAGAAGGTCTCGCTGGAGCTGGGCGGCAACGCCGCGTTCATCGTCTTCGACGACGCGGACCTGGAGGCCGCGATCGAGGGCGCGCTGATCTGCAAGTACCGCAACTCGGGGCAGACCTGCATCTCGGCCAACCGCATCTACGTTCAGGACCCCGTCTATGACGAGTTCGTCGCAGCGTTCACCGAGCGGGCGTCGAAGCTCACCGTGGCCGACGGGTTCAGCGACGGCGTCAACGTCGGGCCGCTCATCGACCAGCAGGGCTTCGACAAGGTCGTGCGGCACGTCGGCGATGCGCGCGACCGCGGCGCGGAGCTGCTGCTGGGCGGCTCGCCCCACGAACGCGGCGGGCAGTTCTTCACGCCGACCGTGTTCGCGGGGGTCACCGACGCGATGGCGATGAGCTACGAGGAGACCTTCGGGCCGGTCGCCGGGATCAGCCGCTTCACGACCGAGGACGAGGCGGTGCGCCTGGCGAACGCGACGCCCTACGGCCTGTCGAGCTACTTCTACTCTCGCGACATGTCGCGCATCTGGCGCGTCTCGGAGGCGCTCGAGTACGGGATCCTCGGCATCAACACCGGGGTCATCTCGACCGAGGTCGCGCCGTTCGGCGGCATGAAGGAGTCGGGCATCGGCCGCGAGGGCTCGAAGTACGGCATCGACGACTGGCTCGAGACGAAGTACCTCTGCATGGCGGGAGTCTGATGACCGGGCAGGTCGCCATCGTCACCGGCGGGGCGAAGGGCATCGGGAAGGCCATCGCGGACCGACTGGCCCAGGACGGCGCGCGGATCGTGATCGCCGACCTGCGGGGCGCCGAGGAGGCAGCGGCCGCGTATCCGGACGGCGTGGGGCTGACGGTCGACGTGGCGTCGGAGCTCGACGTCGAGCGCATGGCCGCCGAGGTCGAGGAGCGGTGCGGCCGCATCGACGTGCTCGTCAACAACGCCGGCCTCTACGCGTCGCTGGCGATGCGGTCCTTCGAGGAGATCCCGGTCGAGGAGTGGCGCCGGGTGATGGACGTCAACGTGCTCTCGATGTTCCTCACCTGCCGCGCGGTCGTCCCGCGGATGAAGGCGTCGGGCGGCGGGCGGATCGTGAACATCTCGTCGGGGACGCCGTTCCGCGGCGTCCCGTTCCTCCTGCACTACGTCACGAGCAAGGGCGCGATCGTCGCCTTCACCCGCGCGCTGGCCAAGGAGCTGGCGGGCGAGGTGCTGGTCAACTGCGTCGCACCCGGCTTCACGATGAGCGACGGCGTCGAGGAGCACCCCGAGGTCGTCGAGGCGCTGCAGCAGGTCTCGGTGTCGGCGCGCACGATCAAGCGCGATCAGGTCCCCGAGGACATCACCGGCGCGGTCGCCTTCCTGTGCAGCCCCGAGTCCTCGTTCATCACCGGCCAGACCATGGTCATCGACGGAGGCCAGTACTTCCATTGAGACTCTCGCTGACGAAGGGCGCCCGCAGCGGCGACCCGAACACCATCGCCCACGAGCTCGAGGACGGCACCGCGCTCGTATGGATGCTCGGCCCCGAGGCACCGGACGGCGCGCTGCTGTCCGCCGAGGTCGATCTCGGCGACGGCCCGTGGATCATGCGACTGGATCGCATCGACTTCGAGCCCGGCGGGGTCGCCTACCGGCACACGCACCCCGGACCGGGGATCCGCTACCTGCTCTTCGGCGAGATCACGATCGACTCCGAGGGCGAGCAGCACACGTACGGCCCGGGTGAGCCGTGGTTCGAGCGGGGCCCCGACCCCGTGCTCGCGACCACGACGCCGGCCGCGCCGTCCGCGTTCATCCGCGTGCTCCTCCTGCCGGAGGAGTGGGCCGGCAAGCGCACCATCAGCTACGTGGACCCCGCCGACGCGGAGAAGCCGAAGACCCAGCGCCCGACGGTGTACTTCGAACAGCCGGTGGTCCGAGCGTGACCCGCAGCGGCGGGCAGGTCCTCGTCGACCAGCTCGTCCTGCACGGCAGCGAGCTGGCCTTCGGCGTCCCCGGCGAGAGCTACCTGCCCGTCCTGGACGCGCTGCGCGATGCGCCGCTGCGCCTCATCGTCACACGCCACGAGGGCGGCGCGGCGAACATGGCGGACGCGTACGGCAAGCTCACCGGGCGGCCCGGCGTCTGCCTCGTGACGCGCGGTCCCGGCGCGACCCACGCCTCCAACGGGCTGCACACCGCGTCGCAGGACTCGACGCCGATGATCCTGCTCGTCGGCCAGGTCGCGCGCGAGGCCGTCGGCCGGGAGGGCTTCCAGGAGCTCGACTACCGCGCGGTCTTCGGCTCCATGGCGAAGTGGGTCGTGCAGATCGACGACGCCGCGCGGATCCCCGAGCTGGTCGCCCGGGCCTACGCGGTGGCGACGGCGGGGCGGCCCGGACCCGTCGTGCTCGCGTTGCCGGAGGACATGCTCACCGACGTCGTCGACGTCCCCGACGCTCCGCCGCACCGGCCTCTCGCCGCGGCGGAGCCGGGCGACGACGCGATGGGCCGGCTGGCGGAGCTGCTGGAGCGCGCCGAGCGGCCGCTGGCGATCGTCGGTGAGGGCGGCTGGACGACCAGGACCGGCCTGGACATCGCCGCGTTCGCGGAGGCGCAGAACGTGCCCGTCGCCGCGTCGTTCCGCTGCCAGGACTACGTCGACAACCACTCCCCCGCCTACGCGGGGCACATGACGCTCGGGATGGACCCCGCGCTCGCGGCGCGCGTCCGCGACGCCGACCTGCTGCTCGCGGTCGGCGGTCGCCTGGGCGAGATCAGCAGCGACGGGTACACGCTCGTGCGCTCGCCCGGTCCGGTGCAGCCGCTCGTCCACGTGCACCCCGACCCCGGGGAGCTCGGCACCGTCTACACGCCGGAGCTGGGCATCGCCTGCGGCCTCGAGGCGTTCGCGACCGCCGCAGCGGCGCTCGCGCCGGCCGGCGCGGACCGCCGCGCCGGGCTGCTGGAGGCCGCCCGCGCGGACTACGAGCGCAACCTCGCCGACGTGCGCGAGCTGCCCGGCGCCCTGCAGATGTCCGCCGTCATGGCGGCGCTGCGCCGGCGGCTCGGCCCGGACGCGATCCTCACGAACGGTGCCGGGAACTTCTCGATCTGGGCGCACCGCTACTACGAGTTCCGCCGCCACGGGACCCAGCTGGCCCCGCGCAGCGGCTCCATGGGCTACGGCGTGCCGGCCGCCGTTGCGGCCAAGGCGGTGCACCCCGGCCGGCCCGTCGTCTGCGTCGCGGGCGACGGCGACTTCCTGATGACCGGTCAGGAGCTGGCCACCGCCGTGCAGGAGGACCTGCCGATCGTCGTGCTCATCGTGAACAACGGCATGTACGGCACGATCCGGATGCACCAGGAGCGCCGCTACCCGGGGCGGGTGTTCGCGACCGACCTGCGCAACCCCGACTTCGCCGCCTACGCGCAGGCGTTCGGGGCGCACGGTGCGGTGGTCGAGCGGTCGGAGGACGTCGGTGCCGCGCTCGACGAGGCGCTCGCGTGCGGATGCCCCGCCGTCGTCGAGCTGCGCGTGGACCCGCAGGCGATCACTCCCCGCGCGACGCTCGATGCGATCCGCGCCGCCTCCTCGGCATGAACGCGACGCAGATCGCTGCCGGCGCGGTGTCTCCGATCGAGGCGGTGGAGGACGCGCTGGCGCGCATCGAGGGGCAGCGGGAGCTGCGAGCGGTCATCACGCTGTGCGGCGAGCAGGCGCTGGCGCGCGCCCGCGGCGGCGTGCGCGGCCGGCTGGCCGGTGTCCCGCTGCTGGTCAAGGACCTCATCGACACTGCCGGTGTCCGCACCACCTACGCGTCGGCGATCTACGCCGAGCACGTGCCGCAGCGCACGGCACCGGCCGTCGCGGCCCTGGAGGCCGAGGGCGCGATCGTCGTCGGCAAGGCCAACGCCGACGAGTTCGCCTGGGGGACCTGCGGCCAGAACAGCTTCTATGGCGACCCGGTCAACCCGACGGCGCACGATCGCATCGCGGGCGGGTCGAGCAGCGGCAACGCCGTCGCCCTCGCCGCGGGCATGGTGCCGCTCGCACTCGGGACGGACACCGGCGGCTCGCTGCGGATGCCGGCGGCCGCGTGCGGCGTCGTCGGGCTCAAGCCGGCGCTCGGCGCCGTCTCCGTCGATGGCGTGTTCCCGCTGGTCCCCAGCTTCGACACCGTCGGGCCGATGGCCCGGACGGTCGCCGACTGCGCGCTGGCCCACTCGGTGCTGACGGGAACGCCCGTCCCCGAGCCGCGCATCGCGGGTCTGCGCGTCGGCGATCCTCACTGCGGTCCCCGACCTCGCGCCGCCGGCCTCCGACGCGCCCCGCGACGACCGGGCGCTCGCGTACGCCGAGCGACTGCGCGCGCTGGGGGCCGACGTCCGCGAGGTCTCGCTGCCGGTGCCGCAGGGCGATACCTGGGCGGTGTTCAACGCCGAGGCTGCCGCGTCGCACGCGGCGACCTTCCCGAGCCGCCGCGACGAGTACGGGCCGACCATCCGGGCCAAGCTCGATATCGCGGTGCTGGTCTCCGACCCGGAGGCCGACCGCGGCCGGGCCGCGCTGCGACGCCTGGCGTGCGCATGCGGCCCGCGAGCCCGACGTCGACCTCGTCGTCTCCCCCACCCTCGGGGTGACCGAGCTGCCGCCCGCCGGCGTCGACGAGCTGGAGGTGCGCCTCGCGTTCTCGGCCTTCACCCGTCCGTTCAGCTACCTCGGGTGGCCGGCGATCGCCATCGCGGACCTCCAGCTCGCGGGTCGCGACCCGGCGACCGTCATCGGCGCGGCGCTCGCACTGGAGTATCAGGGAAACTGGTAAAGCCAATTTTCCACCGCTTGCAGTGGTTCCCGTCTAGGCTGCGCCCATGGCGGACGCGTTCCAGGCCATCGACCGGCGATCGCTCGCCCACGACGCGGCGGACCATCTGAAGGAGCTCATCGGCTCCGGTGCGCTGCAGCCGGGCGACAAGCTGCCGCCGGAGCGGGCCCTGGCAACGCGGCTCGGCGTCTCGCGCCCGACGCTGCGCGAGGCGGTCCGCGGCCTGGTGATCATGGGGATGCTCGAGACGCGGCACGGCGCAGGCACCTACGTCGTGCGCCAGGCGCCGGCGGGCGACCCGCTCACGCTCACGATCGACCTCCAGGACGCGCCGATCGAGGAGCTCTTCGAGATCCGGCTTCTCCTTGAGCCATCTGTGACCGAGCGGGCCGCGGCCCGCATCACGGACGACGAGCTGGTGGGGCTGCACGAGATGGTCGAGCGCATGGAGTCGGTGATCGCCGAGCCGTCGGCCTTCATCCTCGTCGACGCCGAGTTCCACCGCGCGATCCACGTCGCGGCACGCAGCTCGATGATGCTCTCGGTGCTCGACGGCATCGCCGATCTCTCGCTGCGCGGGCGCACGATCAGCTCGACGCGCCCAGGCGTCACGCGACGCACAGCACAAGAGCACCTGGCGATCCTCGATGCGCTCGACGCGCACGATCCGGTGCTCGCCCGCGAGGCGATGGCCGCGCATCTGATGCACATCCGCGGCGTCCTCATCGGGCGCGACGTCGCGCGCTGACGTAAATTGGCAAAACCACTTGACGACTTCGCGGCGCGTCGCGTAGTGTCGCGACGCGGACGCTGACGGGCCGACTGACCCCGAGGCGACCGCTGGGAGAGAGAGGGTCGGCACCTGCCTGCGCGGGTCCCGACAGGCTGCCGAGAGGAGAGGCGCTATCAGCGCAACGCCGACGTACGGTCGCCGCGCGAGCGGCATCGCCGGTTCTCCAGCGCTGCGACGTGCGGGGCGCTGGGTCCTGCTGGCGGTCGTCGCGTTCCCGGTGGTCTGGGTGCTGTTCATCGCCTCGGGCACGTCCTTCGGCCCGGCCGTCTCGGATCCGAAGGACTTCCTCATCACGCTGCTGAACGGCCTCACCGCGGCGGCGCTGTACTTCATCGTGGCGAGCGGCTTCACGCTGATCTTCGGGCTGATGCGCGTCGTGAACATGGCCCACGGCGCGTTCTTCCTGCTCGGCGGCTACATCGCGCTGCGCATCCAGCGCAACATGGCCGGAGGCAGCTCGGACGTCGGCCTCTCCAGCGCCCAGGTCGACTTCGGGCAGTGGATCATCCCGACGCTCGTCGCCATCGCGATCGTCGCGGCGCTCGGGCTGCTCATGCAGCAGCTCTTCCTGCGCTGGAACCAGGGACAGGAGCTGCGCCAGGCGCTCATCACGATCGCCATCTCGATCATCCTCGCCGACCAGATGCTCGCCCACTTCGGCGGCATCGCGTCCGACATCTCGTGGCCCGGCGCCTTCGACAAGTTCGTCGACCTCAAGGTCGCCGGCGTCCAGTACACGCTGACGCGCCTCATCATCCTCGGGATCGGTCTCGCGGTCGGGCTCGGCCTCTGGCTCTGGCTCAAGCGCACGCGGACGGGCATGGTCATCCGCGCCGGCGTCGACGACCGCGAGATGGTCTCGGCGACCGGGATCAACATCCAGCTCACGTTCGCGATCGCCTTCACCGTCGGCTCCGGCCTCGCCGGTCTCGGCGGTGCGATCGGCGGCTCCTTCGCGAGCCTCGCCCCCGGCGTCGACGCGAACTGGCTGCTGAACTCGCTGCTCGTCGTGATCATCGGCGGGATGGGCTCGATCGGCGGCGCCGCGATCGGTGCGCTGATGCTCGGCCTGGTGACCAACTTCGCGGCCGCCTACCTGCCGTCGGACTACACCTTCTACTCGATCATCTTCACGTTCATCCTGCTGGCGATCGTGCTCGCGATCCGCCCGCAGGGACTGTTCGGGCGGGCTGCATGAGCGGAGTGGCCGTCGCCAGGCGACCGGTCTCCCTCGATCGGACTGTCGGATCGCTGATCCTGCTCGTCGCGCTGCTCGCGCCGCTGCTCTTCAACGAGTACTGGATCGCCGCGTTGCTGACGCAGATGCTGCTCCTCGGCGTCGTCGCCGCGAGCCTCATCTTCCTGTCGGCCTACGGCGGCATGGTCTCCCTGGCGCAGGTCGCCGTCTACGGGATCGCCGGCTTCGCGCTCGGCAACCTGACGACCAACGGGAACACGAAGGGCCTGAACCTCGGCTGGGCCGAGGTGCCAGGGATCGCCGTCGCGATCGCCATCGCGATCGCCGTCGCGTTCATGTTCGGCGCCCTCGCGAGCCGCAGCTACGGGATCTACTTCCTGATGATCACCCTGGTGTTCTCGGTGATCGCGAACCTCGTCTTCGGCCAGGTCACGAACATCTCGGGCTTCGGCGGCATCAGCGGCATCCCGATCCCCGACTTCCTCAGCCGGACAGCGCATCCCGAGCGGCTGTACTTCGTCACGCTCGCGATCGCGCTGGCCGTGTACGCCCTGCTGCGCTACGTCGTCCGGACCCCGTTCGGGCTGACGCTGCAGGGCATCCGCGACGACCCGGTCCGCATGCGCTCGCTCGGCTACAGCGTCGCGTGGCACCGCACGCTCGCGTTCACGTTCGCCGGGCTCATCGCCGCGATCGGCGGCATCCTCTTCGTCTGGTGGAACGCGCAGATCGCGCCCTCCACCATCGGCCTGCCGGCGACCATCGACGTCCTGGTGATCGCCGTCATCGGCGGGCTGTACCGCCTCGAGGGCGCGTGGTTGGGCGCTCTCGTCTTCGTCGTCATCAACAACTACGCGCCGGACATCGGCTTCATCTCGGACCGGTTCCACACGCTCATCGGCGTCGTCTTCCTCGTCATCGTGCTCGTCTCCCCCAACGGCCTCATGGGGCTGTGGGAGCGAGCGACGGCGGGGCGGCGGCGCGCGACGGTGACCGGGGACCTCACGCAGGAGCGGGGCTCTGGCGAGCCCACACCCGTTGGTTGACGTGACCCGTCGTCACTGAGGAGGGAGGACAGGATGCACGCAGGAGGAGGTAGGAGGAGTCTCGGCCGACATTCGGCCTGGCTCGCGACCCTGTTGGGGGCAGCCGCGCTCGCGGTCGCAGGGTGCGGGAGCGACAGCAACGACAGCAGCAGCGGTGGCGGCTCGGACACCTCGGCCGCACCGGCCGAGACGTCGGCCGCGCCCGCCGCATCGACCATCACCTGGCCGGATCCGCAGCCGGCCGTCGAGCCGCAGAGCGGTGGTTCCGGCACGCCGATCAAGATCGCGATCATGTCCGAGTGCAAGGGCGCATTCGGCGCGTTCGACCAGCAGAACATGGCCGGCGCGGTCTCCGCGCTCTCGCAGTTCGCGGGCGCGACCCCGGTCAGCAAGACCGATCCGAAGAAGGGCTTCACCGGCGGCGCCATCAACGGCCACCCGCTGAAGCTCGTCGGCGTCGGCTGCGGCGACGACACCGCCGACACGGCGATCAAGGAGACGCGGCGGCTCATGGAGCAGCTGGACGCCGACGTCATGATCGGCCCGCTCTCCGGCGACGAGTCCATCGCGATCGCCAACTACGCCAAGCAGCACCCGGACAAGACGTTCGTCGACGGCTCCGCCGGCGCGCAGGACACGACGCTGAAGGTTCAGGCGCCGAACTTCTTCCGGTTCAACGGTGACGGCGCGCAGTGGAACGCCGGCCTCGGCGACCTCGCGTTCAACAAGCTCGGCTGGAAGACCGCCGCCGTCGTGGCGGACGACTACAGCTTCGGCTGGACGTCGGCAGCAGGCTTCATCGCGGAGTTCTGCGCGGTGGGCGGCCAGGTCACGAAGCGGATCTTCCCGCCGCTGAACACCACGGACTACTCGTCCTACGCACAGCAGACGCCCACCGACGTCGACGGCGTGTTCGTCGCGGTCGGCGGTGCGGGCCTCATCCCGTACCTCAAGGCCTACGAGCAGGCCAAGGGCCCGATCGACGCCAAGAAGTTCCAGGGCAACCTGTTCTGGGGCACGCCTGGCCAGTTCGAGCAGCTCGGCCCGCGCGTGGCGAACACGTACATCGGCGGAGCAGGCACGGCCGGCGATCTCGACACCCCCGCGGCGCAGGACTACGCCACGAACATCGTCGGCAAGTGGTTCACGTCGTTCAAGCCGGGCGGCGACGCCGCGGCGCAGGCATCGAGCACGTTCACGTACGGCTACTACGTCAACACGTGGGGCCTCATCAAGGGCCTCGAGGCGGTCAAGGGCGACATCTCCGACCAGTCCAAGCTGCAGGCTGCGCTGGCGAAGACCGAGCTCCCGGCCCCGTACGGCACGATCAAGCTGGACGACAACCGCCAGGCAGTCCTGACGGTGTTCGACCAGCAGCTGTACCTGAAGGACAGCAAGCTGGCGGTCAAGACGGTCACGGCGATCCCCGACGTCGATCAGACGTTCGGTGGCACGTTCGGGCCCGACACCCCGCCGCCCGGGCGCAAGTCGCCCACCTGCGAGAAGCGTGACCTCCCGTGGGTCGGGCACGCGCAGGCCGTCAAGGTCGTCGGCGGCTAGGCGCCACGACGTGACGGATGTCGTCACAGAGCCGTCCGGACCGATCCTGCGCCTTCGCGGGGTCGGCCGGCGGTTCGGCGGACTGCACGCCGTGCGCGACGTCGACCTCGACGTCGCGCACGGCGAGCGCCGCGCGATCCTCGGCCCCAACGGCGCCGGGAAGACGACGCTGTTCAACCTCATCTGCGGCGACGTCCCGCAGACCTCGGGAACCGTCGAGTTCCAGGGCTGGGACGTCGGAGACGTCCCACCCGCCGGCCGGACGCGGCTGGGGATGGGGCGGACGTACCAGAAGTCGCGACTGTTCCTCGGGCTGAGCGTCGAGGACAACCTGTACCTGGCCGTGCTGGGCTCGCGCGACGGCCACCTGCGGATGTTCCGCCGCAAGGCCGTCGACGGCGAGCTGCGCGAGCGGGCGCGTGAGCTCGCGGCCCTCGTCGGCCTGCAGGCCAAGCTGCCCGATCTCGTCGGGAACATCTCGCACGGCGAGCAACGTCAGCTGGAGGTCGCCATGGCCCGCGCGACCGAGCCGACGCTGATGCTGCTCGACGAGCCCGCCTCCGGGCTCTCACGCGGTGAGCGCGTGGCGCTCACCGACCTGCTGCTCGAGCTCGACAGGAGCATCACGCTCATCATCATCGAGCACGACATGGACGTCGCCCTGCGCGTCGCGGAGCAGGTCACGATGATGCACGACGGGCGCAAGATCGTGGAGGGCACGCCCGAGGAGATCCGCGCGAACCAGACGGTGCACGAGCTGTACCTCGGCGGCCGCGTCACCGACGAGGGCATCGAGGCCACGTCGTGAGCTCCAACGGCGCACCGCTGCTGGAGGTCTCCGACCTCAACGTCCACTACGGACCGTCGCACGTCCTGCAGAACGTCTCCTTCGAGGTCCGCGACGAGCCCGTCTCGCTCATCGGCCGCAACGGCATGGGCAAGACGACGCTCTGCAACGCGATCCTCCAGATGCCGCCCGGCAAGACGAGCGGGTCGATCAAGTTCCAGGGCACCGAGCTGGTCGGCCGCGCGTCGTACAAGATCGCGAGCGCCGGCATCGGCTACGTGCCCCAGGGGCGCCGCCTCTTCGAGTCGCTGAGCGTCGACGAGCACCTCAGGATGCTCGCGCCCCGGCGCGGCGAGAGCCGCTGGACGGTGCAGCGCGTCTACGAGCTCTTCCCCCGCCTCGCCGAGCGCAAGGGCAACGGCGGCATGCAGCTGTCCGGCGGCGAGCAGCAGATGCTCGCGATCGGCCGCGCGCTGCTCACCAACCCGAAGCTGCTGATCATGGACGAGCCCTCCGAGGGCCTCGCCCCGACGATCATCGAGCTGCTCATCGAGACGTTCCGCGGCCTCGCCGCGGAAGGCCTTGCGATCCTGTGCGTGGAGCAGAACCTCGCCATGGCGACGGCGATGGCCGACCGCCAGCTCGTGATGGTCGCGGGCCAGATCGCGGCGGAGACGACGGCGCCCGAGCTGGCGCACGATCCGGAGGCCCAGCGCCGCTGGCTCGGGGTGGAGCGCGGCTGATGCCCACCGTCGTGCTGCTGGGCACGCTGGACACGAAGGGCCACGAATACGACTTCGTCCGCAACCGGCTGCGCGAGACGGGCGTCGACGTGGTCCTGGTGGACACGGGCGTGCTCGGCGAGCCGCAGGTCGCGCACGACGTCACACGCGAGGAGGTCGCGCGCGCGGCGGGCGCCGACCACGCCGAGCTCGTCCGCGCCGCCGACCGCGGGCACGCGATGGACGTCATGGGACGGGGCGCCGCGACGGTCCTCGCCCGCCTGCACGCCGAGGGGCGCGTCGACGGCGTCGCCGCCATCGGCGGCTCGGGCAACTCCTCGATCGCCGCACGGGCGATGCGCGAGCTCCCGGTCGGCGTGCCGAAGCTCATCGTCTCGACGGTCGCGTCGGGGGACACCCGCCCGTACGTCGGGGCCGTCGACATCACGATGACCTACTCGGTCGTCGACATCGCCGGCATCAACCAGATCTCGGCGCAGATCCTCACGAACGCCGCGGGCGCGATCGCAGGCATGGCGAGCGCGGCGGTGCCGGAGGCCAGCGGGGAGCGCCCGCTCGTCGGCGCGACGATGTTCGGCGTCACGACGCCGTGCGTCACCCACGCGCGCGAGCGCCTGGAGGAGCTCGGCTACGAGGTGCTCGTCTTCCACGCCACCGGCACCGGCGGGCAGTCCTTCGAGGCGCTCGCGGCCGGCGGCTACCTCGTCGGAGCGCTGGACGCCACGACGACCGAGCTCGCCGACGAGCTCGTCGGCGGCGTGCTCTCGGCGGGCCCTGACCGCCTCCGCGGCGTTGGTCGCGCCGGCATCCCGCAGGTCGTCTCGCTCGGCGCCCTGGACATGGTCAACTTCGGCCCGCGCGAGACCGTCCCCGAGCGCTTCGAGGACCGCAACCTCTACGTCCACAACCCGACGATCACGCTCATGCGCACGACCGTGGACGAGATGGCCGAGCTCGGGCGCCGGATCGCCGAGCGCCTCAACGGCACGGCCGGCCCGACCGTCCTCTTCATCCCGCTGCGCGGCGTGTCCGCCATCGACGTCGACGGCCAGCCGTTCCGCGACGCGGAGGCCGACGAGGCGCTGTTCGCAGCACTGCGCGAGGGAGTCGACACGTCGAAGGTCGAGCTCGTCGAGGTCGACGCAGACGTCAATGACCCCGCGTTCGCCATTGCGATGGCGGACCGTCTCCACGAGCTGATCGGAGCGGCGGCATGAGACGCGACGAGGCGCTCGCCAGGCTGCGCGAGCAGGTGGCCTCGGGCCGCCCGATCATCGGCGCCGGCGCAGGCACCGGGCTGTCGGCGAAGTGCGCGCAGGACGGCGGCGCCGACCTCATCATCATCTACAACTCCGGGCGCTTCCGGATGGCCGGCCGCGGTTCGCTGTCGGGGATGATGCCCTACGGCGACGCGAACGCGATCGTCATGGACATGGCGCGCGAGGTGCTGCCGGTCGCGACGCACACGCCGGTGCTCGCCGGCGTCTGCGGGACCGACCCGTTCCGGCTCATGCCCCAGTTCCTCGAGGACGTCAGGCGCACGGGCTTCACTGGCGTGCAGAACTTCCCGACCGTCGGGCTCATCGACGGCACGATGCGCGCCGGGCTGGAGGAGACGGGCATGGGCTACGCCCTGGAGGTCGACATGATCCGCCAGGCCCGCGAGCTGGACCTGCTCACCTGCCCGTACGTCTTCACCGAGGACGAGGCGCGCGCGATGGCCGACGCCGGCGCCGACGTGCTCGTCCCGCACATGGGCCTCACGACCGGCGGCACGATCGGCGCGCAGAGCGGCCTCACGCTCGACGAGGCGGTCGTGCGCGTCCAGGCCCTCTACGACGCGGCGCGCGAGGTCAACCCGGACGTCCTGTGCCTCTGCCACGGAGGCCCGATCGCCGAGCCCGACGACGCGCAGCACGTCCTCGACAACACGACGGGCATCGTCGGCTTCTTCGGCGCGTCCAGCATGGAGCGCCTGCCGACCGAGGTCGCGATGACGCAGAACATGCAGCGCTTCAAGGCCATCTCGATCGGGGGAGGATCATGAGCGGAACATTCATCACCGACGCGGACATCGTGCGCGACCAGGAGGACTGGGGCGTCACGGGCTGGATCAGCCGGCCGTCGTTCACGGGCTCGACGTCGATGTGCGTCATGGACGTGCACCTGCAGCCCGGTGGTGGTCACGCGTTCCATCGCCATCCGGACCAGGAGGAGATCATCTGGGTCCGCGAGGGTCGCATCGAGCAGTGGCTGGAAGGCGACAAGCAGGAGCTCGGCCCCGGTGAGGCGGTCTACATCCCCAAGGACGTCGTCCACGCGTCGTTCACGGTCGGGGACGAGACGGCCAAGCTCAGCGTGATCCTCACGCCGACCGCCGGCGATGACGGCTACTCGGTCATCGACGTCTCCGGCGAGGAGCCTTGGGCATCGCTGAAGTGACGCGTCTAGACGGACACGGGCGCGCCGTCGGCGGCCGCCGCGAGCATCTCGACGAACCAGTCCTGATGGCGCCGGCTGAGCTGGCAGGCCAGCTCGGCGTCGCCGGCGGCGACGGCGTCGACGATCGGCTGGTGCGACTCGGCGAGCATCCGCAGGTCTGGTGTGAGCGTGACCATCGTCAGCGCGCTGTGGTCGCCGATGCACAGGCTGCTCCACATCGTGTGCAGCAACTGGTTCCCGCTCGCCAGGACGATGTGGCGGTGGAAGCGCTCGCTGTGGTCGACGGCCGCGCGCACGTCACCGCGGTCGGCGGCGTCGCGCATCGCGTCGACCTCTGCCTGCAGCCCCGTCACATCCAGGCAGAGCTTCGGCGTCGCCAGGCGTGCAGCGAACTCCTCGAGGGCCGCCCGGACCTGGAAGAGCTCGTGCATCCCGAGGTGCCACGGATCGCGGACGTAGGTGCCGCGGTGCATCTCGCTGCGGACGAAGCCGAGCATCTCGAGCTCGCGCAGCGCCTCGCGCACCGGCCCCTGGCTGGTCCCGTAGGCCTTCGCGATCTGCATCTCGATCAGGCGGTCGCCTGGCCGGTACTCACCGTCGAGGATCGACCGGACGATCCCGTCCCTGACGTCGTGACGCAGCGCCCTCCGCGGCGGCTTCATGCAGGGGAAAGGTACTGCCTATGACCAGACCGATCGCACTCTTCACCGGACAGTGGGCGGATCTCTCGCTGGACGAGCTGGCGCCGAAGTGCGCATCGTGGGACTACGACGGCCTCGAGCTCGCATGCTGGGGCGACCACTTCCAGGTCGACCGCGCGCTGGCCGACCCGGCCTACGTCCGCAGCCGCCGTGAGCTGCTGGACGCCAACGGGCTCGGGTGCTGGGCGCTGGGCGCACATCTGGTCGGGCAGGCCGTCTGCGATCCGATCGACGCGCGCCACCAGGCGATCCTCCCGCCCGAGGTCTGGGGCGACGGCGATCCGGAGGGCGTGCGCACGCGCGCGGCCCAGCGCATGAAGGACACCGCCCGCGCCGCGGCGGCGTTCGGCGTCACCGTCGTGACGGGCTTCACGGGTTCCTCGATCTGGCACCAGCTCTACTCGTTCCCTCCCAACGACTGGGCCGTCATCGAGCGCGGCTACGAGGACTTCGCGGAGCGCTGGGGGCCGATCATCGACGTCTTCGATGCCGAGGGCGTGCGCTTCGCGCTCGAGGTGCACCCGACCGAGATCGCCTACGACCTCGTGACGACGCGCAAGACGCTCGACGCGATCGGCGGGCGGCCCGGCTTCGGCATCAACCTGGATCCGAGCCACTTCATCCCCCAGCTGCTCGATCCGGTGCCGTTCGCGATGGAGTTCGCCGACCGGATCTACAACGTCCACGTCAAGGACTCCAAGGTGCTCGCCGACGGCCGGCGTTCCATCCTCGGCTCGCACATCGACTTCGGCGAGGCCGAGCGCGGATGGACGTTCGTGTCCCCCGGCCACGGCGACGTGGAGTTCGAGGCGTTGTTGCGGACCCTGAACCGGATCGGCTACCAGGGGCCGCTGGCCGTCGAGTGGGAGGACTCGGGCATGGATCGGGAGTGGGGCGCGGCCGACGCCGCCGCGTTCCTGCGCCGGACGGACTTCGCGCCCTCCTCGCTGGCCTTCGACGCCGCGTTCCAGAAGGCGCGATGACCGACCACGTCGGCGTGGGGATGCTGGGCTACGCCTTCATGGGCAAGGCGCACTCCAACGCCTTCCGGACCCTGTCCTACATGACGTGGCCGCCCCCGCTGATCCCCGATCTCATCGCGATCGGCGGGCGCAACGCGGGTGCGGTCCAGGAGGCGGCCGAGCGCTACGGCTTCGCGAGCGCGGTCACGGACTGGCGCGACATCGTCGCCGACCCGCGGGTGCACGTCTTCGACAACCTCGCACCCAACAACCTGCACGCCGAGCCGTCGATCGCGGCCGCCGAGGCGGGCAAGCACGTCGTCTGCGAGAAGCCGCTTGGCCGCAACGCCGAGGAGGCCTACGAGACCTGGCAGCGGGTGCACGCGGCCGGCGTCGTGCACATGTGCGCGTTCAACTACCGCTTCGTTCCTGCGGTGCGCCTCGCGCGCGAGATCCTCGAGGCGGGCGACCTCGGCGAGATCCACCACTTCCGGGCCGCCTACCTGCAGGACTGGCTCGCCGATCCGACGTCGCCGGCGAGCTGGCGGCTGGACGCCGACGAGGCTGGGTCGGGGGCGCTGGGCGACCTCGGCGCGCACATCATCGACCTGGGCCGCTACCTCGTCGGCGAGATCGCGGCGGTCGGCGCGACCATGCGGACGTTCGTGCCCGAGCGCCCCGGGGGCAAGGTGACCGTCGATGACGCCTTCGAGGCGTTCGTCGAGTTCGAGGGCGGCGTCATCGGCACCCTCGAGGCGTCGCGCTTCTGCCCCGGGCGCAAGAACGCGCTGACCTGGGAGATCAACGGCTCGAAGGGCTCGATGCGCTTCGAGCTCGAGCGCATCAACGAGCTGCAGGTGGACCGGGACGGCACGGGCTTCCGCACCGTGCTCGTCACCGACGCCGATCAGACCTTCATGGAGCACTGGTGGCCGCCCGGTCACGTCATCGGCTGGGAGCACACGTTCGTGCACGAGCTCCACCACTTCCTCGGCGCGGTCGCCTCCGGCGGGCGCGTCGGCCCGCACGGCGCGGACTTCGAGGACGGCTACCGCGCCGCGGAGGTATGCGACGCGATCTCGCGCTCCGCGGCCTCGGGCGCACGCGAGACGGTGCGATACCGCTGATGTCAGCAACGAAAGGTCGTGAACAACCGTGCCGCTAGCGATCCCGCGTCCCGGCAAGATCGTCTGCGTCGGGCTCAACTACCGCGATCACGCGGCGGAGGGCGGCATGGACCTGCCCAAGGCGCCGCTGCTGTTCGCGAAGTGGCCGAACACGCTCATCGGCGACGGCGATCCCATCGTTCTGCCCCCGGAGTCCTCCCAGGTCGACTACGAGGCCGAGCTCGGCGTCGTCATCGGGTCGACGGCGAAGCGGGTCTCCGAGAGCGCTGCCCTCGACCACGTCGAGGGCTACATCTGCCTCAACGACGTGAGCGCGCGCGACCTGCAGTTCGCCGACGGGCAGTGGACGCGCGGCAAGTCGCCGGACACGTTCTGCCCCGTCGGCCCCCGCCTGGTGCCGCGCGAGGAGATCGCCGACCCGCAGGCGCTCGCGATCCGCTGCATCGTCAACGGCGCGGCCCTGCAGGACTCCTCGACCGCGCAGATGATCTTCTCCGTCGCCGAGATCATCGCGTACGCGAGCCAGGTCATCACGCTCGAGCCCGGCGACCTCATCGCGACGGGCACGCCCGCCGGTGTCGGGGTCTTCCGCGATCCGAAGGTGCTGCTGCAGGACGGTGACGAGGTCTCGGTCGAGATCGAGGGTCTCGGCACCCTGACCAACCCCGTCATCAAGGAGTCCTGACACCCATGGCCTACGTACTCGTCGCCCGGATGGTCGCCAAGGAGGGCGAGCAGGACCGCGCCGCGGAGCTGCTCGACGAGCTCGGCGCGGCGTCCCGTGAGGAGCCCGGCGTCGTCCACTACATCGCGCACCGCGATCCCGAGGACCCCCGGGTCTTCCTCATGTACGAGCACTACCGCGACCAGGCGGCCTTCGAGGAGCACGGCAAGACCGAGCACTTCACCCGCCTGGGCCCCGGCGAGCTGTTCGGGCTCATGGAGGACCGCAGGCGGGAGTTCTACGAGACGATCGACTGATCAGGCTCGCGCCTCGAGGACGAGGTTGAGCGGCGTCTCGGCCGCGCGGCGGACCGAGCCGAAGCCGCCCTCGAGCATGACGTCACGCAGGCGCGCCTCGCCCGCCTGCGTCCCGAGTGCCGCGCCGCCGGGCTGCGAGAGCGAGCCGGGCGTGCACACGAGCGTCGAGAAGCCGTAGTACATGCGGCCGACCGGGTTGAGGTTGTCCTCGATGCGGTCGTTCGCGAACGGCTCGACGACCAGGCAGGAGCCGTCCGGTGCCAGCGCCGCACGCGCGTGCCGGGCGGCGCCGACCGGGTCGCCGAGGTCGTGCAGCGCGTCGAAGAAGGCGATGAGGTCGAAGCCGGTGGCGGCGTAGTCGCTCGCGCCGGCGACCTCGAAGCGGACCCGGTCCTCGACGCCGGCCTCCAGCGCGCGGCGTCGGGCGATCTCGATCGAGGCGGCGTGGATGTCGATCCCCGTGAACACCGAGTTCGGGAACGCCTGCGCCATGAGGATCGTGGACGCCCCGTGCCCGCAGCCGACGTCGGCCACGGCTGCGCCGCGCTCGAGCTTCCCCACCACGCCGGTCAGCTCGGGCAGCCAGTCGGCCATGAGGTGCATCCGGTAGTTCGCGCCGAACGCGCGCTCGGTGCCGGTGAACAGGTCGTGGTGGTGCTCGTGCCAGCCGAGCCCCTCGCCCGTGCGGAACCGCTCGGCGACGTGCTCGCGCCCGTCCATGATGGCCGTCGCCGCCTGGTAGATCCCGGCCATCGCGAGCGGGCTGTCGTCGTCGGCGAGCACGAACGCGTGCTCGGCGGGAAGCGTGTAGCTGTCCGCACCCGGGTCGTAGGCCACGAAGCCCCCGGCAGCCTGCGCGTTGAGCCACTCGCGGACGTAGCGCTCGTGCGTCGCCGTCCGCGCGGCGAGCTCGGCTGCCGTGACGGGCTGGGCGTCGGCCATGGCGCGGTAGAGGCCGAGCTGGTCACCGACGATGACCAGCGCGGCGTTGAGCGCGGCGCCGACCTCGACGGCGATCTGACCGGCGAACGCCTCGATCTTCGTCTCGTCCAGAGTCTGCACGGTGTGCCTCCTTCGGTTGCGGAGGTCGCAAGGTAGGCCCGGATCCCGGCTCCTCCGTGAGGCTTGTCTGAGGCGAGTCTGAGGTCGCCGGTCGGCGCCGGCACTCGTGCCGCGTCCCGCGCCTCCGCACGGGCGCGGCGCCGGGCCACCCGCCCTACCCTCCTCGAGAAGAGGTCAGGGTGCGGCCCAGCCTCGCGGCCTCAGACAGACCTCATCCATGCCTCAGGTACCGGCCCCGATCCGCGCCTACCTTGCCGGCATGCACCCGACCGACCACATCCAGATCGTCACGTTCCGCCTCGCGGGCCTCGAGCCCGAGGCGTACCGCGCCCATTGCGAGGCCGTCGCCGCGCAGTTCGCCGAAATCCCCGGCCTCCGCGCGAAGGCGTGGCTCGCCGACGCGGGGACGAACTCCTACGGCGGCGTGTACGCCTGGGAGAGCCGCGAGGCCATGGAGGACTACGTCCACGGCCCGGTGTTCGCGGCACTGCGCGACAACCCCCGGATCGATGCCCTCGTGACGCGGGACTTCGAGTTGCTCGCGGAGCCCACCCACATCACCCGGCGCGACCGGTACGCCGCTGCGTAGACTCGCGCCGAGGTTCGGACCGTGGCTCGCACACTCCAGACCATGCTCGACGAGCGCGCCGGCGCGCTCGTCGGTCGTGAACGCGAGCGTGCGGCGCTGCTCGAGCTCGTCGACCACGACGCGCCGATCGTCGTCGCGGTCCACGGGATCGCGGGCGTCGGCAAGTCGACGCTCCTGCAGGCGGCCGCCGTGGACGCCCGCGAGCGCGGCGCGACCGTCGTGCGACTGGACGGCGGGACCTTCGAGCCGACCCCGCGCGGCTTCACCGAGGCGCTCGGCGACGCCCTCGACGGGCACCCCGGCCGCGTGCTCCTCGCGATCGACTCCTACGAGCGCCTGCGCCTCCTCGACGCGTGGCTGCGGCAGTCGTTCGTGCCCTCGCTGCCCGACAACGTCCGCCTCCTGATCGCAGGGCGCGACCTGCCGACAGCCTGGCAACGCGACCTCGGCGATCTCCTCCGCCTCGTCCGCCTCGACAACCTCTCCGACGAGGGCGCGCTGGAGCTGCTGCGCCGCAGCGGCCTCCCCGACGCCACGGCCGCGCGCGTCGCCCGGCTCGCCCGCGGGCATCCGCTCTCCCTGCGACTCGCGGCCGGCGTGCTCGCCGAGCGGCCCGGCCTTCCGGCCGAGGACGCCGTCCTGGGCCCCATGGTCGAGGAGCTCGCGGGGGTGTACATCGACGGCCTGGACGCGACGACGCGTCGCGCGCTCGACGCCGCATCCGTCGTGCGCCGCACGACCCTCACCCTCATCGAGGCGATGCTCCCCGGTGACGATCCGACCGACCTCTTCGCCCGGCTTCGCGCTCTGCCGTTCGTCGAGCTCGGAACCGAGGGCCTGTTCGTCCACGACACGGTGCGCTCGGCCACGAGCGCGCTGCTGCAGGCGTCGGACCCCGCTCGCCATCGCGCGCACCGCAGCGCGGCGTGGGGCCGCCTGCGCGCGGAGCTGCGCACCGCCGGCCGCGCCGACCTCTGGCGCTACACCGCCGACATGCTCTACCTCGTCGAGAACCCGATCGTCCGCGACGCGTTCTTCCCCAGCGGCGCCGACGAGTACGTGATCGATCCCGCGACGCCCGCCGACCTCGGCCCGATCCTCGCGATCAGCCGCCGCCACGACGACCCCGAGGCGACCGCGCTCGTCGCCGCCTGGTGGCAGGGGGTGCCGGAGGCCTTCCGCGTCGTCCGCGACGGCGCGGGCGAGGTGCAGGGCTTCTGCTGCCTGTGCCAGCCGCGGGACGTGCCGCGCGCGCTGCTGGCGGCCGACCCGGTGGCCGATGCCTGGCGGGAGCACCTGCGGCGCGAGCCCGTCCCCGCCGGGCAGCGCGTCCTCGTCAATCGCTTCTCGCTGGTCGCCGAGAGCGGCGAGGCCCCATCGGCCGCGTCGGCGACGCTGTGGCTCGACACCAAGCGCGCCTACCTCGAGCTGCGCCCCGACCTGCGGCGACTGTACGTGCCGGTGACGAACGTGGAGCCGGCGCTGGCCGCGCTGGCGCCGCTCGGGTTCGGCACGATCGACGGGCGGCCGGTCGCCGTCGGTGCGAGCTCCTACTCCCTGCTCGCGAACGACTTCGGACCTGGCTCGATCGACGGCTGGCTCAGCGATGTCGTGGGTCGCGAGCTGCAGACCGACGCGCCTGGCGTCGTCGACGCCGAGGGCCGGCGCCTCGTGCTCGACGGCAAGGCGGTCGACCTCAGCAGACTTGAGCTCGGGGTGCTGCGCCACCTCCAGAGCCGCCCGGGAGTCGCCGTCACGCGGGAGGAGCTGCTGCGCGAGGTGTGGGGACACCAGTGGACGGGCAGCAGCTCCAACGTCGTCGAGGTCGTCGTGAGCTCGCTGCGCAAGAAGCTCGGAGACCGGGCCGCGGCGCTCGACACCGTCAGGGGCGTCGGGTACCGCCTCGACACCCTGGACTGATTGGTCCTGATCTGTAGTACCATTTGGTCCCACTTGATGGGACCAGCACGTCAAGGCACGCCGTTCCCGTTCGAGGGACCCGTCCCGCCCGAGCTCCTCATCGACCGAACGGCCGAGCTCGACCTGCTCGCGCGCCGCGCGGCCGACCGGGTCGGGGTACGCCTCGTCGCTCCCCGGCGCTACGGGAAGACGAGCCTGGTCCTCGCGCACGCGGCGCGTCTGCGGGAGACCGGCTGGCGGAGCGCCCACGTGGACTTCTCGCGCGTGGCCGATCTCACCGACGTCGCGCGCCGCCTCGCCGCCGCCTACGCCCACCTGGACAGCAGCTGGATGCGCTCGCATCTCGGGGCGCTGCTGGCCCGGCTCGGCGTGTCGATGTCGGCCACCGGGCCGCGCGTGACGGTCGGGCCACGGCCGCCGAGCCCGGACACGCCGACCGCCGAGGCAGTCGTCTACGACCTGCTGGACCTCCCGAAGGCGCTGTGGGAGCGCGACGCGGTCGGGACGCTCGTCGTCCTCGACGAGTTCCAGGACCTGCTGGTCGCCCGCAAGGATCTCGACGGCCTCCTGCGGTCGCGCATCCAGTACCACGGCGACGCGGCCGCGTACGTCTACGCCGGCTCGGAGCCGTCGATGATGCGCGAGCTGTTCGACACCCGCGAGCGCCCGCTGTTCGGACAGGCCGACCCACTCTCGATCGGCCCGCTCCCGCTGGACGAGACGATCTCCGATCTCGCCGCTCGCTTCGAGGCCGAGGACCTCGATCCCGGGCCCGCGCTCGGGGAGCTGGCGGTCTTCGCCGCCGGGCACCCGCAGCGCACGATGATGCTCGCCTACCTGCTGGCCGACGCGCTCGCCGCGGGGGAAGAGGCGACGCCCGCGCTCGCGGCGCGCGTCGTCGACGATGCCCTGGAGCGCACCCGCCCGGCGCACCAGGCGCTGTGGCAGAGCCTGGGCCGCACGGAGCGCGTCGTCCTCGCAGCGACCGCCGACGGCATCGCCCCCACCAGCCGCTCGCTCGCCACCGAGCACGGCCTCGGCCGGCAGACGCTCGACGCGGCCGCATCGCGCCTCGCCGACCAGGGCCACGTCATCCGCATCCCCCGCGCCAGCCGCCTCGTGGACCCGCTGCTCGCGGAGTGGCTGCGACGTCGATAGCTGCTGCCTGCGGAGGCCCGGCAGTTCCCGCTCCGGCAGCGCAGCTCGGCGAGCCGGAGTGGAACTGCCTAGGCGCCGGAGGCGCCCGCGATCTTGAGGAACGCCTCCCAGCGCTTGCGGTCGCGCTGGGCGCGGCGGCGTTCCTCGGAGTCCTCGTCCGCCGCCTGCTCGGCCTCCTCGGCCCGGCGGCGCCGGTCCTCGAGGTCGGACACGTCCAGCGTGCTCGGGTCAAGGGCCTCCTCCACGAGCACCAGCACACCGTCGCGCGACACCTGCACGTAGCCCTCTCCCTGGGCGAGCCGGATGATGTCCGACTCGCTCTTGTACAGCCGCAACTCCGTCGGCTCGAGCATGCCCAGCAGCGGCTGGTGCTTGGCCAGGATGCCGATCGAGCCCACCGTCGTCCGGGTCGAGACCATCTCGACCTCGTCCTTGAAGACGGACCCCTCCGGAGTCAGCACCTCGGCGGTGAACGTTTCCCGGGCCACTACGAATCGCTCTCCGCGGCGGCCGTGACGTCGTCGATCGTGCCCTTGAGCAGGAAGGCCGACTCGGGGACGTCGTCGTGCTTGCCCTCGAGGATCTCGCTGAAGCCGCGGATGGACTCGGCGATCGGCACGTACTGGCCCGGGGTCCCCGTGAAGGCCTCGGCGACGTGGAACGGCTGCGACAGGAAGCGCTCGATGCGCCGCGCGCGGCCCACCGTGAGGCGGTCCTCGTCGGAGAGCTCGTCGATGCCGAGGATCGCGATGATGTCCTGCAGCTCGCGGTAGCGCTGGAGGATCTCCTTCACGCGCGTGGCGACCCGGTAGTGCTCCTCCCCGACGACGTCGGGCTTGAGGATCGTCGACGTCGAGTCGAGCGGATCCACCGCCGGGTAGATGCCCTTCTCGGAGATCGACCGCGAGAGCACCGTCGTGGCGTTGAGGTGCGCGAACACCGACGCGGGCGCGGGGTCGGTGAGGTCGTCCGCAGGCACGTAGATCGCCTGCACCGAGGTCACCGAGCCGTTGCGCGTGGAGGTGATGCGCTCCTGAAGCTGACCCATCTCCGTCTCCAGCGTCGGCTGGTAGCCGACCTGGGAGGGCATGCGGCCGAGGAGGGCTGAGACCTCCGAGCCGGCCTGCACGAACCGGAAGATGTTGTCGATGAAGAGCAGGACGTCCTGGCCGGAGACGTCGCGGAAGTACTCCGCCATCGTCAGACCTGTCAGCGCCACGCGCATGCGCGCGCCGGGCGGCTCGTTCATCTGGCCGAACACGAGCATCGTCTTGTCGATGACGCCCGACTCCTTCATCTCCAGCCAGAGGTCGTTGCCCTCGCGGGAGCGCTCGCCCACGCCGCAGAAGGCCGACAGGCCGCCGTGCTCCTGGGCGAGGTTGTTGATGAGCTCCTGGATGAGGACGGTCTTGCCGACGCCCGCGCCGCCGAACAGGCCGACCTTGCCGCCCTTGGCGTAGGGCGCGAGGAGGTCGACGACCTTGATGCCGGTCTCGAACATCTCCTGCGTCGGGATGAGGTCCTCGACGTGCGGGGCGGTGCGATGGATCGGCCACCGCTCCTTGACGTCGAGCTCCTCGCCGAGGTCGATCGTCTCGCCCAGGACGTTGAAGATGCGCCCGAGCGTGATCTCGCCCACGGGCACCGTGATCGGACCCCCGGTGTCGACGACCTCGACGCCGCGCGCCAGGCCGTCGGTGCTGTCCATGGCGACCGCGCGGAGCCGGTCGTCCCCGAGGTGCTGCTGCACCTCGAGGACGAGGTCGTCCTGGCCCTCGCGGGCCACGGTCAGCGCGCTGTTGATCTCGGGGAGGTTGTCCGCGAAGACGACCTCGACGACGACGCCCTGGATCTCCTCGATCTGCCCGACGTTGGACGTGCCGCCGCCGGAGCCCTGCTGCTCTGTCTCGATTGTTGCCATGTGGTTCTCCCTAGCCCAGCGCCTCGGCGCCGGCGACGACTTCCATGATCTCCTGGGTGATCTCGGCCTGACGTGCGCGGTTCATCTCCAGGGTGAGGTCCTGGATGATGTCCCCCGCGTTCTCCGACGCGTTGCGCATGGCCGTCATCCGGGCGCCGTGCTCTGACGCGGTCGACTCCAGCAGTGCTCGGTACACCGAGATCTCCACGTACTCCGGCACGAGCCGGCCGAGGATCTCGTGCGCGTCCGGCTCGTACTCCACGAGCGCCTGCGCACCGTCGTGCTCGTCCGACAGGCCGGTGCCGGCGACGTGGTCCTCGTCGCCCTCGACGTGATCGAGGATCGTCGCGTGCTGCAGCGGCAGCAGCGTCTCGCGGCGGACCTCCTGCGTGAGCGGGGAGATGTAGCCGTTGTAGATGATCTCGACCTCGTCGACCTCACCGTCGACGAAGGCGGTCACGAGGTCCTCGGCGATCTCGCGCGCGTCGGCGTAGGCCGGGCGGTCGGTGAAGCCGACGTAGGACCCTGCGAGCTCGCGCCCGCGGAACGTCAGCGTCGACACGCCGCGGCGGCCCGAGGCGGAGAAGCTGACCTCGCGGCCCTGACCCTCGTGCTCGGACGCCGCGCGGATCCCGGCGCGGATGATCTGCGAGTTGAACGCTCCGGCGAGGCCACGGTCGCCCGTCACGAGGAGCAAGGCGACCTTGTTGATCGACTCGTGCTCCTGCAGGACCGGCAACGACGAGACCTCTGCCCCGGCCGCCTCGGCGGCCTGGCGCGTCATCCGGCGGATCGCGCGGGCGTACGGGCGCAGCGCCTCGATGCGCTGCTCGGCCCGGCGCAGGCGCGCCGCGGCCACCATCTCCATCGCCCGCGTGATCTTGCGGATGTTCTGGATCGACGCGATGCGATCCTTGACGTCTGCCTGGCTGGCGGCCATTACGCGGTCGCAGCCTCCTTCTCCGTCTCGTCGGCCTCGCGTGCCTCCTCGACGTCCTCCTTGGCGCGGGTGGTCACGCGCTCGGAGTCGCCGCCGTCCTCGGTCGGGTTGCCGTCCTCGTCGAGGTCGTAGCCGAAGTCGTCCGCGTACTCCTTGATGGCGGCGTCCAGCGCCTCGACGGTGTCGTCGTCCCAGTTGCCGCCGGAGATCGTCGCCAGCAGGTCGGCCTTCTCCGCGCGGAGGCGCTGGCCGAGGCCGTCGAGGAACTCCGGGATGCGGCCGACGAGCACCCGGTCCAGGTAGCCGTTCGTGCCGGCGTAGATGACCGCGACCTGCTCCTCGACCGGCAGCGGAGAGCGCTCGTTCTGGTTCAGCGCCGCGACGAGGCGCTCACCGCGGGCCAGCGTGCGCTGGGTCGCGGGGTCCAGGTCGGAGCCGAACTGGGCGAACGCCTCGAGCTCGCGGTACTGCGACAGCTCGAGCTTCAGGCGGCCCGCGACGCGACGCATCGACTTGACCTGCGCGTTGCCGCCCACGCGCGACACCGAGATGCCGACGTTGATGGCGGGGCGCACGCCGGAGAAGAACAGCGACGGCTCGAGGAAGATCTGCCCGTCGGTGATCGAGATGACGTTGGTCGGGATGTAGGCGGACACGTCGCCCGCCTGCGTCTCGATGATCGGCAGCGCCGTCAGCGAGCCGCCGCCGAGGTCGTCGTTGAGCTTGACCGCCCTCTCCAGCAGGCGGCTGTGCAGGTAGAAGACGTCACCCGGGTACGCCTCGCGGCCCGGCGGGCGGCGCAGCAGCAGCGACATCTGGCGGTACGCGTACGCGTGCTTCGTGAGGTCGTCGTACGCGATGAGGGCGGCCTGGCCCTTGTAGAGGAAGTACTCCGCCATCGCGCAGCCGGCGTAGGGCGCGAGGAACTTGATCGGCGCGGCCTCGTCGGCCGGCGCGGCGACGATGATCGTGGAGTCCAGCGCGCCCGCCTGCGCGAGCGTCTCGGCGAGCTGCACGACCGTCGCCAGGCGCTGGCCGATCGCGACGTACACCGAGATGACGCCGGAGTCCTTGTTGTTGATGATCGTGTCGATCGCGATCGCCGTCTTGCCGGTCTGGCGGTCGCCGATGATCAGCTCGCGCTGGCCGCGGCCGATCGGGATCATCGAGTCGATGGCCTTCAGGCCGGTCTGCAGCGGCTCGGTGACCGGCTGGCGCTGCACGACGCCGGGCGCCTTGAACTCGGCCGGGCGCAGCTCGCTCGTCTCGATGTCGCCCTTGCCGTCCAGCGGCTCGCCCAGCGGGGAGACGATGCGGCCGAGCAGGGCATCACCAACGGGGATCTCGAGGAGCTGGTCGGTGCGCTTGACGGTGTCGCCCTCGACGACGTGCTCCCACTCGCCGAAGAGCACCGCGCCCACGTTGTCGGACTCGAGGTTCAGCGCCAGGCCCCGCACGCCGTGCGGGAACTCGAGCATCTCGAACGACATGCAGTTCTCGAGGCCGTGGATGCGCGCGATGCCGTCGCCCACGGAGAGGACCGTGCCGACCTCGGTCAGCTCGGCCGATCCCTCGTCGAGCCCCTCGATGCGGCTCTTGAGGATGGAGGTGATCTCGTCGGGCTTGATCTGCATGGGCTGTCTCAGTGTCTCCTTGGGGGGAAGCTTGTGCGCGTCAGGCGGCGCCCTTGGCGACCTGCTGTCGCAGGCGCTCCAGGCGGTTGCGGATGGATGCGTCGAGGATCTGGTTGCCGACGCGCAGAACGACACCGCCGAGGATCTCCGGCTCGACGTGGGCGGTGAGCTCGACCTTCTGGCCGGTCTGCCGGCCGATGCGGTCACCGATGCCCTGCACGGTCTCCTCGTCGAGCTCGATCGCCGACGTGATCTCGACCGGCAGGATCTTGTTCTCGCGCTCCCACATCGAGTCGTACTCGCGGCGGATGCGGAACAGGACCGGCATGCGGTGCTTCTCGATGAGGAGGTCGAGGAAGTTCACGACGGCCTCGTCCGCGTCGACCAGGACGCGTGAGAGGCCGTCCTGCTTCTCCTGCGTGGAGAAGTAGGGCGAGAAGAAGAACACCGACAGCTCGCGGTCCTCGCTGAGCGCGTCCGCGAACGCGCCCAGCTGCTCACGCACGACGTCGAGCTTGTCGTGCTCCTGCGCGACCTCGAACAGCGACCGTGCGTAGACCTCGGCGATCTCTTCCATTCGTCAGTTCCTACGTGCGTCCCCGGAGAGCTGGTCGAAGTCCAGTTCGCCGAGGGCTTCTTCGACCAGACGCCGCTGGTCGTCGTCGGTCAGGGTCTTGCGGGTGACCTTCTCGGTCGCCAGCACGGTCAGGTCGGCGACTTCCTTGCGGATCTCCTGGATCGCACGGCGGGTCTCCGCCTCGATGTCGCGCTTCGTCTGCTCCATGAGCTCCTCGCGCTGACGCTGGGCGTCAACCTTGGACTCCGCCTCGAGGTTGTCTCCCGCCTTGCGCGCGCGGGCGACGATCTCGTCGGCCTGCTCGCGGGCCTCCTTCAGACGCTCGCGGTACTCCTGCAGCAGCTCGTCGGCCTCGGTCCTCGTCCGCTCGGCCGTGTCGATCGACTCCTCGATGGCCTTCTGCCGGCGGTCGAGCGCCTCTCCGATCCGCGGGAAGGCGAGCTTCCAGAGGATGTAGAGGGTGATGCCGAACGCCAGGAGCGTCCAGATCATCAACCCGACGTTGGGCGTGACGAGGAAGGAGCCTCCTCCCTCCTCGCTCGTGGCGGCCAGGAGGGGCATTAGAGGAAGAACGCGATCAGGCCGAAGATGAAGGCGTAGAAGACGATCGCCTCGGTCAGGGCGAATCCGAGCCACTGGATCGAGGTGATCTCGTCCCGCATCTCGGGCTGGCGAGTCACGGACTCGATGACCTTGCCGAAGATGAAGCCGACGCCGATGCCCGGCCCGATGGTGCCCAATCCGGCACCCACGCCCAGGGCGATGGCCTTCATGCCGGCCTCGACGTCACCGTGGTACCTGCCTGCGCGAGAACCGGGACGATTTGCGCGGTAAGACTCACTTGCGTTGTGCTCCTCTCTAGTGGTTCTCGGCGACGGCGCCGCCGAGGTAGATCGCCGTGAGGGTGGCGAAGATGAACGCCTGCAGGGTCGCCACCAGGCCGACCTCGAAGATGAAGAACGCGACGGCGATCGGCAGCGTGATGACGCCGAGCGCAGCGATGCCGAGGATGACCACGAGGCCACCGCCCATGAACAGGATCAGCAGGTGGCCGGCAAGGATGTTCGCGAACAGTCGGACGCTCAGGCTGATGATGCGCACGATGTGCGAGATCGCCTCGATCACGAACAGGATCGGTCGCATCGCATGCGGCGTGCCATTCGGGATTCTGCTTGATCGGTCGGATGCCGACGCGTCGCGCCGCGACCGCCACCGCGGGCCGGGGCGGAACGCCGCCGTCGACGTCCGAAGCTGGGCCGGGGCCCGCGCGCAACGGCGCGGCTTCGTCGCCGGGTGCACGTTGGCCGCGGTGGCCTTCACCACGGCGCTGGCGCAGTCCGGACCGGGCGTTGCGGCACCGGCGGCGGCAATGGCGGCTGCCACCGCCGCCCTCCCCCGGCGCCCCGGCACCGCCCGCCGCTCCGCCTCCGCCTCGCGCCGACCTGCCCACCGCCGCCGCCCGGCGACCGCAGCCGCAGCCCCGGCCCGGCGCCCGCGCATCGGCCTCGTGCTCTCCGGCGGCGGCGCCCGCGGCCTCACCCACATCGGCGTGCTCAAGGTGCTGGACGAGATGCGCATTCCGGTCGACTACATCGCCGCCACGTCGATGGGCGCGATCGTCGGCGGCCTCTATGCGAGCGGCATGGCGCCCGCCGCAGATGCAGGACGATCGTGACCACGGTCGACTGGACGACGCTGTTCTCCGACTCGCCGCCGCGGCGCGAGCTCGTCGTTTCGCGACAAGCAGCGCGACACGCGCTTCCCGCTGCCGCTGGAGATCGGCTTCCGCGACGGCGAGATCCGCGGCTTCCAGGGCGCGCTGTCCGGCGCCAACCTCGAGCTCTTCCTGCACGAGCTCACGCGCAAGCGCCGACGGCATCCACGACTTCGACCGCCTGCCGATCCCGTTTCGCGCGGTGTCGACCGACATGGTCACCGGCAAGCCGTACGTCTTCACCCAGGGTCCGCTGTACGAGGCGATGCGCGCCAGCATGTCGGTCCCGGGCGTGTTCTCGCCGGTCGAGGTCCGCGGCCGCCTCCTCGGCGACGGCGGCCTCGTCGACAACCTGCCCGGTCGACGTCGTGCGCCAGATGGGCGCGGACGTCGTGATCGCGGTCAACATCGGCACGCCGCTCATGTCGCGCGAGCAGCTGTCGTCGATCGTCGGGCTCACCGGCCAGATGATCAACATCCTGACCGAGCAGAACGTCCGCGCTGCAGCTCGCAGCGCTGCGCCCGGGCGACGTGCTGATCTCGCCCGACCTGGGCGCGCTCACGGCGATCGACTTCAAGCAGGCGGCCGAAGTTCATCGACTCGGCGGCGAGGCCGCCGCACGCGCGCTGCGCGCCGCAGCTCGCGGCGTTCTCGCTGTCCCCGGCGGCATATGCCGCGTACAAGGCCGCGCGGCCGCAGCATCGCCGACACGCCGCCGCCGGTGCATCGAGTTCGTCCGGGTCGAGGGCACCGCAATACGCGAACCCGAAGGCGATCGACGCCGACGCTCGACGTTCACGCTCGGCGAGCCGCTCGACGCCGAAGGCTCTGGACCTCGGCATCTCGCGCCTCTACGGCACCAGCGAGTACGAGCGCATCGACTACCGCGCTCGTCGAGGACGGCGCCGGCACGGGGCTCGTCGTCAACGTGCGCGAGAAGTCGATCGGGCCGAACTATCGTTCGCTTCGGCCTCGCCTATCGCGACCGACTTCCAGGGCGAGAGCACGTTTTCGCTGCTGGCGGGCGCACCGCCGGGTGTGGGTCAACAGCCTCGGCGCGCGAGTGGATCGAACGAGATCGAGCTGGGCCGCATCGCCCGCGCCGCGACGGAGTTCTATCAGCCGCTCGACCTCGGCGACGACGTGTTCGTCGTCGGCGTACGGCTCGGTCGAGAGCGCGCCCGCGCTACATCTTCGACGGCGACGCAGCGCGTGGCCGAGTACCGCGTGCAGGCCAACACCGCCGGCGTCGACGTCGGCGTGCCCTTCGGCAATTCCGGCGAGATCCGCGTCGGGCCGACGTACACGTTCTACAAGGGCAGCCCGACCGTCGCGATCCCCGGATTCGACACGGCGCGCGCAGACCGACGCCGGGGTGCGCGCTGCTCGCGCGCTGGGACAACCTCGACAACGCCTTCTTCCCGCGCCGCGGCGCTGCGCGCGACGCTCGACGTCGTTCTACGGCCAGCGCACGCAGCGCGCTCGGCGCGGATCCCGACGCAGGTCAGCAACCAGCTCGGCGCGCGGCGATCTCGTGCGTCAATGCCGGCGTCCCGCGTCACCGCGAACAGCTTCCTCAACGTCGCGCGTGCGCGCCGGCGCGCTCAGCCGCGACGATCCCGCGCTCGTCGAACCCGTTCCTGCTCGGCGGCTTTCTCAATCTCTCGGGCCTGCGCACGGGCCAGCTCGCCGGCAGCTACGTCGGGCTTCGGCCGCGTCGTCTACTATCACCGGCTCGCGCACGATTCCGCTGCATCGGCGGCGAGCATCTACGTCGGCGGCTCGCGTCGAGGCGGGCAACGCCTGGCAGCAGCGCGACTCGATGTGTCGGACCGGCGATCTCGTCAAGGCCGGCAGCGTGTTCGTCGCCGCCGACACGTTCCTCGGCCCGTTCTATTTCGCGTACGGCCGCGCGACCGGCGGCGCGTCGAGCTTCTATCTTACCTGGGCGCCCCTGACAGGCCTGATCCAGCAACGCCGACTGGCTCGCGCGCAGCCGCGCCGCGGTCTGGCATCCGTGCACGCAGATGAAGGTGCACGAGACGCTGCCGCTCGTGCCCGATCGCGCGCGGCGCACGGCGCGTGGCTCTACGACTTCGACGGCCGCCGCTACCTCGACGCGGTGAGCTCGTGGTGGGTCAACCTGTTCGGCCACGCGCAACCCGCGCATCAACGCCGCGCTCGCGCGCGCAGCTCGACGAGCTCGAGCACGTGATGCTCGCCGGCTTCACGCATCGCGCCGGTGGTGGAGCTGTCCGAGCGGCTCGCGGCGCTGGCGCCGCCGGGGCTCGGCCACGCCTTCTACGGCTCCGACGGCGCTTCGGCCGTCGAGATCGCGCTCAAGATGGCTTCCACTACTGGCGCAACGCGGGCCGTCCGGCGAAGACGCGGCTTCGTCGAGCCTCGCCGGCGGCTACCACGGCGAGACGCTCGGCGCGCTCGCGGTGACCGACGTCGCGCTCTTCCGCGACGTCTACGCGCCGCTGCTGCGCGCAACGCGACCGTGCCTTCGCCCGACGCCGGCTGCGCGCGGCACGGCGAGATCGCGCGCGACGTCGCCGAACGCGCCGCGCGCGCGCTCGACGCGCATCTCGCGCGCGCATCACGCGACGACCGCCGCGCTGATCGTCGAGCCGCTGGTGCAGGGCGCCGCCGGCATGGCGATGCACGACCCGCATTACCTCGCGCGCGCCCGCGAGCTCTGCACGCGCTACGACGTGCAGCTGATCGCCGACGAGATCATGACCGGCTTCGGCCGCACCGGCACGCTGTTCGCGTGGGAGCAGGCGGGCGCCGGCGCCCGATTTCCTCTGCCTGTCGAAGGGCATCACCGGCGGCTACCTGCCGCTGTCGTGCGTGCTCGACGACGCGACGCCGTCTACGACGCGTTCTACGCCGACGACGTCGCGCGCGGCTTCCTGCACTCGCATTCGTACACCGGCAACGCGCTCGCCTGCCGCGCCGCGCTGGCGGTGCTCGACATCTTCCGCGACGACGACGTGATCGCCGCCAACCGGGCCAGGGCGCGCGCGCTGGACGCGCGCTCGCTGCGCCGCTCGCCGCGCATCGCAAGGTGCGCGACTTCCGCACACGCGGCATGATCTGGGCGTTCGAGGTCGATACCGCGCGCGCCGGATTTCGCGCGCTGGTGCTTCGCCGAGGGCTTGCAGCGCGAGCTGCTGCTGCGCCCGATCGGCCGCACCGTCTATTTCATGCCGCCCTACATCGTCACCGACGACGAGTTCGCGCTGCTGGTCGCGCGCACGCTCGCGATCCTCGACCGCGCATGAGCTCGGTGACCGCGGCGCCGAGCGGTGCGCAGCCGCATGCCGGGCGCGACGCTGCGCCGCGATCGCTCGCGCTGCGTCGCGTCGTGCGCCATGGCCGCGCTGCGCGCGCGCGCGCCGTGCTGCCGCCGCGCCGCGTCGCGACCGCGCCTTCCTCGACGCCGGCGTGCCGCTCGACGCGGTCGCGATCGTGGTGCAGCGAGGTCGGCGCCGCGCAGCCGCTGTTCGCCTACGACCCCGAGCGCGCCGATGAACCCCGCGTCGGTGATGAAGCTCGTCACCACCTTCGCCGCGCTCGAGCTCCTCGGCCCCGACTACCGCTGGAAGACCGAGGCCTACCTCGACGGCCCGCTGGACAACGGCGACGCTGCACGGCGACCTCGTGCTCAAGGGCTACGGCGACCCCAAGATCACCATCGAGCAGTGGCAGGCGTTCATGGCCGCGCTGCGCGCGCGCGGGCTTGCGACGCGTCACCGGCGACCTCGTGCTCGACCGCTCGCTAGTTCCGGCTGCCGCCGCACGATGCCGGCGGCGTTCGACGGCGAGCCGCTGAAGCCGTACAACGTCGGCCCCGACGCGCTGCTCGTCAACTTCAAGTCGGTGCGCTTCGTGTTCGCGCCCGAACGCGGCGGGCAGACGGCGTGGACGTGCGCGCCGAGCCGCCGCTGCCGCAGGTCGCGCTCGGCGCGCTGCCGCAGCTCGGCGCGCGGCGACTGCGGCGACTGGCGCGGCGCGCTGCGGCGCCACGTTCGTCGACCGCGGCGCGCAGCGCCCGGGCGACGTTCGCCGGCCGCTACGCCGGCGAGCTGCGGCGAGCGCGACTGGTACGTCGCGCTGCTCGACCACCCGCACTACGTGCTCGGCATGTTCACGACGTACTTCCGCGAGGCGGGCGGACGCTTCGACGGCGGCGTGAAGGAGGGCCGCGCGCCGGCCGGCGCGACGCCGTTCGCCACGCTGCGAGTCGCCGCCGCTCTACGACGTCGTGCGCGACGTCAACAAGCTGTCGAACAACGTGATGGCGCGGCAGCTGTTCCTGACGCTCGCGACGACCGACGCATCCGCCGCCGGCGACGCCCGGCCGGCGCGACCGAGACGGTGCGCCAGTGGCTCGCGCGCGCGCAAGCTGCGCATGCCCGGGCTCGTGCTGGAGAACGGCTCGGGGCTGTCGCGCAGCGCGCGCGTCAGCGCCGGCGGCCTCGCGCGCCTGCTGGCCGCGGCCGACGCGAGCCCGGTGCGCGAGGAGTTCGCGAGCTCGCTCGCCGTGGCCGCGGTGGACGGCACCGTGCAGCGGCGCTTCCAGAACGGCAGCGTCGCCGGCCAGGCGCTGCTCAAGACCGGCACGCTCGAAGGCGTCGCGCGCGCTCGCCGGCTACGTGATCGACGCCGAGGGCCGCCGCTGGGTCGTCGTCGCGCTGATCAACCACCCGAACGCGGCGCGCGGGCAGCCGGCGCTCGATTACCTCGTGCAGTGGGTCTACCGCAACGCGGCGGCGTGGCTGCGCGATCCTGAACGCTGACCGGCGCTCGACGCGACGGCGCGCGGACGCGCCGGCGCGCCTACATCCCCGGGACCGGCCGGCTGTCCTTGAACAGCAGGTAGCCGCGGATCACGCGGTAGATGCACCCAGATCGACGTGGCGCCCCAGATCAGCATCGCGAGCGGAATGCCGATCAGGATGAGCCCGAGCACCAGCAGCACGATCCAGCCGATCACGCGCCCACAGCAGCGAGTACCAGAACGTGCGGATCAGCCAGCGCAGGTGCGACGCCACCCAGGTGCCCGCGCGCGTCGTCGCGCTTGACGTAGGCGACGATCACGCCGACGATGCCGATGAGGCCCATCAGCGGCGCGATCGACGGGAAAGCCCGACGAGACCAGGGCCGCGAGCGCGCCGACGCCGAACAGCGCGTAGGCGAGCAGCGCCGCCGTCACCGGGGGTTCGCCCGAGTCACGGCCGCCTCCGTCGTCCGGGGCTCCGAATTTCCAGTCATCCTGTCACCTCCGTGATCGGCCGCGTCCGTCAATCGCCGCGGATCGGTTGAAGTGGGGGCGGCCGCCGCCAATTCAATGCCGCCGCGGTGCTGCGCCCCGCCGTCAGCGCGCCGGATGCAGCGCGAACGCGCCCGCCCGGGCCGGCGCGGGGAGGCAGCCGGGACCCATATACGGTACACTAGTCGCACAGGGACGTGCACCCCGGCACGTGCCGGTGGTCTGCGTCGTCCGCGATCCGAACCGGGATCGTTCCTGAGCTGCATGGTCGCTGCAAATACCGGCGTTTGCGGCCTGCCCCGGGCCCCGACATCGGTTCGACTCGACAAGGAGCCTAGCCATGACTGACAACACCGAACAATCCCGCACCAAGCTGGTCGACGAATTCTCCGCCGTGATGTCCGAGGCGGAGGACATGCTGAAGCGCGCGGCCAACGAGACCGGCGACAAGGCGAAAGACCTGCGCTCGCAGGTCGAAGCCAAGCTGCTGACCGCGAAACTGCGCCTGCAGGAGCTGCGAGGGCCAGGCGCTCGACCGCGCCAAGGACAGCCGCGCGCGCGACCGACGACTACGTGCACGAGCATCCGTGGCAGGCGATCGGCATGGCCGCGGCGGTGGGCGTGGTCGTCGGCCTGCTGATGAACCGCCGCTGACCGCCGGTGACGTGAGCGACGCGTCGCCCGAACCGGCGCCGGCAGGCGGCCTGCGCCAGGCGTTGGCGCGCGCGGGCGCGGCGGCGTTCGAGCTGCTGCGCACGCGGGTCGAGCTCGCGTCGGTCGAATTCGCCGAGGAGCGCGAGCGCGCCAAGACGCGCGTCGTGCTGGTCGGCGGTCGCGGCGATGTTCCTGGCGTTCGCCGTGCTCGCCGCGTCGGCGCTGGTGGTCGTCTGTGTTCTGGGACACCCACCGGGTTGCGCGCGATGGCCGCGGTGACGCTGCTGCACCTCGGTGATCGGCGGCTGTGGCGCGCTGCGGCTGCGCGCAAGCATCAACGACTATCCGCGCGCCGTTCGCGGCGACGCTGGCCGAGCTCGAGCGCGACCGCGAGTGGCTGGCGGGCGAGTCCGCGACGGCTCCGGGGCAAGGCGGAGACCATGACGTCGCCCGCCTCGCCGACCTCGCCGAGCGCAAGGCGCTGCTGGTCACGCGCGCGCAGCTCGACCGCACGCGCACTGTCGCTGGCCGTGCACGAGGTCCGATGGCGATCGTCCGCCGACCGCGATGCCGCCCGCAGGCCGAGGCGCGGCGCACCGCCGCCATGCTCGTCGGCCTCGCCGTGCCTCTGCTCGGCATGACGCCGCTTCGGACGCTGGCTGCGCTTCGCGTCCTTCGCAATGACCGCCTATCGCGTCGCCCGGAACTGGCGCTCGCTCGCCTGAACCGAGGTCCGTTGTCCCGGTCCGTTGCCCGGCCCGTTGTTCGGCCCGTTGTTCGGCCCGTTTTTCGTAGCCCGGGTTGAGCGCCAGCGAAACCCGGGTGGGCCTCGACACGGGCGGCGCGCCCCCGGGGCTCCGGCCACCATTCACCCGGGTTTCGCTGGCGCTCAACCCGGGCTACGAAGCGGCGTCGACGCGAGGTTTCGACATCGCTGGCACCTGGCGATGAACGCGCCGCCGACGGCGTCGGCGCTCAGAGCCCCAGCTCGCCCCACAGCGCATCCACGCGCCGCTTCACCTCCGCGTCCATCGCGATCGGCCGTGCCCCACTCGCGGCTGGTCTCGCCCGGCCATTTGTTGGTGGCGTCGATGCCCATCTTGCGAGCCCAGGCCCGGACACCGGGCTGGCGAAATCCAGGTAGTCGATCGGCGTGTTCTCGACGAGCAGCGTGTCGCGCGCCGGATCGACGCGCGTGGTCAGCGCCCAGATCACTTCCTTCCAGTCGCGGACGTCGACGTCGTCGTCGGTGACGATGATGAACTTGGTGTACATGAACTGGCGCAGGAAACTCCAGACGCCGAACATCACGCGCTTGGCGTGGCCCGGGATACTGCTTCTTCATGCTCGACCACGGCCAGGCGGTAGGAGCAGCCTTCGGGCGGCAGGTAGAAATCGACGATCTCGGGAAACTGCTTCTGCAGCAGCGGCACGAACACCTCGTTCAGCGCCACGCCCAGCATCGCCGGCTCGTCGGGCGGCTTGCCGGTGTAGGTGCGAGTGGTAGATCGGATCGCGGCGCATGGTGATGCGCTCGATGGTGAACACCGGGAAGCGCTCGCTGCTCGTTGTAGTAGCCGGTGTGGTCGCCGAACGGGCCTTCGAGCGCGGTCTCGTCCGGGATGGATCACGCCTTCGAGCACGATCTCGGCGCTGGCCGGCACCTGCAGGTCGCTGCCCAGGCACTTCACGAGTTCGGTCTTGGCGCCGCGCAGCAGGCCGGCGAACTGGTATTCGGACAGCGAGTCCGGCACCGGCGTCACCGCGCCGAGGATCGTCGCCGGATCGGCGCCGAGCGCCACCGCGACCGGGAACGGCTCGCCCGGATGCGCCAGCGCGTGGTCGCGGAAATCCAGCGCGCCGCCGCGATGCGCCAGCCAGCGCATGATCACCTTGTTCGCGCGCGATCACCTGCTGGCGATAGATGCCGAGGTTCTGCCGCGCCTTGTGCGGCCCGCGCGTCACCGTCAGGCCCCAGGTGATCAGCGGGCCGGCGTCGCCCGGCCAGCAGGTCTGGATCGGCAGCCGCGCCAGGTCGACGTCCGCGCCTTCCCACACGATCTCCTGGCAGGGCGCGCTGCGAGCGCACCTTCGGCGCCATGTTGAGCACCTGCTTCAGCACCGGCAGCTTGTCCCAGGCGTCCTTCAGGCCCTTGGGCGGCTCCGGCTCCTTCAGGTACGCGAGCAGCTTGCCGACTTCGCGCAGCGCCGCGACCGAGTCCTCGCCCATGCCCAGCGCCACGCGCTGCGGCGTGCCGAACAGGTTGCCGAGCACCGGGATCGTCGTGGCCCTGTCGGGCTTCTCGAACAGCATCGCCGGGCCGCCGGCGCGCAGCACGCGGTCGCAGATCTCGGTCATCTCCAGCCGCGGATCGACCGTCGCCGCGATGCGCTTCAGCTCGCCGCGGCGCCTCGAGCTGCGCGAGGAAATCGCGCAGGTCGGCGTATTTCACGGGTTCGTCCGGAGGGTGGCGTGGGCGGTGGCGTAGCCCGGGTTGAGCGCCAGCGAAACCCGGGTACGTGTTGCGGGCATCGGCGTTGCGGGCACGATGACGGTGCGGGCCGCGATGCGGCGCAACGCGACCATGGTACCAAACGCCGGCCGCTACAATGGCGCATGTCCGCGACGCGCCCGCCCGCCACGCTCGTCCGCACGCGCCGCGTGATCTTCGGCATCGTGCTGGCGAGCTTCGTGCTGTCGTTCTTCCATCGCACCGCGCCGGCGGCGATCGCGTCCGAGCTCACCCGCGCCTTCGCGATCAGCGGCACCGTGCTCGGCACGCTGGCGGCGACGTATTTCTACGTCTACACCGTCCTGCAGGTTCCCGTCGGCGTGCTGGCCGACACGCTGGGGCCGCGGCGCCTGCTGGCGGCGGGCTCGGTCGTCGCCGGGCTGGGCTCGCTGCTGTTCGCGCTGGCGCCGACGTGGGAGATCGCCGCCGCCGGGCGCACGCTGGTGGGCATCGGCGTATCGGTGGCGTTCATCGCCATCCTCAAGATCACCGCCGTGTGGTTCCCCGCGAACCGCTTCGCGACGCTGAACGGCGTCACCATGCTCGCCGGCAATCTCGGCGCGGTGATCGCCGGCGCGCCGCTGGCGTGGGTCGTCGGCTGGGCGTCGTGGCGCGCGGTGTTCGTCGGCCTCGCCGCGCTGTCGCTCGCACTCGGCGTGGCGACCTGGATCATCGTGCGCGACCGCCCGGAGGAGTGCGGATTCGCGGCGGTGAACCCGATGCCCGATGCCGGCCGGCGGGCACCTGCACTGGACGCAGGCGCTGCGCGAGGTCCTCGCCAACGGCGCGACCTGGCCCGGCTTCTTCGTCAACCTCGGCGATCGGCGGCAGCTTCCTCGCCTGGGCCGGCCTGTGGGCGGTGCCGTTCCTGCAGGACGTCTACGCGATGTCGCGCGTCACCGCGGCGCAGCACGCGAGCCTGTTCCTGCTCGGCGTCGCGGTGGGCGCGGTGTTCGTCGGCCTGATCTCCGACCGGCTGTCCAATCGCCGCGGCGTGATGCAGGTCTACGCGCTGCTGTACGCGCTGTCCTGGCTGCCGTGGGTGCTCGGCACGTGCGCTTCCCGCTCTGGGGAAGCTTCGCCTGGTTCCTGCTGATGGGGCTGCTGGCGCCGGCGTTCGTGCTCACGTGGACCGTGGCGAAGGAAGTCAACCGCCCCGAGCATTCGGGCATGGCCACCAGCGTGGTCAACGTCGGGATCTTCCTCGGCACCGGCGTGCTGCAGCCGCTGCTCGGGTGGCTGCTCGACCGCGGCCGCGCCGCGGGCACGCTCGGCGACGCCTGGGTCGGCGCGGTGACGGTGCTGTTCGCAGCGGCGGCGTTCGGGTTCCTCGCCTCGCTGTTCGTGCGGGTGCCGCGGTGAGCGGCGCGGTGCCCGGCACCGGTGACCGGGATCCGGCACGACCGGCCGCCGGCGCCTTGCGCCGGGAAGCGATTAGCGTGCACGATTGACCCCTCGGGCTCGCGGCCGATCCCCACAGGAGACGACCAGATGATCAAGGTCAGCGTGATGTACCCCAACGCGCCCGGCGCCCGCTTCGACCACGAGTACTACCGCGACAAGCACATGCCGCTGGTGAAGGCGCGGATGGGCGACGCCTGCAAGTACTACACGGTGGACAAGGGCCTCGGCGGCGGCGCGCCCGGCGCGCCGGCCACCTACGTCGGCATGTGCCACATCTTCTGCGACTCGGTCGAAGCGTTCCAGGCCGGCTTCGGCCCGCATGCGAAGGAGATCATGGCGGACATCCCGAACTACACCGACCTGTCGCCGGTGATGCAGATCAGCGAAGTGGTCGTCGGCTGAGCGGGCGCGGGGCGGGTCGAAGGCCCGGGTCGGGCCCGTTACGTCCCGCGCGGCGCCTGCCGAGAGCGCCCACCGGACCGCGGAATCATGGCCATCCACACCTGGCTCATCTACCTGCTGGCGGCCATCGGGCTGTCGCTTTCGCCCGGCCCCAACAGCCTGCTGGCGCTGACGCACGGGGCGTTGCACGGGCCGCGCAGGGCGCTGTACACCATCTGCGGAGGGGTGTCCGGCTTCGTCTGCGTCATTGCGCTGTCGATGTTCGGCATCGGCGCGTTGCTCCAGGCTTCGCTGGTCTGGCTGACGGTGATGAAATGGGTCGGCGGCGCCTACCTCGTGTGGCTCGGTGTCCAGGTGTGGCGCTCGCCGCCGGTCGGCATCGAGCCCGCCGGCGCGGCGCATCCGCGGGCGGGCCGGTCGCTGTTCCGGCAAGGGGCGCTCTCCGCGCTGACCAATCCCAAGGCCCTGCTCTTCTTCGCCGCCTTTCTTCCGCAGTTCATCGATCCGGCCCGAAGCCTCGTCGTCCAGTTCATCGTCATGGCCGCGACGTTCGCCGTGATCGAGGCGACGACCGAGGTGCTCATCGCCGGCATGGCGCATCGCATCAGCCCATGGCTCGCGCGGGTCGGGCGGCGCTTCAACCGCGCCTGCGGCGGGGTGTTCATCGCGATCGGCATCGCACTTCCCTTGCGCAGCTAGCGGCGGGCGCCTGCAAGCGTCGTCCTGAAGGAGGATTCGAATGATCGACAGCACACGGCCCTTGGCGCTGGTGACCGGCGCGTCGAGCGGCATCGGATGGGTCTACGCACAGGCGCTGGCGTCGCGCTACGGGAAGGGTTGATCGGCAGCGCGTGCCGGACGATGACGGGCACGCAGCGCACGCGGCTTTCCATCCGCCGCCTGCCGGGTGCGCCCAGACGCCGTGCCAGCACGGTGATGACAGTGGCCCGCGAAACAGACTGAGCGCGGTTCTGCTCGCAGCAGGCACGTGCCGGTGCTTTTCCCGCCATGTCGTCAGATGCGCTCTGCACCCTCCCGGCATGCGCGGCGAATGCGCTGCCGAGCCCCACCACCGGTACAGCGGCGAACAGCCGCGATCATTCCTTGCGCATCACATGAAATCGGGGCCTCACTGGAGCGGTTGCCCGGCATTCACCTCGTCCGTCCACACCCGGAAGCTCTTCAGGACGTTGGGCCCGAACGTCGTGCTGAAGGCGACGTCCGCGGCGTCCCGGCCCCGCGCCATCAGGATGCGCCCGACGCGCGGAACGTTGTTCCGCGGGTCGAACGTGTACCAATGCCCGTCAAGCCATGCCTCGAACCAGCCGGCGAAGTCCATCGGCCCGTACGGCGGCGGGATCGCGATATCGCCCAGGTATCCCGTGCAATAGCGCGCCGGGATATTCATGCATCGGCAAAACGCGACTGCCAGGTGTGCGAAGTCGCGGCAGACGCCGTTTCTTTCGCGTGTAGGCTTCCCACGCTGTCTTGGTCGGCCGCGCGTACTGGTAGCCGAATTCGATGTGGCGGTGAACAAAATCGCAGATGGCCTGGACCCGAGCCCAGCCGGTCGGAGTCTTGCCGAACAGCTTCCAGGCGATCGACGAAAGCCGTTCGGTCTCGCAGTATCGGCTGCCGAGGAGGAAGATGAGCGTTTCTTCGGGCAGCAGCTCGACGGGGGATTGCCTCGCGTCGCGGGACGACGATGTCCGGCAGCCCGCTGTCGTTGATCAGCGCGTCGGTGCGGATGCGTCGTCACGCCCGCCGGCGCGACGAGCCGGCTGCACCAGTTCCCGAAGGAATCGCGATACGCGCTGATCGGCAGCGACGGAGTGGTGACCAGGTGATCCGGCACGACGATGTCCGACGCGCGCGTGTAGTGGATATTCAGCAACGCGATCATCGGTGTCGGCTGGGGGCACTCGTAGATCAATTCAAAGCCGGCGCGGATCTGCATGGATGTCCCTAGCTCGCCGCGACGGTCGCTCGCAACGATTCGATGATGGCCGAGCGCAATTCGGCCCAGCCGCGCGGCGCCCCGACGACGATGGCCTGGTTGATCTCGAGCTCGATGCCGATGTACGCCGAGGGCTGAAATCGGCTGCGGAGGAACGGAAAGAATCCGTCGTCCTTTCCCCGATAGGGATAGTTGCGGCGAACCCGCAGCTGCGGGAGCGCTTCGTGGAGCGCCGCCTTCCACCGGCGCAACTGCGCCGCTCGCCGAAGCGGCGCGGGGTCGTAGAGCAGGCCGACGTCGGCGGTGCGGACCGTGCCGTTCAATTCGGGCACGAAGCTGTGCGAGGCGACGTGGATCACGCGCCGGCCGCGCGTGATCGCCCTGCCGGATCAGGTTCTCCACCTTCGCGCGGTAGGGCAGATAGTGCTCGGCCACTATCCGGTCGCGGTCTTCGCGTGGCGCACGGCGGACGGATTCGCCGTGCAGGTGAGGATGGCCGACGCGAGCGGTTCAGATCGACCAGCAGACGCGTGACGGTCGACGCCACGATCGGCGCATCGAAAGATGCCGAGAAATGCCGGGCCATGCGCAGCGCGCCGACGTCGTATCCCCGGTGCGTCCGCAGGACCTGATGCTGAGCCGTCGAAAAGCCGGCGATAGCGCACCGGGACACCGTTGCCGCCGTGCTCGCACGTGAACAGCAGGTAGTCAGCCAAGCGAGCCGGCCCGCGGATCTACCATTGCAGCGCAGGCAGCTGCCTGAACACGGCGCGCGTGCCTTCGCTCCATTCCCGGCTCAGCGACGCGAAGTAGGGGTCGCCTTCGTCGAAGCGGCGGCGCATCGTGACCGCGAGCCTGTCGCGCTCGTAGCAGAGCACGTCGATCGGCATGCCGACGGAAAGATTGCTTCGCATCGTCGAATCGAACGATACCAGCACGCACTTGGCAGCTTCGGCAAGGCTGGTGGACGGCGTGATTACGCGGTCGATGATGGGCTTGCCGTATTTCGTCTCGCCCGTTTGCACGAATGGCGTGTCGAGGCCGGCCTCGATGAAGTTGCCTTCGGCGTAGATCCGGAACAGCCGCATCCGCTCCCCTTTGATCTGCCCGCCGACGATGAACGACGCGTTGAAGCCGACTCCGCTCACCTCGAGGTGCGATCCGTCGCGACGTTCGATGTCTCGCATCGCGTCCGAAACGAGATGTCACGGCATCGAACATCGTCCGGGCGGCCCAGAGACTCTGTGCTTCGTCGCCAGCCTCGCCGCGCTGATTCAGGATGCTGATCACTGCCTGCGTGCCTGCGAGATTTCCGGAACTCAGCAGGGCGATGACCCGATCGCCGGCACGCTCGAATACGGTCATCTTGCAGAATTTCGCGTAGTTGTCGACACCCGCATGGGTGCGGGAGTCGGACGCGAGGATGATGCCGTCATTCAGAAGAACGCCAACGCAATATGTCATGCTCCAGGTCGCCTTAGCGTCACGATCAGAAGGGAGTAGGATCGGCGGCATTGTCCCACATCGGCCCGTGGTGAATCGGAGTCGGCCAACGAGGATGTGCAATGAATCGCCTCGAGGGAAGTCCCGGGGAGAGGCGATCAGAGGTCGGTCTCGATCGCCGCATCGCACTCACGCATCGCGTCCCGGTTCATCGACGCGATCCGCGCGCCTGCGAGAAGCGCGAACGGCCGTTGATCACGGCCGGCGCCAGAGCCGCGGCGGCTCGCCGCGGCTACCGGGCCTGGCCCGACGCGGCGCCGACCTGCGGCCCCGGACCGACCATGCGCAGCGCACCGTTGTCGATGAGCCGCTTGACCTCCGGCGAAGCCAGGATCGCGTTCTTCGCCGCAACGCGCAGCCGGTCCACCGCTTCGTCGTCGAGGACGAACGACGTCGGAAGCGTGTTGAGGTAGTCCCGCTCCGCCTTGTCGGGAAGCGCGCCGAACGACACGTCGATGACGCGGATGGTGATGTCGGGCGCGCGCATGACGGGCTGCAGCTTCTCGCCGAGCGCCGGATAGGGCTTGATGGCGTCGCGGACCTCGCGCAGTGACGCCCAGCGTGCCTGGATGTCCCGCAACGTTTCCACCGTGTCGTAGGAATAGCGATCGATCGGCGTGCCCGGTCGCCTTGAGCAGGACGTCGAACAGGCGCCGGCGGGTTCTCGTGCATGATCCCAGTCGTTGGGCGGCGTCGCCAGCGAATTGACGACGAAGATGAAGATGTTGCGCACGTGATCGTACGGCGTCTTCTGCCCCGCGCGCGTGCAGCGCCTCGAACGTCGACAGCACGTCGAGCACGCCGCGCATGCCGACGTTGTCCGAGACGCCGCCGTCGACCAGGTGAAGATACGGGCGGTGCTCGCGGTCGGCGAACGCCTCGCAGCTCCTGCAGCCGCTTCACCGTGCGCGCGGCCGGCCGCGGCGGATTCGGGTTGTCGAGGAAGACCTCTGGCCCACGGCGGCAGCCGGTAGCCGCAGGTGCCGCCGTAGTTGTCGATCGTGATCGACGAGAGGACGACCGGGACCGCCGAGGACGCCGCCGCCGCGCGCGCCAGCCGCATGCTCGACAGGTCGGTGCACAGCACGTCGAAGTTCTCGGGATTGAAGATGAGCCGCGTGCCGTCGGCGAGATCGGTCGCGCTCACCAGGATCCGCGGCCCGTCGTGCTTCAGGTCCTTGAACGTCGCGCCTTTGAACAGGATCTCGTCGTACATGTTGGCGGCGAGCTCGGAGCGGCCCCAGCCGGTCGAGCGCGAGCGAGGGCCAGTTGAACGGATTCAGCGCCCGCTGCGACGAGCTCGCCCTGCACGTTGCGCTTGAGGAAGCTCGTCTCGTAGATGTCGAAGAGCTTGTCGCCGTACAGGCCGAACGCCAGCGCGGTGAAGCTTCCGCCCGAGATGCCGGTGATCACGTCGACCGTGTCGAGCACGCGGACGCTTGCGGCCGCTCTTGGTCGTGACCTCCATGTCGCGCAGCGTCTCCAGCACGCCGTAGGAGAACGCGGCCGCGCGCGTGCCGCCGCCGGAGAACGCGAGGATGACCAGCGTCGCGTTGTCCTCGGCATTCTGCGGAGCGCGCGCTCGATCGCGGTACGGCTTGTCCGGGTCGTAATGGCTGACCGGCGCGTTGACCGGACGCGTCGCGCATCCGGCGAGCAGAGCTATCGTGACGATCAGGGCCACGATCCCGTGAAGCGGACGCGGCCCGGTTGGTCGCCCCGGTGCCGCGCTCACAGCAGCACGCCTTCGGGCAGCGGCACCTGCAGCACCTGGTGGAAAACCCAGTACAGGCCGCCGAGCACCAGCGCGCCCGCCGCGCGTAGATGACGGCCGTGCGCGGCGTCCAGCGATCGTAGTTCGCGATCACCAGGAGTGCGGTATAGGCGGCTACGCTGGTCGCGAGGAATCCGACACGCCCGAGAAGAAACGCCCACGCGAGCAGCACCGCCATGGCGGCGCCGCGCCGCCAAAGCGAGCCTGTCGGCATCGCCGCGGGGCGCTCGGGCGCAGCAGCGCCATCGCGATGTAGGCCGCCGCGAACACGACCATCGCGACCGCCATCGTGCGCGGGAAGACGGAGCCCAGGGGCGAAAAATCGCGCGCGCCCCAGAACGCAAGCACGCCGACGACGATGAAGACCGCCGAGCCTGCGATCCCGGGAATGTCGCGACGCGGGTTCTCATTCATTGGACGGGCTCCGTTTGCGCATCCGCGCGCTGAGCAGGGGATAGCCGAGCCCGAGCAGAATGAAGGCGATGATCCCGAGCGAAATCGGCCGCGTGAAGAATTCGGAGATCGGCTGGCCGCGCGCGTTGCCGATGAGATAGCCCTGCACGAATCCCGACTCCGCGATCGTCCCGAGGATGAGACCGAGCACGATGGGCGAAGCGGTGAAGCCGAAGCGCGCCGCAATCCAGCCGAAGATGCCGATCACCACCATCTGCTGGACCTGCTCCACGTTGTTGTTCACCGCGTAGCTGCCGAGGACGGTGAGCATGCGCCACCGACGGCACGAGCACCGCCTTGGGGATGTTGACGATGGACTTGAACGCGTAGCGGCCGATGACCAGCCCGATGGGCAGCATCAGCACCGTCGCGAGAAACAGCCCGTAGATGAAGGTGTAGACGATCTTGCCCTGCTCCAGGAAGAGCGTGGGGCCGGTGCGGATGCCCTGCACCAGGAGCGCGCCCAATATGACCGCGTCGGCGGGCGTACCGGGAATGCCGAGCACGAGCGTCGGAATGAAGCCGCCGCCGACGGTCGCATTGTTCGCGGACTCCGAGGCGATGATGCCGTCGGGCTCGCCGGTGCCGAAGCGTCTGCGGATCCTTGGCACGCGGCGGGCCTCCGAGTAGGAGACCAGGGAAGCGATCGAGCCGCCGGCACCGGGCAGGATGCCAACCAGGGTGCCGATGATGGAGCTGCGCACGAGATTGAACCGCGACCGCCACGCGATCGACGCGGCCTCGCGCAGGCGGAAGCCGGCCACCTGGTGCGTCAGCTTGAGATGCGGGTCGGGCGTGGCCACGAGATCGATAGCACAGGCACGCAGTACAGGCCGATCAGTGCCGCGATCACGTCGATGCCGCCCAGCAGCGCCTTGAAGTCGCCGACATAGCGGATGTCGCCGCCCACCTCGGCCAGGCCCACGGTCCCCAGGAGCAGCCCGGCCGCGCCGCCGACCAGGCCCTTGAGCAGGCTGCCCTCGGAAAGACTCGCGATGAGGCTGAGTCCGAAGCAGCGCCAGCCAGAAGTATTCGACGGGACCGAAGGCGAGCGCGAAGCGCGCCAGCGGCGGGGCGAGCATCAACAGGAACGTCGCGCCCACGAGGCCGCCCGTCACGCGAGGCGATGCAGGCGAGCGTGACCGCGAGGTCGCCGTCACCGCGCTTGGCCATGGGATAGCCGTCGAAGGTCGTCGCGATGGCAGAGGGGGTGCCGGGCGTGTTCAGCAGGATCGC
>CAWIOK010000004.1:0-39044 GCA_963837655.1 uncultured Solirubrobacterales bacterium
CCGTCACGACGTGCGCGCTGAACCACGTCGACGTCGACATCCGAGAGGGGACGTCTCGCTTCGGCATCGACTTCCCTCACATCCCCGGCCTCGAGATCGTCGGACGGGTCGATGCGCTCGGCGAGGGCGTCGAGGACTTCGCGGTCGGCGACCGCGTCATGCCGTACCTCCTCGGCGGCGAGGTCTTCCTGGGGGTCGCCGGGCCCGGCGGGTTCGCCGACTACGCGATCGCGCCCACCGGCCAGCTCGTCCGCGTGCCAGAGGAGATCTCCGACGACGACGCCGGCGCGATCCAGGTCGCGTTCGGCACGGCCTGGCACATGCTCTTCACGCGCGGCGGCCTGCGCATCGGCGAGACCGTGCTCGTGAACTCGGTCTCGAGCGGCATCGGCTCTGCCGCCATCCAGCTCGCCCATCTCGCCGGCGCCTACGTCATCGGCACGTCGAGCTCAGCGGAGAAGCTCGCGAGCGCCGCGGAGCTCGGCATGGACGTGGGGATCGACTACACCGCGGAGGACATCCCGGCGCGGGTGGCCGAGCTCACCGGCGGCAAGGGCGTCGACCTGGTGTTCGAGCACGTCGGGGGCACCCTGTTCCAGAAGGCCCTCGAGTCCCTGGCGCCGGACGGGCGCCTGGTGACCTGCGGCGCGCACGCAGGCGAGGTGGTGTCGTTCGACATCATCCCGTTCTTCCGGGGCCAGCACACCGTGATCGGCTCCTTCGTCTACACGCGCGAGGAGCTCGAGAAGGTCCTCGCCTTCGCGGCCCGCGGTCTCCTGCGGCCGCTCGTGCATGCGAGCTATCCCCTCGCCGAGGTACGCGAGGCGTTCACGGCGTTCGAGGGCCGGACGCACTTCGGGAAGATCCTCCTCCGTCCATGAGCGGAGTTGACGACAAGCACACTCGCGACGTGGGAGCTAGGCAATGAAGCGGCTCGGTGTCGACGTCGGTGGCACGTTCACCGACCTCATCTACGTGGACGACGAGACGGGGCGGATCCTCGTCCACAAGCTCCCGTCGACCAGCGACGACCCCTCACGGGGGACGATCGAGGGCATCCGCGCGATCACCGCGCAGGCCGACGTGACGCCGGGCGACCTCGACCAGGTGTTCCACGGGACGACGATCGCGACCAACATCGTCATCGAGCACAACGGGGCCAAGGTGGGGATGATCACCACCGAGGGCTACCGGGACATCCTCCACATCGCCCGGCACAAGAAGCCCGTCAACTTCTCGAACTACCAGGACCTGCCGTGGCAGGCCTATCCGCTCGCCAGGCGCCGCTACCGGTTGACGGTCCCCGAGCGCATCACGGGCGACGGCCAGGTGCTCGTCCCGCTCGACGAGGACATCGCGCGCGAGCGGGTGCGCCAGCTCAAGGAGGCCGGCGTCGAGGCGATCGCCGTGTGCTTCCTGTTCTCGTTCCTGAAGCCCGAGCACGAGCAGCGCGTCGCGGAGATCATCCGCGAGGAGTTCCCCGAGGCGTTCCTGTCGGTCTCCTCGGAGGTGCTCCCGCAGTACCGCGAGTACGAGCGCTTCTCGACCGTGGCGCTCAACGCGTACGTCGGCCCCAAGGTGGCCACCTACGTGCGCCGCCTCGAGGAGGAGCTCCGCGCGCTGAACGTCCGCACAGGCCTGCACCTCATGACGTCGGCGAGCGGCGTGTCGACGGCGCAGGGCGCGATCGCCCGCCCGGTCAACCTCCTCATGTCCGGGCCGGTCGCCGGCGTCGTCGGCGGCATCTGGGTCGGGCGCCAGGCCGGCTTCGACAGCGTCATCACGCTCGACGTCGGCGGCACCTCGGCCGACATCGGGCTCGCGCAGGGCGGGGCCCTGCGGATGAAGCACCTGCTCGACACGCGCGTGGGGCCCTACCAGGCGATGATCCCCATGGTCGACGTCGACACGATCGGGGCGGGCGGCGGCTCCATCGCCTACGTCGACTCCGGCGGTATCTTCCGGTCCGGGCCGCGCTCGGCCGGCGCCGCGCCCGGGCCGGCCGCGTACGACCGAGGGGGCACGGATCCGACGTCGACCGACGCGATGGTGAACCTCGGATGGCTGCTGCCCGAGGACTTCCTCGGCGGCGCGATGACGCTGAAGCCCGAGCTGGCGCGACGCGCGTTCGAGCCGGTCGCCGAGACGCTGGGCATGAGCGTCGAGGAGGCGTCCATGGGCGCGGTCCAGATCGCGAGCCACTCCATGGTGCAGTCCATCGAGGAGAACTCGGTGCGCAAGGGCTTCGACCCCCGCGACTTCGCCCTCGTGGCCGAGGGCGGCGCGGGTCCGGCGTTCGCGGCGCACATCGCGGTGGAGGTCGGCACGCCCGCCGTCGTCGTGCCCCCGTACCCCGGGGTCACCGCGGCGCTCGGGCTGCTCGTCACCGACGAGGTCTACGAGTACGTCACCACGACGTACCAGCGGCTGTCCTCGCTGAACGCCGAGGAGCTGGAGACGCGGTTCGTCGAGCTGGAGGAGCAGGCACTGCAGCAGCTGGAGGAGGACGGCATCCCGGAGGACCGCCGGGTCATCCAGCGTGTCGCGGACTGCCGGTACCTCGGCCAGGGCTACGAGCTGCGCGTCGACGTCGCGGGCGACGTGAACGGCGACGGGTGGGCCGAGACCGTCGCCGCGCGGTTCCACGATGCGCACGAGCGCGAGTACTCGCGGCGCTTCGAGGACTCCGACATCGAGATCCCGAACGTCCGCGTGCGGGGCGTGGGCCTCATCCCGTCGTTCGAGCTGCCGGAGGCCGAGAAGGGCGACGCCTCCCCGGACGCAGCGCTGCGCCACGAGCGCGATGCGTGGTTCCCCGTCCAGGGCGAGCTGCGCAAGGTCGCCACGCGCTTCTACGCCCGCGAGGCGCTCAAGGCGGGCAACCGCATCGAGGGTCCCGCCGTGATCAACCAGTACGACTCCACCACGGTGGTCCCGCCCGGCTTCACCGCGGAGATCGACCGCTTCGGGAACATCGTCATCCGCGTCGACGCCGGCGCCGGGGCGACGGACCTCATCAACACGGGCGCCGTCGCGGGCTCGTAGGCAGCCGAGAGGAGCGACACCATGGCATTCGTCGACTACGAGGTCGGCCGCAGCCCCGGCCCGCCCACCCGCGATCGCGTCGACGTCGACCCGATCACCATGCGCGTGCTGGGCGGTGCGTTCCACGCCGTCGCCGCAGAGATGGCCGGCGTCCTGTTCCGCATGTCCTACAGCTCGATCATCCGCGAGTCCGAGGACCTCGGCGCCGGGCTCTTCGACGTCGAGGGGCGCGAGCTGTGCGAGTCGGAGTCCACGCCGATGCACATCGGCTCGCTCCCCTGGTACATCCGCGGCTTCATGGAGCGCCTGAAGGGGGAGATCAAGGAGGGCGACGTCATCGTCCACAACCACCCGTACCTCGGGGCGTCGCACAGCCCCGACGTCGCGGTGGCGGTGCCGATCTTCGCCGAGGGCGAGCTGCTCGGGTTCGCGGCGGTGACCGCGCACGTGCTCGACGTGGGCGGCTCGTACCCCGGGATCAACGCGGACGCGTTCGACGTGTACGCGGAGGCCAAGCTCTACAACGCGCTGCGCTGGTACCAGGAGGGCGAGCTCAACGTCGACGTCGACCGGATGATCTTCGACAACGTCCGGACCGAGACGATGAACCGTGGCGACATGCAGGCGATGATGGCCGCCTGCAACCTCGGGCGCGACCGGTTCCTGAGGCTGACGAAGCGCTACGGCGTCGAGACGACGATGAGCGCGGCGTACGGTTGGATGGACTACTCGGAGAGGATGCTGCGCGAGCAGATCGCGAAGATCCCCGACGGGGAGTACACGGCGCCGACCGCCTGGCTCGACGACGACGCCCGTAACCGCGGGGTGCGCCTGCGGGTCGAGACGAAGGTGATCGTCGAGGGCGACGGCATCACGATCGATCTCACCGGGTCGGCCGCGGAGGTGCCGACCGGCTACAACGTGCCGTTCGAGGGGTCGCTGCTCGTGGGCGCGTACTACGCGGTCCGCACGCTGCTGCTCGACGAGATCACGTTTCCCGAGTCGGTTCCGCAGAACGACGGGATCTTCCGGGCGGTGAAGGTGATCGCGCCGAAGGGGACGATCTTCAACCCCAACTTCCCGCGCGCGTGCTTCTCGCGGTTCTGTCAGGTCCAGCGCGTCGTGGACAACACGATCCTCGCTCTGGCCGACACGCTGCCCCAGCAGGTGACCGCGGGCAACTCGGCGGGCATCCACTTCTGCTCGTACTCGGGGTTCGTGCCGGAGACCGGCGAGTACTGGCTGTACCTCGAGGTCAACGAGGGCTCCTACGGCGGCCGCTACGGCAAGGACGCCATGGACTCCGTCGACAACCTCATGGCCAACACCCGCAACAACCCCATCGAGGAGCTCGACCTGCGCTTCCCGGTGCGCTGCGACCAGTACGAGCTGCGCCCGGAGCCGGCGGCGCCGGGCAAGTGGCGCGGCGGCATCGGGATCGTCCGGCGCAATCGCTTCCTCGTCGACGGGACGTACTCGTGCGAGGGCGACCGGCAGTACGACCCGCCGCGCGGCATCTTCGGCGGCTGGGACGGGTTGGTCGCCTCGACGCACAAGAACCCGGGCACCGCCGCCGAGGAGTACCTCGAGGCGAAGGTGACCGGCATCGAGTTCAAGGCGGGCGAGTACATCGAGTTCCGCGAGCCGAGCGGCGGCGGCTACGGCGACCCGCTCGAGCGCGACCCCGCGATGGTCCGCGAGGACGTGCTCGACGACTTCACGACGATCGCGCTGGCGCGCGACGCATACGGGGTCGTCTTCGTCGACGAGCGCGACTTCGAGATCGACGTCGAGGCGACCGAGCGCCGCCGGGCGGAGGTGCGTGCGGCGCGCAACGGCGGTCCGTCGGGCTCGCTCGACGAGCTGTTCCATCGCGGAAGCGGCAGGCTCCTCCCCAACCATCCGCCGGCGTCGGTGGCGGGGAACGAGCAGTTCGGGATGGCGTGACGATGGACGCCGTGGGTGGCCGAGTGCACCGCGCGGGGAACTACGTGTTCGCCCACGGCATCGCCGGCAACGGCGCCGACTGCGCGGAGGGCCTGCGGGCGGCGATGGCCGACCTCGATGCGACCCTCCGCTCGGCCGGTTCGGCGATGCACTGCGTCCAGCGCATCACCCTCTACGTCCGCGACGCGGCGAAGACTTCGTCTTCGCTGGCCAGAATGTCGCCGGGCGACATTCTGGGGGCGCAGCTCCCGGTCGACGTGATGGCGCAGAGCACCGTGGTGGAGATGGGATCGCTGCGTGACGACGTGCTCCTGGAGCTCGAGGCGACGGCGACCCTGGTCGACGCCGCGTGACCGCGCCGCCGCCACCGGACCGCTCGATCGCCGAGACGGCCGCCGCGGTCGGCCGCGGGCGAGCTGTCGGCGGTCGAGCTCACCCGCGCGTACCTCGATCGCATCGACGCATTCGACCCCGCGCTGAACGTCTACCGGACGGTCACGCGCGAGCTGGCACTCGAGCAGGCGGGGGCGATCGACGACGCTGCGGGGGCCGGCCGGCCGCTCGGGCCGCTGGCCGGCGTGCCCGTCGCGCTGAAGGACAACATCGCGGTCCGCGGCGTGGAGATGACGGCGGGGACCAGCCACCGCTCGGGTGTCGTGGCGGAGGAGGACGCCCCCGTCTACACGCGCCTGCGCGACGCGGGCGCGGTGCTGCTCGGCAAGCTCAGCATGTCGGAGTGGGCGATCGGCGCGACGAACCAGAACATCCACTTCGGCGACGTCCACAACCCGTGGGACTCCGACGCGGGTCAGCGGTGGCTCCAGCGGCAGGCTCGGGGGCGGCGATCGGCGCCGATCTCGCGGCCGCGACCCTCGGCACCGACACCGGCGGGTCCGTGCGGATCCCGGCTGCGCTCAACGGCTGCTGCGGCCTGAGGCCGACCGCCGGCCGCGTCAGCAACCGTGGGTCGATCCCGGTGGCCTGGACCTTCGACACGATCGGGCCGCTCGCGCGCCGTGCCGAGGACGTCGCGTCCATCCTGCAGGTGATCGCGGGCTACGACCACGACGAGCCCGTGACGTCCGACACCCCCGTCGGCGACTACGTCGGTGGCCTGGAGCTGGGCGTCCGCGGCCTGCGCGTCGGCGTGCTCGGCGCCTGGCTGGACGAGCTCGACGCCGATCTCCGGGCGCGCCTGGATGCGGCCGCGGCGCAGCTCGAGAGCCTGGGCGTGGAGCTCGTGGAGGTCGAGCTCACGGGACTCGACGAGGCGATCGAGTGGACCGCCGAGCTGCTTCTGTCCGAGGCCGCGTGGATCCATCGCGAGCGTCTTCGCGACAGCCCGGAGATCTTCGCCGACGACGTCCTGCGCCGGCTGCGCCGCGGCGAGTCCGTCAGCGGCGCGCACTACGGACGCGGACGCGAGTGGCAGCGGGCCTGGCGGCGCCGCGTGCTCGACGCGCTCTCGGGCTGCGATGTCCTGCTGGTCCCGAGCGCCGCACGGCACGCGCCGACCGCAGCGGAGAGCGAGCCCCTGGCGATGACCGGCGTGCTGGCGCGGTACACGGGCGCATGGGTGCTGTCGCGCACGCCGGCGCTCTCGGTCCCGATCGGCTTCGTCGAGGGGATGCCGGTCGCGATGCAGCTCGATCGGCCGCCCGTTCGAGGAGGGCGTGCTGCTGCGCGCGGCGGCCGCGTACCAGTCGGTGACCGACTGGCACCTGCGCCGCCGCGGACCTCTAGCCGGCAGGCGGAAGTCGGACATCGGCGGCGAAGCGGATCTGACGCAACGGCCAGAGCGCGGCGACCAGCGCCGCGCCGAGCAGGGCCCAGGACCAGCGGAAGCTGCCGGTGACGTCGGCAGTGAGCCCGAGGAGCGGCGGCCAGAGGACGATGCCCGCGTTCGTGAAGAGCAGGGCGAACCCGACGGCGGTCCCTGAGCTGCCCTCCGGCGCGAGCTCGGAGACCATGGTCACCCAGAGTCCCTGCCATCCGATGAGGCAGAAGCCGCCGAGCGCCGCGGCGACCATCACCACGGGGAGCGCGTCCCCCGGCGGCGCTCCGGCGAGCAGTGCGGTGGAGAGGATCCCCAGCAGCGAGAGCAGCACAAGGCCGGGTCGCCGCCGGCTTCCGAACGCCCGGTCGCTCAGCCAGCCCCACGCGAGACGCCCCGCGACGCCGCTGAGGTTCGCGAGCGCGACGGCGGCGAACGCCTCGGTCCGGTCGACGCCGAGGTCGTCCTCGAGGTACAGGGCCAGGTAGGTCAGCAGCGCGTACTGGCCGCCGACGAACACGAGTGCCCAGATCCCGGCATAGGCGATCTTCGGCGTCCGCGCGATGAGCGCCAGATGCGAGCGACTGCCCGCCGCGGATCCGCCGACCCGCCGGCATCCTCGCTGCTGCGATGACCGCCGTGCCGACGAGGGGGACGAGCGCCGCGGCCGCGAGCGTCCAGCGCCATCCCCACGCCGACGCGAGCAGGGGGAGCGCGACGGCGGCGGCGAGGCCGCCGAGTGGGATCGCTGCCTGGCGGATCCCCATCGGCAGTCCGCGCGACTCGCGCGGGAAGGCGGCCAGGACCACGCGCGAACCGGCGGGCGTGGCGGCGCCGCTGAAGACGCCGGCGAAGACGAGCGCGAGGAGCATGGGCCAGTAGGTCGCGGCCGCCGCGAGGATGGCGAACACGCACAGGCCGAGACCGCTCGCGATGAGCACGAGGCGCTCGCCCAGCCGGTCCGCGAGCTGGCCTGCGGGGACGGAGCCCGCGAACCGGCCGACGTTCAGCGATCCGACTAGCACCCCGAGCGCGAAGGCGCTGAGCCCCAGCCCGTCCTTGATGAACGGCGCGAGGATGGGCACGCCGAGCTCGACGAACGAGATCGCCGCCTGAGCCGCGAACGCCGCTGCGAGAAGCTGCCACGGACCCATCGCGACCCTCGTCGTGGTCATCATCGAGCACGCGGGAGGGCGGATGTCGGACATATACTGTCCGGCAGCGGTTGTTCCACGAGGGGAGGCACGATGGCGGACGATCACATCGAGGTCCGCGGGGCGCGGCTCTGGTACGAGATCTCCGGAGACGGCGAGCCCGTCCTGCAGATCCACGGCTCCGGGTTCGGGCACTTCAACTTCGGTCCGATCACGCCGATCCTCGCCGAGGAGTTCCGCTGCATCGACTACGACCAGCGGGGCTACGGGCAGTCCGAGAAGCCCGAGCAGGACTACGACCTCGAGCTCTGGGCCGACGATGCGATCGGGATGCTCGACGTGCTCGGCATCGACAAGGCGCACATCCACGGCACGTCGATGGGCGGCATGGTCGCGACGATCGTCGCCGGCAAGTACCCCGACCGGGTGCAGTCCGTCGTGATCAACTGCGCCGCCGCCAAGCTCGGCTTCTCCGGGCGACTCGTCTTCAAGAACTGGATCGACCTGATCAAGCTCGAGGGATGCGGCAGCCGCATCCTGGCCGAGCTCATCGCCTGGCAGTGCCTGTCGCGCGGCTACATGGCCACGCCCGAGGGCCAGGCCGGGGTCGACGTCATCCAGCAGATCCTCCGCGACGCCAACGAGGACCGCGTGATGATCCAGGCGTGCGAGTCCATGAACGCGATGGACAACCGCGACTGGGTCCGCAAGATCACGTCCCCGGCGCTCGTCATCGGCGGGGACGAGGACGTCATGACGCCGTGGGACCAGGGCCCCGACGGCGCCGGTCAGCAGTGGATCGCCGACAATCTCCCCAACGGCGAGACGTACGTCGTCAGGGGCGGCAACCACTCGACGATCTTCGACTCGACCGCCGACCACGCACAGGCCGTGTCGGCGTTCTTCCGGAAGCACGCGGGCGCGGCGTAGGAGCACCCGCGTGCCGCCGGCGCTACGCCGCGACCGCGGCGTGGACGCCGGCGCCGTCCTCCTCACCGGCGAGGATCTCTTCGAAGAAGGCCGTCACGACGCGCACCGCCTCGTCCGGGATCTCCAGGAGGTCGGCGTGGCCGATGTCGGGGAACTCGTGCAGGCGCGCCCAGTCCGGTACGCGCTCGGCGACCTGCGCGGCGCTGAAGCCAGACGGCGCCAGCCGCGAAGGGGTCATGATGTCCTTGCTGCCGTTCGTCAGCAGCAGGGGGCGGCGGATCCCGTCGACGAGCGGCTCCAGGTCCATCGTCTCCATCGCCAGGCACGCCTGGCGCACCGTGTAGGGCGAGTTCGCGTTGACGATGCGCTTGACCGCGTCGAAGACCTCGGGATGCTCCTCCACGAAGTCCGCGCCGACGGCCTGGATCGTCAGGAGGTCGCAGAAGTCGTCCATCGGCAGCGCCTCGCACTGCTGGCGCCAGTTGCGGAACAGGAGGCGCCGGTAGGTGTCGCAGCGGACCATCCCGCAGTCCGCGCAGGACGCGATGACGTGCTCGGGGTACTTGGCCGTGAACGCGATCCCGACCATGCCCCCCATCGACGTCCCGTGGGTGAGGACGCGGCCGATACCCAGCGCATCCAGGAGGCCCGCAGCCTCGTCGGCCCACCCCTCCACGGAGTAGCTCGTCAGCGGCTGCGTCGAGCGTCCGTAGCCGGACGCGTCGTAGCTCAGCAGCCGGAAGTTCTCCCGGAACCCGTCGTTGACGGAGTCGAAGTTCGCGCGCCCGAACAGCGATCCCCCGAACTGCAGGATGAGCGGCTTGTCCTCTGGCCCGGTGAACTCGTAGTACAGCGAGACGTCTCCGACGTCGGCGAACGGCATCAGCGGCTCCCCTCTCCCTTGCTCCCTCCGTCGCGCATGCGCGCGCGGAGCCCTTCCGTCGCGTCGTCATCGAGCGCACCGGCCTCGATGACGACGCCGTAGATGTCCCTGGCCTGCTCGACCGAGATCAGCTCGTCGAGGCAGTCGCTCAGCACGCGCTCGGGCTCGCGGTCGAGCGGGTCGCCGAAGCCGCCGCTCGTCACGCCCTCGATGACGAGCCGGTCGCCGGGGGCGAACCGGTAGGCGTTGACCTTGGAGTGCATGCGCTCCCGCGTCCCGTCCGTGCGGTGGTGCCAGAAGCGGCCGGGACGCCCCGGCGTGCCGCCGAAGACACCCGGCGGCGGGTCGACGTCGGCGTGGCGCTCGGACTCGGTGGAGATCATCCCGCCGGTGAGCCAGGCGTAGTCGCGGACCGCGCTCGTGCCGCCGCGCCAGCGACCGTGCCCGAACTCGCGCTCGATGAGCTCGTAGCGGTGGAAGCGGAACGGCAGGTGCATCTCGAGGTCCTCGATCGGCTGGTTGCGGATGTTGGCCGAGAGGCAGTCGACCGCGTCCATCCCGTCCTTGCCCGGGCGGCCGCCGTAGGAGCCCTCGTCCACCTCGACGGTGATCCAGTAGCTGCCGTCGGCATGGGTCCCGCTCATGTACATGCCGTTGAGCTGGGCCGAGTTGCCGGCGCTCGTGCGGTCGGGCATGACCGGCGCGAGCGCCTGCAGGATGAGGTCGGCGACCCGGTTGGCCGGGGTGAAGCGGATCTGCGTCGCCGCGGGGAAGCGCGGGTTGAACATGCAGCCCTCGGGCGCCACGACCGAGATCGGGCGGAAGCCGCCCGAGTTGGCCGGCACGTAGGCGTCGGTCAGGAACGTGTCGAGCAGCAGCGTGCGGAACAGGCTGTACACGGCGACGAGGGTGGAGCCCCCGTACGGTGTGTTCAGCGAGTTGGGGCGCTGGGGCGGCGTGTCGGTGAGGTCGACGGTGACGTTCTCGCCGTCGACGATCACGGCGACGTGCAGGCGCTCGGGGACGTCGCGGGTCACCCCGTCGTCGTCGAGCCAGCCCTCCGCGTGGTAGGTGCCGTCGGGGATCTTCGCGATCTCCGTGCGGATCATCCGCTCGGCGTAGTCGATGAGCGCATCCGAGTAGGCACGCACGACCGGCCACGAGTGCTTCTCCACCAGCTCCTGCAGCCGCCGCACGCCGTGCTGGGCGGAGGCGATCTGGCATGCCAGGTCCCCCATCACCTCGCGCGGCACGCGCGTGTTGTCGGTGAAGAGGTGCCACATGTTGTCGTCGCGGACGCCCTCGCGGACCATGAAGGTCGCGTTGAAGATCGTCCCCTCCGCGTACATGTCGATGAGGTCGATCGCCGCGCCGGGGAACGCGCCGCCGATGTCGAGGTGATGCGCGGTGTTCCCGGAGAACCCGATGAGCTCGCCCTCGTGGAAGACCGGCGCGATGACGGCGATGTCCGGCGTGTGGCTCGCGCCCTTGTACGGGTGGTTGTGCAGGAGCACGTCGCCCGGGCGCAGCTCGATCCCGCGCTCGGTGACCGTCTCCATCATCCCCTGCGTGTAGGCCACGAGCGAGCCGACGTGCAGCGGCGTGTTGTCGGACTCGGCGATCTCCTCGCAGCGCGTGTTCAGCAGCGCGGCGCCCATGTCCTCGGACTCGCGGATGAGCGCGGAGCGCGCGCTGCGGATGAGCTGGTGCGCCATCTCCTTGGCGATCGAGTCCAGCTCGCCGCCGACGATCTGCAGGAGGACCGGGTCGATCCTGATCTCACTCATCGGGCCGCCTCGAGTCGGATGGTCCCGTCGGGCGCCACCACGCCGTCCCATCCGGGCGAGATCACGACGGTCGAGTCCATCTCGTGCACGATCGCGGGCCCGGGCAGCACGTCCCCCGCACGCAGGAGTGCACGGTCGTGCGTCGTCACGACGTGCTCCGCGTGCCCGTCGCCTGCGCCGAAGACGACGCTGCGGGTGCCGGTCACCGCGGCGCGCGGGTCGCCGTCGCCGGCCGGGACCGAGGTGTGCGGCCTGGCGGGGATCGCGCCCGTGGCGGTGACGCGGAGGTTGATGATCTCGACCGGGTCGCCCGGGAAGTCGAAGCCGTACTCGCGACGGTGCCTGTCGTGGAAGCTCGTCCCGAGGAGCTCGCGCCAGTCCTCGCCAAGGACGTCGCAGTCCACCGCCAGCTCGTAGCCCTGGCCGGCGTAGCGGCAGGCCGCCTCCCGGTGCAGGAGCGGATCGTCGCCTGCGGCGAAGCGCGCGCGCAGGCCGCGCTCCATCTCCGTGAACGCCAGGTCGAGCGCCTCACGGTCGGCGTCGGCGAGCATGACGCCGACGGTGCGGACGGTGTCGTACTTCAGGTCGGTGGCGAGGAGGCCCATCGCCGAGGTGATGCCGGGCGCCGGGGGCAGCAGGATCACCGGCACCTCGAGCTGTTCGGCGACCTCGCACGCATGCAGCGGGCCGGCGCCGCCGAACGCGACGAGCGCGCACTCGCGCGGGTCGTAGCCGCGGCGCACGGAGTGGATGCGGACCTCTCGGACCATGTTCGCGTTGACGATCGCGAGGATCGCCAGCGCCGCGTCCTCCACGCCGAGTCCGAACTCGACGCCGATCCGCTCGACGGCGTCGCGCGCGGCGCCCGCATCGAGCGGGAGGCGCCCGTCCAGGAACCGGTCCGGGTCGATGCGGCCCAGCACGACGTGCGCGTCGGTGACGGTCGGGTCGGTGCCGCCGCGGCCGTAGCACGCGGGCCCCGGCATCGCGCCCGCGCTGCGCGGTCCGACGTTGAACGCGCCGCCGCGGTCCCGCCACGCGATCGAGCCGCCGCCCGCGCCGATCGCGGTGACGTCGAGCTTCGGCGTGAGGATCGGGTAGCCGCCGATCCGGCTGTCCCGTGCGTCCATCTCCAGTAGGCGCCCCGGGATCACGCTGATGTCCGCGGACGTGCCGCCGATGTCCAGCGTGATGAGGTTCTCGTGCCCGTTGACGCTGCCGACGTGGCGCCCGGCGATGACGCCCGCGGCGGGGCCCGACAGCAGGAGGTTCACCGCGTGGTGGGAGGCCTGGCCGATCTCGGCGACGCCGCCGTTGGACTGCATGACGAGGATCGGGCAGCTCACGCCCGCGTCCCGCCAGCCCTCGGCGAGCCGGTCGAGGTACCGGCGCGTCTTCGGCTTGAGATAGGCGTTCGCGGCCGTGGTGGTGAACCGCTCGAACTCGCGGAACTGGGCGACGACCTCGTGCGACAGCGAGACCTCCGCGTCCGGGTGGTGCTCGGCGATGAGCTCGCCGGCGCGCACTTCGTGGCTCGGGTCCAGGAACGCGAACAGGAAGCAGACGCAGATCGACTCGATCCCCGCCGCCTTGAGCTCGAGGATCGCCTCGACGCAGCGCTCCTCGTCGAGCGGCGTGGTGATCTCGCCAGGCGGGATCACGCGCTCGGGGACGGTCTTGCGGTACTTGCGCTCGACCAGCGGCCAGCGCTGGAAGGGGATGTCCTGCATCAGCGAGAAGTTGTGCGGCCGCTGATGGCGCCCGATGTGGATGATGTCGCGGAAGCCCTCGGTCGTGAGCATCCCCGCGCGGCCGCCGTCGTGCTCGAGCAGTGCGTTCGTCGCGACGGTCGTCCCGTGCAGCACAAGGCCGATGTCGGACGGGTCGATCCCGGCGATCGCGCAGACCTCGCGCGTGCCCTGCACCGTGCCCCGGGCCGGGTCGTCGGTCGTCGACGGGAGCTTGTGGATGATGACTCCCTGCTCCAGGCCGCCGAGCGCGATGTCCGTGTTCGTGCCGCCGATGTCCACTCCCAGGCTGATCACGCGGCGCATCGTAACGTGCGAATGGGCGTATGTTTGACATTCGCATGCAGCGCATCCTCGACGACCTTCGCGCGGCCTTGAACGCCGATCGCTGCACCCTCCGCCTGGACGTCCCGGGCGAGACCTTCCCGGTCGTCCACGAGTCGCTCGGCGAGGGCACAGGGACGCTCGTCGGCGAGCGCACCGTCGTGCTCCGCGGGCAGCCGGTCGTGGAGGCGCTGCTCTCCGGCGTCGCCCAGGTCGTGCAGGAGGACTGCCCGGCTGCGAGCGACGACCCCGCCTTCCACGCGATGCTCGCCGCGTACGGCGGGCTCTCGGCGCAGGTCGTGACGGCGGTCCGCGATCGGGATCGCCTCGTGGGCATCATCTCCGTCCACGTCCTGGGTGGGACGCGCGTGTGGGCGCCGCTCGAGCTGGGCCGGGCGCGGCGGGCGGCCGACGACATCGGCACGCTGCTGGCATGACGGTCGAGCTGCGACTCGACCGCGATGTCTCGATCCTCGTGGACGATCCTGGTCCGAGCCACAACCGGCTGCACCCGGCGGTGCCGCCCGTCGCCACGATCGACCCCGGCGACGAGCTCGTGGCGGACCTCCGCGACGGCATGGACGGCGAGCTGCTCCGGGCGGCCTCCGCCGCGGCGCTGCACGACGTCGATCTGGGCGCCAACCACCCGCTGACCGGGCCCGTCGCGGTCCGCGGCGCCCAGCCCGGCGACGTGCTCGTCGTCGAGCTCCTCGCGCTGGACTGCGGTCCGGTCGGCACGACGGCGGTCATCCCGGGATTCGGGCTGCTGGCAGACCGGTTCCGCGAGCCGCTGATCGTCCGCTGGGACATCGCCGACGGCGTGGCTCGCTCGGCGCAGCTGCCCGGCGTCGCGGTCGCCGGGCGTCCGTTCCTCGGGGCGGTTGCGGTGGCGCCGTCCGAGGAGCTGCTGGCGCGCGCGGCTATACGCGAGGCGGCATTGGGCGCGGCTGCGCTGCCGCCCGATGCACGCGGCGCGGTGCCCGGTGGCGGAATCGGCCGGGAGGGACTGCGCACCATCCCGCCGCGCGAGAACGGCGGCAACCTGGACATCCGCCAGCTCTCGGCCGGGAGCAGGCTGCACCTCCCCGTCCACGTCGACGGGGCGCTGCTCTCGCTCGGGGACGCGCACTTCGCGCAGGGCGACGGGGAGTCGTGCGGGACCGCGATCGAGGTTGCCGCCACGGCGCGGGTGCGCGTCACGCTGCGCGGCGCCGGCGAGCCGGGCTTCCGGAGCGCCATGCCCGCTTACGAGTACCTCGAGCCGTCGCGGCCCGAGTCCCGGCGCTGGTTCGCGACCACAGGGATCCCGGTCCGCGCCGACGGCGGCAACGCCGATATGGACGTGCGACTGGCGGCGCGCAACGCGCTGTCGGAGCTCGTGGACTGGATCGCGGTCGAGCACGGCCTGACGCCCGAAGCCGCCTACGTGCTCGCGAGTGTCGCCGCGGACCTGCGCATCAGCGAGGTCGTCAACGTCCCGAACCCGCTCGTGTCGGCAGCGCTGCCGCTCGACGTGTTCGACAACTAGAGCGCCGCGCGGACCGCGGCGCCCGCCTCGGCGGTCGTCGCCGTCCCGCCCAGGTCGGGCGTGCGGGTCGACGGGTCCGCGACGGTCGTCTCGACGGCCCGAAGCAGCTCCGCGCCCGCCTCGGCTTCGCCGAGGAAGTCGAGCAGCATCGCGGCGGACCAGATCTCGGCCACCGGATTGGCGATGCCGCGGCCCGCGATGTCCGGCGCCGATCCGTGGATCGCCTGGAACAGGCTGGGGTGGCGGCGGGTCGGGTCGAGGTTGGCGCTCGGCGCGATGCCCAGGCTCCCGGCGATGGCCGCGCCGAGGTCGGTGAGGATGTCGCCGAAGAGGTTGCTCGCCACCACGACGTCGAGCGAGGCGGGATCGCGCACCACCCGCGCGACGAGCGCGTCGACGAGGCAGCTGTCGGTCGTGATCTGCGGGAACTCCGCCGCGACCTCGTCGAACACGGCGTCCCACAGCGGCATCCCGTGACGCAGCGCGTTGGACTTCGTCGCGCTCGTGACGTGCCGGCGGCCGTGGTCGCGCGCGTGCTCGAAGGCGTGGCGGACGATCCGCTCGATCCCGTCGCGGGTGAACACGGACGTCTCCACGGCGAGCTCGGTCGGGTGACCGCCGTGGACGCGGCCGCCCGCGCCCGCGTACTCGCCCTCGGTGTTCTCGCGGACGAACACGATGTCGACGTCGTCGGGCGTGACGCCTCCGAGCGGGCTGTGCACGCCGGGCAGCAGCCGCGCGGGCCGCAGGTTCACGTACTGGTCGAAGATCTGGCGCAGGGAGAGGATGAGCCCCCAGCCGGTGACCGTGTCCGGGATCCGAGGGTCGCCCACCGGTCCGAGGAGGATCGCGTCGAACGCCGCGAGCTGCTCGGGCCCGTCGGCGGGCATCATCGCCCCCTCGGCGAGGTAGCGTTCCGAGCCCCAGTCGAACGTCACCGTCTCGAGCGCGACGCCGTGGGCGCCGGCGGCCGCCTCCAGGCAGGCGAGGGCCTCGGGGATGACCTCGGGGCCGATGCCGTCGGCCGGGATGACCGCGATGCGATGGGGAGTGGTCAAGATGGGTGGGAGGTGGCGCCGAAGCCGCCGTCGACGGTGAGCGTGGTGCCCGTGACCCAGCGAGCCTCGTCGGAGGCGAGGTACACGAACGCGTCCGCGATGTCGCGCGGCGCGCCGAGCGTACCGAGCGGATGCATCGCCGTGACCTGCGCCCTGGCGCCGGCGGGGTCGTCCTGGGCGGCGAGCCAGCGCTCGAGCATCGGCGTCGCGACGAAGCCCGGGGACACGGCGTTCACCCGGATCCCCGCCTCGGCGCCGTCGAGCGCCATGCACTTGGTGAGCATCACGACGCCGGCCTTGGCCGTCGCGTATGCGGCCTGGCCCGGCGTGCCGACCATGCCCGCGATCGACGCCGTGTTCACGATCGCGCCGCCGCCCGCCGTCTCCATGTGCGGCCACGCGGCCCGCGAGACGAGGAAGACCGACTTGAGGTCGACGTCGAGCACCCGGTCCCATGCGTCGTCGGTCAGGTCGCGCACGGTGCCGACCATCGGGATCCCGGCGTTGTTGACGACGACGTCGATGCCGCCCATGAGCTCCGCCGCGGCGCCGATCGCCGCGTCGACGGCGGGCCCGTCGGTCACGTCGACCGTGGTGCGACCGTCGACCCCCTCCCCGATGCTCGTCTCCAGGTCCGCGAGGGCGGCGCCGTCGACGTCGAGCACGACGGCGCGGGCGCCCTCCTGCACGAAGCGCCCGGTGATCGCGCGCCCGATGCCGGACGCTGCGCCGGTCACGACGGTCCGCTTGCCCGCGAGTCTCCCCTGCTGCCCAGCCTCGACCATCGACGGGTTGTACCAGAGGCAAACGATGTTGGACCTTCGGCCATTCGGTGGATATAAGGGCGGATCACGGCACGTGTGCCGCGGCAAGGGAAGAGAGGAGCCCGATGTCAGACTTCAAGATCTCGTTCAGCCTCGAGGGTCAGGTGGTCGTCGTGACCGGCGGCGCCCAGGGGATCGGACAGGGCGTCGCGGTCGCCGCGGCGGGCGCCGGGGCGGACGTGGCCGTGCTCGACCTCGACGAGGGGGCGGCGGCTGACACGGTCGGGCTCATCGAGGCAGAGGATCGTCGGGCGCTGGCGGTCGGAGTGGACGTCGGCGACCGCGACGCGGTCTTCGCCGCATTCGACCGGGTCGTCGCCGAGCTGGGACGCGTCGACGGCCTCGTGAACTGCGCCGCCGTCATCAGTGACAACGTCCCGGTCGAAGAGGCGACGGAGGCCGACCTCGATCGCCTGTGGCGGGTGAACGTGAAGGGCGGCCTCTTCTGCGCGCAGGCTGCGTTTCGCGACATGCGGCCACGCGGCAGCGGCTCGATCGTGAACATCGCGTCCCAGGCGGCGCTCCTGTCGCTGCCCCACCAGGTCGTGTACACCGCGACGAAGGGCGCGGTCGCCGCGATGACGCGCAGCCAGGCGATCGACTGGGCGCCACACGGCATCCGCGTGAACGCGATCGCGCCGACGTTCGTGTGGACTCCGATGGCCGAGCCGATGCTGCAGATCCAGCAGGTGCACGACGCGTCAGTCAGGCGCATCCCGCTCGGGCGCATCGGCCAGCCTCGCGACATCGCGGGCGCGGCTGTCTACCTCTGCACCGACGCGGCGTCGCTCATCACGGGGCACGTGCTCCCCGTGGACGGCGGCTGGACCGCAGGCGAGCCCGGTCTCGACCTCTAGCGGGCCGCTGGTAGGCGGGCGCCGCGGGCGGGCGCCGCGGTGACCACCGCGACACCCAGGATCACCAGCGCCATGCCACCGAGGACGATCGCCTCCGGGGCGTTGCCGCGCCCGACCTCGACCGCCACGGCGACCACGGGCGCCAGGAACTGCCACGCGCTCGCACGGGTCGCGGGGATGCAGCGCAGCGCGGTGAAGTAGGCCAGCGACGCGATCGCGGAACTGCCGATCGACACCCACGCGATCGACGCCCACAGCTCGCTCGAGCTCCACGTCGTGGCGGCGACGTCACCGTAGGCGAGCGCCAGCGGGATGAGCGCGAGCCCGCCGATGAGGTGCTGCGCGGCGGTGAAGCCGACCAGGTCGGTCGCCGGGAACCGTGTCGTCGTCGCCTTCACGAGCAGCGTGCCGACGCCGAAGCCCGCGCCGGCCAGGAGCGCGATGCTCATTCCGACGATGAGATCGGCCGTGTCGGCCTCGCCGCCGATCTGCGAGGAGATCATGGTGACGACGCCGACGAACGCGGTCACGAGGCCGACGACGCCGATGCTCGCGATGCGCTCGCCGAGGAACGCGCGCCCGAAGACGAGCACGAAGAACGGCGTCGTGTTCACCAGCACCGCGGCGTTCCCGGCGCCGGCGAGCTTCGTGCCCTCGGCGATCCCCTCGAAGGTCAGCGTGACCATGAGCAGCCCCGACAGCGCCGCCATGGCGAGCGGGCGGCCGCGCGGGAGCTGTCCGCGGGTGAGGACGACGACCAGGAGCAGCAGCGCGCCCGCGGGGAGTGCGCGCAGCATGGAGAACACGACCGGCGAGGCGTGTTCGGCTCCGATCGCGGTCGCGCGGAAGGCCGTGCCCCAGAAGAACACCGTGACGACGAGCAGCAGATACGGCAGCCAGGGAGCGGGAGTGGTGCTGCGCGTGGTCACACGAGCTGCCTTCGGGCGAACGCCCACTCGAGGGTCAGCCCGATCGCGACCCCCCACAGCATCGGGTTGCCGACGAGCTGGGCCGTCGCGGACAGCGAGTCCTGCAGCGGCGCCCACATGAGCGCCGGGACGAGCGCGGCGGCGGCGATGATGCGGGCCGGTCGGCCGAGCGGCCACAGCCGTCGTGTCGTCGTCACGATCATCGTGCCGAGCATGAACGCGAGCAGCGTGGCCGACACCTGGAGCGGCACCGCTGCGACGAGGCCCAGGAAGGGTCCGACGAACGCGAGGGCGAAGATCATCAGCGCCGCGAGCGCGAGCGGTGCGCGCCGATGGGTGCCGAGCAGCCCGGCGATCGGCAGCGAGTCGAGCCGGCCGACGGTCCCGAGGACGTTGCCGAGCATCGCGCCCCCGACCTGGGCCCCGCCGTGGACCGCGAGGGCGCGCGACGACCTGCGCGGGCTTGCCGGCGCGGCCGTCGCGGCCGACGCGATCTCGACCGCCGCGACGGTGTTGAAGGCGACGATCAGCGCGCCGATGATGAACGGGAGCGCGACGGCGATATCGAGCTGCGGCGCTCCCCAGGGGAACAGCGGTGGCGCCGCGATGCCGCCGCTGAGATCGGCGTGCGGCAGGCCGGTGATCAGGAACGCGGCCGCCGTTCCCGCCAGCAGCGCGCCGAGCAGCGCGTACGGCCGCAGCGCACCGCGGCGCTGGAGCATCGAGCGCGACGGCGAGCGTCGCCGCGGACGCGATCCATCCGGCGGTCGTCCCGCGCGGCGCGCCCGGGCTGACGCCGACGGCGCGCTCCAGCGTGGTCGGCATCACGGCGACGGTGACGACGAGGACGAACACCATGCCCGTGAGCGGCGTGAACACGCGGAGCAGCAGTCGGTCGAACCGCGCCAGCCCGAGCAGGATGACCGTGACCCCGGCGACGAGCATGCCACCGGTGATCTCCGCGAGGTCATGGCCACCGCTCGCGACGACGATGACCGAGGCGAGATACCCGGCTGCCGGGCCCTCGTAGAGGGCGAGCCGGTAGCCGAACGCGACCTGCGCGAGCGTCGCCAGCGCCAGCGTGAGCAGCCCGGCGAGCAGGAAGGTCCGCCGCTCGTCGGCCGTGACGCCGGCGACGTCGCCTGCGACGAGCCAGAAGCCGAACGCCTGCGGCACGATGGCCAGGACCCAGAGCACCGCGATGCGCACGAGCCGCGTAGGATACGACTCTGCATGCAATGGCATGCAAGACCTGTGGTGGTTGAGCCGACCGACATCTTGAGCGCGCCCGACGTGGCGTCCACCAGCGATGGGGCGCTCCGCGCCATCCGCCGCTCGATCCTCGACGGCACGCTGCGACCGGGCGAGCGCATCATCGAGCAGCGCCTCGCGAGCGAGCTCGAGGTCAGCCGCACCCCGATCCGGGAGGCGCTGGGCAAGCTGGAGCGTGAGAACCTCGTGGTGCGCTCGGGACGCAGCATGGCCGTCCGGACGTTCACCCCCGAGGAGGTGCGCGACGTCTACGACCTCCGTGCACACCTCGAGAGCTACGCGGCGCGCCTGCGCCGCCGAGCGCATCACCGATCACGAGATCGTCGAGTTGCGCGCGGTGCAGGAGGGGATCGCCGCGGCGGTCGCGGCCGAGCACGACGACGAGATCGAGCGCCGGCGCGAGCCCGCGCGCCTCAACCAGCACTTCCACCTGCTCGTCGTGCGTGCCGCACGCTCGGCGCCGCTGGAGCGCAGCGTGGACAGCGTCGGGCAGACGCCGCTCATCTACAAGGCGTACCTCTGGTACGGGCCCGGGGAGAAGCGGCGCTCGGCCGTCGAGCACGGCCGGCTGCTCGAGCTGCTCGCCGCGCGCGATGCCGCCGGGGCCGAGGCGGCATGGCGGCGCCACATCGAGCTCGGCCGCGACGTGCTCGTCGAGGGACTGCTGGCCCGCCAGGCGCGTACGGAATCCGGGTTCTGACGAACGAGAGGATCGATGTGAAGGCTGTTCGCTACCACGAGCACGGGCCGGTCGATGTCCTGCGCTACGAGGACGTCGACGTTCCCGAGCCCGGTCCGGGTGAGGTCCGGGTGCGGGTCGAGGCCTGCGGTGTCAACCACTTCGACGTCGATCTGCGCGCCGGCGTGTCGCGCTGGCCGCTGCCCATGCCGCACCAGCTCGGCGTCGAGTTCGCCGGGATGGTCGACGCCGTCGGGGAGGGCGTCGAGCACCTCTCGGTCGGGGACGGCGTCTGGCCGCAGCACGAGGTCGAGTGCGGGAAGTGCCGGTACTGCCGCGCCGGCCAGCCGAACCTGTGCCTCGATGCGCGCATGATGAGCGTGCAGTTCCCCGGCGGCTACGCCGAGCAGGTCATCGCCCCCGCGCACGCGACGCACCTCCTGCCCGAGGGCGTCACCGCCGAGATGGCCGCCGCGGGGCAGGTCGTGTTCACGACCGCCTGGCACATGATCGTCACGCGGGCGCGGCTGCGGCCGGGCGAGACGGTCGTCGTCCAGGCCGCGGGCAGCGGCATCGGACACGCGGCGATCCAGGTCGCACGGCTGAACGGCGCGCGGGTGATCGCGACCGCCGGCGCCGACCACAAGCTCGCGCGGGCACGCGAGCTGGGGGCGGACGAGACGATCAACTACAACGAGGACTCGATCGCCGAGCGCGTCCTGGAGATGACCGACGGCGAGGGCGCCGACGTCTTCATCGAGCACGTGGGCGGCGACAAGTTCATGGACAGCCTGCGCGCGCTGCGCAAGGACGGCCGGCTCGTCACCTGCGGCGGCCACGCCGGAGAGACCCCCGAGCTCGACCTCATCGAGCTCTTCCGCAACGAGTGGCAGGTGATCGGCTCGCGCATCGGCACGCCGGCCGAGATGCAGCTCACCATGCGCCTCATGGGCGAGGGCAAGCTGGCCCCCGACGTCCACGCGGCCATCCCGCTCGCAGACGCGGCGGAGGCCCACCGCATCATCGAAGGTCGCAAGCAGACAGGAAAGGTGGTGCTCGTCCCGTGAGCGATGAGATCCGATCCCCCGACGACTACGTGTCCGTGTACACCCGCGACGTGCAGCTCGACCCGGCGACGACGTGCGTCGTCGTCGTCGACCTCCAGTACGCGACGGGCTCGCGCGAGCACGGGCTCGGGCAGAACATGGCGGCCGAGGGTCGCGCGCACGAGGCGGACTACCGCTACGACCGCATCGACAACTTCGTCCTGCCCAACACGCTGCGGCTCCTGGAATGGGCGCGGGCGAACGACATGCGCCGCGTGTTCCTCACGTACGGCTCGGAGGTCGAGGACTACAGCGACCTGTCGCCGCAGATGTACGAGCTGTGCAAGTCGACGCGCAACCGCAAGGGCCTGCGCGAGCACGATCTCCTCGACGTGCTCGACGTCCGCCCGACCGAGCGTGTGATCAACAAGATCACGCCCGGTGCGTTCACCTCGAGCCCGATCGAGCTCATCCTGCGGACCTACGGCGTCAAGGACCTGCTCTTCACGGGCGTCTCGACGAACATGTGCGTCGAGAGCACGCTGCGCGACGCGTCGGACAAGGGCTTCGGCTGCGTCCTGGTCGAGGACGCGACGGGCACCGACGCGCAGGAGTACCACGACAACGCGGTGCTCACGCTGCAGCGGCTCTACGCGAGCGTCATGTCCACCGACGATGTCCTCGCGCGCCTGGAGGCGCGCGTCGCGGCGGGATCGGCCGCCTAGTGCTGAGGGTCGGGGTCGACGTCGGTGGCACGTTCACCGACCTCATGCTCGTCGACGACGAGACGGGCTCGGTGGTCGTGCACAAGATCGCGAGCACGCCGAGCGATCCGTCGGAGGCCACGATGATCGGCCTGCGCGAGCTCTGCGAGCTCGGCGGCGTGGTGCCCTCCGACGTCGCCCAGCTGCTGCACGGGACGACCGTCGCGACGAACATCGTCCTGGAGCGCAACGGGTCGACCACCGGGATGATCACCACCCGGGGGTTCCGCGACATCATCTACATCGGGCGCCACCGGCGGCCGAAGACGTTCTCGATCTACCAGGACCTCCCGTGGCGCGAGCCGACGCTGGTCGCCCGCCGCAACCGCCACGTCGTCTCCGAGCGCGTCGTCCCGCCGGGAGACGTCGACGTGCCGCTGGACGAGGGCGAGGTGCGCGCCGCGGCTGCCGAGCTGCGCGAGGCGCAGGTCGAGGCGGTCGCCGTCTGCTTCCTGTTCTCGTTCCTCAACCCCCAGCACGAGCGTCGCGTCAAGGAGATCCTCGAGGAGGAGCTGCCCGGCGTCCACCTGTCGATCAGCCACGAGGTCGTCCCCCAGCATCGCGAGTACGAGCGGTTCTCGACGACGGCGCTCGACGCGTACATCGGCCCCAAGACCAGCCGCTATCTGCGCAACATGCACACGGCGCTGCGCGACGTCGCGCCGGACACCGACTTCCATCTCATGGCGTCCAACGGCGGGACGCTGACGATCGACGGCGCCGTCTCGCGGCCGACGCAGCTGCTGATGTCCGGCCCCGTCGCGGGGATCGTGGGCGGCATCGCCGCCGCACGGTCCGCCGGCTACCGCAGCGTCATCACGCTCGACGTGGGCGGGACGTCCGCGGACATCGGCGTCGCCCCGGACGCGGTGGTGCGGATGAAGCACCTCTACGACACGAACCTCGGCGGCTACGAGGTGATGATCCCGATGGTCGACCTCGACACGATCGGCGCGGGCGGCGGCTCGCTGGCCCGCGTCGACGCGGGCGGGCTGCTGCGGGTCGGGACCGCAGCAGCGCGGGTGCCGATCCGGGTCCGGTCTGCTATGGCCGCGGCGGTACCGAGCCGGCGGCCACGGACGCGCAGGCGGTGCTCGGGCGCATGCGCCGCGGCGGCGCGCCTCGCCGGCGATCTCGAGCTCGACGTCGACGGCGCGCGCGTCGCGGTCGCCTCCCTCGGCGAGCGCCTCGGCCTCGACGTCGACGAGCGCCGCGCTCGGCATCACCCAGATCCTCACGCAGAACATGGTCAACGCGATCAGCGTCAACAGCGTGCAGAAGGGCTTCGACCCGCGCGACTTCAGCCTCGTCGCGTTCGGCGGCGGCGGGCCGCTCTACGGGGCCGACATCGCGCGCGAGCTGTCGATCCCGCGGGTCATCGTGCCGCCGCACCCCGGGATCACCTCGGCGATGGGTCTGCTGGACTCCGACCTCAAGTACGAGGAGCAGCGGACGGTCATGGTGGAGGCGCCGGACGCCGACGCCGCCGAGCTCGACGCGCATCTTCGCCGAGCTGGAGGCTCAACGGCCGCGCGGCGCTCGACGCCGACGATGTCCCCGAGGCCGACCGCGTGTTCGAGCGCTGGGCCGACTGCCGCTACGTCGGCCAGGCGTACGAGCTCCTCGTGCCCGTGCCGTCCGGGCCGCTGGACGACACGGCGCTGGCCACGCTCGCCGAGCGCTTCGAGGAGGCCCACGAGCGCGAGTACTTCTACCGGTTCCCCGGGAAGGCGGTCCAGATCGTCCACGTGCGCTCCTACGCGATCGGGCTCATGCCGTCGATCGCGCCGGAGCGTCATCGCGTCGGGTGACGCAGAGCCGCCGCCGGACGCACTCGCGGGCCGGGGCCCGGTCGTCTTCGCCGGCGCCGACGGCGCGCCGTCCGACCACGACACGCCGTTCTACGTGCGCAGCGCGCTGCGCGCCGGCAACGTCATCGCCGGCCCGGCGATCGTCGAGCAGCTCGACTCGACGACCGTCGATCCCGCCCGGCACCACCGCTCGCGTGCTGCCGGACGGCGCGATCATCATCGATCTGGAGGAGGCAGCTGTGAGCGAGACCGCCGGGCGCATCGATCCGATCACCCTCGGCGTCCTGGGCGGCGCCTTCCAGGCCATCGGCCTGGAGATGGGCCATGCGCTCAAGCGCATGGCCTACAGCCCGGCCGCCCAGCAGGTCGAGGACCTCGGCGGCGGGCTCTTCACGGTCGACGGCCGCGAGATCTGCGAGTCGGACACGACGCCGATGCACATCGGGTCGATCCCGGCCTACATCCGCGGGTTCATGCGACGGCTCGAGGGCAAGGTCGAGCCGGGCGACATCATCATCCACAACAACCCGTACCACGGGGCCTCGCACTCGCCGGACCTGTGCGTCGCGATCCCGATCTTCTGGGAGGGCGAGCTCACCGCCTGGTCGGCGTCGACCATCCACCTGTCCGACACCGGCGGCGTGTTCCCCGGCATCGCCATCGACGTGCACGACGTCTGGGCGGAGTCGAAGATCTACGACTCGCTCAAGCTCTACGAGCGCGGCGTGCGCAACGAGCAGCTCTGGCAGTTCTTCATCGACAACACGCGCACGCCGAGCTACGTCGATCGGCGACACGGAGGCGATGATCGCGGCGGGGCGCCTGGGGGAGAAGCGCTTCCTCGGGCTGCTCGAGAAGTACGGCCGCGACACGGTGCTCACCGCCGTCGAGGAGTTCCTCGACTACTGCGAGCGGATGATGCGCGCCCAGATCGAGTCCGTGCCGGACGGCGAGTGGGAGGCCGACGGCTGGCTCGACGACGACGGGCGCAACCGCGGCGAGCCGCTCTACGTCCACACGAAGGTGACCGTCGAGGGATCCGACATCACCGTCGACCTCTCGAAGTCCTGCGACAACGTCGTCACCGGCTTCAACGTGCCCTTCGGCGGCAGCGTCCTGCCCGGCATCTACACGGTGATCCGCTCGGTCTTCCTCGACGAGGCGACCTTCGACGACTTCATCCCGCAGAACGACGGGATCTTCCGGCCGATCAAGGTCATCGCGCGGGAGGGGAGCATCTTCAACCCCACGTTCCCGCGCTCGGCGCTGTCGCGCGTGTGCCCGATCCTGCGCGCGTCGGACGCCGCGATCCAGGCGCTGTCGGAGGTCGTGCCCGACCGCGTCGCCGCCGGGTCGACCGCCATCGGCGTCGGCGTCTACACCGGCTACGTCCCCGAGAAGTCGGAGTACTGGGTGCACGTGGAGATCAACGAGGGCGCCTACGGCGGCCGGTGCGGCAAGGACGGCATCGACGCCATCGACGTCCTCACGGTGAACTCGCGCAACACGCCGATCGAGGAGACCGACTGGCTGTTCCCGATGCGCACGGAGCGCTACGAGCTGCGCGACGTCGAGCCGGCGCCGGGCAGGTGGCGCGGCGGCATCGGCATCATCCGGGCCAACCGCTTCATGGGCGACGGCGCGTTCACGTCGGAGACCGACCGCGCCTACGAGGCGCCGCCCGGCCTGTTCGGCGGCGGCGCCGGGACGCACGCTGCGGCTCTACCGGATCGATGCGGACGGGACCGAGGTCCCGCTCGAGTCCAAGCAGACGAACTTCGCCATGCCCGCGGGCGCCACGCTCGTCTGGGAGCAGGCCTGCGGCGGCGGCTACGGCGAACCGTTCGAGCGCGATCCGGCGGCGGTGCTGCACGACTGGCGCGAGGAGCTGGTCAGCGCCGAGTCCGCCGAGCGCGACTACGGCGTCGTCATCGACGTCGCAGCCGACGCGGTCGACGCCGAGGCGACCGCGCGGCGCCGGTCCGCCCGCTGATCCACGAGGAGGAGAAGAGCACGTGCGCATCAAGTACATCGTCCCGTTCCCGTTCGACGAGGTCGGTCTCGCCAACCGCGCCGCCCAGCTGCCGGACGAGCTGCGCACGCCGGGCGTCGACTACGAGTTCGTCCCCGTCCGCAACTCCTGCCACAACGCCGACAGCGCCTACGAGCTGCTCCTCCTCGACATGTACATCGCGGAGGCCGGCTTCGCCAGCGAGGACGAGGGCTACGACGCGGTCGTCATGGACACGGTCTCGGACTCGGGCCTCGCGGCGCTGCGGTCGCGGCTGTCGATCCCCGTCCTGGGACCGGGTCTCGTCCAGCAGCACGTCGCAGCGATGCTCGGCAAGCGGTTCTCGATCCTCACGATGTGGGAGCGCTGGCGGCCGCTGTACGAGAAGACGATGGCCGACTACGGCACGGCCACTACTGCGCGTCGATCCGATCGATCGGCAAGCGCCCCGACCAGGAGCAGCTGCTCGCGGGCCGCGAGGAGATCGTCTTCGACGCGCTCGAGCGCGAGGGGCGCGCCGCGATCGAGGAGGACCACGCCGACGTGATCCTCATCGGCTCGACGACCATGCACCAGTCCGTCGAGCACCTGCGGCGGACGCTCGGCGTCCCGGTCATCAACCCCGGGCCGCTGACGATCAAGCTCGCCGAGCTGTTCGTCACGCTCGGGCTCACCCACTCCAAGGCGGCCTACATGGCGCCCGAGGTCATCCAGGACGAGAAGTTCAACTCGCTGATGGGCGTCTAGGGGAACGCCCGGCGGGCGTCGGCGGTGCCAGTCGGTCGCCTCCTGCACCGCGTGCGCGCGCGCGCAGGATGAGGGCGTCGTGCCATGGGGCGGCCGCGAGCTGCACGCCCGTCGGCAGCCCTGCGCCGTCGAGCCCGGAGGGGATCGACGCCGCGGGCAGGTGCGCGAGGCTCCACGCGTACGTGAACCGGGTGAGCTCCGCGGTGACGGCGATCATGTCCGCGTCGGCGCGCAGCGGCGCCGTCGCGTTCGTCGTCGGCGTCAGCAGCAGGTCCACGTCGTCGAACAGCTGCAGCATGCGCACCCGCCAGTCGCGCATCCCGGCCAGGGCGCGGCCGACGTCGGGACCCGTCACCGCGTTGCCGAGCTCGAGCCGCCGCCGCACGTCGGCGCCGAAGCGACCGGGATCGTCCGCGAGGCGCTCGCGGTGCAGGCCGGTGGCCTCGGCGCGGATGAGCAGCGTCGCGATCCCCGTCGCATCGTCCGCGCCGTGCAGGTCGACGTCGACGACCTCCGCCCCGAGCGCCGGCGAGCACGTCCGCGGCGGCCTGCGTGTTCTCGGCGATGGCCGGGTCGACGTCCTCGAAGAAGAACCGGCGGGGCAGGCCCACGCGCAGGCCCGCGACGCCGGCGTGCAGACCGCCCCGCGGGTCGTCGAACGGATGCTCGACGGCGTGCGGGTCGTCGCGGTCGTAGCCGGCCATCACCGCGAGCATCTCGGCGACGTCCGCGATCGTCCGCGCCATCGGCCCGATCGTGTCGAGCGCGGCGCTGACCGGGAACGTGCCCCGGGCCGAGACCAGCCCGTAGGTGGGCCGCAGCGCGCTCACGCCGTTGAGCGCGGCGGGGATGCGGACCGAGCCGCCGGTGTCGGTCCCGAGCGCGCCGAGGCACAGGTCGGCGCCGAGCGCGGCGCCCGAGCCGCCGCTGGAGCCGCCCGGCACCCGGTCGGTGTCCCACGGGTTGCGGCAGGCGCCGAAGTGCGGGTTGTCGGTCGTCGCGCCGTAGGCGAACTCGTGCAGCGCGACCTTGCCGAGGACGATGGCCCCGGCGGCGCGCAGGCGCCGCACGACCTCCGCGTCCTCGTCCGGGACGCGGTCGGCGAAGAACCGCGAGCCGCGCGTCGCCGGCACGCCGGCGACGTCGATGTTGTCCTTCACCGCGATCGGGAACCCGTCGAGCGGCCCCAGGGACTCCCCGCGGCCGCGGCGCGCGTCCGTCGCCGCGGCGTCCGCCCTGGCCTGGTCGGCGGTGACGGTGATGTACGCGTTCAGGTCCCCGGCGGTCGCCTCGATGCGCGCCAGGAGCAGCTCGACCAGCTCGCCCGCCGGGCACCTCCCGGCGGCGCTCGGGCTCGTCCACGAGCTCACGCAGCGACGTGGTCACGAGCCCCCCGCGTGGCCGACGGAGCGCATGTGCGCGATGGTCGAGGTGGCGCCGAGCGCGATGTGCTCGCGCATGCACGCGAAGGCGGCGTCGGGATCGCGCCGCTCGAGCGCGACGGTGATGCGCTCGTGCTGCTCGAGGGACATCGACGCGCGGCTCGTGAGCCAGATCGCGCGCCCCGGCAGGGCCTGCCACAGCCGCGAGATGAACTCCTGGAGGTAGCGCGACGCGCTCGCGTTGTACACCGCGCGGTGCCACAGCACGTTGAGCTCCGCCGCGCTGGAGTGGTGGGAGTCGGCGATGGCGCCGCCCGAGCTCGGTGTGCAGCCGGCGCAGCTCGTGCGAGCTGGTCGTCCGTCACGCGCTCGGCGGCGAGCCGGGCGGCCATGGGCTCGAGGACCAGGCGCAGGGCGTAGACCTCGCGCGGCGTCCTCGGGCGAGTACTCGGCGACGGTCGTGCCCCGGTGGGCGTGATGCACCACGAGGCCCTCGGACTGCAGCATGCGCAGCGCCTCGCGGATCGGGGTCGGGCTCATCTGCAGGTCCTCGACCAGCCGCTGCACGCGCAGGTGCTCGCCGGGGTGGTAGCGGCCGTCCTCGATCGCCTGACGCAGGGCCCGGAACGCGGCCTCGGTCTTCGTGACGGAGCGGGCGGCGATGGACATCGGACGGCGGACCCTACACCCGCCCTTGACTTCCGTGCCCAGGCGTTAAATATTAAATTAGACGCGCCGACGCGACGAGGGAGAAGCTGTGGATCGGAAGGATGGGCTGCTGCGGTCGCTGCTGTTCGTGCCCGGGAGCGACACGCGCAAGCTCGGCAAGGTCGCACGCTTCGGCGCCGACGCGATCGTCATCGATCTGGAGGACGCCGTCGCCGACGAGGAGAAGGTCGGCGCCCGCGTCCACGACGCGCGCGGCGATCCCGGAGCTGGCGGGCAAGGCCACGCTGGTCGTCCGCGTCAACGGCATCGAGACGGGCCTGCTGGACGACGACGTCGCGGCGATCGCCGTCGAGGGCGTCGACGCCATCATGGTCCCGAAGGTCGAGTCGGCCGACGACGCTCGCGCACCTCGACGACCGCATCGCCGAGGCCGAGGAGGCCGCCGGCATCGCGCCGGGGACGATCCGCGTCCTCGCGCTGCATCGAGACCGCGCGCGGGATCGCCGACTGCGACGCGATCCTCGCCGGCGCGCCCGCGCGGGTGCACACCGCCGTCTTCGGCGCCGGCGACTTCTCCGTGCAGCTCGGCGTCGACCTCACGCCCGACGCCACGGAGATCGCCTACGCCCGCTCGCGCCTCGTCGTCGCCGCGCGCGCGGCGGGCCTGGCCGCGCCGATCGACGGCCCCTGGCTGCGCCTCGAGGACGACGAGGGCCTGGAGGCCGACAGCCGGCGCTCCCGGGGACTCGGCTTCCAGGGCCGCGTGACCGTCTACCCGCCGCAGGTCGAGACGGTGCTGCGCGCCTACTCCGCGCTCTCCGACGAGGAGGCCGACCGCCAGCGCCGCGTCGTGGAGGCGTTCGAGGAGGCCGAGTCGCGGGGCGTCGCCTCGCTGCGCGTCGACGGCCGCTTCGTCGACTACCCGATCTACCGCCTGGCGAAGGACCGCATCGAGCGCTACGACGCCTGGCGGGCGCGCAGCGGAGCCGCATCATGAGCGAGCTGCCGCTCGACGGCCTGCGCGTCGTCGACGCCGCGTCGCTGTTCGCCGGCCCGGTGATCGGCACGATGCTCGGCGACTACGGCGCCGACGTCGTCAAGATCGAGCAGCCCTCCGGCGACAACCTGCGCTCCCTGGGCTGGGAGAAGGACGGCGTCTCGCTCTGGTGGGCGCTCATCGGCCGCAACAAGCGGTCGGTGACGCTGAAGCTGTCGGACCCGGCCGGCGCGGAGGTCGCCCGCAAGCTGCTCGCCGAGGCCGACGTCTTCATCGAGAACTTCCGCACCGGCACGCTGGAGCGCTGGGGGCTCGGGTGGGACGTCCTGCACGAGATCAACCCGAACCTCGTCATGGTCCGCACGACGGGCTTCGGGCAGACCGGCCCCTACGCCACGCGGCCGGGCTTCGGGACGCTCGCCGAGTCGATGACGGGCTACGCCCACACGAACGGCTTCCCGGACGGGCCGCCCACGCTGCCGCCGTTCGCGCTCGGCGACGGCGTCGCGGCGATGACCGGCGCCTTCGCCGTGATGATGGCGCTCTGGTGGCGCGACACCCAGGGCGGCACCGGGCAGGTGATCGACCTGTCGATCTACGAGCCGCTGTTCTGGATCCTCGGCCCGCACGCGACCGTCTACCAGCAGCTCGGCATCGTGCAGGGGCGCACGGGCAACCGGGCGCCCTTCACCGCGCCGCGCAACGCCTACCTGGCGAAGGACGGCAAGTGGCTCGGCGTGTCGGCGAGCGCGCAGTCGATCGCCGAGCGCGTCATGACGCTCGTCGGCCGCCCCGAGCTCACCGAGGAGCCGTGGTTCGCCGACCACACCGGCCGCCTGGAGCACCAGGACGAGCTCGACGACGCGATCTCGGCGTGGATCGCCGAGCGCGACTCCGACGAGGTCGTCCGCGCGTTCGAGGAGGTCCACGCGGCCATCGCGCCGGTCCTGTCGATCGACGAGATCGTCCTCGATCCCCAGTTCATCGCGCGGGACACGATCACCGAGGTCGACCACCCCAAGCTCGGCCCGCTGAAGATGCAGAACGTCATCCCCCGGCTCGACGAGACGCCGGGGCGGATCCGCTGGCCCGGCCCGGAGCTCGGCTCGAGCAACGAGGCGGTGCTGCGCGACGAGCTGGGCCTGACCGAGGAGCAGATCGCCGCCCTCGTCGAGATGGGCGTCGTCGCCGACGCCGCGCCCGATGACCCGAGAGGCACACGAGAGGAGCGCACCTGATGCCCCCCGTCTTCCGCGAAGGCGACGGCCCCGGCCCGCGGCGCGACGTCGTCGGCTACGGGCGCCACGTCCCGAAGGTGACCTGGCCCGACGGGGCGCGGGTCGCCGTGAGCATCGTGCTGAACTGGGAGGAGGGCTCGGAGTACTCGAAGATCGCCGGCGACGGTCGCAACGAGGGGCTCGCCGAGATCCCCTACGTCATGGAGCCCGAGTTCCGCGACCTCGCCGCGGAGTCGGTCTACGAGTACGGCGGCCGGGCGGGCGTGTGGCGCCTGCAGCGGCTGTTCGACGAGTTCGGCGTCCCCGTGACGTTCTTCGGCGCCGCGGTGGCGTTCGAGCGCAATCCCGAGGTCGCCGCCTACCTGCGCGAGGCCGGCCACGAGCCGTGCTGCCACGGCTGGCGCTGGGAGGAGGTGTGGACGCTCTCGCGCGAGGAGGAGCGCGAGCACATGCTCGAGGCGATCCGGTCGATCGAGAGGACCTGCGGAACCAGGCCGCTCGGCTGGTACTGCCGGTACGGGCCGTCGGTCAACACGCGCGAGCTGCTCGTCGAGGAGGGCGGCTTCACCTACGACTCCGACGCGTACAACGACGACCTCCCGTACTACACCGAGGTCGGCGGCCGGCGCCATCTCATCGTGCCGTACAGCTTCACCTACAACGACGGGCGCTACGTCCTGCCGCAGGGCTTCTCGGACCCGTCGTCGTTCTTCGACCAGTGCCGGCGCGGCCTCGACTACCTCTGGGACGAGGGCGCCACGCACCCGCGGATGATGTCCATCGGGCTGCACTCGCGCTGGGCCGGGCAGGCAGGGCGCACGAGCGGCCTGCGGGACTTCATCGAGTACGCGCAGGAGAAGGGCGACGTCTGGTTCGCGCGGCGCATCGACATCGCGAACTGGTGGAACGAGCACCACGAGGAGTTCGAGGCGCGGTGAAGGCGGTTCGCTTCCACGAGTACGGCGACCCCGACGTCCTGCGGCTCGAGGACGTCCCCGATCCCGAGCCGGGACCGGGAGAGGTCGTCGTGCGCGTGCGGGCGGTCGGCCTCAACCACGTCGACGTCGACATGCGCAACGGGACCTCGCGGCTCCCGCTCGCGCTGCCGCACACGCTGGGCTTCGAGGCCGGCGGCGACATCGCCGCCGTCGGCGACGGCGTCACGGAGTTCGCCGAGGGCGACCGCGTCACGCCGCTGTACCAGGTCGCGTGCCGGCGGTGCGTGCCGTGCCTCGCGGGCCGCCAGCAGTTCTGCGAGCGGCTGCAGATGCTCGGGGTGCAGCGCGCGGGCGCGTACGCGGAGTACGTCCTGGCCCCGGCCGACGCGGTCGTGCCTCTCCCGGATGCGACGACCTACGAGCAGGCGGCGTCGACGCAGACCACCTTCGCCACCGCCTGGCACTGCCTGGTCACTCGCGCGCGCGTGCGCGCAGGCGAGACCGTGCTCGTCTCCGCCGCCGGCTCGGGGGTCGGCTCGTCGGGCATCCAGGTGGCCAAGCGCGCGGGGGCGCGCGTCATCACGACGGCCGGCAGCGACGAGAAGCTCGCAGCGCGCGCTCGAGCTCGGCGCGGACGTCGTCGATCAACTACACGACGGAGGACATCGCCGAGCGGGTGCGCGAGGCGACCGACGGTCGCGGCGTGGACGTGGTGCTCGAGCACGTCGGCGGCAGCGTCTTCGAGCAGCAGCCTGGCGTCGGTCGCCGACGGCGGGCGGGTCGTCGTGTGCGGCGGCCACGCGGGCGAGGTCGTCGACCTCGATCTCATCGAGCTGTTCCGGCACGAGTGGTCGGTCATCGGGTGTGCTCGCGCGACCGAGGCGGAGCTGCGCCACGTCATCGAGCTGGTCGGTCGGGGTGAGCTGACACCCGTCGTCTCGGAGGCGCTGGACCTCGCCGATGCGGCCGAGTGCCCACCGGCTCATGGAGGATCGCAGACAGTTCGGCAAGCTCGTGCTGATCCCATGAAACTCAACATTCGGTCCACATCGGTTCTTACAAATGAACCAATGTCCAACATTGACACAGGGCTCCAGAATCCGCGACGTTAGCCAACGTCTGGGACCACGGCGGGTCGGGGATCTCCCCGCCCCGAGGAGGAGGGCGAAGTGAGAGGAAACGTCAGGGTGCGGTACGCCCTTGCGACGCTCGGCGTCGCGTGCTCGATGGCCTTTGCGGTCAGCCGCATGCGGAAGTGACAGCAGCAGTGACAGCGCGTCGTCGTCGGGCTCCGGGAGCACCACGGCAGCCGACAGCGGCGGTGGAAGCGACGGTCAGGCCACCGCGAAGGCTGCGATCGAGAAGGGCAAGGCAGATCCCGCAGTTCAACGCTCGACGCCGAGTCGTTCGACGCGAGCAAGGCGAGCGGGAAGACCATCTTCAACATCCCCGTCTCGAGCGCGATCCCCTACGTCGCAGCGGTCGACAAGGAGATGCAGAAGGTCGCCAAGGAGCGCGGGATCAAGTGGGTGCAGTTCGAGAACCAGGGCAACCCGACGCAGTGGGCGGCGGGCATGAACCAGGCGATCTCGCAGAAGGCCGACCTGATCATCCTCGACGCCGGCATCGACCCGAAGCTGCTCATCCCGCAGCTGCGCCGGGCGAAGGCGGCGAACATCAAGGTGCTCGTCAACCACCTGTACCAGAACGGTGAGGCGCCGGACCAGCAGATCCTCGACCTCATCGACGGCTACATCACGGTGCCCTTCCACGAGTCGGGCGAGCTCTCGGTCCAGTACGCGGTGGCCGACGGCGGCTGCGACGCGGTGAAGAGCACGCTCATCATCAACGCCAAGGAAGTCCCGCCGAGCCAGGGCATCGTCGACGCGATGACGGCGAAGCTCGCCGAGCTCTGCCCCGACGCGAAGCCGAAGGTGGTCAACGTGCCGGTCGTCGACTGGGGCACGAAGATCGCGCCGGAGGTCCAGTCCGCGCTGGCCGCCGATCCCAACATCAAGTGGGTCCTGCCGATCTACGACTCGATGTCGATCCCGGCGATCGCGGGCATCCGCGGCGCTGGCAAGGGGGCGAACGTCAAGGTCGCGTCGTACAACGGGACGCCCGACGTGATGAAGCTCATCGAGAACGGCGACATCATGGCCGCCGACATGGGTGAGAACATCCAGTGGCTCGCGTACGCGAACATGGACCAGGCGATGCGGATCCTGACCGACGGGCCGGTCATCAAGGACGGCAACGAGAACACGCCGCTGCGCGTCTTCGACGACAGCAACGTCAAGGAGGCCGGGCGCTCCCGAGTACGTGAACGGGCTTCGGCGACTCCTACATCACGGGCTACAAGAAGCTCTGGGGAGTCCAGTAGGCGATGACGGACCAGGCGCCGCAGGGCGACCTGTCGCACAACGATCCGGCCGCGGGCGCCCCTTCGGGGGCGTCCGCGCCGGTCGGCGATGCGCCGGTGATCGCCCTGCGCGGGCTGTCGAAGACCTTCGGCGGCGCGCGCGCGCTGGACTCGGTCGACCTGACGATCCGGCGCGGCGAGATCCACGGGCTGCTCGGCGAGAACGGCTCGGGCAAGTCGACGCTGATCAAGATCCTGGCCGGCTTCCACGCGCCCGACGAGGGCGAGCTGGAGGTCAACGGCACGCCCGTCGGGCTCCCGCTGCATCCCGGGCAGTTCGCCACGCTGGGCCTCAGCTTCGTCCACCAGGACCTGGGGCTGCTGCGCGAGCTGACGGTGCTGGAGAACCTCCGCCTGATCGAGCTCTCGCAGTCGCACTCGTGGCGCATCAACTGGCGGGCCGAGCGCCGCAAGGCGCGCGCGCTGTTCGACGAGTTCGGCGTCGACCTGGATCCCGAGGCCCTCGTCAACGACATCTCCGAGACGGACCGCGCGCTGCTGGCGATCGTGCGGGCGACGGAGGACATCCGAACCGCGACGGGCGCGGACCGCCGGGGTCTGCTCGTCCTCGACGAGCCGACGGTGTTCCTGCCTCGCGAGGGCGTCGAGCGCCTCTTCGCGATCACGCGGTCGATCGTCGAGGAGCACGCGAGCGTGCTGTTCGTCGGCCACGACCTCGACGAGGTGCGCGAGATCACCGACACCGTGACGGTGCTGCGCGACGGTCGCGTGCACGGCACGGTCGTCACCGCCGAAGCCTCGGAGGCCGACCTCGTCGAGATGATCATCGGGCGGCGTCTCGCGCAGCTCCAGCTCCACCGCCCGGACGCGAGCACGCACTCGACCGCGATCGCCGTCGAGGGCCTGACCGGGACGAAGGTGCGCGGGCTGTCGCTGGAGGTCCGCACCGGGGAGGTCCTCGGCGTCACCGGCCTGCTCGGCTCCGGCTTCGACGAGCTTCCCTACCTCCTGTTCGGCGCGCGCCCGTGCTTCGGCGGCGAGCTGCGCACCAACGACGCTACGTACTCGCTGTCGTCGATGACGCCCCAGCGCGCGCTCGCCGCGGGCATATCGCTCATCCCCGCCGACCGGCAGCGCGACGGCAGCATCGGCTCGCTGAGCGATCGCGTCCAACGTGATGATGCAGGTGCTCGACGACTACCGGCCGATGAGCCTCAAGCTGCGCGGTCTCAGCCGCAAGGCCGGCGAGCTCTGCGAGGAGTTCGACGTGCGCCCGAACGACCCCGGGCGCAACTACCAGTCGCTGAGCGGCGGCAACCAGCAGAAGGCGCTGGTCGCCAAGTGGATGCAGACGGAGCCGCAGCTGCTGCTCCTGCACGAGCCCACACAGGGCGTCGACGTCGGTGCCCGCGAGCAGATCTTCCGCATGCTGTCCGCCGCCGCGGAGGGCGGGATGTCGATCCTCTGCGCGAGCTCGGACTACGAGCAGCTCGCCGCCATCTGCGACCGGGTGCTCGTGCTTCGGCAACGGTCGCATCGTGCGCGAGCTCACCGGCGATGAGGTCGCCAAGGACCGCATCGCCGAGCAGGTCTACAACAGCGTCACGCTCGCCGAGGCGGAGTGAGGGAGGACCAACGAGGGATGGAGAGTTCGGTGAGTCAGGAGCCTGCCGAGGAGCCCGCGGCACAGACGCCAGAGCGCAAGCGGCCGCCGCGTGACAACCGGCGCGCCGCCGCGGTCGCGTTCCAGAAGTACGCCCTCATCCTGGCGTGGCTGCGTCGTCGTGATCGTGTTCAGCCTGCTCAAGCCCGACACGTACGCGACGTCGGGCAACTTCCAGACGATCTTCGGCTCGCAGGCGGTGCTGCTGATCCTCGCGCTGGGTCTGATCGTGCCGCTCACCAGCGGCGACTTCGACCTCTCGATCGCCGCGGTGCTGACGCTGCTCGTCGATGGTGCTCGCGATCCTGCAGGTCCGCCACGGCTGGTCGCTCTTCCCGGCGATCGTCGTCGTCCTGGCCATCGGGCTGCTCATCGGCCTCATCAACGGGGCGCTGGTCACGTTGCTGGAGATCGACTCGTTCATCGTGACGCTCGGCTCCGCGACCGTCGTCCAGGGGGTCGTGCTCTGGATCAGCGGCTCGAACACGGTCAGCGGCGTCAGCGACGGCCTCATCAACTGGACGATCTCCAACCGCTTCCTCGGGATCTCGATGGTGTTCTGGTACGGCGTCGCGTTGACGCTGTTCCTCTGGTACGTGTTCGTCTACACGGCGCTCGGGCGGCGGCTGCTGTTCGTCGGCCGCGGGCGCAACGTCTCGCGGCTGAGCGGCATCAACGTCGGCCGCGTCCGCTGGGGCGCGCTGGCGGGCTCGGGCTTCGTCGCCTCGATCGCGGGCGTCTTCTACGCCGGGTCGCTCGGCGGCGCCGACCCGACCTCGGGCCTCGCGTTCCTGCTGCCGGCCTTCGCGGCGGCGTTCCTGGGGGCGACGGCGATCAACCCGGGCCGCTTCAACCCGATCGGCACGTTCGTGGCAGTGTTCTTCCTGGTCAGCGGAATCACCGGACTGCAGCTCCTGGGCGCCGACAGCTTCGTCCAGCAGCTCTTCTACGGCGGTGCGCTGATCCTGGCGGTCGCCCTCTCGCAGATCGTGCGACGCAAGGACATCAAGGACGAGGCCGCGGCGAGCAATGCCTGACGCGCGGCGCTCGGCGATCGAGGAGTGCGGATGAGCCTGAGGTTGGGGGTCGACGTGGGTGGCACGTTCACGGACGTGCTGCTCGTGTCCGAGGAGTCGGGCGATCTGACGATCGCCAAGGTCCTGTCGACGCCGGAGGACCAGTCCGTCGGCGTGATGGCGGGCGTCGCGCAGGCGTGCGAGGCGCACGGCGTCGGCCTCGACGCCCTGTCGCTCATCCTGCACGGGTCAACCGTCGTGACGAACATGATCCTCGAGGAGAAGGGCGCGGTCGGGGGCCTGCTGACCACGGCGGGCCACGAGCAGATCCTCCATCTCGCGCGTGCGTGGACGCCCGGTCCGCTGTACGCGTGGATGGGCATGATCAAGCCCGATCCGCTCGTGCCGCTGTGGCTCACGCGGGGCGTGCCCGAGCGGACGAGCGCCTCCGGCGAAGTCATCACCGCCATCGACGAGGAAGCGACGCGCGCTGCGATCGAGGACCTGCTGGCGTCGGGGACGGAGTCGCTCACGATCGCGTTCCTCAACGCGTACGTGAACTCGGCCCACGAGCGCCGGGCCCGGGAGATCGCGCTCGAGCTCCGCCCCGGCCTGCCCGTGTCGATCTCTTCGGACCTCGTCTCGGAGTATCGCGAATACGAGCGGACGCTCACGGCGGTGCTGAACTCCTACACACAGCCGCAGGTCATCAGGTACGTCGACGGCCTGGAGTCGCTGCTCGGCGACGCCGGGTTCCGCGGCCGGCTGAACATCGTGCGCTCCGACGGCGGCACGATGAGCGCGCGCTCCACGAAGGAGCGCCCGGTCGACATCGCGTTCTCCGGCCCGTCCGGCGGCGCGGTGGGCGCGGCGTACCTCGCGCGCCGCATGGGCGTGCCGAACGTCCTCACGTTCGACATGGGCGGGACCTCGACCGACGTCGCGCTGTGCCGCGATGGCGAGGTCGCCATCAAGCGCGAGGCGCAGCTCGGCTACTACCAGTTCCAGGCACGCGGGGCCGACATCCACAGCGTGGGCGCCGGCGGCGGCTCGATCGCCTACCTCAATCTCGCCGGCGCGCTGAAGGTCGGCCCGCGCAGCGCGGGCGCCGATCCCGGGCCCGCCTGCTACGGACGCGGCGGCACGGAGCCGACCGTCACCGACGCCAACGTCGTGCTCGGCCGCCTGCCGGGCAGGTCCAAGCTCGGCGGGCGCCTCGCGCTCGACGTCGACGCGGCCGAGCGGGCCGTCGGCGACGGTCGCCGAGGGTCTCGGGATCGACACCGTCGCCGCCGCGCAGGCGATCCTCGACATCGCCAACGAGAACATGCACGCGGCACTGCGCGTCGTGTCCGTGGAGCGCGGCTACGACCCGCGCGACTTCGGGCTCGTCGCCTTCGGCGGCGCGGGCCCGCTGCACGCCAACGCGCTCGCGCGACTCATCGGCGCTGACCCGCTCATCATCCCCAGCACGCCCGGCGTGCTGTCCGCGTTCGGGTTCCTGGCCGCGCAGATCCAGAACGAGTTCGCGCGCACCTACCTGCGTCCGGCGGAGGAGACGCCCGGCGAGGACGTCGCCGCGGCCGTCGACGAGCTGATCGCCGAGGCCGCGGAGTGGCTGACCGCCGAAGGGGTCGACG
>CAWIOK010000005.1:0-548170 GCA_963837655.1 uncultured Solirubrobacterales bacterium
GCCCGCCAGGCGCGTCGCGAAGTCCGGGAGCGTCCCCTCCGTCCCGCGCCAGAAGTCGCGCACCGTGTCGCGGTAGCGGCCGTTCCACTCGCTCCAGCCCGCGGGGAAGTCGCCGACCTCGTAGGCGCCGATGTCCCACGGCTCGGCGATCAGCTTGCAGTCCGCGAGCACGGGATCCTGGCCGATGGCCTGCAGGAACGCGGCGTGCGGGCTGAAGCCGTTCTCCGCGCCGCGGCCGAGCGCGGCCGCGAGGTCGAAGCGGAACCCGTCGACGTGCATCTCCTCGCGCCAGTGGCGCAGTGCGTCCATGACCAGGCGCAGACCCGGCGGCCGGTCGGCGTCCAGCGTGTTCCCGCAGCCGGTGTCGTCGATGTAGGCGCCCTGCTGGTCGATCCGGTAGTAGGCGGTCTCGTCCAGGCCGCGGAAGCACAGCGTCGGCCCGTCGGCGCCGCCCTCGGCCGTGTGGTTGAAGACGACGTCGAGGATCACCTCGAGCCCCGCCGCGTGCAGGGCCTTGACCATGTCGCGGAACTCGTCGACCGGGTCGCCCGCGGCGTACGCCGCGTGGGGCGCGAAGAAGCCGATCGACTGGTAGCCCCAGTAGTTGCGCAGGCCGCGGGCGGCCAGCGCCTCGTCGGAGACGAACGTGTGGACCGGCAGCAGCTCGACCGCCGTCACGCCGAGACCCTGGAGATGCTCGATCGCGGCCGGGTGCGCGAGGCCGGCGTACGTGCCGCGCAGCTGCTCGGGCACGCGCGGATGCAGCTTCGTGAAGCCCTTGACGTGCAGCTCGTAGAAGACCGAGTCGGCCAGCGGCGTCCCCGGCGAGCGGTCGTCGCCCCAGTCGTAGGCGGCGGCGTGGACGACCGACCGCGGGACGAACGGGGCGGTGTCGCGGTCGTCGTCCGCGGTCACCGAGGGGTCCCAGGCGACCTCGCCCTCGATCGCGCGTGCGTAGGGGTCGAGCAGCAGCTTGGCCGGGTTGCACCGGCCGCCTCCGCGGACGCGGTAGCCGTAGCGCTGGCCGTGGCCGGCGCCGTCGACGCGCCCGGTCCAGACGTAGCCCTCGGCCTGCTCGAGCGGCCGGCGCTCCTCATTGCCCGCGTCGTCGAACAGGCAGAGATCGACGCCCTCGGCGACGCTGCTGAACACCGCGAAGTCCACGCCGCCGTCGTCGGCGTGCGCGCCGCGCCGGTTCATGCGACCTGCTCCCTGGCCCGCGAGAGGCGGATCACGAGATCGGCCACCAGTCCGGTCCACCCGGTCTGGTGCGACGCCCCGAGCCCAGCGCCGTCGTCCCCGTTGAAGTACTCGTGGAACAGCAGCCTGTCGCGCCAGGCGGGGTCGGTCTGGAAGCGCTCGATGCCGCCGAACACCGGCCGCGTCCCGTCCTCGCTGGGCAGGAAGATCGCCACGAGGCGCTCGGCGAGGTCGATCGTGACCTCCCGGAGCGTTCGCTGCTCCCCCGACCCGGTGGGGAACTCGACGGTGACCTCGTCGCCCAGGCCCTGGCTGAAGCGCAGCAGGGCACCGATGACCAGGTAGTTCACCGGGAACCAGATCGGCCCACGCCAGTTGGAGTTGCCGCCGAACAGGCCGGTCGTCGACTCGGCGGGCTCGTAGTCGACGAGCGTCTCCTGGCCGGCGGCCGAGAACACGTACGGCCTACCGCGGTACTCCGCCGACAGCGCGCGGATGCCGTGGGGCGACAGGAAGGCGTCCTCGTCGGCGAGGTGCGCGAGGACGCGCGGTAGCCGGTTGGCGCCGACGAGCGCGAGCATGGTGGCGCGTCCCTCCTCCCCGAGGCGCACGGCCGGCGCGTACTCGGGGCGCGCGTGCAGGAACCCGGTCACGCGCTCGCGAAGCTCGGTGAGCCGCCCGGTGATCGCCGGGTTGCCGACGGCGACGGCGCAGAGCGGGATGATGCCCGTCATCGACCGGACCCGCACCGGCTCGCTGGAGCCGTCGGGCCGGCGGACACGGTCGTAGTAGAAGCCGTCGTCCTCGTCCCACAGGCCGTGCTGGTTGATGGCCTGGCTGATCATCGTGAAGTGCTCGAAGAACTTCACGGCGACGTCCTCGTACGCGGGGTCCTCGGCGGCGAGGACGATCGCGATCTCGAGCATGGACAGGCAGTAGATGGCCATCCAGCCGGTGCCGTCGGCCTGCTCGAGCACGAGTCCGTCGGGCAGCGGCGAGGAACGGTCGAACGGGCCGACGTTGTCCATGCCGAGGAACCCGCCGCCGAACAGCAGGTTGCCCTCCGGGTCCTTGACGTTGGCCCACCAGGTGAAGCCGAGCAGCAGCTTGTGGAAGATCCGTCCGAGCCACTCGTGGTCGCGGGCGCCGTCCAACCGGAACACGGCAAGCGCCGCCAGCGCGTGCACGGGCGGGTTCACGTCGCCGAAGTTCCACTCGTAGGCCGGCATCTGGCCGTTGGGATGCATGAACCACTCGCGCGTCATGAGCCGCAGCTGGGCCTTGGCGAACTCGGGGTCGACATGCGCGAGCGTGATGCAGTGGAAGGCCAGGTCCCACGCGGCGTACCAGGGGTACTCCCACTTGTCCGGCATCGAGATGACGTCGCGGTTGTCGACGTGGCGCCAGGCGGCGTTGCGGCCGTCCAGGCGTTCGCGCGGCGGCGCCGGATGGCCGGGGTCGCCGCGCAGCCAGCGGTCGACGTCGTAGTGGTAGAACTGCTTGCTCCAGAGCATCCCGCCGAACGCCTGGCGCATCACGTCGCGCTCGTCGGCGGTGGCGGCGGGCGCCATGGACGCGTAGAACGCGTCGGCCTCCTCCTCGCGGGTCCGCAGCGCGGTCTCCCAGCCCTTCCCGACGCCGCGCCCGTCCGGGCTCAGCCGCAGCCGGACCTCCGCCGTTGCGCCGCCCTCGACCTGCAGCCGGTACCACAGCGCCGCCTTGGTCCCGGTGCGACCCGGATCGACGGTGGCGGCGCCGGACACGACGTGGTCGTTGATGCCGTCCTTCGGATAGGGCGGCGCGGGCTGGCCCCAGAGCAGCTCCGTGTTCGTCTCGTTGTTGCAGAAGAGCGGCTCGGGCTCACCGTCGCCGCGCAGCGCCATGACCGCGCCAGCGTCGTCGGCGACGAGCGCCCCGTCGTCCTCGTGGATCGCCGGGGCCTCGCTGTCGGGGTCCCACGACCACCGGTTGCGGAACCACAGCGTGGGGAGCAGATGCAGCTCGGCGGCGTCCGGGCCGGCGTTGCGCACGCGGATGCGCAGGCAGATGTCGTCCGCGTCGGCCTTCGCGTAGTCGACCTCGATGTCCCAGTAGCGATCGTCGGAGAGCGCTTCGGTGTCGAGGAGCTCGTACTCGGGATCCTCGAAGCCGCGGCGCGCGTTCTCGGTGATGAGGTCCTCGTAGGGGAAGGCGCGCTGGGGGTAGACGTAGCGCCAGCGCATCCACGAGTGCGTCGGCGTGGAGTCGACGTACCACCAGTACTCCTTGGCGTCCTCGCCGTGGTTGCCCTCGTTGCTCGTCAGGCCGAAGATCCGCTCCTTGAGGAGCGGGTCCTGCCCGTTCCAGAAGGCGAACGCCAGGCACAGACGCTGGTCGGCGTCGCAGATCCCGCCGAGCCCGTCCTCGCTCCAGCGGAACACCCGCGACCGTGCCTGGTCGTGGGAGAAGGAGCTCCAGGCCTCGCCGCCCGGGCTGTAGTCCTCGCGCACTGTGCCCCAGGCGCGCTCGCTCAGGTAGGGCCCCCAGCGCCGCCACGCCTCGCCGTCGTCGGCGAGGCGCAGGCGCTCGGGGTCGAGTTCTGTGTCCGACATCGCGCAAGAGTGCGCATGACGGATACGGAACGCAAGGTCTTCACAGCATCTCGGCGAGCACCACCAGGTACCCGTCGGGGTCGCGCAGCCAGATCTCGCGGTGTCCCGCGTTCGGGTTGACGTGGACGTCGGTGACGACCGTGGCGCCTGCGCCCCGCGCGCGGCCGGCCGCGGCGTCGAACCCCGCGACCTCGAACCAGAGCGCGACCCCGTTGCCCGCCGGTGCCGTGGGGTCGCGGATGGCGCCGTGGTGGTGCTCGACGTCGTGCGCGTGCAGTTGCAGGACGAGGACGTCGCCGACCAGCATCCGTTCGTACTCGTCGCCGCCGTGGCCGCTCGTCGCGCCGAGGACCGCCGCGTACCATGCCCGCGATCGCGCGACGTCGGCGACGGCGATCAGCGGCTGTGGTCGGACGGAGGCGCTCATGGGCCGCACGCTACGGCCCCGCCGCCGGTCACGTCTTGGACGAATCGGAGGGCCCGGACGCGGGCATACGTCGCTCGTGAGCGAGGAGAACGCACACGTGCTCGACGCGGCGGTCACCCAGACCACCGTGGACCTTCGCGCCAGAGCCCGACGCGTCCCGGTCCTTCGCCGCCGACTAGAACCGCGCGGCGCAGGTCTCGCAGATGTCGTGCGTGACCGGCCCGAGGTCGTCCTGGTGGGCGACGCCCAGCAGGCGCAGGGCGGCGCGCATCGAGTGCCACCGGCCGGAGACGTGCATCGCACCGCACCAGGCGCAGGATCGGAGAAGTCGGGCCATGCGCTGAGATTCGGCGCCGCGGCTCAGAGAACCTGCCGAGCAGGCTGGAGAACGTCGAGCGTCAGCCGCCTGCGGCCTGCGCGGGCACGGCCTCGTGGGCCACGAGCGCGACGCACACGACCGCGATGCAGGCGAGCGCCACCGGGGCGTCGACCTGTCCTGCGATGGCGATGACGGCCACGCACAGCGCGGCGGCGATGAGGCGCGGCAGGTCGACGACGCCCAGGCTCCGCGCCCGGAAGGCGACGTCGGAGGCCAGGAAGAGGGCTGTGCCGCCGCAGAGCGCCACGGCGGCGATCGATCGCCAGCGGGGCGTCGACCTCGGCGAGCGTCTTCTTCACGCCGAGCGCCAGCAGGACGATACCGGCGACCAGCGGCAGGTGCAGGAAGGCGAAGCAGTCGCGGGCGAGGAGGTTGCGCTCGGCGCCCGTGGCCGCCTCCAGGCGGTGCTCCACCTCCTCCAGCGCGTCATCGAAGTACAGCCACCACAGGCACGCCGAGACGATGACGCCGAGGGCCGCCGAGATGAGCGCGGCGGCGTCGAGCGAGACGTCCTCGGCGCCGACGCCGATCGCGACGATCGACTCGCCGAGGGCGATGATCACGATGAGGCCGTAGCGCTCCGCGAAGTGGCCTGGCGACAGGCGCCAGCCCTCGATCCCGCGCAGCGCGCCCGCCCACGTAGTCGATGAGGAGGGCGACGATCCAGATCGCGACCTGGACGTCCTCGTCGAACGCACACCCGACCAACAGCAGCGCGGGCGCGAGGACGGCGGTGGGGGTCAGTGCGCGCGCGGACGCGCGCACGTCGACGCTGTCGGTCGCGGTGAGGAACAGCGCGACGTGCAGGACGCGGACGCCGAGGTACGCGGCCGCGAAGAGCAGGGCGTCGTCCCCGAACGCCCCCGGGATCGCGAGGGAGGCCAGGAGCATGCAGATCATCGACGCGAAGATCACGAGCCGGACGCGGCTGCCGGGAGCAGTCGACCTCGTTCGTCAGCCACGAGTAGGCGGCCCACGCCCACCAGACCAGCGCGAGGACCAGCAGGCCGCGCGCCGAGGCCCGGCCCAGGTCAGGTCGTCGGCCATCTGCGCCGTGACCTGGGTCAGCGCGAAGACGAACACGAGGTCGAAGAACAGCTCGAGCGGCTCGACCCGCTTGTCGTCGCTCACATCGAGGGCCTCGAGCGCCAGGTCCGACGTCGGCCTCGGTGTTGTGGAGGTGGAAGGACAGTCGCGCGGCGCCGCCGCGAACGCTCGCGCGCATGCCGGCGGCGTCCAGTCGCTCGGCGGCGCCCGGGGTGTCGACGGTCACGATCGGCGAGTCGCCCGGTGCCAGTCCGAGGCCGGCGCGGAGGCGGCCGGCGAGGCCGACGTCGTGCGCGCGGACCGCCTCCACGCCGACCGCCTCGATGTGCGCGAGCGAGGGGGCCGTCCCCACCCAGCTCAGCCACGCCGGGGACGTGTCCAGCCGCCGCGCGTCCTCGGCGAGGCGCAGCGGCCCGCCGTAGATCGAGGACCAGACGTCTTCGCCCGCGTACCACCCGGCGCCGAGCGGGCGGATCTCGTGCAGGCGCTCCGGCCGGACCGTCATGAACGCCGTCCCGCGCGGCGAGAACAGCCACTTGTAGGCCGCGCAGACGAGGAAGTCGAAGCGGGTGGCATCGAGCGGCAGCCAGCCGCAGGCCTGGGTCGCGTCGACGAAGGTCCGCGCGCCGTGCTCACCGGCCGCGCCGGCTATGGCAGCGAGATCGGCGAGGATCCCGGTGGCGGACTGGACGGCGCTGACGGCGACGAGGTCGGTGCGCCGGTCGACGGCGTCGGGGAGATCGGCGAGCGGCACGAGCACGACCTCGACGCCGCGGTCCGCATGGGCCAGGAACGGGAACAGGACCGACGTGAAGTCGCCCTCGGCGGCGACCACGCGCGCGCCGTCGGGGAGCGACGCCGCCACGAGGCCGGCGAGCGGCGACACCTGGTTGCCGATGCAGACGTCGCGCGGGTCGACGCCGACGAGCCGCGCGAACGACGCGCGGCAGGCGGCCACGACGCCGTCGAAGTCCTGCGGGCGCGCCTCCCCCCGCGCCCAGTCCTGCACCGCCCCCCGCATCGCCTCCACGCTCGCCGCCGGCGGGATCCCGACCGACGCCGTGTCGAGGTACCCCGGCCCGACCGCGAACGCGCTCACAGGCCGCGCAGGCGCGGGAAGAGCTCCTCGGCGGTCCCGCGCAGCACGCCATGCAGCTGTGCCTCGTCGAGGCGGGGGTACCCGTCCAGCGCCACGGTGTTGGCCTCGATCCCCGGCAGCCCGCCGAACGGGAAGTCGGTGCCGTACAGCAGGCGCCCGGCGTCGACGAGGTTCAGCAGCGCGTCGACGTGGCGTGGGAACGGGAAGCCCGCGCCGACCTCGTAGTAGAGCCGCCGCAGCGTGGCGACGACGTCGACCTCGCCGGCCTCCATGCCGCCCACTCCGAAGATGCCGGAGAACCCCGCCAGCCGGTCGGCGACGACCGGCAGCGCCGCTCCCGCGTGCGGGACGATCAGCCGGATGCCCGGATACCGCGTCAGCGTCCCCGTGAGCACGAGGTTGGCGATCGCCCTGGTCGTGTCGAGCAGGAACTCGAGCATCGGCCGCGGGTAGCCGAGCGCCGTCCGCTCGAAGCAGGCCGGCGACGTGGGATGCACGAAGACGACGGCGCGCCGCCGGTCGAGCTCGGCCATGACGGGCTCCAGCTGCGGGTCGCCCAGGTACACGCCGTCGACGTGGGTGAGCAGCACGACGCCGTCGGCGTTCAGCCGATCCAGCGCATATGCGAGTTCATCGCGGGACGCATCGGCGTCGGGCAGCGGCAGCGTCGCGAACAGGCCGAAGCGACCGGGATGGTCGCGGACCGCCTGCGCGCCGCTCTCGTTGACGCGTCGCGCCCACTCCACCGGGTCCGCGCCGAACGTCACGCCGGGCGTGGACACCGACAGCATGGAGGTCGCGATCCCGACCCGGTCCATCATCGCGACGTGTGACGCGGCGTCCCAGTCGGGGAGGACCGGGAAGCCGTCGGGATGTTCGTGCCCCTCGTCCAGGAGCGCCTGCCGGTAGTCGGCCGGGAGGTAGTGCGCGTGGACGTCGACCCGTGTGGCGGTCATGGCGTCATGATCGCGCCGTACACCTGGTGCGCCGCGACCTGCTCGAGCGCGGCGTCGAGCTCGCCGAGCGCGAAGTGCCCGCTGACGAGCGGCCCGACGCGCACGTCGCCGTCCTCGATCAGCCGGATGTAGCGCGGGAGGTCGCGCAGGATATTGATATGCCCCCACTGGGAGCTGTGCAGCGTCTTGCCGAAGATCGCCAGCGGGACGGAGGGGAGCGACACCATGTCGTCGAGCTTCCAGGGCATGCTCGCCAGCACCGTGTGGCCCGCGCTGCGCGTCGCGTTCCAGGCCTCCTCCATCCCACGGGCGTTCGCGCTGGCCTCGAACGCGAAGTCCACGCCGCGCGGGATGAACCCGCCCACGTCGTCGGTCAGCGCCTGCACCTGCGCGACGACGTCGCCGTCGGCCGGGTCGACCGTGTGGGTCGCGCCGAGCTCGGCGGCCATGTCGCGGCGATCCGCGTGCGGGTCGATGGCGATGATCCGCTTCGCCCGCGCGATGCGCGCGGCCTGGATGTAGCCGAGGCCCGTCGCCCCGCAGCCGAAGACCGCGACCTCCGAGCCGGCCAGCACCGGCGCCACGTTGAAGGCCGCGCCGAGGCCGCCGCCGATCCCGTCGGCGAGCAGCGCCAGCTCGTCGTCGGGCACGCTCGTGTGGACCGGGCGTGATCTGGTTGTCGGGGACGATCGCGTACTCGGCGTAGCCGCCGATGTTCCCGTTGGGCACGACGTCCTGCCCGTCTGCCAGGCTGCCCGTTCGGCGGCCCGTGCAGGACGATGTCCGCGCACTGGTCGGGCCGCCCGCGCAGGCAGTAGTAACACGTGCGGCACAGCGGGTTCGCGCTGGCGATGACGCGGTCGCCGGGCGCAGTGACCGTCACGTGCGAGCCGATCTCCTCGATGATCCCGACGGCCCCGTGGCCGAAGATCTGCGGGGCGACGTTGCCGAACATGTCGGGGACGTCGGGGGCAAGGACGATCGCGTCGGTGACGCAGGCGTTCGCCGCCGTGATCTTCAGGAGGACGTCGCGGGGACCGAGCTCGCGCAGGGTCACCGACTCGACGGCCATCGGCTCCCCCCGGTCGCGCCAGACGGCCGCGTGCATCGTGCGTCCGCTCATGGCGCGGACGCTATCGGCGTCGGTGTGGGATCCTCTCTCCCGACCAGCATCTCGCGACCGAAGGAGCCCCGGATGGACCTCAACAACCTCAAGGCGCAGGCGCAGGACCTGGTGGAGAAGCGCGGAGGGACCGAAGCGCTCAAGGAGGACGCGAGGAGCTGAAGGACATCGCGACGGGCCAGGGCAGCCTCTCCGACAAGGCCAAGCAGGCCGCCGAGGCCCTCAAGGACCCGGGCAAGCCGGGCCAGTAGTCCCGCGGGTCGGACGGCGTTGCCGGGCGCGCCCGCGACGGACGGGCGCGGCTCGGAGTGCCAGCGGCGGCGGACCAGCGTGACGCCGATGATGGCCAGGACGAGTCATCGGGCGTCCATTCGGAACGTGCCGTCAGGACGACCGCGGCGTTCGACGACGAGTCCCAGAGCGCGTGAAGCAGTGACACGCCGAGGTAGGTCGCCACGACGCTCCATGTCAGGCGCCGCCTTCGCCGCGAAGATCGCGGCGCCGAGCAGGCCGGTCCAGATTCCGTGGCAGAAGGGCGCGATGACCTCCCGCAGCAGCTCCTCGGAGATCATGCTGTGTAGCGAGATCTCGCCGTTGTGCAGGCCGTAGGTGAGCGTGTAGCCGGACGCCTCGAACGCGCCGAACCCGAGGCCGACCACCGTGCCCAGCAGGATGCCGTCGCGGATGTCGAGGCGGCTTCAGCCCCGCGCCATGAAGTAGACGCCGAACCCCTTCGCCGCCTCCTCGATGAGCCCGACCCACAGGTTCGGGCAGCAGCCGGCTGCGGGATGAGCCAGATCTCCAGCGCCGCGGACGCAGATCATCCCCAGCACGCCCGGCGACGAAGAACGCCGTGAAGCAGCCGCTGCTCGCTCGAGCTCGGTGTCGTGCCGCGGTGATCGAGGAACCAGAAGATCGTCGCGACCGGGACCAGGAAGCTGCCGATGAGCACGACCGACGGCAGCAGGATCTCGTCCTCGGTGATCGCGAGCGCGACGGAGGCCACGACCCACAGCAGCAGGCCCCAGGCCAGCACGGTGGCGCCAAGTGTGTGTCGTCTTCCGGACTGAGTGTCGCCGTGGTCATCCTGCCTCTCCGGGCGGATGCCTGACACACTCAGTCGGACCCGGCGCAGGCGGCGCCGGCGCCAGGACCCCGCGATCCCGTCGGGGAACAGCAGCAGGCAGAGGATGAGCAGCACGCCGGCGGCGAGCAGCGTCCACGTCGCGGAGAACCCGAGCTGCGCGTCGAGGAAGTGGGGGATGACGCCCTCCGCGGTCATGAGGCCCGCCAGTACGGCGCCGGAGACCATCGTGATGCCGCCGACGTAGGAGAACGCCACGAACTGCAGCGCGATGAGGATGCCGAACCGGTCGACGTTCACCGAGCCCAGCGCGTAGGCGTACAGCACGCCGCCGACGCCCGCGATGCACGACGAGATCGCGTACGCGGCGAACTTCGTGGTCCGCACGCTGATGCCGGAGGCGGCCGCGGCGCGCTCGTTGGATCGCACCGCGAGCATCCGCACGGCCCAGTCCGCTCCCGCGCACGCGGGCGACGAGCAGGAAGCCGCGACGGCGATGGCCAGCAGCAGGCAGCCCAGTGCGGGGCTGGGCAGGCCGCCGCTGATCGCGCCGAGGCCCGCGCTCGGAGCCGACGTCGAGCCCGAGGATCTTCGGCTCCGGGACCGGCGGACGCCGAGCCGCCCGCGCCCCACGTGCTGTTCCCGAACCCGAACTGCTCGATCGCGACGGCCGCGGCGAGCGTCACGACCGCGAGGCTCACGCCGCGCACGCGCAGCGCGGAGGCGCCCGCGAGCGAAGCCGAGCGCGGTGGCGGCATGACGACGCCGCAGATCGCAGCGCGGGCGGGAATCCGAAGCCGGCCTCGTCGTCAGGTGCGAGACCGTGAAGCCCGCCACGCCGGCGAGCGCGACCTGCACGAGCGACACCTGGCCGACGAACCCGGTGATGACGACGAACGAGAGGCAGATGACCATGCCCGCGATCGAGACGGCCAGGGCGTTGCGGTAGTCGAACGGCACGACGAACAGGAGCGCCACGACGATCACGACGACGGCGAGGATCGCCGGCCGGGCCAGGCGCGTCGGCGCCGGGGCCGTCGGGCAGCCGCGTCTCGATCAGCTCGCCCCGCGTGGGCAGGCTCGAGCCGCGCCACCAGAGCGCGACGACGATGACGAGGAACGTCAGCATCGCGTTGACGCCGGGAAGCGCGAGCCCGCCGTCGGTCGGGAACCAGCTCTGCGTCTGCGCGTAGTACAGCAGCGACTGCGCCATCCCGATGAGCAGGCCCGACGAGGCACGTGATCGAGAAGGACTGGAAGCGGGCGAACAGCGCAGCGCCCGAGCGCGGGCACGACCTGCAGCGGGATGGCGACGGTGTCGATCTGGGTCACGGCCGCCGCGAGGATCCCCATGCCACCGGCGACGGTGGTCGCGAGGACGGAGTTCGTCAGCGCGAGGCGGTCGGGTGACAGGCCGGCGAGCATCGCGCTCGCCTCGCTCTCCGACGCCGCGCGCGTCGCGAGGCCGAACCGCGACCAGCTTGTACAGCGCCCAGAGGATCGTGGCCGCGAGCACCACGATCGCCGTGAGCCAGAAGCGATCGGCCGGGATCTGGGCGCCGACGAACGCCACCAGGCCGCTGGGCAGCACCGACGGGACGATCCTGCCGCCACCGCCGGTGATGAGGTTGATCGTCGCCTGCGCGTCAGCAGCACGCCGAGCGACGCGACGAGCTTGGACAGCGGGGACGACGTGCGCAGCGGGCGGAACACCAGCAGCTCCACGACGGCGCCGAGCGCGATGGTGGCCGCGAGCGCGACGAGCATCGCGGGCACGGTCTGCAGCGGCGGGCTCGCCGAGTCGGTGCGCAGCCACAGGAAGAGGTAGCCGGCGATCATCGCGTAGGCGCCGGTGGCGAGGTCGATGACGCCCGAGCCGCGGTAGGAGAGCACCACGCCGAGCCCGATCCCGGCGATGAGCGCACCGGTTCCGAGCCCGAGAAGCGCGAAGAGGAGGATCTGGTCCATGGGGGCAGGGCAGCGTGGCCGCCGCGCCCCTGCTGTTACCCAGGCGCGCTGTGCATATTGTGCAGGATCGGGGCGAGCGAGGCGCGGTGCACGCCGATCAGCAGCGCGATGGCTCCGTTCACCAGGCAGTGGTAGACGGGGTACGCCAGCAGCGAGACGTCGATCGCGCCGACGGCGCCCGCCCCCAGCGGATCGACAGCAGGAAGATCCCGCAGGTCAGCACCGCCTGGACCGCCGCCATGACCAGGCTCCGCGACGCGCCGTCGGCGTAGTGCGACAGGCAGTCGACGACCGCGAGCACGCCCCGGATCAGCCACGTGCCGCGATGCGGGCGCGTCGCCCCGCGCAGCGTGCCGCGCACGTGGGGATCGTGTCCGCGATCCCGACGGCCGCGGCCAGCAGACCGAGCATCGCCGGGTGATCGATCATCGCTCCAGCAGCGTCAGGTTCGACGCGCCGCCGAAGTGCGCGACGGCCACCTCGGCGGCGAGGCTCCTCGTCTCGATGAACCGGAGCGCCGACGAGCCCGCGAGCGCGCCCACGCCGAAGCGCTCGAGCATCAGCGGGCCGTGCGCGCGCATGCCGATGGTGTCGATCACCTCCGGCACGAAGCGGCGGATGGTGTCCGGGTCGGCCAGGCGCGTGCGGTTCGCGCCGTGGAGGTCGATCGCCGCCAGCATGCCCCAGGGCTCCGTGGCGCGCTCGGCGGGGCGGTCGAGGCTCCTTCGAGCCCGAGGAGATGCGGGAGCGACCGTCACCTTGTGAGAAGTCGCACGTCAAGTGCAGCGCAGCCGCTCCTCCAGCGCGGCTGCGCGAAGGGCACGTGTGGCGGTACGGGCCTCGACCGCGCGACGCCGTGTGCCCGCCGTGCGCTCGAACAGCACCGCGGTCTCGGCGACCCATTCGGTACGGCGTTGCTCGAAGACGGCGCGCTGCAGGTCCCACCACTGCCGGCGCTCGCCGCTGTCCGGTTCGGTCACATCCTGGGCGTTGCCCGAAATCAGGCGGCCGATGCGCCCGCGTGTTGGGGCGCAACGGCGGCAGCCGGCTCAGGCCATCACGGCGCTGCGGCGGAAGCAGGCGCCTTCGTCGAGGCGGTCGATGCCCGGCGCGAGAAGCCACCCAGGTCCGGGTAGTCGGCGTCCATGGGCCGGACATGGTGATGCGATGAACGTCGGCTACTTCACGATGCCGGTCCATCCGCCGGCGCGGGACTACGGCGAGACGCTCGCCGAGGACCGGGAGGCGATCCTGCTCGCCGACCGGCTCGGCTTCGTCGAGGCGTACGTGGGCGAGCACGTGACGGACGCCGCCGAGACGATCACGGACTGCGTCGTCTTCCTCGCGAGCCTGGTGCACGACACCGAGCGCATCAAGCTGTGCACCGGCACCGTGAACCTGACCAACAGCCATCCGGCGGCGCTCGCGTCGAAGGTGGCGATGCTCGACACGCTCCTGCGGGGCCGTTTCATCCTCGGCGTGAGCCCCGGCGGGTTGCCGTCGGACTGGGAGATGTTCGGCAACCTCGCGGGCGTCGATCGGCGCGCCAAGGCGCAGGAGTGCATCGACCAGGTCATCGCGCTGTGGACGGGCGAGGCGCCCTATGACCTGGCCGGGGAGCACTGGACGCTGTCGACCACGCAGACCCTGATGCCCGAGCTGGGGCAGGGCGTGATGGTCAGGCCCTTCCAGCGGCCGCATCCGCCGATCGTCGTCACCGCCGCCGAGCCGTCGTCCAAGAGCGTCGACAACGCCGCTCGGCGCGGCTGGGACATCATCTCAGCCAACTTCCTGCTGCCGCAGTGGGTCAGGACGCACTGGGACACCTACCGCGACGCCTGCGACGAGGTCGGCCGCGTGGCCGACCCGCAGTCCTGGCGGGTGGCCAGGACGATCTTCGTCGCCGACGACGAGGACACCGCGCGCGAGTACGCGTTCGGGCCGGACAGCCCGTACCGCTTCTACTACGACCAGCTCGGCACGAAGCTCATCCGGGCGGGGCGCGCGAACCTCTTCAAGACCGACGATGCGATGCCTGACGAGGCGGTCACGACGGACTACATGCTCGACCGGCTCGTCATCGCCGGGACGCCCGGGCAGGTCGCCGAGGGCCTGCGCGAGCTCCGTGACGTCGTCGGGGACTTCGGCACGATCCTCTACTGCGGGACCGACTGGGTCGACCCGGCGCTCGCCCGGCGGTCGATGGAGCTCATGGCCACCGAGGTCGTCCCGGCGCTGTAGGCGGCCGCGGGCCGTGGTCGCGGCGATCGCCTCGTCCCGGGGCGCCCGCGCCGGGAGCGACGGCGGGCGCCGGCGCGGCCGCAGGCGCCGGTGGGGGTGCGGGCGAGGCGGGCGCCGGGCGCTGCCACGGGCCGGAGCGGTCACGCCGGTGCCGTGGCCCCTCGACCTGCTGCGGGACCGGCTGCTCCTGCGGCGGAGGCGCCTCCTCGACCCGCCGCGACCGCCTGGACCCGTCGCGCTTCGTGGTGGTCGTGGTCGTGGCCGAGATGGACGACGTGGAGAGTCGTCGCGTGCTCGGCTGGGTCGTCGAGGCCGGCTGCTGCATCGCCGCCGGGGCCGGGGCCTCCACGATCGACGCAGTCGGCTGCGCCTGGGCCTGGACCTGCGGCTGCGCAGGTGCCACGGGCGCGACCGGAGCCGCGGAGGGCGCCGGCTGCGTGTGCCGCGCGACCGGACGTGACGACTGGGTCCGGATCGTCGTCCTCGCACGACGGCGGGCAGCGCGGCGCGTCGGGTGCGCGATGGCAGCCGTCGCGGCGACGCCCGGACGACGGTCGACCACGACTGCGACGGAAGCCGCTGGGCCGGGCCGGCTCGCAACCCGCGACGGGGCGTGTACCGCAGGCGATGCGGGCGCGGCCAGGGTCGTCTCGCCGCCCGCACCCGGCGCGATGCCGGGCCACGCGCCGGTGAAGACGACGAGTCCGGTCAGGACCATGCCCAGGGCGACGGCGAGCCCGCTCAGCGCGAGCGCCGTCCCGGCCCCGAGCGCGAGCTCCCGGCGGACCCGCGGGGAGGTGGCGCGAAGGCGATCGGAGACATCCACAGACAGGTGAGTCGGCACCGGGCCGCTCGTCTGCACAGGTCCGTTCGTCCAGTTCCGATGCTCCGGACTTCAGGCGCTCGGCTGGTCGATCGCTCAGTCGGTCAGGCTCAGCTCCAGATCGCGACCGCGACGCGGTCGCCGACGCCGTCCGCCTCCTATCGCGGTGAGCGGTAGTGTCGCGCCGCCACCCCAGCGAGGAGACGACGCAGCCGTGACCGAGATCCCCGGAGTCCATCCGATCGCGCTCGACTTCGTCGTCGCGTGCGTGCTCGACACCGACGCGGGCCGTGTGCTCATCGACACCGGGTTGCCCTACACCACCGACACGCTGCTCGCCGAGCTCGAGCGCACCGGCGGCATGCCCGACCTGATCATCCTCACGCACGCCCACGGCGACCATGCGGGCGGGCTCGGCGGGCTGGACGGCATCCCGGTCGCCGCGCACGGCGTGGACGCCGACCTCCTGGCCGAGGGCAAGCTCGCGCGGCCCATGACCCCCGCGCCGCACTGCCCCGAGGAGCTGCGCGAGATGCTCAAGGGCGAGCTGCCGACCACCGATCCGATCGCGGTGGACATCCGGCTCGCCGACGGCGACACGGTCCCCGGCTTCGACGACCTGACGGTCGTGCACACGCCCGGGCACAGCGCCGGGCACATCTCGGTGCTGTGGGACAACGCGGGCGGCGTGCTCGTGGTCGGCGACGCCGCCGCGAACCAGGGTGCGCTCATGCCGGCGCCGGTCGCGGAGGACCACGAGCTGAACGAGGCGTCCCTTCGCCGCCTCGCCGGCCTGGACTACGAGGTGGCCGTCTTCGGCCACGGCGATCCGATCACCGAGGGCGCCGACGCCGCGCTTGCGGCGGTCTGGGCGCCGGCCAAGGCCTGAATGCGTCGTCAGTGCTCGATGGTGACGAGCGTGCCGATCGGCGTGTAGGGCCAGACCTTCTTCGCCGAGGCCTCCGGGAGCTCGACGCAGCCGAGGCTCTGCGGCGTGCCGAAGGAGGCCCGGTTGAAGGCGTGCAGCGCGTCGCCGCCGTTGAAGTAGCTGACCCACTTGACGCCGGGGTCGTTGTAGTGCGATCCGTCGGGGTTCGTCCCGGCCATCGTGGTGCTGGCGAGGTGCTCGAAGACGGGGAACGTCCCGAGCTCGGTCGGCGCGGCCGGGACGCCGGTGTTCCCCGGCGATGTGAGCACCGTGTGCCCGTTGTGCCAGAGCGTCAGCTTCTGCGGCGTGTCGCGATGGACGTAGACGTAGCTGTAGCCGTCGGTCCGGCGCTTGCCCGCGATCGTGTCGGACACGAGCTCACGCCACACCTCGGGGCCGGCGAAGGCATCGACCGTGAGGTGGTGCGTGTCCTGGAACTTCATGATCGCTCCGCGGAGGATCTCGTTGGGCCGGCCGGCCTTCCAGAGGCCCTCCAGCTCGTCCGGCGTGTGGGAGTAGCGCCAGGTGAAGTCCCCCTCGGGCGCGTCCACGGACGCACCTGCCTGGGCGGCGCGCGTGCGCGCGACCTGGTTGCCGGACGGCGTCCAGTCCAGCGGCAGGTAGCCGCCCTCGGCCAGCAGCTGCTGCAGGCGCAGCGTGGACGGCGGCGGGACCGTCCAGCTGATCTCGCGGGTCGTCCTGGTGGCCGCACCGGAGGTGGACACGAGCGCCACGGACTTCGGGAGGGCGAGGTGCACGTCCCCCGTGCCGATGCCGAACCCGTCGCCGGAGGGCGTGAAGACGAGTGTGTGGGTGTCGGGCCGGCTGAACGTGCCCGGGGTCTTGGGGGTGACCGTCGGTCGCCTGTCTCCGAGCACGTCCGTCACCGGCCTGGCGAACGTCAGGCGCACCGCTCCGAGCGGCGACAGCTTGTCGCCCGCCGCGGGTGAGCTGACGACCGCGGGCTGCTCGGCCGGGGGGAACCACGTGACCCTGGTCGCGGGCTGCAGGCGCTCCCAGGTGCGGGCGGCCACGGCGACCATCGCCGAGCCCGCCGCGGCCTGGGACCCGAGCGACACGTGCTCCTGCGCGGGCTTCAGCGTGTGACGGGCCGTCGGCGTCCCCTGGCCTGATGCCTCCCCGGCGACCACGCCGTCGTAGGAGACGGTGACGGGCGAACCGCGGCGGACGGTGAGCCACTCCGAGGTCGCGTGGACGACCGGGGTGGTCACGGTCAGACGCTCGGTCCGCGTCTTGCCCAGGGCCCACGACAGCGCGCCCGGGCGCCGCACGACGGTCTCCACCGTGATGCGCTCACCGGGCGTCAGGCGGATCTTCGGCGTGAGCCGGCCGTCACTGACGTCGAGCGGCACCGGCTTGCCGCTCGGCGTGGTCGCGCGCGCGGACTGCAGGGTCCCGCCGAAGGTCTGCACGTGGACGCTGGCCAGGGCCGTTGCATCCTCCGACAGCGTCACGCCCGAGTCGCCCAGGACGACCCAGGACACCGCGCCGAGCAGCAGCACTCCGACGGCGGCGAGCAGCCAGCGCAGCCTCGGAGCTCGTCGACGACCAGGGGGCGGTGACGCCGGCGTACGTGGTGACGGGGGCGCGGGGTGGAGGACGATCCCCCCACGGTAGAGGGCGGAGCAGCGACTGTGGCAACCACCGATGCCAAGCCACGGCGCCCCCGCCATGCTGTCGGCGGCACGCGAACGCTCGGGGAGAGGTGCGGGACACACAGATGACGCTCATCACGGATCACGCCGTCGAACGCTTCGAGGGGCTGCTCGGCTCGGACGCAGTCCGTTCGGCGCCGGAGGATCTCGCCGGCTTCCTCGACCCCTACCCCTTCGGCGACCCGGCGGAGTTCGCGCCGGGCGCGGTCGTGTCGCCGTCCTCGGTGGAGGAGGTCCAGGGCGTGGTGCGGGTCGCCAACGAGCTCGGGGTCCCGCTGTGGACGGTGTCCCGCGGCAAGAACAACGCCTACGGCGGCTCGTCGCCGCGCGTCGCGGGCTCGGTCGTCGTCGAGCTGACGCGGATGGACAGCGTGCTGGAGGTCAACGAGGAGAGCGCGTACGCCGTCGTCCAGCCAGGGGTGCGGTTCTTCGATCTCTACGAGCACCTGAAGTCCGGCGGCCACAGGCTGTGGGCCTCGGTGCCCGAGCTGGGCTGGGGCAGCGTCATCGGCAACGGGCTGGATCGCGGCCTGGGCTACACCCCCTACGGCGAGCACGGCACCAAGCACTGCGGGTACGAGATCGTGCTGCCCGACGCGTCGCTCGTCCGCACCGGCATGGGCGCCATGACCGACAGCACCTCGTGGCACCTGTACCAGCCGGGCTACGGGCCGTCGGTCGACGGGATCTTCCAGCAGTCGAACTTCGGCATCGTCGTCAAGGCGGGCGTGTGGCTGATGCCCGAGCCCGAGGCGTTCATGGCCGTGGACATCAGCGTTCCGGAGTTCGACGACCTCGAGGCGCTCATCGATCGCCTCCGTCCCCTGCGGCTGGACGGGACCGTCCAGAGCCCCGCGATGATCGGCGAGGCGCTCGGCGCCGCCGCCCACATCGGCGCGCGCGACCCGTGGTACGAGGGCGACGGCGTCGCGCCCGAGAGCGTGGTGCAGAAGGTCATGAGCGAGTTCGGCATCGGGCGCTGGACGCTGTTCTTCGGCCTGTACGGCACCGAGGCGCAGATCGCGGCGGACTTCGCGCAGGTGCAGAAGGCGTTCGCATCGATCCCCGGCGTCGACATCAAGGGGACGACCTACCCCGGTGACGTGACCGAAGACGACGTCCACCCGTTCCACCGCACGCGCGCGGGGATCCCGGGGATGCACGCCGAGCACATCACCGAGTGGCGGGCGGGCACGCGCGGGACGGGCGCCCACACGGGCTTCTCACCGGTGCTGCCGCTGCGGGGGGCCGACGCGATGCGCGCGAGCGCGAAGATCCGCGCGCGCGTCGAGGAGTACGGCTTCGACTACATGGGCGCGTGGCACGCCGGGCAGCGCTACATGAACCACGTCGTCGAGCTCATCTGGGACGGCGGCGATCCCGACCAGGTCGCGCGGATCCGCGAGCTGTTCGGCCTGCTCGTGACCGACGCCGCCGCCGACGGCCACGGCGAGTACCGGACGCACATCGCGTTCATGGACCACGTCGCCGACCAGTTCGACTGGGGCGACCATGCGCTGCGGCGGCTGAACGAGACCATCAAGGACGCGCTGGACCCCAAGGGGATCCTGTCGCCCGGCAAGTCCGGGATCTGGCCGAGCGCGATGCGGGAGGAGCGAGCATGAGTGCCACGCTGCCGGGACGGCTGTCCCAGGACACGCTCGACGTCGCGGTGGAGGAGTTCCGCGCCGCGATCGGCGAGGACGCGGTCCTCACCGAGGACGGCGCGGTCCGCGAGTTCCGCGATCCGTTCTGGCCGGCGGACGACGACACCTACGCGCCGTCGGTCGTCGTGATGCCGGAGACGACCGAGCAGGTGCAGGAGGTCGTGCGCATCGCCAACCGGCACGGGGTCCCGCTGTGGACGCACTCGACCGGGCGCAACAACGGCTACGGCGGGCCCGCGCCGCGGGTCGGCGGGTCCGTGACCATCAGCCTGCGCAAGATGAACCGCGTCCTCGAGATCAACGAGGAGCTCGGCTACGCGGTCGTCGAGCCCGGTGTGCGGTGGTTCGACCTCTACGACGCGCTCAAGGCGGGCGGGCACGCGCTCATGCTGTCGAGCCCCGATCTCGGGTGGGGGAGCGTCATCGGCAACTCGCTCGACAACGGGGTCTCCTACCTCCCGTACGGCAAGGACTTCGCCGCGCCCTGCGGCATGGAGGTCGTCCTCGCCGACGGAACGCTCCTGCGCACCGGCGTCGGCGCGCAGGAGGGCAACCCGTCCTGGCACCTGTACAAGCGCGGCCTCGGCCCGGTGCTCGACCCGCTCTTCATCCAGTCCAACTACGGGATCGTCACCCGCATGGGCGTGCATCTCATGCCCCGGCCCGAGGTGTACTCGGCGCTCATGCTGCGGCTCTGGGGCACCGAGGACATCGGGCCCGCGGTCGACATCGTGCGCCACCTGCAGCTCAGGGACGTCCTGCAGGGCGTGCCCACGATCGGCAGCGGCGTCGGCATCGCGTCCCAGATGACCCCGCGCTCGCAGTGGTACGACGGCGATGACCCGCTGCCCGACGAGATCCACGAGCGGATCGGCCGCGAGCTCGGCCTCGGCCGGTGGACGATGCGCTTCGGCCTCTGGGGCGACGAGGACATGGTCGACGTGCGGCTGGCGAAGATCCGGCACGCGTTCGAGGCGATCCCCGGCGCCGAGATCCTCGAGACCCGCTATACGGGCGAGCAGATCGCAGCGGAGGACATCGCGCCGCACGAGAAGGTGCTCGCCGGCATCCCGAACCTCGACGTCAACACGATGACCGGGTGGTACGGCGGGGAGGAGGGCGGGCACATCGGCTTCTCGCCCGTCATCCCGCTGACCGGCCAGAGCTTCACCGAGGTCTACGAGCTGCTGCGCGGCTTCGTCGAGGAGGAGGCGCGCCTGGACTTCATCGCGGGCAGCCTCGTCATCAACAACCGCAGCCTGGTGATGGTGGCGATGCTGCTCTTCGACACCAAGGACGCCGAGCAGACGCGGCGCGCGTACGCGGTCGCCAAGCGCCTCGCAGTCGAGGCTGGCAAGCGCGGCTACGGCGAGTACCGCGCACACGTCGACTTCATGGACCTCACCGCCGACCAGTACTCCTTCAACGACCACGCCTATCGGCGCTTCTGCGAGCGGATCAAGGACGCCGTCGACCCCAACGGGATCCTGTCGCCCGGGCGCCACGGCATCTGGCCGGCAGGGATGCGCGACGGCGGATAAGCGATCTCTCATCGAGGGCTTAGCCCGCGGACACGGCCGCTGCCGATGCTGCGGGCGTGGCTCTCCATCGACATTCCGCCAAGACCCGCGATGCCGCCCTGCGTCGGCTGTCGGCGCTCAACCGGCTCGCGGCCGTGGGCGCGGTCTGCCTGACCCTGGGCTTCACCGCACTCGCCGTGCAGGCGACGCCGCCGCAGCGGGCAGCGGCGGCCGTGACACCTGCGACCGCGCCCGCACGCTCTGCGCCGGCCTTTGGGGACGACGGGGAGTTCGAAGGCACCGCCCCCGGCACCGATGACCAGTCGCCGGCCGCGAGCCAGTCGCCGGCCGCGAGCCAGTCGCCGGCGCCCGCGCAGACGCAGCAGCCTCCCGTGGTGGTCTCGGGCGGGTCATGAGCCTGGCGTCCGCGACATGGGAGGCGCTCGGCTCGAGCGCCGTGCTCCTCGTGGACGACGACGACGCGCTCCCCGAGGCGCGGCGCGCGGTGCAGCGCGAGCTGGACGCGATCGACCGTGCGTGCAGCCGCTTCCGCGCTGACTCCGAGCTGAGCCGCCTGCATGCCGCGGACGGCCGCCCGATGCGCGTCGGGCCGCTGCTCATGGAGGCCATCGCCGTGGCGCTTGAGGCCGCGCGAGCGACGGGCGGGCTCGTCGATCCCACGATCGGCGCCGCGGTGATCGCCGCCGGCTACGACCGCGACTTCGGCGACCTCCCCCCCGACGGCACGCCGCGTCCGAGCGCCGCGACACCGGGCGGGCGGGCGGTCCGGCTGGACCGCGAGCGGATGCTGGTGCAGCTGGCTCCCGGCACACGCCTGGACCTCGGCGCCACGGCCAAGGCGCTGGCCGCCGATCGCGCGGCCGCTGCCGCAGCCGCCACCGCCGGCCCACACGGCGTGCTCGTGGCGCTCGGCGGCGACATCGCCACCGCCGGTCGCGCCCCTGCGGGCGGCTGGCCGGTCGGGATCGCCGACGGCCACCGCGACGCTGCTCCCGACGCGACCGTCGCGCTGGCTGACGGCGGCCTGGCCACGTCGAGCACGACGCAGCGCCGATGGCGGTCGGGCGGCGAGGAGCTCCATCACATCCTCGATCCGCGCAGCGGTCGTCCCGCGCCGGTCGTCTGGCGGACGGTCAGCGTCGCCGCGCCGACCTGCGTCCGGGCGAACACGGCCAGCACGGCCGCGATCATCCTCGGCGCCGAGGCTCCGGCGTGGCTGGCGGCGCGGGGCCTTCCCGCCCGCCTGGTGGCCCGGGACGGGACCGTTGTCGGCGCCGCCGGCTGGCGGGTCGAGGCGGTCGCGGCCTGATGGCGCTCTGGTACCTGTCGCGCGCCACCGGCGCCGCCACCCTCGTGCTGCTGACGCTGACGCTCGCCATGGGCGTCGTCAACGTCGAACGGCTCGCCACCCCGCGGTTCCCGCGGTTCGTGATCGACGGCTGGCATCGCGGCCTCTCGCTGCTGACCTGCGTCCTGCTCGCGCTGCACATCGCGACGACGCTGCTGGACGGGTATGCGCCGATCAGGCTGGTCGACGTCGTGGTCCCCTTCACCGCTGCCTACCGGCCGCTTTGGCTGGGCCTGGGCGCCCTCGCGCTGGACCTGCTGGTCGCGCTCATCGTCACCAGCCTGCTGCGCGCCCGGATCGGCGTGCGCACCTGGCGCGTCGTGCACTGGACCGCGTACGCGTGCTGGCCGATCGCGCTGCTGCACGGCTTGGGGACGGGCAGCGACGTGCGCGCGGGCTGGTTGACGTGGCTGGCGCTCGGCTGCTGCGTTGTGGTCGTCGCCGCCGTCGGCGTCCGCGTCGCGGATCGACAGACCAGCCCCGGCGTCCGCGCCGGCGCGGTCGCGGCGATGGTCGTCACGGCCATCGGCCTCGGCGTCTGGCTGCCGTCCGGGCCGCTGGCCAAGGGCTGGGCCGCGAAGGCGGGCACCCCGAGCTCGCTCATCGGCGGCGCCCACACCACCACGACCGGGCAGGGACCATGATCGATCGACTGCTGGCGGGGCTCGACGCGCGCGCGACGATCTCGAGGACGCACCACCTGGACGTCCACGGGCCTCTCCCCGACGTCGGCCCGGACCTCATCGGGGAGGTCGAGCGCGCGGGCCTGCGGGGGCGGGGGGGCGCCGGCTTCCCGACCGCCGTCAAGCTCGCGGCGGTCGCCGCGGGCTCACGGCCGGTCGTCGTCGTCAACGGCACCGAGGGCGAGCCGATGAGCGCCAAGGATCGCCTCCTGCTGGCGTCCGCTCCCCACCTCGTCCTCGACGGCGCGGTGGCCGCCGCGGCCGCCGTCGGCGCCCGCGAGGTCCTCGTCGCTGCGCCCGCCGCGGTCCTGCCGTCCCTGGCCCGCGCGCTCCGCGAGCGCGAGCGCGCCGACCGGCGCCGGCCGCGCTTCACGTTGGTGGCGAGCGCGGCGGGGTATGTCGCGGGGGAGGAGACGGCAGTCGTCGCGCACCTCGAGGGCCGGCCGCCGCTGCCGCGCCTGAGCCCGCCGCTCGTCTCCCACCGGGGCTACCGCAGGCGCCCGACGCTCGTGCAGAACGTCGAGACGCTCGCGCACCTCGGATTGATCGCCCGCCACGGTGCCGCGTGGTTCCGCGAGCTGGGCACCGAGGACCGCCCGGGCACGATGCTCACGACCCTCGCCGGCGCAGTCTGGGGCCCCGGGGTCCACGAGGTGCCGGTCGGCACTCCCATGACGGATCTCCTCGCCCGCGCAGGCGGTCCCGACGAGCCCGTCCGGGCGCTTCTGGTCGGCGGCTACTTCGGCGCGTGGGTCGCACCCGAGGCGGTCGGCCTGTCGCTCGACGACTCCTCGCTGCGCAAGCACGGGGCGTCCGTCGGCGCCGGCGTCGTGTTCGTGCTGGGCGAGTCGTCGTGCGCCGTGGCGGAGACGGCGCGCCTGACGGCCTACCTCGCGGGGCAGTCCAGCGGGCAGTGCGGGCCCTGCGTCCACGGCCTCGCGGCGTTGTCGGGCGTGGTGTCGCGGTACGCGACGGCGACCGTCGTCCCCGGGGACGACGAGCGCCTCGGCCGCTGGCTCGACATGGTGGGCGGGGGCCGCGGCGCGTGCCGGCACCCTGACGGCGTCACGCGGATGCTGCTGAGCGCGCTGCGCCTGTTCCGCGACGAGTTCGAGGATCACGCACGCCGCGGACCGTGCGAGCGCTGCGCCGCCCCGACACGGCTGGTGCTCCGCGCCGACGGCCCGCTGCAGGTGGCGGCATGACGGCCCGTCCGGTCGCCGAGCTCGTGCTCGATCCCGTCGCGTGCACGGGCCACGGCCTGTGCGCGGAGCTCCTGCCCGAGCGCATCGTGCTGGACGACTGGGGCTATCCGATGGTCGACCGATCGATCCCGGCCGACCTGATGGAGCATGCGACGCGCGCGGTGAAGGTGTGCCCCACGCTGGCGCTCCGGCTGCGCGCCGTCCGCTGAGCGGCGGCGCGTGGGCGTTGCCCCGACATACGATGCGCCGGTGCGCATCCTGCTCATCGAGGACGAGCTCGGCATCGCCGACTTCGTCGAGAAGGCACTGCGCGCCGCGGGGCATCAGGTGGATGCCTGCACGGACGGCCGCGACGGCGAGCGCCACGCCCTGAGCACCGACGTGGATCTCGTGATCCTCGACCGGATGCTCCCGGGGCGCGAGGGCGTCGAGGTGCTGAGCGGGATCCGGGCCGCGAAGCCGGAGCTGCCGGTCATCATGCTCACCGCGCTCGACGGCGTCGACGACAAGGTGCGGGCGCTGGACGCCGGCGCGACCGACTACGTCACCAAGCCCTTCTCGGTGGACGAGCTGCTGGCGCGGGTCAGGGCGCATCTGCGCAAGCCGACGCAGGCCGCCGCCACGGTGCTGACCGGTGCCGGCATCGAGGTCGACCTGCTGTCGCGCGACGTGCACCGCGACGGGCATCCGATCCGCCTGTCGGCCAAGGAGTTCGAGCTGCTGGTGCACTTCATGCGCCATCCGAACCAGGTGCTCTCGCGCGAGCAGCTCCTGAGCGGCGTCTGGGGCTACGACTTCGATCCGCAGACCAATGTCGTCGAGGTCTACGTCGGCTACCTCCGCAAGAAGCTCAGCCTGCCCGACAAGCCGGCCCCGATCAAGACGATCCGGTCGGCCGGCTATCGCTTCATGGCGCGGTGAGACCGCTCGCGGGCCTGCGCCCGCGCATCACCCTGCTCGTCGCCGCGGTCGTGGCGGTGTGCCTGGGCGCCGCGTTCCTCGCCGTGGACCGCACGACCACGTCGAAGCTGCGGTCGGAGACGGATCGAGGCCTCGAGCAGGACATGCGGTCGCTGCGCGCCGCGGTGCCGGGCCACACGGCGGACGACATCGAGCGCCAGGCGCACAGCGAGATCGCGCGCCAGCCGTCGCGGGCGACCACCCACGTCGTGTTCGTCGTCCCGCCGGGGCGTGAGCCGATCACGAACGAGCCGGAGCTCCTCGATACCCGCGAGGGCGACAGCGACGACAGCCCGGACGAGCGACGACGCGAGCGCGCGGCCGCCGACGCGGTCCTCTCGGCCGACGCCGGCTTCCAGCAGCGACAGCTGCCGGGCGTCGGTCCGGTGCGCCTCCTGGTCGCAACGGCGCCCGCGGCCGGCGGGACCGTGCGCTTCGGCGTCGGCGAGCCCACGGAGCCGATCGAGCGGGCCGAGCGCACCGTGCAGAAGGCGTTCCTCCTGGCCGGCGTGCTCGGCATGCTCGGCGCGCTGCTCGGAGGCTGGCTGGTCGCGTCCCGCGTGGCGGCGCCGCTGCGCCGGATGGCCCGCGTGGCCGGGCGGGTCGAGGAGGGCGACCTCAGTCCGCGCATGGAGCTCGGCGGCCGGCACGACGAGGTCCGCGTCCTGGCCCGGTCGTTCGATCAGATGCTCGACGCGCTGGAGGAGGCGTTCGCTCGGCAGAGCGCCTTCCTGGCCGACGCCTCCCACGAGCTGCGGACGCCGTTGACGATCCTCAGCGGCCAGCTCGAGGTCCTCGCCATGGAGGAGGACCCGGACCCCGACGAGGTCCGGCGCGTGGAGCGGATCGCGCGCGCCGAGATCGATCGCATGAAGCGGCTGGTCGAGGACCTGCTCCTGCTCGCGCGCGCCGACGAGGCCGGCTTCCTGCGCCCGGAGCCCATCGACCTCGCCGAGTTCCTCGCCCCGATCGTCGAGTCGATGCGGCGCGTCAGCGATCGGCGTCTGGAGCTGGGGGACGTCCCGGCGATCGTCGTCGACGCCGACCCGGACCGTCTCACCCAGGCGCTCCGCAACCTCCTGCGCAACGCGATCGTCCACACGGAGCCCGAGGGCCTGATCCGCCTGAGCGCTGCGGAGCACGGAGATCGTGTCGACCTCGTCGTCGACGACGACGGCCCCGGCGTTCCCGAGGTCGACCGGCGCCGCATCTTCGATCGGTTCGCTCGTCTGGACACCTCCCGCGGCCGCGACCACGGCGGCGCCGGACTGGGGCTCGCGATCGTGCGCGCGATCGCCGAGGCGCACGGTGGCGACGCCGAGGTCACGCGATCACCCCAGGGTGGTGCCCGCTTCGTCATCCGGCTGCCGGTCGAGGGACCCAGCCGGTGATGGCCGGCAGGAGCGTCAGCGCGAGGGCGACACCGCCGCCCAGCGCCGCGGCGAGGAGCGCGGCACGCAGCGATCCGCCGGGTACGCGCGCCCGCCGCGCCGCGCCCCAGTCGGCGCGGAGCGACCGCAGTACCCGCGGCAGGTAGGCCAGGAAGTGCACCGCGAAGAGGACGCCCCAGACGATGAAGCTCGCCTTGTGCACCGTCAGGAGGAGGTCGGATCGGTGGCCGAGCGCCAGCAGCGCCACGCCGCTGGCGAAGATCCCGACCGTCGCAAGCGACGAGCACCGGCGCGAGCATCCTCAGCGGCAGCGCCGGCGGTCCCTTCTCCCGGTAGGCCTGCGCGCCCGTGTAGTAGCGGACCATGCGGTAGCCCGTGCTCGCGAGCTTCAGCGCCACCGGCGGGATCAGCACCAGGCCGACGAACATGTGGAGCGTGAGCATCCCGCCGACGTTGAGCACCGTGACACCCTCGGCCAGCAGCAGCAGCGTCAGCAGCGCCGCGGTGCTGCGCGTCAGGGTCTCGTTGCCGGTGATCCCGCCGAGGCCGGACCGTCGGGTGCGCGTCTGGCCAATGCGGGTTCGGTGCGGAAGGACGCTCATCGCTCGCCCAGCGTGGAGGTCGGAGGTGGCCTGGGGATGAGTGCTCGGTGAGAGGGCGCTTATGCACGGGGCCTACCGCCGTTCCGATGAGGTCTCGGACACTCGGTTCCTCGGACCTCGAGATCTCGGAGATCTCGCTCGGCTCCTGGCTGACGTTCTCGGGCGGCGTCGAGTTCGAGCAGGCCCGCGCCTGCACGGACGCCGCCGACATCGCCGGCCCCGAGCTCGCGTCGGCGATCATCGGCGCCTCGCGCCCCGAGCAGATGCACGCCAACGCCAAGGCGTCGGGCATCGAGCTGGAGCCCGGCACGCTCGCAGCGATCGACGCGGCGCTGGGGGACGCGCCGGTGAAGGAGCCCACGCTTGCGCCGCTGGCGCAGTCAGGCGGCCGCCCTGGCGGGCCAGAGCTCGTCCGACGCGATGCGCGCCCCCTCGGCGAGCGATCGCAGCTTCGCCCACTGCGTGAACTCGGGGACGCGCTTCGTTCCCGCCGTCTGCGCGAAGCCGCAGTCGGTGCCGGCCATGACGCGTTCGCGCCCGACGAGCCCGGCGAGGCGCACGAGGCGCTGCGCGACGAGCTCGGGGTGCTCGACCATCATCGTCTGGTGCGTGACGACGCCGGGGACGAGCACCTTGTCGTCGGGGAGCTTGACGTCCTCCCAGATGCGCCACTCGTGCTCGTGGCGGGCGTTGCCCTGCTCGATGAGCAGGTAGCGCGCGTTGACGCCGAGCACGGCGTCGATGACGTCGCGCAGCAGCGGATCCTGCGTGTGCGTCGAGTGGTGGCTGCCGCTGCAGATGTGGTAGCGGACGCGGTCGGCGGGGATGCCCTGCAGGGCATGGTTGAGCGCGTCGACGCGCAGCTGCGCCCAGCGGCGGTAGTCCTCGGGCGACTGGCCGCGCAGCCGCATGGTCCCGAACATGTGCCACAGCACGGCGTCGTCGACGTGGACCATGATCCCCGCCTCGTGGATCTTGCGGTACTCCACGCGCAGCGCATCGGCGAGCGCGAAGACGAACTCCTCGTCGTCCTTGTAGTGCTCGTTGCGGATCCAGTAGACGCTCCCCGGGGCGACGCACGGGATGAACGAGTCGACGACGTCGACCCCCTGGAGCGCGGCCTTCAGGTTCGCGATGTCCTGCTCGACGGGCCCCTCCACGTAGGAGATCGGGCCCTCGCAGAACCAGACGACCCCCGTGTCCCTGGCGTTCTCGACGTCGTCTTGGTCGAGGGCCATGTAGTCGCTGTAGAGCCCCAGCGAGGGGCCGTCGGCCTCGATGTCGAGCCCTGCCGGGATCTCGACCGGTGTCGCGGGCACTTCGCGCGGCGCGATCCCCGAGACGCGGTCGTAGATGTAGGTGATCCAGCTGGACTTGCTCATCTCGCCGTCGTCGACGACGTCGACGCCCGCCTGCGCCTGCTGGTCGACGACGTCGCGGACCGCACCGGTCAGCTGTCCGGGCAGGGCCTCTGCGTCGAAGGCCTCGTGGCGCTCGCGCGCCTTCAGCGTGTGCGTCAACGCGTCCGTCCTGATCAGGCTGCCCACGTGCGTCGTCAGAATCCGCTCCATCGACCCGCCCCGCGATCTGTTCACCGTTCCGGACCTACATTCTATAGAACCGAGGTCTTCGGATGGTGCGTCAGGCACCGACGACGATCCAGTCGCGGTGGTCGTCGCCGTACGCCTCCCAGCCGTCGTCGGTGACCACGACGGTGTCCTCGAGCTTCACGAACCCGGCGCCGTCGACGCGCGCCGTCGTCTCGATGGAGAGGACCATGCCGGACTCCAGCGCGCGATCGTGGTGCGTGACCGCTCGCCGCGGGGGTGCGTCCGGCTCCAACCGCGGCGGCTCGTGCGCGACCAGGCCCATCCCGTGCGCGACGACGTCGATGGCCCCGCCGTGCGGGGACGCCCGGCGCCGGCCCTCGGTCACCTCGCCGATCTCCCGCCCGAGCCGGCCGGGAGCGATCGCCTCGCGGGCCGCGTCCTGGATCGCGCGCACCTCTTCGAGCACCTCGCGGGCCTCCGCGCCCGGGGCGCCGAGGACGGCCATGCGCCCCACGTCGCCGATGTAGCCCTCGCGCTCTCCGCCGGAGTCCAGCGACAGCACCTCGCCCTCCCTCCACACCTGGTCCGACGGCGCGCGGTTCATGCTCGTCCCCATCGCCGCGAGGCAATAGTCGAAGGCCACCCCGCGGGCTTCCTCCTGTGCGCGCAGCCGGTCGACGATCTCCCGCTTGGTGATGCCCGGCCCCACCGTGGCGACGGTCGCGGCCATGGCGGCGACGATGGCGTCCGCCGCCTCGCGCAGCAGGGCGAGCTCGTCGGGCCGCTTGATCGTGCGCAGCGTCTCCAGCACGCCGGTGGCCTCGACGAGGCGCAGGCCGGGCAGCGCTGCCTGCAGATCGGCGACGAAGCGATACGGCGCAAAGGACGCCTCGATCGCCACCGTCGCGTGCGCCAGGCCCCGGGCCCGCAGCTGCTCCGCGACGAGCCGCGCGGTCTCATCGGCGGACTGCGCGGTGTCGAGCAGCGTGGGCACCCACGGCGGCGCGACCTCGTGTTGCGCTCGATCGACGGCTGCGCCGACGGCGAACGCAGCATCGGGCTCGCCGCGCCGGTACCCGACCGCGGGGAGGTAGCGGTCCGCGCCCATGGCGTCGAAGTTGCGATGGAAGTGGCTGTAGGAGCCGAGCAGGTAGCGGACGTTGTGGCGCGACGTGGCCAGGACGACGTCGATCGACTCCTCGTCGAGGAGTCGATCGAGCTTCGCCCGGTCGAAGGGCGCCGCCGTCGTCAGCTCGGGCCGATCCGGATGAGCTTCTTGTTCACGAACTCGTCCGCGCCGAAGCGGCCCAGCTCGCGCCCGAACCCCGAGCGCTTGACGCCGCCGAACGGCAGCTCGGCGCCCTCGGCGCCGACGGCGTTGACGAACACCATGCCGGCATCGATCCGGTCGGCGACGCGCAGCGCCTGGTCGGCGTCGGTGGTGAACACGTAGGAACCGAGGCCGAACGGCGTGTCGTTCGCGAGCTCGATGGCCGCGTCCTCGGAGGGGACGCGGTAGACCGAGGCGACGGGCCCGAACAGCTCCTCGTGGTAGGCGTCGTTGTCCGGGGTGATCCCCGTCAGCACGCCGGCCGAGAAGAAGTTGCCCTCCCGACCGCCGCCCTGGAGCGTCGCGCCCTGGTCGACCGCGCGGCGCACCTGCTCCTCGAGTCGCTCGGCCGCCGCGGCCGAGGACAGCGGGCCGACCGTCGTGCCCTCCGCCTCCGGGTCCGCCGGCTGCGCCGCGGTGAGCGCGGCGGTGAACTTCTCGAGGAACGGCTCGTAGAGGTCATCCACGACGATGAAGCGCTTCGCCGCGTTGCAGGCCTGCCCGGAGTTCTCCAGGCGCGCGCCGACGGCGGACTCCACGGTCGCGTCGAGGTCGTCGGTGCTCAGGAGGATGAACGGGTCCGAGCCACCGAGCTCGAGGACGACCTTCTTGAGGTTGCGCCCCGCGACCTCGGCCACCGCCGCGCCGGCGCGCTCCGACCCCGTCAGCGAGACCCCGCGCACCCGCGGGTCCGCGATGACCTCCGCGATCTGGTCGTTCGTCGCGTAGATGTTGACGTACGCGTCGGGCGGGAAGCCGGCCTCGTGGAACAGCTCCTCCATCGCCGCCGCGGACTCGGGGCACTGCGGCGCGTGCTTCAGCAGGATCGTGTTCCCGATCACGAGGTTCGGGCCCGCGAAGCGGGCGACCTGGTAGTAGGGGTAGTTCCAGGGCATGATCCCGAGCAGCAGCCCGTAGGAGCTGCGGCGCACGACCGCCGTGCCGCCACCCTCGGCGGGCTCGATCTCCTCGTCCGCCATCAGCGACGCGGCGTTGTCGGCGTAGTACTCGTAGATCGCCGCGCTGAACTCGACCTCGCCGACCGCCTGCTCGATCGGCTTGCCCATCTCGCGCACGATGATCTCGCCGAGGCGCTGGGCCTGCTCGTTGTAGAGCTCGGCCAGTCGCCTGATCAGCCCGGCGCGCTCCTCCACCGTGCTCGACGCCGCCCACGCGCGGTGCGCCGCGTCGGCGCGCCCGATCGCGTCCGCGAGCTCGGCGTCGCTGATCGTGGGGTAGGTCTCGAGCGTCTCCCCCGTCGCCGGGTTGACGACTGCGTAGTCGCTCATCGCGCTCCTCGCTGGTCACTGAGTCGTTGCGGCGGTGATCCTAGTGCCGCGAGCACGCGACGGGGGCGGCCGGCGGCCGCCCCCGAACCGTCACTTCGGTGAGATCGGAGCTACATCCTGCGGGTGAGGTACAGCGTGCTGATCCCCTTGCTGGACTGCTTGGGCGTGCAGAGCTGGTAGCTGCGTGTGGTCTGCAGCGCGCGGCCCTTCGTGCGGGCGACGACCCGGACGTTGGTCGTTCCTTCGGACCGGCCGTCGAGCGCCACGGTGAACTTGCGGGCGTTGGCGGACAGCGTCTTGTAGGCGCGGCCGTTGAGCGTGACCTTGATCGACTTCACGCCTGAGTTGGCGGGGACGCGCCAGTTGAGGGTGACCGAGCGGCGGCTGACGCACTCGGTGACCACCGGGACGGCGGCCCGTGGGGTGGGTGTGGCGTCGGGGGTGGGGGTGACGTCCGGAGGCGCCGGCTCCGAGTCCGAATCCGGATCCGGGATCGCGGTGCCGCAGATGTTCGCGACCAGCACGCCCGCATCACCGGTGGGGGACTGGAACGCGTTGGCGTCGCCGACGGTGACCAGGGTGCCGCGCCCGATCGCCTGCGCCGCCATGATGGTCACGGTCGCGTCGCCCCGGGAGCGGACGAGCGGGCGGGCGCTGCCGCTCAGCGTGATGGTGTCCGACGCGGCGTAGTTGATGCGGGTGACGCCGACCGTGAGCGGATCGGCATCGATGGTCGTCGTGTCCCCGAATCCGGGATCGACCAGCACTCGGTTCAGGATCATCGTGCTTCCCAGCGCGGTGCTCAGGCCGTTGAAGGCCCCGGGGTTGAAGTAGGCGCCATGCTCGCCGATCTCGATCACGCGCCCGCCCGCGTCCAGGTACGTCGAGAGCGTGGCGATCTGCCCCGGGTCGAAGGCGCCCTCGTTCAGGTTCAGCAGGACGCACGCGTTCCCGGCGAGGCTGCCGGGCAGCGTCGTGGTGGAGCTGATCGGTCGACCTGAGGCGACGCCGAAGGTCGCGTAGGTGTTCGATGGCTGCCTCGAGGCGTTCCCGTTGAACACCAGGATGGGATCGCTCGGCGCGGCGACCGCACTGCCCACGCACATGGCTGCTGATCCGCCCCCGACCGCAGTGATGGCTGCGAGGATCGCGATGGAACGACGGCTTGCGCCGCGCCTGCTTCGGGGTGAGCTGAGCATATGTCCGTCGCATCGACGGTCCGGGTGCCAACCTGGACCGCCGCGCCGCCGCTGGGCACGGATCGAACAATGGCCGGGTGCTGGTAACGACTGCCACAAGGAGGTCCAGATGCGAGCCGACATCGTCCCGGGAGCCACGTTCCCGGACTACGAGCTGCCCGATCAGACCAGCGTCCCCCGGCGGCTCAGCGAGCTGCAGGGCGACGATCCGCTGATCCTCACGCTCGCGCGGGGGCACTTCTGCCCGAAGGAGCACCAGCAGCATCTGGAGCTCGCCGCGTTCTATCCGAAGATCGCCGTCGCCTACACGCAGATGGCCACGATCTCGACCGACACCCATCACACCTCGCAGGAGTTCCGCGCGTCGGTCGGGGCCCAGTGGCCGTTCCTCTCGGACCCCGAGCGGATCGTGCAGAAGGACCTCGAGATCCAGGAGTACACCGACCCCGAGAACGACCCCATGATCCCGCACACGCTCGTGCTCAAGCCGGGGCTCGTCGTGCACAGCATCTACAACGGCTACTGGTTCTGGGGCCGCCCGTCGATCGTCGATCTGTGGCACGACCTGCGGACGGCGACGCGGGAGATCCGCCCCGACTGGGACCTCAGCGCACCGGGGCTGCGGGAGGCGTGGGACGGGGGCGACCGCACGCCGTTCCACGGCTGGGACAAGCGCGCCACCTAGCGCCCTCGGACCTCGACGTAACGGGCGCCGAGCGTGGCGGCCAGCGTCCGATGCGCGGGGCTGATCCCGATGAGGATGGAGCGTGCCGGATCGATCTCGTGCACTCGCGCGAACGCCACCGGCAGCCCTGGCAACGGCGGTCGGCACCAGCAGGTCGGCGGTCCTGCGGGATGCGGGCACAGCGCGCGCTCCACCCGACCGGAGACCTCTGCCGCGAGCTCCGCGGCGGCGGCGCTGAGCGCGTCGACATCGCCGTCCGGCTGCCAGTCGAACAGCAGATGCGGCGCGCTGCGGTCCCCCTCGTCGAGCGCGTCCCTCCAGCTCGGCCGGCCCAGAGCGGCTGCAGCGATGAACACGCCGGCCGCGCCGACCGGTGACCGGGGCGCCCGCGCGAAGGGCACCTGCTCCACGCCGGCCCATCCCTCGTCGCCCGATGGCGGCTCCAGCTCACGGCGTGCGCGCATCTGGGAGGTCGGCGCGAGCACCCCGTCCCCGTGCCGGGCGAGCGCGCGAAGCTCCTCCGGCCCCGGGAGCGAGCCGACGCGGTCGAGCAGTCGCTGCACGAGGTTGACCTGCGCCTGCGCGAGCGGCGTGTCGAGCCAGACGCAACGAACCGGAAGCCCGTGCCGGTTCGCGGCGTCGATCACGTGGCTCCGCGCCGCGCGCGTCAGGTAGGTGTTGTCGAGCACGACCCGTCGGGCGCCGGAGGCGATCTGCTCCTCCAGCGCGTCGGCGAGCCCGCGCAGGGATCCACCGCGCTCGTCGCGATTCAGGCGGACGTAGCCGCGCGTGACGTAGTCCGCGGCGACACGGCTCTTCCCGGCTCCCGGGATGCCCATCACCAGGACGATCTCGCCGTCGGAGGCGACGGGTGGCTCGCCGGGCGCGGGACGCAGCGAGCCGAACGCACGGGCGAGCGCCGTGCGCTCCTCGGGATCGAGGTCGAGCGCTGCGGCGGCGGCCGCGGAGCGCGCGGTCTCCGGGCGACGCGCTCCGGGGATCGCGACGACGGCGGGCGACAGGTCGAGGAGCCATGCGAGCGCGACCTGGGCCGGAGTGACGCCGCGCGCGTCCGCGACGTCGGTCAGCGCCTGCTGACGATCGAGTCGCGCCGCGCCGCGCGGGCCCCCGAGCGGGGAGTGCGCGATCACGGTCATGCCCGAGTCCGCGCACCGCTCCACGACGCCGCCGCGCAGCGCGCGGTCGTCGAGGACGCTGAGGCGCGACCTGCACGGCGGAGATCGGGGCGAGCTGCGAGCGCCTCGTCGAGCTGGTCGCGGTTGACGTTCGAGACGCCGACACGCCGCACCAGCCCCTCGTCCACCAGCCGGGCGAGCGCGCGGACCGACGTGCGCCACGGCGTCCGCGGATCGGGGGCGTGGACGAGGTAGAGGTCGATCTCCAGGCCGTCCAGCGCGGCGAGGCTCGCCTCACAGTCGGCGAGGATCGCCTTCGCGCGCCCGTCGGGCATCCAGCCGCCGGCCGGGCGTGCCATGCCGCCCTTGGTCACGACGCGCGCGTTCCCCTCCGCGCCGCAGCGGCGCAGGGCCCGGGCGAGCAGCCGCTCGTTGTCGCCGTATGCGCGCGCGGTGTCGAACACGGTCACCCCCGCGTCGACCGCGGCGGCGATCGTCGGGTCCGGGTCGGTCGACAGGCGCATGCACCCGAGCCCGATGCGCAGCTGCGGCGGCGGTTTCACGCCCGGGACGCTACGCCTCGGCCTCTGGCGGGCAGAAGGGCGGGACGATGCAGTTCCATCTCAACGGCTACGAGACAGGCGACCCGCTCGTCGAGCACCCGCACCCGTCCGTCGCGCAGCGGACGCCAGGCCTCCCTGAGGAGGTCGACGTGCTCATCGTCGGCTGCGGCCCCGCAGGCCTGGTGCTCGCCGCGCAGCTCGCGAACTTCCCTGAGCTGACGACCGCGATCGTCGATCGCAGGGAGGGGCCGCTGGAGGTCGGGCAGGCGGATGGCGTCGCCTGCCGGACCGTGGAGATGTTCGAGGCGTTCGGTCTCGCCGACCGCCTGCTCCGGGAGGCGTACTGGGTCAACGAGACGAGCTTCTGGCGGGCCGACCTTGAGGAGCCCGACCGGATCGTTCGTGCGGGCCGTGTCCAGGACGTCGAGGACGGCCTGTCGGAGTTCCCGCACGTGATCGTCAACCAGGCGCGGATGCTCGCCTACCTCCGGGACCACATGGAGCGCTCGGCGGCCCGGCTGACCCCGTTCTACGGGCTCCACGCCACCGGCGTCGAGATCGGCGAGGACCGACGTCACGGTCGCGCTGCAGCACACGAGCAGCCCGGGGGAGACCTCCACGATCCGGGCGAGGTACGTCGTGGGCTGCGACGGCTCGCGCAGCGCGATCCGGACCGCGATCGGCCGCGAGCTGATGGGCGACGCGACGGACGAGCACTGGGGCGTCATGGACGTCCTCGCCGTCACCGACTTCCCGGACATCCGCCTGAAGTGCGCCGTCACCTCCCCGAAGGGCAACCTCCTGTTCATCCCTCGCGAGGGCGGCTACCTGGTCCGGGTCTACCTCGAGCTCGACGAGATCGACGACCGCGAGCTGCTCGAGGACCGAAGGGTGACGCCGGAGCGGCTCGCCGAGGTGGCCAACCGGATACTGAGCCCGTACGAGTTCGAGGTGAGGGACGTCGGGTGGTGGTCGACCTACGTGATCGGCCAGCGACTCTGCGACGCGTTCGACGATGCGGCCGACCCCAGGGTGTTCATCGCCGGCGACGCCTGCCACACGCACAGCGCCAAGGCGGGCCAGGGCATGAACGTCTCGATGGCGGACGCCTGGAACCTCGGGTGGAAGCTGGGCGCCGTCCTGCGCGGGCGGGCGAAGCCGCAGCTGCTCGGCACGTACTCCACCGAACGCCAGGCCGTCGCGCAGGAGCTCATCGACTTCGACCGCGAGTTCTCCAGGCTCTTCAGCGGCCGCAGGGAGGCCGTGGACCCGGAGGAGTTCCAGCGCTACTTCATCACGCAGGGCCGCTTCACCGCGGGGGTCGCGACGCGGTACGCCCCGTCGATGATCACCGCCGAGGCGACCCACCAGCAGCTCGCCGGCGGCTTCCCGGTCGGGATGCGGTTCCAGTCCGCGCCCGTCGTGCGGCTCGCCGACGCCAAGCCGGTCCAGCTCGGCCACGTCGCCCGGGCCGACGGGGCGTGGCGCGTCTACCTCTTCGCCGACGCGGAGGGCGCGCGCGTCCATTCGGCCTGCGGGTTCCTGGAGCGAGTCGTCGCGCAGTTCACGCCGCCGGGCGGCGAGCCCGACTCCGTGATCGACCTCCGCGCCGTCTTCCAGCAGGGGCACCGCGACGTCGCGGTCGACGCGCTGCCGCCCGCGCTCCTGCCGCGCAAGGGCGTGTTCGGCCTGATCGACTACGAGAAGGCGTTCTGCCCCGACCCTCGGGCCGAGGACATCTTCGACCTTCGTGCAGTCGATCGCGACGGGTGCCTGGTCGTCGTGCGCCCCGACGGGTACGTCGCCGACGTCCTGCCGCTGGACGCGCACGAGGCGCTGGCCGGCTTCTTCGAGGGCGTCCTGCTCGACGCGCGCTGAAGGTCAGCGCCCGGCGCCGAAGCCGACCCGCACGACGACGCGCGTCGAGCGGGCGGGCGCCGCCAGCGACACGAAGTCGCGGACGGGAGCGCGGTGACTGCAGAAGGGGCAGGTGAGCGCTTCGCCCAGCGTCAGCCGCCCCGGACCGATCGCCACCGGCGCGTCGCAGCGCGCGCACGCGAGAGTTGCGTCCGCAAGGCGGTCCGACCGGGCCGCCCGCTGCCACTTGATGACCTGGCGTCCGGACTGCTCGGAGGGATCGGGCCTCGAGCTCTCGCCACGCACGAAGCTCACCGGCGCGAGTCTAGCCCCCGGCGTCGGCGACGGACTCCTTGCACTTGGGCACCAGCGCGCTGATCTCCTCCGACGCGGCCTGCAGTCCCGCGTCGGTGCTCTCGGCCTTCGGGATCTGGCCGACGATCTCCAGCATGGCCTTGGCGCACGCGGCAGCCGCCTTGGCCTTGGCGCCGGCCTGGCGCTCCTGCGCCTCCGCCTGCTCGGCCTGCGCCTTGGGCTGCTCGGCCGGCGGGGCATCGGCCGCCTGCTGCTTGGCCTGCTCGGCGTCCTGCTGCGCCTTGTCCGCCTCCGCGTTGGCCCTGTCGACCTCCGTCTCGAGTTGCTCGACCTGCGCGTCGCTCTCGTTGAGCTGCTTGCGCGCCGCGGCCAGCGCGGCCGTCACGCCCGCCAGCAGGCCGACGCGGGTGTCGTCGGACTCGGCGGTCTGCGTCTGCGTCACCGTCTGCGGCGTGGTCTGTTGGGTGGTCGGGGCCGGCGGGCTCGCCGCGGTCGCGGTCTGCTGCCGCTGGGCCTCGAGGTCGGCCTTGGCGTCCTGGGCGTCGGAGCGCTCGTTCAGCGCCCAGACGCCCAGCGCGATCGCGAGGACCGCGACGACGGCGGTGGCCCACAGCCACGGGTTGCGCGCTGCGGATGGGGGGCCGGGCTCGGGCTCGGACGGCTGGACCGCGTCGGACATGGTTTACCTGCCTTTCTCGTCGCTCTGGGTTCAGGTCGCGGCGACGGACCGCGCCACGCGCGGCTCCACGGCCGCGGTCACGAGCAGCCGCTCCGCCGCCGCGCCGAACCCGAGGCTGATCGTGGTCCACAGGGTCAGGTTGATGCCCAGCGACGCCAGCCGGAAGCGGTACAGGACGTCCGCGGGAAAGCCGCCGGGCGTCTCGCGGACGGCGGGCAGGATGAGCTGGGCGACCGCGATCAGCACGAGGTAGGCGCCGATCGCCGTGAGGCTCGCGCTCCAGGGGCCGAACCGGTCGTGCAGCCCGCGCCGGATGCGCCAGGCGGCGACTGCGGCCAGCAGGCTGATCGTGATCATCGCCACGAAGAGCACGGTGCGCTGGTCGATCGTGTCCGGGTCGCCGACGCCAGGCGGGTTCGCCGGGTACTTCGTGGACGGCACGAGCGTGATCGTCAGGAACGCCCCGGCGCCGAGCAGCGCCGCCAGCGCCCGGGGGCCGAACGCGCCGACGCGGCCGTACGCCCAGGCGAAGACGAGCGAGAAGAACCCTCCGAGCGAGGCGCCGAGCACGACCGATCCGGTCAGGAGCCCGATCGACCGCTGGACGCCGCGCGAGACGAGCGCGGGCCCGGAGGCGCCCTCGAAGTCGATCGCGCGCTGGATCTGGGGCTCGCCGAAGACGTATGCGACGACGAACGCGAGCACGCCGGCGACCGCACCGACGATCAGGCCGCGCACGAGGAGTTGGCGGACCATCAGTGGCAGGGGAAGCCGAAGAGGTGGCGGGGATCGTGGACGAGCTCGTGGATCGAGCTGCCCGACACGAGCGACAACGCTCCCTCCTCCGCGCCGACGAAGTAGACGAGGATCAACAGGACGAGGCCCCCGAAGAGGAAGTACGGCACGAGCTCACCCGGCGAGGCGATCGGCGTGGGAACGCTGCTCGGCTGTGGGCTGTCGGCGACGGACATGCGGGTCTCCCTTCGGACGGGGCGGCCCCGATCATCGCCGCAACCGATCTATGCTGCCCACGTGGCAGAGCCGGTCTCCGACGCCGAGCCGGAGCGGTGGGGAGCCGACCCCAGGCTCGAGGCGCTGCTCGGGCGGCAGGGCACCGCCGGGTTCCGCGCGCTGCTGGAGGGCTTCCCGGACGCGATCGGCATCGTGTGGCCGCTGCGCGACGGCGATGGGAACATCGCCGATTTCGCGCTCGGCTACGGCAACCCGGTGATGCTCCGGAGCTTCCGGTTGCCGGCGGCCACCCGTGATCGCTACACGCTGCTGGAGGCCCTCCCGCGGATGCGCGGCAGCCGTGCGTTCACCGAGTGGGTCACGGTGTGCGAGACCGGTCGGTCCTGGATCCGCGAGATCGTCTACGACACCCCGTTCGGGGACGGCTACATGCTCGGCACCTTCGTCCAGCGCGTCGCGCGCCTCGGCGACGGACTGCTCATCGTGCTGACCGACATCACCGAGCAGCGGCGCAACGAGGCTGAGCTGCGCAACTTCGCCGATCTCGTGGCGCACGACCTGCGCGAGCCCGTCATCGGCATCGCCCACCTGATCTCGATCCTGGAACGGCGTGCCGAGGAGCCGCCCTCGGCGGACGTGCTGCGCCTGCTGCGGGAGACCGCGGAGCGGGCGCATGACCTGATCGACGGCGTGCTGTCCTACTCGCGCGCGGGCGAGCTGCGCAGCGAGCGGATCGACCTCGGCGATCTGATGACACAGGTCGGCGAGGACCTCCGCCCGCTCCTCACCGACGCGCAGGCGCGCCTGCACGCCGATGCGCTGCCCGACGTCGACGGCGATCCCCGCCATCTGCGCCGCGTCCTGCAGAACCTCGTCGGCAACGCGGTCAAGTTCCAGGGCGAGCAGCCGCCCCGGGTCCACGTCTCCGCGCGGCGCCGCGACGACGAATGGGTCATCACCGTGCGCGACAACGGCATCGGCGTCGATCCCGATCAGGCGACGCGGATCTTCGACATGTTCTCGCGCGTCGGCGGGACCACCGACGGCAGCGGGATCGGCCTGGCGGTCTGCCGCCGCGTCGTGGAGGCGCATGGCGGCGTCATCTGGGTCGAGCCGGCGGAGGGCGGCGGGAGCGCCTTCTCGTTCACGCTCCCGGCGGATCCGGATCGCGCCGGTTAACCGCCGACGGCGAGAACGGCCTCCCGGTGCTCCCGCATCGTCTCGCGACCGTCCCTGCCCGGCTGGCGGCCGAAGCCGCAGTACATCGCGACGCCGAAGTCCGGGAGGTACTTCCTGGCGGTGGCGTGGCGGCGCTGCAGACCGGGGACGCCGTCGACGGGCAGGACGATCCCGAGGAAGGGCCGCGTGTCGCCGATGTCGAGATCGGTGAGCGGAGCGAAGAACCGGTCGTCCTCGCTGCGCAGGTACCGTGGGCCGGCGAGGTGCAGCCAGTCGACGCGGCGCCCGGAGTTGGCGACGGCGTGGTTCGCCATGCGCACGAGCGTGCCCATGTCGCGAGCCTCGTACATCGGCCAGTCGGGGAACGTGCCGTAGCAGAGGTGATAGCCGACGAGGACGTCGTCGGGGATCAGCCGCGTGAGTCGTCCGGCGGGGCGCGTGAAGCGGTCCCAAGCCGCGTCGCCGCCTCCCATCCAGGCGACCACGCCCTCGATGTCGAGCACCTCGTAGCAGACGTCCCACTGGATCGCGAGATCCTGCGCCGGGATCTCGGCCAACAGGCGATCCACCTCGCGGGCGAAGAGATCCTCCAGCGCGGCCGCCGCGATCTCGTAGTCGTGAGCGAAGTTGGTCTTGAAGGCGTTCAGCGCGCTCGACGGGAACGGCAGGCCGATCTGAAATCGCAGATCGCCGGGGATCACGCCCGCGCCGCGGAGGGCGGTGAAGGTCCGATAGCTCTCCAGGGCGTCGTCGATTCGCGGCCAGGTGTCCCAGTGCAGCTGCGTGACGCCCGCTCGAACCTCGAAGATCGGCGTCTCGTAGGCATGGCGCGGGACACCGCTGGGCGAACCCGTCTCGCTGACGACTGCGACGCCGCGGTTCGGTCGGGCCAGGCGTTCGCGCTCGTAGCCGACCCAGGCCGCGCGCGGCCCCGTCTCGCCGTCCGGCAGGGCGAACACGAGGTCGCCGAAGAGCTCGGCCCCGGCACGGAACGCAGCCTCGCTCGACTCGACTGGAAGGCTTCCCACCAGGAGCAGTTCGTTCGTGAGAGATCGTGATCCCATGGCCGAAGTCTCGAGCGTCCTCGATCGGACGTAAAGGCCGCGCCGTGGCCGACGCTGTGGCAGGGTTGACGAGGTCGATCCGTATGGGGAGGGAGGGGGAAAGCGACCATGTACAAGGTCGTCACGATGACGCGCTTCCGACGCGGCCTGGCGCCAGGTGAGGCGCGGCGCTTCTGGGCCGAGGAGATCGGAGGACGGGCCCTGAAGGTCCCCACGCTGCGGCACTATCTGCAGGACCACTGGCTGGGTGGTCTGGACGGGGGAGGTCTTCGCGCCCTGCCGTTCGACGGTCACGTCGAGGCGTGGTACGACGACGAGGCGGCGTATGAGGAGACGGTCAAGAGCACTGCCTGGCGGGCGCTGTTCGAGCATGGCGCCACCGTGTTCGACTCCTCTTCGATGGTGCACGGGATCGTCGACGAGCACGTGCTGCGCGATGGCCCGCGCAATGGTGGGTCGGTGAAGGCGACCTGGACGGTGCAGCTGCGGGATGACCTTGATGCCGAGGATGCGTGCTGTCGCTGGCTGGCCGATCATGGTCCGCTGGTGCTGAGGACGCCGGGGGTTACGCGCTACGAGCAGAATCACGCGAGCAGGCTCGTCCCGCAGCCGGCTCCGGGCGCGCCGTTCTGCGGTCGTTTCCATGGGTTCTTCAGCATCTGGTTCGCATCTGCGGATGCGCTGCGGCGGGCGCTTCAGTCCGATGAGTGGGCGTGTGCGTGCCGGGCGGTCCCGGGATTCGCGGCGCCCGGAAGCGTGCGCGGCGTGCGCGTCGTCGAGCACGTCAGGCGGTAGCGCGACCTAGGCGGCGTCGCGCAGCGCGGCGGTGCGCTCGGGCGCGATGCCGACGCCGGCAGACTCCCGGGACCGCGCCCGCAGCAGCGTCAGCGCGAGCACGAGGGCGACGGCGGCCAGGCCTGCCCCGATCGCGAACGCGAACGAGTAGCCGTCGGCGAGGGCCGCGACCGTGTCGCTGTCCCCGGTGCGCGCGCTGGCGAGCGTGGCGAGCATCGCCAGGCCGACGGCGCCTCCGACCTGCTGGGTGGTGTTGAGGACGCCGGAGGCGATGCCGGCGTCGCCCGGCATCGCGGCCGACATGCCGAGCCCGAACACCGCTGGGAACGCGAGGCCGGCTCCGATGCCGGCGAGGAGCAGGCCAGGCAGGAGGTCGAGCGCGAACGACGGGTCCAACGGCGCGCGGGCGAGCAGCACGAGTGACAGGCCCAGGCCCACGATGCCGGCCACGACGGCGGTGCGCGCACCGAACCGTCGCGCGACCCGCGGTGACACCAGCAGCGAGAACGTGCCCATGGCCAGCGACGTGGGCAGGAACGCAAGACCGGTCTGCAGCGGGTCGTAGCTGTAGACGCGCTGGAGCAGCAGCGCGCCGATGAAGAACATCGCGGTCCCGGATGCGGAGGCGAACAGGAGCACAGCGTTGGAGCCCCAGACGTTGCGCGGGCGCAGGACGCGCGGCGGCAGCAACGGTGTCGCCGCCGTGCTCTGACGGACGGCGAACCCCACGAGCAGCGCGACCGCGACCGCGCCGAGCACGAGCGTCCGCGCCGACGTCCAGCCGTGCTCGACCGTGCCCACGATCGCCACGACGCTCAGCATCAGTCCGGCCGTGACCAGCGCCGCGCCGAGGACGTCGGCGCCCACCCGCGGCCCGGTCGGGGTGTCCGGGCGCAGCAGGCGCAGCGACAGCGCGATCGTGACCACACCGATCGGGAGGTTCACGAAGAAGATCCAGTGCCAGCTCAGGGCCTGTGTCAACACGCCACCCGCGAGCAGCCCGGCCGAAGCTCCCACCGACGCCACGCAGCTGTAGACGCCGATCGCGGTGGCGCGCTCGCGCGCATCCCCGAACAGCATCACGATCATCGACAGGCTGACGGCGGGCACGACCGCGGCGCCGGCGCCCTGCAGGAAGCGCGCGACGACGAGAGCAGCAGGGCTCCACGCGACGCCGCACAGCAGCGACGCGAGCGTGAACACGGCGAGGCCGGCGAGCAGGACGCGACGGCGGCCGAACAGGTCGCCGAGGCGCCCGGCGAGCAGCAGCAGGCCGCCGAACGCGATGAGGTAGGAGTTGACCACCCACGCCAGGCCCGCCTGCGTGAACCCGAGATCGCTCTGGATCGCCGGCAGCGCGACCGTCGTGATCGTGCCGTCCAGGATGATCATCAGCACGCCGCAGCACAGGACGGCGAGCGCACTCCAACGATGTACGTCTCGGGCGTCGGTGGTCGTCACACGGTCCTCGCGCGTTGCGGGCGGGACCGTAGCAAATCGTCCCGGACCGGATCATTGCGCGCGAATGGACCGGGGTGTGAGGGACTTTACATCGCCGTGGCGACCGGCTTAGAGTCGCGCCTCCGTTGCGGACGATGGAGGCCGAAGGATGCGACGCAGTGCGCTGCTGGGAACGATCGCGGTGGGCGTGCTGCTGGCAGCCACCGGGCCTGCCGGTGCCGCGGTCGTCGCGACGTTGCCGGCGGGAGACGGCTTCTCCTCGGTCGCCGCGACCTCGACGGGTGCGGTGTGGGCGACCCGGACCGAGCCGGGCGGCAAGGTCGGCATCGGTCAGCTGACACCGAGCGGATTCGCCTGGAGGTCGGTCCGCACGAAGCTCCCGGAGCTCAACGAGATCCACGCCCGGCCCGACGGCGGGATCTGGGCGCTCGTGGGCGGCAACTCGGCCTTCCGCTCCAACCCGGACGGCACGCTCACGCGCGCCACCGTGGTCCCCGGGGCGGGCTCGTTCCTCGGCACCGCGGCCGTCGCCCCCGACGGCGCGCTGCACGTCGCCGTCGGCGCGTCGATCATCGTCCGCCTCGGACTGGACGGCACGCGGACCGTGCGCCGCTACAAGGCGCCGGGGGACACGGAGAATTGCCTCGTGGACTCCCTTGCCGCCGCGCAGGACGGCAGCCTGTGGCTCGGCTGGTTCGGTTGCTCGCGCGTCCTGCGCCTTGCACCGGACGGCGCGATCTCGTCCGTCCCGGCGCCCGACGGCGCACCTGTCGACGCGCTCGCGATCGGCACGGACGGCACGGTGTGGGGCAAGGCCGGGCCGCTGCAGCCGCACCTGTTCAAGATCACGCCCGCCGGGCAGGTCGCCGACGTCGGCTCGCCCGCGACCGCAGGCAGCGACCTCGCGGCCGCGCCTGACGGCACCGCGTGGCTCAACGACACCGAGAGCTGCTCGATGCTCCACCTCGCCGGCACGACCACGACGAGTCTGCGCGCGCCGATCGCGCCCGTCACGTCAGCGGTCGGGCCTGACGGGACCCTCTGGCTCGCGAATCGGACCCAGCTGCTGCACCTCTCGCCGGCGGAGCTCACGAGCACCGCCCCGTGCGACACGACCGACCCGAAGCTGTCGGTGCCCGGTGCCGCGCACGACACGGTAACCCTCCGCGCGCTGCGGCGTGCCGGCGGCCTGCGCGTGCGCAGCAGCGAGGCGGGGACGGTCTCGGGGTACGTCGGCCTGGTGGGGACCAAGCGCAAGCTCGGCGTCGTGGACGGCGCGATCGGGATGAACGGCGTCGTCGTGCCCTTCTCAAAGGCCACGCTCGACCTGCTCGCACGGCGCCTCGCGGACAGCAGGCGAACGCGCCTGGAGCTCCAGCTCACGATCACCGACGACAGCGGCCACACCGTGCTGAGCGCCGGTCGCACCATCTCGGTGACGGCGGGGGATCGCGCCTGAACGGGTTCCAGGTCACGACCGTCGTTCGGCGTCCCGCTGGCTCAGGACGGTGTCGAGCCAGTTGTAGGCGGCGTCCCAGAGGAAGGTCGGGGCCATGCCCTCGCAGTGCCCTTGACCCGTGGACGCGCAGCATGTCCTCGCAGTAGGCACGCACGCTCGTGAGACCGTGGGTCGTCATGCGTGGCGCGAACAGCGCCGTCATGCCCGGGCGGTCGAGCAGAGCCTGGAAGCTGGGATCGGCCGCCGGGTCGTGGACGTGATCTCCGAGCGGGCCGAGCCCATCTCGAACTGGCCGAAGCGACGATCAGGGCAGCCAGATCGTGGCTCGCCGGCGGCCCCCGCGCGGGGCGATCACCCCGCCGAAGGACCGATCGATGAGCACGATCCGCTCCGCGTCCACGTCGGGCTCGGTGCGCAGGTGAGCCTCCCCGAGGCGCGCTACCCGGCACTGGCCCGCGTGCACCGTGCGGGCGTCCGCCACGACCCGGACCTCCTCTTCGAGCTGGCGCTCGACGGCCTGGTGCTCGCAGTCGGTGAGCCCGGCCGCACATCGACCAGCGCGAGACGTGCACGACTCGACCTGCACGACGATGGGCGCGGCGGGTTTCGAACCTGCGACCTCTCGCGTGTGAAGCGAGCGCTCTCCCACTGAGCTACGCGCCCTCAGGGGCCAAGCAGTCTAGGAGACTCGCCTGGCCCCTGTCCGGCCGTCAGGTCACGGCAGCGGGGTCGCGCCCGCCTCCACGATCTTCACCGTTCCCGAGCTCTCGGGCTGCGTGCTGCCTGGTGCGTAGTCGAAGACGACGCCCGTCTTGAAGTTCATCACGAAGGCGTCAAGGATCGCGTGGGTCGTGGGGTCCTGCCACACGATGTAGACCGTATGCGGCGCGATGGCCAGCGCCACGTAGTCCGACGGCGGGAAGACGTTGCCAACGTACGGGCCCGCGACCGGCACGCCCTGCACCTGGGTGCCGGTGTACGTCTGCTGGAACGTGTTCCCGGTGTTGGTGCCGAGGGTGTACTTCGCCTCGATCTTGTAGCCGGAGAGGTTGAGGCGGTCGACATTGGGCGGGAAGCCGTGTCCGCCGCCGTGGGCGTGCGGATGTCGCATGTGCCCGGTGTCGTCGCCGCGCGCCCCGGCGTACACGCCGGCGGCGCTCAGCCCGAGCACCGTGACCGCGATGAGCAGGACCGTGACCGTCCGCTTGCGCAAGCCCGCCATGTGACCCTCCCTCTTGGATTCGCCACCATCCGGACGTCGCTCGTCGGCGATGCTACGAGCGGCCGGCGGTCGCGGTCAACCGCCGGCCGCCCGCGGAGGATCAGTTCGCGTTGGTCTGCGGCCCTCCGCGGTGGTTGAGGATCGTCAGGTACAGGTTCTTGCGCGACGTCACGGCACCGGGGCGGACCGCCCGGTAGTAGAACGCGATCCGTCGTTGGCCACGCGAGTTGCCGAAGAGGTTCATCGGCAGGATGAGCGTCAGCCGCCCGTACTTGCGCGAGCGCAGGCCGGTCTTCAGCAGGCGCCGGTGCCCGGCGACGTAGTGGTACACCTCGATCTGCGCACCGCGGATGCCACGCCCCTGGCGGTTGCGTAGATACCCGCGCACGACGACGCGCTGGCCGTAGACGCTGGTCTTGCGGATCTTCTTGTTGGCGTCGAACCACATCTTCAGACGCCCTTGCGTCGTGCGCCCGGCGGGCGAGCCGTTGGGGACGCCGTTGCGGACCGTGAAGCGCGTGTTGGGCGCGATGACCGGCGTGCTGTTGCCGGCCGCGTCCTCGACGGCGATCGAGATCGTGTGGACGCCGTCCTTCAGCTTCGTCGTGTCGATCGAGCTGGTCAGTGCGACCTGCGACAGCGGGCAGGGGACCGCGCCCGCGAACTCGTACGGGTTGGCGTTCGACGGGTTGATGTCGGTGCACGTGCCGAGCGCGGCGGGCGTGACGGCGATGACCTGGTTGTCGACCGCGGTCACCGTCCGGTAGACGCCGCCGCCCTGGTCGGTGACGTCGAAGACCGCGTTCACCGTGCCGGACTTCGCGTTCGCGTCCAGCAGCGAGCCGCGCAGATTGGAGGGCACCGGCGCGATGGTGTCGCGCAGCGTGATCGCCGCGCGCGTGACCGCGAGGCGGATCGGCGTGGTGCACGTGTTGGCGACGGTGCCGCCGCACCCGGCCGTGAACTGCAGTTGGCTGGCGGTGACGTCGTCGCGGCTGATGTTCCCCGAGACGTCGCCGGCGCAGTTCACGCTGGGCAGGCAGCCGTCGATGAGGGTGTTGTCGAGGTTCACCTGGTAGGTGAGGAACGAGCCGCCGCTCGGCGTCACCGGCGCCCCGGTGGTCGCGCGGTAGACCGACACCCCGGCGATCGTCGTGTTCGCCGGCGCCTTGAACGTCTGCGCGGCGCTCAGGCCGCCCGTCCAGGGCGGGTCGTCCTGCAGGCGCGCGTCGAGCGCGCCACCTGCGGCGCCACAGGTGTTCGTCGCCGCCGACTTCGGCGACACGGTGGGCGTGAAGCCCGCCGCGGGCACAGGCTGCCCGTCGGGCCCCGCGCACTCGTAGTCCACGTACGTGCCTGCCGATGCGACAGCCGGCAGGACCGCGGCCGACGTCACTGCCAGCAGGCAGACGAGAAGGATTCGTCGCATGCTCCACCCCCATCCATAGGACTCGTTTCCGACGCGCGACGAGACTGCCCGCCTGGCGCGGCGCCGCGACCGGGGTGGAGGTTTGTGGTGGTTTCGGCCCTTGTCCGCGACACGATCGGGTGTACGGAATCCGGCGCACAGAGCGCAGACGGGACGCGTGCAGCCGATCCTGCGGTGACAATGGACGTGTCCGCGCGCACGCCTGCGCACCCATCGGAGGAGGAGAGATCCCATGGCCGACGTCGACGCTGCGGAGTTCGAGCGCATGCGCGCACAGCTGCAGGGGCTGATGGATCGGGAGGCGATCCGCGACTGCGTGCTGCGCTACGCGCGCGGGCTGGATCGCCATGACCTGGAGCTCTACGAGTCCGCGTATCACCCGGACGGGATCGACCACCACGGTCCGTTCCTGGGGTACCGCGACGAGTTCTGCCGCTGGGGGTTGGACCTGCTCGCGTCGGAGTGGGACATCCACTCGCACTTCCAGACGAACATCCGCATCGAGATCGACGGCGACACGGCTCACACCGAGACCTACTGCCTGTTCTGCCAGCGCCGGCGAGACGGGGAGAAGAACCTGGAGTTCGGCGGCGCGCGCTACATCGACCGCCTCGAGCGCCGCGACGGCGAGTGGCGCATCGCCGCCCGTCGGACGGTCATGGACTGGACCGCCTACGCGCAGACGGAGGACTTCGGCGGCACGGAGGACTACCCGAGGGGGCGCTGGGATCGCGAGGACGCCTCCTACGAGCGCCCTCTGGTGCTGCCCGAGCCCCAGCGATGATGCAAAGGGCGCCGTGACGTGAGAGGTTTCGGGCATGGCCGCCACCGAGGATCTCGTTCGCACCACCTGCCCCCGTGATTGCTACGACGCCTGCGGCGTGGTCGTCGTCCGGCGTGAGGGCGCCATCCACGCGGTGCGCGGTGATCCGGACCACCCGGTGGCGCGCGGTCGTCTGTGCCGGAAGTGCACGCTGGGCTACAACGGCGCCTTCCTGGATCCGGCCGCGCGCCTCACCACACCGCTGATCCGCACCGGGCCCAAGGGCACGGGCGCGTTCCGCGAGGCGAGCTGGGACGAGGCACTGGAGCTGGTCGCGACGCGGTTGACCGCGGTCGTCGACGGCCCCGGCCCCGAGGCGATCCTCAACACCCACTACACGGGCACGTTCGCGCAGCTCGGCTACGGCTACGGGCTGCGCTTCGTGAACAGGCTCGGCGCGACGGAGGTCGACCCCGACACCGTCTGCAACCTCGCCGGCCACATCGCCCTCGACTACCTCTACGGCTCCTCGGAGATCGGGTTCGACCCGCGCAGCGCTGCCGACGCCGCCTGCATCCTCGTGTGGGGCGCGAACCCGTCGGCGTCGGCGCCGCACACCGACGAGCATTGGCTGTCGGAGGCGCCGGGCACGATCGTCGTGATCGACCCGATCGCGACCGGGACCGCCCGGCGCGCCGACCTGCACCTGCAGCCATTTCCCGGTTCGGACGCCGCGCTGGCGTTCGCGCTGCTCCACGTGCTGGTGCGCGACGGGATGGCCGACCGCGCGTTCCTCGCCGATCACACGACCGGCTTCGAGGAGCTCGAGCCGACGCTCGCCGCGTGCACGCCCGAGTGGGGCGAGCGGACGACCGGCGTCCCGGCGGCCGACATCGAGCGTGCCGCGCACCTCTACGGGCCAGGCCCGTCCCTGCTCTGGCTGGGCCAGGGGATGCAGCGCCAGCCCATGGGCGGCAACGCGATGCGCTCGTGCGCGCTGCTGCCCGCGATCACGGGGAACCTGGGCCGACCCGGCACGGGCTTCCTCTACCTCAACGGCGCGACCCGGCGCGGGATCGACGGCGACTACGTGACCGGCGCGCACCTCGCGGCGTCCGAGCGGCCGCTCATCAGCCAGATGGACCTCGCCGAGCGCCTCGAGGACCCGGCACGTGCGGGCGCGCTGCTGGCCTGGAACATCAACATCGCGGCGTCCAACCCGCAGCAGGCGCGCCTGCGGGCGGCACTCGCGCGCGAGGACCTGTTCACGGTCGCGATCGACATCTTCCCGACCGACACGACCGATCTCGCCGACGTCGTGCTTCCCGCGGCGACGTTCCTGGAGTGCGACGACCTCGTCCTCTCCTACTTCGACCTCAGCGTCTCCGCGCAGGCCAAGGCGGGCGAACCGCCCGGCGACGCGCTCCCCAACCCGGAGATCTTCCGCCGGCTCGCCGCGGCGATGGGCTACACCGAGCCCGAGCTGTTCGAGCCCGACGAGGAGATCCTCGAGAAGCTGGTCCGCCAGACCGGCATCGGCCTGGACTTCGCCGGGCTGCGCGAGGTCGGGACCGTCCCCTACGGCGGCGAGCCGATCGTGCAGTTCCCCGGCGGTGTGGTCCCGACGCCCACCGGCAGGGTGGAGATCGCGAGTGCGCGGGCGCAGGCCGACGGCCTGCCGCGGCTGCCGTTCCCGCACGCCGACCCGCGGCCGGCCGGCGACCTGCTCAGGCTCCTGAGCCCGGCGTCACCGTGGCTGCTGAACGACTCCTTCGCCAACGACCCCAAGGTCACGCGGCGGATCGGCGCGCCGACGGTCGCGCTGCACCCCCTCGACGCGGCCGAACGCGGGCTCGCCGCCGGCGATGCGGTCGTGCTCTCCAACGCGACCGGCCGCCTCGAGCTCGAGCTCGAGCTGTCGGACCGGCTCCCGCGCGGTGTGGCGCTGTCGCCCAAGGGCCGCTGGCCCAAGCGCGAGGCGAGCCACGCGAACGTCAACGTCCTCAACCCGGGCACCAAGTCCGACATGGGCGACGCCACGGCGGTGCACGGGGTGGAGGTGCGCGTCAGCTCGCGGTGAAGCGGCAGGCAGCCCTCGTGGTAGAAGCCGTGGACCCGATGCGCGAGCGCCTCGTGCTCCTCGGGCAGCCGCAGTCGCAGGACGACGTGGATCGACCTCACGATGGAGGAGCCGCCCTCCTCGGGGACGCCGAAGTCGCCGACGATGTCCGCGTCGAGATGCTCCCCCGTGACCGCGACCCCGCGTGCCTCGAGGGCCAGGGCATAGACCCCGGCCAGGCAGCTGCCGACGGCTGCGACGAACATGTCGTTCGTCGTCGGCCGCGTCCGGTAGCGCTGCATGTCGAGGCCGTGGTGCTCGGCGAAGGCGGGATGCACGCCGAACACGAACGGCCCGTCGAGGCCCGGGATGGTGACCGAGCGGACGTACGCGGCCGGGCGAGGAGCCGACGATGTCCATGTGGCTCACGGACGGCAGGCCCGGAGCCTGCGTCTCAGGCTGCATCGGAGGGCGAGGCGGCCGAGGTCTGCTGTGCGCGCTTGTACGCGTCGACGGTACGCATCGTGTGCTCGCGCATGAAGGCCTCGATGTCGGCCGGATCCCTGCCCTCCTGGATCATCGTCATCAGCTCCTCGTGTTCCTCGATCGACGCGAGTCCGCGCGCCGGGATGTAGCCGAACACCGCGCGCGGGAGGACGTTGAGCCACTCCCAGCGCTCCCACGCCGTGTCGACGTGCGACTGCATGTACTCGTTGGGGCAGCGGCGGTAGATCGTGCGGTGGAAGCGCCGGTTGGCGTCGAAGGTCCGCAGAGGATCCATCTCGGCGAGCGACTCGCGCATCTCGTCGTTGAGGCGGCGGAGCTGCTCGAAGTCCTCCACGATCAGGTGCGGCGCGCCCAGGGCGGTGGCGTAGCCCTCGAGCAGCGCCAGCGTCGTCAGTGCGTCGGCGCCGGACTTCGCCGCGACGGGGGTGACCGTGGCGCCCTGATAGCGCTCGTAGACCACCCAGCCCTCGGCCTCGAGCCGCCGGATCGCCTCGCGCACCGGCATCGGGCTCATCTGCATCTCGGTGGCGATCGTCTTGATCGAGAGCTTCTGCCCCGGCGCGTAGACGCCGGTCAGGATCCGGTCCCGCAGCTGTGCGTACGTCCGCTCCTGCTTGCCGACGGGCTTCCCGGACACACGTCAAAGATATCAACTTTGGGTTGTTCTTCTCATCGACCACTTGCTACATTCGCGGCACGCCCGTTGAGGAGTGGGCGATGGGTGCGACGGGCGGGTCTCCCCAGGCCCCCCGGTACATCGCGCATCAGGGGGAGACGTGAGAGGGCACCATCGCCGGCGGCTGACGTTTGCCGCCACGGCATCGCTCGCAGTCGCGATCGCGGCATGCGGCGGGTCGAGCTCGGACAACGCTGCCGGCGGCGGGTCGACCGCTGCCAGCACCACCGCGCAGACGGTCTCGGGTGAGTACGGCCAGACCCTGAAGAACGGCACCTACGGCGAGAACTACAACGCTCCCGCCGCCGCGATCGACCAGGCGCTGCTCGGCAAGGACGGGCTCCCCACGGACCCGATGGCCCGGAACATCGTGCTCGCCGCACTGGCGAGGTCGGCGACGAAGGTCGACGAGGCCAAGGCGCTGGAGTGCTGGAAGAAGAACACCTGTGAGACCGGCACGGGCGGCGAGATCACCGTCGGCCTGGCCGACGGCTTCGGCGGCAACGTCGCCCGTCAGATGTTCAAGATGGAGTTCATCATGCAGGCGCTGACGTACAAGGACATCGGCAAGATCGTCTACACCGACGCGAACCTGGACGCGCAGAAGGCGATCTCCGACATGCGCAGCATGGTCGCTCAGGGCGTCGACGTCGTCGTCAGCTACCCGGACGCAGGCAAGGCGCTGCTCCCCGTCTACCGGCAGGCCACGCAGCGCGGCACACCCGTGTCGCTGTGGGCGGGGGCGAACCTCGGCAAGCCCGGCACCGACTACATGACCTACACCGGGCGCAACTACTGCGCGATCGGAAAGGCCTACGCCAAGATCATGAACGACAACCTGCCCGACGGCGGTCAGATCGCCCTCCTCGGGGGAACCCCGGGGAACACGACATCGCCGCAGTGGCAGAAGTGCGAGAAGGCCGACCTGAACCCGAACGTCAAGGTCGTCGCCACCGCCGACACGAGTTGGACGCGCCAGGGCGCCCTGCAGGCCATGTCCGGGATCCTGGCCAAGTACCCCGACCTCAAGGGCGTGTCCTATGACTACGGCGATGCCTTCGTCGGCGCGATGCGCGCGTTCGAGGCGACGGGCAAGAAGCTCGATCTCATCGCCACCGTCGAGACCGACGAGAACTCCCTGTTCTGCGCCTGGAAGAAGGCGGCGGATCCGAACTTCAAGCTGTGGACATTCGTAGCCGCCGCCTCGGAGGCCCGCATGGACCTCACGGCCGGGATGATGAAGAGGCAGGGAGCCCCGGTCCCCTCCGGGATCATCACGCAGGCGGCGCTGAAGCGGGTCGATGAGAACTCGTGCCGGCCCGACCTCGCCGCGGCCGCGCCGCCGTCCGCGCTCGTGCCCCACGACCTGCAGGAGCAGATGTTCAAGTGACCGACGTCGACACGACGGAGCTCGAGATCCTGCGCCGGCAGGTGCAGGATCTCGTCGACCGCGAGGCGATCCGCGACTGCTCGCTTCGCTACGCGCGTGGCCTGGATCGCCACGACCCGGAGATCTACGCGTCCCCGTACCACCCCGATGCGATCGACCGCCACGGGGAGTTCCTCGGCCGGCGCGACGACTTCGTCCCGTGGGGCCTCGAGCTGCTGGCGTCGGAATGGGACGCGCACACCCACTACATCACCAACATCCGCGTCGACATCGACGGCGACACGGCGCACGCCGAGTCCTATGTCCTGTTCGTGCAGCGCCGCCGCGATGGCGGCAACCACGACCTCGGGGGCGGCCGCTACATCGACCGCCTCGAGCGCCGTGACGGCGAGTGGCGGATCGTCGCCCGCGAGCTGATCAACGAGTGGCTCGGGCAGATGGAGCGCGGCGTGTTCGGCGGCGCCGAGAACTACACGGCCGGCCGCTGGGACCATGAGGACCCGTCGTACCACCGCCCGTTCGTGCTCCCCGATCCGGAAGGAGGAAGCTGATGTACAAGTGCGTCTGGATGATCAAGTTCCGGCCCGACATGGACCCCGACGAGGTCCGGCGGCGCTGGCGCACCTCGCACGCCGAGCTGGCGCTGCAGATCCCCGGGATCCGCCGCTACGTCCAGAACCACTGGGTCGAGGCGCCGATGGACTCCGAGCGGACCTACGACGGCACCGTCGACTGCTGGTTCGACGACAAGGAGACCTTCGAGCGCGCGTGGAAGAGCCCCGAGTTCCAGCGGCTCTGGGAGGACGACCTGACGCTCTTCGACCGCAGCGGCCCCATCGTCAGCGAGGGCGGCGTGGTCAACGAGTACGTCATGCGCTGGGACGCGTCGCCCGACGGGCGCCCGTACCAGGCATCCGGCCCCGCAGCGACGAGCTGACGCCGGCCGGGTGCGCATCACCGATGTGACGGTCACGCTGCACGACCGGACGTCGCCGACGCTCGACGTCTTCGGCGTGGCCGACGGGAGGCTCCCGATGGGGGTGCTGTCGATCCGGACCGACGAGGGACTGGAGGGCAACAACTTCATCAGCTTCCCCGGTCCCGGACCGGGGACGGTCGCGCAGCAGATCGTCTCGGTCCTGGGTCCGCTGCTCGTGGGCCGAAACCCGCTCGACATCGGGCTGCTGTGGCAGCTCATGCAGAGCCGCAACCGGTTCGTCGACCAGATCGCGATCGGCGTCGTCGACGTCGCGCTGTGGGACCTGGCGGGCAAGGCGGCCGACCTGCCGGTCCATCGCCTGCTCGGCACGTGCCGCGAGAGCATCCCCGCGTACTTCTCCTCCGGCCACCACGCGCGGCCGGAGGACTACGCAGCCGAGGCGGTGCACTGGCGCGACCAGGGCTGGAAGGGCTACAAGGTGCATCCGCCGCGCGCGTGGCGCGAGGGACCGGCGCTCCCGGTCGAGGCCGACATCGAAGTCTGCCGGGCGGTCCGCGCGGCCGTCGGCGACGACATGGAGCTCATGCTGGACTCGACGTGGGGCTACTCCTACATGGAGGCGCTGCACGTGGGGCAGGCGATCCAGGAACTTGGCTTCCTCTGGTATGAGGACCCGCTGCCGGCCAACGACCTGCACGGCTACGTCCGGCTCAAGCAGCACCTGCACATCCCACTCATGGCGACGGAGATCACGCCCGGCGGTCTCCAGGCACTGCCCATCTGGATCACCGAGGGCGCGACCGACTTCCTCCGCGGCGACGTCGTCATCAAGGGCGGCATCACGGGCCTCATGAAGATCGCGCACCTGGCCGAGGCGTTCTGTATGAACTGTGAGGTTCACGACGGCTACAACGCCATGAGCAACGCCGCGGGGCTGCACGTCTGCATGGCGATCACCAACTGCGACTGGTTCGAGGTGCTCGCCTTCAACCGGGCGGGTCAGCCGCATCTCGAGCACCTCAACTGCGGGCTCGCCGAACCGTTCCGCATCGACGGCGAGGGCATCGTCCACGCCCCGACCGGGCCAGGGCTCGGCGTCGGCGTCGACTGGGAGCTCATCGCCTCCGCGACGCTCGGCGAGGTCGCCTGACGTGGCGCGCGTCGCCGTCCTCGGGCCCGGAGGCGTCGGCGTCCTCGCCGGAGCGCGCCTCGCGGAGTCCGGGCACGACGTGACGATGATCGCCCGTGAGCGAACCGCGGCGGCCCTGCTGGTGGACGGCATCAAGCTCCGCCATGGCGCCGAGGGACTCCGGGCGCGGCCCGCGGCGCGCACGTCCCTCGTCGAGCCGGTCGACATGCTCGTCGTGACCGTCAAGGCGACCGGGCTGCTGGCCGCGCTCGCGCGCTGCCCGCCAGGGACGGTGGGGGACGCGCTGGTGGTCCCGTTCCTCAACGGCGTCGATCACGTCGCGCTGCTGCGCAGCGTCTTCCCGGCCGCTCGCGTCGTGCCGGCGGCGATCCGGGTGCAGGTGACGCTCGTCGCCCCGGGCGACGCGGTGCAGGGCTCGCCGCACCACGACGTCGTGCTTCCGGCGGGCCCCGGCGCCGACGTCGTGGCCGAGCTCTTCGGCGGCGCCGGGTTCCCGATCGAGCGCGAGGCCGACGAGGCACGGGTGCTGTGGGCCAAGCTCGCCGTGCTCGCGCCGATGGCACTGCTGTGCACCGCCGAGGACGCTCCGCTGGGGCAGGCGCGCGAGCGGCGCCCCGAGCGGCTGGCGGCGCTCGTCGACGAGGCGGTCGCAGCCGCCGCGACCGCCGGCGTCGAGCTCGACGCCGGAGTCATCGGGGCGCGCCTGGCGGCGCTCCCGCCTGAGCAACAGCCGTCGATGCTCACCGACCGGCGCGCCGGCGCCGAGCCCGAGCTCGAGGCGATCGCCGGCCCGATCCTGCGGGCCCCGACGCGCCAGCCGCCGTCGGAGACAGCGGCTGCGGTGCGCGACATCCTCGAGGCGATCGCGCTGTGAACGGCTACTCCATCATCTGGCGCGGTGACTCGCCCTGGACCGCCGCGTCGAGCACCGGCGTCGAGCTTGCCGAAGGCCGTGATCTTCTCCAGCGCCCCGGTGTCGCCGGCCTTCTCGGTCGCGAAGACCATTGACGTCGGCGTCTTGGCCGGCGTCGTCCCCTCGCCGGCTGCGGACGAGCTCTCGTCATCGCTGCCGCACGCGGTCGCCTCGAGGGCGGGCAGCAGGAGATCACGGCGTTGATCCGACGCATCAGGCACCCTGACATCGGCCACGCCGCTACGCTCTGGGGCGGACCGTGCTAGGCGGGGACGTAGCGGAGCCCTGTATTCGCAATCCGCTCTAGCGAGGCCGAATTCCCTTCCGAGGGACGTTCGCCTCGGGGTCAGCCCGGCTGGTGCGGCGCTGATGGCACGGGCCCCGCGCGATGACGGTCCGTGAATCAGGTCAGGTCCGGAAGGAAGCAGCCTTAAGCGGTCACCGGCAGGCGCAGCGGGTCCCCCCGTGCCGGAGCCATGCCAGACGATCAGCGCCCGGGACGTCGTTTCGACGAGGGGTGCACGGTCCGCCTTCTTAGGAGGTCAGCGAGAGGAACAGCGGGATCTGCCACGCGAAGCCGATGATGGTCGCGACGCCGACGCAGGCGGCGTCGAATCGGCGCTCCGTCGCGAACAGGATCAGCGTGATGACGACCCCGGGGATGGGGAGCACGACGGCCAGCGCGATCTCCAGCGCGGTCATCCATGGGCTCTGACGGGCCGGTTTCATGGGCATGGACGCTATCCGGCCGAGGGCACTGGGCACCGTGCGGCCATCCGCCAGTCCGCGGATCCTGGCAGCGGCCGCCACCCCGCTGGTGGCGGCGGGACCCGCTTGTCGAGGTCGCTGGGGTCGAGGATGTAGTCGTGCGCGATCGTCTCCGTGCGCGGGAAGACGTAACTGCCCGCGGACGGGAACCCGTCCTGCGCGACGGCGACCGAGCCCGGCGTCACATCGCGCCAGAGGGCCACGAGCGGGACGGGCCGTCGATTGGGCACGACGAACGGGGCACAGGGCGCGCGCTCCACGACCTCGCCCAGCTCGTCCTGGATCGTGACCTGGGTGGCCAGGGCATCGCGCAGGCTCGAGATGCGCTGGATCTGGTTCGGCGCCGTCACGACCACGGCCAGCAGCGCGAGGACCGACAGCCAGGCCCACCAGCGGCGATGGCGCGCGTTCTCCACGGTGCGCCAGCCGAACAGCCCGGCGCCGGCGAAGATCGCGAGGATGCACGCGGTGAGCATGAGGTAGCGGGTGCGGATCGGGAGACCACCGGCCGCGAGGATGCAGAAGGCCACGACCGCGATCACCCCCGCGGCGACGCCCAGCCGCACGCCGCGCTCGTCGCGGCGCCAGAGGAGCGCCAGCACCCCACCGATCGCCGCCGCCAGCAGGCCGGACTCGCGCAGGATCTCGCCGAGGCGCCTCGGCATGGTCGTCGGCACGTGGTTCAGGCCGGTGATCCGGCCGAGCTGCTGCGCGCTGTCCCTGGTGTCGAGCCAGGAATGCAGCGGATCGCCCGTGACCAGGACGTCGTGCAGCACCCATCCGAGCGGCGCGACCAGCGCGACGAGGAAGATCGGATCGAAGCGGCGCGTCTCCCACCACAGCCACGCGACGTAGGCGATCGAGAACAGCCACGCCTCCGGGCGCAGCAGCCCCGCGAGCGCGAGCAGCGCGAGCACCGGCCAGCCCGCGCGCGGCCTGCGGGTCTCGACGAGCAGCGCGGCGAGCACGAGCGCGATGAAGGGGATGTCGACGTAGGCGCGCGCGCCGAAGTCGAGGACCGGGACGCGGGTGACGACGATCAGGGCCGCGGCGATGCCGGCCCAGGTCCCGAACCACGCGCGTCCCAGCGCGTAGACGACGCGTGCCAGCAGGGCGAGCGCGATGAAGCTCAAGACGAGCACGACGGTCATCGCGGCCTGCCCGTGCAGGCCCGACCCGGAGTTGCTCAGCGGCGCCAGGAGCGCGGCGCCGACGTCGGCCAGGGGATGCGGGGTCGGCGCGACCGCGACGTCGAGGTCAGGCGTGCGGCCGGCCGCGATCTCTCGTCCCCAGACGAGCGTGTAGAGGGTGTCGTAGTTGACAAGCCCGTGTCCCGCCAGGGCCCAGACACCGATCGTCGTCAGGCAGATCTCGCCGCCGAGGCGCAGGGCCCGCATCCGCGCGGACGCTACCTCGCGGCCGGCGGGAGCCGATCGGCCAGCAGCTCGTGCAGTCGCACGATCGCGGCATCGGCCTCGTCGACGCGGCCGTAGACGAGCAGCTGGATGACGAGTCCGTCGAGCGCGGCGAAGACGAGCCGCACGAGCGCCTCGTCGCCGGCGAGCCCGATCCGCTCCAGCTCGCGCCGCGTCGCGTCGAGATAGCGGTCGTAGAGCGCATGGACCGCCGGCGCGAGCTCGGGGCGGCGCCTCGCCTCCAGGACGAGCTCGTAGTCGACGCCGGGCAGGTTCTGCGCCTCGGTGACCATGCGCGTCGTTCCCGTACCCAGGTCCTCGAGGCGGCCGGTCTGGGACTCCAGCCGCGTGCTCTGCAGCGAGCGCTCCGCGAGGTCGAGCACGGCCTCGTGGATCAGCGCCTCGCGGCTGCCGAAGTGGTGGCGCACCAACCCGTGGCTGACGCCGGCCTCCTGCGCGACGGACCGGTACGTCAGTCCGCGCATGCCGTCGCGGTCCAGCACGCGCGCGGCCGCCGCGAGCAGTGCCGAGCGGCCCTCGCCGTGGACCGGCGCGCTGCGGGGGGCCGGCTCCGAGCTCACGCGGCGGACCATAGCTGCCTTGACGCCAAACTATCCATCTGGATAATCTCGCATCGGACCGAGGGCAGGAGCCGCCATGAGCATCACCGTCGCAGTGACCCATCCGCTGGACCCGCTCGACGGCCGAGGAGATCGCGACGGCCGTCGCGGTCGCGCGCGCGTCCGGGGACCTCGAGCGGCCCGTGTTCTCGCTCGTGGTCCTCGTGGACCCGCCGAAGGACGCGGTGGTCGCCTTCGAAGCGGGCGACGGGATCGTCCGGCGGGCCCACGTCGTGGTGACCGACCGGGCGACTCGACGCACCCACGAGGGCGTGGTGGACCTCGGGAGCCGCCATCTCGAGTCGTGGCGCGTGCTGGAGGGCGTGCTGCCGCCGATCGTCGACGAGGACTTCGAGCGCGCGGCCGAGGCAGCGCTCGCCGACCCGCGCTTCGTCGCGGCGCTGCGGCGCCGTGGCATCGAGGACCTCACGCAGGTCCAGGTGGACCCGCTCAGCGCGGGCAGCTTCCCGCAGAACCCGGCCGGCCGGCGGATCGTCTGGGCGACGCCCTATCTCAAGCCGCACCCGCTCGCCAACGCGTACTCGTCGCCCATCGAGCACCTGCGCGCGTCCGTCGACCTCGACACCGGCGAGGTCGTCGACGTCCTCGACCAGGATCCGATCGTTCCGATCTCGACCGCCGACGGCGACTACGAGACGGAGGAGGCCGTGGGCGGCTGGCGCTCCGACGTCGCCGCGCTGGAGATCGTCCAGCCCGACGGCCCGGGCTTCACGCTCGACGGTCACGTGCTGCGCTGGCAGGACTGGCGGCTGCACGTCGCGCTGCACCCGGTCGACGGCCTCGTGCTGTCGGACCTGCGCTTCCGCGACGGCGAGGAGGAGCGCCAGGTGCTCTACCGCGCGAGCCTCAGCGAGATGGTCGTCCCGTACGGCGACCCCCACGACGGGTTCTACTGGCGCACGTACTTCGACGCGGGCGAGTACGGGATGGGCCGGCTCGCCAACTCCCTCCAGCTCGGCTGCGACTGCCTCGGCGAGATCCGCTACCTCGACGCCGTGCTGGCCGACGGCGCCGGCGAGCCGCGGGAGATCCGCAACGCGATCTGCATCCACGAGGAGGACGCCGGCGTCCTCTGGAAGCACACCGAGCTGGCGTCGGGGATGGCCCACGTCCGGCGTTCCCGCAAGCTCGTCGTGTCGTTCTTCGCCACCGTCGGCAACTACGACTACGGCTTCTACTGGTCGCTGTACCAGGACGGCACGATCGAGCTCGAGGCCAAGCTCACGGGCATCGTCCTGACGCGTGGGGTCACGCCCGAGCAGGATCTGGGCAGCGCGACCCGCATCGCCCCCGACCTCGCCGCTCCGCATCACCAGCACCTGTTCAACGTGCGACTGGACATGGCGGTCGACGGCTTCGCGAACACGGTCCACGAGGTCGACCTCGTCGCCGCGGACGCGGGGGCAGAGAACCCGTACGGGCAAGCGATCGTCGCGCGCTCCACCCCGATCCGGCGCGAGGCCGAGGGCCGCCGACACATCGATCCGGCCGCCGCGCGCTCGTGGAAGGTGGTCAACGGGGGCCGGCTCAATCACGTCGGTGAGCCGACCGGCTACAAGCTGCAGCCCTTCAACGGGCCGACGATGCTCGCGAGCCCCGACTCGAGCGTCGGGCGCCGGGCGGGCTTCGCGCACGCGAACCTCTGGGTCACCCGCTTCGACCCCGACGAGCTGCACGCCGCGGGGGAGCACCCCAACCAACATCCCGGCGGCGCGGGGCTGCCGGAGTGGATCGCGCAGGATCGCCCGCTGGAGGACGCCGACGTGGTGCTGTGGCACACGTTCGGCGTGTCGCACGCCGTGCGCACCGAGGACTGGCCGGTGATGCCCGTCGAGCGCGTGGGGTTCGCGCTACGACCGGTCGGGCTTCTTCGCCCGCAACCCCGCGATGCGCGTCCCGCCGAGCGAGCCGAAGGGAGGGCACTGCGGATGAGCCAGGCCCCCGACCTGTCCGCCACAGATCTCCTGGCGCTGCTGCGCGAGCGGGAGCTGGGGTCCCTGGAGCTGCTCGATCTGCAGTTGGAGCGCATCGAGCGCCTGAACCCGCAGCTCAACGCGGTCGTCGCGCTGGACGTCGAGGGCGCACGCGCGGCCGCGCGCACGGCCGACGAGACTCCCGCGGATCGCCGTGGGCCGCTGCACGGCCTTCCGATGACGATCAAGGACTCCTATGAGGTGGCCGGGATGCCGGCGACCTGCGGGTTCCCGCAGCTCGCCGAGCACGTCCCCGCCCGCGACGCGGACGCGGTCGCCCGGCTGCGCGCGGCCGGCGCGGTGCCCTTCGGCAAGACCAACCTGCCGCTCGCGGCAGCCGACCACCAGAGCTACAACCCGGTGTACGGGACGACGAACAACCCCTGGGACATTGGGCGCACGCCGGGCGGGTCGTCCGGCGGGGCGGCGGCGGCCGTGGCGATGGGGTTCTCGCCGCTGGAGCTGGGGAGCGACATCGGCGGCTCCATCCGCTGCCCGGCCCACTACTGCGGCGTGTACGGGCACAAGCCCAGCTACGGCGCGGTGCCGCTGCGCGGGCACATCCCGCCGATGCCGGGCGAGCTGTTGGCGCCCCCGCTGAGCGTGGCGGGGCCGATCGCCCGCAGCGCCGCCGACCTCGAGCTGGCGCTCGACGTCCTCGCCCCGGCGCCACCCGGCCCCTCCCGCCACGACCGGCTCTCGGACTTCCGTGTCGCGCTGTGGGCCGACGGAAGCGAGCTCAGTGCCGACACGCGCTGCCTCGACGCGATGCGCGCGTACGCGGACGACCTGCGTGGCCTGGGCGTGCACGTCGACGAGACGGCGCGTCCCGACATCGACGTGGCGGCGAGCGACGACCTGTACGTCGCGATCCTGTTCAGCACGATCTCCGCCGGCATGCCCGAGGAGATGCTCGCGGCGACGGTGGCGGCCGGCGCGGGGACCGACCCGCGCGGCTATCCGGCGCGGATCGCGAAGGCGGTGCGCCTCACCCACCACGAGTTCATCGCCCTGCAGGAGCAGCAGCTGCGACTCCAGGAGGCGTGGCGACGCTTCTTTCAGGACTTCGACCTGATCCTGTGCCCCGTGATGCCGACCGTCGCGTTCCCGCACGACCACTCCGGCGACGGCCCGGGCCACATGGCGCAGTACACGCGGACGACGCTCGTCGACGGCACGCCCGTCCCGTACATGAACGGGCTGCAATGGCCCGGTCTGGTGACGGTCGCGAACCTCCCGGCGACGGCCATCCCGACCGGCCGCCGGGTCGACGGCATGCCGACGGGCCTGCAGGCGGTCGGCCCGTTCGCCGATGACCGCACGACGCTGCGTTTTGCGACGCTCGCCGAGCACGCGCTCGGTGGATTCGCGCCGCCGCCGCTCTAGAGTGGAGGGGGTGCCCACGGCTCCCTCGCTGTACCGCCGCCACCGCCCGAGGACCTTCGACCAGGTCGTCGGGCAGGAGCACGTCGTGCGCACGCTGCGCAACGCGGTCGAGCAGGACAAGGTGCACCACGCCTACCTGTTCGTCGGCTCGCGCGGCACGGGCAAGACGTCGATGGCCAAGATCCTCGCCGCCTGCCTGAACTGCGAGCACGGTCCGACGGTCACGCCGTGCGGCGTCTGCGACTCGTGCATCGCGATCGCCAGTGCCACGTCGATGGACGTCATCGAGATGGACGCCGCGTCCAACAACTCCGTCGACGACATCCGCGACCTGCGCGAGCGCGTCGCCTTCTCGCCCGTGTCCGGCCGGCACAAGATCTACATCCTCGACGAGGCGCACATGCTCTCGCCGCAGGCGTGGAACGCGTTCCTGAAGACGCTCGAGGAGCCGCCGCCGCGCACGATCTTCGTGCTCGCGACGACCGAGGCGCAGAAGGTGCTGCCGACGGTCGTCGATCGCTGCCATCGCTTCGACTTCACGCGCCCGACGGTCGAGCAGATCAGCTCGGTGCTGCGCCGCGTCGCCGGTGAGGAGGGCATCGAGGTGCCCGCCGAGGCGCTCGCGCTGCTGGCGCGCCACGCGACCGGCTCGTTCCGCGACGCGCTCGGCACGCTCGAGCAGCTCGTGACGTACTCGGGCCAGACGATCACGACCCAGGACGTGCTCGCGGTGCTCGGCGTCGCCGACACCGACCTGCTCTTCTCCGCCCTCGACGCGATCGCAGCGCGCGACGCGCGCGAGGCGCTGCTCGGCGCGTCCAGGCTGGTCGACACGGGGCGTGATCCCACGACGTTCGTGAAGGACCTCGAGGCGCACGCCCGCGACCTCATGGTCGTCCAGGCGCTGGGCGAGCTCCCTGCGGAGCTGCGGCTCACGCCGGACCGCGACGCGCGGCTCGTCGACCAGGCGTCGCGGGTGGGGCGCGGCGAGGTCGCGCGCCTGCTCGACCTGCTCGCCTCCGCGCTGGAGGCCGGGCGCAACGGGGCCGACCCGCGCACGCAGCTCGAGCTCGCGCTCGTGAAGGCGGCCTCGCCCGAGGTCGATCCGTCGGTGAAGGCGCTGCTGGCGCGTGTCGAGGCGCTCGAGGGCGGGCCGATCTCGTCGGCAGAGCCTCCGAGATCGGTCGGGAGGGCGTCGGCAGAGCCTCCGCCCTCCCAGTCGGTGCAGACCCCGGAGACTGTGGCTCCCGAGGCTCCGCGCCCGACGCCGCAGGCGGCCGCGCCGGCCTCACTGGACGGCCTGCAGGACGTCTGGCCGGCCGTCCTCGACCACCTCAAGACCACGAACGTCCTCTGCGCGAGCGTCCTCGCGGAGTCGCGGCCCGTGGAGCTGCGCGCCGGTGAGCTGACCGTGGCGTTCCCACTCGGGTCGGAGTTCCTGCGCCGCAAGGCCGACACCGCGAGCTACCGCGAATGCGTCATGGAGGCGCTGAAGGCCGTCACCGGCCAGGCGCCGACCCTCGCCTACGAGCTGCGCGAGCTCGAGCAGGGCATGGCAGCGGCGGGCGGGACCGACGGTCCCGGCGATCCGCCGCCGCTGACGGAGGACGAGTGGATCGCGCGCTTCGTGACAGAGTTCGACGCTGAGGAGATCGTCCCCGAGGCGCCCCCGGAGGAGACCGCCTGATGCCGCAGCCGCCCAACCTGAACAAGATGCTCCAGCAGGCCCAGGAGATGATGGCCCAGCAGCAGCAGGCCCAGGAATCCCTGAAGGAGGAGCGCGTCGAGGCGTCCGCCGGCGGCGGGATGGTCAAGGTCGTCGCATCGGGCGACCTGCGCCTGCAGTCGGTCACGATCGCCCCCGACGCCGTCGACCCCGAGGACGTCGAGATGCTGCAGGACCTCGTGACCGCCGCGGTCAACGAGGCGCTGCGCCAGGTCGAGGAGCTCGCAGCCTCCAAGATGGGCGGCGGCATGGGCGACATGGACCCGAACTCGATGCTCGAGGCTCTCGGCGGCCTTGGCGGCGGACTGCCCGCCGGGGGCGCGCCCGCCGGTCTTCCGCCCGGCGCGCCCAACCGCGCCGCGCGCCGCGCGCAGAAGAAGAGGTAGACCCTGCACGCGCCGCCGGTCCAGCGTCTCATCACCGAGCTCGGCCGGCTGCCGGGCATCGGCGCGCGCACGGCACAGCGGCTGGCCTTCCACATCCTGCGCAGCACGGACGAGGAGGCCAACGCGCTCTCCACGGCCATCCGCGAGGTCAAGGCGCTCATCCGCCCCTGCCAGGTCTGCTTCAACCTCGCCGACGGCCCGCTCTGCACGATCTGCCAGGACGCCCGTCGCGATCCCACCGTGATCTGCGTCGTCGAGGAGGCCGGGGACGTCATCCCGGTCGAGCGCACCCACGAGTTCCGCGGTCGCTACCACGTCCTGGGCGGCGCCCTGTCGCCGATCGACGGGGTGGACCCCGAGGACCTGCATCTCGCCGAGCTCTACACACGCGTGGAGGCCGACGGGGTGACGGAGGTCGTCATCGCGACGAACCCCACGACGACCGGCGAGGCGACCGCGATGCACATCGCCGACACGCTGCGCGAGCGCACCCCGGCCGTCGCGGTGACCCGGCTGGCCAGCGGCCTGCCGGTGGGCGCCGACCTCGAGTACGCCGACGAGGTCACGCTGGGCAAGGCCTTCTCGGGCCGCCGACGGCTCTGACACCCCCGTGGTGCGCCGTTGCGCGCCGTGGGCCGGCGCCTTCCTCGCGATTCTCGTCGTCGGCAGGCTGTTCGGTGTCGCGGGCGTGCCGTCGTCGTACCTGTTCGGCGCGCTGCTCGTCGGGCTGGCGATCGCGCTGGTGCGGCCCGGGCGGCTCGAGGTCCCGCCGGTCGGCTTCCGGGCCGCGCAGGCCTTCACGGGCGTCGCGCTCGGCGCGTACCTGAAGTCCGACGCGTTGCAGGCGGCCGCGGACGCCTGGGTCGCGGTGACGCTCGTGAGCCTCGCGACGCTCGCGCTCAGCCTCCTGTGCGGCATCGCGCTCGCCCGCTGGACGAGCCTGGACCGCCCGACGGCGGCGCTCGGGATGGTCGCAGGCGGCGCCTCCGGCATCGTGGGCATGGCGGCCGAGCTGAAGGCCGACGACCGGCTCGTCGCGTTCATGCAGTACCTGCGGGTCCTCGTCGTCGTCATCGCGACGCCGGTGCTCATGGCGCTCGTGTTCCCGGGGCACCACGCGGGGACGCCGGACGCGGGCGTCGGGATCTTCGGCGACGCGGAGGGCTGGATCCTGTCCGCGATCCTCGCGCCCCTCGGCCTGCTCGTCGCGCGGGTGACGCGGCTGCCCGCCGGGGCGCTGCTGGGCCCGATGCTCGTCGCCGGCGCCGTCGGGCTGCTGCTGCCCGACGGGTTCACCGTGCCGCCCGTCCTGCGCGAGGCGGCGTTCGCCGGCATCGGGCTGCAGGTCGGGCTGCGCTTCACGCTCGCGACGGTCCGCGAGGTCGGCGCGCTGCTCGTGCCGGTGCTGCTGTGCATCGTCGCGCTCATGGTCGCCTGCTTCGGCCTGGCGGTCGTGCTCGACCTGACGACGTCGGCGACGCTGCTGGATGCCTACCTAGCGACGACGCCCGGCGGGCTGTACGCGGTCCTGGCCGCGGCGTTCGGCTCCGGCGCGGACACGACGTTCGTGCTGGCGGTGCAGACGCTGCGCGTGTTGGTCATGGTGCTGCTCGCGCCTGCCGTCGTTCGTGTGCTGGTGCGGGAACGCTGAGCTAGGCTCACGCGCGATGTCCGGGACCGTGGTCATGAAGTTCGGCGGCACGTCCGTCGCCGACGCAGAACGCCTCAAGCGCGCCGCGATGCGCATCGTCGCCAAGCGCGAGCAGGGCAACCGCGTGGTCGCCGTCCTGTCCGCGCGCGGCAAGACGACCGACGAGCTGATCGCCCAGGCCCAGGAGATCTCCGAGCACCCCGACGCTCGCGAGATGGACATGCTGCTCTCCACCGGGGAGCGCCAGTCCTGTGCGCTGTGCGCCATGGCGATCAACGACCTCGGGCACCGCGCGATCTCGCTCACCGGCTCCCAGGCCGGGATCGTCACCGACACGTCGCACACGAAGGCGCGCATCCTCGAGGTCCGCGCCGACCGCATCCGCGACGCGCTCGACCAGGACTCGATCGTCCTCGTGGCGGGCTTTCAGGGCGTGTCGACCACCCGGGACGTCACGACGCTCGGCCGTGGCGGATCGGATACCACGGCGGTCGCGCTCGCCGCGGCCATCGGCGCGGACGTGTGCGAGATCTACACCGACGTCGCCGGCGTGTACTCGGCCGACCCGCGGATCGTGCCCGACGCGCGGAAGATCCCCGTCATCTCCTTCGAGGAGATGCTGGAGATGGCGGCGAGCGGCGCAGGCGTGCTGCAGCTGCGGTCGGTCGAGTACGCCCGCAACCACGGCGTGCGCATCCACTGCCGGTCGAGCTTCGATGCCGCGCCGGGTACCGTTGTGGTCGGACCGGAGGAAACCGTGGAGCAGCCCCTCATCACCGCCGTCACGCACTCGACCGAAGAAGCTCGCGTCACCCTCGTCGGCGTGCCCGACACGCCCGGTGTCGCCGGCCGGATCGCGACGCTGCTGGCCGAGGCGAACATCAACGTCGACATGATCATCCAGAACGAGCCGGTGTCCAGCGGCGCCGGCGCGGACATGTCGGTCACCGTGCCGCGCACCGACCTGCACGACGCGCGCCTGGCGCTCGAGCCGATGGCCATCGAGCACGGGCTGCGGATCGCCACCGACGAGGAGATGGGCAAGGTCTCCATCATCGGCGCCGGGATGAAGACGCACCCGGGCGTCGCCGCCAAGGTCTTCACGACGCTCGGCGACGAGGGCATCAACATCGAGATGATCTCCACGTCGCCGATCAAGATCTCCTGCGTCATCCGCGGCGACCGCGTGCCCGAAGCCGTGCGCGCGCTGCATTCCGCCTTCGAGCTGTCGGGCGACGGCACCATCCAGGCCGAGCGTCCGTTCGGAGAGTTCGCGTCATGAGAGTCGCTGTCGTCGGGGCCACCGGAGCCGTCGGAACCGATCTCCTGCGCCTGCTGCGGCTGCGGGGGTTCCCCGCCACCGAGGTCGTCCCGTTCGCCTCCGAGCGCTCAGCCGGCCGCACGGTCGACGGCGCCGACGCGCCCGTGCGCGTCCTGGCCGACGACACGATCGACGGCTTCGACATCGCCCTGTTCTCCGCGGGCGGCGGCACGTCGCGCGCCTGGGCGGAGAGGTTCGTCGAGCACGGCGCGACCGTCGTCGACAACTCCTCGGCCTGGCGGATGCACGACGACGTCCCGCTCGTCGTCTCCGAGGTGAACCCCGACGCCCTCGAGGGTCACCGCGGGATCATCGCCAACCCGAACTGCACGACGATGGTCGCGATGCTGCCCCTCAAGGCGCTGCACGACGTCTACGGGCTGCGCGAGATGGTCGCGACGAGCTTCCAGGCCGCGGGCGGCGCGGGTCAGAAGGGGATCGACGAGCTGGCCGCCCAGGTCCCCGTGCTCTCCGAGGACATGGACGCGCTGCGCACCGACGGCGCGACCGCGATGCGGCGCGTGGAGCACAGCGTCCACGCGGACACGCTCGCGTTCAACGTCGTGCCGATGCTCGGCGCGATCGGCGAGGAGGGCTACACCGACGAGGAGCTCAAGCTCCGCAACGAGTCGCGCAAGATCCTCGACATCCCCGAGCTCGCCGTCTCGCCCACGTGCGTGCGCGTGCCGGTGATGGTCGGCCACGCCGTCGCGATCCGGGCGACGTTCGAGCGCACGGTCGACCTCGACGAGGCGCTCGCCGCGCTCGCCGCGTTCCCCAACCTCGTGGTGCAGGACGTCCCCACGCCGCTGGCGTGGGCCGGCCGCGACGAGACGGCCGTCGGCCGCGTCCGCCGCGACCTCGCCGATCCGGAGCACTCGCTGAACCTCTTCGTGGTCGGCGACAACCTGCTGAAGGGTGCGGCGCTGAACACGGTGCAGCTCGCCGAGCTGCTGCACGAGCGCGGGCTCGTGCGCGCGACCGCCCGCGCGTAGGTGCGCCTCCTCACCGGCGGGCTGCTGGACGACGCCCCGCTGGAGGCCGCGGTCTCGCACGCGCTGCTGGACCGCGTCGGCACCGGCGAGCTGCCGGAGACGTTCCGCATCGCGCAGACGCCCGCCATGGTGTCGTTCGGTCGCCTGGACACCCACGCGGCGGGCTTCCCGGACGCCGTGCGCAGCGCGCAGGCGCATGGCTTCGCCGCGGTGCACCGCCTGGCCGGGGGCCGCGCGGCCGCGTTCCATCCGCAGACGCTCGTCTTCGCCTGGATCGCGGCCGACCCCGAGCCTCAGGCCGGGACGCACGTGCGGTTCGCGCGCCTGGCCGGCCTCGTCGCCGATGCGCTCGGCGTCCGCGTCGGCGCGATCGCGGGCGAGTACTGCCCTGGTGACTACTCCCTGCACGCGGGCGGCGTGAAGGTCGGCGGCATCTCGCAGCGGGTCACGAGGTCGGCGAGCTCCACCGAGGGGATGGTCGTCGTGCGCGACGGCGAGCGCATCCGCGACGTGCTCGTCGCCGTGAACGCCGCGCTCGGCGTCGACTGGGAGCCGCGCACGGCAGGCGATCTCGGCGGCCGGACACTCGAGGACGCTCGCGACGTGCTCGTCGCGGGCCTCGCGCGTGATCACCTGCTGGAGCACGGCGAGCTGGATGCCGAGACCCTCGCGTTGGCTCGTGGCTACGCGGCCCGCCATGACGCGAGCGACGGGCGACCACCGGCGCGGCTTCTCAGCGCTCCGGTGGCCCGAAGCGGTGGCTGAACCAGGGAGTCCCGCGGCCGGCTGCGGTCCAGCCGTCGCGCAGCAGTCGTGAGCGCAGCCGGCCGTGCGCGCGCTGCGCGTCGCGCAGGCTCGCGGGCGGATCGTCGTCCTCGTCCCAGCGGAAGCTGGTCGAGCGCGCGCGGGCCTCGCTGATCGCCCGTCCATCGAGCGGCAGCAACCCGAACACCAGACGCTCGCCGATGCGATACCAGACGATCTCATAGGTCGAGGCGGGCGCCTCCGGCGCGCGCGGAGGCTCTTGCTCGGGCGGCGGGAGGATCGGCGCAGGGACCGGGACGATGGGCTCCGGCTCCGGCTCCGGCTCGGGAGCGGGCTCCGGCTCCGGCTGCGGCTGCGGCTGCTGCGGCCGGAACGCCGGCGCGAGCGGGACGAGCGTCCCGGTCTGGGTTGCCATCGTGGGACCGCGCGGCGCGACCCGGTGACGCAACCGCCCGCCCAGCAGCACGAGCGGCGCTCCGACCAGCAGGAGGCCGCCGATCATCCACACGAACGGGTCGACGCCCCCGGACGTCGCCGCGGCGGGTACCGGCGGAGGTGTGGGCGTCGTGGAAGCGGGCCGGCTCGCCGCTGCCTGCGGCTTCGGGTCCAGCGGGAACTGCTCCCAGAGCTCCGTCGGGGAGCTCACCTCGGTGGTCGAGCCGGCTCCGGTCGCCTCGGAGGTGGCGACGCCGGCGAGCGCGGCGACGAGGAGGACGAGCGCGGTCGCTCGGCGCCCGGTCACGCCCGCACCGTCACCGGCGTGCCGACGGGCATCAGCTCGGCGAGACGGCGGATGTCGGCGTTGCGCATCCGGATGCACCCGTGCGACACCGCGCCTGGCAGCAGGTCCGGCTGGTCGGTGCCGTGGATGCCGATGTAGCCGCCCGCCGGCCAGTCGGTGAGGTCGGCGGAGCGCGCGCTGGTCCCGAACGCGACCGGCCCGTAGGTCGGGCTGGCGAACCGCGTGAGCTTGTTGCGGATGTAGAAGCTGCCGGTCGGCGTCGTCGCGCCCGGCCGGCCGATGCCGACCGGCGCGCGCAGCACGACCCGGCCCTCGCGCACGAGCGTCGCCTTGCGCTCGCCGAGGTTCACGACGAGATGCGTGTGCACCGCGGTGAGCCCGCCGATCGCCTCCCGTGGGAGCCAGCCCGTCGTCCCGTTGGGCAGGACGGCGAGTCGCACGCGCGCCCAGAGCCGCCCGGCGTCGTCGTGGCGGCGGTCGACCACCTCCAGGATGTTGGCCGTGCCCTCCGGCGTCCGCGTCCCGACGCGGGCGACGGCCGGCGCGTCCGTCGACGGGTGCGTGCGCGCCAGCGCCGGGCGCAGCACGGGCGCCCAGACCGCGGTGCCGCGTTCGGTGCGGTCCAGCTCGGCAGGCCGGGGGACGTCGACGGCCGGCGGCGGGGCGGCGGGCAGCTTGGCGGCCAGGGCGGCGCCGTCCGAAGGCGACGCCGCCCGGACCGGGTCATCGTCGGCGGAGCGCCCGACGAGCAGGCCGATCGCGCCCGCGACGATCACGGCGACGACGGCGAGCATCGCCGCCATCCGCAACCGGCGCCGCCGTCGCCGTCGCCCGGCGGGGCCGATCGACGCGACGACGTCGCCGCGAGGCGCGCTGGCGGCCACGACGCGCGCCATGCTCAGCCCGTGAACCTCGGGGAGCGCCTGCGGGTGGTCCGCGGTGCGCGGCGGACGATGAAGTGGGTCGAGGCGACCGTGCGCAGGACCGCATCACGCCCCTCGGGCTGGTCGAACGCAGTGGCCGCAGGGCGCACGCCGACGAGGTGGCGCATCCACGCGGCGTGCCGCGCCTCGACGCTGTGGACCCCGACGGCGGCCTGCAGGACACCCGGCGCGCGGATGCGCGGCGCCTGCGCCTTGTAGGCGGCGACGCTGAGGTCCTCGAGCGCGACCGCGGTGCGCAGGAACGCGTCGTCGTCCTCGGTCGTGCCGCGGAAGTCGAACGACGGGCGCGTGGGCGCGCCGGATCCGAGCAGCCCGCGGAACGCGCGGACGTGGGCGCGCTCGACGCCCCCGAGGACCGCCGCCGCGGTCTTGCGCGGGCCGGTCAGCGCGCCGATCCGGTCGGCCTCGGTGTAGAAGGCGTCCTGCAGGTACTCCAGCGACAGCGCGTACGCGAGGATGGACCGGTCGCCGGTCGCGAGCTCGCCGGCGGCTGCCCCTCGCGGAACGATCATGCCCGCCGCCAGCGCGCCGGCCGCCGCCAGTGCGGTCCGCAGCACGTCGCCCCGGCTGTGCAGCGCCTCCGCCGCCTCGCGCACTGCGCCGTCACGGTCGATCGTCGCCAGGTCGAGGTCGCCGATCGGCAGGTCGTCGTGCGGTCTCATGCCGGCAGCCCCACTCGTCGGAGCGCGGCGCGCACGCCGTCGCTGGAGAGCGGCGCGTCGGTCGCGTTCTCCGCGGGTGGCAGCCCGCCGATGTCGCGGATCCAGGCTGCGTGACGCGCCTCGACGGAGACGATCGTCGCGGCCTTGGCGAGAGCGCCCGGTGTCAGGTTCGCGGCCTGGCCGTTGTAGGCGGCGACGACCGCATCCTCCAGTGCCGCGGCGGTCCGCACGAACCGCTGCGGGTCGCGCACGATCGGGCCGACGTCCACGCCGAACGCCGATTCCTTCGGGGCAGCGCCCCCGAGCGCCCCCTCCAGGAAGGCGACGTGCTCGCGCTCGTGGCGGCCGACGGTCGTGACGAACTCCGCGAGCTCACCCGTCAGCAGCCCGGCGCGGACCACCGCCGCGTAGAAGGCGGCCTCGGTGCGCTCGACGCCGAGGATGAACGACAGGACCTCCGTGTCCTGGGCCGCCGATGGGGCCGAGCCCGCCGTCCCCGCTCCCGCGGCGATCAGGCCGCCGAGCGCTGCCGCGGTTGCTCCCGTGCCCCCGGCGACAAGGATCTTCCTCCGTGTGATCACGATGCCCACTCTTTCGGTGTGTGGGGGCAGTATTGCCCGAAGCGCCCGAAACCAGTGCATCGCCGGTGCGCCATATGACGACGGCGAGATCACTCGCCGACCGTCACCGGGGTCCCGATCGGCATGAGTCGCGCGAGCCTGCGGACGTCGTCGTTGCGCATCCGGATGCACCCGTGCGAGACGCGACCGGGGATGAGCTCCGGCTGGTCGGTCCCGTGGATGCCGATGTAGCCGCCCGCGGGCCAGTCGGTCAGGTCCGCGGAGCGCGCGCTCGTCCCGAACGCGACCGGGCCGTAGGCGGCGCTGCGGTACGTCGTCAGCCGGTTGCGCACGTAGAAGCGCCCGGTCGGCGTCGCCGCGCCGGGGCGCCCGATCCCGACGGGCGCGCGGAGGACCATGCGATCGCCGCGCATGAGCGTCGCCGTCCGGGCCGCGAGGTCGACGTACAGATGCGTGCGCACGGTGGTGATCCCTCCGAGCGCCGAGCGGGGGACCCAGGACGTCGTGTCGTTGGGCAGGACGGCGAGGCGGACGTGGGCCCACAGCCGTCCGTGCCGGTCACGGCGGCGACCGATGACCTCGAGCAGGTTCGTGGTCCCCTCCGGCGTGCGCAGGGCGATCCGCGCGACGCGGTGACCGCGCGGGACGCGGCGCGCGACCGTGCGTCGGCGGACCGGCGCCCAGGCCGCGGTGTGCGCCGCCGGCGTGGGCATCGTGTGCGGGCTCGGGACGGCCAGCGCGGAGCTCGGCGCGGACGGCAGGTCGGTACGCAGCGGGGCGCCCGCGTGGCTGGCCGGATCAGCAGCGCCGGACACGAACGCGCTCGACGTCGTGGCCACGATCGCGAGCGCGACGACCGCGACGAGCAGGAGGACGAGCGCGCGACGCCGCGCCCGGGCACGTCGCCGGGCGCGCACCTCCGGCGGCATCTCGGCGCGCGCGCCGCCGGGCGGTGCGGCGCTGCCGACGGACTTCCAGGGTGGACCGGGGACCCGCGCGCTCATCCCGTGAACAGCGGCGCGGCCCGCCGGTGGGTCGTCGGGGCGTGGGACGGATCGACGACGAAGCCCTTCGCGGCGAGCGTCCCGATGACCGATGCGCGTGCGCGCGGCCGGTCGAGCGATCCCTCCGTGGGCCGGATCTCCAGCAGCCGGCGCAGCCAGGCGGCGTGGCGAGCCTCGACGCTGTGGATGCCGACCGCCGCCTGCAGCACCTCGGGCGATCGGATCCGCGTCGCCTGGCCCGCGTACGCGCCGACGCACAGGTCTTCGAGGGCCACGGCGGTGTGCAGGAAGGCGAGCTCGTCCTCGGTCGTGCCGTGGAAGTCGAAGGACGGTCGTGCCGGCGCGCCGGACCCGAGCAGCGCGCGGAAGGCCTTGACGTGCGCGCGCTCGGTCTGCCCGAGGCTGCGTGCGGCGGCGGCGACCGTGCCGGTCAACGCGCCCAGCCGTTCGGCCTCGGTGTAGAAGGCGTCCTGGAGGTACTCGAGCGAGAGCGCGTAGGTGAGTACGGAGCGGTCGCGCGGCGCGAGCCGCGCGGAGGCCGCTGCCGGGAAGGCCAGTGCGCCGACGGTGGCGAGCGCGCCGCCCAGCAGCGCGCCGCGCGTGCCGGTCGCCGCGGCAGCCTCGCGCACCGCGCCGTCGCGGTCGATGGCCGCGAGATCGAGCTCGGGCTCGGTCACGACAGCAGCCCCTGGGCGTGCAGCAGTGCGCGGACGTCGCCGGCGGCGAGCGGGGCGTCGGTCGCGGCCGCCGCGGGCGCCAGCTTGCCGATGTCGCGGATCCAGGCGGCGTGCCGAGCGTCGACCGAGACGATCGCGCAGGCAGCGGGGACGAGCGCCGTCGAGAGGTTGGTGATCTGGCCGTTGAACGCCGCCACGGCAGCGTCCTCGAGCGCGACCGCCTTCGCGATGAACGCGCCGGGCCTGCCGAACGCGTCGCCGACATCGAGACGGACGGGCGCCGCTGCCGGGGGCGCCGCCGCGAGCACACCCTCGATCGTGGCGACGTGGTCGCGCTCGTGGATCAGCGCGGCGGCGGCGAACTCCCCGAGCTCGCCACGCAGCGCGTCGGCACGGCGGGCGCCCTCGTAGAAGGCGAGCTCGATGCGCTCCAGGCCCAGCAGGAAGGCGAGGATGCGCTGGTCCTGGTCATGCGACGGCGCGCTGCTGGCCGCGGCCATCGCGCCGAGGCCGCCGATCGCGGCACCGCCGGCGGCGGCCGCCGAGATGGCGCCTCCGACCGAGAGCAGGAACTTCTTGCGTGTGAGAGCGCCGACCATGGGTCCCGGCCCCGCATGGTGACTTCACACCGAAAAGAGGACCATTGAACATCCGTCCGACCAGCGGCGCGGCGCTCAAGCTTCGATCCCGGCCCTCGCGCCCCCTCCACGGGTGTGGGCTGCGATGCAGAGCGCGGCATCTAACTGTTGCAGTGCCACAGCCAGATGCCTTGCTTCATGGATGTGGCACCTCAGCGCTCGCCGATACGTCTGCTCCACCGCCCCGTGCCGACCGAGCTTGGCCGAGCCCGCAGACCAACGGCGCGAGTCCCACGGCTCGGGCCGGCGGCGCCCCCGCTCCGGCCCGCCGTCAGCCCTCCGGTGGCTTGAACCGGTGGCTGAACCACCGGTCGCCGCGCCCCGCACGGCGCCATCCGTCGCGCAGGAGCTGCTCGCGCAGCCGGCCCTGCTCGCGCTGGGCGTCGCGCAGGCCAGGAGGTGGATCGCGATCCTCATTCCACGGCAACGGCGCGGAGAGGACGGGCCGCACGAGGGCGGTGCGGCCGTCGAGCGGCTGCAGTCCGAACACCACCTGATCGCCGTCGCGGTACCAGACGATCTCGTAGGTCTTGGCCGCCCCTGCGACCGCGCGCAGCTGCGCGGACGGCGAGGTGGCGACGCGCGTCAGGGGCGAGAACGTCCCGGCCTGCGTCCCCGGCGCAAGCCACTCGAACGCATCGACCCTCATTCTGCGTCGCCGCAAGAACATGTCCCAGATGTACAGCGTCGTCGCACGCGGTGCGTCAGTCGTCGTCCTCCGGGGCGGGATCCTCCGGTGCCGCGTCGGGCGGCTCGAAGCGATGGCCGAACCAGCTGTCGGCGCGCCCGGCAGGACGCCAGTCGTCGCGCTCCAGGCGCGCGCGCAGGCGGCCGTGCGCGCGCTGCGCCGCACGGAGGCTGGCCGGCGGATCGTCGTCCTCGGCCCACGCGAACGACGCGGAGCGGTATCGCGCCCAGGGCGCCGCGCGGCCGTCGACGGGTTGCAGCGCGAACGCGATGCGCTCCTCCTCCCGGTACCAGACGATCTCGTACATCGTCGCGGCGGTGATCGTCGACGGATGCGGCGGCAGCTCCTCGAGCTCCGGCTCGGGCTCGGGCTCCGGTTCGAGCTCCAGGTCGTCTTCGAGCTCCTCCTCGAGCTCCTCCTCGAAGACCGGCGCCAGCGGCACGAACGTGCCCGTCTCCTCGGAGGCCAGCCGCCGTTCGCGGGGTCGCGGCCGGGCGTTCAGGACGCCCACCTCGCGGTCGCGGCGCTGGCGGCGCATCACGAGCAGGCTGACGATCGCCCATGCGGCCGTGATCGCGAGGAAGAGCAGGACCAGCGTCTGCATCGGGACGGCGGTGCCGATGGTGGGATGGCCCTCGCTCATGCAGTCGCGTCCGGGAGCGTCGGCGCACCGGCCGACGCTCCCGCCGAGGCGACTGCTCCCCCAAGCAGTCCGCCTCGTGGGAGCGCGGCGGCGGCCTCACCGACGAGGTCGAGCTTGAACGGAGGACCGCTCATGTCGCAAGTATGGCGGCATTGCCCCTGAATGTGGACAAGACCTGTCGCTTCCGAACGGGCATGCGGCGCCCGCCGCACATCAGGCTGACGCTGCGAGCGCTCCGGTCCCGTCGTCGACGCCCGCAATGACGGAGGTCGTCCAGTCGATGACCGACGTCGGCTTCACGATGTGGCGCGCCAGCCCGAGCTCCTTGGGCGACAGCCCCAGCGCCAGCCCGATGAGCTGCGGCAGGTGCAGGACCGGCATGTTGAGCTCGCGCCCGACCACGCGCTGGGCCAGCGGCTGCTGCAGGTCCAGGTTGAGGTGGCACAGAGGACAGGGGGTGACGAGGCAGTCCGCGTCGGCGTCGACGGCGTCCCCGAGGTGACGCCCCGCCTGCCTGAGCGACGCCTCCTTGTTCATCGTGATGATCGGGAAGCCGCAGCACTTCTGCGCGCCGGCGTACTCGATGACCGTGCCGCCGAGCGCCTCGATGAGCAGACCGAGGTACGTGTCGCGCGGGTGCTGGTCGTCGATGCCGAGCCGGTCGGTCGGTCGGACGATGTAGCAGCCGTAGAAGGGGCCGACCCTCAGGTTCGCCAGCGGGCGCGTCACGCGCTTGCTCAGCTCGTCGAGGCCGTAGTCCTCCACCAGCAGCCAGAGGAGGTTCTTGTTCTCGATGCCCTTCTGGTACTCGAGGCCGTACTCGGCGAGGTTCTCGTTCACGAGCGCGCGGTACTGCGCGTTCGCGTCCAGGCGCTCCTGGCACTCCGTCTGCGCGCCCTGGCAGGTGGAGCAGATGTTCATCATCGTGAGGTCGGAGCCGGCCTGCTGTGCGAGCGCGAACGTCCGCGCGTTCAGCGTGTCGGCGAGCTCCTGGTTGTGCTCGGCGATGACGCCGGCGCCACAGCACGAGGCGCGGTCCAGCTCGACGAGCTCGAGGTCCAGCAGGGGTGCGATGTGCTCCATCGAGCCGTGCAGCTCGGGCGTGAAGCCGCGGCTCACGCAGCCGGGCCAGTAGGCGACCTTCATCGGGTGGGGGACTCCTCGGCGCTCGGCTGCTCGGAGGGCTCGAGGTCCTCGTCGTAGCCGCTGATGTACAGGTTCAACTCGCGAAGCTCGCCGCGGTCGTCGACCTTCTCGAAGATGCTCTTGATCTCGGCGCGCGCGTCCTTCGGGACGTCGCTCGGCGGCATGAGCGACTTGCCCAGCGTGACCTTGCGGCGCAGCAGGCCCTTCGCGATCACCGGGAGCGAGTCGAGCAGCTCCAGGCCCGCCTTCGGCGCGAACTTGCCGAAGAAGCTGTCGCCGCCGTGCGAGCGCGGGAGCAGCTCGGCCTCCCACAGCAGCCCGTGGTCCTTGACGAGTGTGACGAAGGCCGACTCGTGGCGCTCGCCGTTGTTGCGGTCGACGATGTGATGGGTGCGGGTCGCGATGCGTCGCAGGCGCATGATCTGGCTCATCGGCGCAACGCCCTTGGGGCACGCCTCGATGCACTTGAAGCAGTGGGTGCAGTCGTAGATCCCGTGCGGATCCTCGGCCAGGTCCTTGATGCGCTCCTCCTGCTGCGCATCGCGCGGATCGCCGGCGAAGCGGTAGGCCTTGGCCAGCGCGGCCGGGCCGATGAACAGCGGGTCGACCTCCATCGAGAGGCAGTCCGACACGCAGGCGCCGCACTGGATGCAGGCCATCGACTGCGTGATGTCGACCATGTTCTCGTGCGGCACGATGTACTCGCGCTCCGGCACGGGAAGCTTGTTGATGAGCCACGGGGTGACCCGCTGGACCTTCTTCCAGTGGACGGCGTCCATGTCCACGATGAGGTCCTTGATGATGGGCATGTTGCCCATCGGCTCGACCTCGATGACCCCGTCCTTGGCGCCCTTGAGCGCCTTGTCGAGATGGGTGTGGCAGGCGAGGCCCGGCTGGCCGTTGATGCGCACCCCGCACGATCCGCAGATCGCGGCACGACACGAGCACCTGATGCCGATCGACCCGTCGAACCGGGCCTTGGCCTGCAGGATGCCCTCGAGCACCGAGCGGTGCGGCTCGAGGTCGATGGTGTGCTCGTCCCAGTAGGGGGCGTCCCCCGACTCGGGGTCGTACCGACGGATCCTCAGGGTGAAGTCACTCACTAGTACTTGCGCTCCTCGGGCTGCCACTGCGTGATCGTCACGGGCGAGTACGACACCTGTGGCGTGTCATCGCCGTTGCGGGAGATGTCGATGTGCTTCAGCCATTCGTCGTCGTTGCGCTCGGGGAAGTCCGTGCGGAACTGCGCGCCGCGGGACTCCTTGCGCTCCAACGACGCGACGACGATGGCCTCTGCCACGTCGAGCATGTACCCGAGCTCGATGGCTCCGAGCACGTCCTGGTTGAAGACCGTGCCGCGATCGTCGATGTAGGCGGTCTTCGCCTCCTCCTTGAGCCGGCGCACGGTGTCGTGCGCCTGCGCGAGGCCCGCCTCGTCGCGGAACACGGCGACGTAGCGGTTCATGACGGTGCCGAGCTCGTCCTTGATCTCGGAGATGCGCCGCCCCTCGCGGGGGCGGGCGATGATGCCCTCGATGCGCGCGACGTCCGCCTTGAGCTGATCGTTGGACACGACCGGCAGCGACATGCTCGTGGCGCGCTCGGCGGCGTGCTCACCGGAGCGCCGGCCGAAGATGAGGGTGTCCAGCAGCGAGTTGGCGCCCAGCCGGTTGCCGCCGTGGACGGAGACGCAGGCGACCTCCCCGGCCGCGTAGAGGCCGGGCACGCCGGGCACCTGGCCGTGCACGTCGGTCTTGACGCCGCCCATGATGTAGTGCTGGCCGGGGCGGATGAGGATCGGCTCGGCGGTGATGTCGACGCCCGCGAAGTCCTTGCCGATGTTGACGATCTCGCGCAGCGCCTCGAGGACGCGCTTCTTCGGGACGACCGTGATGTCGAGCGCGATGCCCGATCCGTCGGGGCCGACGCCACGGCCCTCGTTGATCTCGGTCTGCCCGGCGCGCGACACGACGTCGCGGGACGCGAGCTCCATCTTGTTGGGCGCGTACTTCTCCATGAAGCGCTCGCCCTCGGAGTTCAGGAGATGCGCACCCTCGCCGCGGGCTCCCTCGGTGATGAGGAAGCCGTTCTCCACGAGCGTCGTGGGGTGGTACTGGATCATCTCCATGTCCATCAGCGGGGCGCCGATCTCGTACGCCTGCGCGATGCCGTCACCGGTGCAGATGAGCGCGTTCGTCGTCGGCTTGAAGCACTGGCCCGCGCCGCCCTGGGCGAGGATCGTGCCCTTCGCCCGGAACGTCTCCATCTCGCCCGTGCGGATGTTGCGGGCGACGCAGCCGACGCAGTCGCCCTCCTCGTCGCGCAGGAGCGAGGTCGTGAACCACTCCTCGTAGCGCTCCACGGTCTCGTGGTGCTTCATGAGCTGCTCGTACAGGACGTGCAGGATCGCCTGGCCCGTGATGTCCGCGACGTAGGCGGTGCGCTTCATGGACGCGCCACCGAACGCGCGCAGGTCCATCTCGCCCTTCTCGTTGCGGTGGAACGTGACGCCGATGTGCTCGAGGTGCATGACCTCGCCCGGCGCCTCGCGGCACATGATCTCGATGGCGTCCTGGTCGCCCAGGAAGTCCGAGCCCTTGACCGTGTCGTAGGCGTGCGACTCCCAGCGATCGTCGAGGCTGATCGCCGCGTTGATGCCGCCGGCGGCGGCCACCGAGTGCGACCGCACCGGGTGCACCTTGGACAGGATCGCCACCGTCGCGCCGGCCTCCGCGGCTGCGAGGGCCGCGCGTTGGCCGGCGAGGCCTGCGCCGATGATGAGGACGTCGTGTTCAGGCATCGAAGCTCCGTCGGGGGGACCGACTGGACCTTATACGTTCGCCCTCCCGGGACCCCCTACCGGGTCGGGAACGCCGCCGCGACCGCCCGGCGCACCTGCTCGAACGTGACGACGCCGGCCAGCATGCCGTTGCGATCGACGGCCATGAGCGCCCCGAGGTTGCGCAGGCGCTCGGAGCCCAGCAGTGCCTCGATCGGCTCCTCCGCCGGGACGCCCCACTGCGATGCGTCGCCGTCGATGACCTCGCTGACGGGGCGCTCGGCGCCTCCGTCGGCGACGGCCGCCGCCACCGCCTCCTGACGCACGAGCCCGAGGAAGCGCCCGCCGTCGTCGACGACGGGGAACCAGTCCCACCGGTAGCGCAGGAAGTACTCCTCCTCGGCGCGGCTCGCCGGGATCGAGCCGGGCATCACGACCGGGGCCGGGTCCATGACGTCGGCGACGGTGATCCCCTCGAGGCGCTCGGTGAAGGCGGTGCTCGCGGCGGCGTTGCGCGCCGCCGAGGCGATGAACCAGCCGATGAGGGCCCACCAGAGCCCGCCGATCCCCTCGCCGTCCACGGCGCGCCACAGCCCGAACGCGATGAGCGCGTAGCCGGCGAACTGCCCGAAGTTCGCGGAGATGCGCGTCGCGCGGTTGCGGTCACCGGTGACCTTCCAGACGATCGCGCGGGCGATCCGCCCGCCGTCGAGGGGGAACGCTGGGATGAGGTTGAAGAGGAACAGCCAGACGTTCATCTCCGCGAGGAAGACGAGCAGCGCGAGCGGCGCGCTGACGTCGACGCCGTTGCGCAGGAAGGCGACGTCCAGTGCGTTGTCCGTCCCCGCCACGGCGAGGCTCAGTCCGGCGAAGGCGAGCGCCAGGAACAGGCTGACCGCCGGCCCGGCGGCGGCGATCGCGAACTCCTGGCCCGGCGAGCGCGAGTCCTGCTTGAACCGCGCGAGCCCGCCCAGGAGCCAGAGGTCGATGCCGTCGATCTCGATGCCGTTGCGGCGCGCCGTGAACGCGTGGCCGAGCTCGTGCGCGATGAGCGAGGCGAAGAACAGGACCGCCGAGCAGACCGCGACGACGAACCCCTCGGTCTGGGTGCCGCCCAGGGTGTCCCGGAAGTACCCCGACAGGTAGTAGATGACGAGGAAGAGGACGATGAACCAGCTCGGGCTCGCACCGATACGGATGCCTGAGATCCGCACGAGCTGGATGGAGCCGCCGCCGAACACGCAGTCGCGAGTCTAAGGAGGAGGGTTACCGTCCCGCACATGGACGAGCTCGAGCACTACCTCATCGACATGGATGGCGTCCTGGTGCACGAGGAGGAGCCGCTCCCGGGCGCGCAGGAGTTCCTCGCCGCCCTGGGTGCGGCGGGCAAGGGGTTCCTCGTGCTCACGAACAACTCGATCTACACGCCGCGCGACCTCGCCGCGCGGCTGCGGGCGAGCGGCATCGAGGTCCCGGCCGACTCGGTGTGGACCTCGGCGCTGGCCACTGCGCAGTTCCTCGACGGCCAGCGGCCGAACGGCAGCGCGCACGTCGTGGGCGAGGCTGGGCTCACCACCGCACTGCACGAGGTCGGCTACACGCTCACCGAGCGCAATCCGGACTATGTCGTCCTCGGCGAGACGCGCACGTACTCGTTCGAGGCGATCACCCGGGCGATCCGCCTGATCGGGGCCGGCTCGCGCTTCATCGCGACGAACCCCGACGCCACCGGGCCGTCGGCCGAGGGCCCGCTGCCGGCGACGGGCGCGGTCGCGGCGCTCATCACGCGTGCGACCGGTGTCGTCCCCTACTACGTGGGCAAGCCCAACCCCCTCATGATGCGCTCCGGGCTCAACGCGCTGCACGCCCACTCCGAGACGACGGCGATGATCGGCGACCGGATGGACACCGATGTCGTCGCCGGCCTGGAGGCCGGGCTGCACACCATCCTCGTCCTGTCCGGCGTGACGACCCGCGCCGACCTCGACCGCTACCCGTACCTGCCCAACCAGGTCGTGTCCAGCGTCGCCGAGCTGACGGTGGGCGAGCGGGGCGAGCCGCCCGCCCTGTGAGCCCTACGCCACCGCGAGCGCGTCGATCGCGCGGTTGAACGTCGGGCTCGGGCGCATCACCTCGTCGGCCTTCTCGCGGTCGACGACGTAGTAGCCGCCGAGGTCCACCGGCTCGCCCTGCACCGCGTTGAGCTCGGAGACGATCGTCTCCTCGTTGGCGGCGAGCTCCTCCGCCAGCGGCGCGAAGGCGGCCGCGAGCGCCGGGTCCTCGGTCTGCCTGGCCAGCTCCTGCGCCCAAGCGAGCGCGAGGTAGAAGTGGCTGCCCCGGTTGTCGAGCTCGCCGACGCGGCGCGACGGTGACCTGCCGGTCTCCAGCAGGGTGCCGGTCGCCTTGTCCAGCGTCGTGGCGAGCACCTTGGCCTGCGGGTTGTCGTCCGCCTCGGCCAGGAGCTCGAGCGACACCGCCAGGGCCAGGAACTCGCCGAGCGAGTCCCAGCGCAGGTGGTTCTCGCGCACGAGCTGCTGGACGTGCTTGGGGGCCGAGCCGCCGGCGCCCGTCTCGAACAGGCCGCCGCCGTTCATGAGCGGGACGATCGACAGCATCTTCGCGCTCGTGCCGAGCTCGAGGATCGGGAACAGGTCGGTGAGGTAGTCGCGTAGCACGTTCCCGGTCACCGAGATCGTGTCCTCGCCGCGGGCGGCGCGCTCGAGCGTGAAGCGGGTCGCCTCGGCGACGGGCTTGACCTCGATCTGCACGCCCTCGGTGTCGAGCTCGGCCAGCGCCGGGCGGACCTTCCTCAGGAGCTCGGCGTCGTGCGCCCGCGTCCCGTCGAGCCAGAAGACGACGGGGGCGCCGGTCGCCTTCCCGCGCGAGACGGCCAGGCGGACCCAGTCGATGATCGGCGCGTGCTTGGTCTGGCAGGCGCGGAAGATGTCGCCGGCCTCCACGGACTGCTCGAGGAGGGCCGTCCCCGAGGAGTCCACGACGCGGACCGTGCCGGGCGCGGAGATCTCGAACGTCTTGTCGTGGGACCCGTACTCCTCCGCCTTCTGGGCCATGAGGCCGACGTTGGGCGTCGTGCCCATCGTGGACGGGTCGAACGCGCCGTGCTCGCGGCAGAAGTCGATCGTCTCCGCGTACAGGGCGGCGTAGCTGGAGTCGGGGATGACGGCCTTGGTGTCCTGCTGGTCGCCCGCGCGGTTCCACATCTGGCCCGACGTGCGGATCATCGCGGGCATCGAGGCGTCGACGATGACGTCGCTGGGGACGTGCAGGTTGGTGATGCCCCGGTCAGAGTCGACCATCGCGATGTCAGGGCCGCTCTGCAGGGCGGCGGCGATCTCCCCTTCGATCGCTGCCTTCTCGTCCTCCGGCAGCCGCTCGATCGCCGTGAGGATGCTGCCCAGGCCGTTGTTCGGGTTGGCGCCGGCGCGGGTGAGCGCGCCGGCGTGGCTCGCGAAGACCTCGGGGAAGAAGGCGCGGACCGCGTGGCCGAAGATGATCGGGTCGGAGACCTTCATCATCGTCGCCTTCATGTGCAGGGAGAACAGGACGCCCTTGGCCTGCGCGTCCGCGATCTGCTCGGCGAGGAACGCGTCCAGCTGGGCGCGGCGCATGACGGCCGAGTCGACGATCTCGCCCTCCTGGACATCGAGGCTGTCCTTGAGGGCCGTGACGGCGCCGTCGGCGCCGACGTGCTCGATGCGCAGCGTGTCGGCCTTGGGCATCGTCACCGACGTCTCGGTGGACCGGAAGTCCCCGTCGTCCATCGTCGACACGTGCGAGGCGGAGTCCGTCGACCAGGCGCCCATCGAGTGCGGATGGTTGCGGGCGTACTGCTTCACCGACGCGGGGGCGCGTCGGTCGGAGTTGCCTTCGCGCAGGACCGGGTTGACCGCCGACCCCATCACCGTGCCGTAGGCGGCGCGCGCCGCGTTCTCCTCCGGCGTGGACGGCTCGTCGGGGTAGTCCGGGATGTCGTAGCCCGCGTCCTGCAGCTCGGTGATCGCGGCCTTCAGCTGCGGCACCGAGGCGCTGATGTTGGGGAGCTTGATGATGTTCGCCTCGGGTGTCCGGGCGAGCTCGCCGAGCTCGGTGAGCGCGTCGGGGACGCGCTGCTCGTCCGTCAGGCGCTCGGGGAACTGGGCCAGGATGCGGCCCGCGAGCGAGATGTCGCGCAGCTCGACGCCGAAGCCGGCGGAGCGCGCGAACGCCTCGATGACGGGGAGGAACGAGTGCGTCGCCAGGGCGGGGGCCTCGTCCGTGTAGGTGTAGATGATCTTCATGGACCTTGGTCTCGTTGGGGACCGGTCGAGGGTACGGCGTCTGAGGCCCACGGCCCCATAGGCTGCCCGCCATGTCCAAGACCGTCACCGTCACGGGCGCCGCCGGCGCCATCGGCTACGCAGTCCTCTTCCGCATCGCCTCGGGTCAGCTCCTGGGTCCTGATGAGAAGGTGCGCCTTCGCCTGCTGGAGATCGAGCCCGCGCTGAAGGCAGCGGAGGGCACCGCGATGGAGCTCACCGACTGCGCCTTCCCGCTGCTGGAGGCCATCGACATCACCTCGGACGCCAACGAGGCGTTCGACGGTGCCAACGTCGCGCTTCTCATCGGCGCGCGCCCGCGCACGAAGGGCATGGAGCGCGCCGACCTCCTCGAGGCCAACGGCGCGATCTTCAAGCCGCAGGGCCAGGCCATCAACGCGCACGCCGCGGACGACATCAAGGTGCTCGTCGTCGGCAACCCGGCGAACACGAACGCGCTCATCACGCAGAGCAACGCGCCGGACGTCCCGGCTGAGCGGTTCACCGCGATGACCCGCCTCGATCAGAACCGCGCGTACGCGCAGCTGGCGAACAAGCTGTCGGTCTCGGTCAGCGACATCGAGGACCTGGTCGTGTGGGGCAACCACTCGCCGACGATGTTCCCCGACCTCTTCAACGCCAAGGTCAACGGCACGGCCGCCGTCGAGGCCGTCGACGACATGGCCTGGTACGAGAACGACTACCTGCCGAACGTCGGCAAGCGCGGCGCGGCGATCATCGAGGCGCGCGGCGCCTCCTCGGCCGCGTCGGCGGCCAACGCAGCGATCGACCACGTCCACGACTGGGTGCTCGGCGCCGACGGCCTCCTGTCGATGGCGGTGCCGTCCGACGGCTCCTACGGCGTCGACGATGGCCTCATCTCCTCCTTCCCCGTCCGGGTGAGCGGCGGGTCCTACGAGATCGTGCAGGGCCTCGACGTGGGCGAGTTCGCCCAGTCGAAGATCGACATCACGGTCGGCGAGCTGCGCGAGGAGCGCGACGCCGTCGCCAAGCTCGGGCTCGTGTAGGCCACTAGTTCCAGAGTTCTGTGCTCGCCCGCTCGGCGCCCTCCGCGAGGGCGCCGAGCTTCGCGTAGACGATCGACGGGAAGACGGGGGCGAACCCGGCGAACGTCGCAAAGCCGCAGTCGGTGCTCGCGATCACGCGCTCGCGCCCGACCAGCCGTGCCAGCCGCACGATCCGCTCGGCGACGAGGTCGGGGTGCTCGATGTAGTTCGTGGTCGAGTCGATCACGCCCGGAACGAGGACCTTGTCGTCGGGCAGGTCGACGCCCTCGAAGACGCGCCATTCGTGCTCGTGGCGCGGGTTGGCGAGCTCGAAGGAGATCTGGGCCGGCCGCGCCTTCAGCACGGTCGGCAGGATCTCCGCGAGCGGGACGTCGTGGTTGTGTGGCCCCTCGTAGTTGCCCCAGCAGAGGTGGATGCGCATCGCCTCGGGCGGGATGGAGCGCGTCGCCTCGTTGAGCGCCTCGACGTGCAGCTCGATCGTGCGCCTGAACTCCTCGGCCGACAGATCCTTGAACTGCACGTGGCGCCCGACCGCGAGGTCCGGGCAGTCGATCTGCAGCAGGAAGCCCGACGCGTGCAGCGCCTCGTACTCCGTGCGCATGGCCGCGGCCAGCGCGGCGAGGTAGTCCTCGTGGCTCGGGTAGTGCTGGTTCTCGAGGAACATGCTGATGACGCCCGGCGATGCCGTGGTGATGAACCCGTCCGCGCCCGGATGGGTGGCGAGGGCGGCGCGCAGGTTCTCGACGTCGCGCTCGACGAGCGCCGGCTGCGCGTAGGCGACGTCGCCGATGCAGGCGGGCGTGGCGAGCGTCGCCTCGATGCCCGCCCTGAGCGGCTCCCCCCAGTCGGGGAAGTCGATGGTGTCCTGCTGTCCGCGCAGCGGGTACGCGCGGCCACCGAAGCCGGTGAGACGTTCGGTGACGTACGTCGAGTAGCCGGCCTTGCTCTGCTCGCCGTCGCTGACGACGTCGATCCCGGCATCGACCTGCCGCGTGACGACCCCCGCGACCGCCTCCTGCAGCAGCTGCTCCTGGGTCGCCTCGTCCGCCGCCCCGTCCCCCGCGAGGCCGAGCGCCTCGACCAGCCCGGGCGGCCGCGGGAGGCTCCCGGTGTGCGTGGTGAGGATGCGGTCCGTCGAGGCCATCGCCGTTCCCTCCGTCGTCGTCAGGTCCAGAGCCGGTCGGTCGCCAGCCGGGCGCCCTCCACGAGCGCAGCGAGCTTCGCCCACGCGACGTCGGAGGAGATCCGCCCGCCGAGGCCGCAGTCCGTGCCCGCGATGACGCGCTCGCGGCCGACCGCCTCCGCGTAGCGCTCGATGCGGTCGGCGATCACCTCGGGGTGCTCGACGACGCTGGTCTTGTGCGTCACCACGCCGGGGATGAGCAGCGCCTCGTCGGGCAGGGCCACGTCGCGCCACAGCTTCCACTCGTGCTCGTGGCGGGGGTTGGCGGCCTCCACGAGATAGGCGCCGGCGCGGATGTCGAGCATGAGGTCGACGACGTCGGAGAGCGGGAGGTCGGAGCGGTGGGGACCCTGCCAGCTGCCCCAGCAGAGGTGGTAGCGGATCTGCTCGGTGGGGATACCGCGCAGCGCCTCGTTGAGGATCTCGACGTCGCGGCGTGCAGCGCTGCGGTAGGCGTCGAGATCGTCGTCGGGCCAGAAGTCCCAGGCGGCGACGAGCACGGGGTCGTCGATCTGGATGGTGTAGCCCGCCGCGGCGATCGCGACGTACTCCTCGCGCAGCGCCTCCGCGAGCGCGTGCAGGTAGGCGTCGGTGTCCTCGTAGTGGACGTTCGGGATCAGCGAGGGCAGGGACGCGGGGGAGACCGCAGGGAGGAAGGCGGCGCGCCGTTGCGAGCCGTCCAGCCCGGCCTCGAGGTTGGCGATGTCGCGCGCGACGATCGCCTCGCCGCGGTAGGCGATGGGGCCGGTGCAGGTCCACACCTGGGCCGGCTGCCCGACCTCGCCCGCACGACCCGACTCCGCCGGCTGGCGGCGCGACCCGGTGCCGTAGAACGTCGAGAACGCCGCGCGGTCCTTGCTCGACGGCGACGGCTTGGCGCCCTCCACCCAGTCGAATCCGGTGAGTCGCTCGCGAACGTACATCGCCCACACACCGTGACCGTGGTCGGCGTCGTTGGTCGTGTCCGTGGGCTTGCCGAACTCACCGTCGTCGACGATGTCCAGACCGGTGTTCACCTGACGGCGCACGACATCCGACACCGCGTCGGCGAGCAGCTGGTCCGAGCGCTCCTCTGGGGGTCGTGTGAACTCCGCGAGCAACGCGGCCGGCCGCGGCAGGCTGCCGGTGTGCGTCGTCAGTATCCGCCCCGAACCGACTCCCACTTCGCCCCCTCCGACCCGGAAGGGGGCGAACCCTACCAGCGGCTAGGCGGCCGCCTTCGGGTGCCAGCCGCGGCCCTGCTTCTCGACGAGTCCGTCCTGGGCGAGGCCGGGGAGCACGCGGTACAGGTAGTTCTGCTGGATCCCCATCTTCTCGGCGATCTCGGGGATCGTGATCCCGGGCTGCGCGCGGACGATGTCCAGCGCCTGGTTGCCGCGGGTGCCCGATCCGCGCGGGCGACCTGCGCGTCCGCCGCCACCGCCACCGCCACCGCGGCGCGGGACCGGCCGGGTGCCGCGCGAGCTCAGGGTCGGGGCCGACGCGCCGGCCAGCGCCTTGGCTGCCGCCTCGAGGCGGTGGAACTCGTCCACCTGCGGGCGCAGCTCTTCCATGCGCGCCTCGATCTCACGTTGTTTCTCTTGGAGGAAGTCAGACACGTCGCGTCCCGTCTGTCACGTGTGTAGTTGCACTCTTACTGGTAAGAGTCTGTCACAGGTACGGTGTCAGTGTCGGGCGGACTCGATCAGTCGCTTCAACGCTGTCAGCGACGCGCTCGCCTCGTGCGCGGGAATGCCGCCCATGACAGCCTTCGCTGCGATCGCACCCATCGGGCCGAAGGGCGTGTGGAATTCGTTGCGGTAGTCGAAGTGGGTGCCCGTCGCTGTCGGCTTCAGGCGGTCCTCGATGATCGCCCGGGCACGTGCCGGACCGTGACCCTCCCACCGTGCGAAGTAGGGCGGCTCGACCTGCTGCAGCGTCCATTCCACCTTGAACGTCACACCGCGCAGGTGCAGTCGCTGGTCCATGCGGAAGCCCTTCACGAGCGGCCCGTCGTCCCATGGCCCGACGTCGCGCACGATCGTCACCCAGCTCTTGATGGTGCGGGGATCCATGATGACGTCCCACACGTCCTCGGGCGGCGCGGCGATGTCGATCTGGGCGATGACGACGGACACGGTCAGCGGGCTCCCAGTTCCTCGACGGACTCCCACTCGCGCAGGGCGCGGGCGATCGAGCGGTCCAACCCTCGCAGCCGGACGCCGAGCAGCTCCGCGGCACGGTCGTCGCGGGGCAGGAGGTCGCTCTCCAGGGAGGCCATGAGCGGGCCGATGAGGTCGGGGTCCTCGCCGGTGATGGCGGCGGCGAGCGGCGCGGCCAGGCCGGTGAGACCCGCCGGCAGCGACGGGAGCAGGACTGAGGGGCGATCGACCATGAGCGCGTCGCGGATGTGGTCGATGAGCTGCGCGTAGGTCACGAGGTCCGGCCCCGCGATGTCCAACGACAGCCCGCCCGTCGCGTGCTCGGTGGTCGCGGCCGCCGCGAGCAGCTCGACCACGTCGCCGGCGTCGATGGGGCGCGTGCGGTGCGAGCGCCACGCGGGCAGCGGGATGACGGGGATGCGCTCCACGAGCCGCACGAGGAAGCGGAACGAGCGCGAGGTGGCGCCGACGACGATCGAGGCGCGCAGCGCGACGGCCTCCGGGACGCCGGCGAGCAACGCCTCCTCGACGGCGAGACGGCTGGACAGGTGCGGTGAGAGCGCCTGGGCGTCGGGCACGATCCCACCGAGATACACGACCCGGCGCAGTCCCGCCCGCCGGGCGGCGGCCACGAAGCGCTCCGCGGACGCCGCCTCGCGCGTCGCGAAGGCCGTGTCGCCGCGCTCCATGGAGTGGATGAGGAAGTAGGCGACGTCGATCCCGTCCAGCGCCTCGTCGAGCCCGGCGCCGGTGACGGCGTCGCCGGTGACGACGGGCAGCTCGACGTCGACCCGCGACGCGTCCCGTGCGAAGCCCCGTAGCTCGTGCCCGTCCTCGCGCAGTCGGGGGACGAGGGCGGCGCCGGCGAAGCCGGACACCCCGGTGACGAGGATGCGCATCCGGCTCGACGCTATGCGATCGCCGGAGCGGGGCGCGCCAACACCTCCGCGAGTGGCGAATTCCCGGTGGGAGCGGGGTGGCCTCCGGCGGAACCACCCCATTTGCGGAGACGCGTGCCGGTACCCCCTTGTCGCGACCCCGGCCGCGCGATTGACTCGCCGCCACGAAGGCGAACGACGGGAGTGCGACGGGCATGGCGGCTGGTAGGGCGATGACGAAGAAGGTGACGTGCGAGGACTGCTTCTTCCGGCGCAATCTCCTGTGCGCACTGGAGCTGGAGGCACCCTGCGCGACGTTCCGCCCGGACAGCCCTGAGGGGCTGCGGCCGCCCCAGCAGCTGCGGTTCACGTTCCGCCAGGAGCGCCGCACACGCGCCGCCTGGGCCTTCCCCAGCGCCCAGGAGCAGGCAGCGCTCCACGCATAGCCCCTTCGCGGACCGATTAGATTGCGCCGCGTGCGCGTCACGGTCCTCGGCAAGAGCCCGGCTTTCGCAGACGCGGGGGGCGCCTGTAGCGGCTACCTCGTGCAGGAGGGCGCCACGACGCTGTTGATGGACATCGGCAACGGGGTCTTCGGCAAGCTTCGCGCGGCGGTGGACTACACCACCGTCGATGCGGTCGTCGTGTCCCACATGCACGCCGACCACAGCCTCGACCTCGTGCCGTTCGCGTACGCGCTGATCTACGGCCCGGACGGCCGGGCCCGCGCGGACCCGGTGCGCCTCATGGTCCCCGCCGGCGGCCGCGACCAGCTGCGCCGCGTCGTCGGGACGTGGGGCGGCGAGGACCTCATCGAGGAGGCGTTCGAGCTCGAGGAGTACGAGAGCGGCGCCGTCCTCGACGTTGGCGACATCCGGGTGCGCACCCACGCCGTGCCGCACTACCTGCCGCACACCAACGCGCTCGAGCTCAGCGCACCCGGCTCCGGCGGCGGGCGTCTCACCTACGGCGCCGACCATGGACCCGCGGACGAGCTCGTCGAGTTCGCCAGGGACACCGACCTGCTCATGGTGGAGGCGACGCTCAAGACGCCCGAGCCGAACGGGCCGCGCGGCCACATCACCGCGCGCGAGGCCGGCGAGCACGGGCGCCGCGCCGGGGCGCGGCGGCTCGTCGTCACCCACGTCAGCGATCTCATCGATCCGGTCTGGGTGCAGGCGGAGGCGGCGGCGGGCTTCGGCGGCCCGGTCACGGTTGCCGCCGAAGGCGACGTCTACGAGATCTGACGCCCGCCCACTAGGCTGACGTCGATGTCCCAGGAGCGCGATCTGTTCGCGAACTTCGAGCGGATGCGCCGCGAGGTCGACGAGCTGTTCGGCGACGTGGTGGGCCGGTCGATGACGCGCAGGGGCGGGTTCTCCCCGCGCGTGGACGTCCTCTACGCCAAGGATCCCGCCCGGGCGATCGTCCAGGCCGAGCTCGCGGGCATCGACCTCTCCGACCTGGAGCTGCAGGTCGAGGGCCGCATCCTGACCCTGTCGGGCCTGCGCAGGCCACCGGTCGCCGAGGGCGGCGTCTACCAGCAGCTGGAGATCGAGAACGGACGCTTCCACCGCTCGCTCGACCTCGGCGTCGAGGTGGACCCCGATGCCGCGAGCGCCAGCTACCACAACGGGATCCTTCGCGTCGAGCTGCCGTTGGTGCAGCCCGAGAGCCGCAGCCGGACGGTGCCCATCGAGCGCGGCGAGGACCCCGAGGCGTGACCGATCTCCTCAGCGACCCGACGACGACGCTCGACGACGATCCCACGGTTCCGCAGGTCGCGCCCGTCCTCCCGCTGCGCGAGACGGTCCCGTTCCCCGACGCGCTGACCCCGCTGGCCATCGGGCAGGAGCGGTCCGTGCGCCTCGTCAACGACGTGCTGGCCGGCGACCGCACCCTCGTCATGGTCGCCTCGCGCAAGCCCGAGCTCGAGACGCCTGGTCCCGAGGACCTCTACGAGGTCGGCGTCGTCGGCGTCGTCGCGCGGATGCTGCGGGTACCCGACGGCACGCTGCGGCTGCTCGTCCAGGGTGGTCGCCGCGTCCGGATCGTCAGCTGGACGCAGGAAGAGCCCTACCTCGCGGCGGAGATCGAGGAGATCCCCGAGCTCGACAACGCGCCGAGCCCCGAGCTCACGGCGCTCATGCGCAACGTGCAGTCGACGTTCACGGCGATCGTCGAGCAGGTCCCGTACCTCCCGGAGGAGCTGCAGATCGCGGTCGCGAACGTCGACGACCCGGCCGCGCTGAGCCATCTCATCGCCGCGTCCCTGCGCATCCCCACCGAGGAGAAGCAGGCGCTGCTGGAGGAGCCCGACGTGACCGAGCGGCTGCGCCGCCTCGCGCAGGCGCTCGCCCGCGAGCTCGAGGTCATCTCGATCGGGACCGGCATCCAGGAGAAGGTCCAGTCCGAGCTGGACCGCAGCCAGCGCGAGTTCGTCCTGCGCCAGCAGCTCAAGGCGATCCAGGAGGAGCTCGGCGACTTCGACGAGAGCGCGGCGGAGGCCAACGAGCTCCGCGAGCGCCTCGCCCAGATCGAGCTCCCCGAGGAGGCGCGCAAGCAGGTCGACCGCGAGCTCGACCGCCTCGAGAACCTCCCTCCGCAGGCAGCGGAGCACGGCGTCATCCGGACCTACCTCGAGTGGATCGCCTCGCTGCCATGGGACACGACGACCGAGGACGACCTCGACCTCGCCCATGCGCGCGAGGTGCTCGACGCCGACCACTACGGCCTGCAGTCGGTGAAGGACCGCATCCTCGAGTTCCTGGCCGTCCGCCGCCTGAACCCGGGGGCCAAGGGCTCCATCCTGCTCTTCGTCGGTCCGCCCGGCGTCGGCAAGACCTCGCTGGGCAGGTCGATTGCGCGCTCGCTGGGCCGCAGGTTCGAGCGCATCAGCGTCGGCGGCGTGCGCGACGAGGCGGAGATCCGTGGGCACCGGCGCACCTACGTCGGCGCGATGCCGGGCGTCATCATCCGCGCGCTGCGCGATGCGGACTCGCGCAACCCGCTGTTCATGATCGACGAGATCGACAAGATGGGCGCGGACTTCCGCGGCGACCCGTCCAGCGCGATGCTCGAGGTGCTGGACCCCGAGCAGAACGACTCGTTCCGCGACCACTACCTCGATTTGCCCTTCGATCTCTCCTCGGTCATGTTCGTCGCCACCGCGAACGACCTCGACCGCGTGCCCGGACCGCTGCTGGACCGCATGGAGATCATCGACATCGCGGGCTACACGCAGGACGAGAAGCTCCAGATCGCCAAGCGCTACCTCGTCCCGCGGCAGATCGAGCGCAACGGGCTGAAGCGCTCGCAGCTGCAGATCTCCGACCCAGCGCTGCGGGAGATCATCTCCGGCTACACGCGCGAGGCCGGCGTCCGCGGCCTCGAACGCGAGATCGGGACGATCTGCCGGAAGATCGCGCTGCAGGTGGCCGAGGGCACCGCGCCCAAGCGCGTGACCGTCAGCCGCGGGAAGGTGGCCGAGCTGCTCGGCCGCCGCAAGGTCCACGCCGAGGTCAAGCGCCGCACCCGTGTGCCCGGTGTCGCGACCGGTCTCGCATGGACGCCGGTCGGCGGCGACGTGCTCTTCATCGAGGCGGCGGCGGTTCCGGGGAGCGGCCAGCTGTCGATCACGGGCCAGCTCGGCGACGTCATGAAGGAGTCCGCCCAGGCCGCGATGAGCTATGTGCGCGGCCACGCCTCCGAGCTCGCGCCGGGCCTGGCGACGAACTGGTTCGCGACGCACGACGTCCACGTCCACGTGCCCGCCGGCGCCGTCCCCAAGGACGGTCCGTCCGCGGGGATCACGATGGCGACGGCGCTCACGTCGCTGATCACGGGTCGCCACGTCCGCGACGAGGTGGCGATGACCGGCGAGATCACGCTGACGGGTCAGGTGCTGCCGATCGGCGGGCTGAAGGAGAAGGCCCTCGCCGCCCAGCGCAACGGGATCACCCACATCATCGCGCCGGCGCTCAACGAGGGCGACGCGGAGGACATCCCCGAGCACCTGCGCGCGAAGCTCATGTTCTCGTGGGTCGACCGCGTCGATCAGGTCTTCGAGCTGGCGCTCGAGCCCGAGCGGGCGAGCAGACGGCGGGCCGCCTGACGCGATGCCGCTCGTCGTCGACACGACGACGGTGCAGGAGCGCGAGCGCGGCAGCTACTGGGCGCGGGCGCAGGAGACGCTGTTCTTCCCGCTCGAGGTCCAGCCGGGGGCGGACACGGGCTTCGCCGCCCGTGCGCTGGGGCACGACCTCGGGCCGGTCCGCGTCCGGCGCATCGCCGCCGGTCCCTCGCGCGTGGTGCGCACGCCGCAGGCCATCGCGAAGGCCGATCCCGAGCGCCTCGAGCTGACGATGATGATCCGCGGCCTGCAGGAGCGGATCCAGGACGGGCGCCGCACGACGATCGGCGAGGGCGACATCACCAGCACCGACACGTCGCGTCCCTTCGAGGTCTCGGCGGCCACGCCGTTCGAGATGCTCACGTTCTCGGTGCCGAAGTCGCTGCTCGCCCGCGACGCCGAGCGCCTCCGGCAGGCGACCGCGACGCCGGTGAGCCGTGAGTCGGGTGTGGGGGCGGTCCTCGGCCCGTTCCTGCGCACCGTGGGCGACGGACTGCGCGACGGGCGCATCGCGGAGTCCGACACGAGCCTGGGCGGCGGGATCGTCGAGCTGGTGCGCGGCCTGTACGCCGACAGCCTTCCGCGTGCCTCGCGCCGGACCGCGCTGCTCGCGCGGATCCAGGCCTGGATCGACGAGCGGCTGCACGACCCGACCCTCACGCCGGCGGCGATCGCCGCCGAGCACTTCATCTCCGTGCGCCACCTGCACGGCCTGTTCGCGTCGGAGGGGCTGACGGTGTCCACCTGGATCCGCGACCGGCGCCTGGAGCGCTGCCGGCGCGATCTCGCCGACCCTGCGCTGGCCGGCGAGACGGTCGCGTCGATCGCCTACGGCTGGGGCTTCCGCAATCCCCGGCACTTCAGCCGCGTGTTTCGCGCGGCGTACGGATCCGCGCCCAGCGGCGGACGCACCGTGCACTGACGGTCCACGAGCGTGCGCCCGCGGTCCAACGGCTGATGCCGGGCGCATCTAGGCTGCGCCCATGCTGACCACGGAGGAGATCGCGGTCCCGGAGCCGGACCTGACGCCCGACGATGTCATCGCGCGGGCCCGCGCGCTGCGCGACCAGGTCCGCGCCGAGGCCGCGATCGCCGAGACGGCGGGCCGCTACTCCCCTGAGCTGCACCGCGCGTTCGTGGAGGCGGGCTTCTTCCGCATCCTGCAGCCGCGCCGCTACGGGGGCTACGGGTTCGACCTGGAGACGTTCCTGCGCGTCACGATGACGATCGCGGAGGGCGACATGGGCACGGGCTGGTGCCTCAGCCTCGGCTCCGCGCACGTGCTGCAGGTCTGCGCGTACTACGGCGAGCAGGCGCAGGACGAGCTGTTCGCGCATCGCGACGGCTACTTCTCCACGCCGCACAAGGCCGCGCCGGAGGGCACGGCCACCAAGGTGGACGGCGGCTACCGCGTTTCCGGTCGCTGGTCCTACGCATCCGGCTCGCCGTACGGCTCGCACTACATCGCGACCTCGATGGGCCCGCTGCCCGACGGCCGGATGGCGGTTCTCGCGCCGATCATCCCGATCGAGCAGTGCACCGTCCTGGACGACTGGGGCGGCGAGCACTGCTTCGGCCTGCGCGCGTCGGGGTCCAACAGCGTGGTGGTCGACGACGTGTTCGTGCCCGACCACCTCGTCGTCGAGGGCGCCTGGCTCGGCGCCGTCCACCCCCCGGAGGGTCCGCAGGGCTTCCTCGTCCACAAGCAGCCGATGTACCTCGGGCGGACGATGACGATCTACTTCGGCGAGCTCGCCGCGCTGCTTGTCGGCGCGGCGCGCGCCTCGGTCGCGGAGTTCGAGCGGCTGACGCGCGAGAAGAGCACGCCGCTGCCGCCGGTCATCCCGCGGACCGAGTCGCCCGACTACCTGCGCTGGCTGGGGCAGGCGCGGCGCAAGACCAACGCAGCGGAGGCGCTGGTGTTCACGCTCGCTCGCCGCTACCGAAAGCTCGGCGAGCGGTTCATCGACGAGGGCGTGCCGTTCACGATCGCCGACGACGACGGGCTGCGCAACCTCGCGCTGCAGGCGCAGGAGCTGGCCACCGAGGCCGTCGAGCTCTGCTTCCGCAGGGCAGGGGCCAGCGCGACCAGGCCGGGCTCGGTGCTCGAGCGCGCCTTCCGGGATGTCAGCCTCGCCGCGATGCACCCGGCGGCGAACCTGGAGGACGCCGCCGTGATGAGCAGCCGCCTCCAGCTGGGCCTTGCGGTGGAGTTCATCCACTGATGCGCCGTGTCCCGGCCGAGCAGCCGGGGTAGCGCGAGAGCATGAGCGACGGTCCGAGCCGCGAGGAGATCGAACACGTCCGCCGTGCGCTGGAGCGCCACGACTCCGAGCTCGCCGAGGACGACGACGCCCCGTCCGAGCAGCCCGAGCACGGCGCCGCGGACGAAGACGACGAGGGATGAGCGTGGCTCGTGGGTACTAGGATCACGCGACTGCAAGCGATTCGAGGTGTGTGACGGAGATGGCGATGAGCAAGGCCGCCAAGGCGGGTGCTGCCGCCTCCGCGGCCCGGAACAACCCCTATGTGCGCCGGGCCCTGGAGGACGAGGACCTGCGGGACAACGTCCGGGTTGCCTTCGAGGCTGCCCGCGGCGCCTACGGTCGTGTGAGCAACGGGAAGAAGCCCGCGAAGATGCTCACGGAGGACAAGAAGGTCCAGCGAGACATCAAGAAGGCCGCCGAGGCGCTCAAGGAGGTCGGCGAGGCCCTGCAGGAGGGGCCGAAGAAGAAGAAGCGGTTCGGGCTGGGCAAGCTGCTGTTCGTCGCGATCATCGGCGGCGCGATCGCCATCGCGGTGAACGAGGGTCTGCGCAACAAGGTCCTCGATCTCGTCTTCGGTGCCGAGGAGGAGTTCGACTACACGTCGACCACCGCACCGCCGCCGCAGCCCGCGGCGACCACGCCGGCCAGCTAGGCCGGCGGCACACCAGGCAGTGCGAGGGGCGCCCACGGGGCGCCTCTCGTCGTTCGGGGTCGTATACCCGTCCAATGTGGTCGGATGGGTCTGGTAGACCACCCGCTCGGGTGGTTTCCTGCCGTCCCTCGCATGCAGCGGAAACCCCCACAGCGCGAGGTCGTGGCCAGCACGCCCTACCGTCCGCCGGTGTCGGCAGCCACCCGCATGGGTGGGCGGCGCGCCGCGTGGCGGCTCGCATCGGCAGGCCTCCTCGTCGGCATGACGATCGTCGCCGGCGTGGCACTGACGGGCGCGTGGAGCTCGTCGCCGGTCGAGGTCGGCTTCGGCGCGCCCGGGCGCCCCGCGGCGGCGCCGGCGGCGGCCGGGGACACGCAGCTCGTGCTCGAGCAGGACCGGCTCCGCATGAAGCTCGTGCACGGCGGCGAGGTCGCCTGGCGGGGCACGGGACCGGTCGACTGCGTGACCGGGCGGCGGTGGACGTCGGTCGCCGACCACGCCGCGCTGCTGGCCCAGGCGTGCGTGCGGCTGGGCGACGGCGCGATCGTCAGCCTTGCGGGGCGCGTGCCGGCGGGCACGGCGCTGCTCGTGCGGTAGCGGGCTTCGGCGGTCGCGCTCCGTGCCGCCCGTTGGTCGGCGGGTCCGGCCGGGCGAGCGCCGCGGTGCCGCATCGGTCAAGTGCGGCATCGAGCTGTCGTCGTGCGACAGCTGGATACCGGGCTTTGGAGCGGCGTTCCGCTGGTCGGGGCGCGCGCCGCGCCGCTTCCGCGGCAGCGCCGGGGCGAGGTCGCAGCCTCATCCCGTCCGCCCTCGAGGTGCCGTCCGGGCACGACGACGCGCCGACACGAGCGGTCGCGCGGCGCTACCCCGCCGCCCAGGCCAGCGCCCGCCGCTCGAGCGCGACGACGTGGTCGTGCTTGCCCGCCATGTAGGCAAGCCGGTCCTCCGGGTGCCGGGCGGCGACGTCGCGCTTGACCGCCTCGTAGGCGGCCGCCTCGTCCGGATGTGCGCGCAGGAAGTCGCGGACGGCGAGGTGGCGGTGCTCGTGGTCGCTGCCGGCCTGGCACACGTGGAGGTGGTGCGTGCGTGGGCGCTCGGGGGGCAGCGCGAAGAACTCGAACCCGGGCGACGGGGCGTAGAGATAGCCGAGGCGCTCGAGCGGCTCGATGAACCCGGCTGGGTCGGCAGTGTCCTGCACGGACACCTGCAGATCGAGGATCGGCTTGGCCGCCAGGCCCGGTACCGACGTCGACCCGATGTGCTCCAGGCGCACCACCAGCGGACCGAGTGCAGCGGCGACCCGCGCGAGCTCCGCCTGCGCCTCCGCAGCCCATTGCGGCCGGTGCTCGACGATGCCGATCGCCGGGTCCCAGCGCTCGTCGAGCGACGGATGCCGCTCGCTCACCGCCGCCGCGTCCACGCCGCCGGGCCGGGCCCGCGGTTGGCGAGTCGGTCGTCGGCGTTGACGTAGCGACAGCGATCCAGGGACAGGCAGCCGCAGCCGATGCACTCCGTCATCCCGTCGCGAAGGCGCTGCAGCTCGTCGATGCGCTCATCGATGCGCTCCTGCCACGTGCCCGACAGTCGCGCCCAGTCGCGCCGGGCCGGCACACGGTCGGTGGGCAGCTTGGAGAGCTCGGCGCCGATCTCCTCGAGCGTGAGCCCGACCCGCTGGGCGAACACGATGAACGCCACCCGGCGGATCACCGCCCGCGGGTACCGGCGGTGCGCCGCGCCGGTGCGCTCCGACGTGATGAGGCCGCGGTCCTCGTAGTAGCGAAGGGCCGACGCCGCGACCCCGCTGCGCCTGGAGACCTCGCCGATGGTCAGGAGCTCCGCCACGAGGACGGAGTTTAGTTCAAGCGCGCTCGAGCTTCGGGGTGCGCCAGGGCGCCGCGAGGCGCGCCGTCAGCAGACCCAGCAGGTCGTCGATCGCAACGCGCTCCTGCTCGAGCGAGTCGCGGTCGCGGATCGTGACGGTGCGGTCCTGGAGGGACTCGTGGTCGATCGTGACGCACCACGGCGTGCCGATCTCGTCCTGGCGCCGGTAGCGGCGGCCGATCGAGCCGCCCCCGTCGTACTCCGTCTGCATGTGGCCGCGCAGCAGGCCGCGCACCTCGGCCGCGAGCTCGGGCTGGCCGTCCTTGCGCACGAGGGGGAGCACGGCGGCCTTGATGGGCGCCAGTCGCGGGTGCAGGCGCAGCACGGTGCGCGAGTCGCCCTCGATCTCCTCCTCGTCGTAGGCGTCGACGAGGAACGCGAGCGTCGCGCGGTCCGCGCCGGCGGCCGGCTCGATGACGTGCGGCACATAGCGCTCGCCGGTCGCCTGATCGAAGTACTCGAGCTTCTCGCCGCTGAACTGCGAATGGCGCGTGAGGTCGAAGTCGCCGCGGTTGGCGACGCCCTCCAGCTCCGACCAGCCGATCGGGAAGAGGTACTCGACGTCGGCGGTGCCCGACGAGTAGTGGCTGAGCTCGTCGGCGTCGTGCTCGCGCAGGCGCAGGTGGTCCGTGCGGATGCCGAGGTCCTCGTACCAGGTGAACCGCTCGTTCTTCCAGTGCTCGTACCACTCGCCCGCCTCGGGCGGCGGCACGAAGAACTCCATCTCCATCTGCTCGAACTCGCGCGTGCGGAAGATGAAGTTGCCGGGCGTGATCTCGTTGCGGAACGACTTGCCGGTCTGCGCGATGCCGAACGGCGGCTTGCGGCGGCTGAACTGCAGGACGTTCTTGAAGTTGATGAAGATGCCCTGCGCGGTCTCCGGGCGCAGGTAGGCGACCGATGCCGTCTCCTCCATGGGGCCGACGAACGTCTTGAACATGAGGTTGAACTCGCGTGCCTCGGTGAACTCGTGGCGGCGGTCCTCCGTCTTGGGGAGCTGGATCTTGCCCGGGCAGATCTCGTCGGGGTCGATGTGGTCGGCGCGGAAGCGCTGCTTGCAGACCCGGCAGTCGACCAGCGGGTCCGTGAACCCCTCGAGGTGCCCGCTGGCCTCCCACACGCGCGGGTGCTGGAGGATCGCGGAGTCCAGGGCGACGATGTCGTCGCGCTCCTGGAGCATCGAGCGCCACCACTCGTTGCGGACGTTCGTCTTCAGCAGCACCCCGTAGTGCCCGTAGTCGTACGTCGACCCGAGGCCTCCGTAGATCTCGGAGGACGGGAAGACGAACCCCCTCCTCTTGCAGAGGGAGACGATCTTCTCCATGGTCACGGCGTCCTGGCTCATCGGACGGCTAGGGTATGGGAGTGCCGTTCTACGAGTATCGACGTCCGGACGGGACGACGTTCGAGGTCATGCAGAAGATGGCGGATGACGCCCTGACACACGACCCGGAGACCGGCGTGCCGGTCGAGCGCGTCTTCAGTCCCATTGCCATCCACTTCAAGGGCAAGGGCTTCTACAACACCGACTACGGGACGAAGAAGCGCAACCGCGAGAAGGCGAGCGAGAAGTCCTCGTCTTCGTCCAGCTCCTCCGACGGATCGTCGTCGTCGAGCAGCTCGTCGGACTCGTCCTCGTCCTCGTCGTCGACCACCGACGGCGCGAAGGCCAGCTCGTCCTCGTCGACGAGCTCGTCGACCCCTTCGAAGTCGAAGGACTAGCCCCGCTCGAAGCGCTCGACGGCGGCCCGCACGGCCGCCGGCGGGATGTTGCCGTCCAGCGTGCCGAGCACGTGCGTCGTCGGGGTGCCGCTGAGCGCCATCGCGGTCAGGGCGCCCGCGAGCGTCGGTCCGCTCATGTCGGTGCGGAACGCCTTCGGTGCGTGCCACGCGATCCACGGCGCCCGCACGAAGCCGGCGGGGGACAGGGTCCGCGACTTCATCGAGGCGATGATGCGCTGCTGGCGGCGGGCGCGGGTGAAGTCGTTCTCGCGGGCGTTGCACGCGTTCTTCCGGGTCCGTGCGAGTGCGAGCGCCTGGTCGCCGTTGAGGTGCGTCTTCACCCCGGCGCGGATGCGGACCGTCACGCCGCCGTTCGCGTAGCCGCCGTTGACCTTGGAGACGACGCAGCCGCCGGTGTAGTTGATGCCGCCCATCGCGTCGACGAGGCCGGGGAACTCGTCGAAGTTCACCTCGATGATGTGGTTGACGTCGACGCCCGTGTACTGCTCGACGGTGCGGATCGCCAACGCCGCGCCCCCGAACGCGTAAGCGGCGTTGATCTTCTGGACGCCGTGGCCCGGGATCGGGGCGATCGTGTCGCGCGCGATCGACAGGCGAGAGTTCGACCCGCCGCCGACGCGCAGGAGCATGATCGAGTCCGACCGGCCCGGAGCCGAGGTCGAAGCGCCCGGCTCGGCGGTCGCCCGGCCGCGCTGGTCGGAGCCGAGGACGAGGATGTTGTTGGGGCTCGTGAGCGGGAAGCCCGCGCCGCCGAGCTGCGCGTTCGCGGCGTCGGACACCTTGCCCTGCTCGATCTGCGCGCTGACGAGGAACAGCACGCCGGACAGGACGATCCAGCCGAAGAGCCCGAGGGCGACGTAGAGGACGACGCGGCGCAGCGACGGCCGCCGCGGGCGGCGCCGTCCGGGCTGTGGCGGGATCTCGCGCGGGACGCCGTCCGGCGTGACCTCCACGGCGTCTCTGCCGCGCCCGAAGAGCCTCGGGCGGGATCGGTACTTCGTGTACTCGGGAGGTGCGTCGGTGCCGTTCGGGGCGCTCATGCAGCGCTGTATGGTGGCAGGGGACATGTCAGGCGCCTGCGTGATCGGCGTCGACCTGGGAGGCACGAAGCTCCTGGCGGGCGTCGTCGACGCGGACCTCCGGGTCCATCACCGCACCCAGAGGCTCGTGCCCCATGCCGACACCGCGGCGCTCCTCGACTCGGTCGTCCAGGCCGTCGAGGAGGCACGTCGTGCTGCCCATGATCCGGTCGTCGGCGTGGGCTTCGGGATCGCGTGCCTGATGGACGACCGGCGTGGCGTCGCGGCCGCGTCCGTGCACCTGCCGATCGCCGACGTGCCGTTCGCCGACGTCATGCGCGAGCGGATCGGACTGCCCGTCGAGGTCGACAACGACGCCAACGCGGCGATGCTCGTCGAGTGGCGCGCCGGAGCTGCGCGCGGGGCGACCGATGCCGTCCTGCTCACGATCGGCACCGGCATAGGCGGAGGCCTCGTCGTCGCCGGCAGGCTCGCGACGGGATCGATCGGCGCGGGACCCGAGCTCGGGCACATGGTCATCGACGAGAACGGGCCGCCGTGCCCCGGCGGGTGCCCCGGCCGCGGGTGCCTCGAGGCCTACGTGTCGGGCAACGCGATCGGCCGGGCGGCGACGCAGGTGGCGATCGAGGAGCCCGGGAGCGCCCTCGGGCGTCTGCGGGCCTCGGGTCGTGCCGTCACAGGGCCGCTCGTCACCGAGCTCGCGTGGGACGGCGATCCGGTCGCGCGCGCCGTCATCGAGCGCTGCGGCCGCCACCTCGGTGTCGGCATCACGTCGCTCGTGAACATCGTCAACCCGTCGGTCATCGTGGTCGGGGGCGGCGTCATCGCCGCGGGCGACATGCTGCTCGAGCCCGCCCGCGCGGTGGTCGCCCAGCGTGCGCTGTGGCCCGCGCGCGAGGTCGTGCAGATCGTTCCCGCCCGCTTCGGTGAGGAGGCCGGGATGCTCGGTGCCGCGACGATGGCGCTCGAGGCGGCGGGGCTGCGCACGGCGACGTCGCCCGTCCCTGCCGACGACTGCGTCGTCGGTCGGCGGCGATCTCTTTGAACCCCGGTCGCCTCGTCGTCTGCCCGACGCCCATCGGGAACCTCGAGGACGTCACGCTGCGCGTCCTCAGCGCGCTGCGCGACGCCGACGTCGTCGCCTGCGAGGACACGCGCCGCACGCGTGTCCTGCTGGATCGCTACGGCGTCGACGCGACGCTCGTCAGCTACCACGAGCACAACGAGCGTGGGCGGGCTCCCGAGCTCGTCGCGCGGATGACCGACGGCGCGGTCGTCGCCCTCGTGTCCGACGCCGGGATGCCGATCGTGAGCGACCCGGGCTTCGTGCTCGTGCAGGCGTGCGTGGCGGCGGGGCTCGCGGTCGAGGTCCTGCCGGGGCCGAGCGCGGCGCTCGCCGCGTTGGTGGCCAGCGCCCTGCCGGCCGACCGCTGGCGGTTCGTCGGCTTCCTGCCGCGCAAGTCGTCGGAGGCGGCGGTCGTCTTCGCGTCGCCGGAGACGGTCGTGGCCTTCGAGGCGCCCGGGAGGGTGGCGGCGTCGCTTCGCACGCTGGCGGACATCGACCCCGACCGGCAGGTCGCCGTCTGCCGCGAGCTCACCAAGCTGCACGAGGAGGTCGTGCGCGGTGCGGCAGCGGAGCTGGCCGAGCGCTATGCGGCCGCAGCGCCGCGCGGTGAGGTCGTGCTCGTCGTCGCCGGCGCGCCGGAGGGCGGGCCGGACGGGGATCTCGAGGCGGCGGTCGCCGCGCTCGCGCGGCTCGTGGCGGCGGGCGCGAAGCCGCGGCCGGCGGCGGGTGTCGTCGCCGACCTCAGCGGGCACTCGGCGAACGCCGTGTACCGCGCCTGGACCGAATCACGGAGGTAGGTGGTCGATGCCGCGGCATCAACCACCCGGCCCGCTCTGCGGGAGGCGGCGCTCGATCTCGGCCTGGACGTCCTCGCCGATCTGCCGGACGCTGTCGTCGAGCTCGCGCTGCACGGTGCTCACGCGGGTGTCCAGCTCGGTCTCGAGGCGGTCGCCGAACGCGGCGAGCATCGCGGCGACGCCGCCGAGGATCCCGGCGGCGAACACGACGAGCATGAGCGCGACCCAGGCGAGCGTCCGCCGCCTGTAGCCGCGCCCGCAGAACGGGCACCGGCGGTCGTCCGTATGCGCGATCCGCGCGCAGTGCGGGCAGACGCGTTGGGCGCGTGTGGTGGTGGGCGGCCGTGTCACAGGGGACATCCTCCCCGTCACAGACCTGTATCGATCCTGTTCCGGATGTGTCACACCGGGGAGTGCGCCGCTGCCGGTCGCCGACGATCCCCTCGTGCTCCGCGTCGTCGTCGCCTTCCTGCTCCTCATGGCCGTCGGTGCCTCACCTGCGGAGGCGGCGTGGCGCTGGCCGCTGCGGGGTGAGGTGCGGCGGCCGTTCGCCGTGACGGCGGATCAGCCGTACGCCGCCGGGCAGCATCGCGGGGTCGATCTCGCCGCGCGCCCCGGCAGCGCGGTGCGCTCGGTCTGCGCCGGCCGCGTGCGATTCGCCGGACGCATCGGCAGGTCCGGTGGTGTGATCAGCGTCCGCTGTGGCGCGCTGGTGGCGACCTACCTGGAGCTCGGGGCGGTGCGCGCCGTGCGCGGCAAGCGCGTCGGCGCGGGTGCACTGGTCGGGACTGCCGGCCCTGCGGCGCACCTGCACCTCGGTGCGCGGGACCTGCGCAGTCGGCGCTACGTCGACCCGCTCACGCTGCTGCGCGCGCCGCGGGCGCCGAGGCTCGGCCCGGCCCCGGACGGGTCGCCGCTCCCGCGGCCGTCCCGCCCGGTGCCGCCCCCGCGCGTCGCGCCGGTCCCGTCACGGGTGCCGACCGGCGTCCCGGTCGTCGTGTGGGCCGGCCTGGCGCTCGTCGCCGCGGCGCTGCCCGTCGGCGGGCTGGTCGTCCGTCACAGGTCGCGGCAGCGGACCTCGTGGACGTCGACGAGCCCCGCGATCCGGTGGACGAGGAGCTCGCGATGACGCTGGTCGACCTCGACCGACAGATCGAGCTCAGCGGTGCCGTCCGTTCGCCCACGGGCGTAGGTCAGCGCGACGACGACGCCGCATCTGCGCGCGCACGTGGCCGTGACGCGGGCTGGAATGTCGTCGCTGTCGCTGCAGGTGAGCGTGATGCGGCAGAGGCGGTGCAGCGGTGCGGTGGCGGGGATGACGAGCATGTCGGGGCTCCTGTCGTCCCCGAGCCCGTGGTCGCCGTCCCGCCGCAGGCTCGAGGATCGAGCCTGCGGCACCGGGATCTCCCCGGTGTGCAGGTATCAGTGGCGAATGATGATGCGGACGGACACTCGCACGAGATCGTAGCCGCCCATGGCCTTGCCCGCGAGTAGCCTCGGGCGCTCGATGGCCTTCTACATCACGACGCCCATCTACTACGTCAACGCCGCGCCGCATCTCGGCCACGCGTACACGGCGATCGCGGCCGATGTCCTGGCGCGCCACCACCGCCAGCGGGGAGAGGACGTGTTCTTCCTCACCGGCACCGATGAGCACGGCGAGCCGGTGGCGCTGGCCGCGGAGCGCGAGGGGGTCACGCCGCAGGCGCTCGCCGACCGCAACGCCGAGCGGTTCCGGGCGCTCATGCCGCTGCTGGACGTGTCCAACGACTTCTTCATCCGCACCACGGACGAGGGCCACAAGGTCCGCGTCCAGGAGATCCTCCAGCGCGTCCACGACAACGGGCACGTCTACAAGGGCACGTACGAGGGCTGGTACTGCCCCCGCTGCGCGGACTTCAAGACCGGCAGCGAGATCGGCCCCGACGACACGTGTCCGATCCACGAGATCCCGCTGCTCTGGGAGCAGGAGGACAACTGGTTCTTCCGCCTTTCGAGCTTCCAGGAGGACTTGGAGCGGCTCTTCCGCGAGCAGCCCGATTTCGTGATGCCGCGCCAGCGCTACAACGAGGCGCTCTCGTTCATCACCGGCGGGCTCAACGACGTGTCGCTCTCGCGCTCCAAGCTCACCTGGGGCGTCACCGTGCCGTGGGACCCCGAACACGTGTTCTACGTGTGGTTCGACGCGCTGCTGAACTACGTGACGGCTCTCGGCTACGCCCGCGAGGGCGAGGACCTGACCGAGGAGTTCTGGCCGGCGACGTTCCACGTCATCGGCAAGGACATCCTGAAGTTCCACACGGTCTTCTGGCCCGCGCTGCTGCTCGCGGCCGGCCTGCCGCTGCCGGAGCACGTCTTCGTCCACGGCTTCCTGCTCATGCGCGACGCGAGCGGGCGCGACTTCAAGATGAGCAAGTCGCTGGGCAATGTCCTCGACCCGTTCCAGATCATCGAGCAGTTCGGCACCGACGCCCTGCGCTACTACTGCCTGCGCGAGGTCTCCTTCGGCCAGGACGGCGGCGTGTCGACGGCGGGATTCGCGGCGCGCTACGAAGGCGAGCTGGCCAACGAGCTGGGCAACCTCGCGAGCCGTACCACGAGCATGGCCGTGCGCTATCTCGATGGTGAGGTGCCCGCGGTGGAGCTCGACGCCGACCTGATCGCCGAGCTCGCGCCGATCCCCGACGACGTGGCCGGCCTGCTCGACAAGGCCGATCTCACCGGTGCGCTGGAGGCGGCGTGGCGCGTCGTTCGGCGGCTGAACCGCTACGTCGAGGAGCAGGCGCCGTGGAGCCTGGCCAAGGCGGGGGACGACGAGGCGGTCGCGCGCGTCCTGGCCACGCTCGTCGAGGGCCTGCGCGTCATCGCCGTGCTGCTGCACCCGTGGATGCCGGACTCGACGGCGAAGATCCGCGCGGCGCTCGGCGCACCCGACCTGGACTACGCGGGCGCGAGGCCGACGGCCGGGAGGTCCCGGACCGTGGAGCGCATCCCGCCGCTGTTCCCCAAGCACGAGTCGTAGTGGATGGCCGATCCCACGACCCCCACACCGGCGACCGCGAGATCGACCATCGCATGATCGACTCGCATACCCATCTGGCGTTCGCCAACGAGAGCGACGAGGAGCTCGTCGGGGCGGCCCGGGAGGCCGGTGTCACGCGGATGCTCACGGTCGGGATCGACGCCGAGAGCTGCCGCCAGGCACTCGAGGAGAGCGAGCGCTTCGAGGGGGTGTGGGCCGCGATCGGTCGCCATCCCAACGCGGCGACAGGCTTCACGGACGCCGACCTCGAGGAGCTGCGCGAGCTGGCGCGGCACCCCCGGTGCGCGGCGATCGGGGAGACCGGGCTGGACTTCTTCCGCAAGGGTGCCCCTCGGGAGGACCAGGAGCGCGCGTTCCGGGGGCAGATCGAGCTCGCGCGGGAGACGGCGAAGCCGCTCGTCATCCACTCGCGCGAGGCTGAGGACGCCACCATCGAGCTGTTGGGCGCCCACGCGGACGGCGTCGACGTGATCCTGCACTGCTTCTCGATGCCGTCGCGGATCGAGGAATGCGTGGAGCGCGGGTGGTGGATCTCGTTCGCCGGCAACGTCACCTACCCGGCCAACGAGGCGCTGGCCGCGGCGGTTCCCCACGTGCCGGGCGAGCGGCTGCTCGTGGAGACCGACGCCCCGTGGCTGAGCCCGCAGCCCGTCCGCAAGCAGCGCAACCAGCCCGCGTACGTCGTGCACACCGCGCGATTCGTCGCCGAGCGCCGCGGCGTCTCCTACGACGAGCTCGACGCCACGGTCGGGGCGACCGCCGCCGCGCTGCTGCGATGGTGACGCAGCCGAGTCTGCGCAGGCTGGCCGAGTTCGAGGTCCGGCCCAAGCGCGACCTCGGCCAGAACTTCCTGATCGACTCGAACATCCTCGGGGTCATCGACCGGGCCGCGGAGCTCACCACCGACGATGTCGTCCTGGAGATCGGCGGTGGCCTGGGCGTGCTGTCCGAGCACCTCGCGCCGCTGTCGCGCCACGTGCACGTCGTGGAGATCGACCGCGCGCTGGAGGCGCCGCTGCGCGAGGCGCTGGAGGCCCACCCGAACACCACGCTGCACATCGCCGACGCCCTCGACCTCGACCTGACCGCGCTGGACCCGCTGCCGACGAAGGTCGTCGCGAACCTGCCGTACGGGATCGCCGCGACGGCCATCCTGCGGACGGTCGAGGATCTGCCGGGCGTGGAGCGGTGGGTGGCGATGGTGCAGAAGGAGGTCGGCCAGCGCTTCGCGGCCAAGGCGGGGACCGACGCCTACGGCGTGCCGTCCGTGCTGGCCCAGCTGTCCTGCGACGTGCGGGTCCTGCGGCCCGTGTCGCGGACGGTGTTCCATCCGGTCCCCAATGTCGACTCGGTGCTCGTCGGGCTTGTGCGGACGGGCCCGCCCGTGGACCCGGCGCTGCGCGCGTTCGTGCAGGCGGCGTTCGCGCACCGCCGCAAGGCGCTCGGGCGCTCGCTGGTGCTCGCGGCCGGCGGGAAGGCCGCCCTGGAGCTTCCGCCCGACGCGCGCGACCGCGTCCGTGCGGCCCTGCCGGCGCTCGGTCACCCGGCCGACGCGCGCGCGGAGCGCCTGTCGCCGGAGGACTTCAGGGCCTTGTGGGAGAAGCTGACCACGTGACCGTGCTGCATGCCCGCGCGCCGGCGAAGATCAACCTCTACCTGATGGTCGGGCCGGTGCGCCCGCTGGACGGGCGCCACGAGCTCGTCAGCGTCATGGACACCATCTCGCTCGCCGACGACCTCGTGCTCGAGCAGGCCGACGGCGACGCGGACGAGGTCGTGTGCCCCGGCGTCGAGGGCCCGAATCTCGTCGGCGGCGCGGTCGACGCGTTCCGGGCGCGGACGGGCTGGGACGGCGGGCCGGTGCGGATCACGGTCACCAAGCGGATCCCGGTCGCCGGCGGCATGGCGGGCGGGTCCGCGGACGCGGCAGCGGCGCTGCGGCTGCTCGCCGCCCATGCCGGCACCGGCGACGACGCGCTGCTGGAGGACATCGCCGCGACGCTCGGCGCGGACGTGCCCAGCCAGGTTCGCGGCGGACGGGTCCTCGCGACGGGCGCGGGCGAGCAGCTGGAGCCCGCCGCGCCCGGTCGGGCCTACGGGGTGCTCGTCCTGCCGGTCGACGCCGCGTTGTCGACTGCCGCGGTCTACGCACAGGCCGACCGCGGCACGCTGAGCACGACCGCGGAGCTCGCGCAGGCGCGCGAGCGGCTGCGCGCGCGCGACGTCCTCCCCGACGCGGTCCGCAACGACCTCCAGGCGCCCGCCAGGGCGCTGTGTCCCGCGATCGACGTCGCCCTCGCCGAGGCCGCGTCGGTGGGCGCCGACGAGATCGTGGTGTCCGGATCGGGGCCGACGGTCCTGGGCCTGTTCCCCGGGGCAGGCGGATCGGAGCGGGCCGTCGCGGCAGCACGCGAGCTGGCCGGGCGGCGTCCCTCCCCGATCGCCGCCGCGCCCGTGCCCGCCGGGTGGGGCGCGGTCGACGTCATGGCCGTGCGTCACACTGCGGGGGACGCACGATGAGCAACGAGACGATCATCTACGTGGTCGCTGCGGGCTGCGGCGCCCTGGCCCTGATCGCCTGGCTCGGGCTGTTCGTGGCGCCGGCATGGCGCTCCTACAGCCACTGGTGGGAGCGGATCGCCGCGACCTTCCTCACGCTGTACGTGCTGGCTGCGCTGCTCGTCATCGGCGGCCTCGGAGGGGTGCTCATCGCGTACTACTGGGACGGTTCCGCCTAGCGCCGGCCCACACGGTCGGAGCACCGGAAGATGGTGCTCAGACCGTCCCCTATAGCCTGGAGCGGATGCCCTCGCCCGCCTCAGAGACGCCCGACACGGTCGATCTCGACGCTCTCGACGTCATCTCCGATGCCGTCGCGATGGGCCGCGGGCTGCCGGAGGTCGTGCGTGCCGCGGCCAAGGTCCTCGATGCCAGCCTCGTCCTCGCCGACCGGGCGGGCGCCGTCCTGGCGGTCGCCGCGCGCAGCAGCGCGGATGAGCGATCGCTCATGACCGAGGGCCGCGAGGACGTGGAGACCGTCGACCTGCGCGTCGCCGGCCAGGGCGTCGGCACCCTGCGGATGCGGGCACGCAGCCCGGTGCTTCCCGTGGTCCTCCGACTGGTCGCGATCCTGCTGGCGTCGGAGGTGGAGCGCGTCCGCGCGCCGCAGCGAGCGTCCCAGGAGGCGACGACCGCCTTCCTGCACGCGACGCTCGCCGGCGAGCTGACCGATCGGGCGAACGTCCTCGCGCGCGGCGCGGAGATCGGCCTGGCCCTCGAGGACGGCGCGACGGTCATCGTCGCGCGCGCCCGTGCGCTGGCTCCGGTCGAGGAGGGCTGGCGAGCACGCGTGCTCGCGGCCGCCGAGCGCGGGGCACGCGCCGCGGCGCCCGGCGCCGCCGCCGCGCTCACCGACCGTGAGACGTCGCGGGCCGAGGTCGTCATCGTGGTGCCAGGCGTCGACGAGGGGCACAGCCGCCGCACCGCCGACGCCGTCCTCCGCGAGCTTCAGGCCGCCCTGCCCGGTCACACCTTCGCGGTCGGTCGCAGCCGCCCGGCGATCGACCCGCTCGAGCTGCCGCGCGCCGGCAACGAGGCGCTGCTGGCCGCCAACGTCGCCGGAGGCGAGCCGCAGGTCCCGGTCCTCGCGTTCGAGGAGACGGGCGCCTACCGCCTGCTCCTGTCGGCGATGAGCGAGGACCCGGCCGAGCTGCAGCGGTTCTACGCGGAGACCGTCGAGCCGCTGGTCGCCTACGACGAGCAGTACGAGACCGATCTGGTGCAGACCGTCGAGGCCTTCCTCGACAACGACGGCAACGTCGCAGGCACCGCCCAGAAGCTCTTCACCCACCGCCACACGATCCGCTACCGCCTCGAGCGCGTGCGCGAGCTGTCCGGGCTCGACGTCGGCTCGACGGACGGCCGCGAGAAGCTGTCGCTGGGCCTGAAGGCGATGCGCGTCCTCGGCGTCGCGACGCCGGCCGGCCGCGTCAGCGAGGCCCGTGGAGCGGGCAGCCGCGTCACCGGGCGCAAGCCCCGCGAATAGGTAGGTATCTGAGCGTCAACGCGCCAGGTTGACGGACCGCGGTGGATCGTGAGGCCACCGGACGACGGCACCTGTTTTCGGTGCATAGTGACGTCGTCAAGCGTTCTCGGCGAATCGCCGATGAACGCCCCGTGGAGCCCACGCAGCACGCGAGCGCATCACCCTCCGAGCGGACGCATGACCGACGGCGCAGCGGCGTGCACCCGGAGAGGATCGGCTTCGTGCGACGTCACCTGCCCGTGCTCGTGGGATTCCTGTGTGCTGCCGCGCTCGTCACCGCGTCGCTCATCGCGATGTACCGCGATGTCATTCCTTTCCGCGACTGGCCGACCTTCGGCGCCGCCGGCTCGGTGGGCGAGCAGGTCATCGCGCAGCGCGTCGCGCCCCGCATCGAGCCGGCCGGAGGCCTGCGCGGACCCGGCGAGGGCACGGTCGTGCCCGCAGCGATCCTGACGCCTGCCCTGCGCGTCGGCGCGAGCACGCCCGCCGAGTCCGCCGCCGGGGGGACGACGGAGTCGCCCACCCGCGGCGTCCAGACCTCCGGCGACGCCGACGGGGACGGCCTCAACGACGCCAGCGAGAAGCGCCTCGGCACGCGCGCCCACAAGGCCGACACCGACGGCGACGGCATGCCGGACGGCTGGGAGGCACGCCACGGCCTCAACCCGCTCGTCGCCTCCGACGCGTCCGCCGACGCCGACTCCGACGGCCTCACGAACCGCACCGAGTACGTCGTGGATCGCGACCCGCACATGGCCGACACCAACGGCGACGGCATCCCCGACGGCGACGACGACCTCGACGGCGACGGTGTCCCGAACGCCGTCGAGCAGGCGCTCTCCCTCAACCCGGCCAAGCGCGCGAGCATCGGCGCGCTGTCCGATGGCGATCGCGACACCGACCACGACGGCCTTCCGAACGCCACCGAGCTGCGTCTCGGGCTCGACCCCGCGCGCGCCGACACGACCGGCATGCCCGACGGCCAGGTCGACTCCGATGGTGACGGCCTCTCCAACGAGGTCGAGATCGCGCTCGGGCTGGATCCCCTCCCGCGCGTCGACCGGCGACATCCCCGACGGCGACGCGGACGCGGACGCCGACGGCCTCTCCAACGCTCTGGAGATCGAGCTGGGCCTGAACCCCGCGAAGACCGACAGCGACGACGATGGCGTGGCCGACGGCGCCGAGGACACCGACGGCGACGGCGTCTCCAACGCCGACGAGCTCACGGCGCACACCGACCCGGCGAAGGCCGACGCGCCCGTGAAGGAGAAGCCCGCCACGGAGGACGAGCCGGCGACCGAGGAGCCGGCGACGCCCGACACCCCCGCAACGGACCAGACGCCCGCGACCGAGAAGCCCGCGGTCGAGAAGCCGGTGGCGAAGCCCCCGCACCGCCACCACCTGCGCGACCCGAGCGCGAAGAAGGAGTCCGAGCGGCCCTCGTCGCAGACGACGCCGGCGCAGCCCGCGCCCGAGACAGCCCCGACGACGACCACCGAGACCACGCCCGCGCCGGCCACCACGACCGACCAGCAGCCCGCACCGGCCACGACGACCGAGCAGCCGGCCGCCACGACCGCGCCTGCCGAGACCATGCCGCAGCCCGACGCGACCGGCGCCGAGTCGGCCGCCACGGGCGGCGAGGCCGCCCCGGAGGCCTGAGCCTGGAATCCTCCCGGGCCATGGCGCTCGGGATCATCACCGGCTCGGGGACCTACGCTCTGCCCGGCATGGAGTCGTCGGGCCGCGAGGTCGTCGCGACCCGCTTCGGCGAGACGGAGGTCACGCGTGGGCGCTTCGCCGGTCAGGACGTGCTGCACGTCTCGCGCCATCGCGACGACCACGAGCGCGTCTCGCACCAGGTGACCCACCGGGCCAACGTCGTCGCGCTGCAGGAGCTCGGCGCCCGAGCGGTGCTCGGGGTCACGGTGTGCGGCGCGACCGACCCGACGCTCGGGCTCGGCGAGCTCATCGTCTTCGACGACCTGCACTTCCTGGCCAACCGCCTGGCCGACGGCTCGCTCTGCACGCTGCACGACCGGCCGGGCGCGCCCGGGCGGGGGCACTGGGTGTTCGAGGATCCGTTCTCAGAGCCGCTGCGCGCCGCGCTGCTGGCCGGGGCACGGGAGCGCGGCCACGCCGTCCGCGACGGCGGGTGCTACGGGCACGTCGACGGCCCGCGCTTCAACACCAAGGCCGAGATCCGCTCGCTGCGCGCGGTGGGCGTGAGCGCGGTGAGCCAGACGGCGGGACCCGAGATGACGCTGTGCGGTGAAGCCGGCCTGCCGTACGGCCTGCTGGGCTATGTCACCGACTACGCCAACGGCGTCGCCGAGGACGCGACGCCGGTCGAGACGCTCATGCGCCTCCTGCGCGAGAGCGGGGCGACGCTGGCCGACACGCTCGCCGCGGCGGTCGCCCGCATCGACCTCGACGCGGTCCCGCCGGTCGGGACGCAGATCGCGTGGGACTAGTGTCGGACGAGTCGACCAGGAAGGGGACACCGGGACATGGACCGAGACGACGACGTCGTACGTGAAGAGGAGGAAGCGGCCGCTGCCGAGGCGCGCGCGATCGGAGGCAGGCCCGAGGAGAGCCCGCTGGATTCCGATCCCGACCGCTTCGACGGCGAGCGCGGTGAGGCGTTCCGTGCGGTCGAGGAGGGCGGCGGCGGCGAGGCCGAGGGCTTCGAGCAGGCGGAGTCCCTGCTCATCGAGCACGCGACCGAGTGGCAGCAGTCCACGCCGGGCGTCGACGCGGAGCGCACCAGCGAGGACGAGCGCGCGTTCGAGACGCGCGACAACTACGGCGATGCCGACGACTCGGAGCCCGACGCCGACGGCTAGGCGCGCGCGCCAGACGAGTTGGGGAGCAGGGATTCGAACCCCGGATTCGCGGACCAAAACCGCGCGTGTTGCCAGTTACACCACTCCCCAGCGGAGACCAGCGTAATCCGGTGGGCGACGCGATCGCGGACGACCGAGCCTACGATGGCGGGCATGACCGCCCTCACCGCAGTGATCCTGGCCGCGGGTCAGGGAACACGGATGCGCTCCGCGCTCCCCAAGGTCCTGCACGAGCTCTGCGGCCGGCCGCTGGTGGGATGGCCGATCGCGGCGGCGCGCGGGGCGGGGGCGGACCGGATCGTGGTGGTCGAGGGTCCTGAGCGGCTGCTCGAGGGGCGGCTCGGGGAGGACGTGGAGAGCGCGGTGCAGCCGGTCGCCAACGGGACCGGGGGGGCCGTGCAGGCGGCTGTCGACACGATCCCGCGCGAGGGGACGGTGCTCGTCCTCGCCGGGGACGCGCCGCTCATCGACGCCCCGACGCTGCGTGGCCTGGTCGACGCGCACGTGGCGAGCGGCGCGGCCGCGACCCTCCTGAGCGCCGAGCACCCCGACCCCACCGGCTACGGGCGGATCGTCCGCGACGCCGAGGGCGGCGTGCTGCGGATCGTGGAGACCAAGGCGGAGGGCGACGCGACGCCGGAGGAGATGGCGATCGCCGAGGTGAACGCGAGCGTCTACGCCTTCGATGCCGCCGCGCTCCACGACGCGCTCGGGCGCCTGCGCACCGACAACGCGCAGGGCGAGCTGTACCTCACCGACACGGTCTCGATCCTGCGCGGGGACGGCCGTCACGTCGGCGCGTACGTCGCGAGCGCGTGGGAGGTCGTGCTCGGCGTGAACGACCGGGTGGCCCTCGCCGAGGTCCGCGGGCTGCTGCAGCGACGGATCCTCGAACGCCACATGCGCGCCGGCGTCACGGTGACCGACCCGTCGACGACCTACGTCGATGCGGATGTGGAGATCGGCCGGGACGCGCTGCTGGAGCCCATGACGATGCTGCGCGGAGGCACGCGCATCGGAGCCGGCTCGAGGGTCGGCCCGTCGACCACGCTGATCGATGCCCGGCTGGGCGAGCGCGTGACGATCCTCAACGCCCATGTCGTCGACGCCGACCTGCACGACGACGTGACGGTCGGGCCGTTCGCGTATCTGCGCCCGGGCACGGTGCTTCGCGCGGGCTCGAAGGCGGGGACGTTCGTCGAGCTCAAGAACTCAGACATCGGCGAGGGGACCAAGGTGCCGCACCTCTCCTACCTCGGCGATGCCGACGTCGGACCCGGGACGAACATCGGGGCCGCGAACGTCACCGCCAACTACGACGGGGTGCGCAAGCACCGCACGCGGATCGGCAAGGGCGTCAAGAGCAGCGTGGACACGACGTTCGTCGCGCCGGTGCAGGTCGGCGACAACGCCTGGACGGGCGCAGGCGCCGTCGTGCGCTCCGACGTGCCGGACGGCGCGCTCGCGGTCGGCGTTCCCGCGCGGGTCATCGAGGGTTACGACGCTCGCAGGCGGGCGGAGGCCGTCTCCTCCGAGGATTAGACTCCCGCCACGCCATGAGCACGACGATCGTCCCGCAGCCGCACCCCTCGACCCGGCTCGAGGTCGGTTACGAGAAGCACCTCATGCTGTTCACCGGGCGGGCCAACCCGGTGCTGGCAGCGAAGATCGCCGACAAGCTCGGCGTCGATCTCGGCCCGGTCACGCTGAAGACCTTCACGAACGGCGAGGTCTACTGCCGCTACGAGGAGTCGATCCGCGGGGCGGACGTCTTCATCGTGCAGCCCACGTGCGGCAACCCCGTGACGGGCGTCAGTCCCAACGACGCGCTCATGGAGCTCATGTTCATGATCGAGGCAGCCGTCGGCGCCTCCGCGCACCGGGTCATCGCCGTCGTGCCGTGGTTCGGCTACTCGCGCCAGGACAAGAAGTCCGCGCCGCGCGAGCCGATCAGCGCTCGCCTCGTGGCTCGCATGCTCGAGACCGCGGGAGCGGACCGCGTCGTGACGATGGACCTCCACGCCGGGCAGATCCAGGGCTTCTTCCACAAGCCCGTCGACCACATGACGTCGCTCTTCATGCTCACGCGGTACTTCGAGGACCTCGGGCTCAGCGACCTCGTCGTCGTGGCGCCCGATGCCGGGCGCGTCAAGCTCAACAAGAAGTTCGCGACGAAGATCGGCGCGGAGCTGGCGATCCTGGACAAGGAGCGCCCGGCCCAGCAGGTCGCGGAGATCGGCTACGTCATCGGCGACGTGCGCGACAAGACCGCGGTGATCGTCGACGACATCATCGACACGGCCGGCACGCTCGCGGCGGCGGGTCTCGCGGTGCGCGACGCCGGCGCCCGCCAGGTCTACGCAGCGGCGACGCACCCGGTGATGTCGGGCAAGGCGTTCAGCAACCTCTCCGGGGCGGGCTTCGAGCAGGTCGTCGTGACCGACACGATCCCGCTGCGCCCGGGCGCGCCGAGCATGATCCGCGTCCTGTCCTGCGCGGAGCTGCTGACCGACTCGATCCGGCGCATCTTCACCGACGACTCGGTCTCCGAGGTCTTCGGGGGGGAGAACCAGCTGTTCTAGCGGAGCAGGGCCCCCTCCAACCCTGCCCGCACCCACGCGGCCCAGCGCTCCACCGGCCAGCCCTGCTCCAGCACCAGGAACCGGAACTCGTCCGGGTGCCCCAGGGCGTGGATGATCGCTGCGGCCTCGTCGACCGACAGGCCGTCGCGCAGGGCGTCGCGGTCGGAGAGGAGTCGCGCCGCCTCCCCGTAGTTCGTCAGCCGCTGCGCCGAGCGGCGGCGCTCGAGCTCGGCGACCTCCGGGTCCAGCGCCGCCGCCTCCCGGATGACCCGGAAGACCGGCGCCGTTCGCGGCAGGCCCTGCTCCCAGAACGCGACGAGCCCGGCGATCACGTCGCGCGGGTCCTCCGTGCGCTGCGCGCGCTCGCGCATGAACGTCGCCACCGGCGTCGGCGCCTGCGCGCCCGCGGCGGCGAAGTCCAGCACCCGTGACAGGACGTCGCGCTTGGCTCCGACCGAGTTGTAGATCGTCTGCACCGCGACGCCGGCCTCGCGCGCGATCCGGGTGATCGAGGTCGCGTGGTAGCCATCCGCGAGGAACAGCCGCGACGCTGCGTCGACGATCGCCCGCTGCGTGCTCTCGGCGCTCAGGTCGCGCGGGCGCTTGCTTTCGGCCACCGCATTAGAGTACCGTTCCAGTCACTGGAATGGCGTTCTAACAAGGGGGGCCGCACCATGACGACGGCTGAGCTGAAGGACCTCACGCTCGAGGGTTTCGAGCGCATGTTCCACCAGGGCGACCTCGATTACGTCGACGAGGTGCTGGGCACGGACAGCGTCGACCACCAGGAGCCCGCCGGCGCCTCGTTCTGTGATCACCTCAAGCAGGTCGTGGTCGGGATGCGCACCGCGTTCCCCGACGTGCACTTCGAGGTCCACGCGATCCTCGAGGAGGACGGCCTGGTCGCCTGCCGGTCGACGATGACCGGCACGCACCTCGGCCGCCTCGCGCTCATGCAGCCGCCGCTGGAGCCCACCGGGCGCCGCGTCGAGGTCGCCCACATGCACTTCTTCCGCTACGAGGACGGCCGCGTCACCGATCTGTGGCACCTGTGGGACACGCCGGGTCTGGCGCGCCAGCTCGGCGCGCAGCCTCAGGCGACGCGCTGAGCGAGGCCGGGGTAGCTGAGGACGAGGCCGAACTCGTCGATCTCGAGGTCCGCCTCGAAGTCGCCGCCCACCACCTCGAAGCGATAGCCGCGGATGCCGACGCGCGTGTAACGCTGCGGCATCCGCTCGACCTCGCGCCCGGCGGGGGTGCCGATCCAGACGACGTCGAGCGTCCCCGAGCCGCCGACCTCGAGCTCGAGGCGGCGGACCGCGAGGGTGTTCGTGAGGACCGTCGAGACCATGTCGACGTCGAGGCAGCCCGCGTACTGGGGCGCGCCGTCCCATCCTCCCGCGCCGTCGGCCAGCAGCGACAGCGACCAGGGCCCCTCCTCGGAGATGCCGGCCGCCTCCAGCGATCGGGTCGCCCAGCTCGCGTCGACGACGAGCGCGTAGTGCAGGCCCCACGCCATGCCCTCGTCCTCGCCCGTGCTGTGCCCGTCGATGCGATAGCCGCCGTCGCCGGTGGGCTCGAGCCGCGCGACCTCGAAGCCGCGGCGGCCCTCCACGTGCTGCCAGGCCGCCATGCGGACGCTCACGAGGGCGCCGCCCGGACGACGAACCCGCGCGCGACGAGCTCGCCGACGGCGTCCTCGAACCCCGCGAAGTCCCGCGCGAGCAGCAGGTCCACCGGCCGTCCGCGCGGCCCGCCCGTGCGCACCCAGCGCCGCAGCGAGTCGGGGCCCACCGCCTCGGATGCCTCGGCCGTCAGCACCAGCAGGATCGGCAGCTCGGGCCGGTGATCGAGCTCGCCGGCGATGACGGCGATCGGATCGACGTCCAACACCGCGCAGAGCTCGTCGTCGGAGAGCCCGAGCCGCTCCATGAGGTTGGCGGCCGCGCTCACGCGGGCGTCAGGACGGGTCCGGCCGCTTCTCGCCCGGCCAGACGCCGAGGAAGTGGTTCCACGTCTTCGCGCCGCCGCGCTGGATCGCCATCTTCACGACCGCGAAGATCGCGCCCTGCAGCACGACCGCGGAGACCACCCGCACGAGCGAGGTGTCGCGCGTCGTCGGCTCCGGCGGCTCCTCGCCGTCGACGCGCTGCCAGATCTGGTTGAAGACCTGGCGGCCGGCGATCCCGCCGAGGATGCCCAGGATGAGCCCGATGGGCTTGTAGATGAGCGTCATGTCGAAAGTTCCTTGCTGGATTTCCGCCGGTCGGTCCCTGACACTGAGTACCCGCGGTCCACGATGATGAGTCGGGCACGGGTAGGGAAGGACGTAGGAGGGATCATGGACGAAGCGGACGACCTGCTGCAGCGCGCACTCATCGATGCGGAGTCGTCGGCCGCGGTGGCGCTGCGGGTCGGGGGCCTCTCGATGTCCGAGGCGGTCACCGTCATCTTCCACGGACGGCGCGATCTGGGCACGATCCAGACGTACGTGGCCAACGGCGGCAAGGGAGCGGGCGTGGCGGTCACGGCGTCCGAGCTGTTGCGCGTGCCGTGCGACCTCGACCTGGCCGAGGCTGCCGACCGGGACGAGGCCGAGGAGCTCTACGCCGCACAGGCGAAGGCGATCCGCGACGCGATCGTCGCCGCCGACACCGTCCTGTCGGTGTGGGCGGACGCGTTGTCACGCGTCGCTGCGGTCGACGTCGACCATGGCGTCACACTGAGCGTGCGCCTTCCCGCGCACCGCCTCATGCCCGTCGCCCTCAACGCCCCCGAGCAGCACCTCACCATCGTGCCCGTCTGCGGGGCGCGAACCCTCGCGGAGGGTCTGCCGCCGCTGGGGATCGCGTGCGCCCAGCAGGACGTCGCGCACGTCTATCCGCTGCCCGACGACCCCGACCGGTGCCTGGAGGACTTCATGGAGCGGGCGCACGACCACGCGCTGCGGATGGCCGATCTGCTGTCCAAGCAGGAGGCGTCCGTCCAACGCTTCCTCGAGCTCAACGGCGAGGACATGCCCGAGGCCGGGTGACGGCCGCCACGCCGCGGCGACACCGCCGGTGGTTGCTCGTCGCGGCCGGGGTCGTCGTCTTCCTCGTCATCTCGGCGTTGTTGGCCCGCTGGCTCGGCACGGAGAACGCCGAGCGCGACGCCGTCCTCGAGGTGCTCACCGCGCAGGCGCGCGGTGACGCGGACCGCATGCTGCGCGACGTCGAGTGCCGCACCGACGCCTGCGTCGCGCAGGTGCGGGCGAACGCGCGCGAGCTCAAGGCCCCCGGCGACGTCACGATCGTCCGCATCGACTCCAAGACGTCGCACGCGCTGAGCAGCACGACCGGCCAGACCCGCGTGGTCTGGATCACCCCGGGCCGGCTCACGACGGTCCAATGCGTCCTCGTGCGGCGGACCGGAACGCCACTGTCCGGTCAATCCGTCACGCTGCTGGATCTCAGCGCGCCGATCGACCGGACGGCCGCCTGCACCTGAGCGCCCTCGCTGCGCTGGTCGCGCAACTCCGCGCGGCCCGCCGTGTTGCAGCGCGCTGCCCCCCATGTCCCGATCCGCGAGCCCGATCCCCCACCTGCGCTTCGTCGTCGCCATCTGCGCGGCCCTGCTGTCCGTCGCCGTCCTCGCCCCCGTCGCCAAGGCCGCTGACGGCCTCAGCGCCGGAGCGCTCTACGAGGCGGGTCCCGGCGGCCGCTACCTCATGGGCGGCCAGTGGCTGTTCCGGCTGGACTCGGCCGATCAGGGCGTCAAGCAGCGCTTCATGCGCACGTCGGCCACCACCGGCTGGACGCCGACGACGGTGCCCAACGCCTGGAACGCCACCGACACCTCCAACGAGTCGATGGCGGGCTCGATCGGCTGGTACCGCAAGGACTTCCATCTCCCGAGCTCCAACAAGCGGATGAGCTGGGTCCTGCGCTTCGAGTCGGTGAACTACCGCGCGAAGTTCTGGATGAACGGCAAGCCGATCGGTTCGAACACCGGCGCCTACCTGCCGTTCGAGATCCGCATCCCTTCGTCGTATCTGAGGCGCGGCGGGGTGAACCGCCTGGTCGTGCGCGTGGACAGTCGCCGCCACCCGACGGACTTCCCGCCGTCGGGGCTCACGACGGGCACGAACCTCCCCACCGGCGGATGGTGGAACTACAGCGGGATCCTCCGCGAGGTCTACCTGCGCAAGGTCGACCGCGTCGACTTCAACACCGTCGTCGTCCGGCCCGAGCTGCCGTGCGCGAGGTGCGACGCGTCCGTGCTGCTTCGCACGACGGTGCGCAACGCGGCGTCGTCGACCCAGCGCGTCCGCGTGACCGGGAGCTTCGGCGGCCGCGACGTGACCCTCGGCAGTGCCAACGTCGGCGGTCACGGGTTCGCGACGTTCTCCAAGCGCATCACCGTGAAGAACCCACGCCTCTGGGCGCCAGGGTCCCCGACGCTCTACTCCGTGCGCTTCGCCGCCAGCGTCGGGAGCACCAAGGTCGCCGGCTGGCAGCTGAAGACCGGCATCCGCAAGATCCAGGTCATCGGCGGGAAGCTGTACCTCAACGGCCGGCCGCTGGACGTCCGCGGCGTCGGCCTGCACGAGGACGATCCGAAGGTCGGCTTCGCGGTCGACAACGCCCGCCGCGCGCAGTACATCGCCGAGGTCTCCGAGCTCGGGGCGACGATCATCCGCGCGCACTACCCACTGCACCCCTACCTCGAGGAGCTCGCAGACAAGGCGGGCATCCTCCTGTGGTCGGAGGTCCCGGTGTACGCGGTGAAGACGCAGTACCTCAAGCGGGAGATCGTCCGCAAGCTGGCAGCGAGGGAGCTGGAGGCGAACATCAACGCCAACCAGAACCACCCGTCGATCATCGTCTGGTCGCTGGGCAACGAGCTGTCCTCGCGACCGGGACCGGTGCAGGCCGACTACATCAAGCGCGCGACGGAGCAGGCGAAGGCGCTGGATCCGACCCGGCCGGTGGGCCTGGCCGTCGCGGGCTATCCGACGGTGGGCTGCCGGCCCCAGTACGCGCCGCTGGACGTCATCGGCATCAACGACTACTTCGGCTGGTATCCGGGACCCAACGGGGTGATCGCCGACCGCGACGCCCTGTCGGACTACCTCGACTCGGTCCGCGCCTGCTACCCCAAGAAGGCGATCATGGTCACCGAGTTCGGGGCGGAGGCCAACCGCGACGGCCCGGTGGAGGAGAAGGGGACCTACCAGTTCCAGCAGGACTTCGTGAACTACCACCTCGGGGTCTTCGCGTCGAAGCCGTGGCTCAGCGGCGCGATCTACTGGGCGATCGAGGAGTTCCGCGTCCGGCCGGGCTGGGACGGCGGCAACCCGCGGCCGGACCCGCCGATCCACGAGAAGGGGCTGCTGCGCTTCGCCGACCGCTCCAAGAAGCCCGCGTGGTTCGACGTCAACCGGTGGTACACGCAGACGCAGCAGATCGGGCCGGTGCCCGGCCAATAGCCGAGCCGCTACCCTCTGCGACCGACTATGGCGACCAATCAGGGCACACGACTCGCGCTGACCCAGCGCGACACCTCCGGTGGCTCTCGCGCGACGCGCCGGCTGCGCCGCACCGGACAGGTGCCGGGCGTGCTGTACGGCGGCGAGGGCGAGCCGGTCTCCTTCACTGTGGACGCGCGCGAGCTGCGCCACGCACTCGCTGCCAGTGGCGCGGTGCTCGACCTCGACATCGAGGGTGGGTCACAGCCTGCCGTCCTCAAGGACGCGCAGTACCACCCCGTGCGCGGCGAGACGATGCACATCGACCTCCTGCGCGTGCGGCTCGACGTCGCGATCCACGCGGCCGTGTCCGTCGAGCTCGTCGGCGGCGAGGGCGCCCCGGGCGTGGTGCAGGGCGGCGTGCTCGACCAGGTGACCCGCGAGGTCAACGTCGAGGCGCTCCCGAACGACATCCCCGAGACGCTCTCGCTCGACGTCTCGAAGATGGAGATCAACGACACCGTCTACCTCTCGTCGCTCGCCGCGCCCAAGGGCGTGACGCTGCTCGACGACCCCGAGGAGACGGTGCTGGCGACCCTGTCGCCGCCCAACGTCGACGTCGACGCCGAGGACGAGGCCGAGGAGGCCATCGAGCAGGAGACCGGCGTGGTCGGCGAGGGCGCAGACGCGGACGCGGGCGCCGACGGCTCCGCGGACGCGGACGACGCCGCGGACGAGTAGCCGACCGCCGTGCGGCGGCGCGGCGGGACCGCGCCCGTCGACTGGCTCATCGTCGGGCTCGGCAACCCCGGGTCCCGGTACGCCGGGACCCGGCACAACATCGGCTTCGACGTCGCGAACGCGCTCGGCGTGCGCTGGGAGCTGCCCAAGGCGCGCACGACGTTCCGAGGCCTGCTGACCGATGGTCGCGCCGGGATCGGCGGCCCTCGCGTCGCGATCCTCCTGCCCCAGACGTACATGAACGACGCGGGGGAGTCGGTGGGACCGGCCCGGGGGGCGTTGAAGGTGCCGCTCGAGCGCGTGCTCGTGCTGCACGACGAGATCGACCTGCCGTTCGGCGACATCCGCGCACGCGTCGGCGGGGGGCTGGCCGGCCACAACGGCCTGAAGTCGTTGCGCCGCCACCTCGGCGACCCCGGGTTCGCCCGCGTCCGCATCGGCGTCGGCCGGCCGGACTCGACTGACCCCGACATCGTCGCCGACTACGTCTTGGGGCGCTACACGGAGCCCAAGGCCGACGTCCAGGACCTCGTCGACCGGGCCACGGACGTCGCCGAGAGCGTGGTGCTCGAAGGCGTCTAGTGTCGTGTAGCAGCGCGCAGCACGCGCCAGCGGATCTGCTCGGAATCGGTGCCCTGCGGGCCCGTGACCGTCACGCGGAAGACGTGGCGGCCGCGCTTCACATGCAGCGTCCGCCCGGTGCTGCCGCAGCGTCGCAGCACCTTGCCGTTGAGCGAGCAGCTGACGTTCTGCGCCTGCCCGGAGATGTGCCACCGGATCCTCGCCGTGTGCTTGCGCGTGCGAACGCGCGGGCGGGCCATGATCTGGACTGCGGGAGCTGCAGCGGCGGAGACGACCTGGGGCTGCGGAGCGGGGGGCGCGACCGGCGTGGCGAGCGGAACGACGGCGGTCGGCGCCGTCGGAGAGGCCGTGGGGGCCAGGCTCGCGAGCGGCGTGGCGATCGGATCGGGGTTGGAGATCCCGAAGTCCTGCGCCCAGCCGTAGCCGAACTGCCCGGGCGCCGCGCCCACCCCGATGGCCGTCCAGTAGGGGTACTCGAGGTTCGCGCGATGCCCGGTCGAGGCGATCCACGCGTCCATCACCGCCTGCGGTGAGGGTTGGCCCAGCGCGATGTTCTCGCCGAACGAGTCGCCGTAACCGCATGCCTGCACGCGCGCCTCGGGCGTGCGACCCGTCCCGAAGTCGTTGTGGTCGAACGCTCCGGCGCCGGCGACAGGGACGTCCACCGCGAGCTGCGCTGCCTTCCAGGCCGCCGCGTTCGTCAGGGACTGCGACATCGTCAACTGGCTCAGGCCACGCTGCGCCCGGTACTGGTTGACGAGCGCGACGATCTGGGTCGCTGCGCTCGCGTCCTGCCCGGGCCAACCGGGCTCGGGGGAGCAGTCGGTGCGCGACGCCCCGGCGGGCGCGGCGACAGCGAGGACGACGGATATCGACAGCAGACAGGCTGCTGCAAGACGGCGTGGGGATGTGCGCACGGAGAAGACCTCCATGTCGACGGCGCGGCGGCCGAGGCTACCGAGGACGCGATGGGCGTGCCCGCTCGACGCGCTCCTACACTTGTCCAGAGACCCGCCACGACCGTTCGTGAGCGGGCGCCGCGCATGCCAGACACCGCTCCACTTCGCACCCTCCTTCCGCAGTTCGCCGCCTCGTCGGACGGCGCGAAGCTCCTGCGCGGGGGCGGGAGGGCGTTCGTCTCATCGTCCCTGCGTCCTTATGTCATCGCGGCGCTCCTGGAAGAGGGGGATCGGCGTCCCGCGATCGTCGTCGCCGGCGACGACCGCCAAGCGCGCGACCTCGCCGCCGACCTCCGCGCGTGGCTGGCGCCGCGCCAGGTCCGCTTCTATCCCAGCCGCGGTGTGACGTACGAGTCACACCTGGCGCCGCCGCCGCACCTCGTCGGACTGCGCGTCGCCGCGATGGACGCTCTGCTGACCCCGGGCGACGAGCCGCCCGTCGTCGTCGTCTCCGCCGTGGCGCTGAGCGAGAAGGTCCCCGACCCCGAGCTGCGTCCCGCTCCATGACGCTGCGCGTGGGCGACCTCATCGATCTCGACGAGGTCGCCGGCGAGCTCGTCGCGGCCGGCTACGAGCGCGTCGACCAGGTCGAGGACCGCGGGCAGTTCGCCATGCGCGGCGGGATCCTCGACGTGTACCCGGCCACGGAGGACCGGGCGATCCGCGTCGACCTGTTCGACATCGAGATCGAGTCGCTGCGGTGGTTCTCCACGTTCACCCAGCGGTCGCTGGGCGACACCGACGCGGTGGAGATCGCCCCGTCGGCCGAGCTCGCCGCCGAGCACCGCGAGGACGCCGAGATCGCCGCGATGGAGGACGAGCGCCCCGATATCGCCGAGCTGCTCCCCGTCGACCGCTTCCGTGCGTTCCTGGACCTCGCCGACGAGGCGCAGGTCCTCATCGCGGCGGAGGAGGAGGTCGAGCCGGCGCTGCGCGACCACTGGCAGGACGTCTGCGCCGCCTTCCACGACGACGACGCGCGTCATCTCTACGTCCGCCCCGAGGAGGTTCGCGCGGGTCTCGCCGGGCGCGCGCGCTTCGCGCTGTCCTCGCTGTCCTCCGACCAGCCCGTCCAGCTGCACGCCCAGGCTGCGGAGGCGACGTCCCGCTCCCTCAAGGAGGCCGAGTCCGAGCTCGAGAAGCTGCTGCGCTCGGGGTACCGGACGGTCGTCGCCTGGCCGCGCCGCGGCGAGGGCGACCGCGCCCGCTACAACCTCACGCGCCTGAAGGCCGGCTGGATCGGCGAGGAGACCCCCGAGGACCTGCGGTTCGCCCAGGCGACGCTGCGCGACGGCTTCATCGCCGCGGGGCTGAAGCTCGCGGTCATCCCAGAGCACCGGCTCTTCCGTCGCCGCCGCGCCGAGCGCAGCGACGACCGGCCGCGGCGTGGCGCGCTGCGCTCGTTCACGGACCTGCGCACGGGCGACTTCGTCGTCCACGAGGACCATGGCGTCGCGCGGTTCGCGGGCTTCGAGACCAAGACGGTCGCGGGGGTCACCCGCGACTACCTCGAGCTCGAGTTCCAGGGCACGGACAAGGTCTTCATGCCCACCGAGCAGCTGGCGAAGATCAGCCGCTACGTCGGCGCGGGCGGCAGCGCGCCCACGCTCTCCAAGCTCGGCGGCACGCGGTGGGACACGCTCAAGGCCCGCGCGCGCCGCGCCGCGCAGGAGCTCGCCGGCGAGCTGCTCAACCTCTACGCGGAGCGCAAGCGGCGGGCCGGTCACGCCTTCGAGCCCGACGGCGACTGGCAGCGCGACTTCGAGGCGGCGTTCCCCTACACGGAGACGCCCGACCAGCGCGACGCGATCGAGGTCGTCAAGGAGGACATGGAGGCGCCGCGCCCGATGGACCGCCTCGTCTGCGGCGATGTCGGCTACGGCAAGACCGAGGTCGCGCTGCGCGCCGCGTTCAAGGCGGCGGCGGACGGTCGCCAGGTCCTCATGCTCGTCCCCACGACGATCCTCGCCCAGCAGCACGCGGGCACGTTCGCCGAGCGCCTGAAGGACTACCCCTTCACGATCGAGCAGGTCAGCCGCTTCCGTCCCGCCAGGGAGCAGAAGGAGGCGATCGCCGGCTTCGCGGCGGGGAAGGTCGACATCCTCATCGGCACGCACCGGCTCCTGAGCCGCGACGTGCGGGCCAAGGACCTCGGGCTCCTGATCGTCGACGAGGAGCAGCGCTTCGGCGTCAAGCAGAAGGAGCTGCTGCGCCAGCTCAAGTTGAAGGTCGACGTCATCTCGATGAGCGCGACGCCCATCCCGCGCACGCTGCAGATGTCGCTGGCCGGCGTCAGGGACATCTCGGTCATCGAGACGCCGCCGGAGGGCCGTCGTCCCGTCAAGACCTACGTCGGCGAGTATGACGAGGACCTCGTGCGCCAGGCGCTCGAGCGCGAGGGCGATCGCAAGGGGCAGGCGTTCTTCCTCCACAACCGGGTGGAGTCGATCGACGAGACGGCCGAGCGCCTGCGCGGACTGTGCCCGGACCTCAAGTTCGAGGTCGCCCACGGGCAGATGGACGAGGGCGAGCTCGAGGCGCGGATGCTCGCGTTCCTGCGCGGCGAGGCCGACGTCCTCGTCTGTACGAGCATCATCGAGTCGGGCATCGACATCCCGCAGGCCAACACCCTGATCGTCGACCGCGCCGACACCTTCGGCCTCGCCCAGCTCTACCAGATCCGCGGACGCGTCGGACGGAGCCGGGAGCGCGCCTACGCGTACCTCCTGTATCCCAGCGCGGCGGCCCTGACGGTGGAGGCCGGGCAGCGGCTCGCGGCGCTCTCGGACTACACCGAGCTCGGCGCGGGGTTCAAGGTCGCGATGCGCGACCTCGAGCTGCGCGGCGCCGGCAACCTGCTGGGCGACGAGCAGTCCGGCCACGTCGCGGCGCTCGGCTTCGAGCTGTACATGCAGATGCTCGACGAGGCGGTGGAGTCACTGGCGGCGGAGGGCGAGGACCGCGAGGAGGCGCCGGAGCCCGTGCGTCTGGACGTCTCCGTCGACGCCTACGTGCCGGCCGACTACATCCCGTACGAGCAGGCGAAGATCGACGTGCACCGCCGCATCGCGGGCGCGCGCGACGTCGCCGACCTCGGCGTCCTGCGCGACGAGCTGGAGGATCGCTTCGGGCCGGTGCCCGAGCCGCTCTCGAACCTCATCAGCCTGCAGCAGGCGCGCATCAAGTTCGGCCAGGCGGGCGTCACGGTCGTGACGTTCCGTGGCGGGCGGCTGGCGGCGACGCCCGTCGAGCTGGACTCGACCCGGGCCAAGGAGCTGCGCGGCAGGCTGCCCAGCGCGCTCTACGAGTCCGGCCGCAGCCAGTTCTCGATGCGCGTGCCCGATGATCCCGCCCAGCGCTTCCCGGCCGTCGTGCAGGCCGCCGACGAGCTGCTGGCGGTGGTGTCGGGCGTCGAGAGCGAGCCGGTCGCCGCATAGGCGAGCCGGCGACCCCGCCGGACACGGGGTCGCCGGCCGAGCGACCGTTGGCCTACTGGAGCGAGTAGGCGGTTCCGGTCGTACCTCCGGACTCACCGCCACCGCTGCTGTCGCCCTGCCCCTTGCCGCCCATGCCGGGGCAGTCGCCGTGATCGCCGCGCGGACCCCGCCCGTCGCCCTCGCCACGCTGCTGCGGTGCGGGGTTCTGGGACTGGGACGGCTGGCTCTGCGACGGCTGCGCCGGCTGCGTGGACGTGGCCCCGCCATCGGCCGCGAACGCGTTCGAGATCACCGCGCCCCCCGGCACGGCGATCAGCGCTGCGACTGCGATGCCGGCGATCTTCAACCGGCGACGCGAGCTTTCCGGGCGTGAGGTGGTGTGCTCCTCGTCCATGTTGCTCCTGTTCGTCGGGGACACGGCGAGGGTGTCACTGCACCTGTCACATCCGTGTAAGTGCCGCCGGGTCACTGCCACGAAGCCGCGAACACGTCCACTAGCATCCGGTACGCATGAAGCCAACCCGACGCAGCATCGGCGCCCTGTGCGCCTTTTTCGTGGTCGCTGCGGCGGCTGTGGGATGTGGCGGGGACGACGTCCCCGGCAACGCGGTCGCCACTGTCGACGGGACCGCGATCACCCGCAGTGACTTCGATCACTGGATGACGGTCTTCGCCAAGAGCTCAGCGAGCCAGGCACAGCAGGGCGGCAGCACCACCACCACTTCAACTGTCCCCGATCCGCCCGATTACGCCGCATGCGTCAAGGCCAAGCGCGACGCTGCAGCCAAGACGAAGAGCAAGGCACGCCCGACGGACACCCAGCTCAAGAAGCAGTGTTCGACCGAGTACACGACGCTGCGCGACCAGGCCCTCGGGCTGCTGATCGCCTCCCAGTGGCTCGAGGGCGAGGCCAGCGACCAGAAGATCAAGGTCACTCCCGCCGAGGTCACGAAGTCGATCGACACGCAGCGCAAGGAGCAGTACCCCAAGAAGGCCGACTTCGACAAGGCCCTGAAGGACGCGGGCTTCACCATGTCCGACCTCCAGTTCCAGACGCGCCTGCAGCAGCTGCAGGAGAAGCTGGTCGCCAAGATCTCCAAGGGCGCCAAGGCCCCGACGGCGGCCGCGATCGCGGCGTACTACGAGAAGAACAAGTCCCAGTTCGGCTCGGCGGAGACGCGCGACACGCACATCATCCTGACCAAGGACAAGGCGACCGCCGAGAAGGCCAAGAAGGCCATCGAGGACGGCGAGAGCTGGTCCTCGGTCGCCAAGAAGTACTCGACCGACGACGCGTCCAAGAAGCAGGGCGGCAAGCTGACCGTCACGAAGGGCAACCAGGAGCCGGCCTTCGACGACGCGGTCTTCGCGGGCAAGAAGGGCGAGCTGATCGGCCCGATCAAGACCCAGTTCGGCTACTACGTCGTCAGGATCGACGACATCAAGAAGTCCACGCAGCAGACGCTGGCGCAGGCCACGCCGACCATCAAGCAGGCCCTCTCCCAGCAGGACCAGCAGAAGGCGGTGTCGGACTTCAGCGACACGTACCGCAAGAAGTGGACGGCGAAGACGGACTGCCGCAAGGGCTACGCCATCCAGGGCTGCAAGAACGGCCCGAAGGCGGCGACGACCGCCGCGACGGCGGCGACGACGCCGGCGCAGTAGACGGCCGACGGCTTCGCCGTCGGTCGGGGGAGCGTCGCAGGGCGGCGCTCCCCCAGGCCGGGCTAGGCTCACGATCTCGTGAGCCGCCCCGACATCACCGACGCCCTCGGGCGTCTCGACGACCTCACGCGGCGCCTGCGCGTCGAGTGCCCCTGGGACCGCGAGCAGGACGAGCGCACGATCGTCCCGCACACCGTCGAGGAGGCCTACGAGCTCGCCGACGCGGCCGACCAGGGCGACGACGCCAAGCTCCTCGACGAGCTGGGAGACGTCCTCTTTCAGGTGCACTTCCTCTCCCTGCTCCTCGAGGAGCGCGGCGCCGGCGACCTCGCGCAGGTCGCCGAGCACGTGCGCCAGAAGCTCGTCCGGCGCCACCCGCACGTCTTCGGCGAGGTCGCCGCGGACGACGCGGGAACCGTCCTGCGCAACTGGGACGCGATCAAGCGCACCGAGCCGGGCCGCGAGGAGGGGATCTTCGGCGAGGTCCCCGAGAACCTCCCCGCGCCGCTGCACGCGCGCAAGGTCCAGCGCCGCGCGGCCTCGCGCGGTTTCGACCTCCCCGACGTCCCGTACGACGCCGTCCGCGCCGGCATCGACGAGCTCGAGGCCGCGGGGGACGACCGCGACGCCGCCTTCCGCGCCGCCGGCGACCTGCTCTTCGCGGCGGTCAACGTCGCGCGCAAGCTCCACGTCGATCCCGAGCTCGCGCTGCGCTCGTCCAGCGGTCGCTTCCGGGGCGCCGTCGAGCGGGCCGAGCAGCTCGCCGCCGGCGACGGCGAGACCTGGACCGACCTGGATCTCGACGGCCAGATCACCTACTACGCCCGCGCGCGGCTCGAGACAGCCGCGGGCACCGACACCGACTAGGAGCCTCCCTTGGGTCAGATCGAACGCGTCCACGCCCGCCAGGTCCTCGACTCGCGGGGCAACCCGACCGTCGAGGCAGAGGTCTCGCTGCGTTCGGGCGCCTTCGGGCGCGCCGCGGTGCCGTCCGGCGCCTCGACGGGCGAGTTCGAGGCGACCGAGCTGCGCGACGGCGGTTCGCAGTGGGCGGGCAAGGGCGTGACGCAGGCGGTCGCCAACGTGAACGGGGAGATCGCCGCCGCCGTCCACGGGATCGACGCCGACGACCAGGCGGAGCTCGATCGCACGCTCATCGACCTGGACGGCACGCCGAACAAGTCGCGCCTGGGCGCCAACGCCATCCTCGGCGTGTCCCTCGCGGCGGCGCACGCCGCGGCCGCGGAGGAGGGGCAGCCGCTGTGGCGCTACCTCGGTGGCGAGGCGGCGCACGTCCTGCCGGTGCCGATGATGAACGTCCTCAACGGCGGCGCCCACGCCGACAACAAGGTCGACTTCCAGGAGTTCATGATCATCCCGGTCGGCGCGCCTTCGTTCTCGGAGGCCCTGCGCATCGGCGCCGAGACGTTCCACGCCCTGAAGAAGACGCTCCATGACGCGGGCCTGGGCACCGCCGGTGGCGACGAGGGGGGCTTCGCGCCGGACCTCGGCTCCAACGAGGAGGCGCTCCAGTTCCTCGTCCGCGGCATCGAGGCGGCCGGGTACACGCCCGGCGAGGACGTCGCCATCGCGATGGATCCCGCAGTGAGCGAGCTGTTCCAGGACGGCGTCGGCTACGTCCTGGAGCACGAGAACCGCACGCTGTCCGCCGACGAGCTGGCCTCCTACTGGGCCGATCTCGCGAGCCGCTACCCGATCCTCTCGATCGAGGACGGCATGGACGAGGAGGACTGGGACGGCTGGCGGATGCTCACCGAGCGCATCGGCTCCACCGTGCAGCTCGTCGGGGACGACCTGTTCGTCACGAACACCGCGCGCCTGCAGCGCGGCATCGAGCTGGGCGTCGGCAACTCGATCCTCGTCAAGGTCAACCAGATCGGCACGCTCACCGAGACCCTCGACGCGATCCGCACGGCGCGCGAGGCCGGCTACACCGCGGTCATGTCCCATCGCTCCGGCGAGACCGAGGACGTCACGATCGCCGATCTCGCGGTGGCGACCGGGTGCGGCCAGATCAAGACCGGCGCGCCGTCGCGGTCCGATCGCGTCGCCAAGTACAACCAGCTCCTGCGCATCGAGGAGCAGCTCGGCAGCGACGCGACCTACCCGGGGCGTAGCGTCTTCCGCAGCTAGCCAGCGCAGGCGGACGGGCGAGCGTTGGGGTGCCACATCCGTCGAAGGCAGGCACCGAGGTGTGGCAGAGCGACATCCAGGTGCCGAGCTTCGCGCGCTGGGCGGGGCCCGCGCCCGGCGCACGGAGCTCCAAGCAGGTCCGGGCCGCACGGCGGCGAAGAGCCGCCGTGATGGCCGATATCGGAACCCGCATCCGGTGGGACCGGGTGGGACGCGTGGCGCTCCTGCTGGTCCTGGTGCTCCTCGTCTACCTCTACGTCGGGCCCGTCCGCAGCTGGTGGTCGACCTGGCAGGACTCCAAGGCCAAGCAGGCGCAGGTCGAGCGGCTGCGGCACGAGAACGCGGAGCTGCGGGCGCGCCGTGCCGCCCTGAAGACGCCGCAGGCGCTTGAGCGCGAGGCGCGCCGGATGGGCATGGTCAAGCCCGACGAACGCCCCTTCGTGGTGAGAGGACTCCCGAACCGCTAGGGCGTAGGGTTCGGCGCGTGACCGAGATCAAGCGCACGGGCGGCGGCCCGTACAAGTTCAGCCAGGTCGTCGTCCACGGCGACGTCGTCCACCTCGCCGGCCAGGTGGCGGGCGCCGACGGCTTCGACAAACCCGTCCGCGAGCAGATCCGCATGGTGTTCGCGCGCATCGACGAGCTCCTGGAGAGCGCCGGCTCGGACCGCTCGAAGATGCTCTCGGTGACGGTCCTGCTGAAGGACATCGCCGATTTCGGGGTCCTCAACGAGGAGTGGGACGCGTGGGTCGACGACGACGCGCTGCCCGCGAGAGCGACGTTCCAGGCCCCGCTTGCCGCGCCGAACATCCTCGTCGAGCTGGTCGTCGTCGCGGCGCTGTGAACTGCCGCTAGCGTCGGAGGCGGTGGCGGACTTCGAGACGGACTACGAGCAGTGGCGAGACGGGCAGCGGCGGCTCCGCGACGCGCCGCCTGCCGAACAGCACGTGCTGGAGCGCGTGGTCGAGCACATCGGTCGGGAGCTGCGGCGGCGTCTGGGCGGCCCGTACACCAGCGAGGAGGTCGCCGACCTCTACGAGCGGGGCACGGACTGGGCGACGGACATCGCGGCACGGATCGCGCCGGACCAGCCGTGGGCCTGGGACCCCCGGATCGTCGTCGACGCCGCGTTCGGCCGATACGTCCGCGGCGCCATGGACTTCGCCGGAGGCCGGCGGATCGACGTGTGACTCAGTCGTCGTCGGTGGTGGCGCGGCGGATCACGATCTGATCCTCCTCCACGGTGACCTCGACCGGGCGGTGACCCGCCCAGAACTCGGCGTAGATGGGGCTGTCGGACACCGCGGGGTCGAGCCACAGTCCGTAGCCCTCCTCGCCGTGATCGAACGTGCCCTCGAACGTCGTGGGGGACGGGGCGCGTCTCGCGCGCCCGCGGCCGCCACGGCGGCCGCGGCGACGCTTTGTCGCTGCGTCGCCGTTCTCGGAGTCCTCGTCCTCGTCGTCGTCCTCGCCTCTGGCGGCCTTTTCGGCGGCGGCCTTGGCGGCCTCCTCCTCGGCGGCGGCGGCCTTCGCCGCCTCCTCCTCGGCGCGGCGCGCCTCGGCCTCCTCGAGCTCGGCGGCGATCAGCGCGTCGTCTTCGGCGCGGAGATCGATCTCGTCGTCGAAGTCAGCGGTGACCGCGTCCGCCCCGTTCTCCTCGGCGGGCGCAAGGTCGTTCTCGCGCTTGAAGGCGTCGATCTGCTGGACGGTGACCTCGAGCTGGTGTGCGATCCATGCATCTGTGCGCCCCTGGCGCACCCAGGTGCGGATCTGGTTCAGGTGGGGCTTCAGCGAGCGTCGTGCCATCGGCGCGTGAGGCTACATGACCGCTCGTTCCGCGACGTGCAGGTCGTTTGTCGTGGTTTGCCTTTGCGAACGGAACATGGCAGAGTGATTTGAAGGCAGGGAGGAATCCCTTCGTTCCATGCTCGTACTGACACGCAAGTCCAACCAGAGCATCATGATCGGCGATGACATCGAAGTCAGCGTCCTGTCGATCATGGGCGAGAAGGTCCGGATCGGCATCCAGGCACCCAGGGACATCCCGGTGTTCCGCAAGGAGGTCTACCTGGAGATCCAGGAGGAGCGCGCTCGTGAGAGCGTCCCTGCTGGTGGCGTGCGTGCCGAGGTCGACGATGCCCTGCATCGCCTCGGCAGCGGCGGTTAGCCGCCTCCCAGCTCCTCCACGATCGCGATGAGGGCGTCGGGGTCGACACCCTTCTGCACGTAGCGGTCGGCGCCCAGTTCGAGCGCCTGCGCGCTCGCGAGGTGGTCGTCGAGGCCTGAGAGCACGACGACCCGCAGTGTCGGGAACTCGCTGCGCAGCAGCGGCAGCGTCTCCAGCCCGTCCTGGCGCGGCATGTTCAGGTCCAGGAGCACGACGTCGGGCCGGTGCAGCCGCAGCTGCTCGAGCGCCTCCACGCCGTCCGCGGCTTCCGCGACGACGTCCACCGTGCTCGACAGCGCGAGCGTCTCGCGGACGAGGAAGCGCAGCGCGGGGTCGTCGTCGCACACCACGACGCGGATGGCCTCGACCATCCACGGGAGCATGGCAGCGTCGGCGGCCTATCGGCGGCATCACGGATTCCACTTGGCGACGCGACGCTGGTGGGGCAGCCTCGGAGCATGTCCAACGTCACCCCCACCACTGACGACCGTTTCGTCGCGGACGTCCTCGAGAGCGATCTCCCCGTCGTCGTCGACTTCACCGCGGCGTGGTGCCCGCCCTGCCACATGATGGACCCGATCATCGACCAGCTCGCCGTGGAGCGCCCCGACCTGCGCTTCGTGTCCCTCGACGTCGATGCCAACCACGAGACCGTCGCGCGTCACGGCATCCTGTCGATGCCGACGTTCATGGTCTTCCGCGGCGGCACCGCGGTGCTCAAGCTGGTCGGCGCCCGGCCCAAGGCCAGGCTCGCCCGCGAGCTGTCAGAGGTCGTCCCGGCCCGCGAGCAGGTGCTCGTGCAGCAGCCGGCCGGCGGGTGACGCGCCGCTCGCCGCGGCGAGCAGCTCCACGCGATGGCGGGGCGGGCGGGGTCCGGCTCCCACCAGGGCGACGGCCTCCACCGCCGCCCCGGGCCCGTGCAGCCATGAGCCGGGCACGACGCTGATCCCCAGCCCGGCGTGCACGAGGTCGCGCAGCGTCGCCGGGTCGCCGACCTCCAGCAGGGGCACAGGGCTGAATCCCTCCGCCGTGCATGCGTCGAGCACCGCCTCGCGCAGCGCGGTGCCGCGCTCGGTCAGCACGAGCGCGACGTCGCGCAGGTCGCCGACCCGCCGCTCCGAGGCGGCGGCGAGCCCATGGCCGGGCGGCGTCACGATCCAGAGGGGCTCCTCGCGCAGCGTCGTCGCCTGCAGGCCCGTGGCGGCGCGCCTGGCCTCGGCGTCGAGCGCTGCGACCGCGACGTCGACCGACCCGGTCGCCAGCAGCGCGACGACATCGGCAGCGGACGCCTGGCGCAGGCTGACCCGGATGCCGGGATGGAGCGCGTGGAAGCTCGCGAGCGCCGCCGGCAGTCCGGGCGCGGCGCCGGGCGTCGCGGCGACCCGGGCGACGCCCCGTCGCCCGCCGGCGTGCTCCTCCATCGCCGCGCGGGCGTCGGCGACGCCGGCGAGGATCGGCTCCGCCCGGGCGACGAGCTCAGCGCCCGCGGCGGTCAGCTCGACCCCTGACGGCAGCCTGAGCAGCAGCGCTACGCCGAGCTCCTCCTCCAGCCTGCGCACCTGCTGGGAGAGCGCAGGCTGGGTGACGTAGAGCTCGTCGGCGGCGCGGGTGAAGCTCCGATGGCGGGCGACCGCGGCGAGGTACTGGAGCTGGCGGAGCTCCAGAGGTCTAGCCCATGACCATGTAGAGCGTCCGGAACATCACGATCGTGACGATCGTCGCAGTCGCGATCATCGCCAGCACCAAGAGGAAGAACCGCAGGGTCCCGTGGCGGTTGGTGCGATTGGCGATGCGCGTGCGCTGGCGCTGCTCCGTGCGCTTGATCGCCGCATCCTGGCGGCGGCGGTCTGCATGCAGCTGGGCGAGGTAGGACTGCTCGAACTCGTCCAGGCTCTGGCGCATTCTCATCGACATCGCGGAGCAATCTACCCAGAGCGAAGGCGCGAGAGCCAACGGCGCGCGGGCAGCTACCGCCTGCACGCCCCCCACAGACCGCGGCCCGCGTCGCGGGCCTCGCGCTGCAGCGCCTGCAACGCCCCTGCATATCGCACGTTCGGGGCGATCTCGAGGGTCGTGGCGAAGCCCCGTCGCACGAGCTCCTCGTTCACGAACAGCCCATCCGGCTCGCGGCGGACGTAGGCGAGCAACCTTCCGTACCGGTCGCGCGGGTCCTTGTCGGTCGTGAGCGTCACCGTGCGACCGCCGACGAGCTGCTCGTTCTCCTTCGCCGCCGCCGGCCCATAGCACTCGACCGGCTGGTCGGGGGCGACCGACTCCGGGGTGTCCATCCCGATGTAGCGGACCCGCTCGCGCCGCCCGTCGATGCTCACGAGGATCGTGTCGCCGTCGACGACCCGCAGGACCCGCGCCTGCCCCTCGTCGCGCTCGGTGCCCTGCTGCTCAGAGCCGTCGCCCAGGCGCAGCGCACCGCCGCCGGCCAGGAGGACGACGAGGACGACCACTGCGAGCGTGACGAGCCGGCGCATCGTCCGGCGACGCTACGGCGCGTGCATGACGCCACGCACGCGCCGTTGCAGCCACTGCTACGCGATCGTGACCTCGGGGGAGAGGTAGACGTCCTGGATGGCGTTGAGGAGCCCGATGCCCTCGTCCATCGGCCGCTGGAAGGCCTTGCGGCCCGAGATGAGGCCCGCGCCGCCCGCGCGCTTGTTGATGACCGCGGTCCTGACCGCCTCGGCCAGGTCGCTGTCGCCCGAGGAGGCGCCGCCCGAGTTGATGAGCGGGATGCGGCCGCTGTAGCAGTTGAGGAGCTGGTAGCGGGTGAGGTCGATCGGGTTGTCGCTCGTGAGGTCCGAGTAGACCTTCTTGTTGGTCTTCCCGTACGACGCGCCGTTCTGGTTGAGCACGTTGTAGCCGCCGTTGTTCTCCGGCAGCTTCTGCTTGATGATGTCGGCCTGGATCGTCACGCCCAGGTGGTTGGCCTGGCCGGAGAGGTCGGCGGACAGGTGGTAGTCGGTGCCGTCGACGACGAACGCCGGGCTGCGCAGGTAGCACCAGAGCACGGTGAACATCCCGAGCTGATGGGCCTCCTCGAAGAGCTCGGCGACCTCCACGATCTGCCGGCGGCTGTGGTCGGAGCCGAAGTAGATCGTCGCCCCGACGCCCGCGGCGCCCATGTCCCACGCGCGCTGGACGCTCCCGAACTGCACCTGGTCGTACTCGTTGGGATACGTGAGCAGCTCGTTGTGGTTGAGCTTCACGATGAAGGGGAACTTGTGCGCCCACTTGCGGCTGACCGCGCCCAGGACGCCGAAGGTCGACGCGAACGCGTTGCATCCGCCCTCGACCGCGAGGCGGACGAGGTTCTCCGGGTCGAAGTAGGCGGGGTTGGGGGCGAAGCTCGCGCCGCCCGAGTGCTCGATGCCCTGGTCGACCGGGAGGATCGACATGTACCCGGTGCCCGCGAGGCGCCCGGAGTTCACGAGCCACGACAGGTTGCGCAGCACGTTGCTGTTGCGGTCGCTCTCGATGAACCGGTCCACCCACTCGGGCCCGGGCAGGTGCAACGTCGACTGCGGGACCGTCGTGCTCTCGTGCTGCAGCAGGTCCGCCGCATCGTCGCCGAGCAGCTCCTCCAGCCGTGAACTCGTCAGCTCTGCCGTGGCCATCTGAAGTCTCCCCCTCGTGGGTCGTCGCTCGTTCTCGTTCGCGTACCCGACAGTCTAGGTAGCCTCCCGCCCCCAAGATGGAGCACCACTTCAACGGGCCCAGCTACACGCTCGGCATCGAGGAGGAGCTCATGATCGTGCACGGGGAGACGTATGACCTCGTCAACGCGATCGAGCGCCTCCTCGACGACGTGCCAGATGGAGAGATCAAGCCCGAGCTGATGGAGTCGGTGCTGGAGATCTCCACGCATCCACGCCCGAACACGGCCGAGGCGGGTGAGCAGCTTCGCGCGCTCCGGCGCAGCGTCCGCGAGAAGGCGATGGGGCACGGCCTCACGATCGGGTCCGCGGGCACGCATCCGTTCGCGCTCTGGGAGCAGCAGCGGATCGTCGGCCGCACGCGATACCGCGACCTCATCTCCGCGCTGCGCTTCGTCGCCCGCCAGGAGCTGATCTTCGGGATGCACGTCCACATCGGCGTCGACGACCCCGACAAGGCCGTCCACGTGGCCAACGGGATGCGCGTGCACCTGCCGGTCCTCCTGGCGCTGAGCGCGAACTCGCCGTTCTGGCGCTCCGACCAGTCCGGCCTGCTCTCGACGCGGACGCCGATCTTCCGCGCGTTCCCGCGCGTCGGCATCCCGCCCGCCTACCGCGACTGGGAGGACTACAGCCAGCAGATCGACTTCATGGTCCGCAGCGGCGTCATGGAGGACTACACGTACCTCTGGTACGACGTCCGGCCCCATCCGCGCTTCGGGACCGTGGAGATCCGCGTGTGCGACTCCCAGACGCGCGTCGAGCACACCCTCGGCCTCGCGGCGCTCATCCAGGCGATGGTGCGCGAGCTGTGCGAGCACTACGAGAGCGGACGCCACTTCGGCGACTACCCGTGGCAGATGCTCGACGAGAACAAGTGGCTCGCGGCCCGGCACGGGCTCGACGGGGAGCTGGTCGACCTGCCGTCGAGCGAGCGGGTGCCGACGAAGGTGCTGGCGCGCCGTCTTGTCGACCGTCTCCGGGGGCACGCGGAGGATCTCGGATCGGCCGCGGACCTCGACGGCGTGACCGACCTGATCGACCGTGGGAACGGCGCAGAACGGCAACTCGTGGTGTACGAGGCCAACCGCGATTTCACCGAGCTGATGCGCGAGATCGTCGAGGCCACGGTCCCCCTCTGACGATCTCGCGGAAGAACCCGCCGAGCCGGGGTCCGGGGACCCCTAAGATGGACGTGGAATGTCCCACCCTGACCTCTTCGTCGTCTGCAAGAGCTGCGGGTCGGAGGTCAGCCCCTACGTCACCGAATGTCCCTACTGCGGGACCCGGCTACGCAAGAGGGCTCCGAAGATCGAGCGCGACGGAGGCGTGCCGAAGCCACCGCGCACGTCCCGTCGTCGGCTGGGCAGACGCAAGGAGGGCGCAAGCCAGGCGCCGCGCCTGAGCAGGCTGCGGCCCAACGAGATCCCCGGGATCCGCGTGGAGCGCGACCCGAGCACGCGGCCGTGGGCGACGATCGTGCTCGTCGCGCTGACGTTCGGGATGTACATCGCGCTGGCGTTCGTGGTCGACTCCGACCTGACGCTCACAGCGATCGACGGCGATCCGTGGCGGTTCGTCACCGCGCCGTTCCTCAACGAGAACGGCTGGGCGCAGTTCGCGTCCGTCGTCGGGGTCGCCGTGTTCGGCGGCCTGCTGGAGCGCCGGCACGGCCCATGGGTCGTCCTGCTCGTCTTCGCGCTGTGCGCCGTCGGCGGCATCGCGGCCTCGGAGGCGCTCGTGCCCGACAAGTCCTACTTCGGCACGCAGGGCGCCGCGCTCGGACTCCTCGCGGCCTGGGCGGTCCCGGTGCTGCTGGGCCGCCGCAAGCACCACCACGACGAGGCGGACCTGCTCGGGACGGCCGTCCTCGCCGCCGTGCTGGTGCTCATCCCGCTCGCGGTCGACTCGAGCATGCTCGTCGCGGGGCTCGGCCTCGCGATCGGCGTGGTCTGCGGGCTCGTGCTCGCGCTGCTCAAGCCCCGGTAGGGCCACTAGCCTGGCGACCCGTGACCGAGCGGAGGGAATACACCGCCGAGGAGGTCGACGCTGCCGTCGAGGCGCTGACCGACCCCGAGCGCCTGCGCCACGCGCAGGAGGTGGTCACGCACGCCGCGCCGGCGCTGCAGCGCGTCGTCAACCTCGCCCTCGAGGAGGGCGGCTGGTTCGAGGACGCCCACCAGGGCCAGATCGCGCGCGCCGCGGGCGAAGAGGACCCCGACGAGCGACTCCGGGTCTTCCGCGTGCTGGTTGCCGAGGAGGCGCGTCTGGGCATGCTGGTCGGCGTGACGGTCGGGTTCGAGCTCGCACGCGAGCTGGAGGCCCGGGCGGGTTCAACTGACGAAGAGGAGACATGACATGGCGAGCATCCGCTTCCTTGGCCACGCATCGTGGGAGTTGACGGACGGCGGCACGACCGTCCTCATCGACCCGTGGCTGACCGGCAACCCGAAGGGCTTCGCACCGGCGGACGACCTGAGCGCGGACGCTGTCCTGCTCACCCACGGTCACCAGGACCACTACGGGGACACGATCGAGATCGCCAAGCGCACGGGCGCGCCGGTCCTGGCCATCACCGAGCTCGCCGGCGAGATCGCCGGGATCCTGGGTGACGACCACACCGTGCACAACCCGAACATGGGTGGGACGGTCGAGTTCGACTGGGGCTGGGTCCGGGTCGTCCCCGCCCTCCACAGCGGCACGTCGCCGAACGGCACGGTGCATCCGCCGGCCGGCCTCGTGGTCAACTTCGGCGGGACGACGTTCTACTTCGTCGGCGACTCCGCGCTCTTCAGCGACCTGGCGCTGCCCGGAAAGCGGACCCCCATCGACGTCGCCGTCATCCCGATCGGCGGCCATTTCACGATGGACCGCTTCGATGCTGTCGAGGCCGCCAAGCTCATCGGGGCCAAGACCGTGCTCCCGTCGCACTTCAACACGTTCCCGCCCGTCGCCACCGACGAGCAGGCCTTCAAGACCGACGTCGAGAGCTCGACGGACTCGCAGGTCGTCATCCTCGAGCCGGGGGAGACGCACAGCACGTGACCCACGCGATCGTCCTCGTGGAGGCCGAGCGTTCCGCCATGGCGACGCTCGGCCAGGAGCTGGCCGACATCGAGGGTGTCGGCGGCGTGTATTCCGTGACCGGCGAGTGGGACTTCGTCGCGGTGGTGCACGTGAAGCGCCACGAGGACCTGCGTGCGGTCGTGACCGCCGGCATCGGTGCGCTCACCGGTGTCGCGCGGACGCAGACGATGGTCGCCTTCGAGGTCTTCTCACGACACGATCTCGAGGCGATGTTCTCGATCGGCGAGTGATCGCGGCGCGTCCCGTGCGGTCCCTGTCGGCGATGTTCGTGGTCGCTGCGCTCCTGCTGGCCGGGTGCGGCGGCTCCGACGGTGATGCTCCCACCACCCTGTCGGTGGGCATCGAGACGACGTCGCCCGAGCCGTCCACGGACACCGCCACCGCCCCTGCGTTCCCGCCCGAGACGGTCACCGAGCAGGTGCCCGCCCCGACGACGACGACGCCGACGGTGACGGAGCCCGCGCCGTCCCCGACGGCGCCCGAGACGTCGCCGGGCGGGGCGGGCGACGAGCAGGGCATCCAGGTGTCTGCCCGGTTCACGCTGGGCTCCGGAGGGTCGCTGTCGCCCGACGGCGCGCAGGTCCCGGCGTTCCTGGGCATGGCGGTCGTGGTGGACAACCAGGACAGCTCCGCGCACCGCCTGGAGGTCGGCGACCGTGGTGCCCCGCTGCCTGCCGGGCGTACGACGACGCTCACCCTCCCGGGCCGGGCGGCGACCGAGCTGCCGGTCCTCATCGACGGCAGGCAGCAGGCGATCCTGCGCATCGTGGCGGAGAGCCCGTGAGACCCTCTCGCGGGGTGCGGCAGGTCCCGGCGTGAGCGCGCTCGTCAAGGACGAGTACGGCCCGACGCTGCCCGAGATGCTGCGGAGCGTCCCGCGCTGGGCCCGGTACGCGGTGTGGGCCGCCATCGTCCTCGTCCTCGCCGTCGGGCTGTGGCTTGCAACCGGCGGCGCCGCGGCGCCCGAGACGCACGTGGTCGTGCGCGGCGAGCGGACGTTCAACCTCGCCTGGGACCCCTCGCGGCTGCACAAGATCGACACGCCCGGCACGTTGCTGGCGCTCGAGGGCCGCCGCGGCGACCTCTTCCTGGACGGGTTCTCCGTCAGCTCGGTCACGCTGCCGCCCTACCGCGGCGCTCCCGGAGGGGTCCTCGCCGTCCTCGGCGCCAACCGCCTGCGCGAGCTGCGCGAGACGGCGCCGGGGTTCGTGCCCTCCAATCCTCCCGACGGCCGGACCCGCGTGAACGACTCGACGGGCTACCAGATCACGTGGCGCGAGACCCGTGGCGGCCGCACGATCTACGCGCGCGACATCTGGCTCGTCGATCCCAAGCCGGGCTCGCGCGACGCGCTGCTCGTGAAGCTGCGTACGACGCGCGCCGCTGGGACGCCGAACGCCGACCGCACGGGCGGGACGGGCGCGCTGAAGCGGCCGCTGCGCAGCCTGCGCTTCGGCACCGAGAGGGTCGGTGGACGCTGATGGCCGACGAGATCACGTTCGACGACTTCCTCGCGGTCGACATGCGGGTCGGCCGGATCGTCGCCGTCGAGGACTTCCCCGAGGCACGCCGGCCGGCCTGGAGGCTGCGGATCGACTTCGGCCCCGCGATCGGAGAGAAGCGCTCGAGCGCGCAGATCACCAACTACACCCGCGAGCAGCTCGAGGGACGTCTCGTGGTCGGCGTCGTGAACTTCCCGCCGCGCCAGATCGGCCCCGTGCGCTCGGAGGTGCTTGTGCTCGGCGCGGTCAGCGACGACCATCCGGTCCTGTTGCTCGAGCCCGACGAGGGCAGCGTCCCGGGTGACCGCATCGGCTAGCTCCGACCAGTTGACACTCGTCGATGGCACTGGATATTTTCGATATTCCGGGTCACGTGAGGAAAACCTGAGGAGCGGTCGTCATGGGCGTCACAGAGGTGCAGAACTGGCTGGCCGGATACCGCCAGGCGTGGATCGACCGCGATCCTGAGGCCGCGGGGGCGCTGTTCACCGAGGACTCGCTCTACCGCGAGCAGCCGTATGAGGACGCCTTCAAGGGCGCCGAGGGCGTGCGCACCTACTGGGCGGGCGTCACCGCGACGCAGGCCGACGTGCAGCTGGACTGGGGCACGCCGGTGATCGACGGCGACCGCGTCGCGGTCGAGTGGTGGGTCCGGCTGACCAACGGCGGGACGCCCGTCACGCTGGCCGGATCTATGACCCTGCTGTTCGCCGACGACGGCCGTTGCCGCGAGCTGCGGGAGTACTGGCACTTCGCACCCGAGCACAAGACGCCGCCGGAGGGCTGGGGCGCGTAGTGCTCGTCGTCGCCGGGGCTTCCGGCCACCTGGGCCGCGGCGTCGCCGAGCAGGTCCTCATGCGGACGCGGCCGGGCGACGTCCGGCTGCTCACCCGCACGCCGGAGGGGCTCGCGGACCTTGCGTCGCGCGGCGCCGACGTGCGGTTCGCCGACTTCGACGATGCGGCCGTGCTTCCGGGCGCGCTGGCCGGCGGGCGGCGGCTGCTGCTCATCAGCACCGACGCGCTCGACCGGCGCGTCGCCCAGCACCGCGCCGCCATCGACGCGGCGGTGCAGGCGGGCGTGGAGCACGTGATCTACACGTCGGTCGTGTCCCCCGACGCGTCGAACCCGGCCATGGTCGTGGAGACGCATCGCCAGACCGAGGCGGACCTCCGCGCGGCTGGCTGTGACTGGACGCTGCTGCGCAACAACCTCTACGCCGAGTACCAGGAGCCGGAGCTGCGCGAGTCGGCGGCGAGCGGCCTCCTGACGCACAACCGGGGAGAGGGCCGGGCGGCGTACGTGTCCCGCGCGGACTGCGCGGCAGCGGCCGCCGCGGTGCTCGCCGGAGACGGTCATGCGGGGCAGGTCTACGACATCACCGGGCCCGAGAGCCTGTCCGCCGACGATCTCGCGCGGATCTACGCGGACCTGGCGGGCCGCGCGGTGCACGCGGTGGCCGTCGACGACGATGCGCTCGTGGCCGGGATGGTCGGGGAGTCCCCCGACGGTCATCTGGCCTTCGGGGCGCGCTTCGTCGCGTCCTTCGGCCGCGCCATCCGCGAGGGGTACTTCGCGCACTCCAGCGACGCGGTGCAGACGCTCACGGGACGACCGCCGCGCAGCGTCCGCGACGTGCTCGCGGACGCGAGCGAGGGCTAGGGAACCGCGGGTCCCGGCGTCGCCGCTGCCGGGTCCGGCGCGGTCGGCTGGACGGCGGCGGCCGCGTCGACGGCAGGCGCAGGCGCCACCGGCGTCGTCGTGACCGGATCGGCGGGTGCCGCCGGCGCGGCCGGCTCCGCCGGCGTCGCCGGGTCGTCGGGCGTCGTCTGGACCGGGGCGGCCGGCGTCGTCGTCACGGGATCGGTCACGGCGGGGTCAGGCGTCGCAGGGACGGCGGGCGCGGCGGGTACGGCGACCGGCGGGGTCGCGGCAGCGACCTCGGCCGGGCCGGCCATGCCGCCGGCGCCCGGGGGCGGCGGCGTCGGCTGACCGGGCAGCGTCACGGAGTCCGCGCCCTGCTGGGTCGGGGCGAGCGCGACGGCGGTCGCATCGCCGGGGGCTGCCGTGCCGCCGGGCGTCGCCGCCTCGGGCTGCTTCGCGGCCTCGCCGGCGTCGTCGCCCTTGCCGTTGCGGCTGTCGGCAGCGCCTGCCTTGGGGTCCTCCGTGGGCTGGCGCGACGAGGCGACGACGACGGGCTCCGGCGCCGGCGTGACGACCTTCGGCGGTGCGGATGCGGACACCTTGGGCGCGACGGCCGCGGCGACCGGCGTCGGGCTGGCCTGCGCGCGGCGGACGTGATCGACCTCGACGGCGCCTGCGGTGACGATCGCGGCGGCGGCGAGGCTCGCCGCCGTCTTGGTGGCGATGGTCGAGATGCCCGCGCTCATCATGCTCGAGGCGCCGGCGGCGGACGCGCCGGCGGCGACGCCGGTGGCAGCGGTGCCCGCGCCCGCGGAGGCGGTCATCCCGAGCTGGGCGAGCAGGCCCTTCTTGAAGAGGAGCAGGGGCGCGACGGGGAACACCATCGCGAGCGCGCGGTTCGTCGAGCGCAGCTGCTTGCGGAACGCGGCGCAGCGATCGCAGGTGCGCAGATGCCTGCGGACCGGCGGCGAGGTCCGGCGCAGGCCCTCGGCGACCTCGCCCAGCTCGTCGCGGACCTCCTCGCACGTGAGTTTGCGTGCCTCCGCCGCCTCGGCGAGCGACACGCGGGCGCGCACGAGCAGCGACTTCACCGACGGGACCGTCGTCTCCATCGCCTCGGCGATCTGCTCGTAGGAGAGCGCGTCGATCTCGCGCAGCAGCAGCGCGGTGCGCTGCGTCTCGGCGAGCTCCTGGACGTCGCCGATGAGCTGGCGGAAGTCCTCGCGACGATGGACCTTGTCGGCCGTCGTGGCGCCGTTGTCGGACAGGTGGATGTCCATCGAGTCGACCCCGATAGCCTGCGTGCGGCGCAGGTGGTTCAGCGAGCGGTTGCGAGCGATCCGGTACAGCCACGGCCGGACGTTGATCGGCCGCTCGTCGGCGAGCATCGCGTTGAACGACGCGGCGAAGACCTCCTGCAGCACGTCCTCAGCGTCCTCGCGGGAGCCGAGCATGTGCCGGCAGAACGCGAGCAGCCGCGCCTGGTAGCGGGACACGAGCGCCTCGAACGCCCCGTGGTGCCCACGCCGCACGAGTACGACCAGGCGCTCGTCGGACTGCAGGCGCAGCATGGGCGCCGGCGTGCGCAGACCGAGCGCAGCGTGTGTCGTGTGAGCTGAGGCTTCCAAGGCGATGGGTGGAGGCGGCGCTTCCTGCGCCGACCTGTCTGGAACCCGGGAGGGGCCGCGAAGTTGCGAGAACGGCCCTCCGACACAGCCTACTGGCCTACGATCGCGTTGGGCCCGGGTGGCGAAATTGGTCAGACGCGGCCGGCTTAAACCCGGCTGCCCGCAAGGGCATGGGGGTTCGATTCCCTCCCCGGGCATGGGCACATCCGTCGGCAGCGCCTCCGGATGTGCTTGGCAGAAGCTCGCCAGAGGCTCCCCTCTGCCGGGCTCTGCCGGGCCGGTCACACGACCGGCCCGACAGACCGTCGCTCACCTCACTGCTTGAACTTCGCCAGGTTCGCCTTGTAGACGTTGTACGCGGGGCGCGGCGTGCCGTTCGCGTTGACCAGGCCGGCGTCGAAGCGCGTCGAGCAGTCCGTGCCGTAGTAGTTGTAGTTGTAGACGCGCTTCACGTAGGTCTTGAAGCGCTTCGCGAGATCGAACATGTACTGCGTCCTGTTCGCCTGGCGGTTGACGTTGCACGGGAACGCGCTGGAGAACTCGGCGAGGCCGCCCGTCTCCGTGTACCAGAAGTTGGCGCGACGGTTGTACTTGCGCACCGTCGAGATGATCTCGCGCGTGTTCTGCGTGTACCGACGGTTGACCTCGGAGTAGTTGTGGATGCCCACGACCGTCATCGACCGTCCGGCCGACCCCGCCGCGCGGAAGAACGCTCTGATGTAGTTGCGGAAGTCGATGCTCGGGACCCGCGTCGAGCGCTGGTCGAGGATGTCCAGGCCCACGATCGTGCAGCCCTTGCAGAAGCCCTTCATGGCGACGTAGAACTGCGCGGCGCGGCGGGGACTGCGGAACGTCGGCTGCGTCGTGTGGTTCGCCTCGTTCCAGGTTCCCCACTCCGTCACGCCGAGCGGCTTGTAGCGCTTGACGAGAGCACCGACGTCGCGCTTGTACTGCGAGACCGTGGGCAGCTTCGCCTTGCCGGAGCGCAGGTCGTTCGTCGAGATGTGCATCAGCACCTTCGCGCCGGCGGCCTTCGCGGCGAAGACGTACTGGTCGGCGGCGGAGAGGGCGGCGGGGTTGCGGATCGCGTCCCAGCGGATGAAGTACCGCACCCGCTTGACGCCGAGCGCCTGGTAGTTGGGGTCGCTGAAGATCCCGAGGTGCTGATCACCCATGCCGACGACAACGTTCGTCCTGCTCTGAGCGTTGCCGATCGCGGGAAAGCTGAGTGTTGCGACGAAGACGGCCGCGAGGGCGGCCAGCACGGCAAGCGTCGTACGGCGGGGTGGCACGGAGAATCGGTCCTTTCGTCGGGGGAAGACCAAGGGCTGCAACCCGTCGGCGCGAGGAAGGTTGCGTCGCGCACGGGATCGCCCAGACCGGGCGACGAGGCTACCCGGGACCCCAGACGCTAGCCGGGCGGTCAGGCCTCAGGCAACGCGGGCGTCGCGAAAGGACGAGGCCATCACGCCGTTCAGCACCACGCGGGCGAGCCGCTGGTCCCCGCTGACGTGCAGCGCCTCGTCGTCGGCTGCCGGACCGAGCGCGTCGATCCAGTCGCGCTGGCTGCCCGACACCGATGCGTCGGCTTCGGGTGCGGGACGCTCGGACACGGTGACCGCGCCGCCGGCGACACGCATGGCGTAGTGGTGCGGATCGCCGTCGACGTTCGTCACGACGAGCTCGACGAGGCCACGGGCGTCACCGGAAGGACGGACGAGACCCGGGATGGAGCGGAAGATCGCGCCGATGTCGATGGCCTCGTCGTCGTTCGGCGAGCCCCATGCCCACTCGAAGCCCCAGGCGGCCAGCGCACCGATGACCGGCAGCAGGCCCTTGGCCCGCTCGGTCAGCTCGTAGTCGACCCGCGGTGGCACCTCGCGGTAGCGCTGCCGGGTGAGCAGGCCGTCGGCGACCATGCGGTTCAGCCGGGAGCGCAGCTGCTCGGTCGAGATGCCGGGAAGCACTCGTTGGAGCTCGACGAACCGACGGGGTCCGGCGACCAGATCGCGGATGATCAGGAGGGTCCACTTGTCTCCCACCAGGTCCAGCGCCCGCGCGTCGGGTGCCCACTGGTTGTACGGGTGACGCTTGGGGGGAGGGACGGTAGGGATACAGGCCTCCTGGAAAACGGTCGTACTGCGGCTCTCTTCTGGGCGCGACCTTACCCACGGCCCGGTCGTCGCTCCATGCCGGTTCAGCGATTGGACACCTGTACGACGAAAGCAGTGCGTTTCCTTCCCGAAAGCGGGGCAAAAAGCTCCAGAAAGCTCCAGTCTCGAAAACCCGTGCATCCAGACTTTCGCACTTGCACGCAAGTTCTCGCGATCCCCCGCGTTAGGTGCGCGAGGGGTTCCACCGGTGCGCCGTGCCGGAACCCCGAACGGAACGAACGAGAACCAGGAGCACCATGGGCGAGGTCATCGCGCTGGAAGCAGGACGCCGCCGCCGGCAGCAGGGAGGCCGGCCGGTGCGGGCGCGCGCCCGTGCGACGCTGTACTTCGATCTGGTGTCCCCGGCGACCTATCTGGCCGCCGAGCGGGTCAACGTCCTCTTCCCGCAGCTCGACTGGCGCCCGGCGCTGCGTGACGCGTTGCACGGCGGCGATCCGATCGCCGACGCGGCCGCTCGGGAGCGCGACGAGCTTGCCGCCACCGCGCGCGCAGCGACCCTCCGGCTGCCGCTGGTGTGGCCCGAGGGGACGTCGAGCGCACGCGCGGCCATGCGGGTCGCGTCGCTCGCGTGCGAGCGCGGGCGCGGGGGTGCCTTCGTCCTCGCGGCGAGCCGGCTGGCGTTCTGCGGCGGCTTCGAGCTCGATGACCCGGAGGTGCTCGCCGAGGCCGCCGCGGCCGCGAACCTGCCGCTGTCGGCGGCGTTCGAGGCGGCGACCGACGAGACGCGCGACGGTCCGATGGTGGACGACGCGCTGCGGCTCCTGGCGGGCGGCGCCCATGTGCTGCCGGCGGTCCGCGTCGGGCGGCTCGTCTTCAGCGGGGAGGACCGCCTGAGCGAGGCTGCCGCGGCGGCGCAGGCGACGATCCCGTCGGAGCGCAGGTCCGTGCACCGGGCGGGGTAGGGACTCGCCGTCGCTGGCACGCCGCAGGGCGGCGTGTCACGATCGACGAAGGCGATGACGCGACTTCTGCAGGCCCTCTACCGGCGGCTCGGTCCACGCTATCCGCGACTGGCCGTCGGGGCGGTGTTCCCGCTGTCCGCGATCGTCGCCCTCGCCGGGCTCTGGCTGCTGACGCTCTACCAGCCGATGAGCTCGAAGGAGTTCTGGACGATCGTGCTCGTCGGCGAGACGCTCGCGGCGATCGAGATCGCGATCGCCGCGCCGTACGCCCTGCGCCTCGCGCGTCCCGCCGCCGCCTGGCTGTCGGGCGCGCGGACGCCCGCGGCGGCGCAGGATGCGTGGCGGGCGCTCGTCGGGCTGCCGATCGCCTTCGTCAGCTACCGCCGCCCGCTGGCGATCGCCATGAACATCGTCCCGATCTCGGTGTTCATCGCCGTGTACCTGCACCTGCCCTGGTACGCGCTGCCGATCCTGCTGGCGGGCGCGTCGCTCGTGCTCGTCTACGGCACGTTCCTGCGCTTCTTCGCCCTCGAGCAGGCGATGCGGCCGGTCCTCGCCGACCTGTCGCTCAGCGTGCCGGGCGGGATCGTGTCCGACGGGGCACCGGTCATCACGCTGCGCTGGCGGCTGCTCCTCGCGCTGCCGCTCATCAACGTCATCACCGGCGTCGTCGTCGCGGCACTGTCGGCCGGCCCCGATGCGCGGCTCAGCGACCTGGGCATCGACGTCCTCGTCGCGGTCGCGGTGGCGTTCACGCTCTCGCTGGAGCTGACCGTGCTGCTCTCGCGGTCCGTGCTCGGCCCGCTCGGGGACCTCCGCCGCGCGACCGAGCGCGTCATGCAGGGCGACCTGCGCGCGCGGGTCCCGGTGGTGAGCGCGGACGAGACCGGCGTCATGGCCGGCCTGTTCAACCAGATGGTCGCGGGCCTGCAGGAGCGTGAGAAGCTGCACGACGCGTTCGGCAGCTACGTCGATCCGGAGCTCGCCGATCGCGTCCTCGCGGAGGGCGCCGTCCTCGCGGGCGAGGAGGTCGAGGTCACGATCCTGTTCCTCGACATGCGCGACTACACCGGCTTCGCGGAGAACTCGTCGCCGCACGAGGTCGTCGCCCGCCTCAACGAGCTGTTCGACTCCGTGGTCCCGGTGATCGAGCATCACGGCGGCCACGTCGACAAGTTCATCGGCGACGGACTGCTTGCGGTGTTCGGCGCGCCGGAGCCGCTCGTCGGGCACGCGGAGTGGGGCGTCGCGGCCGCGCGCGAGATCGCCGCAGTGGTGCGCGAGCGGTTCGCGGGCACGCTGGGGATCGGCATCGGCGTGAACTCCGGGCCCGTGGTCGCCGGCACGATCGGCGGCGGGGGCCGCCTGGAGTTCACGGTGATCGGGGACGTCGTGAACACGGCCGCGCGCGTCGAGCGCGTGACACGCGAGACCGGCGACGACGTCCTCATCACGGAGGCGACCCGGGAGCTCCTGGACGACCCCAAGGGCGTGCTCCCGCGCGGCACCGTGGAGCTGCAGGGCAAGCGCGACCGCGTCCAGCTGCACGCGCTCGTGGACCTGCCGCGGCTCACCCCGCAGATGCTCGAGCGCCTGGACGGCGAGGACGCCGAGCGGAGAAGGGCCGGATAGTGTCGTCCGAGGAGCAGGTCGCGACCGCTCACGGCGGCCTGTTGGCGGCGCGGCGGCTGCGCCAGCAGGGCGTCGACACCGTCTTCACGCTGTCGGGCGGGCACCTGTTCTCGATCTACGACGGGTGCCGGTCGGAGGGCATCGCGCTCGTCGACACGCGCCACGAGGCGACCGCCGCGTTCGCGGCCGAAGGCTGGGCGAAGGTCACGCGGCGCCCCGGCGTCGCGGCGCTCACCGCCGGCCCCGGCGTGACCAACGGGATGAGCGCGATGGGCTCTGCGCTCCAGAGCCACTCGCCGATGGTCGTCCTCGGCGGGCGCGCGCCGGCCTGGCGGTGGGGGCAGGGGTCGCTGCAGGAGATCGACCACCTGCCGTTCGTGCGTCCGCTCGCCCGGTTCGCCGCGACCGCCGAGTCGCCCGGTGAGATCCCCTCGCTCATCGACGAGGCGCTCGTCGCGTCGCTGCGTCCCCCGGGCGGCCCGGCGTTCGTCGACTTCCCGCTCGACCACGTCTTCTCCGAGGGCGCCGACGACGGCGAGCCCGCCTCGCTGCCCACCGGCGAGGGCACCGGCGCGGCCGACCACGACGAGCTCGCCCGCGCGCTGAAGCTCCTCGCGGAGGCCGAGCGCCCGGTCGTCATGGCGGGGAGCGACCTGTGGTGGGGCCACGGAGAGGCGGCGCTGCTGGAGCTCGTGGAGGCGCTCGGCGTCCCCGTGTTCCTCAACGGGCTCGCCCGCGGCTGCGTCCCGGCAGACCACCGGCTGGCGTTCTCGCGCACGCGGTCCACCGCGCTGAAGGGCGCCGACGTCGCGCTCGTCATCGGCGTCCCGATGGACTTCCGACTGGGGTTCGGCGGCGCGTTCGGCGAGGACACGGAGATCGTCGTGGTCGACCGGTCGGAGCCCGAGCGCGTGCATCCGCGCCGGCCCGCGGCCGAGCTGTACGGGTCGCTGCCGGCGACGCTGCGCGCCCTGCGCACGTACATCACGCCCGACCCGTCGGTCACCTCGGGGTGGGTGGGGGCGCTGCGCGAGCAGGAGACCGCGGCCCGCGCGGCGGAGGCCGCCGAGCGCGCCGACGACCGCGGCCCGCTGCACCCGATGCGCCTCTACGCCGAGCTGTCGGAGGTCCTCGACCGCGACGCGATCGTCATCGGCGACGGGGGCGACTTCGTCTCCTACGCCGGTCGGGTGATCGACTCCTACACCCCGGGCTGCTGGCTGGATCCGGGGCCGTTCGGGTGCCTCGGCGCGGGGCCGGGGCAGGCGCTGGGCGCGGCGCTCGCGCGGCCGGGCAGCCAGGTCGTCCTCCTGCTGGGCGACGGCGCGTTCGGCTTCAGCGGGATGGAGTGGGACACGCTCGTGCGCCATCGCGTGCCGGTCGTCGGCATCGTCGGCAACAACGGCATCTGGGGGCTGGAGAAGCATCCGATGGAGGCGATCTACGGCTATTCCGTCGTGGCCGACCTGCAGCCGGAGACGCGTTACGACCAGGTCGTGCAGGCGCTGGGCGGCCACGGCGAGCTCGTCCGCACGCCGGGAGAGCTGCGGCCCGCGCTCGACCGCGCGTTCTCGGCGGGCGGCCCGGCGCTCGTCAACGTGCTCACCGACCCGTCCATCGCCTATCCGCGGAGGTCCAACCTCGCATGATCGACGACGTCTCCTGGGACTTCCGGATGTCGGCGCCGGTCGACGGCTTCCGCCTGCGCTACGTGCGCCGCGGCACGGGGACGAGCGTCGTCCTGCTGCACGGATGGCCCGGCTGCTGGTGGGACCAGCACCGCGTGCTCGAGCGGCTGGAGGGCGAGTTCGACGTCATCGTGCCCGACCTGCGGGGCTTCGGCGGAATCCGACGGCCACGACGTCGACCCGCGCACGTACTACAGCGCCGACGCGCAGGCCTCCAGCATCCTCGGGCTCCTCGACGAGCTGGGGGTCGAGCGTGCCGTGCTGCACGGCTACGACGTCGGCAGCCGTGTGTCCCAGACGCTCGCCCGCCGGGCGCCCCAGCGCGTCGCCGCACTGGTCGTGTCTCCGCCCTTCCCGAGCTTCGGCCACCGCCCGACGAGCCGCGAGGCCCAGGGCGAGTTCTGGTACCAGCACTTCCACCGTCTCGCGCTGTCCGATGGGCTGATCGACGGCGACTTCGACGCCGTCCGCGCCTACCTCGGGCACTTCTGGCACCACTGGGCAGGCGACCGCGACATCCTGCGCCCCGACCAGCTGGACGACCTTGCGCGCGTCTACGCGCGCCCGGGCGCCTTCCGCTCCAGCATCGCCTGGTACCGCGCCGGGGCCGGCTCGGCGAGCCAGCCCGCGGTGCCCGAGCACCCGCCGCAGAGGCTCCCGGTCATCGCGATGTGCAGCGGGCGCGACCCGCTGTTCTCGGTCGACTGGACCGACCGGCTCGATCTCGACTTCGAGGACGTCGACCTGCGGGTCCTCGGGGAGGTCGGGCACTTCCTCCCGGTCGAGGCGCCCGACGTGGTCGCCGACGCCGTGCGCGAGATCGCGTCGAGGGCCTGAAACGGCCGGAAGCCGCCCAGAGGCGGCTTCCAAGCTTGGCCCTGTCAGGACGGGCAGGGGTACGTGCCGCGACAGAGCCGTTTCCTCGGTGGCCCGGACGGCGGGAGGCGCCGAAACATTGCGGCTACGCCCGGACCTATGTTGTCGCGCACGGAAACCGGTCCCCGGGCCGACGGAACGTAGTCTCTGCCGGTCCGCCCGGGAATGCAATCCCCAAAAATGGGGACCTTCGCCGGTGCGGCTTCAGCCTTCCGCTCGTGCGAGCGCCGCGCCGCGGAGGATGTCGTGCTCGGAGACCTCGACGCGCTCCAGGCCGAACGCGCGGACGCATTCCATGAGCATCGCGACGCCGGCGACGATCGTCGGGGCTCGGTCCGGGTGCAGTCCCGTCACCCGGCGGCGCTCGTCCAGCGGCATCGCCGCCAGGAACGCAAGCTGCTCCTCGAGCGTCGCCAGCTCCACGACGTGCCCGTGCACCCGGGCGGGGTCGTAGGGGTCCAGCTCGAGCTCGATGGCCGCGGCGGAGGTCGGCGTGCCCGCGACGGCGACGGCCGCCGTCACGCTGTGCGCGACGGCGTCGGGCAACGCCAAGGCGAGCGTCTCGCGGAAGTCCTCGACGAGTGAGGCCACCTCGTCCGGCACGGGCGGATCGCTGTGCAGGTGGCGCTCGCCGAGCCGCACGACACCTGCCTGCATCGAGACGTGGAAGTCGACGTCGGCGCCGTGACCGGTCACCAGCTCGGTGGACCCGCCCCCGATGTCGATGACGACGAGCTCCTCGTCGCCCTTGCGCTCTGACGTCGCCCCGCGGAACGTCAGCGCCGCCTCCTCGTCCCCCGTGATCGTCCGCGCCTCCAGTCCGCGCTCGGCGACGGAGGCGGTGAACTCCGCGCGGTTGGCGGCGTCGCGGACCGCGCTGGTCAGCACGGCGACCGCCGCCTCGGCGCCGAGCGCCTCGATCCGCGTGCGATAGCCGTCCACGACCGCCAGCGTCCGGGCGATCGGCTCCTCGCCCAGGGTGCCGCTGGCATCGACTCCCTGGCCCAGCCGCGTCACCGTGGTCGCTCGCTCGACCTCGGTCAGCGCGCCGTCGGTGACGTCGGCGATGAGCAGGCGCGTCGAGTTCGTCCCGACGTCGACGACGGCGACCCGCACAGCCGCTCAGCCGGCGGGGAAGGGGACGGGCTCGCCGGCGAGCCCGGCGAGGACGTTGCGCACGGCGCGATCGGTCATCGCGCGGCGCGCGCCCTCGGTCGCGGAGCCGATGTGCGGGACGACGACGAGGTTCGGCGCCTGCAGCAGCGGATCGTCGGCGGGCAGCGGCTCGGGCACGGTGACGTCCAGCGCCGCGCCGCCGATCTCGCCTTCGTGCAGCGCTGTCGCGAGCGCGTCGCGGTCGATGACCGGGCCGCGGGCCGTGTTGACGAGGATCGCGGTCGGCTTCATCGCCGCGAGCTGCGCGGCGCCGATGAGCCCTTCGGTCGCGTCCGTGAGCGGCACGTGCAGGGAGACGAAGTCGGCCTGCGGGAGCATCTCGAGCAGATCATCGCCGACGTCGGCGACCGCGACGTCCATGTCGAAGCCCGAACCGCGCTTGGCGACCGCCTCGCCGATGCGCCCGGCGCCGACGACGAGCAGCGACGCGCCGTGGACGTCGCGGCCGATCCATCCCTGCGGCTCCCAGGTCTGCCAGCGGCCGGCGCGGACGTCCGCGGCGGCCTGGATGAGCCCTCGCGCGGCAGTCAGCAAGAGCGCGAAGGCGAGGTCCGCGGTCGCCTCGGTGAGCACGTCGGGCGTGACCCCGACGGCAACGCCCCGTTCCTTCGCGGCGGCAAGGTCGATGTTGTCGCTGCCGACCGCGTAGTTGGAGACGACCTTGAGGTCGGGCAGAGCGTCGAGGAGGTCGCCGTCGACGCGATCGGTGAGCAGTGTGATGAGTCCCTCAGCGCCCTGCGCACGGTTGCGAAGATCCTCATCGGATGGGGGGAGATCGCCCTCCCAGACGTCGACGTCGTGGCCCTCTGCGGCCAGGCGATCCTGGGGGTCGCCGGGGAGCCGGCGGGTGATGAGAATCCGTGGCATAGGCAGGCCATGGTGCTATATTCGGGCTTGCGCCGCGGGGTGGAGCAGTCTGGTAGCTCGTCGGGCTCATAACCCGAAGGTCGCGGGTTCGAATCCCGCCCCCGCTACTACGGAGACCCCCTCTCGCCAGGGGGTTTTCGTGTTTCTGGGCTCTAGGCGCGCACGCGCGGATGCATCAAGCGGGCGTCAGCCTCGATGCAGTGTCCGCAGGGCCCGCGTGTATCAGCTGGGTCCGCCAGCACGATCGGCGACTGCGCTCGGCCAGAGGAGCCCGAGTGCCCGACTGGGCCAGTTCCGTGGGACGCGCCCGTGACTGATGTAGCGGCCATAGAACGAGCCGATGAGCATGCTCGCGGCCACCTGCACGTCCAACGTGGCTGGGAGGTCCCCGCTCCGAACGCCGTCCCTGAGCGCCTCGGCGAGCATCGTCCTGCGGGGGCCGACCAGACGCGTGCGAAAGCGCTCGAGAAGCTCAGGAGTGCGCTGCTCCTCGGACAGCAGCGTGCCCAAGAGCTCGAGCGAGTGTGGCCGCTGCAGGTTGGACCAGAGGTTCTCGAGCACCGCGAGTGCCTGGGCGCGCGGAGACGTGTCGTCCTTCGGGAGCGCCGTCACGCGCAGAGAATCGACAACTGCGGCAGCCAGTGCCGGCTTGTCCCTGTAGCGGCGGCGGAGCGTCGGCACAGTCGTTCCCGCCGCCGCGGCCACCGACTCCATCGACATCCCGGCGAACCCGCGCTCGCGAAGCTGACGCTCGGCAGCCGACAGGATCGCGTCGTCGAGTCGCGGGTCGCGAGGTCGGCCGACTCCTCTGGTGCTCACCGATGAGGCTCCGCCGGCGCGGCGGAGACCAGCTGCGCACCGGCCGCGGTCGAATTACAATAGGCTCGCATATCGAAATTCTATTGGGTCCTGTGACGAACCGTCCGGGCGGAAGGGAGCCCCATGCCGGTCGTTCGCATCTCCAAAGGACGGTTCGATCCTGCACGGCTCGCGGACGCAGAGCGACAGCTCGCCGAGAGCGAGGCGGCGCTCCGAGAGCCCTTGAAGCAGCTCCGGGGACTCGTGCACTACTACGTTGGGATCGACCGCGAGCGTGGCCACCTCACGAACGTCAGCGTGTGGGAGACGCTCGACGACGCGCACCAGATGGATTCGCTTCAGCAGATGCTCGCTCAGCGTCCCATCCTCGAGGCTGCCGGCGTGTCGTTCGAGCCGATCACGAATCACGAGACGCTCTGGACGATCTCGCCATAGTCGGCTCGATGACGTCCTAGCCGTCGACGCCGGACCACCGAACGCTCCGGTCTCGGCTGATGCCAGCCGATCGACGCCCGAAGGCGCGACCGTGATCTCCCGGTGCAAAGCACCTGGCACGCAGCGTGCGCCACGTCTCACAGCGCACCCCGGCGGACGGGTAGACGCATACCTCATTCGGAGCTCAGGCTCGGAACATTCACGAGGAACGGGGACGACTCCATGAGTCAGTCCGAGCAGAAGATCGTGCAGTACCTCAACGAAGCGCATGCGCTCGAGGTCGGGTTGGCGCAGGTGCTGCGCTCGCAGATCGCGATGACCCCTGAGGGGTCGCACCGCAGCGGTCTCGAGAAGCACCTCGGCGAGACGCAGTCGCACGCCGAGCGCACCAAGGCGCGCCAGGGCGAGCTCGCCTCGGCGGGGAACCCCTTCGTCGCGGGCCTCGCGTTCATGGAGGACGTCGCCGCGCAGACACTCGCGCTGTGGAAGGCGCCTTTGGATCTGATGCGCCGCGCGACGGTCGAGGAGAAGGTGCTCGAGAACGCCAAGGAGGCGTCCGCCGCCGAGGCGCTGGAGATCGCGACGTACACCGTGCTGGAGTCGCTGGCCCGCGCCGCCGGCGACGGGGTCACGGCCGACCTCGCGGCGTCCATCCGCGCCGACGAGGAGCGGATGCTCGCGCGCCTGACGCGCGAGCTCCCCAGGCTCGCACGCGCGGTGGAGGCCGGCGGTCCCGTGGACGACGTCCCGGAGGCCGAGGAGGTGCAGGAGGCGGTGCGCGAGACCGCGGATGCCACCACCCGGGTCATCAGCGGTGGCGGCCGGCAGCGGACCCGCCCCGCGAAGCGCCGACCCGCGAAGCCCGCCCCGACCGCGGACGACCTCGCGATCTCGGGCTACGACACGATGACCGCCGAGGACATCAACGGACGGCTGGCCGGGCTGTCCCAGACCGAGTTGGCGGCGGTCGACGCCTACGAGCAGGGACACGGCGACCGCTCCACGGTCCGCACCAGGATCGACGCGCTGCGCGGCGATCAGCCGTGGGAGGGCTACGACGAGCTGACCGTGGAGCAGATCCGCACGACGCTCGGCGAGGGCGACGACGATGCGCGCGCTGACGCGGTGCGCACGTACGAGCGCTCGCACAAGAACCGCGCCAGCGTGATGGGCGTCGTCGAGCGCGAGCCCGCCAACGCGTAGGTCGACGGCGATGAGGGCCTCCGCACGGAGGCCCTCATCGGGTCACGCCGACAGCAGCCGGCGGAAGAACGCGCGGTAGCGCTGCAGCGCCACGCGGAGGTCCTCGGTCGAGACGTCCTCGCCGCGGCCCCACTGGTCCTCGAGGCGATCGCGCTCGGTCGCGAAGCCGTCTGCGACGCGCTGCATGACGAGGGCGACGAGCTCGTCGGCCTGCTCGACCGTCTGCCGGGGCTGGTCAACGAACCCCGTCTGCAGCTCCTGCCAGCGGTACTGGAAGCCGGCGGCCTCGTCGGCCGGCAGCAGCGCGACGTCGTCGAAGCCGACCGGCGTCTCGCCGCGGTCGCGGCCATCGTCGAGCATCGCCTCGTTCGCAGCCATGCCCTGCTCCTGTCCTGTCTCCATCAGCTCATCTCCTTGACGCGGTCGGTGTCGTGCAGCAGGTCGTCGAAGAGCGCGCGGTAGTGCACCATCGCCTTGCGCAGGTCCTCGGTGTCGGCGTGATCGGCGGTGCTGGCCATCGAGATGGCGTGCGCCTCGCGGTAGTGCTCGACCGTCTCCGGATGGTCGACGGAGAGGTCCGCCGCGCGCTGTGCGAAGTCGTCGATCGGATAGCCCCGCTCCCGCATGACCTCGGCCACGAGCATGTCCGCCTGCGCGACGGCGGAGGCGGGTGCGTCGACGAAGTCGCGCTGCGTCGCCGTCCAGCGCTCGGCGTAGGCGTCGCGCGCCTCTGCCGCGAGCGGGCGGATGTCCAGCCCACGGCGGTGATTGCGGCGCTGCTGCAGGTCGGCCTCGGCCTCCCGCTGGTCGCCGTGGCGCTCGAGCGTACGGTCGTACTCCGGGCCGAAGCCCTCGCGCAGCCGCCTGGTGCGTCGTGTATTCAGCGCCATCGCGCCGAGTACGACGATCGCGAGCACGGCGGCGATCGCCACCACGATCCAGATCACATCGAGCCTCCTGTCGTTCGGGTGCCTTCCCGACAGGAGGGTGTGGCCGCGCCCGGTTCGGGTCGAGCGGCGTGGTCGGCGCGCGGACGTCCGCGCGCCGACACTCCGGGCGTCAGCTCAGCTGCGCGGCGGCGAGGCGATGGTGGCGCAGCTCATGCGGTGGGTCGCCGTGCAGGAGCCACGTGCCGTCGTCGCGCCGCGACAGCGAGCCCGACCGCGCGAGCTCGCCCAGCGCGGTGGTGACGCTCGGACGCGTCGCGCCGACGAGGTCGGCGAGACGCTGATGGCCGAGCGGGAGCGGGACGGTCACCCCGTCGGGGCTCACGCGCCCCCAGCGCTCGGCCAGATGCCAGAGCGTCAGGAGCAGTCGGTCCTCGACCCGCTGATGGTGGGCGATGGCGAGGGCGACCGCGAGGTGGTGGGCGCGGCGGGCGCCACGTGTGAACAGCTCCACGCCCAGCTGCGGGAAGGGCATCATGCGTTCGACGAGCCCGTGGTCGAGGACGGCCAGGTCGGTCGGCTCCAGGACGCGCCAGCCGACCTCGGCGCGGACGTGCGAGCCCTCCTCGTCCCACTGCCACGGGCGCAGGACGTCGCCGGGGCCCAGCAGCTCGACGCAGCGCCGGCCGAGGACGTCGACCTCCCGGGTCAGCAGGCCGTCCAGGACGAGGAAGCCGCGGTGATGGCGATCAGGCTCGCGGGAGCCGGTGACGTCCCAGGCGCCGGGGGAGATCCGCACCACCCGCGCCAGCACGTCGCGCCGGGCGCGCTCGCGGTCCTCCGGCCGCACGACGGCCTCGAGGTCGTGGTCCTCGTCGATGAGCGCGACGGCTGGGCGTGTGGTCACAGGAGCCCTCTACCCGGGGATGTCCGAGCGCGGACGTCCTGCCTCCGACCGGTCCGGTTCCTCATTGCCCGGCGGGCGGGCACGCTGGCCCACGACAGTCCCATCAAGCGTAAGGAGCAGTCATGTTGTGGCTCATCATCGGGGTCATCCTGCTGATCGTCGCGATCGCAGGCGGAACCATCATCCATCCGATCCTGTTTGCCATCGCGATCCTCGCGCTGCTGGCCTTCCTGGCCGGTCGCCGCGGCGCCGCCTTCTAGCGGCGCGGTCGCGCTACGGTCGCGGCATGCCCGGTCCGACCGACATCCGCCCGCCGTTCACCGCGGAGACCGCGGCCGCGAAGGTCCAGGCCGCCGAGGACGCCTGGAACAGCCGCGACCCCGACCGCGTTGCGCTCGCCTACACCGAGGACTCGGAGTGGCGCAACCGCGACGAGTTCCTCAGCGGCCGCGACGAGATCCGCGCGTTCCTGCGCCGCAAGTGGGACCGCGAGCTCGACTACCGGCTGAAGAAGTCGCTGTGGGCCTTCGGTGACGATCGCATCGCGGTGCGCTTCGAGTACGAGAGCCGAGACGCCGACGGCCAGTGGTGGCGCTCCTACGGCAACGAGAACTGGGAGTTCGACGCGATGGGCCTGATGGCCCGTCGCTACGCGTCGATCAACGACGTGCGCATCGACGCCGGCGAGCGGCGGATCGCCGCCGACGCGTAGGGTCGGCTCACCACATCAAGGAGCGCCCATGCAGACCTGGAGTCTCGACACCGTGTCGATGGAGCCTCACAAGCCGACGATCGTGTCCTCGTCGGAGGATGCCCGAGCCATCCTGCTCGCCCTGCCTGCCGGCGAGCGCCTCTCCGATCACGAGGTCCACGAGCGCGCCCGGCTGATCCTCGTCACCGGCGAGCTCGAGATCACGACCACGGCGGGGGAGCGCGTCACCGGCGGCCCCGGACTGCTCGCCGAGTTCGACCCGGGCGAGCGTCACGAGGTGCTCGCGCTGACCGACGCGCGGTTCCTCCTGCTGCTCAGCCCGTGGCCGGGCAGCGGGCACCCCGGGACGATGAGCCTGGACGACAAGCTCACCGTCCGGGAGCGCGCTCGGTCGCGCTGAGCGTCAGGCGTCGGCGACGCGCGTCAGCAGCCTGAGCGCCTCGCGGAGCTGCTCGCGCTCGCGCTCGTCGAGCTCGCTGTCCAGCGCGCGGGTCAGCCAGTCCTCACGCTGGGCGCGGGTCTCCTCGAGCACGCCGCGGCCGGCCGGGGTGACCTCGACGAACGAGCGCCGCCCGTCGCCGGGGTCGGCGCGCCGCCGGACGAACCCGGCGTCCTCGAGGTCCTTGACCGTCTGGGCCATCGACTGCGGCCGCATGTGGCTCTCGGCGGCCAGTTCGCTGATGCTCGCGGGCCCGTCGCGGTCGAGGCGGCCGAGGACGGCGTGCTGGCCGAGCGGCGGACCGGGCTCCCGGCGGAGCCGCCGGACGAGCCGCCCCACGGTCTCACGCAGGTCGTAGGCGAGCAGTGCGGTGTCCGTCTCGGTCCTCACTGGGCCTGAGTGTAGACGACGACGCGCAGGTGAACTGAACAGTTTGCCTGTAGAGTTTTGCCAGGTGAAGTCCATCAGTCCCGACCGCTACAAGTGGATCGCGCTCTCCAACGCGACGCTCGCCGTCCTGCTCGCCACGCTGGACGGCTCCATCACGATCATCGCGATGCCGGACATCTTCCGCGGCATCGGCCTCGACCCGCTCGTCCCGGCGAACTCGTTCTACCTGCTGTGGATGATCCTCGGCTATCTCGTGGTCACGAGCGTGCTGATCGTCAGCCTCGGGCGGCTGGGCGACATGGTCGGCCGGGTCAAGATCTACAACCTCGGCTTCGTCATCTACACGGTCGCGTCGCTCATCCTCGCCATCGACTGGATGCACGGGCGCAGCGGGGCCGCGTTCCTGATCGTCTTCCGGATCGTCCAGGGCATCGGCGGGGCGTGCCTGCTGGCCAACGCGGCGGCGATCATCACGGACGCGTTCCCCGCCAACCAGCGGGGGATGGCGCTCGGGATCAACAACATCGTCGGCGTCAGCGGCGTCTTCATCGGCCTGGTCCTCGGCGGCATCCTCGCGCCGATCGACTGGCGCCTGGTCTTCCTCATCTCGGTCCCGGTCGGCATCTTCGGGACGATCTGGTCCTACCGGGTGCTGCGCGAGCTCAGCACGCCGCGCAAGGCGCCGATCGACTGGTGGGGGAACGTCACCTTCGCCCTTGCGCTCATCCTGGTCATGACGTCGGTCACGTACGGGATCCGACCGTGGGGCGGCCATCCGATCGGGTGGGGGAGCCCGAAGGTGCTCGCGCTGCTCGGCGCCGCCGTCGTCTGCCTCATCACGTTCGTGATCGTCGAGTACCGCCAGCCCTACCCGATGTTCCGCCTGCCGCTGTTCCGCATCCGCGCGTTCACGTTCGGGACGCTCTCGACGTTCCTGTCCGCCGTCGCACGCGGCGGGCTCATGTTCATGCTGATCATCTGGCTGCAGGGCATCTGGCTGCCGCAGCACGGCTACTCCTTCGAGGAGACGCCGCTGTGGGCGGGCATCTACATGTTGCCGCTGACCGTCGGCATGCTCCTCGCGGGGCCGACCTCGGGCTTCCTGTCGGACCGGTACGGGGCACGCCCGTTCGCGACGGCCGGGATGGTCCTGACCGCCATCGGCTTCGGCCTGCTGCTCATGCTGCCGACGAACTTCTCCTACCTGGCGTTCGGCGCGATCCTGTTCCTCATCGGCGCGTCGATGGGCATGTTCGCGTCGCCCAACCGGGCGGCGGTGATGAACAGCCTGCCGCCGGGGGACCGCGGCGTGGGCGGGGCGATGAACCAGACGTTCCAGAACTCCGCGCAGGTCCTGTCGATCGGCATCTTCTTCACGCTCATGATCATCGGGCTGGCGGCGACGCTGCCGGCGACGATGACCGCGGGCCTCACCGCGCACCACGTCCCGGCGGACGTCGCGCACGAGGTCGCCGCGCTGCCGCCGGTGTCGATCCTGTTCGCGGCGTTCCTCGGCTACAACCCGATCCAGCACCTGCTCGGCCCCCACGTGCTTGCCGGCCTGCCCGCCCACGACCAGGCCGTGCTGACCGGTCATTCCTTCTTCCCGACGCTCATCTCGGGGCCGTTCAAGGACGGCCTGCACGCGGCGTTCCTCTTCGCGATCGTCGCCTGCCTCATCGCGGCCGCGGCCTCGCTCCTGCGCGGCGGCCGGGTGGTCGAGGACGAGCCCATCCCGGTCGAGCCGTCGCCGCGCGCGGCGCAGCCGACGCCCGTGTGAGCTTCACGCCCGCCCACCGCGGCGGCAGCGGGCCGCCGCTGGTCTGCCTGCACGGGTTCGCGGACACCTGGCGGGTCTGGGAGCTGGTGCTGGCGCGCCTCGAGCGCCGCCACGACGTGCTCGCCCTGACGCTGCCCGGTCACGCGGGCGGCCCCTCGATCGAGGGGCCGATCACCAGCGCGACGATCGCCGATGGCGTGGAGCGCTCGCTGGATGCGGCGGGCATCGGCAGCGCGCACCTCGTCGGCAACTCGCTCGGCGGGCACGTGGCGCTGCAACTCGCTGCACGCGGGCGCGCCCGGTCCGTGGTGGCGCTCGCGCCCGCGGGTGGCTGGGACGACGGCGCGTTCCCGCCGGCGCTGCTGCAGCGTCAGCGCGAGCTGCTTGCCGCCGCGAAGTCGATCGCCCCGCACGCCTACGCGCTCGCCGCGACGCCGGAGGGGCGGCGCCGGGCGACGGAGCTGATCGTCGCCGACGGCGCGAACCTGCCGCCCGAGCTGGTCGCCCACCTCGTGCTCGGAGTGGCGGCGTGCCCGCGCGGCGAAGACCTGCTCGACCGCGCGGCCGACGTCGACTGGGCGCTGGATGGCGCGCGGATCGGCTGTCCGGTGCGCGTGGTGTGGGGGACGGCGGACCGGTTGCTCCCGTGGCCCGAGGCTGCTGCGCGACTGCGCCGCGGCTGGCTCGCGCACGCAGACTGGGTCGAGCTCGACGACGTCGGTCACTGCCCTCAGCTCGACGTGCCGCTGGAGACGGCGCAGCTCATCCTGGGGGTCACGGCCTGACCGGCCCGGGTTCAGGCAGCGCGGGCGGGGACTGCGCGGGGAGGCTCCGACATCGGATCGATGATGTGCCCGGCGAGCCGGCGCAGGCGCATGAGCCACGGGATGCTCAGCAGGATCGATGCGCCGCAGACGAGCCACATCGCGGCGTAGCCGTCCGTGGACCCGAACGGGCCGTCGAAGACCTCGATGGCGACGCCCGCGAGCAGCGGTCCGAGCGCGGTGCCGATGCCGCGGCTGAGGCTGTAGAAGCCGGTCAGCGTCCCGTGGCGGCCGTCGGGCATGAGCGGCTGCAGGAGCGCGTACGGAAGTGTCATGACGAGGCCGCCGCCGAAGCCGACGATGAGCATGATCGGGATGAGGATCGCGATCGAGTCCGTGAACGCGGGAACGAGCTGACCGAACCCGTACAGCGGCAGCACCCAGACCATCGCGCGCAGCCGCCCGTAGCGGTCGGCCAGCTTCCCGCTGACCACGGCCGCGGGGAGGATGAGCAGCGCGACGCCGCCGACGATGCCGGCCGATGCCGCCTGGCTGTGGCCGAGCCCGACGGTGATGAAGAGGAACACGAACGTCTTGAGGGCGCCCAGCGACGCCTCCCAGAGCGCGTTCGCCACAAGGTAGGCGCGCATCTCGGGGTGGCCGCGGACGACGCTGCCGAGCGAGAACGCCTCCTCCCGGACGGTTTCGGCGTGCGAGCTGCGCGACTGCCCGCGTGCGCGAGCGCGAGGGAGCGCGACCCAGAGGAAGCCGCCCATCGCGGTGGCGAACAGGATGGCGGCGCCCGCGAACGGTGCCACCGTGCCCCAGGCGATGAGCAGGCCGCCGCCGATGAGCGCGATGCCGGTGCCCGCCCCGCGATAGATCGCCTGCGTGGACTGCGCGCGGGCCGCGATCGCGTCGTCGATGAGGTCGGGGTACAGCGCGCGGTACGGCTCGTACGCGATGAAGTACGCGACGAAGAACACCGTCACCGCGGCGACCATCAGCGGGAGCGTGTCGGCGAGCCCGGTGAGCGCGAGGCTGACGCATGCGATCGGCGTCGCGACGACCAGGAACGGCAGCCGCCCGCCGATCGAGGTGCTCAGCCGGTCCGACCAGCTGCCGACGACGAGCGGCAGCCAGAGCGCGAGGACCCCCTCGATGGCGATGAGCCCGCCGATGACGACCGACGAGTCGAGGAACTCGCTCGTGGCGACGGGGACGTACGTCGTGACGACGGTGATCGCCAGCGCGAGGGCCGCGGTCGGCAGGCCCAGGATCGCGAGTGTCCGCTTCTCACTCGCTTCGAGGGCCCTGACACTCATGCAGATGCAAGGGTATTCGCCCCGCCAGCCGCCTCTCGATCTAGGCCGGCTCCCGCTCCCAGCCCAGCGCGATGACGAGGACCGCGGACACCGACGCGAGCAGCGCCAGGCACACGAACAGGACCTGCGTTCCGTGCTCGGCGGCGAGGCTGACGGGGATCGCGTCGAGCGCGACGGCGAGGACCGGGAAGGCGATGACCCAGGCCACCAGGATGAAGCTGCTCATCCCCGTCGTGTCGCCGTAGGTGACGTTCATGACGCTCTGCGGGATCTGTCCGCCTCGGCGTCCGCTGAGCGCGGCGCACAGCGTGATCGCAGGTGTCGCGACGACCGCCAGCAGCGCCGCGGTGGCGCCGTGGCTGGGCAGCTCGCCCGCCACCGCGCAGCCGGCCACGGCGAGCAGGGCGCCCGCGAGCACCACGATGCCGGGAACGATCGCGTGCTCGGCCATGACGGTGCCGGGCGACTTTCGCAGCAGCACCCGGATCCGGCTCGGCTTGTCCGTCTCGGCGCGCAACGGCTCCAGCAGCCGCGACGCGCCCAGGTAGACCACGAGGGCGCCGCCGGCCACCGCGGCGGGGTGCGAGGCGTTCACGAGGCAGACCGCACAGCCCAGGGCCGACAGCACGAGGGCCTCGCCGAGACGCTGGGGCGCGTTCAGTGCGGCAACGGCGTCGCGCCAGGCGATGGCCAGACGCGGCGTGCGCGGCGTCCGCAGCGTCCTCCCGGTGGTCGTGCCCGCCCGCGCACCGACGCCGGAGAAGCTGCGGCCGACGTAGCGGGCGTTCATCGAGTAGATCGCTGCGACCGCGCCCTCGCGCGCCTCGGCGCGGACGAGGTGGCGCTCGGTCGCTGCGGCGCCGCGACGGCTGAGCGCGAGGGCGAGGGCACCGCCGGTGAGGGCAGCGAGCAACACGGTGGCCAGCACGGAACGGCCGGCGAGCGGCGCGACCGTCCAGCCCCACGGGCCCGACCAGAGCGCGATGTCGCGTCCCGTCGGACTGCCCGAGGCGAGCACCACGAGCCCTGCCGCGGCGGCGACGACCGGCCAGCGCGCGAGGCGGGTCGCCCGGTCCCACCGCGCGGAGCCCTGCACGAGCGAGGCCCCGGCCATCCCCAGCAACCCGAGCAGTGCGGCAGACACGATCAGGTCGGCGGCTCGGCCCGCCTCGACGCCGCGCCCGTGGCCGGCGAACCCCACGACGACCAGCGCCCCCGCGACGGCGCCGCCCGCTGCCGCGGCTGCCATCCCGCGCAGCAGCCGGCCGAGCACGAGCTCGGCCCTGCGCAGCGGGGCGCCCAGCAGCTGGGAGACGTCGGCCACCGAGAAGATCACCGGGCCCTGAACCGCGCCCCAGCGCATGAGCGCGAGCAGGGCGACGAGGGCGATCGACGGCCCCCAGGTCGAGATCGCACGGGGCGTGGCGACCTCGGCGAGGCCCTGGCTCGCCGTGCCGTAGACGAACGGCCCGCCGATCGCGAGCGTGATGAAGACGTAGTAGGCCGGCTCCAGGCGCCGAAGGAGCGACGGCGGCTCGAGCACCGTCTGCCAGAAGCGGCGGACGTCGCGCACCGGCACGTGCCGGACTGCGGTGTCAGGCATCCTCGGGAAGCCAGCCCTTGTCCGCCGCGCGCCTGCGCACGTCCTTCCATCGTCCTCGGTCCAGGACCTCCCCGTCACCCAGCAGGATCGCCCGGTCGGCGATGCCGTCGGCGAAGCGCATCTGGTGGGTCGTGAGCAGGATCGCCTTCCCGTCCGCCTTCGCATCGAGCAGCATCTCGTGCAGCAGCGTCTGCGACGGCGGGTCGAGCCCGACCACCGGCTCGTCGAGGATGAGCAGCCGCGACGGGCGGATGAGCGCGCACGCCAGCCCCGTCTTCTGCTTCAGGCCGCGCGAGAGCTCCGTGGGGAGGAAGTCCGCGCGCTCCGTGAGCCCGAGCCGGTCGATGAGCGCGTCGATGCGCTGCGGGGTGTCCGGGGCGAGCACGCCGTGCGCCAGCGCCACGAGCCCGAGGTGCTGGCGGACCGTCAGGTCGTCGTAGAGCAGCGGCGTGTCGGGCACCAGCGCGAGCGCCGCCCGCGCGGCCTCGCCGTCGGGCTCGGAGTGCGGGTCGTGCCCGCAGATGCGCACGCTGCCGCCGCTGGGCTCCAGCAGACCGGCGATCGTGCGGATGGCGGTGGACTTGCCGCTGCCGTTGGCGCCGATGAGCGCGACGCACTCGCCGGGCTGGAGCGTGAGGTCGAGCTTGGCCAGGCCCACGAGCCGGCCGTAGCTGCGCGTGAGGCCGTCGACCCACAGAGGTGGCGCATCGGGCACGGCACCAGTGTGACGTACGTACCATCACGCGCATGACGGAGCCCGTGGGACGTCCCAACGCAGTGTCCTATCCGATCGATCCAGGAACCGCGGCGCTCGTCGGCGTGGACTTCCAGCGCGGCTTCGGCCACGGCTTCGAGCCCGTGCCCCACGCCGACGCCGCCGTGGCGAACTTCATCGCGCTGGCACGCGCGTGGCGCGCGGCCGGCGGCACGGTGATCCACGTCCACACGACGTACACGTCGCAGCGTCCGCCGACCGGGCGCATCACCGACTTCGTGCCCGGCATCGCCGACGCGCTGTCGGAGGGGTCGCCGATGGCCGCCTTCTACGACGGGATGGTGGAGGACGGCGACGTCCTCGTCCCCAAGACGACCTTCAGCGCCGTCCTGTCCAGCGACCTGTCCGCGGAACTGGCGCGGCGGGCGTTCGACACGGCCGTCGTGGGCGGTCTGACGACGCCGATCTGCGTGCAGACCACGGTCGACGCGCTGAGCATGACCGGCACGCGGGTCTGCCTCGTCACCGACGCCTGCGCGTCACAGCCGATGGGTGGGCTGTCGGCGGAGGCCGCGCACGACGCCGCGGTCGACCGCATGGGCTACCTGTTCGCGAGTCTGTCGACGTCGGCCGAGCTGATCGACCGCATCGCCGCCCGGATCGTCGCCCGCTAGGCCGCTACGCCATCGGCGGCGGCTCTTCGAGCTCGGGGAGCTCCTCGGCCGCGTGGACGGCGCAGAGCGCCGGCCCTTCGGACTCAAGGGCATCGGCCATCTCCTGCGGCGTCAGCTGTGCTCCGCAGACCGCGCAGTGCTGCACGTCGGGGTCCTCGACGCCCATGCTTCCTGGGTCCCCCGCACCGGACCCGGCCAAACGGCACGCGGGGGTACGATCGCGTCGTGCCCGATCGCCTGTACTTCACGGAATCCGATGAGGCCAACGAGCTCATCGCGCAGGACCCGATGGCGCTGCTGATCGGCTTCGCGCTCGATCAGCAGGTGTCGGTGCAGAAGGCGTTCTCGGGGCCGCTCGCGCTCTGCGAGCGTCTCGGCGCGATCGATGCGGCGACGGTGGCCGGCGCCGACCTCGAGCCGGTGTTCCGCGAGCGGCCCGCGATCCACCGCTTCCCGGGCGCGATGGCCCAGCGGGTGCACGACCTCGCGGTGTACGTCCGCGACACCTACGACGGCGACGCCGCCCGCGTCTGGACCGATGCCGCAGACGGCTCAGCCCTGCGCGCGAACCTGGAGGCGCTGCCCGGCTTCGGGGAGATGAAGGTCAAGGCGCTGGGCTCCGTGCTCGCCAAGCGCTTCGGCGTGCCCGCCGCGCAGGACCTGGTGCCCTGGCACCCGACCCTGGGCGACGTCGACTCGGCGGATGCGCTCGCCGAGTACCAGGCGGCCAAGCGCATCCACAAGAAGGAGTGGTCGAAGGCGTAGCAGCCGCCGTCCGCGCGTGGGGGTCAACCAGACGGGTACTCCGTAGCTGTGGGGGTTGCCGACCAAGAGACCCAGGTCCGCGATCTTGTGGTGATCGGCGCGTCGGCAGGTGGCGTCGAGGCGCTCAAGACCGTGGTCGCCGGGCTGCCCGCCGACCTTCCCGCCGCGATCTGCGTCGTGCTGCACATCGCGCCGACGAGCTCCAGCGCGCTCGCCGGCATCCTGGACCGCGCCGGCGACCTCCCCTGCCGCTCGGCGACGGATGGCGACAGGCTGCATCCCGGCCGGATCCTCGTCGCGCCGCCCGACCACCATCTCGTCGTTCAGGACGGCCTGGTGCGGCTCACCACCGGCCCGCGGGAGAACGGTCACCGTCCGTCGGTGGACGCCCTCTTCCGCTCGGCGGCCCACGCGCGGACGACCCGCGTCGTCGGCGTCGTGCTGTCGGGAACGCGCGACGACGGCTCCGCAGGCCTCGCGACCATCAGGTCCCGAGGCGGCCTGGCCGTCGTTCAGGACCCCGCCGACGCGCTCTACCCGGGCATGCCGCGCAGCGCGCTCGCCCACGGTGGCGTCGATGCCGTCGCGCCGCTGCACGGGGTGGCGGATGCGATCGTCGCCCTGGTGACCGGCATCGGCGCCCCGCCTCACCTCGAGCATCGGCCGACCCTCATGTGCCCGGAGTGCGGCGGCGTCCTGTCCGAGCGCGACGAGGAGGGCGACGCCCGGTGGCGCTGCCGGCTCGGACACGCGTACTCGTCCGGCGACCTCGCGGAGGCCCAGGGCGGGGTCATCGAGGCTGCGCTGCACGAGGCACTGCGCGGCCTGGAGGAGCGCGCCGCCCTCCTGCGGCGCCTCGCGGAGCAGTCCGACACGAACGGCCGCCCCCGGTCCGCCGCGGTGTTCGGCCACCAAGCCGAGCAGGCGCAGCATCAGGCCGATCTCGTGCGCAGCGTCGCGCGCCATGCCGCGCTCGCGGCACACCGCGGCCTCGACGCACAGGCCGCCGGCGAGCCGAACCTGGCCGGTCGGTCCGCATGACCGCCGACAGCCGCGAGGTGACGCTCGACGTCCTGCTTGACTTCGTCAAGCGCACCCGCGGCTTCGACTTCACCGGCTACAAGCGGTCGACCATCGAGCGGCGCGTCGCGAAGCGCGTGGGCGAGCTGGGCCTCGAGCACTACGAGGCCTACATCGATCACCTCGAGCTGCATCCCGAGGAGTTCGCGACGCTCTTCAACACGATCCTGATCAACGTCACCGGGTTCTTCCGCGATCCGCCGACCTGGGACTACCTCGCGAGCGACGTCGTCCCGCAGCTGCTCGCGGCCCGCCCGCCGAACTCGTCCATCCGGGTGTGGAGCGCCGGCTGCGCGTCCGGTGAGGAGGCCTACACCGTCGCGATGGTGTTCGCCAACGCGCTGGGGGAGTCGGCGTTCCTGGATCGCGTGAAGATCTACGCGACCGACGTCGACGAGGAGGCGCTGGACGCGGCCCGGCACGGTGCCTACGCGGCCCGGCTGGTGGAGGACGTCCCCGGCGAGGCGCTCGAGCGGTTCTTCGAGCGCTCCGACCAGCGCTACACGTTCCGGCGCGACCTGCGGCGTGCGGTGATCTTCGGGCGCAACGACCTCGTCCAGGACGCGCCGATCTCGCGCATCGACCTGCTCGTGTGCCGCAACACCCTCATGTACTTCAACGCCGAGACCCAGTCGCGGATCCTGCGGCGGTTCAACTTCGCGCTCGACGACGAGGGCATCCTCGTGCTCGGCAAGTCCGAGATGCTCATCACGCACGCCGACCTGTTCCGCCCCACGGACGTCAAGCGGCGCATCTTCCGCAAGGTCGTGCGGTCGACCATGCGCGACCGCGTCCGGGTCATGGCGACCGATCTCGCCAACGGCGCCGCGACGACGGTGGCCGACACGCTGCGCGAGCACGCGTACGACCTCACCCCGGGCGCCCAGGTGGTCGTCGGCCTCGACGGCGTCGTGGCGATGGCCAACGACCACGCGCGCCGGATGCTCGGCCTCACCGCGAAGGACATCGGCCGCGACGTCCACGACCTCGACCTCTCCTACCGCCCGATCGAGCTGCGCGGGCGGATCGAGCGCGTCGGCGACGAGCGCCGGCCGATCACTGTGGAGGGCGTCCGGTGGCGCTCGGTGTCCGGCCGCGAGCGCATGCTCGACGTCCGCCTGGCCCCGATCCTGTCCGACGCGGGGCTCATCGGGATCGCGATCACCTACGAGGACGCCACGGACGTCTTCCAGCTCGAGAACGAGCTGACGGAGTCCAGGCGCGACCTCGCGCAGGCGCACGAGGAGCTGCAGTCGACCGTCGAGGAGCTGGAGACGACCAACGAGGAGCTCCAGTCGACCAACGAGGAGCTCGAGACGACCAACGAGGAGCTCCAGTCGACCAACGAGGAGCTCGAGACGATGAACGAGGAGCTCCAGTCGACCAACGAGGAGCTCGAGACGATGAACGAAGAGCTCCGCCAGCGGACCTTCGAGCTCAACGACGTCAACGCGTTCCTGGAGACGATCCTGACGACGATCGGGCTCGCCGTCGCCGTGCTCGACCGGCGGCTGCAGGTCCAGCTCTGGAACGGGCAGTCGCACGAGCTGTGGGGGCTCAGCGCGGAGGAGGTCGAGGGCCAGCACCTGCTCGGGGTCGACATCGGCCTCCCCGTCGAGCAGCTGCGGCCGCTGCTCCTCGCGTGCCTCAAGGGCACCGAGGAGCGTCAGCAGATCACGCTGGACGCCGTCAACCGGCGCGGCAGGCCGATCCGCTGCAGCGTCAGCTGCCTGCCGCTCTCGCCGCTCAACGACGGCGTGGTGACCGGAATCATCCTGATGATGGAGCCCGAGGCGGCCTGACGCCGCGCGTCGCGCGGACGCTCTCCCGGATCTCGATGCTGCGCTCGCGGGCCGCGCGCAACCGCTCGAGCCCGGACCGGACCGTCTCCGCCTGTACACGGTGCTGCTCGTGCAGCCGTGCCACCGTGGCGACCATCTCGCGCCGGACGTCGTGCTGGATGTCGGTGGCCTCGCGGATGCCCCACGTCGGGGGGATCTCGCGGACGATGCTCGGCGCATGCGGCTCGTCGACGTCACGGGTCGGCCGGGCGGGCGGCTCGACCAGCAGCCATGCACGTCCCTGCCGCAGCACCGCGCCGCGAGCGGCGAGCTCGCCGAGCGCAAGCGTGACGGTCGGCCGGCGGGCCCCGATCAGCGCGCCGAGCGTCTCGTGCGTCAACGCCAGCGGCAGCACGGTCCCGCTCGTCGTCACCCGTCCCCACGACTCGGCGAGGAGCCAGAACAGCGCGAGAAGGCGGTCCTCGACCCGCGGGAGCTGGCAGATCGCCAGCTGCACGGACACGCGTTCGATCTGCTCGGCCGTCCGCGCGTGCAGGCCGGCGATGAGCCGCGGCCAGCGGTGCGCTCCGACGAGGACGTCCTTGCCGAGCATCGCAAGCCGCGTCCGCACGACGGCGCGGCAACCGGAGTCGACGAGCAGCATCGAGGCCGGGACCGTGCCGGTCGAGACGACGTCGCCGGGTCCGAGGATCCGCATTCCTGCCTGCTCGCCGACACGGAGGTGCGCGACGAGCATCCCGTCGAGGACGAACGCGCCGAAGCACGCGTTGCGCTCGATCACCGCGCCGACGTCGACGTGTCCCGGCTCGAGCGTCACGCACGGCACGGTGAGCGCCTCGGCCGCCTCGCGCTCGTCGGCCGTCAGGTAGCGACCGATGTCGGCGTCGGCGTCGAGCAGTCGGATGCGTGCAGGGTCGGGCATAAGGAAGGACCTACCCCGGTAGAGCGCCATGTCACCGCTCCACGCGGTACATGAGGTCCAGCAGGCCGGTCAGGTCCAGCGCCCTGCTCACGTGCCCGTCTCCGGTGATGATGGACAGACGCGCGCCCCCGCGCTCCGCGCGCTGATGGGCCTGCCACAACGTCCGGATGCCGCTCGAGTCGATGAAGGTGAGCCCGCGCAGATCGGCGACGACGTGCACGAAGCCGTTGTCGAACTGCTCGAGCAGCACCGAGGCCATCTCGTCGGCGGTCTCGAGGTCGAGCTCGCCGCGCGCGGCGACGACGAGACGCTCGCGGTCGGGGGTCAGGCTCACGCCGAATGGCGTGGGCAGATCGTGGCCTTCGCGCATTCCGGGGCAATCGTGTCGCCGCGCGGCCGCGTCCGCGCCGGCGATGTTGGCACCCAACACGGGCTTTGATTGCTGTGGCAAGCATTCTGATATGCTTGCGCTAGCAACAAAATCTCGCGACACAGGAGTTCACGAATGAGCGTCACCAGCACCGTCGTCCCCACCGGCACCTGGACGGTCGATCCGGCCCACTCGAAGGTCGGCTTCTCCGTCAAGCACATGGGCATCGCTACCGTGCGCGGCGTGTTCGGCGAGTTCAGCGGAACCCTCGAGGTCGGCGACGACATCACGGCGTCCGGCTCCGTGACGACCGCTTCGGTGGACACCAACGAGCAGCAGCGCGACGACCATCTCCGCTCGCCCGACTTCTTCCACGCGGAGGAGCATCCCGAGCTCACCTTCACGTCGACCGGCATCGAGGCCGACGGCGACGACGAGTTCAGCATCACCGGTGACCTCACCATCCACGGCGTCACCCGCGAGGTGCACCTGAAGGCCGAGGTGCAGGGCGTCGACGTCGACCCATGGGGCAACCAGCGGGTCGGGCTGGAGGTCACAGGTCAGATCAACCGCGGCGACTTCGGCATGACCTTCAACCAGGCGCTGGGCAGCGGCAACCTGCTCGTTTCCGACAAGGTCAAGCTCGCCCTCGACATCTCGGCGGTCAAGCAGGCATAGCCATGGATGCACGCGACGTCCTCACCCCCTCCGCGCCAGCCGCTGCGCGTCTGCCCGACGCGACGCGCCTCGGGGCCGTCCATCTGACGGTGACCGACCTGGAGCGGTCCCTGGTCTTCTACGAGAGGGTGCTCGGGCTCCGCGTGCACCGTCGCGACGACGCCGAGGCCGTCCTCGGCACCGGCGGCCAGGACGCGCTCGTGCTCCGCGAGGAGCGCGGCGCGCGCCCGGCCGGCCGCCACGCGGGTCTCTACCACGTCGCACTGCGGTTCGACACGCGCGCAGAGCTGGCGCGGGTCGGCGTGCGCATCGCGATGACGCAGGCCCCGATCCAGGGCGCCTCCGACCACGGCACGCACGAGGCGATCTACCTCGCTGATCCGGACGGCAACGGGCTCGAGCTCGCATGGGACCGCGACCGCTCCGTCTGGCCCAGCTACGAGGAGCAGCTCTCCGAGGGCGTCCAGCCCCTCGACGTGCAGGACCTCCTCGGGGTCGTCGCGGGCGAGCAGCCGGCCGCCACCGCGGAGGGGGTGACCGTGGGTCACGTGCACCTGCACGTGGGTGACACCGCCGCGGCGACGCGCTTCTACCGCGACGGGCTCGGCTTCGACGTCATGGCCGACCTCGGGACGGCGGTGTTCGTCTCCGCCGGGGGCTACCACCATCACGTGGGGTTCAACGTGTGGCGCGGGCAGGGCATCCCCGCGCACCCGGACGGGACCGTCGGCCTCCGGCACTGGACGCTCGTCCTCCCCGCGGCCGGCGACCTCGCGGCCGTCGGAGAGCGCCTGCAGGCGATCGGCGCCGTTGTCGAGCCGCGTGCGGAGGGGCTGCTCGCGCGCGATCCTTCCGGCATCGCCGTCGTCATCACCAAGGAGGAACCCGCATGAGCGGACCGCAGGGCAGCATCGTGCCGGTCGCGACCGCGCCCGACCCCATCGATCCGGGCGTGCGGGTCGGCCACGTGCACCTGCGCACCGCCGACATCGACCGGATCCGCGACTTCTACGTCGGCGTGCTGGGGTTCGACATCGTCACCGAGGCGCGCGACGTCCCCGGCTGGGGCACGACCGGCGACATCCTGTTCCTGTCCGCGGGCGGCTACCACCACCACCTCGGCTTCAACACCTGGAAGTCCGCGGGCGGCGGGCCGACCCCGGACGGCGTCGCCGGCCTGCACCACGTCGCGCTCAACTACCCGACGCGGGCGGGCCTGGCGGATGCGGCACGGCGCCTCAAGGCCGTCGACTGGCCGTTGCGCCAGATCGCCGACCACGGCACGCACCTGGCGATCTACATCACCGACCCGGACGGCAACGACCTCGAGCTTGCGTGGGACCGCCCCATGGACGAGTGGCCGCGCGATGGCGACGGGCATGTCGCGGGCGCGCTGGACGACGAGTTCGACGTGGAGGCCCTGATCGCCGAGGCGTAGGCTCCCTCGCTCGACATCGGCCTCGGGGGAGAACGCATGAGCCGCTTCGCAGGGATCGACGAGCTACTGTCCGCGAGCGCCGCCGCGGGGGCTGTCCCCGGCGTCGTCGCGGTCGTCACGGGCCCGGACGGCGTGTTGTACGAAGGCGCGGCCGGCGACGCGACGCCGGACACGATGTTCCGCTTCGCCTCGATGACGAAGGCGATGGCGACCGTCGCCGCGCTCGCGCTCGTCGAGGAGGGCCGCCTCGAGCTCGACCAGCCGGTGGCAAGCGTGCTGCCCGAGTTCGGCGAGCTGCAGGTCCTGGAGGGCTTCGACGGCGACACGCCGCGGCTGCGTCCACCCGCGACCCAGGCGACCGTCCGCCAGCTCATGACGCACACGGCCGGGCACGGGTACTGGTTCGGCAGCCCCGACCTCAAGCGCTACCACGAGGTCACCGGCGTCCCGACGCCGTTCTCGGGCCTGCGCGCGTCGCTGCACACGCCGCTGCTCTTCGACCCGGGCACCGTGTGGAACTACGGCATCAACACCGACTGGCTCGGCCAGGTCGTGGAGAAGGTCGCCGGCAAGGGCCTCGACGAGGTTCTCCAGGAGCGCATCTGGGCGCCGCTGGGCATGACCGACACGTCCTTCACTCCCAGCGCCGAGCAGCAGGGCCGGCTCATGCCGGTGTGGCAGCGCCAGGCCGACGGCAGCCTCGCGCACTCGCCGCACGACATCCCGGCAAACCCCGAGTTCTGGGCCGCGGGCCACGGGTCCTACGGCACGGGTCGCGACTACGCGCGCTTCGTCGCGATGCTGCTCGCGGGGGGTGCGCCGGCGCTGCGCACGGAGACGCTCGACCTCGCGTTCTCCGACCAGCTCGCCGGGGCGCCGCTGCCGGACCGGACGATCTCCACCGAGCCCGAGCTGGTGAACGAGTTCGACGCGCTGCCCTTCCCGCAGACATGGGGTCTGGGCTTCCACATCACCTCCGTGGACCTCGACGGCATGCGCCACGCGGGGACCGGCGACTGGGCGGGCCTGTTCAACTCGTACTTCTGGGTCGACCGCGCGGCCGGTGTGGGCGCAGTGCTGCTCACGCAGGTGCTGCCGTTCTTCGACGCCGGCGTCATCGAGCTGCTGGTCGGGTTCGAGCAGGCCGTCTACGCGGCTGTGGGCGCCCCGGCGACCGCATGACGGGTTGATCTCTCAGGGGGCCGTGGGGGCGCCGGCGATCCGCTCCTGGAATCGGCGGTAGCGCTCCGTGTAGCGCGCGAAGCGCTGCTCGGAGCGCCGCCGCTTGCGGCTGCCCGGGCCGTAGAGGCGCCGCCCCCACGGCGAGTCGGGCTTCGCGAGGGCTGCAGCGAGAGCACGAACCCGGTGAGGAGCATCAGCACGATGCCGGGCACGAGGTGATAGACGTGCAGGCCGCCCTCGGTCGTGATGCTGCCCGGCCACCACGTCACCTTCGGGCTGCGCATGAGCCGCGCGCTTGTGCGGATGAAGAGCAACGACACGAGCAGCGTGCCCAGGAGGACCGGGCCCGCGCGCTGCGAGGCGGGGTCGAGGAAGTCGTCTCCTCCCAACGTCAGCTCGAACCCGGCCAGGACGCTCACCCGCGCAGGCTACCGGGGCCCAGGGCGCAGATCAGGCGACGTCGCGCGTCGCGTCGCACGCGGCGGCGGCGCGCGGCGCGAACCGGCTGAACACCTCGGAGAGCACCGCGATCTCGTCGGGTCCGAGGTGATCGAAGAAGCGCTCCTGGACGGCCGCGTGGTGGGCCGCCTGCGCCGCACGGGCGAGGTCGAGCCCCTCCTTCGTGAGGTGCGCGTTCACCGCGCGAGCGTCGGAAGGGCACGGCCGGCGGGTCACCAGCTCGCGTCGCTCCAGGACGTCGACGATCCGGGACACCCGGCTCAGGCTCAGCCCGGTCTCCTCGGCGACGACCGACAGCCGCAGTCGCCGCTCAGGCGACGCGGCCAGACGCCCCAGGATCTCCAGCGCGCTCAGGCTCAGGCCGTAGGCGGCCTCGAGCTCGGCGTCGAGCGCGCGAGTCAGCCTGCGGTGCGTCTCGAGGAGCCCGATCCACGCGTCTGCGTGGGTGTCCGACCAGCGCGAGAGCCCATCCTCGCCTACGACGTAGGCGCATGCCTCTGCTGTGGTGTCGGGCTCCGCGGCCATTGTGCTTGTCAGGACAAGGATAGGGGATGGGTGGGAGGTTCCCCGATCACCGGGCCTGGGGAACGAGCGCCTCCGCGCCATGGGGCAGCAGCCCGAAGTGCAGGCGGCCGTAGAAGTCGGCGACGAGCTCGGGCTGGACCGTGTTGTGCGTCATGAGCACGTTCATGTCGCGCAGGTAGCGCTGCCACATCGCCCCGGTCCGCATCCCGGCCGACCCGTTCACGCGCATCATGAGCAGGACAGCGTCGTAGGCCATCTTCGCGCAGAGCTGCATCCGCAGCTGGAGCCGGCGGTCGAGGTCCGCATCGAAGTCGCGGTCCTCGTCGTCGGCGCGCCGGGCCTCCGCCATGTAGTCCGCGTTCGTCTGCAGGAGCGCGGCCTCGGCGACCTCGATGCCCTGCACGGCCTCGCCGTAGAACCGGGGGTACTGCGCGTGCTCGGTCATCGGCACGAGCGGCAGCACCGTGGTCTTGCGCTTGCGCATGCTCTCCTCGAAGAGGTCGAGCACGCCGCGCGCCGCGCCGATCGCGACCGAGCACGTCTCCGCGAACACGAGGCCCGCGAGGCTGCCGCGCCGGTACATCGGGTTCGGGTGGACGGTGCGGCCCGGGAAGGGCGGGGCCTGCGGATCGAAGAACGAGTGGATCGTCATGTGCGACGGCACGAAGACGTCGTCGACGATCACCCGGTTGGACCCCGTGCCGCGCAGACCGAGGACGTCCCAGTTGTGGACGATCTCGACCTGCTCGAACGGGATGAGCGTGATGACGTCCGTCGCCAGCTCGCCCGCGCCGAGGTCATCGTCGAGCGCGAAGCCGAACGTCAGGTAGGTGGCGGAGTCGCACCCGGAGACGTAGTCGAACGTCCCCGTCACGCGATAGCCCCCGTCGACCTCCACTGCGATGCCGGGGCGGAAGCGACCGGGCACGCGGATGTCGCCGGCGTCCCCCGCGATGTCGATCTGGGCCTCCTCGGAGAAGTAGGAGGCGAGCAGGTGCGCATGGCCCGCCGTGAGTGTGAACGCCCAGCCGCTGGACGGGCAGCCGCGGGCGAGCTGGATCGCGACCCGCGAGAACGTCGGCAGGTCGAACTCGTAGCCACCGAACCGCCGCGGCTGGAGGATGCGGTAGAAGCCGGCGTCGATGAACTCGCGGCTGGTCGCGTCGGGCAGGCGACCCAGCTCCTCGGCCTCCTCCTGACGGGCGCGCAGCGTCGGCACCATGGCCCGGGCGCGCTGGATGATCTGCTCCTGCGTGAGCCCCGGTTCCGGGACAGGGATGGTCCCCGCCATGTCGTCTCCTCCCGGTCGACGTCGTGACGGAACGACAGGCTACCTGCGAAGAAGCAACGCCTCTCCCTGACCGCCGCCACCACAGAGCGTGGCCACACCCACTTCGGCGCCGCGGCGGCGCATCTCGTAGGCGAGCGTCAGCACGAGCCGCATGCCGGACGCCGCCAGCGGATGTCCGACGGCGACGGCACCGCCGTTGACGTTCACCCGCTCGGGGTCGATGCCGAGCGCCGCGCACGACGCGACGACGACGCCCGCGAACGCCTCGTTGATCTCCCACAGGTCGACGTCGGCGGGCCGCAGGCCATGGCGGGCGAGCAGCACCTCGGACGCCTCCGCCGGGCGCAGGTGCAGGCTGGAGTCGGGGCCGGCGATGATCGCGCGGCCGACGACCTCGGCAAGCGGTTCCAGGCCCTCGGCGCGCGCCCGTCCCAGCGTGGTCACGATGCCCGCCGCGCCGCCGTCGGACATCTGCGACGCGTTGCCCGCGGTGATCGTTCCGTCGTCGCCGAACGCGGGCGCGAGCGCGGCCAGCTTCTCCAGTGATGTGTCCGTCCGGATGCCCTCGTCCTGGGCGAGCTGGGGCAGCGGAGTGATCTCGTCGGCCAGCCGCCCCTCGGCGGTCGCGGCCGCGGCGCGCTCGTGCGAGCGCAGCGCGAGCATGTCCTGCGCGGCGCGCGTGACCTCCAGGCGCGCGTTCTCGGCGTCGGACAGCTCGCCCATCCCGACGTCGCTGATGGAGCAGTACAGGCCGTCGTGGACCATGAGGTCCAACGGCGGGGCGCCCGGCGTGCGCTGCACCGCGTGCGGCGCGCGGCTCATGGAGTCGAAGCCGCCGACGAGCACGCAGTCGGCCTCGCCCTGTCGGACCATCCCTGCGGCGAGGGCGACCGTGGTCATGCTCGCGAGGCAGACGTCGTTGATCGTCGTGCCCGGCGTCGTCCGCGCGAGCCCGCCGCGGATCGCCGCCTGCCGCGCGGGGTTCTGGCCGTTGGCGGCCTGCAGGACGTTGCCCAGGAGGATGTGATCGGGGACGAGGCCGGGGCAGCGTCCGAGCGTCTCGCGGACGGCGTGGGCGCCGAGGTCGATCGGGTCGACGCCCGCCAGCGCACGACCGTAACGGCCGATCGGGGTCCGTGCCCCGTCGACGAGCACCGTGATGTCGCGCTCCTCTCCCACTGCGGTTGCGACGATACTGCGGGCCGTGTTGTCGACCGATCTGCTCATGATCGTGACAGGCGCGCTGGAGGACGGAGCGGCGGGTCAGCGCGCGACGGCGGTGTGCGTCACCAGGGCGCCGTCGCCCGTGCGGCGGTGCAGCGCGTAGCCGGGCGGGTCGTCGCCGGTGACGATCGGCGCGTCGGGCCGCAGATCGAGCATCGCCTGGCGCCACGCGCTCGGAGCGACGACCACCGGCACGCCGCCCATGGTGCCGGTGATGGTCCGATGGATGTGACCGCAGGCGACGCGCAGCACGTTGGGCCGGCCGCCTAGCAGCTCGGCGAGCGCGGCGCGGTCGTCGGCAGGGAGGCCGATCTCGTCGAACGTGGGGATCCCGGTGAGGATCGGCGGGTGGTGCATGGCGAGCAGCGTCGGGGTGCCGGCGTCCAGCGCGCCCGCGAGCCAGGCGCGGCGCTCCTCGTCCAGGCGCCCGCCGTCGCTGCCCGGCGTCAGCGTGTCGCAGAGCAGCACGCGCGCGCCGTCGCACTGCGCGGCGTACTGGACGAACCCGTCCGTGGCCGCGATCCCGGGGTGGTCGGAGAACGCCTCGCGCAGCGCATCGCGGTCGTCGTGGTTGCCGGGGATCGGGTGGACCGGGACGGGGAGCGGCGCGAGCAGCTCACGGACGCGTGCATAGGACCGGGGATCACCGTCGTCGGTCAGATCGCCCGTGACGAGCACGGCATCGGGCCGCGGATCCAGCGCGAGGAGGGCGGCCACGGCGGTCTCGAGCGCTCGCGCCGCGCCGAGGTCGTCGGGGCCCACACGCAGGTGCAGGTCGGTGAGCTGCGCCAGGAGGATCGCCCGATCGTAGAGCGGCCCGGCGCCAGCGAGGGCCGCCGCCTGATAGATCAGTGCGATGACGGTCGGTCAGACCCGGCGCACCAACGAGCAACTCGCCGACCGCGCGTACGCCGGGCTGCGCGACCGGATCGTGGACCTGCGGCTGCCGCCGGGCACGGCGCTGCGCGAGGACGAGCTCATGCTCGAGATGAGCCTGGGACGCACACCGCTGCGCGAGGCCGTCAAGCGCCTCGCGCTCGAGCACCTCGTCGAGGTCCGTCCTCGGCGCGCGACGATCGTGACCGCGGTGGAGGCGCAGGACATCGCCCGGTGCGTCGAGGTGCGGGCGGCGCTCGAGGCGCATGCGGCCAGGCTGGCGGCCGAGCGGATGCCGGAGGAGCTGCGCGACCACGCGTCGCTGTTGGCCGCCGGGCTCGCGGAGGTGCCGGTGCAGGACACGGCGGCGATCATGCTCCTCGACGAGCGCATCCACCGGTTCGCCTGGCGCGCGTCGGGCAACCCGTATCTCGAGGCGACGCTCGATGGCTATTGGGCGCTGTCGCTGCGCGTGTGGCATCTCGTGCTCGCCCGGGTCCCGTCGCCGCCCCGTGCGGTGCACCCGCCTGCCGTGCTCCTCGATGCGCTGCTGTCCGGCGACGGCGAACGCGCGGAGACGGTGATGCGCGAGCACGTGCTCGGGTTCGAGCGCACCGCGGTCGAGGCCATCGAGGGCTAGGAGCCGCCGGCCTCCGGCCGGTCCAGGATCCGCAGCCAGGTGCCGTCGGCCTGCCGGCGCACGACCTGCGCGCGGCCGCCGGTTCCGTCCTGCGGCTTCGTCGCCGTCAGGGCCAGGTCGCCGATGCGCAGCGTCGCCAGCGGCTCCTCGTGCGGGAACTCGGCCGGGCCGTGCTCGAGCATCGCCTCCATGACGGTCCGGATCGCGTCGCGGCCCACCGTCTCCTGGCCGGGCGGGAAGCCCATGACGGCCTCGGGCTCGTAGAGCTCGGCGAGCCCCTCGGCGTCGCCGGCGTTCGCGCGCTCGACGAAGAGCCGCGTGATGTCCTCGGGGGTCTGTGCCTTCTCACGGATGGTCATGTGCTCATGCTGCCCGTGCGGGATCGAGAAGTCACAGACATGTCCGTGCTCATCCGTAGCATGATTCGTTATGGAACTGCGTCAGCTCGAGTACCTCGTCGCCGTGGCCGACGACGCGAGCTTCACGCGCGCCGCGGCGCGCTTGCACGTCGCCCAGCCGGGGGTGAGCGCGCAGATCCGGCGGCTGGAGCGCGAGCTGGGCCTCGAGCTGCTGGACCGCACCGGCGGCGTGCGCCCGACCGCGGTCGGCGCGGCGGTGCTCCCGCACGCGCGGGCAGCGCTGGCCGCAGTCGCCGCCGTGCGCCACGCGGTGGAGGACCACGCGGGGCTCGTGCAGGGGCGCGTCGCGATGGGCGTCGTCACCTCGTACACGCAGCCCGACGTCCCCACGCTGCTCGGCGACTTCCGCGAGGAGCACCCTGGCGTCGAGATCGCGCTGACCGAGGCGAGCACCGACGTCCTCGTCGCGGGGTTGCGCGACGGGACGATCGACCTCGCGCTCGTCTCGCTGCCCGCGACCGACGTCGACGGACTCCAGACGCGCGTCGTGACCGAGGACGCGCTGGTCATCGCGGTCGGCCACGACCATGCGCTCGCGGGGCGCGCGTCGATCACCGTGCGCGCACTGCGTGACCTGCCGCTGATCAGCCTGCCGCGGGGCACCGGGCTGCGACTCCTGCTCGACGACGCCTGCGCCGCCGCGGGCTTCGCCCCCCGGATCGCATTGGAGGCCGGCGATCCCGGCGTCCTCGCTCGCCTGGCCGCGCGCGGGCTGGGTGTCGCGATCGTGCCTGCGTCGCTCGCCGCGGGGCACGCGGATGCGCTGCACGCCGTGCCGATCGTGCGGCCCGAGCTGCGCGGCGCCCTGGCGCTGGCGTGGCGGGCGGGCGGTGCGGCGAGCCCGGCGGGTCGCGCGCTGGTCGAGCATGCACTGAGGTGAGCGCAACCTGCGGCACCCGCCGGCCGTTCCCACGGATGCCATGCGCAACCTGTCTCGTCTCATCGTCGTCGCAGCCGTCGTCCTCGCCGTCCCGGCGAGCGCCTCTGCGGCCGACCCGTGGTCGCTGCCCGCGCCGATCCGCGCCCAGACCACCACGCCGCCGCTGCCGACCGCGCCCGGCCTGGCCGCGAACACGAGTGCAATGGCGATCGCGGTGGCCGACACCGGGGGCGCGAGCCCCGACATCGGGCCGCACACCGTCGCGAGCGTCTTCGCCGGCGGCGCGTTCTCCGATCCGGGTCGGCTGACGCCGCCGAACGTCGCCATGGGTCCGGGCAACGGTCGCGTCCTGCCCTATGCGCAGACGCGCATCATCGGGACCGGGATCCGCTTCGCCCGCTCCTCGTCGCAGGCGACCTTCGCGTTCGGCCGCATCGCGAAGACCGGGGCGTCGCTGGACGCTCCGCGCGGGCTCGGCCCGTCCACGATGCACGCCGCGCGGGCGACGATGGCCGTCAACGCCAAGGGGGACGCCGCGATCGTCTACCCGGTCTGCCGCGACGCTGCCTGCACGAAGGTGCTCGTCTACCTCGCGGTCCGCCCGGCGGGCACGTCGACCTTCCGTTCCACGCAGCTCGCGGACGGCTCCGGACCGCTGCCTCAGGTCGCCGCGGCCATCAACGGCCGTGGCGACGCCATGGCCGTCTGGACGCAGGCGAGCACCCTGTACGCCAGGATCCGCACGGCGGGCGGGACCGTCCGGCCGCGCCGGCGTGTCGGCCCCGCGATCCGCGGGCAGCACCTCGCCCCCTCGGCCGTGCTGAGCCTGCATCGTGCGCAGCTCGTGGGCTGGCTGGCGCAGGCCGTGTCCGAGGCGCAGCCCTCCGCCGGCGTCGCCTGGGTCGCCCAGGCGCGCGACGGCTCCCCCTTCACGACGACGCGGCTGGGCGCGATCCCGGCCGTCGGCGACGGCCGCTACGTCTCGGAGGCCGGTGTGCGCGTCGCGTACGGGGCCCAGGGCCGGGCGCTCGTCGCGTGGACCGGATACGAGAACGGGCGCTTCGTGGTTCGCCAGGCACAGGTCAAGGGCGCGGCGAACAACCCGTCCCAGAGCCTCATCGGCGTCACGACGCCGTCGCAGCCGGGGATCGACACGGTGCTGTCGGACTTCGTCGTCGACCCCTCCGGCCCGGCGTACGTGCTCATGCTCGCCGGCGCGCGCGGGAGCGACTCGTCCTCCCCGACCGGCCTCACGATCCGTGCGAGTGGTGGCGAGGAGGTCGCCGCGCCGGTCGGCCCCGAGGCCCAGCCCGGTGGCGTCGTCGGGACGCTGCTGTCCGACGGGCGCGCCCTCGCGGCATGGGGGACGGTCAGCCAGGGCGACATGTGGTCCGTGCGCGCGTCACCCACGCGCTAGCGTCGCCCGCTCCACGACCAGGGGGATCTGCATGCCAGGCAGGCTCGACGGTACGGCCGCGCTCGTGACCGGCGCCAGCAGCGGGATCGGCGAGGCGACGGGCCTCGCGCTCGCCGCGGAGGGCGCGGCGGTCGCGCTCGTCGCCCGCCGCGGCGACCGGCTGCGCAACCTCGCGGCGGAGATCGGGCGTGGCGGCGGGACCGCGATCGCGATCGAGGCGGACGTCACCGATCCGGCCCAGCCCGCCGCGGTGGTGGCCGAGGTCGTCGACAGGCTCGGGCGCCTCGACACGCTGGTCAACAACGCCGGGGTCATGCTCCTGGGCCCGATCGTCGACGCGCCCGCCGATGAGTGGGATCGGATGTTCGACCTCAACGTCACGGCGCTCATGCGCGTCGCGCACGCAGCGCTCCCGCATCTCCTGGAGGCCGCCGGCCAGGGGCCGCGCAACGTCGCCGATCTCGTGAACGTCTCCTCCGTCGCCGGACGCCGCGTCGCGGCGGGCGGCGGCGTGTACCAGGCGACCAAGCACGCCGTCGGCGCGTTCAGCGAGGCGCTGCGCCAGGAGGTCACCGACCGCCACGTGCGGGTGTCGCTCGTCGAGCCGGGCGCGGTCGCGACGGAGCTGCTCGAGCACGTGCGCCCCGAGGTCCGCTCGCACGCCGAGCAACGGTTCGCGGGCGTGGAGCGCCTGGAGTCCGAGGACATCGCGGACGCGATCACCTACATCGTCACCCGGCGCCGCCGCGTGGCCGTCAACGAGCTGCTCATCCGCCCGACCGAGCAGGTCGGCTAGACCCTGTCCTAGCCTCGGGGGATGCTCGAGCAGGCGCTCCCACGACCGGTGCCCGAAGGCGCCGGTGTCGGACGCGCCGGGCTCGTGGCGGGTGTGCGCGCCGGCTTCCCGTTCGCGATCGCCGGCGGGCTCCTCGCGGTCTCCTTCGGCGTCGTCTCGACCGACATCGGGTTCTCGCGGGCCGCGGCGATCATCATGTCCACGATCGTCTTCGCCGGGTCCGCGCAGTTCGCTGCGCTGGCGATCGTCGGCGGTGGCGGCGCGGTCGGCGCCGCGATCGTCGCCGCGGCGCTCATGAACTCCCGCTTCCTGGCGATGAGCATCGCGCTGGCGCCGTCGCTGCCCGGCGGGCCGCTGTGGCGCGCGTTGCAGGGCCAGGCGACCGTCGACGCGTCATGGGCGATCGCGGCGCGCGGCGACGGGACGTTCGATCGGGCGCTGCTGTTCGGCTCCACGGCGATCCAGTACGTGTTCTGGGTCGGGGGGACCATCATCGGCGCGTTCGGCGGCGGCGTGCTCGGCGACACCGACCGCTTCGGCCTCGACGCCGTCTACCCCGCGTTCTTCGCCGCACTGCTGATCAAGGAGCTCGACAACGGACGCGCGCGCGGAGTGGCCGCAGCCGGTGCGCTCATCGCGCTCGTGCTCGTGCCGATCGCGCCGGCGGGCGTCCCGATCCTCGCCGCCAGCCTCGCCGCGCTGGCGGGGCTCACGCAGCGCGCGCGCCAGGAGACGGCCGACGTGCTGCGCGCGGAGGGAGGTTCGTGAGCGGCACGGTCGTGCTCATCGCGGGGTGCGCGGTGATCACGTTCATCATCAAGGCGGCGGGGCCCGTCGCGCTCGGCGGACGCGAGATGCCGATCGCCTTCCGCAGCGTGATCATGGTCCTCGCCCCGGCCCTGTTCGCGGCCCTCGTGGTCACCCAGGCGCTGACCGAGGGCAAGCACCTCGCGGTCGGCCCGGAGACGTTCGGCGTCGCTGCCGGAGCGCTCGTCGCGTGGCGCACCGGCTCGATCGTCGGGTGCGTCGTGGCGGCGGCAGCCGTGACTGCCTTCCTCCGCGTGGTCTAGCCGGGGTTTCCCTTCGCTGCGGTACTTGCTATTTTGCCCGCCTGATCAGGTCGGGCGCCATGCTCGACACGCCATTTGGGCCGCGCCGCAGTCGTTGCCTCACCAGCACCTCCGCGTCCGCAGTCACAGGAAATCGCCGTGGAGGAAACATGGCTACAGGCACCGTGAAGTGGTTCAACGACGACAAGGGGTTCGGCTTCATCACGCCGGACGAGCCCGGGAAGGACCTCTTCGTCCACCACACGGGCATCAACGGCAGCGGCTTCAAGTCGCTGGCCGAGGGTTCGAAGGTCACGTACACGGCCGAGCAGGGGGACAAGGGCCCCAAGGCCGTCGACGTCACCCAGCTGTAGCGGCTCGGCGCACACCGAGTTTCGCGGAAGCCGCGGCCACCGGCCGCGGCTTCTCTCGTTCTGGGAACGTGCACGGCCCATGACGCCGCCCCAACTGCTCCTCGGCCCGCTCCTGCGCCACGTCGGGGAACGCGACGCGACCGTGTGGATCGAGGCGGATCGGCCCTGCGAGGTCGAGATCCTCGGTTGCACCGCGCGGACCTTCGCCGTGAGCGGGCACCACTTCGCGCTCGTCGTCGTCGACGGCCTCCGGCCGGGCGCCTCACATCCCTACCGGATCACGCTGGACGGCGAGGTCGCGTGGCCGGAGCCGGGCGCCCCGGGCCCTGAGAGCACCATCCGCACGCTCGGCGGCGCAGGTCCGCTGCGGATCGCGTTCGGCTCCTGCCGCGTCGCGGCGCCTCACGCGGCGCCGTGGTCGCTCACCAAGGACGAGGACGACGAGGGGCGTGAGATCGACGCGCTGCTCGCGCTTGCGGTGCGCATGCGAGCATCGGACCCCGCGGAGTGGCCCGACCTGCTCGTGCTCCTCGGCGACCAGGTCTACGCCGACCAGGTGTCGCCGGCGACGAAGCGGTACATCGAGTCGCGGGCGGCCGACCGCAACGGCGCACCCCTCACCGACGTCGCGGACTTCGAGGAGTACTGCCACCTGTACTGGGAGGCGTGGCGCACGCCGCTCATGCGGTGGCTGCTGTCGACGCTCCCCACGACGATGATCTTCGACGACCACGACGTCCACGACGACTGGAACACGTCGGACGTGTGGGTGCGCGAGATCCGCAGGCAGCCCTGGTGGCAGGAGCGCATCATCGGCGCCTACGCGTCGTACTGGATCTACCAGCACATCGGCAACCTCTCGCCGGCCGACCTGCGTGACGACGAGATCTACCCGCAGGTCGTGGCGACCGAGGACGCGACCGAGCTCCTGCGCGACTTCGCGCGCCGGGCGGAGGTGGAGCCGAGCGCCAGTCGCTGGAGCTTCCGCCGCGACCTGGGCACGACGCGGCTCGTCGTCGTGGACTCGCGCGCGGGCCGCGTCCTGGACCCGGAGGACCGCGACATGCTCGACGAGGCCGAGTGGGCCTGGCTGGACAAGGAGCTGACGGGCGACGTCGACCACCTCCTCATCGGCACGTCGCTGCCGTTCCTGCTCGCGCCGGGGATGCACCACCTCGAGGCCTGGGACGAGGCGGTCGCCGGCGGGGCATGGGGGCGGCTGGCCGCGCGTGCGGCGGAGTCGCTGCGGCAGGGACTCGACCTCGAGCACTGGGCGGCCTTCGACCGGTCGTTCCGGCGGCTGACGGCGATCCTCACCGAGATCGCGTCCGGGCGCCGGGGGCGTGCACCCTCGTCGATCGTCCTGCTCTCCGGCGACGTCCACCACGCGTACGTCGCCGAGGCCCGGCTGCCCGGCGACGACGTGCAGAGCGTCGTGGCGCAGCTCACCTGCTCGCCGTTCCGCAACCCGCTCTCCAAGCGCGAGCGCCGCGCGATGAAGGTCGCCCAGTCGGAGCCCGTCCGCGCCATCACGCGCCGGCTCGCGCGGCGAGCGGGCGTTCCAGCGCCCCGCATCGCGTGGGACATCAGCGACGGCCCCTGGTTCGACAACCAGATCGGCGAGCTGGTCATCGACGGACGCCGGCTGGACGTCTCGCTGGCCAGGTCGCCGCCCGGCGACCCCGCCGAGCCGCGGCTGGAGGTCCAGCTGGACCGGACGCTCGCCGGTTAACGCGGAGGGTCCTCGGCGAGGCCGAGGACGCTCTGTGTGCCGGACAGCTCGATGAAGACGCGCGCCTCGCTGCCCTTCGGGCTGTGCACCTCCAGGACCCCGCGGCGCTCACGGACCTCCCGTGCGGCCCCGACAAGGGCGGCCAGGCCGGCCGAGTCCACGAACGTCGTGGGCGTGAGGTCGATGCGCACCTTCAGCGCGCCCTGCTCGAGGACCCCGTGGACGGCGTGCTTCAGCGACTCGCCGGAGACCATGTCCAGCTCGCCGTCGACCTCCAGGGTCACCGCGTCCTCGTCGTAGTCCGCCCGTCGGATCCCATCCACATCCACCAGTGTGGAGCATCGCGGGACGACGAGTGGCGCACCCGCGCTGGGCGAAGGTGAAAGTTTCCGCGGTTCCTGCCGATATCGGAGTGAGATGAGCGCGTTCTCCGAGTCCTCCGTTGCCGCAGTGGCCGCCGTCGCGGCCGAACCCGCCTGGCGTCCCCGGCCCGGCCGGCTCCTCGGCGACGTCATCGTCGAGCTCGGATTCGCACCGCGTGAGGTCGTCGAGAACGCCGTGACCCGCGGCCGCGAGCTCGGGCGCCCGATGGGCCAGGTGCTCCTGGACTCCAACGTCGTCACCAGCGACCAGCTCGCGCGTGCCATCGCCGACCGCTTCTCACTCGACCACGTCCGCCTGGACTCCTTCCAGGTCGACATGGGCGCGGCCAACCTCATCGACGCGTCGGTCGCACGCCGGCTCGAGGCGGTGCCGATCGGCTGGCGCCCCGACGGCAGCCTGCTCGTCGCGATGGTCAACCCGTCCAACGTCCTCGCCATCGACGACATCGCGATGATCACCGACCGGCGGGTACACCCCGCCGTCGTGTCCAACGAGGACCTGTCGGCGCTGCTCACCCGGCTGAACCGGCTCGACGAGGGCCTCGTGGAGTCCGAGCCCGACCTCGTCGACGACCAGCCGGAGGAGGCGGACTTCCGCGACGCCTCCGACGACGAGGTCCCGGCCGTCAAGCTCGTCCACTCGGTCATCGCGCAGGCCATCGACCAGGGCGCGTCCGACATCCACTTCGACCCCGACGAAGGGGAGCTGCAGGTCCGCTACCGGGTCGACGGCGTCATGGCCGACGCCGCACGGGTCCCGCGCAAGCTGGCGCAGAAGGTCATCGCCCGCGTGAAGATCCTGGCCGACCTCGACATCGCCGAGCGCCGGCTGCCGCAGGACGGCCGCGTCGGCCTCACCGTCGACGGGCGGCGCATCGACCTGCGCGTCGCGATCGTGCCGCTCGTCGGCGGGGAGTCCGCCGTGCTGCGGATCCTGGACTCCGGACGCGCGGCGCTGAGCCTGGAGGACCTCGGCATGGCCGACGACGACCGGGCCAAGGTCACCAAGGCTCTCTCGCGCGCCCACGGCGCCGTGCTCACCACGGGCCCGACGGGCTCCGGCAAGTCGACCTCCCTGTACGCGGCGCTGCGCATCGTGCGCTCGCCGGAGAAGACGATCATGACGATCGAGGACCCTGTCGAGCAGCGGATGACCGGTGTCAAGCAGGTCCAGGTGTCCGAGCGCACCGGCCTCACCTTCGCCAGGGGCCTGCGCTCGATGATGCGGGCCGACCCTGACGTCGTGATGGTCGGCGAGATGCGCGATCGCGAGAGCGCGCACATCGCCATCGAGGCCGCTCTCACCGGGCACATGGTGCTCTCCACGCTGCACACCAACGACGCCCCGACCGCAGGCCCGCGCCTCGTCGACATGGGCATCGAGCCCTACCTCGTGGCCTCGGCCCTGGAGTGCGTGGTGGCCCAGCGGCTCGCCCGCAAGCTGTGCGAGTCCTGCCGCCGCCCGGCGCAGGTGCCGTCCAGCGCGTTCGGCTCCGACAGCGAGGTCATGGTCGACGTCTACGAGCCCGTCGGCTGCTCGCGCTGCCGCGGCAGCGGCTACCGCGGCCGGGTCGGCCTGTTCGAGGTCATGCTCGTGACCGAGGAGATCCGCTCGCTCATCGTGCGCCAGGCCTCAGCGGCCGACGTGAACCAGATCGCCGTCGCACAGGGCATGCGCACCCTGCGCGAGGACGGTCTGCTGAAGGTCCGCCAGGGCCTGACCTCGCTCGCCGAGGTCGCCCGCGTCACGGGCTAGTGTCGTGATTTCAGAGGTTCGCCGGCACCCGGCGGCGCCGTTCTCGCGCCTGCCGGCTGCAACCGAACTTCTGAATCACGACACCAGGTCTCGCGCCTCAGCGCTTGAACAGGCGCTTCAGCCGGTCGCGCAGCACCCCGAGGAACAGCGAGAACCCGCCGATCGGCTTTGCCTGCGGCGGCGGGGGCGGGGCCACCGTCGGCGCAGGCGTCTTGCTGTAGGCGTTCGACTCGCCCGCTGCCGCAGCGGCCTCGGTGGGCGGAGCCGTCTCCTCGACGGCCTCCTCGTGGGCCAGGCGCTGCTCCAGGCAGGTGGCGAACTCACGCAGCAGCCTGTTGCCGACGTCCTCGATCATCCCGCCGCGCCCGAGGCGCGCCAGCGGACCGGTGATGGAGTAGTCCGTGTCGATGTCGACCTTGGTCCCGCCGCCGTCGCCCGGGCTCACCTTGGAGACGATCGTCGCCTTCGCGCCGCCCTGGCCGCGGCGGTTGGAGCCGTTGGCCAGCATCGTCGCGGTGTGGGTCGCCTCGTCGACGGTCTCCATCTTCAGCGTGCCCTTGAACGACACCGACGCGGGGCCGACCTTGGCCGAGAACGTGCCCTCGTAGACGCCGTCCTCGCTCGCCTCCGTGATCGTGGCGCCCGGCAGGCAGGGCGCCACCTGATCGACGTGGATGAGGGCTTCCCAGACGCGCTCCAGCGGCGCATCCACCTCGAACGTCTGCTCGAGCTTCACGTGGGCATCTCCTTCAGATCTTCGACTGTGTCCACGTCGCGGCTGTCCGCGACGTCTCCGCACTCCACGGTCCTCGCATCGCGCAGCAGCCCGCGTGCTCCCTCGTCGCCCTGCAATCCCAGGGCGGCGTCGACGAGCGCGCCGCCGAGCACGACCGGGTGACCCGGCACCCCATCGTATGCGGCGCGCGTCCCGGCAGGCTCCGCGGCGAGCCGGCGGATGGCCTCGCTGGTCACCCAGGGCTGGTCGCCGAGCGTCACGACGATGCGCTCGACGTCGCGCAACGCGCGCAGCCCGCAGCGCAGCGACGCCGCCTGCCCGGCCTCCCACTCCGCGCAGACGACCAGCTCCGCGCGGCCGAGGTCGATGGCCTCGCGCACCTGCTCGGCGCGCGCGCCGAGGACCACGACGACCCGCTCGAGCGCCTCGACGGCGACCGCCGCGTCGACCGCGTGCTGCAGCAGCGGGCGGCCGTCGAGCTGCGCGAGCTGCTTGGGATCCTCGCCGAAGCGGCGACCGGCACCGGCCGCCAGCACGAGACCCGCGATCATCGGACTCGCCTGGCCCCGTCGTTCACAGGTCTCCCGGCCTCGTCGTTGGGTCGCCCAGCGACCCAACGACAATGAACGACGAAGTCGTTCACGGCCCCGTCGTTGGGTCGCCCAGCGACCCAACGACAATGAACGACGAAGTCGTTCACAGGTCCTCCAGGATCGTCGCGAGATCCTCCAGCGACGCGATCGAGTTGCCGGCCAGGAGGTGGTCGGTATAGGGGAGGGCGGCCTGCATCCCGCGCGTGAGCGGCGCGTACTCGGGGTGCGCGGCGAGCGGGTTGAGCCACACCACGCGGTAAGCGCTGCGGCGCAGTCGCTGCATCTCCGCCCCCAGCACCTCCGGGTCCCCGCGGTCCCAGCCGTCCGACAGGATGATCACGACCGCGCCACGACCGAGCCGGCGGCCGTGCGTGCGGTTCAGCTCGGCGATCGCGTCGCCGATGCGGGTGCCGCCCGAGAAGTCGACGACGGCCGCCGTCGCGCGGCGCAGCGCCTCGTCGTGGTCGCGCCCGGCGAGCTCGCGGGTGATGCGCGTGAGGCGGGTGCCGAAGGCGAAGGCCTCGACACGGCGGCGCGCGGCGACGGACGCATGGAGGTACTGCATCATCGCCCGCGCGTACGGCGTCATCGAGCCCGAGACGTCGAGCAGCAGCACGACCGGCCGCTGCTTGACCGTCGGGCCCCGCCAGCGGCGCTCGAGCGGCTCGCCGCCGTGACGCAGCGACGAGCGCAGCGTGCGGCGCAGGTCCGGCCGGTGCGCGCGGCGACGCGAGGCCTTCATGCGGCGTGAGCGGCGGGTCGGGCCGCGCAGCGCCAGCCGCGCGAGGATCCGGTTCGCCGCCGCAAGCTCATCGTCGGTCATCTCGGCGAAGTCCTTGCGGCGCAGCAGCTCGACGTCGCTGTAGGCGGCAGGGACCGGATCGGGCTGCTCGTCGGTCTGCGCGCCGGGGCGGTTGGAGGGGAGCGCGTGGCGCGGCAGCGCCTCGCGGACGAGCTCGCCGAGCTCCTCCAGCGGGTTGGGCTTGCGAGGCACCTCCCCGGTGCCGAAGACCTCGACGAACGCCTCGTCGAACGCCTCGAGGTCCTCGTGGCGCGAGCAGAAGACGGCGCGCAGCGCGAGGCGGACGTCCTCGCGGTCGGTGGCGTCGACCGCCACGATGGCGCGGTGCGCGGCGAGCAGCTCCCCGACGCCCGCGCGCACCTCGCGCGCCCGCAGCGCGCCGACGAGCGCCTGCAGCCGGGGCGTGGGAGTAGGTGCAGTTGCTCTCATGGAAGCCAGATGCGCGGAGATATGGCGCTTTGCGCCATATCTCCAATGTGACGGACGAAGTCCGTCACACACCCTCGAGAACGCCCCGCTCGCGCACGCGCACGAGGTCCTCGTGGACCTTGAGCGCGACGCCGAGGGTGTCCTCGAGCGATCCGTCGCCGTCGAGTGCCAGCAGCGCGCGCGCCCACACGATGGTCTCGCCCACGCCGGGCGACTTGTACAGCTCCTCGTCGCGGAGCTTCGCGACGGCGTTCACGACTCGCCAGGCGATCTCGTCGGGCACGCCGGGCACCCGTGCGACGACGATCTCGTGCTCGCGCTCGGGGTTCGGATAGTCGATCCAGTGGTACAGGCACCGGCGCTTGAGCGCGTCGTGCAGCTCGCGCGTGCGGTTGGACGTCAGGATCACCGTCGGCTTGTGCCGGGCGGTGATCGTCCCCAGCTCCGGGATCGTCACGGCGAAGTCGGCGAGGAACTCGAGCAGGAACGCTTCGAACTCGTCGTCGGCCCGGTCGATCTCGTCGATGAGCAGGACGGCGGGACCGTCGTGCTCCAGCGCCTCCAGCAGAGGCCGCTGCACGAGGAAGCGCCGTGAGAACAGGTCGCCCTCCTCGACGCCGCTCTCGGCGGCCCGGATCGCGAGGAGCTGACGGGGGTAGTCCCAGTCGTAGACCGCGTGGTGCAGGTCGATGCCCTCGTGGCACTGCAGCCGGATGAGCCGCGCATCCCTCGCGGTGGCCAGCGCGCGCGCGACCTCCGTCTTGCCCACACCGGCCTCGCCCTCGAGCAGCAGCGGCTGGTCGAGGGCGAGCGCGAGGCGCAAGGACGTCGCCAGAGCGCGGTCGGCCAGGTAGCCCTGGCCGGCCAGCGCCTCTGTGACGTCTCCGGCGACGGCCTCCACTACAGGCCGGCCGCCTTCGTCAGCGCCCTGCGGGTGAGCACCCGCGCGAGGTGGCGCTTGTAGTCCGGCGAGGCGTTGAGATCGCCGGGAGGCTCAGTGCCGTCGGCCGCGAGGTCGGCGGCCTTCGCGATGGCCTCCGCGCTGGCGGACTGCCCGCGCAGCGCCTCCTCGACCCCGGTCGCCCGGAGCGGGGTGGAGCCCATGTTGGTGAGGCCGACGCGCACGTCAGACACGGTACCGCCATCGTTCTTGACCCAGACCGCGACGGCCACCATCGCCCAGTCCTCGGCGCGGCGGTTGAACTTCTCGTAGGCGTAGCCGTAGCCCTCCAGCGTCGGGATCGTCACCGAGGTGACGATCTCGTCCTCGGAGATCGACGTCGTCAGGTAGTCCTCGAACAGGTCGGCGGCCGCGATCGACCGCTGCCCGCCGGGACCCTGCACGCCGACCGAGCCCTCGCCCGCCAGCAGAACCGCCGGCAGGTCGGACGCCGGATCGCCGTGGGCCAGCGAGCCGCCGATCGTGCCTCGGTGGCGGACCTGGGGATCGGCGATGGTGCCCGCGACCTGCGAGGTCAGCCCGAGACCGCCGGCCTCGACCTCGGCGTGCGTCGTCAGCGCGCCGATCTGCACGTCCCCGTTGGACCGGGTGATGCCCTTCAGGCCGGGGACCTTGCGGATGTCGACGAGCAGCGACGGCGCCGCCAGTCGCAGCTTCATGAGCGGGATGAGCGAATGCCCACCCGCGAGCACCTTGACGTCCTCGTCGCCCCCGGCGAGGACGCTGATGGCCTCCTCGAGCGTCGCGGGTGCCTGGTACTCGAACTCCAGCGGGATCATCCGCGGGCCTCCTGGATAGCGGCCCACACCCGCGACGGCGAGAGGGGCATGTTCAGCCACGTGACCCCGACGGGGCGCAGGGCGTCGATGACGGCGTTGGTGACGGCGGCCGAGGCGCCGATCGTGCCGGCCTCGCCGACACCCTTGACGCCGAGCGTGTTCGTCGGCGTCGGGGTCTCGGTCCGGTCGAGCTCGAACGACGGGAGCTCCGCCGCGCTCGGGAGCGCGTAGTCCACGAACGTGCCGGTGACCAGCTGGCCGTCGTCGTCGTAGTGGACGCGCTCGTAGAGGGCCTGCCCGATGGCGTGCGTGATGCCACCGTGGAGCTGGCCGTCGATGATCTTCGGGTTGATGGCCGGGCCGCAGTCGTCGACGCCGAGATAGCGCACGACGTCGACCTTGCCGGTCTCGACGTCCACGTCGACGATCGCCGCGTGGGCGCCGAACGGGAACACGAAGTTGTCGGGGTCGTAGAACGTCGTCTCCGACAGCCCGGGCTCCATGCCCTCCGGCAGGTTCAACGGGATGTAGGCCTGCCCCGCGACCTCCGCGAGGGTCATGCCCTTGTCCGGCGAGCCCTTGACGGAGAACTTCCCGTCGCGCAGCTCGATGTCGGCCGGGTCGGCCTCGAGCTGGTGGGCGACGATCCGCTTGACCTTCGCCTGGATCTTCTCCGCCGAGCGGGCGATCGACTCGCCGCCCACGGCCAGCGACCGTGAGCCGTAGGTGTTCAGGCCTTCGGGCCCGGTCGCGGTGTCGCCGTGCAGCACGTCCACCATGTCCGGGGTGGTCCCCACGCGATCGGCGACGATCTGCGCGAAGCTCGTCTCCAGCCCCTGGCCGTGCGGCGAGGTGCCCGTGTAGACGGTGACCGCGCCGGTCGTGTGGACCGAGACGACCGCCGACTCCCAGCCGCCGGCCTGCAGGCCGAAGCCCGTGGGACCGGTGACGCGGGACGGCGCCAGGCCGCAGATCTCCGTGTACGTCGAGAAGCCGACGCCCCGGTAGATGCCCTCGCCACGCAGGCGCTCCTGCTCGGCGCGGAACGTCGGCAGGTCGAGGTGCTCGAGCAGGCGGTCCAGCGTGCCCTGGTAGTTGCCGGAGTCGTAGACGACCCCGATCGTCGTCTCGAACGGGAAGGCGTCCGCCGGGATGAAGTTCTTCCGGCGGATCTCGACCGGGTCCATGCCCAGCTCGGCGGCGGCCTGGTCGAGCACCGTCTCGATCATGTGGGTCGCCTCCGGGCGGCCCGCGCCACGGATGGCGTCCGTCGAGAACTTGTTCGTGAAGACGCCCGTGATGTCCGTCTGGACGGCGGGCATCATGTAGCACCCCTGCATCACGAACGCCCCGAGCGACGGGATCGTCGGCGTGAGCAGCATGTGGTACGCGCCGAAGTCGGCCAGGATGTCGGCGTGGAACGCGGTGATCGAGCCGTCGTTCTTGACACCCATCCGGACCTTGGCGATCTGGTCGCGCCCGTGGTGGCAGACCTGCATGTTCTCCGAGCGGGTCTCGATCCACTTGACCGGCCGCTCGAGCTTGCGGGCGGCCCAGCAGAGCAGGACCTCCTCGCCGTACATCTGCAGCTTGGAGCCGAAGCCGCCGCCGACGTCCGGCGCGACCGCGCGGACGCGGTCCTGGCCGATCCCGAGGAGGATCCCCAGGAACAGCCGCACGAAGTGCGGGACCTGGGTGCTCGTCCAGATCGTCAGCTCGTCGCCGCGGTAGTCGGCGAGGACGCCGCGCGGCTCGATCGCGCCACCGGCGGTGCGGTGGTTGACCACCCGGCGCTCGATGATGTGGTCGGCGTCGGCGAAGCCGGCCTCGAGGTCGCCGCCGCCGAGCGACCAGCGGTGCGAGATGTTCGTCCCGAGGGCCTCGTGGATGATCGTCTCGTCCTTGAGGGCCTCCTCCGGATCGACGACCACCGGCAGCGGGTCGTACTCGACCGCGACCTCGTCGGCGGCGTCGACGACGGCGTAGCGGTCGGTTCCGATCACGACGGCGACCGGGTCGCCCACGTGCTTGACGGTGCCCTTGGCCAGCGGCCAGTGCTCGGGCGTGTTGACGTCGACTCCGGGCGGGATCCAGGCCATCGGGAGCGGGCCGGCGAGACCGTCGACGTCCTCGCCGGTGGCGACGAGCACGATGTCATCGCGCGCCTCGACGGCGGACGTGTCGATGGAGACGATGCGCGCGTGCGCCTCGGGGGATCGGACGAACGACGCCCACAGCGTGCCGGGGAGCGAGATGTCCTCGACGTAGTTGCCCCTGCCCGTGATGAGCTTGGGGTCCTCCTTGCGCTTGAGTGCGCGGCCGACCCACTTCTCTGCCTGGGCCCGGTCCGCGACGCTCATGACGCTTCGGCCGCGCTCAGCACGGCCTTGACGATGTTGTGATAGCCGGTGCAGCGGCAGAGGTTGCCCTCCAGGGCGTGGCGGACCTCTTCCTCGTTCGGCTTGGGGTTGCGTCGCAGCAGGTCGGCGGACGCCATGATCATCCCCGGCGTGCAGTAGCCGCACTGCAGGCCGTGCTCCTCCCAGAAGGCCTCCTGCACCGGATGGAGGTTGCCCTCGGTGCCGAGGCCTTCGATGGTCGTGACCGTGCCCCCGTCGGCCTGGACCGCGAGGATCGTGCACGACTTCACTGCCTGGCCGTCCAGGTGCACGGTGCACGCGCCGCAGTTGGACGTGTCACAACCGACGTGCGTACCGGTGAGACCGAGGTCCTCGCGGATGGCGTGGACGAGCAGCCGCCGCGGCTCGACCTCGATCGTGCGGGCTTCTCCGTTGACCGTGAGGCTGACCGAGTGGGTGCTCATGCCTCTCCTCCCCTGACGATGGCGTACACCGCCCATCATGGCCCTGCGGGACGGGCCGACGCAATGCGACGGGGGGTTGCGGGGAGGTAGCGTGTCGACCGTGCGCAACCCCTGGCTCGGGCTGGACTCCTCCGCAGACCCCGTGGGGCTGGCAAGACTGCTCATGCGCGCGCATGAGCGCACGCTCGCCGGTGGCGGCTCCGAGGAGATCCTGCGGGACGTCGTGACGCGGTCCTGGGAGCGCTCACGGCTCGCGGGCGTGAACCCCGACCATCACGACGCACCGCTCCTGCACGACCGCCGCGACATCGCCGAGCGCTGGCGCACGCACCCGCTCGCACGGTTCGCGCCGCTCGTGCGCGAGAACCTCTCGGACTTCGCCTACGACGCCCGTCACATCGTGGTCATCGGGGATGCGGACGGCTGTCTGCTGTGGTCCGCGGGGCATCCGAGCGTCCTCGCGGCGTCGGAGGACATCGGCTTCGTCCCCGGCCGGCTCTGGCGCGAGGAGGCAACGGGGACCAATGGCGTCGGGACGGCCATCGCGGTCGACCACCCGGTCCAGATCTTCTCCGCCGAGCACTTCAGCCGCAGCATCCACGGGTGGACGTGCTCGGGCGCTCCGGTCCACGATCCGGAGACCGGCAAGGTCCTCGGGATCATCGACCTTTCGAGCGGGATCCGCGCCGCGCACCCGCACTCGCTGGCGCTCGTGACGGCGACCGCGCGCAGCGTCGAGGCGCGGCTGAGCGCCGACCTCATGCAGCGTCGCGAGCGGCTGCGGGCCCGGTTCTTCGAGCGCGTGGCACGTGGCGCGCAGACCCCGTGTGCGCTCGTCGACCGCACTGGGCACGTCCTCGCCTGTCACCCGCCCGGCGCGCTCACCGGGCGCCTGGTGCCCGTCGAGGGCGGCGGCTGGCGCGAGGCGGGCGGCGACCGGCTGGAGGGCGAGCCGCTCGGCGACGGCGCCCAGCTCGTGCAGACGCGCGTGATCACCGGCCGTCCGCGGGCGCTGCGCCTGCGGGCGCTGGGGCGCGACAGCGTCGAGGCGACCGTCTCAGGGCAGCGGATCGTGCTGCCCAAGCGCCGCAGCGAGATCGTCGTCCTGCTCGCGCTGCACCCGGAGGGCCTCACCGCGGAGCAGCTCGCGCGCGAGCTCTACGGGGACGAGGGCAAGCGGATGAGCGTCCGCTCGGAGATCTCGCGTCTGCGCCGCCAGCTCGGCGGCCTGCTCGGCGGCAACCCGTACCGGCTGCTGGCCGACGTGCAGGCGGACTTCCTCGAGCCGCCCTGGGTTCGGGCGCGCGGCGACGAGGGTCTGCTCCTGCCGGGCTCCACCGTCGCGTCGATCGTGTCCGCGCGCGACGAGCTCGCCGCTCCGGTCTGAGCCCTAGCGGCGCAGGCTCGCGGCCGGGGACTCGCCGAAGCGCTCGCGGTAGGCGATCGCGAAGCGTCCGGCGTGCGCGAAGCCATGGTCGAGCGCGACGCGGGCGACGGTGGTGGTGGCGGCGTCGGCCGCGAGCAGCGCCTCGCGCGCGGCCTGCAGGCGCAGCTCGCGCAGGTGGGCGGAGGGCGACGCCCCGAAGCGCCGGCGGAACGCGTCGTGGAGGGTGCGCTCGCTCACGCCCGCGGCCTCGGCGAGCTGCGCGACCGTGGGCGGCTCGCCCGGCGTGGCCGCTGCGCGGGCGAGCGCCGCGTCGACGACCCGCGGGGCGGGCAGCGTCGGCTGCTCTCGGAGCTCGGCGGTGTACGTGTGCGGCTGGCCGAGCAGCAGCGCGGTCACGATCGACCGCTCGAGCTCTGCCGCGACCAGCGGCGGCGGCCCGGCCGGTCCCGCGGCCTCCAGCGCGTCCTGCGCGGTGGCGAGCGCCCCGAGCACGCCCCACGGGTCCAGATCCACCGCGAAGCGCAGCGGGGCGGTGGGGATCCTGCCGAGCAGGGCCCGCAGCCGGGCGTCGAGCGTCTCGCGTTCGATGCGGACCACGAGGTGCCGGAGGCCGGGCGACCAGTCCATCGCGACGTCGCCGTCCGGCGAGACGACAGCGCCGCGTCCCGGTCGCGTCGTGATCCGCTCGCCGCCGTGCGCGAGGCGCAGCATGCCCGTCAGGGGGAGGTGGATCGTCGCGAAGTCACCGAGCGGCGCCGACGCGATGCGCACCCCGGCCCCGTAGGAGAAGTGCAGCAGCTGCACGCTCCCGAGCCGGGCGTGATGCACCTCGGCTGCGAAGGGGGCGGTGCGATCGGTGAGCGCCATCCGGTGCTCGGCCATCATCCGCTCGGCGAGCCCGTGTGCGACGGTCGGATCGCGGGTGGCGAAGGCCAGCTCCATGCGCGAAGGATGCACGAACCGGACAGACGTGCGCAGGACGGACCACCCGGCGCGCCGGACCGGCGTACGGTCGCGCCATGACCGTCACCGCACCCACCGGCGCGGCCGCCGTGATCCCGCTGCTGCGGGAGATGGCGCCGCGCATCGAGCGCGACCGCACCCTGCCGCCCGAGGTCGTCGCGGCGCTGGAGGACTCCGGCGCGCTGACGCTGAGCCGCCCGGCGCGCTACGGCGGCGTCGAGGCGAGTCTCGGCACGCAGTTCGACGAGCTGTGCGCCGTCGCCCGCGGCGACGGCTCGGCGGGCTGGATCACGTCGCTGTTCTCCGTGGGCGGCTTCTTCGCCGGGCTGTTCGACGACCGCGCCCAGGAGGAGGTCTTCGCGAACCCCAAGGCGCGTGTCGCGGGCGTGTTCTCCCCGACGGGCGTCCTGACGCCGGTCGATGGCGGCTACCGGCTGACAGGGAGATGGTCGTGGAACACGGGCTGCCGCCACGCGCACTGGGACACGCTCGCGGCGGTCGTCGAGGGTGGCGGAACCCCGCCCGAGGTCCGCATCGCGCTCGTGCCGATGGAGGAGCTCGCCATCGAGGACGACTGGGACCCCAGCGGCCTGGCCGGCACGGGCAGCGCGACGGTGACCTGCCAGGACGTCTTCGTCCCCACCCACCGCACGCTGCTGACGATGGACGCGCTGCAGGAGCGCTACGCGTCGGAGGCCAACCGCGACCGGCCGCTGTTCCGGAGCGCGTTCTTCCCGTTCGTGCTCGTGGCGAGCATGGGCGCGCCGGTGGGGATGGCCCAGGCCGCGATGGATGTGTTCCTGGAACGGCTGCCGGGGCGTCAGATCACCTACACGCACTACGCCGACCAGTCCGAGGCCGCCGTGACACACCTGCAGGTCGCCGAGGCCGCCGCGCGCACGAAGGCCTGCGAGCTGCTCTCCCGGGACCTCGCGCGGCGCCTGGACGAGGCGGCCGCCGAGGGCCGCACACTCACCGTCCCCGAGCGTGCGGCCATCCGCGGCGAGGTCGGCCTCGTCGTGCGCGAGTGCCGGACCGCCGTGGAGCTGCTCGCGGACGCCAGCGGCGCCTCGTCGATCCAGCGGACCGTGCCGATCCAGCGCATCGCGCGCGACATGCGGGCGCTGTCGATCCACGCCGCGCTGAGCTACACCACCAACCTCGAGGTCTACGGGCGAGTGCTCGTGGGGGTCGATCCGTTCACGCCGTTCCTGTAGGGCGTCGCCACCGGGCGCGCACGGCGAGCGCCGGGTGCCGCATCCTCCGAAGCTCGGCATCCAGCTGCGGGAGTGCAGCATCCAGGTGCCGAGCTTCGCGGCGGAGCGCCGCTGATCGAGGCATCTGGCCGGGATGTGCACCAGCTCGTCGCAGCACCGGCTCCCGCCCCTACGCGTACGTGTCGACCTGGACGCCGCCGGAGACCTCGCTCGTTGCGTCCTGCCCGTAGCTCGTCGACGAGCGCAGCGACGACAGCCACTCGGTGAGGTCGTCGCCGGACCCCAGCTTCGACAGCAGCGTGTCCGTGTCGGTGCCCAGCGCGGTCGCCAGCGCGGAGAGGTTCTGCTCGGTGCGGTCGCCGTCGTGGCGGTGGCCGGCGCCGGCGCCCGGCGGCGGGCCGGTGGGACGCACGCCGTCGGCGATGTTCGTCGCCATCTGCGTGAGCTGCGTCGCGTCGATCTCCGGGGCGCCGTCGGGCTTGTTCGCCTGCATGTCCTTGACGATCGAGGCGACGAGGTCCTCCTTCGAGACGCCCTTCCGGCCGGCGAGCTCGGTGAGGGTGGTGCCGGAGCGCTGCGCTTGGCGCAGCTCGTCGCTCGACATCCCGAGCATCTGCGCGGTGCCGTCCATCTTCGGGGCCGGCGGGGGGCCCTGGGGACGCTGTCCGAAGCCGACCCCGTGAATGCCGGAGCCGCCGGTTGCGGTGATGTTCATGTCCCGGTGATCGGCCGGGGTCCTGGCTCCGCGCCGGGAAGTCGCTGAGAGCGGTCTCAGGATCCGGGCATCGCTACGTCGTGCGCGTCCCCGCGGCGACTCCGCGCGCGAAGGCCTCCATCTCGGTGCCCGGCGTCCGCGCATGCGCGTCGCTCTCGTTGCGCACGTTGTCCGCGACGCCGCACGGAATGTGCACCTGGACGCGGTAGAGCTCTGGGCCCGGAGCGCGTGGCGACGCGCCGCGAGGCTGCTCGAGGAGATCCACCGCGAGCTCGCGACCCCGATCAGCGAAGCGGCTTCTCGTAGACCGTGAGATCAGACGGGGTCGCGAGCAGGTCCGCGAGATGCGGGTACCGGTCGCCGATCGCGCCGGTGCGGATCGGGCGGTACCCGATCCGCCGGTACCAGGCCCTGAGGACCTGCTTGGCCGGATGGTCCCAAACGCGCGGCGTGAGCAGCTCGAGCTGCATCGCGCGCAGCCCGTGCTCGCGTGCGCGCCGCTCGGCAAACGCGACGAGCTCGCGTCCGAGGCCGGTTCCGCGCTGATCGGGGGCCGCGACAAGCATCCCGAACTCGCCCACGTCGTCCGCCACGTCGTGCATCCGGACGGAGCCGGCGATCGTGTCGTGCCGTAGGGCGACCGCGATCTCCCCGGCGCGGATGAGCGCGGCGAGCTCCGGCGCGGTCGTCCGCGTGGCGCCGTCGCGCCAGAGTCCGCGCTCGGCGTCCACGTAGACGTCGTTGACGAGCCGGGTCAGGTGATCGACGAGCCCGGCGTCGTCGGCGCCCGCCACATCGAGCAATCGGACGTCGATCGGGCCCGGTTGGCGCGCGGTACTAGCCGCCGATGGAGCTCATCGGGCGGTCGGGCTGGATGAAGCCCGGCTCGTTCACCCTGTGCTTGAGCTCCTTGCGCCAGATCGCCTCACGGACGATCTCCTCGAGCTCGTCGTCGTCGGCGCCCGCGCGCAGCGGGGTGCGCAGGTCCGTCTCGTTCAACGAGAACAGGCAGGTACGCAGCTTGCCGTCGGCCGTGATGCGGATGCGGTTGCAGTCCGAGCAGAACGGCTCGGAGACCGGGTTGATGAAGCCGAGGGTCCCCCGGCCGCCGTCGGCGAACCGGTACGTCACCGCGGTGGAGCTGCGCGGGCGCTCGATCTCCTCGAGTCGGTACTCCCGCTCGATGATCTCGCGGATCTCGGGGCCGGTGAGCACCTGCTCGGGCGTCCACGTGTGGTCGGCGTCCAGCGGCATGAACTCGATGAAGCGCACCTCGAACGGGTGGTCGCGCGCGTAGGCGGCGAACGGCAGCGCCTCGTTCTCGGTGAAGTCGCGCAGTGCCACTGCGTTCAGCTTGATCTTCACGTCGTCGCCGCCGTAGGTCGCCAGGGCGTCGAGGCCGCGCATGACGCGCGGGAGCGCATCGCGCCGCGTGAGCTCGAAGAAGCGGTCGGCCTGCAGCGAGTCGATCGACATGTTGAACCGGCGGACGCCCGCGTCGACGAGCGCGGCCGCGTCGCGCTCCAGCAGGAAGCCGTTCGTCGTCACGGCGAGGTCGTCCACGCCGTCGACGCCGGCGAGCATCGCCGCCAGGCGGGGGAAGTCCTTGCGCACGAGCGGCTCGCCGCCGGTGAGGCGCACCTTGGACACGCCCATCGCTGCCAGCAGCGTGACGAGGCGCGTGATCTCCTCGAAGGACAGGACCTCCGCGCGCTCCAGCCAGGGCAGGCCCTCGGCGGGCATGCAGTACTGGCAGCGGAAGTTGCAGCGGTCGGTGACGGAGATCCGAACGTCGCCGATGGGACGGCCGTGACCGTCGGTGAGCTGATCGAGCTCTGGCATGCACCCGTGAGGCTACTGCGGTGAGTACGTTGAGACGAGCATGGCGCGTCTGGGCGAGCTGGTGACGACGTTGGAGCGCCGGCTTCCGGTGTCGCTGGTGCGCGTGGGCTACCGGATCGCCTACCGCGTCGCCAGGGTCGTCTGGTTCGTGATGCGGCCCGACGTCCACGGCGTCAAGGGCATCCTGCGCGACGGCGACCGGGTGCTGCTCGTCCGCCACACGTACGGCGATCGCGGCCGCTGGGACGTGCCCGGCGGGCACGCGCACGCCGGAGAGCCGCCCGCCGATGCCGTGCGCCGCGAGATGCGCGAGGAGCTCGGGATCGAGATGGACTGGGAGCACGTGGGATCCATCGGGGCGAGCAGCGACCACAAGGTCGAGCGCGTGCACTGCTTCGTCGCGACGCGCCCGGGCGACAGGTTGGACATCGCACGGGGCGAGATCGCCGAGGCGCAGTGGTTCGCGCTCGACGCGCTGCCCGAGCCGACCGGCGAGCTGTCGGTGCGGACGCTCGCTCTCCTCGATCTCAGTTGAGGGACGGATCGAGCGGCATCCGCGCGATGAGCGCGAAGTGCCCACCCTGGCGCTTGAGCACGTCCTGCCACAACGCGTCTGCGCCGGGGCTGAACACCTCGTCGGCCAGCGGATGCTCGACGACGAACCAGCCCTCCTCCTCCAGCTCGCCCTCCAGCTGACCCGGGCCCCAGCCCGCGTATCCCGCGTAGACCCGGCCGCGCCGCGTCTCGGTGCCGGCCCGGTCGAGGTCGGCGTCGGCGCGGACGAAGCCGATGTCGTCCCGCACCACGTGCGCCGCGGTGTCCGGGTCGGCGAACTCGGCGAGGACGACGACCGCACGCGGCTGCACGGGGCCTCCCTGGTGGACCAGCTCCTCGGGCCCGGTCAGCGGCGCGAGCTCCGGCGCCGCGTCGGCGACGGTCGTCTCGGTGGGCCGGTTGAGGACGAGGCCCATCGCCCCCTCGTCGGTGTGCTCGGTCACGAGCACGACCGTCCGTTGGAAGTTGGGGTCGAGCAGGGTCGGCGCCGCCACGAGCAGCGCTCCGCGCAGGGTGTCCATCGCAACGGATGATTCCCATACCAGGCGTCCGCTGCACGTCGACGGCTCAGTCGGCGTCCTCCAGCGCCGCCCGCCTGCGCTCCTCCTCGGCGCGCGCTGATGCCAACGCCTCCTCGGCGCGCTCGCGCTCGGCGACGGCCTGGTCGAGCGCGGCCTCCAGCGCGGCGCGGCGCTTGCGCCGTTCCCGCTCGGAGGCCTCGCGCGCCGCCGCCTCCTCGCGCCGGCGGGCGGAGGCGTGGTCCTTCGCGCCGCGCTTCGGCGTCCGCGCCGGTCGCTGCGGCAGCGTGGCCGCGAGCTCGACGTCGAGGTCGCCGAAGCCCGACGACTCGCGCTCGCGCAGCAGCCGCCCGGACAGCACCTCGTCGCGGACGGCCTCGTCCGCGGCGGCCGCGTGCAGCGTCGCGCCGATCCGCTCGAGCGTCGCGTCGCCGGGCTCGCGCCCACCGGGGAACAGCCCGCGCGCGACCTCGATGAGCCGCCCGACCGCGCCGCGCTCGGCCTCGCGCGCGCTGCGCAGGTCGGCCGCGGCGCCGCGACCCTCGAGCAGCGCCGCCTGCGCGCCGCGCAGGTCGTCGGCGGCCTGCGCGAAGGCGGCGATGTCCTTCGTCCGGCTGCGCACCAGCTGGTTGATGGTCCATGCGGTCACGCTGGGCTTGCGCAGCGCCGCGACACGAGTCGCGCCTTCGCGGTCGCCCTCCGCACGCAGGCGCTTGGCCACGGCGGCGCGCTCGGCGACGAAGTCCTCGAGCGGGAGGCCGTAGAGCGCGTCGGCGCCGGGCGGGAGATCGTCGTCGGCCATGGGTGCCACTCTGCCCGACGCATTCAATTAGGGTCACCTAACATGTCGGCGATGCTGACCGCCACCGTCCTGCGCACCGTGCAGCTCACGCCGAGCGTCGTGCGCATCACGTTCTCGGTCCCCGGCTTCCAGAGCACCGGGCATGCCGATGAGTGGGTGCACGTCTTCCTCGGCGAACCCGGCGATCATCGCCTGCGCCGCAACTACACCATCCGTGCGCACCGTCCCGGCGCGGCGGAGGTCGACATCGACGTCGTCCTGCACGAGCGCGGGCTCATGGTCGATTGGGCGCGTCGGGCGGCGCCGGGCGACGAGCTCGTCTGGGGCGACGTCGCCGGCACGTACGCACCGCCGGAGGAGATCGAGTGGCAGCTGCTGGCGGGGGACATCACCGCGCTGCCGGCGATCGGACGCATCGTCGAGGGGCTCCCCGCCGGCGCACCGGCCATCGTCGTCGCCGAGACGTACGACCGCGCCGACCGCCAGGAGTGGGAGACGGCCGGCGATGTCGACGTGGTCTGGCTGCACGGCAGCGGCGAGGGCAGGGCGCCCAGCATCGTTGGCGCTGTCGTCCTGGAGTTCCCCGAGCCCCCCGGCGCCGGCTACCGCTGGCTGGCAGGGGAGACGCGCGTGGTGCGTGCCGTGCGCAGGAACCTGCGCCACGAGCGGGCGATCCCGAGGACGCAGTGGTCGCTCACCGGCTACTGGCTCGAGCGCGGCGAGGAGTGGGAGGCCCGGTACGAGACGGTTGCGCCGCAGATGGAGCGGATCTGGGTGCGCGGCGAGGCCGATGGACGCGACGAGGAGGACATCATGGACGAGTACGAGCGGGCGCTGGACGACGCGGGGCTGTAGCCCCGGGCTCTAGGAGAGCACCCAGGTCGCCTTCCCGCCGCCCTGGCGGGAGGAGTTCACGATCATCGAGCCCGCCGTCAGCGCCACGCGGGTGAGGCCGCCCGGTGCGACGGTCACGTGCTCGCCGTCGCAGAACGCGAACGGCCGCAGGTCGACGTGGCGCGGCTCGAGCCGATCGCCGACGACGGTCGGGTGCGTCGACAGCACGACGGGGTCCTGCGCGATCCAGCCGCCGGGATCGGCCCGCACGGTGGCGCGAGCCTCCTCGAGGACGGCGGAGGACGCCGTCGGCCCGAACGTGACGCCCGTCCCTCCGTGCCCGTCACGGGGCTTGAGGACGAGCTCTCCGAGGCGCTCCAGCACCTTCTCGCGCTCGTCGGGATCGGCGAGGTCGTGAGTCGGCACCGACGTCAGATGCGGCTCTTCGCCCAGGTAGAGGCGGACGAGGTCGTCGACGTAGGGGTAGACGCGCTTGTCGTCGGCGATGCCGTTGCCGAACCAGTTCACGAGGCCGAGCTCGCCCGCCCGCAGCGGCTCGAGCAGCAGCTCGGCGAGGTGGGTCAGCTGTCCGGCGGTGTTGCGCAGGCGGTCCTCGTCGGTGCGCCGGTACACGGCGCGGACCGGTGTGCCGTCGCGCAGCTCCAGCCGCGTCCCGCGACGGCGGAGGTCGGGGGACTGCACGAGGCGCAGGTCGGCGAGCTTGGCGAGGCGACGGTGCTCGTACCAGGCCGAGTTGACCGGCCCGTCGGTCAGCAGGACGAGCTCGCCGTCGGCATCGGGGTTCGTCGCCTCCAGGCAGCGGCGCAGCGCGTCACGCAGCCAGACGGCTGCGGCCTCGTGCCGGCTGTGGACCGGGACCGCAGCCTCGACGGCCTCCGACGCCGCCAGCCCGTAGGCGCTGCCCGAGGGGGTGCGGATGTTGTCCTCGAGCACCATGAAGTGCCCGTCGTGGTCGCGGACGACGTCGAGTCCGGCGATCGCCACGCGCGCCCCGCCGACCGGCTGCAGGCCCTGCAGATCGTCTTCCAGGTAGATCGAGCCGGCGACGACGCGCTCCGGGATGACGCCCTCGGCGATGGCGCGGCGGTCGCCGTGCATGTCGGTCACGAAGGCGTCCAGCGCGAGCACGCGCTGGCGCAGCCCGACCGTCAGCTCCTCCCACTCCGCGGCGGTCAGCAGGCGCGGCACCGGGTCCACGACGAACTCCGCCCCGTCATCGCCGCCGAACCGCACGTCCTGCTCGCGCAGGCGCGCCTCGATGTCCTGCGCCGCGTGCTCGACGCCGGTCTCGGCCAGCGACTCCAGGACGTCGACGTAGTGCTCGCGCACGACGCCCGGCGCCTCGAACGCCTCGTCCCAGCCCCCGCTCGTGTCGTAGTCCTCGGCTCCGGCCGGCAGTGCGGGCATCGTCGGCACCTACCCGTCCTCCGCCGGACCGACGACCGCGATGAGATCTCCCTGCTCGAGCCGGGTCCCGCTGGGGACCGGTACGCGCTTCACGGTCCCCGCGGCGGGCGCCGTGACGGTCGACTCCATCTTCATGGCCTCGAGCACGGCGAGCGCCTGGCCGGCCGCGACCTCGTCTCCGGCCTCGACGCGCATCGTCACGACGCCGGTGAGCGGCGCGGCGACGTGGCTGGCGTCGTCGGTGTCCGCTCGCTCGACCTTGGCGGTCGGCGCCTCGACGGACTCGTCGCGGACGTCGATCGGGCGCAGCTGCCCGTTCACGCGCACGAGGACGGTGCGCATGCCGCGGTCGTCGGGCTCGCCGATGGCCTCCAGCCCGAAGATGAGGCGCACGCCGGGGCCGAGGTCGATGGAGACCTCGCCGTCGTCCGGCAGGCCGTACAGGAACGCCCGCGTCGGGACGGGGGAGACGTCGCCATAGCGCGCGTAGGCGTCGGCGCGCTCCTGCGTGGGGCCCGGGAACTGCAGCTGCGAGAGTGCGGCGCGACGGTCGGTGCCGGGCTGGGCGAGACGCGTGCGCAGCTCGGGCGTGAGGGCGTCGCCGTGCTCGGCCGGTCCCTCTGCGCCGCGCAGCGCACGCTCCGTGAACGGCTGGGGGAACCCGCCGGCGGGCGTCCCGAGGTCGCCACGCAGCAGCTGGATGACCGAGGCAGGGAGGTCGAAGCGCTCGGGGTTGGAGGCGAGCTCGTCCCAGCCGATGCCCCCCGACACGACGAACAGCGCCAGGTCGCCGACGACCTTGCTCGTCGGCGTCACCTTGATGATGTTGCCGAGCAGCGCGTTGGCCTTCTCGTAGGCGAGCTCGACCTCCTCGAAGCGGTCGCCCAGGCCGAGCGCGGCCGCCTGCTGGTGGAGGTTGGAGAGCTGGCCGCCGGGGATCTGGTGGCGGTACACCCGGCCGGTCGGGGCGCGCAGGCCGCTCTCGAACGGCCCGTAGGTCGAGCGCACCGCCTCCCAGTAGGGCTCGATCTCAAGGAGAGACTCCAAGGAGATGTTCGTCGAGCGGGCCGTGTGGTCGGTCGCGGCGACGATGCTGGCCAGGGACGGCTGGCTGGTCATGCCCGCCATCGACGCGGCCGCGCCGTCCACCGCGTCGACGCCGGCCTCGATCGCCGCGAGGTACGTCGCGAGCTGGCCGCCGGCTGTGTCGTGCGTGTGCAGGTGCACCGGGAGGTCGAACTCGCGGCGCAGCCGTGCGACGAGCTCGGAGGCCGCCGGCGCGCGCAGGAGCCCGGCCATGTCCTTGATGGCGAGGATGTGCGCGCCCGCGTCGACGAGCTGCTCGGCGACCCCCAGGTAGTGGTCGAGCGTGTAGAGCCGCTCGCCCGGGTCGAGCAGGTCGCCGGTGTAGCAGATGGCGCCCTCCGCGACGGCTCCCGCCTCGACGGTGGCGGCGATCGCGGCGCGCATCGGCTCGACGTTGTTCAGCGCGTCGAAGATCCGGAAGATGTCGACGCCGGCGTCGACGGCCTCGAACACGAAGGCCCGGACCGCCTCGTCCGGGTAGGGCTCGTAGCCCAGCAGGTTGCGCCCGCGCAGGAGCATCTGCAGGCAGATGTTCGGGATGAGCTCGCGCAGGCGCGCGATGCGCTCCCACGGATCCTCGCCGAGGAAGCGCAGCGCGACGTCGAACGTCGCCCCGCCCCAGACCTCCAGCGAGAACATGCTCGCGCCCAGCCGTGCGAGGTGCGGGGCGACCATCTCCATGTCGTGCGTGCGCATGCGCGTCGCGAAGAGCGATTGGTGCGCGTCGCGCAGCGTCGTGTCGGTGAGCTGCAGCGCATCGCGCGAGCGCAGCCAGCGCGCCAGCCCCTGGGGGCCGAGCTCGGTCAGTCGCTGCTTGGAGCCGTCGGGCGGATCGCCCTTCGGCAGGCGCGGGAGCTTGGCGCGCGGGTCGGGCCCGGCCGGCGGGAGCCCGAACGGGCGGTTGACGGTCCGCTCCGACAGCAGGCGCAGGATCCGCGTCGCGCGATCTCCGCCGGGCGCGACGAGGGTCAGCTGCGGACGCTCGTCGATGAACGTCGTGTGCAGGTTGCCCGCCCGGAAGTCGGGGTCGTCGAGCAGCTTGCCGAGGAACGCCTGGTTCGTCGTCACGCCGCGGATGCGGACCTCCTCGACCGCGCGCCTGGCCCGCGCGATCGCGGTCTGCAGGTCGACGCCGCGGGTCGTGAGCTTCAGCAGCAGCGGATCGAAGTAGGGGGAGATCTCCGCACCGACGAACGCCGAGCCCTCGTCGAGGCGCACGCCCGCGCCGCCGGGAGCGCGGTACGCCGAGATCGTGCCGGTGTCCGGGCGGAACCCGGCGCTCGGGTCCTCCGTCGTGATCCGGCACTGCAATGCGAAGCCTCGCTGGCGGATCTTGTCCTGCGTCAGGTTCAGCTCGTGCAGCCGCGCGCCCTCGGCGACGAGCAGCTGCGTGCGGACGAGATCGACGTCCGTGGTCTCCTCGGTCACCGTGTGCTCGACCTGGATCCGCGGGTTCATCTCGATGAAGACGTGCTCGCCCCTGGTGTCGTCGACGAGGAACTCGACCGTGCCCGCGTTCACGTAGCCGACGTGCTTGGCGAACTGCACGGCGTCGGCGCAGATGCGGTCGCGGAGCTCGGGGTCCAGGTTCGGCGCGGGTGCGAGCTCGACGACCTTCTGATGGCGGCGCTGGACGGAGCAGTCGCGTTCGAACAGGTGCACGAGACCGCCGTGCCCGTCGGCCAGGATCTGCACCTCGATGTGCCGCGGGCGCACCATGGCCCGCTCGAGGTAGACGGCGCTGTTGCCGAACGCGCTCTCGGCCTCGCGCCGTGCCGCGCCGACGGCCTCCTCGAGGTCGTCGACGTCGTTGACGAGGCGCATGCCGCGCCCGCCGCCACCGTGCGCGGCCTTCACGAAGACAGGCGTCCCGAGCTCCTCCGCGAGCGCGACGACGTCGGCGCCCTCCTCCAGTAGCTCGGTCGCGGTGAGCACCGGCAGGCCGGCCTCGATCGCCGCGGCCCTCGCGCGGACCTTGTCGCCCACCCGCTCGAGCACCTCGGCCGGCGGGCCGACGAACGTGATGCCGCGCTCGACGCAGGCGGTTGCCAGATCCGGGTTCTCCGAGAGGAAGCCGTAGCCGGGGTAGATGGCATCGGCGCCGACGGACTTCGCCGTGTCCGCGATCAGCTCGGGATCGAGGTAGCCGCGGACCGGATGTCCGGGCTCCCCGATCTCGTAAGCCTCGTCGGCCTTCACCCGGTGGACGGACTCGCGGTCCTCAGGGGTGTAGATGGCGACGCTGCGCAGCCCGAGCTCGTACGCAGCGCGAAAGGCCCGCGTGGCGATCTCCCCACGATTGGCGACCAGGACCTTGCGCATGGGTCGAGGACTCTCCCAGGTACGGCCGCTGGTCGTCCCGGTCCGGTGGTCAGGGGTTCCCTGCCCGTCTGGCCAGGAAGGCCTCTGCCTCCGGGCTGCGCGACGGGCCCGCGGACGGGTTGAACTCATACGGCTCGTACTTCGCGACGCCGGACGACGCGAAGGGGTCCTCGGCCATGATCGCCTTGGCCTCCTCGAGGTCGGCCGCGTCGATGACGACGACGCCGCCGATCGGCGGGTTGCGCCGGCCGGAGATGAGGATCCGGCCCTGCTCGTTCAGGCCGGCGAGGAACGCGAGGTGCGCCTCGCGGTGCTGGTCGACCTCGTCGAGGGGCCGCTGGTACTCGCTGACGAAGACGAACATCAGGGCATCGGGAAGCGGACGTCCGGCTGCTGTGCCGGGGTGAACTCGCCTGTGTAGGCGCGGTGGTGCAGCTGGTCGGCGTCGGCGCCGGCGCGATAGGCCTCCAGCAGGGCGTCCGGGTCGACGAACTTGCCGATCGGGTCGGCCTCGAACTCGGCTGAGCTGCGCATGAACTCCTTGCTCTTGGACCAGTCGCCGAACTCGTCGTACTGCAGCTCGAGGCTGTTGCCGTCCGGATCGACGAAGTAGAAGGACATCGTCATCCCGTGGTCGAGGACCATGTGCGGCCGGATGTCGAGCTCGCGCAGCCGGGCCCAGGACTCGAGCAGGTCCTCCATGGAGGAGTACTCGAAGGCCATGTGGTGCATGCCCGAGTGGACGACGCGGTCCGGGTGGTCCACGACGGCCGGTGAGGCCAGCAGCGCGATGCGGTGGTTCGCGTCGTCGTTGCTGAGCCACGCCCCGCCGGGGAACTTGTGGACGACGTCCATCCCGAGGACGGCGCTGTACCAGTCGATGAGCTCGTCGAGCTTGTTCGTCTTCAGGTTGACGTGGTGCAGGCGTGGTCGCCTGACCTCGGTCGCGGACATCCGTCACTCCTCCGTTGTTGCGTAGTGCAGATCGGCGCCCTCGGCGTCGACGTGGTCTCCGACCGGGTTGGACAGGACGCCGGGACCTCCGACTTCGACCTCGATCTCGTCGCCCGGCGCCAGGAGCACCGGAGGATCGCGGAACATCCCGACGCCGTGCGGCCTGCCCGTGAGCACGCCGTCCGGCACGCCTTCGCGGACCTGCCCGTCATGTTCGAAGCGGACGTGGCGCACTTAGACGAGGTCCGTGACCTGGCCTTCGAGGCCGATGCCGAGGAGCGCCTTGCCGTAGACCTCCTGGCTCACCAGCGGGTTGGCGATCGCGTGGCGCCCCGCCGTGTTCGCGTCGCGCCAGATGCGCTGCATGGGGCTGGAGTCCGCGAAGCCGCTCGCCCCGTGGGCGTCGAGGATGAGGGTGATCGCCTCGCGCACCTTGGCGGAGATCCAGCCCACGTCGCCGCGAACCCGGGCACGGGTGATGTAGTCCATGTGCTCGCCGCGGGCGGCCCAGCCGTCGATGTCGTCGGCGGCACGATGGGCGTGGAGGACCGCGTCGTCCAGCGTCATGGCCGCCTCGGCCAGCTTGAGCTGGAACGCCGTCGAGTCCCTCTGCGTGGCCAGGCGCGTGTAGGAGACCGCGCGCTTGGGCGCCTTCTCGACCGCGATCTTCAGCGCCGCGCGCCCGAGGCCCATGAGCGGCCCGCACAGGATGAGCGCGGCGAACGGCATGAACGCCGAGCGGTACAGCGCCTCATCGGTGTGCTCGGTCGGGTAGATCCCCTGGAAGCCCGCGAACATCGACATGTAGCGGTGCTCGGGCACGAAGACGCCCTCGGCGACGACCGTGTTGCTGCCGGTCCCCTTCATCCCGGCGACGAACCAGGTGTCCTCGATCGACAGCTCGCTCATCGGCATGAGCACGACGCCCATGTCGATCGGCACGCCGTCGGGGCCGATCTGCAGGACGCCGACGTAGGCCCACGTCGCGTGCAGCGAGCCCGACGACCAGGCCCACTTACCGGACACCCGGTAGCCGCCGTCGACCTTCTCGACCTCGGTGCTCGGCGCGAAGACGCCGGCGACGCGCGCGTCGGGGTCGGCGCCGAAGACGTCCTGCTGCGCCTGGTCGGCGAACAGGCCGGTGAACCACGCGCAGACGTTGGTGAGCGCGACCACCCACGCCGTCGATCCGCACGCCTCGCCCAGCGCGGCCGTGACCTCCAGCTGCGTTTTGATGGTCGTCTCGTAGCCGCCCAGGCGCCGAGGGATCATGAGCTTGAACAGGCCTGCGTCGCGGAGCGCCTCGATGTTCTCCTCGACGACGCGGCGGTCGATCTCGGTCTGGGCGGCGTTGTGCGCCAGGAGCGGCTGCAACTCGGTGGCCCTGCGGATCAGCTCGTCGGCGTCGACCCGTGTATCGATGACGGACATGGCTCTCCTCCTAGACGAGGTCGGTGACCTGGCCCTCGGGCCCGATGCCCAGGAGCGCCTTGCCGAAGACCTCCTGGTTCACCAACGAGTTCACGACGGCATGCCGGCCGGCGGTGTTCGCGTCGCGCCAGATGCGCTGCATGGGGCTGGAGTCCGCGAAGCCCGAGGCGCCGTGGGCGTCGAGGATGAGGCTGATCGCGTCGCGCACCTTCGTGGACGTCCAGCCCGTGTCGGCCCGGACGCGGGCGCGCGTGACGTAGTCCATGGTCTCGCGGCGGGCGGCCCAGCTGTCGATGTCGTCGGCGCCGCGGTACGCGTGGAGGATCGCGTCGTCCAGCGTCATGGCCGCCTCGGCGATCTTGAGCTGGAAGGCCGTCGAGTCCCTCTGGGTGGCCAGGCGCGTGTAGGACACGGCGCGCTTGGGCGCCTTCTCGATCGCGAGCTTCAACGCCGCGCGGCCCAGGCCGAGCAGCGGCCCGACGAGGATGAGCGCGAGCACCGGGATGAGCGCGGAGTGGTACAGCGCCTCGTCGGTGTGCTCGGTGCCGTAGTGCCCGGCGATCCCGGCGGGCACCGACGCGTAGCGGTGGGCGGGGACGAAGACGCGGTCGGCGACGACGGTGTTGCTGCCGGTGCCCTTCATGCCGGCCACGAACCAGGTGTCCTCGATCGTCAGCTCGCTCATGGGCATGATCACCGAGCCGACGTCGATGGGCACGCCGTCGGGGCCGAGCTGCACGACACCGCCGAGGGCCCACGACGCGTGCAGGCTGCCGGACGACCAGGCCCACCGGCCGGACACGATGTAGCCCCCGTCGACCTTCTCGATGTCGGGGCTCGGGACGAGCACGCCGGCGACGCGTGCGTCGGGGTCGGCGCCGAAGACGTCCTGCTGGGCCTGATCGGGCAGCGTCCCCACGAGCCACGCGCACACGTTGGTCAGCGCAGTCACCCAGGCGGTCGAGCCGCAGGCCTCGGCGAGCGTGGCGGAGACCTCCATCTTCGTCTTGATGGTCGTCTCGTAGCCACCGAGGCGCTTGGGGATCATGAGCTTGAACAACCCGGCCTCGCGGATCGCCTCGATGTTCTCGTCGGGGACGCGGCGGTCGGCCTCGGTCCGGGCGGCGTTGCGCGCGAGCAGCGGCTGCAGCTCGGTCGCGCGGCGGATCAGCTCGTCGGCGTCGACGGTGGTCTCGGTGACGGACACGGTCTCTCCTCAGGTGCGCAGCGGTGCGACGCGCGGGCGCGCCGCAGGTTGGGTGCTCGACGCGGCGCGGACGGCGTCGCGGACGAGGCTTGGATCATGATCGGGTGCGACGTGCATGAGCACGCTGCCGGCGGTACGGGCCAGATGCCGCGCGAGCGCATCGGCTGCCGCGGTCGCGTCGCCATCGTCGCATGCGGCGACGATCTCGCGGTGCTCCGCGGCTCCGACCGACCAGGCGCGCGGGTCCTGCGTGACGTAGACGAGCCGGTAGCGCTCGGCGTGATCGGAGAGCTGCTCGGCGAGCCGCACGATGCGGGCGCCCGAGTACGCGATGAGGGTGTGGTGGAAGTGGCGGTGCACCGGCTCCCAGAAGCTGATGTCGGTGCCGGCCAGCGACTCCATCTTCTCGATGTCCGCGTGCAGCGCCGCGAGGTCCTCGTCGGTGAGGTGGGGGACGCTCGCGCGGATCCCGAGCGCCTCGTTGACGATCCGCAGGGCGTAGAGCTCCTCGAGGTCGCCGGGCGAGAAGGACGCGACGCGCACGCGCCGGTTGAGCTCGGCCTCGACCAGCCCCTCGCGCTCGAGGAGCCGGAGCGCCTCGCGGACCGGGCCGCGGCTGACGCCGAAGTCGTCGGCGAGCTTGACCTGCGAGAGCTCCGACCCGGCGTCCAGCTCACCGTGCAGGATCGCCTCGCGCAGCTTGCGGTGGATCGCGGCGGTGTTGTCCCTCGAGCCGTTGGCCACGGGGTCGACTGTAGACACTTCGATGTCTATGGCGCAAGTCGACGGCATGTTCGGGCGTATCGACGCGCAAAGTGTTGACAGTTCTGCAGCGAATCGCCTACGGTCCGCCCATGTCCGACGTCACCACACCGGTGCTCGTCGTCGGCGCCGGACCCGCCGGCCTGGCGACCTCGCTGTCCCTGTCGCGACACGGGGTCCCGCACCTGCTCGTCGAGAAGCATCCGGGCACCGCGCACAGCCCGCGGGCGCACATCGTCAACCAGCGGACGGTCGAGATCTGCCGCGACCTCGGGATCGAGGACCGGCTGCTGGACGTCGCCACGCCGGCCGAGCTCATGTCCAACAACGTCTGGGCGACGAGCCTCGCCGGTCGCGAGCTCGCCCGCCTGGAGACGTGGGGGACGAGCCCCGCCCGGGCTGCCGACTACCGCGCGGCCAGCCCGTCGCCGATGTGCAACTGCCCGCAGCACGTCCTGGGCCCGGTGCTCCACGACGCGATCGAGGAGGCCGGCGTCGGCGAGGTCCGCTTCCGCCACGAACTGCTGTCGCTGGAGCAGGACGCCGACGGCGTCACCGCGGTCGTCCGCAACCGCGACGCCGAGCGCGATGTCACGGTGCGCGCGCAGTACGTCGTCGGCGCGGACGGGGGCCGCAGCCGTGTCGTGGAGCTGGCGGGGCTGCCGCTGGAGGGGGAGCACGGGCTCGCGCAGGCCGCGAACGTCTGGTTCGGGGCCGACCTCACGCAGTACTGCGCGCACCGGCCGGGCGTCCTGTACTGGAACGCGTCGCCGGGCAAGGACTACTGGGTCGGCGCGGGGACGTTCATCTGCGTCCGGCCGTGGACCGAGTGGGTGATGCTCTTCATGTTCGACCCGTCGCGCGAGACGGTCGATCCGGACGACACCGACGCCCTGCGCGCACGCGTGCACAAGGTGATCGGCGACCCGTCGGTGGACGTCGACATCAAGGCGTTGTCCTTCTGGACCATCAACCACGTCCTCGCCGAGCGCTACACGGCGGGCCGCATCCTCTGCATGGGCGACGCCGTCCACCGCCACCCGCCCGCGAACGGGCTCGGGCTGAACACGTCGATCGCCGACGGCTTCAACCTGGCCTGGAAGCTCGCGTACGTGCTCGACGGGCGCGCCGATCCGTCGCTGCTGGACACCTACGACGCCGAGCGCCGGCCGGTCGGGCGGATCACCGTCGACCGGGCGATGAAGAGCGTGGGCGAGATGGCCGCGATCCCGGCCGCGCTGGGCTTCGGGCCAGAGCAGAGCGAGGAGGCGGGCTGGGCCAGCCTCGAACGGCTGTGGCAGCCGGGACCCGAGGGCGACGCGACGCGCACGGAGTTCCGCGCCGCGATCGAGCTGACGAACTACCAGTACAACGCCCACGGCGTGGAGCTCGGCTACATCTATCGCGAGGGCGCCGTCGTCTCCGACGGGCGCCCCGAGCCCCCCGACGACCGCGATCCTGAGCTGTACTACCGGGCCACGACGACCCCCGGCGCGCGGCTGCCGCACGCATGGGTGGACGACGGCACGCACCGCCTGTCGACGCTCGATCTCGCCGGCGGCGGGCGGTTCGCGCTGCTCACCGGGATCGGCGGCGACGCGTGGGAGGCCGAGGCCGGGCGAGCGGCCGACCAGGTGGGCGTCGAGATCGCCGTGCACCACATCGGCACGGCCGATGGGCTGGTCGACTCCTACGGCACCTGGGAGGACGTGCGCGACGTGCAGTCCAGCGGCTGCGTGCTCGTGCGCCCCGACCAGCACGTCGCCTGGCGTGCGGTCGCGGCGACCGACGAGGCGCTGGCCGAGCTGCCGGGGGTCCTCGCGCGGATCCTCGGGCGCGTCTCCGTCACCGCGTAGCCGCTCAGCGCCCGCGCTCGCGGTCGAGCCGCCGGCGGTCGCGCTTGGTCGGCCGCCCGCCGCCGTGGTAGGCCTGGGGCGCGCCGAGCTGCCGCTCGGCCGCGGCCCGCTCGCGCGCGGCGACGCTCTCCGGCGTCTCCTCGTACAGCGCCTGCGCCTCGCTGGCCGGACCGCGGCGGGCCGCGGTCGCCTGCACGATCACCGTCCGCGGCACCTGGCCGGTCGTGATCTCGATGCGATCACCGACCTTGACCGCACGACTGGGCTTGCACCGCTGACCATCGATCTGCACGCGCCCCGCCGAGACGGCCTCGTTGGCCAGCGAGCGGGTCTTGCTCAGCCGCGCGACCCACAGCCAGGTGTCGAGGCGCTGGGAGTCCATGCGGGCATTGTCGCGCCCCGCCGCCCTACCCGTCCGCGTTGATCGAGGCGACCAGCTCGCCGAGCACCTGCGCGGCGTCGTCGTTGGCCACCTGACAGGTGCCCGCCGCGTCGTGGCCGCCGCCGCCGTAGCGGAGCATGAGCTCGCCGACGTTCGTCTTCGATCCGCGATCGAGGATCGAGCGGCCGGTCGCGAACACCGTGTTCTGCCGGCGCAGGCCCCAGAGCACATGGATCGAGATGTTGCACTGGGGGAACAGCGCGTAGAGCATGAAGCGATTCGTCGGGTGGATGACCTCCTCGTCGCGGAGATCGAGGACGACGACGTTGCCGTGGACGCGCGAGCAACGGCGGATCTGCGCCACCGCATCCGCGTGGTGGGCGCGGTACAGCTCGACGCGCTCGGCGACGTCCGGCGACGCGAGGATCTCCTCGACGCTCATGGTGGTGCAGGCGTCGACCAGCCACATCATCAGCTGGTAGTTGGAGATGCGGAAGTCGCGGAAGCGGCCGAGGCCGGTCCGCGGGTCCATGAGGAACGACACGAGGATCCAGCCGTGGGGGTCGAGGATCTCGTCCAGGTCGAAGGCCGCGCTGTCCGCCTTGTCGACCGCGTCCATCAGGTCCGCGCCGACCCGCGGGAAGGTCTCCGCCCCGCCGAAGTGGTCGTAGACCACGCGGGCCGCCGAGGCGGCTCCCGCGGACATGACCCGGTTCGGTGCGTCGTCGGCGACGCGCTGCAGCTCCGAGCTGTGGTGGTCGAAGGACAGGTGGACCTCGGGACGCCACGGGAGGTTCGTCGTGATGTCGCCGGCGGTCAGCTCGATCTTGCCGTCCTGGACGTCCTTCGGGTGGACGAAGAGGATGTCGTCGAGGATGCCTTGCTCCTTGAGGAGCGCGGCGCACACGAGGCCGTCGAAGTCGGAGCGGGTCACCAGCCGGTACCGGGTGCCGGCAGGGGCAGAGGGCGGGGTCATGGACTTCCTGTCGTCGTGGCCCGCCGGGAACTTGAGCGTTCTCCCCGTTCCTCCGCTCCAGGACCGTCGAGCGCGAGGGCGACCCGCCTGAGCGTCTGGGTCGCCTGTGCGGTGGCCTGATGCCAGGTGACGCGCAGGACGCGTTCGCCGTGGGCTTCCAGGACCGCCTGGCGCTCGGCGTCGTCGGCTCTGGCTTGTGGCGTGTCGTGCCACTGGGCGCCGTCGGCCTCGACGACGAGTTGCTGTGCGGCCCAGCGGAAGTCGGGGACGATGCGGCGACCGTCCAGGTGCATCGGGACGTTGACGTCGGGCGCGTCGAAGCCGCCCGTCACGAGGAGGTCGTAGACGCGGTCCTCCAGCTCGCTGCGGGTGGCGGGCGGCCTGCTCGCGAGGACGCGTGCGAAGCGGGCTCGGCCGGCACGGCCCTGCGCGCGGTCCAGCTGGCGGCCCAGCAGCCGCAGGTTGGTGAGGTGCATGGACTGCGCGCGGCTCATGAGGCGCCGCAGCGCGACGTCGGGGAGGCGCGGCGCGAGGTCGAGGATCGTTCGCGCCGCTGAGGTCGTGCGGATGCCGCGGTGGCGCACGACGTCCTCGGGGTGCAGGCTGCGGGTGCGATGCACGCGGATGCCGGCGGGCGCGCGGACCTGCCCGTGCGGCACCGTCACCTCCGCGCGACGGTCCTCCACGGGCCACAGCCCCAACAGCATCACCGAGGACGTGTGGCTCAGAAGCGCGTCCGGTCCGGAGGCTTTCATCGCGGCGAGCCACCGTCCCTCCGGTGTCAGCCCGACGTGCCCGACCGCGTAGACGCCATGGTGCACGCGATGCAGGTGCCCCGCAGCGACCCACGCGCCGACCACGGCCTCGGTGAGCCCGCACGCGAACAGCTCATCCAGCGACACGACACCCCAGCTGTCCGCCGCCCGCTCAGCGACCAGTGGGTGAGATTTCCTCTCGTATAGCCGGGTTTTCTCACCCACCCGATCAGCGTCCCAGGACCCGCGTCACACGGGACCGCGCGAACGTGACGACTCAGTCGCCGGAGCGCGCCGACATCACCGTCGGCATGACCTCGTGGATCGTCTCCACGAGCGCCACGACGCTGTCGGCGACCCTTCGGCCCGCCGGCGTGACGCTGTACTCGACGCGCGGGGGGTTCGTCCCGTGGTCCTCGCGGTGGACGAGGCCGTCGCGCTCCAGGGCCTGCAGCGTCTGGGAGAGCATGCGGTCGCTCACCCCGCCGACGGCCCGGCGCACCGCGCCGAAGCGCAGCGGGCCGCCCGCGAGCGCGCCGAGGACGAGCGCGCCCCAGCGGCCGGTGACGTGCTCCCAGGCCGCTCGCGACGGGCAGTCGGCGCTGAAGACGTCGAAGGGCTGCTGCTCCATGCCCGGCATGATACTTCCGATTCGGATGCGCTATAGATCCGTAAGCGTCAACCAGAAACGAAGAGAGGTCCTGCCCGAATGTCCCAGACCATCGCGGTCACCGCCGCCACCGGTCATCTCGGCGAGCTCGTGATCGACGAGCTGCTCGAGCGCGTCCCCGCCGATCAGATCGTCGCCGTCGTCCGCAACCCGGAGAAGGCCCAGCCGATCGCCGACAAGGGCGTCGACGTGCGCGTCGCCTCCTACGACGACCCGGCCGCCCTGCGCGCAGCGCTGGAGGGCGTCGACCGCGTCCTGCTCATCTCCGGCAGCGAGGTCGGACAGCGCGTCTCGCAGCACACCAACGTGGTGAACGCCGCCAAGGAGGCCGGCGTCTCGTTCATCGGCTACACCAGCGCGCCCAAGGCCTCCGACACCGACCTCATCCTCGCGCCGGAGCACAAGGCGACCGAGGAGGTCATCCAGGCCTCCGGCATCCCGTACTCGATCATGCGCAACAACTGGTACTTCGAGAACTACGGCGCCGTCGTCGAGGGCGCGAGGGCGACGGGCGAGATCATCTCCGGCACGGACGGGGGCCGCATCCCAGCGGTTCCGCGCTCGGATCTGGCCGCCGGTCACGCGGTCGTGCTGACGTCCGACGGCCACGAGAACACCGTCTACGAGTTCGCCGGCGACGAGGCGTGGACGTTCGACGACTTCGCGGCGACGGTGTCCGACGTGATCGGCGAGCCCGTCACGCACCGCAGCGTCTCTCCCGACGAGCAGGTCAAGGTGCTCGTGGCCGCCGGGCTCCCCGAGGACACCGCCGGGTTCCTCGCCGCGCTGGACGCGAACATCGCCGGCGGCGCGCTCGAGGTCCCGCCCGGCGACCTCAGCCGCGTCCTGGGCCGCCCGACGACCACGCTGCGCGAGGGCGTGGAGGCCGTCAGCTGACCTGGATGGCTAGGCCTGGATGAGCGTGCTGCCGCCGGCGCGGGCCACCAGGCCCGCGTAGCGGCCGCCGAGCGCGAGCAGCTCGTCGTGCGTGCCGCGCTCGGCGATGCGGCCGTGGTCGAGCACGACGATCTGGTCGGCGTTGCGCACCGTCGACAGGCGGTGCGCGATGGCGATCGTCGTCCGGCCCTCGGAGAGGTTCTCGAGCGCCTGCTGGACGAGCGCCTCCGTCTCGTTGTCCAGCGCGCTGGTCGCCTCGTCGAGGACGAGGACCGGCGGGTTGCGCAGGATCGTCCGCGCGATCGCCAGCCGCTGCTGCTCGCCGCCCGAGAAGCGATGGCCACGCTCGCCGACGACAGTGTCGAACCCGTCGGGCAGCGAGCTGATGAGGTTGTAGATCTGCGCCGCCCGCGCCGCGCTCTCCAGCTCGGCGTCGGTCGCCTCCGGCCGCGCGAAGCGCAGGTTCTCGCGCACGCTGGCGTGGAAGAGGTAGGTGTCCTGGGACACGAGGCCGACGGTGTCCGTCAGCGACGGGAACGTCAGGTCGCGCAGGTCGACGCCGTCGACGGCCACGCGTCCGCTGGTCGGGTCGTAGAGCCGCGCGACGAGGTACCCGACGGTCGTCTTCCCCGCGCCCGTCTCCCCGACGATCGCGGTGGTCGAGCCGGCGGGGACGACGAGGTCGACGTCCTGGAGGATCGGCGACCCGCTCGCGTCGTAGCTGAAGCCGACGTGCTCCAGGCGCACCTCGCCGCGCACGCGTGTGCTGCCCGCCCCGAGCGCGACCGTGCCCTCCTCCAGGTCGACCGGCAGGTCGAGGTACTCGAAGATCCGCTCGAACAGCGCACCGGACGTCTGGATGTCGATGCCGACGGACAGCAGCTGCCCGATGGGGAAGAACAGCCGCGTCTGCAGCGTCGTGAACGCGACGAGCGTGCCGACCGAGATGGCGTTCGCGCCGGTGGTGGCGAACGGCTGCCCGGCCAGCCAGTACACGATCGCCGGCATGATCGCGAAGCTCATCTGCACCGTCGACATGCGCCAGCGCCCCGCCATCTGCTGACGCACCATCAGCTCGGCGAGGCCCTCGGACTCGCGCTCGAAGCGGTCCGCGAGCGCCGCCGAGCGACCCATCGTCTTGCCGAGCAGCACACCGGAGACCGAGAGGGACTCCTCCACGAGCGTGCTCATGTCCGCGAGGCGTCCCTGGCGCTGTGAGGTGAGGACCTTGCGCTCGGTCCCGACGCGGCGGGTGAGCCACACGAAGAACGGCAGCAGCGCGAGGCTGATCGCGGCCAGACGCCAGTCGAGCAGCGCCATCGCGACGACCGTCGCCAGCACCGTCGTGATGTTGGAGACGATCGAGGTCGCCGTCGACGTCACGACGGTCTGCACGCCCCCGATGTCGTTGGCGATGCGCGACTGCACCTCGCCGGTGCGCGTCCGGGTGAAGAACGCGAGCGAGAGGCGCTGCAGGTGGCGGTACACCGCGGCGCGCAGGTCGTGCATGACCTTCTGGCCGACGACGTTGGACAGCCAGGTCTGCGCGACGCTCAGGATGCCCGTCGCGATCGCGATGGCGATCATCCCGGCGACCAGCTCCGTGAGCAGGCGGCTGTCCTGCTCGGGGATGGCGGTGTCCAGGATCCCCCGCAGGAGGAACGGGGACACCATGCCGAGCCCCGCGGAGACGACGATCAGCAGCAGAACGGTCGCCAATCGCCCCTTGTACGGCTTGAAGAGTGAGGCGATCCGGCGACCGTTGCTCTGCTGCACTACTTCGAGGCTAGTGGTGCCCGTTGCTCCCGTTCGAGCCGTTGCCGTTCGTGTGGTGCGCGCACGACGAGTGGTCGTGCGACGGCGGCAGGTCCAGCGCCGGGTTGCCGTCGAAGAAGCCCGACGGCTTCAGCTTGAACCCGATGTGGCTGACCGGCATGACCGGCCAGTCCTCCGGCCGCACGATGTGGTGGGCGCCGAACGAGTACCAGACGACGAGGTCCTCGCCGACGATGTTCTCGTCGGACGCCACGTACGACGGCAGCCCCGTCCCGCCCGGGTGCTGGTTGGGGTACTCGCCGGAGGCGAAGCGCTCCTTCGGGTCGTACTTCGTGACCCACAGGTTGGCGTTCGTGAAGCCGGAGCGCGGGCCGTAGCCCGTCTCCTGGCCGAACACCGGCGCGGCGTGATCGCCCGGCATGAGCTTGAAGGCGGTCGGCACGCCCCAGGGCGACGCCTTGTCCGCGCTCTGGATCTTCCAGAAGCGGGCCTTCGTCTGGTCGATCGACCGGACCGCCTCGGTCTCGGTCTCGAGCACCTTCGGCACGGCCTTCCAGGCGTTGCCCGTCGGGTTGGCGGGGCCGACCGGCTCGGTGACGGAGTCCACCTCGACGACCGTGTTCAGCGGGCCGTCGACCGCCATGTCCATCCGCACGCAGAAGAAGTGCTGGTGGTTCGGCGCGTACAGCCCGGGGGTGATGATCGTGCCGTACTCGGGCGTCTCCCCGACGGGGTAGGCGCCCACGGAGAGCACGCCCGTCAGCTTGACCTCGTACTCGATCGTGCCGTCGTTGTAGAGGTACCAGAAGTACCCGTACTCGTAGTTGCCGACGGTGACGATCGTCGAGATGACGAGCCGCCGCAGGCGCCGGACCTCGACCTTCTCCGTGCGGAAGTCGGTGTGCTTCCACGCGATGCCCGCATCCTCTTCGTGCATGCAGATCGCGTTCTCGATCGTGACGGGGTTACCGTCCTGATCGTTGACGATCGCGTCGAAGTAGTTGATGTGGCCGACGCAGTCGCAGCCCAGCGTCAGCGGGTTGGCCAGCCACCCGATCCCGTACTCGCCCTGATCGAACACGTTCTTGATCCGGTGCGTGGGCGCCGGATCGCCGTACGGCACGTACATCTCCGCCAGGCCGGCGCGGTGGATGATCGGGCGCAGCGTCCCGCGGTCGTTGTAGCCGATCTGGTGCAGCACGAGGCCCTCGCGCGGCGTGAAGCCGATCTTGAGGTCCCACTTCTGCCACTGCACGTGGTGCCCGTCGACCGTGAAGCTCGGGCCCTCGGGCTGCGTGATCTCGATCGGCTTGACGTCGTCGCGGTACTGGGTGAACGCCGGGACGTTGCCGTCCTGGAAGATCCACGGCTCCTCGTAGTTGCCGGGAGCCTCCGGGAGCGCGACGACGCCGTAGTCGGTGACGTCGACGACCTCCATGGTGTCCAGGTCGACCGTCGCGACGAGGCCCTCCACCGGACGCGCGTAGCCGTGCTCACCGGGCGCCGAGCGCACCCACGTCAACGGCCGGCAGATGCGCCGCTTGGAGGGATGGTCGTCGGGTCCCGTGTAGCTGGACGCCCACGGGTCGATCATCGCGAGCTCGAAGTCCTCGACTCCACGCTTACGCATGCCCTCCTGCCACTGGGGGTCCTTCTTGACGACCTCCTCGCACTCCATGAACTCCTCGGCCATGATCGGCGCCTGGACGCCCTCGATGGCCTCGTAGCTCAGGACGGTCTCCGCGTCGAGGTCGACAATGGCCTCGTACGTGGACCGTTCGGCCTTCTCGTAGAGGACGATGTGGGCCTCGCGCGGCGGGGTCTCCGCCGCATCGAGGGCCTCCTTGGATGGCTCGTGCAACGAGATGAACACGAACCGGGCCGTCGGGGCCAGGTCCTTCTCGCGCTTGAGGATCCCGGACGCCGCGGACACCTCGGCCGCTGTCAGCGGCTCCAGTGCTTGCGTCGCGGTGCCGGACGGGATCGAAATCGGCTCCATCGTGGCTGCTCCTCAGGTACGGATCGGGGCGAACTCCGGGCTCATCACGGGATCGTGACTGAGTTCGTCGTCGAGGGCAAATCGCCCGATGGACTCGTAACGCTCTGTGTCGGCCGCCCGGAAGTAGAACGCGACCACGATCCCGATGAGGAACATCACGATTGCGGTGTAGGGCAGGTACTTGATGAAGGGGGCGTCACCGGCGCCCGCGAGCGACGCGCGGTTGGAGATGAGCAGGTAGCACGCGCCGATCATGAACAACGTGCCCAGAATGGGGGCCACGAGCGTCTTCCACCAGTGGAAGCCGTCGCGCGCCTCGGTCAGGAAGAACTTGATGACCGCGACCGAGCAGACTGCCTGCACGAAGAGGATGCCGAGGACGCCGAGCAGCGGGCTGTAGGTGCCGAGCTTCAGCAGCGCCGCCTCGGTGCTCGAGTCGTCGATGACGAAGCCGAGGCAGTACAGGAAGACGAACCCCCCCACCACGAGTGCCGCGATGTACGGGCTCTGATGCGTCGGATGGGTCCTGGCCAGCGACTCCGGCAGCACCCGCTCACGGCCGAGCGCATACAGGTAGCGGGCACTGGTGTTGAAGAAGGCCATCGCACACGCGAAGGAGCTGGTGATGGCGAGCGCCTCGAAGATCGTCGTCAGGCCCGAGCCCACGAAGCGATCCGTCAGTGGGTACCAGGCCGAGGCGATGTCGCCGGAGAACTGGGCGTTGACGCCCTCTGCCGCACCCTTCAGCCCCCAGCCGGAGACGAACATGTACGAGCAGAAGATGTAGAAGAGGCCCAGGCCGATGACCGACGCGTAGGTCGCCAGCTTCGCGATCCGCTTCGGGTCGCGGGACTCCTCGGCGTAGTTCGGCGCCATCTCGAAGCCGACCCAGGACCAGAACGCGCCGAAGATGGCGATGCCGGTCGCACCCGCGCCGAAGACGGCGATCGCGGAGCTGTTGTCGAAGAGGTCGAACGGGTTCAGCGGGGAGGCCTCGAAGCCGTCGGGGCCGCCGCCGTGGCCGATGATGCCTGCCGACAGGATGAGCAGCGCGAGGACCTCGCAGATGAGCGCCACGCCGAGGATCTTCGCGGTGAGCTCGATGTGGAAGAACGCCAGCGAGCACATGACGACGAGGCCGATCGCCATATAGACGTACGCGGGCAGGTTGATGCCCGTCCACGTGTCGATGCTGGTCGCCGCGAAGTAGCTCATCGTGCCGAGCACCGCGCAGGTGAAGATGAGGTAGCAGAGCGCGATGAAGATGCCGTTGCCGAGGCCCATGACCGAACCCAGGCCGCGGGTGATGAACGCGTAGAAGCCGCCCGTCGAGTGGACCCGCCGGCTCATCTCGATGTAGCCGACGGAGAAGATCGTCAGCGCGACCGTCGCGACGAGGAAGGCCGCTGGTGCCGCGTAGCCGCCGCCGAGCACGGCGACGGGGACGTTGAAGACCATCGCCGCAAGCGGCGCGGCGCCCGTGACGATGCAGAACAAGACGCTCGGGAGCCCCAGCGCGTTGGCGCGCAGGTTACCCGGGGCGGCCCGCGTGGCCGGAGCGGTCGATGCGGCGGCCTGATCCATGGTTTCTTCCTCCATATGAGTGCGTGAATCGGGGGGCGCAGGCGCCCGAGTGGCAGTCCAGTCGCAGCGCGGTCGGCTGTCTTCGGCCAAAGGTCCAGCGAGAGGTCCACAGGACTGGACCGACGGTCGGATCGCCTGGCGCGAGTACTCTCCGGCGCCCATGCGCATCGCCCTGTCCTGCCTGGCGGCCGTCGCCGTCGCGGCGGCGGTGCTCGCCGTCCCAGCGTCCGCTCAGGCGCCCCCCAGCCCCGTCGGCTGCGCCGATCCTGCGCTGCGTTGCCCGGACCTCCGGATGCGCGCCCCGTACGACCTGCACGTGCAGCGGACCCGCGGCGGACGGACGCTGCTGTACGCCGCCAACGCCATCCTCTCGGACGGCCGCGGCCCGCTGGCGCTGCTCGGGCACCGCCCCGCGAGCTCGCGGACGATGACCGTGCGCCAGCGCATCTACACGCGCTCGGGCGGCCACGTGACCATCCCCAGCCAGGGCGCGATCGTCTTCAAGCACATCCCTGGCCAGGGCGGCTACTGGAAGTTCGTCAACGCCGCCCGTTTCGAGCTGTGGACGATGGGGCCCGCGGCGACGCGCCGGCAGGTGCGCACGGGGGAGAAGCTCGTCTACTGCTTCCGCGACCTGCAGCGGCTGCGCCCGTCAGCGCGCTCACCGCGGTCGCCCGTGTACGGGGCCTGCAGCCAGGACCGCAAGCGCCGATCGGTGCGCCTCGGGACATCGGTCGGCTGGGCCGACGTGTACCCGGCGACCTACCACGAGAACTACGTCGACGTGACCGGGCTGCGCGGCTGCTTCGCCCTCTGGCAGATCGCGGACCCGACGAACGTCATCGTCGAGAGCGACGAGGCGAACAACGCGTCGCGCACGGTCGTCCGCCTGCGGGGCTCGCGCACGCCGCGCGTCGGTCGATGCTGAGCGGGCGCCTGAACCCGTAGGTCAGACCGCGACGGTCTGACCCGGCGAGAGCATCACGAGCACCTCGGCGAGGCCTGCCTCGTCGAACGCGTGGCGCAGCTGCTCGGGCGGGACCGAGAAGTGCGCCCAGCCCTGCTGGTGCACCGGGATGACCGCCCTGGCGCCCAGGACGCGGGCGGCGTGCGCCGCCTCCGCGCCGCCCAGCGTGAGCAGCGCGCCGTCGAAGCGGCCCTCGAGGCTCGCGCCGCCGGCGAACAGGACCGCCAGCTCCATCGCCCCGAGCCGGTCGACGATCCGCTCGACCACCTCCAGGGACGCGTTGTCGCCGGACACGTAGACGCGCGGGAGCCCGTCGGCCTCGAGCACGAAGCCGATGACCGGCCCGGTGAGGTGGTCGGTCCCGTCCGGCCCGTGCTGGGCCGGCACGGCGGTGATCGAGATGGCCCCGACCTCGGCGCGCTGCCAGGGCTCCAGGCCGATCGCGCCGCCGCCCAGGCGCTCGGCGCCCGCGGTGGTCGTCAGCACCCGCCCGGCACGCGGGAGGTAGGCGCGGCCGGACTCGTCGAGGTTGTCGACATGGTGGTCGTGAGAGATCAGGATGACCTCGACGTCGCCGATCTGATCGGCCGTGAGGGCCGGGCCCTCGGTCTTCTCCAGTGACGGCGCATCCTCGCGCGTGTAGAGGCGCGGAGCGTCGTCGAACGTCGGGTCCGTCAGCAGCCGGAGGCCGCCGTACTCGAGGAGAGCAGTCGGTCCGCCCACGAGGGTGACGGTGAGATCGGGCATGGCCGAAAGCCTAGGTCCCACCGCAAAGCACGGGGACCCCCACCCGGACGAGTAGCCACCTCGGACCGGCGGTCGAGGTGAACCAAGAAGGTTGGGACACAACGTCTCTATATCCGGTCCTCGTGGGCCGAAGAGACTCACTCACGCAGCTCTCAGGGTTGCGCAGCACCGGGTCGGCAGGAACGCCATCTCTCCCCCAACTCAGGCACGAGGACCCACGTGGAACGGAATTCCAGGACGGCGCTCCCTGCGCCGGTGATCACATGAGGACCCCGATCCCGGGGCGCGCAGCCGAGCGGTTCACACGTCGCCCGGGCGACGTGCCCCAGGCTCGACTTCCCCCGGCGCCCGCGCCGGTGCGCCCCCCACTCGGGGAGGTGCTGGTGGGCACCGGCGCGCTGGACTCCGGGGCGCTGGCCGTGGCGCTTGCGGAGCAGCGCCGGGACGGCGGACGTCTCGGCACCCTCCTGCAGGCGCGCGGCGACGTCGGGCCCGATGCGCTGAGCACTGCGCTCGCGGCCCACTTCGCGATGGAGACCGTCACCGACGACGACGTCCCCGTCGCGCTGCTGCCGGCCGTCGAGGCGCGGCGCCTGCGCGCCGTGGCCCTGTGGCCCACCGCGGCGCATGAGCGCTTCGGGGCGCGCGTCGTCGCGTTCGACGATCCGACACCGGATCGCATCGCGGCAGCCGCGCGTCACCTGGGGCGCCAGGTCCACCCGCGTGTGGTCGACGACCAGACGCTCGACGAGCTGCTGGAGCGCGCGTACGCCACCGAGGACGCCGTCGCCGTCGCCCACGCGTTCCGGGCGACGCGCGAGGAGCCCGCGCAGGAGCTGCCGACCGTGACCGTCGTAGCCCCGCTGCACGGCGAGTCGGCGGACGACCTGCGACGGCTCTGGGCGGCGCTCGACGAGCTCGACTACCCCGTGGCCAAGCTCCACGGCGTCGCGCCGGTGGACGCCGACGACGCCACAACGCGTGCCGCGCTCGCCGATGCGGCCCCGCCGGCGTGGCTGCGCGTCCGCCCCGTGCGCGCCGGACGCGCCGCGGTCCGCACGGCGCTCGCGTTGCGCGGCGTGCGCAGCGCCAGGGGCGCCGTGGCCGTCGTGGTCGACCCGGCCTCGGTGCTGCAGCCCGACCTCCTGCGGACCGCGGCCGCATCGCACGCGTCGGCAGCGGCGACGCGCCCGCGCCTCGATGTCGAGGACCTCCTCGCCGCCTGGGCGGAGCCGGGGCGGGGGACGACATCGTGCGACACGCGTGCGCTGGCCCGGGCACTCGGCTGGGAGGCGCCGCACCACACCGACGCCATGTCGCCGCGCGACACCGTCTGGGTGTGCGTGCCGACCTACAACGAGGCCGAGAACGTCGCGCGCCTGTGCCGGGCCGTCCTGACGACGATGCGGGACGCCGGCATCGACGGCCGCGTGCTCGTCATCGACGACGGGTCGCCCGACGGGACCGGCGCGATCGCCGACGCGCTGAGCGCGAGCGAGCCGCACCTGCACGTGCTGCACCGCCGCAGCAAGGACGGCATCGGCCCGGCCTACCTGGCGGGCTTCGCCCACGCCCTGGCGCACGGGGCGGACCTCGTCGTGGAGATGGACTGCGACTTCTCCCACGACCCGACGTTCCTGCCGAGCCTCGTCCAGGCGGCGACCCGTGCCGACGTCGTGCTCGGATCGCGCTACGCGTCGAGCGGGCGCGTGGAGGACTGGCCCCTCGCCCGGCGCGCGGTGAGCCGGGCGGGCTGCTGGTACGCCCAGCGCGTCCTGGGCGTCGAGGTGCGGGACCTGACGGGCGGCTTCAAGTGCTTCCGCCGCCACGTGCTCGAGGACCTGCTCGGTCACGACGTGCGCAGCGCCGGCTACGGCTTCCAGATCGAGATGACCTACCGCGCGCTGCTGGCAGGTCACAGCGTCATGGAGGTCCCGATCGTGTTCCGCGACCGGGTCGAGGGGGAATCGAAGATGTCCTGGTCCATCGCGCTGGAGGCGGCCGTGAACGTCGTCGGCCTGCGGCGCCTGGGGAAGACCGCGGCGGGCCGGGCGGAGCACCCCTGTGGTCTTCCCCGTGGGCCCACGGCGAGACGTCGCCGCCCTCGCGTCCGAGGTCGCCTCGTGATCGGGCACATGCGTCTGCGCGAGCTCGTGCTGTTCGGCCTCGTCGGGGCGTCGGGCTACGCGGTCAACCTCGCGGTGTTCCAGATCGTCTGGGGCGCGGGCGCGAGCCATCTCGTGGCCGCGACCGCCGCATTCGGAGTCGCGGTCGCCAACAACTACCTCTGGAACCGCCGGTGGACGTTCGCGGACGCCACCGCGATGTCCAAGCGGGTGCAGGCCCCGCGCTTCCTGGCCGTGAGCGTCGCCGCCTTCGGCATGAGCCTCGCCGTGCTCGAGGTGCTCGTCAGCGTCCTGGACGTCCACGCGGTGCTCGCGCAGGCGGTCGCGGTCGTGGTCGTGACCCCGATGGGCTACGTGGGCCAGAAGCTGTGGTCGTTCCGGCCGCAGCCCGTGATGCAGGTCGCCCAGGCCGAGGGATCCGGATGAGCATCGTCGCGATCCTCATCGCGATCCTGGCGACCGGCCTGCTCATCCAGGCGCTGTTCTCGTTGTCGCTCATGCTCGACGCCTGGGACCGGCCCGACCGGCTGCGCGCCACCGCGGGGGCGCAGCGGCTGGCCATGCCGCGCATGAGCTTCTCCGTGCTCCTGCCCGCCCGCGACGAGCCCGACGTCATCGGCGACACGCTCGCCAAGGTCTGCAGCGTCGACTACCCGCCCGAGCTGCTCGAGGTCATCGTCATCTGCCAGAAGGACGACCCGGGGACCATCGAGGCGGTCAGCCGTGCGATGGAGCAGATCGAGACGCCCCGGACGCGGCTGGTCATCTACGACGAGCCGCCGTTCAACAAGCCGCACGCGCTGACGGTCGCGCTCGAGGTCGCGACGGCGGACGTCGTGACCGTCTTCGACGCCGAGGACGACGTCCACCCGGAGATCTTCACCGTCATCAACACGACGATGGTCGAGGAGAAGGTCGGCGTCGTGCAGGGCGGCGTCCAGCTGACCAACGTGGCCGACCACTGGTTCTCGGTCTTCAACTGCCTCGAGTACTTCTTCTACTTCAAGAGCCGGCTGCACTTCAACGCGCGCATCGGGATGATCCCGCTGGGCGGCAACACCGTGTTCGTCCGGCGCGACCTGCTCGATCGCGTCGGCGGCTGGGACATGGCCTGCCTCACCGAGGACGCCGACCTGGGGATCCGGCTCAGCGCGCTCGGGGAGCCGATCCGGGTCATCTACAACAGCCGCTGGGTGACGCGGGAGGAGACGCCGCACACCGTCCGCAGCCTGGTCAAGCAGCGCACACGCTGGCATCAGGGGTTCCTGCAGGTCCTGGGCAAGGGCGACTGGCGCCGGCTGCCCAGCCGGCGCCAGCGCCTACTCGCCGCGGCGACGCTCGTCCAGCCGATCGTCGACGGCGTGCTGCTGCTGTCGATGGCGGCGATCCCGTTCGCGCTGTTCTTCCTCACGCTGCCGGTCGTGATCGCGATCCTGAGCTTCCTGCCGCTGTACGCGGTGGGGCTGCAGATGCTCGCGAACGTCGTCGGCGCGATGGTCTACGCCAAGGAGTTCGACGAGCGCCTGCCGTGGTGGGTCTACGCGCGGATGCCGTTCACCTACCTGCCGTACCAGTGGCTGCTCGGCGTCAGCGCGCTGCGCGCGACCGTGCGCCACGTGCGCGGCAAGGGCGAGTGGGAGAAGACGGAGCACAGCGGAGCGCACCGCCGCCACGTCGCCCAGCCGGCGGTGTCCGAGGCCGGCTCGTGACCGCACTCGCGCTGCACCGCTTCCACGCGTACGCGGGGTTGCGGCGCGTCATCCCTGCCCACCTGCGACGCGACCCGGGGACCACGGCCGCCGTCGTCTTCGTCGTGCTGCTGGTCGGGCTGACGCACGGCGTGAACATGTTCCACTACCCCTACCTGGAGGCGGACGAGGGGACGTACTTCTCGCAGGCGTGGGCGGTCCTGCACGAGTGGCGGCTGTCGCCCTACACGTACTTCTACGACCACGCGCCCCTGGGCTGGATCCAGATGGCCCTCTGGCAGCTGTTCACCGGGAACGTGCGCGTGGGGAGCGCGCTGGACTCCGGGCGCGTGTTCATGCTCGTCCTGCAAGTGGCGTCGAGCCTGCTCGTGTACGGGATCGGGCGGCGGCTTTCGGGTCGCCATTGGGTGGCGCTGCTGGCGGTCGGCGCGTTCGCCCTGTCGACCTACGGCATCCATTACCACCGTCGGATCCTGCTCGACAACGTCGCGACGTTCTGGATCCTGCTGAGCCTCTACGCCCTGGTCCGCCACGGAGGTCTGAAGCTCGTGTGGCTCAGCGCCCTGTCGCTGGGGGTCGCCGTCCTGTCCAAGGAGATCGCGATCGCGCTGGTGGTCCCCTTCGTGGTGCTCGTCTGGCGCCAGTCGCCGCGTGAGAGCCGCGGGTTCGCGGTCGTCGGCTGGTCGGCGATCACGGTCGGCGTGATCTCGATCTATCCGCTCATGGCATTGCTGAAGGGCGAGTTCTTCCCTGCCGGGTCGCCGCTGGGCGGCGCCGGCCGCCACGTCAGCCTGATCTGCTCGATGGCCTGGCAGTCGTCGCGCGACAAGGACGGCGGGCTGCTGGACGGCACGAGCCAGTTCTGGACCGCAACGTCGGGCTGGGCGCACCAGGAGCCGCTGCTCGTGTTCGGCGGCACGGCGTGCGCGCTGCTGGCGATCACCCTCTTCCGGCGTCACATCGTGCTCTCGATGCTCGGCTGGATGGTCATCTGCATGTGGCTGTTCATCGGGCGCGGCGGCGTCGTCCTGGACTTCTACCTCGTGCCGGCGCTGCCGCTGCTGGCGCTGACGCTCGCGCTCGTCGTCCAGCAGGGCGTGACCGACCTGCGCCGGGCGACGCCGCGGCGGTTCGCCAAGGCGACGTCGAGGGTCGCCATCGGGCTCGCCCTCGCGGCGTGCGTGGGGATGGCGGCGCTCGCCTACGACCGCTCGAACGAGGACATGTGGACCGCGCAGCCGGCCGGCGGTCAGATGCAGGCCGTGCACTGGATCGAGGACAACCTGCCGCGCGACAGCCGGATGCTCATCGACATGTCGATGTGGATGGACCTCCACGTCCCGTCCTCAGGCGCCGGGTTCGCCAACGCGCACTACTACTGGCGCGTCGGGCAGGACCCGGAGCTGCGCAGGGTGGCGTTCAGGGACACATGGCGCTCGGCGGACTACGTCATCGCGACCCCCCAGCTCATCAGCGACACGAAGCTCAATCGCTTCCCGATCGTCGCCGAGGCGCTCCAGAACTCGACGACGATCAAGCGCTTCGACAGCGGCTGGCCCATCGAGGTCCGCCGCGTCGACGCCGCCGCGCCGGACGCGCGGCTCCCCAAGGCGGACAAGGAGGAGTCCCAGGGATGCATGGGCAACGACGTCTGAGGGCGGTCCTCGCACTCGTGGTCGTCCTCGCCGCGGCAGGGTGCGTCTCCGCGACCGCGTCCGCGGCGCCGACCGGCGTCACCAACGGCAACCTCGAGAACGTGACCGGCGGTCAGCCGAACTGCTTCGAGCGCTCCGGCTGGGGCGACGGCACGGTCACGTGGTCGCTCACGACCGACGCGCACTCGGGCAACGTCGCGCAGTCCGTGCGCATCGCCGGCTACGTCAACGGCGACCGCAAGCTCCTCATGACGGAGGGCGACGCGTGCTCCCCGGCCGTCACCCCGGGCAAGACGTACGACCTCTCGGTCGCGTACAAGTCGACCGGGTCCTCCAACGCGCTGACCGTGTTCCGCCACTCCACGGCCGGCTGGACGTACTGGACCGACGTCAAGGCGCTGCCCGCGACGTCGACCTGGACGACGGCCACCGGCACGACGCCCGTCGTCCCCGCGGGCACCGACCAGATCACGTTCGGCGTGTCGCTGTCCTCCAACGGCACGCTCATCACCGACGACTACGCGATGCAGGCGACGCAGACGGTGCCTCCGCCGCCGCCCTCGACCGAGCTGACCTACGACGGCGACCTCGAGGGCGCAGGCGCGACCCCCGACGGCTGGTTCCTCGCAGGCTGGGGCGACGCGACCGTCAACGCGGGCGTGACGGCCGACGCCAACCCCGCGTTCGGCGGCACCCGCGCCTACCAGATCACGCTGAGCGGCCGCACGCAGGGCGACTACAAGCTGCTGCCGACGGAGGCTAGGTCGCCGGCGGTGCAGCCGGGTCAGATCTACCGGCTGTCGGCCTGGTACCGCTCGACGTCGGCGAGCAACGCGATCACGGTCTTCACCCACTCGGCGGCGGGCTGGCAGTACTGGACGGACCTGCAGACGCTCCCGGTGAGCACCGTCTGGTCGCAGGTGACGGCGGACACGCCGGCGATCCCGGCCGGGGTGGACGCGATCGCGTGGGGCGTGTCCCTGGCCGGCAACGGGACGCTCGTCACCGACGACTACTCGACGACGCTCGCCTCCGCCGCGCCCCCGCCGCCCAGCACGGGTCCCGACGCCGTCGGGCGCTGGACCGTGCTCCAGACGCCGATGCCGATCCGCTCGATCCACACCACGCTGCTGAAGAACGGCAAGGTGCTGCTCATCGCCGGGTCGGGCAACGACCTCGACAACTTCAAGGCGCAGTCCTTCAAGGCCGCGGTCTGGGATCCGGCGACCGGCAACTACCACGTCATCCCGGTGCCGAAGGACATGTTCTGCGCCGGTCACGTCACGCTGCCCGACGGGCGTGTCCTCATCCAGGGAGGAACGAAGTCCTATCCGACCATCGCCGGCGGGGCCGACTACGGCGGGTTGCGGGACTCGTACATCTTCGACCCCGACACGGAGACGTTCACGCCGACGAACCTCGCCAACGAGGGGCACTGGTACCCGACGCTCACCGAGCTCGGCAACGGCAACATCTGGATGGCCGGCGGCCTCAAGGAGGACACGACCGGGGCCGTGAACACCGAGCTGTTCGATGTGAGCACCGGCCAGTGGGCGCCGACCTGGCAGATCCCGCAGAGCTGGTCGTTCTGGGGCCTGTACCCGCACATGTTCCTCATGGCGGACGGGCGCATGTTCTACAGCGGCGGCCACGTCTTCGGGAACGGCCTGCCGGGCACCGGCGCGTCGATCTACAACCCGGCAACGGGGGCGATCGGCGACGTGCCGGGCCTGCGTGCCAAGGACCTGCGTGATCAATCTGGCTCGGTGCTCCTGCCGCCGGCGCAGGACCAGCGGGTGATGATCACCGGCGGCGGCAACATCAACACGAACACGCCGGGGATCGGCCTCACGGACGTCATCGATCTCAAGGCCGCCAACCCGTCCTACCAGCCCGGGCCCGATCTGCCCGGCGACGGGAAGATGTACCTCAACTGCACCCTGCTGCCGGACCGCACGGTGCTCGCGACGAACGGCGGGAAGCTCAACCGCGACAACACGAGCAACGTCATCAGCGCGGCGACCTACGACCCCGCCGCGAACGCGTGGAAGTCGGTGGCGCCCGACCCGGTGCCACGCAACTACCACTCGTCCGCGCTCCTCCTGCCCGACGGCCGGGTCGCGACCTTCGGCTCCAATCCCGGCGACGGCAGCTTCGAGCTGCGCATCTCCGTCTACGAGCCGTCGTACCTGTTCAAGGGGCCGCGCCCGACGCTGTCCGGCGTGCCCGACCAGGCCCACTACGGCGACCAGCTCTCCTTCCCGGTCGACAGCGCCTCGACCATCCGATGGGCGCAGCTCATGCGGCCGATGTCGGTCACGCACCAGACGGACACCAACGCACGTCTCGTGGACCTGCCGATCGTCGTCGACGGCGGCTTGGCCACGGTGACGATCCCCAGCAACCCCAATCTCCTCCCACCTGGTCCCTACATGCTGAACATCACGGATTCCAAGGGCGTCCCGTCGCAGTCGGTGTGGGTGAGGATCTGGTGAAGGCACGCCTGCTCATCCCGCTTGCCGTGCTGGCGATCGTCGCAACCGGCGTCGGCGTCTCCGTCGCCGCCATCGGCCCGGGCGCGCCCAAGCCCACGCGCTTCCAGCAGCGGCTGCAGGCGCAGGTCGAGAGCCCGGTCGGCAAGCCGAAGTCGGGACTCGATCCCGCGCGGCAGGACCAGACGAGCCTCGCCGAGGCCGCCCGATCGTCCAACGACGGCATCGGCCGGCGAGGGAGCAAGCCCGCGCGGGGTGTGAAGCTGTCCAAGCTGAAGCGCTCCGCGAAGGACGTGCTGCCCAGCGGTCCCTCCAACGGCTGCGCCGCCGGGTACGGGCTCCCCGGCGAGCAGTGTCTCCCGAGCCGCGCGCCGAACGACAAGCGGCTCACGTGCGCGTACGCGTCCAAGCTGTTCCCCAAGGGCATCAAGGTCACGGGTCGTGACCGTCTGAAGCTCGACAGCGACGGGGACGGCATCGCCTGCGATCCCGGCGACCGTGGCACGGGCTGATGCGTCAAGTGGCGCGGTGGCGCGCCGATCACCCGGGCATGTCCGCGCGCCAGGCCTGCGTCGCCGTGCTGCTCGTCGCCCTCGCGCTCGGTGTGGGCCTGACGATCGTGCGCTCGCTGCCGGGACCGGCGGCGACGCTGGTGCCGCTCGCCGCCGAGGCCGCCGGGGAGGATGACGCGCTGCCGGCCGTCGGCGTCTCCTCGGGCGAGGACCTGGGGGAGCGCGACGCGGCCGACCGCGACCGCGAGCTCGACGACGACGTGCGGCTCGGGCTCGGCTGGGTCCGCCACGACGTCCAGTGGGACGTCGTCGAGCCGCAGCGCGGCATGTTCGACTGGTCGGGCTCCGACGCGGTCATCGACGGCGCGCGCGAGCGCGACCTGAACGTCCTCGCCCTCATCTCCTACACGCCGGCGTGGGCCAACGGCGGTCACGACGACCACCGCTACGCACCCTCCGACCCCGCCGAGTTCGGCGCGTTCGCCGGGCGCGTCGCGCGGCGCTACGCCCGCAGCGGCGTGCACGCCTACGAGATCTGGAACGAGCCCAACGTCGCCTACTGGCAGCCGGCCCCCGATCCCGGCGCCTATACGGCCGCCCTGCGCGCCGCGTACGTCGCGATCCACGCCGCCGACGCGGACGCGACGGTCGTCACCGGCGGGACGTCACCGGCCGGCGACGGCCCCGGCACGATCTCCCCCCACGCCTGGCTGCAGGCCCTGTACGCCGCGGGCGCCCAGCCGTACTTCGATGCGATCGGCCATCACCCGTACCTCGACTCCGACATCGGCCCGGACTCGACCGACCCCGGCAACCCGTGGTTCCAGATGGCCGGCTCGACGCCGAGCATCCGGTCGATCCAGGCCGAGCACGGCGACCAGGACAAGCGCATCTGGGCCACCGAGGTCGGCTGCCGAGAGTCGATCGGCGGATGCGAGCAGCGCCTCGAGCGCGCCGTGACGCTGTGGCGCAGCTACCCGTGGGCCGGCGTCTTCGCCTGGTTCACGTACTGGGATCCGAACGAGTACGGCCTCGTCGACGGCGACTGGACGCGGCGCCCGACGTGGTTCGCGCTACGCGACGCGCTGCGCCCGGCCGTGTAGCTCGTCCGTGCGTCGGTAACTGGATGCGCCACCGGCGCATCCAGATGCCGATCTTCTACCCGTTCCGCGCCAGACGGTGCTGCGCCCGGCCCGCAACCGGTCACCTCAGGCGATGAGACACATCCACCCCAGCCCACCACGCAGCGGCCACCACCTGCTAGGCCGCGACGAGCTCGAGCGTGCCCGGGTGGGCGCGTAGCCGTGCGAGCGCGCGCTCCTCGATGCTGCGCACCCGCGCCTGGGACGTTCCGAGCGCCCTCGCCGTCTCGGCGACGGAGTGGTCGGCGTTGCCGTCGAGGCCGTAGCGCAGCGTCACGACGCGGCGCCCGTGATCGGGCAGCGTCTCCAGCAGCGCGGGAAGCTGGGTCTGCAGGCCCTCGCGGGCGACGCCCTCCAGAGGGTCGTGCTCCTCGGCGGGCAGCTCGTCCTCCAGCCCGTCGTCGCCGGTGAGCGAGGAGGTCGACGGCGTCGAGCGCAGCGCCTGCAGGATCGAGCCGCGGATCCACCACATCGCGTAGCTCGAGAAGCGGTGGCCGCGGTCGGGATCGAAGCGCTCGACCGCCTGCATGAGCCCGAGCACGCCTTCCTGCACCAGGTCCGCGTGCGGGATCGGCGAGTCGTGCGGACGCAGGCGGCGAGCGACGTGTGCGACGAGGGCGACGTTGGCCTCGACCATGCGGTTGCGAGCGCCGCGGTCGCCCTCGCGCACGAGCAGCGCCAATCGCTGCTCCTCCGCTGCTGTGAGTGGCGCTGCAGGGTCCATCCCGCAGCCCAATCTGGGGCAGACCGCTCAACGCGGTCTAAGGCGGACCTGAGTGGAGCCTGAAAGTGGTGTCACGACACCTGACCCATGCAGCTCGCGGCCCAGGCGAGGCTACGAGGCGCTCGAGCGCGGCGACGCGAGCCGCGTCTCGACGGCGTGTCGGCACAATGTGGACGTCCGTCCCCGGCCTGGAGGAGACCATGACCGAAACCGCCGTCGAGCCCGCTGCCGCAGAGATCGCCGACTGGCTCGGGCGCTTCGAGCGCGCGCTGGCCGACGGCGACGCCGCCGCGGCCTCCGAGCTGTTCGGCGATGACAGCTTCTGGCGCGACCTCGTCGCCTTCACCTGGAACATCAAGACACTCGAGGGCCCCGCCGAGATCCGGGCGATGCTCGAGTCCCAGCTCGCGCACGTGCAGCCGACGGGGTGGCGCACGACCGACCCGCCAGCGGAGGCCGACGGCATCACCGAGGCGTGGATCGCGTTCGAGACCGCGGTCGGCCGGGGCACGGGCATCCTGCGCCTGCGCGACGGCAAGGCGTGGACGCTGCTCACCGCGCTCGGCGAGCTCAAGGGCCACGAGGAGCCCAAGGGGGACAATCGCCCGCCCGGTGCCATCCACGGCGCGCACCCGGACCGCCTCAGCTGGCTGGAGATGCGCGAGCGCGAGGCACGCGAGCTCGGCCACGAGGTCCAGCCCGAGGTCGTCATCGTCGGCGGCGGGCAGGGTGGCATCGCCCTCGGCGCCCGGCTGCGCCAGCTCGGCGTCCCGACGATCATCGTCGAGCGCAACGAGCGTCCCGGCGACTCCTGGCGCAAGCGCTACAAGTCGCTCTGCCTCCACGACCCCGTCTGGTACGACCACATGCCGTACCTCAAGTTCCCCGAGAACTGGCCTGTGTTCTCACCGAAGGACAAGATCGGCGACTGGCTCGAGATGTACACGCGGATCATGGAGCTGAACTACTGGGCCTCGACGGAGGCGAAGTCCGCGACGTACGACCCCGACGCCGGCGAATGGCGACTCGTCGTCGAGCACGATGGCGCCGAGGTCACGCTGCGGCCGAAGCAGCTCGTCATGGCGACGGGCATGTCGGGCAAGGCCGTCGTGCCCGAGATCCCGGGCATGGACGCCTTCAGGGGCGACCAGCACCACTCCTCCCAGCACCCCGGGCCCGACGCCTACGAGGGCAAGCGCTGCGTCGTCATCGGCTCGAACAACTCCGCGCACGACATCTGCGCTGCGCTGTGGGAGGCGGGCGCCGCCGAGGTGACGATGGTGCAGCGCTCCTCGACGCACATCGTCCGGTCGGAGTCGCTCATGGGCCTCGGCCTGCGCGCGCTGTACTCGGAGGAGGCGGTCGCCAACGGCATGACCACGGAGCGCGCCGACACGGTGTTCGCGTCGATGCCCTACCGGATCATGCACGAGGCCCAGATCCCGTTGTACGCGCAGATCCGCGAGCAGGACCGCGACCTGTACGACCGCCTCGAGCGGGCCGGCTTCCTGCTCGACTTCGGCGACGACGAGTCCGGGCTGTTCATGAAGTACCTGCGCCGCGGGTCGGGCTACTACATCGACGTCGGCGCCTCCGAGCTCGTGGCCGACGGCGCCATCAAGCTCGTCGTCGGCACCGTCGACCACCTCACCGAGGACGCGGTCGTCATGGCCGACGGCACCGAGCTGCCGGCGGACCTCGTCGTGTACGCCACCGGCTACGGTTCGATGAACGCCTGGGTGGCCGATCTCATCTCCCAGGACGTCGCCGACAAGGTCGGCAAGGTCTGGGGACTCGGTTCGGACACCACGAAGGACCCGGGGCCCTGGGAGGGCGAGCAGCGCAACATGTGGAAGCCCACCCAGCAGCCCGGGCTGTGGATGCACGGCGGCAACCTCGCGCAGTCGCGCCACTACTCCCTGCACCTGGCGCTGCAGCTCAAGGCGCGCGTCGAGGGCATCGACACGCCGGTGTACGGGCTGCAGGAGGTGCACCACCTCAGCTAGGCGACACGGACCGGCGCGCCGGGCCTGTGCTTCGTTTATCCCCCCATGACGTGCCCCGCTACACCATGAGGGCACACATGTTCACGCCCCCGACGTCCGAGAGCCCACTTCCGTGACCGATCCCGACCACCTCTGGTCAGGCAACTGGCGCGATCGCCGGCGTGAGCCGGCCGAGCGCCCGACCGTCGCCCGGCGCCCGGAGCGGCCCGACGACGAGCCGACCCTCATCCACGAGCGCGTGGCCGCCGGCGAGGCGCCGCAGCGCTCCCGCTCGCCGCTGTGGGCCGCCCTCGCCGGCGGCGCGGTCTCCGCCGTGATCGTCTCCGCCGTGCTGCTCGGCAGCGGCCTCGTGGGCGGCGACGACAACTCCTCCGACAACGCCAACGCCACGGTCCCGACCGCGCTGCCCGCCGCTCCCAAGGGCGCGGCCGCGTCGCCGCCGGCCAACGGCTCGGTCGGCGCGATCTACGCGGCCGCCAGCAGGGGCGTCGTCTCGATCCAGTCCAGCGACGGCACGGGCACCGGGTTCGTCGTCGACAACGACGGGACGATCATCACGAACTCGCATGTCGTCGGGAACGACAAGAAGGTCAAGGTCCGCTTCGGCGACAGCGGGCGGCCGCTGGACGCCGACGTGATGGGCAGCGACCCGTCCGTCGACATCGCCGTCATCCACGTCGATCCTGCGACCGCCGGCAAGCTCTACCCGCTCGCGCTCGCGGACTCCGACCAGGTCAAGGTCGGCGACACCGCGATCGCCATCGGCAACCCGCTCGGGCTGGACCGCACCGCGACGAGCGGCATCGTCTCCGGCCTCGGCCGGGAGATCCGCGCGCCCAACGGCTTCCAGATCGACAAGGTCATCCAGACCGACGCGCCGATCAACCCCGGCAACTCGGGCGGCCCGCTGCTCGACAGTCGCGGTCGCGTCATCGGCGTCAACTCGCAGATCGCGACGTCCGGCGCCGGGACCGGCAACATCGGCATCGGCTTCGCGGTGCCTGCCAACACGGTCCGTAGCGTCGTGCCGCAGCTGAAGGCCGGCCAGGGGGTGATGCACGCCTACCTCGGCGTCAGCACCGCTCCTGTCGCAGCCGCCAACGGCGCGGAGATCGGCAGCGTCAACGGGAACTCACCGGCGCAGCGCGCCGGGGCCGAGATCGGCGACGTGGTCATCGAGGTGGACGGCCAGAAGATCTCCCAGCCGGAGGACATCGCGACTGCGATCGCCGACAACAAGCCGGGCGACAGGATCACGATGACGGTCCGCCGCAACGGCCAGGAGCGCACGCTGACCGTGACGCTCGGCGACCGGCCCGCCTCGGCCCCGTCGACCACGCAGGTCCCGTAGGGCAGATGAGCTTCCAGGCTCCTCTCTTCCTGGCCGGGCTCGTGCTCGTGCCGCTGGTGATCTGGGCGTACGTCGCCCACACCCGCGGCCGGGCGCGCGCGGCGCAGGCGTTCGCGCTCGCCCCCGTGCAGCCGTCGGTCGTGCGCAAGCGCCCGGGCTGGCGCCGGCACGTTCCGATGGCGGCGTACGCGCTCGCGCTCGTCGCCCTCGTGGTCGCTCTCGCCCGGCCGCAGACGACGCAGGCGGTGCCGGACGAGCGCGCGTCGATCATGCTCGTGACCGACATCTCGGGCTCGATGCAATCGACCGACGTGCAGCCGTCGCGCCTCGTCGCGGCTCGCGACGCGGCCGAGGACTTCCTGGATGCCGTGCCGCGCAACATCCGCGTGGGCGCGCTCGCCTTCAACCAGCGCCCGCAGGCGCTGAGCGCGCCGACGACCGACCGCGAGGTCGTGCGCGCCGCGCTGCGCCGGCTGGAGCCCAGCGGCGGCACCGCGACGGGCGATGCGCTGACCGCGGCCCTCACGATGCTGGCGCGCCAGCGTGGCGCGGACGGCAGCACCAAGCCGCCGCCCGCCGCGATCGTGCTGCTGTCCGACGGCACGTCGGTGCGAGGCGCCGATCCCGTCGAGGTGGCGCGCAAGGCGGCCGACCAGAAGGTCCCGATCTACACGATCGCGCTGGGGACCGACGACGGCACGATCCAGGCGCCCGGGGCGAACGGCCAGACCGAGACCAAGCGCGTGCCGCCCGACCGCGAGGCGATGGCGCAGGTCGCGAAGATCAGCGGCGGCCAGACGTTCGAGGTCTCCGACGCCGATGCGCTCTCCGCCGTCTACGAGAAGCTCGGCTCCCAGGTCGGCACGAAGATGGAGGAGCGCCAGGTCACCGCGTGGTGGGCCGGCGGCGCGGTCGCGCTGCTCGCGGTCGGCGGGGCGCTCTCGCTGGCCTGGTTCGGCCGCCTGCCCTGACGCCTTGAGGAGCCGTTGAGGGTCACGGGCTTGACTAGCGCCCGTGACACTCCTCCTCCGTCGCACACTGCCGATCGCCGTCCTGCTGTTGGGCTGCGCGCTGCTCGGGGCCGCCGTCGCCGGCGTCGCGCGCGTGGACGCGCCCCTGCGCGCCGCGGTCGACGAGCAGAAGAGCCGCTCCGTGCATCAGGACGTCGACGTCACGTGGAAGCACCACCGTGGCGCCGACTGCCCACCCACGGCGACCTCGCGAACCTGACGCTGACGTCCAGGCCCCCGTCGGGCCGCGCCGCGATGACGAGCGTCGCGCCGTGGGCGTCGGCGACCGCCTGCACGATCGAGAGCCCGAGGCCGGCGCCCGGCGCGTCGCCGTGACGGCCGAGGCGCTCGAACGGCGCCGTGAGGCGCCCCACGTGCTCGGGCGCGACGACCGGGCCGCTGTTGCGCACTGCGACGACCGCCTCGTCGCCGTCGGTCCCCGTGACGACGTCGATCCAGCCGCCGGGCACGTTGTGGCGGACGCCGTTCTCGGCGAGGTTGGCGACCAGCCGCTCGACGAGCGCGCGGTCGCCCGTCGTCCGCGCCTCGTCGCCGGTCACCCGTAGGTCGATGTCGTGCGCGCGCGCCTCCGTGCCCACCTGCCGCGCGACGCGGCGGGCGATCTCCGCGAGCTCCAGCGGCTCGGGGCGCAGCAGCCCCGGCTGACTGCGGGCGAGCAGCATGAGCCCGTCGAGCAGCGCCTCGGTCTGCACGACCGACTCCGCCACCGCGACGGCCACCTCCCGCAGCTCCTCGACGTCGGGCTCGGGGTTGGCGAGCGCGACCTCGGCCTCGGTGCGGATCACGGCCAGCGGCGTCCGCAGCTCGTGGCTGGCGTTCGCCAGGAACCGTCGCTGGGCGTCGAAGGCGTCGGCCAGCCGGTCGAGCATCGCGTCCAGCGTCTCGCCCAGCTCGCGCAGCTCGTCCGGCGGACCGTCGGGGTCGAGCCGCTCGCCGAGCCGCTCCTCGGAGATGCGGCGTGCGAACCGCGTCATCTCCTCGACCGGAGCGAGCGCGCGCTGGGCCATCAGCCAGCCGACGGCGCCCGCCACGAGCAACGTGCCGGCGAGCGCGACGACGTACCAGGCGGCCAGTGCGCTCACCGCGTTGCTCGCCGCGTCGGCGGACAGCGTGCGGCGCAGGTGACGCGCCATGAGCCACAGGCTCACGCCGAGCAGCAGCGCGCCGCAGGCCCCGAAGAGGCTCGCGTACAGCAGCGTGAGGCGGGTCTTGACGCTCAGGAGCGACTCAGAGGCGGTAGCCGGCGCCTGGCACCGTGACGATCGTCTGCGGCTCGCCCAGCTTGCGCCGCAGGGTCATCACGACCATGCGCACCGAGTTCGTCAGCGGGTCGACCTGCTCGTCCCAGGCGCGCTCGAGCAGCTCCTCGGGGGAGACGACGGCGCCGTCGGCCTCCATGAGCACCTCGAGCACCGTGTGCTCCTTGGGCGACAGGGAGATCAGCTCGCCGTCGCGGTGCACCTCGTGCCGCGCGGGGTCGAGCGTGATGCCGTGGCGCTCGAGCACGGGCGGACGGGCGAGGCCGGCGCGGCGGCCGAGCGCGCGCACGCGCGCGACGAGCTCCGCGAACGCGAACGGCTTGGGCAGGTAGTCGTCCGCCCCCAGTGCCAGGCCCTGCACCCGGTCCTCCACGCCGCCGGCCGCAGTGAGCATGAGCACCCGGGTCTCCGGTCGCTCGGCGGTGAGCGCGCGGCAGACGTCGTCGCCGTGCACCTCGGGCAGGTCGCGGTCGAGGATCACGACGTCGTAGCGGGTCACGCGCGCCTTGAACAGCGCCTCGGCGCCGTCGGCGGCGATGTCGACCGCCAATCCCTCGCGGCGCAGACCCCGCGCGACGGCGCCCGCCACGCGCGGCTGATCCTCGGCGATGAGCACCCGCATACGGTGCGCACGCTACCTTGCGGCGCGGGTGCAAACGGAAGGCGGATGGATGGCTGTTCGCTTGGACGGGCGCGTCGCGCTCGTGACGGGAGCCGGTGGGGGGTTGGGTCGCCAGCATGCGCTGACGCTCGCGCGGCTGGGCGCGAAGGTCGTCGTCAACGACGTCGGCGGCACCGTGCACGGCGAGAGCGGCGACAGCGCGCCCGCCGACCAGGTCGTCGCCGAGATCGAGGCGGCGGGCGGCGAGGCCGCCGCCCATCACGCGAGCATCGCCGAGCCCGAGGGAGCGCGCTCCCTGGTCGAGCTCGCCGTCGAGCGCTTCGGCACGGTCGACGTCCTGGTCAACAACGCAGGCATCCTGCGCGACAAGACGTTCGCGAGGATCTCGCTGGAGGACTTCGAGGCGGTCCTCGCGGTGCACCTGCTGGGCACGGTGTACTGCACGCACGCCGCGTGGCCGCTCATGCTCGAGCAGGGTTACGGGCGGGTCGTCGTGACCACCTCGGGCTCGGCGACGAACGGGAACTTCGGCCAGTCCAACTACGCGGCGGCGAAGCTCGGCGTCGTCGGGCTCATGAACGTCCTCGCGCTGGAGGGCGCGCGCAAGGGCGTCCTCATCAACGCGATCGCTCCCGCCGCCGCGACGCGGATGACCACCGAGCTGATCCCCGGCGACATGCGCGACTTCCTCGGCCCCGGCCTCGTGTCGCCCGTCGTCGCGTACCTCTCCAGCGAGGCGTGCGCCGACACGGGCCGGATCATCTCCTCGGTCGCGGGCAACATCTCGCGCGTGCACTACGCGGAGTCGCCCGGCGTGCAGTTCGACCCGCGCGAGGCGCTGGACCCCGACGACATCGAGGCGGCCTGGGAGGAGATCTGCGACCTCAGCGAGGCGCAGCCGGTGCAACCGGGGCCGCTGGGGGACATGGTCGGGCGGCTCACGCGCATGGGGCTGCTCGGTTGAGCATCCGGGGCGCGGCGTGCGTCGCGGGGGCCTACGAGCACCCGCTGCGCAAGGCACCCGACACGCCGCTGGCCGACCTGCACGCCCAGGTCGCCGTCGGCGCGCTGGCCGACGCGGGGCTGACCCTGGCCGACGTCGACGGCCTGTTCGTCTCCGGCGACGCCCCCGGGATCGGCGCGCTCACGCTGACCGACCACCTCGGGCTGCACGTCCGTCACGTCGACTCCACGGACACCGGCGGGTCCTCGCCGATCGTCGCGGTCGGTCACGCGGCGGAGGCGATCGCGGCGGGCAAGTGCTCGGTCGCGCTGATCACGCTGGCGGGCCGGCCGCGCAGCGATCCGTCACCGCGCGACTGGTGGTTCCTCGAGGACCCGTCGGTGCCAGAGGTCCCCTACGAGCTGCCGTTCCGCCACACCGTCGCCAACACCTACGCGATGGTCGCGCGGCGGCACATGCACGAGTTCGGGACGACGCCGGAGCAGCTGGCCTGGGTCAAGGTCGCCGCCTCGCACCACGCGCGGCACAACCCGAACGCGATGCTTCCGAAGGTCGTGACGGTGGAGGAGGTGCTCGCGTCCCCGCTCGTCGCAGACCCACTGCACCGCCTGGACTGCTGCGTGGTGAGCGACGGGGGCGGCGCGCTCGTCGTCGTGCACCCCGACATCGCCCGCGACCTGGACCGCCCGACGGTGGTCGTGCGGGGCGCGGGGGAGGCCGTGAAGGGCATCGCCGGCGGCCGCGTGGACCTCACCTGGTCGGCCGGAGCGATCTCCGGGCCCGCCGCGTTCCAGGAGGCGGGCATCACGCCCGCCGACGTGAAGTACGCCTCGATCTACGACTCGTTCACCATCACCGTCGTGATGCAGCTGGAGGACCTCGGGTTCTGCGCGAAGGGCGACGGTGGGCGCTTCGTCGCCGACGGCAACCTCATCTCCGGCGTCGGATCGCTGCCCGTGAACACCGACGGCGGCGGCCTGTGCAACAACCACCCCGCCAACCGCGGCGGCGTCACGAAGGTGATCGAGGCCGTCCGCCAGCTGCGCGGTGAGGCGCACCCGGCCGTGCAGGTCGACGGCTGCGACCTCGCACTCGCGCACGGCACGGGCGGATCGCTGGGCACCCGGCACGGCTCGGCGACGCTGATCCTGGAGCGCGTCACATGAGCCTGCGGCTGCGTCGCTGCCTGGAGTGCGGCCACGCGCACTACTACCCGCGCGTCCCCTGTCCGTTCTGCGGCAGCGACCGCCTGGAGTGGCTGGACGCGGAGGGGACGGGGAGGATCTACTCACATTCGGTGTGCCACCAGGCCCCTGAGCCCTATGTGATCGCATACGTGACGCTGACCGAGGGCCCCACGCTCATGACGAACATCGTCGACACCCCCCACGACGAGATCGCCGTCGACGCCGAGGTCGAGCTCGTGCTGCGCGACGGGGTCCCGTTCTTCCGGGGGACGCGGTCGTGACGACGATCCCGGCGATGCTCGACGAGGCCGTCGAGCGCTTCGGCGACCGCCCGGCGATCTGGCACCGCGGTGATCGGACCACCTTCGCCGAGCTCGGCGAGCAGGCCGACCGCGTCACTGCCTGGCTGGTCGCGCGGGGGATCGGGCCGGGCGATCGCGTCGCCGTGCGGCTACCCAACGACCCGGCGATCGCGGCCTGGGCGCACGGGGTGTGGCGGACGGGCGCGACGCTCGTGAGCATCAACCCGCTCTACGCGCAGGACGCGGCTGCGGGCATCCTGGCCGACAGCGGCGCGCGGATCGTGCTGACCGTGGACGACGGCGTCCCGCTGCAGGCCGAGACCGTCGTGACCGACCTCGGCGCCGAGGTGCTCGGGTGCACCCTCCCGGCGCCGCGGGCGGAGCTCGACCCGGGGGACGTCGCGGTGCTGCAGTACACCGGCGGCACGACCGGTGCGCCGAAGGGCGCGATGCTCACCCACGCGAACCTCGTCGCCGGCCAGCGCCAGCTCGCCGAGCGCTGCCCCGAGTTCGTCCCCGGCGAGGAGCGGCTGTTCGGCGCCGTGCCGATGATGCACGTGAGCGGACTCGTCCTCGGGCTGCTGCTGTCCGCGAGCCTCGCGGCGGAGCTGATCGTCGTGCCGCGCTTCGTCGCCGACGACGCCGTGCGCCTGGTCGACGAGCTGCGCCCGACGTTCTTCCCGATCGTCCCCACGATGGCGACGATGCTGCTGCGCCTGGACGCAGCACCCGCGGACCGCTGGTCGTCCGTCAAGGTCATCACCGCCGGAGCGGCGCCGCTCGCGGTCGACCTGCAGGAGCGCTTCGAGGCGCTCACGCGCTGCCGGGTGCGGCCGTCCTACGGCGGCACGGAGACGTCCGCGATCGCCGCGCTGACGCCATCCGGCGGCGCTTCGCCTGGCAGCTCGGGGACCGCGATGCCCGACACGACGATCGAGATCCGCAGCGTCGAGGACCCGGCGGTCGTCCTGCCGCCCGGCGAGCGCGGGGAGATCGCGATCCGAGGTCCGCAGGTCGCCAAGGGCTACTGGCAGCGGCCGGAGGAGACCGCGGAGTTCTTCGCCGACGGCGCCTTCCGGTCGGGCGACATCGGCCTGATCGACGCCGACGGCTGCCTCCACGTCGTCGACCGCCTGAAGGACATGATCATCGCCAGCGGATACAACGTGTACCCGGCGACCGTCGAGCGGGCGGTGTTCACCCACCCGGCCGTCGCGGAGACGATCGTCATCGGGGTGCCCGACGACTACCGGGGGGAGACCGTGAAGGCCTACGTCGTGCTGAACCCGGGCCACACGCTCGAGCTGGACGAGCTGCAGGAGCACCTGCGCGACCGCCTGTCGCCCATCGAGCTCCCGCGCCGGCTCGAGATCCGCGCCGAGCTGCCCAAGACCGCGGTCGGCAAGCTGTCACGCAGAGATCTTCGTGAGGAGGAGACGAGCGCATGAGCGATGGGGTCCTGTTCGAACGCGACGGCGCCGTCGCGACCATCCGCCTCAACCGGCCCGACCGGCTGAACGCCATCGACTCCGACGCCGCGCAGCTGCTGCTCGACGCCTGCCGGCGCGCCGAGCGTGACGAAGGCCTGCGGGCGCTCGTCCTCGCCGGCGAGGGCCGCGCGTTCCTGGCCGGCGGCGACGTCGGCGCGTTCCACGAGGCCGGCGACGCGGTCCAGGAGCACGTGCGCGGGCTCATCGGCCTGCTGGAGGAGACCATCACGGTCCTCGATCGCCTGCGCATGCCGGTGGTCGTGCGCGTGCAGGGCGCGGTCGCGGGCGCCGGGATGAGCCTCATGCTCGCCGGTGACATCGTGGTCGCGGCGGACGACACGAAACTCGCCTTCGCCTACACGTCGATCGGCACGACGCCCGACGGCGGATTGAGCTGGTCGCTTCCACGGGCGGTCGGTCTGCGCAAGGCGATGGACCTGGCCCTGCTGGGAGAGCCGATCGACGCGCACGAGGCGCTGCGCCTCGGGCTGGTGTCGAAGGTGGTGCCCCGCGACGAGCTCGACGCGGAGACGGCGAAGGTCGCCGCGCGGCTCGCGGCCGGCCCGACGCTTGCGCTCGCGCGAACCCGTGAGCTGCTGCGCAACTCGTGGCGGCACACGCTCGCCGAGCAGCTCGCGCTCGAGCGGGCGAGCTTCGTCGCCTCCGCCGGGACCGAGGACTTCCGCGAGGGCGTGGCGGCGTTCGTGGAGCGCCGCCGCGCGCAGTTCGAGGGCCGCTAGTCCTTCCACGCGGCGTGCACGAGTGCCGTGTCGGCGTACTGGCGCATGACGGTGACCGCGCCGTCCTGCACGGTGAACACGTGGGCGAAGGGCGCCTCGAAGGAGCGGCCGGTGGCCTTCGAGGTTCCCGAGTACGTGCCGAGCACGATGATCTTGTCGCCCGCGTCGATGAACTCCTCCGGGACGCCCTTGAAGCTCTCCCACTCGGAGCCGAGCTTCGCGAACACGCCCTCGATCACCTCGTCCGGCGTCCCGAACGTCGCGGCGTCCGGCCACCCGGGCGTCTGCTGCCACGTGACCCGCGGCGCCATGATCGACCGGACCTGATCCATGTCGCCGGCTGCCGCGCCGCTGTAGAAGCCCTGCACCGTCTCGAGGTTGCTCATGGGCGGAACCTAGTTCTTATCCTGACTTGATGGCACATGGGTCACCCTGATCGGCGTGACCAACGAATTCCCGTACGAGGAGACCGACTCCATGACCGTCCCGCCCGTGGCTCCGGGCGCTGACGCCTTCGAGGAGCCCCGCGTGGCGCTCGAGGGCGCGCTCTACGAGATGAAGCGGGTGATCGTCGGCCAGGACGCGATGCTCGAGCGGCTGCTCGTTGCGCTCCTCGCCGGGGGTCACGTGCTGCTCGAGGGCGTTCCCGGCCTCGCCAAGACCCTGACCGTCCGCACCCTCGCCGGCGTGCTGGGCGGATCGTTCCGCCGCGTGCAGTTCACGCCGGATCTCGTCCCTGCCGACCTCACCGGCACCCGCGTCTTCCGCCCGGACACCGGTTCGTTCGACATCGAGCTCGGCCCCGTATTCGGCAACTTCCTGCTCGCGGACGAGATCAACCGCGCGCCCGCCAAGGTGCAGTCCGCGCTGCTGGAGGTCATGCAGGAGCAGCAGGTGACCATCGGCGGCCAGACCTTCCCGGTGCCCAGGCCGTTCCTCGTCCTCGCGACGCAGAACCCGATCGAGTCCGAGGGCACGTACCCGCTGCCCGAGGCGCAGGTCGACCGCTTCCTGTTCAAGCTGCTCGTGGACTACCCGAGCACGGGCGAGGAGGCCGCCGTCGTCGGCCGCTCCCTGCAGGGCATGGCCGAGGTGCGTGAGCGCCTGACCATCCCCGACCTCCAGCGGTTCACGGAGGTCGTGCGCAACGTGCACGTCGACCGCTCGGTCGTCGCCTACACCGTGCAGCTCGCCGACGTCACGCGCCACCCGGGCCGTCACGGGCTCCCCGAGCTCGAGCCCTACGTGCAGTTCGGCGCCAGCCCGCGTGGGCCGATCGGCCTCGCGCACGCCGCACGCGCCCTCGCGCTCCTGCGCGGCCGCCGGCACGTGACGCCCGAGGACGTCCGCGACCTCGCGCCCGACATCCTGCGCCACCGCATCGTCCTCTCCTACGACGCCCTCAGCGAGGGCATCACGGCCGAGGACCTGCTGCCCGCGATGCTCGACTCCGTCGCGCGCCCGAACATGGGCAGCCTGCGCGACGATCCCTCGACCGCCGTCGCCTAGTGACCGCAGGTCGCCCCATGCTCCCGCCCCCGGGGCGGCAGGGTCCCGGTCGCATGCCGACCGCGGCGGTCGAGGCGCTCGACCTCGTCGTCGCGCGCCGTGCGGCGGGCGCGCTCCCGGGCGACCGCCGGGCGTCCGGGATCGGGCAGGGCACCGAGCTGGCCCAGCTGCGGCCGTACCAGATCGGTGACGACGTCCGGCAGATCGACGCGTCCGCCACCGCCCGCACCGGCATCCCGCACGTGCGGCTGCAGGTCCCCGAGCGGGTGCTCACCACCTGGCTCGTGCTCGACCTCTCGCCGTCGATGGCGTTCGGCACCGCGCAGCGGCTGAAGTCCGACGTCGCCGAGGGCGTCTCGCTCGTCATGGCGCGCCTCGGGGCGCGGCGCGGCGGGCGGATCGCGCTCGTCACGTGTGGCGCGCCCGTCTCGCGCACGATCCCGCCGCGCGGCGGCCGCGGCGCGCTCGCGCCGATCCACCGCGCGCTGAAGGAGGGCGTCGCCGTGGACGGCCACGACGACCCGCACGCGCTCGCCGACGCGCTCGTGAAGACCGGCCGCATCGCGCGCCAGCCCGGGTTCGTCGTCGTCATCTCCGACTTCCGGGGGTCGGACACGTGGATGCGCCCGCTCGGCGCGCTGCGCGCCCGGCACTCCGTGCAGGCCGTCGAGATCCGCGATCCGCGCGAGATGGACCTGCCCGCCGTCGGGCACCTCTCGCTCGTCGACCCGGAGACGGGCGCGCTCATCGAGGTCGACTCCTCGCGCCCGGCACTGCGCAGGCGCTTCGCCGACGCGGCGCGTCAGGAGCGCGCGGGCGTCGCGCGCGAGCTGAAGGGGCTGCGCGTCGACCACGTCGTGCTCTCGACGGAGGGCGACTGGCTGCGTGAGCTCGGAAGGGTCATGCACTAGATGTCGTTCGCGTCCCCCACCTTCCTGCTGGCCCTGCTGGCGATCCCGGTGATCATCGGGCTCTACGCGCTGGCGCAACGGCGCCGGCGCAAGTACGTCGTGCGCTTCACCGCTGTTCCCGTCCTTGCGGGCGTGATGGCCGCCGGCGGCGTGTCGCGCTGGCGCAAGCATCTTCCGGCGGCCCTGACGCTGGCGGCGCTGGCAGCGCTGCTCGTCGCCCTCGCCAAGCCCCAGACGACCGTCGCGGTGCCGGTCGAGAAGGCCTCGGTCATGCTCGTCACCGACGCGTCGGGCTCCATGCGGGCCGACGACGTGTCGCCGACGCGCCTGGCCGCCGCACAGCAGGCCGGTCGCAACTTCCTGGACAAGGTCCCGAAGGAGCTGCAGGTCGGGGCAGTCGCGTTCTCCGACGTGACGCAGTCCGTCGCCCCGCCGAGCACCGACCGCGGGGACGTGCGCTCGCAGATCGACGGCCTGATCCCGGACGGCGGCACCGCTGCCGGCGACGCGCTGCAGTCTGCGCTCGACGCGCTCCAGGACGCGAACGTGGGCGGCGCCAACAAGCCGCCCGCCGCGATCATCCTCCTGTCCGACGGCGCGACGACGACGGGTGTCGACCCGGTCGAGGTCGCCCGCGAGGCGGGCAAGCGCAAGATCCCGATCTACACCGTCGCGCTCGGCACGCCCGACGGCACGGTGCCCGGTGGCTTCGGAGGGACCATCCCGGTGCCGCCCGACCCCGAGACGCTTGCGGCGATCGCCGAGGCGTCCGGCGGCAAGGCCTACAAGGTCGACGACGCCGACCAGCTCTCCGCCGTCTACGAGAACCTCGGGTCGCGCCTGGGGACGAAGAACGAGGAGCGCGAGATCACGGCGGTCTTCGCCGGCGGCGGGCTCATCCTGCTGCTGGGCGCGGCGTTCGCCGGGCTGGCCACGACGGGCCGCCTGCCCTGAGGGCCTAGAACCGACCACCCGCGGCGGTCTGGCCCTTCAGCTCGGCGACCGTCGCGGCAAGGCGGTCGACGGTGCCGTCGAGCTCCTGCATCGCACTGGGGTCGCCGTCGCCGATGAGTGCGACGGCGGCGCGCGCCTCCTCGACGTGCGCGGTGATCCGGTCGAGCGTGCTGACGAGGTCCTCGGGAGCCAGTGACATGCGGACGATCCTGCCCGCTCAGGCGCCCTCGCGCACCTGGATGCCCGCGACGTCCTCCATCGGGGAGATGACGTGGGTGAAGTCCTCGTCGCCTCCGACGAGCTCGACCGCCTCGCGCCAGACCTCCAGAGCGCGCTCGACGGTGCGGACCGGCGTGCCGAGCGCCCGCGCCTCGGCGATGACGGCGCCGAGGTCCTTCACCGCCAGACGCAGCGGCCCGCCGCCCTCGAACGTCCCCGTGAGGATCGCGTTCGGCAGCGCGGCGAGGGTGGTGTGGTTGCGTCCGGAGCTGGCGTTGATCGCGGCGAGCAGCCCTACGGGGTCGAGGCCCGCCTTGACGCCCATGACCATCGCCTCGCAGGCGGTGACCATCGACGTGAGGCCGATCGCGTTGTTGACGAGCTTCGCCGTCTGGGCGGGGCCCGGCCGGTCGCCGACGACGAAGCGGTGCGGGGTCAGCGATGCGATCGCGGCGTCGGCGAGTTCGAGGTGCTGTGACTCGGCCGAGACGATCGCGGCGAGGGTCCCCGCGTCCGCGCCGGCGGGCCCGCCGCTGACCGGGCAGTCCACGAGCCCCACGCGGTCACCCAGGACTTCGGCGACCTCGGCGATCGCGGGCGGACCCAGGGTGGAGGTCTCGACGAGCACGCGGATCGCGCTGCCCTCGGCGACCTCCGCCGCGACCTGCAGGCTGGCCTCGCGGCTGGGCAGGCATGCGAAGACGACCGCGGCCCCGTCGGCGACGGCCCGCGCGGACGGCGCGATCTCCGCCCCGTCCGGCACGCCGCGGCCCGTCACCCGGTCGAAGACGGTCATCGGATGGCCCGCGCCGCCGATCCGCCTGGCGAGAGCCGAGCCGAGGTTGCCGAGCCCGATGAAGCCGACGCGCTGCACGCACGGCAGTCTTGCAGTCAGGCCGCGTGCGCCTCGCGCAGCTGGGTGCGGGCGCGGATGATGAGCGACTTCGTCGCCGAGACGGTCGTGCCGAGCTGGTCGGCGAGGGCCGCGTGGGATGTGCCGCACAGCTCGCGCTGCACGAGCGCGAGCCGCTGGCGCTCAGGGAGCGCGGCGAGCTCGGCGACGACGCGGCGCAGCTCCTCGCGCTGGAGCGTCGCCTCGACCGGGTCCGACGGGCAGGCGGCGGTCCCCTCCTCCAGCGGGATGCAGGCGCGCCGGGCGCGGAGCGCGTCGAGCGCCCGGTTGCGGGTGATCATGTACAGCCACGCGCGCAGCGCCATCGGCCGGTCGGTCGCGCGGAGGGCGACGTGGGCACGGATGAAGGCATCCTGCACGACGTCCTCGGCGTCGACGCCGGTACCGCGCAGCATCCGGCGCGCGAAGGCGATGAGGGACTCGGCGTAGCGGTGGTGCATCTCGGTGAATGCGGCCTCTGAGCCGGCGCGGAAGGCCGCCACCAGCACCGGGTCCTCGCACCGATCGGAGAGCGTCTGGTTCATGCCAGGCACCGTCCCACCGGCGCGCGCCGGCGCGGGCTCCCCCGGGGTCACACCTGGTCCACCCCGGGTGTGCGCGAACGTCACCCAGGGGGGCTTGACGTCGCGGACGAGCACTACCCTCCGGCGTTGTGACGGGAGGCACCGACTCACCCCTGGCGCCCCACGCGGCGACACCCGCGGAACTGCGCGAGCGCATCGAGGCCGAGCGCACCGGCGATCCGTTCCTGGTCTTCCGGGACGGCGACGGGGCCCAGCGGCTGGTGGTGCTCGACGCCGAGCGCGGCCGTGCGACGGTCGGCCGCAGCCAGGGCAACGACGTCGCATTGGCGTGGGACACGGAGGTCAGTCGGCTGCACGCCGAGCTCGAGCGCCTCGGTGACGAGTGGACCGTCGGTGACGACGGGCTCTCGCGCAACGGCTCGTTCGTCAACGGCCAGCGCGTCTCCGGCCGCCACCGGCTCCGCGACGGCGACATCCTGCGCGTGGGGCAGACCGCGATCGCCTACCGCGTCCCGGAGAGCGCGGACTCGCGCCCGACGCGGGTCGCCGGGTCGGCGGGCGGCTCACCGACGCTGACGGCGGCGCAGCGCAGCGTGCTCGTCGCGCTCGTGCGCCCGTACGGCTCCAGCGACCTGGCGACCCCGGCGACGAACGGCGAGATCGCCGCCGAGCTGTATCTGTCCGTCGACGCGGTGAAGGCCCACCTCCGCACGCTCTTCGGCCTCTTCGGCCTCGAGGCGCTCCCGCAGAACCAGAAGCGCTCGGTCCTCGCGCTGCGCGCGTTGCAGGACGGCGTCGTGTCGCGGCGCGAGTTGTAACACCGCGACACCCCCGTGTGACACCTCGGTCGGCAGGATCGGGGCGTGGGAATCGAGATCAACAATCCGCACGACATACGTGCGATTCCGTGCGTCTCGGCGATCGCCGAGCGCCAGCACGGCTTGATCACCCGTGCACAGCTCGTCGAGCTGGGCCTCGGGCGCGGAGCGCTGCGGCACCGCATCGAGACGGGCGCCCTGCACAAGGTGCACCACGGCGTGTACGCGGTGGGGCATCGCGCGCTGCGCGGGGAGGCGAAGCTGCTCGGCCGCGTGCTCGCGAGCGGTCCCGATGCCGCGCTCAGTCACGCCTCCGCAGCGCATCTGTGCAGGATCCGGCGCAGCGCGGCGGTCCTGACCGACGTCACGCGGCCCTCGCGCGGGCGGGCTCCGGCCGGCGTGCGACTCCACTGCATGCCGCTGCCGCCCGACCAGGTCACGGTCGTCGACGGCATCCCGGTCACGACCGTCGAGCGAACGCTGCTGGACCTCGCTGCGGTGCTGCGTCCCGAGGCGCTGCGCCGCACGCTCGAGGAGGCCGAGATGCAGGTCCGCCCCGATTGGGGCGTGCTCGGCGAGCTTGTCGCCGCGGCCGACGGGCGCCGAGGCGTCCGGGCCCTCAGAGCCATCCTGGACGAGCGCTCGGTCGGCGCTCGGATCACCAAGAGCCGCCTGGAGCGAGCGTTCCTCGCGTTCCTGCGGCGGCACGGACTCCCGCTGCCGCAGACGAACGCCCACGTCGAGGGCTACGAGGTCGACTGCCTCTGGCGCGGTGCCAGGCTCATCGTCGAGCTCGACAGCCGACTGCACATGGACCACGGCAAGTTCGAGCGCGACCGTGCGCGGGACCGCGCCCTGACGATCGCGGGCTGGAGGGTCGTGCGGGTGACCTGGCAGCACATCCACGCCGGCGAGGATGCGCTGCGGCGGGATCTGCTCCTCCTCACGACGGGCTGACGGCCTGCACCACGTCGTCGAACAGGCTGGCGACGAACAGCCTGTTCTTCGCGAAGGCGAGCGCGAACGGGTTCGCCGCCGTCCGGACCCGTGCCGTCGTGGCCGGGCTGCGGCTCACGCGGACGACCTCCGACGTGTCCCGCAGAGACACCCACGCGCCGCCGCCGCCGGAGACGATGAGCTGCGGCGCAGAGCCAACCGACACCTGGCCGACGCGCTCGCGGGCGCCCTCGCTGCGGATCACGCTCACCGTCCCGTCGCCGCTGTTGGCGACCCACACCAGGCCGGCCCCGACCGCGATGCCCTTGGGCGCGCTGCCGACGGGGATCGTCCGCTGCTCGCCGCCGTCCTTCGCCAGTCGCGTGACGGACGAGCCGCGAGCGTTCGTCACCCACACCGCGGTGCGGCTCACCGCGATGTCGATGACCCCACGCGACACCGGGAACGCCTGCACCGCGCGGGTGCGCTTGTCGATGCGCAGCACCTGTTGCACGGGGTTGCGGTTGCGGCTGCCGCGGCTGCCGACCCACACGGCGTCGTCGTCAGCGGCGACGGCGAACGGATTCCCGGGCGGCAGCTCCTGCGGCTCGCCGAGCAGGCGGCCTGTCGCGCCGTCGAGGTGCGTGAGCGTGTTGGACTGCTCGGACACGAGCCAGACGGTGTCGCCGTCGGCTGCCACGTCCGTCGTCCCCACCGGGATGCGCTCCGACGACGGCTCGCGCGCCATCGTCGACGCATCGATGCGCGCGGCGCGCCGCGACGCGTAGGACGTCGCCCACACGTTCCCGCCGGCCACGGCGAGCGCGGTCGGCCGCTCGACGACCGGATCGGTCGGCGTGCCTGGGCCGGCAGTGAACCCGGAACCCCCGCCGCTGGTCCGGTCCGGAGTCGCCGGCTCCGAGCCGCCGCCGAGCAGCAGGAGCCCGGCGACGATCGCCGCCACGACCACCGCGATCGCGCCGAGCGCGGGCAGCAGCCGGCCGATGCCGCGCGAGTGCGAGGGCGGCCGATGCTCGGTAGCGGCGGCGGCCGGCGCTTGGGCGGTGGGCGCCGTCGGCTCGCCCGGCGAGGGCGTGGCCCGGGTCGTCTCGGCGCTCGCGACGAGCGAGCGCGGCGGCTCGGACCCGTCGGGCGCGGCCTCGCCGCGCGCCACGGTGCGCTCCGGCCCGGGCGGCGGCGTGGCCCCGGCCGCTGCGAGCGCGGCGCGCCCGAGGTCACCCGCCGAGGGGTAGCGCTCGCCCGGGTCCTTGGCCAGCGCTCGCCCGACGACGCCCGCGAACGCGGGCGACACGCCCTCGGCCGCGCCGGGCGGCGGCGCGTGCAGGTGCGCCCAGAGGGTCGCCTCCTCCGAGTCGCGCACGAAGGGCGCCTTGCCGGTCAGCGCGTGCACGAGCACGCAGCCGAGCGCGTAGACGTCGGTCCGGGCGTCGATGCGCTCGCCGCGGATCTGCTCCGGCGCGACGTAGCCGAGCGTCCCGACCCAGCCTCCTGGGCGGCTGAGCGCGGCCGTCGATTCCATGTGCTTCGCCAGGCCGAAGTCGGTCAGGTACGCGTGATCGCCCGACGCGAGCAGGACGTTGGCGGGCTTGACGTCACGGTGCACGAGCCCGCGCTCGTGCGCGGCGTCCAGCGCGGCGCCGACCTGCGCGACGATGCCGGCCACGCGGTCGGCGGGCAGCGATCCCGCGGCGCGCACGAGCGTCCGCAGGTCCTGCCCGTCGACGTAGCGCATCGCGATGTACAGCTCGTCGCCGTGCTCGCCCGCGTAGTAGATGGGCAGCACGTTCGGGTGCTCGATCGACGCGGCCGCGCGTGACTCGCGGAGGAAGCGCGTACGGAAGTCCGGGTCCCCGGCCAGCGCCGGGGCGATCAGCTTCAGCGCGACGATGCGGTCCAGTGTGAGCTCGGTCGCCCGGTAGACCACGCCCATGCCGCCACGGCCGGCGAGACCCTCGATGCGGTGACCGGCGAACACGTCACCGGGATGCAGGTCGGCCATCCGCCCCCGTTGTAGCGCATCCCGCTCGCGACGAACCCGACCGGCGAGGCCTCAGTGCTCGAGCGCCCAGGCCTCCACGATGCGGAGCTGCACGTCCGTCAGCCCGACGTCCGCGCCGCGCTCCAGCGCGGCGGCGGCCTGCTCGAGCGTCAGCCCCGTCCCGGTGAGGACGGAGCCGACCAGAGGCGGGGCCGCCGAGGCGCAGACGCCGTCACACTGCTCCATGCCGCCAACGCTAGTGCACGGTCAGCGGGTCACCACGACGACGACCCGCCGGTTGTCCTCGCGGGCGCGCGCCGTGCCGCCGACCACGACCGGCCGCACGCCGCCGTAGCCGACGGTGCTCGTCCTGACGTCGGCTCCGTAGGCGCGCAGTGTGCGACACATGGCCCGGGACCGGGCCCGGCTGAGCTTGAGCTCGTGGCCGGCCTCGCCCGCGTAGTCGGTGTAGCCCTCGCACCGGACAGCCTCCGTGTAGCGCAGGCCGGGCACGAGGAGGCGCGCCTCCCTGCGACCCTTCGGCGTGAGCTTCGCCGAGTCGAACTTGAAGAGCCCGCGGTCGGAGACCGTGCCGCCTTCGCCGGTCTGGAGTGCCCTGCCTCTCATGGCGGGCATGTCCATCACGGCGATGCCGCGGAAGGAGAGCGCGTAGGAGCGGGTACGGCGCATCGTGGCCGACGTGTAGTCGTGCAGGTCGGACGGGATGGGCATGAGCCGCCTGCGCTGCGCGCGGGTGAGCGGATCCGCGAACCACATGGCCGTATGCACCACCTCGGACGGTGTTGCGGCGCCGGCACCGGACGCGTTGCGAGCCCGCACCGTGATGCTCAGTCGCCTGCCGTTCTGCACACCGGTGATCCGTGCGATCAGGCGCGTCGTGCCCGCGGTCCGCAGCGTCTTCCACGTGCCGCTGCCGACGCGGGCCTCGTACCGCCTGATCGCACTGCTCCCCGTCTGCGACGGCGGGCGGAAGGCGAGGCCGACCGTCCGGTCGCCGGGCCGGGCGTGCAGGTCCAGCGGCGCGGACGGGAGCGTCGTCGCCGGCACCGGCCCCGTCGGTGTCGGCGTCGGTGTCGGCGTCGGCGTCGACTCGCCGGGGGCGGGCGGGACGGGGTCGGGGAGCACGACGATCGCCAGCCCGTGCAGCACGCTCGCGAAGGTGATCAGCGGCGTCGCCTTCGCGCGCAGCGAGCCGTCCACCAGCACGTCGAACATGTTCAGCCTGGCGCCCGCGGTGAGGTAGAGGCTGTTCCCCCTCGGCGACATGAGCGAGTCGAGCGGGTAATCCAGGCTGAACGACGGGTCGGGGCCGGGTCGCTGGGTCAGAAGGCCGCCGCTGACGTCGTAGCTGAGCACTGTGAGGCCGTCCCCCTCCGTCAGGTACGCGTGCGTTCCGTCGGGGGAGAGCACGAGGCCGGCGGTGTTGCCGCTTCCGGGCGCCGTGGCCGGCGTCTTCGCCGTCAGCAGCCCGCTGCCGGGTGCGATGTTCCACTGGGTGATGAGGGTGGATCCGAACGAGCTGGAGACGTAGAGGCTCGAGCCGTCGACGCTCATCGCCATGCCCTCGGGACGGCCGGGTGAGGGGACGGTCGCGGGCGTCTTCGGGGTGAGCAGGCCCTGCGCGCCGATCGTGTACTGGCGGATCGTCCGCGGGTTGTTGCCGCGGTCGACGGAGTACAGGCTCGTCCCGTCCGGCGTGATGAGCATCCGCTGCGGGAGCGCGGCGGTCGGGAGGGTCGCGGGCGTCTTGGCGCTCAGCGTCCCGTCGGCGGCGACGTCGTACTGCGAGATGCTGTTCGCGAACGTGTTGGTCACGTACAGGCTGCGCCCGTCGGGACTCATCACGACGTACGCGGGGCCGGCGCCGGTCGGCACGGTGGCCGGCGACTTGGAGGTCAGCGCGCCCGTGCTCTGGTTGATGTCGAACTGGGCGACGGTGCCGTCGCCGTTGGAGGCGGCGTACAGGCTGCGCTTGTCGGGGCTGACCGCGAGGCCCCAAGGGTTGTCGGCCCCCGTGTACGCCCCGATGTAGGTCGGGTCGCCGTCGGCGTCGAGGGAGAGCTGATGGATCGCCTGTCCCTGGCGCTCGGCGACGTACAGATAGGTGGCGGCCTGCGCGGCGCCCGCTCCGAGACCTACTGCGGCCACGGCGAACACGACGACGGCGACGGCCTTGCGCGCGCATCGATGCGCGATCCTCGGTCGACCCATCCTGGGCGATCCCTCCGTCCGTGGGGCAGAGCTGACTGCCCAAATGGGCAGCGCCCCAATCGACTACCCACCCAGAAGGACGGCAAACGAACCGTCCTCTCAGGCAAATCCGACCGCATTGGTAGGATCTGGCGTGCGATGATCTTCACGACGAAGGCCGAATACGGAGTCCGGCTGCTCGTCGAGCTTGGCCGCGCGCGGGCCGAAGGAGGGCCTGCGACGCCGGTCTCGCTCAAGGCGATCGCGGAGCGCGACAACCTCCCCCTCGCCTACCTCGAGCGCATCGTGGCGCTGCTGCGCCGCGCCGGGCTTGTCGAGAGCACACGCGGCGCCCACGGCGGCTACCGCCTGGCGCGCGAGCCGGAGAGCCTCACGATGGACGAGGTGATCATCGCTCTCGAGGGCGTGGTCGCTCCCATGGAGTGCTTCGTCGACGACCCTGCCGGCGACCCTCGCGTCCTCTGCTCGCATGTCGCGGACAGCGGTCAAGGCTGTGCCACCAAGCTGCTGTGGACGCGCGTCCACGGCAGCGTCATGCAGGCGCTCGGCGGCACCACGCTGGCCGAGCTGGTCGCCTTCTCCGCACGCGAGCAGGCGCCCGTCGCGATCGCTTCCCCGCAACCCCTGTGAAAGAGAATGGCTGAGCTCAAGATCGAGAACCTCCACGTCCAGGCCGAGGACAAGAAGATCCTCAAGGGCCTGGACCTGACCGTGCGCCCGGGGGAGGTCCATGCGCTCATGGGCCCCAACGGCTCCGGCAAGTCGACCCTGGCGAACGCCATCATGGGTCACCCGAACCTCGAGGTCACCGAGGGCCGGATCCTCCTCGACGGCGAGGACATCACCGAGGCTGACCCCGATGAGCGTTCCCGCCTCGGGCTGTTCATGGCCTTCCAGTACCCCGTCTCCATCCCTGGCGTGACCGTGACGAAGTACCTGCGCATGGTCATGAACGCCCACCGCGACGCACGCGGCGAGGGCGACATCCCGCTGCGCGAGTTCCGCAAGACCGTCGAGGAGGCGATGGAGCTCGTCAACGTGCCGCGCGAGTTCTCCTCGCGCTACCTCAACGAGGGCTTCTCCGGCGGCGAGAAGAAGCGCATGGAGATCCTCCAGCTTGCGCTCCAGAAGCCGAAGCTCGCGGTCCTCGACGAGACCGACTCGGGTCTGGACATCGACGCGCTGAACGTCGTCGCGCACGGCGTCAACGCCGTCGCCAAGGGCACGGACATGGGCACGCTGATCATCACCCACTATCAGCGGATCCTCCATCTGGTGCAGCCCGACCGAGTGTCGATCATGTTCGACGGCCGGATCGTCAAGGAGGGCGGCCCCGAGCTCGTCGAGCGCCTCGAGCGCGAGGGCTACGGGCCGATCCGCGACGAGCTGGCGGAGGCCGTCGCATGACCCTCCTGCCCGAGGTCGGCCAGCGGGACCTCGCGGGCGAGTTCCCCTCGCTGCAGCGCGAGGGTCTGCACTACCTCGACGCTGCCGCCACCTCGCAGACCCCGCGGGTCGTGCTCGCGGCGATGGACGACTACTACGAGCACCACCGCGCCAGCGTGCACCGCGGCGTCTACCCGCTCGCGGCCGAGGCGACGGACCTGTTCGAGGGCGCGCGCGACCGCATCGCTGCGTTCGTCGGCCACCCGTCGCGCGACACGATCTTCACGAAGAACGCCACGGAGTCGATCAACCTCGTGGCGTACTCGTGGGGGCGCGCGAACGTGGAGCCTGGCGACCGCGTCGTCGTCACGGAGATGGAGCACCACTCCAACTTCGTGCCGTGGCACGTGCTGGCCCGCGAGCGCGGCGCCACGCTGGAGGTCGTCCCCATCGACGCCGACGGCCTGCTGCGGCTCGACGTGCTCGACGAGCTGCTCGCGACCGGCACGGTGAAGGTCGTCGCGGTCGCCCACGTCTCCAACGTGGTCGGCACCGTGAACCCGATCGCCGACATCGCCGCCCGGGCGCACGCCGCCGGCGCGATCGTGGTCGTCGACGGCGCGCAGGCGGTGCCGCAGATGGCGGTCGACGTGGCCGCGCTCGGCGCGGACTTCTACGCCTGGACCGGCCACAAGGCCTACGGGCCGACCGGGATCGGCGTGCTGCACGGCCTCCACGAGCTGCTCGACGCGATGCCGCCGTTCATCGGCGGCGGGCACATGATCTCCAACGTCACCGTCGACGAGATCCGCTGGGCCGAGCTGCCCGGCAAGTTCGAGGCGGGGACGTCGAACATCGCCGAGGCCATCGGCCTGGGCGCCGCAGTCGACTTCCTGTCCGAGATCGGGATGGACGCGGTGCGCGCGCACGAGCGCGACCTGACCGCCTACGCCCTGGAACGCCTCTCCGAGGTCCCCGGCGTCACGATCAACGGCCCCCACGACGTCGACACGCGCGGCGCGCTCGTGTCGTTCACGCTCGACCTCATCCACCCGCACGACGTCGCGGAGATCCTGGGCAGCCGGGGTGTGTGCGTGCGGGCGGGCCACCATTGCGCCCAGCCCCTGATGAAGTGCCTGGGTGTCGGGGCGACGACGCGCGCGTCGTTCGCCGTGCACAACAGCCGCGCCGACGTCGACGCGCTGATCGACGGCCTCGACGAGGTCAGGAGGGTGTTCGCCTAGTGAGCGGCATGGACGCCATGTATCGCGAGGAGATCCTCGAGCACTACAAGCGCCCGCATAACTGGGGCGAGATCGAGGACCCCGACCTCGAGTTCGAGGACACCAACCCGCTCTGCGGGGACGAGCTGCGCGTGACGATCCGCGTCGACGCCGAGGACCGCGTCGAGGACCTGCGCTTCAGCGGCCACGGCTGCGCGATCAGCCAGGCCGCGGCGTCGATGGTGTCCGACGAGGTCAAGGGGATGCCGGTCAAGGATCTGCTCCGGCTGGACCGCTCGTTCATCCTCGACCTGCTCGGGATCGACATCTCGGCGACGCGCATCAAGTGCGCGCTGCTGTCGCTGAAGGTCCTCAAGAGCGCGGGGCTGGGTGCCGCGGTGGAATGGGAGCCGGCGACGCCGCCGAGCGAGGCCGAGGCCGGCACCAGCTAGGTCGTGCGCGCGAGCGCGCAGCCGCTCGCCCTCCTTGCTGCACTCCTTCTCGGAGTGCTGCTCCTTTCGCCCCTGTCCGCGAACGCCGCGACGCCGGGGGTCAACATCGCCGGCGTTCCCGGCGCGGTCCAGCTCGACCAGGCCGCCGCGAGCGGCGCCAGGGACGTGCGCGTGTTCGCGCAACGCGACGCGTTCCCCGCCCGCTACGCGGACTACCGCGCGATCGTCTCCGGCGCGCGCGCCCGCGGCATGGGGGTCGTGTTCGTCCTCATCGGGCCCTCGGGCCCCGCGACGAGCGCCTCGGCCTTCGCCGACTTCGCCGGGGAGTTCGCCGGGCAGATGGCCCAGGCCGGCGGCGCGGCCGCCTACGAGGTGTGGAACGAGCCCGACGAGCCCCAGTTCTGGGGCGGCCCGGTCGACGTCGGCCACTACACGGACATCCTCCGGGCCGCGGCGCCGCGGATCCGGCGGGCCGACCCGAAGGCCGAGGTCCTGCTCGGCGCGCTGACCGGCAACAACTACGGCTTCCTCGGCCAGGTCTACGACCGGGGTGGACGCGGCTCGTTCGACGCCGTGGCCGTCCATACGGACACGGCGTGTCTCGTGGACCCGCCCACCACCTTCCAGCGCGAGGCCGGGAAGATCGGGCGCTTCTCGTTCCTCGGCTTCCGCACGCTGCGCGAGGTCATGGTCGCCAACGGCGACGGCGACAAGACGATCTGGATGACGGAGCTCGGATGGTCGACCGCCACGTCGATCTGCGGCAGGGGCACGTGGACCGGGCAGAAGCCGGCGGGGGTCACGGAGGCCGTGCAGGCCGCCAACCTCAGCGAGGCGTACCACTGCCTCGCCGCCGCTCCGTACGTCGAGGCCGGGCTGTGGTTCACGCTCACGGACTCCGACGGCGAGGGTGACGAGCTCGACCACTACGGGCTGCTGCGCGCCGACGCGTCGCCCAAGCCGGCGTGGGCCGCGTTCCGCCGCTACGCGACGCAGGGCGACACGCTCACCAGCGCGTGCGGCGATCTCGGGGGCCCCGACATCGTCGTCTCCACCCCCACGCGGGACGTGCGCTACGTCGGCGCGCTGTCGCTTCGGGCCGTCGCGAACGACCCGTCGGGCGTGGCCCGCGTGACCTTCCGCGTCGACGGCACCACGATCCGCAACTTCACCGGCGCGGCCGTCGCGTCCGGTCGACCCGTCGGCCTGGAGTGGCAGGGGGCCAAGCGGCTCGCGCTGGGCGGGCACGTGCTGACGGTCGTCGCGCTCGATCCGCACGGCAACGCGAGCAGCCGGGCGATCCGCATCACCCGGGTGCGCAGCCTGCCCGCGACGCTGCGGACGAGGGTGTCCCTCGGGGCGATCCACGTCGGCGCCGGGGGCGTCGCGACGGTGACCGGTCGCGTCGTGAAGTCCGGCTCGCCGAGCCTGTCGGGGAAGGTGCGCGTCGCGTGGCAGCGGCGGCGGGGCGCGGGCTGGCGGACGGTCCACTCCGTCCTGCGGCGTGCCGACCGGCCGTTCAGGGTCAGGCAGCGCCTCGTGCCCGCGGGACGCTGGCGGGTGCGGGCGAGCTACGTGAGCAGGGCGCCGTACCGGACGTCGTCGGCCTGGCGCACCTTGCGCGTCGGCTAGGCCGCTTCGCCCAGCGCGCCGGGCTCGCCGAAGTCGCCGCGGCGGATCCGGCTGTACAGCCAGGCCTCCAGCTCGTCGGCGGGCAGCGGGTGCGACAGCGCGTAGCCCTGCGCGGCGTCGCAGCCCAGCGCTGCGAGCCGGTGCCAGTCGGCCGGGGACTCCAGGCCCTCGGCGACGACGCCCATGTCGAGGCTGTGGCCGAGGTCGATCGCCGAGCGGGTGATCTGCAGGTCGCGGTCGTCGGCCTGGATGCCGGCGATGAAGGACCGGTCGATCTTGAGCTGGTGGAACGGCAGGTCGCGCAGGCGACCGAGCGACGAGCGGCCGGAGCCGAAGTCGTCCAGCGACACGCGGACGCCGAGCGCGCCGAGCAGGTGGATCGTCGTGGCCGCCTCGTCGGGGTCCTCGAGGATCGCGCGCTCGGTGACGTCGAGCTGCAGCGAGTCGGCCGGGACGCCGTGCTGCTCGAGCAGGCCGTGGACGAGGTCCGGGAAGCCGGGGTCGAGCAGGTCGCGGGCCGAGACGTTGACCGTGAGATCCAGCGCGATGCCCTCGGCGCGCCAGAGCGCCGACTGCTCGAGCGCCTGCCCGAGCACCGTGGCGGTGACGCGGGTGATGAGATGCGTCGGCTCGGCCATCGGGATGAAGTCGTCGGGGGCGAGCATGCCCTCGTGCGGGTGCGCCCAGCGCACGAGCGCCTCGACGCCGACGACGTCGCCGCGCTGGAGGTCGAGCAGCGGCTGGTAGTGCACGACGATCTCGCCGCCGTCGAGCGCTCGGCGCAGCTCGGCGAGGCGGCGCAGGCGGCGGGGGCTCGCGTCGCCTGCCTTCGTGCGGGCGAAGGCGTGCGGGCGACCCTGGGCCTTGGCGACGTGCAGGGCGGCGTCGGCGCGGCGCAGCAGCGTGACCGCGTCGCGGCCGTCGCCGGGGCAGATCGCGATGCCGGCGGTCGCCTCGACGTAGACGGGGGCGTCGTCGCCCAGCGTCAGCTCCTCGTGCAGCGCTTGGCGCAGTCGGGTCGCGAGGCCGGCGGCCTCCTCGTGGCTGGCGACGGCGGGGGCGAGGACGGCGAAGGTGTCGCCGCCGAGGTGCGCGAGGGTGTCGAGAACGCCCACGGCGCCGGCGAACCGCTCGGCGACTCCGACGAGGACGCGGTCGCCGATCTCGTGGCCGAGGACCTGGTTGACCTCGTGGAATCGGTCGAGATCGAGCAGCAGCAGCGCGAAGCGCCCGTGGTCGACGGCGCCGTCGAGCTCGTCGCGCAGGGCGCGGCGGTTCGGCAGGCCGGTGAGAGGGTCGTGGAGCTCGGAGTGGCGGCTCTCGTCGAGCTGCGCGTGCAGCGCGCTGACCTCGGTGATGACGCCGCGCAGAGCGACGGGGCGCCCCCGGCGGTCGCGCTCGATGAGGACGCGCTCGTAGAGCTCGACGTCCTCGCCGTCCGCGTCGACCATGCGGTATTGGAGGTCGACGTCGGTGGTGTCGAGGTCGGCGATGGCGTCCTCGAGCTCCTCGATGACGCGCTCGCGGTCCTCGTGGTGCAGCAGGGCGACCCAGAAGTCCGGGTCGTCGAGCCACTCCTCGGGCGTGTACCCGAGCAGCACCTCGCTGTACGGGCTGACGTAGTGCAGCGTGCGGTCGCCGTGCGCAGCCCAGCTGACGGCAGGCATCTCGTCCAGCAGCGTCTCGGGCCCCGGACCGTCCTCGTCGATGTCCCACCTTGAATAGCTCACGGGGGATGCGTCGGATCTCCTGGCCCCCGGCTCGACGGATGACCCCCAGGCGTCGGCGGATGATCGATGCGGCCAGAGTTGGAGAGGGTGCCCTGATCATCCTCCGACTCCGCCGCGCGCTCTGTGCCGCGATCCTCCTCGCCTGCCTGTCCGTCGTCGCCGTCGTGTGCGCCGACGACGAACGCGCGCCCGCTGCCGCGGGCGCCGCGACGACGGCGGCATCGCCCGCCCGGGACTGAGGACACGCGAGCGGCCGGGCGCCCGTCCTTGTCGGCCTGCACGCCGGCAGGGGTGGTCCCCACCTGGGCGGATACAATGCCGAGTGCAAGGATCGGATTTGCCTGACGTCATCGACATCTGCCCGCTCGAAGAGCTTCCTCCCGGCGCACGACGCCTGGTGGAATGGGAGGACCTCGAGATCGGGGTCTTCAACTGCGGGGGCGAGATCGTCGCGATCGAGGATCGCTGCTCGCACGACAACGGGTCGCTCGCCGATGGCGAGCTGGACCAGGAGAGCTGCAGGGTCGAGTGCCCGCGGCACGGCTCCTGGTTCGATCTGCACACCGGGAAGCCGCTGAACCTTCCTGCCTACGTTCCAATCGACACTTTCCCCGTCCGCGTCGAGGGCGGTCTCATCAAGCTGGAGGTGGAGTAGCACCATGGCCACTCCCGAGACGATCGCCGAGCAGCAGGCGCTGCAGGGCATCAATGCGGACTACACCGAGCGTTACGGCTTCCACGACGCCGAGAACTACCTGTACAAGGCGCCGAAGGGCCTCACGCGCGAGCTCGTCGAGAAGATCTCCGAGTTCAAGAACGAGCCCGACTGGATGCGCGAGTTCCGCCTGAAGTCGCTGGACCACTTCCTCGCGCGTCCCATGCCGACGTGGGGCTCGCCGATGCTGGCCGAGGTCGACTTCGACGACATCCACTACTTCGTCCGCGCCTCCGAGCGCGCAGAGCGCTCGTGGGACGACGTGCCCGAGGACGTCAAGAAGACGTTCGACCGCCTGGGCATCCCCGAGGCCGAGCGCAAGTTCCTGGCCGGCGTCGGCGCGCAGTACGAGTCGGAGTCCGTCTACCACCAGGTCAACGAGAAGCTCGAGGCGCAGGGCGTCGTGTTCATGGACATGGACACCGCGCTGCGCGAGCACGAGGACCTCGTGCGCGAGTACATCGGCACGCTCATCCCGCCGAACGACAACAAGCTCGCCGCGCTGAACAGCGCCGTGTGGTCGGGCGGCTCGTTCGTGTACGTCCCGAAGGGCGTCAAGGTCGAGATGCCGCTGCAGGCCTACTTCCGCATCAACACGGAGAACATGGGCCAGTTCGAGCGGACGATCATCATCGCCGACGAGGGCTCCTACGTGCACTACGTCGAGGGCTGCACCGCCCCGACGTACAGCTCGGACTCGCTGCACTCCGCCGTGGTGGAGCTGTTCGCCAAGCCCGGCGCGCGCATCCGCTACACGACCGTCCAGAACTGGTCGGGCAACGTCTTCAACCTCGTGACCAAGCGGGCCGTCGCCGAGCGCGACGCGACCGTCGAGTGGGTCGACTGCAACCTCGGCTCCAAGCTCACGATGAAGTACCCGTCCGTCTACCTCACGGGCGAGCGGGCGCACGGCGAGATCCTGTCGATCGCCTTCGCCGGCGCCGGTCAGCACCAGGACGCGGGCGGCAAGATCGTCCACGCGGCGCCCAACACGACGTCGAACATCTTCGCCAAGTCGATCTCCAAGGACGGCGGGCGCTCGTCCTACCGCGGGCTGCTCGAGGTCGCCAAGGGTGCGCACGGCTCGAAGTCCAAGGTGGTCTGCGACGCCCTTCTCCTCGATGAGAAGTCTCGGTCCGACACCTATCCCACCATCAGGATCGGTGAGGACGACGTCAACGTCGGCCACGAGGCGAGCGTCACCAAGGTCGGCGAGGAGCAGCTGTTCTACCTCCAGTCCCACGGGCTGGGCGAGGAAGAGGCCTCCAAGCTCATCGTCAACGGCTTCATCGAGCCGATCGTCAAGGAGCTCCCGATGGAGTACGCGGTCGAGATGAACCGCCTCATCGAGCTCCAGATGGAGGGCTCCATTGGCTAGTACCGCAGCGACCGCCTGGCGCGACCTCCCGCTGCCCGACTTCAAGGGGCAGCCGGGCTGGGAGTTCACCGAGCTGCGCAAGTTCGACCTCGCGTCGTTCCCTGCGCCGTCGGGCGGCGATCTCTCCGCAACAGCCGAGCCGGTGTTCTCGCCACCGGGCCTCGAGCTGCGCCAGGTCGACGCGAGCTGGACCCCCGTGAACGTCGCACCGGATGGGCCCCTGGTCATGCCGCTGTCGCAGGCGGTCGAGACGCACGGTGACCTCGTGGAGGCCCACCTGGGCTCGGTCGTCACCACGACCGACGACCCCTTCGTCGCGCGCAACGCGGCGGAGTGGGAGGGCGGAGCGTTCGTCTATGTCCCGCGCAACACGCGCCTGGACGCCCCCGTGCTGCTCACCGCGATCCAGGCCCAGCAGGGCACCGCCATGAGCTGGCGCGTGCTGATCGTCCTCGAGGAGGGCGCGGAGGCCGAGGTCTGGGAGCAGGAGCTCTCGTCGGCCGACGGCCTGTTCAACACCGTCGTCGAGCTCGTCGTCGGGCAGAACGCCAACCTGCGCTTCGTCTCGGCCCAGGGTCTCGACGAGAAGTCCTGGGTCTTCGGCGCGCAGCGCGCCAGGGTGGCCCGCGACGCACAGCTCGACTGGGTCACGCTGGGCTTCGGCGCCGCCAACGGCAAGGTGTTCCAGAACACGATCCTCGACGGCGAGGGCGCGAGCGGCAAGGTGACCGGCGCGTACGCGGTGCGCAACCGCCAGCACCTGGACTTCGACACGACGCAGGAGCACGCGGCGGCGAACACGACGTCCGACCTCGCGTTCCGCGGCATCCTGGCCGGCCGCTCCAGCGCCGTCTGGCGCGGGATGATCAAGGTCGACCCGGGCGCGCAGCAGACCGATGCGTTCCAGGAGTCGCGCAACCTGCTGGTCTCCAAGAAGGCCCACGCGGATGCGATCCCGGGCCTGGAGATCCTCGCCAACGACGTGCGCTGCACGCACGCCGCGGCCATCGCCCAGGTCGATCCCGAGCAGGTCTACTACCTGCGCTCCCGCGGTCTACGCGAGGAGGCAGCCCAGCGGCTCGTGATCGAGGGGTTCATGTCCGAGCTCATCGAGCGCTTCGAGGAGGGCGACGTCCGCGACGCGCTCGCAGCGGCGATCGACCGCCGGCTGGAAGCTGTCCTCGGCTAGTCGGGAGAACGAAGTTCTCCCAAGCGAGATCCTGAGGCCCTGCCGAAGGATCTTGCCGCTGCCGTGGTGGGCACCGCTGCTGGCGGTGCTCGTCGTCCTGGCGGTCAACCCGCCGCTGGGACATCTGGACGCCGAGAAGCAGTTCGCGCTCACCGGACTGGTCGACTGGACCGGCCACATCGCGACCGGCGTCGTGCTGGTCGCGCTGCTGTGTCCACCGCGTCGGATGGCGGCTGCGATCATCGTCTTCTCGGTTGTGCTCGACGTCGATCACATCCCGCTGCAGCTGGGCTCGGACATCCTGACCGCGGGCACGCCGCGGCCCTACACGCACAGCCTGCTGACGATCGTGGTCGTGCTCGCCATCGCGGGGGCGACGCGGTCCCAGGTCGCCCTCGGCGCCGCCATCGGCATCGCCGGGCATCTGCTTCGTGACGTCGGCACCGGCGACGGCGTGTCGCTGCTGTGGCCGCTGACCGACGCGGTGGCGTCGATCCCCTTCGCGCTCTACATCGGGATCCTCACCGGCCTCGCGGCGGTCGCGGCGCTGAGATCCGCGCCGGGAGGGGCGCCGCCGACCGCACACCGGACGCGGCTGCGATGGCCCACGGCGCGTCGGGCCGCAGCCCGCGCGCCCTAGTCTGGTCGGCCGTGGACGACCTCATCGCCCAGACGGCAGCACGGATCGCTGCGCGCGCGACGCGCGAGCTCGAGGCGCTCGTGGCGGTGTCCTCGCCGTCTGGCGACCTGGCCGGCGCGGAGGAGGCGGCCTCGATCGCCGCGGCGCTCGCACCCGACGACGCCCGGATCGAGCGCGTGCCGTGCTCGTCGTCCGGCCACGCCGACGACCTCGTGCTGCGCGTGGACGGGACCGGCTCGCGGCGGCTGCTGCTCGTCGGGCACCTCGACACCGTCATCGCCCACGACCAGCATCGCCCGCTCACACGAGACGGCGACAAGCTGCTGGGCTCGGGGACCGTCGACATGAAGGGCGGCGTCGTGCTGGCGCTGGGCGTCCTGCGTGCGCTCGCGGCACCCGACCGCCGCGCGAGCTTCGCGGAGGCGGCGCTGCTGCTCGTCCACGACGAGGAGTGGCGGATCGGCCACTTCCACCACGTCGATCGCTTCGCGGGATTCGACGCGTGCCTGTGCTTCGAGGCGGGCCAGCTGACATCCGACGGCGGCGACGCGGTCGTCGTCAAGCGCAAGGCCGCCGGCACGCTGCGGGTGCTCGCGCACGGCCGCTCGTCGCACTCCGGCTCCGCCCCCGACCAGGGACGCAACGCGCTGCTGGGCCTGGCCGCGGCCGCGCAGTCGGTGGCCGCGATGCACGACCCGCGCGGGGAACTGCGGCTGACCGCGGTCCCCACGATCCTGCGATCGGGCGACGCGTTCAACGTCGTCCCCGCTGCCGGCGAGCTGTTCTGCGACATGCGGGCCGACGACGCCGTCGCCTTCGACGCCGTCGTGGGCGCCGTGCCCGCAGAGGTCGGCGGCGTCACGCTCGAGCCGTCGGTCCTACGGCTGTGGCCGGGGATGGATGCGCGCGACGCGTCGGCCGGGCTGCTCGCCGCTGCCGGCGAGCGCCTGGGCCGCAGCATCACCGGCATGGACCGGGGAGGGGCGAGCGACGCGAGCCACTTCGCGAGCGCGATCCCGATGACCGTCGACGGGCTGGGCCCACGCGGCGGCGGCGCTCACGCGCCCGGCGAGTTCGTGCTCGAGCCGTCGCTGCGATCGAGGGCCGAGGTCGCCCTCGCGATCGCCGACGCCGCGCTCGACGGCTGAGCGCCAACGCGCCAAGCGGCTCGCGCGCGACCCGAACACCGCATCGATCGTCCTCCTCGCGCGCTACTGTCGCCGACGACGTTGAACCAAGCCGAGTCCTCGCCCGTGCGCGGGAGGGGAACGGGGGACCCATCGGCCACACGTGTGGCCTGGGGCGAATCGCCGGTGATCTCCGGCGTAGCGCTGCTCTTTCAGTGCGAGCCCGTCAGCTAACCCCGTAGGCGACCGAAAGAGAAAAGGACCCGCCGACGTGCGTACGCCGCTGTCCCGCCGAGCCTCCGTGCTCCTGTTCCTGACCCTGCTCGGGTTCGCCGCAGTCCCCGCCGCCGCGCAGGCCAAGCTCGGAGATCGGGCGCCGCTGCGAAGCGGTATGCACGGCCAGGACATCCGCGTCCTGCAGGACTACCTCACAAAGGCCGGCTACGACACGGACGTCGACGGTCAGTTCGGCAAGGGGACGCGGGCCTCGGTGAAGAAGTTCGAAGCGGCCGCCTCGCTGAAGGCCAACGGCGTCATGAACGCGGCCGACATCGCGGCGCTGCGCCACGCCGTCGACGGCGCCACCGCCACGCTGCGCTCGGCGTCGGTGGCGCCGACCGGCAAGGCCACGATCGGCGACGACGGCAAGGCGATCGCACCTGCCGACGCGCCGCCCCAGGTGCAGCAGATCATCGCGGCCGGCAACGAGATCGCGGGCCTGCCGTACAAGTACGGCGGCGGCCACGGCGACTTCGAGGACACGGGCTACGACTGCTCGGGCTCGGTGTCCTACGCGCTGCACGGCGCCGGCCTTCTCGATGACGCGATGCCGTCCGGCGCGTTCGAGGACTGGGGCGCCGATGGTCCCGGAGCGTGGGTGACGATCTACGCCAACGGCGGGCACATGTACATGACCGTCGCGGGACTGCGCTTCGACACGAGCGCGCGGCGCTCGGTGGGCGGGCGCTGGACGACGAAGTCGCGGCCCTCCAGCGGCTACACGGTCCGGCACCCGGAAGGTCTGTGAACGGCTTCGCCGCGTTGGCAGGCGTCGCAGGGCGAGCACGCCGGCGGGCGATGGATCACCGCGGCGCTCGTGGTGCTCGGCCTCGGACGGCTGGCCGGAGCGCCGGCCGCGCACGGGCAGTCTGCCGCCGACCTCTGCGCGTCGGCAAAGCCGGGGACGCAGTGCCAGCCGGGGAACGACCGCCAGACCCCGGGCGGCGGCGAGAAGGCCAGCCACGAGGGCTGGCCTGCGATCAGCGGCGTCTTCTGGAAGGTCCTGGACGGCCAGCATCTCTTCGTCGGAGGGCCGCTGAGCGACGAGCTGCTCGGCCACCACGGCAGCGACGTCATCCGCGGCGGGGCAGGCGCCGACGTCATCTGGGGCGACTGGGACCCCGTCGGCAACGGGGCCGGCCAGCGCGACCGGCTCTCCGGCGGCGCCGGCGACGACTGGATCTACACGAGCCACGGGACCAACACGGTGCGCGGCGGCAGCGGCGACGACGTCATCTGGGCCTTCTACGGCAAGGGCACCGTCGACTGCGGGCCGGGCTACGACAGGGTCCGCAAGCGCTCCAGCAACCGCTACCACTTCAAGAACTGCGAAGCGACGCTGTAACGCTCACCCCCGAAGTACCTTGGAAGGGGTGTCCGCGCTCCCGCGCCGCCCACTGACCCCCGACGAGGAGCTCATCGCCGCCGACGAGCCGTCGGTGCGCAGCCTCGTCACCGACGACGACCGTGTCGAGCGCATGCGCGGCGAGCTCTCCATGGGGTTCGAGCGGATGCGCGACGTCGGCCCCGCGGTGTCGGTCTTCGGCTCCGCGCGCACCCCGCCGGGCACGCCCGAGTACGCGCTCGGCGTCGAGCTGGGACGCAAGCTGGGCGAGGCGGGCTTCGCGGTCATCACCGGCGGCGGGCCGGGCGCGATGGAGGCGGCCAACCGGGGCGCGCGGGTGGCGGGCGTCCCGAGCGTCGGCCTGGGCATCGACCTGCCCTTCGAGCAGTCGGTCAACGACTACGTCGACGTCCCGATCCAGTTCCACTACTTCTTCACGCGGAAGATCATGTTCGTCCGCTATGCCAGCGCGTTCCTGGTGCTCCCCGGCGGCTTCGGGACGCTCGACGAGATGTTCGAGGCCGCCACGCTGATCCAGACCCGCAAGATCCGCCACTTCCCGATCATCCTCATCGGGACCGACTACTGGACCGGCCTGGTTGACTGGATGCGGGCGCGGATGCTCGCGGGCGGCAAGATCGCGCCCGGCGACATGAACCTCCTGCAGCTCACCGACGATCTCGGTGAGGCGGTCGCCCGCGCGCGCGACGCCGCGCAGGCGCAGGGCGTCCCGCCGACCCGTCAGTAGGCCGCCGCGGCGGCGACCGCGAGCTCGTCCGCACGCTCGTTGAGCTGCGTTCCGACGTGACCGCGGACCCAGTGCCAGCGCACGGCGAGATGGCGTGCCGCCTCGGCCTCGAGCGCGATCCAGACCTCGCGGTTCTTCACCGGCTCGCCGCCGGCGGTCTTCCAGCCCTTGCGCCGCCAGCCGTGGATCCACGACGTGATGCCGTCGTGCAGATACCGCGAGTCGGTGACCACGCAGACGCGTGAGCCGTCCGGCAGCGCCCGGAGGCCCTCGAGGGCGGCCGTCATCTCCATGACGTTGTTCGTCGTGTGGGGCAGGCCGCCGGAGAGCTCACGGACGTCCTCGCCCACGATGAGCGCGGCCCAGCCGCCGGGGCCGGGGTTCTTGCGGCAGGCCCCGTCGGTCCAGACGAGCAGCTCACCGTCCGCGGCAACGGGCATGTCGCCGGGCAGCGAGGCGGAGCGGCGGCGGGTCGTGGAAGCCATCGGCCAGGACCATAGAGCGCGAACCGGCGGCGTCATCTGCACAATGCTCCTGGATGCAGGGTGCACGCATCCTGGTGGTCGACGACGACGCGGACGTCCGCGGGCTCGTGCGTGAGCTGCTCGAGCGGGCCGGCGCGAGCGTCCGCGAGGCGGCCGACGGGCGCGAGGCGCTGCGCGTCCTGTACGAGGTCCGGCCCGAGGTGATCGTCCTCGACGTGACGATGCCGGAGCTCGACGGGTGGCAGACCCTCGAGCGCATACGGGACCTGACCGCCGTGCCGGTCCTCATGCTCACGGCGCGGGACACGGAGCTGGAGAAGGTGCGCGGGCTGAAGGAGGGAGCGGACGACTACGTCACCAAGCCGTTCGGGCGCCAGGAGCTCCTCGCCCGGGTGGAGGCGCTGCTGCGCAGGTCGGCGGGCCGCGCCGATTGGGGCCCGGATCACGAGACCTACGGCGACGGGCTCGTGAGCGTCGACGTCGCGCGCGCGCAGGTGCGGGTGGACGACCGCGAGATCCAGCTGACGCCGATGGAGTTCCGCCTGCTGGTCACGTTCATGCGCAACCCCGGCCAGGTCCTGAGCCGCGACCAGCTCCTCGACCTCGTGTGGGGACACCCGGAGGCGGTCGAGCCCGGTCAGGTGAAGGTGACGGTGAGCTACCTGCGAGCCAAGCTCGGCGACCAGGCCGGGCTGATCGAGACGGTGCGGGGGTTCGGGTACCGGTGGCGTTCGCCGTGATGGGGTGGCCGGACGGCGACGCCGTCGATCCGGCGATCGAGCGAGGCCGCGAGGCCGTCGCCTCGGCGGGTCGTTCGAGTCGACCCCGCGGCGGCGCTGCTCGCTGTCGAGCACGATCTGACGCCGCGCCGCCGTCTGCGTCACTCGGTGGCAGTCCGCCCGCGCTCCTCGCCGGCTGACTCCAGCGGCAGCGTCACCCGCATCGTCGTACCCGACCCGGGCGCGCCGAGCACCCCGACCTCGCCGCCGTGGCCGTCGACGATCGCCTTCACGACCGTCAGGCCCAGGCCTGCGCCGGGCACCGCCCGCTCGGCCGCGCCCGATGCGCGGGCGAAGCGGTCGAAGACCAGCGCCTGCTCCTCGACCGGGATGCCCGGGCCGTCGTCGGCGACCTCGACCACCGCGAACTCCCCGCGCTCGGCGACCGTGACCTGGATATGGCCGCCTTCGCCGGTGAACTTCACGGCGTTGGCGATGAGGTTGTCGAGCACCTGCGCGCAGCGGTCGCGGTCCCCCGTGAACGTCCGGACGGGCTCGGCGTCGAGTACGAGCGTCGACCCCGACCGCTCGGCCTCGGGCCGCGCGGCCTCGACGGCGTCGGAGGCGATCGCGCCGAGGTCGACCTCGGCGCGGGCGAGCTCCAGTCTGCCTGCCTCGAGCTGCGCGACGAACAGCAGGTCGCCGACGAGCCGCAGCATCCGGCGGGCGTTGCGCTCGACGACCTCGAGAAAGCGCCGGACGTCTGGCGAGAGCGGGTCGGAGCCGTCGAGGACGAGGTCGACGTACCCCACGATCGACGTCAGCGGGGTGCGCAGCTCGTGGGAGACGAGCGCGAGGACCTCATCCTTCAGCCGCTCGGACTCGCGCTCGGCGCTCACGTCGCGCAGGACCACGATCCGCCCCGCGTCGGCGTTCCCGCCGTCGTCCAGAGGAGCGCTCCAGCGGGCGAGCAGTCTGCGAGTCCCCGCGGGTGTGAGCTCGTCGTGCTGCTCGAGCTCGGTGGCGCCCGGCGGCAGCTCGAGCGCGGGGACGCCGTCGGCGAGCAGCACGCGCATCGGTTCGTTCTGCACCAGGACGCGACCGTCCGGGCCGACCAGCGCGATCGCGTCCGGGGTCGCATCGAGGACCGCGCGGCCGAGGCGCGCCTCGCGCTCCGCGGCTTCGTCGACCTGCATCTGTGCGAGGCCCAGTGCCGTCGCGTCGGCCACCTGCTGCAGCCGCGCCAGCCGCTCGGCCTCGGAACCGTCGGGGATCGCGAGGCAGCCGAGCGCGGCGACGGCGAGCACCGACGTGCCCAGCCGCAGCGGCACGTGGATCTCATGGGCGACGGGCGTCGGCCCGGTCAGCCCGACCACCTGCAGGCCGCCGCCCGCGTGCGTGGCGGTCACGGCGCGCGACTCGGCCACGGCACGGCCGCTCAGGCCCTCGCCCGGCGTCACAGCCTCCGGCACCGCGCCTGCTGCGAGGCCGCGGGTCGCGAGCAGGACCAGGGGGCCGCCCTCCTCGCGCGCGCCCCAGAGCGCGCCGACCTCCGCGCCGGCGTCGTCGGCCAGCTCAGTCAGTACGCCGTCCGCCAGCGCCGTGCGAACGGGCTGCGCTGGGACGGCTCGTGCGGGGTAGTGTCCGGACATGAGCGACGTGAACCTGGCCGGCATCATGACCGCCTCCGCGCGCCGCCGCCCCGATCACGTGGCGGTGAAGCTGGACGATGCGGAGGTCACCTTCGGCCTTCTCGACGAGGGCAGCGCACGGGTCGCCGGGCTCCTGCGCGAGCGCGGCATCGGTCCGGGGGATCCCGTCGGTGTGATGCTCCCGAACGTGCCGTACTTCCCGGTCGTCTACTACGGGATCGTGCGTGCCGGTGCGGTGGTCGTACCCATGAACGTCCTCCTGAAGGGCCGCGAGATCGCGTACTACCTCGAGGACTCGGGTGCTCAGCTGCTGTTCGCTTGGCACGGGTTCGCCGAGGAGGCCGTCGTCGGCGCGCAGAAGGCCGGCGACATCCCCGTCGTGTCCGTCGCCCCGGGTGAGTTCGAATCGCTGCTGGCAGGGGTCGAGCCGGTACGCGAGCTGGCCGAGGTGGACGGCAGCGACACCGCGGTGATCCTCTACACGTCGGGCACCACGGGGCAGCCCAAGGGCGCCGAGCTCACCCACGACAACCTGCGACGCAACGCGGCGATCTCCGTCGAGGGCCACGAGATCGGCGACGACGACATCCTCTTCGGCGGCCTGCCGCTCTTCCACACCTTCGGGCAGACGTGCTGCATGAACGCCGCCGCGTACGCGGGCGCGACGCTGACGCTGCTGGCGCGGTTCGATCCCGGCAAGGCGCTGGAGATCATCCAGCGCGACCAGGTGACGCACTTCGCCGGCGTCCCCACGATGCACGGCGCGCTGCTGCACCATCCGGGCCGCGACGACTACGACACCTCCAGCCTGCGGCGGATCATCTCCGGCGGCGCGTCCCTGCCGGGCGAGGTCCTGCGCGGCGTCGAGGAGGCGTTCGGCGTCATCATCCTCGAGGGCTACGGGCTGTCGGAGACCTCGCCCGTCGCCTCGTTCAACAAGGTCGACAAGCGCCGGGTCGGCTCGATCGGCACGCCGGTCGACGGCGTGGAGATGCGCGTCGTCGACGATGACGACGAGGAGGTCTCCACCGGCGAGGTCGGCGAGATCGTCATCAAGGGCCACAACATCATGAAGGGCTACCTCGGCCGCCCGGACGCCACGGAGGAGGCCATCCGCGACGGCTGGTTCCACAGCGGCGACCTGGGCAAGGTCGACGAGGACGGCTTCTTCTTCATCGTCGACCGCAAGAAGGACATGATCATCCGCGGCGGCTACAACGTGTACCCGCGCGAGGTCGAGGAGGTGCTCTACGAGCATCCGGCCGTGCGCGAGGCCGCGGTGATCGGTGTGCCCGACGACGAGTGGGGCGAGGAGGTCGGCGCCGCGGTCGTCCTGAAGGAGGGCGAGCAGCTCGATGTCGAGGCGCTGCGGTCCTACATCAAGGAGCAGGTGGCCAGCTACAAGTACCCGAGGAGGTTGTGGTTCGTGGAGGAGCTCCCCAAGGGCCCGACGGGCAAGGTGCTCAAACGGGAGATCGAGGTCCCCGCGGAGGTCCTGGATTGAAGCGGCAGCGGCCGCGCTGGTCCGAGCTGCGCGATCTCATCCAGCTGGAGGCGCCCGGCCTCGGTGCCGAGGCGCGCGTTGCGCGCGCGGCCAGCGTCCCCGACCTGCGTCTCATCGCCAAGCGCCGCACCCCGCGCGCGGTCTTCGACTACACCGACGGCGCCGCCGGACAGGACGAGACGGCGCTGAAGCGCGCGCGTGCCGCGTTCGGGCGCGTCGAGCTGATCCCCGAGGTCCTGCGCGACGTCTCCGAGGTCGACGCGTCGACGACGATCCTGGGTCGTCCGTCAGCGCTGCCGCTGGCGTTCGCGCCGACGGGGTTCACCCGCGTCATGGGCACGCAGGGCGAGATCGCGGTGGGCAACGTCGCCAAGCGCATCGGCATCCCGCACGCGCTCTCGACGATGGGCACGACGTCGATCGAGAACCTGGCGTCGGCGGTCGGCGAGGCCAACCGCTGGTTCCAGCTCTACGTGTGGCGCGACCGCGCCGCAAGCCAGGCGCTCGTCGAGCGCGCGAAGGCGGCCGGCTACACGACGCTGGTGCTGACCGTGGACACGCACGTCTCGGGCGACCGGATGCGCGACGTCCGCAACGGCTTCACGACGCCGCCGGCGCTCACCGCGAAGACGCTCGCCGACATGGCGCTGCATCCCAGCTGGTGGTTCGACATGTTGACGACGGAGCCCCTGCGCTTCGCGAACATGGTCGGCGAGCGCGGCTCGGTGTCCGACATGGTCGGGAGGATCCTGGACCCGGCGCTCAGCTTCGACGACCTCGACTGGCTGCGCGGGATCTGGGACGGCCCGCTCGTCGTGAAGGGGATCATGACGGCGAAGGGAGCCCGCCAGGTCGTGGAGCGCGGAGCCGACGGCGTCATCGTCTCCAACCACGGCGGCCGCCAGCTCGTGCAGGCACCGACGCCGCTGGAGCAGCTGCCGTCGATCGTCGAGGAGGTGGGCGATCGGGCCGAGGTGCTGCTGGACGGGGGCATCCTCGACGGCGGCGACGTGGTCGCCGCGGTGGCGATGGGCGCGACGGCCTGTCTGGTCGCCCGGGCGTATCTCTACGGGCTGATGGCCGGCGGCGAGGCGGGTGTGCAGCGAGCTGCGGACCTGCTCGGGGACGGCATCCGGCGGACGATGGCGCTCATGGGCGCGACGTCGGTGTCAGACCTCACGCCTGAACATGTGCGCATGCGCAGCTAGGTCCGCTCAAGCCCGCGCTCCGGTGGCCGACCACCGGAGTGTGATCCTCATTCTCCTCACCGCCTGGATGACCGCATGCGCGGGCGTCACGGCGATCTGCGTTGCCGCTCGCCGCGGCGACGACGCGCTGTAGCCGACGCGACTCACGGCTGCCCGGCCTCGGGCACCGTCCGGCGCCGGTCCATGCGCAGCTGCAACCGCAGCTGGTGACGCGCCCGGCGGAGCTGGTCGGCCACGCTCCCCGCCGACATCCCCATCACGGTCGCGGTCGTCGCGAGATCGCTGCCCTCCTCGTAGACGAGCTGCAGGATCCTGCGTTGGGCACTGGGCAGACGTCTGGTCGCCTCGCGAACCTCCAGCGCGTCGTCGAGCCGCGCGAGAACCTCCGGCGCCGGCGGTTCGCTCCGGGTCCGCTCCGCTGCGAGACTCCTGGTGAGTCCCGCGATCCAAGCCCGCAGTCCTGCGTCGTCGCCGAGTGTGTCACGGCGGAGGCAGAGCGCCTCGAAGACCTCCTCGAAGACCTCCTTCGCCTCCTCCTCCGGGAGGCGGTAGGCCCCAGCGGCCACAGCGTGCACGTACGGCGCGAAGCGGCGCACGAGCTCCTTCCATGCCTCCGGACCGACCGCCCTGCGTCCCAGCGCCGCGACGTCGACGTCGCGTCCTCCTCCTGCCTCGCCCATCGTCCGTGTCATGTCCTCACCACCGGTCGTGTCTGTGTCGCACGTGCCTGACCCGCGGCTGCGTGCTGCGCAACTGCGTGTGCCGCGGCCGGAGTCCTTCCGGCCACAGGAACCTCCCGGCGCACATCACTCCGATCGCGCATGCCCCGAGCAGGAGCACCTGGGCGAGCGTCAGCCCCCCGCGTGACCCAGTCGCCGGGACGGCGGCCGCCACATGGGCGCTCTCGACCGGCCTGCCGGACGGGTGCGACGCCGCGCCGACAGGCTGTGCCTCGATCGAGGTGCTGCCGGAGCGCGACCCGGGTCGCCGGCCCGACGGTGCCCGTCCGCGCCAGACCGTGCTTGCGCTGGAAGGCGATGACCGCCGCCTGCGTCCGCGGGCCGTACAGCCCGTCGGCGCGGCCGGGGCGATAGCCCAGTCGCGTCAGGCGTCGCTGCACGTCGCGGACGCGGTCGGAGCCGCCGCGGCGCACGAAACCGGTCCCCACGCGCAGGCGTGCGCCGCCCGGTGCACGGGCACGGACCGACACGGAGCGCGCGGGCTCTGGACGCCTGATGGAGCGGCCGTGCCAGCTGGCCGCCGTCAGCAGACGGCTGCCTGGCCGCCGGGCGGCACGGGACGGGACGCTCGTCTGAGCGAGTGCCGCGCCCGGTAGTGCGATGAGCGCGACGAGCTCGACGACTGCGAGTCCGGCCGTACGCCCATGGAAGTGGTCCTGCATGTCGTCTCCTGGATCGAGCGGAGTGCTCGCGCCGGGCAACTACGGCCCCCGGCGCACGGCCTGGCTGCGCCGGAGGCGCTAGCCAGGTCGCTCGACGACCAGGACCAGCGAGACGGAGCGTGCGAACGCGGGTGCGCGCACGATCATGCGGGCGAGCTGCGCCATGGCGGCGAGCGACGCCAGCAGGACTGCGAAGACCGTCGGAGAGGTTGACCCGCCGCCGCTTCCGGCGCTGCCGGACGCGCCGCTCATCGTGACGTTGCGATCGGGCGGCGGGGCCAGGCTGCGCGGCGAGTCGCTGGAGGTCGGGCGCGCGCCGCCATGGTCGCCGCGGCTCGTCGTCGACGGCGTGTGGGCGGCTGCTGCGGCGGCGAGCGGCACGCGACCCCGGGCCTGTCCCACCCCGAACGCCGATGCCGGCCGCGACGCCCGGAGGTCGAGGCCGACCCGGCGGGTGAGGGGGGGCGTGGGAGGGGCGGACGCAAGGAGGGTCCGCGGGGTCTCGAGGATCGCGTCGATGTCGACGCTCCCGTGCGTTCTGATGAGGACGACGGCCGGCACCGCGGGAACCGCCGCCGGCGGGGCGGCCGGGGCGGCGAGGGGGACGGTGTCCAGCCGCGGAGCGGATGCCGCTGCGACCTTCAGCGTCATGTCGGGCGTCGTGGCGGCCGGGGTCGGTGCGGGCGTCGCCGCGGGGGTGGGGGCCGGCGCTGACTTCATCGCCGGCGTCGCAACCGCGGCCGGCGCTGGGCTGGGCGTCGGCGCGGGCGTCGCGACTGCGGCGGGAGTCGCGACCTCGGCCGGCGTCTCGGTGACGACCGGCGTCTCGGCCTCGGGGTCGGTCGCGACGACCGGGACCTCGGCCGCGACTGCCGGCGGCTCGGGCTGCGGATCGGGCTCGACCTGGGGCGGAGGGGTGTCGACTGCCGGGGGCGGCGCATCCACGACGGGGGCAGGAGCCTGGGTGACCGGAGGCTCGTCGGGCACCGCCGGCGGCAGCTGCGCGACGGGCGGCAGCTCGGCCACCGGCGGCTCGGGCTCGATCACGGGCGGCTCGGCGACGGGTGGGTCCGGGGTGGCCGGGGGTGGTGTCTGCTCCACCGGCGGGTCGGTGACGGGTGGTGTCTGCGCGACGGGTGGGGTGGGATCCGGGTCGGCGGCGGGCGGCGTCTGCGCGATCGGCGGAGAGGGCTCTGGATCCCCGGCCGGCGGTGTCTCCGCGACCGGCGGGTCGGTCTCGATCACGGGCGTCGAGTCGGCGACCGGTGGGCTGGGATCTGCGACCTCCGCCGTCGGGTCGGGTGCGACCGGCACGGGATCGGTCACCGGAGGCGCGGGCGGGTCGAAGACCGGAGGACCGCCGGCCACGACGCCGGGTGGATCGAGCGTGACCACGGGGTCCGGCGCCGCCGTCGCGACGTCGACGGAGTACAGGGTCACCACGGCCGCGAGCGCCAGGCCACGTGTCAGGCGACGCCCTCGGACCCTCACCGAGCACCGTCCCGACTACGTGTGTGTCCTGTGTTCCGCATGCGACTCCGTGCTGCCGCGGATCGGCCCCGTCTCAGCGCGCGGTCTAACAGAGCGGGTCTACGGCGCGCCGTCATGTTGGCGCATGGACGCTCATCGGAAGCGGCCGATGTCGCCACGCAGACGCTCTCGGGCGCGGCAGATCCGACTCGCCACCGTGCCCTCGGCGATGCCCAGCGCAGCGGCGATCGCGGCCTGGCTCTCGCCCTGCACGAAGAACAGCTCGACGACCTCGCGTTGCACGGCGGGCAGGCGCCCGATGGCCTGCCGGACCGCGAGCGCCTCGTCGATCGCGACCATCTCTGTCTCGGCCGACAGGGCGAGCTCGCCCTCGATCTCCGACCGGGCCTGCTCGCGGGCTCCACTCCGAATCCGGTCGATCGCCAGCCGGCGGGTCAGCTGAGCGATCCAGGGGCGGATCGCGGCGTCGTCGCGCAGGTCGTCGAGGTGCTGCCAAGCCCGGAGGAAGACCTCCTGGAAGACGTCCTCCGCGTCCGCCTCGCTCAGGCGGTAGGCGCGGACCGTGATCGCGTAGACGTACGGCGAGAACCGCCGGACGAGCTCGGGCCACGCGACCGGATCTCCGTGACGGCAGCGACTGACCAAGCTGCGGTCCAGCTGGGTGGACTCCACCGTCGCCGCCTGACCCATCGCCTCGCCTTCCGTGGACTGCGGACCTCTCTGTTCGCGATCGTACAGACGCCGAGATGGCCCGGCGGGTGGTTTTTCCGTGACCGGGATGGGCTCGTCAGGACGACGACGCGCGCCGGACGATCCGCTCCAGGGCGCGAACGCGGTCGTCGTCCGGCTCGAGCCCGACGTCGACGAGGGCCGCGCGGAAGGCCGTGGGATCGTCTTCCGAGCTCAGCGATTCGGCAGCCTCCACCAGCAGCGGAAGCTCCTCGGCGCGCGAGACCCAACCGCCCGGCGCGGCAGGCAGCGCGCGGAGAAGCCGGTCGAGGTCGTCGTCGTGCTCGGACACGCCCAGAGTGTGCCTCATCCCTCGCGTTCTGGGACGGTGGAGCGTCATCGTCGTCTCTCCCATGACGCCGCGGAACACCTGAAACTTGCAGGGGAAGGTTCGCGCGGCCCGCGTCGTCTTGGTGGGGTATGCACGCGAACGCCTCGCAGGTCTCTGACCTCCTGGAGGCCGTCGATCCGCGCCCGCGCGACGACGGGCCGTCGACGGGTGTGCGGGCGCTGCGCGCGGAGGACCTACCCGCCGTCGCGTCGCTGTTCGAGCGCATGCACCGGTCCGGCTCGCGGTTCCCGGCGCCGGGGCTCGCGGCGCTGTTCGAGCGCACGCAGCTGACCTCCCCGTGGTGCGACCCCGAGATCCCGTCGCTGGTCTACGAGGCCGACGGCGCGGTGCGCGGCTTCATCGGCCTGCACGTGCGGCGCATCAGCTTCGACGGGCGGCCGGCCCGCATGGCCTTCCCCGCACACCTCATGGCGGACCCCGACCTCCGCGGCATGCCGGCCGGCGCGCTGCTCCTGCGTCGTGCGCTGGACGGCCCGCAGGACGTCACGTTCTCGACCGCCGGCACGGATGTCGCCCGGATGTGGGCGGCCCTGGGTGGGCGCACGCTCGGGGTCTCGTCGGTCGGGTGGGCGGTCGTCTTCCGCCCGGCCGCGCTGCTCGGTGAGCTCGCGCTCGAGCGCACAGGCCGCCGGGGCCTGGCCCGGCGCGCGCGGCCCGTCGCAGGGCTCGTGGACCGCGTCGTGGCGCCGCGCGCGATGGCGTTCGCGACGCACCTCGCCGGGCGCGGTCAGGCGGTCGCGGACGCGATCGCGCCGCCCGGCGGGACCACGACGGAGCCGCTCACCGCGCAGCACGTCGTCGAGCACGGCCCCGCGCTGGCGGGCGCCGCGCGGGTCCGGCTGGACTACGACGTGCCGTTCATGGACTGGCTGTTCGGCGAGATGCAGGCGGTGACCGGGCGGGGCGCGCTGGTCCGCCGACTGGTGCGCGCGCCGAACGGGCGCGTCCTCGGCTGGTACGTCGCGTTCCTGCACCCCACCCGGATCTCTCGCGTCCTTCAGGTCGTCGCCCGTGAGCGCGACGCCGGCGTGGTCCTCGACCACCTCCTCGCCGAGGCTCGCCTGCTCGGGACGCCGGTCGTCCGCGGCCGCCTGGAGCCGGACCTGCTGCCGGCGCTCTGGGAGCGCCCGTGCCTGCTGCTGCGCGAGACGCGCGATCTCGTCCACACCCGCGATCCGGCCCTGCTCGACGCGATCAGGCTCGGTGATGGAACGGTCACGCCGATGGACGGCGAGGCGTGGATGGGCCATCACCTCGATCCCGTGCCCTGAGATCCGAGGGAAGGTTCCGGCTCACCGCACCGTCAAGGGATCGATGATCCCCGCTGAGCGCCTTCCGACGCCGAAGCACGCGACTGGCTGGGGACGCCTGCTCGGCGAGGCCGACACGCGGACCCTGGAGATCCTCGAGCTCCGCCGGGTGGCCGCCAAGCGCCGCGGCTGGCTCGTCTCGCGGATGCTCCTGCTCGCCGACACCGTCGGTCTGACGCTGGCCTTCGTGCTGTCGCAGGCGCTGTGGAGCGGGCCCTCGGGCGCACCCGGGGCGGTGAGCGGACCGGGCGAGCTCGTGTTCTTCGTGCTCACCCTGCCCGTCTGGACGGCCGCGGCGAAGGTCTACGGGCTCTACGACAACGACGACGAACGCACGGACCACTCGACGGCCGACGACCTGATCCGGGTCTTCCACCTGATCACCGTCGGGACGTGGCTGCTGCTCATCGCCAGCCAGGCGTTCGGCGTCATCCAGCCCGAGATCGGCCGGCTCGTCCTCTTCTGGGCGCTGGCGACGACGTTCATCTCGCTGCTGCGAGGCTGCGCGAGGGCGTTCTGCCGGCGGCGCATCCACTACCTGCAGAACACGCTCATCGTCGGCGCCGGCACGGTCGGCCAGTTCGTCGCGCGCAAGCTGCTGCACCACGCCGAGTACGGCGCGAACCTCGTCGGGTTCGTCGACTCCGATCCCCGCGACCTCGATCCCGACCTCGCGTCGGTCCGTGTCCTGGGCAGCGCCGAGGACCTGCCGATCGTCGTCCGCCTGTTCGACGTCGAGCGCGTCATCTTCGCCTTCTCCCGCGAGTCGGAGCCCGAGACGCTGGAGCTCGCCGAGACGATCAAGCAGCTCGACGTCCAGGTCGACATCGTGCCGCGGCTGTACGAGACGGTCGGCCCGAACGCGACGATCCACACGGTCGAGGGCCTCCCGCTCCTCGGGCTCTCGTCGGCCGCGCCGACGCGCTCCTCGCTCGCGATCAAGCGACTCATCGACATCGTCGCCTGCTCCGCCGGGCTCGTCGTGCTGGCGCCGGTGCTCGCCATCGTCGCGCTGGCGATCAAGATCGACTCCAGGGGTCCGATCTTCTACCGCCACGAGCGCGTCGGTCGCAACGGCAAGCCGTTCCGCCTCCTGAAGTTCAGGTCGATGCAGCTGCGTCACTGCCGCGGCTCGGACTACGGAGGAGAGTCGGCCGAGGAGGAGTTCCGCCGGATCATCGGCGACCCCGGACGCCAGCAGGAGTTCGAGCAGACGTTCAAGATCCGCTCCGACCCGCGCGTCACACGGGTCGGCCAGGTTCTGCGCAGCACGTCGCTCGACGAGCTGCCCCAGCTCCTCAACGTCCTCGTGGGCGACATGAGCCTCGTCGGACCGCGGCCGGTCACCGAAGGCGAGGTGGCCCGTTACGGGCGCAAGGCGAGCGTGCTGCTCGCGGTGAAGCCCGGCATCACCGGCTACTGGCAGATCAACGGGCGCGCGTCGCTGGACTACGAGGACCGGGTCCGCCTGGACAGCGCCTACGTCACGTCGTGGTCGCTGCGCCTGGACTGGCAGATCCTCGCCAAGACGGCGCGCGCGCTGATGTCGAGGAGCGGTGCCTTCTGAGACCAGGATCGGCAGGGCGGGTCCTGCAGGTCTTCCAGCCGCTCGTCGGCGGCGTGCCGGAGCACGTCCTGACGCTGACGCGCGAGCTGCGCGAGCACGGCTGGGATGTCGAGGTGGCGGCGCCCGTCGACAGCCCGTACGTCGAGCGCCTGCGCGACGCGGGGATCCTGGTGCATCCCCTGCCGCTGCGGCGCCGGCCCAGCGGGCGTGACCTGGAGATCCTCTGGTCGCTGCGGCGCCTGGTCCAGCGGCGCGAGCCCGAGCTCATCCACGCCCACAGCTCCAAGGCGGGCGCGCTCGTCCGCCTCGCGGTCGCCGACCCACGCCGGATCGTCTACACGCCGCACTGCTTCGCCTTCGCGGCGGGCTTCGGCGGCCTGCAGTGCGCGTCATACGGGCTTGTCGAGCAGGGGCTGTCCCGGCGGGCGGCGGCGATGATCACGGTGTCGGAGTGGGAGCACGAGCGCGCGCTGCGCCGGCTCGGCGGCGTCGCGGACCGGATCGTCACGATCCGCAACGGCGTCGATCCCGATGCGGCGGTCGGTGCGCCCGTCCCGGGGATCCGCGAGTGGGCAGCCGGCCGTCCCGTGGTCGGCTACCTCGGGCGACTGGACGAGGAGAAGGGCCCACTGCGGTTCGTCGAGGCGTTCGCGCGCGCCACGCGTGACCCGGGCTTCGCGGCATGCGGCCTGGTCGTCGGCGACGGGATGCTGCGCGACGCCATCCGCGCGGAGATCGCCCGCCACGGCCTGGGCGACCGTCTACGTCACGAGCCCTACGGCGGCGCGGTCGCGCCGTGGCTGGCGTGCATGTCGCTGTTCGTGCTGCCGTCGCGCTGGGAGTCGCTGCCGATCGCCGTCCTCGAGGCGATGAGCGCGGGCGTCGCGGTGCTCGCGACCGGCGTCGGCGGGACGGCGGAGGCCGTCGTCGACGGGGTCACCGGGCGGATCGTGCCCGCGGGCGACGACGACGCGCTGGCCACCGCGATGTGCCGGCTCACCCGCGACCCCGCGACGCTGCGGCGGATGGGCCGCGCGGGCCGCGAGCGCGCCGAGGCGCACTTCACGACCGCCCGCGTCGCGGAGGAGACCATCGAGCTGTACCGCGAGGTGCTGGCCTGGGTGCCGTCGCGGCGCCCGACGGTGCCGCCCGACATCACCCTGGTCCCCGAGCCGATCGGACCCCTGCATGCGACCACGGTCGGGGGGTGAAGATGGGCGGGGCCCGTCGCTCGCTCATGCTCGTTGCCGGCACCGCGACGGGGCAGGTCGCCCAGCTGCTGTGGATCGTGGCGAGCAGCCGCACGATGTCCGCGGGCATGTTCGGCACCATGCTCGCGGCGCAGGCGCTGTACCTGACGCTGCAGGTCTTCGTGGACGGCGGGGCATGGCTCTACGGGGCGCGGGTGGCGGCCTCGGGCGCGGTCGACGACGTCTTCCGCGGCCAGATCACCTACGTCCGTCTGGAGTTCGCGGCGCTCGGCGCCCTCGGCGCCGCGGCCTTCGCCCTGATCGCGGGCGGAGCGTTCCCAGCGGCGGTCCTGCCGTACGCGTTCGCGCTCGTCCTGTTCGCCTCGCTGAACACCTGGGAGCCGTTCGGCCAGGGCAGGCAGGGGCCGTACATCGCCTACCTGGCGCTGCGCTCGATCACGCCGGGCATCGTCGCGTGGGTGCTGCTGGTGGCCGGCGAGAACCAGCCCGTCTCGGCCCCCGGCCTCGCCGAGTGCGGGACGCTGCTGATCGTGGCGCTGGCCTTCCGCCTCGCGCCACTGCGGCAGATGGGCCGCGCGCTGCGCGTCCGGCGCGGCCCGCGCAAGGCGATCATCCGCGTCACGCTGTGCCAGACCGCCGCGGTCTCGATGGTCGCGGTCGGCACGCTCACCCTCTCGGTCGCGGGCGCGGCGGCGGCCGCCGGCACGCTCGGCGCCGGGATCAAGGTCATGGCCGGCTGCGCGACGCTCATCGCGAGCGGCGCGCTCGGCTTCTTCCGCTCGATCAGCCGGCAGCACGCCGACGGCGCGGAGCGGGACTTCGGTGATTTCGCGCGGGCGATCACGGCGCTGTCGTGGCTCACGATCGCCTTCGCGACGACGGCCGCGCTCGCGGCGCCCATCCTCGTCGCCGTCCTGCTCGACACGACGGCCGGCTCGGCGGTCACGACGATCATGCTCGTGATGGCCGCGATCCCCGCCGTGGGCTTCGTGGTCGCGCTCACGACGCCGCTCGTCGCCCGCCACGAGGAGGCGGCGCTGCTGACCACCTACCTCGGTGGCCTGGCCATCGTCGCGCTCGGCGGCCTGGTCGTCCTCGCGGTGGTCGGGCCGTCGGCCGAGGGCATGGCGATCGCGCTGGTCGTCGCCGACCTCGCGATGGCCGTCCACGTCCTCCCGCGCGCGAGGACGCTGCTCGGCGGACGAGCCAACCGGATCGTCGCCCGCCTCAGCGGCGCGCTCGCGATCACCGTCCTCGCGGCCTTCGCCGCGCCCGCGCGCACGGAGCTGCTCCTCGCGCTGCTCGCGGTCTCCGCGATCGGCCTCGCCGTGTCGTGCCTGCAGATGGTGCAGCGCGGCGCCACCGACCCGTCCACCGCGACCGCACAGCCCGCATGAGCACACACGGATCTCAACTCAAGCCCGAGCGACATCCCGCGACCGTGGTGAAGACCGCGATGACGAAGGCGCGCTCGCTCGCGTGGGAGCGCAGGCCGGGGCCGCCGGATCCCTCACCGGGGTTCCGCATCCTCTTCTACCACCGGGTCAGCGACGACCGCGACCTGCTCGCGGTCACCCCGGAGACCTTCCGGCGCCAGATGGACATGCTCGCCGACGAGGGCTTCGCGGTGCTCGACCTCATGGCGGCATGGGAGGGGCTTCGCACCGGCGGGCTGCCGCAGCGGGCGCTCGTCCTCAACTTCGACGACGGCTACCTCGACTTCGCGATCCAGGCGTGGCCGGTGCTGCGCGAGTACGGGTTCCCGGCCACCGTGTTCATCGCCCCCGGGCTCGTCGACGGCACGGCCCGCATGTCGTGGTACGACGAGCAGCCGCCGCTGCTGTCCTGGGAGGACATTGCGGCGCTGCAGCGCGAGGGCGTGCGCTTCGAGCCGCACACCGTCACCCATCCCAACCTGGGCGAGCTGGACGACGCCGCCGCGCGGCGCGAGATCGTGGAGTCCAAGGCCGTCGTGGAGGAGCGCCTCGGCGTCACCGGCCTCGCGTTCTGCTACCCGGGCGGCCGTGCCGGCGACCGCGAGCGCGGTTACGTGGGGGATGCCGGCCTGATCGGCGTCGGCTGCGAGCCCGGGATGGTCAGGGCGGAGACCGATCCGCGGTGGCTGCCGAGGATCGCGATCGGGCGCTACGACGGGCTGCGTGACGTGCGGGTCAAGGCCGCGGGCGGTCACGACCGCCCGCTCCCGGGCCGCGAGCTGTACCGGACGCTCCGCTACGGAAGGCTGGAGGAGGCGGCGTGATACGCACGATGGATCCGCTGACGGCGGAGACGGTGACGACGGGCGAGGGCTTCGCGGCCCTCGCGGACGAGTGGGACGACCTCGTGCGGGCGATGCCCCGCCCGAGCCCCTTCCTACTGCACACGTGGATCGCCGCGTGGTGGCGCCACGCCGAGGCGGAGGGCTGGCGGTTGCGCGTGCACGTGATCCGCCGCGACGGCCGGCTGGCCGGTGCGCTGCCCCTGGCGATCCGTCGCAAGGGGGCGCTGCGCGTCGCGCAGTTCGTGGGCGGGCACCTGTCCGCGCTCGCCGACCTGCTCCTGGCGCCCGACGCCGAGGACGGCGACGCGGACGCCCTCCTCGAGCTCGCCGCGTGCGGCGACCACGACCTCCTGGACGTCTTCGGGCTGCCCGCCGGCAGCCGGCTCGCCGAGGCGGCCGGCCCTGCGCTGCGCCTCATCCCCAGGGCCGAGTCCCCCGTGCTCGAGCTCGAGCGCGGCTGGGACGTCGTCTACGCGGAGCGCACCCCCTCCAAGCGACGCAGCCTGCACCGCCGCCGGCGCCGCCAGCTCGACGCGCTCGGCGTCCCTGCGACGACGGTCGCGCGCACGCCCGACGAGGTCCGCCTCGCGCTGACCGACGCGGTGCGTCTGCACGCGCTGCGCCGCGAGGGGCGCCCGGACGGCTCGGAGTTCTCGTCGCGGCCGGGCGGCGGCTTCCAGAGCGAGGCGATGGTCGCGCTCGCCGCAGACGACATGACGCGGATCGTGACCCTGCACATCGACGGGCGCGCCATCGCCTACCACGCCTACCTCTGGCTCGACCGCACGATGTACGTGCACTCGCTCGCGTTCGATCCCGAGCTCGCGCGGTACTCGCCCGGCCTGGTGACGACGCTGGACACGATCGCCATCGCCGCCGACGAGGGCGCGGTCCGGGTCGAGTTCCTCGGCGGGGCCGAGCGCTACAAGATCGAGCTCGCCGACCGGCTGGAGCCGATGCACGAGGGACTCGGGCTCGCGCGCGGGGTGGCCGGCCGGTTCGGCGTCGCCGCGGGGGCCGGGTCCATCGCCCTGCGGCGCAGGGCGAAGCAGTCGCCGGCGATCCAGCGCCTGTACGTGGACGGGCTCGCGCCCGTCCGGCGCGCGCGGGCGCGGGTCCGCACAGCCACGACGGAGGAGCGGTAGGAGCGACATGGAAGCGCTGCGCGACATCCCGAACCTCCACCGCGTACGCCGCGGCTACCTCTGGGCACGGAGGGCCGCGAGCGTCGCGTTCTTCGACCGCCCGCTCGGTCTCGACACCTCGCACGAGGTCTCGCTCGCGACGCTCGGCCTGCAGGACGAGGAGCGCGTCGACTACGAGCCCTCCGGCTGGCTGGGGGTCCGACGTGCCCTGCGCCGCCTGCCGACGTCTGACGACGATGTGTTCCTCGACCTCGGGTCGGGCAAGGGCCGCGTCGTCCTCATGGCGGCGCAGCATCCGTTCCGGCGCGTGATCGGCGTCGAGCTCGCGCCCGAGCTGCACGCGGTCGCGGGACGCAACCTCGCGGCCTGCAGGTCGCGCCTGCGCTGCCAGGACGTGGAGCTGGTCAACGCCGACGTCACGGAGTTCGAGATCCCGGACGACGTGACCGTCGTCTACATGTGCAACCCGTTCGGCGGGACCGTCTTCGACGCGGCGGTCCGGGCGATCATCGCCTCCCGTGACCGGGCGCCCCGCCCGCTGCGACTCATCTACCAGGTCCCGACCGAGCACCGCCGCCTCCTGGCGACAGGCCGGTTCCGCCTCACGAACGTGACGAGCTCCTGGAGACCCACCCGGGAGTGGTCGCGTCACGCGGCACTGCACGAGTACGAGCTCGAGGCGCCGACGCGCTTCGCGCCACCCCGACGACAGGACGATCGAGGAACCACCGCCATGCGCACCCCCAACATGTCCGGCGAGCTGTCGCCGGTCCACACCGCGCCATGAGCTCCCGCTCGGAGCCCCTGACCGGCGAGGGCCGCATCGACGTCGGCCGGCCGGTCGCCGCGATCAGGCGCAACGCGGCGATCATCGCCGCGCTCAGCGTCGCCTTCGCCGTCATGGCGTACGTCTTCTCCAACTCGATGGATTCCGACATACAGCGCGACCGCGACCATCGCCTCGCAGTCGATCGACCCGAGCGACAACGTCGATCCCGAGACGGCGCAGCGCCGCCTCGCGGTCGCCACGACGCTCGTGACCTCGCCGGGCGTCCTGGACGCCGCGGCCGCACAGACCGGCGCGAAGGAATCCGACCTCGAGGAGTCGGTCACGGCCAAGCTCGACCCGGGGACCGGCGTCATCGGCGTCACCGCGGAGGCGCCGACGCCGCAACGCGCGGCGCAACTGGCGAACGCCACGGCGACCGAGTTCCTCACCCAGAGGGCGGACGGGATGCGCCAGGGCCTCGAGAGCTCGCAGGCATCGCTGCGCGACGAGATCGCCCGCCTCGAAGCCCAGCCCGATGTCGCCGCGGAGGACATCACGCACCTGCGCGCGCGGGTCGCGGACATCCAGGTGCAGATCGCCCTCGCAGGCAAGGACCTGCGGACACTGCGGCTTGCGACGCCGCCGAGCTCGCCCGCGTCCCCCAAGCCGCTGCTGAGCGCGTTCCTGGCGCTCCTGGCCGGCGCGATCCTGGCGTCGTTCTTCTTCGTGGCGCGTGACGCGCTGCGCAAGCCCATCACGTCCGCGCGTGAGCTCGAGCGCCTGGTCGGCGCTCCGGTCATCGCGACGATGCGCGAGCAGCGCAGCCGGCGCGCGGGACGCGTGATCCCGGACGACACCGCGACCCGTCTGGCGTTGGAGTCCTGGGCGCCGCCCGGCCGCAAGGTGATCGTCGTCAGCGCCGCCGACGCACCCGCGGGCGCGACGCTCGTCGTGCAACGGCTGGCCACGGCGTTCGCGCAGGCCGGGCACGACACGCTCGTGATCGACGCCGACCTCGACCAGCCGGCGCTGCACGCGCGCTTCGGCCTCCCGCTCGGCGGCGGGCTCATGCGGATCCTGACGCGGATCTCGCGCGGAGGAGCGGTCACCGGGACCGCACTGCGCCGGGCGACCCGGCAGCCGACAGAGAGCGCCGAGCTCGCGGGACGCCTCGCGGTCCTCACGACCGGGGAGCCCGTCGACGAGCCGGATCGGCTGCTCACGGTGACGACACTCACCACGCTCGCGCAGGTCGCGCGAGACACCGACGCGGACTACATCCTCGTGCGGGTCGCCTCGATCACCGACGCGCCGCAGGCGGCGTTGCTCGCCCGCAGCGCCGACGCCCTGGTCGTCGTGACGGACCGCAAGGCGCTCGGCACCGACGACGCGGCGATGCTCGGTGAGACCACGCGCAGCCTCGGCGTCGCCGCGGGCCTGATCGTCCTCGATCGCCCCGCGGGCGCGGTCCGTCGCGAGCCGCGGCCGGGCCCGTCGGCGGAGACCGCGCCGATCCCGGCGTCGATCCCGGTCGCGCTCCCTGAGGAGGCGCCCCGCATCACGCCGATGAACGGCCATGCGCGCCGGCAGGCGGGTTCGCGGGGCTGACGATGGGCGTCGGCGCGATCGTCACGCCTCCCCGGTCCCCGGCTCGCTCCGAGCCGGGGCCGGGTCTCAGCGCCGTGTTCGGCGCGCTGCTCGCGGGCAGCATGCTCGCGCTCGCGCTTGCCTGGTCGCGCGTCGTGCCGCACCTGCCGCTGCCGCCGTGGATGCTGGTCAGCGGGCTGGTGGGCCTCGCGCTGCTCGTGCTGCTGACATTCGCGCGCTTCGAGGCGGCCGTGCTGCTCGGCCTGCTGCTGCTCGGTGTCGTCAAGTTCGAGCCCGCGCCGCCCGACGCGCTGTTCGCCGTCGTCATCGGCGTCGTGGTGATCAGCGGGCGCGAGGAGCTGCAGCGCATGCCCCGGCTGCTCGCGGCGATCATCGGATGCATGGTCCTCGCGAACCTGCTCGCGATGACCCAGGCGCGCGACCCCACGGCCGGGCTGCGGTTCTTCGCGATCACGCTGTACCTCTCGGTCTTCTGCGTGTGGTTCGCGTCGTACATCGACCGGCGGCGCCGCGCGCGGGCCGTCGTGATCGGCTACGGCATCGCGGCAGCGAGCTCGGCGGCGCTCGGGACGCTCGCGCTCCTCACGCCGCTGCCCCACCGCGACTTCTTCCTGCTGCAGGGATGCTGCCGCGCGGAGGGGCTGTTCCAGGACGCCAACGTCTTCGGGCCCTTCCTGATCCCGCCGCTGCTCATCCTGCTGCACGAGGCGCTCGTGCCGCAGCTCATCCCGCGGCGCTTCCGCCCCCTCGTGATCGCGACGGTCGTGCTGCTGGAGCTCGGCGTGCTGCTGTCCTTCTCCCGCGCGGCCTGGCTGAACCTGGCGCTCGGGCTCATGATCATGCTCGCGGTCCTCGCGATGCGGCCCGGCGGCTTCGCGAAGGCGTTCAAGCTCGACGCTCGGCCTCATCGTGGCCAGCGCGATCGTCGTCGGCGCGGTCGCGACGTTCGGCGAGTCCAACTTCTTCCACGAGCGTGCATCGCTGCAGAGCTACGACGCCGAGCGCTTCGCCACGCAGCACGCGGGCCTGGAGCTCGCGGAACGCACGCCGCTGGGGATCGGGCCGGGGCAGTTCGACCTCGAGATGCCGTTCTCGGCGCACAACGTCTTCGTCCTCATCGCCGCGGAGCAGGGTCTGCTCGGCATCACCGCGTGGGTCTTCTTCGTCGTCGCGACGCTGTGGATCGCGGTGCGCAACGCCGTCGCGGGACGAAGTACCTACGGCATCGCGTCCGGGGCGCTCCTCGGAGCGTGGTGCGGACTGATCCTCAACAGCATGGTCGTGGACTCACTTCATTGGAGGCATGTATGGCTGCTCGCAGCGCTTATCTGGGCCGCCGACCTCAGCAGGCGCGAGCCGCTCGCCGAACCGAGACCGGCGCCTGCGTGACGTCGGTCGACTACGCGACATGGCACTCGGGCGTCTCCGGCGCCGACCTGGCGGACTTCGTCCGGACGTGGGCGGCCGAGCATCCCGGCGCTCGCGTCTGCGACGTCGGGGCCGGCGCGAACCCGATCCTCGATTCCGACTTCGTCGAGCGCTGTGAGCTGGAGTACGCGCTGCTGGACATCGACCAGGGCGAGTTGGACAAGGCGCCGCCGGGCTTCCAGCGTGTGCAGGCCGACCTGTCCGACCCCGCCTTCGTCGCGCCGGCGACCTACGACCTGGTCGTGTCGCAGACCGTCGCCGAGCACGTGGCCGACGGCGCCGCGTTCCACCGCAACGTCGCCTCCCTGCTGCGCCCCGGCGGCCTGGCCGCGCACTTCTTCCCGACCTACTGGACGCTGCCGTTCATGGTGAACCGCCTCGTGCCGGAGGAGATCACCGAGCCCATCCTCGTCCGCATCCAGCCGCACCGCACGCGCGACGGGAGCGAGGGGAAGTTCCCCGCCCGCTACCGCTGGTGCCGGGGGCCGACACGCCGCCAGCTCGCCCGACTGCGCGCGGCCGGCTTCGACGTCGAGCGCTACCGCGGGTACTTCGGCCACGACTACTACACGCCGATCGCGCCGCTGCAGGGACTCGAGGCGGCCAAGAGCAGGTTCCTCGTGCGCCACCCGGTGCCGCAGCTCACCAGCTACGCGATGGTGGTCGTCCGGCGGCGATGAGACGGCTCGCGCTCGGGCTCGCGGTGGTCACCGTCGTGGTCGGCGGCTGGGTGCTCGACCGCCCCAGCGCGGTCCGTGCCGTCCGGGCCGTCGGATCGACGGATGCCGGCACCGTCCGGTTCGTCCGCGACTTCGGAGCGAGCTTCGAGCCGTTCGTGACCACGTCGCGCCACGCGCGGTTCTTCCGGACGCACTACTGGCGCGCGTACGCGTACTCGCCGTACTTCGACGAGCGCCTGTCCTGGTACTCCGACGCATGGGTCTACCAGGACCTGCAGGCGATCTATCCCGGCTCGGACTGGGCGACGCAGCATCCGGAGTGGATCCTCCAGGACGCCGCGGGGAACCGGCTCTACGTGCCGTACGACTGCGCGGGCGGGACCTGCCCCCAGTACGCGGCCGACATCGGCGACCCGGCGTTCCGCGCGGCATGGCTGGATCAGACGGCCGACAAGCTCGACCAGGGCTACCGGGGGCTGTTCATCGACGACGTGAACCTCACGCCACACGTCGGGGACGGCAGCGGGCGGACCGTGATGCCGGTCGACGACCGGACCGGCCTCACGATGACCGCCGAGGACTGGAACCGCTACATGGCGGAGTTCGTCGAGCTCGCGCGGGAGCGGTTCCCGAACGTCGAGATCGTCCACAACTCGATCTGGTGGCTGGGCGACAGCGACCCGGTCATCCGCCGCCAGCAGGCCGCGGCCGACTTCATCAACCTCGAGCGCGGCGTCAACGACGACGGCATCACGGGCGGGGACGGCCCCTCGAGCCTGCGCGCCCTGTTCGATCAGATCGACCGCCTGCACGACGCCGGCAAGAGCGTCGTCTTCGAGTCCTACACGGCGTCGGAGGCCGGGCGCGAGTACGCGCTGGCCGCCTACTTCCTCGCGGCGGACGGCTCCGACGCGATCGGCACCGACGTCGGCGGCACCCCCGACGACTGGTGGCCGGGGTGGGACGTCCGCCTCGGCGCCCCGCTGAGTCCCCGGTTCCAATGGCGGGGGCTGTTGCGCCGGGACTTCGAGCGCGGCGTGGTCCTGCTCAACGAGCCCGACGCGCCGGTCCGATCGGTGACGATCGACGACGACCCGGCCGGCATCGCGGGAGACCCGGTGCGCCGCGTCACCCTCGAAGCCGGGCGGGGGGCGGTGCTGGTGCGCCGGTAGCGGGAGGGCGCGGCACTCAGGACACGAGGTCCCATTCCGGTGGCCGCTCCCACTAGGATCGCGCGGAGGTCTCTGCAAGAGGGGGAGACCGAACCAAGGGGACTCAGCCGGTGGCAACGGACGCCAGGGACGAACAGCGCAAGGGAGGACGCCGTCGAGTCGACGTCCCCGGACGCTATCGACGGCGCGGCGACCGGCCCCAGGGCACGAACTCGCTGGTCGAGGCGCTTCCGCGGCCCAACGTCCTCGGGCGCGACCGCGCGTTCCGCCGGGGGCTTGCCTATGCGGATTCCTGGGCGGCCGCGATCGCGGTCATCCTCTCGATCGGGATCCTGGGCGTCGACGACCGGCTCAAGCCGATCGGCCTCGTCGTCCTCCCGCTGCTCGTCATCACGTGCAAGGTCATGGGCCTGTACGACCGCGACGAGCTCGTGGTGCGCAAGACGACCCTGGAGGAAGCGCCCGCGCTCTTCCAGCTCGCGACGCTCTACACGCTGCTGATCTGGCTGCTCGAGCCGTTCATCGTCGACGGATCGCTGGGACGCAAGCAGGTGGTCGGCCTCTGGGCCTGCCTGTTCGCCTGTCTGCTCCTCGGCCGCACGATCGCGCGTCGTCTGGCCTTGGCGCTCACCGAGGCCGAGCGCTGTGTCGTGCTCGGCGAGCCGGGTGCGGCCGAGCCGATCGTGCGGAAGCTACGCGAGCAGACAGGCGCGATGAAGGTGGATGTCGTCGCGCAGATGCCGCTGCAGGGCGATGTGAACCACGTCGCCGGCCTGACGGAGGTCGCCCAGGCGATCCGCGACCTCGATGTCCATCGCGTGATCCTCGTCCCGGGAAGCGGCGAGACCGACGCGATGCTCGACGTCATCCGGCTGGTCAAGGGCCTGGGCGTGCGCGTCAGCGTGCTCCCGCGCGTGCTGGAGGTCCTCGGCTCGTCCGTCGAGTTCGACGACATCCACGGCATGCCGATGCTCGGCATCCGCTCGTTCGGGCTCAGCCGGTCCTCACACGCGGTGAAGCGCGTGACCGACATCGTCGCCTCCTCCCTCGGGTTGCTCGCGGTCTCGCCGCTGATGATCGTCATCGCGATTGCGATCAAGCTCGACTCGCGTGGCCCCGTGTTCTTCCGTCAGGAGCGCGTCGGCCGCGACGGGCATCGGTTCGGACTGCTGAAGTTCCGGTCGATGGTCGTGGATGCCGAGGCGCAGAAGGCGGCGCTCGTCGCCCACAACCAGGCCGACGGCCTGTTCAAGATGGCCGACGACCCCCGCATCACGCGCGTGGGCAGGCTGCTGCGCAAGACCGCGCTCGACGAGCTGCCGCAGCTGATCAACGTGCTGCGCGGTGAGATGAGCCTTGTCGGCCCGCGGCCGCTGATCGTCGACGAGGACGAGAAGATCGTCGGCTGGCACCGGCGCCGCCTGCACCTCACGCCGGGGATGACGGGCCCGTGGCAGATCCTCGGGTCCGCGAGGGTCCCGCTGCACGAGATGGTCAACATCGACTACCTCTACGTCGCGAACTGGACCTTCTGGACGGACGCGAAGATCCTCCTGCGGACGATCTCGTACATGTTCCGCGGCGGCGGGATGTAGCCGGACCTGTCGGTAGCGTCCGCGCGCACGTGAGCGCGGCGGAGTCAGAGCGGGGAGCGGTCTCGGCACGCGCGGCGGGCGACCTCGTGGCCGCGCGGGCCGGCACGACCGTGAGCGTCGGCTCTCCCGGCCGTCGCGACATGCTCTGGCCGGGTCTTCTGATCCTCGCCCCGGCGGCGATGATCATCGGGTTCGGCCTACGCAACGGCGGCTTCTTCCCGGACACGATCGGGATCGCAGCCATGGCAACCCTGGCGGCGCTGCTGATTCGCGTCACCATCGATCCTGCCTCGCTCGCCGGCCAACCGCGCGCGGCGGCGATCGCCGTCCTGGCCCTCGCCCTGCTCGCGGCGTGGACCCTCCTGTCGAGCACCTGGTCCGATGCGCCGTCCCGTGCGGTCCTCGAGTACGGGCGTCTGTTGCTCTACGCGGCGCTCACGGCGCTGTTCATCTCGGTCGGGCGCACGGAGGCGCGTGCGCGGGCGTTCACGATCGCGCTCGCCGTCGGCTGCGCTGTGATCGGCGTCGTGGCGCTCGGCCCCTGGCTGTTGCCGAACGACTTCCCGATCGATGCCGCCTTCCGGCGCGGACGGCTGAACTGGCCGACCAGCTACTGGAACGCCACCGGGCTGATCGCGGCGTTCGGCGTCGTGCTGTGCGTCCACCTCTCGTGCTCCGTCCGGGATCACCCGGTCGTGCGCGTGCTCGGTTCGGCGGCAGTCGCGCCGCTCGTCGCCACCCTCGTCTTCAGCGGCTCGCGCGGCGCGGTCGCAGCGTGCGTCCTCGGGCTCGTGGTGTACCTCGTCACCGGCCCGTCGCGCGGGATGTTCTCGGGGCTTCCCGTCGCCGCAGCAGCCGGCTGCATCGCGGCGCTCGAGGCGGCGGGCGTGACGGGGTTGGAGGCTGTCACGCCGAGCCCAGCCGCGCTCGACACTGGCAGGCACGTCGCGCTCGTCCTCGTGGTCGTGGCCGCCGGGGCGGCGGTCGCCCGGACCGGGCTGCTGCTCCTCGACCGTGTTCTCTCCCACGCCGATCTGCCGGTCGTACCGCGCGGACGGGCGTGGCTCGCCGGCGCGCTCGTCGTCCTGATCGCCATCGGGGTCAGCATCCCGGCGGGATCACCGGATCGGGTGTCCGACGTGTGGGACCGGTTCACCGACGCGGGCAGCGTCGGTGCCGCCGACGACGCGGGCGGCCGTCTCACCGAACTCGGCAACAACGGACGCCTCGACGTCTGGAGGGTCGCCTGGGAGGACGGCTTCCGCAGCGAGCCGCTGCACGGCGCAGGCGCCGGCACCTACGGGTTGCTGTGGCAACGCAACAGACCGACGACCCAGTACGTCATCGACGGGCACTCGCTCGAGCTGGAGATGCTCGGCGAGCTCGGCATCGTGGGCCTCGCCCTCCTGCTCATCGCACTGATCACCGTGATCGGCGCGCTCTGGTGGCGCGCGCTGCGCGATCGAGCGCCGGCGTGGGCGGCGCTCGCCGCCGTGGCGACGGCGTGGGCGGCGCGGTCCGCGGTCGACTGGGACTGGGAGATGCCGGTGCTCACCGCGTGGCTCTTCGCCGCGGGAGGACTGGCGCTGGGCAAGCCCTTCGTGGCCGCCGCGGGGCGACGACGCGCTCCGTCCGGCCTCGCTCGGACCCTCGGAGTCCTCGGTGGCGTCGCCTGCCTGGTCCTCGCGCTCGTGCCGTTGAACATCAGTCGCTCGCAGGCCGCCCTCGTGGACGCGCAGCGTGCCGTCCGGGCGGGCGACTGCGAGCAGACGGTGCAACGATCGCTGGCCGCGACCCGTGCGCTGTCGTCCAGGCCCGAGAGCTTCGAGCTGCTCGCCTGGTGCGACGTGCGCCTCGGCCAGACGTCGCTCGCGCTCGGTGCCGCGGCGGCGGCCGTCCGTCGCGACCCCGACAACTGGGAGATGCGCTACACGCAGGCCCTCGTTCGAGCGGTCGCCGGCCAGGACCCGCGGAGCGCAGCGCGCGCGGCACTGCGGCGCAATCCGCTGGATGCCCGCGCGCAGAACCTGGCGAGGCAACTCACGCTGCGCAACCGCGCGCGCTGGCGGCGCATCGCACTCGACGCGCCGCTCCCGTTGGGGCCGTGAGCCGTCGTGCTCAGTCGACGGGACGCGTGCGCCGGCGCAGGAGGGCCCCGGCGGCGATGAGCATGGCTCCGACGACGATGATCGGAATCGCTGCGAAGCCGGTGAACGGCAGCGTGTCGCCCGAGTCGGCGGCGGCCACGACCTGGTTGGGCGCGTCGGCGGCGCCCGGAGCAGTGTCGGTTTCGTCGGGGTTGCCCTGCGCACCCAGCGTCGGCGCCTTGTCGGTCGACGTGTTGGTCGGTGTCGTATCGACGCCGCCTTGGATCGACACGCCAGGGGTCCCGCTTCCGGAGACCGGCGGAGTCGTGCCTGGCGGGACAGGCGGCGTCGCTACGGGGGGAACCGGGGTGCTGTACTGCGCGTTGACGGCGGTCGTGTCGGCTGCGAGTCCCGAGATCGCGATGGCGGCGCCGCCGCCCGTGAGGGTCAGGCCCGCTGCGAGTAGCGCGACGACTGCGATCGAAACGCGACGCGAGGCGCGCGGTCGATCTGTCAAGCGTGCGGCGACCGTCTCGCGGACGCGCGCCTCGCCGTCCGTATCGAGGCGCGGGCGCTCGGCCCGCAGCCGGTCATCGAGATCGTCGTCGCCAGGCGTCGTGCTCATGGTCGTTGATACGCGCGGAGGACGTCAGAACTGATGCGCGACCGGGAGCTGGCGCGTGAACGCTTCGATGCGCTCTACCGCGAGCATGGTCAAGCGCTCTACGCCTACTTGAGCTGGTCGGTGGGAGACAGGGTCCTCGCGGAGGATCTGCTGGCAGACGTGTTCGAACGGGCGTTGCGCCACCGCCGGCGATTCGACCGTCGACGCGGCAGCGAGCGCACCTGGCTGTACGCGATCGCCGTGAACCGCGTCCGCGATCACGTCCGCCGCGCGGCGTCTGAGGGCCGGACTGTCGAGCGGCTTCAGACCGAGGCCTCCGTGGCGGCCGGCCGAGTGGGGGACTCGGCGGTGGAGCCGGATCTGCAGGACGCGCTCCTGGATCTGAGCGACGACGAGCGTCAGGTCATCGCGCTGCGCTTCGGCGCGGACCTCACGGTCGAGCAGATCGCCGCGACGCTCCGGGAGACCCGCACGACCGTCGAGGGACGGCTGTACCGCGGGCTCCGGAAGCTGCGCGAGCGACTGGGCGAACGCTGACCTGACTCAGGGGGAGCACGGCGCGGCCTTGCACTGTCGGGCAGCCAGGACCTGAAGGCTGCCCCACGGGAACCCTGTCAGTGCGAGGTAGTGATAGATGTCTCCGAGCGGTCCCGCCGCGGTGTACAGCGTCGGGCCGGCTGTCGCGGGGTCCTCGGCGAAGAAGGCGAACCCGGCGGCTGTCGTGTCCCGGATGATGATCCCGTACTGCTGTGCCGCGCGCGCGAGCTCACGCGCGATGGGGGACAGAGGAAGGGCATCGACGTTCAATGCGGGATCGAGGCGCAGTCGCGCGCCCTCGGGGAGGCAGTTGGGATCGGTGTCCTTCCCATCGGTTCGCTGTGCCGGATACGTGAACATCCCTGTGCACGTCGCCGGTGCCGCGGCTGCGACTGCGTGGGTGATCCGACCGGCAACGATCTCGGCTCCCGTGACCAGCCCGGCGGCAACAGGCAGGCTGGACGCGGTCGCGCCCCAGTTCCACCCTTCGTTTTCGCTGGCTCCGGGCCAGGCGCCGTTGGAGAAGTAGCCAGGGTTCGCAGACACTCCGCGCATCGCTCCGCCCCACGACGCATGCCAGCCGTCGCTCTTCCGCGTAGCGCGCCAGAACTCCCAGAGCCTGTCCGTTGACGGCTGATAGATGGTCAGGTGTCCGTCGGAGCCCAAGGCAGCCCGGGCGCCCACTGGGATCGGGACGCCCTGTGCAAGCGCCCGACGGAGGCCGCTGCCATGGGGGCTGTCGAGTTGCACGCGCACCCCTGGAATCTGCGGACCGACCACGTACAGCGGGGTGCTGTACTGCGCCGCGTTGACGACCGGCGGCTGATTCACACGCGTCGCGGCGGCGATCCGGAGCGTCAGCAACGCGATGCGAGCCGCCGACCTCGGGTCGAGATCCGCTCCCACAGGGATGGGCGCGTTCCACGGGCTGGTCGGGGAGAAGAAGCCGTTGCCCGGTACCGGCACGGGAGGCGCCGCGGGGACCGGAGCCTGCACCGCGACGGGGATCACCGGCTTCTTCGCGACGACCTTCTTCTTGGTGCAGCTCTTCTGCCGTCGCCTGTTCCGTGCACGACGTCGCTCCTCCTCCCGGCGCGAGCGCGAGGCATGTGCCGACTTCTTGTGGTGGGCGCTGCTCTTCCTGCGGCTCCGCGGCGCCGGCTTGCACTTCGTCTTGGTCTTCTTGTGCACCGACGAGCGCTCGGGCTTGCGTTCGCGCGCGCCGGCATCCGGTGGAGACGGGACGAGGATCGCCGCGCACATCGCTGCGACAGCGAGCACGAGCATCGAGACGGGCAGAGAGCGTCGGCGACCGAGGACAGAGGCGACGGCAACGGCCAGCCTCTCCCTGGGCGGGGGAGGAAGCAGCACACAATGCATCCTCACGACAACTCGCCGTCGGCGCAATGGGCCGATCGTCCCGATGTTTTCTGGCTGATCAGCCCACTCGGAAGGACTCGTCGGCGCTGCGCCGAAGGTTCCGTAGCACTAATGCCGCCGAACTCGTGCGGAGGCACTCACCGTGTTGCGGTGTAGCTACATCTCACCAAGATCCCCGACTCCAGGTACCCAACCCGCGGTCGAGCGCCGCAGATGGACGACGTGAAGAGCGACACAACTACGGGTCAGCCACAGCCACCAGAGACTGGCGGGCGCCCGAGGTTCAGTCGCAGCACGCTTCGCCTCCGTCCTCGCCCGTTGAAGCCCCTCGAAGAGGGGCCCGTCAACGACCACATCCTCCGGCGCGACCGGGTGTACCGTCGCGCGCTGGCGTATGCAGACACCGTCGCGGCTGCTGCCGCCCTCTTCGTCGCCGTCATGGTGCTCGGCGACAACGACCGGCTTCGTCCTGCGGCACTGCTTGCTCTGCCCATCGTCGTGGTCGCGAGCAAGCTGATCGGGCTGTACGACCGCGATGAGCTGCGTCTCCGGAAGTCGACGCTCGAGGAGGCGCCGGCGCTCTTCCAGCTCGCCACGCTCTACGCGCTCGTCATCTACCTCTTGGCCGACACGTTCGTCGACGGTGACCTCGGCCGCTCTCAGCTCTTCGGTCTGTGGGGATGCTTGTTCGGCTTCTCGATCGTGTGCCGCACGCTTGCGCGGCTGATCGCCGGCCGCGCCACCGAGCCCGAGCGCTGCCTCGTCCTGGGCGAGCTGGCCGAGACCGAAGCGCTGTGCCGCAAGCTCGAGGAGGGCAAGGGGCTGCAGGTGACCGTCGTCGGGCGGTTGCCTCTGCACGTCTTCACCGAGCGCGCCGCGGACGTCGCTGAGGTGACCCGCGCGATCAGCGATCGGAAGGTCCATCGTGTGATCCTGGCTCCTGGAAGCGGCGAGACCGACGACATGCTCGACGCGATCCGGCTGGTCAAGGCACTGGGGGTTCGCGTCAGCGTCCTCCCGCGCGTCCTCGAGGTGGTGGGATCGTCCGTCGAGTTCGACGACGTCAACGGCGTCCCAGTGCTCGGAGTGCGGAGCTTCGGGCTCAGCCGCTCGTCGATGTTCATCAAGCGCGTCACCGACGTCGTCTGTGCGGCAGGCGCGCTGATCGTCGTGATGCCGTTCATGGTCGCGATCTCGCTCGCGCTTCGGGTGACATCGTCGGGCCCGATCTTCTTCCGGCAGGTGCGGGTCGGGCGGGACGGGCGCCGCTTCCACCTCCTGAAGTTCCGCTCGATGGTCAGCGACGCCGAGTCGCGCAAGGCCGACCTCCTCGACCGTAACGAGTCCGACGGGCTCTTCAAGATCGCTGACGATCCGCGCGTCACGCGCGTGGGGCGCCTGCTGCGCAAAACCTCCCTCGACGAGCTGCCGCAGCTGATCAACGTGTTGCGGGGTGAGATGAGCCTGGTCGGCCCGCGGCCGTTGATCGTCGACGAGGACGAGAAGATCGTCGGCTGGCACCGGCGCCGGCTGCATCTGACACCTGGGATGACCGGCCCGTGGCAGATCCTCGGCCCTGGGCGCGCGTCGCTCCTGGAGATGGTCAACATCGACTACCTGTACGTGGCGAACTGGAGCTTCTGGACCGACGTCAAGATCATGCTGCGCACCGTGGTGTTCGTCGCGCGCGCCGGCAGCATGTAGTCGTCGTCACGCGGGCGGCCGTGCGGTGCGCTTCCAGTCGGTGACGCCGCGGCCTCGGCTGATCCGGGCCAGCAGCGGAAGCTTGTTCAGCAGCAGGGCCGGGGCGGCGCGCAACGCCCGGTAGACCGCGGGCGGCGCACCGGCCACGCGGAGGCCGCCAAGCACGTACAGGGCCTGACCGGCCGACAGAGCCAGTCCGAGGCGCGTCAGACGCCGCGACCGGAGGGCGATCGCCAGTCCGGTGGTCGCGGCGTTCAACGACAGCAGCGCCGTCTGCGGAAGCGCCAGTTGCTCGAAGCCGGCGTGCACGAGATGGATGTCCCCCCGCTTGGCGCCGCTCGTCACGAGCTCCCGGGACGTCTGGCGGGCGAGGTTGGCGTTCCCGCTCTCCCAGCGCAGCTGCTGGTCGCGAGCGTCGGCGAAGGTGGTCGGCATCGGCGAGCTGACGCTGGCGTCGTCTCTGTAGGCGACACGAATGCCGGCCCGGACGAGCTCGAGGTGATACTCGGCGTCCTCGGTGATCGAGAAGCTGGACCACGGATGGGCACGCAAGAGGGCGGTACGGAACGCCATGCCGCTGCCGAACAGATCGGCCGAGAGGCCCAGCGCCCGCCGCCCACGCGGGCGGACGCGGTGCATGAGCGCGAAACCCGCCCACCGCAGTGCGGCGGACGACGAGGCCTCCGGGTTCGCGACGTCGTAGGCGACCTGGACCGCCGAGGCTCCACCTCGCAGCGACACATCGATGGTGGAGAGGAAGTTGGGAGACGCGACGCAGTCTGCATCGATCATCGCGACGGCATCGACGTCCGCGGCGCCGTCCAGCAGCCGCTCAAGCGCCCACCCGACGGCCTGGCCCTTGCCGGGGTGATCTGCGTCGTCGCGCTGCCAGACCTCCGCTCCGAGGGCCTTGGCCTTCTCCGCCGTCGCGTCCGAGCAGTTGTCGGCGATGACGATGACCGCGCGGCGGTCGCTCGGATGGTCCTGCGCCATCAGCGAGGCGACACATGCCTCGATCACCGTCTCCTCGTCATGTGCGGGGACGAGGACCGCGATCCGCAGCGGATTCCCCCGGCGCACGCGTCGCTGGGGATAGCTCCGGGCGGCGAACACGAGCAACAGAACGAGATATCCCGTCTCAGCTGCCACCCAGGCCTGACCGGCCGCCACACCTGCCGTGGCGGCGCGACGTCCCAGCGAGATCACGCTCATCGCGCGAGGATAAGGTCCGCGGCGGCCGCCAGGTCAGGTGCCGTCTCGCCTGGCGCCGGGCTCGTGGACGTGAGGTGGATGGTGCGCGAGCCGAAGCGGCGGCCGGCCTCCACGTCGCTGTCGGAGTCCCCGACCATGACCGCCTCCGATGCGGGGACGCCGAACGCCGTCGCGGCTGCTTCGAGCATGCCCGGCGCGGGCTTGCGGCAGACGCACGCGCCCTCGTGGTGCGGACAGTGGTAGATCGCATCGACGTGGGCGCCGGCCGCACAGAGATCCGCGCGCAGCCGCGCATGGATCTGCTCGAGCATGGCCTCCGTCACGAGGCCGAGTGCGACGCAGCGCTGATTGGTCACGACAGCCACCGGTATCCCGGCGTCGTTCAGCCGGCGCACGGCCTCGCCGGCCCCCGGCAGCAACTCGAGCCCATCCGGCTCCGTCACGTAGGCGCCCTCAGGAGCCTTGCGGTTGAGTGTCCCGTCGCGATCGAGGAGCACCAGCCGCGGCGTCATCGCGCATGCAACGGAAACAGCGCCTTCTCAACGAGCTCGCACACGATGTGGGCGACCAGCAGGTAGCACTCCTGGACGCGGGCGGTGTTCCCCGACGGCATCTCGAGGCACATCTCGGTGACGCCGGCGATCGGGCCGCCACGGTTGCCCGTGAGAGCGGCCGTGTGAATCCCCATCTCACCGGCGACCTTGAGTCCCGCGACCACGTTCCTCGAGGCGCCGCTCGTGGTGATCGCGATCGCCACGTCGCCGGCCTGGCCGAAGGCTCGGATCTGGCGGGCGAAGATCTCGTCGTAGGTGTAGTCGTTGCCGATCGCGGTGATCGAGGCAGCGTTCTCGGTCAGCGACATGGCAGCAAGCGGGCCACGGTCGTAACCGAACCGACCGACGAACTCGGCCGCCATGTGCGTGGCATCGGCAGCGCTGCCCCCGTTGCCGAAGATCAGCAGCTTCCCGCCGGTTCGAAGGGAACTGGAGGCGACTGCGGCTAGTCGGATGGCGTCGTCGGCAAGCGAGCCCTCGAGAAGCCGCTGCTTCGCCTCGATGCTCTCCTTGATGCGCCGACGCACGAGCGCCGAGACCGCCTCTTCCGCACGCGACTGCGTGGTGAATCGCTTATCCATCGATCCCCCACGTGGTCAGACCGTGGTCCACGAACTCGAACTCGGTCACCTCGACGCCCATGCGCGTCATCGCGGCGGCCACGCGGTGCCTCTTCTGGAACGGGCAGTAGAAGAGCATGTAGCCGCCTCCGCCCGCACCGGTCACCTTCCCGCCGAGCGCCCCTTCCCGGCATGCCGACTCGTACGCCTCGTCGATGTGCTCGTTCGAGATGCGGGGCGACATCATCTTCTTGTAGGACCACGCCGTCCCGAGGAGCTCGCCGAATTCCGTGAGCCGCCGGCGAAGCAGCGCGTCCTTCATCTCCGATGCGAGCCGCTTCTGCATCCGCAGGCCCTCGAGCGCGTCGGCGTCCTCGTCCTGATACCGCTGGACCTGGTCGTCGATGATGTGGTCGGACTTGCGGGTTCGCCCCGTGTAACACAGCAGCATGTTGTGCTCGAGCTCGTGGATGACGTCGGCGGAGATGCGGAGTGGGTTCACGAGCACGCGGTCGCCCTCGAGCTCGAGGAAGTTGAAGCCGCCGAACGTCGCCGCGTACTGGTCCTGGCAGCCGCCCTTGATCCCGAGGTCTTCGCGTTCGAGCACGAAGGCCATCTCGGCGATCTCGTAGTCGGTCAGCGGGAGCCGGTGGTACTCCTTGAGCAACCCGATCACCGCCACCATCACCGACGACGACGCTCCGAGCCCGGAGCCCGGCGGGGCCGCCGTGTGCAGGAACATGTCGAAGCCGCCCCGACCGAGCCGGCGGATCGCCGCCTTGACCAGGTCGAGGCGCCCGTCGAACGTCAGTCCGTCGGCGTCCGAGAAGTCCATCGACACGCCGAAGTCGAGGCTCTCCACACGGATCTTGTCGTCATCGCGTGGCGTGAGCGAGCCGTAGGCATATCGGTTGATCGTGGCGCTCAAGACCAGGCCACCCTCTTGTGCCGGGAACGGAGCGACGTCAGTCCCTCCGCCCGCAAACGACACCCGCAGTGGCGCCTTCGCGCGGATGAGCCGGGTCAACTCGCATCTGCGCCTTGGTTGCGGAAGCGACCGCCTACGGCGCTCAGAGCGAGCCGCGCCATGAACGGGAAGCCCTCGATGAGGTAGCGACGCGCGAGCCGCCGAGGCTCCTGCGCGAGGCGGTGAACCCACTCGAGGCCGATTCGCTGGACCCAGATCGGCGCCCGCTGGACGTCGCCGCTGACGAAGCTCAGGCTGATGCCGCAGCTGAGGAACCACGTCGACGGGCGATGCGCGCGGAGCTGCACAGCGAGCCGGTCCTGCTTGGGGAACCCGAGCGCGACGAAGACGACGTCGGGTCGCGCCGCGTCGAGGGCCGCCTCGATGCGCTCGAGCTCGGCTGGGTCGTTCTCGAAGCCGAGAGGTGGGCAGTACGTGCCCGCCAGACGAAGTCCAGCGTGATCTCCGAGGAGCCGCTGGGCGGCCGACTCCGCGACCCCTGGGTCTCCACCCAGGAGGAAGAAGGACGTGTTGGTCCCGACTGCCGCCGCCGGCAGCGTCATGACCAGCGAGGAGCCTGCGACGCGCTCGGGCAGCGGGCGGCCCTGGATCTTGCTGGCCCACACGAGGGGCATGCCGTCGGCGGTGACGAGATCGGCGCCGTCCACGAGCTCCTGCAGGCTGCGGTCGCGAGTGATCTTGCGCAGGACGTCGAGGTTCACCGGGCAGATCCATCCGCCACGCCCGGACTGGACGCCCTCGAGGACGCGGTCGATGACCTCGTCCTCGGTCACGCGGTCGAGGCGCAGGCCGAGCAGCGTCACCTGGTCACGGATCTCGGCGCTAGGCGTCCCGGCGGTCGGCCTGTCCTGAGGCTCGACGGTCGTCACGCCAGCCTCGCACAGCTGCGGAGAAGAGAGAGTTCCACGAGTTCCTTGTGTCAATCACGTCGCCGTGTGGATGAGATGACGATCCACACGAGGTCTGTTCCGATCCAACTGGCACGACGACAGACGCCGCGTGATGAGGCTTCCGTTCCTTGTCGAACGGTCGCGGCTTTGTTTCCCGTCCGCCACACGTGTCCTGTCTCTGAAGTGCTTTTGCGGATGAACCGCGACAAACCTCTTAACTGCGCTGTCCGGTCGCCTGGCAGTTCGCCGTGGACGCACCGGATTCCTCCATGCTGGCGTCTTCAGCGCGCGCGGCTAGTGACATCGTGTCGAGCGCTGGAGTGCACGCGGTCTAGCAAGAAAGTGGAGCAAACCGAATCCTTTCGCGGATCCGAACGCCGCAGCTATCCTGCGTGCGCGCAGGATGCGCCGGTGGCACGCCGAAACGTTGATTCGCGTGTGAAGAGCGCGCGCTGTCACGACTGCCGCCCTTGATCGAGCGAATGGACACATGAGCGCGATGCCCCAACTTCCCGCCCCGAACGACCCGCAGCGGCCTCGACCGCTGGTGGCCGCGCGGGTCAGCCAGGCGGTTGAGCCGCCGCCCGCGCCGCATCCGCTCGGCCCGCTGCGTCCGTCCGCGATCCGGTGGCCGATCGTCGTCTTCTTCGTGGTGCTCCTCGCGGCGGGGGGCTATTACGTCGCGACCACGCGCAGCCCCGAGTACACGTCGACGTCGTCGATCAACGTCGGCCGGACCGACGTGCGCGTCCAGGCGCTGCCCGGCTACGTGCAGGGAGCGCAGGCGCTCGCCTCCTCCTACAGTCGCGTGGTCACCAGCGACGAGATCGTGGACCCGGTCGCGAAGCGACTCGGCCTGCCGCCGGCCGACGTGAAGTCGCGACTGACGGCGACGCCCGTCCCGGGATCGCCGATCTTCACCATCTCGGCGACCGGACCCACGGAGAGCAGCGCGATCGGCCTCGCCGACGCAGCGACCCGCCAGATGCGGACGTTTGTGACCGCGACGGACAAGAGCGGCAGCTCCTCGGCGTCGCTGCTGCGCGACTACCGCAAGCAGGCCCGTCTGTCGGCCTCCCTGCAGCGCGACATCAGCCGGCTCGAGGCGAACCTGCGCAACGGGGTCGGCGACGCCGACACGATGCGTAGCCGGCTGGTGCGCGCGCAGACCGACCAGCAGACCGCAGAGCTCCGCAAGCAGAGCCTGCAGTCGCTCTACGTCAACCAGATGGCGACCGACACGAGCACCGCGGGCATCCAGGTGCTCTCACCGGCGAAGGGTGCCACGAGCGATCGCGACTCGATGCTGCAGAAGCTGGTCGCCGTCGGCGCCCTCGCCGGCCTGGTGATCGGTCTCGCGGTCGCTGCGATGTTCGGGCGGCGACGTCCGCGCCGCCGGCGCATCCCCAGCTGACGACAGAACGATGACGTTCTCCGGCACGGGGGCGCTCGCCAGGATCGTCGCCGCTGCGGCCATTGCGCTCGCCGTCGGCTACGCGGTCAACGAACGCGCGAACCCCGCCGACGGCTACCTGGCCTTCGCGGTCATTGCCGTCCTTCTGTCAGGGCTTGTGCTGCTGGCGACGGTCGACGCGGCGGTGACGATCTCCGTCGGCCTGGCGCTGAGCGTCTTCTCGGGCCAGTTCAGCCACCTGGGGAGCCCGGTGGGGATCGATCGGCTCGTGCTCTTCGCGGGTGTCGCGACCGTCCTGGTCCGCGAGTTGCGCGCCGAGCGCCCCCGCCTGCGAACCGAGCGCATCCACATCGCGCTCGCGATCGTGACCGTGTGGGCAATCGGGTCCGCGGTCTTGGCCGGCACCCTGCGCTCGTCGGGCCCGCTGTTCAGCCTGCTCGACAACCTCGGGATCATCCCGTTCCTGCTGTTCTGGATCGCGCCCGCAGCCTTCCCGAGCGAGCGCGAGCGGCGGATCCTGCTCGGCACGCTCGTGGTCATCGGCCTGTACCTCGGGGCCACCGCGATCCTGGAGACGATCGGGCCGACCCGCCTCGTGTTCCCGAGATACATCATGGAGCCCGGCGTGGGCATCCACTTTGGGCGCGCGCGGGGCCCGTTCGTGGAGGCGGCGGCAGACGGCCTCGCGATGCTCATGTGCGGAACGGCCGCGGCGATGGCACTGTCGCAGTGGCGGCGCAAGTGGCTTCCGGCCGTCGGGCTCGCGGTCTGCGCGCTGGGCATGGTGTTCACGCTGACCCGCCAGATCTGGCTCGCCGCCATCGCGGGCACGCTCGTCGCGATGCTCTCGCGCCGCGAGCTGCGGCCGTATGTCATCCCTGCATGCGTGCTCGGGGCGGTCGCCGTGTTGGCGGTGTTCGCGTTCGTCCCCGGCTTCTCCGGGCGCGCGCAGAACCGGCTGGACTCTCAGCTCCCCCTCTGGGATCGCCTGAACTCGAACTCTGCCGCCCTGCGCATGGCGGAGGCGAAGCCGGCGCTTGGCTTCGGATGGGCGACCTTCCCCGAGCATCCCGAGTTCTATCAACAGGCTGCGGACCGACCGCTGACGGTGGTGCCGCGGCCGCACAACGTCTTCCTCGCCTACGCGGCGGAGCTCGGCGTGCTGGCGACGCTCGCCTGGATCGCATGCATCGTCGTCGCCTTCCTGCAGAGCGTCGGACGACGCGGCCCTCCCGATCTCGACGTCTGGCGCACTGGGCTGCTGGCGGTCGGCTGCGGGTGGCTCGTGGTTGCCAACCTCACGCCGATGAACTACGCGTTCTGCCACAGCGTCTTCTGGCTGTGGTTGGGGATCACTCGGGGTCGCACATGAGCGATCCGCTCCCGCGCATCGCCTACGTGATCGCCGAGTACCCCAAGATCTCGCACACGTTCGTGATGCGGGAGGTCGAGGCGCTGCGCCGGCTGGGCGCCGCGGTCGACACGGTCTCCATCCGGCGGACGCCCGAGAGCGCGCTGCTCACCGATGCCGACAGGGAGGCGGACCGCGGACGACGTTCGCGATCCTGCCGGCCGACCGGCGCGAGCTCGTCCGCTCGCACGTCCGCAGTGCGGGGCGGCGGCCGCTGCGGTACGTCAGGACATTGCGGCTGGCGTTGCGCTCGGGTGCGCCCGGCGCGCGCAACCGGCTCTGGCAGCTCTTCTACTTCGTGGAGGCCGTCCACCTCGCCGAGCACCTCCGCCGACGCGGGGCCGGCCATCTGCACGCGCACTTCGTGAACGTCGCGTGCTCCGTGACGATGCTGGCGGCGGAGCTCCTCCAGCGGCCCTACTCGTTCACGATGCACGGCCCGCTGGAGTTCGACAACGTCGAGCAGCACGGCATCGTGGAGAAGGTGCAGCGCGCCGCGTTCGTCGCGTGCATCAGCGACTTCTGCCGCGCGCAGCTCATGCGCCTCGTGTCGCAGGACGAGTGGCCGCGCCTGCACGTCGTGCATTGCGGCGTGCGACCGGAGCGCCTACGCCGGCGCCGATCGATGCACTGCAGGAGGCTGCGTGGAGATCATCACCGTGGGACGGCTCGCAGCCATGAAGGGCTTCGCGGTGCTGCTGGATGCCGTTGCCGAGCTGCTCGCGGAGGACCCCGACGTCCGCCTCACGATCGTCGGCGACGGTCCGGACCGCGCGCAGCTGGAGGCGCGGGCGCACAGCGAGCTCCCGGCAGGTGCGGTGACGTTCGCGGGCGCGCTAGGGCCGGAGGGCGTCGCCAAACGCCTGCGTGGCGCAGATCTGTTCTGCCTGCCGTCCTTCGCCGAGGGCGTGCCGGTCGTCCTCATGGAAGCGATGGCCGCCGGGTTGCCGGTCGTCTCGACCGCCGTCATGGGAATCCCGGAGCTCGTGCGCCGCGGTGCCGGAACCCTCGTCCCACCAGGACGCGCCGATGTGCTGGCCGACGCGCTGCGTGCCTACGTCCGCGACCCCGAGGCGAGAGCGCGCGACGGCGCGGTTGGCCGAGAGATCGTGGCGCGTGACTTCGACGTCGACGACTCCGCGGGTCAGCTCGCGCGGTTGTTCACCGCGAGCGTCTCGTAGCCATGCGCAGGCGCCGTATCGTGGTCCTCGGAGCGGGCGTCGCGCTTGTTGCGGCCGCCGTGTTCGTCGTGCTGCTGACCCGCGGTGACGACACCTCGGGCGCCAGCTTTCCCGCGGCGGCGGCCTCGAGGCGCATCGCGATCGGTCCGACCAGCCAGGCCGACCTCCTCGCGAAGACCGCGCTCGATGTGCGCGTCCGTCTTCCGGCGGGTTCGAAGGGGACAGTGCAGGCGCAGCTCGCGGCTGCGGGCGAGGACCCGTGGCCCGTCACGCAGGCAGTCACGATCCGAGGCTCTGGGACGCAGCCGGTGCGTCTCCCCGTGCTCGACGATGCCGCGCCGCGCCTGCGGTCGTGCCGGGCCCGGCAGCTCAGCGTCTCGCTCCGCCAGGGCGGTGGGGGCAGGGTCGTCCGACGGACGCGCATGCTCGCTGTCGTCCCGCCCCGATGCGGTCGCTTCTTCGGCCGGGGGTCGGTCTGGACGACGCCGATCGCGTCGAGCACGCCGGTCGACAAGCTGTCCACGCCGCTGGTGGCAGGGCTGGCCGCCGAGGTCCGCGCCGAGTTCGCGCGCAACTTCCCGCCGACCATCAACACCACGAGCTTCAGCTCCCCGGTCTACACCGTGCCCGCTCGCCAGCGGCGGATCCCCGTGCGCCTGGTCGGCCCGCGCGTCGCGTACGGCGGCGACCTGAAGGCGACGCTCGCCCGCGGCGTGCCGCTTCCAGCCCACGCGAAGGTCGCCGCGGGAACCGACAAGCACATCGTCGTGTGGCAGCCCGCCACCGACACGATGTGGGAGCTCTGGATCGCCGAGAACCACAACGGCACCTGGACCGCGCAATGGGGCGGCAAGATGACCGGCGTCTCGCGCAGCCGCGGCTACTTCTCCGATCCGAGCGGCATCCAGCCAGGGGCGACAGCGACGAGCCTCCCGCTGGTCGGTGGCATGATCACGCAGGCGGACCTCGCTCGCGGCGAGATCAACCACGCCCTGGCCATGGCGATCCCGAACTCGCGGTACGCGGTGTGGGCTTATCCGGCCCAGCGCTCCGACGGCGGCAACCGTTCCCCCACCGCGATACCCCAGGGGGCCCGGTTCAGGCTCGACCCCGGTGTCGACGTCGACTCTCTGGCCGCGCCGTCGTTCACGAAGATGATCGCACGGGCCGCCCAGCGCTACGGCATCTACGTGCGCGACACCTCACCGGTGGTCACGCTGTACGCCCAGGATCCGTCGAACCTCGGGGCGAACGCGTGGCCCGCATCGATCACGCCGTCGCCTGCCGCGGTCCTTCAGGCCTTCCCGTGGGACCGGCTGCAGGTGACGCCGATGCATCTCTTCACGTACTCCGGCAAGTCCGTTCCGCACTAGCGGATGAACGCGTCGCCCTCGGCGAGCGCGTCGCGCATCTCGGCGATCCCCTCGTCGGTCAGGCCGTCGCTGACGACGTGGCCGGCGCGTTCCCAGCGCGGGCTGCGCTCCAGCAGCACCCGGTTGCCGGCGAGGTAGTCCTCCGCGCGGTCGATCAACCTCGCGGGGTTGCCGGCCACGACCGTGGCGGCCGCGACGTCGCGCGTGACGATGCTCCCTGCGCCGACGATCGCGTCATCGCCGATCGTGACCCCGGGAAGGATCACCGCCCGCGCCCCGACGAACACGCCTCGCCCGATGGTCACCGGCGCGACGCGGGAGTAGCCGAGGCCCCGTCGTGTGCTGGCGTCGTGGGCAAGGACGACCACGCCGATGCTCAGCGTGCTGTTCTCCCCGATCGCGATGAGATGGGCGAAGTCCGGGTCGAGCACGGTGCCGCCGCCGATGAACACTCCCTCGCCGAGTCGCAGACCGGCTTGGCGGAGCCGGTCGAGCTCGAGGGCCTCGCGCATGCTGGAGCCCAGCCCGCGGCTGGCGAACGAGTGCACCGCACGCAGGATCTGGCGACGAACGGGATTCGAGCGCATTGCGGCGGCATTCTTGCCGAGCCACCGAACCGCAGACAAGTCGGAACCCGAGCGCGGCATCACGGCAGCGTGTGCTCGCGGTAGGCCCGGCTTCTGCGGCGCACCCGCCGCCGCTCGGCCAGCAGCCTGCCGACGCTAGCCAGCTTTACGGGGTCGGCCGCCAGCGTCACCGCGGTCCTCGCGGCGGGGAGCCGGTCGCCCGAGCGCAGCTCCGCGCGCAGCTCATCCCACATGAGGACGGCGTCGGCCGCCCGCCGGACCCGAGCCGTGCACCACGGGCGATCGGCGTACTCGGCCAGCAGTGCGCGGTGCGCGTCCCACATCGAGGTCCTGTCATCGGAGACCTGGCCAGCATGCAGGTGGTAGCGGACGGTGACGTCGGGCGAGACCACGCCCGGGCCGCGCTCGAGCACGCGCAACCAGAGGTCGAGGTCGGCGCCCCGCGGCATGTCCTCCTTGAACGCCCCGACGGCGAGCGCCGTCGCGCGGCGGACGAGAACGCTGCTGGCGACCAGCAGGTTGCCGTTCGCGAGGACGTCTGCCGGCGACCGCAGCTCGACCGGGCGGTCGCGCCCGAGCCCCCACAGCCGATCCCCGGCCGGGTTCCCGTCGGTCGCGACCGCGGTGCCTCCGAGGATCACGCGCCCGCTCTCGAAGGGCCACAGCGACGTCAGGTGCCCCGGCAGCCACTCGTCGTCGGAGTCGAGCAGCGCGACCCACTGCTGCGTCGCGGCCCGCATCGCGGTGTTGCGTGCGGCGCCCTCGCCGCGGTTGTGGTCGTGACGGACGACCGTGGCGCCGGCGGCCTCGGCTGCGGACGCCGTGGCGTCCGTCGAGGCATCGTCCACCACGATGATCTCCGCAGGCGGTGCCGGCCGCTGCTCCCAGGCGCTCACCACGGCGCGCGCGACGAGGTCAGCACGGTTGTACGCGGGAATCACGACCGAGACGGGCAGTGCGGCACGGATCGGCACCTCGATAGCTTCCTGCCTTCGATGGGAGTTGCGTCAGACGAGATTGTGAACCTCGCTCGGGATCTCGAGCGGTACGGCAAGCGGCCCTGGCTCCGGGAGCAGTCGGTCTGGGCGGTCGCGTTGCATCGGTTGAGCCGGCACGCCGAGACACTGCCGCAGCCGGCGCGATGGCTCACGGGGCGTGCCTACTGGCCCGCCTACAGGATCGTCGAGACGCTGACTGGCATCAGCCTGCCAAGGAGCGTACCCGTGGGACCTGGCCTGCGGATCCATCACTTCGGCGGGATCGTCGTCCACAGTGGAGTCTCGATAGGCGCGCGCTGCACACTGCGCCAGGGGGTCACGATCGGGGAACGGGTCGAAGGGGGAGCCGTCCCTACGATCAAGGATGACGTCGACATAGGCGCGTACGCGCAGATCCTCGGTGGGGTGACCGTGGGAAGCTCGGCGCGCATCGGGGCGATGAGCGTCGTCCTGCACGACGTTCCCGAGGGAGCGACCGCCGTTGGCAACCCTGCCCGCGTGATCCTCCCGAACGACGATGCGCGCCTCGAAGCACGCGTCTCGCCTCCTCGATGATGCTTCCGGGGGAGCCTCTCGCTCATGCGCAGGACCGCCCGCCGGTCGACGTCGTGGTTCCGTTCGTCGGCTCCGACACGGAGTTGGCTGCGCTACGACACGTGCTCGGGGGGCTCGACCTCTCCGCAAGCGACACGCTGACGATCGTCGACAACCGGCCCGATGCCCGAGCCCGAACAGACGACACGATCGCCGCGACGGAGGTCGCGTCCTCGTACTACGCGCGCAACCGGGGAGCCGCGCGCGGCTCGGCCGCGTGGATCGTGTTCCTCGACGCCGACGTCGATGTGCTGCCCGGTCTACTCGCCGCGTACTTCGAGCCGCCGCCCAAGCCTTCGACGGGACAGCTGATCGGAGCGATCGAGCCATTCGCCGTGGGGAGCGGTCGGGTGGAGCGCTACGGGGTGCTGCGTCGTCACCTGAGCCAGGAAGCCGTCGGCGAGCCGGGGGCCGAGATCGGGCTCACCGCGAACGTCGCGGTGCTACGAGAGGCGTTCGACGGCGTCGGGGGCTTCGCGGATCGGATCAGGTCCGGCGGAGATGCAGACCTGTCCTTCCGCCTGCGCGACGCTGGGTGGGGTATCGAGATGCGGCCCGAGGCTCGCGTCCGCCATCCGACACGTGACCGCCTCGACTCGATGCTGCGGGTCTTCGCCCGCTACGGCTCCGGAGCCGAGTGGCTACGGCGAGCACATCCCAACTTCTCAACGCCCATCCCTCTGTGGAAGCTCCTCCTCTGGACCGGGTCCGCGGCGGTGCGCATCCCGCTTGCTGCGGTGAGAGGACGCGAGGAGGAGGTCTACGTCCGAGCGCTCGACCTGGGGGTCGTGCTCGCGTTCGAGGCCGGACGGTTCGCGGCGAACGAACGGGAGGCGACCGCACGCGACCGACTCGCCCACCTGCGTTTCGCCGTCGGCGATCGCCTGTCACGTCCGGGACGGTGACCGTGCGCCGCAGTCGGCGCTCCGATCACCCCCGTCGGGCGGGATAGTCCGGATCACGGCCGGTGTAGGCGCCGACGGCGGCCTCCGCCGTCCGCGTCCACGGGTATGCCCGAGCGTTGGCCAGCGCAGCGGCGCGCATCGCCTCGCTGGGAACGAACCGTACGAGGGCATCTGCGAGCTGGTCCGTCGGACCCAGGAGCACGCCCGCGCCAGGTGCGAGGAGCTCTCCCGCCGAGGAGTCCTCGGGAGCGATCACCGGCAGGCCCTGTGACAGCGCGAGCATCAGCGCCCCGCTTGAGAACACCTCGCGATAGTTCAGCACCGCCGCATCGGCGGCGCGATGGTACAACTCGACCTCCTCGGAGGGGACGCTGTCGAGCACGAGCCGCACTCGCGGATCCTCTCCGGCGGCAGCGCCGACCTCCGCCGCGAGGTCCGCGTCCAGCGGGCGTCCGACGACGAGCAACGTGGCATCGCGCCGGCGCGAGCGGAATGCGCGGATGACGTCGGGGATGCGCTTGTACTCACGGACCTGACCAAAGCACAGGAACGTCGGCGGCTCCGCGTCGATACCCAGGCGCGCGCGTGCCTCCTCTCGGGTGAGGCTCGTGCGCGGGTACGACTCGATGTAGTTGCCATGCGGAGCGACCCATATCGGGCACCGCGGATGGAGTTCCGAGAGGACACGCCGCGCGGCGTAGTGCGAATGCACGAGGAGACCGTCTGCTGCTCGCAGCAACGCAGCAGTCAGGAGCCGATCCGTCCAAGGCAGCGGACGCTCATGCGGGCGTACGTTGTGGATCGTCCAGACGAGCCGGACACGCGAGCGCCTGATCCGAGCGAGTGCGGCGGCGAGTCGCGCGAGCCGAACGTGGACCCGCGCGACGCGCTCGAGCCCGGCGCCGGTCGCTGCGAGGTACGGCTCGAGCCATTGCAGGTGCACGACGTCGATCAGCCCCAGCTTCGCGGTCATCTCGCGAGCGTCCGGGGACGGAAGCTCGACGAGGCGGACGCCCAGCGCAGTCACGGCCTCGTCGAACAGTCGGCCGTACGGGTTGGAGTCCTCTGGCGACGAACCCAGGGCGAGGACTTTGACGGCAGGCGAACGCACGCGCGAGCGATCACTACAGCACACGTCGCCACCGGATCGTGCGGGTGCCCCCTGGTGGTGCTGTCACAGTGGCGGGTCGTGGAGCACAAGCCGATCGAGCTGACCACGCCCGACGAGCACAAGGGCGAGATGCGCACGACGGCCATCTCGAGCGCGAAGTGGGTCTTCGTCGAGAACGTCGCCGCTCGCCTGATCTCGCTGGTGACGTTCACGCTCCTCGCGCGGCTGCTCGCGCCCGAGGCGTTCGGCTTGCTCAGCCTCGCTGTCGTCGTCATCTCGCTGTGCTCGCTCTTTGTCGACACCGGGGTGTCGGAGGCGGTGATCCAGCGCCCGTCGGTGACCCGCGAGATGCTCGACACGACCTTCTGGCTCTCCGTCGCGGCCGGGCTCGTCCTGTCGCTGGTCTGTCTCCTCGCGGCCGGTCCGGTCGCCGACCTCTACGGTCAGCCCGAGCTCGCGCCGGTGCTGCGGGTCCTGTCGCTGTCGTTGGTGCTTCAGTCCCTGACCTCGACGCAGGATGCGCTGCTCCGCCGGGGCTTCCGCTTCCGGGCCGCCGCTGCAAGGCGCGTGCTCTCCTCGCTCGTTGGCGGTCTGGTCGGTGTGGCGTGGGCGGTGGTCTCCCCGAGCGTCTGGGCTCTCGTCGCCCAGTTCATCGCGTCGGCGCTCGCGGGCGTCGTGGTGCTCTGGAGCGTGTCCGGCTATCGGCCCGGGCTGCACGTCGACCGCCGGGAGGCTCGCAGGCTGTTCAGCTTCGGCACGAGCATCCTCGGCATGCGCATCTCGTTCTACGTGGGCGAGTACGCCGACAACTTCATCGTCGGTCTCGTCCTCGGGACGCGCGCGCTCGGCTTCTACGTCGTCGGATTTCGGATCTTCCGGATCATCACTGAGGTCGTGACGACGACGATCGGCGCGGTCACGCTGCCGTTGTTCTCGAGGATCGCAGGAGGACCGGGAGCGTCTGGTCCGCGGCTACCTCGCGCTGACCCGCGTGAGCGTCGCGATCGCGGTGCCCGTGTTCGCCGCCGGAGCCGTGTTGGCTCCCTATGTGATACCAGCGCTCTTCGGTGAGAAATGGGAGCCGAGCGTCGAGGTCATGCAGATCCTGAGCATCGCCGGACTTGTGACCAGCGTCGCGTCGTTCGATCGCAGCGCGCTGATCGCGGTCGGTCGCGTGCGGCTCGAGCTGCTCGTCGCCATCGGGAGCGCGGTGACGAGCGTCGCCGCGTTCTACATCGGTGCTCAGTTCGGCATCGTGGGGGTCGCGACAGCCATCGCCATCCGCGCCTTCCTGTACTGGCCCGTTCGGATGCTCGCACTCCGCGCCGCAGTGGGAGTACCACTGGGCGTCTATCTCCTGCAGTGGATTCGTCCGGTGGCCTGCGGCGCGATCATGGTCGGCGTGATGCTCTCGGCGCGCAGCGTCGTGCCGGCTGACGGGCGCTTCGTCGCCGAGCTCGTGTTCGGCGTTGCCGCGTACATGGCCTCGCTGCGGGTCCTGGCCCCGGTCGTCTTCGGGGAGCTGCTCGACACGGCGCGCCGGGTCGTGCCTCCGATTCGGCGGCGGACGCCGCGCGGACCACTTGCAGAAGGCGGATCGTCGTGACGGTCGCCGGGCGTGGACTATCCGTCGCGCGCACGGCAGCGCACCGTGCCCGAGGAGAGCTCCTCGAGGAGTGGGGCACGCGGAAGAACCTCCAACGGTCGGCGGGTCTCCTGCACGGGAGCGATCCACCGATTGGCTACATGGGGTTCGCGGCTCGCGGTAACCTCGGAGACGACGCGATCATGTGGGCGCATGCGCGTGCGCTCGCCCCGGCTCGGCTGGGGATGCTCCCGCTCGAGTCGGAGACCGCGGTGTACACCGCGTTTAGGTCCGCTCGTCGCCGCGAGCTGTTCTCCGGCGTGCTGCTCGGCGGGGGAACCGTAGTCGGCCGGGAACCATGGCGTCGGCGGATCGAACGTGCCCTCCGTGTCACGTCGGGGCCGCTCGTCGTCACCGGCGCGGGCGTCGAGGATCCCGATTTCGAAGGGCGGCGCACCTACACCGACGCCGACGAGCTCGGCCGGTGGGCAGAGCTCCTGGAGGGAGCGGCGCACGTGACCGTGCGGGGTCCGCGGAGCGCAGAGCTGCTCCGTCGGGTGGGCATCGAGGCCGCAGTCGTGTCCGACCCGGCGTTGATGCTCGCGGGCGACATCTCCGCGGGCGGCGGCACGCGATCACGGCTGGTCGGCGTCAGTGTGGCCGACCCCGAGGATCAGTACGCCGGCACGGCGGATCTCGTCGAGCGCGCGTCCGTCGAAGCGATCAGGACGCTCCTCGGCTCGGGGTGGCGGATTCCGCCTTCTCGCGTTCGACCACAGGGATGAGGTCCTGGCATCGTGGCTCGCTCGGCAAGTCGACGGCGCCGTCGAGATCGTCGGGCCTCATGCCGGCGTCGGGGGCCTGCTCCGCGGTGTCAGCGAATGCGACGTCCTGGTCGGCCAGCGCCTGCACAGCGTGGTGCTCGCCGCGGCGGCCGGTGTCCCGGCGCTCGCCATCGACTACAGACCGAAATGCCGGGACTTCCAGGCGTCGATCGGCCGCAGCGAGTGGGTCGTGTCGACCCTGGAAGTGACCCGCGATGTCATCCTCGACGCCGTGGTGGAGCTCCACGAGGATCGCGACCGACACGTCCGAGCCATTCGCGATCACGTCGATCGTGCGCGGACCAAGCTCGAGGAGGGGGAGCGGGTCGCTGCTGAGCTCCTCTCCGGCAGCTCGGGCGTCGTCTTGCGTGCCAGCTAGTGTGCCCGGCTCCGGAGTCGAGATCGATGCTCACGTTCATCACGTCGGTTCGCCATCCCGACACTGCCGAGAACTACCAGCGCGTCGAGGCGCTGCTCCAAGGCACGCTTGACTCGATCGGGTCCCAGCTGGATCGTCGCTTCCGGATCGTCGTCGTCGGGAACGCCGCGCCGAGCTTCGCCATGCCCGCGCACGCCGAGTTCGAGGCGGTCGACTTCCCGGCCCCGGCGTTCCGCGGCTCGGCACGCGACGACCGCGCCGGGCTGCTGCGGGACAAGGGGAGCAAGCTCGCCGTCGCGCTGCTCGTTACCAAGCGACACGGCGATACATCTCACGTCATGGTCGTGGACGCCGATGACTACGTGTCCAACCGCATCGCTGGCTGGGTGAACGCTCGTCCCGATGCGCCAGGGTGGTACGTCGACCACGGGTTCATGCTGTCGGCCCGAGACGGCGTCATCCGTCCGGTCGACCGGTTCAACGAACGCTGCGGCACCTCGCTGATCATGCGGCACGACCTTCTCCCCCTGCCCGACATCGAGCCGACCGCGTCGCAGGATGCGGTCGTCGAGGCGCTGGGTGCCTTCACCGTCGACGAGCTGCTCGGCTCGCATCGCGTTGCGGTCGCCCATCTCGGCGATCGAGGCACCGTACTGGAGCCGCTTCCGTTCGCCGGCGCCGTGTACGTCGTCGGGACGGGCCAGAACGCCTGGGGCAGCGAGCTGGATGGACTCGCGCGGCCGGTCACCCGCCAAGTCGGCGCCGAGTTCGGCATTGCTCCGACGGTGACGAAGCCCGCGACGTTGGCACACGTCGCGCTGCAGCTCTCGGCAAGCTTCGACGTCGTGTCCAACGCGCGGCGGCTGGACGGGTGCAGAATGCACGCGACCGGGTGCGCCGTCTCCGTGCGCGTGGAGACCGCGTGCTGTGCCCGTGCTGTGACTCACGGTTCGCGGCCTTCAGGGATTTCCACGGTCACTGACCGCATGTGCTGGACATGCGGAGCATTGGAGCGGCATCGGTCCGTGTGGTTGTACCTCGACCGACACCAGAGCTGCTCCGGCCGAACATGACGTTCGTGCACATCGCTCCTGAGGAGATGATCGCTCGTCGTTTCCGAGCGCTCCCTGGCGTCGCGCTATCTGGGCGGTGATCTGAACGCGGAGTGGGGGCCCGAGCGGCTCGATGTCACCGACCTGCCCTTCGAATCCTCGTCGGTGGACGCGATCGTCTGCAATCACGTTCTCGAGCATGTGCCGGATGACGCTCGCGCGATGCGCGAGATGCGTCGGGTGCTCAGGCCCGGTGGATGGGCGATCCTCCTCGTTCCCGATATCGAGAATCAGACGACGGACGAGGAGCCGCTGATAGCCGACCCCGAGGAGCAGCTCCGGCGCTTCGGTCAGCGTGACCATGTTCGCCGCTACGGCTGGGACTATGTGGGACGGCTTGAGGAGGCTGGCTTTCGTGTCGTAGTCGACCGGCCCGCGGAAACTCTGCCGGAGGAACTCGTCACCCGCTGTCGGCTCGAGAAGTTCGGAAGTGTCGAGCCGATCTTCGTCGCCCACGTAGACGAGTAGCTGCACCTCGTCCCGACTCAATAAATCCCAAGCTCCCTGTCGCACTTGGTACGTTCCGCACGTCAGGGCCGGGGAGGTCGAGGGCACACCGTTCCGGCGCAAGAAGTGCGGGCGTAGCAGAAGGGTCCACCTCCGCGTACGCAGCACACCTAACCGGAGGATTGGCTCTCAATGGCCACCGGCACCGTGAAGTGGTTCAGCGATGACAAGGGCTTCGGGTTCATCACGCCCGACGAAGGCTCACGCGACCTCTTCGTCCATCACACCGGCATCATCGCGGACGGGTACCGCACCCTCGCCGAGGGCACTCGCGTCTCCTACGAGGAGGAGAGCGGGGACAAGGGCCCGAAGGCAGTGAACGTCACCAAGCTGTAACGCACGAGCCAGCTCTGAAGTGACGAAGGCCCGCGCACCGCGCGGGCCTTCGCTGCATCTACAGCAGCAGGATCAGAAGCAGGATGATGACGATGACCAGCACCGTGCCGACGCCGATGTACATGTAGCCCCCCTCTGCGTTTCGGGCTCGCCTGTGGGCGAGGTGCCGGGGGCGTACCCGGTCCGTGGCTGGCACATTCGGTTGCCAGGCACCGATCGAAGCAGCTAGTGCGACGCCACGTGCCCATCCTCCGGCACGATCGGGCGCCCCTCGGCCACCCACTTCTCCAAGCCGCCGTCGACCGAGAACGCCCGGAAGCCCGCCGCGCGGAACGCCTGCGCGGCCATCGTCGATCGTCCGCCGCTCTTGCACGAGAAGATCACCGGACGGTCCTGGTCGATGCTGCCGGCCTCGGCCTGCAGGCTGCCCATCGGCACGTGGCGGAGGCCCTCGATGTGGCCCGCGTCCCACTCGCTCTGCTCGCGCACGTCGATGACCTGCGCGGACCCGTCCGCCAGGGCCTCGGCTGCCTGCTGGGTTGTGACGTCCAAGCTGTCGTCGTCGAACTCGGTCATACGGTCAACGTAGTACCCCGCTGCGGCCGACGGCGGCGCCGACGTCCACGGCGCCATAGGTGACCGCCAGCGCCGTGCGACGGGCTGTTCCGAACAACGCCGCGAGCAGTGCGTCGGGCGACGCGTCTGGGCGTGCCGCGCGGAGGAGCACGAGCGCGCCGGCGACCGCCGGCGCCGCGACCGAGGTTCCGCTGTACGGCTGGTACCTACCTCCGGGCGTGGTGGTCATGATGCTCTCGCCCGGCGCGGTGAGCATCACGTGCGCCGCCCCTCGGTCGGAGTCGGGCATGAGGCGTCCGGCTCGGTCGGTCGCTGCCACGACGACCATGTGCGGGATCGTGTACGAGGCCGGATACACCGGCTGGGCGTCGATGTCGCGGCCCATGTTGCCGGAGGCGACGACGATCAGCACGCCGGCGTCGCTCGCCTGCTGCAGCGCGATCCGGAGCGTCTCATTGGGCACCTCGGTCGCGAGCGAGAGGTTGATGACCTGCGCGCCGCGCGCCACGGCGTAGCCGACAGCCTGGGCCACGGCCTCGGCCGTGCCGTCACCCTCGGAGTCCAGTGCCTTCAGCGCCATGATCCGGGCTCGCCACGCGATGCCGGCGATCCCGCGCCTGTTGTTGCCGCGGGCCGCGATGACGCCCGCGACGGCGGTTCCGTGTCCGTTGTCGTCGTCGACGTCACCGTTGCCGGCAGCGAAGTTCCAGCCATGGACGTCGTCGACGAGTCCGTCGCCGTCGTCGTCGACGCCGTTGCCGGGGATCTCACCAGGGTTCGTCCAGACGTTGGCTCGCAGATCCGGGTGATGGATGGCGACCCCCGTGTCGATCACGGCGACCGTGACGGGTCCGCCGGTGACCCAGCTCCAGGCGCTCTTCGCCCCGAACGTGGTGCTACGAAGCGACCACTGCTGCGAGACGAGCGTGTCGTTCGGCGTCGCGGATCGCGCAGGTGGTGCCGGCACGAGGGCGCACAGGACAACCGTGCTCGCGACGAGCACCGGGCCCCTGAAGGAGCGCACCTGTCAACGCACAGACCATCGAAGATGGGATACGAGCTTTGGCATCTTGCCCTCCTCGTCTCCGCACATCCCCCGACGGCGCGGCGTGGCGCGTGTCTGGCGCTTTGACCTGCAGCGCCGTATGACCTACCTACCCGTGCAGGGCACTACCCAATCGGGTGGGCACGTCGTCGGAATACGCTCCGGACCATGGTCGGCCGCCGCGCATACGCCCGTCTCCACAGCGATGATCGCCGCGAACAGCTCGTCGCCCGCGCGACCGAGCTGTTCGCGACCCACGGGTACGAGGAGCTGTCGATGTCGCGCATCGCGCGCGAGGCCGGCATCTCCAAGGCGCTGCTCTACCACTACTTCCCGGGCAAGCGGCAGTTGTTCGAGACCGCGCTGACTGCAGCCGCCGACGATCTCCAGCGCCGCACGGAGGCGGTCGACCAGACGCTCCCGCCGGTGGAGCAGGTGACGGCGAGCCTCGACGCGTTCCTGCAGTGGGTCGACGATCACGGCGAGGGCTACCGCAGGCTGATCGAGAGCGGCGGCATCCCCGAGGTGCGCGAGGTCGTCGGCGCCGTGCGGGCGACGACTGCCCAGCGCATCCTCGACGGGCTCGGCTCCGAGGGCGACCGGCCGGCGACCCGCGCGGCGGTGAACGCCTGGCTGTGGTTCCTCGACGGCGTCTGCCTCGACTGGCTCGAGCACGGCCGCGACGTGTCGCTCACCGAGCTGCGCGACACCGCGCTCGGCGCCCTCTTCGGAGCGCTCGCCGGGGCTGGGACCCAGCTCGTCCCCGCCGGGTGAGCGCCGTCTGGCGCAACTGGTCGGGCGACGTCGCCTGCCGGCCGGCGCGGACCCTCGCGCCCACGACGACCGAGGAGGTCGCCGCTGCGATCCGGACCGCAAACCGGCTGCGGGTCGCGGGTGCGGGCCATTCCTTCGCGCCGCTCGTCGCGACGGACGGAACGCTGCTGCGCCTCGACCGCATGGACCGCGTCCTGGACGTCCGCCGCAACGCTGACGGCACGGGCAGCGTCAACGTGCAGGCCGGCATCCGGCTGCGCGACCTGAGCGCCCATCTCGACTGCCACGGCCTCGCGCTGCCGAACCTCGGCGACATCGACGCCCAGTCGCTCGCCGGCGCGGTGGCGACGGGCACACACGGGACAGGCGCGCGACTGCTCCCGCTGCACGCCATGATCGAGAAGATCGAGCTCGTCGACGGCACGGGCACGCGGCACACGCTGGACGCGCCCGAGGACCTCCGGGCCGGCCGCCTTGCGCTGGGTGCGCTCGGGGTCGTCACTGCGCTCACGCTGCGCTGCGTCCCCGCGTTCGCGCTGCGCGGCGTCGACGAGCCGCGCGACCTCGCAGCAACCCTTGCCGGTCTCGACGAGCTCGCCGCGACGAACGAGCACTTCGAGCTGTTCGTGTTCCCGCACGCGTCCAAGGCGATCACGCGCACGAACACCCGCGTTGACGAGCCGGCGCAGCCGCCTGGGCGCGCGACGACGTTCGCCCGCGACATCGTCCTGGCCAACGGGGCGCTGGAGGCCGTCAGCCGCGTCGGGCGCGCACGGCCAGGCTGGATCCCGGCGCTGAACCGCTTCGCGACCTGGGCCGCGGGGACCCAGGTCCGCGTCGACCGCTCCGACCGCGTCTTCGCCAGCCCGCGCCACGTGCGCTTCACCGAGATGGAGTGGGCGGTGCCCGCGGCGGCGGCGGGGCAGGCGCTCACTGACGTCCTCACCGCGGCGAGCCGCCACGCCGTGAACTTCCCGCTGGAGCTGCGCTTCGGGGCCGCGGACGACACGCTGCTGTCGCCCTCCTACGGCCGTCCGACCGCCTACCTCTCCGCCCACGTCTTCAGGGGGATGACGGTGGAGCCGTTCTTCGACGAGGTCCAGGCGATCGCGCTGCACCACGACGGCCGTCCGCACTGGGGCAAGCGCCATGGGCTGGCGGCAGAGGACCTGCGGGCGCGCTACCCCGGCTGGGATGCGTTCGCCGCGCTGCGCGACCGGCTCGATCCCGGTCGTCGCTTCGCGAACATCCACACCGAGCGCGTCCTCGGGCCGTAACGCGGCCGCCTCAGCGCGCCGTCCAGCCGAGGTCCAGCGTCACGGGCGCCCCGCTGAAGGCGCGTCCGGAGGGTCCGAGCAGGAAGGCGACGACGTCGGCCACCTCGGAGGGCTCGATGAGCCGCTTCACCGCATGGGGGGCGACGATGATCTCCTCCAGCACCCGCTCCTCCGGCAGACCGTGGGCCTTGGCCTGATCGGCGATCTGGGCCTCCACGAGCGGCGTGCGGACGAAGCCCGGGCACACGGCGGTCGCCGTGATCCCGACATCGGCGCCCTCGAGCGCCAGCGTCTTCACGAGCCCGACTGCGCCGTGCTTCGCGGAGATGTAGCCCGCCTTGAACGGCGAGGCGACAAGGCCGTGGACAGAGGCGATGACGCAGATGCGCCCCTCGCCAGACTCCACGAGCGCCGGCCACGCGTACTTCGACAGGAGGAACGGGCTCGTCAGCAGCAGCGAGAGCAGGGCGTCCCAGCGATCCTCGGGGAACTCGGCGACCGGCGAGACGTGCTGGAAGCCCGCGTTGGGCACGATCGCGTCCAGGCGCCCGAAGCGCTCCAGCGCGGCGTCCACGGCGGCGCGGTTGCCGTCGCGGGTCGTGAGGTCGGCCGCGAACGGCTCGCCCGGCCCCTCCGGATCGGGCTTGAGGTCGACGGCGAGGACCTGCATCCCGTCGTCGATCAGCCGCTGCGTGATCGCTGCGCCGATGCCGCTTCCCGCGCCGGTCACCAGCGCCGCCCTCGTGTCGGAACCGCTCACAAGCTCACCTCCACCGGGGCCGGGTCGTCCACTCGACCGTCGACCATGATTGAACAGTCAGTCAGAAGGGTCGAAGTGTGGCGGAGCGCTCGAAGCGAGGTCACAACACTCGTCTGCTTCCGTCAGACAAGCTCGCGCGAGGTGTTACCACTGTCGACGCAGAGGGCATGAAGTGCCGTCTGCGGCTCGCCAGCATCGTTGTTGCCGTCGCCGTGCTGTCTCCCGCCTCTGCGGACGCCGCCCTTCGTACCCAACCGCTTCCGCGCGCCGCGTGCGTCGAAGCCGGCAACGCCCCCGTGGCGGTCTTCGATGTCACGGCGGCCCACGCCACGCGAGTCTCGGTCGGAAAGCGCAACCGCGTCACCGGCGGGCGGGTCATCGGCAGGCAGCCGTCGTCGTTCCCCCGAGGTACCCGCCGCAGCGTGCTTCGGGTGCGGTTCACGTCCGCGTGGGCGTCATGGCGAGTCGGTGCGAGGGTGGCCCGTATCTCCCGGACCGGCGCCTCGTGCGAGACGCCGGCCTTCGCGCCCACCTCGTTCTGGAACGCGACGATCCCCGCGAACGTCGCGTTCGCGGGCAGCGCGGTCGCCACAGGCGCGTCGGTCACCAAGCCGGTCAATCCGACCGTCGGCCGGGAGCTCGCCGCGTTCGCCAAGCGCAGCGACGGCTCGTCCAACACCTGGATCAACTACAGGGCCTTCACGGCGCCCATCACCGCCGTCCCGGCGTCCGCCTCGTTGCAGCCTGTACGGCTGTGCCGCTCGTACCCGAGCAGCTGTGTGCCGTCCTGGGCCGGCGCGTTGGACCGTACGCTTCGCGGCGTCGGGATCGACGGCACCTACCTCGGCGGCGGCGTGCCCGTCCCCGACGGTTTCACGCCGCCGACCGACAGCGACGCCGAGGCGATCTTCAGCCAGCCCGGCTACGTGGCCCCCGATGGCAAGAAGGGGCGCGTGTACGAGCTATGGGGCATGCGCCGCAACCCCGACTACGACCCTGCTCGTCCCGTCTCGCCGACGAACGCCCGATGGATGGCGTCGTGGGGCGGGCGTCTGGTCGGCACGACCGGTCAGGGACTCGGGTATTGGACCGACTGCTGGTGGACCGGGTGCGGCTTCCAGGCCGATGTGCGAGCCGACCCCAATGCGTGGGGTCGTCCGGACAGCCAGGCGCGCGACAAGAGCTGGGGCGCGACCGCCACCTCGCTTTCCCTGCTCGGCACGCAGGTGTCCCTGCGCGAGTGCCGCGCGGGCGTCATCGACCACGCCGTCGGCATCGAGGTCCCGGACGCACGTCCCGGGGCCTGGTGGCCGGCGCAGCGCTCCGACGGCGGCAACTCCTCGCTCGCTACGACAGAGGGCATGCGACTGACGTTCCCGGCGGGCAGCACGAAGCCGGCTGGACTGACGCATGTCGCTTCAGAGCTCTGGAACGCCGCCAAGACGTACGGCCTGGTCATCGACGACAAGACCTCGTCGAGCCTCAACTTCCGCGTCGAGCCTGGTTGTGAGAAGACGGCGTGGTGGGGCGGCGTCGCGGCCTACGACCAGCTGCGCAGCTTCCCCTGGTCCCAGCTCCGCGTGATCGCACCGGGCACCGACGCCCAGCCCAACCCGACCAGCTGACCGGAGCACCCAGCGCCGTGAGAAGCTGGGTGACGTGGACCACCACGTCACCCAGGACCAACTCGGAACCCACCTGGACTGGCGCCACGACGGCGTCACGGCGCGGATGATCGACTGGTTCTGGAGCAACATGGAGAAGGGGTTCGTGCTCTGGCACCCGACCGAGCACGAGCCGCTGACCTGGGTGGTCCCGCCCGCGGACGGCGATCCGGTGGGCAGCGTCCACCTGGCGCCGCAGACGTGGTCGGACGGGACGTTCCAGAACCTCTACATCCGCTTCGAGGACCTCGCCGAGGTGCCCGAGGCGGTCCGGCGCGCCGTCACGCACGCCCATTGCGTCGTCGTCGCCGGTCTCGGCTTCGGCCCCGAGAGCCTCGACCGGCCGGATCCGATGGGCTACCGGATCCACCAGTGGTCGCCGACGGACGGTGGCGTCGTCGGCCGCTCGTCGGCCATCGGCGCCCGCAAGCAGGAGTCGCTCGAGGAGGGCCTCGTCTGGGCGAAGCACTGCGCGGAGGAGATCGGCAACTGGGGTGCTTTCCTCCCAGAGCTGTACGGCCTGTACCGCGTCGTGCCCCGCGGCCCGCGCAACCCGTTCGCCGATCTCAGCGTCGACGGCAGCGGGGCCTCGCTGCGCTACCGGTTCAGCGCGCCGGGCGACGCCCCACGACGGTGACGCGCAGCCGCGGCCACTTCGGCGCGCGGACGACGACCCGGAAGCCACCGTCGGCGGACAGCCTCGCCGCCTTGCGCACCGTCACCCAACGGTGCCGGACACGGCGCTGCACGCGCACGCGGCTCCGCGGAGTGTGGTTGACGACATGCCCGCTGATCGCGAACCGCCGCGGACCGAGGCGCCGCACGTCCTCGACGATGGGCCGCTGGCGGACGACCGCGTGCGTCCCCGAGGACGCCACGACCTGCATCACCGGCGAGGTCGACGCCGCGATCCACGACGCGATCCCGGGGGCCGACAGCCGGGTGTAGATCCCCGGAGCGCGGCCGCACCCGCGGCCGTTGGAGATCACACCGATCTGCACGGTGCTCCTGCCGGAGGACACGACGAGCGGTCCGCCGCTGTCCCCCTGGCATGCGTCGGCCACCGCGCCCTGCGAGCCGGCGCACAACTGGGTCGCAGGGTCGAAGCCCGGGGCAAGCGCCGCGACGCACGCCGCGTCGTCGGTGACCGTCGTGGCGCCGCGCTGCAGCCACGCGGTCTGCGTGCGCTGTCCCTCGGCGAGCGCGCCCCAGCCGAGGACGGTGGCGGGCGTGCCGCCGGCGACGTCCGCGCCGGAGGCGACGAGCCCGACCGGCGCCGCGACGACCGGCGCCGCGAGGTGCAGGAGCGCCACGTCGTCGCGGAACGTCGCCGGGTCGAAGCCGGGATGGACGACCACCGACGCGACGCGCACGAGTTGCCCGCCGGTGTCGAGCAGGTTCGTGCGGCCCGTGAGCACCTGCGCGCCGCTGCCCCCGATCCGGGTCGCGCAGTGCGCTGCGGTCAGGACGGTCCTGGCGTCGATCAGGCTGCCGGCGCAGAAGATCCGCTGCCAGTCCTCGGCCGAGCTCGTCGCGCCGGTCAGCAGCGCCACGGCGAACGGCGCGTCGCCCGCCGGCACGTTGGAGCCCCGGACGACGGCCGAAGCCGCCGCTGGGAACGCCAGCGCCGCGAGCACGATGCAGACGACCAGAATGTGGCGCATCGGCGCGCATCCTGAACGGTGCGCGCCCCCAAAGTCAATACGCCGAGTGTTGGTGCGTCACGCGTGCTCGGCAGGACGCCGCCTGCGCGGCCCCTCGACGAAGGCCGAGTACACCGCGAGCAGCGCCCTGCGCTGGGCCGCGTTGAGCCGCGGGTCGGCCTTCACGGCATCGACCACCGACGGGCCTTCGGCGTCCGGTTCGTCGACGTCGATCCCCGCCTGCTCGTACAGCGCGTCGGAGGTCGTGCGCAGCGCCGTGGCGATCGATTCGAGCACCCGCTCGGACGGTTCGCGGAGGCCGCGCTCGATCTGCGAGAGGTAGGGATTGGAGATCCCGACCAACTCCGAGAACTGGCGCATCGACATCGCGGACAGCTCGCGCTGCCGGCGGATGATCTCCCCGAGCGCGCTGGGCGGTTCCTCGGCCACGCGGGCGAGGATAGAGTGGGCGCGACCCCGGGTAGCGAGGTGAACGTGGCGGAGGACCGACCCAGTCCGGCCGACGAGGTGCAGCGCCTCTACAACGAGGCGGAGACCCAGATGGCCGGTGCCATGGAGGATCTCGTCTCGCGGGACAGCTTCGGCGTGCTCCTCGTGCGGACGACCGAGAACGTCATGGGGGTCACCCAGATCCTCACCGGGGCGATCGACCTCGTCGTGCGCAACCTGCGCCTCGCCGGGCGTCCCGACGTGACGCGCCTGGCGCGCCAGATCGCGCGGACCGAGGACAAGCTGGAGATGGTCCTGCAGGAGGTCGAGCGGCTCAGCGAGCGAGTCGAGGCCCTGCAACCGCCCCCGGCGCCCAACGGGGCCAACGGGGGCACCACACCTGCGCGGCGACGCAAGACGAGCGCCTGACGCGATGGCGCCCACCCTGGCCCAGATCGCGCGCACGCCGGTGGCCGCGATCGAGATGGCCAACATCCTGCTGACGACGCACGACGCGACCATCGGCGCGACGCCCAAGGACGTCGTCTGGACGCACCGCACGACGACGCTGTATCGCTACCGGTCGAACCTGCGCACGAAGGCCGTGCCGGTCCTGCTCGTCTTCGCGCTGATCAACCGCCCGGACATCTTCGACCTGCGTCCGGGCAACTCGTTCGTGGAGTACCTGCTCGACGAGGGCTACGACGTCTTCCTCGTCGACTGGGGCGTCCCCGGCGAAGAGGACTCCGACATCGGGCTGGACTCCTACGTCTGCGACGCCCTGCCCTGGGCGATGCGCGAGACGCTGCGCGCCAGCGGCCAGGACGAGCTGAGCCTCGTCGGCTGGTGCATCGGCGGCGCGCTCGTCGCGATGCACGCGGCGAGCGACCCCACCAGTCCCGCTCGCAACCTCGTCCTGCTCACGACGCCGGTCGACACGCGCGGGTCGCTGTACGCCAAGTGGGTCGGGCGGCCGGACTTCGACGCGGGCTACGTCGCCGACACGCTCGGGGTCATCCCGGGTGCGGGCGTCGACGTGATGAACAAGATGATGAAGCCGGTCTCGAACTTCTGGACCACCTACCGGACCCTCTGGGGTCAGGTGCTGGAGGGGACGGTGCGGCGCGAGGCGTACCAGACGATGGCGAAGTGGGTGGCCGACAACCCGCCGTTCGCGGGTCGCGCCTACCGCGAGTGGATCGAGGCGATGTACCAGCGCAACGAGCTCGTCGCGGGCACGCTGCGGCTGCGCGGTAGGCGCGTCGACCTGCGCAACATCGAGCAGAACCTTCTCGTCGTGACCGCGGGGGCCGACCACATCGCGCCTCGGCAAGGGACGCTGCCGCTGCTCGACCTCGTGTCGAGCGCGGACGTCGAGCACCTCGATCGCCCTGGCGGCCACATCGGTCTCATGGCAGGCTCGAGGGCACGAACCGACATCTGGCCCGAGATCGCCGGCTGGCTGGCCGAGCGCTCGGACTCCTGAAGCGAACCTCCCCTGGGGAGGGGAGAGAAGAGGGGAAGCATGACCACCGCCCACGCAGCTCCACCCGACGCAGGCACGGGGACCCGTGCGCTCGAGGGGCGCGTCGCACTCGTCACCGGAGGGACACGCGGGATCGGGGCCGCCATCTCCCGCAGCCTCGGCCTGGCGGGCGCGATCGTCGCCGCGGGCTACACGCGCGACGACGAGGCCGCCGCGCGCTTCATCAAGGATGTCGACATCTCCGACGACCGGCGCGGCACCGTGCACCGCGGCAACGTCGGCAACCCGGAGGACTGCGAGCGCGTCGTGCAGGAGGTCATCGACCAGCACGGCCGCCTGGACATCCTCATCAACAACGCGGGCATCACGAGCGACAAGCCGGTCCTCAAGATGAGCTACGAGGACTGGGACAAGGTCATCCGGGTGAACCTGTCCGGCGCGTTCTACATGGCGAAGCCCGCGCTGCAGCACATGGTCGACCGCGGCAGCGGCCGGATCGTGAACATCTCCTCGGTCATCGGCCAGCAGGGCAACATCGGCCAGGCGAACTACGCGTCCTCGAAGGCCGGCATGCTCGGCCTCACGATGACGCTCGCGCGGGAGGCCGCGCACGCGCTGAAGAAGGCCGACAAGCTCCTCGCCGGCGGCCCGGGCCTGACGGTGAACACGGTCGCGCCGGGCTACATCAACACCGAGATGGTGCAGACGGTCCCCGAGAAGGTCCTCGACATGATCAAGGGCAAGATCCCCCTCGCCCGCCTCGGGGAGCCTGAGGAGATCGCCCGCGTCGTGCAGTTCCTGTGCGACGACGACTCGTCGTACATCACCGGGCAGGTCTGGGCCGTCAACGGCGGCATGGAGATGTAGACAGCCGGTTGGATGGCGGGATGCCGACCGCGAACGTCAACGGGATCCAGATCAACTACGAGCTCGAGGGCGGGGGACCGGAGACGGTCGTCCTCGTCAACGGGCTCGCCGACACCCTCGACACCTGGGTCCTGCAGATGGACGCGCTGCTCGGTGCCGGCTACCGGGTGCTGCGCTTCGACAACCGGGCGCGCGATGGGCGACGACGAAGGGCGGCCACGCGTGCCTGTGGGAGTCGCCGGGCGAGTTCAACGCGACGGTGGTGGACTTCCTGGCCGGCGGGTGAGGTCAGAGATCCAGGACCAGGCGGTCCGTCCGGCTCGACGAGCAGCAGATCATCATCTTCGTGTTCAGCGACTTCTCGTCGTCCGACAGCACCCAGTCGCGGTGATCGGGCACGCCCTCCAGCACGGTCGTCTCGCACGTGCCACAGATGCCCTGCGTACAGGAGTAGTTGTGGCTGATCCCGTGCTGCAGCAGCGTCTCCAGGATCGTGACTCCCTCCTCCACCTCCAGCTCGCGCCCGCTGCGGGCGAGCACCACGGTGTACGTGCCGTCCGGTGTGGCTGCGGGCGCCGGCGCGAAGTGCTCCAGCCGCACGCGATGGGGTTCGAGGTGTGCGGTCGCCGCGCCAGAGGCGTCCAGCATGGGACCCGGCCCGCAGCAGTACAGGTAGCTGTCGGGGGGAGCGGCGTCGACGATCGCGGCGAGGTCGATGACCTGGCCGCCGGCCTCCCGATCGGAGTGCAGCCGCACGCGCGCGCAGGCGCGCACCGCGAGCGCGCGGATCGGCTCGAGGAACGCGGGATGCTCCTCGGCCCGGCAGGCGTAGTGCATCTCCCAGGAGCGCCCGAGCCGAGCCGGTGGATCATGGACCAGATGGGGTGACGCCGATGCCGCCGGCGACGAACACCGAATGGGGCGCATCCTCGACCAGCGGGAAGCCGTTGGAGGGCCCGACGACGCTCAGCCTGTCGCCGACCCTGATCCGCTCGTGGATGAACCGCGAGCCTCCCCGGCTCGCGCGATCGAGATTGACCGCGATCGCATAGCGCGAGGTCTCGCCCTGAGGGTTCACGAGCGAGTAGCTGCGGACGAGCCCGTTGGCGAGCGCGACGTCGATATGGGCGCCCGCCGTGAACGACGGCAGCGCCGTGCCGTCGACGGGACGCAGGTCGACTCCGACGATCCCGGTGGCCTCGTGCGTCAGCGACTTGACGTAGACGTCGTGCTGCACGGGATCCGCTCCCTAGACCGCGACGAGGTGCTGATCCAGCGCGGCCCACCCGGCTCCCTGCGCCTGCCACTGCCGCGCAACGTCTCCCGTCGTGTCGACGTGGGTGCCGGTTGCGATCGACGGCTCGGCACCCATCGGCAGGACGGTGCCGGGGCACGCGCGATGTCGCATGCCGTCCGCGGCGCGAGGATCAGCGTGTGCCCCGCGTGCCGGGTCACATCGAACAGCCGCAGCCGCGGCTCCAACTGGCCGTCGACGACGCGGTCGCCGGCCGCCGGGCCCGTGAGATCCGGATCGTGCCCGGCCCGCAGCTGGTCGCGGTAGTTGTAGGACAGGCCCGAGATGCGGTACGTCGCGGCGTCGTGCCAGCCGGGCGCGCGTCATCTCGATGCGGTCGGTGAGACCCTGACCGTGGCCCATGATGATCTCGTGCATCGCGTGCGTGCCCTCCAGCAGCTGCTGGGCCACGGGCGCCCGCTCGGGCTCATAGGTGTCCAGCAGCTCGGGCCGTGCCTCGCCCCGCTCGACCATCGCCACCTTCCAGGCGAGGTTGAAGGCGTCCTGCATGCTGACGTTCATGCCGCTGCCGCCCGACGGCGAGTGGCAGTGAGCTGCATCGCCCGCGAGGAACACCGACCCCCTGCGATAGCCCGAGGCCATCCGCTTCAGGATCCGCCACTTGGTCGCCCACGCGGGCTCGTCGAGACGCGCCGTGTCGTCGAACTCGCTGACGTAGTCCTGGAACGCCTCGCGCGTCTCCCCGATGCTGGACCGCTCGGCCTTGCCGAGATCGCTGATCAGCACCCGGTAGGTGGTTCCCGGCAGTTTCGTGATCAGCACGAACTTGTCCTGGCCGATGAAGTAGTGGATCCAGTCGTCGCCGCTCTGCAGGTCCGTGATCCCGACGTCCATCATCTGCAGGACGTTCTCCCGGTAATCCTCGCCGTCGTAGGTGCACCCGAGGGCCTCCCGGACGCGGCTGCGCACGCCGTCGGCCCCGATCACCCATCTCGGCCGCACGGTCTCCTTGGTGCCGTCGGCCAGTCGCAGGTCGGCCTCCACGCCGTCGGCGCCCTCGCGCAGCGCCAGCAGCTGGACGCCCCACTCGGGCCGGAAGTCGTACGCGGCCTCCAGGTGCTGACGGAGCACGCGCTCGGTCTCGTTCTGGTTGTAGATCAGGATGAACGGATACCGGCCCGGCAGGGTCGAGAAGTCGAGCGTCGGGCGTTCGTCGGTGTTCTCGAAGTCGAAGGTGAACCCATTGCTCTTCACCCCGTTCTCGAGATAGCGGAGGAGCTCGATCGCCGCGATGAGGCCGGTCGGCCCTCCGCCGACGATGAGCACGGGTGCATCTGCGGACGGGCTCATGAGACCCGCGCGGCGGCGTCGGCGACGTCGCGATGGAGGGCGAGCAGATCGTCGATGCGCTCGTTCGCCGGTCGCCGGCCCCAGCCGCATTGCGTCGCCACGCCGAAGTCCGCGAGGTGGCGGCGCGCGAGATCCACACGCCGCAGTGCGCTGTCGAGACCGTCGTGCAGCGTGCTGATCCGGTCGCCGAGCGCCTCCCCGCCGTTGTGCAGCACCTCCTCGGCGCCCCAGCCGTCGTCGGGACGCGCGACGCTGCCGACCAGCATGACCGTGCCTGTGTCCGTGCTCATGTCGCTGTGCTCCTCTCCTCGTCTGGTGCGGTGCCGGCGTATGCCCCGGCCAGGACCTGCCGGGCCTGTGCGAGACCGACGCCGAGCTCCTCCTCGAGCAGCAGGGCGGCGTCGTCGAGATCGCCCTCGTCCAGGCCGATCTCCGCGAGCGTGTGGGCGCCCGGCAGCCGGGCCAGCAGCTCGTGCAGTGCCATCGCGGCGTCCGGCGCGCCGAGTGCAGCGGCCACGCGTGCCATCTCCGCGGGGTGCGCGGGCTCGAGCAGCGCCGTGGCCTGCGGCAGCACGATCGCGTGCAGCTCGGCGTGCGGCAGGTCGTAGCTGCCGCCGAGGACATGGCAGATCTTGTGGTGCAGGCCGGTGCCCCCGACCGCAAGGGCGGTCGCCGCGAGGAACGCCCCTTGCAGCGTGACCACCGGGTCGCCGGTGTCCAGTCCGCGCGCGAGCGTCCGGATCGCCCCCTCGGCGATGAGCGAGGTCACGGGATTGGCGCCCGGGCCGTAGAACGCCTCCACGGCATGCGCCATCGCGTTCATCGCGCTCGCCGCGGCGATGCCGGCCGGGAGCGTCGCGAGCAGGTCGGGGTCGTAGACGACGAGTCGCGGCACGACGTCGGGGGAGACGCCGGTCCGCTTGCGGCGGCCGTCGGTCATCCCGTAGATCGGCGTCATCTCCGAGCCCGCGTACGTCGTCGGGACCGCCGCGATCGGGAGCCCGAGCTCCAGTGCTACCGCCTTCGCGGCACCGGTCGTCGACCCGCCTCCGACGCTCAGCAGCCAGTCCGCCCGCACGTCCAGCGCAGCCGTCCGGGCCGCCTCGGCGACCTCGGAGGGCACGTGCGCGCGGACGCCGGTGAAGGCCCCTGCCACGGGCACGTCGAGCTGGTCGGCGAACCGCGGGTCGCTGACGAGCAGCACGCGCCGCGCACCCAGGGCTTGGAGCTCTGAGGCGAGGTGTGTCCGGCTCGTGCCGCGGCCGAAGACGACCCTGCCGGGCGCCGGCTGGTAGGTGAACGTCTCCACGTTGGGGCCTCCGGATGGAGAGAGGACCCGGCGGCGAGGACGAAGCCGCCGGGCCGCAGGTGGTCGCTAGGAGGTCGCGACCGCCGGCGTGACGAGCTCGATCGGCTCGAGCTGCGGGTCCCATTCGCCGCGGTGCTGCTCGAGCCACGGCGGGTACATCATGTGGCTGCCGAGCTCCGCCTCGGACTCGTCGCGGAGGTAGTTCGACGGGGTCGCCACCTCGATGAGCACCCCGCCGGGGCTGCGCACGTAGATCGACTTGAAGTAGAAGCGGTCCTTCTGCTCGGAGACGTCGACGTACCCGTCGCCCTCCAGGTAGTCCTTGACCGCGAGCTGGTGTGCCTCGGAGTCGGTCGCCAGCGCGAAGTGGTGGTGGATGCCCTTCGCGTGCGTCCACGTGCCCGGCGGCACGTCGGGCTGGGCCAGCAGGTCGACCGTGCGGCCCGAGCCGCCGTCGCCGACCTCCATGCGCACCGTCGCGCCGTCCTCCGCGGTCTGGCGGAAGCCGAGCAGCTCCAGGAACTCCTTCGTGTTCTGCGTCTCCAGCAACCCGAGCGTCACGCTGTGCAGGCCGCGGATCGCATTGCCCGGCTCGGAGACCCCGCTGCCGGTCCACGGCTCGCGATCGTCGGCCGCGCCGATGACCTCGAGCTCCAGCCCGCTGGGGTGGTCGAACTGCACGTAGCGCTGCCCGAAGCGCTCGCCGGTGCCGTCGCCGGTCGCGCCGTGCTCCTTGAGGTGCGCGGCCCACCAGTCGATCGAGTCCTCGGGGACGCTGAACACCGTGCGCTTGATCTGCCCGGACCCCTTGCGGCCCTTCAGCCCGATCTTGCGCCAGGGGAACGTCGTGAAGATCGTTCCTCCGCGACCGATGCGATCGCCGTAGTAGAGGTGGTAGACGGGTCGGCGCCCGTCGAAGAGCACCGTCGCCTTGAGGAACCGCTGGCCCATGACGTCCTGCACGAAGCTGACGTCGTCCTGGGCGCCGTCGACGCCGACGGTGATGTGGTGGAGGCTCTTGACGTGCCCCGCGAGCTCGGTCATGGCTGGGATCGCTCCTCTGTGTGGTCAGACGACGGGGTCGGCGACTGCGGCGTGCAGATCGAGCAGCGGCCCCACGGTGGCGGCCGGGCGGCGGCCGAAGCCGCACTCGGTGGCGACGCCGAATCCGGTGACGAACTCCTGGGCGGCCGCGATCCGCGCCCGCGTGCCGTCCTCGCCGTCGGTGAGATGGACGAGCCCGAGGTACAGCTCGGTCTCGGGGTGCAGGTGCAGCTCGCGCAGCGGCGCGTGGAACGCGGCGTCCGTGCGGCCGCGGGGCACGGGCAGGTGCAGCCACGCGATCGGCCTGGAGGTCGCCGCGTGGATCGCGTTCGCCATCTCGACGAGCCTCGCGGCGTCGCGGGGCTCGAGGAAGTGCTCGTGCCCGAAGTCGCCGTAGCAGAGATGGTGACCCAGCTCGACGGCGTCGGGCACGCGCTCCCCGGCGCGCGCGATCCGCTCCACGCTGCCGGCCAGCGGATCGTCGAACCAGGGCGTGAACATGGGGTGGCCGACGCCTTCGACGAAGCCCATCTCGAAGGCGATGTCCCACTGCATCGCGATCTCGTCGTGCGGCAGCGTGTCGACGATCTCATCGACGTCGCGCAGCAGCGCTGCCTCGTAGGCGGGCTCCATGGCGGCCCGCTCGTCCAGTGCCGCGAAGTTGCTCAGCGGCGACAGCGGGGTGGGGAGGCTGATCTGGAACCGGATGTGGCGGGGGATGGCGCCCGCGCGCTTCAGCGCTGCGAAGCGCGCGTAGGAGGCGAGCGCGACGTCCGCGTAGCCCAGCGGGCCGAACCTCAGCTCGCCCGGGTCGACTCCGGCCCGCAGGCGGTAGCGCGGGAAGGGCGCGTACTGACCCTCCGGCACGGGCTCCTCCTCGAGGTCGGGATGGCTCGAGAACACGCTCTGCTGCCAGGTGACCCAGATCGTGCGTGCTCCGGTCTCACCGTCCGGGATGCGGCGCAGGTGGGTGCCGAGGTGGGTCGCGGCGGTGGTCAGGACGGCGTCGGTGTCGTCGAGCGGGACGCTGCCGACGAGCAGCGCGCCGGCGGGACGGGTGGCGGTGGCGCTCATGCGAGGCTGAAGCTCCTGTCGAAGTAGTTCAGGTGGACGGTCAGCGAGCCCTCGTTGATCTGCCAGGGGACCAGTCGGTACGTCCGCAGGCCCCGCTGGTGGAACGGGTCGGCGTCGCAGATCGCGGCGGCCTCCTCGAGCGATGCCGCGCGCAGGACGATCAACCCGGGGCCGTGGAAGCGGTGGTTCTCGTCGAGCAGCGGGCCGGCGGCGAAGATGCGCCCCTCCCGCTCGATCGCCGCGATCCACGCCTTGTGCTCCGCGACGTGCGGCTCGAGCTCGTCGAGCGGCACCGCGGGCTCGGTGAAGCACGCGAAGAAGACCGCCTGCAGACCCGCGTGCGTCTCGTCCGCGCGCGCCTCCTGTGTGCGCATCGCCTCTCCTCCTGTCGGTGGACGCCGGCCTCCCCCGGCCGGCACCGCGATGCTACCAAAAATCGAACAGAACGGTTCTGTTCTGTTCAGGCGGTCAGGCCGTGCGCGTCCATCGCCAGCGCGGCCAGGGCCTTCGCGCGCCGGGCCGGCGTCGCCGTGCCCTCCAGGAGCGCGTGCACCACCGCGCCGTCCACCAGCAGGATCAGCTCGTGGCCGAGCTCGGACGCGTCGCGCGCGCCGCCCTCTCGGGCGAGCTCGGAGAGAAGGAGACGGATCTCCTCCTTGTGCTGCTGGGGGATGGCGTGGGCGGGATGGCTCGGGTCGAGCAGCTGCGCGCGGGTGTTGATGAACCGGCAGCCGCGGAACTCCCTGCTCGCGAACCACTCCTCGAGCCAGTCGAAGAGTCCCAGGAGCCGATCGCGGGGTGCCTGCCCGGGCTCACCGAGGGCGACGACCCACTCGTCCAGCCGCCGCTCGTGGTGGCGCTGCAGGTAGGCGGCCACCAGCTCCGCCTTGCCCGGGAAGTGGCGGTAGAGCGTGCTCTTCGACACACCGGAGCGCTCGGAGATCGCGTCGACGCCGACGGCATCGATCCCCTGCGTGTGAAACAGGTCCTGGGCTGCGTCGAGGACGCGCTCACGTGGCTTGACGGCTGATCTGGGCTCGGGCACCGCACGTCAATCTACAACGAACAGAACCGTTCGGTCCCAGAAAGAGGAGAGGGCCGCCGCGCGGGGGAGCGCGCGACGGCCCTATGTGCTCTGCCTGCGACCGGCGGAGGAGGAGGTCGGTCTGGAGGCAGGGCCTGCGGTCTTGGGGGAACCGGAGGGGGTGTGTTCTGTGCGACGCATACTCGCCCCCTCCGGCCGGTGGTTCGCTACGGCCTCCCGGCGAAGGGAGGTGTGGCCAGCCGCACCCCTCGCTACGAGCCGTCGACCTCCACCACGACCGCGTCGCCCTGGCCGCCGCCCGAGCAGATCGCCGCGACGCCGAGGCCTCCGCCGCGCCGGCGTAGCTCGAGCACGAGGCTCGCGAGGATGCGCGCGCCGCTGGCGCCGATCGGGTGGCCGAGCGCGATCGCCCCGCCGTTGACGTTCACCTTGTCCTCGCTGACGCCGAGCATCCGCATCGAGTTCAGCGCGACGGAGGCGAACGCCTCGTTGATCTCCCACAGGTCGATGTCGCCAGGGGCGATGCCCAGCCGGTCGAGCGCGAGCTTGGCCGCGTTCGCGGGCGTGCGGGCGAGGTACTGGTACTGGTCGGCGACGGCGGCCTGGCCGAGGATCGTCGCCAACGGCGTGCGGCCGTTGGCCTTCGCCCACTCGTCGGAGGAGAGCACGAGCGCACCGGCACCGTCGTTGACGCCCGGGCTGTTGCCGGCGGTGTGGGTGCCGTCCTTGCTGAACGCGCCCCGCAGCGACGCGAGCCGCTCCAGCGTCGCGTCACGGCGCGGCGCCTCGTCGACCTCGATCGTGTCCTCGCTCTTGCGGGACTTGACGGTCACGGAGACGATCTCCTCGGGCAGTCGGCCCTCGTCGGTCGCCTCGATCGCGAGGCGGTGGCTGCGCAGCGCGAACGCGTCCATGTCCGCGCGGGTCATCTCGAACTCGGCGGCGACCACGTCGGCTTCCTCGCCCATCCCCTTGCCCGTGAACGGGTTGGTGAGGCCGTCGTGCATCATCGCGTCGAGCGCCTGGACGTCGCCCATGCGGAAGCCGAAGCGCGCGCCGGGGAGCAGGTAGGGCGCGTTGGACATCGACTCCATGCCGCCCGCCACGCCCACCTCGAGGTCACCGGCGCGGATGGCCTGGTCGATGATGCCGACGGCGCGGATGCCCGATGCGCAGACCTTGTTGACGGTCTCCGACGGGACCTCCTTGGGGATGCCGCCCTTGATCTGCGCCTGGCGCGATGGCACCTGGCCCTGACCGGCCTGCAGCACCTGCCCCATCACGACGCCCTGCACCTGCTCGGGTGCCATCTCGGCACGCTCGAGCGCGCCACGGATCGCCGTCCCGCCAAGCTCGGTGGCGTCGACAGCCTTCAGGACGCCACCCATCTTGCCGAACGGGGTGCGCGCGGTCGCGAGAATCGCGGTCTTCGCCATCTCGAAGCTCCTTTCAGAGGAACGTCTGTCCCTGGCCGCGGTAGGTGGCCGCGGCGCCCACGAGCCTACTTCCGCGGAGCAGATGGAGGCACGCAAACCGCTCACAGAGCTCGCCCGCCTTCGCGTGGCGCAGCCAGACGCGGTCCCCGATGCGCAGCTCACGGGCCGCCGAACCCCGCAGCGGCGTCTGGACCTCGCCCGCGCCCTCGGCCCGCAGCAGGCGCAGCCCGGCCGGCTGGTGCACGGAGGGCAGGCGGTCGCGCCCGGGCGAGCCGGATGCCACGTAGCCGCCGCCCAGGACGGTGACGACGTCGGGCGGGCCGGGACGACGCACGACCGGCAGCGCGAACAGCGCCGCGGGCGCCGGGCGGAAGCCGCGATAGCCGTCGAAGAGCGTGGGGCCGAGCAGGCCGGAGCCGCCGGAGAGCTCGGTGACGTCGGGATCGTGCGCGACACGCTCCAGCGACCCGGTCCCACCCGCGTTGACGAAGCGCAGCGGCGCGACCCCCCGCACCGCCGCGACCGCCGCGGCCCTGCGCTCGGACAGCTCCGTGAGCGACGCGCGCTGCATCGCGGTGACGGCGGCGCCGCGCAGCGGGTTGCCCGGCGGGCGGTCGCCGACGCCGGCCACCTGCGCCTCGTAGGCCATGACGCCCACGAGCTGGATGTTGGGACGCGCTGCGATCTGCGCGGCGAGCGCGGCCGCCTGGTGCGGGGTGTGGACGGGCGATCGCCGCGCGCCGACGTGGACCCGCGGGTGCGGGCGCCAGCTCGCGTCCAGCTCGAGGCAGACCCGGATCCGCTCACCACCGGGCAGGAGGTCGAGCTGCGCCGTGTCGTCGACGAGCAGCGTGATGGCCGCCGCGGCCGCCGGGTCGGCGGCGAGCCGGGCCAGCGCACCGCGGTCGACCGTGGGGTACGCGACGAGGATGTCGTCGCTGACGCCGTGCCCGTGGAGCCACAGCGCCTCGGGCAGGGTGAAGGCGAGGAGACCCGCGAACCCCGGCCGGGTCAGGGCGCGCCGGACGAGGTCCAGGCAGCGCACCGACTTGGTCGCCAGGCGGATCGGCGTGCCGCCGGCGCGGCGCTCCATGTCGGCGGCGTTGGCGTCGAACGCGTCGAGGTCGAGGAGCGCGAGCGGCGGGTCGAGGTCCGCCGTCGCGGCGTCGAGGCGCTCGCGCTCGGTCAAGAGGCGCTGATGAGCGCGTCGGGATCGGACGCCGCCCGGTCGCGCAGCTCGTTGCGGCGGATCTTGCCCGACGCGGTGAGCGGCAACGTCTCGACGAACGCCCAGCGGCGCGGGAGCTTGAACGACGCCAGATGCTCGCGGCAGTGGGCGACGAGCTCGGCGACGTCGGGCGTCTCGGCGGTCGGGCGGACGTACGCGACGACCACCTCGCCCCAGCGATCGTCGGGCAGGCCGACGACGACCGCCTCCGCCACGGCGGGATGCTCGGCCAGGCAGGCCTCGACCTCGGCGGGCGCGATGTTCTCCCCGCCGCGCTTGATCATGTCCTTCAGGCGGCCCTCGACGCGCACGTAGCCGCGGTCGTCCATCGACGCGAGGTCGCCGGTGTGCAGCCAGCCTTCGGCGTCGATGGCGCGGGCGGTCTCCTCCGGCAGGTCGTTGTAGCCGCGCGTCACCCGCGGGCCGCGGAGGCACAGCTCGCCGGTCTCGGCGATGCGCACCTCGGTGTGCGGCAGGGCACGGCCGACGGTCGTCTCGCGGTCGGCCTCGGTGTCGTCGGGCGAGGTCACGAACGCCGCGCCGCACGTCTCGGTCATGCCGAATGTGATGCTGAGCTTCGCGCCGAAGCCTGCCTCCACGCGGCGCACGAACGAGGGCTCGACGGTCGATCCGCCGGTCATGACGACCTCGAGCGCCTCCGTGTCGATGCTCGCGAAGTCCGGGTGCTCGAGGATCCCGTGCAGGAGGGTGGGCGCGGCGGACAGCATCCCCGCGCGGTGCTCGGCGAGCGCGGCCAGCGTGCGCTCGGGGGTGTAGGCGAGCGCGACGTGCGGCGCGCACGCCCACGCGGCTCCGAGCGTGCCCAGGACGTTGCCGGCCGTGTGGAAGAGCGGCATCGGGTTGATCCAGGCGGCGCCGTCGGTGACGTGCTCGCGCTCGGCGAACGCCTCCGCGGTCAGCACCATCCCGCGGTGCGTGATGAGGACGCCCTTGGGGTGGCCGGTCGTGCCCGACGTGTACTGGACCTGGCCGAGCGTGTCGGGACCGACGGCGGGGAGCGGCGTCCCCGACGCGCCGCTGCGCAGCTCCTCCCAGCCGTCGCCGGGGACGATCGTCTCGCGCAGCGCGGGCAGCTCGCTGCCGAGCTTGTGCACGGAGTCGGCCAGGCGGTGCCCGCGGTGCTCCTCGGCGACGAGGATGCCGGCGGCGCCGGACTGACGCAGGACGAAGCCGAGCTCCCCGCGGCGCAGGAGCGGGTTGACGGGAACGAGCGTGAGGCCCGCCAGCGCCGTGCCGAACTGCAGCAGCACGAGCTCGGGACGGTTGGGCGTGCACGCGGCGACGCGCTCGCCGGGCTCGAAGCGGGCGAGCAGCCCGCGGGCGACGAGCTCGCACTCGGCGAGCAGCTCCGCGAACGTCCAGCGCTGCCCCTCGGGCGTGTTCGCGTCGACGAGCGCGAGGCGGTCGGGGACGCGCGCGGCGGCGCGGCGCAGGATGTCGCCGACGGTCATGCGCCGCTCCAGCGCGGTTCGCGGCGCTCGAGGAACGCCTCGGCCCCCTCGCGCGCATCGGCGGTGGTCAGCACGCTGCGCCAGGCGTCGGCGCTGCGCTCCCATGCCTCGGGCTCGGTCATGCCGCGCGTCGCGCGCACGAGCGCGAGGCTCTCGCGCACCGCGGCGGGCGCGTTGGCGGCGATGGCGTCGGCCAGCTCGCGCGTCGCCGTCGCAAGGTCCTCGTCGGCGACCACCCGGCTGACGAGCCCGAGCGCGAGCGCCTCGTCGGCGTCGAAGCGGCGGCCGGTCAGGATGATCTCAAGCGCGCGCTTCTCCGGGACGAGACGGGGGAGGCGGATCGCCCCGCCCGCCGCGGCCACCAGCCCGCGCGTGACCTCCGGCAGGCCGAACTGCGTCCCAGCCGCCGCGACGACGACGTCGCACGCGAGGGCGAGCTCCAGGCCGCCGGCCAGCGCGTAGCCGTGCACGGAGGCGACGATCGGCTTGGCCCGCGGCATGCTCACGAAGCCGGCGAAGGAGTCCTCGGCGTCGCCCAGCGCCTCGCCGCCGCCCTCGGCGACGGTGGCGAGGTCGGCACCGGCGCAGAACGCGCGTCCCTGCCCGCGCAGCACGCCGACGCGCGCCTCGGGGTCGGCGTCCAGGCGGCGCACCGCGTCGACGAGCCCACGGTTGACCGCGGCGTCGATCGCGTTCAGCCGATCAGGCCTGCGCAGGGTGATGACCGCGACGTGCCGGTCGCGGTCGTAGGCGACGACCTCCTCCATCGGCGGCAGACTAGACGGGGATGCTCGCCGCGACCAGCGTCCCGCCGCCGGCGGGGCTCTCGATCCGCAGCGTCCCGTGGAGGGCGTCGACGCGGTCGGCAAGACCGCGCAGACCGGTTCCGCGCTCGATGTCCGCGCCGCCGATGCCGTCGTCGCGCACCTCGACGTGCACCCAGTCGCCGTCGCACACCACCGTCACCACGGCCGAGGACGCCTGCGCGTACTTCGCGATGTTCGTCAGCGACTCGGCGACGAGGTAGTAGGCGGTCGCCTCCACCTGGTCGGGCAGCCGCTCCGCGGGCAGCGTGAGGTCGACGGGGACGACGCACCGGCCGGCCAGCGCCTCGAGCGCAGCGGCGAGCCCGCGGTCGCTGAGCACGGCGGGGTGGATGCCGCGCGCGAGCTCGCGCAGCTCCTCCAAGGTGAGCTGCAGCTCACCCGACGCCTGTGTGAGCAGCGCGGTCGCGTGCGGATCGCCGGCGAGCGCGCTCTGCGCCATGCGCAGCGACAGCGCGAGGGCGACGAGGCGCTGCTGGGCGCCGTCGTGGAGGTTGCGCTCGATGCGCTTGCGCTCCTCGTCACCGGCCTTGACGATGCGCGCACGTGAGGCGGCGAGCTGCTCGCGCGTCTCCGCGTTGGAGATCGCCTGGGCGGCCAGCTCGGCGAAGTCGCCGAGGCGCGTCTCGGTCGTCTGCGGCAGGGGCTCCTGGGTGCGGCGGGCGATCGCGATCGCGCCCCACACGCGCCCGGCGACCGTGATCGGGGCGGCGACCGCCGACTGCAGGCCCATGCGGCGAAGCTCTGGCGTGCGCTCATGGGAGCCGAGGCGGGCCGCGTCCGACCGCGCGGGTCGCCCGCCGATCAGCGCGTCCTTCGTCGCTGAGAAGCGGTCGATGTGCGCGCTCAGGCCGACGGGCACGGGGGAGTCCGGGTCCGACGACGCCCCGGACACGATCGTCACCTGGTCGCCGTCCAGGCGCAGCAGGCCCGATGTGTCCGTGCGCATGAGCTGTGCGACCTCGCGCACGACGGCGTCGAGGACCTCCTGCTGCGGCGCCTCGGCCGCCACGAGCGTCGCGACCCGGCGCAGCGCGGCCTGCTCGTCGATGAGCGAGCGCAGCCGTGCCTCGTGCCGGCGCCCCTCGAGCTCGGCGGACGCACGCGCGGCGAAGATCCTCAGCGCGGCCAGCTTCTCCTCGTCGGGGTACAGCGGCGCGCGCGACAGCACGCCGAGATGGCCGATGTGCGCGCCGTCGAAGCCGCGCAGCGGGACGGCGAGGTAGCCGTCGAGGCCGAGGTCGATCACCATCTCGTCCTGCGGGAAGCGCTGTCGCACGCCGCTCGGGTAGGAGACGACGTCGGTCGTGGACACCTCGGCGCAGGGCGTCCCCTCCAGGCAGTACTCCAGCGGCGCGGACAGCCGGCCGCCCTCCCAGCAGGCGAGGAAGCGCGCGTACTCGTGGTCCTCGGGCACGATCTCGGCCACGAACGCCACCTCCGCGCGGAACGCGAGCGCGGTGTGCTCGACGAGGCGCTGGAAGAACTCCTCGCCGACCGTTCCTGCCGTCCCCTCGGCGAGGAACCACAGGAGATCCTTGTCCTGGGAGGCGATCGTCACGGGTAGGCCGACACTACCGAGGGATCAACCATCCGGTGGATGGTCAGATCTGACCGGCTGGGCGATGTGCGGGTGGGCTCTCGCGATCACGCTTCACCCATGAGCGTCATCGAGGTCGACAACCTGCACAAGCGCTACGGAGAGCGCGTGGCCGTCCGGGACGTGTCGTTCGCCGTGGAGGAGGGCGAGATCTTCGGGATCCTCGGCCCCAACGGCGCCGGCAAGACCACCACCGTCGAGTGCATCGAGGGGCTGCGGCCCCGCGATGGCGGCAGCGTCAGCGTGCTCGGCCACGATCCCGCGACGGACCCCGCCCCGCTGCGCGAGCTCGTGGGCGTGCAGCTCCAGGAGGCCGAGCTGCCCGACCGGCTGCGCGTCGGCGAGGCCCTCGAGCTCTTCTCCTCCTTCTACCCCGCGCCGGCCGACACCGGTGAGCTCACGGCGGCCCTCGGGCTCGACGGGCTCGGCGACCGGCCGTTCGCCAAGCTGTCGGGTGGCCAGCGCCAGAAGCTCTCGATCGCTCTCGCGCTCGTCGGCAACCCGCGCATCGCGGTGCTGGACGAGCTGACCACGGGCCTGGACCCCAGCGCCCGGCGCGACACCTGGGCGCTCATAGAGCGCGTCCGCGACCGCGGCGTCACGATCGTGCTCGTCACGCACTCCATGGAGGAGGCCGAGCGGCTCTGCGACCGCGTGGCGGTCGTCGATGCGGGGCGCGTCGTCGCGCTCGGCACGCCAGACGAGCTGGTCTCGGCGGTCCAGGCCGGCCAGGTGCTGCGGTTCACGCCGCGGCCGGACGTGGACGACCGGATCCTCGCCGAGCTGCCGCAGGTCACCGACGTGCGCCGCGACGGCGAGGACGTCGTCGTCGCCGGCACCGCGGACGCCCTCGCCGCGGTGACCGCCGCGCTGGCCAGCGAGGGCATCTTCCCCGAGCGCCTGCGCGTGGAGCAGGCCACCCTGGAGGACGCGTTCGTCGCGCTGACGGGCCGCGTCCCCGCGACCGCCGAGGAGGCAGCATGACCGCCACCGCCCGTCTCGCCGTCACCGAATGGCGCATGCTGCGGCGCGAGCCGCTGGTGCTCGCGTTCGGGTTCGCGTTCCCACTCGCCCTGCTCGTCGTCATGGGACTGGCGTCCAGTGGGCCGGACGCCGACCTCGGCGGACTGAGTCTGATCCAGACCTACGTGCCGATCCTGGTCGCGTTCAACCTCGCGATGCTCGGCATCAGCGTGCTCCCGACCGCGATGGCCACCTACCGCGAGCGCGGGGTGCTCAAGCGCCTCGGCACGACGCCCGTGGCGCCGTGGCGCCTGCTGGCGGCGCAGCTGAGCGTCAACGGCGTCGTGGCCGTCGGTGCCGTCGTCATCGTGCTCGTCGTGGCGGCGCTCGCGTTCGGCGTGTCGCTGCCTGGGCAGGGGCTGGGCTTCGCGCTGGCGTTCGTGCTGACCGCCGCAGCCCTGTCCGCGTTCGGGCTGTGCATCGCCTCCGTCGCGCCCAGCGCGAGGACGGCCAACGTCATGGGCACCCTCACGTGGTTCCCGCTCATGTTCTTCGCAGGGCTCTGGATCCCGCGCGCCGCGATGGGCGACACGCTGCGGGCGATCAGCGACTGGACGCCCGTCGGCGCGGGCGTGGGGGCGCTGGAGGACGCGATGGCGGGCGCGTTCCCTGATGCCAAGCACCTGCTGGTGCTGCTCGGCTACGCGATCGTGGCCTCGCTGCTGGCGACTAGGCTCTTTCGCTGGGAGTGACGCCGAGCATGAAGGAACTGCGGCTCGAGCAGTGGGAGCAACGGGAGGCCGGCGTCCTCGGCACGCTTCCGTTCGTCCTGCTGACGGTCTGCCTGGGCGTGTCGTTCCTGCTCGGCGAGTCAGAGCTGCAGGCGCCGCTCTGGGTGCTCACGGTCCTCTCCGTCGCGACGGCCGCGTGGATGCTGTGGTGGACGGTCCTGCATCCCGCGTGGCGCGAGCGCAGCTCCCTGATGCTCGCCTACTTCGCGGGTCTGATCCCGCTCATGGCCGCGCTCGTGATCATCGCTCCGTGGTACGGGTTCTTCACGTTCACCGGCTACTTCGCGGTCGTCCTGCTGCCCGAGCGCGTCTGGCCGCTGGGCGTGGTCGCCGTCGCCGTGGTGACGGCGACGTCGCAGAACGGCGGACTGCCCGACGGCAGCGCGGGCTCCTTCGTCATCTACGGACTGATCATCGTCGTGAACGTCGCCGTCGCCAGCACGATCATGTTCTTCGCCTACGTCGGCGACCGCGGCCATCAGCGGCGCGCGCAGCTCGTCGAGGAGCTGGAGGCGTCGCTGCGCGAGAACGAGGCGCTGCAGGAGCAGCTCGTCGCGCGAGCCCGCGAGGACGGCGTCGTCGACGAGCGCCAGCGCATGGCCCGGGAGCTGCACGACACGCTTGCACAGGGCCTGGCGGGGATCATCACCCAGCTCGAGGCGGCCGAGCAGGCGCGCGACACCGGCGACTGGCGCCGGCACCTCGACGCCGCCCGCGACCTCGCGCGCGAGAGCCTCACGGCGGCGCGGCGGTCGGTGCACGCGATGCGGCCCGAGCCGCTGGAGGACGCGCGGCTCGCCGACGCGCTGGCGGCGGAGGCGCGGCGCTGGAGCGAGCTGCAGGGCGTGCGGGCGGACGTCACGACGACGGGGGAGACGCGCCCGCTGCCCCCGGACGTCGAGGTCACGCTGCTGCGCGCGGCGCAGGAGGCGCTCGCGAACGTGGCCAAGCACGCTTCCGCCGAGCGGGTCGGGCTGACGCTCTCCTACATGGACGACGTCGTCACGCTGGACGTGCGCGACGACGGCATCGGCTTCCACGTCAACGGGCACGCCGAGGGCCACGACGATGGCGGGTTCGGGCTGCTCGGCATGCGCCAGCGCGTCGGGCTGATCCAGGGCAGGCTGACGATCGAGTCCGAGCCGGGCGGCGGCACGGCGATCTCGGTGAGCGTGCCGGCGTGACGGCACCCATCCGACTGCTCATCGCCGACGACCACCCGGTCGTGCGCGACGGGCTCAGCGGCATCTTCGAGAGCGACCCCGACTTCGAGGTCGTCGGGCAGGCCGCCGACGGGGCGCAGGCGGTCGACCTCGCCGAGCGCCTTGTGCCCGACGTCGTGTTGATGGACCTGCGCATGCCCGGGACCGACGGCCTCAGCGCGATCGCCGAGATCGCGCGTCGCGGCCTGGCGGCGCGGGTGCTGGTGCTGACGACGTACGACACCGACGCCGACGTGCTCCCGGCGATCCAGGCCGGCGCGACCGGCTACCTGCTCAAGGACGCCCCGCGGACCGAGCTGCTGCGCGCGGTGCGCGCCGCGGCGCGGGGCGAGTCCGTGCTGTCCCCCTCGGTGGCCAGCCGGGTGCTCGGGCGGGTCCGCAGGCCGACCCGCGACGGAACCGACGACCTGAGCCCGCGCGAGCTGGAGATCCTCGAGCTCGTTGCCCGCGGCACCACGAACCGGGAGGCGGCCAAGCGCCTGTTCATCAGCGAGGCAACCGTGAAGACGCACCTCCTCCACATCTACGCCAAGCTCGGCGTGAACGACCGCGCTGCGGCGGTCGCCACCGGCTTCGACCGCGGGCTGCTCACGCCGAAGGGGCGCTAGCGGGCGACCACCGTGAAGGCGACGCGGATCGCACGTGCGGTGTTGCCGGCCGGATCGGTGACGGCGATCGTCGCGCGATAGGTGCCGCGCGAGAGGCCGCGGGCGCTGACGGTGATGGCGTTCGCGCCCTGGATCCCGTTCCGGTTCAGCGTCGTGGCGGTGACGTAGCGGGTGCACGACGGTCGCTTGCGGTTGCGCGCCGTGGGCCGCATGCAGCGGCCATCGACGCGTCGCCCGCGCGCCTTCCTCGCGATGGTGATCCTCAGCTTCGCCGGCTCGGAGAGGGTGACGCGCAGGGTCGTGCTGCGCCCGGTCCGCACGCGCGCGGGATCGAATCGAGGCGTGCCGGTCACGCGCGGGGCCACGGTGTCGCGGACGCCTGCAGTGCCCCCTCCTCCAGCGCCTCCTCGCCCGGCGGCCGAGATCGGATCGAGCACGAGCCGGCCGATCTTGTCCACGGTGGACTCGGTGAACCAGATCGCCCCGTCCGGTCCGACGGCCATGCCGATCGGCTGGGCGTTGGGCGTGGGCGTGGGGAACACGTTCGTGACCGCCCCGTCCGCTGTCATCCGCACGACGGTGCTGGAGCCGGATCCGGCGATCCACAGCGCGCCGTCGGGTCCAGCCACGATCTCCTCCGGCCCTGTGCCCTGAGGGAGCGGGAAACGGGTCCGGATGCCGGCGGGTGTGATGCGGTCGACAGCGTCGGCCAGGGAGGCGGTGACCCAGATGTTGCCGTCGGGGCCGGCCGTCAGGTACTCCGCGAGCGAGCTCACGGGCAGCGGCACGGCGAGGTCGACGGTCGTGGTTCCCGGGACCACGCGGATGACGCGGTCGGCGTTCGTCTGGACGCCCCAGAGGCGGCCGTCCGGGCCGAGCTGCAGCTCGCTGACCGGTCCGGTGCCGCCGATGATCGTGCACTGGTTCGCGCTCAGGCACAGCTGCGTCGTGCCGCCGGACACGCGGTCGTGGACCTCCGCGCCTGTCGCGTCGACGGCCACGGCGACGCTCGGGCCGTTGACGTCGATCGGGAACGTCAACCCGCTCTGGGGGTTGTAGAGCAGGAGGCCGCTGGAGGAGGTGAACCGCGTCGCCTGCCCGACGGGGATGAGATCGGACGGGGCGGCCCCGGCCCCGCCCGCGATGCTCTCCGGCGCCAGCCGCTCGCCCGCCGGGCTGATGCGCCCGATCGACGGGCTCGTCCCCTGGTCTGCGTAGTGGAGGTTGCCGTCCGGCCAGGCGTGGATCCGGTACGGGAGATGCTGCTCGGACGGGCCGCCGGGCGCGACGTCGAACTCGGTGATGGTGACCGCGTGAGCAGCCGCGGGGAGGACGAGGGAGGCGAGCAGGGCAGCAAGGAGGATGCGGCGCATCAGTGACTCCGGGTCGTGGTGAGGGTCGCCCGGGCGAGGGCGCTGGTGTTGCCTGCGGGGTCGGTGGCCGTGACGGTCGCGCGGTAGGTGCCGGTGCGCAGGCCGCGGGTGGCGATCGCGATGGCGGTTGCGCCGGAGACGCCGGTCCTGGTCAGCGTCCTTGACGTGGGATAGCGGGCGCACGACGCGCGGCGGCGGTTGGCGCCGGTCGCCTTCACGCAGGCGCCGCCCACGCGACGCCCGGTGGTCCTGCGACCGAGGGCGATGCGCAGCCGCGCGGGCTCTGACAGGGCGACGACGAGCTTGGCGTCGCGGCCCAGCCGGACGCTCGACGGGCTGAACGCCGGGCTGCGCAGGAAGCGCGGCCTGGCCGTGTCGCGGATCGTCCCCCCGGTCGCGCCGCCGGGCGTGCGACCGTCGGGAGTGCCGCCGGACCCGGGGGTGATCGGGTCCAGCGTGATCTTCCCCAGCTTCCCTGCGTTGAGCTCGGTGAACCAGATCGCGCCGTCCGGTCCCACCGTGATCCCGGAGGGGACCGACTGCGCCGAGGCCGTCGTGAAGGTGCCCGTGACCTGACCGGCGGTGCTCATCCGCAGGACCGTCCCGTTGCCGCCCGCGATCCACAGCGCGCCGTCGGGGCCGCTCGTGATCCCGTGCGGCTGCGTGCCGGCCGGCAGCGGGAAGGGCGTGCGCTGGCCGCCCGTCGTGATCCGGTCGACGCGGTCGCCGGTGAGCGCGGTGACCCACACGTTGCCGTCCGCGCCGGCCGTCAGTCCGTAGGGGTAGGAGCCGACGGGCAGCTGGACGAGGCGCCCATCGCTCGGCGTGGCGCCGGCCGACGAGGCGTAGCTGATGACGGCGTCGGCGCCGGGGGCGACGCCCCAGACGCGCCCGTCCGGCCCGAGGATCAACTCGGTCGCGCCGCCGGGGACGCCCGCCACGGAGCCGCATGCAGCCGGCGCCTTGCACACCGCGGCGCTCGTGCTCGCGCCGTAGGAGTAGACGACCTCGCCGGCGGCGTCGAGCGTGATGCCGCTCGCGCCGAGCGTGCCCGCGACCGGCGTCGCGATGCCGAGCCTGGCCGTGCTGAGGCCGGTGGAGGAGGTCGCCAACGCCTGCCCCGGGAGGACGTCGACCGGCAGCAGGGTGCCGTCCCCGAACGCCGGCAGCCGCTCTCCGAAGACCGTCGCGCGTCCGACGCCGCGTGCGCTGCCCTGGTCGGCGTACCAGAGCGTGGCGTCCGGGCCGGGACGGATCGCCGCGGGGCGGTGCGTCCCCGCGGGCGCGCCGGGCTCGATGTCGAACTCGGTGAGCGTCACCGCGCGGGCAGCTGCAGGGCCGACCAGCAAAGCCGCGGCGGCCAGGGCGCCGATGCACCGGATCCTGAAGGGCACGGCGCATGATAGTCAGCCCGGACTTGCCTGCGCACCACCCGAACGGGTCGGACGGATGATGGGCGCGCGTGCGAAGGTACGCTTCGTCCATGTCGTCGACCGTCCCCGTCGATCTGTACGACCTGCCTGCGGAGTTCGTGGAGTTCCGCGATGCCATCCGCCAGATCGTCCGCGAGCAGGTCGCGCCCCGCGCCGCGGAGATCGACGCGAAGGCCGAGTACCCGTGGGACCTGCGCAAGCTCTTCGCCGAGCACGACCTGTTCGGCCTGCCGTTCTCGACCGAGCACGGTGGCACCGGCACCGGCGCGCTCATGCTGAACATCGCCATCGAGGAGGTCTCGAAGGCGTGCGCGTCGACCGCGCTCATGCTGATGCTCCAGGAGCTCGGCACCCTGCCGATCCGCCTGCACGGCTCGCCCGAGCTGCAGGCGCGCTTCCTGCCCCGCTGCGCGACGGGCGAGTGGGCACCGGCGTTCGCGCTGTCGGAGCCCGAGGCGGGGTCCGATCCCGCGGGCATGACCACCCGTGCCGTCCGTGACGGCGACGAGTGGGTCATCACCGGGACGAAGAACTGGATCTCCAATCTCGGGATCGCGGACTTCTACATCGTCTTCGCCGTCACCGACCGCGAGTCGCGGCGGCTGAGCGCGTTCGTCGTCGAGGCCGACCGGCCGGGCTTCAGCGTCGGCAAGCTCGAGCACAAGCTCGGCATCCGCGGCTCGCCGACCGGTCAGCCGATCTTCGACGACGTCCGCATCCCCGCAGCGAACCTCATCGGCACCGAGGGCAAGGGCCTGTCGGTCGCGCTGTCGACGCTCGACCACTCCCGCCTCGGCGTCGCGGCGCAGGCGCTCGGCATCGCGCAGGGCGCGACCGACTACGCGGTCGCCTACGCGAAGGAGCGTCGTCAGTTCGGCCAGCCGATCGCGTCGTTCCAGGGCCTGCAGTTCAAGCTGGCGGACATGGAGACACGGACCGCCGCCGCCCGCGAGCTGCTCTACAAGGCGTGCGCCAAGGCCGACCGCGGCGAGCCCGACCTCGGCAAGTACTCCGCGATGGCCAAGCTCTTCGCGAGCGACACCGCCATGGCCGTCACCGTCGATGCGGTGCAGGTGCTGGGCGGGTACGGCTACGTGACCGAGTATCCCGTGGAGCGGATGATGCGCGACGCGAAGATCACCCAGATCTACGAGGGCACCAACGAGATCCAGCGGGTCGTGATCGCGAGGAGCCTGTGAACACCAGGCGCATCCTGCTGTCCGCCGCCGTCGCGCTGTCCGCCGGGCTCGCGGTGATCGCCGCGCTCGCGGGCTTCAGCGATTCGACGCCCATCCGGTTCATCCAGGGCGTGGCGCTCGCCGTGCTCGTCATCTTCGGCATCGGCGGCGCGATGGGCGCGCTGGGCGTGCGGATGGCCGGGTGGCAGGAGCCCGAGAGCGAGGAGGACTTCGAGCGCGTCGTCGAGCGCGCCGAGCGCCTCGCGCGCGACGGCACCGCGGCCGAACCCGACGAGATGGAGTTCGCCGATCTCGACCCTCTGGACGACGAGGACTTCGAGGAGCTCGTCCGCGAGGCGCTCGACGAGCTGCCCGACCTGCTGCAGCGCGCGCTGGGACGCAACGTCGCGGTCGTCATCTCCGACGGCGGCCGGCGCCACAAGGCCTACGGGCTGTACCACGGCGACGGCGTCGCCCGGGACGACATCCCGGACAAGATCCTCATCTTCCGCGACACCCTGCGCCGCGACTTCGGCCACGACCCCGACCTGCTGCGCCACCAGGTCACGGTCACCGTGCGCCACGAGCTGGCGCACCACCTGGGCGCCGACGAGCTCGGGGTCCGGGAGCTGGGGCTCTGATATGGGCGTTGGTTTGTCAAGTGGGCAGCGGTGAGCGGCGCCTGCTTGACGGCCGGCGGGTGAAGTTGGGCTCGTGGCTGGGTGCCGGGCGCGTCTGCGGACGCGGTGGCGTTCAGTCTGATGATGCGGGCGTGACCTTGTGGTTGCCCAGGGCGCTGGTTTCGAGGGGCGGCGTGCGCTGTCTAGGAACGGGCGTGGCCGGTGAGGGCTGCTCATAGAGCCGTCGCGCGTGCCGCCCGACCGGTGGCCCGGCGCCGAGCGTTGAGCCGAGGTCGCTGAACGAGCCGACCTAGGTCATGGCGCGGTCGCCGCGGCCCAGCAGAACCCGGCGAGCTGGCGCGCGACGGCGACGGTCGCGACGTTGCCGGGCTTGCCGCGCTCGCGCAGGTCGTGGTGGACGCGATGCAGGCGGTGCTGGGCGCGCCAAGCGATCTGCAGGACGTGATCGGGCTGACCGGCCTGGCGGTTTCTGAGCGTCGCACCGATCCTGGGCGGCCGAGCGTAGTGCCAGGCCGACTCGACCAGCAGCCGGCGCGCGATCGCCGGCCCGGTCTTGGTGATCGACCCCTGCGTCTTGGACTGGCCGGACTGCTCGAGCGTCGGCGTCAACCCCAGCCAGGCCGACAGCCTGCGCGGCGAGGAGAACCGGGCCCAGTCGCCGCCGAGCTCGAGATGCAGCATCAGCGCCGTCAACGTGTCGATCCCGCGAAACGCGCGCAGCCGCGCGACCGTCGGCCAGAGCCGCTCATCCTCGGCGATCCGCGAGAACCGTTCATCCAGCGCCTGGCGCCGCGCGGTCAGCCCGTCGACGGCGGCCAGCGCGTCGATGAACGCCAGCTCGGTCGCGCCCTGATCGAACTGCTGGCGCCCGAGCCAGCGGCGGTGACGCTCGTTCCAGGTCGTCGGCTCGGCAATAGACGCGGCCCTCGACGAGCAGCAACTTGGAGACGCGGTGGCGGGCGCGGCCCAGATCAGCCCGGACGCTCTCGCGGGCGCGCGCCAGATGCCGGCAGGCCTCAAGCCAGTCCGGCGGCACCTCGATCGCGCGCAGCTGCCCGGCCAGCAGCAACCGTGCCAACAGCTCGGCGTCCTTGCGATCGGTCTTGACCCGATCAGACGGCCGCCCTGCGGCGTCTTGCCCGGCGCGCAGACCTCGACCTCGATCCCCGCCCGCTCGGCCGCGCGCGCCAGCCCGAACCCGGTCGGCCCGGCCTCATAGACCGCCCGGACCGGGCCGTCGAGCCGCCCGAGCCAATCGATCACCGGCTCGACGCCAGCGCCGAAACGCGCCCGCGACAGCTCACCAGTCAGCGTGTTGATCGCCGCCCCATGCGTCGATCGCGCGTGGACGTCCAAGCCCACCCATGTCATCGTCCCGGACAAGGCCGGACCCTCCTTCGCCTGAGGTCAGCCAGAGCCCCAAGCTCCGGCCAGACAAACCCTCGAACATGCGAACGGGTCCGGCCTGCCTACGTCAACGCCCCAGCAACAACCGAGGCCCATAGCGTCTAGCGGAGCGGCGCTCCGGGCGTCACACCGCGGCCGGCAGCCTGAGGTCCAGGCCCCAGTCCACGGTTCCGCCGCCGCGCGACGTGACGCCGAAGCCGATGCGCTTGAGGAGGGCGCGGGCCGCGCGGTTCTCGCCCAGCGTCATCGCGACGAGGCGCTGCCGGCGGTTCGCCGCCGCTCGGCGCAGCAGGGCGAGCGCGAGCATCGTGCCCACGCCGCGGCGCTGCCACTCGTCCGCCACGGCGAACGCGACGTCCGTGCTGCCGTCCCCGGCAGGCGCGTACTGGGCGACTCCTGCGAAGGACCCGTCACGTGGGTCGACGGCCGCGAGCGTCACGTGCGTGCGTCCGTCGACCTCGATCAGGCGGACGAGCTCGGACGGGTCGACCCGCGGCGTCGGGGTGTGGAAGCGCAGATAGCGCGACTGCGGGCTCAACCGCTCGAACAGGTCCGCCAGCAACGCACGGTCCGCGCCGGACACCGGCCGGATGAGGAGGCGGGGGGTGCTGATCTCCTGCATGGGAGCTAGGCCGCCATCGCGACGGGACCGCGCAGTTGGAGGTGCATCTCGGCGACGCCGTGGCTCGAGCCCACCTTGCGGAACTCGAGGCCCTTGAGCACGGCGCGCGCCCGCGCGTTGTCGTGCAGCGTCAGCGCGACCAGGGTGTGGATGCCGTTGTCCGCCGCGCGGGGCACCAGCGCGCGGAGCAGCATCGTGCCGACGCCACGACCGTGCCAGTCGTCGACGACGAAGAACCCCACGTCGGCGGTCATCGCCCGGTCGTCGAGCAGGGCGTACCGGGCGACGCCGACGAACGAGCCGTCGCTCGGGTGCACCGCCGCGATCGCGTCGTGCATCCGGTGGTCGATGTCCGTGAAGTAGTCGAGCTCCGCGTCGCTGAGCGTCGGCTTGGGGTGCAGGAACCGCTGGTAGCGCGACTGCCCGCTCATGCGCTCGAACGCATCGGCGAGCCGCTCGCGGTCGAACCGCGTCACCGGCATCAGGATGAGATCGGTGCTGGTCGGGGGCATGCGGACAACCTCCCGCGAAGCTGGCGCGCCGGCCTCGGAGGCACCTCCCGGCCGAAGGTGTGGCCAGCACCCGGCGTAGCATCCAGGCCGTGATGATCGTCATGAAGCTCGCCTAGACGTGCGGCTGAGGCGCATCGACCACGTCGTGCTGACGGTCGCCGACCTCGACGCGACGATCGACTTCTACGAGCGCGTTCTGGGCATGCGCCACGTCGTGACCGGCGACCGGCACGCGATGCACTTCGGCGACTGCAAGCTCAACCTCCACCCGGAGGTCAACGACTACCCGCCGCTGAAGGCGGCGCTCCCCACGCTGGGCAGCGGCGACATCTGCCTGGTCGCCGACGGGCCGATCGACGACATCGCGGCGGGGTTGCGCGCCGCCGGCGTGGAGATCGAGGAGGGGCCCGTCGCCCGGGACGGCGCGCTGGGCGCCATGACGAGCGTGTACGTCCGCGACCCGGACCTCAACCTCGTCGAGATCAGCGTGTACGAGTGATCTCCGGGCGCAACGCCGTGCTCGCGGCCGGCGCGGTGGTCGTGATCGTGCTGGTGGCCGGCCTCGCGATCGCGCACCGCGACACCTGGTTCCAGGCGCTCAAGCGGCATCGCCGCCTCGCCGAGCTCGTCTTCCTGGGCGCGGTCATCGTGATCGCCGGCGTGCTGCTCGTCTCCCACCACGACGAGCTCGAGGGACTGCTGGAGCGCATCGAGAGCGGCGACCCGCTGTGGCTGGCGATCGCCGCGGCGTGCGAGATCGTGTCGTTCGCCGGTTACGTCCTGCTCGTGCGGATCATCCACTCGCCGCTCGCGCCGCGCCTGGATCTCGTCGCGAGCATCGAGCTGACGCTCGCCGGCGTGGTGGCGACGCGCCTGCTGTCGGCGGGTGGCGCGGGCGGCATCGCGTTCGCCGCCTGGGTCCTGCACCGCGCGGGGATGCCCAACCGCGTCGCCGCGCACCGCCTGCTCGCCTTCCTCATGGTCCTCTACGCGACGTACATGGGCGCGCTGGTCCTCGGCGGGATCGCCGTCATCGCCGGCGTGGGCGACGTCCCGCAGGCGCTCGGCATGGCGGCGCTCGGCGTGGGCGGCGCCGCGACGCTCGCCGCGGGCCTGCTGTTCGTGGTGCACCTCGACCTCCCGATCGTGCGCGACGCGCGTGAGGCGCTCCTGGAGGCGATCGCCATCGTACGCGGGCGACCGGTCGCGATCCTCGGCTCCATCGCGTGGTGGGCGGGCGACATCGGGACGCTCTGGGCGTCGTTCCGTGCGTTCGGGACCCCGCCCGCGCTGGGGGTCGTGGTGCTCTGCTACTTCCTCGGCCAGCTGGGCAACCTTCTCCCGCTTCCCGGCGGCGTCGGCGGCACCGAGGGCGGCATGACCGGCGCGTTCGTGGCCTGCGGGGTGAGCCTGGAGCTGACCCTCGTCGCCGTCGTCACCTACCAGGTGATCTCGTCGTACCTGCCGGCGATCCCGGGGCTCCCGGCCTACGCCGCGCTGCGGCGGCGCATGCGGGGCTGGCCGCCGCCGCAGGCCGAGCCCGAGCCGGCCGCCGCACCGGCCTAGGGACTAGGCCTCAGGCCGCCAGAGGGACACGGCGAACAGGCGCTCGGGGTCGGTGTGGAAGCTGTCGAGCCACAGGCCCGCGGACTGCAGGTCGGCCTCGAGGCGCTCGCGGGTGAACTTCACGCTGAGCTCGGTGCGCATCTCCTCGCGCGCGGCGAACGCGACCTGCAGGTCGATCGCCTTGAGATCGACCGTGCAGTGGTCGACTGCCCGCAGGCGCATCTCGATCCACTGGTGGCGGCGATGGTAGAAGGCGACGTGCTCGAAGAGGTCGATGTCGAAGTCGGCGCCGAGCTCGCGATTGCAGACCGTGAGGATGTTCAGGTTGAACGCGCCGGTGACGCCCTCGCTGTCGTCGTAGGCGGCCTCGATGATCCGGGGGTCCTTCACGAGGTCGGTGCCCAGCAGGAGCCGGTCGTCGGGTCCGAGCTGGCGGCGCACCGCGCGCAGGAACCGACGGCGCGCGCCGGGCAGGAAGTTGCCCACGGTGCCGCCGAGCAGCGCGACGATGCGGGGGCCGGCGGGATCGGGCAGCGCGTCGAGGTGGCGCTCGAAGTCGCCGACGACGCCGTGGACGTGCAGTCCCGGGTACTCCTGCACGAGCTCGGCCGCGGAGGCCAGGACGGTCGCCTCGGAGACGTCGAGCGGCACGTAGCTGCGCAGCGTCCCGTTCGCGGCCATCGCGTCGAGCAGCACCCGCGTCTTGGTCGCGTAGCCGGCGCCGAGCTCGACGAGCTCGCCGGCGCCCGTGTGCTCGGCGACCTGGCCGGCGATCGCCTCGAGGATCCAGCGCTCGGTGCGCGTGGGGTAGTACTCGGGGAGCTCGGTGATGCGCTCGAACAACTCGGAGCCGTGCGCGTCGTAGAAGTGCTTGGAGGGCAGCTCCTTCGCCGGCCGGGTGAGCCCGTCGAGGACGTCCTCGGCGAGGGTTCGCTCGTCTCCGGGCCTGAGGCGGGAGGTGATCTGCACGGCGGTGGTCGTCATCGTTTCCCTTCTACGAGCCTGAGGCCAGCGAAGATCTGCCGCCGCTGAGGAAGGTCCCAGTTGCGGAACGAGTGGCCGGCGACGCGCGGATGGGTGGTCCAGGCGCCGCCGCGCAGGACGCGGTAGCCCGAGTCGAAGAAGACCTCGGAGTACTCACGGTAGGGATGGGCGACGAAGCCGGGGTAGGCGGTGAACTCGCTGGAGGTCCACTCCCAGACGAGGCCGGTGTCGCCGAGCAGGCCGAGCCGGGCGGCGTGCTCCCACTCGGGCTCGGTCGGCAGCCGGGCGCCGCGCGCGCGGGCGAAGGCGTCGGCCTCGTCCCACGAGACGTGCACGGCCGGGGCGTCGGGATCGCCGTCGCCCGTGAGCTCGGCGACAGAGACGGGACGCCTCGAGATCCGGAACCCGTCGACCCGAACAGGGTGGCGCGGGCGCTCGTTGTCGTAGGAGAAGCCCCCGTTGTCGGCGCCCATGAGCAGATCGCCGGCGGGGACATCGATCCATCCGGCCGGCGCGGTCATCGCCGGCGGGCCGGCGAGCGCGGGTGTCTGCAGCCCGCCGAGACGCATCGCCTGGAGCATCGTCTCGGTGTGCTGGAGCTCATGGCGCAGGACCAGCTCGTGCAGCACGGGGTCCGGCCCGCGCTCGTCGAGCACCTGGAGCGTCCGCTCTCTGACGTCGGCGAGGTAGGCGACCGCGCCGTCGTGGTCGAGGAGCTCGATCTGGCCGCGCACGCTGCGCGGCGTCTCGAACGCGTCGTACACCGCGGCGAGCTCACCGTGCAGCAGCTCGAGGCCCCCGTAGCGGTGCACGAGCCAGAGGTCCTCGTACGCGGCGATGTGCGCCAGGTCCCAGACGAGCGGGCTCATGAGCGGGTCGATCTGACGCTCGAGGTCCTCGGTGGAGAGCGGCGCCACGAGGCCCAGGGTGCGTTCGCGGACGGCTGCGAGATCGTCGGTGACGCTCATATCGGGGGGAGCCTACCCAGGCCTCCTACGGCTGCCCGAACCCCCGGACGCAGGCGTGCCCCCTGCCCCCGCCGGCCCCGTCCGAGCAGGCTCCCGGCATCGCCCCCGCCTCGCTAGGAGCCCCTCCCGTGCAACCCAACTCGATCGCAGCTCGCGCAGGCCGCTGGAGTGCCCAGCACCGCCGCACGGCGATCCTCGGCTGGATCGCGTTCGTCGTCATCGCGCTCGTGTCCGGCGGCATGATCGGCACGAAGCAGCTCGACGACAACGCCGCCGGGACCGGTGAGTCCGCGCGCGCTGACCAGACGATCAGCACCGCCTTCCCGAAGGACACCGTCGAGGAGAACGTCTTCGTCCAGGGTCATGATGGAGCGACCGTCGGCGACCCGGCGTTCCGAGCGGCGATCGCCGCCGCGGTGGCCGAGGTCAGGACGCTTTCCGGCGTCACCGACGTCACCTCGCCGCTCGACAGGGGCAACGAGGGCCTGATCTCCAAGGACCGCAGGTCCGCGCTCGTCAGCTACGAGCTGCCCGAGCACCCGGACGGCCCTGCCACCGACACGCAGGTCGCGCAGATCGAGTCGGCCGTCGCGGCTCTCGGCAGGGACAACCCGTCCGTGCGCGTCGAGGCGTTCGGCGACGCGACGGTGAACAAGGGCATCTCCGACCGCTTCGACAAGGACTTCCAGCGTGCCGAGGTGCTGTCGCTGCCGGTCACGCTCGTGATCCTGGTGGTCGCGTTCGGCGCGCTCGTCGCGGCGGGGCTGCCGCTGCTGCTGGGGCTGACCGCGGTCGCCGCAGCCATCGGCCTGCTCGCGCTGCCGAGCCACCTCGTGCCCGTCGACGAGGCGATCTTCTCCGTGATCCTGCTCATCGGCATGGCCGTGGGCGTCGACTACTCGATGTTCTACCTGCGCCGTGAACGCGAGGAGCGGGCGGCGGGTCGCTCACCACGTGACGCGATCGAGATCGCCGCCGCGACGTCCGGTCGCGCCGTCCTCGTGTCGGGCCTGACCGTGATCATCGCGATGTCCGGCATGTTCCTCACCGGCGACAAGACGTTCATGGGCTTCGGCCTGGGGACGATCATCGTCGTCGCCTCCGCGATGCTCGGCTCGCTGACCGTGATCCCGGCGATGCTGAGCTGGCTCGGCGACCGCGTCGACAAGGGCAAGGTGCCGCTGCTGTGGCGCATGAAGAGCTCCGACGGCCAGTCGCGGATCTGGAACGCGGTGCTGCGCGTCTCGCTGCGCCGGCCGCTCGTCGCCGCCATCGCCGCGACCGCGCTGCTGCTCGCGATGGCCGCCCCGACGCTGGGGCTGCACACCGCGCTGTCGGGCACGGACTCGCTCCCGCGCGACATCCCGGTCATGCAGACCTACGACCGCATCGAGGCCGCGTTCCCCGGCCAGCCGGCGCCGGCGATCGTCGCGGTGCACGCCGACGACGTGACGTCGCCGCGCGTCAGCGCCGCGATCGCCGACATGCAGCGCGAGGCGAGGGCCACCGGGCTGCTGCACGACCCGATGTCGGTCACGGTGTCCGATGACAAGACGGTCGCCCAGGTGCAGATGGCGGTCGCGGGCGACGGCACCGACGCCAGGTCCAACGCCGCCCTGGCCGCGCTGCGCGACGACGTCATCCCCGCGACGGTCGGCAAGGTGCCGGGTGTGACCGCGCCCGTCACGGGCTGGACGGCAGGGTCGAAGGACTTCAACGACCAGATGAAGACGAGCGCGCCGATCGTGTTCGCGTTCGTCCTCTCGCTGGCCTTCGTCCTGCTGCTGGTCACGTTCCGCTCGATCGTGATCCCGATCAAGGCGATCCTGCTGAACCTGCTCTCGGTCGGCGCAGCCTACGGCGTGCTCGTCTGGGGCTTCCAGGACGGGCACCTCGAGAAGGTGCTCGGCTTCCAGTCGACGGGCGCCATCGTGAGCTGGCTGCCGCTGTTCCTCTTCGTGATCCTGTTCGGCCTGTCGATGGACTACCACGTGTTCATCCTCAGCCGGATCCGCGAGGCGTACGACCGCGGCATGAGCACCGAGACGGCGATCGCCCACGGCCTGCGGAGCACTGCGGGCGTCGTGACCAGCGCTGCCGTCGTGATGGTCGCGGTGTTCTCGATCTTCGGGACCCTCTCGATGGTCGACTTCAAGCAGATGGGCGTCGGCCTGGCCGTCGCAGTCCTCATCGACGCGACGATCGTCCGCGGCGTGCTGCTGCCGTCGGTGATGAAGCTGCTCGGCGACCGCAACTGGTACCTGCCGCGCTGGCTGGAGTGGATCCCGGAGGTCGGCGGCCACGGCGAGGACGAGCAACGCGGCGGCCGCTCGCTCCCCGAGGGGGCGCGCGCCTAGGTCCCGCCGTCCCGTGCGACGATGAACGGATGGGGAGCACGATCAAGACGAGCCACGCCGGCAGCCTTCCGCGGCCGGACGACCTTCTCGACCTCAACCGCCGCCGCGCGGCGGGTGAGGGCATCGACGACGCGGCCTACGCGCAGGAGCTGCAGGACGCGACGGTGGAGGTCGTCCGGCGCCAGCGTGAGCTGGGCATCGACCTGCCCAACGACGGCGAGTACGGCCACGCGATGGGTCAGAAGGTCGACTACGGCGCGTGGTGGAGCTACATCTTCGGGCGCCTCGGCGGCCTGGGGCTGCTGACGGACATGACGCAGATCCCGGTCGCCGACCCGTCGTCGACGATCAAGATCGGCACGCTCATGGATCGTCGTGACTGGCAGGCGTTCGCCGATGCGTACTTCGAGCCCGGGGTCGGGATCATGTCGGGGATGCGGTCCGACGGTGAGTCGGTCCAGGACGCGTTCAAGCTCCCGGTCTGCGACGGCCCGCTGACCTACACGGGGCAGGGGGACGTCGAGCGCGACATCGCGAACCTGAAGCGGGGGATGGAGGCGACGGGCACCGAGCAGGCGTTCATGTGCTCGATCGGCCCTGCGAGCTGTTCGCGGATCGGCAACACGTACTACGCGACGGACGAGGAGTTCGTCTACGCGTGCGCGGACGCGATGCGCGAGGAGTACCTGGCGATCACGAACGCGGGCCTCATCGTCCAGATCGACGAGCCGTCCTTCGCGGAGAGCTGGGACCAGTTCTCCGTCGAGCCGACCCTGGAGGAGTACCGCAAGTTCACGGACGTGCGCGTCGAGGCGCTCAACCACGCGCTGCGCGGGATCCCGCGCGAGCTCGTGCGCTTCCACTGCTGCTGGGGGTCGTGGCACGGCCCGCACTCGACCGACATGGAGCTGAAGAACATCGTCGATCTGCTGGTGAAGGTCGAGGCGGGGTCGTACTCGTTCGAGGCGGCCAACGCCCGCCACGAGCACGAGTGGCGGGTGTGGCAGGACGTCGACATCCCGGACGACGTGATCCTGGTGCCCGGCGTGGTCGGACATGCGACCAACGTGATCGAGCACCCGCAGCTCGTCGCCGATCGCATCGAGCGCTTCGTGCAGATCGTCGGTCCGGACCGCGTGATCGCGGCGACGGACTGCGGTCTCGGCGGGCGGGTGCACCCGCAGATCGCGTGGGCGAAGCTCGAGGCGCTCGCGCAGGGCGCGGAGCTCGCGTCGAAGTCGTCCGTCGCGTAGGCACGCGCACAGCGCGCGTAGGGTGCGCGGGCGGTGCCCGAGTGGCTCGCCCTCACCGTCGCTCTGCTCGTCCTCGCCGGGGCGCTGGCCGCGGCCGTCTCCGAAGCCCGATGGGCGGCGGAGACGGTTGTCGCGGTGGTCGGCGCCGGGCTGCTGGTGGCGCTGGGCGCGCTCTCGCCGTCGCAGGCGTGGGGCGCGCTCGGCGACCTCGCGCCGACCGCCGCCTTCCTCGCGGCGCTGCTGGTCCTGGCCGACGGCTGTCGTCGCGCGGGGGTGTTCGACGCGCTGGGCACCTGGCTGGCCGTCGGCTCGCGGGGGAGCCCGTCGCGGTTGCTGGCACTCGTGTTCGCGGTCGCCGCCGCGGTGACGGCGGTCCTGAGCCTCGACGCGACCGTGCTGCTGCTGACGCCGGTGGTGCTCGCCACGGCGCTGCGGTTGCGAGCAGGCCCGCGCCCGCATGTCTACGCGAGCGCCCACCTGGCCAACTCCGCCTCGCTGCTCCTGCCGGTCTCCAACCTCACCAACCTGCTGGCCTTCCACGCCAGCGGGCTGTCCTTCACGCGGTTCGCGGCGCTCATGTTCGCGCCCTGGCTGGGCGTCATCGCCGTGGAGTGGGCGGTCCTGCGCCGGATGTTCCGTTCCGATCTGCGGCGCTCAGGGCGTCGCCCCGACGTGCGGCGCGAGCCGCTGCCCCGCGTCGCGGTCGCGGTCGTCGCGCTGACGCTCGTCGGCTTCTGCCTCAGCTCGCTCGCGGGGATCGCGCCGCTGTGGGTGGCGGTCGCCGGGGCGCTCGTGCTCGCGGTGCGGGTCCGCACGACGCCGGTGGACGTCGTGCGCGCGGCGTCGCCCGAGTTCGTCGCGTTCGTGCTCGGCCTCGGCGTGATCGTCGCCGCGGCAGCGCACAACGGTCTCAGCGACGCGGTCGAGGCGCTGCTGCCCTCGGGCGACGCGCTGCCGGGGCTGCTGCTGACGGCGGTGGTGGCCGCTGTGCTGGCCAACCTCGTCAACAACCTGCCCGCGACCCTCGTGCTCGTGCCCGCCGCGGTCGCAGCCGGGGGTGAGGCGGCGGTGCTGGCGGTGCTCATCGGCGTGAACGTCGGGCCGAACCTGACCTACACCGGATCGCTGGCGACGCTGCTGTGGCGCCGTGTCCTGCGCACCGAGGACGAGACCACGTCGCTGTCGGAGTTCGTGCGCCTCGGGCTGCTGACGGTGCCGGCGGGCGTGGTCGTCGCCGTCGTCCTGCTGTGGGTCGGGCTGCAGGTGGGAGGATGATCTGAGTCGTGCGTGCGGTCGTGTGGATCCTGGAGGGAACGTGGGAGGCGACGGTGGATGCCGCAGCCGCCCTGCTGCCCGCCGACGCCGACATCGAGCTGCTGCACGTCGCCGGGGACGCCGAGACGTTCGTGCGCGCCGGGCGCCGCGGGCTGCTCGGCCGCCATCCCCACCCGCCGCCGGGCCCGGATCCGGTGTCGGCCGCATCGGAGCAGGAGGCCGAGGCGATGCTCGCCGACGCGCTCGCCCGGCTCGGCCGCGACGCGGCGACGACCGCCCGCCGGGGGCGCGCCGAGGACGAGGTGCTCGAGGTGGCCCGCGGGGCCGACGTCCTCCTCATGGCGCGCAACGGCGACCGCGACCACCTGGGGCCGAAGAGCATCGGGCACGCCACCCGCTTCGTGCTCGACCACGCGCCCTGCGCGGTCATCCTCGTCTGGGGCTGAGAGACGCGGCGAGCGCGTCGCGGTCGCGGATGCCGAGCTTGCGATAGATGCTGCGCAGGTGGTACTCGACGGTCTTGGGGCTGAGGAAGACAGCGGCGGCGGTCTCGCGGGTCGTGCGTCCCTCGCTCAGCAGCTGGGCGATGTGGAGCTCCTGCGGCGTGAGCTCGTCGAGCGTGCTCGGATCGCGCCGTCGCGCCGCGACGCCGGTGGCGGCCAGCTCGGCGCCCGCCTGATCGGCCCACGGCGAGGCCCCGAGGTCCTCGAAGTGCCCGAGGGCCAGTCCGAGCTGCTCGCGTGCGTCGACGCGCCGTCGCGCCCGGCGCAGGCGCGCGCCGTACGCAAGTCTGGTGCGCGCCGTCTCGTACCCGTCGGGGGTCAGCGCGTGCAGCCGCAGCGCCTCGCCGAAGTGCTCGTCGAGCTGAAGGTCGGGAGCGAGCAGGCCGCGCGCGCGTGCGAGCCGCGCGAGGCTCCAGGGACGCGCCTTGCGCTCGGCCTCGGCGGCGAACGCGGTCAGCGCGCCGGCCGCCGCGTCCGGGTCGCCGAGCCTGAGGTGCAGCTCGACGAGCTCCGGTCCGGGAGAGAGGTCGGCGTCCTCGAGCTCGAGCGCGTCGAGCAGGATGCGCACCTCGCGGAGATGGACGAGCGCTTGGGATGGATTGGCGAGCGCGAGCTCCAGCTCGCCGAGCGCCCACAGCGACCAGATCTCGTGCGTCCGCCCGCCGAGGTCGGCGCACAGCGCGAGCGCCTCCCGCGCGTGTGAGCGGCAGGCGTCAGCACGTCCCTGGCGCGCCTCGACCCACGCGAGTCCGGCGAGGGCGGCGGCGAGATCGCGTCGCTGGCCCAGCTCGCGTGCGATGCCCGCCGACTCGTCGTAGCCCACCGCGGCCCGGCTCCAGCGATCGGACGTGGCCTGGTCGCGGGCCACGTGGAAGAGGAGCGGCGGCATCGCGCCCAGCGCGGCCTGCTCCCGGGCGGCGACGAGCATGGCGTCGGCCAGCTCGCGGCCGCTGTCGGAGTCGCGCAGCCACAGAGGCGCCACGAGCGCCCAGCTCTGCAGGATGGGGTCGTCGCGGAGAGCCGGCGCGCGCTCGAGCGTCGCGACCGCGGAGCGCAGCGCGGCCGTGCCCTCCTCGACGCGGCCCGCCCAGATGCGGGCCATCCCCAGCGCGCTCTGGCCGAGGAACGTCGCGCGGTCGCCGGGTGCGCCGTCGAGCAGTGACGAGACGCGATCCGCCGCCGCGCCCATCGCGTGGGCGTCCGCCGCGTAGAAGCCGGCGCTGACGGACTCGCAGTGGATGTCGATCGCCAGCCTGGCATCGCCCATCGCCTCCGCCCGTGCCGCAGCCTCGGCCAGCGTCGCCAGTGCGCCGCGCAGCGGCCCGCGGCGGGCCACGACCTGCCCGCGCAGGTACGCCGCGCGGACGGCCACCAGCGCGTCGGGCACGAGCGCCTCGACCTCGGCCGCGAGCGCGGCGGCGCGCTCGACGGCGCCGCCCAGCCATGCCTCCTCGGCGCCGTGGTGCAGCAGCTCGGCGCGCTGGGCGTCGGTGCTCGAGAGCCGTGCCCCGCGCTCGTAGGCGGCGGCGGCGACGGCGTGGGCGCGCCGGGCGCTCGCTCGCACCGCCGCCTGCACGAGCGCGGCGACCGCCTGCCCGTCCGGCCCCACGGCGGCCGCGGCGAGGTGCCACGCCCGCCGGTCGGCGTCGCGGTCGGGGAGCGCCGCGGCCAGCGCCCGGTGGGCCGCGCGCCTGGCCGCTGGGTCGGCGCGCACGTAGACGGCCGAGCGCACGAGCGGATGGTGGAAGTCGACCCGGTCGGCGCCGAGCCGGACGAGGCCGGCGGCCTCGGCGGGGGCGAGCGCGTCGAGCGCCGCCCCGGCCCGGGCGAGCACCGCGAGGTTGCCGTCATCCGCCGCCGCGGCGATCAGGAGTGCGTCGCGCGTCGCCTCGGGCAGCGAGTCGACGCGCCCGCCGAACGCGTCGGCCAGGCGCTCGGGCAGCGGCGCCGGGCCGACAGCGACGACGTCGTCGGCTCGCGTGACGAGCTCCAACAGCGCGAGCGGGTTGCCGGCGGTCGCGGCGTGGAGGCGATCGGCACCCGCCGGCGAGCCGAGCCGCGCGAGCAGCGCGCCCGAGGCCTCGCGATCGAGCCCGCCCAGCGTCAGGACCGGCAGGTCGGCCCCGTCCAACAGCGACGGCTCGCCCGCCCGCACGGCGAGCACCACGGCGATCGGGTCGGCGAGCAGCCGCCGCAGCGCGAACCGCAGCGCGTCGGCGCTCGAGGCGTCCAGCCAGTGGGCGTCGTCGACGAGGACGACGGTCGGCCCGGCCTCCGCCTGGGCGGCCAGCAGGCTCAGCGTCGCCGCGCCGACGGCGAAGCGGTCTCCGCCGCTGCCGGGGCGCAGCGCGAGAGCGCCTCCGAGTGCGGCCGCCTGCGGCGCCGGGATGCGCTCGAGCGCTCCGAGCGCCGGTCGCAGCAGCTCCAGCAGCCCGGAGAAGGGCACCGCCGCCTCGGACTCCACGCCTCGCGCGCGGAGCACCCGCATCCCCTCCGCCCGCTCCGCCGTGGCGTCGAGCAGTGCGGTCTTGCCGATGCCGACCTCGCCGACCAGCGCCAGCACGCCGCTCGTGCCGGCCCGCGCGTCCGCGAGGAGACGGTCGAGGCGCAGCTGCTCGGAGTCGCGACCCAGCAGCACCGGGCGATCATGACTAGGTGGGCCACCTGATGCGAGTGCGCCCTGATCCGCGGATGCTGGCCTCGGCTGTCAAACCCCCACCTCGGAGGCCCCAGATGTCCACCGTCCAGCCCACCCCCGCGCTCGACCCCGACAAGCTCAACGCGTTCGTCTTCCGCGCCGTCGAGGAGGTCGGCGCGACGCTCAACGCGGCGCTCGTGGTGATGGGAGACAAGCTCGGCCTGTACCGCGCCATGGCCGGAGCCGGCCCGCTGAGCCCGGCCGAGCTGGCCGGTGCCGCCGGCGTCGCAGAGCGCTACGCGCGGGAGTGGCTCAACAACCAGGCGGCGGGCGGCTACGTCGACTACGACCCCGCGAGCGGGCGCTACACGCTGCCGCCCGAGCAGACCTTGGCCATGACCGACGTCGACAGCCCCGCGTACCTCCCCGGCATCTTCCAGATCGCGCTGGGCGCGGTGCGTGACTCCCCGCGGATCACCGAGGCGGCCCGGTCCGGTGGCGGGGTCGGCTGGCACGAGCACTCCCACGACGTCTTCGAGGGCTGCGAGCGCTTCTTCCGCCCCGGCTACCACGCCAATCTCGTCTCGACGTGGCTGCCCGCGCTGGACGGGGTGGTCGAGCGTCTGGAGGCGGGCGGCGCGGTCGCCGACATCGGCTGCGGCCACGGCGCGTCGACGATCCTCATGGCCCAGGCGTTCCCGCAGGCGCGGTTCACCGGGTCCGACTACCACGTCGGCTCGATCGAGACGGCACGCGAGCGCGCCGGGGAGGCCGGCATCGGCGACCGGGTGACGTTCGCCGCCACGACGGCCACCGACCACCCGGGCGGCGGCTATGACCTCGTGACGATGTTCGACTGCCTCCACGACATGGGCGATCCCGTGGGCGCCGCCCGGCACGTGCGCGACATCATCGCCCCCGACGGGACGTGGATGATCGTCGAGCCGGCCGCCGGCGACCGCGTCGAGGACAACCTCAACCCGGTCGGGCGCACGTACTACGGGTTCTCGACGCTCCTGTGCACCCCGGCGTCGCTCTCCCAGGAGGTCGGGCTCGCGCTCGGCGCCCAGGCAGGCGAGGCGCGCATCCGCGATGTCGTCGAGGCGGGCGGGTTCACGCGCTTCCGCCGCGCCGCCGAGACGCCGTTCAACCATGTCTACGAGGCGCGCCCGTAGGCCGTAGGGTCGGCCGGTGGCCCGCACGGACACCGGGACACCGGCGCGCGCGCCGGACGATGCGGGTCACCTGACCCGCGACGGCGTGCGCGTCTGGTGGGAGTCCTACGGCAGCGGCGAGCGGGCCGTGCTGCTGCTGCCGAGCTGGACCATCGTGCACTCGCGGATGTGGAAGTCGCAGGTGCCGTACCTGGCCCGCCACGCGCGCGTCGTGACGTTCGATGCGCGCGGGAGCGGCCTGTCCGACGCGCCCGACGACCAGGCCGCCTACGCCGACGCCGAGACGATCGCCGACGCGATCGCGATCCTCGACCATCTCGGGATCGGGTCCGTCGCCGCCGCCGGCCTCTCGCGCGGTGGGCGCTACGCGCTGGAGCTCGCGGCGGCGCACCCGGATCGCGTGCGCGCGGTCCTGGCCGTGGCCCCCGCGGTGCCCCACCTCACCGAAGAGCCCGCGTGGCGCGATCGGGGCTGGGACAAGGACACCCCGGAGTACTGGCAGCGGGACTTCAGAGGCTTCCTCGAGTTCTTCTTCACGCAGGCGCTGCCGGAGGCGCACTCGACGAAGCCCATCGAGGACGCGGTCGCCTGGGGCCTGGACACGACGCCGGAGGTCCTCGCGATGACCCGCGCGGAGCAGGGCGTCGCCGACCGCGCGGCCGCGGAGGCGCTGTGCCGGGCGGTGCGCTGCCCGGTCGTGGTCGCCCAGGGCTCGGAGGACCGGATCGTCCCGCCGCAGCGCGGTGCCCGCGTGGCCGAGCTCACGGGCGGCCGGCTCGTCGTCCTGGAGGGCTCCGGGCACATGCCGCAGGCGCGCGACCCCGTGCGCGTCAACCTCCTGCTGCGCGACGTCGTCTGCGGTCCGCAGCCGCCGGGCCGCTGGGCCAGGCCGCGCACGCAGCCGCTCCGTGCCCTGCTCGTGTCGTCCCCGATCGGCCTGGGCCACGCCTGGCGCGACGTGCGGATCGCGGAGGCGCTGCGCCGGCGCGTCCCCGGGCTCGTCGTGGAGTGGCTGGCGCAGGCGCCGGTGACGTCCGTGCTCGAGGCCAGGGGAGAGACGATCCATCCGGCGAGCGCCGAGCTCGCCTCCGAGGCGGAGCACATCGACGCCGAGGCGGGCGAGCACCGTCTGCACGCGTTCCAGGCGATCCGGCGGATGGACGAGATCCTGTGCGCGAACTTCATGCTCTTCCTCGATGTGGTGCGCGAGACGCGCTACGACCTCTGGATCGGCGATGAGGCGTGGGAGCTCGATCGGTTCCTCCACGAGAACCCCGAGCTCAAGACGGCGCCGTTCGCGTGGCTGACCGACTTCGTCGGGTGGCTGCCGCTGCCGGCGGGCGGCGAGCGCGAGGCCGCGCTCTGCGCGGACGCGAACGCCGACATGCTCGGGCTCGTCGAGCGCAACCCGCGCGTGCGCGACGTCGCGCTGTACCTCGGGGAGCCGGGCGACGTCGTCGGCGAGACGTTCGGCCCCGGCCTCCCTGCCATCCGCGCGTGGACCGAGCGCCACCTGCGACCGATCGGCTACGTCGCGACCGGCGCGCCGGGCGACCGCGCCGCTCTGCGCGCGGCCGAGGGCTGGGACCCGGACGACGTCGTGTGCCTCGTGGCCGTCGGCGGGTCGGGAACGGGCGGTGCGCTGCTGCGGCGCGCCGTCGCCGCGCTCCCGGCGTTGCGCGAGCGGATCCCCCGGCTGCGCATGGTCGCCGCGGCCGGGCCGCGGCTGGATCCGGGCTCGCTCCCCGAGGCCGACGGCCTGGAGGTGCGCGGCTACGTCCACGAGGGGCACCGCCTCGCGCTCGCCTGCGACGTCGCGCTGGCCCAGGGAGGCCTGGCGACGACGATGGAGCTCGTCGACGCCGGGCGCCCGTTCGTCGCCGTGCCGCTCGACGACCACTTCGAGCAGCAGCGCCACGTCCGCCACCGCCTCGACCGCCACGGTGCGCGGTCCTGGCTGCCGTGGGCCGAGGCGACGCCCGCCGCGCTGGCCGCCGCCGTCGCGACGGCGCTGGAGTCCGGCGCGCGCTACCGGCCGGTGCCTCGCGACGGCGCGGCCGTCGCGGCGAGCGCGCTCGCCGCGCTGCTGGGGGCCACCGCCAAGGGGTAGAACTCGCGCCATGAGCCCGCAACCGAAGACGCCTGACGGCGACACGCCGGCCGGGATGGAGGAGCTCGCCGACCAGGTCCGCCAGCTCAACGAGCGCATCATCGAGGCGAGCAAGCGCTCCGGCGAGACCTACCTGCAGAGCTACCAGCAGCTGCTGAAGACGGTCGCCGACGTCCAGGAGGAGGCGGGCAAGGCCAGCCCGTGGGACTGGGTCACCACCATGGCCACCGCGCAGGCGAACTTCACGCGCGACATCGCCGAGGCCTACGCGGCCGCGGGACGCAGGCTGCAGAGCGGGAAGTAGCCGCTAGGTGTAGTTCCAGCCCAGCAGCGCCCGCACCCTGCGCTGCTGGCCCAGCACGCAGATCGCCGCGGTGCCCAGCCACAGGCGGGCGCCGAAGGCGGGAGGCTGCTCGATCCAGCGGGCACCGAGCACCCGCAGCAGGTGCCCGTGGGCGACGAGGCACACGTCGCCGTCGGCGGCGACCGCTCGCGCGATCACGCGGTCGGCCCGCGCGGCGACGTCGTCCGGCGACTCACCCTGCGGAACGCCCTGGCTCCAGAGGTCCCAGTCGGGGCGATCGACGCGGATCTCCTTCGTCGTGAGGCCCTCGTAGGCGCCGTAGTCCCACTCCATGAGGTCGTCGTCGAACTCGGGATGCAGCCCCGCGATCTCCGCCGTCTCCCTGGCGCGGATCAGCGGGCTGCTGAGCACGAGCGCGAACGACCGGCCTCCAAGCCGCTCCGCGGCCTTCCTCGCGTGCTCGCGGCCCTCGTCGGTCAGGGGGATGTCGGTGCGGCCGGTGTGCTTGCCCGCCTTGGACCACTCGGTCTCGGCGTGCCGCAGCAGGACGATCTCAGGCATTGGACGCCTCCGGATCGCAGACGATCTCGTCCAGCCCGTCGCCGAGCCGGCCCGATGGGATGGACGGGTCCCCGGCCCGGACCTTGGCCAGCGCGTCCGCCTTCTCCGCGCCGGTGACCAGCAGCAGCGTGAACCGCGCGCGGCGCAGCACCGGCATGGTCAGGGAGATGCGGTCCGGCGGCGGCTTGGGGCTGTTGCGCACGCCGATGACCGGGGCGGCCTCGGACGCCGCCTCGGGGTGACCCGGGAACAGCGATGCGGTGTGCCCGTCGGGACCCATGCCGAGAAGGATCATGTCGAACATCGGCCGCTCGCCCATCGCCCGGACGATGTCACACCCGTACAACCAGGCCGCGTCCTCGGGGCCGAGCTCACCGCGGACGTGGTGCATATGCGGCCCCGCCTCGGCGCGCAACCGGTCCAGCAGCGTCTCCTTGAGCATGCGCGTGTTGGACTCGGGGTCGTCCTCGGAGACGCAGCGCTCATCGGCCAGCCAGAGGTGCACCTGGTCCCAGCTGCCCTGCATCTCGGCCAGCAGCTCGTACGCGCGGCGCGGGGTGGAGCCGCCGGACAGCGCGATGTGCACGTCGACCGATCGCGCCCTGGCGTCGTTGATGTGGTTGGCCATCACGTCCGCCGCCCGGCGGGCGACGGCCTCGTCGTCGGGTGCAACGGTCACGACCGGTCTCGTCACGACGCCTCCTCCGCAGCTGTTCCGGGATCCTGCAGGACCGTGAGGGGAGCCTGGTTGGCCGCCAGCTCGGAGTCGGCCCGGATGACGTGCATCACCGCGTTGATGAGCGCGAGATGCGTGAACGCCTGCGGGAAGTTCCCGAGATGGCGCCCGGACCGCGGGTCGATCTCCTCCGCGTACAGCAGCAGGGGGCTCGCGAAGCTCAGCATCCGCTCGCACAGCTCCCGCGCGAGTGACGACTCCCCGATCTCGGCCAGCGCGCTGACGAGCCAGAACGAGCAGATCGCGAAGGTGCCCTCCTCGCCGGCCAGGCCGTCGTCGGTCTCCTCGACCTTGTAGCGCAGGACGAGCCCGTCGACCGTGAGCTCGTCCGCGATCGCCATGACCGTCGCGCGGACGCGCGGGTCCTCGGGCGGCAGGAACCGCACGAGGGGCAGCAGGAGCAGCGACGCATCGAGTGCATCGGTCTCGTAGTGCTGCACGAAGACGCCGCGCTCGTCGAGGCCGTGCTCGAGCACGTCGGCGTGGATCTCGTCCGCGACCGCCTGCCAGCGCTCGGCCTGCTCGGGCTCGTTGCGCATGCGGGCCAGGCGCGCCCCGCGGTCGCAGGCGACCCAGCACATGACCTTCGAGGAGGTGAAGTGCTTGGGCTCGCCGCGCACCTCCCAGATCCCGCGGTCCGGCTCGCGCCAGTGCGTGATCGCCTTCTCGACCTGCTTGGACAGGATCGGCCAGAAGCGGTCGGGCAGGCCGTCGCGCGACTTCGTGTGGAGGTAGAACGAGTCGAGGATCGTCCCCCACACGTCGTGCTGGCGGTGCGAGTAGGCGCCGTTGCCGATGCGGACGGGCTTGGCGCCCTCGTAGCCGTCGAGGTGGTCGAGCAGCGCCTCCTCGAGCAGCCGCTCGCCCCCGATGCCGTACATGATCTGGAGGTCGTGCTCGCCGCCCGCGACGTCGGCGATGAAGTAGAAGAAGTCGTTGGCCTCCCAGTCGAAGCCGAGCGTGTAGAGCCCCCAGAGCATGAACGTGGAGTCGCGGATCCACGAGTAGCGGTAGTCCCAGTTGCGCTCGCCGCGCGGGGTCTCGGGCAGCGAGGTCGTGGCCGCGGCGACCATCGCGCCGGTCGGCGAGTACGACAGCCCCTTGAGGGTCAGCGCGGAGCGCTGCAGGAACGGCCGCCACGGGTGATCGGGGAAGTCGCCGTGCGCGAGCCACTCGTGCCAGTAGTCCGCGGTGCGCACCAGCCGCTGGTAGGCCTCGTCGTAGGTCTGCGGCGCGCGGGCGTTGTTCCAGGTCAGCGCGCAGTAGGCGGTGTCCCCGTCGCGCATCGTGCGCCGGGCGCGGGCGCGCGACGCCTCGAAGCCGAGGTTGAGGTCGGTCGTGAGGACGATCTCGACCTCGCCGCCCTCGGACGTCGCCCTGGCCGCGTTGTAGCCCGTGTCGGTGTAGTCCCAGGTGACCTGCTGGGTGCCGTAGCCGAGGACGGGCTCGCACTCGAGATGCATCTCCACGGTCCCGTTCACGCACCGCATCGTCCGGAGCAGGACATGCTCGGCGTCGTAGTCGGTGGGGGAGCGGCGGTGGGTCTTGGAGCGCTCCTGCGTGTGGCGCCACGGGCCGATGAGCAGCACGTCGCGGACGATGATCCACCCGGTCTTGGTGCCCCAGGTCGTCTCGAGGACGTTCGTGCCCGGGATGTAGCGACGGCCGTTGGGGACCTTGTGGTCCAGCGGCGCGAGCAGGAAGCCGCCGGCCTCGCGGTCGAGCATCGCGCCGAAGACGCTCGCGCCGTCGAAGCGCGGGAGGCACATCCACTCGATGTTGCCGCTGGGCGCGACGAGGGCACAGGTCTCGCAGTCCGACAGGAACGCGTAGTCCGCGATCGGGGGAAAGGGCGAGCCGCCCTGCATCACGTCGCCGACGATCTGCCTCATGCCAGCTCCCTCGCTGCCCTCAATGCTTCGTTGTAGGTGGGATCCCGCACGAGCGCCTGCCGCAGCCCCTCGCCCAGGATCCCGGGTTCGCCGCGCGAGGCCCCCAGGACGGTCCATGTTCGGTGCGTGCCGTCGCGCTCGGTCCGCCGTGCGGTGAGCCCGCCGGTGCCTCGCTCGAGCGAGAGCGCGGTGCCCGCAGCCGTGGTGATCTCGATCCCGGCAAGCCCAGGGACGCTCATCTGGGCGGTCGGATCGATGATGAGCTCGACCTCGCCGCGACGGGCGCGCGCGCGGCCGCGCAGCATGCCCCTGCGCTCGGTCATCGCTCCCGGGCGCCAGCCGAGGCGCGCCGACAGCCACCCCAGGAGCAGCAGGCCGGAGACCTCCGAGCCCTCCCGGATGTGCACCTTCACGGACGCGACCGTCCCGAGCTCGCCGCGGCGCGAGGGCGGGTCGAACGCGGCGGCGATCCGCTCGCGCCACGGCGTCGTGCGCAGCCAGGCGAGATCGACGACGTACGCCTTCGTGGCCAGCTCGCAGACGCGGTCCAGCGCCGTGTACGGGTCGGGGTCGTCCACGGAGTCCAGAAGCAGGACCTGCGCGATCGACAGCAGCGCGTCGACGGCCTCCGGGTGCCCGTGGGGCGCCCAGACGACCGTGGCGACGTCGGTGACCACGAGCGGATCGACGATCCGGTCCAGTCGCGCGAGGTGCCGGGGGCCGACGTTGACCACGACGGTCTCGCGCATGAGCGCGAACTCGCCCTGCTCCGGCGTGCCGTCGGTCGCGATGCTCGCGACCGCGTCGAGCGTCGTGCGGCGCTCCTCGTAGGCGCAGACGATCGTGCGCGAGGCGTGGAAGCGGCCGATGCCACGCAGGCGGTTGGCGATCTCGCCGCTCCACTCGCGGTCGACGATGCACACCAGGTTCAGCGCGCGCGCCGGGACGTAGCCGGCGCTCTGCACGTGGCGCTCGGCCAGGAGGGTGCGCAGGGCCTGGTCGATCGCCGGGGGCGTCGTGTCGCGCTCGCTCCAGACGCTGTCCGTGCGCTCGGCGATCGTCATGAGCGAACCATCAGATCGCTCGCCACTTCTGGTCGCCGACGAGGATCTGGTTGGCCTCCTCCGGTCCCTGCGAGCCGGCCTCGTAGGTCGCCACCGGCGCCAGGTCGGCCGCCCACGCCTGCTCGATCGGGTCGATGATGCGCCACTGCGCCTCGGCCTCGTCGTTGCGGGTGAACAGCGTGGCGTCGCCGCGCATCACGTCGAGGATCAGCCGCTCGTAGGCCTCCGGGGACTCCGACATGAACGCGGTGCCATAGAGGAACTCCATGTTCACCGGGCGGATCCGCATCCGGGTGCCGGGGACCTTGGCGCCCAGCGAGAGGGAGACCCCCTCGTTGGGCTGGACGGTCATGACGAGCTGGTTGGGCCGCACGTCCTGCGCGCCGTCCTCCTGGAAGCCCAGGTGGGGGACGGGCTTGAGGATCACCGCGATCTCGGTGACCTTGCGGGCCAGGCGCTTGCCCGTCCGCAGGTACATCGGCACGCCGGCCCACCGCCAGTTGTCGACCTCCAGCCGCAGCGCCGCGTAGGTCTCCGTCTTGGAGTCGGCCGGGACGCCCTCCTCCTCGAGGTAGCCGACGGCCTCCTCGCCTCCGACGACGCCGCTGGTGTACTCGGCCCGCACGGCGATCTCGGGGACCTGCTCGATCGTCGGCGGGGTGATCGCGTGGAGGACCTTGACCTTCTCGTCGCGGACCTCGTCGGCCGTGAACTTCACCGGCGGCTCCATGCACAGCAGGCACAGGAGCTGGAGCATGTGGTTCTGCACGAGGTCGCGCATCGCGCCCGCGCTGTCGTAGTAGCCCGCCCGCGAGCCGATGCCGACGTCCTCCGACGCGGTGATCTGGACGTGGTCGATGTAGTTGCGGTTCCAGAGCGGCTCGAACATGCCGTTGGCGAAGCGGAACGCCAGGACGTTCTGGACGGTCTCCTTGCCCAGGTAGTGGTCGATCCGGAAGACCTGGCGCTCCTGGAAGACGCCGAGCACCCGCCGGTTGAGCTCCTCGGCCTCGGCGAGGCTCGTGCCGAACGGCTTCTCGATGACGACGCGGACGTCCGCGTCGCGGTGCTCGTTGAGCCCGGCCTGCCCCAGCTGCTCGATGATCACCGGGAAGAACGACGGCGCGGTCGAGAGGTAGAAGCAGCGGTTGAGCGGATCGGGGCCCTGCTCGGAGTCGAACTCGTGCAGGACCTCCCCGAGCCGCTCGTAGACGTCGGGGTCGTCGAAGGAACCGGGGACGTAGCGGACCTCGGAGAGCAGCTGCGTGAGGACGGACTCGTCGGGCGGTCGCCGCGAGAAGCGCCGGATGGCCTCGGCGGCGAGCTCGCGGAACTCGTCGTCGGTGTGCTCCGAGCGCGACGTCCCCACGAGGTAGAAGCGCTCGGGGAGCCCGCCCTCGTGGGCGAGGTTGTAGAGCGCCGGCAGCAGCTTGCGCTGCGCGAGGTCGCCCGTGGCGCCGAAGATCGTGAGCGCGGTCGGGTGCACCGGAAGGCGCTCGAGCCCGGTCGCGAGTGGATTCTCCTGCGTGGTGGGCGCGGTCATCTGTTCCCGCCCATTCGGCCTAGGCCGACGAAGCCGATCTGCACTGACGAACCTCCTGAACCTGCTGTCTGAAGTGTCTCGTGCACGCCGACCCGGGGAAAAGGCTTCGCCGTTCCCATGGGATGTGCCGCAGAGCGGCACATCCCGACATGCAATCGTTGGCCCTACCCAGCGGCGACGTGGCGCCGCGCGTCCTCCCCGTGCTCGGATGCCAACTCGTGCCCGGCGAGGAGCGCCGCGCCCCGCTCGCCGGCCTGGTTGCCGTAGCGGGCGAGGCTGATGCGCGTCTGCGTTCCGACTCCCGGCATCACGTAGCTCGCCGCGACTCGCCGCGCGGGCTCGAGCAGCAGCTCGCCCGCGTTGGCCGAGATCCCTCCGCCCAGCACGACCATGTCGGGGTCGAAGGTGTTGATGGCGTTGGCGATGCCGATGCCGATGCGCTCGCCGAGGATGCGCAGGCACTCCAGCGCGGCAGGGTTGCCCTCGTGGGCGAGCCTCACGGCCTCCTCGCCGTCCGCCAGACCGCGGTCCTGCGCAAGCTTGTGCAGCCCCCGCCCGGCGCTGAGCGCCTCCAGCGACGTGGGCTGCGGCGGCCGCGGCTCGGCGGCCGGCGCGCCGTCGGTGAGGTCGGCGCCGACGATCTGATGACCCAGCTCGGCGGCAGCGCCGGATGCGCCGCGGAAGATGCGCCCGTCGATGACGATGCCGCCACCGATGCCCGTCCCCACCGTCAGCATCACGAGATGCCGGGCGACGAGGCTGCGGTCGTCCGCGTAGGCCTCGGCCAGCGCCGCGCAGTTCGCGTCGTTGTCGACGTACACCGGAATGCCCAGACGCTCGCGCAGCAGGTCGCGCAGGGGAACCCCGGCCAGCGGGATGTTCACGCTGAACCGGGCGGTGCCGGTGGCGAAGTCGACGGCGCTGGGGACGGCGATGCCGACGGCGTCCGCGGGACCGGCGGCGCGGATCGCCGTGACGAACTGCTCGAGGAGCTCCTCCTCGGTGTCGCAGTCCGTCGGCCAGCTGCCGACATCGGTCAGCTGCGAACCCTCGAGGACGGCGACGGCGACCTTCGTGCCGCCCACGTCCACACCGATCAGTCGCTCAGCCACGAGGCATTCCTATCCGATAGCGCATGAACAGCATGTCCTGATGCTCCAGGAGGTGCAGGAGCTGCAGTGTGACGGGCGGCTGAAGCGCAGGTCCCACCACCGTGGCGTGGCCCTCGCCGCCGGTGAGCACGGGGGACAGGGCGAGGAACACCTCGTCGACGAGTCCGGCGGCGAGCAGCGAGCCGAGCAGCGTGGGGCCGCCCTCGACCAGCAGGCTGCGGACGCCGTGCTCACCGCGGAGCCGGCGGAAGGCGGACACCGGGTCGGCGTCCTCGCCGAGGAACAGCGCGCGGGGCTGCTCGGGGTCGGTGAGCATCTCGATGTCCGGGAGGTCCCCGGATCGCGAGAGCACGACCGCCAGCGCGTCGGGCTGCAGGCCGCGGGCGCGTCGCTCCTCGCGGCGCTCGGGCTGGCGGATCAGCCGGCGGTAGCTCTCCGCGCGCAGGGTGCCCGTGCCCGCGAGCACACCGTCCATCTGCCCGCGCAGCGCGTGGAACAGCGCGCGGTCCGCCGGTCCGCTCAGCGGCGCGGACTCCCCGTCGATCGTGGCGTGCCCGTCCGCGCTGGCCACCATGTTCGCGACGACGTACGGGCGGTCGGGCGGTGCGTGGCCCGCCAGGCCGAGGTCGTCCAGGGCCCGAGCGGCCTCCACGGTCTGCCCGTCCGGGAGCAGTCGGCGGATCTCCATCGTGCACGGAGGCTATGGGGTGGGACACTGCGCACGTGGATCGCGAGCCACTCGAGGGCATCGCCGCCGCCGACGCCCGTCTCGGACGCCCGATGCCGCTGCCGTCGCTTCCGCTCCCCCTGGCTCGCTGGGTCGAGGTCGTCGCCATCGAGCCCGACGCGGTCGAGGTGGAGTGGAACCTCGACGACACCCGCGGCGGCCCGGGGCGCCTGGCGCTGTGGGCGGGCTCGTCGGAGCCGCCGGGGCGGGGGCTGCCCGAGCCGACGATGCAGGGGCGCTACGCGTACCGCTACGCGCCGCTGGAGGAGGCCGAGCCGTCCCTGCGGCCGGTCCACGAGCTGGCGTGGGAGGCCGGCGGGCTACGCCTGCGGCTGACCGCCCAGGGGCCATGGGAGCTCGACGAGCTCGTGCGGATCGCCGAGTCGGTCGGCTAGGCCGGGCTGAGCGCGCCGAGCGCCTCGAGCGGGTCCGTCCAGTCCAGGCCCTGGTCGCGCGCGACCGGCTCGTAGGTCAGCAGGCCCCGGCAGACGTTCAGGCCGGCCAGGAAGCCGGGGTCGCTGCGCAGCGCCGCGGCAGGCCCCTGCGTCGCGAGCTTCAGGAGGTAGGGCATCGTCGCATTCGTGAGGGCGTACGTGCTCGTGATCGGCACGGCGCCCGGCATGTTCGCCACGCAGTAGTGCGTCACGCCGTCGACCTCGTAGGTCGGGTCGGAGTGCGTCGTCGGCCGGGAGGTCTCGAAGCAGCCGCCCTGGTCGATCGAGATGTCGACGAGCACCGCGTTGCGCTTCATGAGCGCGAGCTGCGCGCGAGTGATCACGCGCGGCGCTTTCGCGCCCCGCACGAGGACCGCGCCGATCACGAGGTCCATCTCGGGCAGGAGCTGCTCGATGGCGAGCGTGGAGGCGAAGACGGTCGATGCGCGCCCGCCGAGCTCCGAGTCGAGTTGGCGCAGGCGGTCGATGCTGCGGTCGGCGACGTAGACCTCAGCGCCGATGCCGATGGCGACGTGCGCGGCCTGGGTGCCTGAGACGCCACCGCCGATGACGAGGACCTTGCCGGCTGCCACGCCCGGGACACCGCCGAGGAGGAGACCTCGACCCCCGAGCGGGCGCTCGAGCATGAACGCGCCGGCCTGGGTCGCGATCTTGCCCGCCACCTCGCTCATGGGCGCGAGCAGCGGCAGGCGACCCGCGGGGTCGGTGACGGTCTCGTAGGCGATGCACGTCGCGCCCGACGCGACGAGGCCCTGGGTCAGCCCGGGGTCCGGTGCCAGGTGCAGGTAGGTGAAGAGGGTGTGGCGCGGCTCCAGGCCCGCGACCTCGACGGGCTGGGGCTCCTTGACCTTCACGATGAGGTCGGCCTGCGCGAAGACGGCGTCGGCGTCGGGCAGCATCGTCGCGCCCTGCGCGACGTAGTCCTCGTCGGAGATGCCGGAGCCGGTTCCCGCGCCCGCCTGCACGACGACCTCGTGGCCGGCGTCCGACAGCTCGCGGGCCCCGGCCGGCGTCAGCGCGACGCGGTACTCATCGGTCTTGATCTCGGTCGGGACGCCGACGCGCATGGCTCGCTCCTGGGTGCTCGGGTGTGGTCCGCACGCCTAGGATGCGCGCTACGGACGCCGTCCGCCAGTCTGGGCGCCGAGGCCGGGCTGAGCCCGCACGCGGCCGCCTCCGCCCAGCAGTGGGTTAGGGTCCGGCGATGAGCACCACCGAGCACGGCGTCTTCGACCGCCAGGGCGACAACCCCGAGCGTCCTGACCGCAACCTCGCGCTCGAGCTCGTCCGCGTCACGGAGGCTGCGGCCCTCGCGGCCGCGCGATGGGTGGGACGTGGCGAGAAGGAGTCCGCCGACCAGGCCGCCGTCGACGCGATGCGACTGGTGCTGGGCACCGTCCGCATGGACGGCGTCGTCGTCATCGGCGAGGGGGAGAAGGACGAGGCCCCCATGCTGTACAACGGCGAGCAGATCGGCGACGGCTCACCGCCGCAGGTCGACATCGCGGTCGACCCGCTCGAGGGCACGACGCTCTGCGCGAAGGGCATGCCCAACGCGCTGGCGGTCATCGCGCTCGCAGAGCGCGGCTCGATGTTCGACCCGGGGCCCTGCGTCTACATGGAGAAGATCGCGGGGGCGGATGACATCACCGACCTCCTCGACCTCGACCGCCCCCTGAAGGAGACGCTCGCGCTCGTCGCCGGCCGCCGCGGCGTCGAGATCGGCGACGTCATGGTCGTCATGCTCGACCGCCCCCGCCACGAGCAGGCCATCGCTGAGATCCGCGCAGCGGGCGGGCGCGTGCGCCTCATCTCCGACGGCGACGTCTCGGGCGCCCTGCTCGCGGTGTCCGACCGGTCGCCCGTCGACCTGCTGTACGGCATCGGCGGCACGCCGGAGGGGGTCATCTCCGCGGCCGCGATCAAGTGCACCGGTGGCGAGCTCGTCGGGCGGCTGTGGCCGCGCAACGACGAGGAGCGCAGGGCCGCGCTCGACGCCGGGTACGACCTCGACCTGCAGCTCACGACCAAGGACCTCGTGCGCTCCGACCACTGCTTCTTCTCGGCGACCGGCGTGACCGACGGCGACGTCCTGCAGGGCGTGCGCTACCAGGGCTCCAAGGGCGCGTCGACAGAGTCGCTCGTCATGCGGTCGCGCTCCGGGACCGTACGGCGCGTCCTCGCCTCGCACGATCGCACGAAGCTGCGTGCGGTCACGGGCGAGCGCTACGGCTGAGACCCGGCATCGACGCGGGCGGCGCCCGAGTGCCGTGGAACCGGGACCCCGTCAGGCCTGCTGAGACCTGGCATCGACGCGGGCCGCGCCCGAGTGCCGTGGAACCGGGACCCCGTCAGGCCTGCTGAGACCCGGCATCGACGCGGGCGGCGCCCGAGTGCCGTGGAACCGGGACCCCGTCAGGCCTGCTGAGACCCGGCATCGACGCGGGCGGCGCCCGAGTGCCGTGGAACCGGGACCCCGTCAGGCCTCTGGTACCTGGTGATCCGATCGGCCTCGCGCTCGGGGTCCGGCAGGTCGTCGACAGCGCGTGCGGGGAACCGGCTCACGCGTGACTCGGCGAGGTCGAGGTGCGCGAGCGAGCGCAGGAAGCCGTGCGTCACGATGACGTGGATGCGCGACTGCGTCGCCTGGTAGAACCACAGCGCGATCCCCGAGACGAGCCAGGGGTAGAAGTTCGCGACCTCGACGCGGACGTGCACGCGCATCTGGTCGGCGCCGACGCGCTCGCAGCGGCGCACCTCGATCTCGAGGTACCCGTCGCCCTCGCGCCCCTCCTGCGCGACGAGCAGCCCCTTGCGGATGCGCCACCGCACGATGCCGACCTCGTCGTCCATCTCGTACTCGGGGGCGTGGAAGCTCAGCAGCGTGAACGGCTTGGTCAGCACGACGACGTAGCGGCCCGTCTCCGTGTACTTCACGCGCACGATCCCCAGCGTCGCGCGCGTGAGGAAGCGCCAGTACGTCCGCGCGAGCCGTTCGAGGTGGTGCGGGTCCCAGATGCCCTCGACGGCCTCGACCGGCAGGGTCAGATCGGCTGCCTGGACGGAGTGCACGCCGCCCTCGGCGTCGACGACCGTGTGGTCCTCGGGATCCACGATCACCGCGACGCCGACCCGCTTGGAGCGGTTCAGCAGTCGCCGGGCGGCGGCGAACAGACCGGCGAGCGCGGCGAGGACTGCGGCGGCGGCTGCGAGGACTCGCATGGGACGAGGCTACGTGAGCGCGAGCGCGTTGCGCACCGCGTCGTCGAAGCCCAGCGGATCGTCGTTGAGGCCCGGGGGCGGGCGCTCCTGGACCACCATCTCCGAGGTCATGCCGTCGATGAGCGGCTTCACGAGTCCCATCTCCACGGGTGTCACGAGTCCCACCCAGTAGGACGACAGGCGCGGCGACAGCACAGGCACGCGGACCACGAGGGGCTTGCGCTTCCCGCTGACCTGGGCGTAGCGCTCCATCATCTCGCGGTAGGAGAGGACGTCCGCCCCGCCCAGCTGCACCTCCGCCGGCGGGTCGGGGAGATCCGCGAGCGCGGCGAGCGCGTGCGTGACGTCGTCGATCGCGATCGGCTGCGTGCGCGTGTCCAGCCATCGCGGGACGACCATCACCGGCAGGCGGTGGACGAGCGAGCGGAGCATCACGAAGGACGCCGAGTCGCTGCCGATCACCATCGCCGCGCGGACGTGCACGGTGCGCACGTGCTCGGCGAGGATCCGAGCGACCTCCTCGCGACTGCGGAGATGCTCGGACTTGTCGCCGCCGGTCAGGCCCTCCAGGCCGCCGAGATAGATCACCCGCTCCACGCCCGCCTCGTGGGCGGCGGTGCCGAAGTTGGCGGCCGCACGGCGGTCGCGCTCGGCGAACTCGTCCGCCGACCCGCTCCCACGGCCCATCGAATGGACGAGGTAGTAGGCGACGGCGATGCCGTCCAGCGCCGCCGCGAGCCCCGTGCCGCTGACGACGTCGCCCTCCACGACCTGCACCTCCTCGGGCAGGGATCGGCGCGCGCGCTGCGCGTCGCGAGCCAGCGCGCGCACCCGATGGCCGTCCTCGAGCAGGATGGGCAGGAGTGCGCCGCCGACATAGCCGGTCGCGCCCGTCAGCAGGATGTGTCGGGGGGCGTGCGTGCTCACACCACTGGTACGTACCCCGGCGCGTACGCGATTGACCCGTCGACCTCACCCGACCGTATCCTCCTCCGGTGCGTCACGCGATCAGCGACGTTGCGGAACAGACCGGCATCGCGTCCGGGACGATCCGCATGTGGGAACAGCGGTACGGCTTCCCCGTTCCCGGCCGCACGCCCTCGGGCTACCGCCGGTACTCCGACGCGGACGTGGACGCGCTGCGCAGGGTCGCGGCCCTGCGCCGGCGTGGGCTGTCGGTCCCGGCGGCGATCGAGCGCGCGCAGGAGACGGGTGCGATGTCGGGGCGCCCCTCCATCTACACGGCGGTCGCCGAGGCCGGGCACGACGCGCGCCCCCAGATCCTGCGGAAGTCGACGCTCATCGCGCTCAGCCGCGCGATCGAGCACGAGGCGCTGGCGCACGCCGCCGCGCCGGTGCTGTTCGCGGCCTTCCAGCGCGAGCGCTTCTACCGGCATGTCGAGAGCCGCTACCAGCGGCTGTCGAAGCTGGCCGACGCCGCCTTCGTCTTCGCCGACTTCCCCACACCACGGATCCCGGATGACGGTCCGATCGAGGTGCCGGTCGGCGCGCAGGATGCCCTCGCCAACGAGTGGGCCGTGATCATCGACGCGCCGGGCTACGCGGCGTGCCTGCTCGGGTGGGAGCACCCGAGCGGGGAGCTCACGGCCGACGGGGAGCGCCGGTTCGAGGCGATCTGGACGCTCGACCCGCGCGCGACGCGGCGAGCGGCGCAGGTGGCCGTTGCGCTCGCGGCGCGCGAGGTGCCCGAGGAGGGCGCACGCGTGGAGGCGATGCTCGAGGACCGGCCGCTGGCGATCGAGGAGCCGGCGCCGTCGCTGACGGCGCTGACGAACCGCCTCGTGGCCTACTTGGAGCCCTGAGCGGCGGGCGGGCCGGCGACCTGCGCCGCGCCGATGACGTCGGTGGTGGTGAAGCCGAGGTCGCGCGCCGTCGCCTGCGTGAGGTCGTAGCGGATGCCGCGCGCGAACGGTCCGCGGTCGACGACGGGCGCGCGCAGCACCCGCCCGTTGTAGACGAGCTCCACGATGCTGCCGCAGGGCAGCGACCGGTGGGCGATGCCGCGCAGCCTGCGGGTCAGCCGCTTGCCGCAGGCGGTGCGATTGCCGAACAGGCCGGGGCCGTAGTACGTCGCCTTCGCGGCCCGATAGCCGGTGACGGCGATGAGGGGCGTCTGCGCGGCGCTGGCCTGCACGGCGCCCGGCCCGGCGAGCACGGCGCGCATCGCGAACAGGCCGACGCGATCGAGCTTCCAGACCGCGCTGAAGCTGCCGTCCGGTCCGGCGGTCGTCGTCGCGACCGTGACCCAGCCCCGCTTCGGGTCCTGGCGCTGCACGGCCACCGCGCGGGCGGCACCGCCGGGGAAGGTGCCGGACAGCGTCACCGGCATGCCGAGCACGGCGCCGATGCGCCCGCCGAGATCGATCGGGGCGGGCAGCAGCGGACCTCGGGCGGGCACCGGCGTCACGGGCACCGCGGTCTCGCTGGGGGACGCGCCGCCGCTGCGGTCCGCGAGCGCGGCCGCCGGGAGTGCGAGCGCGAGCAGGACGACGGCCCCGGCTCCTGGGAGCAGGCGGCGCAATGCGGCGATGGCGCGGTGCGGATCGTGCATGTCGATGTGGACCGGTGCGTTCGGCCTACGGGGTGAGCTGACGGGCTCGCGCTCGCTCTGAGCGCTACGACACGGGTCGTGTCGATTCGCCCCCGCGGTCCGGTCCGAGCCGGTCCGCAAGTGGTTCCCCCGCCTCCCGGACGCCGGACGTCCGCGAGCTCGGCTGAGGGCGCGGAGCATACACTCCCGGCGGTGCAGGTCGGGCGTGTCTCCGAGCTCTGGCGCTACCCGGTCAAGTCGATGGGCGGCGAGTCGCTGGACGAGGCCTTCGTCTCCTGGCACGGCGTGGAGGGCGACCGCCGCTGGGCGTTCGTCAGGGAGGGACTGGTCCGCAGCTCGTTCCCGTGGCTGACGATCCGCGAGCGGCCCGAGCTGTCGCATTTCCGACCCTGGTTCACCGAGGCCCAGCGACCCGACGACTCCCCGACGCTGGTGCGCACGCCCGAGGGCGAGCAGCTCGACGTGACCGACGAGCGGCTGGCCGAGCGGATCGGCCCCGGCGTCCACGTCATCAAGCAGAACCGAGGGATCCCCGACATCGCCCCGCTGTCGCTGCTGACGACGGCGACGATCGCCGGCCTGGGCGGCCTGGTGGGCAAGCCGCTCGACGTCCGGCGCTTCCGCCCGAACCTGCTCATCGACCCGGCGGGCGACGAGCCGTTCCCGGAGGACGGCTGGGTGGGATCGGTCGTGCGGATCGGCGGGCTGCGCATGCGCATCGACCAGCGCGACAAGCGCTGCGTGATGATCAACGTCGACCCTGACACCGACGAGCGCGACGCCACGGTGCTGCGCACCGTCGCGCAGGAGCGCGAGGCGTGCATCGGCGTCTACGGCACGACGGTCGAGCCCGGCCGCGTCGCGGTCGGTGATCCGGTGGTGCTGGAGTCGTGAGGCGCGCTACGGGCGCGGCAGGCGACCGAGCGTCGCGCCGAGGACTGCCCGCGTGATGCTGATGCCGAGGTGGAACAGGGCCCCGGTGAGCTCGATCCCGGCGACCGCGACGTCCGCCATCGGGGACCGGTGCGCCTCGTGCGCGGGCGCGGGTGGCAACGGCGGAGGCGGCGGGGCGGCAGCCTCGGCGGCCGCGGGCTTGGGCGCCGGACGGCGTTTTGCGGTGGGAGGCTTGGCCGGAGCGCGCTTGGTCTTCGGCTCGGATGCCGCGGGCGTACGGCGTGCGCTGCGGCGCGCCGGGCGGGTCCGCGGCAGGTTGGTCAGGACCTCGCGCTCGTCGGCGCGGTCGTCGGACTCATCGGCCACATGCGCATCATGGCACTCCACTCAGGTCGCAGTCGTGCCGAAAAGGTGCCTGAGCGGTGGATCTTGTGCATCAACGGCACGGACCGCATTGCCGGGGCATCATCGAGCACCTACCATCACGGGTACGTTTGCGACACGGGCTGGAGGGCAGCTACCTTCAGGTCACAAGCGTCCTTCGTCGAGAGCAACTGGCCGGGCGACACACGAGCGTCTCGGCGTCCAACGCGAAAGCGAATGAGATGTCAGTAGTGGAACTGCAGGAACTCGAAGAGATCAAGGGACTGGTCGCGAAGGGCTCGCAGACCGGCGTGCTGACGTACGCCGAGATCGCAGCCGCCGTGGCCGAGATCGATCTCGACGAGGCCGACGTCGAGGAGCTCCACTCGTTCCTCGAGCGGTCGGAGATCGAGCTCGTGGAGGAGATCGACCCCGCCGCACGCGCCGCAAGCGAGGTCGAGCGGGCGCCCGACAAGCGCCGCGGGCGCAAGTCGCGCACGCAGATCGACTTCAGGCCGGACATGACCACCGACTCCCTTCAGCTGTTCCTGAAGGACATCGGCAAGGTCCGGCTTCTGACTGCCCAGGAAGAGGTCGATCTCGCCAAGCGCATCGAGCGCGGCGACCTCGACGCCAAGCAGAAGATGGTCGAGTCCAACCTGCGGCTCGTCGTCTCGATCGCGAAGAACTACCGCAACCAGGGCCTGCCGTTCCTGGACCTCATCCAGGAGGGCACGCTCGGGCTCGTGCGCGCTGCGGAGAAGTTCGACTACCGCAAGGGCTTCAAGTTCTCCACGTACGCGACCTGGTGGATCCGCCAGGCGATCGCGCGTGCGCTCGCCGACAAGGCGCGCACCATCCGCATCCCCGTGCACGTCGTCGAGAAGCTCAACAAGATCGGCCGCGCCGAGCGCAAGCTGGTCACCGAGCTGGGCCGCGAGCCGACCGCCGACGAGATCGCCGAGGTCACCGGGATCGACCCCGAGGAGGTCGACTCGATCAAGCGCTCCGCGCAGGCCCCGGTCTCGCTGGAGAAGCCGGTCGGGGACGAGGAGGAGTCCGAGTTCGGCCAGTTCATCGCCGACGAGCGGGCCGAGTCGCCGTACGAGCGCGCCGCGGAGATCCTGACGAAGGAGGCGCTGCGCGAGGCGCTGGAGAACCTCTCCTACCGCGAGCGCCGCGTGCTCGAGCTCCGCTACGGGCTCGGCGGGGAGCATCCCCGCACGCTCGACGAGGTCGGCCGCACGTTCAACGTGACGCGCGAGCGCATCCGCCAGATCGAGAACCAGTCGCTGAAGAAGCTGCAGTCCCTGGCGGAGGCGCAGAAGCTCCGCGACGTCGCCTGACGAACGGCGGGTAGTTCGCCCCCCGCGGTGCGCGGGGGGTCCCGGATGGAGCGAGGCCCTGCGCAGGCGAGAGTGTCCGCATGGCTACTCCCACTGTCACTGAGCCGCGCTTCGCGGACCGCGCCGTCACCGCCGCGACCACCACCGACGACCGGGCCGCGCGCCCCGTCGGCGTCTCCGCTGCTACCTACTGGCTCTCGATCGCCGGCATCTACGTGATCCAGGGTGCCGTCTGGTACTACGGCGCCTACGAGAAGATCATCGGCGGCAACTTCGATGCGCCCGCAGGGATCAAGAAGTCCTTCGCGGGCAGCTTCATCGACACGTTCCCTGGTGTCGGGGTCGTCTGGGTGCTCATCGCGCTCGCCGAGGCGGCCATCGTCATCGGCCTGCTCGCCAGCCTCGTCCGCGGCGAGTTCCTGCGCGACCGCGCCAAGCCGATCCTGCTCGGCACGCTCGCCGGCAGCGTCGTCGTCCTCGGTGCACTGCTCTTCGGCCAGTCGATGATCGGCGAGCACGACTCCGTCGCGTCGCTGTTCACCTACGCCGCCGGCACCTTCGTGATGATGGCCGCGGTCGTCTTGCTGTCGCCGGGCTCGCGCAGCCGGTAGCCGCACGCCTCCCGGACGGGCGTCCACTGGACGCCCTCTCCGGTCGAGGCCGGGCACGGGTGCACCGATAGCCGCGGTGTGTTCGACGTCAACGACGCACTCCACGCACTGATCGCCCGCGGCGGCTCCGACCTGCACATCAAGGCCGGCAACCGCCCGCTCATCCGAGTCGACGGGCTCCTTCAGGCAATCGACCCGGCCGCCGAGAACTTGAGCCCGGCCGACACCGACGATGCTCTCGCGACGCTGCTGCAGGAGACCGCGAAGCGCGAGGAGTTCATGGAGGAGGGTGAGGTCGACTTCTCCTACGTGCTGAAGGGCATCGCCCGGTTCCGCATCAACGCGTTCCGCCAGCGCGGCTCGATCGCGATCGTCGCCCGTGCGATCCCGTTCGGGATCAAGACGATCGACGAGCTCGCGCTGCCGCCGGTGATCCGCGACCTGGCCGAGGAGGAGCGAGGCATCATCCTCGTGACCGGCACGACCGGCTCCGGCAAGTCCACGACGCTCGCCGCGATGATCGACCACATGAACGAGCGCTTCGCGCGCCACATCGTCACGGTCGAGGACCCGATCGAGTTCCTGCACCGAGACAAGCGCTGCAGCATCAACCAGCGCGAGGTCGGCCAGGACACCCGCTCCTTCGGCCGCGCTCTACGCCGGGTGCTGCGCCAGGATCCGGACGTCATCCTCATCGGCGAGATGCGCGACGAGGAGACGGTCCACACCGCGCTCAGCGCGGCGGAGACCGGCCACCTGGTGCTGTCGACGGTCCACAGCGTCGACGCCGCCGAGACGGTCAACCGCATCATCGACGTCTTCCCGCCCCACATGCACGGCCAGGTCCGCGCGATGGTGGCCGGCACGCTGAAGGGCGTCATCTCGCAGCGGCTCGTCCGCGCGAAGGACGGCGGCCGCGTCGCGACCTGCGAGGTCATGCGCATGACGGGCCGCGTCCGCGACTTCATCATGGACCCCGCACAGACCGGCAAGCTCGGCGAGGTGGTCGCCGACGGCGGCTTCTACGGCATGCAGACCTTCGACCAGGCGCTGTTCGCGCACGTGAAGGAAGGCCGCATCGCCGTCGAGGAGGCGGTGCGCGCGGCGACGAGCCCGCACGACTTCAAGCTGCTGCTCGCGGCGGACGGTCGCCGCGGCACGACGATGGACGACGTGGGCGACCTGCGCGCGGCGGCCTGACGACTCGGGACTTCACCAAGTAAAGTGTTGGGCGATGGATCCCAACTGCCCTGTCTGCGCGACCGCCGAGATCGTCTGCGGCAAGTGGACGCTCCTGCTCGTGCGCGACCTCTCTGAGGGGAACTCGCGCTTCTGCGAGCTCGAGCGCTCGCTCGCCGGGATCAGCCCACGCACACTCTCGCTGCGCCTCCGGGCGCTCGAGGAGGAGGGGATCGTGCGGCGCACCACGTACGCCGAGGTCCCGCCCCGTGTCGAGTACGCGCTGACCGAGAAGGGCGAGGCGCTGTTGCCGATCATCGAGTCGATGCGCGACTACGGCGAGATGTGGCTCGGCGCCGAGTGCGCGACCGAGCCTGCGGCAGTCGCAGCCGCGTAGCCTCTCCGGCGTGGCCGAGGATCCCTGCGACCGCGAGTGGCTGGAGCACACCGATGCCGTCCTGCGTGGCGCCGGGCTCCGGGCGACCGCCGGCCGCAGCGCCGTGGTCGAGCACCTCGCGCGGCAGCGCTGCCTGGTGACCGCGCAGGAGATCGTGGACGCGCTGCGCGGCGACGAGCACCTGTCCGCGAGCACTGCGACCGTCTACCGCGCGCTGGAGACCCTGCACGAGTTCGGTCTCGTGCGCCGCTTCGACGCCGGTGAGGGCGTCGCCCGCTACGAGCCCGTCGACCCGTCCGGCGACCACCATCACCACGTCGTCTACGACGACGGGTCGGTGGAGGCGTTCTCCGACGGGGAGCTGGAGGCGGCCTTCGAGGGCCTCGCCGACCGGCTCGGCCTGGACCTCACCGGGCACGACGTGATCCTCCGGGCGCGCCGGCGCTCCTGAGCTCCGCGCCACCGTGCGCGGTCGCCTCGGCCGCGTCCGGACAGCTCATCGAGGGCGGACGAGGCGGTGCGAAGGTGGGGTCCTGAGCGCTCGCGTGGCACTCTGGCGATCCGTGCTGAGTAGGTGTCGCTATCCGAGACTCAGTCAGCACGGATTGATGCGAGTGGCGCGTCGCCGCTCACGCCGACCGGCCGCTGCGGCCGAGCACCCATCACCCGCGTTCACCAAGACCACAGGCACGACAGCCAGCTGCTAGCCCAGCGCCCCCCGCACCTTCTCCGCCATCGCCGCGAGATCGTCCTGCTCCGCAGCCGTTGCGCGGCGGAAGTCCAGGTCGCCGACGTCGTCGATCGGGACCAGGTGCAGGTGCGCGTGCGGCACCTCGACGCCGACCACCGCGCACCCGACGCGCGCCGCGCCGGTCACGGCCCGGATCGCGTTCGCGACCGGCTTCGCGAAGACCATGAGGTCCGCGAGCATGTCGTCGGGGAGGTCGAAGAAGTGGTCGATCTCGTCCTTCGGGATCACCAGGGAGTGGCCCGGGCGGATCGGGCGCACGTCGAGGAAGGCGAGGAACCGGTCGTCCTCCCGCAGTCGGTGGGCCGGGATCTCGCCGGCCACGATGCGGCTGAAGATGCTGGGCACGCGCGGAGGGTATCCCGGCGCGCCGCGGGCGAGGTCATGCAGGTGCGGTGCACAACTCATGGACGTGACACGGTTTGTCGAAGACATGGCCGTGCAGGACAAAGTCACCCGACGCCGACTGCTCGAGCTGGCCGCTGTGGCCGGCGCGGGCGGCGTGCTCCTGCGCGATGCAGCCCCCGCGTTCGGCGCCACGAGGCGCGGCCTCAGCGCGGAGAGCGTCCGCATCGGGCTCGCGCCGCACGGTGCCGTCGCCGCCGGCGGCTGGTCGACGAGCCGCGTCCTTCGCGCGCCCCGGCGCGTCTCCCTGGCCGGCGTGGCCTGGGACACGGGCACCGGGCCCGCGGCCGCTGAGCTGCGTGGGCGCCGTCGCGGCGGGGCGTGGACCCGCTGGGTGCACCTGCACGCCGGCGACCACGCCCCGGACGGCGAGACCGCCCGCCGCGCCACCGACCCCGTGTGGCTGGGCAAGGCCGACGAGCTGCAGGTCCGCGTTCGCGGCGCGCTGAGCGGCCTGCACGTCCACGCGGTGGGCGTCGACGGGAAGGGCGAGCCGGTCGCGAAGGTCGCCCAGACCGCTGCGCCGTTCCCGATCACCCCGCGCGCCGCCTGGGGCGCGGACACGATCCCGCCGCGCTCGGCGCCCGGCTACGGCGCGGTCCAGATGGCGTTCGTGCACCACACGGTCAGCGCGAACGAGTACGGGCCCGCCGACTCCCCGGGGATCGTGCTCGGCATCTGCCGCTACCACCGCGACGCGAACGGCTGGAACGACATCGGCTACAACTTCCTCGTCGACCGTTTCGGGCAGGTGTTCGAGGGTCGCGCAGGGGGCGTCGACCAGGCCGTCATCGGCGCGCAGGCGCAGGGCTACAACTCCAACAGCACGGGCGTCGCCGTCATCGGCACCCACGAGTCGGTGCCGGTGGGGGACATGACGCTCGGGGCCCTGGCGATCCTCATCGGCTGGAAGCTCGCGCTGCACGGCGTGACGCCGACCGGGCCGATCACGCTGCAGTCCGCGGGCGGATCGCTCAACCGGTATCCGTCCGGGACGCCGGTGACGTTCGAGCGCATCTCCGGGCACCGCGACGGCGACGAGACCTCGTGCCCCGGCACGGCGCTGTACGCGCAGTTGCCCGCGCTGCGCGTCGCTGCGCAGCGCGTCGCACCGCCGCCCTCTGCGACGCCGCCCACACCGCCGATCGCACGCTCCGTGGCACCGGTCGTCACGGCGACGGCGGCGACGAAGCGGATCCGCGCCGGCAACAGCATCCTGCTGAGCGGGAAGACCGATCAGACCGGACCGGTGGAGGTCGTGGTCGAGCGCGCCGGCGGGACGAACCGGTTCAAGTTCCAGCGGCGCGTGAAGATGACCGTGCGCAGCGGCAGGTACAGCGGCCGGATCCGCCTGCGGAAGCCGGGGCTGTACCGCTTCACCGCCAAGGCGGGGGACACCGGGCGCTCGCCGCAGGTGTTCGTCCGCGCGGTCCGTCGCACGACGGACAGCGGCGGCCTCGCGCCGGTGTAGCCCGCGGCCCGTCGCGACGCGTAGGCTCGGACGGTGCACGATCACGAGCACGACCACGGCGGCCACGCACACGGCCGGATCGATCCGGACGCCGATCGCCGCTGGCTCTGGATCGCGCTGGGGCTCATCGCGAGCTTCATGGTCGTCGAGGTCGTGGCCGGCATCGTCGCCGGGTCGCTGGCCCTGCTCTCCGACGCGGCCCACATGGTCACCGACGCCGGTGCCCTCGGCCTCGCGCTCGTCGCGGCGGCGCTGGCCGCGAAGCCCGCGCGGGGCGCGTTCACGTTCGGCCTCGGCCGCGCCGAGGTCCTGAGCGCTCAGATCAACGGCGCCGCCCTGCTCGTCCTGGCCGGCGTGCTCGCCGTGAGCGCGATCGGCCGCCTGGCGGACCCGCCCGACGTCGAGGGCGGGATCGTCATCGTGATCGGCGCGGCGGGCGCCGTCGTCAACATCGGGGCCGCCTGGTCGCTGTCGCGCGCGGAGCGCCGCAGCCTGAACGTGGAGGGCGCACGCGCCCACGTGCTCGCCGACCTCTTCGGATCGATCGCCTCGGTGATCGCCGGTGTGGTCATCGTCGTCGCGGGCTGGCGCCTGGCCGACCCCATCGCCGCGCTGTTCGTCGTCGCCCTCATGCTCCGGTCGGGGTGGCGTCTGCTGCGCGACTCCGCGCGCGTGCTGCTGGAGGGCGCCCCGGCGGGCATCGATCCCGAGAGCGTCGGGCGTGCCCTCGCGTCGCAGCCCGGCGTCGTGGAGGTGCACGATCTGCACCTGTGGGAGGTCACGACGGGCTTCCCGGCGCTTGCGGCGCACGTCGTCGTCGCCCCCGATGAGGACTGCCACGGGCGCCGCAGGGAGCTGCAGTCGCTGCTGCGCGATCGCTTCGACATCGACCACGTCACGCTGCAGGTCGACCACGCGACCGACCGCGAGCGGCTCCTGCAGATCGAGAGCGGCTCCTTCCGCCAACATTGACAGCGCGCTTGCGCGGGCAGGAGCGGGGCGCCCCGGCGGCGAACCGGCCTGTGCCGATGCGCCACCGCAACCTGCACACCGCGCTCGCGAGCTTCGCCGAGGAGGCCGCCTGGCAGCTGGCCTCCGTCATCGCAGACGGCGTCGAGGTCCCGTTCGAGGTCGTCGAGGAGCGGGGCCGCCGTCGCGACACGCCGCTGTACTGCTACCGGCCGCTCACCGACCGGTTCGTCACCGAGCGCGCGAGCCTGCTGACCCGGGTGCCGGCCTACCCGGCGGCGGTGCGGGCGCTGGAGTACGAGGACGGCGTCGGCGAGTACCTGCGCGCGCAGGGCGAGACGAAGGTCCCGACCGAGCCGCGCAGCCGCGCGGACCTCACGCTGCGCGTCTTCGTCTCACGGATCTTCAGCGACGCCGACGAGTTCGTCCTCACGAACGAGCGGTTCGAGCGCGCGTGGCGCGAGCTCGCCGCCGCGCTGCACGAGGGCGGAGCGGAGTGTGTGGTCGTGGCGCCGCTGCTGGGCGTCTCGCTCGGCTCGCACGAGGTGCCGCTGGGCGACGGCCTGACGCTCATGGACGCCGAATCGCTGCAGGACGCGCCGCGCGACGCGATCCGCATCACGGCCGAGCGCGGGGTGCTGGCAGTGGTGGCGCAGCCGGAGCGCCCCGGAGGGCCGGGCGCCCAGGCGACCGCGGTCAGGCGCCTCGAGCGGATGGTCCGGGCGCTGCGCCTGTTCGACGCCGCGTCCCCGGCACTGGGCGGCGTCGCATGGACGCGGACCGGCACCGGGCCCTGGGCCGTCACGGGCATGCAGGGCGGCGGACGCGCCCGGGGCCTGCTCGCCGTCGCGCAGACTGCCGAGGACGAGCTGCGGGCGTTCTGCTCGCTCGTGGACCGGCGCGCCACCCGCACGCCGGAGATCGGCTGGGCTCTGGATCGCTACGCCATGGCCTGCGACCGCGCGGAGCCCCTCGAGGCGCTCTCGGACATCCTGCTCGCCCTGCGCGCGCTCCTCGAGCCCGAGGGCACGGCGAGCGCCCGGCTCGGCGGGCGCCTCGCGGCGTTGTGCGCCGAGCCCGGCCGGCACGGCGCCATCGTGTCCGAGGTCGCGCAGGCGGTTGCGCTCGAGCGTTCGGTCATCGGCGGCCTCGCCGGTGGCCCGGAGGGCACCGAGGCGCTCGTGACCCGCGTGGGCGACCACCTCCGCGCGCTGCTGCGCGACGTCCTCTGCGGGCACCTCGACGCGGACCTGCGCGGGCTAGCCGACCGGCTCGTCGCGCAGGCAGCGCTCGAGACGAGCTAGCCCCTCGAGGTCGTACACGTCGTGGTCCAGGAGCGGGACCAGGACGGGGTCGTCGACGCCCAGCTCGCGCTTGATGTGCTCGATCGCCTCGGCGTCGCGGCGCGCCAGCACCTGCACGTCGCCCAGCGTGTCGGCCACCTTGCCGGCGAGGCGCTCGCCGAGCTCCCCGGCGAGGTCGGCCCGTGCGAGCGCCGGATCGACCACCGGCGGGGCGTGCACGCGATTGACGATGATCCCGCCGAACGGCATGTCCGCCACCCGCAGTCGGTCGCGGAAGAACAGCGCCTCCTCGACCGGCTCGCGCTCCGGGCTGGTGACGATGAGGAACGTCGTGTCCGGGTCGCCCAGCAGCTCCTTCACGCCTGCCGCGATGCGGCGGAACCCGCCGATGAGGCCGCTCAACGACCTGAAGAACACCGACAGGTCCTCGAGCAGGTCGATGCCCGTGATCCTGCGCAGCGCGGAGAAGACCACGGCGGTCCCGCGCCCGACGACGCGGGCGGCCAGGCCGGTCGGGGCCAGGATCGCCTGCAGCGCGCGGCCGTCGAGGAAGCCCGTGAGGCGATCGGGCGCATCGAGGAAGTCCAGGGCGTTGCGCGACGGGGGCGTGTCGAGGACGACCACGTCCCAGCGCGGGTCGCGGTGCAGCTCGTAGAGCTTGGCGACCGCCGTGAACTCCTGGGACCCGGTCATCGCGCCCGAGAGCTCGCGGTAGATCCGGTTGCCCAGGATGTCGCGGGCGGCCTGCTCGTCGGGCGCGAGGAGCTGGATGAGCTCGTCGAAGGTCCGTTTCGCGTCGAGCTGCATCGCCCAGAGCTCGCCCTCCAGGCCGGCGCCCTCGACGCGGTGCGGCTCGTTGCCGAGCTCCTCGAGGCCGAGCGCCGTCGCGAGCCGGCGCGCGGGGTCGATCGTCACGACCGCGACCCGCTGCCCCCTCGCGGCCAGCCCGAGCGCGAGCGCGGCGGAGGTCGTGGTCTTCCCGACGCCGCCGGACCCGGCGACGATGACGACTCGCTTGCCGGCGAGGTTCACGTGAGCTGCCCGCCCAGCTCGTCGGCGAGCGCGGCGAGGTCGGGGACGGCAAGCGCCTGGGCGTGCAGGCGCAGCGGCCGGTGGCCGGTGGCGCGCGTGAGGCGCGCGAGCTGGGCGCGCTGCCTGCGTGCCCGCGCGTGGGCGTGCAGCGCCCGCTCGATCGCCGGGTGCGGCGGCTGCTCCGCGAGCCGCCGCGCGTCGGCAGGCGTGAAGCGATCGGGGGCCAGCGCGTTGACGACGACCGCGTCGAGCTCCGTCGCCAGGCTCTCGCGCAGCGCGACCTGGAGCGCGAGGGTCTCGGTGACCGCCAGCTCCTCGGCGCGGGCGACGGCGACGATCGCCGTGACGTCGGGGTCACTGAGGGTGGCGTGGATGATCGCGGCCTGGCGTGCGACGGGCCCGGTGTGCGCCGCGCCGGCGAACGCACGCGGCGCGCTGAGCACGGCGACGCCGTGGCCCGTGGCCGGCGCGTCGACGATCACGAGGTCGTAGGGCGTCGCCCCCGGGGTGCGCCGATCGAGCTGGGCCAGCTCCCAGAGCTTGCCGACCGTGAGCAGCTCGCGCAGGCCAGGCGTGGCGGCGGCCAGGAGGCCGAAGAGCCGGCTGCGGTTCAGCAGCCCCGCCGCCGCGGGCGGCAGCTGGTCGCGGAGGTACTCCTCCATGGCCTGCTCCGGATCGACGGAGACGTGGAAGAGGCCGGGCGCCAGCTCGGTCTCACTGGCACCGTCGCCGACGTGCGCAGCGTCGAGGACGCCCGCGACGTCGGTCCGCCGAGACACCTCCGCGACCATCGTGCGACACCCTCGCCGGGCGGCCTCCAGCCCGATCGCGGCGGCGACGGTGGTCTTGCCGACACCGCCCTTGCCGGTCACCACGATGAGCCTGTGAGCGAGTAGACGCTCCATCTCAGGTCGAGCCTGAGGTATGCAGAACCAACCAGGCGGTTGGCCGCTCGGCGCGCAGACGCTCGGAGCGGCCCGGAATCTGCGGGTTTTCGGTGGTGTCAGCGCGGGCGGGCATGCAGGGTTTGCGGCGCAAGTGGGGAAAAGCGCCTCGGAGAACTACGACCGACGGCGCATCCAACCGGCAAGTTCCGTAGCGTTCCACACGCGTGACCCGTGCACTCTGGTCTTGCACCGCCCTTCCTTCAGTGGCTCCGCGGACGCGGAGCGCGGGGAAGGATCCCCACTATTGCGATCCGAAGGAGGACCCAGCTTGCGGTCCCACGTCAAGCCTGTGCCGGTGAGGAGGACGTCGCTCCTGCTGGGCATGGCGATGGCATTCACGTTCGCCTGGCTCCTGTCGGCTGGAGCGACGAGCTCGTTCGCGCATTCCACCGGGGACACCCCCGAGGGCAGCGAGTCGTCGCAGTCCTGGCAGTCGAGCCCCACGACGACGACGCCATCCTCCCCCGAGCAGACCTCTTCGAGCCCCGGCTCGGGCGAGCAACCGCCAGCGGATACGACCACGACGCCTGCTCCGGCGCCTACGACCACCACTCCGGACACGCCCGAGCTGATCTCGCCGCACGGGCCGTGCGGTCAGGAGGCCGAGGTCCCCGGCGTGCCGATGACTCCCGCCGGCTCGCCTGGCTGCGTCACGCCGCCGCCCGTCTGCGGTCCGACGGAGACGCCCGGCACGCAGGGCATCCCCGGTGCGCCCGGCACGCCCGGCACCTCGCCGTCGGCTTGCAACACGCCGACGCCGACGACGTGCCCGCCGGATTCGACCGGGACGCCGACCGGCCCTGCGACGACGCCTGGCGGCATGCCGCCTGGCTGCGCGGAGACCCCGCCGACCCCGACGACGTGCCCGCCGGATTCGACCGGGACGCCGACCGGCCCGGCGACGACGCCTGGCGGCATGCCCCCTGGCTGCGCGGAGACCCCGACGACGTGCCCGCCGGATTCGACCGGGACGCCGACCGGCCCTGCGACGACGCCTGGCGGCATGCCCCCTGGCTGCGCGGAGACCCCGCCGACCCCGACGACGTGCCCGCCCGGCTCGACCGGCACGCCGACCGGCCCTGCGACGACGCCTGGCGGCATGCCTGAGGGCTGCGCGCTGATCCCGGTCTGCCCGCCCGGCTCGACCGGCACGCCGACGGGTCCCGCGACGACCCCGGGCGGCATGCCCGGCGGTTGCTCGGCGACCCCCGTCACGCCCGCCGCACCGGCCACGCCCACCGTGACCCCGGTGACGCCGGCGCCGACGCCGACGACGCCCGCGGCGGAGACCGTCGCCGGCGACACCGTCCCGACGGCCGGCCAGGGTGAGAACGAGACGACCCCGCAGGAGGGCGACGTCAAGGGTGAGACGTCCAAGGGGACGCCCACGACGAACACCCCGGCGGCCACCGCCGCTCCGGGCCCGACCCAGGAGGCCTCGGCCGGCGAGCTGCCGTTCACCGGCATGAACGCCTGGTGGCTCGGCCTGCTCGGCGTCACCGTCGCAGGCACCGGCGTCGTGCTCCGCCGGAGGACCTCCAGCTAGTCGCACCGGCGGCCGTCGCCCGCATGGGCGGCGGCCGCGCGACGCTGATGTCCGGTCGGCACGCCACAGTGTGCGTGGAGGATTCGGTGCATCCCCTGCGAATACGCTCAGCGTGCAGGCGCAAACCCCAAAGCCCCAGGCCAAGATCATCGCGTTCGCGAACCAGAAGGGCGGCGTCGCCAAGACGACGACGACCCTGAACCTGGCCGCCGCGTTCGCCGAAGAGGGCCACCGGGTCCTGTGCGTCGATATGGACCCGCAGGGCAACCTGACGATGTCGCAGGGGATCGATCCGGACACCCTGGACACGTCGATGTACGACGTCCTCGTCCACCGCACCCCGGTGCGTGAGGTCGTCCAGCATCGCGAGGTGGACGTCGCCTGCGCCAGCATCGACCTCGCGGGCGCCGAGATCGCGATGTCGACGATGATCGGACGCGAGCGCTCGCTGCAGAAGGCGCTGGCGCCCGTTCGCGAGGACTACGACTTCATCCTGATCGACACGCCCCCCAGTCTCGGGCTGCTGACGATCAACGCGCTCACGGCGGCGAACAAGGTGATCGTCCCCGTGCAGTGCGAGTACCTCTCCATGCGCGGGCTCATCCAACTCCAGAACACGCTGCACATGATCCGCGAGAACCTGAACCCCGAAGTCGAGATCGAGGGGATCCTCCCGACGCTCGTCGACACGCGGACGTTGCACGCGAAGGAGGCGATCGAGATCCTCGAGGAGAACTTCGGTGATCGCGTGTTCGCCTCGCGCATCCGCAAGACCGTGCGATTCGCAGAGGCTCCCGTGAAGGGGATGTCCGTGCTCAAGTACGATCCGGCCGGGAAGGCCGCGCAGGCATATCGCGACCTCGCGAAGGAGGTGCTGGCCCATGGCAACCGGTAAGCGAGCAAGCATGCGCGAAGGCCCGTTGGCAGATCTGTTCAGAAGGACCGACGAGGTGGCCCCCGCCCCGGCGCCTGAGCCCCGCGAGGAGCCGCGTGTCCCGTCGCCCCAGGAGCGGCTGCGGCACGCGTTCTCGGCCGACATCCCCGACGACATCATGGAGCGGCCAGTGGAGCGCGAGCCCGAGGTCTTCGAGCCCGAGGTGCGCTCGTGGGCGCCCGCGGAGCCAGAGCCGGCGTTCGCCGGCGCCCCCGTCCTGCGCGTCGTCGGCGTGGGCGGCGGCGGCGTCAACGCCGTCAACCGCATGGTCGAGGCCGGGATCACCGGCGTCGAGTTCCTCGCGGTGAACACCGACGTCCAGTCGCTGCACGGAGTCCAACGCCGACCGCACGCTCCACATCGGCGACGCGATCACGCGCGGGCTGGGCTCCGGCTCTGACCCCGACGTCGGGCGCTCCGCCGCGACGGACGACATCGACCACATCAAGAACCTGCTCAAGGGCTCGGACATGGTGTTCGTGGCCGCGGGCGAGGGCGGCGGCACCGGCACCGGCGCTGCGCCGGTCGTGGCCCGCGTGGCCCGCGAGCTGGGCGCGCTCACCGTCGGCATCGTCACCAAGCCGTTCGGCTTCGAGGGCTCGCGCCGCCGGGACACCGCCGACGCCGGCATCGCCGCCCTGCGCGACGAGGTCGACACGCTCATCGTCGTCCCGAACAACCGGCTGCTCTCGGTCCTGGACCGCCAGACGTCGATGGTCGAGGCGTTCCGCGTCGCCGACGACGTGCTGCGCCAGGGCGTGCAGGGCATCTCCGACCTCGTGACGCTGCCCGGGCTCATCAACCTGGACTTCGCCGACGTCCGCACGATCATGTCCGAGGCCGGCAACGCCCTGCTCGGCATCGGCATGGGGACCGGCGAGCGCCGCGCGATCGAGGCCGCCGAGGCGGCCGTCTCCTCGCCGCTGCTGGAGACGAGCATGGAGGGCGCGCGCAAGATCCTGCTCTCCATCACCGGTGGTCCCGACATCTCGCTGTGGGAGGTCAACGAGGCCGCGAAGGCGGTGTCTGCCGCTGCGCACCCGGACGCGAACATCATCTTCGGCGCGCTCGTCGACGAGACGCTGACCGACGCGGTGTGGGTCACCGTGGTGGCGACGGGCTACACCGGCGAGGAGGCCACACGCCGCCCGTCGGCCGTCTCGCAGTCGCGCCTGCGTGAGCCGGAGGGCGAGCCACGTGTGGAGCGGCGCCCGCGGTCGGGCGAGCGCCGTCCGGCCCCGGCGCTGGAAGTGCCGGAGTTCATGCCCCGGCGCTGATGACAGGCGGCATCGTCGCCGCCGGTCACAAGGTCACTGCCGCGGCTGGGGCCCGTGTCCTGGCCGACGGCGGCAACGCCGTCGATGCGGCGATCGCCGCGATGCTCACGTCCTGGGTGGCCGAGCCGCTGCTCACCGGCCCAGGCGCGGGCGGCTATCTGCTCGTCGCCGGCCCCGGATGGGAGCCGACGCTGCTGGACTTCTTCGTCGCCGCGCCCGGCTTCGGGTCCAGCGCCGTGCCGTCGCCGCTCGTCGAGGTCCTCGTGGACTTCGACGGCGAGACCGAGCAGGCGTTCCACGTCGGTGCGGCGTCGTGCGGCACCTATGGCTCGCCGGCCGGGGTGGAGGCCGCGGTGCGCCGCTGGGGCTCCATGGCGCTCGCCGATCTGGCGGCGCCGGTCGCCGCGCTGGCCCACACGGGCGTGGAGGTGACGCCGGTCCAGGCCCAGCTGTTCCGGATCCTCGCCGGCATCGCGCTGACCTCGCCCGAGGGCGCGGCGACGTTCGTACCCGGCGGTCGCCCACCGCAGGCCGGGGAGCGGCTCGCGCTCCCCGAGCTGGGCGATGCGATCGCGCGTCTGGGACGCGACGGCGCGGCGCCGTTCTACACCGGCGACATCGCCGCCGCGATCGCCGCGTGGGTTGGTGATCGGGGCGGCCTGCTGACCGCTGCGGACCTCGCCGCCTACGAGGCGGTGCCGCGGGAGCCCGCGCGCGTGTCCTACCGCGGGGACAGCGTGCTCACCAACCCGCCGCCCTCGGCCGGCGGGACGCTGCTCTCGCTCGCACTCGGGCTCCTCGATCGCACCGACGGGCCGCCGAGCATCACGGACATCGTCGATGCGATGGCAACGGCCCAGGACGCGAGGACCGACACGTTCGTCCAGGGCCTCGCCGATCCCGGCTTCCTGGACCGCTTCCTGCACTCCCGGCTGGGGAGCACGACGCACATCTCCGTCGTGGACGCCGCGGGCCGCGCTGCATCGGTGACCTGCACGAACGGCGAGGGCTCGGGCATCGTGGTCCCCGGCACGGGCGTCCACGTCAACAACATCATGGGCGAGGAGGACCTGAGCCCGCTCGGCTTCCACACCGCGCCGCCCGGCCGCAGAATGCCGTCGATGATGGCGCCCACCGTGGTCCTTCGCGACGGAGAGGTCGAGCTCGTCGTCGGCAGCGCGGGCTCCAACCGCATCCGCAGCGCGCTGCTGCAGACGATCGTCGGCGTGGTCGACCACGGCCTGGACGCGCGCGCGGCGGTCGAGGCGCCCCGCGCGCACTTCGAGAACGACCTGGTCTACGCCGAGCCGGGCGTGCCGGTGGAGGAGCTCGCCGGCCGCGAGATCGTGTCCTTCCGGTCGCGCAACCTCTTCTTCGGGGGCGTCCAGGCCGTCGTCCGCGACAGCGCCAGCGGCGCGCTCACGGGCGCCGGGGACCCGCGCCGCGGCGGCGCGGTCGCCTCGACGTGAAGCGGCTCGTCGTCCTCGCGGTGCTCGTCGTCGTCGCCGCCGCCGGCTGCGGCAGCCCGCCGGCGGACCTCTTCGTCGCCGAGCGCACCGGCTCGGCGCCGGGCGCGAAGCTGGACATGCTCGTGTCCGACGGCAGCGTGCGCTGCAACGGGGGCAAGGCGCGGAAGATCTCCAGCGCGCAGGTGCTCGAGGGCCGCGCTATCGCGACCGATCTCGCCGACGTCGAGCAGTCCGACATCCCGCCCGAGCCGCCCGGGATCTTCGCGTACAAGGTGCGCTCGGAGTCGGGGACGATCCACTTCGTGGACCGCAACACGACGCCGATGGTGCTGCCGCACATCACGCGGCTCGTCCGCGATCTCGCGATCGGCGTCTGCGGCCTGCCGCGCTAGCGCGTGTCGGCCTTCAGCGTCTTGGCCAGCGCGATCGCGTCCTCGATGCCGAGGCCCAGCGACTGGCGCAGCGCGTCGGGCAGATCGCGCTCGGCGCACGCACGGACCTCGTCGCCGACACGCAGGACGTAGCGCCCTTGTCCCGACCGGTGCACCTGGATCTCCTGCCGGCGCTCCGCCGCGGTGGGACGTGGATCGTCGGAGCAGGACACCACCCCAACAATCTCCCTTTCGCCGCCCGAGCGAACTCGGACATGCGTTGACTACCCGAAGCGCACCTTGCCGTTGGACCGCGCGCGAGCCTGTGCCCGCTCGATGAAGTCCAGGCGCTTCGTCGCGGCGCGGAAGAGCCGGAGCACCAGGCGCAGCCGGGCGTTCTCCGAGCGCAGGTCCAGCAGCCCCTGCTTGGCGTCGAGGCCGAAGTCGACCGTCGCGGCCATCGCGTAGGAGTCCATGGCGCCGAGCTCCTCGGGGGCGAGGCGGTTGTCCGTGGCCTGCTCGACAAGCTCGGCGAACGCGTCCCGGGCCGACGCGGCGGCGTCGAAGTCGGGCTCCTCCTCGGCGTCGGCCAGGAACTCGATCGTCCCGGCCGGGTAGGGGAAGTCGTCCTGCTCGACGACCAGGCGGAAGGGCCGCGTGCCGCGCGTGACGATGTTCATGCGCCCGTCGTCCATGCGCTCGAGGACCTCGGTGACGATGCAGGCGCAGCCGATCGGCTTCGTCTCGTCCTCGGTCTGCCAGATGATCCCGAACTCCGCGTCGCTCTCGAGCACCTCGCCGATCATCGTTCGGTAGCGCTCCTCGAAGATGTGCAACGGGACGAACTCGTGCGGCAGCGCGACGATGCCGAGAGGGAACAGCGGGAAGTCCCGGACGAGTCGATCGGGCACGACCTGGAGTCTAGGAAGGTCCCTCGCGCCGTTCCGCACGTCCTCGACCGTCGGGCGAGAATCACCGGCCGATCTTCCTCCCGCATGTCGATCACGGTGAGGGGGTCCCGGGCCTAGCCTTCACCTCACGTTCTGAGAAGCCCCTTCGAGTCACGGACAGCGACCTCTCCTCCCGCTCCCCCCGTGTAAGCGCTCGGTCAGGCGGACAGCCGACCAACAGTGGCCCTGACCCAGCTGCTGGTGGCGGAACCGCCGTCGGGGCCCCAGAACGCGTCGAGCAGGGCCGAGGGACTACCCCACAGGCGAAGACGGGACAGCTTCGCCTGTGGGGTCCCTCACCTGCCTCAGACCGTTTCCAGCTCCGCGTCGGCCGCGCGGTTGAAGTCGGCCTTCTCGGCGCGCCAGGCCTCGTCGTCGCGGCCCGCCTTCCAGTAACCGGACGCGGACATCGCCTCACGCAGGACCCCGCGATCGACCACGAGGTGCCGGCGGATCTCGCGGGTGACCGCGGCCTCGCCGTGGACGAACGCGTGGACCTCGCCCTCCGGGAAGTCCAGGTCGCGGACCGCGACCGCCAGCGCATCGCCGGTGCCGTCGCCGTGCAGCCACCTGAGCCGCAGGTCGCCAGGGGTCTCGAGCGCGATCTCGTCCTCGGGCCCCGGCACCTCGATGATGACGTGCACGGGCGCGCCCGCAGGCACGAGCGGCAGCGACGCCGCGATGGCCGGCACGGCGGCGAGGTCGCCGACGAGGAGGTGCCAGGCGGCGCCGGGGCTCGGCGTGTAGCCGCCGCCGGGGCCCATGAGCTGCAGCACGTCGCCGGGCTTCGCGCCGGACGCCCAGGGGCCCGCGACACCCTCGTCGCCGTGCACGACGAAGTCGATCGTGAGGCGCAGGCGCTCCGGGTCCCAGTCACGGACCGTGTACGTGCGCACGCGCGGCCACTGCTCGCGCGGGTAGCGCTCCTTCACCTCTTCGGTGTCGAACGGCGCGTCGTACTCCGCGCCGGGCGGCGGGATGTGGAGCTTGACGTAGTGGTCGGTGAACTCGCCGACGCCGAAGCCGTCCAGATCTTCGCCGCCGACGACCACGCGGATGAGGTGCGGGCTCAGGTGCTCCGTCTCGAGCACGGTGGTGATCTTCGGGCGGCGCCGTGGCCGCGCAGGCGTCTCGGTCATCGTCAGGTCAGCCTACGAGCCAGCCACTGGGCGGGATGCAGCGCCTCGCGGCCGGTGCCGTCGTGGATCTGCTCCCGGCACGACGTGCCCGGCGCCACGACGTCGCCCGCGGCGGCACGGACCGCGGGGAAGAGCACCCGCTCGCCCATGCGCATCGAGACGTCGTAGTGCTCGCGCTCGTAGCCGAACAGGCCGGCCATGCCGCAGCAGCCGCTGTCGAGTGTCTCGACGGTCGTCCCGGGTGCCAGCTCGAGCGCGCGGACGGTCGGGCCGGCGCCGACGAGCGCCTTCTGGTGGCAGTGCGCGTGCAGGACCACGGGGCCGCCGGGCGCCAGGTCGGGTGGCTCGAGCTCGAGCAGCGCCTCCTCGAACAGCCGCGTCGCCGCAGCGACGCGCTCCACGCGCGGGTCGCCGGGCAGCAGCCGCGCGTAGTCGTCGCGGATGGTGAGGATGCAGCTGGGCTCCAGGCCGGCGAGCGGGACGCCGCGCCGGGCGAGTGGGTCCAGCAGATCCAGGTTGCGCGCCGCGTGGCGGCGCGCGTCGTCCACGAGCCCCTCGCTCAGCATCGTGCGCCCGCAGCAGACGACCTCGGGGAGGAGCACGCGCGCGCCCGCCGCCGCGAGGACCCGCACCGCGGCCTCGCCGATCTCCGGGCGCTGGTGGTTCGTCCACGTGTCGTTGAAGAGGGCGACCTCCGGCCCGTCGTGTTGCGGGATCGCGTCGAAGCGCTCGGCGAACGTGCGCTCGGCCACGCGGGGCAGCCGGCGGCGGCGGTCGATCCCGCCGATCGCCTCCGCGGCGCGGCGCGCGAGCCGCGTGGCGCCGACGGCGTTGACGAGGCCGGGCGCGTGGCCGGCGAGCGCGAGGCTGCGCCGCATCGAGCCCGCGGCGCGCTGGCGCAGCGAGAAGCCGTCGGCCTCGCCGCGCTGGGCGAGCACCTCGACCTTCATCGAGGCGACGTCGACGCCGGACGGGCACTCGCTCACGCACGCCTTGCAGCCCACGCAGAGGTCCATGACCTCGCGCATGGCGTCGCCGGTCAGCTCCGAGGGCGGCAGGGACCCGTCGAGCACCGAGCGCAGCGCGTTCGCGCGTGCGCGGGTGGTGTCGCGCTCGTCGCGGGTGACCATGTAGGACGGGCACATCGAGCCCGTGCCGATCTTCCGGCACTGCGCAGTGCCGTTGCACAGCTCGATCGCGGCGATGAAGGAGCCCTGGCGGCCGAAGTCCAGCTTCGTCGGCCGGGCGCCCCCGTGGCGCTGCGGGCTGACGCGCAGGTCGGCGTCCATGCGGGCCGGCCGCACGATGACGCCGGGGTTCAGGAGGCCGTCGGGATCCCACGCCGCCTTGAGCTCGGCGAACGCGCCGATGAGCTCGGGCCCGTACATGCGCTGCAGGAACTCCGAGCGCGACAGCCCGTCCCCGTGCTCCCCCGAGAGCGAGCCGCCGAGCTCCACGACGAGGTCGGCGACCTGCTCGGCGATGCGGCGCATCCGCGCGACGTCCCCGGGCTCGCGCGTGTTCAGCGCCGGCCGGACGTGCAGGCAGCCGACCGACGCGTGCCCGTAGAAGCAGGCCCACGTCCGCTCGCCCTCCAGCAGCTCCTCGAAGCGCACGACGAACTCCTCCAGGCGATCGGGCCCGACGGCGGCGTCCTCGACGAACGCGACGGGCTTCGTCTCCTCGGCGCGGCCGAGCAGGAGCGGGAGGATCGACGCGCGCAGCCGCACCGTCTGGGCCTGGTCGGCCGCGTCGGGCAGCAGCGTCACGTGCTCGGCGCCGACCTCGCGCCCGATCTCCCGCGCGGAGCCCAGCCGCTCCGCGACCTCCTCGGCGGTCCCGCTCCACTCCACGAGCAACAGCGCGGCGGGGACGCCGTGGACGAACGCGGTGCTGTCGCGGTAGAAGCGGTTCGCGCGGGCGTGGTCGATGGCGACGTGATCGAGCAGCTCGACGGCGCTGGGGCCCTCGCGCAGCACGAGCGGGGTCGCGCGGGCCGCCGCGGCCAGCGTCGCGAACTGCAGCGACGCCATCCCCCGGACAGGCGGGAGCGGGTGCAGACGGACGTCCGCGCGCGTCGTGACGGCGAGCGTGCCCTCGCTGCCGCAGACGAGGCGGGCGAGGTCGACGGTGTCCGGATCGAGGAGCGTGTCCAGGCCGTAGCCGGAGACCCGCCGAAGGATGTCCGGATAGCGGCGGCGGACCTCGTCTCCGTAGCGGTCGGCCAGCTCCAGGCCGGTGCGCAGCAGCCCGGCGAGCCGGTCACCGCCCTGCGCTCTGCGGATCGCCTCCGCGCGCGGCATCGGGGCCAGGTCGACCGTCGCGCCGTCGCTGAGCACGCAGCGCAGCCCGAGCACCTGGTCGCGGGTGCGGCCGTAGACGATCGAGCGCATCCCGGCCGAGTCGTTGCCGATCATCCCGCCGAGCGTCGCGACCGCCGCGGTCGACGTGTCCGCGCCGAAGACGAGGCCGTGCGGCGCGGCGTGCGCGTTGAGCCTCGCCTGGATGAGGCCGGGCTCCACGCGGGCGCGGGCGCCGTCGGCATCGAGGTCCAGCAGCCGGTCCATCGCGCTGGTGTCGAGCACGAGACCGGGGGAGGTCGCCTCGCCCGCGAGGCTCGTTCCCGTGCCGCGCGCGGTCACGGGCGTGCCTGTCGCCCTGGCCGCGCCGATCGCGCGGCGCACGTCGGCCTCCGACCTGGCGAGGACCACGCCGACGGGGTCGCGGCGGTAGATCGACGCGTCCGTCGCCCAGAGAGAGCGCGACATCGCGTCGGTGCGCAGCTCGCCGTCCAGCCTGCCGTCGAGTGCCGCGTGCAGGCGCTCGGCGATCACGATCTGCGGAGCACGTCGATCTTCGTCGGCTGACGCAGCACGAAGGCCCCGTCGGTGGGAGTCGCCAGCCGCGCGAAGCGCTCGCGCAGCTCCTCCTCGACCTCGGGATAGCGGGCGGCGCGCTCGGCGTCGTTCATGAGGACACGGTCGCGCAGGGCCTCGAAGCTCTCGTGCCGGACGCGCATGCCGAACGTGATCGAGTGCTCGGAGCGCAGCGTCGCCGGCAGGCGCGCGAGCGCGAGCTGCGCCTCGTTGCGGACGTGCGTCTCGTCGTCGAGCGGCTGGAGGACCTCGAACTGCTCGCCCTCGGGCAGCGGCTCCTGCACGAACACGACCCCCCCCGGGCGCAGGACGCGGGCGGCCTCGGCGAGCGCCTGGTCCATGAGCTCCACCGGGACGTGGTGCAGGCTCTGGATGAACGTCACGACGTCGGCGCTCGCGTCGGGCAGCGGGAGCGCCTCGCCCCCGCCGGACTCGTAGCGCTCGTCGGCGACGGGCGTCGCGGCGCGCGCCGCCACGAGCGGCTCCTCACCGATCTCGACGCCGATCGCGTGGGCGCCCTTCCCTGCGAGCCAGCGGACCAGGTCGCCGTCTCCGCAGCCCACGTCGACGACGGTGCTGCCGTCGAGCGGCGTGAGCTCAGCCAGGATCGCGCGCGGCTCGGGCATTACCAGTTCGCCATCGACTCGCGGAGGATGGCGGCGAGGTCGTTCGGACCGACCTCGACGGGCGACAGGACGAGCAGCCGTTGCTGCTTCATCGCGCTCGCGACGAGATCCTCGACGTCCTCCTCGCCGTAGCCGAAGGCGGCGACGCCGCTCGGCACGTCGATGTCCTGCATGAGGCTGATGAGGGCGGCGGGGAGCGTCTCGGCGTCGCCGTCGGAGGCGTCCTCGCCCAGCAGCAGCGACGCGACCTGCAGGTGGCGCTCGGGCGCGGCGTCGAAGGTGCGCCGGAACGTCGCGGGCGCGGTCACGATGACCGAGAAGCCGTGCGGGACGAAGGGATGGTCGTCCGGGTAGCCGGGCGGTGTCCACTCGTGCTTGACCGACGCGATGCCGTACGAGCAGGCGTGCGGGACGTGGCAGCCCGCGGCCCCGAAGCCGATGCCGGCCAGCGTCGCGCCCAGCATCATCTGGCCGCGCGCCTCGACGTCGTCGTTGTCGGCGACCGCGCGCCGCAGGTAGGCGCCGCCGTACTCCAGCGCCTTGCCCGACCAGATGTCGGTGATCGGGTTGGAGCCCTGGTACGGCGGGCGGTCGTCAGGGGTCTGCGGAGCGTCGCGCCGGTCGTAGGGGCGCGCGAGGTAGGACTCGGCGGCGTGGCAGACGACGTCGAGGCCCGCGGAGGCGATGACGCGCGGATCGCAGGATCGGGTCAGCTCGGGGTCGACGATGCCCTGGGCGGGGCGCATGTAGCGGTGCGAGATCCCGCTCTTCGCGCGCTGGCTGGGGATGTCGAGGATCGCGACGGTCGTCGCCTCCGATCCCGTGCCCGCCGTCGTGGGGATGGCCAGCAGCGGCTTGAGCGGGCCTGGCGGCTTGGCGCCCCCGCCGACGGGCGCGTTGACGTAGTCCATGATCTCGCCGCCGTGGGTGGCGATGAGGTCGGCGACCTTGGCGGTGTCGATGCTCGAGCCCCCGCCGACGCCGACGAACCCGTCGTAGTCGCCGGCGACGGCCGCGTCGGCGGCGACCTGGAAGGACTCGTCGGAGGGCTCGACGCGGATGTCGGTGAAGACGTCGACGTCGATGCCCTGGGCGCGGATGCTCTCGACGACGCCGTCGGTGATCCCGGTCGCGACGACGCCGGGGTCGCTGCAGAGCATCGCGCGCGTCACGCCGAGGCGCTTGAGCTCCCAGCCCGCGTCCCGGACCGCGCCGGGGCCGAACTTGATCGGCGTGGCCTCCATGGTGAAGACGGTCTCGTGCTGAGGCATCGGCGGGACGTTATCCGCCGCCCGCCCGGAGATCCTTCCCGCATGCCCTTCGTCCAGCGCGATCAGCCACCCGGAGTCCCGCCGCTGGCACTCGACGGCGAGCGCACGCTGCCCGATGTGCCGGAGGAGAACTACTGGTACCGGCGTCACCTGGTCGTCTACGAGTGGATCGCCGCTCGCGTCGGCGGGATGCACGTGGTGGACCTCGCGTCGGGCGAGGGCTACGGGGCCGACGTCCTCGCGCGCTCGGCGAGGTCGGTCGTGGGGATCGAGCCCAACCCCGAGGCGTTCGAGCACGCGCGGCGGCGCTACCCGGGGGTGGCGTTCCGGCGCGACATCGCCGAGACGTTCCTCGAGCCCTGCGACGCCGTGGTGTTCCTGCAGACCGTCGAGCACGTCCCCGACCCGGGCGCGGTCCTCGACAACATCCGCGCGCAGCTGCGCCCGGGCGGCGTCGCGTACGTCTCGACACCGAACGTCCTGACGCTCGCGCCGGAGGGCGCCGAGCGCTCCGACAACCCGTGGCACCTGCGCGAGTACCGCCCGGAGGACTTCCGGGCGTTGTGCGCGGCGCACTTCGGGTCCGTCGAGATCCTGGGCGTCTTCCACGCCCGGATGCTGCGAGCGCACGAGCTGGCGCTGCGGGTCGGGTGGGACCGCGTGCACAAGGGCCTGCGGATCACGAAGCCGTTCTACGACCGGTTCGTGCCGGCGATCGGGGCGCGGGACTTCGCGCTGCGCCCGGGGCCCCTGGAGCGGTCGCTGGATCTGGTCGCGGTGCTGCACTGATCGACCGTTCGTCGAGATCGGAGGCCATCGGCTCGCCCGGCGCCCGCCACCTGACGAGAGAGCACCTGGGCCCCCTGCGCGGCCCGCGCCCCCACCGTCTTGCCCGGCCGGTGGGATACGGAAATGTGGGCGCCGCTCCCCCTGGAGCGGCGCCCGCCTTCCCGCCCTGGAAGCGGTCTTCTCGCGGACACCGGACCGGATTCCGTCCGGAGACCCTCTAGTCTCCCCGGCTGACATCGAGAGCCGAGTCCCCGTCGCCGCGTGCGGCCGGGAGCGGGGGACCCAGCGGAGCCGACCTGGCTCCAGGGGCGAATCACCGGCACAAGCCCGGCGTAGCGCAGTCTCAGCGCGAGCCCGACAGCTAACCCCGTAGGCCTTCAGAGACCGAAGGGGTTTCCGTTTGCCGTCCCAAGCAGATCAGCTGACCATCGATGCGCGGCGTTCGCTGCGCGCCTCACGTGAGCGCCGCGGCGCCGCCTTGCGGCGACGCCGACTGCTCCGTGGGAGGCGCGCGGCGCTTGCCGTCGCCGGGGTCTTCGCCGTCACGGCCGGAGGCGCGCTCGCCGCGCCCGGCAACACCGGGAAGCTGCCGCTCACCGCCGTCAAGTCCGCCCAGCGCGCGCTGGAGGTCAAGGCCGACGGCGTCGTCGGGCCCCAGACGAAGCGCGCGGTCCGCCGCTACCAGCGTGAGAAGGGGCTCACGGTCGACGGCGTCCTCGGCCCGGCGACGCTGAAGTCGCTCGGCGTCGGGACGTCGAACGCCGTCGCGGACCAGGCCAAGGGGCCACCCGTCGAGGCGAGCGCCGGCTCCACCGGCGGCGAGCAGGCCGCGACGACCGGCGACGCGACGTCCGACACGCCTCCGGCGCCGACCGCCGCCCAGGCCGCGACGCTGGAGAAGATCGCGGCCTGCGAGTCCGGCGGCGACCCGACGGCGATCTCGCCGACCGGCAAGTACCGCGGCAAGTACCAGTTCGGCCGCGCGACATGGAAGCGCATGGGCGGCACCGGCGACCCCGCAGCGGCGCCGGAGTCCGAGCAGGACGCCCGCGCGGCGCAGCTGCTCGCCGAGGCCGGCACCTCGCCCTGGCCCGTCTGCGGGTAGTCAGTCGCTCCAGCGCATGCGCTTCGGCGCGGGTCTCATCCGCAGGATCCGCGCCGGGACGCCCGCCACGACGGCGTTGGCCGGCACGTCCTTGGTGACGACGGCGTACGTCCCGACGACGCAGTTGTCACCCACCGTCACCCCACGCAGGAAGCTCGCCCCGTAGCCGACCCAGACGTTGTGGCCGATCCGGACGTCGCGCTTGTAGATGCCCTGCACGCGGATCGGCCGGTCGGCCTCCACGACACCGTGGTCGAAGTCGATGAGCATCGCGCGGTCGGCCACGATGCACTCGCGGCCGATCGACACGTGCTGGTAGCAGGAGATCGTGCACTCCTGGCCGAGCACCGACTTCGCCCCGATCAGGACCTCGCCCTCGTGCGCGCGGATCTTCGTCCCGTGGCCGATCCACGACCACCGGCCGAGGACCACCCGCGCGTCGCGGCCGATCTCGAACTGCACGCCGGGGGCGACGAAGCACAGCCCGTCGGTGACGAGCCGCCCGCGCCAGCGCGCCTTGAGCCACACCCACCGCAGCGCGAGCCGCGCGTAGCGATGGTTGAGCATCCCGTGGGCACGCAGCCAGCGCAGGAGCGCGATCGGGCCTCCGTGCAACGGTGGGGGTGCGTCGCGCACGATCGGCACGACCGTCCGCGGAGCGGGCGGGGACAGCACGGGCTCCACGCGCCGAACCCTACTTCGCCGTACCGCTTGCCATGATCCGTCGATGCCGCCAGAGGGCACCCTCGCACAGCGCCTGCTGAGCGGCGACCGCCGCGCACTCGCCCGTGGGATCTCGCTCGTCGAGGACGACGACCCGCGCGGCTGGGAGCTCGTCCGCGAGGTCTACCCGCAGACCGGCAACGCGGCGGTCGTCGGCATCACCGGCGCGCCGGGCGCCGGCAAGTCGACCCTCATCGGCGCCCTCATCACGCGCCGGCGGGCGGTGGACCGCACCGTCGCCGTGCTCTCCATCGATCCGAGCTCGCCGTTCACTCAGGGCGCGCTGCTCGGCGATCGCATCCGCCTGACCGAGCACTTCCTCGATCCGGGCGTCTTCATCCGCAGCATGGCCAACAGGGGAGCGCTCGGCGGGCTCAGTGAGGCGACGCTGCAGGCCGCGCTGCTCATGGACGCCGCCGGCCGCGACGACGTCTACCTGGAGACGGTCGGCGTCGGGCAGGCGGAGGTCGACGTCATCGACCACGCCGACACCGTCGTGCTCGTCCTCATGCCCGGATCCGGCGACTCGATCCAGGCGCTGAAGGCGGGGATCATGGAGATCCCGGACGTCATCGTCGTCAACAAGCGCGAGCACCCGCTCACCGACACGATGGTGCGCGAGATCCGCAGCATCCTGAGCCTTGCGCCGGCGCGCGACTGGACCGTGCCGATCGTCACCACCGAGGCGGTCAAGGGCGAGGGTGTCGACGAGCTGATCGAGAAGATCGCCGAGCACCGCGCGCACATCGTGGAGCAGGGGACGCTGTCCGAGCGCCGCCGCCGCAACCTGCGCGCGGAGATCGTCGCGCTCGCCGCGTCGAAGCTGCGCCGCCGCCTCGAGGCCGCGCTCGACGAGGACCCCGAGTTCGCCCGGCTGCTCGACGAGGTGGTGGCGCGCCGGGTCGACCCCGCGTCTGCCGCCGCGACGCTGCTGGAGCGCCAGGAGGCCGAGGACGTGGCTTGACCGGCGGGCAGCGCCGGTCGACAATCCCCTCGTGATGGGTCTGGCGACGGAGACGCCCGGCGACGTCCTGCACGCCGTCAACGGCCTCGTGCCCTCGATCCGCGCCCGCGCGCAGGAGATCGAGGAGGCACGCTGCCTCCCCGCCGATCTCGCCGAGGAGCTGCGTTCGGCCGGCGTCTTCCGGATGCTCACCCCCGCATCGCACGGTGGCGGGCAGGTCGGGCTGCTGCGCAGCATGGAGGTGCTCGAGGCGATCGCGATCGCCGACGGCGCGACGGGCTGGACGACGATGATCGGCGCGGAGTCGCCGCAGCTGCTCTCGCTGCTCCCGCGCTCCACCTACGACGCGCTCTACGCCCACGGCCCGGACGTCACGGTCGGCGGCTCGTTCGTGCCGCTCGGCGAGGCGCACGCGGTCGACGGCGGCTATCTGGTCGGGGGGCGGTGGCCGTTCGCGAGCGGCTGCCAGCGCTGGGATCTCCTCTTCGGCAACTGCGTCGTGATGCGCGACGGCGCGCCCGAGCTCGGCCCGGAGGGCGTGCCGCGGACGCTCGCCGCGCTCGTCGACGCCGGGCAGACCGACATCGAGGACACGTGGCGCGTCCTCGGCCTGCGCGGCACCGGCAGCCAGCACTTCAGCCTGGCGCAGACGTTCATCCCGACCGACCGGACGTTCGACATCTACTTCGGGCGCCCGTCGGTCGCGGGCGTGTCGCGGTTCCCGATCATCGACTTCATCTGCCACATCGGGGTCGTCGCTGTCGGCATCGCCCGCGCCGCGCTCGACGAGGTGCTCGAGCGCGCGGGGGCACGGGTGCGCCTGAACATGCGCACCGCGCTCGCCGACACGCCGGTCGTGCAGCACCGTCTCGGCCGGGCGGACATCGCGCTGCGCGCCGCGCGCACGCTCCTGTACGCGGAGGCCGAGCGGATGGTGCAGGACGACTACGGCGAGGACTTCCTGCCCGTCGCCGTGCGGACCTGGGCGACGACCGCGTGGATCGCGGGAACAGCGCGCGACGTCGTCGACACCTGCTTCCAGATCAACGGAGCCGCCGGGATCTACGACGGCGCGGCGCTGCAGCGGATGCTGCGTGACATCCACACGATCACCCAGCACGCCGCGCTGAACGACAACTCCATCACGCGGGCGGGGGCGGCCCTGCTCGGCAGACCGGTCGACATGACGTTCTAGGACAGGGGGGGAGGGTGAGAGAAGAAGACACGGGCAGCCTGCCGCGGCCTGCGGCGCTCGTGGAGACGTTGACCGCGCTCGAGCGAGGGACGAGACCGGACCCGGCGGTGTTCGCCGAGCAGGTCCGGGACGCAGTGGAGGACGTCGTGCAGTGGCAGGTCGACGCCGGGATCGACGTCGTCAACGACGGTGAGGCGAGCAAGGTCGGCTACTCGACGTACGTCACCGAGCGCCTGAGCGGCTACGGCGGCACCGGGAGGATGGGCACGATCCAAGACGTCCGCGACTACCCGGAATGGGCGCACGCGGCGGGCTTCGACGACATCACGGAGCTGATCGTCACCCCGGCGTGATCGCGCTGTTCCTGCAGAACCAGCACTACCCGACGCGCTCGGAGTACCTCCAGGCGCTCGGGGCGGCGATGAAGGAGGAGTACGACGCGATCCACGCCGCCGGCTTCGCGCTGCAGATCGACTGCCCCGACCTCGCCATGGGCCGCCACATCGAGTTCCCCGACGCGTCGCTGGAGGACTGGCGCCGCACCGTGGCTGAGAACGTCGAGGTCCTCAACGAGGCGACGCGCGACATCCCGCCCGAGGACATGCGCATCCACCTCTGCTGGGGCAACTACGAGGGCCCGCACGACCATGACGTGTCACTGGGCGACATCCTCGACATCGTCTTCGCAGCCCGGCCGTCGGTGATCTCCTTCGAGGCGGCGAACCCGCGCCACGAGCACGAGTGGCAGGTCTTCGAGGACATCGCGCTCCCGGACGGGAAGATGCTCATCCCTGGCGTGATCGACTCGACGACGAACTACGTCGAGCATCCCGAGCTGGTCGCGCGCCGGCTGCTGGACTTCGCCAAGCTCGTCGGGCGCGAGAACGTCATCGGCGGCTCGGACTGCGGCTTCGCCACGATGGCGTCGCTCATGCCGATCGATCCGAGGGTCACGTTCGCGAAGCTCCAGGCCCCTGCCGCAGGGGCGGAGCTGGCCTCCGGCGAGCTGTGGGGCGGGCGCCCCGCGCACGTTCCGGTCGCGCTGCACGCCTGATCGTCATGATCGCGTCGACGCACCGTCACGACGACCGAGGAGGAGACGTTGGCGATCGACGCGCAAGCGCAGAAGCTGCTGGACATGATGGCCGAGGCCGGGGGCCCGCCGCTCAGTGAGATGAGCGCGCAGGACGCGCGGCAGCTGCCTGCGATCCTCGCCGAGCTGACGGGTCCCGGGCCTGATGTCGCATCGGTCCGCGACATCGAGATCCCGGGACCGGCCGGCCCGATCCCGGCGCGCGTGTACGAGCCCGTCGCCGACCCGCCTGGGACGGTCGTGTACTTCCACGGCGGCGGCTGGGTCATCGGCGGCCTGGACACGTGGGACCACGCCGTGCGCATCCTCGCCAACGAGTCCGGCGCCCGGGTCGTCAGCGTCGACTACCGCCTGGCGCCCGAGCACCCCTTCCCGGCAGCGGCCGACGACGCGCACGCCGCGACCGCGTGGGCGGCCGGTGAGTTCGGCGGGCCGATCGTCGTCGCGGGCGACAGCGCGGGCGGCAACCTGGCCGCCGTGACCGCGCTGCGGGCGCGCGAGCAGGGCCCCGAGATCGTCCTGCAGGTCCTGGTCTATCCCGTGGTGGACAGCGATCTGACGACCGACCACTATGCCGGCTACCAGGACACGCACCTGATCCTCAACACGCCCGACATGGCCTGGTTCTGGGGCCATTACGCCCCCGATCCGGCCGACCGCGTGCACCCCGACGCAGCGCCGCTGCGGGCCGAGAGCCTGGAGGGGCTGCCGCCCGCCTGGGTGCTGCTGGCGGGCAACGACCCGCTGCTGGCGGAGGGCTTGGCGTACGCCGAGCGCCTCGAGGAGTCGGGCGTGCCGGTGAGCGTCGTGCGGTACGACGACCAGATCCACGCGTTCTTCACGCTGCCGAACCTCATCGAGGCGGGCAACAAGGCGCTCGCCGAGGCGGGCGCGGCGGTCAAGGCGTCCCTCTAGGACGCCACGAGGCCGGCCAGGCCGTGGCGGTGCGCCACGGCCGCGGCCTCGGTGCGGCTGCGGACGTCGAGCTTGGCGAGGATCCGCGACACGTGGACGCTCGCGGTCTTCTCGGCCATGTAGAGCTCCGCGCCGATCTCGCGGTTCGTCGCGCCGCGGGCGACCAGCACGAGCACCTGGCGCTCGCGGGGCGTCAGCCCGAACGGCTCGTCCGCTGACGTCGTCGGCTCGGTCGCCGGCTCGTCCTCGGGTTGGTCGATGCGCAGCCGGGCGCGCGCGATGAGCCCGTCGGCCTCGGTCTCCAGCCACGCCGCGCCGAGCTCGCGCGCCGTCGTCAGGGCCGCACTCGCGGCCACGGCTGCCGCCTCGCGATCTCCCACGGCGACGTGCGCTTCGGCCTCGCGCTGGCGCGCCTGCGCCTCTCCGTAGGGCCGGGACGCGGCCGCCCATGCATCCGCGGCGGCCGCCCACGCCGCGGGATCGGGCTCGCCGCGAGCGCGTGTGGCCTCGGCGTTCGCCGTGGCGAGGTGCGCCGCCTCCAGCGGGCGCTCGTCGACGGCTGCGGCCTCGACGCGCAGCAGCAGCGGCTCCAGGCGCTCGAGCGCGTCGCTGCGCGCGGTCTCGTCGCCCACGTCGCGGGCACGCTCGGCGATGTCGGCCTCGACGGCGGCGCCGGTCGCGGCGACCTGCGAGAGGAAGCGGACGTCCTCCGTGCAGAACTCCAGCCGATCGAGCGCGGCCTCGACGACGTCACGCGCCGCCTCGAGGTTGCCGTCGCGGCGTTCCAGCTCGGCCTGCAGCGAGCCCACCCCCCCGATGAACTGCGGCTCGAGCGTCGTCGCCACGAGCTCGCCGGTCTCGTCCAGCAGGGTGCGGGCGTGTGCGCGATCGCCCTGCCCCAGCGCCAGTTCCGCCTCGCGCATGAGCGCGTTCACGCGGTGGATGCCCGCGGCAGGCACCGGGCGCAGGATGCGGCGCTGCGCCTCGTCCCAGTCGCCGAGGTCGAACGCGATCGTCCCCGCCTGCGCCTTGAGCCACGTGGCGGTGCGGGCGTGCAGGTCGGGCAGCTCCTCGAGGCCCTGGTGCGCGATCGCGAGCGCCTCGTCGCTGCGACCGATCACGTGCAGGCCGTCGGCGAGGTTCGCGTACGTCACGGCCATCGCCGCCGGCAGTCCCGCGGAGCGGGCGAGCTCGAGCGCGTCGCGCAGCGTCTTGGCCCCGAGCTCGGGCTCGCCGTCGCACATAAGGGCCACGCCGAGGCGGTTGAGGACGGGCGCGTAGAGGTCCTCCGCGCCCGCGGCGTCGATGGCGGCGAGCGCCTCGGCCGCGGTCTCGCGGGTCTGGCGGTAGCGCCCCTGGAGCATCGAGAAGCGCACCTGGTCGACGAGCAGCTTGGCCCGGTCGCGGCTCTGCTCGCCCTCGGGGAGCAGCTCCAGCGCATGCGCAAGGGTGTCGCGCGCCGCCTCGCCGCGGCCCAGGGTCCACCGCATCGTGGCGAGGTCGCCGAGCACGTCGGACGCGCGGCGCGGGTCGGCGGTCGCGTCGATCGCGCCGAGCGCCAGCTCCATGAGCGTCACGGCGCGTGCGTCGTCGCTGGCGCGGTAGTGGTCGCGCGCGGCGCGCAGCAGCAGGTCGGTCCGCGAGACGCCGGTGTGGCGCTCGGCGTCGGGCACGCGATCCCACAGCTCCAGCGCTCGCTCCAGCAGTGCGGCGGCCTCGCCATGGGCGCGGACCTCGTCGGCCCGCTCGGCTGCCTGCACGGCCGCCGCGAGCTCCGCGGGCTGGTCGCCGGCGGCGCGGTAGTGCTCGGCGATGCGCGCCGCGACCCAGGCGCCGCGCGGCCCCTCGGCGAACCGGCGCTCGAAGGCGTGCGCGAGCGCGAGATGAAGGGCGGAGCGCTCGCCAGGCAGGAGGTCGTCGACGATGACCTCACGCAACAGCGCGTGGCGGAACGTCTGCCAGCCCTCGTCGTCGATGACCACGATGTGGCTCTCGACGGCGACGCGCAGCGCCTCGCGCAGCTCGCGCGGCTCCATGCCGCTGGCGTCCTCCAGCAGTTGGTGGTCGAGCCTGCGCCCCGCGGCGAGCAGCCGCAGCGCCTCCTGCGCGACGTCCGGGAGGCGTTCCACGCGGACCATGAGCGCGTCGCGCAGGGTGGGCGGCAGGCCGCCGCGGCCGTCGAGGCCGGACGCCAGCAGCTCCTCGGCGAACAGGGGGTTGCCCTCGCTGCGCCGAAGCAGGCGGTCGACGAGGTCGGGCGCGGCCGGCGCGCCGAGGATGTCCTCCAGCTGCTCGGCCAGCTCGGCCCGGTCGAAGCGGGCGAGCTCGATGCGCCGGGCGCGGGGCGCGCGCTCGAGCTCGGCGAGCAGCGGGCGCAGCGGGTGCCGGCGGTGCAGCTCGTCGGAGCGGTACGTCAGGACGACGAGGACCGGCTCGTCGCAGAGGCTGCTCGCCAGGAAGGCGAGGAACGAGCGCGTCGAGCGGTCGGCCCAGTGGACGTCCTCGAGCGCCAGCACGACGGGCCCCCGCTGCCCGAGGCGCTCGAGCAACGAGAGGAGCGCCTCGAACAGGCGCCGCTGAGCGGACCCGCGCTCGTCGTCGGCGCCGGCCGCGGCCGGCGGGTCGTCGCGCCGCGCCAGCTCGGGCAGCAGCGTGGCGAGCTCCGCGCGGTTGGCGGGGGTGAGCTCGCCGAAGACCGCGTCATCGCTGCGGGCGAGGGGGCGCAGCGCGCCGACGAGCGGCGCGTAGGGCAGCTCGCCCTCGCCCAGCTCGACCGCGTCGCCGGTCAGGACGGTCGCGCCCTCCTCCCGCCCGCGTCGCTCCAGCTCGCTGAGCAGGCGGCTCTTGCCCACGCCCGACTCGCCGGCGAGGAACGCCAGCGACGGGCGCCCGTCGGCCGCCTCGCGCAGCGCGGCCTCGAGATCGGTCAGCTCTCCGGTGCGTCCGACGAAGCGGGTGCTCGTGACACGCGTCGCCATCCCCTGAGTATGCGCCACGCGCCAGCGTCAGCCACGCTGTGTCGTCGCGACGACGGCGACGGTCGCCACCGACGCCCCGACGGCGCAGACGCCGAGCCAGACCGGCAGGTCCGGCGGGGCGAGGCCGGTCGACCCGGTCGCCACGGCGATGACGAGCCACACGGCGATCGCGACGGTCAACGCCGCGAGCGCCACCCCGGCGCGCGGCGTGCGACGCAGTCCCCATGCACACAGCGCGCACGCGGCGGGCAGCACGGCCACGAGGTGCAGTCCAGGGAACCAGGGGCCGTTCTCCGCGCGCGCGGAGAACGCGGCCACCAGCAGTTGTGCGCCGCACATCAGCGCGCACAGCGTCGCGGCGACCTCGGCGTCGCGCTGCTCCGGCATGGCAAGCGCCAGTCGCTCGTGCCGCGAGCGCCACAGGAGCCACAGCGCCAGGAAGCCCAGCCCCAGCACGGGCGCCCAGGCCAGCAACCCGCTCTGCGGGTCGACCCAGAGCGTCACGAGGCGCGTGACGCGCTCCAGGTGGTCGACGACGTCCCCGGCGCCGGTGACGGACCCCCCGTCCACGACCTCGGGGGTCACGCCGCCGAACAGCCGCTCGTTGACGCTCACGTAGACGATCGCGGAGAACACGACGAGCTCGACGGCGACGATGCCCTGCAGCCTGCGCCCGGCCCTGGCCATCCAGCGCACGAGCGCGGCGGCGACGACAAGGCCCGTGAGGGCCATCTCGGCGCTCAGCCAGGGGAGGACGGCCAGCTGGATCCCGCACGCGATCGCCAGACCCAACGGCGGGCTCGGGTGCGCGTCCCGCACCCGCAGCGCGCAGATCGCCGCGCCGGCGAGCAGGGCGGCGCCGAGCGGCTCGGGCCCGATGGCCGTCGCCGCGCCGAGCGCGGGCGGCGACAGCCCGACGGCCAGCGCGGCGCCGGTCGCCCAGGGGTCGGGCACGATCCGCCGCGCCAGGACCGCACCGAGCGTCATGGCCAGCGCCATGGCGGCGGCGCACAGCAGCGCGACCGCTGTGACACCGCCGAGGCCGAGCAACGGCGCCGCCACCACCGGCAGCCCGATGTCGACGGGCTCCAGCAGCCGTCCCTCGTGGGGCTCCGCGGGTGGCTGCAGCGCGCCGCGGTGGAAGTCGCGGTAGGCGTGATCGGCGTACTCGTCGGCGACGGTGAGGTCGCCGTCCTCGTGCAGCGACGTGGCGACCATCAGGACGCGCGCCTCGCGCGTGGAGCGCTCGTCGCTCCCGCGGCCGGGCAGCGTGAGCGTCGCGGCGTAGGCGGCCAGGAGGACCACGAACAAGGCGACGGCCTTCGGCCTCACGCCAGGCAGGGCCTTCGGCCCTGCTGGGCCCAGGAGGCGCATCAGGCCGGCTCGGTGTGCACGACGACCTCCGCGAGGTCGCCCTGCTGGGCGCGCAGCGCCTCCTCGAGCTCGGACGCGACGCCATGGGCGTCCTCCAGCGAGAGGTCCGAAGCGACGGCGATGGTGAGGAACAGCACCGGACCCGTGTCGGTGGCCACGACACGAAGCTCGCGCGGCGGCTCGCCGAGCCGCTGCGTCACGATCGCCCGCAGCGGGGCCTCACGGCTGGCCAGCTCGGCGGCCGACGCCCGCCGCTGCGGCACCGGGCGCTCGAGCGGCTCGAGGTGCGTCTCGACGGCCTCGACCTCGTCGTCGGCGGAGATCACCGCCTCAACACGTTCGCTGATTGCGTGTGCGTCCTCCAGCGCGATGCCCTCCGTGAACTTCAGGTGCACCGACACCGTCGCCTGATCGTCCCCGGACGGGAAGATCTGGATGTCGTGCGCCTCGGCGACGAGCGGCTCCGCCATCGCCGCCGCCAGGACGCGCTCGCGGAGCTCCAGACCTCGGGAGCGCGGCTCGACGTGGACGACGACGTCGCTCGCCGGCAGGACCGACTGGATCGCCGTCTCCACGTTGTCGGCAACGGCGTGCCCTGCGGCCACGGCCGCGCCCGGCATGACCGCGACGACGACGTCGGCGAAGTAGCGCCCGCCCGACTCGCGCAGCCGCAGGCGCCGCAGCTCGACCTCGGGCTCCAGCGCTTCGACCGCCTCGCGCGCGGCCGTCCGCGCGTCCTCCGGCGTGCGGTCCATGAGCACGCGGGCGTTCTCGAGGACCAGGCGCGCGACCGCGCCGAAGATGAGCAGGCCGACGACGAGGGCGGCGAGCGCGTCGCCGTGGTCGTAGCCGACGGCCACGAGCGCCAGGCCGATGAGCACGGCGACGGAGCCCGCGAGGTCGCTGACGAAGTTGACGACGTTCGACCGGAACGCCGGGCTGTTGTACTGACGAGCCGCACGTCGCGAGGACACGATCCGCCCGACGTCGATGGCGATCGCGGCGATGATGACCGCGAAGAGCCACCAGCTCGTCTCGACGACGTGCGGGTTGGGCTCCAGCAGGCGGCGGATCGCCTCGCTGGTGACCAGCGCGGCGGCCGCGGCGATGATCACCGACTCGCCGAGCGCCGCGAGGTTCTCCGCGCGCCGGTGGCCATAGGGGTGCTCGAGGTCGGCCGGCCGGGCCGAGAAGCGGATCGCGGCCAGCGTCAGGAGGGCGGCGATGACGTCGCCGCTGGACTCGACGCCTGCGGAGACGAGCGCGAGGCTGCCGGTCGCCAGGCCGGTCCCGAGCTTCAGCGCCACGAGCACGCAGGCGGCGACGATCGACACCAGCGCGGTGCGCGACCCTCCTCCCTCGGACGGTGCTGCGATCGCGGTCACGGCCGGACGGCGGTCAGGCTGCGGTGAGCGACTCCGCGAGCTCCACGAGCAGCCGCACACCGAATCCGCTGCCGCCCTTCGGCGCGTACGGGCGGCCGGACTCGAAGGCGGTGCCGGCGATGTCGAGATGGGCCCACGGCACCCCCGCCGTGAACTTCCGGAGGAACTCCGCGGCGACGATCGAGCCGGCCTTGCGCGCCTCGTTGACGTTCACGAGGTCGGCGGTCTGGCTCTTGAGCAGGTCGGCGTAGTCGGGATGCAGCGGCAGGCGCCAGGTCAGCTCGCCGGAGCGCGAGCCGGCGTCGGCGACGGCGTCCGCCCAGTCGTCGTCGTCGCTGAAGAGCCCGCAGTGCGTCGCGCCCAGCGCGGAGACGATCGCGCCCGTGAGCGTCGCGAGGTCCACGAGCCGCTCGGCGCCCAGCAGCACGGCGTGCGCGAGGCAGTCGGCGAGGACGAGGCGGCCCTCGGCGTCCGTGTTGAGCACCTCGACGGTCGTGCCGTTGGACGCGCGCAGGACGTCGCCGGGCCGGAAGGCTCGGCCGTCGGGCATGTTCTCCGTCGCACCGACGACGGCGACGACGCGGATGGGGAGCCCGAGCCCGGCGATCGCGTCGACGGCGCCGAGCACCGCCGCCCCGCCGGACATGTCGAACTTCATGTCCGCCATCTTCCCGGCGGGCTTGATGGAGATGCCGCCGGTGTCGAAGGTGACAGCCTTGCCGACCAGGCCGAGCACCGGGCCGACGGCGTCAGGCGGCTCGTAGCGCAGCGTGATGAGCGCCGGCTCGTTGTCGCTGCCGGCGCCGACGGCGGCGAAGCAGCCCATGCCGCGCGCCTCGATGGCGTCGCGTCCCTCGACCTCTCCCTCGAGGTGCTCGTGCTCGGCGGCGAGCGCCAGAGCGGCATCGCCCAGCCGGCCCGGCGTCAGGTCGTTGGGCGGCGTGTTCTGCAGGTCGCGCGCGCGGTTGACAGCCTCACTGACCAGCAGGGCGCGCGTGACCGTGTCGGCGTGGTCGTCGTGCGCGGCCAACACGAGCTCCTGCAGGCGCGGGCGCTCGCCGTCGGCCGACGGCGCCTTGTAACGATCGAAGCGGTAGGCGGAGAGCGCGGTGCCCTCGACGAGCGCCGCGGCGTGCTCGGCGCCGACCTTGTGCGGCAGCTCCCAGCACAGGCGCCGCGCGCCCAGGTCGCGGGCGCGCTCCTGCACCGCGGCGGCGGCGATGCGCAGGCGCTCGGGGGTGAGCGCGTCGCGGTCCCCCAGGCCGACGACGATCAGGCGCTTGCCGGCCGCGTGCGTGACCGCCAGGTGGCGGAAGGAGGCGCGCGCCTCGCCTGAGTCGACCAGAGCCTGCATCGCGCCGTCGATGTCGTGGGGGATGCGCTTGCCGTCGAACAGCCCGACGGCGACGGTGTCGCACTCGGTCTCGGCGGGCAGCGCGAGGGTGGCGGTCGCGAGCATCCCCGCAGGCTAGATGGTCCTCGCCGTCCACACGCCCCGACGCCACGTAGGCTTGCGCCTGTGGCAGCCGCAGCTTTCTTCGACCTCGATCGCACGCTCATGGCAGGCTCCTCCGGCCTGCATTGGGCGCGCGCCGCACACCGATCAGGCCTGCTGCCCAGGAGGCAGCTGTGGGCCGACGCCTGGGCGAACGTCATGTTCCGCCTGCAGGGCTCCACCGATGAGGCCTCCGAGAAGGTGCGCGACCGCGTGGGGGCGTGGATCGAGGGCCGCAAGGTCGCCGATCTCGACCGTCTCGCGCCGCTCGTGCTCTCGGGGGTGCTCCCGCGCCTGTACCCGAAGATGCTCGAGGTCGCCTACGGCCATCAGGACGCAGGCGTCCCCGTCTTCATCTGCACCGCCGCGACGCAGGGCACGGCGGACATGCTGGCCCACGTGCTGGGCTTCGACGGCGCCGCGGGCTCGCGCCTGGAGGCCCGCGACGGCGTCTACACGGGCGGCTTCGACGGGCCGTTCTGCTACCGAGAGGGAAAGCCGGTGCGCATGCGCGAGCTGGCCGGCGCTCGCGGGCTGGACCTCGAGGCATCGTGGGCGTACTCGGACTCCGGCTCCGATCTCCCGATGCTCCGCGCGGTCGGTCACCCGGTCGCGGTGAACCCCGACCGCGAGCTCCTGACGGTGGCCCGCGCGCAGGGCTGGGAGATCATGCGCTTCGAGACGCTCGGCCGGCGCCTGAAGCTCGCCGCCGCCGTGACGGCTGCGGCGGCCGCCGCGGGTGGCGCCGCACGGATCCGGCTCTCCACCGCTCGCTGATGTACGAGGACCTCTCTGACGACCAACGCGAGATCCGCGATCTCGCCCGCCGGTTCTCCGACCAGGTCGTGGCGCCCCGCGCGACGGAGTGGGACCGCGAGCGCCGCTTCCCGCGCGAGGTGGCCAACCAGCTCGGCGAGCTGGGCCTCATGGGCGTGTGCGTGCCCGAGGAGCTCGGCGGCGCGGGCGCGGACTTCCTCTCCTACATCCTCGTGATCGAGGAGATCTCCCGCGGCGACGCAGGGCTCGGCCTGACGCTCGCGGTGCACACCAGCGCAGGGACGCTGCCGATCGTCACCTACGGCACCCAGGAGCAGGCCGAGCGGTACGTCCCGCCGCTGGCGCAGGGTCACGAGCTGGCGGCGTTCGCCCTCACCGAGCCCGGCGCCGGGTCCGACGCGGCTGCGATCCGCACGCGCGCCGAGGGCGGTCGCATCACCGGGACCAAGCAGTGGGTGACCAACGGCTCGCACGCCCACAGCGTGCTCGTCTTCGCCCGCGACACCGACGACCGCATCTCCGCGTACCTCGCGCGCCGTGGTGCGCCCGGGATCGCGGTCGCGCGCGAGGAGGACAAGATGGGTCTGCACTCCTCCTCCACCGCGGACCTGGTGTTCGACGCCACGCCGGCGGAGCGCCTGGGCGAGCCGGGCCGGGGGCTGGGGATCGCACTGGGGACGCTCGACACCGGGCGCATCGGGATCGCCGCGCAGGCACTCGGCATCGCACAGGCCGCGCTGGACGTCGCCGTCGCGTACGCGAAGGAGCGTCACACGTTCGGCGTGCCGATCGGCGCCCACGGCGCGATCCAGCAGAAGCTCGCCGACATGAGCACCGAGGTCGAGGCGGCGCGGGCGCTCGTCTGGCGGGCCGCGCGCGCCAAGCAGGCGGGGGCGCCGCACAAGGTCGAGGGCGCCCAGGCGAAGCTGTTCGCCTCGGGCGTCGCCCGCCGCGTGACGGGCGAGGCGATCCAGGTCCTCGGCGGGTACGGCTACACGACGAGCTTCCCGGTGGAGCGCTACTACCGCGACGCCAAGATCACCGAGATCTACGAGGGCACCTCAGAGATCCAGCGCCTCGTCATCGCGCGGTCGCTGCTGGGCGGCGCAGCCCGCCCGCGGGGATAGACCCATGACACCCCGACTGACCGCAACCCCTGCGCTCGCGTAGGTTTCGGTGGGCAATGCGTGCTTTGCGTGCATGCCTGCTCGCGGTCGTGCTGGCCGTCGTCTGCGGCACGGGCGCAGCTCTGGCCCAGCAGCCTCCGGCCGCGACGCTGGACTCCAACCCGATCAGCACACCGGATCTCGGCGTCGACGCCCAGGGCGGCGCGGTCGTCGCCTGGGTGGGATTCGCGCCGACGACCGGGGCAGGCGGCGAGACGACCTACGCCGACGCGGTCCAGGTGAGCGTCCGGCCGCCGGGCGGGGCGTTCTCGCCGCCGCAGCCCGTGTCCGACCTGCGCACCGACGTGACGCGCGACGTCGCGCTCGGCGTCGGCCGCCGCGGTGACGCCGCGCTGGTCTGGCGCGCGGTCGCCGAGACGCGCTCCGGCACGCCGATCGTCGTGTCCCGGCGCCCGGCAGGCGGGACGTTCGGCCGGCCCACCGCGGTCCGCGGCTCGACGGGCGGCCGCGCCGCCGCGGTCGCCGTCGGGGGGGAGGGCAGCGTGCTGGTGACGTGGCTGGACGGCTCGGGCCGGCGGGGCTGCGGCAACGTGGTCTGGGCCGCGAGGGCGAAGACACGGCAGCCGTTCGGCGCCGCCAAGCGGATCTCGGGCCGGTGCGACAACGCGTCGGCGCCCCGGGCGGCGCTCGGCCCGGATGGTCGCGGCGCGGTCGCGTGGCGCGCGCGCCCCAACGGCGGCGAGACCGAGCTGCGGGCCGCAGCGTTCCGGATGGGCCACTTCGCGAAGGCCGCCGAGATCAGCCGCGCCCCGATCTCCGCCGTGGAGTTCGACATCACCGGCGACCGGACGGGCGCCACGGTCGCCTGGCGCGACGGCGGCGGCAACGTGAGCGCGACCGGCGACGCGGGGCGCGTGCTGGTCGCACGGATCGCTGCCGGCCTGTCGCCGAGCCCGCGGGTGGTCGCCGACGGGGGCCGGCTCGCCGGGCCGCCGCGGCTGGTCGCCAACGCCGGGAGCGCGGCGCTGCTGACCTTCGAGCAGGCTCCGACCAACCGGCCGCTGCATCGCCCGGCGGTGCTCGCGTCGCGGCGCGCGTCGCTCGGCGCCGGGTTCTCCAAGCCGCAGGTCGTGGCGGTGTGCGGCGCAGCCGATGCGACGAAGACGTTCGCCTTCCCCGCGATCGATGCCGTCGGCCTCGCGACGATCGTGTTCCAGACCGCGTGCGGCGGCCGACTGGGCATCGGACCCAACTACGGCCTGGCGATCGCGTCCGCGGGCCCGGGCGACGCGTGGTCCCCGCCCCTGCCGCTCAGCTCCGGCGGCTACGCCGTCGGGGTCGAGGTGGGGATGGCCGACGGCGGCGCCGCTGTGGCGGCCTGGACGGAGCGGGCGTTCGGCGCGCCCGAGGCCATCGAGGGCCTGCGCGTCGCGATCCTCAGGGAGTGAACGAGGCCGTTCGCGCCACCTGAACGCGGTTCATCGCGACGTCACGCCCTGGTGGCGAGAGAGAGGGATGGGAAGGGGCGGACAGGACGGACGCCTCGCCGGTTCCAGGGATGCGCGAGCGGAGGCGGCTGTGCCCGCCGCCTCCGCTTCGCAAGAACCTCAGGCAGGCATACGTCGTTGCAGCCCGGTCGCGCCGAAGCGCCCGGTCCGCACGAGCGCGGCGAACTCGTCGAGCGCCCTGCCCGCACCCTCCACCACGCAGGTCAACGGGGACGCCGCGATGCGCACCTGCATCCCGGTCTCCTCGTGGAGCCGGTCGTCGAGCCCCCGCAGCAGCGCGCCGCCACCGGCCAGCAGTATGCCGGTGGTGGCGATGTCGGCGGCGAGCTCGGGCGGCGTCTGCTCGAGCGTCTCGTGGACGGCGTCGATCACCTGCTGGACCGGCTCGGCCAGCGCCGAGCGGACCTCGTCGCTGGTGAGCGTCAGGTTGCGCGGCAGGCCGGAGGCCAGGTCGCGGCCGCGGACGTCGAACTCCTCCTCGGGGACGAGCCGCCAGGCGGATCCGATGCGCAGCTTGACCTCCTCTGCGCTGCCCTCGCCGATCGCCAGGCGGTGCTCGTTGCGCAGATGGGCGGCGACCGCCTCGTCGAACTCGTAGCCGCCGACGCGCACCGCGCGCGACACGACGATCCCGCCGAGGGAGAGGACTGCGACCTCGCTCGTGCCGCCGCCGATGTCGAGGACCATCTGCCCCGTCGGCTCCTCGATCTCCACGCCGGCGCCGATCGCCGCGGCGAGCGGCTCCTCGATGAGATGCACCTGGCGGGCACCGGCGGACCGGCAGGCCTCGTCGACGGCTCGCTGCTCGACCTCGGTGATCCCCGACGGCGCGCACATGACGACGCGAGGGGCGCTGAACCGGCCGCGGTGCACGCGGCGGATGAAGTAGCGCAGCATCTCCTCGGCGACCTCGAAGTCGGCGATGACGCCGTGGCGCAGCGGGCGGCTGGCGGAGATGTTGGCGGGCGTGCGCCCGATCATCCGCTTCGCGTCGCTCCCCACGGCGTGGACGACGCCGGTGTCGACGTCCATCGCGATGACCGACGGCTCCTGCAGGACGATGCCCTGCCCGGCGACGAACACCAGCGTGTTGGCGGTACCCAGGTCGATCGCGATGTCCGGGCCCCCCATGGCGAACCGCGCCATGCCCGAGCACCCTACGGGATAGCATCGGGCCCGTCGTGTCCACGACACAGAAGATCCGTGTGGTCGTCGCCAAGCCCGGTCTGGACGGTCATGACCGGGGGGCGAAGATCATCGCGCGTGCGCTGCGTGACGCGGGGATGGAGGTCATCTACACGGGCCTGCACCAGACGCCCGAGCAGATCGTGGAGACGGTGATCCAGGAGGACGCCGACGCGGTGGGCCTGTCGATCCTGTCGGGCGCGCACATGACGCTGGTGCCGCGGATCGTTCAGCTGCTGCGCGAGCAGGACATCCACGACGTCCTGGTCACCGTCGGCGGGACGATCCCGGCCGACGACATCCCCGAGCTCAAGCAGCTCGGCGTGGCGGAGGTGTTCACGCCTGGCGCGCAGACGCAGGACATCGTGACGTTCATCCGTGAGGCCGTCGCCGCACGGGCTGACTGACGAATCAGTCGATAGCATCGCGACCGTGTTGTCCCCCAGGAGGTCCCCGTGAAGATCTGTGTCCTCGTCAAGGAGGTGCCCGACGCTGCGGTCGAGAAGCGGATCGATCCGCAGACCGGGCGCATGGACCGCAGCGGCGAGCGCAACCTCAACCCCTATGACACGCACGCGATCGAGGCCGCGATGCAGGTCAAGGAGGGTGGCGTCGTCGGAGTCGAGGAGATCGTCGCCGTGACGATGGGGCCGGAGACCGCGGTCCGCGCGCTGCACAAGGCCGTCTCGCTCGGCGCCGACCGGTCCGTACATCTCTCCGACGCCGCGTTGTCCGGCTCCGACGTCGCCGCGACCGGCTACGCGCTCGCCACCGTGCTGGAGCGCGAGAGCCCCGACCTGGTGCTTCTCGGCCAGCAGTCCGACGACGGCGAGTGCTACACGATCGGCGCCGTCGTGGCCGAGCATCTGCGCATGCCGTCGTTGACCCAGGTGATCAAGATGGACGTCGCCGAGGGCACTCTCACATGTGAGCGCCAGGCCGAGTACGGCTACGACACCGTCGAGGTCGACCTGCCCGCCGTCATCTCCGTCGGCGACGCGATCAACGAGCCGCGCTACCCGTCGCTCAAGGCGATCATGGGCGCCAAGAAGAAGCCGCTGGAGACGCTCGACGTCGCCGGCGCAGGCCTGGACGCGTCGCGCGTCGGCGCCGACGGCTCGCAGGTGTCGTGCGGCGAGTTCAAGGCCCCGCCGGCCAAGGCGGGCGGCACGATCATCGAGGACGAGGACACGGCTGCGACGGTCGAGCAGATCGTCGCCTGGCTCGACGAGAGGAAGCTGATCTGATGGCGAACGTCCTCGTCTACGCGCTGCACAACGACGGCGCGATCAACAAGAACTCCCTCGGCGCGGTGTCCGCAGCGGCGCGCGCTGCGGCCGAGCTGGGCGGCGAGGCCCACGCGGTCCTCGTCGGCGGCGACGACCTCACCGATCCGCTCCTCGGCGCCCTCGGCGCGTACGGCGCGACGAAGGTCTGGCGCGTGAAGGGTCCCGAGGGCCTCTCGCAGCCCGTCGTCGACGCCATGGGTGCGCTCATGACCGACCACGGCTACGACTACGCCGTCTTCGGCGGCGGCCTGCTCGGCTTCGAGATCGGCGCCGGGCTCGCCGCTCGCGTCGGCGGCGGCGTGACGATGGAGGTCACCGCGATCGCCGTGGAGGACGGCAGGCTCGTCGCCGAGCGGCCGATCCTCGGGGACTCCTCGATCTCCACCTCGCGCTACAAGGGCAAGGGGATCGTCATCGGGCGCCTGAACGCGTTCGAGGCCACGGAGGATCCCGCCGCCGCGGCGGCGCCCGTCGAAGACCTCGACGTCCAGCTCTCGGACTTCTCGACCCGCGCGCGGATGGTCAAGCGCGGCGAGCAGCGCGGAGCCGACGTCAACATCGAGGACGCGAAGTCGCTCGTCGCGGGCGGGCGCGGCCTGGGCAACAAGGAGGGCTTCGAGGCGCTCGAGCAGCTCGCGGGCGCACTGGGCGGCGCGGTCGCCGCGACGCGCGCGGTCGTCGACGCGGGCTGGTACCCGTACGCAGCGCAGATCGGGCAGACGGGCAAGACCGTGGCACCGAAGCTCTACCTCGCGGCTGGGATCTCGGGCGCGATCCAGCACAAGGTCGGGATGCAGTCCTCGGAGAACATCGTCGCGATCAACAAGGACGCCAACGCCCCGATCTTCGAGTTCTCCGATCTCGGCATCGTCGGGGACCTCAACAAGATCGTCCCGAAGCTCACCGAGGCCATCAAGGCCAAGAAGGGCGCGTAGTGGCGCGCCGCGGCGGCGTCGTCCCCGGCGACTTCCCGCCGCCCGTCCGGCCGGCGGCGGAGTTCATCGCCGCGCCGACGGACCCCGAGGACGAGCGCATCGAGGTCGGCGTCGTCATCGTCGGCGGCGGGCCGGCGGGGCTGGCCTGCGCGAACCGCCTCATGGCGCGGCTGGAGGAGGAGCCCGCGCTGGCCGAGTCGCTCGGCGAGGTGCCGGTCGCGCTCGTCGAGAAGGGCAAGGTGTGCGGAGCGCACAACCTGTCCGGAGCGATCATGCGCACGACGGCGATCGACGAGCTGTTCCCCGGCGCCGACTATCCGCGTTTCGAGCGCGTCGAGCGCGAGTCGGTGCTGCTGCTGCCGAACAGGTCGCGGTCGCTGCGGATCCCGACCCCGCCGCCGTTCAAGAACCACGGCAACGTCGTCATCTCCGTCGCGGAGCTGTCGCGCTGGCTCGCCGAGAGGGCCGAGGAGGCGGGCGCGTACCTGCTGACCGAGACCGCCGCGAGCTCGCTGCTCGTCGAGGACGGCGTCGTGTGCGGCGTGCGGTCCGGCGACAAGGGGCGCGGACGGGACGGCGAGGAGCTCGCGAACTTCGAGCCGGGCTCCGATCTCGTGGCGCGCGCCACGGTCCTCGCCGAGGGCACGTGGGGGCATCTCACGGGAGCCGCGATCGGCGCGTTCGGCCTCGCCAACGATCCGCAGGAGTGGGCGCTGGGCGTCAAGGAGGTCTGGGAGGTCGCCGAGCCGCTGGACCGCGTCATCCACACGCTCGGGTGGCCGCTGCGGACGGGCGCGAAGTGGAACGAGTTCGGCGGCTCCTGGATCTACCCCATGAACCGCGAGGGCGAGGCGCCGCGCGTCTCGATCGGCTTCGTCGCCGGGCTGAACCACCGCGACGCGACCCTGTCGGTCCACGACGTCCTGCAGGAGTTCAAGACGCACCCGCGGATCCGGAGGATCCTCGCCGGCGGCAAGCGCGTGGCGTGGGGCGCCAAGGCGATCCCGGAGGGCGGCTTCTGGGCGATGCCGCGGCTGCACGCCCCGGGCATGGTGATCGCCGGTGACGGCGCCGGGATGGTCAACGTCCCCGAGCTCAAGGGAGTCCACTACGCGATGGCGGCCGGGATCATGGCCGCCGACGAGATCGTCCGCGCGCTGCACCAGGGCTCGACGGACCTGTCGGGCTACGGCCTCGCCGTCGGGCAGTCGTTCATCTCCAGCGACCTGCGCCGGTCCCGGAACATGAAGCAGCCGTTCCGGCGCGGGTTCTTCCTGGGCGGGGCGATCACGAACGCGATGGTCGCGACGAAGGGCCGCTTCCCCGGTGGGCACTGGGAGACGCATCGCGACTCCGACGAGCCGGTCGTCATGGGCGGCCGATCGTCGAAGTACCCACGGTCCGACGGCGAGCTGACGTTCGACAAGCTCTCGTCGGTCTACATCTCCGGCAACGCGACCCGCGACGACGCGCCCAACCACATCCGGGTGCAGCGCCGCGTGCCGCGGACGCTGGCGGAGACGTGGCGCTGGATGTGCCCGGCCGGCGTCTACGAGATCCCGGACGACGCGCCGGAGACCGGCGACGTCGACCTGATCGTCAACTACACGAACTGCGTGCAGTGCGGGGCGATCACGGCGAAGGGCGGGCGCCTGACGCCGCCGGAGGGCGGCGACGGGCCGCTGTACCGGGTGACGTAGCTCGCCGGCGAGCCTTCAAGGTCACGGAAGAGAGTCAACCATCTGGTTGTGATGACTTAGCCCCGCATATCGACGGTTTCTCATCACAACCAGACGGTTGAACCGAATCAGGTCGCCCGACACGCCCACGGGCACGTCGGAGCGCAGGCCCCGGCCCAACCCCTAGAACACCACCGCCTGCCGGACCGCCTCGCCGTTGCGGAGCCGGTCGAAGCCCTCGTTGATGTCGTCCAGCGCGATGCGGTGCGTGAGGAGCTGGTCGACCGGCAGTCGCCCGTCGCGCCATGCCTGCACGAACCGCGGTACGTCGCGCGTGGGGACGCAGTTGCCCATGTAGGAGCCCTTCAGGGTCCGCTCCTCGAGCACGAGCGCGGTCGCCGGCACCTGGAGCGCGAGATCGGGGTGCGGGAGGCCGACGGTGACGGTCAGCCCGCCGCGGCCGGTCGACGCGTAGGCCTGGGTGAGCCCGTCGATCTTCCCTGTCGCATCGATGACCTTCGGTGCGCCGCCACCCGTGAGCTCGCGCACCGCCTCGATCGCCTCGGGGCCGCCCGGGACCGGCGTGGCGCCCAGCGCGCGCGCCCGTTCGAGCTTGTCCGCGACGAGGTCGACGGCGATGACCTCCGCACCGGCCATCTGCGCGCCCATGACCGCCGCGAGCCCGACCCCGCCGAGGCCGAACACCGCGACGCGCTCGCCCGGCTGCACGTCGGCGGAGTAGACGGCCGCCCCGACGCCGGTGAGCACCGCACAGCCGAAGACGGCAGCGAGATCCCAGGGGAGATCGTGGTCGACCTTCACGGCCGAGCGGGCGTCGACCACCGCGTACTCGGCGAACGCCGACACGCCGGAGTGGTGGTGCAGCACGGTGCCGTCGGCGGTGCTGAACCGGCGCGCGCCCGACAGCAGCGTGCCGTTCACGCCCGCGAGCGCCGCCGGCCCGCAGCGGGACTCGTTGCCGGCGCGGCACTGCTCGCACTCGCCGCACGGCGGCACGAACGCGAGCACGACGTGATCGCCCACGTCGAGGCCGCTGACCCCGTCACCCAGCTCGACTACCTCGCCGGCCGCCTCGTGACCCAGCGCGATCGGCAGCTCGCGCGTGCGCGATCCGTCGATCACCGACAGGTCCGAATGGCACAGCCCCGCGGCGCCCATCCGGATGAGCATCTCCCCCGGCCCGGGGGCCGCGAGCTCGAGCTCGGCGACATCCACCGGGCGACTCCCGGCGTACGGCGCCGATGCGCCCGCCTCCCACACGACCGCTCCTCTGACCCTCATGGCGCGGCATCCTCGCAGGCCGGTCGCCGCGTTAGGGTCCCCACCATGCTCGAGGAGACGCTCTCGCCCGCGCTGGCGGCGTTCGCCGCCGCGCTCGGCCCCGATGCCGTGCTGACGTCCGACGAGGACATCGCGGAGTTCCGCGACCCGTTCTGGCTCGCCGGGGACGACACGCATTCGGCATCGGCGATCGTCATGCCGACGACGACGGAGGAGGTCCAGGCCGTCGTCCGCATCGCCAACGAGCACGGGATCCCGCTGTGGGCGCACTCGACCGGGCGCAACAACGGCTACGGCGGCCCGGCCCCGAGGGTCGGGGGCAGCGTCATCGTCTCGCTGCGCAAGATGAACCAGGTCCTGGAGATCAACGGCGACCTCGCCTACGCGGTCGTCGAGCCGGGCGTCCGCTGGTTCGACCTGTACGACGCGCTGCAGGCCGGCGGCCACGAGCTGATGGTCTCCATCCCCGACCTCGGGTGGGGGAGCGCCGTCGGCAACTCGCTCGACAACGGCGTCACCTACCTGAACTACGGCAAGGACTTCCGGATGGTCTGCGGCATGGAGGTCGTCCTGGCCGACGGCTCCCTGCTGCGCACCGGGATGGGCGCGATGGAGGGCAACCCCGCCTGGCACACGTACAAGCGCGGCCTGGGACCGGTGCTGGACCCGCTGTTCATGCAGTCCAACTACGGGATCGTGACCCGCATGGGCGTGTGGCTGCAGCGTCAGCCCGAGTGCTACCTGCCCTGCGCGTTCCGCCTCTGGCACGACGAGGACATCGACCGGGGCATGGAGATCGTCCGCGAGCTGCTGCTGGAGGGGCTCATGGACGGCGTCCCGAACATCTTCAACACGCTCATCTCGGCGTCCGTGCTGGCCACGCGCTCGGACTACTCGACGGACCCCGAGCCGCTCAGCGACGCGATCATCGACACGATCGCGCGCGACCTGAGCGTGGGCCGGTGGTCCGGGCGCTTCGCGCTGTACGGCGACGAGGACATGGTCGACCTCAAGCTCGCCAAGATCCGCAAGGCGTTCTCGGTGATCCCGGACGCGGAGATCATCGCCCCGAGGAAGTTCCTGCGCGGCGAGTTCGACCAGATCGAGATCTCCAGCGACAAGATCCAGTTCGGGATCCCGGACGTCGAGATCAACAACATCACCGGTTGGTACAACCAGGTCGAGGGCGGCCACATCGGCTTCTCGCCGGTCGTCCCGCTGAAGGCCGAGAACGTGCGCGAGGTGCGGACGCTGCTGCGCACCCACCTGGAGGAGCAGGCCGGGCTGGACTTCCTCGCCGGCTTCCTCACGATCAACGAGCGCAGCGTGATCATGGTGACGATGGTCCTGTTCGACACCACCGATCCGGAGATGACGCGGCGCGCGTACGCCGCTGCGCAGGGGCTCGTCGAGGAAGCCGGGCGACGGGGGTACGGGGAGTACCGCGCGCACCTGTCGTTCATGGATCTCGCGCAGGAGCAGTACGCGTTCGGCGACCATGCGTACCGGCGCTTCTGCGAGACGATCAAGGACGCGGTCGACCCCAACGGCATCCTCTCCCCGGGCCGCCACGGCATCTGGCCCGCCGCGATGAGGGACAGGTAGCGAAACCCTGGAGGGCGGTGCGGTGTTCTCTGGGTGCGATGCGCCGCGCCGCCCCCCTCACCGCCCTCCTGCTCGTGCTCGTCGTCCCGTCCGCCGCGCGGGCAGGCGACGCACCGAAGCTCCGGGCGATCGTCTCGTCCTGCCAGTCCGGCGTGGACCCGGCATCGCGCAGCGCGGCGTTCACCGCGTCGATGCCGGCCAAGCAGGACACGAAGAAGATGGCCATCCGTTTCGACCTCCAGCAGCGGACCGTCGACGGCGGGATCTGGAAGAAGGTGGCCGCGCCGAGCTTCGGCCGCTGGGAGCGCTCGCGCCGCGGCGTGGCGGGCTTCGTCTACGCGAAGGACGTCCACGGGCTCACGGCACCGGGCGAGTACCGCGCGGTGGTGCGCTTCCGATGGTTCGCCGCCGACGGCACCATCGACGAGACTCGCAAGACCACCCGCACCTGCCGTCAGCCCGACCAGCGCCCGGACCTCGTCGGCGGGCGCGTGCAGGTCGTGGCCGGCCCGGGCGGGACGGCCACCTATCGCCTGCCGGTTCGCAACACCGGCCGCACCGCGGCCGGGCCGTTCGCCGTCACGCTGCAGGTCGGTGGCGCGCGGGTGAGCGCCGCCACCGTCGGGGGACTCGCGCCGGGTGGCTCGACGATCGTGGAGCTGAGCGGACCGGCGTGCTCGACGGGGCAGTCGGTGCAGCTCACGATCGACGACGGCGACGCCGTCGACGAGTCCTCCGAGGAGGTCGAGGTCGTGGGTCCCGTCTGTCCGTCGCGCCGTGGCTGAGGGTCTGCACGACGCAGCTAGACTGGATGGACCATGAAGACCGGCATCCATCCCGAGTACGTCGTCTCGCACGTGCGTTGTACGTGCGGCAACGAGTTCACGACACGCTCGACCGAACCCGAGATCCACGTCGAGATCTGCTCGAACTGCCATCCGTTCTACACCGGCAAGCAGCGGATCGTCGATACGGGTGGCCGCGTCGAGCGCTTCAAGCGGCGCGCAGCGAAGCGCCAGCCCGGCGACTGAGCCGAAGACTGCGTCTTCGGCCGGGGTTGTGTCGCAGGGCGACACAACCCCAGCGCGGGTAACGACCCATGACAGACGGTCCATCCGTGGTCGCGCGGCGCGACGCACCCGTCGGGGGCCAGGCGGTTCTCGAAGGCGTGATGATGCGCGGCGTCTCCACGTGGGCCGTCGCCGTCCGCAAGCCCAGCCCTGAGCAGGTCGCCTCCGGCCGCAACCTCGAGCCGGGGGAGCCGGGGACCGGCGAGATCGAGGTCGAGAGCTTCCCGTTCGTCTCGGTCCTGCGTCGCCATCGCCTGCTGCGGCTGCCCATCGTTCGCGGCATCGTCGCGCTCGTCGAGTCGCTCAAGATGGGCTACAACGCGCTCGCGATCTCCGCGAACGCCCAGCTCGGGGAGGACGAGGAGGAGATCGCCGGCGGCGCCTGGTGGGGGACCGTCGCGCTGTCGATCGCGTTCGCGGTCGGCCTGTTCTTCCTGATCCCGGTCGGCATCACGAGCCTGTTCCGGGACGCGCTGCCCAACTCGATCGCCTTCGTCGTCGTCGAGAAGCTCATCCGGATCGCGATCTTCCTCGGCTACCTCTGGCTCATCTCGCGGATGCACGCGCTGCGCCGCGTCTTCGAGTACCACGGCGCCGAGCACAAGACGATCTCCTGCTACGAGGGCGGCCTCGAGCTGACGCCTGACAACGCGCAGCGCTTCTCGCGGCTGCACCCCCGCTGCGGAACGAGCTTCCTGCTCATCGTGATGATCGTCGCCATCGTCGTGTTCGCGCCGCTCGGCACCCCGGCGTGGTACTGGCTGTTCCTCTCGCGCATCCTCGGCATCCCGCTGGTCGCCGGGATCGCGTTCGAGATCATCAAGCTCTTCGGGCGCAACCGCGACCATCGCTGGGCGCAGATACTCATGTGGCCGGGGATGCAGCTGCAGCGCCTGACCACGCGCGAGCCGGACGCGACGCAGCTCGCCGTCGCGATCGCGGCGCTTCAGGCGGTGCTGGCGGTCGAGCGGCCCGAGGACGCGACCGAGGAGGAGCGCATCGGCATGGAGGTCGTGGCGTAGGAAGCGGGCCAGATGCCCTGCTTGCCCGGCGACAGGATCCCGTTGGGATCGAGTGCGTCCTTGATCGTCTCGTTCAGGCGCCGGTGCGAGCCGTTGTTGAAGTCGTACTGCTCGCGCGACCAGGTCCATGAACTCCAGGTGGGTGCGGTACTCGCCGTAGCCGCTCGCCGCCCCCTCCCGGACCAGCACCTCGAACAGCTCGCGGACGCGGCCCGTCTGCTCCGTGTCGGCGGGGTCGAACAGGATCATGAAGATGTGGTTCAGGAAGCGGGTGCCGCACGTCAGCCCCGCGCTGTAGTCGAACCCGAACTCCTCCGCCCGCGACCGCACCATCTCGACCTGCGCGAGCGCGTCCGCGCCCCGCAACGGCGACAGCGGCGAGAAGCCGACGTGCCCCGTCTCGCCCTCCAGCCAGTCCAGGATCGCGTAGGACATCATGCTCGGGATGCCGGCCTGGGGGCGGTCGGTCGGCTCGATCTCCGCCTCGGTCACATCGCCCGCGTACTGCCGGCTGACGATCTCCGCGCCCGGGATGCGAGCGAAGGCCTGCTGCACGCGCCGGTAGCGCGCCTCGACGACGTCCTCGGTCCCGACGAGCCCGAACCGGAGGTTCCACCACCCGATCCCCAGCGTGTCGACGATGCCCTGGATCGTCTCCCGCCCGAGCGGCCCCGGCTCGGAGGTCCACCGCGCACGCTGCGTCGTGCCCTGGGCGACCCGCACCGCGTTGGCGGCGCGGGCGCTGCCCTGGATCGTCTCGTCGAGCTTCAGCGGGCGCAGCGCGTCGATCATCGCGACGAAGTCGTCGTCGCGCGCGAACGCGATCTCGCACGCCCGGAAGCACTCGGGCTCGGGCATGAGCCAGAGGCCCAGCTTCGTGACGATCCCGTAGTTGGACTGCATGAACAGGCCGTCCAACGACGGGCCGAAGCCGCCCTTGTAGACGTGCCACGCGCGCCCGTCGCCGATCGAACCCATCCCGGTGCGTACCAGGTCGCCGTTGGCCAGCAGCACCTCCAGGCCGCAGATGGCGGCCGAGTGCTCGCCGTACGGCGCCTGGCCGAAGCCGCGCTCGAGCGCGTTGCCGACGACGCTGCCCCATCCCAGACCGGGTGCCGACATCCACAGCGGGTGGCCGCCCTCGCGCAGGTGCGCGTAGAGATCGAAGAACGACACGCCGGGCTCCAGCAGCGCGTAGCCGAGGTCGTCGTTGACCTCGAGGACCCGGTTCATCCGGCTGAGCTCGACGATCACGGAGCCGCGCACGCGTGGCGCGGCGCCGCCGTAGCCCAGGTTGCGGCCGCGTGAGACGGTCCACAGCGGCAGGCCCTGGGCGTTCGCGATCCGCAGCACGGCCTGGATCTCCTCGACCGAGCCAGGTCTGACGACCGCCGACGGGGCGAACCGCAGCGGGTCGCCCAGCGCGAAGGGATCGAGGTGCTCGGCCGGCGGGTCCGCCGCGTGGTCGACGGCGTCCTCGCCGAGCTCGCGCGCGAGCTCGCGCAGGACGGACTGCAGCCTTGCCTCCGAGAAGCCAGGCGGAAGCACCGGGGTCATCGCGCTCCTCCCATCGAGCTCGATCGTATTCGTAGAGGGGTAGCCTCGTTGCCCGATGTCCGTTATCGAGCAGCTGGTGGACCAGATCGAGGCGCGGTTCGCCGACGCCGAGCGCGAGATGGGCGATCCGGACGTGATCACCGACCGCGATCGCTACGCCGCGGCCGGCCGCACGTACCGCCAGCTCGAGCCGGCCGCCAAGCTCGCCGAGGAGTGGCGCCGCGCGATCGACGACGAGGCGGGCGCGCGCGAGCTGCTCGAGGAGAGCGGCGACGATGCGGAGGTTCGCGACCTCCTCGCCAACGCCCGCGACGACATCGAGCGCCTCGAGGAGGAGATCCGCCTCGCGATGGTCGAGCGCGACCCCAACGACGACAAGGACGTCATCGTCGAGGTCCAGGGCGCCGCGGGCGGGGCGGAGGCCGACCTCTGGGCGGGCGACCTCTTCCGGCTCCTGACCCGGTACGCCGAGCGACGCGGCTTCAAGATCGAGGTGCTCGAGAGCACTGACGGCGACCACACCTTCGCGATCAAGGGCGACGGCGCGTACTCCGTCTTCAAGTGGGAGGGCGGGACGCACCGCGTCCAGCGTGTGCCTGCGACGGAGTCGCAGGGACGCATCCACACGTCGACGGCGACCGTGTCCGTGCTCCCCGAGGCCGAGGAGGTCGACGTCCAGGTCGATCAGAACGACCTCCAGATCGACGTCTACCGCTCGTCGGGTCCCGGCGGCCAGTCGGTCAACACGACGGACTCCGCCGTGCGCATCACCCACAAGCCGACCGGCCTCGTCGTCTCGATGCAGGACGAGAAGTCGCAGCTGCAGAACCGGGAGAAGGCGATGCGCGTCCTCCGCGCGCGCTTGTACGAGCAGGAGGTCGCGCGCCAGCAGGCGGAGCTCGCCGCCGATCGTCAGGCGCAGGTGGGCACGGGCGACCGCTCCGAGCGCATCCGGACCTACAACTACGGCGAGCGCAGGGTCACCGACCACCGCATCGGGCTCACGCAGCACAACCTCGACGCCGTGCTGACGGGCGAGCTGGACGAGTTCACCGCGGCGCTGCAGGCCGACGAGCGCCGCCGCGCGCTCCAGGCCCAGGCCGCACCCGACGTCGTCCGCTGACCGTGTGCTCATGACGGCTGGGGTCCCGGTGCGCGACGCCCTCGACTCGGCGGTCGTGGCCATCTCCGCGTCCGGGTCGCCGACCGCGCGCCTGGACGCCGAGCTGCTGCTGGCCGCGGCGCTCGGCGTGGAGCGCACCGCGCTGTGGACGTCCGACCTCGACGTCGTCGGGCCCCGCGGTGCGCACGTTCCGCGACCTCGTCCGCCGCCGGTCGGTCGACCACGAGCCCGTCGCCTACCTCCTGGGCACGAAGGGCTTCCGCTACATCGACCTGGCCGTCGACAGGCGCGTGCTCATCCCGCGGCCGGAGACCGAGCTGCTCGTCGAGGTCGGCCTCGAGCTGCCGCAGGGAGCGCGCGTGGTCGACGTGGGGACCGGCTCGGGCGCCATCGCACTGGCCCTGAAGCACGAGCGCCCGGATCTCGAGGTGCTCGCCACGGACGTCTCCGGCGACGCTCTGACCGTCGCGCGCGCCAACGCCGCGCGGCTGGGACTGGACGTCGCGTTCGCCCGCGGCGACCTGCTGGATGCGGTCGAGGGCGAGGTCGACGCGGTGCTCTCCAACCCGCCCTACGTCGCGGACGGATCGCGCCTGCCCACGGACATCGCACGCCACGAGCCGCCCGGCGCGCTGTTCGCCGGCAGGGACGGCCTGGACGTCGTCCGTCGCCTCGTATCCCAGGCGGCCGCCCGGGCACCGATCGTCGCGCTGGAGATCGGCCAGGGCCAGGCCGACGAGGTCGCCGACCTCATGCGGGCGGCGGGCCTGCACCACGTCGAGCCTCGCTCCGACCTCGCCGGGATCGAGCGGGTGCTCGTGGCGCGCCCATGATCTCACCTGGCGACGCCGAGACGTTCGAGCGCTGCATGGCGGTCGGCGGCGTTGCGGTCTTCCCGGCCGACACCGTCTACGGCCTCGCCTGCGACCCCGCGTCGGAGGACGCCGTCGCCCGCCTGTACGCGCTGAAGCGCCGTATCCCGGACAAGCCGGCGGCCGTGATGTTCTTCTCCGTCGAGCTCGCGCTCGCGGCGCTGCCCGAGCTGGGCCGGCGGACGCGCGTCGCGCTGGATGCGCTGCTCCCCGGCGGCGTGACGCTGCTGCTGCCCAACGCCGCGCGGCGCTTCGCGCTGGCATGTGGGCCCGACCGCGAGACGCTCGGCCTCCGCGTCCCCGCGCTCCCGCCCGCCGCCTCCGCGCTGGCCGCTGTCCGCTGGCCGGTCCTGCAGTCCAGCGCCAACCGGGCGGGCGGCCCGGACGCCCGCCGGCTGGAGAGCGTCCCCGAGTCGATCCGCGCGGGAGCAGACATGCTGCTGGACGCCGGCGAGCTGCCCGGCACCCCGTCCACGGTGATCGATCTGCGTGACTACGAGGCAGGCGGGGCTTGGCGCATCGTGCGGCAGGGGGCCGTCGACGCCGACGAGGTGGCGGCCGCGCTCCGATAGCCTCGCGAGCCATGTCCGACCTCCCTGCCGACTACTTCAACCGTCCCCTCGCCGACGTCGATCCGGAGGTCGCGGACGCAGTGCGTCTCGAGCTCGAGCGCCAGCAGCGCACGCTGGAGATGATCGCGTCGGAGAACTTCGTGCCCCAGGCCGTCCTGGAGGCGCAGGGCTCCGTCCTGACCAACAAGTACGCCGAGGGATACCCGGGCAAGCGCTACTACGGCGGCTGCGAGCACATCGACGTCATCGAGCAGCTCGCGATCGACCGCGCGAAGGAGCTCTTCGGGGCCGAGCACGCCAACGTCCAGCCGCACGCCGGCGCACAGGCGAACGCCGCCGCGTTCCACGCGCTCATGCAGCCGGGCGACACGCTGATGGGCCTCGCCCTGCCGCACGGCGGGCACCTCACGCACGGCATGAAGATCAACTTCTCCGGGCGGCTGTACGACATCGCGCCGTACGAGGTCGACCGCGAGACGAGCCTCATCGACATGGACGCCGTGGCGGCCATCGCCGAGGAGCGCAGGCCGAAGGTGCTGCTCGCGGGCTGGTCGGCGTACCCGCGTCAGCTCGACTTCCCCCGCTTCCGCGAGATCGCAGACGCGGTCGGCGCCCTCCTCGTCGTCGACATGGCCCACTTCGCCGGCCTCGTCGCCGCCGGCCTGCACCCGAGCCCGGTGCCCTACGCCGACGTCGTCACGACCACCGTGCACAAGACGCTCGGCGGCGCGCGCGGCGGGCTGATCCTCTGCCGCGAGGAGTACGCGAAGAAGATCAACTCCGCGGTCTTCCCCGGCCAGCAGGGCGGCCCCCTCGAGCACATCATCGCCGCCAAGGCGGTCGCGCTGCGGATCGCCGCCAGCGAGGCGTTCCGCGAGCGCCAGGAGCGCACGATCGCCGGTGCGCAGGCCGTCGCGGCCGAGCTGCTGCGGGCGGGCCACGGCGTGAACGTCCTCACCGGCGGCACCGACGTCCATCTCGCGCTCGTCGACCTCCGCGAGAGCGACATCGACGGCCAGGACGCCGAGGACCGCCTCCACGACATCGGCATCACCGTCAACCGCAACGCCGTGCCGTTCGATCCGCGGCCGCCGATGGTCACGAGCGGCCTGCGCGTCGGCGCCAGCGCGCTCGCGACGCGCGGGCTGCAGGCCGAGGACTTCACGGAGGTCGGTCAGGTCATGGCCACCGCGCTCACGCCGGCCTTCGCCGACCGCCGCGGCGAGCTCGCAGAGCGCGTGTCGGCCGTCGCCGACCGCTACCCGCTCTACGAGCACCTGGCCGCGACGACCGCGCGCCTAGCCCAGCACCGCGGGCGCCAGCCGCCGCCAGGTCTCGCGCGGCAGCGGCTGGCCCATCGGCCCGACGACCTGGATGCAGACGTGGTCGGCGCCCGCGTCGAGGTGCTCCTGGACACGGGCGGCGATGGCCTCCTCGTCACCGATCGCGACGATCGCGTCGACGAGGCCGGTCGCTGCCGCCGCCGGCGAAGTCCTCCTCGGTGTAGCCGAGCCGCCGGAGGTTGTTGGCGTAGTTGGGCAGCTCCAGGTAGTCGGCCACATGGGCCCTGGCCCGCTCGCGCCCGCTTGCGAGGTCGGGGTCGAGCACGACGCCGAGCTCGGGTGCCAGCACGGGGCCGTCGCCGAGGATCTCGCGTGCCAGCCGAGTGTGCTCGACGGGGACGAGATACGGGTGCGCGCCCGCGGCCCGGTCGCCCGACAACGCCAGCATCTTCGGGCCGAGCGCGGCGAGCAGCCGCCCGCGGTCCGGCACCGGCGGGGTCGCGGCGTCCAGCGCGTCGAGGTAGTCGTGCATGGCCGACAGCGGCTTGTCGTAGCGATCGATGAGCGCGGCGTGGCTCGCGCCCAGACCCAGGACGAAGCGCCCCGCTTCCGAGCGCTCGTTCGTCGCGCGTGCGACCTCAGCCGCGTCCTGCACCCAGATGTTCAGGATGCCGGTGGCGATCGCGGCGGACGTGGTGGCGCCCAGCAGCAGGTCGACGGCGCCGAAGACGTCGTCACCGACGTCGGGGATCCACAGGGCGCTCCAGCCGAGCTCGTCGAGCTCTGTCGCGGCATCGGTGATGGCGCCCGGGTCGGGATCGAAGCGCAGCTCGCGGGCCCAGATCCCGACGCGCCCCAGCGTAGACGGCTCTATCAGCATGCGAGATAGCATCCTGCATCATGAGCAACGACGCCAAGCCGGCGCTCAACCAGTCGGTCGAGCGCGCGGCCCGTCTGCTCGGGCTCTTCACGAACGAGGAGCCCTCGCTGTCGCTGCGCGAGATCGGAGACCGCGCCGGGCTGACGCGCGCGACCGCCCACCGCTACGCCTCGGCGTTGCGTCAGACGGGCCTCCTGCGCTTCGCCGACGGGACGTACACGCTGGGCCCGCGGATCGTGGAGCTGGCCAGCGTGGCGCTGGCGGGCCTGGGCGTCGTGCGGCTGGCCGGCCCGTACATGGACCGGCTCGCGGAGGCGACGGCGCAGACGGTCGTGCTGTCGGTCTGGGACGGCGAGGCACCCGTCGTGATCCGCGCGACGGACCGGCCCGACAAGCTCGTCCGCATCGTCATCTCGCCGGGCTCCCGCCTGCGGCGGGAGTCGGCGCAGGGGCGCGTGTTCCGCGCGTTCCTGGAGCGCGGGGAGGGCGCCGCGGCCACGCGCATCCGCGAGCGGCGGGTGACGTACGCGGACACCAACGAGGGCATCGCCGCGATCGCCGCGCCCGTGTTCCAGGCGCAGGAGATCGTCGCGACGCTCGCCGTCGTCGGCACCCGCGTCTCGGTCCTGCGGGCCGAGCGCGACATCACCGCCGCGCTCACGGCATCGGCACGTGAGCTGTCGGCTCAACTGGGCGGCGTCGAGCCGTGAGCGTCGAGGGGAGATACATGGAGGGCAGGGTCGGAGTGGTGACGGGCGCGGGCTCGGGCATCGGGCGTGCCACTGCGGTCGCGCTGGGAGCCACGGGCGCGTACGTGGCGGTGGCGGACGTCGACGAGCCGGGCGGGCACGAGACCGTGGAGCTGGTCGGCGCGGCGGGCGGCGAGGCGGACTTCGTGCGTTGCGACGTCGCGATCGAGGACGACGTCCGCGCGCTGATCGCGCAGGTGGTCGAGCGCCACGGGCGGCTGGACGTCGCGCACAACAACGCCGGCGTGCCCGCGTCCGGGCATCGCATCGACACGCTGCCCGAGGCGGAGTGGGATCGCGTCATCGGCGTGAACCTCAAGGGCGTCTGGCTGTGCCTCAAGCACGAGCTGCAGGTGATGCGCCCGCAGGAGTCCGGCGCGATCGTCAACACGTCGTCCTCCGTCGGCTTCATGGCCGCCCCCGACTCCAGCCCGTACAACACGTCCAAGCACGGCGTGCTCGGGCTCACGAAGGAGGCGGCGATCGAGACGGCGGCGCTCGGGATCCGCGTCAACGCGGTCTGCCCCGGCTTCGTCGCGACGCCGATGGCCGACGGGATCCCGCCCGACGAGATGGCGCGCCGGACCCGCGCACGGGTTCCCGCGCAGCGCGTCTGCTCGCCGGAGGAGGTCGCGGCCGCCGTGGTCTGGCTGCTGTCGGACGCTGCCTCCTACATCACAGGTGAGGGCCTCGTCATCGACGGCGGGCTCACGCTGAGCATCGTGGCTCCGACAGGGGTGGGACATTGACCCGGCTGCACATCTTCGACGGCGGCAGCACCGACCTGCCGCTGCGCAACTTCCGGCTGCTCTGGCCCGGCGATGAGCGGGTGGTCGCGCCGACGCCCTGGTACTTCATCGAGCACCCGCGCGGCAACGTCGTCATCGACGGCGGCAACGCGCCGCAGGTGGCCGTCGATCCCGTCGCCCACTGGGGCGAGATCGCGAAGTCCTCGATCACGACGATGCGCCCGGACCAGGCGATCGTGCCCGCGATGCGCGCGCGGGGCTTCGACCCGGCCGACGTCCGCTGGATCGTCCAGAGTCATCTGCACATCGACCACACGGGCGCTCTCGCGGTCATCGAGGAGTTCCCGAACGCCGAGGTGCTCGTCACGCGGACGGAGCACGAGTGGGCGCACGCGCCGGCGTCGTTCGCGGAGTGGGGCTACTGCCACGCGGACTTCGTGAAGCCCGGGATCCCGTGGTCGCTGCTGGAGGACGACGAGGACGGCTACGACCTCTTCGGCGACGGCACGGTCATCCTCTGGCGCACGCCGGGCCACTCGCCGGGTCACATCTCGTTCGAGGTCCATCTGCCGAGCGGCGACGCGATCTTCCTCGCGATCGACGCCGTCAACCGGCTCGACGAGCTCGACGGCACCTACCTGCCGTCGTTCACGACGTCGCTGACGCAAGCGAACGCGTCGATCGCGCGGGTCCGGCGCCTGGCCTGGCGCGCCGAGGCGACGGTCATCGCGGGTCACGACCCGGAGCAGTGGCGCACCCTGCGCCGCGTGCCCGAGTTCTACGAGTGAGAAGGGCGCACGTGATGGCACTGCTGGACGGTCCGGGCCTGGAGGCGGTCATCGATCCGGAGGCGCAGCTCGAGCAACTCGGCGACGGCTTCGTGTTCACGGAGGGACCGGCGTGGAACCCGGCGGAGCAGGCGCTCGTGTTCAGCGACATCCCGGGCGACGCGCGCTATCGCTGGACCGAGCGCGACGGCGTGGAGCTCATCGCACGTCCGACGCTCAAGGGCAACGGCATGGCCTACGAGGCGGACGGCTCACTGCTCGTCTGCGAGCAGGTCTCCAGCCAGCTCGTGCGCTTCACGCCCGACGGCCACCGCGACGTCGTCGCCTTCCACTACCAGGGGCGCTACCTGAACAGCCCCAACGACGCGGTGGTCAGCGCCGGCGACGGGTCGATCTACTTCACCGACCCCAACTACGGGCGCTGGCCCGGCGGCTTCGGCTGGGAGCGCGGGTGCGACCTGGACTTCCAGGGGGTGTTCCGCGTGCCGCCCGGCGGTGGCGACACCCAGCTCGTGGTCGACCCGCAGGAGTTCGAGCAGCCCAACGGGCTGTGCTTCTCACCCGACGAGCGGATCCTGTACGTCAACGACTCGCCGCGGACGGAGGTCAAGGCCTTCGACGTCGCCGCGGACGGGTCGCTCGTCAACGGCCGCGTGCTCATCAGCGGCATCGGGACGGGCGAGACGGGCAAGGGGAGCCCGGACGGCATGGAGTGCGACGGGCTCGGCAACGTCTGGTGCTCCGGCGGCGGGGGGATCTGGGTCGTCGCGCCGGACGGGGAGCGCCTCGGGATCGTCCGGATCCCGGAGGTCTGCGGGAGCCTCGCGTGGGGCGGGCCCGATCTCAGGGACCTGTTCGTCATGGGGTCGGACAAGCTGTACCGGCTCCGCACGCTGGTCGCGTCGGCGCCCCTGCCGATGGACCTGTCGGTCTGACAGAGAACGCTCCCCGGCCGGGCGGTTGCCGGAAAGGTGGTGGTTCGGAGAAGCTAGACATATGACACGTCGCTCATCGTTGTCGGTCGCGCTCGCCGTGGTGGCCGCCCTCACGTTCGCCGCCGGAGCACGCGCCGACATCGTCGCGACTCTCCCGCCCGGCTCCTACTTCACCGACGTGTCGGTCTCGCCGACCGGCGCCGTCTGGGCGGCGTCCTCCGGCCCGACGCACGGTGAGTCCGGGATCGGGACGGTGCTCGCGGGCGGGATCAAGTGGACCACGCTGCCGATCACCGGCCAGCCGCTGGGGGGAACGAGCGACAACTCGGTGTGGGCGCGGCCGGACGGTGGCGTCTGGGGCTTCTTCGGCGGGCGCTTCGCGATCCGGTCGACCGCCACGAGCTTCGCCACGACTGCGCTGCTGTCGAAGGGCGAGTACGAGTCGTCGGTCGGGGTCCCGGCCGACGGCAGCGCGCTCGTGATGTCCGACGAGCAGGAGAGCTTCGTCCGCCTCGGGCTCGACGGGACGAAGACGACGGTCCACTACTCCGCGCCGAAGCTCGCCGGGCAGTCGTCGTGCGCCCCCGAGGACTTCGCCGCCCCGCCCGACGGCACGCTCTACGTCAGCGACGGCTGCAAGCGGATCGTCCACCTGAGACTCGACGGATCGGTCCTGGAGACCATCCCGCTCACCGGCGCGCTCGACGAGTGGTCCGACTTCTCCCGCGTCCTCGCCGGGCCGTCCGGCGACCTGTGGATCGGCGGTGACAGCTCGCTCTCCCATCGGGTCGGCGGCGTCGTCACGAAGGTCGCCCTGCCCGAGTTCCAGGGCTTCCTGGGCCCGGAGGCCACCGCGCCGGACGGCTCGCTGTGGATCGCCGAGGCGCAGGGCTGCACCCTCCTGCACGTGACGGCGAGCGGCGTGCAGCGGGTGCCCGCGCCGATGACTGCGTCGGTGATCACCGTCGCGCCCGACGGGACGCTGTGGATGACGAACCGCAACCAGCTCGCGCACGTCCGGCCCACCGGCGAGCGCGGATCGTGCGACCAGCGCCAGCCGGAGGTCCGGCTGACGGACGTCAGGCACGGCCGCGTCAGCATCGCGACGCTGCGTCGTCGTCACGGCCTGCGGATCTCCAGCGACGAGCCCGGGACGCTCATCGGCGCCATGAAGGTGAAGGGCGCGACCCTCATGCCGCAGCAGGCCGTCGACCGGCGCGGCACGACGCTGCGGTTCTCGCAGCGCCGGCTGGACAGCGTCGCGCCCGGCGACAAGCTCGACGTCCGCTACCTGCAGGTCTGGGACGCCAACAACAACGGCGGCGGCCCGGCGAAGGACACGATCCGGGTGGTGCGCTAGACCGCGCTCGCGCGCAGCAGCACGGCCTCGATCCGGGCGACCTGGGTCGACAGGTCGTGCTGGGCCGCGGCGACGCGCCCCGCGGGGTTGGGAACCCCGAGTGCGATGGCCTTCAGCAGCCCCGACCGGATCGCCTCGACGTCGTAGGGATCGGCGAGCGCGCCTGCCGCGTCGGTGACGAGCTCGGCGGGGCCGCCGATCGTGGTCGTCAGCACCGGGCGCTGCATCGCCATCGCCTCGAGGACGACCTGGCCGAACGGCTCCACGAGGCTCGGGAGCGCGACGACGTCGGCCGCCGCCATGTACGCGGGCACCTGGTCGTGGGGCACACGCCCGACGGCGCGGATCTTGTCGCTCGCGGAGAGCTCGGAGCGCAACGGGCCGTCGCCGACCGCGAGCAGCGTCGCGCCGGGGATGCCCAGGACCGCGTCGCGCAGCCGGACGATGTTCTTGCGCTCGTCCAGCCCGCCGACGTACACGACGATGCTGCCGGGGATGTCGCCGAGCCCGAGCGCCGCGCGCGCCTGGGCCTGGTCGCGCGGGGCGAAGCGCAGGAGGTCGACGCCGCAGTTGATGACCTCGGTCTTCGCCCGTGACTCCGGCAGCTCACGGTGCAGGTCGTCGCGCAGCCACCCGGAGACCGCGATGACGGCCTTCGCGCGGCGGACGGCGAGCCCGGTCGCCAGGCGGATCACGGGGCTCTCGGCGACGTTGCGCACGTCGCGCCCGTGGGCGGTGAGGACCAGCGGCGCGCGGCCGGCCAGCGCGGCAAGCGCGGCGATGCCCCCGGCGGGCAGCAGGAAGTGCGCGTAGACGACGTCGGGGTCGCCCCCCATCGCGTGGCGCAGCGCGTCGAGTGCGAGGCGCGCCTGTTTCCCCTTCCCGCCGCTGCGATGGTCGACGACCGCGGGCAGGACCTCGTGGCCCATCGCCTTCAGGGCCTCGGCGATCTGCTCCACGAACACGCCGTAGTCCGGGTCGTCGGGACCGGGCCACATGGAGGACACGAGCAGGATCCGCATGCCGCTACCCCGAGGCCACCGGCGTCGGGCCGAGCGCGCGCAGCCACACCGCGCGGCGCTCCTCGCTGCCTGCCTGTCCCTCGACCTCGTCCACCAGGGCCGAGACGTCGGCCCGCGGGACGCGCTCGATGCCCGCGACCCCGGACCACACCTCGCCGGTCAGTCGCTCGCCCTCGCCGACGAGGACCTCGTCCATCGTCTCGCCGGGCCGGACGCCCATGACGTGGAAGTCGGGCTCCGCGCCGCCGCCGGCGCCCCGCCAGATGCGCGCCGCGAGCTCGCCGACGGTGAGCATCGACGGGTCCGCAGCGGTCAGCAGTCCGGGGCCGGGGAGGATGGACTGGCCGACCAGCGCGGCCGCGTGGGCCATCGTGATCCAGTAGCGCAACATGCCCGTATCCGTGACCGTGAGAGGCACGCCGGCGCGCGCCTGGCGCAGGAACAGCTCGGAGGCGCTGCCCCCGCTTCCCAGCACGTTCACGAGACGTACTGCAGCACGGCGCGCGCCGGTGCGGCCCTCCGCGATGGCCGCGAGGTCCTCCATGAGCCGCTTCGTGCGTCCGTACTGGGATGCATGGCGAGCCGCCTTGTCGGTGGATGCGACGACGAGCGTCCCGGTGGCGGTCGCCTCGGCGCAGCGCAGGACGTTCCAGCTGCCGTCGAGGTTCGTCGCCGCGAACTCCTCCGGGTAGCGCTCGGCCCAGTCGACGTGCTTGTAGGCGGCGAGGTGCACGACGACGTCCGGCGACGCGCGCGCGAACTCGGCCTCCAGCCGGCCGCGGTCGCGGACGTCGCACAGGACGTGCTCGAAGCGCGCGAGGTTGGCGGCGCCGCGGGCGCGGCGGTCGGCGGTCAGCGCGGCCTCGTGCGCGTCCAGCACCGTGATGAGCTGGGGGCGGAACGCCTCCAGCAGCGTTGTCAGCGACCGGCCGATCGAACCGGCGCCGCCGGTCACCAGCACACGCCGGCCGCCCAGGGCCTGCTCCAGCTCGAGGATCGCGGGGACCGGATCGCGCCGGCGCGTGACCTGCTGCCAGTCGAAGCGCTCCGGAGGCACGCGGCGCGGCGGGCGCCTCCACGGGCCCGCGGGCGTGGGGAGCGCACGCGCCACGGCCTGGTAGCCGGCCTTCATCGACGGCGAGTGGGCGTGGTCGGGCTCGTTGATCTCGGCGACGACGTACGGGAAGAGCTCGCCGATGCGCGCGACGATCGGGTCGAGGTCGAGCTCGCCCTCCTCGTAGGGCAGCCCCTCGCCCAGCACGCCGGCCGCGTTGGAGACGTGGGCGACCTCGCCCGCCGGGCCGAGCTCCTCGACGTAGCGGCCGAGCTCCAGGCCCTCCTCGCCCTCCAGGCCCCAGAGCGACGGGTACGCGCCCGCGAACGTGTGGAAGAGCGCCGCGTGCGACGTGTCGAGGGTGAAGCCGAGCGACGGGACCCGCGCGCGCCAGGACAGCAGGTCGCGCCAGTGGCCGCCGATGGGGGTGAGGTAGACGCCGCCGGTGCGCATCCGCAGGACGGGCGGGACGTTCTCGATGAGCGGGATCACGCCGTGCTCGCCGCACGTCTGCGCGAAGCAGCGCAGGAACGCCTCGACCGCCGGCTCGTCGATGCCGCGCGACGCGCGCAGCTCCTCGGGCGTCTGCGGGATGAAGAGGTGGATGGTCAGGACGGGGGAGCCGATCGCGGCGGCGAAGCGCGCGCTTCGCGCCATGCCCTCGCGTGCCTCGTCGTCGAGCCGGTCGACGCGGACGAACGCGCCGCTCGGCCACGCGACCGGCGCCTCGGCGGTCAGCGCGAACTCGCTGCCCGACGCATCGACCGCGCGGCGCACGACGTCGGCGGCGCGTTGCGCTGACGCGTCGTCGCGCACGTCGCCGGGCATGAGGCAGAGCTCCAGCCCCGCCCAGGGGCCGCCGGCGAGCCGCTCGGCGACCTGGTCAGCCTCGGGAGCGGCCTTGAGCAGCGGGATGGAGGCGGAGCCAGTCGACATATGTCGTGACCGCCTGGTCCAGCGGCCGCGGGGTCAATGCTAGTCGGGCGTCGGACGGCGGCAGGGCGTAGGAGTCGCCCTCCCCGGCGGGCAGCTCGCCGCCGGGCAGCTCGATCTCGACGTCCGACCCGGCGGCCGCGATCGCCAGCTCGGCCGCCTGCAGCAGCGGCGTCGCGACGCCGCTGCCCGCCCACAGGACCGGCGCCGTCGGCTCGCCGGCGACGAGACGCTCCAGCCCGTCGACGAGGTCGTCGACGTAGAGGAAGTCGCGGGTGCGGGACGCGTCGCCCGGGATCGTGATCGCCCGCCCGTCGAGCGCGCGGGCCGCGAAGGCCGCGATGGCACCCGTCGCGCCCTCCCACGCGACCTGCCCCGGACCGAAGACCGACGTGAGCCGCAGCGCGACGGCCCGCGCGCGGTGCAGCCGGCACGCCTCCTCGCCGAGGCGCTTGGACAGGCCGTACGGGTCCGGCGGGGGATCGAGCCCGGCGCGGGCGGTGGAGGGGAGGACGAGCAGCGAGCCGTGCTCGGCGCAGGCCTCGAGCAGGTTGACCGTCGTGCCGACGTTCTCCCGCACGGCGGTCGCGGGGTCTCGCCGTGCCCGCGCCGGATCCGGGACGCCCGCGAAGTGCAGGACCGCGCAGCAACCCGCGACGAGCGCCCGCGCGGCGGGGTCGCCCGCGTCGATCGTGTGGTCGATGCGGAGGTCCGAGGACGCGGCGCGAGGCCTGCTGCCGGGCCGGGTGAGCGTCACCACGTCGTGCCCGCGCTGCGCGAGCAAGGTGGCGGTCCGCCAGCCGAGGTAGCCCGTGGCGCCGGTGACGAGGATCCTCATCGGCGCAGGTACTGCGCGACGCGGTGCTCGTAGGTGAACGGCGTGGCGAACGTCCACGCGGCGTCCCCCGCCGGCTCGCGGCCCTCGGCGAGGGCCGCCACGTCGGCCACGGAGATCGTCTCCGCGACGACGTTCTCCACCTCGACGCCGGACGGCGCCGCGGCCAGCAGGATGCGCGCCGCGTCGGCGACATGCACGACCCCGATCGTCGCGCGGCCTCCGCCGTCGACCGTCAGGGTCTCGCCGCGCCCCGCCATCCTGCGGAACTTGTCCACGACGGTCTGCGACTGCGGGCCCGCGTGCTCGACGGGCGAGGGGCCGTAGACGATCCCGAGCCGCAGGAGGGCGACGTCGAAGCCGTGGCGCTCCGCGTGCATACGTAGGCTCAGCTCGCCGTAGATCTTGGAGAGGTGCGCGAGATCGCCCTGGGGCCCGTAGGGGTGGGCGGGCCCGATCTCGCCCTGCAGCCCCGGGCCGTAGACGTGCAGGGAGGAGCCGAAGATCACGCTCGGGCGGGGGTCGGCCGCGCCGATCGCCTCTGCGACGCGGCGCGTGCCCAGGATGTTGATCTCCTCGGTGCGGTCGGGCTCGCGGTCGGCGATCGGGCGGCTCGCCTGCGCGGCGAGCAGCAGCACCCGGTCGGGTCGTACGTCGGACAGGAGCTCCTCGACGGCGGCCCGGTTACGGATGTCGACGGTGTGCACCGATGCGCCGTCGGCCTCGAGGCCGTTGACCTGCCAGCGGTCCGTCGTGGACCAGTCGTCGGCCAGGGCGACGGCCTCACCGGCGCACAGCGCCCGCTCAGCGGCGACCGCTCCGATGTATCCCGCTCCCAGCACGAGGAGTCCCGCCACGGGCAGGGACGGTAGTGGCCCCCGTAGAATCGACCCTCATGTCGTTCGCCGATGCGCTGCGCGGGCTGGTGACGGAGCCCGCGGTCGCGTGGGGCTTCGTCGTCGCGGCGGTCCTCACCCTCGCGCTCACGCCGGTCGTACGCCGCGTCGCGGTCCGCTTCGACCTGCTCGATCACGGCGGCGACCGCCCGCGCATCCACAAGCGCCCGATCCCCCGCATCGGCGGGCTGGCGATCGCCATCGGCATCCTCGTGCCGGCGCTCCTGTTCCTGGACCTGCACGGGGCGATCCTCGGCATCGTCATCGGCATCCCGCTCGTCGCGGCGGTCGGGATGGTCGACGACGTCCGCGGGTTGTCGGCCAGCGCGAAGCTGCTGGCGGTCATGGCCGTCGCCTGCGTGCCGGTCATCGGCTTCGGGATGACGTTCGACCGCATCGGGATCCCGTTCGTCGGGATCATCGACTTCGGGCCCGCCGCCGTGCCGATCACGCTCGTGTGGATCGCGCTCGTCGCGAACCTCGTGAACCTCATCGACGGGATGGACGCGCTGGCCGCCGGGATCGTCGCGATCGCGGCGGCCTCGTTCGCGCTCCTGGCCGTCTCCTTCGGCCGCATCGAGGTGGCGGCACTGGCCGCGATGGTGTGCGGCGCGACGATCGCCTTCCTGCGCCACAACTACCACCCGGCGACCATCTTCATGGGAGACACGGGGGCACTGACGCTGGGCTTCGTCCTCGGTGCGCTCGCGGTCGAGGGCGCGCTGAAGAACGCCGCGACGATCGCGCTCGCCGCCCCGCTGCTCATCATGGCCGTGCCGATCCTCGACACGTCCTTCGTGGTGGCCAAGCGCCTCAAGTACGGGCGCAGGCCGTGGGCGCCCGACCAGAACCACTTCTACCACCGGTTCCTGCGCATCGGGTTCACGCAGCGCCGCACCGCCGCCTACCTGCACGTGTGGGCCGCCGTGCTCGCCGGCTACTCGATGCTGCTGCGGTTCGTCCCCCCGCGCCCCGGTGGCGAGTGGGACGCCTCGCACACGATCCTGGCCGGTGGCATCGGGCTCGCCGTGCTGGCCGGCTCCGCCTGGATGGTCTACGAGCTGGAGATCCTGAAGATCCGTCGCTTCCGGCTGCGCCGCATGCAGGCGCAGGAGGAGGGGGCGGAGGAGGCCGTCGAGGAGATCCTCGAGGCCGGCGTCGCGAAGGAGCCGGCCTATCCGGAGAGGTGATCTGGGCGGTTCGCCCCGGGTCCGACGAGCTCGCGGCGCTGCTGACCGAGATCGGCACGGCGCGGCCGAGCGCGAGCGTGCGGAGCGACCGCCGCACGACGCGATCGACCTGATCCGCGATGCGCGTCTCGGCGCCCCGGGCGTGCCCGTCGACCCGGGCGGCGGCGGCGCGACGATGCGCGAGCTGTTCGAGATGTCGAGATCAACGGGGCCCAGCTCCCGCCGAGCCGGGTCTTCTGGTCCGCCAGACGGCTGCGAACGACACCGGGTGCCCGCGCAGGGCGTCCCACCTCGGCTTCAGCGCGACCCACGCTTCGTCGACCAGGCGCTCCCGCAGCTCGGCGAGCGTGAATCCGGCGGCGTGCGCGGCGGCGACCTGGTCGGAGAGCTGGTGGACGTGGGTCTCGATCGCGACAGGCGAGCCGTCGGCGTCGTCGAAGTGCGTGGGCATGCCCGAGGCCATGATGAAGTGCGGGTGGAAGCCGACGATCACGTAGGTCCCGCCGGGGCGCAACAGGCGTGCCGCCTCGGCGTAGAGAGGGCGCACGTCGGCCAGGTGCTCGTCGACGAGCGAGGTCGTGACGAGGTCGTAGGCGCCCGACGCGAGGCCCGTCGCCGCGACGTCCGCCTCGACGAGCGTGCGGAACACACCGCGGGCACGGGCCATGCCGAGCATCTCCGGCGTGACGTCGACCCCGTCGATCGCACGTCGCACCGTGCGCGTGCAGCCACGCGCCGGTGCGCCCGCTGCCACATCCGAGGTCGGCGACGATCGCGTCCGCTGCGCGGAGCTCGGTGAGCGCGTCGAGCAGCTCGACGTCCATCGCGTCCTCGACGGTCCCCTCGTACGTGGGCGCCCAGGCGCCGTAGCCTGTCCGCGCGTCGACCGTGCGGTAGCGGCGGCGGTCGAAGGTCGTCGAACGTGCTCATCGGATCCAGGGAAGGGCGAGCGCCAGAAGCTCGTCCGGATCGCGCAGGGTCGGCACCGCAGCCGCTCCCTTGTGGGTGACCACGATGTCGTCGGGGTTGCGCAGCAGGCGCAGGCGGCCCTGGTGCACGAGCAGCTCGTCGACGGCGCCGAGACGGCCCTCGAACATCGACCAGACCGGCGTGCCGAGGACCGCGGCCTCACGGTTCATCGTCCCGCCCGCCGACACGAGGAGATCGGCGAGGGCGACGAGGCTGCGCCCGTCGACCGCGCGGCGCGCGACATGGACGCCCTCGACGCCGAGCGCGGCGACCGCGTCGGCCTGCTCCGGGCGTCCGCGGAAGGACGACGGTCTGGGCCCCGCCGTCGGCGAGGCGCTGCAGGACGCGCGGCAGCAGCGCGCTCTCCGCGCCGCCGAGGTACAGCGCGTAGGCGGGCGGGGTGCGCACGACCGCCAGCGGCGGGCCAGGCGTCACGCCCAGGCGCTCGGGGAGCCCCGCGTCCGGGACGAAGCCGTGGAGGTAGTACTCCTCCTTCAGCCCGGGGTAGTGGACGAGCTTGTCGCCCTTCGCGCCGAAGCGGGCGAGGCGCTGCGCGGGAATCGCCTCCGGGACCAGGACGCGGTTGGCCAGGCGGCAGTTCACGTGGTGCTGGATCACCGCGAACTCGTAGTCGAACATCGTCGCGTTCGGGATGCGCAGCACGCGGCAGGCAACCGGCAGGTCGGTGGACCCGTGGGCGAGCGCGGCATCGAAGCGCCTGCCGCGACCGAAGGCCAGCATGCGGGCGACGCGATCGGCCGCGGCCCGCGCCTTGCCGAGCTTGCCGACGCCGCCGTACGCACCGAGCGCGGTGTACGGATGGCCCCAGTCGTCCAGGAGGTCGAGCGTGTGCGAGAGCGGCCGCGCCGTGAGCTGACGTCGTGGCCGGCCGCCTCGAGGCGCTCGACGAGCGGCCGCAGGACGACGACGTGGGCGGTGTTCGTGAGGTCGATCCAGACGCGCATCGCCGCCGGAGACTAGAAGCGACGGGAGACCGCACCCAGGGGGTGTGGACAACCCCCCGCGTGGCCACGGCTCCTTGCGGCGGCCTTGCACGCCTTGGTACAACTGGATGACTCCCGGAGAGGGAGGCACCTCATGACCGCCTTCGCAGCCCACAGCCTTCGCCTCAGCACCACGCCTCGTCGAGGTTCTCGACGCGTGTCGATGGCGAAGCGCACGCTGCCCGCGGTCTAGCGTCTCAGCACGCCGGACCGCAGGGCCACAGCGCCCGCGGGATCCGGTCCCTCGGCAGCAGGAGGCGATGTCCGGTTCGGAGCGGGCGGCTCGTCCCAAGAGTCACCTTCCCTCTAGGAGCGCCGAACGATGCAGTCCCTCCTCACCCTCGAAGTCATCCGGTCACAGCACCCCGGAGACGGCGAGCCCCGTACCTGGACCACCACTCCCCCGTCGTTGCCGCCGCCGCGCAGGCGCCGGCTGCGCAGAGGCGCCGCGCAGCGCCTCGCCGGGCTCGCGACGCGCCTCGACGGCGAGGGCGCCCGCCGCGCGCTCGCCCGCGCACCTCCGAGCCGCCTGGGGCAGCCTATCCGATGCACGCCGACGCCGCTCCGACGGACAGCGCGCCGGGTTCCTGACCGACATGCGTCGCGCCCTCCTCCTTGCCATCCTCGGGCTGGCGGCACTCGCCGCCGCGCCCGCCGCCCACGCGGCCCAGGTCGTCGTCGGCATCGCCGACCAGAAGACCGACATGTTCGGCGACCCGCGGTTCGCCGCGATGGGCATCACGAACGCCCGCGTCCAGGTCCCGTGGGACGTCATGACGCATCCGGACCAGCTCGCGCAGCTCGACGAGTGGATGGCGACCGCGCAGCGCACGGGGGTGCAGCCGCTCGTCTCCTTCGGCCACTCGCGTACCGAGCGGCGTCTGCTCCCGTCGCCGTCCCGTTACAAGTACGAGTTCCGGCGCTTCCGCGCCCGCTACCCGTGGGTCGACACGTTCGCTGCGTGGAACGAGGCCAACCACTGCGGCGAGCCGACCTGCCACCGGCCGAAGCTCGTCGGCGCCTACTGGAAGTCGCTCACCCGCGAGTGCCCGAGCTGCACGATCCTCGCCGCCGAGCTGCTCGACATGCCCAACATGGTCAGCTGGGTGCGCAAGTTCCGCCGCTACGTCGGGCGCGAGCCGGCGATCTGGGGGCTGCACAACTACGTCGACGCCAACCGCTTCCGGACGAGCGGAACCAGGCGATTGCTCCGCGCGGTGAAGGGCGACGTCTGGCTCACCGAGGTCGGCGGTCTCGTCTACCGCCGCAACAAGCCGGCGACAGGCAAGAACCAGGTGCGGCTGCGCGAGTCGCCCGCGCACGCTGCGAAGGCGACGGAGTGGCTGCTCGACGAGCTGCTGCCGATCAGCTCACGCCTCAAGCGCGTGTACATCTACGCGTGGAACGCCTCGACGCTGCGCGACACGTGGGACTCCGCGCTCATCACGCCCGGGGGGCGCGGCCGCCCCGCGCTGCAGGATCCTGCAGGACCGGGTGAAGGACGGCGAGATCGACGTCCGGCGCCGCCGCCGGACGTGATCCGGCTCGCTGTCATCTCCGACACGCATCTCCCGCGTGGCGCCCGGCGGCTGCCGGAGCGCTGCGTCGAGCTGTTGCGCGGCGCCGATGCGATCCTGCACGCGGGCGACCTGAGCACCACCGTCGTGCTGGCCGAGCTCCGCGCGCTCGGACCGCCGGTGCACGCGGTGCACGGCAACGTCGACGAGCCTGCGGTCGTGGCCGAGCTCCCCGCCGAGCTCACCCTGGAGGTCGAGGGCGCTCGCATCGCGATGCTGCACGACAGCGGCGCCGCCGGCGGTCGGATGGCGCGGATGCGCCGCCGCTTCCCTGACGCGGACGCCGTCGTCTTCGGCCACTCCCACATCCCGCTGCACGAGACGGGGCCCGACGGCCTGCAGCTCCTCAACCCCGGGAGCCCGACGCGACCGCCGCCGGCAGCCGCGGCACACGATGGGCCTGGCCGAGGTGCGCGACGGCGTCGTGCGCTTCGAGCTCGTCGCGCTGGACTGAGCGACCGGCGCCGTGAGCCACGCCCCCGCGTGCCCACGACGCCGCCCGCCCGTCTAGGCCGTCGCGTCAGCCAGCGCGTCGGCCTTGCCACGGCAGTCGTAGAGCCCGCTCGAGCTCGTGCTGCCGGAGGGTCGTGGTGGAGCTCGCGCTCTCGTACGCCGAGGCCGGGATCGCGGTGCACACGTTCTGGACCGCGGTCATGACGGCCGTGGAGCCGGCGCGGTCGTCGCCACCCGGGCCGCCCATCTGCCCGCCGGTGAGCACCCAGCGGATGTTCCCGTCGCGCACCTCCTGGGCGAACCAGGAGATGCTCGGCGCGCTCTCGCGGCCGGAGAACCCGCCGATGCCGGCGACATCGGCGCCCGACTGGATGATCGCGGTCGACGCGCCCTGCTGGCTGGAGACCGCGACGGTGCCGCCGCCGTTGGCCTTGGCGTAGGCGAGGACCTCGGTGAGGTTCGAGGAGCCGCCGAACATCCCGCCGCCGCCGGGCGGGCCGCCGAAGCCGCCCTGGCCCCGGGTCCGGCCGAAGCCGCTCCCGCTGCCGTTTCCGAACTGCGGCGGGGCCTGCGGGGCGCCGCCCTGGCCCCGCTGCGCGGGCGGGGCGCCGCCGGCGCCGGCGCGGAAGCCACCGCCACCGCCGCCCGGCCCGCCACCGAAGCCGGCCGTCGCCGGGCCACCGGCGGGGAAGGTGCCGTTCGTGGCGTGGCCGAGCGTCTGCACCGACCAGATCGCGGGGCCCACGAGGGCGGCCGCGAGGAAGACCGCCACCGCCGCCGCGCGGATCCTGGGCGCGGAGACGATGGCGAGCGTCGCGGCGGTTGCGGCGCCGGCGACGACGAGGACCGGAGGTAGCCAGTCCAGGTTTCCCGCGCGGTCGACGACGACGAGCTCGACGGCCACGCCGACGGCGATGGCCACCGGCGCGACGATCCGCGCGAACGTCCCGCCGCGGAGCAGCTCGGCCGCCGTGCCGCCGACCAGGGCGGCCGTGAACGGGGCGAGCAGCGAGACGTAGTAGGGGTGGAAGATGCCCGACGCGTAGCTGAACGCGACGGCCATCGTCAGGGCGGCGCCGCCGGTCGCGATGATCCAGCCGGTGCGCGCGTCGCTGCGGCGCAGGCGGCTGGCCACGGCGATGGCGATACCGCCGACGAGCGCGAAGCCGACCAGCCATGCGCCCTGCGGGCCGAGCGCCTCGTTCAGCAGCCGGAACGGGCCGGTGGCACCGCCGAAGAGGCCACCGCCGCCACCGCCTCCGCCGCCCGGTCCGGCGCCCGCCGCGCCGCCGGGGCCGCCGGACTGGCCGGCGAGGCGGCCGAGTCCCGTTGTAGCCGAGGATGAGCGACCAGATCGAGTTGTCGTCCGTGCCCGAGATGTACGGGCGGTCGGCGGCGGGCGTGAGCCACACGAGCAGCGGCCAGATCCCGCCGACGACGATCAGCGCCGCGACGCCGGCGAGCAGCTGGCGCAGCGACGCGAGGTAGCCGCGCGGCGCCACCCATAGGTACGCGGCCGCGAGCGCGGGCATGACGAGCAGCGCTGCGCCCATCTTCGCCTCGAAGCCGAGGCCGATCATCGCGCCGGCCAGCACGAGCCAGCGCGGTGCGCCCGTCCTCCAGCGCGCGGACGATGGCCCACAGCGCGGCGACGGAGGTGAGCAGCACGACCGCGTCGGGGTTGTTGTGGCGGAAGATCCCCACCGCGATCGGCGTGATCGCCAGCGCGAGCCCCGCGACGAACCCGCCGGCGCGGCCGAAGCGGCGCCGCGTCAGGTCCCAGGTCAGTCCCGACGGCCGCGACGCCCATGATCGCCTGCGGCACCAGGATCGACAGCGAGGAGAGCCCGAAGACACGGGCCGACAGCGCCTGCACCCAGAGCGCGAGCGGCGGCTTGTCGACCGTCATCACGCCGCTTGGATCGAACGACCCGAACAGGAAGTTGTGCCAGCTCTCCGTCATCGACCGGACGGCGGCGGCGTAGTAGTCGTTCGCCCAGCCGTTCTGGTCGAGCGCCCAGAGGTTCAGGACGGCCGCGAGCGCGAGCAGCAGCGAGCAGCTCCGGATGCCCGGCGATCCGGCGCAGGACGCCTGGGCGTTCGCGGTCGCTCTCGGGCGCGGCGGATTCGGGGACGGGACGTCGGTGAACGGGGGCGGCCGGCACATCGGCCGTCGCACCACCCTGGAGCCAGAGGTGCATGCGGGCAGGATCGGCTCCGCCCCTCAGCCGCAGGCGAGAGAAACCTGAGGATCTGCTCAGAGTGCCCCCGCGCGTAGGCTCCCCGCGTGCTCGACGTCGATGCCGTCCGCGCCCGCTTCCCCGCGCTCGCACGCAGCCCGGCCGCGTTCCTCGACGGGCCCGCCGGCTCCCAGGTGCCCGCGACCGTCGCCGACGCCATGCGCGACCAGCTCCTGGCGGGGACGGCCAACGACGGCGGCGCGTTCGCGACGTCCGTCGAGGCCAACGCGCTCATCGGCACGGGCCCGTGCCGCCGCGGCGGAGCTCACTGTGTCCGACCCGGCCGAGATCGCGATCGGCCCGAACATGACGACGCTGAACTTCGCGCTCGCGCACGCCGTCGCGCGGACGCTGCGGCCGGGTGACGAGATCGTCGTCACCGATCTCGACCACGACGCGAACGTCGCGCCGTGGCTGCGCGTCGCCGAGGACCACGGGCTCGTCGTGCGCACCGCGCCGGTCGATCGCACCGAGGTGACGCTCGACGTCGACGCGCTCGAGGCGCTGCTCGGACCGCGGACGCGGATCGTCGCGTTCACCCTCGCCTCCAACGCCGTCGGGTCGATCCCCGACGCGACGCGGATCACCGACGCCGCGCACCGCGCGGGCGCGCTCGCCTGGGCCGACGGCGTGCACCTGGCGCCGCACCGCCGCCCCGATCGCGCCGCGATCGGCGCCGACGTGCTGCTCTGCTCGCCGTACAAGTTCTTCGGGCCGCACCTCGGGATCGCGTCGATCCGCAGGGACCTGGCCGAGACCTGGCCCGCCGACCGCGTGCGGCCGGCCGCCGAGGACCCGCCCGGTCACCGGTTCGAGACGGGAACGCCGTCCTTCGAGTCGCTCGCCGGCCTCGTCGCCGCGATCGACTACCTCCGCGAGCTCGGCGGCGGCGACCTCGACGCGGCCTACGCGGCGATCCGCGCGCGGGAGGAGGAGCTGTGCGCCCGGGCGCTGACGGGCGTCGCGGAGCTCCCGGGGGTCACGCTGCACGGCATCGCGGATCCGGCCCGCGTCGCCGAGCGCACGCCGACGTTCAGCGTGACGGTGGCGGGTCGCAGCCCGCGCGAGGTCGCCGAGGCGCTGGCGCGCGACGGCGTCAACGTCTGGGACGGCGACTTCTACGCCTACGCGCTCATGCACGCGATCGGCCTGGCCGAGCACGGCGGCGCCGTCCGCGCCGGCCTCCTGCACTACACGACCGACGACGAGGTCGACCGGCTGCTCGCGGGGCTGGCGGCGCTGTAGCTACAGCGCCGCGCGGATCTCCTCGATCGTCGCCCGCAGGTCGTCGTCGGAGCGCGCGCAGTACAGCGGCCCGGTCCCGTCGGACAGCAGGCGGCGGGTCAGCGCGATGCCCCGGGGACGGACGCCCTCGTCGCCGAGCTGCGCCGCGAGCTCCAGCAGCGCCGGCGCGCAGGCACGCACAGCGGGGCGGGCGACGTGGACGGCCGAGGAGCGCGCGCAGCTGACGCGGCGTGCGTCGGAGACAGCGCGCCGCAGGCCGGTCGCGAGCCCCTGCCGCACGCGCGGCTGCATGAGGTGCGCGGCCCACTCCGCGCGCTGCTCGGAGCCGACGGGGTCGGCGCCGTCGGCGAGCTCGGTGTCGAGTCGTGATGCGTGAAGTCGGGCCAGTGTGCTGTGCATCGGTCGCACGTCCTCCATGTTCGCGCCGCGGAGCAACGCTACCGCCCACATCCGGCCGTTGGGTCTGAAGATCCTGTGAAGAGCGCTTGGGCAGGTCTACGCTCCGCTCGTGACACGTCGTGACCCGCTCGGCCTCATGGGCGACCGGCGCCCCAATCGGTGGTGGGGCGTCCTCGCCGGCGTGGCCGGTGTCGCGGTCACCACCGCGATCGTGTTCCCGCTGAAGCAGATCGCGCCGGTCGCGGCCCTGATCGTCGTCTACCTGGTCGCGGTCCTCATCGTCTCGGTCGGCTGGGGCGCGGTGCTCGGCGTGTGCACCGCGCTGGCCGGTGCGCTGGCGTTCAACTTCTTCCACCTCCCGCCGACCGGCCGGTTCACGATCGCCGACGCGCAGAACTGGGTCGCGCTCGCGGTGTTCTTCGTCGTCGCGGTCGTCGCGAGCTCCCTCGCCGAGGTCGCCCGGCGTCGCACCCTGGAGGCCGAGCAGCGCCGCCGCGAGGCCGACCTCGCGGCCGAGCTCGCGCGGCTCCTCCTGCGCGGCGAGGACCTCGCCACGGTCCTGCCGACCGCGGCCCAGCGTCTCGCGCAGGCGCTCTCGGTCCCGTCCGCGGCCATCGAGCTGCGCCCGGTCGAGGGCGACGAGCGTCGCGTCGCCTTCCCGCTGCGCGAGGGCGCCGGCCAGATCGGCACGCTCCTGTTGCCCGCCGATCTGCCGGAGGCCGCGCTGCGCCGTGCCCAGGAGCGCGTCGTGCCGCCGCTGGAGGCGCTGCTGGGCGCGGCGATGGAGCGCGACGAGCTGCTGGGCGACGTCGTCGAGACCCGTGCGCTGCGCCGCAGCGACGTCATCAAGACCGCGCTGCTGCGCGCCGTGAGCCACGACCTGCGCACGCCGATCACCGCGATCGTCACCGCCGCGGAGCCGCTGGCCTCGACGCACGTCGACGACGACGAGCGGCGCGAGCTCGCGCGTGGCATCCAGGAGGAGGCGCGCCGCCTCGCGCGACTCATCGAGAACCTGCTGGACCTGTCGCGGCTCGAGGCGCACGCGGCAGACCCGCGGCCGGAGTGGTGCCCGTTGGAGGAGGTGCTGGAGGCGGCGATCGACGGCCTCGGCCTGCCGGAGGGGACGTTCGCCGTCTCGATCCAGGGTGAGCTGCCGATGCTGCGCGCGGACGCCGCGCAGCTCGAGCGCGCGTTCGCGAACCTGCTCGAGAACGCCGAGCCGCCACTCGGGCGGCCACCCGGTCTCGATCCGTGCGCGCGCGGTCGGGGCAGCGGGTCGTCGTGCGCATCGTCGACCGCGGCCCGGGGATCCCGCCCGCGCAGCGCGAGCGGGTGTTCGAGCCGTTCTACCGGACGGGGACCGAGCGGACCGGGCATCGAGGCTCGGGGCTCGGCCTCGCCATCGCGCGCGGGTTCATCGAGGCCAACGGCGGGACGATCGCGGTCGAGTCGCTCCCCGGCCAGGGCACGACGTTCGCGATCGACTTCCCCCACGGCGCCGGTGGCGCCTGCCGCCGCGCCGGCGGCCGGGTGAGCGCGCCGCGCCGGCGCGTGCTCGTCGTCGACGACGAGCCGCAGATCCTGCGTGCGCTGCGGATCGTGCTGCGCGACGCCGGCTTCGAGGCGATGCCGGCGTCCACGGCGCAGGAGGCGCTGGATCTGGCGGCGCTGCACCCGCCGGACGCCGCGATCGTCGACCTCGTCCTGCCCGACGGCGACGGGATCGAGGTGACCCGGACGCTGCGCGAGTGGACCAAGGCGCCGATCATCGTGCTCTCCGCCGTCGGCGAGGAGGAGCAGAAGGTGCGAGCGCTGGAGGCGGGCGCCGACGACTACGTCACCAAGCCCTTCGGTCCTCGCGAGCTCATCGCGCGGCTCACGGCGGCGCTGCGCCGCGCGACGCCCGAGCCAGGGGAGCCCGTGCTGCGCGCGGAGGGCCTGGAGCTCGACCTCGCCGCGCACACCGTGCGCCTGGAGGGAGAGGAGATCCACCTCACGCCGATCGAGTTCGGCCTGCTCACCGCGCTCATGACCAACCGCGGCCGCCTGCTCACGCACCGCGCGCTGCTCGTCGAGGTCTGGGGCCAGGCGTACGCCGAGGACACCGCGACGCTGCGCACCCACATCGCGAACCTTCGCCGCAAGATCGAGCCGGGCGGGACGCGCCGGTTCATCCGCACCGACCCGGGCGTCGGCTACCGGTTCGCCGTCTGAGGCAGGTCGATGCGTGCCGACGAGCGCGCGATGGTCGCTGCCCGGCATGAGACGCACGCTCGCCGAGGTCACCCGCGCGCGGCGGTCGACGAGCACGTGGTCGATCGTGATCCGCAGCCGGCGGTGCGCGGGGTAGGTGCCCTGCAGGCCGATGCCGGTGGCGTCGCCCGCGTCGACGTAGCCGCTGCCGATGAGGTCGCGCAGGAGGTGGTGGTCCAGCGTGGCGTTGAAGTCGCCCACGAGCATCCGCAGTTCGCCGTCCGGCGTGGCCCGAGGGAGCGAGCGCAGGGCGTGCGCCCACATGGCGCCGTCGCCGTGCAGGGGCGTGACGGGATGGACCACCTTGACCCGCAGCGGGGCCTCGCCCGGCACGTGGACCGTCGCCTCGGGCATCGCGTTCTGCAGATCCCGTGACCGGACGACGCCGGTCAACGGGTAGCGCGACAGCAGCCCGCTGCCCTGCACGTCGCCCTCCGTGTCGATCGCGCGGTACGGGTACAGCTCGCGCGCGCCCGCAGCGTCGATGGCGCGCATCTCCGCCGCCGGCAGCTCCTGGAGGCTCACGAGGTCGGCACCGGTGCGCCGCGCGAGCGCCACGACCGCGTCCGGGTCGGCGCTCCCGTAGCGCAGGTTCGCGGTCAGCACGGTCAGCGACCGTCCGCCGGTGACCGCGACCCGGGGCCCGCCGAGCGCGCGCGGCACGACCACCGCCACGAGGGCGACCGCTGCCGCGAGCGCGACGAGCGCCACCCCGCGCTGGTGCAGGGCGAGCGCGAGCGACGATCGGGATCCACGCGGTCGCGGCCACGTAAGGCGTGAAGGACATCGCGGGGATGAGCAGCGGTCCGCTGTCGAGGCCGAGCACCCGGATGACGGCCCACGCGACCGAGGGGAGGGCCACCGCGATCGCGACGGCGGTGCGCATCGGGGCAGCTTGACGGGATCTTGATGCGCTGCGCCGCATCCCCACGCGGCCTTCACGGGAGGGCTCCGATGCTGCCCGCATGACCATCGCGACGTTGTTGAGCTGGGTGGGCGGCGGCGTCGGAGGCGACATCGTCTCCGTCGTCCTTGCCGCCCTCGTGTTCGCAGCCCTCTGGGCGCTCGTGCGCGGCCTGGAGCACGTATGAACGTCGCCGGCTGGGCGCAGATCGTCCTCTTCCTCGTCGTCCTCACCGCGCTGACGCCGCTCATCGGCGGCTACATGGCGCGCGTGTACGGCGGCGAGCCCATCGTCCTGGATCGTGTCCTGGGCCCGGTCGAGCGCGGCTTCTACCGCCTGCTCGGCACGCGCGCCGAGGCCGAGCAGGACTGGCGCGGCTACGCGCGCTCGGTGCTCGTCTTCAGCGCCGCCTCGATGGTCGCTGCTGTACCTGATCCTGCGCACGCAGTCGATCCACCCTGGAACCCGCTCGAACCTGACCTCCGGGCCCTGGGACCTCTCGTTCAACACCGCCGCGTCGTGCGATCACGAACACGAACTGGCAGTTCTACGGCGGCGAGACCACGTTGACGCTGTTCTCCCAGATGGCCGGCCTCGCGGTCCAGAACTTCGTGTCGGCCGCCGTGGGGATGGCCGTGCTCATCGCGGTCATCCGCGGCTTCGCGCGCCGCGACACGTCCGCGATCGGCAACTTCTGGGCCGACCTCACGCGCGGGATCCTCTACATCCTGCTGCCGATCTCCGTCATCGGCGCGCTGTTCCTCGTCTCCCAGGGCGTCGTGCAGAGCCTGGCAGGGCCGGACACGTTCAAGACGCTCGCGGGCGGGACGCAGACGCTGTTCATCGGGCCGGTCGCCTCGCAGGAGATCATCAAGGAGCTCGGGACGAACGGCGGCGGCTTCTACAACGTCAACGCCTCGATGCCGTTCGAGAACAGCACCACGTTCACGAACTTCGTCCTGATGCTCGTCGATCCTCGTGATCCCGGCGGGGCTCACGGCGACCTTCGGGCGCATGGTCGGCAACCGCCGCCAGGGCTGGTCGATCTACATCGCGATGGCGGTGCTGTTCATCGCCGGCGTCGCGATCATCTACGCGGCCGAGGCCCACTCCACAGCGGCGATGCATGCGGCGGGGCTCACCGGGCGCCAACATGGAGGGCAAGGAGCAGCGCTTCGGCATCGGCTCCTCCAGCCTCTTCGCAGCGATCACGACGGTCGCCTCCTGCGGCGCGGTGAACGCCGCGATGGAGTCGCTGACCGCGCTCGGCGGCGCCGTCCCGCATGGCCAACATCGCTCACCGGCGAGGTCATCTTCGGCGGCGTCGGCTCGGGCCTGTACGGGATGCTGCTGTTCGTCCTGCTCGCGGTGTTCCTCGCCGGGCTGATGGTGGGCCGCACGCCCGAGTACCTGGGCAAGAAGATCGAGGCGCGCGAGATCAAGCTCGTCGCGGCGGGGACGATCGGCGTGCCGCTGCTCGTGCTGGTCTGTCGCGGCGGTCGCGATCGCCACCAAGTACGGGCAGGCGTCGATCTTCGACGCGGGGCCGCAGGGCTTCACCGAGACGATCTACGCCTACACGCTCGCAGGGGAACAACAACGGCTCCGCGTTCGCCGGCTACACCGGCTTCCTGCAGCCCAACGGGAACAACGTCGGCGCGCTGACCGTGACGTTCGCCCAGTTGCTCGGCGGCGTGGCGATGCTCCTCGGCCGCTTCGCTGCCGATGCTCGTCGCACTCGCGGTCGCCGGCGCCCTGGCGGGCAAACGCGTCGCGCCGCCCGGCCTCGGGACGATGCGGACCGACACACCGGTGTTCGTCGTCCTGCTCGTCGGGACCATCCTCCTCGTCGCCCTCCTGACGTTCGTGCCCGCGCTGCTGCTCGGACCGGTCGTCCAGGCGATGACCAACCAGCTCTTCTGAGGGCCGACCACCATGCGCAAGGACATCAGGGGCGCGATCGTCGCGATCGTCGTCATGACCATCGTCCTCGGCATCGTCTACCCACTCGCCATGACCGGGGTCGGGCAGGTCGCCTTCCCGAACGCGGCGGACGGCTCGACGGTGAAGGTCGACGGCAGGGTCGTCGGCTCCAAGCTCATCGGCCAGGACTTCTCCACGGGCCCGAGCGCGACGCTACTTCCAGAGCCGCCCGTCGGTCACGGGGTACGCGCCGAACGCGACGTTCTTCAACAACCGCGGGCCCAACCAGGCGACGCTGGCCGTCCAGCAGCGGCGCTTCGTGCTCGACTACCTCGCCCGCGAGCGCCCGTACGACCGACGGCCTGACGCGCGGCCGAGCGTTCCCGCCGACGCGGCGACGACGTCGGCCTCGGGCGTCGACCCGCACATCTCGCTGGCGAACGCGCGCATCCAGGCGCGCGCGTCGCGAAGGTGCGCGGCCTCCCGTTCAGCGCGGGTGCGCGCGCTCGTCGACGAGCACACCGACGGCCGGTTCGCCGGCGTCCTCGGTGAGCCCGGCGTGAACGTCCTGGAGCTCAACATCGCCCTCGACGCGGAGACCCGCCGATGACCGCCACTGCCCAGCGCCCGCTCCACCTCGACCGCGCGATGTTCGTCGAGGCGCTCGTGGAGTCGGTGCGCAAGCTCGATCCCGCGCCACATGATCGGCAACCCGGTCATGTTCGTGGTGGAGATCGGCGCGCTCGATCACGACGATCCTCGCGGTCACCGGGCGAGGCCGACACGCCGCGTGGTTCTCGGCCACGGTCGCGGTCTGGCTGTGGCTGACGGTGATCTTCGGCAACTTCGCCGAGGCGATCGCCGAGGGCCGCGGCCGGGCGCAGGCCGCGTCGCTGCGCGCGATGCGCACGACGACCACCGCCCGGCTCGCCGACGGGACCGAGCGCGCGGCAGCGGACGCTGCGCCGCGGCGACGTCGTCGTCGTCGAGGCCGGGGACGTCATCCCCGGCGACGGCACCGTCATCGAGGGCATCGCCTCCGTGGACGAGTCGGCGATCACCGGCGAGTCCGCGCCCGGTCATCCGCGAGGCCGGCGGCGACCGCTCGGCGGTCACCGGCGGCACGCGCGTGCTCTCCGACCGCATCGTGGTGGAGATCACGCAGGAGCCCGGGCAATCGTTCCTCGACCGCATGATCGGCCTCGTCGAGGGCGCCGAGCGCCGCAAGACGCCCGAACGAGATCGCCCTGACGATCCTGCTCATCGGCCTGACCGTGATCTTCATCGCGCGTCGTCGTGACGCTGCGCCCGTTCGCCGACTTCGCCGACACCACCGTGTCGATCACGACGCTCGTCGCGCTGCTCGTCGCGCTCATCCCGACGACGATCGGCGCGCTGCTGTCCGCGATCGGCATCGCCGGCATGGACCGGCTCGTGCGGCGCAACGTGCTGGCGCTCTCCGGGCCGCGCGGTCGAGGCGTCCGGCGACGTCGACGTCCTGCTGCTCGACAAGACCGGCACGATCACGCTCGGCAACCGGCAGGCCGCCTCGTTCGTCCCGATGCCCGGCGTGTCGGAGGGCGACCTCGCGGAGGTGGCGCAGCTCGCCTCGCTGGCCGACGAGACGCCGGAGGGCCGCTCGATCGTCGTGCTGGCCAAGCAGTACGGGCTGCGCGAGCACGAGCTCGGAGCCGCACGCGGCGACGTTCGTGCCGTTCACGGCGCAGACGCGCATGAGCGGCGTCGACCTCGACGGCTCGCGGCTGCGCAAGGGCGCGGGCGACGCGGTCATGCGCTGGGTCACCGAGGAGGGCGGGCAGGCGCCGCCCGAGCTCGAGGTCGCCTGGACCGCATCGGCCGCGCCGGCGCGACGCCGCTGGCCGTCGCGCGCGACTCGCAGGTGCTCGGGGTCGTCGAGCTGCGCGACATCGTCAAGGAGGGCATGCGGGCGCGCTTCGACCAGCTGCGGGCGATGGGCATCCGCACCGTCATGGTCACCGGCGACAACCGGCTGACCGCGGCGGCGATCGCCGAGGAGGCGGGCGTCGACGACGTCCTCGCCGAGGCGACGCCGGAGCGCAAGCTCGAGCTCATCCGCGAGGAGCAGGCCAACGGGCGGCTCGTCGCGATGACCGGGGACGGCACGAACGACGCCCCGGCGCTCGCGCAGGCGGACGTGGGCGTGGCGATGAACACCGGCACGCAGGCGGCGCGCGAGGCCGGGCAACATGGTCGACCTCGACTCCAACCCGACGAAGCTGATCGAGATCGTCGAGGTCGGCAAGCAGCTGCTCATCACGCGCGGGGCGCTGACGACGTTCTCGATCGCCAACGACGTCGCGAAGTACTTCGCGATCCTGCCCGGCGATGTTCGCCGCCACGTACGGCGGCGCGCTGAACGACCTCAACATCATGAACCTGGGGACGCCGCAGTCCGCGATCATCTCGGCGATCGTGTTCAACGCCCTCGTGATCCCCGCGCTCGTGCCGCTCGCGCTGCGCGGCGTGCGCTACCGGCCGCTGGGCGCGACGGCGCTGCTGCGTCGCAATCTCCTGATCTACGGCCTCGGTGGGCTCGTCACGCCGTTCATCGGGATCAAGCTCATCGACCTCGTGGTCCACGGCATCCTCGGCGCCTGAGTGGGCCGGCCGCTGCAAGATCTTCCTGGGCATGGCGGCCGGCGTCGGCAAGACGTACCGGATGCTCCAGGAGGGCCGCGCGGCGGCCGAGGACGGGCGCGACGTGGTCGTCGGCGTGCTCGAGACGCACGGCCGCGCGGAGACGGCAGCGCAGGCGGAGGGGCTGGAGATCCAGCCCCTCCGCGTCGATCGATCACCGCAGCCACTCGGTCCGCGAGATGGATCTCCCGGGGCTGTTGGCGCGGGCGCCCGAGCTGTGCCTCGTCGACGAGCTCGCGCACTCCAACCCGCAGGGCGTCGAGCACGGCAAGCGCTACGAGGACATCGCCGAGCTGCTGGAGGCCGGCATCGACGTGTACACGACGGTCAACGTCCAGCACCTCGAGTCGCTGAACGACCAGGTCGCCGAGCTCACCGGCGTGCGCGTGCGCGAGACCTTCCCCGACCGGCTGCTCGCCGAGGCCGACGAGGTCGTCCTCGTCGACGTCACGCCGGAGGCGCTGATCACGCGCCTGCGCGAGGGGCGCGTCTACCCGCAGGCGCGCGTGCAGACCGCGCTGGAGAACTTCTTCCGCATCGAGAACCTCCAGGCGCTGCGCGAGGTCGCCCTGCGGCGAGGTGGCCGAGGAGGTGGAGGCCAAGCGGCTCGTCCGCGACCCGCTCGCCGTGCGCGAGGAGCGGCTCTTCGGGTCCGTGGAGCCGAAGGCGTTCGCGGAGCGCCTGCTGGCGCTCGCGAAGCTCGACCCGAGCTCCGAGCGCGTCGTGCGGCGGGCCTGGCGCTCGGCGCAGCGGCTGCACGCCGACCTCGACATCCTCGTCGTGCGCGACGCCGGGCGAGGAGGCGTCGGCGGAGGGCGCGCGCGGAGCTCGAGGCGCTGCGCCGGATCGCGGCGGTGCTCGGTGCCCAGCTCCTCGTCGAGGAGGGCGACGACGTCGCGGCGGTGGCGGCCCGCGTCGCCCGCGAGCGCGGCGACGACCTACGTCCTGCTCGGCGCGCCGTCGCTGCGCCGTGGGCTTCGGGCGCCTCAGCGAGCCGCTGCCCATGCGGCTCGCTGCGGCTTGCCCCCAACGTCGACGTGCGCATCGTGGCCGAGCGCGGGGCGCTAGTCCGCCAGCGCGCTGACCTCGCGCACCGCCACCGCCTGCGCGGCGGGATCGCGGGCGCCGTCGGCGCGGACGTCGGCGAGCAGCTCGCGCACGCGGGCGACCGCCTCGCCGCGCGCATCCAGCCACGCGTCGACGAGCTCCGCGGGGTCGTCGCCGTCGGCCTCGCGCAGCACGCGCTCGGTCAGCGTGCGGCGCACGACGTACAGGTCGTCGCGCAGCGACGTCCGCGCCTGCACCTCCCAGCGGTTGTTGCGCCCGCGCGCGGTGACGATCTCGTAGAGCCAGTCGAGCGACAGCCGCTCGCCGAGCAGCCCGTACACGCCCGCCGCGCGCCCGATCGGCGAGCCCGTCGCCGCGGCGACGTCGGCGACGTCGAGCGCCGCCGCCAGCGGCTGCAGCCCGGCCGCCCGGCGCGCGAGCGCCTCGGGCAGGCCCTGCGACGTCCATCGCCGCGACGCGCTCCTCGAACGCCTCGCGCCCGGCGCCGTGCAGCAGCGCCGGCAGCATCTCCGACACCGATGCGGACGTCCTCGCCGAGCCCTCCACGGCCGCCGCGACGTCCAGCGGCCGCGGGCGGTTGAGCAGCAGCCAGCGCGTCGCGCGCGTCGCGAGCCGCTGCGCCTCGAGGAGCACCTCGGCACAGCGACGCGGCGGGCACCTCGTCGGCGACGGCCTCGACGTCGTCCCACAGGGCGTCGATCGCATGGACCTCCCACGCGATCGCCGTCGCCCGGGCGATGTCCTCGACCGACGCGCCGATGTCGTCGTGCAGGCGCAGGGCGTGGCCGATCCCGCCGCGGTCGACGAGCCGGTTGGTGAGCCGGGTCGCGACGATCTCCCTGCGTAGCCGATGGCGCGCGCATCGCGTCGCCGTAGCGCTCGGGCAGCGGCGCGGGGAACGCGCGCGGCCAGCTCGCGCGACAGCCAGGGGTCCTCCGGCGCGGTCGGAGGCGACGAGCTCGTCGCGCAGCGTCATCTTGGCGTAGGCCAGCAGGACCGCCAGCTCGGGCTGGGTGAGGCCCGTGCCCCGCGCCGCGCCGGTCCGCCAGCTCCTCGTCGCCGGGCAGCCCCTCCAGCTCGCGGTCGAGCGCCGCCGCGCGCCTCCAGGCTGCGGATGACCGCCGACATGTCCGTCGAGGAGGTGCGGCGCGTCGTGATGCTCGAGCGACAGCGCGAGCGCCTGCGCGCGGTTCGCCTCGATGACGCGGTCGCCCACGGCGTCGCGCATCAGTGCGAGCAGCGCGTCGCGGTCGGCGGCCGCGAGCGACCCGTCGTCGATCGCGCCGTGCAGGAGGATCTTGATGTTGACCTCGTGGTCGGAGCAGTTCACGCCGCCCGCGTTGTCGATCGCGTCGGTGAAGAGGCGCCCGCCGTCGAGCGCGTACTCCACGCGCCCGCGCTGGGTGAACCCGAGGTTGCCGCCCTCGCCGACGACCCGGCAGCGCAGCTCGTCGCCGTCGACGCGCACGCCGTCGTTGGATGCGGTCGCCCGCCTCGGCGTGCGTCTCGTCCGAGCTCTTGACGTACGTGCCGACCCCGCCGCTCCACAGCAGGTCGACCGGCGCGCGCAGGATCGCCTGGATGAGCTCGTTCGGCGGCAGCGACTCGGCGTCGACGCCGAGCGCGCGCCGCGCCTCGGGCGACACCGGGATCGACTTCGCCGTGCGCGGGAACACGCCGCCGCCGGCCGAGATCCGCGAGCGGTCGTAGTCGTCCCAGCTCGACCGCGCGAGCGCCGAAGAGCCGCTCGCGCTCCGCGAAGCCGGCCGCGGCGTCGGGGTCGGGGTCGAGGAACACGTGCCGGTGGTCGAACGCGGCGACGAGCCGGATGTGCCGGCTGAGCAGCATCCCGTTGCCGAAGACGTCGCCGGACATGTCGCCGATCCCGACGACCGTGATGTCCTCGTCGGCGACGTCGACGCCCGAGGCCGCGGAAGTGCCGCCGCACCGACTCCCACGCGCCGCGCGCGGTGATGCCCATGCGCTTGTGGTCGTAGCCGGCCGAGCCGCCGGACGCGAACGCGTCGCCCAGCCAGAAGCCGCGGCGGACCGCGATCTCGTTCGCCACGTCGGAGAACGTCGCCGTGCCCTTGTCGGCCGCCACCACGAGGTAGGGGTCGTCGCCGTCGTGGCGGACCACGCGCTCGGGCGGCACGATCTCGCCGTCGACGACGTTGTCGGTGACGTCGAGCAGCGCGCCGACGAACGTCCGGTAGGCGTCGACGACCTCGCCGCTCTTCACGACGAACCCGCCCTTCGCGCCGACGGGGACGATGAGCGCGTTCTTGACCATCTGCGCCTTCATCAGCCCGAGGATCTCGGTGCGGAAGTCCTCGTGGCGGTCCGACCAGCGCAGGCCGCCACGGGCGATCGGGCCCGCCGCGCAGGTGCACGCCCTCCGTCGTCTGCGAGTACACGAAGACCTCGACCCACGGCCGCGGCTCGGGCAGCAGCGCGATCGCCGAGGAGTCGAGCTTGAGTGCGAGGGTGTCGGAGCGCACGAAGTGGTTCGTCCGCAGGACCGCCCGGACCACCGCGAGATACAGCGTCAGGATGCGGTCCTCGTCGAGGCTCTCGACCGCCTCGATCGCCGCGACGATCCGGGCGTCGAGCGCCGTCGGCGCGCGCGGGGTCGGCGTGCTCGGGATCCAGTCGCGCCTCGAAGAGGCTCGACCAGCATCCCCGCGATGTCGGGATGCGCGAGCAGCGTCGACATGAGGTAGCGGTCGCTGAACGTCGTGCCGCCCTGGCGCAGGTAGCGCGTCACGGTCCGCAGCACGATCGTGTCGCGCCACTGCAGGCCCGCGCCGAGGATGAGCCCGTTGATGCGGATCGCTGGCCAGCCGGCCGGTCAGCGCGCGCCACAGGACGTCCTCGAAGGCCTGCGCGCACGTCGTCGCCGATCTCGACCTCCGCATCGCGACGCAGGCCGAAGTCCGAGATGTGCGTGACCGGCGCGTCGACCGGCGTGATCTCGTACGGGCGCTCGTCGGCGACCCGCACGCCCATGTGCTCGAGGATCGGGACGATGTCGGAGAGCTCGAGCGCCGCCTTCCACGTCAGGACGCGGCAGCGCAGGCCGTCGACGGCTCCGGTACAGCCGCACGTCCAGCGCCGCCGGTGCGGTACAGGTCGTCGATCGAGCGGATGTCGCGGCACGGCCTGGGCGACCGGGTTGTCGGCGCGGTACACGACCGGGAACGCCGTCGGCGTAGCGCCGCCAGTCGTCGGCGCCGCGGCCGCCCGGGCCCCGCGCGCAGCGCGAGGCGCAGGTCGTCGGTCCAGCTGCGGGTCACCTCCGAGATCTGCTCCTCGATCTCCCAGACGTCGAACTCCGGGACGTCGCCCGGGCTGCGTCGCGATGACGATGTGCAGCCGCACGAGCACCGACTCGGTGAGCCGCAGGTCGAAGTCCGTGCCCGTCCCGCTCGACGGCGCGGCGCGGAGGATCTCCTGGATCTTCAGCCGGTTCTCGGTGTGGAAGCGCTCGCGCGGCAGGTAGACGAGGAAGGAGACGAAGCGCTCGAACTCGTCGCGGCGCGGGAACACCCGCACGAACTGGCGCTCGCCGAGCGCCGAGGATCCCGATCGCGTGCGTCGAAGAGCGTCGCCTCGTCGATCTGGAAGAGCTCGTCGCGCGGGTACGTGTCGAGGATCTCCAGCAGCGCCTTCTCGTCGTGGCCGCCCGGGGGCAGCGCGGCGCGCCGCTCGAGCACTGCGCGCGCCTTGCGCCGCACGATCGGGACGTCGGTGACGTCGGCCTTGTAGGCGCTGCCCGGTCAGCAGGCCGAGCAGGCGGCGCTCGCCGATCACGCGGCCCTCCTCGTCGAAGCGCTTGACCCCGATGTAGTCCATGGGCACCGGGCCGGTGCACGGTGGACCGCGAGTTGGACTTCGTCAGCGTCAGCGTGCGGGGGAGGTGCGCGATCGAGCGGATCCGCTGCGGCAGTCGGGCGAACGCGCTCCGAGCGCTGCTGGCGCCGGGTGTCGCCGCAGGATCCCCAGCCCCGTGCCCTCGACGGGGACGAGCGCGCGTCGTCGCCCGCGTGCGTGAGCGTGTACTCGCGGTAGCCGAGGAAGAGGAAGTGCCCGTCGGCGAGCCAGTCGAGCAGCGCGCGGGCCTCGGCGACCTCCTCGCTCGGGACCGCGCCGCCCGTCTCGTCGAGCCCGTCGCGCAGCTCGCGCGTGCGCTGCACCATCTGCGGCCAGTCCTCGACCGCGCTGCGGACGTCGGCCAGAGCACGTCGGCGACCTCGTCTGCGGATGTCGTCGAGGACGCGGCTCCCGTCCGGCGGTCGATCTCCACGTGCATGAGCGACTGGCCCGCGATCGACCGGGTGCACGAGCAGCAGCACGTCGCACCCGAGGCGCTGCAGCGCCATCCGGACCGAGTCGACGAGGAACGGCATGTCGTCGGAGACGACCTGCACGACGGTGTGGGGCGAGCGCCAGCCGTGCTCGGCCTCGGCCGGCACGAACGCGCGGACGAGCGGCGTCGCGCGGGCACGTGCTCGCGCGACAGGCGCCAGAGCGAGAGGGCGGCGCCCGTGAGCTCCGGGACGCCGTGGGCGCGGAGGTCCTCCTCGGGCACCCAGCGGTACAGCTGGCGGACGAACGTCCTCGGCGTCGTCGGCGTCCTCGTCGGGTACGAGCCGACGGGCCCGCGCGCGGACGGCGGAGAGCTGACCCGGGTCACGCCCCTCCTCGAGCAAGGACACGGCGCGATCGTAACCATGACCTCGGAGGTAGGCGCGTGTTCCCAGGAACGCTGTTACAAAGGCGTCACAAAGTCCGATCTTCCGCTATGTTCCCTCCCGTCACCCGGGTGCAGTCACCCGGCCGGGGTCAGCCGGAGCACCTGAGCGGTGACACCTCGACGCATGCCTTCCTCCGAGCAGCCACACTTCCCGGGCGATGAGCCCACCCCCGAAACCCCCGGTCATCCGGGGGCGGTCGTGACGGGCCGATGATCGCCCTGCGCAACCTCGACCTCGTGCTGCTCGCCGTCGCGCTCCCGGTCTTCCTGGTCGCGGGATGGCCGATCGGCGGCTGGATCACCGCCGCCGGCATCTGGGCGATGTGGCGCGGGCATCGGCTGGTACTCCGACCGCAAGGCGGCCGAGGCGACGGATCCGAAGCGCGTGGTCGGGCATCGCGACCGGCTCGATGATCGGTCGCGGATGGCTCATGGCCCTGATCCTGGTATCAGTTGGGCTCCTCACGTCGGACGAGGTGGGTCTGTCCGCCGCCGTGCTGTCCGTCGTCCTGTTCACAGCCTGGTTCACCACGAAGATGATCCTGCGGCCGTTCGAGCCCGGATCGAGCGGCCCTGGAGAGGTCCAAACCCCATGAGCACACGCATCAAGGTCTTCGCGTCGATCGGCGGCGTGCTCGTGCTCGCAGGGATCGTCGGCGCGCTCGTCGGCTCGGCCGGGCGCAACGAGGAGTTCCAGCCGCAGGAGGAGTTCAAGCTCGAGGACTGGGTCAGCATCCACCTCGGTCGGCGTGAACCTCTCCATCACCCGCGCGGTGCTCTACCTCGCGATCGCGGCGATCCTCACGACCTTCAGCATGCTCTACATCGCCCGCCGGATGCAGCAGCGGCCCAACCGCGTGCAGACCGCGGTCGAGACGCTCTACCTGCTCATGCGCGACAACATCACGCGCGGCAACATGGACGACGCGATGGCGCGGAAGTGGTTCCCCTTCATCGGGACGCTCTTCCTCTTCATCTGGTTCTCGAACCTCATCGGCTACATCCCGCTGCCGACGAACACGCACGCGACGTTCGACGTGTTCGGGTCGCGGTGCCGCAGTTCGCGATCTACGCGGCGACGGCCAACATCGCGATCCCGCTGGCCCTCACGCTCGTCGTGTGGTTCTCGTACCACATCGCCGGCATCCGGGCCCAGGGCTTCCGCAAGTACTTCGCGAGCTGGATCCCGGCCGGGACGCCGCACGCGATGCGCCCGATCCTGTTCGTCATCGAGGCGATCTCGCACGTCGTGCGCATCATCAGCCTGAGCGTCCGACTGTTCGCGAACATCCTCGCCGGCCACCTGCTCATCCTGTTCATGGGCGGCGGCCTCGTGGTCATCCTCGGCATCGCTGCGCTCGGCGTCATCACGCTGCCGATCGCCGTCGCGTTCTTCATCTTCGAGGTCGGCCTGGTGGCGACCCTGCAGGCGTTCATCTTCGCCACCCTCACGGCGATCTACCTCGGCGGCGCCGTCGCCGAGAACCACTAGAGAGGAGCACAACGCAAGTGAGTCTCACCGCGCAAATCGTCCCGGTTCCTCGCGCAGGCAGGTACCACGGGTGACGTCGAGGCGGGCATGAAGGCCATCGCCCTCGGCGTGGGTGCCGGACTGGGCACCATCGGACCGGGCATCGGCGTCGGCTTCATCTTCGGCAAGGTCATCGAGTCCGTGACCCGTCAGCCCGAGATGCGCGACGAGATCACCTCGATCCAGTGGCTCGGATTCGCCCTGACCGAGGCGATCGTGTTCTACGCCTTCATCTTCGGCCTGATCGCGTTCTTCCTCTAATGCCACTCCTGGCCGCCACGAGCGAGGAGGGAGGAGGCTCCTTCCTCGTCACGCCCAACGTCGGGCTGATGATCTGGACGCTGCTGGCGTTCGGCATCACCCTCTGGATCCTGTGGAAGCTCGCCTTCCCGCGGATCGGAGAGGCGCTCGACCGCCGGCAGAAGGCCATCGAGGAGTCGATCGACACCGCCGAGCGGACGAAGACCGAGGCCGACGAGCTGCTCGCAGGAGTACCGCGAGCGCCTGAAGGAGGCCCGCGAGCAGGCCGACGAGATCGTCGCCCGCGCGCGCAAGGCGGGCGACAACCTCGAGTCCGAGTCCAAGGTCGACGCCCAGCGTCAGCGCGAGGAGCTCATGGAGCAGACCAAGCGCGACATCGAGGCGGAGACGCGCCGCGCGATCCAGGAGATCCGCAAGGAGGTCGCCGACCTCACCGTGCTGGCGACCGAGAAGGTCACCCGCAAGACCCTGACCGACGACGACCAGCGCCGCCTGGTCGAAGAGGCCCTCGGCGAACTGGACTTCGACCAGCTCTCCGGGGACGCCCGCAGGAACTGACCCATGGAAGAGATCGCCGAGGTCTACGCACGCGTCGCTGTTCGAGGTCGCGCAGGAGCACGACAAGCTCGACGTCGTCCGCGAGCAGCTGGGCGCGTTCTCCGACGCGCTCGGCGAGGACCGCGAGCTGTCGGTGTTCTTCTTCTCGCCCTACTTCTCCACGCAGGAGAAGCAGGACGGCCTCGGCCGCGTCCTGGTCGACGCGGACGAGGCCGTCGTGAACTTCCTCGAGCTCCTCATCGAGAAGCACCGCATGCCCGTCCTGTTCCGCATCCGCCGCGAGTACGACGTGATGTGGGAGCGCGAGAACAGGATCCTGCCCGGTCGAGATCACGTCGGCGATCGAGCTCGACGAGCAGACCGTGAAGGGCATCGGCGACCGCATCGGTGCGCAGACCGGCCAGAAGGTCGAGCTCACCGCCCGCGTCGCAGCCGGAGATCCTCGGCGGTGTCGTTCTGCGCGTCGGCAACCAGATCCTCGACGCATCCATCCGCAACCGCCTCGAGCGCCTGCGACAGCAGGTCGCCAAGGGCTCCGCCTGACGCGCGCAAGCTTCCCCCCAAGGAGACACTGAGACAGCCCATGCAGATCAAGCCCGACGAGATCACCTCCATCCTCAAGAGCCGCATCGAGGGGCTCGACGAGGGATCGGCCGAGCTGACCGAGGTCGGCACCGTCCTCTCCGTGGGCGACGGCATCGCGCGCATCCACGGCCTCGAGAACTGCATGTCGTTCGAGATGCTCGAGTTCCCGCACGGCGTGCGCGGCCTGGCGCTGAACCTCGAGTCCGACAACGTGGGCGCCGTGCTCTTCGGCGACTGGGAGCACGTCGTCGAGGGCGACACCGTCAAGCGGACGAACCAGCTCCTCGAGATCCCGGTCGGCGAGGCCCTGCTGGGCCGCATCGTCTCCCCGCTCGGCGAGCCGCTGGACGGCAAGGGCGACATCGAGACGAGCGAGCTGCGCCCGGCCGAGTTCAAGGCGCCCGGGCGTCGTGCAGCGCCAGCCGGTCACCGAGCCGCTGCAGACCGGCCTGAAGGCCATCGACTCGATGATCCCGATCGGCCGCGGCCAGCGCGAGCTCATCATCGGCGACCGCCAGACGGGCAAGACGGCGATCGCGATCGACACGATCATCAACAACAAGGACTCCGGCGTCATCTCGGTGTACGTCGCGATCGGCCAGCGCCTGGCGACGGTCGTGCAGCTCGCCGAGACGCTCGCGCAGGCGGGCGCGCTGGACTCCACGATCATCGTCGCCGCCCCGGCCGACGAGGCCGCGCCGATCAAGTTCCTCGCGCCGTACGCCGGCTGCGCGATGGCCGAGCACTTCCTCTACAACGGCAAGGCCGCGCTCATCGCGTACGACGACCTCACGAAGCACGCGTACGCGTACCGCCAGATGTCGCTGCTGCTGCGCCGCCCGCCGGGCCGCGAGGCGTACCCGGGCGACGTCTTCTACCTGCACAGCCGCCTGCTGGAGCGCGCGGTGAAGCTCAACGACGACCTCGGCGGCGGCTCGCTCACCGCGCTGCCGATCATCGAGACGCAGGCCGGCGACGTGTCCGCCTACATCCCGACGAACGTCATCTCGATCACCGACGGGCAGATCTTCCTCGAGCCGTCGCTGTTCTTCTCCGGCGTGCGCCCGGCCATCAACGTCGGCATCTCGGTGTCGCGCGTGGGCGGCAACGCCCAGGTGAAGCCGATGCGCCGCGTCGCGGGCCGCCTGAAGCTCGAGCTCTCGCAGTACCGCGAGCTCGAGGCGTTCGCCCAGTTCGGCTCCGACCTGGACCCCGCGACCCAGCGCACGCTGGCCCGCGGTGAGCGCCTGGTCGCGGCGCTGAACCAGAACGAGCGCTCCCCGCTGCCGGTCGCCGAGCAGACGGCGGTCGTCTACGCCGGCACGAACGGCTACCTGGACCGCGTGCTCGTGGGCCGCATCCCCGAGTTCCTCGACGGCCTGAGCCAGCGCCTGCGCGCGGAGAAGGCCGACCTGCTCGAGAAGATCGCGGGCGGCGACTGGGAGGACGCGACGGTCGAGGAGCTGGACGCCGCGATCAAGGAGTACGCGGACGACTTCGGCTACGACCTCGACGAGGACGGCAACCCGACCGAGGACGGCGGAGACTCCGAGCGCGTGACCACGCGCGCCAGCGAGGACGTCGAGGAGGCCGACGAGGCCGACGAGACGGAGAAGGAGGCTGCGACCGCGTAATGGCCGCCAGCCAGGCAGACGTCAAGGATCGCATCGCGTCGATCCAGAACATCCGCAAGATCACGCGGGCGATGGAGATGGTGGCCGCGGCGCGCCTGCGCCGGGCCGAGCAGCGCATCGAGGCGCTGCGTCCCTACGCCCGCGCGATCCGCCGGATGACGCGCCAGGCCGCCGAGGCGGCCGGCGCGGAGGTCTCGAGCATGCCGGTGCTGCAGGAGCACGAGACGGTCAACAAGGTCGCGGTGCTGCTCGTGACCGGCGACCGCGGCCTCGCCGGCGCGTTCAACTCGCAGATCATCCGCGCGGGCATGCGCGCCGCCGCCGAGCACGAGGGCCAGGGCCGCGAGGTCGTCTTCTCGGCCTCGGGGCGCCGCGGCGTCTCGACGCTCACGTTCCGCGGCCGCGAGATCGCGGGCTCCTACGTCGGCTTCACCGACCGGCCCGCCTACGCCAACGCGCGCGAGATCGCCGAGGACCTCGTGACGGCCTTCATCGACGGCGAGGTCGACGAGGTCGAGATCATCTACAACGGCTACATCTCCCCGCTCACGCAGGAGGTCCGTCGCGAGACGCTGCTGCCGCTGCAGCACGCGACGATCCTCGTCCGACGACGAGGGGGAGGGCGAGGACCACCGGCGACGGACGAGCACGAGGGCGGCGGCCGCGCGCTCGTCGAGTACGAGCCCGACGCCGACGAGATCCTCGGCCGGCTCGTCCCGGAGTACGTGGAGATCTCCGTGTACCGCGCGCTGCTGGAGTCGACCGCGTCCGAGCACGGCGCGCGCATGACGGCCATGCGCAACGCGTCGGAGAACGCCGGGGACATCATCCAGGACCTCACCCTGGAGATGAACCGGGCACGTCAGGCCGAGATCACCCAGGAGATCATGGAAGTCGTCGCCGGCGCCGAGGCGCTGGGCTAAGGAAGGACATCCGATGGCAACAGTCGAGACAGAGCAGCAGGACTCCGGCGGCGGCACGTCCAACGTCGGTCAGATCGAGGAGATCCAGGGGGTCGTCGTCGAGGTCGTCTTCGCGGAGAACCTCCCCGAGATCAACAGCGCGCTGACCGTCGCCCGCGAGGGCCAGGAGGACCTCGTCCTCGAGGTGCAGCAGCACCTCGGCGACGACCGCCTCCGCGCGGTCGCCATGGACAGCACCGACGGCCTCGCGCGCGGCGTCGAGGTCGTCGACACGGGCGGCCCGATCACGGTCCCCGTCGGCGACATCACGCTCGGGCGCATCTTCAACGTCCTCGGCGAGACGATCGACCTCGGCGAGGAGCTCGACGTCAAGGAGCGCTGGCCGATCCACCGCTCCGCCCCGGACGTCGAGGACCTCATCCCGACGCAGGAGATGTTCGAGACCGGCATCAAGGTCGTCGACCTCCTCGCGCCGTACGCCAAGGGCGGCAAGGTCGGCCTGTTCGGCGGCGCCGGCGTCGGCAAGACGGTCCTCATCCAGGAGCTCATCAACAACCTCGCCCAGGAGCACGGCGGACTGTCCGCCTTCTGCGGCGTCGGCGAGCGCTCCCGCGAGGGCAACGACCTCTGGCTGGAGATGAAGGAGTCGGGCGTCATCGACAAGACGATGCTCGTCTTCGGCCAGATGAACGAGCCTCCCGGCGCGCGCATGCGCGTCGCGCTGACCGGGCTGACGATGGCGGAGTACTTCCGCGACGTCTCCGGCCAGGACGTGCTGCTCTTCATCGACAACATCTTCCGGTTCGTGCAGGCCGGCTCGGAGGTCTCCGCCCTCCTCGGCCGCATGCCCTCCCAGGTCGGCTACCAGCCCACGCTGGAGACGGAGATGGGCCAGCTGCAGGAGCGCATCACCTCCACGCGCAACGGCTCGGTGACCTCGGTGCAGGCGATCTACGTGCCCGGCCGACGACCTCACCGACCCGGCGCCCGCGTCGGTGTTCGCGCACCTCAACGCCACGACGGTGCTCTCCCGGTCGATCTCGGAGAAGGGCATCTACCCGGCGGTGGATCCGCTCGACTCGACGTCGACGATCCTCAAGCCGGACGTCGTCGGCGAGGAGCACTACCGGGTCGCGACGCGCGTCAAGGAGATCCTCCAGCGCTACCGCGAGCTGCAGGACATCATCGCCATCCTCGGCATCGACGAGCTCTCCGACGAGGACCGTCTCACGGTCGGCCGCGCGCGGCGCATCGAGCGCTTCCTCTCGCAGCCGTTCCACGTCGCCGAGGCCTTCACGGGCACGCCCGGCCAGTACGTGCCGATCGCGGAGTCCATCCGGGGCTTCAGCGAGATCCTCGAGGGCAAGCACGACGACGTCCCCGAGTCGGCGTTCCTGCTCAAGGGCACGATCGACGACGTCATGGCCGCCGCCGAGAAGGACAGCTAGTGGCGAAGGACACGTTCACCGCCGAGGTGCTGACCCCCGAGGGGTCGGTCTTCAAGGACGAGGTCGAGATGGTCTCGACCCGCACGACGGTGGGCTCGATCGGCATCCTGGCCAAGCACCAGCCGCTGCTCGGGATGCTCGAGCCGACGGAGCTGCGCCTCTACAAGAGCGAGTCGGAGATCGTCCGGTTCGCTCAGGGCGAGGGCTACGTGCAGGTCTCGCGCGACGGGGTGCTCCTGCTCGTGGAGGAGGCCATCGACCCCAGCTCGCTGGACACCTCGGACCTCGAGGATCGTCGCCGCAGGGCCGAGGAGGCCGAGCAGGACGCGGACGAGGACTCCGAGGAGCGCCGCCGGGCGCAGCGCGACCGGCGGCGCTGGGAGGCGTTCCTCAAGATCGCAGGGCTCGCGCCTAGGCAGTTCCACTCGGCTCGCGGGGGCGGTGGACGACTGACGTGACCTCATCGCCGGCGGAGCCACTCCGCCAGCAGCGGGTCCACGAGCCTGCTCGCGCGGGGGATCCGGATGAGGTGGCCCTGGTCGACGAGGCGATCCGCCGCGGCGTCGAGCGTCTGGCGGCCGAGGCCGTGCTCGGTCGCGAGCGAGCGGCTGGTGGGCGCGATCCCGTCGGCGGTCGCCGCGAGGACGACGCGCTCCGTGCGCCCCAGGCCCTGCCACAGCGCCTGGTGCGCGGGGCGGGTGCGCTCGAGCGCACCGTCGACGACCTGCGCCGCGAGCGCCGGCGTCGGCGCCTCGCCGGCGGTCAGCGCGTCGGCCAGCAGGTAGGCGAGCAGCATCGTCCGCTGCGGGTGCCCGGCGGCGAACACGGCCAGCTCGCCGAGCGCCGGGCCGGGGTCCAGGCCCTCCGCCTCGAAGCGGGCCGCGAGGTCGGCGATCGTCGCGTCGGGCGGGAGCGGCCCGATCGTCAACGGGTCTGCCTGGCCGAAGAGCGGGCGCTCGCGCGTGTCGAAGAGCTCGCGCATCATCGACGGCTCCGACCCCGCGTAGACGTACGCGGCCGCGTCTCCGTGGTACTGGATGCGCGAGCGCAGCAGTCCGTCGAGGTCCTTGCGGGCGACGAGCAGGTCCTGGAACTCGTCGAGCACGACGAGCGTCGCGACCTCGTCGCGGTCCCAGAGCGCCCTCGGGAGGTCGAGCAGGTCGTAGACGACCGCCTCGGCGGTCGGGGTGTCCGGGCTCGGCGGCCGCGGCCCGACGGTGACCCGCGGTCCCGTGGCCGACAGCGACACCCCGAGCCGGGCGAGCAGGCCGCCGAGGTGGGAGCGGATCCAGCTCGCCGTCCAGATGCGCGTAGGCGGCCGCGAGCCGGCGCGCGACGTCGGTGAGGTCCGCCACGCGCGAGAAGTCGACGTGCACCGTGCGCCAGCCGGTCTCGCCCAGGCGCGCGGCGTGGGCGAGCACGAGGCTCGTCTTGCCGTAGCGTCGCGGGGCGACGAGGCGCACGCCGACCCGGTCGGCGGCGCGGCGAGCGAGCAGGTCCAGCTCGGCCGCGCGGTCGATGAGGAGCTCCGGGGGAACGGGGCCCTCGAAGGGGAACGGCGTGCCTTGACGTGCTGGTCCCATGACGAGGGACCAGATGGTACTACAAATCAGTACCAGTTAGTCCAGCGATCGCCAGCCGGTAGCCGACGCCGCGCACGGTCTGCAGCGCGACGGCGCGATCGCCGAGCTTGCGCCGCAGTCCGCTGACGACGACCTCGACGACGTTCGAGCTCGCGCCCGTCCACTCGTGCCCCCACACCTCGCGCAGGAGCTCCTCGCGCGTCACGGCGACCCCCTCGCGGCGCTGGAGATGGCGCAGGACGTCGAGCTCGAGCCGGCTGAGATCGACCGCGTGACCGTCGAGGACGAGCTGTCGGTTCTCGGCGTCGAGGACGGTCTCGGCCTGCAGCTCGCGGCCGACGACATCGCCCAGCCACGCGTCGATCGAGCCGGGACCGAAGTCGTTGAGCAGGAACGACTCGAGACCGACGTCGAGGCGGACGAAGCCGAGCGGGGCGAGCGCCGCGAGCGCCGCACCGGGGTCCGGGGCCGGGACGTACAGCCGCCGCAGGTGCGGGCGCAGCTCGAGGTACGCGCGCTTCGCGTCGAGCCACAACGTGGCGGTCGCGCGGCGGTCGGCGCCGTGGGACCACCGGTGCAGCAGGACCCGCTGCCCGGACGGGACGGGCTCCCGGCGCAGGTGCTCCAGCACGGCCTGCGCGACGGGGTCGCGGCGCAGCAACGCGCGCGGGACATCCTGCGGCAGGCACAGGCTCGAGTAGCCGCGCACCGCACCGCCGGCGTCCCGCACGACGCGGAACGTCTCCGGCGCCTCGCGCCACCAGGCCTCGAGGAACGGGTCCGATCCCGCCGGGACGATCGCCTCGCCGTCGCTGGGGCGGGCCGGCTCGATCGCCAGGTCGTCGGAGCCGCTCGGGAAGAACGCGGAGCGCACGATCGGGTTCTCCACGAGGTAGAGCATGTCGGCGGTGTAGCGCCACAGGTCCGACTCGCCAGCGGTGCGCAGCTCTGCCCGCAGCCGGGTCCACGCCGCGCTGCGGTGGGCGCGGTGCCGTGCAGGGTCGGCCGCGCGGAGCAGCGCGCTGGTCGCGGCGCGGACGGCGTCGTGGACGAGCAGGCCCTGGGACCCGAGCTCGACGAACGGCAGTGCGCGCAGGCGGGCGAACAGGTCGGCGGGATCCTCGTCGGGGAGCATCGCCTGCAGCAGCGACAGCGTGGTCCGGCGCACGACGGACGCGGCGTCGAGGGCGCGTCGGGTGACGGGCTCGAGGCCGTCGACGTAGAGGCCGGCGAGCTCCTCGACCATCGCCCCGGTGACGGCGTCCTCGACGGCGAGCGTCGGGCGTTCGGCGAGCGCTCCCACGGCGAGCTGCAGCGACAGCGGGTGCCCGTGCGCGAGGGGAGCGACCCTCCCGGCGGTCGACCGTGCGACTCCGTTTCGCGCGAGCACCTCGAGCGCGGCCTCGTCGGTGAGGTTGCCGAGCCGCACGACACGAAGCAGCTCACCGAGGTCGCGCCGCCACGCGGCGGGGCCGTCGCGGCCGGCGATCACGACGCGGACGTTGTCGGGCAGGCCGGGGACGAGCTCCTGCCGCAGCCAGGCGTCGAGCAGGCGCAGGCGCTCGTGAGCGTCGATGGTGAGGACGACACGGCCGTCGTGGCCCTCGAGCGCGTCGCCGAGGGCGGCGAGGAACCCGCTCTCGGTCGGCTCGAGCGTCCGGCCGTCGAGGGTCACGACCGTCGCGCCGCGCGCCCGGGCATCGGCCGCGGCCGCACGGAGCAGCGTCGACTTGCCCACGCCGGCGATCCCGTGCACGAACACCACGATCGGCCTGTCGCGCTCGACGAGCTCCAGCAGCGCCGCCCGCTCGCGACCACGCCCGACGAGCGCGACAAGGCGCTCGTCGAGCATCGTCTGCAGCGTCTGCGGCACGGTGCGCCAAGCCTACGCAGCCCAACTGTCCGCCGGGGCGGGGTTCAGGGCCCGCGCACGGCGCTGCGTGATACGGGTGGGCCCCTCGAGGACGGTGAAGTCCCTCGAGGTCACCGCGGCGATCCGGGGGTTGGAGCGCAGTGCCCCGAAGACGGGCCCGCGCACGTAGGCGTCCATGGCCTCCTCGCTCTCCCAGGCGTAGATGCCGCCGTAGGTGTTGGTCCGCGCGTCGGCGATCCACGCCTTCGCGCGGAGCCCGTCGATCTGCGTGAACTGCGGCGCGACGGCCTCGCAGTGCGCGGCGTAGTCGTCCTGCTCGAGTCCGGCGAGCCGGAACGTGACGATCTGGATGTGGTCGGTGGGGTGCATGCCGGCAAGGTAGGCGCGGCACGGGCCCGGTTCCTGAGGTGTGGATGAGGTCTGTCTGAGGCGACCTCAGACTCACCTCAGACAACCCTCACGAAGCGCCCCGGGACGGGACCTACCTTGCGACCTCCACCAGCCGAGGAGGCTCCATGCAGACCCTGGACCAGAGCAGGATCGAGGCGTTCGCCGGACTCATCGCCGTCGAGGCGGGCGCGGCGGTCAACGCGGCGCTCGTGAACATCGGCGACCGGCTCGGGCTCTACCGGGCGATGGCCGACTCCCAGCCCGTGACCGCGGCCGAGCTCGCCGCGCGCACCTCGACCCACGAGCGCTACGTGCGCGAGTGGCTCAACGCGCAGGCGGCCGGAAGCTTCGTCACCTACGACCCCGCCGACGACACGTACGTGCTCCCCGCCGAGCACGCGTTCGTGCTCGCCGACGAGACGAGCCCGCTCGCGATGGCCGGCATCTTCGCGGCCGCGACCGCGGCCATCGGGAGTCGCGAGGACGTCGCCGCGCGCTTCCGCACGGGTGACGGGCTCGGCTGGCACGAGCACCACCACGACCTGTTCGCGGGAACGGAACGTGCATTCGGTGCGAACTACCGGATGCATCTCCTGACCGACTGGCTTCCGGCCCTCGACGGCGTGGTCGAGAAGCTCGAGCGCGGAGCGGCGCTCGCGGACGTCGGCTGCGGGCACGGCGCGTCGGCGATCCTCATGGCCCAGGCCTTCCCCGACGCGACGTTCCACGGGATCGACGCCCACGCCGAGTCGATCGAGGTCGCGCGCCGGCGCGCGGGGGAGGCCGGCGTGGAGGACCGCGTCACCTTCGAGGTGGCCGACGCTGCCGGGTACTCCGGCAGCTACGACGTCATCGCGTTCTTCGACGCGCTCCACGACCTCGGCGATCCGGTCGGCGCCGCCCGGCACGCGCGCGCGGCGCTCGCACCGGACGGCACGTGCCTCATCGTGGAGCCGTTCGCCGGTGACCGCATCGAGGACAACCTCACCCCGGTCGGGCGGTTCTTCTACGGCATGTCGACGCTCGTCTGCACGCCCGGCTCGCTCTCGCAGGCCGGGCGCGCCGGGCTCGGGACGCAGGCGGGCGAGGCGCGCCTGCGGGATGTGCTGCTCGAAGGCGGCTTCGGGACCGTCCGGCGCGTTGCCGAGACGCCCTTCAACCTCGTCCTCGAGGCCCGCGGTCAGTCGATCGTCTCGTAGAACTCCCGGCGGCGGTCCTCCATGAGGGGGAAGAGCGCGCCCGGGCCGAGCCGCGTGAAGTGCTCCGTCTGCCCGTGCTCCTCGAACGCCGCCTTGTCGCGGTAGTGCTCGTACATGAGGAAGACGCGAGGGTCCTCGGGATCGCGGTGCGCGATGTAGTGCACCACCCCGGGCTCCTCGCGGGAGGCGGCGCCGAGCTCGTCGATGACCTCGGCGGCGCGGCCCTCCTCCCCTTCCTTGGCGACCATCCTCGCGACGAGCACGTAGGCCATGGGTCAGGACTCCTTGGTGATCGGGTTGGTCAGGGTGCCGAGGCCCTCGATCTCGACCGAGACCTCGTCGCCGTCCTGCAGCAGCACCTTGGGATCGCGGAAGACGCCGACGCCGGCCGGCGTGCCCGTCGCGATGAGGTCGCCCGGCTCGAGCGTGATGATCTGGCTCGTGTAGGCGATGATCTCGGCGACGGAGAAGATCATCTGCGCCGTCGAGGAGTCCTGCAGCGCCTGGCCGTTGACGAGGCAGCGGATCGCGAGCGCCTGCGGGTCGGCGATCTCCTCGCGCGGCACGAGCCGCGGCCCGACGGGGCAGAACGTGTCGGGCGACTTGCCGCGCGTCCACTGGCCGTCGGCGAACTGCAGATCGCGCGCGCTGACGTCGTTGACGCAGATGTAGCCGGCGACGTGGTCCAGCGCGTCGCGCTCGGAGACGCGCTTGGCCTTCGCGCCGATGACGACGCCCAGCTCGGCCTCGTAGTCGACCTGCGTGGACTCGGGCGGCAGCACGACGGGGTCGCCGTCGCCGATCAGCGTGTTGGGCCACTTCGCGAACAGCAGCGGCGCCTTCGGGAGGTCCTGGCCGCCCTCGGCCGCGTGATCGCGGTAGTTGAGCCCGACGCAGACGATCTTGCCGGGACGCGGGATCGCTAGCGGCACGGTTGTTCACGACCTTTCGTTGCTGACATCACCGGTAGCGCACCGTCTCGCGTGCGCCCGAGGCCGAGGAGCGCACGATCGCGTCGCACACCTCCGCGGCTCGATAGCCGTCCTCGAAGTCGGCGCCGTGCGGGCCGACGCGCCCTCCGGATGCGACCGCGGCGAGGAAGTGGTGGAGCTCATGCACGAAGGTGTGCTCCCACCCGATCACGTGGCCGGGCGGCCACCAGTGCTCCATGAAGGTCTGGTCCCCGTCGGTGACGAGCACGGTGCGGAAGCCCGAGCCGCCGGTGTCGACCTGCAGCTCGTTGAGCCGCTCGAGCTCGAACCGCATCGAGCCGCGCGAGCCGTTGATCTCGAAGGGCAGGGCGTTCTTGCGGCCGAGGCAGAAGCGCGACGCCTCGAGCGTGCCGATCGCGCCGCCCTCGAACTCGACGAACGCCTCGAAGGCGTCGTCGACGGTGACCTTGCCGCCGGGGCGCTCGGGCACGAATGTCCGCGTCAGTCGCGCCCACCGACGCGATCTCGCCGACCAGGTATCGGCCGAGGTCGATGATGTGCGCGCCGAGGTCGCCCAGCGCGCCGGAGCCCGCCTCGTCGGCGTCGAGCCGCCAGGTCGCCGGGGCGGACGGATCGGTCAGCCAGTCCTGCAGGTAGGAGGCGCGGAAGTGGTGGATCTCGCCGAGCTCGCCCGCCTCGAGCATCTCGCGCGCGAGGCGGATCGCGGGCACGAAGCGGTAGTTGAACGCGCACATGTGCACGACGCCGGCGGCCTGCACGCGCTGCCACGTCTCGTACGCCTCGTCGGCGTTGCGCCCGAGCGGCTTCTCGCAGACGACGTGCTTGCCGGCCTCCGCGGCCGCGATCGACGGCTCGGCGTGCAGGTTGTTCGGCGAGAGGTTGTCGAAGACACCGACCCGCGGGTCGGCGACGATCTCGCGCCAGTCGGTCACCGCGCTCGCGAAGCCGTAGCGCTCGGCCGCCTCCTGCACCGCTCTCGGCGTTGCGTCCGCCGATCGCCACGAGGTCGGGGACGAGCGGCGGCGGCCACGTCATGTAGGCGAGCGTGCGGAACGCGTTGGAGTGGGCCTTGCCCATGAAGGCGTAGCCGAGCATGCCGACGCCGATGTGCTCGGTCATGGGCGTCTTCTGGAACGCGGCGTCGAACGCGAGCGAGGACGGCGCGAAGTCCGTCCGCCGCAGGAACGCTGGCGGCGTCGGCCGCGCCCCACTCGCGATCCATTCCCGGAGTCCTCCCACTCGACGGCGAGCGGACCCTGGTAGCCGATGCGGTTCAGCGCCCGGAAGAGCGACTCGAAGTCGACGTCGCCGTGGCCGGGGGACACGAACGTCCATCCGCGGTCGGCCTCGCCGAAGTCGATGTGCGAGCCGAGGATCGACCTGCGCCCGTCCGCGAGGACCTTGGAGTCCTTGACGTGGACGTTGTAGATGCGGTCGGCGAACTCCATCGCGAACGCACCGGGTCGAGCAGCTGCGGGATGAAGTGGCTCGGGTCGAGGTTGATCCCGAAGCCCTCGCGCCGGCCGATCGCGTCGAGCGTCTTGCGCGTCGTCACGAGGTCGTAGGCGATCTCGGTCGGGTGGACCTCCAGCGCGAAGCGCACCCCCTCGGCGTCGAACACGTCGATGATCGGGCCCCAGCGCTCGGCGAAGTCCTCGTAGCCACGCTCGATCTCCGCCCAGTCGTTGGGCGGGAACGAGTAGAGCTGGTGCCAGATGGACGAGCCGGTGAACCCGGTCACGACCGTGACGCCGAACGCCGCGGCCGCACGCGCCGTGTCCTTCATGCGGTCGGCCGCGCGCCCGCGCACGCCCTCGGGATCGCCGTCCCCCCAGACCTCGGGCGGGAGGATCGCGCGATGGCGCGCGTCGATCGGATCGCAGACGGCCTGGCCGACGAGATGGGCGCCCAGCGCCCAGCACCCGAGGCCGTTGCGCTCGAGCAGCTCGCGGCGGCCCTTCGCGTACCCGTGGTCGGCGAGGGCGCGGTCGACCTCGAAGTGGTCGCCCCAGCAGGCGAGCTCCAGCCCGTCGTAGCCCATCGACGCGCACTTCTGCGCCAGGTCGTCGAGCGAGAGATCCGCCCACTGTCCGGTGAAGAGTGCTATCGGTCTGGTCACAAGCCAGTACCTTTCCCGTGCATGAAGCCGACGCGGAGGGCGCTGCGTCACGACGTCAGGGACGGGATCGTCCGGTCGATCCTCGACGGCGAGTACCGACCCGGCGATCGCCTGATCGAGATGCAGATCGCCAAGGCGTACGGGACCAGCCAAGGGCCGGTCCGCGAGGCCCTGCGCGAGCTCGAGATGCTCGGGTTCGTCCGCAGCGAGATGCACCGCGGCACCTACGTCCGCGATCCCTGGCACCTCGGGATGCGCGAGCTCTTCCAGGTGCGAGGCGCGCTCGAGGAGTTCGCCGCGCGGCTCGCCACACCGATGCTGTGCGAGGACGTGACGGCCCTGCAGGCCGAGGTCGACGCGATGCGCGAGGCCGCCGAGCGCGGCGACGTCCGCGCCGCCGTCGAGCACAGCGAGCGCTTCCACCGCCACATCGTCCTGGCCAGCGAGAACCAGCTGCTGCACACGATGTGGAGCAGCCTCTGCATCGAGGACCACAGCGCTCTCACGATGGTCACGCTGACGCCCGACCTGGGCGTGCTCGCCGACTCGCACCAGCCGATCGTCGACGCCATCGCCGCGGGCGACGCCGAGCTGGCCAGCCAGGTCAGCCGTCGTCACCAGGAGGGCTTCATCGAGATGCTCGCCCAGATGGTGGACGGCGCGCCGGTGTCCGCCTAGAGACGTCACTTCAGGGACGCCCAGGGCTCCTCGGCGGAGACGTCGATGACCGAGTAGCCGTCGTCGCCCGCGGTCGGGGTGAGGATCACGCTGAGCTTCGCCGTCTCGTCGCCGACGGTGAACGACGCGTGGACGACGTCCTTCGGGATGTAGACGGCCTCGCCCGGGCCCAGCTCGTGCTTGGCGTCCTCGAGCCACTGCTCGATGCGCCCCTCGCGGACCCAGATGATCTCCTCCTGGTCCGGATGGCGATGGAACGCGTGGCCGCCACCCGGCTGCAGGTGCACGTCCATGACGCACATCGACGTCGATCCCGTGAAGGACGGCCGGCTGATCCAGCCGGTGACGCCCCAGTCCGCCTGGTCGCGCACGATGTCCGCGTCGGTGATGAACCTGCCGTTCATGATGCCCTCCCGGATCTCGACGGACTTGAACCGCCGCATGTTCTCCGTCATCGCGATCTCGGTCGGCAGCCGCTCCATGCTGGAGGCGCCGAAGAAGCCGACGATGCCGGTCGTGTTGTCGAGGACGTGCTGCGCGTCGTCGGGCTCGGCGATCGGGCCGCCGTGGCAGAGGCACAGGATGTCCGGGTTCACCTCGGCGCGCCGCGTCGTGCAGCGCCTGCACGCGCTCGACGGCCTCCTCGAGCGTGAGCCCGGTCTGCGCGCCGATGGTGCCGCCGGTCGTGAGCCCCATGTGCGGCACGAGCACGTCGGCGCCCGCGTCGGCCATGGCGCGCGCCTCGTCCTCGGTGAAGACGTAGGGGCACGTCAGCAGGTCGAGCTCGCGGGCCTGGCGGATCATCTCGACCTCCAGGCCGTAGCCCATGCCCGTCTCCTCCAGCCCGGCGCGCATCGTGCCGTCGATGAGGCCGACGGTCGGGAAGTTCTGCACGCCGGTGAAGCCCGCGCGCTTCACGTCCTCGAGGAACCGCGGCATGAGGCGGAACGGGTCGGTGCCGCAGACGCCGGCGAGCACCGGCGTGCGGCGTCGCGACCGGCAGCACCTCGCGGGCCATGTCCATGACGATCGCGTTGGCGTCGCCGTAGGGCATCATCCCCGCCAGCGAGCCGCGGCCGGCCATCCGGAAGCGGCCGGAGTTGTAGATGATGATGAGGTCCGCGCCGCCGTCCTGGGCGCACTTCGCCGACAGCCCGGTCCCGGCGCCCGCGCCGATGATCGGGCGGCCCGACGCCACCTGCTCGTGCAGGCGGGCGAGCGCCTCGTCGCGTCTCATCGCGCAGCTCCGATCAGCTCGTGGAGGCGGTCGGCCATGGCGGTGGCGAACGCCGGGTCGTTGACGTCCGCGTCGACCTCGACGAGCTCGACCTTCGACGTGTCGACGTTCTCGCGCAGCGCGGCGAACAGGGCCTCGTCGGCGTCCGCGTCACGGAACGGCTGCCCGTCGACGTCGATGGCCGACACGCCGCGCAGCGGGACGAAGAGGACGGTCGGGCCCGTCGTGCCGTTGAGCCGCTCGGCGATCCGGCGCCCCAGCTCGGCCATCTCCTCCGCCGTCGTGCGCATGAGCGTGATCGTCGGGTTGTGGACGTAGAGGTTGCGGTCCTCGAAGCGCTCGGGCACGGTGTCGCGCGGGCCGAAGTTGACCATGTCCAGCGCTCCGAGCGAGACGACCTGCGGGATCGCGGCGCGACCGACGCCGCGAAGGCGGTCCGGCCCGGCGGACAGGACGCCGCCGACGAGCTCGTCGGCCAGCTCGGTGGTCGTCGCGTCGAGCGCGCCGACGAGGTAGCCGCCGGTCGCCAGCGCCTCGAAGGACTGCCCGCCGGTGCCGGTCGCATGGAAGACGAGCACCTCGTAGCCCAGCTCCTCCAGCCGCTCGCGCGCGTGCGTGACGCAGGGGGTGGTCACGCCGAACATCGTCGCCCCGACGAGCGGCCGCTCGCCGGTTGCCTCCGGCACGCGCGCGGTCGCCATGCCCGCGATCGCGCCCGCCGCGTTCGTGAGGATCCGGGCGGAGATCTGGTTGATGCCGGAGATGTCGACGACCGAGTAGGTCATCGTGATGTCGACCGCGCCGACGTACGGGCGCGTGTCCCCCGACGCGACGGTGGAGACGATGAGCTTGGGCACGCCGACGGGGAGCTCGCGCATCGCCCGCGCGGCGACCGAGGAGTTGCCCGAGCCGCCGATGGCGGCGACGCCGTCGACGCGCCCCTCCGCGTGCAGGCGCGTCAGGACGGCCGCCGCGCCGCGGCCCATGACGTCCATCGCCTGACCGCGGTCGGCGTCGCGGACGAGGTCTGCGTGGTCGGCGCCCGCGGCGCGCGCGACCTCCTCGCGGGGGATGTCGGGGGCGACGAGCGGCTCGCCGAGGACGCCCGTGTCGACGAGCAGGACGTCGATCCCGGCCTCGCGCAGCCGGTCACGCACGAACGCGTACTCGTGGCCCTTCGTGTCGAGGGTGCCCAGCAGCACGACCGTGGCCATCAGCCGCGCTCCACCCCGAGCCAGCGCCGCTGCGCCTCCGGGTCGTGCGCCAGCTCGGACGCCGTCGTCTCGGCCGCGATCTGACCCGCCACCATGACGAGCTGGCGGTCGGCCATCGACGTCGCCATCGCCAGGTTCTGCTCCACGCAGAGGATCGCGAGGCCCTCGGCGGCGAGGCCGCGGAACGTCTCGATCAGCGTCTCGATGATCGTGGGGGCCAGGCCCTCGGAGGGCTCGTCCATGATGAGCAGCTTCGGGTTCGTGAGCAGCGCGCGCCCGATCGCGAGCATCTGCTGCTCGCCGCCCGAGAGCTGCATGCCGCCGTTGCCCTTGCGCTCGGCGAGGCGCGGGAAGAGCTCGTAGATCCGCTCCACCGTCCAGCGGCTCTCGCCCCGGCGCGGCGCGAGCATCTTGAGGTGCTCGTCGACGGTGAGCGACTCGAACAGGCGGCGCCCCTGGGGCACGTAGCCGATGCCGGCACTGGCGATCTTGTACGAGGACCGCCCGACGATCTCGGTGCCCTCGAAGCGGATCGAGCCCGACGTCTTGCCGGGCGGCATCTGGAGGATCGCGTTGCACAGCGTCGTCTTGCCCATGCCGTTGCGGCCGATGAGCGAGACGGGCTCGTCGCGGACCTCGAAGGAGACGTCCTGTAGGACGTGCGACGGCCCGTAGTGCACGTTGAGGCTGGAGACCTCGAGAAGGGGAGCGCCGTTCGCGCTCATGACGTCGCCTCGATGCCGTCGTCGGTGACGCGCCCGCCGAGGTAGAGCTCGTGGACGGTCTCGTTCGCGCGGATCTCGTCGGGCGTGCCCTCCACGATCTTGCGCCCGTCGTGCATCATCGTGACGTGCTCTGCCACGCGCAGGGCGACGTCCATGTCGTGCTCGATGATGATGAGCGTGATGCTCCTGTCGAGCTCGAGCAGAAGGTCGGTGAGCGCGACGCGCTCGCCGCGCGAGAGCCCGGAGGCGGGCTCGTCGAGCAGCATGAGCGTCGGCTCGGTGGCGCGGGCCATCGCGACCTCCAGCTGACGCTGCTCGCCGTGGGAGATGTTCCCCACGAGGTCGCGCGAGCTTGGCCTCCAGGCCGACGAGCCTGGCCAGATCGCGGGCGCGCTCGCGCATCTCGCCGTCGGCCGCCTTGCGGCGGAACATGCGCAGGTGCCCCTCGCGGGAGCCGAGCACGGCGAGGTAGAGGTTGTCCTCCACGCTCAGGCCGAGGAACAGCCGCGACTTCTGGTACGTCCGTCCCATCCCGAGCCGGGTGCGGCCCGCCGGCGAGACGTCGCCGACGTCCCAGCCCTGGAACTCGACCGTCCCCGAGGTCTGCGGGATGTCGCCCGAGATGAGGTTGAACAGCGTCGTCTTCCCGGCGCCGTTGGGGCCGAGGATCGCGCGGCGCTCACCGCGCGCGACGTCGAGATCGACGTCGCGCACGGCGTGCAGTCCGCCGAACCGCCGGCCGACCCCGCGCAGGCGCAGGATCGGACCGGACGGCTCTGTGACGACATCCGTCACGTCGTGGCCTCTAGCCGCCGACGACCTTGACGGACTGGCCCTTGCCGACCCACGGGAGGTCGCGCTTCTCGCACGTGGGCGACTTGCGGCCGGGCGGCGGCGTGTCAGGCCCGAACGTCCCGCCGAACGTCTGATCGACGTCGGGGATCGCCTTGACCGTCTTCACCGCGAGCTTGCCGCTCTTCTCGTACAGCTGCTGGTCGAAGACCGTCAGGACCGCCTGGCGGTTGTCGTCCAGCTTGATCGTTCCCGTACGGGGCGGGCAGCTCCGTCTTCGCCAGCGCGGCCTGCAGCTTGCTCTGGTCGGAGATGTCGCCCTTGACGGCCTCGAGGCCCTTGATCAGGCCCCACGTGTTCACGTAGTAGCCGTACGTGAACGTGCTCGACGCCTGCGGCGCCGCGTCCCCACCCGGCTTGAACGAGGTGAACCACTTGCCGATGATGTTGTTCGCGTAGTCCTGGGCCGCCGGCGTGTCCAGGTCGCCGGCCGTGCCTGCGCCGCCGATGAACACGTTCGCGACGCGCGGGCCGAGCTGCTCGAACTGGCCCGGGCGTGCCCCAGAACAGGTTGCCCTGGAACTTCTTGGCGTCGATCGGGCCCTTGGCCTGCTCGTAGGCCTTCAGGTACGGGATGAGACCCGCGCCGCCGACCGCCACGAACACGCCGTCGACGTCCGTGGGCGTCTGCTGGGCGTAGGACGAGTAGTCGGTCGTGTTCAGCGGCGGGAAGATCCGCTTCGTGACCTGGCCGCCCACCGCGCAGAACTCCGCGATGAAGCCGGCTGCCGACGTCCAGCCGAAGCTGTAGTCGTCGGCCACGACCGCGGCCGTCTTCCAGCCGAGCTGGTTGAACGCGATGTCGCCGAGCCCGGCGTTCCACTGCGCGCCGTCGCCGTTGAAGCGGAAGAAGTTCGGCGCCTGCACCTTGAGCGTCGTGTCCTGCGCGCCCGCGGAGCCGTCGACGAACGTCTTGTCCGGATGCTGCTTGGCGTAGTTGGCGATCGCGATCGACTCGTCACCGGACAGCGGGCCGATCATGACGTCGGCGTCCAGCTGCTCCATGAGCCGGCGCGTCTCCTTGATGGCCGTGTCGGCGGTGTCGTCGCCGCAGCCCACGCCCACGAGCTTGAGCGGGTGATCGCCGATGGCGCCGCCCGTCCAGCCCTTCTTCGGGTCCGTCTTGCTGACCGGGGTCGCGCCCGCGAACTGCGACATCGCGGCGACGGCGCCGGCCATGTTCTGCTGGTCGAACGCGCCGAACGCGCCCTTGCACTCCGACATGATCGCGACCTTGATCGGCGTGCCCGATGCATCGCTCGACCGGCTCGACGGCCGGCTGCGGATCAGGCCACGTGATCGTCGACGGCGCGTTCGGCGACCGCCGTGTCGGCGGGCTTCGACGAGCTGTTGTCGCCGCCGCCTGAGCCGCTGCTGTCGTTGTTGTCGCTCCCGCAGCCGGCCGCTGCCAACGCGGCCACCCCGAATGCGACGGCGAGCCAGGTCCTACCCCGGCCCAGTACCTCCTCCACCTGCTCCCATCCTGTGCTCCCTCCTCCTCGGTGACGTCACAGCGTCACCCGACGGGTGTGGGCTCTCCGGAGCCCCTCTCCTGCGTGATGTCCCCGACCACCGGGCGTCGTCCGCGACCTGACGTGAACCGCTCCCACAGGCCCATGAGCCCGCTGGGGGAGACGAGGACGATCACGAGGAAGACGACGCCGATGAGCGTGTGGAACCGGTCCGAGATGAGGCCGATGTCCGGCGCGTAGTTGTTGATGACGACGAACACCAGCGCGCCGAGCCAGGCGCCCTCGAGGCGGTACAGCCCGCCGATGACGGCGATCACCAGGACGTCGATGGTCGCCGACAGCCCGATGGTGGAGGGCGCGATCTGCGCGTTCCACCAGACGAAGAGGATGCCGCCGATCGCGGCGATCAGGCCCGCGAACGCGAACGCCAGCGTGCGATGCCACGCGACGTTGTAGCCGAGCGAGCGCATCCGGACCGGGTCGTCGCGGATGCCCTGCAGCGTCAGGCCGAACGGCGTGCGCACGACGTAGCGCAGGAACGCGTAGACGCCGAGCGCGACGGCGAGCGTGACGAAGTAGAGGCGCTCGGGGTGCGCGGTGCGGCTCAGGAAGTCCGGGATCGGGATGCCGCTGATCCCGCCGAAGCCGGAGATGTTGGTGACCTGGCCGAACACGAGGTTGGCGATCACGGAGAAGACCAGCGTGATCATGAGGAAGTAGATCCCGTAGCTGCGGCTGGCCAGCGCGCCGAAGATGAACGCGACGGCGAGCGCGATGAGGATCGCGACTGCGATGCCCGGCACCTCGGCCCAGCCGAGGTTCAGCCCCTTCGTGTTGCCGTTCGTCGTCAGGTTCCCGAGCGCGAACCCGGCGACGCCGTAGATCGCGACCTGCGCGAGCGAGACCATGCCGCCGTAGGCCGACAGGAAGATCAGGCTCGCCGCGACGACGCCGAGGATCAGCATCTGCGTCAGCAGCGCGGCGATCCAGTACTCGCTGAGCACGAGAGGGGCGAGCAGCAGGACGACGAGGATGCCGATGCCGACGCCGCGCTCCAGCGTCACGTCGTTGGTCATGCAGGTCGCCCGAAGAGCCCGAGCGGGCGGATCGCGAGCACGATCGCCAGCAGGATGAACGTGAAGATGATCGAGTAGAAGGTGTAGTCCGCCGGCAGGTAGGCGGCGGTGAAGTTCGTGACCAGGCCGAGCAGCAGCGCGCCGATCGCGGCGCCGCCGAGCGAGCCCATGCCGCCGATGATCACGACGATCAGCGAGTTCAGCAGCCAGTTCGCGTCGACGCCCGGGGCGAGGCTCGAGAAGGAGCCGCCGATGGCGCCGCCCAGCCCCGCCAGCCCGGACCCCACGGCGAACGCGATCGCGAACGTCAGCTGGATGTTGATCCCGGTCGCGGAGACCATGTCGCGGTCGTCCACGCCCGCGCGGATGACCATGCCGGTGCGGGTCCGCTTGAGCCAGTACCAGAGCCCGAGGCCGACCGCGAGGCCGATGCCCAGGATGACGAGCCGGGTCAGCGTGTACTGCGTCTCGTAGATCTTGAGGTCGACGAACTTGTCGAACGTGCCGGGCCAGGAGATGTCCTTGGGGACGCCGCCGAAGTGGGCGAGCATCTGGTCGGCGAGGATGATCGAGACCGCGATCGTGATGAGCGCCTGGCGCAGGTCCTGCCCCTGGTTCCAGCGCAGGAGGAGCTGCTGCATGATGAGGCCGGCGGCGGCGATGATCGCCACCGCGACGATCGTCGGCACGATCCACTGGGTGAAGTTGACCTGGGCGCTGGACAGGCCGACGTCGGAGCCGACGCCGACCATGTTGCGCTGGACGCGCAGCGCGATGTAGCCGCCGAGCAGGAAGAACGCGCCGTGGGCCATGTTCACGACCCGCATGAGCCCGAACACGAGGGTGAAGCCGCTCGCGACGACGAAGTACAGCGCCGCGGCCGTGAGGCCGTTCAGCAGCGTGATGAAGAAGTCCTTCGGGTCGGAGACCGCCGAGCCGAAGCTCGTCCCCGAGGCGATGAACAGCACCCAGACGATGGGGAACACGATCAGCGCGACCACGAGCGTGCGCTTCGTGTTGCGCAGTGCTGCAGAACCCGGCGATCCCGCGGCGACCGTACGTCGGCGTTGCGCTGATAGCGCCTCTCCTCTCGCAGCTCGGCGGGCCCCGCGCGCAGGCAGGGTGCCCGATCCCTCTCTGCGCGCCCCGGTCGGACAGCGTCCGCGCCGCGACCCTACGCGACGCGCCGCGAAGTCGTCAAGTGGTTTTGCCAATTTCCCCCTAGTGACCGACGTCGCGCCCGATGAGGACGCCGCGGATGTGCATCAGGTGGGCGGCCATCGCCTCGCGGGCGAGCACCGGATCGTGCGCCTCGAGGGCGTCGAGGATGGCCAGGTGCTCGTGTGCCGTGCGCCGCGTGACGCCCGGTCGCGTGGAGCTGATCGTCCGCCCGCGCAGCGAGAGGTCCGCGATGCCGTCGAGGACGGAGAGCAGCATCGTGCTGCGCGCGGCGACGTGGATGGCGCGGTGGAACTCGGCGTCGACGAGGATGAACGTCGCGGGCTCGGAGATCGCGTGCTCCATGCGTTCTACCAGCTCGTGCAGGCCGGCCAGCTCCTCGTCCGTGATCCGCGCCGCTGCGCGCTCCGTGACCGATGGCTCCAGGAGAAGCCGGATCTCGAAGAGCTCCTCGATCGGCGCGTCCTGCAGATCGATCGTCAGCGTCAGGGGGTCGCCGACCGGCTCCTGGCGCACGACGAACGTCCCGGCGCCGTGCCGCGTCTCGAGCATGCCCATGATGACGAGGCCGCGGACCGCCTCGCGCAGCGTCGGGCGCGAGACGCCGAGGCGGGTGGCCAGCGCGCGCTCCGGCGGCAGCTTGTCCCCGGCAGCAGGGCGCCGGAGCCGATGAGCCCCTTCAGATGCTCCGCGGCGTCGTGCGCGAGCGACCTGCGGTCGAGAGCCTGGAAGGCGTCCGCCATGGGCGCAGCCTAGACCGGAACCACTGGATGCAGTGGAAAATTGGCTTTACCAGTTTCCCTGATACTCGAGCGCGAGCGCCGCGCCGATGACGGTCGCGGCGTCGCGACCGGCGATCTGGAGGCCGCCGATCGCGATCGCGGGCCATCCGAGGTAGCTGAAGGGGCGCGTGTAGGCGGAGACGGCCAGGCGCACGTCGAGCTCGTCGACGCCCGCCGGCGGCAGCTCCTCGACGCCGAGCGTGGGGGACACGAGCAGGTCGACGCCGGGCTCGCGCGCCGCCTGCGCCCGCCATGCGTGCAGCGCGGCCAGGCCCGCCCGGTAGTCCGCGTCGGTCACCTGCAGCGCGCCGTCGAGCTTCGCCCGGATCGTCGGCCCATATTCGTCGCGGCGGCTGGGGAACGTCGCGGCGTGCGACCTCGCCGCCTCGGCGTTGAACACCGCCCACGTGTCGCCCTCCGGCGTGGGCAGGACGGCCTCCTGCACGTCGGCGCCGAGCGCTCGCAGGCGCTCCGCGTGCGCGAGCGCACGCTCGTCGCGCGGCCCCGGGGACGTCACCGGCGCGAGGTCGGGCACCGCGGTGAGCAGGCCGACGCGCAGGCCGCGCATCCCCGGCTCGGGGACCGGCGTGCCGGTGAGCACGGAGTACGCCAGCGCGCAGTCGGCGACGGTCCTCGCCATCGGCCCGACCGTGTCGAAGGTCGGGACGAGCGGGAAGACGCCCTCGACGGACACCGCACCGAGCGGGGTCTTGAGCCCGACGATCCCGCAGGCGCCGGCCGGCATCCGCACGGACCCGCCGGTGTCGGTCCCGAGCGTGAGCGGCACCATCCCGGCGGCGAGCGCCACCGCGTTGCCGCTGCTCGACCCTCCGGCGATGCGATCGGGGGCCGTCGGGTTGATCGGATCGCCGTAGAACGTGTTCTGGCCGCACGTGCCCCAGGCGAACTCGTCGGCGTTGGCCTTGCCGACCACGATCGCGCCCTCCGCCTCCAGCGCGGCGACCGACGGCGCCGTGTGCTCCGGCACGTGCTCGGCGTACAGGGACGACGCGTAGGTCGTGCGGATCCCCGCGGTGTCGAAGAGGTCCTTGACGAGCAGCGGGACGCCGGCCAGCCGGCCCGTGCACGCCGCTACGGGCCCGCGCCAGCGCCTCGTCGCCGCAGAGCGTGATGACCGCCCGCAGCTCGCGCTGCGCCTCGATGCGCGACAGCGCGTCCTGCACCGCCTCGAGCGGGGACACGGCGCCGGCGGCGATCTCCGTGGCGTTCATCGTGCGGCTGCGTCCCGGATCGCGTCGAGGGTCGCGCGCGGCGTGATCGCCTGCGGATCGACGCGCAGCTCGACGAGCGCCGGGCGCCCGCACGCCAGCGCCTCGTCGAGCGCCGCCCCCACGTCCTCGGAGCGCTCGACGAGCGCGCCGTGCGCGCCGAACGCCCGGGCGTAGGCGGCGAAGTCCGGGTTGCGCAGGTCCGTTGCGAAGACGCGGCCCGGGTAGCGGCGCTCCTGGTGCATGCGGATCGTGCCGTACATGCCGTTGTTGACCACGAGCACGACGATCGGCAGGTCCTCCTGCACCGCGGTCGCGAGCTCCTGCCCGGTCATGAGGAAGTCGCCGTCGCCGGCGATGCAGACCACGGGCCGGTCCGGGTGCACGGCCTTCGCCGCCACGGCGGCCGGGACGCCGTAGCCCATCGAGCCGCTCCGCGGCGCGAGCTGGGTCCCGTGGCGGCGGAACTCGAAGTAGCGATGCGCCCAGATCGAGAAGTTGCCCGCGCCGTTCGTCAGGATCGCGTCGGGGCCGAGGCGTTCGCGCAGCGCCGCCATGACGGCGGACATCTGCAGCGCGCCCGGGAGCTCGGTGACCTCCTGCAGGTTGCGCTCGTACTCGGCGTGGGCCGCCTCGAGCAGCCCCTCGCGTGCCGTGGCCGGCGCGAGCTTCGCCGCCGCGGCCGCGAAGGCCTCCAGAGCGCAGGCGATGCCGAGCTCCGGCTGGTAGACCGGCCCCGAGCAGGCCGGGATCGGGATGCACGTGGACGAGCCGCTGCGCCGGCGCCGGTGGGCGCAGGAGGGTGTAGCCGTCGGTCGTGATCTCGCTCAGCCGCCCGCCGATCGCCAGCAGCACGTCGGCGTCGCGGATCCGCGCGGCGAGCGCCGGGTCCATCCCGAGCCCGGCGTGGCCCGCGTAGGCGGGCGAGCGGTTGTCGACGTAGTCCTGGCAGCGGAACGAGGCGGCGACGGGGATGCGCTGCGCCTCGCAGAACGCCGCGACGTCCAGTCCGGTCCGCGCGGTCCAGCCGCCCTCGCCGACGATCGCCAGCGGGCGCTCCGCGCCCTCGCAGCAGCTCGGCCAGGCGCGCCATCGCCGCGTCGCCGGGCGGCGTGGCGGCGAGCGGACGGTGCGGGGCCGCATCCGGCACGTCGACGACGTCGGTGAGCATGTCCTCGGGCAGCGCGAGCACGACGGGCCCCGGCCGCCCGGACGTCGCGACCGCGAAGGCGCGGGCGACGAGCTCCGGCACCCGGGCCGCGTCGTCGATCTGCGCGACCCACTTCGCCATCGTCCCGAAGACGGCGCCGTAGTCGAGCTCCTGGAAGCCCTCGCGGCCCACGGCGTCGCGCGCGACCTGCCCGACGAGCAGGATCATCGGCGTCGAGTCCTGCGACGCGGTGTGCAGGCCGTTGGACGCGTGCGTCGCGCCCGGCCCCCGCGTGACGAGGCAGATGCCGGGGCGGCCGGTGAGCTTGCCGTAGGCGTCGGCCATGTTCGCCGCGCCGCCCTCGTGGCGGGTCACGACGAGTCGCATCGGCGCGTCGCGCAGCGCGTCGAGCACCGGCAGATAGCTCTCTCCGGGGACGCCGAACGCGAGGTCGGCGCCGTGCAGGACGAGCTGGTCGACGAGGATCTGCCCGCCGCTGCGGCTCACGGCCGGACCACCGGCTGCTCGAAGTACACCGTCGGGCGCTGGGTCTTCGGCTTCTCCGCGTCGGCGGGGTCCACGTAGCTGATCGTGCGCTTGCCGGCCCACTCCTCGGGCAGGAGGAGCACGCGGATGAACGCGGACGGCTCGTCGGGCGTGGTGGTCGCGAGCACGGGATCGGGGCCCCGCTCGAACCACGGCTCACCCGGCGCCGTACGTGTGCTGCTCGCCCTCGGAGTCGATCGTGATCTCCCCGAAGAGCAGGTAGCGGATCCCCGGTCCGGGGTGCGTGTGCCGGTAGGCCGTGCCGCCCGGCTCGAAGTCGATGCGGTCCAGCCGCATGATCCACGGCCCGTCCCCGAGGTCGACCTCGGCGGACATGAGCGCGCCGTCCGGCGCGTCCTCGGCGAGCGTCCAGACGAGCGTGGTGCCGTCCTCGAGCTCGCGGGTGATGGTGTTCGGGCCGCCGGAGCCGGCGCCCTTGCTGAGCGAGAGTCTCAATGGAAGAACTGGCCTCCGTCGATGACCATGGTCTGGCCGGTGATGAACGATGACTCGGGGCCGCACAGGAACGCGACCGCGCCGGTGATGTCCTCGGGGACCTGGTCGCGCTTGATCGTGCGCGCCGACACCGAGACCTGCTGCAGCGCCTCGACGACCTCGGGGTGCTCCTCGACGCCGTCGCTCATCGTGAAGCCGGGTGCGACGCAGTTGACCCGCACCTCGCCGCCGAGCTCCTTGGCCAGCGCGCGGGTGAAGGCGACGATCGCGCCCTTGCTCGTGACGTAGTGCAGGAGGAACGGGACGCCGCGGAACGGCGTCCCCGACGAGATGTTGACGATCCGCCCGCGCCCGACCCCTTCATCCGGGGAACGACCGCGCGGCAGGTGAGGAACATCGACAGGACGTTGACGTCCATGACCCGCCGCCACTCCTCGACGGGGATCTCGCTGAACGACCGCATCTCCAGCGACGCGTAGAGGCCGGCGTTGTTCACGAGCACGTCGATGCGGCCGCAGCGCTCCTCGACCTCGGCCGCCATGCGCTCGACGTCGAGCTCCGACGCCACGTCGACCGTCAGGCCCACGCCGCCCGGGTACGTCGCCGCCGCCTCCTCGGCGCCCTGCAGGTCGGCGATCACGATCCGCATGCCGTCCTGCGCCAGCCGGTCCGCGATGGCCTTCCCGATGCCCTTCGCGCCGCCCGTGACGATGGCGACCTGCTCCGTCATCAGACCCCCGCCATGCAGAGGTACTTCGTCTCGAGCCAGTCGTCGATGCCGTACTTCGAGCCCTCGCGGCCGATGCCCGACTCCTTCATGCCGCCGAACGGCGCGACCTCGGTCGAGATGACTCCGGTGTTGATGCCGAGGATCCCGTACTCGAGCTGCTCGGACACGCGCCAGATGCGCGACATGTCGCGGGAGTAGAAGTAGCTCGAGAGGCCGTACGGCGTGTCGTTGGCCTTGCGGACGGCCTCCTCCTCGGTGGTGAAGCGGGTGATGCCGGCCACCGGCCCGAACGTCTCCTCGTAGCTCATCGCCATCTCGTCGGTGACCCCGGCGAACACGGTGGGCGTGAAGAACTGCCCGCCCCGCTCGTGGGGCGAGCCGCCGAGCAGCAGCTCGGCGCCGCGATCGCGCGCGTCGCCGACGTGGCGCACGACCTTGTCGAAGCCCTGCTGGTCGATGAGCGGCCCGACGTTCACGCCGTCGCTGAACCCGTCGGCGACGTTCAGCTTCGAGGCGCGCTCGGTGAACGCGGCGACGAAGTCGTCGTAGACCGGGTCCTGCACGTAGATGCGGTTCGCGGAGATGCAGGTCTGGCCGGAGTTGCGGTACTTGCAGATCAGCGCGCCCTCGATCGCCGCCTCGAGGTCGGCGTCGTCGAAGACGATGAACGCGGCGTTGCCGCCGAGCTCGAGGGAGACCTTCTTGACCTGCGCCGCGCACTGGGCCATGAGCAGCTTGCCGATCTCCGTCGAGCCGGTGAAGCCGAGCTTGCGGACGATCGGGTTCGACGTCATCTCCCTGCCGATGACCGGAGCGTCGTCGGCGTCGCCGGTCACGACGCTCATGACGCCGGGCGGCAGCCCGGCCTCCTCGCCCAGGCGCATGATCGCCAGCGCGGTGAGCGGCGTCTGCTCGGCGGGCTTGAGGACCATCGTGCAGCCGGCGCCGAGCGCGGGCGCGGCCTTGCGGGTCGGCATCGCCGCGGGGAAGTTCCAGGGGGTGATGCCGACGGTGACGCCGACCGGCTCCTTGGTGACGACGATCCGGCGGTCCTGCATGTAGGTCGGGATCGTGTCGCCGTAGACGCGCTTGGCCTCCTCGCCGAACCACTCGAAGAAGCTCGCCGCGTAGGCGATCTCGACGCGCGACTCGGCGATCGGCTTGCCCTGCTCGGTCGTGAGCAGCGCGGCGAGCGCCTCCTGGTTGTCCATCATGAGGTCCGCCCAGCGGCGCATGATCCGCGCGCGGTCCTTCGCCACCATCCCGCGCCAGCCGGGAAGCGCGGCCTGGGCGGCCTCGATGGCGCGACGGGTCTCGTCCGTCCCCATGCGCGGGACGTCGGCGACGGTCTCGCCGCTCGCCGGGTTGACGACGGCGAACGTCTCGCCCGAGTCGGCGTCGACCCACGCTCCGTCGATGTAGGCCTGGCGCTCCAGGAGGTCGATCTGCGTCGTCATGTCAAAGCCGCCTTGATCTCCGCGCAGGTCGCGACGGTCGCGACGTTCGTCATCGCGTAGTTCAGCGCCGCGTCCTGCCATTCCTCACCGGTCGTCGACGTGCCGTCGGACGCGACGACGACCTCGTAGCCGGCGTCCGCCCCGTGGCGCGCCGTGTGCTCGATGGACATGTTCGTCCACGCCCCGGTGATGACGAGCTGATCGGCGCCGAGTCCGCGGAGCAGGATGTCCAGGCGCGTCTCGTAGAAGCCGTTCATCCGCATCTTCTCGACGACGTGGTCGCCGTCCTGGGGCTCGAGGCCCTCGGCGGGCGCCGCGCCCCAGCTGCCGCGGACGAGGGCGTTGGCGCCGAGGACGCCCTGGAACAGCGGGGCGTTCTGCCTCAGTCCGGGCGCGCCCGGCTCGACGATGAACCAGACGTGGATCACCGGGACCCCGGCAGCGCGGCACGCGGCGGCGAGGTCGGCGACGTTGGCGACGGCGTTCTGCGACGTCGCGTGCGCGGGCGCGCCGGAGTCGGCGAACGCGCCGCCCTCGATGATCACGTCGTTCTGCATGTCCTGGATGACGAGCGCGCGAGCGCCCGGCGTCCAGCGAGAGAGGGGTCTCGCTCACGTGGTCACCTCATGTAGGGGAGTCGGTTGCCGGCGACCTTGCACTGCACGCGGTACACCGACGTCGTCGCGGGGATGAACAGCCAGTTCCAATCCGGGCCGCCCCAATTCAGGTTGCCGACCGGCTCGGGGACCTCGACGGTGCCGATGTGCTCGCCCTGCGGGTCGAACACGCAGACGCCGCCCGGGCCGGTGACCCAGACGTTGCCGCGCTCGTCGAGCTTCATGCCGTCGACGAGGTCGCCGACCTCGAGGCTCCCGGTCCCGATGTTCTCGGCGAAGACGCGCCCGTTCTCCAGCGTGCCGTCGGCCGCGACGTCGAAGACGCGGATGTGCGCCTTGTCGGTGTCGTTGATGTAGAGCTGGGACTCGTCGACCGAGAAGCACAGCCCGTTGGGCTGGGCGAAGTCGCCGGCGACGAGCTGCGGGTCGCCGCCGCCGGGCGCGATGCGGTAGACGCCCTGGAAGTCGAGGTCCTGCTCGCGCTCGAGCCCGAAGCCCGGCATCCGCCCGTACGTCGGGTCGGTGAAGTAGATCGCGCCGTCGCTCTTGACGACGACATCGTTCGGGCTGTTGAGCTCGGAGCCCTCGTAGTGCGAGGCGAGGACCTCGCGGCCGCTGCCGGAGCCGTCGGGGTCCATGCGCACCAGCGAGCTCGTGACGTGCTCGCAGACGACGAGCCGGCCCTCGAGGTCGAAGGTCATCCCGTTGCCCTTGTTGGACGGGTTGGCGACCTCGGTGAAGCCGGTCTGCCCCTCGTCCCACCGGCGGCGGACGTCGCCGGGCATGTCGCTGAAGAGCAGGAAGTTCCCGTCGGGGTTCCAGAGCGGCCCCTCGGTGAAGGTGCACCCGTCACCGAGCTGCTCGAGCTCGGCGTCCTCGTCGACGAGATCTCGGAACGCCGGCGCGTTGACCCGGATTGCCATCGGCCCACCCCTCTGCTCGGTTATCGATACCGCTCCCCCTGGGCGCGAACGTAACACGTGCACGGCGTCAGCCGTCGTGGCGTCGCTCGATCCCGGCCAGCAGCTCGCCCAGCGCCTCGAGGCTCGCGAGGTTGTGGCCCGCGACGAACCGGTCGATCGAGGGCAACGCCGCGCGCATCCCGGCGGCCAGCGGCTGGTAGTCGGGGCTGCCCTTCACGGGGTTCACCCAGACGACCGCGTACGCCGCGCGGTGCAGGCGCCGCATCTCGCGCTCCACGAGCTCGTGGTCGTCGCGCTCCCAGCCGTCGGAGGCGATGAGGACGATCGCGCCGCGCGTCAGCGCACGCCGACCCCAGACGTCGTTGTACTCCTTCAGCGACGCGCCGATCCGCGTGCCCGCCGCCCAGTCGACGACGCGCCGCGCGGCGCGCTCGAGCGCCAGGTCGGGGTCGCGGGTCTGCAGCTCGCGGGTCAGCCGCGTGAGCCGCGTGCCGAAGGCGAAGACCTCGGCGCCGCGGCCGAGCCGGAGGATGGCGTGGAGGTAGAGCAGCAGCGCGCGCGAGTAGGCCTCCATCGAGCCCGGACACGTCGCAGAGGACGACGAGCTTGCGGGGCGTCTCGGCGCGGCGACGGTAGCTGCGGCGGATCGGGTCGCCGCCGGTCGCGATCGCGTCGCGGGCCAGCGCCCGCATGTCGAGGATGCGGCCGCGGCGGTCGCGGCGCAGCCGGTGCGAGCGCCGCACGGGCCGGCGCACCGCGAGCTGGGCGATGAGCCGGCGTGCGGCGGCGAACTCCTCCGGCGTCATCGACGCGAAGTCCTTCTCGCGCAGGACCTCGTGGGCGCTGTGCCCGATGGAGTCCGGCTCGCCCTCGGCGGGCGCGGCCTCACGGCCCATCTGCGGGTCGCGGCGGATCCGGCGCGCGCTCTAGTGCATCGTCCGCGGGTCGGCCTCGCGGGGCGGCGCGACCCGGCCCGCGCGGCGCAGGAACCAGACGTCGAAGGCGCGGTCGAACGTCGCGAGGTCCTCTCGCCGCGCCACGAAGGTCGTGCGCAGCGCCCAGTAGACGTCCTCCTGGGAGGTGATGTCGAGGTGGTCGAGCCCCCGCAGCGCGTCGGACACGCGGCCCGGCCCGACCTCCATCCCGGCCTCGCGCAGCACGCGGCCGAACGTGACGATGTGCCGGGTGAGCGCCTCGCTCACGGCGTGGTCTAGGCGGCCGCGGCCCGCGCCTGGCCGAGCAGCGCGAGCATCGTCTCGTCGCGCAGCATCTCGAGGTCCTCGTGGTGCTTGAGGACGGCGCCGAGCGTCTGCTCGACGACGGTCGCGTCGAGCTCCTCGCAGCCGAGCGCGACGAGCGCCTGCGTCCAGTCGATCGTCTCCGCGACGCCCGGCGCCTTCGCCAGATCGAGGTCGCGCAGCCCGGCGACGAACGCCGCGGTCGCGGCGGCGAGGCGCTCCGGCACGCCAGGCACCCTCAGGCGGACGATCTCGATCTCGCGCTCGAGCGACGGGTGGGTGATCCAGTGGAAGAGGCAGCGCCGCTTGAGGGCGTCGTGCAGCTCGCGCGTGCGGTTGGAGGTGAGGATGACGGCGGGCCGGCGCTTCGCGGTGATCGTCCCGATCTCCGGGATCGTGATCTGGAAGTCGGAGAGGACCTCCAGGAGGAAGGCCTCGAACTCGTCGTCCGCGCGGTCGATCTCGTCGATGAGCAGGACGGCCGGGTCGTCGGAAGCGATCGCCTCCAGCAGCGGGCGGCGGATGAGGAACTCGGGGCCGAAGAGCTCCCCTTCGTCGACGGTGCCCTCCTGCGCGGCGCGGATGTGCAGGAGCTGGCGCGCGTAGTTCCACTCGTACACCGCGTGCGAGACGTCGAGGCCCTCGTAGCACTGCAGGCGGATCAGCCGGGCGCCGCTCGCGCGCGCGAGTGACTTGGCGAGCTCCGTCTTGCCCACGCCCGGCCTCGCCCTCGAGGAGCAGCGGCTTGCCGATGACGAGCGACAGGTACAGCGCCGTGGAGAGGCCGCGCTGGGGCAGGTAGGCCTGGCCCAGGAGGGCGTCCTCGAGCTCGTCGACGGACCCGAATCCCATGCTCTCGCTCACGCGGCCACCCTACCCATGCTGTGACGAAGCGGATTATCGATAATCGTTCGCCTCCCCGACGACGAAGGTGTATAACCGCGATCGACCGGTCTGACTAAGGCTCAGGAGGGTTGCATGGGGGGGAGTCCCATCGGCGCGGCGGAGGTCATCGTCGCTGCCTCAGCGGGTGAGGCGATCGAGGCCTTCGGCGACGGCGCGGGCGTGACCGTCGTGGCCGGCGGCACGATCGTCATGCCCGACATCACGCACCGCAGGCGCGACGCCGAGCGCGTCGTCCTCATCGGCAACGCGGGCATGTCGGGCATCCGCAGCGAGGGCGGCCGCACGGTCATCGGCGCAGGCACGACGCTCGCCGAGCTGTCCGACGCGGTCGAGCCGCTCGGCACGTGCGCACGGCGCGTGGCCGACATCGAGATCCGCGAGCAGGCGACGATCGGCGGCAACCTCTGCGCCCCGCCGGGCGTCGAGAGCCCGCGCGGCGACCTGCAGGCCGCGCTGCTCGTGCTGGACGCGCAGGTCCGCTCGGCCGGCGCCGGCGGCGAGCGCACCGACCCCGTCGAGGACGTGCTCGCCTCCGACGGCGGACGGCTCGTGCTCGACATCTCCGTGGCGGAGCCCGAGGCGGCGGCGACCGCGACGGTCCGTCGCCCGCACGCCCACGCGTACACCGTCATGCGCGTCTGCGCCGCGCGCGTCGACGGCGAGGTCCGCATCGCCGTCTCCGGCGCCGCCCCGCGCGCCGTCCGGCTGCGCGCCTGCGAGGCGGCCGTCGCCGGCGGCGCGGATGCGGCCACGGCGGCGGAGCGCGCGCTCGAGGACGTCACCCCCCACGACGACGCGCTCGCGTCGGGCTGGTATCGCGCCAAGGTGCTGCCGGTCCTCGTCCGCGACGCACTGACCCAGCTCGACTAGAGGAGCACGATGGAACTCACGGTCAACGGGGTGCGGCACGACGTCGTCTCGCCGCCGCTCACGACGCTGCTGAACGTGCTGCGTGAGGAGCTGTACGTCACCAGCCCGAAGGCGGGATGCGAGCAGGGCGGGTGCGGCGCCTGCACGGTCCACGTCGACGGTCGCCCGCGCCGCGCGTGCCTCCTGCCGCTGGCGGCGGTGGAGGGCGCGGAGATCACGACGGTCGAGGGCCTTCGGAGGGCGAGGAGCTCTCGACGGTCCAGGCCGCCTTCCACGAGCACTACGCCGCGCAGTGCGGGTTCTGCACCGCGGGCTTCGTCATGGCCGCCGAGGCGCTGGTCGGCGACGGCGAGAAGTGACCGCGACGAGATCATCGAAGCGCTCAGCGGCCACGTCTGCCGCTGCACCGGCTACGCGAAGATCCTCGACGCCGTCGCCGCCGCCTCGCGCGGCGAGGGGTCCGTCGGAACGAGCCCGCGTTCGCGTCCACCGGCGGGGAGCCGGAAGGCGGCGCGCCGACCAAGGGAGCGCCGGCATGAAGGCGATCGGCGCACGGCTGCCGCGCTACGACGGCCTCGGCCACGTCAAGGGCCAGACGCAGTACGTCGACGACGTCCGCGTCCACGGGACGCTGTGGGTCAAGGCGCTGCGCTCGCCGCACCACAGCGCGCTCATCACGTCGATGGACACGTCCAAGGCGGAGTCGATGACCGGCGTGTACGCGATCGTGACGGCCAAGGACGTCCCGCAAGAACGTCTACGGGCACCTCGAGGCGCTCGGCGTCCCCGCCGACGAGCCGCTGCTCGCCGAGGAGGAGGTGCGCTGGAAGGGGCAGGTCGTCGGCGCCGTGGCGGCGACGACCCAGGAGGCCGCGCAGGCCGCCGTCGACGCGATCGAGGTCACCTTCGAGGAGCGCGAGCCGGTCCTCGACATCCGCACCGCGGCGGATCCGGGCGCCGACAGCTTCCACCAGTGGGGCGCGATCTATCCGCACTTCGGGCCGCACAACCACCGGCGCGTCCGCAAGGGCGACATCGACGCGGCGTTCGACAAGGCCGACGTCATCGTCGAGGGCGTCTACCGCCCGCAGGCCATCGAGCACGTCCCGATGGAGACGCAGACCTCGCTCGTCGTGCCCGAGGCCAACGGCCGGCTGACGATCTACTCCTGCACGCAGGCCATGTACTTCTCCATGGGCGTCGTCGCGGCGCACCTGCGGTGGCCGCTGAACAAGCTGAAGTTCGTCGGCGGGACCGTCGGCGGCGGGTTCGGCGGCAAGGTCGACACGGCGACGGAGACGATCTGCGCGCTGCTGGCGATCAAGTCCAAGCGGCCGGTGAAGTGGCGCTTCACCCGCGAGGAGGAGTTCCTCGTCTCGTCGACCCGTGCGCCGTGGCACGTCGAGATCCGCGACGCGGTGACGAACGACGGCTGGATCCTCGGCCGCCGGATGCTGACGCTGCACGACGCCGGCGCGTACGCCCGCTTCTCGCCCTACGGGCTCACGAAGCACGCGTTCCACCACACCGGCGCGTACACGATCCCCAACCTGCGCTTCGACGGGTTCGTCGATGTTCACCAACCGCGTGCCGACCACCGCCATGCGCGGCTTCGGCGTCACGTCCGTGTCGCTGGCGACGGAGATGCACCTCAGCAGGGTGGCCAAGGTCATCGGGATGGACCCGTTCGAGCTGCGGCTCAAGAACGCCAACCGCGTCGGGGACACGACGGGCAACCGGGTCGTCATGCACGACCCCTCGACGGTGCCGGTGACGCTCGCCGCGGCGCAGGCCGCCGGGCATCGAGCTCGGCGCGGACTACCGCGCGATGACGTCCGAGCGCCGTACGGGCGACCTGCTGCCGGAGCACCTCGTCGACCAGCAGGCGCCGGAGGGCGAGGACCTCACGGTGTACCGCGGCGCGAACGGAGGAGGGGCCTGATGGCGAAGCATCGCGGTCGCGGCTTCGCGACGATCGAGTACCCGACGGGCATGAACCAGAACGGCGACCCCAGCCAGGCCTGGATCAAGCTCAAGCCGGACGGGCGCGTCGACGTCTTCGCCGGCACGGTGGACATCGGCCAGGGCTCGAAGACCGTCCACACGCAGATCGTCGCGGACGCGCTCGGCGTGCCGTTCGACTGGGTCACGATGGACAACTCGAACACCGACTCGTCGGCGGTCTGCACCGGGACGTTCGCCTCGCGCGGCACGTTCATCGGCGGCAACGCCGTGCGCTACGCGGCGGAGAAGGCGAAGGAGCGGATCCTCGACATCGCCTCCAAGGAGCTCGAGATCGCCCCGGACGACCTCGAGATCGTCGAGGGCGAGGTCCTCGCGAAGGGTGCTCCGGACCGCAAGATCTCGGTGCCCGACGTCGCGGGCGCCGCGACGTACGTCTACGGCGAGCTCATCACCGGCAACGGGACGGCGCTCAAGCCGCTCGCCGAGGTCGACGACGACGACGGCTCGGTGACCGTCGAGCCGCACTCGGCGATCTCGTACGCGGCGTGCGTCATCGACGTCGAGGTCGACGACGAGACCGGCGAGACCACGGTCCTGAAGATGCTCCAGGTCTACGACGTCGGCCGCGCGATCAACCCGACGCTCGTCGAGGGGCAGATCGAGGGCGGCGCGATGATGGGCCTCGGCCTCGGGCTGCTGGAGAACTGCTACCCGTACTACCCGTAGGTCGACCACCGCGGCGAGCAGTTCGGCTCCTACCTCGCGCCCGCGATGGAGGACTTCCCGGAGATCGAGAACGTGATCCTGGAGAACCCCTCGGTGGACGGCCCGTTCGGCGCCAAGGCGATCGGCGAGATGGCCAACAACGCCCAGCCGCCCGCGATCGCCTCGGCGATCCACGACGCCGTCGGCATCTGGGTGACGGAGATGCCCGCGACGCCCGAGCGCGTGCTCAGGGCGCTGGAGTCCAAGAGCGAGCCGCGGCGTGACGGCAAGCGCGTGATCTTCGACGAGGAGATCTCCGTGGCCACCCTCAGCACCGACGGCGGCCAGGCGTACTGGGGCGTCGATGCCTGAGTCCGTCGGCTTCTCGACCTGGAACGACGTCCCGTCCTACGAGTTCGTCGACGGCGTCAACATCCATGCGATCGGCGGCGACCAGGTGCTCATGTGCCGGGTCGTCTACCAGCCGGGCAAGACCGTCCCGCGCCACGCCCACGACCAGACCGAGCAGCTCATGGCGGTCGTCGAGGGCTCGGTCCGGATGACGATCGGCGACGAGACGCGGGACCTCGGCCCCGGGGACGTCGTGTGCGTGAACCGCGGCATCGAGCACGAGCTGTACTCCGAGCACGGGGTGACGTTCTTCGAGGCGCTCGCCCCGGTCCCGCTCGACCACGTCCCGGACAAGGAGCGCGACCTGTTCCTGTCCGAGGGCGGCGCGACCCACGTGGAGGTTAAGTGGTCCCACTGATGGGCGAATTCGACGGCAAGGTCGCGCTCGTCACAGGTGGCGGGCGCGGCATCGGCCAGGCGGTCGGCGAGCTGCTGCTGGCGCGCGGCGCGAAGGTGGCGTCGTTCGACCTCGACGCGAGCGGCTCGCCGGACGGCGCCGTGCCCGTGGAGGGCGACGCGACCGACTCGTCGTCGGTGGCGGACGCCGTCGCGCGCGTCGAGCGCGAGGTCGGGCCGATCGACGCGGTCGTGTGCTGCGCCGGCACCGCCGGCGACTCGCTGCGCACGGTCGACGTGACCGACGACGAGTGGCGGCGCGTGTTCGCGCTGAACTGCGACGGGGTCTTCTACTTCAACCGCGAGGCGGCGCGGGTCATGGCTCCGCGCGGCAGCGGCCGCATCGTCAACGTCGCCTCGATCGCGGGCAAGGAGGGCAACCCGATGGCCGCCGCGTACTCGGCGTCCAAGGCGGCGGTCATCGGGATGACGAAGTCGTTCGGCAAGGACCTCGCCACGTCCGGCGTGCTCGTCAACGCCGTGGCGCCGGCGGTGATCGCGACGCCGATGCTCTCCCAGATGTCCCAGGAGCACATCGACTACATGGTCGAGAAGATCCCGATGGGGCGCCTCGGCCAGCCCGAGCGAGGTGGCCGAGCTCATCGCCTTCCTGGCCAGCGAGCGGATGTCGTTCTCGACCGGCGCGACGTTCGACATCTCCGGCGGGCGGGCAACGTTCTAGGACCGTGCCACCCGCACTGGCCGCCGCCCTCACGGCGGCGCTGACCCCGGCCCCCGACCCGCTCGACCGCGCAGCGGCGGTCATCCGCGCCGCGTTCGGGATGGATCGGGTGTCGGTCGCGCGGGTGGATCCGGACGCCGGGCGCTTCGAGATCGTCGCGACGGACGGTGCGGAGCTGCTCGCCGCCGGGTGCGAGCTGCCCGTCGCGACGTGCACGTACTTCCTCACGACCGCTCGCGGCGAGGAGTTCGCCGAGCGGGACTTCGCGCGGTCGCGCACGTTCGGTCTGCCGCTCGACGGCGTGGTGCAGGCGGCGGGGTTCCGGGCCGGCGGCTCCGCGCCGGTTCGCGTGGAGGGCCGCACGATCGGCGCGATCTCGTTCTCCGACGGCACGCCGTGCACCGGGATGGCCGCGGCGGTCCACGACCTGGCCGGCGTCGGGCCGATGCTCGCGCCCTACCTCGTGCCGCGCGCGGCGGTCCCCGCGCCGCAGCTCAGCCCCCGCGAGCACGAGGTGCTCGGCGCGCTGGAGGCGGGGCTGCGCTTCAAGCAGGTCGCGCTCGCGCTCGGGATCTCCGAGGCGACCGCGAAGACCCACGGGCGCAACCTCTTCCGCAAGCTCGACGTCACCTCGCGCGCGGAGGCGGTCCACGCCGCGCGGCTGCTCGGCATCGTCTGAACGTGCGATGGCGCGGGGCCCGGTCCCGGGCCACACTCGGCGCCGGTACCACCGCACGAGAGGAGACGACATGGGTCTCGAGGTGAAGGTCCTCGACCTGGGCGACATCGAGCTCGACACGAGCTTCCTCGTCCTCGCGCAGGATCCCGGGCGCCGGCAGGAGGTGCCGACGTTCGGCTTCCTCATCATCGGCGGGGAGGCGCCGATCGTGGTCGACACGGGCTTCAGCGACCCGTCGATCATGGGCAACCTGGGCATGCAGGGCTGGTGGCGCGACGGGCAGGGGATGGAGGGCCAGCTCGAGAGGCACGGGCTGAAGATGGAGGACGTCCGCTACGTCCTGCACACGCATCTGCACATCGACCACGCCGGCTACGACTCGCACTTCCCGATGGACGGGACGACCGTCGTCATCAACCGCCGCGAGCTCGAGTACTCCGTCTCGGGCCTGATGGGCGAGCAGTACCCGGCGCTGTACATGAAGCACCTGATCGACCGGCTGCACCATCCCGGCGCGCTGCGGCTCCTGGACCTCGAGGTCGTCGCGGAGGAGGAGATCATCCCCGGCGTGCGCGTCCAGGCCGCCGGCGGCCACACCGAGGGGTCGATGAACATCCTCGTCGACACCGACGAGGGCGTCGCGAACATCTGCGGCGACGTGCTCTACGACATCGAGTACCAGCTCATCCACCGCCACCTGCAGGTGATGCACGACGACCCGGCGGTCACGGGCAACCACGGCGGCAGCAAGCGGGCGGAGAAGGCGGCGATCCGCAAGGCGCTGAACGGCTCGCGCTTCGTGCTGCCGGCCCACGACCGCCCGGCGGTGCTGGAGCGCGGGCAGGTCGTCGGGAGGACGTTCGACTCCGTCCCGGGCGAGCTCATCGCCAACGACGCGTGGCCGGGGAAGCTCACGCGCGACACCCTGGGGACGGAGGCTGGGGTGGGCTAGGGGCTCGTGGCGCGCCGCGCGGCTTGCGGCGGTGCCGCGCGGCCGAGTCCGAACGGCGCATCGAGGGCGGACGAGCCGGGGGGTGTCGCGCCGCCGTTCGAGGCGTCTCGGCGAGCTCGGGTGAGCTTTGGTCTGTATTCCAGACGAAAGCTCACCCGTGCTCCCGCGGCGGGTGAGCTATTGGTCGCATACCGAGCAGAACTCCACCCGCGCTCTCGCGTTCGCTGATTCGGGGTGTCGACGGTGGCGTCGCCGCCCCCCTCCACCCCCTGACCGACAGTTCGGACTCGGCATCGAACCCGCGCATGCGGCTGCGCGGAGCTCACCGGGCCTCCGCCGCCGCCCGCGCCCGCCGGTCCACCAGGTCCGCCCGCTGCGCCGCGTTGGCGGTGCGCTCGATCGCAGCCGCATACGCCGCGTCGGCGCCGTCCGGGTCGCCGGCGCGGCGCAGCAGGTCCGCGCGCGCGGCGAGCAGCGGCACGTAGTCGCGCAGCGCTCGCTCGTCGCGCAGCTCGTCCAGGAGCTCCAGGCCTGCCTCCGGCGTCCGCGCGAACGACACCGCGACCGCGCGGTTGACGGCCACGACCGGTGTCGGCTGCAGCCGCTGCAGCTCGCCGTACAGCGACGCGATCCAGCCCCAGTCCGTCGCGGCGAACGAGCGCGCGCGGTCGTGGCACAGCGCGATCCCGGCCTGCAGCGCGTAGGGCCCCGGCTCGCGCAGCCGCAGCGAGCGCTCGAGCAGGCCGGTGGCCTCCGCGATCGCGTCGCGGTCCCAGAGGCGGCGGTCCTGGTCGCGCAGGTCGATCGGCTCGCCGTCGGGTCCGGTCCGCGCCGCCCGCCGCGCGTCCGTGAACAGCATGAGCGCGAGCAGGCCGTGGGCCTCGGAGTCATCGGGCATGAGCTCGCACAGCAGCCGGCCGAGCCGGATCGCCTCCGCGCACAGGTCAGGCCGCGTCAGCGCGTCCCCGTCCGAGGCGGTGTGACCCTCGGTGAACACGAGGTAGACGACCGCGAGCACCCCGCGCATGCGCTCGTCGAGCAGCTCGTCGGCCGGGACGCGGAACGGGATGCGCGCGTGCGCGATCTTGCGCCGCGCGCGCAGCAGCCGCGCCGCCATCGTCGGCTCGGGCACGAGGAACGCCCGCGCGGTCTGCGCCGTGCTCAGGCCGCCCAGCGACTTCACCGTCAGCGCGACGCGCGCCGGCAGCGCGAGCGATGGATGGCAGCACGCGAACAGCAGCCGCAGGCGGTCGTCGGTGAGGGAGGTGTCGTCGTCCATCGTCGGGTCGTGGGCATGGGTCACCGCGGAGCCGTCGCGCTCGGCCAGCGCCTCGAGCGTGCGCAGCCGCTCGTCGAGCGCGCGGGTCCGGCGCAGCCGGTCGATCGCCCGCCGCCGGGCGGTGGTCGTGAGCCAAGCGGCGGGGACCTCGGGCACGCCGTCGCGCGGCCACGTGGCCAGCGCGACGGCGTAGGCGTCCTGCAGCGCGTCCTCGGCGAGCGCGAGATCCCCGCCGAGATGGCGGACGAGCGTCGCCAGGACGCGGGGGCCGTCCTCGCGGGCGGCCCGCTCGAGCGCGCCGGAGGGTGTCAATCGAAGACGACGACCGGTCGCACCTCGACCGACCCGTACGTGATGTTCGGCATCTTCGCCGCCCAGCCGAGCGCGGCATCGAGATCGTCGACGTCGATCAGGTAGTAGCCGCCGAGGATCTCCTTCGTCTCCGCGAACGGGCCGTCCGTGAGCAGCGTCTCGTCATTGCGGACGCGCACCGTCGTGGCCGTGTCGGGGAACTGCAGCGCGTTGCCACCCTTCATCGCGCCGGAGGCCTCGAGCTCCTGCGTGTAGGTGAACCACTGCTGCATGGCCTCCTGGCTCTGCGCCTCCGCGGGAGCCTCGGCCGGGTTGCCGTAGATGAGGAGCAGGTACTCCATGTCGTCGCCTCCTTCTCGGTGCTCCGGCCGGGTGCCGGAGCTGGTCCGCCTCCGTGACGAACCGCCCGGCGCGGATTCGACACCTTCCCACGCCGGTCGTCTAATTGGCGCGTAGACGCTCATGGCATGCTCGCAACATGGAGAGGCTCCTCGAACGCATCGGGCTCGCCGCGATGCCCGCCCCGGACGTCGACGGCCTGTACGAGCTGCACCGCGCCTACGTCGGCTCGATCCCCTACGAGGCGCTGGCGGTGCAGCTCGGCGAGAGCGCGCCGCTGCACTCCGCGGACCTGCTCGACCGGGTCGTCTCCGGCGGTCGCGGCGGCTACTGCTTCGAGGTCAACACCGTGCTGCACGACCTCCTGGCCGGCGCGGGCTTCACGGTCGAGCGCCGCGTCGCGAACGTGGGCGGCGCCGCGCTGCCCAACCACATGGCGCTCGTGGTGGACGTCGACGGCGAGCGCTACCTGGCCGACGCCGGCCTCGGCGAGGGGCCGCTGGATCCCGTCCCGCTCGTCGACGGCGCGACGACGCCCGGCCCGATGAGCTGGACCGTCCGCCGCACGGACGACGGCTGGCGCCTGGAGCAGCACGAGTGGGGGTCGGTCGCGTACTTCACGTTCGGCGACCCGCACGCGGACCTCGACGACTTCCAGCCCCACCACCGGCGCCTCTCGCGCGAGCCGGAGTCGTCCTTCGTGCAGACGCTCGTCGTCCAGCGCCCCTACGACGACCGGATCGTGACGCTGCGATCCCGGACGCTGTCGGTCGACGGGCCGGGCGTGCGCGAGCGCGACGTCCTCCCCGACGCGACCGCATGGGCGACCGCGCTGCACGACGAGTTCGGCGTCGACCCGGCGGTGCTCGGGGACGAGCGGATGGCGCGGCTGTGGGGACTCGCGAGCTCCCAGCACGAGGCGTTCGTCGCTCACCAATGAGATACCATTGACATTTGGATACCAACGGTATCTAATCTGCACATGGCAACGCGGCTGTCCCGGCCCGAGCAGGTGCAGCGCAACAGGGGTCTCGTCCTCGAGGCGGCACGCCGGGTGTTCCTCGAGCGCGGGTACGCGGGCGCGACGCTGGAGGCGATCGCCGACGAGGCGGGGTTCTCCAAGGGCGTGGTGTACTCGCAGTTCGCGGGCAAGCCGGATCTCCTGCTCGCGCTGCTCGAGGCTCGCATCGAGGAGCGGGCCGCGGAGAACCTCGCGGTCACCGACGGGCTCGCGGGCGTCGAGGGCCTGCATGCGCTGCTCGACGCGAACGCGCGCCGCACCCACGAGGCGCCGGCCTGGTCTCGGCTGCTCATCGAGTTCCGCATCACAGCGAGCCGCGACCCGGAGGTGAACGCCCGCTACGCCGCCGCCCACGCGGTCGGGGTCGGGCGCTTCGCGGATCTGCTCGGCGAGCTGGCCGCCCGCGGCGGCCTGCGGTTCGTCCACGGGCCGCAGCGCGCGGCCCGGCTCATCTTCGCGCTCGATGCCGGTGTGACGCTCGAGCGCATCGCCGATCCCGACGGCCTGCCCACCGAGGTGCTCGACGACCTCGTGTCCGGACTCACGGAGCCCATCTAGGAGGAGCCGTGCCCACCGCCACCACCAGCCCACTCCCACCGCTGCGCAGCGCCCTGGAGCAGGGACTGCTCGCCGCCTACCCCGAGCTCATCGGCCGCCTCGAGTGGGACCGGGAGCGACTCGTGGCCCATCAGCGCGTGCGGCTGCAGGGCCTTCTGCGGGACGCGATCGCCCGCTCGCCCTTCCACGCGCGCCGCCTCGCGGGCATCGATCCGGCCGAGGTCGATCCCACCGACCTGCGGGGCCTGCCGGTCATGACGAAGGCGCAGATGATGGACGAGCTCGACGACGTCTTCACCGACCGCCGGCTGACCCGGGCGGACGTCGAGGAGACGCTCGCCGCGACGGGCGACGAGTCGCTGGTGATGCACGAGGACTTCATCGCGTTCACGTCCGGTGGGAGCTCGGGCGTGCGCGGCGTGTTCGTCCTCGACCTGACCGCCGCCCGCGGGTTCATCGGGCCGCTCACGCGCGGCCTGATGGCACGCCTCCGCAGGACAGGCGGTGCACCGCCGGGCGGCCTGACGATCGGCATGGTCGGCGCATGCTCCGCGGTCCATCCCACGGGCGCCGCCGCGGCGCTGACCGCCGGAGGCGGCCTGCCGTACCGCTACGTCTCGGCGCCTGTCACGGACGGGCTGCCGGCGATCGTCAGCAGGCTGAACGCACTGCGCCCGCAGATGCTGTTCGGGTACCCGACCGTCATCGCGCGGCTCGCCCACGCGGGGCTGGACTTCACGCCCGCCGCCGTCACGACCACGAGCGAGACGCTCACGCCGGAGCTGCGCGCCGCCATCCGCGACGGGCTCGGTGCGCCGATCGTCGACACGTACGCGACCACCGAGGGCCTCACGGGAACGAGCGCGCCCGACGACGACGTGATCGTCCTCGCCGAGGACACCTGCATCGTCGAGGTGCTCGACGACCGGGTCCTCGTCACGAACCTCGAGAACCGCGTCCAGCCGCTCATCCGCTACGAGCTGCACGACCGCGTCGTCGTCGTCGCCGACGACGGCCTCCTGCGCGTCCGCGTGCAGGGCCGTTCGGACGAGGTCCTGCGCTGGGAGGACATCGAGGTCCACCCGCTCGTCATCCGGGCCGTGCTCGTCCGCACGCCGGAGGTGCTCGACTACCAGGTGCGCCAGACCGCCGGCGGCGTCGACCTCGACGTGCTGGCCGACGACCGGGTGGACGTCGGCGATCTGCGCGACCGCGTCGCGGCGGCGCTTGCCGGGGCCGGCCTGCCGGGGCCGGTCGTCGCCGTCCGGGCGGTCGCCGAGCTCTCCCGCCACCCGGAGACCGGCAAGCTCGCCCGGTTCGTTGCGCGCTAGGCCGGCACCGCCGGCGCCGGGATCGGCTCCCGCCAGGGCCGGACCTGGTGCTCGGCGACCTGCGGCCCGAGCTTGAAGTGCCGCGCCTCCTCGTGGGTCTCCACGAACGGGAGGTTCGGGTCGTAGAAGTCGGCGGGGTCCGTCGGCGGCGGGCCGGTCTTCGACGTCTTGCCCGGCGTCTGGCGCCCGATGATCTCCTCGAGCAGCCAGACGGACTCGATGAGCTTGTCGAGGTCGATGCCGGTCTCGATGCCCATCTCGTGCAGGAGGTTCACGACGTCCTCGGTCGCGGCCATCCCGGTCGCGCGGCCGTTGCCGCAGTACGGGCAGCCGCCGACGCCGCCGATGGTCGTGTCGATGAACATCTCGTCACGGTCGTCGAGGACGCGCAGCGCCGCGTACGTCGTGGCGAGCGCGAGCCCGCGGCTGTCGTGGAGGTGCAGGTAGTAGTTGCGGATGTCGGGCCAGCGCTCGCGCGCGGCGAGCAGCTGCTCCTCCATCGTGTGCGGCGCGCACCAGCCCATCGGGTCGCCGAGGAGCAGCGTCGTGACCTTCACGCCCGCCTCCTCCCACGCCGCGGCCTGGCGCTCGAAGAGGTCCATCCGCTGCTCGAGCGAGAAGCGCCCCTCGAAGTTCGAGCCGAACGCGGCGTTGATCGCGATGCCCGCCTCGGTGATCCCGCGCTGCACGGTGCCCTCGACGATCGCCGGCCAGCGCTCGATCTCCTGCGCCTGGCTCATGTTCGCGTTGCGGCGGACGAACGTGTCCGACAGGTGCGTGAACAGCACCGGCGGCATCGACGCGCGCGACAGCGGCGGCGAGAACTCCTTGGCCCGCTCGCGGCCCTTCTGGTTGAGGGCGAGCGCGACGTACCTCACGCCCTCGACGGGCGTGAAGCGCCGCATGAGCTCGTCGATCTCGGCCATCTGCGGCGTGTACTTCGGCGAGACGAACGAGCCGACCATGATCGTCTTCAGGCCGGTCTGCGACAGGGAGTCGAGGAGCCGGACCTTGTCGTCGACGGAGATCGAGGCGGACTCGATCTGCATGCCCTCGCGCATGCACTCCTCGGTGATGTGGACGCGGGGGTAGGACACAGCGCTCCGCCTCTCTAGCCCCAGATCGGGGCGATCTCGTTTCCGGTGTCGATCCAGACGCTCTTGACCTCGGTGTAGCCGTGGAGCGCCTCGATCCCGAGCTCGCGGCCGAGGCCGCTCTGCTGGAAGCCGCCGAACGGCATGCCGTGGCCCATGAGCCGGTAGTTGTTGACCCAGACCGTCCCGGCACGCACGCGCGACGCCACGCGGTGCGCGCGCTTGACGTTCTCCGTCCAGACGCCCGCGGCGAGGCCGAACCGGGTGTCGTTGGCGATGCGCAGGCCCTCCTCCTCGCCGCTGAAGCGCACGAGGCTCGCGACCGGGCCGAAGATCTCCTCCCGCGCGATGCGTGCGTCGAGCGGGACGTCGCCGAACACCGTCGGCTGGTGGAAGAAGCCGGCGTCGTCGGGTCGCTCGCCGCCGGCGAGGAGCTCCGCCTCGCCCTTCCCGATGTCGACGTAGGAGAGGATCTTCTCGAGCTGCGGCTCGGACGCGACCGGCCCGAGCTGCGAGCTCGTGTCGAGCGGGTCGCCGTGGCGCATGAGCGCGGCGCGCTGGGACAGCAGCGCGGCGAACTCGTCGTACACGGCGTCGTCGACGAGCACGCGCGAGCCCGCGATGCAGGTCTGCCCCGTGGCGGCGAACACGCCGGCCATGACGCCGTTGACCGCGTTGCTCAGGTCCGCGTCGTCGAACACGATCTGCGGCGACTTGCCGCCGAGCTCCAGCGACACGCGCGGCGCCGCGCGCCGCGGCCGTCGCGCCGATGCGCAGCCCGGTCGCGGTCGATCCCGTGAACGCGATCTTGTCCACCCCCGGGTGGTCGACGAGCGCCGCCCCCGTGGGTCCGAGGCCGGTGACGACGTTGAAGACGCCCTTCGGGACGCCCGCCTCGATGGCGAGCTCGGCGAGCAGCAGCGTCGACGTCGGCGTGACCTCGGAGGGCTTGGCGACGACGGTGTTGCCCGCGGCGAGGGCCGGGAACAGCTTCCAGCCCAGGAGGCCGAGCGGCGTGTTCCAGGGCGTGATGGCGGCGACGACGCCGAGCGGCTCGCGGACCGTGTACGTCGTGAAGTTCGGGAACGGCGCGCCCATCGTGTGGCCGTGCAGCTGCTCGGCCAGGCCCGCGTAGAAGTGCGCGTCGCCGGCGACCGCCTTGATGTTCGGGCCCATCTCGCTGACGAGCTTGCCGTTCTCGCGGATCTGCTGGTGGACGAGGCGGTCGGCGTGCTCCTCGATGAGCAGGCCGAGGCGGCGCAGGACGGCGGCGCGCGCCGCTGCGGCGGCATGCGCGGGCCCAGTCGGTCTCCTCGAATGCGCGCCGCGCCGCGCGCACCGCCTGGTCGACCTGCTCGTCGGTGGCGATCGGGACCTCGCCCCACGGGACGGTGGTGAACGGATCGACGCACCGGAAGGTGCCGCCGTCGGCGCTCTGCACCCACTCGCCGTCGATGAGCATCCGGTACTCGCGGTCGAGGTCGTCGGCGCGGGCATCCCCGATGCCCGTGGGGTCCGGTCTGAACGGTCATGCGAGGTTCTCCTCCATCGTCGGCGCGATTGTAGTCAACCACCTGGTTGATGCCGGTGGCGCCTGTGTGTCTGCGAGCATGGTCGCATGGACGAGGCGCGCTCCGAGGGCGCCCCCGACGCGCCCGCACGACGCAGGCGCGGAGACGGAGGGCGTCGCGAGAAGCTGCTGGAGACGGCCACCCGCGAGTTCGCCGCCAAGGGCCTGGCCGGCGCGCGCGTCGATGCGATCGCCCGCGCCGCGCGGTCGAACAAGCAGCTCGTCTACTACTACTTCGGCAACAAGATCGGCCTCTACAACGAGGTCGTCGGGCGCATCGGGCCGGGGGTCCACGAGGAGCTCTACCCCGACGCCGACGACCCGTCCACGACGCTCGTGCAGCGCGTCCGGCGCCGGGCGACGCACACGTGGGGGCCGGTCGCCACGCGCTGGGCGCGGCTGCTGAGCTGGGAGGCGCTCGAGCGCGGGGACAAGGACATCCTGCGCGAGGAGGAGCGCCGCGGCTCCTGGCGCGAGCGCGGCCGCGAGATCGAGGACGCGCAGACGCGCGGGGAGATCGACGGCCGCTTCGACCCCGAGATGCTCGCGCTCGCGCTGCTGGCGGTCGAGCTCATGCCGCGGATGCTCCCGCAGGTCGCGAAGATGGTGACCGGGATGAGCTTCCGCGACCCGGAGTTCGCGCGCCGCCAGGAGGAGCTGCTCGCCGCGCTGGTCGACCACCTGCGCGGCGCACGGCGACAGGGCGACGGAGCACCTCGCGGTAGTTCTCGTCCACGCGGGTGACGCTGCGGGTCGCGAGCAGCACCGCGAGGTCGATGGGGGCGAGGGAGCGTCGGCACGCCCGTCGGGGCGTCGGCGATGACGCCGAGCTCTCGCAGCTGCGCCAGTCCGCGCTCGCCGATGCCGAGCAGGCCGCGCAGGACGTCGTCGTTCGCCTCCCCGAAGGCGGGCGCCGGCCCACGGACGCGCGCGCCCTCGAGCCGGTAGGGCCTGCCGATGACGGGACGCATGCCGCAGCCGCCGCCGACGTCGACGGGCTCGTAGAAGCCGCGCGCGCGCAGGTGCTCGCTCGTGAGCAGGTCGCGCGCGTCGAGCACCGGGCCGGCAGGGACGCCCGCGGCCTGCAGCTCGGCGGCCGCGTCGGCGGCGTCGCGGCTCGCGCGCCCAGGCGGCGACGACGCGCCATCGGCGTCCGCGCCGCCGGCGGGCCGAACATCGCGCGTTCGAACGCCTCCGCGGACGGGAAGCTCACAGCGAGCCAGCGGTCCTCGCCCGCTGCGGGCGACGAGCCCGCCGGCGAACGCGCCGAGGTCCTCGTTGCCGCGCCGCGAGAGCTCCTCGCCGTGCGCCTGCAGGTGCAGCACGGCCTCGGGCATGACGACGACGCCGAGCTGGTACATGCCGAGATCGATGTGCTGCCCCTCGCCGGTCCGCTCGCGGTGCACGAGCGCCGCGAGCAGCGCGACCAGGCCACTCCAGCAGGCGACGAAGTCGGGGTAGGACTGGCCGACCTTCGCGGGCCTGTCCGTCGGGGTAGCCGGTGAGGTGCGAGATGCCCATCGTCGCCTCGAGGCTCGTGCCCTGCGCCCGGAAGGCGGCCCACGGCCCGGTCGATCCGTAGCCCGTGTTCGACAGGGTGACGAGGCGCGGGTAGCGAGCGTGCAGGACGTCGGCGGTCATGCCCCAGCCGCGCAGCACGCGGGGCGTGAAGTTGTCGACCAGGACGTCGGTCTGCGCGAGCAGCTCGTGCAGCACCTCGCGGCCCTCGGGCTGCGCGAGGTCGAGCGTCAGCGACCGCTTGCCGCGGTTGACGACGTGGAAGGCGCCCGAGCGGTCCCACCAGTCGCCCGTCGGCGCGTTGTCGAGGAACGGATGGCCGAACAGCGCGCGCGTCTGGTCGAGGCGGTGCGGTGCCTCGACCTTGATGACCTCGGCGCCCGAGGTCCGCCATGAGCGCGGCGAGGTAGGGGACCGCGAAGACGCGTCGAGAGGTCGACGACGCGCAGCCCCGGCGAGGGGCGCCTCGCGCCGCGGGCGGCGCGCGCGGGGCTCCCAGTCGGGCAGCGGTGCCCCCGAGCGCGGGCGCGCGCCCGCGGACGCGCTGCGGCGTGGCCGACATCGACGCGATCGCGGCGGGGAAGCGCACGCCGGGGAGGTCGTCGAAGGCGTGCCAGGCCCCGCGCGCCTCTAGCTGCGGGCACTCCAGGAGCTCGGACGGCGTCTGCACGAAGCCGCTGAGGTATCCCTCCCGCGAGGCGCGCAGGAAGAAGTCGCGCGCGGACTCGTGCGCGAGGTGCTCCGCGAGGATCGCCTGCAGCTCGGCCGCGTGGTGCGTGCGCGACTCGGTGCTCGCGAAGCGCGGTTCCTCGAGGCGCGGGTCGCCGAAGAGGTCCGCGAGGCGCTTGGCCGCGATGAGGCCGCTCGTCTGCAGCGACACGAGCCCGTCGGCCGTCGGGCAGCGGCTCGCCGGCGAGCGGGTCGCCGCCCGGCGGCCTGCGGCCCTGCACGGCGCCCATGAACGCGTAGTGCGCCTCGTTGAGCACGAGCTCGGACGCGATGCACTCCTGCAGCGAGAGGTCGACGTGCACGCCCCCGCCGCCGAGGTGGGCGGCGAGCGTCGCGTAGCGCGGCGTTCAGCCCACCGCACCACAGCGACTGCTGCAGCCCGTGCTTGAGCGGCTCGCGGTCCGACGTCCCGCTGATCTGCATGATCCCGCCGGTCGCCTGCAGGATCAGGTCGGTCGCGGCCCATCCGCTCCACGGGCCGCTGCGCGCCGAACCCGGCGACCGTCGTGACGGTGAGGGCAGGATGCGCGGCGACGAGCTCTGCGGGCGGGGCGGGCAGCGCGTCCGGGCGGCGCGATGACGGCGTCGGCGCCGGCGAGGAGCGCTGCGCCGTGGGCGGGCGGGTCGCATACCGAGCGCTTGCCCCAGTTGCACAGCTCGAAGAGCAGGCTCGTGCCGTCCGCCGAGCGCGGCTCGGCCGCACGCAGCGGGTCGCCGCCCGGCGGCTCGACCTTCACGACCTCGGCGCCCAGGTCGCCGAGCAGGCGGGCGGCGAACGCGGTGGGGATGCCGCTGCCCAGCTCGACGATCCGGACGCCCTCCAGCGCGGTGGGCGGGATGGGGTCCACTACTCCGGCAGGCCGGGGAACGGGTAGGGCACGGGCGGGCCGTCGCGCAGCGGCAGGACGCCGGTCGCCGTGCCCGGCGTGCTGTTCTCGCCCCGGGGGTTGTGGATCCCGATCTCGCAGACGACGAAGCCCAGGCCGTCGCGCTCGTAGGCCTCGGTGACCTCGCCGCGCGCCTCGAGCACGTCGCCCGACGTGGTCCATCTTGCGGAACGAGAAGCCGATCTTCGCGAGCCAGCCCTCCGGCTCGAGCCACTCGCGCATGAGCTGGACGAGCACGTGCTGCTTCCACGAGCCGTTCACGAGCAGGCCGGGCAGCCCGTCGTGCTCGCGCGCGAACGGGTCGTCGTAGTGGATGCGGTGCCAGTTCTCGATGGCCGCCGACCACCGGAACAGGTGCATCGGCGTCATGGGCCCGCGCACGAGGGGCCCGATCGTCGTCGCCGACGGCGACGTCCTCGAAGCACGTGGGGCTCATCGCATGATCACCGTCATCGTCGAGACGAGCAGCGTCTCGTCGTCCTGGTTGGTGTAGGTCGTCTCGACCTTGAGGAGGACCATCGGGCCGCTGCGCCCCTCGCGCTCGGAGATGTCGGTGTAGCGCGACTGGGCGCTCACGACGTCGCCGAGCTTCGCGAGGCGGAAGAACTCGGCCTCGGTCCCGCCGTTGAGGATCCGCTTGAGCGGGACGTCGATCGGCGGGAGCCCGCCGAGGCCGGCGGCGAGGTCGGTGCCGTCCCAGCCCGGGTCGTCGTGGACGCGGTCGAGCGGGTCCGGCGTGCCCGGCGCCCGCCGGGTCGTGCTGTGCATCGGGTACAGCGGCGTCGCCACGACCTCGCCGTAGCGGCTCGCCGCGGCGGCCTCGTCGTCCCAGTGGACGGGGTCGCCCTCCATCACGGCCTGCACGAACCGGCGCAGCTCGTCCGGCCCCAGCGGGTACGGGGCCGTGAGCTTCGGGCCGGGCACCCCGATGAGCGCCCGCATCTCGTCGGTGATGAACGATCGGCCATCAGACGGCGGCGACCTCGCGTGCGGCGGCGTTGGCGGCGTGCGCGCCGGCGATGCGGCCGAACGTCAGGCCGCGGAGCACCGAGGTGCCCACGGGGTAGTAGTGGTAGAAGACGCCGGTCATCTCGCCCGCGCCGTACAGGCCGGGGATGGGCACGCCGGAGGGGGAGACGACCCGCGCCTGCGCGTCGGTCCGCACGCCGCCGAACACGAAGCAGACGGCGCTCGTCAGCGGCCATCCGACGAAGGGCCCGCGCTCGATCGGGTGCGCCCAGTTCGTCTTCGGCGGCTCGATGCCGTGGGTCGCCTTGCCGTCCTTCGTCGTCGGGTCGAACGGCGCGTCGGGGCAGGCGGCGTTGAACTCCGCCACCGTCGCCTCCAGCGCCGCCGGGTCCAGACCGAGCTTCCCGGCCAGCTCGGCGAGCGTGTCGGCGGTCTCGGGCTCCTTGTCCGTCGTGTTCAGCAGCTCGAAGTACGGCACCTCGACCATCGACTGGTCGCCGATGAGGTAGGCCTCGTTGTCCTGGTTGCGCCAGATCTCGTAGGAGAAGGCCTCGAACGTCATGTCGAGCGGCTCGACGCCCTCGTCGAGGAAGCGCTCCGCCTTGCCGTTGACGAGGATCCCGTACGGGTAGGAGAGGACGACCGCGTCCGGGTGCGTCGTGCGCGTGTCGTAGGGCTCGCCGTGGACCATGTCGAACTGCCCGGCGACGCCGGCGCCGACCGCCGTGGCCATGCGCAGCCCGTCGCCCGTGTTGTAGGCGACGCCGGGCGCGATGAGCGGCATGTCCGCGGCGCGCGGGCCGAGGTACTGGGCCATGAGCGCCTTGTTGTTCTGCCAGCCGCCGCAGGCGAGGATGACCGCGGGGGCGCTCAGCGTGAGCAGGTAGCCATCGCGGCCGCGGGCGGTGATGCCGGTGATCGCGCCGCGCGCGTCGGTGACGAGGTCGACCGCCTCGGTCTCGTAGTGGATCTCGACGCCCTCGATCTGCTCGAGGCGCGTGGCCAGCGACTCGACGATCGACTTGCCGCCGCCCGTCGGCGCCGCCTCACGGCCGCCGTGGATGCCGGTGGCGAGGCCGTGCGGGTAGTGGACGAGCTCGACGCCGCGCTCCTCGACGAAGCGGATGGACGCCGGCGTCTCGCGCTCGAGCGTGCGGAGGTAGTCGAGGTCGGCGTCGCGGTGGGTGGCGGCGACGGTGTCGACGAACGTGGGATCCAGGTTGTTGTCGTCGTCGATGCGGATCCGGGCGGTCGTGTACCGCGTCGCCCCGCCGCGCTCCTCCTTCGGCGCGCGCTCGAGGACCGCGATCCGCGCGGTGCGGCCTTGCTCCTTGGCGGTCTCGGCGTACGACAGGGCCGCGCAGAGACCCGCGCCCCCCATGCCGACCACCACGACGTCGTAGGACGCGTCGCTCATGTCCCTCTCCTCGACTCGATGTCCTCGCGTATTCAACCAGATGGTTGGCTGCCCAGGGCACGCAGCATGAAGCTTCCGTCGCCCGCCAGGTCGGGGGCGTCGATCGCCGCGCCGACGGCCAGGAGCAGGCCCGTCGACATGAAGACGCGGATGTCGTCCTCGCTGCGGCCGGAGACCTCGCGGATCCAGGAGCAGATGGCCATGTAGTGCTCGCGCACGTGGGTGCGGATGTCCTCGTCGCCGCACGCCGCGTAGGCGTGCAGCTGGAACAGCAGCCGGCTGCGGTCCTCGATGAGCGCGATGTAGGCGTGGCCGAGGACACGGAGCACGGGCTCGGCCGGGTCGCGGGCCGCGTAGGCCTCCTGGAACGTGCGCAGGACGTGGCCGAACGCGTCGTCGACCGTCGCGGCGAACAGGGCCCGCTTCGTCGGGTACAGGCGGAAGAGGTAGGCGTGCGAGATCCCGGCGCGGCGCGCGATCGCCTCCGTCGAGGCGCCGGCGAGCCCGGCCTGCGCGAACTCCTCCACCGCAGCGTCGACCAGCTCTGCGCGGCGCTCCTCGGCGGTCATGCGCGGGGACACCGGCGCAGTATGCATCGATGGATGGAGATGCGGCCGACCGGGAAGGCTGCGCGTCGAGATGCTGCGCGTGCCCCTGTCCCTGGCGGTTGTGCTGTCCGCCCTGTTCGCACTCACCGCCGTCGCCGAGGCGGCCGAGACGTGGGAGCCCGCCGACAAGCAGGCATTCGGCACGGCGCACGACGTGCGCTCGAAGGTCTGGTTCACGCTCGGGCCGACCGGGATGGGCGAGGCGTACTGGCCGCGGATCGACCGGCCGGCCGTGCGATCGCTCGACCTGCAGGTCGGCGGCAGGAGCGAGTCGGCCCTGGCGACGGGGCAGGTCACGCCCGCCGATCCGCGCAGCCTCACGCCGCGCCAGGTCGTCACCGCCCGCGACGGCGCGTGGCGCATCACGAAGACGTACGTCACCGACCCCGCGCGCGACGTCGTGCTGATCGACATGGACGTGCGCTCGCTGACGGGCGCCCGCTGCACCTGTCCACCGATCTGCGCGCCGGACTCGACAAGGGCCGGCGGGCCCAGACAGCGCTGCTCGCCCGGCCCGCGCTCCGCGGCGTCGACGGCGTCCGCAGCACCCGCGTCACGCTCGCCCTCGGGCTGGGACGCACGAAGCAGGCCGCTCAGGATGCGGCGAGCGCCTCGCTCCGGCAGGGCTTCGCGGCGCTGTCGGCGAGCTACGCGAAGGGCTGGCACGACTACCTGGACTCGCTGCCGCCGCGGCCCGCCGCCGCCGCGCCCTACGCGGCGCTGTACGACACGTCGCTCATGGTGCTCGCCGCCAGCGAGGACAAGACGTACCGCGGCGCGTCGGTCGCGTCGCCGAGCATGCCGTGGGCGTGGGGGCAGAACACGATCGAGAAGCCCTCCGGCGTCTACCACCTCGTGTGGTCGCGCGACCTCTACCAGGTGGCCACCGCCCAGCTGGCGGCCGGCGACCGCGCCGCCGCGGAGCGCTCGCTGGACTTCCTCCTCTTCCGCCAGCAGAAGCCCGACGGCTCCTTCCCGCAGAACTCCGAGGTCGACGGCACGGAGCACTGGAAGGAGATCCAGATGGACCAGGTCGGGATGCCGATCGTCCTCGCCTGGCAGCTCGGCCGCACGGACGCCCGCACGCTCGCGAAGGTCCGGCTCGCGGGCGAGTACCTGCGTGAAGCACGGCCCGCTCACCGGTCAGGAGCGCTGGGAGAACCAGCGCGGATGGTCGCCCGCGACGATCGCCGCGGAGATCGCGGGGCTCGTGACCGGGGCCGACCTCCTGCGCCGGACGGGCGACGCCGCGACCGCCACGCGCTGGGAGGCGACCGCGGACGCCTGGCAGCGCAGCGTGCAGGCGTGGACCGCCACGACGAACGGCCCGCTGTCCACCGGCCCCTACTACCTGCGCGTGACCAAGGACCGGGCGCCGAACAGGGCGACGACCTACAACGTCGGCGACTCGGGACCGTCCGCCGCCGACCAGCGCCGCGTCGTCGATCCGAGCTTCCTCGACCTCGTGCGCCTCGGCGTCAAGCCGGCGAGCGACCCGGTCATCGAGAACTCCGTGCGCGTCGTCGACGACCAGCTCAAGGTCACGTCGCGCCTGCGGGACGTTCTGGCACCGCTTCTCCTACGACGGCTACGGCGAGACGTCCACCGGCGAGCCGTGGGAGATCGGCAAGCCCGACACGTTCGAGACCTACGGCCGCGCGTGGCCGCTGCTCGCGGGCGAGCGCGGGGAGTACGAGCTGGCGTCCGGCCGGCCGGCGACGCAGGAGCTCGCCTCGATGGCCGCCGCCGCCGGCTCCGGGCTCATGCTGCCCGAGCAGGTGTGGGACGGGCGCCCGCCGTCCAGCGGCGCCGCCGCCACGCCCGGCAAGGGCACGCTCAGCGCGACGCCGCTGGCTGGTCGCACGCGCAGTTCGTCCGCCTCGCCCTGCTCGATCGACGCGGGCGCGCCGGTCGAGCGCCCGGCGATCGTCGCCTGCCGGTACGCCGTCGTCTGCCGTTGAGCCCTGGCTAGGCTCGTCCGATGGACGAGCGCGCCCTCGCGGAGCGGCTGATGTCGTACGACACCTCCACCCCCGACGGGGTGCGCAACGCCGCGTCCTTCGTCCAGGGATGGCTCGGATCGCACGAGATCGAGCACCAGGTGCGCGACTTCGACGGCCTGCCCGTCATCCTCGCCACCGTCGGCCCGCCGGTCGGCCCGACCGTGGTCCTGCACGGCCACATCGACGTCGTGCCGGCGCCACAGCGCGCAGTTCGCGCCGCGGATCGAGGGCGACCGGCTCATCGGCCGCGGCGCCTACGACATGAAGGGCGGGCTCGCGGCGATGATGTGCGCGCTCGTCGACGTCGCGCGCCAGGCACGCGGTGCGCGTCGTCTTCATGTGCGTGCCCGACGAGGAGAGCGAGGACGTCGAGCACCGCTCCACCGACACGCTCGTCGCCGAGGGCCTCACGGGCGACTTCGCGATCACCGGGGAGCCGACCGATCTGCACATCGGCGTCCAGGCGAAGGGCGTCCTCGCGATCCGGCTCGCGGTGCACGGGACGGCCGCGCACGGCTCGACGCCGTGGCTCGGCGACAACGCGATCCTGAAGGCCCACGACGTCTTCCGTCGAATCGAGACCCTGCCGTTCAGCCGCGAGAGCTCCGAGCTGTTCGACCGCCCCTCGATCTCCCTGAACGGGATCGCCGGGGGCGACGCGTTCAACAAGGTCCCCGACCGCTGCGAGATCGACGTGGACATCCGCTATCTCCCCAACCAGGAGCCGGAGGCGATCCTCGGCCAGATCCGGGCGATCGGCGATCTCGACGTCCTCAAGTGCTTCACCCGCGCGCCCGCGATCGTGCACCGGACGAACCCGTACGTCCTCGCGCTGCGTGACGCGGTCGGCCGCTCGGTCGGCGGGGACGCGCTGTCCGTCGGCCGCGACGGCGCCTCCGACGCGGTCTCGTTCCTGCAGGCCGGCGTGCCGGCGGTCGAGTTCGGCCCCGTCGGCGGCGGCCACCACGGGCCGGAGGAGTGGGTCTCGGTGGCGTCGCTGCACGCCTACCGGCAGGCGCTCGGCGCGTTCGTCGCGCGGCTGCCCGGCCACCTGAGCGCCAACGGCGCCGACGTCCCAGCCGTGCGGGCGGCTTCTACACTGCCCGACCCGTGAGTTCCTGGTCGGAAGCCGACGGTCCGCCGCCGCGCCCCGGCCGGCGGATGCTCCTGCGCTTCGCGCTCGGCGCGTCGCGATCGTCCTGCTCGGCGCCGCGGTCGTCACGACCGCCCTGCGCCTGGAGATCAACGAGACGGTCCAGGCCTTCGTCCGCGAGACGATCCCGATCCGCGGCGTGCAGAACGTCCTCGACGACGTGCAGGCGGGCAAGCCGCAGACGATCCTCGTCCTCGGCTCCGACAAGCGCTTCAACGAGAAGGCCGGGCCCGGCGCCGCACGCTCGGACACGATGATGCTCATCCGGCTGGATCCGGAGAAGAACGCCACCGCCGTCATGTCGATCCCGCGCGACCTCAAGGCGACGATCCCCGGCCACGGCGTCGACAAGATCAACGCCGCGTACTCGATCGGCGGCCCCAAGCTCGCCGTCACGACGGTCCGCAGCCTGCTGAACATCCCGATCAACCACGTCGTCAACGTGAACTTCGGCGGCTTCTCGCGCGCGGTCAAGCGCCTCGGGTGCTTCTACATCGACGTCGACCGCCGCTACTTCAACGACAACAACCCGCCCGCCGGCGGGGGCGGCGAGCGCTACGCGACGATCGACATCGAGCCCGGCTACCAGCGCCTCTGCGGCCTGGACTCCCTCGACTACGTGCGCTTCCGCCACCTCGACGACGACTTCGTCCGCGCCGCGCGCCAGCAGAGCTACCTCGAGCAGGCGAAGTTGCAGGTCGGCGTCGGGCGGCTGTTCTCCGACCGCGAGGAGCTCCTGCGGATCTTCGGCCGCTACACGCAGACGCGACATCAACTCCGAGGGCGCGATCCTCCGGCTCCTGCGGCTGACCTACGAGGCCACGAAGTCCCCGATCCGCGAGGTCCGCTTCCCGGCCGGGATCGAGAACGACGCCAGCGGCTCGTACGTGACGATCACCGACGACAACCTGCAGAAGACCGTCCGCCAGTTCCTCGAGGTGCGCGGGTCCTCCGGCGCGGGAGCGCGCAAGCCGACGACGACGACCCCGAAGACCTCGGGCACGAGCCGTCGAGCTCCAAGAAGAAGTCGTCGAAGAGGCGAGCGCCCGGCCGCGCTCGCGCCCGGGCTCGTCGGCGGCCAAGACGGAGGGCGAGGACTTCGTCGCGACGATGTCGACGAAGGCGGGCAAGCTGCCGGTCTACTACCCCGCCGTCCGCACGAACGCACGGCTACGCCGACCAGTCCTCCAACCCGCGGCTCTACACGATCAAGGATCGCGCCGGCTACGCGTACAAGGCGTACCGCATCGTCGGCTACGCGGGGGAGAACGGCCAGTACTGGGGCGTGCAGGGCACGAACTGGCGCTCGCCGCCGATCCTCGACGACCCGAGCGGCACCATCAGGATGCGCGGCCGGACCTACCACGAGTACTACGACGGCACGCGGCTGCGCCTGATCGCCTGGCGGACCGACCGCGGCGTCTACTGGGTGTCGAACACGCTCTCGCGCACCCTGACGAACTCGCAGATGCGCGACATCGCGAAGTCGCTCACCCGTGTCGGCACGTAGTACCTGGCTAACCTCTCCCGCCTCATGAGCGAGCAGCGCCCACCGATCGGCGTCATCGGCACCGGCTACGTCGGCCTCGTCACCGCCGCGGGCTTCGCGGAGCTCGGCTCCGAGGTCGTGTGCGTCGACATCGACGCCGGCAAGATCGAGCGCCTGCAGCGCGGCGAGATCCCGATCTACGAGCCCGGCCTCGCGGAGCTCGTCGCGCGCAACCGCGAGCGGATGCACTTCACGACGCGAGCTCGTCCGACGCGCTCGAGCGCGCGCGAGCTGCTGTTCGTCGCGGTCGGCACGCCGCCGACCTACTCGGGCGACGCCGACCTCAGCGCCGTCCACGCGGTCGTCGACGCGATGCCCGCCGTCCGACCACCACGCGCTCGTCATGAAGTCGACCGTGCCGGTCGGCACCGGCGCGGCGATCAAGCGCGATCTTCGCCGAGCAGGGCAAGGAGCGGCTTCCGCTACGTGTCGTGCCCCGAGTTCCTCAAGGAGGGCTCGGCGGTCAAGGACTTCCTGCACCCCGACCGCGTCGTCGTCGGCGACGACGGGCGACTGGGCCGGCGACGCGGTCGTCGACCTCTACGCGCCGCTCGGCGCCCCGCTCGTGCGCACCGACGTCTCCTCGGCCGAGATGGTCAAGCTCGCCTCCAACGCCTTCCTGGCCACGAAGATCTCCTTCATCAACGAGATCGCGAACGTCTGCGAGGAGACGGGCGCGGACGTCCTCGAGGTCGCGCGCGGCATGGGCCTCGACGACCGGATCGGGCCGCAGTTCCTGCAGGCCGGGATCGGCTTCGGCGGCTCGTGCTTCCCCAAGGACGTCTCCGCGCTCAAGCAGCTCGCCGGCAACTCCGGCTACCACTTCCAGCTGCTCAACGCGGTCATCGAGGTCAACGAGCTGCAGAAGCGGCGCGTCGTCGCGAAGCTCCAGAAGCACCTCGGCTCGCTCGTCGGCAGGCGCATCGCGCTGCTGGGCCTGGCGTTCAAGCCCGACACGGACGACATGCGCGAGGCGTCCTCGCTCGTGCTCGGCGCCCGGCTGCAGGCCGACGGCGCCCAGGTCGTCGCGTTCGACCCGATCGCCGAGAACGAGGCGAGGCGGCTGCATCCCGGGCGTCGAGTTCGCCCCGGCTCGCTCGACGCGGTGGAGGACGCCGACGCCGTCGTGCTCGTCACCGAGTGGCAGGAGTTCAACGAGCTCGACTGGTCGCGAGGTCGCGTCCGCATGCGCGGGACGCTCGTCGTCGACGGCCGCAACGCGCTCGACGCCGGACGCGGTGCACGGCGGCCGGACTCTCGTACGAGGGCGTCGGGCGCGGCACCGTGGCATCCTTGGCCTCCCGTGAGGACCCCTCCATGCAGGCGGTGATCCTGGTCGGGGGCGAGGGCACCCGGCTTCGCCCGCTGACCTCGACCGTCCCCAAGCCCGTCGTCCCGCTCGTGGACCGGCCGTTCATCGTCTACATGCTCGAGTGGCTGCGCGGCCACGGCGTCGACGACGTGGTCCTCTCCTGCGGCTTCCTCGCGACGGCGTGCGCAACGTGCTCGGCGACGGCTCCGCCTTCGGGCTGCGGCTGCGGTTCGTCGAGGAGCCGTCGCCCCGCGGCACCGCGCGGCGCGCTCAAGTACGCCGAGGACCTGCTCGACGAGCGCTTCCTCATGCTCAACGGCGACGTGCTGACCGACATCGACCTCACGGCGCAGATCGCGCAGCACGAGTCGACCGGGCGCGACGGGCACGCTCGCGCTCGTCCCGGTGCCGGACCCGTCGGCCTACGGCCTCGTGCGCCTCGACGGCGACGCGCGCGTGCACCGAGTTCCTCGAGAAGCCGCCCGCGGACCAGATCGACACGAACCTCATCTCCGCCGGCGCCTACGTGCTCGAGCGCAGCGTCCTCGACCTCGTGCCCGGCCGACAAGCCGGTGCTCGATCGAGCGCGAGGTGTGCCCGAAGCTCATCGGCAACGGCCTCTTCGGCTTCAGCGCGGACGCGTACTGGCTCGACATCGGGACGCCCGAGCGCTATCTGCAGGGCGACGTTCGACATCATCGAGGGCAACGTGGCGACCGCGGTGGCAGAGCGACTGGGGAGCGGCTTCCTCTCGCGTGTCCGAGGACGCGGTCGATCGACGGCCGCGTCGTGCCCGCCCGCGCGTCGTCGAGCGCGGCGTGCGGATCGCCGCGGGCGCCCACGTCGGGAGCCTCGTCGTGCTGGGCGACGGGGTGACGCGTCGGGCCGCGGCAGCACCGTGGAGCGCAGCGTCGTGCTGCAGGGCGCGGAGATCGGCGCGGACTGCGTGCTGCGCGACTGCATCGTCGGCCCCGGCGTCCGCGATCGGCGACCGGCACGCAGGTCGACGAACGGTGCCGTGCTCGGCGAGGGCGTCACGATCGGCGCCGAGAACGTCGTCACGCGCGGTGCGCGCGTGTTCCCGGGGGTGGAGCTGCCAGATGGCGCACTCAGGTTCTGACGTCGAGGAGGCGCTGCGGCTCGACCGCGCGGCCATCGAGGCGGTCGACGCATCCGACCTGCTCACGGACATCCTCGCGATCCCGGAGCACATGCGCGACGCCGCAGTGGCAGGTGGAGTCGGCGCGGCTGGAGGAGTGGGACTCGCCCGGCGGCCTCGTCGTCGCCGGCATGGGCGGCTCGGCGATCGGCGGCGCGCTCGCCAAGGCGGCGCTCGGCGACCGGCCTCGCGCCCGATCTTCACGGCCCGCGCCTACGGCCTGCCGGCGTGGACGCAGCCCGACACGACCGTGCTGTGCGCGTAGCTACTCGGGCAACACCGAGGAGACCCTCGCCGCCTACGAGGCGGCCGGGCATGCTCGGCGCGCGCCGCATCGTCGTCACGACGCGGCGGCAAGCTCGCGCGCAGGCCGCGCAAGGACGACGTGCCGGTGATCCCGGTGCCGGCGGCCTGCAGCCCCGCGCCGCGGTCGCCTACATGACGGTCGCCGCGCTCGAGGTCGCCGTGGCTGTGCGGCGCGGGCCCGCGGCTGCACACGGAGATCGACGTCGCGGCCGCGCACCTCGAGCGGCTCGTCGACGGAGTGGGGCCCCGACGGCGCCGACGCGTCGGAGTGCCAAGGTCGCTGGCGCGCGGCCTGCACGGCACGATCCCCGTCGTCGCCGGCGCCGGCCTGACGGAGGCCGGTCGCCTACCGGTGGAAGACGCCAGATCAACGAGAACGCGAAGACTGCCGGCGTTCGCCAGCGAGCTGCCCGAGCTCGACCACAACGAGATCGTCGGCTGGTCGGGCGCCGGCGAGCTCGGCCGCGTTCGCCGCCGTCTTCCTCGACGACTCGGACCTCCACCCGCGCGTACGCGACCGGATCGAGCTGACCGAGGGCCTCGTCCGCGAGCAGGGCCACCGCGACGTTCGTCGCGCGAGTCGCGCGGCCAGACGCGGATCGAGCGGGTCCTCTCGCTCGTCCTGCTCGGCGACCTCGTCTCGCTCTACCTCGCCGTCCTGCGCGGCGTCGATCCGACGCCGGTGGACGTCATCGAGCCGCTGAAGGGCCACCTCGCCGGGCGCTAGGGCGGTCAGGCGGAGGCGGCGGCCGCACGTGCGGCCGGATCGCTCCGTGGCTGGCGCAGCACGGCGGAAGTAGGTGGCGCGGGAGACGTGGAGGCCCAGGCGGTCGGCCTCGTGCGTGCCGCCGGCTCGAACCAGGCCGGCGGGCGACCGTGCGCAGGAGCTCCTCGTCCGGCGTCTGGCCGAGGCGCGCTCGACGTCGTCAAGATGACCCGGACCGACTCGGGCCGGGCGCCGGCGTCCTCGCCCGAGGCAGGGCGGCGAGCTGCTCGGCTTCGAGCAGCCGCCTGAGCGGCCTCGCGCACGCCGCCGGGTTACGCGCCCGCGCGGCGCCTCCGCGACCGCATCGGGCCGGGCTCGGACGGCGGCCTCGCGGCTCAGCTCGCGGTAGACGCTGTCCCGGATCTCGCCGAGCGCGCCGTCGCGAGCGTGGTAGAGCGACGTGGCGACTCGTGGAGCGTGCGCCGACCGCACGTCGAGCTCCTCGGCGCGACGCGTGCCCACGCCCTTGGCGAACGGCCGACGGCACCTCGGGTCCTCGGGGTCGCTCGGGGGATAGGACGCACCGAGCGCAAGCGCGCCGAGGCGCAGGTCGCCTTCCTCGCCTACCACGACCGCCTCACCGGCCTGGCGAACCGGACGCTCCTGGAGGAGCAGGTCCGACGCGACCTCGCCCACGCACGGCGCACCGGCGCCTCGCTGGCGCTCCTGTACTTCGACCTCGACAACTTCAAGCTCGTCAACGACTCGCTCGGCCACCAGGCCGGCGACGCGGTGCTCGCCGAGGCCGCGCACCGCGTCTCGGACCTCACGCGCACCGGCGACGTGCTGGCGCGCCAGGGCGGCGACGAGTTCCTCCTGCTGCTCGGCTCCGGCGACGACGGGGATCCGCGCCGCGCCGCGCGGACGGCCGGCGAGCGCATCGCCGCCGCGCTCGACGAGCCCTTCGAGATCTCCGATGCGCGCTTCCACGTCGGCGCGTCGATCGGCATCGCGCTGTATCCGGAGCACGCGACCGATGCCGACACGCTCTTCAAGCACGCCGACCACGCGATGTACCAGGCCAAGCGCCGCGGCGGCGGCACGGTCGCGTTCTACGAGGCCGAGGCGACCGACGCCCGCGAGCGGCTCTCGCTGACGTCGCGGCTGCGGCGCGCCATCCGCGAGGGCGAGCTGCGCCTGCACGTGCAGCCGATCGTCGACGTCCAGGACTCCCGCATCGTCGCCGTCGAGGCGCTCGTCCGCTGGGAGGACCCCGAGCACGGCCTCATCCCGCCGGCGATGTTCATCGGCGTCGCGGAGGAGACGGGCCTCATCGACGGCATCGGCGACTGGGTCCTCGAGGCGCTGTGCGCGCACGGCGCGCTGTGGCGCGAGCAGGGCTTCGAGCCGCTGCTGACGTTCAACGTGTCGCCGCGCCAGCTGCGCCGCGCCGACCTCGTCGAGTCGATCCTCGAGCGCATCGAGCGCTACGACCTCGAGCCCGACCGGTTCTGCGCGGAGCTGACCGAGAGCGCCATCCTCAGCGACGAGCGCTCGCACCGCACGACGCTCTCCGACCTCGCCGACGCCGGCCTGGCGCTCGCGATCGACGACTTCGGCGCCGGGCACTCCTCGCTCGGGCGCCTGCGCGACCTGCCGGTCCAGATGCTCAAGGTCGACCGCTGCTTCCTCGAGCGCGTGCCCGACGACCCGAGCTCGTCGGCGATCGTCGCGGCCGTGCTCATGCTCGGCACCGCGCTGGGGACGACGACCGTCGTCGAGGGCGTCGAGGAGCCCGAGCAGCTCGAGTACCTGCGCCGCCACGGCGCGACACTGGCCCAGGGCTTCCTCCTCGGGCACCCGGTGCCCGCCGAGGACCTCCTGCCGGTCGCCCGCTGAGCCGCGTCGCAGGAACCTTGACACAACTCTGGTAGGGTTTGGCGCGATGGACGCGTTGACCATCCAGGAGGCCGCGGAGACGACCGGATGGTCGTCTCGCATGCTGCGCTACATCGAGCGCAGCGGCCTCGTGGCACCGCCCCGCTCGGAGAGCGGATACCGGCTGTACGGCCCGGCCGAGCTGCAGCGTCTGCGCACGCTGCGCGAGCTGCTCGACCGTTTCGGCATCGGTCTCGGTGACGTCGGCTTCGCGCAGCGCATGCGCACCGACGCCGACCTCTCCGTGGCGATCGAGTCAGCTGGCTGGAGGCCCAGGCCAGGCGTCCTGAGCACGTCCCGGCAGCCGACTGGCTGCTGTTCGAGCAGGAGAAGCACGAGCGTCTCCTGTCCGCCGCTGGCGCAGTTCCACCACCCCTCAAGGAGGCCGGATGACCCTCACTCCGACCGCGAACGACTACAAGGTCGCCGATCTGTCCCTGGCCGAGTACGGCCGCAAGGAGCTCCAGCTCGCCGAGCACGAGATGCCCGGCCTGATGGCGCTGCGCGAGGAGTACGCCGCGACAGCAGCCGCTCAAGGGCGCGCGCATCACCGGCTCGCTCCACATGACGATCCAGACCGGCGTGCTCATCGAGACCCTCGTGGCTCTCGGCGCCGAGGTCCGCTGGGCGTCGTGCAACATCTTCTCGACGCAGGACCACGCCGCCGCCGCGATCGTCGTCGGCCCGAACGGGACCCCCGACGATCCGCAGGGCGTCCCCGTCTTCGCCTGGAAGGGCGAGACGCTCGAGGAGTACTGGTGGTGCACCCAGCAGTGCCTCAGGTGGCGACGGCGAGAGCGGCCCGAACATGATCCTCGACGACGGCGGCGACGCGACGCTGCTCGTCCACAAGGGCGTCGAGTACGAGGCCGCCGGCGCCGGCCCGTGCCGGATCCCTCGACGACGGACAACGAGGAGGAGAAGGTCATCCTCCAGCGTCCTCGCGCAGTCGCTCGTCGAGGACCCGACGTACTTCACGCGCGATGGCCGAGGGCATCAAGGGCGTCACCGAGGAGACGACGACCGGCGTCCATCGCCTCTACCAGATGCAGGAGGCGGGCAAGCTCCTCTTCCCGGCGATCAACGTCAACGACTCCGTCACGAAGTCGAAGTTCGACAACCTCTACGGCTGCCGCCACTCGCTCGTCGACGGCATCAACCGCGCGACCGACGTCATGCTCGCCGGCAAGGTCGCCGTGGTCTGCGGCTACGGCGACGTCGGCAAGGGCTCGGCCGAGTCGCTGCGCGTCCAGGGCGCCCGCGTCATCGTCACCGAGATCGACCCGATCTGCGCGCTGCAGGCCTCATGGAGGGCTACGAGGTCCGCACCGCTCGAGGACGTCGTCGACACCGCCGACATCTTCATCACCACGACGGGCAACAAGGACATCATCACCGCCGACCACATGGAGCGGATGAAGCACCAGGCCATCGTCGGCAACATCGGCCACTTCGACAACGAGATCGACATCGCCGGCCTCGAGAAGTCGGCGCCGAGCGGATCAACATCAAGCCGCAGGTCGACGAGTACCGCTTCCCGGACGGCCACACGATCATCCTGCTGTCCGAGGGCCGCCTGCTGAACCTCGGCAACGCGACGGGCCACCCGTCCTTCGTGATGTCGAACTCGTTCTCGAACCAGACGATCGCCCAGATCGAGCTGTTCACGAAGAACGACGACTACGACAAGAAGGTCTACGTCCTGCCGAAGCACCTCGACGAGAAGGTCGCCCGGTGCACGTGCAGGCGCTCGGCGCCACGCTGACGCAAGCTGTCCGACGAGCAGGCCGCCTACATCGGCGTGCCGGTCGACGGGCCGTACAAGTCCGACCACTACCGCTACTAGACCGAAGGCAACCCAGGGAGCCAGATGGCCGGCTCGGTCATCGCCGACCCGGCTCTGGCGCCCGAGGGTGAGGCACGGATCGGCTGGGCGGACGGGCAGATGCCCGTCCTCCGGTCGATCCGCGCGCGCTTCGCGAGCGAGCGGCCGCTCGACGGGCGTCTCGGTCGCCGCGTGCCTGCACGTCACCGCGGAGACCGCGGTGCTCGTGCGCACGCTGCGTCGTGGGCGGCGCGCAGGTCGCGCTCTGCGCGGCCAACCCGCTCGCGACGCAGGACGACGTCGCCGCCGCGCTCGCCGCGACGCCGAGCGCGACCGTCCTGGCCGTCCACGGCGAGGACGCCGACGCGTACGCGCAGCACGTCGCCGCGCTCGCCGCGTCCGGGCCGCGACGTCACGCTCGACGACGGCGCCGACCTCGTCGGGCTGCATGCACGCCGCGTTCCCCGACGCCGCCGCGGCGCTGCGCGGCGCGACGGAGGAGACGACGACCGGCCTGCGTGCGCCTGCGCACCATGCACGCCGCCGGGCGCCTCGCGTGCCCGGTCGTCGCGGTCAACGAGGCGCACGACCGAGCGCGCGTTCAACGATCGCTACGGCACCGGCCAGTCGACGCTCGACGGCATCCTGCGCGCGACGAACCTCTTCCTCGCCGGCCGCACCGTCGTCGTGCTCGGCTACGGCTGGACCGGCCGCGGCGTCGCGCCAGCGCGCCCGCGGCGCCGGGCGCGAGCGTCATCGTCTGCGAGGTCGATCCGCTGCGCGCGCTCGAGGCGCGCATGGAGGGCTTCGAGGTCATGCCCGCGCTCGAGGCGGCCGAGCGCGGCGAGGTCTTCATCACGGTCACCGGCTCGCGCGACGTGCTGCGCCGCGAGCACTTCGAGCGCATGCCCGACAACGCGGTGCTGGCCAACGCCGGGCACTTCGACGTCGAGATCGCGCGCGGCGACCTGCTCGCGCTCGCCGAGGGCCGCGTGCGCGAGGTGCGCCCGCTCGTCGAGCAGTACGAGATCGACGGGCGGCGGCTGAACCTGCTGGCCAGCGGGCGCGTCGTGAACCTCGCGGCCGCCGAGGGTCATCCGGCGTCGGTCATGGACCTCTCGTTCGCGGTCCACGCGCTCGTCGTCGAGCACCTCGTGCGGCGCGCCGAGCCGCTCGGCCCCGGGGTCCACGCCGGTGCCCGGCCGAGATCGACCGCGCCGTCGCGCGGCTGAAGCTGGCGTCCCTCGGCGTCGGGATCGACGCGTTGCGCCCCGACCAGGAGGCAGTACCTGCGCAGCTGGGCTCCCGGCGCTGGGTAGGCTCGCGCGCCGTGGACGGGCTTGCAGGCAGCATCGACAAGATGCGCGCGGACGACGTGTCCGACGCCGCGATCGAGACGTTCCGCGATCTCTACACGCGCTGGCAGGAGGGGGAGACCGGGCTCCTGCCGGAGGCGGACATCGAGCCGCTGAGCGACCTCCCGTCGATCTCGACGAGCTCGCCCGAGCCGGGCGAGGACGCGCACGCCGCGCTCGACGCGACCGTCGTGCTCAAGCTCAACGGCGGGCTCGGGCACGAGCATGGGGATGACGAAGGCGAAGTCGCTGCTGGAGGTCAAGGACGGGCTGACGTTCCTCGACATCATCGCCCGCCAGGTGCTCGACGCGCGCGGGCGCGCTCGGCGTGCGGCTGCCGCTCGTGCTCATGAACTCGTTCGCGACGCGCGACGACTCGCTCGCGGCGCTCGCGCGGGTCGCCGGGCTCGACGTCCGACGTCCCCGCCGACTTCGTCCAGAGCAAGGAGCCGAAGATCGTCGCCGACGACGGACAGCCCGTCTCGTGGCCGGCGAACCCGGGGCTCGAGTGGGCGCCGCCCGGGCACGGCGACGTCTACCCGTCGCTCGTCGGCTCGGGGATGCTCGACGCGCTGCTCGAGCACGGCTACCGCTACCTCTTCATGTCGAACTCCGACAACCTCGGCGCGGTCCTCGACCCGCGCATCCTTGCCTGGATCGCGCGCGAGGAGATCCCGTTCCTGTCGGAGGTCGCCGACCGCACGGAGGCCGACCGCAAGGGCGGGCACCTGGCGCGGCGAACGTCGCGACGGCGGGCTGGTGCTGCGCGAGTCGGCGCAGGTGCCCGACGAGGACGCCGACGCCTTCCAGGACATCTCCCGCCACACGTACTTCAACACGAACAACCTGTGGGTCGACCTGCGCGCGCTGCAGGCGGTCGATGGCCGAGCGCGGCGGCGTCATGGGGCTGCCGATGATCGTCAACCGCAAGACCGTCGACCCCAACGACGCCGACTCGACGCCGGTCGTCCAGCTGGAGACGGCGATGGGCGCGGCGGTCGGCGTGTTCGAGGGCGCACGGGCGCTGCGCGTGCCGCGGACGCGCTTCGCGCCGGTGAAGACGACGACCGACCTCCTCGTGCTGCGCTCCGACGCGTACGAGCTGACCGACGACGCGCGCCTCGTGCTGGCCGACAGCCGGTCGGACGGCGCCGCTCGTGTCGCTCGACGACGCCTACTACAAGCGCCTGCGCGACTTCGACGAGCGCTTCGCGGCGGGCGCGCCGTCGCTGGTGGAGGCGGAGCGGCTGAAGGTCGTGGGGGACGTGCGGTTCGGCGCCGGGGTGGTCGTTCGCGGGTCGGTGGAGGTGGAGGGGCCGGCGGCGCTGGACGACGGGACGGTCCTGGAGGGCTGAGGGGGGCGAAGTTTCGGGTCGTGCTGACTAACTCCCGATATGCGGGAGTTACTCAGCACGGATCACGAAATCGCCTCCCTGGCGACCCGCCAGTACGGCGTGGTGGCCAGCCGTCAGCTCGAATCTGAGCGCCGACGCGATCGACGACCCGAACCTCTTCGGGGAGGCTGCTCAGGATACCACCGGGGTGTCTACGCCGTGGGGCACTCTGGGCCTGGGGCAGGAGGCGCAGGTGGCTGGTCGGCGGTGCTGGCGTGCGGCGACGACGCCGTTCTGAGTCATCGCAGCGCGGCGACCTTCTGGGGCATCCGCCTCGGTGAGCTGTTCAAGGTGGAGGTCACGACCGAGTACGACCAGGCGGCATCGCGGCGATCACGACGCCACCGTGGACGGACCTCGCGCCGGCGGACCGCACCATCCACCGCGGCATCCCGGTCACCAGCCCATGCACGCACGCTGGCCGACCTCGCGCACGTCCTGGACCACGACGAGCTGACGAGAGCGCTGAGGGAGGCGATGTTCCGGCGCCTCTACGACCCCGAGGCGATCCAGGACGCCCTCACTCAGCCGGCCGTCCAAGGCGCTGAAGGACCTGCTGACCGAGGCCACGGTGACGCAGTCGATGATGGAGGACCGCTTCCTGACGATCTGCACCCGGCACCGCCTGCCGCGACCGAGGACCCAGCACCGCATCGGCGCCAAGCGCTGACGAGCCCGCAGCCAGACGAACGCGCTGCAGCTCGCCGGATGGCTGGTCCTGCGCCTCACCTGGACCGACCACACCGGACGATCACGCGAGGTCGCCGCCACGGTCGACCGAGCCCTCACCCCTAGCCCACCGTCGCCACCCAACGCCCCTCGACGACGACGGCCTCGTCAGGGCCCGGCCACGGCGGCATCGTCACCCCGACCGCCGAGAGCGGTGCTGACCCGTGGGCGCGGAACTGGAAGCGGGTGCCGACGGGGATCGTGAGGCAGTCGCCGGGCATGACGTCGACGACCTCGCCGTCGTCCTCACCGGACGCCAGCCACATCTGGCCGCGCCCCGCGAGGAAGAACCAGATCTCCTCGACGGTCCGGTGCATGACGGCGGTCGACACGGCGCCGCCCGCCAGCTCGAAGTGGGCGCAGCTGCCGCGCCCGGTGGAGAGGAGGACCCGGACGTCGGACCCGTCGGGCGCCGTGACCGTGGGGGAGGCGGGCAGTCGCATCGTCTCCCAGGCGGTCACGGCGCAGGACTCTGCCAGACGCGGCGGTTAGGCGGCCACGGCCACCATGTCGGCCTCGGCCTCGATGCTCTCCTCGGGATCGACGCGCAGCGAGGGGGTCGCGACGAGCGCGAGGACCAGGCCGAGACCCGCCACGACCGCCGTCGCCGCGAAGCCCCGCGCGTAGCCGCCGGCGAGCGCCTCCGCCTGGCTCGAGCCGCCGGCGAGCAGCGCGGTCGTGTGGGAGGTCGCCAGCGCGGTCACCGCCGCGACGCCGATGGCGCCGCCGATCTGGAAGGAGGCGTTCACCAGCCCGGAGGCCGTGCCGGCGCGCTCGGCCGGGACGTCGCGGATCGCCGCGATCGTGTTCGGCACGCCGATGAACGGGATCGCGAACCCGTAGACCATGATCGCCGGGAGGACGTGCGCGGCGTAGGAGACGCTCGCGTCCATCTGCGAGAGGAACCCGAGCGAGACGGTGCCGAGCAGCGCGCCGATCGCGTAGGTGACGCGCGTGCCGAGCCGGGCGACGATGATCGGTGCCAGCGTCGCGCCGGCGATGGCGGTCACGCCCATGGGCACGAAGGCGATCCCGGTCTGGATCGCGCTCATGCCGAGCACGCTCTGCATCGCCAGGGCGAGCAGGAAGAACATCCCGATGAACGCGCCGCCGTTGAGCAGCTGGGCGACGTTGCCCGTGGACACGCCGCGGTTCGCGAACAGCCGCAGCGGCACGAGCGGGGCCGAGGAGCGCGACTCGATGGCGACGAACGTCGCGAGCAGCGCGACGCTGGCGGCGATGAGCCCGAGCGTGCGGGCCGAGCCCCAGCCGTGCTGGTCGGTGCCGATGACGGCGTAGACGAGGATCATGAGGCCGAGGGTCGCGGTGAGCGCGCCGGCGACGTCGTACGTGCGGCGGCCGACGACCTCCTCGCGGGACTCGCGGACGAGGCGCAGGACGAACGGCACGACCGCGATGGCGACCGGCACGTTGACGAAGAAGACCCACTCCCAGCCGACCGCGTCGACGAGCACGCCGCCGGCGACGACGCCGACGGTGCCGCCGAGGCCCGCCAGCGAGGCCCAGATGCCCATCGCGGTCGCGCGTTCGCGGCCGGCGGGGAACGTCGTGACGACGAGCGCGAGCGCGGCGGGGGACATGAGCGCGGCGCCGAAGCCCTGGACGGCGCGGGCACCGACGAGGAGGTCCTGCGAGGTCGGCAAGGCCGCCCGCCAGCGAGGCGGCCGCGAACAGGCCGAGGCCGGTGAGGAAGACGCGGCGGCGGCCGAGGAGGTCACCGAGCCGGCCGCCGAGGAGCAGGAAGCCGCCGAAGAGCAGGGTGTAGGCGTTGACGACCCACTGGAGGTTCGTCGCGTCGAAGCCGAGGTCGGCGCGGATCGACGGCAGCGCGACGTTCACGATCGTCGCGTCGAGCACGACCATGAACTGCGCGACGGCGAGCACGGCGAGGATGCGCCAACGCCGTGGATCGAGGAATGATTCTGTCGCGGAACGATTCATGAGACGGACCATACGCACCTCTGCAAAATGATTCAAGTCCAAAATCATTCTGACGGCTATGATGCTTCTCATGAGCGACATGGGGAACCTCGAGATCGACCGCTGCGGTGTCGACTCCGCCGGCATCAACGACCGCCTGGCGCTGCTCGTCTACCGCGCCGGCGTCGAGGTGCTCGCCCGCGGCGAGGCCGCGCTCGCCGAGCTGGGCATCGACGGTCGCGACTACACGACGCTCGCCGTGCTGGCGACCGACCAGCCCGACTCCCAGCAGGAGCTCGCGAGGCTCATGGGCAAGGCGCCGCCGATCATCGTCGCCGCCGTCGACGACCTGGAGGAGAAGGGGCTCGTCGCCCGCCGCCGCGACGAGCGCGACCGCCGGCGCTCGGTCGTCGAGATGACCGATGCCGGCCGCGAGATGCTCGCCCGCGCCGACGTGATCGCGGACGACCTCATCGCCGAGATCTTCGGCGCGCTCAGCGCCGACGAGCGCGCCGCGCTGCACGACACGCTGCGCCGTGCGATGGCCGTCGAGCCCGTCGCCGCCTAGTCAGGCCTCGCCGAAGCGCTCGCGCCGCTGCTCCTCGCGCTCGCTCTCCGCGAGCGCGCGCACGAACAGCACGACGAGGGCGATGCCCATGATGATCGACTGCTCGAGGGCCATGATCAGTCCCCCGATGGCCTGGTCGGTGCCGGCGCTCAGCCCCCAGTAGCGGGGCTGGTTCTCGTAGAACGCGTACAGCGCCTCCGGGGCGAACGTCAGCGCGATCCCGAGCGCGCCGACCAGCAGCTTCGTCGTCGTCATGTAGACGACGGGGCCCATGCCGGCGAGGTGGCGGTTGCGGATCGGCGACAGGATGTGCCACCAGTACAGCGCGCCGGCGGAGGTGAAGAACGTGTGCTCGAGGATGTGCACCAGCGGGTGCTCGAGTGCGAGGTCGTAGAGCGCAGGGATGTGCCAGGCCCACATCGACCCCACGTACAGGGTGATCGCGAACACGGGGCTGGCGAACGGGCCGAGGTTGCGCTCGAGCTGCAGCAGCGGGCGTGCGACGGGGCGCAGCAGGACCCGCGTGAGGCCGAGGATGCAGAGGATCGGCACGATGTCGAGCAGCAGGATGTGCTGGACCATGTGCATGAGGAACAGGTCCTCGCCGAGCGAGTCGACGGGCGAGAAGAGCGCGATGGCCGCGAACGCGATGCCGGAGAGGAACAGCGCGAGGCGTCCGACGGAGGCGTCGCATGCGCGCCAACGTCGCACGTAGACGAACGTGAGGCCGGCCAGCACGATGAACGGGCCGAGGCTGAAGGACCAGGATGCGTTCGGCGAGGCTGCGGCCGACAGGGCCGTTGCAGACATGCGCGCGGATTGTCGCAGGGCGTGACACCCGTGCAACGCGCCCTCCGGCAACGTGTCGTGCATGGTCCACGACCTCCTCGCGCTCCTCGTCCCGCCGGTCTGCGTGGCGTGTCGGTCCCGCTGCGCAGGGCGGGCGACGTCGTGTGCGGGGGCTGCCGGCGTGCGCTGCCGTGGCTGCGGGGCCCGCAGTGCGCCCGCTGCGCGCTGCCGCTCACGGCGCGGCACGCGTGTCCCGCGGCGCGCCAGGCGTTCAGCGCCGCGTGGGCGCCCGTGGGCTACACGGGCGTGGCGCGCGACCTCGTGGCGGCGCTGAAGTTCCGCCGCGCGCGACCGGTCGCGGACGTCATGGCAGCCCACCTCGCCGTCGGCGTCCCCGGCTCGATGCTCGCGGGGGCGACGATCGTGCCGTTCCCGCCCATCCGGCGCACGCCCGGGCGCGGGGGTACGACCAGGCGAGGCTGCTCGCGCAGGCGCTCGCACGCCGCACGGGCGCGCCGGTGGCCCGCCCCCTGCGCCGGCGCGGGCCGGTGCGCGCCAGCTCGGCGCGTCGCGCTCCGAGCGCCTCGAGCGGGGGCGCGTCGACGTGTCGCGCGGCGGGCCGTCCCGGCGCGCGTGGCGCTCGTCGACGACGTGCACACGACGGGCGCGACGCTCGACGCGTGCGCACGCGCCCTGCGCGCGGCGGGGGCCGCGGAGGTCGCCGCGGTGACCTGGGCGCGCGCCCTCCCGCTCGGATCCCTGTCGACTCAGGGAGGTAGTGCGTTGACACGTGTGAACGGGACGAGCACCATCCCCGTGAAGGGAAGCAACGCCTGATCGGAGGCGCCTCGGATGCAGATCGAGGTCAAGGGCCGGAACACCCCTGTCACCGACGACATTCGAGAGCTGGTCGAACGCCGGTTCCGCAAGGTCGCCAACCAGGTCTCGGACCTGGCCGTCCTGGAAGTGGAGATCCACGAGGAGCGCAACCCGGCCAACCCGCTGTGCTGCGTGGCGGAGACCACGCTCTACCTCAAGGGCGTGACGCTGCGCGCGCAGGACTCCGCGCGTGACATGGGCCACGCCCTGAACCTGTGCTCCGACGAGCTCGCGCGGCAGGTCAAGCGCCACCGCGACAAGCGCCGCAAGCGCCGGGAGGCGCGCTCGCCCGACAAGGAGCCCGTCGAGATCCAGATCTGAGTAACCGGCGATGTGTCGCTCTGCGACACATCGCCTAAGGGGAAAGACGAAGTCTTTTCCCCGTTACCCTTGAGGC
>CAWIOK010000006.1:0-441457 GCA_963837655.1 uncultured Solirubrobacterales bacterium
CCTGGTAGTTGTCGAGCGCGAACTCCTGCGGGATCAGCCGGCCGTCCGCGACCGTCGCCGGCGTCTTCAGCGACAGCGAGATGATCCACAGGACGGGGAACAGGGCGAAGATGAGGACGATGGCGTCGGCGGCCACCCACCGCCCGACCTTGCGGTCCATGTCAGCTCCTCTCCCCGGTCGTCTGCAGGCCGAAGCCCTTGATGAAGACCACGGCTATGAGCGCCACGCAGATGAAGATCAGCACGGATATCGCCGAGCCCAGGCCGAGGTTCAACTGGTTGAGCAACTGGTTGTAGCCCAGGATCGAGACCGTCTCCACATCCCGGTTCTGACCCGTGTTGGACAGGATGTAGATGGAGTCGAAGATCCGAAACGCGTCGAGCGTGCGGAACAGCAGCGCGACGAGGATCGGGATCTTCATCAGCGGGATCGTGATCTTCCAGAACCGCTGCCAGGCGCTCGCTCCGTCCACGCGCGCGGCCTCGTGCAGCTCGTCGGGGACGAGCGACAACCCCGCGAGCAGCAGGAGCGCCATGAAGGGCGTCGTCTTCCAGACCTCCGCCAGGATCGCGATGCCGATCGTCGGCCACGTCTCGGTCAGCGGATCGGTCTGCCAGCCGAACAGCGCCGGTACGAACCCACCGTCCGCCTTGGAGAAGGCGAGCCGCCACGCGAACGCGGCGACGACGGTCACGATGCCGTACGGGATGAGCGAGGAGGTGCGGACGAGCCCCCGACCGACCAGTGCGCGGTGCATGACGAGCGCGAGCAGCATGCCCAGCACGAGCTCGATCCCGACCGAGACGATCATGATGAGCACGGTGCGTCCGAGGTCCGACCACCACAGGCTCGACGAGAGCACCGTGATGTAGTTGCCCAGGCCGACGAACTCGCTGTCGTCCGGGAAGCGCAGGTCGGACCGCTGCAGCGACAGCCAGACCGCGTACAGGATGGGATAGGCCGTGACCGCCAGCATCACGAGCGCCGCGGGTGTGCAGAGCAGGAGCCCGAGGCGCCGCTCCGCCCTGGCGCGCTCGCTCACGTGCTTGCGCCGTGCGCCCTCGTGTGCGGCGGGGGTCTCGGTGGTCGTCGTGTCGCTCACAGCAGGGCCTCCCCTTCGAGGGCCTTCTGGACCTTGTCCCGCAGGGCCTTCCACTCGGCCGGCTTCACGCTCGAGGGCGGATGCAGCGTCGTGAAGATCGCCTGCGACACGTCTGAGTACACGGGCGTGCGCGGGCGCACGGCCGCAGACTGCAGCGACGTGCGGATCGCGTCGCCGAACGGATACTCCTTCTTGAACGACGGATCGTCGTAGAGCTTCTCGAGCGTCGGCGGGAGGCCGCCCTTCAGCGCGAAGTTGCGCTGATTGGCCTCGTCGCGCATGCACGCGGCCGCGGCGAACGCCTCAGCCGGGTGCTTCGTGTTGCCGCCCACACCCCAGTTGAAGCCACCGATCGGCGCGCGCGACGGCTTGTCGGGGTCGACCTTCGGATAGGGCGCCCACGCGATGTCCTTGAAGATCGGCGACTTGTTGTCCCGGGCGCTCGGATAGATGAACGGGTAGTTCACCTGGAACGCCGCGCCGCCGGTCTCGAACGCGAGGCGGTTCTGGTCCTCGCGCTGGGCCGGCAGCGACGGGTCGGCCGCCTTCGAGTTCGCCAGCTTCTCGATGACGCCCAGCGCCGCCTTCGTCGGACCCTCCGGCATCGCGACCTTCGTCGGCGACGCGAGGATCTGACCGCCTGCGGACTGGATGAGCGAGTTGAACCAGACGGTGTAGCCCTCGTAGGCGTCACCCTGGATCTCGATGCGCCCCGCCTTCGGCATCTTGACCGCCATGTCGATCATCTCCGACCACGTGGTCGGCGGGTTCGGCACCAGGTCCTTGCGGTACCACAGCAACTGCGTGTTGGAGTTCGCGGGCGCGCCGTAGAGCTTGCCCTTGTAGGTCGCCGTGTCCAGCGGCCCCTGCAGGGTCCCCTCCTTGATCTGCGCAGCCACGTCGTCGGGGAACGGCAGGATCCACCCTGCCTCGGCGAACTCCGCCGTCCAGATGACGTCCATGCTCATGATGTCGATGGACGAGTCGCCCGCCGCGAGTCTGCGGACGAGCGCCTGGCGCTGGGTGTTGGGATCGTTGCCCAGCGCGTTGAAGTTGATGCGGTAGCGGCCGTCGGACTCCGCGCTGCAGCGATCTGCCGCCGCGCGGAAGGTCCCGCCGGGCTCGTTGTACGCCCAGAAATCGAGCGACACCGTCCCGGACGAACCACTCTCATCACCGCACGCGCCGATCGCGAGCATCAGCCCGGCCACCAGCGCGGTGACCACCCCCCTGACCCTCATGCGCCGCGGTTACCCCCCGCCCGGTCATGTGAATCCACTGAGAACTCTCGGGTGGTTCCACGACGACGTCGGACGTGGCGTGCGGGCCTTCGACCGGGGGGCCAGGGCAGTTCGTGGCGTTTTCGACGAATGTCCAACACACGCCGCCGGAAGTACCTGCACAATGCGTGTGTGAGGTCAGTCCGTCCCGCAGCGCACCTCCGGCCGCTCATCGGTCTCACGTCGTCTGAGCTGCGCATGCCCGAGAGCGCGCGCCAGCGGCCCCAGTCCGAGCCGCCGATGCGCGAGCTTGCACTCGGCCTCAGCTACCCGCAGTCGCTCGAGCGCGCGGGCGCGATGCCGGTGATCCTGCCGCCGGTGCTCCCCGAGGTCATCGACCTGCTCGTCGCGCGCCTGGACGGGCTGCTCCTCACGGGCGGCCCGGATCTGCATCCAGGCACCTACGGCCGGACGGCGCATCCGGCGCTCGGCCCCACCGAGCGCGAGATCGACGTCTTCGAGCTGGCCCTCATCCGCGCGGCCGAGCGGCGCGGGCTTCCGATCCTGGCCATCTGCCGCGGGATGCAGGCGCTCAACGTCGCCCGCGGCGGCACGCTGGTGCAGGACCTGCCGACCGAGCACCCGGGTGCGCTGCGCCACCGTCAGGAGGAGGCGGGGCGAGTCCCGACCCACGCGGTGCGGCTCGCGGAGGGGTCACGGCTCGCCGCGATCGCCGGGACGACGCAGATCGACGTGAACTCGTTCCACCACCAGGCCACCGAACGCCTCGGCGCCGGGCTGCGGGCCGTCGCGTGGGCCCCGGACGGCGTCATCGAGGCCGTCGAGGATCCGGGCGCGCGGTTCGTGGTCGGCGTGCAGTGGCATGCGGAGAGCCTCTCGGAGTCCCAGCCCGTGCAGGGCGACCTCCTCGCGGAGTTCGTGGACGAGGCAAGTGAATGGCAGGGCGTGGAGGCGGTGGCATAGCGGCGGAGGAGCCGTGGTGGGCGTGGCGCGCCGACCGCTCATGGCCGCCCTACACGGTCGGCGTCGAGGAGGAGGTCATGCTCCTCCAGCCTCGCGGCGGGGCCCTCGCCCAGTCGATCGGTGACGTCCTCGACGCGCTGCCCGACGCGCTGCGCACGAGCGTCAGCTCCGAGACGCACTCCGCCGCCGTCGAGCTCACGACCGGCGTCCACGAGCGCGTCGACGGGGCGATCGCGGAGCTCGCGCAGCTGCGGATGGACATCTCGAGCCTGCTGGACGGCCTCGGGCTGACCGCGGGCGTGGGGGGCACCCATCCCTTCGCCGTGTGGGACGAGATGGTCGTCGCGCCGGGCGCACGTCACCAGGCGGTCATGGGCTCGGTGCGCGCGCTCGCCCGCCGCGAGCCGACGTTCGCGCTGCACGTGCACGTCGGCCTGCCCGACCCCGAGGTGGCGATCCAGGTCGCCAACCGCATGCGCGTCCACCTGCCGCTCCTCCTTGCCCTGTCGGCGAACTCGCCGTTCTGGCAGGGCCGCGACACCGGGCTGGCGTCCGCGCGGACGCCACTGTTCCAGGCGTTCCCCCGCGTGGGAATCCCTCGCGCGTTCGCCGACTTCCGGGAATGGGCCGACATCGTCGACCTGCTCATCCGCACGGACACGATGCCCGACGCGACGTACATCTGGTGGGACGTCAGGGCGCAGCCGCGCTTCGGGACGGTCGAGATCCGGATCATGGACGCGCAGTCCAGCCTGGACCGCGTCGCGCCGCTGGTCGCCCTCGTGCAGTCTCTCGCGCGCGTGGAGGCGACCGACCGGCTTGCGCCGGACCTCGCGATCCACGCCCAGGAGGTGCTCGACGAGAACCGCTTCCTCGCGACGCGCGACGGCGTGCACGCGCGCTTCGTCGATCCGGTGGCCGCGGAGCGCATCGACATGCGGGAGTACCTGGACACGGTGCTGCGCGCGTGCGAGCCGCACGCGGAGGCGCTGGGGTGCGCGGCCGAGCTCGCCCGGGTCCCCGATCTGGCGGCCGACGGGGCCGACGCCCGCCAGCGCCGGCTCGCGGAGGAGCGCGGCGGTCTCGGCGGCCTCGTGGAGGCGCTCGCCGACGAGTTCCTCGCGGCGCCTGCGACGGCCGGCCACGCCTGACCGCGCCGCCCACGCGCGCCGATATGGTCCGCGTGTGGCTGCCACACCCGACCGGACCGCCTCCCCGGCGAACCACTCGCTGACGCTCGAACGCGGGCTGCGCGTGCTCCGGGTGCTGGCCGAGCATCCCGACGGCCTCTCGGTCTCGGCGCTCGCCGCGGAGATGGAGACGCACCGGGCCGGCATCTACCGGCTCCTGGGGCCGCTGGTGGAGCAGCGCCTCGTCGTGCGCGACGCAGCCGGGCGGCACACGCTCGGAGTCGGACTCATCGAGCTCGCCAGCCGCGTGCGCTCGCGGCTGCAGCAGGTGGCGCGGCCGGAGCTCCAGCGGGTCGCCGACCAGATGGAGGCGACCGTCGCACTGACGGTCCGCGACGCTGACGAGGCACTCGTCCTGCTCGTGATCGAGCCGCGCGCGACCGACATGCACATCACGTACCGCGCCGGCCTGCGTCACCCACTCGGGATCGCCGCATCCGGGATCGCGATCCTGGCCGGCAGCCCGCCGCTACCCGGCGAGCGCGACGCGGTCGTCGAGGCGCGCGCGCGCGGCTGGGCGTACTCCACCGGCGAGCTGCTGCCGGGGACCACCGGCGTGGGCGCGCCGATCCTCACCGGCGAGGGCGAGACCCAGGCCGCCGTGAGCGCCGTGTGGCTCAGCGCGCGCGACGACGAGCAGGCAGGTCAGCAGGTGATGGCGGCCGCCAACGCGATCGCGGCCGCCATCGGCTGACGCCTACGCCGTCTGTGGCACCTGGGCGTCTTCGCGGTGCAGGAACTCGTTGATGCGCTCCTTGTAGGGCTCGCGGTCGTAGGAGCCGACCAGCGCGCCGGCCATGCGGACCGGGTCGCCGAAGAAGTAGTACTCGTAGAGGGTCTGGCGGCCGCCGAACGCTGAGATCGACAGGTCCCAAGCCAGGCGGAACAGGCGGACGCGCTCAGGGCCCGTCAGTGCCGCCGACTGCAGGTAGTCCTCGATGTCGCCGGCGGCCGGACCCGCGATGTCGGCCTCGGTGGGCAGCGTCATCAGGCCGCTGGCGCCGAGCTTGCGCAGGATCTCGGGGAAGCGCTGATAGACCTTCGGGTACCAGTTGCGCGCGGCGTTCAGCGGGCCCCAGGCCGGCGTCATCACGCCGAACTCGTTCGGGGTCGCGTCGGCCTCGGCGGCGCGGACGAGACCCTTGAGCACCTCGAGGGCGACGATCGTCTCCGCCACGTCCTCCTGGACGTGCTGGAACTTCTCGATGCCGATCGCCTCGGTCATGAGCGAGATCAGCCCGAGGATCGCCTCGGTCTTCGCGGTGGTGCGCGTCGCGACCTGGTGGGTCATGTGCACGACCGCGCTCGTGTCCGCGTAGAAGGCGTTGCAGAGCTGCGGGTGGCCGAGCATGAACAGGCGCTCGTACGGCACGTGGACGTCGTCGAAGACGACCAGCGCATCCATCTCCTCGAAGCGGCTGGCCAACGGGTGGTCGAAGTGCGAGCGCCCGTAGTCCATGCCCTCGCGACAGACGAAGCGCAGGCCGGGCGCGTCGCAGTTGATGGCGAACGCGAACGAGTACGGGGCGTCCTCGGGCGTGCCTCGCAGGACGGTCGACGGGAACACGAGCAGCTCGTCGGCCGTCGGGCCGATCGTGGCGAGCATGCGCGCGCCACGGATGACGACGCCGTTGTCGTCCTCCTTGACCACGTGCGCGCCGAGGGTGCGGCCGTCGACCTGCTGGGCGGCGCCGACGCTGCGGTTGGCCTGCGGCGGGATGAGCGTGTGGGTCGTGAGAAGGTCCTCCTCGCGGACCTTCTCGTAGTAGCGGCGGACGTTCTCGCCGTACGCGGGGTCGGCCTGCGCGAAGTACCCCTGCGCCTCGCTGAGCGCCATGAGCGCGCTGTTGAGGTAGTCGCCGGTGCGGCCGAGCGTGCCGAGGCTGTGATCCGCCCAGCGCTTGAAGCCGTTGCGGCGGGTGTCGAGGTCCTCTTGCGAGCGCGGGACGAGGAAGGAGGTCCCGACCTGATCGCCTGACGTCGGCGACGTGTAGGTCAGGACGTCGGGCTCGGAGTGCTGCAGGTCGTACAGCTGCGCGTACGTGTTCACCACGTTGCGGAACGCAGGGTGGTCGGGGATGTTGCTCGTGACCCGCTCGCCTGCGATCTCGATGGTCGGGGACGATGCTGCGAGGCGGTCGATGTACTCCTGACCCGTGCGTGCGCCCATGCTGGTCTCTCCTCTACCTCGTGCTCGTTAGATGAGGTGCTCGTAGCCGAGGACCGCCTCGGCGATCGTCGTGAAGCCGCTCGCGTGATAGCCGAGCGCATCCCCGTCGCGGTGGTCGAACGCGACCACCTCGCCCAGGTACAGCGTGTGGTCGCCGCCGTCGTAGGAGCGCCACGGACGGCACTCCATCGACGCCAGCGCCCCGGCGATCCGAGGGGCGACCTCTCCCTCGAGCCAGTGAACGTCGACCGCGGGGCCTCCTGCGAAGCAGCGCGCGACGGCCTCCTGCTCGGCCCCGAGGATGCTGATGGAGAACGGCCGTCCCTCCAGGACGTCGTGCGCCTTCGCCTTCCTGGCCACGCTGGCCAGGACGAGCGGCGGGCGCATGGAGACCGACGTGAACGAGTTGATCGTCATGCCGTGCCGGCCGTCGGGGCCCTCGAAGGCCACGACGGCGACTCCCGTGGCGAACCGGCCCAGGGCAGTTCTCAGCCGCGCGAGGTCGTGCTCTCCCATGAGCGAGACCGTAGCACGGATAGTGAACGCTGTGTACGAAAGTTGTTCAGGCCATCACCTCCGAATGCTGGTCGCGCTCGTCGACCGTCGCCTCGGTGGTCGGCACCGGCCGGCCGTCGGGCCCGAGCAGCGTCGAGCTCTCGTCGTACCACGAGTCCGGGGCACGGGTGCCCCAGAACGAGCGGCAGCGCGGGTCGTTCACCGACCAGCGCAGCGGCACGTGGTCGGGGTCGCCCGTGTAGTAGTCGCACGTGTACAGCTCGAGGCGGTGGCCGTCGGGGTCGCGCAGGTAGACGAAGAACGCGTTGGACACGCCGTGGCGACCCGGGCCACGCTCGATCGCGTGGGTCCAGTGCGCGCCGCCGAGCTGGTCGCACAGCCGCAGGATGCCATTGGGCTCGGCGACCCACATCGCGAGGTGGTGCAGGCGCGGGCCCTTGCCGGCGGTGAGGGCGACGTCGTGGACGGTCGGCTTGCGCAGCATCCACGCGCCGGTCACGCGCTCGGGCTCGGAGTCCGTCGAGATGTACTCCGAGCAGCGGAACCCGAGCTCCTGCCAGTGCACGAGCGCCTCCTCCAGCCGCGAGGAGTGCAGGTTGACGTGGTCGAAGCGCATGATCGGCGCCCCGCGGTGCAGGTGGTAGTCCTGGAGCACGGACGGCAGCAGCTCCATCGCGACGTAGAACTCCAGCGGCGTGCCGAAGGCGTCCCACACGCGTAGCGTCCGCCCGGTCATGCCGCGCAGGTCCGCGTCCTGCATCCGGACGGTGCCGCCGCGCTCCTCGTACCAGTCGGAAAGGAGGTCGAGGTCGTGGTCGGTCCGCACTCGGAACCCGAGCCGCTCGACTGCCGGCGTGTCGGACCTGCGCAGCACGAGCGAGTGGTGCTGGCGCTCCTCCCACCCCTTGAGGTACGCGACGTCCCCATCGCGCAGCGTGAGCCGCAGACCCAGGAGCTCCTCGTAGAAGTGCAGCGACGCGTCGATGTCGCGCACCTGCAGCACGCCGTACGCGACGCGCATGATGTCGAACGGGACCTGCTTGGGTCCCTTCAGCAGTTGGGCGGCGCTCACCGCTCCTCCTCCGGGTCGCCCATCCCGATCTTCGGGATGGCGTGGGTGCCGAGCGCGACGTGCACGATCTCGGTCTCGCAGTAGAACTCGAACGCGTAGTCGCCGCCCTCGCGGCCGATCCCGCTGTTCTTGACCCCGCCGAACGGCGTCCGCAGGTCGCGGACGTTCTGCGAGTTGATCCAGCACATGCCGGTGTCGATCGCGTGCGCGACGCGGTGGGCGCGCTTGATGTCGTTCGTCCAGACGTACGCGGCCAGGCCGTACTCGGTCGCGTTCGCCAGGCGGATGGCCTCCTCCTCGGTGTCGAACGGCATCGCGACGAGGACCGGGCCGAAGATCTCCTCCTTGAAGACCTCGAAGTCCTCGTCGACGTCGGCGATGACGGTCGCCCTGAGGAAGTTGCCCTCGGGCAGCGCGTCGGGCCGCTCGCCGCCGGCCAGGATGCGCGCGCCGCGCGCGCGCGCGGACTCGATGTAGTCCATGACGCGCGCGTGGTGCTCGGGCCGGATGAGGGGACCGAGCTCGGTGCTCGCGTCGAACGGGTCGCCGACGCGGACGTTGCGCGCGCGCTCGGCGACCGCGGTCACGATCCGCTCGTACAGCGGGCGCTGCACGAGCAGCCGGGAGCCGGCGGTGCAGCGCTGCCCGTTGAGGGTGAAGATCTGCGCGAGCGCGGCGTCGACGGCGAGATCGGGGTCGGCGTCCTCGAACACGACCACCGGGGACTTGCCGCCGAGCTCGACGGACGAGCGCTTCAGCGTCGGCGCGCCCGCCGCGATGATGGTGGAGCCCGTCGTGGTCTCCCCCGTGAAGCAGATCAGCTGCACGTCCGGGTGGGACGACAGCGGCGCGCCCGCCGTCTCGCCGAAGCCGTGGACGACGTTGAACACGCCCGCTGGGAGCTCGGCCTCCTCGAGCACCGACGCGAGCAACGTGGCGGTCAGCGGCGACCACTCCGCGGGCTTCAGGACGATGGTGTTGCCCGCTGCCAGCGCCGGCGCGATGCGCCAGGTCGAGAGCATGAGCGGCGCGTTCCAGGGCATGATCATCCCCGCGACGCCGACGGGCTTGTGGATCGTGTAGTTCAGGAACTCGTCGCCCACCTGGAAGGACTTGCCGTGCAGCTCGGTGATGACGCCCGCGTAGTACTCGAAGTTCTGCGCTGCGCGGGCGGCGAGTCCGCGCATCTGCGCGATCGGCATCCCGATGTCGAGGACCTCGCGCTCGATGAACTCCTCAGCGTGCGCGCGGACGAGCTCGGCGATCCGGCGCAGCACCTTCGCGCGCTCGGTCGCCTTCATCTTCGGCCAGGGGCCCTCGTCGAACGCGCGGCGTGCAGCCGCGACAGCGGCGTCGATGTCGGCGGCCTGCCCGTCGGAGGCTTCGGTGATCGGCTCGTTGGTCGAGGGGTCGAGCGTCGTGAACGTCCCGCCCGCCACGCTCTCGCGGAACTCCCCGTCGATGTAGTGGCGCTGGAGGCCGATCTCCTCCACGAGCTGCGCCCGGCGCGGCGCCGTGGCCTGCGTGTGCGTCATGGTGCCTCTCCCTGGTGTGTGATCGGAAACCATATATGATCGCGCCGATGTCCCTCCCGGCAGGCCTGACGACCTCGAAGATCATCGCGGTCCACCTCAACTACCGCAGTCGCGCGGCCGAGCGCGGGCGAACGCCGTCCGTACCTTCCTACTTCCTCAAGCCCCCGTCCACGCTCGCCGGGGACGGCGACCTCGTGCGCCCGCGCGGGACCGAGCTCATGGGCTACGAGGGCGAGATCGCCGTCATCATCGGGACGCGGGCGCACCGCGTCGCCCCGGAGGACGCGCTCGGGCACGTCGGCTGGTACGCGGCGGGCAACGACGCGGGGGTCGCCGACTTCCGCTGGAACGACCGCGGGGCCAACCTCTTCTCCAAGGGCCAGGACGGGTACACGCCGCTCGGCCCGGCGATCGCCGCCGCGGACGTCGACGAGCATGCGCTCGTGCTGCGCACGCGCGTGAACGGCGAGGTCGTCCAGGAGGACAGCTCGGCCAACCTCATCTTCTCGTTCGCCGACCTCATCGCCGACATCACGCGGTTCGTGACGCTCGAGCCGGGCGACATCATCCTCACCGGCACCCCGACCGGCACCGGCGTCCTGGGCCTGGGCGACGTCGTCGAGGTCGAGCTCGAGGGCGCCGGCAGCGTCCGCAGCACCGTCGTCGAGGCCGATCACGACATCGAGGCGTGGGGCGCGCAGCCGAAGGTCTCCGCGGAGGTGCGCGAGTGGGCGACGGGCGTGCCCGCGCCGCGCGCCCACGAGCTCACCCCCGAGGCGTGGGAGATGCTGCACCACGTCGGGACGGCGACGCTGACGCAGCAGCTCCAACGCCGCGGCGTGCGCAACTCGTGGATCAGGGGCGTGCACTCGACCCGGCCGGACCTCCGGATGGTCGGCTACGCGCGGACGCTGCGCTACGTCGCGCTGCGCGAGGACGTGCGCGACGCCGACAAGGCTCCGCTGAACGCGCAGAAGGCAGCCATCGAGGCGGTCGAGCCTGGCGAGGCGCTCGTCATCGAGGCGCGCGAGGACCCCGGCGCCGGGACGATCGGCGACATCCTCGTCGCACGCGTGCTCGCGCGCGGCGGGACCGGCGTCGTCACCGACGGGGGCCTGCGCGACAGCCCGGCCGTCGCCGGGCTGGACATCCCCACCTACTTCCAGGCCCCGCACGGCTCCGTGCTCGGCCTCGTCCACTACCCGCTGGAGTCGATGGTCCCGGTCACGTGCGGCGGCGTGCTCGTCATGCCCGGCGACGTGATGGTGGGCGACGCGGAGGGCGTCGTCGTCGTGCCGGCGGCGATGGCGGAGGAGGTCGCGCGCGACGCGACCGAGCAGGAGCTGCGCGAGGAGTGGGCGCTCGAGCGCGTCCAGGCGGGCGACTCCGTCCGCGACACGTTCCCGATGGCGCCCGAGCGCCGCGAAGAGTTCGAGGCCTGGCGCGCTGCGCGCGCCGGGAACTGAGGAGGATCGCCATGAGCTTCACCGTCAGCGACGTCAAGGGCGCGATCACGCCGCTCGTCACCCCGTTCCACGACGACGGGTCGCTCGACCTCGAGTCGGTCGGGAAGCTCATCGACTGGCAGCTCGAGCGCGGGACCCACGCGATCTCCGTCGGCGGCTCGACCGGCGAGCCGACCTCGCAGACGGTCGATGAGCGCATCCAGGTCATGCGGACCGCCGTGGCCGCGATCGACGGCCGCGTGCCGTTCCTCCCGGGCACAGGCACCACGCGGCTGGATGAGACGTTCGAGCTCACGGCCGAGGCGCAGTCGCTGGGCGCGCCGGCCGCGCTCGTGGTCGCGCCGTACTACGCGAGGCCGACCCAGCAGGGCCTGTTCGAGTGGTACAGCCGGATCGCGTCCGAGTTCCCGGACCTGCCGATCCTCGTCTATAACGTCCCGATCCGCTCAGCGGTGGACATCACGCCCGAGACCGTCGGGCGGCTGCGCCGCGCGCACGACAACATCGTCGGGATCAAGGAGACGACTCGCGACTTCGAGCACGTCTCCTATGTGCTCGACATCTGCGGGACCGACTTCATCGCGCTGTCGGGGATCGAGCTGCTCTGCTACCCGATGCTCGCGCTCGGCGGGGACGGGCACCTCTCGTGCGTCGCCAACTTCGCGCCCGAGCCCGCCGCGCAGCTGTACGACACGTTCGTCGCGGGCGACCACGACGCCGCGCGCCGGCTGCACTACGAGCTGCACGCGCTGGTGGACGCCGCGTTCGCGGAGACCAACCCGGTGCCGGCGAAGTGGATCATGCACCGCATGGGGATCCTGCCGTCCGCGTTCGCCCGCGAGCCGCTGGCGGGGCTGAGCGAGGCGGGGCAGAAGCGGGTCCTGGACCTGCTGTCCGGGTCGCCTTGGATGCGGGAGGTCGTGGCGGCCTGAGGTGGCGCTCCGCGCGCGACCGGGGTGGGTGGCGGCGCCACCGGGACTGACCCGCTCGGCCGGAGCGCGGTGCAGGAGTCACCGTCTGGTTGTGGTCGCTAACCCGCGATATACGCGGCTACGTGACCACGAATCGAGCAGCTGGCACCGCGGCGCTCATCGAGACGACGCCGGCGGCGCCCCGACCGGAGCGCCACCACCCAACGCCCCCGCTACCCCAGCGTCCCGGCCAGCGAGACGAACCGCGCCGCGACGAACCCCTCCTCCGCGACGATCTCGTCGAGGACCTCCGCCGGGACGGGCTGGTCGGTCGTGACGGCCATGACCGCTTCGGCCTGGCCGTCGGGGAGCTCGTCGTCGAGGCCGTGGCCGACCGTCGCGAGCTCGATGTTGAGGCCGTGGCGGCCGAACGTCGTGCCCAGCTTGCCGATCATGCCCGGGACGTCGTGGTACTTGAGCAGCGTCACGTACGGCTCGAGCTGGAGGTTGAAGCGCTGGCCCCACGCCTCGAGCAGGTGCGGGCGGTGGCGCCGCCCGAGCGTCGTGCCGACGACGCGGTGACGCTCGGTCGAGGACGAGACGGTGACCCGGATCAGATCGGAGAAGTCGCGCGCGCTGGAGCGCCGCGACTCCACCAGCTCCAGCCCGCGGTCGGCCGCCACCGCGTGGACGTTCACCGCGTTGAGGTCCTCCTCGGTGTGGCCCCGAAGCACGCCGAGCAGCACCGCGGTGCTCAGCGGGCGCGCGTCGCGCTCGCCGATCCGCCCGAGCAGCTCGACCTCGACGCGCTCGATCGACATGCCCCCGGCCATCGCCGTCGCGAAGCGCCCCAGCGCGGTGCACAGCGGCACGAACGGCCCGAGCACCTCGAGGTCCTCGGCGCCGATCGCAGGCATGTTCACCGCGGAGGTGACGGTCCCGCCGTTGAGCGCCGCGGCGACCTGCTCCGCCGCCTGGTAGCCGGCGCGGTCGGTCGCCTCGGCGGTCGAGGCTCCCAGGTGCGGCGTGACGACCACGTTGGGATAGCCGAACAGCGGATGCTCGGTGGTCGGCTCGGCCGGGAACACGTCCAGCGCGGCGCCCGCGACCTTGCCGGAGTCCAGCGCGTCCTTCAGCGCCGCCTCGTCCACGAGCCCGCCGCGCGCGACGTTCAGCACACGGACGCCGTCGCGCATCTTCGCGAAGGCAGCAGCGTTCAGCCAGTTCGCCGTGTCCGGCGTCTTGGGCAGGTGGATGGTGATGAAGTCGGCGACCGCGTACACGTCCTCCGACGACGCGCCCTTCTCCACGCCCAGCTCGCGGTAGCGCTCGGCGCCCACGAACGGGTCGAATGCGACGACACGCATCCCGAATCCCTGGGCGCGCTGCGCGACGAGCTGGCCGATGCGGCCGAAGCCGATGATCCCGAGCGTCTTGTCCATGAGCTCGACGCCCGAGTACTTGGAGCGCTCCCAGCGTCCCTCGACGAGCGAGGCATGCGCCTGCGGGATGTTGCGCGCGAGCGACAGCAGCAGCGCGAGCGTGTGCTCGGCTGCGGTCACGACGTTGGACTCCGGCGCGTTGGCCACGACCACGCCGCGCTTGGTCGCCGCGGGGACGTCGACGTTGTCGACACCGACCCCGGCACGTCCGACCGCGCGCAGGTTGGTCGCCTTGGCGAGCAGGTCGGCATCGACCTTCGTCGCCGAACGGATGAGCAACCCGTCGTACTCGCCGATCCGCGACTCCAGCTCCTCCTGGCTCCAATCCGTCCCGATGTCGACGGTGAAGCCGTGACTGCGCAGCAGCTCGACTCCGGACGCGCCGATCTTCTCCTTGACGAGGACCTTCATCGGGTCAGCTGCTCGACGACGTGGTCGATGCAGTTCGTCAGCGCGCGCACGTCGTCGGGCTCGACGGCCGGGAACATGCCGACGCGCAGCTGGTTGCGTCCCAGCTTGCGGTAGGGCTCGGTGTCCACGACGCCGTTGGCGCGCAGCGTCTTGGCGACCGCGGCGGCATCCACGGCGTCGTCGAAGTCCACGGTCCCGACGACGAGCGAGCGGTGCGCCGGATCGGCGACGAACGGCTGGGCGAAGCCTGAGGCCTCCGCCCACCCGTACAGGTGGTCGGAGGACTCACGCGTGCGCGCGACGCACCAGTCCAGGCCGCCGTTGGCCAGCATCCACTCGATCTGGTCGGCCAGCATGAGCAGCGTCGCGACCGCGGGGGTGTTGTACGTCTGGTCCTTGCGGGAGTTGTCCAGCGCCGTGGTGATCGACAGGAACTCGGGGATCCAGCGGTCGGTCGCGGCGAGCTCCTCGACGCGACCGAGGGCCGCCGGGCTGAGCAGCGCCAGCCACAGGCCGCCGTCGGAGGCGAAGCACTTCTGCGGCGCGAAGTAGTAGGCGTCCGCCTGCGTGACGTCGACCGGCAGGCCCCCGGCGCCCGACGTGGCGTCGACGAGCACGAGCGCGTCCCCCGCGCCGGCAGGGCGCACGACCTCGACCATCACGCCGGTCGAGGTCTCGTTGTGCGCCCACGCGAGCACGTCGGCGCTCGGGTCGGCGGACGGCGCGGGCGCGCCGCCGGGGTCGGCCTTCACCACGATCGGATCGGCGAGGAACGGGGCGCCCGCGCTGACCGACGCGAACTTCTGGGAGAACTCACCGAAGCTCAGATGCAGGGAGCGGTCGCGGATGAGACCCGCCGCCGCGGCGTCCCAGAATGCGGTGGTCCCGCCGTTGCCCAGGACGACCTCGTAGTCGTCGGGGAGGGAGAACAGCTCGCGAAGACCGGCACGTACGCGACCGACGACGGCCTTGACCGGGGCCTGGCGGTGCGACGTGCCCATGACCATCGCGTTGTCGACGAGGTGCGCGAGCTGTTCAGGTCGGACCTTGGACGGGCCACAGCCGAAGCGGCCGTCGGCGGGAAGGAGGTCCTTGGGGATGTCGAGGGAGAGGCTGCTGGTGGACACGGCCCGAGGTTACAAGTGCCCCGGCAGGAGAGCGGTGATCGTGCTGATGTCCGTCGGGGCGGTCGGGCTGTCGCGGCCGAAGTCCGTGGTGATGTTCGGGTCGAGCACGAGCAGCAGGATCCACGCGATGAGCGCGACGACGCACAGCCCGATCCCGATGATCCCCACGATCACGCCCCAGCGCGCCGCCCGGTATCCACCGATGCCCTCCGCGACAGCGCGGCGGCGGCCACGCCGCCCGAGGTAGATCGCGATCAGCTCGCACGCGAGCGTCACGAGGAAGGAGATCCCGACGCTCAGGATGAGCAACGCGAGGCCGGCGATCGCGATGCCCAGCGACCAGAGTGCGTGCGCGTTGCGGGGCGGGTGCTCGCCCGCCCGCAGGACGGGCGGGGCGCCCGGCCTGGCGGCCACGACCATCCTCTGGTGGTCGTCGCCTTCCTGCGGACGGGCCTCCCACCGCCCAGGCTCGTCGGACTCGGGGGCCTGAGGCGGCAGGAAGTCCGTCATGCGCCTACTTGTCGGAGAACTCCCCGTCGATCCAGCTCATGTGCGAGCGCAGCTCCTTACCCGTCGTCTCGATCGTCGCCGCCGCAGCCTCGGACCGCAGGCGCTGGAAGTTCTCCTGGCCGGCGCGGTTCTCGGCGATCCACTCGCGGGCGAAGTCACCCGACTGGATGTTGGTGAGGATCTCCTTCATCTGGGCCCTCACGTGGTCGTCGACCACCTTCGGGCCGCGGGTCAGGTCCCCGTACTCGGCCGTGTTGGAGATCGAGTACCGCATCCCGGCGAGGCCCTTCTCGTACATGAGGTCGACAATCAGCTTGAGCTCGTGCAGGCACTCGAAGTACGCCATCTGCGGGTCGTAGCCCGCGTCGACGAGCGTCTCGAACCCGGCCTGGACCAGCGCGCTGGCGCCGCCGCACAGGACGGCCTGCTCGCCGAACAGGTCGGTCTCGGTCTCGTCCTTGAACGTCGTCTCGATGACGCCGCCGCGGGTGCAGCCGATGCCCTTCGCGTAGGCGAGTGCCAGCTGCTGGGCGGTGCCGTCGGGGTCCTGATGGATGGCGATGAGCCCGGGGACGCCGGAGCCCTCCAGGTACTGGCGGCGCACGAGATGGCCCGGCCCCTTGGGGGCGATGAGTGCGACCGCGACGTCCGGCGGCGGCTTGACCTCGTCGTAGTGGACGGAGAAGCCGTGGCCGAACAGCAGCATGTTGCCCTTGGCGACGCCCTCGGCGACGGCGCCCTCGTACACCTCGCGGTGCAGCTCGTCGGGCGCGAGGATCATGATCAGGTCGCCCTTGACGGCGGCGTCGGCGACGCTCAGCACCTCGAGGCCGGCGTTGCGCGCCTTGTCGGCGGAAGCGGAGCCGTCTCGCAGACCGACGACGACATCCACCCCGGAGTCCTTCAGGTTCAGCGAGTGGGCGTGGCCCTGTGAGCCGTAGCCGATGATGGCGACGGTCTTGCCGGAGAGCAGACCGAGGTCGGCGTCGTCGTCGTAGAACATGGGCGCGACTCTAGAAGATCAATCGGGTCAGGCGGTCGCTGAGCCCGCGGGCTGCGGCTGCGTGGCGCGCGCAGGGCGCGGCCGCCGCGGTCGCGGGATCCACAGCGCGGCGACCAGGGCGAGCACGCAGATGACGATCGAGATCGTGAACGCCTCGGTGTAGGCGTGCTCGGTTGGGATGCTCGACGCCCCGATCGTGTCGGCGGTCAGCAGCGCGGTGACGACCGCGGCACCGAACGCGCCGCCGACCGTCCGCATGATCGTGTTGATGCCGGTCGCCACGCCCACCTCGCTCGGGTCGACGAGGCTGACGATGAGGTTGGCCATCGAGGCGAACCCGAACGAGATGCCGACGCCGAGGATGAGGTTCGACGCGATGAACTGCGCCGTCGTGTCGTGGGCGACGGCGAGGATCGCGAACGAGATCGCGTTGGCGATCGTGCCCGTGGCGAGCACCGCGCGGAAGCCGATCCGGTTCCCCAGCAGCCCGGCGAGCGGCCCGCACACGAGCATGACGAACGACGCGGGCGCCATCAGCAGCCCCGACTGCAGCACCGTCATGCCGAAGCCGTAGCCGGTGGACTCGGGCGCCTGCGCGAACTGCGGCACCATGAGGAACGAGCCGAACATCGCGACGCCGATGAGGAAGCCGGTGATGTTCGTCGCCAGCACCGGGCGATCGGAGAGCACCCGCATGTCCACCAGCGGCTGGCTGCGGCGCAGCTCGAAGGCGACGAAGGCGACGAGGATGACGACACCGGTGAGCAGCGCTCCCATCGTCCTCCCGGAGCCCCACCCCCAGGTGTTGGCCTTGGAGATGCCCAACAGCAACGCGGCGAGTCCCAGCGAGAGCAGCGCTGCGCCCGCCCAGTCGATGCTGGTCCGTTCCCGCGGGGGCGACGGCGGGACGAGGCGATGGACGAGGAACGCGGCGGGCAGCGCGAGCATCCCGATCCAGAAGAGCCAGTGGACGTCGGCGTTGTCGACGATCACGCCCGACAGCGGCAGGCCGATGCCACCGCCGATGCCGAACATCGCCGAGATCATCCCGATCGCGACCGACCGTCGCTCGGCCGGGAGCTCGTCGTTGATGATCCCGAACGCGAGCGGGAAGACGCCACCGGCGACGCCCTGGATCACGCGCCCCGCGATGAGCACCTCGATCGATCCGGCGACCGCGGACACGATCGAGCCGAAGGAGAAGATCAGCAGCACGCCGGTCAGGACGCGCGCCTTGCCGAACAGGTCGCCGAGCTTGCCCGCGAGCGGGGTGCACACCGACGCCGACAGGAGGAACCCGGTGAGCACCCAGGACGTCGTCGAGGACTCCGTGCCGAACTCCCGCGTGAGGGCCGGGATCGCCGGGGCGACCAGCGTCTGCGCGAGCGCGTAGGTCAGCGTGGCCAGCAGCAGCGCGCCGATGATCGGCGCGGCCGGCTTTCCGTGGACCGTGGTCACCGGCATGGACGCGCCTCAGATGCCGCGGTTGGGTCGCCCAGCGACGCAACCGCAAGCGAAGACGAAGTCTTCGCCGTCAAGCCGAGGCGGCGGCGACGTTCGTCCGTGCGGGGAGCGCGACCGTCCCGTCCTCGGCGACGTACTCCGCCAGCCGGCCGTCGATCGCGTCGCGCAGGTCATCGCGCTGCGCGGGCGTGATGCTCGTGACGCCCTCGCGAAGCCCTGGCGACAGCTCGAGCTGCGTGTCCCACCAGTCGTCGAGGCTCGGGAAGCGGAACGTGAAGTCGACCTGGTCGATCTCGGCGAGGACGAAGCCCGCGTCCTCCAGCGCCTCGCCGATCACATCCGGATCGCGCCAGGCGAACTGACCCGGTGCGGTCGGGTCGGGCGGCTCGGCGGCGCCGATGCGCACGAGCTCCTGGTTGGGCACGGCCGACCAGGGGTTGTCCTCGGGTCCGGTCCACGCCGCCAGCGCGACGGTGCCGCCCGGCTTGAGCACGCGGCGCGTCTCGCGCAGCGCGGCATCCGGATCGGCGAGCAGCATGTAGCCCCAGCGACAGAGCACGCCGTCGACGTCGGCCGTCGGCAGGTCGATCCACTCGGCGTCCATGACCTTGAACTCGACGTTGGAGATGCTCAGCTCGGCCGCGCGAGCCTTCGCGACCTCGAGCATCGCCTCCGCGACGTCGGTGAGGATCATCGTGCCCATCGGGTACAGGAGCTCCGCGGCGCGCAGGCCCGTGTCCCCCGGGCCCGCCGCCAGCTCGAGCATCCGCAGCCCCGGCTGCGGATCGACGCGCTCGACGAGCCACTGCGAGACGGGCTCGGCGGCCGCCTGGAAGACGGCGCGCTGCGAGCCCCACCCCTGCGCGGCGCGCTCCCACCGCTCGGTGATCTGGGCTCGCAGCTCGTCGGGATCGCTCATGCCAGGAGCCTACGCAGCAGCTTCCCGGAGGGCGTCCGCGGGAGCGTGCCGACGAATCCGACGTCCTTGGGCACCTTGAAGCCGGCCAGCCGCGTGCGGACGTGGGCGCGCAGCTCGTCGGCGCTCGCGGCGGCACCGGGCGCGAGGACCACGGTGGCGACCACCGCCTCCCCCCACTCGTCGTCGGGCCGTGCGTGGACCGCGGCCTCGGCGACGGCCGGATGGGCCTCGAGCACCGCCTCGACCTCGGCGGGGGCGACGTTCTCCCCACCGGTCACGATCGTGTCCGCTGCGCGGCCGGTGATCGACAGGCGCCCGTCGGCGTCCATGCTGCCGAGATCCCCCGTGTGCAGCAGGCCGTCGTCGCCTCGTGCGCCCGGCGCAACCGTCGCGCCGCCCACGAGGATCTCGCCCGCAGGGGAGAGCTCGACCCGCGTGCAGAACAACGGGAAGCCCCCGGTGGTCACCTGCGAGCAGGCCTCGGTGAGGCCGTAGGTCGAGACGACGGGCACGCCGGCCGCGTCCGAGCGCTCGAGCAGCACGGGCGGGATCGGCCCGCCGCCCAGGAGCACGGCGCGCAGTCGCACCGGGTCGCGCAGCCCGGCGTCCAGGAGCCGGGCGAGCTGGGTGGGCACGAGCGAGACCAGCGTCGCGCGTTGCAGCTCGACGAGCACCGCGTCCATGTCGAACGAGGGGTGCACGACCGCGGTCGTCCCGTAGATCGAGGACCGCAGCAGGATGGACAGACCGCCGACGTGCGCGAGCGGCAGCGCGCTCAGCCAGCGCTCCTCGGGATCGAGGCCGAGCGCGACCGCTGAGCCGAGCGCGCTCCAGAGCCAGTTGGCGTAGGTCAGCTCGATCGCCCGGCCGTCGCCGGTCGTGCCCGAGGTGTGGATGACGGCGGCGACCGCGTCGACGTCGTGCGTGGCCGCGAGCGGCGCGTCGCCCTCCGGCCCCTCCAGCGCGGCGTCGACCGTCAGGACGCACGTGGTCGCGCGCGCGGCCCGCTCCTCGTCGCCGAGCCGCAGGTCCACGGGCACCGCGACGGCGCCCAGCCGCAGGCAGCCGTGCAGGGCCACCGCGAACGCCGCTCCCGGCGGCAGCGCGATCCCGACCCGGTCGCCGGCACGAGCGCCGCGCGCATGCAGGCGTCGGGCCACGACGTCGGCCTCGGCGAGGAGGTCCGTGTACGTGAGCGTGCGCCCGTCGGCGACGACGGCGGGTGCGTCAGGGTGGCGCAGGGCGGCGCGCGGGAGCCATGCTTGGACCTCCATGCGTCACTAGTCTGCCCGCCCATGAGCGTGGACTGGACCCCGGGGGGCGAGTACGGCGACATCCGCTACGAGCTCAGCGCCGACGGCATCGCGAAGATCACGATCGATCGGCCTGAGGTGCGCAACGCCTTCCGCCCCCAGACGATCGTCGAGATCTCCGATGCGCTCGAGACGGCGCGCGAGGACCCGTCGGTCGGGGTGATCGTCCTGACGGGCGAGGGCCCGCTGGCGTTCTGCTCCGGCGGCGACCAGCGCGTCCGCGGCGACACCGGCTACGTCGCCGAGGGAGCATCGGTCGGGCGCTTCCACGTCACCGACCTGCATGTCCAGATCCGCCGGCTGCCCAAGCCCGTCGTGGCGATGGTGGCGGGCTACGCCGTCGGCGGCGGGCAGGTGCTGCAGATGGTCTGCGACCTCACGATCGCGGCCGACAACGCCCGCTTCGGCCAGACCGGACCGCGCGTCGGCTCCTGGGACGGCGGGTTCGGCGCGTCACTCATGCGCGACATGGTCGGCACGAAGAAGGCCAAGGAGATGTGGCTGCTGTGCCGGCAGTACGACGCGCAGCAGGCACTCGACATGGGCCTCGTGAACACCGTCGTCCCGCTCGACCGCCTCGAGGAGGAGACGGTCGCCTGGTGCCGGGAGATGCTGGCCCTCTCCCCCTTCGCGCTCAGGCTCGTCAAGGCCTCCTTCCACGCCCACGAGGACGGGTACGCCGGCATCCAGCAGCTGGCCCACGACGCGAACCTCCTCTTCTACGCAAGCGACGAGGCGAAGGAGGGCCGCGAGGCCTACAAGGCCCGTCGCCCGCCCGACTTCTCCAGGTTCCCCCGGCGCGCCTGATGCACATGTGGCTCATGGCGGCCCGGCTGCGGACGCTGCCCGCTGCCGTGGCCCCGGTCCTGGTCGGCACGTCGATCGCAGTGACGCGCGACGTGTTCCGCCCCGGCGCGTTCATCGCCGCGCTGCTGGGCTCGATCCTGATCCAGGTCGGGACGAACCTCTCCAACGACTACTCCGACGCGCGACGCGGGGCCGATACCGAGGACCGGCTGGGGCCGATGCGCGTGACCGCCGGCGGGCTCGTGCCTCCGAAGACCGTCCTGCTCTGGACCTACCTGACCTTCGGCGCGGCGGCGCTGTGCGGCGTGTATCTGGTCATCGTCGCCGGCTGGCCGCTGCTCGTCCTGGGCATCCTGTCGATCCTCGCCGGCGTCCTGTACACCGGCGGGCCGCGCCCGTACGGCTACGAGGGACTGGGCGAGATCTTCGTGTTCCTGTTCTTCGGGGTCGTCGCCGTCTCTGGATCGGCGTTCGCGCAGCTCGAGTCGTGGCCGTGGCAGTCCTTCGCGCTCGCGGTCCCCGTCGGGCTGCTCGTCACGGCGATCCTCGTCGTCAACAACATCCGCGACATGGACACCGACCGACGGGCGGGCAAGCGCACGCTCGCGGTCCGCCTCGGCCGCCGGCGCGCCCGCGCCGAGTACACGGCGCTCATGCTGGGCGGCTTCGCCGTCCTCATCCCGATCGCGGCCATCGAGATCGCGGACTCGGGCTCCTGGAGCGCGCTGTGGTGGCTGCTGCCGTGGCTGTTCATCCCGCTCGCGATGAAGCTCATCGGCGTCGTGCGCACCCGTGTCGACGGGCCGACGCTGAACGGCGCCCTCGCGCGCACCGCCGGTCTGCAGCTCGGGTTCTGCGTGCTGCTGACTGCAGGCATCCTCATCTCATGATCCTGGACGTGGAGGAGCGCAGGGTCGCGTTCCGGTCGCCGCTGCGGACCTCCTACGCCGTCCTGCACGAGCGCACGCTCTTCGACGTGCGCCTGCGCGGCGACGACGACGTGATCGGGCGTGGCGAGGCGGCGCCGCTGGAGCCCTACGACGGCGTCAGCGACGGCGAGGTCCGTGCCGCGCTCGCCCTCTACGCGGCGGCGGTCGAGGCGCTCGGCCCCGACGCGGAGGGCGTCACCGTGCTCGACGCGTGCCGCGCTGCGGCCGACCTGCCCCAGGCGCTCGCGGCGATCGACCTCGCGCTCTGGGACCGCGCGGGACGGCACGCAGGGCGCCCGGTGGCCGAGCTGCTGACCGACGACCCGCTCGCCGCGGTGCCCGTGAACGCGACGGTCGACGCCGCGGACCGCGCGACCGCCGCTGCCGCGTGCGCCGAGGCGGTGGCGGCGGGGTTCTCCTGCGTGAAGCTGAAGGTCGGCGTGGGCGACGACGCCGGGCGCGTCGCGGCCGCCCGGGCCGCCGGTGGGCCACATCTCGCCCTGCGACTGGACGCCAACGGCGCGTGGGAGGTCGAGGAGGCCGTCCGCACCATCGAGGCGCTCGCGCCGGCCGGGCTCGAGCTCGTCGAGGAGCCCGTCCACGGCACGCGCGGGCTGCGGGCGGTGCGCGACCGCGTGCCGGTCCGCATCGCGATGGACGAGACCGGCGACGAGCCGGGGGCGGTGGCGTCCGGCGCGGCCGACGCGGTCTGCCTGAAGGTGGGGCGCCGGGGCGGCATCTCCGGGCTGCTGGCCACGGCCGCGCTCGCGCGGGCCACGGGCGCGGAGGTGTACCTCGCGTCGACGTTCGACGGGCCGCTGGGCATCGCGGCCGCGGTGCACTGCGCCGCCGCACTGCGCGTACAGGCACCATGCGGGCTCGCAACGCTTAGTCTTCTCGATCTACCGATGCCCGGTGCGCTGCGGGTTCGCAACGGCGCCATCCCCGTGCCCGCGGGTCCCGGGCTGTACTGAGTGCGCCGCCTCCTTCCCATCCCGCTCGTCCTCGCCGCCCTCCTCGCGGTGGCGGCGCCTGCGCGCGCGGCGGACGACGCCGCCCCCTGCCCGCGGGGTGTGCAGTGCCGCACCGTGACGGTGCCGCTGGACCGCTCCGGGCGGGTGCCGGGCAGGGTCGCGCTGCACGTGGGGCTCATCCGCGCACGCCGTGCGACCCGCGCGCCGATCCTCGCGCTGGCCGGCGGTCCCGGTCAGGCGACGGTGCCGTTCACCTCCGACTTCGCCGACGAGCTCGGCTCCCGCGGCGCCCGCCGCGACCTCATCACGCTCGACACGCGCGGGACCGGCTGGTCGGGGCTCGTGCGCTGCCGCGCGTACGAGCAGGCCTTCGCCGCGTCCGAGGTGGCCTCGGCATCGTCCTGCGCGCGGGAGCTCGGTGCCCGGCGGTCGTTCTACACGTCGGCGGACGTCGCGGCCGACATCGACGCGGTGCGGCGCCGGCTGGGCGTCCCGAAGATCGCCGTCTACGGCGTCTCCTACGGCACGCGCGTCGCGCTGGAGTACGCGCGCCGGTATCCGCAGCACACCGACCGGATCATCCTCGACTCGCCGCTGGAGCAGGACGGGACCGACCCGTTCTCCCTCGCGACGCTGCAGGCGATCCCGCGGGTCCTGCATCGCATCTGCAGCTACGGCTGCGGTGGGAACGAGCATCCGGTCGGCGATCTCAAGACCCTCGGCGCCCAGCTTCGCGCGAAGCCGCTCGAGCGCGTCGTGCGCGACGGCCGCAGCAGCATCACCGTCCAGGTGACCGAGGACGACCTCTACACGCTGCTCGTCACCACCGACCTCTTCGTGCCGCTCATGCAAGCCTTCCCGATCGTCGTGGACGAGGCCCTGAAGGGCCGCTACGCGTCGCTCATCGGGCTCATGCGCGCGGCCGATGGTCTGGACTCGCTCGGGACGCTCCGCGACTTCAGCCCCGGGCTGTTCGCTGCGACGCTGTGCGAGGAGTCCCCCGTCGCCTGGGACCGCACCGCCGACGCCGTGACGCGCTACGCGCAGATGCAGGCGGCGCTCGCGGCGGTGCCCGACAGCGCGGTCAGCCCGTTCGACCGCAAGGCTGCGCGGAACGCCGGGATCTGGCCCGTCTGCGGACACTGGCCCTCGCCGGCGTCCGCCCCGGCCCCAGAGCCGCCCCTGCCCGACGTGCCCTTCCTGATCCTGTCGGGTGAGCTGGATCTGCGCACGCCGCTGGAAGGCGCGCGGCGGCTGGCGGCGCAACTCCCGGACGCGCGGCTCGTCCGCGAGCCGGGCTGGGGCCACGACACGCTCTCCTCCGGCGAGGGCGGCTGCGCCGCTCCCGCCACGCGCCGGTTCCTGCGTGGGCTGCCGGTCACCGGGTGCGGTCGGCTGACGATCTCCCCGGCGAAGGCCGTCGCCGCCGCGACACGGCTGCCGCGGCCGAGCCTGCCACCGCGATGAGTCCGGGGGACGCGCGTCGTCCTCCTGGCATGGCACGAGTGATCGCGAACATGTCGATGTCGCTCTTCGGCTGGTCGGGCGCCGCCTCTACGACCTGACGAACGGCTGGAACGCCCGGCCGCCCGCAGACGCGCCGATGGTCGTCCTCACGCACCATCCGCCGGCGGACTGGCCGCGCGACGGCGTCGAGATCCGCTTCGCGCGCGACGCCGAGTCGGCGATCGCGGTGGCGTCCGAGCTCGCGCGCGACCGCGTCGTGGCCGTGGGCGGCACCGGCGCGGCTCGGGCGTGCCTGGACGCAGGCCTGCTCGACGAGATCGTGGTGAACCTCATCCCGGTCGTCCTCGGGAGCGGGATCCCGTGGTTCGCGGGCGCGCAGGGCCCGGTCCGGCTCGAGGATCCCGAGATCGTCGCCGCCGAGGGCGTCACGCACCTGCGCTATCGGGTCCGGCGCTGATCGCAGCGGCGATCGCGGCCGGCTTCTCCAAGGGCAGGGCGTGCCCGGTGTCGGGCACGATCGTGAACGTCGCGTCGGGCAGTCCCTCTGCGAGCCGTCGCCCGAGCTCGACGAACTTGCGGTCGCGCTCGCCCACGAGCACGGCCGCGGGCATCGTCAGCTCGTGGAGGCGATCCCACAGCGGCATCATCCGCCCGGTGCCGACGCCGCGCAGCACGTCGGCGAGGTGCCTGGGGTCGTTGCGTAGCCGGTCCTCGTGGGAGAGCTCGGCGACCTCCTGGGTCTGCCCGCCGAACAGCGCCTGGGCGGCCCAGGCGCGGGCGGCGGCGTCGATGCCCTGGCCCTCCATGCGCCGGGCCAGCTGCTCGTCGGAGGCGATGCGGGCCTCGCGGTCGGCCGCGTCGTCGATGCCTGCGGTCGTGGACACGAGCACCAGGCGGTTGATCCGCTCGGGTACGGCGAGCGCCAGGTGCAGACCGACGCGGCCGCCCTGCGAGTACCCCACGAGGGTGAACGGGCCGTCGCCGGCCGCGTGCAGCACGTCGCCCACGATCTCGTCGAAGCCGATCGGGCGGATCGGGCCGGCGTCGCCGTGTCCGCGGAGGTCGGGGGCGACGGGGCGGTACCGTGCCTCGCCGAGCATGGCCAGGACCGGCTCCCAGCTCCGGCCGGTCTGGGTGAACCCGTGCAGCAGCACCAGCGTCTCGCGCATCCCCACATCTTGCCCCCAGACGACCAGCACATCCTCCTTCGCGCGTTCGTCGACGAACTCGTGCGCTGTGGGGTGACCGATGTCTGCACGTCACCGGGCTCGCGCTCGACGCCGCTCGTGGCCGCGCTGACACGCGACGGCCGACTGCGTGCCACCTCCCACGTCGACGAGCGCTGCGCTGCGTTCTTCGCGCTCGGCGCGGCCAAGGCGTCGGGGCGCCCGGTCGCGCTCGCGTGCACGTCGGGCACGGCCGCGGCCAACTACCTCCCCGCCGTCATCGAGGCGCACGAGGCGGGCGTGCCGCTGCTCGTGCTGACTGCCGACCGCCCGCCGGAGCTGCGGCAGGTCGGGGCGGGTCAGGCGATCGACCAGATCGGGCTCTACGGGAGCGCCGTGCGGTGGTTCGTGGAGGTCGGCAACCACCCGGCGACGGCCGAGCGCGTCCGGTGGATGCGCATGCTGGCGTGCCGGGCGGTGGGCGCCACCACCGCGACCCGGCCGGGGCCGGTGCATCTGAACTTCCCGCTGCGTGAGCCGCTCGTGCCGCCCGGGGACCTCGGCCCGGATCCGGCGCCGGGGCGCCCGGGCGGAGCACCGTGGATCGACGTCGCCTCGGTGCGCGACCCGCAGCCGGTCGCGCTCGCGCACGGGCAGCGCGGCGTCCTCGTGGCCGGGGCGGGCTGCGATCCCGGGCTCGTCGAGGTCGCCGAGGGTGCCGGCTGGCCGGTCCTGGCAGATCCGATGAGCGGCGCGCGGCGCGGAGCCGCCGCCGTCGCCCACTACGACCACCTGCTCCGCGATCCCGCGTTCGTCGCCGCGCACCGGCCCGACGTCGTCCTGCGCGCCGGCGATCTGCCGACGTCCAAGTCCCTGCGCGCGTGGCTGGCGGGCCTCGAGGACGCCGAGCACATCGCGTTCGCGCCGCCGTCGGTGTGGGCGGACCCCGACGCGACGCTCTCCCAGCTGCTGACCGGGCAGCTCGCGGCGCTGCCGTCCACCGAGGACGGCTGGCTCGACGGGTGGCGCTCGGCCGACGCCTCGGTGGCCCGAGCGTTCGCCGACGTCCTGGGCCAGGAGCTCGGGGAGCCGCAGGTCGCGCGCACGCTCGTGGCGTCGCTGCCCGCGGACGCGAGCCTCGTCGTCGCCTCCTCGATGCCGGTGCGCGACGTCGAGAGCTTCGCGCCGGCGCGGCCCGATCCGCCACGCGTGCTGTCCAACCGCGGCGCGAACGGGATCGACGGCACCGTGTCGACCGCCTACGGGGTCGCATCCGTCAGCGACGGGCCGGTCGTGTTGCTCATCGGCGATGTGGCGCTGCTGCACGACGTCGGCGGGCTGCTCGCCGGTCGTCGCCTGGGGCTCGACCTCGACATCGTGCTGATCAACAACGACGGTGGCGGGATCTTCGAGTTCCTGGCGGTCGCCGGCGAGGAGGACTTCTTCGAGGAGCACGTCGCCACGCCACACGGCGTGGAGTTCGCGCACCTCGCGGCCGTCTACGGCTGCGCGTACTCCCGGGTCCACGATCTCGAGGCCGTCGGTGGCGCGCTGGGCCGGGGCGGCACGACGATCGTCGAGGTGCGCACCGACCGCGCGGAGAACCTCGCGCTGCACCGGCGCGCCACCGAGGCCGCGCTCGGGGCGATCGCATGAGGCCGCTGGCGTCTCCCGTGCGCGAGCTGCGCACCGCCGCGCTGATCCAGGCCGTCGGATGCGTCGTGGCGGTCGCGCTGGTGGCGCTGCTGGAGCGCGCGAGCGTGGTCGGCGCGATCGTCCTCGCGGCGCTCGGGGCGGCGATCTTCGGCGTCGCGGTCTGGGTGGCGGCCTACCGCCGGTTCCTGGCCGACGCGCTCGCCGACCCGCCGCCCGATCCGGAAGGCGTGCGTCGCGAGGAGCCACGCCGGACGCTGACCCGGACGCTGGTGACGACCGTGCCCCTCGTGGTCGTCGTCGTCCTCATGGCATTGCTGGTGCCTGGCGTGGCGGGCGTGCTGCTCGGGAACGCCGTGGCGCTTGCCCTCATGGCACGTGGGATGCGCGACTGGCAGCTGCGCGAGCACGCGCTGCTGCTGCGGGAGCCGCGCTACCGAACGCAGGGCCCGGACGGTCGCACCGGTCGAGGCTTTCTCGACCCCGTCGACTTCTACCGCGCCGACCTGCACTAGCTCGGCGCCACCACAGGTCGGGCGCGTCACGTGGCCGACCCCTCTTGACATCCGACAGTTATCGATATATCGTGATGCTCGCACGATGTACTACGACAACAGGGAGAACAACATGTACGCAAGTGCACAGCACCGTGGCGGCCCCGTCTTCTGGGCTATGGGCCCGCGAGGCGGGCGTGGCGGCCGCGGACATCACCGAGGGCGTGGCGGGCCGTTCGGCCCGTGGGGTCCCGGATTCGGAGGCCGAGGAGGCCCACGCGCCCGCAGGGGCGACGTTCGTGCCGCGCTGCTCGTGCTCCTCGCGGAGGAGCCGCGCAACGGCTACGGCCTCATGCAGGAGATCGAGAGCCGCAGCGAAGGCGTCTGGCGCCCCAGCCCGGGCTCGGTCTACCCCGCCCTCCAGCAGTTGGAGGACGAGGGCCTGATCCGCGCCGAGGAGCGCGACGGCAGCCGCGTGTTCACCCTCACCGACGATGGTCGCAAGCACGTCGATGAGAACGACCTCGGCGCGCCGTGGGACGCCGTCCGTGACGAGCAGGGCACCGGCCTGCAGGAGCTGCGTGGCCTCGTGATGCAGGTCGGCACCGCCGCCTGGCAGGTCGCGCAGGCCGGCACCGAGGCCCAGGCGGCCGAGGCGCGCCGGATTCTCGGCGAGACCCGCCGAGCGCTGTACCGCATCCTCGCCGAGGACGGCGAGGAGCCGAAGGATGGCGACGCGCAGTAGGCGCCGCACGCGTCGGCGGGCGACTCCGGTCGCCCGCCGACGTCAGGTTTTAGGTGGCCATGTGGTCAAACTTGATCTAGTTTTGCTCTAAACCAACCTCGAGCGAGGAGATCAGGATGAGCACCACCGAGCCAGCGGCCGACAACGGCGTCAACGTCGAGCATCTGCTGGGCGCCCGCACAGCGCTGACCGACGCCCCCGAGGCGGCCGAGTTCACCTGGCGCGCGACGACCGAGTGGGTCCGCGGCACGCGCACGCAGACCACGATCGAGGACTACTCCGGTCTCGGGGAGAAGCACAGTCACAAGGCTGAGTTCAGCTTCACCGGCGACCACCCCGAGGTCTTCGCGGCCGAGGACAACGGCCCGACCCCGGTGGAGTTCGTCCTCGTCGGCCTGTCGACGTGCCTGACCGCCGGCCTCGCCGCCGTGGCGCAGAACCGCAACATCCAGCTCAACGCGGTGAAGGCAAGGATCGAGGGCGACATGAACATCCTCGGCATCCTCGGCGCGGACCCCGAGGTGCGCAACGGCTTCAACGACATCCGCGTCCACTTCGACATCGAGGCCGACGCCTCTCCGGCCGAGATCGAGGCGCTCGTGGCCCAGTCCCAGAAGCGCTCGGCGGTGTTCGACGTGATCACGAACCCGTCGAACGTCAGCGTCTCGGTCAACTGATCGGGCGCAGCAGGTGACGCACGTTCGAGTCGTGGTGATCGGGGCCGGCCACGCCGGCCTCGCGACCAGCCATGCCCTCACCCGCCATGGCGTCGACCACGTGGTGCTCGAGCGAGGCGAGGTCGCGAACACGTGGAAGGCCGAGCGGTGGGACTCACTGCGGCTGCTCACGCCCAACTGGCAGACGCGCCTGCCCGGCCTGGCGTACGACGGGGACGACCCGGACGGCTTCATGTCGGTCGCCGAGCTGATCGAGTTCATCGAGCGCTACGCCGAGCACAGCGACGCGCCGGTCCGGACCGGGACGGATGTCACGTCCGTGTCGCCCGTCGAGGGCGGCTACCTCGTGACGACGGCCGACGGCACATGGGAGGCGGAGGCCGTCGTCCTGGCGACCGGCGCGTTCAACCAGCCGAAGGTGCCGGCGCTCGCCGCATCGTTGCCCGGCGAGCTCGAGCAGATCACGATGCTGGACTACAAGCGGCCCGCCGAGCTGCGGCCGGGCCGGGTGCTGGTGGTCGGCGCGTCGGCGACGGGACTCCAGATCGCCGACGAGCTGCTGCGCTCCGGCCGCGACGTCACCGTCGCCGTCGGCGAGCACGTGCGCATGCCGAGGACGTACCGGGACCGCGACATCATGTGGTGGCTCGATCGCATCGGGCGCCTCGACGAGCGCTACGACCAGGTCGACGACCTCGTCCGCGCCCGCCACGTCCCCTCCCCGCAGCTGGTCGGGACGCCGGATGGTGCCGACCTCGACCTCAACGCGCTGGAGTCGCGCGGCGCCGAGCTCGTGGGGCGCCTCGCGGCGGTCCGCGACGGCCACGCGCTGTTCTCCGGATCGCTGCGCAACGTCTGCGCCCTCGCCGACCTCAAGCTGATCCGCCTGCTCGAGACGATCGACGCGCAGGCCGCGGCACAGGGACTCGGCGGCGGCGAGGCCACCCGACCTGAGCCGACCCGGGTGCCCGCTCAGCCGAGGCTGGACGTCAGCCTCGTGGCGGACGGCTACGACACGGTCCTGTGGGCGACGGGCTTCCGCGCCGACTACTCGTGGCTGGACGTGCCGGCACTCGACCGCAAGGGCGAGCTGCGCCACGACGGGGGCATCGTCCGCGACGCCCCGGGTCTGTACCGGATCGGGCTCAACTTCCTGCGCCGCCGGAAGTCCAGCTTCATCCACGGGGCCGAGGACGACGCCAACGACATCGTCGAGCACCTCGTGCGTCATCTCGGGGCCAACCGAATCGGTACATCCCCCATCAACTTCGTGTAGTCGCCGGCGACGCCGTCCGCCCGTACTCACCGCCCGGACGCGTTCGCTGCGGTGGCTTGGCTCAGGCGCCGCCTGCCCACGACGCCACCCAGTACTCGGCCACTCGCCCGTCGGCCACGCGGAGGATGTCGTGGCCGAGCAGCGGAGTCTCGCCACCGTCGGGCGTCGTGCCGCTGCCCGACCAGCGCGCGGCGACCAGGTCTCCGTCGACGATCGGGCCGAGCTCCAACCGGAAGGTCAGCTCGGCGAACATGCCGCGCGTCTCGCGGATGAGGTCGACGAGCGCCCCACGGCCCCTGACCTCGCGCTCGGGCCAGTGGCCCAGGAAGTCCTCCGCGAGGATCTCCTCGGCGACGGCATAATCGCCGTGCCACAGGCGCATGAGCCAGCGCTCGTAGAGCTCCATCACGGCCGCTCAGCACCCAGGACCGGCAGCAGCGCCCGCAGCTTGACCTCGGTCTCGGCCAGCTCTGCGGCAGGCTCGGAGTCGCGCACCACGCCGACCCCGGCGTAGAGGCGGGCGACCGACCCGCGCAGCAGCGCGCTGCGCAGGGCGACGCAGAACTCCCCGTCCTCGTTGGTGTCCGTCCACCCCACCGGGCCGGCGTACCAGCCGCGGTCGAGTCCCTCGAGCTCGGGGATCAGCGGCGACGCCGCCGCCCAGGGCTCGCCGCCGACCGCGGGCGTCGGATGCAGCAGCCCCGCGAGGCGCACCGCAGGCACCGGCTGGGACAGCTGCGCGCGGATCGGCGTGGCGAGATGCTGGATGTTGGCGACCGTCACGACGACCGGCTCCGGGCTCTCCGCGACCCACAGCGCGTGCGGGTGCAGCGCGCGAGTGAGACGGCGCACGACGATCGCGTGCTCCTCCCGGTCCTTGCTCGAGCGCAGCAGCCGCTCACCGAGATGGGCGTCGACCGCCGGATCCGCGCTGCGCCCGGTGGAGCCGGCGAGCGCGAGCGTCGTGGCACGCATCCCCTCGCGGCGGATGAGCAGCTCGGGGCTCGCGGCGACGAAGGCGCTGTCGCCCCGGCCGACGCAGAAGACGAAGCAGGACGGGAACCCATCCCGCAGGATCCCGAGGATCGCGGCCGGGTCGTGATCGGTGGGCGCGTGGACCTGCACCTCGCGCGCGAGCACGACCTTGTCCAGCGCCCCGGCGCGGATCCGCTCGACGCCACGCGCGACCGCGCCCTCGTAGTGCTCAGGTGGCATCGCGCTCTCCACGGCGAACGTGCCGACGGGATCCGGGTCCCAGAGCGGAAGCTCGGCGCGCGCGTCGAGCGTCGCCAGCCGCGCCCGCAGACGGCCCAGGACGGCGTCCGGGTCGTCACCGGCGCCGACCAGCGCCGCGACCGTGAGACGCAGCCCGTCACCACGACGGGCGAGCGCGATCTCCGGCACGTGCAGCGACGCGGGCGGGAAGCCGCGCCAGTGCCGCGAGGAGCCTCCGTCGTGTGCGAACGCGAAGCCGCCGACCGCCACGAGTCCGCTGCCCGGCCCGGCATCGGGCGGGTCGCAATGCGCTGCCGCCGCCAGCGCGCTCCAGCGTCGTGAGACGCGCTCGAAGCGCTCCGGGCCGTGTTCCTCCAGCGCCGTCGCGCAGCCCAGGCCCGCGAGGACGGAGCCGTCACGGTCGCGCTGCTCGAGGCAGAACCACGGCTCCTGCGCGGCCCGGCCGCGCGCGACGACCGCCGTCGGATCGATTCCCGCTCGCACCGGCACCGTCACCGCGGCCAGCACGCCCTCGCCCGTCGACCGGGCGCGGCCGACCGCTGCGGTCAGCCGCCCGTGCAGCCGGGCGGCGTCCGCCTCGTCGAGCTCGAGCGAGGCGGGACGCTCCCGCAGGGTGCCGGCGCCCACGTGGGTCAGGTCTCGCCCCGCCCGCGCGCGATCGCGATCTCTCCGGTGCGCATCATCTCGATGAGCCCGAACGGCCGGACCATCTGCTCGAACGCGCCGACCTTGTCCGTCGTCCCTGTGACCTCGACGGTCACCGAGCGACGGGTCACGTCCACGACCTTCGCGCGGAAGATCTCGCAGATCTGCATGAGCTCGCCGCGCTGGCCGCCGTCGGCGGACACCTTGAAGAGCGCCAGTTCGCGCGTGACCGTGTCCTCGGGCTCGAGATCTCGGATCTTCAGCACGTTGACCAGCTTGTGCATCTGCTTGGTGACCTGGTCGATCGGGTTGCTCGCGCCGTCGACGGTCAGCGTGATGCGCGACGTGTGCTCGTCGTCGGTCGGACCGACCGTGAGCGTGTCGATGTTGAACCCGCGCCGGGCGAACAGGCCCGCGATGCGGGTCAACACGCCCGGCTTGTTCTCGACGACGATCGACAGGACGTGCTTTCGCCCCGTCCGCAGGCCGCCGGCAGCCTCGAGCTGCTCGAGCGACAGGACCTCCTTCGTGCCTGGCTCGCCCATGCCGCGCCCCTAACCCACCATGTCGCGCGCGGCGGCACCGGGCGCGATCATCGGATACGTGTTCTCCTCGCGGGTGACGCGGACGTCGACGACGACCGGCCCCGGGGTCGCGATCGCCTCGCGGACGTCCTGCACGAGGGTCGTCTTGTCCGTCAGCCGCACGCCGGTGCACCCGTAGGCGTCGGCAAGCTTGACGAAGTCGGGGAAGCGGCCCATGTCGACCTGCGAGTAACGGCGATCCCAGAACAGCTCCTGCCACTGGCGGACCATGCCCAGGTAGCCGTTGTTGAGGATGAAGACCTTCACGTCGATGCCGTTCTCCGCGCAGGTCGCCAGCTCCTGCGCGTTCATCTGGATCGAGCCGTCGCCGGAGATGCAGATGACGGTCTCGTCCGGCATGCCGACCTTCGCGCCCATCGCCGCCGGGAGGCCGAAGCCCATCGTCCCCAGGCCACCGGAGTTGATCCAGCGACGCGGACGGTCGAAGTGGAAGTACTGGGCAGCCCACATCTGGTGCTGGCCGACGTCCGAGGCGACGATCGCGTCGCCACCGGTCGCCTCGTAGAGGGCCTGCACCGCGTACTGGGGCTTGATCTCGGTGTCCGCCGAGTCCTCGTAGCCCAGCGGGTACTTGGCCTGCCAGCCGCGGATGCGCTCCCACCACTCCTCGAGCCGGCCGCGATCGGACTCCGTCGCGCGGTACTCGGTGATGAGCTTCTCCAGGACGTTGCGCGCGTCACCCACGATCGGGATGTGCGCCGGGATGTTCTTGGAGATCTCCGCGGGGTCCACGTCGATGTGGATGAACTTCGCGCGCGGCGCGAACTCCGACAGCTTGCCGGTGATCCGGTCGTCGAAGCGGGCGCCGACCGCGCAGATGAGGTCGGCCTCGTCCATCGCGTAGTTCGCCGCGCGGGTCCCGTGCATGCCGAGCATCCCCAGCCACTGGGGATCGGGCGCGGGGAACGCGCCGAGCGCCATCAGCGTGCAGGTGATCGGGAACCCGCCCTCGCGGACGAGCTGGGTGAGCTCACCGGAGGCCTCGGCGTTGACCACGCCGCCGCCCGCGTAGATCACGGGCCGGCGCGCGGCCGCGAGGGCCTTGGCCGCCTGGCGGATCTGCTTCGCGTTGCCCTCGATCGTCGGCTGGTAGCCGGGCAGGTGCACGTCGGTGACCGGCGCGTACGGGATCTCCGCGCGCGAGAGGTCCTGCGGGATGTCGACCACCACAGGGCCGGGGCGCCCGGAACGGGCGACGTGAAACGCCTCGTGGATCATCCGCGGCAGCTCGAGCGGGTGCTGGAGCATGAAGGAGTGCTTCACGATCGGCATCGTGATGCCCATCATGTCCGCCTCCTGGAAGCCGTCCGTCCCGAGGAGCTCGGTGCGGACCTGCCCCGTGATGAACACGCAGGGGACGGAGTCCATCATCGCGTCGGTGATCGGCGTGATGAGGTTCGTTGCGCCGGGGCCGCTCGTGCCGAACGCGACGCCGACCTTGCCGGTCGCCTTCGCGTAGCCCTCGGCCGCGTGACCGCCGCCGGCCTCGTGGCGCACGAGGACATGCCGGATTCCCGCGTCGACGAAGGCGTCGTACGTCGGGAGGTTCGCGCCGCCGGGATACCCGAATACGACGTCGACACCTTCCGCCTTCAGGCACTCCATGACGGCATCGACCGCACGCATGCGCGACCTCCTTTCCTGCTCTGGGGACCCAGCGAGGATAGCTATGCGGATCGCGCCCGCGCGACGGACTCGGGCTCGATGGCGACATCGGGGAAGTCGAGCTCGGTGCCGCAGCGCATGCACATGGCGTCGTAGAGCTTGCAGAGCTTGCCGCAGCGCGGGCACTGCTTGCGCAGCTCGTCGCTCTCGACGCGGTAGAGGACCGCTGCCACGAGCCCCAGGAACGGGATCGCGCCGGAGATCAGGAACCACAGGAAGAAGGAGCTGCCCTTCAGCTTGCCGACGACCCCCCCGGCCAAGCCGAAGAAGAAGGCGATGACGAGGTACTCCCCGCCGGCCACCAGCTACCTCAGAGGAGGACGCGAAGCGCCCAGATGACGGCGATCGCCGCCACGATCACGACCACCACGGTCGCCAACCAGGCGACGAAGCCGATCGCGAACTTGAGGAGCAGCCACGCCGCGACGGCAAGGACGATCACCGCGAGGGCGCGACTGAGGATCGAGGGGCCCGACTTCTCTTCCTGCATGCCCCTCAGGATATCGCGGACCGCTACGCGTGACGGCGCTGCCTCATCGCTTCGGTGGCGACGGCGAGCTGCTGCGTGCGCTGAGCCTGCAGGTGGGCCCGTGCCAGGCGATACCGGCGGATCTTCGCCGGCTGGGGGCCTGCCGTCGACGAGGCGGCCGGCCGCGCCGCCGCCTGGAGGAGCACGAGGCGGGAACGAGAGGAGGCGGTCATGACACGGAAGTGTGCCGACGCGACCCATCCGGAGATATGGCCCGAGTGGCAAACGTCACCAGGACGACGCTGGACCGTCCGTCCGGTCGGTGGCGGACGCGACGTCGAGCGCCGGCCGCATCTCGGGACGCAGTCGGCGGCGTACGCGCCCGCGCCCACCGGAGAACGCCAGGTTGGCCACCGTCGCGAAGCCCTGCTCGTCCATCCGCAGCGCGAGGAGCAGATGCGCGATCCGGTCGGCCGAGGGGAGCTCCTGATCGGCGACCCCGACGCACCAGCAGTCGACGCGCCGCCCGCCGGAGCGCACGAGCAGGGCGCCGGCCTCGCCGACGAGCCACGTCCCGAGACGCCCGCGCTCGAGCACGAGCCCCGTGCGGGCGTGCAGGTCGCGCGCATCGTGGCCCACGAGGTCGCCCAGCAGGCCGAGCGCGGCCTGCTCGGATGCTTCGTCGCGGCGGCGGGCCGGGCGCGTCACGTTCGCGCCGCGGGACGCGTAGAGCTCCGGGATGACCCACGCGTGCGCGAGGCACACGAGGGCGACGGGCACCGCCAGCGGCTCCAGCCAGACGAGGACCGCCCCCGCGATGACGAACGGGAGGACGTGCGCGAACGTCGTGAGCGTCCAGAGGCGACCGATATGCCGCAGGCGGTCCGCGTCGATGCGCGGGCGCCAGTACACGGCCGCGGTCTCCGGGAGCACCGACGCGACGGTCTCGGACGCCACGGCGCCCGCCACCTACCCGCCCGAGATCGGGCGCCGCAGGATGACCATGTCGGCGTCGACGGGAAGCTCGCGGACCTGCTCGGCCTGCCCGGGGCCGGTGGTCACCATGGCGAGAAAGCCACGGTCGAGCTCACGTCGGAACGCCTCGACGGCGGCATCGACGGCCACCGGATCGTCGGCGCGCCACTCGGCCAGGGTCGAATGGCCGGTGCGGTCCATGCGGATGAGACGGCTCATGCGCAGAGGCTACGCCTCGCCGCGGGGTGCTACACGCCGAGCTTCTCCCGCACGATGCGAGTGACCTCGGCGCCGTCCGCGCGTCCCTTCGTCTCCCGCATGACGTGCCCGATGATCGCGCCGATCGCCTTCATGTTGCCCGTGCGGATCTTCTCCGCCGCGTCGGCGTTGGCCGCAAGCGCCGCCTCGACGACGCCCTCCAGCTCGCCGGCGTCGCTCACCGCGGACAGCCCCTCGGCCTCGACGATCGCCGCGGGATCGCCTCCCTCGCTGACGAGGCGCTCGAGCACGGCACGCCCGTTCGCCGGCGTCAGGGAGCGCCCGGCCACCATCCCGACGAGCGCGGCGAACGCGTCCGGCGTGACGCTCGTCTCCCCCGGGTCCTGCTCGCCGATGCGCGCGACGAGCTCGCCCGTCACCCAGTTGGCCAGCGGCTGCAGGGGAGCGCCGTCGGCGGCCAGCGCGGCCTCGAAGAAGTCACCGAGCTCGGGGCGCCACGCGAGCTGGCGCGCCGTGTCCGGCGTCAGGCCGATCCCCTCGAGTCGCTCCTGGCGGGCGACCGGCAGCTCGGGCAGGACCGCGGCCGCCGTGTCGATCATCTCCTGCGTGATCGCGACCGGCAGGAGGTCGGGCTCGGGGAAGTAGCGGTAGTCGTGCGCTTCCTCCTTGGATCGCAGCGACGTGATGCGCTCCGTGCGCGGGTCGAAGTGCAGCGTCTCCTGCTCGACCTGCCCGCCCGCGCCCAGGATCTCCTCCTGCCGCGCGATCTCGGCGCGGATGCCGCGCTCGATGAAGCGGAAGGAGTTCATGTTCTTGAGCTCGGTCTTCGTCCCGAGCTCGGTGCTGCCCACCGGTCGCAGCGAGATGTTCGCGTCGCAGCGCAGCGATCCCTCCTCCATGTTCACGTCGCTCACGCCGGTCTGGCGAAGCGTCGTGCGCAGCAGCTCCAGCCAGGTGCGGGCGTCCTCTGCGGCGTGCAGGTCGGGCTCGGTGACGATCTCGGCCAGCGGCGTGCCGCAGCGGTTGAAGTCGACGATGCTGGCGTCCGAGCCGTGGATCCGGCCGCTCGCCCCGACGTGGACGAGCTTCGCCGCGTCCTCCTCGAGGTGCACGCGGTGGATCCGCACGCCGGCGAGCCGGCCGCCCCGGCACAGGGGCTCGTCGTACTGGCTGATCTGGTACGCCTTCGGCGAGTCGGGATAGAAGTAGTTCTTGCGGTGGAAGACCGACCGCTCGGCGAGCTCGGACTCGAGGGCCAAGCCGATCGTGAGGACGTTGCGGATGGCCTGCTCGTTGGCCACCGGCAGCGCGCCGGGGAGCGCCAGGCAGACCGGGCACGTCCGCGTGTTGGGCGGCTCGCCGAACGACAGCGCGCAGCCGCAGAACATCTTCGTCCGCGTCGCAAGCTGGACGTGGATCTCAAGGCCGATGACGGGCTCGTAGTCGGTCACCGTCGGGCCTCCGCGCCGTCGAAGCCGATCGCGCCCTCGAGGGCGTGTGCGGCGTCCATGATGCGGTTCTCGCTGAACGCCGGGCCGGCGATCTGGAAGCCGACCGGCAGGCCCTCGCTCAGGCCGTTGGGGATCGAGATGGCCGGGATCCCCGCGAGCGGCATCGGGACGGTGCAGAAGTCGGTCAGGTACATGCTGAGCGGATCCGAGACCTTCTCGCCCAGCTTGAAGGCGACGCTCGGCGACGTCGGCGTGACGACGAAGTCGAAGCCCTCGAAGACGGCCCGGAAGTCGTCGGCGATCTTCGTCCGGACCTGCTGCGCGCGGCCGTAGTAGGCGTCGTAGTAGCCGCTGGACAGCGCGTAGGTCCCCAGCATGATCCGGCGCTTCACCTCGGCCCCGAAGCCATCGTGGCGCGTGCGCGTGTACATCGAGACGAGATCGCCGTCGCCGTCGTGGCGCATGCCGTAGCGGACGCCGTCGAAGCGGGCGAGGTTCGACGAGGCCTCGGCCGGGGCGAGGACGTAGTAGGCGCTCAGCGCGTGCTCGGCGTGCGGCAGCCGGCAGGTGTCGACCGTCGCCCCGAGCTCCTCGGCCAGGCGCAGCGTGGCCTCGAACGCGGCCTTGACCCCCGGCTCGATGCCCTCCCCCGTGAGCTCCTCGGGGACGCCCAGCCGGATCCCGTCGAGGCGCTCGGCGGTCGGCATGCGCACCGGCTCTGGCAGCCCTAGCGAGGTCGCGTCGCAGCAGTCCTTGCCGACGAGGTGCCCGAAGAGCAGCGCGGAGTCGGCGACCGTCCGGGTGATCGTGCCGGCCTGGTCGAGCGAGGAGGCGAACGCGATCATCCCGTAGCGGCTGATCGCGCCGTACGTCGGCTTCAGGCCGACGACGCCGCAGAGCGCGGCCGGCTGGCGGACGGAGCCGCCGGTGTCGGTGCCGAGCGCCCAGGGCACGAGACCCGCAGCGACGGCGGCGGCGCTGCCACCGCTGGAGCCGCCGGGCACGCGTGTGTGATCCCACGGGTTGCGGACCGGGCCGAACCCGGAGTTCTCGTTCGACGAGCCCATCGCGAACTCGTCCTGGTTGGTCTTGCCGAGCAGCGCAGCCCCTGCGGCCTGGGCCTTGCGGACGGCGGTCGCCGTGTAGGGCGGCCGGTAGCCCTCGAGGATGCGCGAGCCCGCCTGGCTCGGGATCCCCTCGGTGCAGAAGAGGTCCTTCACGCCCATCGGCACGCCGCGCAGCGGTCCGGCCGTGTCGGCGCGCGGGTCGGGGCCGTCGGCGACCCAGGTGAAGGCGTTGAGCTGGTCGGCGGCCGCGCGCTCGCGGTAGGCCTCGAAGAGCTCGGCGTGGTCGACGTCGCCCGCCTCGATACGCGCCACGGCCTCCGTGGCGGTGAGGTCCAGGAGGTCGCTCATTCCGCCTGCGGGCTGGGGACGAGGAAGCCGCCGTCGCGCTCGGCCGGCGCCGCGGCGAGCATGACCTCGCGCGCCCAGGAAGGTCGCGGGACGTCGGCGCGCAGCGCGCCGGTGACCTCCACGACGTGCGTGGTGGGCGGCACGCCGTCGAGATCGATCTGCGACATGCGGTCGACGTGGCCGAGGATGCCGGACAGCTCCTCGGCCATCCGCGTGACCTCGTCGTCGTCGAGCTCCAGACGCGCCAGGCGCGCCACGTGCAGGACCTGTTCGCGGTCGATCATCGGCCGTGGAGTCTAGGCGCCGTCGTCACGGGGCGGAGGCACGGGGCGAGGGGCACCGCGGACGCTCAGCGCGCGGTCGGTCTGCTCCCGCGACGACGCGGCCTGCGTCCGCTCGTCGCCGATCGCGATCCATGCGCCGACGACGATCGCGACGGCGCCCGCCAACCCCGCGTACGCGGGCCACCGGATCGCCACCTCGGCATCCGACGCACCGACGCCCAGCCCGGGCTCGGCGACGAGCCGGAACAGGATCACGAGCACGGCCAGCAGGCCGACCGGCACCGCGATGACACCGAAGGCGAGCGGGCGCGCTGGCGTCACCTCGGTCACGGTGGTGAGCACGAGGCCCAGGCCGAGCAGGACCGTGACGACAAGTGGGATGACCGCGAGCCAGCCGAGCGCCCGGAACCCGCTCTCGTGGGCGCCCGGCGTCGCCACGTCGTACCACGGCAGGGCCAGCGAGACCGCGAGCGTCAGGGCCCCCAGTCCGGCGACGACCTCCCCGGCGCGCAGACGTGATGGCGTCATATTCACCGGGAGGTCGCGGCGGGCATGGCGCGGGCACGTTAGCGTCCCGGCCGTGCAGGTCGCCGCGCACGGGCCGGGCCGTGTCAACCTCATCGGGGAGCACACGGACTACAACGACGGGCTCTGCCTCGCCTTCGCCATCGAGCGAGGCGTCACGGTCCACGCCGAGGCGACGTTCGACGGCCGCATCTTCGCCCACAGCTCGAGCCTCGGAGAGGACGACGTCTTCGCGGCCGACCACCCCGCCCAGCCCGGCCCCGGGGACTGGCGGGGCTTCGTGCGCGGCATGGTCGCCGAGCTGCGGGCCGAGGGTCTGTCGCTCCCGGGGGCGCGGCTGCGGATCGACTCCGATCTCCCCCAGGGCGCGGGGCTGGCGTCGTCGGCGGCGCTGGGCTCCGCGCTCGCGCTCGCGCTCATCGCGCTGGGCCAGGTGCGCCTCGACGATCCGCTGGACCTCGCGCGGCTCTGCGCGCGCGTCGAGCAGGACTGGGTCGGCGCGCAGACGGGCCTCCTGGACCAGCTCACGGTGCTGTGCGGGCGCGACGGCCACGCGCTGGCGCTCGATCTGCGCGCGCTGTCGCTGCAGCCGGTGCCCCTCCAGTTGGGCGACTGGCGCCTCGTGACGCTCGATTCCGGGGCACGGCACAGCAACGCGTCGTCGGGCTACAACGCCCGTCGCGCCGAGTGCGTCGAGGCGGCCGCGCTGCTCGGGCGCGAGAGCCTGCGCGACGCGACGCTCGACGATGCCGAGCGACTCCCCGCCCCGCTCGGCTCGCGCGTGCGGCATGTGGTGTCCGAGAACGCACGGGTGCGCGAGGCCATCGCAGCCCTGCGCTCCGGCGACCTCGAGCACGTCGGCAGGCTGCTGGACGCGTCGCACGCGTCGCTGCGCGACGACTTCGAGGTCTCCGTCCCGGAGGTCGAGGAGACCGTCTCGCTCATGCGCGGCGTCGGCGCCGCCGGCGCGCGGATGATGGGTGGCGGGTTCGGGGGCTCGGTCCTTGCGCTGCTGCCGCCAGGGGTCCGCGCCCCCGCCCGATCGCTGCCCGTGCTGCCCGCGGGCGCCGCACGCCTCCTCTGAGCGCAGCGTCGAGGACCGGGTGAGCGGATCGGGGCAGCTGCCGTGTTCCCTTCTCAGATGCGCTAGCCAGTGGTTAGCACCAGTGCTGACCACTCGCTAGCGGCGTCCAACCCTCATGGGTGCGCACGCGGCAGACGCCGCCGCGACGCGCGAGGCCGTCGTCTACCGCTTGGTGATCGGCGCGTACTCGGCCATGAGCTTGCGCTCGGAGCCGTCGCCGGCGAACCGCACGACAACGATCCCGCCCGGCTCGATCGCCGTGACGACGCCGTCGCCGAATGCGCTGTGGACCACGTCGTCGCCCATCCGGAAGCTCGGTGCCGCGGTCGTCTCCGCCCGCGTCGCGCTCCATGACATCGGGCGCTGCGTGCCGGGCCGGAGGACGGGCTCGTCCGCCCCGTCGGTCAGGTCGCGGGGGATCTCGTCCAGGAACCGCGACCGCAGGCCGTAGTTCTGCGCGCCGAAGACCGACCGGCGCCGTGCGTAGGTGAGGTAGAGGTCGCGCATCGCCCGCGTGATGCCGACGTACATGAGGCGGCGCTCCTCCTCCAGGCCGCCCTCGTCGAGCGCGCGGCTGTGCGGGAAGACCCCTTCCTCGCAGCCGATCATGAACACGACCGGGTACTCGAGGCCCTTGGCGTTGTGCAGCGTCATCAGCGTGACGAGCCCGTCGTCGTCGCGACGCGTGTCCGCATCGGCGACGAGCGACACCTGCTGCAGGAACGCCTCCAGCGCGCCGTCCTCGGTGGCGATCGGATCCGTCGTCGCGTCGTACTCGCGGGCGACCTCGACGAGCTCGGCGAGGTTCTCCAGACGGCCCTGCGCCTCGATCGTGCGCTCGGCCTCCAGCGCCTCCAGGTAGCCCGTCTCGTGGAGGACCGCCTCGAGCAGGTCGCCGACGGGCACGCCGGCCCGCGCACGCTCCCGGAGCGCCTCCATGGTCTGCATGAAGCGGCCGATCGCCTTCTGCGCCGCGGTGCCCAGGCCCGGAACGGAGCCCGGGTCGGCGGCCGCATCCCACACCGGGACGCCGAGCGTCGCGCCGTGGGTCAGGACCCGCGAGAGCGACGTCGCCCCGATGCCACGCCGCGGGGCGTTGGCGATCCGCGTGAACGCGTTGGCGTCCTGCGGGTTGGCGAGGACGATGAGATAGGCGAGCGCGTCCTTGATCTCGGCGCGGTCATAGAACTTCGTGCCGCCCACGACCTGGTAGGCGACCTCGCGTCGTACGAGCGTGTCCTCCAGGACCCGTGACTGCGCGTTGGTCCGATAGAAGACCGCGATCTCCGCCCGGCTGAGCCCGGTGTCGAGCAACCGCTCGATCTCGCCGACGACATAGCGCGCCTCGGCGTGCTCGTCGTCCATCTCGCGGATGCGGATCGGGTCGCCGTCGCCGAGCTCCGTCCACAGCGACTTGGGCTTCTGCGCGCGGTTGTTGGCGATGACCGCGTTGGCGGCGCTGAGGATCGTCTGCGTCGAGCGGTAGTTCTGCTCGAGCTTGACGACCGTCGCGTCGGGATAGTCGTCCTCGAAGTCCAGGAGGTTGCGGATGTCGGCTCCGCGGAACCCGTAGACCGACTGCGCGTCGTCCCCCACCACGGCCAGATTTCGGTGCTCACCCGTGAGCAGCTGGAGGAGCCGGTACTGCGCGTGGTTGGTGTCCTGGTACTCGTCGACGAGGACGTGGCGGAACGCGGCCTGATAACGGTCGCGCACCTCCTGGAACAGCTCCAGGACGTTGACGGTCCGGACGAGCAGGTCGTCGAAGTCCATCGCGTTGGCGCGGTGCATCTCACGTTCGTAGAGGTCGTAGACGTCCGCGACGGTGCCCTCGAAGAACGACCCGACGAGCTGGCGGTACGCGTCGGCGTCGCGCAGCTTGTTCTTCGCGTCGGAGATCTGGTTGTGGACCGCGGCGGGCGTGAAGCGCTTCGTGTCCGCCCCCAGCTCGTCGAGGCAGCGCTTCGTCAGCCGGCGCGCGTCAGCCTGGTCGTAGATCGTGAAGGTCCGCGTGTAGCCCAGGCGAGCCGCCTCGGCCCGCAGCAGCCGCGCGCACGCTGCGTGGAACGTCATCACCCACATCCCGCGCACGCGCCCACCGAGCAGGAGCTCGACGCGCTCGCGCATCTCCCCCGCCGCCTTGTTCGTGAACGTGATCGCGAGGATCTCGTCGTGCCGGGCGAGGCCCGTGTGGACGAGATGGGCGATGCGGTGGGTGAGCACGCGCGTCTTGCCCGATCCGGCGCCGGCGAGCACGAGCAGCGGTCCCTCGCCGTGCGTCACGGCGGCGCGCTGCTGGTCGTTGAGACCCTCGAGCAGCCGCTCGATCCGGTCGGTGGAGCCGGGCGAAGACACCCCTTCGAGGATAGGGACGCGTCCGGCTGGCACTCTTCGGCGATGCGGCTCACCGAGGAGGTCAGACGGACGACGCAGGACATCGCCTCCCAGGCGCAGTGGGTCCGCGTCGACGAGTCGGCGCTGGGGAACGTCCAGCGGGCGGCCCAGCCCACGCTGGACCCGGTCGCGCACTACCTCGAGGGCAGCGAGGAGGACGTCGCGACGTTCCTCGTCTCCCTCGACACGATCAACTTCGGGTCGGGCTGGTGGCCGACGATCCGCAAGCGCACGGGGATGTCCGGCTACTTCACGATGGCGACGGGCCTGGCCGAGCGCTTCCGCGCGCACGGGCCCTGGAACGCCGCCGAGCTGCGGGCGATGCGCACCGAGGAGATCGCCGACGCGCTCGGGCAGTCACGCGACCACGAGCTCATGGCGCTCTACGCCCAGGCGCTGCGCGGCCTGGGTCGCTGGCTCGGCGAGCGCACGACGCTCGAGGCCGTGCAGGAGGCCGACGGGTCGGCCGAGCGGCTCGCCGAGGACCTCGTCACCGGGATGGCGATGTTCGACGACCGCGGCTTCTACAAGCGCGCGCAGATCGTCGCGTCGGACCTCTCGCTGGCGGGCGTCGCACGGTTCCGCGATCTCGACCGCCTCACCATCTTCGCCGACAACCTCGTCCCGCACGTCCTGCGCTGCGACGGGGTGCTCGTGTACGACGCGCGCCTCGCGCAGCACATCGATGCGGGACGCCCGCTGCGCCTCGGCCCGCAGGAACGCGAGATCCGCGCCGGCGCCGTCCACGCCTGCGAGCTGATCGCCGCCCGTCTCGGGGTGAGCGCCCACACGCTCGACCACTGGCTCTGGCAGCGCGGGCAGGCGCCGGAGTACAAGGCGCACCCGCGGCACCGCTGCCGCACCGTCTACTACTAGCCGCCCGCGGGGCTCGGGCCCTGCCGCCGTCGCAGCGGCGTGACCTCGGCGACCGGCGCCGCGCCGTCGCCCTGCAGCTCGGCGATCCGCCGCTCGAGCTCCGCGATCCGCGCCGACATCGACTGCACGGCATCAGCGACCGGGTCGGGCAGGTGGGCCCAGTCGGCGTCGGGCCCCTCGGGACGGCGGCCCTCCACGCGGACCGGATGCCCCGGGTTGCCGACGACGGTCGAGTTCGGCGGCACGTCGTGGATGACGACGGTGTTCGCCCCGATCTTCGCGCCGTGGCCGATCGTGATCGGGCCCAGCAGCTTCGCGCCCGAGCCGATCGTGACGTTGTCCTGCACGGTCGGGTGGCGCTTGCCGGAGGCGAACCCGGTGCCGCCGAGCGTCACGCCCTGGTAGAGCGTCACGCAATCGCCGATGGCCGCGGTCTCCCCGACGACGACGCCCTGTGCCGTGATCGATGAAGAGCCCCTCGCCGATCTGGGCGGCCGGGTGGATCTCGATGCCGGTCGTGCTCCGCGCGATCCGCGCCATCGCCCGGGCGGGGAACCTCAGTCCCGCATCGTGCAGCGCGTGCGCCACGCGGTGCACGAGCAGCGCCTGCACCCCGGGCCAGACGAGGAGGATCTCCGTCGTGCTGACACCCCGCGCGGCAGGGTCGCGCTCCCTCGCCGCCGCGACGTCCCGACGGACCTCGCCCACCACACCGAACATGCTCACGAGGGTACGGCCATCTAGGGCGCCGGAGCGAAGAACGGCGTGGAGACGTAGCGCTCGCCGGAGTCCGGCAGCACGACGGCGATCCGCTTGCCCTGCATCTCGGGGCGCTTGGCGAGCTCCAGCGCACCCCACACCGCCGCGCCGCAGGACAGCCCGACGAGGACGCCCTCCGTCCGCGCGCACAGCCGCGCGGTCTCGATGGCCGCCTCGTCGGGGACCGCCAGGACCTCGTCGAGCACGTCGCGGTTGAGCACGGGCGGCACGAAGCCTGCGCCGATGCCCTGGATCTTGTGCGGCCCGGGCGCGCGACCGGAGAGCACCGCGGAGCTCGCGGGCTCCACAGCGACCACTCGGAGGTCGGGGTTGCGCTCCTTCAGCGCCTCCCCCGCCCCGGTGATCGTCCCGCCCGTCCCGACGCCCGCGACGAACACGTCGACGTCACCGTCGAGCGCATCCCAGATCTCGGGGCCCGTGGTGCGGCGATGGATCTCGGGATTCGCGGGGTTGGAGAACTGGTCCGGCAGGAACACGTCGTCGCGGCTCGCCATCGCACGCGCGGCGTCCACCGCCTCGGTCATCCCGCCCATCGACTCGGTGATCTCGACCCGCGCGCCGTAGAGGCGCAGCAGCCCCTCCCGCTCCCGGCTCATGCCCTGCGGGAGCGTCAGGACGAGGTCGTAGCCCTTCGCCGCACAGACGAACGCGAGCGCGATGCCGGTGTTGCCGCTGGTGGCCTCGACGATCGTCGTCCGTCCCGGCTCGATGCGCCCGTCGGCCTCCGCCGCCTCGATCATGGCGACGCCGATGCGGTCCTTCACGCTGCCGCCCGGGTTGAACGCCTCGAGCTTGCCGAACAGCCGGACCCCGTCTGGCGCGAGACGGGCGAGCTCGACCATCGGGGTGTTGCCGACGTGATCGGCGATGTTCGATGGGACGGCCATCGCGGGCGAACACTAGTGCCGTGCCCACCCGCGGCGGCGCGTCGGGCGCGTCAGAGCTTCTTGCCCAGCCAGTCGAGGATCGGCTGGAGTGCCTCGCGGTTGTTCTTCTCCAGCATCATCCCGTGCCCGTTGCCGCGCACGCCCGCCTGCGGCAGCGTGATGTACTCGATGTCGCAGCCGCACGACTTCACGTACTCGTAGGTGTGCGGATCGATCTGCGTGAAGATCGAGGACTCCGAGGTCATCATCAGGATCGGGAACTTCGAGAGGTTGACGAGCTTGCGCTGCGTGCCGTCCTGCAGCTCTGCCGGGTCGGAGACCGGCGGGTCGTACTCGAGCGGCAGGTCGGTCGGCCCGTACTCGAGCGACACGCCCATCTGCGGGTTGTTCAGGAACGGCGGGCCGAGCACCTCGATCTGCACGAGCGCGGCGATCTTGTCCGGCCGCGCCTCGGCGGCCAGCCACCCGGCCGGGCCGCCCGCGGAGTGGCTCAGGAGCACCGCCGGGCCGACCATGTCGAGCAGCTTCGCGAGGCGGTCCTGCTCCAGGCGGTGCGCCTCGCGCATGTCGACGAGCATCGGGCCTGTGCCGGCCATGAACTGGTCCAGCACGTCGTCGGGGTCCGGCGACCCGGGCCACTGGGTGTGCGCCTCGATGCCGGGCGGATACGCCATCGGACCGGTCGTGCCGCCGGCGAAGAGCCCGGAGGCGAACTCGTAGGAGAACGGCGGGCCCATCGGGCCGAGGACATCGGGATGCAGCGGGGCACGGCCGTGCCCGGGGCGGTCGACCGCGTAGACGGCCCAGCCGTCCTGCACGAGCTGCGGCCACCAGCCCGGTCGCCCGTCAGGCGTCCCCAGGTAGTCGGTCCCCTGGCCGCCGCCGCCATGGACGAGGATGATCGGAACCGGCTGGGTGACGGTGTCGGGCGCCTCCCACTCCACGTACATCGCGCCACGGTTGGTGTGCCCGACCGGCGTCTCGATGCGCTCGTCGACGCCGACCCAGAAGAACCCTCGCCTGGAGGCGATCACCTCGCCCTGCTCGTGCGGTGCGGCCATGCGCTCCCTCTCCTCGTCTCGATCTGAGGCGGGGCATGTTAGAGCCGGTCAGAACTCGACCTCGAGCTCAGAGACCTCCTCGGCCTCCTCCGCCGCTGCCTCCATCCACGCGACCATGTCGGGCAGCGCGAGGATCGTGTCGCAATAGTCCGCGCACGGCTCCTCGAGGGGGATGTCGTACGTCACGAACCGCGTGCAGACGGGTGCGTACATCGCGTCGGCGAGGGTCGGCGCCGCCCCGAAGAGGAACGGCCCCCCGTGCGTCTGGAGGCACTCGGCCCAGATCGCCTGGATGCGGTCGATGTCACGCTGCGCGCCCGCGTAGACGCGGAAGCCGGGATGGTGGGCGCGGACGTCCATCGGCAGCGCCGAGCGCAGGTTCGCGAAGCCCGCGTGCATCTCGCCCGAGATCGAGCGGCAGTGCGCGCGCTCGGCGGCGCCAGCAGGAAGCAGCCCCGCGTCGGGCCGCAGCTCGTGCAGGTACTCGCCGATGGCGAGCGTGTCCCACACGGCGACGCCGGCGTGCTCGAGGCGCGGGGTCAGGAAGGAAGGCGACAGCAGCAGCAGCTCCGCGCGCGCCGAGGCATCCTCGAGGGACAGCTCGTCGACCTCGACGTCGAGGCCGGCGAACCGGCAGAGCAGCCAGCCGCGCAATGACCAGGAGCCGTAGTTGCGGCTGATGATCGTGAGGGTTGCATCGGGCACGACAGGGTCACCTCCGGTCGACGGCCCGTGACCCGCGAGCCTCTGGACATCCTCGATGCTACAGGTGGCCGACGGAGCGGTCGACTACGCTGATCAGGGTTCCTGACGCATGCTCTACGCGGCCTACCAAGCCCAGGCGGATCTCATGGCTCCCTTCCGGATCGCCTCCTCCGTCTTGGCCGACGCGATCCCCCACCTGCCGCGGAGCATCTCCGAGCTGCCGGGTGTCCGCCGTACGGCCGCGACCGCCGAGCTCGTCGCGCTCGCGGGCCTCTCGCACACGCGACCCGCGTTCGGCATCGACAGCGTCGTCGTCGCCGGCGAGGAGCTCCCGGTCACCGAGCAGGCTGCCCACGTCACCCCTTTCGCGACGCTGCTGCACTTCGCCAAGGACTCACCGGTGCCCCAGCCGCCGGTGCTGCTCGTCGCCCCCATGTCCGGGCACTTCTCGACGCTCCTGCGCGCGACCGTGCAGACGATGCTGCCCGACCACGACGTCTACCTGACCGACTGGCACAACGCACGCGAGATCCCCGTCTCCGCCGGCGCGTTCGGATTGGACGAGTACACGGAGCACCTCATCGAGTTCCTGCAGGTGATCGGCCCCGGCGCCCACATGATCGCGGTCTGCCAGCCCTGCGTGCAGGCGCTCGCGGCGACGGCCCTCATGGCCGAGGACGACGATCCGGCCCGGCCGCGCAGTCTGACGCTCATGGCGGGGCCGGTGGACGGCCGCATCAACCCGACCGAGGTCAACTGCCTGGCCGTCGAGCATCCGCTGCAGTGGTTCGACTCCCACGTGATCTCCACCGTCCCGCTGCGCTTCGCCGGTGGCGGCCGCCGGGTCTACCCGGGGTTCATGCAGCTGACGGCGTTCGTGAGCATGAGCCCCGAGCGCCACATGAAGGCGTTCGCGGGCATGTGGGACGACGTGGCCCACGGCGACCTCGCCAAGGCCACCAGGACACGCGACTTCTACGAGGAGTACTTCGCGGTCCTCGATCTCACGGCCGAGTTCTACCTCGAGACCATCGACAAGGTGTTCCAGCGGTACCTGCTCGCCAAGGGCGAGCTGGAGATCGGGGGTCGCCGCGTCGACCCCGCCGCGATCCGCGACGTCGCGCTGCTCACCGTGGAGGGCGAGCGGGACAACATCTGCGGCATCGGGCAGACCTCGGCCGCACACGCGCTGTGCACGTCGCTGCGACCCGCGCAGCGACGTGAGCACCTGGCGCCCGGGGTCGGGCACTACGGCGTGTTCAGCGGCTCGCGCTGGGAGCGCGAGACGTATCCGCTTCTGCGGACGATGATCCTCGCAACGAGCTAGGCCTCGGCGGGCTCCAGCGCCTCGGTCTTCTCCTCGTCGGCGGGTCCCTTGGCGATGTTCGCCCGCTTGCGCCGCCCCTCGGCGCCGCGCGACTCCGGCGTCGCGCGCGTCGTGTGCTTGGAGATCGTCGAGAGCAGCTCGCTGCGCAGGCGCTCCATCTCGGCGACGGTGTCGTCGCGCTGCGCCTTCAGCTCGGCGACGACGGCCTCGGCGGCCGCACGCCGGCGGTCGCCCTCCTCGACGGTCTTGCGCGCCTGCTCGATGGCGGCCTCCTTCGTGCGACGCGCCTCCTCGTCGGTCTTCGCCCGCAGGTTCGACGAGTAGTCGTCCGCCTTCGCGCGAACGTCCGTCGAGTAGTCGTCGGCCTGGCGGCGCGTCTCCTTCGACGCGGCGTCGGCCTTCTCGCGCATGTCCGTGCACTCGGCCTGGACCGTGCGCTTGAGCTCCTGCGACTCCTTCTCGGTCGTCAGCAGGATGTGCGCGGTGGACTTGCCCACCAGCTCCAGCTTGCGCTGGACGGCCTCATCGCCCAGCTCGTTCGCGGCGTCCGTCTCCAGCCACTCGGCGAGCGAGTCCAGAAAGCGGTCGACCTCGCGCTTGTCGTAACCGCGCCGGGTCATCGTGAACCCGCTCACGCGCAGCTGCTCGAAGTGCGTCCAGTCCATAGTTCCCTCGGCCTCCTTGGTTGCTTTGGGGACGGGAGATCCTAAGTCACGCCGGATTCCGGTCGGAGGGACCGGCTGTCCTAGACGGCCACGTCCTCGTGGTCGCGGCGGATGGAGCCCTCGGCCTCGCGCAGCGGAGCGCCCGACCGGCCCGCCCTGGAGGCGATGATCTCGCCGAGCACCGCGATCGCCGTCTCCTCGACCGTGGAGGCGCCGATGTCCAGGCCGCAGGGCGCGTACACACGTGCGATCTCGGCCTCGGTCGCGCCGGCGTCGCGCAGGCGCACCTCGCGGTCGGCGGTCGTCTTGCGGCTCCCGAGCGCACCGATGTAGCCGGCGTCCGTCCGGAACGCCGCGGTGAGGGCCGGGACGTCGAGCTTGGGGTCGTGCGTGAACACGAGCACGGCGTCGCGCGGGCCGAGCGTGACGCCGTCCAGCGCGTCGTCGGGCCACGCGTTGATCGCGTCGGAGTTCGAGGTGAAGCGCGCCGACGACAGGAACGCCTTGCGCGGGTCGGCGATCGTGACGCGGTACCCGATGCCCCGCGCCAGCGGCGCCAGCGCGGAGGCGAAGTCGATCGCCCCGAAGATGAACATCTGGGGCCGATCGGCGTACGCCGTGACGTGCACACGCAGGCCCGTCCCCAGCGACGCGCCGTCCTCGCCGAACGTGCGGATGGTCGTGCGGCCGTGCTGGATGAGGCCGCGCGCCTCGCGCTCGACGTTCTGCTCGAGCAACTGCGGGCCGCCGAAGGACCCGACGTGATGGTCGGCGTCGACGAAGAGCTTGCGGCCGGCGTGATCGCCGTCGAGCAGCGTCGCGACCGCGGCCGGGCGCTCGTCGATGACCGCCTCGAGCGCTGCGATCGTCGCCTCGCGGGCCTCGTCGCGCAGCTCGTGGATGAAGACGTGGACGATGCCGCCGCACATGAGCCCGACCGTGCCGGCGAGCTCGTCGGAGATCCCGTACGTGATCAGCTTGGGCTTGCCGCCCGACTCGATGATCTCGAGCGCCTCCTGGGCGACCGCGCTCTCGACGCACCCGCCGGTGATCGAGCCCTCGACCGTTCCGTTCTCGTCGATGTAGACGCTCGCGCCCACATCGAGGGGAGCGGAGCCGTCCACCGAGGCGAGCAGACCGGCGGCCACGCGCCGGCCTTCGCGCAGCCAGCCGATCACGGCGGCGGCGGTCTGCTGCTGGGTTCTCATGCTCCTAGGTTAGCCAGAGGCGTTGGTACGGTCGGGGGCGTGGCCAGGACCCAGGGACCGTCCATCGCCTACGTGATCGGGCGGGTGGACCAGGGCGTGCGCCGCGAGATGCGCCGGCGGTTGGAGCCCTTCGGCCTGAGCGTCCCCGAGTACACGGCGCTCTCCATCCTCGAAGTGGTCCCCGGGCTCTCCAACGCCCAGCTCGCCCGCCGGTCGCTCATCACCCCGCCGGCCATGCTCGAGGTGCTGGCGTCGCTGGAGCGCCGCGGCCTCGTCGTCCGCCACACCGATCCGCAGCACGGCCGCATCCGCCGGGCCGAGCTGACCGAGGACGGCACGCGGACGCTGCGCAGGTCCGCGCGCGAGATCGACCGCCTCTCGGCCCAGCTGCTGGACGCCATCCCCGACGACGAGCGCGACGTCGTGCGCCGCGGGCTCGTCGCCGTGATGGACCGGCTGACCTCCGGTCTCTAGCTGAGATCGAGGGGCGGCAGCGTGACGCCGAAGGGCTGCGTCGCGCCGCCGAGCGTCGCCGCCCAGCTCTCGGCGATGTCGTCCGGGCTCCAGCCGCCCTCGCGCAGCGCGAAGGCGACCTCGCCGGAATGCGACCACATCGACAGGCGGTCGCCGCCGATGCCGATCGCTTGGCCGGTGATCCCCGACGCCGCATCGGACGCCAGGAACACGATGAGCGACGCGCTGTCCTCCGGCATGCCGACGGCATGGGCCTGGCGCACCTGGCGCGGCAATCCCTCGCCGGCCTCGACGCGCGCGACGAGCGGCTCGTAGGCGGGGATGCTGGCGGTCATCGCCGTCCACGCCGTCGGGACGATCGCGTTCACCGTGATCTCCGCGCGCGCGAGCTCCATGGCCCACGTCTTGGCGAACGTCACGATGCCGGACTTCGCGGCCGCGTAGTTCGTCTGGCCGAAGTTGCCGCGCTGCCCCGCCGGCGAGCCGACGACGACGATCCGGCCGCCCTCGCCCTGCTCGCGCATGCGGATCGCGGCCGCGCGCCCACACGTGAACGTGCCCCGCAGGTGCGTGTGGATGACGAGGTCGAAGTCCTCGTCGCCCATCTTCCACAGCACGCGGTCGCGCAGGACGCCCGCGTTGGTGACCATGAGGTCGAGACGGTCGTACTCGCCGACCGCGCGAGCGACGAGCGCGTCCGCGGTCGCCGTGTCGCCCACCGGGGCGATCTCGGCCACCGCACGTCCGCCTGCCGCAGCGATCTCCGCGAGGGTCTCATCGGCCGCGTCGGAGTTCACGTCGTTGACCACGACGGACGCGCCCGCGGCGGCCAGTGCCTTCGCGTACGCGCGCCCGAGACCGCGGCCACTGCCCGTGACCACCGCGACCTTCCCGGACAGGTCGATCGCGCTCATGTGAAGAACCGGAACAGGCACTCGGCGACGAGGGCGGGCTTGGGCGCGTCCTTGACCTCGACCTGGAAGGTCGCCTTCGCCTGCACCCCGCCCTTGACGTCGGAGACCTCGGTGAGGACGCCGCTGCCGCGGAACTGCGCGCCGACCGGCAGGGGCGCCGGGAAGCGCACCTTGTCGGTGCCGTAGTTGATGCTGGCCTTCGCCCCCGTGACGTTCAGCAGCTGCTGCGAGATCGGGGCCAGCATCGACAGCGTCAGGAACCCGTGCGCGATCGTGCCGCCGAAGACCGTGTCCTTCGCGCGCTCGGGATCGACGTGGATGAAGTTGTGGTCATCGGTCACGTCGGCGAACTGGTTGACGCGCTCCTGCGTCATCTCGCGCCACTCCGTGTGGCCGAGGTCCTTGCCGACGTGGGCGGCCAGGTCGGCGACGTCCGTCACCAGACCCGCTCCCGCCGGACTCTCCTGGGTGCTCATGGCTCCTCCTGGTCGGGGCGTCCAATGTAAGGAAGCCTAATTCGATCTTCAAGCATTCTCGCGCACCGCGTAGTAGCGTCGCCACGATGCACACTCAGGTCGGGATTCTGGGCGGAGGGCCTGCCGGACTGCTGCTCTCGCACCTGCTGGCCTTGGAGGGGATCGAGTCGGTCGTGCTCGATGCGCGCAGCCGCGAATCGATCGAGACGACGATCCGCGCGGGCGTGCTCGAGGACCACGTCGCCGAGCTGCTGCGCGAGACGGGCGTCGGCGACCGGATGACCGAGCAGGGCGCCGTGCACCACGGGATCGAGCTGCGTTGGTCGGGCCGTCACCACCGCATCGACTTCGAGGAGCTCACCGGCGGACGGTCCATCACGCTCTACGGGCAGCACGAGGTCGTCAAGGATCTCAACGCGGCGCGGATCGACGCGGGCGGCCAGATCATCTGGGAGGCGCAGGCCGTCGAGATCTCCGGCATCGAGACCGACCGCCAGACCATCCGCTACCGCACCGGGCCGTTCACCGACGAGGTGCGCCTGCAGCGCAGCGGCGACCTGCAGGAGCTCACCTGCGACGTGGTGGCCGGCTGCGACGGCTACTGGGGGCCCGCCCGCCAGGCCATCCCGCAGAGCGTGCGTACCGAGTACGAGCGCATCTACCCCTTCGCCTGGTTCGGGATCCTCGTGGAGGCGCCACCGTCCTCCGATGAGCTCATCTACGCGTTGCATGACCGCGGCTTCTCGCTCATCAGCACCCGGTCGCCGACGCTGCAGCGCATGTACCTGCAGGTCGACCCCGACGACCATGTCGACAACTGGCCCGACGACCGCATCTGGGAGGAGCTCCACACGCGTGTGGAGACCGTCAGCGGGACCGGCCTGGTCGAGGGGACGATCATCGACAAGAGCATCGTCGGTATGCGCAGCTTCGTGTCGAGCACGATGCAGCACGGCAACCTGTTCCTGGCCGGCGACGCCGCGCACATCGTTCCCCCGACCGGCGCGAAGGGCATGAACCTCGCAGTGGCCGACGTGCGCGTGCTCACCCGCGGTCTCATCCAGAAGCTCCGCATGGGCTCGACCGAGATCCTCGACCGCTACAGCGACATCTGCCTGCGGCGTGCGTGGAAGGCGCAGCGGTTCTCCTGGTGGATGACCTCGACGCTGCACCGCCACCCCGGCAACGATCCCTTCCAGCTGCGGGTGCAGCAGGCCGAGCTCGACTACGTGACGGGCTCGACCGCCGGCTCCACCTCCCTGGCGGAGAACTACGTCGGACTCCCCCTCGAGCTGCCGTCGCTCGAGGGGCTCACGAACGCGGTCTAGTCCTAGCTCGCCTCGCCGGCGGGCTGGAAGTGCTCGAGGATCGCCTTCTCGGCGCCCGCCTTCGCGCGGGCGCTCAGCTCGTCCTTGTTGCGCGCGCTGCGCTCGTGCGACGCGTGGCGCAGGCGTGAGCGGCCGGTGAAGCGCGGCATGACCTCCTCGGCGAAGCGCTTCAGCGAGCGGCGCTGGTTCTCCTCGCTCGCCCACGGTGTGAGCTGGTAGAGGATCGCGCCGAATCCTCCGGACTTCTCCCAGTAGCTCTCGAGCGACTCGACGGCGTCGTCGATGCTGCCGACGATCGCCCCGCCGTCCAGAAGCTGCTCCATGCTGCCCAGCCCGAGGATCTCGCCTCCGCCCTCGATGACGTCACGCATGTGCGAGTCCCAGCGGTGGAACCCGTCGGTGATCTCCGCGATCGCCTGGTCGCGCGTCTCGGCGACGTGGCCGGGCGCGACCAGCCGCAGGGCCGAGCGGTCCATGACGCGGCCATGCTCGGCGGCGACCTCGTTGGCGACCTGCCAGTTCACGTCCAGGACGTCGTAGCCGGGGCCCGTCGAGGCGGCGACGCAGAGCATCCCGACGCCGAAGCGCCCGGCCGTCTTGCCTCCGGAGGGCGTGATCGCGCTCGCGACGACGATCTCCGGCCGCGGGTGCGTGTGCGGGCCGATGTGCAGCTGGGCCTCCTGCAGCTCGAACCACTCCGAGGTCTGCGTGACGACCTCGCCCGCGAGGAGGCGCAGGACGACGTCGAGGCCCTCGGTGAGCCGGCCTCGCTGCTCCGTGCTCGGGATGCCGAGCATCATCGGCGTCGGAGGGGAGCAGCCCCGGTCCGAAGCCGAACATCGCACGGCCCTGCGCCTGGTGGTCGAGCTGGACGACGCGATCGGCCACCGTGAGCGGGTTGTGGTACGGCAGCGAGATGACGCCCGTGCCGAGGCGGATGCGGCTCGTCCGCTCGATCGCCGCGGCGATGAACATCTCGGGCGAGGAGATCAGTTCGACGCCGCCCGAGTGGTGCTCGCCGATCCACGCCTCGGCGAACCCGATGCTCTCGAGGTACTCGATCGTCTCAAGCTGGCCGCGGATCGCGCGCGTGGGATCGATGTCCAGCGGCAACAGCCACGGTGGCATGAAGGCGCCGAGCCGAAGTGCCTCGCGGTCGACGGCGGATGGGGTGCTCATCGGTTGACCTCTCCTCGAAGGACCGCTAGACGTCTAAGGACTCTATACGCGCGCTCAGCAGCGGGCCGGCTTCGTCGCATGCGGCGCCAGGCACAGGGTCTTCTGTGACGGTCGACGTCCCTGGTGGCTGAAGCGGTAGCGGACGATCCGGCCGATCCGCCCGCTCTGCGTGACCCGCACGTCGAAGGTCGTGACCGGCAGGATCTTGACCTTGCGCAGCTTCGCGCTCATGAGCGACACGGAGGCGCTGGCGCGGCGGATCGTCCTGGCGGGCGAGTGCTTGAACGGGCAACTGCGGCCCGAGCACCGCAGTTGGACGCTCGCGCCGGCGGGGACGTCGCGCGCGGCGAGCCGGGTGACCTTGGCGTAGCGGCCGTGCAGCTTCACCGCGAGGCGGGCGCGGGCGGAGATGCGCGGGTAGCCGGCGTCCTTGCCGCTGCAGTCCTCGTCGATGCCGTTGCGCGGGATGTCCTTGGCCCCGGGGTGGATGCGGGCGTCGTCGGGCTTGCAGTCGCGCCCGTTCGGGACACCGTCGCCGTCGCGGTCGTCACTCTCGCTGAACACGGCCTGGATGGTGAAGGTGCTCTGGATCGCATCGCCGACCAGTCCGGCGTGCGCTCCGACGCCCCCGACCTGGACAAGCAGGTCGCCGCGGGGCACCTTCGTCAGCGTCACGCGCGCGTCGCCGCCCGGCGTGGCGTCGCACCCGAGCCGCTCGCCGGTCTGGTTGAACACGGCGAGCGACGGGTTGGCGCCGTTGACGGTGAAGCGCACCCCGCCGACGGCCGGCGCGGTGAAGCGGTACCAGACCGTCCGCCCGTAGGGCAGCAGCCCACAGGAGATGATCTCCCCTGGCTCCTCGCCCGACGCGTAGTTGTCACCCGCCACCGTCTGCCCCGCGGGCAACGCGGCAGCGGCGCCGCGCAGGTCGTTGGGCGGCGCCGGTGAGGTCGCCTTCACGTGGATGAAGCCGCTCGCGGGGCCCTGGCAGCCGCTGGAAGTGTTGACCGAGCAGCTGCCGACCTGGATGCGGTATGCGCGCCCGGCGACAGAGGGGAAGGTGATGACCTCCGCGCCCTGCGCGTCCTGGCAGGCCGCGTCGCCGTCGAGGCCGCCCTCGAAGATGCCGAGCACCGTGTCGAACGTCGAGCCTGCCGTCGTCACCGTGAGGGGACGACCGGTGCCGCTGACCCACCACCACATCGTTCGGGCGACCTGGCTGGACTGGGGGCCGACGCGGCACGCGTCGAGACCGTTGGTCGACGCCGCCGTGAGCGACTCGCCCTGCTCGACGGTGGCCGCGCTGTTGTCGACGGTCGCATCCTCGGTGCCGAGGTACAGCGGCTTGGGCGCACCGAAGTTGTCGCTCGCCGACGCCGCCGTGGCGGGAACGAGGAACAGCAACGCGAGCAACACTCCGCGGGCCAGGCGTCCGTGCATCAGGGCGACCTACGCTACGCCTCGCGCGAGCTGGATGCCAGCCTCACGCGCCAAGCTCGGCCGCGACCGCCGCAGCCTCCTTGCGCGATGCGACGCCCAGCTTCGCGAGGACGGCCGACACGTGGTGGTCGACCGTCTTCGGCGCGATGACGAGGGTCCGTGCGATCTCCGCGTTCGTCGCGCCCGCCGCGATGAGGGCCAGGACCTCAGACTGGCGCGGGGTCAGACCCCCCGGGCCCGAGCTCGTAGCCGACCGGGGGCCGCGCGGGATCCTGCGCACCCCCAGCGCCCGTAGCCGCAGGCGTAGCGCCGAGGCGGAGCGCAGGGCACCCAGCTCGTCGAACACCGCCAGCGCGCTCACGCGCGCATCGGGATCCCTCGCCTCGCTGAGCATCTCGGCCGCCTCGTAGGGGAAGCCGATCGCCGTCCAGGCGTCTGCGGCGCCGGCCCAGTCGCCGGAGATGGCCCGCGCGTACGGGTGCGCGAGATCGGACGGCGCGTCGGTCAGGTCGCCTGTGCGCCACAGCCACCAGGCAAGCTCGCCCCGCGCCCAGTCGTCGTCACGGTCCCTGGCCACGGGCCACACACAGTGGATCGCCCTGGCGCTCGCGTCCAGATCGCCGTCGAGCCACGCGTGCTCGGCCAGCCCGACCGCCGCGGGCGCGAGCCGCTGGAGCTCGCCCGTGGAGACTGCGCGCTCCCACGCGTCCTCCAGGGTGTCGGCCGCCTCGGGCTCACCCCGACGGGCCTGGAGCCTGCCGAGCACGATGAGGCCAGGGCAGATGCTCACCCCGCGGTGCTCGCCCATGTCGATCGACGCGCGCGCGTCGGCCTCGGCGTCGGCCCACTCGCCACGACGCAGACGCAGATGCGACCGGGCGCCGAGCAGGTACTGGACGTAGCCGTCCAGATCGCGCTCGACGGCGAACGCCATCGCGCGCTGGAGATCGTCGCCCACCCGCACATCGTCGCGGCGGCGCATGAGGGTGCAGGTCGCGAGGTTCACGAGCGCCCGTGCCGCGTGGTCGTCCTGCCCCGCCTCCGCGGCGAGCGCGTAGGCATCTTCGAGCATGCCCCGGCCGCGCTCGTGGTCGACCCGTCCGAGCACGGCGGTGCCGACGTTCGTGAGCGCGTGCGCGACGGTCTCGCCATCGCCGATGCGCCGCGCCAGCGCGATGGCGCGGTTGCCGATCTCGATCGCCTCGACGTGGCGTTCGTCGAGCATCGCGAGCTGCGAGCGCGCGCTCAGGGCCATGGCGAGCTCGCGCCCCTCGGGCAGGGACTCGAGCACCGCGATCGCCCGGTCCGCGGCGACCGCAGCCTCTGCGCCCTCGCCCGACCACCACAGGATCCGCGACAGCCAGCGCAGATCCTCCCCGATGCGGTGGGGCTCGTCGCCCGCCTCGTGGATCCGCAGCAGGGCACGTCGCGCCTCCAGCGCCCGTTCGTTCTCGCCGCACAGGTACGCCTCGACCGAAACGCCCTCGAGCGCCGAGGCGCCGGCGTCGGCGGCCAGCGCCGCCTCCCAGTGCTCAAGTGCCTGCCGGTGGCTCCCGGCGGCGCCGGCCGAGCGGGCGGCGGCGGGGGCGTGGCGGCGGATCGCCGAGGTGTCCCCGGCGAGGCGGGCGTGGTGGACGAGCCGCGCCGGATCGGCGCCGTCGGTCGCCTCCAGCGCCCGCAGGACCATCCCCTCCAGCTCGCGGCGTCGTGCTGGGCCGATCTCGCTCTCGACCGCCCGCCGCGCGAGATCGTGACGGAAGACGACGGCGTCCTCGCGGACGACGAGTATCCCGGCCCGGGCGCAGGCGTCGATGGCCGCCGAGGTCGCGGCGACGGTGTCGGCGAGCAGACGCAGCTCGGTCGCGCCGGGGACGACCGCGGCGATCTCGGTGACCGCGCGCGCGTCCGGGCCGAGCGCGGCGACCCGCGTCGCGACGGCGTCACGCACCGTCGCGGGCACGGCTCCGTGCGGAGCGGCGAGAACCTCGGTGACGAAGAACGGGTTCCCGCCCGAGACGCGGTGCAGGTCGCGCGCAGCACGTCCAGCCTGCCGGGCGAGCGTCTCGACCGCCGTCTCCGACAGCGGCGCCGGCTCGATGCGGCGCAGGACCTCGAGCGGCAGCGCCCCGAGCACGCGACGCAGCTCGGGCCGCTCGGTGACGGCGTCGGTCCGGCACGTCATGATCAGGCACCCCCTGCCGCGCGCAAGCCGCCGGCCGAGCAGGGCGACGAGGTCGAGCGTCGCGTCGTCGGCCCAGTGCACGTCCTCGATCACGAGCACGGACCGGCTACTTCCCGCAAGCTCGTCGAGCACCGCCGCGAGAAGGGGCTCGCGCGAGCCCTCGTCGTCCAGCGCGTCCGCGAGCGGGCCGCCCGCGTCACGGGCGACGTCACGGAGCGGTCCGAGGGTGCGCGGGGTGAGGAGCGGGTCGCACGCGCCCCAGAGGACGCGACGCGGGCCCAGCTCCTCGCACACCGCGGAGACGAGCGCGGTCTTCCCGATCCCGGCATCACCCTCGACGACCACGGCACGGCCCTCTGTGCGCGAGGCGTCGAGCGCCGATCTCAGGAGGGTCCGCTCTTCCTCACGCTCGAGAAGCTCCACGCCATCGCGACCCTAGACGACGGCGCACGCCGCGATGAAGGCGAGCAGCGCACCGGCGAACCCGCCGGGTGTTCGCTACGAACGCGACATGGGGCCTACGCTCGAAGGGTGTCCACGACCACCCCGGAACAGCATCCGCCGCCGTCGTCGGATACGCACGACATCCCGCACGGCCTGGATACGCGCACCCTCGTCCGCCGGGGCCTGGTGGTGGTCGTGGCGATCGTCGTCGTCGTCCTCATCGCGCTGTTCTCACCTGGACTGGGCTCGGTCCGGGAGCTCCTCGAGCGGGCGTCGCCGGGCTGGATCGTGCTCGCGATCGTGCTCGAGATCCTCTCCAGCCTGTCCTACGTCGCGATGTTCCGCCCCGCGTTCTGCCCCAGGATGTCGTGGCGCACGACATCGGAGATCGCGCTGTCGGAGGTCGCGGTCGGGTCGATCGTGCCCGCGAGCGGCGCCGGCGGCGTCGCGCTCGGCGCGTGGATCCTGAACCGGTCGGGGATGCCGGGCCCCGTCGTCGCACGACGCAGTGTCGCGTTCCTGCTGGTGAAGAGCTCGGTGAACTTCGTCGCGGTCGCGATCCTCGGCGTGATCATGTGGCTCGGCGTCGGACCGAACCTCTCCCCTGCGCTGACGATCCTCGGAACCGTGGTCTCGATCGGGGTGCTCATCGGGGTCCCCCTCATTGCACGCATGCTGGCGCGCGCGGGCGCGCGAGGCGGCAAGAAGGTCCGCGCGGTCGCTGTCGCGGTGTACGACGGCACGACTGAGGCGGGTCGCCTCCTCAAGCGCAGGAACCCGCTGCTGATCAGCGGCGCGATCGGCTATTGGCTCTTCGACAACCTCGTGCTGCTGGCGACGTTCCACGCCTTCGGGCTCTCGCCGCCGCTGGTCATCGTCCTCATGGCCTACCTGGTCGGCCAGATCGGCGGGATCCTCCCGCTGCCCGGCGGGATCGGCGGCATCGACGGCGGTCTCATCGGCACCCTGATCGTGTACGGCATCCCCCCGGCGGAGGCGACGGCCGCTGTTCTGGCCTACCGGGTGGTGCTCTTCTGGGTGCCGCTCGTCATGGGCGTCCCGGCGTGGTTCTTCCTGCGCCGCGGGCTCGACGACATCGCCCGCGAGGACCTCAGGGTCGTCTGCTGAACACGGACGCGCCCGCACGATGGCGGGCTTCCTCCGGAACGACTCATGGTGTAGTCGCGCTGGGCTTGGCGGCTGATGTAGAGCACGTCCGTGCCGCCTCCGCAGTCGATCTGCCCGTGCCCGAGGCGCGCCTTGACGAAGTCGCGAGTATTCCCGCCGTCCGGCCGCTCAGCAGGGGGCCGCATCTTCGGCCGACCCAACCGAGTCCCCGCCGTGGCCGCCGGGTATGTCGAGAAGCTCTGGCCGGCTCCGCTCACCAGGTGAAGGGCCACGACAGGCGCGGTCCACGACACCAGGAGACCAGCATGCCGAAGTACCTGCTCCTCAAGCACTACCGCGGCGGCCCGGAGCCGCATCATCCCTACCCCCCGATGGACCAATGGGCCCCGGAGGATGTGGAGGCGCACATGGCCTTCCTCAAGCACGTCCGCGAATTGCTCGAGGAGAGCGGCGAGTACGTCGGCGCGCAAGCGCTCACGCCGGCGCGCACCTGGGTGCGCTACGGCGGCCCGGACGCCGCACCGGTCACCACGGACGGCCCGCTGCCCGAGACCAGCGATCTCGTGGCGGGCTGGTACATGATCGACGTCGATTCCCACGAGCGCGCCTGCGAGGTCGCGGCCTACATCTCCTCCGAGCCCGGCCCGGGCGGAGAGCCGGTGTACGAGTGGATCGACGTCCGAGAGGTCATGTGGGAGCCTCCCCGGACGACAGACGCGGCGTGATCGACGAGCCGATGCGACGGCTGGACGAGGGCGCACTGCGCGCTCTCGTCCCCCAGGTGCTCGCCGGCCTGGTCCGGCGCGGCGAGGACTTCGATGCCGCCGAGGACGCGCTGCAGGAGGCGCTGGTGGAGGCGCTGCGCGTGTGGCCCGAGCACCCGCCGCGCGATCCGCAGGCGTGGCTTGCGACGGTCGCGACCCGGCGGCTCGTCGACGCCCGCCGGAGCGAGGCCGCCCGTGTCCGCCGTGAGGAGACCACGGAGACCGCGCCGCCGTCCGCCCCGACCGAGGAGGGCGACGACACCCTCTTCCTGCTGTTCTGCTGCTGCCATCCCGACCTCGCGCCCACGTCCCAGGTGGCGCTGACCCTGCGCGCCGTCGGCGGCCTCACCACTCGGGAGATCGCCGACGCCTTCTATGTGCCGGAGGCGACGATGGCGCAGCGGATCAGCCGGGCCAAGCGCGCGCTTGCCGGCCCGCCCGCCCGCCGCCTGGACCAGCCCGGGGACCTCGCCGTCGTGTTGCGAGTGCTCTACCTCGTCTACACGACCGGGCACGTCGGGGATCGTGTCGACCTGGCCGGCGAGGCGATCCGCCTCGCCCGCCAGCTCACCCTCGCCACCGAGGAGCCGGAGGCGCGCGGGCTGCTCGCGTTGATGCTCCTCAGCCACGCCCGCCTCCCGGCTCGGCTCGACTCAGAGGGTCGCATCGTCACCCTCGACCGACAGGACCGCGGCCTCTGGGACACCCGCCAGATCGCCGAGGGTGTCCGCGTCCTGCAATCAGCGCTGGCCGTCGGGCGCCCCGGCCGCTACCAGATGGAGGCCGCGATCGCCGCTCTGCACGACGACGCCGCGACCCCCGAGGAGACCGACTGGCCGCAGATCCTCGCGTGGTACGACGACCTTGTCGCCCTCACCGCCGACCCGGTGCGCCAGGACCCCGCCGCGGTGCTCGGGCGGGCGGTCGCGGTCGGCCACGTCCTCGGGGCCGCCGCCGGGCTGCGCGAGACCGAGCGGCTGCGCGACGTCCTCGGCGAGCGGCATCGCTGGCACGCCGTCCGCGGCCACCTGCACGAGCTCGGTGGCGACCTCCCTGCCGCAGCCACGGCGTACGCGGAGGCCGCCCGCCGGGCGACGGACGTCGCCGAGCGCGACCACCTCGTCCGTCAGGCCGCCCGCGCTCGGGCGTCACTCCGGTCGGCATGACGATCCGCCGGATGGAGCACGTGGGCATCGTGGTCGACGACCTCTCGGCCGCGACCGCGTTCTTCGTCGAGCTCGGACTCGAGCTCCTGGGCGGGAGGTCTGTCGAGGGCGGTCCCGTGGACCGCGTGGTCGGACGCGAGGGCGTCCGGTCGGACATCGCGATGCTCGAGACCGCGGACGGCCACGGCCGGCTCGAGCTCGTGAAGTTCCACGCCTCGTCGGGCCAGGGGGGCGATCGCCGGTCGCCGCCCCGCTGCGCCGCGCGGCGGCGCGCAGGGTGGAGCTCGGCGTCACGGAGGGCCAGGCACGTCGCTTCTCGGGCGAGACGCTCTTCGACGGCGTCGACGTCGGCCATTAGGCCGCCGAGATCCCGCACCTGCTCGGGCAGCGCAAGAACTTCCTGCTCGTGCGGAACGTCGGCGACGACGACACGTACGGCGGGGCGGGCGCCTACCGGCAGCGGAACTCCAACCGGCTCATCGCGATCCACGACGACCGCATCCAGCGCGTCACGGCCACCATCGACGGCTCGACCGACAGCCAGCGCCGCGCCTTGGCATCGCGCCTGGCGCGGCAGGTGTACGCGCGGTTGAACGGGTGAGGCGCCGTCGCCCTGGCCGCGATGGGCTCCGCGCGCAGGGAGTCGCCGCGGCTGGCGATCCTGCAGAGACACACGGCCAGGATGCTCGCCGTGACCCAGAGGCCGGCGAGCGCGATCACGACGATCAGGATTGGGCTCATCGACTCCCCCTTCCTCCGATCTACCGGATATTGGGCTCTGATACGCGGCCGGCAGGGGGTCCATCCATCGATTGGCGCAACGCGCCCCGGGGCCGCCTCAGATGTAGTACGTCTGAAGCCCGGGTCAGTTGTGCGCACACGCTACCACGCCGCCCACGGCGAAGTAGCTGCATAGCTACGCATTTTGCGAGTCGACGGTTTCGCTGGTGATCACGAGTGACCGACGACTCGTCGGTCACGTGGTGGTCGTAGCGCGTTCAGATGTGGACGCGGTTGGGTCGCTCATGGACGTGCCCCTCATCGCTCCCCTCGCCGACCCAACCCGGCTGCGCGGCGAGCCGAAACGAGGGAAGCTCGTGCCACCGACGATCGCGACGTCCCGCCGGACGCCGAGGAGCGCAGTGCGGCCAGTCGCCGCGAGCCGCGAGCGTGCTGGGATCACCGAGGGGGAGGTCTGGCGAGCGGCAAAGCTGGCGTGCGTGGCGGATGGTCGGAGACGGGCGGACGGGCACTCAATCGTGGAGGACGTGTGCGGCGAGGGGGTCTGCTGTCCCTCTCCCCAGCCGCTCGTCGGTTGCCATGGGTGGGCGGCCGCTCTCGTCCCGCCCCGGCTGTGATTCTCGCCCGTTCTCCGATCCCGACCACCCACCCACCCCTAGCGGGGCGGTCGAGTGGTCGGGATCGGTTCAAGGCCTCGAGGGAACCGGGCGGGACGAGAGCGGATGGAGGGTGCTGATGTCTGGAGAGCTGAGGCTGTGGAGTGTCCCGGAGAAGGTGGAGTTTCGGAATAGGGAGAGCCCTGGATGAGGCGTGCGGGTGAGCTATCGCATAGGGGCTAGCGGAGACTCACGCGGCATCGGATGGTCATGCATCATCTGCGCCCCAGTTGGCTGCCATCACCCCTACGAAGCCGACTGGTGACTCGAGAAGGCCGCCCGGGTAGGGCTCGTCGTCCCAAATCTGCCACGCGTGTTCGTGGGCGCCTGTCGCGGCGTCCCGTGTCACGACTACTTCTGTGTGGGGCCGCGCGCCCCGCAAGACGACGGAGCTGACGCACGGATTGCGGAGGAAGAACGCCCTGGCGTGATGAAGGATCCGTTGCTCGTACCAGATGGCGCGGTCGGCGGACATAGACGCGCTCGGTTGGTCGTGATCCTCGGGCAGCTCGTCAGGGATAGACATATGGATGCCAGATTCCGTAGAAGGAATTTTGGATGCCCTTCACGACCTTCGTTCCAGTTCCGTCATCAACGTTGGCCTCGTACTCGACCGAGACGGTTCGAACGCAGTCCAGCACTTGGCCGTCATGGTTCACGTCGTAGTGGTGGTGGAACCGGTACTGCTCCGTCGACGCGTAATAGAGGATCGGAGCGGGGTCCTGGAGAGCGGCCATCGTGTCTTGCTCCGACTGCGTTCCATACCCGCGCTGGGCCTTGATATGGCGCCAGCCCCAGCCTCCCCCCGCGTTGTGCTTCCCGTAGCGGAACGGGACCTGGTATTGCGGATGGGTGGGCACGCGTGGGTCGATCGATTTGTAGGGCGCAAGGGTCTCGGGTGCCGGGCTCGCAATCGTCAGGCCGTGGTCTTGAGGCGCTCCCGGGTCCGATGCGTCTTCATCGTCGCCGGGCGGCTTGCACCTGGGATCGGGCTGCGGGCCGGAACCGGGTGTCGGCGTCTTGCCGATGTTGACTCGGTTTTCGGTGTTGTCGGTCGGGTCGACACTGGTGCCCGGGTCGGTCGATATCTCTCCGACTCCTCCGTTCGCAACATCAGGAACGGAACCGGGCAAAGTCTCGACATCGACGGTTAGCCCGAGGGTCTGGAGGCAGTTCTCGTAGTGCTCGGCGGTCTCGTCCTGAAGCACCTCGGGGATGGTTACGGTTGAGCTAAGGGGGTTGGGGTGGCACCTTGGGTCGATCGCGAACTGCAGCCAGGGGCGCACCAGGTCATAGCGGGTGCCGTCGTTGAGCTCGTCCATGGCGTCGTGTTGGGCCTGGGTGAAGCCCGGGTCGGTGGCGCCGGGGTAGCTGAAGTCCCCGTCGGCGGTGCGGCCCTGCGAGTCCAGCTGCGCCTGCGAGCCGGTGTAGGGGACGCTTGAGTCCGGTGCGGCCTCGAAGTAGAAGACGCCGTAGTGGATGGCGTAGGGCGTGGTCTCGCCGTTGTCGTAGGAGTAGTTGTCGTTGTAGTCGTGCCAGCAGTAGCCCGGCGCAGGTGAGACACCGTCGAGGTAGCTCACCCGGGTTCCGTCGGGTGCCGCCGGCCCCGCAGCTTGCGGGGAGACGTGCGGGTAGCCGTCGTCGTAGGGCGCCCTGATGGTGTAGTTGATGAGCTGCTCACAACCGCCGGGCTCCTCCGTCCACTCCACGATGTAGCTGCCGCCCTGGTTGTAGGCGACGAAGCCGTCATATGGGGCGTAGATGTCGGGGTTTCCGACGAGGTGGTCGCCTTGATCGTGAGGCCCCCAGAGGGCGATGGCGAAGGGTTGACCGACGGTGTCGCTGGCTGGGTACGGATACGTCGGGACCCACAGATCGACGAAGCGGCGGTTGAGTGCCTGGCCGATCTTCCATCCCGCATGTGCCGCCTCGAAGACGGCCAGCGGTGAGTCCAACGAGCGAAGAGACGGCGTCAAGCTGACACGCCGGCGCAGCATGGACATCCCGTTCTTCAGACGTGCGAAGAACACCGGCGGCGCGTCGCCCGGCGGATGCTGCTCGAGATCGCGTACGCGCTGACAGGTGTCATCGCACGCGCGTGGCGCCGGGGCATCCACCGCCCCACCCTCGTACAGCGCCTGCGTCACGTCGTTGGCGTTGTCCTCGATCAATGGCGGCGCCGCAGGCGCAGCCCCCGGAGCGAGGCACATAGCCACGGCAGACGCTGCGATGACCAGCAAGATCGCGCACGGCGACCACCGTAGATGTGATCCAGACATCCCGGCCTCCCGAGCCGAAGAACCCCTGCCGCATGAAGGAACCCACATGGGACGACTGACGGCAACCGACTCTGGACAACTGCGAGCGCCCTGTCAGGAGAATCTCTGCAGTTCCTCACGAAAACGGCGGCCTGTCCGCGATCGCGTTGCCGACGGTGGGCGCACACCAGAACCAGCCCTGGATCGGCCGTGCCCACGATGGCCGCGGAGAGCTTCAATCAGACGTCGCGTGCCCGCAGCTGCTCGTCTGCCCTCGGGCAACCGCGCGCGTGGGTGAGCCAGCAGACGGACCGCTGAACGATGACCGTGCCGATGAACGGCCATAGGGATTGGGGCGCCCATCTGCTCGGCACGGATCTTGCGTCGTGGCCGCTAGATCCAGTCGACGAGCCTGGCGCACGACTAGAACCGTCGCTGTGAGGCCGCGCTCGTCGCCTTGGCCACACGTCGCCGATGTTCGGCTCGCCGGTGCAGGGACATCCGCGGCCGCATCCACGGCCCGTACACCTCGTCGAGCGCCGCCTCCACCTTCTCGTACGACTCGCGGAACAGGTGCGTATACAGCCCGGTGGTTCCCTGCGCCTTGTGACCCATGAGCTGCTCGACCTCATGCCGCCGAATGCCGCCCGCGGCCAGCACCGACGCATACGTGTGGCGCAGCTGATGCCACATGCGGCCCTGACGGCGCAGGCCGCAGCGCTCGTAGGCGGGGCCGAGAAACATCGTCGACGGCAGGGTCTCGTTCCAGGGTCCGCCGGTCTTCGGGTGCGTGAAGACGAAGCCGGTCGCCTGACGGTGCGGGCCCAGTAGCTGCGCGACGCCGCTGTAGAGCGGGACCTCGCGCTCGCTGTCGTACTTGCAGCGCGCGATCGTCGGCTGGCGCTTGCGGCCGTTCGCGGCGCGGCGCCAGTACAGCTGGCCGCGCAGGTCGAGCCGGCCGGAGCCGAAGTCGAGCCACTCCCACTGCAGACCGAGGAGCTCGTTGCGGCGCAGGCCGCTCGTCAGCGCGAGGAGGACCATCGCGACGTGCTGCTCGGGCGTGGCGTCCAGCAGCGCGAGTGCTTCGGAGATCTCGAGGTACTTCGCCGGCTTGCGTCGCACGTTGAGATCCAGGACGTCGTGGCGGCTGCCGCCGCGGTGCCGCGCCCGGCTCGGCGAGCGCAGCGGGTTGTTCGCGATGAGTCCCTGCGAGACAGCGTCGGTCAGCATCCCGGACAGGACGGTGAGCGACGTCTTGGCCGTGCCCTCGGTGAGCCCCTCGTCGAGCTTGTCGCGGAGGTACTGAACGATGGCGGGCTGATCGATCGCGCCGAGTGGCAGCCTTCCGAAGGCGGGTCCGAGATGCCGGCGCCAGTCGCCCTCGTACTTGTTATACGTCAGCGGCGACATGCGGCCGAGCTCGACCTGCGCGGCGATGCGCTCGAACCACGGCCCCGCGAACTCCTCGAGCGTCGCCGGCCGGCTTGGCGGCAGAACCTGGCCGTGAACGACCTTCTCACGCAGCTCCGCGAGGCGCCGGTCGAAGTCAGCGAGGTCGGCGGTCCGCCATCCGCGCTCGAGGTAGCCGAGGCGCCGCTCGACGCGGGCGACACGCGCCTGCACCGACGGGCGGCACCGGCACAGGTCGGCGCGGAACGACAGACCGCGCGCCCCCGCGGGGCAACCCTTCGCGTGGCGAACGCGCAGCGCACCGCGCATCAGCGCACCTCAGTAGCGCCGCGGGAGGCGCCGTTCGACGATGCGCACCGCCGGGCTCGGCGTCGCAACGACGCGCGACTCGCGCACCAGGCGCTCGACGTCCTCCTCCGCGAAGCGCACGTAGCGCCGGCCAGGCAGCTTGACCCGCGGCAGAGCCCCTTCGCGTCCGAGCTTCCAGACGTACCGTTCGGTGTAGCCCAGTCGCTCGGCGACCTGAGCGGCTGTGAGCAGTCGACCCGTCGTGTCCACTGCTCCAAGAGCGGGGAGCGATGCTCGGTCCCGCGCCATGCCAACCTCATCTAGCTGCGCCTCCTCGACGTCGTCGGTTGCGACCCGGAGGCTCAAACGCTCAGAACATGCCCGTTTGCAGGGCTTTCGTCCGATTTCGTTAAATGTAGTACATCGCAACGCCCGCGTCGCGCACTTCGCGCTCCACGACGTCGGCGATGGTCGTCCGCTCCATCACGGCGCGTGCGGCGGCGGCCGCCTCGGCCAGAACGCCCTCGGCGTCGCGGCCGAACGGGCCGTCGAGGAGCTCGACGACCTGCAGGATCGTGACGCCGGCGGGCTCGGTCGCGAACGCGTACCCGCCCTTCACTCCGCGCTGGGAGCGCAGGACGCCGCCGCGGCGCAGCACCGCGAACAGCTGCTCGAGGAACTGGACGGGGATCTCGCGCCGGCGGGCCAGATCGCCGATGGGCACCGGCGTCTCCGTGCCGCCCGAGCGCGCGAGCTCGGTGAGGGCCTTGATCGCATACGGCGACTTCGTCGTGACGGAGATCACGATGTTGAGGTTATCGGTCGGCACGAGACCGGCCGCCCTTGTGGGGCGGCCGGTGACACAGCGGGACTGGCGGAGCGGTGGCTACAGCCAGCCGCGCTCCGTCGCGATGAGGACGGCCTGCGCGCGGTCGACGGCGCCGAGCTTGCCGTAGATGTTGTGGAGGTGCGTGCGGACCGTGGAGGTCGAGAGCTTGAGCTCCAGCGCGATCTGCTTGTAGACCTTGCCCTCGGCGAGGCGCTTGAGCACCTCGAGCTCGCGCCCGGACAGCGGGCACGGGTCGACCTGCCGGCGCTTGCCGGTGGTCGGGTAGGGCAGGTCGTACATCACCGTGCGCAGCTCGGCCGGGCCGAGGCCGATCGAGCGAGCCGTCTTCAGCAGCTCGGTCGGGGAGACCTGGCCGCCCTGCGCGTAGTGGGCGAGCATGTCCGCGAGGCGGACGAAGGCGGCCTCACCGATGGCGTCGTCGGCGTGATGGCGCTCGATGACCGACGCGACGGCCTTCGGCAGACCCCACCGGCGGGCGAGGACGCCGCCGACCAGCGCGTGGTCGACACCGAGCTCACGGCGCTCGCGGTGGATGCGCTCTTCAGGAGTGCGCGCGTCGCGGTGGACCTGGCCCGGGTAGCCGGGGTACGCGTGCATGAGGACGAGCTTGCCGACGTCGTGCAGCAGCGACGTGACGATGAGCCGGTCACGGTCCTCGTAGCCGACCTCCTGCGCGATGCGGTCGGCAGCGCGCTGTGTCGCGACGGCATGGAGGCGGAAGCGCTCGGGCGCGGCGTCCCACACGGACGAGCGCTCGAAGAAGTCGAAGGTGCGAGCGCGGGTCGCGAGGGTGTGGACGGCCTCGGGCGAGAGCAGCTCGACGGACGTGACGATGGACTCGACGCGGCCGCGGGACTTGCCCTCGACCTGGTTGGCGAGGCGCAGGACGGCGATCACGAGCGCGACGTCGGACTCGACGGCGGCGACGACCTCGCCGGCAGAGACGCGCTCCTGCGAGACCACCCGCAGGAGCCGGTTGCGTGACTCAGCAAGCGCTGGGAACGCCTCGAGCGCCTCGAAGGCGGCCGTGAGACGCCGGCCGTGTCCTTCGTTGTGGCGCCGCGAGGCACCGGCGCCGGGCGGGGGCGCGATGGTGCCGCGGGGGCTCGGGGCGGGGGTGGACATGTTTGAAGCTTCCCTGCTTTCTTCGGGTGGAGGACCGGGTGTGGAGTCGTGCGGGGGCACGGGGGGTCGCAACCCTTTTATCGGCAGGTCTAGACGCTTGTTTGAGCCCAACCGCCCCCGCGGGTGGCGGACTGGACGTTCGGCGGCCGGCGCGCGAGTTCCCCCACCCGCCGACGGGCAGGTACCCCACCCATCAGGGGTGGCTTTTCGGGCCCTGAGCGGCGCTAACGCGAAAGTGCGGCGTCGATGCGCCGGAGCGCCTCGTCATGCCCCAGGACAGCCAGCGTCTCGAAGATCCCGGGCGAGACGGTCGTGCCCGCGACCGCGACGCGCAGCGGCTGGTAGACGTCGCGCGGCTTGCCGCCGCGGCGCGCCAGGACGCCCTGCAGCGCCTCCTCGATCCCCTTCACGTCGAAGGGCTCCACGCCGTCGAGCGCTGCCCGCGCGTCACGGAGCGCGTCGGAGCCGCCGTTGGACAGCCACTTCTCGCGCGCGGCGGGATCGTCGGCCGGCCCGTCGAAGATGAACCCGGCCAGCGGCCAGAAGTCCTGGAGCGTCTGGATCTTCTCGCGGGAGATCTCCACCGCCTCGCGCAGGCCCGTCCTGCCCGTGTGGCGCTCCAGGCGCCCTGCGAGCTGCTCGCCCGACAGCGCCCGGATGTAGCGCCCGTTCAGCCACCGCAGCTTCTGCTCGTCGAAGCGCGCGGGATTGTGCGAGACGCGCGTGATGTCGAAGCGGTCGACGAGCTGCTCGGTCCCGAGGATCGTCTCGTCGTCCGGGTCGCCCCAGCCGAGCAGCGCGAGGTAGTTGCGCACCGCCTCGGGCAGGTAGCCCGCGGCGCGAAGCTCCTGCACCGACGCTGCCCCATGACGCTTGGAGAGCTTCTTGCCATCCGGCCCGTGCAGCAGCGGCATGTGTGCGAACAGCGGCGGCTGCGCCCCCATCGCCTCCATGACGAGCAGCTGCTTGGGCGTATTGGACAGGTGGTCCTCACCGCGCACGACGTGCGTGAAGTGCCCGTCGACGTCGTCCACCGCGACCGCGAAGTTGTAGAGGACGCTGCCGTCGCCGCGAGCGATCACCGGGTCGTCCTGATGGACGTTGGCGAACGTCGTGTCGCCCCTGATGACGTCGTGCACGACCGTCGTGCCGTCGTCCGGCACCCGCAGCCGGATGGCCCCGTGATCCTCAGGCTCGCCACGGAAACCGCGGTCGGCCCCGTGCCGCTCCTTGTAGGCCTTCACGTCGTCGGCCGTGGCCGACGAGTGGTACGCGAGCCCGCGGTCGAGGAGGTCGCGCAGGACCGCCGCGTGCCGGTCGGCGTGACTGGTCTGGAAGTCCGGCCCCTCGTCCCAGTCGAGCTCGAGCCACCGCAGCGCGTCGAGGATCTGCTCGACGTTCTCGGGGGTCGATCGCTCCCGATCGGTATCTTCGATGCGCAGCACCAGGGTGCCCCCGGAGCCACGCGCCATCAGCCAGTTGTAGAGCGCCGTGCGCGCGCCGCCGATGTGCAGGGCGCCTGTGGGCGACGGAGCGAAGCGAACCCGCATGACCACCAAGCTACAGCCATGCTGATCGGCGCCCACGTCTCCCCCGCGGGCGGGCCTGCGAAGGCCGTCGAGCGCGGCGTCGAGCGCGGCTGTCGCTCGATCCAGATCTTCAACCAGAGCCCGCGGCAGTGGAAGCCGCACACCTACTCCGAGGAGCAGCTCGCCGAGTACCGCGAGACGATCGAGGGCTCGGGCGTCGACGCGGTGCTCATCCACGCCGTGTACCTGCTGAACCCCGCGAGCGACGACCCCGACATCCGCGAGAAGACGCTCGCGTCGTTGACGACGTCGCTGCGGGTCGGCGACGCCCTCGGCGCGGCCGGCGTGGTCCTGCATCCCGGGTCGGCGCTGAAGGGCGAGGTCGGCCCGGCCATCAAGCGCGCGGGCGATCTCATCAAGGAGGCCCTCGCCGAGTCGGGCTCGTGCGAGCTGCATCTGGAGGACACCGCAGGCGCCGGCGGGACGCTGGGCCGCACGTTCGAGGAGCTGGCGAAGCTGCTGCGCGCGAGCGGGCGCAGCAAGCGGCTCGGTGTGTGCCTGGACTCCTGCCACCTGCTCGCCTCCGACTACGACGTGCGGACGATCGAGAGCGTCGACGAGGTGCTCCAGCGCTTCGACGCCGACGTCGGCCTGGAGAAGCTCCGCTCGTTGCACCTCAACGACTCCCTGCAGCCGCTCGGGTCCAACCGCGACCGCCACGCGCCCGTCGGCAAGGGCGAGATGGGCGAGGACGGGTGCGCCGCGTTCCTGTCGGCACCGGCCTTCGACGGCCTGCCCTGCATCCTGGAGACGTCGGGCGACGACGACCCGACCGGCGGCCCTGCGCGGGAGCAGATCGAGCTCACCGAGAAGCTGCTCGAGCGCGGCCGCAAGGCGCGCGGCCTCAGCTAGCACCAGCGCCCGCCATGAGGCTGCTGCAGCCCCTGCGCCGACGCGACTTCGCGCTGCTGTTCGCGGGCAGCACGATCTCGCTCATCGGCGACGGGGTCTACACGGTCGCGCTGGCGTTCCAGGTCTACGCGCTGGACAACTCCCCCGGGGCCCTGTCGGTGGTCCTGCTGTGCTATTCCGCCGGCCTGGTCGCGTGCGCGCTCGCGGCCGGCGTCGTCGTCGACCGCGTCGACCGCCGCGCGGTCATCGTCGTGGCCGATGCGCTGCAGCTCGTCGCGATCCTCGCCATGGGGCTGCTGTCCATCGGCGGCGTCCTGGAGGTCTGGCACTGCGCGCTGCTCGCCGTGCTCGTGGGTGCCGGGACCGGGTTCGTCAAGCCTGCGGCGACCGCCCTGCTGCCGCAGGTCGTGCCGCAGGACGAGATCGTCGCCGCGACGTCGCTGGAGCAGTCCGCCCAGCAGGCCTCCTACGCGCTGCTGGGCCCGGCGCTGGGCGGCGTGCTGGTCGGCGCCACGGGGCCGGGGACGGCGCTCGTGATCGACGCCGGGACCTTCGCGTTCTCGATCGGCGCGGTCGCGTGCCTGCGCACGTCCGCGCGACCGCCGGCGCGCACCGAACCGAGCGGCGTGCTCCGCGAGATCCGCGAGGGGTTCGCGTACGTCCGCGCCCGGCAGTGGCTGTGGGGCACGCTCGTGGGAGCGTGCATCGCGATCATGTGCGTGCAGGGCCCGATCGACATCGCGCTGCCCTTCGTCGTCAAGAACAACTGGGGTGACGGCGCCGGAGCGTACGGCGCGCTGCTGGCGGTCGCCGGCCTCGCCGGGATCGCGACATCGCTCGTCTTCGGCGCGCGCGGGCTGCCGCACCGGCCCGTGACCGCGATGATGATCCTGTGGTGCGTGGGCATCCTGGCGATCGCCGGGTTCGGTCTCGTCGACGGGTTCGCGGCGGCCGTGCCCTTCGCCCTCCTGCTCGGGGTCGCCAGCGCGGGCGACACCCTGTGGTTCGCGCTGCTGCAGACGCGGGTCCCGGGCGAGCTGCTCGGGCGCGTGTCGAGTCTGGACTGGATGGTGTCCTTCGCGCTGCTGCCGGTGTCCTACGCGCTCGCGGGACCACTCGCGGCCGCGCTCGGCGCCCGCGAGCTGCTCGTGCTGGCCGGTCTCGCGGGGACCGCGGTCGTGCTTGCTCTGTTCCTCGCGCTGCCGGGGCTGCGGGACCGCTGACCGTCCGGCGGAGGAGTAGCGTGCCCCGGATGCGCGCCCCCATCACGCTTGGCTTGCACCTGCCGAAGTTCAACTACCCCGGCGTAGAGTCGGACGGCCTGTTCGACACGATCACCGAGATCGCGAAGACCGCGGAGAGCTCGGGCTTCAGCACCATCACCGTCATGGACCACTTCCACCAGATCCCACCGGTGGGAGACCGCACGCTCAACATGTTCGACGGCAACACGATGCTCGCCGCGCTCGCGGCACGCACCGAGAAGGTCAGTCTCGGCCTGCTCGTCGGCGGCGTCATGTACCGCAACCCCGCGCTGCTGGCGAAGATCACGACGGGCATCGACGTGATCTCCGGCGGCCGCGCGTTCCTGGGCCTCGGCGCCGCGTGGTTCGAGGAGGAGCACCTCGCCTACGGGTTCGACTTCCCCTCCCTCGGCCAGCGCTTCGAGCACCTCGAGGATGCGCTGAACATCGCGCGCGCCATGTTCACGAGCGCCGAGTCCTCCTACGAGGGCAAGCACCACAGCATCTCCAACGCGCTGAACAACCCGCAGCCGCTGCGGGGCGACATCCCGATCGTCATCGGCGGCAGCGGCGAGCGCAAGACGCTACGGCTCGTCGCCAAGTACGCGGACGGCTGCAACGTCATGGGCGACGTCGAGAAGATCCGCCACCTCATGGGTGTGCTCGAGGGCCACTGCGAGGACGTCGGCCGCGATCCGTCGGAGATCACGCGGACCCGGCTCGCCTCGCTGTATCTCGGCCGCGATCACGACGATGCCATGCTCCGGGTCGAGGAGGGCAAGGCGAACGGCAGCCTGCCCGCCGCGCGCATCCCGATGGTCATCGCCGGTGGCCCGGACGAGGTCGCCGAGCAGCTCAACGCGTTCGTCGAGGCGGGCATCGAGGGGTTCACGATCTCCCTGCCCGACGCCTCGGACCTGGAGATGGTCGAGCTGGCCGGCCGCACGATCAGCCCGCTCGTGGGGTCGCCCGTCGCCTGATCGCGCGGTTGCACCGGCGCACGGCCCGGTGCGACCGCCCAGACTGCATCACGAGAACCGGCCGTGGACCAGGACGTCAAGGAGATCGAGGCGCCGCAGGCCCGCAGGCGCGTTCCCGTCATGAGCCGCCTGCGGCTCGGCCAGTGGGTCTCGATCATCGTCGTTCTGCTCGGGCTGGTGCTCGTGGCCGCCGTGATCATCGGCGCGACCGCGCTGTCACGCCAGAACGACTCCCGCGTGGAGATCATCGACCAGCTCGACCCGGCACGGACCGCGTCATTGGAGCTCGGATCGGCGATCGTCGCGCAGCAGAACGGTCTGCGTGGCTACGCGCTCAACGCGCTGCCGAACAACCTCGAGCTGTACGGGCAGGCGCGCTCGAACGCCGCCGCGGTGACCCGGCGACTCACGGGCCTGACCGCAGGGAGCCCCGAGCTGACGGCGAAGGTCGCGGCGATCGGCACCCGGATGGAGTCGTGGCGCAGGGAGTTCGCGATGCCCGCGATCGAGCGTGTGCGCCGCATCGGACCGTCCGCGGCGGGCTCCACCACGGCGCAGAAGTCGGCGGCGAGCTTCGCCCGCGTCATGAGCGCGCTCAGCGCCCTCAACACCGACATCGCCCACCGCCACGCGGCTGCGAAGGATCGTCTCGACGAGGCCTCGCGCTCGATGACGGTGTCGTTCTACGTCATCGCGGGCGCCCTCGCGCTGGCGCTCATCGCCGTCGCGCTGGCGATGAACCGCGCGGTCACCCGCCCGCTCGGCCGTCTCGCCGACGACGCGCGGATCGTCGCGCGCGGCGACCTCGAGCACCGCCTGGCCGCGGACGGTCCTGCGGACGTCGTCGGGCTGGCCGAGGACGTCGACTCGATGCGGCGGCGTATCCTTGCCGACCTCGACGAGGTCCGGGCGAGCCGGATGCAGCTGGAGGAGCAGGCACGGGAGCTGGAGCTCAAGGCACGCGACCTGGAGCGCTCCAACGCCGAGCTCGAGCAGTTCGCCTACGTCGCCTCCCACGACCTCCAGGAGCCCCTGCGCAAGGTCGCGAGCTTCTGCCAGCTGCTCCAGCGCCGCTACCACGGCCAGCTCGACGAGCGCGCCGACCAGTACATCGACTTCGCCGTCGACGGCGCCAAGCGGATGCAGAGCCTCATCTCGGACCTGCTGGCCTTCTCACGCGTCGGGCGGGCCGATGAGCCGCTCGTCGACGTGGCGCTCGACGAGACGGTCCGGACGGCGCAGGACAACCTCACGTCGCGCATCGGACGTTCCGGTGCGCGCATCGACGTCGGGCCGATGCCGGTGGTCGAGGGCGACCCGGTGCTCCTCGTGGCCGTGTTCCAGAACCTCATCGGCAACGCCCTGAAGTTCCACGGCGACGAGCCGCCCGTTGTCCACGTCGACGCGGCCCGCGTGGACGGGATGTGGACGATCACCTGCCGCGACGAGGGCATCGGCATCGATCCCGACTACGCCGAGCGGATCTTCGCGATCTTCCAGCGCCTGCATCCCAAGGAGTCCTACGAGGGGACGGGGATCGGACTGGCGTTGTGCCGCAAGATCGTGGAGCATCACGGAGGCCGCATCTGGCTCGACACCGAGGCCACGGACGGCGCGACGTTCCGGTTCACCCTGCCCGTTGCACCCGAGAGGACTGCGTGAATGGAAGGCTTCGGCCCACGAGCGTCGCATCCGTCGCGCTCCGTGCTCGTCGTCGAGGACGACCCGGGCGACACGCTCATGATCCGGGAGGCGCTGGAGACGTTCGCGCCGGAGACGGCCGTCGCGGCCGTTGGCGACGGGGTCGACGCGCTGCGCTACCTGCGCAGCGAGGGCGAGTTCGCCGGTCGACCGCGGCCAGATCTCGTGCTCCTGGATCTCAACATGCCGCGCAAGGATGGCCGCGAGGTGCTCGCCGAGGTCAAGTCCGACGACCAGCTGCGCTCCATCCCGGTCGTCGTGCTCACGACGTCCAGCGCCGCGCAGGACATCCAGAACAGCTACGAGCTGCACGCCAACGCGTACGTCACCAAGCCCGCCGACTTCGAGGAGTTCGACGACGTCGTGCGGTCCATCGAGCGCTTCTTCGGGTGCGTCGCGCAGCTGCCGCGGACGCGCTGAGCCCGCCGACCGCGGCTGTCAGGCGGCGGCGGTGGGTGCTGCTGCCGCCGGCGCGTGGACGACCGCGGGTCCGAGGACCTGCTCGAGCTCGGAGCGCAGCGTCTGGGTCGGCGCGACCTTGAACGCGTTGCCGAGCCGTAGCGTCCGCGGGTCCCCCGCGGAGAGCAGGAGCTCGAGCACGACCTCCGACTCACCCGGGAACGAGCCGAGCAGGTCCTTGAGATCGTCGATCGCCGACGCCGGCAGCCGCGCAGCGTCCAAGCGCAGCCTGAGCGGCGGCGGGCCGAGACGCCGTGTGCTCGCCTCGCGACGGGCGCGCTCGACCTCCTCCTCGGACGGCTCGAACGGCTCGACGGTCTGAGCCACCAGCGACGTCTTCGTCGCCTCCTTGTGGTCCACCCTGCCGCGCACGAGCACGACCGAGTCGACGCCGAGCGCCCCCTCGTACTCCCCGAGCGCCTTGCCGAAGACGATGACCTCGACGGACCCCTCGAGGTCATCGAGCGTCGCGAACATCATGTGGTCGCCGTTGCGCGTACGGATCTTCTTGGCCTGCGTGATGATGCCGCCGGCGGTGACCCAGTCGCCGTCCTTGCGGTCGGAGAGCTCGGTGAGGCCGCAGTCGACCCGCGCGCGCAGCGCCTCACGCACCTGCTTGAGCGGATGCGCGGAGATGAACAGCCCGATCGACTCCTTCTCGATCGCCAGCATCTCGGGCTGGTCGAACTCCTCGCTCGGGATGGCCGGGTGCTGGGGCGCGGCGAACGCCGCCATCGCGCCGCTCTCGGCCGTCGAATCGTCGAACAGGCCGTCGAAGATGGAGCCCTGGCCGATCTGAGCGTCCTGCTGGCTCTTCTGGCCCGCGGACTGCGCCTGCTCGAGCACCGACAGCATGCCCTTGCGCGAGGCGCCCGTCGACCCGAACGCCCCGCACTTGATGAGCGCCTCGATCGCCTTCTTGTTGACCGCGCGAGCATCGACGCGAGCGCAGAAGTCCCAGATCGACTCGAAGTTGCCGGCCTCCTCGCGCGCCGCCTTGATGGCCTCCACCGCGGCGTAGCCGACGCCCTTCACGGCGTCCAGCCCGAAGCGGATGTTGCCCTCGTCGACAACGAACTCGTGGTCGGAGACGTTGACGTCCGGCGGCAGGATCTCGATGCCCATCGACTCCGCCTGGTTGGCGAAGAACGGCACCTTGTCCTTCGTGTCCATGACGCTGGAGATGAGCGCCGCCATGTACTCGGCGGGGAAGTTCGCCTTCAGCCACGCCGTGCGGTAGGCGATGAGGGCATAGCACGCGGCGTGCGAGCGGTTGAACGAGTAGTCGGCCGACTTCTCGTTGGTCGTCCAGAGCCAGTCGATGACGGCCTCGCTGGTGCCCGAGGCGCGGCAGCCCTCGCGGAACTCGGGCTCGAGCTGCGCCATGGCCGCCCGGTTCTTCTTGCCGATCGCCTTGCGCAGATCGTCCGCCCGAGCACCGGAGAAGCCGCCGATCTCCTTGGAGATCTGCATCGCCTGCTCCTGGTACAGGATCACGCCGTAGGTCGGGCCGATGATCGGCTCCAGCCGCGGGTCGGGGAACGTCACGGCGTCGGGGTTGCGCTTCCCCCTCGCGTACGTGGGGATCTGGTCCATGGCGCCGGGTCGGTACAGCGCGTTGAGCGCGACGAGGTCGTCGAACTCGGTCGGGCGGACCTTGCGCAGTGCCTCCTGCATGCCCTCGGACTCGAACTGGAACACGCCCACCGAGTCGCCCCGCGCGAGCATCTCGTACGGCCCGGCGTCGTCGAGCGGCAGCGTCGTCATGTCGGGCCGCGCGCCGGTGGACCGGGCGATGATGTCCAGCGCGTCCTCGATGACGTCGAGGTTGCGAAGGCCCAGGAAGTCCATCTTGAGGAGGCCGAGCTCCTCGACGGGCTTCATCGAGTACTGCGTGACCGTGCGGTAGGCGCGCTGCCCGTCGTCCCCCGTCCCGGCGTCCGCGAGCTGCAGCGGCACGATGTCCGTGAGCGGGCGGTCCGCGATCACGACCGCGGCAGCGTGGATCGACGAGTTGCGCACGATCCCCTCGAGGCCCTTGGCCACGTCGATGATCTGCTTCGCCGTCGGATCGGAGTCGTAGGCGGCCTTGAGCGGCTCGCCGTCGCGCAGGCAGTCCTCGAAGCTCGGCGGCCGGCCCATGATCGGGTCGGGGATGAGCTTGGCGAGGCGGTCACCCGCGCCGTAGTCGTGCCCCAGCACCCGGGCGGCGTCGCGCGTCGCCGCGCGCGGGAACATCTTGCCGAACGTGACGATCTGCGCCACCGACTCGCGGCCGTACTTCTGCGTGACGTAGCGCATGACGCGCTCGCGGCCACGCACGGAGAAATCGATGTCGATATCCGGCATGGACACGCGCTCGGGGTTCAGGAACCGCTCGAACAGGAGCCCATACCTGAGCGGATCGACGTCCGTGATCTCCAGGCAGTACGCGACGAGGCTGCCCGCAGCGCTGCCGCGGCCCGGACCGACGGCGATGCCGTTGTCCTTCGCGTACTTGACGAAGTCCCAGACGATGAGGAAGTACGCATCGAAGCCCATGCGGTTGACGACCTCGAGCTCCATCTCCATGCGCTCGATCGCCTCGGCCGGGGGCGGATCCCCGTAGCGCTTGCGCATGCCCTCCATGACCCGCTCGCGCAGGTAGACCTTCTCGTCCTCGCCATCGGGCAGGTAGCGCGGGATGAGCTGGCGCCCGAGCTCGATCTCGGTGCTGCAGCGCTCCGCGATCTCCACCGTCGAGGCCAGGGCCTCCGGCCACTCGGCGAACGACTGCGCCATCTCGTCGCTGGACTTGAGGAAGAACTCGTTGGTCTCGAACGTCATCTTCGGCGCCTGCAGCGTCGACTTCGTCTGCACGCACAGCAGCGCCGTGTGGTGGTGGTAGTCCTCGCGGCCGAGGTAGTGGACGTCGGCCGTGCCCACGAGCGGCCGCCCCAGCTCGCCGGCGATGCGCACGATCCCCTCGTTGGCCTGGTCCTGGAGGGCGAGGCCGTTCTTCTGCACCTCGAAGAAGACGCTCTCGTCGCCGAAGATGCCGAGCAGGTCCTGCGCGTGGGCGCGCGCGTCGTCCATGCGACCGTCGGTGATCCGCTGGCAGAAGCGGCTGGCCAGGCAGCCCGTGAGGGCGATGATCCCCTTGCCGTGGCGCTCGAGGAGCCCGAGGTCGACGGTGGGCTTGCCGCGCTGCAGGCCCTCGAGGAACCCTGCCGAGGAGAGCCGCACGAGGTTGCGGTAGCCCTCGTCACTCTCGGCGAGCAGCGTCAGGTGGTTGCGCTCCGTGCGCCCGGCGGAGGGATCGGCCTTGTGGTCGTCGACGAGGTAGACCTCGCACCCGACGATCGGCTTGATCCCGTGCTTCTTGGCGGCCTTGTAGAGCTCGACGGCGCCGTTCATGACGCCGTGATCGGTCAGGCCCAGGGCGGGCTGGCCGAAGGCCGCTGCGCGCGCGGCGAGATCGTCGATCTTGCACGCGCCGTCCAGCAACGAGTACTCGGAGTGGACGTGAAGGTGGGCGACAGAGGGGGTGCTCACGACCGGACGGAGCATAGGTGGGGACCCGGACGCCAAGGACCGGGCGAGCGGCATCCTCCCGAGCTACACCCGCAATCTGCGGAGGACCATTGGTGGCGTGATTCGTGAGGTCGTGCGCAGCCGGCCGATGCGCACGGGCTCCGAGTCAGGTCAACCCTAGACGCGGGGAGCGAGGCCCTGCACGCGATCGAACCACCCGAGCAGCATCGTGGCTGCGGCGAGGTCGCCGATCACCGTGGTGGGCTCCTCGTCGGAGGGCGGCTCGGCCTGCGCGAGGAGCGGCAGCGCTCCGCGCGCGGTCAGCGTGAGGACCGCGTCGGCGCCACCGATGGCGCCCTCCGCGACAACGGGCTCGCGGGCCGTCGTGGCCGCCACGACCGCGGAGCGCCTTCCGTGCTCGTCGACGCGCAGGACGCGCAGCGGCGCGCCATCGCGCACCACGACGCGACACGTCTCGGCGCCGTGCACGTGGACGGTCACCGCGAACGCCTGGCCCAGGGTCCACTCCCCCGGGACCGCGCTGGCGAGCGCGCGGACGACGAGCCCGGGATCGAGCGGCAGGCCTGCCCCGACGAGCTCGGCGAGCGCCAGGCGCCGCCGCCGCCGGCGTGCCAGCCGCGCGAGCGGGAGGAAGAAGCGACGGGTGCCCGCGACACGCAGCCCGCTGGGCCACAGCGGCGCGCCGCCACCGGCGAGCGTGGCGAACTCGCGCGGCGTCGCCGCGAGCGCGAACTGCGCGTCGGGCGACACGCCGTCCCGCGTGAGGACGCGGCCCGTGCCGTCGGCCGAGAGCTCGACGCGCAACGGCCCCATGCCGTCGAGGTCGAGGTCGTAGACGAGGTCGCGGCGGACGGTGCGCGCCTGGTCGGGCAGCAGCTGGGCGACGAGCTGCGCGGCCGACGCGCGGTCGCGCTCGTCGAGCGCCGCGATGGCCCACGACAGCCAAGGCGTGCGCGGATGCTCAGCGCTGATGAGGTACGGGATGGTCTGCTCGGGCAGCGGCGCCGCGACCTCGACCTCGACCTCGACCTCGGTCGGCGGAGGCGACGCCTGCGGCACGACCGCCGCCACGAGATCCTCGCGGCTGGTGCGCAGCTTCGCGAGCGCCTCGGCGAACGGATCGACGCCCGCGGGCTCGAGCCCTGGCGCGGGCGGCACCGGCTGCGGCGGCTCCTGCGCGCGCATCGCGCGTGCGGCCTCCTCGAGGCCCGGGAGATGTCGCACGGCAGCGATGTCCGGCGTCTCCTCCTCGACGGGCTCCGGCGCTTCCCCGAGGGCCTCGGCGAGCCGCGCCTCGGCCTGCTCGCGGGCGAGATCGGCGAGGTCGACGGTGGCCTTCTGCAGCTCGAGCTCCGCCGCGAGGCGATCGCGCTCTGCGGCGAGCTCCGCGACGCGTGCCTCGAGCGCGTCGATGTGCGCGCCGAGCTCCTGCGCCGTGTCCTCCGCCCCGCGCGCCCTGCGCTCCATGACGGCGGCGATCTGCTCGCTGCGCTTCGCACGGCGCTCGGCGATCACGGAGCGCTCGACGACGGTCGCGCCCGGCGGCGGCGGGGGCGGCTCGGTCGCCCGCAGGATCGCTGCGGCGATGCTGCCGCGGCTCTCCTTGGGATCCTCACCGCGGTCGAAACGGCCGGTCGGCGGGAGCGGCAGCTCGACGTCGTCGCTCGCAGCGTCGCCGGCCTGCTCAGCGAGCCGGCGCGCGATCACCGTCGTGTCGTCGAGTGTGAGCGGGAACTCGCTATTGCCGAGGCCGAGCGCGAGCCCCGTCTCGAGATGGTCGACGAGGTCGACGGGAACGGCGAACGTCGCGCGGAAGGCCATCGGGTCGTCCTGCGGCGGCGCGTCGAGCGCGACGAGCGTGTGGCGCCGCGCGCCGTCGTCGACGAACAGCACGGGCGGCGGGCCGCCGGCGACCGCACCCCAGACGCCCTCGACGACGACGAGACCGGAGCCGTCGGGACCACCGGTACGCGACGCACGGACGTCCTCGACGAGTGGCATGTCGTCCACCTCGGGATCCAACACGGGCGGAACGCTAGTGGGGCCGTCGGACGAGTTCATCGCAGCGCACCGTAACGTGGTGCGTTGCGTCCGTGGGAGACATTCGTCCAGGTCTCCCGGGCGTGATCGCTACCGGGAGGGCAGGCCCTGCGCTCTGTCCAGCAGTTCGAGGAGGCTGTCCATCACCTCGTCCTCGCCCGAGAGCCACGCGTCGTCGTCCTCCGGGGGCGCGACGCGACCCAGCAGGGCCAGCAGCGCCGCGGGCGACGTCGTCAGGACCGCGCGGACGGCCCCGCCGGACGGCGGCGCACCCACGACGTGGAGGCGTTTCCCGGGCTCGGCGACCACGGTGATCGGCTCGCGGTCGGGGACGTCGACCGACACCGCGAAGTCGTTGTCGCCGTTCCACGTCGGCCGCACGGCCACCGCGAGCGCCCGCAGGAGCAGGTCCGGCTCCGGCACGACCTCGCCGGCCGCGAGATCACCGAGGTCCACCGGGACCCGTCGTGCCTTCAGCAATCTGCGCAGCGCCTTGCGCGAGCCGTGCACCCGGACGGCGCCGCCGAGCCGCCGCGGCGCACCGCCCGCGCCCAGCGTCGCGAGCCGCGCGACCGGCCCGGAGACCCGGAATGCCGCTTCGCCGTCGGCGTCCTCCTCCCCCCGCGGCGTCACGGCCCCGGTGTCGCCGCGCAACGCGACGCGGTACGCGCCGACGCCGTCGAGGTCGATGTCGTAGGTCAGGTCCTCGTCCAGCGTCCGCGCAGCGTCGGGCAGCAGCGAGAGCAGGAACGCGCCCGCGGCGCGGATGTCCTCTGCGGCGAGCAGGTCGACCGCCCCGGCCAGCCAGGCGACCCCGGAGCGCCGCTCGGGGCCCAGGCTGTCGCCCTGCAGGATCTTGCGATCGTCCGGAGCGACGCGCCGCAGCCGCGATCGCGCCCGGCGGCCGGGGCTCATGGCGGCCAGGTCCATCGTGTTGCGCAGGGGATCGAACGGGATCACGTTGCCGCGCTCGTCGTCCGGGGACGGCCCCGTCCGGGCCCGCAGCTGCTCGAGCGCCAGATCGAAGGCGTCCTGCTCCGGCTGCTCGCGCTCCGCGTCGAGCTCGGAGCGCAGCGCAGCGAGCTCCTCCCGCGCTCCGGCGAGCTGGGCTGCGCGCTCGCCCGCGTCGCCGCGCGCGTCCCGCAGCTGCGCCCGCAGAGCGTCGGTCTCGGCCACCGACGCGCGGAGCTCGACGAGCTGCTCCTGCAGGGCGGCCGTGCGGCGTTGCTCGTCGTCGGCCGCGTGCTCGGCGTCCTCGCGGAGGCGATCGCGCTCCAGCGTGACCTCCGCCAGGTGCGCCTCGAGCGTGCGCATGCGGTCGGTGAGATCCTCCAGGCTCGCCTCGGCGCGCCGGGCCCGCCGCTCTGCGAGGACGGCCCGGTCGATCACCTCGGCCGGCACCGGCGGGGCCTCAGCGGCGACGTCGCGGACAGGCGCAGGCGGCACACCGGGAAGCGCGGGGGGAAGCATGATCTCGGCCCCCTCGACCGACAGCAGCAGCGCGTCGCCACCGCCCAGCGTCGGCGGAAGGTCGAACGCGGCGTGGAACGCGGCCGGTTCCCCGTCGGGCCGTGCGTCGATCGCGGGCACCGTGTGCCTGCGATCGCCGTCGTCGACGACGAGGACGGGCCGGACGCCCCGCGGGGCGGCGCGCCATGTGCCATGGACGGTGATGCGCACGGATCCGCCACCGCCGAGACCACGCACCACGGATGCGACGGCGACGGGCTGGCTCTCGGGCGGGGCCTCGGGCTCCACGAGAGAACTGTATGTGGCTGAAGGGCCTGCTGCGACCGGTGGACTACTCGGCGTCCACCGAGTCGCCCCGGCGAGTGGAGAACAGCAGCGCGACGACGGCAAGAACGAGCAGGCCGCCGACACCGGCCACCTTGCGCGACGGCAGCTTGCTACCGAACTTCTGGCTCACGTAGAACACCGCGCCCTTCCAGACCACCATGCCGAGCAGCCGGTAGAACATTGCCTGTGATCGATTGCGCATTGGCTGAAACCGTACCCCTGTCGGCGGCTGCCTAGCCGCCCAGCACGCGAATCGGCCCGCCGTCGAGGTAGCCCTCGATGTCCTCGACCACCTCGGCGAACATGCCGCGGAACGTCTCCGCCGTCGCGTAGCCGACGTGCGGGGTCAGCAGGACGCGGGGTGCACTGCGCAACGGATGGTCCTCCGGCAGCGGCTCGACGTCGAAGACGTCCAGCCCGGCGCCGCCGATGGTCCCCGAGGTCAGCGCGTCGATCAGGGCGGGCTCGTGGACGATCGGACCGCGCGACGTGTTGACGAGCAGCGCGCCGGGGCGCATGAGCCCGAGCTCGCGCGCGCCGAGCAGCCCGCGCGTGCGATCGGAGAGCCGCAGGTGGATGGACACGACGTCGGAGGTGCGCAGCAGCTCGTCGAGCTCCACGCGGCGCACGCCGACCGCCTCGGCGTCGGCTGCCTGCAGGTTCGCGCTCCAGGCGACGACCTCCATCCCGAACGCCAGGCCGACCGCGGCGACACGTCTGCCCAGGCGCCCGAGCCCCAGCAGGCCGAGCCGTCTGCCCTCGATGTCACCGCCGACCGCCTGCTGCCAGCCGCCGGCGCGGACCGCCGCGTCCTCGTCGCGCAGGTGCTTGACGAGGCCGAGGATGAGCGCCCAGGTGAGCTCAGCGGGCGGGGCGCCGCGGCCGGCCGTCCCACAGACGACGATGCCCTGGTCGCGGGCGGCGCCGAGGTCGATCGACGCGTTCACCATCCCCGTGGTCACCAGCAGCCGCAGCGCCGGCAGCCGCTCGAGCACCGCGCGCGGGAACGCCGTGCGCTCCCGCATCGCCACGACGACCTCGTACGGCGCGAGATGCGCCGCCGGGTCGGCCATGTGCTCGGCGATGAAGTCGACCCGCGCGCGGCCGTCCAGTCGCTCCCAGGGACCGAAGCCGCGAGCGACCGACCCGTAGTCGTCGAGGACGGCGACGCGCACGGCCACCGCTACTCCTTCGCGGCGTTCGCCGCACGCAGGCGGTGCGCCATGCGCGACTGCAGCGACCAGATCTCGATGAACCCGGGCGACGCCTGCTGGGAGAACAGCCCGCCGGACTGCGCGAAGGACGCCAGCGACGCGTCGTACACCGCGTTGGGCGACGAGCGCGTCACCGCGCGCACCGAGCCCTTGTACAGCTTCAGGCCCACCGTCCCTGTCACCTGTGCGTTCACACTCTCCATGTACGCGTCGAGGTCGCCGCGCAGCGGCTCCCACCACAGTCCCGCGTACACCAGATAGGCCCACTGACGGTCCAGCTGCGGCTTGAACTGATTCTGGTGAATCGTGCCGATCAGCTTCTCGAGCTCCGCGTGCGCGGTCAGCAGGATCGTCGCCGCCGGGACCTCGTAGATGTCGCGGACCTTCAGGCCGACGATGCGGTCCTCGAGGTGGTCGACGATCCCGACGCCGTGGCGGATCCCGATATCCGCCGCCTGCTCGAGCAGGTCGACGATGGGCAGGCGCACCCCGTTCAGCGCGACCGGGACGCCGCGGTCGAACGAGACCTCGATGACCTCGGGCTCGTCGGGCGCGTCCTCGGGACGCGTCACGAGCTGGAAGACGTCGTCCTCGGGGGCGTGCTCGATGTCCTCGATCCACTTGCCCTCCGAGGAGCGTCCCCAGAGGTTGTCGTCGATCGAGTACGGGGCCGATTCGGTTCCGCCCTTGACGGGGATCCCGTGCTCCCGGGCATAGGCGATCTCCTCGTCGCGGCCCATCTGCCAGCCGCGGACGGGCGCGATGACCTTCAGCTCGGGCGCCAGGGTGGCGATCGTCGCCTCGATGCGCACCTGGTCGTTGCCCTTGCCCGTGCAGCCGTGCGCGATGGTGTCGCAGCCGGTCCGGCGGGCGATCTCGACCGCCCACTTCGCGATGAGCGGCCGGCCCAGCGCGGTGAAGAGCGGATAGCCGAGACCGTAGATCGCGTTCGCCTTGATCGCCGGGACGATGAAGTCGTTGGCGAACTCCTCGCGTGCGTCGATCACGTGGGTCTCGATCGCACCGAGGTCCTTCGCCTTGCCCTCGACCTCGTCGTAGTTCTCACCCGGCTGCCCGAGATTCACTGTGAGTGTTACTACCTCTGCGTCATACTCGTCCTGGATCCACTTGAGCATCACGCTCGTGTCCAATCCACCGGAGTACAGCAGGCAGACCCTGTTCACCTCGTCGTGGTTGGCCTCGTAGGAGGCGATCGCCTGCGCGCGGACGCGCTCGGCCGCCTGGCCGGGAGGCGGGATCGTGTGAGCGGAGGTGCGGGGAGCGTCGGTCATACCTGGCTTTCGGCGTCGAGGGCGGCGCGCAGCCGCCGGAGGGCCTCCTCGAGCTCGTCGTCGGACACGATGAGCGGCGGGAGCAGGCGGATCGTGGTCGGGCCGGTCGCGTTGAGCACGAGCCGGTGCTCGAGCAGCGCGCGGCGCACGACGTCAGGTGCGTCGGCGGTCTCGAGCTCGATGGCGAGCATGAGCCCGCGGCCACGGGCGGCCGTGACGCGCGGCAGCTCGGCGAGCTGGTCGAGCAGCTGGGCGCCCAGATCCTGCACGCGCTCGTGGAGAGCTGGGTCCAGCAGGACGTCGAGGGCGGCGAGCGACGCTGCGGCGACGACCGGGCCGCCCGGGTACGTCGAGCCGTGGTCGCCCGGCTGCAGGACGTCGGCGAGGCGCTCACCGGTGACGAGCGCGCCGATCGGCAGTCCCCCGCCGAGCGCCTTGGCGGTCGTGAGCGCGTCCGGCACGACGCCGGTGGGCTCGTAGGCCCACGCGTAGCCGGTGCGTCCGAGCCCGCATTGGATCTCGTCGAAGATGAGCGCGGCGCCGACGGCGTCACACGCCTCGCGCGCGGCGCGCAGGACCTCGCTCGGCAGCGGCCAGATGCCACCCTCACCCTGGACGGGCTCGAGCAGGACGGCCGCCGTGTTCTCGTTCACCGCTGCCGTGATCGCCTCGGCGGTGGGCTCGACCGCGATGAACCCGGGGACGAGCGGCGCGAACGGCGCCTGCTTGGCCTCCTGCGGCGTCGCGCTGAGCGCGCCCATCGTTCGACCGTGGAACGCGCGGTGCGCGACGATGATGTCCCCACCGCGCTTGGCCTTGCGGGCCAGCTTCAGCGCGGCCTCGATGGCCTCCGCGCCCGAGTTCGTGAAGAAGACGCGCCCGCCGAGCGAGCTCTCCGCCAGGCGGTCGGCCAGACGGGCCATCGGCTCGGTGTAGAAGAGGTTGCCGACGTGGATGAGCCGGGCGGCCTGGTCCTGGATGGCCTTGACGACCCCGGGATGGCAGTGCCCCACGCTGGAGACGGAGATCCCGGCGAGGAAGTCGAGGTACTCGTTGCCGTCGGCGTCCCAGAGCCTGCAGCCCTCGCCGCGGACGAACTCGACCGGGTAGCGCGCGTAGGTCGTCGCGAGGTGCGTGTCGTAGCCGTCAGTTGCGCTCATGCTGTCTCCTCCGCTGGGATCGCGTCGCTCCGCGACGCGATCCCGACCGACGACGCAGTCGTCGGCCTCATGCCGCCGCCCTGATCTTGGTGCCCATGCCGGCGTTCGTGAAGAGCTCCATGAGCATCGAGTGGGGAACGCGGCCGTCCACGATGTGCGCGAACGTCACCCCGCCGTGGATCGCGTCCAGGCAGGCCTGGAGCTTGGGGCGCATGCCGCCCGCGATCTGCGGCAGCGCGGCCGTGACCTCGTCCGCGTCCGCCTCGGAGATGACCGATTCGGGGTCGGACGGGTCGCGCAGCCAGCCGGGGACGTCGGTGAGGAACATGACCTTGTAGGCGCGGAGCGCGCGAGCGACCGCGGCGGCCGCCTCGTCGGCGTTGACGTTGTAGGACTGGCCGTCGCGGTCGGCACCCACGGACGCGACGACCGGGATGTAGTCCTGGGCGATGTGCAGGAGCACGTCGACGTCGACGCGCTCGATCTTGCCCACGAAGCCGATGTCCTCGCCACCGGGTGCGGTCTGGCGCACGACGCGGAAGAGCGAGCCGTCGTCGCCGCAGAGGCCCACGGCGGGCTGGCCGTGGCGGTTCAGGCGCAGGACGATGTCCTTGTTGACCTTGCCGACGAGCACCATCTTCGCCACCTCCACCGTCGCCTCGTCGCTGACCCGCAGTCCGCTGATGAACTCCACGGGCAGGCCGAGCCTGTTCATGTACGCGGTGATCTCGGGCCCGCCGCCGTGCACGACGACGGGACGCAGGCCGACGTACTTGAGGAGCACGACGTCGCGCGCGAACTCCTCGCGCAGCTGCGGATCCTCCATCGCCGCCCCGCCGTACTTGATGACCACCGTCTGGCCGGCGAACTCCCGCATGTACGGGAGGGCCTCCAGCAGGGTCCCTACGTCGCGTCCGTTCATGTCGTGTAATCCGCGTTGATGGTCACGTAGCCGTGCCCGAGGTCGGAGAAGAAGACCTCGGTCTCGGCGCCCTCGCCCGGCAGCCGCACCTCGTACTCGACCTCGTCGCGCGCGACGGCCGTTGCAAGCTCGCCGAGGTCGAAGCGGCCCGCCGCGCCGCCCTTGCAGACCGGGACGCCCTCGATCGCGATGTCGAGCGCCAGCGGCGTCGTGCTCGGCAGCGCCGCGCCCACCGCCTGAGCGATGCGGCCCCAGTTGGGATCGCCGCCGTGCAGTGCTGTCTTGACCAGCGGGGAGTTGGCGACCGCCCGCGCGGCGCGCTCGGCGGCCACGCCGTCGCCGCCACGGACGACCACGCGCCCGACCCGGCCGGCGCCTTCGCCGTCGCGGACGATGAGCAACGCGAGGTCGCGCAGCACGGCGTCCAGCGCCTCGCCGAAGCGCAGCTCGTCCTCGGACTCAGGAGCGACGGTCACGTCGCTGGCGCCCGAGCACTGCAGGATCACGGTGTCGTTGGTGGAGAGCTGCCCGTCGACCGAGATGCGCTCGAACGAGCGCTTGACGCACACCCCGAGCAGCAGGTCGGCGGTCTCCGGGGAGAGCGCGGCGTCGGTCTGGACGAAGCAGAGCATCGTCGCGAAGCCGGGCTGGATCATCCCCGCGCCCTTCGCCTGGGCGGTGAGCCGCACCGGGCCCGACGGCAGCTGCACCTCCACGCATGTGCGCTTGGCGAAGGCGTCGGTCGTGCGGATCGCGTCGGCGAAGTCCTCCGCGCCCTCGCGGCGCAGCTCGCCGTGCGCGAGCGCAAGACCGCGGATCATCGCCTTGCCGTCGAGCTGCACGCCGATGACGCCGGTGGACGCGACCGCGACCTGGTCCTCGCGGACCCCGCCGACCATGCCCGCGGCGCCCTGGACGCGGGCGGCCTGCTCGTAGCCGAAGTTCCCGGTGGCGGCGTTCGCGTTGCCCGAGTTGGCCGCGATGGTCCGGATCGCATCCAGCCGCGTGCGCTTGCGGCACAGCTCGACCGGCGCAGCGACGACCGACGAGGCGGTGAAGCGCGCGGCGCTCGTGGTCTCCGCCTCGACGCTGATCATCAAGCCGAGATCCAGCCCCTCGGGCTTGAGGCCCGCGTGGACGCCGGAGGCGCGGAAACCGCCGGGGAGCAGGCCGTCGTCGAGGGGCGTCACGTGCGGGTGCACGGTGCTCCAGCGCGACGGGCCGGGCAGCGCGTTCACGCCAGGGTCTCCGCGCGCTCGGCGATCGGGCCCAGCCCCTCCGTCTCGGGGCGCCCGAACATGAGGTTCAGCGACTGCACGGCCTGTGAGGACGTGCCCTTCCAGAGGTTGTCGATCGCCGCGAAGACGAGCACCTTGCCCGTCCGCGGCTCGGAGTGCACGTGGATGCGGCAGAGGTTCGTCTCGCGGACGTCGCGCACGCCCGGCGGCCGGTCGGTCAGCTCCACGAACGGCTCGTCGGCGTAGGCGGCGACGTAGCGCTCCAGCAGCTCCTGCTGGCTGAGCCGCCGCGTCGTCGTGACGTAGCAGGACAGCAGCTCGCCCTGGTCCAGCGGCACCAGGTGCGGGACGAACGTCGCCGCCACCGGCATCCCGTACGCGCGCAGCTCCTGGTCGATCTCGGGGGAGTGGCGGTGCCCGGTGACCGCGTAGGGCGAGACGTTCTCGTCGACGCTGACGAAGTGCGTGCGCTGCGTCGCCCCGCGGCCGGCGCCGGACACCCCTGTCTTCGCGTCGATGACGACGTCGGCGACCAGGCCGTCCCCACCCAGCGGCGCGAGGCCGAGCAGCGCGGCGGTGGGGAAGCAGCCGGGGCCGGCGACGATGTCGGCGTCGGCGATCTGCGCCCGGTAGCGCTCGGGCAGGCCGTAGACGCCGGCGCCGAACAGCTCAGGCGCCTTGTGCTCTCCGTACCACTGGTCGTACGTCGCGCGATCGCGCAGGCGGAAGTCGGCGCTGAGGTCCACGACGCGCACACCGCGGTCGCGCAGCGCCGCGACGACGGGGGACGCCGCACCGTGCGGGTAGGCGACGATCGCCGCGTCCACGGCGGCATGGCGATCGAGGTCGAGCTCCTCCAGGACCGTCGGCACGCGGTGATGCGGATACAGGTCGCTCAGCGGCACCCCGACGTCCGATCGCGACGTGACAGCGGCGAGCTCGAAGTGCGGATGGCGGTGCAGGATGCGAGCGGCGAGCGCCCCCGCGTAGCCCGACCCGCCGGCGACCAGGACCGTCTCACCCACGCAGCTCACCTCCCAGCTCATCGCGCAGCGCAGCGACGATCGCCTCGCGCACAGGCGCGACGTCCTCGTCGGTGAGCGTGCGGTCGGCGGCCCGGAAGGTCAGGGCGAAGGCGAGCGAGCGCCGGCCCTCCCCCACCTGGGCGCCCGTGTACACGTCGAAGACCTCCGCGCCCGTGAGCAGCGCTCCGCCGGCACCGCGGATCACCTCGACGGCGCGGCCAGCGGCGACGTCGACCGGGAGGATCACCGCGAGGTCCTGGCGCAGCGGCGGGTAGCTCACGACGTCCGTGTAGCCCGCCGGCGCCGGGACGGCGGCGATGATCTTGCCGAGGTCCAGCGCGAACGCGGCCACCGGCTGGTCGATGTCCCAGGTCGCGGCGACGAGCGGATGCACCTCGCCGACGAACCCGAGGCGCACCTCGCCCGCGAGCACCTCGGCGCTGCGGCCGGGATGCAGGAACGGCCAGGACGAGGGCTGCACGGACCAGTCGACCCGAAGCGTGTCGAGGACCGCTGCGACGAGGGCGGATGCGGCGAAGATGTCGGCGGGGCCGGCGGCGGGACCCCACGATCTCGGCGTCAGGCGGCCGGTGACCAGCGCGGCGAGCGCGTGATGCTCGTCGGCGGGCTGCGTGTCGCTCGCGCGGTAGACCGCCGCGGACTCGAACAGGCCGAGGTCGCGGACGCCGCGCGCCATGTTGGCCCCGGCGGCGTCCAGCAGCGAGCCGAGGATCGTCGGGCGCAGGATGGCCTGTGCCTCGCTCATCGGGTTCTGGACCTCGACGACGTTGCGCAGCGCGCTGTCGTCCGGGATCCGCAGGCGGTCCAGCAGGCCCCGGTCGGCGAAGCTCCACCCGGCGATCTCGTACAGCCCGCGCCCGACGAGGACGTCCTCTGCACGGCGCCGCACCCGCTGTGCGGCGGTCAGGACGCCGATCGCCCCGTTGCGCGAGGGGAGCGTCGCCGGGAGGTTCTCGTTGACGCCGTGCAGCCGGGCGATCTCCTCGACGAGGTCCGCCTCGCGCGTGACGTCCTCCCGGCGCCAGTACGGGACGGTCACGTCCAGGCCGTCGTCGGCGTCGGCGACCCCGAAGCCCAGTGCGCGGAGGTGCTCGGACTGCTCGTCGCGCGGGATCCGGACACCGAGCAGCGCCTCGACGCGCGTCTCGCGCAGCCGCAGCAGCGCAGGCTCCGGGCCGGCGCCGCCGACGTCGATCGTGCCCGGCAGCAGGCGCGCGCCTGCAAGATCCACGAGCAGCGCGGACGCGACCGCCTGGGCGTCCATCGTCTGCTCGGGCGCGAGCCCCTTCTCGTTGCGCGTGCTGGCCTCGCTGCGCAGGACGAGCCGGTTGGAGGTCGCGTTGATCGTCGGACCGTGCCAGTTGGCGACCTCGAGCAGGACCCGCGTCGTCGTGTCGGAGACCTCGGAGCGGTCCCCGCCCATGATCCCGGCGATGGACGTCGGGCCCTCGTCGTCGGCGATGAGGCAGTCGTCGGTGGTGAGCGTGCGGACCTGGTCGTCGAGCGTGACGACCTGCTCGCCCTCGGTCGCGCGGCGCACGACGAGCCTGGCGCCCGCGACCCGGTCGAGGTCGAACGCGTGCAGCGGCTGCCCCGTCAGGAGCATCACGTAGTTCGTGATGTCGACGACGTTGTTGATCGGCCGCTGCCCGGCAGCGGACAACCGCGCCTTCAGCCAGAGAGGCGATGGCGCGATCGTCACGTCCTCGAAGACGCGTGCGGTGAACCGGGGGCACAGGTCCGGCGCCTGCACCTCGATCGTCACCGGCAGCCCGCCGGTCGCGGAACCCGGGTCGGTCGCCCACGGCGGGTCGGCAAGCGGCGCCCCGGTCGCCGCGTGGACCTCGCGCGCGACGCCGTAGAGGCCGAGCTCGTCAGGGCGGTTGGGCGTCGCCTCGAGGTCGAGCACCTCGGTCCCGAGCGGCAGGACCTCCTCCAGCGGCTGGCCCGGCCGCAGCCCATCGGGCTCCAGGACCATGATCCCCGCGTGGTCGGCGCCGATCTCGAGCTCGTCCTCGGCGAGGATCATGCCCTCCGAGACCTGACCGCGCAGCTTCGCCTTCTTGAGCTTGACGCCCCCGGGCATGATCGCCCCAGGCCGTGCCACCGCCACGGTCTGGCCGGCGGCGACGTTCGGGGCCCCGCAGACGATGTGCGCGGGCTCCTCCTCGCCCACGTCGACGGTGCAGACCTTCAGCCGGTCGGCATCGGGGTGCTGCTCGGCGGTGAGAACGCGGCCCACGACGAAGCGCTCGTGCGCGCCGACGCCGCGGGCGGTGATGCCGGCCACCTCGGTGCCGGTCATCTCCAGCCGCTCGGCCAGCTCGGCGGTCGTGATCTCGGGCGAGCAGTACTCGCGCAGCCATTGGACGGGGACGAGCATCAGCCGAACTGCTCCAGGACGCGCAGGTCGTTGTCGTACAGCAGCCGCAGGTCGGGGATGCCGTGCTTGAGCATCGCGATCCGCTCGATGCCCATGCCGAACGCGAAGCCGGAGAGGCGCTCGGGGTCGTAGCCGACGTGCCCGAACACGTTGGGGTCGACCATGCCCGCGCCCAGGATCTCCAGCCAGTTGGTGTCGCGGCACACCGGGCAGCGCACGCCCGGCACGTGGACCATGAAGCACGAGATGTCGACCTCCACGCTCGGCTCCGTGAACGGGAAGAAGTGGGGGCGCAGGCGGATCTCGCGGTCGGGCCCGAAGATCGCGCGGGCGAAGGCCAGCAGGGTGCCCTTGAGGTCGGTCAATGTGATGTCGGTGTCGACCGCGAGGCCCTCGACCTGGTGGAACTGGGGCGTGTGCGTCGCGTCGTTGTCGCGCCGGTACGTGCGCCCGGGGATGACGAGGTACAGCGGCGGGTCCGCCGCCTGCATCGCGCGGATCTGCATGGGCGACGTGTGCGTGCGCAGCACCGCGTCGTCGGCCGTGTAGAACGTGTCCGTCCGCGCCCGCGCGGGGTGCGCCGGGCTGTGGTTGAGCGCGTCGAAGTTGTTGTAGACGGTCTCGACCTCAGGGCCCTCGGCCACCTGGAAGCCGAGGCCGAGGAAGACGTCCTCGATCTCGCGGCGCGTCGCGGTCAGCAGGTGCAGGCGCCCGACCGGCTGCGGCGGTGTGCCTGGCAGCGTGACGTCGACCCGGTCGCGCTCCAGGCGCTGCCCGAGCTCGGCCTCGGCGAGCCGCGCCTGGGACTCCTCGATCGCGCGGGTGATCGACTGCCGGGCCTCGTTGGCGGCCCGTCCGACGGCGCCGCGCTCGTCGGGCGGCAGCTCGGCGACGGTTCGCAGGAGGTTGGGCAGCTCGGCCTTGCGGCCGAGCCACTGGACCCTGAGCTCCTCGAGGGCCTCGGTGCTCGCGGCCGCCTCGACGGCGGCCTCGGCCCGCGCCCGCAGATCGGCGATGTGGTCGAGCGTGCTCATCCGCGCGGGACCCTAGTTGAGAGCTCGTAGAGGGCGACCGTGGCAGCCATCGCTGCATTCAGCGAGTCGCCCGCGATCGGGATGTGCGCGACCCTCGTGCACTGCGCGACGACCTCCGGGCTGAGCCCGGCGCGCTCCGCGCCGACGACGATCGTCGCATCCGACGGGCCCTGCAGCGCCTCGCCCTCGCGCATGACGAGCGCGACGGTCTCCCCCGGCAGCTCCTCGATGGAGCCGACGCGCGCGAGCGGGACGGAGAACACGGCGCCCATCGACGCCCGCACCGCCCTCGGCCCGTACGGATCGGTGCAGCCGGGGCCGATCACGACGCTGCCCGCTCCGAAGGACGCGGCGGCGCGCAGGACGGTCCCGACGTTCCCGGGATCGCGGACGCCCCAGAGCGCGATGCAGCGAGGCCCGACCGGCTCGGTATAGCGCTGCTCGTACACGCCGATGGTGCGCGTCCCCGATCCGAGCGCCGAGGCGTCCGCGAGCAGCGCGGGGTCGACCTCCTCACCGTCGAGCGAGCTGCCGGCCGCCGACAGCAGGTGCACCGGGCGCCATCCGGCGACGTTCGCGGCCCGCACCAGGTCCTCGCCCTCGGCGACGAACAGCCCCGTCCGCGCACGCTCACGCCGCGCGGCGAGCTTGCGGATCTCCTTGAGCTTGGGGTTGTGGGGGCTGGTGATGGTCATGTCGGAGCAAGAAAAAGGGCGCCGTCCCTGGGGGATTCGGCGCCCGTGAGGTGCTCGGTGTCGGCCTTCTGGGGACTAGGCGGCCGACGCCTCGCGGGCTGCGTCGACGAATCGGCGGAAGGTCTCGGGGTCGCGCACGGCGATGTCGGCCAGGACCTTGCGATCCAGCTCGATGCCGGCGACTGACAGCCCGTGGATGAACGTGCCGTAGCTCATGCCGTTGAGGCGAGCAGCAGCGTTGATGCGGGTGATCCAGAGACGACGGAAGTCACGCTTGCGGTTGCGCCGATCGCGGTACGCGTACGCGTCCGCCTTCATCAGCGCTTCCTTGGCGTGCTTGTAATGGGCGTGCGCGTCGCCGCGGTAGCCCTTCGCCCGCTCCAGGGTGGCGCGGCGCTTCTTGCGCGCGTTGACGGAGCGCTTGACGCGGGTCACTTGGTCTTCGCTCCCAGCAGGTTCTTGACGCGCTTGGCGTCCTCAGGGGAGAGGATCACGGGACGGCCTAGGTGGCGCTTGCGCTTGGGCGACTTCTTCTCGAGGATGTGGCTCGTGAAGGCGTGGCGGGCCTTGACCTTGCCGCCACCGGTCACCTTGAAGCGCTTCTTCGCGCCGGAGTGGGTTTTCATCTTGGGCATGACGAGCGGGTCAGGATAGCTGACCCACTCGTCGCGCCGCTCACTCCGTGCTCGACGTCTCCTCGGCGTCCGGTTCGCCGTCGGCCTCCGTGGTGCTCTCGGGCTCCACGGTGTCTTCGGCGTCCGCGGTGATCTCGACGTCGCCGTTGAGATCGGCACCGCCGGTGTCGCCGTTCAGGCTTGCGCCCTCCTCGGCCACCCCGTCGGCATCGCCCTCCTCGTCCTCATCGAGCGTGCCGGCGAGCACGGCCTTGGAGGGGCCGAGCATCATCGTCATGTTGCGGCCGTCCTGCTGCGGACGCTGCTCCACGATCGCGAGCTCGGAGAGCTCCTCGGCGAGGCGATCCAGGATCTCCTGGCCGCGCTCCGGATGCGTCACCTCGCGCCCGCGGAACATGATCGTGACCTTGACCTTGTCCTTGTGGCGGAGGAAGCGCTCGACATGCCCCTTCTTCGTGGCGTAGTCGTGCGCCGCGATCTTCGGCCGGAACTTGATCTCGCGGATGACGATGTTCTGCTGGCGCTTGCGCGCCTGCTTCTGCTTCTGGGCTTGCTCGTACTTGTACTTCGAGTAGTCGAGCACCCGCACAACCGGCGGGCGTGCCTCAGCAGCGACCTCGACGAGATCGAGATCGCGTTCTTGGGCGTAGCGGAGAGCATCGTCGGTGCGCATGACACCGATCTGAGCTCCCTGCTCGTCGATAAGCCGCACCTCGGGAACACGGATCCTGTCGTTGATCCGTGTCTGATCCCGCTCGGGCGGGCGCCGGTCGAACCTTCTCGGTACCGGCACTAGCGTTGGATGGCGTGCGTCAAGCCGATGGCGAGCACGCGTGCGTTTGAACGTGTGTCAACACGCACCAGTCTAACACCGAAGATCAACGTCGCAGCGCGAATTCCAGCCCCGCGTCCACGAACTTCGGCCCCCACCCCGCCCTGACCTCGACCACGGAGCGCGCGCTGCGCGCCATCGCATGGCGGCGTGGCGCGACCCCACCCTCGACCGCGACGACCGATCCGTCCCTGGCCAGCCAGATGAGATCGAGGGGGAAGCGCATCCCGAACGTATGCACCGACCGGGTCCGCGGCAGCAGCAGTCCGTGCTCGCCGGGCACGTCCTCGAGCGCCGCGAGCCCGCGCAGCCGGGCGAACGGCCCGGCGGCCACGTGGACGGTCAGCCCTCCGCCGAGCGCGATGGCGGGCAGCGACTCCAGGCGGCGGCGCCAGGCGCCGGCACCGCCGGTTGCGCTCATCAGCCCGGCGTTGTGTCGCCCTGCGACACAACGCCGACCGAAGACGAGGTCTTCGGCTCCCGCCGCGCCACCCGGTCGGCAAGGCGAGCGACGAGGTCGGCGACCGGCTCGGCTCCCTGATCGCCCTCGTGCCGTGCGCGCACCGAGACCGCGCCCTGCTCGGCCTCGCGATCGCCGACGATGAGCATGTAGGGGGCCTTGCGCAGCTCGGCATCGCGGATCTTGCGCCCGACCGACTCCGCGCGGTCGTCGATCTCGGCCCGCAGCCCGGCAGCGTGCAGCTCCTCCAGCACGGCGCGCCCCGCCTCGATGTGGCGGTCGGCGATCGGCAGGACCGTCGCCTGCACCGGCGCGAGCCACAGTGGGAACTCGCCGGCGTAGTGCTCGACGAGGATCCCGATGAAGCGCTCGAAGGAGCCCAGGAGCGCCCGGTGGATCATGATCGGCCGGTGCTCGGCGTCGTCGGCGCCCGTGTAGTGGATGTCGAAGCGCTCCGGCATCGACTCGTCGTATTGCACCGTCCCGAGCTGCCAGGAGCGGCCGATGGAGTCGGTCATGTGCAGGTCGATCTTCGGCCCGTAGAACGCGCCGTCGCCCTCGTTGATCTCGTACGCGAGCCCACGCGCCTCCAGCGCCCGGGCGAGTGCGGCCTCCGCGCGGTCCCACATGTCGTCGGTGCCGATGCGCTTCTCGGGGCGCGTCGAGAGCTCCAGCCGCGGCTCGAAGCCGAACAGCTCGTAGATCGCGAAGCCGAAGTCCAGGCAGCGGATGACCTCGTCCTGCACCTGCTCGGGCGTGCAGAAGATGTGGGCGTCGTCCTGCGTGATGTGACGGACGCGCAGCAGACCGTGCAACGTGCCGCTCGGCTCGTGACGGTGGACGAGGCCCTGCTCGCTGTAGCGCACGGGCAGCTCGCGGTAGGAGCGGCGCTCGTTCGCGTACAGCTGGATGTGCGCGGGGCAGTTCATGGGCTTGAGGCCCATGGGCCGCTCCTCGACCTCCGTGAAGTACATGTGGTCGCGGTAGACGTCCCAGTGTCCGCTGGTCCTGAAGAGGTCGATGTCGTAGAGGATCGGCGTCTTGACCTCGCGGTAGCCGCGCGCCGCGTTCTCCTCGCGCCAGACCTCGGTCAGGGCGTTCCAGATCGCCATGCCGCGCGGCAGCCAGAACGGCGAGCCGGGGCTGACCTCGGAGAACATGAACAGTCCGAGCTCGCGCCCGAGCTTGCGGTGGTCGCGCGCGCGGGCCTCCTCGAGGCGCTTGAGGTGCTCGTCGAGGTCGGACTGGGTGAAGAACGCGGTGCCGTAGACGCGCGTGAGCATCTGCCGGCTCGCGTCGCCTCGCCAGTAGGCGCCCGCGACGCTCAGGAGCTTGATCGCGCCGACGCGGCCGGTGCCCGGCGTGTGGGGACCGCGGCAGAGGTCGGTGAACGGGCCGTTGCGGTAGAGCGAGACCGTCTCGACGCCTTCGTTGGCGATGAGGTCCTCGATCAGCTCGACCTTGTAGGGCTGATCCTCGGCGCGGAAGCGCTCGAGCGCGACGTTGGTCGTCACGTCCTCCCGCACGAACGGCTCGTCGGCCTTGATGTGCTCCCGCATGCGCTCCTCGATGCGCGGCAGGTCGTCCTCCGACAGCGTGACGCCGGGCGGGAACTCGAAGTCGTAGTAGAAGCCGCCCTCGATCGGCGGGCCGATCGAGATCTTCACGCCCGGATACAGCTCGAGGACCGCCGTCGCCAGCACGTGGGCCGCGTCGTGGCGGATCAGCTCCAGCGCGTCGTCGCCGTCACGGCGGGTCAGGATCCGGATCTCCTGCGCCTCGCGCAGGGGTGCGGAGAGGTCGCGCAGGGCGCCGTTGTCGCGCACCGCGAGCGCCGCACGGGCGAGTCCTGGGCCGATCGCGCCGGCCGCGTCGGCGCCGGTGGCGCCGTCGGGCAGCTCGAGCGCGGCGCCGTCGGGGAGGGTGACCTGCATCGTTCTTGGGAATCTAGTCGGACACGCGCTCGCGGCTCCAGAGGTCCGCGAGCCGCGCGAGGCGGTGGCTGGAGGGATGCTCGTCGGTGAGCGGGCGGGCGCCGCCCGTGAAGGCGACCAGCGGGTCGCCGGCGAGGACGTCCTCGGGCTGGTCCGCTTGGGCCGCCCGCTCGCGCAGGCCGTCCAGCGGCAGCGGCCAGCTCGACCCGGCGAGCACCACGTTGCCACCCTCGCGCCCACGCAACAGCCGCCGGGGGGCGAGGACCACGCCGTGGCGGAACGCCGCCAGCAGCGTGGCGGCACCGGCGCGCGCGAGCTCCAACGGCGGGATGTCGATGACGTTGAGGATGCAGAGACCACCAGGGCGCAGGACGCGCCGGACCTCCCGCGCGAACTCGACGGTCGTGAGGTGCACCGGGACCAGCGGGCCGTCGAACGCGTCCACGACGACGGCGTCGGCGGTCCGCTCCGGCAGGCCGCGGAGCAGCTCCCGCCCGTCCCCCACCCGCACCCGCATGCGCGCCGAGGTGCGAAGGCCGAGCGCCTCGCGTGCGACGTCGACGAGGCCACCGTCGCGCTCGAAGGTCACCGACCGCGAGCCGGGACGCGTCGCCGCCAGGTAGCGGGGCAGCGTGAACCCGCCGCCACCGACGTGCACGACGTCGAGCGCCTCTCCGGCGGGCGCGTGCAGGTCGAGCAGGTCGCCGATCCGGCGGACGTAGGCGAAGTCCAGTCGCGTGAGGTCGTCCAGGTCGACGTAGGAGGATTCCTGGCCGTCGACGAGGAGCATCCGGCCGCCCGGATGGCGGCGGTCGACGCGGACCTCCGCGCGCCCGAACTCGGTCTCCCGCGTCAGCGCATCGGGGTGCGGGCTACGCCGTGCAGGGCGGGCCTCGCGACTGCGCTTCGAGGAGCGGCGGGCGCCGGCCATCGGGGCAAACTAGCTTCCTGGCATGGATCCCGCCGCGCTGCGCTCCGAATTCCCGGTCCTCGACCGGGTCACCTACCTCAATGCCGGCACCGCCGGCCCTTGGCCCCACGCGGCGTCGGTCGCACTGCGCGACAGCGTCGAGGCGGGCGAGCGCGACGGCCGGCTCTTCGAGTGGTTCATGAGCGGCCGCGACCTCGGCGATCGGCTCCGCGCCGCGTACGCCGAGCTGCTGGGCGCCCCGTCCGAGGAGGTCGCGCTCACGTCCTGCACGAGCGACGGGATCGCGCGCGTCCTCGGCGGGCTCGAGCTCACCCCCGGGGACGAGATCATCACGTCCGAAGGCGAGCACCCGGGGCTGCTCGGCCCGCTCGGCGCCGCGATCGCCCAGCGCGGCGTGACGGTCCGCGAGGTGCCGTTCGCGCGGCTGGCCGACGAGGTCGGTTCCGCGACGCGGCTCGTCGCGTGCTCGCACGTGCACTGGGCGACCGGCGAGCTCGCTCCCGCCGCGCTCTCCGACCTGGACGTCCCCGTGCTGCTCGACGGCGCGCAGGGGATCGGCGCCGTGCCGGTCCGGGTGCGCGAGCTGGGCTGCGCGTTCTACGCCGGGTCGGGGCAGAAGTGGATGTGCGGCCCGGTCGGCACCGGGATGCTGTGGGTCGACCCGGCCTGGCAGGAGCGCGTCGTGCAGCGCGGGCCGACGTACCTGAACCTCGCGGCGCCCAACGAGGGCCTGACCTCGGGGATGCAGCCCGACGCGCGCCGCTACGACACGCCGTCGCTCGGCACCGAGCGGGTCGCCGCCGCGCTCGCCTCCCACGACGTCCTGGCCGCCGCGGGCTGGGACGCGGTGCACGGCCGCGCGGCCGGGCTGGCCGCGACGCTGGCGTCCGCCCTGGCCGACGCCGGGCACGAGGTCCTCCCTCGCGGGAACACGACGCTCGTGACCTGGCGCGCCGAGGAGCCCGCTGCGCAGCGCGAGCGACTGACCGAGCACGGGATCCTCATCCGCGACATCCCCGGCCAGCCGTGGCTGCGTGCCTCCACGGGCGCGTGGAACGACGAGAGCGACCTACAGCGGCTCCTGGACGCGCTCTAGCCGAGCTCCTCCTCGAGGTCGAGGAAGTCCGGCGCGATCCAGACGGTCCAGCCGCGGACCTGGTCGGCGTCGACCTCTTCGTGGACGCGGATCAGGCCGCAGTCGCGCAGGCGCCGCATCGCCTCGCGCAGGTCCGCCTGGCCGATGTCATAGGACGACCACTCGACCGTCGCTCGGAGGTCGTCGCCCATGTGCAGGAGAGCCTGGACGAGGACGCGCAGGTCGTCGTCGCGCAGCGCGGGATCGAGGCTCACTGCGTGGATGAGGGTCTCGCGGATCGCTCGAAGTGCAGGGAGATCGGGCGCAGGCATGAACGACCCATGGTCGCAGCCCGATCGGGCGGCGAAGCGCAATTGGGCGGATGGACGATGCCGCTCGCGCATAGGCTCCGGATCATGGATCAGCGACGACTCGGCTCCAGCGACCTGCAGGTGGGCGCCATCGGCCTCGGCTGCATGGGGATGTCCTGGGGCTACAGCGCCTCCGAGCGCGACGACGACCGCTCGGTCGGCGTCATCCACCGCGCGCTCGAGCTCGGGGTCACGCTGGTCGACACCGCGGACGTCTACGGACCGTTCGTCAACGAGGAGCTCGTCGGCCGCGCGCTCGCCGGGCGCCGCGACGAGGTCGTGTTGGCCACCAAGGGCGGCATGGTCGCCGGCCGCGACGGTGAGATGCCCCATCGCAACGGGCGACCGGAGCACCTGCGCAGCGCCGCCGAGGAGTCGCTGCGGCGGCTCGGGACCGATCGCATCGACCTGTACTACCTGCACCGCATCGACCCCGACGTGCCGGTCGAGGAGAGCTGGGGCGCCATGGCCGAGCTCGTGGACGAGGGCAAGGTGCGCGCGCTCGGGCTCTCCGAGGCGTCCGTCGAGGAGCTCGACCGGGCCCATGCGATCCATCCCGTCGCCGCGCTGCAGTCCGAGCTGTCGCTCTGGACCCGCGACGCGCTCGGCGACGTCCTCGCCTGGTGCGAGGAGCACGACGCGGCGCTCGTGCCGTTCGCGCCGCTCGGCCGCGGCTGGCTCACGGGCCGTCTCGCCGCCGACACGTCCTTCGAGTCGACGGACTTCCGGTCGCGCAACCCCCGCTTCAGCGCCGAGGCGCGCAGCGCGAACGAGGCGATCGTCGACGCGGTGCGCGAGGTCGCCGACCGGCGCGACGCCGCACCGGGGCAGGTCGCGCTGGCGTGGGTGCTGGCCCAGGGCGGGCAGGTCGTCCCGATCCCCGGCACGAAGCGCGTTCCGTATCTGGAGGAGAACGTTGCCGCCGCTGACGTCCACCTCGAACCCGAGGACCTCGCGGCGCTGGACGGCCTGCCGCAGGCCTCGGGATCGCGCTACTGAGGCCGACGGCGATCAGCGGCGCGCGCCTGGCGGGCGACCTCCGCGCGCTCGGTGTGCGTCCGCGCGGCGTGCTCATGGTGCACACGCGGATGAGCGCGCTGGGCTGGATCATCGGCGGGAGCGAGACCGTGATCCGCGCGCTGCTCGACACGGTCGGCCCCGCGGGCACCCTGGTCGCGTACGCGTCGTGGCAAGAGCACGTCTACCACGCGGAGGACTGGCCGGCCGAGCACCGTGACGCCTACCTCGCCGCCACCCCGGCGTTCGATCCCGCGACCGGCGAGGTCGACCGCGAGTACGGCCGGATCCCCGAGCGGGTGCGGACGTGGCCGGGCGCGCTGCGCAGCTCCCACCCGGAGGCGAGCGTCGCCGCGATCGGTGCTCGGGCGGCGTGGATCATCGGCGAGCACCCCGACGACGACGGCTACGGCGCGCGGAGCCCGTTCGCGCGCGTCGTGGAGGCCGACGGGCAGGTGCTGATGCTCGGCGCCCCGCTGGACACCGTGACGCTCCTGCACCACGCGGAGGCGATCGCGCAGGTCGCGGAGAAGCGGACGGTCACCTACCGCGTCACGCTGGCCGGGGACGGCGGTCTGCGCGAGCGCACCTACACCGACATCGACACCTCCCGCGGCGCGTACCCCTACGAGACGCTCGAGCTCGGCGAGGACGAGTTCGCGGTGATCGCGCGCGAGGCCCTCGCCGCGGGCATCGGGGTGCGCGGGACCGTGGGCGACGGTGCGTCCCATCTCTTCCCCGCGCGGTCGCTCACGGCGTTCGCGGTCGCCTGGATGGAGGAGCGCTTCGCGTGAGACAGCGGTCGCTGTCCGCGGCCCGTGCGGCCGCGCTCCTCGCCGTGCTCCCGACGGGCGCGCGTGGCATGGACCGCGCCGCAGGCCGCGACGGGCAAGGGCGTCGCCGCTGCGCCGTCGCTGGACCTCGACGCCGCCGGGCGCCTCGGGATCTCGACGCCGCCAACGGCCAGACGCTGACGGCATGGGACGAGGGAACGCCGCTGGAGACCTCAGCCGTGCTGAGCGCACGCGACGGCGCACCGCTGCTTCCGCTCGGGCCGTTCGGCGGGGCCGACGATCCGTACGCGGCGCGCGCCCCGGACGACTCGCTGCGCCTCGTGCTGCACGGGAGCTCCGGACTCAGCGTCCTGCGCCCCCGCGGCGAGCGCTTCGACCTGCCGTCGGCCGGTCGTGGCGCCCGCGTGGCCCTCACGCCACGTCGTGAGCTGGTCGCGGCCTGGACCGACGACGGCCGGCTGAGGATGGCCACGGCGCCGCCGGAGGGGGCCTTCGGGCCGCCGGTCGCGATCCCCACGACGGCCACGCCGAGCGTGCCCCGTCTCGCCGCCGGTCAGGACGGGCGGGTGCTCATCTCGTGGCTGGCGCGCACAGCGGCGGGCACCGGGGTGCAGGCCGTCTCACGTGCGCCCGAGGGGACGCTCGGACCACCGATCACGCCCGCCGGGGCGGGCGAGGATGCTCGCGCGCCGTCGCTCGCGACCGCGGCGAACGGCGAGCTCCTGCTCGCATTCGTCGACGGGCACGGCGTCCTGCGCCTGCGTCGCACACGGGCCGACGGTTCGCCGGTCCGCGCGCCGGTCCGGCTCAGCGACCCCCTTCAGCGCACGAACGGCGCGGCGCTGGCCGTCACACCGTCCGCCACGCAGGTCGTGTGGTCGACCGGCACGTCGGTGCTCGCCCGCCGCATCGCGCCCGGCGGGGCTCGGGGGCGCGTTCAGGTCCTGGCCGGCGCCGGGCCGACGACGCCGAGGTTCCTGTCGGCGCCGGCGGCAGGACGACGGGCGCCGCCGCCGCGTGGATCACCGCCGGCCGCGTCCGGGTCGCCCGCGAGCTGGGCTGAGCTAGTCGCCGAGCCCGCGGAGGGCGTCGATCAGGTGCTCGGGCTCGTCGCCCTTGCGCAGATACAGATCCGGCTCGCCGCGCACGAACTGCTGCGCGGCGTGCGGCTCGTGCCCGCTGTAGACGACGACCTTCGCTCCCGGAGCAACCGCCCGCACGTGGTCGACCGCGAGGGCGTCGGTGCCCCCCGCCATCGTGTCGAGCAGGACGACGTCGGCCCGAACGCCGGGCAGCGCGACCATCGCCTCGGCACGGTCGTAGGCGATCCCGACCAACTCGAGATCATCGGCCTCCTCGAGCCAGAAGCCGACCACGGCGCCGAAGGAGTGGGAGTCGTCGCAGAGGAAGATGCGCATGACGACCCAAGAGGGTAGTACGCGCGTTCGAGATCACGGTGCGGACGCCGCCGCGAACCCCTCGCGCCAGGTCGGCCAGGCCGGGATCCACCCGAGGATGGCCCGTGCCTTCGCGTTGGACGCGCCGCGTATCTCGCACATCATGGCCACCACGTGCTCGCCCATGAGCCGCCCGACGAAGCGCGGGACGTGACGCGGCGGCCGCGCGCCGATCGACGACGCCAGCGCCGGCAGCCAGTCGTGCACGGGCGACGGCTCGTCGTCGACGACGTTGTAGATCTCCCCCGGCGCCCAGTTCTCCAGCGCGTTCACCGTCGCCGCCGCGGCGTCGTCGATGTGGATGAACGACCACACGCCTCCGCCGTCGCCGACGACCGGGAACTTGCGCGCGCGGACCGCGTCCCACTGCGCGCCACCGGGCGCGAGGCCGGTGCCCGGGCCGTAGAAGCCGCCGTAGCGCAGGGCGACGCCGCCGCAGGCGGTCACCTCACGCTCGACGTGCTGGATCGCCGCCAGCGTCGATCGCAGCTGGGCGGGCGGGGCCGGGTCCAGCGGGTCGTCCTCGGTCTTCACGGGCCCGCCGACGCGCTGATAGGGCCAGCCTGCGTAGCTCTGCGCGACCACGCGCTCCACGCCCGCTGCGCGGGCGGCCGCGAGCAGGTTGTCGGTGCCCTCGGTGCGCAGCCTGTTGGTGGCAGCGAACTCCTTCTCGATGTGGCGGATGTCCGCCATGTCGCCCAGCGCCGTCATCTGGTGGACGATCGCGTCAGGGCGCGCGGCGGCGACCGCCGCCACGACGCCGTCGCGATCGAGGCCGTCGACGACGACCGGCGTGGCACCCAGCGCGCGCAGCGCGCCGGCCTTCTGTGGGCTGCGCGTCGTGCCGGTGACGGTGTGGCCGCGGGCGAGCAGCCTGGGGATCAGGGCCTGGCCGATGGCGCCCGTGGCGCCCGCGAGGAAGATGTGGCTGGTGGTGGTCATGGCACTCCGACGAACGACCTGCGGGGCGTGTGACAGATGAGCTCGCCCGATTCCCAGCGGGCCCTGTCGTTCGCCGTCGCGTACCGGATGCTCGGCAGCGTCGCCGAGGCCGAGGACGTCGTGCAGGACGCGCTGCTGCGCCTGCATCAGGCCGAGGACGTCGCCAATCCCGACGCATTCCTGACCACCGTGACCACGCGCCTGGCGATCGACGTGCTGCGCTCCGCCCGCGTGAAGCGCGAGGCCTACGTCGGCTCCTGGCTGCCCGAGCCGCTCGTCGAGGATGACGCCGCCGGCCGCGTGGAGGTGGACGAGACGGTCTCGCTGGCGTTCCTCGTCGCGCTCGAGCGCCTGACCCCCGACGAGCGCGCCGTGCTGGTGCTGCGGGAGGCGTTCGACTACGGGTTCGACGAGATCGGGGACGTCATCGGCAAGGACGCCGGCAACTGCCGGCAGATCCTCAGCCGGGCCCGTAGGCGCGTGGCCGACGACCGCATGCGCTTCGACCCCGATCCCGACGAGGGTCGCGCCCTGGCCGCGCGGTTCCTCCAGGCGGCGCGCGAGGGCGACATGGACGGGCTCGTCGCGCTCCTGGCCACCGACGCCCTGCTCGTCGGCGACGGCGGCGGCAAGGCGCGCTCGATCCCCGCCCCGATGGAGGGCGCCCTGCAGGTCGGCCGCGCGCTGGCGAGCTTCTACCGGCTCGGGACCGAGGCGGGCATCCAGCTGCGCCCCGCGATCGTCAACGGCGGCCCCGGCTTCCGGTCCTTCGACCCCGCCGGGCGACTGGTCAACGTCGTCGGCCTCGACATCACTGGCGGAGTCATCGCGCGGGTCTACTCGATGCTCAACCCGGACAAGCTCGGCCACCTCGGGCCGCTGTCCGACGTCGGGCTCAGGCCGCGACGGGCGTGAGCAGCCGGTGGGGCTCGCGCAGAGCGCGCGAGATCGCATCGCGGCGCAGCACCGACGGGACGCCGGGGCCGGGCCGGGTCTCGACGTCCTCCGGCGGCGGCTCGATGCCGCACGCCGGACACACGCCGTGCGGCGTCAGGTCGGTGCCGCAGGTCACGTGCGCGAAGAGCCGCACGGGCCCGTCGTCGACGAGGTGGCGCTCGCCCCACTGCATCAGCCGGTGGACGATCGGCCACAGCTCGAGCCCGCTCTCCGTCAGCAGGAGGTCGTCGCGGCCCAGCTGGTAGGGGCGGCGCTCCACGATCCCGGTCTCCACGAGGAGCGTGAGCCGGGCGCTCAGCACCGCTCTGGGGACGTCGAGATGCGCCTGGATGTCGGAGAAGCGCCGCACGCCGAAGAAGAGGTCGCGCAGGATGAGCAGCGTCCATCGCTCACCGACGACCTCGAGCGATCGCGCGAGCGCACAGGCCTGCCCGTCGTAGTCCCGTCGCAGCGCCATCAAGCCACCGTACCAGCTTCGGTTCAGTGAATGAACCGCGTGTGGTAGCTTCGCCGCCATGGTCGCCGCGGCGCGCCCCTGGTACCGCAGCCCGACGTCGATCGTCGTCGCCGGCTGCCTGATCGCGGTCCTCACCTTCGGCGTCCGGACGAGCTTCGGGCTCTTCACCGACCCGCTCACGGAGTTCCGCGGGTTCGACCGCGAGACGTTCGCGCTGGCGATCGCGTTCCAGAACCTGCTGTGGGGTCTCGGCCAGCCGTTCGCCGGCGCGATCGCCGACCGCTACGGCGCCGGCCGCGTCCTGGCGGTGGGCGGGCTCGTGTACGCAGCCGGTGTGGCACTCATGGCGCACAGCACCTCACCGGGGGCGCTGACGCTGACCGGCGGTGTGCTGGTCGGACTGGGCGTCGCGGGTGGCTCGTTCACGATCGTCATCGCCGCGTTCGCCCGCCTGGTGAGCCCCGATCGCCGCTCGTGGGCGATGGGCCTGGCCACGGCCGCCGGGTCGATGGGCCAGTTCCTCTTCGCCCCGCTCGGGCAGGCGTTCATCTCCAAGTACGGCCCGATCACGGCGCTGACGCTGCTGTCCGGCATCCTGCTGCTCGTCCCGATCCTCGCCAGAGCGCTCATCGGGCGCGGCGACGACGAGGACCTGGGCGCGGACCTGTCGGCGCGGCAGGCGCTGCACGCTGCGCTGACGCACCCCAGCTACCTGCTGCTCGCGTGTGGCTTCTTCGTGTGCGGCTTCCACATCGCCTTCATCTCAGTGCATCTCCCGCCGTTTCTCACCGACCAGGGGTTCTCGAAGGGTCTTGCCGCGTGGGCGCTGTCGCTCATCGGGCTCTTCAACGTCATCGGCGCCTACACGTCGGGCATCCTCGGCGGCCACTACCCGCGCCGGCTGCTGCTGAGCGGGATCTACCTCGGCCGCGGGCTGGCGTTCACCATGTTCCTTCTGCTTCCCGTCACGACCGCGTCGGTGCTCGTCTTCTCGGCGCTCATGGGGCTGCTGTGGCTGTCCACCGTGCCCCTGACGTCCGGGCTCGTCGCGCTCATGTTCGGCACCCGGCACGTCGGCATGCTGTTCGGCGTCGTCTTCCTCTCGCACCAGATCGGCGCGTTCGCCGGCGCGCTGCTGGGCGGCACGATCTACCAACGCACCGGCAGCTACGACACCATGTGGATGCTGTGCATCCTGCTGAGCGTGTTCGCGGCGCTGGTCCATCTGCCGATCCGGGAGCGGAGGGCGGCGACGATCGTCGCCCCCAGCGCCGCATGACCCGCCGCCGCGTGTCCGAAGTGCTCATCGGGCTGCTGCTCGCGGGTGTGTCGTTCCTCGGCGTGCTGTACCAGGTGAACGAGTCGGCGGCGGCCAAGGGCGAGGACGGCGGCGTGCCGCGGCTTATCTGCCCGCTGCACTGACACAAGTCTCACATTTGGATACATTCACCGCTCCTGGACGCGAAGGAGAGGAGACGGGAATGGGACGGCGGACGCATCTCGTGGGTGCGTGGCCGGGTCGTGGGCCCGAGCACGCAATGGATCAGGCCCTCAGCCGCCTGGCCCCGCACCTGGATCGCCTGAGCGACGGGGAGACGGGCGACCGGCATCTCTGGTGCACGCCCGTCATCGAGAAGCTCCGGGCGAACCCGGACGTCGAGATCCTGCGCGACGGTGACTGGAGCGACTACGAGCACGTCGCGCAGTGGAAGGTCGCCGACGGCCACACGCTCGATCCCGCGAATCTGCGGCACCACTACGCCCTGGCGTTCCGCAACAGCTATCCGTCCTTCCTGGTGCTGCGCGAGAAGCACGGCCGACCCGACCTCCGCTTCCAGGTCGGCATCGTCGCCCCCATCGACCTCGCCATCTACGCGTTCGGCGAGGCCGCGTTCGCGGACCCGTCGATCCTCGAGGGCTGGCAGGTCTCGACGGTCCGCGACATCGCGGAGATCCACGCAGAGGCGGGCGACGACGTCGTCTTCCAGCTCGAGACGGTCGTCGCGCTCATCGCGATCGCGCAGGCCGACGACGCCGCGCAGCCGGCCGTCGCAGGCCAGATGGCCGAGACGATGCTCGACACGATCCGGCGCTCGCCCGCCGGCGCGCGGTTCGGGATCCACCTGTGCCTCGGCGACTTCCACCACACCGCCTACGGCGAGATGCGCGACGTCACCCCGCTCGTGCTGCTCGCCAACGCGATCGCCGCCGGGTTCCCGGAGGACCAGGTGCTGGAGTACGTCCACGCACCGTTCGCCGCAGCGAAGGAAGCGCCGATCGAGGCGGAGTCCTTCTACGAGCCGCTGCGCGACCTGGATCTACCCGACGACACCCGGTTCATCGCCGGGTTCCTGCACGAGTCGCTGGACACCGAGGCCCATCGCGAGCTCCTCGCGCGCATCGAGCGCCTGGCCGGCCGTGAGGTCGATGTCGCGGCGGCGTGCGGGCTCGGGCGCCGCGACAGCGACGAGGAGGCGTTCGAGCAGATGCGCGAGACGGCCGCCCTGCTGGGCGAGCCCGCGACAGCGTGACTCAGAAGCGCCAGCGGACACGACGGTCGCCCTTGCTGGCGACGTAGCTGTCCGAGGAGCCCCGCAGGTCGCCGGTCACGCTCCAGCCGTTCCAGGTGAACCGCCGGACAGGACCGTTGGCGACGGGCAGGCCGAGCGCCCTGCGATGGGCTCCGCGCGCGACCCGTCGCGCCGTCGTGCAGGTCAGGCCGGTGGCGCGGATCCGCGTGAGGTCCACCCCGTCGTAGCGGGTGCCCGGGTACGGGTTCACGACGTCAGCGCAGGAGGACGCGGCCGCGCTCGCGGGAGCGGCGAGCGCGGTCAGGACGACCAGCGCGCAGAGGACCCGTCTATGTGCCGAGCGTAGCCAGGCGCCGTTGCAGGAGCCGCCGCTCGGCGTCGTCGTGGACGAGCTCGAGCGCCCGCCGCAACGCGTCGCGCGCCTCGTCGGTGCGCTCCAGCCGGCGCAGCAGCTCGCCGCGGGTCGCGTGCAGGTAGCGGTAGTCGTCGAGGTCGAGGCTGTCGACGATCTCCAGGCCCGACTGCGGCCCCTCGGCCTCCGCGACGGCGACGGCCCGGCTGAGCTCGACGACCGGTGACGCGGTGAGGCGCGCGAGCTCGCCGTACAGCGCGGCGATCTGCGCCCAGTCGCGCGGCTCATCGGCGTGCAGCGATGCGATCGCCGCCTGGAGGACGTACGGCCCGTGCCCATGCAGCGCGATGGCCCGGTCCAGCAGGGCGCGCCCCTCTTCGATCCGGGTCGCGTCCCACAGCGTGCGGTCCTGGTCGGCGAGCAGCACCAGCTCGCCGTCGCGGAACCGGGCCGCGCGGCGCGCGTCGAGCAGCAGCATCATCGCGCGCAGGCCGTGCACCTCGGGCTCGTCGGGCATGAGCTCGGCCAGCGCTCGCGCCAGACGCAGCGCCTCGACGGTCAGCTCGTCGCGGGTGGGCGGGCTGGAGTAGCCCTCGTTGAAGATCAGGTACACGACGGCCAGCACCGCGGCGAGACGGTCGGGCAGCAGGTGCGCCGGGGGGCACCCGGAACGGGATGCCGGCCGTCCGGATCTTGCGCTTCGCCCGGACGAGGCGCTGGGCCATCGTCGCCTCGGGCACGAGGAACGCGCGCGCGATCTCGGGTGTCGTCAGGCCGCCGAACGTCCGCAGGGTGAGCGCTACCTGGGCGTCGGTCGCCAGGGCAGGATGGCAGCACATGTACACGAGCTCGAGGCGCTCGTCGGGGAACACCATGTCGTCGTCCATCTCGTCCTCCACCGCCTCCGGCACCTCGAGAAGGCGGGTCTTCGCGACGAGCGTGCGGTCGCGGCGGATCCGGTCGATGGCGCGGTTGCGCGCGGTCCTGATCAGCCAGGAGCCAGGGTCCTCGGGCGCGCCGTCCCGGGGCCAGCGGGCCGCCGCGATCGCGAACGCCTCCTGCGCGGCCTCCTCGGCGAGATCGTGGTCGCCGAGGAAGCCGATGAGCGCAGCGAGCACGTAGCCCCACTGGTCGCGGAAGGTCTGCTCGAGGATGGGTCAGTACTCCACGATCGGACGGACCTCGATCGCCCCGCCCATCGAGGCGGCCGGGACCTTCGACGCGAGCTCGATCGCCGCGTCGAGATCGTCGGCCTCGTAGATGAGGTAGCCGTTCACGGCCTCCTTGAGCTCGACGAAGGGGCCGTCGGTGGTGAGCGTCCGCCCGTCCTGGACGCGCACGGTCGTGGCGGTGTCCGGCGCGGCGAGGCCATGGCCCGGAGTGACGCCCGGGGTCTGGTTGATCGCTCCGTAGGCCGCGTAGACGGCGTTCTGCTCGTCCTGCGACAGGCGTCCCCAGGCCTCGGGGTCGTTCGGGGTCGGCGTGGAGCCCTGGTGGATCAGCAGCATGTACTTCATGACGTCCTCCTGGTCGGTGGTCGTCTATGAGGACGAACGGGGTGCCGGTGGATCGACACCTCTGCACCGCCCGAAGCATCCACGATCCGCACCGGCGCCCTCTCGACGACGTCGAGGCGGTCTGGCCGCTCGTCCGACGCCGGCTACGCGACCCTGCCCAGCCAGTCGACCAGCAGGCGGTTGACCTCGTCGGGTCGCTCCTGCTGGATCCAGTGCCCGCCGCGTCGAGGACGTGGGAAGCGACCAGGCCGGGCAGGGTCGTGCCGAACGCGTCGATCGCGCCGCCCATCCACCCGAGCGTCGCATCGCGCTCGCCGGCGAGGAACAGCGACGGCTGCGTGATCGGCGCACCGTCCCACGCGGCGAGGTCGCTCCAGTCGCGGTCGATGTTGCGGTAACGGTTCAGCGCGCCGGTCAGGCCGGTGCGTTCGAACTCGCCCGCGTAGACGTCGAGGTCGTGCTCGCCCAGCCAGGCCGGCAGCGCCACGTCCTCCGGGAACCGGTCGCTCAGGCGAGCACCGGGTCCGGGACGAAGAAGACGCTGCCGCCGTCGGGCGGCGGCTCGGCGTCGCCGGAGAGCGCCGCGTAGAAGCCCGGCCAGCCACGTGCGGACGTCGGGCTCGATCTCGGACTCCGCGCGTCCGGGCTCCTGGAAGTAGCTCACGTAGAACTCCTCCTGGCCGCCGATGCTGCCGAAGATGTCCGTCGGCCGCGGGCCGCCGCGCGGCGCGTACGGGACGCTCAGCATCGCGACGGCGCCGAACAGGTCCGGGCGCAGCAGCGCGCTGGTGGTCGCGATCGCCGACCCCCAGTCGTGGCCGATCGACGGTCGCCGTGCCCGCGCCGAGCGCGCGGACCACGCCCGCAGTGTCGGCGACGTGGTCGACGAGCCGGTAGGCGTCGACGGCGGCCGGCTTGGACGAGCGCCCGTAACCGCGGACGTCGACGGCGACCGCGTGGTACCCGGCGTCGGCGAGCGCCGGGAGCTGATGGCGCCAGGAGTACCAGCACTCCGGGAAGCCGTGGACGAGCACGACGAGCGGCCCCGAGCCCTGCTCGGCGACGTGGATGCGGCCGCCGGGGACGTCGAGGAGGCGGTGCTCGATCCCGGTCACGCGCGCAGCACCGGGGTCGAGCACGGCGATCGTGGCGTCGTCCAGCAGCTCGTCCGGGCTCATGTGGTGGATCACGGCCTCCACGGCGCTCACCGCACCCGCCGCCGACGCGAACGGCGCATCGCGGACCGCGTCGACGACGCCGTTGATGCTGAGCGCGTTGCCCTCGGGATAGGCCCGGTCCACGATCCCGTCGGACACGAGCACGAGGCGATCGCCGTCCGCGAGCCGCCGCTCCCGGACGACGAGCTCCGCATCGTCCTCCAGGCGCCCAACGGCGGGAGCCGATGCCCCTCGAGCAGGTCCCCCTCGCCACGGCCGTCGACGACGATCGGGCCGAGCTCGCCGCACGAGATCCACGAGAACGTCGACGTCGGCGGCACCCAGAAGCCGATGGTCGTCGTGACCGTCGCCGTCTCCGCGAACTCGCGCACCACCGTGTCCATGAGGCGGATGATCCCCGGCAGGTCGAGCGACTGGTGCCGTGCCGAGCGGAACGCGCCGAGCGCGACGGACGCCAGCGCCGCCGCCCGTGTCCCGCTGCCCTCGGCGTCCGCCATGCCGATCCAGGTCCCGCCGGGTTCTCGGCGTAGTCGAACCAGTCGCCGCCGATCTCGTAGCCCGGGAGCACGTTGCCCGCGATGAGGGCGCCGTTGGTCCGGACGATGCGCGGCGGCAGCAGGTTCTGCTGGATCTCGGCCGCCGGGCTCGTCGCCCGCACGCGGCGCGCGGCGTCGAGGTGGTCCGTGTAGTCGGCCGCGAGCGACACCGCCGCGGCCGCCTCGTAGGCGAGGTCGGCGCAGGCCCTCGGCGTCGCTGCCCACCGCCACGACGACCCCGAGCGCCCGGCCCCGCAGCAGGAGCGGCGCGGAGACCGCGCCGGGCAGGTGCTCGTCGATCGTGGCCTCGAGCGCCGGGAGCCCCTCCCGCGGGATCTCGGTGCCGACCGCCAGCGTCACGGGCAGCGTCTCGGGGAAGCTCACCGGGCCGGCCAGGCGCATGAGCCGGCTGCCCTCGAGGTCCACGAGGTACACCGCGGCCGAGGAGACGCCCGCGATCCGCTGCGCCTCGGCGACGATCTGATCGCCGAGCAGGTGCGGCGGCACCTTGTTCAGGACGTCGGCGACCGAGAGCGGCGTCGGGGTCGCGCGCGCCAGCTCGCCCGCGCGGGCGCAGGCGGTCCTCCGACGTCGTCGATCGCGACGTCGCGCGCCTGCTCGTTGACCGACGCGAGCAGGTCGGCGCGGCTGGGGAAATGCCGGTAGAGCGTGCCGCGGCTGACGTTGCGCGGCCCGCGCCACCTCGGACATCGAGGCGCGCGGCGCACGGCTCAGCAGCTCGCTCGCGCACGCGACGATGTGCTTGCGGTTCATCGCGACGTCGGAGCGCGCGCGCCGGGACGGCAGCTGACTCGGCCACGGTCACGGACGAGGGCCTGGCAAAACGAGACACATTGTCCGGCCTACTACCCGGATCGTCGGGTAGACGAGCACCACGCGTCACGGGATCTGTCCGCAATCCGGTCCCGTCTTGTCGCGCTTTGTCCATCGTCGTCCTGCGTCGATTCGTCGCCGCACGTCCAGAGGAGAAGCCACGTGTTCGCAAGCGTGCAGATCGCAGACAGCATCCAGCAGGGCCTCGACAGCCTGCTGGGCTTCATCCCCAACATCATCGGGTTCCTCGTGATCCTGGTGATCGGCTACTTCATCGCCAAGGTCGTCAAGGGCATCGTCGCCCGGCTGCTCGAGAAGGTCGGACTCGATCGCACCCTGCACTCCAGCGATGCAGGCAAGTACGTCGAGAAGGTCAGCCCGGGCGCCAGTCCGGCCCGCCTGATCGGCAGCGTCGCGTTCTGGTTCATCTTCCTGTTCGCGATCTCGGCGGCCATCGGCGCGCTGAAGATCCCGGCGCTGAGCACGTTCATCGCGCAGGTCCAGGCGTTCCTGCCGAACATCATCGTCGCGCTGCTGATCTTCGTGATCGCCGCCGCGCTGGCCGGCGCCGTCGGCGCCGCCGCCCACAAGCTCATGGGCGACACCCCGACCGGCAAGATGGTCCGCGCGATCGCCCCCGCGCTGATCATGGCCATCGCGCTGTTCATGGTCCTCGACCAGCTGCGCATCGCGCCGCAGATCGTGACGATCACCTACGCCGGGCTCATCGGCATGCTCGCCCTCGCCGGCGCGCTCGCCTTCGGTCTCGGCGGCCGCGACCTCGCTGCCCAGATGCTCGGCCAGGCCTACGACGCCGGGCAGCGCAACGCCGGGCAGGTCAAGCAGGACATGCAGACCGGCCGTGAGCGCGCCGAGGTCGAGGCGCAGGCGCCGCCGACGGCGACGACCGGCGCCGTGCGCCCGTAGCGCGCCCGAGCCATCGACGGGACAACCCACGAGAGGAAGGACGGCACATGCCGACCACACACGACGTCACCAGCTGGAAGGGCCAGAAGCTCGTCAGCGATGACGGCGAGAAGATCGGGACCATCGACGAGATCTACGTCGACGAGGAGACCGGACGAGCCCGAGTGGCTGGCGGTCAGCACCGGCCTGTTCGGCTCGCGCGTGAGCTTCGTCCCGCTGGCCGAGGCACAGCGCGACGGGGACGACATCCGCGTCCCGTACAGCAAGGACCAGGTCAAGGACAGCCCGAACGCGGAGGCCGACGGCGCCCTGTCGCAGGACGAGGAGTCCCGCCTGTACCGCACTACGACATGGCGGGCCACGCCGGGCTGCCGCGCCACGACCGGCCGCGACGTCTCCGGTCCCGAGACCGACGACGCCATGACGCGTTCCGAGGAGGAGCTGTCGGTGGGGAAGCGCCAGGTCGAGACCGGCCGCGCGCGGCTGCGCAAGTACGTCGTCACCGAGGAGGTGACGCAGACGCGTCCCGGTCCAGCGCGAGGAGGTCCGCGTCGAGCGCGAGCCGATCACGGACGCCAACCGCGGCGCCGCGCTCTCCGGCGGCGACATCACCGAGGAGGAGCACGAGGTGACGCTGCGCGCCGAGGAGCCGGTCGTGGAGAAGCGGACGGTGCCCAAGGAGCGCGTGCGCCTCGAGACCGACACCGGTCACCGACGAGCGGCAGGTCACCGACGAGGTCCGCAAGGAGCGCATCGAGACCGAGGGCGACGTCAGGCAGGAGCGACTGACCATGGCCGCCACGCGCGACAAGGGCGTGTCGCTCGCCAAGGGACCCGTCGGGATCATCGGGATGATCCTGCTCGCCTACGGCGTCACCGCGTTTCGGCGGGCGCAGCTTCACGACGCACGCGCTGAGCGGGACGGTGAACGGCAAGACGTGGCTCGGCCTCGAGGTCAACGGGTGGAGTGACCTGCTGTTCATCGGGACCGGCGCGGCGCTGATGTTCGGCTCGCCGCTGCACTGGGGCGCGAAGAGCGTGTCGCTCATCGTCGGCCTGGTGCTCGCGGCGGCCGCCGTCATCTCGCTCGTCGACGGCGACGACGTGCTCGGCATCTTCGCCGCCAACGGCCGCACGACGCTCGTCTGGGCCGATCGCCGCCGCGGTCCTCATCGTCCTCGCCCTGCTGCCGCGCGTCGGCGGCGGGCGCAAGGACGACCCGGACGAGCGGTTCCGGCGCGAGGATCGCGCGCGCCGGCACGCGACGACCGACGGCGACGGCGGAGGCGTCGCGGCGTCCGACCGCCGCTGAGGACGCTCAGGGCATCGCGTCGAGCCGGCGGCGCTCCTCCTCCACGGAGAAGGTCGCCGCCGGCCACGCGAGGCCGAGATCGTCCAGCGTCTCCACGAGCAGCGACGTGATCGCCCAGTTGCGGTACCACTTGCGATCGGCCGGGACGACGTACCACGGCGCGATGTCCGTCGACGTCTCGATGATCGCCTCGGCGTAGGCGGTCATGTAGTCGTCCCACAGCGCGCGCGTCTCGAGGTCGCCCGGGTTGTACTTCCAGTGCTTCGTCGGGTCGTCGAGGCGATCGAGCAGGCGCGCGCGCTGCTCGTCGCGTGAGATGTGCAGGAAGCACTTGACCACGGCTGTGCCCTGCGCCCGAGGCGTCTCCTCGAAGCGCCGGATCGAGCCGAAGCGCCGCGTCCAGGTCCGCCTGTCGGCGATCTGAGCACGCGGACGGTCACGACGTCCTCGTAGTGGGAGCGGTCGAAGACGCCGAGCTCGCCGGTCTGCGGCAGCTGCCTGCGGATGCGCCAGAGGAAGTCATGGGCGAGCTCCTCGGCGTCGGCCGCTTGAAGGCCGCGATGTGCACGCCGGCCGGGTCGACCTGCCCGACGACGTGGCGGACGGTGCCGCCCTTGCCCGAGGTGTCCATGCCCTGCAGGACGAGCAGCACGCTGCGCGTCCCGCCGGTCGCGCCGTCCGCGTAGAGCTTCTCCTGGAGACGGACGCGAGGCGCGGCCGAGCGGTGGGAGCGCATCGCGCCCCTCGCCTTGCCCCCCTCGAAGCCGGGCGTCGCACGCGTGTCGACGGCGGCGAGGTCGAGTCCGGACGTCGGCGCGCGGAGCAGATCGCCCACCCGCGCGGGCGCGCGCTTGGCCATGGCGCGGCAGACTACCCCGTCCGGTGCACGGCGCGACGATGCGTGGGCGCCGCGCGCCCCTCCGGGTAGCGGCGGGACGTGTCCGAGACGTCCGAGGGGTCGCGCTCGCACGCGGATACGCGCGTGCCGTCGTGGCGCTGCGCTGGCCGATCATCCTCGCCTGGCTCGCCGCGCTCGTCGCGGCGCTGCGTCCTGCTGCCCGGCCTCGGCGGGTCGGGGAGCGCCCCGCTGAGCGACATCGTGCCCGCCGACGCGAAGGCGGTCGCTGGCGCAGGAGCAGCTCCCTGCAGCTCTTCGGCTCGACGATCGCGACGGATACGGTGGCCGTCGAGCGCAACCCGCGCGGGCTGCCGCGCGCGTCCGTGGAGGCGCAGCTGCAGCGCGGCGGGCGCGGCGGACGCGGACGCCCGGGCGTCCGCGCGGCCGCGCCGCTGCTGGACATGCCGGTCCCGGCGTGCACTGGAACGAGCGCGGCACGACGATGGTCACGTACCTGTTCCTCGCAGCCGACCTCAACCTCGACGAGCGCGCACAGGCTGGCGCGCGACTACCTCGCCACCCTGCCGGCCCCGGCGCCGGGCACGCGAGCGGGGCATCACCGGCGCCGGCCCCGCCCGGCTGCGCGCAGTGGCACGAGATCGACCGCGGCGCTGCCGTGGATGGAGGCCGCGACGGTGCTCACGATCCTGCTCATCGTCGCGGCTGTACTTCCGCTCGGTCGGCGCGCCGCTCGTGACGCTGGCGACCGCCGGCGCTCGGGTACGTCGTCGCGGTCCGCGCGCTGGCGTGGAGCGGCGAGCAGACCGGCAACGGCGTGCCCAACGAGATCGAGCCCGTGCTCGTCGTCCTGCTGCTCGGGCTCGTCACCGACTACACGGTCTTCTTCATGGCCGAGACGCGCAGGCGCCTGCGGCGCGGCGCCTCCCGCGTCGGAGGCGGCCGCGCCGGCCACCGCCCGCGTCGCGCCGCTCGTGTTCGCGGCCGGCATGCTCGTCGTCGCCGGGGCGCTCTCGCTGCTCGCGGGCCAGCTGCACTTCTTCCGCGTGTTCGGTCCCGGCCTCGCCGTCGCCGCGCGCGTCGTGACGCTCGTCTGCGTCACGCTCGTCCCCGCCCTCATGGCGGTGGCTCGGCCCGTGGCTGTTCGGCGCGCGGGTGCGCGGCAGGGCCGCGCCGCGGGAGGACGCGCAGGCGCCGCGCGAGAGTCGACCGGTCGACGGCCCCTCCCGCGCGCGGCGCTTCGTCGAGCCGGCTGCCGACGGCCAGGCCGGTCGCCGCGCTGGTCGTGGTCGCCTGCGCGCGGCCTGCTCGTCGTCGCCGCGCTCGGAGCGCGGTCGATCTCGCTGTCGGTGTCGCTTCATCCCGTCGCTGCCGTCCCACAGCGAGCCGCGCCGGATGGCCGAGGCGGCCGCGCAGGGGTTCGCGCCCGGCATCCTCGCGCCGACCGAGCTCGTGCTCGAGCGCCCGGCGATCGCGCGAGCGGACCGACGCGCTCGCGCGGCTGCAGGAGCTGCTACGCGCGCGAGCCGGGCGTCGCCGCGGTCCTCGGCCCGGCGCAGACCGGGCGCGACGCGCCGGTCGGGCGTCGTCACCTCGCGTGACGGCGACGCGGCGCGGATCGTCCTCGTGCTGCGCGACGAGCCGACGGGCGCGGACGGCGATCGCGACGATCCGCCGGCTGGAGCGCCGCACGCCCCAGCTGCTGACGCAGGCGGGGCTCGCGCGGGGCGCGCAGGTCTCCTACGCGGGCGAGACGGCGCTGTCGGCCGAGACGGTCGACGCGCTGCGTGCACGACCTGCGGCGGGTCGTGCTCGTCACCGCGCTCGTGACCTTCGTGCTGCTGGCGTTGTTCCTCCGCGCGCTCGTCGCGCCCGTGCTGCTCCTCGCGGGCAGCGTCCTGGCGTTCGCCGGGTCGTTCGGCCTCACGGCGCTGCTGCTGCCCCGCGTGCTGGGGACGCACGACGTCATCTACTACGTCCCGCTCGTCGGGCGCGGTGATGCTCGTCGGCCTGGGATCGGACTACAACGTCTTCATCGCCGGGACGCATCCGCGACGAGACCCACCGGCGCAGCCTGCGCGACGCCGTCGCAGCGGGCACCCGGTCGGCGTCGCGGACGATCACGGTCGCGGGGATCACGCTCGCGGCGACGTTCGCCCTGCTGGCGATCGTCCCCCTGCTGGCGTTCCGCGAGCTCGCGCTCCTCATGTCCCTCGGGGTGCTCGTCGACGCGCTGATCGTGCGGTCGGTGCTCATCCCCGCGCTGATCGTGCTCTCCGGGCGCGCCTCCTGGTGGCCGCGGCCGCCGGCCCCGCGCCCGGCCGAGCCGTGACCGGCCTGCGGGCACTCTGCGGGCGGCGCAGCGCCACGCCGGCCACGCCGAACGCGGCCAGCACGAACCCCGCGGCGACCGCCCACGCGAGATGGAAGCCGGCGACAGTGGCGGCGGCATCGCCGACCCCCTCGTCGCGCAGGCCGTCCGCGCGCCCCGTCGCCAGCGCGGCGAGGATCGCCAGGCCGAGCGCCCCGCCGACCTGCTGGGACGTGTTGATGAGGCCCGACGCGACCCCCGCGGTCGCCGGCGTCGCGTCGGACATGGCGACCGTCATGACCGCGGGTAGCACGAGCCCCGCGCCGGCGGCGAACAGCACCACGCTCGGACCGACGTCGGCGAGGTAGTGCCCGCCCACCGGGACGCGCGCCATCAGGCCGAGCCCTGCGGCGACCGCCAGGAGCCCCGGCAGCAGGGCGCTCCGCGCGCTGAGTCGCCGCTCGATCCGCGGGAACACGAAGAGCGACATCACACCGATGCCCAGCGCGACCGGTAGGACGGCGAGCCCCGCCTGCGCGGGCGAGTAGCCGAGGACCTCCTGGAAGTAGAGGCTCACGAGGAACTGGAACCCGAACATCGCGGCGACCGTCAGGGCGTGCACCGCGTTCGCGCCCGCGACGATCCGCGACCGCAGCACGCCGAGCGGCAGGAGCGGACGGCGCGCCGTGCTCTGCCGGTGCACGAACAGCGCGAGCAGCGCCGCGGCGAGGACGCCGAGTCGGCGAGCGTCGGCATCGACGATGGCGACGATCGCCAGCGTGAGGCCGCTCACGAGCAGCAGCGCGCCGGCGGCGTCGGCCCCTTGCCGCAGCCCCGGGCCGCCTTCGACGCCCAGCACGCGGGCGCCGGCGACGACGGTCGCGATGCCGATCGGCATGTTGATGAAGAAGACCCAGCGCCAATCGACGAGATCGGTGATGACGCCACCGAGGAACAGGCCGATCGAGGCTCCGGCGGCGCCGACGAAGGAGTAGATGCCGATGGCGCGCGCCTGCAGGCGCGGGTCGTCGAAGAGCGCGACGACCATGCCGAGCGCGACCGACGCGGCGAGCGCGCCACCCGCGCCCTGGGCGAACCGCGCGCCGACGAGCCACGCGGGCGACGAGGCGACGCCGCAGAGCGCCGACGCCGTCACGAACAGCGCCAGCCCACCGAGCAGGACGCGTCGTCGGCCGACGAGGTCCCCGATGCGCCCCGCGAGCAGCAGCAACCCTCCGAAGGAGGCGAGGTAGGCGTTGACGACCCAGGCGAGATCCGCCGTGGCGAAGCCCAGGTCGCGCTGGATGCTCGGGAGGGCGACGGAGACCACGGTCTCGTCGACGATCGTCATCAGCGTGGCCGCGCACAGGACGACGAGGGCGAGCAGTCGGTCCCGCGGGATGCGTGTCTGGGTCGATCCGGACATGGATCGAACCGTAACAGATCGTTTTGTTCTAGACGATCTTCAGCCGATCGGTCTGCGCTTCAGCTCGCACGCTGTGCCCTGCGGCGCGTCCGCGTCTCCAGGTGGAACGGGGCAGCGAGCGGGCCCTCCACGAGCCGATCCAGCACCGTGAGGAAGGTGTCGCGCTCGTCCGGGTCGACGCCGGCCAGCACCTCGTCGTAGACGCCCTGCACGATGGCGTCGGCCTTCGCCAGCAGGCGCCGCCCCTTCGCGGTGATCGCGACGACGCGCACGCGTCGGTCCTCCGGCGACAGACGCCGCTCGGCGAGCCCGCGTCGCTCCATCTCGTCCAGCGTGACCACCATCGTGGTCTTGTCCATCCACGCCAGCTCGGCCAGGCGGCCCTGCGTGTGGTCGCCCTCGGCGGCCTTGGCCAGGACGCAGTAGACGCGGACCGACACGTCGAGCCCGGCGAGCGCGGCCGTCAGCCGGTTGGCCAGCGCGTAGCCGCTCTGGTTGAGCAGCATCGACAGGTCGACGGGCGGCGGCGTGCGCGTGACGGGCATGCGGCCCACGATACCGCGATCATCCGCTGCGGAACGGTTTTCAGGCGGACGATGCGAGCAGGTCGTCGAGCACCCCGCCGAAGCCCTCCGTCAGCAGCGAGATGTGACCGTGGGCGTCGTCGAAGCGGGCCGTCGCGCCCGCGACGTGGCCCGCGAGCCAGAGTCCGTGCTGCTGGGGGACCATGCGGTCGTGCCCGCCCTGCCAGATCGTCACGGGCACGGTGATCGCGGCGAGGTCGAAGCCCCACGGCCGGATGAACGCGAGATCGTCGTCGAGCCAGCCGAACACGCCCGGGCGCAGCCCCTCGCGGATCCCGGCGGCGAGGCCCTCGGCCACCTCGCCGGTCAGCGCCGCGCGGTCGACGTGGTCGATGAGATCGCCCAGCGACGTGGAGATCTCGTCGCCCGTCACCGCCGCGAATCCCGCGGCCTCCGTCTGCAGCCAGGCCAGCAGCGCGTCATGTCCTTCGTAGGCGGCGGCGAACTCCTCGAGGTTCTCCTCCCCCATGCCGTCGCTCCAGTCCAGCCCGGCCGCCTCGTGGGGCGCCACGCCGGCGATCGTCGCCGCCGCCCGGACCCGATCGCCGAGCAGCGCGGCGCAGGCCAGCGCGTGCGGACCGCCTCCCGACCACCCCGTCACCAGACACGTGCCGACACCGAGCGCGTCGAGCACAGCCGCCGCGTCATCGGCCGCGGACGCCACGTCGCGGCCCGGCGCGCGCTCGGAGCCCGCGTACCCGGGCCGCGCATAGCCGGCGAGACGCAGACCGCGCTCGGCGGCGGCGCGGACCTGCAGCTCGAGGGGCAGACACGAGCCGGGCGTGCCGTGATGTGCGAGCACGAGGTCGCCGTCCGCCGGACCGGCGACGAGGACGTCGAGCGCGCGGCCGTCGGCGGCCGGGACGCTGTGCCGCTGCGGAAAGTGTGGCATCGCCTGGGATCATCCCCAGATGAGCGACCCGACGATCTACGAGTGGGCCGGGGGCCGCGACGCGTTCGCGGGATGGCTCGAAGCGTTCTACGACCTCGTCGAGGAGGATGACCTGCTCGCACCGGTCTTCGGCGGGCGGGTCACGCGCGAGCACCGCGACCACGTCACGACCTGGTGGTCGGAGGTCATGGGCGGTGCGGCCGCGTACACGGAGACTCTCGGCGGCTACCCGCACATGCTCGACAAGCACCGCGGCCTGGCGATCACGGACGAGCAGCGCCTGCGGTTCGTGACGCTGCTGAGCCGCGCCGCGGACGTCGCCGGGCTCCCGGCCGACCCCGAGTTCCGCGCGGCGATCATGGGCTACGCGGAGTGGGGAACCCGGCTCGCGGTGGAGAACTCTGTGCCCGGTGCAACGCCCGTCGAGCACGCGCCGGTCCCGCGCTGGGGCTGGGGTGTCGCGCCGCCCTACAGGCCTTCGTAGCGGACGAGCCGCTCCTGCAGGCCGGAGACGGCGTCGCCGTCGTGCAGGTCGCGGAAGGTCATGAATCGCCCTGGGTCCGCCGTAGCCACTCCTGGACCCTGGTCGCGACGTCGCCGGCACGCGCCGAGGCATCCCCGACCTGCCCGCCGAGCTTGCCGGCGCTCTGCGCGGCCTCGTCCATGAACCCCTTGAAGCGCTCCGCGTAGTAGTCGGTGGCCGCGTCGGTCTCCCCGCGCCACTCGGGTTCCTGGCCGCGGCGGATGTACTCCCCGGTCATGATCCGGTCGTACTCGCCGGACTGCACCCACGTCATCAGCTCGTGCACGCGCTTGACCGGATGCGGGTGCGTCAGCCCGAGCTCCGTGCGTGCCCGCGTCAGCTTCGACCAGCCATCCGCGTCGCGATACTCGCGGCCCTGCTCGAGGAACGCGCCGAGGTCGAGCCGCTCGGACGGCAGGCCGGCGGCCATCACCATGAGCAGGCGGCAGACCACGAGCGGGTCGCGCACCACGATCGCAGCGGCGCGGTCGGCCGACAGCTCCGCCGCGCGGTACCACTCCAGCAGCGCGAGCCGGACGCCCATCAGCGGCAGGGCACCGAGCACGCCCAGCGGGGCGCGCCCGAGCTGCAGCAGGATCATGAGCGCCGTCTGGTACATGACGTGGTCCGCGAGGACGTGCCCCGCCTCGTGGCCGAGCACCGCGCGCAGCTCGTGCCGGTCGGTCAGCTCGACGGTGCGCGAGTTGAGCAGCACCACGGGCTTCTCGGAGCCGATCGCCGCCGCGTTGGCGAACGGGTGCTGCCCGAGATAGAGGTTGGGGACGGGGTCCAGATCCAGCCGCGCGTAGCACGCGACGTGGTCCGCCCACGCGTCGGCGAGCTGCCTGGGCCCGAGCTTGAGCGCGCCCGCACCGAGGTTCTGTCGCAGCGCCTGTTCGTAGCCCAGCGCGATGATCCGGCGCACCACGGCATCCAGGAACGGCACGCGGGCGAGAGCCGCGGTGGCTGCGCGGTCCGCCGGGTGCTCGAACGCCCGGGCGGAGATCTCCGGGAGGCGCTGACCCTCCGGCAAGGTGGCCGAGCTCATCGACCCAGCGTAGACCTCGGGTCAGCCCGCGCCCTCGATGCGCCGCGTCCGCTCGCGCGCGGCGGCGCCGAGGTCGGGGGTGCCCAGGTCGAGGCCGGGCGGCAGCTCGACGTGCAGCTCTCGCGCGTGGTCCATGCGGACGCGGACGCCGTTCGCGCGGCAGCTGAGCACGTGCCCACCGCGCTGCCGCGCCGCGTCGGCGACGTGCAGGTGATAGCCGGCAACGTCGAAGCCCTGGGCGTAGCCCGGGAAGCGGAAGCCGACCATCGTGCCCTCGACGTCGTGCAGGTCGAAGACGTGCTGGCGGTGCGCGACCTCCGTCAACGACGGGTAGGGCGCTGAGAACCGCGGCACGGAGCGGGCCGTGACGACATCGAAGCGACCGTCGATGCGCACCGCGCAGATGGGCGCGCCGCGCGGCGCGCGGCGGTTGAGCTCGTGGAGCAGCTCGTCGTACCCGAGCGGGCCGTCGAGCACGAACTCGACAATCGGGACGAAGAAGGTCACGACCGCGAACGGAGTCCGCGCACCGGCGTCGACGTCGGACAGGGCGCCGTCGACGTCGGCGCGCAGGAAGCGGCCGTCGATCGCGAGCATCTCCCCGTCGAGTCCGTTGAACGTCCCGATCCCCAGGTCACCGTGCTCGGCGAGCTCCGCGAACGTGAGGTCGCCGTCGAAGCGACCGTCGAACAGCGCGTCGAGGGTCGCGGCCTGGAACACCCGATGCGGCTCGTGGTCGGCGTGCAGGCCCGATCGGCGCACGGCGTCGACGTGCAGCCCGTGTATCAGGCGGTCGTCGATGATGTCGCCGGCCCGCGGCTCCACTGCCGCGACGCTACAACGGTTGCGTGCTGTTCGATCCCGCCGCCCACGAGCTTCTGACCGAACGCCCCTGGAGCCCGTCGGCCGCGCGCGCGGCGGTGCTGGCCATCGTCGCCGACACGGAGCGCGCGTTCGACGCCGATGCGCTGTGGCCGGCGCATCCCCGTGACGAGGAGGAGGGACCGCTCCCGTCGATCGCCTCGCTGTATCTCGGGGCGAGCGGCACCATCTGGGCGCTCGACGAGCTCGCACGCATGGACCTGGCCGACCTGCGGCGCAACTGGGCGGCGATGGCGGGCGCCCTGCACGAGCGCTATCGCTTGCATCCCGACTTCCGGGAGGAGACCGGCGGCGCGGTGCCGTCGCTGTGGATGGGCGAGGCCGGGATCCTGCTCGTCGCGCATCGCCTCGCCCCCGCACGCTGGCAGGCGGAGCGCCTGCTCGCGTGCGTGCTCGCCAACGCCGCGAACCCGACGAACGAGCTCATGTGGGGCGCGCCGGGCACCATGCTGGCGGCGCAGGTGATGCACGAGCGCACCGGCGCCGCGTCCTGGGCCGACGCGTGGCGCGCGTCCGCGGACGGGCTCTGGGAGGCCTGGGGGGACCCGGTCTGGGAGCAGGACCTGTACGGCAGGCGCGTTCGCTACCTCGGCCCGGCGCACGGCTTCGCCGGCAACGTCGCCGCCCTCGCGCGCGGCGACCTGCTGGGCGACGAGCGGCGCGCCGATCTGCAGACGCGCGCGGCAGCGATCGCGCTCGCGTTCGCCGAGCGCGACGGCGCGCTCGCGCAGTGGCCGGCGGTGGCCGACGCCGACACCCGGGCGTCGCATGTCGTGCGCACGCAGTGGTGCCACGGAGCGCCAGGGATGGTCGCGTCGCTGGCCACCGTCGCGCCCGGCGACCGCGACCTCGGCGACGTGCTGATGGCGGGCGGGGAGCTCACGTGGCGGGCGGGCCCGCTGACCAAGGGTCCCGGCCTCTGCCACGGCACGGCGGGCAACGGCTTCGCGTTCCTGAAGCTGTTTCAACGCACCGGCGACGAGATCTGGCTCGCGCGCGCCCGGGCCTACGCGATGCACGCCGCCGAGCAGGTCGACCGCGAGCGCCGCCTGTACGGGCAGGGGCGATACACCCTGTGGACGGGCGATCTCGGGACGGCCGTGTACCTCGGGCGCTGTCTGGCGGGGACGGCGGGGCTGCCGACGCTCGACGGCGACTGACCCCTACCGTGACGTGAGCGACGCATGACCCTGGTCGACGCACTTCCCACCCAGCCCAGCGCGGACTCCCTGTTCGACGCGTTCAGCGTCTGGACCGAGGAGCAGGGCCTCAGCCTCTATCCCCACCAGGAGGAGGCGGCGATCGAGCTGTTCGACGACAACAACGTCGTCCTGGCCACGCCGACGGGCTCCGGGAAGTCGCTCGTCGCGGTCGCGGCGCACTTCGCGGCGCTGGCCGAGGGCCGCCGGACCTTCTACACCGCCCCGATCAAGGCGCTCGTCTCGGAGAAGTTCTTCGCCCTGTGCGCGACCTTCGGCGCCGAGAACGTGGGCATGCTCACCGGGGACGCATCGGTCAACTCCGACGCGCCGATCATCTGCTGCACCGCCGAGGTCCTGGCCAACATCGCGCTGCGCGAGGGTCCCGGCGCCGACGTCGGGCAGGTCGTGATGGACGAGTTCCACTTCTACGCCGACGGCCAGCGCGGCTGGGCGTGGCAGGTCCCCCTGCTGTCGCTCCCGCAGGCCCAGTTCCTGCTCATGTCGGCGACGCTCGGCGACGTCCGCAAGATCACCGCCGACCTGACCCGCAGGACGGGCCGGGAGACGGCGCTCATCGACGACGCCCAGCGCCCCGTCCCCCTCACCTACGCGTGGTCGGTCGAGCCTCTGCACGAGAAGCTCGAGGAGCTGTCGGCGGCCGATCAGGCGCCGATCTACGTCGTGCACTTCACGCAGGCCTCCGCGATGGAGCGCGCGCAGTCGCTGCTGTCGGCGAAGCTCTGCACGCGCGAGGAGCGCGAGGCGATCGCCGACGCGATCGGCGCGTTCCGGTTCACCGCCGGGTTCGGCCGCACCCTGTCGAAGCTGGTGCGCAGCGGCATCGGCGTGCACCACGCGGGGATGCTGCCCCGCTACCGGCGACTCGTCGAGCAGCTCGCACAGACCGGACTGCTGAAGGTGATCTGCGGCACCGATACGCTCGGCGTCGGCATCAACGTCCCGATCCGGACCGTCCTCTTCACCGGGCTGGCGAAGTTCGACGGGACCCGGCACCGGCTGCTGAAGGCGCGCGAGTTCCACCAGATCGCCGGGCGCGCGGGCCGCGCCGGCTTCGACACGTCCGGCTACGTCGTCGTGCAGGCGCCCGAGCACGTCATCGAGCGCACACGCGCGCTGGCCAAGGCGGGCGACGATCCCAAGAAGCGCCGCAAGGTGCAGGGCCGCAAGCCCGCCGACGGCGAGGTGAGCTGGACCGAGGAGACGTTCGAGCGCCTCCGCGACGCCGACCCCGAGCCGCTCGTGTCGCGGATGCGCGTGGACCACTCGATGATCCTCAACGTCGTCAACCAGCCCGGCGACGCCGTCGCGACCATGCGCGCCCTCATGGAGGACAACCACGAGGACGACCGCCGCCGCATGCGGCTCACCGAGCAGTCCGAGGCGCTGTGGGGCGAGCTCGTCGACGCGGGCGTCCTGGAGCAGCTCGCCGAGCCCGACCCGGACGGCCGCACGCTGCGTCTCGCGGTCGCGCTGCAGGAGGACTTCGCGCTCAACCAACCGCTGGCGTCCTTCGCCCTCGTCGCGCTCGAGCTGCTCGACCCGGAATCCGAGGCGCACACCCTCGACGTCGTCTCGGTCGTGGAGGCGATCCTCGACGATCCCTTCCCCGTGCTCATGGCCCAGGCCAACAAGGAGCGCGGTGACGCCGTCGCCGAGATGAAGCTGCAGGGCATCGAGTACGAGGAGCGGATGGAGCTGCTCGAGGACGTCACGTACCCCAAGCCGCTGGCCGAGCCCCTGGAGCAGGCGCTGCTCGTGTACCGCGAGACCCACCCGTGGGTGCGCGAGTCCGACCTCTCCCCCAAGTCGGTCGTCCGCGACATGTTCGAGCAGGGGCTCACGTTCTCGGCATTCGTCGCGCACTACGGCCTGGCGCGGTCGGAGGGGCTCGTGCTGCGCTACCTCAGCAACGCCTACCGGGCACTGCGCCAGACGGTTCCCGACGAGATGAAGACCGACGAGCTGGACGAGATCGTCGACTGGCTGGGCGAGACGGTGCGTCAGACCGACTCGAGCCTGCTCGACGAGTGGGAGGCGCTCACCGACCCGGAGTCCGTCGCCCGCGCGTCGGAGGCCATCGCCGCAGGTGGGACACCACCGCCACCGCGGCCGATCACCGGCAACGCGCGGGCGTTCACCGTGATGGTCCGAAACGGGATGTTCCAGAAGGTGCAGCTGGCGTCCCGGGACCGCTTCGGCGATCTCGCGCAGCTGGAGGCCGCGGCGGCCGCCCTCACCGATCCGCCCGGCAGGCCGACGATGACGGCGGCCACGTGGGAGGAGGCGCTCGGCGCGTACTGGGACGAGTACCCGTCGATGGGCGCCGGGCCGCAGGCACGGTCGCCGCAGCTGCTCATGATCGAGCGCGGGGTGGGCGGGGAGAGATCCTGGACGGTCCGCCAGATCATCGACGACCCGGACGACAACCACGACTTCGCGATCGTGGCGACCGTCGACCTCGACGCCTCCGACGCCGCCGGCGAGCCGGTGATCCTCACCGCCTCGTTCGCGTCAGCCGGCATCGCCTCCTGAGTCGCCGAGGACCGCGAGGTCCAGCCGGCGCAGGCGCGCCGGGTCCGCGACGATGTCGATCTCGACGACCCGCCCGTCGGCGATCGTGAAGGCGACCAGGGAGAACGGCTCATCGTCGCGGGTCGACATGATGGCGGCCGCCCCGTTGACGAGCAGAGGGTGCATGCGCAGGCCTTCGCGCCTGAAGCTCATCGCCTGGCCGGCGACGGCGACGGCACCACGGACGACCTCCGCACTGACGTCCGCACGCAGGACGACATCCGGGTCGAGCACGGCGAGGAGCCGCTCGAAGTCCCCGTCGCGCGCGGCCGCGAGGAACGCCTCGACGACCTCGCGCTGCGCCGGCACGTCGGCGTCGGGACGACGTTCTTCGCCTGGACGCGGCGACGGGCGCGGCTCGCGAGCTGACGCGCGGCCTGTGGTGAGCGATCGACGATCGGCGCGATGTCGTCGAAGGGCACGGCGAACATGTCGTGCAGCACGAACGCCAGCCGCTCCGCCGGGGTGAGGGTCTCGAGGACCACCAACAGGGCCAGTCCGACCGCGTCGGCCAGCAGCGCCTCGTGCTCGGGGTCCGCCCCGTCGGCGCGGTCGACGATCGGGTCCGGGACCTGCACGCCGAGCGGATCCTCGCGCCGCGTGTCGCGCGCGCGGAGCATGTTCAGCGACACGCGCGCGACGACCGTCGTCAACCACCCGCCGAGGTTGTCGAGCGCGGCTGCGTCCGTGCGACTGAGTCGAAGCCAGGTCTCCTGGAGCGCGTCGTCGGCCTCGCTCAGCGAGCCGAGCATCCGATAGGCCACCGCGCGCAGGCGGGCCCGGTGCTCCTCGAAGCGCTCCACCAGCCGGTCGCGGTCGTCCATGGTTCCTCCGTCTCGTGGGGTCATGGACGTAGACCGCCAACCGCGGGCGATGTGACCGGACAGCAGCCCGCCCGGCCGCGTCAGAGCTCCCGGGCGTCCTTGACGTGGACGTCGAGGATCTCGGGCAGCAGCGCTGGATCGACGCGGCCGTAGCCGCAGACGCTCCCGATCCCGAAGTCGCTCAGGTGCTTGCGTGCGAGATCGCGCCGGCGGCGGAAGTCCTCGATGCCGTCCGTGTGGTGGACGATCCCGAGGAACACCTTCGTGTCGCCGACGTCGAGGTCGTCCAGCGGCGCGAAGAACGCGTCGTCGGGCTGGCGGATCACGGGCATGTGCACGTAGTCCAACCGGCGGCCGGTCCGCTTCTTGGCTTCGTTGGACATCCGGACGCAGAGATCGAGGTCGGGCATCGCCGTCATCGGCCAGCCGCCCCAGGTCCCGTAGCACCAGTGGTAGCCGAGCAGGGTCTCGTCCGGGATGCCCTGCCACAGCTCGTCGAGCTGCTCGGCGTGGCGCTGGAACTTCTCCTCCGCGGACAGCTTGGGCCAGAACCTGAAGTAGTTGCGCTCCCCCATCGCCATGTCGACGAACTCCCAGGCGGCGTCCCACTGGATGACGAGATCGTCGGCCGGGATCACGTCCAGCGCCTTGCGGATCTCGCCGCGGATCCCCTCCACGTAGGCGGCGTAGAGGTCAGGCCACTGCGACGGGTCCTCCAGGAAGCCGTCGATCGCGCTGTGCGGGGCCGGGAGGGAGAGCTGGAAGCGCACGTCCGCCGGGACGACGCCCTCGTCCTTCAGCCGCTTGAAGACCGCGTAGGACTCCGTCGCGTACGTGCCGTAGGCGAGGTCGTCGAAGCGCACCGAGTGACCTGGCTTGACCCGCCAGTTCCAGATGCCCTCGAGATCCTCGACCGGGGGCTGCTCGGCGTCCTTCTCGGGCTGCTCGAGCTCGTGCTCCGGCGGCGCCTTGGTCTCCTCGAGATCCGGGTTCTTCGGGAAGACAACCAGCGGCAGCATCCCGACCCAGTTGATGCGTTCGGCGATCTCGCCGTCGGGCACCCAGCCCACGTGCCCGCGCAACCCGGACACCGCCGCGCGGATGGCCTCCTCCGCCGTGTCGAACGGCAGGCTGCCGACGAGCAGCACGTCGCTGCGTGACCCACCACCGTTTCCGGTGCTCATGTCCCCTCCTGGCGTCGTGGACCCGACGAAGGCCGCGATCGTATCCCTCAGCCCGCGTGGCCGACCTCGCCCGATCCGTCGACGTGCTCGGTCGGCACCGGGTGGCCGTGGTGGCGGACGTCGGCGAGGCGCTGGGGGCGCCGGCGATGAACACGACGCGGCGCGGAGAGAACATGCCGCGACGCTACGTCCGGGCTCGTCCCGCCGCAGTTGAGCTCACCTCGTTATCGCGCCTTCAGCCTCCGTTGAGCGCGCCTTCGGTTCCGCGCGCCACAGTGCCCGCATGGACGCCATCCAACAGGTCGCCGCCGTCGCGATCGCCTTCGCCGCGCTGCTCGTCTTCGCGCTGATGATCTGGGCGGGACAGCACCAGAGCTGATCCCCTCGGCGCACTTGACTTCAAGTGCGGTTGAACATGCACGATGCTCCCATGAGCATCGGCATCATCACCGGCGCGTCGCGCGGCCTCGGCCTCGCGCTCACACGCGCACTCTCCGCGCGTGGCTGGACGCTCGTCGTCGACGCCCGCGACGCGGACGCACTCACCGGGGCCACGCACGGCCTCGACGGCGTCGTTGCCGTGGCGGGCGACGTCACCGACGAGCGCCACCGCGCAGACCTCGTGCGCGCGGCAGGCGGCACGATCGACCTCGTCGTCAACAACGCCAGCGCGCTCGGCCCGAGCCCGCAGCCCAAGCTTGCGCGGTATCCGCTCGACGCGTTCCGGCGGGTCCTCGAGGTCAACCTGCTCGCGCCGCTGGCCCTCGTGCAGGAGGCGCTGCCGCAGTTGTCGGAGCAGGCCGTCGTCATCGACGTCAGCTCCGACGCCGCCGTCGAGCCCTACGCGGGCTGGGGTGGATACGGCTCCTCGAAGGCGGCGCTGGACCACCTCACGGCGATCCTCGCCGCCGAGCACCCCGCCCTGCGGGTCTACGCGGTCGATCCGGGCGACATGCGCACCCAGCTGCACCAGGAGGCGTTCCCCGGCGAGGACATCTCCGACCGGCCGCCGCCCGAGCAGAGCGTCCCCGGACTGCTCGCGCTTGTCGCGGGCGCGCTGCCGAGCGGTCGCTACCGGGCCGCCGAGCTGTCGGGGCCGCGCGCATGAGCACGATCGCCTTCGCCGAGATCGCGCCGGCTGCTGCACCGGCTGAGGTGCTCGGGCGCAGCCGCTCGGACGTGGCGCTGATGGTCGCCACGCGCTCGGACGGCGCGCTCGCGCATCTGCCCTTCGCGGAGCTGCCGCGCACGCTGCGCCCTGGCGACCTGCTCGTGGTGAACACGTCGGCGACGCTCGCCGCGGCGCTGCCCGGGAGGCTCGACGGCGCCGACGTCCGGGTGCACCTGTCCATGGCGCTGCGGGGGGACCGCTGGGTCGTCGAGCTGCGCACCCCGCAGCTGCGGCCGCTGCGCCCCACGCCGGCCGAGGCGCGGATCGATCTGCCCGATGGCGGGCGCGTCGAGGTCGTCGGGGCCTACCTCGGCAGCGACAGGCTGCTCGAGGCCGACCTGCGCCTTCCGGCCAAGACCGCGGAGTACCTCGCCAGGCATGGTGAGCCGATCCGGTACGCCGACCACGGCGACCCCTGGCCGCTGAGCGCGTACCAGACGATCTTCGCCCGCGACCCCGGCAGCGCGGAGATGCCCAGCGCCGGGAGACCTTTCACCCACTCACTGGTCACCGACCTGGTGTCCCTCGGCGTCCTCGTCGCGCCGCTCGTCCTGCACGCCGGTGTCTCCTCGCCCGAGCGCGGCGAGCCACCCTTCCCCGAGCGCTACCGCATCCCGCCGGCGACGGCGCGGCTCGTCGGCGCTGTGCACCGGTGGGGCGGGCGCGTCATCGCCGTCGGCACGACCGTGGTCCGCGCGCTCGAGTCGGTCGCCGGGTCGAGCGGCGAGGTGCGCTCCGGCGAGGGCTGGACGTCCCTCGTCATCACGCCGGAGCGTGGTCTGCACGTCGTCGACGGGCTCATCACCGGCTGGCACGAGCCCGAGTCCTCGCACCTGCTCATGCTCGAGACCGCGGCAGGACGTGACCTGCTCCAGCGCTCCTACGACGAGGCCGCGGAGCGCGGGTTCGCCGGGCACGAGTTCGGAGACGCGCTCCTCGTCCTGCCATAGCGGAGGCCGCCTCCTCCTACGATGTCCGACGTGGATCAGATCTCCGAGCTCTCCTGGGTGCAGACCACGATCGATGAGGAGCTCGCGGGCATGCACGTGCCCAGCGACGTCGTCGTGGACGCGCACACGCACCTCGGCCTCGACGAGGACGGCCAGTCGCTGACCGCGGACGAGCTGCTGCGTGCACTCGACGAGGTGGGCCCCGGCGCCCGCGCGTGCACGTTCCCGCTGCACGACCCCGACCGCGATCCCGCCTACCGGCGGCCGAACGACCGCGTCCTGGAGTGGGCGGCCGACACCGGGGGGCGCCTCGTGCCGTACTGCCGGCTCGACCCGGCCGATGACCCGATCGCGGAGGCCGAGCGCTGCCTCGCCCTCGGGGCGCGCGGCATCAAGCTGCACCCGCGCGCGCAGGCGTTCGGATTCGGCAACGCGGCGTCGGAGGGCATCTTCGCCACGGCGCGCGATGCGGGCGTGCCGATCCTCGTGCACGCCGGACGCGGCATGCCGTCGATGCGCCCGCTCGCCGATCTCGCCCTGCGCTTCCCGGAGGTCACGCTCGTCCTCGCGCACACCGCGCTCGCCGACCAGGTCATGTTCACGTCGCGTCTCAGCGAGCACCCCCGCGTGCTGTACGACACGTCGACGTTCTCGCCGTTCGACCTCGTCGAGCTCTTCGCTCGCGTGCCGGCCGAGCGGATCGTCTTCGCCTCCGACATCCCGTACGGGCGGCCCGTCCGCGGGCTGTACGTCGCCATGCGCGCCGCGCTGCTCGCCGGGCTCGACGCCGACGACCGTGCGCTGTTGGCGGGCGGCACGATGGCTGCCGTGCTGGACGGCAGGCCGCTACCCGAGGCGCGCCCGCCGCGCCTGGCGACGGTGCGCCCGGCCGACGGCACCATGCTGCGGATCGCGTCGTTCCTGATGATGGGGTTCGGCGCCGCGATCGCCGGTGGCGAGCGCCGCGAGGTCAGCCGTGCGACCGAGGCGATCGCGCTCGCGCGATGCGTCTGCCGGGAGCCCGAGCCGGGACCGACGGCGACGGCGATCACCCGCATCGACGCGATCCTCGACGCGGTCGAGCAGCTCCTCGTCGTGCAGCCCGACGCCGAGTGGATGACGCTCGTCGGGCTCCTGCACTACGCCGTCGTGATCGCCGCGACCGAGCCGGTCGCGGCTACCGTCTCGACCTGAGCTACTCGTCGCCCTCGCGCGCGACGATCCGCATCATCTGCACCTCTTCGCCCGAGCGCGTGTCGGGATACACGACGTATCCCCCGGGGAGCCGCCGAACCACGAGGCCTCGGCCTCTCCGACGAAGATCGCCGGGCGCTGCGACCCGTCGGCCTGCTCGACCCAGATCTTCTGGCCTTCGCTGAGTGCGTCCATGCGGCCATCGTCGCCGATGGCGACGCCGGGCGCCACTCCAGGGGTGTGGTGACGACAACCCCATGGGTGCCTGGGCGCGGAGGCCAGGTGGGCGCACGATGACTTCACCGCTCACCCCCTCACACCCCCCCGCAGGAGGCACCACCATGTTCAGGAACAGACTTCGCGCACTGACCGCAGGCATCGCAGCCGTCGCACTCGCCGCCGGCAGCCTCGGTCTGGCCGGCACGGCGTCGGCCAAGCGGGCGATCGCCGCATCCAACGGGCCCGTCACGGGCTGCACGTTCAAGACCTACAACGGCCACTACCTCACCGCGGTCGGCGGCGGCGGGCGCACGACGAACGTGCTGCACACCGACGCGACGCGGGTCGGGTCGTGGGAGCGGTTCACGCTCATCGACTCCGGCGACGGCACCCCGGTCATCCGCTACGGCATCCAGACGAGGAACGGCAACTTCCTCACCGCCGTCGGCGGCGGCGGGCGCATCACCGACGTGATGCACTCCGACGCGACGCGCCTGCAGGCCTGGGAGAAGCTCACCCTCCTGTCCATGGGCGGCGGCGTCTACGCCATCCAGACGATCAACGGCCACTACCTCACCGCCGTCGGCGGCGGCGGCCGGATCACGGACACCATCCACTCCGACGCGACCCGGATCGGGTCGTGGGAGAAGTTCCAGGTCGCCTGCGGGCAGTAGGCCGCGCGCGACGAGAGGAGCTGACCGGCGGGTCCCGGGCATGGATGCCTGGGACCCGTTCTCGTTCTCTCGTCAGCCGGCGGCCTCGGCGTCGGCGTCGCCCGGCATGAGGATCCACGCCGCCACGTACACGAGCGGGGTGAGGATCAGCATCGTCGCGACCACGGCGAGCCGGGCGACGAGCGGGTTGACGTCGTAGCGACGGGCGATGCTCGCGCCGACCCCGGCGAGGAGACGCCCCTCGCGGGGCCGGGACAGGCCCTTCTTCGCGAACCAGGCCCGCGCGCCGGCGAGCGAGTTGTCGTTGGCACTGACGGGCGGGTGTGTGGCGACGGACATCGTGGCTTCTCGGTTCTCCCGGTCACCCGGGGTCGTTTGCACACGACGAGCATCGCCTCGACCTGCCGCCGCTCCCAGCGGGCAGGCCGTAGTCGCCGGGGGTGCTACCCGGCGCCGGTCCCCTAGGGGTCATCCCGGAGTGGCGGGCTTTCCGCTACGTGCCGCAGAAGGTCCGGTAGGTGCCCCAGCTGGAGGGCGCGGGGCCCGCGTAGGCCTCCAGGCCCGGCCGCTGATCGAACGGGCGCGTGACCACGTCGACCAGCCGCTCGAACGGCTCGCGATCGCCTGCGGTCGCGGCTGCGAGCGCCGACTCGACGAGGTGGTTGCGGGGGATGTAGAGCGGGTTGACCCGGTCCATCGCCGCCGCGGTCTCCTCCAGGTCGGAGCCCTCGTGCGCGAGTTGCTCGCGCCAGCGAGCCGCCCACGCGTCCAACAGGGGCGGCGCGGCGTCGCCGCGCAGCGACGCCGACAGCGTCCGGAAGGACGACGTGTAGTCGGCGGACTGCTCGCGCATCAGCGTCAGCAGGTCGTCGATGAGGGCGCCGGTCACGTCGTCGGCCTCGGCGAGCCCCAGCTTGGACCGCATCCCGGCGCTCCAATGGCGGTGGAAGCGCTCGGGGAACGTCCCCAGCGTCGCCGTGGCCAGTGCGACCGCCGTGTCCTTGTCCTCGGCGAGCAGGGGGAGCAGCGCCTCGGCCAGCCGCGCGAGGTTCCACGGCGCGACGTGCGGCTGGTTGCCGTATGCGTAGCGGCCGCCGTGGTCGATCGAGCTGAAGACGGTGGCCGGGTCGAACGCGTCCATGAACGCGCACGGCCCGTAGTCGATCGACTCCCCCGAGATGGCCATGTTGTCGGTGTTCATGACGCCGTGGACGAACCCGACCTGCATCCACTGCGCGATGAGCGACGCCTGCGACTCGACGACGGCCTCGTAGAGCGCGACGTACGGGTTCTGGGCATCCGCCGCGTGCGGGTGGTGACGGGCGATCGCGTAGTCGGCGAGGCGCCGGACGAGGTCGGGGTCGCCGTTCATCGCCGCGTACTGGAACGTGCCCACGCGGATGTGGCTCGCGGCCACGCGCGCCAGGACCGCGCCGGGCAGGACGGTCTCCCGCAGGATGTCCTCGCCCGTCGCCACCACGGCGAGCGCGCGCGAGGTCGGGATCCCGAGCGCGTGCATGGCCTCGCCGATGACGTACTCGCGCAGCATGGGACCGACGACCGCCTTGCCGTCGCCGCCGCGCGCGAACGGCGTCCGTCCCGAGCCCTTCAGGTGCAGATCGCGCCGGCGGCCGTGGACGTCGAAGATCTCGCCGAGCAGCAGTGCCCGGCCGTCCCCAAGACGCGGCGAGTAGGACCCGAACTGATGGCCGGCGTACGCTTGGGCGACCGGTGCGGCGCCGTCGGGAACCGTCTTGCCGACGAGCACGTCCACCCCGCGCTGCGAGCGCAGCGCCGCCGGATCGACGCCGAGCTCCGCGGCCAGCGGCTCGTTGAGCGCGAGCAGCCGCGGCTCGGCGACGGGCGCCCCCTGCCAGGGAACCGAGAGACCGTCGAGCTCGCGGGCGAAGGAGTTGTCGAAGGCGAACAGCGGAGGGGCAGCGACGCTCATGTCGTCGAGGCTAGCCAGCGACGCGCACGCGGACGCGGGCGCCGGGACCGGTGAGGTCGAGGTCCATGCCGCCGATGAGGGTTCGAGCGTCGTCTTCGATCGGAGCGCGACACGGTCGGCGCGGCGCATCCCGCCCAACATGGTCACCACGACGCCGGGGAGCTCCCGCAGGACGCTGGGTTCCTCGCTCATCCTGGCAAGCGTGCTCTCACGGCAGGACCCCGACGCGCTCGCGCCGCAGCGCGCCGTCGGCGTCCGGACACAACCTCCAGATCTCGCTGAAGCGTTGGAACGAGTGACACGCGGAGCGCGGGGACGCGGCGCTCGCGGAGCTCGCCGCGGGCGCGCCGCACAAGGCAACGAGCGCGACGGCGACGGCGACGAGGGCGAGGAGCGTCCGCATCCCCGCGCGATTGGGGGAGCACAATGGCCGCGCGTTGCCGCCCGTGAACATGATGCTGCGCAGCTCCTCACGCAGGCGTCGCACGTCGTCGCCGTAGAGGGGCGACATCTCGTTGCCGAGGAGACGCTCGATTCGAGCGACGACGGCGGGACCTGGGCGCGGGTCGCACAACAGCGCGATCATGCACTCAAGGTCCCCGTCGACCTGCCGAATCGTCGACGGGGAGTGCAGCGGGCGTTCGATCGGTCGGTCGCGGTATGGGGCCGCCGCCTCCCGGCGCAGCGCCTCCAGAGAGCGGGCGAGCGCGGCGAGGTGGCGTTCGTCGAGCAGTCGCGCGCGCTCACGCTGCACAGCCGCTACAGGAAGGCCGCCTCGCCCGGCGGAAATCAGGTCCAACGCAGCATCGCGTCGGCGTCCCCCGACGACCGCGAGGCACACGAGCAGCCTCCCCTCGACGACCGCGGCGATCAGGAGCGCGGGCACCGCGATCGCCCCGGCGGCCAGCGCCAGGCCGATGACCCCCAGAAGGACACCGACCGCCGCCGCCTGCCGCCGCAGCACCTCCATGCGTGCCTCGGCGCGTGCCTGTGGATGATCGGGCCCGAGCAGGACGCCGACGGGGGCGCGCGTGGCGCGACCGGGAAGTGGACGTGACCTCTGGCGGTCCGCGGTGGGGCGATGGGTGAACACGGGCGAACCCTGCGTCGCCCGCGGTGGAGCCCTGGTCGATTCTGGGTTGATTGCCCGTGCTGCGGGGACGGGATAGTGTCGGTCACCCGGTCAGGAGGACGTCATCAGCACGCACCTGCACCTGCTCGGGCCCGTCGAGGCAAGCCGCGACGGTCGCCCGATCGCTCTGGGCGCCAGGAAGCAGCGGGCGCTGTTGGCGATGCTCGCCCTCCATCCGAACGAGACGCTCTCCGTCGACGGGCTGATCGACGGCCTGTGGGGCGACGATCCACCGGCCACCGCGGGGAAGATGGTGCAGCTGTACGTCTCGCAGCTGCGGCGTCTCCTCGACGGCGACCGCGGCGACGACGACGCACTGATCGTCACCCACGGTCGCGGATACGAGCTGCGCGTCGGTGACGAGACGGTCGATGTCGCCGTGTTCGAGCGCCTCCTCTCGCAGGCGCAGGCCTCCGACGCGGGATCGAACCACGCCGCCGACGAGGCACTTGCACTGTGGCGCGGCGCACCGCTGGCCGACGTCGCCGCCGAGCCGTTCGCGGCTGCTGAGATCCGCCGACTCGACGAGCTGCGGGTCAGTGCCGCCGAGCTGGCCGTCGAGACCGGGCTCGCCGAGGGTCACGACGTGCTCGGTCAGCTGGAGCGACTCATCGCAGAGCACCCGCTGCGCGAGCGATTCCATGCCCAGCGGATGCTCGCCCTGTACCGATCGGGCCGCCAGGCCGAGGCGCTGGAGGCCTACGTGATGGCGCGACGGCGGCTGGTCGACGAGGTCGGCGTGGAACCCAGCGCCGAGTTGCGCGAGCTGCACGAGCGGATGCTCCGACAGGACTCCTCGCTCCTGCTTCCCGCGCCGAGTCCGGCGGTGACACCGACCCACGGCCGGCCCGTGCCGACGCCCGGACGTGATGGACCGACACGCGCGCGCGGACGCGCGCCGCCGTCACCTGCCCGCCGGCGGCTGACGATCGCCGCGGCGGCCGCCGCCGCGGTCATCGGGACCGCCCTGTTCGTCGTGATCCGTCGCCCCGACGGAGACCGCCTCACGGGGATCGACGCGGGCGCCGTCGGGATGATCGACGCGAAGGAGACGGCGATCACCGCACAGCACCCCCTGACCTCCGCGCCGGGGCCGGTGGTCGCAGGAGCAGGGTCGGTCTGGGTCGCACACCCCGGCGCGGGGACCGTGTCGCGCATCCGCCGCAGCGACGACCAGGTGACGGTCCTCGATGTCGGCACCGCACCCGTCGGGTTGGCGTTCGGCGCGGGCTGGCTGTGGGTCGCCGGCGGCGAGGACGGCGCGGTGGCGCAGGTGGATCCTGCGTCTAATCGTGTCATTCAGCGGATCGCGGCCGGGAACGGCGTGCGCGCCCTCGGCGTTGGCCACGGCGCACTGTGGGCGGCGACCGCGTTGGACGGCGAGATCGTGCGGATCGGCCTAGGCTCGGGGCGCGTGGCGAGCCGCACCGCCATCGGCGGCCAGCCCGTCGCACTGGCGATCGGCGACGACGCGGTGTGGGTGGCCGCGAGGAGTCCGGGTCGGTCGTGCGGATCGAACCGCGATCCGGCGACGTCCTGCGCACCATCACCGTCGGCAACGGGCCGAGCGCCATCGCGGCGGGCTCGGCGCGGTGTGGACGGCGAATCGTCAGGACGGGACGGTCTCGCGCATCGATCCTGTGAGCGACCGCGTGACGGCCACCATCCCTGCCGGCCGCTCGCCGATGGCGCTCACGATCGCCGATGGGGCGCTCTGGGTCGCGGACGAGCATGGCGCGGTCTGCGCCTCGACCCGCGTGCGGGGACCGTGACCGACACCCTGCCGACGGGCAGCAGCCCGGCCGGCCTCGCGGCAGTGGACGGCGTCGTCTGGACGACTGCCGCAGCGCCGCTGGAAGCACACCGTGGCGGCACGCTCCGTGTGGGGCTCGCGGCGCGGGCCGGCCGTACGACCCGCCAGAGCTCGACCCGGCCGTCGGCGGCTACGACTTCGACGCCGGTCTCGTCGGGAAGCTCGCCTACGAAGGGCTCTTCGACTACCGGCGCGTGGGGGGCGCGGCGGGCGCGCGGCTCGTCCATCGCTCGCCCGCGATGTGCCGGACCCCGTGGAGGCGGGCCGACGATACGTGATCCGGCTGCGCCCGGGCTTGAGGTACTCGGACGGGACCGCTGTCCACGCCGGTGACGTCCGCGCCTCGATCGAGCGCGCCGCGGTCATCGAGCGAAACCAGTACGGAGCCAGCGGCGCGATCCCGCAGATCTTCGCGGCGATCCTCGGGATGGCCGGTGCCGGACAGGTCCCGGTGCGTGCGACCTCTCGCAGGGCATCACCTCCGACGACCGCTCGGGCACAGTGACCTTCCACCTCCGGCGTCCCGATCCGGAGCTTCCGCAGAAGCTCGCGACCGGACTCGTGGCCGTCGTGCCCGCGAGCACCTCGCCCTGCCGCTCCGATCCCACCCTCCTCCTGGAACCGGCCCGTATCGCGTCGACCTGCAAGTCATCGGCCGCCGCGCTGAGCTCACGCGCAATCCGTACTTCCGCGCGCCCGGCGCGGACCGGCGCCGGCGGGCTTCGCCGATCGGATCGAGGTGACGATCGACGACGAGCAGTCCCTGATCGCCGCGGCCGAGCACGATCGGCTGGACGTCGCGCAGCTGACCGGCGATCCGACCTCCGGTCAGCTCGCCGCGCTGCGCACCCGCGTCGGGTCTAGGCTGCGCTCGGGGATCCTGGCCCAAACGGAGTACGCGTGGCTCGACACCCGCCTGCCGCCGTTCGACGATCCTCGGGTCCGGCGAGCTCTCAACCTCGCCGTCGACCGCGGGCACTGGGTGGACCTGCTGGGCGGCGGCGACACGGCGTCCCCGACGTGTCAGGTGCTGCCCCCGGGGCTCCCAGCCTACCGGCCGACGTGCCCATTCACCTCACCCCCACCTCGGCCGGCGCATGGAGCGCCCCCGATCTCCGCGAGGCACGACGGCTGGTCGCGGCGTCCGGCACCGCGGGACCACCGTGGTGCTGTGGGACGAACCGGACTCGCCTCGCCGCGTGCGCTATCTGGCCTCCGTCCTGCGCACCTCGGCTACCCGACGCGACTTCGCGCCTACACCAGGCGGCGAACCCCAACGTCCCCTACCACGACAGGCGCCCACGGCCGCAGATCGGGCTCAACGGCTGGATCGCCGACACGACCGATCCCGCGAACTTCCTCCGCGCGATCGTCGCGTGTCACGGCATCCACTCGCGCTTCTGCGACCCAGCATCGACACGGCGATCGACACGGCGGAGGCTGCGGGGCTCGCCGCCGGCGACGCATGGCAGCGCATCGAGCGGCGCATCGGCACCGAAGCCGCCGTCCTCCCGCTCGCGAACCGCCGCCTGGGCTTCCTCACCTCGGCGCGGGCGGGCAACGTCCAGTTCCACCCGCTGAACAGCGTCCTGCTCGATCAGGTCTGGGTCCGCTAGACGCTGCGCTCGTCCGCAGGGTGACCGAGACCGATGATCAGTTCAGGTTCGACGCGTCCAGGAACTGGTCGCAGGAGGCCGGGTCACCCGACTGGAACCCGGTCTTCCACGCGTCCTCGCGCTGCTGGGGCGTGCCGTGGTGGCCGGGCTGGGTGGTGTCGAAGTCGCCGACGGCGAGCGCGGCGTCCAGCGCCTCCTGCACGTCGCCGTCCTCGAGCCGGTGCTCGTCGGAGGCGTTCTTGGCCCAGTTGCCCGCGTAGCAGTCGGCCTGCAGCTCGAAGGCCATGGTCGGCAGCTGCCCGCCGTACCTCTGGTCGACGCCGAGCTCGTTCTGGACCTCGTGGCCGTACTCGTGGGCGACGATGTAGGCGACGGCGAAGTCGCCGCGGGTGCGTCCGTAGCCCTGCGAGCTGCCGGGGAGCGAGCTGTCCAGCGAGCCGTCGAAGACGTCGGTCGCGAACCTCTGCGAGATGTAGATGGTGTCATCGCCCGGGCAGTACGCGGCGGCGCTGTCACCCAGCGTGCCGTCCGAGTCGCCACAGGCGCTCGCGGCGGTCTGGCCGGCCGGGATCCAGCTGTAGCTGACGCGCGGCTCGGGCAGGCCGGAGTCCGTGAACACCTTCGTCCAGTAGGTGTCGACGTCCTTGGTGACACCGGTCAGGAGCGCGTCCATGTCCTTCGGCTGGGCGCTGTCCTTCGAGCCGATGATCAGGTTCTGGGCTTCCGTCGTGGGTTTCTGCTTCGTCGTCTCGTGCGCGGTTGCAGAGCCGAGGTGGAGTCCGACGCCGACGAGCGCGAGCGGGAGCAGCGCGGCGCCGACGAGGAGGCGGGGGCGAATGGAGGTCATGGGGTACGGATGACCGGCGGCGCGTCAACACTGCGTAAGTCAGCCGCCGATGAGTTCTGCGCCCGCGCCTCGTCCGAAGGGGCATGAGCAACTCCACGCAGGCCCCCACGACCGTCTCGAGCATCGGCGTCGCGATGTTCACCGTCGCCGACCAGGACGCGGCGATCGCCTTCTACACGGGGAAGCTCGGGTTCGAGCTGCGCTCCGACACGCGCTTCGGCGAGAACGGCGAGATGCGCTGGGTGGAGGTGGCCCCCCCGGGCTCGACCGCCCGCCTGGCGCTCAACCCTCCGATGGGCGGCCAGCCCGGCGGCGGCGGGATCGGCGTCGAGACGACCGACGTCCTGGGCGAGCACGCCCGCCTCAAGGCGATCGGCGGCATCGACCTCGATCCCGAGCCGATGGTCGCTCCCGGCGCGCCGCTGCTGTTCATGCTGCGCGACCCCGACGGCAACCACATCGCGGTGGTCGAGGCGCAGCCCGCCGCGTAGCCCGAGCCGTCCCGGCAGCCGGCGCGCATCGCGACGTGCCGGCTGCCTGCGATGTCTGGTCCATGCCGTGATGCGATGCCGCTGTTTGGCGCATCACCTCGCTCCTCGCCCATGCGCAATGTCTGGCTTTAGAGGTCTTGACAGCGCGCGCGCAAGGGGGTGCCGCGACCGCAGCGAACGTAGACTCGCGCCGATGGCGCCACAGCCCGACCGCGATCCCCTGCGTGCGGTCAACGTCCAGCGGGTCCGGAAGGCCTACGAGCAGGTCGCCGACCAGCTGCGCGAGCTCATCCTGGACGGCTCCATCACCCCCGGGCAGCGGTTGCCCACCGAGCCGGGGCTCAGCGCGCAGTTCGGCGTGAGCCGCGCGACCGTGCGCGAGGCGCTGCGGGTGCTGGCCACGCAGAACCTCATCCGCACCACCAAGGGCGCGACCGGCGGCAGCTTCGTGATCCTGCCGACCGCCGACCACATCTCGGACTTCCTCAGCTCGAACATCTCGCTGCTCTCCCAGACCGAGACCGTCTCCCTGGACGAGTTCCTCGAGCTGCGCGAGTTCCTCGAGGTCCCCGCCGCGCGCCTCGCCGCTCGGCGCCACACGCCGGAGGCGATCGAGCGGCTGCACGGGGCGATCCCGGGCCACCCCGGTGATCTGGGGACCGACGAGCAGTTCATCTACAACAAGGACTTCCACTCCCAGGTGGTCCTCGCGTCGGAGAACACGCTGCTGCGCATCGCCGCCCAGCCGATCTTCTCGGTCATGCAGACCAACCTGAGCCGCTCGCACCTGGGCAGGCGGTTCCACGACCAGGTCAACGCAGACCACCACGCGATCGCCGAGGCCATCGCCGCCGGTGACGAGGATCGCGCCGCGGAGGAGATGCACCGCCACCTCGCGTTCCTGCGCCCGGCGTACGAGCGCGCCTGGCGCAAGCGCAACGACGGCTGATCGTCCCCGCGTGGGCGATGTCGCCGGTGCGCAGCCACCGTCACGGGGCCTGCCGCGTCGCGTGCGTCTTCGATGCCCCGATATGTCAGACGTATGATGCGCCCGAGACCGCACAACCGACGGAAGGGAGATCGGCATGGGACGGGTCGAGGGGAAGGTGGTGATCATCACGGGAGCGGCCAGCGGCCAGGGCGCCGCGGAGGCCGCGGCGTTGGCCGCCGAAGGTGCGACGGTCGTCGCAACGGACATCCAGGACCCGCTTGAGACGCCGCCGGCGGGCGTGACGTTCCGCAAGCTGGACGTCGCGAAGCCGGGCGACTGGTCGTCCACTGCCGACTGGCTGCGCGGCGAGTTCGACACGGTGCATGGGCTCGTCAACAACGCCGGCATCACCTGGCGGGCGCGACTCGACGAGGTGCAGCTGGAGGACTGGGACCGCGTCCTGCGCATCAACCTGACGAGCGCGATGCTCGGCATCCAGGCGATCACACCGCTCATGACTGACGGCGGCTCCGTGGTCAACATCAGCTCCCGGGCCGGGCTGTCGGGGCACTTCACCTCGGCCTACACCGTCGCCAAGTGGGGGCTGCGCGGCCTCTCGCGCGTCGCCAGCATGGAGCTCGGCCCCAAGGGCATCCGCTCCAACTGCCTCTTCCCGGGCTACATCGACACCCCGATGGTCCGCACCGCGCCGGAGGCGTTCGTCGAGGCGTCGCTCAAGGAGATCCCGATGGGCCGCAAGGGCACGCCGGACGACATCGCGCCGCTGATCGTGTACCTCATCTCCGACGAGTCCACCTACGTCAACGGCACCGAGATCAGCGTCGACGGCGGCGAGTGGGCGCACGGCGGCACGAAGGTCTACTCCGACCTCCTGCGCGGGATGGACGTGCGCAACGGCTGAGCGTCAGACCGCCCACGCAACGTCGGTGTCCGGGAAGCCGCCGGTGACCTCGGGGGCGTCGCGCTTGTGGACCATGAAGCTGCGGCGGTACTCGCAGACGACCTCGCGGCGCTGGTTGATCCCGCGCGTGCGGACGCCGACGATCCCGACGGTCGGTCGGCTGCGCGACTCGCGACGCTCCAGCACCTCGCTCTCGGCCCACAGCGGGTCACCCACGAACACCGGGCTCGGCAGGCTGATCGCGTCCCAGCTGAGGTTCGCCGTGGCGTTCTCGCTCGTGTCCGGGACGACGATCGACAGCGTCAGGCACGAATTGACGAGCAACTGGCCGAAGCGCGTGCCTTCGGCGAACTCCCGGTTGAAGTGGACCTGGTTGGTGTTGCAGGTCAGCTGCGTGAAGCAGGTGTTGTCGGTCTCCGAGATCGTGCGCCCGAGCCGGCTGCGTTAGACGTCGCCGACCTCGAGGTCCTCGTAGAAGCGCCCGCTCCATGCCTTCGGGGCCGGCTCGTGCTCGATGCTCATCCCGCGAATCTTATGTCAGACATCTGGGAGCACAGCGATGAAGTCGCACTGGATGAGCATCCCGCGCCGGAGATCGGTCCGCACCGCGTGCCGCGCCGGGCGATCGTCCGGGTCGGGGAACATGCGCAGCCACTGCTCGTTGACGAGAGGGCGGTGCGCGTCGTCCTGGAGGTAGATCGTCATCCTGGCGATCGCCTCCGGTCCGGCGCCTGCCTGCTCGAGGATCGTCCGCACGTGCTGGAACACGAGTTCCGCCTGCCGTGCCGGGTCGGGCGGGATCTCCCCGGTCTCCGGGTCCTCGCCGAAGATCGCCGAGGAGAAGACCATCCCCCCGAGCTCGACCGCCTGCGGGATCGGGTTCTGGTGCTCGATTCCCGGAACCCCGAGGACCCGTCGCTTCGGACCGCGTGTGCTCGCCATGCGCTCGAACCGTAACGGTCGCGGTGCCCACGGGCGCAACGACAGCCCCACCCCGGCAGTCGCGGCTTGCGAACATCACGTACTGGGCGGACCGCGGCCAGAGCGACGCGGCCTGCGACGCGTGGATGTTGCAGAGCCCGACCCCCAGCCCGTCGAGATGCAGCCGCGCGCGATCTCCTCGACGACGCGGCAGACGTGGGCACGTCGAACCCGTAGCCGCCGTACCGGCTCGGCACCGCGTCCGCAGCACGCTGTTCGCGCCCGGCAACCACCCGCGCTGGGTCGCGAAGGTCGGGACCGCCGTCCGAGGTCAGTCCGACTCAGGTTCGCCTGCAGGACCAGGTCCATGCGCACGTGCACGCCGATCACCGGGATGCAGCGCCATCTCGCGTTCCTGCGCCTCGCCTACGAGCGGGCCTGGCGACCCAGCGCGCCATCGACTCGGACACCTGGGACGGCCGTCGCGGCTCCTACATCCCCGTCGCGCCGCTCGACATCGATCCGTCGCTCGAGCTGCACCGTCAGGCAGATCTCGACATCGACCCGATCACCTACCAGGTGCTGCGCTCGCGCTTCTGGCACAAGAACCTCGAGCACGGCGACGTCATCCAGCGCGTGTCGGGCTCGGCACCCGTCGTCTACTCGCGCGACTACGCGACCGCGATCTGCACCGAGGAGGGCGACGTCGTGGTCGTCAGCCCGACCATCCAGTTCTTCTCCGCGCTCGCCGACCTCATCGTGAGGTGGACGCTGGAGCACCGCAGCACCCAGCCCGGCATCCGCGACGGCGACGTCTTCCTGCAGAACGACCCGTACATCGGCGCCGCGCAGCAGTCCGACACCTCGTTCTACGCCCCGGTGTTCTGGGACGGCAAGCTGTTCTGCTGGGTCTTCAACACGCTGCACGTCGGCGACATCGGCGGCGTCGACGCCGGCGGCTGGGCCGTCAATGCGCGCGACCTCTTCGACGAGAGCGTGACGCTGCCCCCCGTCCGGCTCGTCGAGCAGGGCATCATCCGCTGGGACATCGCCGAGGCCTTCACGCGCGCCAGCCGCGAGCCCGACAGCATCCTGCTGAACATCAAGAGCGCGCTCGCCGGCCTGCGCGCGATCCGCGAGCAGATGCTGGAGATGCTCGAGCAGTTCGGGCCCGCGGTCGTCAAGGGCGTCATGCGCAAGACGATCGCCGACACGTCGAAGGTCGTCTCCGAGCGCCTGTCGCGGATCCCCGACGGCACGTGGAGCGAGCGCCTCTACGTGACGGGCCTGATGCCCGGGGAGGGCACGACGCACCAGGAGGTGCTGACGCTCACCAAGCGCGGCGACCAGGTGGTGTGCAGCAACGCCGGGACCTCGCCGCAGGGCGGCGCCGGCAACTCGACCTACGGCTTCCTGCGCGCCGCGGTCGTCGGCGCGCTCGGCACCGCTCTGGCGTGGGATCAGCTCGGCTGTGCAGCCGGGGTGGCCAACCACGTCGTGTTCGACCCCGAGCCGGGGACGCGCAACGTCGCGCGCTGGCCCGCCGCGGTGTCGGCGCACCAGAGCACGTTCATCACCCTGGATCTCGCGGCGTCGGTGACGAGCAAGATGCTCCTCGGCGCCCCCGAGGACCTGCGCAAGCGCGCGTACACGGGCGGCGGACTGTCCCTGCCGCTCGGCGACATCGTGCTGGGCTTCGACGAGCACATGCGGCTCGTCGCGACCCCGGGCAGCGCCGGGCAGGCGCTCCTGGGCGGCTGCCTCGGGGCGTTCCCGTTCCGCGACGGCATCGACAGCGGCGGATCGTGGTGGATGGTCGGCTCCTCCGCCGGCAACGTCGAGGAGGGCGAGGAGGCAGGCATCGCGCTGGTGCTCTTCCGCTCCGAGAACCCCGACAGCGGCGCGCCCGGACTCTGGCGCGGCGGCAACAGCCTCGTCTGCGGCTGGACGCCGCACAAGGTCGCGCTGGCGATGGCAGCCATGATCTGGGCGGACCCGAGCGCCAACCCGGTCCTCTCGCTCGCGGGCGGCTTCCCCGGCCTGGGCGGCAACTTCCTGCACCTCGGCAGCGACGGGGTGGGCAAGGTCCTCGAGGCCGGAGGGCTGCCAGGCAGTCGCGCGGCCGTGGAGGAGCTGGCCGGCCCGCTGTCGCGCCTGCACCCGAAGGCCCAGCTGCCGCTGCCCGAGGGCGACTGCGTGGTCGTCGAGTTCAACGGCTCCGCCGGGTATGGCGATCCGCTCGGGCGCGAGCCGGAGCGCGTCGCGCGCGACGTGGCGGACGGCAAGGTCGGCCGGGAGTCGGCTGAGCGCCACTACGGGGTCGTGCTGGACGGCGACGTCGTGGACGGTGACGGCACCGACGCGCGGCGTGCCACGATCCGCGCGGATCGGCTCGAGCGCGCGGCCCCGACCCGACCGAGTTCTCCGAGACCCAGCTCCTCCTGCGCCAGTACGCGTGCCCCGGATGCGCGGCGCTGCTCGCGCAGGAGTTCTGCCTGGCCGAGGACGAGCCGTGGCACGACTTCGTCCTGGTCCTCGGCAGAGCCTCGGTCCAGGATTGCGAGGAGGATCGGCCATGACTGGCTACAGCGTCGGCGTCGACATCGGCGGCACGTTCACCGACTGCGCCGTCATCGGCCCCGACGGCACGATCCGGACCGGCAAGGTCCCGACGCGCCCGACCGACCGGGCGCGGAGCTTCTTCGAGGCGATCGAGGAGGCCGCGTCGCGCTTCGACCTCTCCCTCGACGCGCTGCTGTCGCAGGCCGAGCGCGTCGTGCACGGCACGACGACCGGCACGAACGCCCTCATCACGCGCGAGGGCGCGAAGGTCGGGCTCGTGACCACGAACGGCCACGGCGATGCGATCGCGGTCATGAAGGGCGCCGGCCGGCTCGCCGGGCTGGACGCCGAGCGGATCGACTTCGAGGGCGAGGTCGTCGTCGGCCTCGACGAGGAGTCCGCGTCGCAGGCGCTGGCGCGCCTGGCCGACGCGGGGGTCGACGCGCTCACCGTCAGCCTGCTCTGGTCGCCGCGCAACGACGAGCACGAGCAGCGCGTCGTGGCGCTCGCGCGTGAGCGCCATCCCGAGCTGTTCGTCACGGCCGCGTCGGAGATCTCCGCCCACGTCGGCGAGTACGAGCGGACGATGACCGGCGTCATCAACTCGTTCATCGGCCCGCTCATGAACGCCTACGTCGAGGCGATCGAGACCGGCGCCCGCGAGCGCGGCTACACCGGCCGCATCATGTACGCGCAGTGCGCGGGCGGGACCATCACCGCCGACGAGGCGCAGCGCGCGCCGATCCGCACGGTGCACTCGGGCCCCGTCATGGGCACCCTGGGCAGCGCGTTCCTGGCCGAGCGGATGGGCGAGCCGGACATCATCGTCACCGACATGGGCGGCACGTCGTTCGACGTGAGCGTCATCCGCGGCGGCGCACCCGACCTGCGCGAGCACTCCGTGCTCGAGCGCTTCGAGATCGCGCTGCCCATGGTCTACGTCGACTCCATCGGCGCGGGCGGCGGCAGCATCGCGTGGTTGGACGACTCCGGCGGATTGCAGGTCGGTCCGCGCTCGGCGGGCGCCTACCCGGGTCCGGCCTGCTACGGGCGTGGCGGCACGGAGCCGACCGTCACGGACGCCGACGTCGTGCTCGGCATCGTCGATCCGGACAACTTCCTGCACGGGGCCGCGCAGCTCGATCTCCCCGCCGCGGAGCAGGCGATCGCCACCATCGCCGAGCCGCTCGGGCTGACCGTGCACGAGGCGGCAGCGGGCATCAACCGCATCGTCGACTCCAAGATGGCCGACCTCCTGCGGCGGATGAGCGTCCTGCGCGACCTGGACCCGCGGGAGTTCACCGGGTTCGCCTACGGCGGGATGGGTCCCGTCCACGCTGCCGCGGTCGCCCGCGAGGTCGGCATGCAGCGCCTGGTGATCCCCCTCCCCTACGTCGCTCCGGTGTGGTCGGCGTTCGGTGCGACGGTCGCCGATGTGGTCCACGTCTACCAACGCCCGCACCGCCTCGTGCTGCCGGCGGACCCCGCGGAGATCGAGGCGCCGTTCGGCGACCTGGACCAGACCGGCCGCGAGGTGCTGCGCTCGGAGGGGTTCGCGGAGGACAGCATCGAGCTGCGGCGGTCGCTGCGGATGAAGTACGCAGCGCAGGTCTTCGACGTCGAGGTTCCGCTGGCGCCCGGCGCGCCGCTGGACACCGAGACCGTCACGGCCGCGTTCGTCGAGGTCTACGAGACGCTGCACGGCGAGGGCTCCGGGCATCCGGAGGGCGGGATCGCCGTCACGTCGTTCATCGTGCGGGCTCGGGGGCTCACCGAGGCCCCGGCGATGAGCACGCCCCTGGATGCGCAGGCGCCCGAGTGGGCGTCGCGCCCGGTCTACTGGTACGAGGCGGGAGGGTTCGTCGACACCCCCGTGCTGCGTCTCACGGAGGGCGGCGTCCCCGATCGCCTGGAGGGGCCGCTGCTCATCGAGCTGCCCGACACCGTCGTCGTCGTCCGGCCCGGCCAGAGCGCCCGGTTCGGCGACCTGGGAAGCCTGGTGATCGACCTCTCGTGAGCGTCGCAACCGACCATCTGCTCGACGTCGTCACACGGTTCGTGGAGGACGAGGCGATGCCCGCCGTCGCGGCCTACGACCGCGACGACGCGTACCCCGAACCGCTCGTGGAGCGCATGTGCGAGCTCGGGCTCTTCGGCACGGCGATCCCCGAGGAGCACGGCGGCCTCGGGCTCGATCTCGTGACCTACGCGAAGATCGTGGCCGAGGTCTCGCGGGCGTGGATCTCGCTGTCGGGCGTCATGAACACGCACTTCATGGCCTCGTGGATGCTCCTGAGCTTCGGGACGCCCGAGCAGCAGGAACGTCTGCTGCCGCGGATGGCCGCGGGCGAGCTGCGCGGCGCGTTCTCGATCACCGAGCCGCACGCCGGGTCCGACGTCCAGGCCATCAAGGTCAGGGCGACACGCGAGGGCGACGACTTCGTCATCGACGGCCACAAGAAGTGGATCACCAACGGTCTGCGTGCCGGCGTCGTGATGCTGCTCGCCGTCACCGACCCCGACGCGCAGCCGCGCCACCGTGGCTTCACGTGCTTCGTCGTCGAGAAGGAGCCGCTCGTCCACGAGCAGCCGGGTCTGACGATCCCTCCCCTGCTCAAGAAGCTCGGTTACCTGGGGATCGACTCCACCGAGATGTACTGGGAGGGGTTCCACACGCCGGTCAGCAGCGTGCTCGGCGGGCCGGCCGCGGAGGGACAGGGCTTCAAGCAGTTCATGGCGGGGCTAGAGCTCGGGCGGGTCAACGTCGCCGCGCGCGGGCTGGGCCTCGCGCGCGCGGCCTTCGACCACGCGATCGCCTACGCGTCGCAGCGCGAGACCTTCGGCCGGCCCATCGCGCAGCACCAGAGCATCCAGATCAAGCTCGCGCAGATGGCCACGAAGATCCGCGCCGCCGAGCTGCTCGTGCTCGACGCGGCCGAGCGCAAGCAGGCCGGGGAGCGCGCGGACCTGCAGGCGGGCATGGCCAAGCTCTTCGCCACCGAGACCGCCGAGGAGTGCGCGCTGGACGCCATGCGCATCTACGGCGGCGCCGGCTTCTCGCAGGACAACCCGGTCGAGCGCCTCTACCGCGACGCGCCGCTGCTCATCCTCGGCGAGGGCTCCAACGAGATCCAGCACCTCATCATCGCCCGGCGGCTGCTCGAGGCCCGAGCAGCTACGTGAGGCCGTCGTTCTGGCCGCCGGCCCAGGCGGCGTAGCGGTCCGCCGACCGGCGGACCGCCGCGACGGCGTCGCTGTCGATGGTGCTGCCGAAGTTGTCGTAGAGACGGTCGAATGCGAGTCCGTCGACCGCCTGCGCGATGCGCGCCACGACCGCCGGGGAGAGCGGGATCCGGTTCGGGAAGCTGCGCATGAACGTCACCGTCGCCCGGTCGGGGTTCGTCTGGATGGTGTCGGACGCCAGCAACACGCCCCGGCCGCCCGCCCCTGCGGCCCAGTGGATGACGCAGCTGCCCTCGAAGTGCCCACCCAGCTGGATCAGGGTGAGGCCGGGCGCGAGCGGATGCGTGCCGCGCCACGCGCGGATGGCGGGATCGGGCCGCGCCACCCATTCCATGTTCGGCTCGGTGACGAGGATCGGTGCGCCGCCGAGCCTGCGGCTCCACTCCGCCTGCACGCCGAACATGTGCGGGTGGCTGGAGCTGATGGCGATGACGTCGCCGAGCTCACGGACCCGCGCGACCGCGTCGTCGTCGACGTAGCCCGTGGGGTCCCAGAGCACCGTGCCGGCCGGGGTGCGCACGAGGTGCGCCTGCTGGCCGATCCCGACCTTCGGCTCGACCGTGATGCCGAAGAGGTCGTCCTCGAGCGCTCGCACGTGGGTCCGGTGCCCCGAGGCGCCGAGCTCGGCAAGCGTCGTCCAGCGCTGCCCGCCGGCCGGCACCCATTGGCGCTCGTCGGCGCAGATCGCGCACGTGCCAGAGGCCTCTGCGTGCTCCACCGCGCACGTCGCGCAGATCCGGACGGGTGCCATGACACCAGTCTGCACCGTCACGCAACAGAGGGGCCGCGCGTGCCAGGCGCCTCGCCGGTCTGCATCCAGTGCAGCCGCGTCCGCATGGCCTCGAGCGCGTTCTCGGGGTGGGTCAGCACGAAGAAGCGCCGATGGCGGATCGCGTCGACGACCATGGCTGCGACCTCCGCCGGATTCATCCCGACCTGCTTCACGGCGGTCCGCAGGCTCTCGAGGATCTCGTGGCGCAGCGGGTCGGCCTCGGTCGACGGCACGTCCGACGGCCGGTTGCGCTCCGCGTCGGGCATCCGGGTCGCGACGACGCCGGGTGCCAGCAGCGAGACGCCGATGTCCTCGCCACCGGTCCGCAGCTCGATCTCCAGGCACTCGCTGACGCCCAGCACCGCGAACTTCGAGGTCGTGTAGGGCGAGAAGGTCGGCAGTCCCGTCGCGAAGGACGCGACGGACCCCGTGTTGACGATGTGCCCCTCGCCCTGCTCGCGGATGAGCGGCAGGAACGTGCGGCACCCGTGCAGGACGCCCCAGAGGTTGACGCCGAGCACCCAGTCCCATGCGGCGACCGGGATGTCGGCGAAGTTCGCCCCGGTCTCCACGCCGGCGTTGTTGCACACGACGTGCACGGCGCCGAACGCGTCGATCGTGCGGTCGGCGAGGGTCTGGACGTCCTCGGCGCTCGACACGTCGGTGGGCACGCCGATCACGTCGGCGCCGGTCTCGGCGATCTCCGCGACCGCGCGTTCCAGCCCGGCGGCATCGACGTCCGCGAGCACCACCCGCATCCCCTCGTCGCCGAACCGACCGGCGAGCGCGCGCCCGATGCCGCTGGCGGCCCCGGTGACGACGGCGACCCGATCCCGTAGCTCCTTCATCGACCCATCTCCTCTCGTGCTCCCCGGTGCAAAGAGAATATTCTTTTGTCAGGCATATGCCCATATCGTCCGGAGCAGACGAGCAGTGTCACATCCGAGCCAGTCGATCGCGCCGCCGGAGCCTGATCTCACTCCCACGGAGCTCATCGCACGCGCCGCCGCCCTACGCCCGATGCTGGTCGAGCGCCAGGCGGAGGTCGAGGAGCGCACGTACCACTCCGAGGACGTCCACCGCGAGCTGCAGAAGGCGGGGATCTACCGCACCTACGTGCCGCGCCGCCACGGCGGCTGCGAGTTCGACGTCCCGACGTTCGCCCGCATCGGGATCGAGCCCGCGCGCGGCTGCCCGTCGACGGGGTGGTGCGTGTCGCTGGCGTCCAACCACGCGCTGCAGGTCGGCTCGTTCTTCGGCGAGCGCACGCTGGCGGCGGTGATGGTCGGCGCGGTCTACAACGCGCTGGACGAGTACGAGCGTCAGCTGCACGCCAAGACGACGCCGCTGCCCCCGTTCGTACGACGCCGCGAGGACCCCGACTACCAGCGGTACTTCGGCGCGGCGCTGGCCAAGATCGGCACCGCGGAGGCCGCGCTGCTGCACGCCTGCGAGCAGCACATGGAGCACTGCCGCCGCGCGGTCGAGGAGGGCGTGCCGTACTCCTACGGCGTCGACATGCTGGTCGGTTGCATCGCCCGCGAGGTCATGGTCGCCGCCTGGGAGACCATGCAGGCGGACATCTTCCGCACGTCGGGGTCCAGCTCGTCCAAGCGCGGCGAGCGCCCGGAGTGCATCTACCGCGACCTGTCGATGGGCAACAGCCACCGCAACACGCTGCTGCGCGACTTCGCCTACCGCGAGATCGCCAGGGAGCGCCTGGGCATCCCCCGGGAGCGCGTCGGGCAGCAGCGCGGCGCGTCAGGACGGGCCGCCGGCCAGGGGCTCGCCGCCTGAGCGCATGTGCTTGGGCCAGATGCCCGACTTCCCGGGGGCGATGATGCCGTTGGGGTCCAGGGCGTCCTTGATCCTCTCGTTCATGCGCATGAGCGCGCCGTCGTTGTAGTCGAACGTGGCGGCGACCTGATCCATGAGCGAGACGTGCGTGCGGTACTCGCCGTACCCGTGCTCGGCCGCCTCGGCGATGAGGACCTCGCAGAGGTCGAACGTCCTGCGCTTGTCGGCCTCGTCGAGCGTGTCGAAGAGCATCAGGCAGACGTGGTGCATCTCGCGCAGGCCGATGATGAACTGGGCCATGTAGTCGCGGCCGTACTCGTGACAGCGGTCGCGGACCATCCTGTACTGCTTCATGGCCTCGGCGCCGGTCGGCGCCGACACCGGTGAGAAGTCGATGTGCCCGCCGTTGGGGATCCAGTCCAGCAGCCTCATCTCGTCGAGCGTGGGCTGCCCGCGGTTGATCTTGGTCCGGTCGGCGAGCACGTGCCCGTTGCGGCCCTGCCGGTCCTCCGGCTTGTAGAAGCGCGCGCCGGGGATCTGCCCGAACGCCTCCTGGATCATCGCCCAGTACATGTCCGTGATCGGCGGGGGTCCGTAGAGGGCGCCGTAGAAGTTCCAGAACCCGAGCTCCTGATCGCGCTGGATCTTCTTGATGACGTCGTCGGGCACGTGGCCGGGCCCGGAGTAGTACTCGCTCTTCTGCGAGACGGTGGCGGCGTCGAGAAGGGCGTTGCGCAGGACCGGGACGTTCTGCAGCGGCGCCATGTTGATGCGCAGCGGCAGCATGATGTCGATGATCTGCTCGAGATCGTCCTCGTGCTCGAAGGCGATCATGTAGGACACGTAGCCGGGAGGCGCCGGCATCAGCGCGATGCCCATCTTCGTGACGATCCCGTAGTTGGACTGCGTGAACAGACCGTCCGGGTACGGGCCGAAGCCGTACGGGAAGAGCTGCCACGTGTTGCTCCCGGGGACCGCGCCCATGCCGGTCCGCACGAGGTCGCCGTCGCCCAGGATGACCTCCAACCCGGTCTGCCACATGAGGTGGTCGCCGTAGGGCGTGTAGCCCACGCCACGGTCGAGGGTGTTGCCGACGATGCTGCCCCAGCCGAGGTCCGGGACGTCGATCCAGAGCCTGCTCTCGTTGGCCTGCAGGTGCTCGTAGAGGTCGAAGTAGGTCACCCCGGGCTCGACGAGCGCATAGCCGAACTGCTCGTTGACCTCGAGGATCCGGTTCATCCGGCTCATCTGGACGATCACGGCACCGGCAAGCCGCGGCGCCGCGCCGCCGTAGGCGTTGTTCCTCCCCGTCGAGACCGGGGAGATCGGGATGCGGTGCTCGTTGGCGATCCGCACCACCGCCTGCGTCTCCTCGGTGCTGCCGGGACGCACGACTGCCGAGGGGCGGTGCTCCTGGACCGGCAGCACCGGATAGGGATCCTGGAACTCGACGAGCTCGCCCGGCTCGGAGAGGACGTGGCCGCGGCCCACCGCGGAGCGGAACGCCAGCAGGGCCGCCTCGAACGCGGTCTCGGAGACGCCCGGCGGCAGGACGCGAGTGGAATCTGCGGTCGCCATGGCGACACGCTACGCCTCGGGCCGCGCTCGGTGCATCGGGCGAAAGGCCCGGTTTCGTACGACTTTGTGCCTAGGACCGCCGCTGCAGCCAGCGCGCGACCGCCTGGGAGCGGTTTGTCGCGTGCATCTTGCGCAGGATGTGCCCGCCGCCAGTGCCCGAGGGTGCCGGCCCGTGCGCCGCCTCGGTGACGCCGGGCCCGGACAGCGCGACTTCCGAAGCCCTCGGCGAAGACGGCCAGCGTGTCGCGGTCGGAGGCGTCGATCGGTCGGCGCGACCAGTAGCAGTCGGCGTGGAGCGTCCCGACGATCGCCCCGCCCACCTGGATCGGCGCGGCGACAAAGGAGGACGCGTTGGCGGCGCGGGCCATGCCTCGCATGCCGTGCGCGGTCTTGATCGCGTCCCGACCCACGATCGTGCGCCGCCGGCGGAACAGCTCGGCCTCCGGGTCCCGGTGATCCACGGTCCCCGGGTGGCTGCGCCCGAAGCTGAGGAACTGCTCCGACCACTCGGGATCCCCGAAGTCCACGCTCTCGGGGACTATCCCCGCGGCCCCGGCGCGGAACACGATGCAGCGCTCGACCCCGCAGCTACGCACGACCTCCGACGTCACCCGCTCGATCATGCGGCTGGTCGACTCGACGTCGCGCAGGCCGCGCAGCGACGCACGGATCCCGTCGAGGGTGGCCAGGAGGCGGTCGGCCCGGCGGCGCTCGACCTCGCGCCCGAGCGCGTGCAGCTCCGACAGCAGCTCGTGATCGGCGCCGGCCGTGCCGACGGCCGCGATCAGCCGGTCGAGCAGCACGAGCGCGCGCTCGAGGTCTGCGCGCCCCTCCAGCCGGTCGAGCCGCTCGAGCTCAGCGTCGTCCAGGACGGGCCGCTGCAGCACCGCTGCGCACGCCTCCGCGCACGCGGCCATCCGTGATCCCAGCGCGTCGCCCGTCTCGAGGGTCACCCGTCGTCTCCCTTCCGGGACGGACGCTACCGCCTGCGCGAGAAAGTCTCGCGCCCCGGCGCAAGATTCCGGCGCGAGGCGCGTTGTGTGCCTCCGAGGGGGGAACAGGGGCCCGCCGGCACCGCCCACGAAGCGGTGGCCATCGGCCGGGCAGCCAATTCCTCGAAAGGAGCAAGATGAGGCGGTTCGCCCTCTCGGTGATCGCGTGCGCCCTGCTGGGCGCCGGTGCGGCATCCCCAGCCGGGGCGCACACAGGTCAGGACGACGGCATGTCCTGCGCCGGCATCACCCTCGACCTCGCGGGGTTCCCCGCGGGCGAGAACACGGTCACGACGACGGTCACGATCGACGGCGTCGCCATCGACCCGGTGGTCTCGACCTTCCAGGGTCCGGCAGCGACGTTCGTCGTGCCGCTCCCGCCCTTCACGGGCACGCATCAGGTCATGTACCAGACGAGCTGGACCGTCGACGGCGGCGGGCAGACCGACGTGGCGACCACGACGATCACGTGCGGATCGGATGCCGGCTCCACCCCTCCGGCTCCCCACCCGCGTCCGGCACGGCACGTCCACTCGCCGCGGTGGTGGTGGCGCGTGCAGCACCGTTGCTGGTCGTAGTCCGGAGACCGTGCCCGCCCGCGCGGTCCGCCCGCGAACAGACCCACAACAGGATCAACGGCGCGTGCACGGCTTCGGGCTCCAAACCTGATCGAAAGCCCGCAGCACCGGCTCCAGCCGGACCAGGGCTGGCGATACGTTGTACGGCCAGCGGTTCCGCCCTCCAAGGAAGAAGGGTCGCGCGTGTCGTCTGCCGTTCACCTCCCCCGAGCAGGAGCGCTCGGGAGGGCGTCCGATGCACAACTCACGAGGCTGATCCGGCAGGGCGACCGGGAGGCGTTCGCGGCGCTCTACGAGCGCCATGCGCCGCTCGTCGACGCCGTCGCGCGCGCTTCGTCCCGCGAGCGCGCGGAGGACATCGCGCAGGAGACCTGGACGAGCGTGTATCGCTCGCTGTCGGTGCCCGGCAAGCCGATCGACTACGTCGCTCCGTGGCTGACGACGATCGCGCGGAACGTCGCCCGCGACCGCCACCGGCGCGACACGCGCCAGCCGGAGGTCGTCAACGACGATCTCGTTGCTACCGCACCGGCCAGAGGCGGTGTGGAGAGCGCGCTGGAGGGCAAGCACACCATCGGCCGGCTTCTCGGCGCCTTCGACGAGCTGTCGGAGGAGCAGCGGGTGATCCTGAACCTGCGGGAGTTCGGCGGGCTGACCTACAAGCAGATCGCCGAGCAGCTCGGCAAGCCGGAGTCCACGATCGAGGCCGCGCTGTTCCGCGCGCGGCGCAAGATGGCCAAGGAGTACGCGGAGCTCGACAGCGGTCGTCGCTGCAGCGTCGCGCAGTCGCAGCTGGCGCGCGGCAGCCAGCTCTCGCACCGGGAGCGCCGCCGGCTCACGCGTCACCTCGGCCGGTGCGAGTCGTGTGAGCGCGTCGCGCGCCTCGAGGGCGCCGACGACCTGATCCCCGCGCCGCGCCTCGCGCGCATCGCGGGCGCCATCCCGATGCCTGCAGTCGTCGCGCGCCTCCTGTCCGGCGGCGCGAACGCCGTCAGCCCACTCGTGGGCAAGACAGCGGTCGCGGTCGTCGCGGTCGTCGCGGGCGTCGGCGCGGTGGTCGTCGCCGAGCACGACGGTGCAGGGCCGACCACGGCACGCGCCGGGTCGGCGACCGTGCAGGCGGCGGTCACCGAGACCTCGCAGGTGAGCCTCTCCACGGCGCCGAACGTCGTCCTGACGCACCGCATCGCCGTCACGAAGCGTACGACGGCCGCGGGAGCGACGCCGGCGATCAGCGTGCAGCGGTCGCCCACGGTCGCAGCCTCCGCGCCCGTCGCGGCGGCCGCGCCGAAGGCGGCGCCGCGTCGCACCACGACGTCCGCGCCGGTGCGGCGCACGACGTCGCCCCAGCAGCCCACCCAGGCCCCTGTCCCCCAGCCGGCGGCGCCACCGCAGGCCACGCCGGTGACCGCGGCGCCCGCCCCCGCCCAGCCGGCGCAGCTCGTGCAGCCGCCGGCGCCGGCGACCCCGCCGGCGACCCCGGTCCAGCAGGCGCCCGCGCCGGCGAGCAGCGGCGGCCCGCGCGTCACGCAGACCGCGACGTGCCTGGTGGCCTCCTGCCGCGTCGGCGGGTAGTGGCGCTCAGCCGCCCCAGCCCAGCACCGTCGCGGCCGTGCGGCCCAGCAGCCACTCGCGCTGCTCGGCCGTGAGCCGGTCGGTGTGCTTGAGGTAGAACAGCGCCTCCGCGTAGGTGTGCTTGGCGTACTCGCGGCCCTCGGGCGCGAGCCGAATCGTCCCCGCCCGCCCCATGACGCGCGAGATGTCCGATCCCCACATGAGGCGGTCGGCGCCGAACGCCGCAACCACCTGGTCGAGGCTCTCCCAGAGGTCCTCGAACGGATAGCCGGCGGCGGACAGCGTCGGGACGCCGGAGACCTTGACCCGGACGTTGGGGTGGTCGGCCAGCGCGAGCAGGGCCGGCAGGTCGCGGAACGGCGGCGAGTCCAGGCCGAACGTGGGGTTCTGGCGCATCCCGAGGTGATCGACGACCACGACCAGGTCGGGATGGCGCCGCGCCACCTCGTCCGGGCCGTCGAGCGCGCCCGCGGTGGACATGAACATCGGGAGCCCGGTGGCGATGCACGCCTCCATGAGCGGCTCGTACATGTCGATGTCCGAGGTCCAGACCGGCCCGTCGTCGGGACGGTCGGACAGCAGATGGCCGGGCAGCGTGTGCATCGCGCGCATGCCGACGACCTCGCCCGCCGCGGCTCGCTGCGCGACGAGCTCGGCGAGCCCCGGATCGTCGGCATCGATGCCGCCCGGCACCGCGGCCGGCGTCACCATCGACACCACGGCGAACCGATCGGGCACCTGGGCCCGCGCCCACAGCCCCCAGCCGTCGTCGATCGGGAAGAGCACGGCCTTGTCGACGCCGACGGCGTCCATGTAGCCGAGCTCCACGTCGAGCATCAGCCGGTACCGGGTCTCCCGGTCCAATCCTTCGAGGTCGCCGGCCACGGCCGGCTCGTGCAGCTGGGCGTCGATGATCGTCATGAGGCCTGCAGCATCTCAGCCCGCCCGGTCCCAGGCTGAGAAGATCGCGGCGCGCATGCACGCGACACCCCACCGCATCGACGTCCCCGACGACGTGCTCGCCGACCTTCGCTCCCGGCTGGAGCGCACGCGCTGGCCCACGCCCATTCCCGGCCAGGGATGGCGGTACGGCGCCGACGTCGCGGTCGTCCGGGAGCTCTGCGACCACTGGCGCACCACGTACGACTGGCGCGCCCACGAGGCGCGCCTCAACGCCTGGCCGCAGTTCCTGGTGCCGGTGGACGGCGTCGACCTCCACGTCTGGCACGTGCGCGGCGTCGGGCCGGCGCCGATGCCGCTGCTGCTGCTGCACGGCTGGCCGGGGTCCCCGGTCGAGTTCCAGGGCCTCATCGGACCCCTGAGCGACCCCGGAGCGCACGGCGGCGACCCCGCGGACGCGTTCGACGTCGTCGTCGGCACGCTGCCCGGCTTCGGGTTCGGCGGAGCACCCGCGCAGCCGGGCTGGGGCCTGACCCGCATCGCGGAGGCGTTCCACACCCTCATGACCGAGGGGCTCGGATACGAGCGCTACGGCACGCAGGGCGGCGACATCGGCGGGCTGGTGAGCGCCCGCCTCGCCTCGCTGCATCCCGAGGCGCTCGCCGGCATCCATCTCAACTTCCTGCTCGCCCGACCGCCCGAGGAGCCGGGCCCCGAGGACGAGGAGGCGATCGCGCGGCGCACCGCCTTCGACGCCACCCAGTTCGCGTACGCGCAGATCCAGGGGACCAAGCCCGACTCGCTCACCGTCGCCCAGTCGGACTCGCCGGCCGGGCTGGCCGCCTGGATCCTCGAGAAGTTCCGGGCGTGGAGCGGCGACGACGACGCCATCGCGACGTTCGGGATGGACACGCTGCTGACGAACCTCATGTTCTACTGGGCGCCGAACAGCACCGCGAGCGCCGCGCGGTCGTACTTCGAGACCTGGCAGGACCCTGAGGGCATGTTCTTCCCCCGCGTGGGCGTGCCGACCGGGATCGCGAGCTTCCCCGACGAGCCGTGGCGGGTCCCGCGGCACTGGGCCGAGGCGCGGTTCGCCGTGACGCGCTGGACCGACATGCCGCGCGGTGGGCACTTCGCTGCGCTCGAGGAGCCGGAGTTGCTGCAGGAGGACGTGCGCGCGTTCTTGCGCACCGTGCGCTGAGTGACCAGGAGGGTCCCGAGGGTGTATGAACACGGGAGAGCCAACGGCGAGGAGGGGTTCGCATGATCGGGGCGTTGCTGCTGGGTCTGGTGGCCGGAACGATCGGCCGCCTGCTGGTGCCGGACATGTGGAGCGGGTTGAGCGGCCCGAAGTCGTGGGGGTTCTCGCTGTTGCTCGGGCTCGCCGGTGCCGCGCTGGGCTACCTGATCTTCACCGCGTGGCTCGGGATCGGCGACACGGACGTCTTCGACTGGGGCGGGATCGTCGGAGCCATCATCGGCGTGATCATCCTGCTGCCGTTCGTCGGGATCGTCGTGCGCGCGACGCGGATGCGAGGGCCCAAGCCGCAGGGCTGACGATCGCCGCTCAGCGAAGGACGGAGCGCGTGATCGCGGGCGGCGCGGCGCCCAGGAAGAAGATGCCGGGCAGGCCTCGCGTCTCGAACCCGCCGCTCGTGTTGCGCTCCAGCACGCTGTCGGTGATCGCCATCGTGCCGGTGCGGTCGTTGCTCACGAAGAAGACCGCGCCGCCACCCTCCACTGCCCGGTTGCCGGTCAGTTGGCTGTCGGTGATCGTGAGCACGTAGCGGTTGCCGTCGTTGTAGATGGCGCCGCCGCTGCCGCCGCCGGGCGTGCCGCCCCGCGCCGGGTTCGCGCCGTTGCCCACCGCGCGGTTCGCTGTGAACCTGCTGCCCCGGACGCTCCACGACACGCCGATGCTGCTCAGCGCACCCCCGTTGCTGCAGACGTTGCCGATGAACCGGCTGTGGGTCACCCGCACCGGGAGGTTGCGGTACTGCGACAGCGCGCGGACCGCGCCGCCCCCGGTATCGGGGCCCTGGCGGTCGCAGCGGTTGCCGGTGAACGTCGAGCGGTCGATGGTCAGCCGGCCTCCGCGCGCGAAGATCGCACCGCCGCCGCCCCCGTCGACGTCCTCGCCCGTCGAGTTGCCGTTGGCGAACGTGAGGTTGCGGACGACCAGACGCGGCGTCGCTTGGTCCTGGCAGTGCGGCGTCGCCCAGACGAGGGAGCGGTCGCAGGTGTTCATGTAGAGGATGCGGTGGCGACCGTCGCCGTTCAGGGTCACCTTGCCGCCTCCGTCGAGCACCACGTCGCGCCGCGTGTTGCGCACCTTGGCCGTCGCGCGCATCCGGATGGTCACCGGGCGCGTCCCACAGGAGAACCGGATCGTCCCGCCGGCACGCACGGCGGCCACCACGGCCGCCGACGTGCAGCTGCCTGCCGTGCCCCGCCCCACTGTCCGCGCGTCGGCGGCATCGACCCCGGCCGCGAGCGAGCACAGGCACGCCAGGACGGCCACTCCACGTCGCCTCATCGCAGCGATGCTACGGAGCGGACGGCCCGCGTCCCATCGGTCAGACGGCCAGCGCGCGGGTGTAGCGACCGTGCTCGAGGTCCTCGAGCAGCGTCGGTCCCGTCGGATGCCAGCCCAGCAGCTCGCGGGTCAGCACGCTCGACGCCAGGATGTCGAGCCCGAGGAAGCCACCGAGCCAGCCGAAGTGCTCGCCGGCGTCGTCGGGGGAGATGGACGCGAGCGGCAGGTCGAGCTGCCGGCCGATCGCCTCGGCGATCGCGCGCATCGGGACGCCTTCCTCGGCGGCTCCGTGCAGCACCGATCCCGCCGGGGCCGACTCCAGCGCCAGGAGGAACAGGCGCGCGGCGTCGCTGCGGTGCACGGCGGCCCAGTGGTTGGTCCCGTCGCCGATGTAGCCCGACATCTGCTGGTCGCGCGCGACGCCGACGAGCGAGGCGATGAAGCCGTGGTCCCCTTCGCCGTGCACGGTCGGCGAGAGCCGCACGCTCGAGGAGCGCACGCCGGACTCGGCGAGGGCGAGCGCGGTCCGCTCGGAGAGGGCACGGTGCCCGGCGACCGAGTTGGGATCGGGCGCGTCGCGCTCCGTCGCGACGAGGCCGGGGGTGTGCCCTGCCAGCCCCGAGGCGATGACGAGCGGCCGGCCGGAGCCCGCGAGCTCGGCGCCGAGCGTCTCGATGGCGCGGCGATCCGCATCGGCGGCACCGGGGAAGTCGCCCGAGAACGCCTCCTCGTGCTTGAACGCGAGGTGGATCACCCCATCGGACGCGGCGGCGGCGGAGCGCAGGACGTCGAGGTCGTCGAGCGAGCCGCGCTGCGCCTGCGCGCCGACCGCGTCGAGAGCGGCAGCCGAGGCATCGGAGCGGGCGAGTCCGACGACCTGGTGGCCGGCGTCGATGAGCTCGGGGACGACGGCGGAGCCGATCCAGCCGGTGGCGCCGGTGACGAAGACACGCATGAGAAGACCTCCAGGTGACCGACCTGCCTCGCCGCCAGGGGGTGCGGCGAGCGGTCGATGACATTTGGTGTCATCACTCTACCACCGCATGTCACCCGGTGCCATGACTATGATCCCACGTCGTGACCCGATGGGAGCCCAACGCGCGCGGTCGCCTCGCGCAGGCGGCGCTGGACCTCTTCGGCGAGCGCGGTTTCGAGCAGACCACCGTGGACGACATCGCCAAGCGGGCGGGCCTCACCAAGCGCACGTTCTTCCGGTACTTCTCCGACAAGCGCGAAGTGCTGTTCAGCGGCGGCGAGGAGTTCAAGCAGCTGTTCGTGGACGGCCTCGCCTCCGCCCCGGAGTCCGCGGCGCCGATGGATGCGATCGTCGTGACGCTGGAGACGGTCGGCGGCTGGTTTGACGGACGTCACGAGTTCGCACGGCGGCGCCAGGCCGTCATCGCCGCCAACGCGGAGCTCCAGGAGCGCGAGTTGGTGAAGCTCGCGTCGGTCGCCGCGGCGCTCGCCGAGGGCCTTCGCGCGCGCGGCGTCGAGCAGCTGTCGGCGAGCGTGACGGCAGACACGGCCATCGCCGTCTTCCGAAGCGCGTTCGAGCGCTGGGTCTCCGCAGCCGACCCGCGGGAGCTGTCCGAGCTCGTCAGCGAGTCGCTGCAGGCGCTGCAGGCGGTGACCGCGGGCCGCTGAGGGCCCGCGTCAGTCGCCGACGGCCTCGACCGCGGCCAGGATCGCGTCGATCGTGACCTGCGGGTGCGACACCATCGACACGTGCGAGCCGGCCGCCTCGGTGATCGCCGCGCCCGCCCGCTCCGCCATGGAGCGCTGCGTGTCGGGCGGGATGACCTTGTCCTCCGTCCCGACCACCGCCCAGCTCGGCAGCGACTTCCACGCGGCCGCGCCGGACGGCGTGGTGTTGGCGCTCAGCGTGATCGGCCGCTGGCTCGCCGCGATCAGCCACCGGTCCGCCTCGGCCAGGTCCTGCGCGAAGAAGTCGTGCACCGTGTCGGGCTTCAGGAACGCCTCGGCGTCACCCTCCGGTGCGCCCGGGTAGCCGACGATGTCGAGGACGGCCGTCGGATCGGGCACGTCGAGCGCCGACCCGGAGCCGCCCAGGATCTGGAAGACCGTCTCCCCCTCCTCAGGCACGAACGCGTCGACGTAGACCAGCGCCTTCACGTCACCGCCGCCGGTGCCCGCGTTGGTGATGACGAAGCCGCCGTAGGAATGGCCGACCAGCACGACAGGACCGGTCGTGCGCTGGGCGAGGAAGGACGCGACGTACTCCGCGTCCGGCGCCACCCCTCGCAGGAGGTTCGGCGGCGTCAGGACCGTGAAGCCCTGACTCTGAAGCTCGGAGGACACCGTGTTCCAGCTGGACCCGTCGGCCCATGCTCCGTGGACCAGGACGATGGTGGGCTTCGGCATGCGTGTTCCCCCGTGCGATTGTCAGCTTCAGCCTTGCCGGCGGAGCGTAGCTACGCGGTTCCCATGAGGTCCTGTGCCGACAGGTGCTCGACGGTCTCGCCCGTCGCGGAGAACGTCCGGGTCACGTGGTCGGAGGTGTAGATCCACAGGATCACCATCGGGTCCTCGCCCGTGTTGCGGAACGCGTGCTCGACGCCGCCGGCGATGTAGGTGCTGTCGTAGGGGACGAGCGGCGTCACCGCGCCGTCGATCTCCACTTCGCCGACGCCCTCCAGCAGCGTGACCTGCTCGTCGCAGTTGTGGGTGTGCAGCGGCGCGCCCTCGCCCTTCGGGTAGCTGCTGATCCCGCTGACGATCCCGGCGTGGTCGACCGAGACCCGGGTGACCAGCGGCGTGGTGCGGATCCCGCTCCCGCGGTCCAGGACCGCGACGGATGCGACCTTGATGACGGACATCGCCCGATCATGCCCGTTGCTGCCGGCCCCGGGCGCGCCGTCCCGTGCCGGCAGCGCATCGAGCAGCCCTGACACCGCCTGGTCGTCGACGTCCTCGCCGCCGGCCTGCACCCTCGCGTGCGCTCGGGCGCGAACGGCTCGCGCTACTCCAGCAGCGACGAGCTGCCGCTGATCCCCGGCGTCGACGGCGTCGGCCGAACGCCCGACGGCCGGCTCGTGTACTTCGTGCTCCCGGACACCACGCTCGGCTCGATGGCCGAGCAGACCGTCGTCGACGCGCGCCGCAGCGTCCCGCTGCCTGCCGGCAGCGATGCGGCGACGATCGCGGCGGCGATGAACCCGGCGATGTCGTCGTGGATCGCGCTGCGCAGGCGGATCGCCGTCCAACCCGGGCAGCGCGTGCTCGTCCTGGGCGCCACCGGCAACGCCGGGCAGATGGCGGTCGAGATCGCCAAGCACCTCGGCGCCGGCCACGTGATCGGCGCCGGCCGCGACGCCGAGCGCCTCGCGGCGCTCGCGGGTCTCGGCGCCGACGTCACGGTCTCACTCGACGACGACGAGCTCGGCGCGGCCGCGGCGGGCGTCGACATCGTCATCGACTACCTCTGGGGCACCCCTGCCGAGCTCGCCATCCGTGCGATCGTCACCCGCCGCCACGACCGCAGCCGGCCACTCGACTGGATCCAGATCGGCTCGGTCGCCGGGCCGGACCTCGTCCTCCCGTCGGCCGCGCTGCGCGCGGCGAACCTGCGGATCATGGGCAGCGGCCAGGGCTCGGTCACCACCGCCGCGATCGTCGCCGAGCTTCCGGGCCTCGCCGCCGAGATCACGGCCGGCACGCCCACCGTCAACGCGGCCCCGCTCCCGCTCAGCGAGGTCGAGGCCGTCTGGGACGCGCCGGTGGCGCCCGGTCGGCGCATCGTCTTCATGCCCTGAGCGGCCGCGCTCGCGCGCGGCGGGCGCTCAGTAGCCGCCGGTACTCGGCTTGACGCCCCCCGTCAGCGCGTTGCCGTGGGGCGAGACCACGAACCAGGTCCCGAGGAACGCCTGCCCCGCGAACTGCCCCGGCGTCTTGTCCGCGACCATCGTGTAGAGCGGGTGCCTGTGGTAGACGACCTGCTTGGTTCCGTCGCCACGCGGGACGCTGGAGAGGAGCGCCGGCAGGACGCCCGCGCCCGCCTTGGTGCTCGCGGACACCCGCAGCGGCGGCCACACCTTCGCGCACGAGCCGTTGCAGGTGCTGCGTCCGTGCGTGTCGGCCACGAAGAGGTAGAGCGTGTGGCCCTGGGCGTCGACGAGGACGGGCCCGTACTTCGAGCTCCCGATGTGGATCGTCCCCGGAGGGGGCGCGGGGTGCTTCGTCGCGCCGGACGACCGGGTGGCCAGGGCGATCACGAGCACGATGAGCGCGACGATCGCGCCGACGGCGAAGAGCAGCGTGAGACGACGATCCGCCACGCTCTCCCGGCGGGCGCGACCGGAGCTCACAACGTCGTGGCCACCGCTCCGCCGAGGTGGCAGAGGAACTGCCAGGAGTCTTCGCTGGGCTGACGCCAGGCCGGGTTCTGAGGCCCGTCGACGACGAGGGTTGCGGAGTACGTGGTCGACCGGGCGGCGGCGGTCTTCTGATCGCCCGAGGCCTGCTTCGCCACGAGCGAGCCGCACAACGCCGGCGCGGTGGACTCGTTCGTGTAGCGGCGGCTCAGGTCGCTGCGATCGAGCACGTTGTCGTAGATGTTGTTCTTGTTGTAGTCGATGCCGTGCACGACGACGACGGCGTTGTCGGCCTGGATCTCCGCGGCGACGACGGGTCCGACGTCGATCTTGCGCTTGTAGTTGATCGTGCCGGTGAACGGGAAGTCGGCGAAGTTCAGCAGCTGGTTCTTGCTCGTGCTGCCCTTGATCGTCAGGGAGGTGACCACCGGGCCGTAGAACGGCGCCCCGTTGTGGGTGCCGATCGCGAGGTGCCCGTCGTAGTCCTGCGCGACGGACTTGTCCGGGCAGGTGCCCTGCCCGCCCGCGTGGATGTGCATCAGATGCGCTGCGTTGACGAGCCCGGTCGTCTTGAGGTCGACCGTCGCCGTGTTGCCGTTCAGCGTCACCTTGACGTCGCCCTTGCCGGTCACGCGGTTGGTCGGCACCGGCCCGAGCGGGGCGCTGGCCAGCTCCCCGGTCTCCGCGGGTGTCGCGGGCTTCTCGTCGTTCGAGGACCCACCGCCCATCAGGACGACCACGGCGGCGACCGCGAGCACGACGAACGCGAGTCCCGCGATGATCGGCCCGCGCCGCGATCGCGAGGTGCTCGTGTCGCGCCCAGGCCCGCCGGGCGGGCCTCCCTGCGCGACGGGGGAGCTTGGCGGGATCGGCGGGGATGGGGGCGTGCCGGCGGCTGCGGCCGCGGCGATCGGCGCCGCCGCCGCGGGCTGCGGCACCGCGGGCGCGACCGGCGCCGGGTCCGGCGCGTCCGGGAAGACAGCCGCGACGTGCGACGGCTCGACGGGCGCCGGGGGCGGGGACGTCTGGGGCAGCGCGCCGACCACCGTGGGCGGGAACGTGTCGCCCCCGACGGTGTCGGGCATGGCACGGCGCTGGTCCGCGACCGCCTGCGCGGCGACCGCCTCGCGGACGGCCGTCGCCAGCGCCCCGGCGCTCTGGAAGCGATCCTGCGGAATCCTTGGCCGTCGCCCGCGCGACGAGCGCGTCGAACTCCTCGACGAGCTCCGGGCGCTGCGTCCTCGGCAGCGGCGGGGGGTCGCTGACGTGCGCCCACAGCTTCGCAACGTCTGTGCCCTGCGGGAACGCGACGTTGCCCGTGAGCATCTCGTAGACGACGCAGCCGAGCGAGTAGACGTCCGCGCGGCCGTCGATCTCGTGACCCTGGATCTGCTCCGGCGCGACGTAGTCGGGGGTGCCGACCCAGCCGCCGGGACGGGTGAGGTCGCCGGTGGAGCCCAGCCGCTTGGTGAGCCCGAAGTCGGTGAGGTAGACGTGCTCGTGGTCACCCTCGCCGGAGACGAGGATGTTCCCCGGCTTCACGTCACGGTGGACGAGGCCGCGCGCGTGGGCGGCGTCGAGCGCGCTCGCGATCTGGGTCGTGATGTCCGCCACGCGCGAGAGTGCGAGCGGGCCACGGCCGATGACCATGCGCAGGTTCGTGCCGGGGATGAACTGCATGGCGAGATACAGCACGCCGTCCAGCTCGCCCCCGCGATGGATCGCGACGATGTTGGGGTGCTCGAGCGAGGCGGCCAGACGCGCCTCGGACTTGAACCGCGCCACGGCGGTCGGGTCCTGGGTGTGCTCCGGCGCGATGATCTTCAGCGCGACGCGGCGATCCAGGTCGGGGTCCTGTGCCCGGTAGACGACCCCCATGCCGCCACGGTCCAGGACGCCTTCGATCAGGTACCCGGCGAAGACCGATCCCGAAGCCAACGCAGGCATGATCCGTGCGGGCTGCTCAGGGTGCGTCATGGCGTCCGTCTCACTCGGGTGTTGACCGGTACCGCAGCGGCGCGGCGCGGCGGGATCTCTTCAGCGCGACACCCGCAGTGTAAGTGCGGTGCCAGGAACCGGGCAACCACCCGCTGGGACGGGGTCGCCTACGAGACATGTTCGGACGCCACATCTGAAGTCGCGTCTTAGACCCGGAGTCCGATTTCCGGTGCAACTCCCGGTGTCGTCTGCCGAACCGGCCCCGAACGCCGGAAGCCCGCTCAGAGGCGGGCTTCGGGCATCAGGAGACCGGGCGGTGTGGTTGGAGAGGGGACGTCTGTAAGAGGTCTCGCCTCGGGGTGCCGTCGCTGCCTGACAGCCCTCTCATCGGCTCCTCCCCCGCGGACCTTGAACGACGCCCGGTCGAAGCGGCGTGCCGTCGGCCTCCGGGGTGCGGGGTCCTCTATACAGAGCACGATGCTCGACATCGTCGACGCCCAGGTCCATCTGTACACGGAGGACGCGGCTCCCTACCCGTGGGACAAGGCCCTGTACGCCGACCCTGCGCAGGCGGGCATGATCGGCCGCTTCCGCGCGCGCGTCTCCCACGGGTCGACCGAGGCGATGCTCGCCGAGATGGACGCGCAGCAGGTGCAGGGAGCACTCGTCGTGTCGCCGGCCATCCATGGCTACGACACCTCCTACTCGGTCGACGCGTACCGCCGACATCCTCAGCGATTCCGGGTCGTGGGCCGCGTCGACTCCAGCCGTGACGACATCGAGGACGCCCTCTCCGCGTGGGGCGCGGATCCGGCGTTCGTCGGCCTGCGTCTCGCCCTGACGGCGACCGCCGCGATCGACCGGTTCCTGGCCGGCGCCGACGACCGGATGCTTGCAGCAGCCGAGCGCGCCGGCCTCCGTGTCTGCGTCAACGCCCCGCGTCGGTTCGATCTGCAGGCGCGCATCGCCCGCCGGTTCCCGGGCCTCCCGCTCATCATCGATCACCTCGGGCTGTTCGAGATCCCGATGCTCGACCCCGCCTACCGCGACCCCTTCGCCGAGCTCGACGGGCTGCTCGAGCTCGCCCGGTTCGAGCAGGTGGCCGTGAAGCTCACCTCGATCCCGCTGCTCTCACGCGAGCGCTCCCCGCACGCCGACACGTGGCCGCACCTGCACCGCGTGATCGCGGCCTTCGGCCCTGAGCGACTCATGTGGGGCAGCGACCAGACGGTGTTCGAGCACGACTACGGTGAGACCGTCGACGTCATCCGCGCGACCGACGAGCTCGGGCCCGCCGACAAGGAGCTGATCCTGGGCGCGTCGCTGCGCCGCGTCTGGGGCTGGCCTCTGGAGACCGAGGGGATCCCAGCGCGATCAGCCGGACATCGGTGAGTTGGCACGTCTGCGCTCGGTTGCGTACGGTCGCGCCGTGCTGCTGGAGCGCGCCGATCGACTCCGGGCGAGTTGACTAGCCCGCCGGACATGGAGGACGCGCTGCGCTTGCTCACGGAGCCGGCGAACCGCGGCATCGGACGGACGGATCTCGGGTTCGTGCAGATGCGTCAGCCGGCCACGATCGGGGCGCTGGAGGCCATGGGCACCGACCGCGAGACGGCGACCGCGCTGATCACGGAGGCGGCGGAGCGCCTCGGCGGTTGGGTGCGCCTGGAGATCGTCGGGTCGCGCACCCTGGGCCTCGGCCGCTGGGACCCGGCGCGCTGGCACGAGACGATCTGGGTGCCCGAGGCCGTGCTTCGACTGCCGGAGGCCTGACCGGCCGTCAGCCGCCGGCGCAGAGCATCCGCCCGACGATCTCGGAGAGCAGCGCGCCCCGGTGATCGTGCTCGGCCGCGTCGTCGTCGCGGCTGGCCGCGACCAGCACGCTGGCAGGCGACCACGTCATCGAGACGGCCGTGACGAGCGCGTACACGTCGCGCGGATCCAGGGTGGGGTCGGCGAGGCCGCGGGCCTGCGCGGCGGCGATCGACTCGAGCTTGCTCCTGTCGATCCCCACGAACTGCCCGAGCAGATCGCCGGTCGGCGTGCGCTCGACCCGGGCTCAGCTGGCGAGCCGGATCAGCTCGGGGCGGGCGAGGTACTCGTCGTAGAGGGCGACGCCGCGCCGTCAAGGACTTCCGCGACGAGGTCGCCATCGCCACCAAGTTCGGCTTCGACCTGTCCGACCTCGCGAAGGTCGGCACGGTCCTCGACAGCCGACCCGAACACATTCGCGAGGTCACCGAGAACAGCCTGCGGTACCTCGGGACCGGTCACATCGACGTCCTCTACCAGCACCAGGTCGACCCCGACGTGCCGATCGAGGAGGTCGCCGGCACGGTCGGGGAGCTCGTCGACGCAGGCAAGGTCCGCTTCTTCGGCCTCAGCGAGGCGGGCCCGGAGACGATCCGCCGCGCCCATGCCGTCCACCCGGTCTCCGTCCTGCAGACCGAGTGGTCGCTGTTCGAGCGGGCGGTCGAGGACGCCGTGCTGCCCGTGCTGCGCGAGCTCGGCATCGGCTTCGTCGCGTACTCGCCGCTCGGGCGCGGCTTCCTGACCGGCGACTTCAAGCCCGCCGTCGAGTACCCCCGCCGACGACATGCGCAGCTGGTCGGAGCGCTGGCAGCCCGGCAACTACGAGAAGAACGTCACCGCGGTCGAGCAGATCACCGAGCTCGCCACCGAGAAGGACGTCACCGTCGCACAGCTCGCGCTCGCGTGGCTGCTCGCGCAGGGCGACGACGTCGTCCCCATCCCCGGGACCCGCAGCGCGACGCGCGTCGAGGAGAACGTCGGCGCCGCCGATGTGGAGCTGACCACCGGAGACCTAGAGCGCATCGAGGCGATCCTGCCCGGCGGCGCCCACGGCTCGCGCTACCCGGAGTCGATGATGCCGGTCTGGTGAGCGATACTGCGCGGACCATGTCTGGCGACCATCCGGTGGGGACGTTGTTGTCCGTCAACGTCGGCATGCCACGGGACGTGCCCTGGCAAGGGCGGACCGTCTTCACCGGCGTCTTCAAGGATCCCGTCGCGGGGCCGTGCGCGGTGCGACGGCTCAACCTCGACGGAGACGGTCAGGGCGATCTCGGGGGGCACGGCGGCGAGCAGCGCGCCGTGTTCGTCTACCAGGCCGACTCCTACCGGTACTGGGAGCGCGAGCTCGGACGCACCGACCTGGTCCCTGGCCAGTTCGGTGAGAACTTCACCGTCGAAGGGCTCGGCGACGATGAGGTCTGCATCGGCGACCGCTACCGGATCGGCACGGCCACCTTCGAGGTCACGCAGCCGCGCGTCACCTGCTACCGCGTCGGGCTGCGCATGAACGACCCGCGCATCCCCGCGCTGCTCGTCTCGCATCGGCGCCCGGGCTTCTACTTCCGGGTGCTCGAGGAGGGCGAGGTGGCGGCGGGCGACGACATCGCCAAGGTCGCGTCCGGCCCGGAGGCGATGGCCGTCGCCGAGGTCGACGGACTGCTGTACCTCCCCGGACACGCACGTCAGCAGCTCCTCCGAGCACTTCGGATCCCGGCCCTCAGCCCTGGCTGGCAGACCTCGTTCCGAGCCCTGCTGGACGGCGAGCCGGGTGGCGGCAACGCCGGCCTCGCGATCACGAGCCCACCTCCTGCATGGGCCGGCTTCCGTCGGCTGACGGTCACCGCGCTGACGCCGGAGAGCGACTCGATGCTCTCGATCCGCCTCGAGGATCCCGACGGCGCATCGGTGGACGGCGCGCAACCAGGTCAGTATCTGACGCTGCGAGTCCGGCCCGACGAGGACCAGAGACCGGTGCTTCGCAACTACTCCCTCTCAGGACCCCCTGGCGAGGGCTTCTACCGGATCACCGTCAAGCGCGAGCACGACGGCGTCGCCAGCGGCTATCTGCACACGCGTCTCGCGGTCGGCGACCAGCTCGACGTCGCAGCACCCCGCGGCACCTTCATCCTGGACGGGACGCACGCGCCCGTGCTGCTGATCAGCGCCGGGATCGGCGCAACCCCGGTGCTCGCGATGCTCCAGGCACTGGCGCGCGAGCGGTCCGACCGGGAGATCTGGTGGGTGCACGGCGCGCGTAGCAGCCGGGACCACCCGTTCGCCGCGGAGACCAGGGCCCTCCTCGCGGAGCTCCCGAACGCATCCGCCCATGTCTCCTTCAGCCGCCCCGGCGCGCACGACGTCCAAGGCCGCGACTACGACAGCGCGGGCCGCCTGACCGCGTCGGTGCTCGCGGAGCTGCAACTGCCCGAGGATGCCGAGGCGTACGTGTGTGGCCCGGCCGCGTTCATGGACGAGATCAGCGCCGGTCTCGCGGCGACCGGGATCGACGCAGCGCGGATCCACACCGAGCCCTTCGGGCCCGCTGCCGCTGTGACGCCGGGCATCGCCGCGGCACCGGCGCGGACGCCCCACCCACCCCCCGGCACGCCCGGGAGCGGCCCGACGATCGAGTTCGCCCGCAGCAGCCTCGCCATCCCGTGGAGCAGCGAGTACACGAGCCTGCTCGAGCTCGCCGAGGCATGCGACGTCCCCGTCCGCTGGTCGTGCCGCACCGGCGTCTGCCACACGTGCGAGACCACGCTCGTCGACGGCGCCGTCGACTACACCCCCGAGCCCGTCGAGCCGCCCGCCGCCGGGAGCACGCTCATCTGCTGCTCCCAGCCACGCGACGACGTGGTGCTGGACCTGTGACCTTCGGTGAGCCGGCGAACGGCCGACCCCTTTGGGCGGTTGCGTCGGGCTGCACCGCCTGACTAGGGTCCGAACGGTCCTCGATTCTGGAGTGTTGATGCGTTCCCGCCTCGTCGTGCCCGCCGTCCTCCTCGCCGGTCTCACGCTGGCCGCGCCGGCCGCAGCAGCACCATGGGCGCGGGTGACGACCCCGGACGGCACATCAGCCGAGCAGGTCGGCCTGGCCTACAACCGGGATGCGTCGACCAGCGTCGCCTGGACGCGCCGGACCACACCCTCGACGCAGAGCCTGTTCGTCACGCGCGTGGCGGGTTCGAAGGTCGGTGCGACGGGGACCGTCGCCGCCGAGTGGGCGACGCTGGCCAACCCGGCCATCGTCCGCGGCGGCCTGACCGGCACCACCCGCCTGTTCTTCGGCGGCATCCACACGACCGACTCCAGCGACCCCAACAACGAGCTCAACAGCGCCTCGTCGACCGACGACGGGAAGACCTGGACCGTCGACCCCGCCTCGATCGTCGCGCCGGGCACCTTGTCCTACGGCAGCGCGGTGAGCGCCGCGTTCAACGGAGCGGCGGGCTTCCAGCAGGCCTGGGCGAGCACGCTCGGCCTGTACACGCACGCCGGCCTCAGCGCCGACGTCCCCGTGCTGCCCCACCCGTCCGCGCCCAACGCCTACGACCCAGGTCTCGCCTCCGGGTCGGACCTGGGGATGGCGTGGTACTCCAACAACAGCGCCGCGCCCGGGGTCTACGCGGTGCGCATGAGCCTGGACGGCACCGAGACGTCCGCACCGGTCCGCATGCCGCAGACGGGCGGGATGACGTTCGGGATGAGCGCGCGGACGCCGATCACGCTGCGCGACGGCGGCGTCAATGCCCAGGACTACTACGTCGCCTATCCGACCGGAACGTCGCTCCTGAACAAGATCCGCGTCTGGAAGGTGGGCTCGCCCTCGGCGGTCCGGGTCGGCCGCTCCTCGGTGAACAGCTACGCGACGGTCACCGTGACGCCCCAGGGCCGGCTCTGGGTCTCCTGGACCGACCGGATCGACGGGGACGCGGTCGTGTTCGCCCGTCGTTCCAACCCCGGGGTGACCCGCTGGGGCGCGGTCGTCGAGGCGGGAGCGCCGACCGGCGCGCAGTCGGCCTACGCGGTCGACGGCATGTCCGACGAGGCCAGCCAGCTCGACCTGTACACGTCGTTCTCGCTCGGGACGTCCGAGAACACGGCGACCTACGTGCGCCACGTGCTCCCGGGCCTGACCCTCGCCCGCGTCTCCGGCCGCCTGGACGACGCCGAGGCGAACACGATCACGTTCAAGGTGACCGACGCGGGCGATGCTGTGCAGGGCGCGCGCGTGCGCCTCGGCGGGGAGAGCGCCGCGACGAACAAGCTCGGGTTCGCCCGGATCGTCGTGAAGGGCCGCGGCTCGTCCATGACCGCGCGGGCCACGGCATCGGACTACGTGGCCGCGGAGGTCGACCTGCGGGTCCGCTAGATCGGAGGCTGAGGGTGCAAGCCACCCCAGTCTCCGTAGGGAAGAACCTCAGCCCGAGGGCGATCGCACCACTGACCAGGCTGCCTGGCGCGCTGCTGCGATCGCGCCCGTAGCGCCGGGACGCGCGCTCGCTGCGCGCGACGAGCCGTGCATGGCGCCGCCGTCCGGTGCTGAGGATGGTCGCCCGCCTCGGCGGTCGGGCTGCTCCCGCACGGCGGCTACGGGGCTTGCAGCCGCGCGGAGCCGCTGGTACGGTATGCGGACACTTTGTACGCTGTGCGTAAGGAGGTAGGTCGTGGCGACGAAGACGGCGGTGCCAGACTTCGGGGCGATCGTTGCCGATCCGCGCGCTGTCGAGGTCGTCCAGCCCCTGATTGACGAGGTGCGGCGGACGATCCTGGAGCGCGGGGTCAGCTACGAGGAGTTCCACGCGGCGGCAGCGTTCCTGCTGGACGTTGGCGCGAGCGGAGAGGTGCCGCTGCTGCTGGACGCGCTGTTCGAAGCGGCTGTGGACCAGTCTGCGAGCAGGACGAGCAGCGCGTCACCGAGCGCGATCGAGGGGCCCTACTACGTGCCTGGCGCGCCGCTCCTGGAGCCACCGTGCGTGATGCCGCGGCGACCGGATGAGCCGGGCGAGCCGCTCCTGTTCACCGGCGGCGTCACAAGCCCCGACGGGGCACCGATCGCAGGGGCGCTCCTGGATGTGTGGCATTCGGACGCGACCGTCCCGGGGACGTACTCGAACATCCACGGCGATCAGCCGGACTTCAACCTGCGCGGACGGTTCCACGCCGACGAGCGCGGGCAGTTCGCGCTGCAGACGGTCCAGCCGGTGCCCTACACGATCCCCTACGAGGGCCCGACCGGACGACTGCTCAACGCGCTGGGACATCACCCATGGCGGCCCGCGCACATCCACGCGAAGGTGAGCGCGGAGGGGTTCCGCACGCTGACCACGCAGATCTACTTCAGCGGCGACCAGTACCTGGACTCGGACTCGGCGAACGCCGTCAAAGACGAGCTGGTCATCCCGATCGAGCCTGCCGGTTCAGGCGGTCGCGACACAGCCGTCCTTCGCTACGACTTCCGACTGCAACCAACTCCGAGCGCCTGAAGGGGACGAGCAGAGCCATGACCGAGAGCCTCGAGACCCCACCGGAGACCAACCCCACGTCGGTCCGCCCGCCGACCGGTGATGAGTACATCGAGTCCTTGCGGGACGGCCGCGAGGTGTACATCTACGGAGAGCTGGTCGAGGACGTGACGACGCACCCCGCGTTCCGGAACAGCGTCCGCTCGATAGCACGCCTGTACGACGCGCTGCACGATCCCGACGAGTCCGCGGTGCTGACGGTTCCGACGGACACCGGGAACGGGGGGTTCACCCACCCGTTCTTCCGGTCGGCGCACACGGCGGACGAGCTGGTGGCCTCCCAGCAGGCGATCGCGGCGTGGCAGCGCCGGGTGTACGGCTGGATGGGACGCACGCCGGACTACAAGGCCGCGTTCCTCGGCACGCTGGGTGCCAACAGCGCGTTCTACGGCGAGTACGCCGGCAACGCGCTGGCCTACTACAAGTCGACGCAGGAGCGCGTGACGTACGCCAATCACGCGATCGTGCATCCGCCGATCGACAGGGACCGCCCCGCCGACGAGATCGGGGACGTGTGCGTCCACGTCGTCGAGGAGACCGACAACGGCCTGATCGTCAGCGGCGCGAAGGTCGTGGCGACAGGCTCCGCGCTCACCAACGACTGCTTCGTCGCGCACTACGGCCTGCCGTTGCGCAAGAAGGAGTTCGGGCTGGTGTTCACCGTTCCGATCGCCACCAAGGGACTCAAGCTGATCTCGCGCGCGTCCTACGAGCAGAAGGCCGCGGTGCTGGGCAGCCCGTTCGACTACCCGCTGTCCTCGCGCTTCGACGAGAACGACGCGATCCTCGTGCTCGACCGCGTCCTCGTGCCTTGGGAGAACGTGTTCCTGTACGACGCCGATGCGGCGAACAACTTCATGATGGGCTCGGGCTTCCTGCCCCGCTTCACCTTCCACGGCTGCACCCGCCTGGCAGTCAAGCTGGACTTCATCGCCGGATGCCTGATCAAGGGCGTCAAGGTCACAGGGACGAGCGGCTTCCGCGGCATCCAGGCGCAGGTCGGTGAGGTCCTGGGCTGGCGCAACATGTTCTGGGGCCTGTCCGACGCGATGGCGAAGTCGCCGATGCCCTGGGTCGGCGGCACGGTGCTGCCCAACGTCAGCTACGGGCTGGCGTACCGGATCTTCATGGGCATCGGCTATCCCCGCGTCCGCGAGATCATCGAGCAGACCGTGGCGAGCGGGCTGATCTACCTCAACTCCTCGGCCGAGGACTTCAAGAACCCCGCGATCAGGCCCTATCTCGACCAGTACGTGCGCGGGTCCCACGGCACCCCGGCCGTCGACCGGGTCAAGCTGCTGAAGCTGCTGTGGGACGCGGTCGGGACGGAGTTCGCCGGCCGTCACGATCTGTACGAGCGCAACTACGGCGGCGACGTGGAGGCGATTCGCTTCCAGACGCTGATGCTGCACGAGATGACAGGCGAGGCGGCCGCCCTCGAGGGGTTCGCGGAGCAGGCGATGGCCGAGTACGACATCAACGGATGGACCGTGCCTGACCTCATCAACCCCGCCGACGTGTCGGCCCTGCCCAGCGTGAGCAGAACGTGACGGGCGCCGAGCGCGTGATCGACTCGGGCGAGGTGAATCCGGCCCGCCTCCGCGCTGCGGTGGGGCGGTTCGCATCCGGCGTGACGATCGTCAGCGCGGTGCTCGACGACGCCGTCCACGGGATGACGGCCAACGCGTTCACCTCGGTCTCGCTCGACCCGCCGCTGGTGCTCGTCTCGATCTCCGAGCGAGCGAGGATGGACGGCTGCATCCGTGAGGCTGGGCGGTACGGGATCTCGATCCTGCGCAGGGACCAGGAGCGGCTCTCGCTGCACTTCGCGGGGACGCGGTTCCGGGAGCCTCCGGCGCCCGCGTTCACGTGGCGGTCCGGGTTGCCGTTCGTCGATGGCGCCGTGGCGCAGCTTGCGTGCAGGGTCAGCGATTCGCACCCGGCTGGAGATCACGTCCTGCACATAGGGCGCGTCGAGGGGCTGTGGTACGAGGGCGGTGAGCCGCTGGTCTTCCACACCGGGATGTTCAAGGCTCTCGATACACAGGAGGAGCAGGCGTGGGGGCTCTGAAGGAGCGTCGCGGTGTGCCATCCTGACCACGCGCCGTCTCCGGTCGAGGGTGACGTGACGTCCCAGCCGGTGGACGTGCCGGTCGCGGCCGGCCGGACGCTGGGCGGTCTGATGCAGCGCAGCGACGGCAGCCGGCATGCCGGTGCTGCTCCTCACCGACATCTACGGGCCCACGACGTTCTACCAGGGCCTCGCGAAGGATCTCGCCGGTCACGGCTCGCCGACGCTGATCCCCGACTACCTGCGACGTGCCGGCAGTCTCGGACGCGGGACGCGGGACGAGGCGCTCGCACGCGGGCGCCTCCTCGACCAGCGCGAGTGCCTCGACGACCTCGACGCCGCTGCCGATTGGCTGATGCGCCAGTCAGGGCGCGATCGCGCGACCGACCGGATCGGGGTCCTCGGCTTCTGCCTGGGCGGGACGCTGGCGCTCGACCTGGCGGCCCGGCGCAGCGACCTCGCCGTGGTCACCTACTACGCGTTCCCGGAGGGCTTCGACGGGCGCAATCCCGTGCACCGGCCCCGCTCGACCTGACCGACGCGATCGAGGGCCCGGTGCTCTCGTTCTGGGGAGAGCAGGACTACATCGATCTCGCCGGTGTCCGCCGCTTCTGCGAGCAACTCGCCCGACGCGACACGGAGTTCACCTTCGAGATCTATCCGGATGTCGGCCACAGCTTCCTGGGCGGGCTCGCCGACGACGACGAGACCGCTGTGCAGTCCTGGAGGCGGACCCGGGCGTTCTTCGCCGGCCATCACGACCGGGCCGGGGCGGGCGCGAGATGACGTACGACGACAACGTCGCCGTTCGGCTCGGCAGCGACCACCCGGGCGAGCGCCCTGACCGCGATCGCCTCATGTCTCCGGTGACGATCCGCAGCGTCACGACGGAGATCGTCGACCTGCCGCTGCGGAGGCGACACGCGTTCTCCAGAGCCGACGCCGACCACCAGAGCTTCGTGATCGTGCGCATCGAGAGCGAGGACGGGATCACCGGACTCGGGGAGGGGGCGGCGCCTGGCGGGCCGTGGTGGGGCACCACGACGGTCGAGGCGGTCCAGGCGGTCATCGACTGCTATCTGGCGCCCCTGCTCGTCGGGCGTCGACGCCACCCGGCTCGAACACATCCATGAGGTGCTCGTCCGCGCGGCGCCGGCCGAGCGCGCCGCGCGCTCGGCGCTGGGGATGGCGAGCCTGGACCTGGCCGGCAAGGCGCTCGGCCTCCCCGCCTACCAGCTGCTGGGGGGGCTGTCTCGCTCCACCATCCCGGCGGCGTGGGCCCTCAGCGCGCGCGAGGAGCGACGGCGAGGGGGCCGAGATCGCCGAACGGCTCGACGCCGGTCACACGCCGGTTCAAGCTGAAGGCCGGCGCGCTCGATCCGCGGGCCGACGTCGCCCGAGCGCTTGCGCTCATCGACCTGCTCGGCGATCGCGCCGACCTGATCGTGGACCCCAACGGCTCCTGGGACGAGCTCACCGCCCGATGGTGCTGCACACGGCTGGCCGAAGCCGGGGTCGCGCTGGTCGAGCAGCCGATGCCGGCGTGGAACGTCGCCGGCCTGACACGTCTGCGTGAGGACACCGGCGTGGCGATCATGGCCGACGAGTCGGTCCAGACGCTGCAGGACGGTCTGCTTGTCGCACACGCCGGCTTTGCGCTCGCGTGGTCACTGAAGGCGCAGAAGTCGGGCGGGCCGCTGGAGCTGCGGCGCCTCGCGGGCGTCGCCGACGCCTGCGGTGCCCGCCTCTATGGTGGGACGATGCTCGAAAGCTCGATCGGGACGGCAGCGAACCTGCACGTGTACGCCTCCCTGCCACAGCTTCAGGAAGGATGCGAGCTGATCGGCCCGGAGTTGCTGGAGTCCGAGGTCGTCGACGCGCCCATCCGCGTCCGCGACGGTCAGGTCGCCGTGCCGGACGGACCGGGGATCGGCGTCTCGCTCGACGACGAGCGCGTGGCCCGGTACGCCCGCCGACCGCGATGACGATCAACGAGCGTGACTACGTCCGTTCGCTTGCCCGTGGCCTCGCGGTCGTGCGCGCGTTCGACAACCACGGCCGGTCGATGACCCTGGCGGAGGTCGCAGATGCGTCGCAGATCAGCCGCCCGGCCGCGCGCCGGATCCTGCTGACGCTCGCGGAGCTCGGCTACGTGCGCGGCGACAACGGCTCGTACGAGCTCTCGCCTCGGATCCTCGCACTGGGCCAGGCCTATCTCTCGTCGCTGAGCTTCGTCGACGTCGCGCAGGCCCACATGAAGGACCTCGCGGCAGAGACGAACGAGGCGGTCGGGCTCACCATCCTCGACGGCTCGGAGATCGTGTTCGTCGCACGGGTCGGCGCGCAGCGAATCATGAGCTCGGTGCTGGTCGTCGGTAGCCGGCTTCCCGCGTACGCGACCTCGATGGGCCGCGTGCTGCTCGCCGATCTCACGGAGGCCGAGCAGGAGGCTCGGCTGCGTGCCGCTGCCCTCGTCGCCGTACACCCCTCGCACGGAGACCGATGTCGAGGTCCTTCTGGAGACCCTCGCGCAACGTGCGCCGGCAGGGCTGGTCTGCGGTGGACCAGGAGCTGGAGGACGGGCTGCGCTCGGTGGCGGTCCCGATCCGGGACAGCAGTGGCACATGCATTGCGGCGATGGCGTCCTCCTGTCACGCCAGCCGCGTGAGCACGGAGACGTTGACGCGCGACGTGCTTCCCGTCGTCCGCCGAATCGGCTCGCAGATCAGCGGCGCGATGGGCTACCTGAGTGAGGAGGGCGTGGGGACCGCTTCGGTCGCCCCCTAGCGGCAGCTCCGCAGGACGGCCGCGTACCCCTCTCCACATCCAAAGTACACCGCACGTGGGGGCTTGATTCAAGCCCCCACGTGTGCCCCATCATGTCCTGCCGCAAGCGACGAAGGGCGGCACATGATGGGGACGCAGGAGCACGCGGTGGTGATCGTCGGCGGCGGTCCGACGGGGATCATGCTGGCGGCCGAGCTGGCGCTGGCGGAGGTCGACGCGGTCGTCGTCGAGCAACGTGCGCAACCGGTCCACGCGGTGCGGTCGCGTGGGCTGCAGGCGCGCACGATCGAGGTGCTCGACCAGCGCGGCGTCGGCGAGCGGTTCGTGTCGCGGGGACAGCCGGCGCAGGTCATCCACTTCCCGACGCCGCTGGACATCAGCGACTTCCCCACGCGCCGCCCGTACGGGCTGGCGCTGTGGCAGAACCACTTCGAGGCGATCCTGGGAGGCTGGGCGGCGGAGCTGGGTGTGCAGGTCCAGCGCGGGCGCGAGCTGACGGACTTCACGCAGGACGCCGACGGCGTCGACGTCGCGTTGTCGGACGGGCGGACGCTGCGCGCGGGCTGGCTCGTCGGGTGCGACGGCGGTCGCAGCCTCATCCGCAAGGCAGCGGGGATCGGATTCCCGGGCTGGGACGCATCGAGCAGCTCGCTGATCGCCGAGGCCAGGATCCTCGACGAGTCCGAGGTGGGCAACATCCGCCGCGACGAGAAGGGCGTCTTCGCGATCGGTCCGCTGGACGACGGCCACGTCGGGATCGTCGTCCGCGACGAGGACCTCGCCGGCGCCGGCGAGCCGTCCCTCGCGGAGCTCAGAGCGGCGATGACCGCCGTCTGGGGCTCCGACTTCGGGGTGCACAGCGCCAGATGGATCTCACGGTTCACCGACGCCGCGCGGCAGGCGGCGTCCTACCGGGAGGGCCGGGTGCTGCTGGCCGGCGACGCGGCGCACGTGCACACTCCGATGGGCGGGCAGGGTCTCAACACCGGGGTGCAGGACGCCGTGAACCTGGGCTGGAAGCTGGCGCAGGTGGTCAAGGGCATCGCGCCCGACGGCCTGCTGGACAGCTACCACGCCGAGCGACACCCGGTCGCGGCGCGTGTCCTGCAGAAGACCATGGCGCTCACGGCGCTGTCGCGTGGCGATGTGCGCAGCGAGGCCCTGCGCGACACGGTCGGCGAGCTGATGCAGCTGGAGGCGCCGCGCAAGGCCATGGCCGGGGCGATGTCGGGCCTGGACATCCACTACGACCTCGGCGAGGGGCATCCGCTGCTCGGACGGCGGATGCCGGACCTCGACCTCGTCGCCGGCAACGGGCCGCTGCGGGTGTTCGACCTGCTCCACGAGGCCCGGCCGGTGCTGGTGAACCTCGGTGCGCCGGGCGCGGTGGACGCCGGAGCGTGGACCGATCGCGTGCCGGTGGTCGACGCCACGTGCGACGGGCCCTGGGAGCTGCCGGTGCTCGGCGCGGTCGAGGCGCCCGCGGCCGTGCTCGTCCGGCCCGACGGCCACGTGGCCTGGGTGGGCGAGGACGGGGATTCGAGACTGCGTGACGCGCTGGGCACCTGGTTCGGACCGGCGGCGTAGCCGATGAAGGCGGCGGCGGTCGTTCTGTCCGGCATCGCGGTCGCGGCGCTGATCGTCGCGATCCGCGACATGGTGCTGGACGCCGGCAGCGCCCGGCGCGGCTGGGTGCTGCGGGCGGTCGCCCTGCTGGCCTTCGTGCTCGCGGTGATCCTCAACGTGGCCGCCGGCTGAGTCGGGGCGTTCGCAGGGATCGTCGCGGGTAGCCGCAGCGCACATGTCCGATCAGCTCTCCCTCGGCGGCATCTCGACCGACGCGAAGTCCAAGGATCCCCAGTTCACGTGGATCGAGGTCCTGACGGCTGACGGCCGGCTCGCCGGGCACGTGCTCGTCGACACCACACAGATCGAGGCGAAGGGCAGCTACGAGGACGCGAAGGTCGCCATCTTCGACGCGCTCCAGGCTCGCGTGAAGGACCGCGGCTTCGACATCGTCGAGCAGGAGATCCGCCTCAACGCCCTCGAACTGCACATCGACTGACGACCTGCCAGACCCGACAACCGCCACAACCTCGCAGTGCGTCCTCGTGGACGACCCCGACGATCTCGTCCCGCCGCCGATCCAGCCGGCTATCGCCAGTGGGTGTCCCGCAGGTCCTGGGGCGGGCGCTGCGAGGGGGCGCCACCAGCACCGCGCTCCTCCTTGACCTGCTGCAGGCTCTTGCCGCCTGCCGAGAGGTCACCGTACCCCTGACTTGCGAGCAGGCCATCGACCAGATCGGACAGCCGGCTGACCTCGGCTTCGAGCTTCTCGATCCGTGCCGCGGCGTCTGGTGGTGTGGACATCGGGGAAACCTACCCGCAGCGCAGAGACAAGAAAAGCCCCGCCGAGGCGGAGCTTTTCGATACCCGGACCCGCGTGAGGGCCATGGGCGATATTGGTTCGTCGCCAGCACGCGGGTGATGGCGACGCCCTGCTGCTGTCCGCCGGAGAGACGGCCGGAATGATCATCCTCCCGGTCGGCGAGGCCGAAACGCGCCAGGAGTTCACGTGCGCGGTCGGTCGCGTCAGCCCGTGATGCGCTGCCGGTCCGTACCGCCGCCAGGACGACGTTCTGCAGCACGGTGAGGTGCAGGAAGAGGTTGAACGACTGGAACCCATGCCGAGACGCCGGCGTGGACGGGGACGGCAGCGGGGCGGGTTGCGGGAGTGCCTGGATGTAGCGCACGGCAAGCCTGCCTGCTGGCTGCACCCGTCTCATGTGCTCGCCGCGTTTCGCCCGGACGACGCGGGCGTCGTCCGGCGTCGCGTGAGGGTGGCTGTGATCACCCACCACAGCGGCCTACCGGCGCTGCAGTGCACTGGCCGCATCGAGGAGCTCGTCATCGCGGACATCTACTGCGCCGGCGACCTCGTGAACTACGGACCCCACCCCCACGGGACTCACCTCATCTAAGACCGCGCAGGCTAGGACGTGTAGCGCACGTTGACCTTGTCGATCGTGCCGTTGAACGGGAACGGCGCTCGGTCGTAGTAGTCCAGCGAGACGCGCCCGCCGTGACACACGCCGATGTCGAGGCAGTCGTTGGCGGTGAACAGCAGCGGGGCGCTGATCGGCACGGTGCCGGAAGCGACCTCGTCGTCGCCGACGCTGAGCACGACGTTCAACGGCCCGCCTGGCCGGACCTCGGCGTACTCGGTGGAGATCCTGATCGTCGCCGAGCCGGCCGCGATGCGCTCCGCCGAGCGGATCTTCGTGCGCTGCACGATGAACAGGTTGTACTCGTAGCAGAGGTACCCGTCATCGAGGAAGCAGGTCAGGCCACCGCTGGAGCTGCCCAGCGCGTACAAGACGCCGCTGGCGTTCTCGGGGATCTCGGCGTCGATCGTCACGAGGTTGGCCCGGTTGCCGAGCGCCGGTGCGCAGAACTCGGGCATCCGGATGATGTCGGGGCCGAAGTTCCACTCGCGGTAGGGCGTCGAGATGCGCAGCTCGGGGTGGTAGACCAGGACCCACAGCCCGCCGCCGACGGGGTACACGCTGTTGCGCGCGGCCTCGATGGCGAACGTCTCCTTCATCTGCGCGAGCTTCTCGGGCATCTCCGCCGCGAGGTCGTGCGCCTGCGTCCAGTCCTCGTCGAGGTTGTAGAGGCGCCACTTGTCGTGGTCCGGCGTCCAGTCCGCGATGCCCGGCGGCAGTCCGGGGACCCACGGGAGTCGCGGTCCGGTGGCCGAGGCCATCCAGCCGTCGTGGTAGATCGCGCGGCTGCCCATGATCTCGAAGTACTGCGTGACCAGCCGGCCTGGGGCCTCGGGCTCGTCGAAGGCGTAGGCGAAGCTCGTGCCGTCGATCGGGTCCTGCGGGATGCCGTTGACGACGCGCGGCGGGGTGATGCCGACCAGCTCGTAGATGGTCGGGACGAGGTCGTTGCAGTGATGAAACTGCGTACGCGGGGCCGCGTCCGGGGTGATCCTGGCCGGCCAGCGGATCGCCAGCGAGTTGCGCGTCCCGCCGAGATCGGACGCCATGAGCTTCATCCCCGAGTACGGCGTGCTTCCCGCCCACGCCCAGCCGGCGTGGTACTGGTTGTCCACCTTGGGCGTGCCGAGCAGGTCCAGGCCGCCCATCTCCTCCAGAGTCTCGATGTGCGTCTCCACGGGGATCGGGATGCCGTTCTGCGCGAGCAGCTCGCTGATCGTCCCGTTCTGACCCTCACCCGAGGAGCCGTTGTCGCCCCAGATGTAGAAGATGAGCGTGTTCTCGGCCAGGCCGAGGCGGTCAAGCTCGTCGACGACACGCCCCGCCTGCACGTCGGCGTGCTCGGCGTAGCCCGCTGCGACCTCCATCAGCCTGCGCTGGAACGGGCGCTGCTCCTCGGGGATGTCCTCCCACGCGGGCATCTGCGGATCGCGCGGCGTCAGCTCGGCGTCCTGCGGAATCCATCCCTTCTCCTTCGCACGGGCGAACACGCGCTCGCGATAGGCGTCCCAACCGTCGTCGAACTTGCCCGCGTACTTGTCGGCCCACTCCTTGAAGATGTTGTGCGGCGCGTGCAGGCAGCCGGTGGCCCAGTACATGAAGAACGGCTTGTCGGGCTCGAACGCCTGGTGGCGATGCAGCCACGAGATCGCGTCGTCGGCGAGGTCCTCGCTGAGGTGGTAGCCCTCCTCCGGGCTCCTGGGCGGCAGCACGCTGGTCGTGTTGCGCACCAGGTTGGGCTCGTACTGCGACGCCTCACCGGCCAGGAAGCCGTAGAAGTACTCGAAACCGATCTCCGAGGGCCAGTTGTGAAACGGCCCCGCCGGCGTCGTCTCGATCGCCGGCGTGTTGTGCCACTTGCCCCACGCCCCCGTCGCATACCCGTACTGCTTCAGGACCTCGGCCCCCAGCGCGCTGCTCTTGGGAATCTCGCCGGCGTAGCCATCCCAGTCGTTGGCCAACTCGGCAATCTGCCCGTTCCCGATGCGGTGATGATTGCGACCCGTCATCAGCGACGCGCGCGTCGGCGAGCACATCGCCGTCGTGTGGAACCGGTTGAACCCGATGCCCTCACCGTGAACCCGCGACAGCGTGTCCGTGCGCACCTCGCCACCGAACGTGTCGGGCAGACCGGGGCCGGCGTCATCGATCAGGATGACGAGGATGTTGGGCGCGGCCTCCGGTAACCGACGCGGGGTGACGCGGTTCTCGTAGGAGGACTCCTGCATCGTCCTCCCCGCCCGGCTCGCCGACGACGTCGGCGGAAACGGCAGGCTGTCCTGACTCATGGGGTGCGTATACCTCTGCTCTCCGGATGGTTCAGGCGGATCCTGATCGACCTGACGTCGCGCGACATCACCCCGGGAGGACGAGATGGTGGTCGTAGGTCGACACAGCCCGAACCACCGCTCAAGGCGCGGAGCGCTTGTCGAACCGATCATCGGAGGAGGCTCTGTACAGAGGGTCCGGCGTCGCGGTCGGGTTTGCTCAGCCGCACGTGCTCGTCGTGCGTGCAGACGTACTCGCGTCCGCGGTGAGTTGCAAGGCGCTGGTGGTGCGAGCACGTCGACGATCAGGGGGCTCGTCGACGCAGGCCGAATCGTCCGCGGAGCGGGCTCGGAGGCGTAGCCGCCTCGCGGCTACCGCCGCTGCTACCGGCTACCGGCGCTCCTGCTACGGCCTGCTACCGCGCCTTGAATCCGTCGTCAGAAACTCCCTGCAAATCGATACGTTGTCCTGCGCGGCTCTTCGCGCCCCGACAACGAGAAAAGCCCCGCCGAGACGGAGCTTTTCGGTACCCTGCGACCCGCGGTGGAGTCATGGGCGATACTGGGCTCGAACCAGTGACCTCCGCCTTGTCGAGGCGGCGCTCTCCCAGCTGAGCTAATCGCCCTGGGACGCGCAAGCCTAGCAACCGCGGCTTGACGGATCCCGGCCGCCGGAACAAGGTTCCCCGGCCGATGAGCCCGGACGACGACTCCCCACGCGACGCCGACGAGATCCTGGCGCTGGCGCGCGCGCGAGTCGGCAAGGCCGTGCCCGGCGCGGACCTGTCCGCGTTCGAGGTCGCGTTCTCGATCGTGCGCGCCGGTGAGCGCGTGACCCTCGAGCTCGAGCACGCGCACCGCGAGATGGGATGGACGTGGCCGGGCTTCCGCGTGCTGTTCTGGCTGTGGCTGCTCGGGCCGCTCGAGCCGCGGCGGATCGCGGAGGTCTCCAGCGCGTCGCGCGCCAGCGTCTCGAGCGCCCTGAACACGCTCGAGCGCAACGGCTTCGTGCTGCGCCGGCACGCCTCGGCCGACCGGCGGCTCGTCACCGTCGAGCTGACGGAGAAGGGCGCCGGTCGCCTCGCCGACGCCTACGCCGCCGCCAACCGCCGCGAGCGCGAGCTCACGGGCGCGCTGTCGCCCGACGAGCGCCGGACGCTCGTCGAGCTGTTGAATCGCATGCTCGCCCAGCCTTGACGATCAAGAGTCTTGATGGTTACGCTCGGCACGTGTCCGCACCGACTGTCATCGCCCCACCCGAGTCGGGCCTTACGCCCGACGAGATGCTCGAGCGCGTCCGTGCGCTCGTGCCCACGTTGCGCGAGCGCCAGGCCGCGACCGAGGCCGCCGGGCGGGTCCTCGACGAGACCCAGGCCGCCCTGGTCGACGCCGGCCTGTACCGCGCCATGCAGCCGCGGCGCTTCGGTGGCTACGAGTTCAGCCTCCGCGACTTCGTGCGCGTCATGACCGAGGTCTCTCGCGGGTGCCCGTCGACGGGCTGGTCGGTGACGCTCACCGCCGGCCACCCGCACCTCTTGAGCCACTGGAGCGAGCAGACCCAGGCGGAGATCTACGGCGAGGACGGCGATGCGCGCGTTCCGGGTCGCCCCGTGCAGTTCGGCACAGCGATCCCCACGAACGGCGGCTACACGGTCACCGGCACGTGGGACTACGCGTCCGGCTGCGACCACGCGACGCACTTCATGGGCAGCGCCGTCGTCCCGAACGAGGCGGGACCACCTCGCCTGACCTGGCTGCTCATCGACCGCGCCGACTTCACGATCGTCGACAACTGGGACGTCATCGGCCTGCGCGGGACCGGCTCCAAGCGCGTCGTGTGCGAGGACCTGTTCGTCCCGGAGCACCGCGTCATCACGGCGGTCGGGACGGCCGAGGAGAAGGCTCCGGGCTGGCGCTCGCACCCCAACACGCTCTTTGCCGGCGGGCTGTTCTCGTTCCTCTTCTTCGAGTTCGGGGCGATCGCGGTCGGGACGGCGCGCGGCGCGATCGACGTCTACGAGGAGATCCTGCGGACCAAGGCGATCGACGTCCCGCCGTTCGTCCTGCGTGGCGAGATCGACGAGTACCGCCACCACCTCGGCGAGGCGATCGGCCGCGTGGACGTGGCCGAGGCAGCGCTCGCGGAGGGGATGGACCGCTACGTCGCGCAGGCGACCCGCGCCTACGAGACCGACGAGCCGGTCGACGAGAACGGCGAGGAGACGCGGCGCCTGCTCGTGCTCCAGCAGCAGAGCGTGCGGCTCGCGTGCGAGGCCGTGGACATGCTCTTCCGCACCGGCGGGACAAGCTCCGCCCGCCGCGGGCACCCGCTCGGCAATGCGATGCTGGCGCTGCAGATCATGCGGACCCACATGGGCCTGCAGTGGGACCGGACGTTCCCCAACCTCGGCAGTCTGCGGCTCGGCCAGGAAGCAGGTTTCGTATGAGCACCGCGACAGAGCTGATCGCCGCCGCCGACGAGCTGCGGCCCCGGCTGCTGGAGGAGCAGGCCGCGACGGAGGAGCGCACGCGCTACTCCGAGGAGCTGCACGAGATCTTCCGCGACCTGGGCTTCTACCGCATGCTGCAGCCGCAGCGCTTCGGCGGGCTGGAGCTCGACGTGGCGACGTTCTACCGGGTCATGCGGTCCATCGCGCGCGGCTGTCCGTCGACGGGCTGGATGCTGACGCTCGGCTCGGGCCACGCGCTGCAGATCGGCTCTGCCTGGTCGGCGCAGGCCCAGGAGGAGATCTTCGGTGACGGGCACTTCGTGTGCTCGGCCAGCTTCGTGGTCAAGGACGCACTGGCCACGCCGGTCGACGGCGGCTACCGCCTGCACGGGTCGTGGAGCTTCTGCTCCGGCGTCCCCTACGCGACGCACCACATCGGACTCGCTCCCACCCCGGATGGGCCTCCGGTGATCCTCGCGATCCCGCGCGCGGACTTCACCGTCCAGGACGACTGGGGGGACCTCATCGGCCTCAAGGGCTCGGGCTCGCACTCGGTCGTCGTCGAGGACGCCCTGATCCCGGCCCACCACACCGTCAGCTTCGAGGAGTTCGTGGGGTTCGATCTGTCCACGACCCCCGGCTACGAGCTGCACGGCAACCCGATGTACGGCGGCGCGTTCGTGCCGTTCGCGATGGGCGAGCTGAACTCGGTGCAGGTCGGCAACGCGCAGGCGGCAGTCGACGAGTTCGAGCGCATCATCACCGCGCGCAGAACGTGGACGCCGAGCGTCGGCGAGGGTCCCTCGCGCGCGGAGAACAAGGACTACCAGCGCTGTCTCGGCCTCGGCCTCGCCTATACCGACGCGGCGGAGTCGATCCTGGACCACTGCGGCGAGCTGTACCTCGAGCACGCCCGTGACGCGATGGAGCACGGCATCCCGATCAGCGAGGAGCGCGGCTTCCGCATCTACGGGCAGCTCATGACCGCGCACAAGCTGTGCTGGGAGACGGGCGACACCGTCTTCCGCGCCGCGAGCACGACGGGCGCGCGCGACGGATCGCGGATGCAGCGCCTGTGGCGCGACCTCTGCGCCTTCCGGACCAACGGGCTGCACCAGCTCGACTTCAAGGCGACGTCGATCGCGCAGGCGAAGCTCGGCCTCCCTGTCGACTTCTACGCGCAGGCGTAGACCGCGACCGCCTACGATGTGCACGTCCTCGGCGCCGTGGCGGAGTGGCTACGCAGCGGCCTGCAAAGCCGTGTACACCAGTTCGATTCTGGTCGGCGCCTCTCTCCGGGGACGCCGCCGCCGATAGGGTCGCGCGCGTGTCAACCGAGGCCAGGACCGCACGCGCGGCCACCAACCCGCTGTTCGGCGACAACCGGCTGAAGCTGGGGATCTTCGCCCACAACGGCAGCGGCAGCGCACACACCGTCGCGCCGGAGGCGTACGCGGTGACGTGGCCGCAGACGCTCGAGCTCAGCCGGATCGCCGACGCGGCGGGCTACGAGGCGATCGTCCCGTTCGGCCGCTGGAAGGGCTACGTCGAGGGGGACGCCGACCACCGGTCGCACGAGTGCCTCGAGCCGTACACATGGGCGGCGGCGATCGCGCAGGCCACCGAGCACGCCGCGGTCTTCACGACCTCGCACGTCTCGACGATCCACCCGCTGCTCGCGGCCAAGCAGGGCGCGACGATCGACCACGTCTCCGGCGGGCGCTTCGCCCTCAACGTCGTGGCGGGCTGGCAGGAGAACGAGTTCCGGATGTTCGGCACGTCGCTCAGCGATCGCGGCGATCGCTACGAGCAGGCCACGGAGTGGCTCGAGCTGATCAAGCGCTTCTGGACCGAGGACGACGAGTTCGACTTCGAGGGCCGCTTCTACTCGGCCGAGCGCGCCCTCGCGCGGCCGAGGCCGATCCAGCAGCCGTTCCCCGCGATCATGAACGCCGGGTCCTCCCCGGCGGGCAAGGACTTCGCTGCGGCGCACTCCGACATCGCCTTCGTGATCCTCGGCTCCGACGACCCCGACGTCTGCCGCGCGCAGATCGCCGAGTACCGCGAGCTGGCGGCCCGCGAGCACGGTCGCGAGCTGCAGGTCTGGGGCTACACGTACGTGATCCAGCGCGACACGCATGCCGAGGCCGTCGCGTACGAGCGCTACCTGGCGGAGCGCCCCGACGAGCCCGCGCTCGAGACGTGGATGAACGGCATCACCGCCGTGCAGGGCCTGCCCCCGGAGGTGCTCGCCATCATGCGCCACCGCTCCATCGTGGGCATGAGCGGCTATCCGCTCGTGGGCACGGCGGAGGAGATCGCCGATCGTCTCGCGGCCCTCTCCGGCGCCGGGCTCGACGGCGTCCTGCTGACGTGGGTGGACTACGCCGACGGCCTCGCCCGCTTCAACGCCGACGTGCTCCCCCTGCTGGAGCAGGCCGGACTGCGCAGTCCGCCACCCGGTTAGGCGACGACCTCGCCGAACGCGTCGCAGTCGGGGTTCTCGCAGACGAAGGTGAGCTCCGCGCCCGGCCTGTCCTCGGCCGGCAGCGCCGTCACGCCGCAGACCGGGCAGATCGGCGCGCGGTCGCCCTCGGGATCGTCCCAGCCGCTCATCGGCACACGTCCTAGCATGTGGCGGCCTTCCGGCGCCGTGGCGGAGTGGCTACGCAGCGGCCTGCAAAGCCGTGCACACCGGTTCGATTCCGGTCGGCGCCTCTACTGGATAGCCGTCGCGACCCGCAGCCGCTCCTCGGGCGAGATCAGGTGGTCGTGGTCGTCGAGGCCGGCGTCCAGCTGGACCCACTTGATCGTGCCGTTGAACGCAGCGTCGGCGCTCGTGTAGTCGTCGCTGACCGGCCTTCCCCCTCCCCCACCTTGTCGCCGTCGACGAACAGCGCGACCTCTCCACCCTTCGCCAGCCCGCCACCGTCGTAGGTGAACTCCATCCGGACCTGATGCGTGCCGCCGCGGACGACGGAGTCGGCCTCGACGTAGAAGCGCTGGAGCCCCGCGAGGTTGTGGCAGTACTTCGGCCTGCCCGCGTTCAGGTACAGGCTCCAGCCGGCGAACGCGCCGCCCTGGGCGATGATCACCCCCTGTCCCCCGGCCTCCGGCACGGTGACCTCGGCCGTGACGGCGTGGGACTTGTTCTTGAGGTTGATGACCGGGTTCTCGCTCAGCCGGCCCATCCCGCCGTAGACGATCTGCGACGAGCCCTTCACGAGCGTCGGGCGCCCGGCGAGGTCGGAGTTGAACCGCTCGATGCGGCGGTCGTCGAGCGGCAGCACGTTGTACCTGACCGCCTCGATCAGCCACAGCCGCTGCAGCTCGGCGAGCTTGTCGGGGCGTTCGGCGGCGATGTCGTGCGCCTGGGTCCAGTCGGTGCTCGTGTCGTAGAGCTCCCAGACATCGTCGTCCAGCGGCGGAAGCTCGGAGTGGAACTCCCACGGGACGCTGTGCCGCGTCGCTGCGGTCCACCCCCTGTGGTAGATGCGCTCGACGAACCGAAGCCGGCATCGTCGAGCATCACCACCAGCACGTTGGGCGCCCCCTCCGGCGGCCGCAGCGGCGTGATCGGCGGGTACGACGTGCTCGGGTCGTTGGCGTCGTAGGTGGTCAGCCCCACGTGCTGCGTCTGGGGGATCGGCAGGACGCTGCGCGAGATGTGGGGCGTGGGACGGGTCATGTCGCCGACGCTAGATCGCGCGCCGCCGCCGAGGTATCCCCCCGACGGCATGAACCCCGCGGCTAGGAGGGGAAGACGGTGGCCCAGTCGTCCTTGATGCTGGCGACGGTCCAGCCGGCGGCGCCCGCACGTTCGAGCGCCTGCTCGGCGCCCTTCGTGTACGCGAACTCGCGGTCCGGGTCGTCGTGCAGGACGAGTAGCTGCAGGAACGGCTTGTCGGCGTGCTGGGTGAAGTCGAGCATCGGGATGTCGCCATTGGAGTTGCCGGCGGCCAGCAGCGGCCGGCGGCCGGTCCGGCTCCAGATGCGGATCGGCTTCTGCGGGCCGTCGTCGAGGTAGTCGGCCTGGGCCTTGTGCGTGATCGTCCCGCCGCGCTCGTCGCCGACGTACTCGAGGGCCGTCGCGCTGCCGATCACGCGCTCGCGCGGGATGCCGTACATCTCCTGGCTGATCGGCCGCATGAAGTCGCGACCGCCGCCGGAGGCGATGTAGTTGCTGAAGCCGTTGTCCTCCAGGTACCCGAGGAGATCGATCATCGGCGTGTAACCGCACTGCAGGTACGCCCGATCCAGCGCGGGGTTGCGGTTCGTCCGCAGGAACGCGTCGGCGGCCGCCTCGAAGTCGTCCACCGTGATCCCCTGATACGCCGCCAGGATCCCGCCCAGCAGCGTCCGGACGTTCGTGTCGTCACCGGCGTAGTGGTCGTCGAGGACCTTGCCGAGCCAGGCGTAGTCGCGCTCGTAGGCGGCCTTCCACGGGTGGCGGTCGCGCAGCGACGCGTCGTCCTCCGCCATCTCGAGCAGGCGACGCAGGATGAAGTCCGCCTGGATCGGCAGCGGCTTCTCGCACCACAGCGTCCCGTCGTTGTCGAACACGGCGACCCGCTCCTCCACGGGGACGTCGTCCGCGACGGTGCGCTCGACGAACTCGACGATCGCCTGCTTGGTGTCACCTTCGGTCCAGGTCGTGAGCATCGCCGGACCCTCGCGGACCCGCTCACCGGAGGCATCGTCCCGTTCGCATGAAGGGGACGCCACGTCGACGACCAGGGTTGGGTCTGGTGCAAGCGTGACGCTCGCCCCGGATGCCAGGCCGGTTGTGCCCTTCGACCTGCTGCAGTCAAAGCTCCGCGCCCCGCGCACCGACGACCAGGGCGTCCCGCGCACCGCCCTCGTCGACCGTCTCGAGAGAGCGCGCGCGACACCGATCGTGGTGTTCGCCGCCGGCCCGGGCTACGGGAAGACGACGACCCTGGCGCAGTGGCCCTCGCCACCGACAGGCCGTTCGCGTGGGTCTCGCTCGACCGGCACGACAACGACCCCGTCGTCCTGCTCACGTACATCGCGGTCGCACTCGACGCGATGGACCCGCTCGACCCGACGGTGTTCCAGGCGCTGGCCTCCCCGGGCACGTCGATCCAGGCGAAGCTCGCGCGGACCGATCATCCGGTCGTCCTCGTCCTCGACGACGTCCACGCGATCGGGAACCCGGAATGCATCGACGCGCTCGTCGCCCTGGCCGACAACATCGGGGACGGGTCGCAGCTCGTGATCTCGACGCGCGACGGCGCGGCGTTCCCGCTGGGCCGCTGGCGGACGAGAGGGCGCACCGCCGAGTTCGGCGCCAAGGATCTGCGCATGACCGACCGGGAGGCTGCCGGGCTGCGGCACGCGGCCGAGGTCAGGGCGAGCGACGATGAGGTCTCCGGGCTCGTGCAGCGCACCGAGGGCTGGCCTGCCGGGCTGTACCTCGCCGCGCTGGCACGCGCATCGGCCACGTCGCCCAAGCTCGGCTCGACCCTCTCCGGCAACGACCCGCTCGTCGTCGACTTCCTGCGCTCGGAGGTCATCGCGAGCCTCCCACCGGACGAGCTCCGCCTCCTCACGCGGGCGAGCCTGCTGGACCGGCTGTCCGGACCGCTGTGCGACGACGTGCTCGGGGCCACCGGCTCTGCCGCGATCCTCGACTCGCTGGTCCGCTCCAATCGCTTCGTCGTCGCCCTCGACCGTGACCGGACCTGGTACCGCTGCCATCACCTGCTGCGCGAGCTGCTTCATTCCGAGCTCGAACGCGCGGAGCCGGAGCTGGTGCCCGAGATCCTGCACAGGGCCTCGACGTGGTGCCTCGAGCACGCCCGGGAGGTCGAGGGGGTCCACTATGCACAGGAGGCGGGCGACGTGCCCGCCGTCGCACGGGCCGTCGAGCGCTACGCGCAGCGCGTCTTCCACAGCGGCCGGGTCGCGACGGTCGGGCAATGGTTCGACTGGCTGCGCGACCATCAGGGCAACGATCGCTACCCGGCCGTCGCGGTGATCGGTGCGATGTTCTCCGCGGTCAACGGCCAGTCGGCCGACTGCGATCGCTGGACCGCACTTGCCGCGATGGGACGCTACGACGACGTGCTGCCCGACGGCAGCACCTCGATCGAGTCGTGGCGCGGGATGGTGCGCGCCATCCGCTGCGCCAAGGGCGTCGCCGCGATGCGCGCGGACGCCACGCTGGCCGTCGGATCGCTCGCACCCGGCAGTCCCTGGCGTCCGCCGTCGATCGCGCTGCTCGGGCTGGCCTCCCTGCTGACCGGTGAGCCTCTGCGGGCCGACGACCACTTCATCGACTGCATCGATGAGGCGCGCGCGTTCACGACCGCGGACAGCACGCCGGTGGTGGTTCCCGTCGCCCTGGCCGAGCGGGCGGTGGTCGCCATCGGCCGCGGAGCGTGGGACCAGGCGGGCGAGCTCGCCGAGCAGGCGGTCCACGTGGCCGGCTCTTCACGGAACGTCGAGGCCGCACTCCACGCCCTCGCGTACGCGGCCGCCGCCCGGGTCGCGCTGCACGAGAAGGACGACGGGCGGGCGACCACGTGGCTCACCGAGGCCCAGCGGCGGCTGCCGGCCTCACGTACGCGTGCCCGGTGCCGGCGGTCCAGGCCCGCTTCGAGATGGCGACCGCCTACCTGCTGATGGCCGACCACGCGGGCGCTCGCACGGTGCTCGACGAGGTCGACGTCATCCTGCGCCGCGTCCCGGACCTCGGGCCGCTCGCGGAGCAGGCGGACAGCATGCGACCGCTGCTGGGGTCACCCGGCCGCGACGTCCCGGGCTTCTCCGCGCTCAGCGCCGCGGAGCTGCGGATCCTGCCGCTCATGGCGACGCACCTGACCTTCCCGGAGATGGCGACGCGTCAGTTCCTCTCCCCCCACACCGTGAAGTCACACGCGATGTCGATCTACCGCAAGCTCGACGCGAGGTCCCGCACCCAGGCGGTCGAGCGGGCCCGGGAGGTCGGCCTGCTGTAGGGACCGGGAGCGCCTTGCGCGGATGCAGAATGCATCTCTAGCATGTGCGGATCGGCACAGCCCATACGAGGAGAGGGGTCGGTACGTGGCGCCCGAGACCATGTCGCAGTCCAGCCGTGTCGACGCCCTGATCGTCGGCGCCGGCCTCGCCGGGCTCTACCAGCTGCACACGCTGCGCGAGCTCGGCTTCAGCGCCCGGGTCGTCGAGGCGGGCGACGGCGTCGGTGGCACCTGGTACTGGAACCGCTACCCGGGCGCGCGCTGCGACGTGGAGAGCCACTTCTACTCCTACTCGTTCGACCCCGATCTCGAGCAGGAGTGGGAGTGGACGGAGAAGTACCCGGCCCAGCCCGAGATCCTGCGCTACATCAACCACGTCGCGGACCGCTTCGACCTGCGTCGTGACATCACGTTCGAGACGCGGGTCACCGCCGCGGCGTACGACGAGGACGCGCAGCGCTGGACGGTCGAGACGGACACGGGCGAGACCATCGACGCCCAGTTCCTGATCATGGCGACCGGCTGCCTGTCGTTCCCGAAGACGCCCGAGATCCCTGGCGCCGAGCGCTTCCGCGGCGCCATCCACCACACCAGCCGCTGGCCGCACGAGGGCGTCGACTTCACCGGCCTGCGCGTCGGCGTGATCGGGACGGGGTCCAGCGGGGTCCAGTCCATCCCGGTCATCGCGCAGCAGGCGAGCGAGCTGACGGTCTTCCAGCGCACGCCGAACTTCTCGTTCCCCGCGCATCACCGCCCGCTGGAGGAGCGGGAGGTCCTGGAGATGAAGCGCGACTACCGCGAGTGGCGCGCGCGGCAGCGCACCTCGCCGGCCGGGGTGCCCAGCGAGCCGCCGACGAAGGGAGCACTGGAGGCCGCCGACGACGAGCGCGAGGCGCGCTACCAGGCCGCCTGGGACGAGGGGACCATCGGCGCGATGATCACGTCCTACACGGACACGCTCGTCGACAAGGCCTCCAACGACACGCTCGCGGACTTCATCCGCGACAAGATCCGCACGATCGTCGACGACCCGCAGGTCGCCGAGACGCTCTGTCCCACCTCGCATCCGGTCGGCACGAAGCGCCCGCTGCTGGACGCGGGCTACTACGCGACCTACAACGAGGAGCACGTCCACCTCGTCGACCTGCGCCAGACGCCGCTGCTGGAGATCACCGAGCGCGGCATCCGCACGACGGAGGCCGAGTACGAGGTCGACGCGATCGTGTTCGCGACCGGGTTCGACGCCATGACCGGCGCCCTGCTGGCGATCGACATCACGGGCGCCGCAGGGCGCTCGCTCCGCGACGCCTGGGCGGAGGGCCCGCGCACCTACCTCGGCATCGGGATCACGGGCTTCCCGAACCTCTTCACGATCACGGGCCCCACGAGCCCGTCCGTGCTGAGCAACATGATCGTCTCCATCGAGCAGCACGTGGAGTGGATCGCGGACTGCCTGGCCTACCTCCGCGACCAGGGGATCGCGGCGATCGAGCCGACGCCGGATGCCCAGGAGGAGTGGGTGCGGCACGCCGAGCAGGTCGGGAACGCGACGCTCTATCCGACCGCCGACTCCTGGTACATGGGCTCCAACGTGCCGGGCAAGCCGCGCGTGTTCATGGCCTACATCGGCGGCGTCGGCGTCTATCGCGAGCGCTGCGACGAGGTCGCGGCGAACGGCTACGAGGGGTTCGCCCTGGCCCCGGCGGCGACGCCGGCCTGACATGTCCTACGCGATCCCGCTCACCCGCCGCGAGGCCGTCGAGCGCCAGCTGCGCAGCGAGATCGTGAGCGGCGCGCTGCCCGCCGGCAGCGTGCTCAAGGACGCGGAGATCGCGGCGCGGCTCGGGGTCAGCATCACCCCGATCCGCGAGGCGATCACCCAGCTGGCGGCCGAGGGGCTCGTCGACATCGCCCCGAACCGCACCCGGCGCGTTACGCAGATCACGCAGAAGAACGCCCTCGAGCTCGTGGACGTCATGCAGGTCCTCGCGTGCGCGGGTGTGGAGTGGGGCGTCGACTACCTGACGGAAGCGCACCGCGACCAGATGCACACGCGGCTCGACGAGTTCGTCGCCGCGCTCGAGCGCGGCGACGTCACAACCGCCGGCGCCGCGGGAGCGGACATCAGCACGATCGCGATCATGGCCAGCGGCAACCGCGAGCTGCAGACGCACGTGGACCTCGTCGTCGCGCGCACGCTGCGCCTCCTGGCCCTGACTGCCGATAGCGACATCTGGCATATCTGGATCGACGGCTACCGCGAGATGCTCGAGTGCCTGGATGCAGGCGACAGGCAGGGCTACATCGAGCGCCACCGTCAGATCTACCGCGACTACCGCGCCCGGATCGAGACCCTGCTCTTCGAGTAGGCGGGTTACGCTCCTCGGCGGCAACGACGGAGGAGAGCTCGTGACTGCGCACGCGACCGGCGCCGGACTGGATACGGAAGCCCTCGACCGGCTGCGCGCCGCGATCGAGGGAGACATCGAATCAGGCCTCTACGACGGGGCCGTCGTCATGCTCGGCCGCCACGGCGAGCTGGGGCTGCACGAGGCGATCGGCTGGGCCGAGCGCGACACCGCCCGCGAGGCGCGCACGGACGACATCTTCCGCGTGCTGTCGCTCACGAAGGCGTTCACGAACACGCTGATGCTGCGCGCGATCAGCCGCGGCGAGCTGTCGACGTCGACACGGGTGATCGACGTGCTGCCGGAGTTCGCCGGCACCGACCGCTTCCGGCGCGCCCGCAAGGAGCGCATCACCATCGGGCATCTCCTGACCCACCGCTCGGGCCTGCCCCTCACCCCCACCCCGGTCCCCTACGAGCAGCTCGGCCGCCTGGACCTGACGCTGCAGGCGATCTACGAGCTCGAGCCGGTGAGCGATCCCGGTGGCCTGGTGAACTACTCCCCCGCGCTGAACCACGCGCTCATGGGCGAGATCCTCCGGCGGCTCAGCGGCGACGGCATCTCCATGCGCGACCTACTGCACCGCGACCTCTTCGAGCCGCTGGGCATGACCAGCACCGCGCTCGGCGCACCGGGCGCGTGGGCCGATCGCCTCGTTCCGCTGAAGGCGCGCTTCGGCAACGCCGGGGGCTGGCTGACCGAGCACGACGTCGAGGTGCTCAACGACGTGATCAGCGCGGACGCCGAGATGCCGTGGGTCGGCGGCGTGACGAGCGCGGAGGACGTCTTCCGCCTCGCCGAGATGCTGCGCCTCGGCGGCGAGTACGACGGGGTGCGCTACATCGCGCCGGCGGTCCTCGACCTGGCGACCCGCAACCAGACCGGCGACGCGCCCAACGAGCTCTACGGCCGCCTTGCGGTGCAGAACGGCTGGGAGGTCACCCCGGCGTACATCGGCCTGGGCTTCATGCTGGCCGGCGAGACGCTCGCGCCCGCGATGTACGGGACGTTCCCGTCGCCGCGCACGTTCGGCAACTACGGCGCCGGCTCCACGATCTTCTGGGTCGACCCCGAGCGCGACCTGACCTTCGTGGTCCTCACCTCTGGGGTCCTCGCGCACGCGCCGAACATCCAGCGCTTCCACCGCCTCTCGGACATGGCGGCAGCAGCGGCGCTGTGATCTCGCTCGCGGAGCACTCCTACCTGTGGGTGGGCGTCGAGCGCGTCCCCGGCGCCGACGGCACGACGGTCACCGCCGGTGAGCAGATGTACGTCGAGTACTTCGTGCCCGCCGAGCGCACGAAGCCCTACCCGGTCGTGCTCGTGCACGGCGGCAACGGGCAGGGCATGGCGTTCCTCGGCCCGGGCGGCGGCGAGCCCGGCTGGGCGCACCACCTGCTGGCCGAGGGCTACGCCGTGTATCTCGTCGACCGCCCCGGCCTCGGCCGCAACCCGCCGCTCCCCTACGATGGGCAGCCCGCCGCTCCCGTCCCCTACGAGGCGGTGACGCGCGAGTTCATCTTCGGCGCGCAGACCGGCCGCTGGAAGGGGACCGGCGACATCGGCGATCCGCGCGTCGACCAGTTCATGGCCCAGCAGCGCGGGACGCCACCCGGGCTCCCCCAGCCGCTGGACCTCTACAAGCGCCGCGGCGGGGAGCTGCTCGACCAGATCGGCCCCGCGATCCTCATCATGCACTCGGCGGGCGGGCCGTTCGGCTGGGTGACGGCCGACGCGCGACCGGACCTCGTCAAGGCCATCGTCTCCGCGGAGGGGCTGCCTCCGGCGATGGCGGCGGCGCAGCTGACGTTCGACCCGCCCGGCGAGCTCGCGCTCGAGGCGGTCCCCGACGAGCGTGACGTGGAATGGGGCCCGCTCGGGCGCGTCCCGCGCGTGGTGCAGGCGGACCCGCCGCGCCGCCTGGCGAACCTGTCCCAGATCCCGATCGCCTGCCTGAACAGCGACGACCCGCGGTTCTCGGAGATCAACCGCGTGGCGGCGCAGTTCCTGCGTCAGGCCGGTTGCACGGTCGACGACCTCGTCCTCGCCGACCACGGGATCACCGGCAACTCGCACTTCATGACGCTCGAGGACAACAGCCGTGAGGTGCTCGGCGTCGCGTTGGCCTGGATCGAGGAGCACGTGTCGTGATCACGCTGCACCTCGGCGACATCACGACCGACACCGAGGCCCAGGCGATCGTGAACGCCGCCAACGAGTCGCTGCTGGGCGGCGGCGGCGTGGACGGAGCGATCCACCGCGCCGCCGGGCCGACGCTGCTCGAGGAGTGCCGGGCGCTGGGCGGCTGCATGACCGGCGACGCGAAGCTCACCGGCGCGGGCGACCTGCCGGCGCGGCACGTCATCCACGCCGTCGGGCCGCGGTGGCGCGGCGGCGGCCTCGGCGAGCCCGAGCTCCTCGAGGCCGTCTACCGCCGGACGATCACGCTGGCGGACGGCGCGGACTGCGCGGTCGTGGCGCTGCCGTCGATCTCGACGGGCGTCTATGGCTTCCCGGTCGAGCGCGCAGCGCCGATCGCGATCGCGACCATCCGGGAGGAGCTGTTGCGGCACCCGGGGGTGCGCGCGGCGCGCTTCTGGTTGTTCGACGAGCGCACGCTGGACGCGTTCCGAGAAGCGTTGGAGAACACGGGCTGACGACTCGCCGGGGCACTGCCACACTCAGGTGCATGCACGCCCGCCGCACCAAGATCGTCGCCACGCTCGGCCCCGCCACCGATGCGCCGGGGGTTCTCGACCAGCTCATCGCGGCGGGCATCGACTGCGCGCGCATCAACTGCTCGCACGGGACCCATGAGGACCTGCGGCGCCGCGCGGTCGAGCTGCGCTCGGCCGCCGAGCGCGCCGGGCGCCCCGTCAGCCTGCTGTTCGACCTGCAGGGCCCGAAGATCCGCCTCGCGGGCGACACGGTCGAGCGACGGCTGGAGCCGGGAGACCGCGTCGTGTTCACCGGCAACGGCTTCTCGGCCGATCCCGACGCCGTGCACGTCGCTTTCGACGACTTCACCAGCCTGGTGACCGACCGCTCAGAGATCGTGATCGGCGACGGCGTGCCGCGGTTCATGACCGAGAGCGTCGGCGCCGGCCAGGTCGTCGCCCGTGCGCTGTCCGCCGGAATGCTGCAGCCCAACAAGGGCATCAACGTCACCTACGCCCGGCCGACACTCCCTGCGATCACCGACAAGGACCTGGCCGATCTCGACGTCGCGGTCGAGATGGGCGCGGACTTCGTGGCCCTGTCGTTCGTGCGCAACGGCATCGACATGATCAGGCTTGTCGACCTGCTCGAGGAGCGCCGCTCGCACGCGCGGGTGATCGCGAAGATCGAGAAGATCGAGGCCTACGAGCACCTCGACGACATCCTCGCGGCGTCGCACGGGGTGATGGTCGCCCGCGGCGACTACGGCGTGGAGGCGGGGTTCGCGCGGGTGCCGCTCATGCAGAAGGACACGATCTATCGCGCGACGCAGGCGGGCAAGCTCGTCATCACGGCGACGCAGATGTTCGAGTCGATGATCACCCAGCCCGAGCCGACGCGCGCGGAGGCGGCCGACGTCGCCAACGCCGTCATCGACGGCACGTCCGCCGTGATGCTGTCCGCGGAGACGAGCGTCGGCGCCTATCCCGTGCAGGCCGTGATCGCCATGTCCGACATCGCGATCGTGGCCGAGGAGTCCTCGGTCATCCGCGGCGGCCACGAGCCCGACGTCGGCGGGACGGCGGCGGCCGTCATGCACGCAGCAGTCACCCTCGGTGACGACGTCGACGCGGTCGCCCTGGTCGTGCCGACGACGAGCGGCGGAACCGCGCGCGCGTGCGCGAAATACCGCCGCCGGCGCCCGATCATCGCACTGGCCCACGACCCGCGCGTCGCCAACCAGCTCGCGCTCGAATGGGGCGTGCGCCCGACGACGATCGAGTACCTGGACACGGTGGACGACCTCGTCGACACGGCCCTGGAGCTCGCGCGCGACCTCGCCGACCTCGCCCCCGGCGGCCTCGCAGTGCTGACAGCAGGCCCGCACTCGGGCTCGATCGGCGCGACGAACCTCATCGTGCTGCGCCAGATCCCGGCGCCGTAGTACCGCGCCGGGCGCGTTCTATACTGCGCGTCCGTGCGGCTGTAGCTCAGTTGGCTAGAGCGTCTGCTTGCCATGCAGAAGGTCGAGGGTTCGAGTCCCTTCAGCCGCTTGTGAAAGGCCCGCTAATGCGGGTCTTTTGCTTTTCTGGGGTGGGCGGTCGTGGGCTCCGAGTCCCAAACCGAGTCCCACATTCCTCGCGCGGCCGGCCACAGCACTTGAGCGGGTCGTCTGCGCGGCGATACTCACGTAGCCGGTCGCAAGTTCGGTTGACGATCCTGGCGCGTTGACGCGCACGTTCGGAACCTCGGGCCGCTGGACTCGCGCAGCGGTCGGCGTCGCTGGCCCGCGTCGCTGACTCGGCCAGGAGGGATTTGGCCGGTGCCGGTCGTTTCGGTGAACGTCTGGGACGCGTCTCGACGGTGCGCGGATGCGCGGCGGTTCCCGGCGCAGATCGCCCCGCCGACTGTCAAGGCCGCTTGAAAATGCACCCCTTTGCGCCGGTCGAAAATGCACCCCCTCTCCTTGATCTTTTGAGGGGGACGCCGGGCCGGCGTCAGCTGGCCCGGGACTTGGCCCGTAGCGCGAGAGAGTGCCGTTTGACGAGGTTTCGGACGCGTTGGCGCTGCGGCGCGGGCGCGTAGAGGCGAACTGCGGGCTTGTGGGCGAGGTGCGCGACGGATCGGTCAGGCCGTTTCGGCACTTCGGGCGGCGGGCGGTCGGGCAAGGTCGCGGTCTTTGAGGCGGTAGCTGTCGCCTATGAGGGCGAGGATCTCGGCGTGGTGAACGAGCCGGTCGATCATCGCGGCGGCGACGACGTCGTCGCCGAAGATCTCGCCCCAAGCGCTGAAGGGCTTGTTGGAGGTGACGATCATCGAGGCGCGCTCGTAGCGGCGCGAGACGAGCATGAACATCAGGTTCGCGGCTTGCGGGTCGAACGGGATGTAGCCGACTTCGTCGACGATCAGCAGCGGGATCCGCTGCAGCCGCGCGAGCTCGTCATCCAGGCCCCCTTGGCGCTGGGCGTCGGCGAGCAGCGCGACCCATTCGGTCGCGGTGCGGAACGCGACGCGGTGCCCGGCCAGGCAGGCGCGGATCCCCATGGCGATCGCGAGGTGCGTTTTCCCGGTTCCCGGCGGGCCGAGCAGGACGACGTTCTCGCGGCCGGCGAGGAAGTCGAGCTGGCCGAGGTGCAGGATGGTCTCGCGGCGCAGGCTCGTTTGGAAGGTGAAGTCGAACTCCTCCAGCGTCTTGCGCGCTGGGAACCGGGCGGCCTTGATGCGGCCTTGGCCGCCGTGGCTGTCGCGGCTGTCGACTTCGGTCTTGAGCAGCGCCGCGGCGAATTGCTCGAAGCTCCAGTCGTCTTGGCGGGCGCGCTCGGCGAGCTTGGGCAGCGCCCGCGCCGCCGCCGGCGCCTTCAGCGCGCGAAACAGGTGCGCGAGCTCGGACGCCGGGCGGGTCATGCGGATCAGCGCGTCGTAGGTCGCCAGCGACCGGACCTCGACTTGCGGTTCCGCGGAACCGGCCCCGGCGCCGCGGTCCCTGCGCTCCTGGCGCTGGGTCTTCAGCGTGCGTGCGTGCTCGAGCGCAGTGATCGTGCGGTGCTTGGCGAACACGCGCGCGTGCCGGCAAGCGATCTCGCCGGTGTCCAGGGCGACCGCCAGGACCTCGCGCTCGCTGGCGCGGATCTCGACGCGCTGGCCGACCAGGGCCGGGTTCAGCGAGTAGTCGTTGGTGTCGAAGCGCAGGTAAGGGTCCGGCGCGACCCGCGTCACCCACCGCCGGTCCGTGTCCGGCGCCGGAACGGGCAGCGGCGCCATCACCTTGACCTCCTCGGCCAGCCGCTCGCTCGGGCGCGCCCGCAGCGTCTTGTGCATCCGCGGGTTCGCCCGTTCGCTGAACCAGGTGTCGAGCTGCAGCTGGAAGTCGAGCTCGTTCGCGAACCGCCGGCCGGGCTCGAAGCTGCGCTCCATGAAGTCCTGCAGGCGCTCGACGCAACCCTTGGCTTCCGGGTCGCCGCGCTCGCAGAAATACCAGCCGACCTTCAACTGCCCGCAGAACCCGGCGAACGCCTCCGTCGGGCGCCCGCCGCCGGCGTGCAGGCCGGACTGGCGATCCCAGACCAGCGTCTGCGGCAGCGCCCCCAGGCTCCACAAGCAGCGCTTGATCCCGAACAACAAGTCCGGGATCTCCTTGGAGAACACCAGCGCGCCCGCGCCGGCGCGCGAGTAGCCCAAGCACGCGACGACGACCCACCCCGGCCGCGTCTGGCCATCCCCGACGGGGACCTCTTCCTTCGGCTGCCAGACGTCGAACTGGCAGATCTCGCCCGGCCGATAGATCGTGCGCTGAAAGGTCCGCGGCGGATCGAACAACGGCCGCATCTCGCGGACATACGCGTCGACGATCGTCTTGCCACCCTCAAAGCCCAACGGCGCGATCAACTCGCGGATCCGCTGCGCCGTGATCTTCGGGTTGGCCTTGAGCTGCCGGTGGATCTCGTCCTTGAACGGCTCCAGCTTCGACGGCGCCACCGGCCGCGAATACTTCGGTGCGTTCGTCGAGCGCAACGCTCGCCGGACTGTGTTGCGATCGCGGCCCGTCCGGCGAACGATCTCCTTGATCGAGAGCCCGAGCACGAAATGCATCCGCCGGATCTCCGCCCACTGCTCCACGTCGACCAACGACCTCCTCCTGACTCGCCCACGCAAGCCAGGCTCAACCCGACCCCGGACACCACGCGCCGACCGCGTCGGGGGATGAAAATTCAACCGGCGCGCGGGGGTGAGTATTCAGGCGGCGCCGACGCCGACCCTCGACGGTGAGACGGAGTTGCGATCCCTGGTGACGGATTCGGCGAGATCCTTCAGTTGCTTTCGTTCGAGTAAGCCGCACAACACCCGCAGCGCGCTATCGACGGGGGCGCTCGGCCCACGGCGGTCACACTCCGAAGCCCGCACTCTCCAACCTCGAGTCGGCTGCGCCTCACCGACTTACGCGGTTTCCCGCGCGCGGGATCGCGACGCCAGGTCGCGGATGAGCCTGCGTACCACGTGCATCGCAGGCACTCATTCACGGGCGAGGCGGGACCCTGACGCCGCTCGGATCCCCTCTGTGCCCGCGAGCGGGCTTAGCTTCGCAGCGGCCGCTCGCCGATCACGGTAAGCGCGTGATTCGTCGCGCCTCTTACCGCACTCGCGAGCCTCCCGCTTCGCGCCAATTCTTCGGCCTCGGGCAGTGGCCATGCCCGTGCGATGAGCAAACCTGGCCGAGGATGCAAAGGGGAGCGGCGTCCTACCCCGTCCGAAAACTGCCGCGGATACCGAGAGGACACGACATGCTCCCGGGCGAGCACTTCCAGGACCGCCGGCCACTCTTCAGCGGGGCGCTGGTGATGCTCATCAATGTGCGAACGCCAGTATTCGAGGTAGCCGGCAGTCCTGCTGGCTCCTCGTCATGTAGCACGCCACGGGTACGGAACCCGAGATGAAAGTTCGGTCGCACTGACCATCCCGAGGTCGCAGCGAGTTCGACGATCCTGTCTTTCGTGCGTTCATCCATGCGCGAATACAGCCGCCTTGCCTGGCTGAGCGTGTCGCCGGCATAGACGAGGAGATCCAGCGCTGGCGACGCAGAATCCCCCTCGTCTGGGTGCCCGCACATTAGAAACAGGAACTTGAAGGCGCGGTCTTCGCCAGCGTCGACTTGCACGCGTTGGCCCCACGCGCGAGGGCTCACTTCTGCTGTGTAGCTGTCGGACACCGCGTCTTGGAGCACCCTTGCGAGCCATCTGAGACCTTCACCAAGGGGCGCGGGAGCGTCATTATCGGCAAGGCGGCGGTCGAGCGCGGCGAGTTCCGTGGTCAGTTGCCTACGCCGGCTCTGCTGTGCGATCCATTCTGCCCACGCTGGCGAGACGATCGCGTCTGCAAGCGGTGAGCCGAGAGCGAAGAATGCGTCCCAACGCTCCTGGTGTGCGGCAGCTTCGAGCGCGCGGTCCGGGAGCCGCAGGCCTAGCAACTCGAACTGCTCGTCGTTCTGATCGAGTCCGCCCGCGGTGAGGTTTCCCGACCCCGACAGCACGCGAGTCCAGTCGGCACTGCTGCTGATCCAGAGCTTGGGGTGAAACCTAGGCGCCTGAGCTCCCATCACAACCCGCACATCCGCACCGAGGTCGGCGAGCGCGATCACCGCGTCAGGATCGCTGGTGGGCGCGCCGCGAACAACGATCCGGAACGTCGCAGGCGTGCCGCACTCGGCAAGCAACTCACGAAGAACTTGCACGCCTGACCCGGTCACGAACGCTACTGCGACGTCGAGCCGCTCGGCGTCCGCGAGCACCCTGCGAAGCCCTTCGCGCCCCGATGACACCTCTCCTGACGGAACCAGAACGTGCACGCGTCGATCCTTTCACGGCCAGTCTTCGTGCCAGCTGGGGGTGTACTCACGCCCATAGCGCAACGCGGACTGCTGCTTGGGACGAGCAGCGCGATCCCGGCTGGGGCTCTCGCATGTCGCGCAAAGGGAGCACTCGTCGCGACAGGTCTGGCTCGGTATCGGAGTTGCATCCACGCGACACAGCTCCCGCGGCGCTTGTGCTGGGATTTGGTTCGGTCCGCGAAGCGGTTCGCTGGCGACCGCTGGCTCTCCAGGTGTGCCGCTGCGCACCGGTGCGCTCACCGACCAAGAAGCGCTTTGGTTGCAAGTGCGTCCGCTTCGGCATTCCATTTTCGCGGGACCCACGAGATCCTGATGTTGGGAAACTCCTGGAGCAGGGCGCACGCTTCCGTGTGCAGGGGTCTGATGTGCTCTTTGCCAACCTTCGCGCGGCCGTTTACCTGATCGACCACGAGCTCCGAGTCGAGGAACACCCGGATGCGTTGGATTCCGCGACTGCGGGCGAGCTTGAGTCCTTCGATGAGAGCCCGGTACTCCGCAACAGTGTTGATGGCGGGCCCGATCCGTTCGGAGATCTCAGCGATTAGGTGACCGTCGGGGTCCTTGAGGACGACTCCGATCGCACCTTGAGCTGGATTGTCGATGGTCCCGGTGCCGGAACCGTCTGCATTCAGTAGGTAGTTGCGCTTCGACGGCTGCAGATGGTCGTCCTCGGGCGTTTCGGGCGCCGGCATGAAGCCAAGCTATCTCGTCGAGGACCTCTGAAGATGCCCCGATGCTCGTCGTCACGTCAGCCATGGGGTCGTTGTGCGAGGAAGCCCGCCGGCCGCGACGGGACCGGCGCGGACAAAGCGCCGCGCCGCGAACGCTCGATCTCTCGGCCCCGTCCGAGCGCCCGACTCCCGCCGCGACGCGCCCGCTGCGAGACGAGGAGCAGACGTCTCGCGTGACGCCCCCTCGCTCCTGCAAGTCGCGCGTAGCAGCAGTGACGCGTCGCTCGACGCCTAGAGGCGCGGTGTCATCCGCGGCCGTCAAGAGAATGGCGTCACACTTCCGGCGTGCCTCCGACGATTCTTCTCGACACGAACGTCTGGCGGCGCCTCGCGGACGCCGACGAGGTCGAAGCTCTTCGGCTTCGCGCGCGAACGAACGGAGTTCAGATATCCGTCGCGCCTGCCGTCGTCTACGAGATGCTTCGTACCCCGGGACCCGACCTGCGTGCGCGACTAGTCAAGGCAGTCACGCTCGCTTCGTGGAGGCGCCTGATGACTGAGGTCTTCAGAGAATGCGAGGACGTCGTCAGGTTGATTCGATCACGGCGGCCCGAATGGCTGCGCGTCCCGCCGGACAGTGCGTCCTTTCATCGACTGCGCGCCGACTGGGCGGGAGGCCGCGGATTCTGGTATCGGGCTCGACACGACACCGCAAGTGAAGCCAGACGTATCGCCTTCCTCGAGGGGGACCGCATGGATCGAGCGCGGGACGAAGCGCGTCAGCGGCGGGCGGACATGGCCCGGCTTCGCTTCGAAAACATGCCGCTGACTGGCTGGAGGGGGCGACCGATCGGCCATCTACTGGGGTGGGACGGCGACGAAGTCGACGCTTGGCGGCTCGAGTCGGTCGAGCGGTGGTGGCTATCGTTCGTCGAGCATCCCGAGGCGGCGACTGTCGACTGGCTTTCACCGTTCGTTGACGTCCGGAAGCTCTCACGTGAACGGCGCTCGTGGAACCGCCTCTGGCTATACGAGGCCACGGCCGAAGACTTGCCGCGCGAATGGATGCGATGGGCGGTGCGCATGCTCCAAGGCGTGCGAAAGGTCACGCCTGGAACCCCGGGCGATAACCAGCTGGCGGTGTACTTGTATGAGGTTGACGGGCTCGTGAGCGCCGACGCCGCGCTGGTGGACATCGTCAATCGCGTTCGCGTCGATTCCCCGCTGCCCGCAGGCGAAGCCCATCTCTTGCGGCACGGGGACGATCCACTCAGTTCCGTCGCGTACGCGTGGAGCAACCCCGGAGAGTGAGTTTCCCGGCGCAACGCGAGCTACCGACCGCTTCTCGCGCAGAGCGAGAGCCGCTGCTGCGGATTGCTGGTTGAAAGCCCCCGCGGGTCGCTCAGGTCGTAAACCGCGCGTCCGCGCTCGCGACACGACAGGATCAGGGAAACCCCAACGCCGGGACTCGCGTACTGGACTCAGAACCCGATCGAGCTCGCGAGACGTTCCGCGCCGCGCCGCTGTGTCTCATCGGCCAGCGCCGCGTGGAGCATGCGATGCGTGCCCCAATACAGGCCGGCGACGTCAAGGACATAATCCGAGCCATGGGGCGTTAGGCTGGGAGCGGCCCACGTCGGTCGCGCCGCGCTGTCTTCAAGTGCGGCGATCCGCTTCGGACCCAGGCGGGACTTGGCGATCTCGATGTCGGGATCCTTCTCCGGTCCGAGCCCGAGGTTGTGCGCCAATGGGTTCCGCGAGTACTTGTAGATGACCTTCGCGCCGGTCTTGGCATCCACCGGCTCAGTTGACCACGGATAGAACGCTTCGAGAATCCCGCGGAAGTGCGCGCCCGCCGGCGGCGGATGCTCAAGGGTCTTTCGTCCGCGCCGTACAGGCAGACCGACGCGCCTGCTATCAGGTTGAACAGCATCGCCGCCGCCGTGAAGTTGCAGCCGGCTGGGAGTCGATTCGTCGGCAGTCGCAAGAGCACGCGAAGATCCGCGATCTGCATATCAAGGTGGTCTCTGAGCATGCGCTTAAGCGACGGCTCCGTGACGTGCGACACCTCTGAGAACTCGGACGGCAGCATTCGCCTAGGGCATCGTCAGGCCGACGCCCGCGGTGGTGACGCTCGGGCAGCCAGTTGTTCGTCGCGGCTCCGCCACGCGGACGCGTCACGGCGCCGAATGCACACAACGTGCCGTCGCCCGTAGCCAGCGCGATTCGGCGCGACGCGCGCCAGAACGGTCATGGATGTCGACGTCTACTCGACGCCTTCATCCTCGGTGACGTACATCGCGGTCCTGAAGGCATCCCACACTGGTGTGAACTCCCCAGAGACATCCAGCCCGTAGTGGTCGAAGATCGAGGTGATGCCCTCCTCCGCAATCTCGAGGGCACTCCAAACTGCCTGAGGCCCAATGTTACGGGCCGACGACTCGAACGCACCGATACGGTGGCCACCGTGCACGGGCTCGGTGCAGAGGGTCGTGTCGTTCTCACGGACCGATGGCCACTCGCCGTGGTTCTCTGACGACAGTGGCACGAACGACAGATCGTAGATGCGCTTCAGGTCGCACTCGATTGCCATCTGCCGGACCGTGGTATTGGTGAAGGCGCCGACGTTCACCGGTTGCGCCCACTCGTCAAGTTCGAGATTCACGCGGCTGTCGACGTGCTCCAGGAAGCCCCTCGCTTCGTCGTCAGGCTCGTCTCCGAAGTCCGCTTTGATGTGGTCCCTCAGGAGCTTGAGATTGCCCATTCCGTGTTCCCGATAGGCGGCCACCAGCGCGGGGTCATTCCTCTTGGTCAGCCAGGCACTGACGATCCGTGTCTCGACGAGGGGCCGAAGGTAGTAGCTGGCGGTGGCCGGAGCCCACGACGACGGTCGGTCAAGGAAGTCAACGAGCAGGCGATACATCCGGGACGCCATACCGAAGAGCACAGCTGTGCCGTCGTCCTCGCGGGGCGTGGCGAAGGCTCCCAGCTGCGATTCGCGAAGTCGATCTCCGAGAATGCGCACAACGCCCAACAGCGTTCGCAGCTCGGAGAGCTGCATCACCGGCTCCGGATCCACAGGGCCGTCGGTAGCATCTTCGCTCACTGGATTCTCGCTTTCGGAGACGCGGAACTCGCAGCACGCCAGCTCGCGATTGCGCTGCCAGAACGCGCGGGCCCACACGAGCGCAGAGTCATCTTGCTCGACCTCGATTCCAAACATGGTGCCCCAGGCTGCACGCATCACCGACTCGACCACGCGCTGGTCCGGCTCACTTAGGCCGTTCGGATACCTCGGGACCATCTGCATGACGGAGTCGCCCGTGTGGGTCAACTTGCGGTGAGTCACCAGCCGCGAAATCGCTGCCATTCGAAGCCGCGTCGACCGAACTCCCGCCTTGTCAGCGTTGTCATCGACAAGCATACGAATGAGCGGGAGTCCTTGGTCCGGATCTGGATCGTTGCGCTCGAGCCAGTCGGCGTAGAGCCATGACGCTGGGCAAGTCGGGTACAGCCCCAAGGCGTGACCGAGCGCGCTAGGAAGTGCATGCGGAACTTCGCGGCGAATCGCTTCGCGGGCCGCGCCTCGATCGCGTTCGGGCACCAGCGCGAACGACGTCAGCCGCCCGTCTGCGACCCTCTGGCCGTCCGGAACGAACCGATCGACGACATCCAAGGGTCAGTACACCGCCGACCAAGCGGAACGTCGGCCGAGCATCAGGGCGATCCACAGGAAATCGGGAAGCATCTCGTGATGCCACGAGACCATGCTCAGGTTGTCGAACTGCATCAGCGGCGGAATGAACCGCTTGCCACGTCGCTGATGACCCTCGAGAACCTGCGGTTGCTTGGGCGCCCCTCCGCGAGATCGTCGCTGCCGTCGGTGCTGTGCCATTCGGCCTTGAAGTTAGCGAGCGGCTGAGCCATCGAGCGCATGCCGCCTTGGTGGCGCACATCGAGCTGGCCGGCTGCAATCAGGGTCGATGCGACGGGAAATTCGGACTGCTCCTTCCGCGTGAAGGCAGCAGTTGGGCATCAAGTGCGCCGGCTCACGTGGAGTAGCAGCCGCAGCTATCTAGCAAGCTTGATAGCTCCGCAGCAGGCACGCACCCGACTCCGACGCAGGTCACCGTCTCCGGAGCCGAACCTTGTATGCCGGCCCACTCCTCGCTCGCACCGCTGCATGTACGTCACACGGACCCATGCCACGATGACCCGAGCACCTCACCGGTCCGCCGCATCACGCGATGCCCATCCTCGCTTGGCCTCACACCGCTCTCGTGACTTCTCGTCTCCGTCTTCCCGTCACTTTGTCCACAGAACTCCTCAGTCGATCCCTTCCGCTTCTCGCACCCTCACCTACGCCTGCTCCGCTCTCGTCCCGCCCCGGCTGCTTGAGCCCTTGAACCGATCCCGACCACCCGATCGCCCCTTTAGGGGTGAGTGGGTGGTCGGGATCGGAGAACGGGCGGAAATCCCAGCCGGGGCGGGACGAGAGCGGCCACCCACCCATGTCAACCGTCGAACGGGTCGCGAGAGGGACAGCGGACACCGTCACGGCGCCCTCACCGCGGCCGGCGCGGCCGTCCACCACGGCCGTTGAGCGTCGCAAGCGCCGGCATCGCCGCCAGCCCCGTCTCCCCCTCGGTGACTCGAGCGCGCTCTCGGCCCGCGGCGCACTGGCCGCACTGCGCTCCTCGGCGCCGGCACAGGATGCGGCCGGCGTCGGTGGCGCGAGCTTCCCTTGCCGCGACACGACGCAGCGGAGCTGGGTCGGCGAGGGGAACGTGAGCTCTCGGTGATGCCGACGATGACTGTCGTCCGCCGGAGCGCCTCCGACCTCGGTCCGCGGCGCTGGCGAACGCGGGCCGGCTGCTGGAGCTGCGCCCGCGCCCCGCTCTCCTCACGTGGCTCAGCCCGCTCCCGCGATCACCCCGCGGCCCGACCCGCTCGACCTCCTCACGCCCGAGCGCGTGAGCGAGCTGCTCAAGGTGCCGGTCAGCACCGTCTACGCGCTGTGCCGCGAGGAGCGCATCCCGCACCTGCGTGTGGGTCGGCGCATCGTCTTCGAGCGCAGCTCGCTCGGCGCGTGGGTTCGCGAGAACCTCGTGCAGTGCCGCCGCGCGGCGTGACGCCCGCGCTACGCGGCTGACGCCGTCACGTCGTCCGCGCGTCGCCACGCGGAACGCGCCGGCGAGCAGCGCGGCGTCGTCGGCGCGGTCCTTGTGGTGCAGGTAGCGCGCGGTCGTGCGCATGTCCGCGTGGCCCATCCACGCCTGCACCTGGACCTGCGACGCGCGGTTGATCGCGAGCGAGCCGAAGGTGTGGCGCAGGTCGTGGAAGCGCAGCATGCGCAGGCCGGCGGCCTCCTGGGCGAGCAGGTAGCGGCGCCGCAGCGCCGACGCGTCGAGGTAGTCGCCGTCGGTGCCGACGAAGACCAGGTCGTCGTCCTCGGTGTACTCGTCGCGCGCGCCGAGCCGCGCGAGCACCTCGGCGAGCTCGGGCACGAGCGGCACCGCCCTCCCCTTCCGGCTCTTCGGCGCCGTCAGCGAGCCCTTCGCGTAGGACGCGTTGACCCGGATCGAGCTGCGCGCGAAGTCGACGTCGCGCCAGCGCAGCGCCATGAGCTCGCCGCGCCGCAGCCCGGTGAACGCCGCGGTCTTGAAGATCGCGGCGTCCTGCTCGCTGCCGGCGTGGCGGACGAGCGCCTCGATCTCCTCCGGCGTATAGAAGTCGTAGTTGGTCGGGTCGACGTGCTCGCGCACGCGCTGGATGTCGGCGATCGGGTTGGGATGCACGTCGTGGCGACGCCGCGCCAGCTCGAAGATGGAGTACAGGATCGACGTGAGCTTGTTCGCCGATCGCGGTGAGATGCCGGCGCCGACGCGGCCGTTGACCTGCGGGGTGCGCAGCGCGAGCTCGAGCTGCTCCGAGCGCCACTGCTCGACCTGCCGCGTGCTGATCCGCTCGATCGGCTCGTCGCCGAACGCGGGCAGCAGGTGCGCCCGCAGCGCCGAGCGGTAGTCGAGCACCGTGCACGGCTTCAGCGCGCGCTCGACCTCGCCGTGGCGCACCCACTCCTCGGCCGCGTCGCGGAAGCTCACGAACGTCTTGCGCCGGCTCGCCAGCCCCTTGCGCGCGTCGACCTTCATCTCCTCGACCAGCGCCCGCGCCTCGCGCTCGTTCAGGTAGCCGTCCGGTCGCGGTCCGTGCTGCGCCTTCCACACGATCCGGCCGCTCGCATCCACACCCGTCTTGCGCATCCACGCGGGCCCGAGCGCCTTCTTGTGCTGGCCGTTCGCGTCGCGCCACTTCACGTAGAAGACCGGCCCGCGCTTGAGGTCGTGGATCTCCAGGTGACCGCTCACCGGCTTGACTCTCGACGGGCCCATCTGCGGCCGAACGTAGCGGAAGCAGAGGGTCGAAACCAAGTCCCAGAAAAGGTCCCAAACCTGTCTCAAGAAGCCGCATCTGTCCAGAAGACCGAAAAGAAGACTGATGCGCAGACATCGGCGATTTACTGTTTTCAGGACCCTTGCCATGCAGAAGGTCCGGCCCTCCGCCGCCCCCTACGTCGTCCGCCGCAGCATCTCCACCACGAGGAAGGCAAGCTCCAGCGCCTGCTGCGTGTTCAACCTCGGATCGCACGCCGTCTCATAGCGCGACGCGAGCTGACTGTCGGAGATCATCTGCGCCCCGCCGAGGCACTCGGTCACGTCCTCGCCGGTGTGCTCGACGTGGATGCCGCCCGGGTGCGTCCCGAGGCGCTTGTGCACCTCGAAGAAGCCCTCGACCTCGTCCATGATCCGGTCGAAGTGGCGTGTCTTGTGGCCGCTGAGCGACGTCTCGGTGTTGCCGTGCATCGGATCGCACTGCCACACCACCCGGTGCCCTGCGCGGTTGACCGCCTCGATGATCGCGGGCAGGCGGTCGCGGATGGTCTCGTTGCCCATCCGCGAGACGAGCGTGACGCGCCCGTCGACGCGGTCTGGGTCGAGTCGCTCGACCAGCTCGACGACCTCCTCGGGCGCGACGCTCGGGCCGAGCTTGACGCCGATCGGGTTGGCGACGAGGGCGGCGAGCGCGACGTGCGCACCGTCGAGCTGCCGGGTGCGGTCGCCGATCCAGAGCATGTGCGCCGACAGCAGGAACAGCCGGTCGGCCTCCGACCGCAGCAGCGAGCGCTCGTAGTCGAGCACGAGCATCTCGTGGCTGGCGAACAGATCCACCGTGCGCAGCGAGGAGTCGTCCACGCCGCACGCCGACATGAAGCGCAGGCTGCGGTCGATCTCGGTCGCGACGCGCTCGTAGCGCTCGCCCGCGCTGGAGAGGCGCACGAAGTCCATGTTCCACTCGTGCAGACGGTGCAGGTCGGCCAGCCCCGCCCCGGTGATCGCACGGGAGAGGTTCATCGCGGCCGCCGCGTTCGCGTAGGCGCGGATGAGCCGACCGGGGTCCGGGCGCCGTGCGTCCGCCGACGGCTCGATCGCGTTGACCATGTCTCCGCGGTAGGACTGCAGGCCGGCAGCGTCGATGTCGGCGCTGCGGGGCTTCGCGTACTGCCCCGCGAAGCGGCCGACCTTCACGACGGGCATAGCTGTGCCGTACGTCAGCACGACGGCCATCTGCAGCAGGGTCCGGATCGTCCCGCGCAGCCGCGCTTCCGTGTTGTCCTCGAAGGTCTCGGCGCAGTCGCCGCCCTGGAGGAGGAACGCCTCGCCTCGCGCGACCGCGCCGAGGCGCGCCTGGAGCCGGTCCACCTCCGTCGTCACGGCGATCGGAGGCACGGATTCGAGCACGCCCCGCACGCGTTCGACGTAGTCGGCGTCCGGCCACGCAGGCTGTTGGACAGCCGGCCTGGCGAGCGCCTCGGCGACCGCGGCGGACATCGCGAGGGGCAGCGAGTCCTGCGTGGACTTGTGGGACACCGGTACGTCGACGGTCCAACTCATGGCCCCGAGGCTATGCGCCCGACGTTCGCGGCGTCATCCGCCATCGCCGACCAACCGCTCCCGGACCTCCGCCGGGTCTGCGACGTCGGTGCGCTCCCGGGTCACGACAAGCGGGCGCTGGTAGGAGATGTCATCTCGATCGCGCGTCGCGACCGCCCCCGTCTGGATCAGCCCGCGCGTCGTCTCGGCATCGGGCGCCCAGTCCGCGATGAGCACGCCCGCCGCGATGCGCCACTCGCCGTCGCGCTTCTCCAGGCGCCGCACGTAGCGGCCACCCACGACGTCGAGCTCGAGCGTGTCGCGCTTCGTGCACACCGAGAAGCAGTAGCTCTCGACGTGCGCGGTGTCGCCGTCGAGGTCGATCCGCGTGTTCGTGATGTGGTGCTGCGTGGACGCGAACTCCTCCATGCACATCGCGTCGAAGACGTCGCACATCGGACCGGACAGGCCGCAGAATGTGTGGTGATCCTCCAGCGCGTCGGGCCAGTAGGCGCTCTTCACCATCTCGACATCGCCTCGGTCGAAGCCACGCGAGTAGCGGTGCATGACGTCCGTGATCGCCCGCTCCTCCCAGAGGATCCGGACCTTCTCCTCGAACGACGGCTCGTGGTGCATCCCGCCCTGCTACCCGATCCGCTCGTCGATGCGGACATGGACGGTGTCGCCCGCCTCCTTGCCGATGGCCTTGCGCAGCTTCGCCTTGACCGGCAGCCGGTGCATGCCGTCGCCCTGCGCCATCAGCGCGCCGTCGAACGGCTGGCCGTCGATCTCGCCGCGGACCTTCACGAGCCCGCGGGTGCCGAAGAGCTCCGGCACGTCATCCATGAGCACGCAGGTCCAGGCACCCGGGTTGTCGCCCTTGTGAAGCCGGGCGTCGAACTCTTTGAACATGACACCGAGACTGTCGCGCGCGACCGAACCCATCGCAAGCCCGCGCGGCGGTCAGTCCTCGGGAAGCGCCGCGAACGCCTTCTTCGTCGCTCTGTACCACCCGAGCCCCGAGACCGGGTGCTTCCAGCGCCCCCGCATGTCCTCGAGCGCGCTTCGGTGCGTCTCGTCGCCGCCCGCCACCACCTCCTTGAGATGCGCGTCCTGCGCCTTGATGACGTCGTTGGCGCTCTTGCCGTGGAACTCGGCGTCACACGGCCCACCCATCTGCCTGCAGGTCATCGTCTTCATGCCGCGATGCTAGATCCGCCCCGGTGCCGGAGCTTCTCGATTCCTGATCACTTGCCGAGATCGCCGTCGGCGGCGACGGTCGCCGCCGGTGATGTAGCTCGCGCGGTCGGACGCCAGGAACGTGACCACCTCGGGCTGCGCGGCGCGATCCAGCGGCGTGGTCGCTCTCGGATGAACTCGGGACGCGCTGCTGCTGGCTCGGGACACCATCGCCGAGTGGCTCCGGCCACCCCTGATCGCGCTGCGGCACGACGAGCTGGTCGTCATCACGCGCGCGGTGCGGGTCGCGGACCTCACGGAGGTCCGGGCGCGACAGCGACCGACACCATCCGCGCGTTCGCCCGACGCCGATCTCAACGTCGCGCGCGCGGCCACGGCGCTGCACGTCCACCAGAACACCGTGCGACACCGCCTCGAGCGGATCGACGCCACCACCGGTCACGACCCGCGAACCTTCCGCGGCCTCGTCGATCTGCTGTGCGCGGTCGAGACGCTCGACGACAGTCCCGCGTGACGAGGCGCTACGAGCCGATCGAGCTGAGCTCTCGCAGCAACGGCAGGACGGCCTGCGAGAACCCGCGTGGGTCGTCGTGGTAGACGGCGTGCCCGCCCGGTGTCATGGCGACCGGCACGCCGAGGCGCTCGCCCAGCCGGCCGGCGATCTCCCCGAAGAACGGCGGGCTGTCGGTCCCGACGAGCAGCCGCAGACGCGGCCCGATACCCGCCAGCGTCCCGTCCTCGGGGAGGTAGGGCTCGTAGGTCCCGAGCTCGACACGGAGCAACGTGCCGGCCGTGGCCTGCAGTCGCGCGCGCAGCGCGGGCGCGAGTCGCGCCCAGCTGTCCTCGCCGGCGACATAGCCCCAGAACCGCTCGACCGCGGCCGGTGGGCCGCCCGACGCCATCGCGGCCGAGACGAGCGCCCGCACCGGGGCTCGCACGGCGTCCGGATCGTCGAGCATGGCGTACAGGCCCGGTTCATGCAGGAGCGCGCCGCGGACCAGAGCGGGATGCGACACGAGCAGGCACAGCGCGAAGTTCCCGCCACTGCTCGTCCCGAAGACCGTCACGCGATCGAGGTCGAGCGTCTCCAGCAGCGCCGCTGCGTCGTCGGCCTGCTCCTCAGGCGACGTCGTCGTCCAGCCGGCGGGAGCGGGACTGCGACCGTTGCCCCGCCGGTCGTAGCTGATCACCGTGAACTCGTCCGCCAGCAGGTCGGCGAGGGCATCGAAGTGCCCGCCATCCCCCGTCGCGCCCATGACCAGGAGCACCGGAGCACCGGCGCCCCTGACCTCGTAGTGCAGCTCCGTTCCGTTGACGGTGACCCGTGGCACCGGCTCACTCGAACTTCGGGTAGCTGCCGGCACCACAGATCGACCAGGTGCTCCACGGCAGCGGTCCCGGGATGTTGGGCGCCGCCAGGGTGATCTTCCCGTCGCCGCCGAACGTGGCCCCGATCAACCCGTAGAGCGCCTGGTTGAGCCTGATCTGAAGGAGGGACCCGCGGGCGGAGATGTGTCCGGGGGGCGGCATCGGCGTGGCGAACAGATCGAGGGTGGCCATCGTGCAATCGAACTGGGACGAGATCTCGGCCTGCGACCACGAGACGCCACCCGCGCAGATCAGGTAGGCCAGGCCTGGCGGCGCAGCGAGCGTGGGCAGCGCGAACGTCGTCTGCCCGTCGCCCCCGAAGTTCGCTCCTTCCAGCTGGAAGAGACCGGGGAAGTCCTCGGCCTGCATCGTCCGCCCGTCGGTCGGCAGCCAGCCGGGCTGGACCACGCCGGCGGCGGTGAGCTGGATCTGGCCGACCAGACACGCGGGCGGGTACGGCCCGCTGGCTCGCGGCACGATGCCCGATGCGCAGATCAGAGGGAACGTGTTCGGGGCCGGCCCCGCGAGGTCCGGTACGCCGAACGAGCGTTGTCCGTCCCCGCCGAATCGGGTGCCGAGGAGCGCGAAGAGGTCCGGGTACTCCTCGATCGACAGCAACTGCCCCTGCGCTCGCGGTGAGCCGTTCAGCGGATGCTTCGTGAAGTACGGGCCTGCGATGTAGTTGATCTCGCCGACCGTGCAGGAGCCCAGGTCGCTGTACGCGTTGTCGATGAAGAGGGTGGCGTCGTCGAACGTCCGCTGGACGGTGCTGTCGAGCTTGGCGTTCAGGTGCTCGAAGCCGTGCAGGGGACCGTGAAGGAGCTTCGCCCCGACACGGATCTGGTGTCCTGACCGCGAGAGGCGTGGCCGGCCGAGCTCGATCGCGACGGTGTCGGCGTTCCTGCGACCCCGCTCCAGCGAGAGGACCGCGTTGGGAGGGTCGGCGACGAACCCGAGTTGCGACCAGTTGTCGACGAGACGACGGGTCGAGACCGTCCCGCTGTCGCGTTGCGGCCGGTCGCTGAACCAGATCCCCGAGTGCTTGACACCGTCGAGGACCAGTTGCAGCCGCCGATCGGACGTCCTCGTGACCCGCCCGGACGTCGCCCCGAACGCGAACAGCAGGCTCTCGTTCTCCGGCAGTCCGAGGTTCCCGTCCGGACGAGCGGCATGCGCCGGAGGGGCGAGCATCGCCGCCACCGCCACGAAGGCTGCGCAGACGATGGCAGAGGTGCGGCGTGAGCGGGACACACGTCAGCACCATCGCAGCCGCGTGGCCGTCATGAGCCTGTTGCGGGCCGATCGGCGTGACCACGCGCGACGCCATCCTCTACCGCGCCGACCGTCGCCAGAAGCGAGGTTCGCGCCTCCGAGGGTTCCCGAGCAACGCGCCGACGGCTGCGGCGCTCAGCCCGACGTCGCGCTCGCGGCACCACGCGACCAGCGCGTCGGCGTCGCGGACGTCCACGATCGCGGCACCGTAGACGGCGCCGAGCCGGCGCAGCAGGTGCGGGTTGCTCCGTGGGTGCTGCACGAGCGCGTGCGGGCGGCCCTCCTGGGCACGGACGCCGTCGACGTGGACCTCCACGGCGCCACGTAGCTCGACGATCCCGGCGATCTCGCGGCGGACGGCCAGCGCCCGCCGGGCGTTCGCGCGGTTGGGGTGCAACGCGTAGACGCCGCAGGTGCAGGCGGCGACGGGCGGGACGTGCGAGCCGTCGCGCACGCACGTCGCCTGCAGCCACGAACCGCCGCCGGGCCAGGAGGTTCCGGTGTAGGGCCCGCTCAAGCGCTCGGCTCCGCGGTCGCCCACCAGCTTCCACGTCCGCAGGCCGTATAGCGGGCCGAGCACGAGCCGGCGCATCGCCTCACCTGTCATGGCGTTCTTCATACTCTCGTCGCCGCTCCTCCGCGAGCGGCCGGCACCGGCCGGGAACGTCCACCACGCTGCGCGGGTCCGCGTGGTGGGCCGCCAGGCACACCATGGGTGGGTTCCGCTCCCGTGGGGAGCGACGCAGGCTCGTGGGCATCACGACGACCGAGGAAGGAACAACCCGATGCTCCGCCGTCCTGTCGTCGCCGGTCTCCTCGCCATCGCCGCCCTCGCCGCCGGCTCCTCCGGCAGCGCCACGGCGGCACAAGCGCCACTGGCATCGCTCACGCCGAAGAGCGTCGCGACAGCCGCCGTCGCCGGCCCCCCGAAGCGCTGTCGGGTGTGGCGTGTCCAAGGGCAGACCTGGTTCGGCAGACAGAGCAACGGCTACACGCTGATGTTCACGCTGAGGTCGTCGACGTCGAACCCCTCCCGTTTCGGTGGCTACGCGCAGGAGTACCAGGGGATGAGTCAGAGGAACCTCGTCGGCAGCCAGCTCATAACCGGAGGCGTGGGAACCATGAGCGGCGGCTACGTCGGCGTCCACATGGACATCGCCTGGAGCAACGGCAGCCGCGGCCAGTACAACGCGCTCGCCTACGACGCCCAGCCGACGGCCTCCGGCGGACTGACCGCCTCGCTGCACGGCACGACCGTCGACACCACCGGCAACGGCGCCTCCGCACGCTGGGTCGCGGATGGCCTCGAGGGCCCCCTCGGCGATACGAGCCACCTCCGGCCGCTGTACTGCCAGCCGCGTGACGTCGTGCGGTAGCCGTGGCGCCGGGTGTGTGAACCTTGCGCATCCGGCACCACACGCTCTCAAGAACGAGGGGAACCCGACCCATGAGCACGCCCGCCGTCGACGCCCTGCCCCAGACCGGCATCTGGGAGGTCGACTCGCGCCATTCCAGCATGCGCTTCAGCGTGATCCACCATGCCGTCGCGTACTTCCGCGCGGGCTTCTACCCGATCACCGGCGGCTACGACGCCGCGGCGCGCACGCTCACCGGGGAGGTCCGCTCGGCCGACCTGCAGGTCCCGATCGACCCGCTGCGCAACCACCTCCTCACCGCGGACTTCTTCGATGCCGAGCAACACGCCACGATCGCATTCACGTCGACGCGCATCGATGCGGACGGACCGGCGCTCACCATCGCGGGAGACCTCACGCTGCGGGGCGTCACGCGCCCGGTCACGGCCACGGCGACTGCGACCGCGCCGACCGCCGTGGCGCACCCTGACGGCAGCGTGGCCCAGCACTTCGGGATCGAGCTCGAGGCGACGATCGACCGTCGCGACTACGGCGTCAACTTCAACAACGTCCTCCCGTCCGGGCTCGAGAACCTCGGCTGGAACGTCAGGATCGACGTCGCCCTGGAGCTGATCGAGGCAGCCTGACGAGCGTGGAGATCGTCGACGCCCAGGTCCACGTCGACCGGGTCATCGCCGACGCAGGAGCGGCGAGCGCCGACGCCCTCATCGATGCGACGGTCGCCGCGATGGACGCCGTGGGCGTCGACACCGTGCTGATCGCCGAGATCGGCGGCGCCGGGCGTTCCGACTACGCGGTGTCCCGGCACGCCGTGCAACGCCACCCGGATCGCTTCGGCTACCTCGTGAGCCTCGAGTACGACGATCCCGACCTCGACCGTCGGATGTCGGAGGTGCGGACCGCGCCCGGCTGCCTGTGTCTTCGCCTGATCGCCTGGCCGCAGAGCGGGGACCTCGACCGCATGCGGGCCGGCGAGTTCGAGCCGCTGTTCGCGGCTGCCGAGCGCCACGGCGTCCCGATGTTCGTCGCCATGCCCGGACAGGCGCCGCTGATCGAGCCCTACCTGCGCAGGTTCCCCCGGCTGCCGATCATCCTCGACCACTGCGGCGTCGGCGTCGCCGCGCCGCCCGGTCGTGAGGTACCGCCGCCCCTGGTGCCGTTCATGACTGCCACGCTCGGCGAGCGGCTGGCCGAGCTGGACTACATCACCACCACGCTCGCCCCGTATCCGAACCTCGCACTCAAGTGGTCCCACGCGACCGCGCGTCTGAGCGACGAGCCGTACCCGCACCGCGACACCGTGGGCCACCTGCGTCGTGTGATCGCCGCGTTCGGCGCGCAGCGCGTCCTGTGGGCCAGCGACTGGACCGAGAGCCACCCGGGCACGTGGGCGCAGTCCCTGCACTACCTCCTGTACTCCGACCAGCTCACGGAGGACGAGAAGGCATGGGTGCTCGGCCGTTCCGCCCGGGAGGTCCTGGGCTGGAGCCGGCATTGAGCGGCGGGCTCGCCGCGCTCCTCGACGACGTGGCCGCGCTCGCGCGCGTGGCGGCGGCGTCGGTCGACGACGTCGCCGCCGGTGCGAGCCGGGCGAGCGTGAAGGCCGCCGGCGTGATCGTCGACGACGCCGCGGTCACGCCTCGCTACGTCCAGGGATTCCGGCCCGAGCGCGAGCTGCCGATGATCAGGCGGATCGCGGTCGGCTCGCTGCGCAACAAGCTGCTGTTCATCCTGCCCGCCGCGCTGCTGCTCAGCGAGCTGGTGCCCTGGCTGGTCACGCCGATCCTCATGCTCGGCGCGACGTACCTCTGCTACGAGGGCGCGGAGAAGGTGTGGGAGGCGCTCAGGCCGCACTCCCACCACGAGGAGCCGGTCAGCACGCAGGGGCCCGAGAACGAGCAGGAGCTGGTCAGCAAGGCGATCCGCACCGACTTCATCCTCTCGGCGGAGATCATGGTGATTGCGCTCGACGAGGTCACCGACGAGCCGTTCGTCTCGCGTGCGGTGATCCTCGTGCTGGTCGCGCTCGCGATCACCGCCGTCGTGTACGGCACCGTCGGGCTGATCGTGAAGATGGACGACATCGGCCTGCGGCTGGCGCAGACGCGAGACGGCATCGCCGCGTCGTTCGGGCGCAGCCTCGTCCGCGCGATGCCGGTCGTCATGTCGGTGCTCTCGACGGTGGGGATCGCCGCGATGCTGTGGGTCGGCGGGCACATCCTGCTGGTCGGCCTCGACGACCTGGGGCTCTCGGCGCCCTACGACACCGTCCACCATGCCGAGGAGGACGTCGACGACGCGCTCGGCGCCGTGGGCGGCGTCGGCGCCTGGCTGACCAACACCGCTGCGTCGGCGGTCCTGGGCCTCGTCGTGGGCGCGATCGTCGTGGCGGTCGTGCGCCTGCAGGGAGCAGGCGACCGGCAGTGACGCTCAGGCGAGGAACTCGGCCTCGGCGCGGCCCAGCTCCGTCGCGGGCGGCTCGCCGTGGAGGTACTCGGCGGCGATCGCCCCCCAGTCCGCGCTCGCCCGCAGCCGGCTCAGCACGACGGCGACGAGCGCGTGCATGCGGCGGATCAGGATCGTCTCCGCCGGCAGCGTGAAGCGACCGGCCTGGTCACGGAAGGCGGCTCGGCGCTCGGGGTCCTCCCCGGCGTCCCCGAGGTCCGGTCTGCCGCGGCGCTCGGGCGAGAGCCGGTGCTCGCCCGGCACGGCGTACCAGCGCAGCGCCGCGCTCATCATCGTCAGGGCCAGATCCGCGTCCAGGCCGTCGGCTCGGTCGCTGGGGACGTAGCCCCCGCTGACGAGTGCGACCTTCATCGCGGCGGGATCCCCGTCGCGCACTGCGAGCGCGATCGCCCGCTCGGCGTCGATGCGCGCGGCGCCGAGTTCGCGCACGAGGCCGTAGTCGAGGAACGCGACGCGCCCGTCGGGACGCAGGAGGTAGTTGCCGGGATGCGGATCGCCGAGCGCGATCCCCTGGCGGTACAGCAGGCCGAAGAAGAACCGGAAGACGATCTCGCCGTAGCGATCGCGTTGCTCCTGATCGAGCGCGCGGACCGCCTCGAAGCGCTCGCCCTCGACGAACTCGGAGACGAGCACGCGCCGGGTGGACAGGTCGGTCCGCACCCGCGGCACGGTGATGAACGGGTGGCCGCGGAAGAGGCGCTCGACGCGCCGCTGGTGGCTCGCCTCCAGCTCGTAGTCGAGCTCCTCGCCGATGCGCTCGCGCAGCTCGGCGAACAGCGGCCGGGCATCGACACCGGGCGCCAGCCGCTTGATGAGCGGCAGCAGCAGCGTCGCGTTGCGCAGGTCGCTGTCCACCGCCTCGGCGACCCCGGGGTACTGCACCTTCACGACGACGTCCTCGCCGTCGAGCGTGGTCGCCCGGTGGACCTGGCCGATCGAGGCGGCGGCGAACGCCTGCTCGTCGAAGGAGGCGAAGACGCGGCCGAGCGGGGCGCCGAGCTCCTTGCGCATCAGCTTCTCGAGCTTGGAGAACGGCACCGGCGGGACGTCGTCGCGCAGCGTCGCGAGCTTGGACTCCAGCTCGTCGCGCTGGTCGTCGGGCAGCCCGTCGAGCTCGATCATCGAGAACAGCTGCCCGACCTTCATCGCGGCGCCGCGCATCCGGCTCAGCTGGTCCACGAGCTCGCCGACGAGCGCTGCGGTCCGCTCGTCGCGGGCCGCAGCGGCCCGCTCGGGCGAGCGGACGCGATTGGCCGTCGACATCCCCGCCCAGCGCAGCCCCTGTCCTGTCACCAGGCCGCCGACCCGGGCCGTCCGTGCGAGCCGGCCGGTCGGCAGCCGCCCGGCCTCCGGCGGCGGGCGGTCCTCGGCTCGTGCGGTCATCGCTCGAGCGTAGTCGGGCGACCTCGTGCTGCACGTCGGCGAACGCCTCTCACGACGCGCGAGCGCTGACGGACCGACGGAAGCCCCACAGGGCCTTCTGCTCACCGAGGGTGAGCAGCCGCCACGACGCCGCCTTCGGCTGCCAGACGTAGATCCGAACGTCGACCACGCTGCGGAGCCCCGCGAGGATCTCGAGCGTGCTGCGGACGTCGGCGCCTTCGGTCAGCACGTCGCCGGAGACGACGTCGACGAGCTTGAACACCCGTGGCTTCCTCGGCTCCGGAGCCTTCGCCGGTCGTGGCCGCGGCTCGGGCGCGACGTACGGCAGGCCGGTACCCGAGTCGGGCGCGGTCACCGTCGTCTCGAGGGGCACGATGCTGGCGCCGGTGCCCTTGGTCTCGTGGTCGAGCACCCAGACCTTGGCCATCCCGGTCTACGCGTGTCCGATGCCGCGACGGCGCCAGCGACGTCCGCTGCCACCTCGGCCTTCGGCGCCGGCGAGCGGCAGGGAGCCGCCTGCGGGGACGCTGGCCATGTCGGCGAGGATCGCGCGCTCGGAGCGCGATGCGACGAGCGGAGCGTCGAGTCCGGCGACGTGGACGAAGGTCCGCCGACCGTCTCCGCGCCGGTCGTCGTCGATGGGGACCAGTGCGGCGATCTCGGAGGCGCGCACGTACTTGCCGTGCCCCAGCGCCACCATCCCGAAGTCAGTGGGTGTCAACCATCTCCTCTCTCAGCGAACACTCACATTATAGCGAACGCATGTTCGCCGGACGCGCTCGCGTGCGAGACTCGGCGGCAGCCGGGTAGGTCCCGCTCATGGACCTCGAGATCTGGACCGCCCCGGCCGACGACGGGCGGATCCCGAACCACCCCCGGTTCCCGGTGCTGATCTACCACGGGGCTCCCGTGGACGAGATCGAGCGCGTCCTCGCCGATCACGGCTGGGGCGGCGCGTGGACGAACGGGGTCTTCGACTTCCATCACTTCCACTCGACCTCGCACGAGGCCCTCGCGGTCGTGGCCGGCAGCGCGACGATCGAGCTCGGCGGGCCACAGGGCAAGGAGTTCGAGGTCACTGAGGGCGACGTCCTGGTCCTCCCCGCCGGGACGGGCCACCGCCGCGCAGCCGCCCGTGACGGCTTCACCGTGGTCGGCGCGTACCCCGCGGGCCAGGAGCGCTACGACCTCCTGCGCGAGGCCGACGAAGCTGCGCGGGAACGCATCCGCGCGGCTGCCGTCCCCGCCCAGGACCCGGTGGGCGGGGCCGGCATCGGGCGCTGGAGCTAGCTCTCCAGGGTGCCCGCGAGGTTGTCGAGGATCCTGCCCCAGCCGTACTCGTGCGAGCGCACGGCCTCCTCGTCCCACAGGGCGCTCTGCGTGAACGTGACCGTCGTGACGCCGTCGACCTCCTCGAAGTCGATCTCGATCAGCGTGCGCCGGGTGTCGCCGTCCCAGATCCAGGTGAACGCGAGTCGGGTCGGCCGCGCGATCTCGGCGTAGGTGCCGCCGCCGCCGTAGTCGACGTCCTTCTCGGGGTCGTGCATGACGACGCGCACGACACCGCCGATGCGCAGGTCGACCTCGGCCTCGCTCGTCTCCCAGCCGCGCTCGACCTGCCACCAGCGCCGGATCACCTCCGGGCTGGTCCAGGCGTCGAACACCGCCTCGGCGGGCGCGTCGAAGGTGCGCTCGATGCGCAGCGTCCCGCTGCCGGTGATCACTGCCGCGGCTCCCGTCGGCGCCGGAGGCGCAGCGTCTCACGCGCCCGCAGCAACACGACGCCGGCGCCGGCGCATACGGTCGGAAGCAGCTCCTCCACGGGCACGCCTCCGATGTGCGCGATCACGGTCACGTGCTGCGCGCTCCGCGCTGCGAGACGGTCTCGTCCGACAACGCGTGCTCGAAGACGGTCGCGTCCTCGTACTCGTCGTGCAGGTTCCACCACCCGTAGGCCTTGGTCTGCGGGTACCCCTCGGGAGAGTCCTCCCAGATCTCCTGGCGGCCCAGCGCGGTGATGTCGAGGTACGCCCAGGCGCTGCCCAGCGCCTCGTCGCCGCGGCTGTTGACGAAGTACGTGCGGAAGATCTGCCCGTCGTCGTCGCGGATGAACGCGTTGGTGCCGTGCCATTCGTCGACGCCGAAGTCGGCGTCGAAGTCGTCCGTGATCGTGTACCAGGGGATGTCCCAGCCCATGCGCGCCTTCCAGCGCTCGATGTCGGGCTGCGGCGCGCGCGAGATGTACGCGAGCGTCGTGTCGCGCGCGTTGAGATGCGCGAGGTGCGCGACCTGGTCGGCCATGAACGAGCACCCGCGGCAGCCGCTGTCGGGCCAGCCGTGGACGCCGGGCTCGAAGAAGAAGCGGTAGATGATCAGCTGGCGGCGCCCCGCGAAGAGGTCGAGCAGGCTCGCCGGGCCGGCCGGGCCCTCGAAGGCATAGGACTTGTCCACGGCCATCCTCGGCATCCGGCGGCGCTCGGCGGCCAGTGCGTCGCGGGCGCGGGTCAGCTCCTTCTCCTTCACCAGCAGCTGCTCGCGCGCGGCATCCCATTCCTGCGGCGACACGGTCGTTGGGGTCTTCATTGCTGAGTTCCCTCCTTCAGATACTCGTCGACGACGTCGAACAGCCGCCCCCAGAGGGCGCGCTGCTGATCCATCCAGTCGGCCGCCACGCTGAGCACAGCCGGCTCGAGGGAGAGCCGGTGCGTCCGGCCCTCGACCACGCGCGTCACGACGCCGGTCTCCTCGAGCACCTTGAGGTGCTTGGAGATCGCAGGCTTCGACACGCCGAACCCGGCCGTGGCGTCACCCACCGTCGCCGGACCTGCGGCGAGGCGCTCGACGATGCCACGGCGGATCGGGTGCGACAGCGCCTTGAAGGGATCGTTAACCACTGGGTTAACTGTACCCACGCCCGCAAACGCGAGCTGCTCGACGTCAGCGGACCAGGCGCAACCGGATCGGCCCCCGTGCCCCAGCGGGGTCGATGACCGCTCCCGACTGCATGACTTCGATGTCGCCCGACGCGACCAGCACGGCGGCGGCGTCGCGGACCTGCGGCATGAGCGCGCGAAAGTCGTTGTCGCCCACGAGCGCTCGGGCGGCCTCCGACGGGCAGATGGTGCGGCCCGGCTGGCGCCGGGCAAGGATCTCCAGGATGACTCGCTGGGTGTGTTCAGGAGTCGGCATGTCCTTCATCTACCCACGTCGGGTCCACGGGACCCCCTGACAGGGTTACGGCGTCGTTGCGGTGGCGTCCGGCACGGCGGTCGTGCGCGTGACGGCCGGCGGCACGACCGTGACCGTCGGCGAGGGAGCCGTGACCGTGACCGTCGGCACCGTGACGCTGGGTGCGGTGACGGTGCGATCACGCTGCACGGTCACGATGGTGGTCGCATTGCCACCGTCGCCGTCGTCGGACCCCGCGACGATCAACGCCACGGCAACCGCGGCCGCCGCGACGGCGATGATGCCGACGACCCAGGCCCACGCGTTGCTACGGGGCTGCGGGCCCCCTGGCGGCGGCCGGTACGGCTCCGGATTCCCTCCCTGCGGCGGCGGCGCACTCTCCATCGTTCTGTCCCCTCGATCGCGTGAGCAGGCAGCCTGATCGCGCACCGTCGACCCTTCATCGCACGAATCGGATGAGACTCGTCAGTTGCGCGCCGCGCGCTTGACGAACGCGTCGACGTGGTCGACCGCGTCGGCGACATGGCGGCAGACGACGACTCCCCACGCGGGCCCCCAGCCGTCCTCGGCGCCGAGCCCACCCACGACGATGCCGATGTCGGGGCTTCGGTCGCGGACCGCGTCGAACGCGGCAGGCAGGTTGACGGCGGTCATCACCGTCGCGGTCGTGAAGCCGATGACCGCCGGCGTGTACCTGGTGACCGCGTCAGCGATCTCCGTGACCGGGAGGTCCGCGCCGAACACGCGCACGTCATAGCCGGCGTGCAGGAGCAGGCTCCCCGCCATCTCCAGCCCGACGACGTGCTGCTCGCCCTGCGCCCCGGCGAGCAGGACGCGGTGCGACGTCCGCTGTCGGGCAAGGCGGAACGCCTCGCGCTGCAGTGCAAGCACGCGCATCGTGATGGAGGTCGCGAGGTGCTCCTCGGCGACCGAGATGTGACCGTCGGCCCAGAGGTCGCCGACGAGCTGGAGCGCCGGCCGGATCACGCGGTCGTCGATCACCCCTTCGGCGAGCCCGGCCTGGATGGCGTCGTGGATGACCGCCTCGGCCGCACGGGGAGCGCCGGAGAGCAGTGCATCGGCGAACGCGCGCTGCGCCTCCTCCGCCACCTGCGACTCCCGGCCCGCGGCCTCCTCGTCGTATCTGCCAAGCACTCGGTCTCCTTGCGGCGAGCCTACGCCTGTGACGGCTGGTTGGCGAGGACGTGGTTCGCGTCGAGCCGGATGACCGTGTCACCATGTGTGAGCCGACACGAAGGAGGTGAACCACCATCGCCAGCGTGAGCGTTCGCTACATCGTCGACGACGTCGACGCGGCCATCGCGTTCTACTGCGGGCATCTCGGGTTCACGGAGGTGATGCACCCCGCGCCGGCGTTTGCGATGCTCGAGCGCGACGACCTGCGCCTGGTCCTCAGCGCTCCCGGCAGCGCGGGGGGCGGCGGGCAGGCGATGCCCGACGGGACGCTGCCGCAGCCCGGCGGCTGGAACCGGTTCTCGCTCGAGGTGGCGGATCTGCGGGCGACCGTCGACATCCTCCAGGGAGCCGGCGTCCACTTCCGCAACGACATCGTCCACGGCGTCGGAGGCGACCAGATCCTGGTCGACGACCCGTCCGGCAACCCCATCGAGCTCTTCGAGCCGACCCGCCAGGAGGCGCGCATGGAGCGCCCCGACTGACGGCATGGCCCGCCGGGTACCGCAGCGCTCATGAGCCCGCCACCGCGGAAGGTCTCCTTCATCTCCCTGTCCTCGGCGCCCGAGGCGCCCGGCATCGCCTCCGAGACGACCGAGATCGGCGGCCACCGCTGGGCGCGCGTGCGCTACGAACCCGACGTGCTGCGCGAGGAGTGGTGCGACGAGGGCCACGAGGGGTTCGTCCTCGAGGGCGAGGTCACCTACGAGTTCGAGGACGGGACGGAGCCGCTCGCGCTCGCCGCGGGTGAGGCGTTCTCGCTTCCCGGCGCGCGCGTGCACCGCGGGACCGCGGGACCCCAGGGCGCTCTGCTGTTCATCATCGACCGCGAGCCGGAGTAGCCGCCCGCGCACCTAGGCTCCGCGCGACGGCATGTCGCGCGCGCTCGCCACCGGGGAGGTCGTCGCGGGCTCGTGGACGCGGGCCGGCAGGCGGCTGCGCGCCGACCGCGTCGGACTGGTGTTCGTCGCGCTGCTCGCCCTCATCGCGCTCGCCTGCCTCGCCGCCCCGCTGTACGCATCGGTCGTCGCGGGCACCGGGCCGCTCGACAACCACATCACCGACACCGTCGTGGTCCACGGGCGAGCGGTCGATGTGGTGTCGCCGGAGGGCATCCCGGTCGGCCCGACGTGGCACGGCTCGTACTTCCTCGGCGCTGACGACAACGGCCGCGACGTCGCCGTCCGGCTGTTGTACGGCGCGCGCAACTCGCTGACCATCGGCGCCGTCGCGGCGCTCATCTCGATGGTGCTCGGGGGCATCGCCGGGGTGGTCGCCGGCTACCTCGGTGGGCGGACCGACATGGTCGTGATGCGCGGGCTGGACGTCGTGTGGTCGTTCCCGGTCCTGCTGGCCGGCGTCGCGGTCGGGACGGCGCTGACCCTGCAGGACGCGCGCGCCGAGTCGAAGGTCGTGACGGCGCTGCTCATCGGGGTCGTCTCGGTCCCGTACGTCGCGCGCCCGATCCGCGCGCGTGTCCTCGCGCTGCGTGGGGAGCCGTTCGTGGAGGCTGCGGTCCTGCAGGGCGCCGGCACGGGTCGGGTGATGGCCCGCGAGCTGGTCCCCAACGTGTCGTTCACGCTGGTCGCGGTCTTCACGGTGCTGTTCACCAACGCGATCGTGCTCGAGGCGGCGCTGTCGTTCCTCGGCGCCGGGGTGCGGCCGCCGGAGGCGTCGCTGGGGACGATGATCAACGACGGCGCGAGCGCGTTCGCCTTCTCGCCCCATCTGCTGCTCGCGCCGTGCGCCGTCCTGACGGTCACGGTGCTCGCCGTGAACCTCGTCGGCGACGCGGTCCGCCGCGCGCTGGACCCGCACGCGGTCGTCACGGGCCCGCAGCCGTGAGCGCGCTCGGGTCCTACGCCGCCCGCCGCGCGCTGTGGGCACTGGGGACCATCGTGCTGGCCTCGATCGTCGCCTTCACGCTGTTCTGGGCGGTGCCCCACGTCGACCCCGAGTTCAACCTCGGCGGCGGACAGCGCGGCACCGACGAGACGCGCGAGGCGGCCCGCGTGAAGTATGGCCTCGATCAGCCCTTGCCGGTCCAGTACGTCCAGCTCATGCGCGGCATCTTCGGCGGCACGGTGGAGTGCTTCTCGTCGTGCGGCAACCTGCGCGCCGAGTTCCTCCACCGGCTGCCGGTCACAGCCTGGCTCGTGCTGGGCGCGACGCTCCTCGCGGCGGCGCTGGCGGCGTTCCTCGCGCTCCTCTGCGTGCACTGGCACGGGCGCCGGCTGGACCGCGCCGTCCTCGGCTTCGCCGCGGCGCTGCACTCCGTCCCCTCGCTCGTGCTGTCCGTGGTGCTGTGGGCGACTCTGTGCGACGGGCCGGGGATCTTCCCGTACGAGGGCTACACCCCGCTGCTCGAGGACCCCGCGCGCTGGGCCTGGCATCTCACGCTCCCGTGGATCGCGGTCGCGCTCCCCTTCGCAGGCGCGTACGTGCCGGTGCTGCGCGCGGGGATGCTCGAGGCGCGCTCGGCAGACTGGGTGCGCGCCGCGCGTGCCAAGGGACTGCGGGAGCGCACCGTCGTGTGGCGCCACATGTTCCGGTCGTCGCTCGCGGCGCCCGTGAGCATCCTCGGGCTGGACCTCTCACACGCCTTCGGCGGCTACGTCCTCTACGTGGAGACGATCTTCCGGGTGCCCGGGGTCGGTGCGCTGGCCGAATCCGGCGTCAGCGGCCTCGACCTTCCCGCTGTCGTCGCGATGACGGTGTGGCTGGCCATCACGGTCGTCGTGGTGAGCGCGATCATCGACGTCGTCGTCCGCGCGCTGGACCCGCGCGCGACCGCGGAGGCGTGACCGGCCGTGCGCCCGGGCCGCGCGTGCGGCCCGGGCGCGCGGGAGTCAGGAGGCCGGCTGGATGTTCTGGTTGATCCGGAAGAGGTTCTCCGGGTCGTACTGCGCCTTCACCCGGGCGAGCCGGTCGTAGTTGCCGCGGTACGTCGCGCGAACGCGGTCCTGGCCCTCGCCCTCTCCCATGAAGTTGACGTAGGCGCCGCCCGCCGAGTACGGGTGCGTCGCGTCCCAGTAGGACACGCACCAGTCGCGCAGCTCATCGGCCATGGCCGGGTCGGGGTCGACCGCGAAGATCACGCCCGACCACCCGCCGTCGCGGTAGCTGAAGGGCGTCTCGTCGCCGCCGACGTCGTGGACCGCGCCGTCGATCGGGTACAGGTGCATCGTCGAGAGCATCGTCGGCAGCTTCGAGCTCCACTCGAGGTGCGTGTCGATGAGCTCGTCGGTGATCTCCGTGACGACGTCGCCACGCCAGTAGCACTGCAGGCCCTTCGGGTACAGCGGGTCGAACATGCCCTGCATCGCGGCGTGCGGCATGGGCTGGACGCCGTGCAGCGCGGGCGTGCCGACCTCGAGGGCCGGCGCGAGCAGGCGCGTCGCCTCCTCCTCGGAGGTGCCCACGATGCACCACACGACGGCGCACATCTTCTTGAGATGCAGCTCCTCGGGGAAGTCGGGCACCGGCGGCACCGTGAGCGTCGCGAAGAAGCCGTTCACCGCGCGCGGGGCGGCCGGGATGAACTCCCGGTACCAGCGCATGACCTCCGGCAGCTGCTCGATCGGCCACATGGTCGGGCCGGCGATCACGGTCGAGCCGACCGGGTGGGTGCGGAACTCAAAGGTCGTGACGACGCCGAAGTTGCCCCCGCCGCCCCGCAACGCCCAGAACAGCTCCGGGTGCTCGTCGGCGCTGGTGTGGACCTTCGTGCCGTCGGCCAGCACCACCTCGGCGCCGATGAGGCTGTCGATGGTCAGGCCGAAGCGCCGCGACAGGTGGCCGATCCCGCCGCCGAGCGTCAGGCCGCCCACGCCGGTCGTCGAGATGACGCCGGAGGGCGTCGCACGGCCGTGCTCGCCGGTCGCCTTGTCGACGTCCGCCCACGTACAGCCGCCGCCGACGCGGACGGTCTCGGTGGCGGCGTCGACGACGACGTCGGTCATCCCGGCGAGGTCGATGACGACCGCGTCGTCGGCGACGCCGAGGCCGCCGCCGTTGTGGCCGCCGCCGCGGACGGCGATGCGCTTCTCGCGGGCACGCGCGAAGGCGATCACCCTGGCGACGTCCCGGGCGCTGGAGCAGCGGACGATCGCGGCCGGATGGCGGTCGATCATGCCGTTGTGGACGGCGCGGGCCTCGTCGTACCCGGCGTCGCCCGGTCCGACGATGCCGCCGGCCAGCTCAGGGAGATCGCGGCGTGCGACCTCGGAAAGGGAGGTGGTTGTGCTCATGGAGCGACGCTACGCCCGGCCCTCCCCCGCGGCATGATCGGCTCTGACCCACTTGGAGAGGCCCTCCGGAGGGTTGCACCCGCCTGGGATGATCAGACCTGACTAGTCCCACCCCACCGACATGCCCAAGCTCCCAGGTCCGCTCCGCCTGACACCGTCGTTCCCGTTCGCGGGCCGCTCGAGAGAGCTCGCGACGTTGCGCGCGCTGATCCCTGCGCCTCACGGCGAGGGACTGCGGTACGCGCTCGTCGGCGGTGAGGCGGGGTCCGGCAAGAGCCGTCTCGTCCGCGAGTTCGCCCACGAGGCGGACGCGGCCGGCGCGTTCGTCCTCTACGGCGCCTGCGACGCGGTCGTCCAACGACCGTACCGGCCGTTCGTCGAGGCGCTCGACCAGCTCGCGCGCGCAACCGATCCGGCCGTGCTGCGCGCGGACCTCGGCGAGAGCGGCGGCGAGCTCTCCCGGCTGCTCCCGGACCTGTCGCAGCGCGTCGGCGGCCTGGCCGCGCCGGTCAGCGCCGACCCGGACACCGAGCGTCACCGGCTGCACAGCGCGATCGCCGACCTGCTCGCATCCGTGAGCCGGCGCGTGCCGCTCGTAGTCATCGTCGAGGACGGCCACTGGGCGGACCCCCCGACGCTCCTGCTGCTGCGGCACCTCGCGCGCGGCGCGTCGGATGCGCACGGGCTCGTCCTCACGACGTTCCGCGACACGGAGGCCGAGGTCCCCGAGACGCTGTCGGCGGCGCTCGCCGACCTCCGGCGGTCCGAGGGCGTCGTCCGGGTGCGCCTCGCGGGGCTCAGCACGGAGGAGGTCGCCGAGTTCGTCGACCGCGCCGCCGACGGGGCGCTGGGCACGGAGGTCGACGAGGCCGCCCGATCGCTGCGCGAGCTGACCGGCGGCAACGCGTTCCTCATGACCGAGCTCTGGCGCACCCTGCGCGAGTCCGAGGCCTGGTGGGAGAGCGGATGGCCCGCGGGGACGCTCGCCGACCTCCGCAGCCCCGAGGGCGTCCGCGAGGTGGTCGGCCAGCGTCTGGCGCGGGTCGACACCGCGACCATCGACCTCCTCGAGCTGGCGGCGGTCGCCGGGCAGGAGTTCGACCTGTCGATCGTCGGGCGCGCCGGCCCCGCCCTCGAGCGGGCGGTCGCGCACGGGATGATCGAGGAGGTCCCGGCGCGCCGGCTGGCCTACCGGTTCACCCACGAGCTGGTGCGGCGTGCGCTGTACGACCGCATGCCCGGCCTGCGCCGCGCCGAGCTGCACCTGCGCGTCGCCGAGGCCCTCGAGCGCGACCGCGAGGCGGGCGAGCGTCACGGGATCGCCGATCTCGCGTACCACTTCGCCGCGGCGGCGCCGGTCGACGGTCCCGAGCGGGCCGTCGAGTACGCCCTGCTCGCGGGTCGCGAGGCCGCGGCGGCGTTGGCGTACGACGAGGCCGACGCGCGTTTCTCGACCGCGCTGGAGCTCGGACTCGAGGACCCTCGGCGCATCGCCGAGACGCAGCTCGAGCTCGGCACCGCGCGAGTTCGCGCCGGACGCTCCGGCGACGCCATCGAGGCCTACCGGGCGGTCGCGCAGATCGCCCGCGACCTCGACGACGCCGAGATCCTCGCGACCGCCGCGGTCGGGTTCGAGGGCGCGTGCTGGCGGCCGGCGATCACCGACGCGGGCGCGATCGAGCTGCTCAACGAGGCGCTCGCGGCGTTCCCCGCAGAGGACTCCGAGCTGCGGGTGATGCTGCTCGCCGGGCTCGGCCGCGCCTATGCGTTCGTCGGCGACCACGCGGCGGGCACGCCGGTGCGCGAGGAGGCCGCGGCGATGGCACGCCGCCTCGGCGACCGCCGTGGACTGGCGACCGTGCTCGTGCGCTCGTACTGGTCGCACGGCGAGGGAGACATGGAGCGAACGCTGGACATGCTCGGCGAGGCGCGCGACCTCGCCGTGGAGCTCGGCGACTCCGAGATGGAGGTCGACGCCCGCGAGTGGCGCGTCGCCGGGCTCATCACCCTGGGCGCCCTCGAGCGGGCGCGCAGGGAGCACCGGGAGGTCGAGGCCATCGCCCAGCGGTTGCGCCAGCCCTTCCCGCTCCACGTCGCCGAGCACTACCGATCCACGCTCGCGTTGTGCGACGGGCTGCTCGAGGAGGCCGAGCAGGCCGCGCAGCGCTCGCACGAGTGGAGCCTGCTGCTCACCGGCCGGCCCCCCTCGGGCATCCACGGCATCCAGATGTTCGGCATCCGCCGCGAGCAGGATCGCCTCGACGAGCTCGCCCCCCTCCTGCGGCTCGTCGGAGGCGACGCGTGGCGACCCGGGCTCGCGGCACTGCTCGCGGAGCTCGGCATGGAGGACGAGACGCGCCGCGAGCTCGACGACATCCGCCGGGAGGGGTTCGAGGGTCTGCGTGCGTCCCTCTGGCTCGCGTCGCTCACCTACCTCGCGGACGCGTGCGCGGCCGTCGGCGACGCCGAGCTCGCCGCGCTGCTGTACCCCGAGCTGGCGCCGCTGTCGGGCGGCGTCGTGGCGATCGGGCACGGGGTCGCGTGCTACGGCGCGGCGGACCGCTACCTGGGCATGCTGGCCTTCACGCTCGGCGAGCACGAGCTGGCGGCGTCGCACTTCGAGGAGGCGCTCGAGGGCAACCGGCGCATGCGCTCCCCGACCTGGGTCGCCAACACGCTGCTCGCCTACGGGCGCACGCTGCGGGCGCGAGGGCGCAGCGCCGATGCAGCCGCGGCGTCGGCGCTGTTGTCGGAGGCCGCCGCGGTCGCCGAGCGCACCGGTCTGCCGATGGTCCTGCGACGTGCGCGCGAGCTCGGGGCGGTGGCCGGGCGGATCGTCCCGCTGCCCGACGAGCTCTCCTCCCGGGAGGTCGACGTCCTGCGCCTCGTGGCCACAGGACGCAGCAACCGCGAGATCGGCGAGGAGCTCTACATCAGCGGCCACACAGTGGCCAACCACATGCGCAGCATCCTGCGCAAGACGGGCACGGCGAACCGCACGGAGGCGGCCGGGTACGCATACCGGCGCTCCTTGCTCGACCCGACCGACGGGGGTTAGGATCGAACCATGCCGCTCTACATCATCGAGCGACGCTATGCCGAGCAGCTGGAGCCGACGAGCGACGATGTGGTGCGCATCGAGGAAGCCAACGCGGACGCCGGCGTGAGCTGGATCTTCTCCTTCCTCAGTGCCGACAAGCACAGCTCGTACTGCCTGTACGAGGCGCCGAGCCCGGACGCCATCATCGCGGCCGCCGAGCGCGCCGGCCTCCCGGCCGACGTCGTGACCGAGGTGTCGCAGGTCAGCGCCGACACGTGGCGCTGAGGTCAGGCCGCCGGCTGCGCGTCCTCGTGCTGCGCGAGCGCCTTGGCCAGCTCGACGCGCGAGCTGATCCCGAGCTTGGAGAAGATCCTGCTCAGGTGGTGCTCGACCGTCCGCCTGCTCACGAATAGCTGTGAGGCGACGTCGCGGTTGGAGGCTCCGTCGATGACGAACCGTGCGATCTGCAGCTCCTGCGGGGTGAGCTCCACGGACGCGCCGTCGGCCGACCGGCGCGACGTCTCCCCGCTGGCGCGCAGCTCGGCCCGCGCACGCTCCGTCCAGCCCGGGGCGCCGAGCGCCTCGAAGCCCGACTGCGCGGCGCGCAGGTGCGTCCGCGCATCCAGGCGCCGGCGCGATCGGCGGAGGTGCTCCCCGTAGAGCAGCCGGGTCCGAGCCAGCTCGAACGGCCGGCGCAGGACCGAGCCGCGCTCGATCGCTTCCTGGAAGTGCGCGTCGGCCTCGGCCACGTCATCGGCCATGAGCCCGCGCAGGCGTGCGCGCACGGCGTCCGCCGACGCCGACCGGACGGCCTGCGCCCATCCGTCGTAGCGCGCCAGCGCCGCGTCCGCGACGCGTGACTGCCCGGTCCGCACCGCCGCCTCGACGAGGTCGGGCGTGGCGAGCAGCGAGACGATCGGCGTCGGCGGCGCGTCGCCTCCCTCACCGAGCATCAGCAGATGCGCCAGCGCCTCCGCCGGCCGGGCATGCCCGAGCTCGAGGCGTCCCAGCGCCCAGCGTGCGTGGTGGGCGGCAGCGCCGAGCCCTTGCGCGGTGGCCGCCTCGATCGCCTCGCCGGCGTGCGCGTGGCACTCCTCCGTCGCGCCTTGCACCGCCGCGATGCTGGCGAGCAGCGCCAGCGCGTAGCAGCGGTCGGTCTCCTGATGCGTCTCGACGGCGAGGCGGTGGGACTCCCCCGCGTTCGCAGCCGCCGCTCCGAAGCGCCCGAGCCCGAGGTCCATCGCCGCGGTCAGGCACAGCACGTACGGCAGCTCGCCGATCGCGCCCTGCGCGCGGAGGATGTCGACGGCGCGGCCGTAGCGGGCCTGCGCGGCGACCTCGTCGGCCATGTACAGCGCCGCGGCCGCCGCCGAGATCCAGGCCCGTGCGTCGGTCGAGTCCGGCTCGGGGACGACGATGCGCCGAAGCTCGGCGGCGCCAGCGTCGAACTCGTCGCGCAGCAGCAGCGCGCTGCCGACCAGCAGCGCCTGGGTCGAGGCGTCCCCCGGGCAGTCGACGTCGATGCGCCCCGCGAGGGCGCTCACCTCGTCCGACCACGACGGCTCGCCCGCCCACCACGACGCCTCGCCGGCGCGGAGCACGAGTCCCAGGGCTAGGCCGGGCTCGGACGCGATGGCGCGCCGCGCGCCGTCCATGAGGACCTTGAAGCCCTCGCCCAGCGCCCCGCGCTCCAGCGCGCAGGAGCCGTGCAGCAGCGCCAGCGCTGCGTGATCGCGCTCCGCGACCAGCAGCGGGCGGACCTGCTCGACGAGGTCGAGCAGGCGGTCGGTGCGCCCGGAGCGCCAGCTCGCCTCCGCGGCCCCCAGCAGCCGCAGGCCCCGCGGCCCGTCCGCGGTCGTCAACAGCGCCGCGCGCTCGAACGTCGCCGCCGCGGCGGCGTGTGCTCCGCGCCGGCGCGCCTGCCGGGCTGCGGACTCGAGGTCGGCGGCGATCGCGTCGTCGGGACCCTGCGCGGCGGCCGCCCGGTGCCAGGCACGCCGCGCCCGGTCGCCCACCGCGCCGAGCACCTCGGCCAGCGCGAGGTGCGCCTTGCGGCGCTCACGCGAGATCGCGCTGCGGTAGACGGCCGAGCGCACGAGCGGATGGCGGACGACGATCCGCGGGCCGTCGACGATCACGAGCCGGGCAGCTTCCAGCTCGTCGAGGGCGTCGGGGTCGATGCCGAGCCGGGCGGCGGCGTCACAGACCGTGCGCACCTGCTCGGTGTCGTCGGCGGCCACGACCAGCAGCAGCGCCTGGGCCTCGGCCGACAGCCCGCCGGCGCGGCCGAGGAACGCGCGCTCCACGCCTTCGCCGATCGGCAGGGGCTCGGTGAGCGGCGCGCGCCCCGCGAGCTGCGCCGGCGTCAGCGACGAGGGCAGCTCGAGCAGCGCGAGCGGGTTGCCCCCAGCGACCTCGAGCAGGCGCGCGCGGACGTCGGGGTCGATCGGGTCGGGAAGCAGCTCGGCCGCGGCGCCGGGCGCCAGCCCGGCGAGCTCGAGCTCCGGGAGGGTGGGCGTCGGCAGGGTGCGCCAGTCCCCGATGCGCGCCGCGAGGAGCAGGACTATGCCTTCCGCGTCGAGCCTGCGAGCGACGGAGAGCACCACGTCGGCGGACGAGCGATCCAGCCACTGCGCGTCGTCGACGACGCAGAGCACTCCCCCGCCGTCGGCGACGTCGGACAGCAGGCTCAGCGTCGCGAGCGAGATGAGGAAGGGGTTGTCGATCGGGCCGTCGGCCAGTCCGAACGCGCGGCGCGCTGCCTCCGCCTGCGGGCGCGGCAGGCGCTCGATGCGGTCGAGCACGGGACGCAGCAGCTGATGCAGGCCGGCGAAGGCCAGGTCGGACTCCGACTCCAGCCCGACGGCCTGCAGGACCGCCATCTCCTCGCCCGCGGCGGCGACGGCATCGCTCAGCAGGGCGGACTTGCCGATGCCGGCCTCGCCGCGCAGGACGAGGACCGCGCTTCGCCCGTCGCGCGCGTCGTCCAGCAGCGACTCGATGCGCCCGCTCTCCGCCTCCCTGCCGCGTAGCTCCCTCTGGGCGATGCTCACCGCCATGCGAGGATCCTCCTTCCCCGACGGGCCCCTGGCCTGAGCCTACGGGAGCCCGTCGGGCGATCCAAGCCGGCGGGCGCCTACGCGGACCGCATCTCGCGGGCGCAGGCTGCGTGGACGTCGAGGACGAGCGGGAGCTCGGGCGGGTCGACTCGTCCGTAGCCGCACACCGAACCGATGCCGAAGTCCGCGAGATGCTCGCGCGCCGCCGCGATCCGGTCGTGGTTGCCGTCCACGCCGTCGGTGTGGTGGATGAGTCCCAGGTAGACCTTCGTCTCGCCGATGTCGAGGTCGTCGAGCGGCGTGAAGAAGTCCGGCCCCGGGTGTCGCACGACGGGCATGTGGACGTAGTCGACGAAGCGGTCCGCCTTGGCGACCGTCGCGTTGGAGAGCCGCACGCACAGCGCCAGGTCCTCCATGGCGGTCATGGGCCAGCCGCCCCAGGTCCCGTAGCACCAGTGGTAGCCGACGGGGACCTCGTCCGGCACGCCGTGCGTGATGTCCGCGATGAGGGCCTCGTGGCGCGCGAGCTTCTCGTCGACCGTCTCGTCGGGCCAGAACGGGAAGTAGGACCCGTCGCCGATCGCGAGGTCGACGACCTCCCAGGCGAAGTCGAACTGGATGACGAGGTCGTCGGCCGGGATCGTCTCGAGGATCCGTCCGATCTCGCTGTGGATGCCCGCGATGTACGCCGCGTGCACCATCGGCCACTGGCTCGTGTCGTCGAAGAACGCGTCGATCGCGCTGCTGGCGCCCGGCAGGCACACCTGGAAGCGCACGCCGGCGGGGATGACGCCCTCGTCGCGCAGGCGCTTGAAGCCCTCGTAGCTCTCCAGCGCGAAGCGCGCGTAGCCGAGGTCGTCGAAGCGCAGCTCGGTGACGCCCGGTCGGACCCGGAACGTCCACAGCTGGTTGCTGTCCGCAGCGGGACGGGCCTCGTCGGAGTCGTCGTGGTCGGGCTGCTCCAGGCCGCCCTCCGGGCGGTTGGTCTCGATGAGATCGGGATGGGCGGAGAAGATCCGCAGCGGCAGGAACCCGACCCAGGTCACCCGGTCGCCGGTCTCGCCATCGGGTAGCGACGGCACGTAGGGGCCTATCCGCTCGCCGCTGAGGCGCATGGCCTCCTCAGCGGTCTCGAACGGCATGCTGCCGACCAGCAGCACGTCGCCGGTCACCCGGCCTGTGGGAGATGCGCTCATCGGCGCAGCGTCGGCGAGCCGCGGTCGCGTCGCATCGGTGATCTCCGCAGAGTCCGGCGAGGATCAGGGCGGCGGCGCCGTGCCCACCGCCTGCGCGGCGGCCACGCGCGCGATCGGTACGCGGTAGGGCGAGCAGCTGACGTAGTCGATGCCGCTGTGGTGGAAGAACTCGATGCTGTCGGGGTCGCCGCCGTGCTCGCCGCAGATGCCGAGCTTCAGGCTCAGCTTGCCCTTGCGCCCGAGCCACGCGCCCATCCGGACCATCTGCCCGACGCCCGGGGTGTCGATGGTCTCGAACGGCGAGCGGTCGAGGATGCGCGTGTCGATGTAGCGAGCGAGGATCGACGCCTCGATGTCGTCGCGGCTGAACCCGAGCGCCGTCTGCGTCAGGTCGTTCGTCCCGAAGCTGAAGAAGTCGGCGTGCGGCGCGATGTGATCGGCGATGAAGCAGGCGCGGGGCAGCTCGATCATCGTGCCGACGAGGTAGTGCTCCCCGCGCTCCAGCCCGTGGTCGGTCATGACGCGCTCGACGAGCGCCGCGGCGTCCTCCAGCTCCGCCTCGTAGGCGACGAGCGGGATCATCACCTCGACCGACGGCCACGTCCCCGTCGCCTCGAAGGTGTCTCGTGCGGCCATGGCGATGGCGCGGACCTGCACCTCGTAGATCTCGGGGTGCACGATGCCCAGCCGCACGCCGCGCATGCCGAGCATGGGGTTGGTCTCCTGCAGCGCCTCGGCGCGCGCGCGGATCGCTGAGCCGGGCTCGAGGTCGGCCGGGTGCGGGAGGAACTCGTGCAGCGGCGGGTCGAGCAATCGGATCGTGACCGGCAGCCCCTCCATCGCCTCGAAGAGCTGGCGGAAGTCGTCGCGCTGCAGCGGGAGGAGCCGTTGCAGCTGCACCCGCCGGTCGGCCTCGTCGGCGGCGAGGATGACGTCGGCCATCAGCTGCTGGCGCTCGCCCAGGAACATGTGCTCCGTGCGACACAGCCCGATGCCCTGGGCGCCGAACTCGCGTGCGCGGCGCGCGTCCTCCGGCGTGTCCGCGTTGGCCCGCACGCCGAGCCGGCGCACCTCGTCGCACCACGCCAGGACGGTCTGGAAGGACGGGTTGACATCCGGCTCCACCAGCGGGACGTCGTCGATGGTCATCATCCCCGTCGTGCCGTCGATCGCGATGTGATCGCCGGTCTTCAGGACGGTCCCGTCGATGCGCGCGACCTCGGTGGCGAGGTCGATCTCGATGGCGCTGGCGCCGGTCACCGCCGGCACCCCCATGCCGCGCGCCACGAGCGCCGCGTGGGACGCCTTGCCGCCCTCGGACGTCAGGATGCCGCGCGCAGCGTGGAACCCGGCGACGTCGTCGGCCTCCGTGAACGGCCGCACGAGGATCACGTCGCGCCCGGCGGCCGCGGCCTCCACCGCCTCGGCTGCGGTGAAGACGATGGCGCCCTTGGCCGCACCGGGGGACGCCGCGACCCCGCGGGCGAGCACGGTGAACGGCGCGGCCGGATCGAACGTCGGATGCAGCAGCGCGTCGAGCTTGCCTGCGTCGATCGTCCCGATCGCCTCCGCCTTCGTGAGCAGGCCTTCGCCCACCGCGTCCACGGCGAAGCGCACGGCGGCCTGCGCAGGCCGCTTCGCGCTGCGCGTCTGCAGCATGTACAGACGCCCCTCCTCCACCGTGAACTCGCAGTCCTGCATGTCCTTGTAGTGGCCCTCCAGCGTCCGGAGGATCTCCATGAGCTGCGCGTGCACCTCGGGCAGCCACTCGCGCAAGCCGGCGATGTCCTGCGTGTTGCGCACGCCCGAGACCACGTCCTCCCCCTGGGCGTTGGTCAGGAAGTCCCCCGACGGCTCGGGCGCCCCGGTGACTTCGTCGCGGCTGAACGCGACCCCGGAGCCCGACGTGTCGCCCTTGTTGCCGAACACCATCTGCTGGACGTTGACCGCCGTTCCCCAGTCGTCGGGGATGTGGTTGATCCTGCGGTAGACGACGGCGCGCTCGCCCGTCCACGAGTCGAAGACCGCCTGGATGGCCTGCTCGAGCTGCGCGTGCGGGTCGGACGGGAACGCCTGGCCGGTGCGGTCGCGGAAGATCTCCTTGAAGCGGCCCACCAGCGCCTGGAGCGCCGCCGCATCCAGCTCGCTGTCGGTGGCGACCCCCGCGTCGCGCCGGGCGGAGGACAGCTCGGACTCGAAGGCGTCCCCGGCGATCCCGTGCACCACGTTGCCGAACATCTGCACGAAGCGCCGGTAAGAGTCCCACGCGAAGCGCTCGTTGGCGGTCGCCGCCGCCAGCCCGAGGACGCTCTCGTCGTTGAGCCCCAGGTTCAGCACGGTGTCGAGCATCCCGGGCATGGACTCGCGGGCGCCGGAGCGCACGGAGACGAGAAGCGGGTCGCCTGCGGCGCCGAGCACCTTTCCCGCCTGCGTCTCCAGGCGGTCGAGCGCTTCGCGCACCTCGTCGAGCATGCCTGGCGGGAAGGCCCCGTCGCGCATCGTCGCGACGCACGCCTCCGTCGTGATCGTGAAGCCGGCCGGGACCCGCTCGGCTCCGAGAACACGCGTCATCTCGGCCACGTTGGCACCCTTGCCGCCCAGCAGCTCGCGCATGTCCCGCGAGCCATCCTTGAAGTCAACGACCCAGCGCTTCATCGCAGGACCATATCCAACGTGGATGCAGAGACCGACCCTGTAGACAGGACGGCCGCGTGTCGACGATCAGGGCGCGGGGCGCCCCACCGGCGCGCTCGCGGCCGCGATCGCCGTCCTCAGGGCGTCCGCCGCGTAGCCCGGCTCGAGCAGGTCGATGAGGCCGATCGCCGTGTGCCCCAGGTGCTCGGCGAGGAGGCGGGCGCCCGCGTCGCCGTCGCGCGCCCGGCACGCATCGACGATCCTGCGGTGCTCGTCCTGGGCGGTCACCCATGCTCGGTCTGCCTGCGTGCTGTACGCACGGCGGTACCGGCCGGCGTACTCCGAGAGCTGGGTCAGGATCGCGATCACGCGTGGGCCGGCATGCGCATGCAGCGCATGGTGCAACGCGCGGTGCGGCACCTCCCAGTTGTCGTAGTCCGCCTCGCCCGCGTAGTGGCCCATCTGGGCGAGCAGGCCCTCCATCTGGGCGATGTCGCGGGTCGTCAGGCTGGGGATCGTGATGCGAAGCGCGGTGGTCTCGAGGGACACCCGCGCGACGTAGACCTCCTCCATGTCCGCGATCGAGTAGCCGGCGACGCGCAGCTGACGGTTGGGCTCCCCCTCGAGCAGTCCCTCGTTGACGAGCATCCTGAGGGCCTCGCGCAGCGGGGTGCGGCTCACGCCGAGCTCGTGCGCCAGACGCACCTGGGAGAGCTCGTCGCCCGGCGAGAGCTCAGCACGCAGGATGGCCGTGCGCATGCGCGCGTGCACGTAGTCGACGCTCTGACCGTCTCTGTCTGTGTGCACCGAGATTCACTGTATGCAGCCGCTCTGGGAGTCGTCAACCGGGACCGCTCGGGTGGCACGCGACCGTCACACTGCCCGCATGTCCGTCGCCCCGACCATCCCACTCGCCTCCGGCCCAGCCATGCCACAGCTCGGTCTCGGCACCTGGCCGATGAGCTCAGACGAGGCCGAGCGTGCGGTCGCCACCGCGATCGAGGCGGGCTACCGGCTCGTCGACACCGCGTACGCGTACGGCAACGAGACCGGCGTGGCCAAGGGTCTGCGGGCGAGCGGCGTGCCGCGTGAGGAGCTGTTCGTCACGACGAAGCTCAACGCCGAGTGGCACGGCGTGCGTGAGGTGCGCGAGGCGTTCGTCGACAGCACCCGCAAGCTCGGCGTCGACTACCTCGACCTGTATCTCATCCACTGGCCCAATCCCGGCCAGGACCGCTACGTGGATGCCTGGCGCGGTCTGTGCCGGCTGCTGGACGAGGAGCTGGTGCGGGCGATCGGGGTGTCGAACTTCAAGCCCGCGCACCTCGACCGGCTCCTCGAGTCCACCGGCGTACCACCGGACGTGAACCAGATCGAGCTCAACCCGTATCTCACCCGGACCGAGACCCGTGCGTACCACGCGCGCCACGGGATCGCGACGCAGTCCTACAGCCCGCTCGACAAGGGAGGCACCCTGCTCCGCGAGCCCGTCGTGCTCACCGCCGCCGAACGTCTCGGCCGCACGCCCGCGCAGGTGGTTCTGCGCTGGCACGTCCAGCAGGAGCTGGCCGTCGCCGTGAAGTCCTCCGATCCGCAGCGCCAGGCCGAGAACCTCGCGGTGTTCGACTTCGAGCTCACCCCCGAGGAGATCACCGGGCTGTCCGCCCTGGATCGGGGCGAGGCCGCCGCGACCGACTCCGACAGCTTCGGGCACTGATGCGCGCGCTCCCGGAGGGCACGACGCTCGGCGGCTGGTGCCACATGCCCGGCGGGTTGGCGGCCGAGGTCATGGCGAGCGCGGGCTTCGACTGGATCCTCGTCGACCGTCAGCACGGGCTCATCGGCGAGAGCGAGCTGTTCGACATGCTCCGCGCGCTGACGATCTCGGGCACGCCGACGTTCGTCCGCGTCGCCCAGGCCGACCATGCCGAGATCGGCCGGGCGCTGGACGGTGGCGCGCACGGGGTCGTCGTGCCGCAGATCGGATCGGTCGAGGAGGCCGAGCTCGTCGCCCGAGCGTGCCGGTACGCGCCGACGGGGGCGCGGAGCATCGGGCCGACGCGCGCGAAGCTCTACGGCCGCGCGGACCCCCGCGAGGCGGACGCCACGGTGGTCTGCCTACCGATGATCGAGTCGCGGGCAGGGCTGGACGCGGTCGAGGCGATCGTGGGCGTCGACGGCATCGACGGGCTGTTCGTGGGACCCGCCGACCTCGCGCTGGACCTCGGCGGCGAGCGCGCCGAGCTCGACGACGCGCTGCGGCACATCGCGCGCGTCTGCAAGGACAAGGGCAAGCTCGCCGGCGCGTTCGGGATGGGCGCAGCCCGCATCCCCGGCTGGGTCGAGCTCGGCTACGAGTTCCTGGCCATCGACTCCGACGCGACGTTCCTGCTCGAAGCGGCGCGCGCCGCGCTCAGCGCTGCGCGACGCGGGCTCCCGCAGGCCTCCACACGTGGATGAGGTCGCGCATCGAGATGATCCCGACCACATCGCCGTCGCGGAGCACCACCAGGTGGCGGAACCCACCCGCGGCCATCCGGTCCGCGGCCTCCTCCAGGTCCCAGTCGCAGTCCGCGAACACCGCGTTGCCGGTCAGGTGATCCTTGACCTGCTCGCTGTCCGGGTCGCCGCCTCGCCCCAGCGCGCGCACGACGTCACGCTCGGTGACGATGCCCGGCCCTGGCTGCTCGGGGTCGATGATCACGGCGGCGCCGACGTTGTTCCTGCACATGAACTCGGCCGCCTCGCGCAACGTGCGCCCGGGCGTCAGCGTCAGCACGTTCTCCGACATCGCGTCGTGGACCTTCACCGCAGGCTCCTCTCCTTCTCGGTCGTCACCTCCTTGATACGCCACCTGCTACCCAAATGCAACAAACCGCACGAGCAACTACCATGACGGCCCTCGACGAGCACATGATCGAGACCCCGTTCGGCCCCTCGCGCGCCTATGTGCACGCGGTCGACGGTGCCATCGGCGGCCTCGTCCTGGGCCACGGCGCCGGCGGCGGGGTCTCGGCGCGCGACATCCTGGCGGTCACCGCGGCGGCGCGGGACGCCTCGATCGCGGTCGTGCTGGTCGAGCAGCCCTACCGCGTGGCAGGCCGCCGCTCCCCCGCTCCCGCCCCGCAGCTCGACAAGGCATGGACCGCGGTCCTCACCGATCTGCGCCTGGGGCCGCTGGCGGGTCTGCGCGTGGTGACGGGTGGCCGCTCGTCGGGCGCGAGGGTGGCCTGCCGCACCGCGGAGGCGACCGCCGCGGCAGGCGTCCTGTGCCTGGCGTTCCCGCTCCAGCCGCCCCGGCGGCGCACCGCCGCCGAGCCGCCGCCGTCGCGGATCGGCGAGCTGGATGCCGCGCGGGTGCCCGTGCTCGTGATCCAGGGCTCCAGCGACCCGTTCGGGATGCCCCCCGCGGCGCCCGGACGGACGGTCGTGGAGGTCGCGGGCAACCACAGCCTCGCCGCGGAGCGCCCGCGCATCGCGGCCGCTGCACGCGACTGGCTCGTAGGTCTGCTCAGCTCTTGACGGCGACGCCGGCTGCGTCGAGCAGCTCGGTGACGGTGCAGTACTTCACGCGCGGGCGGCCGTGCGGCTCACCGGCGTCGCGCTCTGCCTGATCGATCGTCTCCCAGTGCGCGTACGTGACGTGGTCGCCGCGGCGCTCGGCCAGCAGCGACTCGATCGACTCGCGCTCGGGCTGGCCGCACTGCAGGACCTTCCCGGCCGCGACGTCCTCCAGCAGCGCCTTGACGGTCTCCTGCGCGTCACGCTTGTTCGTCCCGATGATCCCGCTCGGCCCCCGCTTGATCCAGCCGACGGCGTAGTGGCCGACGAGCTGGTCGCCACCTGGGCCGTCGAGAACGCGCCCCTGCTCGTTGGGGATCACGGCGCGGGCGTCGTCGAACGGCACACCCTCCAGCGCCACGCCGCGGTAACCGACCGAGCGGAACACGAGGCTGGCCGGGATCGTCTCGCGCTGACCGGTCGGCCTCGCCTTGAGCGAGCCGTCGTCGGCCTGCACCAGCTCGTTGCGCTCGACGACGACGCCCTCGACCTTGCCGTCGCCGACGATCTCGACCGGCGACGTGAGGAAGCGCAGGACGACGCGCTTGCGCTTGCCCTCGGGCTCGCGCTGCGAGTAGCCGGTGAAGATCTCGACGTTGCGCTTGGAGGTCATGTGGGCCTCGTCGCTCTCCAGCCACGCCTGGCTGGCGGGGTCCAGCGCGACGTCGTTCCGATCGACGATCACGTCGGCGTCCTCCAGCTCGCCGAGCTCGAGCACCTCCGGGTTCGTGAACGCGGCCTGGGCGGGCCCGCGGCGACCGAGCACCACGATCTCGGTGATCGAGCTGTCGCGCAGCACCTCGAGCGCGTGGTCGGCGACGTCGGTGACGGCCAGTTCGTCGTACGTGAGCGCGAGCATCCGCGCGACGTCGGCGGCGACGTTCCCGTTGCCCACGACGACCGCGGTCGTGCCGGTGAGGTCGAACTCGAGGTCGCGGTAGTCGGGGTGGCCGTTGTACCAGGCGACGAACTCGGTCGCGGCCCAGCTGCCGGGGAGGTCCTCGCCCTCGATGCCCAGCCGGCGATCCGAGGCGGCGCCGAACGCGTAGATGACCGCGTGGTAGCGGTCGCACAGCTCCTGCACCGTGACGTCGCGGCCGATCTCGACGTTGCCGAAGAACCGGAACTCGGGATGGGCCGCCGTCTTCTCGTACATCCGGGTGACGGCCTTGATGTTCGGATGGTCCGGCGCGACCCCGGCGCGGACCAGGCCCCACGGGGTCGGGAGGCGGTCGAACACGTCGACCTGCGCTGCGACGTCCGTCGAGCGCTGCAGTGCGCCGGCGGCGTAGAGACCGGAGGGACCAGACCCGATGATGGCGACGCGGAGAGGCTGCGCTGTCTCACTCATGCTGGGACCACTCTAGGAAAATCCCGCGGTGCGCCTATCGTCGCGCGCCATGGATCTGGGACTGCAGGGCCGCGTGGTGCTCGTGACGGGCTCCAACCGCGGGATCGGTCGCGCCATCGCCCGGTCGGCGGCGGCCGAGGGGGCGATCGTCGCGCTGTGCGGGCGTACCGAGGAGCTCGGGCTGGAGGCCGTCGCGGAGCTCGGCGCGGACCGCGCGTCGTGGTTCACCGTCGACGTGACCGATCCCGAGCAGGTCGGCGCGCTTCCCGCCGCCGTCATGGGGCGCCTCGGACGCCTCGACGCGGTCGTCAACAACGCCGGCCGCTTCGGCGGCGGGCCCGCGGTCGAGCTGACGCCCGAGGGGATCCACGACGGGATCGACACGAAGGTCGCGGGCGCGGTCGGCCTGATCCGCGCGGCGCTGCCGGCGCTGCGCCAGAGCGATCAGGCCCGCGTGGTGAACATCGGCGGCATCAGCGCCCAGCGGGTGACCCCCGGCGCCGCGGTGACGGCGATCGCCAACGCAGGCATGGCGACGGTCAGCGGCTACCTGGCGCAGGAGCTCGCGCCGGACGGCATCACCGTCAACTGCGTCATCCCGGGCTACGTGCTGTCGGAGGTGTGGCGCAGCCGCGCCGAGGCTGTCGCGGAGGCGGAGGGGCTGTCGGCCGAAGCGGGCCTGCAGCGCGTCCTGGACCTCCAGGGCCTGGCCGGCCGCTGGGGCGAGCCGAGCGAGATCGCCGACGTGGTGGTGTTCCTGCTGTCCGCGCAGGCCCGGTTCGTCAGCGGGGCCGCGTTCCGGGTGGACGGCGCGCAGTTCGAGGGGCTGCAGCGGTAGCGAGGGGGCGAAACCCCCGCTGTTGATGACTAGACGTCGGTATGCGACGGCAAGTCATCCATCGATCAGGTTGCGGACCGCCAATACGGCGTGATCACCCACGCGCAGTTGCTCGACGCCGGGTGGAGCCCGTCGCGGATCGACCGCCAGGTGCGTGCGCGCTGGCTCCATCGCGTGCACCGGGGCGTCTACGCGGTCGGGCATCGCGCCCTGACAGACCGTGGGCGGTGGTTGGCTGCCACGCTCGCCTGCGATGCCGCGCTGAGCCATCACAGCGGCGGCGCGCTGTGGGAACTGCCCATCTCCGACAACGGCCTGACGCGTGTGACCACGTCCACCGCGCGGCGAAGGGCACGCATCGATGCCCATCGCGCCCACTTGCATCCCAGAGACCGAACCATCCGCCACGGCATCCCGGTCACCACCGTCGCCCGGACCCTCGTCGACCTCTCACATTCCCTCGATGACCAGTCCCTGCACCGCGTCGTGAGGGAGGCGCAGTTCAGAGGCATCTTCGACGAGGCGCGCGTGAAGGAGTCACTGGCCAGGAGGCCGTCGGCGCGGCTGAAGGCGTACCTCGGCGTCACGACCCTCACCCAGACCGAATTGGAGGACCGCTTTCTCCGGCTCTGCAGGCGCTACCTCATCCCGACGCCCGCGACCCAGCACGGCATCAGACCGCGCGTCGACTTCGCCTGGCCCGACCGGCGCCTCATCGTCGAGGTCGACGGCTGGGAGGCGCATCGGACCCGCGTCGCCTTCCAGGAAGACCGCACGAACACCAACCGACTGCAGCTCGCCCGCAACGTCGTCCTGCGCTACACGTGGGACGACGTGCGGATCCGCCACGGCGACGTCGCAGCCCAGGTCCTCTACGCCGGGAACTTCTCCAGCACCCACTCCGGCCCCAGCGGCGTGCGCCGGTAGGGCCGGCCGCCGACGAGGACGTAGTCGCGGGTTCGCGGGTCGATCGGGAGCTGGCGCTCGATCGGGAACCACTCGTTGTGCTGGTGGATCAGCTCGTTGACGTCGTCGAACGGCCAGGACCGCGCCAGCGCGCGCCACCGCGTCGCGAACGCCTCGGGGTCGCCGCCGTGCTCCTCGCGCAGCGCCCGGTACGCGCGCTCGAGCCGACGGGTCTCGCGGGCGATGCCCGCGTCGATCTCCCCCAGCCGCTCCATCCAGCGGGGTCTGACGCCCGCCTGGAGGTACGCCTCCACGCTGCGCCGAGTCTGCCGCGCCCGTCGCGAGAGCGGGCGCCCGACGCCGTCGACCTCCTCGAGGTCGCGTGCCAGGAGCCGCTCGACCGCGCTGAGCCGGTCCTCGTCCTGCGCCCTGTCGTCCGTCACTGCATCCCCATGCTAGGACCGGCGATGATGTAGCGGTGAGTACACCCCAGCAAACCGGCGCGAAGGTCACCGTCGTGACCGGCGCGGGCTCCGGCATCGGACGTTCGGTCGCCGTCGAGCTCGCCGGTCAGGGACACCGGCTCGTCCTCGCCGGCCGCCGCGAGGACGCCCTGGTCGAGACCGCCGCCCTGTGCGTCGGCGAGCCGCCCCTCGTCGCCCCGACCGACGTGCGCGACTCCGCGGCCGTCGATCTCCTCTTCGCCAGGCGCTCTCGATGCCCACGGCCGCATCGACGTCCTCTTCAACAACGCCGGCACGACCGGACCGGCCGGACTGCCCGACGAGATCGACCCCGCCGACTGGGCCGCCGCCGTCGAGACGAACCTCACCGGCTCGTTCCTCTGTGCCCGCGCCGCCTTCGGCGCGATGCGGCGGCAGAACCCGCGCGGGGGCCGGATCATCAACAACGGCTCGATCTCCGCGCACGTCCCGCGGCCGGGGACGGCCGCCTACAGCGCTCGACGAAGCACGCGATCACCGGCCTCACGAAGTCGCTCGCGCTCGACGGACGCCCGTTCGACATCGCCTGCGGTCAGATCGACATCGGCAACGCCGAGACCGCCATCGCGGAGATGATGGCCCGCGGCGTCCCACAGCCCGACGGCAGCGTGCGCCCCGAGCCGACGATGGACGTCGGTGAGATCGGCCGCGCCGTCGCGCACATGGCGAGCCTCCCGCTGGACGCCAACGTCCTGTTCATGACGATCATGGCGACGAACATGCCGTACGTCGGCCGAGGCTGATCACGGATGCGATTCCTGGACGATCGCGCGCCGGTCACCGACGCGACCTACGACGACGTCTTCCTCGTCCCCCGCCGCTCGGACATCGCCTCGCGCCTGGACGTCGACCTCGCCACGCCCGACGGCAGCGGCACCACGATCCCGGTGGTCGCCGCGAACATGACCGCAGTGTCCGGCCGGCGTATGGCGGAGACGATCGCGCGCCGCGGCGGCCTGGCCGTCATCCCGCAGGACATCCCGGTCGACGTCGTGCGCGAGGTCATCGCATGGGTGAAGTCCCGCAACCTCGTGCACGACACCCCGATCACGCTCGAGCCGACCGCGACCGCCGCCGAGGCCCTCTCGCTGCTGCCCAAGCGCGCGCACGGCGGGGTGATCGTCGTCGATGGAGGCCGCCCGGTGGGCGTCGTGACCGAGGCCGACTGCGCCGGCGTTGACCGCTTCGCCCAGCTCGACACGATCATGTCGCGCGAGCTGCTGACGCTGCCCGTCGGCGTGTCGCCGCGGCAGGCGTTCGAGCTCCTCTACGCGGGCGGGCGCCACCGCCTCGCCCCGGTCGTCAACGCCGACGGGTCGCTCGCCGGCGTCCTGACGCGCAGCGGCGCGCTGCGCGCATCCATCTACACGCCGGCCACCGACGACCACGGCCGGCTGCGGATCGCCGCGGCGCTGGGCATCTCGCGCAGCGCGCACGGACGCGCCGAGGTCCTGCTGGAGGCCGGCGCAGACGTCCTCGTCCTCGACACCGCCCATGGCCACCAGGAGCAGATGCTCGACGCCGTGCGGGCCGTGCGAGCGCTGGACCCGCCGGTGCCGGTCGTCGCCGGCAACGTCGTCACCGCCGAGGGCGTGCGCGACCTCGTCGAGGCCGGCGCCGACATCGTCAAGGTCGGCGTCGGGCCCGGCGCGATGTGCACGACGCGCATGGTCACCGGCGTCGGGCGGCCGCAGTTCTCTGCGGTGCTCGAGTGCGCCGCGCAGGCGCGCGAGCTGGGCGCGCACGTGTGGGCCGACGGCGGCGTGCGCTATCCACGCGACGTCGCGCTGGCGATCGCAGCCGGCGCGTCGAACGTCATGGTCGGCTCCTGGCTTGCGGGCACGCACGAGTCCCCTGGCGACGCCATCCGCGACGCCGACGGGCGCCTGTACAAGGAGAGCTTCGGGATGGCGTCCGCCCGCGCGGTGCGCACGCGCACCGCCGACGACTCGCCCGTTCGACCAGGCCCGCAAGGCGATGTTCGAGGAGGGGATCTCCTCGTCGCGCATGTACCTCGACGCGGAGCGGCCCGGCGTGGAGGACGTGCTCGACCGCATCGCGGCCGGGCTTGCGCAGCGCGTGCACGTACAGCGGCGCGCGCACGCTCGACGAGCCTCCACGAGCGCGCGGTCGTGGGCACGCAGAGCGCGGCGGGCTACGCGGAGGGCAAGCCACTGCGCAGCACCTGGTGACCGCTCCAACGCGGGCGAGGGTCTCCCGCCGCCTCGTCGTCCTCATGGCGATCGCGGGCGGCGCCTCGGTCGCCAACCTCTACTACGCCCAGCCGCTGCTGGACGTCATCGCCGAGTCCCTGGGCGTGTCCATCGAGGCCGCCGGCCTGATCGTGACGTTCACGCAGCTCGGCTACCTGTTCGGGATCGTCGCGCTCGTGCCCCTCGGCGACATGGTCGAGCGCCGACGCTACGTCCCGCGGGTGCTCGTCGTCGCTGCGCTCGCGCTCGACCTGCGCCGCCGCGGCGCCGTCGTTGTCGGCCCTGGCCGTCGCGCTCGTCGTGGTCGGCGTCACGTCGGTCGGGGCGCAGCTGCTGATCCCGTTCGCCGCGACGCTGGCGCGCGACGACGAGCGCGGGACCGTGATGGGGATCGTGATGAGCGGCGTGCTGCTGGGCGTGCTGCTCGCGCGAACGGTCAGCGGCCTGCTCGCGGAGCTCGGCGGCTGGCGGCTCGTCTACGCCTGCGCGGCCGTCCTCATGCTCACCCTGGCCGTCGTCCTCTCGCGCTCGCTGCCGCTGGCACGCCCCGTCCGCCTGGATCGGGTATCGGCCGCTGTTCGGATCGGTCGCGCGGCTCGTGCGGTCCGAGCCGCTGCTGCGGCGCCGGATGCTCCTCTCGTTCCTCGGCTTCGCGAACTTCACGATCCTCTGGACGTCGCTGACGTTCCTGCTCAGCGACCCGCCCTTCGACTACTCGGAGGGCACGATCGGGCTCTTCGGGCTCCTGGGGATCGGCGGCGCGATCGCGGCGCAGGTCGCGGGCAAGATCATCGACCGCGGCTACGTCCACGTCCTCACGGGGTTCGCGCTGACCGGGATCGTGGTCGCGCGACTCATCCTGACCCAGGCCGAGGGCGCGCTCGCCGTCCTGATCATCGGGATGGTGCTCTTCGACCTCTCGCAGCAGAGCTCGCTCGTCTGCCACCAGAACGTCGTGCTCAACGTCACCGACGAGGCGCGCGGGCGGGCGACGACCGCGCAGGTCTCCTCGGCGTTCGTGGGCGGCGCGATCGGCTCGGCCATCGCCGCCGCGACCTACGCGGCGGGCGGCTGGCAGCTCGTCAACGGACTCGCCATCGGCCTCGGCGTCCTTGCGCTCGCGGCGTGGTCGGCGGAGCGCATCAGGGTGCGACGCGCCGTTGCGCGATGATCATGCACGTGAATCGAATCCTTCCCACGACGGTCGTCGGAAGCCTCCCCCAGCCCGACTGGCTCCTCGACCGCGACATGCTGCGCGACCGCCTCCCCGCGCGCGTGCGCACGCCCGACCTCTGGCGTGTCGCCCCCGACCTCCTCGAGACCGCGCAGGACGACGCAACCCTCCTGGCCATCCGCGACATGGAGCGCGCGGGCGTCGACATCATCACCGACGGCGAGATCCGCCGCGAGAGCTACTCCAACCGCTTCGCGACCGCGCTCGACGGCATGGACCTCGACAACCCCGCCGAGATCCTCAGCCGAGCGGGCAAGCCCAACAAGGTGCCGCGCGTCACCGGGAGGATCCGGCGCCGCGAGCCGGTGGAGGTCCGCGACCTCCGGTTCCTGCGCGCGCAACACCGACCGCCAGGTGAAGATCACCCTCCCCGGCCCGTTCACGATGAGCCAGCAGGCCGTCGACGAGCACTACGGCGACGTCAAGGCGCTGGCGATGGACCTCGCCGTCGCCGTCAACGAGGAGATCCGCGACCTCTTCGCCGCCGGCGCGGACGTCGTGCAGATCGATGAGCCGTGGGTCCAGTCGCGGCCCGAGCAGGCACGCGAGTACGCGATCGAGGTCATCAACCACGCGCTCGACGGCGTGGGCGGCACGACCGCGCTGCACTCCTGCTTCGGCTACGCGCACATGGTCCACGACCGCCCGCCCGGCTATCCGATCCTGGCCGAGCTCAACGACTGCGCCGCCGATCAGCTCGTGATCGAGGCCGCGCAGCCCGACCTCGACCTGTCGGTGCTGGAGCAGCTCCCGGACAAGGTCATCGCGATCGGCGTGGTCAGCCTCGGCGACCTCGAGATCGAGCCGGTGGACCTCATCGCCGACCGGATCCGCGCCGCCCTGCGCCACGTGAACGCCGGGCGACTGCAGGTCGCGCCCGACTGCGGGATGAAGTACCTGCCGCGCGACGTCGCCGTCGGCAAGCTCGCCGCGATGGTCCAGGCGGCGGACGTCGTGCGCCGCGAGCTGTAGCTACTCGACGAGGACCGGCGGCTCGGCCGGCGCCGCCTGCGTGGGATGCGGGCGGTGCCGCCGGGCGAACACCCAGGTCCGGAAGGCGACGTAGCGGGTGACCGTGGCCGCCAGGCTCGCGACGATCAGGACGGCGAGCTCGACCCAGCGCGGCGGTGTGGCGTCCAGGCCGTGCAGCACCGCGAGGGCCCCCGTCGTCAACCCGACGGTCAGCACGAACACCAGCGCACCGCGGACGTGGTGGCCGGCCAGGCCCTCGCGCCCGCGGACCCCGAACGTGTAGCGGCGGTTGGCCGCGGTGTTCGCCACCGCCGTGATGGCGAGCGCCGCGATGTTCGCGGCGCCGGCGCCCAGCGGGCCGCTCAGCAGCAGGAAGAGCAGCGCGTAGGCGACCGTCGACAGCACGCCGACGCCGATGAACCTGGCGATCGCGCCGTCGGCGACGAGCCGCGCGACGCCGCGCAGGTCGTCCCACGCGGTCTTCACGATGTCCACCCGCGAGTCGGGGTCGTCGACCCAGTCGACCGGGACCTCGTGGATGCGCAGGCCGCGGCGCTGGGCGAGCACGAGCAGCTCGGTGTCGAAGAACCACCCGTTGTCGCGCACGTCGTCGATGAGGCTGCGCAGCACGCTCGTGCGGACCGCCTTGAAGCCGCACTGCGCGTCGCTGAAGTGCGCCCGGAGCGCCGCGTGGAGGATGCCGTTGTAGGTCCGGGAGATGAGCTCGCGCTTGGGGCCGCGGACCACCCGCGCGCCGTGTGCGAGGCGGGTGCCGATGGCGAGGTCGGAGTGCCCCGACAGCAACGGGGCGACGAGCGGCAGCAGACCGCGCAGGTCCGTCGAGAGGTCGACGTCCATGTATGCGACGACCTGCGCCGGGCTCGATGACCAGGCGGCGCGCAATGCGCGGCCACGGCCCTTCTCCTCGAGGCGCAGCACCTTGACCCCGCGCAGCTCGCGGGCCATCTGGCGCGCGACGTACGGCGTGGCGTCGGTGCTGGCGTTGTCGGCGATGACGATCCGCCAGGTGAAGGGCAGCTCGGCCGAGAGGAACCGGTGCAGGCGGCGGACCGTGTACTCGAGGACGGCCTGCTCGTTGTAGACCGGGATGACGATGTCGATCTGCGGGGCCTGCTCGGCTCGGGGCTGCAAGGCACGCAGGACGGCCGGTCCGTCGACGATGCCTGTGTGCTCTGCGTTCATGCGAGCAGAATCGGTGGCGCCCGTCGGAGGAGCGTCGGGATCGGCTGAGAGGAGTCTGAGTCAGTCCACGGGCGTCGCGACGGGGCCCGTGGGCCGCATGCGCACGGCCGCAGTGGGAAGCGTCACGACGAAGCGCGCGCCCCCGTCGGGCGCATTGCCGGCGGACACCGCGCCCCCGTGCCCGTCCACGATCGCCGCGACGATCGCGAGCCCGAGGCCCGCGCCGCCGCGCCCGCGCTCGCGCCCGCCCTCGGCGCGCCAGAAGCGCTCGAAGAGATGCTCGGGCTGATCGGTCGGCAGGCCAGGCCCGTGGTCGCGGACCTCGAGGCGCGCGCGATCGCCCATGTGCGAGACGCTCACCTCGATCGGCGTTCCGGCAGGCGTGTGGACGAGCGCGTTGCGCAGCAGGTTCGCGAGGACCTGGCGCAACCGGTCGGGCTCGCCGGAGACGGACACGGTCCCGTCGACCTCCAGCTCGATGTCGCGGTCGGGGGCGGTCGCCCGGGCGTCGTCGACGGCATCGCCCGCGAGGGCCGTGAGGTCGACGTCCTCGCGCTCGGCGTCGGGCACCTCGTCGAGCCGGGCCAGCATCAGGAGGTCCTCGACCAGCACGCCCATGCGCTGCGCCTCCTCCTCGATGCGCCGCATCGCCTTCGCGGTGTCCTCGGGCTCCTTCGCCGCGCCGATGCGGAACAGCTCCGCGTAGCCGCGGATGGAGGCCAGCGGGGTGCGCAGCTCGTGCGACGCGTCGGCCAGGAACCGCCGGAGGCGCTCCTCGCTGGCCGCGCGCTCGGCGAAGGCGTGCTCCAGGCGGTCGAGCATGGCGTTGAGCGCGAGCCCGAGCCGCCCGACCTCGGTCCGCGGATCGGTCGCCTCGATGCGGTGCGACAGATCGCCGCCCGCGATCGCGCCGGCCGTGTGGCCCATGCGGTCCAGCGGCAGCAGACCGATGCGCACGACCATCCAGGCCACCGCGCCCAGGATCACCAGCACGCCCAGGATCACGAGACCCATGACGAGCAGCAGCTGGTTGAGCGTGCGATCCACCTCGTGCAGCGGCACGGCCGCGACGATCGTCCCGCCCCCGCGGTCGTGCAGCGCGTAGACGCGATAGCGGTTGGAGTCCCCGTCGGTGCCGTCGACGGTGAACAGCTTCTGCACCGGGACGTTCTTCGGGAGGTCGGGGTGGGCGGTGACCGTCTCGTCGGTGTTGTAGACGAGCACGATGTCGTCCTCGACCGTGCCGTCGGCCGCGCGCCGCTGACCGTAGGTCCCGGCGGGCGGCTGCGCGCTCGGTCCCCCGCCGGGCGGCGGGCGATCGACGCCACGGCCGGGCGATGAGGAGGAGTCCCCGTCACGCGGTCCGAAGCCGTTCCCGTTCAGCGCCACGGCGACCGCGAACGGCGCCGCGCGCGCCTGCTGATCGACGCGCTCGTAGAGGAACCTGCGCTGTTCGGCGTACGTCACCCCTGCGAGCACCAGCAGCCCGACCGCGGCGAGCGCGAGCAGGCCCGCGATGAGCCGGGCCCGCAGGGAGGCCATCACGTCAGGTCCTGGGTGTCCTGAGCGCGTACCCGACGCCGCGCACGGTGTGGATGAGCGACGGGCCGTGGACGTCCAGCTTCTTGCGCAGGTAGCTCACGTAGGTCTCCAGTACCCGCGCGTCGCCACCGAAGTCGTACTTCCACACGTGCTCGAGCAGCTGTGCTCGCGTGAGGACGCGGCGCGGGTTCAGCATGAGGTAGCGCAGAAGCCGGTACTCCGTCGCCGTCAGGTCGACGAGCGTCCCCGCCCGCGTCACCTCGCGCGTCTCCTCGTCGAGCTCGAGATCCTCGAACACGAGCCGCCCGGAGTCCGGCTCGGCAAGGCCCGTTCGGCGCAGGATCGTCCGTATGCGGGCGATGAGCTCCTCGAGGCTGAAGGGCTTGGTGACGTAGTCGTCGCCACCGATGGACAGGCCCCGGATCTTGTCCGCGGTGTCGTCGCGGGCGGTGAGGAAGATGATCGGTACACGCGCACGCTGTGCGCCGAGGCGCTGCGCGACGTCGAACCCCTCCATGTCCGGCAGCATGACGTCGAGCACCATGAGGTGCGGGCGGAACTCGGAGACGGCGTTGAGGGCGTCGGCCCCCGTCTGCGCCGACTCCACCGCGAAGCCCTGGAAACGGAGGGCCATCGTCACCACGTCGACGATGTTCGGCTCATCGTCGACCACCAGCACGCGGTGAGCATCTGTCTGATCGCTCATATGACAAGTATCGGTGATCCTGCTGGGAACAGCCTGAGAACGTGCTGTATCCCCCGGCCTGGCAATGTTCGCCACCCGAACATCGTCACACCGGAGGAGAACCGCGATGCAGGTCACCGCTGCCGTGTTGGAGGAGCACCACAAGCCACTCAACGTCCAGGAGCTCGAGATCGACGAGCCGCTCGCGGGCGAGGTGCTCGTGAAGATCGTCGCCAGCGGCGTGTGCCACACCGACGCGATCGCGCAGGAGGCGAACTTCCCGTTCCCGCTTCCGGGCGTCCTGGGTCACGAGGGCGCCGGGATCGTCGAGGCGATCGGCGACGGCGTCACCAAGGTCGCGCCCGGCGACAAGGTGATCATCGGATGGCCCTGGTGCGGTGAGTGCCGCAACTGCCTTGCGGGCAACCAGCGCTACTGCCTGCAGATCGGCCCACTCGTGGGTGCGGGGGTGCGGCTGTCGACCGGCGGCTCGTGCCTGTCGCGCCACGGCGACGTCGTCCACGGCCACTTCTTCGGGCAGTCGTCGTTCTCGACCTACTCGATCACCACGGAGCGCGCCGTGGTGAAGGTCGCCGACGACGCGCCGATCGAGCTGTTCGGCCCGCTCGGCTGCGGTCTGGCCACCGGCGCCGGAGCGATCCTGAACGCCCTGCGGCCCGAGGCGGGCTCGGTCGTCGCGATCTTCGGGGCCGGAGCGGTCGGCCTCTCGGCCACGATGGCCGCCCGGCTCACGGGCGCCAAGAGCATCATCGCCATCGACGTGCTCGACCATCGCCTGGAGCTCGCGAGAGAGCTCGGGGCCACGGAGACGATCAACGCGAAGGAGACCGACCCGGTCGCCGCCATCCGCGAGATCGCCGGCCAGGGCTCGCTCGGCGCCGACTACGCGCTGGAGTGCACCGGCAACCTCGACGTCGTCCGCCAGTCGGTGGACTGCCTCAACATGCCGGGCACCGCCGCGCTCATCGGCGGTGCGCCCGCCGGCGCGGAGTACACGCTCGACCACCTCACGACGCTGTGGGGCAGGACGGTCCGCGGCATCCTGGGTGGCGAGGGGCAGAGCGAGCAGCTCCTCCCCACGCTCGTCGAGCTGTACGCCCAGGGCCGCTACCCGTTCGACCGGCTCGTGCAGTTCTTCGAGCTCGACCAGGTCAACGAGGCGATGGAGGCGTCAGCGCGCGGCGACGTGCTCAAGCCGATCCTGCGGATGACCTGAGCGGGGCAGCAGCCGCCTCGAGGAACGCCGCGATGAGCCCGGTGCGCTCCCCGCGCCGGCTCAGCGCTGCAAGCTCGGTGTCCGGCGCGTCGGACACCGGGCGGTAGGCGACGCCGTCCAGCGCGAGCTGCTGGACGGACGCCGGTACGAGCGACACGCCGACCCCGGCCGCGACGAGACCGATGATCGTCTGGGTCTCGGCCGCCTGCTGGATGACGCGCGGCGGGGTCCCTGCGCTCGTGACCGAGGTCATGAGCAGGTCGTGGTAGCCCGGTGCCTGCTCGCGCGGGAACAGCACGAAGGGGTACTCGGCCAGGAGCCGCAGCGTGAGCCTGCGGGCGCCGGCCAGCGGATGGGACGCGGGCACCGCGGCGACGGTGCTCTCGCGCGCGAGCACCTCGACGTCGACGTCCGCGTCGCCCACGGGCAGCGGCGCTATGCCGAGGTCCGTGGCGCCGGCCGCGAGCGCACCGATCTGGTCGCTCGTCGAGCGCTCGTGCAGCTCGATGTCGATCGCCGGGTGCGTCACGGTGAGCCGCTGCACGACACGCGGCACGAGCGAGAGCAGCGCGGAGCCGGCGAAGCTGACCCGCAGCGTCCCGGTCTGCCCCTCGTGGATGCGCCGGGCGTTGTGCGCCGCACGGTCGAGATCGGCGAGCGCGGCGCGCGCGGCACGCAGGAACGCCTCCCCTGCCGGCGTGATCTCCACGCGCCTACGCGTGCGCGCGAGAAGCTCGCACCCAAGTTCCTCCTCCAGCAGCCGGATCTGATGGCTCAGCGGTGGCTGGGACATGTGCAGCCGCGCGGCGGCGCGGCGGAAGTGCAGCTCCTCGGCGACGGCGACGAAGTAGCGGAGTTGGCGCAGCTCCATTGATCTCGCTCCACGATCACAGGGTCGTCGAAAGAGTATTGGACACGATCATCGATCGTGCTTAGGTTCGTGCCTCCGTGTCCTTCCTCCTCACCTGCCCGCACTGCGGGACCCGCGAGGTCACCGATTTCGGCTTCGGCGGGGAGGTCTCCAGCCGCCCCAAGGGGCATCCCACGCAGCGCGAGCTGAACACGTACGCGTACTTCCGCCGCAACGTGGCCGGGGTCCAGCGCGAGTGGTGGGTGCATCGCTCGGGCTGCGGCGCGTGGTTCCTCGCCGAGCGTGACACGCGCACGAACGAGGTGCACTGGACCGCGACCCCGGAGACCGCACCGTGACCCGCCTCGACCCCCGGCCCGGCGAGCGGATCGACCGCGGCCTCACCGTCACCTTCACCTTCGACGGCAAGCCCGTCGAGGCCTACGCGGGCGACACGATCGCGTCGGCGCTCTACGCCGGCGGCCGCAGGATCTTCTCGCGCTCCTTCAAGTACCACCGCCCCCGCGGCGAGATGGACTGGGCCGGGCAGGGATCGGGCTCGCTCGTGCAGGTCGACGGCGCGCCGGGCATCCGCGCCGCGAGCGAGGTCGTACGCGAGGGCATGCGCGTCGAGCACCAGAACGCATGGCCGTCGTTGGACTTCGACGTCATGCGGATGTCGGACATCGCGGGCGGCCCCTTCACACCCCCGGCTTCTACTACAAGACCTTCAAGTGGCCGCGTCGCGCCTGGCCGCTCTACGAGCGCGCACTGCGAGGCGTCGCTGGTCTCGGGCGCCTGCCCGAGCGCCAGGACGAGCGCCTGTGGCGCACGGAGTATCGGCGCCGCCACTGCGACGTGCTGGTCATTGGCGGCGGGATCGCCGGGCTCTCGGCCGCGATCGCCGCGGCCCGCCAGGGTGCGGACGTCGTGCTCGCCGACGACGACGTGGAGCCGGGAGGCGCCCTCCTGGCCGAGGGCGGTCACGACCGGGTCCGCGCGCTGGCCGAGGAGGCCCGCGCGGCCGGTGTCGAGGTGCTCTCCAAGGCGCCGGCCCTCGGGTTCTACGACGGCCTCGTGCCCATCTGGCAGGGCGACACGCTGCACCAGGTCCGCGCACGGCGCCACGTGGCCGCGACGGGCGCGATCGAGCAGCCGCTGGTCTTCAAGGACAACGACCTCCCCGGCGTGATGATGGCCGGCGGCGCGCGGCGCCTCGCCGCGCTGTGGTCCGTGCGCCCGGGCACGACCGCCGTCGTCGCCACGACCGGCGACCGGGGCCTGGACGCGGCCCTCGCGTTGCGTGAGGCTGGCGTCGAGGTCGCAGCCGTCGCCGACCTGCGCCCCGATGCCGGCGAGCGCGAGCTCGGCGCGGCCGTGCAGGCCGCGGGCATCCGCCTGCTGGCCGGGATGACCGTGGTCCGCGCGCTCGGGCGGACCGGGGTGACCGGAGCACTCCTCGCGCGGGTCGACCCCACCGGCAAGGCAACGGGGACGATCGAGGAGATCCCCTGCGATCTCCTGGCCGTGTCCGGCGGCACGGCGCCGGCGACCTCGCTGCTGCTGCAGTCCGGCGCCAAGGCGCGCTACGACGCGGCGACCAGCCGCTTCCTCGCCGACGTCCCCGACGGCCTCGTCCACGCCGCGGGAGCGGTCGCGGGCCACGAGGACGCCGATGCCGCGGCCGCCTCGGGCACAGCGGCAGGGCTCGACGCCGTCGTCGGGCTCGGGCTGGGCGGCGCGAACGCCAAGCGGGCGCTGACGAACGAGCGCAAGCGCCTGGACGCGCTGCCGGCGCAGTCGCCCGTCGCGGCGCCGCCCGCGTACGCCCGCGACGGCAGGCGCGGCGGGAAGGCCTTCGTCGACCTCGACGAGGACATCACGGCGAAGGACATCGCCTACTCCGTTGCCGAGGGCTACGACTCCATCGAGCTCTCCAAGCGCTACACGACCGTCACGATGGGCCCGTCCCAGGGGCGCCACTCCCAGCTCGCGTCGATCCGCGTCCTCGCCGCCGTCACCGGGCGGTCGCTGGACGAGGTCGGTATCACCACCGCGCGGCCGCCCTGGTCGACGGTGCCGATGGGCGCGCTGGCGGGCCGCCCGTTCGAGCCCGCCAAGCGTTCAGCGATCCACGGCCGCCACCGCCAGCTCGGCGCGACGGTCAAGTGGGCGGGCGACTGGCGCCGCGCATACGACTACGGCGACCCCGAGGGCGAGGCGAAGGCGGTGCACGACGCCGCCGGACTCATCGACGTCTCCACGCTCGGCAAGCTGCTCGTCCGCGGCCCCGACGCCGGCGTGTTCCTCGACCGGCTCTACCCCAACCGCGTCTCGAACCTGAAGCCGGGGCGCATCCGCTACGGCGTCCTGACGAGCGAGACGGGGCGGATCACCGACGACGGCACGATCGCGCGGCTGGACGAGGAGACCTTCTACGTCACCACGACGTCCAGCGGTGCGGGCGCGGTGTTCAACTGGTTCACCTGGTGGCTCGCCGACTGGCGGATGCGGGTGCACATCACCGACGTCACCCAGGCGTCGGCGGCGATGAACCTCGCGGGCCCGCGCTCCCGCGAGATCCTCCAGACGCTCACCGACGCCGACATGTCCCCCGACGGCATGACGTACCTCGACGCGCTGCCCGCGCAGGTCGCCGGCGTCTCCTGCCTCGTCCTGCGGATCGGCTTCACGGGCGAGCTGGGCTACGAGATCCACTGCCCGGCGCCCCACGCGCAGGACCTCTGGGACGCGGTCATGGAGGCCGGCGCCGCGCACGGCATCCGGCCCTTCGGCCTGGAGCCGCAGCGCATCCTACGACTGCAGAAGCTGCACATCCTCGTCGGGCAGGACACCGACTCGGAGTCGACGCCGTTCGGCGCCGCGATGCCGTGGATCGTCAAGCTCGACAAGGACGAGGACTTCATCGGGCGCTGGGCGCTGGAGCGCGCGGTGGAGCATCCGGCGCCGACGGCACTCGTCGGCTTCTCCCTGCCCGACGGGGACGTGCCCGCCGAGGGCGCGGCCGTCCTGGATGGCACCGGCGCCCCGATCGGCCAGGTGACCAGCGCTCGTCACAGCCGCCAGGTCGGCAAGGTCATCGGCATGGCCTGGGTCCCCACCGCGCAGGCGACCGACGGCGCCCAGGTGACGATCTCCTACGACGGGCGCACGTACGACGCGACCGTCCAGACGAGCCCGTTCCACGACCCCGAGGGGACCCTGGTGCGCTCATGACGCTCGCCTTCCTCGATCCCTCGCCGCGCGGCGGAGCAGGTCGCCACGTGCCGGTGGCGCGCAGCCCGATGGAGAGGATGGCCGTCGCCGCGGGCGCGATGCTCGAGCGTCGCGACGGCTGGAACGTCGCGGCGCGCTTCGACGCGCCGGCCGGGCCGGTCGGCTTCGCGGACGTGTCGTTCCTGCGCAAGTCCGAGATCCAGGGCGACGACGTCGGCACACCCGACGGCACGGCAACCCTCGTCGACGGTGCGTGGCGGTGCATCCTCACGCCCGAGCGAGCGCTCGTCATCGGCGGCGCCCGCGAGGACGGGCTCGACGTCACCGGCGCGTTCTGCGCCCTGACGATCGTCGGCCCGCTGGCCCGCGAGACGATCGCCCGCTTCTGCGCGCTGGACCTGCGCCCGGCGAGCACCCCCGTGCGGGGGCTGCGACCGGGCTCGGTCGCCCGGACACCCGGACTCGTCGTGCGCGAGGACGAGGAGCGCTACCTGCTGCTCGTCGGCGCGGCCTACGGCGAGTACCTCTGGACCGTCGTCGCGGATGCCGCGGGGCATCTCGGCGGCGGGCCGATCGGCGTCGACGACCTGCCGGAGCTGCCCCATGCGTGACATCTTCCGGAAGCGCCGCATGTGGCGGTCCCGGCCGGAGCTCAAGGACTCCTACGACGTCGTGATCGTCGGCGGCGGCTCGCACGGCCTGGCCACTGCGTACTACCTGCGCCAGCACGGCATCACCGACGTCGCCGTGCTCGAGAAGAACTACATCGGCTCCGGTGCCGCCGGTCGCAACACGACGATCCTGCGCTCCAACTACAAGACGCCCGAGGGCGCGCGCTTCTACGACGCGTCCCTGCAGCTCTACGACGGGCTGTCCCAGGACCTCGACTTCAACGTCCTGTTCAGTCGCTGCGGGCACCTGACGCTCGCGCACACCGACCGGGCCATGTTCGTCATGGCCAACCGCGCGGAGGTCAACCGGCTGCAGGGCATCGATTCGCGGCTCATCAGCCCCGACGAGGTCCAGGCGCTCGCCCCGTCGATGCAGGTCACCGACGACGCGGTGTATCCGGTCCTCGGCGCGCTCTACCACCCGCCCGGCGGCATCATCCGCCACGACGCTGTCGTATGGGGCTTCGCGCGCGGCGCGGACGCGGGCGGCGCGGAGATCCACCCGTACACCGAGGTGACGGCGCTGGACCGGACGGGCGACCGCATCACCGGGGTGCGCACGAACCGAGGGACGATCAAGGCCGGCCAGGTCCTCAACTGCACCGCCGGCTGGAGCACGCTGATCAACGACATGGCCGGCGTCCCGCTGCCGATCACGACCCACATCCTGCAGGCCTGCGTCACCGAGCCGGTCAAGCCGATGCTCGACGTCGTGATCGTGTCCTCGCAGATGCACATCTACATCTCGCAGACCGACCGCGGCGAGTTCGTCATGGGCTCGGAGATCGAGCCGTGGACGACGTACCGCATGCAGGGCACGTTGAACTTCCTGCAGGATCTGACCCGTCACACGCTCGAGCTGTTCCCCCAGTTGGAGCACGCGCGCATCCTGCGCTCCTGGGCCGGGCTGTGCGACCTCAGCCCCGACTACAGCCCGATCCTGGGCCAGACCGAGGTCGAGAACTTCCACGTCAGCGCCGGCTGGGGCACGTACGGCTTCAAGGCCGCGCCGATCGTCGGATCCACGCTCGCAGAGCTCGTGGCGACCGGCCGCCAGCCGGACCTCATCGAGCCGTTCCGCCTGGAGCGCTTCTACAAGGACGAGCTGGTGTCGGAGCTTGCCGCGGCGGCCGTGAGTCACTGAGAACTGCCAGACTCGCGCCGTGAGCGCACGGGTCATCGACGGCAAGGCGGTCGCCGCCGCCGTCCGGCAGGAAGTCGCCACCGGGGTCACCGAGTTCCAGCAGGAGCACGGCCGGACTCCGGGGCTTGCGACGGTCCTCATCGGTGAGGACGAGGCGTCGGCCGTCTACGTCGGCAGCAAGCACCGCGCATGCGAGGAGGTCGGCATACGCTCGATCGGGCACACGCTGCCCACGGAGACCACGCAGGAGGATGCGGTCGCCCTCATCGAGCGGCTCAACGACGATCCCGACGTCAGCGGCATCCTGTGCCAGCTTCCGGTGCCCGACCACCTCGACGGACCCGAGCTCACCAACCGGATCGTCCCGGAGAAGGACATCGACGGGCTGACGGTCGAGAGCGCCGGACGCCTCGCCATCGGCATGGTGGGACTGCGGCCGTGCACGCCGCTGGGCGTGATGCGGCTGCTGGGCGAGGCCGGTGCGGAGCTCGACGGCGCCGACGCCGTGATCCTGGGGCGCTCGAACCTCTTCGGCAAGCCGATGGGCCGCCTCCTCGTCGAGGCGAACGCGACGATGACGATCTGCCACTCGCACACCCGCGACCTCGCGGCCGAGTGCCGCCGCGCGGACGTCCTCATCGTCGCCGTCGGCAGCCCGCGAGTCGTCCAAGGCGACTGGATCAAGCCCGGTGCGGTCGTCATCGACGTCGGCATCACGCGCACCGACGACGGGCTCGTCGGCGACGTGGACTTCGACGCCGCACTCGAGGTCGCATCCGCGATCACGCCCGTCCCGGGCGGCGTGGGGCCCATGACGATCGCCTGCCTGCTGCAGAACACGCTCCAGGCCGCGCGCTGGAACGCGTAGTTGGCAGGAGCACGCGATCGCATCCGGATGAGCTCGGAGGGGCTCGCGCGGTTCCTCGCGGAGGAGCGCACGGTGACGTGTGCGACGCTCGGGCCCCATGGGTTCCCCCACCTCATGCCGCTCTGGTACGTCCTGCGCGACGGTGACGTGTGGGCGTGGACGTTCGCGAAGTCCCAGAAGGTCCGCAACCTGGAGCGCGACCCGCGGGCCACGCTGCAGGTCGAGGCGGGCGAGCGCTACGAGGATCTGCGCGGCGCGATGCTCGAGACCGACGTGACGATCCATCGCGACCTGGACACCGTCCTCGCGGTGGGCCTCGAGCTGGCCGGCCGCTACGGTGAGACCCTGGCCGAGCGCGCGGTGCGCACCCAGGCCCCCAAGCGCGTGGCGCTGGAGTTCCGCGCCCGCCGCGTCGCCAGCTGGGATCACCGTCTGGTCGCGATGCGGCCGAGTGCTAGCAGTTAGCTGAGAGTCTGCTAACGTGCTAAGCGTCAGTCCGCAGCACGTACCTGAACCAGACTCCCGGAGGCTTCCATGCCCGCTCCCAAGACCCCCACTCCCGAGCAGACCGTCGAGGAGTTCACCGCCCGCGCCAAGGCGTTCAACGAGGACGTCCTCGAGTCCGGCAAGAAGGCCGGCGAGGCCTACCTCAGCACCGTCGAGCGCGGCATGAAGAGCTACGCGGACCTCCACGAGGAGGTCGGCAAGGCCCTTCCGTTCGACTGGACCACGCCCGTCGCCACGGCGCAGGCCGCCTTCGTCCGCGACGTCACCGACGCGTACGTGACGGCCGGCCGCAAGCTGACGGCAGCCTAGGGCAACGGGCTTCGCCCTTGTGCCTGGCGTCCGTCGCTGAGCGACGGACGCCTGGCGCCGTAGGGCTCAGGCGACTGCGCGCTCCTGCTCTGCAGCGTCGCGCAGTCGCCGAACAGCCTCCTTCTCGATCTGGCGGACGCGCTCACGCGACAGCGAGAGCTGTCCGCCGATCTCCGTCAGGGTCCTGGGTGCGTCGCCACTCAGGCCGTGGCGCATCTCGACGACCCGGCGCTCCCGGTCGCTGAGGCGACCCAGCAGCGCGGGCAGCTTCGCCGCGTGCTCGTCGTCGGTGATCTGCACGTCGTGCAGCTCCGCATCGAAGAGCGCCCCCTCGTCGGGCACCAGCTCGCCGAGCTCCGTGCCGTCCTCGCCGACCGGCTGGTTGAGCGACACCGGCGTCTGCGCAGCGCGCAGCAGCTCCAGCGTGTGCTCGACGGCCATGCCGGTATGCGCGGCCAGCTCTGAGACCAGCGGCTCGCGACCAAGGCTCGCGGCCAGGTCCGCCTGCGCGCGCTGCAGGCGCGCGAGGCGCTCCGCGGCATGCACCGGCAGCCGGATCGCACGACCCTTCTCCGCGAGCGCGCGGGTGACCGCCTGGCGGATCCACCACGTCGCGTAGGTCGAGAACCGGAAGCCACGCCGGTGGTCGAACTTCTCGACCGCGCGGACCAGCCCGATGGTGCCTTCCTGGATGAGATCCAGGAGCGGCAGACCGCGGTTCTGGTAGTTGCGGGCGATCGACACGACCAGGCGGAGGTTCCCCTCCACCATCCGGCGCTTTGCCTGCAGGTCGCCGCGTTCCACACGTCTCGCGAGCTCGAGGTGCTCGCGGTGCGTCAGCAGCCTGCGCGCGCGGACATCACGCAGGAAGAGATCGAGGCTGTCGGTGTTCTGTGAGTGCTCGTGGGCCGCCATCGGCGGCGAAAACTAACCGCGCCCGATCGGGCCCTCAATCGTGCTACCCACACCTCGCGAACGGCGGTCAGTATCCCTCCGTGCGCACGTTGGCCAGCGGCTCGCGGGCCGCGAAACGCCGGATCTGGTCCCCGGCGAGGCGCAGAGCGCGCTCCAGCCAGCGCTCTGTGGCGCCGGCGACGTGCGGCGTGATGAGCACGCCCGGGCAGCCGAACAGCGGGTGACCGTCGGGCAGCGGCTCGGGCTCGGTCACGTCGAGTGCGGCCCGCACGCGGCCCGAGCGCAGTCGCGTGAGCGGCAGCAGCACGACGACGACGTCGGCCTCCCCCGCCAGCGCGTGGGCCTCCGACAGCGTATGGACGCCCGCGCGCGCGCGCCGGGCGACCCCGGTCACCGTGGCGCCGAACGGCTCCAGGCGGGCCTCGACGGCGCGCCCGATGCTGCCGTGACCGAGCACGAGCACGCGTGCGCCGAGCAGGTCCGGGATCGGCCAGAGGGCGAGCGGCCTTGCCGCCGGCGAAGCTGTTGATGCCGCGGTCCCAGGTCCCCTGGCGCTGGAGCTCGAGGAAGTCCGGGAGCTTGCGCGTCATGGCGAGGATCGCGGCGACGACCCACTCCGCGACCGGCGTGTCGTGGACGCCGCTGGCGTTGCAGAGCGTGATGCCGTCCGGCACGCGCCCGTCGAGCCAGTCGACCCCCGCGCTCACTGTCTGCAGGACCTCGAGCCTGGGAGTCGCGGCCAGGATCTCGTCGACCCGCCGAGGCATGACGCCGCCGAACACCGCCATGCGGGCCTCCGCCGTCTCCGCGGACAGCGGACCGTCGCCGACCTCGAGCAGCTCGACGCAGGGCGGCAGCGTGCCCAGGACACCGTCCGGGATCGACTCGGGCACCAGGACGCGCACCCGGCGCATCCTACGAGCAGGTCTCTACTTGCAGTCGTCGCCCGCGGCGGGCGCGGTCGTGGCCGTCGTCCCCGTCGTCGTGTCGGTCGCCGCGGGCTGCTCGGGAGCGGGCTCCACGGGCTCAGCCGGCGTGTCGACGACCTCGAGCTGCGCCTGAACGTTCACCTGCGGAGAGCTCGGCGCACCGGACGACGGGTTCTCGTCGGGCAGGGAGACGGTGGCGGTGTCGGTCGTCGGGGTCTTCGGGCTGGACGGCGTCGACGGGTCCGCGACGGGCGGCAGCGGCAGCGACAGGATGCTGGGCGTGCCAGCCTCTGGCGCGGGCTCGGCTCCTGGTGAGGTCGGCCGCGTGCCGAGGTCCTCGGCGTCGATCTTCACGACGACCTTGACGCGGTTGGAGATCGCATCGCCGTCATCGAGGACCTGGACCTCGGGTTCGTCGACCGGGTTCACGCGGGTGTCGGGCGCGAACATCATCCGGACCCGGAGGCACTGACCGTCGGTGCAGGCAGGCTGCCCGGCGGCGGTCACCGATGCGTCGACCACGTCGACCTGTGTCTCGAGCGCGATCTTCGACGAGTTGATCGACTGCGCGCTGCGCAGGAGGGCCGCGACATCGGTGGGGGCGAGCTTGAGGCTGAGCGCGACCGTCCGCGTGCCGGTGGTCTGCGTCGCGTCCGCGACGGCCATCTGCACCCGCAGTTCGGGCTGGCCGCTGGAGGAGTCCTGGGCGTTGGAGAAGGTGCTGCTGACGGACCCGAGCTTGACCTTGCGGGTCGTCGGCGGGGTGGCGGTCGCGGCGGGCTGCGTCGGCCCTGCCTCCGCGGCCGGGGAGGCGGCGCTCGCGACCGGCGCCTCGGCCGGCGTGTTGGTCGTCGGCGCCGACGTGGGGCTCGTGTCGGGGAGGTCCTTGGTCTTCGGGTTGCGCCTCGTCGAGCCCGGCAGCGTGGTCGCCGTGCGCTTGCGCGGCGTGGTCGTCGCGGTCGGGGCGCTGTCAGCGCCCGTCGAGGCGGGGGCCCCGTCGATCGGGATGACCTCGGTCTTGGTGGTCGCGGGCCTGTCCGCCGACGCCGGGAGCGTCAGCACCGGTGCCGACGCGCGGGTCGTCGGGGCGAGCGCGACGTCAGTGGCGCTCGTGGAGGACGCGACGCTGCCGGGCCAGCCCTGGAAGGGCATGACGCCGCTCGCTGCGTACCCCCCGGCGACGACGGACGCGGCGAGGCAGCAGCCGGCGGCGACGGAGGCGAGGACAGAGCGACGAGGGGACACCCGCATGCTTCTCTTGTCGGCGTCCCACTGGGGACCTTGACCCTGGACGTCCGTCCAACATCAAGGACGGAGTTTCAGGTGCATCGACAATGCGAGCCGCGACCCATCGGCCCAGCTCAACCCTGCAAATCCCGCAGAACCACCACAAGGTCGCTCTGGACGTACGTCGGAGGCCCAGACGGTTTGACATCGCTTTCCCGCGTGGATCCCGTCAGGAGCAGGAGAGAGTCCCATCCCATGGCCGTGGCGACCCCCATGTCGGCGGCCAGGGAGTCGCCCACGACGAGCACCGGGCGACCGCTGTCGAACGCCCTCGCGGCGCGCTCGCCGAAGTGCCTGGACGGCTTGCCGCACAGCTCCGGATCGATCGGTGACATCGCGTTCAGGGCGGCGAGAATCGTGCCGGTTCCCGCTTCGACGCCCCGATCGGTCGGGTAGCGCGGCTCGGCCGCCGTCGCGTAGACGGGGATGCCGGCCTCCACGAAAGCGACGGCGCGTGCGATGGCCCCGAGCGATCGGTCGGGGTCCAGGCCCACCGCGAGCGCCGTGCCGTCGCCGGGCTCGGCGTCCACGACGTCCGGCGCCGGGATGCCGACGCGCTCGAGGCTCTCCCGCAGCCCGGCGCTGCCGAGGCGCACCACGTGCGTGTGCCCGGCGTCCTGCACCACCGCCGCCAGCGAGTCCGGCGCGGTCACGAGCTCGTCGGCGGACGCCTCGATCCCCATGCCCCGCAGCCGGGAGGCGATCGTCTCGCGCTCCAGCAGCGCGTTGTTGGTGCCGAACACGACCCGCAGGCCCGCGTCGCGGCACGCCTCCACGAAGTCGCTCGCGCCCGGCAATGCGGTGGAGCCGCGGTACAGCGTGCCGTCGAGGTCGAACATCACGCCGCCGTAGGCCGACAGGCTGTGCAGCGGATCGCGCATCAGTCGCCGCGCGCGTCGAGCGCCTGGTTGACCAGCGAATCGGCGTGGGCGTTCTGCGCGCGCGGCACCGAGCGGATCGACCACCGGTCGAAGCCCTCGAGCACCTCGGTCGCGGCCCGGTGCAGCGGCTTCATGTCCGCGTGCTTGACCTTGTACTCGCCGTTGATCTGCTTGGCGACGAGCTCGGAGTCGTTGACGACGTCGACCTCCGTCGCCCCGAGCTCCTGGGCGCGCTGCAGGCCGAGCAGCAGCCCGCGGTACTCGGCGACGTTGTTCGTGGCCACGCCGAGGCCCTCGGCGGCCTCGTCGAGGACGTTGCCGTCAGGGTCTGAGACGACCGCCGCGGCTGCTGCCGGACCTGGATTGCCGCGCGCGCCGCCGTCCACGTGGACGATGACGCGCACGACCTAGTTGTCGTCGGCGACCGCTGTGGCGGTGCTGGGCGGGTCGACGAGCGGGAAGTCGCCCGGAACCCGCGAGCGCCGGCGATCGCGCTGAAGGCGCTGGTGCCCGCCCGCATCACCGCCGGTGTGGCGGTCGCGGCGCTCGGATCGACGACGGTCGATGATGACCTGCACGTTGCCGTCGTCCGCGTAGTACGCGGCGAGGCGGTCGTACAGCTCAGGAGCGAGCTCTTCGGGAACGACGCAGTAGATCATGAGTTAGCGAGCACCTCGGGGAGTACGGCGACGGCGGCACAGAGCCGCCTTACGCCTGCCGAACTCTACCGGGCACATGCGCCTGCGCGGACATCGTCTATCCGGCTAGGTTCCGGTGCGTCAGGATGCCAACGCGAGCGCGCCGCGCTCGTCGGCGACCGCGTTCGGAGCCTGGTCCTCCGGCTCCAGCTCGGTCAGCTCCGCCCCCTGGGCAACGAGGCGCACGCCGGCCTCCTCGTCGGCCAGGTCGACCTCGTAGCGGTACCAGGAGAGCTCCCAGCCGACGACGATCGAGACGATCGACCCCTCGGTCACCGACGGGCGCACGGCTACGAGCGGATCTCCGAGCGAGCGTGCGACCCCGGCGACGGTGCGCCGATGGCGGCTGCCGTTGAACAGCTCGACCGCGCGTGAGCGCTTCAGATCGGCGTGGGTGGGGATCGCATGCACCCGACGCTGCTCGCGCGGCGGCTCCCACGCAGGCTCCTCGCGCCCCTGCGTCGGCGGGGGCGGAGGCGGCGGAGGCGGGGCCACGTAGGGCTCGGGCTCGAGCTCTCCCGGGTCGATCGGGTGCAGCTCGCCGTCGAGCTCCGGGAGCTCGGGACGCGATGCGCGCTCCCGTAGGCGGCGAAGCAGCGAGCCGCGCGGCGAGCGCCCGTGCCGGTGCACGCTCGGCGTGTCCGCGAGGCCTTCCCGGATCCAGCCCTCGTTGGCGGCACGCGCCGTACAGAGGTTGCACACCAGCCGGCGGGTGCCGCCCGCGATGAACGGCTCGGCCTCCTCGCCACGCAGGAGCGTGCGCCCGCACACCTCGCAGGACACGGCGGCATGGGAGGTCGTGATGGCCTTGCGCGTCATCGACGATCGAGGCTATCGCGCCATCGGGGGCCCTACGCGGCGGCGGTCTCCTGCTGCGCCGCCTGCACGACCTTCTGGGCCAGGTGAGCCGGGACCTCCTCGTAGCGCAGGAACTCCATCGTGTACTCCCCTCGCCCACCGGTGAGCGCGCGCAGATCCGGTGCGTAGGTGACCATCTCGGCCATCGGGACCTCGGCCTTGACCTCGGTCATCATCCCGCTCGGCTCCATGCCCTGCGGCCGGCCGCGACGTGAGTTGAGGTCGCCGATGACGTCGCCGACGGACTCCTCCGGCACCGAGAGCGTCACGAGCATGATCGGCTCCAGCAGGACCGCACCGGCCGCCGCCATCGCCTCGCGCATCGCGATCGAGCCCGCGGTGCGGAACGCCTGCTCGGACGAGTCGACCGTGTGGTAGCTGCCGTCGTAGAGCTTCACTCGCACGCCCTTGAGGGGGAAGCCGGCGATCGGGCCGTGGGCCATCGCGTCCACGACGCCCTTCTGGACCGCAGGGATGAAGCCCTGCGGGATCACCCCGCCCTTGATCGCGTCGACGAAGTCGAAGGACCCGTCGCGCAGCGGCTCGATCTCGATGTGGCAGTCGCCGAACTGGCCTCGGCCGCCGGTCTGCTTCTTGTGGCGGCCGTGCGCCTTCGCGCTGCCACGGATCGTCTCCTGGTAGGGCACGCGCGGCGTCTTGAGGATCACCTCGGCGCCGAAGCGAGACTTCAGCCGCTCGACGACCACCTCGACGTGCATCTGCGAGAGCCCGGCGACGATCTGCTCGCCCGTCTGCTGGTCGCGGTGCAGCTCGATCGTCGGGTCCTCCTCCTGCAGCCGGCGCAGGCCGGAGATGACCTTGTCCTCGTCGCCACGGGACTTGGGCTCCATCGCGAACGCCATCACCGGCGCGGGGAGCGAGATCGACGGCATCGAGATCGGCTCGTCGCGCTCGGCCAGCCAGTCGCCCGCGCGGGTCTCCTTGAGCTTCGCGACGGCGCCGATGTCCCCAGGGCCGAACGCGTCTGCCTGCACCGTCTCCTTGCCCTGGAACAGCACGAGCTGCCCGATGCGTTCCTTGTGGTGCGTGCGGGTGTTCATGACCGTCGTGTCGTGGTCCATGACGCCCTGGTACACGCGGAAGAAGTTCACGCGGCCCGCGTACGGGTCGGCGCGGGTCTTGAAGACGTAGGCGTAGAGCTCGCGCTCGGGGTCCGCCTCGAGCGTCAGGCCACCGACCTCCAGGCCACCGTGCTTCACGGGCGACGGAAGGTCCTCGACGATGGCGTCCAGGAGCCGGTTCGTCCCGAGGTTGCGCGTGGCGACACCGCAGACGACCGGGAACAGGCCGCCGTGGTTCGTGCCGTCCTTCAGCGCGCTGACGATCTCCTCGTGGGAGATCTCCTCACCCTCGAGATAGCGCTCGGTCAGCTGCTCGGAGACCTCGCAGATCTCGTCCATCAGCTTGTCGCGGTACTCCTCGGCCTGTGCGACGAGCTCGTCGGGGATCGGGATCTCGCGGCAGTTGTCGCGCTCCTCGCCGACGTACTCGTAGGCCTTCATGTCCACGAGGTCGATCACGCCGCGCACGTCCTGCTCCGCGCCGATCGGGATCTCGGTCGCGACGGCGTGCGGGCCGAACGCGGACTTCAGGGAGTCGAGCGTGCGGAAGAAGTCGGCGCGCTCACGGTCGAGCATGTTCACGAACACCATGCGCGCGATGTCGAGCTCCGCTGCGCGCTCCCACAGACGCTGCGTCGACACCTCGACGCCCATGACGGAGTTGACGACGAAGACGGCCGACTCGCAGACGCGGAGCGACCCCAGCGCATCCGCGACGAAGCTCGGGTCGCCGGGCGTGTCGAGCAGGTTGATCTTGCGCTCCTGCCACTCGAACGAGCTCAGAGCAGCCGAGATCGACATCCCGCGGGCCTTCTCGTCCTCGTCGGCGTCGGAGACGGTCGTCCCTTCGGTGACCGATCCGAGCCGTGTGAGGGCGCCCGCCTCGAACAGCAGCGCCTCGTGCAGGGAGGTCTTACCGCTACCGCGGTGGCCGACGAGGGCGACGTTCCGGATGCGGTCCGCCGGCTTGTGCATGCCCACGCTCCTCTCTCCTCGGGGAGCGGCCACCCTAGCGCGGATACGCACGATCCTCCACGTGGGATACAACCCAGGTCGTGATCGACGATCTCGACGTGGCGCGCGCGGCGGTCCGCGCTGCCTCCGAGGCCGCGCTGGGCCTCCGCGGCGGGCCGCTGGACGCCGAGATCAAGGGCTCGGCGACCGATCTCGTCACCGCTGCCGACCGGGCCGCCGAGGCTGCCGCGGTCGCGCTGGTGCAGGCCGAGCGCCCGCGTGACGGGGTCCTCGGCGAGGAGGGCACGCTCATCTCCGGGCCCCGCCACTGGATCATCGACGGGATCGACGGCACGCTGGCGTTCCTGCGCCGTCTGCCCGGTTGGAGCTCGGCCATCGCGCTGCAGGAGCGCGGTCAGACGCTCGCCGCCGCGGTCTGCGACCCGCTCGCGGGCGAGCTGTTCTCCGGCGGCCTGGAACGCGGCACGGAAGTCGACGGCACGCCCGCCCGCGTCGGCGCCAACCGCCCGCTGTCGGACGCCGTCGTCGCGACCCACGTCCCGACAGGCGACAGCGCGGCCGCGGAGCTCGCGGGGCTCCTCGCGCGCCGCGCCGGGCTCGTCCGCGGCGGCGGGTCCGGTTCGCTGGAGCTGGCCTGGCTGGCCTGCGGGCGCATCGACGGCTGGAATCCAGCACGCCCCCGCGCCGTGGGACTGGGAGCCCGGCGCGATCCTCGTCGCCGAGGCGGGCGGCACGGTCATCGTGCGCGGCGCCTGGCACATCGCGGGCTCGCCGCAGGTCGCGGCCGAGCTGTCCGCGCTCGTCGTCTAGTGCACGCGTGCACTAGCTCTCGGTGAGATCCGGCGCCGCCGGGGGCATCCACTGCACGACGTCCTCGGGCCGCGCGGGCTCGCCGTGGGCGACGCGGAGCACGAAGTACAGGACGGCGGCGACGAGCGCGGTGATCGGGGCGGTGAGCACGTTCAGCGCCCAGCCGATGAGCGAGCCACCGGCGTCCCCGACGGCGTTGATCAGCAGCGCGGTGGCGACGGCGACGACGAGCAGGATGACGAAGACGAACATGATCACGCCGAACACCTGCCAGCCGTGGCCCTTCACGAGCGCGCGACTGCGGCCGAACGCCTCGAACACGCCGGTCCGCTCCACGACGACGACCGGCGCGACCACCGACCAGATCGTGAGCAGGTACAGCCCGGGGACGATGAGCAGGACGATGCCGATCCCGGTGGCGATGCCCGCCAGGATCGAGACGACGATGAGGGTCAGCACGACCGGCGAGACGCTGCGCAGCAGGTCACCGGTCGAGCTGTCGCGCCGACCGTCCAGGACGTCGCGGACGAGCTGGACGACCATGCCCTGGTAGAAGGTCGCGATGACGAGCGCCACGATGCTCCCGATGAACGCCAGCGCGCCGTCGCGCAGCACGTAGCTGACGATCGCGTTGATCCCGAAGAGCACGATGGCGACGGGCAGCAGCACTCCCGCCTGCTCGCGGTAGACGCGGAACACCTCGCGCAGGACGCGGCCCGGCTCGATGCGGCCGGGCGCCGCGTCGAGGTCAGTCATCCTCGGTCAGCCGCCCGCGAAGCCGCAGGACGGCCTTCGTGTGCAGCTGGGAGATGCGCGACTCCGTGACCCCGAGGACCTCGCCGATCTCGCGGAGGGTCAGGTTCTCGTAGTAGTAGAGCGCCACGACGAGCTTCTCGCGCTCGGGGAGCCTGGCGATCGCGTCCGCCATCCGGTCCTTGAGATCGGTGGCGTCCATGACGTGGGCGGGATCGGGCGCGTCGGGGTCCTGCAGCGTGTCCAGGAGGGAGACCTGGTCGCCGGACGCGTCGCTGACCGACCACAGCTCGTCCAGCGCGGCCACCGTCGAGTTGGAGATCTGCAGCAGCGACTCCTGGAACTCCTCGACGCTGATTCCCAGCTCGAAGGCGACCTCCTCGTCGGTCGGCGCGCGCTGCAGCCGGTGCTCGAGCTTGGAGTTGGCCTTCTCGATCTCCCTGGCGCGCGCACGGACGGACCGCGGCACCCAGTCGAGGTGGCGCAGCTCGTCGATGATCGCGCCCTTGATCCGCGTGATCGCGTAGGTCTCGAACTTGATCTCGCGCTCGAGCTCGAAGCGCTCGATGGCGTTGATGAGACCGACGAGCCCGTAGGAGATCAGGTCGGACTCCTCGACGTGGGCGGGCAGACCCGACGCCATCCGGCCCGACACGTACTTCACGAGGGGCGAATACGCGACGACGAGGCGCTCACGGGCAGCCGGATCCGCAGACGTCTTGTAGCGCCTCCACAGATCCTTGAGCTCGATGGCCTTGACGTTCGTGTCCAGAGAGATCCCTCCCCCGCGTCGAACCGTGTTTCAGGCGCGGGGATGCGCTCGCGTGTAGGCGGTCTTCAGGCGCGCAGACTCTACCCGAGTGTAGATCTGCGTCGTGCTCACCGAGCTGTGGCCGAGCAGCTCCTGGATCGCCCGTAGGTCGGCGCCACCGTCGAGCAGGTGGGTCGCGAAGGAATGCCGGAGCGCGTGCGGCGAGATCCCGCCCTGGATCGCGGCCTGGCGCGCCCAGCCCTGGAGGCGGCGGCGCACGTCCGACGTCGACAGCCGACGGCCGCTCTTGGAGAGGAACAGCGCCTGGCCGCCGTCGCCGCTCTGCAGCGCCGGCCGGCCACGCTCCAGCCAGCGCGCGACCGCCCGCAGCGCGGCCTCTCCGGCCGGAACGAGCCGCGTCTTGCGGCCCTTTCCCTCGACGCGGACCTCCTCGTCCTCGAACGAGATGCTCGCGACGTCGAGGTCGACGAGCTCCTCGGCGCGCAGCCCGCACGCGTAGGCGATCTCGAAGAGAGCGCGGTCGCGCAGCTCCAACGGCGTCGTCGCGGGGATGCGATCGAGCAGCTGGGAGATCTGCGCGGGCGGCAGGACGCGGGGCAGCTTGGAGGGGCGCTTCGGTGCCGGGACGAGGTCGACGGGGTTCGCCGGGACCTCGCCGTGCTCGTGCAGGACACGGTAGAGCTGGCGCAGCGCCGCCAGCTTGCGAGCGGTGGTGGCGGGGCCGGCGCGACGCTCGGAGAGCACCTGCGCGTAGCGGCGCAGCACCCGTGGCGTCACCTCGGCGGGGTCGAGGCCGCTCTGGCTGCACCACACGGCGAGCTGAGCGGCGTCGATGCCGTACGCGCGCCGAGTCCGCTCGGCCATGCCACGGCGGCGCAGGTCGGCGTCCAGCAGGCGCAGGGCGTGCTGCCAGGACTCGCTAGGTTGCGGTGGCGTGGGGTCGTTCTTCATCGACACGGATCAGGGCACCGTGGCCACGCAGCGCCAGCTCCTGGACGTGGGCATCGCCGACGAGGTGTACGGCCCACCCCGCCCGTGGCTGCGCATCCAGGGGCCGCGTGACGCGTCGACCATGTGGTACGCGGTGCTGCGCAAGAAGGAGCGGGGCATCTTCATCGGTGCCCTGGCCCTTCGCCATTCGTCGCGGCTCGACCTGCTGCTGCAGGCCGGCTGGCAGGACGTGCCGATCGACCAGATCGCGGCACCGGCCCCCGCGGCGTAGGCCGAGAACATCGCCCAGAGAAGGGAGCCTCTGGCGAGCTTCTCCAAGTACATCCGGAGCCTCTGCCGACGGATGTACCCTAGACGATCAGGACCGGCGTCCCGACCTTGACCTGGGCGTAGAGCTCCTCGACGTCCGGGATGCTCATGCGCACGCAGCCGTGGGAGGCGCTCGTGCCGAGCGAGTTGATGTTGTCCGTGCCGTGGATGCCGGCGCCGTCGTAGATGCCCATCCAGCGCGCCTTGATCGGATTCGATGGCCCCGGCGGCACGACCGTTCCGGCGAGATCGCCCGCCCAGGCGGACTGCGGGACGTGCCACGACGGGTTCTCCGCCATGTTCTGGATCGTGTAGCGGCCTGCGGGCGTCTCCAGCCCCGCCTGGCCGACCGCGACCGTGTAGGTCTTGTGCAGCTCGAGGTCCTTGAAGAGCCGCAGCCGGTGCGCCCCGCGGTCGACCGTGATGATCGACGGGTACTGCGTCGCGAGCTTCGCAGTCGTGACGTTCGGCTGGACCTTGGAGATCTTCGCGCGCAGGTTGCGCTTCGCGCGGACGTCGACGAGCGCCGCCTGGATCTGCGCGCGCAGCGCGCTCGAGTCGATGGTGCGCCCCGTCTTGGACTGCTTGACGGACACGCTCGTCGTGCTGATGTCGACCGTCGCGTCCTGGGCCGGCTTGCTCACGCCGACCCGAACGCGGTCGACGAGGCGCTGCACGGCGGGCTTGGAGTAATCGATGCGCGGCGAGACCTGCTTGTCGATCGACCCGCCCGTCACGTCGCGCCACGCGCGGCTGAGGAAGCTGCCCTCGCGGCTGGCGTCCACCGCCTCGCCCACGAGCTCACCTGAGTTGACCGCCAGCTTGGCCTCACGTGCCGTGAGACGGAACCGATCGTCGCCCGCATTGACGACGACCGTGCGCTGGAGTGGCGCGACCAGCTGCTGCTGCAGCTTGGCCTGCGCGGCGCTCGCGCTCAGGCCACCGACGTCGACGCCGCCGATGCGCATGCCCTCAGCGATGTGGTCCTCATGGCTGGCGTCGTAGGCGTAGACGACGCCCGTGCCGACGAGCAGCACGACGACGGTCATTGCGGCGGTGATTGCGAGGCGGCGGCTACTCATCCGTGGGGGGGTTGGCGGGAGGCGGGGGGCGGGAAGACAGACGGTACCGGCCTCGGCGGCCGAATTGCTGTGCGTGCAACGAAGCTGGCACGCATTCGTCGCCAATGTGCAGGAAAGCTCTCGGCCGGACTCAGGCGCGGTCGTGCGCGGGCTCGAGCAGCGCAGTGAGCTCCCGCCGCAACTCGGCCCAGTCGGCCGCGCAGACGACGTCCTCGTCCTCGCAGACGTCGCGGTTCCACGGGTGGCGGATCGTGGCCACGGCGATGCCGGCGTCGACCGCGCGCGCGATGTTCACCGGGCTGTCGTCCACGAGCAGTTGGATGCCGATCTCCCGGCAGCGCGCGATCTTGTCCTGCGAGCAGTACAGCTCGTCGTAGGGCAGCCCGATCCGCTGCAGCCAGGTCGCAGTCGCGCCCTCCGCGGAGACTGCCCGGTGGCTGGTGATGTGGATGAAGTGGCCGGCGTCGTGCCAGGCGCGGACAGTCTCGACAGCCCCCGGGTAGGGCGTCGCGTCGAGGATCGCGCCGTCGCGGTGGGTGTCCTCCACGCAGGCCTGCACCTGCCGCGGCTTGAGCAGCGTGATGCCCCAGGTGATCTGCTGGTCGTAGGGGAGGTCGACACCGAAGCGATCCCGCGCGGCGCGGGACAGGACGTCCCAGTAGTGATGCAGCGTGCTGTCGATGTCGATGGCGATGCGCATGACGGGCCAGGCAGGAGCCGGCGACGGCACTAGCGTAGACGGGAGTGGCGCTTCCAGGGGCCGCAGATAGGCAAGCCGACGACGGTCCGACGCGCCGATCCGCGTCGTGGATCGATGTCGACTGGCGGGCACGCCAGCGCTGGGTCCCCGTGGACGGCCGCGCGGTGAACGTCGTCGACGTGGGCGAGGGACCCGTCCTCGTCCTCGTCCACGGCCTCAGCGGCAACTGGCAGAACTGGCTGGAGGTCATCCCCGCCCTCGTCGACGCGGGGCACCGCGCCATCGCCTTCGATCTCCCCGGCTTCGGGCACTCCGAGATGCCGCTGCGGCGCATCTCGATCCCCGGGTACGCCGACACGATCGACGCGGTGCTCGACGCGCTCGGCGTCGTCGGCCCCGCAGCGTTCGCCGGCAGCTCGATGGGCGGCTTCATCACGGCGGAGATGGCGATCTCGCACCCGGAACGCGTCGAGCGGCTGGTGCTCGTCTCCGCGGCAGCGCTGTGGAGCGAGCAGGCCCGCGCGCGCCCGCTCGTCGTGGCGAGCAAGGTGAGCCGCTTCTACGCCCCGCTGATCGTGTCGGGGTGGGAGATCGTCGCCCGCCTGCCGCGGCTGCGCAACGAGGCGCTGCGGGGCGCTGGCATCCGCAATCCGGGCCGCATCTCGGCGCCGCTGGCCTACGAGCTGCTGTCGGGTGCCGGCAAGCCGGGGTTCATCGATGCGCTGCAGGCCCTGTACGACTACCGCATCCGCGACCGACTCCCCGAGATCGCCTGTCCGACGCTCGTGGTCTGGGGTGCGGACGACCCGATGGTCCCCCTGCGTCACGCCTTCGAGTACGAGGAGCTGATCCCCGACGCCCGTGCGGTCGTCTTCCGCCGCACGGGCCATGCGCCGATGCTCGAGGAGCCCGAGCGGTTCAACGCCGCGCTCCTCGAGTTTCTCGAGGACGACGCGCGCTGACGGTCACGAGTACGCCGTGACCGCTCCCTCCGACGCGCTGGAGACCTGCTGCGCGTACTTCGTGAGCACGCCGGTCTCGACGTGGTTGTCCGGCGCCTGATACGCGGCGATGCGCTCGGCGATCGTCGCGTCGTCGAGTTCGACGTCCATGCGCCGGGCGTCGACGTCGATGACGATCACGTCGCCGTCGTGCACGGCGCAGATCGGTCCGCCGCGGACGGCTTCGGGGGCAATGTGCGCCGCCATGAAGCCGTGCGTGGCGCCGCTGAAGCGGCCGTCGGTGAGCAGGACGACCTCCTCCCCCAGGCCCGCGCCGTTGATCGCGGCCGTGACGGACAGCATCTCGCGCATGCCGGGTCCGCCGACGGGTCCCTCGTTGCGGATGACGACGGCGTCTCCGGGCTCGATGCGGCTCTCCAGGACCGCGGCCATCGCGGCCTCCTCGTTCTCGAACACGCGCGCCGGCCCGCGGTGGCGGCGGCGCTCGTGGCCGGCCAGCTTTACGACGGAGCCTTCGGGGGCGAGGTTGCCATGCAGGATCGCGAAGCCGCCGGTCGCCTTCAGCGGATCGCTGAGAGGACGTACGACGACCTGGCCCGCGGGCTCGGTCGCCTCGGTCGCGTGGTCGCCGATCGTGCGGCCGTCGACGGTGATGGCGCTCTCGTGCAGCAGCCCGGCCTCCTGCATGCGCTTCACGACGACGGGGACGCCGCCCGCGGCGAACAGGTCGGTGGCCAGGTACTTTCCGCCGGGCTGCAGGTCGCAGAGCAGTGGCGTCCGTTCGGAGATGTCGTCGAAGTCGCGGATGTCGAGCTCGATGCCGGCCTCGCGTGCGACCGCCAGGAGATGCAGGACAACGTTGGTCGAGCCGCCGGACATGGCGGCCGCGGTGATCGCGTTCTCGATCGACTCGCGCGTGATGATCTCGCGCGCCGACACGCCGCGCTTGAGGACGTCCATCGCGAGCTTGCCGCAGGCGTAGGCCCAATCGGCCTTCGTCGCGTCCTGCGCCGGGACCATCGCGGAGGCGAACGGCGAGATGCCCATGACCTCGAAGGCCATCGCCATGGTGTTGGCGGTGAACTGCCCACCGCAGGCGCCCGCGCCCGGGCTGGCGACGCTCTCGATCTCTGCCAGATCCGCGTCGCTGATCTTGCCGCGCGAGTGGGCGCCGATCGCCTCGAACACGTCCATGATCGACACGTCGCGGCCACGGAAGCGCCCGGGCGGGATCGAGCCGCCGTAGAGCATGACGCTCGGCAGGTCGAGACGCGCGAGCGCCATGACGGTCCCCGGGATCGTCTTGTCGCAGCCGCTCAGCGCGACGACGCCGTCGAAGAGATGACCGCGTGCGACGAGCTCGATGGAGTCCGCGATGACCTCGCGTGAGACCAGGCTGGTGCGCATGCCGCTGGTGCCCATCGTGATCCCATCGGAGATCGCAATGGTGTTGAGCTCCATCGGCGTGCCGCCCGCGTCGCGGATCCCGTCCTTCACCCGCGCTGCCAGCGCACGGAGGTGGAAGTTGCAGGGCATGGTCTCGATCCAGGTCGAGGCCACGCCGATGATCGGCTTGGAGAGCGCCTCGTCGTCGTAGCCGATGCCCTTCAGGTACGCGCGGGCTGCGGCGCGGCTGGGCCCTTCGGTGAGGGCGCGGCTGCGGTGCTTGAGGTCGAAATCGACGTTCGTGGACATCACGGGCAAGCCTATCCGCGCCGCGAGGCGGGCGGCCGCGACATCACGGTGTGGCGACGGGCCCGTCGTTGCGAGCGCCACGGCGCAGGCGCTCCTGCTCCCACTGCCCGAGGCGCCAGAGGTCCCTGCGGATCTGCTTCGGGTCGATCTGGCGGCCGGGCAGGTGCATGTTCGCCGTGGTGATGAGGCGCTGCTCGTCGCCGGTCAGCGCCATCCACTTCGCGAGCACGTCGTCGGAGTCCGGGAGCAGCGCGGAGCCGTACGGCCGCGTCTCGTCCGGGAACTGCACGCAGTGCTCGGAGAGCAGTTCGCGGGTCTGCGGGAGGTAGGCGACGATCGGCTTGTGCGGATACACGAGGTAGGCGTAGGGCGCACCCTCGGCGGCGCGGCCCGGCTGTCCGGGCCCGTTCGCGAGCTTGCCCCAGACGCGCAGGAAGCCGAGGTCGCGGTACATCGACCACTCCTCCTCGTTCACACAGGAGCGCAGCAGCGCGCGGGCGCGCTGCTCCGCGCGGAGCTCACGGCCCGGGTCCGTCCCCGTGCCGGGCACGATCTGGCGCCGCGCGCGGCGGCGCTCGTTCCAACGCTCGATGTGCGGGATGGCCACCTCCCACAGCAGCACGACGATGACGATGGCCGTGACGCTGAGAGCGAGGACCATGGCGCTACCGACCGCCTGCGGCCTGCGGGAAGAAGATGATCCGATCGGCGTCGCGCGGAACCTCGTCGAACGATCTGACGAGCCGCGCCTCGCGCCTGCCTCCACCGGCCGTCGTGGGGACGGCGGCCCACATGCCGGAGTCCAGCTGCACGCGGAACTCGGCGACGAGGGCGTCCAGCTCCTCGCTGACCTCCACGTCCCCCTCCGCCAAGAGCACCTCCCCGTGCCCGGGCTTCATGCGCAGCAGCCTCATCGCCTGATTATGACAAAGCCGATTCCCCGGTAGGGCCGTTTTGCGCAACCGACCACGAAAGTCCTCGATCCGGCCGCGTCCGCTCATCGCGCCTGACGCTCCACGAGGCCGATGACATCGACAGGACCAGCTCCCGCCCCGAGGTCCCGCAGACCGTCGCGGACTGCGGCCGCCGCAGCCGCCCGTGCCCGTCGTGCCGCCGCCGGCAGCGGGTCGCCGAGCGCCAGCCGCGCGGCGAGCGTCGAGGAATGTGTACACCCGGAGCCGTGCGCCGCGCCGTCGGGGTGACGCTCGCCGGGCAGCTCGATGAACGTCGTGCCGTCGAAGAGCAGGTCCGTCGCCTCGCCGCGATGGCCACCCGTGACGATGACGGCGCTGGGCCCGAGCGCGTGGACCGCACGCGCGAGCTCCTCCCCGTCCGTCCGCTCCGCGCCCGGCCCGGCGAGGACGCGCGCCTCGTGGAGGTTGGGCGTCACGACCGTCGCGCGCGGGAGGATGAGCTCGATGAGCGCAGCGAGTGCCGCGTCCGGCAGCAGCCGCGCGCCGGACTCCGCGACCATGACCGGGTCGTGCACCACCGGCGGGTCGCCCGGAAGCGCGTCCAGCGCCTCGGCCACCGCCTCGATCGTCGCGATGTCGCCGAGCATCCCGATCTTCACGGCGTCGACGCCGAGGTCCTCGGCGACGACGCGGACCTGCGCCGCCACGATCTCGGGCGCAACGGTCTCCACCGCCGACACCGCCACGGTGTTCTGCACCGTGATCGCGGTGATCGCGGTCGCACCGTGGACCCCCGCCGCGGCGAACGCCTTGAGGTCCGCCTGGATGCCCGCACCGCCTCCGGAGTCCGAGCCGGCGATCGAGAGCACGACGGGGACGGGACGGACCGCGGACACGCCGTGCGAGTCTAGGAGCCGGGCCCGCTCGGTCATGTCCCCGCCCGACGCGCGTAGGTGCCATCGAGCTCGCGACGCAGCAAGCCTGCGAACTCGAGGCGCGTGAGCGCAACGTTCGCGCTTGCCACGTCCCTTCCTAGGGCCCGCGCGAGCCGCTCGGCGCTCGCCGCGCCGTCGTCGACCGCATCGAGCGCACGGCGCAGCTCCGGGTCCTGCGGCATCGGCGAGCCCGACGCCCGGGCAGGCAGGTCACGCTCCGGCGCCGCCGGCGACCGGCGTCGGAGTGACACCGGGACGTCGATGGCGGTGAGGTCGAGCGCGTCGCGCGCATCACGCACGACCGCGGCGCCGTCGTGCAGCAGCGCATTCGTGCCGTCGCTCCGCGGTCCCGTCACCGGGCCCGGGACGGCACCCACGTGCCTGCCGAGGTCTGCGGCGATCTCGGCGGTGATGAGGGAGCCTGAGCGCTCCTGCGCCTCGACGACCACGGTCGCAGCAGCGAGCCCGGCGATGATCCGGTTCCGCGCGGGAAACGCCCATCGCATGATGCCGGTGCCCGGCGGGAGCTCGGACACGACGCAGCAGGCGGCGACGATCCTTCTGTACAGCGCGACCTTGCTCGCCGGGTAGGGATGGTCCGCGCCGCCCGCGAGCACCGCGACCGTGGGCCCCGGCGCATCCAGCGCCCCCGCATGCGCCGCTGAGTCGATCCCGAGCGCCATCCCGCTCACGACCGTCATCCCCGCAGCGGCGAGCCCGCGGCCGAGCGAGCCCGCGACGTCGATCCCGTACGAGGTCGCGCGGCGCGCACCCACCACCGCGACGGCGGGCGCCGGCCCGTCGGCCCGGCAGAGATCGGCCAGCAGCTCCGGGTCGCCGGCGACGTGGAGCATCGCGGGGGCGTCCTCCAGGTCGAGCAGCGCAGTCGGGTACCAGCCGCCATGCCGGCACACCGCGCTCAGCCCCGCGGCCGCGATCGCCCCGTACGCCCTGTCGGCGTCGAACGCCGCGCGTGCCAGGTGGGTGCCGCGGTCGTTGTGCGCGCCGAGCGTCGTGACGAGGTCTTCGTCGCCCAGCGCGAGGAGCCCGCCGAACGCGGCCCGGCCCCGCCCCCCACGCTCGATGCGTCCCGAGAGGAGCCCGAGCAGGTGCGTGCGGCGCAGGCATGATGCGCAAGCGTCAGGCGGCCTCACGACGGTCCTCCGTGCGCTCGAGCTCCTGCGAGCGTCGCAGTGCGATGGCCTCGAGCACGTGCGCGTCCTCGATCCGGTCGCTCGCTGCAAGATCGGCGATCGTCCGCGCGACGCGCAGGACGCGTCCGTGACCGCGAGCGCTCAGCGCGCCGCGTGCGTACGCGTCGCGCAACGCATCACGTGCTTCCGCGAGGAGATCGGAGGCTCGCGGCGCCAGGGCATGTGGCATGTCGCCGTTGCAACCCGTGCCGGTGCCGGCGAGCCGCGCCGCCTGGCGTTCGCGGGCCGCGAGGACCTCGTCACGGACAGCGTCGGAGAAGGCGACGGGCGGCGCCGTCAACGCCTCCTCGTCCGGCCGCTGCACCCCGACGTGCAGGTCGATCCGGTCGAGCAGCGGACCGCTGAGGCGCCTGCGATGGCGGTTGTGGTCCGCCGTCGTGCACTCGCACGCGGGCATCCCGCGTCCGCACGGGCATGGGTTCGTGGCCGCGACGAGCATGAAGCGCGTCGGGAGGAGCGCCGAACGCTGACCGCGCACGATCGTGACCTGCCGGTCCTCGAGCGGCTGTCGCAGCGCCTCGAGGGATGAGCGGGCGAACTCCGACAGCTCGTCGAGGAACAGCACGCCGTGGTGCGCGAGGCTCGCCTCTCCCGGGCCCGGATGGATGCCGCCGCCGACGAGGCCGGACGACGAGATCGTGTGGTGCGGCGCGCGGAACGGGCGCTCGATGATCAGGCTGCCTGCGCCGTGTCGCAGCCCGGCGAGGCTGTGGATGCGTGTGACCTCCAGCGCCTCGTCGCGCGTCAGCGGTGGCAGGATGCCGCTGAGCCGCCGGGCCAGCATCGTCTTTCCGGTGCCGGGCGGCCCGACGAGAAGCGCGTTGTGCCCGCCCGCGGCGGCGATCGTCAGCGCTCGGATCGGCGCCGCGTGCCCGCGCACGTCGGCTAGGTCCTCGACGTCGGCGCGTGGTCGGCCGGCGTCGGGCGTCCTGTGCAGCTGCGGAGGCGGTTCGCCGCGCAGGATCGCCGCGACGCCCGCGAGGTCACTCACACCTGCGACGGCCACGCCGTCCACGAGCCCGGCCTCCGCTGCGCACTCGACGGGCACGATGAGACCGTGGAGCCCGTGGCGCCGCGCTCCCTCCGCAACGGCGAGCGCGCCGCCGCACGGGCGCAGCTCACCGCCGAGGGAGAGCTCGCCGAACACGGCCCAGCGATCGACCAGCGCGGCTGGGACCTGGCCGCTGGCGACGAGCAGCCCGCAGGCGGTCGCCAGGTCGTACCCGGGTCCCGACTTCGGGAGGTACGCCGGCGCGAGGTTGACAGTGACACGGCGGTTGGGGAACTCGAAGCCGGAGTTGCGCACCGCGGAGTGGACGCGCTCGCGCGACTCGCGCACAGCCGCGTCGCCGCGGCCGACGATCGTGAAGCCGGGAAGGCCGGCGCGGAGATCGACCTCGACCGTGATGCGCCGCGAGGCGAGGCCGTCGATGGCGAAGGTGGTGAGGCGAGCGAGCATGGGCTGATCGTGCAGCGTCGCGCGTTGCACGGGACACGCGATCTGTGACGAATCTGCAACGGCTGTGCGACGTGGTTCCGGCCGCGGAGCTCTGGTGCGAACTCGTCGCCGACTTGTCACATCTGCGGCGTCCCGTGCAACGCACCGCTATCTAGCGTGCCGGTCATGTCATCGACGCAGACCGCTGTCTCCGGATCGGGCGACCCACGCCGGGCGCTCGGCACGCGGGGCGAGAGCCTCGCCCTCGCCCACATGCAGCGCCTGGGATTCGCGCTCGTCGCGCGCAACCACCGGACGCGCTGGGGCGAGATCGACCTCATCGTGTACGACGGCACCACGCTGGTGTTCGTCGAAGTGAAGACGCGCCGCGCCTCTGCCCGAGCCGGCAGCGCGCTGGACGCGGTCGCTCCCGTGAAACAGCATCAGGTGCGGAAGATCGCCGCCGCGTGGCTCGCCGAGGTCGCCGACCGACCGCGGTCCGCCGAGCTGCGCTTCGACGTCGTCGGCGTCACCGTCGACCGGGATGGGTCGCTGCTGCGCCTGGACCACGTCGAGCACGCGTTCTGAGGGCGGACATCGGACACCGAGGTCAAGGCAACGGCCGCCGATGCCGATGCGGACAAGACACCAGAGCAGGCTTTCTCGACCTGGGCACCCCCGTCGCGAGACGGGTCCGCAAAGCCACGGGACTCCGCCGGAGTCAGCCGGGCCACCGAAGGAGCGCCACCACGCTGATCGCCCGCTTCGGGCGGCGCGTGGCGACCAGGAATGTCGCGAAGACCGCTCACATGTAGGGGGACGTATGTCCAACCCGACCCATCCGAGGCGGATCACACGAATGTGTGCCGCGTCGGCTCTGACCGTCGCAGTCGCGTTCGCGGCCGTGCCAGTCGCATCCCAGGCCGCGGCCGTCAACCTGGGGACCTCTGACTCGTTCGCCGTTCTCAGCGGCTCAGCCGTCACGAACACCGGCCCCTCCGTCATCGGAGGGGACCTCGGCGTCTCGCCCGGGACCGCGGTCAGCGGCTTTCCCCCCGGGCTGGTCAGCGGCGGGGTGATCCACAGCGGCGACGCAGTGGCACTGCAAGCGCAGAACGACGCCACGACCGCCTTCAACAGCGCTGCGGGCGAGCCATCGACGACCGACCTCACCGGGCAGGACCTCGGCGGGCTGACCCTGGTCGGCGGAACGTACTCCTTCTCGACGTCCGCGCAGCTCACAGGGGCGCTCACGCTCAACGCCCAGGGAGATCCCAACACACGGTTCATCTTCCAGGTCGGCTCGACGCTTACCAGCGCGTCCGCCTCCTCAGTCGTGCTCGTCAACGGCGCATCGGCGTGCAACGTGTTCTGGCAGATCGGGAGCTCAGCGACCCTCGGTACCAACACCTCCTTCCAGGGCAACATCCTCGCCCTGACGAGCGTCACGCTGAACACCGGCGCCACGCTGACGGGTAGGGCGTTGGCCCGCAACGGCGCCGTCACGCTCGACTCGAACGTGATCGGCCGGCCCAACTGCGCCACTCCACCAGGCGGTTCTGACACGTCCGGCGGCGGCGCAGGCGGCGGCACGGGTCCCGGCGGTCGGCGTGGGACCACCCCGATCGTCGACGCAGCCACGACGCGCAACGGCACCGCGCGCCTCCGACGCGTCCCGAGCGAAGCCCGGACTCCGAGCGGTGTGTGCACCGCCGGCTTCAACGCACGGGTTCGCGGCTCCACGATCGATCGAGTCGTCTTCACCATGGACGGCCGGCGCATCGGGAGTCGCGCGCGTTCGCCCTTCACGGTGTCCGTCAAGTCGGCCCGGGCGGGCCGCCACGTCATCCGGGCGCGCGTCACCTTCAGGGACGCCACCCGCTCCCGGACGCTGACGCTGCCCTACCGGGCGTGCGGAGCCGTCAAGGCGCTCCTGAAGCCGCGGTCGGGGCCGTCCCGCTTCACGGGATGAGTCACGTCGCCCGCCTCGTCCCGACACCCCCCGGCGTGCGCCGGGGGGTGGCCGTGTTCGCCCTGGCGGGCGCGACCGCGCTGGGCGTCTGCGGCCTGGCTGGTCCAGCGCAGGCCGCCGCTGTGCCCGACAGCCAGGCGCAGGTGCGCCTCCTGCACCATCAGGTCGCTCGCGCGCAGCCGAGCGTTCGCAGCCGGCGGCTTGAGACGGTTGCGGCGCGGCGGCCGCTGACGCAGGTGCGCACCGTCCTCCCCGCGGTCGGCCGTGCCGTCCGGGGGACCGACGGGCGCTCGTGGGTCCACGTGCGGCTGCCTGGACGCCCCAGCGGCCACACCGGCTGGATACGGACCGCGCAGACCCGCTGGACGACCACGCCGTGGGCAGTCTCGGTCAGCCTGTCACGGCGCAGCGTGACGGTGTGGCACGACGGCCGTGTCGACCGCAGGTTCCGCGCCGTCGTGGGCAAGCCGTCGACCCCCACGCCGCAGGGGCGCTTCTTCGTCGAGGAGTCCCTGGCGCTGTCACCGGCGCAGTCGGGCAGCCCCTACGCGCTGGCCTCGAGCGCGCGCTCGGCCGTCCTACAGGAGTTCGAGGGCGGCCCGGGGCAGATCGCCCTGCACGGGACCGGCAACCTCGCAGGATCGCTGGGCACCGCGGTCTCCCACGGCTGCATCCGGCTCAGCACCCGGGCCATCACCTGGCTCGCACGACGCATCGGCGCGGGCGTGCCGCTCACGATCAGGGGCTGACGCCTGACGGCGCCGCGGAATCGACGAGCTCGAGTTGCGTGTACGCGGTCGACTGGAACGACAAGCGGTGCAGCGGGGACACCCCGATGCGGCGGATCGCGGCGCGGTGCTCGGGCGTGGAGTAGCCGACGTGCTGGGCGAACTCCCAGCCTGGATGCCGGGCGTCCGCGCGCACCATGTAGCGATCGCGCGTGACCTTGGCGATGATCGAGGCGGCAGCGATCGAGGCGCTCGTCGCATCCCCGTCGACGATCGCGCGGCGATCGTGGCCGTCCAGGTCGCCGACCGGGAAGCCGTCGGACAGCAGGATCGCGCCCGGCCGCGCGACCTCCAGGAGCGCCGCGCGGAGGGCCGCGATGTTCATCTTGTGCAGCCCGCGCGTGTCGATGCTGTGGACGCTGCGCGACACGACGGCGACCTTCGCCGCGACGCGCAGGACGACGGGGTACAGCGCCTCGCGCGCGGCGTGGTCGTGCTGCTTGGAGTCGTTGAGCGCCCGCAGGTCGCGGACGTCGCGGCGTGTCAGCCGCTCGAGGTCCAGCAGGACCGCGGCGGCCACGAGCGGGCCTGCCAGGCAGCCGCGCCCCGCCTCGTCCGCGCCGGCGACGAAGCGACGGCCGAGCCGGCGGTCGTGACGCAGCAGGCGCCCGCCGGTCGACATGCGCCGCCGCGGCTCAGAGGAGCCCGAGGCGGTCCGGCGGCCAGTAGGTGGCGAAGGCGCCACCGATGACCCACTTGCGAGGGACGGGTCCCCAGAACCGGCTGTCGTCGGAAGCGCCACGGTTGTCACCCATCATGAAGTACATACCGGCGGGCACCGTGATCGGGACGGGGAAGTCGCAATCTCCGTTCGAACATCCGGCGAAACGCGCGAACGGCTCCTTCTGGCGGACGCCGTTGAGGACCACGTGACCGTCGTCGATCGAGATGCGGTCCCCCGGGCCGGCGACGACGCGCTTGATGAAGTTCACGGTCGAGCGCGTCGGCGTGGGCCGCGGGCACGGCTGCCCGTCACGCTGGGGCGCGCCGCACTGGTTGGTCTCCGAGCCGACAGGCGGATGGAACACGGTCACGTCGCCGATGTCGGGCGCGCTGAAGCGCGACCCGATGCGATTCACGAGCACACGCTGCCCGATCTCGAGCGTCGGAACCATGGATTCCGAGGGGATGCGGTACGGCTTGACGAGGAACGCCTGGATCCCGAGAGCGAGACCCAGGGCTACCGCGACGATGACGACGAGCTCGACGAGGGAGTTCCCGCTCTCGCCGCGGGCGCGCCTCACGACTTGGTGTCGGCTTCTCCGGCAGCCTCAGGCTCGTCGTCGGCCGCGGAGTCCCCCGCCGCCTCCGGGTCGGCCTCGGCCTCGACGTCAGCCGGGGCCGTGCTCACCTCGGCGGTCTCCTCCGTCGTGGCCTGGGCCTCGACGGCCTCGTCCACGGTCCCCTCGGCGCCGACGCCCTCGGCGTCGACCGCCTCGGTCTCGACCGCGGCCTGCGCCTCGAGCTCGCCCGCGGGGGTCTGCGGAGCGGCAGCCGGCGCAGCAGCGGCCTTCTCCGGCCCCGTGTACCGGCGCTCGCGCACGCGGGCGGCCTTGCCGACCCGGTCGCGGAGGTAGTAGAGCTTGGCGCGACGGACATCACCGCGGGCGGCAACCTCGATCTTCTCGATCTTCGGGGAATGCACGGGGAACGTGCGCTCCACGCCGATGCCGAACGACTGCTTGCGGACCGTGAAGGTCTCGCGCGCACCGTGGCCCTGGCGCTTGATGACGACACCCTCGAAGACCTGGGTGCGGCGCCGGGTGCCCTCGATGACCTGGAAGTGGACACGGACGCGGTCGCCGGCCTGGAAGTTGGGAACCTCGCGCAGCTGAGCGCGCTCGAGGCTTTCGATGACACTGGACATAGTTGAAGACCGTCCGGGAGAGCGGTGGCGGCCGGGCGATCTTCGCCGGCCGGGCGATGCGGGAGCGTCGCCGATCGTCCCGCTCAGGGCGGGACGACCATGCTAGCGGAGGTCAGCCCGAGGTCGGTCCGAGGCCGCCATCGCCCGCGCCGCGCTCCTGCGAGCGCGCACGGCGCCAGTTGCCGATCTCGGCGTGGTGGCCGGACAACAGCACGTCGGGGACGCGCCAGCCGCGGTACTCGGCGGGACGCGTGTAGTGCGGGTACTCGGGGCGCCCCTCGAGCGCCACGGAGAACGACTCCTCCAGCGCGCTGTCGGCGTGGCCGAGCGCCCCGGGGAGCTTGCGCAGCACTGCGTCCGCGACCACCATCGCCGCGAGCTCGCCGCCTGACAGCACGTAGCGGCCGACCGACAGCGTGTCGGAGGCGAAGTGCTGGACGATGCGCTCGTCGAAGCCCTCGTAGCGGCCGCAGAGCAGCGTGAGCGACTCCTCCTGGGCGAGCTCGTCGACGTAGCGGTCGTCGAGCAGCCGACCGCCGGGGATGAGCGCGATCACGCGGCGCTGCTTGCGCAGCTCGACGGGGTCGACGCCGTAGAAGGCGCGCAGCGCCGCGTCCATGACGTCCACGCGCAAGACCATGCCGGCGCCGCCGCCGAACGGCGTGTCGTCGACCTGGCCGCCGGTGAGCGGCGTGTGGGTGCGCGGGTCCAGTGTGCGCATCTCGTGGCCGTGCGCGACGGCGTTGCGCACGTGGCGTTGCGCGCGAAACCAGTCGAACCACTCGGGGAAGAGGGTCACGACGTCCAGCTGCACAGCTACTCGCCCTCCAGCCCGAGGAACCGGGCGTCGACCTCGATGCGCCGCGCCACCGGATCGACGGACGAGATCGCGTCCTGCACCAGCGGGACGAGCTGTCCGCCGTCGAGCTCGAGGAGGTCGCACGACGGGTACGGCAACATGCGCGCGACTCGGCCCAGCTCGCGGCCGTCGGCCACGACCGTGCACCCGACGAGATCGTCGGCCCAGTACTCGTCGTCCTCCAGCGGCGGGGCTGCGTCGCGGGGCGTCCGAAGCGGCTCGCCGCGCAGCGCCTCGACGCCGGTACGGTCCGATGCGAGGCCGACCCGGAGGATGGGGCGCGCGTCGGTCCCGGCGCGTCGCAGCACCTCGGTGGGGCGCTCGCCCACCCAGACCTGCGTGCCCAGGGTCAGCAGCTGCGGCGCCGGCTCCACCACGTAGAACGATCCGTCGAGCCCGTGCGGGCGGCCGACCCGGCCCGCGTGCAGGAGCTCGGAGGTCAATCGACGATGTCGATCAGCACACGGCGCCCGTCGCGGACGGCCGCCGCCTTCACGACGGTGCGCAGTGCGTTGGCCGTGCGACCGCCGCGGCCGATCACCGTGCCGTAGTCGTCCTCGGCGACCGACAGCTCGAGGACGACGGTGCCGTCGTCCTCCGCGAAGTCCTCGACCTTCACCTCGTCCGGCTCGGTGACGAGCGCGCGGACGAGCGCCTCCAGCAGCGATTGCGCAGCCGGGGCCTCGGCGGCCATCGGCGGCTAGGCGGTCGCTGCGGGCGCGGCTGCGTCCGCGGGGGCCTCGGCCGACGCCCTCGAGTTGATCTTGATGAGCTTGCGGACCTGGTCGGTCGGCTGGGCGCCGCGGTCCAGCCAGTGCTGGATGCGATCGGAATCGAGCTTGATGGTCGACGGCTCGGTCTGCGCGTTGTAGTGACCGACGATCTCGATCACGCGGCCGTCGCGCGGTGAGCGCTGATCGGCCACGACGACGCGCCAGACGGGGTCCTTGCGACCGCCGATGCGAGTGAGTCTGAGTCTGACTGCCATGAGCGCGGGGAGTCTAGCGGGTGCGAATCAGCGCGACTGCTGGCGCATGAGCGCGCCGAGGTCCGGCATCCGGCCCCGGCCGATCTGCTTCATGACCTTCTGCATCTGGCCGAACTGCTTCACGAGTTGGTTGACCTGCTGCACCGTCGTGCCCGACCCACGCGCGATCCGCAGGCGGCGCGACCCTTTGATGAGCTCGGGGCGGCGGCGCTCCTCGGGCGTCATCGACAGCATGATGGCCTCGATGCGGTCGAGCTCGCGCTCGTCGACCTTCATGTTCTTCATCTGCTGGCCGCCGAACCCGGGCAGCATCCCCAGCAGGGACTGCAGCGGGCCCATCCGCCGCATCATGCGAAGCTGGCCGAGGAAGTCCTCGAGGGTGAACTCGCCCTTGCGCATCTTGCGCTCGAGCTCCTTCGCCTCGTCCTCCTCGACCTGCGACTCGGCCCGCTCGATGAACGACAGGACGTCGCCCATCCCGAGGATCCGCTGCGCCATGCGATCCGGGTGGAAGCGCTCGAAATCGCCGAGCTTCTCGCCCGTCGACGCGAAGACGATCGGCTTGCCGGTGACCTGCTTGACGCTCAGCGCCGCGCCGCCGCGCGCATCGCCGTCGAGCTTGGTCATGATCACGCCGTCGAAGTCGACCGCCTCGGAGAACTGCTCCGCGACGTTCACCGCGTCCTGACCGGTCATCGCGTCGACGACGAGCAGGATCGACGTCGGGCGGACCGCCTTGCGGATGTCCTTGAGCTCCTGCATGAGCTTCTCGTCGACGTGCAGGCGCCCGCTCGTGTCGACGATCAGCACGTCCTTGCCGTCGCGCTTGGCCTCGTCGAGCGCCCACCGGGCGATGTCGACCGGGTCGCGGTCGGTGCCCTGCTCGTAGACGGTGGCGCCGGCCTGCGCGCCGACCTTCACGAGCTGGTCGACCGCAGCGGGGCGGTAGACGTCGCACGCCGCGACCGCGACCGACGACCCGTTCTCCTCCCTGAGGTACCGCGCGAGCTTGGCCGTCGCGGTGGTCTTGCCGGAGCCCTGCAGGCCGGCCATGAGCACGACGGTCGGCGGGCGCGGGGCGAACGTCAGCCCGGCGGAGGAGCCGCCCATGAGGGCGGTGAGCTCCTCGTTGACGATCTTGACGACCTGCTGGCCCGGGTTGAGCGTGTTCAGGACGTCACTGCCGAGCGCGCGCTCCTTGACCTTCGCCGTGAACTCCTTGACGACCCGGAAGTTGACGTCGGCCTCGAGCAGCGCGAGGCGGATCTCGCGCATCGCGGCGTTGACGTCGGCCTCCGTCAGCGACCCGCGCTGGCGGACGTCGGCGAGGGTCGCCTGGAGCTTCTCGGAGAGGGCGTCGAACATCGTGCAGGAAAGAGTAGAGACAGCCGCACCACTCGCGACGACGCCCATGCATACCGTGCGCGCCGTGCTGACGGTCAAGCGCGCCGTCTACCTCCTGCTGTCGCTCGGCCTGGGCACCACGTGGTTCGTGATCCTCTTGGTGGGTCTGTCGACGGGCATCGGCCTGCTGATCACCCTGCTCGGGGTTCCGATCCTCGTCGGCGTCCTGTACGCGACCCGGCCGATGGCCGACCTGGAGCGCGCGCTCGTGCACGGGCTGCTGGACGAGCGCGCGGAGGGCCACTACCGGCGCCCCGTCAAGGACAGCGCGTGGTCGTCGATCAGGGCGCGGGTCGCCGATCCGCAGACCTGGAAGGACACGGCCTACCTCGCGTGCCAGTTCCCGCTCGGGATCATCTGGTTCTCGCTCACGTCGATCGCGATCGTGCTCCCGTTCGCGCTGCTGGTCGCGCCGCTCTGGTACTGGATACCCACCGGCGGATTCGACCTTCTGCTGTGGAACGTCGACAGCCTGCCCGAGGCGATCGTGCTGGTCCCCATCGGCGCTCTGCTGTTCATCCCGGCGAAGTACCTCATCGACGGGATGGGCATCGCCCACGGCTACTGGGCACGTCTGCTGCTGCACTCCGAGCCCGACCCGGAGCTGACCGCGAAGGTCGTCGACGCCCGCTCCGCGCAGGCGCGGATCATCGCGGCCGCCGACGCCGAGCGCCGCCGCATCGAGCGCGACCTGCACGACGGTGCGCAGCAGCGCCTCGTCGCGCTGAGCCTCAAGCTCGGGATGGCGCGCAAGCGCCTCGGAGACGACGCGGACGGGATGGCGCTGCAACTCGTCGACGAAGCGCAGGCGGAGTCCCGTGCCGCGCTGGCGGAGCTGCGCGACCTCGCGCGAGGCATCCACCCCGCGGTGCTGTCGGACCGCGGGCTCGCTGCGGCGCTGCGCGAGCTCGCGGCGCGTGCGACGGTGCCCACCGAGGTCGTCGAGGCCCCCGAGGCACGTCTGCTGCCGGCCGTGGAGGCGACGGCCTACTTCGTCGTCGCCGAGTGCCTCACGAACATCGGCAAGTACGCGAAGGCGACCTCGGCGACCGTCCGCGTGCGGCCGGAGGTGGGGCGGCTCGTCGTCGAGGTCGTCGACGACGGCGTCGGTGGCGCGGACGCCGACCGCGGATCGGGGTTGCGCGGGCTCGCAGACCGCGTCGGTGCGCTCAACGGCAGCCTCGAGGTGGCCAGCCCGCCCGGGCAAGGGACGCGCGTGCGGGCCGAGATCCCCCTCGTCGGCGGCTGACTACTCGCTCCGGCCGCCGTTGCCCTCGCCGAGCTGGCCCGGCGGCTTGGGCGCCACCGGCGGCTTGGTCGCTGCGCTCTCGCCGTCCGTCTCCGGCGGCGGCGAGGGCTTGGCCTGGGGGCTCAGTGAGCCCCCCAGCGCCTGGCTGAGCCCGCTGAGCGCCTGGGTGAACTCGCTCGGGATGACGAAGATCTTGTTCGCATCGCCCTGCGCGAGCTGCGGGAGCATCTGCAGGTACTGGTAGGACAGCAGCCCCTGGTCGGGCCCGCCGTCGTGGATCGCGCGGAACACCGTGTCGATCGCCTGGGCCTCGCCCTCCGCGTTGAGGATCGCCGCCGCCTTGTTGCCCTCCGCGCGGAGCACCGCCGCCTGGCGCTCGCCCTCGGCGTTGAGGATCTCTGACTGCTTACGGCCCTCGGCGGTGAGGATCGCGGCGCGCCGGTCGCGCTCGGCGCGCATCTGCTTCTCCATGGCCTCCTGGATCGTGGCCGGCGGGTCGATCGCCTTGACCTCGACACGGTTGACCCGGATGCCCCACTGGCCAGTCGCCTCGTCGAGCACCGTCCGCAGCGCGGCGTTGATCGCGTCGCGACTGGTCAGCGTCTCCTCGAGCGTGAGCCCGCCGATGACGTTGCGCAACGTCGTGACCGTGAGCTGCTCGATCGCCTGCAGCGGGTTGGCGACCTCGTAGGAGACGGACTTCGCGTCGGTGATCGTGAAGTACAGGACGGAGTCGATCTGGATGCCGACGTTGTCGCCGGTGATGACGCCCGCGGGCTTGAACGTCACGACCTGCTCGCGGAGGTCGATGAGCGGGCGCACCCGGTCCACGAAGGGCACGACGATGGCGAGGCCCGGTGTGAGGGTGCGCTGGTACCGGCCGAGGCGCTCGACGACCCCTGCGCGTGCCTGCGGGATGATGCGAACCGTACGCGCGGCGAGGAACAGCACGAAGATCGCGACGACGATGAGGACGATTAGGCCGGCTTCCACAACGGCTCCCTGTTCCTAGATCTCGGTCACGAGCGCGGTTGCGCCCCTGATCTCCATGACGTGTACCCGGCTGCCGGGTTCGTACGAGTCGCTGTCGTCGTAGGCCCGCGCGGTCCACACCTGGCCCTTCAGCCGCACCGAGCCGACGTCCTCGTCGTTGGAGATACGTTCGAGGACGACCGCTGTCTCACCGACGAGCGCCGCGGTGCCGGTCCGCAGCTGCGGCGGCATGTTCACGTGGCGCCGCGCGATCGGGCGCACGATCCCGACGAGCAGCAGCGAGCTCGCGAGGAACGCGGCGAACTGCCCGACGGCGCCGACACCCGCGGCGTCGAGGAGCGCGGCCGCGATCGCGCCGACCGCGAAGGGGGCAAGGAAGAAGCTGAGCGACACGACCTCCCCGACCGCCAGAATCACGGCAAGGATCACCCAGAAGACCCACGCATCCATGTGGGTTCATGGTAGGTGTCTACGAGAGCAGTGCGCGCGCGAAGTCGTCTGCGTCGAACGGCCGGAGGTCGTCCAGCTGCTCGCCGATCCCGATCAGCTTGACCGGGATGCCGAGCTCACCCGAGATGGCAAGGGCGATCCCGCCCTTCGCGGTGCCGTCGAGCTTGGTCAGCACGATGCCGTCGACCGGCACGACCTCGGAGAACAACTTGGCCTGTCGCAGTCCGTTCTGACCGGTCGTGGCGTCCACCGTCAGCAGCGTCTCGTGGGGTGCGCCGGGCAGCTGCTTCTCGACGACGCGGCGGATCTTGCCCAGCTCGGCCATCAGCGCGTCCTGCGTGTGCAGGCGCCCGGCGGTGTCGATGATCACCACGTCGACGCCCTGCTCGCGGCCGCGGCGGACGGTCTCGAACGCCACCGAGCCGGGGTCCGCCCCGTCGCGGTCGGGCTTGACGATCTCGCAGCCCGCACGCTCCGCCCAGCCGGTCAGCTGCTCGACCGCGGCGGCGCGGAACGTGTCGGCCGCGCCCAGCAGCACCGTCTGGCCCAGCTCGCGCTGCAGGTGCCAGGCGAGCTTGCCGATCGTCGTCGTCTTGCCGGTGCCGTTGACACCCACGGCCATGATCACCGTCGGCTCGCGGCGCAGGTCGATCCGGTCGGCGCCCTCCTGTTTCGGTCGTGCGATGTCGGCGAGGAGCTCCATGAGACGCCCGCTGAGCGCCTCGCCGCCCTCGAGGCCGCCGTCGCCCGCCTCCTCTTCGAGCTGACCGACGACGCGGGCGGTCGTCGATGCGCCCACGTCGGCCATGATCAGCGCCTCCTCCAACCGCTCCCAGGTCTCCTCGTCGACGTCGCCCGAGAGCAGCGTCGCCTGGACCTCGGCGCTCAGCGCGCTGCGGGTCTTGGAGAGGTTCTCGCGCAGGCGGCGGAAGAACCCGCGGCGGCGCTCGGGCTCGTCCTCGAAGGCGGTCTTCATCGCATCGCCGCCCGCGCCGGCGTCGGTGATGAAGAGGTCGTCCCAGTCGCGCGCCATGGCTCAGCCGGCCGGGCCGGTGCCGGCGTCGAACAGGACGCCCGGCTGCCCGTTGGGCCACTCGAAGCCCGCGTTCTCGCCGCCCATCGCGTCGCCCGCGTTGACCACCGGGACGAGCGCGGGGTCCGAGGCTGTCGTGGAGGCGCTCTGCAGCGCGATGCGGAACCGCTCCGGGTTGGAGAGATCCTGCTTGCTGAGGCGGATCGAGATGACGTTGGCGCGACGCCCGACGTCCGGCACGCGGTTGCGGAACCGCGACACGAGATCGGGGTCGGTGACGTCCTCGCGGCTGCGGTCGAACCAGAAGTGCAGCCCGCCACGCCCGTCGAAGCGCAGCTCGACCGCACCCGATGAGCCCTCGGTGTTGCTGCCGGGCACCGGCTCGAACCACCGCACGAGCAGACGGCTGTCCGGCCGCGGGGCCTTCGCGAAGCGCACCTGCAGGCACACGTGCCCGTCGGCCTCGCGCGACATCGTCAGCGCGCGGAGGTCCAGGGACGGCTGGTTGCGCCGGGCGCCGGTGAAGACGAACGGCCGCTCGGCGAGGATCGTGCCGAACTGATCTCCGCGGGGGTGGTGCGGCAGCAGCTGCCCCGCCGCGCGGGGCGGCGGCACCTCTGCCCGCACGTCGCCGCCCGCGTCGGCGACGGTGACGCTCTGCCCGCTGCAGGCGGGCCGCAGGGCGCCAGGGGTCACCGGGCGGGTCAGCCGAGAGCGGACGCCGGGCGCGTAGAGCGTCGACGGGTCATAGGTGACCTGCGACGCGCCCGAGGCGATGAACGGCGTGAGGCCCAGACTCGCGACGCGCCAAGGCGAACCGGTCCGGGCGTCCGGCCGGGTCAGGTAGATGCGGTCCGGGATCACCGGCGAGGAGCGGCGCAGGTTCTGGCGCAGGGTGAACGTGACCCTCGCCAGCGTGTCGTCGATGAGCTCCGCGCGCTGGGTGACGATGCTCGCCCCGTGCCAGCTGGATGACCCCGCCCGCAGCGCGGACGCCACTGCGCCCGAGCATGCCGACGTCCCCGACGCGAGGGCCATCTGCTTGAGGAGCGGCGTTGCGACCACGGAGCACGTGCGCGTCTCCTCGCCCCGGCTCCAGTCGCGGATCCACGCCCGCGCGACGTCAGCCGCGGACGGCGGCAGCGGCTTGGCCTGCGCCGACGCGGGCACGAGGAGCGCGAGGAGCAGGACGGCGATCAGGTTCCCGGAGCGACGCACGGTGCGGGCAGGATAGGCGCGCGGGCGCTCTCTACGCCGCAGCTTCGCGCGGCAGCCGGCGCGAGATGACCTTCGAGACGCCATCGTCCCCCATCGAGACGCCGTACAGCACGTCGGCCGCCTCCATCGTGCGTCGCTGATGCGTGACGACGATGAACTGCGCGCGGTCGGCGTACGTGCGGACGAGGTCGAGGAACCGGGTGATGTTGAGGTCGTCGAGCGCGGCCTCGACCTCGTCGAGGATGTAGAACGGGCAGGGCCGGGCGAGGAAGACCGAGAACAGGAACGCCAGCGCGGTCATCGACTTCTCACCGCCGGACAGCAGCGTCAGGCGCTTCATCGACTTGCCTGCCGGGGTGATCTCGATCTCGACGCCCGTGCGGTCCTCCTCGGGGTCCTGCTCCTCCTCGGCCTCGGCGACGGCCTCTCCCGACTCCTCAGGGGCGTCGTCGACGGGACGCGGTCCCGTGTCCTCGTGGACGAGCCGCAGCCGTCCGCGGCCGCCGGGGAACAGCTGCGCGGCGAGCTCCTCGAAGTTGGCCGCCGCCGCAGCGAACGTCTGCTCGAACGTCTCACGAATCTGCTTGTCGGTATCGCGGACGAAGGACTTGAGCTCGCGCATCGCCGTCTCGAGGTCCGTCCGCTGACGTTCGAGCTCCTCGACGTGCGCGAGCGCCTCGTCGTACTCGGCCTTCGCGAGCGGGTTGACCGGCCCGAGCTGCTCGCGCCGGCGGGTGAGCCGCTCGATCCTGCTCTGGAGGTCGTGGGCCTGCTCGTCGGCCAGCGTGACCTCCCCCGGGATCGCGTCCAGGCCCAGGAGGCCGGCGAGCCGCGTCAGCTCGCGACCGGCGTCGGCGGCCTGGTCGCGCAGCTGCTGCGCGCGGACCTCGGCACGCATGAGCGCCTCGCCGTCGTCGCGCAGCTTGCGCTGGGTCTCGGCCTCGCGCGACGCGCACGACCGCAGGCGCTCCGCGTCGCCCTCGCCCGCCGCACGATCCGCGGACAGCTCCGCCTCCAGTGCCTCGACGCGGTTGGCCATCGCACCCGCGACCGCATCCAGAGCCGCGCCGAGCCGCTCGGCGACCGGAACGAGCGCGAGGTCGGCAGCGACCCCGTCGCGGAGCATCGCGATCTGGCGTGCGCGCACGTCGCGTTCGCGCGCCGCCCGCTCGGCGACCCGACGCTCCGCGGCCAGCTCGCCTTCCAGCTGCGCCCGCCTGACAGCGGAGGCGCCCTCCTGGGGCGCCTTGCGCCGCTGCTCGATGAGCCAGCCCGTTCGGCGCACGTCCTCCTGCGCGGCGGTGCGCTCGCGGTCGGCGTCGCGCAGCGCGCGGTCGGCGGCCTCGCGTGCACGGTCGGCCTCGGCGACCCCCTCGCCCGCACGGTCGGCGGCGGTGCGCGCCTCGTGCTCGCGCCCGACGGCGACCTCTGAGGCGGCGATGAGCTCGTCGCGGCGATTGCGCTGCGCGAGCACGCGCTCCTCCCCGCCCTCGGCGGCCTGCTGGAGCTCTGCCGCGTCGCCGTTCCAGACGCGCCCGTCGCGCGTCACGGCGGTGCCGGTGAAGTCGTCGGGCAGCGTCCCGATGTCGTCGACGACCCACGCGCCGCCGAGCAGTCGCCGGGCCAGCGCGACGGCGCGGCCGGGTCCGCGCAGCAGATCGGCGAGCCGCAGGGCGCCGGCGACCGGCGCCGCTGCTCCAGGGGCGTCCGGGGGCTCCTGGTCGCCCACCACGAGCGCGCGGCCACCGTCGGAGCCCGCGCGATCCAGCGCGGCGGCGGCTGCGGTGCGGTCGTCGACGAGGGCAGCGCGAAGGCGGCCGCCGAGCACCGCTGCGAGCGCGCGCTCGCAGCCGGCCTGGACCTCGAGCTCGTCGGCGAGCGACCGTGCGCCGCCGGGCGCTCCCTGGTGCAGGCGCAGCGCCTGGTTGCACGCCGCCAGCTCGGAGCCGACGCGGGTCGCCTCGCGGCGTGCGGCCTCGACGTCGCGCTCGGCGTCGCGCCGCGTCGCCCGGGCCGCCTCGCTCGCGGCGTCGGCCTCGCGCAGCTGCGCTCGCCTGGACTCGGTCGCAGCCTTGAGCTCCTCGACCCGGGCGGTCGCCGCGGCGAGCTCCTGCTCGAGCGTCTCCAGTTCGCGGGCCAGCTCGCGCTCGTGCTCGGCGGCGAGCTCGGAGATCTGCGCCTCCAGGTCGGCCACGCGCGTGGAGTCCTCGGCGACGGGCACGTCCTCGAGCGCCTCGGCCTCCAACGCCTCCAGGCGGCGGGCCCGCCGCTGTGCGCGGTCGGCCGATTCGGCGCCGGTCGATCGCACGCGCTCCAGGCGCTGCACCACTCCGTCGGCCGCCGAGCGGGCGGCCCACACGCGCCGGGCGAGCTCCTCGCGACGTTCGCTGCGCTTGGCGAGCGCCTCCTCCGCGGCCTCGCGCTCGCGTCCGATGCCCTCCAACGCCTTCTCGGCCTGGTCGCGTGCCGCCCGTGCGACGTTCGCCTCGCTCTCGGCCTCCCTGAGCGCCGCGCTGCGGGCGCGCACGGCGTCGCGCGCGAGCTCCCAGCGCGCCTCGTTGACCTGGCGCTCCAGCCGCTCGTGCAGCTCCGCGGCCTCGGCCTGGCGCTTGAGTGGGCGCAGCCGTGTGCGCGCCTCGCGCTCCACGTCCAGCGCGCGCTCGAGGTTCGCCTCCGTGCGCTCGAGCTTGAGCTGTGCCCGGCGACGGCGCTTGCGGTGCTTGCCGAGCCCCGCGGCCTCCTCGATGAGCAGCCTGCGGTCGCGCGGCCGGGACGTGACGATCGCCTCGACCCGGCCCTGCGACACCACGGAGTGCATCTCCTTGCCCAGGCCGGTGTCGCTGAGGATCTCCAGGACGTCCACGAGGCGACAGCGCGCGCCGTTGAGCCGGTACTCGCCGTCGCCCGAGCGGTCCAGCCGGCGGAGGATCGAGATCTCCCCCACCGGCAGGTCGATCGTGCCGTCCGCGTTGTCGAGCACGAGCTCGACCTCGGCCGCCGAGCGCGCCTGCACGCCGCGGCCGCCGCCGAAGATGACGTCCTGCATCGACTGGCCGCGCACGGCGAGCGGCGACTGCTCGCCCATCGCCCAGAGCACGGCGTCGGTGACGTTGGACTTGCCCGAGCCGTTCGGCCCCACGATCACCGACACGCCGGGACCGAACTCCATCCGGGTGCGGTCCGGGAACGACTTGAAGCCCTTCATCGAGATCGACCGCAGGTGCATCAGCCCGAGGCCTCCACCGGCGTCAGGTCGTCGAGCGCCGCGCGGGCGGCCTCCTGCTCGGCGGCCTTCTTGGAGCGGCCACGGCCGCGGCCGACCTCGGCGTCCTCCACCCGGGCGACGACCTCGAAGATGCGGTCGTGCGGCGGCCCGATCTCCTCGGCGACCTCGTAGCCCACGACGCGGCCGGTGCGTGCCAGGCGCTCCTGCAGCGTCGACTTGAAGTCGATGGGGTTGCGGAGTGATTCCTCGATCTCGGGCATGAAGGTCTCGACCACCGCCGCCGCCGTCCTGTCGTAGCCGACGTGCAGGTAGCACGCGCCGATGATGGCCTCCGTGACGGACGCCAAGACCCGCTCGGTCTCGAGCATCGCCGCCCCGCCGCCGCCGGCCGGCGCCTGCGCGGCGAGCCGCTCGGGCACCCCGAGGCGCTCCGCGACGCCGCGGCACGCGGGGCCGGAGACGCTCTGCGCGCGGATCTTCGTGAGACGGCCCGCACCGAAGCGCTCGGCTTCCAGGCGCGGATACAGATGGGTCGTGACGGCCAGGCCGAGCACGGCGTCGCCCAGGAAGGCGAGGCGGGAGTAGGAGTCAGACCGGCGCTCGGTCCACGACGCGTGCGTGAACACCTGCCTGTACAGGTCCTCCGGCAGCTCGGAGAGCAGGTCCGCGAGCGCGGTCAGAGGTCGGCCTGCAGTCGGTCGCCGGCCTCCGCCACGACGAAGTCGACAGCGTCCCCCACGGTGCGGATCCGGGCGGCCTGCTCGTCCGGGATCCGGATGCCGTAGGAGTCCTCGAGCTCCTGGACGAGCGTGTAGAGGTCCAGCGAGTCGGCCTCGAGATCCTCGCGGAACCGCGTCTCCTCGGTGACCCGTGCGGGATCGAGCTCGAGCTCGTCGGCCAGGTGGGACTGGATGAGGGCGAATACCTCGTCGCGCGTCATGGTGTGCGAACGCTAGACGCTTCGGCGGACGCGGCGGGACTGCGCCGCCGGGCGCCGGACTCCTCCAGCGCCTCGCGGGTGCGGCCGACGACGTCGCCGCGCACTCCGCGCGCAGCGAGAAGGATCGCCTGGGCGAAGCCCGCACGCGTGAAGCGGCCGTGGGCGACGATGCCGAGGCGCCGCAGGCCGAGCAGGTAGGCCCCGCCCGCCACCTCCGGATCGATGTCCTCGCGCAGCGCGTGCAGCGGCTTGCGCAGCAGGAGCCCGCCCATGCGCCCTCGGGTCGTCTGCATCGCGACCTCGCGGATCGCCTCGATCGTGCGCTGCGACGTGCTCTCGATGAGCTTGAGGGCGACGTTGCCGGTGAAGCCATCGGTCACGACGACATCGGCGGCCCCGTGGAGGATCTGGGTGCCCTCGACGTTGCCGGCGAAGTCGATGAGCGAGGAGCCCTTGGCGCGCTCCGCGAGCGCGATGTGCGCCTCGCGCACGAGCGGCGTGCCGCGCGTTTCCTCCTCGCCGTTGGAGAGCAGCCCCACCCGCGGGCGCTCGATCCCGTGCACGACGCGTGCGAACGCGGCGCCCATGAACGCGAACTGCACGAGGTGCTCGGGGCGGACCTCGGCGTTGGCGCCCACGTCGAGCAGCGTCACCGGCTCGCCGGGCACCGGCAGCGTGAGCGCGAGCGCGGGACGCGAGATGCCCGGGTCGCGGCGGATGTGGAAGAGCCCAGCCGCCAGCGCAGTCCCGGTCGAGCCGGCCGCGACGAGCGCGTCGGCGTCCCCGGCGGCGACGGCGCGCGCGGCGCGAACGATCGAGGAGTCGGGCTCCTGGCGCGTGGCGGCGACGGCGTCGGCGGCCTTGGCGATCGAGATGGGCGCGTCGACGATCTCGACGCCGGGTGCGGCCGGTCCGAGCGCGCCGGCGGGCCCGAAGAGCAGGACGCGGACGCCCTGTGCGGCCGCGATCGCGGCCCCGGCAGCGACCTCGGCAGGACCGAGATCAGCGCCGTTGGCGTCGACGGCGACCGTGACGGTCACTCGAGGAGCTCCTAGTGATCGTGATCGTGATCGTGCCCGTGACCGGGCGCGACCACTTCCCTGCCGCCGTAGTAGCCGCACACCGGGCACACCCGATGCGGACGGCGGGGGCTGTGGCACTGCGGGCACGCGTTGTAGGCCGGGGCAGCCACCTTGTGCTGCGAGCGGCGCTGCGTCGTGCGGGCGTGCGACTGCTTCTGCTTGGGTACGGCCATGGGCGAAGGAGAGTACCGCAGCGGCGACGTCGTCATACGAAGGATGCGCCTCGAGGACGCCGATCGCGTCGACGAGGTCGCCGACGGCGTGCTCGGCCACCACCGTCCGGCGCGCGATGAGGCGGGGCGCAAGACGCGTGCCCTACTGCGCTTCCAGCGCTGCCTCGAGCTCGATCCGGACGGTCAATGGGTCGCGGAGATCGAGGGCGCGGTGGTCGGCAGCACCAACGCGATCATGCGCGAGGGGATGTGGGGCCTGGGTCTCTTCGCAGTCGCGCCGGAGCATCAGGGCCGGGGAGTCGGGCGCCGGCTGCTCGAGGCCGCCCTCGCGTACGGCGACGGGGCGCGCGGTGGGTGGATCATGTCGTCGGAGGACCCGAAGGCGATGCGCCGCTACGCGCTGGCGGGGTTCGATCTGCGCCCCTGCGTCGCGGCGGCAGGGATGCTGCGCACGGATCTGCCGGCCGTGGACGTCGAGGAGTCGACCGACCTGCGCCACGCGGAACCGATCTCGCGGGCGGTGCGCGGAGCGAGCCACGGCGGCGACCTCGGGCTGCTGCTCGACGCCGGCTGCCGGATGGTCACACTGGACGGCGGGTTCGCGATCCACGAGGACGGCACGGTGCGCGTCCTCGCCGCACTCGACGACGACACGGCCGCACGGCTCCTGGCCGCGTGCTTCGCGCAGGCGCCCCGCGGCGCGACGGTGCAGGTCGACCTCCTGACCGCCGGGCAGGACTGGGCGATCCGCCCGTGTCTGGACGCGGGCCTGGCCCTCTCGCCTGGCGGCGCGATCTTCACCCGCGGGGACGTCGGGCCGATGCGGCCCTACATCCCCAACGGGGCCTGGCTCTAATCGAACTTCAGCTGGTCGAGCGCGGCCCAGCGGGGGTCGGGCTCGCGCTCGTGGGCGTGGTCTGGTCCCGCCTCGTTGAGGTTCTCGCCGCAGACCGGGCACAGGCCGGCGCAGTCCTCGCGGCAGAGCACCTGCGGCGGGAGCGCGAGCACGATGGCATCGCGCGTCCAGGCCGCCACGTCGAGCACCTCGTTGTGCACGTACGGGCTCGACAGCTCGTCGCCGCCGCCAGGCGCGTCCACCTCACGCGCGTCGACGTCGAGCGGGACGGACGCGTCGGCGAGGCATCGCATGCACGGCCCGCGCAGCTCGGAGTGGGTGCGCAGCCGCATGGCGTAGCCCTCCCCCGACATGCGCGAGATGTCGAGGATCACGTCGGCGGTTCGTGGGTCCAGCGAGTAGGTCTGCCCACCGAAGGAGACGTCATCGACCTCGACGGTGGTCTCGATGCGGCGGCCCTCTCCAGGGCGGAGCTTCAGTGCTGCGAGATCCATGCTTCCGAATGTAGTGCTCAGCCGAAGGCGATCGGCAGCGCCACCGGGCCGGTGTTGCCGGTCAGCGGCAGCCACCGGGGCTCGCCGTCGAGGCGCGCCGACGGCAGCCGTCTGGCCAGCAACGGAAGCGCCTCGCCCATGTCCGTCCGAGCGACGAAGTGCCCGAGGCAGTGGTGGATGCCACCGCCGAATCCGACGCCCCGCTCGCGCTCCACGGTGATGTCGAAATGGCTGGGATCGAACACCGCCGGGTCCGTGCTGGCAGAGGCCGACATCAGGTGCACGGTCGTGCCGCGGCGGAACTCGACGCCCTGGAAGACGAAGTCCTCGACGGGCTCGCGCGTCGTCCAGGTCGTCGTCGGCGCGACGCGCATCACCTCGTCGATCGCGGCGCGGCCCAGGTCGGGCCGCTCGCCCAGCAGCGCCCACTGCTCCGGATGCTCGAGGAACGTCGCCATGGCCAGCCCGAGCTGGTTGCGCGTCGTGTCGATGGCGCCGAACACGAGCAGGACGATCGAGCCGCGCAGCTCGTCGTCGTCGTCGAGGACCTCGAGCAACCGGGTCACGGCGTCGTCGGCCGGGCGCGCACGGCGGGCGGCGATCAGATCGTCGGCGTAGCCGTACAGCCCCTCCAGCGCCGCCTCGACCCGCGGCAGATCGCGCGCTATGTGCACGCCGAGCGCCAGCCCGAGGTCCGTCGACCACGCGGCGCACTGCGCGGCCTCCTCGTCGGGGAGCCCGAGGACCATGGTCGCCACGCGCGACGCGTAGGGCTCGGCGAACGCGGACATGAACTCGCAGCGCCCCTCGGCTGCGAAGCGGTCGACGAGCTCCACCGCCAGCGCGTGGAAGCGCGGCACGAGTGGCGTCACGTGCCGGGGCGCGAACGCCGGGACGAGCAGCCGGCGCAGCCGGTGGTGCTCGTCGCCCTCCAGGTTCAGGAGCGTCCGCGACCACCAGTCCACGAACGGCCCGGTCTCGACGCCGTTGTGCGCCGGCCACTTCGCGCTGCCCTGGACGAGGCGCCGGTCGGCCAGCAGCGCGCGCACCTCCGCGTAGCGCAGCACCGCGATCCCGTAGCCCGTCCTCGCCCACCAGCCCTGCTCGCGCGCCGCGCGCACCTCTGCCCCCGTGGCCGAGAACGACGGGTCGGCGAGGTCCAGGAACGCCGTCACAGAACGCGCTTGAGGACCTTCCCGGTGGCGTTGCGCGGCAGCTCGTCCATGAAGACGACGTCGCGGGGCACCTTGAAGCGCGCGAGGTTGTCGCGCACGTGCGTGCGCACGTCATCCTCGCTCAGCTCCTCGTCCACGCACAGCACGACGAACGCCCGCAGCCGCTGGCCGAAGTCGTCGTCGGCGACGCCCACGACCGCGACCTCCTCGATCGCCGGATGGTCGGCGAGCAGGTCCTCGACCTCGCGCGGGAAGACGTTCTCGCCGCCGGAGATGATCATCTCGTCGTCCCGCCCGTCCACGAACAGCCGGCCGTCCATGTCGAGGTGGCCGACGTCGCCGGAGGACATCAGGCCCTCGATCGTGTCCTTGCCGCCGCCGCCCGTGTACCCGTCGAACTGCATCTCGTTGGAGACGTAGATCCGGCCGAACGCGCCGCGCGGGACCTCGCGGCCGTCCTCGTCGTACAACCGCAGGGTCGTGCCGTGCGGTGGGCGCCCCGCGGTGCCCGGCGCGGCGCGGAGGTCCTCCGGCGTGGCGATCGTGGCCCACGCGACCTCGGTCGAGCCGTAGAGGTTGTAGAGGACCGGGCCGAACTCATCCATGATCTCGTTGGCCAGGTGGCCGGGCAGCGCGGAGCCGCTCGCGGCGATGATGCGCAGGCTCGAGAGGTCGTGGCGCACGGCGCTCTCGCGGCGCGCCTCCAGCAGGCGCTGGAGCATCACGGGGACCACGATGAGCGCCTGGACGCGGTGCTGCGCGATGCCCTCCAGGACCTTGTGCGGGTCGAAGCGTCGCTGCAGCACGAGCGTCGTGGACAGCGTCAGCCCGAGGTTGAAGTGCGCGAGGCCCCAGGAGTGGAACATCGGGGCCGCGATCATCGTCCGCTCACGGGCTCGCAGCGGGATCATGTCCAGCAGGGCCGCGGCTGGGTCGAGCGAGCTCGGGTGGTGGCGGCCGGCGCCCTTGGGCGCGCCCGTCGTACCGCTCGTGAGGATCACGACGCGACCGGGCCGGTCGGGCGGAGTGAGCGGCCCGCGGTCCTCGTGCTCGGGGATGTCGTCCGCGATGTAGCGGTGCATGTCTCCGAGCGCCTCGGCGACCAGGCCCTCGAACTCCTCGTCGTGCACCATCGCGACCGGCCGCTCCTCGCGGCAGACCTCGGCGATCTGCGGGCCGGCGAACGACGTGTTGAGGTACAGCATGTCCGCGCCGGTCTTGGACGCGGCGAGCGTGGACTCGACGAAGCCGCGGTGGTTGCGGGAGAGGATCGCGATCGAGCTGCCCGGGCCGATGCCGTCGGCCTTCCAGCGCCGTGCGATCGCGTTGGTCCTGGCGTCGAGCTCGGCGAACGTGATCGTGCCGAGCTCGTCGATGATCGCGGGGGCGTCGGGGTACCGCGCCGCGCTCACCCCGTAGCCGGCCGCGGGCGTCTTGCCCCAGGCGCGCAGCGCCTTCAGACCGCGGACCAGACGGTCGGGTCGCGAGGGCCTGGCGATGCCGGCCCGCGCCAGCGTCCGCACCGTGAAGAGCTTCGTGCCGAGTTGGGACAGGGCCACCGGGCGCGAGACTACGGGAGACGAAGGTCTGACGGCACGACGCCGTCGTCGATGAGCTTGCGGATGTCCCCGGCGCGCCGCGAGTTCAGGAAGACGTGGCGCTGCCCGACGGACGGCTTCTCGATCAGCAGGCCCGACCCGAGCAGCGCCTCGCCGACCGCCTCGGCCAGCGCGCGGTCGTTGCCGCGGAACCCGCGCGCGAGGTGCGCGAACTCCGTGTGGTACCCGCCCCACTTGCCCATCCCGTCGAGGCGCTGCAGCACCCGCCGGGCGACCCGCCGTGCGGGATCGGGGTCGTCGTGCGGGCGCGCGACGGTGGGGCTGCCCTCGTCGGCCAGCATCGCCAGGACGGCCTCCTCGTGCTCGTCGCTGGATGCCGGATCGGCCGGCCGGCCTCCCAGACGGGCGACCGTCTGCGCGACGCGAAGCGGGTGCGTCGCCCCGATCGGCTCGCGCATGTCGGTCGACGCGCCCTCGACGACGTGACCGGGCAGCGCGACCGCGAGCGCGCGCAGCCGGTCGACGCCGGCCACCTGCTCGTCGAAGCCCAACGCGGCCAGCTCGGCGTCCTCGTGGGATGCCGCGCCCTGCATCGCGAGCACCAGGTACCCGTCCAGGTCACCGGCCAGCAGTGCGCCCGGAGCGAGGTCAGCAAGCGCGCCGACGGCGGCGGCCACGAGCAGCCATGTGCGCTCGTCGGCCGCCTGCGGGTCGGCCCGCAGGGTGGCCGGCGCCGGCGTCACCGCGAGCAGCGCGGTCTCGTCGGCCGCGAATGCGACGACCACCGGCCGCTCCCGTCCCGAGCGCGGCAACGCGAGCTCCGCGCGCCCGTACGCGAGCTCGGCCGCGAGCAAGGTCCGGAGCTGCCCCGCCCGCTCGCGCGGCGCGGCGGCGCCGCCGGCGTCGTGCAGCGCGGAGACGAGGTCGTCCATCTCGCCGAGCCTACGTGGAAGGAGTCCCGCAAACCCCGGAGAACCAGTGCGTTTCACGTCTGGACGAACGTACGATGGCACCCGCGATGCAGCGATGGCGCATTTCGGGCTAGTCTCCCCCTCGCATAACGCCGAGTCCCCGCCAAGGAGGCGGGGAGCGGGGGACCCAAGTATGTGGGGCGAACGACTCCTCGGAGTCGAAGCGCAGCTCTTTCAGCGCGAGCCCGTCAGCTAACCCCGCAGGCGGCCGAAAGAGGGGAAGCTCGTGCCCGCATGCCTGGCCGGCGGCCGTGTGCCGTCCGTCCGTGTTGCAGTTCTCACCGTGATCCTTGCGGTTTCCGTCCTCATCGCGACCGCGGGAGACGCGTCTGCGAAGCGGACCGTCCGCCTGTCGTCCGAGAACGACGGCGTCGAGGCGCAGGTCATCGCCCTGCTCAACGGGGTCCGGGAGTCCCAGGGCCTTCCGGCACTTCGGTCGGACGGCAGCCTGAACGAGGCAGCGGACTCCCACTCGCGCGGCATGGTCACGTCGGGCGTCTTCTCGCACGACTCGGCATCCGGCACGCCGTGTGAGGTCCGCATCCGCCGCTTCGTCAAGGCGCGTCTCGTGGGTGAGACGATCGCCTGGCTCGCCGGCACCCCTGCGGCCCAGCAGGCGCAGCGCACCGTCGACCTCTGGATGAACTCGCCGCCGCACCGCCAGACGCTCCTGACGCCCACCTTCAAGCGGATCGGCGTCTCCCGCAAGGGCGGGAAGATGTTCGGCCGTCAGGGCGTGGCCTTCACGGCCGACCTGGCCGGCTGACGCCGGACGAACGGAGAACCCTGATCCGGAGGCTCTGCCGACGGATCAGGCGACTTCGGCCGGTTCGTCCTTCCCCTGCAGGCGCTCGCGCCCGCGCTGGACGGCCGCGATGAACTTCGAGAGGTTCACCTCGAGGGTGTTGAGGATCTCGTCGGCGTAGTCCTCGGCCCCGAGCCGGATCTCGCGCTCACGGGCCCGCGCGTCCTCGATGATGTCCTCGGCGGCGCGCTCGGCCTGCTTGGTGACCTCTTCGTCGGAGACGAGCTGGTTCTGGCGCTCGCGCGCCTCCTTCACGATCCGCTCGGCCTCGCGCTTCGCTTCGGCGAGCATCTCCTGACGCTCCTTGACGATCCACCGCGCCTGCTTGATCTCCTCGGGGATCGTCGCGCGCATCTGGTCGAGGAGATCGTAGATCTCCTCCTTGTCCACGCGGACCTGATCGGTCAGAGGGACCGGCTTGGCGTTGTGGACGAGGTCGTCCAGCTTGTCGATGAGGACCAGGACGTCCATTGCAGTTCCTTACGTTCGTTCCCGGGCGAGCTCTTCCTTCAAGCGCTCGGCCACACCCGACGGCACAAGGTCCTCGATCCGCCCTCCGAACGTCGCGAGCTCCTTGACGCCACTCGAGCTGAGGAAACTGTACTGAGGGCTCGCCATCAGGTAGAGCGTGTCGATGTCCGGCGCCTGCCGGCGGTTGAGCTGGTTCATCTCCATCTCGTACTCGAAGTCCGAGATCGCCCGCAGTCCCTTCACGATGGCGCGGGCGCCGATGCGCTGCGCGAACTCGACGACGAGGACGTCGAACGGCTCGGCGCGCACGTTCTCCAGATGATCCGTGGCGTTCTCGATGAAGTGCAGTCGCTCGTCGATGTCGAAGAGCGTGCGGCCCTTGCGAATCGGGAGGTTCACGACCGCGACCACGACCTCGTCGAACAGCTCGGACGTGCGGCTGATCACGTCGAGGTGCCCGAAGGTGATCGGGTCGTAGGAGCCTGGACAGACGGCGATGCGTGGATCAGGAGTCATGGGTGTGGATTCGGATCAGGGTGTCGCCGTAGCGGCGCTCGTCGGCGAGCGCCAGCTCGAGCTCGAGTGGCGCGCGGCGGTCGCTCTCGCTGACCACGCGCCCGCCGGGGGCGAGGACGGCGGGCATCAGGGCGGACAGGTCCGCTGCCCATCGCTCCGCTTGGCGGTATGGAGGGTCGAGGAAGATCAGATCGTAGGCGGAGCCACGGGCGTGTGCGTTGCGCAGTACCCGGAGGGCGTCGTCGCATACCACCTCTGCGACCACTTCCAGCGCCTGGAGATTGCTGCCGATCGCCTCGGTGGCGGCGCGCGAGACGTCGCAGAACAGGGCGCTGGCGGCCCCGCGCGACAGGGCCTCGATGCCCAGCGCGCCGGAGCCGGCGAAGAGATCGAGGACCCGCTCGCCGTCGAGGGGGCCGAGGATCGAGAACAGCGACTCGCGGACCCGGTCGGACGTGGGGCGCGTCTCGCGTCCGGGCGGCGCGACGAGCCGACGGCCGCCGTGCGTGCCCGCGATCACCCTCATGCAGCGACCGGGCTGGTCTCGACGCGCAGCAGCGCATCGGCGAGCAGGGCGTACTCGGGCTCGCCGAGCCTCGGCAGGACGTCCGCCGCGCAGACGTGGGCGCGCTCCAGAAGGTCGGCATCCTCCGGAAGCCGGGCGACCTCGAAGCGCGCCATGCCGGACTGGCGTGTGCCCGTGAGCTCCCCCTCCCCGCGCAGCTCGAGGTCGATCTCGGCGAGCGCGAAGCCGTCGCTGTGCTGCGCGAGCGCCTGCAGGCGCCGCGACTCCTTGGGGCCGAACAGCAGGCACAGCGACGCATGCTCGCCGCGGCCCACCCGCCCGCGCAGCTGGTGCAGCTGGGAGATGCCGTAGCGCTCGGCGTCCTCGACGAGCATCACGGTGGCGTTGGGGACGTCGATCCCGACCTCGATCACCGTGGTGGCGACGAGGACGTCCGCCTTCCCACCGGCGAACCGCTCCATCGCCTCGGCCTTCTCGCGGGGACGAAGCTGGCCGTGCAGCAGGACGAGCTCGAAGTCCTTCAGCTCGGTCTCGCGCAGCCGCTCGAACTCGACGGTCGCCGCGCGGGCCTGCAGCGCCTCGGACTCGCTCACCAGGGGGCAGACGACGAACGCCTGCCTGCCGGCCCGCAGCTCCTCGCGCAGGCGTTCGTAGGCCCGCTCGCGCTCGCGCTCCCCGGACGCGACGTGCGTCTCGATCGGCTGGCGCCCGCGCGGGAGGCCCCGCAGCGCGGTCACGTCGAGCGCGCCGAAGCTCGCCAGGCGCAGCGTCCGCGGGATCGGCGTCGCGGTCATGTGCAGGACGTGGGGGCCGAACCCGGCGGCTGCCTTGGCGTCCAGCGCGCTGCGCTGACGGACGCCGAAGCGGTGCTGCTCGTCGACAACGGCGACGGCGAGATCGGCGAAGACGACGCTGTCCTCGATGAGCGCGTGCGTCCCGACGATGAGCGGCAGCTCGCCCGACGCGAGCTTGCCCAGCGTGTCGGCGCGCCGGCCGGCGGCGGTCGAGCCGGTGAGCAGCGCGGCGGGCACCAACGCGCCCGGCATGAGCGTCTGCAGGGTGGCGAAATGCTGCTCGGCCAGCGTCTCCGTCGGCGCCATGAGCGCAGCCTGGCGGCCGTGCTCGACCGCACGCAGCATCGCGTGCAGCGCCACGACCGTCTTGCCGGAGCCGACCTCGCCCATGAGCAGCCGCTGCATCGGCCGGTCGAGTGCGAGGTCGGCGTCGATCTCGGCGATCGCCGCGAGCTGGTCGGGCGTCGGCTCGAACGGCAGGCGCTCGGTGAGCCACTCACGGCTGAGCGTCGGCGGGTCGGTCAGCGGCTCGGCGTGGGTGATCGCGCGCCGCTCGTCGCGCAGCCGGAGCTGGACCGCCTGGTCGAGGAGGAGCTCGTCGAAGGCGAGCCTGCGCCGCCCGGCCTCGTGGTCGCCGATGTGCGCAGCCGTGATCGCGTCGGCCACGCCGGGGAGACCCTCGCGGAGGCGTAGGCGGGCAGGGAGCATCTCTGTGGCCTCGTGCGCCGCCGCCAGGTGCTCACGGACGAGCGCCAGGATCTGCGTGGACGTGATGCCCTTCGTCGCGGGATAGGTCGCGGTCGTCTCGCCGATGGCCGTCACCGCCTCGGTCGGCGCGTGGTGGTTGACCCGGAACCGGCCCGGGGGCTGGTACTTGCCGGTGAGCATGAGGCGCGTGCCGGGGCGATAGTGGCGCTCGAGCCACGGCTGGTTGAAGAACGTCGCCTCCATCACGCCCGTCGCGTCGGACACGGTCGCCACGACCAGTGGCTTCATGCCCCGTCGGCGAACCGGCCGCGAGCGGATCGAGCGGACCTCCACGAGGACAGTCGCCGTCTCGTCCTGCGCCAGCGTCGCGACCGTGCGCGCCTCGCCGGTGTCGCGCGGCAGGTGCCACAGCAGGTCGCGGACGGTCTCCAGGCCGAGCGCCTCGGCCGCCTCCGCGGCCTTGGGACCGCCGGGGACCGTCAGCGCCTCCCGGAGCCGTTCGGGGTGCGGGCGACGGACGGGGATGTCGTCGAGCGCGTCGTTGCTTGCGAAGTGGGTCGGCATCTACTCGGCCGCGATCAGCCACCACCATGGTGCCGGTGCGCCCGGCGTCACCTCGAGCTCCACGCCCGGCGGGACCAGGGCGCGGATCTCGTCGTCGCTCAGCGGCGCGTCCTCGCCCTTCAGGACGGTCAGCAGCTCGGTGCCGGGCGCCAGCGCCTCGATCGCGGGGCCGATCGCCCCCCCGGCGGGCACGGATGCCGTCCTGACGCGCGTGATGGCGTCCAGGAGCGCCGCGGAGTTCTCCTGCGGGGTCCGCGCCGGATCGAACGCGATCGCGGCCACGAGGGCCGCCTGCGGCTCCGCAACGATGGTGACGGCGCCGCCGTCGAACGGTGCGAGGTCCTCCACCGCCCGCACCCCCATCGATCCGAGGAGCTCGCCGAAGCCGGGCGCGAGCGCGAACCCCGTCGTCGGCGGGCGCATGTCGCTGAGATCGATCTGCAGGACCTCGTCGAAGAGCGCGACGACGGCGTCCGGGTCGTCCGTGTGCACGTGGACGCGGGTCGCATCGCCGTCGCCGGCGATCATCACCGAGTCGCCGAGCTCGCGCACGCGGTCGGCGCGATCGCCGTCCCCGACCAGCAGGTTCGTGCACCAGCGGTACCGGGAGACCGTCAGGAGCTTCGGCGCCGGCATCGTCGGCTCGGGCTGCGGCTCCTCCCCACGCAGCGCCGCGAGCGCGCCGGCGAGCATGAGCGTGAGCGCGTAGCCACCGGAGTCCACGACCCCCGCCTCGCGCAGCGCTGGCAGCAGGGACGGGCCGCGACGCAGCGATTCGCGGCCTGCAAGGAGCGCGTGCTCCAGATCGCCGGCCGCGGCCATGTCGCGCGCCACGCTCAGCATGGTTCCCTCGACGGGCTCCGGCACGGACGCGTACGCGCGCCGCACCGCCTCGTCCGGTCCTCCGTCCACGAGCCCCGCCAGCAGCTGGGAGAGGATCACGCCGCTGTTGCCGCGTGCCCCCACCAGCGCGCCACGGGGCCCGCCTTCACGGAAGGCGCGCAGCGTGGCCAGCATGTTGTCGCCCGTGTCGCCGTCGGCAACCGGGAAGACGTTGAGCTCGTTGACCTGGACCCTGTGTCGCTCGAGGTGCGCGATGGCACCGTCGAGCAGGGTGGTCAGACGGCCTTCGTGACCTTGCCGGCCTTCAGGCAGCGGGTGCACACGTAGACGCGCCGCGGGGCGCCATCGACGAGCGCCCGCACCTTCTGGAGGTTCGGGTCGAAGCGCCGCTTGGTGGCGACCATCGAGTGGCTGCGGCTGTTACCGAAAGCCGGGCCCTTGCCGCAGGAGATACACACCTTTGCCATAGCGATCGGGCAGTGTAGCGGCATGCCGAGACACGACATCGCGGTCATCCCCGGCGACGGGATCGGCCAGGAGGTGATGCCCGCCGCGCTGCGGGCGCTGGAGGCGCTCGGCGCCCGCCACGACATCACCTTCGTGTTCACGGAGCTCGACTGGGGTTGCGAGCGCCACGTGCGCGAGGGCAGCCTCATGCCCGATGACGGGCTTGAACGGCTCCGCGGCCACGACGCGATCCTCCTCGGCGCCGTCGGCGACCCCCGGGTGCCCGACCACCTGTCGCTGTGGGGCCTGCTCATCCCCATCCGCCGCACGTTCGACCAGTACGTCAACCTGCGCCCGGTCCGGATCTTCCCCGGCGTCCGCAGCCCGCTGGCCGACCCGCAGGGCATGGACATCGTCATCGTCCGCGAGAACGTCGAGGGCGAGTACTCCGAGGCAGGCGGCCGGGTCTACCGCGGCCATCCGCAGGAGATGGCGATCCAGGAGTCGGTCTTCACCCGGCGCGGGGTCACGCGCATCGCGGAGTACGCCTTCACGCTCGCGGAGGGACGCGGCCGCGTGCTGACGAGCGCCACGAAGTCCAACGGCATCATCCACACGCTGCCGTTCTGGGACGAGGTCGTCCGCGAGGTCGCGGCGCGCCACCCCGGTGTCCCGATGACCGAGGAGCACATCGACGCGCTGTGCGCCAAGGTCGTGCTGCAGCCCGGCCGCTTCGACGTCATCGTGGGCTCCAACCTCTTCGGTGACATCCTCTCCGACCTCACGGCCGGGGCCGCTGGCTCCATCGGCATCGCGCCGTCGGCGAACCTCAACCCCGAGCGCGAGTTCCCGTCGATGTTCGAGCCGGTCCACGGCTCGGCGCCCGACATCGCGGGCCAGGGGATCGCCAACCCGGTCGGCATGCTGTGGTCCGCGCAGATGATGCTCGAGCATCTCGCCCACGCCGAGGCCGCCGCCGAGCTCATGGCCGCGATCGAGTCGTCGCTCGCCGCCGGCACCACGCGCACGCAGGACCTCGGCGGGACCGCCGACACCGAGACGGCGGCCCGTGCGGTGCTAGACGCGCTCGGGTGAGCGGACGGGCTCGTGGGGCCGGCGGGTGGGACGCGGGTGCGCGTCGCCGAGGCGGCCGGGCTCGCGGAACCGCACGTCGCTCGGCGCCGACGTGGGCAGCGGCAGGGCCAGCCCGGGGCCGGAGGGACGGGGGTCGGGCTCGCGGGGCTCGGGCGGCGGCGGGTCGGACCCGTCGTCGTTCCACCAGTCGCGCAGTCCACCGAAGCCACGGTCGCCCATGAGCGCCCAGACGAGGCACGCGGCGCCGGCGACGTGCACCACGAAGGTGATCGCCAGTGCGGCGATCTGCGCCGGCTCACTCATCGCGAAGAACGTGCTCCCCGTCACGATGTGATCAGGCTACCGACTCCTGCAGTCTCACGAGCGCCACAACGGCCTCTGCGGCGTGCGCGCCGGAGTCGCGCTTGGCGCCCCCGGAACGCTCGATCGCCTGATCCATCGTGTCGACGGTCAGCACGCCGAACGAGCACGGGACCCCGGTCCGCAGCATCACGTCCATGATCCCCCGCGCGGACTCCTCGCAGACGATGTCGTAGTGCGACGTCTCCCCGCGGATGACGGCGCCCAGGCACGCGACGCCGGCGTAGCGGCCGGTCTTGGCGACCTCCTGCGCCGCGAAGGGCAGCTCGTAGGCGCCGGGGACGTCGAAGACGTCGACCGCCTCGGCCCCCTCCAGCTGGAAGACCCTCGTCGCGGAGGACACCAGGCGCTCGGCGAGGTCCTCGTAGAAGCGCCCGACGACGATGGCGTACCTCACGAGCCGTCGAGGTCCTCGTCGACGTTGAGGCCCTGGTGATGGAGCATGTGCCCCATCCGCAGCGCCTTGGTCCGCAGGTACTCCTCGTTGTGCGGGTTGGGCGTGTGCTCGATGGGCACCTGCTCGGTCACCGACAGGCCGTAGCCCTCGAGGCCGCGGATCTTCTTCGGGTTGTTCGTGAGCAGCCGCATCGACGACAGGCCAAGGTCGACGAGGATCTGCGCGCCGATGCCGTAGTCGCGCAGGTCGGCGGGCAGGCCGAGACGCAGGTTGGCGTCGACCGTGTCGAAGCCCTCCTCCTGCAGCTTGTACGCCTTCAGCTTGTTCAGCAGCCCGATCCCGCGGCCCTCCTGCGAGAGGTACAGCAGCACGCCGCGGCCCTCGGACTCGATCATCGCCAGCGCCGACTCGAGCTGCTCGCCGCAGTCGCAGCGCAGCGAGTGGAACACGTCGCCGGTGAGGCACTCGGAGTGCACGCGGACGAGCACGTCGTCACCGCCGGCGACGTCGCCCTTGACCATCGCGACGTGGTGCTTGCCGTCGAGGATCTGCCGGTAGCCATAGACCTGGAAGTCACCGAACGCGGTGGGCATCGCGGCATCGACGACGCGCTCGACGAGCTTGTCGTAGCGACGCCGGTAGGCGATCAGGTCGGCGACCGTGATCATCTTCAGCCCGTGGCGCTCGCAGTACGTCGTGAGGTCGGGCACGCGCGCCATCGTCCCGTCGTCGAGCATCACCTCGCAGATGACGCCGGCGGGCGTCAGGCCCGCGAGCCGGGCGAGGTCGACGGACGCCTCGGTCTGTCCCGTGCGCTCCAGGACGCCGCCGGGCTTGGCCTTCAGCGGGAAGACGTGGCCGGGCTGCACGAGGTCGGCGGCCGTCGTCGCCGGGTCGACCGCGACCTTGATCGTGCGGGAGCGGTCGGCGGCCGAGATGCCGCTCTTGATGCCCTCGCGCGCCTCGATCGACAGCGTGAACGCGGTCCCGAAGCCCGACTCGTTGTGCATCGTCATGAGGTCGAGCCCGAGCTCGTCGGCGCGGGTCGTCTCCATCGCCAGGCAGATGAGCCCGCGGCCCTCGCGGGCCATGAAGTTGATGACCTCGGGCGTCGCGAACTGGGCGGCGATCGTGAGGTCGCCCTCGTTCTCGCGGTCCTCGTCGTCGCAGACGACGACCATGCGGCCGGCCTTGATGTCGGCGATCGCGTCCTCGACTGCCGCGAACGGCGATGCGACCTTCATCGTGCCACCAGCTTTTCGACGTACTTCGCCAACACGTCCACCTCGAGGTTGACCACCGTTCCTGGCTCGGCCGTGCCGAGCGTCGTGCGCTGCAGCGTCTCCGGGATGAGCGAGACCTCGAACGCCTCGCCGGAGATCGCGCTGACCGTGAGCGAGACGCCGTTGACGGCGATCGAGCCCTTCTCGACGACGTAGCGCAGCACGTCGGCCGGGGCGTCGACCGTCACGACCCGGCTGAAGCCGTCCTCGCGCACCGCGCTCACCGTGCCGACCCCGTCGACGTGGCCCTGGACGATGTGCCCGCCCAGGCGATCGGACGCGCGCAGCGACAGCTCGATGTTGACCTGGGCGCCCTCGCGGGCGGCCTGGCCGAGCGAGCTGCGCCGCAGCGACTCGTGCATGACGTCGGCGGCGAACGCGTCGCCGGTCACCTCGGTGGCCGTGAGGCACACGCCGTTGACCGCTACGGAGTCGCCCTCGCCGATCTCGCCGGCGAGCGCGGTGCGGAGCCGCAGCCGCACGCCGTCGTCCGTTGCATCGACGGCCGCGACGGTGCCCAGGTCTGCGACCAGCCCGGTGAACACCGCTACCACTCCGCCAGACGTGCGGTGAGCAGGACGTCCTCGCCGATGCGCTCGCACTCGAGCCCGGTCGCGCGGACCGCCTCGCCGATGCGCTCGGCGCCGACGCCCTCCAGCGGGTCGCGCGCGTTGCGCGACCCCACGAGGACCGGCGCCATGAAGAGGCGCAGCTCGTCGATCTCGCCAGCGTCCAGGAACGCCCCGGCGAGGTGCGGCCCGCCCTCCAGCAGCATCGACTTGATGCCGCGCTGCCCGAGGCCGTCGAGCGCGGAGACGACACGCGCGGGCTCGTGCTGGCCGGTGGCGAGCAGGACGTCGGCCCCGGCGTTGCGCAGCGCCTCGGTCGCAGCGCGCGGCGCGGCGCGCGAGACGACGACCGTGAGCGGGACCTCCTCGGCCTGGGCGACGAGCTGGGAGTCCAGCGGAAGACGTGCGAGCGAGTCGAAGACGACGTGGCGCGGCTGGCGCTCGACGCCGGCGACGCGGGCGGTCAGCCGCGGGTCGTCGGCCAGCGCGGTGCCGATCCCGACGACGACAGCATCCATGTGGGAGCGCCAGCGGTGCGCGCGATCGCGCGACATCTCGCCGGAGATCCACTTGGAGTCGCCCGTCGCAGTGGCGACCTTGCCGTCGAGCGACATCGCGGACTTGAAGAGCACGAACGGGCGCCCGGTGCGGGCGTGCTTGCGGTGCCCCTGGTTGAGCAGCCGCGCACGGCGCGCGACGTCGCCGCCCGCCATGTCGACGTCGATGCCGTCGTCGCGGAGGATCCCCAGGCCGCGGCCGGAGGCGTGACCGGCCGGGTCGTCGGCTGCGACGACGACGCGAGCGATCCCGGCGTCGGCGATCGCGGTCGTGCACGGGCCGGTCTTGCCCTGGTGGCAGCACGGCTCGAGCGAGACGTACAGCGTCGCCCCGTCGGTGTCCCCGCCGCATGCGGCGATCGCGTTGACCTCCGCGTGGGGCCCGCCGTAGACCTCGTGCCAGCCCTCCCCCAGCACCATCCCGTCGCGCACGAGCACGGCGCCGACGAGGGGGTTGGGGTGAACGCGACCGAGACCGTTGCCCGCGAGCTCGACGGCTCGCTGCAGGTACTGCGCGTCGATGTCGGTGAGCACGGGCACGTCTCTCAGTCTACGTCGCGCATGCACCGTCCCGGAGCCTGTAGACGGTCATCTCCGGCCCCGGGCGGGAGTAGGCCAGCGGGTAGAAGTTGAACGACCAGTCGAAGTTGAACTCCACCGGCCCGCGGCCCTTCGTGTACGGCGACGCCTGGTAGGCGACATCCGCCCGCCGCTCCAGCTCCCGGTAGTACGCGATGGCCTGTGGGACCTTCTCCGGCTCGGACTCGGCGCGGCCCCGCTGGGTCGATCCGACGACGACCCAGCAGTACCCCTGCTGCTCGAACAGCGGGATGAGCTCCGGCCGCAGGGTCTTCTCGAAGTCCTCGATGTTCACCACGATCCCCGGCGCCGGCAGCAGCCGGCCGGTGTCGGGGTCGACGCGCGACCGGCTCGTCGGGTACTTCGCCCAGCGGTTGCCGTTCGGGGTGACCGGCGACGCGGTGCCGATGTCCTGCGCCCAGCCGTCGGGGACGACCCCCGGCTCGACGACGATCCTCGTGCCCGCCGGGACATGCTCCACCAGCCAGTCGCGGGTCAGCCCACGGGTGTCCTCGCGCGACAGCACGCGCCCGTCGTGGATCGAGTAGACGAGGCCCTGTCCGCACAGCGCGACCACGACGAGCGCTCCGAGCATCGGGCGCAGGCCCGGCGCGCGCCGCGTCGCCCAGGTGACGAGCATCACCGCGCAGACCGCGGCCAGAAGGCACATGAACGGCAGCACCGGCATGAGCCAGCGGCCGAAGAACCGCTCCTGCGATCCCATGAACGCGACGAACAGGATCGGCGACGGGGCGAGGAACGCCAGCAGCGCCCAGCGGCGCGCGAGGGCGAGCGCCGGCAGGGCGGCGACGGCCGCGACGAGCGGCACCCAGCCCAGGCCCCAGCCGAACGACCACAGGTAGTAGACCCAGCCGTTCGTCGTGGTGACCCCGAGCTTGCCCGCCGCCTCCCTGGAGGCGTCGGACTGGTGGCTCAGCCCGTCGAAGAACGCGTGATGGTCGATGACCGCGTACGGGTTCGCGACGAGGAACGCGGCGAGGGCCGCGGCGCCCGCCAGGGCGAGCCCGCGCAGCGCTGCGCCGCGATGGTGCAGCGCATGCGCGCCGAACGCCGCCAGCAGCGCGAGGAGCACGATCCCGCCGGTGTACTTCGTCGCGGCGGCCAGGCCCAGTCCGATCCCGGCGACGAGGTAGTCCAGCCCCCGGCCGGTGCGCAGCACGCCCGCGGCCCCCCACAGCGCGAAGCACAGCGGGGCGAGCGTCGGGGCGTCGTTGAGCGCGAGGTGGCTGTAGAAGACGGGCAGGAACGCGACCGCGAGCAGTCCGGCCGCGAGCAGCCCGGTCGCACGTCCGGCCAGCCGCTTGCCGGCCAGGTAGAGCAGCCCGACCGCCATCGTCGCGAGCACCGCGGTCGCGACGCGTGCCATCGTCCACACCGCGGCTGGGTCACTTGCGAACGCCTCGCCGACCGCCAGGCGGCCGCCGTAGCGGACGGCCAGCAGGACGTGCAGGACGTAGGTGTAGGCGGGTGGGTTGACGTAGTACCCGGGGTCCAGGCCGTGCCCGAACATCCCGATCGCACGGGGCAGGAAGTGCGCGTTCTCGTCGGCGTTGTACGCGTACGGCAGCCCCTGGCGGATGCCCCAGAGCCGCAGACCAAGCGCGAGGAGCAGCACGCCGGCGACGCCGAGGCGCCATCGGGTCGCGTGCGCCTCCCGGTGGCGCTCCAGCGGCGGGACGTAGCTGGCGACCGCGTCCGGGGGCGAGCTAACAGCGGACATACGCCGCGTAGTACGCCGAGACGGCGACGCGCTTGAAGCCGGGCGGAGGGAGCGAGTCCATCGGATCGTCGAACTCGGTCACGAGCGCCTGGTTGAAGAGGGCCTGCCGGCCATGGACGAGGATCACGACGCCCTTGTCCGGCACCTTGTCGGTCGAGGACCGCGCGATGACCTTGTCCTGAGGGAGGTCCAGGTACCAGCGGGCGTCCGGCACGAGCTTGTGGTTCGGCGTCCACACGGGACCGCACTCCAGACCCTTCTTGACCGCGGGCTGCGCGATGAGCGCCTGGAACGCGTTGTGCGCGTCGCCGCGGAAGCTGAGCTCGGAGTCCAGCCTGGCGAGGCTCACGCGGGTCACCGTGAAGCCGACCCCGAACAGCACGAGCAGGAGCGCTCCCGCTGCCCAGATGCGTCGCGGCCAGGTGCGGTCGCGCAGCATCGTCCAGCCGCCGACCGCGACGCCGCACAGCACCATCGCCATGAGCGAGGGGACGAGCAGGTAGCGGGAGATGACGGAGAGGCCCCCGGCGCCCACGAGCGCGAACGTCACCACGCCGGACGCGAACAGCACCGCCGGCATGACGAGCCGCCGGGGGACGAGCACGAGCGCGAGCAAGAAGCCCACGATCGCGCCCAGGACCACCGGGAACTTCGCGAGGTCGATGAGGAAGCTCCAGGTCGCCGCGGGAACCGCGCCGGCGCCCTTGTTGCGACCGAGCTCGTCGGCGAGCTCCGTCGTCCCGGTGAACGAGTAGGTCGGGTTGCCGGTGACGAGGAAGTCGGTCAGGACCCAGACGACGGGACCGAGCGCCGCGAGTGCGGCGTAGCCGATCCGCCGTCCCCAGGACGCGCGCCAGCCGGCCCACAGCACGTAGAGCCCGGCGAGCAGCCACGCCTCCGGCCGCAGCATCGCGCCCAGCGCCAGGAGGATCAGCACCGACCATCCCCTGCGCGGCTTGTGCAGCTCGAGGACCGCGGCCCAGATGATGAGCGCGAGGTAGAGGGGGTCGATGTACCCGCGGGCGGCGAGGAACGGGAAGTCGAAGCGCGTGATGACCAGCACCGCGGCGACGAGCCCGACGAGTGGCGTGAACGCGGTGCGGCCCAGCGCGTAGAGGCCGAAGACGAGCGCGACGAAGCTCGCGACCATGAGCGCGACGAACAGGCGGTCCGCGCTGCCGCCGAACAACGACACGAAGGCGCCGATGAGGATCGCCAGCGGATGCTCGGTCGGGGCGCGGTAGGCCTCGAAGGAGAGCGGCTCGAGGTGGAGCAGCTCGCGACCCCAGATCATGCTGTAGATCGAGTCGTAGTTGGGATACGTCGGGTACAGCAGGAAGCCCGCGAGGGCGCCGACGGACACCACGACGGCGCCCACCCATTCGAGGGTGCGCGTCGTCAGACGCGACCGCCATCCCGACGATCCGTCGGTCGCGTGACGCGCCGGACGCGGCCGTGAGAGCGTCGGCGCCGACACGCCGAGTAGCATGGCACCCCCTCCGCACGCATGAAGCTCATCATCCAGATCCCCTGCTGGAACGAGGAACTCCAGCTCCCCGACACGCTCGCCGATCTCCCCCGTGAGGTCGAGGGTTTCGACGTCGTCGAATGGCTCGTCATCGACGACGGGTCGACCGACCGCACCCTCGAGGTGGCGCGTGAGCAGGGTGTCGACCACATCGTCCGGCTCACGAACAACAAGGGCCTGGCCGCCGGATTCCAGGCGGGGATGGACGCCTGCCTCAAGCTCGGCGCCGATGTCGTCGTCAACACCGACGCCGACAACCAGTACGACGCGCGGGACATCCCGAAGCTCGTCGCGCCGATCGTCGCCGGCAACGCCGACATGGTCGTCGGCGATCGCCAGGTCATGGAGATCGAGCACTTCTCGCCGCTGAAGAAGCGCCTGCAGCGCCTCGGCTCCGAGGTCGTGCGCCGCGCGTCGAACACCGACGTGCCCGACACCACCTCCGGCTTCCGCGCCTACAACCGCGAGGCCGCGATCCAGATGGCGGTCGTCTCCAAGTTCACCTACACGCTGGAGACGATCATCCAGGCGGGCAAGCTGCTCGTCGCCATCGACCACGTCCCCATCAGGACGAACGAGAAGACGCGCGAGTCGCGTCTGTTCCCGTCGATGTGGTCGTACGTGCGCCGCAACGCGGTGTCGATCTTCCGCATCTACTCGCACTACGAGCCGCTGCGCATCTTCATGTCGATCGCGGCGATCATCGCGCTCGTCGCGGCCATCGTCTGGGGCCGGTGGGCGTACTTCGCGATCTTCGAGGGCGACAGCGCGGGTCACGTCCAGTCGCTGATCCTGGGCGCGGTGCTCTTCAACGCCGCGATGCTCCTCGGCGCGCTCGGCGTGCTGGGCGACATCCTGTCCGCGCAGCGGACGATGACCCAGCGGGTCTACGAGCGCGTCCGCCGCATCGAGTTGCAGCTCGGCGTCGACCCGTCCCACTACGAGCCGGGCCAGCAGCACACGACCCGCGGCGCCACGACCGGCGCTGGGTCGGGCGCGGCGACCGGGAAGACCGAGGAGCGCGAGGCGGTGAGGTTCGGATGACGCCGACGGTCACGGTCGATCGTGAAGGCACGGTCACCGGCAACACCCTGGACAAGTACGGCTCGACCAACCCGGTCGTCCGCCGTCTCATGGGCGGCTTCGAGGACACGCTGGACTCGCTGTGGGCGAAGGCGTCCCCGGCGACGTTCCTGGACGTCGGCTGCGGTGAAGGCGTGCTCACGCAGAAGTGGGCGCAGCGCATCCGGGGCGGCCGCGCGGTCGGCATCGACCTGGACGACCCGCTGTTGCACGCCGAGTGGGAGCAGCGGCAGGAGCCCAACCTCTCCTACCAGGTCATGAAGGCCGAGAACCTGCCGTTCGCCGACGGCGAGTTCGAGCTGGCCGCCGCGATCGAGGTGCTCGAGCACGTGCCCGACGCCGAGGTCACCGTGGCGGAGATGGCGCGCGTCGCTTCCCGCTACCTGCTCGTGTCCGTGCCGCGTGAGCCGCTCTGGCGCGGACTCAACGTGGCGCGCGGGGCGTACGTGAAGGACCTCGGGAACACCCCGGGACACGTGAACCACTGGTCCAAGCGGGACTTCGTCGCCTTCCTGAACCGCCATGGGCGGGTCGTCGAGGCACGCTCGCCCTTCCCGTGGACCATGTGCCTCGTGGACGTCTCCTGAGCGCGCAGAAGACCTCGTACGCCCGGGGCGCCCGGGTCCTCTCGATCGGCATCGCGACGACGGGCGTCGTCACCTTCGCGTACTTCTCCGTCGCGTCCTACGCGCTCAGCGAGGTGGAGTACAAGAACATCGCGCTGCTGTGGGCCGTGATGTTCGTGATCGTGTCGGTGATCTACCGGCCGATCGAGCAGCTGTTGTCGCGCACGATCGCCGAGCGCCGCGCGCGGGGCCTGCACACCGGCCACCCGCTCGGCATCCCGCTGCTCATCCAGGCGACGTTCGCGCTCGTCTTCCTCATCATCGCCCTCGCCGTCCGCCAGCCGGTCCAGGACAACGTGTTCGACGGCTCCGCGGCGCTGTACTGGATCCTCGTCGGCGGCGTGCTCGCGTACGCGGCGAGCTACTTCGCACGCGGGTGGCTGGCCGGCCATCAGCGCTTCGCGCTGTACGGCGGTCTTGTCCTGCTCGAGTCGTGCTCGCGCTTCCTGTTCGCCGTCGCAGCAGTCGTCGGGCTCACCCACGGTCAGGCGGCCGTCGCGCTGGGCATGGCGGCTGCGCCCTGCGTGTCGCTGTTCGTCGTGCCGCTCGCCTGGAGCCGCAAGGACCCAAACGTCGACCTCGAGGCGGTCGAGCAGGCCGAGGGTGGGTTGACGTTGCGCCACGGCGCCGGGTTCGCGTTGAGCGTCCTCGCCGTGATGCTCGCCGAGCAGACGCTCGTCAACGGCGCGGTCCTGTCGGTCGACGCAACCGCGACGGACGCTGCGCTCGCCGGTGTCGTGTTCAGCGTGCTGCTCATCGCGCGGGCGCCGCTGCAGCTGTTCCAGGCGATCCAGGGGACCCTCCTCCCCCATCTCGCGACGCTGCAGGCAACCGCCGGCCGCGCGGAGTTCGGGCGCGCGATCCGCGTCACCCTGACGGCGATCGCCGTCTTCGCGCTCTCCGTCGCGCTCGGCCTGTTCATCATCGGGCCGTTCGCGCTGAGCGTGCTGTTCGACGTCGACTACGACTACGGGCGGGGCGGTCTGGCGATCCTGGCGCTGGGCGTCGGGTGCCACCTGGCGGCCGGGACGCTCAACCAGGCCGCGCTGGCCCGCGGCCAGACGGCGTACGCGGCCATCGCGTGGCTGGTGGCCGCCGCTCTGTTCCTCGGCTGGATGTTCACGCCGATCGTGCATGACGAGCTGCTGAGGGCCGAGGTCGGCTACTTCGGCGCCGCCGCGCTGCTCTGCGGCGGGCTGGCGCTGCTCTACCGACGCGCGGCCTGAGCCAACGGCGCCGGGCGGCCGAAGTGGTAGCCCTGGAGGTGCGTCACACCCATCGCGCGCAGGCGCGCTGCCGTGGGCTGGTCCTCGACGCCTTCCGCGACCGTCCGCACCCCGAGGGCGTTCGCCAGGCTGACCATCGACGTGACGACGCTCTCGCTCACCGGGTCGGTCAGCAGGTCGCGGACGAACTGCGTGTCGATCTTGAGCTCGTCGATCGGGAGGTGCTTGACGCGGCCGAACGAGTTGTAGCCGGTGCCGAAGTCGTCGAGCGCGAGCCGGCACCCGAGGCGCCGGACGGCCGTCGCGAACGCACGGCCCGCCTCGGCGCTGGCCAGCAGCGCCGTCTCGGTCAGCTCGATGGTGACGAGCGGCCCGATCTCCGGGCTCGCGCTGAGCGCCTCGCCGAGCTGGTCGAGGATCCTCGGGCCGCCGACCGACTGCGCCGAGAGGTTCACGTGCACCGGCATCCCCTGACGGGCGTGCGCCAGCGCGTGGGTGATCATCCACGCGTCGATGTCGGCCATCAGGCCGTGCTCCTCGGCGGCCGGTAGGAAGTCGCCGGGCGGCACGAGCCCACCGTGCCCGTCGCGCATGCGGATGAGCAGCTCGTGCCCGGCGATCGCGTGGTCCTCCGCGACGACGATGGGCTGCGCGAGGACGACGAAGTCATCCGCCTCGAGTGCTCCGCGGATGCGGACCGCCCAGCGCAGGGCGTCGGCCTCGCGCAGCAGCTGCGCCTCCTGGGCCCGGGTCGAGCTGTTGCCGGCGAAGACGACGACGCGCCCGTCGCCATAGGGCCCGTGCGGAAGCTCGGTCGACGTCCAAGACACCTGCAGCGACCCGCCGTCCCCACAGGCGAAGACGTCGTTCTGGCAGCGGACGGCGCCGACCGCGCCCTCCAGCGGCGGCGTACCTGCTCCGCGCTGCGCCTCGCCGTACACGGCCGCGTGCAGCGGCAGGCCGACGAGATCGTCGAGCGAGCGGCGCAGCAGGACGCCGGCGAGGTCGTTGGCGTACGTGACGATCCCGTCGCGGTCGCAGCTGAGCAGCCCGGAGGCGATGCTCGAGGTGACCGCGAGCAGGTAGTCGCGGGCGGCCTCGATCTCGACGTGGTGCACGGCGCAGGAGCCGATGCCGGCGGACACGCCGACGGAGCCGGTGTTCCGGGCCCGGCGTAGATCGACGGCGCGCTGCTCGCCGTACGCGTGGTCCATCACCGCTGCGTCGTAGGCGGACGCGCCGTTGCGACCGTGCAGCTTGGCCCAGTACAGCGCGTCATCGGCGCAACGCTGGAGGTCCTCGCGCGTCTGCCCGGCCGACCAGTCGCACAGGCCGATCGACACCGTGACGGGCGGGAGGCCGGGCTCGTCGATCGCGGCGATGCGCCGGCGCACGTTCTCGGCCACGGTCATCGCGGCCGCGGAGTCGATGCCGTCCAGGACGAGCGCGAACTCGTCGCCGCCGATGCGCGCGGCGAAGTCCTCGTCGCGGCCCGCGCCGCCGAGCGCGCCTGCGACGGCTCTGAGCACACGATCGCCGACGACGTGGCCGAAGCCGTCGTTGACGTCCTTGAAGTGGTCGACGTCCACGAGCGCGAGGGTCAGCGGGTGCCCGTGACGGCGCGCACGGCTGACGCCGTCGTCGAGACGCTGCTGGCAGCTGCGCAGGTTCCGAAGGCCGGTCAGGCCGTCGGTGAGCGCCTGGTGCTCGATGGTGGCCTGCGCCTGCATGTTCCCGAGCGCCATGCCGGCCAGCTCGGCGAGGTCACCCAGGAGCGAGAGCGTCTCGGATGCGTCCACGTCGTCCTCGCGCCATCCGATGGACAGCGCGCCCCAGATGCGCCCGAAGAGGCGCACGGGCACCACTGCGACGGAGAGAAGGCCGCCCTGCCGCAGGTGCCCGCCCGTACGGCCGCTCACGGGCCGACCTGTCTCTCTGACCGAGGCGAGCCGTCCCCCGGTTCGCGCGGCCGCGGCTGACCCGACCGCCAGCAGCGGCTCGCCGACGGGGGCGGCGGCACCGACGACGGTGGCGGCGCCGTCGTCCGCGAAGCGCACGACCCAGCAGCTATGGGCGTCGAACACCCTCGCGGTCCGCTCGCACAGCAGCTCGAAGACCGACGCCATCGGCCGGCCTCCCGCGACGGCCGTGGCCACCTGACGCAGGAGCGCCTGCGTCTCGGCCAGCCTGGCGGAGCGGCGTTCCGCGAACTTCAGCGAGCTGACGTCATGGACGAGGACCGACAGGCCGGCGCGCTGCGGGACGATCTGGATGGCGAGCCATCTGCCGGACTGCAGGTGGAACTCGGTGAACGCCTCGCGCCGCCCGCCCACGTGCGCTCTCGGCAGCGCGCTTCTCAGCCGCTTGCCCACTGCGTCGGGGAACGCCTCCCAGGCGATCTCTCCCAGGAGGTCCGGCCCGCGCGACGCCAGGAGCTGCTCGGCGGCCTCGTTGACGAATGTGAAGCGCCAGTCGGCGTCCACCGTGAAGAACGCATCGGCGACGCTGGCCAGCAGCTCGGGGGCGGACGGGAGCTCCTGTGAGGCCTGCGGCATCGGAGGGAGTCGCGTCGGCATCACGAGACAGATCGGTTGGCGCGGCTCGGATGCGTAGCCCCGTCGATCATGCGTCCAGGCCGAGCTCGTTATTGGGCGCCGCCGACCCCGTCTCCACAGTCCCTCCTCCCGACGCGCTCGCAGGTGGCTAGCACGGGTGCTGGCCACCTGCGAGCGCGTCGGGAGGACCCCTCGGTGGGGTGTTGCGCGAGCGTGACGACTTCGTGCCGATCCGGCCGCAGCGCGGTGGATCCCTGTCGCACCCGTCGATGCTTCGGCCATGGCCCTGAACGTCTTCGCCCTCGACTCCGACGACGACATCTACGACGACATCTCTCCCCCGTTCCCGGTCGCGTGCGTCAGCAACGGCGACCTGGTGCCCGACCTCGACGCCATCCCGAAGAGCGAGTGGAAGGACGTGCTCGGTTGGTGCGAGCCGCACGTCCGCAGCCGGGCGGTGGCCACGACGAAGACGCACGAGGACAACGTCGCGGCGCAGTGGGTGCTCCACCAGCTCGGCGCCGACGCCCACAGCCGGCGCCGGGCGGCTCTCGCGGAGTCCGCACCGCCGCCGGTCCCGGTGGTGTCGCGCGCCGTGGTCCGGCGCAACATCCGCCAGGTCAACTTCCGGGTGAGCGACGAGGAGTACGACCTGCTCGACCGCGCAGCGCGCGCCTACGGCGTGTCTGCGCCGCGCCTCGCGCGGATGCTCGCGATCCGTGGCGCGACGCGGGCGCTGGACAGCCGGTGACCGCGCTACTCGTACGCGAGGGCGCGGAGCACGTCGAGCCGGGCGGCTCGACGCGCGGGCCCGATCGCGGCGAGCACGCCGAACAGAGCGGCGAGCACGAGGAGCAGGATCAGCGTGCCGATCGGGAACGTCAGCGTGAAGCCCTCGTCGGCGAGCGGGCGGGAGATGAGCAGCGCGAACAGCACCCCGAGCACGACGCCGAGCAACGCACCGATGAGCGAGGTGATCACGGCCTCCTGGCGCACGATGCTGCGCACCTGGCGACGGGACGTGCCGATCGCACGCATCATGCCCAGCTCTCGCGTCCGCTCGTACGTCGAGAGCGCGAGCGTGTTGACGATCCCGAACAGGGACACGAGCACGGAGAGCGCGAGCAGCACGTAGATGAGGATGAGGAGCGGGGTGATCTGCGCGTTCTGGCTGTCCTTGAACTCCTGGCGGCTCTGGCTCTCCGCGTTGGGGAACCGGGTGGCCAGCGTCTCGTCGATCGCCGCGCGGGTCTGAGCGGCGTTCGCGCCGTTCGCGAAGTCCACGAAGACGAACGCGTCGCCCTTGACGTTGAAGTCACGCGACAGCCGGTCGTTGGGCACGACGATCCCGCCGCCCAGCAGCGAGAAGTCGCCCGCGTCGAGCAGGCCCTTGATCGTGTAGGTCACCTGCTCGCCCGTGGGCGTCGTGAGCACGAGCTTGTCGCCCACCTTCTTGCCCTTGCCGACCCCGCTGTTGGCATCGACCACCACGCCGTCGTCACCGAGCTGCTGGAACGTCGCGGGCGACCCTTCCTTCCACTCCGCCTTGTACAGCGAGCTGGCGGCGCCGGTGTCGATGCCGATGACCGGGCTCGTGCCGGCGCGACCCTGGACCTTGGCCGACGCGAAGCGCACGGCGGCGACGTTGTCGACGCCCGGGACCTCCCGGACGGCGGTCGCCGCCTCCTGGGACACGGGCGTGAAGCCGTCCTGGTTGACCACGATGAGGTTGCCGGCCGGGAACGTGCCGTCCACGGAGCGGTCGATGGACCCGCGGAGGCCGGCGGCGAAGATAGCCACGAACGCGACGAGCGCCACGCCGATCATCAGGGCGGCCGCCGTGACCGCGGTGCGGCCGGGGTTGCGCAGCGTGTTCTCCCGCGCCAGGCGCCCGGTGATACCGAAGACCGCCTGCAGCGGCCGCCCGACGAGCGCCGCGAGCGGTCGTACGAGGAGCGGGCTGAGCATCGCGACGGACAGGAAGACGACGAGCGCCCCGAGGCCCATGAGCGCTGCGGCGGACCCGCCCGACGCGCTGCCGAACAGGCCGATGAGCAGCAACGCGATGCCGAGCACGCCCAGCAGCACCGCGATGATCGTGCGCACGCGACCGCCGCCTCGCTGCTCGACGAGGCCCTCGCGCAGCGCGACGACCGGGGCGATCCGCGTGGAGCGCAGCGCGGGCGCGAGACTCGCCACGACGGTCACGAGGGTGCCGACGAGCAGCGCGACGATGATCGTCCGCGACTTGATGACCGAGCCGGTGTCGGGCAGATCGGCGCCGACGGCCTTGAACAGGGCCTGGAGGCCCTGGGCGATGAGCAGGCCCCCCAGCAACCCGGCCACGGCGGCGCAGAAGCCGATGACGAGCGCCTCGATGACGATCGACCGCAGCACCTGACGCCGGCTCGCGCCGAGCGTGCGCAGCAGCGCGAGCTCGCGCGTGCGCTGCGCGACGGTGATCGAGAACGTGTTGTAGATGACGAACGCGCCGACGAAGACGGCGATGCCAGCGAAGACGAGCAGGCCGGTCTGCAGGAACGAGAGCTGGTCCTGGAGGTCGTTGGCCTGGCGGTCGGCCTCCTCCTTGCCGGTGCGGACCGTGACGCGATCGCCGGCGAGCGCGGCCGTGACGCGGGTCTTCAGCTCGGTCGGGGCCACGCCGGGGTCGGCGGCGACCGAGATCGAGTCGACCTTCCCCTGATAGCCCGCCATCCGCTGCGCCTCGGCCAGCGTCGTGATCGCGACCGCCGCGCCCGCCAGCGACGACTCGGTGCCGAACTTGGCGATCCCCGTGACCGTGTAGCGCTTCGCGCCCGGCAGACCGACCACGGTCACCTGGTCGCCGACCTTGAAGCCCTTGTCATCGGCGGTCTTCTGGTCCAGCGCGGCCTGGTCGTCGGTCCTCGGCGGGGCACCCTGGACGTAGCGGAAGGCGTTGAACGGCGGATTGCTTTTGGACGAGATGAAGTTCGGAGCGCCGCCCGCGCCGATGCTGTCGCCCTTCTTGTCGCGGATCGACACCTGCTGGAACACGCCCGGCTCGGCGACGCGGACGCCGTCGACGGCCTGCACCTTGGGTACGAGCGACTCCTCGATCGGGGGCGAGGTCTGGTCGCTGCCGAAACCCGCGGGCTTGGCGCCCGTGACCGAGACGTCGACGCCCTGGCTCGCGGTCTGGAAGACGTCGGAGAAGGCCTTGTCGATCGTGTCCGTGAGGACGTAGGTGCCCGAGATCATCGCGACGCCGAGCACGACGGCGAGCGCCGTGAGCGCCGTGCGCAGCTTGCGCGCGCCCAGGCCCCGGAAGACGTACCTGGTCATCGCGACGCGGCGACGACGGCCTCGTCGCGCACGATGCGCCCGTCGGCCAGCTCGATGAGCCGGTCGGCGATCGCTGCGGCTTCGGGGTCGTGCGTGACCATCACGACGGTCTGGCCGAACTCGTCGACCGCTCGGCGGAGCAGGTTCAGCACCTCCGCCGAGGCCTTGGAGTCCAGGTTGCCGGTCGGCTCGTCGGCGAAGACGACCGCCGGCTTGTGGACGAGCGCACGGGCGACGGCGACGCGCTGTTGCTGGCCTCCGGAGAGCTCGGACGGCCGGTGGGTGCGGCGGTCGCCCAGGCCGACGGTCTCGATGAGTTGGTCGACCCAGCCGTCGTCGGCCTTCTTGCCGGCGAGCGTCAGCGGGAGGGTCAGGTTCTCCTCCGCCGTGAGGACCGGCAGGAGGTTGAACGCCTGGAAGATGAAGCCGATCTTGTCGCGGCGCAGCGCGGTGAGCTTCGCGTCGTTGAGCGTGCCGAGCTCGACGCCGTCGATGACGACCTTCCCGCCCGTGGGCGTGTCGAGGCCCGCGAGGCAGTGCATGAGGGTCGACTTGCCGGAGCCCGAGGCACCCATGATCGCCGTGAAGTCGCCACGTGGGAACCCGACGGTGACGCCGTCGAGGGCGTTGACGGCTGCTTCTCCCTCGCCGTAGCGGCGGCTGAGGTCGGTGGCGGAGACGATGTCGGTCATGAGGAGCGCAGGTAGGTGAGCACGGCGAGCACGCGCCGGTGGTCATCTTCGGCAGGGGGCAGGTTGAGCTTGGTGAAGATGCTGGTCACGTGCTTCTCCACGGCTCGCTCGGTGACGACGAGCGCCTCGGCGATGCCGTGGTTGGAGCGGCCCTCGGCCATGTGGCCGAGCACCTCGCGCTCGCGCGGGCTGAGGGCCGAGAGCGGGTCCTCCCGCCGCCGGCGCCCGACGAGTCGCGCGACGACCTCGGGATCGAGTGCCGAGCCGCCTTCGCCGACCCTACGCACGCTGTCAACGAAACGCTCGACATCGGCCACGCGGTCCTTGAGCAGGTAGCCGACGCCCTCGGCGTTGTCGGCGAGCAGCTCCAGCGCGTAGGCCTCCTCCACGTACTGCGAGAGCACGAGCACGCCGGTCTGCGGCTGCTCGGCCCGGATGGTCGCGGCCGCGCGGAGGCCCTCGTCCGTCTGCGTGGGCGGCATCCGGATGTCGACGAGCGCGACATCGGGCTTGTGGGCGCGGACCTTTCGCAGCAGGTCCTCGGCGTCGCCGGCGGTGCCGACGACGTCCATCCCGGCGTCCTGCAGGAGGCGCACGACGCCCTCGCGCAGCAGGACGCTGTCCTCGGCTACGACGACTCGCATGGGATCCTCGCTCGGACGGTTGTGCCCTCACCGGGCGGACTGACGACCTCGAGACGGCCGTCGAGACCAGCGAGCCTATCCGCGAGGCCCTTGAGCCCGCTGCCCGCATCGAACGACGCGCCGCCACATCCGTCGTCGTGGACCTCGACCAGGGCAACGCCGTTCTGGCGCGCGACACGCACCGTGGCCCGCGACGCGCCTGCGTGCTTGGCCATGTTCGCCAACGACTCGGCGACAACGAAGTAGGCGGCAGCCTCGACCGCGGTGGGCAGGCGCGCCAGCGGCGTCGACAGGACCTTGATCGGCATCGGGAAGCGGGAGGCGAGACCGGCGATCGCGGCGCCCAGGCCGCGATCGGTGAGCACGGCCGGGTGGATGCCCCGCGCGAGCTCGCGCAGCTCCTCGAGGGCGAGGCGAAGCTCGTCGCGCGCACGGTCGAGGATGGCGCCCGCGGCCTCGGGGTCGCTCGTGAGCTTGGCGCGCGCGACATGCACCTGCAGCGACAGTGCGACGAGCCGCTGCTGGGCGCCGTCGTGCAGATCGCGCTCCAGGCGCTGGCGCTCGGCCAGCCCCGTCTGGATGAGACGGGCCCGCGACTCGCTGAGATCCTCCAGCCGGGCGCGCAGCTCGGCCTCGAGGCGCTCGTTGGCCATCGCCAGCGCGGCGGCCGCGGAGGCGGCGCTGACGAGCTCGGGCTCCTCGCAGAGCGAGCGGTCGTGCACGAGGGCCCCGATGCGCTCGCCGTCGCGGTCGACCATGGTCGTGGCCCGTGCGGGATCGTCGGGCCCGGGGACGTCGACGGTGCGCCCGTTCGCGTCGACGAACCGTTCGGGCTCGGGGAGCCAGTAGGCGAGGCGCAGCGTGGGATCGCCCATCGCGTCCGAGAGCGTCTCGGTGAGCGACGCCCGCTCGACGCCCAGCCGCTCGACGAGCTCGCCGACCGCGCCGGCGCGGGTCCACCGGTTGCGCAGCAGGCCGGCGAGGAACGCGAACGGCAGCGCCGCGAACGCCAGCAGCGCCGGGATCGACGCCACGTCGACGACGGGGCCGGAGCTGTCGATCGCCTGGACCGCGAACAGGGCGGTGAGCGCCGCGATCAGCGCGAGGCCGGTGAAGAGAACCGGGCCCAGGGCTCGGCGCGCCGGGGCCGTCGCGGCCCGCCAGCGTCGCACGAGAACGGTCGCGGACGCGGCCAGGATGCCCGTCGCCGCCGCGGACGCGACGATCATCACGATGTCGGAGACCGTGCCCGAGTCGGTGACGGCGAACAGGTTGTCCGGCGTCGCGGGCGAGCACTCCGGGCAGGCGTCCGGCGTCACGAGCATGAAGGCGAGCTGCAGCAGGACCGACACCCCGTAGGCGATGCCGATGAGCTGTCGCAGGCCCCGGGTCGCCAGGCGCCCGGTCGGGAAGGCCAGCACCATGTGCAGCGCGACGACCAGGAACACGTTGGCCAGCAGCAGACCGATCGTGAAGACGAGGTTGTCGTTGGAGGACGTGAGCGACGAGAGGAAGTAGGCGAAGCCGACCGCCGTCATCAGCATGCCCGTCCGGTTGTGCGGGCGGCGCGACCATGCGAACAGGCCGGTGCCGATGTAGCCGGCCATGACGGCGAAGGTGATGGCGGCGCCGACGCCGCGAGCGCTGACGTGGTTGCCGGTGAGGCAGAGCGCGACGGCGATGGCGGTGAGGAGAGCGCCGATCACCGCGATGGCGGCGAGCGCCGGGCGCAGCCCGCTCACCCGCACGCGAGGAGCTCCTCGATCGCCGACCCCGAGAGGTCGGCCTTGGCGATGAAGCCCCTGGCGCCGCTGCGGCGGATGAGGGGCCCGAAGTCCGCCCCCTCCCGGCTCGAGATCAGCACCACGGCAGGGGCGCCGTCGTCGATCGTGATCCTGGCTGCGACGTCGAAGCCGTCGATGTCGGGGAGGTTCACGTCGAGGAGGACGAGATCTGGCTGCAAGCGCCGTGCTTCCTCCACCGCGCTGAGGCCGTCCGGCGCCTCGCCCACGACCTCGTAGCCCTCGAGCTCCAACAGCATCCGCGCAGTCGCCCGAAAGCTCGGGTGATCGTCGACGATGAGCACGGTGTGCGCCACAGGATTGATGATGACCCGAACGGGTGGAGACCCCGGTACGGCTATCCCCACTCCGCCGCTGTGGCGATCTGGTTGTACGCCAGTGCGGGGTCCTCTCCGCCGTAGATCGCGGAACCCGCCACGAGCCAGGTGGCACCCGCCTCGACGCATGGACGGGCCGTCTCGGCATCGACGCCGCCGTCGACCTCGATGACCGCGTCGGCGCCGAGCAGCGTGCGGAGCGTGCGAACCTTCCCGAGCATCTGCGGGATGAACGCCTGACCGCCCCAGCCGGGGTTGACGGTCATGATCAGCGCGAGGTCGTAGAAGCCCTGCAGCGTCTCGTGGAAGGCGATCGGCGTCCCGGGGTTGCAGGCGAGGCCGGCGCGGCAGTCGCCCTCGCGGATCTGCGCCAGGACGCTGTGCAGGTGCGGCGTCGCCTCGGCGTGGATCGTGATCCCGTCGGCGCCCGCGCGGACGAACTCGTCGATCTGGCGCTCCGGGCGTTCGATCATGAGGTGGCAGTCGAGGAAGACGTCGTCGGCCAGCGCGTCGCGCAGCGCCCCGACCACGACCGGGCCGAGCGTGATCGGGGGGACGAAGTGCCCGTCCATCACGTCGACGTGGATCACGCTCGCGCCTGCGTGCACGACGGTGCGGACCTGGTCACCCAGGCTCGCGAAGTCGGCCGACAGGATCGAGGGCACGACGCGGACCTTGCTCATATCGGCTGCAGCATCGAGGAGTCGCAGTGGACGCAGCGCATGATCTCCGTGTTGGACATGCGCACGATGGTCGAATGCTCCCCGCACTGGGGGCAGACGGAGACGAGCTCGAAGCGATGCAGGCAGTTCACGCAGCGGTAGCGACCCGGCAGGTTCGTCGGCCGCAGCCACGGTTCTCCGCAGCCTGGGCAGATGGGGCCGAGATCCATGCCCCCATCCTGCCGCATCAGGGGCTCAGCAACGCAATCGTGAAACCCTCCGTGCCGTCCAGGTGCGGCAGCGTGCGCTGCAGCGAGACGGGCTTCACGCCGAGCGCGGCGAGGACGTCCTCGTTCTCGCGCCGCGTGAGGGTGCACGTGCTGTAGACGAGCGTGCCCCCTGGGCGCAGCGCTCCGAGCCCGCGCTCGAGGATGCGGACCTGCAGCGCGAAGAGCTCCTCGATGCGCTCGGGCGTCATCCGCCAGCGCAGGTCGGGGTGGCCCTGCAGCGTGCCGAGGCCCGAGCACGGCGGGTCGATCAGGACGCGGTCGAACTCGCGGGGGAAGTTCAGCTGCTCGGCGTCGGCGGTGGTGACCTGCACGGAGCTCGCGCGCAGCCGGGTCACGGTCCGGGCCAGCGCCTTCGCCCGCCCCGGGTGGCGCTCGACGGAGATGATCGTGCCCCGATCACCCATGCGGGCGGCCATGTGGGTGGTCTTCCCACCCGGCGCCGCGCACAGGTCGAGGATGCGCTCGCCCGGCTGCGGGTCCAGCGCCGGTGCGACGCGCATCGAGGCGCGCGACTGCGGTTGATACGCGCCGGCGGCGAACAGCGGGTGGCTGTGGGCGTCGAACGGCCCCTCGACCACCAGGCCCTCGTCCGGCAGCTCGAGCGCTGGACGCGTGGGGACCGGCAGCGCGTTCGCGAGCGACTCGGGATCGGTGACGAGTGTGTTGACGCGCAGCGCGAGCTCGGCGGGCCGGTTCGTCGACGCCAGCATCGCGCGCGCCTCATCGGGGCCGAACTGCTCCCACCAGAGATCGACGATCCACCGCGGCTGGGAGTGGTGGATCGCGGCGTCCGCGGGCGTCGCGTCGCCGGGCAGCCCGGGCCGCTCGCGGGCCGCCCGGCGCAGGACCGCGTTGACGAGCCGGTGGCCGCCGCGGCTCTCGCCCTCGGACTTGGCGAGCTCGACGCTCTCGGTCACCGCGGCATGGTCGGGGACGCCGTCGAGGAACAGCAGCTGGTACAGGCCGAGCCGCAGGGCGGCGGCGACGGCCGGGTCCAGCCGGCCGACGGGCCGCGCGAGCTCGGCGATGTGGTGGTCGATCGTGCCGAGGCGCTGGATCGTGCCGAACGTCAGCTGGCGGGCGAACGCCCGTTCCCTGCCCACGAGGTCGCGCGCCTCCGCATGCAGGGCACGGTCGGCGTAGGCGCCCTGCTCGGCCACGCGGCGCAGCACGGCGAAGGCGGCTTGACGGGCCGGTGTGACTGATTGGCTGGAAGCCAGCACGACCGATCCGAGGCTAGCCGCCCCATGTTGGACACTGATCGGGTGCCGCGGGTCGTGAGGGTCGAGCCCATCACCACGGCCCGCGCGCTACGCGGGCCGTTCGACTACCTGCGGCCGGACGGGGTCGACGTGGGGACGATGCTCGTCGTCCCCTTCGGCCACCGCGACGTCGTCGGCGTCGTCGTCGGCCTCGCCGACGAATCGGAGGTCGACGACGACCGGCTGGTCGCGCCCCGGGAGATCCTGGAGGCCGTTCTGCCGGTCGACCTCGTGGAGCTGGCGAGCTGGATCGCCGCCGAGTACTGCTCGACGCCGGCACGGGGCCTGTCGCTCGTCTCGCCGCAGGCGGGCGCGAAGGCCCGCATGGCGTGGTGGGCGGAGGCGACCGGCGAGGGAGAGGGGCTGACGCCGCGCCAGGCGGGGCTGCTCGCCTCGGTGCAGCGTGCCCGGGTGGCCGGCGGCGACCTCCCGGCGCTGCGGCGCCTGGAGCGCCGTGGGCTCGTCCGGCTCGAGCGCCGCGCGGTCCGGCGGGCTCCCGAGCACGCGACCGTCGGCGCGCGCCGGGCAAGACCCGAGCTCACGCCCGACCAGGTCGCAGCGCTCGTGGAGATCGAGACGGCGATCGCCGAGCGCGATCCGGCGCGACTGCTGCTGCACGGCGTGACCGGGTCGGGCAAGACCGAGGTGTACCTGCGGGCGGCCGCCGCGGCACTGGACCGCGGCCGTGGGGCGATCGTGCTCGTGCCCGAGATCGCGCTGACGCCGCAGATCGTGTCGCGCTTCGTCGACCGCTTCGGCGACACGGTCGCCGTCCTGCACTCCAAGCTGTCGGCCGGTGAGCGCCGCGACGAGTGGCACCGGCTGCACTCCGGCGAGGCCCGGGTCTGCGTCGGGCCTCGCTCGGCCGTGTTCGCGCCGATCGCCGACATCGGCCTCGTCGTCGTCGACGAGGAGCACGACGCGTCCTACAAGCATGAGGGCGACCCGCGCTACGACGCCCGGCGCGTCGCCTGGAAGCGCGCGGCCGATCACGATGCCGTCCTGCTCGTCGGCAGCGCGACGCCGCGCCCCGAGAGCGTCCGCGCGCTGCGGCGCCTGCGGCTTCCCCGCCGCGTCGACGGCCAGTCGCTCCCCGCCGTCGAGATCGTCGACATGCGCGGCACGGACGGCGCGCTGCACCCGCGGACGGTCCACGCGCTGGCCGACGCACGCAAGGCGATCGTGCTCCTCAACCGCCGCGGGTGGTCGAACTTCGTCGACTGCCGCGCCTGCGGTCACGCGTGGAGCTGCCCGAACTGCGACGTCTCGCTCGTCCTGCACCGCGCGGGCGCGACGCTCGCCTGCCACCACTGCGGTCACCGCGAGCGCGTCCCGCAGGTGTGCAGCGAGTGCGGGTCGGTGAGCGTCGCGCGTCACGGCACCGGTACCGAGCGCCTCGAGCACGACCTGCTCACGCTCGGCCACGACGTCCTGCGCCTCGACGCCGACGTGCGCGATCCGTCGGCCGTGCTGCAGGCGTTCGAGCGTGCCGACCGCGCGGTGCTCGTGGGGACCCAGATGGTCGCCAAGGGCCACGACTTCCCCGACGTCGGCCTCGGGGTCGTCGTCGACGCCGACGCGACCCTGCGCTTCCCCGACTTCCGCGCCGAGGAGCGCACGTTCGCGCTCGTGGCCCAGCTCGCCGGCCGGGCGGGGCGGGGCGCGGCGAGCGGGTCGGTGCTCGTGCAGACCCTCGCGCCGGATGCCGCGTCGATTGCGGCCGCCGCGCGCCACGATGCCGACGGGTTCCTCGAGGGCGAGCTCGCCCGCCGCGAGGCGCTCGCCTATCCGCCGTTCTCGACGCTCATCCGGGTCGTCTGCTCGGCCGAGGAGCAGGTGCGGGCGATGGAGGCGGCCACCGTGATCGCCAGGCGCGTGGAGCACGCGGCCGTGCTGGGGCCCGCGCCGCTGTTCCGGGTGCGCAACCGCGAGCGTGCGCAGCTGCTGCTGAAGACGACGATGCGCCGCGCGGCGGTCCGCTCGGTCGGCGCCGCGGTCGACGCGGTGCGCATGAAGGGCGTCGCCCTCTCGGTCGACGTCGACCCCCAATAAACTGGGACGGATGGCCGAGGTCGACGAGGAAGAGCAGGTCGAGCAGGACGAGCTGGACCCCGAGGTCCGCGCGCGGCGCAGCGCGGCGCTCGCGCACGTCCGCAAGCTCGGCGACCCGGTCCTGCGCACGCGCGCACGCGAGGTCGATCGCTTCGACGACGAGCTGCGCGATGAGGTCAGGCGCATGGGTCAGCTCATGCACGACGCCATGGGGATCGGGCTCGCGGCGCCCCAGGTCGGAGTGTCCCACCGCGTGCTGGTCTACCGCGTGGAGCCAGAGAGCCCACTCAACGCCCTCGTCAACCCCGAGATCGAGTGGTCCGGGCAGGAGACGGAGACGGTCGAGGAGGGCTGCCTGAGCCTGCCCGCGGTGCACGTCGACGTCGAGCGGCCCGTCCATGTCCGCGTCAAGGCGCGCGACGAGTACGGCGAGGAGATCCGGATCGAGGCCTCCGGCCTGGAGGCCCGCGTGATCCAGCACGAGCTCGACCACCTCGACGGCGTCCTCATCCTCGACCGCACGACGAAGGACCAGCGCAAGGCCGCGATGCGCGCGCTGCGCGAGATGCAGCCGGCTTGATCTACCTCGGGACGTCAGCGTTCGCCGCGGAGGTGCTGAAGCTCCTGGCCGCGCCGGAGCTCGTCGTGACGCGACCGGACGCGCCCAAGGGGCGCGGTCGCCGGCTTGCGGCGCCGCCCGTCGCCGAGGCCGCCCGCGAGCTGGGCATCGACGTGCTCCAGCCGGAGGACCTGAACGCCATCGAGCTGCCGGCCGGCGACGTCGTGCTGTGCGCCTACGGCGCGCTCGTCCGCGAGCCGCTCCTGAGCCGGGGCGTGCTCAACCTGCATCCGTCGCTGCTGCCGCGCTGGCGCGGGGCGGCGCCGGTCGAGCGCGCGATCATGGCCGGTGACGCCGAGACCGGCGTGTCGATCATGCGCCTCGTCGCGGAGCTCGACGCCGGCCCGGTGTGCCTCAGCGAGTCGATCCCGATCCGTCCGCAGGACACGTACGGCACGCTCGCGCCGCAGCTGCAGCGCCTCGGCGCAGCGCTGATCGCCCGTGCCCTGGAGAAGCCCCCGCCGTGGGTCGACCAGCCCGCCGCAGGTGTGACGTACGCCGAGCGCATCACGGCCGAGGACCGCACGCTGGACCCCGAGGCGGCCCCGGAGGTCAACGAGCGGGTCGTCCGCGCGCTGCACCCGCACATCGGTGCCCGCATCCAGCTCGAGGACGGTTCCTGGCTCGGCGTCCTGCGCGCCCGCGCCGGCGAGGGTCCGCTGACCTGGCATGGCCTGGAGCTGCTGGAGGTCCAGCCGCCGGGCGGGCGCCCGATGGACGCCGCCGCGTACGTGCGCGGCCGCTAGCGCTCGCTTCGCCGCTGCTTGCGCTCGTTGAAGTCGATGATCACCGGGACGCCGTCGAGCCCGAAGCGCGCCCGCAGCCGGTTCTCGAGGAAGTAGGCGTACTCGCGGGTGACCCGCGCGCGGTTGTTGACCTGGATCGCGAAGCGCGGCGGGCGCTCCCCGATCTGCGCGGCGTAGATGAGCTTGAGGCGGTGCCCCTGCTTCATCGGCGGCTGGCGCACCTGCAGCGTCTCCGACAGCCAGCGGTTGAGCTCCGGGGTCGGGACGCGGTTCGTCGCCCGGTCGGCGAGGGCCATCGCCTCGCGGAGCACCCGCTCCAGGCCGCGACCGGTCTTCGCGCTCGCGGTGATGACCTTCGGGCGCTGGCGCAGCTTCTGGTTCACCTTCGCGCGCTCGTGGTTGAGGTCGCCCTCGTCCATCTCCGTGACGTCCCACTTGTTCAGCACGATGACGGTCGAGCAGTTCGCGCCCATCGCAAGCTCCGCGACGCGGAAGTCCTGCGACGTCACGCCGTCGGTGGCGTCGCACACGACGATGGCCACGTCGGCGCGCTCCGCAGCCCGCTGGGAGCGCAGCGCCGTGTAGTACTCGACATCCTGCGAGACCTTCGCCTGGCGGCGCAGGCCCGCGGTGTCGACGAGGATCACGTGGCGCCCGTCGACCTCCAGCGGGAGGTCGATCGCGTCGCGCGTCGTCCCCGCGACCTCGGACACGATCACGCGCTCCTGGCCGAGCAGCTTGTTGACCATCGAGGACTTGCCGACGTTCGGCCGGCCGATCACGGCGAGGCGGATGATGTCCTCGTCGGCCTCCGGCTCGTCCTCGGGCAGCAGCTCCACGATGCGGTCCAGCAGGTCGCCCGTGCCGAGGCCCTGCGCCGCCGAGACCGCGACCGGGTCGCCGAGCCCCAGGCGGTAGGCGTCATCGGCCAGCGGCATGTCCTTCACGTCGTCGACCTTGTTGGCCGCGACGAGGACGGGCAGCTTGGAGCGGCGCAGGATGTCGGCGACCTCCTCGTCGCCGGGACGCACCCCCGCGCGGGCGTCGATGACGAGCACGGCGGCCTGGGCGTCGGTCAGCGCGGCCTGAGCCTGCTCGCGGATCGATCCGGCGATCGGGTCGAGGTCGTGCTCGTCCATGCCGCCGGTGTCGACGAGCGTGAAGCGCCGGCCGTTCCACTCCGTGGCGATCTCGTTGCGGTCGCGCGTCACGCCGGGGCGCTCGTGCACGACGGCGGTGCGCGAGCCCGACAGGCGGTTCACGAGCGACGACTTGCCGACGTTGGGGTAGCCGACGATCGCGACCTTCATCGCGCGAGCTCCACGATGCGCTGCACGACCTCGTCGAGGCTCAGCCCGGTCGTGTCGAGCTCGACGGCATCCGGTGCCGGCTGCAGCGGGGAGTGCTCGCGTGAGCGGTCGCGCTCGTCGCGGATGCCCTGCTCGACGAGGATCGCGCCGTACTCCGCCCCGAGCTGCTCCGCGCGGCGGCGGGCGCGCTCCTCCGGCGTGGCGGTGAGGAAGACCTTCAGTTCGGCCTGCGGCCAGACGACGGTGCCGATGTCGCGCCCCTCGGCGACATGGTCGCCGGCGGCGATGATCTCGCGCTGACGGTCGACGAGCGCCTCGCGCACCGCCGGGTCCGCGCTCACCTGCGACGCCATCTCGGTGACCTCCGGCGTGCGGATCTCGTCCGTCACGTCCTCGTCGCCGAGCAGCACCCGCTCCCCCAGCGTCACGGCGACACGGGTCGGGTCGTCGCCGCGCAGTGCGGCGAGCGCCGCAGCGCGGTACATGGCGCCGGAGTCCAGGAACTCGAAGCCGAGCGCGCGGGCGACCGCGCGCGCGACGGTGGACTTCCCCGCGCCTGCGGGTCCGTCGATCGCGATGAGCATGGGCGGCGTCAGCTTAGGGTGCGCTTCGCCACGACCAGCCCGAGGATCCCCGTGAGGACGAGCAGGACGAGCGACGCGACCAGCTGCGCGGTCGAGCGATCGCCGATCGCATCGCCCAGCGCGGTGTACGCGAAGGCGCGCGGCGCGACGCCGATCGCGGTGCCCAGCGCGAGGTCCCACGGCTTCACCCCGACCGCTCCCGCGACGTAGTTCAGCGGCGCGTCCGGGATACCGGGCAGCAGCCGCTGGACCACGACGGCCCACAGTCCGCGTCGTTGCAGGAACGCCCGGTGCGGTCCGTCGATCTCGCCCGTCCGGCGGCCGATCCCCCACCCGATCATCGCCGCGAGCACCGACGACGCGAGCGTGACGGTGAAGCCCAGCCAGACGCCGAACAGCACGCCGCTCACCGCGGCGAGGAGCGGGCCGGGCACGAGCAGGCAGCCCAGCAACGCGCTGATCACTGCGTAGACGGGCGCGCCCCAGTCCCCCAGCGGCTCGATCCAGGACTGCACGTCGTCCTGCGAGACGACGCGCAGGACGCCGAACACGACGAAGAGCACGAGCAGCACGGCCGCCAGGAGCGCCAGCCGTATGCGCGTGGTCATGCCTGCAGGTGCTCGAGATCCGCCGTGAAGCCGGGGTAGGACACGGCGGCGGCCTCCATGCCGACCACCCGGACGCCCTCGCGCGACGCGAGTCCGGCGATCGCGCCCAGCATCGCGGTGCGATGGTCGCCGGCGGCGTCGATGACGCCGCCGCGCAGGCCGCCGGTGCCGCGGACGACGAAGCCGTCCGGGAGCGCCTCGAGGTCGCCGCCGAGAGCGTTGAGACCATCGACGACCGCCGCGATCCGGTCGGACTCCTTGACGCGCAGCTCCGCGGCCCCGCGCACGATCGTCTCGCCCTCCGCGAAGCAGCCGAGCAGCCCGACCAGCGGCAGCTCGTCGATCGCCAGCGGGATCTCCTCCCCCTCGACGACCGTCCCCCGCAGCGGCCCGGAGCGCACCTCGATGTCGCCGACCGGCTCCTCCGGGCTGATGACGTCCCCGTCGGGCGCCTCCAGCTCGCCGACGAGGTCCGCCCCCATCCGCTCCAGGATCCGCGCGAATCCGATCCGGGTCCAGTTCGTCCCCATCCCCGTGACCCGGATCTCGGCGCCGTCGACGATCGCGCCCGCCGCGAGCCAGAACGCGGCGGAGGACGGATCCCCCGGCACGTGCAGGTGCCCGCCGACGAGCTCGTCGACCGGCACGGCGGTGACCCGCCGCCCGTTGCGGTGGACCGCGGCGCCGAGCCGGGTCAGCATCCGCTCGGTGTGGTCGCGGCTGGCCTGCGGCTCGGTGACCGTCGTGGGGCCCTCGGCGCCGAGCGCGGCGATGAGGACGCACGACTTCACCTGCGCGCTGGCGACGGGCATGTCGTAGGAGATCGACCGCAGCCGCGCACCGCGCACGGTGAACGGGGGGAAGCGGCCGTCGGTGGCCTCCAGCACGGCGCCCATCCGGCGCAACGGCTCGGCGATGCGGTCGACAGGGCGCCGGCGGATCGAAGCGTCGCCGTCCAGCGTGAAGCTACGGCCGTCCTGCCCGGCCAGCCATCCCGGCAGCAGCCGCATGAGCGTGCCCGCGTTGCCGACGTCGATCGGGGCGTGCGTCTCGCGCGCCTCGCGCAGCCCGGCGCCCCGGACGACGATCTCGTCGTCGCGCCGGTCCACGAGCGCGCCGAGCGCGGCGACCGCGGCGAGCGTGGAGTTCGTGTCCTCCGCGTCGAGGTAGCCGGTGATGCGAACCGGCTCGGACGCCATCGCGCCGAAGATGGCGGCGCGGTGGGAGATCGACTTGTCCGGGGGCGCGGCGACGGTGCCGCGCAGGCGGGTGGCGGGGGCGACGTCGAGATCCATCAGCTCACGACATGGAAGCCGAGTTCGCCGACGAGCGTCGCCGCGCGGTCTGCCTGGTCGGCCGCGCACCACACCGAGACCGTGCCCTGGGTCGCGTCCCACGAGGGCGCGAGCGACATGTCCGAGATGTTGATCGCGCCGCGCCCGAGCGCGAGCGCGATCTCCGCGACGACGCCTGGCCGGTTGGTGACTGCGACGCGCAGCTCGCGCTGCGCCACGCCGACAGCGCGCTCCTCCAGGAGCCTGCGGCGGTCGCGCGCGACCGCCTCCTGCCATTCGCGCAGGTCCCCGCCGGCCCGCAGCTCGTCGCGTGCGACCGTCAGTCCGGCGATCGCCGCATCGATCTGCTCACCCAGCGCGTCGCGATTGGCGGCGTAGATGCCGGACCACAGACGCGGGTTGGCACCCGCGACGCGGGTCGCGTCGCGGAAGCTGCCGCCGATCCCCGGCGCGCCGCCCTCCAGCTCTCGGGCGGCCAGGTCGACCAGCAGGTTCGCGACGACGTGTGGGAGGTGCGAGACGACGCTCATCCGCCGGTCGTGCACGTCCGGCTCGATGGCCTCAGGGCGCGCCCCGAGGACGGCCACGAGCCGGTGCAGGCGCTCGTAGAGCACGCCGTCGGTCCGCGCGCCCGGCGTGAGATACCAGACGGCGCCGTCGAAGAGATCCCCGCGCGAATGCGCGACGCCGGCCGCCTCGGCCCCCGCGACCGGGTGCCCGCCGACGAAGCGGGGGTCCCCCGCGGCCGCGGCCACGACCGGAGCCTTGACCGACCCGACGTCGCTGACGACGCATTCCGGTCCGGCGGCGCGCAGTGTGGCTGCGACGAGGTCGCCGAGCACGTCCACGGGCGCCGCGGCGAACGCTGCCTCCGCGTCGCCCAGCGCCTCGTCCAGCGTCTCCGCGACCGCGTCGACGGCGCCGCGCTCGAGCGCCGCGTCACGGACGCCGGGATCGGGATCCCAGCCCGTGACGAGCGCACCGGCGCGCTCACGCGCCGCGAGGCCCACGGACCCGCCGATCAACCCGAGCCCGAGGACCGCGACGCGCACTCGCGTCAGACGGTGGCGTGCTGCAGGATCTTGCCGGCGACGGCGGCCGCCTGCTCGACGCGGGCCGCGTAGTCGGCGAACGCGTCGTTGCGCAGCTGCTGCGGGCCGTCGCAGATCGCCTCGTCGGGCTCCGGATGCACTTCGACGATGATGCCGTCCGCGCCCACGGCGGCCGCGGCCAGCGACAGCGGCTCGACGAGCGCGCGGCGGCCGGCGGCGTGGCTGGGATCGACGATCACCGGCAGGTGCGTGAGCTCCTTGAGCACCGGCACCGCCGTGAGGTCGAGCGTGAAGCGGTAGGCGGTCTCGAACGTGCGGATGCCGCGCTCGCAGAGCAGTACGTTCTCGTTGCCCTCCTTGAGGACGTACTCGGCGGCCATGAGCAGCTCCTCGAGCGTGCTCGAGAGGCCGCGCTTGATGAGCACCGGGCAGCCGGAGCGCCCGACCTCGCTGAGCAGCGAGTAGTTCTGCATGTTGCGTGCGCCGATCTGGATGACGTCGGCGACCTCGAGGACCGCCGGCAGGTCACGTGCGTCCATGAGCTCCGTGACGATCGGCAAGCCCGTTCGCTCCTTCGCCTCCGCGAGCAGGCGAAGACCCTCTACACCGAGGCCTTGGAACGCGTATGGGCTCGTGCGCGGCTTGTACGCACCGCCGCGGAACATCGTGGCGCCGGCGGCGTTCACGACGTCGGCGGTGCTCAGCACCTGGTCGCGCGACTCCACGGTGCACGGGCCGGCGATGAGCGCGAAGTGCTCGCCGCCGACCTTGCGGCCACCGATGTCGAGGATGCTCGGTGTCCCGTGGTTGAGCTGGCTGGACGCGAGCTTGTACGGCTTGAGGATCGGCACGAGCTTGTCGACGCCCGGCGCGCCTTCCAGCCCCAGTCGGGAGACGTGCTCGCGGTCGCCCAGCGCGCCGATGATGGTCACCAGCTCACCGCGCGAGGGATGCGCACGGGCGCCCGCGTCCTCGATCCGCTTCACGACGGCCTGGATCTCGTCCTCTGTGGCCGACGGCTTCATCACGATCATCACTGGTTCTCAGCTTCCTTCCACACACTCGTTACGCCGGGACAGACTGCGGGGATCTATCGGCGCTCGGAGAGGTGCTGCGTGGACTGCGAAGGGGTGCTGACCGAGCGCCTAGATAAATCGCCAGGCGAAATACCGACGCGCGGAATACGTCTGCGAGGCGCTGTCGGCGTACGAGATCATGCGTTGCCGACGTTACAGCAGTTCGCCGAGGGCGTCGAGGAACCGCTGGTTGTGCGCGTGCGGGCCGAAGCTCACCCGTAGCGCGCCCGGCCTGCCGAGCGACCCACCGGCCCGCACGATGATGTCGCGCTCCTTCAGCGAGCGGACCACCGCCGGCTCGTCGGCGTCCTCGGGGAGGTCGAACCAGACGAAGTTGGCCTGCGAGTCGGCGACCTGCATCCCCATGCCGGCGAGCCCCTCCTCGATGTGGAGGCGGGCCACGACCGCGCGCTCGACGCGCTCGGCCACCGCGTCGGAGTGCTTCAGCGCCTCGACCGCCGCCGCTTGGGCAGCGACGTTCACGAAGAACGGCTGGCGCACCTGATTGACCGCGCCGACGAAGTCCTCCGAGCCGCAGAGCCCGAAGCCGACGCGCAGGCCGGCGAGCCCGTAGACCTTCGAGAACGTCCGCAGCAGGACGAGGTTCGGGTGATCCTCGAGGAGGTCGAGCGTCGCGTCCGGGTCGTCGAGCGTCGAGAACTCGCAGTAGGCCTCGTCGACGATGAGCGCGATGTGCCCCGGGACCTGCTCGACGAACGCCTTGATCTGCGCGAACGGCAGGGCGGTCGAGGTCGGGTTGTTCGGGTTGCAGACGATGATGAGCCGCGTCGCGGCGTTGATCTCGGCCGCCATCGCGTCGAGGTCGTGCTCGTGGCGCTCGTTCACCGGGACGGTGATCGCCCGCGCGCCGGAGGCGGCCGCGAGCTGCGGGTACATCGAGAACGACGGCCATGCGTAGACGAACTCGGCGCCGGGCTCGAGCAGCGCCTGGCCGGCTGCGAGCAGGATCTCGCAGGAGCCGTTGCCCAGCGCGATGCGCGAGCCGGGGATGCCGTAGCGGTCGCTCAGGCGGCTGCGCAGCAGCGACGCGGACGGATCCGGGTAGCGGTTCGCCGCGGCGACGGCGCGCTGAGCGGCCGCGACGACCTCGGGCAGCGGCGCCTCGGGGGACTCGTTGGAGGCCAGGAGCGCGACATGGTCGCCGAGCGCGTAGCCGTCGGCCGCCGGGTAGGACGGGATGTCGCGGATGCGGGTGTTGAACTCGATCGCCATCTATTGCGCTCCCGTGATGTCCAGACGCAGTCGCCGCGCCTCACCCTGGTAGACGTGGCGCACCTCGTGATCGGGATCAGCGTAGAAGTGCATGAGCAGCCGCACGACGCGCGACATCGATCCCGGCACGGCCATCTCCTGGGTGCACAGCAGCGGGACGGTGTTGAACCCCATCGCGCGCGCGGCGACCGCAGGGTACTCGGCCGTGAGGTCGTGTGTGCACGTGAAGACGCAGCTCACGACATCGTCCGGGGTGAGCTGGTTGACCTCCAGGATCTCCGACAGGAGCTCCGTCGTGCCGTCGAGAATCAGGGGCGCCTCGTCGCGTTCGATCGACGTGGCGCCACGCAGGGCGAACAGGCGCATGGCGGGCGGCATCATGTCAGCCCGCGGAGGCGCTGCGTCTCCGCGGGCGTGAGGCGGCGCGCCTGACCTCGCGGGAGCGACCCCAGCCGCAGGGGCCCGAACGCGATCCGCTCGATCGACTTCACCGGGTGGCCGACCGCGTCGCACATGCGCCGGACCTGGCGCTTGCGGCCTTCGTGGATGGTGATGTCGAGCTGGTCGGCGTGCAGGCGGCGCACGAGCGCGGGCGCCGTCATGCCGTCCTCCAGCTCCACGCCGTTGCGCAGCGCTTGGAGCGCCTCCTCGCGGACGGGCGGCTTGCTGACCTTCACCCGGTAGGTCTTCGGCACCTCGAAGGACGGATGCATGAGGCGGTTGGCCAGCTCGCCGTCGTTGGTGAGCAGGATGAGGCCGGTGGTGTCCGCGTCGAGGCGCCCGACCGGGTAGAGACGGCCCTTCCCCTGGGACACGAGATCGACGACGGTGCGGCGCCCGTGCGTGTCCTTCGCGGTGGAGACGACGCCCGCCGGCTTGTGCAGCACCCAGATCTCGTGCGCCTCCGCACCGGTGACTGCCTTGCCGTCGACCGCGACGCCGCTGCGGTCGTCGACGTCGCGTGCGGGATCGCGCACCGTGATGCCGTCGATCGACACCCGCCCGGCGTGCACGAGGTCCTCGGCGCGGCGGCGCGAGGCGATGCCCGCATGGGCGAGGTACTTCCCGAGGCGCATCCCCCTACCCTCGCACGTGGTGGATCTCGAGCTTCTGCAGAGGACGCTGGACGATCTCGGCCAGCCCGCGTTCCGGGCCGGTCAGGTCTGGGACTGGGCCGCGCGCGGGGCCGCCGGCTACGAGGCGATGACGAACGTCCCGGCTGGGCTGCGCGCCTCACTGGGCGAGCGCGTCCCGTTCTCGAGCCTGTCCGTCGCCGAGCAGGCCCAGTCGCGCGACGGCACCGTCAAGGCGCTCTTCCACACTGCCGACGGTCGGCCCGTCGAGGCCGTGATGATGCGTTACCGCGACGGCCGCAGGTCGCTGTGCCTGAGTTCGCAGTCGGGCTGTCCGCTGACGTGCACGTTCTGCGCCACGGGGTCGATGAGGTTCGGGCGCAACCTCACGGCGTCGGAGATCCTCGACCAGGCGCTGCACTTCCGGCGCATCGAGCCCGTCGACCACGTCGTGTTCATGGGCATGGGCGAGCCGATGATGAACATGGACGCCGTGCTCGACGCCTGCCGCCGGCTGCCCGCCGTGGGCGTGTCGCACCGCCACACCACGATCTCCACCGTGGGCTGGGTGCCCGGCATCGATCGCCTCGCCGCCGAGCCCGAGCCGGTCCGCCTGGCCTTCTCGCTGCACGCGCCCGAGGACGCGCTGCGCAGCGAGATCATGCCCGTGAACGAGCGCTACCCGCTCGCCAAGGTGCTCGAGGCGTGCCACCGCTGGAACGCGGCCAAGCGCCGCCCGGTCTTCATCGAGTACGTGATGCTCGCGGGCGTGAACGACCGCTACACGCAGGCGGTGCAGCTCGCCGGGTTGCTCGATCCGCGCGTCTTCAAGGTCAACCTGATCCCGTACAACCCGACGGACTCGATCTACGAGGGGTCGGGACGCGAGGCGATCGGCGCGTTCCGCGACGCGCTCGAGGAGCACGGGATCCGCGCCACCGTGCGTCTCACCCGCGGCCGCGACATCGCCGCCGCCTGCGGGCAGCTCGCGGCGGCCGCCGCCTAGTCCTCCACCTCGATGTCCCGCACCAGTCGTATCGGCGGGCGCGACCCAGTGCCGCGCGCCTCGGCGCGGAGGGCCGGGCAGTCGGCCGGATCGGCATGAACGTACGGGTACCTGCCGCTGAACGACGGCACGACGGGCTGATCAGCGAGCAGCGGTTCGTAGCAGCGATTGCATGTCATCCGAGATTCGATACTCGCAAAATCGGACCGTTACCCTACAACCGTCCGTCGTCAGGTAGGGAGGGCGACATCCGGCGGGCCCGCCGCACGCGCCTCGCCGGCGCGCAGGAGGCGCTCGCGCAGCGCGCTCTCCTCCTCGGGCGACGGGTCCCACGCGCCGATCTCGGGGAGGTCGGCCACCGCGTCGAGGCCGAAGAGCGTCAGGAACAGCCCGGTCGTCCGGTAGAGCATCGCGCCGAACTGCGAACGGCCGCTCTCCTCGATGAGGCCTCGCTCGAGGAGCGTCGCGGTCGCGGAGTCCGCGCTCACCCCGCGGATGCGCGTGATCTCCGGTCGCGAGACAGGCTGCAGGTAGGCGACGATCGCGAGCGTCTCGGCCTGGGCCGGCGTCAGCGGCGGGGTGCGCGGCTTGGCCAGCAGGCGCCGGGCGGCGTCCTCGGCGACGGGATCGGTCGCCAGTGCGTAGCCGCCCGCCACGCGCTGCAGCACGATCCCGCGATCGGCCAGCGCCGCCTCGAGCTCGCCGATGGCGTCGCCGACCTCCTCGGGCGTGGCCTCGCACGCGGCGGCCAGGTCGGCCAGCGCGACGGGCTCCGGGCTGAGGAACAGCAGCGCCTCGACGATACGCGCGAGGGTGTTCAAGCAGCGACCCGCGCGACGATCTCACGCCGCTCGATCGTGATCTCGCCGAACGTTTCGGCCTGCGTCCAGTCGGCCTCGCCACGCTTGTAGAGCTCCAGCAGTGCGAACAGCGTCACGGCGACGGTGATGCGGTCCGCGCCACTGACGGCCTCGTCGAACGTGCAGCACCCGCGGCGCAGCAGTGCCCGCAGGTGCGACAGCCGCTCGGCCACCGAGACCTTCGGGAGGTTGACGTGACGCAGGTCCATCTGGGGCGGCTCGCGCAGTAGGCCGCCGAGCGCCTTGCCGAGCTGCGCCGGCTTGTACACGGCGCCCGCCGCGGCCGGGTCGGTGCGCCGCAGCGAGCGCGGCACCGGCGCCGCGCGATGGCGGTGCCCCGCCTCGCGTGCGAGCAGCTCGGCCAGGTGGTCGGCCGCGTTGCGGTACCGATGCGCGTCCAGCAGCCGCGCGAGCAGCTCCTCAGCCGCCTCGTGGGGCTCGAGATCCAGCAGGTCGTCGTCCTCGGACGGCAGCAGCAGCCGCGACTTCAGCTCGAGCAGCGCCGCGACGAGCACGAGGAACTCGGTGGCGGTCTCCAGGTCGAGGTCGCCGCGCGCCTCCAGCACGTCGATGTAGGCGAGGACCACGTCCGCGAGCTCGACCTCCATCAGGTCGACCTCCTCGCGCAGCACCAGCGTGAGCAGGAGGTCGAACGGCCCCGAGAACACCTCCAGGTCGAGCTCGAGATCGGCCACCTGCATCGTTCTCCGGACGCTATCGACCGCCCCGGACAGCGCTCGCCGGCCCGACGCCCATGGCCGAGCGGACGTCGGCGAGCGTCTCCCGGGCCATGCCGCGCGCCTTGTCCGCGCCCGCGGCCAGGATGTCCTCCAGCGCGGCCTCGTCGCCCCGAAGCTCCTCGTAGCGCTCGCGCACGGGCCCAAGCCACTCGATCACCGCATCGGCGGTCGCCGTCTTGAGGTCGCCGTAGCCCCGCGCGTCGGCCATGTCCGCCTCGACCTGCTCGGGCGTCACGCCGCGCGCGACCGCCTGGATCTCGATGAGGTTGGTGACTCCCGGCTTGTCAGGGGCGCGCCGGATCTCGGTGCCGGAGTCGGTGACGGCGCGCTTGAACTTGCGCCGGATGACGTCGGGCTCGTCGAGCACGAGGACCGTGCCCTGGTCGGTGCCCCCGGTCGTCGACATCTTGCGCTGGGGCTCCTGCAGGTCGCGCACCCGCGCGCCGACCTCGGGGATGCGGTGCTCGGGGACGACGAGGACGTCCTCCCCGAAGCGCGCGTTGAAGCGGACCGCGACGTCGCGCATGAGCTCGAGGTGCTCGCGCTGGTCCTCACCCACCGGGACCTCGACCGCGCGGTAGGCGAGCACGTCGGCCGCCTGGAGCACGGGGTAGAACAGCAGTCCGGAGGACACGAGCTCGCGCTGCTGCGCGGACTTGTCGCGGAACTGGTGCATGCGGTTGAGCTCGCCGAGCGCCGTCACCGAGCTGAGCAGCCAGCACAGCTCGGTGTGCTCCTGCACGTCGCCCTGGCGGAACAGCACGCACCGCTCCGGGTCGAGGCCGGCGGCGATGAGGACCGCGGTCGTGTCGTGCACCCGCTCGCGCAGCTCGCGCGGCTCGTAGGCGACCGTGATCGCGTGCAGATCCACGATGCAGTAGATCGCGGGGTCACCGCGATCCTGCCCCTCGACGTACTGGCGGATGGCCCCGATGTAGTTGCCGAGGTGCTTGCGGCCCGTGGGCTGGATGCCGGAGAAGATCCGCACTGCGGCGACGTTAGCCGAAGCGCGACAGCACGTCGCCGGCCCAGCTCATGATGTTCTTCTCGCGGATCCGCCAGGCGTCGCCGTCCTTGCGGACGACGTCGCGGATGTGCCCGCACCAGTACAGCGTCGGGGCCTCGTCGGGTCGCGTCTGCGTCGTCGTGACGTACGCACGCACCTGCCAGTGGTCGGGCCGGCCCTGCGGATCGGGGTCCAGGACGATCTGGGAGTGGCGGTGCTGGCGTCCCGGGAACTCGGGGTTCTCGTGGAACTTCAGGACGAGCTCGCGGACGCCGTCGTGGCCGTGCTTGAACTCCAGCCCGCCCCCGCGCGCCTCCTCGGTCACCTCGGCGTCCTCGGTGAACAGCGCGACGTAGCCGTCGGTGTCCCCCGTGTCGAGCGCCCAGCTGTAGCGGTCGTAGAGCTCGACGATGAGCGCGCGGTCCTCGGCTGACGGTGATGCCATTGTTGCTCTCCTTTCAGAAGGTCACGACGGTGCGGGTGCCCGCGCCGCCGTGCAGTGTCCCGATCGAGCCGACGAGCTCCTCCAGCGAGACCCGGGAGGAGACGAGGTCGTCGAGACGCAGGCGGCCCTGCAGGTACAGGTCGACGTAGCGCGGGATGTCGATCCGGAAGCGGTTGGAGCCCATGAGCGAGCCCTGGATGCGCCGGTCCCAGTTCAGCGACATCCCGTCGAGGCGCAGGGTCGAGCCGGCCAGCACGCCGACGACCGTGCACGTTCCGCCGGCGCGGAGCATCGCGAAGGCCTGCTCGGCGGTGGCCGCCGAGCCGACGGCCTCGAAGGACCACTCGACGCCCCCGCCGGTGAGCTCGAGCACCTGCTCGACGGCGTCGCCGGTGCTGGCGTCGACGGTGTGCGTCGCGCCCAGCTCGCGGGCCAGCTCCAGCTTGGACGCCCGCGTGTCGACGGCGACGATCCGCGCCGCGCCGCAGATCCGGGCGCCCTGGACGGCGCTGAGTCCGACGCCGCCGCAGCCGACCACGGCGACGCTCGCTCCAGCGGGCACCCGCGCGGTGTTCAGCACGGCGCCGAGGCCGGTCGTCACGCCGCAGCCCAGCAGCGCCGCGACCTCCAGCGGCATCGCGGGGTCGACGCGCACCACCGCGTGCTCGTGCACGAGCAGCGCCTCGGCGAAGGACCCGAGCTCCTCGAACGCGTGAACGGGCGCGCCGTCGAGACGCAGTCGCGGCGGCTCCCCCGCGCGCCGCCGGGTCGCCTGCTTGTCGCACAGGTACGGCCGCCCGCTCAGGCACAGCTCGCAGCTGCCGCAGAACACCGACAGGCAGGTCGTGACGTGGTCGCCGGGTGCTACGTAGGTGACCTCGGCGCCGACCGCCTCGACGACGCCGGCCGACTCGTGGCCCATGACGCTGGGCAGCGGGAACGGGAAGCGGCCCTCGAGCGCGAACGCGTCGCTGTGGCAGACGCCGGCCGCGGCGGTGCGGATCAGCACCTCGCGCGGGCCGGGCGCGTCGACGGCGACGTCGGCCAGCGCCGGCGGCTCCCCCTTCCCCCACTGCACGAGCGCCCTCACAGCGCGCCGAGCACCAGGTCCGCAGTCTTCTCGCCGATCATCATCGTGGCGGCGTGCGTGTTGCCACCGACGATGAGCGGCATGATCGACGCGTCGGCGACGCGCAGCCCCTCGATCCCCCGCACGCGCAGCTCGGGATCGACCACCGCGTCCTCATCGATGCCCATCCGACATGTGCCCGCCGGGTGCCAGTAGCTCCCGAGCGTCGCCCGGACGTGTTCCTCGACATCGACGCCGGGACCCGGATGGAGCTCCTGCGCGTCCCACTCCGATGCGAGTGGGTCCTCGCGGGCGATCGCGCGGATCTGCTCGACCGACACCAGCAGCGCGTCGAGGTCCGCGCGCGCCGAGAGGTAGCGCGGGTCCAGGTCCAGGGCGTCGTCTGGGTCGGCGGACCGCAGTCTGATCGTGGCGCGGCTGGCGGGGCGCACGAGGCCGGCGGAGAACGTGAAGCCGCGGCCGGGACCCGTGAGCCGGTCGCCGTCGTAGAGCGGGACCCCGAACGCGGGCGGCTGCAGGTCGGGCGCCACCAGCCCCGGATGGCTGCGCGAGAAGAGCTGGCTGCCCATCGCGGGCGTGCCGGGCGCGGGTGGCGGCGGGGCGACGCGGGTCGTGAAGATGACCGGTGCGAGGACGTGGTCCTGCAGGTTGCGCCCGACGCCGGGCAGGTCCGCGCGGACGGGGAGCCCAAGGCGTGCGAGCTCCTCCTCGCCGTCGAGCAGGAGCCACACCACCCTGGCGCCGGTGAGGACCTCCAGCCCCGCGTGCCCGGCCACCGGGCCGAGGAACGCGCGGTAGGACGTCTCGCGGCGACCGTCGCGAGTGGAGAGCTGCGTGAGCTGGACCCCGTCCGGCGCCGCACCGTTGGGGTCGTCGTTGACCGGGAACCCGGCCGCGCTTGCCGCCTCGACGATCGCGAGATGGATCGGGTTGTGCGTGGAGCGCGACGTGACGTGCCACGGCCCGCCGACACCGTGGAACTCCGACGCGCCGCCGTCGTAGTCCTCCGAGCGCCGGAACAGCGGCAGCACGTCGGCGTAGCTCCACCCGTGGTTGCCGAGGTACGCCCAATGGTCGAAGTCGCCGGGCCAGCCGCGGACGTAGAGCATCCCGTTGATCGCGGTCGAGCCGCCGAGGACACGGCCTCGCGGCCATTCGACCCGGCGGCCCTGCAGCCCGGGCTGCGAGACGGTGCGCAGGTCGCAGTCCTCGGGCCCGCCCTTGAGCTCGAAGACGCGGTTCGGGTCACCGATCGCCGGGTTGGTGTCCGGCGCTACCGCCTCCAGCAGCAGCACGCCGACCCCGGCGTCGACAAGCCGTCGCGCGACGACCGCGCCGGCCGAGCCGGATCCGACGACGATGACCTGCGCCCCTGCGGGCGCGGTCACTGCAGGCTTGCGACGTAGTCCGCCTGCGAGAGCAGCTGGGAGCGCTCGTTCTCCGCATCGGAGAGGCGGACCTTCACGAGCCAGCCATCGCCGTAGGGGTCGTCGTTGATCGCGTCGGGCGTCTCGCCCAGCGCGGTGTTGACCTCGACGATCTCACCGGACATCGGCGAGAACACGTCGGAGACGGCCTTGACCGACTCCACCTCGCAGTACGGCTCGTCCTTGGTCACCTTCGACCCGACCTCGGGCGGCTCGAAGTACACGACCTCACCGAGCGCGTCCTGCGCGAACCAGGTGATGCCGAAGGTCGCGAGCTGCGGCTCGTCCGCGTCGAGACGCGCCCAGTCGTGCTCGGGGTGGTACAGCAGGTCCTCGGGATAGTTCGCGTCCGCCATGCGGAGCGAACCCTACGCGTCCTGGGCCTGCTTCGTCGGGTAGACGTGGACCAGGAGATCGCGCAGCAGCTCGTCGCGATCCCCGTCCGTGGAGCCCTCGAGCAATTTGATGTGGCGTTCGAGATCCTTCTCGCTCAGCTCTCGCATGCGTCCATCATGACGGGCGCCCGGTTGTTGGATCAACCATCCGTACGTCGACGCCTGCTGGCCGCTCAGCGGAGGAAGGGCGGGATGTCCAGATCGTCGTCGGAGATCTCGAGCGTGGTCCGCTCGCGATCGCCGATGCGGGGGGAGCGGTCGCGCTCGGTCGCGCGTGCCCGCGTGTCCTCGCGCGCGGTGCGCGGGCGTGCCCGGCCGTGGTCGAAGCCGGTCGCGATGACGGTCACGCGGACATCGTCGTTGCTCCCGTGCTCGTCGATGACGGCGCCGAAGATGATGTTGGCGTTGGGATCTGCGGCGTCGTGGATGACCTCGGCGGCCTCGTTGACCTCGAAGAGGCCGAGGTCCTTGCCGCCGGTGATGTTGAAGATGATCCCCTGCGCGCCGTCGACGGACTGCTCCAGCAGCGGGCTGGAGATGGCGTTGCGCGCCGCCTCGGCCGCGCGGCTCTCGCCGTTGGACGTGCCGATGCCCATGAGCGCCGACCCGGCGTCCTGCATGATCGTGCGGACGTCGGCGAAGTCGAGGTTGATCAGGCCGGGGATCGTGATGAGGTCGGTGATCCCCTGGACGCCCTGGCGAAGGACGTTGTCGGCCTCGCGGAACGCATCCATGATCGACGTGCGCCGCTCGACCATGCCGAGGAGCCGCTCGTTCGGGATCACGATGAGCGTGTCGACGACCTCACGCAGACGCGCGATGCCCTCGTCGGCCTGCTGCATCCGCTTGGAGCCCTCGAACGTGAACGGCTTCGTGACGACGCCGACGGTGAGCGCGCCGATCTCGTTCTTGGCGATCTCGGCGATCACGGGCGCGGCGCCCGTACCGGTGCCGCCGCCCTCGCCCGCCGTGACGAAGACCATGTCGGCGCCCTTCAGCGCCTCCTTGATGTCGTCACGCGACTCGGCCGCGGCGGAGAAGCCCACGTCGGGGTTGGCGCCGGCGCCGAGACCCTTCGTGGCCTCGTGCCCGATGTTCAGCTTGATGTCGGCGTCGACCATGCCGAGCGCCTGGTTGTCCGTGTTCGCCGCGACGAACTCCACGCCCCGCAGGCCGGCGTCGATCATCCGGCTCACGGCGTTGGTTCCGCCGCCTCCGACACCGACCACCTTGATCACGGCGAGGTAGCTGCTCTCCATGTGTGAAGTTCCCGTCCGACCCTTGAGATAGCGTCGAGGGTTTGGTCAACCCTCCGTCCTTATCCGACGGCGGGCCACACAAGCACGGGCCGAATCGGATGTCAACGGCGAGTCTACTCCGTGCAACCCCGCTTGCAGAACCCCCAACCCTCGACAGGTGCAGGAGGAATGCTTCGAGCTCGCCATCAACCTCAAGGTGAGGTCGAGGATTCTCCCTGCGCCCCTTCCCTCGTTGCGGGGAGGGGCCCGGCGACCGGCCGCTCGGGCAGCCGCAGGTCCACGTACGAGGCGCCCTGGGAGTCCTTGTCGGCGAGCACCGCGGCGGCCGCGAGCCACTTCGCGTTGACCTGCACGAGATCTCCGAAGTCCAGGCGCGGGCCGTCGCGCAGGTCGACCGCGAGACCGTTGGGACCCTTGTAGGCGCGCTGGGCGCGGGTCCGCAGCTGCGCCGGCGCAGCGGCCAGCAGGCGCACGAGGCGGCTCGCCTCGGACCCCGAGACCTTCGTGCCGGCGGCCGAGCCCGTTGCGGAGATGAGGGCGAGCCCCGTGGTCGGCGTGCCGTCGAGGACCGTGCCGTCGCGGGCGATGGCGACGGTCTGGCCGCCGAGCTCCATCGCGCCGATCGGGTCGTAGGAGTTCACGGTGATCCGCAGCCGGTGCGGGAAGTCGGCCTCGGCGTGCAGCTCGCGCACGACGGGGTAGGTCTGCACCGCGTCGCGCAGGGAGGCCTCGCGGACGTGCAGCGTCGTCATGTCGCGCGCGGCCTCCGTGAGGGCCTCCCGGATCTCGGGCGCCTGGCTGCCCGTCACGCCCGTGATCTCGACCTGCCGCACGCCCACGAGACCTGAGTCGCGCAGCCAGAGGAACAACGCGCCGAGGACGACGATCGTGAGGAGCACCGCCGCTGCGACGGTCGCCTTGCGGCTGGCCATGACCATGCCCGGACCCTTCGCCGTGGAGGGACGGCTCCCTGCGTGTGGCAACCTCCCCCGGTGCCGAAGCCGGACGGACAGGTCACGCTGCGCTCGCTCGGCATGTCCGTGTACCTGCCGTCGATCCTGTTCTTCATGGGCGACGGCGGGCTCGTCGCCATCGTCGCGCTCGCCGCGCGCGACCTCGGGGCGTCGCCCGCGCTCGCGGGGTTCATCGTCGCTCTGCGCGGCCTCGGGGTGCTCTGCTTCGACATCCCGGCCGGATGGGCGCTGACGCGCTTCGGCGAGCGCGCGACGATCGCGGCCGCGTCGCTCACCGTGATCCTCACGCTGGTCGGGTGGACGCTCACGACGTCGGAGGTGGTCTTCGCCGCGCTGGCCTTCGTGCAGGGCTGCGGCTGGTCGGCATGGCAGCTCGCGCGGCTCGCCTACGTGAGCGAGGTGGTTCCGCCGACGCTGCGCGGGCGGGCGATGTCGCTGCTCGGCGGGACGAACCGCGTCGGCATGTTCCTCGGGCCGTTCGTCGCGGCCCTCGCCACCCACTTCGGTGGCTTCGACGCGGTCTACGTCGTCGCGATCGTCTTGACCGGCGCCGCGGCGCTCGTGCTGTTCGCGACAGTGCCGGCCGGTCGCGACGACGAGAGCCGGGGGACCACAGTCCCCGTCGGCGACATCCTCCGCGACCACCGCCGTGTCTTCCTGACCGCCGGCCTGGCGGCCACGTCGCTGCAGGCGCTGCGCCAGGCGCGCAACGTCCTGCTGCCGCTGTGGGCGGACAGCATCGGCCTCAGCGTGCAGACGACCGCCGTGCTCTTCGGCGTGTCGCTGGGCGTCGAGCTGCTGTTCGTCTATCCAGGCGGCAGCGTCATGGACCGCTGGGGCCGCAAGGCGGTGGCGATCCCGTGCCTCGTGCTCATGTCGATCGGCCTGGCGATCATGCCTCTGACGCACGGGGCGCTGACGCTCGCGCTCGTGGCGATGCTGCTCGGGGCGGGCAACGGACTGTCCAGCGGCGTGGTGATGACGCTGGGGGCGGACTTCGCGCCGCCCGCGATCCGCGTCCCGTTCCTCGGGGTGTGGCGCGTGCTCTCCGACCTCGGGACCGCGGGAGGGCCCCTGGCCGTCGCGGCCGCGACGGCCGCGATCACCCTCGGGGGCGCCGCGGTCACCATGGGCGGGCTCGGGCTGGTCGCCGCGGTCTACGTGCTGCGCTTCGTGCCCGAGACCGGGGTCACGCGGGCGCGGCGTCCGTGACGAGGCTGCGCCCCAGGTCGACGACGTTCCCCGCGCCCAGCACCAGGCACAGGTCGCCGTCGCGCAGGAGCTCGGCGAGCACGGGCCGGGCATCGTCGAACCCGGGCAGCCAGAGGACCCTGCGCCCGTCGGCGCGGTCGGCGGCCGCCTCGGCGATCGCAAGGCCGCTGACGCCGGGGAAGTCCGCGGCCGCCTCCCGCGCGGGGTAGATCCCGAGGACGCAGACGACGTCGGCGGCCGCGAGCGCGGCGCCGAACTCGCGGGCGAGCTGCTGGGTGCGCGAGTACAGGTGCGGCTGGAAGACCGCGATCAGCCGGCGCGGGCGCAGCGTGCGCGCGGCGGCCAGCGTCGCCGCCACCTCGGTCGGATGGTGGGCGTAGTCGTCGACGACGGTTGCGCCGGCGGCGGTCGCGCCGAGCACCTCGAAGCGACGCCCGGCGCCGCGGAAGTCCTCGAGGGTGCCGGCGAGCACCTCGCGTGGCAGGCCCGTCATGACCAGCGCGGTGAGCGCGGCGGCGGCGTTGAGGACGTTGTGGGCGCCGGGGACCGCGAGCCGGACCCGCTGCTCGGCCCACGTGAACTCCGAGCCGCCGGGGCCCAGCACGACGTCATCGGCCCGGAAGAACGCGGCCTCGCCGATCCCCGAGCGGTCCAGGAACGCCTCGGCGTCGGGGCCGTCCCAGACGATGACGCGACCCGACCGGGCCAGGAACTCGCCGAACGCCGCCTCCACCTCCGCTCGCGAGCCGTACGTCGCGTGATGGTCGAGCTCGATGTTGGTCACGACGGACAGCTGGGGTGAGAGGCGCAGGAACGAGCGGTCGGACTCGTCCGCCTCGACGACGAGCCACTCCCCCGCCCCCCATGCCGCGTTGCGCCCGGTCGTGCGCAGCTCGCCCCCGATGAGGTACGCGGGGTCCTCGCCCATGCGCAGCAGGGCGTGGGCGGCCATGGAGCTCGTGGTGGTCTTGCCGTGGGTCCCGGCGATCGCGAGCGTGCGCTTCTCCGCGCTCACCTCGGCCAGCAGCTCACTGCGATGCAGCTCCCGCAGCCCGCGCGCGGCCGCGGCGGTGCGCTCGGGGTTGTCGGCGGCGATCGCGGTGGAGACGACGACCTCGACGTCGTCGCCGGCCGGGATGTTCTGAGCCGCGTGCCCGATCACCGGGACGATGCCCTCCTCGCGCAGCGACTCGAGGTAGGCGGAGTCGGCGCGGTCGGAGCCCGTGACCTGCGCCCCGAGGGCGTGGGCGACGAGCGCGAGCCCGCTCATCCCGGCACCGCCGATTGCGATGAAGTGCAGCCGGCGCCCCTGCCAGGTCATCGCGTCGCCTCCAGGACGGCGGCGGCGACATCGGCCGCGGCGTTCGGACGCGCGAGCAGCGCGGACGCCTGGCCCATCGCGGCGAGCCGCGCGGGGTCGGCGAGCAGCGCGTCGACCTCGGTGCGCAGCCGCTGTGGCGTCAGCTCGTCGTCGGGGACGATCACGGCGGCCCCGGCGTCCGCCATCCAGCGGGCGTTGGAGGCCTGGTGGTCGCCGGTCGCGTGCGGGTACGGAACGAGGATCGCGGGGCGTCCGTGCGCGGCGACCTCGAAGATCGATCCGCCCGAGCGTGCGACGCACAGATCGCAGGCCAGCAGCGCCTCGCCGAAGTGCTCGATGTAGGGGCGCAGGTCGTAGCCGTGGGCCGGGACGCGTGGGAGCAGCGAGGCCATGTCGCGCTCCCCGGCGGCGTGCAGCACGCGGTACGGCGCGTCCAGGAACGCCTCGATCGACGCCTCGTTGATCGAGCGTGCGCCGAGGGAGCCCCCGAACACGAGCACGCACGCGTCATCCGGGGCGAGGTTGAAGCGGTCGCGGGCCGCGACGCGGTCGGTCGCCGGGGGCGGCACCGGCCGACCCGTCACGGCGTAGCGGTCCCCGGTCCTGCCCTCGGTCGGGAAGGCCAGGCAGACGCGCCTGGCGAACGGAGCCAGCGTGCGGTTGGTGATCCCCAGGTGGCTGTCGGCCTCGCTGAGCACGAGCGGGACGCGTCCCGCGATCGCCGCCAGGCCCACCGGCCCGGCGACGTACCCGCCCGCGCCCAGGACGGCGGCGGGCCGCAGGTCACGCAGGATGCGGCGTGCCTCCCGCAACGCGCCGACCGCCAGCAGCCCGGCCTTCGCCGCCTCGACCGGGTTCGTCCGGCTGAGCCCGCGGACCCGGATCGGACGCAGCGGGTAGCCCGCGGCCGGGACGAGCTGCGCCTCCGCGCGCTCGCCGCCCACGAACGTGACCTCGCAGCCCTCAGCCCGCAGCGCGTCGGCGACCGCCAACGCGGGCACCACGTGTCCCGCTGTTCCCCCCGCGGCGATGACGATCGGCGTCCTCATCCCGTGATCCTGACGGGACGGCGCGCAGATGCGTGTGCCGCCCGCTCGCGATGTTCAGCAGCAGGCCCATGCCGGCGAGCAGGACGGTGATGCTCGTCGATCCCGCGGAGACGAACGGCAGCGGCACACCCGTGAGCGGCGCGAGCCCCAGGACCGTGAACGTGTTCAGCAGCGCCTGGGAGAGGATGAGCGACGTGATGCCCGCCGCCACCAGCTGGGCGTAGGGCGTCTTGGCGGCCTTCGCGGCGCGCAGCCCTCCGTAGGCGATCATCCCGTAGAGGAACATCAGGACCGTCACCCCGACGACGCCCAGCTCCTCGCCGATGACCGCGAGGATGAAGTCCGTGTGGGCCTCGGGGAGGTAGAAGATCTTCTGCACCGACTGCCCCGGGCCGAGGCCGAACAGGCCGCCCGAGCCCAGGGCGATCTGCCCCTGGACCGCCTGGAAGCCGGCGTCCGACGCGTGCGCCCACGGGTCCAGGAACGAGGTCAGCCGTGCGCGCCGGTACGGCTCCACCAGCGCGAACAGGAAGATCAGCCCCGCGACGCCGCCCGCCAGCGTGCCCAGGTGGCGCATCGGCATGCCCGCCGCGACGAGCATCGCCGACATCGTGAAGCCGATGACCAGTGCGGTCCCCAGGTCCGGCTGGGAGGCGATGAGCAGCGCCGCGGCGCCGGCGACCAGCAGCAACGGGCTGATCACCCCCTTGAGCGTCTGCAGCCGCTTCGGCTTGCCGGCCAGCAGGCCCGCCGCGTACAGGACGAGCGAGAGCTTCATGACCTCGCTGGGCTGGAACTGCAGCGGGCCCGCCCCGATCCAGCGGCGCGCGCCGTTGACCTCCACGCCCAGCCCCGGGAGCTTCACCGCGATCAGCAGCCCGAAGGAGATGGCGAGCATGATCGGGGCGAAGCGCTCCGCGAGCTCCAGGCCCCGCCGCGCCATCACCTGCATGAGGACGAGTCCGACCGCGCCGTACATGAGGTACTTCACGAGGTAGGTCGACCCGTCGCCGGTGCCCTCCAGCAGCGTCCGGGCGGACGACGCGCTGTAGACCATCACGGCGCCGCCGGCCATGAGGCACAGGGTCGCCGTGAGCAGGATCTGGTGCTCGAGCGGATATGCGCGGGCAGGGCGTCGCCAGGGCCTCTTCACGCTCCGGAGCTTCGACGCGCACGGACCAGCTCCTTGAAGGCGCGGCCTCGCTCCTCGTAGTCGGCGAACTGGTCGAAGGACGCGCAGGCGGGCGACAGCAGCACGACGTCGCCCGCGTCCGCATGTGCCGCGGCGCGCTCCAGCGCGGTCGCCAGGTCGCCGCAGCGCTCCCCGCCGACGGCCTCGCCGATGCGCTCGGCGTCCTCGCCGATGAGGTAGATGCGAACCCGCTCCCGCCCGCCCGCCGCGCGCAGCGGCGTGAAGTCCTGGCCCTTGCCCTCACCGCCGAGGATGAGGTGCACGGGCGCGGTGAACGACGCGAGCGCCACGAGCGTCGAGGCGACGTTCGTGGCCTTGGAGTCGTTGACGTAGAGCACGTCGTCGATGCGCCCCACCTCCTCCAGCCGGTGCTCGACGCCGGCGAACGTCGCCAGCCCCGGGCGGGGGTCGACGCCGCGGGCCAGCGCGACCGCGGCCGCCGCGGCCGCGTTGGCGAGGTTGTGCGGCCCGCGCAGGCGCACGTCGATGCGCTCGCCCTCGTGGACGAGCGCACCGTCGCGGACCTCCAGCGGCTGCACGCGCCGCGCCGCGCCGGGAACGTCGATGGGCGCGAGCGCGATGTCGTCCGGTCCCTGATGCGCGAACGCCTGGAGCTTGGCGTCGCGGTAGGCCTCCAATGTGCCGTGGCGGTCGAGGTGGTCGGGCTCGAGGTTCAGCAGGATGGCCGCCTCGGGCGCGAACGCCAGCGTGTCCTCCAGCTGGAAGGAGGACGCCTCGCAGACGACCGTCGCGCCGTGCAGATCCGCGCTCGCCAAGGACGCGTAGGCCGTCCCGACGTTGCCGACGACCCGGACGGGCTCGCCGGCGGCACGATGGATCGCGCCGAGCAGCTCGACGGTCGTCGTCTTGCCGTTCGTCCCCGTCACCGCGATCGTCTCGGCGTCGACGAGCCGCCATGCGAGCTCGAGCTCGCCCATGACCGGGATGCCCCGCCGCCGCGCCTCCGCGATCACCGGCGCCTGCGCAGGGACGCCGGGAGACTTCACGACCGCGGCGACCCGGTCGAGCTGCGCGAGGCCGTCCGTGGCGATCATCGCCGGGACGCCCTCTGGGACCTCCGGCGTGCCGCGGTCGACGACGAGCACGTCCTCGCCCCGCGCCAGCAGCGCGCGTGCGGCGGCCACGCCCGAGCGTGCCAGGCCGACGACGAGGTAGGGGCCGCCCGGGAGCGGCGGCCTCACGTGATCGACGCCTGGTAGATCGTGAAGCCGCTCGCTGCGCAGATCGCCGCCACGATCCAGAAGCGCAAGATGATCTTCGTCTCCGACCACGCCATCAGCTCGAAGTGGTGGTGGATCGGGGCCATGAGGAAGACCCGCTTGCGGAACGTCTGGAACGAGAACACCTGGATGAGCACGCTGAGCGCCTCGATCACGAAGATCGCCCCGAGCAGGAGCAGCAGGATCTCCGTCTTCGTCATGACCGCCAACCCGGCGATGGCGCCGCCCAACCCCAGCGAGCCGGTGTCCCCCATGAACACCGTCGCCGGGAAGGCGTTGAACCACAGGAACCCGACGCATGCGCCCACGAGGCACCCCGACAGCACCGCGAGGTCATGGAAGCCCGCCGTGATGAACGTGATGCCGATGTACGCGAGCAGCACGATCGCCGCACACCCCGCGGCCAGGCCGTCCAGGCCGTCGGTGAGGTTCACCGCGTTCGTCGTGCCGGCGACCACGAGGTAGATGACGACGAGATACGGCAGGCCGCCCAGTGCGGACAGGTCGATCTGGTAGTCGACGATGCGCAGGCGCAGCGTCTCGTCCAGCCCGGCCCGCTGCGTCGCCACCCACCACAGCCCGATGGAGACGAGGATCGTCACACCGAGCTTCACGCGCCCGCGCAGCCCCAGCGAGCGCCGGTGTACGAGCTTGAGGTAGTCGTCGGCGAACCCGAGCAGCGCGCACAGCACCGCCGCGCCGTAGACCCCGACCGCCCGCCAGTCGTAGTCCGACAGGATCAGGAACGGGATCGAGATCGCCACGAAGATGACGATCCCGCCCGCCGTAGGCGTGCCCGCCTTCGCGTGGTGGCCCTCGGGCCCGTCCTCGCGGATGACCTGGCCGAACTCGCGCTCGCGGACCGCCGCGATGAACTTCGGCGACAGGAAGATGCAGATGAGCAGCGCGGCGCTGCCTGCGATGAGGACCTCGCCCATGTCAGCGGGTCGCCTGCAGCGCCTCGGTGACGACCTCGAGCCCGACGCCGCGCGACGCCTTGACGAGGACGGTGTCTCCAGGCGCAACGAGGCCGGTGACCACGCCGGCCGCGGCGGCAGCGTCGGCGACGGCGTGCGTCTCACCCCCGAACGGACCGGCCATGTGCGCGGCGCGTGGGCCGACGGTCACGAGGACGTCGACGCCGCGGTCGCGGGCGTGCTGCCCGATCTCCTCGTGGAAGCGGCCCTCTTCGGGCCCGAGCTCGAGCATGTCGCCGAGCACCGCGACGCGGCGCCCGCCCGCGGTCGCGGCGAGCTCATCGAGTGCGGCTCGCATCGACATCGGGTTGGCGTTGTAGCAGTCATCCAAGACGACCACCGGTCCGGGGAGCTCGATCCGCTGGCCCCGCCGGGCGCTCAGGACGACCTCGATCGGGCCCTGCGGCTCGACGCCCACCGCCTGCGCCGCGGCCAGCGCGGCCATGCCGTTCAGCGCCATGTGGGCCGCAGTGAAGGGCAGCCTGACGTCGCCGAGATCGTCGACGTCGCCGCCTGGGCCGAACGTCACGGTGCTGACGTCAATGCGCAGGTGCGGGGCCAGCAGCGCCTCGCCCGCAGGTACGACGGCCGTGCCGCCGGGGCGAAGGCCCGCGATGACGCCCGCCTTCTCCGCGGCGATCGCCTCCAGCGTGCCGAGCTGCTCGAGGTGCACCGGCCCGACGTTCGTGATGAGCCCGACGTCAGGCTCGGCGATGGCGACGAGCTCGGCGATCTGGCCGGCGCCGCGCATCGCCATCTCCAGCACGAGGACCTCCGTGCCCTCCGGCGCCCCGAGGATCGTCAGGGGCAGGCCGATCTCCGTGTTGAGGTTCTGGGCGGTCGCGGTCACGCGGCGACGGGTCGCGACCATCGCGGCGAGCAGGTCCTTCGTGGAGGTCTTGCCGGTCGAGCCGGTGACGCCGATGACCTGGGCGCCGAGCTCGCGGCGCCAGGCGACGGCGAGCGCCTGCAGTGCCGCCAGCGGATCGTCGGCCTCCAGGACGCGGCCGCCCCCGTCGACGTGCCCTGGCGCCACCAGCACGCCCCAGGCGCCTGCCTGCAGCGCCGCGGCGGCGAAGACCCCTCCGTCCACGCGCTCGCCCCGCAGGCCGACGAAGAGGTCGCCGGGCTGCACGTCGCGCGAGTCGATCGTGACCCGGAGGGGACCGCCGCCCCCGTCCGCACCGGTCAACCGCGCACCGGCGGCATGGGCGACGCGGCTAGGCGACCAGTCGCGCACGCAGTGCCTCCCTGGCGACCGCGACGTCGTCGAACGGGATCTTCCGGCCGCCCGCGAGCTCCTGGCCCTGCTCGTGGCCCTTGCCGGCGACGAGCACCACGTCGCCCTCCCGCGCGAGCGACACCGCCAGGTCGATCGCGGCGCGGCGGTCGGGTTGGACGCGCACGTCGTCGCGCCCGAGGCCCGCAACGATCTCGGCGATGATCGCGTCCGGGTCCTCCGAGCGAGGGTTGTCGGAGGTGATCACGACCTCGTCGGCCAGGCGCCCGGCGATCTCGCCCATGATCGGGCGCTTGCCGCGGTCGCGGTCGCCCCCAGCGCCGAAGGCCACGATGACCCGCCCGCGGGTGAGGTCGCGCGCGGCACGCAGGACCGACTCCAGCGCGCCCGGCTTGTGGGCGTAGTCGACCAGCACGGCGAACGGCTGGCCCTCCTCGACGGGCTCCAGGCGCCCGGGGACCGGGGCTGCGTCGCGCAGCGACGTCGCGATGTCGCCGTCGCCGACGCCGAGCGCCCGCGCCACCGCGATGGCGGCCAGGGCGTTGGCGACGTTGAAGCGCCCGCGCAGCGGGGAGTGCAGCGCCAGCCGTGACCCGTCGGGCCCGGCGACGGCGAAGTCCGTCCCGTCCAGTCCCGGGCGCACGTCGACGGCGCGCAGGTCCGCGTCGCCCTCGACCGAGACGGTCACGACGTCCATCTCGCGCGCCAGCCGCACACCCCAGGGATCGTCGACGTTGACGATGCCGACCCGCGGAGCGGCCTCGAACAGGCGGCGCTTGGCGAGGAAGTAGGCCTCCATGGTCGGGTGGAAGTCGAGGTGGTCCTGGCTGAGGTTGGTGAACACCGCGACCGACCAGTGGATCGCGTCGGCGCGATGCAGCTCGAGGGCATGGCTGGAGACCTCCATGGCGCAGGCGACGTCGCCGCCGTCGGCCATCTCGGCGAACGCGGCCTGCAGATCGACGGCCTCGGGCGTCGTGCGGGCCAGCGTCCCCTCGCGGCCGGCGACGACGCTCTTGACCGTGCCGAGCAGCGAGGTCTGCCGCCCGGCGCCCTCCAGCAGCTCGCGGACCAGGAACGCGGTCGTCGTCTTGCCGCTCGTGCCGGTGATGCCGACGACGTCCAGCCGCGCGCTCGGATCGTCGTGCAGGAGCGCGGCCGCGGGCGCCATCGCGGCGCGCACGTCGTCGACGATCACCTCCGGCACCCCGAGGCCGAGCGCGTGATCGACGACGAGCGCGACGGCGCCGTTGGCGATCGCCTCCGGGGCGAAGTCGTGCCCGTCACGAGTGAAGCCCCGGACGCAGAAGAACAGCGCGCCCGGCTGCACGCTGCGCCCGTCGTACGCGAGGCTCGTGACCTCGGGGTCGCCCTGGGCGTGCGGGAAGAGCTCGCGCAGCCGCATCGATCCGGGAGGCTAGTGCGCCACTCAGCTGGGTGGGATCCCGAGATACGGGAGCGCGAACTGCGCGATGCGCTGGAACGCCGGCGCCGCGACGGACCCGCCGTAGATGCCGCCCTGGGGCTCGTCGACGGTCACCGTCACGAGCAGCTTGGGGTCGTCGGCGGGCGCGAAGCCCACGAACGAGGCGACGTACGCCGAGTCGGAGTACTTGCCCGTCTTGGGGTCGATCTTGTTCGCCGTGCCGGTCTTGCCCGCCAGCGTGTACCCGTCGATGGCGGCCTCGGTGCCGGTCCCGCCGACGCGGATGACGCCCTCGAGCATCTTGCGCACCTCGGAGGCGGTGAACGGGGAGATGATCCGCTTGCCCTTGGGCAGCGGGACCGCCTTGCCATCAATCGACTTGATCATCTGCGGCGTGCGCAGGATGCCGCCGTTGGCGATCGTCGCGTAGGCGGCGGCGAGCTGGACGGCGGTGACCGCCTCGCCCTGGCCGATCGGGAGGTTGCCCATCGACGAGCCCGAGTACTTGTCGAGCGGGAGCACGAGCCCCTGCTCCTCGCCCGGGAGCGCGATGCCGCTCTTCGTCCCGAACCCGAAGCGGCGCACCCACTGGTCGAAGCGCCTCGCGCCGAGCTTCTGGCCGATCATGATCGTGCCGACGTTCGACGACTGCGCGAGGATCTGCGACGTCGTGAGCGAGATGGCGCCGCGATCGTGGGCCTCGCCGATGAGGCGGTCGGCGATCTGGATCTTCGGCGGGAGGCTGAACATCGTGTCGGGCTTGACGACCCCCTCCTGCAGCGCCCCGGCGACGGTCACGATCTTGAAGGTCGAGCCCGGCTCGTAGACGTCGCCGACCGCGCGGTTCTGGTACGCCGAAGGCGGTGCGCCTGCCACGTCGTTGGCGTTGACGCCGGGCCAGTTGGCCATCGCCAGCACCTGCCCGGTGCGCGGGTCGGTGACGAGCGCTGTCGCGCTCTTGGGCTTGTAGGCCTCGCCGACGCCGCGCAGGACCTCCTCGGCCTTGTCCTGGATCTGGGCGTCCAGCGTGAGCTGGATGTCGTGCCCGGGCTTCATCGGCGTCGTGTCGGAGATCGAGATCGGCTGGCCGAGGGCGTCGCGGACGATGCGCCGCTCGCCGTCCTTGCCGTGCAGCGTCTTCTCTTCGCCGTACTCCAGGCCGGCGCCGCCCTCGCCGTCGGACTGGACCGTTCCGAGCACCTGTGAGGCGAGCCAGTCGCGCGGGTACTCGCGGCGGCTGGTCGGGGTGAGGTCGATGCCCGCGATGGCGAGCTTGCGGACCTTCGCCGCCTGCTGGGAGGGCAGCTTGCGCGAGAGGTAGACGAACCCGTTGCGCTCCGTGAGCTTGCTGAGCAGCTCGCCCTCGGGCACGCCGAGGATCGGCGCGAGCTTGGCGGCCGTCCCCCGCGGGTCCTTGACGAGATACGGCGTGGCGGAGATGTCGCTGGCGGGCTCGGACACGGCGAGCTCAGTGCCGGTGCGATCGGTGATCGACCCGCGCTGCGCCGGAAGCGCCACGTTGACGACCTGCTGCGTCGCGGCGGCGTTCTTGAGGGTGTCGGCCCTGACGAGACCGACCCATCCCGCGCGCATGACGGCGACGGTGAGGAGGACGAGGAAGACCGCGAAGAGCAGGCCGATGCGCCGCTGCGTCAGGCCCACCGGGCCTAGCCCCCAGGCGTGGCGGCCGCGCCGCCGGCGGGCGTCGCGGGCGTCGCGGGCGTCTGCTGCTCGACCGGCTGCTGCTGTTGCTGTGGCTGTTGCTGCACGGGCGCCTGCGCCACCGGCTGCTGGGCCTGCGTCTGGACCGGCTGCGTCGCAACCGGCTGGGGGGCCTGCTGCGTCTGGGGCTGCGTCGTGGCCGGCGCGGCAGTGGTCGCGACCGCCGCCGGGTCGGCAGCCGCCGGTGCCGGCGTCGGCGTCGCGCCGGGCGCGGTCTGCGCCGACTCAGGGGCCAGCGCGCTGGCGCCCGTTCCGAGGCCCGCCTTCACGGCCGCCTCCGCCTGGGAGGCGAGCTCGGGATCGGCGGACTTCATCGTCTTGGCAGCGCGCGATGCGTCGGTCGGCTGCGCGTCCGTGTAGCGGACCTCGCCGGCGTTGGGCATGACCAGGCCGAGCTGGCGCGCCTCGGTGGCGATGCGCTCACCCGAGCCCAGCCGCGAGACCTCGAGGCGCAGCGACGTGTTCTGTTGTTCGAGCGTCGTCGCCTTCTCGACCGCGCGGCCGATGCCGGCGTTCAGGCCGAGCATGTGGACCTGCATCGCGACGATGCCGATGAGCGCGACGGCGATGACGCCGACCCACATCCGCCCGCGGATGAGCCTGTCGAGTGCACGGCTGTCGGGCAGGGTGCGCGCGAGACCGGCGGCGCCGACGAGGAACGCCGGTGCCGTCGACGAGGCCGCGGCGCGACCTCGGGACGGTCCTGAGACACGACGCGGCGGCGGGACGGAGCGCAGCGGGCGCGTGTTCGCGCGTCCGGCATGGGTGGCGCGCCGTGCGGCTGCCGCTGGTCGACTCATTCGGATTCCCTCAACTTGCGGGCGACGCGCAGGCGCGCCGAGGCGGCACGCGAGTTGGCGGCGACCTCGGCGGTCCCGGCGACGATCGACCGGCGGTTCAGCAGCTCCGCGCGCGGCTCGCCGCCGCAGACGCAGATCGGGAGATCGGGCGGGCAGGTGCAGCCCCGCGCGAGGTCGACCAGGAAGCGCTTCACGCGCCGGTCTTCCAGGCTGTGGAAGGAAATCCCTGCAAATCGACCATCGATGCCGAGCACGCGCCAGGCCAGCGGCAGCGCCGAGTCGAGCTGTCCGAGCTCGTCGTTGACCGCGATGCGGATCGCCTGGAACGTCCGCTTCGCGGGATGGCCGGCGGCGAAGCGCGCAGGCGCCGGCACCGAGGCGGAGACGACGTCGACGAGCTCCGTCGTGGTCTCGATCGGCGCGCGTGCGCGTGCGCGCACGATGCCCCGTGCGATCTGGCGGGCGTAGCGCTCCTCCCCGAGGTCGCGCAGCGTGCGGGAGAGCTCGCGCTCGTCCCACTCGTTGACCACTTCGAGGGCGGACAGCGCGAGGGTCGGGTCCATCCGCATGTCCAGCGGCGCGTCGTAGGCGTAGGAGAACCCGCGCTCGCGCGTGTCGACCTGCATGGAGGACATGCCGAGATCCATCAGGACCGCGTCGGCGCGGACGTCCTCGTCGGCGAGCATCGCGAGGCCCTCGACGAACGAGGCGCGGACGAAGCGCGCCGTGCAGTCGACCTCGGCGGCGAACTCGTCGAAGCGGGCCTCTGCGTCGGGGTCGCGGTCGATCGCGATGAGCAGGCCGTCGGGGCCGAGGCGCTCTGCGATGGCACGCGCGTGCCCCCCTGCGCCGAACGTGCAGTCGACCGCGACGCCGCCGCTGGGGGGCGCGAGGAGATCGACCGTCTCGTGCAGAAGCACGGGGACGTGAGTGGCGGTCATGTCAACCAGGATGGCCAAGACGCTCGGTGATGCCGGCGATCTCGCCGGTCAGGTCGCTGTTGAAGTCCTGCCAGGCCGTGCGGTCCCACACCTGCAGGGACTCGGAGGCACCGGTCACGACGACCTCCTTGCGCAGCCCTGCGTGCTCGATGAGCGCCGCCGGCAGCTGCACGCGCCCGGCGGAGTCGAGCTCGGTGTCGAAGGCGTTGGCGGAGAACCAGAGGCGCATGCGGCGGGCATCGGAGGACATCGGGTTCAGACCCTGAAGGGAGCGCTCGACGACGGCGTCGTACGCGTCGGGGACCCAGATGTCGACGTTGCGTTCGAGGCCTTTGGCGAGGACGACCCCTCCGCTGAGCTCGGCGCGGAACTTGGCCGGGACCGTGAGGCGGTTCTTTGCATCGAGTGAGTAGTCGAAGGAGCCGCGGAAGGCCATGGGATCAAAGGGGGTGAGCCGGCCTGGAGGGGTGGGAGGAGCCCCTCCAGCCCGGCTCGCAATCGCGACAGTAACCCACTTTCCCCCACCAAGCAACTCTCAATGCACCCTATCCCCCACTAGAGTCCACCAACGACCCCTGCGCCGACCATCACGTCCCGCGTTTGCAGGGATTTCTTGGGTGGGGAGCGGTGGGAGACACGCGGCCCGAAACGCGGGAGACGCCGTGCAGAACGCCATCCCGCACGCCCTCTTGCATCACATGGGGCAGTTCCGCCGGTGGGTGTGCATCGCGCCCAGTGCGCGCATCCCCAGCTACCGTCGGGCGCGTGATCGCTGCCTCGCCGCCCCGCCGTGCGAGCGTTGTTCTGCTCGCCCTCGTCGTCGCCGTGCTCGCCGCGGGGTGCGGCACGAAGAAGGAGTCCTCTGCGGATCCGGCCGGAGTCGTCCCCGCACGCGCGCCCGTGTACGTGGAGGCCACGATCCCCCCACCGGGCCTGACACGTGACGACGCACTGGCCGCCGCGCGGAAGGTGCTCGGCACCACCGACCCCACCGGGCGGCTGCAGGAGATCATCCGCGGGAGGGGCAGCAAGGGGGATGTCGCGCCGTGGCTCGGCGACCGCGTCGGCGCCTTCTCGCTCGCGGGCTCGACGGGCGACGACGCGATCGTGGCCGCGACCTCCGATGTCGGCGCCGCGCGGACCTGGGTCTCCTCGCAGGGGCCCACGAGCGAGACGCGCAAGGGCGTCGGCATCCACGGCGGCGCCCGCGGGACCGCCTACGCGCTCGTCGACGACCTCGTCGTCGCGGGCAGGCCGGCCGCCGTGCGCGCTGCGATCGACGCGGCGTCCGGCGACGACCTCGCGTCGTCAAGCGCCTTCAAGGAGGCGCTCGGGCGCGTCCAGGGTGGCGCCGGCATCGGCCGTGGCTATCTCGCGCCGCGCGCGCTCATGGAGACCAAGGGCACCGACAGGGCGCCCGGCACGGGGATGCTCGGCTCGCTCGCGATCGGCGCGCTCACAGGCTCGCTGCCGACCGCGGTCGGGGCGAGGTTCCACGCCGACGGCGACGCGGTCCGTGCGGACATCGCCACCGTCGGCGGCGCCAAGACCGAGGGCACCCCGGATCCGGCGCTCGTCGCCGACCTGCCCGGCGCCGCGTGGCTCGCGCTCGGGATCGGGGAGGTCGGCCCGCGCTTGAAGGACGCGCTCGGCGCAGCGGTCGGAGGCTCCGACGCGATCCTCGGTCTGCTCGGCGCCCAGGCCGGGCTCGACATCGACGGGGACCTCCTCGTTCCACTGGGCCAGGGCGCGGTCTTCGTCACCGGCGACTCGCCGTCCACCGTCGGCGGCGCACTCGTCGTGCACTCCGACGACCCCGCGCGGACACGTGCGGTGGTCCCGAAGCTCGCGTCGCTCATCACGCGCTTCGCGCCCGGCGCCACGTCGGGCGAGCTGCACGCCTCCGGCGTCGACGCGGGCGTGGCGATTCGCGCGCAGGGGATCCCCGCGCCGGTGCAGATCGCCGCTGCCGGGGACCGGCTCATCGTCGCGGTGGGCCACGACGCGCTGCGCGAGGCGATCTCGCCGTCGTCGCGGCTCGGCGACGACCCCGACTTCCGCTCCGCCGCCGCGACGCTGGGGGCCGGGCTGCAGCCGGTGGCCTACGTCGGGGCACGGCCGCTCTCGCCGCTGGCGACGGTGCTCGCGCGACGCACCGGCGCGGACGCGCGCGACGTGACCGCGACGCTCGGTCGCTTCACCGCCCTCGTCGCCGCCGATCGCGGCGACGGGCACTGGCGGGCCTCGCTCGGCTTGCGCTGATGCATCGGGCGGCGCGTGCTGCGGGCGCGTGCACCAGACGTCCAGGTCGTGAAGGCGTGCCCGACGCCGCTGTCCACGTCGAAGCGCAGATGAAGCGCCTCCGTCACTCGCCCATGTTCTCCGCGCTCATCGTGAGGCGGCGCGCCGCCTCCCCCCACACCGTCTCCAGGTAGGCCTTCGCCGCCTCCATCCCCTCGTCGTGCAGGCGGTACAGCCGCTGGGTCCCGCGCGGCTGCGCCGCGACGAGCCCGGCGCCGCTGAGCAGACGCAGGTGCCGCGAGACCGCGGGACGGCTGATGGGCAGCTCGTCCGCCAGCGACTTGACCGAGCACTCGCCCTCACGCAGGCGCTCGAGGATCGCCCGGCGGTACGGATCGGCGAGGGCCTCGAAGACACCATGCTCCATGTCAGCGATGGTAACGAGGCCGCTACGGTAACTTTCGCGTTACCACTCGACGAAGGAGGCCGACGTGCCCGGCACCAGCGATGATCCCTGGCAGCTGACGACCCCGAGCGGTGGGAGCGCCTACACGGCCTACCGGGCGCCGGAGGCCGACCCGCCCGCGCTCGTCGTCCGGGTCGGCACGACCGAGCTGCGCTACCACCTGCGTGCGCTCGACGACCTGCCCGCGATGCTCCGCGAGCACGGCGACTGGATGGCGCTCGGCAGCGCCGACGAGCAGAAGCCGGCCAAGGACGGGACCGTGGAGGCCTGGGCGCGCTCGGGCGACAACCCCGTCGGCGGCTGGTACGGCCTGAAGAAGGGGCTGCGCGGACGCTTCGCCAACTACGTCCCACCGGTCCTGGAGATCCTCGGCGAGGTCGAGGTCGAGCACAAGGCGCGCGGCAACCGCATGCGCGCCGTCTGACCCCTCCCCTCCCGTTCGCCCGGTGAAGACTGGCCCCGCGGGACGGGCCGATGTGGCGGCGCCTCGATATCGTCGCCGCGCCCTGTCCTGACGTGGAGAGCGAGAGCGTGTGATGAACAGCCTGGAGATCGCCCAGCAGGCAACCCTGATTCCGATCGACGAGATCGCATCGCAGGTGGGCCTGCAGCCTGAAGAGGTCGAGCCGTATGGGCGGTACAAGGCGAAGGTCTCGCTGTCGGCGCTGGATCGTCTCTCGGATCGGCCCGACGGCAAGCTCATCTGCGTGGCGGGGATGACACCGACGGCGGCAGGCGAGGGCAAGACGACGACGCTCGTGGGACTCACGCAGGGGCTCGGCGCGATCGGCAAGAAGTCGCTGGCAGCACTGCGCGAGCCGTCGCTGGGCCCGGTGTTCGGCGTCAAGGGCGGCGCGGCCGGTGGCGGCTGGACGCAGATCGTCCCGATGGAGGACCTCAACCTCCACTTCACCGGCGACATGCACGCGATCGGCGCGGCGAACAACCTGCTCGCGGCCATGATCGACGCGCACATCCACCACGGCAACGAGCTCGGGATCGACCTCAACAACATCACGTGGCGCCGCGCGATCGACATGAACGACCGCGCGCTGCGCAACAACGTGATCGCACTCGGGGGCCGCACCAGCGGGCAGCCGCGTGAGACGGGCTTCGACATCACGGCGGCGTCGGAGGTCATGGCGCTCATGGCCGTCACGCGCGATCTCACCGACCTGCGCGAGCGGCTGGGCAGGATCACGATCGGCTACTCGCGCGAGGGCAAGGCGATCACGGCCGAGGACCTGGGTGCCGCGGGCGCGATGACCGTCCTGCTCAAGGACGCGCTGAAGCCCAACCTCGTGCAGACGCTCGAGGGCCAGCCGTGCCTCATGCACACCGGCCCGTTCGCGAACATCGCGAGCGGCAACAACTCGCTCGTCGCCGACCGGATCGGCATGAAGGTCGCCGACTACATCGTCACCGAGTCGGGCTTCGGCGCCGACATGGGGATGGAGAAGTTCTTCGACATCGTCTGCCGCTTCGGCGACCTCACGCCGAGCGCGGTCGTGCTCGTCTGCACCGTCCGGGCGATCCGCCACCACGCGGGCGGCGACGAGGGTGACCTGGAGGAGGGCTTCGCCAACGTGGCCCACCACCTGCAGACGATCAAGAAGTTCGGGCTGCCTGCGGTCGTGGCCGTCAACCGCCGTCCGGGCGACTCCGACGAGGACGTCGAGGCGGTCCGCCAGCTGGCGCTGGCCGCCGGCGCGCACGGCGCCGAGATCAACGAGGGCTTCACGGAGGGCGGCAAGGGCGTCGCCAAGCTCGCCGAGGCCGTCGTCGCTGCGTGCGACGCTCCCAGCGACTTCAAGCTGCTGTACCCCGACGAGGCATCGATCGAGGACAAGATCGAGGCGGTCGCCAAGGAGGTCTACGGCGCCGACAGCGTGACCTACGCACCCCTGGCGCGCCAGAAGATCGAGCAGTTCACCGACGACGGCCTGGCGCACTTCCCCGTGTGCATGGCCAAGACGCAGCTGTCGCTGTCCGCCGACCCCAAGCTGCTCGGCGCGCCGAAGGGCTTCGAGATCAACATCCGCGACATCCGCGCCTACACCGGCGCCGGCTGGCTGGTCCCGCTGTGCGGCGACATCATGCAGATGCCGGGCCTCGGCGCCAAGCCGGCCGCACTGAACATCGACATCGACTCCGACGGCAACACGGTCGGGCTCTTCTAGGGGCGCAGCGACTCAGGGCCAGAGCGTCGCCGAGGCGAGGGCGGCGCCCTCGGCCAGGGCCTGGAGCTTGGCCCACTGGATCGTCGGGTGTACGCGGCTGAGGTACGGCGTCTGCGCGAAGCCGCAGTCCGTGCTCGCGATGACCCGCTCGCGTCCGACGAGCTCGGCCAGGCGCACGATGCGCTGGGCGACGAGCTCCGGATGCTCCAGGACGTTGGTCGAGTGGCTGATGAGTCCGGGCAGCAGCACGCGGTCCTCCGGCAGCTCGACGTCGCGCCAGACCTCCCACTCGTGCTCGTGGCGCGGGTTGGCCTGCTCCAGCGAGTAGCCGCCGACCCGCACCCGGAGGATCAGGTCGACGATGTCACGCAGGGCGACGTCGTTGGAGTGCGGCCCGTTCCAGCTGCCCCAGCACACGTGGTAGCGCGAGCGCTCGGGCGGGATGCCGGTCAGCGCACGGTTGAGCGCCTCGATGCGCAGCTCGGCCCACTCGCGGTACGCGGCCATCGTCGCGGGCGGGACCATCGTGTCGTACATCGTCGCCAGGAACGCGTCGTCGACCTGCACGCTCAGCCCGGCATCGACGATCGCGCGGTACTCCTCGTTGAGCGCGTCCGCGAGGGCGAAGATGAAGTCCTCGTCGCTGTCGTAGTGCTCGTCGACGCGGATCGGGACCGCGCTCGACGGCGCCACGACCGGCAGGAAGCCCTCGGCGACGCCGGCCGCGCCCATGGCCGCCTTGAGATCGGAGATGTCGCGCGCGATCGCCGACTGTCCCGCATAGCGGATCGGGCCGACGCAGACGGCCTGGCCGCGGTCGCGCACGCCGCTGGCGATGGGGTTGCGCCGGAAGTAGTCGGCGTAGAACTCCGCGTAGTCGCGGCGGTCCTGGCCCTGGCGCGACGGATCCTGGGGCCCGGTCTCACCCGTCGCATCGAACGGCCGCTCCTCGAACCCGTCGAGGCGGTCGCGGATGTACCAGGCCCACGTGAAGGTCTTGCCGAACTCGCCGTCGCTGACGACGTCCACGCCGACCTCGGCCTGCTGACGCACCACATCGGCAACCGAGTCGCGCAGGCACGCCTCGAAGGCCGCGGGGTCGTAGTCGTCGCCGTTCTCCTGGGCGCGGATGAACGCCTGCAGCTCCAGCGGGCGCGCCAGGCTCCCGACGTGCGTGACGGGGATCCGGCCTTGGTCGTGCATCGGTCCGAGTCTGCGGACGCGACCGGGAGCCGCCAAGCGGGCCGTTCCGTTCGCCGGAACCCGGCGCTCACTGAGCGGACCTGCGCGCACGTAGGGTCGCGACGATGACGCCTCGTGCCGAGACGGTCGGATCCCTGCTGCGACCGCCGTCGCTCGCCGCCGCGAGGGCGGCGCACGAGGCGGGCAGGCTGTCCACCCATGACCTCAAGCGCGCCGAGGACAGGGCGGTCGACGAGGCGATCGAGCTGCAGCGCGACTGCGGGCTGGACGTCATCAGCGACGGCGAGATGCGCCGGCTCGTGTTCACCGGCAGCCTGCTGGACGCGATCGAGGGCATCGGCGGCCCGCCTCCGCCGCCCACGACCTGGCGCGGGGCCCAGGAGTACGGCACCGAGGACCTCACGCGGACGGTCGCGCGGCACTCGGTGAACGCGAAGCTGCGGCGCGTGCGCTCCGTTGCGGCGGAGGAGTACACGTACCTGCGCGCCCGCACCGAGCTGCCCGCGAAGGCGACCCTCCCGAGCCCGCTCATGCTCGGCAAGTGGTGGAACCCGGAGACCTCGCCCGAGGCCTACCCCGATCCCTTCGACGCGTTCGCCGACGCCGCCGCGATCCTGGCCGAGGAGATCCGCGAGCTGGCCGGGCTCGGGTGTCGCTACATCCAGATCGACGCGACGGACATCGCCACGCTGACCGACGACGGGGTGCGCGGGCAGTACGACGGGCTGGGGATCGGCGCCGAGCGCATGCTCGGCGAGGGGATCGAGATCCTCGATGCGCTCGCGGCGAGCGCGCCCGGCGACGTCACGATGGGCATCCACCTCTGCAAGGGCAACAGCGAGGGCCGGTTCATCGCGGCCGGCGCCTACGACGCGATCGCCGAGCAGGTGTTCCCACGGCTGAGCGGCTACGACGTGCTGCTCCTCGAGTACGACGACGAGCGCTCCGGCGGGTTCGAGCCGCTCGCGGCCACCCTCGACCACCAGGTCGTCGTGCTCGGGCTCGTGTCGAGCAAGAACCCGTCCGTCGAGTCCGACGACGACGTCGTCGCGCGGATCGCATCCGCCGCCGCGATCGTGCCGAAGGACCGGCTCGCGGTCTCCTGCCAGTGCGGGTTCGCCTCGACGGCGGGTGGCAACAGGATCACGCCGGACGTCCAGCGCGCGAAGCTCGAGCTCGTCGGCCGTGTCGCTGATCGTGTGTGGAGCGACTAGTGGCCCTTCCCGCAACGCTCGAAGGAACACGGCGGGCGCCGATCACCGCCATGCTGTGTCCTGAGATGGGGAAAGGCCGCCGGCCTGTCTCCCATCCTGCGTCCTTGCCTGGCGGCGCCGGCATCCCGCCATGTCCTGTCAAGCGTCACGAGAAGGACCACTAGGGGGTCTGCCGTGGATTTCGGGCTCGGGCTGTTGGGTTACGAGGGCAGCTGGGACGACGCGCGCTTCGCGGAGGACCACGGCTTCTCCACCGTGGGGTTCGTGGACTCGCCGCTACTGGGGGGCGACCCGTTCGTCTGCCTCGGGCTCGCGGCGCAGGCGACGGAGCGCGTGCGGCTGGGGACGTTCCTCGCCATCCCCGGGCTGCGCAGCGCGCCGACCGCCGCGGCGGCGATCGCCACCGTCAACAAGCTCGCACCGGGGCGCACGTTCCTGGGCCTGGGAACCGGGTTCACCGGCCGGGCGGTGTTCGGCATGCCTCGCCTGCCCGCCGCGCGGATGCGCGACTACGCCCTGGAGTGCCGCGCCCTGCTCGACGGCGAGGAGGTCGAGCACACGTGGGGCTCGCGCACCCGCCCGATCCGCTTGCGCCACCGCGACGGCCTCTACGTCGACACGGACGCGCACACCCCGGTGTACGTGGGCGGCGACGGTCCCAAGGCGCTCGCCGCCGTAGGCGAGAGCGGCGACGGCTGGGTCGTGACGCTGCAGTACTCCAACGTCATGGCCAACAGCGGCGACGTCTTCCGCGGCTCGCTGGCCGCGGTCCAGGCGGCCGCGCAGGAGGCCGGCCGCGAGCTCGCCGACCCCTACAGCATGTGGTCGATCTGCACGTGCGTGCTCGAGGAGGGCGAGTCGCCGATGTCCGAGCGCGCGCTCGAGCAGGCGGGCGCCGGCGCGATGATGGCCTTCCACTCCTACGCGGACAACCCGGCCATCGCCCCGTATCTGCCGCCGCCGTTCCAGGATCGCCTGGAGATCTACGAGCGCGAGGTCCTGAGCCGGTTCGACGTCCCACGCGATCGCATCTACCAGGAGGCCCACCGCGGCCATCTGTCGCATCTACTCGAGGGCGAGGAGAAGGTCCTCACCGAGGAGATCATGCGGGCGTCGATGCTCATCGGCACGGCGCAGGAGATCGCCGACGTGCTCAACGACCTGCAGTCCGCGGGGCTGCGCAACGTCTCACTCTGGGCGCCGCCGCAGGTGACCCGCGACGTCGTGCTCGACATCGAGCAGAAGGTCATGCCGCTCGTGAACTAGGCGGCGGAGTCCACCAACTCGGCGCCGCGCCGGGTCTCCAGCGCGCGGCCGAGGCCCTCAGCGGCCGCGCGGACCGGGCTCGCGAGGCCGCGGATGGCGGCCGCGTCGGGCACCCCGACGAGCGCCACCGCGGCGACGACGCGCCCCGCCGCGACGACCGGCGCCGCGACCCCGGAGGTCCCCATCCGCCACTCCTCGTGCGAGAACGCGATCCCTGTCCGGCGGATGGCGGCGAGCTGCTCGCGCAGCAGGTTCGGGCGCACCATGGTGCGCCGCGTGTAGGGCCGCAGCGCACCGGTGCCGACGAGCTCGTCGAGCTCGTCGGGCTCCAGGCCCGACAGCAGCGCCTTGCCGATCGCCGTGGCGTGGAGCGGCATCGTCGCGCCGCCCATGCGGACGATCGTCGGCATCTCGTCCCCGAAGACCTCCTCGACGATCAGCGCGCGGCGGTTGGACAGGATCGCCAGGTTGACGACCCAGCCGCTGCGGGCGACGAGGGCCTGGAGGTAGGGCATCGACATCGAGCGCAGGCGGCGCAGCCCGGGGTTCATGCTCCCTAGCGCGAACATCTTGGTCCCGACCCGGAAGCCGTCCTCGTCGCGTTCGAGCATCTCGTGCTCGACGAGCTTCCGGCAGACCCGGTGCAGGGTGGTCTTCGGCATCCCCGTCCGGTGCACCAGCTCGGCAAGGGTGAGCGGCCTGCTGCTGGCCGCGCACGCCTCGAGAACCAGGAACACGCGATCCGCGACGGACGGGCCGCCCTCTCCTCCAGGGTGACGCATGCTGCGATCATCGCACCGCGGCGTTCCGATGAGGGGAACGTGCGCGTTGTCGGCGTCCGGGCGCCGCATGATCATCGTCGTGGACCACGAGAAGGAGCGATGAGGTAGACATGCCCGACACCGGTTCCTCGAGCTCGGTCGCAGGCCTGCTGGCCGCGCTGGGCAACCTGAAGGTGCACGACGCCTCGCCGACGATCGACGGCGACATGCCCATGTGGTTCATGTACGAGGGACCGGAGATCGCGCCGCTCTTCGGCCATGCGGAGGCGGGCGCGGCGGCCAACCGCGTCGCCCTCTCCGAGCACACCGGCACGCACGTCGACGCGCCCTTCCACTTCGACGCCGACGGCCTGACCGCCGATCAGCTGCCGGTCGACGCGATGCTGCTGCGGCCCTTCGGCAAGTTCGACCTCACCGCGGGCGACCACCAGCCCGGCGACCTCATCGACGCCGAGCACCTCGCGACCGCCGCGGCCCGCGACGGGTTCACGCTGCAGCCCGGCAGCGTCGCCATCATCGAGTTCGGCTGGGACGCCAACCGCCCCGGCGGCGCCAACGGGCGCCCGGCCGGCTGGTGGGGCGCCAACGAGCCGGGCCTCTCCCCCGAGGCCTGCACCTACCTGACCGACCTCGGCGTCGTCGCCGTCGCCTGCGACACCCCAGCGTGCGACGTCGCCGCGCGCGACGGCGAGATGCTCGGCGCCCACGGCCACGTGGAGCACTTCCTGCCCAAGGGCATCCTCATCGTCGAGGGGCTCACCGGGCTCGCCGACGTCCCCGCGACGGGGCTCTTCCTGGCGCTTCCGCTCAAGATCGCCGGCGGCACCGGCTCGCCTGTGCGCGTCGTGCTGCTGACCGACTGACCCGAAGGATCCATGCGACTCATCTCCTACCGCAGCGGCGGCCAGACCCGACTCGGCGCCCGCGCCGACGGTGCGGTCATCGACCTCAACGCCGTCGACCCCGCGGTGCCCACCGACATCGTCGCGCTGCTCGAGGGCGGCGAGGCCGCGATGGCAGCTGCCCGCGCGGCCCTCGGCGCGGCAACGGCGGAGCACCACGCGCCCGACGACCTCGAGCTGCTGCCCGTCGTCCCGCGGCCGCCGAAGATCATCTGCGTCGCGCGCAACTACGCCGAGCACGCCGCCGAGGCCAAGCTCGACGTCCTCTCCGAGCCGAACCTCTTCATCCGCTTCGCGCAGTCGCTCATCGCCGACGGCGCGCCGATCCAGGTCCCGTCGGTCTCCAAGGCCGTCGACTGGGAGGCGGAGCTCGCGGTGATCATCGGCCGTGGCGGACGGCACATCGCCAAGGCGGACGCCCTGCAGCACGTCGCGGGATACGCGATCTTCAACGACGTCAGCATCCGCGACTGGCAGATCAAGAAGCCGCCGATCCAGTTCGGCGCAGGCAAGAACTTCGACGCCTCCGGCCCCTTCGGGCCCGACCTCGTGACCGCCGACGAGATCCCGGATCCGGGGACGCTGGCCATCGAGCTGTCGGTGAACGGCGTGGTCAAGCAATCCAGCACGACCGCGTCGATGATCTTCGACGTCCCGACGCTCATCGAGTTCATCTCGACGTTCACGACGTTGGAGCCCGGCGATGTGATCGCGACGGGCACCCCGTCCGGCGTCGGCAACTTCCGCGAGCCCCCCGAGTTCCTCGTCGCGGGCGACACGGTCCGCATCCAGCTCGAGGCCGTCGGCGTGCAGGTCAACCCGGTGATCGACGAGCCAGGCGCGCCGTGACCGTCCGGCCGCGTCGCATCGGCCACATCGGCCTCATCTCCCGCGACCTCGACCGACTCGTCGCCTGGTACGAGGACGTCCTCGGCTTCCAGGTCTCCGACCGGATGCCCTACCCCGAGGACGCGCCCTTCTACGAGGGCGTCTGGATGCGCTGCAACAGCGACCACCACACGATGTCGATGTTCGGCCTGCGCCACGTCCCGCCCGCGCCTGCGGAGCCGCGCGCGCTGGACACGCCCGGCTTCCACCACGTCGCCTACGAGATGGAGAGCTTCGAGGACCTCAAGCGCGTCGCGCGGTACGCCCGCGACAACGACATCCCGATCGCCGGGATGCGCACCGGTGGCCCCGGCATCCAGCTGCGCGTCTACATCTGGGACCCGGACGACCACATGGTCGAGCTGTTCTGGGGACTGGACCACATCGGCTGGGACGGCCGCGCGCGCCCGTACCCGCCGCTGGAGACGATCGACATCGAGACGATGGACATCGACGAGTGGCTCGCATGGAAGGGCCCGGAGTTCGCGCCCCGCGCACCGGAAGCGAGCCATGAGTAGCGCGCCCGTCATCGACAGCATCGGCCACCTGGCGATCCGCACGCGCGACCTCGACGCCGCCGTGCACCACGCCGTGGAGTCGATGGGCATGCGCGAGACGACGCGCGAAGGCGGGACCTCGTACCTGCGGGTCGGCGACGAGCACCACTCGCTGCAGTACATCGCCGCCGACGAGGACGGCCTGGATCACCTCGGCCTCCTCGCCGCCGGGCCCGACGGGCTCGCGGCGGTGCGGTCGCGCGTGGCCGACACCGGGCTGCAGATCGTGAGCGACGGCCCACTGGACCCCGGGCTGGCCGACGGCTTCGCGTTCGTCGGACCCGACGACGTGACCTACGAGGTCTACGTGGGCATGCAGCGCGGCGAGGCGCCGTTCGCGCCGACGGGTCTGCGCCCGTCCCGGCTCGGGCATTTCACGATGCACCCGAAGGACCCGCCCACGGTCGCCGAGTTCCTCCAGACCGTCCTCGGGTTCCGCGTGTCGGACGTCGTCGGCCCCGACGGCTTCTTCCTGCGCTGCAACTCCGAGCACCACGGCATCGGGCTGTTCCGCGGACGCGGGTCGCTGCACCACCACGCGTGGGCGGTCCAGAGCCTCGGGGAGATCGGGCGCATGGCGGATCTGCTGGGCGATCAGCGCCGGCGGCCGCTGTGGGGCCCGATCCGCCACGGCGTGGGCAACAACATCGCGGTCTACTTCCTCGAGCCCGCCGGCAGCGTCGTCGAGTACTACGCCGACATGGAGCACATCCTCGACGAGGGATCCTTCGTCGCCCGGACGTGGGACGCCGACAACACCTGGTGGTGGTCGCGCTGGGCCGAACAGCGCCCGGACGGGTTCCGCGACCACGGGCTGATGCCACATCCGCGCTGATCGCCCGTCCTACCGTCTATAGAGCCAGCCGCGCCGAACCGTAGACTGGCCCGGATGACAGCGCCGCTGCCCTTTCGCACGAAGGCCGACATCGTCTACGACGAGCTGCGCGAGCGGATCCTCAGCGGGCAGCTGCAGCCAGGCGACCGCGTCCCGATCAGCCGGGTCGCGCGCGAGCTCGGCGTCTCGGACATCCCTGCCCGCGAGGGCGTGAAGCGCCTGGAGGCCGACGGCCTCCTGGAGTTCGCGACGCACAAGGGCGCGATCGTCCCGCGGATGGGGCGCCACGAGATCGAGGAGCTCTTCGCGATCCGTGCCGAGCTCGAGGCGCTGGCCGTCCGCCGGGCGGCGGAGGAGATCACCCCTGCGCAGCTCGCCGAGCTGCGCCGCATCCTCGACGCGATGGCGGAGGCCGAGGCGAACGGCGACGTCACGGCCTACGGCCGCTTGAACCGCGAGTTCCACCTGGGCGCGTACGCCGCCCAGTCCTTCGCGAGGCTGCGGACGATGATCGGATCGCTGTGGGACTCGACTGACTGGTGCCGGCGGATCTTCTCGACGGACACCGAGAGCCTGCGGTCCTCCTCAGCGGAGCACGAGCTGATCTACGAGGCGCTCGCGCGAGGCGACGGCGACGCTGCGGCGGCCGCGGTCCGTGCCCAGAAGCAGCGCGCGGCAGACTGGTACCTCGGCCGCGTCGGGGAGTCCGCCGCCGAGCCCGCCGCGTAGCGGCCTGGGTCACGAGCCCTGCGGCACCAGCGCCTGCACGAGCGCGGCCGCCACGAGGAGCATCACAGCGGGCACGAGCAACAGCGCGACCACGAGCTGGATCTGCGGCGCCGCTCGCGCGGCCTCGTCGCGCGCGCGGCGCGCGTGCTCGCCGCGCGCCTCCGCGGCGAGGCTCTCGAGCGCGGGCGCCAGCGGCGCGCCGTGCCGGTCAGAGCGCCCGACGGCGGCCGTCAGCGCCGCGATCTCGGGGAGCGGACAGCGCGCCGACAGACGCGCGAGCGCACGCGCCCGTGGGACGCCCAGCTCCAGCTCGCGTGCCGTGCGCAGCAGCTCCCCACCGAGCAGCCCGCCCCGGCGGCGACCGACCTCCCCGAGCGCGCGACTCGTGTCGAGGCCTGCCTGGACCGCGACCCGCAGCAGGTCCAGGACGTCGGCCGCCTCGCGGGCGAGCACGCCCGCGCGCTGACGGGCCCGGTGGGCGAGGAGCACGTCGGGGGCCAGGAACCCCGCGCCGGGCGCCGCCGCGAGGACGACCGGCGCAAGTCGCCCGGGCGCGGCCGCAGCGAGCGGCAGCGCGAGCAGCAGCCCGGCGACCGCACCTCCCGCCTTCACCGCCAGGACGTCCGCGACCCCGATCCCCGACGGCGCACCCGCCGCCGCCAGGCGCGCCTCGACGTCACCCGGCTCCAGGCGCAGCCCGATCTGCCGGCCCAGGGCGCCGAGCAGCCGGACGACGGCCTCGCCTCTCCCTCCGGTCCGGGCGCGGGACCGTCGCGCCGTCGCCGCGAGCTCGGCCAGGGCGACTGCGAGCAGGGCACCGGCCAGCGCGGCGAGAACGACCGTCATGTCCGCACCCGTCCCAGTCGCCGGACGAGCACGAGCGCGGCGATCTGCAGCGCCGCCGCCAGCGAGGCCAGGACCGCCGGGATCGCTGCGCTCAGCAACATCAGCAGGTAGCCGGGCTGGGCGAGCTCGGCGAGGGCGGCCGCGCCGACCGGCAGCGCGGTGACGACGCCCGCGGTGAAGCGCGCCTGCGCGGTCGCCGACCGGGCGTCGGCGGCAACCCGCGCGCTTTCGTCCAGCGACCGCGCGACGCCGCGCAGCAGTCCGGCGAGATCGCCGCCCGCGTCGCGCTGGAGCAGGATGGCGGCGACGAGCGTGTCGTAGGCCGGCAGCCCCGTGCGCCGTGCCAGCGCGGCCAGCACGACCTCGGTGCGCTCGCCGAGGGCGAGCTCGGAGGCGCAGCGCGAGAGCTGGGCGCCCGCCGCGCGCGGGACGCCCCCGGACGCCGCGGCCTCCGCGATCGCGCCGCGGACGGAGTGGCCCCCGGTCAGCGCGTCGGCCAGCGAGCGCGCGACGGCAGGCGCACCGTCGGCGAGCGCGGTGTGCCACTGTCGCCGTCGTGCGCGCAGCAGCGCCGCTGCCGCGACGGGTCCGCCCGCAGCGAGCGCCGTCGCGAGCAGGGCGCCTCCGAGCAGCCAGCCGGCAGCGAAGAGCACGAACGTCCCGAGCGCGGCGAGGCGCAGGCGCTCGGCGCTCGTCGGCTCGCGACCGCCGAGGCCCGTCGCCAGGACGCGTGTCAGGCCGCGCCGCACGAGCGCGGGGACACGAGCGCGCTCGGCCAGCACCAGGGCGTCCCACGCAGCTCCGACGGCGCACGCACCCGCGATGCCCGCGAGCAGCGGCGTGCCGGTCATGCCGCCGCCCGGAGCCGCGCCGCGACGCCGTCGGCCTGCGGCGCGCGCCACGTCGGCCTCCCGTCTCGCACCGCGTACAGCTCGCGCGTCCCGGGGCCGCCGGCGACGCGCACGACCTCAACCACGGACAGGACCTGGCGCCTGCCGTCGGGCAGGCGCGACTGGTGCACGACGAGGTCCAGCGCCCCGGCGACCTGGTCGCGCACCGCGGCGTGCGGCAGCCCGACACCCGCCATGAGCGCGAGCGTCTCGACCCGGCGCAGCGCCTCCTCGGGCGAGCCGGCGTGGACGGTCGACAGCGAACCGTCGTGGCCGCTGGACATCGCGGACAGCATGTCGAGCGCCTCCGGCCCCCGGACCTCTCCGACGATGATGCGGTCGGGCCGCATGCGGAGCGCGTTTCGGACGAGCCGCCGCACGGTCACCTCGCCGCGACCCTCCAGGGACGCGGGGCGCGCCTCGAGGCGCACGATGTGCGCCTGCTGCAGGCGCAGCTCCGCGGCGTCCTCGACGGTGACGATCCGCTCACCGTCGGGGATGAAGGAGGACAGCGCGTTGAGCGTCGTGGTCTTGCCCGAGCCCGTGCCACCGCTGACGAGGACGTTCAGCCGCGCGCGGACGGCGGCGGCCAGCAGCTCGCGCAGCGGCGCCGACCAGGTGCCCGCGTCGACGAGGTCGTCGGGCGTGAAGCCCGCACGACGGAAGCGGCGGATCGTGAGCACCGGCCCGTCCACGGCGAGCGGCGGGATGATCACGTTCACCCTCGAGCCGTCCGGAAGCCTGGCATCCACGAGCGGCTCGGCCTCGTCGACCCGCCGACCCAGCGGCGCGAGGATGCGCTCGATCGCGTGCCGGAGATCGGACTCGGTGGCGAACGCGACGCCCGCCTCCTCGATCCGCCCGGCCCGCTCGACGAACACCGAGCCCGGGCCGTTGACCATGACCTCGTCGACGCTGGGGTCGCGCAGCAGCGGCTCCAGTGCGCCGAGGCCGAAGGATCGCTCGACGACGCGGCCGACCAGGTCCTCGCGCGTCTCGGGGTCCAGGACCCCGGCCTCGCGGTCCACGAGCGCGCGGATGCGGGCGTGGAGATCACCGTCCTCCCCCGCGCCCGCCTCTCGTACGAGCCGCTCGCGCAACGCCGCGGCGAGACCTTCCAGTTCGTCACTCACATGGCCAGTAGGCCGCCGGGGGGCGAAGTTCGCCCCCCGGCGTCCCGTGGCCGCCGTGGGCTACGTCGGGATGGAGATGGGGTGCGTCGGCGCACCGCCACCGGCGAGCGGCCAGCGTGGGTAGCTCAGCTGCCCGTCGGGCTTCGCGAACGGCGCCCAGCTCGTGCCCGCGGGCACGAAGTCCGGGCAGGTGCGCGAGTCCGGGTTCGGCAGGCAGGGGTTGTACGGCTGGACCCACCGGCCGGTGCTGACGCTCGTCGGGTTCCCGTTCTTGTCCCACTCCTGGCTGCCGCGGATCTGCTCCTCGGCGTTCCAGTAGTCGTCGTGGTCCTGGTCGTCCATGCCGTCGTAGATGCCGTCGCCGTCGGTGTCGGCGTCGAGCCAGTTCGTGCCGGGCCACGTCACGTTGGTGAAGGGCATCTCGGTGTCGTAGTTCGCGGCCCACCAGCCGACACCCGACAGCCGCCCGGTCAGCTCGTTGTTGTTGGACAGCATGTCCCCGTCCTCGTCGCGCTCGCCGTCGCTGAGGCAGCCGTTGCCGCTGGCGTCGAGGAGGTCGGCGTAGGCCTGGGGGAACGGCGCGCGGGCGGCCGGGATCGGCATGCCGACGCAGCTGTCGGCCACCGGGTCCTGGCTGGACTTCAGGCCGCCGGAGTACCACATGCCGGCGACGGTCAGGCTGTGCCCGGGGTGCTGCGCCCAGGCCTTGTACTCCAGGCTGTTCGGGATCCAGTCGCCGTCGAAGTCGATGTTGCCGTCCGAGCCGTCGAGCGGGTTCGGGTACGGGACCTTCCACGGGTACGGCGTCGCCGGCGCGCAGGGCGTCGGGTACCCGGGCACGTTGCAGCCGGCGTTGTTGAGGTCGATCGCGGACTGGTACTCCCAGCCGTCGGTCATGCCGTCGCCGTCGGTGTCCGGGTTGCAGGGGTCGAGCTTGAGCGAGACCTCGAGGCTGTCGCTCAGCAGGTCGTTGTCGTCGTCGGGGTCGACGGAGTTGCGCAGACCGTCGGCGTCGCAGTCCGGGTCGGTGGAGACCGGCGTCGTCACCTGCGCGCCCGCCGAGGTCGTGATCTTCACGCCCGTGCCCGGGCTGGCGGACCCGGCGCCGGGCTCGCTGATGACCGGGGAGAGCTTGGTCGCGGTGAACGCGCGGCCGAAGCGCGCGGACAGGACGCGAAGGCGGAAGCGCGTCGGGCGCGCCGTGCCGCTGGTCTGGCGCGACAGGTACTGGGAGAGCTTGGCCGGGATCGCCAGCCGGATCTGCGTCGCGGTGGCGTTCGCCGCGGTGACGAACACCGCGCGCTGACCGTCGCGCTTGAACACCACCGTGTTCTTGGCCTTGCCGGCGCGGAAGCCCCTGCCGCGGATGGTGAGCTGGTCGCCGATGGCAAGGTTCAGCGGGGCGACGCTGGTGACCGTCGGCACGGACGACGTGCGCGCGGTGGCGGCGCCGGCGGTGGCGGCCGGGAGGGCCACCGCGAACGCGAAGAGGGCAAGAGCGAGCGTGCGTGCGGTCTTCAGGATCATGGCTGCTTCGGTGATCGGCTCCGTCGACGGCCGTTTGAGAATCCGCTCCGCGGGTTGGACACACGTCCGGCTCAGGAGGCGTCGAGCAGCGCGTCGGCCGACATCCCGGCCTTCCCGCGGCGTCGATCGCCGGGCGCGCGGGGCAGCAGCCGCAGCTCCCGTGCGAACGCCTGCGCGGCCGCGAGGTACACCGCCTGGCGCACGGTCACCCTCAGCGACGCCGCGACGCGGGCCGCGCCGTCGGACTCCGCCGCAGGAGCCGACGTGACCGCGAGGACAGCGACGTCCTCCAGCGCGAGCACGGTCCGGCCCGGTGCCCCGGGGCGGTCGTCGCGCGTCACGAGCACGTCGACGCGACCCCCGGGGACGACCTGCCCGGCCGGCGCGGCGGCCACCACCTCGGCCACGCGCTCCCCCACGCCGACCGCCGGGCCCGACGCGGCGGCGGCGCCCGGCGTGGCCACGAGCGCGGGGAGCAGCTCCTGACCGGCGGCGACATCCGCCGACAGCCGCATCCCGACGACGGCGGCCGGGTCCCCCACCGCGCCGCGCGGCGCGTAGCGCTCGGGCACCTCGCGCACCGAGAGCGCATCGCGCCTGATCGTGCTCCCCGCCGCGAGATCGGTGCGTGCGACGACGACGCCGACGCTCGGGCCGAGCCCCTCGCGCAGCGCCGACTCGCGTGATGCGACGTCGGACGCCGCCAGGCCGCCGAGCAACAGAGCGAGCCCGGCGAGCAGCAGCGCCCGGCGACGGCGCGTCACCGGGCGATCCCCAGCGCGGGGAGCTCCAGGCCGATGCGCGCACCCCGGGCCGACGGCGCAGGTGCGAGCCGGCCGCCGTGACGGCGCGCGACAGACGCAGCGACGGCGAGCCCGTGGCCATGTCGCGTCGCACCCTCGCGGCGACCGCTCAGCGCGAGGCTCCCCGCCGGCAGGCCCGGTCCCTCGTCGCTGACCTCGATGCGCACGGCGCCGCCTGCGAGGCGCGCCGAGAGCTCGACGCGACCACCGCCATGCTGCAGCGCGTTGACGATCAGGTTGCCGATCGCCTGGGCGAGCCGCAGGCGATCTCCCAGCACGTGGACGCCGGGCAGGTCCTCCCCCAACTGCAGATCAGCGCTCAACGCCCGTGCGACGAGCTCCCACACCGCGACCTGCTCGCCGAGCAGGTCGGCGACGGCGATCAGCTCCTCGCGCTGGGCGACGCGGCGACCGCCGGGTGCCGCGGCGAGGTCCTCCAGGGCCAGACCGGCCCGGCGCAGCTCGAGGTCGAGCGCGGCCACGCGGGCGGGCGGCGCCTCCCCGTGCATCGCGGACAGCGCGAGGCGCGCGGCGCCGAGCGGGCCGCGCAGCTCGTGGCAGGCGCGCGCGACCCGCACGGCCCGGCGCGCCTGCCGCGCACGCAGGACGAGCACCACCGCGAGCCCGGTGAGCGCCAGGAGCCATCCGGCGGCGTGCACGGTGCTCATGCCGCCTCCAGCAGCGACGGCGCGACGGGGTCCAGAAGCCGGTAGCCGATGCCCCAGACGTTCACGACGAAGCGGTCGCCGTCGACGCCGAGCTTGCGGCGCAGGCGGCAGGCGTGGGAGTCGATCGTCCTGGTTCGCCCCATGCTGCGGTAGCCCCAGACCGTCCGCAGCAGCTCCTCCTTGGACCACACGCGGGCGGGCTCGGCGGCCAGGACCCGCAGGAGCGCGAACTCCTTCTGGGACAGCGCCAGCGGCCTCCCGTGCAGCAGCGCGGTGTGCGCGGCCGGGTCGATCTCCAGCGCCCCCACCCGGATGCGCCCGAGCGACCTCCGGCCCCGGCACCGGCGCAGCAGCGCGTCGATCCGAGCCCGGACCTCCTGGTAGGAGAACGGCTTCGGCACGTAGTCGTCGGCTCCGGCGTGGAAGCCCCGAAGCCGGTCGACCTCGCCGTCACGACCGGTGAGCAGGAGCACCGGCGTCCCCGGGTCCATCCGGCTGGCGATGCCGTCGGCGGCGCGCAGCCGCCGCAGCACGTCCAGTCCCGGCGCGTCGGGCAACCCGAGATCGAGCAGCACGATGTCCGGTGCCTTGGTCTCCAAGAGGCGCAGCGCGTCGCGCGCGCAGTCGCTGACGAGGACCTCGTAGCCGTCGGCGGTGAGGTTGTCGGCGAGGAACGTGCGGGTCGCGGAGTCGTCCTCGACGACGAGGATGGTGCAGGCGTCGTCGGTCATGCCACAACTAGGTCGCGCGGCGCAGGATTCGCCCCCCGGTAGGGTCGGCGCGTGCTGATCCTCAGCCGGTCCGAGGTCGAGCGGCTCCTCGACGTCGACGAGCTGATCGAGGCGCTCGCCGCCGCGATGTCCGATCTCAGCGCGGGACGGGCATCGTCGCCGCCGCGGGTCGCGGCGCAGGTCGCCGAGCGCGAGGCGTTCTTCGCCGCGATGCCGGCCTACCTGCCGTCCGCCCGTGCACTCACCAGCAAGCTCGTCAGCGTCTTCCCGCAGAACACGACGCTGCCGACCCACCAGGCGGTCATCGCAGCGTTCGATCCGGAGACGGGCGAGCCCACGGCCTTCCTCGACGGCACCGCCATCACCGCGGCGCGCACCGCGGCCGGCTCCGCGCTCGCGACGCGCCTGCTGGCCCGCGAGGACGCGACGACGCTCGCGATCCTCGGCACCGGCGTCCAGGCCCGCGCGCACGCAGAGGCGGTGACCCGCGTCCGCGCCTTCACCGAGGTGCGCGTCGCCGGACGCGACCCGGCGAAGGCAGCGCGGCTCGCCGATGAGATCGGCGCCCGCGCCGTGAGGACCTTCGAGGAGGCGTGCGACGCCGCCGACGTCGTCTGCGCCACGACGCACGCCGACGAGCCGGTCGTCCTCCGCGCGTACCTCGCCCCCGGCGCCCACGTGACGTCCGTCGGCTACAACCCCAGCGGCCGCGAGGTCGACGACGCGACCGTCGCGGATGCGCTCGTCGCAGTCGAGTCGCGCGCGGCGGCGCTCGCGCCGGTGCCGGCCGGCTCCCCCGACCTCGCCGCGGCGGACCCCGCCGAGGTCGTCGAGATCGGCGAGCTGCTGGATGGACGGCGACCCGGCCGCACATCACCGGACGGGCTGACCCTCTACAAATCCGTCGGCGTGGCGGTGCAGGACGCAGCAGCAGCCGCGCTGGTGCTCCGTGCCGCCCTCGAGCAGGGCGCCGGGCTCGACGTCGACATCCAGGACTGAGACACATGACGATCGCCACCCCTGACGTGACCCCGGACGAGCTGCTGCGTCGCGCCCGCGCGCTGCGCCCGCTGCTCACCGAGCGCGCAGCCGAGACCGAGGCGCTGCGCCGCCCGCCCGAGGACGTCCACCGGGCCGTCGACGAGGCGGGCTTCTACCGGCTGCTGATGCCCCGCCGCTACGGCGGCATCGAGACCGACATCGCGACCTACGCGCAGATCTGGATCGAGATGTCGCGCGGCGACATGTCGGCCGGCTGGTGCATGTGCCTGATGGCCAACCACGCACTGCAGGTCGGGTCCTGGTTCAGCGAGCAGGCGCAGGACGAGATCTTCGGCGGCGGCGGGAGCTTCCGCGCTCCCGCGGTGATCTTCCCGCTCAGCGGGCGCGCCCGGCGTACGGCCGGCGGCTGGGAGCTCAACGGTGCCGTCTCGTACTGCTCGGGCGCGCCGTACTGCACCCACTACCTCGGCCAGGCGCTGGCCGAGGACGGATCGCCGCTCGTCTTCGTCGCGCCGCGCAGCGCGTTCGAGGTCCTCGACGACTGGGGCCACCTGATCGGCCTGAAGGGCAGCGGCTCCAACAGCCTCGCGTTCGACGGCGCCGTCGTGCCCGCGCACTGGGTGCTGGAGAACACCTCGATGACCGACGTGGACGTCAGTCGCGGCACCCCCGGTCTGCACCTGCACGGCAACCCGATGTACTCAGGCCGCACCGCCTGCTTCTTCTCGATCACGGTCGCCTGCACGATGGTCGGCGCGGCCCTCGGCGCCCTGGACGAGTTCGAGCGCATCCTGCGCACGCGCCCGACGACGCGCCCTCCGCTGCGGCCTCGTGTCGAGGACCCGGAGTTCCAGCGCTTCTTCGGCACGGCCCTGGGGAAGATCCGCGCGGCCGAGGCGGGCGTCGTCCGCGCCGCCGAGCTCCACACCGACAACTGCCGGGCCGCGGCCGAGGGCCAGCGGCCCTACACGTACGCCGACGACATGCTGGTCGGCGTCATCGCGCGCGAGGCGGGCGCGGCGGCCTGGGACGCGGTCCAGACCTGGATCTACCGCTACGCCGGCTCCAGCGCCTCACGCGAGGGTGAGCGCCTCGAGCGGATCTTCCGCGACATGGCGACCGGCTGGGGACATTTCCAGACCGCGAACGACACGTTCTTCCAGGGCGAGCTCGCCCGGGCCTACCTGGGGGTCGCCGCGCCGGACTGAGCCCTCGGGTGCAACATCGCGTTCAACCCATCCGGCAGAGCAGGATCCGAACGTACGATGCCGACGTTCATGGAGCGGCGCCGCGGCAACTACGAATCGGGCGAGGACTTCGTACTCGAGTACGGGGAGCTTCGCTTCACCTTCAACGAGCGCGACTTCGGTGAGCGCTGCGAGCAGGCGGCGCTGAAGCTCGGCTTCGTGGCCGACCGCCTGGAGGACGAGGAGCTCGAGGACCTGGTGAACCTCGCCGTCAACGGCGAGATCCAGGACCCGGCATCCGAGCTGGGAGAGCACGTCAACGACTGCTGGCCCGAGCTGTGCGGGCCGGCCGAGCGCTCGCTCGTGCACTGGCTGCGCCGGCTCGTGTTCCGCTCCGCCTGGCTGGACCAGCGTGTGAAGGAGGGCGAGCTCGACGTCGAGTACGACCCCGAGCAGAACACGTTCTCCTACGTCCAGCCCGACCGCGACGGCGAGCCGATCGAGCTCGCACCCGAGCCCTCCTGGGGCCGCGTCGCCTACCAGCCCCGCTGACGCGCCCCTAGCATCCAGGGCATGTCCGAGAACACCCTGCCGCCATTCCGCGCCGACCACGTGGGCAGCCTCCTGCGCCCGGCCGCGCTGACGCAGGCGCGCGCCGACTTCAAGGCCGGGACGATCGACGCCGACGCCCTGAGGGCGGCTGAGGACGACGCGATCCGCGACGCGGTCAAGCTGCAGCACGACGTCGGCCTGCTGGACGCCACCGACGGAGAGTTCCGCCGCCACTCGTGGCACATGGACTTCATCCTCCAGCTCGGCGGCATCTCCGAGGGCGGCGGCGAGGCGCCGCACGTGCAGTTCAAGAACGAGGAGGGCGCGTACGACTACGCGCCCCCCGCCATGGCGATCGACGGCAGGATCACCCTGCGCGACACGATCTTCAAGGAGGCGTTCGCCTTCCTGCGCGACAACGCTGACGGCCAGGTCCCGAAGATCACGATCCCGTCGCCGAGCATGGTCCACTACCGCGGCGGCAACTCGTCGATCGACAGCTCCGTCTACCCCGACCTCGACCAGTTCTGGGCCGACCTCAGCGGGGCGTACGCCCAGGAGCTGCAGGGTCTGTACGACCTCGGGGCGCGCTACATCCAGCTCGACGACACGAGCCTCGCGTACGTCAACGACCCCGAGCAGCGCAGGCACATCGCCGACATCGGCGGCGACCCCGAGCACCTGCACGAGCAGTACATCGCCAACATGAACCGCTCACTGGCCGGCAAGCCCGACGACCTGCGGATCACCACCCACCTCTGCCGCGGCAACAACCAGTCGATGTGGGCGGCCGAGGGCGGCTACGACTTCGTCGCCGAGGCGCTCTTCGGCGACCTGAACGTCGACGGCTACTTCCTCGAGTTCGACGACGAGCGCTCAGGTGGCTTCGAGCCGCTGCGCTTCGTGCCCGAGGGCAAGTACGTCGTGCTCGGTCTCGTGACGACCAAGAAGGCCGAGCTGGAGAGCAAGGACGAGCTCAAGCGCCGCATCGAGGAGGCGTCGAAGTACGTCCCGCTCGATCAGCTCTGCCTGTCGCCCCAGTGCGGGTTCTCCTCCACCGAGGAGGGCAACAAGCTGACCGAGGACGACCAGAAGGCCAAGCTCGCGCTCGTCGTCGAGACCGCCGCCGAGGTCTGGGGCTAGGCAACGGGTGCGCCGCTAGCCGAAGGCCCCGTCACGCGCCAGCTGCAGCCCGCGGCGCGCCCACGCGATCTCCATGTTCGCGCGGTCGACGAGACCCTCGTACGCGAAGACCTTGGCGGCGACCACCGCGTCGTGCTGCGGGGACGGGAGGCCGGCGAGGCGCTCGGCGAGCTGCGGGTCGTCACGGCGCTGCAGCGCGCCGATCATGCCGATCCACAGGCCGAGCCAGTCCTCCCAGTGGCGGACGTGCGCCTCGAGCTTGGCGCGCACGGCCGCCGGCGTTGCGAACTCGAGGTAGGCGGCCCACAGCCGGATGGGGTCGCGCTCACGCTGCACCGGCGCCATCGACGCGGCCTGATCGCGCAGCTCGCGCATGCCCTCGTCGGTGAGCCGGTATCTGCGCTTCGTTCCCCGGGGACCCCGCGGCACCTCGTCCGCCGCGACGAGCCCTGCATCCTCCATGCGGCGCAGCTCGGGGTAGATCTGGCTGTGGGGCGCGTGCCAGATGTGGCCGACGGTGCTGTCGAACCGCTGCGTGAGGTCGTAGCCCGTTCGTGGGCCGGCGCTCAAAGTGGCAAGAATGGCGAAGCGAAGATTCATGGTCCGGGCGAGCGACATTGTACGCCCATACCTGTATCTTGATACATGTCTGCTGTCAGCGAGAGGAGAGTCTCCACCGATGCCCCCAAAGACCCTGCAGGACGTCCTCGACGCCGCGCCGAACACGGTCGAGCTTCTTCGGAACTCCCAGATCGGCGCGTACGTGTATCCCGTCGTGCCCGCCGAGTTCTCGAACTGGCGCCGCGAGCAGCGCGCCTGGCGTGAGTCGGCCGTCCTGTTCGACCAGTCGCACCACATGGCCGGCCTGTTCATGCGCGGCCCCGGCGCGATCAAGCTGATCTCCGACACCGCGATCAACAGCGTCGCGAACTTCCCCGTCGACATGGCCAAGCAGTACGTGCCGACGACGCCCGCGGGGCACGTCATCGGTGACGGCATCCTCTTCCACCTGGCCGACGAGGAGTACCTCTACGTCGGCCGCGCCCCGGCGTCGAACTGGCTGCAGTTCCACGCGGAGACCGGCGGCTACGACGTCGAGATCGAGAAGGACGACCGCTCCCCCATGCGTCCGATGGGGCAGGCCGTCACCCGCTCGTACTGGCGCTTCCAGATCCAGGGCCCGAACGCCTGGCAGGTCATCGAGGCCGTCAACGGCGGCCCTGTCGAGCAGCTGAAGTTCTTCCGCATGGCGACGATGAACGCCGCGGGCCGGTCGGTGCGCACGCTGCGCCACGGCATGGCTGGCGCGCCCGGCCTGGAGCTGTGGGGCCCGTACGAGAACTACCTCGAGGTGCGCGAGACGATCCTCGAGGCGGGCAAGGAGTTCGGCATCGAGCCGGTCGGCGCCCGCGCCTACGCCTCCAACACGCTGGAGTCGGGCTGGATCCCGTCCCCGCTGCCCGCCATCTACACCGGCGACGAGCTGCGCGCGTACCGCGAGTGGCTGCCCGCCGCCGGCTACGAGGCGACCAACGCCCTCGCCGGCAGCTTCGTGTCCGACGACATCGAGGACTACTACACCAACCCGTACGAGCTGGGCTACGGGCACATGCTGAAGTTCGACCACGACTTCCACGGCCGGGAGGCGCTCGAGGCGCTCGACCCCGCCGCGCAGCGTCGCAAGGTCACCTTCGCGTGGAACGCGGACGACCTCGGGGACATCCTCGCCAACACGGGCGACGGCGACGGATCCGGCTTCATGCAGTTCGACATGCCGATCGCCAACTACGGCTCGTCGAGCTTCGATGCGGTCAAGGACGGCGACGGCTCGGTCGTCGGCGCCTCCATGTTCGCCGGGTACAGCGCCAACGAGAGCGCGGCGCTGTCCCTCGGCGTCGTCGACGCGAACGTCCCGGTCGGCACCGAGCTCGTCCTGACCTGGGGCGAGCCGGGCGGCGGCTCGAAGAAGCTCACGGTGCAGCCGCACGAGGAGAAGGACGTGCGCGTCATCGTCAGCCCGGTCCCGTACGCGGAGACCGTGCGCAACGAGTACGAGGGCGAGTGGCGTTCCGCAGCGCAGGTCTGATGAGCGACCACATCGCTGAACTGGCCCGGCTGGGCAGCGCGACGGTCTACGAGGGCGGGGGCCGCATCGGCTTTGTCGATGCGGACCTCGTCCAGGTCGTCCCGGGCTCGCGCGTGGCGGGCCCGGCCCGCACCGTCGCGTGTGCCCAGGGGGACAACCTCATGGTCCACGCGGCGATGGCCGCCGTGCAGCCGGGCGAGGTCCTCGTGCTGACGATGCCCACGCCCGCGCCGGTGGCGCTGGTCGGCGACCTACTGGCCACGCAGGCCAAGGTCCACGGAGCCGTGGCGATCCTCATCGACGCCGCGATCCGCGACCGCGAGGAGCTCGTCGAGCTCGGCCTGCCGATCTGGGCCCGCTGGGTCCGGGTGAAGGGCGCGGAGAAGGACACGCCGGGCACGATCGGCGATCCGGTCACCGTCGGCGGCGTGACGATCAACACCGGTGACGTCGTCGTCCTCGATGCCGACGGCGTCGCGGTCGTGGAGGCCGGCGACGTGGAGCGGGTGCTCGAGGGCGCGCAGGCCCGCGAGGACAAGGAGAGCGCCAAGCGGGAGCGGCTGCAGGCCGGCGAGCTCTCCTACGAGATGGACGGGCTGCGTGCCGTCGTCGAGGGGGCAGGACGATGAAGGGACCGGACGTCGCGCACATCAGCCATGTCGAGCTGCTGACGCCGAAGCCGAGCGAGAGCCTGGCGTTCTTCACCGACGTCATGGGCATGGAGATCGAGTCGCGGGCCGCGCAGTCCGCCTACCTGCGCGGCTGGGGCGACTACCAGCGCTGGACGCTGAAGCTGACCGAGTCGGACACGTCCGGGCTCGGGGAGATGTCGCTGCGGGCCTGGGATGACGAGGCGCTGCAGCGGCGCGTGGCGCTCATCGAGGCGAGCGGGCTCGGCGAGGGCTGGATCGACGGCGACGTCGGCCACGGGCCCGCCTATCGCTTCCGTGACCCCGACGGCCACGTCTGCGAGATCTTCCACGAGGTGGAGCGCTACGTCGCGCCGGAGCATCTGCGTCCGTCGCTGAAGAACCAGCCACAGCGGTACACGGCGCGCGGCGCCGCGATCAAGCGCCTCGATCACGTCAACGTCCTCGCCGCCGACGTGCGGGCCAACCGCGAGTTCTGCGTCGACGTCCTCGACTACCGCTTGCACGAGCGCATCGAGTTCGACAACGGGGTCGAGATGGGTGCGTGGATGAGCACCTCGACGGCCGCACACGAGCTGATCTACACGAAGGACGCCTACGGCGTGCGCGGCCGTCTGCACCACGTCGCGTTCTGGGTGGACACGCGCGAGGAGTGCCTGCGCGCGGCGGACATCTTCCTGGACAATGACGTCTACATCGAGGCGGCGCCGTCCAAGCACGGCGTGGCGCAGGGCTTCTTCCTCTACGGCTACGAGCCGGGCGGCAACCGCGTCGAGGTCACCACGGGCGGCTACATGGTCTACGACCCGGACCCGGAGCCGGTCGTCTGGACCGAGGCGGAGCGCAAGCTCGGGCAGGCGTGGCGTGTCAAGACGATCGAGGCGTTCCACACCTACGGGACACCGCCCGTCGAAGCCTGAGATGCAGCCGTACCGGGTCGAGGTGCCGGATTCGGCGATCGCGGACCTCCGCGATCGCCTCGCCCGGACCCGCTGGCCACTCGATCCGGCGAGCCTCGGCTGGGACCGCGGCGCCCCGCTGCACCACGTCCGCGCGCTGGCCGAGCGCTGGCACGACGGCTACGACTGGCGGGCATGGGAGGCGCGGCTGAACACGTGGCCGCAAGTGCTGACGGAGATCGGCGGCGCGCCGATCCATGCCGCGCACGTGCGGTCGCCGGAGTCCGATGCTCTGCCGCTCATCCTGAGCCACGGGTGGCCGGGCTCGATCGCGGAGTTCCTGGACGTGGTCGGGCCGCTGACGGACCCGCGCGCCCACGGGGGCGACCCGGCCGACGCGTTCCACGTCGTGGCGCCGTCGCTGCCCGGCTTCGGGTTCTCGGGTCCGGCCCCGACGACGGGCTGGTCGCCGCGGCGGATCGCCGAGGCGTTCGGTGTGCTCATGGAGCAGCTGGGCTACGAGCGCTACGGCGCGCAGGGCGGCGACTGGGGCTCGGCGATCTCGCGCTGGATCGGCGCCACGTACCCCGACCGGGTCGCGGGCGTCCACATCAACATGCTGTCCGGGGCCTCGCCGCGCGAGGACGACGGCACGCTGTCGGAGGACGAGCGGGCCCGGTTCGCGCAGGCGCGGGACTTCACGACGAACGGCTCGGGCTACTACGCGCTGCAGTCCACCAGGCCGCAGACGCTCGCCTACGCGCTGACCGACTCCCCGGTCGGCCAGCTGGCGTGGCTGGCGGAGAAGTACGAGAGCTGGACGGACACGCCGCTGGACGCCGACGCCGTGCTCACCCAGGCGAGCATCTACTGGTTCACGCAGACCGCGGGGTCCTCGGCGCAGATCTACCTCGAGCACGTGCGCGCGGGTGGCCGCGGGGCGCCGATCGAGGTGCGTGTGCCGGTGGGCGTCGCGGTGTTTCCGCAGGACCTGACGCCGCCGATCCGGCGCTACGTGGAGGGGCTGGACGTCGTGCGCTGGACCGAGATGCCGCGGGGCGGGCACTTCGCGGCGATGGAGGAGCCCGAGCTGCTCGTGGACGACGTCAGGGCGTTCTTCCGGGCGCTTCGCTGAGACTGCCTGGGGGCCCGCCTGCGGTGGCTGTTACTCCTTCGAGACGCCGCCTCGGGCCGGCCGCCGTCGCCACCCCTCATCGCTGAGCCAGTCGTGCACGCCGGCCCAGTGCGGCGCCGCCGGATCGATGAGCGCGCGGTGCGCCAGCTCGGGATGCTCCTGCATCGTGATCGCGGCACCCGCCGCCCGCGCCGTGACGACGTAGTCGCGCGTGTGGGCCACGGGTACGCGCTCGTCGTCCGCCCCGTGCACCACGAGCACAGGGCAGGCCGGCGTCGACTTCGCCGGCGACGCGGCGGCGTAGCCCGCCGGGTCCTCGTCCGGCGTCCTCTCCATGAAGTCGATGACCGCGTCGTCTCCGATCCCCTCGGCGAAGCCACGCACGAGGTCGGTCACCGGCGCGAGCGCGACCACCGCGTCGGCCCGCGCCGCGTGCAGCAGCGCGAGCTGGCCGCCGACCGAGTGGCCGACGAGCACGACCGGGCCGGGCGCCTCCCCGCGGACGAGGTCGATCGCGCCCCCGGCGTCCTCGACCGTCGCCGGCCAGCCACCGCCGGTGCCGACGCGCCGGTACTCGACGTTCGCCACCGTCCAGCCCCGATCGCGCAGCGGCGCCACGAGCGGCAGCATGAGGTCGGCGGTGAAGTGGGCCCTCCAGTATCCGCCGTGGATGAGGACGATCGTGCCCCGCGCACCGCCGGGCCACAGGGCGACCTGCTGCTGCGGGTCGGGCCCGTAGCTACGCACCCTCGACGGACCCTGGTGGGAGGAAGTCCACGTCGTGCAGCGCCGAGAGGCGCACGACCTCCTCGGGGTCGGTGAGGTCGTGCAGGAGCCCGAAGAGGGTTGCGAGCTTCCCGCCCGGGCTGACCCAGAAGACCGAGCGTGCCTCGACGTCCTCCCGGTTGTAGTAGGCGTGCGGGACGTCGCGCGGCATCCGCACCAGGTCGCCGGGGCCGGCCGTCGTCCACTCCCCGTCGAGGTAGAGCGTGTAGGTGCCGTCGAGCACGTAGATGAACTCGTCCTGCGCCGGGTGCACGTGCGGCGGCACGCCGCTGCCGGCCGGGTCGACCGACAGCCAGGCGAACATCGACGCGCCCTGGGCCTTGGACTCATACCGATGTCCCAGCACGTTCCAGACCTGCCCGTCGTACGCCTCTTCGGCGCGCGTGATGCCCTTCGCGAGCTCGTCACCGCTCATCGGAATTCCCCCTTGACTTCGACCGCACTTGAACCTTCACGCTGCTCTGCATGACACCCAGCGAGTACATCATCGCCGAGGTCACGTCGTGGCCCGGCGTCACGGCGGGCCACGGCTCGCGCGGCGAGCTCGGCTTCAGCGTCGGCCGCCGCCAGCTCGGTCACCTGCACGGTGACCGGGTCGCCCACTTCGGCTTCCCCAAGGCGCTCGGCGCGGAGCTTCGCGCCGCCGGCCGCATCGGTCCCCACCCCGTCATGCCCGACAACCCGGGGTGGGGAGCGCGGAAGCTCACGACCGACGCCGACGTCGAGGACGTCATCGCCCTCATGCGGCTCAACTACGACCGCGTCGTGCTCAGGTACGGCACCCCGGTGGCCGCCTAGAGCGCGTCCACCACGTCCGGGATCACGCGCTTGAAGGCCTCGGCGTACCGGATCTCGTTGCGGCCCGAGGCCCGGCGCGCGTGGTTCCCGCGCTGCTCGGCACGCTGCGCGTAGTACGTCTGGAGGTACTTCTGCGCCTTCATCTCCGCCATCGCGGCCTGCTTGGCCTCGAAGGCGGAGGTGACGTCGGCGAACACCGACGGCGTGAAGTTGCACAGCTCCGGCTGGTGGGGCTCGAACTGCAGGAACTTCGGCGGGGTGATCGTCTTGAACGCGCTCGCCACCCCGGCGCCCGCGGCGAGCGCCCGCGCCCGCTCGGTCACGACGAAGGCGATCGGATGGTCGGGATTGAAGGGATCGGTGTCCGTGTGCGTGATGAGCGTGTCGGGCCCGAACTCCCGGATGATGTCGGCGAGATCGCCGAGAGCGTCCTTGTCGAGCTCGAGCGGGTAGTCGCCGAGGTCCATGCACGTGAACGTCGCGCCGAGCGCCTTGGCGGCCGCCTCGGCCTCCGCGTGGCGCAGCTCCTTCACGCGCTCGACCGTCTGCCCCGGCTCCTTCCACAGCTCGCCGGACTCGCCGCGCTCGCCGTAGGAGAGCGCGATGACGCTCGCTGTGCCGCCCGCCTGGGTCGTCATCGCGATGACGCCACCGGCCCGCCAGACGAAGTCGGCGGCGTGCGCCCCGACCACCATGATCCGCTCACTCATTCGCAGCCTCTTCGATCCCGGCCATCCGCCGGGTGTTCGTGACGGCGACCATGCGCACGTCGTCTTCAGAGAATCCCGCATCGAGCATCAGGTCCACCATGAGCGGCAGACCGTCCTCGACGGGCGGGTTGGTGCGCTGACCGAGGTCCGTGGAGAGCAGGTTGCTCTCCACCCCGGTCGCGCGGATGCCCTGCAACATCTGCTCCCACGGCGCCTTGGCGGTGTGGAAGGTGACGAAGCACCGCTCCATCAGCGCGCCCAGGCGCACGAGGGCGAGCTGATCATCGACGCTCAGCCCCTGGGACGGGAAGTCGGGGTGCGTCACGACGATGTCGCGCACGCCGCGCTCCGCGGCGGCCCCGACCACGGCGAGGATCTCGTCGCGCCCGAGATGCCCGGTCGCCAGCTGCATGCCGTGGCCGGCGATCACCTCGAGCACCTGCTGGAGCTCCTCGACGATCCCCCCGGTCTCGTCGAGCACCTCGACCGGCCGGCCGTCGATCCCCTGCGCGCGCAGCTCCTGTTGCATCTGCGCCCACGCTGGCAGGTTCGCGCGGGGCTCGGGATCGACGCGCCCGGCCGTCTCGTTCGCCGCGTCGACGGTCGGCAGCCAGACCGTCCGCGCGCCCTCACGCGCCGCGATCTCGACAGCCAGCGGGTTGAGTCCGCCGACCGCGTTGTTCAGCACGATCCCACCCAGGCACCGCACGCCGCCGGGCGCAACGCGCGTCACGACGCTCGCGCGCTCGGCGGTCGGGTTGTAATGCGACTTGAGGAGGAACCCGGCCAGTCCGCGCTCGGCGAAGATCCCAGCGAGCGTCACGTCGTCGACGCGGCGCGGGATGAGATCCGGTCCGACGTGCACGTGCGTGTCGAAGCCCCCGCGGACGAGCTCACGGGCTCGCTCACTGGGGACACGATCCGCTGCGACGACCAACAGCCCTGCTCCTACTTCGCGCCCAGCGCGCTCGCGCGGGCCTCCGCGATGGTGCGCGCTCCCTCCTCGCCCACGAGCAGATCCGGACGCAGGGTCCCGCTCGCGACGAGGTCGAGCGCGGGGAAGCGTGCGGTCGCGGTGAGGTTGCGGTCGAGGACGACGACGGTCGTCTCGCCCCCCAGCGGCTCCGACGCGGTGGCGATGACGGTCAGCGAGCCACCGTCGTTGATCGCCCGCGCAGCGCCCAGCGCCTTGCGCGCGGTCAGGCCCGGCAGCCCGTCGAGCGTGTCGATGAGCAGCACGGCGTGCCCGCCGCGAGCGGCCTGCCGGCGCGCGGCGTCCACTGCGCGGTCCACGGCCTGGCCGCGGGTATCCGCGGACGCCGAGAACGACAGCGACACCTGCGGCTCGATGCCGTCGGAGGTCCAGCCCGCGAGCTCCTCGGGGCGCACGCCGGCGAGCACGACGCTCACGTCGACACCGTCCTGGGCCTGCAGCGCGACGGCCAGCAGTCGCAGCGCCTCGCTCTTGCCCGCGAACGCCGGGCCGGCGATGGTCACGCGCGACCCGCGGCCGATCGGCGTCAGGTGCACGATGGCCCCGAGCGTCGGGTCGTCGCCGCCCAGCGCGAAGCGCTCGGTCGGGAACGCGGCGGGGAGGTCCTCGAACGGCGTGCCCTCGGCGACCTCGTCGGCCGGACGGCCGTTGATGGTGTCGACACGGACGAGCGACGGGTAGCGCTCCGAGCGGCGCGGCGCGCGCACCGGGCCCGTGACGGTGTCCCCGTCGACGAGCTCGCAGCGGCGCACCTGCGCGGCCGAGATGTAGACGTCGCCGTCGGAGGGATCCGGCGGCGAGACACGCAGGAAGCCCGAGCCGTTGCCGAGCAGGTCGACGACGCCCTCTGTGGTCGCGTCGGCCGTCGGTGCGGCCGGCACATCCTTGACGTCCTTGGAGTCCTTGGAGTCCTTGGAGTCCTTGGACTCCTCCTCGCCCGGATCCGAGTCGCGCACGCGGCGACCGCGCCCACGCCCGCCGCGGCGGGTGCGGCGGGGCGCGTCGTCGTCCTCGTCCTCCGTGTCGGCCTCGGCGGCCTCCGGCTCGGCCTCGGCCTCGGCCTCCGGCTCCGGCTCCGCGGCGGGCTTGGCCCTCGCGCGGGAGCGGCTGCGGGTCCGGGCCGCGGCGACGACCTCGGTGCCGTCGTCCTCCTGCGTCGCGGACTCGGCCGCCCCGGCCTCCTCCTCCTCGGCGGCGGCGAGGCCGTCGGGATCCTGGCGGCCGAGGATCGCCTCGACCAGCGCGGCCTTGCGCAACCGGCGGAAGCCGTCGATGCCGAGCTCGGAGGCGATCTCGTGAAGGTCGGCGAGCGGACTGGACTCGAGCGCCGAGCGGGTGAGAACTGCCATGGTGTTCCTCCTGAAGTGATGGGACGGGTCGTGGGCGTCCGGCCGCGTGGGACAGCGGCAGGCGACCCCTGCGCTCCTCAGGCTACCTGTCGGCTCAGTCGGATGGCGCCACGCGCCGCAGCTCCTCGGGGAGGTGCAGGTCGCGTCGCACCGGAACGTGTCCCCGCAGCGCATCGCGCACCGCCAGGAAGTCGTCGGCCTCGCGGACGTCGTGGACACGCGCCACATGCGCGCCCCGGTCGGCGCCGTCGCCCAGAGCGGCGAGCGTCCCGGCGAGGCGCTCGCGGGGTCCGCGGCCCGTGAGCGCGCCGAGCGCGTCCTTGCGCGAGATCGCCAGCAGGATCGGGCGCTCCAGGGCGTGCAGCTCCTCCAGCCGGCCGAGGACCTCCAGCGTCTGCGCGGGCGTCTTGGCGAAGTCGGGACCGGGGTCGACCATGATCTGCTCCGGTGCGACGCCGCGCGACGCCGCGACCTCCATCCGCTGGCGCAGGAACCCCACGACATCGGCGACGACGTCGTCGTACAGATCGGGGTCGAGCACCTTCGTCTTGGGCGCCGCACGGGTGTGCATGAGGACCAGGGCTGCCCCGGTGCGGGCGCAGACGTCCGCGAGCTCCGGGTCGCGCAGCCCGCTGATGTCGTTGACGATCGAGGCGCCGGCCGCCACGGCCGCCTCGGCCACGGCCGGCTTGTACGTGTCGACCGAGATGACGACGTCGCCCCCCAGCGCGCAGACGCCCTCGATCACCGGCACGACACGACCGATCTCCTCCTCGGCGTCGACCGCAGGGCGGTTGGTCACGTTGGACTCGCCGCCGATGTCGATGATCCGCGCGCCCTCTGCCACGAGCGCTCTGGCCCGCGCCATGCGGGCGTCGAGCGTGCGCTCGCCGGGCGCGTCGGAGAACGAGTCGGGCGTCGCGTTCAAGATGCCCATCAGCGCCATGGGCTCGCGCGCGCCGCCCAGCTCCAGGACGCGCCCGCGGGCGTGCAGCACACGGCGCGGCGCGTTCACTTCTTGCGCGTCACCCGGCGCTCCACGACCGTCTGGTTGCCCGCCTTGTCGATGGCGATGACCCTCAGGGAGGCGCTGCGCTTGTAGCGATGCGTGACCGACCCGCGGTTGGACCGCAGCGTCTGGCCCTTGGCGCCGTCGCCGAAGTCGACGCGCACGCGTGAGAAGCCGGACGAGCCGAGGGGGCGGCGCACGTCGCGGGCGCTCCAGCGGATCTTGGAGATGCCACCCTCACGCTCGACGCGCACGGTCAGCTGCGGCGGCGTCATGTCGATGCGGACGGTCTTGGACTTCGAGCGCGTGCTCTGCCCGCGGATGTCCGTCGCGATGACGCGCCACGTGCGGCGGCCTTCGGGCAGGGGCCCCGTGGCGCGGAACACGTTGTTGGCCGACTGCCCCACGACCTTGTTGCCGATGAGCACGGTGTACGTCAGCGGGCCGAACAGCTCGAAGGCGGGCGCCCAGCGCAGCGGCGTCCTCTCGTTGGCCGGGTTGCGCCAGCCGGTGCCCGACGACAGTGCGAAGGCCAGCGGTGCGCGGTCCGCGTAGCCGGCGACGAGCGTGCGCGCGGCCGCCGAGCCCTGAGTCCACACGACGACGCCGTCGTCGGCCCGGTCGACCTCCGCTGCCAGGCCGCCATCGACGTCCACCGGGCCGAGCTCGGGCCGCGTCAGCGCCACGTCGGGCAGCGCCGTGCCGGCGTCGAACTGGCGCAGGCCGACACCGGTCGGCTGCGCGAAGGCGATCATGCCGTCGCTGTTCTCCGCCATCGCTGGAGCGGTCAGCGTGCCGCCGCCCGGGCCGACGCCGAACGCCTGGCCGAGCAGGTCGTTGTGCAGCACCGACCCGATGCCGCTCGCGCCGCCCGTCGAGGACAGCAGCCCCTCGCCGCGGCCGCTCAGGGCGACCTTCGGGTCGGTGGCGGCGTTGCCGCCGTCCGCGGGCACGGCGTCGTCGAACGCGGTGCCGCGCTGGCGGCGGGCCAGCGTGCGCGACACGCCGTCGATCGTCTGGCGGAACGTCACCCACGCGAAGCTGGAGTCGTCCTCGGCGTCGACCTCGGGGGTGTCGGCCGACCCGCCCGTCGGCAGCGTGAGGTCCTGCGGCGCCGTGGAGAGGCTCATGCCGAAGACCTTGCGCGCGAGCACGTGCGTGCGGCCGTCGATGCCCTGCTCACCCCACGTGATGATCCCGACGCCGTCCGCGCTCACCGCGACCTTCGAGCGCAGCACCCCGGTGCCCGCATTCGCGCCCGGCTCGACGTCAGCGGGGATCGGCAGCAGCGCCCAGGCGTTCGTGCGGCGGTCGAGCCGCGTGACGACCACGTTGCCCGCCTGCGTGAAGGTCGCGTACGCGGTGCCGTTGATCGACATGTCGGCCGCCGGGTCGGTGCCCGCGCCGAGCAGGACCGGCGCGCCCCACGGCTGGTCGCCGGCGACCTTCAGGCTCGCGTAGACGAGCCCACCGCTGGAGAAGACGACCGCGAGGCGACCGTTGGCGCCGGCCGCCACCGCCGCGCCCGCCCCCGCGCCGCCGGGGCCGAGACCCTCTGGCGGCTGGAACTTCCCGCCGATGAACCGTGACACGAACACGCCCTCGGGACGGAGGTAGGCCACCGCGCCCGTGCCGTCGCGGGCGAGATCCAGATCCGCGATGCGCAGCCCGGCCGCGGGACCGTCGATCGGATCGCCAGGGAACGTGGCGGCCCGCACGGAGGCCGGGACGACGAGGACGAGGAGCAGCACGAGCAGGGGCAGGCGACGACGCATGGTCTCCAGGGGCAGAGGGCGGCCGGACGCGGGTCGCAACCCCGTGCCGCGGGCGAAGTTGCGCAAGGGTACGTCCTGTACCCGACGGCGCCGGCGCGAGATAGGCTGACCAGGTCGATGCTCCTCCTGATCGACACGCGACCGGAACCCCCTCGGCGAGAGCCGCCGAACGTGCCCTGGCGGGGCATCGCGGTGGCCGCGACGAGCATCGGGCTGGGCGTCGGCTCGAGCTTCGCGCACGGCATCACCGCCTACGGCATGCTCGTCGGCGCGGTGACCGCGGCGGGCATCGGGTTCCGCGGCGGGCCCGGGATCCCGTGGTCGGGCATGCACGACCACCGGCAGTGATGCTCAGGCCGGCGCCCGGGCGACGAGCGAGTACAGCAGCGGCAGCGACGGCACACCGGGCGGGAAGCGGTAGATCCCCCCGCTCTCGCGACGCAGCTGCGGCCAGCGCGGGTACAGCGTGTAGTCGAACTCGTGGAGGAACTCGATCCGAAGGTCGCGCGAGGCGAGCAGGCTGACGACCTTGCCGAGCGGATGCGCCCACTCATCCGTCGTGTTGTGCGCGGTGGTCACCTCGGCGTCGGTATAGCTGCCCGCCTCCTCGGGCCACTCCCGCGGTCCCTCGTGGAAGTAGTCGTTCGCAACGGTCAGCTCGTCGTCGCCGAAGACCTCGGTGATGGGATGGAACTCGACGAGGTACAGGCGCCCTCCCGGCGCGAGCAGCGACCTCACGACGTCCGCCCAGCGCTCGAGGTCCTCGAGCCAGGCCAGCGACCCGATGCCGGTGTAGACGATGTCGAACCGGCGCCCCCCGAGGGCCTCGTCGGCACGCATGACGTCGCTCACCACCCACTCCGCCTGCAGGCCGGCACGCTCGGTGAGGTCTGCGGCGGCCGCCATCGCGGGTGCGGAGAAGTCCAGGCCGGTGACCTGCGCGCCCAGCCGCGCCCACGCCAGGGTGTCGAGGCCGAAGTGGCACTGCAGGTGGACGAGCGACAGCCCGGAGACGTTCCCCAGCTCCTCGGCCTCGAAGGGCCGCAGCGGGGACGTCCCGGCCAGGAAGCCGTCCGCGTCATAGAAGTCGCTCTTCGTGTGGAGCGGGACGCGCTCGTCCCACCACAGGCGGTTGCGTTCGGTCAAAGCTCGCCGAGCTCGCCGGTGATCTCGCTGACGCTGGACTTGGCGTCGCCGAAGAGCATCGCGGTCTTCTCGTTGTAGAAGAGCGGGTTGTCGATGCCGGCGAAGCCGCTGCTCATCGAGCGCTTCAGCACGATCACCGATCTGGAGTCGTCGACGTTGAGGATCGGCATGCCGTAGATCGGGCTGTCGGCCTTGTTGCGCGCGTCGGGGTTGGTGACGTCGTTGGCGCCGATCACGAGCGACACGTCGGTGCGCGTGAACTCGGGGTTGGCGTCGTCCATCTCCTTGAGCTGGTCGTAGGGCACGTCGGCCTCAGCCAGCAGGACGTTCATGTGCCCCGGCATCCGGCCCGCGACCGGGTGGATGGCGTAGGTGACCTCAACCCCGCGCTTCTCCAGCGCCTTGGCCATCTCCCGGACCGCGTGCTGGGCTTGGGCGACCGCCATGCCGTAGCCGGGCACGACGACCACCTTGCGCGCGTACGCGAGCTGGATCGCCGCGTCGGCGGCGCTCGTGGAGCGCACGATCCTGCCGTCCGCCGCGCCGTCGGGACCCGCGATCGCGGCCGTGGCGCCGCCGAAGCCGCCCAGCAGCACCGATCCGATCGAGCGGTTCATCGCCTTGGCCATCTGGTCGGTGAGGATCGTGCCGCTGGCCCCGACGAGCATGCCCGCGACGATCAGCGCCGTGTTGTCCAGCGCGACGCCGGCGGCCGCGGCGCTCAGGCCGGTGAACGCGTTCAGCGTGGAGATCACCACCGGCATGTCCGCCCCACCGATCGGCAGCACGGCGAGCACCCCCAGCGCCCCCGCGGAGACGAGCAGGACGATGAACAGCCACTGGCTGGTCTCACCGGTGAGGATCGCGATCCCGGCCGCGATCGAGATGAGCAGCAGCGCGCCGTTGATGAAGACCCCGCCGGGCAGCTTCAGCGGGCTGCCGGAGATGAGCTCCTGCAGCTTGCCGAACGCGATGTTCGAGCCCCAGAAGGAGATCGAGCCGACGATCGCGGCGAACACCAGCGGGATCCCGACCTCAAGCTCGGTGAGATCACCGCCGCTCTCGCGGAACTCCGCCCACGCGATCAGCGCGATCGCGCCGCCGCCGACCCCGTTGAAGAGGGCGACCATCTGCGGCATCGCCGTCATCTTCACGTTGCGCGCCGCGGGGACCCCGATCGCCGTCCCGATCACGATGCCCAGCGCGATCAGGCCCCAGTTGCCCGTGTCCTTGCGCAGCAGCGTCGCGATCACAGCGACCGCCATCCCCACCGCCGCTGTGCGGTTGCCCCTGACCGCCGTCGTCGGGCTGGTCAGCTGCGCCAATCCGATGATGAACAGGCTGAACGCGACGATGTACAGGAGGTTGATGACGTCGCTGTCCATCAGCCCTCCTCGTCCGGCGGGCGCTTTCGCCCCTTGAACATCTCCAGCATCCGGTCGGTGACCAAGAAGCCGCCGACGATGTTGATCGTCCCGAACGCGATCGCGACGACGAGCAGGATCTTGTCCAGCGCGCCCGTCGCCTGCCCGATGAGCACCAGGCCACCCAGCAGCACGATCCCGTGGATCGCGTTCGTGCCCGACATCAGCGGCGTGTGCAGCGTGTTGGGGACCTTGGAGATCACCAGGAACCCGACGAACCCGGCCAGCACCACGATCGCCAGCTCGGTGACGATGCTCATGCGCTCACGACCTCTCCGCCGCGGACGACACACGCGCCGCTGACGACCTCGTCGTCGAAGTTCAACGTCAGCGCGCCGTCCTCGGTGATGAGCTCCAGGAACGACTGCACGTTGCGCGCGTACAGCGCCGAGGCGTGCTCAGGCATCGTCGCCGGCAGGTTCAGCGGCGAGATGATCGTCACGTCCTCACGGACCACGGTCTGGCCCGGCTCGGTCAGCTCGCAGTTGCCGCCCGCCTCACCCGCGAGATCGACGATGACGCTCCCCGGGCGCATCCCCCGCACCGCCTCGGCGGTCACCAGCCTCGGCGCCGGGCGCCCCGGCACCAACGCGGTGGTGATGACGACGTCGAAGCCCGTGATCGCCTCGGTCAGCTCGCGCTGCTGAGCATCGCGCTCCTCCTCGGTCAGCTCACGCGCGTAGCCGCCCTCCCCCTCGGCGCCCTTGCCTGCCTCCAACTCCAGGAACGACGCGCCGAGCGACTGGACCTGCTCGGCCACCGCGCTGCGCACGTCATAGCCGGTGACGACCGCGCCCAGCCGCCGCGCCGTGGCGATCGCCTGCAACCCAGCCACGCCCGCGCCCAGCACCAGCACCTTGGCCGGCGGGATCGTGCCCGCCGCCGTCATCAACATCGGGTAGAAGCGGCCGATCTCCGTCGCCGCGACCAGCACCGCCTTGTAGCCGGAGACGTTGGACTGACTGGACAGCGCGTCCATCGACTGCGCCCGCGAGATCCGCGGGATCGACTCCATCGCGAACGCCGTCACCCCCGCACCCGCCAACGCCTCCAGCACGTCCGCGCGCGTGCGCGGCGCGAGGAAGCCGACGAGCACCGAATCGCCCGTCAGCCGCGCGATCTCCTCCGGCGACGGCGGCGACACCTTCACCACGACATCCGCACCCCACGGATCGCCGATCTGCGCCCCCGCATCGCTGAACGCAGCGTCCGGGAGCATCGCCCCCTCCCCCGCACCCGACTCCACCACGACCTCCAGATCGCGCGCGACCAACTTGCGGATCACGTCCGGGACCAACCCGACGCGCCGCTCGCCTTCCGCACTCTCCTTCGGAACGCCGACCCGCATGCGGCCCGGCACGCTATCTGACTCAGCGCGCGGGGACGGCGACGCCGCGATCGTCGCTCACCGCGAGTGCGTAGTCGGTGGTGAGCGTGGCCTCGTCGAGCGCCCCAGCGGCCGCATCGACGCCGGCCTCGTCGGTGCCGGTGACGAACCACACGGGCTGGCGCAGGTCGATCTTCGTTGCCGCCACGAGGCCGGTGCCGGCGCCGAGCGTGTCCGCTGTCCGGCCCTGCGGATCCAGGATGTTCAGGCTCTTGCCGTCGGCGCTGAAGCGTGCCCACACGCCGCTGTGGGTCGGACCCTGGTCGACCCGGCCGACCGCCTGGTCCTGCTCCGCGCGCAGGGCGCTCCAGGTCCCGACGAGCACGCGGATCGTCTCGTCGTTGGTCCCCGCGTTGATCCCACCGCGCGCGGCGACGACGCCGAGCGCGGTGAGCTTCTTCGCCGTCGTGTCGCACGCCGCGCTCGACGGGTCGGTGCACTCCACACGCGTGGGGATGCGCTTGCCGTTGACGCCGTGCAGGAACGGCTCGGGGAACGAGCCGGTGACGACCGGCACCGACGCCTTGACGCTCGGGCCAGGCAGGTCCAGCCACACGCGGTCGCCCGGTCGGACCTTGGCCTTGCCCGCGTTCGTGATCCGTACGCCGTTGACCCACAGGCGCCAGGCGCCGTCGACTCCGGCGATCGACGTGATCGAGCGCGTGCCCTGACGCGTGTCCGTGACCCGGTCGAGGACCTCGAGCAGGGCCGTCGATCCGCGCACCTCGACGGGCGGCGCGGAGACGACCGCGTCGGCACCGAAGTCCTTGGTGATCGAGACGAAGACGCCTCCCTTGCCCGCGCCCACGGCTTCGCCGCACCCGGAGAGCAGGACGACGGCGCAGCAGAGTGCGACCAGCGGACGGAGGGGACGGGCGGGCACCGGGACTCATCCGAGTCTGCCACAGTGGTTGTGCCGTGCCGGTCAACCTCACCCGCATCTACACGCGCCACGGCGACGGGGGCGAGACGCACCTCGGCGACATGAGCCGGGTACCCAAGACGCACCCGCGGATCGAGGCCTACGGGGACGTCGACGAGCTCAACGCGCAGCTCGGTGTCGCGGTTGCCACCGAGGGGCTGCCCGTGACCTACGCCGCCTGGCTGCGCCGGATCCAGAACGACCTCTTCGACCTCGGGGCCGACCTGGCCGTGCCTCCCGGCGGCGAGCGCGACCGCCTGCGGATGACGGCTGAGCAGGTCAGCTGGCTCGAGGAGCGCTGCGACGAGGTCAACGCCACGCTCGAGCCGCTGAAGTCGTTCGTCCTTCCCGGCGGGACGCGCGCCGCCGCGCAGCTGCACGTCTGCCGGACGGTGTGCCGCCGCGCCGAGCGGCGAACCCTGCTGGTGGAGGACGCGACGCCCGCGGTCGTCCACTACCTCAACCGGCTCTCCGATCTGCTCTTCATCCTCGCGCGTGGGGCCAACGACGGCGACGAGCCGCTCTGGCAGCCCGGCGCGGGTCGCTGAGTCGACACCGCCGTAGCCTCGTCGCATGGAGTCACGCGACGGCATCGAGGTCGAGAACCTCGTCCGGGAGTTCAAGAACGGCCCACGCGCCGTCGACGGCATCGATCTGCGCGTCTCCCCGGGCGAGATCTACGGCTTCCTGGGACCGAATGGGGCGGGCAAGAGCACGACCGTCCTCATCCTCACGACGCTGCTGCCGCCGACGTCGGGGACCGCGCGCGTCGCCGGCCATGACATCGTCCGCGACGGCCCCGCGGTCAGGGCGTCGATCGGCGCCGCGCTGCAGGAGGCCGCGCTCGATCCGCTGCTCACCGGGCGCGACCACATGCGACTGCAGACGACGCTCCAGGGGCTGCCGCGTGGCGAGCGGCGCTCGCGGGGCGACGCGCTGCTCGAGCGCGTCGGGCTGATCGACGCCGCCGATCGCAAGGTCGGCGGCTACTCCGGTGGCATGAAGCGCCGGCTCGACCTGGCGCTCGCGCTCGTCCACCGCCCGCGGATCCTCTTCCTCGACGAGCCGACGACCGGCCTCGATCCGCAGAGCCGCTCGGAGCTGTGGGAGGAGGTCGCGCGACTGGCGCGCGACGAGGGCGTCACCGTCTTCCTGACCACGCAGTACCTGGAGGAGGCCGACGTCCTGGCCGACCGGATCGGGATCATCGACCGCGGCCGCATCGTGGCCACCGGCACGCCGGACGCGCTGAAGGCGGAGATCGGGCGCCCGACCCTGGAGCTCGTCCCCGCCGAGCACGACGACCGCGCGCGCGTGGCCGGGGTCCTCTCGCGCTTCGGCAGCGCGACCGCCGCGCCGCCCGGCGCCGCGGCGGTGCGCCTCGACGGCGGGCCCGAGGTGCTGGCCGAGGTCGTCCGGGCGCTGGACGCCGATGGCATCTCCGTGCGCGACTTCCAGCTGCACGCCCCGACGCTCGACGACGTGTTCCTCTCCAAGACGGGCCGCAAGCTCGACGAGGAGGAAGAGGCCGTCGCGGTATGAGCTCCGAAGACTTCGTCTTCGGTCGTCGTTGTGTCGCAAGGCGACACGACGACAGCGCCGAGGTCGTCTTGTGAGCCCGACGCCGCTGCGGGTCCAGGTCGCCGAGCTCGCGCGCCGGTCGATCGTGCAGACGCTGCGCCAGCCGCTGCTCATCGTGCCGCCCATCCTGTTCCCGCTCGTGCTCGTCGCGGTGAACTCGGCCGGCCTGCAGGCGGCGACCCGGATCCCGGGCTTCCCGACCGACAACTACGTCGACTTCGCGATCGCCGTCGCGTTCATCCAGGGCTCGCTGTTCGCGATGATCAACGCGGGCAGCGGCCTCGCCCGCGACGTGGAGACCGGTTTCCTGCGTCGCCTGGCGATGACGCCGATGCAGCGGCCGGCGCTGCTCATCGGGCAGCTCACGGGCGTGGTCGTGGTCGCGTTCTTCTCCGCGCTGATCTACCTGGCCGTCGGCTTCCTGGCCGGGCTGCACGTCAAGGCGGGCCCGGTCGGCGTCGTGGCGCTGCTCGCGCTGGCGATGCTCATCGCACTCGGGTTCGCCGCGGTCGGCGCGCTCGTCGGACTGCGGTCGGGCTCGGGCGAGGCGGTCCAGGGGTTCTTCCCCCTGTTCTTCGTGCTGCTCTTCCTCTCCTCGTCGAGCCTCCCGCGGCCGCTCATCGACCACGAGTGGTTCCGGACGATCGCCACCTACAACCCGCTCTCCTACCTCATCGAGGGCATCCGCTCGTTCATCATCTACGGGTGGGACTGGCAGGCGCTGGCCCTCGGGTTCGGGTTCGCGCTCCTCATCCTCGTCGGTGGGATAGCCGGTGCGTCGCAGGCGCTGCGGACGCGGCTGGTGCGGACATGAGGCGCTTCGCCGATGTCGCGATCGCGATCGCATGGCGGACGCTGAAGAAGTACGCGACGACGCCGAGCCTGCTCTTCCCGTCGCTCGCCTTCCCGCTGTTCTTCTTCATCGCGTTCGCGGGAGGGCTCTCCTCGGTCGCGCGCGTACCCGGGTTCGACTTCCCCTCCGGCTACACGGCGTTCCAGTTCGTCTTCGTCTTCGTGCAGTCGTCAGCCTTCGGCGGCGTCTTCACCGGGTTCGGGATCGCTGCCGACTTCGAGAACGGGTTCAGCCGGCGGCTCATGCTCGCGGCGCCGAACCGCCTGGCGATCCTCGCCGGCTACGCACTCGGTGCGCTCGTGCGAGCGATCATCACGGGGGTGCTGCTGTTCATCGTCGCGCTGATCGGCGGGATGCAGGTCGACGGCGGCGCGCTGGGCGTGCTCGGGCTCGTCGGGCTCGCGGTCGCGGCCTCGCTGGCGGCAGCCCTGTTCGCGGCCGGCGTGGCGATGCGGATGCGCACGATCCAGGCCGGCCCGGCGATGCAGATGCCGGTCTTCATCCTGTTGTTCATCGCACCGGTCTACGTGCCGCTGCCGCTGCTGACGGGATGGGTCAAGACGGTGGCCCACGTCAACCCCGTCACGCCGCTGCTCGAGACCGGACGCGACTTCATCTCCGGCCAGCACGCCGACCTGGCCCTCGCCGCGGGCGTCACCGTCGGGCTCGTCGTGGTGTTCGGCATCTGGGCCGTTCGCGGCTTGCGCGCGGCCGAAGCGGCGGGCTGACCGGCCCCAGAACGAGAACAGGGCCCGGGCGTCTTGCCCTGGGCCCCGCGAGTTCCCTTTTGAAAGCTTCCCTGCCTGGGAGGCGTCCTTGCCACCCTGCACCAAGCTCATCGGCACATGTCCGAGGAACTTGAACCGGGTGGGTTGATTTCCAACCTCTTTTGCCCGACGGCGAGCGGCGCTGGCGGGTAGCCCTCGGGCCATGAGAGCGAATCGAGCGGTCGCCGAGGCACGCCTCAAGGCGTTGAACTCGCAGCTGCTGCGCGGGCTCTCTCTCGTGTCGCACCGGCGCGCCGAGGAGCTGCGTGACGAGAACCGCGCGATGCGGGCAGAGATCCACCAGCGGCGGATCGCCGACGCGCGGGTCCGGGGCCCGCTCAGCCGGCTGGATCGGCCGGCCGCGGCGCCGCGCTGACGATCGCCACGCCGGCGATCGTGATCGCCATGCCGAGCAGCACGAGCCCGGTCGGCGTGTTGCCGAGAATGACCTCGAGCAGCACCGCGACGACAGGCGACAGGAACATCCACGTGGTGACCGCGGCGGGGTCCAGCCAGCGCAGGGAGCTGAAGTAGGCGATCGTGGCGAGCGCCGAGGCGACGATCGAGATGAACGCGACGACGAGCCACAGCGTGGTCGAGCCCCAGTCCGCTGCGCCCGGGCCCTCGATGGCGAACGCGAGGACCAGGAGGACGCTGCCGCCGACGACGTACTGCCCGGCCGTCAGTCCGACGAGGTCGGTCTCCGGATCCCGGTTGATCTGGTCGGCGACGATGAGCGTCCCGACGGACCAGGCGATCGCAGCGGAGATCGCAAGCGCCATACCGACGAGCTTCTCGCCCGCGTCGCCGGACGAGTCGAGCTGCCCGGACACGATGAGGATGATGCCGCCGAAGCCGATCACCATGCCGAGCAGCATGGCCCTGGTCACCCGCCTGCCGTAGACGTAGCGCTCGGCCAGGATGATGAAGAACGGTGACGTGCTCAGCAGGACGATCGCCGTGCCGGGTCCCGCCTTGGCCACCGACTCGGTCAGCCCGTAGAGGAACCAGGTCACCATCAGCAGGCCGCTGACCGCCGTGCGGATCCACACGGCGCGCGTGGACGGCAGGCGGTGGCGCAGCAGTGGCAGCGCAACCAGGAGGATGATGGCCGCCGGCGCAGCGCGCAGGCCCGTGAGCATCAGCGGGTCGGCGTGCGGGGACCCCTCGGCGATGACGCGGCCGACGCAGCCCCAGACGACGACCGCGAACGCGAGCATGCCGATGCCCGTCGCCTCGGCGCGACGACGCACGGCACCTGTTCCCTGGACGACCTCGACCCCTCCCGCCATCCGTGCATCCTGCACGCTCGCGGCGGTCCGTGTCGCGACGTTGCATGTACACGCACGGATCGTGCGCGTACGTGCAACGCGGCGCCGGTCCTAGGCGTCGTCGGCCAGTCCGTCCCCGCGCGGGGTGCCCTGACCGACGTCGTCCGGCGGCGGCTTCATCGCAGCGTCCTCCGCGAGGCCGTCTCCGCGCGGCAGGTCCTTGCCGATCGGCGTCTCGGGTGGCGCCGCCTCGGCGGCACCCTCGGCGACCTCGTCACTGCCTCGGTACTTCGTGTCCTTGTCGTCCATGTGCTGCGGCCTACCCGGCTTCAGCCGTCCCAGACTCCGGGGACGAGGACGACCCGGAAGCCGTCTGGATCCTCGAACGTGAGGCCATGCTCGGCCCAGTACGGGTTGGCCGGCGCCACCGGCTCGCCGCCGAGTCGCGCGGTCGCCGCCGCGACCGCATCCCGGTCCCCGAGATACAGGACGAGCAGCGTCTCGGGGTGGGGCGCCGGCGCGGCGTGGCTGCCGCCGGATGTCAGCTCGAGGTGCGCGCCTGTGCCCGGGACGGCGAGGAAGACGCCGTCGTAGCCGTCGTGGTCCTCGAACCCGCCGACCTCCCGGAGCCCGAGGCCATCACGGTAGAAGGCCACGACCTCGGCGAGGCGCTCGGTGTGGCGTGCGACGCGGACCTGCATCAGGTCGCGACGGACGTCCCGCCCCACGTCTCCGGCTCGACGTTGTCGAGCGTCTCGGAGAACGTCCAGCGGTGCTCCCACGGGTCGGCGGCGGTGTACTGGCGCTCGCCGTAGACGTGGTCGGTGAGCGGGTCGACGACCCGGGCGCCCGCCGCCTCCGCGCGCTCGCAGTGCGCACGGGCGTCCTCGACGCGCACCATGACCAGGTGGGTCGCGACGCCCTCGGTCGGCGGCGTCCGCGCACCGCCGACGTCGGCCACGATCACAGCGCCGTCACCGACGGCCAGCTGCGCCCGGTGGTCCTCCCCGACACGCACGCGCTCCGCGAATCCGAAGGCCTCCTCCAGCCACGCCACGGCCGCGCGGACGTCCGGGTACACGAGCACGGGGACGACGGTGCTGCGAGGGATGGAGCGGTTGGGCCGCACGAGGCGAGCCTAGGCGCCGGCGCTCGTCCCGCGAAGACGCCAAAAACCGGTCACGCGTTTTCCGCCGGTCCGGTGCATAGCGTTCGCGTGTCCACCATCCCCAAGGAGCACGGATGATCCAGCCCGCCCAAGCCCGGTCGCCGTTGCGCCGGGCGCTCATCCTGACCGCCGCGGTGCCGGTGTTGGCCTTGGCGGCGGTCCTTACGCAGCCGTCGGTCGCCGGCGCGTGGTACTGCCCGCCCGGCACCTACGAGTCGCCGCCAGATACGGGGCAGTGCGTGCCCGAGACCCAGACCGTCCCCACGCCGCCACCGGCCGAGACGACCACGACGCCGGCACCCGCCCCCGCCCCCGCACCGGCCCCCGAGGCCGTGCCGGCGCCCGCCGCGACTCCGGCGCCCGCCCCCGCACCAGCCGTGACACCGGCTCCGGTCACCGCGACGCCCGCGCCCTCGATCCCCGCACCCACGCCGGCGGAGGAGACGCCGGTTCCGGAGAACGCGGTCCAGGGCGAGACCGCGGAGTCCGCCGCACCGGCCCCGAAGGTCAGGGCGGCGGCCCCCGCTGCGGCGGTCCAGACCACGACGCAGCAGACGCTGCCGTTCACCGGCGCGGACGCCGGTGTGATCGCGCTCCTCGGAGCCGCCTCGCTCGCCGGCGGGCTCGTGCTGCGCCGCCGCGGCACGCGCGTCTGAGTCGCATCGGGAGGCCGGCGGGCTACGCGGGTTGCGCCGCGGAGTCCGTCGCGCCCTCGCGCTGCGGCGCACCCTCGGGGACGCGAGGGACGACGAGGACGGGGCACGCCGCGTTGTCGACGAGGTAGCGCGAGACGCCTCCGACGAGCACGCTGCGCCGCGGCCCGTAGCCGCGGGAGCCCGTCACGAGCAGATCCGCGTCCGCCGCGGCGTCGACGATCGCGGCCGCCACCGGGCCCGCGACGACCCTGGCGTCGACGGGGATGCCGGAGATCGCCTCGACCTGCGCGTGCACGCGCTCGCTGACGTCGCCGCGCAGCATGTTGTCGAGATCGGCCGCGGCGACCATCGGCGGACCCGCGAGGTACTCGCGCTCGAAGCCGGCGATGAGCTCCAGGCGGGCGTCGAACGCCCGCGCGAGCCGCTCGGCGTACTCGAGCGCGCTCTTCGCCTGCAGACCGTCGTCGTACGCGACCGCGATCGTCCGGATCGGCCGCCGCTCATGGCCAGCGGGGACCACGAGCACCGGACACGGTGCGCCGTGGAGGAGATTCGACGGCACGGAGCCCTGCGTGACGCGGCCCACGTGGCCGATGTGGGTCATGCCGAGCACGAGCACCGACGCGTGCTCCTCCTCGGCGAGGTCGTGCAGCGCCTGCGCCGGCGAACCCGCCATCAGGACGCGCCGGGCGACGCCCTCGACGGCGAGGCCGTCGAGCAGCTCGCGGCCCTTGTCGTGCAGGTCCTGCTGCAGATCCGTGTCGAACACGCCTCCGCGCAGACCGAACGGATTGACACCGGGGGTAGACGTGCGCCGCGATCACGTCGGCGTCCTGGGCGGCGGCGAGATCGACGGCGAACTGCACGGCTGCGCGCGAGGCGTCACTGCCGTCATACGCCGCGATGAAGGTCTGAGGCATGCGCCAGGTCCTTTCCGTGTCGGGTCGGTGAGGCTGCCGGCGACGCTAAGCGCGGGGACCGCGAGTCGCCATCCGCGAAAGCGCCCCGACGGGCTGCGGGAAACCCGCAGTCGCGATGGGGGGAGCGCCGGATGGCGCTCGGGCGCGGGCTGCATACGGTCCCGGCATGACCTCCTCCCTCCCCACACGTGTCCTCATCGCCGGCGGCGGCGTCGGCGGCCTGGAGGCGATGTTCGCGCTCCGCAGCCTCGCTGGATACCGCGTCGCGCTGACGCCTCCTGAGCCCCGAGACGGCGTTCCGCGTCCGGGCGCTGAGCGTGGAGGATCCCTTCGCGGGACCGGCCCTGCGCCGCTACGACGTCGGCCTCCTGTGCATGAGGTCGACGGCGAGTTCGTGCAGGACGCGCTCGCGGCGATCGATGCGGACGCGCAGACGGTGACGACCGCGGGCGGGCAGACGCTGCCGTACGACGAGCTCGTCCTCGCCATCGGCGCCCTCCGGCGCGCGCCCTACTCCAGCGGCCTCACCTTCCACGGGCTCGAGGACGCCGAGGCGGTCCACGGGCTGATCCAGGACGTCGAGGTGGGCGCCGTCGACAGCATCGTGTTCGCGGTGCCGAGCGGGACCACCTGGCCGCTGCCGCTGTACGAGCTCGCCCTCCTCACCGCGGAGCGCGCGTACGCCATGGGCGTCGACGTGAGCTGACGCTCGTCACGCCCGAGGAGCGCCCGCTGGGGTACTTCGGGCTCGAGGCCGCCGCGACGGTCGAGGGGCTCCTCCGGGACGCCGGCATCACGCTGTTGACCGAGACGCACGTGCGCGACCTCCGGCAGGGCTCGGCCATCGGCATGGATGGCACCCCGATCGTGGAGGCCCGCCGGGCGGTGACGCTCCCGGTCCTCGAAGGACCCCGCATCGCCGGCGTGCCGGCCGATCCGCGCGGCTTCGTCCCGGTCGACCCGCACGGAGCGGTCATCGGCCTCCCGGATGTGTGGGCTGTTGGCGACGCGACGACGTTCCCGCTCAAGCAGGGCGGTCTCGCGGCACAGCAGGCGGACGCCGCCGCGACAGCGATCGCCGCCCGCGCCGGAGCGTCCGTCGAGCTCCCCACGGCGCATCCGGTGCATGCGCGCGAAGCTGTTCACCGGCGGCCGGCCGGCACATCTCGGCGAGATGACGAGCGAGGACGACGCGAAGGTCGCGACGACCTACCTCGGCCCGATGCTGACGCGGCTCGGGACGAGGGCGCCGGCGTGAACTCGCCGGTGCCCACCCAAGTCGTGATCGCCGGTGCAGGCGTCGCCGGGCTCGAGACGCTCCTGGCGCTGCACGCCCTGGCCGGGCCGCGCGTGACGACGACCGTGCTGGCGCCGGACGCGACCTTCGCCGTCCGTGCGATGGCCGTGGGCACGGCGTTCGGACACGGCAGCCCGCCGCACGCACGACGTCCGGGCGATCGTCGCCGCCACGGCGCGCATCTCGTCCACGGCACGCTGGCCGCCGTCGATCGCGACGAGCTCTGCGCGATCACCGACAGCGGCGAGCGACTCATGTACGACGCGCTCGTCGTGGCGGTCGGCGCGCGCCCCGAGGCACGCCGTTCGCGGCGGCGTCGACCTTCACCGGCGCGCCCGACTCCCGCGTGATGTCCGACGCACTGCTCGAGCTTGAGGCCGGCCGCATCCGCAGCATCGCGTTCGTCGTCCCGCCCGGCGTCACCTGGTCGCTGCCGATCTACGAGCTCACGCTCATGACCGCGGCGCACTCGAGCTGCAGGGCATCGAGGCCGCGGTCAGCGTCGTCACGCCCGAGCCCGCGCCGCTCGCGCTGCTCGGCAAGGAGGCCTCCGCGCACGTGACCGCCGCGCTGGCGGCCGCCGGCGTCACGCTCATCGCCGGCACCGAGGTCCGCGACGTCGATCTCGCCGGCCGGGTGCTCGGCCGGTCGGGGCTCATCGCCGAGGCGGAGCGTGTGATCGCGCTCCCCCGCCTGCGCGGGCCGTCGATCGCCGGCCTCCCACGCGGAGAGGACGGCTTCGTGCCGGCAGACGTCCACGGTCACGTCCCGGGGCGCCAGGGCGTGTACGCCGTCGGCGACGCGGCCGCCGGGCTGCTCAAGCACGGCGGGATCGCCGCGCAGCAGGCCGAAGGCGTCGCCCACGAGATCGCCCAGCGCGCCGGTGCACTCGTCGCGACCCCCACCCCACGCCCGGTCGTGCGCGCGCAGCTGTTCGAAGGCGTGGTCACGACCTTCCTCCGCGCACCGCTGAGCGGGCGGATGGCCGACCAGCACGTCCGTCGTGTCCGCAGAGCCCCTCTGGTGGCCTCCGCTGAAGGTCGCGGCGCCTCGACTGGCGCGGGAGCTCGCGGAGAGCGCCTCATGAGCGCCGTGGCGCCCTGGCACGTCGTCATCGCGGGCGGCGGGGTCGCCGGCATCGAGGCGTTGCTCGGCCTGCACTCGCTCGGCGACGGTCGCCTGCAGCTCGCGCTCGTCACGCCGGATTCGCGCTTCGTCGTGCGGCCGTATGCGGTCGCCGAGCCGTTCGGCGGCCCGCCGTCCCCCTCGCTGCCGTACGCCGACATCGCCCGCGAGCAGGGCGCGCGCTTCGTGCGTGACCGCGTGCTCACCGTGCACCCGGAGGATCGCGTCGTCGACCTCGAGGGAGGTCGTGCCCTGCCCTACGACGCCCTCGTCCTCGCCGTCGGAGCGCAGGCGCGCCCGTGGCATGACGCCGTGCTGACCTTCGACGGCCCCCGGGCGGTGCCCGCGGTCCGGCGACTCGTGGGCGACCTGACCCACGCCAGGGCGAAGACCGTCGCGCTCGTCGTCCCGACCGGGGTGACCTGGGGTCTGCCGATGTACGAGCTCGCGCTCATGCTGCACGGCCGCGCACGGGATCGCAGCGTCATGATCGTCACCTCCGAGCCCACGCCCCTGGCGGTCTTCGGCGAGGAGCCGAGCCGCGCCGTCGGCGAGATGCTCGCCCGCGCCGGCATCGACGTGCACGCCGGCGCCGACCCGCACGTGGCGGACGACGGACGCGCCGTCGGGCTGTCGGCGGACGGCCCGTGGCTCCCGGTCGATCGGATCCTCGCTCCGCCCGTGCTCGACGGTCCGCGGCTCGCCGGCGTCCCGCACGACGCGGCCGGCTTCATCCCGGTCGACGAACACGGCCGCGTCGCCGGGCTCGACCGCGTGTACGCCGCCGGCGACGGCACCGACCTCCCCGTCAAGCAGGGCGGTCTCGCGGCGCAACAGGCCGACGCGGCCGTCCGCCACCTCGCCGCGCAGGCCGGTGGGCTGCTGCCGCCCTCCCCCTACCGGCCTGTCCTGCGCGGCAGGCTCGTCACGGGCGGACTGGACCGCTATCTGCGCCACGACCCTGGCGCCGGGGACGCCTTCCTGGACGAGCCGCTCTGGGAGCCCGCGGAGAAGGTCATGGGTCACTACCTGGCGCCGTGGCTGGCGTACCGCCATCCGCGTCCCCGCAGACGGCCGCGCCACGACATCGAACGCGTCGGGGTCGACCACGAGCTCTCCCTGGAGCCCTACGGGCCGGTGCGGTGAGCGAGCGTGGACACGACGACCTTCCCGATCTGCGCGCGGTGCGAGGAACGCATCGGCACCTATGAGCCGTTGTGCTGGCGGCGCTCGGACGGCACGGTCGCCCTCTCCAGCCTCCTACGTGCGCGTGAGGACCCCGGACACGGCCTGCCCGACGTCGGCCTCTACCACCGGGACTGCTTCGACGACGCTCAGCCGACCAGCCCGTGGTCGAGCGCGTAGCGGACGAGCTCCGCGCGCGAGGTGCGCCGCAGCTTCTGCTGGATGTGCGCGCGGTGCGTCTCGACCGTCCTGACGCTCAGGTACAGCTGCTTGCCGATCTCTGCGTTCGTGTGCCCCAGGGCGATGAGCCGCAGGACCTCGACCTCGCGCTCGCTGAGGTCGTCGGGCGGCCCGGCGGGCTGCGGCGGCTCGGCCGCCAGGCGCGCGCCGAGCCGGGGGTTGAGGTAGGTGTCGCCCTTGCCCGCGGCCCGCACCGCCTCGACGAGCTCGTCGTCGGCGGCCTCCTTCAGGACGTAGCCGAGGGCGCCCGCGCGGAGCGCCTCGCGTGCGAACGCCGGGTCCTCCTGCATGGTGAGGACGACGATCGCCGTACCCGGTGAGCTCTCCAGGAACCGCGGGATGGCGGGGAGGCTCGGCTCTCCCGGCATGTTCAGGTCGAGGACGAGCACCGCAGGCCGGTGCGCGCGGACGTAGCGCATCGCGTCGGGAACGTCGCCGGCCTCGGCGACGACCTCCAGATCCTCCTCGCCCTCGAGCACCAGGCGCAGGCCGTGGCGCACGACGACGTGGTCGTCGGCGAGGACGATCGTGGTGGGCGCGGGGTCGGCGGTGTCGTCAAGCATGCGCGACAAGGTACGGAGGGCCTGCGCGCGTCCCATCCGTACGAGACCAACGAGCGGTTGCGGGAAACTACGGAGTGGCGTCCAGCCACGCCGCCACGCGATCGGGGAGATCGTCCGCGCTGCCTGCGGTGGAGATCTCGAGCCGGTGGGCGGACGGTGACCAGACGGTCGAGCCGGCGAGCCGGCGCACGACGTCCGGCCCCGCGTCGGAGGGGTCATCGCCGGCTGCCGCGCGAGCACGCGCGCGTGCGATCCGGACGTCCAGGGGCGCCTCGCAGACGACGACCCGCGTGCGATCGCGGTCGGCCCGCGACAGACCGGCGAGGAACGCGTCGCGCTGCCCCGGCTCGCCGAAGGTCGCATCCACCACGACGGACCCGGAGCGAAGCGCCGTGGAGGCACGCTCTCCCAGTGCCTCGTAGACCTGCCGCCGGGCCTCCGGCGCGTACGCCGTCCCCGGAGCGTGGGCGCCCACGGGCACCGCGAGCGACGACCTGCGGACCCGGTCGGAGGACAGCAGCGGGATGTCGCCCGCGTGCGCCAGCGCGGAGGCCAGCGTCGACTTGCCGCTGGCGGGAGGACCGGCGACGACCAGCAGCGTCGGTCCGCGAGCCGCCCAGGCGAGCCGCTCGGCCACGGCGACGAGGCGCTCCGCCGCGCCGTGGGCGTCCGCGGCGCCGTCGCCCCTGAGCTGTGCCGCCCGCAGGTAGCCGACCTTGGCGCGGACCTGCGCGCGATAGACCGCGAACGCGGCCACGAGCCCGTCGTCGCCGGCATCGCCGCCGGCATCGCGGTAGGCCGAGACGAGCTCCGCCGCGGCCCGGCCCGCCCCGAGCGCGTGGAGGTCCATGACGAGGAACGCCAGGTCGTCGGCGACGTCGACGCGGCGTAGCCACGGGTCGAACTCGAGGCGGTCCACGATCGCGAGGCCATCGTCACCGAGCACGACGTGCTCCGCACGGAGATCGCCGTGCCCGTCGACCACGCAGCCCCGCCTCGCGCGCTCGTCCAGCTCGCCTCCGCGGCGGCGCAGGAAGCCCGCGGCGAACCCACGCGCCGCATCGAGGCGCTGCGGGGCCAGGGCGGCGCCCGCCGCGGCCTCGAGCTCATCGATGTTCTCGTTCCACGCGTCGCCGACGCGCTGGGCCCACGCAGGGACCGACGGTCGCGCGGCACCGGCGTGGAAGCGCTGGATCGTGCGCGCGGTCGCCACGACGCTCGCGTGACGCAGATCCTCGCGTCGCACCGCGGATGCCATCGTCGCGGCCTCGTCGAAGCGGCGCATCTCGACGACCCAGTCGACCGCGGCGGATGCAGCCTCGCGGCCGGCGAGCACGAACCCGTCGCCGTCCGCGACGACCCCGCGGACGCCCAGCACGATGTCGCCGGCCAGCGCCTGGTTGACCGTGACCTCAGCCTCGCACGCCCGCCGCCGAGCCGCCGGTTCGCGCAGGTCCAGGAAGTCGAAGTGGACCGGCTTCTTGAGCTTGTAGGCGCGATCGTCCGTCAGGAGCACCCACGACATGTGCGTCTCGCGTAGTTCGACCGAAGGGCCCAGCGACGCCATGAGGCCTGCGAGCAGCTCCACGCCGTCAGCGACCCGCAGCGCGATCGCTCGCGACGGCAAGCTCCGGCTCGGTCGAAGCGACGGTGCGCGGGAGGGCGAGAACCGGGCAGCGGGCGAAGCCGACGAGCCGGGCGGTGACGCTGCCCAGCACGACTGACCCGCGGCGGCCGCGACCGCGCGATCCGAGGATCAGGAGGTCCAGCTCCGTGCTGTAGGCGGCGAGGGCATCGGCGGGCTCGCCTTGGAGGTGCACCTGCGCGTCGACCACCCGCGCGCCCCTGCCCCTGGGAGCGGGCGCGTCGACGTGGATGGTCTGCACGACCGCCCTCGGGTCGAGATGCTCGGCGAGGCGGGTTGCGACGGCGACGGCAGAGCGGTCGCGCTCGGAGCCGTCGATCGCCACGCCGATGCGCGCGAGCACACGGGCACCGTCGCCCCAGCCGCGCGGAGCCACTGCGACGGCACAGGGGGCGCGCCGAAGGGTCTCCGCGGTCACGCTTCCCAGGACGAGCCGTCCCGCAGGCCCGTGATGGGACGAGCCGACGACGATGACCGCCGCATCGCGCGCCTCGGCCACCTCGTGCAGCGTCCGGCCCGGACTCGAGCCCGCGACCGTCTCCAGGTCGGCATCGCGCGCGCCGAGGGCCCTGCGCGCGCCCTCGAGGGCCCGCGCGGCGGACGAAGCGTCCGTGAGCCCGTCGAGGACCCGGGAGCTGAGGGGCGCGAACGGGTACGCGGCGACGACGGCGAGACGGGCATCCTCGAGCGAGGCAAGGCGCTCACCCAGGGCGAGCGCGTCCAAGCCCTCGCGACGGCCGTCGACCCCGACGACGATGTCGCCGGTCAGCTGGATCGGGACCGTTGGGCTCCTGCGATGCATGGCGAGGACGCTACGTGCGCTGCGGGGTCGCGGCATCAGCCCCCTGCCGCTCGGCGCGTCCGTAGTCACCCGCAGTCGGGCTGCCCCCGAAAAGAGCTAGCCTGGTCCGATGAGATCGTCCGGACGGAACGTGCGCCGAGTCGTGGCTGCGCTGGTCGCGGCCGTCGCCGTCGTCGCGCTGCCGGCGTGTGGTGGCAGCGACAGCGGTGGCAGCACCGGGAGCACGGGCGCCACCAGCACAGACGGCACCAGCACGAGCAGCGCCGGCAAGCCGGCGTACTGCGCGGACCGAGCCAGTCTCGAGTCGTCGATCAACGGCCTGCCGGCCGCGGTCTCCAGCCGCGATGTCAGCGGCCTGAAGTCGCAGCTGGAGACCATCCAGAGCAGCGCGACGGCGCTCGCCGACTCCGCCAAGGGCGATTTCGAGAGCGAGAGCAGCGCGGTCAAGAGCTCCGTCGACACGCTCTCGACCGCCGTCCAGGGCCTCTCGTCGAGTCCGTCGGTGTCCCAGCTCGCCACCATCGCGGCCGATGCTTCAGGCGTCGTGACCTCGGTCAAGGCCTTCGCGGACGCCACCGAGTCGAAGTGCGCCTGAGAAGCTGCGGACGAGTGCGTCGGTAGCCCACACGGCGACCGGGAGCACAGGCAGGAGCAGCAGCACGACCGGGTCCGGCGGCCTCGTGCCGGAGACGTCCTGCAGCGGCGGACCCAGACCAGCGCCGCGGTGAAGACGAGCTCGAACGCGATCCCCCAGAGCAGCAGGCGGTTGCTCAGGAGCCCGATCGATCGCAGCGAGACGCGCTCGGTCCTGGAGGTGGCTCCGAGGACGAGCCAGGCGCGCCGCGGGGTGGCCGGGACATGATGCCCCGGCTCGGCGGGCTCACGGCCGAGCGCGACCGCCGGCGGCGTCTGCGGGCCCAGGTCGATCGCGAGGATCTGCATCACGGTCAACGGAAGCGGGATCTTCCCGCCGGACAGCGCGAAGATCAGGAACCGGATCACCTCGGCCGGCGCGTGGGCGAAGCTGTAGAGGATGAACGTGCGGATGTTCGCGTAGACGCCACGTCCCTCCCTCGACGGCCGTGATGATGCTCGTGAAGTCGTCGTCGGTGAGGATCATCGTCGCCGCCTCGCGGGCGACATCCGTGCCGCTCTCCCCCATCGCGATCCCGATGTTCGCTCGCCGCGGCGCGGGGGCGTCGTTGACGACGCTCTGCTCGCGGCCGTCGCGGCGGCGGCGAACACAGCAGCGCGAGCGGGTGCGTCAGCTGCGCCGCGAGCTCCCGGGGCCACGTGGGACCGCCCCGGCGGCTCAGCTCGTTGGGGCCGTGCTGCGCCAGGCGGCGCGCAGCCTCACGGGCGGACAGCCCCGCCGCGCTGCTGTGGAGATCACGCAGGAGATCGCCGAGATCCTCGGTGGGATCCGGCTGGGTGCCGGGTTGCGAAGGTGGTCACGCCGACCGAGGCTCGCGCGCGGGCCGGTCGGAGTCATCGGGGGCTCACCGCGCGTGGTTGCGGTCGGATACGGATGGCCGCAGGGCATGTCCGAGACAGGGGCGGGAGAGTCGTCGATCGGACTCATACCGTAAGCGTCGGCGCGAGCGGTCGCACGGACATCGGCAGCGCTCCGCCGACGCGCTGCGGGCATCTACGGAGCGACGGTCTGTGGTGTCGCGCGTCCGGGACCGCGGTCGTCACGGATGTGCGTCCTCGTGCCCGGGTCGATCATCGGGGGCGATCCCACGCCGAGCCGAACGGAGGGCCCGATGCTCCAGACCTTCACCAGCCCGCTTCCCGCGCTCGGCTTCGGGGGCATCGTCGCGGCATCGGAGTGGTCCGCCTTCCTCGACGCCGTCTCCGCAGAGCTTGCAGGCTCCCCGGTGATCGTCGACGTCGAGTCGCCCGAGTGCGCCCGGGCCGTCGTCGCGCGCGGTGTGCTGCATGCGGTGCTGTACGACCAGCGTGGCGATGTCGTCGAGGTGGCGATCCAGACCCCGACGCCTGCCCGGATCTCGGTTCTGCGACATCTCATCACGTGTCCGGTCGGCGTTGCGAGCGACGCTGCGAGGGGCCTGCTGCCGAGCTTGCTGGTGATCGAGGGCGACGACGGCGTCGTGACCCGCGTGCGCCTCCTGCCCTCCCCGGCGTTCGGCGGCTGAGCTGCTCGGCGTTCAGAGCGATCGCACGCGGATGCGGGCATCGACGGCGATCGCCCCGGCGCGCGACGCGACGAGCGGGTTGAGGTCGAGCTCGGCGATCTCGGGGTGCGCGTCCGCGAGCGCCGAGACGCGTCGCAGCACATCGCCGATGTCGGCCGCCGAGGCGTCGGCGCGCGAGATCAGGCGCGCAACCGTCGGCGAGCCTGCCAGCGCCTCGACGTCGGGCTCGGAGAGCGGCGCGAGGCGGACCTCCACGTCGCGGACGATCTCGACGAGCGACCCTCCCGCCCCGCACGCGACGACCGGGCCGAAGATCGGATCGTGGACCACCCCTACCAGCAGCTCTGCGCCCGGGGCCGCCATGGGCTGGACGACCACGCCGGTCGGCCGGTGCCCGGCCCGAACGGCCGCCGCGAGCACCTCCGCGGCGGCGCGCCGGGCCGCGGTCCTGCTGCCGACGCCGGTGCGCACCGCGCCGACAACCCCCTTGTGGACGAGGTCCGGCGCGACGGCCTTCACGGCGACCGGCAGCCCGAGCGCGGCCGCTGCGCGACCGGCGGCCGCGGGTGTCGCCGCGATCTCCTGCGCGAGCGTCGCGATCCCGTAGCACGACAGCAGGGCGGCGACGTCGCCCGGCGTCAGCCAGCCGCCGCCGGCGCCGAGCGCGCGAGCGATGATCGCCGCGGCCTCGGCGTCGCGGATGCCGGACGGCGACGGCAGCGGCTCGTGGACCGCGTCGCGCCACGAGCGGTGGCGCCAGGCCCTGGCCAGCGCTCTGGCCGCGGGCTCGGGAGCGCCGAACGTCGGCACGACGGCGTCGGCGATGCCGTCGCCGATGAGGACCGGCACGATCGGCAGACCTCCCGGCGCGGTCGCGGCCAACTCCGTGAGCAATTCCGGCACCTCCTCGCCCATGTGCGCCATCGGCCGCACGTGGATGGCGAGCACGCCGTCGACCTCGCCGCTGCGGGCCACCAGCGCGATGGCCGCGCGGTAGTCGGCGACTGTGGCGTGCGCGAGGAGGTCCACCGGGTTCGCGGTGGCCGCGCCCGGGCGCAGCGCGGCGATCTCGTCACGCAGCCCGGCCGACAGCTCGGGGGCCGTCAGGCCGCCCGCCTCACAGGCGTCGAGCGCGAGGATCCCCAGCCCCCCGGCGTTGCCCACGATGCCGACGCGCGGGCCACCCGGCGCGGGCAGGCCGGCGAGCACGGCACCGGTGTCGAGCAGCTCGTCGAGCGTGTCCACGCGGATCACGCCGGCGTGGTGGAACAGGGCGTCGACCGTCGCATCGGACGCGGCCAGCAGGCGCCCGGTGTGCGACGCGGCGGCGCGGGCGCCTGACTTCGAGCGGCCCGCCTTGACGGCCACGATCGGCGTGGTGCGGGCGACCCTCCGCGCAACGCGCGCGAACCGCCGCGGATTGCCGAAGGACTCGAGATACAGCAGGACAGCGTCGGTGGCCTCGTCCTGCTCCCACCACTCCAGGAGGTCGTTGGCGGAGATGTCGGCCTTGTTGCCGACGGACAGGAAGGCACTCAGGCCGATGCCACGGCGCTCGGCCTCCTCCATCGCCGCGAGCCCCAGCCCGCCGCTCTGCGTCAGGAGCCCCAGCCGGCCGCGTCGCGGCGGACGCGGCGCGAACGTCGCGTCCAACGCGATCGCGGGATCGTTGTTGCGCACGCCCATGCAGTTCGGACCGACGAGCCGCATGCCGGTCGAGCGGCAGACATCGAGGAGCTCCGCCTGCCGCGCCTCGCCGACGGGCCCGGCTTCGGCGAACCCCGCGCCGAGCACGACGAGCGCGCCGACGCCGCGGTCGGCGCAGGCGCGCGCCACGTCGACGACCGCCGTGGCCGGAACGGCGAGCACCGCGAGCTCGATGGGATCGGGCACGTCGCCGAGCGACCTGAAGGCGGGATGACCCTGCACCTCGTCGGCGTGGTGGTTGACGAGGTGCAGCGGTCCCGCGTACCCGGCCGCGAGGATGTTGCGCACCAGCTCGCCGGCGACCGTGCCGCGCCGCCGCGAGGCGCCGACGACCACGACGCCGTCAGGCTGCAGCACGTGCCCCACGCCTGCGACTGCAGCCCCGCGCTCGCGCCGGACGTAGCGCTCCCGTGCATCCGGCGTGGTCGCCGTCGGCAGCTCGACCTCGATCGTGCCCGCACCGCTGTGGATCGTGGGCTCGAACCCGCTCTCGCGGAACATGTCGATCATCCTGTGGTTGTCGGGCAGCACGTCGGCGACGAACGTGTCGATGCCCTCGTCGCACGCGAGCGCGGCGAGCCGCTGCAGCAGCAGCGTCCCGACGCCATGACCCTGCGCGGGGTGCGCGACGGTGAACGCGACCTCGGCTCTCGCACCGCCGAGCGGCGCGTACATCCCGTGGCCGAGCAGACGCTGCCCGGCCACCGCGACGACGTTGGCGTTGCGCGTGTCGAGGAGCCGCACGAGCATGCGATCGACGTCGGCGGTCGGGGTGAAGAACCGCAGTCGGACGTCCTCGCGGTCGAGGCCGGCGTAGAGCGCGCGCAGTGCGTCCGCGTCGGACGGTTCGACGCGACGCAGCGTCACGACCGATCCGTCGCGGAGGACCTGTTCCTCGATCACCGGAGCGACGCTCCCAGCACGGTCCCGACGACGCATCCGTGATCCGCCACGGCGACGACCGTGGTTCACCGCGCTCGCGGGAGGCTACGGATGCCACAGCGCAGTTCGCCCGGATGGTGCACGACGGGCTGGGCGGCACGATCGGACTCGTCCACCACCGGGAGCACGACGATGTCCGCCACCGACGTTCCGACCATCATCGCCGCCTGCGATGGCGCCGAGCGCGGTCGCCAGGCCGTCGCGCTGGGGCACGTGGTCGCCCAGGCCACGGGTGCACGGCTGCTGATCGCAGCCGTCTATCCGCACCCCGGACTCCCGTTCCCGCCCCCGGTCGGCCACCACGTCGACGAGCGCACGCGCGCGGATCGCGCGATTCGCGCCGTCCGCGACGAGATGGCCCCCGGAAGCCGGACCGTCGTCGTCGCCGGGCTCTCGCCTGCGCACGCGCTCTGCAAGCTCGCCGAGTCCGAGCGGGCAAGGATGATCGTCGTCGGATCCCGTCATGCAGCAGCCGGCCGGCACATGGGGGACGCGGACCACGCGCTGCAGGTCTTGCGGTCAGCGCACGCCGCGGTGCTCGTGGCTCCCGACGACCACCCGGTGTCACCGACGCTCCGCCGCATCGTCGTCGGCTTCGACGAGGGCGCCGGATCGCACGACGCGCTCGCCTGGGGCATCGAGCTCGCGCGGTCCGCCGGTGCGCATCTGCATCTGATCTCCGTCGTCCCGCAGGCGGCGAGCACCTGGTGGGTCGCCGGGGACGCCCCGATCGACCCGATGAGCGTGGACCGCTGGGTCGAGGACCGCGAGGAGGGCCTCGCCGAGGCCGCGCGCGCTGGCCTGGCGGACGCCGGGGACATCGCGACCTCCTTCGAGGTCGTGCCGGGCACCCCAACCAGGGAGCTGCTGCGCGCCGCCGACGGCGCCGACCTGCTCGTCGTGGGCTCCCGGCGCTGGGCGACGCTGGCGCACCTCGCGCTCGGCAGCGTCTCCGAGCCCGTCGTCCGCCATAGCGCCTGCCCGACGCTCGTGGTGCCGCGCCGCCACCGCGGGAGCGGGGCCGGCGAGCAGGCGCTTGCCGCAGCCGGACTGCGGCCTGCGGCGTCGCCGACGATCTGACAGAGCTGGCCATCACGGATGGAAGGACCCCAATGACACATGGCGTCGTCGTCGGTTTCGACGGCTCACCCGACGCTGCCGGCGCGATCGAGCTCGCTGCGCGGCTGCTGCCCGGCCGGACCGCGCACATCGCGCACATCTGGGCCGTCCCGTTCGCGGCAGCGGAGCTGCGGCCACGGGTCTCGGACCGGACCGCGACCGTCCAGGACATGATCGACATGCTCGAGCACGAGGCTGCCGCCCAGGCCGAGCGCGTCGCGGCCGAGGGCGTGACCCTCGCGGAGGCTGCGGGCTGGACGGCGGAGCCGGTCCTCAAGCGCGCGTATGGGGCCGAGGGGCTCGAGCTGGCCGCGCTCACCGGGGAGCTCGACGCCGAGCTGCTCGTCGTCGGCTCCAGAGGGCTGAGCGGGCCGCGCGCCGTACTCGACAGCGTCTCCGACCAGGCCGCGCATTCCTCAACCGTGCCCGTGCTGGTCATCCCGCGCGTGGTCCTGGCGCCGGAGCGCGAGGCCGTCGCGGCAGGACCGATCCTCGTCGGCGACGACGGCTCGGACGGCGCGCAGCGCGCGCGGGACGCGGCGGCGACGCTGTTCGCCGGCCGTGACGTCATGACGTACACCGCCGAGGCCGCCGGGCCGGGACGGGCGGTCGCGGAGGGCCTCGTGCGCCGCGCCCACGACATCGGCGCGGCAGCGATCGTCATCGGCTCACGCGGGCGATCGGCGGCGCGCGAGATCATGCTGGGGAGCGTCGCTATGGCCGTGCTGCACCGCACGGACCGTCCCGCGGTGGTGGTGCCCGGCCGGAGGAGGCCGGCTGCCTGATGTCGTCGTGCTCCTCCTGGCCGACGTCGGCGATCCCCATGCACGATGCGGGGTTCACGCGGCGCCGCCAGTTCCGGGCTGCGGTCGGCACGAGCGCGCCGCAGCCGTTCGGCGCGGTGGTCGCGTTCCTGCTCGTCGAGCAGATCGACGGGCTGCTGCCCGTGTCGCTCGCCTTCGCGGCAAGGGGCGATGCTCTCGCTGGTCGTGATCGAGATCGTCCCGCAGGCGTCCACACGCGCGGCGTGGCGCGACGCGACAGCCGGCGCGACAGTGGGCGTCGCGATCGTGCCCGGCCTGAGCGCGGCGCTGGGGGTGTGACGGTGCACTGGGGACATCTCCTCGTGCTCGCCGAGGCGCCCGCGCACGGAGCGCGATCGTGAACGCGCCCGGCAGCCTCATCGAGTCGATCATCCCCGTCCACGACGCGAGGACCGTGCAGCAGCGGGTCGTCGACGCGGACCCGCGAGTCGTGTACGGCGCGATCTGGCAGGCGGACCTCATGAGCTCGCGATCGGCGCGCACGCTCATCACCGCCGCCGGGATTCCGGAGCTGATCGCCGCTCGGCTGCGCCACCAGACGCGGCCGCCCGGCGCCGAGCCGCACTGGCGCCTGGCGCAGGCCCTCGACGACGACAGCCCGTGGATCCTCGTCGGGGAGCGGCCCGGCGCCGAGGTCGTGCTCGGCCTCCTGTGGACGCCGCCCGCCGGCGGGACCACGTGCGCGCCGGAGGAGTTCACCGAGTTCCGGCGCTCGGGTGTCGCGAAGGTCGCCTGGTCGCTGGCCGTCGTTCCGTACGGGTCGGGATCCGTGCTCCTCACGGAGACGCGTACCCTCGCGCTCGACGACGCCGCGCGCCAGCGGTTCCGCGCGCTGTGGCCGCTCATCGGACCGTTCGCCGGGATCGCGCGCGGCGCGATGCTGCGGGCGATCGCGCGCCACGTGGTGAACCACGGAGCGATGCCGCGGGGGAGCACCGATGGTTGCGCGGCGGCGCAGACTTAGGGTCGGAACATCCCCCAGCCCCCAGGAGCACGGATGATCCGCCTCACCCCCACCCACCTCTCTCCGCGCCGCGCCCTCGTCCTCGCCGCGGCGGTGCCCGCTCTCGCGGCCGGTGCTCTCACCCTCCCGTCGTCCGCCTCGGCGTGGTACTGCCCGCCAGGCACGCAGGAGTCGCCGCCCGACACAGGGCAGTGCGTGCCGGAGACCACCACCACGCCGGCTCCCGCTCCGGTCGAGACCACGCCCGCGCCCGTTCCCACGCCCGCCCCGGCACCTGCCCCCGCACCGACGCCCGCACCCGCGCCGGCGCCCGTCGCCACGCCTGCCCCGGCCGCGACACCAGCACCCGCCCCTGCGCCTGCCCCTGCCGCTGCCGCGCCCAAGCCCGAGCAGAAGCCGCAGGGAGCGGTCAAGGGCGAGACGAGCACGTCACCGCGCCCCGCCACCGCCGCCAGGCCAGCCGCGGCAGCGCAGGCGACGGCGCCGCAGACCCTGCCGTTCACCGGCGCGGACGCGGGCATCGTCGCGCTGCTCGGCGCCGGGTCGCTGGCAGGCGGCGTCGTCCTGCGCCGCCGCACCCGCCGGGACGCATGACGGAACCCGCGGGCCGCAGCATGCGGGCGATGCTCTTCGAGGGCGTCGGCTCGCCGCTGCGACCCGCACGGGTGCCCATGCCGGAGCCGGGCCCCGGACAGCTGCTGCTGCGGGTCCTGGCCTGCGGCGTCTGCCGCACCGACCTGCACCTCCTCGACGGCGAGGTCGAGATCGCCGACCCGCCGCGGATCCTCGGCCACCAGATCATCGCCCGGACCGAGCCCGGCGGTGTCCGCGTCGGCGTGCCCTGGCTCGGCTGGACGTGCGGCGAGTGCAGGTACTGCCTGAGCGATCGCGAGAACCTCTGCCTCCACGCCCGGTTCACGGGCTGCGACATCGACGGCGGCTTCGCCGAGTACGCGGTCGCCGACGAGCGCTTCTGCTTCCCGATCCCGGAGGGCCACCCGGACGACCAGGCCGCACCGTTGCTGTGCGCGGGCCTCATCGGCTACCGCTGCCTGCGCATGTGCGGGGACGCCGAGCACCTCGGCCTCTACGGGTTCGGCGCGGCCGCCCACATCCTCATCCAGGTCGCGAGGGCCCAGGGCCGCGACGTCTACGCCTTCACGCGCAACGGCGACGACACCGCGCAGGCGTTCGCCCGCGAGCTCGGTGCGACATGGGCCGGCGCCTCCAGCGAGCGACCGCCGGCCGAGCTGGACGCGGCCATCATCTTCGCCCCCGACGGGGCGCTCGTCCCGCTGGCCCTGCGCGCCACAGCACGGGGCGCCACCGTCGTGTGCGGCGGTATCCACATGAGCGACATCCCGTCCTTCCCGTACAGCGACCTCTGGGAGGAGCGGGTGCTCCGATCCGTCGCGAACCTCACCCGGCGCGACGGCCAGGAGTTCCTGCGGCTGGCGCCCCACGTCCCGGTCCACACACGCGTGAGCACGTACGCGCTCGAGCAGGCCAACGAGGCCCTCGCCGACCTCCGCGCGGGCCGCTTCGGCGGCGCCGCGGTGATCGTCCCCCAGCGAGCTACGGGCCCGGGCGCCAGACGCTGACCTGCAGCGCGTCGTCGGCGGGGGACGCAGCGGCCAGGGCCGTTCCGGATGCGGCTGCGGCGACGGCGAACCGCGCCGGCCCGGTGAGGGGCGCTGCATCGACAGGCCCGCCGTCGACCGCACGGGCGCCGACCGCCTGCGGAGGTCCGAAGCCGGACGGCAGCAGGCGCTCCACGACGCGCGAGCCGCGCCGCGTCGAAGCGACCGCAGTCCAGCCGTCGGCTGCGGGTACCGGCGAGGTCGCGAGCCCGTCGGCCGCGATCCGCGAGCCGACGACCGCCCCGTCCGGGAGGCCCGGCGCGTCGTGCGTCCAGCTCGCCTGCGCGGCGCCCCCCGACGTCCCCGCGAGCACCAGCTCGCGCGACGGAAGTCCGTCCAGGAGCGCCGGATCGGAGAGCAGTCCGTCACGGAGCGTCCGCGCGAGCACGAGTCCGTCGAGGTCCTCGCCCGTGCTGCACGAGGCGCCCAGCCAGGCGGTGACCGCGCGGCCGGAGGACGTCACGACGAGGCGCAGGTGCGTCGCGGGCGCGCTCGCAATCGTGCGCGGCCCGGTGAAGGGCCGCCGGACCGCCGCCGCCCTGAACAGCACGCCCGTGCTCGCGCCGCTCCCGCAGCCGGCGATCCCGGCGAGATAGCCGCGCCCCCGGGGGTCGAACGTGAGCGTCGGGTCCTGCAGCGCGCCATGTCCGGTGCCCTCGATGGCACCGACGATCCCGAAGCGGTGTCCCGGTGCGCGCCAGGCGATCCCGACGCCGGGCGCCCTCCTGGTCGCGGCGTTGAAGGTCAGTGCAACGCTGCGGTCCGGCGCGACCGCGAGTCGCGGCTGTGCTCGGAGGAAGCTCGACGACCGGGAGACGGTCTGGGTCGACGACCAGCGTCCCGACGGCGTCCGGAAGGCCGCCCGGAGCGTGATGGGCCCAGCACGTAGACCACCGGTCTGCTGCTGCTCCATCCAGGCGACCGTGACCTCGCCACGGGCGCTCATCGCGACCGTCAGGCCCGCGACGGCGCGGTTCCTGGCCCGCAGCAGCACATGGCCGGCGGTGCCGGTGGCCGCGCGCACGACCGTCACGCCCCCCGCCTCCGAGACCCAGGCGGCGGCGACGCGGCCGGAGCCATCGACCGCAAGCGCGGTGCCCGACGCGCGCCCCGAGCCGGCCGGGCGGATTACCGGGCTCCATCCGGCCTGCGCCGTGGGTGCGGCGACGAGAGCGGCGAGTGCCGCGATGAGGAGGGCCCGCCACACGTCGACCCGGTCACGCAGCGTGACCGAGGGCGATGTCCCCGATCACGTCCAGGGTGGAGAGGACGCCGACGGGGCGCCTTGTCGAGGAGTCGACGACGACCACGTGATGGACGTCGTAGTCGTGCATCACCTGCGCCGCCTGCGATACGGAGTCCTCCGGGGCGACGACCACCGCGGGCGTCGCAGACATGTCACCTGCCGTCGCGGTGCCGACGGCGTCGATGTGTCCGACGAGGTCGAGGTCGGACACGACGCCCCAGACGAGGTGCTCCGTGCCGGCCCTGCTGCGGCGGATCCCGTCGACAACGACCGCGTGGACGTGACTCTCGGCCATCACCCGCGCCACGTCGCGAAGCGGGGTGTCAGCGCGGCACGAGACCACGCCGCGATGCATCAGGTCCGAGACAGTCGCCTCGTCGAGACTCAGTCGTGAAGGGTCGGGCGCCATGGATCTCTTCCCGTCAGACCGAGACGGTCGCCGGGACCCACCCCTCAGGGGATGACGCGGCGTCCTGGAGGCGGAAGACGAGCCGCGGGGTGAGCGAGCTGCCGTCGAGCACCTGCTCGACGGCGTCGTTGACGTCCTCCAGCGACCGCTCCTCGTAGAGCACCCGCGTCAGGCCGCGCCGGTGCAGCTCGAAGACCTCCTCGAGGTCGCGGTGCGTGCCCACGATCGAGCCCTTGATCGTCAGGCCTCCCAGCACGGTCTGGAAGATCGGGACCTCGAGCCCGTTCTCGGCCGGCAGGCCGACGCAGACGAGGGTGCCGCCCCGTGCGAGCGAGCCGAGCGCCTGCTCGAACGCGACCGGCTGCACGGCCGTCGAGATGGCCACATCGGCGCCACCCAGCCGCTGGATCGCAGCCACCGGATCCTCTTCCCCGGCGTGCACGACGTGCTCGGCACCGAGCTCTCGCGCCGCCTGCAGCCGCTGCTCGTTGATGTCGACGGCGACGACCGATGCACCTGTGATGCGGGCGTACTGGATCGCCATGTGCCCGAGGCCACCGGCACCGAACACCGCGACGACGTCCGAGGACCGGGCGCCGGAAACCTTGACGGCCTTGTAGGTCGTGACGCCCGCGCACGTCAGCGGCGCCGCGACGAACGGGTCCACCCCGTCGGGCACGCGGACGACGTGTCGCGCATGCCCGACCGCGTAGTCGGCGAAGCCGCCGTTGATCGAGTAGCCGGTGTTCTGCTGCGACAGGCACAGCGTCTCGCGCCCTGAGTTGCAGTAGCGGCAATCGCCGCACGCATAGCCGAGCCAGGGCAGCGCGACGCGCATCCCCTCCTGCAGCCCGTGCGCGTTGCCGCCGCCCAGACCCTCGATGACGCCGACGCCTTCGTGGCCGGGGATGAACGGCAGCTGGGGCCGCACGGGCCACTCGCCCCGCGCGGCGTGGATGTCGGTGTGGCAGAGGCCCGACGCCTCGATGCGCACGAGGACCTCCTCCGGGCCCGCGACAGGGACCGGCACGTCCTCGATGGACAGTGGCTGATCGAAGCTGTGGACGACTGCTGCGCGCATGGTCGGACGCCTTTCGCTGGAGTCCATCGACGCTGCCACCGCGGCGCCGGCGCGTCATCGGGAGCAGGCCGTCAGACCTATCCGTAGTCCGCCCCGGCCTCGCTCCGCCCGCCGCCCCTGCGTGGGTCAGGCTTGTCGCGCCCGACCGGCAGGACCGCGTGCAACTCGGTCCCCTGCCCCGGACCGGAGGTCACCTCCAAGGTCCCATCGGCGAGTGCGACGCGCTCGTGCATGCCGATGAGGCCGAAGCCATCCCCGGTCCGCTCCGTCTCGAACCCCTCCCCGTCGTCGCAGACGCGGACGTGGATCGCCCCGTCGCGCTCGACGACGGAGATCTCGATCCGTCCGGCCGACGCATGCTTGAGGGTGTTGGTCGTCGCCTCCTGCACGAGGCGGTAGACCGCGTCCTCGACCGCCGGCGGGTGGCGGGCCTCCGACCGCCCGGCCTCGAAGTCGAGATCGACGACCAGGTCGACCTCCGGCGCGTCGGGCATGCCACGCAGTCGCTCCACGAGCGCCTCGATCGCCGCCTTCGTCCCGAGCTGGTCCAGGGCTGCAGGACGCAGATCGGTGATGATCGACCGGAGCGCATCGATGCCCTCGGCGAGCCGTGTGACCGCGTCGTCGACGGCCGCCGCGAGGGCCTCGGGCGTCCCGCGCCGGCGTGCGGCGGAGAGCGTCACGCGCAGCGCTCCCATGTCCTGCAGCGTCTGATCGTGCAGCTCGCGCGCCCAGCGCTGGCGCTCGCGCTCGGACGCCTCGAGGCTCCGTCGCAGTCCGTGTGCCGTGAACTCCTGCGCCGTCGCGACCGCGGTCGCCGCACTCGCCGCGAAGGACTCCAGCAGCAGCTCGTCGTCGCGGGTGAACTCCGGCCCGCCCACCTGGCGGTCGAACGCGTAGAGCACCCCGACCGCTCGCCCCCGGTAGAGGAGCGGGACGACCAGCCCGCCGCTGGCATCGATGTAGTCGTTCAGGGTGTAGCGCAGCTGCGCCCTGACGTCGCCGAGGCGCTGCGAGCGCCTGCGGCGCAGCACCGCGCCGCCCAGGGAGCCGTGCACCGGGACCCGCGCACCGAGGAGACCGGGCTCGAAGTCGCCCGCGGCCGCACGCACGGCGAGCTCGTCGCCCTCGCGCAGTGCGATGCTCAGCGACTCCGCGTGCACCAGCGCCCTGCCGCGCTTGACGATGAGCTCGAGCACCCGCTCCAGCTCCATCTCGCCGCCGACGGCCTTGGCGATGTCCGTCGTCGCCCGCATCCCGCGGACGGCCTGCTCGAGCTCGGCCGCGCGGTGCCGTTCGCGGTCATAGAGGCGGGCGTTCTCGACCGCGATGCCCACCCACGTCGCCAGCAGGACGGCGGCCGCCTCGTCCTCGGCGGTGAACTCGCCCCCCTCCTTCTCCGTGAGGTACAGGTTGCCCCACGCCTCGCCGCGGATCCTGATGGGGACGCCGAGGAACGTCGTCATCGGAGGATGGCCGGGAGGAAACCCGTAGGAACTGGGGTGGCTGCCGACGTCGGCGAGCCGCAGCGCCGTCGGATGCTCGATCAGGACGCCAAGGACCCCGCGTCCACGCGGAAGCTCGCCGATCTCGGCGCGCCGCTCCTCGTCGATGCCGCGGGTCAGGAACCGCTCGAGCTCGTGGCGGTCCTCGTCGAGCACGCCGACGGCGGCATAGCGCGCGCCGGTCAGCTCGCACGCCGTCGAGAGGACGCGCGTGAGCAGCGTCTCGAGGTCGAGCTCGGAGATGATCTCCGGCATCGCCTCCATCAGACGCCTCAGCCTGGCGTCGTGAAGATCCGTCGAGGCCATGGGCGGTGGTGCCCGACCCTACTGCGGCGGCGCCCCGAGGCGGCGCGACCTGATCCGTAGCTCACCGCACCCGACGAGTGGAAGTCCCTCGCCTCGCAGCGCATCCTCCACGGATGGCCGCGGCGCCGCGCGACCGTACGGTCGGCGCATGGAACACAAGACCCTCATCGCCTACGCCTCCAAGCACGGCTCGACCCACGAGGTCGCCGACGAGGTGGCAGAGGTCCTCCGAGGGCACGGGCTCGACGTCGACGTGCGGCCCGCGGCCTCCGTCCAGGATCTCGAGCCCTACGACGCCGTCGTGATCGGCGGCGCCATCTACATGGGCCGCTGGCACCGCGACGCGCGACGGTTGCTGCACCGCACCGCCCTCGCGTTGAGCGGCCGCCCGGTGTTCGTCTTCGGCATGGGTCCGATGAACCTGGAGCCGGACTCGATGGCGAGTGCCCGCAAGCAGGTGGACCACGCGCTGGAGAAGGTGCCCGAGGTCGAGCCGGTCTCGGTCGCGATCTTCGGCGGCGTCGTCCACCGGGACGACCTGCACTTCCCCTTCGACCACATGCCTGAGACCGACGCGCGCGACGAGACCGCGATCCGTGCCTGGGCGGGGGACATCGCGTCCGTGCTGCAGGCCCGTCGCGCGACGCCGTCGCGCGCGTGACGACCCCGGCGGCGCAACCGTCACCCGCGCCGCGGCGCTCCTCGCCAGGGGCCGGCCGCATCGCGGCGCTCATCGCCGGCAGCCTGCTCGCGCTCGTCGCGGCCGCGCTGCTGGTGGGCGGTATCGCGCTGGTCGCCGCGCATCTGACCCAGCGCGACCACGACGGCTTCTACACGTCCCCCACGACCCGGCTCGCGACCAGTACCTTCGCGCTGACCGGCGAGGGGATCGATCTCGGCGACGTGCGCGGGAGCGCAGGGTGGTCCGTCGAGTCCTTCGACGCGACCACGCGCATCCGCGTCGACCCTGCCGGCGATGCGCCCCTGTTCGTCGGGATCGCCCCGGCGGCCGACGTGCGGACGTACCTGC
>CAWIOK010000007.1:0-265929 GCA_963837655.1 uncultured Solirubrobacterales bacterium
GGCGCTGTCGGTGAGCGATGTCCCGAGCCAGCGCTTGGCGAGACGGTCGATCGTGCCGTCCGCCTCCATCGCACGCAAGGCGGACCCGACCGCCTCCCTGTTCGGCGAGCCCTGCGGGAGCGCCGCCGCGATCGGCTCGGTGCTCGCGAGCCGGGCCGCCACGGACAGATCGGGATCGGTCTGGGTGATCGCCTCGGCGCCGGGCAGGTCGAACATCGCCGCGTCCGCCCGCCCGCTCGTCAGCGCGGCAAGGACCTCTGCGCGTGTATCGACCTCCAGCGGCGGGTCGTCGGGCCGGATCTGCTCGGCGATGATGTCCTGGAACGTCGTGCCGCGCTTGACGACCCACCGCAGCTCCTGCGCGGTCTGCACGTCCGGGACCGCCGTCCCGCGGGTGACCACCGCCGGCGGCGACTGGGCGTAGGGGGTGGTGAAGTCGAGGACCTTCTCACGGGCATCCGTCGGCGTGAGGAGGTCCAGTGCGATGTCCGCGCCGCCCAGGTCACCGCCGGCGATCTGGTCGAAGGGCCGGGTGCGGACCGCCAGCTTCGCAACGCCCAGGCGCTTGCGCAGCTCGTCGGCGATCGCGTACTCCAGTCCCCCGGTGGGGTGCGCGTCGGTCCCCTCCCAGAACCCGGCGATCGGCAGCGGCTCGGTGACGACCGTCAGCGTGTCCGACGTTGCCGGCTCGAAGGTGCCGGACGCGCTCCCGCCACCACATCCGACCGCGAACGCTGCGAGCCCGGCGAGCGCGATACACCTGAGCCGGGCAGTCCGCACGGCGCGATGGTACTTCCACCTTTGGACCATTGCCCATGCGGCGCCGGGCCCCGACCATGGCGGGCATGTCTGACTGGGATCTCATCAACATCACGGCCGCGACGGATGCGCTGCTGCGCACGACCGAGAACCCGCGCCATCGCGCGATCCTCTCCAACTACCGGCGCCACGCGCTGCTGGAGGTCTCCGGTCGCTACGAGGAGATCCTCACGCCGGAGATGACGATCGCCGAGCCCGTGTACCGGCTGACCGAGGGTCCACACACCCTCGTCCTCGACGGCTACCAGGCGGTGCACGACTTCTACGCGGGCCTCTCCGCCGTCGGCGCGATCGTGATGGGACCGGTCGACGAGGAGATCGTGGTGGCCGACTGGGGCTTCGCGTCGGAGTGCATGTTCCACCACCTCATGCCCGGCCGCCTGCTCATGGACAGCGAGGACATCGACGATCCGGAGGCGACCTACGTCGTCAAGCACATCCTCGCGTTCCACTGGCCCTACGACGACCAGCAGCGGCTGATCGGCGAGCACGTCTACGAGGACACGGCGAGCCGCGTCGTCGAGAAGGTCGACCCAGCCGCTGTCATCACGCCTGCCCAGGCACGCGAGCTGCTGGCGCCGCAGCTCGAGCGCGAGATCGCCCTGGTCTGACTCAGCCGGTGAAGCGCGGCGAGAGCGCGGGCAGGACGATCGCCAGCGCGTCGGCGCGGTTGTCGCGCAGGTCCGGGTCGTAGGTCGAGGACGCCACGGCGACCCGGTTGCGCGTCCGCCCGAGGCGGCTCGCGCGGACGTCCACTGTGACCGTGGCGCGCTGACCGGGGCGCAGGGACCCGAGGGCGCAGCGCGCGGGGTACTTGGCCCGGCAGGTCCCCTTCGTCGTGTGCAGCTGCAGCGGCAGGTCGATCCGGGGCAGGACCTCGGTACCCACCACGTCGTAGGCGATCCCGGGACCCTTGTTGGTCACGACGATCTTGTAGTGCAGCATGCGCCCGACTCGCGCGACCGTGGGCGACACGGTCTTGGTCACCGCAAGGTCTGCGAGCGGGCCGACATCGCCCTGGCCCGCGACCCCGGTGTCGGGCGTCGACGGCTCCGACGGCGTCGTGGGAGTGCTCGGGTTGTCCGGCTCCGGCGTGGGCGAGAAGTGGTTGACGAACGTGCAGTCGACGCCCGGATCGGCCTCGCCGAGCGTCACGACCGTGCGGCCGTGGGCGCTGGCCAGCGGCACCCCGTCGCACAGCACCGATTCGAGCCGCCAGTGCCCGCCCGCGTGTGGGGCCGGCCCGATCTCCACGATCTCGTAGCTCCCGAGCGGAAGCGCCGACGTGTCGTCACCCTCCGCGAGCGCCGTGTCCCCCGAGCCGCTGGTGACCGCCCGCTGCTCGAAGCTGACCGCGGGGTCGTTCACCGGCCGGACGATGAAGTCGGCCGTGCCCGCGGCGCCCTCCGTCCGCTTGCGCAGGGTGATCGAGCCGCCGGGGGTGAACACGTTGGTGAACTGGCACGCCGTGCCCTCCCCGGACACCAGCGTCACGGTGAGAGGCAGCTCCTGCTTGCGCCCGTCGCACGTCACGCGTGCGAGCGACCAGCTGCCCGCCGGGGCGGGGGCAGGCGGTCGCTCGGCCACGGAGTAGGTCCCCGCGCGAACCGCCAGCTGGTCACCGGCCACCGGCGTGCCGGGCTCGGTCGTCGTGATGGTCTGACTGTGCGACTCGGGCCCGGACACGTCGAAGTCGAAGCTCCCGACCCCGCCTCGTGTGGTCTTGGAGAGCAGCAGGCCGGCCGGCGGCTCCGGGCGGTTCGTGTGTGTGCACGTGACCGTGTCGCCGGCGGCGAGGTCGACGGAGACCGCGCCCGTGGAGAGCTCGGTCCGCGTCAGGCTCGCGCCGGTCTTCGACGTGCAGGACAGTCCGGACCGCGTCCACCCGGGCAGGTCGAGCTCGCGCCACGACCACGTCTGCCCCGCCGCGCGGTAGAAGGTCGCCGAGCCCGGCGTCCCGGCGGACGCCGCAATCGCGAACCGCTGGTCGGACGTGTAGGAGATGTCGCCCTGGAAGCTGAACGCCGTGGTCGCGGTGGCGGTCGGATCGTCGATGGCCTTGCGGACGACGATGGTCCCGCTCGTCGGGGGCGGGACGACGTAGTAGGCGTAGCAGAAGACGTGCTTGGCGCCGGTCGGGTAGGCGATCCACTCGACGTTGTCGCCGTTGAGGATGTCGACCGCGCAGCGCAGCGCACCGAAGCCGAACTTGTCCGGGTACTGCCCGTTCAGCACCGGGTCGGTGGGCGTGCCGCCCTGGGCCCACAGCGAGTTGGCCCTCGCGGCCAGCGCCATCTGGTCCGCTGTCAGCGCGACCGTCACGGCGCCGGCGAGCGTCTCGCCGGTGTCGTCGCCGTTGCGATCGAGCAGCGGCGTGCTCGGCTGGGTGACGATGTTCCCCGCGAACGGACCGGTGACAACCGACAGCGCACCCCAGGGTCCGGTGACGGCACGCGACTTGTAGTCGGTGCCCATCGTGAAGCGCCAGTCGGGCAACGGCGTGCAGTTGGGCTGCTGGGCCCGCTCGACGACCGGGTTGACGGCGTCGCCGCCGTTGTACAGCGTGTCGGCTCCCAGGTCCTGGAGGCTCTCCTGGATGTTGTTGCGCGCGCGGTTGGCCGCGATGTCGGTGTAGCTCGGGCAGGTGCGCGCGACGAACGTGACCAGCCGCTTCGGCTGTGACGACGCCGCGTCGGCGACCGGCGTGATCGCGACTGCACAGGCCGACACCAGCGCTACGACGACGACTGCCCGAACGCGCGATGACACGCTGCCCTCCCGACTCGACGTCGAGCGAGGAACGTAGACGGCTTCGCGTCAGTGGATCCAGATCGGCGTGCCGAGCGGCAGCTTCTGCACGAGTTCGCGCACGTCGGCGTTGCGCAATCGCACGCACCCGTGCGATGGCCGGCCCGGGATCAGCCCGGGCTGATCGGTCCCGTGGATGCCGACCACGCCGCCGCCGGGCCACTCCGACAGACGGGAGTAGGCGCTGGTGCCGATCGCCCAGGGCCCGTAGAGCGAGCCGCCGCGCAGGTTGCGGATCTTCTCCCGGACGTAGAAGCGCCCCGCCGGCGTGGGCGTGGCGGGCGCCCCGACCCCGACGCGCGCGCTCCAGATCACGCGGCCGTCGAGGCGCAGGACCGCGCGCAGGCGCGCGCGGTCGATGTCCAGCGCGGTGTGGACGGTGTGCCAGGCCCCCAGATGGCGGCGCAGGACCCAGCCCGTCGTGCCGTTGGGCCGCATCGGGAGCCTGATCTGCGTCCACAGCGATCCGTCGCTGCCGACGCGGTCGGCCACCGCGACGTAGAGCTCGGGCAGCCCGTCCTCGGTGAGCCGGCGCAGCCGCTGCACCCTCGGCGCGGCCGGCTCGGGGCGGCTGCGGGCCCAGCCCGGGCCGTCGGGGTAGGCCCAGCGCGTCGTCGTCGCCTGCGCGGAGGCTCGCGGCACCGCGACCGCCCCGAGGACACCCAGCACGACGGCGGCGATGAGAAGGACGCGGCTCAGCGGCGCCACGCGATCGCGAGCTGGGTCCGGCTGGTGCAGCCGGTCGCGGCCAGCACGTGCGTGACGTGCTTCTTGACCGTCGGCTCGCCGATGCACAGCGTGCACGCGATCTCGCGGTTGGTCAGACCGCCGGCGACGAGCTCGGCGACCTCACGCTCGCGAGCGGAGAGCGCGGGCCGGTCGGGCACCCGGCGCTCCGCGCGCAGGAAGAAGCGCAGGATGCTCGACAGCGGACCGGTGACCAGCTCGAGGCGCGCGACGTCGCGGTGGCCGAAGGGGCGCCGCCCGTCGCCGAGGACCCCGATGAGCGCGACCCCGGTCGCGTGGGTGTCGAGCTTGATCCCGATCTCGTCGTGGATGTGGTTGGCGACGAGGAACTGCTCGACGTAGCGGCGTTCGCCGGTGCTCTCCGGCCGCGGGAGCTCGCTCAGCGCGAGCGCGGTGCGATTGCGGAACATCGCCAGAACCTGCGGGCGCGCGTACACGTCCTCGCGCCAGTAGCCGCCGACGTACTGGTTGAGCATCCGGCCGGCCCGGCCGAGGACCGCAGGCTCGGGATCGGCGAAGGCCTCCTCGGCGCTCGCGCCGACGAAGAAGGTCAGGTCGCGATACCCGAGCTCGGTCGCCAGGGCGTCGAGCGTGGCATGCCGGAAGCCGTCGAGCGTGTTCGCCCGCGAGACCGATTCGACCACCCGCAGCGCCGCGCGGTAGTCACGCGCGTCGAGTCCCTCCATTGCTCCTCCCGTCGGCTACTTCACGGCGATTATCTCGATCGGGCGGATGTCGGGATCCTTGGCGAGGAGATCGCCGCCGACCTGACCCAGCGCCTTGGGGATCTCGCCGGTCAGGTGCGCCTGACGGGCATCCTCCGTCTCGAACGTGTCGAAGATCCCGTACGTCGTCTCGTCGACGCGGAACGCGTACCACGTGACGGTGCCCTCCTCGGCGGCCGCCAGGTCGCGGCCCTGCTCCAGGAACGCCCCGAGCTCGCCACCCTTCCCGGGCTTCGCCTCCAGGAACGCCACCAACCCGAGCTTCACGGTCATCGCCGGCTCCTCCTACGAGTGTGGGATCGATGCGGGCACGGCGTGGTTCGCACGCATGCGCCCATCGGGGTCGTACCTCTCACGGGCTGCGATCAACCGTCGCCACGCCTGCGGCGCATAGCCCGCGGAGACGTCGGCGGGCTCCTCGACGAAGCTCAGCAGCACCCCGACGGCGTGCTCGGCGAGGGACTCGTGCACGACGGCGAGTCCCGCCTCGATGACCGGCAGGTCGGCGGGCGGGAGCGTCGCACCGACGCCGAACAGGAGGAACTCACCGGGTAGCGACGGTAGCGCTGCGTCGACCGGGCGGGCCAGCGCGCCGCCGGTGTGGCGGAGCTCGACCGCCGTGAGCGACGTGCCCGAGTCGGGGCCGGCGGCCCCGATCCAGGCGTCGATCGCGGCGGTCGGCAGGTCGCCCAGCAAGAGGTGCGTCGAACGGTACGGCAGCGGCTCGGCAGGGTCCATGTGCATGCGCGAGATGCCCGCGGGCGGCACCGTCGCGAACGTGTCGATCTCCGGTCCCAGTCCCCGCAGCGGCGCGAGCAGCTCGGCGGCCTGCGGCTCCGATCCGAGCAGCGCGACCTCGACGGTCGCGAAGGACCGCCCGCGCAGGTTGTCGGGAAGGTCCGGGATCGGCGGGAAGCTGATCATGCGGCCGACCGACGTCGCCGTGTCCGGCGCCTGCGCGGTCCAGGCGTGCCACGCGTGCAGGACCTCCGCGGAGCGCTCCCAGGGGAAGAAGAGCGTGCCTGCGTACAGCTCGGGCACCGGCAGCAGGTCGAACTCGAGCGCCGTGACGACACCGAAGCTGCCTCCGCCGCCCTTCAGCGCCCAGAGCAGCTCGGGCTCGTGGTCGGCATCGGCACGCACCTGCGTCCCGTCGGCGAGGACCACGTCGGCCGCCGTCACGGCGCTCGAGGCGAGCCCGTGGGCGCGCTGGTACCAGCCGACCCCGCCGCTCAGCGTGTAGCCGACGACGCCCACGTCGGGCGAGAAGCCGTGCAGCGCGGCGAGGCCGTGCGCGGAGGCGGGCCCCACCACGTCGCTCCACCGCGCGCCCGCGCCGACCCGGGCCGTGCGCGCCGCTGGGTCGATGGCGACCTCGCGCAGCCCGGTGGTCTTCAGCAGCATGGCGTCGTCGATCGGCCCCATGGCCGACCCGCCGTGCCCCGTCAGCTGCGGCGCGACCGCAAGGCCGCGCTCGGCGGCATGCCGCACGGCGGCGGCAACGTCGTCCGTGTCCGACACGACGGCCACCGCCGCGGGCCGCTGGTCGTCGAGGAGGTTGAAGGTCGCCCGCTCGGTCTCCCACTCGGGAACCCCGGGAGCAATGATGCGCAGTGCCATGCGGCGGATCGTGTCACGGCGCGACCTGCGCCATCCGCTCGCGCAGCCACGCGTGCGAGGGATCCGCGGTCGCCCGTGGATGCCACCAGAGCACCTCGGTGAGGACGGGGAGCTCGACGGGCGGCGGGAGGATGCGGATCGCTCCCGTCCTGCGCAGATACGCCTCGGCGCGGGCGGGCACGAGCGTCACGAGATCGGTCCCCTGCAGCAGGAACGGCGCGAGCAGGAAGCTCTCGACGCTGAGCTCGATGCGCCGCTGCACCCCCAGCCGGGCGAGGTGCAGATCCGGCAGGGCCACCGGCTGGCCGGTCGCCCCCATCGAGTAGATGAGATGCCCGAGCGACGTGTACTCGTCCAGGCCGATGCGATCGCCGACCCGTGTGTTGCCGTCCCAGACGCAGCACATCCACCGGTCCTCCCACAGCCGGGCGCCGGGCAGGTCGGTCCGGCCCATGATCTCCGGGGGCTCGATGACGAGGTCGACGTCGCCGCGATCAAGGGCCTGGCCTGCGTCGGCGAGGCGCGGGAGGACCTCCACGGCCATCCCCGGCGCGTCGGCGGCGAGGCCGCGGACGAGCGGCCCGATCAGCATGAGCACCGAGTAGTCCGAGCAGCTCACGCGGAACGAGCGGTGGTCGGTGGCCGGGTCGAAGCCGGCGGGCGCGTCGATCGCGCCGCGGATGAGCCCCAGCGCCTCGCGGATCGGCCCGGCGAGGCTCTCCGCCCGCGCTGTCGGCACGAGCGCCGCGCCCTGGCGTACGAGCAGCGGATCGTCGAACACGCGCCGCAGTCGTGCCAGCGCGTTGCTCATCCCGGGCTGGCTGAGGCCGACCCGCTGGGCGGCGCGCGTCACGCTGCGCTCGCTGAGCAGCGCGTCGAGCGCCACGAGGAGGTTGAGGTCGAGCCCGCCCAGGTTCATTGCTGGGCTGAATATCGCGCATCACGAGATTCAGTGGTCACATGAGACCGACCGGGTCTACCGTCGCCGGCATGACGCCCGACGAGACCCCGGTCCTCATCATCGGCGGCAGCCTGGTCGGTCTGACGACCGCCATGCTGCTCGGCCACCACGGCGTGCGGGCCCTGTCGGTCGAGCGGCACGCCGGCACCGCGATCCACCCCCGCGCCGGGCACTTCCAGCTCCGCACGATGGAGGTGCTGCGCCAGGTCGGCCTGGAGGACGCCGCGCGCGAGACGTCGCTGCTCACCTATCCGCCGCGCGGGGGGATCAACGCGGTCGAGTCGCTCGCCGGGCGCGAGCTCGGGGTCTACGTGGCCGACGTCAACGAGGGGATCGAGGGCTACAGCCCGACGCAGCGCCTCTTCCTCGACCAGGACGCCCTCGAGCCCCTGCTGCGCCAGCGGGCGCTGGAGCTCGGCGCGGAGCTACGCAACCGGGTCGAGGCGGTCGGCCTCGAGCAGGACGACGACGGCGTCACCGTCACGCTGCGCGACCTCGACGAGGGCACCGAGAGCACGGTCCGGGCGCAGTACGTGGTCGCCGCAGACGGCAACCGCAGCCCGACGCGCAGTCGGCTCGGCATCGAGATGGAGGGCTACGGCCTGCTCTCGCGCAGCATCACGATCTACTTCCGCGCGGACGTCGCGCCGCTGCTGGAGGACCGCAACCAGGGCGTCATCTACGTGCACAACCCGACGCTGCGCGGGTTCTTCCGGATCAACCGCACCGGCGGCAGGGGCTTCCTCGTCGTCAACACCGTCGGCGAGGACGTCACCGCCGACGAGGCGGTCAACGTCGGCGAGGGCCTGACCGAGGAGCGCGCGAACGAGCTGCTGGCGGCGGCGATCGGCGCGGACATCCCGATGGAGGTCATCGACGTCGCGCACTGGCAGGCGGAGGCCAACGTCGCCACGCGGTTCGCCGACGGGCGCGTCTTCCTCGCCGGCGACGCGGCGCACGTCGTCCCGCCGAACGGCGGCTTCGGCGGCAACACAGGTGTCCAGGACGCGCACAACCTCGCGTGGAAGCTCGCGGCCGTCGTGAAGGGCGAGGCCGGCCCGCCGCTGCTGGACACCTACGACGCCGAGCGCCGGCCGCTGGGCCGCATGACGATCGAGCAGGCCTATACGCGCTACGCGACGCGCGTCGTGCCGGAGCGCGGCACCGACGACGTCGAGCCGCCGATCGACGACCTCACGATCGAGATCGGCACGCTGGTGCGCTCGTCTGCGGTGGCCGGCGAGCCCGGCGACGACGTCGCCGACCACGAGCATCCGTCCACCTCGCGCGGGCGTCCGGGATCGCGCGCACCGCACGTACCCGTGGGCGACCGCTCGACCCTCGACCTCTTCGGCGCCGGGTGGGTGCTCCTCGTGGGTCCCGACGGCGGCGATGTGTCGGTGCCCGGCGTCGCGACCGAGGTCGTCGACGCCCCCGGCTTCCCGGGCGCCTACGGCATCACGCCCGAGGGGGCGTCGCTCGTGCGCCCGGACGGCATCGTCGCCTGGCGCTCGGAGGGGCGGCCGGACCCCGACGTCGTGGCTGCGGTGCTGGACCGCGTGCTCTCGCGCCGCTGACCGCTACGGTCCCCGCGCGGTGGCGGGGAAGGACACCAACATCGGGGCGAAGCGGGCCCGCGAGCTGCGCGCGGAGCTCGGCCTGGCCGCGGAAGGGCCGGTCGGGTCGCTGCTCGGGCTCGTCGAGGGCGCTCTCGCCCTGCCCGTCGTGATCGCGGCGCTGCCCGACGACATCGCCGGCTGCTGCTGGCGCGACGGCGGGCGGACGGTGCTCTGGGTCAACGGGACCCACGCGCCGGTCCGGATGCGGTTCACGCTGGCGCACGAGCTCGGGCATGTGCGATGCGGTCACGACGCGGGCCTCGCCGTCGACACCTTCGAGACGCTGGCCGGGCGCAGCACGGACTCGCGCGAGGTGCAGGCCAACGCGTTCGCGGCCGAGCTGCTGGCTCCCGCGGCGGGCGTCCGCGCGATGCTCGACGGAGAGCCGACGCTCGAGGACGTCGTGCGGATCGCAGCCCGGCACGGCATCTCCGCCATCGCGGCGCTCTACCGGCTCAGCACGCTCGGCCTGTCCCGGCGGATCGACGCGCTGCGCGGCGAGATCGACGACGGCCTGGCCAACGACGTCTGGCGGCGACTCGCGCCGCCCGCGATCGAGGACGACATCGCGGCGATCCGCCCGGCCGGCCTCCCGCGTCTCTCGCCTGCGATCGCCCGCGGGGCGCTCGGGGCGATCGTCGCCGGCGACACCTCGATCGGCGACGCCGCGGTCGCCGCGGGGTGCTCGCCAGAGCAACTGGCCGGCGCCGCGTCGGCGATCGGCATCTAGCTCGTCAGCCGTCGGGTCCGCCGAGGAACAGGCGGTCGAGCTCGTCCATCGGCTTCGGCGCGGCGGCGAGCGCGGCACGCGAGAGCGCGTCGATGTCCGCGGCGATCCACTCCTCGGCGTCCTCGTCCGCACGGAAGAGCGCCTGGCTCGCCGCCGCTGCCGGCGAAGCGAGGCGCACGGCGCCCAGCATCTCCGACAGCGCGTCGAGCAGGCGGCGGGAGACCCGACTCGCATCGAGCTCTCCGCGCTCCAGCCGCTCGAGATACGCGACCGCACGCGACTGGTCGGCGAAGCCGAAGCGCGCGGCGAGCCGCGCGGCGACGTCGCCCACGCCGAGCCCCGCCCGCTCGCGCAGCACCTCGAGGCGCTCGGGCGGCGGGCGCAGCGCGGCGGCCTCGCGCAGCGCCGCGCGCAGCGCCGGCTCCGCCGCGATCGACGCCCGCGCGGCGGCGGGGTAGTCGGGCGTCGGCGCGACCTGCAGCCACGTGCCCACCTGCTCGGCCAGGTCGTCGCGATCGGCGGCCGGCACGCGCGCGAGGTACGCGTCCAGGTCCGGCCGCTCGCCCGTCTTCCAGGCGTCGATGTACTCCCCAAGGATCCGGTCGACCGCGCTCATTGCCGCTCGTACTCCTCGAAAAGCTTGGCGAGATCGCGCAGCGCGCGGCTCCTCGACGCGTAGACCACGTCGCGCGAGACGCCCAGTCGCTCCTTGATCTCCTCCGTCGTGCGGTCTTGCAGATCCAGCTCGATCACCTCGCGGCGCCGCCCGCCGAGTCGCGGCACCGCCCAGTGCAGGAACGCCTCCGCGTCGCCAGGATCGTCCTCTGCCGGCGCGGTGGGCTCGGCGTCGCCGAGCGGCTCCGTGTGGCGGGTGACCAGCGCGGCCCGCCGCTGGGTGTCCACGCACGCGAAGCGCACGAGTGTGCGCGTCGCCTCCACCCACTCGCCCATCGAGGTGCCCCGGAACGTGTCGATGAGCCGGGTGAGCATCCTGACGAGCGCGCGCTGCACAGCGTCGTCGCGCTCCTCCGGCGTCAGCCGCCCGCGGCTCTCGACGCGGACGAGCGTGACCACGCGGTCGAAGTTCAGCTCCACGAGCTCGTCCCACGCCGCTCGCGCGGCAGCTTCGTCCCGCTCGCGGCGCGCGAGCAGGAACCGCTGCAGCAGCGCTGCGTCATGCCGTCCCACGCCCGAGTGACCATCGCACAGTCCGTGGTCGCCGGCGCGCTTGCGGATCTGACGCCCGATCGGTACCCATTGGGCATGGCACACGATGGATCCGATCAGGTCGGGCACGGCGAGGCGTCGCTGGGTGAGGCGCAGTCGTCCAACCCGCCCGACGATCTCGACATGCTCGAGCTCGACGCACTGCCGCTCGACGCGGACACCGACTTCGAGGCGACCGAGGACGAGCCGCCTGAGGAGCTGCTCGACAACGACGACCCAGCACCGAACATCCCCTGATGGCCCGCCAGTCACATGCCCCGACGCTCGCGGAGGTCGTGCGCCGCGCCGCCGAGATCTGCGAGCCCGACGGCCTGAGCGGTGACATGGAGCGCGTCGTGCTCCAGTTCGAGGACCGCGACGAGCCGATCAGCGCGGTCGAGGATCTCCAGGGCGAGATGTTCAGCGCCGTCGAGCGCGGTGCGGAGGGCGACATCGATCCGGGCCTCACGATGGCGGCGGCCGTCGCCACCTACCTCGGCTTCCGGCGCGACCAGATCTCCGACGACGACGTGGAGATCATGCGGCTCGCCGCGCGCGCGGAGTGGCACGGCCGCGTGCCGGACGACGTCGCCGGCTGGCTGCAGGAGCGCGACATCACGCTGTAACGCCGCGCGGGGGTCGCGGGACGGAGGGCCGACCACCACCCGACGAAGGGACCCCGCCATGCCCACTCTCTGCCGCGCCTACAGCTCCGTGGACGAGGCCCGCGCCACGGTCGACCGCCTGCTCACCGCCGGTCGCAGCGGGGACGAGATCCGCGTCCTGAGCGGATCGGCCCCGCACGACCACGCCGCCGACTCCGTGGGCCGCTTCGCCGGCGGTGCGACCGTCGAGGCGGCGGTCGGCACGTTCGCCGGCGCGGAGCGCTCGACGCGCGATGCCAGGGGCTCCTTCGCGGGCGATCCGGCGCTGCGCCGCCGCGGCGGCTTCGGCGACCTCGACCGCGACACCATCGCAACGTACGACGACGGCGTGCGGCACGTCCGCGTCGCGTCCCATCGCGACCTGCACGCGGTGCTCGTCGACGCCGGCCTCGACGCTGACACCGCAGCCGCCGACGTCCGGGCGCTGCACGACGGCCGTGTCGTGGTGCTGGTCCGGACGGACGCCGACGGCACCGACCGCGCGGTCGCGGCACTGGAGGCCTGACGATGCGCTAGCGGGGCCCCGCCCAGGCCTCGAACGCCTCGGCGAGCGCGTCGCGCGCCGCCGGCTCCAGGCGGTCGACCTCGACCCGGCCGGCGATCCGCACCGTCTCGCGGAGCTGCGCGATGTAGCGCTCGCAGTCGTCGCACTCCGCGAGATGCGCCTCCAGGCGCAGCCGGTCGCGCTCGGGCAGCGCGCCCTCGAAGTAGTCGCTCACGCGCTCGACGAGCTCCTGGCAGGGCATCTCGGGCAGCTCAGAGGAGGTCATCGGCCATCGCGCGTTCGAGGGACGCGCGCACCCGCGACCGCGCGCGGTGCAGCAGCACGCGTTGGTTGCCCTCGCTGATGTCCAGCGCGCCGCAGATCTCGGGTGCCTCCCAGCCCTCGACGTCGCGCATGATCATGACGATCCGCTGCATCGGAGGCAGCAACGCCATCGCGCCACGCACGATCGCCGCCGTCTCGCCGGCCTCGAGCCGGCGCTCCGGCACCTCGTCCCAGCGCGGCAGCGGCGCCGCCCAGTGCCCGGGCCACTCGGGGTCGTCGGCGGGCAGGAAGCGGTCGGGATCGACGGCGGCGAACGGCTCCCCCGCCTCGCGCGCCGCGAGCGTCGCGAACGGCACCGTCCTCGCCTCGCGCGCGCCGCGCGTGCGCGCCCGGTTGACGAGGATGCGGAAGATCCACGTGCGCAGCGACGAGCGCTCCTCGAAGCGATCGAGTCCCTGGAGCACCGCGAGCCACGTCTCCTGGACGACCTCCTGCGCCACCGCGTCGGAGGACACGTACAGCCGCGCGACGCGCAGCATCGACGCGGCGTGACCGTCGACCAGCGTGGTGAAGGCCGCGCCGTCCCCCTCGCGCAGCCTCGCGAGCAGCGTCATTGGAGGGCGATCGTCCCACGGGACGACCGCGCGGGGCAACGGCGCGCGCCGCGCTCAGCGCCGGTACTCGGGGTTGGGGTGCGACGGCTGCTCGAGATCCCAGTCGGTCGCGGAGTTGCCGTGGGCCGGGATACCGCCCGCGTCCTTGAGCATCCGGGCCAGATGGAGCAGGTTCCAGGTCATGAACACGGTGTTGCGCGATGTCCACGCGTTGCCCGCTCCACCGCCGTCGGCGTCGAGGTAGGACGGCCCCGGGCCCGCCTCGCCCACCCAGTACGCGTCGGACTGCGGTGGGATCGCCAGGCCGATGTGCTGCAGCGCGTAGAGGATCTGCGCGGACACGTGCTTTCCCCCGTCCTCGTTGCCGGTCGTGAGGGCACCACCGACCTTGCCGTAGTACGACCACTGCCCACGGTCGTTGAGATCGCCCGAGTACGCGTACAGGCGCTCGATGATCTTGCGGGTGAGCGAGCTCTGGTCGCCCAGCCAGATCGGTCCGGCGAGCATCACGATGTCCGCGGGCACGACGAGCTCCGCGTAGAGCGCGGGGAAGTCGTCGCGCGCGTAGCCGTGCTCGCGCATGTCCGGCCAGACGCCGGGCGGGATCTCGTGGTCGGCCGTGCGGACCACGTCGACCCGGGCGCCGACGCGGCGCATGATGCCGGTCGCGACGTCCAGCAGGCCGTCCGTGTTGCTCGGCTCGGGCGAGCGCTTGAGGCTGCCGTTGAAGACGACCACGCGCAGATCGTCGTACTCGGCGGGGGCGGTGGCGACGAGCTCGTCGACGAACGACCGGATGGAGGCGGGAATGGACATGTCCGCCAGTCCCCGCTCCCCGTGATCCGTTACAGCACCGCCGGAAGGCCGTACGCCGCGAACAGCCCGGCGTCGAACGTCGTGATCTCGGCGAAGCGGCCGCCCTCGACGCGCATGACGTCGAGCTTGAAGGCGCGGAAGTCCGTGTCGTCCGGTCGGCGGAGGTAGCCGGCGGCGGCCGGCTGGCGGTTGCACCGCAGCGCCACGATCCGCCAGGCGCCGAGACGGCGCGAGCCGAAGGCGTTGTCGAACAGCGGCGCGAGGGCGTCCACGCCGAGGTAGAGGTGGGGATGCGGCGGCATCGTCACGCGGATGTCCTTGCGCATGAGCGCGATCATCCCGGCGACGTCCTCGCGCTCGTGGGCGTCGACCCACTCGCGCAGCAGCGCGCGCTCGCGCGCCTCCGGCTCCAGCTCGCCGCGCCGATCCCATTCGCGGCGCAGCGTCGCATGGCCGCGCTGCAGGGCGCTGTTGACGGCGGGGACGGAGGTGTCCAGCAGCGCCGCCGTCTCGGCGGCCGACCACCCCATGACGTCGCGGGCGATGACGACGACGCGCTGGCGCGGCGGCAGCAGCTGCATGACGGCGAGGAACGCCAGCTCGATCGTCTCGCGGGTGACGGTGTCATCCAGGAGCGAGTCGGGGTAGGGCTCGATCCACGGCACCTCGCCCAGCGACTCGACCGTCTGCGGGCGGCGCGTTCGCCGCTTCAGCGCGTCGAGGCAGGCGTTGGTCGCGATCCGGTACAGCCAGGCGCGCGCGTGCGGACCCCCAGCGAACGTGTCGCGAGCCCGCCACGCGCGCAGCAGCGTGTCCTGCACGGCGTCCTCGGCCTCCTCGAAGGAAGCGAGCATCCGGTAGCAGTGGACGTGCAGCTCGCGGCGATGGCGCTCGCTGAGCACCGCGAGATCCGCCTCGGTCAGCATGGCCGTGAGACGACGCGGTGCGCGCCGGCTCATCGGTTACGCGGCTTGGACGCCCTTCCCCGGGTTGAACAGGTCCTGCGGGTCCAGCGCCTCCTTGATCGAGCGCATGAGCCCGACAGCAGCCTCGCCGTGCTCCTCCAGGAGGAACCGCGACTTGCCGTACCCGACGCCGTGCTCGCCCGTGCACGTCCCGCCCCGGGCCAGCGCGCGGCGCACGACGCGGTCGTGGAACGCCTCGGCCGCCTCCAGCTCCTCCGGCTTGTCGGGGTCGAGCACGACCGCGACGTGGAAGTTGCCGTCGCCGACGTGCCCGACGATCGCCGCCTTCAGGCCCTGCTCGGCGATGTCGGCCTGCGCCTCCAGGACGCTCGCGGCCAGCTCGGACACCGGGACGCAGACGTCGGTCGTCAGCACCTCGCACCCGGGCTGCGTCGCCTTCGTCGCCTCGTAGGCGCCGTGCCGGGCGCGCCACAGCCGCCGCCGCTCGGACTCGTCGGCCGCCGCCTCGTAGTGCTGCAGCCCGTGCCCCTCGGCGATCTCGCGGACGCTCTCGGCCTGCGCGGCGACCTCGGCCTCACCGCCGTGGAACTCCAGGAACAGCGTCGGCGTGAGCGGCATGTCGAACTCGAAGTGCTTGTTGATCATGTCGATCGTGAGCTCGTCGGCGAGCTCGATCCGCGCCACCGGGATGCCGTACTGCGCGACCTCGGTGACCGTGTCGACCGCGTCCTCCAACCCGAGAACGAGAGCACCGCCGCGAACATCGCCTCAGGTGTGGGATGGACGCGCAGCGTCGCCTCCACGATGAGGCCGAGGGTGCCCTCCGAGCCGATGAACAGGCGCGTCAGGTCGAGGCCGGCGGAGGACTTGCGGGCTCGCGAGCGGGTCCGCACGAGCTCGCCGTCGGGGGTGATGACCAGCAGCGACAGGACGTTCTCGCGCATCGCGCCGTAGCGCACGGTCGTCGTGCCGGACGCTCCCGTCGCGATCATCCCGCCGAGCGTCGCGTCGGCGCCGGGGTCGACCGAGAAGAACACGCCCTCCGGGCGCAGCCGCGCGTCGAGCTGACGACGGGTGACCCCCGCCTGCACGGTCACGTCGAGATCCTCGACGGAGATCCGCGTGATCGCGTTCATCCGCGACATGTCGATGCTCACGCCGCCGCGCAGGGCCATGATGTGGCCCTCGAGCGAGGAGCCCGCGCCGAACGGCACCATCGGCGTCTCGTGCCGGATGCAGGTCCGGACGATCTCCAGGCACTCGTCGACCGTCTCCGGGAACACGACGGCATCGGGCAGCGCCGGCGGGTGGAACGAGGAGTCGGTGCCGTGGAGGCGGCGGATGTCGTCCCCGGTCTGGACCTGGTCGGCGCCGAGCGCCGCCGTCAGCTCATCGATGCAGCTCGCGTGGATCGTTGTCATCGCCACGGGATGATGCCGCTCCGGGCCAGGGCTGTGCCAGCCCGAGGTGCTCGCGTAGCGTGGTTCCCTCGTACTCGGTACGGAACGAGCCGCGCTCCTGCAGCAGCGGGACGACCTCGTCGGCGAAGCGGTCCAGCCCGCCGGGCGTGATGTGCGGGACGAGGATGAACCCGTCGCACGCGTGCGTCTGCACGTGCAGGTCGAGCTGGTCGGCGATCGTCGCGGCCGAGCCGACGAACGTCTGGCGCGCTGCGCGGCGGACCATGAGATCGCGGATCGACAGGTTCTCCGCCGCGGCCTCCGCGCGCCACTCGTCCGCGGTCGCCTGGCGGCGGCCGGTGTACCCGCGGGCCGGGATCGACCCGGGCGCGATCGTGCTCTCGCCCTCGATCGGGTCGATGTCGGGCAGGGGCCCGTCGGGGTCGTAGTCGGACAGCTCGCGGTTCCAGAGCTGCTCGAGGAACACCATCGCGGTCGGTCCGCTGACCTGCTGCCGGCGCACGACCTCGGCCTGCTCGCGCGCCTCCTCGTCGGTGTCGCCGAGCACGAACGTCACGCCGGGGAGGATGAGCAGCTCGTCGGGCTCGCGGCCGTAGCCCTGCATCCGGGTCTTGACGTCGGCGTAGAACGCGCGCCCGTCCTGCAGGCCGCCGTGGCGGGTGAAGATGCCGTCGGCGTGCTCGGCGGCGAACTCACGGCCGGCGTCGGAGTCGCCGGCCTGGATGACCACCGGGCGACCCTGTGGCGAGCGCGGCAGCGTGAACCGGCCCTCGATGTCGATCTGCTCGCCCGCGTAGGCGAAGGCGCCGGCGTCGGGTCGTCCGAGGAACCGGCCGGTCGCGGCGTCCGCGACGAGGTCGCCCGGCGCCCAGGAGTGCCACAGCTGCGTCGTCGCCTCGAGCAGCTCGCGCCCGCGGACGTAGCGGTCGGCGTAGTCCAGGTAGCCGCCGCGACTGAAGTTGCGGCCGGTGAGCACGTCCGTCGAGGTGACGAGGTTCCACGCGGCACGGCCGCCTGAGACGTGGTCGAGCGTCCCGAGCGCACGGGCCAGCTCGTAGGGCTCGTGGTAGGTCGCCGTGAGCGTCGCCATGAGCCCGATGCGCTCGGTCACCGCAGCAAGCGCGGCGAGGATCGTGAAGGACTCCGGGCGCCCGACGACGTCGAGGTCGTGCACGTGCCCCGCGTGCTCGCGCAGGCTCAGGCCCTCGGCGAGGAAGAAGAAGTCGAACTTCGCCCGCTCGGCGGTCTGCGCGAGGTGCACGAACGAGTCGAAGTCGATGTGGCTCCCGGATGCGGGGTCGCTCCACACCGTCGTGTTGTTCACGCCCGGGAAGTGGGCGGCGAGGTGGATCTGGCGCTTGGCGGTCATGCGGCGTATCTGTTGGCGGCGGCGCCGAGGCCGAGGCGCTCCCGCAGCGTTCCTCCAGCGTAGGCGTGCCCGGCGAGCCCTCTGGATCGCAGCTCGGGCACCAGGCCGCGCGTGATCGCGTGCAGGTCGTGCGGGATCGCCGCCGGCAGCAACCGCACGGCGGGCGTCTCGGCCAGCAGGTCGGCGAGCGCTGCCGGGGTGCCCGTGAACACCCGTGCCGCCGGCGCGAACGGATGCACCTCGTCCAGGCGCGCACGGCGCTCATCGGCGGCCGGCCCAGCGTCGTCGAGGACGACGACGAGATCCTCGAGCACCAGGTCGGCGCCAAGCCCGGGCTCGGTCGCGAGCACGACCGGCTGGCCCTGCGGCGGGCGCGGCGTGATCGACGGGCCCCCGGATCCGGAAGCGCTCGCCCGCGAAGTCGATGTGGTGCAGCTTCGTGCGGTCCACGAAGCGATGGCGCTCGGCGTCGCGGATCTCCGCGCCCTCCTCCCACGAGTCCCACAGCCGCCGGACGACCTCGACGTGCTCGCGCGCCTCCGCCACGAGGACCTCGCGCGACGGCAGGCCGCGGCGCCCGGCGTGGGCAGCCTCCCAGTGGCTCGGCGACACCCTCGCCAGCCATGCAGCGCGCCCGCGGCTGACGTAGTCGATCGTCGCGACCTGCGTGGACACGTGAAACGGCTCGGTGAGGGTCGTCGAGACGACCGGGGCGATGCCGATGCCGCGCGTCAGCGGCGCGAGCCGCGCGGCGAGGACCATCGCGTCCAGGTAGCCGCGGGTGGCGTCCGTCCGGTCGTCGGGCCCGTCGAGATCGCTGGACTGCAGCGCAAGCGAGTCCTCGATCGTCACGAGGTCGACGTTGGCGTCCTGCGCCTCGGCGACCTGGTCGGCCCACCAGCGGGCGGTGAGCAGCTCACCGGGCCGCGCGCACGTTTCCCGCCACGCCGCCGGGTGCCATCCCGCGCCGGTGAGTCCTACTGTCAGGTGAAGGTTCTTCGTCATATTGGTCTTCAATGATCGCGATCTCCGTCCTCGACCAGGCACCGCGCCGCTCCGGCGGCCCGCCCGGGCATGCCCTGGGTGACTCGCTGACCCTCGCCCGGCACGTGGACGGCCTCGGGTTCCATCGGTTCTGGATCGCAGAGCATCATGCCTTCGCCGCGATCTCGGTCGCCGCGCCCGAGGTGGTCATCGCGCACGTGGCCTCCCACACCCGCAACGTGCGGGTGGGCTCCGGCGGCGTCCTGCTGCCCAACCGGCGCCCGCTCCACGTCGCCGAGCAGTTCTGCACGCTCGAGGGGCTGTACCCGGGCCGCATCGACCTCGGGATCGGCCGCTCGGAGGGCGCGGTCGACCCGCCGACGGTCGAGGCGCTCGGCCGGCCGCAGGACACCGCGCACGGGCCCGGGTATGACCGCCAGCTCGACGAGCTGCTGTCCTTCGGCGGCGTCAGGCCGCTGCCGGCCGGCGACCCCCTGGCCACGGTCCGCGCGGTGCCGACCGACATCAGACTGCCGCCGATCACGCTCCTGGGGTCCACGTCCAGCTCGGCCGAGACGGCCGCCAGCCGCGGCTTCGCGTATGCGTTCGCCTCCCACACCAACCCCGACGGCGCCGCCCCTGCGCTCCTGGCGTACCGCGAGAGCTTCGTCCCCGCCCGTGAGGGCGACGAGCCCCACGCGATGCTCGCGCTCAAGGTGACCGTCGGCGCCGACGACCCCCACGCCGAGGCGCTCGCCGCGCCCTGGCACCTCGCCATGGTCCGCCAGCGGGCCGGCATCGGGGCGCCCATCGTGAGCGTCGAGGAGGCGCTCGCCCACACGTGGACCGACGAGGAGAAGCGCGCCGAGGAGAAGGTCGACGTCCGCGCCGACGCCGTCGGCGGTCCCCAGCGCGTCCGCGCGCGGATCATGCGAGATGGCGCGGGCGGCGCAGGCCGATGAGGTCTTCGCGATCACGAACACGTACGACCTCTCAGATCGCCTCGCCTCCTATGACCGCCTCGCGGACGTCATGGCCCTGGCTCCGGCGCGGGCGGCCTGAGCCCCGCCAGCGCGAAGGCGTCGGCCTCCGTCCGCGTCGACGGGGCAGTGCGCCTCGCAGATGAAGCGGTGTCCGCGCCCGGGATCCGCTGACGAGCCACCCGACCGAGCCGTTCACGCTCGCCGGCCGGGGCGTGCAGAACTGAGGCGCGCGGCGCGCAGCTCCTCCTGAGCGCGGGTCAGGAGACCGCTCGCCGTCACCTGATCGGCCGGTAGCCCGAGGCCCGCAGACGTGCACGCCCCAGGCGCTCGCCCCTGAGCCGCAGCGGCCCCGCCGCCAGGCCCGGCTCGTCGACGAGCATCGGCCTACCCCCTGCTCGCCGCGACCTCCTGCTCGTACTTCGCCGTCATGTGCGCGACGGCGTCGTTCTGGGTCTTGGACATGTCCGCGTGCGTCTCCGACGCCCGCGCACGGGCGTCGATCGTCGGCTGCGCCTGGCCCTGGAACAGCGGCATCACATGCTGCGCCACGAGCTCGTAGGAGCGCTTCGTCGCCTCCGGGTTCGCCCACTCGTGCGCGAGCATGAGGTAGGCGCCGAAGCCGCCGTTGCTCTGCGTGGTGAGCTTCTCGACCTGTGCCGCGACGTCCTCCCAGGTCCCGATCGCGCCGACGCCGGACGTGTTCACGAACTCGACCATCTCACGCAGCGCGTGGTCGCCTTCGATGCCCATCTGGGGGAAGGCCGCGACACCCTCGAAGTAGCGGAACCACTGCTCGATCCCGTACTCGACGTCCTTGTAGGCCTGCTCGCGCGTCTCGGCGGCGTGGACGAGGCCGACGAGCCGCCACTTCTCGCGGTCCACCGTCTGGCCGTACGCCTGCGCGCGCTCCTCGGCGATCCCCCAGTGGTGCCCGAGCGCGTCGAAGCCCTCCGGGGTGAGCGTCGCGCCGACCGACAGGAGCCCGAGGCCGTAGCGACCCGCGAGGCGCGGCCCGGTTGGGCTCGCCACGGCGGCGACGGCGATGTCGAAGTGCGGCTGGGTGTAGGGCCGCAGGTGCAGCCGGGCGTCGAAGAGCTTGTGCGTCTGCGTCTCCGCCGTCACCGGCTCCTCGTCGCGAAGGAGCCGCATGATGATGTCCAGGTTCTGGTCCATCAGCTCGCGCGTGTCGGTCGGGTTCAGCCCGATCATCGCCGAGTCGGTCGGCAGCGACCCCGGGCCGAGGCCGAGCATCGTGCGCCCGCGCGTCAGGTGGTCCAGCAGCACCATCCGCTCGGCCACCCAGAGGGGGTTGTGGTACGCCACCGAGGTGACGCCGGTGCCCAGCCGGATGTGCTTCGTGCGCTCCGCCGCGGCGGCGATGAAGATCTCGGGCGAGGCGATGATCTCGCTGCCCGCGGAGTGGTGCTCGCCGATCCAGGCCTCGTCGTAACCGAGCCTGTCGAGGTGCGCGATCAGCTCGAGATCGCGCTCGAGCGCCAGGGTCGGGTTCTCGCCCGCCGGATGGAACGGCGCCAGAAAGATCCCGAAGCGCAGCCTGCCCATGCCTGTCTCCCCTCTTCGACGGAGACGGACGATAGACGGACCTCGGCTACTTGATCAGGACCTTCGTCCCGACGGGCACGCGCGGGTACAGATCCTCGACGTCCGCGACGTGCATGCGGATGCAGCCGTGGGACGCGCGCGAGCCGATCGACCAGTCCTCCGACGTCCCGTGGATCCCGACCCCGTCGGCGATCCCGAGCCAGCGGGCCTTGAGCGGGTTGTTCGGCGCGCCGCCAGGGATGACCTGGCCCTGGAGGCTGCCGGCCCACGCCGAGTTGGGCACGTGCCACGCCGGGTCGACCTGCTTGTTGGCGATCGAGTAGACGCCCGACGGCGTGTCGTGGCCGGCCTGGCCGACCGCGATGGGGTAGGACTTCGAGAACTTCAGGTGCTTGAAGACGCGCAGGCGGAAGTTGTCGCGATCGACGGTCAGGACCGTCCCGTAGACGCGTGCGAGGTCGTTCGCGTTGACCTCGGCGGCGAGCCGCTTGGTGCGCTCGGGGCGCAGGACCCGCGACGCGCGGGGCTGATCGAGCGCGGCGTCGATCTGCGTGGCCAGCGCGCCGGCGTCGATCTCCGCGCCCGCCTTGGCGCGCTTGCGGTAGATGTGCCGGACGGTGATGCGGACCGTCGCGTCGCGCGGCTTCACGAGCGTTCGCGCCGCGACCTGCTGGGCGAACGTCCGCACCGGCAGCTTCGCGTGGCTGAGGACGAGGCCGACGTCGGTGGTCTGGCCCGTGGGCAGCTTGCGACCCGCGTACAGCGCGCGACGGGCGGTCTTCGAGGCGTCGAAGGTGAGCTTCGCGTCGGCGGCCTTGAGACGCAGCGTCCTCCCCGGCGCGTGGACGATCACGTCGCGATCCAGCTTCGTGGCCAGCAGCGCCTGCAGGCGGTCGCGGGCGATCGTCAGTGTCGTGCCCGAGAGATCGACGCCGGCGGCGCTGACGCCCGGCGCGATCGTCTCGCCCGGCCGGGGGGCCTGCGCCTGCGCGGGCGCCGCGATGGCCGCGACGGCGATGAGCGCGACGAGGATCGCGAGAAGGGAGCGCGCCGGTGCCATGCGACGCCGCAGGGTAGCTGGCGATGCACGCTCGGCCGGCAACTTCACCATCATGCGACGTGATGGACCTCCCCCGCATCCCGCCCGATCTGCTCCGGCGCCTGCGCGCGGATCCGCTCCGCGCGCCAGAGACGATCGCACTCGCCGCCGGCGAGGTGCACGGACCGACCGCGGCGGAGTGGGCCCGCGATCTGCGGTCGCGCTACGAGATGAGCGACCGCGACCTCGCCAAGCGCGCGAAGGCGCGACACGCGGCGCTTGCGCGCGTCAGCGGCGCGGCCACCGGCGTCGGCGGCTTCATCACCTACATCCCCGATCTGGTCTCGCTGCTGTGGATCCAGTCGCGACTCGTCTTCTACGTCGCCGCCGCCTACGGCAACGACCCGCGCGACCCGATGCGCCCCGCTGAGCTGCTCGTCCTGCGCGACCTCTACCCCGACGTCGCCGACGCGCGCGCCGCGCTCGACGGCACCGGGCGGCGGCTCGCGTACGCGACGATCGACAAGTCGATGCGCGGCTCGCGCGACACTCAGCTGCTCACGTCGCTGATGCGGTTCTCGGGCAAGCGCGCGGTCCGCCGGGTGGCGGCGAAGTCGATCCCGGGCTTCGCGATCGTCTTCAACTCGTGGTCCAACGAGCGCGAGACCCGCCGGCTGGCCAACCGCGCGATGGCGTTCTACGCGTCGGGAGTGCCCGCTCAGCGGTGATGCGGGAGGGGCGCCGGCCCCACCAGCGTGCGCACGACGTGGATCGTCGTCGAGGTCAGGACGAACAGGGAGTGCAGGTCGCTCCCGCCCCAGGCCAGGTTGCCCACCACCTCGGGCGCCTCGACGACCCCGAGCCGGGTCCCGCCGGGATCGATGACCCAGACGCCGCCGGGACCGGTGACCCAGACGTTGCCCAGCTCGTCGCAGCGCATCCCGTCGACGGCCCCGGCGTCGTGCACCGCCTGATGGACGGCGGCCTCATCGGCCCCGTCCTCGATGTCGGCGCCGAAGCCCCCGCCGATCCCCGCGTGCAGGACGCGGCCGCCCGAGAGGGAGCCGTCCGGCGCGACGTCGAACGCCTTGACATGCGCGCGCGGCGAGTCGTTGACGTAGAGCACCGACTCGTCCGGGGAGAAGCAGATCCCGTTGGGCTCGTCGAACTCGTCCTCGGCGACGAGCAGCTGCGCCTCGCCGTCGGCGTCCGGCGGGATGCGGTAGACGCCGCGGAACCGGCCCCGCGTCCTGGCCGAGCCGATCCAGTCGTTCCAGCGGCCGTAGTCCGGGTCGGTGAAGTACACGCTGCCGTCGCTGCGCACGACGATGTCGTTGGGGCTGTTGAGGTACTCGCCCCGGCAGTGGTACGCGAGGACCTCGCGCCGGCCGTTGCGGGAGTACCGCGTGACGGAGCTGCCGATGTGCTCGCAGGCGATGAGGTTGCCGTCGGCGTCCATCGAGAGCCCGCCCGACTTGAAGGCGGGGCGCAGCGCGACCTCCATCCCGCGCTCCTGCGTCCAGCGCCACCGGGTGTCCCCTGGGAGGTCGCAGAAGTAGAGGCATCCGTCGAGCGGGCTCCAGACGGGACCCTCGGAGAACTCGTAGCCCGAGCCGAGGCAGATCAGCTCGTCGGCCGGATCGATCAGCTGCTCGAACGCGGGGTGGTCGGCCACGGAGCTCATTCGCGGAGCGTACGCCTCCTGCCGTCCGGAGCGAGACGTACGTTCCCGTCACCTTGTTCGTGCGCCAGATGCAGGATGGTTGTGAGGTCGACTGCGTGCTGCTCGTCCGCCAGGCCGAGCGCCGTGGCGGCGCCGACGGCGCCGAGTACGTGCAGCTCCTTCTCGGTGACCGGACGGGCTCCGTGCCGGCGGTCGTGTGGGACCGGCTGCCCGACGTGCTGCGGGTCGTGCGGCCCGGCCGCCCGGTCCGCGTCGAAGGGCGCTTCGGCGGCTCGCCGCGCCAGCTCGTCGTCACCGAGCTCCGCGTCCCCGCGCCGGGGACCTGGCGCGAGGAGGACCTGCGCGATGGGCCGCCGCGGACCGCGGCGCACATGGAGGAGGACCTCCGCGCGCTCGTGGCGACCGTCCAGGACCAGGACCTCGCGGCGCTGCTCGCGCGGTTCTTCGGCGAAGGATCGGAGGCGTGGGCGCGCTACAGCCAGGCGCCCGCGGCGAAGTCCTTCCACCAGGCCTACCGCCACGGCCTGCTCGAGCACTCGCTGACCGTCGCCCAGGCCGTGAGCGCCGTGAGCGCCATCTTCCCCGGCATCGACCGCGACGTCGCGGTGACCGGCGCGCTGCTGCACGACATCGGCAAGCTCGAGGCCTACGCGGCGGACCAGGCGCGCATCGACCTCACCGACGCGGGACGCCTGCAGGGCGAGATCTCGCTGGGGTACTACGCGGTGCGTCGCGCGATCGAGGAGGCCGACGGGTTCCCGCCCCGGCTCGCCGAGGCGCTGCTGCACATCATCCTCGCTCACCACGGCTCGCTCGAGCACGGCTCGCCGGTCGTGCCCTGCACGCGCGAGGCGACGCTCGTGCACTTCATCGACAACCTCGGCGGGCGACTCGGCTCGTTCGACCGGCTGGAGAAGGGCCTGGGGGTCGGCGAGCGGTGGTCGGCGTTCGACCGCGCGCTGGGTGGGACGGCGTACTTCCCGTGGGTGGACGACGAGCCGGCGGAAGCCGCGGCCTAGCTCGACGGGCGCCCGAGCCCGTCGATGATCTCGCCCATCTGCCCCGCGGCCTCGAGGATCCGCGCAAGGAACTCCACCCGGTCCTCGGGACTCAGCTTCCCCTCGCCACGCTCCAGCATCCTCGCGAACCCCTCGACGACCGTCAGCGGCGTCCGCAGGTCGTGGGCGAGCTTGCGCAACTCGTCCTCGTTCATCTCACTGCTCGCCGTTTCGGTCGATCGTGATGTCGCCGCGCTGCAGTGCGATCGCGATCGCGTGGACGCGGTTGCGCGCCTGCAGCTTGCGGATGACGTTGCGGACGTGCGTCCGCACGGTCTCGACCGACACGCCCAACTGCGCGGCGACGTCCTGCGCCGTCCCACCTTCCGCCATGAGGTGCATGATCTCGCGTTCGCGCGGCGAGAGGTTCGGTAGCCGCGAGGTGGCGCGCTCGGACAGCAGGACGCGGTCCAGCCGCGGGTCGACGTACGTGCCCCCGGCGGCGACCCGCTGCACGGCCAGGAGCAGCTCGTCGATCGACCCGGCCTTCAGCGCGTAGCCGCGCGCGCCGGAGTCCAGCCCGTCGTAGAGCAGCTCGAAGTCGCTGTCGCCCGTGTAGAGGATGACCCCGAGATCGGGGGTCCGCCCGAGCAGCCGGCGGGTCAGCTCGATGCCGTTGCCGTCGGGCAGGCGGATGTCCACGATCGCGACATCCGGCTCCGCGTGCTCGACGACGTCCATGCCCGCGGCGACGTTCGCGGCCGCGGCGACGACCTCCATCCCGCCCTGGCGGAGGAGCACTGCGAGACCCTCGCGGAGGGCCTCGTGGTCGTCGATGATCACGAGCTTGGTCACAGGCTCGCGCGAACCTATCCCGTAGCGCGGCGCCGTGGGCGAAACACCGCGAAAGCGTGCGTCCGTGCCGTCCGGGACGCAAAGAAACCCCAAAGAGCGGCGGAACCGGACCCCCGGCGCGCGCCGCGATCTATCGTGGACCTGACTCATGGCGAAGGACACCGAGAAGCTCATCCGGCAGCTGTCGCTCATCTCGTACCTGATGGCCGAGCGCCGCCCCGTCACCGCGTTGGAGATCCGTCGCGACGTCGAGGGCTACAGCGGCATGAACGAGGATGCGTTCGCGCGCCGTTTCTACGCCGATCGCTCCGAGCTCGAGTCGCTCGGCATCCAGCTGACCGTCGACCGGCCGCCCGATGCGGTCGCCGAGCAGGAGAACTACTCGCTGCGCCCGGAGGAGTTCCACCTCCCCGCCATCGCGTTCACCGACGGCGAGCTCGCCGCGCTGGGCACGGCCCTGTCGCTGCTCGACGGGGAGTTCGCGTACGCGGAGCCGCTGCGCCTCGCGCTCCAGCAGCTGTCGTGGGGGCGCCCCAGCCCGCTGAGCCAGCCCGAGCAGCAGCCCGTCGCGCTGGGCATCACGGCGTCGGCCGGCGGCCATGAGCTGTCGCAGCGCCTCGCGAAGGTCGAGACCGCGATCTTCCGCGGCAAGACGATCCTCTTCGACTACTACACGATGGAGCGCGACGAGACGGGCACCCGCAAGGTCGACCCGTACCACCTGCTCTTCCAGGGCGGCCAGTTCTACCTCCTCGGCCGCGCCCACGACCGCGGCGCGCTGCGGGTCTTCCGTCTGTCGCGGATCCGCGGCAAGGTCGCCTACGCCACGAAGGCCGAGCACGACTTCCGCCGCCCGACGCGCGAGGAGTTCGATGCGCGCGAGTACGCCAGCCGCGCCGCGTGGCAGTTCGGCGACACGCAGGGCACCGCAGAGGTGCGCGTGTCCGAGCGGATCGCGTGGCAGGTCTCGCGCCACTTCGGGCGCTTCGGCGAGGTCCGCCCGGCCGACGACGGCTCCGTCGTCTTCTGCACCCCGTACGCGAGCGCCCGCATGCTCGCCTCGTGGGTGCTGCGCCTCGGCGAGCACGTCCAGGTGCTCGGCCCGCCCCAGCTCGAGGATGAGGTCGCCGAACGCGTCGACCTACTCGCCTCGCGCCATGCCGAGGGTGGCCTGGAGCCGGCGTCGCCCGCGGACCCGCGCGTGCTGATCGACCCCGACCTGGATCTCGACATCGGGAGCCGCCGCAGCCCTGGCGACACGGCGATCCGCCCGGAGCGCTTCGCGCGGCTCGTCACGCTCGCGTCCGTCCTCATCGAGGCCGGCCGCCGCGGCGTGCTGCTCGACGCATCCGAGATCTGCGAGCGACTGCAGATCTCCGATCGCGAGCTGCGCGAGGACATCGACGTCCTGAACGTCGTGAGCTTCGGCGGCGGGACGTACGTGCTCTACGCCGAGGTCACCGACGACGGGCACGTCGAGGTCGACCCCGAGCCCTACGCGGACAACTTCGCCCGTCCTGCCCGCCTGCTGCCGGTCGAGGCCAAGGCGCTCGTCGCCGCCATCGACCTCATCGGCGAGCACCTCCCGGAGGGCGCGCTGACGTCGGCCAGGGAGAAGATCGTCGCGGCGCTGGGGGAGGACCCGACCGAGCGCGGCCTGCAGGTCGCGAGCACGGGCGGCGACGACTCGGCGATCGCGCGTGTCGTGAGCGAGGCGATCGCCGATCGCCGGATGCTGCGCCTGGACTACTACAAGCCCAACGAGGACGAGTTCGTCCAGCGCACGATCGAGCCGTACGCGCTCATGAACGGGCGCGAGGGCTGGTACGTCGCGTCGTTCGATCCCGCGCGCGACGATGTCCGGCACTTCCGCCTGGACCGCATCCGCAATGCGGAGATGAGCGAGGAGCGCTTCACGCGCCGTCCCGAGGTCGACCCGGCGGCGGACGTCGACGGCTGGCCGCGGACGGGCGAGGTGACCGCGTCGCGCATCGCGCGGGTCTGGGTGTCGCCGGAGCGCGCCCGCTGGGCCCGTGAGGAGCGCCGCGTCAACGAGGAGCTCGCCGACGGCTCGGTCATCGTCGAGCTGCCGTTCAAGGGCGTCGACTGGCTCGTGCGCGAGGTCCTGGCCGAGGCGGGCGACGCGGTCGTGCTGGAGCCGGCCGACGCACGCGACGCCGTGCTGCAGGCCGTCGGCAGGCTGCGCGCCGCCACGACGACCGGCTAGCCGCACCCGTGTGCCCCACGACCTCCGAGGTCATGCGGCACGCGACGTATCCCCATCCTCGTGCGCCCGACCCGCTCCCGGACGTGCCGGGGGTGGACGCCGAGGCCGAGCTGCGAATCGGGGACCTGACGCTGCTGGCGATCTCCGACGGCTACTTCCACATGCCGTCGGACTTCCTGGGTCCGGCCCACGATCACCTGGTCGCCGCGCACGGCGCCGCGACGCTGCCGATCGGCGCGTTCGCGGTGCCCGGCGAGTCGCCGACGCTCATCGACCTCGGGATCGGGCCATTCGACTACCACGGCGGCGGCTGGCTGGTCGGCGGGCGGCTGCTGCGCGGCCTCGCGCGCCGCGGCCTGCGGCCCGCGGACATCGACCGCATCGCCCTGAGTCATCTGCACGCCGACCACATCGGATGGCTGGCGACGCTCGCGGGCGACCCGGTCTTCCCCCGGGCGACGGTGCTCGTGGGCCGGGACGACTGGTCGCACTTCGTGGAGCAGGGAAGACTCGATCCACACACCGCCGCAGCGCTGGCGACACTCGCCGAGCAGGGACGGGTGGAGCTGCTCGACGGCGACGCGCAGATCGCCCCCGGCATCACCCGCCTGCATGCGCCGGGCCACACCCCGGGGCACTCGATCTACGTCGTCCACGACGGTGGCCAGCGCGCGATGCTCTTCGGCGACGCGATGTACTGCCCGGTGCAGATCGCGCACTCCGACTGGGACGCGATCAGCGACGTCGACGTCGCGCTCGCCCGCCGGACCCGGGAGGCCCAGCTGCGCGCGCTCGACGCGGATGGCGGCGTTGCCCTGGGGTGCCATTTCCCCGGCCTCCGGGCGGGTCGTATCGTCGCCGGCGCCTGGAGCGAACCGCCCGACTGGACAGGATGACGAGGGCGGGCGGACCCGCCCATCCCTATCCTCGGTCGTCGCATGAAGGGGCTCATCCTCAGCGGTGGCAAAGGCACGCGCCTGCGCCCGATCACCCACACGAGCGCGAAGCAGCTCGTGCCGGTCGCCAACAAGCCCGTGCTCTTCTACGGGATCGAGGCGATGGCGGCAGCCGGGATCGTCGAGATCGGGATCATCATCGCGCCCGAGACGGGCGGCGAGATCCGCGAGGCGGCAGGCGACGGCTCCCAGTTCGGCGTGAAGATCACCTACGTCGAGCAGGACGCGCCGCTCGGTCTTGCCCACGCGGTGCTCACCGCCGAGCCGTTCCTGGGTGACGACCCGTTCGTCATGTACCTCGGCGACAACCTGCTCCAGGGCGGAATCGTCGATCTCGTGCATCACTTCGAGACCCGGGCGCCCGACGCGCTCATCCTCCTCACCCCCGTGCCCGACCCGCAGCACTTCGGCGTGGCAGAGCTGGACGGGGACCGCGTCGTCGCGCTGCAGGAGAAGCCGCCGGAGCCGAGGACGAACCTCGCGCTCGTGGGCGTCTACATGTTCACGTCGGGCATCCACGACGCCGCGCGGGCCATCGACCCCAGCGCCCGCGGCGAGCTGGAGATCACCGACGCGATCCAGTACCTCGTCGACACCGGCAAGGTCGTCGAGCCCCACATCGTGCAGGGCTGGTGGAAGGACACCGGCCGCCTCGACGACATGCTCGAGGCCAACCGGCTCGTCCTCGACCGCATCGAGCCGCGCATGGACGGCGAGCTCGTCGACTCCCAGTGCGACGGCCGGGTGGTCGTGGAGGCCGGCGCCGTGCTGGAGCGCTCGACGGTCCGCGGGCCAGCGATCATCGGTGCGGGAACGCGCCTGGTCGACGCCTACGTCGGCCCGTACACGGCGATCGCGGAGAACTGCGTCATCGAGCGCGCGGAGGTCGAGCACTCGATCCTCCTCGCCGGCTCGTCGGTGACCGGCCTGGAGGGCCGCATGGAGTCCTCGCTGCTGGGGCGCAACGTGCGGATCGCGCGCGAGGAGGTCCGCCAGCCGCGGGCCTACCGCTTCCTCGTCGGCGACAACTCGGACATCGGGATCCTGTGAAGCTGCTCGTCACCGGCGCGAGGGGCATGCTCGGCCAGGCGGTCGTCCAGGCGGCGGGCGCCCGCGGCCACGACGTCGACGCCCGCGGGCACGACGGCCTCGACCTCACCGACGCCGATGCGGTCACGCAGACGGTCGTCGGGACGCGTCCCGACGTCGTCGTGAACTGCGCGGCGTGGACCGACGTCGACGGCGCCGAGACCGCCGAGGGAGACGCGCACGCGATCAACGCCGACGGCGCGGGCAACCTCGCGCGCGCCGCCGCGGAGGCCGGTTCGTTCCTGGTGCACGTCTCCACCGACTACGTGTTCGACGGCGCGTCCAAGCGCGGCGAGGCGTGGGTCGAGAGCGACCCGGTCGCGCCCCTCGGCGCGTACGGCCGCACGAAGCTCGACGGCGAGCGGGAGGTGCAGGCCTCCGGCGCCGAGTACGCCATCGTCCGCACAGCGTGGGTCTTCGGCCCCGGCGGCTCCAACTTCGTCGACACGATGCGCCGGCTGGGCGCAGAGCGCGACGAGCTGCAGGTCGTCGCCGACCAGGTCGGCTGCCCCACGTTCACCGGCCACCTCGCCGACGCGCTGGTGACCATCGCCGAGCGGCGCATCGCGGGCGTCCAGCACGTGGCCGGCGGCGGCGCGTGCTCGTGGTTCGACCTTGCCCTGGCCACCTTCGAGGCCACCGGGACGCGGGTGCGCGTCACCCCGGTGACCACAGAGGCGTTTCCCCGCCCCGCCGCACGCCCGGCCTGGTCGGTGCTCGGCACCGAGCGCCCAGACGCCGTGCGCCTGCCCGACTGGCGCGAAGGCCTCAGGGCCCACCTCGCCACCACCGCCACGGAGGTTCCCGCATGAAGCTGCTCGTCTGCGGGGGCGCCGGCTTCATCGGCTCGAACTTCGTCCGTCAGCGCGTGACGGAGTTCGGCGACGACGCCGTCGTCCTCGACAAGCTCACCTACGCCGGCCGCAGGGAGAACCTCGAGCGCCTGGACGTGGAGTTCATCCATGCGGGCATCGAGGACGCCGACGCCGCCCGCTCCGCGATGGACGGGGTCGAGGCCGTCGTGAACTTCGCCGCGGAGACCCACGTCGACCGCTCGATCGCCGAGCCCGACGCGTTCGTCACCACGCACGCGCTCGGCACCTGGGTGCTGCTCGAGGCGGCCCGCGACGCGGGCGTGCGCTACGTGCAGATCTCCACCGACGAGGTGTACGGCTCGATCGACGAGGGCTCGTTCACCGAGAGCTCGCCCCTCGACCCCTCCTCCCCGTACAGCGCGACGAAGGCGGGCGCGGACCTGCTTGTCGGCTCCTACTTCCACACCTACGGGATGGAGACGCTGATCTGCCGCGGCTCCAACAACTACGGGCCGTACCAGTACCCCGAGAAGCTCATCCCGCTCATGGTCCTCAACGCGCTGCACGGCGACTCGCTGCCCGTGTACGGCGACGGCATGAACGTCCGCAACTGGCTGTTCGTCGAGGACTTCGCGCGCGGGATCGGCCACGTGCTGACGCACGGCGTGCCCGGCGAGGCCTACAACGTCGGCGGCCCGGACGAGCTCCCGAACATCGACGTGGTCAAGGGCATCCTCGAGCACACCGGCAACGACGAGTCGCTCATCGAGTACGTCACCGATCGCCCCGGCCACGACCGCCGCTACTCGCTCGGCTCGGAGAAGGTCCGCGCGCTCGGCTGGGAGGCGCAGGTGCACTTCGACGAGGGCCTGCAGCGGACGGTCGCCTGGTACCAGGAGCGCCGCGACTGGTGGGAGCCGATCCGGTCGGGCGACTACCGGGCGTACTACGAGCGCCAGTACGGGCGGTCGCTGGGGTAGCTCTGGATGGCCGGCGCTCCGCCATTGCTGACTTGACGTCGCATACCGACGCTCAGTCATCAACCACTGGCTGCGGAACGAAGGAGCGCAGCTCAGCCGACCGCCCACGGGTCATACGTCCCGAAGTTCCACAGGTTCCCCTCCGGGTCGCGCACCGCGAAGTCGCGTGACCCGTAGTCGAGGTCGACGAGCTCGCGGACGATCGCGCCGCCCGCGGCCACCGCGCGCTCGTGCAGCGCGTCGGGGTCGTCGATGACGACGTAGACCGAGGACGCGCCGGCCGGCGGCGCGATCTCCTGGAACGCCCCTTCGGCCGGGTTGCGGACGGAGCCGACCATGACGAGCCCGCCGCGGAAGTCGAGCTCGGCGTGCACGACGTTGCCCTCGTCGTCCTCGTGCACCGTCCGCCGCTCGAAGCCCAGCGCGCGCTCGAGCCATTCGATCGCGGCGTGCGCGTCGTGGTACCGGAGCGTGGGGTGGAAGACCTGCTTCGTGGTGGTGGTCATGGGCCAGACGCTACGCCTGGCCCATGGCGGTGTCTTGGACGAATCCGCAGCGGCTCAGGCCGCCACGCCGGCGCCCCACAGCTCGCGCGACGCGATCTCCGCGCCCTCCGCCAGCGCCCGCAGCTTCGCCCACTGGATGGACTCGTGCACGCGCGCGGCGAACGGCCCCTGGGAGAACCCGCAGTCCGTCCCGCCCTGGACGTTCTCGCGCCCGACGAGGCGCGCCAGCCGGGTGAGGCGCTCAGCGACCAGCTCGGGGTGCTCGACCACGTTGGTCTGGTGGGTGATCACGCCGGGGATGAGCACCTTGCCGTCGGGCAGCCTGACGTCCTCCCACACCCGCCACTCGTGCTCGTGCCGGGGGTTGGCCATCTCGATGAGGTAGGAGCCCGCCCTGACCTGCAGGACGAGGTCGATGATGTCCTTCGCCGGCACGTCGCCGACGTGCGGCACGTTGAAGCTCCCCCAGCAGATGTGGTACCGGATGCGGTCCTCCGGGAGGCCCCGCAGCGCGTGGTTCAGCGCGTCGACGCGCAGCTGCGCCCAGGCCCGGTACTCCTCCATCGTCGCCGGCGGGACCATGAGGTCGTACGTCCAGGGCAGGAACGCGTCGTCGATCTGCAGGGTCAGGCCCGCGTCGAGGATCGTCGTGTACTCCACGCGCAGCGCCTCGGCCACCGCGTAGATGAACTCCTCCTCCGTGGCGTACGGGCCCTCCGAGGGATCCACGCCCGCGACGCTCGCCGGCGCGACGACCGGCAGGAAGGCTCCGACGACGTCGACCTCGGCCAGGCCGGCCTTGAGGTTGTCGATGTCGCGCTGCAGCTCGTCCTGCCCGGTGTACGTCAGCTCCCCGATGCAGTGCCAGCCCCCGGCCCCCTCGTTCTCGAAGCCCTGGTTGGCCATGTACTCCGGGTAGAAGTCGGGGAACTCGATCATGTCCTTCGACTGCCGCATCGGCGACGCGTCGAAGTACCCCGTCTCGCGGTACTCGAGTCCGCTCAGGCGCTTCAGGACGTAGGCGGCCCAGTGGATGGACTTGCCGAACTCGCCATCGCTGACGATGTCGACGCCGGCCGCGGCCTGGTGGCGGACGACGTCGATGACCGACCGGCGCAGCAGGCGCTCGTACTCGGCCTGGTCAAAGGGCCCGCCGTCGCGGCGCGCCTCGAGGATCCGGCGGAACTCAGGGGGGCGCACGAGGCTCCCCACATGCGTCGTCAGGATGCGATCGGTGTTGTGCACCCGATCAGCGTGCAGCCGGCCGCGCGCGGTCGCATCGGTGAACTCCGCAACGACGTCGCCGCGCTCAGAGCGAGGCGATCTTCCAGTTGCTCCCCTCGCGGGTGAGCTGCACGTCCTGCGTGGTGGAGCCGTCGCCGGTCCCGGACTTCACGCGGGCGGTCGCGGTCGCGCCGTTGACCCGGACCGACTCGACCTTCAGCTCGCTCGTGTCCGCGGCGTCCAGCGCGGTGGTGACCGACTTCTGGCACGCGGCGCCGGACCCGCCGATCTCGTCGAGGAGGCTCTTGGCCAGCAGCGTGCGGCAGATCTCCGACGCGTCGTCGTCGGCCGCGGCGCTCTGGAGGCTCTCGACGGTCGAGGCGACATCCTGCTCCTGACCCTTGAAGTCGGTCGACGAGTCGGTGCCCGCAGAGCCACACGCGGCGAGGGCCAGCGCGGCGAGCAGCGCGATGAGGGCGGTCAGTGAGCGCACAATGGGCAGCCTATTGACTGCTTCGGAGTCTGACCTCGCCGAGCTCGAGGCCCGCATCACGACCTGCAGGCGCTGCCCGCGGCTCGTGCAATGGCGCGAGCTCGTTGCGCGCGAACGACGTGCGGCGTTCGCCGACGAGACGTACTGGGGGCGGCCCGTGCCCGGCTTCGGGGACCCCGCCGCGCGCGTCTACGTCCTCGGCCTCGCGCCGGCTGCGCACGGCGCGAACCGGACCGGCCGCGTGTTCACCGGCGACCGCTCGGGCGACTTCCTCATCGCCGCGATGCACCGCACGGGGTTCGCCAACCAGCCGACATCGCGCTCGATCGACGACGGCCTCGCCCTGCAGGGCGCGTGGATCGGCGCGGCGGTGCGCTGCGCGCCGCCCGCGAACAAGCCCACGCCGCAGGAGCGGGCGAACTGCCGCCCCTGGTCGGTGGCCGAGGCCGCGCTGCTGCCGCAGCTGCGCCTCATCCTCTGCCTCGGGGCGCTGGCGTGGGACGCCGCTCTCACCCTCCGCGGTGCGGACGTCCCGAGGCCGCGGCCGCGCTTCGGCCACGGCGCGTTGTTCGACGACGGCGAGGGCGTGCCTCTGCTGGGCACATTCCACCCGAGCCAGCAGAACACGTTCACCGGCCGCCTGACGCCCGCGATGCTCGACGACGTCCTCCTGCGCGCCCGGGCGCTGGCCTGGGCGGAGGAGTCCTGACCCGGCGCGAGACGCCGGGCGTACCCTCGATGAGATGGCCTCGATCTCCGCCTTCAGCCCGCGTGTCCGCGACTGGTTCGAGGGCGCGTTCGCGGAGCCCACCGCCGTGCAGGAGCAGGCCTGGCCGGCCATCGCGACCGGCGCACACACGCTCATCTCCGCTCCGACCGGCTCGGGCAAGACGCTCGCGGCGTTCCTGTGGGGGATCGATCGCCTCGCGGCGGATCCGCTCCCCGATGACGACCGCCACACGCGCCTGGTCTACGTCTCGCCGCTCAAGGCGCTGTCGTACGACATCGAGCGCAACCTGCGCGCTCCCCTGCGCGGGATCGGGGCGGACATCGAGGTCGCGATCCGCACCGGCGACACGCCGCAGCGCGAGCGCGCCGCCATGCGCCGGCGACCGCCGGACATCCTCATCACGACCCCCGAGTCCCTCTACCTCATCCTCACCTCGCAGGCCCGCGACATGCTCGAGCGGGTGCAGTGGGCGATCGTCGACGAGATCCACGCGATCGCCTCGACGAAGCGCGGCAGCCACACCGCGCTGACGCTCGAGCGGATGGCGCAGCTCAACGAGTACCAGCGCATCGGCCTGTCGGCGACGCAGAACCCGCTCGAGGAGGTCGGGCGGTTCATGGTCGGCCCGCGGCGGACCTGCACGATCGTCGACGCCGGCGTGCGCAAGCCGCTGGACCTCAAGATCCAGGTGCCGGTCGAGTCGATGGTGGAGCCCGAGCAGTCGACGGGGCACCTGGACCCGCTCGATCCGCTGGTGGGCGGCGAGTCGACCCGCAGGTCGATCTGGCCGGCCATCTACCCGCAGGTGCTCGATCTCGTCCAGCAGCACCGCTCGACGATCGTCTTCGTGAACAACCGCCGGATGGCCGAGCGCCTGGCCCTGCGGCTCAACGAGCTGGCCGAGGAGGAGATCGCCCGCGCGCACCACGGCTCCCTGGCCCGCGAGGAGCGCACCGTCGTCGAGGAGATGCTGAAGGCGGGCGAGCTTCCCTGCCTGGTCGCCACCTCCTCGCTGGAGCTCGGCATCGACATGGGCGCCGTCGACCTCGTCCTGCAGATCGAGTCGCCGAAGTCCGTCGCCCGCGGGCTGCAGCGCATCGGGCGTGCCGGCCACTCGGTCGGCGACACGTCCAAGGGCCGCATCTTCCCGAAGTTCCGCGCCGACCTGCTGGAGTGCGCGGTCGTGGTGAAGCTCATGCGCGAGGGCCGCATCGAGCCGACGGTCGTCCCTCGCAACGCGCTGGACGTCCTCGCCCAGCAGATCGTCGCGATCGCGGCATCCAGCGAGGAGGAGCCGATCGTCGTCGACGAGCTGCTCGCGCTCGTCACGCGCACGCACTCCTACGCCGAGCTGTCGCGCGAGCTGCTGGAGAACGTCCTCGACATGCTCGACGGCCGCTATCCGTCGGCCGAGTTCGGCGAGCTGCGCCCGCGCATCGTGTGGGATCGGGTCGCCGGGACGATCCGCGCGCGCAAGGGCGCGCGCCAGCTCGCGGTCACGAACGCGGGCACCATCCCCGACCGGGGGCTGTTCGCGGTGACGCTGCCCGACGGCCGCCGGGTCGGCGAGCTCGATGAGGAGATGGTCTACGAGGCCCGGCCGGGGCAGGTGTTCCTGCTCGGCGCGTCGTCGTGGCGCATCGAGGAGATCGGACGCGACCGCGTCATCGTCACACCCGCGCCCGGCGTCCCCGGGGCGGTGCCGTTCTGGCGCGGCGACTCGGTCGGGCGCCCGAAGGAGCTGGGCGAGGCGATCGGGGCATTCAGCCGCTGGGCGGTCGACCAGACCCCGGAGACGCTCATGCGCGAGCACGACCTCGACGAGCTCGCCGCGCGCAACCTCCTGGACTACCTGCACGAGCAGCAGGACGCCACGCGCGTCCTGCCCAGCGACACCACCGTCGTCATCGAGCGATTCCGCGATGAGATCGGCGACTGGCGCCTGTGCGTCCTGACGCCGTTCGGCGGCCGGGTCCACGCCGCGTGGGCGCTGGCGCTGTCGGCGCGCATCCGCGACGAGCTGGGGCTCGAGGCCGACGCGATCTGGTCCGACGACGGCATCATCGTCCACCTCCCCGACGCCGACGAGCCGCCCGGCGCCGACCTCGTCCTCATCGACCCCGACGAGCTCGAGGACCGCGTCGTCGCGGAGCTCGGCTCCAGCGCACTGTTCGGCTCGCGCTTCCGCGAGAACGCCGGGCGCAGCCTGCTCATCCCACGCGCGTACCCGGGCAGGCGCACGCCGCTGTGGCAGCAGCGGCTGAAGTCCCAGAACCTGCTGGAGGTCGCCAAGCGCTACGCGCAGTTCCCGGTGATCCTCGAGACCTACCGGGAGTGCCTGCAGGACGTCCTGGACCTCCCGGGCCTGACCGACCTGCTCACGAAGCTGCATCGCCGCGAGCTGTCGCTCGTGGAAGTCGACACGCCGAGCGCCTCGCCGTTCGCCTCGTCGCTGCTGTTCGACTACGTCGCGACGTACATGTACGAGGGCGACACGCCCAACGCGGAGCGCCGGGCCGCCGCCCTGTCGCTGGACCGCGACCTACTGCGCGAGCTGCTCGGCCAGGACGAGCTGCGCGAGCTCATCGACCCCGACGCGCTGCGGACCGTCGCCGACGACCTCCAGCACCGCTCGGAGCGCACGCGCGCGGCGACGCGCGACGACCTGGCCGACGTCCTGCGCCGACTCGGCGACCTGACCGTCGCCGAGGTCGCGGAGCGCACCCACGAGCCGGCATCCGCGCAGGCGTGGCTCACCGGGCTCGCCGACGAGCGCCGCGCAGTGCGGCTGCGGATCGGCGGCGAGGAGCGCTGGGTCGCCGCCGACGACGCGGGCTTGTACCGCGACGCGCTGGGCACCGTGCCGCCCGGCGGGCTGCCGGAGGTGTTCCTGGCCGACGTGCCGGATGCGCTGACGCAGATCGTCGCGCGCTACGCGCGGACCCACGTCCCCTTCACCACCGAGGAGCTGCGCGACCGCTACCGGGTCGACACGAGCGCCGTCCTCGCGGCGCTGGAGGCGTCCGGCGACCTCGTCCGCGGCGAGCTGCGGCCCGGTGGCAGCGGCGAGCGCGAGTGGTGCGACCCCGATGTGCTGCGGCGGCTGCGCCGTGCGTCGCTGGCGTCGCTGCGCAAGGAGATCGAGCCCGCCGAGCAGCGAGCGCTGGCGGCCTTCGCGCCGTCCTGGCAGGGCGTGGACCGCCACGCGATATCGAGTCCCGCCCACCCCGGCCGCGACCGCCTGCGCGAGGTGCTCGTCCCGCTGCAGGGGCTCGCGCTGCCCGCCGACGTGTGGGAGCGCGACGTGCTGCCGCGCCGCACCGGCGCGTACTTGCCGACGTGGCTGGACGAGCTGTGCGCGTCGGGCGAGGTCGTGTGGGTCGGCGCGGGCGCCCTCGGGCGCAGCTCGGGCAAGGTCGCGCTCTACTTCCGCGAGGACGCAGAGGCGATCGGTCCCCCAGGCCGGGCCATCGACGCACCGGGCGCGCCGGCGCACGAGCTGCTGCGCGAACGCCTCGGTCGGTCGCCGTGCTTCTTCACCGACCTGCTGGCCGAGGTCGACCTCGCGCCGGAGGACGTCCAGGAGGCGCTGTGGGACCTCGTCTGGGCCGGCGAGGTCACCAACGACGCGTGGGCCCCGCTGCGCGCGCCGCGCCTGACGCTGGCCCGCGCGCAGCGCGCGACGCTCGAGCGCCGCGGCCGGGCCACGCGCCGATTCGGCGCGCGGCGCGGCAGCACGCAGCCGACGATGCAAGGCCGCTGGTCGCTGACCGCGTCGATCTTCCGCGAGCTGCCGGACCCGCGCGCGCAACGACGGACCGTCGCCGAGCTGCTGCTCGAGCGCCACGGCATCCTCACCCGCGAGACGGTGCTGGCCGAAGGGATACCCGGCGGGTTCTCGGCGCTCTACGACGCGCTCACCGACCTCGAGACGCTCGGCGTCTGCCGGCGCGGCTACTTCGTCGAGGGCCTCGGAGGCGCGCAGTTCGCCCTGCCCGGCGCGGTCGAGCGGCTGCGGGCGCGCCGCGACGACGAGGACGCCCCACCGTTGGTGCTCGCGGCCACCGATCCGGCGCAGCCGTACGGCGCCGCGCTGGCGTGGCCGAAGCGCGACGGCGAGCACCGGCGTCCGTCCCGGGTCGCCGGCGCCCATGTCGTGCTCGTCGGCGCGGAGCCGGTCGTCTACGTCGAGCGCGGCGGTCGCGGGCTCATGCTCATGGTCGCGCACGAGGATCCGCGGTTGCGGCCCGCGCTCGCGGCGCTGGCGGCGTTCATCACCGGGGGACGCGGGCGCAAGCTGTCGCTCGAGCGCATCGACGGCGAGCCGGTCGTCGGCTCACCGGTCGAGGAGACGCTCGTCGAGCTCGGCTTCCGCTCAGGCCCGCGGAAGCTGACGCTCAGCGCGTAGCTCGCTCGGCGAGCAGCCATACGCGGCGCGGAAGCGGCGGCTGAAGCCCGCGGCGTCCGCCCAGCCCCAGCGCCGCGCGATCTCGGCGACCTTCCGTTCGGCCTGGGCCGGGTCGGCGAGATCGCGGCGGCAACCCTCCAGCCGGCGGTCGCGCAGCCACGCCGACACGCTGACGCCGTCGGCCTCGAACAGCCGATGCAGCGAGCGCACGGAGATGAAGTTCGCGCCGGCGATCCGCGCCGGCGAGAGCCCGGGGTCACCGAGGTGCGCGTCGATCCAGGCCTGGACGTGTCGCAGCCGCGCGCCGACGCGGGCGCCCTCGTGTCGCGCCAGCACGCGCGAGAACGCGACCAGCGTGTCCGCCAGCTCCAGCTCGGCACCCGCCACGCCGCCCCGGTCGAGCTCGTCCGCGACGCCCTCGACGAAGCTCGCGAACATCCCGGCGACCGGCGAGCTGCGTGGGATCCGCGTCGCCGCGAGGTCGCGCATCCGGTCGGCGTGCGCGCCGAGCAGCGCGAACGGCACGCCGCACACGACCAGGTCGAACGGTCGCTCGGCGTGGACCGCGAACGGCCGGGTGGAGTCGTAGAGGACGATGTCGCCGTCGGTGACCGTGCAGGAGCGGTCGCCCTGCTGGACGTGCGTGCGTCCGTGGCGCAGCAGCAGGATGCGCAGGAGCTCGGGGTCGCCGGTCGCGATGTCGCGCGGCGTGCGCAGACAGGCGTTCGGCTCGGCGGTCACGCGACCGATCGCGACCGCCCCCAGCTCGTCGGCCACGAGACGGGCACGGAACGGCCGGTCCGGCGCCGTCGTGATGCTCATCGGGAAGAACGTCTCCGCGGTCTGCGCCCGCCAGCGCTCCACGCTGCTCGTGTCGAAGACGACTCCCACCCTGCGCGCAGGCTACCCGCGCCCGATGCTTGTCGCTGCGCGCCAGCGCGCCCGCGCGCGGTGCGGGCGGCGGTAGGTTCCGCGCCGATGGGAGAGATCGCGCAGGTCGTCGTCATCGGTGCGGGCTCCGCGGGCGCCGTCATCGCCCGCCGGCTGGTCGACGCGGGCGCGACCGTCACGCTCATCGAGGCCGGCGGGGCCGATACCGACCCCGCGATCCACGACCCGCGCCGCGTCATCGAGCTGCGCGGGAGCGCCGTCGACTGGGCCCACGAGGCGGTCACGCACCCCGCGGTCGCGGGGCGGCGACTGCCCTATCCCCGCGGGCGCGTGCTCGGCGGATCCAGCGCGATCAACGGGATGATCTACATCCGCGGCCACCGACTCGACTACGACCACTGGGCCTACCTCGGCAACCACGGCTGGGGCTGGGACGACGTGCTGCCGCTGTTCCGCCGCTCGGAGGACTTCGACGGCGGAGCGTCCGCGCTGCACGGCGCCGGCGGCCCGTGGCACGTCCTCTCGCGGTACCCGCCCGATCCGCTGCACGCGGCGATCATCGAGGCCGCGGTCGCGGCCGGCATCCCGCGCACCGACGACCACAACGGGGAGCGGATGGAGGGCGTCTGCCAGACGCACTTCAACATCCGCGACGGCCGCCGCGACAGCACCGCCGGCGCGTTCCTCGCACCGATCGCCGGCGCCCCCGGCCTCACGATCCTCACCGGCACCCGCGCGCGGCGCCTGCTGTTGGAGGGCGATCGCTGCGTCGGCGTGGAGGTACAGCGCGACGGCGTCGTGGAGGAGCTGCGCGCGAGCGAGGAGGTCGTCCTCTGCGCGGGCGCGTTCGAGTCGCCGCGGATCCTCACGCTGTCGGGGATCGCCGGGTCCGGCGAGCTCGCCCGGCTGGACATCGAGGCCCGCGTCGACCTGCCCGGCGTCGGCACCAACCTGCACGACCACCTCCTCGTGCCGGTGATCTTCGAGACGTCGCGCCCGCCCGGCGAGGTCTCGCCCGGCCTCACGCCGATGCAGAGCCAGCTGTTCTGGCACAGCCGCCCGGGCCTCCCGAGCCCGGATCTGCAGCCCCTCGCGCTCAGCGTCCCGCTCTACGACGGCGAGGGGCTCACCGGCCCGGACAGCGCCTTCACGCTGGGCGCCGGGCTCGTCCGTCCGGCGAGCAGGGGCATGGTCAGGCTGCGCTCCACGGATCCCGATGACGCACTCGACATCGACCCGCGCAACCTGACGTGCGACGCCGACGTCGACGCGCTCGTCGCCTGCGTCGAGCTGTGCCGGGAGATCGGGCGGACAGCGCCGCTGGCGGACGGCTGGGGCGCCCGCGAGATCCATCCCGGCGACGCGAGCGACCTGCGCGACTTCGTCCGCCGGGCAGCGCTGTCCTACGCGCACCCGGTCGGGACGTGCCGCATGGGGATCGGCGACGACGCGGTGGTCGACCCGGAGCTGCGCGTCCGCGGCGTCGAAGGTCTGCGCGTCGCCGACGCATCGATCATGCCGGTCATCCCGTCGGGCAACACCGCGGCGCCGACCGTGATGATCGGCGAGAAGGCATCCGAGCTGGTCGCCGCCTCGATCGGACTGCGGCTCGCGCTCGGCGAGGAGGTCGCGGCATGAGCGCGCTGCCCCGCCTGGACCCGGACACGGCGACGCTCGCCGAGCTCGCCGACGCGCGCGAGCGCAGCTGGGTCGCGACGAGCGACCGCGGCTACGAGGTCCTGCGGTACGCCGAGGGGATGTCGCTCCTGCGCGACCGCCGGTTCAAGAAGGGCGGCACGTTCCTGTACCGGCTCGACGCCTTCGGCATCACCGAGGGCCCGGTGCGCGAGGCGTGGAACCGCATGCTCGTCACCAACGACGGTGAGGCGCGCACCCATCTGCGGCTGCCGATCAGCAGGCTGCTCGGGCAGCGCCAGATGGCGAAGCTCCAGGACACGGTGCGGTCGATCGTCGACGGCGTCCTCGACGAGGCGCCCGGCGACGGCGAGGTCGACCTCATGCGCGATGTCGCCTGGCGGATCCCGCCGATCGTGTACTGCGAGCTGTTCTCCGCGCCCCCCGAGGAGGCCGAGCGGGCCGCCCGGCTCTCCGACAGCACGCTCGGCCCGATCCTCACGATGGATCACGCCCGCCGGCAGGAGTCGCTCGACGCCTTCCTCGAGAGCGAGGACTTCATCCGCACCTACGTCGACCGCCGCCGCGGCCACCTGGGGGACGACTTCACCTCGGCGCTCATCCGCGAGCAGGAGGCGGGCAACCTCACGGAGTCCGAGGTGGTGGAGACGGGCGTCGGCCTCCTGCAGGCGAGCATCGACAACACCGTCCACCAGATCGGCCTGGCGCTCGGGACGCTGCTGGAGGACCCGGCGCGCTGGGAGCGGATCGTCGCCGACCCGGGGCTCGTCCCGCAGGCCATCGAGGAGGTCATCCGGCTGCGCCCGCGGTTCGGCACGATCTTCCGGATCGCCGCCTCCGGCCTTGAGCTCAACGACGTCGAGGTGCAGGAGGGCGCGGCGGTCTTCGTGTCGGTGCGCGCCGGCCAGCGCGACCCGCGCCGCTTCGAGGACCCGGACGACTTCGTCCTGGGCCGCGACCCGTCGCCCCCGCTCATGTTCGGCAACGGGCCCTACAGCTGCCTGGGCCAGCACCTCGCGCGGATGGAGGTGCGCGCGCTGCTGGAGGCGATGATCGAGCGGTTCCCGCGGGCGCGCCTCACGGCGCCCATGATCCAGGAGGACTTCAACGCCGTGACCGAGGTGTCGCACCTACACGGAGCCCTCCGGTGAGCCGCGTCGCGGTCGTCACCGGCGCGGGGCGCGGCATCGGCGCCGCCGTCGCCGAGCGCCTCGCCGCCGACGGGCTGCAGGTCGTCGCCGCCGACCGGGCGCCGGGCACCGATCTCACGCTCGACGTGACCGACCGCGCCGCGGTGCTCGAGGCGCTCGGCGCGCTGGAGCGCATCGACGTCATCGTCAACTGCGCGATGTGGATCCGCTACGCGCCGATCGAGGATGTCGACGAGGAGACGGTCGACGGGATGCTCGCCGTCGGTCTGAAGTCGTGCTTCTGGACGACGCAGGCGGCGCTGCCCAAGATGCGCGCCCAGGGCGGCGGCGTGATCGTCCACATGGCTTCGCCGGCGGCCCTGCACGGCTTCCCCACCGCCGGGGTGTACTCGGCGATCAAGGGCGCCGTGGCCAGCTTCACCCGCCAGAGCGCCGTCGAGCTGGCGCCCGACAACATCCGCGTGAACGCCGTCGTGCCCGGCGCCGTGCCGACGCCGGGCGCGCGCGAGGTCGTCGACGACGCCGGCTACGAGTACCGCCGCCAGCGGACCCCGCTCGGGCGCCTGGGAACGCCCGAGGACATCGCGGGAGGCATCTCGTTCCTGGCGACCGAGGACGCCTCGTTCATGACCGGCCAGCTGCTCGTCCTCGACGGCGGCATCACGGTCGCCTAGCGCATGGCGATCGCCTGCTCGGACAGATCGGTGAGGACGCCGCGCAGGATGCCGGTGATCTCCTCGAACTCCGCAGTGTCGGCCACGAGCGGCGGCGCGATGAAGATCACCGGGGACCCCTCGTCGGCGGCGCGGCAGAGCAGGCCCTCGCTGCGCAACCGCAGCTCGAGGCGCTCCGAGAACAGCACCTTGGTCTCCTCGTCGGTGAACGGGTCCTTCGTCGCCCGGTCGCGCACGAGCTCCAGCGCGTAGAAGAAGCCGGTCCCGCGCAGGTCGCCGACGATCGGGATGTCGAAGAGCGTCGCGAGCGACGAGCGCAGCTCGTGCTGCTTCTCCGTCACGTGCTCCATGATCCCCTCGCGCTCCATGATCTCGATGTTGCGCAGCGCGATCGCGCACTGGGTCGGGTGCCCGCCGAACGTGTTGCCGTGGTGGAACTTCACGCCCGGCTGCTCGAACGGCGCGACGACCTTGTCGGACGCGACGACAGCGCTGATCGACGCGTACGTCGAGGAGAGCCCCTTGCCCATCGAGATCATGTCGGGGCGGATGTCGTAGAGCTCGGACGCGAACCACGAGCCGAGGCGGCCGAAGCCGGTGATGACCTCGTCCGCGTGCAGCAGGATGTCGTAGCGGTCGCAGATCGCCCGCACGCCGGCGAAGTAGCCCGCCGGCGCCGTCAGGCAGCCGCCCTGGTTCTGCACGGGCTCGAGGATGACCATGGCGACCGTGTCCGGGCCCAGCGCGTGGATCTGGTGCTCGAGGTCCTCCAGGAGGAACGCCGTGAACTCCTCCTCCGTCTCGCCGGCGGGCCGCCGGAAGCCGTTGGTGTTGTGCAGGCGGCCGACGTCGGGGACGAGCGGCTCGTAGATGGTCCGGTAGGGCGCGATGCCGGTGAGCGACAGCGCGCCCATCGTCGTGCCGTGGTAGGCGCCCTCGCGGCTGATCGCCTTCCACCGCCGCTCGCCCTTCAGGGAGTAGTACTCCCGGGCGAGCTTCCAGGCGGCCTCGTTGGACTCGCCCCCGGACGGCGTGAAGAAGACCCTGTCCATCCCCTCGGGCGCGAGCGACCCGACCTTCTCGGCCAGCCGGATGAGTGCGGGATTGGCGGTCGACCAGCCCGCGTAATAGGGCAGCTGCGCCATCTGGACCGCGGCCGCCTCGGCCATCTCGCGGCCGTACGAGTAGCCGAGGTTCACACAGAACAGGCACGAGATCCCGTCGAGGTAGCGGTTCCCCTCGCTGTCGGTCACGTAGCAGCCGTCGCCGCCGACGATGATCGGCAGCGGCGTGCGGCGCGCTTCGTCGATCTCCGCGAAGTGGCGCCAGAGATGCTTGTCGGCCGCCGAGCGCAGGTCCTCGGTCGAGTACGCGGCCCCGGAGATGAGATCGGTCATCCATAAAACGTTTCATGGATGACCCTCCCGCGTCTACCGGCAGCGCGTCCAATTCATGGTGCCACGCGGTCCCACCGGTACCGTGCGGAAGCGAATGGAGTCCGTGCGCCCGACGATCCGCGACGTGGCTGCCGCGGCCGGCGTGTCGCCGGCGACGGTGTCGCTGGCGCTGAACGGCCGCGGGACGATCAGCGTCGCGACCGCCTCGCACGTCCGCGAGGTCGCCGAGCGGATGGGCTATCGCGCCAGTCGCACGGCCAGGGCGCTGCGCACCTCGCGGACCGACACGCTCGCGCTCGTGCTGTCCACCATCGATCCCGCCCACGACGGCGGCAGCGAGCCGAGCTTCGAGTACTACATGCGCCTCACGCGAGGGGCGGCGCGGGCGGCGTTCGCTCGCGAGCACCGGCTGCTCATCGCGCCGCCCGTCGGCTCCGGCGCCGAGCTGGCCGACCTCGGCGTCGACGGCGCGATCGTCTGCGACCCACGCCCGGCCGATCCCCAGCTCGACCTCTTCGCCGAGCACGGCGTGCCGGTCGTGACCATCGAGGCGGACACGGAGCGCCCCGACTTCGACTGGCACGCGAACTCCGACAACGTGCGGACGATGCGCATGCTCCTCGACCACCTGGCCGACGCCGGCGCCCGGCGGATCGGTCTCGTCGCGCCCGCCTGGCCGATGGCGTGGGCCGTCGAGTCGGTGCAGGCCTACCGCACCTGGTGCGCGCAGCACGCCTTCCCGGAGCTGCTCGACACCGGTGCATCCGGGCCCACGTTCGTCGACGCCGCAGCCGAGCGCGCCGGCGCCCTGCTCGACCTCCCGGAGCCGCCCGACGCGATCGTGGGGATGGTCGAGCGCTTCGCCGCCGGGGTCCTGGGCGCGGCGCGCAGCCGCGGCCTGGACGTGCCCGGGGACCTCATGGTCGCCTCCGCGATGGACAGCGTCGAGTGTCGTGAGGGCTCGGTACCGATCACCGCCGTCGATCTCGACCCCGACGGCCTCGGCCAGGCGGCGGTGGACCTCCTGCTCGCGCGCATCCGCGGGGAGGACCCGCCGCGACCCGTCCTCGTCCCCGTCGCGCTGCGACGCCGCGCCAGCACCGAGCGTGCCCGTGCCTGAGGTCCGTGCCGCGGGCGGCGTCGTCGTGCGCGACGACGGCACCGTGCTCGTCGTGCACCGCCCGCGGTACGACGACTGGTCGCTGCCGAAGGGCAAGCTCGAGTCGGGCGAGTCGTGGGAGGAGGCCGCGCTGCGCGAGGTCCTCGAGGAGAGCGGCGTCGGCGCGCGGCTCCTGCGCGAGCTCGACGACGACCACTACATCGACCGCAAGGGCCGCCCGAAGCGGGTTCGCTGGTGGCTCATGCAGCCCGTCGCGATCGACGCCCGCGAACCCGACGACGAGGTCGACGAGGTGCGCTGGGTGCCGCTCGCCGAGGCGGACGCCCTGCTCTCCTACGCCCACGACCGCTCGCTCGTGGCCGGCCTCGCGGATGCCTGAGGGCGACACGATCCACTATGCCGCCAACCGGATCCGCCCGATCCTCAGCGGGCGCGTGCCTGAGCTGCGCACGCCCCATCCGCGGCTGAAGGGCGACCGCTGGCCCGACCGCCTCGGCGGCCGCGAGGTCACCGCGGTCGACGCCCACGGCAAGCACCTCTTCCTGCACTTCGACGGCGACCTCGTCATCCACTCGCACCTGCGCATGACCGGCTCCTGGGGCACCTACCGTGCAGGCCAGCGCTGGCGCCGGTCGCCGCGCCGCGCGTGGCTCGTCCTGGGCGCCGAGGGTCGCGAGGTGGTGCAGTTCGACGGCCCCGTCCTGGAGCTCATGACGGAGTCGCGCAGCCGGTTCGACCAGCGCATCGCCGGCCTCGGACCGGACATCTGCGTCAGCGACTTCGACGAGGAGCGCTTCCTGCGGCGCCTGCGCGAGGAGGACCCGACCCGACCCATCGGCGACGTGCTGCTGCAGCAGCAGGTGGTCGCGGGCATCGGCAACCTCTGGAAGGCCGAGGGCTGCTGGGCGGCGGCCGTCGATCCGTGGCGGCCGGCGGGCCGGGTGAGCGACGACGAGGCACTGGAGATCGTCCGGCTGCTGCAGCCGCGGATGCAGCGCTCCGCGCGCGACGGCAACCAGACCCGCGACCGCGCGGTGTACCGCCGCCACGGGATGCCCTGCCCCCGGTGTGGGACGAGGATCGAGCAGCGCGGGCAGTGGGAGGACAACCGCGCGACGTACTGGTGCCCCGGATGTCAGCGGTGAAGCGCGTCGGGCACAAGGGCGCCGACCTCCTGGCGCCCGGCAACACCCCAGCCGCCTTCGCCGCCGCGGTGGCGGCCGGCGTGGACATGATCGAGTTCGACATCCTCCCCGCCGAGGTCGACGGGACCGGCGAGCTGTACCTCGCCCACGACTACGCCGATCTGCGCGGCCGCGACGCCCTGACGCTCGACGAGGGCCTGGAGCACCTCGCCGGGGACGCCTACGCCGGGCTCGAGCTCGATGTGGACCTCAAGCTGCCCGGCTACGAGGAGCGCGCAGTCGATGCATTGCGCCGCCACGGGCTGCTGGACCGCGCGCTGGTCAGCTCGACAGAGCGTTCGAGCCTGCAGGTCGTCCGCGCCGCGGAGCCCGGCGTCCGGCTGGGTCTCAGCGTCCCCAAGCTGCGCAAGGATCCCACCACGGGTGGCGCATCGAAGTACGTCGCGCTGGCGCTCGCCGTGGGCGCCCGGCGGATCATCCCCGCGATCGTGGCGCGGCGGGTCCGGCGGGGCGAGATGGACGCGGTGATGATCCACTGGCGGCTCATGTCGCCCCGTCTGCTGCGCGCCGTACGCGCGGTGGGCGGGGAGGTCTACGTCTGGACGGTCGACGACCCGGCGATGGTCCGCAGCCTCGTCGAGCTGGGGGTCGACGGCGTCATCACGAACGACCCCCGCCTCTTCACGCCCTGACGACGCACACGCCGCGCGACCAGTTGCCCGGATCGGCACCCGCGGTCGAGCGGTGACCAGCGGACGTCGCGCGCACCGCGTGGCGTACGACGCGCCCGCCGCGACGCCACTCGAAGCGCACGAGGCCGCGGAGGCGCACGGTGCCCTCGGCCGGCCGCACCTGGAAGGAGTAGCCCGACTGGCGGGCAGCCCAGGAGCCGCGTCCGACGGACTCCCAGCCCGAGTCACCGCCCATGGTGAGCGGCCGCCACCCACCGTCGAGGGCCTGGTACTGGACTGTGAAGCGCATGAACATGCGGTCCCCACGGCGACCGCTGCCGGGCATCGACCCGCGGATGCCGATCGTGTCCGGGTGGGCGACGGTGTCGCAGACGTTGACGGTCGCCCACAGCGGGGGGTCGGCGTCGCTCTTGGCTGACGCGGCAGGGGCGGCCAGCAGAGCGGCGACCAGCGCAAGCGCTCCGAGCAGGCTCCCTGGAAGGCGGGGATGAGACATCACGCCCTGAACACCGGCGGCGGTGGCCGGTTGCGGCTGTGTCATTCTCAGGCCATGCGGACCGAGGATGTGGCTGCGGGATTGCTCACGCGGGTGCCGGTCTTCGAGACCCTCGCACCCGGCGACCTGCGCCACGTCGCCGCCGTCGCGGTGCCCCGCCGCTTCGCCGCCCATCAGGTCATCTTCCGCGAGGGGGACAACAGCGACACGTGCTACGTCGTGCGCACCGGTCATGCTCGCGCCGTCCGCGCCAATCCCGACGGACGAACGATCGCCCTCGCGCACTTCGGTCCCGGTGACATCTTCGGCGAGCTTGCCATGTTCGACGACGAGCGGCGATCGGCAACCGTCGAGACGCTCGACGAGGTCGAGGCGCTCGCGATCAGCGGCACGGACATGCGGCGCCTGCTGCGCGAGCACCCCGAGATCTCCGCCAAGCTCGTCATCGCGCTCGGGCGCCGGCTGCGCGCGGCCAACGAGCGGATCTCGCGCCAGTCGTTCCAGACCGTCCAGAGCCGCGTGGCGACCGTCCTGGCGCAGCTGGTCTCGCAGGCGCAGACCGAGGGCGCCGGGGACCGCGACGTGCTCGTGACCGCCACCCAGGCCGACATCGCGCAGCTCGCGGGCTCGTCGCGCGAGTCGGCCAGCCGTTTCCTCGCCGTGCTCGAGCGCGCGGGACTCGTCACGCAGGGCCGCGGGCGCCTGACGGTGCACGACCCGCAGGCCCTGCAGAACTACGTCTACTGAGCGGCTCTGTCCGGCGGCGACCCGACGAGCGTCACGCCGAGCTCCGACACCGCGGACGCGGTGGCCGCGGAGCAGGCCGCGCTGCGGCGCGTCGCGACGCTCGTGGCCTCCGGGCCCGAGCCGGCGGCCGTGTTCGGCATGGTCGCCGAGGAGGCGGGAAGGCTGCTGCGCGCGCGCTCGTCGGCCACGATCCGCTACGACGACGACGTCGCCGTCACGGTCGGGCGATGGCAGGAGGGCGAGTCCGTCACCGGCTTCGAGGTCGGCACGGCGGTCCCGCTCACCGGCAGCGACGGCCTCACCGCGGTCGTGGCCCGGACCGGCCGGTCGGCGCGGATCGACGACTACGCCCGCGTGCGCGGCCGGGCGGCGGCGCTGATGCGCGCCAACGGCTACCGCGCCGCCGTCGCGGCTCCGATCACCGCGGGGGGCCGGACCTGGGGCCTGCTGCTGGTCGCGTCGGCCTCGGCGGACGGGCTCCCCGCCGATGCCGAGCGGCGCCTCGGCGACTTCGCGGAGCTCGTGGCACTGGGCCTCGAGAGCGCCGAGGCGCGCGAGCAGCTGAACGCCTCCCGGTTGCGCATGCTCGAGGCCGCCCTCGAGGAGCGGCGGCGACTGGAGCGCAACCTCCACGACGGCGCGCAGCAGCGACTGGTGTCGCTCGCGCTGCAGCTGCACCTGCTGGAGACGCAGCTCGGCGGCTCGCCGGAGCCGGTGCGGCGCCTGGCGAGCAGCGCCCGGTCCGAGCTCCGCCTCGCCATGCAGGAGCTGCGTGAGCTCGCTCGTGGCCTGCACCCCGCGGTCGTGACCGAGCGCGGGCTGGCGGCGGGACTGGAGTCCCTGGCGAACGCCGCCGCGCTGGACGTCCGGATCCATGGGGCGACCGACGAGCGACTCGACGAGGCGGTGGAGGCGTGCGCCTACTTCGTCGCCGCCGAGAGCGTGACGAACGCCGTGCGGCACGCGGACGCGTCGAGCGTCGACATCCGGCTGCAGCGACGACCTGGCGCGGTGCGCATCGAGATCGAGGATGATGGCCGCGGAGGTGCCGATTCCGAAGCCGGCACCGGCCTGCGGGGTCTCGCCGACCGCGTCGAGGCCTTGGGGGGACGTTTCGCGGTCGGAGATGCTGCCGCCGGCGGGACGGTCGTATCCGCCGAGCTGCCCGTGTGACCATGCGATCCGAGACCGAGTTCAGCGCAGGGGGCGTGGTCGTCAACGACGCCGGGGAGACGATCGTGATCGTCCCGACCCGGCGTGCCGCGGACGGATCGAAGGTGCTCGCGCTGCCGAAGGGCCATCCGGACGGGGACGAGACCCCAGAGGCGGCGGCGCTGCGCGAGGTGCGCGAGGAGACCGGCGTGGACGCCGAGGTCACCGGCGTGCTCGGGGACGTCCGCTACTGGTACCAGCGCGACGGGCGACGGGTCGCGAAGGTCGTGTCGTTCTTCCTCCTGCGCTACACGGGGGGCAGCCTGGAGGACCACGACGCCGAGGTCGAGGAGGCCCGCTGGGTTCCTCTGCCGGAGGCCGCGACGACCCTCAGTTACGCCGGCGAACGGGCCATGGCGACACGGGCGCTGTCGCGGATCGCCGAAGCCGGGTAACCTCCCGGCCGCCGTGCAGGTCCTCAACTTCTACTCGACCATCTTCGCCGACCAGCTCAAGCGTGGTCGCAAGACCGCGACGATCCGTCTCGGCGACAAGTCGCACAAGTACCGCAAGAACCAGGCGGTGCTCGTGACCGTTGGCTACCAGCACTCCCCGCGGGAGAAGATCTTCGAGGCGGTCATCGACCAGGTCGAGGTCAAGAAGTTCAAGGACCTCTCGCCGCGCGACATCGAGCACGACAACCCCGAGTTCCGCCGCCACGACGAGATGCAGAGCTTCCTCGAGCAGATCTACGGCAAGCCCGTGGCCGTCGACGACATCGTCACCGTCGTCCGGTTCAGCCAGATCGTCGAGAACCCGCCGGGTATGACCGACCGCATCCGCGGCTTCGGCGGCGCCCAGAATTGACCTAGCCCGCGAGTTCCCGCGACGCGACGAGCACTCGCGCGCAGGAGTGGAACTCGCTGAGGAATTGACGAAGTCGATTCCCTGGCACTCAGTTGACGAGAGTGCCAGCTTTTTACTTGAACGCTCGGACCCGTGCCCTATAGTGGCGCGGAGCAACGCGTTGGCACTCTCCCCCATCGAGTGCCAACCAGAGCAAACGTTCCCTCGGAGGTCACAGGACATGTCGTTGAAGCTGAAGCCCTTGGGCGATCGCCTGATCGTGCGGGCCATCGATGAAGAGGAGACGACGGCCAGCGGCCTCGTGCTCCCAGACACCGCCAAGGAGAAGCCGCAGCGCGGCGAGGTGCTCGCCGTCGGCGACGGTCGGTTCGACGACGAGGGCACGAAGCGCATCCCGCTTGATGTCGTCGCCGGCGACACCGTCCTCTACTCCAAGTACGGCGGCACGGAAATCGCTTTTGATGGTGAGGATCTGCTCGTGCTCCGCGAGTCGGACGTCCTCGCCAAGGTTCAGTCCTAGAGGAGTCTGAGACACACATGGCACACAAGGAGCTGAAGTACAACTCGGACGCGCGACGCGCGCTCGAGGCCGGCGTCGACGCCGTCGCCAACGCAGTCAAGGTCACGCTCGGCCCGCGGGGCCGCTACGTCGTCCTCGACAAGAAGTTCGGCGCCCCGACGATCACGAACGACGGCGTCACCATCGCTCGTGAGATCGAGATCGAGGACGTCTTCGAGAACCAGGGCGCGCAGCTCGTCCGCGAGGTCGCCACGGCGACCAACGACGTCGCCGGCGACGGCACGACGACCGCGACCGTGCTCGCCCAGGCCATCGTCCGCGAGGGCCTGAAGAACGTCGCTGCTGGTGCGAACCCGCTCGCGCTCAAGAAGGGCATCGAGCTCGCGGTCGACCAGATCGTCGAGAACATCAAGGCGCAGTCGACCGAGATCTCCGGCAAGGACCAGATCGCCCGCGTGGCGACCATCTCCGCCGGCGACGAGGAGATCGGCGACGTCATCGCCGACGCCATCGAGAAGGTCGGCAAGGACGGCGTCGTGAACGTCGAGGAGGGCCAGACGTTCGGCCTCGACCTCGAGTTCACCGAGGGCATGCAGTTCGACAAGGGCTACATCTCGCCCTACATGGTCACCGACCAGGAGCGCATGGAGGCGGTGCTCGAGGATCCGTACATCCTCATCGCCAACTCCAAGATCGGCTCTGTCCGCGACATCCTCCCGATCCTGGAGCAGGTCATCCAGTCGGGCAAGCCGCTGCTGATCATCGCCGAGGACGTCGAGGGCGAGTCCCTCGCCACCCTCGTCGTGAACAAGCTGCGCGGCACGTTCACGGGCGTGGCCGTCAAGGCCCCGGGCTTCGGCGACCGCCGCAAGCGCATGCTCGAGGACATCGCGATCCTCTCCGGTGGCGAGGTCATCACCGAGGAGATGGGCCTCAAGCTCGAGAACACGCAGGTCTCGCAGCTCGGGCGCGCCCGTCGCGTCGTCGTCACGAAGGACACGACGACGATCGTCGACGGCAACGGTGACGCGGACGCGATCCGCGGCCGCATCAACCAGATCAAGACCGAGGTCGAGAACACCGACTCGGACTTCGATCGCGAGAAGCTCCAGGAGCGCCTTGCCAAGCTCTCCGGTGGCGTCGCCGTCGTGAAGGTCGGCGCGGCCACGGAGACCGAGGTCAAGGAGAAGAAGCACCGTGTCGAGGACGCCCTTCAGGCGACCCGCGCGGCGCTCGAGGAGGGCATCGTCCCCGGCGGCGGCGTCGCGCTTCTGCGCGCCGGCGACGCGGTGAAGATCGATGACTTCGACGGCGACGAGAAGACCGGGGCGAAGATCGTCCTGCGTTCGCTCGAGGAGCCGCTCCGTCAGATCTCGCACAACGCGGGCCTCGAGGGCTCGGTCGTCGTCAACGACGTCCGCAAGGCCAAGAAGAACGAGGGCCTGAACGCGGCCACCGGCGAGATCGTCGACCTGGTCAAGGCCGGCGTCATCGACCCCGCCATGGTGACGCGCTCCGCGCTGCAGAACGCGGCGTCGATCGCCAAGAACATCCTGACCACCGAGGCCATCGTGGCCGAGGTCCCGGACCCCGCCGGCTCCGGCGGCGGCGGCGGGATGCCCGACATGGGCGGGATGATGTAGGGAAGTCGACTTCGTCGACTTCCTCTGACAGTTCCACTCCAGCCCGCTGCACTGCGGCGCGCCGGCGGGAACTGTCGGCGGTGTGGAGGGCCCGGCTATCGCCGGGCCCTCTTGCTTTCTCCCTCTCCTAGTGGACGTCCGCCGGAGCGGACGCGACGGTCTGCTGCTCCTGCGCCTCCTCGATGCTCGAGAGGATCACGTAGGCGCCGCCGGCGCCGGCCGCGAGCTGCGCCAGCGCGACGAAGGGGCCGGAGAGCTTCGTGCCGAGCGCGTGGTCCAGCGACAGGGGGCCGGGGCCGCTCTCCGCGATCGCGAAGAGCGCGGCGGCCAGGACGGCGTTGTACTCCCAGCCGCCGTTGGCCACCCACGGCCCGTTGGGCAGGTGGACGGTCTTCACCGCGGTGACCATCGTGCCGGTGAGTCCGGCGGCCGCGAACGGCGTGAGGAGCCCGAGCGCGAGCAGCGCCCCGCCGCCCGTCTCCGTGATGCCCGCGGCGAGCGCATGGCGCTTGCCGGGCCGCAGCCCGATGCTCTCGAAGAACTGCCCCGTCCCCTCGAGCCCGTAGCCGCCGAACCAGCCCTTGAGCTTCTGGAGCCCGTGGCCCACGAACAGCAAGCCGATGACTGCCCTGAGGATTCCTGTCGCCATGCGTTACCTCCTTGGTGGTGCTGCGTGGGCCAGGACTACCCGGCCCGATGGTTGATGCCACGGCCGTCGCGGGCCGGATGTGCGTGGCCCGTGGATGCTGGGCGCCAGACATCGAACCGGGACAGTGCCTGCGGCACGGACCGGTTCGGTGGGTGGCGATCCGGCGCCACGGGGCGCGTGCAGCCGGCCGCGAGGGCCGTGGCATCAACCATCTAGACCGTCGGCGTGTCCTCGAACGCGCCGAGGTCGGACAGGCGACTGGTCGCGACCTCCACGACGAAGGCCAGCCCCGAGGGGTAGGGGAACGGCTTGCCCGTGTACTTGTGGCTGATGCGGTGGACGATCGCGGCGGCCTCGTCGCCCTCGATCGTCTCCACCACCGTGCCGCGGAGCATCCCCGTGCGGTACGGGTTGTCGCGGTCGACGAGCGACATCGCCAGACGCGGGTCGTCGTCGAGGTTGCGCGCCTTGCGCGAGGTCGGGCCCGTGAAGAACACGACGTGGTCGTCATCGTGGACATCGGCCCAGATGGCGACGCTATGCGGGCTTCCGTCGGGCAGTAGCGTGGCGAGGTGCACGAAGTTCGCACCTGCGAAGAGGTCGCGGACACCTGGATCGAGTGGCATCCGGCGACTCTACGCGTGCATGGGCTCGGCGACGCCCTGCGTCACCGTCTCGCCTGAGCCGGTCCCGCGCGTCGCGCCCGCGAGGACCGCCGTCATCGTCGCGCAGACGACCACGATGCCCAGCGCGACGGGGAGCGAGGTGAGCTCCGCGAGGCCACCGACGAGCGGCGGGCCCGCGAGGAACCCGAGATAGCCGAGGGTCGAGACGGCCGCCAGCGACGGGCCGGCGGGCGAGCCGGGCGTGGCCGCGGCACTGCGGAAGACGATCGGAACCACGACGGAGAGCCCCGCGCCCAGCAGCGCGAAGCCGGCGATCGCGGCGCCAGGCACGGCGAGCAGCAGCGCGCCACCGAGGCCGATCCCGGCGACCAGCCCGGAGATGCGCAGCAGGCGCACCGAGCCCAGGGCTCCGGCCAGCCGGTCGCCGACGATGCGACCGAGCGTCATCGTCGCGGAGAACGCGGCGAACGCGAGGGCCGCCTGTCCTGCGGGAGCGTCGAGGGAGTCCTCGACGTAGACAGCGCTCCAGTCCGCCGCCGCGCCTTCGGCGAGCAGACAGCAGAACGCGAGGACGCCGAGCGCCCACAGCGCGCGTGTCGGCCGCGCGAACGACCGCCCCTCCGGGGCCGCGTCGGCCGACGCGGGCAGCAGGGCGCGCGTCGCCGGGAGCCCGATCGCCAGCGCCAGGGCCCCGGCGATCGTGAGGTTGACGCGCACGTCGACCCCTGCCGCCGCCGCGGCCGCGCCGATCAGCGCCCCGGCGAGCCCGCCGAGGCTGAAGCCGGCGTGCAGCGAGCTGAAGATCAGCTTCCCGGACCGGCGCTCGACCGCGGCGCCCTGTGCGTTCATGGCGACGTCCAGCCCGCCGTTCGCGGCGCCGAGGGCGAGTGTCCCGGCGACGAGGAGCGCAAGCGACGGAGCGAAGGACGCGAGGGGGATGGCGACGCACGCGGCGGCGAGCAGGACCCGCGTCGCGCGCCGACTGCCGGCCCGCGCCGCCCACCCTCCGCTGAGGGGCATGGCCACGAGGGCGCCTGCTGCGACGCCGGCCAGCGCGAGGCCCAGTGCCCCTGCGCTCAGATCGAGACGGTTCTGCACCGCCGGGATGCGCGCCGCCCACGAGCCGTAGAGCACGCCGTTGAGCGCGAACACGAGCGTGATGGCGACACGGGGGTTTCTGAATCGATCCAGAAGCACCGTCCGGGAAGACTACGACACTCCGCAGCCTGTCTGCGTGGTTAGCCTGTCACGCGTGTTCGAGCTCGGCTTCGGCATGGACCTGGCCTGGGGCGTCATCGGGGTGGTGGGTGCGATCGCGTCCATCGCGCTCATGGTGTTCATCGCGGCCAAGGGCCACTCCGACCGGCACGCCGAGGACGCCGCGCGCGAGTTCTACGACCTCCACGGGCACTGGCCCGACGAGGAGAAGGGCGTCAGGAGCCCGTAGCGGCAGCGACGCCGGGCTCGGCGTTGCGCGTCGCGGCGAGTGCGAGACGCGCCTCCCGGGCGTCCGCGCGGCGCTCCTCCTCGCCCACGAGAGGCGAGAGCACCCACCAGGCCGCCACCGGACAGGCCGCGAGCGCGACGAACGCGGGCGGCCACGACGTCAGCTCGACGAGCGCGCCGAACGCGACGGGCGCGATCACCGTGCCCACGGACGTCATCGTGTTCTGCACGCTCATGGCCGTGCCCGCCTGCTCGCGCCCCGAGATCTCGGCCGCCGCGGTGAAGGCCAGGCCGTTCCACGCCATCGTCGCCACGCCCGCGATCAACACGAGCGGCACGACCACCCACGACGGGGCCGGCGTGAGCGCGGCGCTGGCGATGAGCAGCCCTGTCGCTGCCAGCGCGTGGCGGCGCATCGGCATGATCCGGCGCTCCTCGCGGTCGGACCTGCGCCCGGCGACGATGCGCCCGGCGGCACCGGCGAGCTGCAGCGCGGCGAGCAGCACAGCCGCGAACGTCGCCGACAGCCCCTCCTCGTCGTGCAGGAACAGCACGATGAAGCCCAGCAGCGCCGCCTGCGCGCAGACGAGCAGCCCGCTCGCGACGCCGAGGCGCAGGATGCGCGGGTCGCGCAGCGGGCGGGGCGCGTCGCTGACGTAGGCGCTGGGCGAGGCGGGCGGCGCGTCGCGCATGAACACCGCGGCGGCGATCGCGCCCGTGAACACGAGTCCCGCCGACGCGAGGAACGCGGCCTGCAGGCCGCCGGCTCCGGCGAGCAGCGGCAGCGCGATCGAGCCGAGGCTGCCGCCGAGCGGCAGGGCCATCTGGCGGATCCCGAGCGCGAATCCACGCTCGTAGCGCGTGAACCAGCCCATGATCGCGCGACCGCTCGCCCCGGTGGCGCTGCCCCCGAACGCGCCGGTCACGAAGAGCCCGACCAGCAGCGCGGGGAACCCGTTCGTGAAGGCCAGGAGCACGAGCGCGGCGCCGGTGGCGAACAGTCCGCCGGCCAGGACGGGGCGCTCCCCGATGCGGTCCGTGAGCATGCCCCAGGGAACGGTCGTGACGGTGACGCCGATCGACAGGGCCGCGATCGCGAGGCCGATCTCGCTGAGGGAGAGGCCGAAGACGTTGCGCAGCTCCGGTGCCAGCGCAGGGAAGCCCATCCGCAGGCCGGTGAACGCCGCGGCACCGAAGGCCCCCACCGCCAGGACGACCCAGCGGTAGCGCGGCCCCATGTCGACACCAGTCGCCGCCACCGCACCGAATGTATTGGCCCGTAGTGTCCAACGCGTGATCGATGCCGAGCTGCTGGGCAGACCCGTCGGCGAGCTTGCGTCGCTCGTCCGCGCGGGCGACGTGTCCGCCGCCGAGCTCACCGAGGCTGCCCTCGCGCGCATCACCGAGCGCGATCCGGCTCTCGGCGCGTTCGTCGAGGTCGACCATGTGGGCGCGCGCGCCGCTGCCGCCGCGATCAGGCCCGGCGATCCGCGCCCGCTCGCCGGGGTCCCGGTCGCGATCAAGGCCAACCGCGCCGTCGCCGGCCTGCGGCTGACCTGCGGCTCCACGTTGATGCGCGACGTGCGCCCGCCACACGACCACAACGTCGTGCGGCGCCTGCGGGCCGCGGGATCGGTCGTCGTCGGGACGACGGCCATGCCCGAGTGGGGGATCCTCCCCGTCACCGAGCAGGCGCGGAACCCGTGGGATACGACCCGGACGCCCGGCGGCTCGTCGGGCGGGAGCGCCGCGGCGGTCGCGGCGGGCATGGTGCCGTTCGCACATGGCAACGACGGCGGCGGGTCGGTCCGTATCCCCGCGTCGTGCTGTGGGCTCGTCGGCCTCAAGCCGCAGCGCGGGCGCATCTCGCACGCGCCCGAGCTCGGCGAGCAGTTCCTCGTGCAGGACGGCGTGCTCACGCACACCGTGAGCGAGACCGCGGCGCTGCTGGACATCCTCGCCGGATCCGAGCCCGGCGACGCGTCGTGGGCGCCGCCACCCGCAGCGCCGTACGCCGACGTGGCGGCACGTGCTCCGCGGCGCCTACGGATCGCGATGACCTGCGCGCCGTCGCTCGGCGACGTCCCCGTCGACCCGGACTGCGTCGCCGCCGTGACCGCAACGGGCCTGCTGCTGGAGGAGCTCGGCCACGGGGTGGTCCCCGCCGACCCGCCCTGGAGCGGCGAGGGGCTGCTGGAGGCGTTCACCGCGTCTGTTCGGCCCCGCCGTGTCGTCGCAGATCGCCGCCGCCGCGATGCTCGCGGGTCGCGCGCCGGTGGAGGGGGACATGGAGCCGCTGAGCTGGTGGGTCTGGCAGACGGCCAAGGCGCTGGACGCAGTCTCCGCGAACCTCGCGGCCGTCCGGATGCAGGCCCTCGCCAGGGCGGTCGTGACGTGGGCGCAGCCGTTCGACGCGATCCTGTGCCCCACGCTCGCGGAGGCGCCCGTGCCGGTGGGCACCATCGATCCCTTCGGATCCGAACCGCAGGAGACGTTCGCGCGCGGCGCGGTGTTCACGCCGTTCACCGCGATCTCCAACGTCACCGGATCGCCCGCGATCTCCCTGCCCCTGGCGGTCCATCCCGGCGGCCTGCCGCTGGGGATCCAGCTCGTCGGCAGGCCCGCGGGAGAGGGTCCCCTTCTCGCGTTGGCGGCCCAGCTGGAGGCCGCCCGGCCGTGGTCCGGCAGGCGCGTACAATCCCCAGTCCCCAATCAGACTGGAGTCGAGAACCGCCCATGGCCTACGTGATCGCGGAGCCCTGCATCGGGACCAAGGACAACTCGTGCGTCGAGGTCTGCCCTGTCGATTGCATCCACCCGACGCCGGACGAGCCCGACTACGACAAGGTCGAGCAGCTCTACATCGACCCCGAGGAGTGCATCGACTGCGACGCCTGCGTCGAGGCGTGCCCCGTCGACGCGTGCTTCGCCGAGGACCAGCTTCCGTCCGAGTGGGCCGGCTTCGCCCAGATCAACACGGAGTACTTCACGTCGCGGTAGCGGGGCGGCCGTGAAGCCGGTCCCCGACGTCGTCGGGCCCGGTCTGCAGGTCCTGTTCTGCGGCATCAACCCGTCGCTGCGCTCCGGCGAGACGGGGTTGCACTTCGCACGTCCCGGCAATCGTTTCTGGCCGGCGCTGCACCTCGCCGGCTTCACCCCGCGCGTCCTGCGCCCCGACGAGAGCGCCGAGCTCCCGGGCTACGGCGTCGGCGTGACGAACCTGGTCGACCGGCCGACGCGCGCGGCGGCCGACCTCAGCGACGACGAGCTGCAAGCGGGGCTCGACGGTCTCGCCGCGCTGGCCGCGCGCTGGCAGCCGCGGACCGTGGCGATCCTCGGCATCGGCGCCTTCCGCACCGCGTTCGCGCGACCGAAGGCGACGATGGGCGAGCAGCCCGAGACCGTCAGCGGGCGGCCGGTGTGGGCGCTGCCCAACCCGAGTGGGCTCAACGCCCACTTCCGGGTCGAGGATCTCGGGCGGCTGTACGCCGAGCTGCGGGGCTGAGGCGGAGCCTCAGCCCGCCATGGGCAGGGTGATGCCCAGCGTCGGCGCGGGCGCCGGCGCGGCCATGGTGAGCACCGGCAGCTCGATGGGCGTCATCGCGATGATGCCGCGCGCGGTCTGGCGGATCGCCTGCGACGCCGGATCGTCCGGATCGGTGAGCACCAGCGGGACACCCGCGTCGGCCTGCTCGCGCAGCGGCATCGTCAGCGGCACCTTGCCGAGCATCGGGACGTCGAGCTCGTCGGCCAGCTCCTGGCCGCCGCCCTCGCCGAAGATCTGGAAGCGCTCGCCGCTCGGCGTCGTGAAGCCGGACATGTTCTCGACGATGCCCGCGATCTCCAGGTCGACCTTGCCCGCCATCTCGGCCGCGCGGCGCGCGACCTTCTGCGCGGCCGGCTGCGGCGTGGTGGCGATGAGGAACTTCGCCTGGGGAAGCAGCTGCGACAGCGTCATGGACACGTCGCCCGTGCCCGGGGGCAGGTCCACCAGCAGGTAGTCGAGCTCGCCCCACGCGACGTCCTCGAGGAACTGCGTGAGCGCCTTGTGCAGCATCGGCCCGCGCCAGACGACCGCGGAGTCCTCCTGCACGAAGAAGCCGATCGACATCACCTTGATGCCGTGCGCGTCGATCGGGACGATCTTGCGCTCGTCGTTGACCGGCGGGCGCTGTCCGCCCAGGCCGAGCATGCGCGGGATCGAGTAGCCCCAGACGTCGGCGTCGAGCACGCCGACCTTCTTGCCCTCGGCGGCGAGAGCCGCGGCGATGTTCACGGTCAGCGTGGACTTGCCGACGCCGCCCTTGCCGGAGCCGATGCACAGCACGTTGGCCACACCGGCGAGCGCGCCGCTGGGGAGGCCACCGCGGCCGAGCTTCTGCTGCAGGCCCGCCTTCTCCTGGTCGGAGAGCACGTCGAACGCCACGGTCACTGCGGTGACGCCGGGCAGCGCGCGGACGGCCTCGACGACGCCGGTCTGGAAGTGACTGCGGATCGGGCAGCCGGGCGTGGTCAGCGACACGGTGACGTCGACCTCGCCCCCGTCGCGCTGCTGGATCGAGCGCACCATGCCGAGGACGACGATGTTCTGCCGCAGCTCGGGATCGATGACGTTCTCGAGGGACTTCAGGATCTCGTCATGCGTGGGCATGGACCTGAGTCTAGAGGGGTCGGAACGCCCACAGCCGTTGGGCCGCGAACGATCGAAACGGCCGCCACCGCTCGGCGTGGGCGGCGAGCGCCCGCGGGTCGGAGGGCAGCCCCAGCGCGGCCGCCGAGCGCAGCAGCCCGAGGTCCGACGCCGGGAACGCATCCGGGTCCCCGGCGCCCCGCATCGCCACGTACTCGGCGGTCCACGGACCGATCCCCGGCAGCGCGAGCAGCGCGTCCCGCAGGGTCGCGGGATCCGCGCCACGCCGGACGTCGAGGTCGCCCGACGCGAGCTCCGTCGCCAGGACACGGATCGTCCGCTGCCGTGACCTCGGCATACGCAGGAGCTCGTCGGGCGCCTCGGCGAGCGCCGCCGGCGACGGGAACCCGTGCCTCAGCGCGCCGTCGGGCGCGCGCAGCGGAAGGCCGAGCGCCGCGGCGAGGCCCGCGGCAGCGGTCCGCGCCGCAGCGACCGAGATCTGCTGGCCGAGCACGGCGCGGATCGCGAGCTCGGCACCGTCCGTCGTGCCCGGCACGCGGACGCCGGGCGCCGCCGCCACGAGCGGCGCGAGCGCCGGGTCGCGCGCGAGCACCGCATCCGCTTCGTCCGCGCCGGCGTCGAGCGCGAACAGGGCGCGCAGCGCGCCGAGGGCGGCGGCCCGGTCCGCCTCGCGCTCGACCCACAGCGTGCCGCGGCCGCCCGCCGGCGCCAGGCGCACCGACGCGATGCCGCTGCCACCCTGCAGGCGCAGCACGCGGCGGTACATCGTCCCCGCCGCCTCTTCCACGCCCGGCACCGCACGTGGGCCGAGATGGGCCATGAGGCATACAACGGGCAGCGGACCGCCCGCCGCGCGCAGCGTCAGGCCGCGCGCAGCCCCTGCCGCGCCAGCCACAGCGAGGGGTCCCGCAGCTCCGCCGTCGTCGGCGCGTCCTGCGCCGAGCGCCACGCGCCGTGCATCGCCGTGACGCCGGCAGCGGCCACGACCGCGTCGCAGAACGCCCTTCCGTCCTGGTACTGGCGCATCTTGAGCTCCAGGCCAAGGAGCCGGTCGAGCATCCGGAGCGCCGGCGGGCGGTTGCGACGGCGCGCGTCGAGCGCCGCGCGAAGCTTGTCCAGCGAGGGCAGCACCTCCTCGGCGGCCGCGTCCATCGTCCACTCGGCGTGCCCCTCGACGAGCGCCATGATGGCCTGCACGCGGTCGAGCAGCTCGCGCCTGCCGGGGCCGACGACCGCGAGCAGCCCGCCCTCACGCACGGCGTTGGCGAGCGCCTTCAGATCGTCGGCGCTGGGCATCTTCGAGAGCGCGCTCGGGTCGACCTTGAGCTCGAGCTCGCCGAGCAGCTCGCGGAGCAGCTCGGAGATGTGCTCGCGCAGCCACGGCACCCCGCCGAACTGCACGGCGTGCGTGACCTCATGGAAGATCACCCAGTCGGCGAGCTCGTCGCGCTCCACATCCATTCCGAGCGCGGCGGCGTCGATGTTGGGACCGACGAACAGCAGGCGCGCCGGCACCGACGGGTCCAGCAGCGTCAGCTCGTACTGGCCGAGGACCCTGCGGCCGACGACCCCGAGCAGCGCGCCGACCTCCGCCGCCGCGAGGTATGACACGCCTGCGCGCGCCGGGCCGGCAAGCATCCCGAGGTTCTCGCCGACGCTCTCCAGCAACGGGTTCAGCAGCGCGCCGGTCGAGGCGAGATTCGCCGCGGCCCACGCGCCGCGATCGAGCCACTCCGGCGAGGGCAGCGGCCCGTCGGGCCGCAGGCCGGTCACCTCCACGATCCGCTCGGACGCGCGCTCGACGCGCGCCCCGAACCAGTCCGGCGGGGCGCTCAGGTCACCCCCGCCCCCGGAGAGCAGCAGCGCGATCCGCTCGGCGAGGGCCGGGTCGATCACGACGGCGACTCGGTGGGGACGATCGAGGCCAGCTCCTCCAGCCCGGCGCGAGTGCGCGCCGCGACGACCGGGGAGTGCGGCACGAGGTCCAGCGGGGCCCCGAGCTCGGTCGCGCACGCGGGAAACGCGACGTGCCCACCGCTCTCGCGAACGATGAGCTGGGCGGCGGCGACGTCGACCGCACGACAGCCCCACAGGGTGAGCATCCCGTCGACGCGGGCGTCGGCCACCTGGCACATCGACACAGCGATGGTGCCGATCGCGCGGATGCGGTGCACGCTGCGCTCGAGGCCCTCGATCCCGCGCGCGATCCAGTGCGGCGAGGCGGACTCCAGCGCGACGAGCTCGAGGCGGCCGTTGCGGTCGCGGCGCTCCGGCGGCACGTCGACGAGCCGGCGGTCGTTGAGCCAGGCGCCCTCACCGCGCCGCGCCCACCACTCCTCGCCCGGCCCGAGGTCATACACGTACGCGAACTCGACGTCGCCCATCGTGTCGCCGTTGGCGACCGCGATCGAGATCGCGACGTTGGGCAGCCCCCGCTTGGCGTTCAGCGAGCCGTCGATCGGATCGATCACGACCCGGATGCCCTCGCCGCCGAAGTCCACGACGCCGCGCTCCTCCGACACCGCGCAGAAGCGCAGGCCGTCGGCGTGCAGCCGCTCGAGCTCGGCGAAGACGACGTCCTCGACCTGGCGGTCGATCACGAGCGTCCGGTCGCCGCCCCCACCGCGCTCGCCCGTCTCGATGATCCGCTCGCGGCTCGTGGGATGCTCGCTGAGGACGCCCCGCAGCCCGCGGACGGCCCGGCGGCAGGTGCCCAGCCAGTCGGCCTCCAGAACGGTCGCCTCGACGGTCACACCTCCATGCTAGGGGTGGCGAGTGCGCGCGCCGCCGGCCGTAAGCTCACAACGTGCCGAACCTCACGCCTGCGCAGGCCCGGGTCGTCGGGCACCCAGGCGGGCCGCTGCTCGTCGTGGCGGGCCCGGGGACCGGCAAGACGACCGCGCTCGTCGAGCGTTTCGCGCGGCTCGTCGCCGACGGCGCGGACACAGAGTCGATCCTGGCGCTCGTCGCCGCGCCGATCGCCGCGCGCCGGTTGCGCACGCTGCTGGAGGACGCGATCGCGGGCGCCTACGAGGAGCTCTCGGTGCACACCGTGCACGACCTCTGCGCCCGCATCCTGCACGACGAGGCGCTCGAGGCGGGGCTCGACCCGTTCGTCGTCCCGCTGGGGCGCGCCGACCGGCTGGCGATGCTGCTCGAGCACCTCGACGACCTTCCGTTGCGCGAGCACGACCTCGGAGGCAGCCCGGCCGCGCTCATGTCACGCGTCGTCGCGCGGATCGACCGGCTGAAGGAGGACCTGGTCGACGCACGACGCTTCGCGGCCTGGGCCGAGGAGGCCGACCGACCGCGCGAGCGCGAGTTCGCCCAGCTGTACCTGGCGCACGAACGGCTGCTCGCCGAAGCCGATGCGCTCGACGCGGGCGACCTCGTGCTGCGCGCGCTGCGCCTGCTGCAGGACCGCCCGCACGTGCGCGCCCGTGTCGGCGCGCGCCATCGCCACATCCTCGTCGACGACCTCCAGGACCTCTCGCCGGCGGCATTGCTCCTCGTCGAGGAGCTCGGCCGCGGGACGGCGGGCGGCACGGGGGCGGACGGGAACGTCTGCGCGTTCGCCGACGACGACCAGGCGCTCCCGCGTGGCGCGGGCACCGCCGGGCGCAACACGACCGCGTTCCGCCGCAGCCACCCGGACGCACCGGTCGTGCGCCTCGAGCGCTCCTTCCGCTGCCCGGAGCGGGTCCTGACGGGCGCCTGCGCGGTCATCGACGCGATCCCCGACCGCCCGCCGCGCGCGATCGAGGCGGATGCGGCCGATCCCGGCGAGGTGCGCTTCTGGCGCTGCGCCAACGAGCGCGCGCAGGCGCAGGGCGTCGCCTCACACGTCGAGCGGCTGGTCCGGGCCGGGACACCGCCGGAGGAGATCGCGGTGCTCGTGCGCTCGGTGCGCGGCGAGGGCCGTGCGATCGGCCTCGCCCTCGAGGAGCGCGCGCTGCCCTACCGGCTGCTGGGGGTCGACGCCTTCTTCGGCGCGCCCGAGGTCCGCGACCTCCTCGCCTGGCTACGGCTCCTCGCCGACCCGTCAGACGCCGCGGCCGTGGTCCGCGCGCTCTCGCGCCCGCCGATCGAGCTCGGCTCCGTCGACCTGGCGCGGTGCGTGCAGATCGCGCGACGGCGGCGTCTGGACATGGTCGCGGCGCTCGTCGCGGCGAACGAGTCCCCCCAGATCCCACCGGAGTCGCGCGAGCGCATCCTGCGCTTCCTCAAGCTCCTGCGCGCCGCCGCCGCGGGGCTGGACACCATGCGGCCCGACCTCTTCGTGCACCGGCTGATCGACCGCCTGGGCCTGCGCCGGCAGCAGCTGTTCACCGCGCAGTCCGACGTCGTCGAGCGGTTGGTGATGCTGTCGCGCCTCGCCGAGATGGCCGCCGCGTACGTCCGCCGGGCGCCGCAGGCGACGCCGCGCGAGTTCGCGCGCTACGCCGCGGCGGTCGCCGACGCCGGGTTGGGCGACGACGAGCCGGGCGGGACGGACGGCACCGGCGGCGCGACGGGCGCGGTGCGCGTGCTCACGATGGCCGGCGCGGCGACCGTGGAGGCCGACCACGTCGTCCTGTGCGGGATGGAGTCGGCTCGGATGCCCGGCGTGCGGCGCGCCGAGGCGGCCACGGGCATCGACGCCCCCGCCACGCCCGAGGCCCACGTCGCCGACATGCGCCGCTTGACCTACCTCGCGATGACGCGCGCCCGTCGGTCGCTGACCGTCTCCTACGCCGAGCGGACCGACCCCGACACGGCGCGGACGCCCTCGCCGTTCGCGGAGGAGGCGCGGGAGGCCCTTGGCGCGTCGTGGGAGCCGGTCGAGGAGGAGCTGTTCGGGCCGGAGGAGACGCTGCACGCGACGTTCCAGGCGCTCCGCGACGAGCTGCTGGGCGACGTCCAGCGGACCTCGCGCGGCCTCAGTGAGCTGCGCTTCGACACCGACCTCGACGTGACACACGCCGTCGCCCGGTACCTCGAGATCCTCAAGGTCGCCGCGCTCCTGGAGCGTCCAGCCGGCCAGTCGGTCGCCGACGCGCTGCCCGGGATCAACCAGCACCTGCTCTCGGCGGTGTCGCCGCTGCAGCGCGAGGTGCTCGTCAGCTCGACGCTCGACGACGTCCTCGTCGACGCCGAGCGCGACGATCGGGCGCGCAGCGCAGCGGCGGCGGCCAGGTCGGAGCCGTCGCTGGAGGCCTTCCTGCCGCGCAGGGGCGAGGGGCTCGCACTCTCCGCCGGCGACATCGAGACCTACCGCATGTGCCCGCTGCGCTACAAGTTCGCGCGCGTCCTGCGGATCCCGCAGGAGCCGACGCTGCACCAGCGCTTCGGCATCCTCATCCACCAGGTCCTCGAGCGCTACCACCAGACGGGCGGGACCACCGTCGACGAGCTGCTGGGCCTGCTGCAGGCGGGCTGGCGGCGCGGGGGCTTCGGCGACCGCGAGGAGGAGCGCCAGCTGCGCGTGAAGGCCACCGACTCGCTGCGCCGCTATCACGACCGGGTGCGCACCGAGCGCGTCGATCCGGTCTGGTTCGAGCGCGGCTTCACGTTCCGGATGGGACGCCACACGGTGCGCGGGCGGGTCGACCGCGTCGACCGGCTCGCCGAGGGCGGCTGGGAGCTCATCGACTACAAGACCGGACGCCCTCGCTCCGTCGCCGACCTGCGCGAGGACGTGCAGCTCTCGCTGTATGCGATCGGCGCGCGCGAGGCGTGGGACCTCGAGTCCGCCGAGCAGGCCTACTACTACGTCCTCGACGACGAGAAGGTCCGGGTCCCGACCGAGGAGATGGACCCCGACTGGATCACCGAGACCGTCCTGGAGGTCGCCGACGGCATCCAGGGACAGGGCTTCGAGCCGACGCCGTCGTTCGCGACGTGCGCCCGCTGCGACTACCGCATCGCCTGCCCAGCTGCGGAACGCTGACACGGGCGCCGGGGATGGACGCGAAGCGTCCATCGGAACGATCAGGGGCCGCCTCTCGGCGGCCCCGTCAGCGCGACTGGATGCTGGTATCCCGCCCTAGGTGAGGCGGTTGATGGCGGAGACCAGGCGGGCGACGGTGGTCGTCGGCTCCGTCGGCGTCTCGGTGCCAGTTCCGGTGCCGGTCCCCGTCCCCGTCCCGGTGCCGGTCCCCGTCCCGGTTCCGGTTCCGGTTCCGGTACCCGTGCCAGTTCCGGTGCCCGTGCCGGGATCGGTCGTCGGCGGCGGGTCCGTCGGCGTCGTGGTCGGTGGCGGGTCCGTCGGCGTCGTGGTCGGCGGCGGGTCCGTCGGCGTCGTGGTCGGCGGGGGCTCGACCGGCGTCGGCGTGCCCGAGCCCGCGGCGCTCCCGGTGCTCGGTCGAGGTGTCGAGGACGCGGCCGGAGCCGGTGTCGCCACCGTGCTCGCCGAGCTCTGGGTCTTCGTGCCGCCGCCGGAGATCCGGCGACCGGCGACGGGCGCCTGACGGCGCGCCGGCTGCTGGGCGTCGGACCCGCTGCTGTCGAGCGTCACGGCGGCGCCGCTGCTGCTGCCGCCGCCGGCCTTCTTCTGCTTCTTCTGGCTGCGCGCCTCGGCCCGGGCGGCCGCACGGCGCTGCTCACGGTTCATCGGCGCGGGCACGGTGACGGACTCCGTCGATGCCGCGCTCGCGGTCGCCGTGTCGCTCGAGCCGTCCCCGGAGGACGGCTTCGCACGCAGGATGTACGGCTCCGCCACGGCCAGCGGCGAAGAGCCGTCGGACTTGCCGGACGGCTGGAGGGTCACCTTGCCGGCGCCCGCCGCGACCTCCTGGACCTTCTCGCCGCTGCCGCTCAGGACGACACCGCCGAGGACGGTCGCCACGACCATCGCGTAGCCGAGGCCGAGGGCCATCGGGGCGCGGACGCGACCGAACGGCAGGGACACGGTGCGCCCGCTGCGCTCGCTGGTCTCCTCCGCAGCAGCCGGCGGCTCCCACTCCCACATAGGGCCGGCGGCGCCACTGAGAACGGGGACCTTCTCCTCGATCCCACCGGTCTCGACGGGAGCCGGGGTCATCTCGCCCAGCGCCTCACGTGCGGCGATGGCGAAGGCGCCCGCCGTCGCGAAGCGCTCCTCGGGCGACTTGGACAGTGCCTTGCGGATCGCGGCGTCGAGTGCGCGCGGGGCATCGGGCCGCTTCGCGCGCAGGCTCGGCGCGGGGACGTTCAGATGCGCCCACAGGCGCGCGACGCCGCCCGGACGATCGAACGGCACGCTGCCGGTGATCGCGCGGTAGGCGAGGCCGCCGAGGCTGTAGACGTCGGCCCGGCCGTCGACCGGCCGGCCCTCGATCTGCTCCGGCGCCACGTAGTCGACCGTGCCGAGCAGCTGGCCGGTGTGCGTGAGACCGGTGGAGGCGTCGAGGACCTTGGTCAGGCCGAAGTCGGTGAGGTAGACCTGGCCGGAGTCGGCGACCATGACGTTCGCGGGCTTGACGTCACGGTGGACGAAGCCACGCTCGTGCGCGGCGTCCAGCGCATCGGCGACGTGGCCGAGGACCTCGACCGCGCGCTCGATGGGCAGCGGCCCAAGGTCGCTGAGGAGCTGCTCCAGGTCGGAGCCGTCGACCCACAGCATCGCCAGGTAGAAGTGACCGTCGTGCTCGCCCGTCTCGTACACCGGGACGACGCCCGGATGGTCGATGCGAGCGACGAGCTGCGCCTCACGGAGGAGACGCTCGCGGTTCTCGTCGTCGAGCGTCCGCACAGAGGAGACGACCTTGAGCGCCGCCGGCTGTCCGGTCTCGGTGTCGGTGGCGCGGTACACAACGCCCATGCCACCCGAGCCCGCGACCCCCTCGATGCGGTACCTGCCAAAAATTGTTCCCATTCTGAGCATCCGGGGACCTCCCGTCGCCGTGCGCGGCTGCGTCGAAGCTCGTTCTGTCGCCCAAACCCGCCCGGTGGGTCTTCCTTGGCTCCAGGTCGCCATCAGTGGCGACCGCCGGAGCATAGCCTGCAAGGCGGTCGCGCGGTAGTCAAACTCCGCAACGGACGCCCGCCAGGCATGGATCATTCGTCCAGTCGCGCGATGTTTCGTGCTAGGACCGGATTTCGGTGTGTCGGCCGGAAGTCCTCTAGGACTCGCCTGGACCGCGCTGGCGGAGGAAGCGCTGGAACTCCCGCGCGAGGACGTCGCCCGAGGGCAGATCGCCCGGCTCCGGCTCCAGCTCCTCGTCGGCCGCGGCCTGCTCGAGGCGCTCGACGAACGCCTGCACGTCGGGGTCGGACTGGACCGCGAGCGACACCTGGCGCTCGTAATCGGCCGCGGCGGACTCGAGCTCGGCGGCGTCGACGGACACGCCGACGAGCGACTCGAGCTTGCGGACGAGCGCGAGCGCGGCCTTGGGGTTCGGCGCCGCAGCGACGTAGTGCGGCACGCTGGCCCACAGGGAGGCGGTCGGGATGCCCTGGCGCTGACAGGCGTCGTGCAGGACGCCGACGATGCCCGTGGGTCCCTCGTAGCTCGTGGGCTGTACGCCGAGACGCTGGTTGAACGCCTCGTCGGAGGAGAGACCGGAGATCGAGACCGGGCGCGTGTGCGGCACGTCGGCCAACAGGGCGCCGAGGCTCACGACCATCTGGCACCCAAGCGCCTCGGCGAGGTCGAGGATGAGCTGGCAGAAGCTCCGCCACCGGAACGACGGCTCGGTCCCCTGGAGGAGGATGAGATCGCGGGGGGCGCGTGGGACACGCGCGGCGAAGACCTCGACCTCGGGCCAGCTGATCTCGCGCGAGCGGCCCTCGGTGAACGACACGCGGGGGCGCGTCGCCTGGAAGTCGTAGAACTCCTCGGGATCGATCGTCGCGAAGCGCGATGCCTTCAGCGAGGACCCGACGAACTGCAGCGCGGCGGAGGCTGCGTCACCGGCGTCGTTCCAGCCCTTGAAGGCGCAGACGAGGGCCGGGGCTCGCAGACCGTCGGGCCGGCTCTCCCATCGGAGGGGCTGCATCCGGGTGACGGTACAAGATGCCTGCGTGGCGATCGCAGCCCTCCAGGCCGGTCAGCAGGTCGATGCCGTCTTCGCGTGCACGCGCAAGGACCGCCTCGTGACCCGCACCGGCACGCCGTATCTCGCGCTCGAGCTCCGCGACCGGACGGGGTCCGTCGCCGCCAGGGCGTTCCGCGACGCCGACGTCCTCGCCGGCCGGTTCGACCGCGGGGACCTCGTGCGGGTGCGCGGCCGTGTGGACCGCTACCGCGACGAGCTGCAGGTCGAGGTCACCGCGATCGACCGCGTGGAGGCGCCCGACGCGGATCCGTCGGCGTTCCTCCCGACCGCCTACCGGGACCTCGACGAGCTCGACGGCTTCCTCGAGCATCTCGCCGGGGAGGTGCACCACCCGGGGCTGCGCGGCCTGCTCGACGGCATGCTCGGCGACGAGGTGCTGCGCGCCGGCCTCCGGCGCTCCCCCTGCACCCGCGGCGGCCACCACGCGTACCTCGGCGGGCTGCTCGAGCACACCGTGGCGGTCGCGACGCTGGCGCAGGAGATCTGCATCCTGCATGTGCGCCTGGACTCGGACCTCCTGATGACCGCGGCGATCGTCCACGACATCGGCAAGACACGCGAGTTCATCTACGGCGCGGACATCGGCCTCAGCGACGAGGGGCGCCTGCTCGGGCACGTCGAGCTCGGCCTGCGGATGCTCGACGAGCGCGCGGCGCGCGTCCCCGCGCTCGACGACGCGATGCGACTCGCGCTCGCGCACTGCGTGCTGACGCACCACGGGCCCGACACCTCGCCCACGCGCCGCTTCGCCTCGGCGGAGGCCGTCGCCCTGTTCCGGATCAACGCGCTCGACGCGGCCGTCAAAGGCGCGATCGAGCACGGTCCTGCGGCTCCCGCCGGAGCCTGAGCGCGAAGGACCAGTCCACCGGCCCCTCCTGCGGGACGCCGAGCCAGTCGGCCAGCACCTCCTGCGAACGCGGCGGCAGCACCCACGCGCCGTCGTCACGACGGGTGACGAGGCCCTCATCGGCGAGCTGGCCCATGGCCAGGGTGACCGAGGGCCGGCGCGCCCCGACGAAGCGACCCAGCGTCTCGTGCGTGAGCTTCACCGGGAGGACGACCCCCTGCCGGCCGACGCGTCCCCACCGCTCGGCGAGGTGCCACAGCAGCGCGAGGACGCGCAGCTCCACGCGGGCCAGCTGGCAGATCGCGCCCTGGACGGCGAGGCGGTGCGCCTGCATCGCCAGGCGCCGCTGCACCTCGACCATGAGCGTGGGCCAGCGGGCTGCGGCGTGGAGGAAGCGCGCATCGAGCGCCACGAGCGTCGCCTGCTCGGCGACGGTGGTGCTGACCTCGGCCGCGAGCACCCCTTCGGGCTCCGGCCACGTCTCCAGGACATCGCCCGCGCCGAGGACCTGCGGGAGCAGGCGGCCCCCCACGGCGGTCTCACGCACGACGAGGCCGTCGACGACGAGCATCGCGAATCCCGTCTCCGGCTCCTCCCACGGACCCGGCTCGACGATGATCGGCTGGACGATGAGCGCCCTGGCGCGTTCACGCTCGTCATCGGACAGGCCGGTGCCGAGCTCAGGGTCGAGTTCGAGCAGCGGAGCACGCAGGCCTTCGGATGCTGTGGGCTGGTGGGCGGGCCGGGCCATCCCCTCCGCATACCCAGATTGGCGCGTCTGCCTCACCGGACCTCCGGGTATCCGATCGAACATGTCGATCGGCGCCACCGTCAGCACGTCGTCGGGGCCCCTATGACCAGGCGCCCACCCCTCAGCCGCCGTCGCCCGGGCGCGCCATACTGCGGCCATGTCCGCAGCCGCGACGCTGAGCGAGACGCTGGAGCCGCTCCGGGCCGATCCCGCGCGGTCAGGGGTCCTGCTCGACGTCGACGGGACGCTGGCCCCCATCGTCCGCCACGCCGATGACGCAGCCGTGCCGGAGCCCACGCGCGCGCTGCTCATCCAGGTCGCGCGCAGATACGGCAGCGTGGCCTGCGTGAGCGGCCGTCAGGCGAGCGTCGCCAGGCAGATCGTCGCCATCGGCTCCATCGCCTACATCGGCAACCACGGGGTGGAGCTGCTGCGGCCGGGCGGCACGGAGGTCGAGCTCGACCGCGAGGTGGCTGCCTGGGAGGCGCGCATCCGGCGCTTCGCGGACGAGGCCTACGACGACGACCTGCGCCGCCTGCGCGTGCGCGCAGAGGACAAGCGCGCGATCGCCGCCTTCCACTGGCGCGGCGCGCCGGACGAGCGGGCGGCCGAGGAGTCGGTACGAGGGGTGGCGGCGCGCGCGGAGGCAGCGGGCCTGAGAACGCACTGGGGCCGCAAGGTGCTCGAGGTGCGACCGCCGGTCGACATCGACAAGGGCCGGGGCATCCGGCGCCTGCTGCGTGACGCGGATCTGAAGGCCGCGCTCTACGTGGGCGACGACCGGACCGACATCGACGCGTTCGAAGGGCTGCGCACGCTCGTGGAGCAGCGGCGGCTCGGGACCGCGGTGTGCGTCGGCGTGCGATCCGACGAGACGCCGCGGGAGCTCGAGACCGCCGCCGACATCCTCGTCGACGGCACCGCGGGGGTACGGCAGCTGCTCGAGGCGCTGCTGTAGCCGCGGGCAGTGCGCTTCGTCGACTTCCTCAGGGCGACCGTGATGCTGAGCGGCGCTGCCGCGACCGCGCTGGCGGTCGTCACCGTGCTCGCCGCCGGCCGTGACGCCGACACGCTGCTCGTGTTCGTCGTCGCGGGCTGGTGGGTCCTCGCCGTGGCGGTCGGGATCTACCTCGGCCGCCGCGCTGAGACCAACCCGCCGATCTCGCGGCTGCTCGCCGGCGCGCGTTCGACCAACTCGCTGCCCGAGCAGCAGCCCAGTCGCATCCTCGTCAATCGGCTGTGGCCCCTTGCGCTTACCACGCTGCTGGGCGTCGGCCTCGCCCTCATCGCACCCCAGATCCCCGGCATCGCCGCGGGGTTCGCGATGGTCTGGGCGCTCGCGTGGCGCCGGCAGGACGGCGCCGTCGCGGCCATCGAGGACCGTGACGGCGTCGCGTTCTACATCGAGCCGACCTCGCCGATGAGCCCGATCAAGCTGGTCCGCACCCCCGGGTTCCGGCGCGACCTGACGCCGGTCACGCCGAACGGGCACGCGCCGGGCTAGCCCGTGCCGCGCGCGGACGTCCTGCTCGTCTCGCTCGGCTCGACCGCCGGACTGCGGGCCTCCGACGCCGCGTTCGCGGGGTCGCTGCGCCGCGCGGGGGCGACGGTCGAGGTCGTCACCGCCGCCCGCAGGCGGCAGCTGCGGACGCTCGCGCTCACCGATCTCGCGTGGGCGCACGCGGCGCGCGTCGCGGCGGTCGAGGGTCTGCGCCGCCACGAGCCGCGCGCAGTCGTCTACTCGACCATGGGCGCCGCGCTGCTGTGGCCCCGTGCGGGGGCGATCCGCTACGACGCGCCCGCCGCGGCCAACCGCCCCGGCCGCCACGGTTTGTGGCAGCGCCCCGTCGAGCGGCGGCGATTGCTGCAGTCGCCGCTGCTCGTGCCCGTCGCGCAGGGGACGCTGGACGAGACGCCGTCGCCGCGCGCCCCGGCCGTCGTCGTGCCGATCACGGTCGAGGCCTCGCCGGACGGGGGCGCCGCGCGCGACATCGCCGCGCTGACGTACGCCGCCGACCCGTGGAAGAAGGGGCTCGACCGCGTGCTGGCGGCGTGGTCGGCCGCGCGGCGCGACGGCGAGGAGCTGGTGGTCGCGGGCACCGACGCGCCCGTGGGCGTCCCCGGAGTGCTGCGTAGCGGGCCGGCTGGCCCCGGAGGCCTACCGAGCGCTGCTGCGGCGCACGCGGGTCTTCGTCACAGCGCCGCGCCGTGAGGACTACGGGCTGGCGCAGCTCGAGGCACTGGCGGACGGGTGCATCCTGGTGACGACGCCTGCGCCGGGGCCGTACGCCGCGCTCCCGATCGCGCGCGAGCTGGACGCGCGGCTGGTCGGCGACGACCTGGCGCGTGCGCTGCGGACGGCGTTGGACGCGCCGCTGGCGGGGTACGCGGCTGCCGCTGCCGTCGCGCTGGCGCCGTACTCCGAGGCCGCGGTCGATGCCGTCGTGGCTTCGGAGCTGCTGCCGCGGCTGCTCGCGTAGCTACGCCGCCGCCTTCACCCGCTTGCGCAGCGCCGCGAACTCCTTCCACGGGCGCGTGTTCGCGATCTGGTCGGGCCCGAGCCAGGCGCGGCGCGCGGTCGCGACCGCCCACTTCACGTGCTCGAGGCGCTCCGCGCCGTGGGCGTCGGAGTCGATGAGGATGTGGACGCCCGCCTCGGCCGCTGCGCGCGCGTGGACGTCGTTGAGGTCACGGCGGTCCGGTGCGCCGTTGATCTCGAGCATCGTCCCCGTCCGCGCCGCGGCCTCGATCAGCGCGTCGACGTCGACCGCGTACGGCTCGCGCTGGGAGATCTTGCGGCCGGTCGGGTGTCCGATCGCGTCGATCCACGGATGCTCGATCGCCGCCACCATCCGTGCCGTCATGTTCTTCTCGGTCATGTTGAACGACGTGTGGACCGACGCGACGACCCAGTCGAGCTCGGCCAGCAGCTCGTCGTCGTAGTCCGGGCGGCCGTCGGGGAGGATGTTCGTCTCCGTTCCGACGAGCAGGTGCATGCCCTCGATCTCCTCGTCGAGCGCCCGGACCCGCTCGATCTGGCGACGCAGCTCGTCCGGGGTCACGTGGTCGCCGAAGCCGTGGGTGGCCGAGTGGTCGGTGATCGCGAGGTACTCGTAGCCGCGGGCCCGCGCGGCGCGCGCCATCTCCTGCAGCGTGCTGCGACCGTCGGAGAGCGTCGTATGGCAGTGCAGGTCGCCGCGGAGATCCTCGACGGTCACGAGCTGCGGCACCTCGAAGCCCTTGGCGAGCTCGCCGCGGTCCTCGCGCAGCTCGGGCGGGATCCACGGTAGCCCGAGGCGCTCGTAGACCTCCTCCTCCGTCGCGCAGCGCGTCGTCTCGCCGGTCGCGTCGTCGAGGATCCCGTACTCGGAGATGTGCAGTCCGCGGCGCACCGCGGCCTCGCGCAGCGCGACGTTGTGGGGCGCGGAGCCGGTGAAGTGCTGCAGCAGGTTGCCGAACTGGTCGGGCTCCACGACCCGGAGGTCGATGCCGAGACCGTTGTGGGCGCGACCACGCGCCGCGTTCTCGCCCGCGCTCCCGGCGGACTCCAGCGCGTCGAGCCCCGCCAGCGCGCCCGCCAGCGCGCCGGGGTCGGTCGCCGCCGCGACGATGTCGAGGTCCTTGACCGAGTCGGCGAGCCGGCGGGCAGACCCCGCGATCTCGACCCGCACGGCAGCCGGATGCGCGCGCAGCGCCTCCGCGATCTCCTCGCCCACGGCGAGCGCCGTGGGCAGGACGATCCGCTGCGCCGGGCGCTCGGCGGCCCCCGCGTCCAGCGCGGCCAGGACGCTCTCCTCGAACTTCACGCCGAAGCCCTTGGCGTCGCGCAGCCGACCCGTCTCCGCGGCCTCCCGCAGCGCCTCGAGCGAGTCGATGCCGAGCTGGTCGTACATCGTGCGGACACGCTTGGGGCCGACGCCGGGCAACCGCGTGATCGCCGCGAGGCCGGGTGGAACGCGGTCGCGCAGCTTCTGCAGCGCGGGGATCGTCCCCGTGTCGATCATCGCCTGGATCTTCTCCTCGAGCGTCTTGCCGATCCCCGCCAGCGACGTGACGCGCCCCTGCCGTGTCAGCTCGGCGACCGAGACGGTGGCGTTGCGGACGTTCTTGGCGGCGGTGCGATAGGCGAGCACGCGGTGCACGACGGCCCCGTCGAGCTCGTACAGGTCGGCGAGCTCGTCGAACGCGTCGGCGATCGCCGTGTTGGAGAGATCGGCCACGCGATCACCCTAGAACCGCGGACACGTGATTACTCTGCATCGCGTCCATGGTGTGGCTCATCCTCCCGACCTACGAGGAGGCCGGGAACGTCGAACGCGTGGTGCGGGCCGCACTCGATGCGCTCGAGCGTGCGTCCCCCGGCTCTCACAGGATCCTCGTCGTCGACGACAACTCCCCGGATGGGACCGGGCGGATCGCCGACGCCCTCGCCGCCGAGCTCCCGGCCGTCGGCGTCCTGCACCGCACCGAGCGCGAGGGTCTCGGACCGGCGTACCTGGCCGGGTTCGACGAGGCGCTGCGCGGCGGGGCGACGCTCGTCCTGGAGATGGACGCCGACCTCTCGCACGACCCGAACGACATCCCGCGCCTCGTCGCGGCCGCGCACGACGCCGACCTCGTGCTCGGCTCGCGCTACGTCCCCGGCGGCGGGGTCACCCACTGGGGCCCGGTGCGCCAGGTGATCAGCCGCGCGGGGTCGGCCTACGCGCGGCGGATGCTCGGCCTGCAGCTGCGCGACCTCACCGGCGGCTTCAAGTGCTTCCGCCGGGAGGTCCTGGAGGCCATCGACCTGGCCGAGGCGCGCTCGCACGGCTACGTCTTCCAGATCGAGCTGACCTACCGGGCCGCACAGGCGGGCTTCCGCGTCGTCGAGGTGCCGATCACCTTCCGCGACCGCGACCTCGGGCGCTCGAAGATGTCGTGGCGCATCGCGCTGGAGGCCGTCGTGCTCGTGCCGCGGCTGCGATGGGGGCGTCGCGGCCGGGCGCTTGGCGTGCACATGCGCGCGATGTCGCACATGCGCTGACCCTCGGTGCGCCTTGCGCGCGCGCCAGCCGATCAGAGAGGTGCATGCGCCTCAACGATCTCGCGCTCGTCCAGGGAAGCGCCGTCACCCGCGCGACGCTGCGCCGCTGGGAGGCCGCCCCCTGGCGCGTCCTGCGCGGCTGGGTGGCCGGCAGCCTCGCCGTCGCCCTGGCGCTTCTCGCGTCCGTCTGGGTGCTCGCCCGGGGGATGACCCCGGACGCGACGCCGCTCGCCGTGATCGGCGTGAACGCCCAGCCACGCCTCGGGCACGTCACGTTCCTCGTCTTCCGCAACTCGCTCGTCCTCGCGCTGCACTCGCTGTCCTGCCTGGCGGGCTACATCGCCCGCAGCGAGATGCCCGCGGAGGCCGCTCGCTACCGCGGCTGGGTCCGCGCGCTGCACGATCGGGCCGGCGCGCTGGCGATCGCCTTCGTCAGCGCAGCGACGCTGTTCTCGCTCGTGACGCAGGCGCTCGTCCTGGCGCACGGCGCGTCGTCGATATCGGCGCAGATCGGGATCAGCCCGGGTCTTCTGCTGCTCACGGTGCTGCCGCACGCCCTGCCCGAGCTCACCGCGGTGTTCCTGCCGCTGGCCGCGTGGATCCTGCTCAGCCGCCGCGGCAGGTGGGACGAGATGCTCGCCGCCACACTCGTGACGACGGCCATCGCGTTTCCGGTCATCGTGGTCGCCGCGGTCGTCGAGACGTACGTGTCACCGCACCTGCTGGTGGCACTGCTTCCGGGGTAGACGCAATCGCGTCCCCCCCAACCGGCGGTCGCGCTTCACTTTGTATAGTGAAGGGGACCCCAACAAGGAGCGAGCATGGCCGGCACCCTCCAAGACGTGAGCGACGCGAACTTCCAGGCCGAGGTCATCGAGTCCGATGCCCCGGTGCTGGTCGACTTCTGGGCCCCATGGTGCGGCCCGTGCCGTGTCGTCGCGCCGGTCCTCGAGGAGATCGCCAGCGAGCGCCCCGACCTGCGGATCGTGAAGCTCAACGTCGACGACAACCAGCAGACGGCTGCCGCGTTCGACGTCCTCTCGATCCCCACGATGATCCTCTTCAAGAACGGCCAGGTGGCGAAGAAGATCGTCGGGGCCTACCCGAAGCGCAAGCTCGAGGCAGAGATCGAGCCCGCACTCGCGGTCAGCGAGTAGCGGCCCGGACTTCCAGAGGGGCCCGCCTGTGGCGGGCCTCTCGTCGTTCAGGAGAGCGCCAGGCGCGCAGCCGGCTCCGCCCGGTCGCCGTCGAAGGCGAGCCCCTCAGCCTCCAGCCGCGCACGGACGGCGTCGGGCTCGCCGAGCGCCGTCGCCGCGACGGTGCCGTCGGAGCGCAGCACGCGGTGCGCGCCCGGTGGCGCCAGGCGCGTGAGCTCGCCGTTGAGCCTCCGCGCGGCGGCCGGGTGCTCGCCGAGCGCCCGTGCGATGTCGCCGTAGCTCACCCAGCGCCCCGCGGGGACGCGCGCGAGGAGCTCGCCGAGTCGATCGGTGTCCATGGGTCCTCCCTGCATCGATGGTCGTGATGCAGCGAGGTCGGGGAGTGCCGGAGCTCGCCCCCTACGCGACGGACTTGGCACGCCGTCGTTGCACGTACGCGCGGATCAGGAGGCCGACCGCGACGATCACCGCGAACGCGAGCGCGCCATGTGCCAGCGTGTCCGCCGCCCTCTCGAAGGATCGGTGGAACACGTAGCCGACCAACGTGAACGCCGTCGCCCACACGAACGTCCCGAGCAGGCTCCAGGGCAGGAACGTCCGCAGCTTCATGCCCGACGACCCGTAGAGGAACGGCGCGACCGCGCGCACGATCCCGATGAACCGGCCGATGAGGATCGCCCGCGGCCCGTACTTGTCGAGGAAGCGCTGGACCTGCTCGCGGCGCGCGATGCTGATCCCGAAGCGCGGGCCGTGGCGGTCGAGCCACGGCGTCCCGAGCCGGCGGCCGAGGATGAAGCTCGTGAGGTCGCCCGCGGCGGCGCACAGCCAGGCGATCGGGATCATGATCCACAGCGAGACGTCACCCGAGGCTGCGACGACGCCGCCGAGCGCCAGCGCCGTCTCACCCGGCGCGACGAGGCCGACGAACGCCCCGGTCTCCAGGAACGCGAGCGCGCCGACCAGTGCGTACGTCCAGACCCCGAGCGTGTCCGACAGGTCGCGCAGCAGCTTCGGGAAGTCCGGTAGCTCGACGACGCCCGCGAGCACCAGCCCGTAGGCGACGCCCGCGACGACCGCGACGGCGATGAGCAGCTTGATCGGCGGCCCGCCGGCGGGCTCCTCGGCGGGCCCGGGGTCCTCGGCCAGCTTCATTCGTGGCTCCAGGCCCTACGAGGAGCTTGCTCCTCGTACGCGAAGACGGAGTCTTCGCCGTTCAAGCCGCGACCGGCTCGCGGGCCGGCCTGCTGCGGGCGGGGGAGACCGACTCGCGACCCTGGCGGGCGCCGGCAGAGCGCCAATGCTCGGCGGAGCCGAGCACATCGTCCTCGCGACCCTGGCGGGCGCCGGCAGAGCGGCGCTCTGCGCCGTTCTGCCAATGCTCGGCGGAGCCGAGCACATCGTCCTCGCGACCCTGGCGGGCGCCGGCAGAGCGGCGCTCTGCGCCGTTCTGCCAATGCTCGGCGGAGCCGAGCACATCGTCCTCGCGACCCTGGCGGGCGCCGGCAGAGCGGCGCTCTGCGCCGTTCTGCCAATGCTCGGCGGAGCCGAGCACATCCTCGGCCTTCCAGCGGGCCAGCGTCGCGCGCAGGGACGGGATCGTCGCCAGGCCGATGCCGGCCGGCAGCCAGATCGCGACGGAGCGGTAGGCGAGGACAGACGCGAGCGCCACGTCCGCGCCGACGCCGAAGGCCACGAGCACGCCGACGATGCCGCCGCTGACGGCGCCCGGGATCGGGAGTGTGTTGCCGGCCTGGCCGACGAAGTACGCCAGCGCGACCACGGCCAGCGACGGGGGCGCCCCGAACGCGTGCAGCATCGCCCACAGGACGGCGGCGTCGAAGGTCCACCACGCGAGCGCGCCGAGCATCCGCGGGTCGGGCCGCCGCAGCATGACGAGGCCGTCGCGGACGCCGCCGCCGATGAGCCGGCCGCCCGACAGCAGCGCGCCGACGCGGCCCGGGCGCAGCGCGTCGGCCTGGTTGCGTGCGCGGTGGCCCAGCGCCAGGCACGCGACGATCGCAAGCGCAGCCAGAGCGCCCGGCACGACGGCGACGGCGGCCGAGCCGTTCGCGTCGACCGCGCCCGTGGCCAGCAGCCCGCCGGAGATGGCGATCGCGGCGAGGAACACGCTGTACAGCGTGACGAGGAACGCGAAGAGCGTGCGAGCAGCGTCCTTCGTGCTCAGCCCCGACCGTCGAAGCGCCCACAGCGTGAGGGCCGCGCCGCCGACGCCCGCCGTCGGCAGCAGCCGCGTGACGCCCGCGCCGCCGAGCGTGATCTGGGTGCTCGCGCGGAGGCTCATCCGCCGCGACGCGCGGCCCGCGATGAGCCAGAGCAGCAGGACGTACCCCGCGAAGGAGGCGAGCTCGAACCCGACCCCGGCGACGACCCAGCGCGGGTCGGCGTCGAGGGCGCGGCGCAGCGCGTCCGCGAAGGTCTGCAGCGGCCCGCCGGCGACGACGAGCGCCGCCGCCGCGATCACGGCGAAGGCCGCCGGGATGGCCAGCCGGCGTGCGATCGCCCGGGGCTCGAGCGCGATCCGGAGATCGGGGGAGGGGCCGGTTGCATCCATGTCCAGAAGACTTCCAGTCGATCGCAGACTCATCGCTGGGGTCATCGGCATGATTCGCGGAGCGAACCCGCACCTTTCAGGTGCGGGTACCCGCACCTCCGGTTGCTATCCCGACTGGCGCGCGACCGCGATACGCAGCTCGCGGCCCTCGATTCTCGCCGCCTCGCCGACGTGATCGCCGTCGTAGATCACCTGCACGGCGAGCGTCTCGCCCGCCACGTGCGCCTCGAAGGCGCGCGCGACGTCGAGCAGCCCCGGATCGCCGCCGAGCGTCAGTGCGATGCGGTCCTCGACGGCCAGGCCGGTCGCCTTCCGCGCGTTCTGGATCGCGTGGACGATCTCCTGCGCCAGGCCCTCGCGGCGCAGATCCTCGTCGAGCGTGAGCTCCAGCGCCACGGCGTGCGAGCCCTCGCGCTCGAGCTGGTAGCCCTCCAGCGGCGCCATCGCGACGACGAGGTCGTCGCCGGTGAGCTGGTGCTCGTGGCCGTCGACGTTGATCCCGACCGACCCGCCGTCGCGCAGCCGCTCGGCGGCGCGGCGCGCCTCCAGCGCGGCGACCGCGGCCGCGACCTGCGGCATCGCCTTGCCGAAGCGCGGCCCGAGCGCGCGGTAGTTGGGTTTGAGCTCGAGGTCGCCGAGCTCGTCGGCGGCGCCGACCATCCGCAGCGCCTTCACGTTGAGCTCGCCGCGCACGATGTCCTCCAGGCGCTCGATCGCGTCGCGCTCGACCCCGGCGGCGACCACGACGGCCTCGTGCAGCGGCTGGCGCAGCTTCATCTTGGCCGCAGCGCGCGCCCGCAGGCCCAGCGTCACGGCCTCGCGCGCCACGCGCATGTCGCGCTCGAGCTCGAGGTCGCGAGCGGCCGGCTCGGGCCAGTCGGTGAGGTGCACGGAGGGCTCGGTGCCGTCGAGGTTCTCGTAGATCTCGTCCGCGATGAACGGGGTGAACGGCGCGAGCAGCTGCGAGATCGTCAGCAGTGACTCGCGCAGCGTGCGCAGCGCGCTCGCGTCGCCCTCCCAGAAGCGCCTGCGGGAGCGGCGGACATACCAGTTGGAGAGGTCGTCGACGAGCTCGCCGATGGCGCGGCCGGCGAACGTGGCGTCGTAGTCGTCCAGCCGCGCGGTGACCTCCTCGACCGTCCCGGCGACGCGCGAGCGGATCCAGCGGTCGAGGTCGGTCTCGCCGCCGTCGGTCTGCTCGCCGAAGGGCGCGTACCGGGCGTAGAACGCGTAGACGTTCCACAGCTGGCGCAGGAACAGGCGGACGCCCTCGCCGATCGCGTCCATCGAGAAGCGGTAGCCGTCCCACGGCTGCTTGGAGGTGAAGAAGTACCAGCGGAACGCGTCGGCCCCGTAGCGCTCGATGACGTCCCAGGGCACGACGATGTTGCCCTTGGACTTCGACATCTTCTGGCCCTCGCCGTCGAGGATCAGGCCGAGGCAGACGACGTTGCGGTACGTCGGCTGATCGCGCAGCAGGACCGAGATGGCGTGCAGCGAGTAGAACCAGCCACGCGTCTGGTCGATGGCCTCGCAGACGAAGTCGGCCGGGTACTGCTCCTCGAACTTCTCGGCGTTCTCGAACGGCGCGTGCCACTGGGCGAACGGCATGGCCCCCGAGTCGAACCACACGTCGATGACCTCGGGGACGCGGCGAGCCGTCTTGCCCGAGACCGGGCTCGGGAAGGTGATGTCGTCCACGTACGGGCGATGCGGGTCGCTGACCTTGACGCCCGACAGCTCCTCGAGCTCGGCGAAGGACCCGATGACCGTGACGTTGCCGTCCTCGTCGCGCCAGACCGGCAGCGGCGTGCCCCAGTAGCGCTCGCGCGACAGCGCCCAGTCGACGTTGCCCGCCAGCCAGTCCCCGAAGCGGCCGTGCTTGATGTGCTCGGGGTGCCAGCTGACCTCCTCGTTGGCAGCGACGAGCCGGTCGCGCAGCGTCGACGTGGCGATGTACCAGGTCGGCTTCGCGTAGTAGATGAGCGGGTTCCCGGATCGCCAGCAGTGCGGGTAGGAGTGCTCGAGCTCCTCCGCGCGCAGCACGCGGCCGCGGCGCTTCAGGTCGGCGATGAGGTCGGGATCGGCGTCCTTGACGTAACGCCCGGCGTACTTGCCGATCCGCTCGTCGTAGGTGCCGTCCGGACGCACCGGGTTGACGACGGCGAGGCCGTAGCGCTCGCCGAGCCGGAAGTCGTCCTCGCCGAAGGCGATCGCCGTGTGCACGAGACCGGTGCCGTCGTCGGCGGACACGAAGTCGGCCAGCAGCACCGTGTGCCCGCGCTCGCCCCACTCGCGCCCGGGGAGGAACCCGAAGGGCGCCTCGTAGCGCACGCCGTCCAGCGCGGCGCCCGGGAATCGGTCCAGGACCTGCACGCCCTCGCCGAGCACCCGCTCGATGAGCGACTCCGCGATGACGACGGGCGCCTCCAGCGGGCCGGTCTTCACACGCGCGTAGATGAGCTCGGGGTCGACCGCGATGGCCGCGTTGGCGACGAGCGTCCACGGCGTGGTGGTCCAGATGAGCAGCTCGTCGCCGCGCTGGACCGGGCCGCCGTCCTCGACGACCGGCATGCGGACGTAGAGCGACGGATCGACGACGTCCTTGTAGCCGAGCGCGACCTCGTGGCTGGAGAGCGCCGTGCCGCACCGCGGGCAGTACGGGACCACCTTGTAGCCCTCGTAGAGCAGGCCCTTGTCGGCGATCTGCTTCAGCGCCCACCAGACCGACTCGATGTAGGTCGGGTCCAGCGTCCGGTACGCCTGGTCGAGATCCACCCAGAAGCCGATGCGCTCGGTCAGCGCCTGCCAGTCCTCGAGGTACTCGAACACGGAGGCGCGGCAGCGCTCGTTGAACTCGGCGATCCCGTACGCCTCGATCTCGTGCTTGGAGCTGATGCCGAGCTCATGCTCGACCGCGAGCTCGACGGGCAGGCCGTGGGTGTCCCAGCCGCCGCGACGCTCGACGAGCTTGCCGCGCATCGTCTGGTAGCGGGGGAAGATGTCCTTGAAGACCCGGCTCAGGACGTGATGGGAGCCGGGACGGCCGTTGGCGGTCGGCGGGCCCTCGTAGAAGACGTAGCGCGGAGCCCCCTCGCGGCGGCGCTCGGACTCATGGAAGACGTCGCGCTCGCGCCAGCGCGCGAGGACGGTCTCCTCGAGGCTGGGGAAGTCCTGCTGGGGATCGACGGGGCGCACCCCGTCCAGTCTAGGAAGGCGGGATGACCCGCAGGACCCGGTCGTCGCCCTTGCGCTCCTGGCCGTAGTCGTCCCTGTTGGACGTCGTCACCCAGATGGTGCCGTCGGGTGCCTCGACCACCGCGCGGAGACGCCCGTACTCCTCCACGAGCTTCTGCTCGCCGGTGATCCGGGCCCCGTCGACGTCCAACCGCCGCAGGGCGCTGCCGCGCAGCGTCGCGACGATGAGGTCGCCGGTCCACGCCGAGTCCTCGCGCGTGACGAAGGAGGCGCCCGACGGCGCGACGGCGTCCTCCCACAGCCAGACCGGGCCGGTGAGGCCGGGAGCGGTCCCGTCGCCCTGCACACGCGGCCAGCCGTAGTTGCGGCCCTCGCGCACGAGGTTGACCTCGTCGTCGCCGCCGGGGCCATCCCAGCCGCTGGGGCCGTGCTCGGTGGCGAAGAGCCTGCCGGTGCCCGGCTGCCACGACAGGCCCTGGGGGTTGCGGTGCCCGATGGTGAACATCGTCGGGTCGTCGACGGGGCCGTCGCCGCGGTACTGCGCGGGCGTCAGGCGCAGGATCTTGCCCGCGAGCGTCGCGCGATCCTGCGAGCGCTCCTTCCTACCCGCGTCGCCGGTGGGGACGTAGAGGTCGCCGTCGGGGCCGAAGCGCAGCGTGCCGCCGTCGTGGTTGGGGGCGCCGGGGATGTCGTCGATGAGGACGGCGTCGCGCTCGAGGCGGCCGTCATCCCACTCCCAGCGCTGCAGCTGGTTCGTCCCGCCGACCGTCGCCATCATGTACGCGTACGGCTCGTCCTCGGCGAACTCGGGATCGAGGGCGATGCCCATGAGCCCGGCCTCGCCCTTCGCCTGGACGTCGACCTCGGCCACGGGCTCGGCCTGCAGCCGCCCGTCGCCGTCGATGAGGCGGACGCGCCCAGGGCGCTCGGTCACCAGCGCACCGCCGCCGCCGGGCAGGAACGCCAGGTCCCAGGGGACGTCGAGCCCGCGCGCGACGACCTCGACGTCGGGCTCGTCGTCGTCCGTGCGCACCGGTGCGTCGCCGGGCGCGGTCTCGGTCGTCATCTGCGGCGTCGTCAGCGCCGGCGTGTCGTCGGTGTCTGCCGCGGGGGTCCCGGGCTTGCCGGTGTCGGAGCCGCACGCCGCGAACACCGCGGCGCACGCGAAGGCGAGTAACGCGAGGAGTCGGCGCATGGGAGATCGCACGGTAATGGCCGCGCGCGCGGCTGGATCAGACGGCGGACAGCTTGCGGCAGATCGACGCGAGCGAGCGTTTCTCGCCCTCGTCGAGGACCGCGAACGCGTCGGCCACCCGCCGCGTGTGCTCCGGGAACAGGTGCTCCACCAGCTGCTCGCCGCGAGGCGTGACGGCGATCGTCGCGGCGCGCTTGTCGGCGAGCAGGCGACGGCGCGTCACCAGCCCGCGCGTCTCGAGCGTCGTCACGACCTCCGTCGCGTTGGCCTTGGAGGTCTGCAGCCGCGCGCGCAGCGTGCGCAGCTCCAGCTCGCCACCGGCGGTGGTCAGGACGACGAGGACCGAGAACCCGGTCGCGGAGACGCCCTCGCGCTCGAGATCGGCGGTCAGCCGACGCCGGACCGTGGCCTCGGCGCGCAGCAGCGAGTCGAGGGCGCGGTGGGCCAGCGGGTCGCCGGGCACGAGGGCCATGTCGGTTCGGGAGCGTACGACGTCACGCGGACGTAGGCACGTGGCGCTCGGCGCGTCCGACGGCGAAGCGCTCGGCGCCGTCCAGGTGCGCGATGACCTCGTCGCGCGCCGCGGCAGCTCCCGCGTCGAGGCGCGGCACCGTCGACCCGCCGTTCTCCGGGAGCGCGCCGCGGAAGTCGAAGACGCCCACCCCGGTGCCGGAGCGCCGGGCGACGTAGACGAGCCGGCCCAGGGCGTCCAGCGAGGCGCGCCGGCCGGTGAGCAGGACCGCGCGCGGCGTCAGCGTGTTCAGCGCCCGCGCGAGGCGGCCGGGCTCGAAGTCGATCGTCAGGCACAGCGCACGGACGCCCGCGCGGCGCAGGAGCAACTCGAGCGCCTGCGCGTGCAGCGCATCCACGTCCGGCGGCCTGCTGGCGTCGAAGATCAGCACGCCGTCGTCGCGCGAGGCCGCCGGCGCGATCCTGCGCGCGGACGCCATCCACGCGCTCCCCCAGCGCCACGCGAAGCCGTGCTCGGGCGTCGGGTCCTCGCCGAACGGCGCGGCGATCAGGTCGACGCCCGGCAGCAACACCTCCTCCACCGTCCGCTCCACCGAGCGGACCATGAGGCTCTCCTCCATCACGCGGTCGGCCTCGTCCTCGTCGTAGCGCATGAGCGCGCTGCGCAGTCGGCGCGGCGAAGCCGGACCCGGGCCGCGCTCGCGCGCGAGCCGCACGGCGGAGGAGACGTTGTGGGTCTGCTCGAAGGCCTCGCGCAGCGCCTCGAGCTCGCGCACGTCGAACTGGCGGTGCCCGCCGGCGGTCCGTCGCGGCGTGGGATAGCCGAAACGGCGCTCCCACGACCGCAGCGTGTTCGGACTCACGCCCAGCATCGATGCCGCCGCGTTCGTGCGGACCGTCGTCACGCGTCGCTCCCCATGGCGGACTTATCGCCGCCCCGACGCCCGCGCTCAAGGCGCGCAAGCACCGCTGCAGCGACGGGCCTGGCCTACTCGGACAGCACGATGAGCGCGGCGCGCGGGGGCCCGCACGGCCCGATGCGTGCACGGAAGCGGACGCCGAACTCCCCGACAGGCCGGACGACGACGGTCTGCGCGTCCTCCTCGTTCGTCGCGGCGACGACGAGGCTCGTCAGCAGGTCCTCCGGGTTCGCGCTCTCCGCGGCGGCGGGGATGAGGAACTCGGAGATGTTGCGGTTGACCGCCCGCGTCTCCGGCACCCCGAGCAGATCCTCGGCCTTGCGCGAGAGCGCGCAGACCTCCAGCCGCGAGTCGACGACGAGGAACGGCTCGCCCGCGTGCGGGGCGACGCCCTTGGGCGCCTGCAGGACGAGCCCGAGCCCGCACCGGCGGCACACGCGCGTGGACGGCTGCTCCTCGGTGGCCTCCGGCGGCCGCCCGCAATGCCCGCAGAAGGCCTCGACGGGACGCCCGTGGGCGTCGACCCGGACGGCGCGAAGCGCGCGGGTCACGTGCCGACCCTCCGCCGAGCCGCCGCGACATGGCGCGTGCCGGCCTGGAAGCGGTTCTCCTTCTGGCCCGAGGCCTCCTCGAGCACGCCGAGCGCGAGGCGATGCGCCTCGAACGGGCCCTCGGGGAGCGCGCGGGCGGTGGCACGCACACTGCCAGAGGGCGCGGGACGGCGGAAGAGCATGACCGGGAGCGGGCCCGCCGCGCTGCGCGCCTGGTAGGCCCAGCGCGCGACGTGGTCGTCGGGCACGTTGGAGCCGGCGATGATCACGAAGGTCGGCGGGTGGGCCTCGAGGACGTCGCCCAGGCCGGACACGCCGCTCACAGGCAGGCTCAACACGCGCGCGCCCGCACGCGCGAGGAACAGCTCGAGCGCCCGGACCGCGAGCGCGTCGGGGTCCAGCTCGTCGCGTGTCGCGTCGCCGACGAGGACGCTGACGTTGCGGGCCGGTGCCGGCGAGAGGCGCTGCGCGCGGCGCAGCCAGCCGTCCGCCCAGCGGGCCGCGAACGCCCACGGCGCGCTGTCGATGCCCGAGCGGATCGCGAGCTCGTCGAACGTCGGGAGGAGCACCTCCTCCACCGAGCGCTCCAGCGACCGCAGCGCGAGCGCGGCCTCCATCGCGAGGTCGGCTCGCTCCAGCTCGAACGAGCTGAGCGCCCCGACGAGGGAGTCCGTGTCGGCCGTGAGTGCCTCACGCGCGCGGCTGACGGCGGAGGAGATCGACAGGCCCTCCTGCAGTGCGTCGCGGAGGGCGGCGACCTCGCCGTGGATGTACAGCCGGTGCTGGCCCGACGAGCGCTGCGGCCGCGGGTAGCCGAAGCGCCGCTCCCACGCGCGCAGCGTGTTGGGGCTGACGTTCAGCAGGGCTGCCGCTTCGCTGGTTTTCAGAGTCCTCATGGGCTGAGCGCAGGGTGGCTGGTCTCGGTAGGAAGTGCGTCGATTCCCGCGGCTTTGCACACTATTTGCTCCAGAAGCGGTGCGCTTTGGCAAATTGCTGTCTACGGTCGCTGGACGTTTTCCCGATGCCTGGAGGCCGAAATGCTGTCGCAGCTCAAGACCCGCTCGTATGGAGTTCTCTTCGTCGTCGTCGGTGCCCTTGCCGCCACGGGGGGCAACTTCAAGATCCGCTGACCGCCGCTTTCCGCCAGGGGCTCACGCCGTCGATCTGCCGTGGCGATAACGTCATGGCATGGCGGCCGGAGCCCGGGCGGGGCATCCAAGCTGGTCCCTTGCCGCTGCAGGGGCGCTGGTTCTGCTCGCTCTCGGGTGGGCAGCGGTGCTGCCGCACGACGACATGGGCGACGGACTCACGATCATCCTCGCCCTGTGCGCGGCGCTCGGCTCGCTCACCGCAGCCCAGTGGCAGGGCGCGATGGACGTCTCCGCCTCGTTCGTCTGCGTCATGCTCGCGGCCGCGTTCCTCGGGCCGGCCCAGGCGTTCGCGATCGTCGTCTTCTCCGAGAGCGTCGCCTGGGTGAGCCAGCGGTATCGGCCGCAGGCGTTCGTCGTCAACCTCGCCGCGATCGGGCTGCCGGCCCTCGTCGCCGGCACGCTGCTCGACGCGCTGGTCACCGACGCGACGTCGCGCGTCGAGTTCCTCGCGGTGCTCGCCGCCGCAGCGGTCGTCAACCTCACGGTCAACTTCGTCCTGGCCTGCAGCCTGCTGGCCCTCATGGACGGGCTCTCGCTGCGCCAGGTCCTGCGGCCGCCCGCGCAGCTGCTGCCCGCGCTCGGGCTCACGGTGGCGCTCACGCTGGCCGTGGCCGAGGTGTACCAGCGCTTCGGCCTCGGAGCGAGCGCGCTCGTCCTCCTGCTGATCGTCGCCTTCACGTACATGGCGCGCCTCGTCGTCACGGCACGGGAGCGCACGGCACAGTACGCCTCACTGTCGTGGGGAGTCCTCTCCGGCCTCGTCCGCACGCTCGACCGGCGTGACGGCCGCGCCGCGCGGCACGCGGCGGCGGTCGCCGCCTTCGCGCGCGACATCGCGTCGGAGGCCGGCATGTCGCGCCGCGACCAAGAGCTCGCGCACACTGCGGGTCTCCTGCACGACATCGGCAAGTTCGCGCTCGCCGACCGCGTCCTGGAGCGCGACGGATCGCTGCGCGAGGCCGACTGGGACGCGATCCGCCGCCACCCCGAGCTCGGCGCCGACCTCCTGCGCGACCTCGGGGTCTACGGCCCGGTCGCGGAGATCGTGCGGGCGCACCACGAGCGCATGGACGGCCGCGGCTACCCGGACAGCCTCGCGGGCGACGCCATCCCGGCCATCGCCCGGATCGTCGCCGTGGCCGAGGCGTACGACACGCTGACCGCCGAGGACACGTACCGCACGAAGATGACCTCGTTCGAGGCGCTGACCGAGCTGCGGCGCGTCGCCGGGCGCCAGCTCGACCCCGAGTACGTCGAGGTCCTCGCACGGCTGCTCGCCGGGCGCGGCCTGGACTACCGCCACGCAGACGCCGCCGACTTCGACCGCGAGCTGGCGATGGAGGAGCGCATCGCGAGCTCGATCGCTCCCGCGAAGGGCGCCGAGGGCGCCGCCTGACCGGCCATGGGACGGCTGGACGAGCTCGATCTGTCGCTGCGCCTCAGCCGCAAGGAGCAGAAGCAGCGGCTGAAGGCGGGGGGCAGACGGCTGCTGCAGCTGCGCCTGGCGTGCGGCGGTCTCATCGGCGACGGCACGCTCGGGCCGCCGGTGTGCGCGGTCTTCGAGGGCTGGGACGCCTCCGGCAAGGGTGGTGCGATCAAGCGGCTCGTCGCTGGCCTGGATCCCCGCCACGTCCGCGTGCGGTCCTTCGCGGCGCCGACCTACGACGAGAAGCGCCACCACTTCCTGTGGCGCTTCTGGCCCACGCTGCCGGGCTGGGGCGGCATGGCCATCCTGGACCGGTCGTGGTACGGGCGTGTGCTGGTCGAGCGGGTCGAGGGCTTCGCGAGCGAGGCGGAGTGGCGCCGCGCGTACGACGAGATCTCCGACTTCGAGCGCTCGCTCGCGATGGAGGGCACCGTGCTCGTGAAGTTCTGGATCCACGTGTCCCCCGAGGAGCAGCTCGCGCGCTTCGAGGCGCGGCACGACGAGCCGCTGAAGAGCTGGAAGCTCACCGACGAGGACTGGCGCAACCGCGAGCGGCGGGCCGCGTACGAGGAGGCGATCGAGGAGATGCTCGAGCGCACCGACGTCCCCGACGCCCCGTGGATCCTCGTCGAGGGCGACTCCAAGCGCTGGGCCCGCGTCCGCGTGATGGAGGAGACGATCGCGGCGATCGAGAACGGCATGCGCCGGGCCGGCCTCGACGTCCCCGACCCGGTCTGACCCGTCTAGACGGGCACGCCGGCGACGGCCCAGCGTCGCGACCGGAACCGGATGACGAGCGCGACGAGCCGCACGAACATGAGGCCGAGCAGCCCGATCCAGACCCCGCGGATCCCCCAGTCCTCGACGAGCGCGAGCAGCGCGATCGGCACGTAGGTCAGCGGGCCGGCCACGAGCATCGACAGCGCCAGGTAGCGCGTGTCGCCCGCGCCGATGAGGATCCCGTCGAGCGCGAACACGATCCCGGCGACCGGCTGCATGATCACGAACAAGGGCCACAGCACCTCCGCCCGGTCGATGACCGCCGGGTCGTCGGTGAAGGCGTGGGGCAGGACGTCGCGGCCCGCGAGCAGGACCAGCCCGACGAGGCAGCTGAACAGCAGCGACCAGCCGATGACCCGCTTGCCCGCCGCCACCGCACCGGCCACGTCGCCGGCGCCCAGCATCCGGCCGACCAGCACCTGCGCGGCGATCGCGACGGCGTCGAGCACGAGCGCGATGAAGATGAAGATCCCGAACGCGATCTGGTGCGCCGCGAGCGAGGGCTCGCCGACGCGGGCGAGGACGGCGCTGGCTGTCAGGAACGCGAGGAGCAGCGCCGCCGACCGCAGGAAGAGCTCCCAGGAGATCCGCACGAGCGGCTTGATCAGCACGGGAGCGGGGCGCCGGTCGACCCCGGGTCCGCCGGCTCGCAGGAGCAGCACGGTGAAGGCGCCGCCCATCCCGACCTGCGCGATGACCGTCCCGATCGCCGAGCCGTCGAGCCCCCAGTGCAGGCCGTAGACGAACAGGACCTCCAGCAGCGCGTTGGCGATCTGCGCGAGGACGACGATGATCAGCGGCGTCCGCAGGTCCCCGATGCCCCGCAGATGTCCTTGGCCCGCGAGTGCGATCAGCGCGAGGGGCAGGCCGAGGGCGGAGATCCGCAGGTAGCGCTCGGCGAGCGAGCTGGACTCGCCGCTGCCGCCGATCAGGTGGATGAGCGGTCCGGCCAGGGCGAGGCAGATGAACGCGATCGCGAGGCCGATCGCCAGCGCCAGCCACAGCGCCTGGGCCGCGAGCTGCCCGGCGCGCCGCTCCTCGCCCGCGCCGTGCAGGCGCGCGACCTGCGCGGTCGTGCCGTACGTGAGGAAGATGCACAGCCCGGTGAGCGTCGAGAGCACCGCTGCGGCGAGTGCCAGCGCGGCGAGCTGGGTCGTGCCGAGATGCCCGACGATGGCCGTGTCGACGAGGAGGTACAGCGGCTCCGCCGCGAGCGCCCCGAGCGCGGGCGCCGCCAGGCGCAGGATCTCCCCGTCCAGGGCTCGGCGGCGCATCGCGGCGAAGATACGATGCGTGGATGCACCGCAGGTGGCTGCTGCTGGGGTGCGTCGGGGCGGCGTGGCTCGGCGCATGCGGCGCCGGTGACCCGGTGCTCTCCTCCGCCTGCACCGACCGCGCGCAGGTCGAGCGGGCGCTCGACCGGGCGCCGGACGCGGTCACGCTCGCCGACGGCACGCGCCTGTCCGCGTGCGTGGAGCGGGCGACGACATCCGCCGACCTGCAGAACCTCGGGACGACGTTGACGACCATCGCCGACGACCTCGCCGCCCGCGCGGACGGCGATCCTCGCGCCGCGGGCCGGCTCGGGTACCTCATCGGTGCGGCGCAGCGCGGGATCGAGCGTTCGTCGGGGACCGGCTCGGAGCTCGCGCGCCGCCTGGAGCGCAGCGGCGCGGGCGTCGAGGACCCGCCGTCGGCAGCCGCGCTGCAGCAGGGACTGCGGGCCGGGGGGCGGTCGGGATAGCACCGCTGCGGCTCCGCCTCTTCCACGCCGCCGACGGCACGCGGGTCGCCTACCGCGAGTCCGGGGTCGGGCCTGGGCTCGTGCTCCTGCACAGCGCGGGCCTCTCGCACCGCGAGTTCGAGCCGGTCGTCGAGCACCTCACCCACCGCTTCCGGCTCATCCTGCCCGACCTGCCGCTGCACGGCGACTCCGAGGACCGCCCCCGCCACCCGTACACGCTCGACTGGTTCGCCCAGGTGATGGCCGCGTTCTGCATCGACACGGCGGGCCCGCGGCCGCTCGTCGCCGGGCACGGCGCGGGCGCCCAGGTGCTGCTGCGCGCCGCCGCGTCGGGGCTCATGCGGCCCGAGCGCCTCGTGCTCATGCCCACGCGCCTGCATCGCCCGCCGCAGCATCCGGCGCGCCGCGACCTCGTCCGCGCCGTCGCACGGGCCGGCTCGCTCCCGGGCCTGGACCGCGCGATCGCCCACGCCGCCAAGCTCGCGGTGCGACCCGACCGCGGCATGAAGCTCACGGCGCGCGACAACCCGGCGGCGCGCGACCTCGTCCGCCACGCCATGGCCGACGTCGCGGGCAACCCGAACCTCGCGCGCTCGTGGGCCCGAGCCGCCCGCGCATGGCCGGGCGGGGCGCAGCGCACGGTGCTCGACCAGCTCTCGGGACTCGGGATGCCGGTGCTGCTGCTGTGGGCCGACGAGGACACCGCGCACCCGCTCAGCGAGGCCGAGGAGGCGCTCGACCTGCTCCCGGACGGCCAACTGCGCGTCCTGTCCGGGACCGGCTACCTCATCGCCTACGACGACGCCGTCGGGGTTGCCCGCGAGCTCGTGGCGTTCTGTCGCTAGCGTTGGGTCAGGCCTGAGATCGAAACCGCAGCGAGGAGAACACCGACATGGCGACCATCGAGCAGCTCTGGGGTGGAGAGACCACCAAGGCGATCGACAACTTCCCGGTCTCCGGGGAGCCGATCCCGGCGTCGGTCGTCCACTGGCTCGGGCGCATCAAGGCCGCCGCCGCCCGTGTGAACGCCGAGCTGGGGCTGCTCGACGGCGACGTCGCTGAGCGCATCGGCGCCGCGGGCGACCAGATCGCCGCGGGCGAGCACGACGCGCAGTTCCCGATCGACGTCTTCCAGACGGGCTCGGGCACGAGCTCGAACATGAACGCCAACGAGGTCATCGCGACGCTCGCCGGCGATGGCGCGCACCCCAACGACCACGTGAACATGGGGCAGTCGTCCAACGACGTGTTCCCGTCGGCCGTCCATCTCGCCGCGCTCGACACCGCCACGAACGAGCTGCTGCCCGCGCTCGAGGAGCTCGAGCGGTCCTTCGCAACGAAGGCCGACGCGTTCAAGGACATCGTGAAGTCCGGCCGCACGCATCTCATGGACGCGGTCCCGGTCACCCTCGGCCAGGAGTTCGCCGGCTACGCAGCCCAGGCCCGCCTCGGCGCGCGCCGCGTCAGCAACGCGCTGCCCCAGGTCGCGCAGATCCCGCTCGGCGGCACCGCGACCGGCACCGGCCTCAACACCCACCCCGAGTTCGCCGCGCGCGTGCGGGCGCAGCTCGGCGACGCGACGGGGCTGACCATCAGCGCGCCCGAGGATCCGTTCGAGGCGCAGGGCAACCGCGACGCCCTGGTGGAGCTCTCCGGCGCGCTCAAGGTCATCGCCGTGTCGCTCACGAAGATCGCCAACGACCTCGCGCTCATGGGCTCCGGCCCCCGCTCGGGCATCGGGGAGCTGTTCCTGCCCGAGCTCCAGAAGGGGTCCTCGATCATGCCGGGCAAGGTCAACCCGGTCATCCCCGAGGTCGTGCTGCAGATCGGCGCCCAGGTCATCGGCAACGACACCGCGATCACCGTCGGCGGCCTGCAGGGCAACTTCGAGCTCAACGTGCGCATCCCGCTCATCGCGCGCAACCTGCTCGGCTCCATCGGCCTCCTGACGGCCGCCGCCACGCTGCTCGCGCGCAAGTGCGTCGACGGCATCGAGGCCAACCTCGAGGGCTGCGAGCGCTCGGCCGAGGGCACGCTGGCCGTCGCGACCGCGCTGAACCCGTACATCGGATACGACAAGGCATCGGAGATCGTGAAGGACGCCTCCGCGTCGGGGCGCACGCTGCGCGAGGTCGCCCGCGAGCACGGGGTCGACGAGGAGACGCTCGACAAGGCGCTCGACCTGCGCAAGATCGCAGCGGGGAACGCCGCGGGCGCGTAGCCGCTCGCAACGGGGGTTCACGAGGCCTCCGTTCCGGACATGCCGCCCTCCCAGGGGTGAGGTTCCTAGGGAGGAGGCTGTCCATGTACCAGCAGGTGTTCGATCCCGTTTCGCACTCGCTCGGGATCTCGTCGATCTTCGCCGTGCTCCCACTGCTGACGCTGTTCGTCCTGCTCGGCGGGGTGAAGCTCAAGGCGTGGTGGGCCGGCCTGGCCGCGTTGGCGGTGGCGATCCTCGTCGCCGTGATCGTCTACTCGATGCCCATCGGTCAAGCGCTGCTCTCCGGGACCCAGGGCGCGGCGTTCGGCCTGTTCCCGATCATGTGGATCGTCGTCAACGCGATCTGGGTCTACAACATGACCGTCGACTCCGGGCACTTCGCGGTGCTCCGGCGCTCCTTCGGCACGATCTCCGACGACCAGCGCGTGCAGGCCGTGATCATCGCGTTCTGCTTCGGCGCGCTCCTGGAGGCCCTCGCCGGGTTCGGGACGCCGGTCGCGATCTGCTCCGTGATGCTCATCGCGCTGGGCTTCCAGCCGATCAAGGCCGCCACCGTCGCCCTCGTCGCGAACACCGCGCCCGTGGCGTTCGGCGCGATCGCGATCCCGATCGTGACGCTCGCCGAGGTCACCGGGCTCGACAAGAACGACCTCGGCGCGATGGTCGGCCGACAGACCCCGCTGCTGGCGCTGTTCGTGCCGATCATCCTCGTCGGCATGGTCGACGGCGTGCGCGGCATCCGCCAGACCTGGCCTGCGGCCATGGTCGGCGGCTTCGTCTTCGCGCTCGGCCAGTTCATCACCTCCAACTACATCTCCGTCGAGCTGGCGGACATCGTCGCCGCACTCGCCGGCACGGGCGCGATCGTGCTCCTGCTACGGGTGTGGAGCCCGGGGCAGCCGCTCCGGGCGGAGACCGGAACACGCCGCGGGCCCGCGCTCGCGGGCGCCGCGACGCACGACCCCGCCTTCGAGCAGGACGTGCTGCGCCGCCAGGGCGGCGAGAAGGACTCGCGCCGCGACATCCTGCTGGCCTACTCGCCCTACGCGATCATCATCGTGGTCTTCGCGCTCGCGCAGTGGGGCCCGATCAAGGATTTCCTCGCGAGCCCGACACAGGAGTTCACCTGGCCGGGGCTCGACGTGCGCAACCCGGACGGGGAGGCGCTGTCGACGACGACGTTCGCGTTCGGCTGGCTGGCCGCGGCAGGCACGCTGCTGCTGATCTCCGGCCTGCTCACGATGCTCCTGCTGCGGGTGCGGCCAGGGCAGGCGCTGAAGACGTACGGCGCCACGCTCGTCCAACTGAAGTGGGCGATCCTGACCGTCGCCTCCGTGCTGGGCATCGCCTACGTCATGAACCAGTCGGGGCAGACGACCACGCTCGGCCTGTGGGCGGCGGGCGCCGGCGGCTTCTTCGCGTTCATCTCGCCGATCATCGGCTGGATGGGCACCGCGGTGACGGGGTCGGACACGTCGTCGAACTCGCTGTTCGGCCCGCTGCAGGTCGCCGCGGCGAAGGACACCGGGATATCGCAGACGCTGCTGGCGGCCGCGAACTCCTCCGGCGGGGTGCTGGGCAAGATGCTCTCGCCGCAGAACCTGGCGATCGGCGCCGCGGCCGTGGGCCTCGGAGGCCGGGAGGGCGATCTGTTCCGCCGTGTGGTGGGATGGAGCCTCCTGCTCCTGCTCATCATGTGCATCCTCGTGTACCTCCAGTCGACCAGCCTCCTGAGCTGGATGGTGGTCTGACCCGGGGAGCACGATCACCCGGAGGCGATCATGGGTCTTGACGTCGAGCTGCACCTTCCTCCCGACATCCAGGTCGGGGGCGGCGTCAGCGAGCGCGCCGGAGAGCTGGCCTCGAGCAGCGGCCTGACGCGCGTGCTCGTCGTGACGGACCCGGTGATGGTCGACTCCGGGGTGGCCGGCCGCATCGCCGAGAGCCTGGAGGGCGCCGGGATCGCGACCGCGACGTTCAGCGACATCACGGGCGAGCCGACGACCGACTACGTCGACGCGGGGGTCGCGGCGCTGCGCGAGCACGAGGCCGACGGCGTCATCGCCGTCGGCGGAGGCTCGCCGCTGGACACCGCCAAGGCCGTGTCGGTCATGGCGTCCAACGGCGGGGCGCTGCCCGACTACCTCGGCTACCACAAGATCCCGGAGCCCGGCGTGCCGCTCATCGCCGTGCCGACGACCGCGGGCACCGGGTCGGAGGTCACCCGGGTCACCGTCATCACCGACACGTCGCGCGACGTGAAGATGATGATCCTGTCCAACCACCTGATGCCGCAGGTGGCGCTGGCGGACTACCGGCTCACGCTGACCTGCCCGCCCGGGCTCACCGCGAACGTCGGCGTCGACTCGCTGACCCACGCGATCGAGTCCTACGTCTCCGCCAAGGCCAACCCGGTCACCGACATGCTCGCGCTGCGCGCCGCGGCGCTCATCGGCCAGAACCTGCGGCGTGCGCAGTCCGACGGCGGCGACGAGGAGGCGCGCGAGGCGCTCATGCTCGGGGCGATGCTGGCCGGGGCGGCGTTCTCCAACGCGTCCGTCGCGCTGGTGCACGGGATGAGCCGCCCGATCGGCGCGCACTTCCACGTGCCCCACGGGCTGAGCAACGCCGTGCTGCTGCCGACGATCACGCGCTGGTCGGTCGACGGCGCCCGCACCCGCTACGCCGCGATCGCGCGGTCGATGGGGCTGGCGGACGCCGACGCGTCCGACGACCTGGCGACCGGCCGGCTCGTCGACGAGCTCGACGCCCTGAACGCCGACCTCGGCGTCCCGCGGCTGGGCGAGCTGCAGGGCGTGGAGCGCGAGCACTTCGACCGCGTGAAGGCGGACATGGCGGACGCCGCCCTGGCCAGCGGCAGCCCGGGCTTCAACCCCCGGGTCCCCGCGGCCGAGGAGATCGTCGCCCTGTACGACGAGGCCTGGTAGTGCGCACCGGTCTCGTCTGGGACGAGCGCTACATGTGGCACGACCCCGGTCCAGGCGCCGCGGTCGAGCGCGCCGGTGGCTGGATCGAGCCCGGCGACCTCATGGCCGAGACGCCGGCGACGAAGCGCCGCATGCGCAACCTCGTGGAGGTCGCGGGGCTGCTCGAGCATCTCGTGCCCGTGGCGCCGCGCTTCGCCATCGAGGAGGAGCTGCTGCGGTTCCACACGCCCGAGCACCTGGAGCTCGTCCGAGACCTCTCGTCCGGGGTCGGGGGATCGGTCGGGTTCGACGCATGGGTCGGGACCGGCTCCTACGACATCGCCAGGCTCGCCGCGGGCGGCACGATGGCGGCGGTGGACGCTGTGCTCGACGGCACGGTGGAGGCCTGCTACGCCCTCGTGCGTCCGCCGGGCCACCACGCGATGGCCGAGGCGGGCGCGGGGTTCTGCGTCTTCGGGAACGTCGCCGTGGCGGTCATGCACGCCCGAGCGGTGCGCGGCGTCGGGCGCGTGGCCGTCGTCGACTGGGACGTCCACCACGGCAACGGGACGCAGGACGCGTTCTGGACGGATCCCGACGTCCTGACGATCTCGCTGCACCAGGACCGCTGCCTGCTGCCCTCCGGTGCCCTGGAGGAGACCGGCGGCGGTGACGGCGCGGGTCGCACGATCAACGTGCCGCTGCCGGCCGGCTCAGGCGAGGGCGCCTACCTCGACGCGATGACCCGCGTCGTGGAGCCGGCGTTGCGCCGGTTCGTGCCGGAGCTGATCGTCGTCGCATGCGGCTTCGACGCGAACGGGTTCGACCCGCTCGCGCGGATGCTGCTGCACTCCGGCTCGTTCCGGCTCATGACCCGGTCCGTGGCTGCGGTCGCGCAGGAGCTCTGCCCCGGCCGCCTGGTGCTGTCGCACGAGGGCGGCTACTCGGCGGCGGTGACGCCGTTCTGCGGGCTCGCGGTGCTCGAAGAGCTCACCGGCCATCGCACGGCGGTCGAGGATCCGTTCGCTGCGCGCCTGCGGGAGTTCCCGGGGCAGGCGCTGGAGGACCACCAGCGGACGCTGATCGACCGCGCCGTCGCACTGGCCGGGCTCACGTGAGCGGCGCGTAGCGCGGGTCGATCCGCAGGAGCGACGGATCGATCTGGCGGGCGGCGTCGGCGGCACCGACGTAGGTCTCGGGCAACCCGAGCTCGTGCTTGACGATGTTCGCTCCCTGCGCGAGCGCCGCGGCCTTGTAGAACGCGATCGGCCGGGCGACCCCCTGGCGGCCGAACCCGCAATCCGAGCCCAGGATCAGGTCCGCCGCGTCGATGTGCTCCAGGACGCGGCGGATGTCGGCGGCGATCTCGCCGATCCCCTCGACCTGCACCGTCCTGTGGCTGATCATCCCGACCGCCACCTTCACGGGCAGCCTGCCCTTGTACGGGGTGAAGAGCGGCAGCGTGTCGTGCTCGGATCCCTTGGACTCGATCTGCCAGACGTCGATGTTGAGGCGATGGAGGTAGATCTCGATCGTGCGGCTGTAGTCGCGCACCTCGCGCACCGACCCCTGCGCGCCCGGGTTGCCCCAGCAGGCGTGCGCCCAGATCTCGGCCTCCTCCAGCCCCGACACCTGATGGTTGTGGAGGTCGACCAGGAAGTCGACCATGTCGTCGTCCCACGTGGCGTTGTGGAACATCGGGTCCTCGATCTGCACGATCCGGCAGCCCGCCGCGACCAGCTCTCGCAACTCCTCGTTGATCACCGTGGCGATGTCCCACATGAGCTGCTTCTTGTCGTCGTCGTAGAGATCGGTCCGGAGGTTCAGCACCGTCCCCAGGACGTCGCCCGTGTTCGTCCCGAACTTCACCGGACGCGTGGCCCGCGACTGGGCCATCCGCCAGAGCTTGGCGTACTCCAGCGGCGTCCCCGGCCCGACCTTGCCGACGACGCTCGGGAAGCGCCACCCGCCCATGATCTCGCCGACCCAGGTGCCGTTCGGGGCTGCGAACGCCTCGCTCGTGCGCTCGAGGTCGAGTGCGGAGACCCCGCCGAGACGCTCCAGGGCGTACGAGTGCCACGAGCGTCCCGCGAAGTCGGCATCGAGGTGGTAGTCGCCGTTTGTGAGGATGTCCAGCCCCGCGAACTCCTGATCGCCGACGACCGTCGCCATCGCGTCGACGAACTGCTCGCGGAACGTGAGGTCGTTCAGGGCGGAGGAGAGCGGTCGCCCGCCGAGGTTCTCCGTGTACCACACGGGGCGCGGCCACGAGCCCGCGACGGTCGTCGGCAGCACCAGGTCCTTCGTGACCGTCAACATCGGGAAGCCTCCCTCACCTCGATGGACCGGTGTTCTATAGGGTATAGACGATGGACGTCGGGACGGTGGAGAGCCGGCTGCGGGCGATCGAGGACCGCGAGGCGGTCTGGGCGCTGATCTGCGAGCTGGCGGAGTGCATCGACCGGCGCGACCTCCGCGGCTTCGCCGGCCTGTTCAGCAGGGAGGGCACGCTGCGCACGAGCCTCGGCCCGGCGTCGACCGGCCCAGGCGAGATCCAGGCCTTCCTCGAAGGGGCCCTCGACCTGCCCGCCGAGGAGCAGCGCAGCTACCACCACGTCACCAACTGCACGATCGTCGTCGAGGGCGACCACGCGACCTCTCGGAGCAGGTGGTCCAACGTCGGGCGCGACGCCGAGGACCGGCCCGTCGTCCAGATGGCCGGCCACTACGAGGATGCGTTGGTCCGCGAGGACGGACGCTGGCGCTTCGCCGCTCGCGCCATCCACAACGACATCCCCTACACGCGCCTCTGACGGCGCGTCACGTCGCCGAGGCCGCGGCGGTCTCGCCCGCGAGCCAGCCGTAGACGACCCCCGGCCCGACCGTCGCGCCGGGTCCCGGGTACGCCTCACCGAACGCGTAGGCGGAGGCGTTGCCGGCCGCGTAGAGGCCAGGGACGATGCCCGCCCCGCCACGGCGCCTGACGCGTCCGTGGACGTCGATCGCCAGCCCGCCCTTCGTCCCCGAGCACCCCGGGAGCAGCTTCAGCGCGTAGAACGGCGGCTCGCCGATCTCGCGGAGCGGCGCCCCGCCGAGGCTGTACGTGTCCCACACCGACGAGCCTCGCCCGAACTCGTCGCTCCCGTCGGCGACCTGCGCGTTGTAGCGGGCGACGGTCTCCTCCAGTGATCCGACGGGGAGGCCGATCCGCGCCCCGAGGCTGCCCAGGGAGTCGGCGCGCGGCAGCCAGTCCGGATCGGGACTCGCGGCGGTGAGCGGCCCGACCGGGTGGCTCGCGCGGCGCCCGGCATCGAAGACGAGCCACGCCGGCGCGCGGACATGCGCGTAGGTGTTCGCGTCGCGCTCCAGCAGCGAGCGGGCGAAGCTGTAGTAGTTGACGGACTCGTTGACGAACCGCCGTCCCTGCTGGTCCACCGCGATGGCGCCCGGCCTCGCGGAGTCGACGAAGAGCATGCGGAAGAACGGGGCGCCGTCGATGGTCTCGCCGGGGATCTGGAGTCCGGCGACCCACCAGGCGTCGCTCATGTTCCCGAGGGCGGCGCCGGATTGAAGGCCGATGACGATGCCGTCCCCGCGGTTCGTCGGTGGTCCCGCAGGCGCGTGCATGGGCCCGCGCAGGAAGGCGTGGACGAACTCCGGGTTGCGCTCGAAGCCGCCGCTCGCCACGACGACCTCGCCGCGGAGCTCCTCGCCGCCCGCGCTGACCCCGACGACGGCGTCGCCGTCGGTTATCACGGAGGTCGCCCGAGTGCTCGTGCGGATGTCGCCCCCGTGCTCGAGCACGGTCGCGGCGAACGAGGCAACCATCCCGTGACCGCGCGAGACGAGGCCCTCGCGCTGGCGCCGCAGCACCTCGGCCGCGTCGGGCGGGCCGGAGAGCTCCTCCTCCATGATCGTCATCCAGGCGTTCCCGTACGGGTTGGAGCGCACGAGCGCGACGGCCTCGAGCGGGACCTGGGTCAGCCCGATCTCGATGGAGCGCCCGTGGAGGCTGCCGCCGTCGATCTCGGCGTGGTAGTCGGGGAACTCGATGAGGTGCTGCCAGCGGATGGGCGTGCGCGCCTCGATGTCCTGCACGACCCGCACGGAGTCGCGCACGAACGCCTCCGGGACCGCGGGATCGGTCCCCTCGCCGGCGATGGCGCGCAGGTAGCGGACGGCCTCGTCCGGGCTGTCCTGCACGCCGTACGCCGCTGCCCAGGGATTGGCCGGGATCCACATCCCGGCCCCGGACGTGGCGGTCGTCCCGCCGAGATGGCTCGCGGCCTCGAGCAGCGTCACCTTCGCCCCGTTCACTGCGGCGCCGGCGGCTGCCGCCATCCCTGCCGCTCCGGAGCCGAGCACGACGACGCTGCGCCGGGACGAACCCATGCCAACCCCTCTCCCGCGGTTCCGGACCCGCGAGATCCTATCTTCTATACGACCGTGCCGGCGGGTCGGGCTCGAGGCCGACCTCGGCGGGCGGGAGATGCGCGCACCCGCCCGCCGACGCGGCGACCCGTTCACAAGAGCGCGCGTGACGCTAACTCATCTCCGGCGAGGACAGCACCGCTTCGATCAGGTGCGGTCCGGGCTCGGCGAACGCGGTTCGCCAGCGCGGCGAGGAGGTCCTCGGACGTCGTCGCCTGCACCGCGGGCACGCCCATGCCCTTCGCCAGCGCCACCCAGTCCAGCGCGGGCGAGCCCAGGTCGGTGAGCGGCGCGATCACCGGGCCCGGCTCCTCGATGCCCGCCCGCTGCATCTCGACCGTGAGGATCCGGTAGCCGCGGTTGGCGACGATCACGGTCGTGACGTCGAGTCGCTCGCGGGCCTGCGTCCACAGGGACTGCAACGTGTACATCGCGCTGCCGTCGGCCTGCAGCGCGAGCACCGGGCGATCGGGGCACGCGACGGCCGCGCCGGTCGCCGCGGGCGGTCCCATGCCGATCGCGCCGCCGGTGAGGGCGAGCACCGTGTGGCGGGGCGCGCCGAGCGACAGCCGCCCCGTACGGCGGGCTCGCCGTGATGCCCTCGTCGATGACGATGGCGCCCTCGGGCTGGGCCGCGGCGAGCGCCGCGCCAGCGACAGGGGCGTGAGCGGGCCGGGCTCCGGCGCCTCGAGGGCGGGCGCCGGGCACGGACGCCGGCGCCGTGGCGCGCCGAGGTGCTCGGCGAGGCGCTCGAGCGCGTCGACGCCGTCCTGCCCGGGTGCGCTGAGCGCGTGAACCGGCAGGTGGGGCGGCGTGATCTCGCTCGGCAGGCCCGGATACGCGAAGAACGCGATCGGCGCCGGGCATCCCCGCGAGCACGACGGCCGACGCGTCACGCAGCGACTCGGTCGCGGGCTCCGGGAAGTACTCCAGGCGCGGGATCGGCCGGCAGGTCGCCGCCGCGCTCCATCCGGGCCGGGAACGTCTCCGCCATGAGCCGGCAGCCCGGTCGCCGCGGCGATCCGACCGGCGGCCGGACGCCTGCCTCGGACGCCAGCGCGTCGCCGCCGATGAGCAGCACGCCGCCGGGAAGCGCGGCCGCCGCGCGCTCGATCGCGTCGTCGCCGACGCGCGCCGGCGCGACAGGCGACTCGACGTCGGCGAGGCCCGTCCGCCTCACCCCAGGCGCAGTCGGCGGGCACGATGAGCGTGGCCACGCCGCCGGGCGGCGCGGTGGCGGCCGCGATGGCGTCCGCGAGGTCGCCCGCGAGGCGCTCGGGGCTCGCCGACGTCCGCACCCAGCACGAGACCGGTCGGGCGAAGCTCTCGACGTCGGCCTCCAGAGGCGCGCCCATCCCGATGTGGGTCGTCGCGTGGTCGCCCACGATGACGACGACCGGCGTTCGCGCCTTCGCTGCGTTGTGCAGGTTGGCGAGGCCGTTGGCCAGGCCGGGACCGAGATGCAGCAGGACGAGCGCCGGCCTGCCGGCCATCCGCGCGTAGGCGTCGGCTGCGCCCGAGCACACGCCCTCGAAGAGCCCCAGGATCGGCCGGACCCCGGAGCCCTCCAGGGCCTTCACGAGATCGAGCTCGGTGGTCCCCGGGTTGGCGAAGCAGATGTCGACGCCGGCTGCCGCGGCAGTGCGCAGCAGCGCCTCCGCCCCAGTCGGAGTCAATCTGTCAGCTCGTCGTAGGCGGGGATGGTCAGGAACTGCAGGAAGTGGTCGGCCAGCGCGACGCGCTCGAACAGCTCGCGCGAGAGCTTCGGGCGACCCTGCGTCTCGAACCACTCGTCGTCGTCGATGAACGTGCGGATCTTCTCCAGCTCCTCGTCCTCCAGCCGCCGCACCAGCTCCGGGCGTGACGCGCTCGCCGGTGTCGGTCAGCGTGACGCCGTGGCGCACCCACTGCCACACCTGCGAGCGCGAGATCTCCGCCGTCGCGGCGTCCTCCATGAGGTTGAAGATCCCGGCGGCGCCGTTGCCGCGCAGCCAGGAGGAGATGTACTGGATGCCGATGTTGACGTTCGCGCGCAGGCCGTCCTCGGTGCGCTGGTCACCCGCCGAGGAGGCGTCCAGCAGCTCCTTCGCCGTGACGTGCACGTCCGGGCGCTGCTTGTCGATCTGATTGGGGCGGTCGCCCGAGGACCGCGTCGAACTGCTCCATCGCGACCGGCACCGAGTCGGGGTGCGCGACCCACGACCCGTCGAAGCCGTCGGTCGCCTCGCGCTTCTTGTCGTCGGCGACCTGCTTGAAGGCCTTCTCGTTGATCGACTGGTCCTTGCGACTCGGGATGAACGCCGACATGCCGCCCATCGCGAACGCCCCGCGCTTGTGGCAGGTCTGCACCAGCAGCTCGGTGTATGCGCGCATGAACGGCACGGTCATCGTGACCTTCGCGCGGTCGGGCAGGATCGCCTCCGGGCGCTCGCGGAACGTCTTGATGAACGAGAAGATGTAGTCCCAGCGGCCGGCGTTCAGCCCGCCGGAGTGGTCGCGCAGCTCATACAGGATCTCGTCCATCTCGAACGCAGCCGGGATCGTCTCGATGAGGACCGTCGCGCGGACCGACCCACGCGGCACCCCGACGGCGTCCTGCACGTGCTCGAAGACGCTGTTCCACAGCCGCGCCTCGAGGTGGCTCTCCATCTTCGGCAGGTACAGCAGCGGCGTCTTGTCCTTGTCGATGAGCCGTTGGGAGTTGTGGAACAGGTACAGCCCCGCGTCCATCAGCGACCCGGAGACCGGGCCGCCGTCGACCGTGATGTGACGATCGATGAGATGCCAGCCGCGCGGACGGATCAGCAGCGTGGCGACCTCCTCGTTCAGCGCGTACTCCTTGCCGTTCTCGGAATGCTCGATCGTCCCCTCGATCGCCTCCGTGAGGTTCGCCTGACCGCTGATCATGTTCGGGCCGGTCGGCGAGTTGGCGTCCTCGAAGTCCGCCATGAACCCCTTCGCGCCCGAGTTCAGCGCGTTGATGACCATCTTGCGCGACGTCGGACCCGTGATCTCCACCCGGCGATCCAGGTAGGACGGGTGCGGATCGGCGACCTTCCAGTCGCCGGCACGGATCTCCTCGGTCTCCTCGAGGAAGTCCAGCGTGCCGCCCTTGGCGATCGCGTCCTGGCGCTCCAGGCGCCGGCCCAGCAGGCGCTCGCGCTCATGGTTGAACGTGCGATGCAGGTCGGCGACCAGGGCGAGTGCGTCGGGGGTCAGGACACGCTCCGCGTCGGGGCCCAGCTCACCGTGCAGCGTCACGCCGCTCGTCGAGGTCGTGCTCATGATGTCGTCAGGCTCCTCTTCGTGATGGATGCGGCGAGCACCTCGATCGGGTGCAGGATGCGCAGTGGCTCGCCGCGCTCGGTCGCGACCGAGTTGATCTGCAGCGCGCAGCCCGGGTTGGCCGCGACGATCACCTCGGCGCCGGTCGCGCGGAGGTTCTCGAGCTTGCGCAACCCGAGCTCGCGGGCGGGCTCGGGGTTGAGCAGGTTGTAGACGCCGGCGGAGCCACAGCAGATCTCCCAGCCTGCGGGGTCGACGACCTCCAGACCCGGGATCGCGCGCAGCAGGGCGCGCGGCTGCGCGCGGATGCCCTGCGCGTGGGCGAGGTGGCACGCGTCGTGGTAGGCGACGCGGTCCAGGCCGACGGCATGGCGCTCGGCGCGCGGCTCGTACTCGGTGAGCAGCTCGGAGATGTCGCGGACCTTCTTGGAGAACGCCTCCGCCCGCTCGCCCCAACCCGGCTCCTGGCGCAGCGCGTGGGCGTAGTCCTTCATCGCCGAGCCACAGCCCGCCGCGTTCGTGACGACGACGTCGAAGTCCTCGAAGGCCTCGATCGTCGCCTTCGCCAGCTCCATCGCCGCGGCGTCCTCGCCGGCATGCAGCTGCAGCGCGCCGCAGCAGCGCGGCTCGCGCAGCGCATGGACCTCGAAGCCCTCCGCGGCCAGCACGTCGAGCGTCGCCTGGTTGACGTCGCCGAAGAAGACGCGCTGGACGCAGCCCTGCAGGAAGCCGACGGTCGCGCGGCGCTCGCCCTTGGCCTTCGTGACCTTGGGCAGCACCTTGAGGGCCTGCCGGATCGTGACCTCCGGCGCGAGGCCGGCGAGCGTGCCGAGCCGGGGCACCTTCGCGGCGTACTTCGTGAGCCCCAGCCGCCGCTGCGCGACGAGCATCGGGGAGAGCGCCCGAAGCCGCCCGGGGTGCGGGAACAGCTCGAAGATGAGCCGGCGGTACAGACGCTCCAGCCGGGGTCGCCTGACCTGGCGCTCGACCTGCTGGCGGGCGTCCTCGATGAGCTTGCCGTACTGCACTCCGGACGGGCACGCGGTCACGCAGGCCATGCAGCCGAGGCAGTTGTCGAGGTGCATGACGACCTCGCCGGAGAGCGACGTCCCCTCCTCGTGACCGAGGTCCATGAGCTGGATACGGCCGCGCGGGGAGTCCATCTCCTCGCCCCACAGCACGTAGGTCGGGCAGGTCGGCAGGCAGAAGCCGCAGTGCACGCAGTCGGCGATGAGGTCGGGCTCGGGCGCCTTGCGGTCGTCCCACATCGTCGTCATCACAGACCTCCCACGAAGAGCCCGGGCGCGCAGGTCCCGGTCGGGTCGAAGCGCGCCTTCACGCTGCGCATGAGCGCGAGGCGGGTCGGATCGACCGGGCCCCAGGGGTCGACGCCCTCGCGCACCGCCGCGGGCGCGTCGAGGACGGTCACCGTCGCCGGCGCGAGCCGTTCGCGCAGGTCGGAGATGCGCCCCGCGGCGACCTCGTCGGACAGGCCGTCGAGCCGCAGCCAGGACAGTCCGAGCCCGGCGCGCCCGACGAGCGTCGCACCGCTGGCCCGCGCCGCCTCGAGCACCTGCCGCAGCGACGCCTGGCCCGTCGCGACCCGCACGACGACGCCGTCGCGTGAGCGCTGGCCCTCGCGCTGGCGGGCCCAGATCGCGGCGTCGTTCTCCTCGACGGAGGTGGCGAGCCCAGCCTCGGCCAGCAGCGGCAGCGTCTTGGCGACGCGCGCGGAGGCGGTCTCGCCGGAGAGCCGGACGAGGATCGCGCCGCCGTCGGCGTCCCAGCCGATGTCGAAGGCGTCGGCCTCCAGCGGCTCGCGCGTGCAGGCCGCCGCGCCCGCCGCGAGCTTGGCCGGATCGTCGCTGCGCCCGATCGCCGTCGCCGTGCCCTGTGGCCGCGGGTGCAGGCGGACCGCGATCTCGGCCACGAGGCCGAGGGTGCCGAACGAGCCGGTGAAGAGCTTGGAGAGGTCATAGCCGGCGACGTTCTTGATCACCGTTCCGCCGGCGCGCGCGACCGTGCCGTCGGCGAGCGCGAGCTGGACGCCGATCACGAGGTCGCGCGGCGCGTGGTAGCGGTGGCGCAGCGGCCCGGAATCGGAGGTCGCGATGACGCCGCCGACCGTCGCGTCGTCGGCGGGCGGGTCGATGGCGAGCATCTGGCCCTTGGCCGCCAGCTCGTCCTGCAGCGTCGTGAACGGGAGGCCGGGCTCGACGATCGCGGTGAAGTCGCCCTCGTTGTGGGCGACGATGCGCGCCATCCCGGTCGTGCGCAGCTCGACGTCGGGCGGCGCGATCGGGTTGCCCCACGCCAGCTTGGATCCGTTGCCGGCGATGCGGACGCGCTGACCGGACACCGCAGCGGCCCGCAGGACCTCGGCGGCCTCGGCGGCCGTCGACGGCTCCGGGGTCGATGCGTGGCCGCGGATCATCAGAACCGCTCCGCCAGGCCCTCGCGCTCGAGCGGGTGCTCCTTGTACGGGCCGGGCACCTCGCCGCAGAGCCGTGGCGTCGGCATGACCTTGCCCGGGTTCGTCCGCCCGGTGGGGTCGAACGCGCAGCGCAGCTTCTGGAACGCCTCGAGGTCGGCCTCGGAGAACATCTTCGGCATGTAGCGCTTCTTGTCGACGCCGACCCCGTGCTCGCCGGTGATCGAGCCGCCCGCGTCGACGCACGCGACGATGATCTCCCCTGCCAGCTCCTCCGCACGCTCCGCCTCGCCCTCCTTGGAGGCGTCGTAGCAGACGAGCGGGTGCAGGTTGCCGTCGCCGGCGTGGAAGACGTTGCCGACGGGGAGGCCGTATTGCTCCGCGAGCTCCTCGATGCGGTCGAGCACCTCCGGCAGCTTCGTCCGCGGGATGACGCCGTCCTGCACGTAGTAGCTGGGGTGCAGCCGGCCCATCGCGGGGAACGCCGCCTTGCGCATCCGCCAGATGAGCGCGCGCTCGTCGGCCGAGCCGGCCACGTGGACCTTGAGCGCATCGTGCTCGGCGCAGATCGCCTGGACGCGGTCGAACTGGCTGTCGCACTCGCTCTCGGCGCCGTCGAGCTCGATGACGAGCGCCGCGCCGACATCGGTCGGCCACCCGGCGCCCGCCATCGCCTCGCTGGCGCGGATCGTGAGGTTGTCCATCATCTCGATCGCCGCGGGCACCACGCCGCCGGTGACGACCTCGGAGACGACCTCGCCCGCCGCGCGCGGGGTCGGGAAGAAGGCGACGAGCGTCCGGACCGCCTCGGGCGACGGGATGATCCGGACCGTGATCTCGGTCGCCACGCCGAGCGTGCCCTCCGAGCCGACGAACGCGCCGATGATGTCGTACCCCGGCTGCTCGAGCTCCTTGCCGCCGAGACGCACGATCGTCCCGTCGTGCAGGACGACCTCCAGGCCACAGACGTAGTTCGTCGTGAAGCCGTACTTGAAGCAGTGCGCGCCGCCGGAGTTCTCGGCGACGTTCCCGCCGATCGAGCAGACGATCTGGCTCGACGGATCGGGCGGGTAGAAGAACGCGGGGCCGACCGCGTCGGAGATCGCGATGTTCGTGACGCCCGGCTGGCAGACGACCCGCTGGTTCTCCAGATCGACCTCCAGGATGCGGTTCATCCGCGTGAGCGAGACGAGGATCCCGTCCTCGACGGGCAGGGCGCCGCCGGAGAGCCCCGAGCCGCTGCCGCGGGCGACCCACGGCACCTCGTGCTCGTGGCAGGCGCGCACGACGTCGGCGACCTCCTGGGTCGACGCCGGCAGCACGACCGCCCGCGGACGCACGTGGTACTGCAACAGGCCGTCGGACTCGTAGGTCTTCAGCTGATGCGGATGATCGACGACATGCCCGTCGCCGACGACGGCACGCAGACGCCCGATGAGCGCGTGGCTGACGTCGTTGGCGCCGGGCGGCGGCGCCGGCTCGGTGCCGAGCTGCGGGTGCGTGCTCACGAGTTCGTCTCTACCCCGACTGCGACCATGCTGGGCACTCTATAGATTCTGTGCGAACCTATAGATCCATGGCGGCGACCACGCGAGCGGACTGGGCGGAGCACCGGCTGCGCACCGCGATCCTGACCGGCGAGCTCGAGCCCGGCGAGCGCATCCGCATCGAGCAGCTCGCGGCCGCCTGGCAGCTGAGCCCGACGCCGCTGCGCGAGGCGGTCCGCTCGCTCGCGCACACGGGACTCGTCGACCTCACGCCCCAGCGCGGCGCGACGGTCGCAGGGCTCTCGGTGGAGGAGATCGCGAACATCTACGAGCTGCGCCTGCTCCTGGAGACCCGCGCGCTGCGGTTGTCCCTGCGGCGGCGCGACTGGGCCTGGCGAGCCACCGTCGAGGCCGCCTGGGCCGCGCTGGCGCGCGCGTGGGGCGACGATGAGCTGCGCGCGCCCGCGCACGTCGAGCCGGCGCACACCGCCTTCCACGAGGCGCTCTCCGCCGGGTGTGGCAACAGCGAGCTCCTCCGGCTGACGCAGCGGCTCGCGGCGCAGAGCATGCGGGTCCTGCTGCTCGCGATCGCCCAGGGCCGGATCGACGGGCCCACGCTCGCAGATCACGCCGAGCTCTACGGCGCGTGCGTCGACGGCGACGTCGATGACGCGATGCGGGTCGCGATCCTGCACGTGGGGCGCCCTATGGCCGCGCGCCTCGGAGGGGACGCCGTCCGGGCGATCGGCGCGCGGATCGCCGAGGCGGGCGGCGGCGACCCGCTGCTGCCGGAGGTGCTCGACGCCCTCACGTGAGCAGGAGCTGCTGCGCGCCGCCGCGGCGCGCCTGGCGACCCTGGACCTCTACCCGCAGCCGGTCCGGACGCGGCGGGTGCGGATCGTGCACGCGCCGTGGTTCTTCGCGCTGCCCGGACTGCGCCGGTTCCACGGCTACGAGCTCGGCACGCTCATCCTCGTGCGGGCGCCGCTCGAGGAGGTGACCGAGGACCTCGTCACCCACGAGCTGTGCCACGTGTGGCAGCTGCAGCACCGGCCGTTCTTCTGGCTCAGCTACCTCCGGCAGGGATACCGCGACAACGTCTACGAGCGCCAGGCCAGGCTGGCGGTGGAATCTACCCGTCCCAGGTAGCCGCGAGCACGGCCCGCTGCGTGGGACGCGCCGCCTCGTAGCGGCTGCGTCCCTCCTCGGTGATGCAGGCGTAGATGCCGCGGCGATCCGCCTGGCAGAGCCTGCGGTTCACGAGGCCGTCGGCCTCCAGCCGGCCGACGAGACGCGACAGCGCGCTCTGGCTCAGATGGACGCCCTCCGACAGCTCCTGCATCCGGCAGTCCTCCTTGCCGTGGACCGTGAGCCACTCGAGAACCTCGAACTCGCTCACGCCGAGGCCGTGCGCGAGCTGCAGCTCGCGTTCCAGCGCGCACGACACGCGCGCATGACGCCTGAGCGTCTCCGACCAGGCGTCGGAGAGATCGGTGTCCGTCGGCACTGCCATCTCGTCGTCAGATTGTAGCTCTACGCACGCACGAGCTCGGAGTCGATCGGCGGCGGCGTCGTCATCGTCTGGAGAACGGTGCAGTAGCGCTCGGTCTTCTCGAACAGCGAGGCGAGCTCCTCGTCGGTCGCTTCGGGGGCGTCGACCTCGAACTTCAGCCGGATCGCGTCGAAGCCCGCGCCGACCTCGCGGTCGAGCCCGAGCGTCCCACGGAGGTCGAGGTCGCCGTCGACGGTGACGTTGACCGAGCGCACGTGCAGCCCCATCGCGGTCGCGACCATCTGGCACGTGAGCTGCGCGCACGCCGCCAGCGCGCCGAGCAGCAGGTCACCCGAGCACGCCGCCGTGCCGGCGCCGCCGACGCCGACGTGGGCCTGGGCGGCGTAGATCGCGCGTCCGAGGTCGACCGAGCAGGAGGCGACGCCCTCCTCGCCCTCCCCGGCCTTGGCGGTCAGCGTGATCCTCGCGGTGTCCGGATCCTCGCGGTAGCCCGACTTGAGCGGCCGCTGCAGGTCCTTGAGCTCGGTCTGTGTGGTCGCCATCAGAGCGCCATCGCGATGTACTTGGTCTCGAGGTACTCCTCGATGCCCTCGTTGCCGCCCTCGCGGCCGATGCCCGAGGCCTTCACGCCGCCGAACGGCGCACCGGCGTTGGAGACGACGCCCTGGTTGAGCCCGAGCATCCCGGTCTCCAGGGCCTCGGCCACGCGGAACGCCCGCTGCAGGTTGTTCGTGTAGACGTAGGCGACGAGCCCGTACTCGGTGTCGTTGGCCGCCGCGATCGCCTCCTCCTCGGTGCGGAAGCCCTTGATCGGGGCGACCGGGCCGAAGATCTCCTCCTTGAGGAGCTCGGCGTCGTCGGAGATGCCGGTGAGCACCGTCGGCTTGTAGAAGTAGCCGCGATCGCCCTCGGACTCCCCGCCGGTGAGCACCTTGGCGCCCTTGCCGACCGCGTCGGAGACCAGCTCGGCGACCTTGTCGCGCTGGGTGCCGTCGATCAGTGGCCCGACCTCGACGCCCTCCTCGGAGCCGCGCCCGATCTTCATCGCGCCCATGCGCTCGGCGAGCTTGGCGGCGAACGCGTCCGCGACCTCCTCCGCGACGTGGAAGCGGTTGGCGGAGGTGCACGCCTCGCCGACGTTGCGCATCTTCGCGAGCATCGCGCCGTCGACGGCCGCGTCCAGGTCGGCGTCCTCGAAGACGATGAACGGGGCGTTGCCGCCGAGCTCCATCGACATCTTCAGGACCTGGTCGGCACCGGTCTTCATGAGCTCGCGGCCGACCTCGGTCGAGCCGGTGAAGGAGAGCTTGCGCAGCCGCGGATCCTTGATGAGCGGCTCCATCGTCTTGCCGCTGGACTTCGCCGTGACGACGTTGAGCGCGCCGCCGGGGAGCCCGGCCTCCTCGAGGATCCTGGCGAGCATGAACATGGACAGCGGCGTCTGCTTGGCCGGCTTGATGACCGACGTGCAGCCGGCGGCGATCGCCGGGCCGATCTTGCGGGTGCCCATCGCCATGGGGAAGTTCCACGGCGTGATGAAGAGACACGGGCCGACGGGCTGGCGCAGGACGATGACGCGACCGGTGCCCTTGTCGTTGACCTTGTAGCTGCCGTCGATGCGCAGGGCCTCGCCGGCGAACCAGTTGAAGAAGTCAGCGGCGTAGAGGATCTCGGCCTTGGACTCGGCGACCGACTTGCCCATCTCCATCGTCATGAGGAGGGCGAGGTCGTCGGCCTGCGCGACGAGCCCCTCGTAGGCGCGGCGGAGGATCTCGCTGCGCTCCCGCGGCGGGGTGGCCGCGAACTCGGCCTGCGCGGCGACCGCCGCGTCGAGCGCGGAGATCGCGTCCTCGACGGTCGCGTCGGGCACCTCGGCGATCGTCTCGCCCGTCGAGGGGTCCTCGACCGGCAGCGTGCCGCCGCCCGTGGCGTCGCGCCACGTCCCTCCGATGTAGAGCTGCGTCGGGACGCGATCGAGGATCGACTGCTCCCGCTCGTTGACTGTTGCGGTGCTCATGTCCGAACCACTGTCTCCTCGCCGAGTTCCTCTGAGATGGCCACATCGATCGAGTAGTCGATCGGCAGCACGATGAGCGACGGCCGGTCCAGCGACATCGCGTGCGACAGATGCCGCCCGAAGTCCTCGACCGACTCGCAGCGCCAGGCGGCGAGCCCGAAGGCCTCACCGAGCTTGACGAAGTCTGGGTTGGTGAAGTCGGTCCCGAAGTGGGTGCCGAACTTCTTGTCCTGCTTCCACACGATCGAGCCGAACTGGCTGTTCTCCCAGATCACGTTCACGATCGGGGTCTTCAGGCGCACGGCCGTCTCGAGCTCCTGCACGTTCATCAGGAAGCCGCCGTCGCCGCTCACGGTGACGACGTTGCGCTCGGGGTGGACGATCTTCGCCGCGATCGCGCATGGCAGCGCGAAGCCCATGCCCGCCAGGCCGTTGGCGATGAGCACCGTGTTCGGCTCGTGGGCCGGGAACATGCGCCCGATCCACAGCTTGTGCAGCCCGACGTCGGAGATGAGGATGTCGTGGCGGCCGAGGGCCTTGCGGAGCTCCCAGAGCGCGCGCGGGGGCTGGACCGGGAACGCGTTGTCGTCCTTCGCGCGCTCCAGCCTGCCGAGGACGACCTCGCGCAGCCGCGCGGAGCCGCCGGGGTGCGGGACGTCGCGGCACTCCTCCGCCAGGCGGCTGAGCACGTGGTAGAGGTCGCCGATGAGCTCGACCTCCGGGGTGTAGTAGGCGTCGATCTCCGCGGCGACCGAGTCGATCATGATGATCTTCTTGTCGCGCTTGGGGTTCCAGTGCTCGGGCGCGTGCTCGACCAGGTCGTAGCCGATCGCGAGGACGACGTCGGCGTCCTCGAAGCCGGCCATCGCGTAGTCGCGCGACTGCAGTCCGACGGTGCCCAGCGCGCGCGGGTCGGCGTAGTCCAGGACGCCCTTGCCCATGAACGTCTCCGCGACGGAGATGCCGGTTGCGCGGGAGAACTCGCGCAGCGCGGGGGCCGCGCCGGCCCGCACGACGCCGTTGCCGGCCAGGACGATCGGGTTGATCGCGTTGCGGATGATGTCCGCGGCGCGCAGCAGCTCGCGGGCGCCGGGCTCGGGGATCGCGAGGCGCCGGCGCGGCAGCGGCTCGGCGTCCAGCGGCTCGCCCATGACGTCCTCGGGCAGCTCGAGGTGCGTCGCGCCGGGCTTCTCGGACTCGGCGACCTTGAACGCCTTGCGTACGACCTCCGGGATGATCTCCGGCGCGCTGACGCGCGCGTTCCACTTCGTGATCGGCTTCATGAGGCCCACGATGTCCAGGTACTGGTGGGACTCCTTGTGCATCCGCTCCATGTCACCCTGACCCGTGATGGCGACGAGCGGGGCGCGGTCCAGATACGCGTCGGCGATGGCGGTGACGAGGTTCGTCGCCCCCGGGCCGAGGGTGCCAAGGCACACGCCGGCGCGGCCGGTGAGCCGACCGTACATGTCGGCCATGTAGGCCCCGCCCTGCTCGTGGCGAACAGGGATGAACGCGATGGAGGACTTCTCGAGGGACTCGTTGAGGTCGAGAGTCTCCTCACCCGGGATGCCGAAGACATGACGGACGCCCTCTGCTTCGAGACATTCCACGAACACGTCTGATGCGCGTCGCTCGCTCAAGCTGTCAGCCCCTCGTGTCGACCCTGGAAGTGCACGTGCCGCCTGTACCAGGACGCTACCAACCCGCAACTCGCGCTCCGTCGTGGTGTCACGACCTCCGCATGCGCCTTCGCCCCCTCCTCCTCGCGACGCTCCTGCTCGCCTTCTCCGCCGTGCCCGCGCAGGCCGCCTCGCGGCTGACCGTGCGCGGCGCCGGGTTCGGCCACGGCGTCGGGATGAGCCAGTACGGCGCGCTGGGCTTCGCGCAGCACGGCGCGATGTACCGCGACATCCTCGCGCACTACTTCACGGGGACGCAGATCTCCAAGCTCGGCGCGCCCAGCCAGGTGCGGGTCCTGCTGCAGAGCGGCGGCGCTGTCCGGGTGAAGGGCATGGCCGGCGTCGTCGGATCGAGGGCGCTTACGCCGTCCGCGACGTACACCGCCGTGTCCGGCGGGCCGGGCGTCGTTGCCCTGCGGTCGGCCGGCGGGACCGTCATCGGGCGCTACCAGGCGCCGCTGCGCCTCGCGGGCGCCGGCGGGGCGTTCACGCTGGTGGGCCGCGCCGCCAACGGGCTGCGCGACGGCGGCTACCGAGGCGTGCTCGAGGTCAGCCCCGGCCCGTCCGGGCTCATGGCCGTGAACGCACTGGACCTCGAGAGCTACATCCGCGGCGTCGTTCCGGCGGAGATCCCCGCCTCGTGGCCCGCGGAGGCGCTGAAGGCGCAGGCGGTCGCCGCGCGGACGTACGCGCTGGCCACCCGCAAGCCCGTCACTGGCTTCGACCAGTACGCCGACACGCGCTCGCAGGTCTACAAGGGCATGTCCGCCGAGTCCGCGGCGTCGGACGCGGCGATCGTCGCGACGACGGGCGAGGTCGTGACCTACGCGGGCAACCCGGTCGTCACCTACTTCTTCTCCACGTCCGGCGGACGGACCGAGAACGTCGAGAACTCCTTCATCGGATCGCCCGCGGAGCCGTGGCTGCGCAGCGTCGAGGATCCGTACGACGACGCGTCCCCGAAGCACCGGTGGGGCCCGTACCGCTGGTCGGGGGCGACCGTGAAGCGCAAGCTCGGCTCCCTCGTGAAGGGCTCGTTCCGGTCGATCCGCGTGACGAAGCGCGGTGCGTCGCCGCGGATCGTCGACGCGACGATCGTCGGCACGCGCGGGACGACGACGGTGACCGGCCCGCAGCTTCGGACGAAGCTCGGCCTCTACGACACCTGGGTCTACTTCAACCAGATGTCGACCAACGTCGCCCCCGCGCCGACGCCCACCACGACGACGCCGGACCCGGGGCAGACGACGACGGGCGGCGGCATCGCGCCGCGCGCGCTGATCACGTCGCTGAAGCCGCGCGCCGAGCTGCGCGGCCGCGTGTCACCCCGCCCGGCCGATGGTTGGGTGCAGGTGCAGCGCCGGACGGGCGATGCGTGGGTCGACGTGGTCTCGGCCCAGGTCGGCAAGGGTGGGCGGTACGCGGCACGGGTCGCCCTCGGCGGGTCCTACCGCGTGGTCTCGGGGGACGACCCGGGGCCGACGGTGCGCGTGAGGTAGGGGGGCGAAGGCCGGGCGGTCGCTCCCCTGTCCATGACATGCATGGACGAGAGAGAGACGACGTGGCCAGCGCCAGGCTGGCGGAGCGCCAGCGCGGGCTTGTGACCCGAGCGCAGCTGCGCGTACTCGGCCTCGGCAGGGGCGCGATCGAGCACCGGATCGCGGTCGGGCGCCTGCTGACGGTCCACCGCGGCGTGTATGCCGTCGGGCACGGCACCCCGACGCGGGAGGCGACCTGGCCGGCCGCCGTGCTCGCGTGCGGCGACGAGGCGCTGCTGAGTGACCGGTGCGGGGCGGCCCTGTGCGGGGTCCGGATGTGGGCCCCGACGCGCCCGGACGTGCCCGTCCCGACACAGCGACGCCGGCCCGGCATCGCGGTACGTGTGCGAGCCACGCTGCCGGCTGAACGCGCCGTGCACCTCGGGATCCCGGTGACGTCCCTTGCGCGGCGGCCATCGCGGATCTGCCAGCGCTTCGGGCTCCCCGCCCCGCTGACCCGGCAGCGCGTGGGCGCGCGGACGGTGGACTTCCTCTGGCCGCAGGCGCGGCTCGTGGTCGAGATCGACAGCTGGGACGCGCACGGCACCGCCACAGCGTTCCAGAACGACCGCACCGCGTCGGACGCGCTGCAGCTCGCCGGCTACGTCGTGTTGCGCTTCACCGACGTCGACCTGGCGCGAGACCCGGCGCGCAGGAACCGAGCCCCCACACTCCCTCGACCATGCATGACATGGGCGAGGGAGCAACGGCGCTCAGCGCACCGTTCCGCCCGTCCGGTAGGAACGCCGGACGTGCGTGGTCTTGTGGCCCTTCTTCTTCTTCGTGACGTCCACCCGGTACTGCCAGCGCAGGTGGCCGTTCACGCGGTGGTTGCGCAGGTAGATGTGACCGCTGTAGCGCCCGCCGGACTTGCGCCAGCTCACCGTGCAGGTCGAGGCGCCGCCGGTGCGCAGCCGGCAGGCCACGCGGAGGTGGGTCAGGCGCGTTCCGAACACCTTCCGCAGCGCGCTGCGGGTGCGGGTCTTGGCCACGTCGACCGCGCGGCGCTGGGCCGGGGTCGGCAGCTTCGGGGTGCCTGGGCTCGTCGGCGGCTTCGCGGCCGGGGGCACCGGGGCCGGGACCGACCTGGGCGTGAACGAGCGACGTCCGGTGGCGGAGATCGCCTCGGGGATCGCGCTGCCGTTCGCGATGGGCGTGCTCTGGATGTACGACGGGTCGCCTGTGGCAAGCGTGTGCGCAGCGGGGAAGGCGCCCGAGTGCGGAGCCATGTCGTTCGGCCAGCAGTGCGAGCCCGTGAAGACGCAGCCGGGGATCGCATCCGCGCCGGCCATGGGGTCGACGCCGCCGGGGCCGGTCAGCATCGGGTTCAGCGACGTCGGCAGATAGCAGGTCGCCGGCGCGGCGTCGGCGACAGGGACATGGACGAGCCCGAAGTCGGCTCCGGCCGTCCCGATCGAGAGGTTGACGGTCGTGCACGACACGCTGCCGATCGACCCGCCGGACTCCTGGATCAGCCCGTACGGGTTCGTCAGGTCGACCACCTGGTAGAGGCCGTTCTGCAGCGGCCCGCCGTTGCGCGGCTGCATGGTCACCGGGATCGGGATGACCTGCTCATCGATGATGCCGGGCGTGCGGGTGGTCGTCGTGTAGTAGATCCCCGTCGACTGCGCGGACCCCGACGCGACCCCGATGTCGACGCGGCCTGCGCTGCGGTCGGTCGGGCAGCTCACGTCGGCTGGGGCGGTCCCGAGGCCCAGGCATGTCCCCCAGTGGTTGTCCCACACGGTGGGTGTGCCGGTCGGCGGCCCGCCCGCACTTGCGGGCAGCGGGACGAGGGCAAAACGCTCGAGGTCCATGAGATGCCAGCGGTTGAACGCGTACGTGGAGCTGTGGCGTCCGTAGACGTAGCGGAACCAGCCGAACTGCCCGCCGGCCGGCTCGGTGGCGGGGCAGGAGCCGCCCGCCGTCAGGACGCCGGGCGCCGCCTGGTAGGCGCGCATCCAGCCGACCGTCCCGGACGGGTACCCGCAGACCTCGAAACCGCCGGGCCCCGAGTCGGTCAGCGCGGGGTCGAACCCGAGGGCCTTTGGCTCGCTCTGCGACGACTCCGTGCCGTTGTTGTAGATCTGGTCGCCGCCCTCGCTGCTCCAGCTCAGATGATCGTCCCCGATGACCGAGTGGTCGTCGTACCAGGAGGCATCGATGCCGGCCGGCGCGCCCTCGGTCAGGCGCGGAAGATCGCCGACCGCCGCATGCGCGGTGCCTGCGACGGACAGCACCGAGACGACGACTGCGAAGAAGGCGATGAGGGGGCGGCGTGACATACGGGACTTCCTGTCCGTGAGTGAGACGCAAGCGGCATTCCGGCCGCGCGCAAGTGGACCACCATTCAGCAGACCGGACAACCCCACATCCGTCCGCCGGGAGCGGCAGACGCTCAAGCCTGGCGCATGAACGCTACGTCATCCGACCCCCTCATCCGCTCGGTCCGGCTGCGCCGGGACGAGATCCCCGATGCGGGCACGTGGCCCTGGTCGCTCGCCGCCGTCCGCGCGCTGGACGACCTCCAGCTCGACCCGGGTGTGACCTTCATCGTCGGCCAGAACGGCAGCGGCAAGTCCACGCTGGTGGAGGGGATCGCCGTCGCGGCGGGCTTCAACCCGGAGGGCGGGACGACGAACTTCAACTTCGCCACGCGCGAGGACCCGGTCTCGCCGCTCGGCGATCTGCTCACGCTCATCCGCGGCGTGCGGCGCCCGAAGACCGGCTTCTTCCTCCGCGCGGAGTCGATGTTCAACGTCGCGACCGAGATCGAGGACCTGGGCATGATCGACTCCTACGGCGGCGTGTCCCTCCACGAGGTCAGCCACGGCGAGGGCTTCTCGCCATCGCGACGCACCGGTTCGGTCCCGAGGGCCTCTACATCCTCGACGAGAAGGGCAGCCAATTCATCGTCGCCACGCACTCGCCGATGCTGCTCGCGTATCCCGGCGCCCGAGCGGTACTTCCGACACCTCCTCGACCGACCATGCGCGGGGGGTTGTGTCGCCCTGCGACACAACCCGAAGCGGAAGGCGAAGCCTTTCGCCAGACACTTGCTATGACTCCCGCCGTGCCCGCACCGCTGCTCGCCGTCGACGCGCCGTCGCTGCTCTACCGCGCGTTCTTCGCCCTCCCCGACTCGATCAAGGACGCCGACGGCCGGCCGGCCAACGCCCTCCTCGGGATGGCCAACCTCGTCCTCTGGGTCGTCGAGCGTCACGCCCCCCGCGCGGTCGTCCTGTGCTTCGGCGCCGAGGCCGCGCACTACCGCACCGACCTGTTCGCGCCCTACCACGCCGATCGCCCGCCGATGCCGGAGGGCCTCGCGACCCAGTGGGCCGACGCGCCCGCGCTCTACGAGTCCTTCGGCTGGACGGTCCACACCACGCCCACGCTCGAGGCCGACGACCTGCTCGGCGCGTTCGCACGCCTGGAGAGCGAGGCGGGCGGCGACACGCTGCTCTACACGGGCGACCGCGACATGTTCCAGTGCGTGAGCGACCGCGTGAAGGTCCTGTTCCCGCGCGGGGGCGCCGCGAAGGACGGCCCCGAGGAGATCGGCCCGGACGAGGTCCAGGGCCGCTACGGGATCGAGCCAGAGCAGGTGCCCGACTTCATCGCGCTGCGCGGCGACCCGTCGGACGGCCTGCCCGGCGCGAAGGGCATCGGCGAGAAGACCGCCCGCGATCTGCTGCGCGCCCACGGGACGCTGGAGGGGGTCTTCGCGGCCGCGGCCAAGCCCGGCACGCTGACCCCGCGGCAGACCGGGTCGCTGTTGGACGGCGCCGACGACATCCGCGCGTTCCGCGAGATCGCCACGCTGCAGGACGTACCGGACCTGGAGCGCCCCCCCGACCGCCCGACCGACTTCGCCAACGCAGCCACCGGCGCGCGCAGGCACGGCCTGGAGCGCCTGGCGGAGCGGCTGGAGAACATGGCCGCGTAGACGGCGAGCCGGGTGCCGTCAGGGACCGGGAAGCGCGCGGGCGATGGAGGCGAGCGCCTGCATGGGGAGCCGCGCGCGGGCGCGCCCGGGGACCGGGCGTGTCGAACCGCTCGTCCGCCCCGGCCGATCGGGCCTCCGTTCTCGGGTTCCGCCGACGCTGTGCGGTGCGCAACCGCTACGGCGTGAAGCGCACCGTGATGACATCGCCGTCGGCCATCGGGTAGTCGCGCCCCTCCAGGCGCAGCGTCCCCTTCGACCGCGCGCCGGCGTAGCCGCCGGCCTCGACGAGCGCGTCCCAGGCGATGATCTCCGCGCGGACGAACCCCTTCTGGATGTCCGTGTGGATCGCGCCCGCCGCGTGCCAGGCGGTCAGCCCGCGCTTCAGGTGCCACGACTGCGCCGGCTTGGCCTCCCCGGCCGTGAAGAACGCGAGCTCGTCGAGCAGCGCGAACGCACCAGTGACGACGCGATCCAGGCTCGACGTGCCCGCGCCGAGCTCCTCGCGCATCGATGTCGCCTCCTCGTCGTCCAGCTCGGACAGCTCGGCCTCCAGCCGACTGGAGACGGCGACGACGAGCGCGCCCTCCTGCGCGGCGCGGTCGGCCACCGCGACCGGAACCGCGTCGGCGCCCTCCTCGACGTTCACCACGAACAGGACGGGCTTGGAGGTCAGCGGCGACAGGTTGCGCACGGCCTCCGGCGCGTCCGCGGGCGGGGGGACGGTCCGCACCGGCCTGCCCGACTGCAGCGCGTCGATGACCTGCCGCAGCCACGCCTCCTCGGCGACCGCGACCCGGTCGCCGGACCGGGCGTCGCGCACGACGCGCCCATGGCGGCGCTCGGCCTGCTCGAGGTCGGCGTAGATCAGCTCCGTCTCGATCGTGTCGATGTCGCGGATCGGATCGACCGAGCCCTCCGGATGCACGACGCTCGCGTCCTCGTGCACACGGACGACATGCACGATCGCGTCGGTCTCACGGATGTTCGCCAGGAACTTGTTGCCCAGGCCCTCGCCCTCGTGCGCACCCCGCACGAGCCCGGCGATGTCGTGGAAGTCGACGGTGTCGTAGACGGTGTTCGACGCGCCGAGCGTCGCAGCGACCTGGTCGAGGCGGTCATCGCGCACGGGGACGACCGCGACATTCGGCTCGATCGTCGTGAACGGGTAGTTCGCAGCCTCCGCGCCGGCCCGCGTCAGCGCGTTGAACAGGGACGACTTGCCCGCGTTGGGCAACCCCACGATGCCGACCTTCATGGCGCCGACCTCCCGGCCGCGCCCATGACGATGCCCAGCGCCGCGCCCGCCGCGATGTCCGACGGGTAGTGCACGCCGAGGTAGACCCGCGACAGTGCCATCGCGCCTGCGACGGTGTACAGCGGGCCGGCCGGCATCAGGGACGAGTACGCCCGGGCGGCGGCGAACGACGACGACGCGTGCGCGCTGGGGAACGACAGCGCCGTCGGGGTCGCGACGAGCGCGGGCAGCTCGGCGAACGCAGGGCGCTGGCGGCGGACGACGCCCTTGATCGCGGAGTTCAGCAGGTACGCACCACCCACGGCGGCCGCGCCCCGCCACCAGTGGTAGCGGCGCTCACGGTCCACGACCCCGCCGGCGGCGCCCAGCGCGAGCCACACCGCCGCGTGTTGGCCGAGGTCCGAGAAGCGCGCGACCGACGACTGCGCCCCCGGCACCTGGCACTGCACGCGCAGGAAGCGGTAGACGTGGAGGTCGACGATCGCGACGCGCCGCCCGATCGGGCCGGAGACCAGGCGCGCGCGCCAGGAGCGGCGCGCGGCGGCCTCGAGGACGGGTGGGGCGGATGACGGCATCGCGCGCAGGTTATGGGGGAACCTCGTGCGGGGGTGTGGAAGGACGCCACCTGGGGTGGGATGCGCGGGTTGCACCACGGGTCGATGCTCTCGGAGTCCCGAACACACAGGAGTCCACCCCCATGTCCAAGCCTCGCATCATCGCCGCCATCACCGCTGCCGCCCTCCTGGCGGGAGCGACCGGCACGGCGCTCGCCCAGACCCAGGGCGACACGACCGTGACGGTGGGTCCCCGCACGGTGCTCACCGCCGGCGACACCGCGCCCTTTGACGCCCCAGGCGTCAGCGTGGTCCGCCGCGGCAAGCCGATCCCGTCCGGCTACCGCCTCATCGGCCGCACGGTCTCCGGCGGCGGCGCGGGCGTCGGCGCCTCGATCCGATTCACGTGCCCGGACAGCAAGGTCCTCAAGACCTTCGGCACCGTCGGACGCGTCGGGTTCTTCGCGCCTCGCAGGTACGTGAACCACAAGTCCACGATCATCCAGAGCATCGTCAGCGGCGCCGCGTCCGGCACCGTCTACGCGGTCTGCCGCTAGCTCCCCCCGCTGCGGAACATCTTCGGCAGCTCCACGAACAACCTGGGCAGGTCCCGCCGCGCGCTGTCCAGCGCGCGGCGCAGCCCGTCCCGGGCCGCCTCGCCCGCGACCGGAGGGCCGTGACCGACGAGCAGGTGCTCGGGCGCGAAGCCGCCGAGCGCCTTGCGCGGCGGCAGCGGGCGCAGCACCGGGTGCACGCCGACCGCCCCCCTCCCGAGGGTGAACAGCGGCGACGTGCCGACGGCCTCGGCGACCACCAGCGTCCGCTGGGCGGGCCACCAGATCGCGTTCTCCGCCCACTTCGGCCAGTGCACGACCCGGGCGACCTCGAACGGGCTCCCGGGGATCGCGTCCGGGACCGTCAGGCGCGCCACGCCGAGCCGCGAGGCGATCGCCTCGCAGTCGCGGTTGTGGCGGTCGAGCAGCTGGACGACCGCGGCGAGCTCGCCGAGACCCTGCGCTCGCTCGACCATGCCCGGCGAGTCGACGGGGTCGACGAGCCACACGCGGCCGTCGTCGACGAGGGCGTGTGACGCGCGTCCCATCGCCTCGTCCTGCACCCAGCTGAAGCCGAACGGCAGGTCCTGTGTCTGTGGGGGGGCGTCGGCCACCTAGGCGCCGAAGCCCACGCGACTGCCGTCGCGATCCGTCTTGACGTACACGACCTGCGAGAGGTTCGCGCGGACGGTCCCGTCGTCCACGCTGAGGTCGTGCCAGTCGCCGGCCGACAGCGCCGAGAGGAGCGCGTCGAGGTCTGCGTCCTCCATCTTCAGGGTCAGCACCTGGCTGCCCTGGAAGCCGATCGTGACGCGCTGGAGCGCCATTGGTCAGTGCACCTCCGGGGGTTGGACGATCTCGGTCAGCACGCCGCCGGTGCTCGAGGGGTGCAGGAATGCCACCCGCGAGCCTCGGATGCCGATGCGCGGCTGCTCGTCGAGCAGCCGCAGGCCCGCCGCGCGCGCGTCCTGCAGCGCGGCGTCGATGTCGGCGACCCGGTAGGCGACGTGGTGCAGCCCGGGGCCGCGCCGGTCGAGGAACCTCCCGACGGGCGTGTCCGGATCCAAAGGGGCGAGGAGCTCGACGTGTCCGTCGCCGACGTCGAGCAGCACAGCCTCGACGCCCTGCTCGGCCACCGTCTCGCGGTGGACGTCGGGCAGTCCGAACGGGCCCTCGTACAGCGCAAGCGCGGCTGTGAGGTCCTCGACGGCGACGCCGATGTGATCGATCCGGTCGAGCTTCACCGGAGCGGGAGGTTAGTCCCCGCTCATCGCCGCGATGCGCAACCGGCGCGCGTCGCCCAGGATCCGGTCCAGATCGGCGCGGTCCAGTGCCTCGCGGTCGAGCAGCGCCGTGGCCAGCTCGTCGAGCTTGTGCCGGTGCCCAGTGATGAGCGCGTCGGCGAGCGAGTGCCCCTCGTAGGCCAGCTCGCGCTGCTCCTCGTCGCGGATGCGGCGCGTGATGTCCGACACCGAGTCGACGTCGAGGACCGCCCGCTGCGCGCTGGCGACGCTGCCCATCGCGTAGTTGTGGACCATGGCGTGCGTGATCTCGGCGACGCGCTGCAGGTCGTTCGCCGCACCGGTCGTCACCTCACCGAAGACGAGCTGCTCGGCGGCGCGACCGGCGAGCAGGACCGCGATGCGGTCGACGAGCTCCTGGCGCGTCTTGAGGTAGCGGTCCTCGTCGGGCAGCGACATCGCGAAGCCCAGTGCCCCGCCGCGCGGGACGATCGAGACACGGTGCGGCCGGTCGACGCCCGGCAGCAGCTCGCCGACGAGCGCGTGGCCTGCCTCGTGGAACGCGACGACGCGGCGCTCGTGCTGGTTGAGCGCGCGGCGCGACTGGACGCCGGCGACGACGCGCTCGATGGCCGCGTCGAAGTCGGCCTGCGAGATCGCGACGCCCTTGCGGCGGGCGCAGCGGATCGCGGCCTCGTTGCAGAGGTTCGCGAGCTCGGCGCCGCTGAGACCGCTCGTCTGGCGCGCGAGGGTGCCGAGGTCGACGTTGTGGACCGGCTTGTTGCGCGTGTGGACCTCGAGGATCGCCCGGCGCCCGGTCACGTCGGGCGGGGACACGAACACCTGGCGGTCGAAGCGCCCTGGGCGCAGCAGCGCGGGGTCGAGCTTGTCGAGGAGGTTCGACGCGGCCATGACGACGACGCGATCGCTGGAGGGGAACCCGTCCATCTCCACCAGGAGCTGGTTGAGCGTCTGCTCGCGCTCGGAGTTGTTGTCGTTGCCGCGTCGGCCGCCGACCGCGTCGAGCTCGTCGATGAAGATGATCGCGGGCGCGGCCTTGCGCGCCTCGTTGAAGAGCCGCCGGATCCGGGCGGCGCCCAGGCCGGCGAACATCTCGACGAACGACGCGGCGGACTGGGAGAAGAACTGGGCGCCGGACTCGTGCGCGGCGGCCTTGGCCAGCAGCGTCTTGCCGGTGCCGGCGGGGCCGTGGAGCAGGATCCCCTTCGGGACCTTCGCCCCGACCTTGTGGAACGGCGCGGGGTCGCGCAGGAACTCGACGATCTCGCGCAGCTCCTCCTTGGCCTCGTCCACACCGGCGATGTCGCCCCAGGTGATCGCGTGCTTGACGTCCGGCTTGATCTGCACCGGCTTCGTCTTCGGCATCAGCTTGATCGTCCGCCAGAGGAACGACGCGATGAGGATCATGAAGACGAGCGCGAAGACGCCCTGCCACTCGAGTGCCCAGTTCGTGAACCAGTCCATACGCCATGAGATCGGCAGCGCGGCCCCGGACCCTGAGTCGTTCGTGTGCCGACTCGGCCGGTGGGGCATGCTCCTGGCGTGCCCGCAGCCGTGATCTTCGATCTCGACGGCGTCCTGCTCGACTCCGAGCAGCGCTGGAACGAGGCCAAGGAAGCCCTGGTCCGCGAGGCCGGCGGCACCTGGCTGGAGGAGGCGCCGCGGGTGATGATGGGCATGAGCTCGCCGGAGTGGTCGGCCTACCTGCGCGACGACCTCGGCGTCGAGCGCGAGCTCGGTGCGATCAACGACGACGTCGTCCAGCGGATGCACGACAGCTACGAGGACGGCCTCCCACTGCTGCCCGGGGCGCTGGACACGGTGCGCGCGCTGGCCGCCCGCTGGCCGCTCGGGCTCGCCTCCTCGTCGAACCGCGAGATCATCGACGTGTTCCTGGAGCGCTCGGGGGTCGGCGGCCTGTTCGCGGCGACGGTGTCGTCCGAGGAGGTCGCGCGCGGCAAGCCGGCGCCCGACGTCTACCTCGAGACGGCCGCGCGCCTGGGCGTCGACCCGGGCACCTGCGTTGCGATCGAGGACTCCGCCAACGGCCTGCGCGCGGCGCACGCGGCGGGCATCCCGGTCATCGCCGCGCCCAACCCGCACTACCCGCCCGACCACGACGCGCTGGCGCTCGCCGCCGCGGTGGTGGAGGGCGTCGTCGACGTGACGCCGGAGCTCGCGGAGTCGATCGCGTGAACGACGGCTATGCCTGGATCGAGGGCGAGTACGTGCCGATCGCCGAGGCGCGGATCCCGATCCTCGACACGGGCTTCGTCCGGTCGGACCTGACCTACGACGTCGTCGGCGTCTGGGATGGCAGCTTCTTCCGGCTCGACGATCACCTCGACCGCCTCGAGCGCGGCTGCGAGCGCATCCGCCTGCGGTCCCCGCTCAGCCGGGAGGAGACCGTCGAGGTCCTGACGGGCGTCGTGCGCCGCAGCGGGCTGCGCGAGGCCTACGTCGAGGCGGTGGTCACGCGCGGCGTGCCCCCGGCCGGCGAGCGTGACCCGCGCCGCCTGCAGCCACGCTTCTACGCGTACGCGATCCCCTACGTCTGGCTCGCCCGACCCGAGCAGCAGGAGGCCGGGGTGGACGTCGTCGTCGCCCGCGACACCCGGCGTGTGCCGCCCGACGCGGTGGACCCGCGCGTCAAGAACTTCATGTGGGGCGACTTCGTCCGCGGGCTCTTCGAGGCCTACGATCGCGACGCGCTGCTGCCGATCCTCACCGACGGCGACGGCAACGTCACCGAGGGGCCCGGCTTCAACGTGTTCGCGCTACTCGACGGCACGCTCTGCACGCCGGACCGCGGCGTGCTCGAGGGCATCACGCGCATGACGGTCCTCGACATCGCCGGGGAGCTGGGGATCCCGACGCGGGTCGGGTCGCTGCCGGCGTCCGATCTGCCCGGCGCCGGCGAGATCCTCCTCAGCAGCACCGCCGGTGGTGTGATGCCCGTCGCGCGCCTGGACGGGACGCCGGTCGGCGACGGGCGTCCGGGACCCGTCACGACCCGTATCCGCGACACGTACTGGGCCTGGCACGCCGACCCGCGCTTCGCGACGCGCGTCAGGTACTAGACGACGGTCTCGAGGCGCGGGTTGGGCCGCAGCGAGCGGCCGACCTTGGACACCGGCCGCCCGTCGACGCGGACCACGTCGGCCGTGAAGTCGTTGGCGCCGCGAATGAGCGAGGACCCGACGCCGTAGGCGTCGACCGGCACGCCCTCGGTCTCGAAGGTCCGGATCCGCGCGGCTGTGAAGCCGCCCGACACGACGATCCGCACGCGCTGGTGGCCCGCGTCGTCGAGCGCCGCGCGGACCTTGCGCACGAGCCGCTCGTTCACGCCGGTGGGCCGGAAGTCCCCCATCTCGTTCCAGAGCGAGCTGTCGACGAGCGTGTCGCTCGTGTCCAGCCGCACGCCCCACAGGCGGTCGCCGAGCGCGTCGGCCACGTCGATCGCGGTCTTCACCGAGTCGTTGTCGAAGTCGACCAGGACCGTCACCGCCATCTGCTCCGCGTAGCGGTCGGCGAACTTGCGCGCGGCGAGCACCGTGTCCCCCGCGTAGGCCGCGATGAGGCCGTGGGGCACGGTGCCCATCCCGCGCCCGCCCCACCAGGACGCCTGTGCGTCGGTCGACACCCCGATCGCGCCGGCGACGTGCGCGGACCAGCCGTCGCCCGTCTGCACCAGCCAGTGGTCGTGGCGGGCGGGGAAGTAGAAGATCTGCTTGCCGCGCGCGGCCTCGACGACCTCGCGGACGTTGCGCATGATGAGCGTGCGTCGCGCCAGCGACCCGAGGTACACCGTCTCCAGGTGGGCGAACAGCGCGTAGTCGCCCTCGATCGTCATGACCGTCTCGCGCGGGGAGACGACCTCGCCCTCGTACAGCGCCCGGACCTCGAGCTGATCCCACGCCGACTCCCAGCCGCCGTCGGGCGTCGCGCGCCCCGCGCATTCGCGGAGCACGGCGATCGCCTCGTCGATGCCGCCGAGGACGGAGTCCTCGCGCTGGAAGACCTGCATGAGCACGTGGGGGTGGTGGCCATCGGCCTCCAGGAGATCGCGCGTGAGCGTGAAGTAGGCGTCCGAGTAGTAGCCCTCGCGGATCCGCGCCACCGGCAGGCGGAAGACGTCCGAGCCCAGCCGCGTGCGCTGGGCGGTCGTCAGGAGGTGCTCCGCTCCGCCCGGACGATCTCCGCGAGCGCGGCGTGCCCCACCTCGAGCTGGTCCGCGGTCGGCTCGCGGGTCCCCAGCAGGCGCTGGAGCTCGTGGCCCGGCCGGCGCAGCACCTTCGCCGCCAACGTGTCCCCGTTGCGCTCCGACCAGGCGAACACCTCGACCGCCACGCCCATCGACGCGAGCGCGACCACGCCCTGCGCGGCCGGGCCCGGAGTCGGCGTCAGACGGCGAAGCAGCGCAGTGCCCGCGATGTTCGCGGCGAGCATCGGCGCCATGAGGTGCGACCCGCAGCGGTCGTGCTCCTTGGCCGCGTCGGACGCGTCGCCGTCGGTCTCGTAGGCGGCGATCGACTTGTGCTCGACGCCGTGCCACTCGGCGACCTGGCCGCCGCGCAGGGCGACGACGCTGGGCACGACCGAGATCGCGGCGAGCATGACCTCGCCCCCCGCCCGCCCGGCGCCGACGCGGCGCACGATCTGGCCGCCCGCGCTGGCCGCGACGACAGCAGCGATCACCTTGGCGTCCTGCCAGGGCAGGCGCGCCTCGGGAAGCCCCTTCTTCACGAGCGGCAGCACGACGATGGCCTCGGCCAGACGCAGCAGCCCGCGCATGCCGGGGACGCCGTCGGCGACGCGCAGGCGCGGCTTGCGGCCGGATCCGACGGCGATCGTCCCGTCCTCGCGCCGCACGGCGGCGGCCCACTGCGTGGGGCCGTGGACGAGCAGGCCGTTGCGCAGTGCCATCCCGCCGAGGCGCAGCTTCTCATCCGTCACCGAGCAGCTCCTTCGTCACGTCGCGGTAGCAGGCGGTCGCGAAGCCCATGTCGCGCGCGTCGATCCGTTCGTCGGCGGCGTGCAGCATGGGCCAGGTGTCCTGCAGGGTCATGTGGCGGTGGGGGAAGAACCCGTACGCCACGCAGTCGGGGAACGCGGCCCGGAACGTCCGCGAGTCGGTGAAGGCGGGCAGCATCGTCGGGACGACGCGCGCACCGGCGTCGTTGCGCCCGATCCAGCGCTCGATCGCCGCGTAGAGCGGCGTGTCGACCGGCGAGGAGTTGCCGACGACCTCCTCGAACAGCTCCAGCCGGTACTCCTCGCCGTGGAGCACCTCCTCGATGCGCGCGAGGACGGCCGCCCGCTCCATCCCGGGCGGGGTGCGGCAGTCGACCTCGAGCTCGGCGCGAGCAGGGATGACGTTGATCTTCTCGCTCGCGAGCGCCCGCGTCGGGGCCAGCGTCACGCTCAGCATCGGCTCGACGAAGCCGGCGAGCCACGGGTCCACGGCGCGCACCTGCGCGAGCGCCGCGGCCGGGTCGCCGCTGCACTCGACGCCGAGGCCGGCGAGCAGCGCGCCGGGCGCGTCGGTGACGTCGAAGGCCGGGCGCCGGTCGCGCATCGCCTGCAGCAGCGGCGCGAGCTTCAGCAGGGCGTTCACGCCGTTGGCCGGGTTCGACGCGTGACCGGCCACGCCGTCGGTCACCAGCTTGAAGCGGAAGACGCCCTTCTCGGCGATGCTGACGCCGTAGAGGCGCTCGCCGCCGTAGGGCATCACAGAGCCGGCGCCTTCGTTGAGGAGGAAGTCGCAGCGGACCGCCTCGGGGTGGGTCGCCGTCAGCCAGATCGCGCCCTCCCCGCCGCCGCGCTCCTCATCCACGACGACCACGACGAGCAGGTCGCCGCGCGCCGGGCGCCAGCCCTCGCGGGCCAGCGAGATCGCCGCCACGACCTCGGCGGCCGTCTGCGACTTCATGTCGATCGCGCCGCGGCCCCAGACCTCGCCGTCGATCTCCTCGCCCGACCAGGGGTCCTGCTGCCAGTCCTCCGGCGTCGCGAGGACCGTGTCCACGTGGGAGAGCAGGCAGAGCACGGGACCCTCGGCGCGACCGCGCAGCCGGGCCACGAGATTGGGCCGCTCCTCGGTGCGCCCGAGGAGCGAGACCTCGAACCCGGCGTCGCCCAGCAGGCCGGCCAGCATCTCCTGCGCCGGGCGCTCGGCGCCAGGCGGGTTGACGGTGTGGTGGCGGATGAGCTGCCCGAGCAGCGCGACCGCCTCCTCCTGGAGGCCGGGCATCGGCGGAAGGGTACCTTCCGGGCCGTGTCCGCCCCAGCTCTCGCCCTCCGTGCCGTGCGCAAGCGCTACGGGCGGACCGAGGCGCTGGCGGGCGTCGACCTGGAGGTCGCCGAGGGCGAGCTCGTCGGCCTGCTCGGGCCCAACGGCGCCGGCAAGTCCACGCTCACGAAGATCGCCTGCGGGCTCGTGCGGCCCAGCGGCGGCACGGCGCTGGCCTGCGGACACCGCGCGGGCAGCGTCCAGGCGCGCGCGGCGACCGGCTACCTCGCCGAGCTGTTCCGCTTCCCGGGCTGGGCGACGGCGGATGAGCTGCTCGCGCTGCACCAGCGCCTGGCGCGGTCCGAGGGCGGCGCGACCGAGCGTGGCGAGCTGCTCGAGCTCGTCGGGCTGTCGGACGCAAGTGGCCGGCCCGTCGAGGAGATGTCCAAGGGCATGCAGCAGCGGCTCGGGATCGCGCAGGCGCTCATCGGAGCACCGCGGCTCGTGCTGCTCGACGAGCCCACGAGCGCGCTGGATCCGGCCGGCCGCCGGCTCGTGCGCGGCATCCTCGAGGGCCTGCGCGGGCGGGGGATCGCGGTCCTGCTGAACTCGCATCTGCTCAGCGAGGTCGAGCTCGTCTGCGACCGGGTCGTGATCATCGCGCGCGGCCGCGCTGTCACCGAGGGCGCGCCCGAGGCGCTGACGCGCGCGGGCGGCGTGGAGATCGACCTCGAGGGCGGCACGCGCCGCTACCCGGACGCCGGGCGCGAGGAGGTGCCCGAGATCGTCGCGCGCCTCGTCGCCGAAGGCGAGCGCGTCTACGGCGTGCGCGTCGTGCGCGGGACGCTGGAGGACGCCTACCTCGAAGCCGTGGACGACGCGTGACGTCGAAGACTCCGGTGCCCGGGGGGTCGTCGCGTGGCGAGTGATCTCAGGACGATCGCGGGCTACGCGCTGCGCGAGGCGCTGCGCCGCCGGGTCCTCACCGTCGTGGTGGTGCTGACCGTCGCCTTCCTCGCGCTGTTCTGGCTCGGGGTGCGCGAGGCCTTCGACCAGGCCGACACCCTCGGGGCGGTGCCCGACCTCGAGGAGCGGACGCTCGTGGGCGCGACCCTCATCGGGCTGAGCATGTTCGTGACGTTGTTCCTCGGAACCGTCCTCGCCGTCTTCCTGACGCTGAGCGCGATCCGGGGGGACGCCGAGCGCGGGCTGCTGCAGCCGATCGTCGTGCGCCCGATCGGCCGGACCACGCTGCTCGTCGCGCGCTTCGCGGCCGCGTCGGCCGTCTGCGTCGTGTACGTGGAGCTCGTGTTCGCGGCGTCGGTCCTCATCACCGGCGCGACGGGCGACTGGTGGCCGAGCGACCCCGAGCGGGTGGGCGCCGGGCTCGGCGCCGCGGTGGTCATCGTCGTGGCCATCTCGCTGCTGGGCTCGACGGTGCTGTCGACCACGGCGAACGGCATCGCGGTGTTCATGGTCTTCGGCGCGGGCCTCGCGGCCGGCCTGCTCGGGCAGGTGGGCGAGGCGCTGAGCTCGGACACGCTGCGCAACATCGCCTCGGTCGCATCGTGGGCGCTGCCGTTCGAGGCGCTGTACCAGTCGGCGCTGCACGCGCTGACGTCGGACATCAGCGGTGTGACCCGTGTCGCGGTCAGCCTCGGCCCGTTCGGCGGCGCGCAGGAGGCGAGCTCGCTGCTGTGGCCCTACGCCGTCGCCTACGTCCTGGTCGTCGGGGCGGCCGCGGATCAGATCTTCCGGCGCAGCGACCTCTGACCATCCCCGCTCGCCGCGATACTGGGCGCACATGTCCGACCAGCTCTTCTCCACCGGTGACGAGGCTCCAGGCGGACGGACCTCCGTCCCCCGCGCCGAGGGCCCGCTGCCCGCGCGGCTGCGGCCCGTGACGCTCGACGAGGTCGTCGGGCAGGAGCATCTCCTCGGGACCCCGGAGGAGCCGACCGCACTGCGCCGCGCGATCGCAGAGGGACGCCCGCACTCGATGATCCTGTACGGGCCGCCCGGCAGCGGCAAGACGACGCTCGCCCGGGTCGCGGCGGCGACGGCCAGCGCGGCGTTCGAGGAGCTCAGCGCCGTGGAGGCCGGCCGCGCGGAGGTGCGCGCCGTGCTCGAGCGCGCCGAGCACCGGCGCCAGTCGTCGGGCACCGCGACGACGTTCTTCCTGGACGAGATCCACCGCTTCAACAAGGCCCAGCAGGACGCGCTGCTGCCCGCCGTCGAGGAGGGCCTCGTCACGCTCATCGGGGCGACGACCGAGAACCCGTACTTCGAGGTCAACTCGGCGCTGCTCTCGCGGATGCGCGTCTACGAGCTGCACACCCTGGACCCCGCCGACGTCGAGACCCTGCTGCGCCGGGCGCTGGAGCGCGACGAGGGCGGCGCGGTCGTCGACGACGAGGCGATCGCGTTCCTCGCCGACCGCTCCGGCGGCGACGCGCGGACCGCGCTCGGGGCGCTGGAGATCGCGCTCGACGCCGCCGATCGGATCACGCTCGACGTCGCCGAGGAGGCGCTGCAGCGCCGCGCGCTGCGCTACGACAAGGGCGGCGACCAGCACTACGACTACATCTCCGCGTGGATCAAGGCCACGCGGGCGTCGGACCCCGACGCGGCGCTCTACTACCTCGCGGTGATGCTCGAGGGCGGCGAGGACCCCCGGTTCCTCGTGCGCCGGATGGTCATCCTCGCCTCCGAGGACATCGGCGGCGCCGACCCGACCGCGCTCACAGTCGCGACCGCCACCGCGGACGCCGTGGAGCACGTCGGGATGCCGGAGTGCGTGTTCGCGCTGGCGCAGTGCACGATCCACCTCGCCCTGGCGCCGAAGTCCAACGCCGCGACGCGCGCGATCGCCGCCGCGCGCGACCACGTCCGCCGCTTCGGCGCCCAGCCGCCGCCCGCGTACCTGCGCGACGCGCACTACGGCGGCGCCGCGGCGCTGGGCCGGGGTCAGGGCTACGACTACCCCCACGACAACACCGGCGGGCTGACGCAACAGGACGTGATGCCTGAGGAGGTGGGCGAGGCACGGTTCTACGACCCGGGTGATCGCGAGCCCGCGCTGCGTGCGCGTCTGGAGGAGATCCGCCGGGGCCGCGGCCGGGCCGACTAGCTCCGCGCGTTGCTGACCAGGCAGACGAGACGGTCGCCGTCGCGCAGCTCGGCGGCGCGCGGGTCGTCGAAGCGCAGCAGGGCGCCGTCGCGCGCCACCGCGATGACCGGCTCGGTCGAGTGGATGTCGGCCAGGCGGCGCGGGTCCTCCGCCGTCACGGGACGCTCGCGGATGTCCAGGCCCGTGCCGACGGACAGCAGGTCCTCGAGGACCTGCACGACGTGGGGCTCGACGGCCGAGAAGCCGAGCAGCCGGCCCGTCGCGCCCGAGGACAGGATCGCCGCGTCCGCGCCGCCCTGATGCAGCAGGTGGATGTTCTCCTCCTCGCGGACCGCGGCGGAGATCTTCGCCGACGCGTTGTGCTCGCGGGCGATGAGCGTGATGAGGACGGCGGCGTCGTCGCGGTCGACGGCGATGATCACCGAGGCGGCGGTCGCGACGTGGGCCTGCTCGAGCACGCCGGTGCGCGTCGCGTCCCCGGCGACCGCGGCGAGTCCGTTGCGGTTGGCCTCGGCCACGTTGTCGGGACGGGCGTCGATGACGACGATCGCATCCGCGGCGATCCCCTTGGCGCGCAGGACGGCGATCGCGCTGCGCCCCTTCGTGCCGTAGCCGCAGACGATCGTGTGGCCTTGCAAGCGTCTCCTCCAGGTGCGTTGGCGGACGGCCCGCCGCGAACCCTCGGCGAGCACCTCCAGTGTGGTGCCCACGAGCAGGATGAGGAAGAGGATGCGCGCCGGCGTGACGAGGATCGTCGTCGCCAGCCGCGTCCCGCTCGTGACCGGCGTGATGTCCCCGTACCCGGTCGTCGTGATGGACACCGTCGCGTAGTAGAGAGCATCCAGCATGCCGACGGGCGTCTCGTCGAGATCGCGATAGCCGTCGCGCCCGATCCAGGTCACGAGCGCGACGACGAGCACGAGCGCGAACGCGAACGCGACACGCGCCGCGAGGGTCCGCAGGGGCGTGGTGCGCGTCTGCGGCAACCGCACGAGATCGTTGCGCGCCTCCACGCCGGGCGAGGTTACGCCAGGCCGGGATCCCCGGCGTGGAACAGCGAGCGCGGCGTGATCCGCGCGCGGCACGGGTTGTCCGAGCGCTGGACCAGGTACGAGTCGGCCTGCGCGCCGGGGATGCCCACGTACGCGAGCATCGGTGTCGGTGAGCCGCCGGTGCGGCTCGTCGGGACGGAGCGTCTGGCGAGGCGGTGGCAGATCACCCCCGATCGCGGTGACAGCCGGGTGCTACACGCGGCGCGCCTGCGGGATGATCCGGAACCGCTCGGGCGCGAGCGGCACCACGAGACGCTTCATCGACTCGGCGCCGCCGCGCAGCGCGGCCGCGCGGATCGGGTCCCAGAGGAACCGGTACTGGCGCCGCAGCGTGATGGGCAGCCAGCCGATGGTCGACTGGTTGACGAGCTCGCGCAGCGGGATCGCGGCCGTCGGGACCGGCGGACGGAAGACGATCCGTGTGGCCAGCTCGCGCGCCTCGGCCGTCACGTGCAGATCGCCGGAGCGCAGCATCTCGTTCATGTACGCCCGGAACGCTCGGTGATCGGCCGGCATCTCGTCGTCCGCGAGGCCGAACAGGTTCCCCACGACGCGGTAGTCGGCCCACAGCCCTTCCAGCTCGCGGCGGTCCAGGTGGGCGACGTAGCGCTCGTAGACGAGCGACGCGGAGTCCATGAGCGTCGCGAGGATCCAGAGCAGCAGCTCGGGATCGTCTGCCGCGTAGGGCGTCCCGGCGGGCCAGGGCCCGGCGTCCTCGGCCAGCGTGCCGCGCACGTTCGCGTGGATGGCCCGGACGCGGGCGGTCGCGGCGTCGGCCTCGTCGCGCGGGCCCCAGGCCACGAGGTCCATGACCTGCGCGGTGCGCCGCAGCCGCGCGTAGGGGTCGGCGAGCGACCCCGTGTGGGCGAAGAAGCCGGCGAACGCAACGGGGTGCGCGGCCTGCATGAGCAGCGTGCGAGGTGCGGAGAACGCCACGACGGTCTCGCGGATCACCCGCCGCAGCATGGAATCATCTGTGAAGTAGGACGTGCTCATCTGTCGAGGGGTACGGGCGTCTATGGTCTATGGACGATGCCAGCACAGGCCTATGCCGGTAAGGAGTGCGTCTGCCAGTTCCGCCGCGGGATCTGCGACCAGACCTGCGTCCGGGACATGCTCGACACACCGTTCTACATCGCGTGCCTGCGGTTGCGGGGGCGACGTTGCCTCGTCGTGGGCGGCGGTGAGATCGGACTCGAGAAGGTCGAGGGTCTCCTCGCGTGCGACGGCGACGTCGTGCTCGTCGCTCCCGAGGCCGAGCCCGAGCTGCAGCGCCTCGCGGCCGAGGGCTCCCTGCGGTGGGAGCAGCGCGAGTACGAGCCCGGCGACCTGGAGGGCTCCTTCCTCGTCATCGCGGCGACGGACGACAGCGAGCAGAACATCCGCATCTACCACGACGCCGAGCGCCGGGCGATGCTCGCCAACGTGGTCGACGTCCCGCCGCTGTGCAACTTCATCCTCCCCGCGATCATCCGGACCGGGCCGCTCGCGATCGCCATCTCGACCGCCGGTGCGTCCCCCGCGCTGGCCAAGCGGATGAAGCGCGAGATCTCCGAGCTGTTCGGCGAGGAGTACGCGGACCTGGCGATCATGCTCAACGACGCGCGCGGCTGGGCGAAGGGCACGCTGCCCACCTACCAGGACCGCAAGGAGTTCTTCGAGTCGATCGTCAACGGCGACCCGGACCCCGTGGCCCTCCTGCGCGACGGCGACGCCGAAGCGGTCCGCGCCCTCATCGGCGCAGCCCAGCGCACCCACGCGCCGGCCTAGGGTGGCGGAGCCGTGCGCACCGCGGTCCTGACCATCTCCAACCGCGTCTCGCGCCGCGAGGCCGACGACGCGTCGGGCGAGCTGCTCGCGCGTATGGCCGAGGAGGCGGGCGCCGACGTCGATGCGATGGAGGTGCTGCCCGACGACCTCGGCCTCATCGAGGATCGCCTGCACCACTTCGTCGACCAGGGCTACGACCTCGTACTCACGACCGGCGGGACGGGCCTGACGCCGGACGACGTGACGCCGGAGGCCACGCAGCTGGTCATCGACCGCGAGGTGCCCGGCTTCGCGGAGGCGATGCGCGCCGAGTCGCTCAAGTACACGCCGATGGGCATGACGAGCCGTGAGGTCTGCGGGACGGCCGGCCGCACGCTCATCCTGAACTTCCCCGGCAACCCGAAGGCCATCGAGCAGCTGTTCCCGGTCGTCGGCCCTGCGCTCGGCCACGCCGTCGCGCTGATCCACGGCGACCGTGGGCGAGCCGGCCATTGAGCTGGAGGGGCTCGGCCGCCGCTTCGGCGAGCGCACCGCCCTCCGCGACGTCACGCTGACCGTGCCGGCCGGCGCCACGCTCGTGGTGCTCGGGCCCAACGGCGCGGGCAAGTCGACGCTGCTGCGCGTCCTCGCCGGCCTGCTGCGCCCGCACGCCGGGACCCTGAGGATCTTCGGGCACCCGCTGCCGGACGAGGGGTGGCGCGTCCGCGGGCGGATCGGCCTGCTCGCCCACGAGCCGATGCTCTACCGCGACCTCACGCCGCGCGAGAACCTGCGCTTCCACGCGCGGCTGCACGACGTCCCGCTCGCTCGGATCGACGAGGTCCTCGACGCCGTCGGGATGCTGCCGCGGGCGGACGACGCGGTGGCCGTGCTGTCGCGTGGGATGGTCCAGCGCGTCGCGGCGGCCCGGGCGGTCCTGCACGACCCGGAGCTGCTGCTGCTCGACGAGCCGCTGGCCAACCTCGACCCCGCCGCCACGGCGCTGCTGGACCCGCTCGTGGGCCGCGCGTCCGGGCGCACCCGGGTCGTCACGAGCCACGACCCGGCGGGCGGCCTGGCGGGCGCCGACCTCGCGCTCGGGCTCCGCGGCGGGCGCCCAGCGATCTGCGCGCCGGCCCGTGAGGTCTCCACCGCCGACGCCACGGCGCTCTACGCCTGATGTTCCGCGCAGTCGGCGCGATCCTCCGCAAGGACCTGCTGCTCGAGCTGCGCACGCGCGAGTCGGTCCCGGCGATGGCGATCTTCGGCGTCACAACGCTCGTCGTCTTCCACTTCGCGCTGGACCGGCCGACGTTGGAGGGCGACCTCGCCGCCGGCGTCCTGTGGGTCAGCTTCCTGTTCGCGGCGATGCTCGGGCTCAACCGGCTCTTCGTCGCCGAGGAGGAGCAGGGCGGCTTCGACGGCTTCCTCCTCGCGCCGATCGACCGCACGTCGCTGTACGTGGCGAAGGCGCTCGCGCTGCTCACGTACCTCGCCATCGTCGAGCTCATCACGGTCCCGGCGTTCGCGATCCTCCTGCTGGAGCCCGGGATCTGGCAGGCCCTGCCCGCGCTCCTGCTCATCCTCCTGCTCGGCGATCTGGGGATCTGCGCGATCGGCGCGCTCGTCTCCGCGATCGGCATCCGGACCCGGGCCCGAGACCTCATCGTGCCGCTGCTGGCGCTGCCGCTGCTGATCCCCGTCGTCATCGCCGCCGTGGAGGCGACGGCGCCACTGTTGGCCCAGGGCGGCGCCGAGCCGCTGCCCTGGCGCTGGGTGCTGACGCTCGGCCTCTATGATGCGGTCTTCGCAGCCATCGCATACGCGGTGTTCGACGACCTGCTGGAGGACTGATGCACGGCAAGGGACTGCGAACCCTCGCCTTCCTCACCGCCCTGACCCTCACCGCCGCCTACTCGCTCGTCTTCTTCTGGACGCCGAACGAGGCCGACCAGGGGTTCGTGCAGAAGATCTTCTACCTGCACGTGCCCATGGCGATCGTGGCGCTGTGTGGGTTCGTGGCCGGCGGTGTCGCGGGGCTGATGTACCTGCGCACCCGCGACGGGAAGTGGGATCTGCGCGCGTACGTGGCGATCCACCTCTCGCAGATCCTGGCCTGCGGCGTCCTCATCACGGGTTCGATCTGGGCCAAGGCGTCGTGGGGCCACTGGTGGCTGTGGGACGAGCCGATGCTCGTCTCGTTCCTGATCGTGTTCCTGCTGTACTCGACCTACCAGGTCCTGCGCTTCTCGATCGAGGACCGTGAGCGCCAGGCTCGCTACGCGTCGGTGTTCGCCGTCGTGGCGGGCGCTTTCGTCCCCATCAACTTCGCGGTCGTCCGCATGGCGCAGTCGTACGTGCACCCGCGCACGCTCGGGACCACGACGGGCGGCATGCCCGCCTCGATGATGCTGACGTTCCTCATCGCGCTCGCCGGGATGACGCTCCTGTTCGTGACGCTCTGGAAGTACGAGATGGCGTCCAAGAGCGCGGGGGCCCAGGTGCGCGCGCTGCGCCTGCGCCTCCTCGGCGACGACGACGCGCTGCCGCGCCGCAGTGCGGCGCCCATCCTCTGATGCCGGCCCTGCCCCTCGACGAGGCCGGCAAGTACGTCGCTGCTGCGTACCTCGTCTTCGTCGCGATCCTCCTGATCTACGTGGCGATCATGTCCGGGCGCCTCAGCCGCCTCGAGCGCGACCTCACCGAGCTCAACCAGGAGCTCGACACAGCCGACGGCTTCGCCGTCGGTGCGGATGCGTCGCAGAACGACGCTTCCGCGGCGCCGCCGAGTCCCGAACCGCAGAGGTCCACGGGATGAGCGAGCTCATCACCCTCGGGGTGTCCTACAAGACGGCCCCGGTCGAGCTGCGCGAGCGCCTCTCGCTCTCCGAGAGGCGCATCCCGGAGGCGCTGGCCGAGCTGCACGCGCATCCGAGCGTGCAGGAGGCGGTCGTGATCTCCACGTGCAACCGCATGGAGGTCTCCGTCGTCGTCGACGACCCGGTCGCCGCCGAGACGGCCGTCATCGGGCTCCTGACCCACAACAGCGATCTGCGCCCGACAGAGCTTGCCGAGGTCATGTACTCGCCGCGCAACTGCGACGCGGCGCGCCACCTCTTCCGCGTCACGTCGGGCCTGGAGTCGATGGTCATCGGCGAGGCCGAGGTGCAGGGCCAGGTGAAGCGCGCCTACGAGCACGCGCTCGCCGCCGGGACCACCGGCCCGCTGACAAACCGCCTCTTCACCGCCGCGCTGCAGGCGGGCAAGCGGGTGCGGACCGAGACGGCGATCGGCGCCGGCCGAGCGTCGGTGGCGTCCGTCGCGGTCGCGCTGGCCGAGGACGCGCTCGGCGAGCTTCGCTCGCGCAACGTCGTGATCATCGGCGCCGGCGACACGAGCGAGCTCGTCGCCCGCGCATTGCACGAGCGCGGGGTCTCCACCTTCCTCGTCGCCAACCGCCGCGCAGACCGCGCCCGCGCGCTGGCCGACCGCTTCGGCGGCAGCGTCGCCTCCTTCGACGAGCTGCCGGGCCTGCTCGAGCAGGCCGACATCGTCGTCGCGTCGACCGCCTCCCCCCACCCGATCGTCGGCGTGGAGGAGCTCGAGGTCGTCATGGCCGAGCGCAAGGGGCGCCCGTTGATGCTGGTCGACATCGCCGTCCCGCGGGACATCGACCCCGCATGCGGCTCGCTCGACGGCGTGATCCTGCGCGACATCGACGATCTCGAGGCGGTCGTGCGCCGCACCGCGAGCGGGCGCGAGGCCGAGTCCGGACACGCGGAGGAGATCGTCGAGTCGGAGATCATGCGCTTCGCCGAGTGGCTCGGGACGCTGGCGGTCCGGCCGACGATCGCGGCGCTGCGCGAGCACGCGACGGAGATCGTCGACCAGATCCTCGCGGAGAACACCGGGCGGTGGGAGTCCGCGTCCGAGCGCGACCTCGCGCGCGTCGAGGCGATCGCCCGCGCGGTCACCAACCGCATCCTGCATGAGCCGACGCTGCGCCTGCGCACCCTCGCCGAGCAGCAGCGCCACGGCCGCCTGCAGCTCGCCCGCGAGCTGTTCGGGCTCGACGACGGCGCCGTCGTCGACGCGCCCGAGTCCGCGGTCCCCGCGGACGTGCGCCAGCTGCGACCCGGGCAGTGACGCCCCTGCGCCTCGGGACACGGGGCAGCGCGCTGGCCATCGTCCAGGCCGAGCTGGCCGCCGAGGCGCTTGCCGCGCGGGGCATCGACAGCACGATCGTCCCCGTCGTCACCTCCGGCGACCGGCGTCGCGCGGCTCCGGACAAGGAGAAGTGGGTCAAGGAGCTCGAGCTCGCGCTGCTCGCGGAGGAGATCGACATCGCGGTGCACTCGGCCAAGGACGTCCCCGGCGGCCTTCCTGAGGACCTCGAGCTCGTCGGCGCGCTGCCACGAGGAGATGCGCACGACGCGCTCTGCGGCGCCACGAGCCTCGGGGCGCTGGCGCCCGGCGCGAGGGTGGGCACGAGCAGCCTGCGCCGCCGAGCCCAGGTCCTGGCCGCACGCCCGGACGTCGAGGTCGTCGAGGTGCGGGGGAACGTCGACACGCGCCTGCGAGCGCTCGCGACGGGCGACACGGACGCTCTCGTGCTCGCGGCCGCCGGACTGGATCGCCTGGGCCGCAGGGCCGAGATCGGCGCGCTGCTGACCGACGTCGTCCCGGCGCCCGGTCAGGGCGTCGTCGTCTTCGAGGCGCGGATCGGCGACGCGACGTCGCGGGAGGCCGCCGTGGCGATCACCGACGCGGCGACGTGGACCGCGCTGCGCTGCGAGCGCGCGCTCGTGCAGGGGCTCGACGCGACCTGCAACACCCCCGTCGGGGCCTATGCCGTCCTGGACGGCGAGCGCCTCGCGGTCGCGGCTTTCGCGGGGATGCCCGACGGCTCGGAGTGGGTGGAGGACCGCGTCGAGGGCGACGCCGCCGATCCTGCGGGGCTCGGCGCGCTGGCGGCCGGGCGCGTGGTCGCCGCCGGCGGCGGCGACATCCTGCGCCGTGCGGAAGCCGGCGAAGGCTTCGCCTTCGCTTACGAGGAGCAAGCTCCTCGTAGTGACCGAGAGCGCAGACCATGAGGCCCGGAACCGTCTACCTCGTCGGTGCGGGTCCCGGCGACCCAGGGCTGCTGACCGTGCGGGCGCTGGAGCTGCTGCGCGAGGCCGACGTCGTGCTGCACGACAAGCTCATCCCGATGGAGGCCCTGGACGAGGTGCGCGACGACGCGCTCGTCATCGACGTGGGCAAGATCGGCGGCGGCGAGCAGGTGCCGCAGGACGCCACGAACGCGTTGCTGCTCGAGCACGCGCGGGCGGGCCAGTCGGTCGTGCGGCTGAAGGGCGGCGACCCGTTCGTCTTCGGCCGCGGCGGCGAGGAGGCGCAGCTGCTGCTCGCCGAGGGCATCCCGATCGAGGTCGTGCCCGGGATCACGGCCGGCATCGCCGGGCCCGCCTACGCCGGCGTCCCCGTGACCCAGCGCGGGATGGCGAGCGCCGTGGCGTTCGTGACGGGACACGAGGACCCGCGCAAGCCGGAGTCCAGCGTCGACTGGCCCGCGCTCGCGGCGTTCCCGGGCACGCTGGTCTTCTACATGGGCATGCGCGCGCTGCCGCGCATCGCCGAGCGGCTCACCGAGGAGGGCCGGCGGGCGGACGAGCCGGTCGCGGTCGTCGAGCGCGGCACGATGGTCGACCAGCGCGTGGTGACGGGGACTCTGGCCACCATCGCCGACGTGGTGCAGCAGGCGGGCGTGGGCGCGCCTGCGGTCACGATCGTCGGCCCGGTCGCGGGCCTGCAGGAGGAGCTGGCCTGGCGCGACCGGCGACCGCTGGCGGGGCAGCGCATCGTCGTCACGCGCGCGCGGCCGCAGGCGAGCGGCCTGGCGGCGACCCTGACCGACCTCGGCGCGATCGTGACGCAGGCGCCGGCCATCGCGATCCATCCCGTCGAGGTCGAGCTCCCGGACCCCGCGGGGTACGACCTGGTCTGCCTGACGAGCGTCAACGGGGTCGACCGGCTCTTCGAGCTCGTCCGCGACGCCCGCGCGCTCGCGGGGCCGACGATCGCCGCGATCGGCCCTGGCACCGCCGACCGCCTGCGCGACCACGGCGTGGTCGCCGACGTCATCCCCACGCGAGCCGTCGGCGAGGGGCTCCTGGAGGCGGTGTCCGGGCTCGCCGTCGGTCGCGCCCTCATCCTGCGGGCCCGCGAGGGCCGCGACGTGCTGCCCGACGGGCTGCGCGAGCGCGGCGTGGCTGTCGACGTCGTCACCCTCTACGAGACGCTGCCCGAGGCGCTCGACGACGCCGCGCGCGCAGCCGTGCTCGGCGCGGACTGGATCACCTTCACCGCGGGATCGGCGGTCCGCTCGCTCGTCACCGCGGTCGGGGGCGCGGACGTGCTGCGCGGCGGACCGCGTCTCGCGTCGATCGGTCCCGTCACCAGCGGCGTGCTGCGCGAGCTCGGGCTGGACCCCGACCTGGAGGCCGCCGAGCACACGCCCGACGGCCTGGTGCAGGCGCTCCTCGGCTGAGCCGGCGAAGCCTTCAGCCCGCGTCGGGCGGCTCGCCCTCGGTCGGGATCCCCGGCATCGCGCCGGGTCCCTTGGAGGGGGCGTCGTCGGTGTCGGGGTCGGGCACGCCGAGCGGCTCGGGCTCGCGCGCATCGTCGGGCAGACCGCTTGGAGCCGGGCTGAAGGCTTCGCCTTCAGCTGGCGAGTCCGTCGCAGAGCGACGGTCTCGAGGGGTCTCATCCATGCGCTCGTGGGACATGCGCCTGCCGCTACCCAAATCTAGACTGGCCCACGCCGATGGCAGCCACCCTCACCTTCCTCACCGACTACGGCCTGCAGGACGAGTACGTGGGCGTCTGCCACGGCGTGATCGCCCGGATCGCGCCCGAGGCGCGGGTCATCGACCTGACCCACGGCATCGCGCGCCACGACATCCGATCGGGCGCGCTGGCACTACGCCGCGCGCTGCCGTTCACGCCCGCGGGGATCCATCTCGCGGTTGTCGATCCGGGCGTCGGAGGCCCGCGCCGCGGGGTCGCTCTGCGCTGCGGCAACCGACTGCTCGTGGGCCCCGACAACGGCCTGCTCATGCCCGCGGCGCAGCGCTTCGGCGGCGTCGACGAGGCGGTCGACCTCGCACGGTCGCCGTGGCGGCTGGAGCCCGTGTCGGCGACGTTCCACGGCCGCGACGTCTTCGCGCCGGTCGCCGCGCATCTCGCCGCTGGTGGGCCGCTCGCGGCGGCCGGTGCCCCCCTCGACCCCGAGCAGCTCGTGGCGCTGCGGCTGCCCGAGCCGCGCCGTCAGGGCGGCGCGCTCGTCGCCCACGCGCTGGCGTTCGACACCTACGGCAACGTGCTGCTGGACGCCGCCGTCGCCGATCTCCCCGCGGGCGACTCGGTCGAGATCACCGGGCGGCGGGTGGCCGTCCGCAGGACGTTCGGCGACGTGCCGGAAGGCGCGCTGGTCATCTACGAGGACTCCTCGGGCACGCTCGCGCTCGCGCTCAACCAGGGCTCCGCGCGCGCGGAGCTGGGCCTGCGGCTCGACGACGAGGTCCGCATCGCGTGACCCTCGGCGCGCCACATCTGCACCTGCGGGAGATCGGGTCCACGAGCGACCGCGCCCGCGAGCTCGCGCAGGCCGGCGCGCCCCACGGGACGCTGGTCACGACCGACCACCAGGTCGCCGGCCGCGGCCGGCAGGGCCGCACCTGGACGACGCCTCCCGGGCGCGCGCTGACGATGTCACTCGTGCTGCGCGACGTCACGCCGCTGCTCCCGCTGGCCGCCGGGGTGGCGGTCGCCGAGGCGATCGGGCCTGCCGCGGCCATCAAGTGGCCCAACGACGTGCTCGTCGGGGAGCGCAAGGTCGCCGGGATCCTCGCCGAGGCACGCCCGCAGCAGGGCTGGGCGATCCTCGGGATCGGGATCAACGTGGCGCTGCGGCCCGAGGACCTCCCGCCCGAGCTGCGCGACCGCGCCGGGACGCTCGGGCGCGCGCCGGAGGACCTCCCCGCCGTCCTGACCGCCGTCCTCGACGCGCTGGCCAGGCGCCTCGCGCAGCCGCCCGCGACGCTCCTGGACGCCTGGCGCGCGCGCGACGTGCTCGCCGGCCGCGTCGTGACCTGGGAGGGCGGACGGGGGACGGCCGACGGCGTGGACGACGAGGGCCGGCTGCGGGTCCGGCTGCCGGGAGGCGCGACGACCGTGCTGGACGCCGGCGAAGTGCACCTTGGCGTGCGGCTCTAGGATGATCTTGTGTCGGCCACCGACCTCACGGCCTCCGTCGAGGCGGCCCTCGAGTCACACCGCCGCGAGCTGACGGGCTACTGCTACCGCATGCTCGGATCCGGCTCCGAAGCCGAGGACGCCGTCCAGGAGACGATGATCCGCGCCTGGCGGGCCGCCGATCGCCTCGACGCGCGCGAGGCGCTGCGGGCCTGGCTGTACCGCATCGCCCACAACGTCTGCCTCGACATGCTCAAGGGCTCCCAACGGCGCGCGCGCCCGATGGACCTCGGCCCGTCGTCGATGGCAGCGGACACGCTCGGGCCGCCGCTGGTGGAGCAGACATGGGTCATGCCGATCCAGGACTCGCGCGTCCTGCCGATGGACGCCGATCCGGCCGAGCTCGCGGCCGCCAGGGAGACGATCAAGCTCGCGTTCGTCGCGGCGCTCCAGCTCCTCCCGCCCAAGCAGCGCGCGGTGCTCATCCTGCGCGAGGTGCTCAGGTGGCAGGCCAGCGAGGTGGCCGAGCTGCTCGGCACGAGCGTCGCGTCCGTCAACAGCGCACTGCAGCGCGCGCGGGCCACGATCGAGGCCTCCGACGTCGACGCTGCGACCACGTCCACGGAGGTCGACAGCGACGAGGAGCGCGACCTGCTCGCACGCTACGTCGAGGCCTTCGAGAGCTACGACGTCAGCGCGTTCGTCGCCCTCCTGGCCGACGATGCGCAGTTCTCCATGCCGCCGTACGACCTCTGGCTGCGCGGCCCCGAGCAGGTCGGCCACTGGCTGCTCGGCCAGGGCTTCGCCTGCAAGGACTCCAGGCTCATCCCGGTGGAGGCCAACGGCTCACCCGCGTTCGCGCAGTACAAGCCTTCCGACGAGCCGGGCGTGCGACGGCCGTGGGCGATCGTCGTCATCGGAACCGACGGCGAACGTGTCACCGAGATCTGCAGCTTCCTCGGCGACGAGCACTTCAAGGCCTTCGGCCTGCCGCTCGAGCTGCGCGACCCGGCCTAGCGACCGTCAGGCCGCCTCGGTCTCCGGGGGCTCCTCGGGCTTGCGCGTGCGGCGCACGCGCTTGGGCGGCGCCGCGTCGGCGTCGGCGTCGGGCGCGGGCGTCTCGGCGACGTCGCCCTCGGGGGGCTTGCGCGGGCGACGGGTGCGCTTGGGCTTCGGGGCCTCCTCGGCCACGGGCTCGGCGGCCGGCGTCTCCGCCGCCGGCTCCTCGACGGCCTTCTTGGCGCGCGGGCGGCGGGTGCGCTTCGGCTTCTCCTCCGCCGGGGGCTCCTCGGCGTCGGGCGTCGTGACCGCGGCCTCGGGAGCGACGGCCTCGTCCGCCACGACCTTCTTGGCGCGGGTGCGGCGTGTGCGCCTTGGCTTCGGAGCGTCCTCGGCGGCGACATCGGCGGCCGGGGCCGCCTCGACGGGCTGCTCGACCGCGGGCGCCTTCTCCGCGGGCTTGCGGGTGCGGGGGCGGCGGGTGCGCTTGGGCTTGGCCAGCGCGTCGGCGTCGGACGCGACGGCCGGCTGGCCGTCGTCGTCGATCATGACGCGCCGACGGCGCGGCTTCGGCGCCGGCGCCGACTCGTCGTCCGGCGCGGCCGGCACGTCGGCCGGCTCCTCGACGACCGCGTCGCCCCGTGCGCTCGCCAGCGCGCGGGCCGCGTCGCGGATGCGCGCGAGGGTCTCCTCCTCGCTGACGGCCGGCACCTCCGCCGTGGCCGTCTCCTCCACGTCGTGGTCGGGCTGGAGCGCCGAGCCGTTGAGCACGGCGGTCTCCAGCAGCAGGCCCTCCTCCTCGCCGTCCTTGCGCTTGCGGCGCTTGCCGCGACGACCCTTCGTGCCCCGTGGGAAGTTGCGCAGCAGCTCGCGCGAGAGCGCGCCCGGCTTGCGGGCCATGCGGGTCCGGGCTCCGCGTAGCACCTCCTCGGCCTCAGGTGTGTGCGCGCGGGCCGCGGCCAGCAGCGCGGCCGAGAGCCGGCGGTCCTGCTTGCGGGTGGCGTGGACGAGCCGCCGGGCGTTGCGCGCGTGCGCGCCGCCGGAGCTGTTGACGAGCAGGCCGAGCAGGCGCTTGGTCTCCGGCCAGCGCTGCACGGCGTACTCCTCGTGCAGCTCGCTGGTGTAGGAGGCGATCCGCCAGATCCACGCCGTCGCCTGATCGCGCCGGCCGATGCGCTTCTCGACGAGTGCCTGCAGCATGACCTTGGAGCCGTCGCGGCGCTCGTCGCGCTGCCAGCCGCCGATGACGTCGAGAGCCTGGTCGAAGGCCTCCGGGTCCCGTGAGGCGGCGATCTCCTGCAGCGCCTTGACGCGCAGCTGCGAGTTCTTGTTGCGGCGGACGGCGGTCAGCAGGAACGCGCGCTTGAGCTCGCCCGTGCGGTCGAAGTGCAGCATCGCGCGCGCCCGGCGCCAGCCGGACGGGGCGACACGCGCGCCCGCCAGCGCGGCCCACTGGACCTGCTCGCCGTAGTCGAGATGCTCGACCGCGATGCGCCAGAGCTCGCGTTCGAAGACCTCGATCCGCCGATTCTCATCGTCGGTCACCGGCAGCACCCGGCGCTCCACGCGGACCCGGCGGCCGCGGCCGCGGCGGACGGGGCCGACGACGATCGCGCCGCCGCGGTAGACGTCGCGGTCCAACAGCGAGTGCAGGGTCACGACCGGGTCGTCGTGCTTCGTCGCGGGGTGGACGAAATCCACGACGATGCCCGCCTCCTTGCCGAGGTGGCGGCGTGTGACGCGGCCGACGCGCTGCTGGTAGATGCGCTTGGACGCCGTCGGCGCGAGATGCATGCAGACGGTCGCGCGCGGCGAGTTCCAGCCCTCGGCCAGCAGCTGGGCGTTGACGAGGACGTCGATGTCGCCGCGCTCGTAGCGGGCGAGGATCGTCGCGAGCTCGCGCTTGGGCGTCTCGCCCGACACCGCCTGCGCCTTCAGGCCCGCCTCGCGGAAGGCCTCCGCGACGTTGTACGCATGGCGCACGCCGGCGGCGTAGACGACACCGGGGACGCCGTTGAAGCGCGTCTTGTACAGGTCGGCGATCGCCATGTTGAACGGCATCTGGTCGAGCAGCTCGGCCAGCAGCTCCTGGTCGAACTCGGTGTCGACCTCGCCGCGGCGCAGCGGCACCTTGGCGATCGTGCGGACGCCCGGGCCAGGCGGGATGCGGACGCAGCGCAGCGGCGCGATGACGCCGCGCCGCGCGGCCTGCGCGAGATCGAAGCGCGACGTCTGCGTCGGGAAGAGGTCGGTGACGTGCCGGGCGATGAGCGCGCCGGTCGCCGTCATGCCGATGAAGACCGGGCCGGTCCAGGCGCGGATCGCAGCGGCCGTCTTCTCGCCGAGGGCGGTGTGCGCCTCGTCGCAGATGACGACCGTGTACTTCGAGGAGATCCGCCCGGCGTTGCGGACGAACCACTGGTAGGTCTCGACGGTGACGGGTCCCTCGGGGTACTCACGATGGACCGGGTCGTCGGCGAGCAGGGCGGCGGTCGCGCGGTGTGCGTACCCGCGCTCGCGCAGCTCGCCCATGAACTGGTCGACCAGGTTGCGCCGGTGGGTGAGGATCAGGACCCCGCCGGTCCGCGTCGCGTCGACGAAGCCCATGGCCGCGACGGTCTTGCCGGCGCCGGTCGCATGCTCGAACCAGAAGCGCTTGGCCGCGTTGGGATCCTCCGGCGCCTCGTCGAGCTGGTCGTCGTCGAGCGGGACCTCGGCGCCGTCCTGCGGCTCCTCCTCCTGCTCGGGAAGATCGTCGTCCTCGTCCTCGTCGTCCTCGTCCTGGTCCTCCGACGATGCGTCGCTCTGCGACGCATCGTCCTCGAAGTCGAAGACTTCGACGTCGTCGACGGCGAGCACCGGCGCGGCCGACTCGGGGGCCTCGCCCGGGGGGCGCGACAGGGCCTCGGCGAGGAGCGCGGCGAGCGTGCCCGACAGCGCGTCGACCTGATGCGGGTTCAGCAGCGTGCCGTCGGCGAGTCGCGGCTCGTCCTGCGAGAGCAGGCGCTCGAGCCCGAGCAGCAGAGACCACGACCGGGCCCACTCCGTGGAGGGGTGCTCGAGGCCGGCGTCGAGCTCGCGCAGCGCGGCGTCGAGCGCACGGCGGCGGTGCGAGCCGATGGAGAGGACCTCCGCGGTGTCCTCCCCGGTGTGCACGAAACGCTCGCGCGCAAACTCCTCCGCGCGCTCGATCTGGTCGGCGGTGGGGACGGACGTGGCCGCGAAGGCCACTGGCGTGAGTTCAGCCAAGGTGGCGTACGGAACAGCGATGGTCGCGCAGGGGGCGCGACGCGGGAAAGACCCGGGAGAACGAACCCCGGTGGACTGCGTCTCAACGGCGGGGGACCTCAGGAAGACGTAGCCCCACCGAAGACGCAGACAGTGTACCGGACACTCGGGACGGTTCTGCCAAGCTGAGCACGGTGCGCAAGTGGCTCATCGTGCTCGGGCTCGCGGCGGTCGCCGCCGTCGTGGTCGTGGGGCTCACCCAGGCCGGCGGGAACGACGCCTCACCCGCGCATGCCACGACGCTCTCGCGCGCCGAGGTGGACGCACCGCTGCCGGGCCAGCCGGTGAAGCTCGCGGCCCTGCACAAGCGCTCCGGCGAGCTCATCGCCGGTGGTCTGCCGCGCTACGACACCGAGCTCAAGGCGCTGCGCGGGACCCCGGTCGTCGTGAACCTCTGGGCCTCGTGGTGCGGGCCCTGCCGCTTCGAGATCCCGTTCATGCAGCGCGCGTTCCGCAAGCACGGAACGAAGGTGGCGTTCCTCGGCGTCAACTCCGAGGACTCCCGGGACAACGCGGCGAAGATGGTCAGCGACCTCCCGATGCCCTACCCGTCCATCATCGATCCACGGGCCAACCTCGCCGGGCGCCTCGGCGCGGCGGGCCTGCCGGTCACCGTCTTCTACGACGCGTCCGGCAAGCAGCAGTACGTGCACCAGGGCGCCTACCAGGACGCCGACAAGCTGTCCGAGGACATCGACAAGTACACCTCATGATCGAGGTCCGCGAGGCACGCGACGACGCCGAGCGCGCGGCGGCGATGGCCGTCCGCCACGCCGTGTTCGTGGACGAGCAGGCCGTCCCGCCCGACCTCGAGGTCGACGGCCTCGACGACGAGGCGCTGCATCTCGTGGCGGTCCGCGACGGCAGCGTCGTCGCGACCTGCCGCCTGCTCGCCCGCGGCACGACCGTGCACCTCGGCCGCCTTGCGGTCGACGCGTCCGCGCGGCGGCAGGGCATCGCCGGGATGCTCGTCCGCGCGTCCGGCGACTGGGCCCACGCGCAGGGCGCGCGGCGCCTGCTGCTGAGCGCGCAGACCTACGCGACCGGCCTGTATCTCGCGGCCGGCTACACCGCCGTCGGCGAGACCTACATGGAGGCGGACATCGAGCACGTCGACATGGAGCTGATCCTTGTCTGAGATCCGCGTCGATCCGATCACCGGGGACCGCGCGATCGTCGCCGGCGACCGCGCCGGCCGGCCGAACGCCGGCCTGGAGGTCCAGCCGGCTGCGCCGATCGACCCCGAGACCGACCCGTTCGCCCCCGGCCACGAGGACCGCACGCCGCCCGAGGTCTGGGCGCTACGTCCGGACGGCAGCGCGCCCGACACCCCCGGCTGGGTCGTCGCGCGCCGTGCCGAACCTCTACCCCGCGCTGCAGGCCGACGCGCCCGATCCCCCGCCGACGGCCGCGCCCGACCTCTACACCGCCTATCCGGCCCGCGGCAGCCACGAGGTGATCGTGAACGCGCCGGATCCGGTCACGTCGCTCGCCGACCTGGCGCCCGAGCAGGTCCTGGCGGCGGTCGGCGCGTGGCGCGAGCGGATGCGCGCCCATCGGGGCGCCGCGCACGTGCACGTGATCGTCAACGAGCGCCGCGAGGCGGGCGCGTCGCTGCCGCACACCCACGCCCAGCTCTACGCGCTCGGGTTCGTCCCGCACGTCGTGGCGCGGGAGCGCGAGCGCTTCGGCGCCTATGCGACGCGGACGATGGGCGGCAACCTCCTCGCCGACCTCGTGCAGGCCGAGGTCCGGGGCCGCGACCGGATCGTCGCGATCGACGACGAGGCGGTCCTCATGGCTCCCTACGGGTCACGGCTCCCCTACCAGCTGATGCTCGCGCCACGCCGCCCGCGGGCGCGCTTCGAGGACGACGGGCCACTGGGCGCCGCGCTGCTGCACGACGGGCTGCGGCGCCTCGCGCGCCGGTTCGGCGCCAACCCGCCGCTGAACCTCTGGGTGCGGACCGCCCCCCGCGACGCCGAGCACTTCGGCTGGCGCATCGACATCGTCCCTCGGCTCACCAACGTCGCCGGGCTCGAGCTCGGCACCGGCGTGCACCTCAACATCGTCGCGCCCGAGCAGGCCGCCGCAGAGCTCCGCGGGGCCTGATGCGCGCCCTCGTGCAGCGGGTGTCGCGGGCCGCGGTGCGCGTCGACGGAGAGGAGGTCGCAGCGATCGGCCCCGGGCTGCTCGTCCTGCTCGGCGTCACGCACGGCGACACCGAGGCCGACGCCGAGCGGCTGGCGGCGAAGGTCCTGGCTCTGCGGATCTTCCCCGACGAGGACGGGCGGATGAACGTTGCACTGGGCGACCGCGAGGTGCTCTGCGTCAGCCAGTTCACGCTCTACGGCGACGTCCGCAAGGGCAACCGACCGTCCTTCGTCGCGGCCGCGCCGGGCGAGCAGGCCGTGCAGCTCTACGAGCACTTCTGCGAGCACACCGGCGCCCAGCGCGGCGTGTTCGGCGCGGACATGGACGTCGAGCTCGTCAACGACGGTCCCGTCACGCTCCTGCTAGAGATGCCCTGACATGGCACCGATCGACCGCCCCGTCCCCCGCTTCGCGGCCGAGCCGCCCCAGGACGACCTTCCCTCGGGACCCTGGGAGGGCAGGCTGCGCGACGTCTTCCTCGCCGCCTGCGACCGCATCGATACGGAGGGGGCCGACCTGGGCGAACCGGGCGAGCTGCACTGGTTCCCCGACCGGACCTTCAACGGCCGGACCTACCACCCCGCCACCGCGCGCACGAGCACCGGCCTGGAGCTCTTCGGCCACGTCTCCTACCTGCGCCCGGAGGAGGACGGCGAGGACGCGGAGGACTTCGCGGCCATGGCCGACTTCACCGAGGAGACCGCCGAGCGCCACCCCGAGTGGAAGATCGACCTGTGCGACGACGTGGTCGCGGAGTGGAACGGCGCAGAGGAGGACCTCGCGGACATGACGCTCGTGTGGGGCGTCCCGATGGTCCCCGGAGTCACGGTCGCGACGGCCGTGCTCGCCGAGGACATCGTCGACGGCTGCCTCCTCGTCGAGGACCGGTTCACGCTGCTGGCGCCCGACGGGATCGGCGGTTCGCTGGAGATCGCCGTCGCCGACGACGCGGGAGCCGAGCTCGCGCGGGAGCTGCTCTACGACCCCAGCGAGGACGACGAGGAAGAGGACGAGGAGGACTAGGAGCCAGAGCGCACGGACAGCGACGTCGCCGCCAGGTCCCAGGCGCCGGAGCCTCCGTCCACCACGCCGCGCACGTTGCTCGACACGAGCAGCACCCGCTCGTCCCAGCGCCATGGCGCGCCAGGGGCGATCGCGACGACGTCCCGCCCGATGTCGCCCCACGCCCGCGCGCGTTGCTCGCCGGGCTCCGTGTCGCTCGCCAGGGTCATGACCGCGGCGAGGTCCGCGGTGCCCGCCTGACTCCACGACGGCGCCTCGACGAAGCCCGGGCGCAGGAGCGCCTCGGGATCGCGGGACCGGGACTCGAGAGCACGGCCTCGGGGCAGATCGCGGCGCCCGAGCCGGGCTCCGAGCAGGCGTCGCGCGCCGTCGACGGGGGCACGATGCGCAGCTTCAGGTCCATCCCGATGAGCGCGAGCCGGCGGCGGACGGCCTGGGCGACGACGAGCGACTGGTGGTCGCCGGCGGTGAACGTGACGATCGGCCGCCCGCTGTAGCGCCCGTCCGGGTAGCCCGCGCGGCGGAGATAGGCCGCCGCGACCGCGAGGTCCCCGTCCGGCCGCGCGAGCCAGTCGTAGCGCGGCCCCTCCGCTCCACCCGCCTCGTCGTGGCCCGGCGTGCCGGGCGGCAGCCAGTGCGACGCGAGCAGACCGCCGTTCTCGCGCACCGCGTCCAACAGCTCCTGGCGATCGACCGCGGCGATCGCCGCCTTGCGGACGTCGAGGCGGTGAAACGGCGGCATCGCCGGGTTCAGCCCGACGTACTCCGTCACGGGCATCACCACGCGGGTGATCTGGCGCCGCCTGGTCGCGGCGGCCGCGACCGAGTCGGGCACGATGGTCGAGCCGAGCACGAGACCCTGCCCGCCGACGACGCGCGATGCCGCGCCCGGCGAGTCGTCGACCTCGAGCCGGATCCGATCGGCGTAGGCCCTGCGCCAGTCGTCGGGCAGCGGCCGGAAGTCCGGGTTGCGCACGAGCACCACCTCGCCGTCGGGGCCGTCCTGGGTGGGCATGTACGGCCCCGTCCAGGGCGGGATGTTCTCCCGGTCGGCGGGAACCGGCGTCGACAGCGGCGTGGAGAGCGCCGCCACGACGAGCCGGGCCTCTGGCCGGCGCAGCGTGAGCTCGAGCGTCTGCGCATCCGTCGCCTCGATGCCCGGGATCGCGCTCCTGGCAGGGTCGCCCGGGCTGGGTACGCCGGCGACGGCCGCGAGCAGCCGTCGCGCCGTCGGCCCGGAGACCGGGTCCGCGATCGCCTGCTCGATGCCCCTGGCGACGTCGCGCGCGTTGATCGCGCGGCCATCGTCGCCTCCGAAGCGCACTCCGCTGCGGATGTGGACGGTCACGAGCCTGCCGTCGTCACTGACCTGGGCAGGGCCTGAGGCGAGATCGGGGACCGGGCCGCCGTCGGCCGACGGCTCGTCGGGCGTCTCGGGCTTGCCCTGCTGCGTCGGGGGCACCACATAGAGGCCGCGGTACACGGCGCTGTGGATCATCGCCTCCGCGAGCGTCCGGACGCGATGCGGATCGGGCACCGCATCGGCCCGGGGGACGAGCACCGTCAGCGCCCCGCCGCGCTGCGGATCGCTCTTCTTGGTACCCGATGGATCGGAGCCGCCGCCGCACGCGGCCAGCAGAAGCAGGGACAGCACGGCGAGGGCGCAGAAGAGGCTGCGCACGTCACCCGATGATACCGGCGCGCCTCAAGCCGGACCGACCAGCGGTCGATGCAGCATCGACACCAAGCTGGAGTCGGGGCGAACCGGTGCGGGTAGCCTTCCCGCGCAGTCGGCCGGTCGGGCTCTCGCATCTGGCCCGTATCGGCACCGTACATGGGAGGGTGCACATGCAGTTTTTCTCGCGGCGGCTCTTCGGGCTGCTGTCCGTCCTCGTAGCAGCGGTTGCCATAACCGCCTGTGGCGGGGGGTCGGACAATGGTGATTCAGGTGACAGCGGGAGCGGCTCGGGAGAGTCAGCTCCGGCCGGGCGCACCGGTGGCGAGGCGACGTTCGCGTACGCCTCGTTCCCGGACTACCTCGATCCCGCTCTGAGCTACACCGTGGCCGGCTGGCAGGCGCTGGCGGACACGAACATGCCGCTGCTGACGTACAAGCGCACCACGGGTGAAGCGGGCGCAACGCTGATCCCGGGGCTGGCAGAGGCGATGCCGGAGGTCACCGACGGTGGCAAGACCTACACACTCACGCTGCGTGACGGTCTGAAGTACTCCGACGGCTCGCCGGTGAAGGCGAGTGACTTCGAGCACACGATCCAGCGCGTGATCAACCTCGAGTCCGGTGGCTCGAGCTTCTTCACCGGCAACATCGTGGGCGCGGACAAGTACGAGAAGGACGGGAAGGCCAAGGAGGACATCTCCGGCATCACGGCCGACGACGCGACCCGCAAGATCACGATCAAGATCAAGCAGGCGAGCGGTCAGTTCCCGTTCATCCTGGCGATGGACTTCGCCGGGCTCGTGCCGGGCGACACGCCGTTCCAGAACGAGACGAAGAACCCGCCCCCTGGCGTCGGTCCCTTCAAGATCACCTCGGTCGCGACCGGCCGCAGCTTCGTGATGGAGAAGAACGCGAACTACCCGGAGATCGACGGGCTGCCCGCGGCGAAGCTCGACAAGATCACGATCAACGCGGTCACGCAGGACTCGCGCGCGATCACGGACGTGCTCCAGAACAAGGCCGACTACTACGACGAGCCGCCCAGCAGCGACGCCCTGCGCGAGTTCCGCGCCCAGGCGCCGGATCGCTACCGCGGCGAGGTCACGAACTCGACCTACTACTACTTCCTGAACACGCGGGTGAAGCCGTTCGACGACGTCAAGGTGCGTCAGGCGGTCAACTTCGCGATCGACAAGCGGGCGCTGCAGCGTCTGTTCGGCGGGCTGCTGACGCCGAGCTGCAACTTCCTGCCGCCGGGCATGCAGGGCTACACGAAGATCCAGCCCTGCCCGTACGGCGACCCCACGCAGGCACCGGACCTCGCGAAGGCAAAGCAGCTCATCCAGGAGGCCGGGGCGACGGGCAAGTCCGTCACCGTGTACGGCAACGACGAGGAGCTGACGCGCAACGTCACGGAGTACCTCGCCGACGTCCTGAACCAGATCGGGCTGAAGTCCAAGCTGCGGATCGTCAACGGTGACGTGTACTTCCAGACGATCGGCAACCAGGACACGAAGGCCGCATCGGGCTTCGCGAACTGGTTCCAGGACTATCCGCACCCGTACAACTTCATGTTCCTGATCGACGGCGCGTCGATCCAGAACACGAACAACCAGAACTTCGGCAACGTGGACGATCCTCAGATCAACTCCATGCTCGCCGAGGCCAACAAGAAGGACATCAGCGAGGCGGCCCCGGAGTACGCGGCGGTCGACAAGCGCCTTGTCGAGCAGGGCCTCGTGGCCCCGTACGGCAACCGCATCCTGCCGTTCATCATGTCGGATCGCATGGACTTCAAGTCCGCGCTATTCCACCCGGTGCTGCAGGCCGTCTACTCGACGTTCGCCCTCAAGGGCTAGACGTGGCGGATGGGAGGGGCGCCCTGTGCGCCCCTCCCGCTCCACCTCCTCGGACTTCCCGATAATGCGTTCCAAAGGCCCGGAAGGTCGCCCGTGACCACCGATCCGCTCACCGAGATCTCAGACGACGCAGAGGCCGGGTTCGAGCCGCTGGACTCCGACGCGGCGAAGCAGACCCACGGGCTCGGACCGTGGCGCCTCGCATGGCGCCGGCTGAGGCGCAACCGCACCGCCCTCGTCTTCGGCGCGATCTTCCTGGCGCTCATCCTCGTCGCGCTGCTCGCGCCCGTGTACGCGAAGCACGTCGCGCACACGACGCAGGATCGCCAGCGGATCGCCGACACGCTCGACATCGGCGGCAAGCAGATCCAGGTCGTCTCCTTCGACGGCGTGCCGACCGGCCCGACATGGCACGGGCAGTACTTCCTCGGCGCCGACGGCAACGGCCGCGACGTCATGGTGCGCCTGCTCTACGGCGCCCGCAACTCCCTCTTCATCGGCATCTTCGCAACGCTCATCACGACGTTCCTGGCGGTCGTCTTCGGCACGCTCGCGGGCTACTTCCGCGGCGTCACCGACGCCGTCGTCTCGCGTGCGCTGGACGTGCTGTGGGCGTTCCCGGTGCTGCTGCTGGGCGTCGCGCTCGGCGTGGCTCTCGCCACCGGCGGCCTGCACATAGGCCCCATCTCGATCGAGAACAACTCGATCTGGATCCCGACGCTGATCATCGGCGTCGTGAACACCGTGTACCTCGCACGGCCGGTCCGGGGCCAGGTCCTCTCCCTGCGCGAGCGCGAGTTCGTCGAGGCGGCCCGCGCCCAGGGCGCCGGGGCCCTGCGGATCATGTTCAGCGAGCTCGCGCCGAACCTGCTCACCACCGTGCTCGTCTTCTTCCCGATCCTGCTGGCCAACGCGGTCCTGCTGGAGGCGGCGCTGTCCTTCCTCGGGGCGGGCGTCCAGCCGCCGAACCCGTCGTGGGGCACCATGATCAGCGACGGCCTGCGCTTCATCGTGAGCGCACCGCTGCTCACGATCGCGCCCGGGCTCATGCTCGTCCTGACCGTGCTCTCGCTGAACATCTTCGGCGAGGGCGTCCGCGATGCTGTCGACCCGCGGGCGCGGGTCCGCCTGGAGCACTGAGCGATGGGCAGGTTCATCATCCGCCGGCTGGTCGCGATGATCTTCGTGATGTTCGCGGTGTCGGTCCTGACGTTCCTGATCTTCAACGTCATTCCGAACGGCGATCCCGCCGCGCGGATGGCGGGCAAGAACTCGACGCCTGCGCAGATCGCGGCGATCCGCCGCGACTGGGGCTTCAACGACCCGCTCTACAAGCAGTACCTCAACACGATGGGGAAGGTCTTCTCGGGCGAGCTCGTCTCCTACGCCAACCGCGAGAACGTCGTCGACCGCATCAAGGACGGCGCGCCGCGCACGTTCGTGCTCGCGATCGGCGCCGCGATCATCTGGTTCGTCTGCGGGGTCGCCCTCGGGCTGTTCAGTGCCGTGAAGGCGGGAGGGGTCTCCGACAGAGGCCTGACCGTGCTCGCCCTCATCGGGATATCCATGCCCGTGTTCTGGCTCGGCGCGCTCATGAGCTACTACCTGGGCTACAAGCTCGGCCTGTTCCCGAACGGCGGGTACGTGCCGATATCCCAGGGCGGGGTCTTCGAATGGCTCTACCACCTGATCCTGCCGTGGATCGCGCTGTCGGTCCTGTTCATCGGCGTGTACTCCCGCGTCGTGCGGTCAAGCGTCCTCGACACGATCAACGACGACTACGTGCGGACCGCCCGGGCCAAGGGCCTGGGCGAGCGGCGGGTCCTGCGCAACCACGTGCTGCGCAACTCGCTGATCCCGGTCATCACGCTCTGGGGCCTGGACTTCGGCGCCGTGCTGGGTGGCGGGGCGATCCTCACGGAGACCGTCTTCGACATCCAGGGCGTCGGGCAGTACTTCGCCGAGTCGATCAGCCGCCTCGACGTGCCGCCCGTCCTCGCGATCACGTTGTTCGGCGCCTTCTTCATCGTCCTGTTCAACGCGATCGTGGACATCGTCTACGCCGCGCTCGACCCACGGATTCCGGCTTTCATGACCAACGACAAGGGCAGGCTCCTGCTCGACGTGGAGAACCTCCGTGTCGGCTTCCGGACCGAGGACGGGCTGGTCCAGGCGGTGGACGACGTGTCCTTCCAGCTGCACTCGGGCGAGGTCCTCGCGATCGTCGGGGAGTCGGGCTCGGGCAAGTCGGTGTCGGCGCTCACGCTCATGGGGCTCACTCCGAAGGTGAACACGTCGTTCGAGGGCTCCGCCCGGCTGCAGGGCCAGGACCTGCTGAACGCGAGCGACGACGAGCTGCGCCGGATGCGGGGCGAGGAGATCGCGATGATCTTCCAGGACCCGATGACGTCGCTGAACCCGGTGCAGCGCATCGGGGCGCAGATCGTCGAGCAGGTCCAGGCGCACCGCGACATGTCCTCGCAGGAGGCCTACGACCTCACGGTCGAGCTGCTCGAGCGCGTCGGGATCCCGCGCGCCCGAGAGCGCATCCGCAGCTACCCGCACGAGTTCTCCGGCGGCATGCGCCAGCGCGTGATGATCGCCATGGCGCTGTCCTGCGACCCGTCGGTCCTCATCGCCGACGAGCCCACGACCGCCCTCGACGTGACGATCCAGGCGCAGATCCTCGAGGTCATGCGCGACCTGCGAGCGGACACGGACGCCGGCATCGTGCTCGTGACGCACGACCTCGGCGTGGTCGCCGACATCGCCGACCGCATCCTCGTGATGTACGCGGGGCGCGTCGTCGAGCAGGGGACGGTCGACGAGATCTTCTACGACCCGCAGCACCCGTACACGTGGGGCCTGCTGGGGTCGATCGCTCGCGTCGACCGGCCGCGGCCGGAGCGCCTGCCGTCGATCCCCGGCCTGCCGCCGTCGTTCCACAACCGCCCGAAGGGCTGCCACTTCCGGCCGCGCTGCCGGCACGAGTTCGCGCAGTGCTCGCAGGTCCCGGCGCTGGAGGCGCGCGATCCCGCGTCGCCGCTGCACACGGACCGCTGCTTCCTGCCGCTCGAGCAGAAGCGCAGCAAGCGCGACATCGGCGACGGGCAGATCGGCCTCGAAGCCAAGGGGGTCATCGCATGAGCAGCCCGGTGCAGACGCCGCCGAACGGCGACGCGCCGCTGCTCGAGGTCGAGCACGTGCGCCAGTGGTTCCCGATCAAGCAAGGCCTGTTCATCGACCGCACGGTGGGCAACGTGCACGCCGTCGACGACGTGTCGTTCACGCTGGGCAGCGGCGAGACGCTCGGCCTGGTCGGCGAGTCCGGGTGTGGGAAGACGACGCTGTCGCGCACGCTCATGCGGCTCCTGAAGCCGACCGGCGGGAAGATCATCTTCGAGGGCCGCGACATCACGGACGCGTCGCAGCGTGAGCTGCGCCCGATCCGCGGGGACCTTCAGATGGTGTTCCAGGACCCGTTCGCGTCGCTGAACCCGCGCAAGCGGGTCTCGCAGATCATCAGCGTGCCGTTCAGGCTCCAGGGGGTCTCCAAGGAGGACTCGCGGAAGCGGACGCTGGAGCTGCTCGACCGCGTCGGGTTGCAGCAGGAGCACCTGTATCGCTTCCCGCACGAGTTCTCCGGCGGCCAGCGCCAGCGGATCGGCATCGCGCGCGCCCTCGCGCTGAACCCGCGGCTCATCATCCTCGACGAGCCCGTGAGCGCGCTCGACGTGTCGATCCAGGCCCAGATCGTCAACCTGCTCGACGACCTGCAGGAAGACCTCGGTCTCTCCTACATCTTCGTGGCGCACGACCTCAGCGTCGTGCGCCATGTCTCCAACCGGATCGCCGTGATGTACCTCGGGCGGATCATGGAGCTCTCGCCGTCGGAGGAGCTCTACACGAAGCCGATACACCCGTACACGTCGGCGCTGCTGTCGGCGATCCCGATCCCGGATCCGCGTGAGAACCGCAACCGCCGCCGATCCGTGGTCACGGGCGAGCCCCCGTCCCCGGTGGACCCGCCCCCGGGCTGCGTGTTCCACACCCGCTGCCCGCGCGCCAGGGATCGCTGCCGCACCGAGGTCCCACAGCTCACCGAGTACGCCGGCGGCCACCAGGCGGCCTGCCACTACCCGCTGAGCGTGCACCAGGCCGAGATCGATGCCGCGACCCGGTCGGAGGCGAGCCCCGAGGCGGCGGGAACGACGATGCCGGAGCTGGTCGAGGTCCCCGCCTGACGGGCGACGGCCGCAGAGCGGCATTAGGCTGCGCCCTGCGCCCCGATAGCTCAGTCGGATAGAGCGACTCCCTCCTAAGGAGTAGGCCGCTGGTTCGAATCCAGCTCGGGGCACTGGGGGTTCGGGCTACTGGCCGGACGCGAGAGGTACGAGACGGGTACGAGCCTGACGGATCGCCTCCTCTGCAGGGAGGCGCGGCTGGTCTTCGAGCTCGTCGATGACGTGGCCGTAGGTGCTCATCGTGAGGTTCGCTCCGTGGCCCAGCTGGCGGGCGACGTAGATGACCGACCGGCCCTCGTGGAGCAGCAGCGACGCGAACGAGTGGCGGAGGTCATATGGACGCGCGCGCGGGACACCGGCTGCTTTGAGCGCGTCCGCGAACCTGCGCTGGCGCCACTTGTTGAAGCCCTCGGCGGTCCAGGGCTCGCCGTCCTGACCCGGGATGACCGGCGCGTCCTCGGAGGGCCGGCCGGAGGCTAGGCGCCACTCGGCGACGTCCGTGGCGAGAGGCGCGAGCAGCCGCACCGTCCGGCGCGTGCGGGTCTTCTCGGCGTTGACCAGGAGGGTGCGGTCGCGGACGTGCGCCCAGCGGAGGGCCCGGAGCTCCTGCGGCCGAAGGCCGGCGTAGGCGAGAATCGCGATGACCGTCGCATCGCGCCGGTCGACAGCCTCGCGCAGCGCCTCGATCGTCGACGGGGCGAGCGGTCGCACTTCCTCGCGGCGCGGGACGGGCGCTTTGCGCACGAGCCGCGCAGGGTTGTAGGCGATGCGCCGTGCCTCGGCGGCGCGCTGCAGGATGCCGCCGAGCAGCACCATCGCCTTCCGGCGGGCCTCGGGACCGACGTCCTCCGCGACGAGGTCCGCCTGGAACCGTGCGATCAGCTCGGGATCGAGATCGCGGAGCTTCACGCCGCCAAGGCGAGGCGCGATATGCATGTCATAGACCCAGGCGTAGGTCTGGCGAGTCTTCGGCGCGAGGTGGGCCGCGTGCGTCGTGGCCCAGGTGCCCTCGACGTACTCGGCGAGCGTCTCTGACCCAGCATCGAGGAACCGCAGCTCGCCCGTCCGTCGGCGATGCCGAACGTCGGCATCGAACGCTTCGGCATCACGCTTGCGCCCGAGGACCTTCGAGCGGTTGCGTTGTCCCTCGCGCCAACGGACGCGCCAGACGACCTCCCCGTTGCTCCGCACGATTCGCTCGACGCTCACGACGCGCCCCTTTCCTGTCGATCGGGCAGACGCTACTCCGGGCGTCAGGCGGCAGCGTCGGAGCTGCGAAAGACGGCACGAAGTCCGCCCGGGGTCCCGCGTCCCGTCGCCGCTTCGTGTCGACGCTCGCCGAGGCGCACGTCGCGGCGTATGCGAGCTCCCGCGAGGTAGCTCTCTACGTCAGCAGGATCGACACGGATCCGACCGGCAACCTTGTACGCCGGCAGCTCGCCGCGCGCGATCAGACCGCGGATCGCCTTGGTCGAGAGCCCGAGGCGGGTTGCGACGCACCGAACATCGAGAAGCGACTCCGCGCCCGGCGTGGGAGGACCGCCGGGCGCGTTCGATCCCGGGCTGAGGGGGTCCGGATGATCGATGTCGCTCACGTCGGTGAAGCGGGGCGTGCGCGTAGTGCCCGCGAGGTGTCGAGGGACCATCGCCTTCGTCGCCTCGATGACCCAACCCGGCCTCGAGCACCACGGCGAGGGAAGCTCACGCCACGACCGCCCGCCAGGTCACGGCCAGCGCTGAGGAGCGCACTGCGGCCAGTCCGCGTCGGGCCGAAGACGCGCTCGAGTCACCGAGGGGGAATCGCGGCTGGCGGCGATGATGACGCGCGCGTCGGTTGAGCGGCCGTGGCGGACCGCCCCGCCGGCGCCGTGCAGGCGCTCGCTGTCCCTCTCGCGACCCGGTTGTCGGTCGTCATGAGTGGGTGGCCGCTCTCGTCCGACCCCGGCTGGGGTTCTCACCCGTTCTCCGATCCCGACCACCCGCCCACCCCTTAGAGGTGCGGTCAGGTGGTCGGGATCGGTTCAAGGGCTCGAGGAGCCGGGGCGGGACGAGAGCGGAGAGACCGGGTGGAGACAGCAAGAGTTCCAGCGAAGTTGATCCTGCGGGAGACCAACAAGGATCTCGGTGGGGGATGAAGCAGGTCTGACTGGTGCCGGCGTGGCAAGGCGGGAACGTCGGTCGCGACGTAGGCCAGCAGGCGATCTGAGTCGTCACTCGCGCGAAACGCATGCGCGCACGCCGGTGTTCTGCAATCCGGCCGGTCAAGGCGCGGACCGCCGTCGGTCGGTCGTCCAGGTGTAGCCCCACGCACTACGTTCCTGACGTATCGTGCGCAGCGACCGCGACATGTGGCAGGCTGCGGCAGGACCGGCCAGGTTGGAGGCGAAGGGGGCGACATGGCGGGCGACATCGGCGACATCGAGATCGGCAGCTACGACGAGAGCGCGCTGCGCGAGGCCCTGATCGCGATCCAGGAGCACTTCGGCGCTGACTCGCCGACCTTCTACGCCGCCTACCTACAGGACCGTGGCGACCTGGGGGGCCGTGTGTCGTGGCGCGACCAGCACCGTTGGGCTGACTACTACAGCGAGTGGCTGGAGCTGACCGGCGCCGCAAGCGGCACCGTCCCGCACGAGGGCACCCTGGTGGGGCACGTGCGGCGCGAGCTGGCAGCAGGCTGACCGTAGTCCCAGGCACGGAGTACCCGCAAACAGCGGGCACAACGGCTCATGCCCGCCGGTCTGGCGCCTACGCTGCGCGCGCCGGTGACACTCAGCGACTACATCTACGGCATCGCGCAGCTCGTGCACGAGTACGGGCTGCACTACGAAGATCGGCAGGCCGCGTGGCTGCGTGGCGACGGGCGCGCAGCGCGCATCGACGGCCACGTGCAGGTCAGCAACCGGCTGTGGCTGGAGATCGCCGAGCGCATCGAACTGGATCACCGAGGCCGCCCGTACCGGCGGACGTACAGCTACTACCTCGTGCTCGACGGCGAGGAGTTCTGCGGCTTCGACTTCGACCCCGACCACCCCGACCCGCTACACCGTCACACTCGCGGCCACGGGCGCTCGATTCCCGACCAGGAGCGCTCCCTCTCCGAGGTCCTCGAGATGGCGTGGAAGGTCGCCGAGGATGAGGACTTCTATGCCGCCAGCGAGCTGGACGTTGACTGACGGCGACTACGGTCGGTCGGCATGCGGCGGCTGTGCATCGCGGTCGGGTGTCACGAGTTGGCGCTGTCCGGCCAGGCGAGCGGGTCGGCGCCACGCCGAGACTTACTGACGCTTCAATGCCCGGCGACGACGCCAGAGCCCAAAGGCGGTGCAGGCGCAGCCATCGATGACCGCCGCGCCCAGCGGCGCTCGCTCAGGTCGAGCCGTCCAGCGTCCGATATGCATTTCATGCCGATGAACCTGAAGGCCTGGCGGCCGCTCCCATGGGTTCTGTGGATCGCTGCCTCGGCGTGTCTCGCAGGTCTCTTGCTCACGGACTGGCCGGGTGTTGTCCTGCTCGGCGGCTTCGCGGGGCTCCAGGCCCTTTCGCTCCTCACGCGGAGCCCGCGGCAAAGAGCGCACAGTCGGCCGCGATGACGACCAGCCGACTCCTCGTCGTCGCCCTGGTGATGATGGGCGCAGGCATCGCGCTGCTCGCAGCCGGCGGGTTCACCGACGAGCCGTGGCTGGAGGTTGCCGGCGCGGCCTGCATCGGGCTTACGTTCCTCGCGCGAGCCGCCTGGCAGTGGCGCGGACAAGGGCGGCTACTGGCGCTGTCCGCACTTGCGCTGGTCGCGGTAGTCGTCGTCGCGTTCATCGCCCAGCGGGCTTTGGGCTGATGTGAGAGTCAGGGCTCGGTCGGGTTCGGCGCAACACCGCCGCCCCTGACCCTCTGACTCCGGTCAGCGAGGGAGGGCCGTGTCGCTGGCGCAATCTCGTAGATGTCAGCCCGCTGTCCCGGCCGACTCGTGGGCCGTGACAGCAAGCGTGCGCCCGGCGAGTCGTGACCAGGAACGCGCAGAGGTACGAGACGGGTACACGAGCCCGTACATTGCGGCCGACGCGGGACCCTCGCACGGTGGGCGAGTACACCGAATTGCCAGAGTGGATCGGACGATTCGTACGGCGAGTAACGCCTGCACATCCGACCGCCGCGCCCTCCTAAGGAGTAGGCCGCTGGTTCGAATCCAGCTCGGGGCACTGGGGGTTCGGGCTACTGGGCGGCGGCGAGAGTACGGGCACGCCGGATCGCGTGCTCGGCAGAGAGCGCTAGTGCCTGGCCGTGAGCGCGCTGATCCGGGTGCGGAAGAATGGTGCGTAGCGCGGTGTATCGAACCACCAGCCGACGGTGAGCGAGCTCGGGATCACGAGGTCGCCGAAGCGGCGCTCGGCGTGGACCTCGCCTCCGAAGGGGATGTACCCGAACATCCTCTCCCCCGCGTTGCCCCATCGCAGTGCACTGACGGTGCGTATCGCGCCGTCGCCGTCGAGCTGCACCCTGACCTCCGGTCGCTCGGGCGGGAGGTCGAAGCGGGCGACGATGACGTCGTCGGCCTCGGCTCGCCAGCTCACGCCGCGGTCCGGGACCACGCTGGGCGCGGCGAACACGACGCTCTCGATCGCGGCCCGCGCCGCCGCTGACCGAGTGGTGTCGGCATCGTGGGCGTGGAACAGCGTCAGGCACCGGAGCAGGCGGCCCTCGGTGCTTCCCTCAGCGTCCGCGTAGCGGTCGGTGACACGCAGCGGCGTGAGCGGTCCGCGCCCGACACGCGCTCGCCACGTGAAGGACCGGCCGTCGACCGTCTGCTCGGCGGTGAACGGCAGCCAGAGGCCGACCCTGATGCGCCCGCGCATCTCGATCCGCATCCCGTTCGGGAGCGCAGCGCCGTCGCGGATCGCGTGGCCGAAGTACCGCCGGACAGGCTCGTCGAGCCCCGCGAGCATGTCCCGGTTGAACACGCGCACGGACGCAGCGCGGGTCGTCATGACCCGTTGGCCCGCGGTCGCGCGGTGGTCGGCGTGCGCGAACGCCGCTCAGACTCGGTTCGGTCGGGCCTGGGCTCGGCGCGACGGCGCAGGCCGGAGAACTGCTTGAGCTGCATCACCCAGTGCGCCGGGTCCCAGAACAGCCAGCTCGCGACGACGATGGCCGCGTGCGGCGTCCCGCGCGCGTTGCCGGTCACGACCAGCCGCGTGTGTCCGTCGCCTGTCGCCCGCAGGAAGAAGCCCCAGGTGGTGTCGCTGTATGAGCCCGGCAGTCCCTCCGCCGGGTCGAAGTTGCGCGCCGCCGGCACGGTCATCGATGCCCGCAGGACGAGCGCCCGCTCGGGCACCACGAGCGCGACATCGAACCAGCGGCTGCCGTCGGGGTCCGACGCGACGCGGTCGCCCTGGCGCAGAGACTGCCACTCCGCGTGGATGACGTCGGCGCTCGGCCGACCGCCGTTGTCCAGCCGGTCGAAGCTGTAGAAGCCGGCACGGTCGCAGCCCATCTGCACGAGCCACGGCCAGACGCGCTCCGGCGGCGCCGCGATGGTGGTCGCCATCGCGCCGTACCGGCGGCCGCCGGGGATGAGGTCATCTCCCGGGTAGGTCGCCGTCCGCTCCTCCAGGCTCGTCCCGTGCCACTGCGCGCGGTGCCGCAGGACCGCTGCGTAGACGGCGAGAGCGCCCGCAGCACCGGCGGCCACCCACGTGCGGAGCGCGGGGGTCTGCGTGCGACGGTCGCCTCGTGCCGCGCGTCGGCCCACAGGACGACGGCCTCCATCGCCCCACCGAGCGCGAGCCGCGGTGCTCGTCACGGCGATGTCCTCCGGTCGGGGTCGACCGCGTGCCATCTGGTCATGCGGGCGATCAACGCGGGCGGCGGCGCGATCTGCGCCGGCAGCGTCCCGGGCACCGGCTCCTGCTGAGAGGACCCGGCGGAGCGGCGCACGAGTGTCGCGAGACGCAGCGCGGCGGTCACGAGCAGCAGCGCGCCGAGGAGGACGATCGAGGTGAACACGTCGGGTTGCCAGAGGAACGAGGCTCGCCACCCGAAGGCCAGCGCAGGGAGCGCCACGAGCAGGACACCTCCAGCAGCGCGGGCCACGACGCCGGCGATGGCGCGCCATCGATGGCGGGAGCGCGTACGTGTCCGAAGGGCGCGCGCGGCCCGCACGAGGGGCCATGCCGTCGCGACGAGCAACGCGAGGGCGATCAGGTCGACGTACAGGTAGTAGCGATGCAGGGACGTGCCGGCATCGACGGGGTCGCCGATGAGCACGTCGACCGCGTTGCGCTCGACGCGGTCGATCGCTGCCGGGTAGCCCGGCAGCGTCAGGTCATTGGCGGCGTTGGCCAAGGTGACCACGGCCAGATCGCGGCGCGGGAACATCACGATCATCGAGCTGGAGTCGGGGGCGCGCCCGGGATGGAGCTGAGCGGGCTCCGACCACGGCCCGCCGATGAACCAACCCATCGCGTAGCGCGCGTCGGCTTGGTCCGACCAGGCGCCCATCCTCCCCGGGCGCCCTGGGGCGAGCATGGTCCGCAGCCCCCGCCGCGAGACGATGCGTCGCCCATCGGCGGCGACGCCGTGGTTGAGGTACATGGCGAGGTAGCGGCCCATGTCCTGGGCGGACGACATCAGGTAGCCGGCGGCCTGGATGCCGGCGCGGAACGTCGGCCCGTGGCCGGCGGCGAGGCCGAACCAGTAGCGGTGCCCGATCGCCAGCCCGGCGCGCTTGGCGGCGTCGAGCGCGACGTAGCTGTCGCGCATGCCCAGCGGCGTGAAGATGTGGCGCTGCACGTACTGCGCATAGGGCTCGCCGGAAGCTCGCTCGACGATCAGCCCGGCCAGGACGTAGTTCCCGTTGGAGTACGCAAACGCCTCTCCGGGCGGCGTGACCAGCTTCGTGTCTCGCAGCTCGTGGAGGGCCTCCAGAGCGGTGCCGTCGACCGCGCTCCTGACGATGGGGCCGCCCGCGGTCGCGGGCATCCCGGTGGTCTGCTGAAGCGCTTGGCGGACCGTGATGCGGTCCGCGGCTCGCTGGTCGGCCAGCCGGAACTCGGGCACGTAGCGACGGGCGGGCGCGTCAAGCTCGAGCTTGCCGGCGTCGACGAGTTGCATCGCCGCCAGCGCCGTGAAGGACTTCGACGTCGAGCCGAGCACGAACGGTGTCCGCGGCGTCACGCGGCTGCCATGACCGGCATCGCCGAAGCCGCGCGCGTGCACCACATCGCGCCCGGAGACAACGACCACGGCGAAGCCGGGGACGCCCGAGCCTGCCATGCCGTCACGGATGACCCGGTCCATCCGCGCGAGCGTCGCGCGATCGGGAGAGGCGGCCGCCGCGGGCGACGCGGCCACCGCGACGAGCAGCAGCAAGGCAACAGCCGCCGCCATCCGGCGCGCAGCCGCGCCGGCACAGGAGGACCCCTTCATCGCGTCGAGGCGGGTCGCGATGCTCGTAGGCATGGGCGTGGCCTTTCCGGACCGCCGGGACCTGCCGGGGTCGGGCTGGGGGTTGTCGATCATCGACCGTCAGCCGGGGTACGCGGCAGCGCGGTCGCCCGACAGGGCATGAGCTGTCAGCAGGGCGGCACCCATGCCGGCGAAGCCGAGGTCGCGGATCGCGGCGGCCAGCACCTGCGGCCCGGCCGGCAGGGTCTGCGAGAGGGAGACGAGGACGACCCCGACGATCAGGGCGATGCCGGTCCAGCGCGGGAGGACCTTGGCTCGCATCACCGCAACGCCGAACCCCAGTCCGGCGAGGACCATGATCGCGCCGTGCACGGTCATCCACGGCCGCAGGTCGTGGTTGAGGACGCCGAACGTGCTGGTCCCCTCGATCAGCGCGTAGACCACGGTGCCGGTGAAGAACACGTAGCTGTAGGCGTAGGCGGCGGCACTGATCTGGCCCAGTCGTCCGATCTGCGGCCGCTGCACCACGTACAGGCCGACCACGAAGACGGGCACCGCCGCCTCCGCGAGGAGGGTCAGCCCGAGCTGGCCGTCCGTGAAGCCGCCCTGGAGTGCCTCGATCACGTCGGAGACGAGGTACAGCGCCGAGAACGTGAGAGCCGCCAGTCCGACCAGCGCCGTCGGGGGGATGTCGCGCAGCGCGGCCATGGGCCCAACGGTATGGGCGCCTCGCCCATCGGCCATCGGTGTTTCACCGCGTTCCCCGTCGTAGTCCGCACGGTGCGTACCCAACGGCGTCGCGTCCCCAGAAGCAGACCGCTCCAGGCTCGGGGCGGTCTCGCCGCCGGCGCTACGCCGCTGCTCCGACGAGCCAGCAGGCGATGTCGACGTGGATGACATCCCCCTCGGTGAACCGGTCGAACGCGGGCAGGACAGCGTCGAGGGCGTGCGCGCGAGCGGTCTCGTCGAGGCCGCTCAGCGCCTGGCTGAGCGGCCCGAGGCGGGTCACGTACTCCGGCAGGGCCGACGCCGGCATGACGCATGGGAGGTCGACCGCCTCCAGATCGCTGTCGCGCCAGCCGGCGGCATCCAGGGTCGCGCCGACGCGCTCAGGGTCGGAGAACGCGAACTGACCCGGCGCTCCGGGCGGGCGGTCCTGCTGCGATGCGCCCTCGGGCAGGACCTCAGACGCGGCGCGGGCGGCAGCGGTCATGAACGGGTTGTCGTCCGGGCTGCGCCAGACGACCACCCGCAGCGCCCCGCCCGGCGCCGCCGCGCGGCGCAGGTTCGTGAACGCGGCGACCGGGTCGCCGAAGAACATGACGCCGAAGCGCGACGTGACGAGGTCGAACGCATCGGGCTCGAACCGGTGTGTCTGGGCGTCGTCGCACACGAAGCGCGGCTGCGGCTGCTCGTGAGCCGCCCGCACGCGCGCGAGGTCGATCATCGGCGCGGAGACGTCGACGCCCGTGCACGTCCCCGACGGACCGAGCCGGCGTGCGAGCGCGATGGTCGTCGCGCCGGTGCCGCAGCCGACGTCCAGCACGTTCGTCGCGCCCAACGACGCCGCGGTGTCCACGAGCAGCCCCTCGACCGGCCGGAAGAGGTCGTCGAGCACCGCCTGCACCGCGACCCACGCCTCGCCCGAGCTGCCGTTCCACAACGCCGCCTGCTCCTCGGCGACCCGCCGTGCGTCGTCCATCGACCGTCTCCTTCGTCCGGATGCAGGAGAGCCTGCCCGTGCGACCCTGACACAATCGCGCGACATGTCAGACATATGGATGCCTGAGCCCCGAGATCTCGGAGGAGCGGCATCATGAGCACCCTCGACGGTGTCCGCGCGATCGTCACCGGCGCCACCGGCGGGATCGGTGCTGCGACGGCGTCGTCGCCGTGCCCGCCGACATCACCGACGCGACCACGCCCGACGTCCTGGTCGAGGCCGCCCAGCGCGAGCTCGGAGGCGTCGAGGTCGTGGTCAACATCGCCGGCGTCCAGGACGGCATGACCCGGGCGCATCACGTCAGCGACGAGATCTGGGACCACACGATCGCGGTGAACCTCACCGCGCCGGTGCGCCTCACGCGGCGCGCGCTTGCGCCGATGCTCGACCAGGGCCACGGGGTCTTCGTGAACATGGCGTCGATCGCGGGGCTGGTGGGCGCCCGCGGCGGGGTTGCGTACACGGCGTCCAAGCACGGGCTGATCGGCGTCACGAAGTCCGTCGCCGCCACCTACGCCCGCGACGGGATCCGGGCCAATGCGATCGCCCCTGGCTTCACGCAGACCGACTTCGGCAGCCGCGGCCCGGCGCTCGACGATGGCGGGTGGGAGCTGATGAAGACGACCCTCCCGCTCAACCCCCACGTCGCCGACCCGACGGAGATCGCGGACATCGCGGTGTTCCTCGCCTCCGGCGCCGCGCGGAACATGAACGGCGCGGTGGTCGTCGCCGACGCAGGTTGGACGGCACCCTGACCCGCCGGTCGCCGTCGCGGCGCGGGATGACTCAGCTCGTGGCCTTGCGGACGATGTCCGAGAGCTCCGCCTCGGTCGCGTCGTCCAGCCCGGCGAGGAACCACGCGGATGCGAGCAGCTGATGCTCAGCACCCTCCGCGCGCGCGAGGTTCGCCTTCTCGGTGAGGCCGAACGTCATGTAGTCGTCCGCGCGGAAGAAGCACAGGATCGGACTGCTCTTCGACATCGCGTACCCAGGCATCCCGTACCACGTCCTCGGCACGAGCGACGGGTTGGTACGCCGGATGAGCGCGTGGAGGCGCTCGCCCATGGCGCCGAAGGGCTCGGGCATCGCGGCGATGCTCGCGAGCACCGCTGCCTCGCCGTCGACCTTCTTGGTCTTCTTCGTCCTCTCGGCCACGGCCGCTCCTCACGCTGTGCGTTGCGATGGAAAGCTCATCCTGCACCGTCAGCGGGGTAGGTACGACCGATGGACACACGACGCTGGCTCTTCGCGGTCGCACCGGTCGCGGCGGCGGCAGGACTCGGTGGGCTCGGCGCGCGCCGAGCGCCCGAGGTGTACCGCCGCCTGCGCAAGCCGCGGTGGGCGCCGCCCGCCGCGGCGTTCGGGCCCGTGTGGACGGGGCTCTACGTCGCGATCGGGTTGGCGGGGTGGCGCGTCTCCGGTACCTCGGAGCGGGCCAGGGCGCTGCACCTCGCGCAGCTGGCGCTCAACGCCGCCTGGCCGATCGCCTTCTTCGGCGTCCGCGACAAGCGCGCCTCGCTGGCGATCATCGCGCTGCTCGACGGCGCCCTCACCGCCGAGATCCTCGCGCTGCGGCGCGAGGACCCGCTCGCCGCGACCCTCCTGCTGCCCTACGCCGCCTGGACCGGATTCGCCACGGCCCTCAACGCGACGGTGAGCGATCCGGGCGAGTCCGGCTAACGGCGCCCGCCGCCGAGCAGCCCGCCCAGGATGTCGCCGAGCCCGCCGCCTCCGCCGCCGCTCTTCGCGCCGCCGCCGAGGACGCCGCCCAGCAGGCCGCCGAGCAGATCCTCCACCCCGCCGCCGGTCGACGCCGCCGAGGTCTTGCCGCCGCCACCCATGCGGCCGGCCAGATAGGACAGGACGATCGGGGCAAGCAGCGGCAGCAGCTTGCCGACGAGGTTCTGACCGCCGGCGCCATCGACGGCGCCGAGTCGGTTGACGACCTCGCCCTGATGGTCACCGAAGACGTGGCCGACGATCTTCTCGCCGTCGCTGCGGTCGACCTCGTCCAGGTTGACGCCGCCCTGGACGAGCGCGGGCGAGTGCTGCCCGAGCGCGTCCGCGAGCGATTGCGCGCCCTTCGGATCCTGCGCGTTGGCCTCCATCCCGCCGAGGAGTGCAGGGAGCGCCTGACGAGTCGCCTGTTCCGCTGTCGCCTCGTCGACCCCGAGCTGGCCGGCAAGCTGGCTGATCGGGATCTGGGACAGGATGTCGTCGACGGCGCTCACTGCTACCTCCACGTCGTGGGCCCGGGCGGCGAGCCTACATCGGGGATCCACCCACCGACGCGGCCACCTGCGCCACGGTGAGCCGCCCCCAGGCCGCGACCTGGTCGTCCGGCGCCCGGAACCGGGCCGTCATCGTGGCGAAGCGCTCGGCCACCGCGGGCTCCTCGAGCCGATAGCGCTCGGGCAGCATCGGTCCGAAGCGCAACGCCTCCACCAGCCCGGGGAACGCATCCTCGTCCGGGTTCGCTCCGGCGCCCGCGGCGAACGTCTCCGCCAGCATGTGGTGCGGGTAGTGCGGGAGATCCGGCAGCGGCGGGCAGTCGGCGACGCTGCGCTCGCCCGCCCACGTCGCCGCGAGGAAGCGGGCCTGCTGCTCGAGCACCGGGAACGCCGGGCCGTGCACGACGTACTGGCCGACGAGCGCCAGGCCGGCGCGGCGGGCGTCGAACGTGAGCGCCTCGAGCGCCTCTGGCTGCGCCGCGAGGTACGGCAGGTCGGGGGCGTAGCCGGTTGCGAGGACGACCGCGTCGATGGTCGCCTCGGTGCCGTCCGTGAACCGCACGACGTCGCCGGACGCCGCGGCGATTCCCGGCCGCACGTCGATGCGACCCTCGGCGACCAGGGGCAGGTAGTCCTGGCTCTGGCTCAGACCCGCCGCCAGGAGGTCGGGGTCCGGGGTGAGCCCGCCGACCGCGGCCGGGTCGCCCGCGGCCGCGCGCAGTTGCTCGCGGAGGCCCGCCGCGAGCGCCTCCGGCGGGAGCGTCCGGCCGAGCAGCGAGGCGAACGCCGTGAACCAGGCCTGGTCCGCGGGCACGCCGGCCGCCAGCTTCGGAATGATCCAGCGAGGACGGCGAGCGGAGGAGACGACGCCGATCGATCGGTCGTGGGCGAGGTCGGCCGCGATCTCCAGACCGCTGATGGAGTTGCCGACGACGAGCACGCGACGCCCGGCGAAGCGCTCGCGTCCGCGGTACTCGCTCGCGTGGACGGTCTCGACGCCGTCACCGAACGACATCCCCGACGGCATCTGCGGCACCGTGAAGCGACCGGACGCGGCGACGACGGCGTCGGCGCGGACGGCGTCGATGCGACCGGACTCGACGTCCTGCACGTCGAGCGCCCAGCCGCCGCCGTCCTGACGGGCTGAGAGCACCCGGCCGCCGAACCGGGCACGTGCGGCGACGCCGAACTGTGCCGCGTACGTCCGCAGCTCGGCCCCGACCTCCTCGGAGGTGGGGAACATGGACCATCCCGCCGGGGTGGGCCGCTGCGAGAAGCGCGTCATCGCGCCGCTCGTGTTCGTTCGCATGCCGGGCCAGACGGCGGAGTGACCGGCCCCGGGCAGCCACTGGCCGCCCAGGTCGTGGGAGGCCTCGATGACCTCGACTGCGAAGCCGCGCTCGGTCAGCTCCTTGGCCGTCGCGATGCCGGCGGGACCCCCGCCGATGACGGCGATCCGTGCGTCCGTGGGGAGTGCGGTGGTGTGCATGGACGGCACCGTTCCAGCGCTCCGCCGCCACGTCTCCTACGAGTGCCCTATCGATCCTTAGGAACTCCCTATCGGTGCGCGCCACGGTCCGCTTGTGGGCACGTGAACGAGTCGCAGCGGCCGCGCGATCTCGAGCTCCAGCCGCCCGCGCCCGACCCGCGCGAGCCCGATCGGTGACCCGCGCTCGGCCAATCTGCGCCGCAGGACGAGCAGCCGCGCCTCCAGGTTGTCGTTGCCGGCAGGGAGTCCGAGGGATTCGTCCAGGCGCAGCTCGCGGTTGGAGAAGGTCGTCCGGCCGGTCGCCGCGTGTTCGCGCAGCAGCGACCAGAGGATGCGGCCCGGCACGCCCTTGACGACGTACTCGCCGGCGCACAAGACGGTGTCGTCGGACTCGTAGTAGGACACCTCGACCTCGGAGCCGGCGGGCGCCGGTGCGGCCGCGGGCGCGGGCGCCGGGTCCTCGGCGAGGGTGCCGCGCGCCGCGAGGGCCGCGGCGAGATGCGCCCCGAGCAGCCGCAGCGCGGGCTCCCACGCACCCACGAACGCCGCCGCGCGCTTGGACTCGAGGTAGAGGACGCCGAGCACCTCGTTGCCCAGGAGCAGCGGGACCGCCGCGGCACTGCGCGCCGTGGCCAGACCCGGGAGCGGGACCTCGCGCGGGTCGTGCGCCGCGCCCGTCACGGCCTGCGCCATGGTCCGCGAGCGCTGCAGACTGGCCTGCACGACCAGCCTGCGGCGAACCGCCGCGGTGCCGATCAGGCCGTCCCCGACCGCGACCTCGGCACCGACCGCGGAGACCTCGTAGCCGGTGCTCGCGACCGCGAAGAGCCGCGCGCCCTCGACGTCGTGGGCGAGCAGGATCGCGTGCGCCAGCCCGAGCTGGTCGTCGAGCGCCTCGAGCGCGACACGGGCGACCTCCTCGTACGACGCACACGCCACCAGGCGGCGGACCACGTGCTCGAGCGGCTCCAGCAGATCGATCGTCTGCGCCTGCTCGGCGGGCGCGGCGCCGAGGCGGGCGACGCGCTCGACGCGGTACACGTCGGCACCGCGCAGCCGGAACACGTCGCCCATCCCGGTCTGCGACGCGGCGGCATCGAGGTTCGCCCGCATCGACTCGAAGGCCTCGCCCTCCGTCTCGGTGTGCAGGTAGCGCAGGTCGAGCGTGTGCTGTTCGCCGGACCCTGGGTCGACGACGATGACCTGCGCGTAGGGGTTCTCGTCGAGGTTGGCCCGCGACTTGCTCAGGAACTGCCGCGAGATCGCCACGCGCTCCGCGTCGACGTAGGCGACGAGCGACAGATACGTGACGTTGGGCATCCCGTCCGCTGAGCACGTGGCGAACGGTGACGGGATGACGCCGTGCAGGCTTGCGCGGATCGCCCGCAGGTCGACCTCGCTCACAGCGCGCGGCCCGCGCCCACACCCGGCGTCTGGTCGTAGCGCTCGACGACGTCGAGCGCGACCGCCACCAGTTCGTCGCCCACCGTGGCGCGGACGACCGCCTCGGGGACTCCGAGCGCTGCCGTCTCGGCGACGAACGCGGCGATGTGGTCAGCCGCGATCTGCAGCGCCACCTCATCCGGCTCCCGCAGCGTGCGCAGCGGGCCCTTCAGCTGGACGGAGAGGTACGACGTCGGACGGCTGAGCGTCACCGCCACCGGACTGCCGGCGGCGAGGTTCGCCCGGGTCGCCGAGCCTTCCGGCGCGTCGACACAGAGCGCGAGCTGCGTGCCGTCGGCGCTGAGCACCGGGCCCCACCCCTTCGTGACCGCGGGGCGGTGCGCCGCGTCGCAGGTCGCGACGATCACCGCGATCCCCTGGACGGCGAGCTCGGCGACGTCCACCTCGCGCGTCATGTCGCGGCAGCCGCCATCGCCGCGACCGAGCGGTCCACGTCCTCGAACGTCGTCAGGTGGCTGCAGACGGAGATCCGGATGCAGCGCCGCCCGCGCCACGCCGTGCCGCTCGGCCAGCAGGTCCCGTCGGCCTGGATCGCCGCGAGCGCGGCGTCGGTCGCGGCGTCGTCGGGCAGGGCGACGAGCACCTGGTTGAGCCCGTGCGCGAGGACCTCGTAGCCGGCCGCCGGGAGCGTCTCGGCGAAGCGCTCCGCGCAGGCGCACAGCCGGTCGACGAGCTCGCTGACGCCGTCGCGCCCGAGGGTCCGCAGGATCGCGTAGACCGCAAGCCCGCGCGCCCGCCGGGAGAACTCGGGGGTCCAGTCCATCGGCTCCCGCGGGCCGTCCGCGTCCTGCACGAGGTACGCGGCGGTGAACGCCATCGCGGCCCGGTGCGCCTCGCGGTCGCGGACGAACGCGATCCCGCAGTCGTATGGCACCTGCAGCCACTTGTGGCCGTCGGTCGCCCACGAGTCGGCGCCCTCGGTCCCGGCGATCGTGCCGCGCCGTCTGCGACTCGCGGCCGCCCACAGCCCGAACGCCCCGTCGACGTGGACCCATGCGCCCGCCGCCTTCCCCGCCGCGCAGACCTCGCGCATGGGATCGCTCGCGCCCGTGTTCACGTTGCCGACCTGCGCGATGACGATCGTCGGCGTCCCCGGCTCGCCGATCGCGAGCGCCGCCTCCAGCGCGTCCGCGCGCATCGCCCCGTGCGCGTCGACGTCGATGTCCTCGACGGCGCCGGTCCCGAAGCCGAGCAGCCGCAGCGCGCGGTCGACCGTCACGTGGCGCTCGGCGCCCGCGAGCACCCGGACGCGCGGCGCGCCGATGAGGCCGAGGCGCTCGACGTCGTGCCCGGCGTCGGCGAGCACTCGGTGGCGCGCTGCGGCCAGCCCGGTCACGTGCGCCATCTGGCAGCCGGTGACGAGGGCGAACGAGGCGGTCGGCGGGATCCCGAGCAGGTCGGCCAGCCAGTGGCCCGCGATGTCCTCGATGCGGGAGACGCTCGGCGTCGGGCCGACGAGCCCGGCGTTCTGGTCCCACGCCGAGGCGAGCCAGTCGGCCGCGACCCCGGACGGATGCGCCCCGCCGATCACGAACCCGAAGAAGCGCGGCGAGCCCATCGCGGTCAGTCCGGGCCCGGCCTGGCCGGCGAGGTCGGCGATGACCTGCTCTCCGGGCAGCGGGCCGTCCTGCAGGCGATCGGTGATCTGCAGCTGCGCCTGGATGAGCGCGGGGCCCACGGGGCGGTGCGGGAGCTCGTCGAACCAGTCGGCGGCCCGGTCGGCGACGTCGTGCAGGAGCGTCCGGGAATCCACCGGGCGAGACTACGCCGCCGCGCGAAGCCGCTTCGCCAGCACGCGGTTCGCGCGCCAGGCCCACAGCGGCCCGCCGTAGACGAAGCCGGTGTAGGCCTGCACGAGCGTCGCCCCCGCCTGCAGGCGCTCCCAGGCGTCCTCGCCACTGCCGATGCCGCCGACGGACACGAGGACGAGGCTGTCGCCCACGCGGTCGTGCAGGCGCCGAAGGACCGCCAGCGAGCGCGTCGCGATCGGGGCCCCCGAGATCCCGCCGGGCTCGCCCGCCGCGCGCAACTGCGACTGCAGCGGGCCGCGGTCGGTGGTCGTGTTGATGGCGATGATGCCGTCCAGTCCGCGTCGTACGGCGAGATCGGCGACGGCGTCGATCTCCTCGTCGGAGAGGTCCGGGGCGATCTTCACGAGCAGCGGGACGCGCCGCCCGAGCGCGGCGAGCTCCTCCTGGACGCCCTCCACGAGCGCGTCGAGCGCGTCGGCCGCCTGCAGCGAGCGCAGCCCCGGCGTGTTCGGCGAGCTCACGTTGAGGGCGAGGTAGTCCGCGTGCGGGGCGACGCGGCGCACGGTCGCGCGGTAGTCCGCCGTCGCTTCCTCGACCGGCGCGACCTTCGACTTGCCGACGTTCACGCCGACGATCGTCCGCCGGGGTGCCGCGAGGCGCTCCGCGACGGTCTCCGCGCCGTGGTTCGGGAAGCCCATCCAGTTCAGCAGTGCGCGCGCCTCGGGGAAGCGCTCGATCCGCGGCCGCGGGTTGCCCGGCTGCGCCTGCGCGGTGACCGTGCCGACCTCGACGAAGCCGAAGCCGAGCGCGCCGAGGCCCTCGGACCACGTGGCGTCCTTGTCGACGCCGGCCGCCACGCCGAGGGGGCTCGGGAAGACGCGCCCGAGGGCCTGCACGCGCAGCGCCGGGTCGCGCGCGCCCAGCAGGCGCCTGAGGTGCAGATGCGGCAGCGCCCCGAGCACGACGGCCGCAAGGGCGTGCGCGCGCTCGGGATCGAGCCTGGTGAGGACGCGGCGGAAGAGGAGCGGGTAGATCACACGCGGGCGAGCCCCGCGCCCTCCACGACGCGCGGCACGGCCTCGATCTCCCAGCCCGGCGCCATGATGTGGACGCCCGCGATGCCCGGCAGCTCACGCACGCCGTTGATCACGTCGACGGCGATCTCCACGCCGACGGCCTTCGCCTCGTCGCCCTCCAGGCCGTCGATGCGCGCGAACGTCGCATCGTCGACCTCGATGCCCGGGATCCGGTCGTGCATGAACTGCAGCATCCGGCGGCTGCGCGGTGGCGTCACGCCCACCAGGAGGGGCGCGCGCTCGTGCACGCCCGCTGCGACCATCGGCTCCCACCACGCCGCGAAGCGCTCGACGTCGTAGACGATGTTCGACTGGAACAGGCCCACGCCGGCGTCGAGCTTGGTCTCGAGCTTGGCGAGCTGGTCGACGAGCGGGTTCGCGGCGCCTGCGATGAGGAAGTCCGTGTGCTGCTTGAGCTCCTCGCCCGCGGCGAGCGTCCCGCCGTTCATCGCCACGAGCAGCTTCGCGAGCCCGGTGGAGTCGACGTCCCCGACCTGGGTCGCGAGCCCCTCGTACTTGCCGACCTTCATCGGGTCGCCGGTCAGACCCAGGACGGTCCGCACCCCGAGCGCCCAGGCGGCGAGGAGGTCGGACTGCAGGCTCATGAGGTTCCGGTCCCTCGCCGTGAGCTGCATGATCGGCTCGAGGCCCTCCTCCAGCATCCATGCCGAGCAGGCCAGGGGCGACAGCTTCACCGTCGCCGCCTGGTTGTCCGTCACGTTGGCGGCGTCGACGACGGGCGCGAGCGCGCGCGCTGCGATGCGGACGAGCTCTGCATCCGGGTCAACCGGTGGGCCGAGCTCGGCGGTGACTGTGAATCGGCCGGAGGCCAGGACGTCGGCGAGCATGGGTTCGCAGCCTACGGATCACGCTGCCGTGACGTCCCTGGGAGGACGCGCGGGACGGATCCTGGAGACGGCGCTCGGCGTCCCGGAGCCTCGTCCCGATGATCTCGTGAGTGAGGATGGTCTGCATACGAGCATCCTCCGAGTGAGATCGGCGACCGACATCGGGCATTCGCTCCATCTTCGGAGCTCGGAGGCCTTACGCCCGAGGGAGCGCGTCGACCCGGGCGATCCACGCGCGCAGCCGCGAGTGGCGGTCGCCGAGGGGCTGGTACTCGCCCAGGACCCGGTGGAACGTCTCGGTGTCCTCGGGGTCGTGCAGCAGCGCGTACCTCAGAAAGGGGAAGGCGCAGACGTCGGCGGCCGTGAGCTCGTCGCCGACGAGGAAGTCGCCGTCGGCCAGCAGGTGCTCGAAGACGTCCATGCGGCCGCGCAGCAGCGCAGCGTGCTCCTCGATCCGCGCCTGGTCCGGGCCGGCGCTGTCGAGCTCGTCGGCGATCGCGTTGGGCGAGACCTTCCAGACCTCGTTGAACCACGTCACGAACACGTCCACGCGCGCACGCGCGATGCGCTCGGACGGATACAGCGACGGCTCTGGCGCGACCTCCTCGAGACGCTCGACGATGGCCATCGAGTCGGCGACGACCTCGCCGTCGAACTCGGCGACCGGCACGAGGTCCTGTCCGCTGAGGCGCAGGACCGCGGAGCGGTCCGCGGCGTCGTGGTCGACCCAGGTCACGCTGACTCCCTTGTGCCCGGCGGCGATCGCCACGCGCTCGACGTTCGTGGAGTACGGGATGCGATGGACGCGCAGCACGACGGTCACAGGCTCGCAGAGCGCACCCAGCGCAGGAAGGGCTCGTGGACGAGCGCGGCGAGCTGCGCGTAGCCGCCGGCGCCGGGGTGCGCGCCGTCTCCCGCCGTCGCCTCGGCCACCCAGATGCCGCCGGCGAGCAGCGCCTCGACGACCGGCACGTACGGGACGCGGCGCGTGGCGCACGCCCCGGCGAACCGCTCGGAGAGGGCCGTGATGCGGTCGACCTGGTCGGCGTCGTTGGCAGGCGGCGGGCCGACGACGAGCGCGGGCAGGCCCAGTCCGGCGGCGTGGCCGAGCGCCGCGTCGAGAGCCCGGACGCTGTCGTCCGGGCCGACGCGCACGCGGCCGTTCTCCAGCGTCGCGTCGTTGGCGCCGAACGAGAAGACGACCCGGCAGTCCGCGCCGGGCGCGATCCGGGGGCGCGCCTCGGCGCCCCAGCGCGCGACGACGGCGGTCGACGGCTCGCGTCGGACGCCGAGGTTGTAGGCGGTGATCGGCACGCCCGCGGCCCACGACGCCACCGCGATCCGCCCAACCCAGCCCAGGCACTCCGGGTCCCCCGTGCCGGCGACGAAGGAGTCGCCGAAGAACAGGACGCGGAGGTCGGTCAGCGGTCCGGGCGGTCGGGGTAGACGTCGTCGATCGTCGCCAGCGGCTCGTACGGCGCGGCGGCCGCCGCGGCGATGCGCTCGCCGCCGCCCGCGAGGCGGTCCAGCACGCTCACGACGCCGACGATCTGCAGCCCCTCCTCGCGCAGGGCCTCGATCGCCTGCAGCGTGGAGCCGCCGGTCGTCACGACGTCCTCGACGACGAGGCAGCGGTCGCCGGGCTCCAGCAGCGGGCCCTCCACACGGCGCTGCAGGCCGTGTGCCTTGGCGTCCTTGCGGACGAAGAAGGCCTTGACGTCGGCGCCCCCCGCGAGCGCAGCGCAGGCGACGGGGTCTGCGCCCATCGTCAGCCCGCCGACGGCGGTCGCGCCCCACGCGGCCACGCGCTCGGCCACCAGCTCGCTCAGCGCCGCGAAGCCCGGGGGCAGCAGGATCGCCCGCTTGGCGTCGACGTAGTACTGCGCCGTCTGCCCGCTTGTCAGGACCACCTCGCCGATCACGAGCGCGTGCGCCCGCAGCTCCTCGACGAGTCGGTCCTTGGCGGTCACCTGTAGGTGTCGACGATCGTCCCCATCTGGATCCAGTTGAAGATGGGGTAGGCGTCGGGGATCGGCACGCGCATGCAGCCGTGGCTGGCGTTGTACGTCGGGACGCTCGCGTACCCGTGGATCGCGTAGCCGCGGATGAAGTAGGAGGAGGCGACCATGCCCTTGGCGTTCGTTCCCGGGTCCTTGCGGTAGACGCGGTAGGTCCCGAGGATCGTCGGCGTCCCGCCGGTGCCCGACGACATCGGGTAGATCCGCTCGACCTTCCCGCCGGAGCCGATGAGCGCGAGCACCTGATGCGAGATGTCGCCCTCGACATGGCGCCCATGCCGCGGGTACTTCACGTGGAACGCGCCCTTGCCGGCCGCGAGCGCGCCGAAGAACGCCGCATCGGCGTTCGAGGTGCGGGCCATGCCGGTGACCTTGCGGAAGGCGAGGACGGCGCGCTGGGTGCGGCCGTCGTTGACGCCGTACTGGCCCGTCACGTAGCCCAGCGCCTTGAGGCGGTCCTGCATGGAGCGCACGGAGCGCCCACGACTGCCGGCCGCGACGCTTCGCGGGAGCACCCGGATCGTCGCTGCGGGCGCGACGACGGCGCCGGACGCGGCGCGGATCTCGATCTGCCCGGGACCCTTGGGCGCGTAGCCGGTGAGCACCTGGCCCGCGGTCTTGCCCGCGCGGGACGTGAGGGTCTTGGTGACGATCGTGCGCCCGCGCCGGTGCATGGTCACCAGGACCTGCTGACCGGGGACGAACGGCTTGACGATCACGCGCACCCGGAAGCGGGTGCCCTCGAGGATGGTCGCGCGCTTGCCACCGACCTTCTCGGTGACGATGTGCAGGCTCGGCGCGGCGGCGGGAGCGGGAGCCTGCGCCTGGGCGGCTGCCGGAGCTCCCACGAGGCCGGCGACGGCGACGAGGGCGAGTGGGAGGACACGGCGGCGGTGCATGGAGCCGGCGCATCGTATGACACGACGCGCCGCGGGCGCCCCGGTGGGCGTCAAGTTGCGAGCACGCGCCCGGCGCTGCGGTTCCCGAGCGCCGCCCCGATGCGCGTGACGATGAACAGCGAGACGGCAGTGCCGGCGACGACGAGCAGTGGAATCTGCCACGTCCAGTCCTGGGTCACCCCGAACGCGATCGCGTTGTTCAACGCGTGCAACGCCACGCATGGATAGAGCGATCTCGTCCACGCGTAGATGAGGCACAGCCCGAACCCGAGCACCGCCAGCGGGACGAGCAGGCCGGCCGGCGCGGAGCCGATGTGGATCGCCCCGAACACGGCGCCGGTGACGATGGCCGCCGGCCATATCCCGGCCGACACGCGCAGCGACGTGAACAGCAGCCCCCGGAAGAGGAACTCCTCGGCGACGGGGGCCATGACGCACACGAGGACGATCACGGCGACGAGCGCGGCGGTCGAGTGGTCGGCGCCCAGCTCGTCGGGGACGTCGCTCTCCTCGTGGATGTTCAGGACCTGGGACCAGATGCCGGCGAACGCGTAGAACGCGACGTACACACCGGCGACGATCCCCGCCGCCCGCCACACCGGCGTCGGCACGAGACCGAAGTCGCGCGCCGTCGGCGGACGGGCCATGCGCGCGACGAACAGCGCGGCGACGATGAACCCGATGTCCTGCAGGAAGGTCAGCGCGATGAGCACGCCGGACGGCAGGTTCCCGGCGTCACCGCCCGCGATGGCGACGATGATGCCGGCGATCACCCCGAGGACGAGCGGGATCGCGAGGCCGAGCACGACGCCGACGACACCCATCCACCAGCGCCACGGGGGCAGCCCGTTGCGGCGTGCCCGCTCGGGTGCGCCCTCCGGGCGCTCCGGGTGCTCGGGCGGCGGACCCGGATGGACGTAGGAGGGTGGCGGGACGCTCATCGTCGGAGGTCAAGGGTACGGGGCGCGGGCATCCACGCCCCGGAGGTCGGCCACGACCGGCACGCCCGCGGGGACGGCACCGGCCTCGCCGTCGCGGTCCACGAGCACCGCGCGCATGCCCGTCGCCAGGGCACCGGCCACGTCATGCTCGATCGAGTCGCCGACGTGCAGCGCGTCCGCCGGTCGCGCGCCGGCGATGTCCAGCGCCGCGCGGAACATCGCGCCGCCCGGCTTCGCCTCGCCGACCTCGGCCGACGTGAGCACCCCGTCGACGAGGTCGCGCAGCCCCACGCGTTCCATGACGTCGTGCAGCGAGACGTCCCAGTTGCTCACGACGACGAGCGCGGCGCCCGCCTCCCGCAGCTCGCGGAGGACGCCGGGCACCTCGGGGAACGGCCGGAAGCGCAGCGCCGCGAGCAGCGCGTACAGCAGCTCGTCGTGCGACAGGCCCGACGCCGGCGCCGGCAGCGCACGCCGGAGGACCTCGGTGCAGTCGGCGCGCAGCCGGGCGAGGCCGGCGCGGTCGGAGGCGATGTCGTGGTGCTCGCGGTAGTGGGCCATCTCCAGGCGCAGCGCGGTGCGCGCCGTCTCGGTCGGCACCGGCGCGCCCCGCGCCGCCAGCTCGTGCGCCAGCCGCGCGTACGGGTCCTCGAGCTCGACCAGCGTCCCCAAAGCATCAAGGGTCACAAGCCGACAAGCGGCGAAGCCGGCTGTCGATGACGGCGAAGTCGTCACGCCACCCAGTGCCACGTGGCGAAGATCGCGCTGTAGACGGCCAGCCCGACCGCGCCGAGTCCCAGCAGCACCCGTCCGCGCCCCCGCCGCTCCTCGGCCCACGCGGCGACGGCGATGGCGAGCGGGAAGAGCACGAGCAGGAAGCGTGGCAGCGACATCAGGGGCTGGGGCACCACCGGGTACGACAGCGGCAGCGCCAGGGCCACCACGACGTAGGCCAGGTACGCGAGCGGCAGGCGCCGCAACCCGAGCCCGAGCGCCACGAGGGCGGCGACGAGCCACGCGAACAGCTCGATGTTGTGCCGCGCGACCACGAACGGGTCACCGCCCGCCTGCGCGAAGAACACCGGCTCGCGTGAGCCCGACAGCAGCTGCCGCGCGCCGTCCCAGGCGGCGACGAAGCCGTCCCAGGCGCCGACGAACGGGCCCGCGAACTCCCTGAACCACACGTCCTGCGCGGAGAACGGCGCCTGGGGGTCGCCTCCCGAGGCCCACAGGTACAGGCAGTAGCCGGCGACGCCGGCGGGCACGAGGAGCAGCCAGAGCAGGTCGCGCACGCTGCGCGTGCTCGCCCGTGTGTCCCACCACAGCAGCGCGAGCGGCACGACGAGCACGACCCCGGCGCTCCGCGTGGCAGCCGCCAGCCCGCCCAGGAGACCCGCCCACGCCCAGCGGTTCGTGCGGGCCGCGTAGACCGCCCCGACCGACAACGCGAGGAAGAGCGACTCGCTGTAGACCGCCGAGAGGAAGAACGACATCGGCATGAACGCGGTGGCCAGCACCGCGCCGCGCGCGACCGCCGGCCCGTAGTCGAGCGCGACGAGCCGGTGCAGCACGGTGAGCGCCACGGCCGCGAGCGCGGTCGAGATCGCAATCCCGGCGAGGAGCATCTGGCCCGCCGCACCACCGATCGCGAGCAGGAGCGGATAGAGCGGGAAGAACGCCTCCCGCGCCCCGTCGCCGTAGCCGTTGGAGGCGATCGCCATGAACCACGTCGTGTCCCACCGCGCGAACGGCGCGACCAGCGCGTCGCCGAGGGCGCCGAACGGGGTCGTGATGCCTCCGGGGTCGAACCCGGTGTGCCGCGGGTCGAGCCCCAGGAGGCCGGCGGCCAGCGCGCCGGCGCCCAGCACGATGATGCGCGACGCCAGCAGCGCCCGCCACGCGACCGCCCAGGATTCCCCCCAGGCCGTGTTGCCGTCCGAACGCACGCCGACCATGGTGGCCGATCAGCGCGATGACCCTGTTCGCCGAGTCCTTCTTCCAGGCCCACGAAGACGTCCTCACGGCTCTGCTGAGCCTGGCGATCGCGGCCGTCCTGATCCTCCTCTTCGATCGGTTCATCAAGCGCCAGGGCCGCCAGATGCGCGACCGGCTGCCGGTCGACATCGACCCGGTCACCGACACCCGCCTGCGCTTCATCCGGCGGCTCACGGAGGCCGCGATCGCGATCGTCGGCATCGCGTTCGCGACCTCCCAGTTCGCCGCCCTGGACCGTCTGGCGACGAGCATCCTCGCGTCCAGCGCCCTGGCCGCTGCGGTCATCGGCTTCGCCGCGCGCCAGACGCTGGCCAACGCCGTGGCAGGCGTGCTGCTCTTCATCACGCAGCCGGTCCGCATCGGCGACCTCGTGACGGTCGAGGACGTGACGGGCACCGTCGAGGACGTCCGCCTCACCTACACGTGGCTGCGAGCGGGCGACGACACGCGTCTGATCGTCCCCAACGAGCGCCTGGCGGCGGTCATCATCCGCAACGACTCGATCGTCACGCCGCGCGTGATCGCCGAGGTGTCGGTGTGGCTGCCGGCCCACGTCGACGCCGACCGAGCGTCCGAGCTGCTGCGCGAGGAGATCGGTGACGCGGGGACGGTCCGGGTGGCCGAGATGGCTCCCGAGGGCCACGTCCGGATGGCGGTGACCGGGACGGCCGGAGCCGCCCACGATCGCGCGCAGCGCGAGGCCGAGCTGCGGGCCGGGTGCCTGCGGACGCTGCGCGGGGCCGGGCTGTTGACGACGGCCGCCGCCTGAGGGACATCGCACCCTCGCCTGCACCAGCAGGCCTCTGAGACTCCGCCACGAAAGGGGGCCGCAGCTACTATTCGTCGCTTGGCGCCACGACGGCGCCGGCGCTCTTTCGCCCTGTCACCCATGTCCGCTCGTCGCGACAGGTTGCGGCGCGGTCGCAGGCACGGCGGCCCAGCCAAGGCCCTCATCATCATCCTGGCGGTCCTCGTGACCGCAGGACTGGCGGCGGGCATCGCCGGCGCCGGCTACGTCTACTCCATCGCGTCCGACGCGCCGTCGATCTCCGACCTCAAGCCCTTGGCGAAGGGCGAGAGCAGCGTCGTCTACTCGGCGGACGGAACGAAGCTCGGCACGATCGAGTCCGACATCCAGCGCACGCCGGTCCCCTCGACCAAGATCCCGGACAGCATGCGCGACGCCACCGTCGCGGTGGAGGACCGCCGGTTCTACGAGCACGGCGGGATCGACGTCGAGGGCATCGTCCGCGCGGCGGTCAAGAACGTCGAGGAGGGACACACGGTCGAGGGCGGCTCCACGCTGACGATGCAGCTCGTCCGCAACCTCTACATCTCCTCCGAGCGCACCTGGAAGCGCAAGATCCGCGAGGCGAAGCTCGCCGACCAGCTCGAGAACATCCACACGGGCAAGACGGGCAAGCTGTGGGTGCTCACCAAGTACCTCAACGTCGTGCCGTACGGCACGACGAACGGCACCACCGCGGTCGGCGTCGAGGCGGCGTCCCGGATGTTCTTCGACAAGCCGGCGAAGGACCTGACGCTCGACGAGTCGGCGCTCCTGGCGGGGCTCCCGCAGGCGCCGACCTCCTACAACCCGTTCTACGACCCGTCCGCCGCGAAGGCCCGCCGCAACGACGTCCTGCGCCGCATGGAGCAGCAGAAGATGATATCCGAGGCGACCATGCTGAAGGCCCAGGCGCGGCCGCTGGGCGTGCATCCGGGCAACCGCTTCTACACGCAGCGGCGTGAGAGCTTCTTCTTCGACTACGTCAAGCAGGAGCTCATCAACCGCTACGGCGTGGAGGAGGTCCGGCAGGGCGGTCTCAGGGTCCGCACGACGATCGACCTCAAGCTGCAGCAGGCCGCGCGCTCCGCGATCCGCGACACGCTGACCTTCGCCAACCCTCCGTCGTCGGCGATCGTCACGATCGACCCGTCCAACGGCTACATCCGCGCGATGGCGTCCTCCGCGGACTACGGACACTCGAAGTTCAACCTCGCCGCCCAGGGCCATCGCCAGCCCGGCTCCACGTTCAAGGTCATGGGCCTGATGGCCGCACTCGACCTCGGCGTCAGCCCGTCCACGCAGTACACGTCGCGGCCGCTGAACTTCGTGGACCCCAAGTACGGGCCGATCAAGGTCAAGACCTACTCGAACTCGTACAAGGGCCGCATCAGCCTGCTCAGCGCGACGCTGGCCTCGGACAACTCCGTCTACCAGCAGCTCGCGCTGGACATCGGGCCCGACAAGGTCAAGCAGGCCGCCCGCGCGATGGGCATCAAGAGCAAGCTCAACGCGTACCCGAGCGAGGTCCTCGGCGGCCTGGAGGACGGCGTCTCGCCGCTGGAGATGGCCAACGCGTACGCGACGATCGCCGACGGCGGCTGGCGCAACCGCCCGAAGGCGATCACACGCGTGACGTTCGCCGACGGCCGGGTCAGCGATTGGGGCAAGCCGGCACGCCACAAGGCGTTCAGCGACGGCGTGACCTACGAGGCGACGAAGATCCTTCAGCAGAACATGAAGGCCGGCACCGGCGTCGGCGCCCAGATCGGCTGCCCCGCGGGCGGCAAGACCGGCACGACGGACGAGAACACCGACGCCTGGTTCGTCGGCTTCACGCCGAACCTCTCGACGGCCGTCTGGGTCGGCTACCCCGGCACGCGCGTCCCGATGAACCCGCCGACGACGCCCATCAGCGTCGCCGGAGGCACGTACCCGGCGACGATCTGGCAGAAGTACATGAAGGTCGCCCACAAGGGCTGCGGGGACTTCCGCAAGCCGAAGGAGCAGTTCAAGAGCAAGCCGTTCAAGGGCAAGTACCAGCAGGTCCAGCCCGAGCCGAAGGACCAGACCGGGGGCGACAAGACCAAGAAGGACAAGACCAAGAAGGACGCGCAGGGCGGCGCACAGGCCCCCAACGGCGGTGCGGCCCCGCAGGCGACCCAGCCACAGGCGCCCGCCGCGCAGCCGCAGACGCCGGCCCAGCCCGCCCAGCCCGCGCAGCCCCAGGCCCCCGCGCAGCAGGCCCCGGCACAGGGCGGCGCCGGGGTCGACCCCGCGCAGTACGTCGCGCCGGGCTGAGCCGTCGCCGCCGCACCGCTACCCTCTGCTCCGTGAGCAAGGAAGAGAAGGTCGAGTTCGAGGGCGAGGTCGTCGAAGCCCTCCCGAACGCAATGTTCCGGGTGAAGCTCGACAACGACCACATGGTCCTCGGCCACGTCGCCGGCAAGATGCGCCGCCACCGCATCCGCATCCTGCCGGGCGATCGCGTCCGCGTCGAGCTGTCGCCGTACGACCTCGACCGCGCACGCGTGATCTACCGCTACCGGTAACCCCGGGCCGCGGCCTATGGGCGAGTTCGCCCTCATCGCCGCGGCTCGTGAGATCTTCAGGACGCGATCCGACCGCGTCGTGCGCGGCAGTGGCGACGACGCCGCCGTCGTGCGCGCACGGCCGGTGAGCGTCACCTCGGTCGACGCGATGGTGGACGGCGTGCACTTCCGCCTCGGCGTCACCGCGTCCGCGCGGGACGTCGGCCACCGTGCGCTCGCCGCTGCGCTCTCCGACCTCGCGGCGATGGGCGCCGAGCCGGGCGAGGCGTACGTCGTGCTGGGGCTGCCCGCGGACCTCGGCGACGAGGACGTCCTGGACCTCGCGCGCGGCATGGAGGACCTGGCCGCGCGCTGCGCCACGACGATCCTGGGCGGGGACGTCACCGCGGCGCCGGCGCTGACCGTCGCCGTCACGGTCGTCGGCTGGGCCGACGCGCCCGGCGACCTCGTCGGCCGCGACGGCGCGCAGCCGGGCGACCTCGTCGGCGTGACGGGCCCCCTCGGCGCCTCGGCGGCCGGGCTCGCGCTGCTCGACGGCGCGGTCGCCGACCCGCCGCCCGAGGCCGATGCGCTGCGCCATGCGCATCTGCGTCCGGAGCCGCGCCTGCGCGAGGGACGCGCACTGGCACGCCTCGGCGCCCGCGCGCTCATCGACCTCTCCGACGGCCTGGCCTCCGACGCCGGGCACGTCGCGGCGGCGAGCCGCGCGCGGATCGAGATCGACCTGGACGCCCTCCCGATCGCGGCCGGCGTGCACGTGGTCGCCGCGGCGACGGGCCGCGAGCCGTGGGAGCTGGCCGTCGCCGGCGGCGAGGACTACGAGCTCTGCGTGTGCGTCGCACCGAGTGACCGGGCAGCCGCGGAGGCGGCCGTCGCCGGTCTTCGGTGGGTCGGCGCCGTCAGCGCCGGTAGCGGTCGTGCCGTCCTGCGGGACGGCTCTGGGGAGCGGAGCGCGACGGGGTTCGCCCACCGGTGAGGTCATGCCCTCGCAGGGCCGTGGCGATCGAGCCTCGGCCCCGCCGCAGCATGGCCTCGGCGACCGCGTAGGGATCGACGACGTAGTCGTCGCGGGCGAGAGCGCCCTTCAGCTCGTGGAGTCGCATTCTGCGGCTCGCATCGACCGTTGCAGCCAGTTCTTCAACGCGGCCACCCGAGCCGTGGCCGTTCGACCCACGTGCGTCGGAGGCCATCCCCGGGTACCGGCGTCAGCCGGTCTCGACGGGCCGCGCCGGGTCCGCCGTCCAGCCGGTCATGGATCCGTCGTAGAGCTTGGCGTCGTCGCGGCCCGCGAGGACGAGGGCGAAGACGTCGAGGGTCGCGGCGATCCCGCCGCCGCAGTACGCGATCGGGGCCGGGCCGCCCTCGGGCACCACCTCGGCGATCGTCCTGCGGAGCTCCTCGACGGGGCGGACGCGGCCGGTCGCGGGGTCGAGCAGGCTGGACGCGGGGAGATGCGAGCTGCCCGGAATGCGCCCGGCGCGGTACATGGCGTCGTCGAGTGCGTTGACGACGCAGACCGCACCGTCCGCGGAGGCGGCCAGGACGTCGTCGGTCGTCGCGAGCAACTCCGGACGCAGGTGCGGCGTGAACGTCGCTGCCGCCGTCGCGGCCGGCTCGGTGCTGAGCTCGCCGCCCGCCGCCGTCCACGCGGGCAGGCCGCCGTCGAGGACGCGGACCGCGTCGAAGCCGAAGTACCGCAGCAGCCACCACAGGCGTGTCGCCCACGCCGTGCTCCCCTGGTCGTAGACGACGACGCGCGCCGCGTCGCCCACCCCGAGTGCCGCGATCGCGGCGGCGAAGCGCTCCGCGGACGGCACGGTGAACGGCAGCCCGGAGTCGGGGTCGGAGAGATCCGTGATCAGGTCGGCGAACCCGGCCCCGGGCACGTGACCCGCGTCGAAGCCGGCGCGGCCGCTCGTGACGGCCGGCGGGCCACCGTCGGGCGGGAAGTCCAGGAGCACGGTGGCGTCGAGGATCCGCAGACCGGGATCGCCGAGCTCGCCGCGGAGCTCTTGGGCGCTGACGAGCACCGTCACGACGCCGCCTTCCCGAGCGGCTTCACGTTCGTCAGACGGGCGAAGACGATGATGCGCTTCGCGGCGCTGTACAGCGGATGGCAGGCAGAGAGCACGAGGCGATCGTAACTCACGCGGTTGATCACCCAGAGCGCCGTCGGCGGCACGATCTGGAGGCGCTGCACGGTGTACGTGAAGCGCCCGTACGGCATCGTCACGATGACGCGATTGCCCTTCTTGAGCTCGTTGACCTTGCGGAACGGCGCGAGGTAGGTCGTGCGGTGACCGGCGATGGCGGTCGTGCCGCCCGCACCCGGGAACGGCGTCTGCTCGTAGAGCCCGGGACCTTTGCGCAGGTCCGCCGCATCGGTGCCGTTGACGACGACGAAGTTCGCGCCGATCCGCGGGATCTGGATCTTGCCGATGGCCTGGCCGCCCTTCGCGCGACGCTTCTGCGAGCGCGCGAGGAACGCGATCTTCCGCGTCGGGTCGGGCATCGCCTTGAGGGCCTTCTGCTCGACCGCGGGCAGCGGCGCGGCCTCCAGCTTCTCGAGCTGCCCACCGAGCTTGTTCTGGTTGATCCTCCCGTAGACCGCCGAGACCGGCTCCTGCCAGGCCACGGTGAGCCCGGCGTCGAGCAGGAGCAGGCCGCCCGCGATGATCAGGACGGTGGAGAGGACGCGGATGACGCGACGCACCGCCTTACCTCCGCAGGGTCGACTCGACGCCACCGAGCGAGCCGGGGCCCGCGTACGTCGCGGGACCGCGCACCGTGATCGCCCCCGAGCCCCCTGGCGGCTCGACCTTCGCCCGTCCTCGCCACGCGACCGCCACGGCGCCCGCGACGCAACTCGCGACGATGCTCCACAGCACCCAGCTCAGCGGCGACGCGTGGCCACCGGCGACGACGAGCAGCCCGAACCACGCCGTGTCGACCGGACCAAGGCCGAACGCCGCGCCGAGGACCGCCACGACCATCGCGAACGGGACGAGCCCCGCGGCGATGAGCAGCAGCCCGATGCCGCGCCGGGGCCGGAGCTCGGGCAGCAGTGAGAACAGCCAGAGATGCAGCGCCGGGACCAGGAGAGCCGCAGCGTAGGGGTTGCCGACCCAGATGAGCGCCGCTACCACGCACAGGACGAGCAGCACGGCGCAGGCCGCAGCCGCGGCGCCCGGATCCTGCCCGTCGCCCTGCAGCGCACGCACCACGTAGGGGCGCCCGACGAGCCACGCCAGCGCCGCGACGAGCACCACGGCGATGAGCCCCGCCGCCTGCGGCGGGAACGCCTCCGGCGACGCGGGGCCCGGCGGTGCGTCGATGAGCCCGACGATGCCGAGCGCGCGCGCGAACGCCGCCGCCGCGATGAGCGGCACGGCCCCCGCCGCGATCCAGCGGACCCACGGCGCGATCGACTCGTGACGGCGGCGAAGGCGCGCGAGTGCGTCGACGGTCGCCACGAAGGGCGCGAGCAGCAGCGCGCCGATCAACATCCGGATCGCCCAGGCCGGCACGACCTTGCGGTGCACGACGAGCTCGGCCGGCGCGACGGCCGACATCGGCGGCCCGTTGTCGAGCGCGGTCATCGCGCGCAGCACCCCGCTGCCGAACGTCTGCAGCCGTGCCTGCGAGATCCGCGCGCCGGACGCAGGCCCGCGCTCGCCCGTCGCGGACACCAGGACGGCCGGGATGCCGTCGTCGTTGAGCGGGCCCTGCTCGGTGAGCGACCCGGGCGCCGCGAAGCGCACCCATTGCACGAGGGCCCGGGGGCCGCCGGGATCGCTGCCCAGCTCCGCGCGCAGGGATTCCTGCATGGTGCGTTGCAGCCGCAGCGGCGCCATCCCGAGGTCGTCGGACCAGCCGGCGACGAACGGCCGCCGCGTCGAGCGCGACGCGAGGTCGCCCAGCACGAGCGCCGCCTCGACCGGCTCGCCGCCGAGCATGCTCGAGATGTCGCGCATGCTCGTGGTCCCGGCCGAGCCCGACGTCGACACGAGCGTCAGCGTCCGCTGCGTGCGCCTCGGCGCGCCGAACACGCGGGCGAGCTCGAGCAGGCCCTCCGTGCCCGACAGCGAGGCGGCCGAGCCCGGCGCGGGGGCGTCGCGGTGCGCGACGACCATGATCCGGCCGTCGAGCGTCCCGGTCCGTTCGGCGATCACGGTCCGCAGCTCGCGCCTGCCGTCGGGCGTCACCTCCGAGCGCGTCCGGCTGCGCACGTCGAACCCGAGCCGGCGCAGCTGATCGGAGACGTGCGCGGCGAGCGCATCGTCCCCCGGGCTCCCGGCGCGGCGGTCCGGGTAGCGCGCCACGAGGCCGTTGCGGCCCTGCAGGTCCTGCCAGGCGCGGTCGCCATCGAACGCGATCGGTGCGAGAGTCGTCCCGACAGGTCTCGGGCGATCCTCGAGCGAGAAGGCGACCACGATGAACGCGAGCAGCGCCGGGATCAGCGCAGCGCGATAGATCCGCGGGTCGAGCATGCGCGTTGACACACTATTGACGATGGCCGACCGTGCCCCACGCATACTGCTCGTCGACGACGAGGCAGCGATCCAGACGCTGCTGTCCTATCCCCTGCGGAAGGACGGCTACGAGGTCGTACAGGCCTCCGACGGCGGCGAGGCGCTCGAGCGCTTCTCCGAAGGGACCTTCGATCTCGTCGTGCTCGACGTGATGATGCCGCGCCTCGACGGGCTCGAGACGTGCCGGCGCCTCCGTGCAACATCGACGGTTCCCATCATCATGCTCACCGCCAAGGCGGAGGAGATCGACAAGGTGCTCGGACTCGAGCTGGGAGCCGACGACTACATCACGAAGCCGTTCTCGATGCACGAGTTCCGCAGCCGCGTGAAGGCGGCCCTGCGGAGAGCGGGCATGGCGCGCACGACGGACGCGACCAACGGCGAGTCCCCGGTCTCCGTCGGCGACCTGCGCATCGAGCCGTCCAAGCGCAGCGTGACGCTGCGCGGCGAGCGGATCGATCTCACGTTCGTCGAGTTCGAGATCCTCCTCGGGCTTGCCGCGAACCCGGGGCGGGTGTTCACCCGCGAGGCGCTGCTGACACGGATCTGGGGCGACTCGGCCTACCGCGACCCGCGCACGATCGACGTGCACATCCGGCACCTGCGCGAGAAGCTCGAGGTCGACGCCAAGCGCCCCGACTACATCTTCACCGTTCGCGGGGTCGGCTACCGCTTCCGCGACGACGACCCCGGTCCCGCCGGCTAGCCCATGTTCCGGTGGCGGTCGATCAGGACGCGGCTGACGCTGCTGTTCTTCGCGATCACGCTCGCCGCCGTCGGCTTCGTCTACGTCTACCTCACGCCGCAGCTGGAGTCCTCGCTGCTGTCCGAGAAGCTGCGCTCGCTGGAGTCCTCGGCAAACGCCTACTCGGGCCGCCTCAACAACCCGTTCGACCTCTCCGAGCGCCAGCTCAACTCGAGTGTGCGCGCCGCGTCCGAGCGCACGTCGACGCGCGTGACGCTGCTGTCCGTGCGGTCCGCCGAGCCGCCCGACACCTACGTGATCTCGGACTCCAACCAGGAGACCGACATCTCCGACGTGGACTTCAGCACGATCGCCGACCAGGCCGTCGCCGAGCGCAAGGTGGTCAGCGGCACGGCCGCCTCCGACGACGGTGCGATCGGCCAGGCCGCGAAGCCGCTGTTCTCCGGCAAGCGGGTGCGGCGCGTCGTCGTCTTCTCGGCGCCGCTCGCCGACGTCGCCGACAACGTCGCGCTCATCCGAAGACAGATCCTCGTCGCGGGCGGCCTGGGACTGCTGCTCGCGCTCATCGCGAGCACGGTCGTGGCCCGGGCGATCTCGCGGCGCGTGCAGTCGCTGGAGGAGGGCGCGCGCCGCGTGTCGCGTGGCGACTTCTCCACGCGCTTCCCGGAGTACGACGACGAGCTCGGCGGCCTGTCCCAGGCGCTCGACGACATGCAGGGCCAGCTCGCGCAGCTGGACTCCGCGCGCAAGCGGTTCATCGCGACCGCGTCGCATGAGCTGCGCACGCCCCTGTTCTCGCTCGGGGGCTTCCTCGAGCTGCTCGAGGACGAGGATCTCGACGACGAGACGCGCCGCGCCTTCATCCGGCAGGTGCGCCAGCAGACGCTGCGCCTCCAGAAGCTCGCGACGGACCTGCTCGACCTCTCGCGCCTGGAGGCCGGCTCGCTCGAGCTGCGCACGGAGCCGACGGACGTCGGCTCGCTGACCCGCGCGGTGGTCGCCGAGTTCGCGCCGGCGATCGCGGCCCACGACTCCCACATCGAGCTGCGCCTGGCGCGGTCGCCGATCGAGGCCGACTGCGATCCCGAGCGCGTCGCCCAGGTGCTGCGCATCCTGGTCAACAACGCCCTGACGCACACCCCTCGAGGCACCGGCCTCGTCGTGAGCGCCGCGCGGCAGAACGGCACGCTGCGGCTCGCGGTGCGCGACGACGGGCCTGGGATCGACCACGCGTCGCTGGAGCGGGTGTTCGAGCCGTTCTACACCTCCGACGACGCGCAGGGCTCCGGCCTGGGCCTGACGATCGCGCGCGAGCTCGCCGAGCGCATGACGGGTCATCTCGACGTGCACACCACGCCGGCGGGCACGACGTTCGCGCTGAGGCTCCCGGCTTGACGCCTGCCCGCGCGGCCTGCCTGCTCGTCGCTGCGGGCGCCGCGCTCGGCGGGTGCTCGCTCGGCGGCGAGGACACGGAGCGGACGCGGACCGTCGAGGTCACCACGCGCGTCGAGGTCTTCAAGGACGACGGCACGGTCGCGAAGCGCACGTTCGACCCGCAGACGATCTACGAGCGCGAGTCGCCGGGCGTCGTGACGGTCTTCAGCGTGTTCGGCGGCGGCGGCGTGCTCGACCGCGAGCCCGAGCAGGAGGGCTCCGGCTCGGGCTTCGTGCTCGACGGGGACGGCGAGATCGCGACGAATGCGCACGTCGTGACCCTCGGCACCGGCGACGACCTGCGCCGCGCGGAGAACGTGTACGTCCAGTTCGCCGACGGCAACCAGGTCGACGCCCGGATCCTCGGCGTCGACCCCGACTCCGACGTGGCGCTCCTGCGGATCGAGCCGGCCGGCCTCACCCTGCGCCCGCTGCCGCTGGGGTCGTCGCGTGCGCTGAGGGTCGGTGCCCCGGTCGCGGCCATCGGCTCGCCCTACGGGGAGCCGCAGTCGCTGTCGGTGGGGGTGATCTCGGGCCTGGACCGGTCGATCGACTCGCTCACCGGCTTCTCGATCGACGGCGCGATCCAGACGGACGCGGCGATCAACCGCGGCAACTCCGGCGGGCCGCTGGTCGACGCGGAGGGCCGCGTGCTGGGGATCAACTCCCAGATCCGCTCGACCGGGGGCGGTGGCGAGGGCGTCGGCTTCGCCGTGCCGGTCGACACGGTGCGCCGTGCACTCGCCGCGCTGCGCCGCGACGGCGAGATCCACTATGCCTTCCTGGGCGTGCAGAGCACCGCCATCTACCCGCAGCTCGCCGATCGCTTCGACCTCCCCGTCCAGGAGGGCGCCTGGGTACAGGGCGTCAGCGAGGACGGGCCGGCCGCCGACGCGGGCATCCAGCCCGGGAACGGCCGGCAGAGCTTCCAGGCGAGGGGGTACGAGGTGGGCGGCGACATCATCACGCGCCTCGACGGCTGGCCCCTGCGCGACCCGAAGGCGCTCAGCAAGCGGCTCCTGGACTTCCGCCCCGAGGACGTCGTCACGCTGACGGTCCTGCGCGACGGGAAGGAGCGCGCGGTGCGCGTGCGGCTGAAGGAGCGCCCGAAGGACGTGACCGGATGACCGCGCTGCCGGAGCTCTGCGCTGCCCTGGCGCGGCGCCTGCGCGAGCGCGTGCTCCCCGAGCTGGGCTCCCACGCGGGCCGCGTGCACGGCGCCGCGGGCGCCGGCGGCGACGTCACGTTCGCGATCGACGAGGGCGCGGAGGCCGAGCTCGAGGCGTTCCTGGCCGAGCACGCGCCAGAGCTCGCCTTCTACAGCGAGGACCGCGGCCTGGTCGCCCCCGCGGGCGCCGAGCACGTCCTCGTCGTCGACCCCATCGACGGGACGCGCCCCGCGATGGCCGGACTGGAGTCGGCCTGCGTCTCCGTGGCGGCCGCGCCCCTCGCGCACGGCGAGCCGACGATGGGCGAGGTCGGCGTCGCGACCATCGTCGAGGTCAAGTCCGGCCGCGAGTACCACGCGCTCCGCGGCGGCGGGGTGCGCAGCACCGCCCCGGTGGCGCTGAGCGCGAACACGTCGCTGGACCGGATGTTCTGGACCTACGGCTTCCGCGGTCGACCCTCGCGGATGACCGTCGAGGTCCTGGGCGATCTCATCGACGGATCCTCGGTCGGCGGCGCGACGTTCGAGCTCGGCTCGGCGTGCTTCGACTCCATGTGCGTGCTCACCGGGCAGCTGGACGCCTACCTCGAGCCGGGCCCGCGGCTCATCGCGGACATACCGTCGGCCCGCGCCGCGTTCCAGCGCGTGGGCAACGGCCACGTCCTCAACAACTCGCCCTACGACCTCGCTGCGGCTGTGCTGCTGCTCGAGGAGGCCGGCGCGGTCGTCACGGACGCCGCCGGGCGCACGCTGCGCGACCGGCCGCTGCTGGGGTCCGGCGCCGAGTACCAGATGAGCATCCTCGCCTGCGGGAACGCGGAGCTGCACGCCCTCGTCCTGGCCGAGGTGGACCGGGGCATCGAGCGGGCGCGCGAGCGCTTCGGGTGACCTGCGGACGTTCGGCCGATCCGCACGGGAGACGACCCGGTCTATTCTCCGCCCGTGCTCCAGCCCGTGTCCACCGGATCCAAGACGCTGGCGGATTACACCCACATCGTGGGCCGTCCGCTCGTCGAGGAGATCCGCGAGCTCGCCGCGCCATTGCAGGGCAAGCGCGTCGTCCATGTCTCCGCCACCGCGTTCGGGGGCGGCGTCGCCGAGATCCTCTACACGCTCGTCCCGCTCATGGCCGACGTCGGTCTCGACGTCGAATGGCAGGTGATCTACGGCCGCGAGGAGTTCTTCAACGCGACCAAGCTGATGCACAACGCGTTGCAGGGCGCTCCCGACGACCTCACCGAGGAGCAGTGGGACATCTGGGACCGCTACAACGAGATGAACTCGCGGGAGCTGACCGAGGGCTGGGACGTCGCGATCATCCACGACCCTCAGCCGGCGGCGCTCTACGGGCTCGTCCCCGAGAAGGCGGCCAGCTGGCTCTGGCGCTGCCACATCGACCTCTCGACGCCCAACCCGGACACGATCGCGCGGCTGCTGCCGCACATCGCGCCCTATCCGCAGTCGGTCTTCCACGTGCAGGCCTACGCACCGCACGGGATGGAGGGCACCGTCAACATCGTCCCGCCGGCGATCGACCCGCTCGCGCCCAAGAACATGGCGCTGTCGCCCGAGGACGCGTCCTACGTGTGCCAGCAGTTCGGCATCGACGTCGACCGGCCGCTGATGACGCAGGTCTCCCGCTTCGACCCCTGGAAGGACCCGCTCGGCGTCATCGACGCGTTCCGCATCGTCAAGGAGGACGTGCCGGGGGCCCAGCTCGCGCTCGTCGGCTCGATGGCCTCCGACGACCCCGAGGGCTGGGACTACTTCAACGCGACGATCGCCCACGCCGACGGCGATCCGGACATCCACATCCTCAACAACTTCAACAACGTCGGGGCGATCGAGGTCAACGCCTTCCAGTCGCACTCCGACGTGCTCGTGCAGAAGTCGACCCGCGAGGGTTTCGGTCTGACCGTCAGCGAGGCGATCTGGAAGGGCCGGCCGTTCATCGGCGGCAACGTCGGCGGCATTCCGCTGCAAGTGGACAACGGGCTCTCCGGGTACCTCGTGGACACCGTGGATCAATGTGCAGCGCGCACGATCGACATCCTCAAGGATCCCGCCCTGGGCAAGGCGCTCGGGCGGCGCGGGAAGGAGCACGTGCGCAAGCACTTCCTGACCCCGCGCTACCTGCGTGACTACCTCAGGATCTTCCATCAGATGCTGGAGCTCTCGTGACGGCAAAGACTTCGTCTTTGCCTGCGGTTCTGTCGCAGAGCGACACAACCGCCGGCAGGAGGAACCCCCGATGACCGAAGGTGCTCCCCTCGTCCTCGTCTCCAACCGCGGGCCCGTCACCCACCAGGAGGACGGATCCATCAAGCGTGGCACGGGTGGCCTCGTCACGGCCCTCACCGGGCTGGCGTCGCACCGCGACGCCGTCTGGATCGCGTCGGCGCTCACCGACGGCGACAAGCGCCGCGCGCGCAAGTCCGGCGGTGAGCCGTTCGTGGTCCACACCCCGGAGGGCGGCGAGTTCCACGTACGTCTCGTGGTCAGCGACGACCAGGCGTACGACCGCTTCTACAACGTCTTCGCGAACCCGATGCTGTGGTTCATCCAGCACTACCTCTGGGACCTGTCCAACGCGCCGGACATCCGCAGGCACGAGGTCGAGGCGTTCGAGTACGGCTACAACGTCGTCAACGACGACCTGGCCGAGGCGGTCGTGGAGCAGATCGAGGGCGTCGAGGAGCCCGTCGTCATGGTCCACGACTACCACCTCTACACGCTGCCCGGACTCGTCCGGCGCGCGCGCCCGGACGTGTTCCTGCACCACTTCGTGCACATCCCGTGGACGCAGCCGGACGCCTGGCGCGTCCTGCCGACCCGGATCCGCCGCGAGATCTACGAGGGGCTGCTCGCGAACGACATCATCGGCTTCCACACACGGTCCTACCGGTGGAACTTCCTGCAGTGCTGCCGGGACCTGATGGACCTCGACGTCGACTTCACCAACGGCATCGTGCACGCGCCCGACGGCCGCGAGGTCTGGGTCCGCGCCTACCCGCTGCCGATCGACTACAAGGCGACGCAGCAGGTCGCCCGCTCCGCCCGCACGAAGGAGCTCGAGACCGAGCTGCTGCGGCGCCGCCGCGAGTGGCTCGTGCTGCGCGTCGACCGCGCCGACCTCTCCAAGAACGTGCTGCGCGGGTTCTCTGCCTTCGACCTGTTCCTCGAGCAGCACCCGGAATTCCGCGAGCGCGTGACGTTCATCGCCCAGCTCATGCCGTCGCGGACGGACGTGCCCGAGTACGCGGAGTACCTGGAGCGCATCGAGGCGCTCGTCGCGGTGGTCAACCACCGGCACGGCACGCCCGACTGGATGCCGATCCAGCTGAAGCTGCGCGACGACCTCGAGGAGGCGATGGCCTCCTACAAGCACTACGACGTGCTGCTCGTCAACGCGATGTTCGACGGCATGAACCTCGTCGCGAAGGAGGGCCCGCTCGTCAACGAGCACAACGGCGTCAGCGTCCTCTCGGAGAACACCGGCGCCCACGAGGAGCTCGGCGAGTTCGCGCTGTCGGTCAACCCGTTCGACATCCAGGAGACCGCCGACTCCATCCATGCGGCGCTCACGATGAGCGACACGGAGCGCGAGCGCAGGGCGAACGGGCTCAAGCGCATCGTCATGGAGCGCGACCCCGGCGACTGGATCGACGACCAGCTCGCGGACATCGCACGCCGGCGCGACCAGCCGGCGCCGGCGCCGGTCGGGTCCACGCAGGACGCGGGCTGAGCTACTCGACACCGAACTCCCCCGACGGCGGCCGCCGCGGCTGCTGCGACGGCGAGGGTGGTGCCGTGGGCGTCGTGGCCGGGGTGTCGGCCCTGGCCGCGTGCGTCGCCGCGCGGCGCTTGGGTCTGCGGCGCGGCGTCGCCCGCCTGCGCGGCGTCCGCGTCGCGGCTGCGCGGCGCTGCGGCTCCGGCTCGGCCGCGGGCGTCGTGACCGGCGCCGGCGTCGTCACCGGCTCGGGTGCGGCCGCCTGGCGGACCGGGACGGCTGCGCCCTGCGGCACCTCGGGTGCCGGCCCGCGCAGCCGTGGCCAGGCGACGACAAGGGCGACCACCGCGACCAATGCGAGCGCCCGCGCGACGTTGGACCAGCGCACCCGCCCGCGGATGCTGGAGGGTTCGGGATCGGTCTCCATGCCCTCCTTAGGGGCGAGATCCACGAGGTTCGCCCCCCTGCCGCTATAGTCGACCGCCGTCCCATGGCACAGTCACCACCGCTCTACGACCTCTTCACCCTGATCGACGCGACGCTCGAAGACGAGCGCCGTGCCACGATCCGCGATGCCGCCCGCGACATCGTCGAAGCCGGCGGCACGATCGTCACCGATCAGGAGTGGGGCGTCCGGCCGCTCGCCTACGAGATCAACCACAAGAGCGACGCCGACTACCACCTGCTGCAGTTCCACGCTCCGCGCGAGGTCCTGGAGACGCTCCATCGCACGCTGAGCATCACCGACGGCGTGCTGCGCCACCGGATCATCCGACTCGAGCCCGGCACGCCTCCCGCGCCGGATCCGCCGCGCGTGGACCGGGCGCCGGTCGAGACGGTCAGCGCGTAAGCGCGCCGCACTGCGCCCCCTCCGCATCGGCTCTGTCACAAACCTGCGCAAGCAGCGGGGATCTCTGCTGATTGCGCCGGACCCGTCGGTAAGGTCGCCGACGTCCTAGCCGTTCGCCATCGAAGGAGAGGCGCCACCATGGCCGCCAGCAACATCAACAGGGTGGTTCTCACCGGGAACCTGACCCGCGATCCCGAGCTCCGCAACCTTCCCAGCGGGATGGCTGTCTGCAGCCTGCGGCTCGCCGTGAACACGCGCCGCAAGGGCGCGTCCGGTGACTGGGAGGACAAGCCCAACTACTTCGACGTCACCGTCTGGGGCGCCCAGGGCGAGAACTGCGCGCGGTACCTCTCCAAGGGCCGCCCGGTCGCGCTCGACGGCCGCCTCGAGTGGCGCGAGTGGGAGACGCCCGACGGCAACAAGCGCCAGGCCGTGGACATCGTGGCCGACACGGTGCAGTTCCTCGGCGGGCGCGACGACGCCGGCGGTGGCGGTGGCGGGGGCGGCGGCTTCACGCCGCGGTCGGACATCCCCGTCGACACCGGCGACTTCGCCGCTGCGCCCGCCGGCAACGGCTCGCCGCGCCCGGCGGACCCGGCCGACGACGACATCCCCTTCTAGGCCGCTCGGCCGCGAACGGCCGGGACCTCGTCCCCGAGCCCGCCGCGCGGCACCCACGGATGCCCCGCGGCGGGCCGGTCCGAGCGCACTGTCGCCGGAGGTCGAGCGCGATCAGCCGACCTTCTCGTCCAATCGGGGTCCGGACGCGAGCGGACGACGCTGCGGCGGGGACGTCAGCCGACCGGAGCACGCGGTCAGCGCACTCGCGCGGGGTCGGCGCCAGCGGGTTGGGCGACGTGTCGAGCCGGGCGTCCAGATCGACCGACGGCGTGGACTCGTCGCGCACGACATCGATGTGGCATTCGAGGTGGATCCCCTCGAAGCCGGCCGGCTCGGCTCCGGGGAAGACGACCTTCGCCGCGCCCGAGCACCCAGCGCGACCGGGCTACCGCGCCGCGGCGACGCGCCCCTCCAGCGCAACGGCGTCGGAGAGCCCGACGATCTCGTTGAACTCGTCGAACGCGAGCGGTGGCTCCGGCTGCGGAGCCGTGGCGTCGCGCAACGCGGCGAGGCGCCCCCGGATGGCACCGGTCGCCGCGAGCAGCGCTGTGAGCGACGAGAACATGAGCCGGAAGCCCAGCTCGCCGAGGCGCACGACGTCCGGGAACGGCGTCTTGCCGCCCTCGACGTAGTTGATGACCTTCGGGATGTCGGGGAACGCCTCGCCGAACGCGAAGGCCTCCGCCTCGTCCTGGAGGGCGTCGATGAAGATGACGTCCGCGCCCGCATCGCGGTAGGCGCCGACGCGCTCCAGCGCGCTGTCGAACCCCTCGGGCGCACGGGCGTCGGAACGGGCGATGAGGACGATGTCGTGGTTGCCGCGTGCCTCGACCATCGCGTGGACCTTCTCGACCATCTCCGGCAGCGCGACGACGCGCTTGCCCTCCATGTGGCCGCACTTCTTGGGGATGATCTGGTCCTCGATGTGCATCCCGGCGATGCCGGCCGCGGCGTACTCGCGGACGGTCCGCACGACGTTGAGCGGCCCGCCGTAGCCGTTGTCGGCGTCGGCGATCACAGGCACGGCGACCGCGGAGACGAAGCGCCGGGCCTGGTCGGCCATCTCCGACATGGACAGGAGCCCGACGTCCGGCCGTCCCAGGAGGGACGCGGTGGCGCCGTAGCCGGTCAGGTAGACGGCGTCGAACCCCGCCTGCTCGACGAGGCGGGCCGACAGCGCGTCGTAGGCGCCGGGGGCGACGACGAGCGCGTCGCCGGCCAGGAGCTCGCGCAGGCGCGCGGGGCCGGAGTTGGGCTGTGTCAGATCTGCCATATCCCGCCATCATCACACGCTCCTGAGGGGCCCCAGAGCCGTTGTGGCACAATGGGGGCCTCGCGCGCACCGCCGCGTGCGCGCTCTCACGGCTTCAACCCGAGGACTTCACAAGTGGCAAAGCAGCGCAGCCGCAAGCCGCGGCGCCGGGACAAGAAGGGTGCGGGTGGCTCCGGCCGCCGCAAGCCCTGCCTGTTCTGCAAGGACAAGATCGAGCAGGTCGACTACAAGGACACGACCTCGCTGCGCCGGTTCGTCTCCGAGCGGGGCAAGATCCGCTCGCGCCGGATCACCGGTGCATGCCGTCGCCATCAGGCCCAGGTCGCCCGCGCGGTCAAGCGTGCACGCGAGCTCGCCCTCATGCCGTACGTGACCGACACGGCCGGCGTTCCCGAGGGCCGCGGTGGCCGCGGTCGGGACCGCGACCGCGATCGCGACTGATGCCCCAGGTCATCCTGCTCCAGGACGTCGATGAGCTGGGCCAGCGCGGCACGGTCGTCGACGTCTCCAAGGGCTACCTGCGCAACTACCTGATCCCGCGCAAGCTCGCGCAGCCCGCGACCAAGGGCGCGCTGGCCGCGGCCGAGGTCCGCACGCAGGCAGCGGCACGCGCAGCACGCGACGCGATGTCCAAGGCCCGCGAGGACGCCGAGCTGCTGGACCGCACGGTGCTCACCATCGAGCAGCAGGCGGGCGACGACGGCCGCCTCTTCGGCTCGGTGACGACGCAGGACATCGCCGACGCCATCAAGGAGGCGCGCGGCCTGAGCGTCGATCGCCGCCGCGTGAACCTCGACGACGCGATCAAGAACATCGGGACGTACATGGTCGTCGTGGAGGTCGCGGACGGCGTGACCGCAACCGTCAAGACGATGGTCGTCGAACGCAAGTGAGCGAAGGCTTCGCCTTCGCTTCAGTCGTTGTGTCGCTGCGCGACACAACGACGGCGTAGCCGAGACACAGCGCTCCGGGCTCCAGCGTTGTCCGCTGCGGGTGCGAACATGGGTTCGTGCGAGGGCCCCGGGCAAGGAAGATCCGCAGTGAGCGGGAACGACGTCCATGACGCCGGTCGTAGACGCGTAGGTTGATCGGCTCGTGAGCGCCTCCTTCGCACCTGCCGTCCCGACTCCGAACGGCGGGGGCCCGCCGCACTCGCTGGAGGCCGAGACCTCCGTGCTCGGCGCGATCCTCCTGTCCGAGCGCGCGATGTACGCGCTCGTCGTCGAAGAGGGCCTCAAGCCCGAGGACTTCTACCGCGAGCGCCACGGGATCATCTACGCGGCGATGCTCAAGCTCTACCGCGAGAGCGAGCCGATCGACGTCCTCACGGTCACGGAGCGCCTCAGGAGCGACGGCCACGGTGAGGCGGGCGCGACGGTCGACGAGCTCACGGGGGGCGTCCCGGCGGCGGGCAACGTCCGCCAGTACGCGCGGATCGTCCGCGAGCACGCGCTGCTGCGCCGGATGCTCAACGCGACGTACGAGATCCAGGCCTCCGTCGCCGAGCGCCGCGCAGCCCCGCGCGAGCTCGTGGAGCAGGCCGAGCGCGCGATGCTCGAGGTCGCCCACGACGATCGCCAGAAGGACTTCCGCTCGATCGAGGAGGTCCTGCACGACGAGCTCGACAAGCTCCATCGCCTCTCGGTCGAGGGCACCGCGATCACCGGCACGCCATCGGGCTTCAAGGATCTCGACGAGATCACCGGCGGCTTCCAGCCCGGCAACCTCATCATCATCGCCGCGCGCCCGTCGATGGGGAAGTCGGCCCTCGTGACCAACATGGCCGAGAACGCGTCGATCGACTACGGCAAGGCCGTGGCGCTGTTCAGCCTGGAGATGTCCGAGACGGAGCTGGCCCAGCGCTTCGTCGCCAGCCAGGCCCGCGTCAAGGGCGAGGAGCTGCGCAAGGGGCGCGTCGCCGAGCACCGCTGGGCGAAGATCGTCGAGGCGTCCACGCGGCTCGCCAACGCCCCGCTGTTCATCGACGACTCCTCCGATGTCGGGATGCTCGAGATCCGCGCGAAGGCACGCCGCCTGCACCAGCAGCACGAGCTCGGCCTGATCATCGTCGACTACCTCCAGCTGATGCGGCCGGACCACACGATCGAGAGCCGCGTGCAGCAGGTCGGCGAGATGAGCCGCGGGCTGAAGATCCTCGCTCGCGAGCTGAACGTCCCCGTCATCGCCCTGTCGCAGCTCTCGCGTGCCGTCGAGAGCCGCACCGACAAACGCCCGATCCTGTCCGACCTGCGCGAGTCCGGCCAGATCGAGCAGGACGCCGACCTCGTCGCCTTCATCTACCGCGAGGAGTACTACGACAAGGAGTCCGAGCGGGAGGGGATCGCCGACATCATCATCGCCAAGCACCGCAACGGCGCGCTCGGCGACGTCGAGCTGACGTTCGCGAAGGAGTACCCGAAGTTCCTCAACTACGCGGGCGACCGCTACGCGTCATGACGGCCTGCCCGTACGACCTCTGCGACGGCAACGGCTTCCTCATCGACGAGGAGACCAACACGGCCAGCGACTGCCGCTGCCGCGCGGGCCGGGTGTCCCGCGCACGGTCGCGCAGCCTGTCGGGCGTCATCCCGCGTCGCTTCCGGCTGGCCTCGTTCGACACCCCGCCCGTCTCGGACATGACCGGGCCGGCGCCGCGCGTCGTGCGGGACTTCGCGCGCCGGATCGACGAGCACCTCGACGCCGGACGCGGGCTCTGGATCTTCGGGGGCGTCGGGACCGGGAAGACGACGCTCGCCATGATCGTCTCGCGCCAGGCGCTGGAGGCCGGGCGCTCCGTGGCGATCTACTCGCTCCCGCGGCTGCTCGCCGAGCTGCGCCGCACGTTCGACGACGACGCGCAGCACTCCTACACCGAGCTGCTCGATCGTCTCGCAGGCGTCGACCTGCTGCACATCGACGACGTCGGCGCCGAGCAGAGCAGCCCGTGGGTCCTCGAGCAGCTCTACGCGCTCGTCAACGCGCGCTACGAGGAGGAGCGCTCGGTCATCCTCACGACGAACATCGAGCAGCGCGAGGACCTCGTCGACCAGATCGGCGAGCGGACCGTCTCGCGCCTGCAGGAGATGTGCGAGCTCATCCCGCTCTTCGGCGACGACGCGCGCGCCACGTACCAGGCGCCACGCCGGGTCGAACAGGCGAGCTAGGGCCCGTAGCTCCTACACTCACGTCCGATGCCGGGCATGGTCATCGTAGGCGCCCAGTGGGGCGATGAGGGCAAGGGCAAGGTCGTCGACCTCCTCGCCGAGCAGGCGGCTGCCGTCGTGCGCTTCCAGGGCGGCAACAACGCCGGACACACGATCGTCCGCGAGGGCGAGACGTGGAAGTTCCACCTCATCCCCTCCGGGATCCTCTATCCCGGCAAGCTCTGCATCATCGGCAACGGCACCGTCGTGGATCCGCGGGTGCTCACCGACGAGATCGACGGGCTGAAGGCCCGGGGGATCGACACGAGCGGGCTGCGGGTGAGCGCCAACGCGCACCTGATCATGCCCTACCACCTGCTGCTGGACACGGCGGGCGAGACGAAGCTCGGGCGGCTGCAGATCGGCACCACGCGCCGCGGGATCGGTCCGGCCTACGCCGACAAGGCGTCGCGCCTGGGCATCCGCGTCCAGGACCTCCTCGACGAGAAGATCCTCAAGAAGAAGATCGCCGCCGCGCTCGATCCCAAGCGCCTGGCACTGCGCCCGTACACGAAGGACCCGGCGCTGGACCTGCAGCGGATGACCGAGGAGTACCTCATCTTCGGGCACCGGCTCGAGCAGTACATCGCCGACACGGCACGCGTCGTGTGGGACCGCCTCGACGCCGACGAGCTCGTGCTGTTCGAGGGCGCGCAGGGCGCGCTGCTGGACATCGACCACGGCACGTATCCGTTCGTGACCTCGTCGAACCCGGTCGCGGGCGCCGCGTGCGTCGGCGCGGGCGTCGGGCCGAAGGACATCGACGAGGTCTGGGGCATCGCGAAGGCGTACGTCACCCGCGTGGGCGCCGGCCCGTTCCCGACCGAGCTGTCGGAGGAGATCGGCGAGGAGATCCGCCAGCGCGGCGGGGAGTTCGGCACGACGACCGGCCGGGCGCGCCGGACCGGCTGGCTGGACCTCGTGGCACTGAAGTACGCGGCTCGCATCAACAGCCTCACGGCGCTCGTGATCACGAAGCTCGACGTGCTCTCCGGCTTCGACACCGTCCGTGTCTGCACCTCCTACCGAGGCGCCGAGGACGCGACGTTCGAGGACTTCCCGTACCACCAGTCGGTGCTCCATCACGCGACCGGCGAGTACACCGAGCTCCCGGGCTGGCAGGAGGACATCGGCGAGTGCCGGACCCCCGCCGACCTCCCGCAGACCGCACGCGACTACCTGCAGTTCATCGAGGACTACCTCAACGTGCCGATCGCCCTCGTCGGCGTCGGCCCGGGCCGCGACCAGGTCATCTGGATGCGCGACCGCGCGGCGCTCACCGCGGCCGCCGCCGCGTAGCCGGTCCTACGCGCGCACCACGCGCGAGTTGACGATCATGTCGTGCAGGGCGCGGTTCTCGTCGTCCCAGAGCGGCCACAGGCAGTCCAGGATCCACAGGAGCCCGAACGTGAGGCTGCCGCCGAGGCCTGCGAAGAGGAACGTCTTCACGACGACCTCGCGCAGCAGCGCGTAGAGGAAGTCGATCCGCTGGCCGCCCGGCCGGATCACGCGGATGCCGAGCAGCTGCTTGCCGAGCGTCTGCCCGTTCGTGGTCGACATGTAGATCGGCGAGTACAGCAGCGCGACGGCGGTGGCGATGAGCGTGCTGAACAGCAGGCCGAGGACGAGCGAGCCGTAGCCGGTCGTGTCGCCGCCGATGAAGCCGACGCCGCCGGCCGCCGCGGTGATGAGGACGATGACGAGCGCGGCGAGGACGCCGACGATGATCCCGTCCAGGACGTACGCCACGGCGCGACGCCACCAGCTCGCCAGGACCCAGCGGCGCACGGGCTCGGGTGCGGGCTCGAAGCCGATGAGGGTCGTGATGCCGAGGGGCTCGTCGCTCATACCGCGGCCCCCACCGGCGGGAGCACCTGCTCCTCGCCGCGTCGCAGCAGCTTCAGGAGCAGCGCGGCGCCCGCAAGCCCGCCGAGCAGCGAGAGCATGATGTGCACGCTCACGATCCCCTCCTCGGTCCAGTAGACGTCGTCGAGCTTGAGCAGGAGCGCGGACTCGTCGAGCGTGAGCGCGACGCCGGATCCGAACGGGATCGCCAGCAACGGGCCCAGGCGCTCGTCGCGCAGCACGATGGAGGCGCCGCCGGAGAGGAACGCGATGACGATCCCGGGCACGAAGTGGTGGACGTGGCTGTTGCCGACGTGCAGGTTGCGGAACGGGCCCCACGTCCCCCGGTGGCGGATGACGTGCGTCGAGAAGCGCACGATGCCCGCGGTGATCATGTACGAGCCGAGCGTGTTCAGCAGCGCGTGCTCGCGGCGCGTCCCGCCCTCGTAGCCGGCGACCGCCACCGCGACGGTCTCGCGCGCCACGCCGATGCCGACGTCGAGGATCCCGACGCTCTGGCCGGGCCGCGGCGTGGAGCCCCGCCGCCAGATACGCACCACCTCGCCGCCGAGGACCGCTCCGGTCAGGCCCAGCGCACCGGCGCCGAGTGCCAGCGTCCCGCGCTTGTTGCGCAGCACGCGGGCTGCTCCGTTCATCGCCACCGTTCGAGCAGGTCTGCCTCGGGCACGTCGCGCACGATCCGGGCCGGGACGCCCCACACGACCTTGTGCGACGGGACGTCGCGGGTCACCACGGCGCCGGCGGCGACGAACGCCTCCTCGCCGACCTCGACGCCGGGGAGGATGACCGCGCCGCCACCCACACGGCAGGCGCGGAGCAGACGAGCGCCCGCCATCTGGTTGTCCGGCGACCGGCGGGCCATCGTGTCGTCGTTCGTGGTCATCGCGCACGGGCCCACGAAGACGTCGTCGCCGATCTCCGAGAAGGCGGTGATGTAGACGTTGGACTGCAGCCGCACGCGTTCGCCGACCACGACGTCGTTGTCGACGGTGGCCGCTCGGCCGACGACCGAGTCCGCCCCGATGCGGGTGCGCTCGCGCACGTAGGCCTGGTCGCCGACGATCGCTCCGGCCCCGATCCGGCTGCCCGCGAAGACGATCGCCTGGGTGCAGACCGTCGCCCCCGCCTCGATGACGAGGGGATCGAGCGCACCGCGGGGCGCCGACGACGTCCGCGACAGGGCGGGCGGCTTGCCGAGCACGGCGGCGTCCTGGATCACGCAGCCGTCGCCGATCACGACGCCGTCGTGCACCACGACATTCGCTCCGAACGTGACGTCGCGCCCGACCGTCGCGGTCGGTGCGAGGACGAGACCCGGGGGGGCATGATCCATCGGGCGGTACCCTAGCCGCCCGTGGCCGCTGCCTCTGCAGTCCCCGCCCCCCTGCGCGGCGCCGTGCTGGGGCTGGGCATGATCGGTCGCCATCACGCGCGGCTGCTGCAGACGTCGCCGCGCGTCGCGTTCGCCGGTGCCGTCGACCCCGGCGGGGACCGCTACGGCGCCGTCGCCGACCGCGAGTCGATCTTCGCAACCGTCGCCGAGCTCCTCGACCGCGGCAGGCCCGACTTCGCGATCATCGCGGTGCCCACGGAGGAGCACCTCCCGATGGCGCGCGAGCTCGCCCAGGCGGGCGTGCACCTGCTCGTCGAGAAGCCGCTGGCGGCGACATCGCAGGAGGCGTCGGAGATCATCGCCGTGGTGCGCGCCGCGGGTGTGCACGCCGCCGTCGGCCACGTGGAGCGCTTCAACCCCGCGCTCGTCGCGCTGCGCGAGCGCCGCGACGAGGTCGGCGAGGCGATCCTCATCGCGACCGAGCGCGTCGGCCCGTTCCCCGACCGGGTGCGCGACGTCGGCGTCGTCAAGGACCTCGCGACACACGACCTGGACCTCGTCCGCTGGCTCGGCGGCTCGCCGGTGCAGACGCTCGCGGCGCAGACCGCCCATCGCATGGGCCGCGAGCACGAGGACCTCGTCCTCGTGACCGGCCGGCTGGCCTCCGATCTGCCGTTCAACTGCATCGTGGACTGGCTCACGCCCACGAAGCGGCGCCAGAGCCGGATCCTCGGCGAGCGCGGCATGCTGGTCGCGGACACCCTGACTGCCGACCTGACGCTGTTCCGCAACGGGAGCGTGGCCTCGGAGTGGTCCAGCGCCCAGGCGCTGCGCGGCGTCAGCGAGGGCGATGCGACGCGCTTCGCGCTTTCCCGGCGCGAGCCCCTCCTGGCCGAGCTCGAGGCGTTCTGCGACCTCCTGACGGGCGATCCCGGGGCACCGGTCGTCACGCTCGAGGAGGGTCTGGAGACCGTGCGCTGTGCGGAGGCGGTCCTCGCCAGCGCGCGCAGCCGTGAGACCGTCGTCGCATGAACGCGGTCGTCGTCGCGCTCGGGAAGGTCGGGCTGCCGCTCGCCGCGCAACTCGCGTCGGCCGGGCACGAGGTCACCGGCTGCGACATCGACCCGCGCGTCGTGGACCTCGTCAACCGCGGGCTCGCCCCGTTCCCGGGCGAGGCAGGCCTCGAGGAGGCGCTGGCCGAGGCGGTCCGGGGCGGGCGGCTGCGTGCGACCACCGACACGACCGCGGCCGTCGCGGAGGGCCCGGATCTCGTCCTGGCCGTCCCTCCGCTGTACGTCGACGACGATGCGCAGCCCGACTGGGCGATCCTCGACGCGGTCGTCGCCGCGATCGGCGCCGGCCTGCGACCCGGCACGACGGTCGCGATCGAGACGACCGTTCCCGTCGGCACGACCCGCACGCGCATCGCGCCCGCGCTGGAGGCTGCGTCCGGGCTGCGCGGCGAGGAGGACTTCTGGGTCGTGTTCAGCCCCGAGCGCGTGTTCAGCGGCCGGGTGCTGAGTGATCTCGCGACCTATCCCAAGCTCGTGGGCGGCCTCAGCGAGCGCGGCGAGGCGCGCGGCGCCGACCTGTACGGCGCGTTCCTCGACGCCGACATATGGTCGATGGGCTCAGCGGAGGCCGCAGAGCTGGCGAAGCTCGCCGAGACGACCTACCGCGATCTCAACATCGCGTTCGCCAACGAGCTGGCACGCCACGCCGACGACCTCGGGCTGGACGTCGACCGCGTCATCGCAGCGTCGAACTCCCAGCCGTTCAGCCACATCCACCGCCCGGGCGTGGCGGTCGGCGGGCACTGCATCCCCGTCTACCCGCGTTTCTACCTGGCCGGGGACCCGTCCGCGCGGCTGCCGGCCGCGGCGCGCGAGGTCAACGAGGCGATGCCCGCGTACGCGGTCGAGATGCTCGCCGGCGCGCTGGGGGACCTCGCGGGCAGCCGGGTGCTCATCCTCGGCGTCACATACCGCGGCGGGGTCAAGGAGACGGCGTTCAGCGGCGCGCGCGCGCTGCGCGACGAGCTCGCCGCCCGCGGCGCCGACCCCGTAGCCGCCGACCCGCTCTACGACGACGACGAGCTGGCGTCGATCGGCTTCGCCCCGTGGGACGGCGGTCCGGTCGCCGGAGCCATCCTGCAGGCCGACCACGCAGAGTACCGCGAGCTGCGCGGCCCGGACGTGCCCGGTGCGCGGGCGATCGTCGACGGCCGCGGCGTCCTGGACCCTGCGCACTTCGCTGTGCCGGTGCTGCGGATCGGGGGCGGTCAGGCGGCGAGCGCCGCCAGCTCGGCCACGACGCGCTCGCCCGCGCGCCCGTCGCCGTAGAGCTCGGGCCGCTCCGCGGGGACCGACCGCTGGAGTGCCTGCATGGTTGCCGCCGTGTCGAGGTCGACGAGGACGTTCCAGCCCGTGTCGACCGTCTCCACCCACTCGGTCGTGTCGCGCAGCGTCACGCAGGGCACACCGGCCAGGTAGGCCTCCTTCTGCACGCCCCCGGAGTCGGTGAGGACGGCCCGGGCGTGCACGAGCAGCGACGTGAACGCCAGCGGTCCCAACGGCGGTGTGAGCGTCACCTCGGCACCGAGGGCGTCGAGCAGCCCTGCCGCCTCCAAGCGCGCGTGTGTGCGCGGATGCAGCGGCAGCACCACGTGGCCGGGCACCGCCTGGAGGAGGGCGACGAGCGCGCGCAGCCGCTCCGGGTCGTCGACGTTGCCCGCGCGGTGCGCGGTCGCCACGACGTAGCCGCCGGGCTCCACCCCCGCGACCCTCAGGGGCGCGAGGTCCTCACGGGCTCGCGGCTGGACCAGGTGCGCCACATCGACCATGACGTCGCCGACGAGCCGCACGGCGCCCGCGACGCCCTCGCGGCGCAGGTTCTCCACGGCCGTCTCGCTCGGTGCCAGGAGCAGGTCGCTCAGGTGGTCGGTCAGCACCCGGTTGAGCTCCTCGGGCATCCGGCGATCGAAGGACCGCATCCCGGCCTCGACGTGGGCGACGGGGATCCGCGCCTGAGCTGCCGCGAGGCCGCCGGCGAGCGTCGAGTTCGTGTCGCCGTAGACGAGCACCGCCTCTGCGCGCTCCTCGGCCAGCAGCGGTCCGAGCGCGGCGAGCATCCGCGCCGTCTGCTCGGTGTTGGTCCCGCTCCCGAGGCCCAGCTCGCGCTCGGGACGCGGGATCCCCAGTTCCTCCACGAACACCGTCGAGAGCTCGTCGTCGTAGTGCTGGCCCGTGTGGACCAGGACCTCCTCGTGCTCGGCGCGCAGCGCCCGGCTGACCGCGGCCGCCTTGACGAACTGCGGCCGGTTGCCGATGACGGTGACGACCCTCAAGCGGTCGTGGCGAGCGCGGCGGAGATGTGCTCCATCACCCGTGCGCTCGCCTGGCGGGTGACCGGACCCGGGGTCGCGGGCAGGTCGCGATCGTCCACCCGGTGGATCGGCATGACCTCGTGCGTGGTGGACGCCAGGAAGGCCTCCTCGGCGCCGAGCAGCTCGTCGAGCGTGATCGGGCGCTCCTCGACGTCGATGACCTCGAGCACCGCGCGACGTGTGATCGAGTCGAGGATGTGGTCAGACAGCGGCGGCGTGCGCAGCATGCCGTCGATGACCGCGAAGATCGACCGGGTCGGTGCCTCCAGCACGCGCCCGTGCGGCGTGACCAGGACGGCCTCGTCGGCACCCGCCTCCTTCGCGAGACGCGTCGCGAGCATGTTCGCGCCGTAGGAGAGCGACTTGATCCCGTCCAGCAGTCGCGGCGGCGCGTAGGTGATGGAGGCGACGGCGATCGTGTCGGGCATCGCGCGCAGCGCCTCGACGAGAGCGATGCGGCGACCGCCGCGGGTGGCGAGGACGCGCACGCAGCCCTCGACGGGCGGACCGGCCGCGAGGAGCGCGGCGACGTCCGCGCGCAGGGCGTCGATGTCGAGCGGGAGCCGCAGGCCGTGCGCGGACCGCGTCATGCGTGCGAGGTGCTCGTCGAGGGCGAACGGGCGGCCGGCGAAGACGCGGATGACCTCGAAGACCCCGTCACCGCGCAGCAGGCCCTCATCCGTGACGGGGATGACGGCCTCCGATGCGTCGGTCACGACTCCGTCGATGCTGACCAGGGGCACCCCGCGAGCGTAGTGTCTGGCGATGGGCGCCGCCCACCCGCCGCCGGACCGGTCGGACTTCCTCGCGGTCTACCGCGCCGCTGCGCGGCGCGACCTCGGCGCGCTGCTCGCCATGCTCGAGGACCTCGACGGCGCCGAGGAGGCCGACGTCGTGCGCACCGCTCTGCGCAGCGGCGTCGACTACGACCTGGCCGTGGCGGAGGTGCAGCGGGAGGTCGAGCGGCGGATGTCACGGCTCCTGCGGGACGAGTAGGTCAGCCCCAGGCGCGACCCGCGACCTCGGCCACCCGCGCGAGCTTGCGCTCCTGGGTCTCGAACGCGATCGGGTTGCCGGCCAGGACCGACGCGAACCCGCACTGCGTGCACAGCGAGAGCTGCTCGCGCGGGAAGTGCCGAGCCGCCTCGTCGATGCGGGCCAGCAGCGTCTCAGCGGTCTCGAGGTCGTCGTGTTTCGTCGTCACGAGCCCGAGGGACACGAGCTTGTCGTCTGGCACGTCACGCAGCGGCGCGAAGTCGCCGGAGCGATGGTCGTCGTACTCGAGGAGGAACACGTCGTAGCCGTGGGCGCCCTTGAAGACCGCCTCCGAGATCTCGTCGTACCCGCCCTCGCTCATCCACTGACCGGCGTTGTTGCCGCGGCACAGGTGCAGCCCGAGCTGCGCGTCGACGCCCTCGACCATCGCGTCGAGCAGCTCGATCCCCTCGGTCAGCATCCGCTGCGGCGGGATCCCGATGGACGTGTAGAAGTCGCGCTGGGCCGGGTCGACCAGCGTCGCGAGCTCAGGCGCGTCGACCTGGATGTACGGGCAGCCCATCTCGGCGAGCGCGAGCGCCTCGGAGCGCATGATGCGCGCAGCGTCCTGGAAGGCGTCGAACGGGTCGTCGTAGACCTCCGTGGAGATCCCGGGCTTCCAGAGCAGCGCCAGCATGAGCGGGCTCGGCAGCGTGACCTTCACCGGAAGCCCGGTGCGGCCCCTGGCGTAGGCGTACTCCTCGGTCACCAGGGACCGCCGTGGCGTCAGTCGCTCGACGATCGCCGGCTGGAGGTTGGGCTTCTCGCCCTCGTCGTCGTGCCACGCGACCTTCGCCCCCTCGATGGGGCGGACGCCGTCGACGGTGTCGGTCAGCGGCCCGACGAACGACAGCCGGCGCAGCTCGCCGTCGGTGACGACCTCCACCCCGGCGCGCTCCTGGAGGGCGATCGCCTCGTCGACCGCTCGGTCCTCGATGCGCTTGAACTCCGTGCGCGAGATGGCGCCCGCGGCGGCCTGCTCACGCGCCTCGAGCAGCTCCGGCGGGCGCAGCATGCTCCCGACCACCTCGGCCCGGATGACGTCCGGCATCGACCCTCCCCATTTGTCTGACGATTGCCGGCCGATCGTATCCCTCAGGCCTGCCTCAGCGTCGGCTCAGGCCGGAGGACCAGCGTCCGGCGTGTGTCCCTGTCCGGGAATCGACGCGCTCTGGCGCTCGACGGCCTGCGCGGCCTGGCCGCGGCGGGAGTCGTCGGCCATCACGTCTGGCAGAACGCGGGCCGGCCGCATGCGCTGCTCGGCGAGTGGTGGGGACACCTGTCGCTGGGGGTGCCGTTCTTCTTCTGCCTGTCGGTGTTCCTGCTCTACGCGCCCTGGGTCCGCGCCGCGCTCGACGGCGGCCCGGCGCCCGCGACGGGGGGATACCTCGTCCGCCGCGCCGCCCGTGTGCTGCCGGCCTGGGGGTCGGCTGGATCGCAGTCGTGCAGCCCGAGGGAGCACCGCCCGCAGTGCTCCGCACGCTGCCCGCCGTCCTGCCGGCCTTCGCCTGCGGGATGGCGGCGCGGGTCCTCGTGGAGGGACGACCCGTCGGACCGCGTCTCGCGTGGCCGCTGCTGGCCGCCGGCGCCGCGCTGGTCGCCGTGCACGCCGAGCACCCGCTCACCGGGGCGCTGGGGAACCTGCTGCGCGACCTGCCCGCCGGGATCGGCTTCGCGGCGATCTGCATCGCCTGCTCGACCCCGTCGGCGCCGCGCGTCCTGACCTCGTGGGCGGTCCGCACCCTGGGCACCCTGTCCTTCGGGATCCACCTCTGGCACTACCCCATCATGCTCGCGCTGGAGGCCCGCGGGCTGTGGCCGCCGGAGCACGTCGTGGCGTGTCTCGCGCTCACGGGCGGGCTGTCGATCGCAGCGGCGTCGGCGTCGTGGCGGTTGGTCGAGCGTCCCGTGCTCGAGCGGCTACGATCGCGCGGTCGTGGAGCCAGCCTCCCTGCCGATCCGCCGCAACAGCATCCTGCTCGCGTCGGCGCTCGCCATGAGCTCGGCGATGCTGCAGCTGTCCGCGGCGGTCGCGTCGCTCACGCTCGTGACCGTGCTCGACATCGACGGGCTGCTGGGGCTGGGACCCGCGATCGTGCTGGCCTCCGGGGCGCTGGCGGCGCTCCCGGCCGGGCGCGCCATGGACCGGGTGGGCCGCGTCCCGGTGCTCGCGGCGGGCTACGGCACGGGAGCGGCGGGCTGTGGGCTCGCGGCACTGGGTAGCGCCACCGCGTTCGCGCCCGCCGTGCTCGGCGGGCTCATGTGCGTGGGCGCGTCGAGCGCCGTGGCGCTCCTCGCACGCACCGCCGCGGGCGACATGTACCCGCCCGAACGCCGGGCGCGGGGTATCGCGTTCATCCTCTTCGGCTCGGTGTTCGGGGCGATCCTCGGCCCCGCGGTGTTCAGCCCGCTGCTGTCGGGCCGCGCGCTGGCGGGCGACGTCCTCGCCCAACTGTGGCTCGCCGGGAGCGGGTTCATGCTGGTCGGTCTGGTGATCGTCCTGTTCGTGCGGCCCGACCCGCGCGTGATCGCGACGCTCATCTCCGCCCGCGACGGGCAGGAGGTCGTCGAGCGACCACCCGCGCCGCTGCGCGAGCTGCTCGCGCGGCCCGGCGTGATCCCCGCGCTGCTCGGGGCGCAGGCAAGCTTCGGGGTCATGGTCGGCCTCATGACGCTGACCGGCGCTGTCGTCGTCGACCACCACGGCCACAGCGCGGAGTCGGTGTTCCCGATCATCGGCGCCCACGTGATCGGGATGTACGCGCTCGTCATCGTGATCGGCGACGTCATCGATCACATCGGCCGACGACCCGCGCTCTCCGGCGGCCTGCTCCTCATGGCGCTGGCGTCGATCAGCCTGCTCTGGGTCGAGGGCGTCTTCGTCACCGCGGTCACGCTGTTCGTGCTCGGCGTCGGCTGGAACCTGTCGTTCGTCGCCGCGACCGCCGAGCTCGCCGACCGGTCGGAGCCGTGGGAGCGGGGCAAGCTCCTCGGGTTCAACGACCTGCTGTCCGGCGCCACGGGGGCGTCGCTCGCGCTGCTCGGCGGGCTCGCGCTGACGGGGCTCGGCGTCGCGGCGCTGGCCGTTGGCGGAACCGTGCTCGTCGTGGCGCCCGCCCTCTGGCTGCTGGCGCGGCGCCGCCCGGCCTTCGCCTGAGCTCAGCGCGACGAGCGCGTCACAACGCGAAGATCTCCCTGGCCTGCTCGGGCGTCGCCACCGGCCGGCCGACGGCGGCGCACAGGTCGACGGCGCGGGTCACGAGCTGCTCGTTGCTCGTCGCGAACTCCCCGCGCGCCATGTACGCGACGTCCTCCATGCCCGAGCGGATGTGGCCGCCCATGCCGAGCGCCGCTGCCATCAGCGGGAAGTGCGGCGGGCCGATCGCCGCCGCGGCCCACACCGCGCCGGGCGGCAGCAGGCTCACGAAGCTGACGAGCGTGTCGACGCGGGCGGGCGCGCCGCCGCGGACCCCGAGGACCATCTGGAACAGAGCCGGGGAGTCGACCTTGCCCTCCGCCACGAGCCGTGCTCCCGCCGCGACCATGCCGGCCTCGAAGCACTCGATCTCGGGCTTCACGCCCGCCGCCCTCATCTCGCTCGCGCACCGGTCGATGAACTCCGGGGAGTTCACGAAGATGTTGTCGCCGAAGTTCATCGTCCCGCAGTCCAGCGAGCCGAGGTCGGGATGGGCGGCCACCGAGCCGAGCCGCTCGTCGTTGGACATCCCGAGACTGCCGCCGGTCGTGTAGTTGAGGATCACCTCCGGCGCCTCGGCGCGGATCGCGGCGCCGATCTCCTCGTAGACGGCGGCGTCCTGCGTGACCGCGCCGTCGGCGTCGCGGGCATGGATGTGCAACGCCGCGGCACCCGCGTGGGCCGCGTCGATGCCGTGACGCACGATGTCGGCGAGCGTCTTCGGGTGGTGGGGGTTGTTCGACGGGAAGCCGCCGATGATCGGGCAGGTGATGACGGCGGGCTGGCCGGTGGCGATCATGGCCGGGACCCTAAGGACTCGCTAGCTTGAGCGCGTGCCGCGTCGGACAGGTGCTCGCCGGATGACCGTCGTCCTCGCCGCCAACGCCCGCCGCAACGCCCGTGCGTCGAGCGATCGCCCACTGCGCTGGCGTCACGCCCGCAACGAGCTGTGGCAGGTCCTCGACCCCCTCGTCCCAGAAGGCGCGCGCGTCGCGATCGCGGGCGCGGGCAACGCGGACGACCTGCCGCTGACGCGGCTCGCCACGCGCGCGTCGCAGCTGCACCTCGTCGACCTCGACATCACGGCGCCACGGCGCGCGATCCGCAGGGAGCGCGTGGGCCTGCGGCGGCGGATCGCAGCGGTGGAGGAGGACGTGACCGATGGCGCCGCGGAGCGGGTCGCCGCCGCGGTCATCCAGGGCGCCGGCGTGCGCGACTGGGGCGTCCCGCGCGCGCCGATCGGCACCGGCGGGTACGACGTCGTCGTCGGTGACCTGCTCTACACCCAGCTCCTGTTCCCCGCGCTCCTGGACGCCGGCGTCGATCCCGAGCGACGAACGCCCGCCCTGCGCCGACACGGCCAGCGGCTCACGGACGGCGTCGTCGCGCGTCTGCACGCCTCCACGGCGGGAGGTCACATCGTGCACGTGAACGACGTGGCGGGCTGGTGGCCCGGGCACGACCAGCCGCTCACGCCCCAGGAGGTGCTCGCGCCCGCGCCGGGCCCGCAGGCGCTCGTGCACCGGCTGGGCAGGCCTGCCGGCTGCGACGTCGCAGGCAGCGTCCGCGCGACCGGCGACCCCGTCGCGTCGCAGCGCTGGTGGACCTGGCGGTTCGCCGATGACGTCACCTACCTGGTCAACGCGATCGTCGCGCGCGTCGCGCGCTGATACCGTGCCGCGCTTCATGGCCGCTGGGCTCAGCTGCCGCGTCTGCTCGGGTGAGCTGCGGCTCCTCCTGCACGGCGCGGACGCTCCCGTGACGGCAGCCGCGTTCTCGCCGTCCTGTCACGAGCTCGGCCTCCACGGCGACCTGCTCGTCTGCCGCGAGTGCGGCGCAGTCGAGCAGCCCGCGCTGCCGCGGGGCGAGGAGCTCCACGCGCTGTACCGCGAGACACGCGACGGCTCCTACCTCTCCGAGGAGGCCGGGCGGCGCGCCACGGCCCGGCGACTCCTCCAGCTGCTCGCCGAGCACGTGCCCTCCGGGCGGCTGCTGGACGTGGGCTGCGGCCCCGGTCTGCTGCTCGACGAGGCCCGGCAGCTGGGCTACGAGGTCGCCGGGGTCGAGCTGTCACACGATGCCGCGCGCCACGCACGCGAGGTGCTGGACCTCGACGTGCGCGAGATCGCGCTCGAGGACATCGACGACGACGACAGCTTCGACGTCGTCGTCCTCGCGGACGTCATCGAGCACGTCGAGGACCCGGTCGGCGCGATCGCGCGGTGCGCGTCGCTGCTGCGGCCGGGCGGCGCGCTGTGCGTCGTGACGCCCGACCCCGCCTCGGCCACGGCCCGGCTCGCCGGGCGGCGCTGGTGGGGGTACCTGCCCGCCCACACCTGCCTGCTCCCACGCCGCACGCTACGTGAGCTGCTCGCCGCGCAGGGCCTTCTGGTCGGCACAGACGTCCCGCTCGTGCGGACCTTCGCGGCCCGCCGCTGGATCGGCGGGCTCGCCGAGCGCCTCGGGCCGCTGGAGGGCCCGGTCGACGCGCTCGCGCGGCAGGTCCCCGCCCGCGCCTCCCTGAGCCTGTCCCTCGGCGACGAACGCGTCGTCGTCGCGCGGCGCGTCGAGGTCGAGCACGCGACCGACCCGCTCATGCCCGACCGCGACGGCGATGCGTCGGTGCACGTCGTCCTGCCCGCCTACCGCGCGGTCTCCACGATCCCGGCCGTGACCGCCGAGATGCCCGCGGGCGTGGCCGACCGGGCGCTGCTCGTCGACGACGCCAGCGGGGACGACACGGCGGCCGTGGCGCTCGCCCACGGGCTGGACGTCCTGCGCCACCCGGTCAACCGCGGCTACGGCGCCAGCCAGAAGAGCGGCTACCTGCGGGCGCTGCTCGACGGCGCCGACGTCATCGTGATGGTGCACGCCGACGACCAGTACGACCCCGGCCTCGTCCGGGTCATGATCCAACCGATCCTCGACGGCGACGCCGACATGGTGATCGGCTCCCGGCTGCTGGACGACCACGCGATCGCAGGGGGGATGCCGCGTTGGAAGTGGCTCGGCAACCGGCTGCTCACGAAGGCCGAGAACACCGCGTTCGGCGTCCACTTCTCCGAGTACCACACCGGCTACCGCGCCTTCTCGGCCGACCTCCTCCGCTCGATCGCGTTCCTGCGCAACTCCGATGGCTTCGTCTTCGATCAGGAGCTCTTCGCCCAGGTCATCGCGCACGGCGCGCGGGTGGCCGAGATCCCGATCCCGACGCGCTACTTCCACGAGGCATCCAGCGTGAGCTTCCCGACCAGCGTGCGGTACGGGCTCGACACCCTCGGTGTGCTGGCCCGCTTCACGGCGGACCGCCACGGCCGAAGCTGGACGCTCCTGCGCCGCCCCGCGGTCGACTGGCCGCAGCCCCGGGCCCGCTCGGCCCGACCGGCTGCGTGACCAGGTCACGTGTGCCGCGCCTCGGCGTCGCCGTCTGGGCGCTGCTCGCCATGGCGCTGGTGCTGCGCCTCGGCTACGTCGCCGCGACGCCCGACTACACGCTCGTCGCCGACGCCAAGGACTACGACTTCTACGCCCGCTCGATCGCGACCGGCCAGGGCTACGGCTTCTCGCACGGGCTCCCGACGGCGTTCCGCCCGCCGGGCTACACGTTCTTCCTCGCCGGCGTCTACGACGTGGCGGGGGTCGCCCGCGAGCAGATGGACGAACGGCTGCCGCCCGCGCGGATCGTGCAGGCGTTCGTCGGGACGCTGGCCGTCGCGCTCATCGGGCTGATCGCCGCCCAGCTGTGGGGACGCCGCGTGGCGCTCGCGGCGCTCGCGCTCGGTGCGGTCTACCTGCCGCTCATCCTCATCGGGGGCGCCCTGATGTCCGAGCCGCTGTTCGTCGTCCTGATGCTCGGATCGCTGGCGGCCGCGATCCAGCTCCGGCGATCGAGGCACACCTACCGCTGGGCACTGCTCGCCGGGTTCGTGGGCGGCCTCGCGATCCTCACCAGGGCGAACGGCTTCGTGCTGCTCCTCCCGCTCGCCATCGGCGCATGGGACCTGCGGCCGCGCTGGTCGCTGCGCGCACTCGCGCCGCCCGCGCTGCTCGTGGCCGTCGCGCTGGCGACCGTCGCGCCGTGGACCGTCCGCAACGCGGTCGAGCTGCACAGCTTCGTCCCCGTCAGCACGCAGCTCGGATCGGCACTGGCGGGCACGTACAACGACAACGCGCGCGAGGATCCCGAGGACCCCGCCTCATGGCGGGCGCTGAAGCACGTCGACGACTACCGCCACATCTACGGGCAGATCGGCACGATCCCTGAGCCGACCCTCGAGAAGCAGCTGCGAACCGCCTCGCTGCACTACATCCGCGACCACCCCGCGTACGTGGCCACGGTCGCGTTCTGGACCACGCGCCGGATGCTCGAGCTCGGTGGGCTGGACTGGGCGCGCCACACGTACGCGACGGTCAGCGTGGAGGCCGGCTGGGCCGACGCCGGCATCGTCTGCTTCTGGATCTTCGCGCTGCTCGCCGTCGCGGGCGCGTTCACCGTCCGAGCCCGGCGGACCCCGGCCTTCGTGTGGCTGATGCCGCTGCTGATGTACCTCAGCGTGGTGTTCCTCGTCGTCGAGACCCCTCGCTACCGCAGCCCGATCGATCCGTTCGTGATCCTGCTGGCAGCGCTGGCGGTGACCGCGCGCCGCCGGCCGACCCGGTGAGTCACCGCTCCTGCGGGATGCAGCCCGCGACCGACTGGTCCTTCGGGCGGTCCTGGAACGTCCCGGATGCCCATCCGTCGCTGCGCGAGGCACTCGGTCCCACCGGGCAGGCGGTCCTCTCCATCGGCAGCGCGCGCAGCGTGTTGCCTCGGACCGTCGCGTCGAGCATGCCGTCGACGGCGAACGCGTTCGTCGTGCGGATCGCGAGCGACCCGGTGGTGTTGCCGGTGAACGAGGCGCCGACGCCCTTGGCGGACATGTCGCCGAACCAGGCGTGCGTGCCGACCGCGAGGCCGAAGTCGAAGTGGGTCCTCGCGCCGGTCCACATCTCGTTGTCGCGGAAGCTCGCGCCCCGGAACGAGCGCGGCGCGGCGCCCCCGTTCGTGAGCGGGTCGGCGGCCAGTGCCGCGAACGCCGAGCGACCCGCGGCGACGATCCGGTTCCCCTGCACGACGCTCGCCTGCGTGCCCCCCACCACGCGGTAGAGCACGATGCCGACGTCGGTCGCGTCGACGATCGCGTTGTCGGTCACCGTCGTCCGCGGGCACGCGACGCTGATGCCGTCGGCCCAGGCCTCCCCGCGATGCTCGGTGCCGTAGGCCGTCACCAGGTTCCCCCGCACCGTCGCCGTCGTGCACGCGCCGCCGTACGGCGTGGCCGTGACGAACAGCCCGGAGCCGCCGAGCGGATCGGCGATCTTCGAGGACTCGACCGTGGCGCCGTCGCCGCGGATCCGGACCGTGACCGCAGCGCGGAGCGGCCGCCCGAGCCACGCACGCCCGCCCGAGACCCAGACGTGGCTGAGCGTCGCGTCCTGGGCCAGGTCGACGACCGAGGACTCCGTCGGGTCCGGAGGCGCTCCGCCGCGGACGAGCCGGCCCATGCTCGCGTAGTGCGAGAGCGCCGGCTCCCCCGTGGTCGTCAGCGTGACGCCGCGCGGGACCCGCAGCGGCGTCGAGATCCGCACGACCGCACGCGGCGCGAGGCTGACGGTGCCGCCGGGCGGCGTCGCGTCCAGCGCGGCCTGCAGCGCCGCCTGGTCGCCGGTGAAGCCCCGCCCGCCGGCCCCCATGTCGACCGGAGCGACCGGTCCCACCGGGGCGTAGGCGGGCGATGCGGGGTCGCACATGGCCGGCGCGATCCGGGTGGTGAACTCCGCCGAGCTCAGGATCGAGGCGACGACCGCGTCCCAGGCGCCGGCGGTGCGGAGCGCCGCCACGACGTGGTCGACGCCGGGCGGGTCGGGCTCGCGCGCGAGGAGGCCGGCGTAGAGCGTGATCGCACGCTCCGCGGGCGCGTAGCCGAGGGAGGCGTACTCGTCGCCCAGGTAGACGCCTCCGGCGTACTCCTGGAGCGACGCGGTCGTGCAGCCGTGCTCGTGGAAGAACGAGGTGGCCGCCTCCCACCCACGCTGGTCGGGGGCGCGGCCGAGCGCCTCGGTCGACAGGCGGGCGACGAACTGGTCGGCGACGGTGCGGTTGGGCGGCGCGACCTGCGTCGGGGGCGAGACCTCGGGCACCCGTCCGCGGAGGACGACCACGACCACGACCGCCGCCAGCCCGGCGACGACCGCCACGACGACAGCGGTCCTCCGTCTACCCACGCGCGGAGCAGCCTGCGATGCGCTGGAGCAGCACGGAGCGCTCGCGGGCGTTCTGCGTGAGCGTGAGCGCACGCTCGAACGCGGCGCGCGCGTCGGCGAACCGCCCCAGCTTCTCCAGCAGGTCGCCACGCACCGTGGGCAGCAGGTGATACCCGCTCAGGACCGGTTCCTCGGCGAGCTCGTCGGCGAGCCGCAGCCCCTCGGCGGGCCCGAACGCCATGCCGACCGCGACGGCGCGGTTGAGATCGACCACCGGCGACGGCGCGACCTGCACGAGGCCGTCGTAGATGGCGACGATGGTCATCCAATCGGTCTCCTCCGCCGTCCGGGCCCGCGCGTGGCACGCCGCGATCGCCGCCTGCAGCGTGTACGTCCCGACCGCGCCGCCCGCCGCGTAGGCGCGCTCCAGGGCGGCGAGCCCGCGGCCGACGAGCATCCAGTCCCAGCGGGAGCGGTCCTGGTCGAGCAGGAGGATCGGCTCGCCGTCGGGCGTGACCCGGGCACGGACGCGCGACGCCTGCAGCTCCATCAGCGCCGAGAGCCCGTGGACCTCTGGGTCCTCCGGCAGCAGCGCGGCCAGCATGCGCCCCAGGCGCAGCGCCTCCTGGAGCAGCTCCGGGCGCAGCCAGTCGTCACCGGAGGTGGCGGCGTAGCCCTCGTTGAAGATCAGGTAGATCGCCTCGAGCACCGCGGCGAGCCGCTCGGGCAGCTCGCCGCGCTCGGGGACCTCGATCGGCACATGGGCCGCGGTGAGCGTCCGCTTGGCGCGCACGATGCGCTGCTGCACGGTCGCCTCCGGCACCAGGTACGCGCGGGCGATCTCCTTGGTGGTGAGCCCCGCGAGCAGCCGGAGCGTGAGCGCCACGCGCGCCTCCGGTGAGAGGACCGGATGGCACGCGGTGAAGATGAGGCGCAGCACGTCGTCGTCGAACGGGTCGGCGGCCTCCGCGGCGAGGTCCGGGGCGTCGGCCTCGCCGCGCAGCTCCATGTCGCGCCCCAGCTCCTCGGTCTTGCGCCGATGCACCTCGGCGCGACGCAGGCGGTCGATCGCGCGGTGCCTGGCGGTGGCCATGAGCCACGCGCCCGGGTTGTCCGGGATGCCGCTCTGCGGCCACTGCTCCAGCGCCGCCACGAGGGCCTCCTGTGCGAGGTCCTCGGCGAGGCCGACGTCGCGCACGATGCGGGCGAGGCCCGCGATGAGCCGAGTGGACTCGATCCGCCAGACGGCGTCGATCGTGCGCCTGACGTCGGCGACCGCCACGGCCTATCCGCCGGCGGTCTGGGCGCGCAGCGCGGCCTCGCGCTCGCGCAGCTCCGGCGTGAGCTCGTCGCCGAAGTCCTCGGACTCGAACAACGGGCGGATCTCGACGATCCCCGCGTCGGCGTCGTCGTCGGGCGCCGGGATGCGCTTGACCCACTCGACCGCCTCGTCGAGCGACCTGACCTGCCAGATCCAGAAGCCGGCCAGCAGCTCCTTGGTCTCGGCGAACGGGCCGTCGATGACCTTGCGCTCGCTGCCCTTGAACGCGACGCGCACGCCCCTCGCGGACGGGTGCAGGCCGTCGCCGGCGAGCATGACGCCCGCCTTCACCAGCTCCTCGTTGAAGGTGGTCATCTCGCTGAGCAGCTGCTCGCTCGGCATCTCGCCGCGCTCGGACTGCTCCGTCGCCTTGATCAGCACCATGACTCGCATCTCGCCGTCCTCCTGGTAGGGGTCGCTTTCGACCTTCTACCTCCTACGTCGAGTGAGCCCCACGGGAATCGACACGGGGCTCGGAGGAGTGCACAGCAGTGCCCCCACTAGGAATCGAACCTAGAACCTTCGGATTAAGAGTCCGCTGCTCTGCCAGTTGAGCTATAGGGGCCGACGGCCGCTCAGATTAGCCGGTCGTGGAGGTGGTGCTGGGGGTGGTGGTCGTCGTCGCCGGAGCCGGCGTGGTCGCCGCCTTGGAGGCTTGCTCGGTGATGGCCTGCGTCTTCGCGGAGTCCAGGTTCTGCTTGAGCAGCTTGCGCTCGCTGGGCACCGCCAGCGAGACGGCCTTGGCGGCCGCGAGGTCGCCCTTGCGGTTCTGCCCCGCGGCGTACGCGTACACGGCCAGCTGGGAGTACAGGTTGGACCGCGTCGTCGCCTCCGCGTCGGGTCCGCCGCGGACGTCGATGATCATCTCGAGCGCCCGGACGGCCTTGTCGGGCTTGTCGAGCCCCGCCGACGAGAACGCCTGGACCATGTACCCGGCCACCGTGTCGTCGGGCGGGTTCGGATCCAGGGCGACGTAGCGGTCCCATGCCTGCTCGACCGGCACGAGCCGGCGCTTGCCGGCCGCGGTGAAGTTGCCGTTGGCGTCGACGCCGTTGTCGGTCCCGGCCAGCTGGAAGCGCGCCTTCACCAGACGCGCCCACGCGGCGGCGTCCTGGGGATCGGCCACGGTGGCCTGCTGGGCGGTGGTCGCAGTGCGCTCGAGCGCCGCGGTCCCGCTGTTGCTGCCGCCGCCGCCGTTGCCGTTGATCGCGTCGAAGAGGCCGCCGGATGTCGCGCCGCCGATCCCGAACAGCACGAGTCCCCCACCCATCAGGATGGCGAGGCCCAGGTAGATGACTTGCACCGTGCGGCGGCGTCCACGGCCGCGCAGGTCGAACAGCATGTGGCGGGTCAGTCCTCCGGTCGGTCGCGGTCCGACGGTGCGTCGTCCGCGGTGAGATCCTGGGATGGGTCGCTCTGCGATCCATCCCGACCGAAGACGAAGTCTTCGGCGTCGTCGTCAGGCTCGTCCACGTCGTCGTCTCCGAAGTCCCATCGTGACTTTCGAGGACTCACGCGATCGAGCCAACGGGCCATCAGGATACTGGCCTCGTACAACAGGATGAGCGGGCCCATGGCGAGCGTCATCGTGACCGGATCGGGCGTCGGCGTCGCCACGGCGGCGAGGACCGCGATCGCCAGGATGGCGTAGCCGCGCCCCTTGCGCAGTTGCTTCGTCGACACGATGCCGGTTCGCGTGACGGCGAGCACCGCGACCGGGATCTGGAACAGGAGCCCGATCGCCCCCAGGAAGAGGATGACGAACTTGTAGTACGTACTGGCCTGGACCAGGATGTCGAAGTTGTCGTCGTTGAAGTTCTGCAGGAACGCGATCGCGCGTTCGAGCACGACGAAGTAGCCGAACGCCAGGCCCGCGAGGAACAGGAACGGCACGAGCGCCATGATCGGCACCGCGACCTTGCGTTCGCCCGGCGTGAAGGCCGGTATCAGGAACGCGTAGAGCTGATAGAGGATCAGCGGGAGCGCGAGGAGCAGCGCTGCGTAGAACGAGACCGCGATGGTCTGCGTGAACGGCTCTGTGACCCCGAGCGTGATCGGGTTCGACGCGGTGTCCTTCGGGACGCCGGCGGCAGCCGCGCGGGCGGCCGTGACGGCCTGGGCGCGGAGCTGGGTCTGCGCCGGCGTCAGCTGCAGGTCGGCGGCGGAGAGGGACTCCAGGAACCTCGCCTGGGTCTCGTACGCGTTGCGCTGGAGCTTGGAGAAGCGCGCCTGCTGCTCGAGCGGGTCGCCGCCGCCGCTCTTGGAGGTGTCGTTCTGCTCCTTGGTGTCCAGCGGCTTGTTGAGGATCTGCAGGACACGGTCGTTCTGCCAGTAGCAGAGGCTGAACGTCACGCCGAGCGCGACGACGCAGATGATGAGGCGTGTCCGGAGCTCCTCGAGGTGGTCGACGAGCGTCAGTCGTTCCTCGTGGCCCACGGGCCGCAGGGCGGTGGCCATGCTGCTGTCCTGCGGCTACCCGGCCGGATCAGGCGCGGGTCTTGGTCTCCCCCGTGCGCTCGTCCGCCACGGGATCGGTTGTCGCCGTCGACCGCGTGATCTGGCCGGGGGCGTCGTTGTCCTCGTCATGGTCGTCACGGTCCTTGTTCGTGACGGAGTCCTTGAACTCGCGCATGCCCGCCCCGAGCTGCCGGCCGAGCGACGGAAGCCGCTTGGGGCCGAAGACGACCAGCACGATGACCAGCACGATGATGAGTTCCAGTGGGCCGACAGATGGCATACGGCCTCCTCAGGGTCCGGGGTGAGGACAGGCTACTTGCACAGACTTCGCGCTTTGGGCGCGATCGGGTCACAACCCGTTCAAGTTCCTCCGCCCAGCGTCCGATGAGATGGCTGTAGGCACCCTCCCCCCGCAGCCATGAGCCAACCTCCCCAGCACTCCAGCCACCACGTTCGCCGCGTGGTCCTGCCCTCCGGTAAGACGATCGAGGTCGTCTACATCGAGGAGCAGCACCTCGCCTCGTTCGCGCCCCTGAGCAGCGATCAGGCCACCGACCTCCACGTCTGCGCGGAGTGCGACTCCGAGCTCGTCTACCCCACCGAGTGGGATGAGGCGGGTCCGACGCACTGGGACGTCTCCCTTCGCTGCCCCAACTGCGAGTGGAGCGGCAACGGCACCTTCGAGCAGGACGTCGTCGAGCGCTTCGACGAGGAGCTCGACCGTGGCACCGAGGCTCTCGTCCGCGACCTGAAGCGCCTCATGCAGGCGAACATGGAAGAGGACATCGAGCGCTTCGTCTCCGCGCTCGCCGACGGGCACATCGTGCCCGAGGACTTCTAGGCCCGAGCCCTCGGGCCTAGCTGTACCGGTCGACCACGGAGTCGGCCACCAGCTCCAGCGCAGCACGCTGCCCGTCGCCCAGGCGGCCGTCCGGCAGCGCCGTCTTGGCCTCGGCCACGATGCGCAGCGCACGCCGGCGCGACTCCTCCAGTGCGCCGGTCGCCGCGATGCGGTCGCAGACCTCCGCGGCGGCCTCGGGGCCGTCGATGGCCCGCACATCGATCGATCGCAGCTCCGGATCGGCCTCGCGCGCAAGGATGAGCGGCAGGGTCACCGTCCCGTCGAGCAGGTCCGTCCCACGCGGCTTGCCCGTGCGCTCCGCAGGTCCTGAGACGTCCAGCACGTCGTCGAGCAGCTGGAACGCCAGGCCGATCCGGCGCCCGAACGCGCGCAGCCCGCGCTCGGCGTCGCGCGCGCCGTGCTGCGCGCCCAGCTCGCAGGCCGCCTCGAAGAGCGCGCCTGTCTTCAGCTCGCAGCGGTGCAGGTACCGCTCGACGCTCACCTCGGCGTTCCAGGCATCCTCGCGCTGCAGCAGCTCGCCCTCCGCCAGGGCCGAGCTCGCGCGCGACAGCGTCCGCACGGACGCGAGAGACCCGGTCAGGGCCATCTCGGCGAACGCGCGGGAGAACAGCAGATCGCCCACCGCGATCGCCATGTCACGGCCGGCGGAGGCCCAGACCGTGGGGCGCCCGCGGCGCAGGTCGGCGGCGTCGAGGACGTCGTCGTGCACCAGCGTGGCGCTGTGGACGAGCTCCACGGCGACGGCACAGCGGACCACGTCGGTCGCGTCGTCCTCCGGGGGGCCGGAGCCGAGCAGGACGAGCAGTGGGCGCAGGCGCTTGCCACCCGCAGCGATCGTCGACCCCGCGTGCCCTGCGAGCACCTCGCCGTGCCCGCGTGCCAGCTCCGCCAGCCGCTCCTCGACGTCCGCGAGGAGCTCCGGGACGCGCGGCCCGGCGGCATCCACGATCTGGCCGACGGCCTGGGCGGGCGAGGTCACGCCGGCGGCGCAGTCGTCGGCACGGTCCCGACGTGGAGGGCGATGATCCCGCCGGCGGTGAGGATCCACCTCACGTCGGCCAGCCCCGATCCGGCCAGTACCGCTCCCAGGCCCTCGGGACCGGGGAACCGCCGCACCGAGCTGGGCAGGTAGGAGTACGCCTGCGGGTCGGCCGCGACCTTGCCGACGAGCGGGATCACGCGGTCGAACCAGAGCGAGAAGAACGTCGACAGCGGCGGCTTCGTGGGCGTCGTGATCTCGAGGACGACCACCTTGCCTCCGGGCCTCACGACCCGTGCCATCTCCCCGATGCCCTTCTCGAGGTCGGCGAAGTTGCGCGCGCCGAACCCGACCGTCGCCGCCTGGAACTCGGCGTCCCCGTAGGGCAGCGCGAGCGCATCACCGTGCTCCCAGCGGATCGACGGGTCCTTCTCCCTGGCCCGTTCCAGCATCCCGTCCGAGAAGTCCGAGCCGATGACCTCACCGCCGGGCATCACGCGCTTGGCGAGCTCGATGGCGAGATCGCCGGTGCCGGTCGCGACATCGAGCACCCGGTCGCCCGGCCGGACGTCGGCGAGATCGCCGGCCCGCGCGCGCCAGCGATGGTGCAGCCCGGCCGTCATGACCGAGTTCATGAGGTCGTAGAAGCCTGCGATGCGGTCGAACATCGCTCGGACCTGCGTGTCGGGCAGCGTTCCCGGTGCCCGCGTCATGGCGTCAACGCAGTTGCGAGAGGAACTCGACGAGCGCGTCGCGCTTCTCCTGCGGCAGCTCTGCGAAGGAGGGCATGGGGGCCGTCGGGTTGATCAGCGTGCGTTCGATGGCCTGCTTCGGCAGCCGCGATCCGATCTCCGTCAGCTGAGGGCCGGGACCGTCGTTGCCGTTGTGGCCGAACTTGTGGCAGGCCAGGCAGCCCGACTGGGCGGCGACCTCCCGTCCCGCGTTGAACTGCTGCTCGACCTGGCCGCCCTGCGCGACGACGCTCTTGGGCGTCGGCAGGTCGATCGAGTTCGGCGATCCCGCGGCCGCACCGAGGTAGGTGAGGTACGCCATCGCGGCGATCGTGAAGATGCCGGCGGCGGTGGCGATCGGACGGCGCTCGGGCCGGCGCTCCGGGCTGCGGTCGTAGAACGGCAGCAGGAACAGCAGGATCATGCAGATCGTCGGGATGCCGATCGTCGCCAGCGGGACGAGCACCGACGGCTTGATGACCCGGAGCAGCTCGAACAGGAAGAAGAAGTACCACTCCGGCCGCGGCACGTAGGTGGTCGTCGTCGGGTCGGCCTTCGGCCCGAGCTCGGCGCCGAGGATCAGCGACATGAAGATGATCGCGACGAGCACGAGCACCGCCATCGCGGAGTCCTTCGCGACCGCGTACGGATAGAAGGGCTTGCCCTCCGACTTCAGCTGGGCGTACTCGCGGAGGTACGCCTCCTTCTCGCGCTGGTTCACGAGTGTCCGTTCTCGTGGTCGTCACGCGGCTTCAGCCACGGCGGCGCGGTCGTCCCGTGCTTCATGACGAGCCACAGGTGCGCGCCGATGAGCGCGGCGATCACGCCGGGCAGCAGCAGCATGTGGATCGAGTAGAAGCGGGCGAGGGTCGTGGAGGTGAAGTCCGGGCCGCCATAGAGGAAGTCGTTCAGGTACGGCCCGACGAGCGGGCCGGTGCCGTTGATGTTCACGCCCACGACGGTGGCCCAGTAGGACCGCTGGTCGAACGGCAGCAGGTAGCCGGTGAAGGACATCGCGAACGTCAGGATCAGCAGGACGACCCCGATGACCCAGTTCAGCTCACGCGGGTACTTGTACGCGCCGAAGAAGAACGTCCTCGCCATGTGCAGGCAGATGAGGATGACCATCACGGTCGAGCCCCACTTGTGCATGCCGTGCACGAACTGCCCGAGCCACACGTCGTCGTTGATGTGGCGGATCGACTCGTAGGCGCCGCCCGCGACGTCCGGGCGGTAGTACATCGCCAGGAACACGCCGGTCACCGCCTGCGACAGGAAGGCGAACATCGTTGCGGAGCCCAGCGTGTAGAACCAGTTCGTCCCGCGCGGGATCTTGCGGAACATCACCCAGCGAGCCGGCTGGGTCAGCGCGAGGCGCTCGTCGACCCAGTCGGCCGCCGAGATGCCCGTCTCCTTCAGGGTCTCCAGCGGCGTCTCGCCGTCGGCGGGATCGCCGGGGCGCCTCGGACGCGGGTTGAGCGCGTCGGGCAGCGGCGGCTTGGGGAGCTTGAGCTTCGGCATCAGGTCCCCGGGAGCTTCCGCTGCGTGGGACGCGACGGGTAGAGGTACTGGCCGATGCCGTCGAGCTCCTCACCGGGGAATCGCGGGGAGAAGCGCTCGAGCTCGGAGTTCACGCTGAAACGGGGGCCGACCCACACGTCGGTGCCGCGGATCTCGGTGTAGAAGCGGTCGAGCGGTCGCACCGGCGGGCCGCCGTCGACCATGCCGTCGAAGCCGTACACGCCACCGTGGCACGGGCAGATGAAACGGGCCGACGCCGCCACGAAGCGGACGGGACAGCCGAGGTGCATGCACCGCGACGAGAGCGCGACGACCCGGTTGTACTGGTCCGCCGGCTCCTTGTCGTACTCCGGGTTGCGCTGACGCAGGTACAGGGTGGTCTTGCCGACCTCGCCGATGCTCGCGTTGAGCGTCATGACGCGGGGGACGTAGGTGTCATTGGGGAAGTCGGCAAGCGCGCCCACCTTCTCCCAGGTCACCGGCGTCTTCTTGAAGATCGGGCCGACGGCGAAGCCAAGGGCCGGCAGGACGAAGGCAGCGGTGCTGACGGCACCGAAGAGCTGGACCGAGCCGCCGATGACGCGGCGGCGCGTGACGGTCTCGCCCTCGAACGCGCCTGGAATGCGGCGGTCCGCGGTGTACTTCGACTTCTTCTTCTCGGGGGGTGTCTCAGCCATGGGGGGAAGGGCGGCGAATGCTATCGGCTGCGTCGCGCAGGACGTCGCCAGCGCCCCGTTCTCCGGCGCGTGCACGCTGCTTGGCGCCCACGAGGTCGGGCGACTCCCCCCAGCCGATCGCGCTCGCGGCCGCGACCCACACGGCGTCGGCGAGGGCCGGGTCCCCACCGGCGTGAGCTTGCGCACACAGCGAGATGGCATCGGCCAGCTCGGCGATCGCGGGCAGGTCCCCGATCGCGGCGAGGGCGGCGAGGCCGTCCGCGTACCGGCGGTCGCCATCGAGGAGCGCGACGTCGCGGTCCGGCGCTCTCGGGGACTGCGCCGCGCCGTAGTGATGCTCGTAGCCCTCGTGGACGGCGTCGACGCCGGCGCGCAGCGCGTCGGCGTGACCCTCGGCACGCGGACCGCGCGCGGCGAGCTCGCCCGGTCTCACAGTCCCGAGAAGGCGGCCCGCGCCGCCTCGATCGTGCGCTCCACGTGCGCCTCGGTGTGCGCCAGCGACGGGAACCAGGCCTCGAACTGCGACGGGGGCGGGTAGACACCGTTCGCCAGCAGCGCGCGGCACCACGCCCCGTAGGTCTCGGTGTCGCACGCCTGCGCGCCCACGTAGTCGGTGACGGGCGTCTCGCTGAAGAAGATCGTCACCAGGCCGCATGCGGACTGGACCTGCACCGGCCGGTCGCCGGCGGCGTCGGCCATCCCCGCGGCCAGCGCCTCGGTCGTCGCGGCCAGCCTGGCGTACGCGTCGTCGTCGAGCATGTCGAGCGTCGCGCGGCCCGCCGCGACCGCGAGCGGGTTCCCGCTCAGCGTCCCGGCCTGGTAGACGTCGCCCGCCGGCGCGATGCGCTCCATGAGCGCCCGCGAGCCGCCGTAGGCCGCCGCGGGCAGCCCGCCGCCGATGACCTTGCCCATGACCGTCAGGTCGGGCAGGACGCCGGACAGGCCCTGCACGCCGCCCCGGCCGACGCGGAAGCCGGAGATGACCTCGTCGAAGACGAGCAGCGCGCCCGTCGCGTCCGCGCGCTCGCGCAGGAGCTCCAGGAAGCCGGGCTGTGGCGGGACGAGGCCCATGTTCGCCGGGTAGGGCTCGGCGAGGATCGCTGCGAACGCGTTCGCCTCGGTCGCGGCGATGACCGCATCACGGTCGTTCCAGGGCACGATCACGGTGCCTGCGGTCGCGGCGGCGGGCACGCCCGGGGAGGCCGGGATGCCGGCGGTGGCCAGGCCGGAGCCCGCCTCGGCCAGCAACCCGTCGACGTGGCCGTGGTAGGCGCCGGCGAACTTGAGGAGCCGCTCTCGTCCGGTCGCGGCGCGGGCGAGCCGGATCGCGCTCATCGACGCCTCGGTCCCCGACGACGTCATCCGCAGCATCTCCACGGACGGGATCCGCCGGGCGACCTCCTCGGCGAGCTCGACCTCGCCCCCGGTCGGCGCGCCGAATGTCGTCCCGTGTGCCGCGGCGTCGGCGACGGCGGACAGGATCCGCGGGTGCGCGTGCCCGTGCACGAGCGGCCCCCAGGAGCAGACGTAGTCGACGTAGGTGTTGCCGTCGACGTCGGTGAGCTCGGCGCCCGACGCGCTCGCGACGAAGATCGGGTCGCGCCCGATCGAGCGCATCGCGCGAACCGGCGAGTTCACGCCGCCCGGCAGGACCTTCACAGCGCGCTCGTAGAGCGCAGCGGATCGGGCGTCGCGCAGCGCCTCAGGCCCGCGCGTGCTCACGTTCCCAGGCCTTGAACTCGTCCGTGAAGTACTGGAGCCGGATCTTCTTGAACTCCGTCGACGAGTAGAGCGTCGAGCGGCCCTCGATGCCGTCGATCTGCTCGGCGATGGCGTCGAGGATCGCGTCGCACTCCTCCTTCGAGCGACCGTGGGCCATCGTGAAGACCGAGTACGGCCAGTCGGGGTACGTCGGGCGCTGGTAGCAGTGGCTGATGCCGCGGTAGGCGGCCATGCGCGGGCCGAGCTCGGCGATGCGGTCCTCGGGCACCTTCCAGACGCCCATGCCGTTGGCGCTGAAGCCGGCGCGGCGGTGGAAGAGGATCGCGGCGACGCGGCGCAGCAGGCCGCGCTCCTTCATCCCCTCCATGTGCTCGAGCAGCTCCGCGACCGTCATGCCCAGCTCCGCGGCGGCGGGCGCGAACGGCTCGGAGACCACCGGCAGATCGCCCTGGGTCGCGCGGACGACCGCGACGTCGCGCTCGTCGTAGGGGACCTTCGAGTCCGGGGCCGGCGCGACCACCTCGGCTGCGGTCGCCAGCGCCTTGGTGTCCGCGCTCATCTCGAGGTCCATGCGGATCTTGAACAGCTTCAGCGTCGGCAGCTGGCGGATCGACTCCGCGCCGGTCAGCTCCTGCAGGAGGTCGAGCGTGCCCTGCAGGCCCAGCGCCGAGTCCTCCTCGACCGCGATCGTGAACCACATGTTGAACTCGTGGTTGCGCAGGTAGTTGTGCGAGACGCCCGGATGCGAGTTGATGATCGTGGCAGCGCGCCACGGGTGCTCGGGATCGACCTTCGCGGCCACGAGCATCGACCCGTAGCCGAACGCACGCGTGTCATAGATCGGCGTGACCTGGCGGATGATCCGGTCGTCGAGCAGGCGCCGGACGCGCGCCATGACCTCGTCCTCGGTGACCTCCGCCTTCGCGGCCACGGACGCGTACGGTCGCGGCGCAAGCGGGAACTGACCCTGCATCAGGTTCAGCAACTTGCGGTCGAGGTCGTCGAGCGGGACGGCCGAGCCGTCCTTGCGCGCGCGGACCTTCCCGGTCACCGAAGCCATTCGGCGACGTCCTTCGCGAAGTAGGTGAAGATGAAGTCCGCTCCTGCGCGCTTGATCGACGTGAGCGCCTCGAGCACCGCGGCGCGCTCGTCGAGGTACCCCGCGGCGATGGCGGCCTTCAGCATCGAGTACTCGCCGCTGACGTTGTAGGCGGCGACCGGCAGGTCGGTGGCGTCCTTGACGCGGCGCAGCACGTCGAGGTACGGCAGCGCCGGCTTGACCATGAGGACGTCGGCACCCTCCTCGACGTCCAGGAGCGATTCGCGCACCGCCTCGGTGCCGTTGGCGCCGTCCATCTGGTAGCCGCGGCGATCGCCGAAGGCGGGCGCGGAGTCCGCCGCCTCGCGGAACGGGCCGTAGAACGCGGAGGCGAACTTCGCGCTGTAGGAGATGATCGGCACGTCGGACATGCCCTCCTCGTCGAGCGCGTGGCGCATGTGCCCGACCCGGCCGTCCATCATGTCGCTCGGGGCGACCACGTCGCAGCCGGCGCGCGCGAGGCTCACCGCTGTGCGCGACAGGAGCTCCAGGGACGAGTCGTTGTCGACCCGGCCATCGGCCGTCAGCAGCCCGCAGTGACCGTGGCTCGTGTACTCGCACAGGCACACATCGCCGACGATGATGAGATCGGGGTGGGCCTGCTTGATGGCGCGCGCGGCGAGTTGGACGATGCCCTCGTCGTCGTACGCCCCCGTGCCCTCCTCGTCCTTGTGGGCCGGGATGCCGAAGAGCATCAGACCCGGGATGCCGCGGGCGACGAGCTCGCCCGCCTCCTCCACAGCGGCATCGACGCCGAGACGGTCGACGCCCGGCATCGCGTCGATCGGCTTGCGGCCGTTCAGGCCGGCCTCGATGAAGATCGGCAGGAGCAGGTCCTGCGGCGACAGGTGCGTCTCGCGCACGAGGTCGCGGAGCGCGGGCGTCCGCCGCAGACGCCGCAGGCGGGTCGAAGGGAAGGCCACGCCTTGAGCCTACCGCCGCGACGTACCCGGCTCGTCGCGTCCGGCGGCGAAGTCCTCGACGGTGAGGGCGTACAGCGAGTGGTCCTCCCAGACGCCCGCGATCCGCAGGTAGCGGACCGCCAGGCCCTCGCGCCGGAACCCCGCCTTCTCCATGACGCGGTTGGAGCGGGCGTTGCGCGGCATCACCGCGGGCTCGACGCGGTGCAGGCCGAGGTGCTCGAAGGCGAAGCCGGCGGCGAGTCGCACCGCTGTGGTCGCATGCCCGCGGCTGCCCGCGGCCTCGTCGATCCAGTAGCCCATCCCGGCGCTCTGGCGGGCGCTGCGGACGATGTTGAAGAGGTTGATGCCGCCCACGACCCGATCGCCGTCCTCGACGTCGAGCACGGCGAACCCGTAGCCGCGGTCGTCGGCCCACGCGCGCTGCTGCAGCGCGATCCAGTCCGCCTGCCCCGCGCGCGTGAAGAACGACGCCGGGCGCAGCGGATCCCACGGGGCGAGGAACTCGCGGTTGCGGACGCGCAGCGCGAGCAGGTCGTCGGCGTCGGACGCGCGGACGGCGCGGATCGCGGTGCGGGCGGGCGGGCCGGCGTCGAGGCGGGTCGGCAGCCGCGCCGCCGTCTCCCTGCGGATACGGATCATCTGGACTCGGTCTCCTCCCCGAGCGGGTCAGGAGGTGGTCCGTCGATCGAGAGCGGCGCCCTGCCCCACGGCTCGAGCACGAGGTGCCGGCGCAGGTACACGACCGTCTCGCGCACCACGGCCGCGAGGGGGAGCGCGAGGATCGCTCCGATGAACCCGGCGATCTCGCCGCCCAGCAGCAGCGCGAACAGCACGATGAGCGGGTTGAGCCTCAGCGTGCGGCCGAAGACCTGGGGCGCGACGACGTGGCCCTCGAGCTGCTGCAGCGCCAGGAACCCGAGACCGACCCAGACCGCGGTCAGCGGGTCCTCGAACGCGGCGACCACGATCGGTGGGATCGCGCCCAGCACGGGGCCGACGTACGGCACGAGCTCCATCAGCCCGAACCAGGCGCCGAAGGCCAACGCGTAGCGCCCGCCGTCCTCGAAGATCCCCAGCGCGCCGTAGGCCCACATGAGCAATCCGGCGCTCGCGCCCATGAGGATGCTGAACACGAGCTGCCCGCGCACGTAGTTGTAGACCGCCCGCTGGGCCAGCGCCGGGAAGTCGTCCGACGGCGTCCCGTCCCCCGGTGGCATCGCCCGGCGGACGATCGCGCCGATGTTCGGCCCGTAGATGAGCATGTAGATCGACAGGACGACGACGAGGAGGATGTGGAAGCCCGTCTCGACGAGACGCGTCAGGATCTGCCCGGTGATCGACACGATCTCGCCGGACCCCTCCAGCGCCCGGCTCTGCAGCGTCGTCAGCGCGGTCTCGCCCTGGCGCTCGATCTGCACGTCGATCCCGTTGTCGTCGAAGAACACCTGGAGGTCGTGCAGCGAGCCGTTGGCCCGGTCGACGAGCTGGGGCACGTCGCGCTGGAACGATCGGGTCTGCTCGGTGACCGGTCCGGCCAGCAGGAACCCCACTCCGACCAGCGTGGTGAAGAATGCGACGTAGACGGCGATGACCGCCAGCGAGCGGGGGACGCGCCCACGCTGCACGAAGGAGACCACCGGGTTGAGGATGAGCGCGATGACCGCTGCGATGACGAAGATCAGCAGGACGGTGCCCGCCGCCCGCGCCACGATGTACAGCGCGATGATCGAGAGCGGCAGCAGGACGAGCTGGACCCAGCGCGGCACGACGACCGGCGCGACGAGCGCGACATCCCCCGTCCGCCGGGCGGGCGGCGTGGGGTCCACGCGGGCGGCGACCTCGGTCTCCTCGGCCATCGCCGGGAGCATGCCGGATGGCTGACGCGCCCGCGACGATCTTGTTCGTGGGGGACGTCGTCGGCGGGATCGGGCGCAGGACGCTGCTCGGCCTCCTGCCGTCGCTGCGCGAGCGCTACGAGCCCACCTTCGTCGTCGTCAACGGCGAGAACAGCGCGGGGGGCCTGGGGATCACGCCCAAGATCGCCGACGACCTGTTCGGGGCCGGCGTGGACGTGATCACGCTCGGCAACCACACCTACCACCGGCGCGAGATCATCCGCTACCTCGACACCCACAGCGAGATCATCCGGCCGGCCAACTACCTGCGCAGCCAGCCGGGGCGCGGCTCCGTCGTCGTGGAGCGCGACGGCGTCCGGCTCGGCGTCGTGAACATGCTCGGCAACGTCTTCCTCAACGCCGGCCGGGCCGCCTTCCCCGAGGTCGACGCCGCCCTGCACGACCTGCGCGACCGCGCCGACCACGTGCTCGTCGACTTCCACGCGGAGGCCACGAGCGAGAAGATCGCCATGGGCTGGCATCTCGACGGGCGCGCGACGGCCATGGTCGGGACGCACACGCACGTCCCGACCGCCGACGGGCGCGTGCTGCCGGGCGGGACGGCCTACATCACCGACGTCGGGATGACCGGACCGCGGGGCGGGGTCATCGGCGTCGACCGCGACCAGGCGGTCCGCGGCTTCGTGACCCACATGCGCGAGCCGTTCGAGACGTCCGACGACGACCCCTGGCTCATGGGCGTCGTCATCCGTGCGACGCGGCCGATGCGCGCGGACTCGATCGAGCAGCTGCTGCTGCCCGCCGTCCACTGAGGAGGATGAGGACGAGCGCCGCGATGAGCGTGGCGTTGCGCAGCGCGATGACGAGGACCACCCAGGTCTCGCCGTTGACGAGATCGAGATAGCGGCGCGGGAACTCGACTTGCGTCAGCGCGACGCCGGCCGCGATGAGCGCGCCGGCCAGTCGCTCCCCCCGCGCCCAGCAGAGCGCCGCGAAGGGCGCGAGCCAGATGACGTACTGCGGGCTCAGCACCTTCCCGAGGGCGACGAACGCCAGCACGGAGGCGGTCGCGGACAGGACGAGGTCGCGGCGCGCGAGCGGGATCGCCGCGAGCAGCCCCCCGATCATGAGCAGGCCGAACAGCACCTGGACGACGCCGGCCGGGCCGCCCGCGAGGCCATTGGACTTGAAGCGGTCCGGCGTGAGGTCCGTGCCGGTCACGTACGAGTCGCCGATCGCCCACAGGACGGTCGCCGGCGAGGACTCGATCTGCACCGGGCGATCGAGGTGGAACCGCGCCATGTCGACGAGCCCCGACCCGGCGAAGGGCGCAGCGACGATCACCACCGCCGCCGCGAACGCCGCGAGCCCCCACACCGCCTCGCGGTCGCGACGGCGCGCGAGGAGCCACAGCAGGACGCCGGGTACGAGGACGATCGGGAACAGCTTCGTCATCGTCGCCAGCCCCAGGAGGGTCATGCCCCAGACAGGGCGGTCGGCGACCACGAGCGCGAGCCCCGCCAGCATGAGCGCGACGGCGAGCGCATCGAAGTGCGTGCGCAGCGACGCGCCGATCAGGATCGGCTGCGCCACCAGCAGCCACGCCACGAGCTCGCCGCGCGCGCCGGCCAGCCGCGCCGAGCAGAACTGGGTCACGAGCGAGCTGACCAGCATGATCGCCCCGAACCAGAACGCGGACGGCATCGCGAGCATCGGCAGCGCCGCCAGCGGCGGGTACTCGAACCCGAAGTCGCGGAACGGCAGGGCGCCGTCGCGCATGAGGTCGGCGTAGCTCGTGTAGACGAAGAAGTCGTTGACGCGGATGTCCGCGAACGGGCCCCGGGTCGTGAGCAGGACCCAGAGCACCGCCTGCGCGGCGTACGGCGCGACCCGCCGGACCATCTAGTGCGCCGGCTCGCCCTCGCGGCACAGCAACGCGATGAAGACGAGCGGCGCGATCCAGGCGAGGTAGAGGAAGAACCAGTAGGTCAGCGACAGCTGCACGACCAGCAGGACCGCGGCGGACAGCGCGGCGACCCCCACGAGGTCGCGGCGGCGGGGCAGGAAGGCCACGGCGATGCCGAGCCCGATGGCCGCGACCTGGATGAGCGTGTGGAGCCAGTCCAGCCCGCCCCAGAGACCGTAGATCGAGAACGGCGACGCGCGGTCGGACTGGTAGCCGAGCGTCGCGTCCCAGAACTCCCGCAGCGTGCCGCCGAACAGGACGACGGGGATCGACGCGACGATCGCCGTGACGACGAACGCGATGACGTAGCGGACCGTTCCGCGCCCACGGGCGAAGAGCGGGAACAGCGCGAGCGGCGCGAACTTCGTCAGGCCCGCCAACGCGATGAGGATCCCTCTCCCCCAGGGGTTCGCCCACGCGAGCAACGCCCCCAGCACGAGCGCGGCCGGTAACGCGTCGTTCGCGTTGGTGTTGGAGACGAACAGGGAGAACGGGAACGCCAGCCACGCGTACGCGAGCACCACGCCCGTCCGCGGCCCCCGTATGCGCCGCCCGAGGGCGTAGAGCAACAGCACCACGGCGACGTCGAAGACGAGCGCCGCACCGTGCGCCGCCGGCAGGTCGTCCCAGCTGCCGCTCCACGGCAGCAAGGTCTCGAACGGGACGTACGCGAGGTAGTTGACGGGCCCGTACGTGTCGCCGTGCTCGTTGTCGGACGGGAAGTCGCCGTAGATCTGCTCGCCGTGCGTGAGGTGGTCGGCGCCGATGACCCCGGCGTAGCCGACGTCGATGACGTTGGAGTCCGTGACGTTCAGCCCGATCCGGAAGCCGAGCAGGAACACCGCGGCGATCGCCAGCCACGAGACCGGGACGAGCAGCGGCAGCGGTCGCCGCGCCTGCTCGCGCGGGTCGCGGCGCGACCACCCGATCTGCAGCATGCGGACGAGCAGGTACGCCAACAGCGGGACGACCATCGGCGTCGAGATCCCGACCTTGGCCGCGTTGAAGAACGCCAGCGCGATCGAGAACCCGCTGATCACGAGCAGGTCGAGGTGCAGCATCCGCCACGGGTTGCGCACGTCGACGAACGGCGCGACGAACAGGATGCAGAGCGGGATCCAGACCCACGGCGAGTTCACGCCGCGCCCGAAGGCGCCGGCGTAGCCGCGGGCCATGGTCCACGGCACCTGGTAGCCCGTCCACGCCTCGAGCACCGCGCCCGAGAGGTCGTCGACGAGCACCTGGGCGATCTCGGTCCGATCGCCGCCGGAGTCGACGACGTAGGACACCTGCCAGCGGCCCGGCCCCTTGAGGTACGCCTCGTGGGTCGACCCCGGGTGCTCGCGCTTCGCCTTCTGCACCTTCGGCAGGGCATCGGCGATCGCGATGACCTGCGCCGCCGTGCGCGTCCGCCCCGGCGGCGCGACGTCCGTGCGCCCGGGACGGACGAGCCCGCCCGGGAGCGTCTGCTGGGTCGGCGCGGCGGCGGTGCTGCTGCCCGGAGCCGCCGTCGCGGTCTGCGCGCCGGCGGGCGCTGCGGTCGCGAGGGCGGCGAGCAGCACCGCAAGCGCCGCGACGGCCCACCGGAAGCGGACGGTCATCGCGGCCGCAGGCTACTAGCGCGCGTGGCTAGCGCCGGAGGAAGTGGCCGACGGCCATCGGGGCGATGTCGACGAGGCTCCACGTGTCGCCTCCGGCGCGCGCGTCGGGGACGTCGACGCCGGCCATGAGGAGCACGCCCTCGGAGTCGACGCGGTGCAGCGATCCGTGGCTGCCGCCGCCCATGTGCGCGACGCCGCCCCAGTCGGGGAACTCGTAGTCCGGCGCCGCGCTCAGGAGCACGTCGCCGGAGGTCGGGCACGTCAGCGCGGCCCAGGCACGCGACAGCCCGTCGGGGTACACGGGCATGTCGATCTCCCCGCCGCTCGTCGTCGCGCGCAGCACCTCGAGATCGCCGCTGACACGCCATGCGACACCGCGTCGGTCGCGCAGGTCGCCGCCGGGGAGGAACCGCAGCTCGCCCCGCGCCGAGGTGATCACGCCCTCCTCGCCGTCGCGCCACAGGACCAGGTCGACCCCCTCGAGCTCCTGCGCGACCTCGACGAGCGGCCCGATCGCGGCCTCGCGGCCCTCCTCCAGCAGCACGTAGACCATCGCGGCGCGCTGCGATGGGCACAGCGCGATCTCCGCCGATTCCGGGGCGCCGGCCCGCACGCGGCCCGGGCGCGTCGGCGCGGCGACATCCCAGCCGTCGAACGCGTCGGCGAACGCGATCTCCTCCTCCACCGGCGCGTGTGAGTGGTCGGACACGACGATGACCGCGTGCTCCTCCAGGAACGCGTCCGTCCCGCCCCCCGCGTGCATGACGCGCTCGATCTGGCGGTCGGCCGCTGCGATCGACGCGACCTGGGCGTGCGGGCCGTGCTTGTGGGAGTGCGTGTCGTTGTCGGGGAGCGACAGCAGGAGGAAGTCGAAGAGGTCATGCTCGACGAGGTACGCGCCGACGCATCCGGCGTGCTGGTCGCGCATCCCGGGCAGCCCGAGCTGCGACCAGCATCCCGTCGCGCGGCTTGCGAACAGGTCCGCGTAGAACAGCTCGCGTGGACCCTGCACGGGGCGGCGGAACAGGGTCGCGGAGGCGATGCGGCTGAGGGCGAACTCGCGCGCGGGCTCGTGCGTGTGCAGCCCGCGGTACATGAGGTAGGTCGTCCCGGCGGTGCGGACGTCCTCCGCGTCCAGCGCCTCGAACACGGTCCGCGCGTCCTTCGCCAGGTGCTCGGCGTTCATGTTGTAGACGGTGTCGATGAGCTGCCGGTTGATGCCGAACCGGCGTGCGGCGGCGAAGGACGAGCCGTACTCGATGTAGCGGCGCTCGGCCCGCGACCACCAGTTCATGGCGGGGATGTGGTGGCGGTCCTGCCGTACGCCCGTGGCGATCGTGGCCGCGCAGACCGGCGTGACCGACGGGAACGCCGCCGTGCACGCGCTGATCCCGCTGCCCCGCGCCGCGATCTCGGCCAGGGCCGGTGCCTGGCCCGTCGCGATCGCGCGCTGCACCATCTCGGGCTTCGCGCCGTCGATGACCGCGAGGACGAGCTTCACCGGAGGATCCGCAGGCCGGCGTACTTCTCGCGGCCGCGGCGCCGTGAGCCCGCGAGGAGCCACACGAAGAACCCGATGACGAGGATCGCGATCGGCGGGAAGAGGATGCAGGCCGCGCAGACGACGAGGCCGCTGCCCTCCTCGTAGACGGGCAGGGCGGCGCGGGCCTCGGCGTCCAGGCGCGCCCGCACCCTCCCGATGAGCGAGGCCGTCGCGGCGGACGCCAGCAGCGCGCTGAGGCCACCGACGACCAGGCCGGGCCACCAGATCGAGAAGCGGTCGTCGACCGAGCCGGCGCCGTACAGCGCGCCCAGCCCGATGCCGATGCCGCTCAGCGCGCTGATGAGCCTGGGGTCGTCCGGCCGCACGCGCGCGAGGATGAGGCTGCCGATGAGCCCGGCGACGAGCGCCGCCAGGAAGATCGGCGACTCGAGGAATGCGAAGGACGTGCCGTCGAAGTCCACGCCGGCGTCGGCGCGACCGAGGGCACCCGCGGCGAGCGCGGGGAGGAACGGGCGAATGCCCGTGGCGGAGCCGATGCCGGCTGCCTGGAGGATGTCGAGGAGATAGCGCATTGCTAGTTTGCGGGGCGGATGATGCCCGACGAGAGGGTCCGGTCAACCCTTGCCGAACGGATCCGCTGATGGGCACCCAGCGAGATCTCGAGCGCTACGCCGCTCTCTTCGCCCAGCGCACGCGCGGGATGACGTCGTCCGCCATGCGCGATCTCATGGCGATCACGGAGCGCCCCGACGTGATCTCGCTCGCCGGCGGACAGCCTGACACCTCGAGCTTCCCCGCCGAGCTCCTCGCCCAGCTCATGAGCGGCGTCGCCGCCGAGGCGTCCGCGAAGGCCCTGCAGTACAGCCCTACCGAGGGGCTCTGGTCGGTGCGCGAGGCGATCGTCGAGGTCATGGCCGCGGAGGGCACCGAGGTCGACGCGTCCGACGTGCTCGTCACCACCGGCGGCCAGCAGGTCATCGACCTCGTCTGCAAGACGTTCATCGACCCCGGGGACGTGATCGTCGCCGAGGCGCCCACCTACCCCGGCGCGGTCCCGACGTTCACCGCCTATCAGGCCGACGTGGTGCAGGTGGCCATGGACGGCGACGGGATGTGCATCGACGAGCTGGAGGCCACGCTCGACCGTCTCGAGGCCGAGGGCCGGCGGCCGAAGTTCATCTACACGATCCCGACGTTCCAGAACCCGGGTGGCGTGACGATGTCCCTTCCACGGCGCCGGCGCCTCGTGCAGGTCGCCGCCGAGCGCGAGCTGCTCGTCCTCGAGGACAACCCATACGGCCTCCTGCGCTACGAGGGCGACCCGCTCCCGACGCTGCGCTCGCTCGACGGCGGGCGCTTCGTCATCTACCTGGGCACGTTCTCCAAGATCCTCTCGCCCGGGATCCGCACCGGCTGGGCCGTGGCGCCGGGCCCGGTCTACGAGAAGATGAACACGGGCAAGCAGGGCGTCGACCTCTGCTCCCCCGCGTTCTCGCAGTTCTTCATCGCCGCGTACTTCGCCCGCGCGCAGTGGCGCGAGTACGTCGACGCGCTCCGCGGCCTCTACCACCACCGCCGCGACGTCATGCTCGAGGCGCTCGCGGAAGCGTTCGGACCCGAAGCGACCTGGACGCGCCCGGAGGGCGGGATGTTCGTCTGGGCGACGCTGCCCGACTACATCGACACGACCGACCTGCTCGCCCGCGCGCTGCGGGCCAACGTCGCGTTCGTCCCCGGACGTGCCGCGTACCTGGACGGGCGCGGCGGCTCGGAGATGCGGCTGAACTTCTCCGGCTCGACCGACGACAAGATCCGCGAGGGCGTGCGCCGCATCGGCGCCGTCATCCAGGAGCAGGTCGGGCTGTACGGGACGCTCACGGGCGCGCGGCCGTCTCCCCCTCAGGCGGTGCCGGCCGAGCCCGACGCCAGGATGGCCGACGTGCTGCCGCTGCCCGCGCGGCGACCGGCGTCCGACGGCGGCACCGCCTCGGGCGCGTGAGGCCGATGACGCGGGTGGCTGTGCTGAAGGGCGGGCGTTCCTTCGAGCGCCAGGTGTCCCTGCGCTCGGGCGCGCGCGTCGAGGCCGCCCTTGAGCGCCTCGGCCACGAGGTCGTGGGGATCGACGTCGGCGGCGATCTCGTCCCCACCCTGCGTGCGGCCGCACCGGACGTCGCGTTCCTCGCGCTCCACGGCCCGGACGGCGAGGACGGGACCGTCCAGGAGCTGCTGGAGGTCCTCGGCATCCGGTACACCGGGTCGCGCGTCTCGGCCTGCGTCCGCAGCGCCGACAAGGTCCTCGCCAAGCACGAGCTGCGCGATGCCGGGGTCCCGACACCCGACTGGGTCGCGTTCACGCAGACCGCCTTCCGCGAGCTGGGAGCCGGCGAGGCGCTGCCCGCGATCGAGGAGCGCCTGGCGTTCCCGATCGTCATCAAGCCCGCCGGCCAGGGATCGGCGCTCGGCCTGAAGGTCGCGCAGGCCGCGAGCGACGTCCCCGGCGCGCTCGTGGCGGCGTTCTCCTACGACACCAAGGTGCTGCTGGAGCGGCACGTGGCGGGACGTGACCTCGCGGTGTCCGTGCTCGACGGCGTCCCGCTGCCGGTCGTCGAGGCCATCCCCAACGACGAGGCCGCGTACGACTTCGAGCACCGGTATCAGATCGGCGCGACCGCGTTCCGCTGCCCCGCCGCGCTCCCCGGCGATGCCGCGGAGCGCGCGCAGGAGATGGCCATACGGACGTGGTCTGCGCTCGGCCTGGCCGGCGTCGCCCGCGTCGACCTCATGCTCGACGCGGCCAGCGACGAGCTGTGGGTGCTGGAGGCCGACACGATCCCGGGTCTGACCGAGACCTCCCTGCTGCCGATGGCCGCCGACGCGGCAGGCATCGGGTTCGACCAGCTCATCGCCCAGGTCCTCGCGCTCGCCTAGGGCGAGCGGTCCCCGGAATGTCGCCCTGCGACATTCCGGCCAGCGAAGACGGAGTCTTCGCCTACTCCTCGCCGGCGAAGTCCTCCGGGGTGACCCGGTCGAGGAAGTCCTTGAACCGCTCGACGACCTCTTCGTTGTCGTCGGGGTCGTGCTCGAACTCGATCGCCGACTCGGCGATGACCTCCTCGGCCGCGAAGATCGGCGCGCCGGTCCGCACGGCGAGAGCCAGCGCGTCGGACGGCCGCGAGTCGACCTCGAGCTCGCGCCCGTTCTGCTGCAGCGTGATCGACGCGAAGAAGGTGTTGTCGCGCAACTCGGTGACCGCGACCTGCGTGCACTTGACCTCGAGCTCGCCGAGAACGTCGTTCATCAGGTCGTGCGTCATGGGCCGCGGCGTGCTCGCGCCCTGCAGCTTCATCAGGATCGCCGCGGCCTCCGGGTGACCGATCCAGATGGGCAGGAACTTGTTCGAGTCCACCGTCTTCAGCAAGACGATCGGCTGCTTGCCCACCATGTCGAAGGACACGCCGTAGATCACCATCTCCTGCACGCCCCGAAGCATAGCCCTCCGTGGTTCGGCCTCCGCCCCCCTCAGCGACCGAGGGTGATCCCCAACCTCCCCGGCGCCGTGCCGATCGCCCGGGCCAGCGCCGGAGGGCGCTCGCCGGCCTCTTCGGCGTCCTCGCTGCGCAGCAGCGCGGCGCGCACCACATGGGCCCCGGCCCAGCGCAGCGGCTCCGGCGGGATCCATCCGCCCGGCGGCTCCACGATCGCCAGCGCGGTCAGCGGGTCGCGGTGGTCGAGGGCGAGCGCCGCGAGTATCCGGCCCACGAGATGGGCCGGCCCGACGCCGTTGCCCGTGTAGCCCGCCGCGGCATGGACCGGTCCTCCCGGGAGAGCGACGATCGCCGGCAGGCGCGACGGCGTGATGTCGATCGGCCCGCCCCAGGCGTGCTCGATCGCCCGTCCCTCCAGCATCGGGAACCACCGCAGCAGGTGACGGTGCAGCGCCTGGGCCACCGCACGATCGATCTCCACACGGCCGCGCAGCCGGCCTCCGAAGGCCGGCCTGCCCCCGGCCCATCCGAACGCGATCCGTCCGTCGTGCGTCGTGCGCGTGTAGTGCAGGAACGCACGCGCGTCGCTGATCGCCTCGCCGCCCCAACCGAGCTCCTCGATGACGTCGGGCACGGGCTCGGTGACGATGAGATGGCTCGATCCGACGAGGACGCGGCCCCGCATGACCGGCATCCGGGCCAGCGCGCCCCCCGCCGCCAGGACCGCGTGTCCGGCGCGCACGCGAGCTGCGGCGGTTTCGATGCTGACACCGGCGGCGCCCTCTGCGCGCACCCGCAGCACCCGCGCATGCTCATGGATCGCCACGCCGCGATCGAGGAGGCGCCGTCGCAGGCCCAGCGCGAGCCGCCCAGGATGCACGGTCGCGCCGTCGGGCGCGAACACGCCGCGACGGAAGACCGGCGAGGCGCAGTGCTCGCGTACCTGTACGGGTGAGAGGTCCACGAGCCGGTCGCCCACGCCCAGCTCGTCGGCTGCCTGCGCGGAGGCAAGGCCGACGTCGTCGTGCGCCTCCGTCGTCGACACCCGCAGCTCACCGCCACGCCGGTACCACGCGTCCACACCCTGCTCCTCGCACCACCGGCCGATCGCCTCGGCGCCCGCCTGGGTCGCGCGTGCGAGCTCGAGCGCCGGCGCCGCGCCCAGCCGGTCGCGCAGCGCCGCCAGGCCCAGCCAGTTGCCGTGGCAGAAGCCCCCGTTGCGCCCGCTCGGACCGTGCCCGCAGAGGTCGGCCTCCAGCAGGACGATCCTGAGGTCCGGCGCGGCCTCGGCCAGATGCCAGGCGGCCCACATGCCCGTGTAGCCGCCCCCGACCACGACGACGTCCGCGCGGATGTCTCCCTCCGGTGGCGGCGCGGGCTCGGTCAGGAGCGAGCTTGCCTGCTCGAGCCAGTGCCCGCGAGCCGTGTGCCGGTGGATCACCCCAGCTCCTTCGGCCCCGAACCGATCAGCACGTACTCCGTGGCCGCCCGCCGGCGTGCCGCGCCGTGCGTGCCGAACGCGTACGTGTGTGGGATCTCGATCCGCTGCACCCGCGCCGTGTGGCGGCCCATGAGCGCCTCGAGCTCATCGACGCCGAGCGCCGCGTTGGACCCGTAGGACACGACGACCGTGCACGCGCGGAAGTGGTCGAAGGTGCGGTCGAGGGCGTCGCGCACTGTGCGCTTGGACGCGAACGGCGTGTGGCGCTTGACGAGCTTGCGCGAGCGGGTGCCCCACATGATCTCCTGGCCGCGCCAGTACGTCGCGAGGCCCTCGAGGAAGTGGTAGCGCTTGATGTAGCACGTGTCGTCGCGCGGCGGGGCGTACGGCGGATCGAGGTACGCGACCGCCACGCCCGCCGGATCGATGTCGAGGACCTCGCCGCACGCGCTCGTGCTCGGCGCGCCGCCACCGGCGAACACGGCGGCGTTGACGTCCACCACCGCCTCGCGGAAGAGGTCGCGCAGGCTCATCCGCAGCTGACGGCGCCCGTCGTCGTAGCGGAGGGTCGTGATCGTGAAGACACCCCGCGGCTGCTTGCGCGCGGCGGCGAGGCACAGGGCCGTGAGGGCCAACGCACGGCGCGTGGGATCCATGTCGTCGAGATGCGACCACGCCGCGTCGAGGAACGCATGGTCGGCCGCGGGGAAATACAGCCCGTCGAACGTGCGCTGGATGAAGTCGCGCCCGTCGCGGTTGGGCGAGCAGAGCAGGTCGACGTCCTGCGCTGTGAGCCGCACCTCGTCGTTGGCGACGAGCGCCTGCGTGAACGTGGCCGCGAACGCGAGATGGTCGTTCGCGAGGACCTCTCGGCCGGTTGCCTTCAGCGTGTAGGCGACGACCCCGCTGCCGGAGAACGCGTCGACCGCCGGACCGGGCGGGAGCGCGGCGAAGACCTCGGCCAGCCGCGGCGCGAGCCGGTGCTTGGAGCCCATGAAGCGCATCCGCGGGTAGCGGGCGAGGCGGTCCTGCAGGGTCGGCTCGGCGATCGCTGGGGCGGCCATGGCGGCCGGCCCCACGGTACGCGTGCGTCAGGACACCTCGAGCCTGAGCGGGTCACGCGAGGGCGATCTCCGCAGCCGACGACGGCGCCGGGTCCGGACGGCGCACCATGCGGAACCCGTTGAGCAGGCCCAGCAGGCCGGCCAGGATCGGCACGACGAGCGCCACCTGCAGGGCGAGCGGCCGGACGTCGGTGTTGATGCGGATGATCTCGGCCTTGACGTCCGGCGGCTGCCCGACGAGCTGCTCCTCCAGGCCGGTGTTGCTCATCACCTCGGCGTCGTCCTCGAGCGCCCGGGCGACCTGCTCCTGCTCTGCGGGGACCAGGACCTTGCTGTCCTGCGCGGCCTGCGTGAACGCGATCGACAGCGTCGCGAGCATGATCGCGCCGGCGAACGCCAGCCCGAACGAGAGCCCGAACGACCCTGCTGCCGAGTTGACGCCCGCGGCCTCGCTGACGCGCTCGTCGGAGATGGGCGACAGGGTGTAGTTGTTGAGCTGCGACACCAGCAGACCCAGCCCGGTCCCGGCGATCATCAGGGGGATCACGAGTGCCCAGCCCGAGTGCGCGCTCGGCACGATCGGGATCAGCAGCAGCATGCCGCCGGTCAGCAGCCCCGACCCGGCGCGGATGACGGCGCGGGCCGTCGCCTGCCGGTGCGCTTGCCGGCGACCAGCGCCGTCGCGAACATCGTCAGCGACAGTGGCGCGAGGATCAGGCCCGTCTCCAGGGCGTTGTACTCGAGGACCATCTGCAGGTAGATCGGCAGGGCGATCATCGCGCCCCCGAGCGCGACCAGGCCCACCGCGATGAGCAGGCCGACGAACTCCCCGCCCTCCTGCCACACGAGGATGCCGATCACGACGCCGCCCATGCCGACCGCCGACAGCACCGCGGCGCCGGCGTCGATCTCGCGCGGCCCGGCATACGGCACGTCCTTGATGCGCCCGAGCCCGCTGAGGACGATCGCGATGACCACGACCTCCAGCAGGAACCCGACACGCCACGACAGGAAGGTCGTCAGGAAGCCGCCGACCAACGGCCCGACCGCTGCGGCGATGGCCGCCGCCGCGCCCACCAGGGCGTAGGCCTTCTTCTGCGCCGCGCCCTGGAAGTTGCCGTGGATCAGCGACTGCATGGCCGGCAGCAGCAGCGACGCCCCGAGCCCTCCGATGATCGCCCAGAACAGGATGATCGCGGTGAGGCCCTGCGCGACGGCCATCGCGAACGCGCCGGTCGTGTCGACGACGAGCACGAACATCGCCATCGCAAGGAGGATCGCGAGCCGGCGGTCCCCCGCCTCCGGCCCCGGTGCGTCGGGGCTCATGACGACTCCCGGGTCCTAGTCGGCGGCCAGCCAGGCCTTGGCGTCGGCGAGCTCCCGGACGGGGAAGCCCTTCGCCTTGCCGGGCAGCAGGAAGGACAGGGCGCGCAGCGCGGGTCGGATCCAGTCCTCGTCGCTCACGACGGCGACGCGCTCGAACGAGGACGCGTGTCGCGCGCGGAAGCCCGCGTCGGCCTTCATCGCATCGCCCTCGACCTCGCGTGACTCGGGGCCGAGCACGTAGAGGAGCCGGACCTTCCTCCCGTCGGCGATCTCCCGGCGCAGGACCGGTTCGACGGTGTCCTCCCAGTCGTCGTCCTCGACCTCACCGACCGCCTCGAACCCGAGGGTCCCGCCGGGCATGTCCCTGATCTGGCGCAGCATCGACATGGCCTCCACGTGGTTTGGCGACGCCGAGTCTGCCGCACGGGAGCACCGTGCGCACGCTCCGCAACGGATGATCCTCACGTGCGGCCCACGCGTCGAGAACGCCCCCAGAACGAGAAAGGCCCCGCAGATGCGGGGCCGTCCAGTGGGCGATCCAGGACTCGAACCTGGGACCTCTTCCTTATCAGAGAAGCGCTCTAACCGACTGAGCTAATCGCCCGGGGCACAGCAGGATAGCGAGCCCGACAGTGTCGGTCAGCCGCCCTCGCCGGCCAGCCGTGCGGCGAGGTCGTGCGCCTGCTCGGCGTCGTCGAACGCCAGCTCCGCCCGGTACCCCCCGGACGCGGTCGGGCGCACCCGGACCTCCACGCCGAGCGCGCGGCCCAGCGCCTCGCCGACCTCGGTCGCGGCCGCGGCCTGGTCGGGGTGCACGCCCGGCTTCGCGCGAGGCGCGCGGGTCTCGGGCTGTGCGTTGGCCTCGCGCGCCTTCTGCTCGGTCACGCGCACGGTCCACCCCTCTCGCGCGGCCTCGCGTCCGAGGGTGCGACGGTCGCCGTGATCCTCGGCCAGCAGCAGCGCCCGGCCGTGGCCCTCGGTGAGCTCGCCCGCCTCCAGGAAGCCCAGGGTCTCGTCGGGGAGATCCAGTACGCGCAGCAGGTTCGACACCGCGACGCGGCTGCGGCCGACCCGGCGGCCGACCTCCTCGCGGGTCAGGCCTAGCTCCTCGACCAGGGCGGCGCAGGCGCGCGCCTCCTCGACCGGGTTGAGGTCCTCGCGGGCCATGTTCTCGATCAGCGCGATCTCCAACGCGGCGCTGTCGTCGCGGGGCCGGACGAGCGCCGGCACCGACTCCATGCCCGCGATCTGGGCGGCGCGCCAGCGGCGCTCGCCCGCGACGAGCTCGTACGTCCCGCCCGCGACCGGACGGACCAGCACCGGCTGGACGATCCCCCGCTCGCGCACGGAGTCAGCGAGCGACTGCAACGAGGCCTGGTCGAACGAGCGGCGCGGCTGGCGCGGGTTCGGCGCGATGAGATCCAGCGGGATGTGCCGGAGGTCGCCGTCCTCGGTCGCCGGCTCGTCCGTGACGGCCAGGATCGCCGCCAGCCCTCTGCCCATGCCCCGCGGTCCTGCGCTCATCGTGACCCCTCCGTGCGCGTCGTGCGCCACCGGATTCCAGCGCGCCGCCCGGACGGAGCCGAGCGGCGCGGTGCCTCACCGCAGCGCGGCAACTTCCTTCGCCAGCTCGAAGTACGCGTCCGAACCAGGGCAGTGCGGATCGTGGTGGATGACCGGCCGCCCGTAGCTGGGCGCCTCGCCGATGCGCACGTTGCGCGGGATGACGGTGTCGAAGACCAGCTGCGGGAAGTGCGTGCGGACCTCGCGCTCGACGTCGCGCGCCAGCCGCGTGCGCCCGTCGTGCATCGTCAGGAGCATCCCCGCGACCGTGAGGCGCGGGTTGAGCTCGCGCTGGACCAGCGACAGCGTGTCGAGCAGCCCGGCGAGCCCCTCGAGAGCGAAGTACTCCGTCTGCACGGGCACGATCACCCGGTCGGCCGCGACGAGCGCGTTGACGGTCAGCGGGCCCAGCGACGGGGGGCAGTCGAGCAGGACGTACGCGAAGTCGTCGCGCACCGAGTCGATCGCGTCGCGCAGCCGCCGCTCCGAGCCCGGCTGCCGCGGCAGCTCGACGTTGGCGCCGGCGAGATCGGGACTGGCCGGCAGCAGGGACAGACGATCGATCGACGTCGGGTAGACGGCGTCGGCCGCGTTCGCCGTGCCCGAGAGGACCTCGTAGATGCCGGGATCCAGGTCCTTCGGCAGCCCGAGTCCGAGCGTCGCGTTGGCCTGGGGGTCGACGTCGGCGAGCAGGGTGCTCCAACCGGCCTCGGCGATGCAGGCGGCGACGTTGACGGCGGTGGTCGTCTTACCGACCCCGCCCTTCTGGTTCACGATCGCGAAGACGGTGCCCACGGTCGACCGAGGGTATCGGCCCGAACGGTCGGCGACGGGTGGTTGCGCGGTCAGCGCAGGGGCCGCTTCCGTGCCATCCCGGCGCGCCGCGGGAATCCGGGCGGCGTGGGCGCGATCTTGCGCACGACGACGAGATGCCGGGCCTGGGCCGCGGGGAAGGGCGCCACCTCCCGGATCTCCTCGATCTCCATGCCCAGCCGGTCGGCGGCGCCGCGGCCGTCGCGCTCCTCCTCGGGATCACGATGGCCCTTCCATGCCACGAGCGCGCCCCCCTCGCGCAGCAGGGGCGCGGCGAACTCGACGAGTGCATGCAGGGGCGCCAGCGCGCGGGCAGTGACGACGTCGCAGGTCCCGATGCCCACGCGCCAGTCCTCGACGCGGCCGGCCACGACCTCCGCGTTCGTGAGCGCCATCGCGGCGATGCAGCGCTCGATGAACGCGGCCTTGCGCCCGACGGTCTCCACGAGGACCACGTGGGCCTCCGGAAGCGCGACGGCCAATGGCAGTCCCGGGAGCCCGGCGCCGGCACCCAGGTCCGCGAGCACCCGGGCCTCGCGGACTGGCGCCAGCTCCAGCGCGACGACGGAGTCGGCCACATGGACGTCGACCGCGAGGCCCGGCTCCACCACGGTCGTCGGAGCGGTGGGATCGGACGCGAGGATCTCCAGCAGCGTCGTCAGCGCATGGCGTCCCCAGGAGTTCAGGCCGTACGCATCCGCGAGCTCCGCGATGCGTTTCACGTGAAACGCGTCAGCCACGCGGTTTCACGTGAAACGGCGGCTACGAAGTGGTGGGGGCGACCACGAGGTGACGGTCCGGCTCCTGTCCCTCGCTGTAGGTCTCGATGCCGTCGACCTCGCGGAGGTACTCGTGGACCAGCTTGCGCTCGGTCGCCGTCATGGCGTCCAGCGCGACGGCACGCTTGAACTGCACCGCCTCGTCGGCCGCGCGGTCGGCCTGCTGCTCGAGGACGAGGCGCCGGCGGTCGCGGTATCCCTCCGCGTCGACGATGACGCGCAGCTCCGTCTCGTTGCGCAGGACGAGCCGGTGCGCGAGGTGCTGCACCGCGTCGATCGTCGCGCCGTGGCGCCCGATGAACAGCCCCAGATCTTCGCCGTGGACGACCCCGTACATGGTGTCGTCCTCGATCCGGACCTCGACGGGGCCCGGCAGGCCCAGGCCCTCGACGACGCGCTCGAGGAGGTCGTGCACCGCCGCGACGGCCTCCATCGTCCCCATCAGCGACGTCTCCCTGACCGCTTCTTGGCGCGCTTGCGCGGAGGAGGCGGCGGCTTGGCGCCGGGATCGCGGGGAGTCCCGCCACCGCCGGCGCTGCCCGAGCTCTTGCCGGAGGACGAGGACTGCGACGACCCGCTGTCGGAGCCACCGGAGCTCACGGCAGCGGGCTGGCGCTTACGCGCTGGCGTCCCGCCGCCGCTCTTGCCGCCACCGCCCTTGCCACCGTTGGCGGGCTGGTCGGTCGGTGGCTTGCGGAACTGCTTGAGGATCTCGTCGAAGGGCCCTGGTCGCGTCCCATCCGGGTTCAACGGCGGCGGCTTCGGCGGTCCCAGGAGCTTGCGCAGCGTGGTCTGCTGGGCCACGGTCCAGAGGTTCGTCGTGATCCAGTAGACGATGAGGCCCGCGGGGAAGCGGATGATGAAGGGGACGAAGATGAACGGCAGCGCCATGAAGATCATGCGCTGCGTCTTGTCCACCGTCGCCGGCATCAGGATGCTCGACAGCAGCTGCGAGCTGACGTACAGGACGATGAGCACGACGAGCACGCCACCGCTCGCCTTGTCCGTCAGGTCCGGGATGAACAGGAACCGCCCCGAGCCGGGCTCGACCTGCTGGCAGACCATGTTCGCGGCCTGGTCCAGCGGGATGCCGCAGATCTCGTGCTTGAGATCCGTGCGGAGCATGTAGTACAGCGACAGGAAGACCGGCAGCTGCAGGACGAGCGGCAGGCAGGAGGCCAAGGGGTTGACCTTGTTCTCCTTGTAGAACTGCATGACTTCCTGCTGCTGGCGCTGCTTGTCGTCCTTGTACTTCTCCTGGACCTTCTTCAGCTCCGGCGCGATCTCCTGAAGCGCCTTCATCGAGCGGTACTGCTTGATCGCGAGCGGGAGCAGCAGCGCGCGCACGCAGATGGTCAGGGCGACGATCGCCCAACCCCAGCCCAGGCCGATGGAGTCGTGGAAGAACACGAGCACCGGCTTGAAGACGTCGATGAGCGGCTGGAAGATGTTCGCGAGAGGCAACATGGGTCAGTGAGCGGCGGGGGAGCGTGGGGTGAAGACCCGCTGCGCGTGCACCGGATCGAAGCCGCCGTGGCTGAACGGGTTGCAGCGCAGCAGGCGCCAGGCGGCGAGCACGAGCCCCCGCAGTATGCCGAACTCCGAAACGGCCTGGACCGCGTACTCCGAACAGGTCGGGTAGTACTTGCACCGCGCGGGCAGCAGCGGCGAGATGAGACGGCGGTACGCGACGATCGGCGCGACCGCGACACGGCGCGCGAACGTCATGTCCGATCCCCGCCCACGCGGCCCACGAGCTCGGCGACCGCGGCCTGCACGCCGGCGAGGCCCTCACGCTCGACGAGCTCCAGGGCATCGGGCCGCGCGACGATCACCACGTCGACGTCGCCGGGCAGCCGCCCGGACTCCGCGCGGAACGCCTCGCGCAGCAGGCGCTTGACCTTGTTGCGGTCGACGGCGCCGCCCACCTTCCGCGACACAGACACCCCGAGGCGCGGGCCCCCGCCTTCGGCCCGCTCACGCGGGAACGCGTGCAGCACGAAGTGCCGGCCCCCGTGGGACCGGCCCTGGCGATACACCCGCTCGAACTCCGCGCTGCGCGAAAGGCGGCCGCGCTTCGACCGCCGAGGTGCAGCGGATCGGGACGGCACGTCCTCCACGGCGACGGGATCTAGGCAGTCAGGCGCTTGCGGCCCTTGGCCCGGCGGCGCTTGATGAGGCTGCGCCCGGCCTTGGTCTGCATTCGCGCCCGGAAGCCGTGCGCTCGCGCCCGCTTGCGCGTCTTGGGCTGATAGGTCCGCTTCATTGCGCAGGAGGGTAGTCCACCCGCCGCATCGCAGCCGCGACCCGCGGATCTCCGCTCCTTGCGGGCATGACCCGGCGGAGCCTCCGCGCGACCTGGGAGCCGATGCTACGGTCCTCGCTCCGCGGCCCCCGGGTCGCCGCTCCGGGGCCCCCGGCCCTTCCCTCGCCAGCTGCCGCAGCCACCCTCCGAAGAGGTTCGACCACGCCTGTCCAACCCCCGCAGCTCGCCCATGTCTGGGAGCAGGTCCGCAGCGAGCTGCGCCGCATCGTCGATGCTCACACCGCCGAGCTCTGGCTCGACCCGCTGCGCCCGGTCGAGCTCGACGGCGAGCGCCTCGTGCTCGCGGCCGAGCCGGCGGTCCGCGCCTGGATCGACACGCGGTTCGGCCGGCACCTCGGCGACGCGGCGGCCCACGTCCTCGGCGACGGCGCGCTGGTCCAGCTCGTGGCCGACAGCGGCCAGTCCGCTGCCCTCGAGCACGAGCGCACCCTCGCCCCGAGCGTCATGGGCCTCGCCGAGGACGACACGCTCAGCCCGAAGCTGACGTTCGAGCAGTTCGTGATCGGCGACTGCAACCGCTTCGCCCACGCCGCGGCACTCGCGGTCGCCGAGCTGCCCGGGCAGGCCTACAACCCGCTCTTCATCTACGGGCCGCCTGGCGTCGGCAAGACCCATCTCCTGCACTCGATCGGCAACTACATCCGCACGTTCGGGGAGGGACTGACCGTGCGCGCGACGACCACCGAGCAGTTCACGAGCGACTTCGTGACGGCGGTGCGGACCGGGGGGCTCGATGCCTTCAAGGGCCGTTTCCGCCGCGCGGACGTCCTGCTCATCGACGACGTCCAGTTCCTCGAGAGCAAGGCGAAGACGGAGGAGGAGTTCTTCCACACGTTCAACGCCCTGCACGAGGCCGGCAGCCAGCTGGTGCTGACATCCGACCGCCTCCCGCGTGACCTCGACGCCCTCGAGGACCGGCTGCGCGAGCGCTTCGAGGCCGGCCTGGTCGCCGACATCGGCGCACCTGACCGCGCCGTGCGCCTCGCGGTGCTGCGTAAGCGCGTCCAGCACGACGGCATCCACCTCGCGCATCCCGAGGCCCTCGACGTCATCGCCGATCGCGTCACCGACAACGTCCGCGCGCTGGAGGGAGCGCTCATCCGCGTCGTCGCGTTCCACTCCCTGACCGGGCGGCCGCTCGACGCCGCGCTCGCCGCCGAGGTCCTCGACGGCCTCTACCCGGCGCCGCTCTCCCGCGTCTCGCAGTCCCAGGCTCCCACCGTCGAGCTCATCCAGCAGCTCACCTGCGAGGCGTTCGGCCTCACGCTCGACGAGCTCGTCTCGCAGGCGCGCACCGCACGCATCGCCTGGCCCCGGCAGGTCGCGATGTACCTCTGCCGCGAGCACACCGACCAGAGTCTTCCCGCCATCGGCAAGCGCTTCGGCGGCCGCAATCACACGACCGTCATGCACGCCTGCCGGCGCACCAGCGCACGCCTCGCATCCGACCACGACGCCTACGAGGCCGTGCACAGCCTCTCCGCGCGTCTGCACAGCTCCCCGTGACGACCGATCGCCTTGCCACACTGTGCACGCGCGTGCGCACAGGTCCGATGCGTGCTTTCTCCGCTGACTGCGGCCGATCGCCGCGTTGCGCACACGTGCACAGTCCCTATGACTTCAAGACTCTTCAGACGAGATCCGAGGTGACCAGGTGAAGCTGTCGACGACGAGCGCAACCCTGCTCGCGCAGCTCGGCACGGTCTCCCGCGTCGCTTCCACCCGGAGTGCCGTGCAGGCGCTCTCCGGGGTCCAGCTCCTGGCGCAGGGCGGTCGGGCCGAGCTTCGTGCCACCGACATGGAGGTCGGCCTCCGCGTGCCGTTGGAGGCGGAGATCGAGCGTGAGGGCGTCGCGGTGCTGCCGGCCAGGCTGCTCCTCGACGTCGCCCGGGCGCTGCCCAGCGGTGCCGCCACGCTCGAGCTGCGCCCCAGCGAAGGCGACGTGGAGGTCGTGTCGGGCTCCGCCACGTTCCACATCCGCACCCTCCGCGCCGAGGACTTCCCGCCGTTCCCTGAGCCGGGCGGAGACCAGATCATCCGCGTGCCGACGAAGGCGTTCGTGGAGACCGCGGCCAGGGTCGCGCGGTCGGCATCGCGCGACGAGACCCGACCGATCCTCACCGGCATCCTCGTGTCGGCGTCGGGGTCGGACCTGCGCATGGTCGCGACGGACTCCTACCGGCTGTCCGTGAAGGAGACGGGGCTGGAGGCGCCGCTGGAGGGCTCCTTCGAGGCAAACGTGCCAGCGCGCGCGCTGCAAGAGCTCGTCCGCATCGCTCAGGCCGCCGACGAGGGCGAGCTGACCATCGGCGTCCGGGCCAACCAGGTCGTGTTCGACCTCGGAGGCGTCGTCCTGTCGTCGCGGCTCATCGACGGTCAGTTCCCGAACTATCGCCAGCTGCTTCCGGACACGCACGAGCACGAGCTGACGGTCAGCACGTCGGAGCTCACCGACGTGGTGCGCCGCATGAGCCTCATGGCGCAGAAGAACGCGCCGCTGCGCCTGCACTTCGGGGAAGGTGAGCTGAGGGTCTCCGCCCAGACGCCCGATGTCGGAGAGGCGCACGAGGCGATGCCGGTTCCGTTCCAGGGCGAACCGTTCGAGATCGGCTTCAACCCGGACTTCCTGCGGGACGGCCTGGAGAGCGTCGACGCGGACGACCTGCGCCTGAAGCTCATCAGCCCACTGCGGCCGGGCCTCATCGAGGCCGGGGACGACAGCGGCTTCCAGTACCTGATCATGCCGATCAGGCTGAACGTGTAGCTCGATCGCCCACGCCGTGCTCGTCTCAACGCTGAGGCTCCGCGACTTCCGTGGCTACGCGGCGGCCGAGGTGCGGCTGGGGCCGGGGCTGACGGTCGTGCACGGCCGCAACGGCGCCGGCAAGACGAACCTCCTGGAGGCGCTGTACTTCGGGTGCACCGGCCGGTCGTGCCGCACCTCCAACGAGCGTGAGCTGGTCCGCTTCGGCGCCCGGGCCGCGCGCGTGGAGGTGGACACAGTCGGACCCGATGGCCGCGACCACGAGCTCGCCGTCGGCTTCCAGCCCGGGGAGCCGAAGCGGATGCGCGTGGACGGTGCGACGGTGGAGCGCCTGAGCGACGCGTCCGCGCGCCCGCTCGTGTCCGTCTTCCTGCCGGACCGCCTCGAGCTGGTGAAGGGTCCACCAGCCCTGCGTCGCAGCCATATCGATCAGGTGGTCGCGGCGATCTGGCCAGGCCGGGCGGGGACGCGCAGGGCCTACTCCCAGGCGCTCGCCCAGCGCAACGCGCTGCTGGCCCGCATCCGTGCCGGCCGAGCGTCGCGCGCGTCGCTGCCCGCCTGGGATTCCGAGCTCGCGCGGCACGGGATCGCTTTGCGCGACGACCGCGCGGCGACGGTGGACCTCCTGGCTGCGCCGTTCACCGCGGCCGCCGCGGAGCTCGGGCTGACAGGAGACGCGGCGCTGCGCTACCGGCCGCGCAGCACGGCGCCGGACGCGGAGGGGCTCGCGGCGGAGCTTGCCGAGCGTGTGGACAGCGATCTGGAGCGGGGCTTCACCGGCCACGGCCCGCACCGCGACGACCTCGTGCTCGCCAGGGACGGCCGGGAGCTGCGCGCCTACGGGTCGCAGGGCGAGCAGCGCATGGGACTCCTCGCGCTGCTGCTTGCCGAGCGCGATGTCCTGGCCGACGAGCGCGGTGCCCCGCCGCTCCTGCTCCTCGACGACGTCATGAGCGAGCTCGACGGCGGCCGGCGCGGGCTGTTGGCCGAGCGGCTGGGCTCCCGCGGCCAGGCGCTCGTGACCACGACCGACCTGGGGCACGTGCCGGGGGCCGAGAGCGCGGAGGTCACGCGCCTGCGCGTTGTGGACGGGACCGTGAGCGACGAGGATGGGGAGGCGCTGGCGGCATGAGGCACCGCCGCGCGCCGCGACCCCTGGCGGGCGCCGTGGGTGCCCTGGCCGAGAGCCTCCGTCCCGCGACCGGGCTGGCCGCGGTCCAGACGGTGTGGGAGGACGCGGTCGGCGCGGCTATCGCCCGCGAGGCGCGGCCCGTCTCGGAGCGCGGCGGGACCGTCACGGTCGCCTGCACCTCGTCTGTCTGGGCACAGGAGATCGGTCTCATGGCGCCCGCGCTGTGCGCTGCGTTGAACACCCATCTGGGGCACGAACGGGTGCTCGCGCTGCGCTGTACGGCGAGCCGGGTGAAGCGGGGATGAGGCGCTCACGCTTTTTGTGCTGTTTTGCAGCACTTTCGGCACGTTCTGAACAGGCTCGTGACGGCCTGTGCCTGCTAGAATGTTCACAACGAGATTTCGTGCGCCCCGGACTTCCGCTGCTGCGCGGGCCCGGGGCGTACTGACGTTCGGAGGCACTTTGGCTAGCGACGATCCCACCCCCAACGGCGCCGGCGCCACGAGCGGCTACGACGCCCAGGACATCACCGTCCTCGAGGGTCTGGAGGCCGTCCGGAAGCGCCCTGGCATGTACATCGGCTCCACGGGCGACCGCGGACTGCATCACCTCGTCTACGAGGTCGTCGACAACTCCGTCGACGAGGCCCTGGCGGGTCACTGCACCGAGGTCGACGTGACGATCCACCCCGACGGCTCTGTCACGGTGCGTGACGACGGCCGGGGCATCCCTGTCGCGATCATGGAGAAGGAGGGCCTGCCGGCCGTCCAGGTCGTCCTCACGGTGCTGCATGCGGGCGGCAAGTTCGGCGACGGCGGCGGCTACAAGGTGTCCGGCGGCCTGCACGGCGTCGGCGTCTCGGTCGTCAACGCGCTGTCGGAGGAGTTCCACATCGAGGTCCGCCGCGACGGCTACGTGTGGTCCCAGGACTACGTCCGCGGCGCGCCGCAGGTCGAGCTGCAGCGCGGCGAGCCCACGGCGGAGACCGGGACGACCATCACGTTCTTGCCCGACGCCGACATCTTCGAGAGCACCTCGCGCCTGGAGTTCTCCACGCTGGAGCAGCGCCTGCGCGAGACGGCGTTCCTCACCCGGGGACTGAGGATCTCGATCGCCGACGAGCGTGCCGAGGGCACCCGCTCGGAGTTCCAGTACGAGGGCGGGATCGAGGACTTCGTCGGCTACCTCAACCAGAACAAGGAGTCGATCGGCAAGAAGGTCGTCTTCTTCGAGGGCGAGTCGCCCGAGGGCGCCCTCGAGGTCGCGATGCAGTGGAACACCACCTACCAGGAGTCGGTGTTCTCCTTCGCGAACAACATCAACACGCACGAGGGCGGCTCCCACATGTCGGGGTTCCGCTCCGCGCTCACCGCGCAGCTCAACCGCTACGCGAAGGAGAAGAAGATCCTCAAGGAGAAGGACGACAACCTCAGCGGTGAGGACGTCCGAGAGGGCCTCACCGCCGTCATCTCCGTGAAGCTCACCGATCCGCAGTTCGAGGGTCAGACGAAGACCAAGCTGGGCAACCCGGGCATCGAGGGCTTCGTCCGGTCCGTCGTCTGGGAGAAGCTCGGGGAGTTCCTCGAGGAGAACCCCCAGGAGGCGATGGCGATCCTCCGCAAGGCGGTCTCGGCCGCCCAGGCGCGGTTCGCGGCGCGCAAGGCGCGCGATCTGACGCGCCGCAAGAGCGCGCTGGAGAACACGACGCTGCCGGGCAAGCTCGCCGACTGCTCCGTGAAGGATCCGTCGCTCGCCGAGATCTTCATCGTCGAGGGCGACTCCGCCGGCGGCTCGGCCAAGCAGGGGCGCGACCGCCACACGCAGGCGGTGCTGCCGCTGCGCGGCAAGATCCTGAACGTCGAGAAGAGCCGGATCGACAAGGTCCTGCAGAACGATGCGATCCAGTCGCTGATCACGGCGATCGGCACCGGCGTGCGCGACGAGTTCGACCTCGAGCGGGCTCGCTATCACAAGGTCATCGTCATGACCGACGCCGACGTGGACGGCGCGCACATCCGCACGCTCGTGCTGACCCTGCTGTTCCGGGAGATGCCCGAGCTCATCGAGGCCGGCTACGTGTACATCGCCAAGCCGCCGCTCTACAAGCTCAAGCGGGGCAACCAGACGCGCTACATCGAGCGCGAGTCCGAGCTCGAGGGGATCCTGCTGTCGGACAAGTGGGAGAAGCTCGAGATCACCGACCGCGACACGAAGCCGTTCAAGCTCACCGAGGCGCGCTGGCAGCGCCTGACTCGCCTGCTGAAGCAGTACGAGGGCTGGGCGTCCGCGTTGCGCGCCGACCACGGCCACGACACGGTGACGTTCCTCGAGGAGTCCGCGCTGCTGGACGAGCGTGCCGAGACCGACGAGGCCGCGATCGCGCACCTCTCGCTCGGGCACCTTCCCGGTGTTCCGCACGAGACCGAGTTGCTCTCCACCGACGAGCTCGAGATCCGCGTCCGCGCCGTCGAGACGCGCAGCGGCCTGGCCCGCACGCACCGCATACGCCGCACGCTTTTCACGGCGCCGGAGTACCGGGCGCTGGTCAAGGTCCACCACCAGCTCATCGAGCTGGCCGGCACACCGCCGTTTACCGTCAAGCTGGGCGACACGGTGGACGAGGCGATGTCGTTCGAGGAGCTGCGGGACGTCGTGCTCGGCGTCGCCCAGCGGGGGATCAACCTGCAGCGCTTCAAGGGTCTCGGCGAGATGAACGCCGACCAGCTGCGCGAGACGACCATGGACCCGAGCAACCGCACGCTCGCACGGGTGGGGGTCGACGACGCCGCCGGCGCGGACCGGATCTTCTCGATGCTCATGGGCGACCAGGTGGAGCCGCGCCGCGACTTCATCGAGAGCAACGCCCGCCTGGTCGCGAACCTCGATGTCTAGCGCAGCCGACGGGCAGATCCCCGCCACCGAGGAGGTGTAGGCAGTGGCTTCGACCGACGTGATCGGCGGCGGCAACATCGAGCCGCGGGCACTCGAGGACGAGATGCGCACCGCGTACCTGGACTACGCGATGAGCGTCATCGTCGGCCGCGCGCTGCCCGACGTCCGCGACGGGCTCAAGCCCGTCCACCGCCGGATCCTCTACTCGATGGGCGAGGAGGGGCGCGGCCCGACACGGCCGTACTCGAAGTCCGCGGCGATCGTCGGGGACGTCATGGGGACGTACCACCCGCACGGCGACTCCGCGATCTACGACACGCTCGTGCGCATGGCGCAGGACTTCTCGATGCGTTATCCGCTCATCGACGGTCAGGGCAACTTCGGGTCCATCGACGACGACCCGGCAGCGGCCATGCGCTACACGGAGGCCAGGCTCACCCGCCTCGCCTCCGAGATGCTGCGTGACCTCGACGCGGACACGGTCGACTTCACCCCGAACTACGACGGCTCGACGCAAGAGCCGCTGGTCCTGCCCGCGCGCTTTCCCAACCTGCTGGTCAACGGCTCGTCGGGCATCGCCGTCGGCATGGCGACGAACATCCCGCCGCACAACCTGCGCGAGGTCATCGCGGCGACGGTGGCGCTCATCGACGACCCGACGCTCGACACGGCCGGGCTCATGCAGCACATCAAGGGGCCCGACTTCCCGACCGCCGGGATCATCCTCGGGCGCCAGGGCATCCTGGACGCATACGAGACAGGGCGCGGGCGTGTGCGCGTGCGCGCGAAGGCGCACACGGAGGACATCGGGCGCGGCAAGGAGGCGATCATCGTCACCGAGCTGCCCTACATGGTGAAGAAGGGCGGCGACAACGGCCTCGTCAAGAAGATCGCCGATCTCGTCCACGAGAAGCGCCTGACGGGCATCGCCAACCTCGAGGACCAGACCGACCGCCGCGGCATGCGGCTCGTGGTCGAGCTCAAGCGCGACGCGATCCCCGAGGTCGTCCTCAACCAGCTCTACAAGCACACGCCGATGCAGACGACGTTCGGCGTGAACATGGTCGCGCTCGTCGACAACGTGCCGCGGACCCTGCCGCTCCGGCGGGTCATCGTCGAGTACGTCCAGCACCAGCGCGAGGTCATCGTCCGGCGCTCCAAGCACGAGCTGGTCACGCTCGAGCGGCGCGTCCACGTGCTCGAGGGCCTGCTCATCGCGCAGGACAACCTGGACGCGGTGATCGAGACGATCCGCGCCTCGCGCGATCGCGACGCAGCGCGGGCGCAGCTCATCGAGCGCTTCAGCCTCTCCGACATCCAGGCGTCGGCCATCCTCGACATGCGCCTGTCGCAGCTGACGGCGCTCGAGGCCGGCACGCTGCGCACCGAGCACGCCGACAAGCTCGAGCGCATCCGCGAGCTGCGCGCGATCCTCGGCGACGAGCAGGCCGTTCTCGGGCTCATCAAGGAGGAGCTGCTCGAGATCTCCGAGCGGTTCGGTGACGAGCGGCGCACGCTCATCACGGACTCCGAGGACGAGATCGACATCGAGGACCTGATCGCCGACCAGCAGATGGTCATCACGATCACGAAGTCCGGCTACATCAAGTCGCTGCCGCTGGCGACATACCGCCAGCAGCACCGCGGCGGCCGGGGCGTGACCGGGATGGACATGAAGGACGGCGACTACATCGAGCACCTGTTCGTGACGTCCTCGCACGACTACCTGCTCTTCTTCTCCAACCGGGGGAAGGTCTACCGGTCGAAGGTGTACGAGCTGCCCGAGGCGTCGCGGACGGCGAAGGGCCGTGCGCTCGTCAACGTCCTGCCGCTGCGCGACGGCGAGCGGATCCAGTCCGTGCTCTCCACGCGCGACTTCACCGAGGGCAAGTACGTGATCTTCGCGACGCGACGCGGCGTCGTGAAGAAGACCGCGTTCGGCGCCTACAACACGCCCATCAAGGCCGACGGCATCATCGCGATCAACATCCGCGACGACGACGAGCTCGTCGCCGTGCGCCGCACCAGCGGGGACGACGACATCCTCATGGTGTCCCGCAAGGGGCAGGCGGTGCGCTTCCACGAGGACGGCGCCCGCGCGATGGGGCGCGACACCTCCGGCGTCCGCGGGATGGACGTCAGCGGGCCCGACGACGCCGTGCTCGCGATGGACGTCGCGCGCGACGACGACGAGCTGCTGGTCGTGACCGAGAACGGCTACGGCAAGCGGACCGGGATCGACCAGTACCGCAAGACCAACCGCGGAGCCAAGGGCGTCGGGACGATCAAGCTCACCGAGGCCAAGGGCGCCCTGGCCGGCGCGCTGGTGGTCCGCGAGCACCAGGAGCTCGTCTTCATCTCGCGCGAGGGCATGGTCCAGCGGACGTCGGTCCGCGGCATCAGCCGGTACGGGCGGATGTCGCAGGGCGTGCGGGTCATGAACATCCGCGACGACGACGTCGTGAGTGCCGTGGCGCTCGTCATGGAGTCCGACGCCGAGGTTGCCGACGACTTCGGCGTCGACGCGGGTGCGTCGCCGAGCGACGCATCTCCGGTTGCCGGCGAGAACGGGAGCGCTCCGGCTGAGGAGCCCGCGGAGGACGCGCCCGACGAGTCCGTAGACGACGAGTAGGACGACTTCCGGCGCGGCTCCCCGAACACGGTCGAAACCGTCGGGGAGCTTCGATACTCTGCCGGGACCAGAGAAAGGAGGTGGTCCGTATCGACAGTTCGAGTTCTTGCGGGACCCTGGAGGTGACCGGCCGCTAGGTCGGAAGCTGGCTTCGGCTAGCGAATCCACACCGGGCCACCGCTGAGGGAGATGCCGGGTTGGTCCCACCGGCCGCTAGACCTGTCTCTCTCAGGCTTCAAAGTCCAGTGAAGTATCCGGGGGGCGCCGTGTGTCGACACGGCGCCCTCCACCTTTCTGTGGTCGGCTTCCCCGACCATTGGCAGAACGGCGCAGGGCGCCGCTCTGCCGGGCGCACTCGCGCTCGCTGCGCGCGGCCGATGACTCAGGCCGCTTCAGGCAGCCACTGTCGCCACTGGACCGGGATGGTGGGCGCGGCGACGTGGATGAAGATCTGCGGGTGCGGGACGCGCGGTTGGCGCTTCGGGTGCATGCCCGCCTTCGCCGGCAGGCTGTCGCCCTTGCGGCGGTTGCACGGCGCGCAGGAGGCCACGATGTTCTCCCACGTCGACGTGCCGCCCTTCGATCGCGGGATCACGTGGTCGACGGTGAGGTTCGCGCGAGAGCCGCAGTACTGGCACTGCCAGCCGTCGCGAGCGAAGACGGCCCGCCGCGTGATCTTGCGCCGGTGCGTGTCGCGCGGGACCTTCACGAACGTGACGAGCCGGATGACCATCGGCCGCGCCAGCGTCGTCGTCTCGGAGTGCAGCTCCCAGGAGGCGCGCTCGATGACCTCCGCCTTCTCCTTGAGCAGGAGCACGACGGCTCGCCGCACCGTGCAGACGTTGACCGGCTCGTAGGTGGCGTTGAGCACCAGCACCCGACCGTTTGCGCCCCTGCTCGCAGCAGGGGCGTCCCCAGGTCCGTGCCGCGGGTCGGTGAGCGGCACGGACCCCAGTGGATCTGGGGGTGTGAGCAGATCCGCCATAGGGCCGCGCGTCAGTCTACTTGGAGCTCCCGCGGATAGGACCCCAGCACACGCACGTCGGTGCAGTGGGTTCGCAGCCCCGCGACGGCCTCACGGACCGCGGAGCTGGTCAGCCCGTCGTCGCAATCGACGAAGAAGCGGTAGTGGCCGATGGTGCTGCGCAGCGGCCGCGACTCGATCTTCGAGAGATTCACGCCGCGGAACGCGAACTCCGACAGGCAGCGCACGAGCCACCCCGGCTCGCGGTCGCCCTGACCCCAGAACGCGAGCGACGTCCGCATCGGGGCCTCGGGCTCGGGCTCGGCCTCGGCGGCGGCCGCGCCGGCGTTGGCGATCCACACGAAGCGCGTCGCGTTGCTCGCGTCGTCGGCGACGTCCTCCTCGACGATCACAGCGCCGTACAGCTCGGCGGCGCGCCGCGGCCCGAGCGCCGCCCACAGCGGGCCGGACTCCATCATCTGCCGCACCGCCGCGGCCGTGGAGCTCGCGGGCACGGTCCCCGCCTGGGGAAGGCGCCGGCGCAGGTAGGCGGCGCACTGGGCGAGCGGCTGCGGGTGCGATACGACCTGCTCGACCACCCCGGGATCGAGTGCGGCGCGGGCGATCAGGTGCACGGAGATCGGGAGCACGAGCTCGCCGACGATGGTCACGTCGTCGCGCACGACGAGGGTGTCGAGCGCGACGCCCACGCTGCCCTCGAGCGAGTTCTCGACGGGGACCGCCGCGAGGTCGACCACGCCGTCCGCGACGGCGGCGATCGTGTCGGGCAGGGTGGGGAACGGCACGGGTTCGGCACCCGGCCGCCGCAGCGCCGCCTCCTCCGAGTAGGTCCCGGCGGGACCGAGGTGGCCGACGCGCATCAGGCGAGCGCGAGGCGGACGGCCTCGAGCTCCTCCGGGGACAGCTCGAGCTCGCCGCGCCCGTCCTGCACGCGCTTGGCGTAGAGGCGCGCCTGGTCGCGGTGGTGGATCGAGGACAGGACGATCCCCGACGCGGAGGAGTCCAGCAGCGCGATGGACGTCGACTGGCGGCCCGACATCTCGTTGTAGGCGTCGTAGCGCACGAGCCCGCAGTGCGCGATGGCTCCGTCCAGCCGGCCCTCGGCGGTCGTCAGTCGGCCGTCCTGGCGCTCGGCGACGTCGTGGACGTAGTCGTGCAGCGCCCGGAAGCCCTCCTGCAGGTCGGCGCCGAGGGCGACGAGATCACGCTCCCCCTCCGGACCGAGGATCGCCCGCTGCGCGGCACGCAGCCGTCGCAGCCGCAGCAGGAGGACCAGGCAGCAGAGCAGGGCGAGCGCGGCAAGCACGCAGCCGACGAGGGCGACGACGCCGACGGTGGAGCTGAAGTCCTCCATGTCCGGTGCCTGAACCTACCTGCGAGACGGGCCCGCCGCGCTTCCCGTCGTCAGCCGGTGAAGATGACGGTGTACGTCTGCGTGTTGTTCTCGACGTTCTCCTCGCCGGGCACCTTGAGCACCTCGACGGTCACGGTCGACGACGTCCCGGTCGGCGGGGCCTGGCCGAGCGGGATGTTGACCTGGGCCTCGGCGCCGGGGTTCGTCTGGTCGACGGTCTTCGTGACGGAGATCGCCTTGCCGGTCTGCGGGCGGACGCGGATCCGGACGCGGACGTCGGTCTCCTCGTTCTCGCCCTGGTTCGTGAACTTCACCGTGAAGGCGAGCCCCGAGGTCGCCGGGATGCGATTCGTTGCCGGCTGGGGCTGGAGCGTGGTGTTGCCGACCGACACGCTCGTCAGCCCGTGTCCGTGCCGGCCCGGCGCGACCTGCTGGTCGGAGCCCCCGCCGCCACCGGCCGAGGCGCCGAGGCGACCCGCCGTGGTCGAGGGGTTCAGCCAGGTCAGGTCGTCCATGAACCGGGCGGCGACGATGCGCTGCCCGCCGATGTCGGCGTCGGCCAGCGTCTCGTTGATGAACGGGACGACGCGCTGGAGGTAGACGACATCGGAGGCGAGGAAGGCCTGCATCTCGCCGGTGATCTGGTCGACCGCCTGCGCCGCGGCCCCTTCCTGGTCGCCGCGCGCGGCGACGATGCGCGAGGCGATCTTGGCGATCGCGTCGGCGCGGAGCTGAAGCGTGAGCAGCAGGTTGGCCTGGGCGTCCCTCATGTCGCCCGGCGTGTCGAGCGCTCCGGCCCGCTGGGTCTGCTGCTGGGCGCGCACCCGCAGCTGGTTGACCTGCGTCTGCTGGTCGACGGGTTGCAGAGACTGCTGCGCCAGTGTGCTGAACAGCTGTTGGCCGACCTCGTCGGATTCCGACGCGATCGTGCCGACGTTGCGGTTGTAGTCGCGCAGCGCGTTGTCGTGCGCGCTGCCCCGGCAGGAGTTGATCCCGACGACCAGGAGGATGATGAGGAGCAGGAACACCAGGCCTGCGACGCCCTGGCGGATGCGCAGGGTCTGCTGGTCTGGTGCAGCCGCTGTGGAGCCACGCTGACGCCCACGTGCCGATGGACGCTGGCGAGGACGGCGCGTGGTGCGGGGCTCATCACCCTCGTCGAAGAAGGACACCGGCTGTCTCCAGGCGGAAGATACGAATGGGGCAGTATGACCACGGGTCCGGATGCCGGGACCGTGCACGCTGCACGTTCCCCGTCACCCTGTCATCTCCTGCCCATGCAGCGAGGACACACGACAACCACGGCGAACTCGGACAGGGTGCACGATCAGCCCACCCGAGTGCTGCCCTCAGCCGGGCGGGGAGAGCTCGTCCTCGGCCGCTACCGGCTGCTGCGCCGCCTGGGCTCGGGCGGCATGGGCGTGGTGTGGGAGGCGCACGACGATCACCTCGACCGCGACGTGGCGGTCAAGCGCGTCCCCGTGGATGCCGAGCGCCCCGGGGACAAGGCGGGCAAGCGCGCCGCCCGCGAGGCCGTCGCCGCGGCCCGGCTGGGGCATCCCGCGATCGTCGCGCTCTACGAGGCGGGCCGTGACGAGGACGGCTGGGTGCTCGTGTCCGAGCTCGTCAGGGGACGCACGCTCGCGCAGCTCGAGCACGACGGCGCGCTCTCGGATCGCGACGTGGTGCGGATCGGCGCCACGTTGTGCGACGCGTTGGCGCACGCGCATGCCCGCGGCGTGGTTCACCGCGACGTCAAGCCGTCGAACATCATCTGCCCCGAGGCCCCGGACGACGGCGCCGCCGCGAAGCTGACCGACTTCGGCATCGCGCGCCTCGCCGACGACGAGGCGGTGACACGTACCGGGGACGTCGTCGGGACGCTGGCGTACATGGCGCCCGAGCAGGCACGCGGTGAGCACGTCACCGCGGCGGCGGACATCTACGCCCTCGGCCTCG
>CAWIOK010000008.1:0-46350 GCA_963837655.1 uncultured Solirubrobacterales bacterium
CGGCCCGGCCGCGTGCAGTGCCGGGAGCACCTCCTCGGCGAAGAGCCGGGACTCCTCGAGGGAGAAGGACTCGACCAGGAGCCGGCGCGCGCCGGTCTCCTCCAGCGTCTCCAGGAGGCTGTCGCGCACCTGGTCGGGGGTGCCGACGACGGCGATCGCGGGCCGCCGCCCCTTGGGGCTGTCGGACACGAGGACCTCGCCGTCGGTCGTGGGAGGCGGCGCTGCGCCGCGCTCCACGTACATCGCGATGAAGCGCTCGATGGACGTGACCATGCGCTCGAGCTTGCGCTCGGCCTCCTCCTCGGTCTCGGCGATGGCGACGAAGCGCTCGACCATGCAGTTCGCACCGGCGAGGTCGTGGCCGTGCTCGCGGCCGACCGCCGTGAGGTGGTCGAGCGCGTCGCGGTGCTCGGCGGTGGTGCCGAAGTTGCGCATGACGTTCCAGCCGTTGCGCGCGGCGATCGCCGTCGTCGCCTGGCTGGCGCCCCCGAGCCAGACGGGCAGGGGGTCCTGCAGCGGCGGCGTGGCGATCGTCGTGGGCTCCGGCACGTGCCAGAACTCTCCGTCGAAGGTGAACTCGCGCTCGGTCAGCGCGGTGCGCAGGAGCTCGAGCCCCTCGATCCATCGCCGCATGAACACGTCGTCGGGCATCGACTCGCCGAGCGTCAGCCCGACCTCGCCGGGGATGCCGCGTCCGAGCCCGAGCTCGAAGCGCCCGTCGCTGAGGGCGTCGAGCGTGCCCGCCTCCTCGGCGACGCGGATGGGGTTGTAGAGCGGCAGCACGGTGACCGCCGTGCCGAGGCGGATCCGGCTCGTCCGGGTCGCGGCGGCCGCCAGGAGGAGGTGCGGCGCAGGGCACGCGAACGCGCGGGCGTGGTGCTCGGTGACCGTCAGGCCGTCGAAGCCGAGCTGCTCGGCCTCCACCGCGAAGTCGACGAAGTCGAGGATCTGGCGCTGCTGCCAGCGCGGATCGCCGTAGTCGGGCGCGGGTTCGCCGGTGTGGAGACCGACGCCGTAGGTGTGGACCACCTTGATCCGGTCCGGGTCGTCGCTGAGCTTGGGCATGACGGGACCCTCCCAGCCTCCGGGCTCGTTTGTCAACACATGTCAAATTTCCCTGACGCATGTCGAATGCGCATAGAGTGCGCGTCATGGCGAAGAGCGCGACGACGCGACGGCGCCCGCAGACCTCGCGGGGGGACGTCCGCGAGGCCCGTCTGCTGGAGATCGCGGAGGGGCTGTTGCGCGACGGGCGTTTCGAGGCGACCTCGATCGCCGAGATCGCAGCCGCGGCGGACATCACCCGGTCGGCCTTCTACTTCTACTTCGCCTCCAAGGAGGCGCTGCTGGAGCGTCTCATCGAGACGACGCTCGACGAGCTCATCTACCGCCGCCTGTCCGATCTGGACGCCCGGGACGCGCCCCCGGCTGAGCGGTTGCGTCGCGTGCTCCACGGAGTCGCGGAGATGTGGGTCGAGCACGCCGTCGTCCTGTCGGCCGCTGCGGAGCTCGCCGCCAGCGTGCCGGCGCTGTTCGACAGGATCGCTGGCGTCATCGCATCGGGGGTCGACGCCGTGCCGCGGATGCTCGCGGAGGACGACGAGGACAGCGGACCCGGTGCTCGCGCGCGAGACGGTCTCCGCGCTGCTGTGGATGGGCGAGCGCACGTTCTACGTCCTCGCCCGGAGTGACCCATCGCCGGAGGAGTACCACGCACTCGCCGACCGGCTCCTCGTCATCTGGGTTCGCGCTCTCGGCACCGAGAACGAGCCCGCGGAGAGCGACGCATGAGTCGAGAGGTGACCACGGCGAGCCGCGTCGAGCTGTCGCGTGATCCGTATCCGGCCTATCGCCGGCTGCGCGACCAGGGTGCGTGCGTGTGGCTGGAGGCAGCAGGCCGCTACGTCGTGCCGCGCTGGGAGGACGTCGTGGAGCTCGACGACCGCCCGGGGATCACAGCCCGCGAGGAGCCGTCCCTCATGACCCGTGCGATGGGCCGGTCGATGCTGCGCACGGACGGTGAGGAGCACGCGCGGCTGCGCGCGCCGGCCCAGGCGCCGCTGCGGTTCCGCGGCTTCGCGGCGCGGTGGGGCGACATGCTCGAGCGCGAGGCGCACGACCTCCTCGTGCCGCTGCGCGAACGAGGGAGCATGGACGTGCTGCGCGACTACGCCGGCTCGTTCGCCGCGCGGACGCTGAAACTCCTGCTCGGCCTGCACGCCGCGCGGGACGCGGACCTCGAGTTCGCCTCGCAGGCCTTCATCGACGGGATCGGCAACTACGCCGACGACGCCGACACCTGGGAGCGCTGCGAGCGCGCGAACCGGCTCGTCGACGAGGCCATCACCGTCGACCGGGACCGCGCAGAGGAGGGGACCGTCCTTCGCGCCCTCATCGACGCCGGCACGTACGACGAGGACGAGGTCCGCGCGAACATCAAGCTCTTCATCTCCGGCGGGCTCAACGAGCCCCGCGACGTGATCGCCACCACACTGCACGCGCTGCTCGCCGACCCCGAGCAGGAGGCACTCGCGCGCGAGGACCCGGAGAACCTGGCCAAGGCGACCGAGGAGAGCCTCCGGTGGACCTCGCCGATCGGGATGTTCCCGCGCGTCGTGCACGAGGACACCGAGCTGGGCGGCGTCGAGCTGGCCGGTGGCACGCGGATCGGCGTGCTGATCGCCTCCGCGAACCGCGACGAGCGCCACTGGGAGGATCCCGACCGCTTCGACCTGCGCCGGGCGACGGTCCGCCACATGGCGTTCTCCCGCGGGCCGCATGTCTGCCCCGGGGCGTTCGTGGCCCGCCAGCAGGTCGCGCGCGCCGCCCTCCCGGCGCTGCTCGCCCTCCCCGGCATCCGCCTCGCGACGACCGTCGTGACCTACCAGGGCTGGGTCTTCCGCGGTCCGGCTCGCCTCGACGTCACCTGGAAAGGACGCCCATGAGCATCTCCGAACCGGTCCCCGGCCTCCATCGGATCCCGCTGATGGGAGGCTTCGTGGCCGCGTACCTCCTCGCCCACGACGGCGAGCTGACGCTCGTGGACACCGGCCCGCCGGGCAGCCTCCCGGAGATCGAGGACGCCGCGCGCGCAGCCGGCCTGGACGTGGGCGACGTGACCCGGATCGTCGTCACGCACGCCCATGCCGACCACAGCGGCTCGGCGGCCGCCGTCCGCGAGCGCACCGGCGCGCCGATCCTCATGTCAGCGGCGGATGCCCGGCTCATCGCATCGGGCTGGTCCTCGCGCGGAGTGACGATCCTGCCGGGCCAGGAGGACACGCTGCCGTTGCCGCCAGGGGTGACCGCGGAGATGCTGGCGCAGCCGGCGCCGGCCGAGCCGTTCGACGTCGACACGGAGCTGGCGGAGGGACCTGTGCCGGGGGTCGCGGACCTCGAGGCGATCGCGACGCCCGGGCACTGCGAGGGCCAGATGTCGCTGCTCTGGCGCCGCGAGGGCGGGGTGCTGTTCTGCGGCGACGCGGCGGGCAACTTCGACGCGCTCGCCATCGCGGCCGTGGGTGAGGACTTCGACGTGGCCCGGGATTCCGCGAGGCGCCTGGCCGCCCGCGACTTCGAGGTCGCGGTGTTCGGCCATGGCGAGCCGCTGACGGAGGGCGCGTCGGCGCAGTTCCGGGAGACCTTCGCCGCTTGACCTGCGCGGGCCCGGCTGGGGAGCTCCAGCCCGGTCCTGCTCCTCCCGGATCTCGGCGTCGGTTGCTAACTTCGCGCGGCTCGGCTCGCGTGGACAGGCGATGGAGGGAACGAGGCATGACACACGGCGGCGGCACGGCACGGATCCCCGCGGGCACCAGGGTCGACGACGTCGTGGCCGAGGTGCTGCGCCGCGAGGGCGTCGACGTGCTGTTCTGCTACCCGCTGAACTCGATCATCGAGGCCGCCGCGCGCGCCGGGATCCGACCGATCGTGGTCCGCCAGGAACGCGTCGGGCTGCACATGGCCGACGCGCTCAGCCGCGTCACGTCGGGCGAGCGGATCGGCGTGTTCGCGATGCAGAACGGGCCCGGCACCGAGAACGCGTTCGGCGGGGTCGCGCAGGCATACGGGGAGTCGGTCCCGATCGTCGTCCTCCCGGCCGGCTACGACACGAGCGTCGCGTTCACTCCGCGCAACTTCAACGCGTACCTCAACTTCCAGCACGTCACGAAGGCCGCCGAGCACGTCGGCCAGGCGGCGAACGCGCCGGCGGCGCTGCGGCGCGCGTTCACCCAGGTCCGCAACGGCCGCCCGGGCCCCGTCCTCGTCGAGCTACCCCACGACGTGCTGGCACAGCCGCTCCCGGCGGATGCCGCCTACGAGCCGGCCCCGGTGACCAGGTCGGCCCCTGATCCGGCCGCGGTCGACGTCGCCGCGGCCGCGCTCGTCGCCGCCGACCGCCCGGTCATCTACGCCGGCCAGGGCGTGCACTACGCGAAGGCGTGGCCCGAGCTGCTGGCGCTCGCCGAGCTGCTGGAGGCCGCGGTCACGACCAGCCTCGGTGGCAAGAGCGCGTTCCCCGAGACCCACGCGCTGTCGCTCGGCACGGGCGGCCGCACGTACCCCAAGCCGGTGATCGACTTCCTCTGGGACTGCGATGTGCTGTTCGGCGTCGGGTGCTCGTTCGGCGCGACGCCCTTCGGTGTGCCGTTCCCGAGCGACAAGACCGTCATCCACTCCACGCTGGACCCCGGCGACCTGAACAAGGACCTCCCGGTCCGGCACGCGCTCGTCGGCGACGCCAAGCTGACCCTCGCGATGCTGATCGAGGCGGTGCGCGAACGGCTCGGCGGTACGCCGCGCGGACGGGGCGAGACGGTCGCCGCCGAGATCGCGCGGGGCAGGGAGGCGTGGCTGCAGGACTGGCGTGCGAAGCTCGACGACGACTCGAGCCCGCTGAGCCCGTACCGCGTGCTGCGCGATCTGCAGGCGACGGTCGACGTCGCGAACACGATCATCACCCACGACGCGGGCAGCCCGCGCGATCAGCTCTCGCCGTTCTGGCGGTCCACGACGCCGCTGTCGTACCTCGGCTGGGGGAAGACCACCCAGCTGGGCTACGGCCTCGGGCTCGCGATGGGCGCCAAGGTCGCCGCGCCGGAGAAGCTCTGCATCAACGTCTGGGGCGACTCCGCCATCGGCTTCACCGGCATGGACTTCGAGACCGCCGTGCGGGAGCGGATCCCCATCCTCTCCATCATGCTCAACAACTTCTCCATGGCGATGGAGCTGCCGGTCATGCCGGTGTCCACCGAGCGCTTCCGGTCGACGGACATCAGCGGCGACTACGCGGCACTCGCGAGAGCCCTGGGGGGATACGGCGAGCGGGTGACCGAGCCGGGCGAGATCGTGCCCGCGATCCGCCGGGGCATCGAGCAGACGCAGGCGGGGACGCCCGCGCTGCTGGAGTTCATCACCCGGAAGGAGCTCGGGCTCTCGCTCTACCCGAGGTAGGCGCCGGGCTCAGGGCACGAGCACGATCTTCCCGCGTGTGTGGCGCAGCTCGAGCTCCGCGTAGGCGTCGCGGACGCGGTCGAGTGGGTACGTCGCGGCGATCGGCACCTCGAGCTCGCCGGCGGCGACGAGGCCCGCGAGCTCGGCGAGGACCTCCGCCGAGGAGCCCTGCGCGTTGCCCTCGACGTGGATGCCGTCACGCGCCTCGGGCGGGATGATCGTGTTGACGCGGTCGGGCGCGACGCCCAGCTCGCCCAGCGCGAGGTCGAGGTAGCCACCGAACGTGTCGACGAACGCGTCGACGCCGTCGGGCGCCTGCTCGCGGATGCGCTCGGCGACGCCGTCGCCGTAGGCCACTGCGATCACGCCGTGACTGCGCAACCAGTCGTGGTTGGCGGCGCCGGCCAGGCCGATGACCCGCGCGCCGGTGCGCTGCGCGAGCTGGATGGTGAGCGATCCGACGCCACCCGCGGCGCCGGTGATCACGACGGTCTCGCCGGGCTGCGGGGCGACTGCGCGCACGCAGGCCCAGGCGGTCGTCCCGGCGACGAACAGCCCGCCGGCGACCTCCCACGGCACCTCGGGCGGCTTGGCCGTGAGCTGCGTCGCCTCCGTCACGACGAGCTCGGCCTGGCTGGCGCGCTCGTCGGTCCAGCCGATGACCTCGTCCCCGAGCGACCAGCCCGTGACCGCGTCGCCGACCGCTTCGATCACGCCGGCGAGGTCGCTGCCCTGGCCGGAGGGGAAGCTCGCCGGCCACATCGCGTGGAAGACACCGCGCCGGATGGTGGCCTCGCCGGGGTTGACGCCGGCCGCCTTCACACGCACGAGCACCTGGCCGGGACCGGGTGTGGGATCGGGGACGTCAACGACGTCGAGGACGTCGAGCTCGCCGTAGTCATCGAATCGGACTGCCTTGGACATGGGGCTCAGTTCAGCGGACCTCCGAGGCTCGAACCATGCTGGAACAGCGGCGATCCATGTGCGATCGTCTCATACGATGGACGTGCTCACCGATCTGCTGCAGCGTTCCCGCGCGCGCGGAGCTGCGTTCTCGCACTCGACGGTCCGCGGCGCGTGGGGGATCACGTACCCGCCGTCCTTCGGGATGGCGGTGCACGGGATCGTCGACGGCGAGGCGCACCTGTGGGCGGACGATCCGGCGGCGGCCCGGCGCGTGCTGCCAGGTGACTTCGTGCTCGTCCGCGGGACCGTCGAGCACCACATGGGGCATGCGCCCGGCGCCGCATGCCGGCCGATGAACGCGATCAGCGCGTCCGGGGCGGAGGGTGCGGCGTCGCGCAAGCTGACGATCGACGACCGCGGGACCGGACCGGGCGCGGTGTTCTTCTGCGGCGCGTACCGGTTCGAAGGCGACCTGTGCGCGCCGCTGCTCGACGGCCTGCCCGAGGTGATCCACCTGCGCCCGAAGGTCGGCTCCAGCCTGCGCGCGACGATGGACATCCTGGGCGCCGAGCTGCTACAGGCCGCGCCGGGCCAGCAGGCGCTGCTGGACCGGCTGCTCGACGTCGCGCTCGTGCAGGTGCTGCGCGAGCAGTTCGCATCCGACGTCAGCGCCGCCCCGGCCTGGTTCCGCGCGATGGACGACCCAGCGGTCGGCGCCGCGCTGCGTGCGCTGCACAGCGACCCGCAGCGACCATGGACGGTGGCCGCGCTGGCGGCCGAGGCGTCCCTGTCGCGCGCGACCTTCGCCCGGCGCTTCGGCGAGCTGCTGGGCGTGGCGCCGCTCACGTACCTGACGGACTGGCGGATGGCGCTCGCCCGCGAGCAGCTGCGCGACGGCGACGCGGGCCTCGCGGCGATCGCCCAGTCGCTGGGGTATGCGTCGGAGTTCTCCTTCGCCGCAGCCTTCAAGCGTCACGCGGGCATCGCGCCCGGCCGCTGGCGCGCCGCGGCGCGGGCCTGAGCCACGATCGTCGCATGGGGCGCCATGCGACGATGGGTTGGTGACGGTCGCCCTGCGCGAGCCCCTGGAGGGCCGGATCGCCCCCGGACACGAAGCGCTGCTCGTCCGCGGAGAGGCGGACGCGTTCGCCCTCGTCGGCCGCTGGGCGGGAGGAGGCGGGCTTGTCGGCTCGCGGCCGGTGCGGCGCGCGGCGCCGACCGACGACCCCTTCGCCGTGATCGCCGCTGCAGGTGATCCGCCGTGCGACGCCGAGGAGGGCTTCGTCGGCGGCGGGTGGTTCGGGTATCTGGGCTATGCGATCACCGAAGGTCCTGCTCTCCGGCCGCGGCGCCTGCCACCGTTCGCGCTCGCCTACTACGACCATCTTCTGCATCTCGACGCCGAGGGACGCTGGTGGTTCGAGGCGCTGTGGACGCCAGAGCGCGACGCGGTCCTGCGCGCGCGCCGCGACGAGCTCGCCGCCCGCCTTGCCGCGGCATCGTCGCTTCGACCGGGCGACATCGGCACCGCCGAGTGGCGCATGACGCCGTCGCCCGCCGGTCACGCGCGGGCGGTCGCCGCGGCGCGGGAGCGCATCGTCCACGGCGATCTCTACCAGGCCAACGTCGGGGCGCGCCTGGAGTCGACGCTCACCGGCGAGCCGGTCGATCTCTTCGCGCGGGTCGTGGCTCGCTTGGCGCCGGATCGCGCGGCCTTCCTCCATGGCGCCTGGGGCGCGGTCGCCAGCCTGTCCCCCGAGCTGTTCCTGGAGCGCCACGGCGAGGAGGTGTCCAGCCGGCCGATCAAGGGCACCCGTCGCCGGGGCCCGGGTGTCGGCGACGAGGCTCGCGCCGAGCTGGTGGCCAGCGAGAAGGACCGCGCGGAGAACGTCATGATCGTCGACCTCGTCCGAAACGACCTCGGGCGCATCGCGCGCTACGGCACCGTGCACGTGCCGGAGCTCGCGTCCGTGGAAGCGCATCCAGGTGTGTGGCACCTCGTGTCGGAGGTCGCAGCGGTCCGCCGCCAGGGGACCGATGACGCCGAGCTGCTGAGCGCGGCCTTCCCGCCCGGCTCGGTCACCGGCGCGCCGAAGATCGCCGCCACGGAGGTGATCGACGAGCTGGAGTCCAGCCCGCGGGAGCTCTTCACCGGCGCCGTCGGGTTCGCGTCGCCCGCCGCGGGCCTGGAGCTCAGCGTCGTCATCCGCACCTTCGAGATGCACGATGGGCGCATCTGGCTCGACGTCGGCGGTGGCATCGTGGCCGACTCAGATCCCGACGCGGAGGCCGTCGAGGCGCTGAACAAGGCACGTCCACTCATGGAATCGATCGGCGCGAGCAGGCCGTCGTTCGTGGCCGGGAGCGCTCCCCAGCCGCTGCGGCTGTCGACGCGCGCGGCACGGCGCCCCGACGCTCGCGGCGGGCTGCTGGAGACGATCAAGGTCGTGGGCGGCGTGCCGGTCTTCGGAGATCTGCACCTCGCGCGTCTGGAGGCCTCGATGCGCGAGCTCTACGGCACGGCGCTGCCGGCGATGATCGACCGCGAGATCGAGGAGGCCGCGGCGGGCGCCGGGCGTCTGCGGCTGCTGGCGGATCGCGATGGCCGCGTCGTCCTCGACCCGGGGCCGGCCGTCGCGGCCGGCACGGCCGAGGCGATCGAGCCCGTCACGGTCCCTGGCGGGCTCGGTGCTCACAAGTGGCGTGACCGACGCTGGATCGACGCGCTCGCCGACGCAGTCGCCCCGGCCCACCCGTTGCTCGTGGACCTCGACGGCCTTGTGCTCGAGGCGGGTTCCGCGGCGGTCCTGGCCGTCATCGGCGGAGCGCTCGTCGCGCCGCCGCTCGACGGCCGGATCCTTCCGAGCGTCACGAGGACCGTCGCGCTGCGACGCGCCCGTGCGGCCGGCGTCCCGGTCGCCGTCCGGCCCCTGCTGCTGGACGAGCTGAGCTCAGCGAGCGAGGTCATCCTGGCCAGCGCGCTGCGCGGCATCCGGGCGTGTGGTGCGTCCGGCCCGGTCACGGCGGCGATCGCCGACCGGGCCCCGGTCTCTGTCGAGCTGTGAACCGACGGGTGGTCAGCCGCCGGGCGACGCCGGGCCGATGGCGCCCTCCAGCGTGAGGATCCGCCGCGCGATCGCGACCGTCGCCGCGTAGGTCGAATCCATGCCGTGGTAGGAGAGCCCTCGGGCGCCGAGCGTGCGTGCCTGCGTGTACGGCGTGTCGGAGGCGTAGTGGATGATCCCGAGGTCGATCGGGAGCTTGGCGAAGTTCACGGCCTCGCCGGTCGGGTGGCGATCGACATCGGCGATCTCGTAGACCGCGTTGCAGAAGGGCCCGGCCTCCATCTCGACGACGGTGAAGGCCTCCCGGTAGTAGAAGTCGAGGTACTCCCGGTTCTGGAGGAACGTCGACTTCACCGTGACCGCTCGCTGGTTGTCGAGCCCGGAGCCGAACAGGAGGTACGGCGCGATGTCCTCGACCGAGAACGCGTTGTCCAGCCAGTACGTCGACCGTGAGTGCTCGTCGAAGATGACGCTGGACAGCATCACATCGCCGACCGCGGCGTTCAGCGTCGCTGCCTTGCCCAGCACGTAGACGCCTCGCAGGGTGTCCGATGCCGTCGTGATCTCGCGCAGGATGTTGTACGCGGCGAGACCGAGCGGGTACTCGATGTTGACGATGACGCCCTCGGCACCGGCCAGCGCTGCGGGGTCGACGTCACTGAGCCGGGAGTCGAACCGCTCGGGCTGCAGCCGCTCGAGCGGGATGACCTGGGCACTCACGCGCAGCGCGGTCCCGCTCGAGAGATGCGTCACGCCCGTCGCCTGCTCCTCTGCGCTGCGGGGCTCCAGGGCGTCTCGCCCCGCGTAGTAGACGAAGTTCTCCCACGAGCCGCGCGCCCGTCCGTCCCGGAAGCGCTCGAGCTCGGCGCGCAGGTCCTGCGGCCCTGCGCGGTCGATCCAGCGGACCACCTCGTCCTCGTGCGTGCGCGGGAGGCCGCTGAGGAGGTTCGCCAGCGAGTGGGTGTTCGAGGAGACGAGGTACAGCGGCCGGTCGGCGACACCCAGATCGGCGAGCATGCGCTGCACCGGCGTCCACCAGCGTCGCGTGATCCGCGCGTAGCCGACCGCGCTGCCCCCGAGCATGCGGATGCGCAGGTCGAGGGCGGACTCGCGCACCTCCGCGAGCGTCGCGCCCAGTGCGTCGAACAGCCGCCCCCAGTCGTCCTCGGTGCCGCCGAGCGTCGTCGCACATGCCGCCGCGTCGGCGTCGATGTGCGGCGCGGCGATCAGCAGCCGGTGCAGCTTGTTCCACTCGAGCTGGTAGGCGACGAGCGTCGGGACGAGGTCGTCGAGGTCCGAGCCGCTCGCGAGCAGGACGGCGAGCGTCCCCACACCGTCGGCGAACCATCGCCGCCTCCTCGCGGGCGCCTCGCGTGCGTCCCACTCGACGATCCGCATGCCGGCTCGCGAGAACTGCACCGCCTCCTGTCCGAGGACGACGCGGCGCGCGGTGTACACGTCGGCCGGCAGGCGGCGGCTGGCGTAGATGAGCGCACCGAGGTCGACGTCGTCGGACGCGGCCAGTCCGTGCAGGCTCGATCCCATCGCGCGGTGGACCGGCTCGAGCACCCGCAGCCAGGTCTCGCCCGAGGACCGCAGCAGCGTGGTGTACGTGCGGTGGTAGAGCTCGACGTCGTCGGACGGCGGCCTGACGTCGCCATCGGCCGGGGATGCGGAGCGGATGTGGGGGACGCTCACGGGGAGCAGGGACCAGGTGTCGCATCGAGTATGGACCACCTCGCCAGTCGAGCTGGGACCGGCGGATCGGACGCGGCCGGTCGTCGCCTCAGCGGCGAGGTTGGCGACTGGTGGCGGTAGCATGCCGCCGACCTCGACCGGCGCGCGCTCGAGGTGACTCAGCCATGCCAGTGGTCATCGACACGCAGACGGTCGAACCGAGCGATTCGACTTCTGGGTCGAGGGTGCCCACGCCGTCTTCTTCCCGCTGATGTTCCGGCGGGCGCGCGACGACCCGCGACTTCGACTGCCTCGCCGGCAGTACCTCCTCGGGCCCGTCGCGCTGACGCAGGTCAAGACGCAGCCCACGATCGTCACGCGCACGCGCGCGGAGATCAGATCGTACGACCCCCGCTCGATCCAGCTGTGCTACCTGCGTCGGGGTTCCATGATCGTCAGTCAGGGAGGCGAGGAAACGCATGTGTCGCCAGGCGACATCTACATCCATGACATCTCCTCCCCGAGCGTGCTGCGATCGCGTCGGGACACCGAGCTGCTCGGACTCGAGGCGCCCAAGGCACTGCTGGGGCGTGAGGCGGCGTGGGCGTCGGAGAACGCGGGGAGCACCGTTTCGGCTGGGTTCGCGCGCGCCCTCCTCGCCCCGATGATCGGGAGCCTGACCGACGGGCTGGTGGCCGGCGACCTCGGTGAGGACGACGCGGCGGTGGGCGAGGGGGTCCTCGACCTCATGCGAGCTGCGTGCCGGGACCGCGTCGGCGTCGACGCTGCGCCGGCGAGTGCGCGGATCGCTCAGCTGAAGCGCTACATCGACGAGCGCATCGGCGACCCGGCGCTGAGTCCGGCCACGATCGCGGCCTCCAACTTCATGTCCGTGCGGACGCTGCAGACGCTCTTCCAGGCCGAGGGTCTGACCGTGACGGCCTGGATCCGGGAGCGCCGTCTGGCGGGCGCGCGACGGGACCTGCGCGACCCGCGCTTCGCCGACGCGTCCATCTCCCGGATCGCCTCGGCCTGGGGACTGCCGAATCCTGGCCACTTCAGCCGGCTGTTCCGCGCCGCGTACGGGGTGTCGCCGCGCGACAGCCGCGGCGATCGCCTCGCGCCCTGACTGCGCACCTCGGTCCTCGCGTGCGTGCAACACGTCTGCGCGTCCCGCCCATTGACCGGTGTGCTCGGCGCTTATCATGCGGCGGCCTGCACCTCGACCGAGAGGACCGTCAGACGTGAAGCGCATTGTCCCTGTCGAGGGACTGATCGACGCCAGCAAGTACGGCTTCTCGCACTGCGTGGTGAGCGGCAACCAGGTGTACATCGCCGGCCAGTGCGGTCACGGTGACGGTGGCGCGATCCCCAGTGACTTCGCCGAGCAGTGCAGGCTGACGCTCGATGCCATCCGGCTTGCCGTCGAGGCGGCAGGGGGCACGCTCGACGACATCGTGACCATGACGGTGTACGTCACCGATCTGGCGAGCTACCCCGTCTTCAGCGAGATCCGGAAGGAGTTCTTCCCGGACCGCTTCCCCGCCAGCGCCGCCGTCGGTGTCGCCGGCCTGGTGCCTCCGGGTGCGATGATCGAGATCCAAGCGACGGCCGTGCTCGGGGAGGCCTGACCGGGTTTGCCTGAGGCTGATCCGCACCAGGAGGTCGCAGCGATGCGGAAGTTCGACTACAGCGCGTATTTCCATCGTGTGCAGGACATGAAGAAGCTGCAGATCCTGCGATCCGACATGTCCTGGCTGGAGCGGTACGAGACGCCGACGGAGCAGCATGCGAACCTGCTGTACCTCGGCTGCAACATCCTCCGGACGCCGCACATCGCCCGGCAGGTCGTGCAGGTGTTCGAGCATCTGGGGCTGGACTTCGTCGCGGTCGGCGGCATCCAGTACTGCTGCGGCATCGCGTGGGAGGCGGGGAAGGACACCGAGAAGGGCCAACGTGTCTCGAAGCGGACGATCGACCGCATGGAGTCATACGGACCCAGCCGGGTGATCATGTGGTGCCCGTCGTGCAACGTGCACTTCACCGACATCGTGATGGGCCGGGACGAGCAGAGGCCGGACTTCGACATCACCCACACGCCGAACTTCCTCGCCGACCTGGCGCGCAGCCCGGAAGGGCTGCCGTGGACGCAGGAGGTGAACGAGCGGGTCGTGGTGCATGCCCATGCCGGGCGCACGGATCATCCCGAGGGTCGCCGCCGGGCGCAGGAAGATCGCGAGGCTGTGCTCTCGCTGCTGGAGATGGTTCCGGGGCTGGAGGTCGTCGACGTCCTGATCAGCGATCCGGAGATGGACTACGACTGCGGTGGCGCGCAGCAGAAGCTCGACCGCGAGGTCTTCCGAGGTCACCAGCGGGCGACGCTGGAGCGGGCACTGGAGCTGGACGTGGACAAGGTGGTGACGATCTCGCACGCGTGCCAGCGCGAGTGGTGCGGGGAGAACACCGGGCAGCTCGGCTTCCGCAACTACATCTCGATCGTCTCGGAGGCGTTGGGCCTGCCGGCCGCGCCCGACGTCCTCTCGATGTTCAGAGACGGCCGCTCGACCGCGGAGATCCTCGAGATGAGCCGTCCCGCGTGGGCGTCGCACGGGATGACCGAGGACGACGCTCGGGCGATGGTGGAGCAGTACGTCGGGTCGGGCGATCTGACCGGCTTCAGCGCGGGCGTCCGCGGCGCCTCATGAGCGAGTTCGACGGCAAGGTCGCCATCGTCACCGGGGCCGCCGGCGGGATCGGCCGGGAGATCGTGCGGCGTCTGTACGAGGGCGGTGCGAGCGTGGTCGTCGAGGACATCCAGCCGGCCGTCGCAGAGCTGGCCACGGACGATGGGCGGATCACGCCGGTCGTCGGCGACGTGTCGCAGGCGTCGACGGCCGAGGCAGCTGTCGCCGCCGCGGTGGAGAGCTTTGGTCGTCTGGACATCCTCATCAACAACGCCGGACGCTTTCTCGGGAAGGACATCCTCGAGACGACGGACGAGGAGTGGGACGCCCTGATGACGACGAACGTGCGCGGCATGTTCGTGCACTCGCGCGCCGCGCTGCCGCCGCTGTTCGAGAGCGACAGCGCCGCCATCGTCAACCTCGGCTCGGTCTCCGGGCTCGTCGGCATCCCGATGCAGGGCGCCTACTGCGTCACGAAGGGTGCGGTCACGCAGCTGACGCGCCAGATGGCCGTGACGTACGCGCCGCGGGGCGTCCGAGTGAACGCGGTCGCGCCGGGGGCGATCGAGACGTCGTTCTTCATGGACACGCTCCCGCCGGACCCCACGGAGGCCCTGGCCGAGATCGGTGCCTCGCACCCGCTGGGGCGCAACGGGCAGCCCGGTGAGGTCGCCGACGTGATCGCGTTCCTGGCCAGCGATCGCGCGAAGTACATGACGGGCTCGATCGTCTCCGTGGACGGGGGCTACGCGGCGGCGTAGCCAGGCGTCCAAGGGCGACGCCGTCGCGGACATCGCCGTCGAAGGGCTGCGCTCAGAGGACGGCCTGCGGGATCAATGGATCTCGGCGGTCCTGGCCATCGCCGCCTTGAGCGCGTCGATGGTGAAGTCCTCCGACCGTGCGACGTCGAGGATCGCCGCTTCGCGCCGCATCAGCAGATCGCACGCCGCAGGGAGCTCCGCGGCGGTCTCGAACGGCACGACGACCGCGCCGTGGGCGTCGGCGTGGATGAGGTCGCCAGGCTGGACGGTCATGCCGGCGACGGTCACGGGCTCGTCGAAGCTCTGGAGATGCACCGATGCGTGGGAGGGGCCGATCGAGCCGGCGAGGGCCTGGAAGCCGGGAGCCCACTGCGGGATGTCGCGGATCGAGCCGTCGGTGACGACGCCGAGGCAGCCGAGTGCCGTGTGCACCGCGCTGTTCACCTCGCCCCAGAAGGCGCCGTAGCCTACGTTCGCGCCGTCGAGGTCCTGGATCACGCTCACGGTCGGCGCCGGACCCGTGCCGACGTACTCGTAGTACGCGGCCTGCCGGTCGCGCGCCCCCACATCCGGGAGGCTCGCGGCGCTGATCGTGGCGGTGCGCGCGTAGCCGACGATCGGCGGCAGGTCGGGGAACGGGCAGACCAGCGGCTTGACGGTGTAGCCGTACAGGCGGCGCTCCGGGGCGACGATCTCCATGGCATTGCAGATCGTCGGCGTGTCGAAGGCCCGCAGCGCCTCGAGCACGGAATCGGCGAGCGGCGCCTGCGCCGGATGGGTCACGGTCGTCTCCTGATCGTCGGGTCCGGCCGAAGTATTCCGGCCTACGTCGCTGCCCCGGGAACGAACGTGCAGTAGATCTTTCGCACGCGGGAGTGCGCCGTCCACTCCCCGGACCAGCCGGGCACGAACGTCATCACATCGCCTGCGTGGAGGTCGAACATGTCGCCGTCGTCGCTGCGGCACGTGACGTGGCCGTGCAGGACATGCGCGAACTCGCCCGCGTGGCCGAAGTCGACCCGGAAGGTGCCGGGATCGCATTCCCAGACCCCGGTGATCGCACCGCTGTCCGGCGCGCGCCAAAGCTCGAGCGCCCGCATGTCCGGCCCGAGGTCGTCCGGCTTGTCGGTCCACGGGCCGAGCGCGGCGTCTGCCGCTTCGGCGACCGTGATCCTTGGTTCGTGGTGGCGGTCGTTCACTCCGTTCCCTGTCGGTCGTTGCTCGCGACTCGCGGAAAGGCTCGCAGAGACCGGGTCGAGCACGCGGCCCGGGCCTCCGCGATGCGGCGCACGACGTTCGCCACCAGTCAGAACCCTCGCTCGGAGGCCGCAGCTGCGCGGGGCCCTGCTGTCGTCGGTCGAGGCGAAGGCGGCGTTCGCCGGACTGTCGGCAACACGCGGGCGGCTGAACGCGGCAGGCGCCCTGGCCGCGCTGAGCACCGCCGCCACGTCGGCGCGCGCGGGCCGGCTACCGGGTGCGGCTGTCCGGCAGCGCCCGTGGATTGGACCTGCGCCGCCGTCAGGGCGGCAGGCTGCTTGCCGCCGGCCGGTACACGCTGACTCTCCCGACACCAGCGGGCGCGACCCGCCGCGTGGCTCTCGTCGTGCGGTAGGAAGAGCATCTGCGCTCGCCAAGTGTATGCAGATGGCTCTTCGGCGACCGATCTTTAGTCTGACCAGTGCGATGCGTTTGACACGACGGTAGGAAAGAATGTATCCATAGTTCTCGCGCTGCCACACATGGAGGAGAGAACATGGGACGCAGGACGCATCTGGTGGGTGCGTGGCCGGGTCGTGGGCCCGAGCACGCGATGGACATGGCGCTGAGCAGGCTGGCGCCGTATCTGGATCGCCTCAGTGACGGGGAGACGGGGGATCGTCATCTGTGGTGCACCCCGGTGATCGAGAAGCTGCGCGCGAACCCCGACGTGGAGATGCTGCAGGACGGCGACTGGAGCGACTACGAGCACGTCGCGAAGTGGAGGGTCCGCGATGGCCACACGCTCGACGCGGCGAACCTGCGGATGCACTACGCGCTGGCGTTTCGCAACAGCTACCCGTCGTTTGTGTTCCTGCGCGAGAGCCACGCCCGCGCCGACCTGCGCTTCCAGGTCGGGATCGTCGCCCCCATCGACCTCGCCATCTACGCCTTCGGTGAGGCCGCCTTCGCCGACCCCTCCATCCTGGAGGCCTGGCAGATCGCAACCCTGCGCGACATCGCCGAGATCCATGCCGAGGCGCGCGACGACGTCGTCTTCCAGCTCGAGACGGTCGTCGCGCTCATCGCGATCGCCCAGGCCCCCGACGATGCGCAGCCCACCGTCGCCGCGCAGATGGCCGAGACGATGCTGGACACCGTCCGGCGCTCCCCCGCCGGCGCGCGGTTCGGGATCCATCTGTGCCTGGGCGACTTCCACCACACCGCCTACGGCGCCATGCGCGACGTGCGCCCGCTGGTGCTGCTGGCCAACGCGATCGCGGCCGGCTGGCCGGACGATCGCGTGCTGGAGTTCATCCACGCCCCGTTCGCCGCCGCCAAGGAACCCCCCATCGAGGACGAGTCCTTCTACGAGCCGCTGCGCGACCTCGCGCTGCCCGACGACACGCGCTTCATCGCCGGGTTCCTCCACGAATCCCTCGACACCCAGGCGCATCGCGAGCTCCTGGACCGCATCGAACGGCTCGCCGGCCGCCAGGTCGACGTCGCCGCCGCCTGCGGACTCGGACGCCGCGACAGCGACGAGGAAGCGTTCGAGCAGATGCGCGAGACAGCCGCCCTGCTCGGCGAACCCGCGACGACGTGACCGATCTTCCGATCCTGCGACGCGGCGACGCGGGATACGAAGAGGCCCGCCAGGCGGCGATGTGGAACGGGAAGAAGCCCGACCGCTTCCCGGACGCCATCGTCCTCGCACGCGATGAGGCCGACGTGGTCGCTGCGGTGCAGCTCGCCAACGTCGAGGACTGGACGATCGGCATCCGTTCCGGGGGCCATGCCTGGTCCGCGACCGGCGTGCGGGACGGGGGGCTCCTGCTCGACCTCTCGTCACTGGATCGATGGGAGATCGATCCCGTCGCGCGGACGGTCGCGGTCGGACCGGGCGCGCGCAGCCAGGCGTTCTCGCACGCGCTCGGCGAACACGGCCTCTACTTCCCGACCGGGACCTGCAGCACCGTCGGGCTGGGTGGCTACGTCCTCGGAGGCGGCGCGTCGTTCACCGGCTGCATGGATGGACCGGCGTGCTACGGCCTCACCGCGGTCGACGTGGTGACCGCCGAGGGTGAGCTGATCCACGCCGACGACGACTCGCACCCGGAGCTGATGTGGGCGGCGCGGGGTTCCGGGCCTGGGTTCTTCGCCGCGGTCACGCGCCTGTATCTCGACGTCAAGCTGTTGCCCGCGGCGATGCGCACGAGCCTCTACGTGTACCCGGCGAAGGTGCTCGACGAGTTCCTCGAATGGGTGCTGCCGACGACGCTGGCTGCTCCCGAGAACGTGTCGAACCTCTGGGCCTCGATCGAGAGCTTCCTCCCGCACTACCAGGGGACGATCATCGCCCACTTCCCGATCGCCTTCGCCGACACCGACGAGGAGGCCGACGCCCTGCTCGAGCCGTTCGAGCGCTCGCCGGTCCTCGACCGCGCGCTGGTCCACCAGCCTCCGCACCCATGGACGTTCGACGAGGGGTACGCGCAGGTCGATCAGCTCTACCCGAAGGGCTACCGCTACCGATCGGACGCGCTGTGGGTCAACGCCGACGACGCGTTCCTCGAGCCCCTGAGCGAGATCATCCGATCACTGCCGACCTCGCACTCCCACGTGCTGTGGGCGCCTTGGAAGGCGCGTGACCACCCCAACGCCGCCTACTCGCTGCACACGCCCGTGAGCGTCCACGTCTACGGCGTCGGTGAGGAGCCGCACGAGGACGAGCCGCTCGACGCCTTCGTACGCACTGCGATGGAGAGCCTCGAGCCGTTCTCCGTCCGCGGCGGCAAGATCAACGACCACGACCTCGTCAGCTTCCCGAAGTACGTGCTCGGACCGGAGCAGACGCAGCGGCTGAAGGAGCTCAAGGCGACGTACGACCCAGCGGGCCGGTTCCACAGCTACCGCGGCACGCCAGAGCCGGTGGCGCGATGACCGACGTGGGTCGCGTCCTCATCGTCGGCGGCGGCCCTGCAGGAATGACCGCCGCGATCGCGCTCGCGCGGCGCGGCATCGCCGCGGAGATCGTTGAGATCGAGGAGGACTGGCGCCCGGCCGGCGTCGGCCTGCTCCTGCAGAGTCCCCCGCTGCGCGCACTGAAGGAGCTGGGGCTGTTCGAGCAGTGCGTCGCCGCCGGTGAGCCCCACGGGGCGCTGGACATCCTCGACTCGCGGGGTGAGCCGATCGGCGTGTTCCCGCAGTTCAACGTCAACGAGCCGGAGGCGCCGGCCTCGGTGGCGATGTCGCGCGTGACGCTGCACGCGATCCTGGCCGACGCGCTGCGCGAGATCGGCACGCCGGTGCGGACGGGCACGACCGTCGAGCGGCTCACCCAGGATCGCGACGGCATCGACGTCGAGCTGACCGACGGCTCGCGCGAGCGGTTCGATCTTCTCGTCGGCGCGGACGGGCTGCACTCGCGGATCCGCGAGATGGTGCTGCCCGGCGGACCGCAGCCGTCCTACACCGGCCAGGTGATCTGGCGCGGCGCCTTCGAGCGCCCGAAGGAGCTCGACGGCTACCGGATCTACATCCACGGACCCCACCGTCTCGGCCTCGTGCCGCTGACCTCGACCACGGGCTACATCTGGATGCTCGACTCCACCATGCCCCTGGAGCGCCCGCCGCGCGAGGAGCTGGTCGATCTGTGGCAGGAGCGCCTGGCGAACTACCCGGGGCCCGTGCCGGCCATCGCGGCGCAGCTGCGCGAGCCGGAGCGGGTGGACTTCCGGGCGCTCCAGACGCTGCTCCTCAGTCCGCCGTGGCACGGCGGCCGCGCCGTGCTCGTCGGGGACGCCGCCCATGCGACCAGCCCGCAACTGGCGTTCGGCATCGGCCTCGCGATCGAGGACGCCGTCGTCCTGGCCGAGCTCCTCGACTCCACGCTCGAGGTGGACGACGCGTTGCGCACCTTCAGCGAGCGCCGGTTCCCGCGCTGCCGGCTGGTCGTGGAGAACTCCCGCAAGCTCGGTGAGTGGGAGCAGCACCCGGACGCTCCCGGCGCCGATCCGCCGACGCTCATCCGCGAGAGCATGATGGCGCTCGCGCAGCCCATCTGACGCCGCCGCTCGGCTGACAGCCCAAGCGCCGGGCCCGATCACGTTCCGGCGCCGGGCCCAGCCTGTGTCAGCCCGCGGACACGGTCGCGCTGAGGCGGGCGGATTCGGGAAGTTCGCCTCATATGAGCACCGCGGTCACCGTCGGCCTCGACCCCGGTCAGACCCGCCAGGGCTACGACGCCGTTGCCGACGTCTACCTCCCGGTGGCCGTCGCGGTGTTCGTCGTCGTGGTTACCGTGCTCACGGTCGTCGCCGTCCGCCATCGGTCGCGGCCCGGTCGCGTGGGGTCCCAACGGACCGGCGCGCCCCGCGTCGAGCTCGCGTACACGGTGCTCCTCGTCGTCATCGCCGCCGCGCTCGCCTGGCGGACGCTCTCGTCGACCACCGCCGCCGACCCGATCGAACCGGGAGCCACGAGGACGGTCGGGCCTGCAGCGCTGACCATCCACGTCGTCGCGTCCCAGTGGAACTGGCGCTTCGACTACGGCGGGGGTGTCGTGCAGACAGGTGACGGCGCGGGACGAACCGCCGTCCTTGTCGTGCCCGAAGGCAAGGTCGTCCAGCTGGACCTGACCTCGCGGGACGTCGTTCACGCGTTCTGGATCCCCGTGCTGCGCGCGAAGTACGACGCGTTGCCCGGCCGCGTGAACACGTTCGACCTGAACTTCGCCCGCGGTCTGGACTACACGACCGCCCGCTGCTCGGAGTACTGCGGTACCTACCACGACCAGATGCGCTTCCGCGTCCGGGTGCTCACGACAGCCGGGTTCGATGCCTGGCTCGCGGGCCGGCGCCGCACGGTGACGGCATGAGCGTGGCGCCGGTGGCGGTCGGTGCGCCGAGGGGGCTGCACGCCGCGTTGTTCTCGACCGACCACAAGGTCGTCGCCCTTCGGACGATGGTCAGCGCGGGCCTGTTCTTCCTGGGCGCGGGCGTCCTTGCGCTCGTGATGCGCTCGGAGCTCGCCGAACCCGGCCTGCAGATCACGGGGCGCGAGGGCTACGCGGCCCTCTTCACGATGCACGGCTCGACCATGATCTTCCTGGTCGTCATCCCGATCGCGCTCGCTGCTTGCGCGTACCTGGTCCCGCTCCAGGTGGGCGCGAGCCGCATCTGCGCGCCGCGCCTGCACCTCGCCGCCTCCTGGGCGATCACGCTGGGCGGCCTCGTCATGTGGAGCGGATGGCTCACGCGGTCCGGTCCCGGCCGGGCGGGCTGGTACGCCTATGACCCGCTGTCCGATGTCCCCGGCACGCCGGGGGACGGCATGGACCTCTGGATCGCCGGTGCCTGGGTGGCCACCGGTGGGGCCGTGCTCATCGCCGCCTGCGTCATGGCGACGCTTCTGCGGCGGCGCGCGCCCGGCATGACGCTGATGCGCCTGTCGCCATTCTCCTGGACGGCGCTCGTCACGTCGATGCTGGTCGTCTTCTCGTTCCCATCGCTGCTCGTCGGCTTCGGCCTGTTGCTCGCCGACCGCCACGGCGCGCATCTGCTCAACCCGATCAGTTACCAGAACCTCTTCTGGTTCTACGGGCACCCCGCCGTCTACGTCATGTTCTTCCCGTTCGTCGGGATGGTCGCCGAGGCGGCCTGCGTGATGTGCGGCCGGCGCATGTTCGGCTACCAGGCGTTCGTCCTGGCGCTGCTCGGCTTCACCGCACTGTCGATGACGGCCTGGGCGCATCACATGTTCACCACCGGGGCCGTGCCGAACCAGCTGTTCGCCTTGACGTCCACCGCGCTCATCGTGCCCGCGGGCATCGAGTACTTCGACATCATCGGGACGCTCTGGCGGGGGGACGTGCGCTTCCACGTCCCGATGCTGTTCGTCTTCGGGTTCCTCCTGCAGTTCCTGGTCGGCGGCCTCAGCGGGATCTGGACGGCGTCGCCCCCACTGGACCGCGACGCGCAGGACACGTACTTCGTGGTCGCCCACTTCCACTACACGCTGTTCGCCGGGAGCCTCTTCGGCCTGTTCGCCGGCATCTACCTGTGGTGGCCCAAGCTCACCGGGCGGTTCCTGTCCGAACGCCTCGGCCGGGTGCACTTCGCGTTGGCCGTGGTCGGATCGAACCTGACGTTCCTGCCGCAGTTCGTGCTCGGTGAGCGCGGTATGGCCCGCAGGCTCGCCGACTACCCCGCCGACAGCGGCTGGCAGGGACTGAACGTCGCGTCGACGGCCGGTGCGTTCGTGCTCGCGCTGTCGGTGCTCGTGCTCGTCGTCGCCATGCTGCGGACGTGGTCGCTGCCGCGCACAGCGGCGGCCGACGCCTGGGGCACCGGCACGGGGCTCGAGTGGGCGGCGAGCTCCCCGCCGCCACCGCACAACTTCGACCGTGTCCCGCCGGTGCGATCGTTCGCGCCGATGCTCGACGCGCGGGAGCCCGCTCCCGCATGAGGTCGGCGCTCCTGCCGCTGACCGGGTGGGGCGCCGCGCTCATCGCGATCGCGCTGCTCGGACGCCTCGCGTTCGGGCTGCAGCCGCTGCCGTCCGCCGTCCTGGCGGGGGCCGGGCTGCTGGCCGTCGCGGTCGGCGTCGGAGACCGCCTGCGCGGCTCGGCCCGCCGGCCCGACCGTGCCGTGCGTGTTTCGACGTCCGCGACGCTTGTCGCGGTGGGCCTCGTCGTGGCGCTCGTGTGCCTGATCGCGTTCGGAGTCGCCGTCGCCGGGGCTGGGATCGCCGTGGCCGCGATCGGCGGTGTGGGCGTGCTGCGAGAGGGAGCCGGACCGGCATGAGGCTCGGGCTGCTCACGGACTGGACGCTTCAGCCAGTGCTGGCATGGCTGGGGGTGGCCGGCGCCGCGTTCATCGCAGGAGCCCGCCGGCACCGCCACTGGCCCGCCCGCCGGACGGCTGCCGGGTTGGTCGGGCTGGTCGCGGTGGCCGTCGCCCTGTGCACCGGGATCGACGCGCGCGCCGATGCGCTGCTGTCCGTCCACATGGTTCAGCACATGCTGCTGATCGTCGTTGCGGCGCCGCTGCTCGCCGTGGCGGCGCCGGTCCGGCTCGCGCTGGGGACGCTGCCGAAAGGGGGCAGGCGCGCGTTGGGGCGGGTGCTGCACACGCGGCCGATCGCGTCGCTCGGGCATCCCGCAAGCGCCCTGGTGCTCTTCGCCGGCACGCTGGGCGTCGTCCATCTCCGCGGCGTCTACGAGCTTGCGCTCGCGCGGCCGGGCGTGCACGTCGGGACGCACGCTGCGCTCCTCTGGTCAGCATGGATCCTGTGCGGTCGCTGTGGTGGGGAGCGAGCCGCTGCCCCATCGTGCCGGGGTCGTGGCACGCGTCGGGGCGCTCGTCGGCGCGATGGCGGCGATGGGTGCCATCGGTGCGGGACTCGCCGCCACCGACCACGTCGTCTACCCCAGCTACGGCGCCGCCGCCGCGGTTGCCGACCAGCACACCGCGGGTGGGATCATGTCGGTGACAGGCATGCTCATCGTCGTGCCTGCGCTCGTCGCCGTCGCGGCGGGGGCGCTGAGTGCCGAGGAGCGCAGGCAGCGCCGTCGCGAGCTCGTGCAGGCACGCTACGGCGCGCTGCTGTTGCTCGTCCTCCTCGTGGGGGGCGTCGGGATCGCCGCGGTGGCAGCGCCGCGCACCGACGCGGCACCCGCTGGGTCGGCGCGGGGTCGCAGCCTGTTCGCCGAGTCGTGCGCCTCCTGCCACGGCTTCGACGGTTCGGGCGTCGCGCACCGCGGGCCATCGCTCCTCAGCGCCGGAGCGGCAGCTGCCGACTTCTACCTGACGACCGGTCGCATGCCCCTTGCGTCACCGGACGCTGAGCCGGAGCGCGGCAAGCCGCGGTTCGGTCGCAGCGACATCCGCGCCCTCACGGCGTACGTGGCCAGCTTGGGCGACGGCCCGGCGATCCCGAGCGTCGATCCTGATCGCGGGGACGTTCGGGAGGGCCGCTCCCTGTTCGCCGACAGCTGCTCGGGCTGTCACCAGATCGTCACCAAGGGTGGCATCGCTCCGGGGCTCGTTGCGCCCTCGCTCGCAAAGGCCACGCCGACGCAGATCGCGGAGGCGATCCGAGTCGGGCCATATCTCATGCCGCATTTCGGTCCGCGGCAGCTCGACGATCACCAGGTCGCGAGCATCGCGCGCTATGTCACGACCGTCGGCCGCCACCCTCCCGATCGCGGCGGTTGGGGGATCGGCAACCTCGGCCCCATTCCCGAGGGCCTCGTGGCCTTCGGGTTGCTCGGCGGCGTGCTCGTGGCGGGCGCCCGCCAGATCGGGGAGCGCTCGTGATCCGCCTGTTGAGCCGGCTGCTGCGCTCTCCCTATCCCCGCGACCCGCGTCCTCCTCCCGACGAGGACGATGGGTTGGACCCGCGGCGGCGGGAGACAGGCGGCCCTGCGCGGGCGGAGCCTGCAGCCGCGGCGCTGCTGGTGCTGGCCGGGCTGGCGTGCGGCGTCTTCGCCGTGCTGGTCGTCGTCCACCCGCAGACCCAGGCGATGGGGCTCGCGCTCGGGATCGGCGTGCTTGCGCTTGCCGGTGCCTGCGTGCTGGCGAGCGCGATGATCGTGCCTCGCGAGACCGCGGTCGAACCGCGTCCCCGTCTGGACGATCCCGACGAGGAGGCGCGCACGGCGGCGGTGCTGCGGGACGGCGTCGAGGGAGTGTCTCGGCGGCGCATGCTGCTGGGTGCCGCGGGGACCGCCGGGGCGGGGATCGCGGCGGCGGCGGTCGCACCGCTCACCGCGATCGGCCCTGGCCCAGAGGGCGTCGGCACCTCGCCGTGGAAGGCCGGGACCCGGCTGCTCGATCCGTCAGGGTCGCCGGTTCTGGCGCGGGAGCTGGACATCGGCAGCTTCCTGACCGCGCTGCCGTCCGGCGCCGACCCGCGTGAGCAGGGCTCGGCGGTGGTGGTCGTGCGCATCGACCCGGCCGAGATCCGGCTGCCGGCGGGACGCGCCGACTGGGCCCCGCTCGGGATCATGGCGTTCAGCAAGGCGTGCACGCACGCTGGATGCGCGGTGTCGCTGTTCCGCTACCCGACCGACGAGCAGACGTCGAGCGGACCTGCGCTGGTGTGCCCGTGCCACTACTCGACGTTCGACGTCCGGCGCGGCGCGGCGGTGGTCTTCGGGCCGGCCGGACGCGCGCTGCCGCAGTTGCCGCTGCGCATCGGCGGTGCGGGCGATCTTGTCGCGGGCGGCCCCATGTCCGGGCCGATCGGGCCTGCCTGGTGGGGCACATGAGCCCGCCGGCAGACGCGGCGACCTTCGTCGACGAGCGTCTCGGGGCGGCGCGGCCGCTGCGCGCTGCGCTGCGATACGTCTTCCCCGATCACTGGTCGTTCCTGCTCGGCGAGATGGCGCTGTACGCGTTCGTGGTGCTCGTGGCGAGTGGGGTGTTCCTCGCCCTGAACTTCGATCCGAGCACGACGCAGACGGTCTGGCACGGCCCCTACCCGCCGTTGGACGGTGAGACGGTCTCCGCTGCGTACGCGTCGGCGCTGAACCTGTCGTTCAAGGTCCCGGCGGGGCTGCTGATGCGTCAGGTCCATCACTGGGCCGCGCTCCTGTTCCTCGTCGCGATCACGTTCCATCTGTTCCGGATCGCGTTCACGGCGGCGTTCCGCAAGCCGCGCGAGCTCAACTACATGGTCGGTGTGACGCTGCTGATCGTCGCCGTGCTCGAGGGATACGTCGGGTATTCGCTGCTGGACGACCTCCTGTCGGGCATGGGTCTCGCGATCGGCAACGGCACCGCGCTGTCGATCCCCGGCGTCGGCGGGGCGCTCGCAGCGCTCATCTGGGACGGCCCGTTCCCCGGCGGCCCGGCGTTCCAGCCGCGGTTGTTCGCCGTCCACGTCTTCGTCCTGCCGGCCCTGCTCGCAGCGCTCATCGCCGCGCATCTGGTGATGATCGTCCGCGTCCACCACACGCAGTTCAGAGGCCCGGGTCGCCGTGAGCGCAACGTCGTCGGGTCACCCATGTGGCCCGCCTACGCGTTGCGATCCGCGGGTTGGTTCCTCCTCGTCGCCGGTGTCCTCGTGCTGGCTGGCGGGCTGATCCAGATCAACCCGATCTGGCAGTGGGGGCCCTACGAGACCTGGATCGGGGAGAACGGTGCCCAGCCGGACTTCTACCTGGGCTGGCTCATCGGAGCGCTCCGACTCATGCCCAACTGGGAGATCCGCGGGTTCGGCCACACCCTGGTCCCGAACCCGTTCTTCGGCGGGATCGTGTTCCCGGGCGTCGTGTTCGGTGTCCTGTACGCGCTTCCGTTCCTGGACCGCGTCCTGTTCACTCGCGATCAGGCCGAGCACCACCTGCTCGACCATCCTCGTGACAACCCGCGGCGAACAGGGTTCCTGAGTGCGTTTGCGATGTGGGTCGGGACGATCTTCGTCGCGGGCTCGGCGGATCGCTTCTTCCTGGCGTTCGGCGTCTCCTACGAGCTGCAGGTGTGGCTCTTCCGCGGCCTCGCGCTGCTCGGACCGCCTGTGACGTACATGGTCGCGGTGCGCCTCTGCCGTGACGTGCGCGAGGCTCCCGCATGAGTACGCCGTCGCCTCCGATCTCCGACTACGGGCTGATCGCCGACGGGCGCACGGCCGCCCTCGTGTCCTCCGGCGGCTCGATCGACTGGATGTGCGTGCCCCGGTTCGACGGCGGCTCGTGCTTCGGGCGGCTGCTCGATCCCGAGCGTGGGGGGTACTGCCGCGTGGCGCCCGCGGGCGAGCACGAGACGTCGCGAGAGTACGTGCGCGAGACGCTCGTGCTCGCCACGACGTTCCGGACGACCGCGGGCGACGCGCGGGTGCTGGACTGTCTCCTGCGCCCGGAGGAGGGCGACCTCGGGCCGATGCTGCTGAGGGTGGTCGAGGGGACGAGGGGGACCGCCCAGATGCTGCTGGACTGCGTCCCGCGTTTCGACTACGGCCAGGTGGCGCCCTGGATCCGTCGCGATGGGCCGCGGGCCTACGCGGCGATCGGAGGCGATGACGCACTCGTCATCACCAGCGACGTCGAATTGGAGGCGACCGACGACCGCGGGGTGCGGGGCGAGATCACCGTGCGTGACGGCGAGCGCGCGCGCGTCCTGATCGCGTTCGCGCCACCGGAGAGCATCGATCCTGATGCGCCGGACCCCCCGACGCCCGACGACATCGACCGGCGCCTGCAGGAGACGATGGGGTTCTGGCGCGACTGGGCCGCGCAGGGCACGACCTCCGACATCTCGGTTCGCCGCTCGGCGCTGACGATCCGGGCGATGGCGTTCGAGCGCACCGGTGCGATCGTGGCCGCGGCGACGACCTCGTTGCCCGAGGTCGCCGGTGGCGAGCGCAACTGGGACTACCGCTTCTCCTGGATCCGCGATTCGTCGTTCGCGGTGCGATCGCTCACCGAGATCGGATACGAGGACGCCGCGGGCGAGTTCCGCCGGTTCGTGGCACGCTCGGCGGCCGGGAGCGCCGACGACCTGCAGATCCTGTTCGGGCTCGGCGGCGAGAGGCGCATCGTCGCGCAGCAGCTCGATCTCGCCGGCTGGCGCGGGTCGCGCCCTGTGCGGGTGGGCAATGGCGCCGTCGATCAGCTCCAGCTCGACGCGTTCGGCGAGCTGGTCTCACTGACCTGGCGCTGGCATCGGCGCGGCCACTCCCCCGACGACGATCACTGGCGCTTCCTCGTCTCCCTCGTGGACTTCGCGGCGGACCACTGGGAGGACCCGGACGCCGGACTGTGGGAGTTCCCCGGCGAGCCGTTGCACTTCACGCACTCCAAGGCGATGTGCTTCGCAGCTCTCGACAGGGCGGTCCAGCTGGCCGAGGAGTGCTCGCGAGCCGCTCCGGTCCGCCGGTGGCGGCGTGTCCGTGACGAGATCGCTGCCGCCGTGCAGGAACGCGGGTACGACGAGGGGCGCGGCGTGTTCACCGGAGTCTTCGACTCCCCCGACCTCGACGCGGCGCTGCTGCTGCTCCCGGATACGGGGCTGCTGGACTGGGAGGACCCGCGCATGATCCGCACGACCGACGCAATCCGTGAGGACCTGTCGGCCGGGCCCGGGCTGCTGTACCGGTACCGGCGCGACGATGGTCTGCCTGGCCAGGAGGGGGCGTTCCTCGCCTGCTCGTTCTGGCTCGTCGAATGTCTCGCCCGGCAGGGGCGCACGGCCGACGCGCGCGACGTCTTCGATCACGCGGTGTCGACGGGGAACGACCTGGGTCTCTTCTCCGAGGAGTGGGATCCGCAGGCGGGCGAGGCGCTGGGGAACGTGCCCCAGACGCTGACGCACCTCGCGCACATCGGCGCCGCGGTCGCCCTCAGGGACTCGCGCGAGTGACGAGTGACGCGACGCGAGCGATGCGCGCGGTCTACGGCGCGCTCCTGCTCCTGGCTCCGCGGCGGGCGCTTCGCCCGGTCGCGGTCGCGGGCTCCGGCACGCCTGCGGCCGGCGTCGTGCGAGTGCTGGGCGCTCGCCATCTCCTGCAGGCCGCCGCGGTGCGGCCATCGCATCGCACGGCTGTGGTCGCAGGCATCACCGTCGACGTGCTGCACGCCGCCTCGATGCTGCTGCTCGCCGCCGCCGGGCACGAGCGGCGCGCCGCTCTGGCGTCGGCCGCGATCGCTGCGGGTCTCGCCGCCGACGAGGCCCTGTGGCTTCGAGAAGACCGAGCTTCAACAAACCGAGGGAACGTGGATGCATGAGTGACGTCGTCGTCATCACAGGAGCATCGGCCGGGGTCGGACGGGCTGCCGCCCGCGAGTTCGCGCGCAGCGGCGCGAGCATCGGGCTCATCGCCCGCGGCCGCGCGGGCCTGGAGGCCGCGGCCCGTGAGGTCCGCGACCTCGGGGGTCAGGCGCTGGTACTGGTCTGCGACGTCGCGGACGCGGCAGCCGTCGACGCGGCCGCCTCCGAGGTCGAGGAAGCGTTCGGCCCCATCGACGTGTGGGTCAACGTCGCGATGGTCGCGGTGCTGGCCGAGGTGGCGGACACCACGCCGGAGGAATTCCGGCGCGTCACGGAGGTCACGTATCTGGGGGCCGTACACGGGCATCTCGCTGCGTTGCACCGGATGCTCCCGCGCGATCGTGGCACGATCGTGCAGGTGGGCTCCGCGCTCGGGTACCGCGGCATCCCCCTCCAGGCCACCTACTGCGGCGCCAAGCACGCACTGCAGGGGTTCGTGGAGTCGCTGCGCACCGAGCTGATCAATCGGCGGTCGAACGTCCACGTCTGCGTCGTCGACCTCCCGGGCCTCAACACCACCCAGTTCTCGTGGGTGCGCGCGAGGACGAAGAACGAGCCCCAGCCGGTGGCGCCGATCTACCAGCCCGAGGTCGCCGCACGCGCGATCGTCTGGGCCGCGCGCCATCGCCGCCGCCAGATCTGGGTCGGTCTGCCGACCGTCTACACGATCCTGGGCAACCGCGTCGCGGGCTGGGTCGCCGACCGCTATCTCGGCCGCACGGGAGTGACCGGGCAGCAGACGGACGAGCCGCTGGATCCCGGACGCCCCGACTACCTCGAGGCACCGTTGGACGACGACATCGACCATGGCTCGCACGGCGCGTTCGACGACCGGGCGCACGACCATTCGGTACAGCTGTGGCTGTCGTTGCACCGGCCCGTGACAGTCGCCGGAGCGGCCGCGATAGCGGCGGCAGCGGCCGTAACGGCGACACGCGCCGGCCGGCGGTGACCTCGGCTGTGTTCACGCTGCGATGTGCTTGGTGTCCAGAAGCTCGCCGAGCCGAGACGCCAGCGCCATGATGGTCAGCGCCGGGTTGGCCGCGCCCTGGGTGGGGGCGACGGAGCCGTCGCAGACGAAGAGGTTGGGGATTCCCCACGCCCGGTGCTGGGCGTCGATCACGCTCGTCTCCGGCGCGGTGCCCATGCGACAACCTCCGACGAGGTGGGCGTAGCGATCGACACGCAACGTGTCCTGCGCGCCGGCGGCCTCCCAGACACGCTCGAGGACAGCGGCCCCATAAGCGATGTTCGCGCGGTCGTTGTCGCACTGCGTGTAGTCCAAGCGAGCTACCGGCGTTCCGTGCGCGTCGGTCTCGTCGGAGAGCGTGACCCGGTTGTCGGATCGCGGGAGCAGTTCGCAGAGCAGACCGAGGGTGGTCCAGTGGGTGTAGTCGCGCATGTACTCGCGCAGACCCTGCCCCCAGTGGCCGTCGGCCAGGACGTGCTCGGCCCAGGCGATGGGTAGCGGCCCGACCGTCTGGATGGAGAACCCGCGCGCGAAGTCCCGATCGGGGTCGGTCTCGTAGAACTGCTCGGAGGAGATCTCCGGGGGCGGTGCCTTGTACTGCCGCAGGGGCTCCGGGAACCGACCGGCGACCTGTGTGGCGCCCTGGACCATGACGTAGCGGCCGACCTGGTCGTGGTCGTTCGCCAGGCCGTGAGGGAAGCGCCGTGACGCGGAGTTCAGCAGCAGGCGAGGAGACTCGATGGAGTACCCGGCGACGACCACGGTCGCGCCGCGCTGCACGTGGTCGCGGCCGTCGCGCTGGTAGGCGACGCCTGTGCAGCGGCCCGATTCGTCGGTCTCCACGCGCACGGCGTGAGCACCTGCGCGGACCTCGACGCCGTGCTCGATGGCGTCGGGCAGGTGGGTCACGAGCGGGGAGGCCTTGGCGTTGACCTTGCAGCCCTGCAGGCAGAAGCCGCGGTAGATGCAGTGCGGTCGGTTCCCGAAGGTCCCGTTGGGGATCCCGACCGGGCCGACGCGGACCTCGATCCCAGCCTGCTGCATCCCGCGGCGCGCCTGGTCCGCGGCGCCGGAGATGGGGTGTGGGGCGTGGGGGTAGCGGTGGGGGTCTCCCCAGGGCCAGTCCTGGCCCGCCACGGGCAGCTCGCGCTCGACGCGCTCGTAGTGCGACTTGAGGTCTGCGTAGGAGATCGGCCAGTCGGCGCCCACGCCATCCTGCGTGAACGTCTCGAAGTCGGAGGGGTGAAAGCGCGGGGTGTAGCCGGCGTAGTGCACCATCGACCCGCCCACGCCGTGGCCCGAGTTGTTCTTGCCGAGCTCCACGGGATCGTCGCCGCCGATGACGCGTGGGGCCGTCCAGTAGAGCTTGTGCTGGCCTGCCTCGTCGGAGACCCAGTCCCGGTCGGGGTCCCAGAAGGGCCCCGACTCCAGGATGACGATCCTCCATCCCTTCCTCGCCAGTCGCTGCGCAAGCGTCGACCCACCCGCTCCGGCACCCACGATGACCATGTCGACCTCGTCGGTGTCGGCGTAGGACGCCATGCGCTCCACACCCGGGATGCCGCGCGCGTGGACGTCCAGAAGCACCGCAGAGTCGTTGTCGAGCGGCATGCGCGAGCCCTTGGCCAACCGCTTGGACGACTCCCTCATGAGACGTCCTGGACAGGATCGGTGGAGAAGGCCTCAGGCGCCTCGTGTGGTTCGCGGCCCGCGTCACCGGGCCCCATCCGCATGTACCCCCGCGGATAGGCCGGGCCGCCGAAGCCGATCTCGTTCCAGGCCCAGGGATGGGAGTAGAACTCGCTGAGCGCCGCCCGCATGACCACGCCCCACGCGATGGCGACGTCCAGGCCGTCCCAGTCCAGCTCACCCCGTGCGAAGGCTCCGACGATCTCCCGCCGACGCCGCTCGTCCGCGCCGACGAACCCCTCGTCGCGCAGTCGACGCGCAACCTCGCGCCACGTTGCCCGGTCGTCGGGCATCCCGGCGTGCCGGAAGCCATCCAGCCGACCCTCGTACAGCTTGCTGTCGACCATCTCGAACACAGGGATCCGCGGGTCGGCATCCTGCGCCAGAGCGACATCGAGGAACGCGCGCAGGCACTCCTCCTCAGGGGCGTCGAAGAATCGCACCGGCGGGGGCGTCTCCGCTCGGCGCAGGACCATCTCGCGCGTGACGTCGTCCCAGTGCGTCGGGTCGGCCAACACGTCGTGGTCCGGGAATCGCCCGCGCATCTGCGGAGTCGTTCCCCGCCGCTGACGGGGCAGCTCCTCCGGGGGCGCTGGACGCCCGTCCACGCTGCGGTGGGGAAGGTGCCCCGCCTCGCGAAACGAACGCGCCATCACCGCTCGCGGCGGCACAGCGCGGCGGCCACGCCCATGCCCCCGAGCATCGCGAGTGACCCGGGCGCGAACGCGGGCGGACCCATGACGAGGTTGTACGTCGCCTCCTTGAATCCGCCCGGCTTGCGCGCGATGCCACGCAGGTGGAAGTACACGCCCGCGGCACCGTCGAGCAGGTACAGCGACGACATGGCGGGCAGCACGGTCCTCGCCGCGCGCTCGGACACCACACCCGCGACACCGGCGGCAGCCAGCGCCGGCGAGAGCGCGACGGGCGTCCACATCCACTTGTTGCCGAACGACCCGCCGTAATGGCTCACGAAGATCTCCGCGCCCAGCGGCACTGCGCTCAGCGCCGTGGCGCCGGCCAGCAGGCGCTGCGCGCGACCGCGACGGATGTTGCGAACCACGCGGCCGACGACGCCGCTCATCGGGTCGTCAGCTCCGCCAGCTTGCCGTTCAGCGACTCCCGGATCATCTGCCGGGCGGCCGGGTCTCCGCGCAGCGCGCCTGCCGACCCCCTGGCCTGAGCGAACTGGATGTGCGGCGGGAGGGGCGGCACCTCCGGGTCGGTGATGACCTCCAACGCCGCGGGACGACCCTCCGCGAGCGCACGGTCGCGACCGGGACCCACATCGTCGACGCGAATGCCCTCAAGGCCCAGCAGTTCGGCGTAGCGCGCATACGGAAGGTCCGGCAGCACCTGCGATGCCTCGAGCCTGAGGTCGCCCGACACACACTGGATGCCCCAGTCGGTCAGCCGTCGCAAGATGAACTCGCCCACCGTCGCCATACAGGACCTCGTGCTCGGGATCTCCGCCGAGGTACCCGCCGGGCGACCCGGCAAAGCTGCACCCGTCATCTGGCGGACAGCGAGCGGACGCGTCGGCGGTCTGCGGCCGTCGTCCGATGGCACAACCTCTCAGACGTCCGTCGGGATGAGCCCGGGGTGATCGATCGCGTGATCAGCCGTCGCCTCTCGACGGCCCGGGGTTCAACACCGGCTCGTGGCGGGCTTCGGCGTCCTCGGGATCGGCCCTCGACGCGCTGGCGGACGCCGCCCTGGACGCCGTCCGCGACGCGGTCTGTGGCGAGCGAGCCCGACCTCGGGCAGGATGTCGACTTCGGCCTGCGCCAGGTCGCCGACACCACCCTGAAGCCGGCCTCCTCTGGACTCAGCGACCAGGCGATCGCGGTGACGTGCATCGGTTCATGGGGACGCGTGGGTCGCGATGCGTTGCTCCGGTCGCTCAGAGCGTGCGCAGTCCCCAGCGCGCGGGGGCTGCAGGGCGGGCCCGAGTCGTCGAGGAGGGTTCACGACGGTGGCCGAGCAGGCTGCATCCCTCGCTGACAGCAACCGCCCCCGCGGCGCGCGGTACACGCTGACCCGAGACGTCTGGTGGCTACCGGCGAAGGAGCGCGCAGACGGCCTTGCTCTGCACCTCGCGGAGCTGGCGGAGCAGCGCGCCCGTGGGCGCGGGGATGTTCAGGCTGGTGGTGACAGAGCGCGTGCCGTCAGCGGTGGCGGCGGCAAACTGCACGTACCCGGGGAAGTTCCCGGTGTGGCCGTACACCACGCCGCATCGCGTCGTGTAGCGGAAGAGCGCGAGGCCGGCCGCGTTCGTGCCCGGTCCGGCAGGGCTTGAGGACCCGCGGACGAACCGCACCTGCTCCTGCTGCTGGGCGGCGCCGAAGAACTTGAGGCCCAGGTCGGCGCGGATGAACGCCGAGAGGTCGGTGGGGGTCGAGACGACCGCGCCCGACGCCCATGCCCCGCTCGGGCTGAGGAAGGTGGTGACGTCGGACGGGTCGGCGTCGGGGCTGACGATGTACCCGTGGATGAGCGGCACGGGCAGCGAGATCCGGTGTGTCGGGAATGTCGTCTGCGTCAGCTTCGCGGGGCCGAGCACGATGTCCTGGAGCAGCTTCGGATACGGCGTCTCGGTGACGGACTGGGCGATGAGGCCGACGACGATGTTGTCGGTGTTGGAGTACTCGTAGCGGGAGCCCGGAGTGAACCCGAGAGGGTCCTTGCGCACCCAGCCGACGATCTCATCGGGGGTGACGTACCCCCGCGGGTCCTCGGAGGCCTGCTTGACGAAGGCATCGGACTTCGTGTAGTCCGGCAGGCCGCTCGTGTGGTTGAGCATCTGGCGAACCGTGACGGCCGCCCAGGCCTTGGGCAGGTCCGGAAGCCGCTGACCGATCGTGTCGTCCAGACCCAGCTGTCCCTGCTCGACCAGGTGCAGCGCCACTGCGCCGCTGAACGCCTTCGCGATGCTCGCGATCCGCATGTGCTGCGTCGCCGTCGGGGCGCCGCTGCGGTTGACGTTCGACCGGCCCGCGCTCAGCGTCGTGAGGCGCCCGTTGCGGTACAGCGTCGCGACCGCGCCGGGGGGCCCGCCCTCGGCCGCCACGAGCTGCTGCAGCCCGCGCTGCACCTGAGCATCGGTCGTCGCAGCTGAACCGGCCGCCGGCAACAGCAGGATCGATGCCAGCACGGTCCCCAACGGCAGGCAGAGACGGACACGAAGCGACATAGCCGTCGCGCACCCTCTCACAGCGGCACGAGGGCCTGGCGCAGATCGCCGACCAGGTCCCCGGCGTCCTCGATGCCGACCGACAGGCGGACGAGGTCGGCCGGGACCGCCGCGTCGGACCCCTCGACGGACTGGTGTGTCATGGCCTGCGGGACCTCGATCAGGGATTCCACGCCGCCCAGCGACTCGGCCAGCGTGAACAGGCGCGTGCGCTCTGCGATGCCGGTGGCGTCCCGGTGGCGGAAGCTCACCATGCCGCTGAACCCCGGCCAGCGCACCGCCGAGACGCCGTCGGCGCCCTGCAGGTAGGCGACGACGGCGGCGGCGTTCTCGGCGTGCGCGCGCATCCGCAGCGCGAGCGTGCGCAGACCGCGGTGGGTCAGGAAGGCGTCGAACGGCCCGGGGACCGCACCGATGGCGTTCTGGACGAAGCGCACGGCCTCGTGACGCGCCTCGGTGGCCGTGATCACCGCGCCGCCGACGGTGTCGGAGTGGCCGGCGAGGTACTTCGTCGTGGAGTGCACGACGGCGTCGGCGCCGAGCTCCAGCGGACGCTGGTTGATCGGCGTGGCGAACGTGTTGTCGACCGCGACGAACGCCCCGCGGGACCGGTCGACGACGCCCGCGATGTCGACGACGTTCAGCAGCGGGTTCGTCGGGGTCTCCACCCAGATCAGTCGCGTGTCCTCGCGGACCGCAGCGGCCAGAGCATCGAGGTCGGTCTGGTCGACCATCGTGTACTCCAGGCCCCACCTGGTCAGGACCTTGTCCACGAGGCGGAACGTGCCGCCGTACAGGTCGCCCGGGATGACGACGTGGTCGCCCGCCGAGCAGACCGCGGTGAGCAGGGCGTGGGTGGCGGCCATGCCGGACGAGAACGCCGTTCCGTGGCCGCCCTCCAGCGTCCCGAGCGCGCGCTCGAGCGCCGCCCGCGTCGGGTTGGCGCTGCGCGCGTAGTCGTAGTCCTCCACGAACTCGCCGACGTGCGGCTGGCGGAAGGTCGAGGTCTGGTGGATGGCCGGGATGACCGAGCCGAACGTCGGGTCGGGGTCGAGGCCGGCGTGCACGACCTGGGTGGCCAGGGCGTCGCCGTTGTCGAGGCTCATTTGGTCAGGGACTCCAGCAGGTCGGCGCGCGTGAGGATGCCCGACGGGTGCCCGTCCCGCGTGACGAGCAGCGCCTGCCGGTCGCCCGACAGCAGCTCGATGGCGTCGCGCACCGGAGCACCGACGGAGACGGCGGGGAACGGCGCCTCCATCACGTCGACGATCGGCGCGCCGAGCACGTCCGGATCGGTGACGGCGTGCCGGAGCACCCCGCGCTCGCCGATCGACCCGACGACCGCCTGCTCGTCGCGGGCGGAGACGACGGGAAGCTGGGAGACCCGGTGCTCGTGCAGCAGGGAGACGGCCTCTCGGACGGGCTGGTCGCTGCGGACGGTGACGAGCGCCGGGATCGTGTCGTCGTGCTTGCGCAGCAGGACGTCACCGACGGAGTCCTCGCCGGTGCGCTCCAGGAAGCCGTACTCGGTCATCCACGCATCGGAGTAGATCTTGCTGAGGTACGAGCGCCCGCCGTCGGGCAGGATCACGGCGACCATCGCCTCCGGATCGTCGATGTCGGCCGCGACCTCGAGCGCCGCGTGCAACGCCAGCCCGCAGGAGCCGCCCGTCAGGATGCCCTCGGTCGTGGCGAGCCGGCGGGTGGTCAGGAACGAGTCGCGGTCGCTCACGCGGATCCAGCGGTCGACGACCGACGGGTCGAAGGTCTGCGGCCAGAAGTCCTCGCCGACCCCCTCGACCAGGTAGCCCTTGACGTCGTCGGGCGTCGCGGCGGAATAGACGGAGCCGACGGGGTCCGCGCCGACGACCACGAGGCCGGGACTGCGTTCCTTCAGGTAGCGCGCGGTGCCGGTGATCGTGCCGCCGGTGCCGACGCCGATGACCAGGTGCGTGATGCGGCCGCCGCTCTGCGCCCACAGCTCGGGCCCGGTGGTGCCGTAGTGGGCGGCGGGGTTGGCCGGGTTGCTGTACTGGTCGGGCTTGAAGGCCCCCGGGATCTCGGAGGCCAGCCGGTCGGAGACCGAGTAGTAGGACTCCGGGGACTCCGGCTCGACGTTCGTCGGGCACAGGACGACCTTCGCCCCGTAGGCACGCAGGAGGTCGATCTTCTCGCGCGACACCTTGTCGGGCATCACCGCGACCATCTGGTAGCCCTTCAGGCGGGCGGCGATCGCCAGGCCCGTGCCGGTGTTGCCCGACGTCGGCTCGACGATCGTCCCGCCGGGCCGCAGGTGCCCGTCCCGCTCCGCGGCCTCGATCAGGGTGACGGCGACGCGATCCTTGATCGAGCCGCCGGGGTTCAGCGACTCCACCTTCGCGACGAGCTGCGGGCTCAGCCCGGCCCCGATGCGACTGAGACGGACGAGCGGCGTGTCACCGATGGCATCGAGGATCGAGTCCTTGATGTCGGCGGTCGCTGAGGTCTGGGCGGACGTCGGCGGAACCATGCGCACAGCGTAGGCAGGTTCGGACCCTGCCGGGGACGGCGAGCTACTCGTCGCCCGCGTCGAACGCGAGTCGAAGGCACTCGATCTCGAGCACCATCGTGGGGATGGCGCGGGAGAACCACGCGACGATGCGCTCCACATCGCGCGCTGCGTCGGGGTTCGCGATCGCGGCGGCAGGCCGAGGAAATCGCTCGGACGGCAGCGCCCGCGCGGCCAGATCGAGCAGCTCGGTTCGTCCCGTGCCGAAGCGCGGGGACTCGGCAAGCACCCTGACCTCGGTCCATGCTCGCTCGGCGATGTCCGGCCAGCCGTGGGAGAGCTCACGCCACAGGCCTGGAACCGTGAAGCCACCGTGGCACATCAGGATGTCCTCCTCGAGTGCGCGGCCCGAGCGCTGGGGCAGCGGCGTGGTGAGCACGCCGTCGGGCGCATCGAGCGTGGCGGAAAGCGCGGTCAGCACGAGCAGCCCGTTGGCGTTCGTGACGTTGTAACGGGTGATCAGGGCTGCGACGGCCGCGGTGTGCTCGCCGGTGCTGACCGGCCTCGGCTGCAACTGCGCCGCGACGTCCGCCGCGAGCTCCAGGCAGCGGCGTGTGTACGACTGCCGTCGCTCGGCCGACGTCGCGCACACTGCGTCCACCACTGCGGCGAGATAGCCCTCGTGGACCGCGAGCATGCGGAACACGGTGGGCACGAACGACGTGCGCAGCGCCTCGCGCAGGCGCTCGTACAGGGCTGCGACGCTCGCGCCGGCTTCGTCCTCGGCGACCTCCTGCGGACCGCGCAGGACGACCGTCCGGACGTCGGGCGGTCGGCTCACCGGCGGAAGATGGCGACGGCCTCGTCCAGGCCGACCACATCGCCGTACTTCGCGTCGAGGTCGGTGAGCGTCGCCTGGTGCGCGCCCTCGGCGCGGTCGGCGACCGCCTCGCGCGGCACCACCACGCGGTAGCCGTGCTGGAGCGCGTCGACAGCGGTCGCCCGCACGCAGCCCGACGTCGACGCGCCGGTCACGACCACGGTGTCGCAGCCGCGCGCGGCGAGCATGGCGCCCAGCGACGTGCCGAAGAACCCGGACGCGAAGAGCTTCGGCATGACAGGCTCGTTCTCGGCAGGCGCGATCCGCTCGTCGATCTGCGGCCAGCGCGTCCCGGGCTCGAGGGTCAGCAGCCCGGGCGCCTTCGCGATGAACGCCTTGGCGATCTCGCGGCCGGCGGCGTCGTACTGGACCGTCGTGAAGGCGACCGGGTGTCCACCCGCGCGCGCCGCGTCGAGCAGCTTCGCGGTCGAGGCGACCGCCTGCTCGCAGTCGCAGGCGAGCGGCGACTCCGGGTCGGTGAACCCGTAGCAGAGGTCGATGACCACGAGGGCAGGCCGCTCGCCCGCACCCGAGCGCCCGCCGAACCCGCGCGCCTCGTAGATGTCCTCGCTGCGTTCGCTCATGCGCCGACCCTACGGCGTCGTCATCGCACCGTCGACGGGCACGACCGCCCCGGTGAGGAAGTCCGGCGCGTCGGCCAGCAGCCAGACCGCGGCGGCCGCGATCTCCTCAGGCCGGCCGTAGCGGCCGGCGGGGATGCGCTCGACGAACCCCGATGGGTCGCCGCCCTGGTCGCGCACCGTCTGCTCGATGTCGGCCATCATCCGCGTGTCCGTCGGGCCGGGCGCGAGGCAGTTCACGCGGATGCCGGGAGCCTCCTCCAGCGCGGCGCCGCGGCTCAGGCCCACGACGGCGTGCTTGCTCGCCGAGTACGCGGACAGGCCGGCAACCCCCCGGATGCCGGCCTGTGACGCGGTGTTGACGATCGACCCGCCCGTCGCGCGCATGGCGGGGATCACGTGCTTGAGGCCGAGGAACACGCCGCGGACGTTGATCGCGATCGTGCGATCGAAGACGTCGGTCGGGTAGTCGCTGATCGGCGCGATGGCGCCCTCGGCCGCGGCGTTGTTGAAGAACGCGCGCGGGGCGCCGTGGCGCTCGACGCAGGCGCGCACGTACGCGGCGACCGCGTCCTCGTCGCTCACGTCGGCGGCGCACGCCGATGCGGTGCCGCCGGCGGCGACGATGCGCTCCGCGGCGGCCTGGGCGGCAGCCGCGTCGAGGTCGACGACGAGCACGGCGAAGCCGCGCTGCGCGAGCCCGTCGCACGCCGCGCCGCCGATGGCCCCGCCACCCCCGGTGACGATCGCGGCCGGCGCCTCCGCGGTCACGCGGCGACCGCCGGGAAGTCCCCGGCCTTGTACGTGAGCCCAGGCAGGTCCTTGCCGAGTTGCCCCGCGAGCCACCCGGCGGTGTCGAGCAGCGCGGCGAGCTCGATGCCGGTGTCGACGCCCATGCCGTGCAGCATGTAGACGAGGTCCTCGGTCGCGATGTTCCCGGTCGCCCTCGGCGCGAACGGGCACCCGCCGGTCCCGCCGATCGAGGCATCCAGCGACGCGACGCCGGCCTCGACCGCGGCGAGCGCGTTCGCGTAGCCGGTGTTACGCGTGTTGTGGAAGTGGCAGCCGACCCGTGCCCCGAGCGCCTTCACGCCGCCGACCAGCTCGGTGACCTGGGTCGGCACGCCCGTGCCGATCGTGTCGGCGAGGACGATCTCGTCGGGCGCGAAGCCGTGCACCGTCTCCGCGGCTGCGAGCACCGTCCTGGACGGCACGGGGCCCTCGAAGGGGCAGCCGAACGACGCGCCGAGCGTCACGGTGACGCGCAGGCCGTCGGCGTGCGCGCGCTCGACGATCCGTCCGCCGGCGGCGATCGCCTCCGCGACCGAGACGCCCTGGTTGCGCTCGGCGAAGGAGTCGGTGACGGGGAACGCGTAGTGGACCTCGCGCAGGCCCGTGGCCAGCGCACGCTCGTACCCGCGCTCGTTGAGCACGAGGCCGGCGAGCACCGTCTCGCCGGTGGCGCGGAAGCCGGCGACGACCTCCTCGGCGCCCGCCATCTGCGGCACCCGCTTGGGGTTGACGAAGCTCACCGCCTCGATCCGGGGCAGCCCGGCCGCCGCCAGCCGGTCGCAGAGCTCTGCGCGCACGTCCGGTGCGAGGGTGCGCGCCTCGTTCTGGAGCCCGTCGCGCGGCCCGACGTCGCAGATCTCGACCCGGTCAGCCTTGATGTCCGACATTCGCACATTATGGTGTGCACCCGTGGTCATCGCAACCGATGGGGAGGGCTGATGGGCAGGCTCGACGGCAAGGTGGCGCTTGTCACCGGCGGAGGCTCGGGGATCGGCCGGGAGACATCGGTCCGCTTCGCCCAGGAGGGCGCCCGGGTCGTGGTCGCCGACCTGCGCGGCGACACCGCCGAGGACACGGCGGCCGAGGTCCGCGCGGCGGGCGCCGACGCCGCTGCATGCGCGATGGACGTGACCAAGGGGGCGGACGTCGCCGCCGGCGTGCAGGTCGCGATCGACGCGTTCGGCGGCGTCGACGTCGTCGTGAACAACGCCGGCATCACCATCACGGGCGCCGCGCACGATCTCATAGAGGACGACTGGGACCGCGAGCTCGCGATCAACCTCAAGAGCGTCTACCTCGTCTCCAAGGCGCTGTGGCCGCATTTCGTGGAGCGCGGCGGCGGCTCGATCGTCTCGACCGCGTCGATCGCCGGGCTGTGGGCCATCCCGGACGACGCGGCGTACTGCGCCTCGAAGGCGGGCGTCATCATGCTCACGAAGTGCCTCGCCCTCGACGGCGCGAAGGCGGGCATCCGAGCCAACTGCGTCTGCCCCGGCTTCATCCAGACGCCCATGATCGACGGGTACTTCGCCGACCAGGCGGATCCCGACGCCTCGCGCGAGTTCGCGGTCGGTCTGCACCCGCTCGGGCGGCTCGGCGACCCGCGCGACATCGCCGACGGCTTCGTCTACCTCGCGTCCGACGACGCCCGCTGGGTGACGGGCACGGCGCTCACCGTCGACGGGGGGCTCACCGCCGGCATCTGGGGCGGCTGACCGCCCCCGTCACTCGATCCGCTCGAGCTCCTCGATCCCGAGGAGCTGGTTGACCTCGTCGAAGGGCATGAAGCGATCCGTCAGGCCGGCGGTCGTGCCCGTCCGCAGCAGCTCGCTGCAGAGCTGCTCGTACGCGCGGGCGAAGATCCACGTCTGCGTCGAGGGGAAGATGACGACCCGGTAGCCGAGCTCCTGCAGCTCGGCGGCGGGGAGCGCCGGGGTGCGCCCCGTCTCGGACATGTTGGCGACGCTCGGCGCGTCGACGCGGCGGGCGATCTCCTCCAGCTGCTCGCGCGAGCGCGGCGCGTCGACGAACGCGAGGTCGGCGCCCGCCTCCGCGTAGGCGTTGCAGCGGTCGATCGCCTCGTCGAGACCGTGGGGCTGCAGGGCGTCGGTCCGTGCGATGAGGAGGGTCTCGGGGTTGGCGCGGGTGGCGAGCGCGGCGCGGATCTTCAGCACCATCTCGTCCACCGGGATCACCTGCTTGCCTTCCATGTGCCCGCAGCGCTTCGGGAAGACCTGGTCCTCGATCTGGATCGCGCCGGCACCGGCGCGCTCCATCTCCTGGACGGTGCGCTTCACGCCGGCGATCGCGCCGTAGCCGGTGTCGCAGTCGACGATGACCGGGGTGTTCGAGACGAGGGTCACGCGGCGGACGCTCTCGGCCATCTCCTCCAGCCCGACCATCCCGATGTCGGGCAGACCGTGATGATGGGCGGCGGCTGCGTAGCCGCCGTGGTAGAAGGCCTCCACGCCGGCGCGCTCGGCCAGTCGCGCCGTCAGCCCGTCGTGGACGCCGAGCGCCACGAGGATCCGCGGGTCGGTCAGGCGCTCGCGCAGGCTCGGTCGGTCGGTCATGCGCGCGTGCCGCCGTCGGCGCCGACGAGCGAGAAGAACTTCTCGTCCTGGAGGGTACCGGGGGACGGGAACGCGACCTTCGAGTGGCTGAGCCCGAGGCGGACGATGGTCTCCGCGAACGCGACCGCGGCCGGACCCGGGTTGACGAGCGGCACCGGCAGGTTGCGCGCCATGTGCTCGGCCGCCTGATGCATCGTCGTCGAGCCGAGGACGATGACGTCAGCGCCGTCCTCGTCGACGGCGGCCATCGCCTCGGCGGTGAGTCGGTCGTACATCTCCTGCTCCTTGCCCGCGAAGAGCGCCTCGACGTCGGGCGGGATGTTCACGGCACGGACGGAGGCGACGTTGTCGGCGATCCCGTACTCCTTGAAGAGCTTGCGGTAGAAGAACTGCCACGTGTCCCACATCGTGACCACGGAGAAGCGCTGACCGAGGATCCCCGCGAGGTGGAACGCGACCTGCCCTGGTCCGATGACGGGGATGTTCAGACGGGACCGCAGGACCTGGAGCCCGGAGTCCGACACCGTGTCCATGACCACGGCGTCGTAGCCCTCCTCCTCGGCCTGGAGCCCAGCCTCGGCGATGTAGGCGTCGAAGATGATCGACTCGTAGTAGGAGTCCAGAAGCAGGCAGCTGTTGCGGACCGGCACGCAGTCCACGACGACCCCCGGTCCGAGGAGGTCCGAAGGGATCTGTGCCGCTCGCGCGGCCACCCCCGCCTCGTCGAAGGGGAACGGGATGATGTACTTGATCCGCACGGGCGTCCTCCCTCGATCTGTCCGACCGGTCGAATGTCGGACATCCGCCTTCTACCACCCGCGCGGACGCGGGTCAACGGGCGGGGCTAGTCGTTGGCCGGCGACCCGCGCCACATGTCCTGGTACACGCGGCTCAGGTAGGCGATGTGCTCGTGCATCGCCTCGCCGGCGGCGCGGGAGTCGCCGTCCTCGATCGCCTTGAGGATCGCGCGGTGGTCGTCGTCGACACGCTTCGCCAGCCCCTCGGCCATCGGCTCGCGCCGCAGGCGCGTCTGCAGGACCGAGAACACCGGCTGGGCCGCGATGCAGACGAGCGTGTTCCCACAGCCGTCCAGGATGGCGGTGTGGAAGTCCGTGTTCGCGATGTAGTGCGCGCTCGTCCCGAGCTGCGCCGGGTCGTGGACGATCGTCGCGCGGAGGCGCTCGAGGTCCTCCTCCGAGCGCCGGGTGGCGCACTGCTGGGCCGCGAAGACCTCGAGGAGCTCGCGGGCCTCGAGGAACTCGGGCAACGTGACGTCGTCGGCCTCCGAGAGGAGGCTGATGTTCGCGTGCAGGAAGGTCGAGATGTGGTCGACCGTCGGGAGCGTGACGAAGCTCCCGCCCCCGGCGCCCTTCGCGGTGCGGATGAGGTTCTGCGCCGCGAGCACGCGCAGCGCCTCGCGCACCGTCCCGCGGCTCACGCCGAACTCCCGTGCGAGGACGGCCTCGCTCGGCAGCCGCGCACCGCGCGTGAGCTCGCCGCGGATGATGAAGTCGCGCAGCTGGTCGTAGACCTGCTCGTAGGCCTTGCGGACCCGTTTGACGGGTCCCTTCGGCAGCGACGGCTCGGGCGCGGCCGCCGGCAGGACCGGGGCGGCGTCGTCCCCGGACGGCACTGTCGCGAGGCGCCTCTCACCCATCACCGGAGCATAGCCCGCACCCTGGTCGGCCTCAGGCGATGGCGCGCTCCAGCACGCGGGCGTCGCGCAGCGTCCTCAGCGCGCTGACGTCACCCAGCCGCTCCATGCCCAGGACCGCCTCCTCGAGCTCGCGCGCCGCGCCGTCGTCGAGGGCGAGCGCGGCGTTGCCCGCGTACTTCGCCCGGACCTCGTCCGCGGTCAGCGGGTTCGCCTCGCCGCCGCGTTGATGGGCGAGCTCCGCCTCGCGGATCGAACCGTCGCGCATCGTGATGCGCACACCCCCCGGGAACGCCTTGCCGAACGTCGGGAAGTCCTTCGTCTCGTAGCGGACCCGGCCCGCGAGCTCGAGGACGCGCGGCTCGCGGATCGCGTCGCCGACGTAGGTCATGACGTCGACCTTGCCGTGAACGAGGTAGGACGCGACGGAGTACGGCAGGCTGAACTTGGCGTCGTACTCACTGCGCGGCGCGTGCTTGTCGGCAAGCGGCTCGAGCACGATCGGGACGACGTCGGCCGGGGCGTAGGCGACGATGTCCTCGATCTCGTCGACGTCGATGCCGCCGGTCGTCGCTTCGGCCGTCGCGTCGATCGCGGCGTGCAGGAAGTGGCAGGCCGGATAAGGCTTGTACGCGATGTTCGGGGTCTCCCAGCGCTCGCCGAGGTCGGCGAGCTGACCTTCGATGTCCAGGTCGCCGCGGCGCAGGTACGCGTTGTAGAGGCCGAAGCGACCCTCGATGACGGTCGCCGGACCGGTCTCGCCGTGGGCCGCGAGCCGCGCGGCCAGCACGCCGGAACGTGCCGCGAACCCGGGATGCAGGCGCTTCGTCGACGAGCCGTCGGTGAGGTGCTCGAGGACGCCGGCGGCGAGGCTTCCCGCGATGCCGAGGGCCTGGCGCGTCGTCGCCGCGTCCAGGCCGCGGATGCGCGCCGCGGCGGCGGTCGCGCCGAAGACGCCGAGGATCGCGGTCGGATGGAACCCGACGTTGTGGAACAGCGGCCCCGCGGCCATCCCCAGGCGGTTGACGATCTCGTTGCCGACGACGATGGCTGCGAGGAGATCGGCGCCGCTGGCGTCGTAGGCCTCTGCCGCCGCGAGAGCGGCGGGGACGATCACCACGCTCACGTGCGCGATCGAGCCCGTGTGCGTGTCGTCGAAGTCCAGCGCGTGGCAGGTGACCGCGTTATAGAAGGCGGCGTCGGTGCTCGGCAGTCCCTCGGGCGCGCCGATCGCGGTCGACGGGCCGGTCGTTCCGGGCTCCAGCATCGCGTCGCGCGCGCCGGCGGCGACGCCGAGCGCGAACCCGGCGAGACCGCAGCCGAGGGTGTCGAGCACGTGCAGCTTGGCAGCCTCCGCGACCTCGGGCGGCAGGGTGTCGGCGGTCAGGGAGGCGGAGAACGCCGCAAGACGCTCGGCGACGGTGCTCATCTCAGACGCTCCAGTCCGTGTCGGTCCCGGGGAAGAGGTCCACGACCTCGGGTGCTTCGCGCTTGTACACCATGAACGTCCGACGGAACTCGATGACGACCTCGCGGCGCTGGTTGATCCCGCGCGTGCGGACGCTGACGATCCCGACGTTCGGGCGCGACGCGGACTCGCGGGTCTCCAGCACCTCGGTCTCCGCCCAGAGCGTGTCGCCGACGTAGACCGGGTTGGGCATCGTGATGTCGGTCCAGGCGAGGTTCGCGGTCGCGTTCTCGCTCGTGTCCGGGACCGTCAGGCCGGTGACGAGCGCGAGGGTGAAGGCGCTGTTGACCAGCGGCCGTCCGAACGGGGTGCCCTTCGCGAACTCGTCGTTGAAGTGGTTCTGGTTCGTGTTCAGCGTCAGGCACGTGAACCACACGTTGTCGGTCTCCGTGACCGTGCGGCCGAGACGGCTGCTGTACACGTCGCCGACCTCGAGATCCTCGTAGAACCTGCCTCGCCACGCCTTCGGCGCCTGGTTCGCTGCGGCCTCCATCGTGCTCCTCGCAAGTCGGGGGTCGCGATCCGGACGACGTGGTCGCCGAGCATCGCGCAGCCCGAACGTTTATAAGTCCGACATCGAGCGAAGTCAACCTGCGGCCTCGCTTGACAGGTTCGATGTAGTGCAAAGAGCAGCACGGCTTCGAGAGAGGAGCGGGACGCGACGTGAAAGCCGCAGTCATCCGCGAGTTCGGGGGGCCTGAGGTGCTCTCCGTCGAGGACGTCGACGACCCGCAGCCGGGTCCCGGCCACGTGCGCATCGCCGTCACGACGTGCGCGCTGAACCACGTCGACGTCGACATCCGAGAGGGGACGTCTCGCTTCGGCATCGACTTCCCTCACATCCCCGGCCTCGAGATCGTCGGACGGGTCGATGCGCTCGGCGAGGGCGTCGAGGACTTCGCGGTCGGCGACCGCGTCATGCCGTACCTCCTCGGCGGCGAGGTCTTCCTGGGGGTCGCCGGGCCCGGCGGGTTCGCCGACTACGCGATCGCGCCCACCGGCCAGCTCGTCCGCGTGCCAGAGGAGATCTCCGACGACGACGCCGGCGCGATCCAGGTCGCGTTCGGCACGGCCTGGCACATGCTCTTCACGCGCGGCGGCCTGCGCATCGGCGAGACCGTGCTCGTGAACTCGGTCTCGAGCGGCATCGGCTCTGCCGCCATCCAGCTCGCCCATCTCGCCGGCGCCTACGTCATCGGCACGTCGAGCTCAGCGGAGAAGCTCGCGAGCGCCGCGGAGCTCGGCATGGACGTGGGGATCGACTACACCGCGGAGGACATCCCGGCGCGGGTGGCCGAGCTCACCGGCGGCAAGGGCGTCGACCTGGTGTTCGAGCACGTCGGGGGCACCCTGTTCCAGAAGGCCCTCGAGTCCCTGGCGCCGGACGGGCGCCTGGTGACCTGCGGCGCGCACGCAGGCGAGGTGGTGTCGTTCGACATCATCCCGTTCTTCCGGGGCCAGCACACCGTGATCGGCTCCTTCGTCTACACGCGCGAGGAGCTCGAGAAGGTCCTCGCCTTCGCGGCCCGCGGTCTCCTGCGGCCGCTC
>CAWIOK010000009.1:0-12308 GCA_963837655.1 uncultured Solirubrobacterales bacterium
GGGCGAGCACCTCGCTCGTCGCCCGACCGCGCCGGTACGACTCCCGCCCGAGGACGCCAAACACGCCTTCGTCGTGCGCGCGTGCGAGCAGTCCGGGTGGCAGCGGCGCCCCGAGCACGCTCTCGCGCGGATCGGCGCCCATCGGGACCAGCGGGTCGAGTGAGACCCAGTCCAGGTCCCGCCGTCGCCCGAGGTCCGCGACCTGCTCCCGGAAGCGATGCAGCTCATCGGGCGTGAAGAAGACGTGGACGTACGCGTCGAGCAGGCACGGGTGCACGTCGTCGGGCAGCGCCTCGAGGATGTCGGGGAGGACCGTGAGCGCGTCCCCGCGGACCATTGTCGCCGGGTGGCCGGCGGCGTAGGCGGCAGCCTGGTCGAACCGCGTGAGCGCCTCGACGGCCGGCGGGGTGCACGCGCGCAGCCATGCGCGAACGTCCGCGTCGGCGACGTCGAGCGGCTCGGTGTCGATGCCGACGCGCAGCGCCACGGCCGGCATCGCGGCCGGCAGCATCGGCGCCAGCGGTCCCCGCAGCGTGGTGTGCAGCGCAACCGCCGCCCGCGGGTCGCCGACCGTGAGCGCATCGCGGCCGTCCCGGTCGTAGGAGTACCGGTAGGCGTCGAGGTGCAGGGCGAAGCCCGCGCCCGTGCCCAGGTCGATGAGCGCCAGCGGCCGGCCGGCATCGGCGGCGACCGCGGCGACGGCGGGCAGCAGGTGCGCGCACCGTCCGGGTTCGCTCATCTGGTAGCGATGGTGGGCGGCCAGTCCCAGCAGCTCGTCACCGCGACGCAGGCAGAAGTCCCGCAGCTGGACGGGGAAGTCCTGGGGCAGCGGCGGCTGCTCGCCGCCCGGGACCGGCACCGCCCGCACAAGCGGCTCGGGGCGCTCCCGCTCGACCATCGCCATCACGGCGGCGACGAAGAGCAGCGCGGGCAGGCGATCCGCGTCGATGCGCGCCGCCAGCGCCAGCAGCGCGGGATCGTCGCGCAGCGTGGCGAACAGCGAGGCGGTCAGTGCCCACGACGCGGGCGCATCGTCCCCCGACCACGCCGTGGCCAGCCCGTCGGCCTGCGCCCGCACCGCCGCCTCGGCCGTGTCGCTCATCGCAGCAGGTCATACCGCACCGCGCCGCGGGGCGGCTTCGCGCTCTTCGACGGCCGAGCGGCGCAGCACTTCGACGCGGACGGCATCCCCGACGCCGTCAGTCCTCCCGCCGTGCCCTGCTCGGCGCGACGCGCGGCGGCTCGTCGGGCTGCTTGGGGTACACGGGTGGCCAGGGCGCGTCGAGCAGCCCGTTCGCCCGATCGCGCTCGTGCAGCGCGAGCAGCGGCTCGAGTGACTGCGGGACATCGTCGATCGCCGCCCAGGGATCGCCCTCGCGCTCGAGCCGCTCCGGGATGCGGGGCAGCGTCAGCCCGTCGGGATCGACGTCGTCGAGCTCCTCCCACGCGACCGGCGCCGACACCTGCGCGCCCTTTCGGGCGCGGACGGACCACGCCCCGAAGACGGTCTTGTGCGGCGCGTTCTGGTTGTAGTCCACGAAGATCCGCTCGCCGCGCTCCTCCTTCCACCACGCTGCCGTGAGGATGTCGGGGCGACGACGCTCGAGCTCGCGCGCCACGGCGACCGCGGCGGCGCGCACGGCGTAGGCGTCCCAGCGCGGTTGCAGCCGGACGTAGACGTGCAGCCCCCTGTTGCCGGTCGTCTTGGGGAAGGAGGCGATCCCGTGCTCGTCCAGCAGCGCCTTGAGCTCGAAGGCCGCTGCGCGTGCCTCGGCGAACCCGGTGCCCGGTTGGGGGTCGAGATCGAGGCGCAGCTCGTCGACGTGGCCGGGGTCGTCGGCCCGATGGGGCCAGACGTGGAACCCGAGGCAGGCGAGGTTCACCGCCCAGGCGACGTGGGCGACGTCCGCCGCGACCAGCGCCCGAGACGGCGTGCCGTTCACCGTCTCCACGGTCGTCGTCTGCAGCCACTCCGGTGCGCTGTCCGGGACACGCTTCTGGAAGAACGAGGGACCGCCCGCTCCCTCGGGGAACCGCTGCATGAGCACCGGTCGCCCGCCCATCGCGCGCAGGAGCGGGTCGGCGATCGCGACGTAGTAGCGGACGAGGTCGAGCTTCGTCTCGCCGCGCTCGCCGAACAGCACCTTGTCCGGACTCGTGATCCGCACCTCGCGCCCGGCGAGCTCCAGGACGTCCGCGGGCATGCGCCTACGCGGCCGGATCGGGGCTGTAGTTCAGGTAGACCACGCCGTTGTCGTAGGAGTCGACGGCAGCGAGCTTCAGCTTGCCAGGCGCGGCGCCGTCCGGGAACAGCCGCGGGCCGGTCCCGAGGGTGAGCGGGTAGACGAACAGGTGCAGGCCGTCGATGAGGCCGTCGGCGAGCATCGCCCGCACGAGCGTGATGCTGCCGCTCACGTACAGGTCGCCGTCGACCTCGGCCTTCAGCGCACGGATGGCGTCCGCGCTGTAGGGCCCGACGACCTCCGAGTTGCTCCACGTGGGGTCCGTCAGCGTGCTCGACACGACGTGCTTGGTCGTGTCGTTGAAGAACGGCGCGCCGGGATCGTCCTCGACGGTCCGAGCGGACCACGCCGGCTCGAACATCTCGAACGTCGTGCGCCCGAGGAGGATGCCCTCGGCACGGCCGGTCACCGCGGCCAGCGCCTCGCCCATCTTCGGGTCGAAGCCGTACTCGAACGTCCAGATCGGCGCGTCGACCACGCCGTCCAGGGTCATGAACTCGTGGACGTGGATGGCTCCCATGATTCCTCCTCGAGGTTGTCGTCCCGCTTGGGACGGCGGCGACGAGGAGGAATCATCGGTCGCCGCGGCGATGAGGCTCACTCCAATCCGGCGGGCACCCTGAAGCTCGTGTCCTGCTGCGCGTCTCGCCCATGAAGCAGGTCACACGACCGTGAGGTCGTAGTCGGCTCGGGTCGCGAACGGCAGGCTCGGGGCGCTGCCGCCGAACGACAGGTCGTAGCGGCCCGGCCACATGGGCCTGAGCATGACGAAGTAGCCGTTCGCCGCCGACGGGTTGTTCGCCTCGACCGGCACGCCGAAGGGGTTGTCCGCGACCGAGCTCCAGGCGAACGGCGGTGAGTCGAAGCGGAACCGCGCCAGCATCTGAGGCGGCACGCGCACCTGGGGGCCGTGGCCGTGGATCCCGATCGCAAGGAGCAGCGACGAGGCGTCGACGTGATCGATCAGGTCGCGGGCGCAACCGACCCGGCCGACGTAGGTCGTCTGGTTGTCGATGGCGAGGCTGCATTCCGCGTTGACGAGCGGGATCAGGACCGGGCGGCCCGCCGGGACCTGACAGCTGCGCGACGCGGAGCCGCCTGCGGTGCCGGCCAGGAAGATCGCGCCGCCGGCGCCCAGCGATCTGCAGTCCACCGCGCCTGACCCGAACGGGGAGGACGGGGTGGCGTGGACGAGGTACGCCTGTTGCCACCAGGCCGCGGTCCACGCGCCATAGCTGTGGCCGAGGGGGGCCGATCGCGGGGCGAAGATGCCCGGCAGGACATCGGCGGAGGCCGTGACCGGGCCTCCGAGCGCGGCGAGCACGGCGACCGCGCAGAGTGCGGCCATGCGCAGCGCGACCGTGGCCGGCCGGGATGGCGTGCGCCGCGTCGAGGCGACCATCGCGGACGGGACGCCGGGCAGACGGGGTGGGATGACGAACATGGAGTGCTCCCTGGTGAGCCCCGTGGGCTCTATCGAGCGGTGGCTTCGAGGACGCTCAGGGGCGTCGGGGTCGCGACGATCCGGTCCAGCCTGAAACCGTTGGTCTCGAGCAGTGCCTTCCACTGCGACCGGCTGCGTTCCCTGCCGGTCAACATCCCCAGCATCGTCAGATCGATCATCTTCGCCAGGTGCGGCTCCGGACCCGACGGGACGACGAACTCGAGCACCCGGAGCCGAGCTCCGGGCTGCGCCGCCGACTGGATGTTGGCGAGGATCCGCCCGCACTCGTGGTCGTCCCAGTCGTGCAGGATGTGAGAGAGCAGATAGCCATCCCCACCCGGGACGCTGTCGAAGAAGTCCCCGCCGACCGTGGTGACCTGGTTGGTCATGCCATGCCGACTCACGTTGGCGTCCGCGGCCGCGATGACATGGGGGAGGTCGAACACGATGCCGCTCGTGTCGGGCCGATCCGCGAGTGCGAGGAGGAGCACCATCCCGTCGGCCCCTCCCACGTCGACGACAGTCTGCATCCCGTCGAGGGCGATGCAGGCGATCGCCCCTGCCCTCAGCCCGTGCGTCACGCCGCTCATCGCCTGCGTGAACCGGTCGACCTGGCCGGGGTGTCTCTGGAGCCACGTGAAGAACGGCTCACCGTAGAAGGCCTCCGCGGCCGGCTGGCCCGTGCGCACGGTGTCCAACAGCCGCCCGAACGGGGCGTAGTGGGTCTCCATCCATGAGATGGCGAGGTCGCGAACCGAGCCCGCCGACGACGACGTGAGCGTCTCCCCGAGCTGCGTGAGACCGAACGTGTGCTCGTCGATCTGCTCGAAGATCCCGATGCTGGCGAGCGTCCTCAGCAGTCGGCCGAGTGGCTCCGGAAGGGCACCGACGGCGGTGGCGATCTCTGTCACCGACCGTGATCGGGCGACGAGTTGGTCAGGGACGCCCAGCACGGCGGCGACGTACAGCGCCTGGGACGTCTGGAAGCCGCCGAGCATCTGCACCATCGCTGTCGGCAGCGCCGGCTGCAACGCATCGTCGTCTGCGTCCGATACGACCTTCTGCTCGAACGTCGCCATGCCGGTCGCTCCTTCGTTCGCGGTGACCGAGGGAGGCCGACGTTACGTATCGCCCGTCGTGTTCGAAACCGGGGAACCCCTACAGTTTGGGCGCGCCCCCATCGGCCTGCGTGAGGCGCCCCGCCAGCTCCGTCCGGGACCGGACGCCGACCTTCCGGTAGACGCGCGAGAGGTGCGCCTCGACCGTGGTGACGGCGATGAACAGCTCGGCGGCGATCTCCTTGTTGTGGCGCCCCGCGGCGGCCAGCTCCGCGACCCGCCGTTCGGCGTCGGTCAGCTCGTGCACCTGTACTCGGCGCCCGCTGATCCGCCCAAGCTCATCGCCGGTCTTCGCGAGCCATGGGACGGCGCCGAGCTCGTCGAAGAGCGCGGTCGCCTCATCGAGGGTCTCGCGCGCCGCGCGGCGCTGGAGTGCTCTTCGCTGGATCGTGCCGAGCACCAGCAGCGTGCGCGCGCGCTCGAACGGGTACATCGGCGGCTCGTCGGCCGCGAGGGCGCGCTCGCAGGCCAGGAGTGCCAGCTCGTGGTCGCCCTCTGCAGCCGCCAGCAGCGCGGCGCACCGCGCGCAGCCGACTCGAGCGGAGCGGTTCGAGAGGGTCGCGATCTCCTCGTACTCACGGTGGTAGGAACGAGCACGCTCCAGCTCGCCCAGCGCGACCAGCGTCTCGATCGTGTCCGCCCAACAGCTGATGAGCGAGCTGCGGTGCCCACTCTGTGACTGTCGCAGCGGCAGCTCACGCAGGTACCCGCCCGCTGCCCGGAGGTTGCCGGCAGCGAGCTCGATGTGACCAAGCGACGCGAGGTTGCCGATGGTGAAGATCTCGTCGCCGACCGACTGCGAGATCCTCAGCCCCTCCTCGGCGGAGCGGCGCGCCTGATCCAAGCGCCCCAGGCCGGCCTCGACGACCGAGATGACTCGTCCGAGCATCCCACCGAACTGTGCTTCCCCCGTCTGCTCGGCGATCTCTCGTGCGGTTCCGCCGTGCTCGGCGGCGCGACGCCAGCGACCCGCGTACCACTCCACGATGACGAGCTGCAGAACGACCCACTGCCGCGTGTGCTCGTCGCCTCGCTCGAGGGCCAGCCTCGCCATGTCCTCGAGCATCGCCCTGGAGCGGTCGAGTCCGTCCGTCTCGTACAGCCGCTGGGTCAACATGAACGCCGGGCTGTCCATGAACAGCAGGGGCTGGGACAGGCCGCGCTCGACGGCGACGCCCCGCTCGAGCAGTCCGGGTGTGATGTCGAGGGCCCAGGTCTCCAACAGCCCGACACGTGCCAGCCCCACGGCGAGCACCCCCTGATCGCCGTGGCGCTCAGAACGAGCCAGACCCGAGCGCGCATCGCGCAGTCCGCCCGCCAGATCGCCGAGGCCCCAGCGCATGAGCGCCACGAGACCCAGGATCTGTGCTGAACGCCCGTCGTCGTCCGCTGCCTCGTCGAGTGCCTGCTCGCCCAGACGGAGCCTGGTCGGCAGGTCATCGCGGCCAAGAATCGACCGGGCGTACAGTGCGTCGGCCCGATGGACTCCGGGTGGGAGCTCGGTCGTGAGCTCGTCGTAGACCTCGCAGGCTCGCGCGAAATCCCCCGAGAGGTGATGGAATCGCGCGGCGGCGAAGCTCCGTCGTCGCCGCTCGGCCTGCTCGGCACGCGGCGTCCGGTCGACCGCCATCTCCGCGAGCTGGGCTGCCGCTGCGGTCGCGCCCCGCGCGGCGCTGTGTTCCGCGGCATCATCGAGCACGGCGGCCACGGTGGCATCGGGGCCATCGGTGGACAGAGCGACGTGGCGTGCACGCTGCTCGATCTCTGTCATCGCCGTCGCCAGCCGCGCGTGGACCGCGCGACGTCGCCAAGCCGGCGACCGTTCGTAACACAGCGACGCCAGCAGCGGGTGGGTGAAGCGCACGGACGAGCCGTCCAGCTCGAGAACGCCCTCGCGCGCCGCGACCTCGAGCTCTCGCAGCGTGCGCTCCTCGCCACCACACGCCACGGCGATCATCGGAACGGTGGGCCGCGCGAGCGCCGCCGCTGCCAGCAAGACGTCCGCGGTCCTCTCTGGAAGCCGGCCGAGCCGCCCTCCCAGTAGCTCCCGCAGGCTCTGGGGTACCGGGGCGGCCTGGGCCACAGGGGACCTGGTGCCCTGCCGTGTGAGCTCCCGTCCCAGCTCACAGGCCAGGAACGGATTGCCGCCCGACCACTCGAGGATCTGCAGCAGTTGCGGGCGTGACAGCTCGAGCTGCAGTCGGTCCGCCAGCAGACGATGCAGCTCGGTCATGCGAAGTGGGCCGAGCCTCAGCGTCCGGACGACGCCGCCGACGACCGTCCGCTCGAGGTCGAATGGCGGTTGCACACCCGCCTCGGACCGCAACGTCGCCACGACCCCCACGGGCTGCTCCCGAAGCCGGCGCAGTGCGATACCCAGAGCGGCCGCCGACGACGGGTCGAGCCACTGCAGGTCGTCGAGCGCGACCACGGCTGGATGCTCCCGCGTCAATGCCTGCAGCACGTCGAGAAGCGCCATGCCGATCGCCCTGACGTCTGGCGGGTCCCCGCCCGGATCGGACAGGAGCAGCGCCACCTCCAGGGCACGTCGGCGAGGGGGCGCAAGCACATCGGTGACCTCGCTGAGCAGCGGTCCGACCAGGTCGGCGAGACCGACGAACGACAACCCGGCCTCTGCCTGGGCGCTGCGGTGCGTCAGGACGCGATAGCCGCCCGCCGACGCATCGGCGACGCTTGCCTCCCAGAGCGTCGTCTTGCCGATTCCGGGCTCGCCGGAGATCAGCAGGACGCTCGGCGCGCGCGCGGACGAGGCAACCCACGCTCGGATCGCTGCCCGTTCCTCCTCACGCCCGATGACCCCTGGGGTCTCCACGCGCTCGGGCCCCGGTCACCGTCGCGGCAGCTCGTACAGCCGGCAGGCGTTGCCCGCGAAGATCCTCTGCCGGTCCTCGGCGGGGATCGAGCGCGGCAGCGACTGGCTGGGCGCGTCGAAGTCCCAGTGGGGGTAGTCGCTGGAGAACATGATCCGGTCGGTCATGCCGAGCGCGTCGAAGGCGATCGCGAGGTGCTCGGGGTCGTCGGGCTCCTCGATCGGCTGGGTCGTGAACCAGAAGTGCTCGCGCAGGTACTCCGACGGCGGCTTGCGCAGCCGGGTGGTGCCCTGCTCGTCGAACGTGCGCCACGCGTCATCCATCGTCCACGCGAACGACGCGGCCCACGCGATGCCGGTCTCCACGGCGACGACGCGCAGGCCGGGGATCTCCTCGAACACGCCGGAGCAGATCATCGACAGGAACTGGTTCGCCATCGTCGTGCTGATCAGCGTGTGCATGTCGAGGTAGTAGGACGGCCAGCCCGAGCCGCGATAGGACTCCAGCCCGCCGGTGTGCAGCGCGACCGGCATGCCGGCCTCGGTCGCCGCCCGCAGGATCGGCCAGTGACGCCGGTTGCCGAGGCCCTGCTCCATCCGCGTCGGCAGCAGGACCTGGACGAAGCGGTCGTCGCCCGCCAGGCGCTCGATCTCCGCGACCGCGAGATCGGTGTGCTCGTGTGGCGGGCAGATCGAGCCCAGCAGACGCGGCTCGCGGTCCAGCCACTCCTCGCGCGTCCAGTCGTTGAACGCGCGGCACAGCTCCGCGGCGAACGCGGGCGCCTCCATGCCGAACGTCTGCGGCTGCATCGGGTTGAGGATCGCGTGGGCGATGTCGTACTCGTCCAGGAGCTGCTCCTGCAGTAGCCCGAGATCGGACCCGGCGAGGCCATTCGCCGGCCGGGCGTCGAGGCGCGAGCCGCCGCCGCGCATGCGCGGGTAGACGGCGATCGCGCTCGGAACGCGCGAACCGAACTCCTCGAGATGTCGCTGCCAGCGCGAGCTCAGGCGGGCGTGCAACGCCGCCGCCGTGATGTTCGTGTGCACGTCGCAGTCGACCAGCGCGACGGCGCGCCCGGACGACGCATGCACGCGCGGCGTGACCTGCACGTCGGTCATCGCGCCTGCTGGATCGCGCGCCACACGACCTCGCCGCTGACCGGCATGTCGAGATGCCGGATGCCGTACGGCGAGAGCGCGTCGATGACCGCGTTGTGCACGGCCGGGGTGGACCCGATCGTGCCGGACTCGCCGATGCCCTTCGCGCCCAGCGGGTTCGCCGGGGTCGGCGTCTGCATCTCGATCGTCTCGAACGTCGGGAACTCGGTCGCGGCCGGGAAGAGGTAGCTGACGAAGTTCGCGTTCATCGGATTACCCGCCTCGTCGTAGGGCATCTCCTCGAACAGCGCCTGCCCGATGCCGGCGGCGAGACCGCCGTGCACCTGGCCCTCGGCGATGAGGGGGTTGATGAGCGTGCCGGCGTCGTCGACGGCGACGAGCCGCACGAGCTCGACAGACCCGGTCTCCGTGTCCACCTCGACGACCGCGATGTGGGCGCCGAAGGGGAAGGTCGAATCGGACGCGAAGTCCTTCTCGGCCGCAAGCTCACCCAGCCGGCCCGCGTCATCGGCGCGGACGGCGAGCTCCTTCCACGTGAGCGCCGACTGCGGCGCCCCGGCGACCCGGAACGCACCCGCGTCGAGATCGAGCTCGATGTCGTCCGGCGCAGCCTCGAGCAGGTCGGCGGCGAGCTGCTTGGCCTGCTCGACCACGCCCTCGGCGGCCATGCTCACCGTGCTGCCGCCGAGCTGCGTCGACTTCGAGCCGTACGTCCCGGTGCCGCGCGGCACGTTGTCGGTGTCGCCCTTCTCGACCGTCACGTCCTCCACGGGCAGCCCCAGGCGCGCGGCGACGATCATCGCGAACGTCGTCTCGTGCCCCTGACCGTGGGAGAAGGACCCCGTCCGGGCGATCGCCTTGCCCTCCGGCGTGATCGTCACCGCGCCGAACTCCGCCTCGTCGATGCCGTTGGTGATCTCGACGTAGGTGGCCAGACCGATCCCGAGCTGGCGCGCGCCGCCCGCATCGCGCCGGCGGCGCTGCTCGTCGCGCAGCTCGGCGTAGCCGGCGGACTCGAGCACCAGGTCCAGCGCGCCCTCGTAGTCGCCGCTGTCGTACGGCGCTCCGGATGCGGTCGTGAGGGGGAAGGCGTCCGCCGCGAAGAAGTTGCGGCGCCGCAGCTCCGCCGGATCCATGCCCAGCTCGCCGGCGAACATGTCCATCGCGCGCTCGATCGCCTGGGCGGCCTCCGGGCGCCCCGCACCGCGGAACGCGCCGATCGGCGTCGTGTTCGTGGCCACCGTGACGTAGTCGAAGGCGATCTTCGGGATCGCGTACACGCCACTGGCCATCAGCCCGGTCAGGTTCGGCAGGAACGCACCGAGCGTCGGGTAGGCGCCCGCGTCGGCGGTGACGCTGAGGCGGTAGCCCTCGATCGTGCCGTCGCGACTGCCGCCGATCGAGTAGTCCAGGACCTGGGCGCGCCCGTGGTTCATCGCGACCATGTTCTCGCTGCGCGTCTCCGTCCAGCGCACCGCACGCCCGGTCCGGTGCGCGAGCCAGCACACGATGAGGTCCTCGACCGCGAGCCCCTTGGCGCCGAACCCACCGCCGACGTCTGGGCCGATGACCCTGACGTCGGCCGGGTCGAGCCCGAACACCATGGCCAGCCCGTCGCGGTCCTGGTGGGGTGTCTGCGTGGAGAGCCACGCGGTCAGCCGCCCGTCCGGGCCCACGGCCGCCCGGTGCGAGCGCGGCTCCAGCGGTACGGCGGCCATGCGCTGGCTCGTGAGCGTCCCGGAGACGACGACCTCGCATCCGGCCAGGACATCCGTTCCCTCTTCGGGCGGGCGGCCGCCGCAGACGTTCGTGCCGACGTCCGGGTACAGCAGCACCTCGTCCTTGACCGCCTGACGCGCGTCCGTCACGACCGGCAGCTCCTCGTAGTCGATCATCACGAGGTCGGCTGCGTCGGTGGACGTGTACTGGCTCTCGGCGAGGACAGCGGCGACGATGTCACCGGCGAAGCGCACCGTGTCACGCGCCAGGATCGGCCGGTGCATCCGCTCGTCGATCCCCAGGAACGGCGGGGGACCGAACGGCCGCAGATCGACGTCGGCGGCGGTGAACACCTGCACGCCCGGCAGCTCGAGCGCTTCGGAGACATCGATGTCGACGATCCTCGCGTGCGCGTGCGGGGAACGGACGAGGGTGAGGACGAGATCGTCCGCCAGCGGCATGTCGTCCACGTAGCGCCCCGCGCCACGCAGGAAGCGCGAGTCCTCGCGTCGCCGGACGCGCTGTCCGATCACGTTGGCCATACGCGGGCAGTCTGCCAGGGGACCGCGGGATTCCGACGGGGTCAGGGCACGTACTCGAGGAAACGGCCGAGGTCGCGGAATCCGAGGCTCCTGTACAGGCGTTCGGCCATCTCGGTGGCCTGAAGCGTCGCCGTGGAGCAGCCGCGCGCCGCGGCGTCGTGGACGAGCTGCGCGGTCAGAGCGGTGCCCAGCCCGCGCCGGCGTGCCGGCTCGAGCGTCGAGACGTTGAAGATGCCGCAATCGCCGTCGTGATCGAAGGAGATCGCGGTGGCGACGGTCTCGCCCGCCGCTCGCGCTGCGAGGACACGGAAGGCAGTGGGGTCGACGCCGCTGAGCAGTCCGGCGGGCAGGCCCAGTCCGCGCAGGTAGGCGGTGTACTCGAGCCAGTCGGCCCGGCCGACGTCGGGCTTCGGGGACGCCACTGCGTCGTCGTCGAGCATCATGCCCATCGCACGCGTCGACTCGGCCACGGTGAATCCACGCGCGCTCAGCTCCCGGCGCAACCCCTCGTCGCTCTCGTGGACCCAGGCTGCGTATCGCCCGATCCCGGCGGCGGCGTATGCCGCCAGCATCGCGTCGATCGCCGTCGCGCGCTCCGACGCAGCCAGATGACGCTCCGGGAGGGCGTTGTTGTAGACGTCCCGCTCGGGCTCGCCGGGGAACACGGCGGCCGCCACGCCGTCGAGCCGCAGCAGCATCGCGCCGGCCGCGCCCTGGGCTATCTCCTCCCACGAGGCGAGGAGCGTCGCGGCACCGCGCAGGTACAGGTCGCTCTCGTCGGACGCGCCACGGATCCGGCGATCCAGCCAGACGCGGTCGCGCAGTGGGATGCCGTCGACACGGAGCCCCTGCTCGTAGCCGGTCGCGGCGGTGAACGCGTCGCGCTCGACCGTCAGCATCCGGAACCCGACACGTTGGTAGAAGCGCAGGTTACCGGTGTCCGCCGCGGCCGTGGCCACGACGAGCTCGGACCGACCATCGCCGCGCGCGAGACCAATCGCGGCGTCGATCAGCGCGCGGCCGACGCCCCGGCCCTGGTGTGACGGGTCGACTGCCATGTTCTTGATCTCGCCTCGCGCCGGGGAGTCGGTCTCGACGAGCTGCAGATGGCCGATGATCGCGTCCCCGTCGATCGCGACGAGGACACGGCCCGCGTCGATGTACGCGTCGAGTTGGGCCCGGGAGTCCTCGGCGAGCTCGAACAGGGGTCTGAGCGCCGCCCTCGGGCCGGTGTGCTCGTCGATCGTGATCGCGCCGGGGTCGTGGGAGGCCACGAGGAAGCCTGTCTGCGGC
>CAWIOK010000010.1:0-88095 GCA_963837655.1 uncultured Solirubrobacterales bacterium
AGGTACGATGGGCCCATGTCGCGCCGCGTGCGTGTCGCCGCCGTGCTCGGGATCATCTGCGTCGCGCTGGCGGCCGCGTTCGCCGCGATCGGCGACTGGCAGGCCCTCGAGGTCCTCCTGGACGTCGCGCCGCTGACGGTCCTCGCGCTGCCACTGCTGTTCGGCCGCTACGTCGGCGAGAAGCTGATCGCGGCCTGCCGCGACCGTCGTGCGCATCGGCCGACCCGTCTTGGCGTGCGTGTCGTCGCGCTCCCCCGCGCGCACCGTGCGCGGGTCAGTGGCGGTCGCCTCATCGCGGCCTCGCTTGCCGAGCGAGGCCCTCCTCGCACGCGTCTCTCCTGCGTCTGACCGCTTCGCGCGTCCACACGCGCTGATCGCCCCTTCGCTTGGAGGAGGACCTCGTGTCCGCCTGTCGTTCGTCGTTCACGCGCCGCGTGCTCGTGAGCGCACTCGCCTGTGCAGCCTCGGGCGCGTGCGTTCCGGCAGTCGCGGACGCGCACGCCCAGCTCGAGTCGACCTCGCCCGCCCGCGGTGGGCTCGTCGTCCGCGCGCCCAAGCTCGTGTCGTTCTCGTTCGGTGAGCCCGTCGGCGGGACGGCCGGCGCCGTGCGCGTCTATGACACGCGCGGCGACCGGGTCGACGACGGGCGTGCGTTCCACCCCGGTGGGCACGGTCAGACGATCGGGGTCGGTCTGCGGCCGGGTCTACCCCGAGGGACGTACACGGCGACCTATCGCGTCGTCTCGGCCGACACGCACGTGGTGACCGGCGGGTTCGTGTTCTCGATCGGGACTCGGGCGGCCGCGCCAGGGGCGACGGTCGGTCAGCTGCTCGCCGGGCAGAGGACGGGCGGCGTGACGAGTACGGCGCTGACCGTGGCCCGCGCGGTGCAGTACGCCGCGATCGCGACGGGGGTGGGACTCGTCGCGTTCCTGCTCGCGGTGTGGCTCGGAGTGCTGCGCGCGCTTGCCGATGGCACGACGCCGTGGCGACTGGCGTCGGAGCGCTTCGCCAAGCGGGTGCGTCTCGGCGTGCTCGGCGCCGCATGCGCGGGTGTGCTCAGTGCTGTCGTGGGGATCGTGCTCCAGGGCGCCGAGGCGAGCGGCGTCACGTTCTGGCGGGCGCTGCGGCCGGCGATCTGGGAGCCGGTGCTGAGCACGCGGTTCGGTGCGGTGTGGTCGGGCGCGATCGTCGCCTGGCTGATCGTCGCTTCGTCCGCCGCGGTGATGCTGCGCAGACCGGCCGCCCGCGGCGTGGCGCTGCGCCTCTCGGCGCTGGGGGCCGATGGCGCTGCGCTTGCCGCCGACCGCGACCGCCGGCCGCTGGCGCTGCTCGTCGTACCGCTGCTCGCGCTCATCGCATTACCCGCGCTCGCCGGTCACGCCGGCGTGCAGCACCCCGTGTGGCTGTTCCTGCCTGCGAACGTCGTGCATGTCGCGGCGATGTCCGTATGGCTGGGAGGCCTGGTGGCGCTCATCGCCGCGCTGCCCGCTGCGACGCGCGAGCTGCCCGAGCGGGATCGAACAGGCGCGCTGTCTGCCGTCCTCTGGCGCTTCTCCCCGTTTGCCCTCGGTGCTGTGGCGGCGCTGTTGATCACCGGGGTCGTGCAGACGCTGCTGGAGACGAACGCCTGGTCACAGCTACCCGACACGGCCTTCGGCCGCGCGGTGCTCATCAAGATCGGCCTGCTCGTCGCGCTGATCGGGCTGGGCGCGATCAATCGCCGCCGGACGCTGCCCCGCCTGCGCGCGCTGACGGCACGCGGCGAGACGCCGGGGGCGACAGGACTCGTGCTGCGTCGCACGCTGCGCGCGGAGGTCGCGCTCCTCGCAGTCGTCTTGGTGGTGACCGGCGCCCTGGCGGGCTACAGCCCCGCCAAGGACGCGAGCACGGGACCCGCCGCCGTCACGACGACGCTCGGACCCGCGCAGCTGTCGCTCGACGTCGACCCCGCCAGGGTCGGCGCGAACGAGATCCACATCTACCTCCTCGATCCGAAGAGCGGCGCCCAGTACGTCGCGACCAAGCAGCTCACCCTCACGGCCACGCTCGCGTCCAAGGGCATCGGGCCGCTCGAGCTCGACGCCGAGCGCGCAGGGCCCGGCCACTACGTCGTCCCGTCCGCTGTCCTCGGCGCGCCGGGGACCTGGTCGATCCACCTCACCGACCGCGTGTCGGACTTCACCGAGTACGAGCGGACCGTCCGCGTGCACATCAGATGACACCGACAGGAAGGACCCACACATGAAGCGCAACGTCCTCGTCGCTGCGACCGCGGCGGCCGGGCTCATCGTCGTCCCCGCGACCGCCGAGGCACACGTCTCGTTCCACCCGAACGCGATCCCGCAGGGTTCGTACGTGACCACGTCCATCCGGGTGCCGAACGAGGAGACCGACGCGGACATCACCGCGGTGCGGATCAAGATGCCGGACGGCGTCCTGGACGCGCTCGGCGAGCCGCCCGCCGGCTGGAAGTTCGAGGCCAAGACGACGAAGCTGGCCAAGCCCGTCAAGACCGACGACGGGACGATCACCACCCAGGTCACCGAGGTCGACTTCACTGGCGGTCACACCCCGCCCGGGCAGTTCGTCAACCTGCCGCTCGCCCTGAGCATTCCCGACAGCGCCAAGCAGGGCGACGTCATCGGGTTCCCGACGGTCCAGACCTACTCCAACGGCAAGGTCGTCCGCTGGATCGGTCCGCCCAGCGACGAGCAGCCGGCCCCGACGATCGACATCACCGCGCCGGGCACCGCGACGCTCGACGTCACTGGCGGCGACGCGGGTCCGCCGGCCAAGCTCCCGGGCGACCTCGCGGGACCGAGCAAGGCCTCCGGTGGGTCCGTGCCGACTGCGACCGTGGTCAAGAAGGACAGCAACGGCCTGAGCATCGTGGCGTTGATCGTCGGAGCGCTCGGCCTGCTCGCCGGCGGCACCGCGCTGGTGCTCTCCAGGCGGCGCGCGGCCTAGGTTCTCACCGTGCCGGCAATCGGTGACTCACGTGCGACGTCCCGCGCGGTCGGCGAGCGCGTCGGCGCGCTCCTCCCGGTTCAGGGCGTCGATGAACACCACCACGAACGCGATCCCGAACACCAGGAACTCGAGGAAGCACATGGCGGCGCCCGCGAGCTTCTGGTCGGTGAGCGGCGCGAGGCCGTGAGCTCGCGCGCCGGCGGCGAACGCGGGGTACAGCTCGCGGTCCAGGAACGTCAGGGGGAGGCACACCGCGGCGGTCGCGAGACGCGAGAAGCCGATGACGCCCAGCCGATGCATGCCCGGCTCGTAGCGGCGGCGAGACAGCGGGTCGATCACGATCCACCACAGCAGCAGCCCGGTGTAGAACAGCGTGGCGTGCTGCACCAGATGTAGCGCGCTGCTCTCCGACACGGCAGCCATGAGCGACGGCACGCTCCACGACAGCTGCGCGGCGGCCCAGAGCGCCAGCACCACCCACGGCCGCGTCACGGCGTGCAGGATCGGGCCGAAGCGGCCGCGCGGCGCCACCATCCGGAGGTACTCCGGTGGCATCCCCAGGGCCAGCAGCGGCGCCCGGATGCCGAGCACGAGCAGCGCGGGGGCGATGTCCGCCAGCAGCACGTGCTGGACCATGTGCGCCGAGAGCAGGTCGTCGCTCGTGGAGGCGATGGGAGGCAGCGACGCGGCGAGGAGGAGCAGGACGCCGGCGCCGAACGGCACCGCGTGGGCGGCTCCGACGCGGCGGCCGCCGGGACGTGCGCGCGCCCGTCGGAACAGCGTCGCGAATCCCAGCGCGTACAGGGTCGCCACAATGAGCATCGCGGTCGACTGCGCCGGCCAGGTCGTGGCGAGCACCGTCATCAGCCCGCGCTCCCGTCGGCCGGCAGCGGGCGCCGTCGCCGCGCCGCCGTGAACGCGACGCCGAGGCCCGCGAGCGCAACGACCAGCGCGACGATCGCCAATGCCAGCGTCAGACCGTCCCGCGCGTCGGTGTCGGCGGCGGCATCTGCGGCAGTCGTCTTCGCGGCCCCGGTCGCGGTGCCGGTCGGCACGGCCTCGCCGTGCGTGCTGACGACGTCGACGGGCGTGGCCGACTCGGAGATGTCGACGTGCGGCGCGGGATGATCGGAGTCGGCGCCACCGATCCAGCGCACGACCGAGCCCGACGCGTAGGTCTGGACCGCCGGGAAGGTCGCCTCGCCCTGTCCCACGGGGTTGCGCGCGATGAAGTGCAGCTCGGCGTAGTGGTCGGGCGGGACCTTGCCCTTGGTCCAATGGACCTCGCTCACCGCGTCGTCCTTGCGCACGACCTTCGACGCCCAGCCCGGCGTCGACTCGACGAGCAGGAAGTCCACGCCCTTCGGGACGCGGATGGCCACCCCCGTCGTCGCCGAGCTCTCCTCGGTGGGCACGAAGACCGTGTAGCGCTGCAGCTCGCCGGGCCGCGACGCGCCCGGCTGCACCGTCACGTGCGCCGCCGCGGGTGCCGCGAGCAGCAGCCCCGCGAGGAGCGCCACGGCGGCGCTCCTCGCGATGCGTGCCGGCCTCATCAGCCGGCGGCGGGCGCCGCGGTCACGTTGACGCACGACGCGGGCAGGTCGGACTGCGGGTTGCCCCACCAGCGCACGACCTCGCCGCCGGCGCGATGGCGATCGTCCTTGCGGTAGTACTGCGAGATCGCGAAGCACACCGCCCCGGGCGTCGCCGGGTTCTGGAAGCGCAACGGGAAGTCCTGGAAGAACCCGGGGTCGTCCTCGTCAGCGGCGGACTTCGCCGTCCAGGTGACCTTCGTCGTCTTCAGGATCGGCATGCCCTCGTCGTCCTTCTGGCCCGTCGGCCGGCGCTTGAGGTCGACCTTCCAGCCAGGCATCTTCTGGAACGCGACGCTCTCCTGGATCGGTGCCGGGACGAGCATCACGACCCTCCAGGTCCCGACGTCGGGCGTCTCGTTCGGGACGCGCAGCACGTAGAGCTGTCGCGCGGATGTCAGGGACGCTCCCTGCGGCTGCAGGGGGCTGACGACGGCATGGGCACCCGCGAAGGCGGGCACCGTGAGAGCGACGACGCCTGCGGCGCAGGCGACGGAGAGCAGCTTCTTCATCAACGCACTCCTCGGTGATCGGTACGGGCTAGGTCAGTTCGCGCGGTACGTGAACGACGCAGCGAACGACTTGCTCTTCGAGCCGCGCTTCAGGCGGCCCGAGATGGTCACGCGGTAGGCGCCGGAACGCGGGAAGGTGAACGCGGTCGTCCGCGTCGTCACCCTCCGGTTCAGGAGCTCCGATCCGGTGGAGTCCGAGACCTTGATGCGGCAGCCGCAGCTCGTCCGATGCAGGCTCCACCCCGGCCGTTTGGCCGAGACGAACACGATGGTCGCGGGCTGACCCGCGGTCGGCTCGTCGTCGGGAGCGACATGGATCGTGACGTTGATCCCGTTGCTCGTGGTGGACTGGTGCGCGAACGCCATGGGCGCGAACGCGAACGTCGCGACGCACGCGATGACCGCGCCCAGCTTCAGCTTCGTGATCGTCACAGGACGATCCTCCCTTCAGGTCTGCGCGGACGGTTGGGCTCGAAGCCCTTCCCGTCCTGACTGCACGTGTGCATGCCACGCACGGCGTGGCAGGGTCTCGGGTGGCGCAGGAGCGCCGGCGATCAGACCTGTGCGGGAGGTGGGCGCTGCGCGAGGTGCGCGCCCATCAAGAGGCTGCCGCGAACGGCGATGCGCGCAACCGGCCGCAGCCGGGTGGGCGCCACGAGACGCCGCCGCGAACGTCTCGGAGCGACGGCCGTACGGAGACGATCGATGAGCTCCTCACCGACGTAGCGTCCGGCGAGAAGCGGGAGCAGCAGGAGCAGCGCGGGCGCCAGCATGGCGACGCCATGGGCGAGGCCCGCGACGTGTGCGGCCAGCCACCACGTCGCGATGGCCGCCACGACGGCGAGGAGCACACGTGTGGGTCGGCGCTGCATCCGGCCCGGGAGCGTATCGCCGCACGTGGCGCGGCGCAGCGGCGAGATCCATGCGGAGATGTTCATATCTCGATACGCTCTGGACCATGCTCGTGCTCGGCTGCATCGGCCACTGGTATGCGTCGCTGCTCTACGTGGTGCCGGTGGCGCTCATCGTCGGCGCGCTCGGCGTGCAGCACCTCCGCGACCGTCGCGCTGGAATCGTGCGCACCGCCGAGCGCGACGAGGACGATCTCGACGCGCTGCTCGCGCCGAGCGAGGAACCGGCTGAGTCGCGTCGCCTCGTGTCTCGCTCCGTCTGAGCCAGCCGATCGAGGCGGTACGGACGTCTGCGCGGGCGCGCGCTCAGACGGATGCGACCACCGGCTGGCGCTCGGTGACGCGCTCAGGACCGGTGCGGGGCGGCTTGCGGATTCCCAGGTAGAGCAGCCCGCCGGCACCGGCGAGCAGGACCAGGCCGCCGCCGAGCGTGATCCAACCGGCGGGGCCCAGGAAGGGCACGTCGGCTCCGGCGCGTACGCCCGCATCGACGCCGGCGGAACCATCGGCGTTCATGACCACGACCGACCAGTCGCCGTCGCGGACCTTCCATGTCATCGCCTGCGCACCGGTGCCCTGCGCCGAGGCGACCCAGAAGCGTTGCCGGCCGGGAGCTGCGGGCTTGAGCGCGCCGGTGTGATCGCGATACGTGACGTTGAAGGAGCTGAACGGCCCGTCCTCGATGTCGGTGATCGAGGAGTGCGCGGTCTCGGCGAGGTAGTCCGACACGTCACGCGTCGGGGCGATGCCGACGAAGACCGGCTTCTCGTTGCGCGACGTAGCCTGGACACGGACGTGGCCCAGGCGGTCGTTGTCGAGCAGCCAGCCGGCTCCGTCGAGGTCGATGTCGAGGTTGTCGGTGGCCAGCGCGTACGTGCTGGTGTGGAGACCATGCGTGCCGGTCGAGACGTAGCCGTCGGCGTCCTTCTGGCCGTTGCCCCACAGCAATGCGCCGCCGCCGATCAGCAGCGCGAGCGCCACCAGGCCGACGAGGCTGCCGGCGACGACTGCCGCTATGCGCCCGCCGGACGCGCCCGGACTCCGATGACCAGACGGCGCGATGGTCGTTGACTGGGTTGTGCTCTCTTGGCTCATGGACGCAGATTCCCAGCACGCCTCGGCGCCCACGGGCATGGCACCCGGCGTCCGGGCGGCGGGCAGCACCTTCCCCGAGTACGGGTAGCGCCCGCCGGCGCTCCCGCGCCGTGCCGCCTTGGGACGTCGAGAAGGTCTGCCATCTCCAGGCCTCGCGTCGCGCGCTGAGGTAGGGCCAGCCGGAACTCGCTGTCGGGTCGGCACGCCGGTGAGTCTCCGGCCAACGGGTCTAGGCCGGCTCGCGCCCGGGTGGGACGTTGCCCATGACAGCGAACCTCTCGAGGAGCACCGCCATGGGCACCGTCACCGTCGGCCAGGAGAACTCCGCGCCGATCGATCTGTACGTCGAGGACCTCGGCAGTGGCGACCCCGTCGTCCTGTTGAGCGGCTGGCCGTTGGACAGCCGGTCCTGGGAGCCGCAGTTGCGCCCGCTGCTGGAGGCCGGGCACCGGGTGGTCGCCTACGACCGTCGTGGGTTCGGGAAGTCGAGCCGGCCGTCCACGGGCTATGACTTCACCACGCTCGCCGGCGACCTCGACGCCGTGCTCCGCGCGCTCGACCTGCAGGACGTGACGCTGGTCGGCTTCTCGCTGGGCACCGGCGAGCTGGCCCGCTACGTCGGCCTCCACGGCACGGAGCGCCTGAAGGCGTGCGTGATCATCGAGAGCCTGGCGCCGTCCTTCGTCAAGTCCGACGAGAACCCCGACGGGGTCGACGAGGCCGCGGTCGCGGCCGTGCAGCAGGCGATCGTCGACGACCGCTTCGCGTGGCTCACCGGCCTGCTCGGCGACTTCCTCAACCTCGACGACTACCTCGGCACGCGGGTGAGCGAGGAGACGGTGCGCAACGCCTGGAACGCCGGCGCGGGAGCGTCGCCGATCGCGACGCGGGATTGCGTGCCCGGGTGGCTCGACGACTTCACCGACGACATCAAGCGGATCGACGTCCCGACGCTGATCCTCCACGGAACCGCCGACCGGATCCTCTCGATCGACGGGCAGGGCCGGCGCCTGCACGCGGCGCTGCCGGAGGCGCACTACGTCGAGATCGAGGGCGGCCCGCACGTCATGTGCGTCAGCCACGCCGCCGAGGTCAACCGCGAGCTGCTCGCGTTCCTGCGCGAGACCGCTCGCGTCGGCACCGCGAACTGACCGTCAGGGAGCAGATCAGTCATGGCCACTCAGTCCCGGATCGTGCTGGAGCCGTCCGCCCAGGGCATCGTCGATGCGACCTCGACGCCGCCGTTCCTCTACGAGCTCGAGCCCGCAGCGGCCCGCAAGGTGCTCGAGGACCTGCAGGCCGCGCCGATCGACAAGCTGCCGGTGGAGGAGGAGTGGGTCACGGTGCCGGCCGCGGTCGGCGACGTCCGCGTGCGCATCGTCCGGCCCGTCGACGCGGCCGAGGTGCTGCCGGTCGTCGTCTACATGCACGGCGGCGGTTGGATCCTCGGCAACGCCGCCACCCACGACCGGCTCGTCCGCGAGCTCGCGGTCGGGGCGCGCGCGGCGCTGCTGTTCGTCGAGTACCCCAACTCGCCCGAGGCGCGCTACCCGGTGGCGATCGAGCAGGGCTACGCCACCGCCCAGTGGGTCGCACGCGAAGGCAAGGCGAGGGGCCTCGACGCGACGCGCATGGCGGTCGCCGGGGAGTCCGTCGGCGGCAACATGGCCGCCGCGCTGACCCTCATGGCCAAGCAGCGAGGCGACGTGACGTTCGTGCAGACGTCGATGTACTACCCGGTCACCGATGCGGCGATGGACACCGCCTCCTACGACGAGTTCGCGGAGGGCTACTACCTCACGCGCAAGGCGATGGAGTGGTTCTGGGACGCGTACACGACCGACCCCGAGGAGCGGGCGGAGATCACCGCGTCGCCCAACCAGGCCACGACCGAGCAGCTCCAGGGGCTGCCACCGACCCTGCTCTGGTGGACGAGGCGGACCCGCTGCGCGACGAGGGCGAGGCGTACGCCGCGAAGCTCCGCGCCGCCGGCGTCGCGGTGACGACCGTCCGCTACGACGGCGTCGTCCACGACTTCATGCTCCTCAACGCGATGAGCGAGGCCAGGGGAACCCGTGCCGCCATCGCCCAGGCGACCGCGTTCCTGCGCGCCGCGCTCGGCACGGAGTAGCGGCCCAGAGCGACGGGACAGCCCATGTTCGAGCATTTCGCCGAGCACGAGCTCGAGACGGATCGAGGCGTGATCTTCGCGCGCGTCGGGGGCGACGGCCCGCCGCTGCTGCTGTTGCACGGCTACCCGCAGACGCATCTGATGTGGCACGCCGCGGCGCCTCGGCTGGCGGAGCACTTCACCGTCGTCGCCGCTGACCTGCCCGGCTACGGAGCGTCGTTCAGGCCGGCGGTGGCACCCGATCACGCTCCGCACGCCAAGCGTGCGCTCGCACGCGACCTGGTGCAGGCGATGACCGCGCTCGGCCACGAGCGCTTCGCGGTCGCCGGCCACGACCGTGGCGGGCGCGTGGCCTACCGGATGGCCCTCGATCATCCGGACCGCGTCGAGGCGGTCGCGGTCCTCGACGTGGTGCCGACCGGCGACGTGTGGGCGCGCGCCGACGCGCGGCTGGCGCTCGTCTACTGGCACTGGGCGTTCCTCGCCCAGCCCGCGCCGCTGCCCGAGCGCCTGATCGCCGCCGATCCCGACGCGTTCTTCGATCTTCACGTGCGCGCGCTCGGGCTCGGCAGGGCGGCCGACCGCTATCCGGCCGACCTCATGGCCGCCTATCGACGCCTGCTCGATGACCCGAGCACCGTGCAGGCGATCTGCGAGGACTACCGCGCCGGCGCCGGGATCGACCGCGAGCACGACGACGCCGACCGCGGTTCGCGGCGCATCGAATGCCCGCTGCTGGCGCTCTGGAGCGCGCGCGGCGCGCTTCCGCGTCTCTACGGCGACGTGCTGGAGGTCTGGCGCCCGTGGGCCCGGACGGTGACCGGCCGCGGCGTCGAGGCGAGCCACTTCCTCGTCGAGGACCTGCCCGAGGACGTCGCCGATGAACTGACGACCTTCGTAAAAACCCGCCCGACCAGGAGGCCCGACCATGCCCAGTGACGCCACGACGAACGCGCAGGGGCGCGACGACCTCGCCGGCAGGCTCAAGCGCACCGAGCTTCAGCACGTCTCGTCCTCGATCCCCGGGCGCGACATCGTCCAGGTGCTCACCGAGATCCCCGCCGGCGTCGAGTCGGGATGGCACCAGCATCCCGGCGAGGAGATCGGCTACATCGTCGCCGGCACCGTGCGCATGGAGATCGAGGACAGGCCCACGCTCACCCTGAACACGGGCGACCCCTTCCTCATCCCGCCCCGGACGCCGCACAACGCGCTCGACCTCGGCCCCGACACGGGCCGGATGCTCTCGACCTACCTCGTCGAGGTCGGCGAGCCGATCGCGACGTTCACCCGGTCATGACGTCCACCACCATCGTCCTGGTCCACGGCGCGTACGCCGACTCGTCGAGCTGGAACGACGTCATCGAGCCATTGGCAGCCGACGGGCATCGCGTCATCGCATGGTCCAACCCACTCCGCAGCGTCGCGACGGATGCCGCCGCGCTGAGCGACCTCGTCCGCAGCCTCGAAGGTCCGGTGCTGCTCGCCGGGCACTCCTACGGCGGTGCGGTCATGACCAACGTCGATCCCGACGCCGGCGACGTGTCGGCGCTCGTCTACGTCGCCGGCTTCGCCCTCGAGGCCGGTGAGAGCGCGGGAGACGCATCCTCGCTCGTGCCGGGATCGACGCTCGCCGAGACGCTCGAGCGCGTGCCGCTCGGCGACGGCGGGACGGACACGTACATCGCGCAGGACAGGTTCCACCACCAGTTCGCCGCCGACCTGCCCGCGCAGCAGGCTGCTCTCATGGCGGTCACCCAGCGACCCGTCACCGAGGGCGCCTTGTTCGAGCCGTCCGGCGATCGCCCGCTGTGGCGCTCGGTGCCGAGCTGGTTCATCTTCGGAGCGCTGGACCACAACATCCCGGTCGGTGCGCACCGGATCATGGCCGAGCGCGCGGGCGCCAGGCGCACCGTCGAGGTGGCGGGCGCATCGCACGTCGTCGGCATCTCGCACCCGAGCGAGACCGCCGACCTCATCCGCGAGGCCGCCGGTGCCCGCTCCGTCGCGACGAGCTGACGCATCGGAGGTGTCGGCGCCGATCTACGAGCAGGTGCCCGTCTCCGCCCCTGCGGCGGAGACCGTCCGCCACGTTCAGGACGCCCTGCGCGCAACGACATCACGGTCTACGCCGTCGTCGACCACGGCCATGACATGGCCGAGGCCGGCGCGCCCAGTCACCCGGCGTGGACGCTGGTGTTCGGCAACCCCGCGGCGGGTGAGAAGCTGCTCGCCCGAGACCTCGCCGCCGCGGTCGACATCCCCCTCCGCCTGGCGGTCATCGGAACGGGCCGGGACACGAGCTCCATCGTCCTACGGCCGATGGAGTCGCTGCTTGCGGCGGACGTCGCGGACGTCGCGGCGGCGTTCACCGGCATCCTTCGGTCACTGGCCTCCCAAGCCCGAGATGCGGCGGAGCGGGATACGACGTAGGTGTCGAATCCGACCCGGCGACAGACAGGTGCGCGCCACGCTTGCCCGCCCCCTGGTTCCCCGAATCCCGATCGGATACGGTCGCCCGCGAGCCCACTGAGCGCCTGGGATCCGCTCCGCGGATGAGGGGACGCACCTGTCCACGCCGGATACCGATGACCTTCGGCCGACCGCCGCCGAGCAGGCGGCGTTGCGGCGAGTGGCGACACTGGTTGCGCGCGCGGCCCCTCGCGCCGAGGTCTTCGAGGCGCTTGTCACCGAGGTCGGTCGGCTGATTCCCGCGCCCGATGCGGCCCTGGTCCGGCTCGACAGCGACACGACGCTCACCATGATCGGGCGTTGGAACGAGTCCGACGGGTATCTCGAGATCGGTGCCCGCCATCCGTTCGGGCCACGGAACGCTCGCCTGGCTGGTCTCGCACTCCGGGCGTCCGAGCCGGATCGACAGCTACGCCGAAGCACCGGGCTCGCTCCCCGAGATGATCCGCGGGTGGGGCTGGCGCTCGTCGGTCGGCGCGCCGGTGATCGTCGACGCGAAGGTATGGGGGCTCACGGCCGTCGGCTCGACGACCGACCGGCCGCTGCCGCCCGGCACGGAGCAACGGCTGGCCGCGTTCACGGAGCTGCTGGCCAATGCGATCGCCAACGCGCAGAGCCGCGAGGAGCTCGAGCAGCTCGCCGCCGAGCAGGCCGCGCTGCGACGCGTCGCCGAGCTCGTCGCGCGCGACGCGGCGCCGCAGGCCGTGCTCGACGCCGTCGTCGACGAGGCGTCGCACCAGTTCGACGACATGACGACCGCGCTCATGCGCCACGGATTCCGACGGCTTCGCGACGGTCGTCGCCGCGTGTCGCGGCCCGCAGCTGCTCGGCGTGCGCGTTCCGCTCGACGGCCGGTCGAGCACCGGTGACATCGCGCGCTCGGGCCGTCCGGCACGCACCGACGACTACGCGACATCGGATGCTTCGCGGGGTCGCTCATGAGCACGGTGTGGCCGCCACGGTGTCGGTGCCGATCGTCGTCGAGGATGCGGTCTGGGGGAGCCTGACGGTCGCATCGCCGGGGGCCCCACTGCCCGTCGGCATCGAGGATCGGATCGCGCAGTTCGCCGGTCTCGTCGGGACAGCCGTGTCCAGCGCCCACGCCCGCGAGCGGCTGCAGCGGCTCGCCGACGAGCAGGCGGCGCTGCGGCGGGTCGCCGAGCTCGTGGCCCGAGGCGTCGGCCAGGACGAGCTGTTCGCGTCGGTGGCGATCGAGGCGTCGCGGCTGATCGATGGGCTGGGCGCGACCCTCGCGCGCCTCGAGAGCCCTGGGCACTGGACCGTCATGGCGACGCACGGCGGCCCGGCCGCCGCGGGCACACGGCTCGCCATCGGCGACGCCGACCGGGGACTGCTCGCACAGGTGTCCCGGACGGGACGCCCGGGGCGCATCGACGACTACTCGCTCGTGGGAGCGCCGGCATCGGGTCTCGACGACTTCGGAGTGCGGTCGGCCGTCGTCGTCCCGATCTTCATGAGCACCCGGCTGTGGGGCGTTCTGGCCGTCACCTCGCCCGACGGGCCGTTGCCCGCGGAGGCCGAGCAGCGACTCGAGGAGTTCGCCGGGCTCGTCAGCCGCTGCGCTGGCCAACGCCCAGGCACGCTCCGAGGTGCAGACGCTGGCCGAGGAGCAGGCGGCGCTCCTGCGGGTCGCCGAGCGCGTGGCCCGCGGCGACCCACCCGAGGAGGTGTTCGCGACGGTCGCAGCCGAGGCGCAGCAGCTGCTCGGCGGTCAACCGATGACGCTGACGCGATTCGAGGAGGACGCCGCGCTGGTGGTCATCAGCCGCAGCGGCGGGCCCGCGCCGCCCGGGACCCGCATCTCCTACGGGTCCGACACGCTTCCCGATCGCGTCCGGCGCGCCGCGAGCGCGGTGCGGGTGAACGACTACAGCGTCGAGCCGGATGCCGGCCTGGCGCGGGACTTCGGCCTCGCCGCCGCCGTCGCTGCGCCGATCGCGGTCGAGGGCCGCGTGTGGGGCATGCTCACCGCGACCTCCTCCGACGGTCCGCTGTCCGGTGGGGTCGAGGATCGTCTGCAACGGTTCGCCAACCTCGTGGGCACCGCGGTGAGCAACGCGACGAGCCGCGCACAGCTGGTCGCCTCGCGCGCGCGTGTCCTCTCGACGGCCGACGAGACCCGGCGGCGACTCCAGCGCGACGTCCACGACGGCGCGCAGCAGCGCCTCGTCCAGACGGTCATCAGCCTGAAGCTCGCCGGTCAGTCGCTCGCCGACGGCGACGTGCCGGGCGCCGGTGAACGCGTCGCCGAGGGGCTCAAGCACGCCCAGCGCGCCACCGACGAGCTGCGCGAGCTCGTCAGCGGGATCCTCCCGTCCACGCTGACCCGGAAGGGCCTGACCGGTGGCGTGGAGTCGCTGATCGGTGACCTGCCGCTGCCGGTCGACGCCACCATCGACGTGCCCCGCCTCTCCCCGGAGATCGAGACGACCGCCTACTTCGTCGTCGCGGAGGCGCTGACGAACGTCGTGAAGCACGCTCGAGCCGAGCGCGCCTGGGTCGTCGCGGCCGTCGACGGCGGCGTGCTGCGGATCGCGGTCGGCGACGACGGCGTGGGCGGAGCCCGCCTCGGACAGGGCTCCGGCCTGACCGGGCTCTTCGACCGCGTCGAAGCGCGCGGCGGCACGCTGCAGATCACCAGCCCGGAGGGCGAGGGCACGACGATCGAGGCGTCCGTTCCCGTGGCGGCGGCCCGCGTCCGGGGCGCTCCGTCCTGACGCCATGGTGAGGACTCGCGGGCGTCAGGACACGCGGGATCCGGTGCTCCGGACGTAGGTCAGCACGGCGCGGACCCGCCGGTGCTCGGTGCTCGCGACGCCGATGTCGAGCTTGCGGAAGATGGCGGTGACGTGCTTCTCGACCGCCGCCTCGCTGATCGCGAGCGTCGCGGCGACGCCCATGTTCGACTTGCCTTCGGCCATCACCGCGAGGACGGCGCGCTCGCGGGGCGTGAGATCGCGGAGCGGGTCATCGCGGCGATCCCGGCCGAGCATCCGCTGCACGACCGCAGCGTCCAGAGCGGTTCCGCCGGTCGCCACCCGCCGGATCGCGTTGACGAACGTGTCGACGTCTCCGACCCGCTCCTTCAGCAGGTAGCCGACGCCCTCGGCGCTGTCGCCGATGAGATCCAGCGCGTAGGACTCCTCGTTGAACTGCGAGAGGACCAGGACCCCGACGGAGGGCATGCGCCGGCGCAGCTCGATCGCTGCGACGAGTCCGTCGTCCCCGCCGTGTGGCGGCATCTGGACGTCCACGATCGCGATGTCCGGCCGGTGGGCGAGCGCCTTGCGGAGCAGGTCGTCGGCGTCGCCGGCCTGGCCCACGACCTCGAAGCCCCGCCTCGGCCAGCAGGCGGACGATCCCCTCGCGCATGAGGACGTCGTCCTCCCCGACGACGACGCGCAGGGTCCCGACCGCGTCAGCCATCGAGCAGCCGCCGGAAACGCGGGCCGGGCATCTCGGTCTTCGGGAAGAAGCCGATGGCGCCCGCCCGCCGCGCCTCGAGATCGGTCGCCGCGTCCGCGTCGGAGGAGATCAGCAGGACGCGGGGGTGCAACGACATGGAGCGCATCTGCGCCGTCAGCTGGAAGCCGTCGCCGTCGGGCAGGCCGACGTCGATCAGCACGGTGTCGGGACGAAGCTCGGCGATCCGCGCCACCGCCTCGGTGAGGCTGCCCGCTTCGCCCACGACGTCGTGGCCCCAAGAGCGCACGAGTCCGATCGCGAGCTCGCGAAACGATGCATCGTCGTCGACGACGAGGACCGACCGGCGCATGAGGGCATCGTCCCAGCCCGCCTGCTCGGTGGGGTAGGGCTAGCCGGAAATCGTTCGCGGGTCGTGGCGCCGTCAGGTCAGCTGGCCAGCAGCACGGGCACGTCGCAGTGCTCGGTGATCGCGTGGGCGAGGCGCGCGTCGGCGGTGAGGAGCGGCACGGGTTCGTCGGCCACGGCCTCTGCCAGCGCGACGTAGCCGGCGTCGTAGGCGGAGAAGTTCTCGCGGAGCTGCCAGATCCGAGGCACGAGTACGTCGTGGGGGTAGCGCTCGATCGGCAGGTCGAGCAGATCGGTGATCGCCTCGCCCGCGCGTTCGGACGTCGCCTCACCGGAGGAGACGAGTCGTCGCAAGGCGCTCAGCACCTCCACGTCGACGAGGTGTGGCGCGTGCAGGGCGAAGTCATGGCCGGCGAAGTGCTCGGCAACGCGGACGCCCGCATCTCGGCCGAGCAACAGCTCGGTCACCGCGCTCGCGTCGACGACGAGCATCAGCGCCGGTCTCGCTCCGCGGCGATCAGCTCGAGAGGCGGGCGGCCCGCCAACGGACGATCGGCTCTCGATGCGCGACATCAGGTCCTCCGGCGCCGGCTTGTCGGCCAGCCGGGGGAGGTCGCTGAGGATCAAGTCCGACAGCGAGCGCCCTTCGCGCGCTGCACGTGCTTTCAGCGACCGATGCAGCGCGTCAGGGACGTTGCGGATCTGGATCATCTTCATGTGCAGAGCATGTTGACATGTGCAGCACATGCAATGAGACGTCTTGGCCGCTCGTCGCGTCAGCCGCAGAACTCGTCGATCACCTCGTCAAGCATCGCCAGCGACGGCCGCCACTCGACTCGCGCACGTGCCGCGCGCAGCGCCTCGCGGTCGAGCAGGCCGATCTCTCGAGCGCGGGCGAAGGTCGCCCGCAGCTCAGCGGCGTCCATGACCTCGGCCAGGTCGATCAGCGTGCGCGACGGCGACGTGACCGGGATGCCGGCGACCGTGGTGACGTCGTCGGGATGCAGCGGCGGACCTCGGTGGATCGTGACACCGGGGATCGAGAACTCGGTGCCCGGAGGTTCTGCCGACCCCGGGACGTACACATCGATCGGTCGTGGTGCGGGTGTGGGGTTCATGTCCCTTCTAGCCCCGCGGATCGGCAACTTCGCCCCCCGTCGTTCTGCATCCAATCGCGTTGACGCACGCCATTCACGTGCTAAGGATCCAACGTCCCTGCAGCACCGCATCGCTCGCGACCGAGGAGGACGTCACGTTGAGCGCAACCGCCCGCCACCCAGCTCGATCGGAGCACGTCGGCAGCCTTCTGCGCTCGCCAGATCTGCGGCGCGAGATGGACGCCGTGTACGAGGACCGGCACACCGCGCTGCTCGACGAGGAGCGTGCGCGGGATCTCGGCGCTCTCCATGCCGCGGAGGATGCGTGCGTCGAGGCGGTCGTCCGTCGGCAGGAGGAGACCGGAATCGACGTGATCTCCGACGGGGAGGTCCGCCGGCGCATGTACACCAGCTCCTTCTACGACGCCGTGGAGGGGCTGGCGCCGAGCCCGATGACGCTCGAGTTCCGCGACGGAGCAGGCGATGTCGTCGAGTTCCCGGGCCCGCCCGTCGTTGTCAAGCGACTGCGAAAGGTCGCCAATCCGGCCGCCGAGGAGGCACGACGCATGGCCTCCCTAACGTCGCGTCCGTTCAAGGTGACCTTCCCAGCCGTGTCCTGGCTGGCCGCGACCGGCGCCTTCGCGCCGGCCGTCGGCAACGGTGCGTACGAGTCGCTCGACGACCTGGTCGAACACGTCACCGAGCTGCAGATGGACATCTCACGCGAGACGGTCGACGCCGGCGCGCAGTACCTCCAGTTCGACACGGGCGTGTACAGCTTCCTGATCGACGACCACTTCAAGCACACGCTCAGTGAGCACGGGGTGAGCCCGGAGCACGCTCTGGAGCTGGGGATGCGCGCCGACACCCGCGTGCTCGAGGCGCTGCCCGAAGGCGTCACGACGGGCTTCCACTTCTGTCGGGGCAACTTCCGGTCGCGCTGGCTGCTCGACGGCAGCATCGAGCCCGTCGCCGAGGCGATGTTCTCGGTGCCCTTCGACCGCTTCCTCATCGAGTGGGAGGACGAGGAACGTCAGGGGGACTTCTCCGCGCTGCGTCACGTGCCGCGCGGCGGGCCGATCGTGACCCTCGGGATCATCAGCTCCAAGCTCTCGGAGCTCGAGGACGAGGACGACATCGTGCGGCGGATCGAGTCCGCTGCTCAGTACCTGCCGATCGAGCAGCTTGCGGTGTCGCCGCAGTGTGGCTTCGCGTCGACGTCGGAGGGGAATGAGATCGGTGCCGACGAGCAGTGGCGCAAGCTGGAGCTTGTGGAGCGGGTGGCGGAGCGGGTTTGGGGGTCGTGAGGTCGAGCCGAAGCAGAAGCAGAGGCCCTGGGTGGCGGCTTGGGACTGCACCGGTCGGCTCGGCCCTATGCCAGGTGCCAGCGCCCGCTGACGTCGCGCTTGGTGCACGACAGTCCGTAGCGCCTGTAATCCGCCGCGTGCGCCTTCGCGCAGAACTGACCGCGGGCAATGCACTTCGATGCCCCGCCGATTGTGGCCCTCTTGCAGGCCGCGTGAGCGATCGGCGAATCCGCCGCTGAAGCAGAGACTACGGGCACTCCGGCGCCGGCCAGGGATGCGACAGCCACGACAGCCGCCAGGTAGCGCTTCTTCATGGGGCCTCCTGACCCTGAAGGACGGCCAACGTCCGAATGGCCTTCATCCCAGACAACTTCGGCACCCGCGGGGCGAAGGTTGAGAGCCCGGACGCTCAGGCCGTCGCCGCCGTTCCGAGGCCGACCATCGGCGCGCCGCCATCGTCGCGACCAAGAGTCGCGCCTGACCCGTGCTGCGACTAGCGAACGGCTCTCTGCTCCGACCGATGAGGCAACCTTTCGCGCGAGGTGCAACCAGGGCCAAGAGATGACGTCGTCACCCGAGCGCTCGCGGAGCGGCTCGCCGAGCTCGATCCGTCAGTGATCTCTGAATCCACGCTCGATCCGGCCGAGGGCCCGACCAGACTCTCGCGTCACCTCGCCGGCGTCATTGAACGCGCGCTGCGTGAGCTCCGTGACGACCCCACGGCGCAGGCCGCCTTGATCAACAGCGTCATCGGTGCGAGCGCCGCGAACGCGGATCGCGAGGCGCTGCAACTCATTGCTCCGCCTCGAGTTCTCGACGGCATCAAGCGAGCACCGGAGCGGCTCGGCGATTTGCCACGCGCGATCCCCGCCCCGACGGTGCCACTCTCGATGAGCGACCTTCTCGCCAACGCCGAGGGCCAACCCAACATCGGCAGCGAGCTAAGGCTCGAGCTGGAGTCCGCAGACAGCGTGGACCTCCTCTGTGCGTTCGTCATTTGGAGCGGTGTCGTGCGGCTGCGGGATGCGATCGAAGGCCTGGTCGCCCGAGGCAGCCGGATGCGCGTCATCACCACGACGTACATGGGCGCGACCCAGCCCGCGGCGGTTGACGAGCTCGTGCGTCTGGGTGCTGAGGTTCGCGTCGCGTTCGACGCTCGCATGACAAAGCTGCATGCCAAGGCGTGGCTGCTGGAACGGAACTCAGGACTCACTACCGCGTTCATTGGATCGTCCAACCTCTCGCATACGGCGCTGTTCGACGGGCTCGAGTGGAACGTGCGGCTTTCCTCGGTCGACGCGCATCACGTCGTCGAACGTGTCCGCACGATGTTTGAGAGCTACTGGGCGTCCGAGCACTTCGAGCCGTACGACCCCGCCGCGGACCGCGAACGCCTCGAACGGGCGCTGGGTGCCCACCGCTATCGAGACTCCGGGCCGTCCGTCTCCTTCATTGGCCTTGATGTTCATCCATATCCGCATCAGCAGCGGATGCTTGAACGCCTGATGGTCGAGCGCGAGCGCCACGACCGACACCAAAACCTGGTCGTGGCCGCGACCGGCACAGGCAAGACGGTGGTCGCTGCCCTCGACTACCGGCAGTTGCGCGAGCGGGCCGGCCGCGATCTCTCGCTGCTGTTCGTCGCGCACCGCGAACAGATTCTCGAGCAGAGTCGTCTCACGTTTCGACATGTACTGCGCGACGGATCGTTCGGTGAGATCCACGGCGGCGGTCGTGTCGCGGCGGGTCGACACGTGTTCGCGATGATTCAGTCGATCTCCGAGGACGATCTAGGTCGGGTTGGTCCGCGTGATTTCGACGTCGTGATTGTGGACGAGTTCCACCACGCGGCGGCGCCGAGCTATCGGCGTCTGCTCGAGCACCTCGATCCAGTGGAGCTCGTCGGCCTAACAGCGACGCCTGAGCGCATGGACGCGCAGGACGTCACTGAGTTCTTCCACGATCGGATCGCCGTCGAGCTGCGTCTTTGGGAGGCGATCGACGAGGGCTTCCTCGTTCCATTCCAGTACTTCGGCGTCGCAGATGGGACAGATCTGTCCGCCTTGCGCTGGCGGCGCGGCGGCTACGTTCGCGAGGACCTCGAGAACGTCGTGACCGGCAACGATGCGCGCGTCGCAAAACTGCTGGAGGCGATCCGGCGCACGATCGCAGATCCACGGCGCATGAAGGCGCTCGGATTCTGTGTGTCAGTGGCGCACGCGGAGTACATGGCTCGAAAGTTCTCTGCGAGCGGGCTCGATTCCGTCGCGCTCTCGGGAGGCTCCACAGCCGAGGACCGAAATGATGCTCTGCGGCGACTAGCCGCTGGAGATCTGCGCGCGGTGTTCTCGGTCGACGTCCTCGGAGAGGGCGTCGATGTTCCGAGCGTCGACACGGTCCTGCTGCTTCGTCCGACCGATAGCGCCACGGTCTTCACACAGCAGCTCGGCCGTGGGCTCCGACGCGCAGACGGCAAGCCATATCTCACGGTCATCGACCTCATCGGACAGCAACACCGTCAGTTCCGCTTCGAGCGGCGACTCAGCGCGCTCATCGATCGTCGGCGCGGGCCGCTGCAGCGCCAGATCGAGGACGGCTTCCCGTTCTTGCCGTCCGGATCGCACGTGGAGCTCGACCGGCAGAGCGAACAAATCGTCCTCGGGAATCTGCAGGACGCAACTCGGCTCACGCAATGGAAGGCAATGGTCAGCGATCTCCGCGACCTGCCGGCCGCGTCGCTCGCCGACTACTTGGAGGAGACGAGCCGCTCGCCAGCGGACCTCTATCGCCGTCAGGACTACAGCTGGACGCGGTTGCGCCGGGAGGCCCGTGAGATCGTTGCTGCCACTACCGGCGCGACCGAGGAGCGGGATTTGCTACGTGCAATCCGCCGAATCCAGCACGTCGACGATCCGGAGCGGGTTCGGTGGTACCGCGAAGTGCTCGCGGGACGTCAGCCACCCAAGTCGGCCGAGCTAGACGAACGCCGCCGCCGGATGCTGCTCATGCTCCACTACGACATGTGGGGAACTCGGCGCACATTCGTGGATCTCGACGCTTCGCTTCGGGCGCTATGGCGTCACGTGGCCGTCCGCGAGGAAATCGTCGAACTCCTGGGCGTCCTGGACGAGCGCAGCGCTGTGCTCACCCGTCCGTCCAGCATCGCGCCCGAGGTCCCGCTGCATGTCCACGCGTTGTACAGCCGCGATGAGATCCTCGGCGCCTACGACGATGGTTCACCGGCAAGGCCGCCGCATTTCCGCGAGGGCGTGCGGCACATCGCGTCGGCTGCCACGGACGTGTTGCTCGTGACGCTCAAGAAGGCCGAGCGCGACTACTCGCCGACGACGCTCTACCAGGACTACGCCATCTCACCGACGCTCTTCCACTGGGAATCCCAGTCGACGGCAAGCGCCGGGTCACCGACCATCCAGCGCTACGAGGAGCACGCCTCGCGTGGTCACAACATCGTTCTGTTTGTCCGCGAGCGAAAGACCTTAGAGAACGGAATCGGGGCGCCTTACGTGTGCCTTGGACCCGTTCGATACGTGTCGTCCACAGGGTCACGCCCGGTGTCATTCACGTGGGGCCTCGAGGCGGGGATGCCCGAGGAGCTGTTCGAGTCGGCTCGCACGGTCGCGGCCGCCTGAGCCCCCCAGCGTCCTCCCAGCCCCCGCTAACCACCCCGTTAGCCCGCACGCACCCAGCGATTACTGAGTGCCCACATAGTCATGGCCACCTTCCGTCTTCCCCAACGAAAGCTGACCACGACATGACGAAGAAACGATTGCTTGCTCCCGCCGCGCTGGCGTTCTGCGCCGCGGCGATCGTCGCGCCTGGCGCTGCCGGCGCGGCCACACTGACCGCCGCGTCCAACGCCGAACCCAGCTCCAACTGGGCCGGCTACGCCGCCTCGGGCGCGCAGTTCTCCAAGGTCTCCGGGTCCTGGACCCAGCCGACCGCCAGCTGCGACTCCGGTTCCGGCGACGCCGCCTTCTGGATCGGCATCGGCGGTGCCTCGCAGGGCTCGGGCGCCCTCGAGCAGACCGGCACCGAGGCCAACTGCGACTCCGGCACCCCGGTCTACACCGCCTGGTACGAGCTCGTCCCCGCGGCTCCCGTGACCATCGACATGGCGGTCAACCCCGGGGACAAGATCTCCTCGACCGTCGGCGTCGACGGCAACCAGGTCTCGATCCACCTCAAGAACGACACCACCGGCAAGAGCTTCGACAAGACGCTCCAGATGGACAACCCCGACACCTCCTCTGCCGAGTGGATCGCCGAGGCTCCTTCCGCCTGCCAGCGGCGGACCAGCGGCGGCTGTCAGACGGTTCCGCTCGCCGACTTCGGCAGCGTCGACTTCACGAAGTCGTCCGCGACGGCGAACGGGCACACCGGCTCGATCGGCGACTCCAACTGGACCGCGACCCCGATGCAGCTGCTGCCCGGCATGTCCGGCAGCCTCGGCGGCGGTCAGTTCGGCGGCGGCTTCGACGGCTCGAGCACCGACGCGACGTCGAGCGCGAGCGCGATCCCGTCGACGCTGACCTCTGACGGCGCCGGCTTCACGGTCGCCTGGCAGGGCAGCGACGACCAGTCGCAGTCCACCTCGCCCTCCCCCGACCAGCAGCAGGTCCCCGTCCCGCAGACCGGCGACGACAGCGGCACCTACCCCTGGGACCCCGGCTACGGCGACGGCACCAGCCCCTACAGCGACGGCAGCGGCTACGGCGACGGCACCGGCGGCGGCTACGACAGCGGCGGCTGGGGCTACGACGGCGGCGGCTACGACAGCGGCGGCTTCGGCTCCGGCTTCTAACCCCCGAACAACACCCCGACGGACCCGGACGCCGACCACCAGGTCGGCGTCCGTGCGTTCTCAGCATCTCCTCATCGGCAGCTGATCTCGCCATCAGCAACGGCGCCGCAGAGTCGAAGCCGCCTCCGACCGGAAGGCCGGCCACGACGTTGCTCCGAAGACGACTGCTTCCACTCCCCGCGATCGCGGTCTGCGCTGCGTTCGCCGCCGGCGCCCCGCCGGCGGGCGCGGCGGTCAGCTCCAACTGGGCCGGCTACAGCGCGACCGGGACGAGCCTTCTCGAAGGTCTCCGGGACATGGACGCAGCCCACGCGAACTGCGACTCCGGCGAAGGTGACGCCGCGTTCTGGGTCGGACTCGGTGGCGCTTCGGCGACCTCCCAGGCGCTCGAGCAGGTCGGCACGGAGGCCGCGTGCGCCGGCAGCACCGGCGCCTCTGACGCCTGGTACGAGCTCGTGCCCGCCGCGCCGGTCCGGCTGGGTCTCACCGTCCACGCCGGCGACACCATCTCCGCCTACGTCCAGGTCAAGGGCACGCAGGTCTCGATCTGGATCAAGGACCGGACGACCGGCAAGAGCGTCACGAAGTCCCTGACCATGAGCGACCCGGACACGTCGTCGGCCGAGTGGATCGCGGAGGCCCCGTCGGCGTGCGTCGGCGACGGCGTGTGCCAGGCCGTTCCGCTCACGGACTTCGACACCGTGACGTTCACGAGCGCCACAGCCACGGCAAAGGGGCTCACCGGGCCGATCGACGATCAGCACTGGGACGCGACCCCGATGCAGCTCCAACCAAGCGTGAGCGACCGTTTCGGCGGTGGGCGGTTCCGCGGCGGTCCCGGCCGCAACCCGTACCGCGAGAGCACCTCGACCGCGAGCGCGCTCCCCTCGACGCTGACCCCGAGCGGCAAGGGCTTCACCGTGGCGTGGCAGAGCAGCGCGGCGCCCCGCAGCACAGCGGGGCGCCGCCTGCGCACGTCCTAGCGCGAGTGCATCCGGTCTCGCGCCCGATGCGCGTGCCCGCGGTGCCCGTGGAGGCCGCGCATGTTCTGCCCGATCATCGGCCCCGGCTGATACTCGACGAACGCCGAGTCGCCGAGCCCGAGCCCAGCGGCGCTGGCGTTCAACGCCTCCGGCGTCGCCAGCGATCCCCACTGCCCGCCCTCGACGCGCTGCTGCACCGCCAGCACGCCGGCCACCAGCTCGGCCGGCGTGAAGTTGCAGTGGATCGCCCGTGAGACATAGGCCTGGCGAAGCAGGCTCCCAGCGCCGGCCCGGGCCACCTTGCGCCCGTACTGGTTCTCGCCCGTCACGGGGACGAGGTTGTCGCCGATCGTGTGCATCGTCAGCGTCGGGACCTGCAGGCGCCCGGACGGGTCCGAGTAGCGCCTCGACCAGGCCACCGCGGCCGGGTCGGCGGTGATGTCGGCGTCCTTGGTCAGCGTGGCCAGGTCGGCGGACAGGTCCAGGCCGGCCTTGGCGTAGAGCGCCTTCACCGTGGACAGGTACGGCGAGCGGCGAAGCTCACGGGCGAAGTCCACGCCCTTCGTCCACGAGGAGTTGCCGCCCGCGGCGACCTCGATCTGCTGCCGGCCGGTGACCGTGAACGGGATGATCGGGAACGCCGGGAAGCCGAACTCGGCGCCGTACTGCCCGGCCTCGACGGCGTCGGGGTCGGTGGGATCGGGCGGCGCCGGAGCCGTCGGCGCCCAGTCCGTGGTGTTCAGGAACGCCATCGCCAGCGCGAGGCGGGCACGGCCCTCCGGCGTCGTCTGGGCCTGCACGCCGATCGCCTGCAGCTGGCCGGCCGCGGCGGCGGCCTCCGCCTGGTCGGCGTAGCGGACGAGCTTGATGGACTGGTCGGGCGCGAGCAGACGGCTCATCGCGTACTCGCCGTCGAGCTGGTAGTTGGACAGGTTGGTCCCGCCGTAGACGATGCCGCACGTGCTCAGAGCGCCGTCGATGCGCCCGTTGCCCTGCTCCGCCTCGAGCGAGCTGACCAAACCGCCCATGGACGTGCCGACAGCGAGGACGTGGTCGGGCTTGCGTGGCAGGACCGTCTTCTCGACCTGTGCGAGGGTCTCGAACTGCTCGTCGACCGCCGTCCCGAGCACCCACAGCGAGCCGCTCGGTGGCCCCAGGCCTGACCCGGCGAGCGCGTACCCGTGTGCGAGCAGGGCGGCCTTCGTGTCGTCGTCGGGCGCGTCGGCCGGATCGGTGGTCCCGTAGCCATGGCTGTAGAGCAGCAGCGTGCCGTTCCAGTTGGCCGGGAGGTCGGCGACCCACGAGCCGCCATCGCTCGTGGTGCCCGTGTAGTTGCCGGGCGGCGCGGCGTGGGCGGATGCGGCGCCCAGCAGCAGGGACCCGGTGGCCGCAAGCGCGGCCGCGACCATCCAGGCGCGGCGGCGCAGGGACGCGATGCAAGCCATGACCTCTCCTCTCGTCGGCGCCCCCCGCAGGGCGCACAGCACGATCACGGCTTCTACCCCGGGAAAGGGCCTTCGAGCCGGCTAGGCGCGCCGTGCGAGCGCCGCGGCGGCGGCGAGCGCCGCGACCGCCCACAGCCCGAGCGCCACGAGCTGCCCGCTGAACGCGTGCTCGCCGAGCCAGGGATCCGTCACGGCGAGGATGGGTGAGGGCAGCGCGGAGGCCACGGACTGCATCGCCCCCGTCATGACACCCCGCGGCGGTCCGCCGCCACCGAGCAGGTAGAGCGGGAAGAACGCCAGCAGCCCGACGGCCTGCGCGGCACGCGCCGACGGCACCGCGAGCCCGATGACGACGCCGAGCAGCAGCAGGCACACGACGCCGACGACCGCGCCGACGACCGTCTGCCAGCCGTACACGACGCTCGGGATGCCGTACGTCACCGACGCCAGCGCGAGCACGACGACGCCGCCGACCACGATCAGCCCGAGCGTGACGAGCGCCTGCGACGACACCACCCGCCACGCCGGCACCCCGAACGCCTCGAAGCGCCGCAGCACCCCGCGCTCCCGGTACGACGCCAGGGACACCGGCAGACCGACCAGACACAGCGCGATGACCGGCACACCCAGTGACGCGACCACGTAGTAGTGGTCGGGTCGCACGTTGCCGAACCCGTCGTCCGGGTGATCGCCGAACACCCCCGCGAGCACGACCATGCAGAACGCCGGGAAGACGAAGGCGAAGACCAGCACCGTCCAGTCGCGCGCGAGCAGCCGGGCCTCCACGGCAGCGAGACGTCCCATCACAGACCTCCGTCCAGCATCGCCACGACCGAGTCCTCCAGCGTCGGCCGCACGACCGTGAAGTCCTCGGCGCCCACGGAGCGCCGCGCGAGCTCGGCGGCCACGAGCACGACCGATCGCGACTCGCCGCGCACGGAGGCGAAGCGGCCGTCCCAGCGCACCTCGGCGACTCCCGGCACGCGCTCCAACCCCTCCAGCACAGAAGCCGACGCCGACGAGAACCGCATCGCCACCGGGCCGCCGAACCCCACGAGCTCCGACGGCGCACCCCACGCGACGACGACCCCGTCGCTCATCACCGCGACGCGGTCGCAGAGCCGCTCCGCCTCGTCCATGTCGTGGGTGACGAGCACGACGGTCGCGCCCTGATCGCGGGCCTGCTCGACGAGCCCCCACGTCTCGCGCCGCGCGGCCGGATCGAGCCCCTGCGTCAGCTCGTCGAGGAAGACGAGCCGGGGACGGTTGACCAGCGCGAGCGCCAGGAACAGCCGCTGGCGCTGACCGCCCGACAGCGTCCCGAACGCCTGGCGCAGCATCCCGTCCAGGCCCCACACGGCAGCCAGCGAACGCCAGTCGACGACGTCCCCGGCCAGCCCCGCGAACAGCCGCAGCGCCTCGCCCACCCGCAGCCGGTCCGGCAGCGCCGACGTCTGCAGCTGCGCACCGATCAACGGGCGCAACGCGGAGCGGGACCGCACCGGATCCAACCCGAGCACCCGGACCACGCCACTGTCCGCTGAGCGCAGCCCCTGCACCACCTCGACCGTCGTCGTCTTGCCCGCGCCGTTGCGCCCGGCAATCCCGAAGATCTCGCCGTCCGCGACGCTGAAGTCCACGCCACGGAGCACCGGCCGGCCGTCGTAGTCCTTGCGGAGGTCGGTGACCTCGATCGCTGTGCCGTCCATGCCCCGAGACACTGCAGCGGGGCGCCGCGCAGCACATCGGCCCACGGGCCCGACCGCATCTCAGCCCGCGGGCGGAGCCCCCGGCGTCACGACCCCGTGGTCGTAGGCGAAGACGATCGCCGCCGGGCGGTCGCGCACGCCGAGCTTCAGGAAGATCGACCCGACGTGCGTCTTGACCGTCGCCCCGGCGACGAACAGCTCAGCAGCGATCTCCGCGTTCGTCGCACCACGCGCCATCAGCCGCAGGACGTCGTGCTCGCGATCGGTCAGCGCGTCGATCCGCGCCACCTCCCGCGACGCGGGCGCGACGAGCCGCCGGTACTGCGTGAGGACGCGCGGCGTGACGGCGGGGTCGAACCACGCAGCGCCGCCGGCAACCGCGCGGGCGGCGGCGATGAGGTCCTCGGCCGAGGAGTCCTTCAGCACGAACCCGGCGGCCCCGGCCTGCAGCGCGGCCCAGAGCACCTCGTCCTCGCCGAACGTCGTCAGGACGAGCACCGGCACGTCGGGCAGCTGCGCCGTCGCCTCGATGCCGTCCATCCGCGGCATGCGGATGTCCATGAGGACGAGATCCAGCCCAACCCGGGCAGCCGCTCCACGGCCTCCGCACCATCGGCACACTCGGCGACGACGTCGAACCCATCCTCCGGCGAGAGGATCCGCGCCACGCCGGCCCGGACGATCGCCTGGTCGTCGACGAGGGCGACGCGGATCACGCGGGCGCCTCGACCGGGAGCCGGCAGGTCACGCGCCAGCCGCCGGGCATCGGGCCGGCCACGAGGTCGCCGCCGAGCGCAGTCGCCCGCTCGCGCATCCCGACGAGCCCGTAGCCGGAACCACCGGAGCCAGATGACAGTCGCCCGGTCGTCTCGGCGTCGAGCAGCAGCTCGTCGCCTGCGCGCGAGACGCCGAGCACCGTCCGCGCCTCCGGCGCATGGCGCGCAGCGTTGGCCAGTGCCTCCTGTGCGATGCGGTACGCCGCGACGCCGACACTGGGATCGACGGACGACAGGTCCCCGCGCACGCGCAGCTCGACGGCCAGGCCGCCGGCGCAGGCGTCGTCGACCAAGGTGGAGATGTCGCGCGTCGTCGGCACCGGTGGGGCGACCCCCTCGTCGTCGCGCAGGAACGTCAGCGTCTGGCGCAGCTCGCGCATGCTCCGCCGTCCCTGCTCCTCGGCCGCCCGGAGCCCCTCCTCGGCGGCATCGGGATCCCGCCGCAGCACGTGCCGGGCCCCGGTCACGTGCAGCATCATCGCCGCCAGGCCGTGCCCGACGAGGTCGTGGACGTCGCGCGCGATCTCCCGCCGCTGCGCGACGAGCGCCTGCTCGGCGAGCTCCTGGCGCGTCGCGTCCAGCTGCGCGGCGAGCTGCATCTGTCGCAGCACCGCCCGCGAGACGATCCACGGGAACGCGATCCCGAGCATCCAGACCCCGACGCCGAAGTCCTCGTCCGCGGGCGCGGTGAGCGAGACGATCACGGGACCGGCGAGCGTCAGGAGGCCGAGCGGCAGGGACAGGCGCAGCGCCGGAACCCACGCACCGACGACGAACGCGAGGATCGAGAGCTCGAACAGCAGCGGTTCGAGATGCCCCGGCCGGACGGCGATCACGACGGAGGCGACCACCGTCACCGCGACGGCGACGATGGGCACACGGGGCACCCAGGCCCAGGCGGCGAACGCGGCGGCGGGGATCGCGGCGAGCACCACGGAGCCCACCGGGGCCGGGTCGACGATCACCGCGACGAGCGCGACGATGAGCGCCAGCGGCGGGACGGGGCGCCGGACCTCGTCCTGCACCGGATGGTCCGTCACGGCCACGCCCGGACGGTACCCAGCGCCGGCAACCCCGGCATCCCCCCACGGTCTCTCGAGGTCTGCGTCTCAGGGCGGACTCGGACGCCCCGACCTGCGACCGTGCGTGCATGCGCATCCTCATCGCCTACGACGGCTCCCCCGCCGGCCAGGGAGTCCTGCACTCGGTTCCCGCCCTGTTCCCCGAGGCGCAGGCGCGCGTGCTCACGGTCTACGAGGGGCCGTTGGAGATGGAGATCGCACTGGCCTCCGCGGGTGGCGTGGGCTACGTCGGGCTCGACGACGCCTCCTGGCAGGAGTTCGAGGACACCTCCCAGGGCGAGGCGCTCGCGACCGCGCAGGGCGCGGCCAAGGGTCTGGCGGACGCCGGTCTGACGGCCGATGCCGAGGTGGCGCGCGCTCGCGGCGAAGCGGGCACGGTCGCCGGCGTCCTGGAGGCGGCAGAGGCGTGGGACGCCGACGTCATCGCGACCGGCACCCGCGGTCGCGGCGGCCTGAAGCGGGTGCTGCTGGGCTCCACGTCGACCGCGCTGCTGCATCGCGCGGATCGGCCTGTCCTCGTGGTTCCCGGCGATGCCGCGACCGGCGACGGCCCGGTCCTGGTGGCCTACGACGGGTCCGGCGCCGCACGCGCCGCCGTCGAGACGACCGCCCGCCTCGTCCCGGGCAGGACGATCGTCGTGCTGAACGTCTGGACCTCGCCCGACTACGCCGTCGGCGTGATGGCGGGGGCCGGGCCACCGATCGACATGGCGCCGAAGGTCGAGGGCTGGATGACCGAGCAGTCGGCCGCGTCGGCGAACGAGGGCGTGCAGATCGCCGAGGGCGCCGGGGCGACGGCGCGTGGTCGCTCCGATCGCATCGCCGGCTCGCTGCACGAGGGGATCCTCGACATCGCCGAGGCCGAGGGCGCTGTCCTGCTCGTGACGGGCTCGCGCGGGCGCGGCGGCGTCACCTCGGTGCTCCTCGGCTCGGTCTCCGCGGGTCTCGTGCACAGCGCGCAGATCCCGACGATGGTCGTGCCGGACCCCGAACACGACTGACGCGCCGCGCTTGCCGCGGCCCACCGTTTCCAAGATCCTCCCAGCGCACATGGAGGAGGAGCCCGAGACCGAGGAGTTCGTCGTCGGTGATTCGTTCGCGCGGATCCTGACCGAGACGACCCAGTCGCTGGTCTGCGTCTACGACCGCGACGGTCGGATCCTGCTCTTCAACGAGGCGTGCGAGCGCGCGACGGGGTTCACGCGCGACGAGGTCATCGGCCGCAACGCGCGCGACGTGGTCATCCCGCCCGAGGAGCGCGACGCGTTCGGGGAGTTCCTGGCCTACGTCTGGTCGGCTCGGACGTCCAGCCCGCAGGTCGGGCACTGGATGGCGAAGGACGGCGGGCGGCGGCTCATCGCCTGGTCCAACCGGCCGATGGTCGGCGACGACGGTGTCCAGCAGGCGCTCGTCACGACGGGGATCGACCTGACCGACCGGGCCCCGCGGCACGAGTCGGGCGAGCGCGCGCTGCCCGTCGAGCCGGGTGCGAAGCTTGCCGAGATCAGCCGGCTGGCGGCCGAACAGCGCTCGCTGCGTCGCGTCGCGACGCTCGTCGCCTCCGAGGTCACGCCCGAGCGGGTCTTCATGGCCGTCTCGGAGGAGTGCGCGCGGGTCCTGGAGGTCAACGCGTCGGTCGTCGTGCGCTACGAGGGCGACGGCTCGGCGACGATCGTCGGGCGCCACAATCGCGACGGCATCGACGTGTTTCAGCTCGGCGCGGTGCTGTCGGCCGAGATCCACTCCGCGCTCGGGCGGGTTCGGGAGTTCGAGACACCCGCGCGCGTGGACGACTGGGGCGTGCTGTCCGGGCAGACGGCGGAGGCGATGTTCCGCGGTGGGTACCGCTCGACGGCGGCCGCGCCGATCGTCGTCCTGGGGATGTTGTGGGGGGCGGTGGCGATCGGCAGCGAGGACCCGCTGCCGCCCGAGACCGAGAACCGGCTCGGCGCGTTCTGCGAGCTGGTGTCCCTGGCCGTCGCCAGCGCGCAGGCGCGCGAGGACCTCATCGCGTCGCGCGCACGTCTGGTGATGGTGGGCGACGAGCAGCGGCGGCGCCTGGAGCGCAACCTCCACGACGGCGCGCAGCAGAGCCTGGTGTCGGTTGCGTTGAAGCTGCGTCTCGCGCGCGCGCGCCAGGGGAACGACCCGGAAGCGGCGACGCTGCTGCTCGAGGACGCGATGCGCGAGCTGGACACCGGTCTGGAGGAGCTGCGCGAGATCGCCCGGGGTATCCACCCGGCGATCCTGAGCGAGCGTGGGTTGCGCCCTGCGCTGGAGGCGCTGACCGAGCGGCTCCTGCTGCCGGTGCAGATCGACATCCCCGACGAGCGGCTGCCGCATCACAGCGAGGCGACGGCGTACTACATCGTGTCCGAGGCGCTGACGAACGTCACGCGGCACTCGGCGGCCACCAGCGTGCACGTCTCGGTGCGTCGCGACGGCGGGATGCTGCGCTGCGAGGTGTCCGACGACGGTCGCGGGGGGGCGGATCCGAACAGCGGCACCGGGATCCTCGGGCTCCGTGACCGCGCTGAGGCCGCCGGCGGGACGCTGACCGTCGTGAGCCCGCCGGGGCGCGGAACGGTCGTCGCAGCAGCCGTACCGCTCTGACACACACTTGTCACATTGCGCGCGCCCCGTGCAACGTGCCGCCTGGGACCGTCCTCCCATGCACCCCACCACGCGTCACCACAGCGCCGAGCGGGCCTTCCGCCAGCTGATCACCGACGGCGAGTTCGCCGAGCCCGACGACGTCGAGTACACCGAGCGATCGGTCGTCTTCCTGTGGCACGCCACGAAGCTCAGCGGTCGTCGTCGACCTCGACGAGCCGCTGGCCGATGCCGCCTGACTCAGGCGGCGGCCTGGAGCAGGCTCCGGTCCAGCGCGCGCACCGAGGGCACGCCGAGCAGCATGAGGATCGTGCGCAGCTCCTCGCGGAGCAGCGCGTGCATGCGCTCGACGCCCTCCTGGCCGCCCGCGGCGACGCGGCCCGGCCCTTACCTGCGCGGTCATCGACCCGCGCGCCCCGGGCGGCGATCGTCTCCGGTGTCACCAGGAACGACGACCGAGGAGCCCATGTCCGCCTACGCCATCGCCCACCTGCGCGCCGTCGAAGTCGGCCCCGAGATCGTCGAGTACCTGGATCGCATCGATGCGACGCTCGAGCCCTTCGGTGGCCGCTTCATCGTCCACGGCGCGGTGCCGGAGGTCCGCGAGGATGCGTTCCCGGGGACGATCGTCGTCATCGAGTTCCCCGACCGCGCGGCTGCGACGGCGTGGTACGAGTCCCCGGCCTACCAGGCGATCCTGCCGCTGCGGACCGAGAACTCCGACGGGACCGCCTTCATCATCGACGGGGTCGAGCCCGGACACCGCGCGCCGGACGTGCTCGCGGTGTAGGCGAGCCGCTCGGCTGTCAGATCCGCCCGTACGCCCGCGACCATGGTGGTGTGACCGCGCAGCGCACCGTCCTCGGCATCGACTGGGCCCGGCCGCGATGGGTCGCCGTCGTCCTGGCGCCCGGCGCCCGCCCGCGGGTGCTCGCCGACCGCGATCTGGCCGTGCTCGTCGGCGCCGTCCCGGACGCGGCCTGCGTCGGCGTCGACATGCCGATCGGGCTGCCCGAGGCCGGACCACGCGCGGCGGACGCCGAGGCGCGGGCGTTCGTCGGCGCGCGGCGCAACAGCGTCTTCATGACGCCGCCCGCCGCGGTGCTCGCGGCAGGGACCTACGCAGAGGCCAACGCACTCGCCGCCGCGCGCGCGGAGAAGGGGATATCGCAGCAGGCGTGGGGCCTGCGCGCGAACATCGCGGTCGTCGCGGGGGTCGCCGACGCGGACCGGCGGCTCATCGAGGTGCACCCGGAGGTGTCGTTCGTCGCGCTCGCGGGCGGTCACATGCGCGCCGCGAAGACGACGTGGAACGGGCAGATGGACCGCCGCGCCGCCCTCGCACGTGCAGGGATCGTCCTTCCCGACGACCTCGGCGACGCCGGCGTGGTGCCCGTGGCCGACGTGCTCGACGCGGCGGCGGTCGCGTGGAGCGCCCGGCGCTTCGCCGCCGGGGACGCGCGATCGTTCCCCGCGGCGGCATCGCACGGTGACCGCCAGGTGATCTGGTACTGACCACGACGATGCTGCACGTCCACAGAGCAGAGCGAGCCGACGGCCTGGTCGAGGCGCTGCGCGACCTGCTCGCACAGCCGCCCGACGACCCGTTCGCGCCGGAGGTCGTCGCCGTGCCCACGCGCGGGATGGAGCGCTGGCTGTCGCAGCGGATGTCGGACCGTCTGGGCGCGTCGGCTGGGCATGCCGACGGCGTGTGCGCCAACGTCGAGTTCCCCTCGCCGCGCCGGCTCGTCGGCGACGCCGTCGCGATCGCGTCCGGGATCGACGCGGACACCGACCCGTGGCTGCCCGAGCGCGCGGTCTGGCCGCTGCTGGAGGTGGTCGAGGAGCAGCTCGCGGCGCCGTGGCTGGCCACGCTCTCCCACCACCTCGGCGGTCCGGGTCCGAACGCCGACCCGGTGCGGCGCGCGCGGCGCCTGGCGACGCTGCGCCACCTCGCCGAGCTCTTCGACCGCTACGCCCTGCACCGCCCGGAGATGGTCCGCGCGTGGGCGGCCGGCGCCGACGACGATGGCGCGGGCGGCGTGCTGCACCCGGCGCAGCGCTGGCAGCCCGAGCTGTGGCGGCGACTGCGTGCGCGGATCGCGGTGCCCGACATCGCCGCCCGCGTCGACGGCGCATGTGTCCGGCTGCGGGAGCACCCCGAGCTGCTCGATCTCCCGCCCCGCCTCGGCATCTTCGGCCTCACCCGGCTGCCCGCGGGGCACCTGCAGGTCCTGCGCGCGATCGCCGACGGCCGCGACGTGCACCTGTTCCTGCTGCACCCGTCGCCGGGGCTGTGGGAGCGGATCGCCCGCGCGGAGCACCCGCCGATCGTGCGGCGCGACCGCGACCCGACCGCCGACCTGCCGGTGAGCCGTCTGCTGGCGTCCTGGGGCGGCGACGCACGCGAGATGCAGCTCGTCCTCGGAGCCGCCGAGCGCGTCGACCACCACCACCCGGTCGCCGACGCGGGCGCCACGCTGCTCGCGCGCATCCAGGCCGACGTGCACGCCGACCGTGAGCCACCCGGCCCGCCGCTGCCGCGCAAGGCCGACGAGCGCCCGCTCGTGGACGCCGCCGACCGCAGCATCCAGGTGCACGCGTGCCACGGCCGCGCGCGGCAGGTCGAGGTGCTGCGCGACGCGATCCTGCACCTCCTCGAGGACGACCCGACGCTCGAGCCCCGCGACGTCATCGTGATGTGCCCGGACATCGAGACGTTCGCCTCGCTCATCCAGGCGACGTTCGGCGCCGGTGAGGTGGCCGCCGAGGACGACGAGGCGGACGCGCTGCCCGACGACGTCCGCCCGCCTGACCTGCGCGTGCGGCTCGCGGACCGCGCGCTGCGCCAGACGAACCCGGTGCTCGGCGTCGTCGCCCGGCTCGTCGAGCTCGCCGGCGAGCGCGTCACGGCGTCGCAGGTGCTCGACCTCATCGACCGCGAGCCCGTCCGCCGGCGCTTCGACCTCGACGACGACGATGTCGCGCGGATCGAGAGCTGGGTGTCCGAGAGCGGGATCCGCTGGGGGCTCGACGCCGAGCACCGGGCGCCGTTCAAGCTCGACGTGCTGCCCGCGGGCACCTGGAGCGCCGGGCTGGATCGGGTGCTCGTCGGCGTGGCGATGACCGAGGAGCGCCAGCGGCTGTTCGAAGGGGTGCTCCCGCTCGACGACGTCGACTCGAGCGACATCGAGCTCGCGGGGCGCTTCGCCGAGCTCGTCGACCGGTTGGGCGCGGCACTCGACACGCTGGGCACGGCGGGGAGGATCGACGCCTGGCTGGCGGGCATCGCCGGGGCCGTCGACGCGCTGACGGCGACCGGCCGGCGCGACGCCTGGCAGCGCGCGGAGCTCGACCGCATCCTGGCTGACGTTGCCCGCGAGGCGGACGCGAGCCCTGCCGAGCTCGCGCTGCCCGAGGTCCGCGCGCTGCTGGCCGAGCGGCTGCAGGGGCGCCCGACGCGCGCGAACTTCCGCACCGGGCACCTGACGATCTGCACGCTCATGCCGATGCGGTCGGTGCCGCACCGCGTCGTCTGCCTGCTCGGGATGGACGAGGGCGTGTTCCCGCGCAAGTCCCCGCGCGACGGGGACGACCTCATGCTCCGCGCCCCGCACGTCGGGGACCGCGACCCACGCAGCGAGGACCGCCAGCTCCTGCTCGATGCCGTGCTGTCGGCCACCGACCGGCTCGTGATCACCTACACCGGCAACGACGAGCGCACGAACGCACAGCGCCCGCCCGCGGTGCCGGTCAACGAGCTGCTCGACGTCGTCGACCGCACGGTCCGCACGGACGGCGACGGTGGCGCCCGCGACTGCGTGGTCGTGCGTCATCCGCTGCAGCCGTTCGACACCCGCAACTTCCTCCCCGGAGCCCTCGTCGGCGACCGGACGTGGAGCTTCGACCCCGTGACGCTGCAGGGCGCGCGTGCGCTGGAGGCCGAGCGCGATCCGGCGGCCGAGTTCCTGCCCGGCCCGCTGCCGCCGCGCCCGCCCGGGCTGGTCGAGCTCAACGACCTCGTCCGTTTCGTCGAGCGGCCGGCCCGGGCCTTCCTGCGCCAGCGGCTGGACATCAGCGTCGCTGACTACAGCGACGAGGTCGCCGACGCGTTGAGCGTCGAGCTCGACGGGCTGGGGGAGTGGGGCGTCGGCAACCGGATCGTCGAGGGGCTGCTCGCTGGCGCCTCGATCGAGGACTGCGAGCGGGCCGAGGTCGCGCGCGGCGCGCTGCCGCCGGGCCGCCTGGCGCTGCCCGTCATCGCGCGGGTGCGGCCGGTTGCGCTGGAGATCGCGAACGCCGCCCGCGAGGTCCTCGGCGGGGACGTGCAGCCCGGCTCCGTCGACGGGCGCGTCGCGCTGGACGGCGGCCGAGGCCTGGGCGGGACGGTCGCCGGCGTCTGCGGCGACATGCTGCGGACGGTGACCTACTCGCGGGTGAGTGCGCGCCACCGGCTGGCGGTCTGGGTGCGGCTGCTCGCGCTCACCGCCGCGCACCCGGAGCGGCCGTTCGAGGCGGTCACGGTCGGGCGTGCGCGTTCGGGCGCACCGGACGGCGCGCGGATCACGGTGTCGCGCATCCGGGCGGTGGGGGCCGAGCGCGCTCGGGTCGGACTCGAGCGCATCGTGGACCTGTGGGACCGCGGCCTGCGCGAGCCTCTGCCGATCGCGTGCCTGACGTCGGCCGCGTACGCGGCGGCGGTCGAGGCGGGGCAGGACGCCGAGAAGGCCGCGCGCGGCGCCTGGGAGTCCGGCTGGGCGTTCCCGCGCGAGGACGCCGAGCCCGACCATCAGCTGGTGTTCGGCGGCGTGCTGACGCTCGAGGAGCTCATGGCCGACCCACCGGCCGCCGGCGAGGCGGGCATCGGCTGGGACGACGCCGAGCTCACGCGCTTCGGGCGCCTCTCGCGGCGTCTGTGGTCCGGGCTGCTGGTCAGCGAGGAGGTGCTGGACTCGTGAGCGACCTCGGCACCGCTGTCGCGCCGTTCGACGTCTGCGGCCCGCTGCCCTCGGGCGTGACCGTGCTCGAGGCGAGCGCGGGGACGGGCAAGACGTATACGATCGCGGCGCTCGCGACCCGGTATGTCGCGGAGGGCACACCGCTGGACCGGCTGCTGCTCGTGACGTTCACGCGGATGGCCACCGGGGAGCTCCGTGAGCGCGTCTGGGAGCGCCTCGCCTCGGCCGAGGAGGGCCTGGCCCGCGCGATGGCGGGCGCGCCGCCCGGGACCGACACGCTCGTGAACCTGCTGGCGGACGGCCCGCTGGCGGAGGTCGCGGTGCGTCACCGGCGCCTGCAGCGGGCGCTGGCCGGGTTCGACGGCGCGACGATCGCCACGACGCACGGCTTCTGCCAGGAGGTCCTCGGGGGGCTGGGGATCGACGGCGACGTCGAGCCCGACGCCGTCTTCGTCGAGGACGTCCGCGAGCTGCTCTCCGACGTCGTCGACGACCTCTACGTGCGCCGCTTCCACAGTCGTGACACACCGGACTTCGACCGCAAGGAGGCGATGCGGATCGCGGAGGCCGCCGTGGCGAACCCGGCGGCGCCGCTGGAACCGGCCAACGCGCCGGAGAACACGGTGGAGGCGATGCGCGTGCGGCTCGCCGAGGCGGTGCGCACCGAGCTCGAGCGGCGCAAGCGAGAGATGGGCGTCATGACCTACGACGACCTCCTCACGCGCCTGGACGAGGCGCTGAAGAGCGACGCGGCGGCGGCGCGCCTGCGCGAGCGCTACAGCGTCGTGCTCGTCGACGAGTTCCAGGACACCGACCCCGTCCAGTGGGACATCATGCGCCGCGCGTTCGGCACCGGGGACGTGACGCTCGTGCTCATCGGCGACCCGAAGCAGGCGGTCTACGCCTTCCGGGGCGCCGACGTCTACGCCTATCTGGAGGCCGCCCGCGCTGCCGCCACCCGCGCGACGCTCGCGGTCAACTGGCGCAGCGACCAGGGACTGCTGGACGCCTACGGCGCGCTGTTCGGCGACGCCCGGCTCGGGCATGAGGGGATCGTCTACCTGCCCGTCGAGGCGGCGCCGGGCAACGTCACGCCGCGTCTCACCGGGGCGCCCGAGTCCGCCCCGCTGCGATCCGCGTCGTGCACCGTGACGACCCTGGCCTGAAGCGCACGCGCGGGGGCAGCGTGAGCAACGCGTCGGCGCGGGAGCACATCGCCTCCGACCTCGCGGCCGACCTCGCCGGGCTGCTGGCGTCCGAGGCGCAGATCGAGATCCGCGACGAGGCGGGCGAGCCGCTGCGCCACGAGCGCGTGCGCCCCGGCCACGTCGCGGTGCTCGTGCGCACGCACCGCAACGCCGCGCTCGTCCGCGACGCGCTGGAGGACGTCGGCATCCCCGCGGTGATCAACGGCGCCGGCAGCGTGTTCGGGACGACCCCCGCGCGCGACTGGCTGCGGCTGCTGGAGGCGCTGGAGCGGCCGTCCCACGCGCCGCGGGCCCGTGCCGCCGCGCTGACGCCGTTCCTGGGCTGGACGGCGCAGCGGCTCGCGTCCGCCGGCGAGGACGAGCTCGAGGAGCTGCACCGGCGGCTGCACGCCTGGGCGCGACTGCTGCGCACCCGCGGGGTCGCCGCGCTGGCGGAGACGGTGACGCTCGTCGAGGGGCTTCCCGAGCGGGTGCTGCGCACACAGGACGGCGAGCGTCGCCTGACCGACCTGCGCCACGTCGCCCAGCTGCTGCACGAGGCGGCGATGGCCGAGCAGGCGGGCGTCACGGCGCTCGCCGGGTGGCTGCGGCGCCAGATCGCCGACGCGGGCGACGACACGACCGACGAGGAGCGCAGCAGGCGCCTGGAGTCCGACGCCGAGGCGGTCCAGGTCCTCACGATCCACCGCAGCAAGGGCCTGGAGTTCCCGATCGTGCTGTTCCCGTACCTCTGGGAACCGGGGTACATCCCGCGCGATCCCCAGCCGATCTTCTTCCATGATCCGTCGCGGGACGACAAGCGGGTCGTCGACGTCGGCATGGGCGGCGTGGACTTCGCCGAGCACCGCCGCCAGCACGAGGCCGAGCAGCGAGGGGAGGACCTGCGGCTGGCGTATGTCGCGCTGACCCGCGCGCAGCATCAGGCCGTCGTCTGGTGGGCGGGGTCGTGGGACAGTCGCAACTCCGCGCTCGGCCGGCTGGTGTTCAGCCACGGGCCCGACGGGACGATCCCGCCGAAGGGCGCCACGACCCCGAGCGACGCCGCGGCGACGGCCAGGTTCGAGGAGCTCGCGGCGCTGGCGCCGGGGTGCATCAGCGTCGAGCACGCCGCGCCCGGCGCGCAGGCGGCGTGGGCCGACCCGCGACCTGCGACGGCGGAGCTCGTCGCGGCGCGCTTCGACCGCATCCTGGACTGGGGCTGGCGGCGGACCTCCTACAGCGACATCACGGCGGGCGCGTACGAGGCGCACGACGCCCGTGTGGCAAGCGAGCCCGAGGAGCACCTCGTCACCGACGAGGGAGACGTTGCCGGCCCGCCACCGGTCGTGCAGGACGGCGCCGACGAGCCGGCGCTGCGCGCGGTGCCCTCGCTGCTGGCCGACATGCCGTCGGGCGTGCACGTCGGGACGTTCGTGCACCGCGTCTTCGAGGCGACCGACTTCGCCACGACGGACCTGGAGGCCGAGCTCGGGCGGCGGATCGATGAGGTGCAGGCCCGCAGGGCGGTGGAGGTGGGCGAGCGCGCGGTCGTGCTCGACGGGCTCGGCGCCGTGATCGAGACGCCGCTGGGCCCGCTGCTGGGCGGCGCGCGGCTGCGCGACGTCGCGCGGGCCGACCGTCTGGACGAGCTGGACTTCGAGCTGCCGCTGGCGGGCGGGGACGTGCCGTCGGGCCGGGTCGACCTCTCGGCGATCGGCGCCGTGCTGCGCGATGACCCCGACCTCGCCGGCTACGCCGAGCGCCTCGAGGACCCAGCGCTGCGCAGCCGCTTCCGGGGCTACCTGACGGGCAGCGTCGACCTCGTGGTCCGGCGTGGCGACCGATACGCCGTCGTCGACTACAAGACGAACTGGCTCGGCGCGCCCGGCGAGGATCTGAGCGCCTGGCACTACCGCCCCGGCGTGCTGGCCGAGGAGATGCGCCGGTCGCACTACGTGCTGCAGGCCCTGCTCTACACGGTCGTGCTGCACCGCTTCCTGCGCTGGCGCCTGCCCGGCTACGACCCCGAGCGCAACCTCGCGGGCGTGCTGTACCTCTTCCTGCGCGGCATGGTGGGACCCGACACGCCGGTGGTGGGCGACGCGCCGTGCGGTGTGTTCGCGTGGCGCCCCGCGGCCGCGCTGGTGACCCGGCTGAGCGACGTCCTGGACGCCAGATGAGCCTCGCGGAGACCGATCCCTTCGCCCCCGGCATCGCGCTGCGCGCGCCCGGGCTACTGCGCGCGTTCAACGAGGCGGGCGTGCTGAGTGCTGCGGACGTCCACGTCGCGCTGCGCCTGAGCCGGCTGGCCGGGGAGGACGATCCAGAGGTCGCGCTCGCCGCGGCGCTCGCGGTGCGCGGGCCGCGCATGGGGCACGTGCACGTCGACCTGGCGACCGCTCGGGAGACCGCCGCGGTGGACGAGGACGAGGACGTCGACGTGGCGGGGCTGCCGTGGCCGGAGCCCGCCGCGTGGGAGCGGCGCCTCGCGCGCAGCAGGCTCGTCGCGGTCGGCGAGGACGCCCCGGCCAGCCGGCCGCTGCGGCTCGTCGACGGCGCGCTGTACCTCGATCGCTACTGGCGCGAGGAGCGCGCGGTCGCTGCCGACCTGCGTGAGCTCGCCGCAGCACCCGTGCCCGGCGTCGACGAGGCGCTGCTCGACGAGGGCGTCGGGCGCCTGTTCTCGGATGACCCCACCGGGCTGCAGGCGCGGGCGGGCCGGTCGGCGGTCACGCGACGCTTCACGGTGGTGGCGGGTGGTCCCGGCACGGGCAAGACGACGACCGTCGCCCGCATCGTCGCGCTGCTGGCCGAGCAGGCCCGCGCGGCGGGGGCGCCGCCGCCGCTCGTCGCGCTGGCGGCGCCGACTGGCAAGGCACAGGCCCGGTTGGAGGAGGCCGTCCACGGGCAGGCGGTCGCCCTCGATGTCGACGAGTCGATCCGCGATGGGCTGCTCGAGCTGCACGCGTCGACGCTGCACCGGCTGCTGGGCTGGCGGCCCGACAGCAACAGCCGGTTCCGCCACGAGCGCGCCAACCGCCTTCCGCACGACGTCGTGATCGTCGACGAGACGTCGATGGTCTCGCTGACGCTCATGTCGCGGCTCGTCGAGGCGGTCCGCCCCGATGCGCGGCTCGTCCTCGTCGGCGATCCCGGCCAGCTCACGTCGATCGAGGCCGGGGCGGTGCTCGGCGACATCGTCGGCGCAGGGGACGAGCGGGCGGGGATCGTCGTGCTCGACCAGGTGCACCGCTACGGCCGCGGGATCGCCACCGTCGCGGAGGCGATCCGCCGGGGCGACGCCGACGCGGCCGTGGTGGCCCTGCGCTCCTCGGAGGACGTGACCTGGATCGAGGCCGACGTGACCGACGGCGACGCCGAGGAGCTCGCGCCGCTGCGCCGCGCGGCGGTCGACGCGGCGCACGCGGTCATCGACGCTGCGCGGGCCGGCGACGCCGCCGGGGCGATCACACGGCTCGGGGCGTTCCGGCTGCTGTGCGCGCATCGCCTCGGCGCGCACGGGGTCGCGACGTGGATGGACCGCATCGAGCGCTGGCTCGCGGCCGAGATCGGCGGCTTCGGCGGCGAGGGTCGCTGGTACGCGGGACGTCCGCTGCTGGTGACCGAGAACGACTACGGCCTGCGGCTCTACAACGGCGACACGGGCGTCGTCGTCGCGACCGGGCCGGGGAGGGTCACGGCCGCGTTCGAGCGACGCGGCGAGGTCGTCGAGTACAGCCCGGCGCGCCTCGGCGCCGTGGAGACCGTGCACGCCATGACCGTCCACAAGAGCCAGGGGTCGCAGTTCGGGACCGCGGCCGTGCTGCTGCCCGAGCCGACGTCGCAGATCCTCACGCGCGAGCTGCTGTACACCGCGGTGACGCGTGCCGAGGACCACCTCATCGTCGCCGGGGGCGAGGACGCGGTGCGCGCGGCGGTCGCGCGGCCCGTGGCCCGGGCGTCAGGGCTCGGTTGGCGGCTGTGGGGAGAGACGTGATCCTCACGAGCACGGCCGGATCGGTCGTCGGGGCGATGCTCCTCTACGAGGCGGCACGCCAAGGCGGGCGCGCTGACGCTCGTCGGCTCAGCCGTCCGGAACACCGTCCTGGTGACCGTCGGCTATCTGTTGGGCTCGCAGTGGGAGCGCGTCGCCGATGTCATCGGTCCGCTCTCCAAGCCACTCGTCACGGTCGCCGTGATCGGCGTGGGCGGGTGGCTGCTGTGGCACGGCCTGCGGGCGCGCCGGGCGCGCACGGAATGATGCAGGCCGGAAAACGAGTGCGGCGCGGCTGTCAGCCGCGCCGCGATGCGTCTCTTAGAGCGCCGTGACGTTGACGGCCTTGGGGCCCTTGTCCCCGGCCTCAGCGTCATAGGAGACCTTCGCGCCCTCGGGCAGCGACTTGAATCCCGTGGCGTTGATGCCGGTGTGATGGACGAAGAGGTCCTTGCCGCCCTCGTCCGGGGTGACGAAGCCGAAGCCCTTGTCGTCGTTGAACCACTTGACGGTTCCTGTGGCCATGCGTGTGCTCTCCTGCGATCTGTGAACTAGCGAGCGCGGGAGACGCCTGATGGCGACGACTGCGGGACGCTGAACACTACTTACGCCGAACCTTGTGTCCGGCGCCTTCCCTGCCAACTGTAGCGCCGGCGCCAACTTGGCGTCAGAGACGGTTGGAGATCAGGGCCTCACGCTGGTCGCTGAGGTTCGCCTGCTCCCGCAGCAGATCGAGCCGCTTCGGGCTCCCTGGCTGCTGCTTGTCGATCGCTTGATCGAGTCGGAGCATCTTCTCGGTCAGGCGGCGGCGGGCCGCAACCGATCTGTCCGATTCTGGCTTCGGAACCATCATGCGTCCTTTCCGAACGTCCGCTCGGACGCTCGTCGGAGGTGGGGCGCCGACGGGCACGCTCCCACGCGCATTCTATGCGGTGGAGCGGCGTCGGGATTCTGGACACCGCGGGCCGACCGATAGGCTGGGGTCCTGGACGTCGAGAGAAAGGGTCGGTCATGACCCGAAGCTGCTGCCCATCCTGCCGGTTGCGTTTCACGAACGCCGCGGCAGCCGTCCTGGTCGCGTGTCCCGCATGCGGCGACGACCTGCACCAGGTCGGGGACATCGTGGAGCTCGTCGGCTATCGCCTCTCGACCGACTCGCCCGAGGCCCAGATCATGGCTGCGGCCGTGGCCGTCTCGCTGCGCAACCCGCTCGACGTCACTCCTTGAGCGATCGCCACCTCCGCCTCCTACGCGCTGTCGCCAAGCGGCGCAAGGACGAGGTCGACAGCCACGACGAGGTGAAGGAGGGCGCCGGGACCCGGGGGCGGCAGCTCGAGCGCGTCGCGGCACGCACGAAGGCCCGCTTCAACGCGTCGCAGTCGCGCCGCCGGCGGTCCTCGGACACGTAGCCGCAGATGAGTCCGGCGCTTGTCGGTCGTCTGTAGCCAGACACCCGACGAGAGGAGCCGCGCATGAGCCTTCCCGAGATCGTCAGCAGGGAGGAGTGGCTCGCCGCCCGGACCGAGCTGCTCGCGGAGGAGAAGCGCATGACCCGGCAGCGCGACGCGCTCACGAGTCGTCGCCGCGAGCTGCCGATGGTCGAGATCGACAAGGACTACCGGTTCGAGGGCACCGACGGCCCGGCGAGCCTCGCCGACCTCTTCGAGGGGCGCCGGCAGCTCATCGTCGGGCACTTCATGTTCGGCCCGGAGTGGGAGGACGGCTGCCCCAGCTGCACCGCCGGCGCGGACAACGTCTCCGACGGCATGCGCCGCCAGCTGGAGGTCCGCGACACCACCTTCGCCTACGTCTCCCGCGCGCCGATCGACAAGCTCGACCGCTACAAGGCCAAGCGGGGCTGGACGTTCCCGTGGTACTCCTCGTTCGGCAGCGACTTCAACCTCGACTTCGGCGTCACGCTCGACGAGTCGGTCGCGCCACTCGCCTACAACTACAGGTCGCGCGAGGAGCACGAGGCCGCCGGCACCGGCTACTACTTCGAGGGCGACCAGCCGATGGAGCAGCCGGGCCTGAGCTGCTTCCTGCGGGTCGAGGACCGCGTCTTCCACACGTACTCGTCCTTCGGGCGCGGCGGGGAGTGGACGGGCGGCTCCTACGCCTTCCTCGACCTCACCGCGTTGGGCCGCCAGGAGGAATGGGAGGAGCCGAAAGGCCGCGCGGAGAGCGCCCGGGAGGCCGCCCCGAACTTCCTGACGTGACCTACCGGGCGAGCTGCTTGCCGAACGCGCCCGCGTCGCGCAGCGCCGCGGTCTGCTCGGCGCTGTAGCCGCAGACGTCGCTCAGGATGTCCTCGGTGTGCTCGCCGAGGAACGGCGCGCGGGTGGGCACGGGCAGCTCACCGCTGAGGCGCAGCGGGGTGGCGGCCTGGCGGACCGTGCCGAGGTTCGGGTGCTCGTACTGCACGACGCCGTCGCGAGCGAGCGTCTGGCGATCCTCGAGCGCCTCGGCCACGTCGTTCACGCGGCCCACGGGGACGCCCGCGTCGACGAGCAGGGTGACCCAGTGGTCGGAGGGCCGGGAGGCGAAGACCGCGTCGAGGTCGGCGAGGAGCACATCGCGGTGGTCGTCGCGGCCGGCGAAGCTCGCGTAGCGGGGATCCTCGAGCAGGTCGGGGCGCTCGATCGCCACGCACAGGTCCCGCCAGAAGCGCTCCTTGCCCGCGGCGATCGTGATGTGGCCGTCGGCGGTGGCGAACGCCTGGAAGGGGACGATGGAGGGGTGCGCGCTGTTGGCCCGCCGCGGCGTGATGTGCCCGTGGGTGGCGGCCCACGTCCCGACGTACATGAGCTCGGACAGCGCCGTCTCGAACAGCGACACGTCCGCGTCGCAGCCGACGCCGTCGCGCTGGGCGCGATGGATGCCGGCCAGCATCGCGATCGCGGCGACGTAGCCGCCGGAGAGGTCCACGAGCGACAGGCCGCTCTTCGTGGGTGGGCCGTCGGGATCGCCGGTGAGGCTCATCCAGCCCGCCATGGCCTGGATGATGTAGTCGTAGCCGGCCTCCCTGGAGCGCGGGCCGGTCATCCCGAACCCGCTCAGCGACACGCACACGATGCGCGGGTTGACCTCGCGCAGCGCGTCGTAGGTGAGGCCCAGCTTGCCCGGGCCGTCGCCACGCAGGTTGGAGAAGACGGCGTCCGAGCCGCGGACGAGGTCGTGGAAGGTCGCGCGCCCCTGCTCGTTGCGCAGGTCCAGCGCGAGGCTCTTCTTGCCGCGGTTGAACGTCTCGAAGAACAGCGAGTCCTCGCCCTCCTGGAAGGGAGGCACGTACCGACCGACGTCGCCGGCCGCGCCGGGGTCCTCGATCTTGATGATCTCCGCACCCAGGTCGGCCAGCTGGAGCGTCGCCCAAGGGCCCGCGCCGAACTGCTCGACCGCGAGGACGCGGACTCCCTGCAGAGGCATCGCCATGGCCGCGGATGGTACCAACGGGCATAGGTCAGACACATCTCCGGACGTGGCATGATTCGGACATGACGATCGAGACCGAGCAGCGGGCCGCGGCGCAGGAGCTCGCGGCGTGGACGTCGTCCCTGGACCTCGCCGACGTCCCGGCCGAGGTCCGCGCCGTCGCACGCGAGCACATGCTCGACGCGCTGGGCTGCGGGCTCGCCGCGCTGGGCGTCGGGGAGGCGCTCCCCGGGCTCACGGTGGCGGGCGACGCGGGGGCAGGTCCCTCCAGCGCGATCGGCCGCGCGCAGCAGGTGCCCGCCGCGGCGGCGGCGCTCGCCAACGGCATGCTCTGCCACGGCCTCGACTTCGACGACACCCACGAGGCGTCGATCGCCCACGTCGCGACGGTCGTCGTCCCCGCGGCCCTGGCTGCCGCCGAGGCCGTCGGCGCGACCGGCGCCGAGACCCTGGCCGCGATCGTCGCCGGGACGGAGACGGTCACGCGCATCGGCATGGCCGCGCCGGAGGGCTTCCACCGCCGCGGGTTCCATCCCACCGGCGTCTGCGGCGTGTTCGGCGCGACGGTGGCCGCCTGTCGCCTGCGTGGCATGGACGCCGAGACGACGGCCCGCGCGCTGGGCCTCGCGGGCAGCATGGCCTCCGGCATCTTCGAGTACCTCGCCGACGGCTCGCCGACCAAGCCCTTCCACGCGGGCTGGGCCGCGCAGGCCGGCATCCAGGCCGCCGCCCTCGCCGCGGCGGGCGCCCGCGGACCCGCCACCGTGCTCGAGGGTCGCTACGGGCTGTTCGCCACCCACGTCGACGTCCCGTACGACATGGGCGCGCAGGTCGCCGATCTCGGCGAGCGCTGGGAGTCGCCGCTCGTGGCGATCAAGCCGTACCCCGCCTGCCACTGGATCCACGCCGCGGTCGACGCCGCCGTCGAGGCCGCGGGCGATGTCGCGCCCGAGGCGATCGAGCGCATCGTGGTGCGCATCCCCGAGGTCGGCGTCCCGATCGTGCTCGAGCCGCTTGTGCAGAAGCGCGTTCCGGTCACGGAGTACGACGCGAAGTTCAGCCTGCCGTGGTGCATCGCCGCGCGCATCGTGCACGGGCGCCTGGACGTGCGCTCCTTCGGCGGCGACATCGCCGATCCGGCCGTCCTCGCCCTGGCCGCCCGCGTCGAGTACGAGCCGTGGCAGGGCGCCTTCGCCTCCGTCTTCGCCGGTGGCGCGCGCGTCGAGGCGAAGGGCACCAGCCGCGCTGTCGTCAACGACGCGCCCCGCGGCGCGCCCGGCAACCCGATGAGCCACGACGACGTCGTCGCGAAGTTCACGGCCAACGCGTCGCTGAGCCTCCCGGCCGAGGCCGGGGCCCGCCTGGTCGCCGCCGTCGACGCGCTCCACGACGCGGCCGACGTGCGCGCGATCACGGCCGAGCTGCGCGCAGCCGCTCGATGACGGCCGTGGACCACGAGGCGCTGCGGCAGGGGGTGCGCGAGGTCTGCGCGGCGTTCCCCGACGCGTACTGGCGCGACCTGGACGCCCGCCGCGAGTACCCCGAGGAGGCCGTCGCCGCGCTGACGAAGGCCGGCTACCTGGCGCCGCTGATCCCGCAGGAGTACGGCGGGCTGGGGCTCGACATCGCCTCCGCGTCGATCATCCTCGAGGAGATCAACCGCTCCGGCGGCAACGCCCAGCCCGCCCACGCGCAGGTGTACACGATGGGCACGCTGCTGCGCCACGGCTCGGCGGAGCAGAAGCAGGCCTACCTCCCTGGCATCGCGAGCGGGGACCTGCGCCTGCAGGCCTTCGGGGTGACCGAGCCGGAGGCAGGGACGGACACGACGTCGCTGCGCACGGCCGCCGTCCGCGACGGCGACGACTACGTGGTGAACGGGCGCAAGATGTACATCTCGCGCGTCCAGTTCTCCGACCTCATGATCCTCCTCGCGCGCACGACGCCGCGCGACGAGGTCAAGCGCAAGTCCGACGGCCTGTCGGTGTTCCTCGTCGACCTGCGCGACGCGGTCGGCAACGGCCTGGAGGTCAACCCGCGCCGGGTCATGATCAACAACCAGACCAACGAGCTGGTGTTCACGGACCTGCGGATCCCGGCGAGCAGCCTCATCGGCGAGGAGGGCCGCGGCTTCCGCTACGTCCTCGACGGGATGAACGCCGAGCGCATCCTCATCGCCGCGGAGTGCATCGGCAACGGCCGCTGGTTCATCGAGCGCAGCACGGCGCGCGCGCGAGAGCGCGAGATCTTCGGTCGCCCGATCGGCCAGAACCAGGGGATCGCGTTCCCGATCGCGCGTGCGCACGTCTCGCTGGAGGCCGCAGACCTCATGCGCTGGAAGGCGGCGCAGCTGTTTGACGCCGGCGAGCCGTGCGGGGCCGAGGCGAACATGTCGCTCATGCTGGCCGCGGCGGCGGCCTGGGAGGCCGCGGAGGCCGCGATGCAGACCTTCGGCGGCTACTCCTACGACGCCGAGTACGACGTCGAGCGCAAGTTCCGCGAGACGCGCCTGTTCCAGGTCGCGCCCATCTCCACCAACCTCATCCTGTCCTACGTGGCCGAGCACGTGCTCGGCCTGCCCCGGACGTTCTAGGAGCCGTCGCCCTCGGTGGCGACGAAGGTGCGACGCTTCGGTCATGCGGGTCGCGGTGATCGGTGGAGGTCTCGGCGGGCTCTCGGCCGCCGGGTTCCTGCTGCGCGCCGGGGTCACCGACGTCCTGGTCTACGAGCAGGCCCAGCGGCTCGGTGAGATCGGCGCCGGCATCCAGGTGCCACCCAACGCGGTGCGCCTGCTGCACCGGCTCGGCATCGATGAGCAGCTCGACGACGCGGGCGTGCGTCTAGATGTCGGCTGGGAGTTCCGGCGATGGAGGACGGGCGCGATCCTCTACTCACAGCAGCTCGGCACGGCGTGCGAGGAGCGCTTCGGCGCCCCCTACTACGTCGCCCACCGCGCAGGGCTCCTGGATGCGTTGCACGGCGTCCTGCCCGACGGCGTCGTGCAGCTCGGCCGGCGCTGCGCGGCCGTCGAGGAGACCGGTGAGGAGGTGCAGGTCACCTTCGAGGACGGGGAGACCATCACCGCCGACGTCGTGGTCGGGGCGGACGGCATCCACTCCGTCGTGCGCGGCGCCGTCACGACCCCGAGCCCGCCGACCTTCTCGGGGCTCGCGGGCTACCGCTGGATGCTCCCCGCGGCCGACGTCCCGCCGATGGCGCTCGAGCCCGGGTTCAAGGTCTGGCTCGGGCCCGGCCGGCACCTCGTGCACTACCCCGTCTCAGGAGGTCGCGAGGTCAACCTCGTCGCGATCGTCCCCGCGGGCGAGTGGCGGACGGAGTCGTGGATCTCGGAGGGGACCGTCGAGGGCCTGCTCGCCGAGCACGAGGGCTGGGCGGACGAGGTCCAGACACTCCTGCGCAAGGCGCCGATGACGTACCTCTACGCCCTCTACGACCGCGAGCCGTTGGCGCATTTCGTGCACGGGCGCATCGCGCTCATCGGCGACGCCGCGCACCCGATGCTGCCGTTCCTCGCGCAGGGCGCCGCCCAGGCGTTCGAGGACGGCGCGACGATCGCGCTCTGCCTGCGCGAGGCGGGCGCCGGAGGGGTGCGGCTCGCGCTGGCCCGCTACGAGCGCGCACGGCTGGCGCGCGCGTCGGAGGTCCAGCGCCAGAGCCGCGGGCGGCCGGAGATCAACCACCTGCCCGACGGCCCCGAGCAGGCCCGCCGCGACGCGGAGATGGCCGCGCAGGACCCGCTCGAGCACAACACCTGGCTGTACGAGCACGACGTCGAAGCCGCATTGCGCGGCTCCGACGCCCCGTCACCGCTGCATTGAGGGGGCCGACGCCGCTGCCTGCACAGCGCAGGCGACGAAGTCACCCACGAGCGGGCTCGCCCTGTCGCGCAGCCAGGCGATGTGGAATGGCGCGGGCTCCATGTCCGAGACGGGCACGAACGCGACACCGGGCCGTGGGTAGTAGCGCGCGGTGAGGTCGGGGCAGATGGAGACACCGATGCCGGCCCGGACGGCCTCCAGCCACTCGTCGTGCGACGAGTAGCGACCCGCCACCTCGATGTCGCCCGGCGGCCGATGGTGTGCGGCCAACCAGTAGTCGTGCCAGCGGCCCGCGGGCAGGTCGTCGGTGACGAACGGCTCGGCGACGACCTCGTGGATGCTCACGGAGGACTTCGACGCGATCGGATGGTCGGCCGCGATCGCCGCGACGATCGGGTCGTTGCGCAGCAGTCGCATCTCGACCCCGTCGGGCACGTCCACCGGTCCGCTGACGAACCCGGCATCGACGGCACCCGACGTGACCCCGACGAAGCTGTCGTCGAACCCGAACTGCCGGAACGTCACACGCACGCCGGGATGCAGCTCGCGGAACGCGTGCAGGATCGCGGGCGTGAGATCGGCGGCGCCGTGTGCCATGAACCCGACTTCCAGGCGGGAGGGCTCGCGGTCCCGCAGTTCCTGCGCGCGGCGCATCACGGCATCGACGTCGCGCACGGCTCGGCGCGCCGGTTCGAGGAGCTCGGCGCCCTCGGCCGTGAGCTGGACGCCGCGGGGCAGCCGCTCGAACAGCGTCACGCCGAGCTGGGCCTCCAGCCGCCGGACCGCGAGGCTCAGCGCCGGCTGGGCCACGAACAGGGTCTGCGCCGCGCGCGTGATGCTGCCGGCCTCTGCGACGGCCACAAACTCCCGGAGCTGCTTGACGCTGATGCTCATCGCGGTAGCCGCGAACCATAACGACAGGCATATGGGTGCGCGTGCCATCGGCATTGGTCGCGCGCCAGGTCGAGGTCTACCGTCGGCGCCCATGAGCGACACCGCCACCAGGGGAGACATGGCGCTGCCGGTCCCCGAACCGGGTCTGACGCCCGCGGAGATCATCCGCCGCGCCGAGGCGCTGCGCCCCCTCCTGCTCCAGGAGCAGGCTGCGACCGAGGACCGGACGTTCTACGGCGAGGAGATGCACCAGGCGTTCGCCGACGCCGGCTTCTACCGCATCCTGCAGCCGCACATGTTCGGGGGCTACGAGTTCGACGTCCCCACCTTCTACCGCGTCATCATCGAGGTCTCGCGCGGCTGCCCGTCGACGGGCTGGTGCCTGTCACTCAACGCGGCACACGCGCTGCAGGCCGGGGCGTTCTACTCCGAGCGCGCCCAGCGTGAGATGTTCGGGCCCGACGGCGACTTCCGTTGCGCAGCCCGCGACACACCGCGCGGCACCGCCCGCCCCGTGGAGGGCGGCTATGTCGTCGACGGTACGTGGGACTACTGCTCGGGCAGCCCCTGGTCGACACACCTGATGGCCGGGGCGATGCTCGACGACGGCTCGGGGACGATCGAGTACGACCAGTTCTCCGGTCGGCAGCTGCTCGTGACGGTCCCCCGCGAGGACTGGGAGATCATCCACGACTGGGGCAACATGATCGGCCTGCGGGGCAGCGGGTCGCACAGCGTGCGCGTCGCCGGCGCGTTCGTCCCCGAGCACATGGTGCACTCGCTGAACCTGCTGGACGTGGACGTGAGCGACGGCACGCCGGGCGGGCGCCTGCACGGCAACCCGATGTACGCCGGCCGCCAGGTGGGCTTCTTCGGCGCCGAGCTCGCCTCGATCGCCGTTGGCGCGGCCAAGGCCGCGCTCGACGAGTACGAGCGCCTCATCACCTCGAAGAAGACGACCTTCTCGCCCCATGTCCTACGCGCCCGGCACCACGACTACCAGCGTACGCTCGGCCAGACCATGGGCATGGTCGATGCGGCCGAGGCGACGATCGTCCGGATCGGCCAGCTCTACATGGAGTACTGCGCCGACGCGGCGTCGGGCGACCGGGCGTTCACGACCGAGATGGACTACCGCCTCGATCAGATGGCGATCCAGGCGGGGTTCCTGGCCTACGCGGCGACCGACCAGCTCGTGCGGACCGCCGGCAGCTCGCCGATGGCCAACGGCGCACGGATGCAGCGCTACCTGCGTGACCTCATCCAGTACCGGACGCACATGGCCGCGTCCGCCTGGGAGGTCATGGCGACGACCACCGCGCAGCAGCACCTCGGCCCGATCCTGGACTGAGGAGCTCTTGCACCGAGAAAGGGACGAGGACATGACGGAGACAGAAGGCACCGCGCTGCGGCGCAATGCCATGGGTGTGCCCGAGATGGTGTTCCTGGTGATCGCCTTCGCGGCGCCGCTCGCCGCCTCGACGACCAACATCCCCATGGCCATCGGCTTGGGCAACGGCATCGGGGCTCCAGGTACGTGGCTGCTCGTCGGGCTGCTGCTGGTGCTGTTCTCGGTGGGCTACACCGCGATGAGTCGTTACATCAGCAATGCGGGCGCCTTCTACGCCTACATCACCGCCGGGCTCGGCCGCGGACTGGGTGTCGGCGCCGGATACGTCGCCCTCATCGCGTACTTCTCGTCGGTCATCCTCATCGGTGCCTTCTTCGGGTTCTTCGCGTCTGCGGCACTGGACTCCGAGCTCGGCATCAGCATCTCGTGGCCTGTCTGCTCCATGATCGGCTTGGCCGCGGTGTTCGCGCTGTGCTTCTTCGGGGTGCAGGCGAGCGTGCGGCTCCTCGGTGTGCTGCTGGCGCTCGAGACGCTGCTGTTGGTGGCGATCATCGTCGGCGTGTTCGTCAACGTCGGGCCGGGCAGCTATCCGCTGCGGTCGTTCGCCCCGTCGGAGATCTTCAGCGGCACGCCTGGGGTGGCACTGGCGTTCGTGTTCTCGACGTTCCTCGGCTTCGAGGCGACGGCGATCTTCTCCGAGGAGGCCCGCGACCCGAAGCGGACGGTCTCGCGCGCGACGTACATCGCGATCGGGGTCATCGCGCTCCTGTACCTCACCGCCAGCTGGTCGGCGGTCGCTGCCGTGGGTGCGAGCGATGCGGTTGCGGTGGCGGCAGGCGACCCGGGGGCGATGATCTTCGCCATCGCAGGCGACAACCTCGGCGCGTGGTCCTCGCACGCGTTCAACATCCTCATCGTGACCAGCCTGTTCGCCGTGCTCATCGCGGCGCACAACTCGTCGTCGCGATATCTGTTCGCTCTCGCCCGGGACGGTTGGCTGCCCCACGCGCTGTCGGCGACGCACCGGAAGTACCGCTCACCGCACGTCGCCGCTGCCGTGCAGATCACGATCTCCGCGGCGGTCGTCCTCGTCTACGCGATCGCCGGCGCCGACCCGTTCACCCAGCTCGGCGCCACCTTCGTCGGGATGACGACCCTCGGGGTGGTGTCGCTGATGGTGGTCGTGTCCCTTGCCGTCATCGGCTATTTCCACAAGAGCGGCCACGAGGTCGGCCTGTGGACCAGGACGATCGCGCCGGCGGCGTCGGCGGTGCTGCTGACGATCACGCTCGTGCTGATCATCGACAACTTCGGGCTCCTGACCGGCTCGGACTCACCAGTCATCGCGCTGCTGCCACTGACCCTGCTGGCCGCGGTCGGTCTGGGCTTCCTCGTCGCCGCTCGCCGCCGCGACGAGCCTCCGGTGGAGCTCGACGAGGTCGAGGAGGCGACACTCACCGTGGCCTGACGGCGGCCGCCGCTGGGGCGGGTCGCGCGGACCCGCCCCAGCGCCGCTTCCTACGCGTCCTCGTGGACGAAGCGGCCGATCGCCGCGTACTTCTCCTTGTTGGAGTTGCGCCAGTAGAGCGCCATCCCGATCCCGGACAGGAAGATGATCAGGATGAACCACGGCATGTACTTGATGAACCAGTTGTCGCCCGCGCCGGACAGGTCCCCGCGGTACTTGATCAGCAGGTAGCAGGCGCCGATCTGCGCGATGCCGCCGATGACCGGCGCCAGCTTCGTCTTCCACCAGTGCCCGTGCTCCGGTGCGTTCACCAGGAAGTACCGGATGATCGCGAAGGACACGAGCGCCTGGATGGCCAGGATGCCGAGCACGCCGAGCAGCGGGCTCCACGTGCCGAGCTTCAGCAGGGCATCCAGCGTGGATGGATTGGCGATCGTGAACGCCCCGGCGTACAGCGTGACCAGCCCCGTCACGAGCATGCTCGCCAGGTACGGGCTGCGGTGGGTCGGGTGCACCTTGCCCAGCGCGCGCGGCAGGATCCCCTCGCGGCCCATCGAGAACATGTAGCGCGACGACGTGTTGTAGAAGGCCAGCGTGCACGCGAACGAGCCGGTGACGATCAGGATCTCGAAGATCGTCGTCAGCCCCGAGCCCACGTACCGGTCGGTCAACGGGTAGAAGGCTGACGCGATGTCGCCGTTGTACTGGCGGGCGACGGCGTCCGCTGCGCCCTGGTTGCCCCAGCCCGTGACGAACATCCACGAGATGAAGACGTAGAGGATGCCGAGGCCGATCACCGAGGTGTACATCGCGATCGCCGCGATGCGCTTGGGGTCGTTGGACTCCTCGGCGTAGTTGGGGGCCATCTCGAAGCCGACCCAGGACCAGAACGCACCGAACAACGCGATGCCCACCGCCCCCGCGCCGAACGCCTTGATGGCGGCGGAGTTGTTGAACATCTCGGCCGGGTTCAGCGGCGAGAGCGAGATGCCGTCGGCGCCGCCCTGGAACAGGACTGCGAAGCCGAAGACCAGCAGCCCGATCAGCTCCGTGACGAGGAAGAAGCCGAGGATCTTCGACGTCAGCTCGATGTGGAACCACGACAGCATCGTGATGATCGACAGGAAGACGATCATGAACACCCACGCCGGGATGTTGATGCTGAACCACTCGTTGAAGCTCGTCGACGCGAAGTAGCCCGTCACGCCGAGCACGGCGGAGCAGAAGATCACGTAGCAGAGCGAGATCAGCGCCGCGGTGCCCATGCCCATGATGGTGCCGAAGCCGTGGGTCACGAACGAGTAGAAGCCGCCCGCGGCCGTCACCGTGCGGGCCATCTCGATGTAGCCGACCGCGAAGATCGTCAACACGATCGTCGCGACCAGGAACGCGGCAGGGGCCGCGAAGCCGCCGCCGAGCACGGCCACCGGGACGTTGAACAGCATCGCCGCGATCGGCGCCGCCCCCGTGACGATGCAGAAGAGCACGCCCGGGAGGCCCAGGGCGTTCTCCGCGAGCCTGCCCGCGTGCTCGTCGTGGTGCACCGCTTGCGGCCCGCCTGCGAGACCGCTGGCCTCGGGCAGGATGTGGTCCGTCATGCCTTCACACCGATCCTCTCCTCAGTGGAACCTGGCGCTGCGGGCGGGATCAGACCACAAGGGCGGTGCGACGCGCAACGAATTCGTACAACGCACGTTGCAGTCAGCGTCCCCACATCACCTTCCGACAGGAGAGCCACGTGCTCCGTCCGACTCCCAGAAAGCTCGCGTTGGCGGGCCTGATCGCCGCCGCAGCGGTCGCGCTGGCACCTGCTGCGGCCCACGCCGCGTCACCTCGCTGCGAGGCAAAGGACGGCGACACGATCGCCCGCAACACGACGACCAGGGTCTTCATGCGGACGACGGGCACCGTCGACGACGGGCAGGACGTCCGCATCTACAGCTGTCCGCTCGGGACCCGCACGGCCGTGCTCACGACGCGCTTCCGCAACGACCTCGACGGCGAGCTGCGCGTCCAGGAGGCGATCCTCGGCAGCTCGAAGTACCTGGGCATCGTCTACGAGGAGCTCACGGGCACCTCGGACTCCACCGACGTCTTCCTCTACGACCTGAGCGTCCCCGACCGGCGCTACTTCACGTTCAACCGCGACGGGACGCGCGAGGGCCTGCAGGCGGTCGTCACGCGCAACGGCGGCCTGGCCGTGCTCGACGCCGGCGTCGTCACGGTGTTCGATTCCGCCGGCACCCGGATCGTCGGCCCGTCGGGCGCGAGCGCGCTCGGATGGGGCAAGGTGACCAACAGGGTCTACTGGACCGTCGGCACCTCGCCGTTCTCGACGGTCTTGAGCGGCCGGCCCAGCGAGAGCTAAGCGACGGTCCTGAGCTCGTCGGCCAGGGAGGCGGCGAGCTCGGGCGCCTTCGCCGCCTCGGGCTGCAGTGAGGCGTCGAGGAGGAACGCACGCGACACGAGCTCCACCGTCACGCCGTGCTCGGGGCGGTGCAGGAGCTCGATCTCGTCGCCGGCGCCCACCGTCCCCTCGACGAGGATGCGCAGGTACGCGCCGGGTCGCGACGCGTGCGCGAAGGCCTTGACCATCCGCGGCTCGCCGAAGCGGATCCCGAGCTTGGAGCACGGCAGGCGCGGCTGGGAGACCTCGAACTCCGCATCGCCGATCCGCCACCGCTCGCCGATGACGCTGTGCGTGACGTCGACGCCCTCCGTGGTCAGGTTCTCACCGAACCAGCCGGGACCGACCTCGGTCCGCTCGAGCGCCTGCGCCCACCAGGCGATGTCCTCGATCGCGTAGGCGTAGATCGCCTTGTCGGCCCCGCCGTGCACCGTGAGATCCGCCTGCTTGTCGCCGTCGAGGTTCGCCCCGGTCGCGCGCACGCGGCCCTCGACGGGCTCCTTGACGATCGAGCTCATGAGCGGGCGCCCGCGGCGCATGCTGATCTGGCGCGGCAGCCCGACGTTGACGGAGATGACGCGTCCCATGCTCGAAGATTAGTCTCGGCGCATGGCCCGACGTTACGTCCACACCTGCGTCCGCGTGCTCGACCCGGACGCGTCCGCCCGTTTCTACGGCACCCTCGGCTTCGAGCGGCGCGGCCGTCTGAACTTCGAGACGGCGTACAACATCTACCTCGGCCTGCCCGGGGACGGCGACGTGCTCGAGCTCACCGTCAACCGGGGCCGCACGGAGCCCTACGACCTGGGGACCGGCTACAACCACATCGCGCTGGCGGTGGAGGACATCGACGCGGTGCTCAGCGACCTGAGCGCGATCGGCGTCGAGCCCGAGAAGCCGGCGTACCATCCGGGCGGCGACGAGTCGCTTCCGCGCATCGCGTTCGTCGCCGATCCGGATGGCTACCGGGTCGAGCTGATCGACGGCGGCGCGTTCGCGACGCCGCAGGACCCGGAGGACTAGCGCAGGTAGTCCTTCAGCTTCGTGCGCAGGTAGGTGTAGCCCGGCCGGGCGGTGCCGTCGGGGTTCGTGAGGCCCGCGTCGAATCGTGCGTCGCAGCCCGCGCCGGTGAAGTTGTAGACGTACACGCGCCCGACGCCGCTGGTCCGGTAGCGCTTGGCGAGCGAGAACATGTTGCGCAGCCGGTTCTTCGCCCGTTCGGTCGAGCAGGGGAAGTTCGAGCCGAACTTCACGATGCCGCCCGTCTCCGTGAACCAGAACTTCGTGGAGCGGTTGTAGTGGCGTGCCTGCCCGATCATGAGCTTCGTGTACGTCGTCCGCGACCGGTTGACGTCGCCGTAGTTGTGGATGCCGACGATCGTCGCGCGGCGCCGGTACGTCGAGGACAGCGCCCGGTAGAAGCTGCGCATGTACTTGTCGACGCCGCGCTGATCGAGCACGTCGAGTGCCACCACGGCGCAGGACCTGCAGCGCGTCTTGACCTCGTGGTACATGACCTTGAAGAAGGACGCGGCCCGCGTCGGGCTTCGGTAGGTCGGCTGGCTGGCGTGGTTCGCCTCGTTCCAGGTGCCGAACTCACGGACGCCGAGCGCGCGGAAGTGCGGGACCAGCCGCCGCATCTGCGACCGGTACGCCTCGACCGACGGCAGCTTGGCCTTCTTGATCCGCAGGTCGTCGCTGGAGATGTGCAGGAACACCGACATGCCGTCGGCTCGGGCGCGCCGCACGTAGGCGTCGGCCGCGGCGAGCTGCGCCGGGTTGCTCATCGCGTTCCACGGGATGAAGTAGCGAACGCGCTTGAACTTCGCGCGCTGGAACAGCGGCTGGTCGAACATGGAGATCTGCTGGTCGCCGATGCCGACGCGGATCGCGATCCGGGCGTCCGCCGTACCGGTGGGGATGACGGCGAGCCCGAGGACCAGGCCCGCCAGAAGGAGGGTTCGTCTCATCCTGGGAGCCAACAGACCGCCTCCCGGATCGATGCGGCGTAGCCTGCAGACGGTGCGCATCCTGTTCGTCTGCATGGGAAACATCTGCAGATCGCCCACCGCGGAGGGCGTCATGCGCCATCTGCTCGCGAAGGACGGCCTGATGGAGGAGATCGAGGTCGACAGCGCCGGGACCGGCGCGTGGCACGCCGGCTCCCCGCCGGACCGCCGGGCGACGGCGGCTGCGCGCACGCGCGGGATCGTCCTGGAGGGCGAGGCGCGCCAGGTCACCGAGGAGGACTTCGACGACTTCGACCTCCTGCTGTGCGCCGACGCCGAGAACGTCGCCGCGCTGCGCGCCGTCGCCCCGCCAGGGGCCGAGGAGCGCATCCGGCTGCTGCGGTCCTACGACCCGGCAGGCGACGGCGACCTCGACGTCCCGGACCCGTACTACGGGGGCGATCAGGGCTTCGAGGACGTGCTCGACCAGGTGGAGGCCGCCTGCCGCGGCCTCCTGGCCGAGCTTCGGCCGTAGCGCCCGGCGGGACCTGCGCTCCGCGCGGTGTCGCCGCGACAGCCTCCCCACCACCCTCTCAGGAGAGCGCTAGCCACCGGTCAGCACTGGTGCTAACCACCCGCTAGCGCTCTTTCACGCGGGGGTGGGGCTCACGTCCTGCCAGGCGCCCCCACGGCCTTCAGCGCCACGAGATCGTCCTCGCCCAGCCCCTCCAGGACCTCCAGCGCGCGGAGGTTCTGATCGATCTGCTCCGGACGCGTGGCGCCCGTGAGGATCGTCGCGACGCGCGGGTTGGCCAGCGCGAAGGCCATCGCAAGGACCGCGGGCGGCTCGCCGAGGCGCTCGGACAGCTCCAGGAGCGCGGGCACCGCGGCGACCGCCGGGGCCATCCGCGGGTCGTCGAGGCGCTGCGCCATGCGCCCCTCGCCGCCGCCCTGCGCGTACTTGCCGGAGAGGATGCCGCCGGCGAGGACGTAGGAGGCCATGACGCTCGCGCCGCACAGGTCCAGCGCGTCGGACATCTCCGGGCTCTCCACCCAGTCGCGCTTGGCGAGGCTGTAGGGCAGCTGGGCCGACTTCGGCGCCGGGACGCCGGCGGCACGCGCGGCACTGCCTGCCTCGGCGACGCGCTCGGCCTCCCAGTTCACGATCCCCCATGCACGCGCTCGCCCGCCCGCGATGAGCTCGCCCATCATCCCGACGATGTCCTCCATCGGGATCTCGGCCGGCGGCGGATCGCACTCCAGGAAGTCGACGTGGTCGAGCCCGGTCCGCTCCAGCGACAGGTCGAGCTCCTCCGAAGGGCTCTGCTGTGGCCAGTGCTCCCACCACAGCTTCTCGCCGATCGTGACCTCGGCCCGAGGCCAGCCCGACGCGCGGAACGCCTCGCCGAACACGACTTCCGAGTAGCCGGACGGAATCGGGGCGCTCCCTGACTCGTCGTTGTAGCGGGCGACCTCGAGGAAGTCGATGCCGCGCGAGCGCGCGTGGTCGAGCACGGACGCGGCCTGCTCGCGCGGGATGAGCTCCCACGTCCGCCAGGAGCCGAGCGCGAAGAGCGAGACCTCCATGCCGGAGTCGCCGAGCTTCCTTCGGGGGACGGCCACGTCAGGCGACCTTCGCCGGGACGCGGTTTCGCAGCAGCGGCAGGACGTCGCGCGCGAACTCCTCCAGGTAGCGCGCCTGCTCGTTGCCCGGGAAGTGGAAGACGAGCTCGGTGAACCCGAGGTCGATGTAGGTGCTGACGCGCTCGGCGACGTCCTCAGGATCGTCGGAGACGATGAAGCGGCTGCTCGCGCGGTCGGCGTTCTCGTCGGCCAGGCGCTCCATCTCCATCGGGTCCTCCACGCCGGCCTTCTGCTCGCCAGAGAGGGCGAGTGCCGCCCACCAGCGGCACGCCTCCTTCGCGCGCGCCGCGTCGTGGTCGTAGGAGACCTTGATCTCGATCATGTGCTTGATCTGCGACGCATCGCGCTGCGCCTTCTCCGCGCCCTCGGCAACTGCGTCGAGCAGCGTCCGATAGAGCTCGGGGTCCTTGCCGCTCGTGCAGATGAACCCGTCGCCCGCGCGGCCGGCGAGCTTGGCGGCCAGCGGCCCGGACGCCGCGATGTAGATCGGCACCGGCTCGTCGGGACGGTCGTAGATCGTCGCCTTGCGCGTCGTGTAGTACTCGCCCTCGAAGTCGACGCGCTCCTCGCGCCAGAGCAGGCGAATGAGCTCGATCGCTTCGGCCAGGCGCATGCGGCGCTCCTTGACCCCCGGCCACTCCCCGGTCGCGATCGGGCTCTCGTTGAGCGACTCGCCCGTGCCTACGCCGAGGAAGACGCGATCCTCGAACAGGCAGCCGAGCGTCGCGAACGCCTGCGCGATCACGGCGGGGTGGTAGCGGAAGGTCGGCGTCAGCACGCTCGTGCCCATGCGGATGCGTTCGCTGCGACCACCCAGCGCGCCGAGCCACGGCAGGACCGCGGGGCTGTGGCCGCCGTCGTGGCGCCAGGGCTGGAAGTGGTCGGAGGCGGCGACGTCGTCGAAGCCGAGGTGCTCGGCCTGCAGCGAGAACGCGAGCAGCTCCGACGGGCCGAACTGCTCCGCCGAGGCCTTGTAGCCCAGGCGGATCGGCGAGTTCGAGGTCATGCGCCCACCCTATCGAGGGCCTCCGCAAGAGCTTCCGCGTCGTGGGGCCCCCGCACCCGCTCGCCGTTGACGAAGAATGTCGGCGTACCGGTCACGCCGCTGCGCTCCGCGCTGTCGACATCGGCGTCGATCGTCGCCTCGTGCACCTCGTCGTGCAGGGCCTCGAGGAACCGCTCCGCGTCGAGGCCCAACGCCTGCGCGTGCCCCACGAGGTCGTCGACCTCGAGCCTGTCGGGCTCAGCGAACAGCCGGTCGTGCATCTCCCAGAAGCGACCCTGAGCCCCCGCGGCCTCCATGGCCTCGGAGGCCAGCCGCGCGCGCGGGTGGATGTCCTCCAGCGGGAGGTGGCGGAAGACGTACTGCAGGCGGTTGCCGTAGCGCTCACGCAGCTCCGCGACCGCGCCGGTCGCCTCGCCGCAGAAGGGACACTCTGCGTCGCCGTACTCGACGAGGGAGAGCGGGGCGTCAAGCGGCCCGCGGATGTGGTCGTGAGCACCGTCGACTGGCGGATCGAGCCGTGTGGAGATTCCCGATGCGCGCTCGTCGGTGCTCCCCGCCCAACGGAACAGCAGCCAGCCCAGGCCCGCAGCGAGCACCGAGGCCACGAGCACCCCGACCTTCGCCTCGTCGCGCAGCTCGGCGCGCTCGAACGCGAGGTCGGCCACGAACAGCGAGACCGTGAAGCCGATGCCCGCCAGGGCCGCCGAGGCCACGACGTGGCGCATGCTCACGCCACGCGGCAGGGTGCCCAGCCGTAGCCGCACCGCGAGGAAGGAGGCCAGCGAGATCCCGACCGTCTTGCCGACGACGAGGCCCACCACGACGCCGAGCGTGATCGGCGAGCTGACGGCCCGCCCGATCGCGCCCCCGCCGAGCGGCACCCCGGCGTTCGCGAGCGCGAACAGCGGCACGACCACGTAGCTCGTCCACGGGTGCAACAGCTCCTGGAGGCGCTCGTTGGGCGAGATCGCGGCCCCGACGCCGAGCATGGCCGACCGCGCCTGGGCAGGCGACGGATCCTGCCGGAACGACCGGGTCAGCACCGTCGCCCGCTCGATCTCACTGCGCCGGGGCGGATGCACCGGGGTCAGGAGGCCGAGCAGCACGCCGGCGATCGTCGGGTGCACCCCCGACTCGACCATGGCGATCCACAGCGCGAACCCGGCCACGAGGTAGGCGGGGCCGCGCCAGACCCTGATCCGGCCGAGCAGGCCGATCGCGACGACGATGCCCGCTGCGGCAGCGAGCGCGACCAGGTCGATGCCGTGCGAGTAGAAGATCGCGATGACGACGATCGCGCCGATGTCGTCGACGATCGCCAGCGTGAGGAGGAAGACGCGGACCTGCGGCGGCACCCCGGGCCCCATGAGCGCCAGCGCGCCCAGGACGAACGCGATGTCCGTCGCCATCACGATGCCCCAGCCGCCCGCGCCCTCGCCGCCGGCGTTGATGGCCACGAACAGCAGGGCGGGCACGACCATCCCGCCCAGCGCGGCAAGGGCCGGGACCGCGGCGGCACGCCGGTTACGCAGCTCGCCGAGCGCCAGCTCGCGCCGGATCTCCAGGCCGACGACGTAGAAGAAGAAGACCATCAGGCCGTCGTTGACCCAGTGCTGGAGGTCCTGGGTGATGTCGGCCGAGCCGATGCCGATCGTCGCCGTGGTCGACCAGAGGTCGAAGTAGGCGTCCTTGAGCGGCGAGTTCGCCCAGACCAGCGCCACGATCGTCGCCGCCAGCAGCAGCGACGAGCTTCCCGCCTCGGTGTGGAGGAACTGCTGCAGCGGCCGGGCGACGTTGCCCGTCCAACGACTGGTGTCCTCGTCGGTCCGCCTCACGCAGTGAGGTCCCGGAAGTGCTCGGCGAGCGCCCGGAAGAAGTCCGACCGCGTGACGATGCCGGTCACTCGCCTGTCCTCGACGATCGGGACGATCAGCACGCGGTGGTGGAGGAAGATCTCGGCCAGCTGCGCGTCGGAGGGATCGCCGTCGACCTCGACGTGGTCGGTGGTCATGTGGTCGGCGACCGGTTCGGCCGCGGCCGGTGCGCCGCGCTCCAGGAGGATGTCCAGCGACTTCGGGACGAACCCGGCAGAGCCGAGCGCGTCGAAGTACTTCGGGAAGACGGCGTGGATGAACTCGCGCTCGCCGAAGACGCCCGCGAAGCGCTCCTTGGCGTCGACGACGGGGAGGGCCGGCACGCCGGCGGACAGCAGCGTGTCGACCGCCTCGCCCACGGACTGATCCTCGCGCAGGACGGGCACCTCCCGGCGCGCGGCGCTGAGGAACGTCGTCGGGCTCATCAGATGTACCTCAGGGCGACGTACCCGGTCGCGAAGACGAGGGAGAGCAGCGTGACTGGGATACCCACCTTGAGGAAGGGCACGAACCCGATCGGCCGGCCGGCCCGCTCGGACATACCCGCGGCGGCGACGTTGGCGGCCGCGGCGATGATGGTCGCGTTGCCTCCGAAGCATGCGCCGAGGGCGAGCGCCCACCAATAGCCGTCGTCGCTGTGTCCGCCGAGCTGCTCCACCACCGGGATCATCGTTGCGGTGAAGGGAATGTTGTCCACGATCCCCGACGCGATGCCCGAGACCCACAGGATGCCGAACAGCTCAGCGGTGCGGTCCCCGCCCGTGGCCGATGCGATCCCGTCGGCCACCTCCTGGATGGCCCCCTGCGACTCCAGCGCGCCGACCATGATGAACAGGGCGATGAAGAAGAACAGCGTCGGCCACTCGATCCCGGCCAGCGTCTTCTCCAGCGACTGGCGGGTCACGAGCAGCATGGCGGTCGCGCCGGCGAGCGCCACGGTCGCGGGCTCCAGGTGCAGCTGCTTGTGCACGAAGAACGCGATGATCGTGAGTCCCATGATCGGCAGCGTCCGGCGCAGCTCGTCGTGGTCCTCGATCGAGCGCCTCGCGTCGAGCTCCATGACGCGCGCGCGGGCCTCCGGCGCGATCTGCAGCTTGGATCGGAAGACGAGATAGAGCAACCCGACCACGACGAGCAACGTGATCACGACGATCGGCGCGAGGTTGGTGATGAAGTCGACGAACGAGAGGTCCGTGGCCCCCGCGATGAGGATGTTCGGCGGATCGCCGATGAGCGTCGCCGTCCCGCCGATGTTCGAGGAGAAGATCTCGATGAGCACCAGCGGGATGGGATCGATGTCCAGCGCGTCGGCCAGCAGGAACGTGATCGGCACCATCAGCAGCACCGTCGTGAGGTTGTCCAGGAACGCCGACAACAGCGCCGTGGCGCCGGCGAGGCACAGCACGACCGCGAGCGGCCGTCCACGGGAGATCTGCCCTGCGCGGATGGCGAGATACGTGTAGACCCCCGTCGTCTCGGTCAGCCGGACGATGATCATCATCCCCGCCAGCAGCCCGATCGTGTTCCAGTCGACGGACGCGATCGCGTCGTCCTGGCTGATCGTCTGCGTGACCAGGACGAGGATCGCGCCGAGCAGCGCCACCTTGGTCCGGTGGATGCGCTCGGTTGCGATGGTCGCCAGGGCAGCGGCGAAGATGGCGATGGCGAAAACCAATGCGGGGCTCCTGGTTACGGGCAGGCGGATGCGCGCGCCGACCAGTCTTCCCGGCTCACCTGGCGGGGATCGTAACCGCCTACGCCCTCACCGGCCTAATCGTCGGCGTGCAGCAGGAAGCCCGCGGCGTCGAGGATGCCGCGGTCGCGCAGCCGGCTCAGCCGCTCGACGACCTTGTCCGCCGGCAGCCAGGCGGCGACGGCCGCGGTGTCGTCGAGGGCGTGGAGGTCGTGCAGCTCGGGTTCGTCGACGGCGTCGCGGAACCAGGCGAGGTCATCGGAGATGCGGCGCGGACGCCCCGCCGTGTCCGGGCTCCAGTGGTCCTGGCCCCCACGGCGCTCGGGGGTGCCGGGCGGGCGGGTGAGCGCCACGCCGAGGGCGCCGGGCCAGTCGGGGTGGGATCGCACCAGTTCAAGGATCGCCATGTGCAGGAGCTTAGGTACCCAAGCGACGGAAGGCCCCGCTTGGTGCCCGGAGTCACTTCGCTCATATGCTCCGATCACATGAGAGCCGAGCAGGTGACGGGAGAGCAGACGGCTGGGCGCGGTCGTCACTTGGAGCCTGCCGTGAGCGACGTGCACGCCCGTGGGAGGGCGGTGCGCGCGCGCGGGTAACGTGCCAGGCAGAGAACTGACGCGGAGGGGGCATCGTGGCCAGCACCGACATCGACGCATTGGAGACCCGAGAGTGGCTCGAGTCACTCGACAGCGTGCTCGAGCACGACGGGCCCGACCGCGCGAACTTCCTGCTGGACCGGCTTGCCGGCCGCGCCTCGCGCGCCGGCGCGCATCTGCCGCTCGGCGGCCAGACGCCCTACGTCAACACGATCCCGGTCTCCGAGGAGCCGCCGTACCCGGGTGACGAGGCGCTGGAGAACCGGATCAGCTCGCTGATCCGCTGGAACGCGATGGCGACGGTGCTGCAGGCGAACAAGACGTCCTCCGAGCTGGGCGGGCACATCGCCAGCTACCAGTCCGCGGCGACGCTCTATGAGGTCGGCTTCAACCACTTCTGGCACGCACCGTCGGCCGAGCACGGCGGGGATCTCGTGTTCTTCCAGGGCCACTCGGCGCCTGGTATGTACGCCCGGGCGTTCCTCGAGGGGCGAGTAACGGAGTCCCAGCTCCGGCGCTTCCGCCAGGAGGTCGACGAGCGCGGGCGCTTCGACAGCGGCGGGATCTCCTCCTATCCGCACCCGTGGCTCATGCCGGAGCTGTGGCAGTTCCCGACCGTGTCGATGGGCCTGGGTCCGATCATGGCGATCTACCAGGCGCGCTTCATGAAGTACCTGCAGGGGCGCGGGGTCCTGGACACGGCGGACCGCAAGGTGTGGGCCTTCCTGGGCGACGGTGAGACCGACGAGCCCGAGTCGCTCGGCGCGATCGGGCTCGCGGGCCGCGAGCACCTCGACAACCTCGTCTTCGTCGTCAACTGCAACCTCCAGCGCCTCGACGGCCCCGTCCGCGGCAACGGGAAGATCATCCAGGAGCTCGAGACGATCTTCCGCGGCGCGGGCTGGAACGTCGTCAAGGTCGTCTGGGGCTCGCGCTGGGACCCGTTGCTCGCCGCCGATCACGAGGGCCTGCTCGTCCAGCGGATGGAGGAGGCCGTCGACGGCGAGTACCAGGTGTACAAGGCGCGCGACGGCGCCTTCGTGCGCGAGCACTTCTTCGGGGCGGACCCGAAGCTGCGCGAGATGGTCGCGCACATGTCCGACGAGGAGGTCTGGGCGCTCAACCGTGGCGGCCACGACCCCAAGAAGATCTACGCGGCCTACGCCGCGGCCAGCGCGCACACCGGGCAGCCCACGGTGATCCTGGCCAAGACCATCAAGGGCTACGGGATGGGCACGGCCGGCGAGGGCCAGAACATCACCCATCAGCAGAAGAAGATGGACGAGGCCGCGCTGCTGAAGTGGCGCGACCGCTTCGGCCTGGACCTCAGTGACGAGCAGGTCCACGAGGCGGCGTTCGTCAAGCCCGGCGACGACGCGCCGGAGATGTCCTACCTGCGCGAGCGTCGCTCGAGCCTCGGCGGCGGGCTCCCCGCCCGGCGGCGGAAGTCGACGGCGCTGGCGGTGCCGGAGCTGTCCGCATTCGGCGCGCAGCTCACGCCGACCGGTGACCGGGAGATCTCCACGACGATGGCGTTCGTCCGGATCCTCAACACGCTGCTGCGCGACAAGCAGATCGGCAAGCACGTCGTCCCGATCGTGCCCGACGAGTCGCGCACGTTCGGCATGGAGGGGATGTTCCGGCAGTTCGGGATCTTCAGCCAGGTCGGTCAGCTGTACCAGCCCGAGGACGCCGACCAGCTCATGTTCTACAAGGAGGACAAGCAGGGCCAGGTGCTGCAGGAGGGCATCAACGAGCCCGGTGCGTTCTCCTCCTGGATCGCCGCGGGTACGTCGTACTCCAACCACGACGTGCCGATGATCCCGTTCTACATCTACTACTCGATGTTCGGGTTCCAGCGGATCGGCGACCTCGCCTGGGCGGCGGGCGACAGCCGCACGCGCGGCTTCCTGCTCGGCGGGACCGCGGGGCGCACGACGCTGAACGGCGAGGGCCTCCAGCACGAGGACGGCCACTCGCACATCCTCAGCTCGGCCATCCCCAACTGCATCTCGTACGACCCGACCTACGCGCACGAGGTCGCCGTGATCGTCCAGGACGGCCTGCGGCGGATGCTGGGCGAGCAGGAGGACGTCTTCTACTACCTGACGCTCATGAACGAGAACTACTCGCACCCCGGGCTGACCGAGGGCAGCGAGGAGGGGATCCTCAACGGTATGTACCTCCTGCGCGAGGGCGCGGCGGGTGGCCCGAGAGTCCAGCTGCTGGGCTCGGGCACGATCCTGCGCGAGGTGCTCGCGGGCGCCGACCTGCTGGCCGAGGACTTCGGCGTGGCGGCGGACGTCTGGAGCGTCACGAGCTTCACCGAGCTGCGCCGGGAGGGCATCGAGGCGGACCGCTGGAACATGTTGCACCCGACCGAGGAGGCGCGCGTCCCGTGGGTGACGCGCTCGCTTGCCGGTCGCGAGGGACCGGTGATCGCGTCCACCGACTACATGCGGACGTTCGCCGACGGGATCCGTCCGTTCGTCGACCGCTCCTACCGCGTGCTTGGCACGGACGGCTTCGGGCGCAGCGACTACCGGCGCAAGCTGCGGCGCTTCTTCGAGGTCGACCGCCACTACGTCGCGGTCGCCGCGCTGAAGGAGCTGGCCGACCAAGGGAAGGTCGAGCCCACGGTGGTCCAGCAGGCCATCGATCGCTACGACATCGACACCGACCGCCCGGCGCCCTTCCATGTCTGACGTCGCGACCGACGTGGTCGAGGTCAAGGTCCCCGACATCGGGGACTTCGACGACGTTCCCGTCATCGAGGTGCACGTGGCTCCCGGCGACACGATCGCCCCCGAGGACCCGCTCGTCACGCTGGAGTCCGACAAGGCGACGATGGACGTGCCGTCCCCGCTGGAAGGCGTCGTCCAGGAGCTGAAGGTCGCCGTCGGCGACAGCGTGTCGGAGGGCACCGTGATCCTGGTGGCGGTCCCCGGCGGCGTCGACGGCGCGGCGGCCGCGGAGCTGCTGGCCGAGCCCGCCGCCGAGGAGGCCGAGGCGGTCGCGGACGAGATCGCGGCAGCGACCCCCGCGCCGGCCGAGCCCGACGCGGGGGGCGTCCTGTACGCGGGCCCCGGCGCGCGGCGGCTCGCCCGCGAGCTGGGCGTCGACCTCACGACGGTCGCAGGGACCGGCCGCAAGGGCCGGATCCTCAAGCCCGACGTCGAGGCAGCGGCGAAGGGCGGCGGTCCGGCGGCCGCGAAGGCGCCGACGCAGGGCGCCGCGGTCGGCGGCCTGGAGGTGCTCCCCTGGCCGAAGGTGGACTTCGAGAAGTTCGGCGAGGTCGAGCGCGTCGCCCTGTCGCGCATCAAGCGCATCAGCGGCCCGGTGCTGCACCGCAACTGGGTGATGATCCCGCACGTCACGCACAACGACGAGGCGGACATCACCGAGCTCGAGGCGTTCCGCAAGCGCACGAACGACGAGATCGCCAAGTCGGGCGTGAAGCTCACGATGGTCGCGCTGATGCTGAAGGCGCTTGTGCCCGCGTTGCAGCGCTTCCCCGAGCTCAACGCGTCGCTGGAGGGCGACGAGCTCGTCCTCAAGCGCTACTACCACCTGGGGTTCGCCGCCGACACGCCGCAGGGCCTCGTGGTCCCGGTCATCCGCGACGTCGACAAGAAGGGGCTCGTCGACATCGCGAAGGACCTCACCGAGCTCTCGGGGAAGGCCCGCGAGGGCAAGCTCGGCCCGTCGGACATGTCGGGCGGGACGTTCACCGTCTCGTCGCTCGGCGGCCTGGGCGGCACGAGCTTCACGCCGATCATCAACGCGCCTGAGGTCGCCATCCTCGGCGTGACGCGCTCGGCGACGAAGCCGGTGTGGGACGGGGCCCAGTTCGTCCCCCGGCTCATGGTCCCGCTGTCGCTGTCCTACGACCACCGCGTCATCGACGGCGCCCTCGCCGCGCGCTTCACGACGTACCTGGTCTCCGTGCTGTCCGACCTCCGAAGGGGTCTGCTGTAGATGCCCGCGCTTGAAGTGAAGGTGCCCGATATCGGGGACTTCGAGGACGTCCCCGTGATCGAGATCCATGTCGCCGTCGGCGACGAGGTCGCGCCGGAGGATCCGCTCGTCACGCTGGAGTCCGACAAGGCGACGATGGACATCCCCGCGCCGAGCGCCGGCAAGGTCACCGACCTTCGCGTCGCGCTCGAGGACCGGGTCTCCGAGGGGTCGCTGATCCTCGTCCTCGATGCGGTCGACGGAGCGTCCGCACCTGCGGAGCCGGCCGAGCCCGAGGTCGTCGCCGCTCCCCCAGCGTCCGCCTTCGACGGCGACGTGGACGAGACGACACAGGTCGTCGTCATCGGCTCGGGCCCCGGCGGCTACGCGGCGGCGTTCCGCGCAGCCGACCTCGGGCTGAAGACCACGCTCGTGGAGCGCTACGCGTCGCTGGGCGGCGTGTGCCTGAACGTGGGCTGCATCCCGTCCAAGGCGCTCCTGCACGCCGCGCGGGTCGTCGCCGAGACGCAGGAGATGGCCGAGCACGGCATCTCCTTCGGAGAGCCGCAGATCGACCTCGAGGCGCTCGGCGGCTGGAAGGACTCCGTGGTCGGCAGGCTCACCGGCGGCCTGGCCGGGCTGGCCAAGCAGCGCAAGGTGACCGTCGTGCAGGGCACGGCCGAGTTCGCCTCCGACCACGTGCTGAAGGTCACCGGCGAGGCGGGCGACACGACGATCGGCTTCGACAACGCGATCATCGCGGTCGGGTCGAGCTCCGTGCGGCTGCCGTTCCTTCCCGACGACCCGCGGATCATGGACTCGACCGGCGCGCTGGACCTGGCCGACGTGCCAGGGCGGCTGCTCGTCATCGGCGGCGGGATCATCGGGCTGGAGATGGCCACGGTCTACGACGCGCTGGGATCGGAGGTCACGGTCGTCGAGCTGCTCGAGGGCCTGCTCCCGGGCGCCGACCGCGACCTCGTGCGGCCGCTGCAGCGCCGCCTGGAGAAGCGCTACGCCGCGATCCACCTGAAGACGAGGGTCACCGCGGTCGAGGCCGGCGAGGACGGGCTGACGGTGACGTTCGAGGGCGACAACGCCCCCGAGCCGGCGACCTACGACCGCATCCTGCTCGCGGTCGGCCGGCGTCCCAACGGCGGCATGGTGGGTGCCGAGCACGCGGGCGTCGCGGTGGACGAGCGCGGCTTCATCGCCGTCGACGCGCAGCGCCGCACGAACGTGCCGCACATCTTCGCGATCGGGGACGTCGCCGGCGAGCCGATGCTGGCCCACAAGGCGACGCACGAGGGCAAGGTCGCGGCGGAGGTCATCGCGGGCGAGGACGTGACCTTCGAGCCGCGCGGCATCCCGTCGGTCGCCTACACCGACCCCGAGGTCGCGTGGATCGGGCTGACGGAGACCGAGGCGAAGGCCCAGGGCATCGCGTTCGAGAAGGGCACCTTCCCGTGGGCCGCGTCGGGGCGATCGCTCGGGCTGGGCCGCGACGAGGGCCTCACGAAGCTGCTCGTCGATCCGGAGACGCGTCAGCTCCTCGGCGCCGGCATGGTCGGCCCCCAGGCGGGCGACCTCGTGTCCGAGGCGGCGCTCGCCATGGAGCTGGGAGCGGACACCGAGGACATCAGCCTCACGATCCATCCGCACCCGACGCTCTCGGAGACGGTCGCATTCGCCGCCGAAGCGCTGGAGGGGACGATCACCGATCTCTACCTCCCCAAGCGCAAGGCGCCCCGTGGCTGACGCCGGCCACTCCATCCTGCAGCCGTCCGCGTCGTACAGCATCACCATGCGCGTGACGCTGCCGCAGCGGCCGGGTGCGTTCGGGGTGGTCGCGAGCGCGATCGGCCGCGAGGGCGGGATCCTCGGCGCGATCGACCTCGTGCGCGTCGAGCGCGGCGGCGTGGTCCGCGACATCACGGTGTCGTGCGTCGACGCTGCGCACGGCGAGGCGGTCGTGCGTGCGGTCGAGCAGGTCGAGGGCGTCGCGGTCCAGGCCGTCTCCGACCGCACGTTCCAGCTGCACCTGCACGGCAAGATCGGCGTCCACGGCACGGTTCCGGTGAAGACGCGCGACGACCTCTCGATGGCCTACACGCCCGGGGTCGCCCGTGTTTCGCAGGCGATCCACGAGGACCCCGAGCGGGCCTGGAACCTCACCGTGAAGGGCAACACCGTCGCCGTCGTGACCGATGGGACGGCGGTGCTGGGCCTCGGCGACATCGGGCCGGAGGCGGCCATGCCCGTGATGGAGGGCAAGGCGCTGCTGTTCAAGGAGTTCGCCGGCGTCGACGCATACCCGCTGTGCCTGGCCACGAAGGACGTCGACGAGATCGTCGCCGTGGTCAAGGCCGTGTCGCCGACGTTCGGCGGGATCAACCTCGAGGACATCTCGGCGCCGCGCTGCTTCGAGATCGAGCGACGGCTGCGCGCGGAGCTCGACATCCCGGTGTTCCACGACGACCAGCACGGCACGGCGATCGTCCTGCTGGCGTCGCTGCTGAACGCGCTGCGGGTGGTGGAGAAGCGCGCGCAGGACATCCGCGTGGTCGTGACCGGCGCGGGCGCGGCGGGCACCGCCTGCACGGACATCCTCCTCGCCCACGGGGTCGGGGAGATCGTCGTCTGCGACCAGCACGGCGCGATCCATCGCGGCCGCGTCGACCTCGACCCGGCCCGCATGGCGCTCGCGGAGCGCACGAACCCGCACGACCGGCGCGGGTCGGCCGACGAGCTGCTCGCGGGCGCGGACGTGTTCATCGGCGTGTCGGTCCCCGGCGCGGTGACGGCCGACGCGATCCGCACGATGGCGGATCGGTCGATCGTCTTCGCGATGGCGAACCCGACGCCCGAGGTGCAGCCCGAGGAGGTACGCGCCGACGTCGCGATCATGGCGACGGGCCGATCGGACTACCCGAACCAGATCAACAACGTCCTCGCGTTCCCCGGCGTGTTCCGCGGGGCGCTCGACGCGCGTGCGACGACGATCGACGAGGGCATGAAGCTCGCCGCGGCCGAGGCGATCTCCCGCTCCATCCCCGAGGATCAGCTCGGGCCGGAGTACATCGTGCCGAGCGTGTTCAACCGCGAGGTCGCGCCGCTCGTCGCCCAGGCGGTCGCCCGTGCCGCCGCAGCGAGCGGCGTGGCGCGGCGGCCCGTTCCGTCGCCGGCGCCGGACGAGGCGCCCGTCGCCTGATGGCGGACGTCCCCGAGATCCGAGCCTCCGACGCTGAGCGCGAGCGCGTCGCGACGGAGCTGCGCGAGCACGCCGGCCAAGGCCGCCTGGACGTCGACGAGCTCGACGAACGCATGCAGCAGGCCTACGCCGCCCGCACCCGCGCGGACCTGGAGAAGCTGACTGCCGACCTGCCCGCGGCGCCCCCGCCGAAGTCGACCCCGCCGACGGTCCGCGAGCGGGGCTGGGGCCTGGCCGAGCGCGCCGGCAGCTACGTCGGCGTCATGGCGATCCTCATCGTCATCTGGGCTGCGACGGGCGCTGGCTACCCGTGGTTCATCTGGCCTGCGATCGGCTGGGGCCTCGCGCTGTTGACGACCGGGAAGACGTATCTGCCGCCGCTCCAGCGGCGCCGGCAGCGCAGGCGCCGCTGACCGTCAAGTCAGGCGATGCGCTCGGGACGAGGGTTGTGCTGCACGGGGCCGAGGACGGACCGCAGCCGGCGGCGCAGCGCGTCGCGGCGCCGCGACGGGGAGACCGAGACGACGTGGTCGCGCAGCCGCCCGGCGGCGGCCGCGCTGGGGCGGAACGGGTCGGCGGCGAGATGGCCGTCGTCGGCCGAGATCGCAGCCCAGAGCTCGCCCTGGTGCTCCGCGAGCAGGACGGCTCCGGCCGGAGGGCGGGTGGAGTCGAGCGCGGCGAGGCGGGCGATCGAGTCGGTGTCGCGCGCGTCGGCGCGGCGGATGGTGATGGCGGGCGAAGTGGACATGGCTGGATCCTGGATCTGCGCCATGCCCGGGACATCCGGCATTCGGTGCGTCGTGCACGACAGCAGGCCTTACGGACTCAGCACCGTCGCGCCGGCGCTGAGCGCCTAGCTCTCGTGGTGGTAGATGATCGCGACCGACGTTGCGCCGGTACGGCGATCCCAGATCACGCCACGATCGATCGTGGGCGTCGATCCGGGCGGCAGGGTCTCCAGCTGGGCGGTGACCTGCTGCTCGAGAGCGTCGGGTGTCTTTGCGCTGAGTGGGATGCGAATGGTGGCCATATGGATCGTCCTTGATCTTGCGGTCTTCACGAAGGTACGGCAGCTGCGCTCAGAAGTTGAGCCCTTGCAGCCACATTTCCTCTCCGCGTCCAGCGTTCCTGGACCAGGTGTCGAGGCCGAACGTCCAGACGAAGTGCTGTCCGGTTGAACACGCGCACGCGGGGGTCGATCCGGTGGGCATGACGGCTTCGCACCTGACGACCTCCGCGCCCACCGCACTCGGCGGCCACGGGCACAGCGCCTCGCCCGACGCAACGGATGCCGGCCGCGAGGCGGTCCTGGCCGCCCTCGGCGGGCGCGTTCCCGCCGCCGGCGACCTCGTCCTCATCTTCCCCAGCGTCCGCTACGACCTCGACACGCTGCACGCCGCGGCGATCGAGGCGGCAGCCCCCGCGGCCGTCGTCGGCTGCACGACGGTCGGCGCGTTCACCCACGACACGCAGGTGCCGGCCGGGTGCGTCGCGACGCACCTCGTCGCCGGTGAACTGTCCTTCGGGGTGTGCCACGTCGAGCGCGACGACGCGGACATCGCGGCCGCCACGCGCGACGCCGCGGAGGCCGCGCGCGATCGCGCGGGCGACGAGCTGTACGACTCTGCGCTCATGCTGCTGTGCGACGGGCTCACGCCCGATCAGCGCGAGATGGCGCGCGGCGCCTACGAGGTCACCGGCGCGGTCGTGCCCCTGGTCGGGGGCGCCGCCGGCGACGACTGCGCCTTCGTGCAGACCACGACGTTCGGCGAGGGCCGCGCGCTCACGAACGGCCTCGTCTGCGTCTGGATCAACTCGACGCGGGCGATCGGCGTCGGCGTCGGCCACGGCTGGCGGCCGTTCTCCAAGCCGATGCTCGTGACGCGCGCCGAGGGCGCGGTCATCTCCGAGCTGGACGGCCTCCCCGCGATGCAGACGTACCTCTCCCAGCGCGGGGCCGCGCTGCTGGACGGCGCCTCGTTCGGCGAGCGCGCGATGGAGCGTCCGATCGGGCTCCCCAACGCCCACGGCCGCTACGACCTGCGTCAGATCCACCGAGCGTCGCCCGACGGCGGCATCGTCCTGACCACGGGCGTCTCCGAGCAGTCGGTCGTCCAGGTGATGTGCACCGACGACCAGAGCCTCCTCGTGGGCGCCCGCGAGGCGGCCGAGGACGCCATGGCCGCCCTCGACGGCCCTCCGCAGCTCGCGATCGTGTTCTCGTGCTGCACGCGCGTGCCGCTGCTCGGTGAGCGCGTGGGCGAGGAGGTCGAGCAGATCTCCGAAACGCTCGGCGGCGCGCCGGCGGCGGGCTTCTTCACCTGCGGCGAGTTCGGCCGTGTCACCGGCTCGACCGGCGTCCACAACTCCTCCGTCGCCATCATCGCTTTCTAGCGGCCGGGAGGCCGATCGCCGGCAGACTCGGCCTGCGTCAGAGCGGGATGTTGGCGACGCGCTCGCGCCGCCGGCCATCACCCGAGAACGTCGACAGCGCCCAAGCCAACCGGGCGCGCGTCTCGCCGGGCTCGATGAGCTCGTCCACGAACCCCTCGGCGACGGCGTTTGCGGCGTCGAGATGCTGGTCTGCGTACTCCTCGGCCCGCGCATCGCGTTCGGCATCCGGATCGACGGCGCCCTCGATCGCCCGGCGGTGCAGCACCCCGACGGCCTGCTTGGCCCCCATGACGCCGAGCTGGGCGCCGGGCCACGCGAACGTCAGATCCGCGCCCAGGTCGCGCGAGTTCATCGCGATGTGCGCGCCGCCGAAGCTCTTGCGCAGCGTCACGGTGATGCGCGGCACGGTCGCCTCGGCGAACGCGTACACGAGCTTGGCGCCGTGGCGGATGACGCCTGCCCGCTCCTGCGCGGTGCCGGGCATGTAGCCGGGGGTGTCGACGAGCACGACGAGCGCCAGCCCGTAGGCGTTGCAGGTGCGGATGAACCGCGCGGCCTTCTGCGCGGCGTCGGCGTCGATGACGCCGCCGAGGTGGCGCGGCTGGTTGCACACGAAGCCGACCGGGCGGCCGTCGACGCGTCCGAACGCGCAGACCATGTTGCGTGCCCAGCGCGGGGCGTACTCGAGGAAGTCGCCGTTGTCGGCCAGCCGGGCGATGACGTCGCGCACGTCGTACACGCGCCGTGACTCGGCCGGGACGATGTCGCCCGGGTCGCCCGGAAGCGGCGCCGCCGGGTAGGTCACCGCGGGCGTGTCGTGCAGCGACTGGGGCAGGTACTCGAGCAGCTCGCGAGCGAGCTGGGCGGCAGCGAGGTCGTCGGAGACCACGAACTGCGCGACGCCGTTGCGTTCGTGCACGCGCGGGCCGCCGAGGCTCTCGGCGTCGACGTCCTCGCCGAGGACGTCGCGGACGACGCCCGGGCCGGTGAGGAACATCCGCGCGCGGCCGGTCATGATCACGAAGTCCGTGAGCGCGGGGGAGTAGGAGCCGCCCCCGGCCGAGACGCCGTTGATGATCGAGATCTGCGGGACGCGCCCCGATAGCGCGACGTTCGCCGCGAAGACACGCGCGTAGCCGGACAGGGCCGCCAAGCCCTCCTGCAGCCGCGCACCGGCCGACTCGATGAACGCGACGACGGGCGCGTTGGCCTGCTCGGCGAGTCGCAGGACGCGGACGATCGTGTCCGCGTGCTCCTCACCCAGCGAGCCGCCGGCGAAGGCCGGATCCTGGGCGTAGCAGAAGACAGGACGCCCGCCGATGAGACCTGCGCCGCCGATCACGCCGTCGCCCTGGCGGGCCTTGGGGCCCATCCGGTGTGAGATCGCGGAGGAGCGGATCGCCTGGAAGCTCCCCGGATCGCACAGGGCCTCCAGGCGTTCACGTGGAGTGAGGACCTCGGGACGCTGGTCGAGCAACTGCACGGTCATGTCCGAACCCCCAGGCACAGCACGGCGTTGTGTCCTCCGAATCCGAAGGCGTTCGACAGCGCGACCAAGCGGCCTGCGTGGCCGTTCGAGCCCCGCGAGACGAGCTCGCGGGCGGTGTCGGGCACGTAGTCGAGGTCGAGACCCTCCTCGGCCTCCTCGTAGCCGAGCGTCGGCGGCGCGACGCTCTCACCGAGCGCGAGGACGGTCGCGATCGCCTCGACGGCGCCGGCGGCGCCGAGCAGGTGGCCGATGGCAGACTTCGTCGACGAGACCGGGACGTTCGCGGCGTGCTCGCCGAGCGCCGCCTTGATCGCGAAGGTCTCCGCGCGGTCGTTCAGCGGCGTCGAGGTGCCGTGCGCGTTGACGTAGTCGACGTCCTCGGGCAGCAGCTCGGCGTCGGAGAGCGCGTGTTGGATCGCCTTCGTCGCGCCCCGGCCACGCGGCTCGGGCGCGGTGAGGTGGTGGGCGTCGGCGGTCGCGCCGTAGCCGAGCAGCTCGCCGAGGATCGTCGCGCCGCGCGCCTGCGCGGCATCGAGGTCCTCGAGGACGAGCACCCCTGCGCCCTCGCCCATGACGAACCCGTCGCGGCGGCGGTCGAACGGGCGCGAGATGCCGGTCTCCGACAGCGCGTCCAGCGAGCCGAAGGCCGCCCGCGACAGGGGCGTGAGCGCCGCCTCGCCGCCGCCGGTGACGACCGCGTCGGCGTCACCGAACTGGATGAGGCGCATGGCGGTGCCGATCGCGTTCGCGCCCGCCGCGCAGGCCGACACGACGCCGAACGTCGGACCGAGCAGCCCGTGGCGCATGGAGACCTGGCCGGGCAGGGCGTTGCCCATCATGAGCGGGACGGTGAGCGGCGAGACCCGGTTCGGGCCGCGGTCGCGCAGCGTGTCGTGCTGCTCCTCGATCGTCGCCAGGCCGCCGATGCCGGTCCCGATGACGCAGCCGATGCGGTCGGGGTCGTACGGCAGGCCCGAGCTCCAGCCGGCGTCCTCGAGCGCTGCGTCGGACGCCGCCACGCCGAGCTGCGTGAAGCGGTCGGCCCGGCGCGCCTCCTTGGGCGTCATGGTGTCCGTCGGCTCGAACTCCAGGCAGGCGCCCTCGCCGTCGCGGATCCCCGACTCGCCCGCCGACCAGCGCTGGACGAGGTCGCGCGCGCCACCCAGCGGGGTGACGGCGCCGACGCCCGTGATGACGACGCGGCGGCGGGTCATGGCAGCTTCGCCATCACCAGGTCGATGGTGTCGCCCACGGTGACGACGGACGCGGCGTCGTCACCCGAGATCTCGACGCCGTACTCGTCTTCGACGACCTGCGCCAGCTCGGCGATGTCGAGCGAGTCGATCTCGAGCTCCTCGAGCGTCGCCTCGGGCTTGCAGTCCTCGACGGCGGGACCGAAGGAGGCCAGCGTCTCGATGACCTTGCGGGACACGGCGTCGCGGGTGGCGGTGGACATCGCGTGATCCTTGGGAGCTAGGCGGTGAGGCCGCCGTCGACGGTGAGCGTGGTGCCCGTGACGTAGGCCGCGTCCTCGGAGGCAAGGAAGCGGACCGCCGCGGCGACGTCCTGGGGCGTCCCCAGCCGCCGGGCGGGGATGAGCTTCAGCCAGTCCTCCGTGAGCTCCTCGGTCATGTCCGTCTGGATGAAGCCGGGAGCGACGGCGTTGACGGTCACGCCGCGGCGCGCGACCTCGGCGGCGACGGTGTGCGTCATCCCGATGAGGCCGGCCTTGGCGGCGGCGTAGTTGGACTGGCCGGGGTTCGCCTTGATGCCGACGATCGAGGCGATGTTCACGATGCGGCCGAAGCGCGCGCGGATCATCGTCCGCACGGCGCGGCGCGTCAGGCGGAATGCGCCGGTGAGGTTCGTGGCGACGACCGTGTCCCAGTCGTCATCGGTGATCTGCGGCGAGAGGCCATCGCGGCGGACGCCAGCGTTGTTCACGAGCACGAGCACCGGGTTGCCGAGCGCCTCCTGCGCGTCGGCGAGCAACTGGTCGCCCACGCCGCGCTGCGAGATGTCGGCCTGCAGCGTCGTCGCGGTGCCGCCGGCGGCCTCGATCTCGGCCTTCACGGCCTCCGCCTGGTCGGCTCCGCTGCGGTAGCCGATGGCCACCGGCCAGCCGTCGTCGGCGAGCGTCTTGGCGATCGCCGCGCCGATTCCGCGCGAGCCACCAGTGACGAGGGCGATGCCCTCGTGCGTCCTGGGGTATTTCGAGCTCACGCTCCGGTCCACTCCACGACGCCGGCTCCCCACTGGAAGCCTGCGCCGAAGGCGGCGACGACGATGCGTGACCCTGGGACGAGCCGCCCGTCCTGCTCGGCGGCCCAGAGGGCGAGCGGGATCGTGGCGGCGGAGGTGTTGCCGAAGAGACCGATGCAGTCGACGATGCGGTCGGGGTCCAGCTCCAGCCGCTCGCCGACGCTGCGCAGGATCCGGCTGTTCGCCTGGTGGATGACCACCAGGTCGATGTCGTCGAGGCCGAGGCCCGCGCGCGTCGCCGCGGCGGGGATCGCCTCGGTCAGGCGCTTGACCGCGGCCCGGAACGTCTCCTGCCCGGCCATCGACATGTGGCCGCCGCGCGGGACGCAGATGTGACCGGCGCCCCTTGCGTCGACGCCGAAGGCGAAGTCGCCGAAGCGCGGACCGAGGGCGCCGCCCATGAGCAGAGCGCCCGCGCCATCGCCGAAGAGTCCCGCCGTGCGGCGGTCGTCGAGATCCAGCACCCGGCTCATCAGGTCGGCGCCGATGACGAGCGCGTGGCGGGCGCGGCCGCTGTCGAGCATGCCCGCGGCCAGGCTCAGCGCGGCGACGAAGCCGGTGCACGCGGCGCCGACGTCGAACGCCTGGGCGTGGTGGAGCCCCAGTGCATCGGCGACGAGCGGTGCGGCGTTGGGCATGATCTCGTCGGCCGTCGTCGTCGCGACGAGCACGAGGTCGATCTCGTCCAGCGGCACGTCGGCGCGGTCGATCGCGTCCTGGCCCGCCCGGATGGCGAAGTCGGTCAGGCGCTCCTCGGGCAGCGCGTGGCGGCGCTCACGGATGCCTGTGCGCGTCTCGATCCAGGAGTCGTCGACGCCCAGACGCTGCGCGATCTCCGCGTTCGCGACGATGTTGTCCGGCAGCGCGATGCCGATCGCCGCTGCTGTCCGGATGCTGACTTCGCTGCCCGAGATGGCCATGCCGAGCATGAGTAGCCCCACGGGAGCCGAGTGGTTGCACACGTTCCCCCCGATCGGGGGGAGGTTGGCGCGGTCTAGAGCAGCCCGAGGCGCTGTGCGCGCTGGACCGCTTCGGCCCGGTTGCGGACCTCGAGCTTGCGGTACAGCGTGCTCGTGTGCTCCTTGATCGTGTGGGGGGAGAGGAAGAGCACCGCGGCGATCTCGCGGTTCGTCTGACCGGCGGCGACCCCCGCCAGGACCTCCCGCTCGCGCTCGCTGAGCACGACCCCGGGCTCGGAGACGTCGGGCTCGAACACCTCGCCCCCCAGCGCGACCGTGCGCACCGCGCGGGCGATGTCGCCGGCCGACCAGGACTTGGGGACGAAGCCGGACGCCCCGACCGCGCGGGCGGCGGCGACCGAGATCGTGCCCGCGCCGGAGAGCAGCAGCACGCGCGTGCGCGCGGAGTTGCCCCGCAGGCGCTCCGCGACGTCGGCGCCGGAGGCGCCGCCGAGCATGAGGTCGACGAGCGCGACGTCCGGTGCCGAGCGGCGCGCCGCGGCGAGCGCCTCCTCGGGGTTGTGGGCGACCGTGCACTCGGCGACCCACGGCAGCTCGCCGAGCGTGAGGCGCAGGCCCCAGCCGACCACGTCGTGGTCGTCGACGACGAGGATCCTGATGCCCTGCTCGGCGACCGTCATCCGACCGGCACCGTGAGTCGCACCTGCCACTCGCCCTCGCCGCGTTCGCCGAACTCGAGGACCCCGCGGTGCTGCAGCGCCTCGAAGCCTGCGAGCCGCAGGCCCATGCCGCCGTTGCGGTCGGCGACCGCGCCGAGCCGGACGCCGTCGTTGGAGACCTCGACCACGAGCGCGCCGTCGCGCTTCTGCAGCCGCACGCCGATGCGCGTGGGCTCCGCGTGCTTGCGCGCGTTGCGCACCGCCTCGGCGACCACGGACTGCGCGAGCGCCTGCAGGTCGGCGGGCACCTCGATGTCGGCGCCCTCGTCGACGACGACCTCGCGCTGTCCGGAGAGGTCGTCGAGCAGCTCGCGCAGGGTGGTCCGGTACGCGTGCGCGACGCGTCCCAGCGGGCGCTGGATCGCCTCGCGCAGCTCGGCGAGCGCCGCTTGGACCTCGGCGTGGCAGCGCTCGCGGACGGCCGCGGGCATGTCGCCTGCTGCCGACAGGGCGAGCGACACACCGAAGAGCCGCTGGATGACCCCGTCGTGGACGTCGCGCGCGAGATCGATGCGGTCGGTCAGCGCGCGGGCGCGTTCGCCCTGCCGGGTGGCGGTGCGGGCCGCGACGGCGAGCGCCGCGGTCTTGCCGACGGTCCAGTGCATCTCCAGCTGGTCGGCGTCGGGCTCGAACTCCTCGGTGCCGCGGTCGGTGAGCAGCACGCCGTACCAGTAGCCCCCGGCCGACATCGGGGTGCACAGCACGGTCCGCAGCTCGAGCAGCTCGACGTACTCGCGCGGGAGACCCGGGTCGCCGCGGTGCGCCTGGACGACGACGACGCTGTCGGTCTCCAGCGCCCGCTGGGCGACGGGTGCCATGCCGACGTGGACGCTGCCGAACAGCTCGCGCGCCATGCCGTGGCTGCCGACGGCGCGGACGTCCTGGCGCGCGTCGTCGTAGACGAACACGAGCGCGCGGTCGACGCCGGCGAGACGGCAGGTGGCGGCGCAGAGCCGGTCCCAGAAGGCCGACGTGGGGGTGGGCGTGTCGACCTCGCCGAGCAGCCCGGCGAAGGTGTGCAGCGACTGGACCGCCACGCGCGAGTGCACGGGGGTCAGCCTACGTCGCTCAGGCGGCGGGCGGGATGGCGTGCACGTCGGGCAGCTCCAGCGGCTCGCCGCACTTCGTGCACATCCGGCGGCTGTCCGCCTCGCCGCCGCAGTCGCCGTGCACGATGCGCCGCGGGGGGCCGTCGGGCGCGTACCAGCGGTCGCCGTAGTGCAGCAGCGCGTGCAGGACCGGCCATAGGTCGCGGCCCTTCGGGGTCAGCCGGTATTCGCTGCGGGGCGGGCGCTCCTGGTAGGGCCGGCGCTCCAGCAGGCCCTCGTCCACGAGCCGCGTCAGACGGTCGCGCAGGACGTTGCGGGCGATGCCGAGGTCGCGCTGTATGTCGTCGAAGCGACGGATGCCGAGGAACGCGTCGCGCATGATGAGCAGCGTCCAGCGCTCGCCGACGATCTCGAGCGTCCTGGCGATCGAGCAGTCCTGTCCCTCGTACGTCCGGTGCAGCATCACGAGGGAGCGTAGCTTGACGGGACCCACCCTGCACGGCATGCCGGGGCGGATGGCTGCGAACCCGCGCTATCCTCCATCCAATGCCTGCCGCGCGCAGGCTGTCCCCTGCTGCCCGCCGACCGGAGTCCTTGTATGGCCCGCGGAGATGTGCGCATCGCGGTCACCCTCGCCTGCGAGGAGTGCAAGCGTCGCAACTACCAGACGAATAAGTCAAAGCGAAACAACCCCGATCGCATCACGCTGCGCAAGTACTGCAAGTGGTGCCGTTGCCATCAGCCCCACCGGGAGACCCGGTAGGCGTCTGAGGTCCCGTCGTGGCCCGCAACCGCAGACGCGCCGCCGAACGCAAGGGTCGCCAACGCCCCGAGGAGGGCAACGGCGCACCCGAGCCGATCGAGCGGCTCCACCGTGAGGATCAGCCCGGCTCGCTCGACCACGCCTCCGGCGAGGTCGACGAGGCCGAGGCGAGCATCGTCGCGGGCGCGGACGGCGAGCCTCTGGCGGACGCCGACGAGGAGGCCTTCGAGGCCGAGGCGCTCGAGGAGGCAGGCGTTCGCGACGTGGCCGCACCGGCCGCCGCGGGAGCGCCGACCACGGGCCGCGGGGGCCCTCGACTTCTCAACTTCCTTCGCGCGTCCTGGGCAGAGCTCAAGCGCGTGCAGTGGCCGGACCGGCGTCAGGTCGGGCAGGCCACCGCAGTCGTGCTGGGCTTCGTGGTCGTCGCCGGCGCCTTCCTCGGCCTCGTCGACGTGCTCGCGCAACGCCTCGTGGACCTCATCATCTGAAACGGAAAGCCCAATGTTCCGCTGGTACGTCGTCAACACCTACTCAGGACACGAGAACAAGGTCAAGCAGAATCTGGAGCACCGGGTCGTGTCCCTGGGCCAGAAGCGCAACGTGCGTCAGGTCGTCGTTCCCACCGAGACGGTGTCCGAGATGAAGGACAACCAGAAGGTGACCGTCGAGAAGCGCACGATGCCGGGCTACGTGCTCGTCAACATGGACCTCAACGAGGATTCGTGGGGGCTCGTGAAGGGCACACCGGGCGTGACGGGGTTCGTCGGCGCATCCAACGAGCCGGTTCCGCTCACGCAGGGTGAGGTCGACCGACTGCTGCACCGCGAGGTCGCCGTCCGCGAGCGGACCCGCGCGAAGTTCTCGATCGGTGAGTCGGTGAAGGTCATCTCGGGTCCGCTCTCGGACTTCTCCGGTGAGATCTCGGAGATCAATGAGGATGCGGCGAGACTCAAGGTGCTTGTGTCAATCTTCGGCCGTGAGACCCCGGTCGAGGTCGGTTTCGACCAGGTGAAGAAGGTCTAGGACGATGGCGAAGAAGGTTCTGACAACGATCCGCCTGCAGGCCCCTGGCGGCCAGGCCAGCCCGGCACCGCCGGTCGGCCCGGCGCTGGGCCAGCACGGGATCAACATCATGGAGTTCGTCAAGGCGTTCAACGCCCAGACGGCGAGCGACAACGGCACGACCATCCCGGTCGTCATCACCGTGTACGAGGACCGCTCGTTCACGTTCGTGACGAAGACCCCGCCGGCCGCGGTGCTCATCCGCCAGGCCATCGGGATCGAGAAGGGCTCCTCCGAGCCCAACCGGGACAAGGTCGGGAAGATCACGCGCGACCAGCTGCGCGCGATCGCCGAGAAGAAGCTCGCCGACCTGAACGCGCACACCGTCGACGAGGCGATCCCGATCATCGCCGGGACCGCCCGCTCGATGGGCGTGGAGGTCGTGGCCTGATGGCTCAGCACGGCAAGCAGTACCTCGAGGCGCTCGCCAAGGTCGATCGGGAGCACGAGTACGCGCCCGCCGAGGCGGTCGCGCTCGTGAAGTCGCTGCCGGGGCCCAAGTTCCCGGAGTCGGTCGAGGTCCACATCCGGACCGGGCTGAACGTCCGTCACGCCGACGAGCAGCTGCGCGGCACCATCGCGCTGCCGCACGGGCTGGGCAAGGACGTCACCGTCGCGGTGTTCGCACAGGGCGACAAGGCCCGCGAGGCCGAGGAGGCCGGAGCCGACGTGGTCGGCGCCGAGGACCTCGCCCAGCGCGTCACGGACGGCTTCACCGACTTCGACATCGCGATCGCCACGCCGGATCTCATGCCGGTCGTCGGCCGCCTGGGCCGCATCCTGGGCCCGCAGGGCAAGATGCCGAACCCGCGCGTCGGGACGGTCACGATGGACGTCGCCAAGGCGGTGGAGGAGGCGAAGGCCGGCAAGGTCGAGTACCGCACCGACCGGACCGCGATCGTCCACCTGGTCATCGGCAAGAAGGACTTCGACGAGCGCCTCCTGCTGGAGAACTACGCCGCCGTCATCGACGAGATCATCCGGGCGAAGCCGTCGGCCGCCAAGGGGCGCTACATCCGCTCCATCACCCTCGCCGCCACCATGGGGCCCGGCGTGAAGGTGGACCCCACCCGGACACGCGACATCCTCGAGGAGGGCGCGGCCGCAGCGGCCTAGCCCGAACCTCAGAGGCCACCAGAGACCGCCGGCACGCGCCCCCGAGGGGCAGCGACAAGCCCGGCCGAGGAGGCACGTGAACAGAGAAGAGAAAGCTGTGGCGATCGCCGAGATCGCCACGCAGATCCAGGAGTCCGAGGCCGTCTACGCGGTCGACTACCGAGGCATCTCGGTGACCCAGGCCGCCGAGCTGCGCGGCAGGCTGCGCGACGCGGACGCGACGTTCCGGGTCGTGAAGAACACGCTCACCGAGCGCGCGGCCGATCAGGCCGGCGCCGACGGGCTCAAGCCGCTGCTGGCCGGCCCGACGGCGTTGACGTTCGTGCGCGGCGATGCGGCCGTGGCGGCGAAGGCCCTGCGCGACTACGCACGCACGACGAACGACCTGCTGACGTTCAAGGGCGGCCTGCTGGGCTCGGAGTCCGTCGACGCCGAGCAGATCCGCGCGATCGCCCAGCTCCCCGCGCGCGAGGTGCTCTACGGGCAGCTCGTCGGCGTCGTGGCGTCGCCCATCACGGGCCTGGCCCGCACGCTCGGGGCGCTCGTCGGCGGCCTCGCGGTCGCGCTCGGCGGCGTGCTCGAGAAGAAGGAGTCGGGCGAGATCGCGGCTGGGACTGCGTCCCAGCCGGGCGAGTCGGCTTCGCCGACATCGCCGGAGGCCGACGCGCCGGCCGTCGAGCCGGAGCCGGAGACCACACCTGCAGCAGCAGCCGAGGAGGAGGCGCCCGCCGCCGCCGAGGCGACCACCACCGAGACTGAGACCCAGGAGGACTAGGACATGGCTACCACCACCCAGGACTGGATCGACGAGCTCAAGAGCATCTCCGTGCTCGAGCTGTCCGAGCGCATCAAGGCGCTCGAGGAGGAGTTCGGCGTGTCGGCGACCGCCGTCGCAGCCGCAGCGCCCGCCGCCGCCGGTGGCGGCGAGGCTGCCGCCGCCGAGGAGGAGCAGAGCGCGTTCGACGTCGTCCTGCTCGCCGCCGGCGACAAGAAGATCCAGGTCATCAAGGTCGTCCGTGCGGCGACCGGCCTGGGCCTCAAGGAGGCCAAGGCGCTCGTCGACGAGGCCCCCAAGCCGGTCCGCGAGGGCGTCGACCGCGAGGAGGCCGACAAGCTCAAGGGCGAGCTCGAGGAGGCCGGCGGAAGCGTCGAGGTCAAGTAGCCCGGGTCACTTGCTCGAAGCTGCACCTGCGGGGCGCCATCCGGCGCCCCGCGGTCGTTCCGGGCCTACTCGGGCGGCGGCGCGTTGCCCATCGTCGCGAGCGCCCCGCCATCGACGGCCCAGCCGACGCCGTGCACGAAGCTCGCGTCGTCCGAGCACAGGAAGGCGACGACGGCGGCGACCTCCTCGGGCCGGCCGGTCCGCCCGGCGGGGGCCGCGGTGCCCAGGAACGCCATGCCGGCCTCCTCGTCGCCCGCCAGCTGCCGCGCCAACTCGCGCAGCATCCGCGTGTCGATCATCCCGGGCAGGACCGCGTTGACCCGGACGCCCCGACCGGCGACCTCGGACGCCGCCGTGCGCGTCAGGCCCAGCACGGCGTGCTTCGTCGCGATGTACGCGCCGGAGCTCGGAAGCCCGCGCTCGCTCGCCAGCGAGCCGGTGTTGACGATCGCGCCCGACCCCTGCTCGAGCATCACGGGGAGCACGTGGCGCAGCCCGAGGAAGACGCCGAAGAGGTTCACGCCGACGACGCGCTGGAACTCCTCCTCCGGGTACTCGGCGAGCGTCGCGACGGGACCCTCGATCCCGGCGTTGTTGAAGAACGCGTCGATGTGCCCGTGCTCGCGCAACGCTGCATCGACGTAGCCGCGGACGTCGGCGCTCTTCGTCACGTCGGCCGTGCTCGTCGTGGCGCGCCGGCCGGTGGCCGCCACCGACTCGGCTCGCCGCGCGAGGCCGTCCTCGTCGAGGTCGACGAGGTGCACGTCGGCGCCGAGCGCCGCGAAGCGCTCGGCGGCGGCGCCGCCGATGCCTCCGGCGGCGCCCGTGATCAGCGCCACCCGTCCGGTGAAGTCCATCATCCTCCTCCGTTCAGCCCAGTAGCTCGGCCACGACCCGCAGCGCCCTGACGAAGGCTCCGCGCTGCAGTCTGTCGGGCGTGTCGCAGGCAGTGTGCCGACATGCGTCGTCCGGCACACCGAGCTTCATCGCCGGCATCCCCGCGTGCTCGAGCTCGCGGTGGTCGGAGTTGGAGTCCGAGTCATCCCGCACCCAGCGCACGCCGACGTCCGCTCGCCGCGCCGCGGCCAGCAGCGACTGCTCCACGCCTGCGCGCGGCGCGGACGCCGGGGAGCGCAGCCAGAAGCTGCGGCCCCGACCGACCTCGTCGAGCGAGAGCCCGAAGCGCACGTCCGACGTGCGCCCGTAGCGCTTCAGCCGCCGCACCAGCGCGAGCGCACCCAGGTGATCGGCCTGCTGCGTGTACGGCCGCTCCTCCGAGCCCGTCGCGACGAACCACGTGTCGCACTGCGGCTGCGGTCCGGCGCCCACGGACGCGGCGAGCGCGACGAGCGCCCCGATCCCCGAGGCGTTGTCGTCGGCGCCCGGCGCGGGCGGCACGGAGTCCGTGTGGGCCATGAGGACGCGCAGGCAGTCCGCGCGGCCGTCGCGGATCCCCAGCACGTTCTGGGACGCGCCCTTGTCGGGGACGGCGAAGCGGTCGTGGCCGATCCGCAGCCCGGCAGCGCGGAAGCGCTCCTCCACCGCCGCGTGCGCGCGGCGCTCGGCGCGCGACGCCGCCGGGCGCGGCCCGGCCAGCGCGAGCGACCGGGCCAGCGCGTAGGCGTCCCCTGCGTCGGGCGCGGGCGCCCCGCCGGCACCCGCGATGGCCGCGGCGGTCAGGAGGAGGGAGAGCACGTCAGGTCGGCTTGAGCCCGTCCAGGTCCAGCGCGTCGTCCGGCGGATCGGTGCCGGGCACGAAGTCGCGCACCCAGAACGTGCCGCGCTCGGGGAACTCGTTGATCTCCGGCGCGCGCATGGTGCTCACGACGAGAAAGCGGACGGTCTCCTCGGAGAGGTTGTCCACGGCGTGGGCGCCGTCGCGCCCGGCGAGCAGCGCGACGACATCGCCCTCGGCGAGCTCGCGATCGCCCTCGAGCGTGCGCAGCGTCGGCCGCCCGGCGAGGACGAACAGCAGCTCCTCGTTGGCGTAGTGGATGTGCAGCGGGAAGCTCGCCGCGCCGGGCGGGACCTCGAACAGGGAGGCGCCGAGGTCGCGGCTCCCTGCCTGGCGGCCGAGCCGGGCACGGCGCCACTGGAACGGAGGCGAGTCGCGCTCCTGGTCCCAGTCCGGGTTGTGGATGTTGGGCACGGCCGCAACCTAAGGGAAGACGAGCCGGCAGGACGAGCCGGCAGTTCCCGCACGCGCAGCGCACGGCAGCGCGATGGAGTGGAACTGCCAATGCCGACGAAGTCGGGACGCCTGCGGCAGTTCCACAAACGCGACGCAGTGGGAAACGACGGGGTGGAACTGCCAATGCCGACGAAGTCGGCACGACGACCCCGGTGCGGGGGGTGCACCGAGGTCGTCGTCTCCTTGGGGGGAGAGGGTGTTCGCGACCGTCATCGGCACCGCGCGAGGCGAACTTGATAGCCGAGCTGCCGCCACGAAACGCCGCGAGTTGGCTACACTCCCCGCCGTCGATCAATAGCCGTAGCCGCTCCTGCCCACAGGCACGGCCTCACGCCACATACGTGAGTGCTGCGAGCGGGGTCCGTGACGATCGACTGCCCCAGCCGGGGTGTCGCCTCGTGGTGCTATCTTGGTGTGTCGCGTGTCTCCGCGCCACGCCCGCCCCCTCTTCGTCCTGTCCGACCCCGTGAGGAGTCGCCGTCTTGTCAGTTGTTGACGCCCCTCGAGTGCGCCGTAGTTTCGCGCGTCTCAACAAGATCCATGACCTCCCGAACCTGATCGACATCCAGCGCCGCTCCTTCGAGTGGCTGACGGATCCCGAGCACGGCGGTCTCCGAGAGACCATCGACGACATCTCGCCCATCGAGGACTACACCGGCAACCTCGCGGTCGACTTCGGTGAGTTCACGTTCGACGACCCCGTCGCGACGATCGAGGAATGCCGCGAGAAGGACCTCACCTACGCGCGCCCGCTGACCATCACGGTCGCGTTCGTGAACCGCGAGACCGGTGAGATCCGCGAGCAGTCCGTCTTCATGGGCGACTTCCCGTGGATGACCGAGCGCGGCACGTTCATCATCAACGGCACCGAGCGCGTCGTCGTGACGCAGCTGGTGCGGTCGCCCGGGGCGTACCTGATGGAGGCGAAGGACCGCGAGAAGCAGGTCTTCGTCGCCAACCTCATGCCGGCCCGCGGCTCGTGGCTCGAGCTCGAGATCGACAAGAAGGGCCGCGTCTACGTCCGCATCGACCGCAAGCGCAAGCTGCCGGTCACGGTCCTGCTGCGCGCCATGGGCTACGCGGGCGACGAGGAGATCCTGAACCTCTTCGACAACTCGCTCTACATCCGCAACACCGTCGACGCGGACCCCGAGGTCACCAGGACCGAGGAGGGCGCGCTCATCGAGCTGTTCAAGAAGCAGCGTCCGGGCGAGCCGCCGAGCGTCGACAACGCGCGTGCGCTCCTGCACCAGCTCTTCTTCGACCCGAAGCGCTACGACCTCACGCGCGTCGGCCGGTACAAGCTGAACTCGCGTCTGCGGCTCGACATCGACCTCGAGACGCGCACGCTGACGCACGACGACATCATCGCGCTGGTCCGCGAGCTCGTCAGCCTGCCGCGCATCCTCGGCATGCCCGAGGAGCCCGAGACGGAGATCAAGGATTACGCCGACGAGGCTCGCGCGTACCCGAGCGAGAACGTCGCCGACCACCTCGACGAGTACGAGCACTTCGGCAACCGCCGTCTGCGGACCGTGGGCGAGCTCATCCAGGAGGCCTTCCGCATCGGCCTGTACCGGATGGAGCGCGTCGTGCGCGAGCGCCTCACCACCGAGGACGCCGACACGATCACCCCGCAGACGATCATCAACATCCGCCCGGTCGTCGCGGCGCAGAAGGAGTTCTTCGGGTCCTCGCAGCTCTCGCAGTTCATGGACCAGACGAACTCGCTCGCCGGCCTGACGCACCGTCGCCGCCTCAGCGCCCTGGGCGCCGGCGGCCTCACGCGTGAGCGCGCGCCGATCGAGGTCCGCGACGTCCACCCGACGCACTACGGCCGCATGTGCCCGATCGAGACCCCCGAGGGTCCGAACATCGGTCTCATCGGCTCGCTGTCGAGCTTCGCCGAGGTCTCCGAGCACGGCTTCGTCACCACCCCGTACCGCAAGGTCGTGGACGGCAAGGTGACCGACGAGATCGTGCACCTGGACGCCACGCAGGAGGAGCCGCTGCGCATCGCGCAGGCGAACACCGAGCTCGACGACAAGGGCAACCTCCTGGGCGACGAGATCGTCTGCCGCACGCAGGCCGGTCAGTACGTGACGGTCGCGGCCGACGAGGTCGACCTCATGGACGTCTCGCCCGAGCAGATCTGGTCCGTCGCCACGGCGATGATCCCGTTCCTCGAGCACGACG
>CAWIOK010000011.1:0-121283 GCA_963837655.1 uncultured Solirubrobacterales bacterium
GCGCGCGCTCGTCTACGCGCTCGACCGGAACCGTTTCGCCGCGACGGTGGTCTCGGGGTTGGCGCGCCCCGCCGCGGGGACCTACCTGCCCGAATCCGACTGGACCGACCCCGCGATCGCGCCGATCCCGTACGATCCCGGAGAGGCCGGCCGCCTCCTCGACGAGGCGGGGTGGAGGATCCCCCCGGGCGGCGGGGTCCGGGAAAAGAACGGCCGCCCCCTGCGGTTCACCATGCTCCTCCCCGCCGGATCGCAGGAGATCGCGGACCGCATCGCCGCCTGGGTCCAGGAGTCCGAGTCGAAAATCGGCGTCGCCATGGCGATCGAGAAGCTGGAATGGCACGCCTTCCAGGAGCGGCGCAAGAGCACCGTCTTCGAGGCCGCCATGGCGGCCACGATCCTGGACCCGACGCCGGACCAATACGACCTGTACGACTCTAAGGCGCGCGACGGCGGCTTCAACTACGGAGGCTTTTCCGATCCCGAGGTCGACCGCCTCCTCGAAGCGGGTCGCAGCACGACCGACCCCGCGGCGCGGCGGGCGATCTACCTGCACCTGCAGAACAGGCTTAGCGCCGCCGAACGCCGTTGATGATCTTCTTCAGTTCAGGAGCGGTGCTGCACGACCCGGACCTGCTGGGGATCGTGGCCTCCCCCGTCGGCCTCTACTCGTCGATCCCGGCCCGCGGGCCTGGCACTGGGCCGGGGGGCGTTCCGGGCGGTGACCGTCGTGGTCGCCGCCGCGCGGCTGGCGCGTCGTGACGGCGGTCGTCACGCTCGCCGTCGTCACGCTCATCGTCTTCGTCCTTCTCGCGGCGCTTCCGGGCGACGCGGCACCGGACGTGGAGGGGATCCACGCGCTCCCAAGCGGGTACCGCGACGCGCTTCGCGTGCAGTACCACCTGGACGAGCCGGTCGCCGTTCGGTACGCGCGGTGGATGCGCGACGTCGCGCACGGCGAGCTTGGCACGTCGTTTCTGGAGAACCGGCCTGTCGCCGAGATCGTCCGGGAGCGGTTGCCGGTCTCGGTCGCGTTGAACGGGGCGGCGCTCGCCGTCATGCTGCTCGTGGCGACTCCGGTCGGAATCGCCAGCGCCTGGAAGCCGGGCTCGAAGTGGGACCGGGCGGGAGCGTTCTGGACGACCGCGCTCTACGCCGTGCCCGTCTTCTGGATGGCGCTCCTCCTTCAATGGCTGTTCGCGATCCGTCTCGAATGGCTGCCGCTGTTCGGGGTGTCGAGCGACTTGCCGGCGGGGACACCGGTCGCGTGGCTCGCCGACCGCGCCGCTACCACGTCCTTCCCGTCGCCTGCCTCGCGTACGGCGGCTTCGCCTACGTCTCCCGTTTCGTGCGAACGGCCTTGGTCGACGCGACGGCCGGCGACGGCGGGCGGGCGGTCCGCGCCCGCGGCGCCGGCCCGCTCCACTATCTCGCCGTGCACGGGATGCGGCAGGCGTCCGTCCCCCTCCTGCTGCTCCTGGGATTCCTCCTGCCGCGCCTGGTCGGCGGCTCGCTCCTGGTCGAGGCGATCTTCAACGTGCCCGGCCTCGGCAGCCTCCTCTTCAACGCCGTGCTGGGCCGGGACGTGCCCGTCGTGCTGGCCCTGACCCTGCTGTCCGCCGGCGTGACGCTCGCCGCGCGGTGACGATCGCCGACGTTTGCGCCGCCTGGGCGGATCCGAGGGTGCGCCGTGCGAATTGAGCGCGCCGGATGGCGGGCGACGATCACGCTACTCGGCGCCATCTTCGCGGGCGCGATCCTCGCCCCCTGGATCGCGCCGGCGCCGAATCGCGTCGACCTCGACCGGGTGCTCGAGCCTCCGTCCGCGGCGCACTGGATGGGGACGGACGGACTCGGCCGGGACGTGGCCGCGCGCCTGGTGCACGGCGCGAGGATCTCGCTTTCGGTCGGTCTTGCGACCGCGCTGGCTTCCGTCGCGCTCGGCCTGCCGCTCGGCGGCCTCGCCGGATACAAGGGCGGGGCGTGGGATGCGGCGGTGTCGCGGCTCATCGAGGCCGCGTTGTGCTTCCCGGCCCTCGTCGTCGCCCTGGCCGTGCTCACCGTCGCGCCGGCCTGGTTGGCCCGCCTTCCCGACCCGCTGCGGATGGCGGTGGCGCTTTCCGTCCTCGGCTGGACGCCGGCCGCGCGGTATCTGCGCGGCGAGTTCCAGCGCCTCCGGGACTCGGACGCGGTCCACGCGGCCCGGGCGATCGGCGCGGGGCATCTGCGGATCGCGACGCGCCACCTCCTCCCCCGGTGCCTCGGCCCCGTCCTCGTGGCGACGGCATTCGGAGCGGGATCCGCCGCGCTGGGAGAAGCGGCTCTGTCCTTCATCGGCGTCGGGATCTCCCCCCCGACGGCGAGCTGGGGCGAGATGCTCCTCGAGGCGATGCGCCACATGGGCCGCGCCTGGTGGCTGTCGCTGTTCCCCGGTCTCGCGCTGTTCGCGACCGTCTACGGCCTCAATCGGCTCGCCGAGGCTTTCCGCGATTGGCTCGATCCGCGCCCCCGACTGCTGTGAGCCCGGCCCGATTCCTCCGCGACCTCGTCGTCGTGCTGGCCGTGGCCGCCTGTGCCGTGCTGGGGACCACGCGCTGGCTCGTCGTGCCCTGGTCGGTCGAGGGCCCTTCGATGGAGCCGACCCTGCGCGAGGGGGATCGCGTGATCGTCGACTTGCTGACGTTCCGTCGGCGGGAGCCCCACGAAGGGGACGTCGTCCTCATCGAGGGCCCGGGCGGGGTCGAGCTGGTGAAGCGGGTCGCGGAGGGCGATTCGGTCGCGACGCTCCCCCCTCCGTCCCTCGCGCCGAACTCCGCGCTCGAACCGACCTTCATCGTGCTCGGGGACAACCGCGCGGCCAGCCGCGACAGCCGTTCCTTCGGGCCGGTCCCCCGTCACAGCATCCGTGGCCGTATCGTCTGGCGCTACTGGCCGGTCGAGCGCTTCGGCCCGATTCGATGAATCCTCGGCCCGGCCCCCGGCCGCTCCCCCGGGGCGACGTAGCCTCGCGGGTCGATGGTCACGTCGCGGAATCCGGCGGCCCGGACGGCCGCCATGACGCGATCACGCAGCGACGCGTCTGAAAGTCTCGGCATCTCGTCCGCCCCGAGCTCGACGTGGGCCGCCTCGCCACGATGCCGCACCCGCACGACCCGGAAACCGAGGGCGCGAAGGCCGGACTCCCCCCTCGAGACGGCCGCCAGGCGCGCGGGCGTCACGGCCACGCCGACGGGGATGCGCGACGCGAGGCATGGGCTCGCGGGTTTCTCGTTGATTGGTAATCCTGCGATTCTCGCCAAGGCGCGAACATCGTCTTTGCCTATGTTCGCCTCCTTCGGTAAGCGGAGATAGGACTCCCAAGCTGCGAGCCGCCTCCATCCCCGGACGCTCCTCTCCGAGATCGTCGACGATCACGCCGTAGACGATCGCGCCGAAACCGCGCCGGTCGGCCAGGTCGCGAAGCAGTTCGAACAACTCCGATCGACAATGAAAGCATCGGTCGCCGGAGTTGGCCCGATAGCCGGGCCGTTCCATCTCGCGCGTCGCGACGATCTCATGCGTGACGCCGAGCAGCCCCGCGACGGACCGGGCGTCCTCGACGTCCTCGGCGATCACGGCGTCGGAAACCCCGGTGACCGCGAGAACGTTCGCCGCTCCCACCGCGTCCACGGCGAGTACGAGCAAGACCGCGCTGTCCACCCCGCCGGACAGCGCCACCACGACCCGCCCCCGCGAGCGCAGAAACTCGATCGCGCTCCGCCGTTTCGCCTCGAGCGGACCGGCGGGATCCGGCTTCACGAAGTGAGCGTCAACGACCATCGGCTCCTCATCGTAGCACGTGAAAAGCGGGCACTTTTGCGGTTCATGGCTCCGCAGCCGGCGGGCCGTTTGCGGTTGACAAACGGGGAGGGTGACCGTACACGACGGTCGCGGCAGGCCGCGATCAGCTTCTCGCCGACGTCAGCGGCCGAACAGCAGTGGCAGCGCGAGGACCGTCAGCGGCGCGACGTCCAGGAGGACCTCGAGGGCCTGCCAGTCGCCGATCGCGGCGAACGCGGCCGCCAGCGCGACGCAGATGATCCCGAGCACGGCGGCGACACGCACGCGGCGCGACATGGGCCCATCGTACCTCTGTAGCTCCGCGGCGATGCGGGACGCCGAGATCGCCGACGTTCACAAAGCGCCGGACGTCACCCGGGGTCCTGGAGCAGACCCTGCGCGACCTAATGTATCCAAATCCTTCCGAGGACGGCAAGATGGCAGAAGGGATATCGTTATGTCGGGCTGCGTTGCGGTTCGGCGAGTCGCGGGCCGTTCCGTTGCACACGTCGCCGGGGGGACTGCCGGACATGACAACCGAAGGCTCCCTTGGCGACAGCGCGAGAGGTGGTGCTGAGCAGGGATGTCGATGCGAATTGCCGCCGTCACGGGACGCGAGATCCTCGATTCTCGAGACCGGCCCACGCTCGTGGCTTCCCTCAGGCTCACGGACGGCAGCGAGCACAGGGCGGAGCGCGAGATCGCGCCGCCGCCCCGGCAACCGGCGTGCGCGGCCGTCAGATCAAGGTGGGCTGGGTCGCGCAGTCCGAGCGCTTGGCCACGTACAACCAGCTGCAGCGAATCAAGGAGGCGGCGGGCGATCTACTCGCAGCGCCGGTTTGAATCGAGAGATCTTGAGGTTCGACGCCATGCCCGAAGCCGTGATCGTCTCCACGTCCCGAACGCCGATCGGCAGGGCGCATCGCGGCGCCCTGGGTCACGCACTCGGCGCCAACGCGGTCATCGCGGCGCTTGAGCATGTCGTCTGACACGGCTGAGCTCATCGACGAGGCGTCCCCGCCGCGGCGCTTCGCGCGCTCGGCCTCGTCGGTCCTGAGGTCGCGGTGTCGGCCCGCGCCCTGTCGGGCGGCATCTCCAACGTCGTGCTGGCCGTACGGTGGCCGGCCGGTCGCGCAGTGCTCAAGCAATCGCTCCCGCGACTTCGCGTCCCCGTGGAATGGGAGTTCGATCAGGCGCGGATCGTCAACGAGCGCCGATGCATGGCGTACCTAGGCACGATCCTGCCGCTGGGCAGCGTCCCGACGGTGTTGGCGTGGGACGACTCGCGCCACATGTTCGCGATGAGTCATGCCGAGGACGGAGGCGTCGTGTGGAAGGACGCCCTCCTGGCCGGCGAGATCGACCTGACCGCCTCCGAGCAGGCGGGCCGGATGCTCGGGACGATCCACAGTCGCTCGGCTGCCGACCCAGCAGTCCAGACGCTCTTCGCTGATGTCACGCCACTCCTGCAGGGCCGTGTCGACCCCTATCACCGGACCATCGCGCAGGCGCATCCTGATCTGGCAGCCGTGATCGGCGACGAGATCGAGCGGATGCTCGCCACCCGCCGGGCGCTGGTCCTGGGCGACTGGTCGCCGAAGAACATCATCGCCTATCCCGATCGTGTGCTCGCACTGGACTTCGAGGTCGCGCACTGGGGCGATCCCGCGTTCGATGTCGCGTTCATGCTGACCCACCTCGTCCTCAAGGGCGTCCGTCGCCCCCAGGATCGCGCGATGCTGCGCGCCGCCGCCCAGGCGTTCCTCGCGGCCTACGACGAGGCCGCCGCCGCGGCGGCGGCTGAGCACTCCGCCGCGGTGGCCGAGCTCGGCTGCCTGCTACTCGCCCGCATCGACGGCAAGTCGCCGGCGGAGTACCTGACAGCCGAGGCGGATCGGGAGGCGGTCCGGCTGCTTGCGCGGGACATCCTGCTCGGCGGCGAGCGCGGGCTCCACGCGACCCTCGACCATGCGTTGCCGTCATGAGCGGGTCGCAGATCACGGGAGTGGGCGGTCGCGAGATCCTGGACTCGCGCGGGCGCCCGACCGTGGAGGCGGAGCTCCGGTTGTCGGACGGCACCGTCCTGACGGCGAGCGTGCCGTCAGGGGCGTCGACGGGCCGGCACGAGGCGCTGGAGCTGCGCGATGGCGACCCGACGCGCTACCGCGGGCGAGGGGTGTTGGGCGCGGTGGAGGCGATCGACGGCGAGATCTCCGATGCGATCACCGGGAGAGCCCCGGACCGCGAGGTGGTCGACCAACTCCTCATCGAGCTCGACGGGACGCCGGACAAATCAAGGCTCGGGGCCAACGCGATCCTTGCGGTGTCGATCGCGTGCGCTCGCGCCGAGGCCGTCTCGGCCGGTCTGCCGTTCTGGCGTCATCTCGCCGACGGCCATGAGCCGGTTCTGCCGATGCCCATGGTCAACATCATCAGCGGCGGGCTGCACGCAGGTCGGCAGCTCGACTTCCAGGACTTCCTCGTCATGCCGATCTCGGCCGAGCGCTACAGCGATGCGCTGGACATGGTTGTCTCGGTCTACGCGGCGACCGCCGACGTGCTGAACGAGCGCGGCCTCTCCACCCTGAAGGCCGACGAAGGCGGCTTCGGGCCGCGACTGGGCTCCCATGCCGACGCGCTCACCGTCCTGGATCAGGCCGTCGAGCGGGCGGGGTTGCAAGTGGGCGAGGACATCGCCTACGCGCTGGACGTCGCCGCGACGCACTTCTTCGACGCTCATCGCGGGATGTACGTGCTGCGTTCGGAGGGGCGCGAGTGCGACGCGGCGGAGTTGGCCGGGCTGATCGGCGAGCTGGCGGACCGCCATCCGATCCTGTCGGTCGAAGACGCGGTCGCCGAGGACGATTGGGAGGGCGCCACGGCCTTCACCTCGCGGCTCGGTCACCGGCTGCAGGTCGTCGGGGACGACCTGTTCACCACGAACCTCGCGCGCGTGCGAGCATGGAATCGAGACGTCTGGGCGCCAACGCAGTGCTGGTGAAGATGAACCAGATCGGCACGATCACCGAGACGCTCGCGGTCGTGGAACGCGCCAAGCAGGCGGCGGTTCAGGACGATCGTCTCCGCTCGTTCGGGGGAGACCGAGGACCCCTTCCTCGCCGACCTGGCGGTCGGCACCTCGGCAGGGCAGATCAAGGTCGGCTCCGTCGCGCAGTCCGAGCGGCTGGCCAAGTACAACCAGCTGCTGCGCATCGAACAGGCGCTGGGCGCGGACGCCCGCTATGCCGGCGCCGCGGCGCTGGCGCTCGACGATGAGCCGGGGACGAAGTCGTGAAGGTGCTCGTCACCGACATCCCGTGGGAATCGACCGAGCTCGAGGACCGAGTGCTCGCCGAGGTCGGGCGCACACGATCCTCGCGGAGACGGGGCGGCCCGACGAGCTCACCGCGCTCGCCGCCGATGCGGATGCGATCCTCACCTGCTTCGCGCACGTCACCCCGGCCGTCATCGCTGCCGGTCCGAAGCTGCAGGTGATCGGCCGGTACGGCGTGGGAACGGACAACATCGCCGTCGACGAGGCGTCGCGGCGAGACATCCCGGTGACGAACGTGCCCGTCTACTGCACCGACGAGGTCAGCGAGCACGTCCTCGGAATGCTGCTGGCGCTGGCGCGCGGGCTGCCGCGGTACGACCGCGCGGTGCGCGAAGGTGACTGGACGCTCGCGACCGGACTGCCGATCCGGCGCGTGGCGGGCTCGACCATCGGCATCGTCGGCTTCGGCGTGATCGGGCAGGCGCTGGCGCGCAAGGCGATCGGTCTCGGGATGCGAGTCATCGCGCACGGCGCAGCAGAGGAGCGAGTGCGCGCCGCCGGAGTCGAGCCCGTCTCGCTCGACCAGCTGGCGAAGGAGTCCGACTTCGTCTCCGTCCACGTCCCGTTGACCGACGCGACACGCGGCATGATCGGTCGCGAGTTCCTCGCAGCCATGAAGCCGACCGCGTACCTGCTCAACGCCGCGCGGGGCGGGATCATCGAGCAGGACGAGCTGGCGGCGGCGCTCTCTGCCGGCTCCATCGCAGGGGCGGGCATCGACGTCTTCGAACCGGAGCACCTCCCAGCCGATCATCCGCTGCTCGCGCAGGACCGGTTGCTCGCGACTCCACACACCGCGTACTACTCGGAGCAATCCATGCGCGACCTCGCCCGTCTCGCCGCCGAGAACGTCGCCGCCGTCCTGAGCGGCCGGCGTCCCGCGGCGATGGTCAACCCCCAGGTCCTCGATCGACCCCGCTGGGGACACCTGCGGTGACAGTGTCCGCGCCTCCTGCAGCGAGCACCCAGTGGCCGCTCGACGACCGCTTCACGGGTATCCCCGGCCGGCAGGGCGGCTCCGGGACGCGATGCTGATCTCCGCCCACACAAGCGCCGGCGGGCACGTGATGCGGACGAGTCGAGCGCCGTTGCTCGGTTGGCCGCAAGGTTCGATCGCCATTGTCCGCGGTACGTGGGCGTCACAGGAGAGGCGTCAGGGGATCTCCACCCGTGAGCACCCGGCCGTAGATCTCGTAGTTGTTGTTCTTGTGCAGCAGGGCGTGGACGGAGAGTGCGTTGATGTCGCGCAGGCACCGCTGCACGACGATGTCATCCTGGATGCCGGTGGCGCCGCTGTTCTCGAAGAGCACCTGAATCGCCTCGCGCGCAAGCTGCACCGCCATCGCGCCGTCGGCACGCATCTTCGCCCGCTCCGTCAGGCTCCACTCCGACCCGTCGGCGTTCTTGCCGTCGACGGTGTCCGCCACCGCTGCGCAGAGGACCTCACAGGCGTAGTGCAGACACGACGCGCGCGCGAGCTCGATGTGGGTCACCGGAGCCGCCGATTGATCGGTGTACTGCGATTAGGTGATGGCCCGACCCGGCAGGCGCTGCATGAACGCCTCGATGGCGTTGCGCGCGATGCCGATCGGCGTCCCGAGGCTGCCGGCGAAGATCACGCCGCTCGCCGGCGTGTTCCACAGCCGATGGCCCGCGTTCTCCTCAGACCGGTACCGGTTCGACAGGAGATGGTCGTAGCGGATCATCCGCGTCGACGGGACGCGCACGTCCTCCGCCACGACGGTGTTGCTTCCGGTGCCGGCCATGCCGGTGACGTGCCACGTCGGCTCGATGCGCGCTTGCGAGGCTGGGAACACGAAGTAGCCCACGAGGGGGTTGCCGTTCTCGTCCTCACCGAGGGTCGCTCCCCCGCCCACCCATTCGTGGTTCAGGCAGCCGGTCGAGAACGGCCACGTGCCGCTGACGATCCAGTCGTCGCCGTCCTTTCTTGCCTGGGAGGCCCAGAACTGCAGCACGCACGTCGAGAGGACGTCGGGTCCGTCGGCGAAGATCTCATCCTGCCCCTCGTCGGGCAGGCAGCCCATCACCCACTGCCCAGCAAGCCCCGTCGCGGCGATCCAGGATGTGGAGGAGCACCCCCTGCCCACCTCGGCGATCGACTCGATGTTCGACCGCCAGTCCGCCTCGAGGCCGCCGTAGCGCTTCGGGGCCATGAGCCGCAGGAAGCCGGCGTCCTTCAGCGCCTCCATGTTCTCCTCTGGCACCCGTCCGTCCCGCTCCGCCTGGAGGGCGTTGGCACGAAGAGTGGGGACGATCCGTCCGACGCGCGGGGCGACGTCCTCGTGAGTCATGGACTCGAACGTGCTCATGGTCTCCTCCTCCTGCTGTGGGATCGGCACTCCCCCGACCGACCCTAGGCACCGTCCCGGTGGCGCGAAATGCGCCGCGCGAACTCCTCCGGTCAATTTGCGAAGCACGCCGCCGCGGGTTGACGCACGGTCGCCCGGGCCCCATGCTCGCCTGGGACGCGCTCGCCATGGCCGAGCGACACTCAGCTGCGATGCGCGGCACCGCTCTCCCCCACCACGACGGCGACCCGCCACTCGGGCCACCGACAGGACCTGCACCCTCGTCAGGGCAGTCGCGGTCGCCCCTCTCCGCGCACGCGCTCTGCCGGACCTCCGACCTCGACGTCTTCCGCCGGCAACTCTGCGCGATGTTCTACCCGGCACGGGTCGACACACTGCGACGCGAGTCTCGGCTCGAGGGCTCCTGGCTGTCGGCGGTACGGCTGACGCACCTCACGATCGGAGCCGTCCGCTTCGGCACGGAGACGGCGGTCGATCCTGGGCCGCTGGGCAGCTACCACGTGAACGTCGCCCTCGCGGGTCAGGTGGATTCGGTGTGCGGTGTGCACCGGGTCACCACCTCGCCCACGCGCGCGGCCGTCTTCACGCCCGAGCCTCACACCGCCCTGCCCCGATGGAGCACGGACGCCACGCAGCTGTGCATCAAGATCCGCCGAAGCAGCCTCGAATCCGAGCTGACCGCGCTCCTCGGCCGTTCCGTGAACTCGTGGGTGGACTTCCACATCGGGTTCGACCTGACGACCACGGCGGCGCTGAGCTGGCTGGCGACCCTGCGCCTGCTCCTGACCGAGCTCGATCGGCCGGACGGCCTGATCGCGACGTCGCCGACGCACTGCGAGCATCTCGAGCGGCTGCTGATCAGCGGCCTCATCCTGGCTCAACCGAACGCGCACACAGCTGAGCTCGCCCGTCCCGGATCGCCGATCCGGCCACGCACGGTCGACCGGGTCATCGCGCTGATCCAGGAACGCGCAGACGAACCCCTGACCCTGACCGACCTCGCCGCGCACGCCGGCGTCGGGACCCGCCGCCTGCAACAGGGCTTCCGCGAGCACGTCGGCTTGTCGCCGATGCAATACCTGCGACGGACGCGCCTGGATCGCGCACGCCGAGACCTTCTCCACACGCAGGACACGGTGACCGACATCGCGCTCCGCTGGGGTTTCCTCCATCCTGGGCGCTTCGCGGGGGCTTACCGCGAGCAGTTCGGCGTCACGCCATCCGAGGTGCGCAAGGGCCCACCCGACTCCTGAGGCCCCCGGGGGCGTCTCGACCCACAGCGACGGCGAAGCTCGGTCGCCCGAGCAAGGGCGGGCACTCGGGCGTCCGTCGCATCGACGTGCAGCTGCCCGAGGCGCCCCGCCCGAAACACACGGGCCGGACAGCGATCGTCGCCGGGCGCGAGTACCGCGATCGTGCTCGTGGTCGAGGAGCGCGGCGCTGGAGCGGCCGACGCCTGCGCCTGACGCGAAACCCCGATCTCCAGCAAGCCCTCTATCGGACTCGAACCGATGACCCCTTCCTTACCATGGAAGTGCTCTACCAACTGAGCTAAGAGGGCACGCTCAGGCCGCGACAACCAGCCTGCGAGGGCCAATCGTAGCGCCGCCACCCCGCCGCGAGCCTCATCCCCGCCGCGACTGCGCCCAGTAGACGAGCGTTCCGAGCGCCTCGCCCGCCAGGGCGAGCACGATCAGCGCCCACGCCACGTAGAACACGACCCCGTGGACGTCGACGACGAGCAGCAGCACCAGGCCCGTCACGACCATCGCCGCGCGCACGAGGAACTGCCAGGGCGGCACGGAAGTGACCGCCCGGGGATGTCACCCGGCTAGGCCTCGCCTGCGGCGAACTGCTTGCGGCGACTGGCGCTCAGGGTCGACCGACACGACGTCCCAGGCTAGGCCCAGCGCGCGAGCGCGCGGATGACCAGCGCTGACGGGTCGATCTCCCACCGTCCGAGGCCGTGGCGCGCGGACGTCGGGAACGCGTGGTGGTTGTTGTGCCAGGACTCGCCGAACGTGATCAGCGAGAGCCAGAAGACGTTGCGGGACTCGTCGGTCGTCTGGAAGCGACTTGCGGCCGAACACGTGGCAGATCGAGTTGATGCTGAAGGTGACGTGGTGCAGCAGCAGCAGCCGGACGGCGCCGCCCCACAGCAGCGCGGTCAGCGCGGCCTGCCACGTCCCGCCGATGCAGCGCAGCCCAGCCCGAACGCGACGGCCATCCCGCCGACGGCCCACACGAAGAACCAGCGGTCGACGAACCGCATGACCGGATCGGCGAGCAGGTCGGGTGCGTAGCGGTCGCGCGCGCCACGCTGGTCGTGCACGAACAGCCAGCCCATGTGGGCGTGGACCAGCCCGCGCAGCGTGCCGCGCCAGCCGGAGCCGTGATCGACGTGCGGGCTGTGCGGGTCGCCGGGGAGCGTCGGAGAACGCGTGGTGCTTGCGATGGTCGGCGACCCAGGAGATGACGGGCCCCTCGATCGCGGCGGACCCGAGGATCGCGAGCACACCGCGCAGCACCGGGACCGTCTTGAAGCTGCGGTGCGTGAACAGCCGGTGGAACCCGACCGTCACGCCGAACCCGGTCAGGACGTAGAGGACGCCGAAGATCAGCAGGTCCCGGGGACGCAGCAACCCCTCCCACGACTGCCACGCCGCGACGCCGAGCGCGAGCACCGGCACGACGCTGACGAGCCCCGTCAGAGTTCGGTGCAGGTTCTCGTGGACGGCGGGTTCGATGTCGGCCGGGCCTGGCACCGCCGGCGTGCGCACTACCTGAGGCGAGGTCATGAGGACCTCCTTCGAGCTCTCTGGGGTCGGACACCCACCAGTGAGAGGCCCGAGACCTGGCGAGGAGACGCACGGACTCGCGCGAGGCCATCCAGCTACCCCGCGCGATAGCGTCCGAACCGTGGCCAGCCTGAACCCCGCGCTCGACGAGGCCGAGCACTGCCTGCGCTGCGGCGCGACCCCGACGAAGGACCCGCCGCGCTCGATGCGCTGCGCGGCGTGCGGGTTCGTCCTCTTCTTCAACCCCAAGCCCGTCGCCGCGGCCATCCCGTTCACGCCGGACGGCGACATCCTCCTGCTGCGCAGGGGGTTCGATCCCGGGCAGGGACTGTGGACCTTCCCGGGCGGCTTCATCGATCTGGGCGAGTCGACGGAGGACGCAGCGACGGCGGGAGACGATGGAGGAGATCCGACTCGACGTCACATCGACGGGCCTCGTCGGCGTCTACTCGCGCGCGACCGACCGCGTGATGCTCGTCGTCTACCGAGGCCACGACGAACGGCGACCACGCCGCACGACCACGGACGAGGCGCCGACGATCGAGGCGTTCGCGCCGGACGAGCTTCCATGGGACGAGATGGCATTCTGGTCGACGACCGCGGCGCTGAGGGACGCGACTCACGTGACCGACACGCACCATCACCAACCCCGGCTCCGGCCAGGTCATCCGCATCATCAGCGAGACGCCCGAGCTGCTCGTGATGGAGTCCGACTACCCCGCCGGCTGCCCGAGCCCGCCGCCGCACCTGCACCCGCATCCAGGACGAGCACTTCGAGGTCCTCAGCGGCACCGTGCACGCAGTCGTCGAACGGGCGTCGAGCAGACGCTCACCGGGGCGACACGCTCGACGTCCCACGCGGCACGGCCCACGAGTTCGGCGGCGATCCCGACGAGGCGCGGGACGGTGCGGTGGGAGGTCCGGCCGGCGCTGCGCACCGCCGAGTTCCTGCGACCGTCAACAAGTGGTCGGACCCGCAGACCGGGCGACCGAGTCAGCTGCAGGCGATCGCTGACCGCGAAGGAGTTCGCCCCCGAGTTCCGACTCGCGCGCGCCGGGCCGGGCGACCCAGAAGTTCCTCTTCGCCCTGCTCGCGCCCGATCGCGCGGGCGAAGGGCATCAAGGCCGCGGTAGGCGGGCCGCCGACCTCCCGCGCACTGCCGTGCGGGTTGTCGATCGCGCACTTCCACGAGCCGTCGGGCTGCAGCTGCGGCGACGTCCGTCGCCGTCCCCGAGAACCCGACCGCCGGGATCTCCCAGTCGACGATGAGCAGCGCGACGTCGCCCGGACCGCATCACGCTGGCGCACGGTCACGTCCATCTCGTGCCCGAGCGCGACGAGCTCGCCGATCGCCGGCTGCACGCCCTCGCCCCACACGATCTCGCCCCGGCAGGGGCGCGTAGGTGGCCGAGGGCGCGTAGTAGTCGGCCATCAAGCCGGCGACGTCGCCCGCGTTGAAGTGCCGCTCGAAGACGAGCGGCAGCTCGTCGGGTGTCGTCGCCTGCATGCGCAGGAATCTAACCGGCGTTCGCCACCTCCACCTGGCCCTTGGCGGTGACGGTGGTGATCGGGATCCCGAGCACGCGTCAGCCGCCGCGGCAGGTCGAGCCGCAGCCAGCGCGACACCCGCGGGGAGAGCGTCGAGATGATGAGCTCGTCGAAGCCGTGGATGTTGACCGCGTCCTGCATGGCGAGGAAGGGATCGGGATCACCGACGATCCCCTCCACCGGGCCGCCGGCCGCCTCCTCGAGCAGCGGGATCGCGAGATCGAGCGACGCCTGCGCCTCGGACGTGTCGGCGTCCTCCGGATCGGCGATCCGGGCGACGCCGTGCGCGACGGCCGGCACGAGCAGCGTGAACGACGCGGCACCCGACGCGGCGCGGGCGCGAACGGCCTCCAGCAGCGCCGGCGTGGCAGCCGTGCGGTTGGCGACGACGAGGACACGGGCGGGGTCGGACGAGGGCAAGCGGTCCTCCTTCCTGGTTGTCACCGGAGTGTGCAGTCACGTGGCAAACGCTACGAGCGAGGTACGACCGGGTACGTCGGAGCCCTCGACGCTCGTCACCGGCAGCCCGAGGTGCTCCAGGCGCCGTGCGAGGTCCACGCGCAGCAGCCGCGAGACCCGCCGGGTCGACGGCGAGCTCACGATGACCTCGTCGATGTCGTGGAAGTTGATCGCGTCGCTGACCGCGCCGACGGGGTCGTGCCCGCCGATGAGGATCTCGATCGGCCCCCGCGCCGCGCTGCGCAGCGCGGGCAGCGCCATGCGCAGCAGCATCCGCGTGCCGGGGTCGTCGACGTCGTCGGGCCCCTCGACGGCGACGACGCCCGACGGACCCGCCGGGCACGAGCAGGACGAACTGCGCCGGCCCGCGCAGCGTCCGCTCGCGCACGGTGAGCATGAGCGCCGCGGAGGGCGACGCGCGATGCGCGACGACGAGGACGCGGGCCGGAGAATCATCCATGTCCCCCAGTGTCGACCCCCGCGGCGCATGCGGCAAGCCGTACAAGAAGATGCTGCGCCGGCCCCCCTGTGTCGAGGAGGGCGTCGGGGGGCCGGCGCAAGACGACCTGTCGGCCCGCGGAGGAGGACGGGCTGAGGTCGCAGATGGAGCCACCGGTATCGAGATGGCCCTTGCGCCGCCGCGTACCCGCGGGAATCCGGCGACGAACCGGTCTCGTCGCCACTGCGCAGGTTCTTGGCGCGAAAGTTCTATGCCGGTGCAGGCACCTCGACGATCCGGGCTCCGGCCACGTGCAGAACCTGCATCGGACCGAGTCTCCGGACCCCTCCGCCGGGGCGCGGGATGGGTGTGTCCGTGCAGGACGAGCCGCGGGACGTTGGCGCGAACCCACTCGCGCAGGCCCTCGAAGCCCTCGTGCGCGCGGTCGCCTGGCTCGTCGTTGATCCCGGCCGGCGGCGCGTGGCAGACGAGCACGTCGGCGCGCGGCAGCCCGCGGGCGAGGACCGACGCCTCCTCCTGCGTGTACTGATGCGGTCCGTCGCGGTAGCGGACGCAGCCCTCGAACCCCGCGAAGGAGACGCCGCCGATCTCGGCCCGCCGCAGGTGCAGATCCGTGATCCCGAGCGCCGCCATGTAGGCGCGTCGTGGTTGCCGTAGACGCCGAGCTTGGGCAGATCGACCTCGCGCAGAGCGTCGATCCAGGCCAGGTCGAGGTCCGCAGCAGAGGACGACGAGGATCCGGATCGTTTCCGCGTACCCACCCGAGCACGTCTCCGGGCGGCGGCCGGTCTGCGAGGACGAGGAGCCGCACCTGCACGGTGCTACCCACGGTGCGAACGGGCAGACCGCTAGCGTCCGCGGCTTCCCGCCGCATGCTCCGCCGCCGCATCCCGATCGCCGTCGCCACTGCTCCTCGCCCTCGCCGCCGGCGCGGCGACGCTCACCCCGTCGACGGGCGCGCAGGACGTCGGCAAGCTCCGCCAGCGGGCCGACTCCAAGCGCGCCAGCGAGCGCGAGCTGTCGGCCGACGTCGCCCGTCTGGGGACGCTGCTGCGGCGCCTGCAGGCCGACATCGCGGTCGTCGAGCGCCGCCGGCGCGAGGTCCAGGCCGAGCTCGCGCAGGACCAGGCGAAGCTCGGCGAGCTGCGCGGCGACCTGCGCGATCAGCGGGCCCGCGTCCAGCGGCTGAAGGCGCACCTGCGCCAGAGCCAGGCCATCCTCGCGGCGCGCCTCGTCGAGCTCTACAAGGCGCCCGACCCGGACCTGCTGAGCGTCGTGCTGAGCGCGCACGACTTCTCCGACCTGCTCGACCAGGCGACGTTCCTGCAGCGCATCCAGTCGCAGGACCAGCGGGTGATCACGCAACGTCCAGCGGGCGCGCAGCGACGCGAACGCGGCGGTCGCGCGCCTCGCCAAGGCGGAGGCCGCCCAGGAGGAGACGACCGAGGCGATCGCCGCGCGCAGCCAGGCGCTGGCCGGGCATCAGCGCCGCCCTCGCCAGCCGTCAGGCCGACTACACCGCGGCGCGCGCGGCGCGCGCCGCGGCGCTGAGCAACGCCCGCACGAGCCGCAAGAGCCTCGAGGCGCGCATCGCCAAGCTCGAGGCGCGCCGTGCGAGCTACGCGGGCGCGAGCTCCGGCGGGCCGTGGTCGATCCCGTGGCCGATCGTGCAGTGCGAGTCCGGCGGGACGAACACCCCGCCCAACAGCGCGGGCGCCTCGGGCTACTACCAGATCATCCCGTCCACCTGGCGCCTCTTCGGCGGCAGCGGCCCGGCCGCCTACCTGGCACCCAAGTCCGAGCAGGATCAGGTCGCCGCGAGGATCTGGAACGGCGGCGCCGGCGCGGGCAACTGGGTCTGCGCGGCGCTCGTGGCGCACTAGCGTCACAGTCGTGCTGGGCCACGACCCGACCGCGAGCACGTCGGAGAACTACCGCCGCTTCGCCGCGCTGGAGGCGCGCGGCACGTCGCCGGTCTACGAGGCGATCTGCAACGGCATCTCCGCCGACCGCGAGCTCCTCGCGTTCCTCGGCGACCTGCCGCCGCGCTGCCGCCAGCCGAACCTCCTGCTCGGCGTCGTCGCGCTACGCGTTCGGCGACCAGGCGACCTACGGCGCGTTCCGCGCGACGGTCCTCGCGCACCGCGACGCAGGTCGCCGAGCTGCTCGCGACCCGCCGCACGCAGACCAACGAGCCGGCCCGCTGCGCCGCGATGCTGCCGATCCTCGCGGGGCTGCCGCGAGCCGCTCGCGCTGCTGGAGGTCGGGGCGAGCGCCGGGTCTGTGCCTCCTGCCCGACCGCTACGGCTACCGCTACGGCGACCACGTCGTCGGGGACGGGCCCGCCGCTCTTCGACTGCCGCCTCGTCGGCGACGTCACGCCGCCGCTGCCCGACGGCGCTGCCGCGAGGTCGTCTGGCGCAAGGGGATCGACCTCGAGCCGCTCGACGTCCGCGACCCCGACGACGTCCGCTGGCTGGAGTCGCTCGTGTGGCCGGGTCAGACCGCGCGGGAGCGCTCCCTGCGCGAGTCACTCGCGCTCGCGCGCGAGGACCCGCCGGAGATCGTCGCGCGGCGACCTCACCGAGATCCTCGAGGACGTCGCTGCGCGAGGCGCCGCCGGACGCGACCCTCGTCGTCTTCCACACCGCCGTCCTGGGCTATCTCACGGTCGAGCAGCGGCATCGACGTCGGGCGACGCGTCGCGGCGCTCGGCGCGACGTGGATCGCCAGCGAGGCGCCCGGGGTCCTGGGCGTCCCGGCACGCCCGGGGGCGCTCATGGAGCGCGGGCACTTCGTCGTGACCGTCGGCGGGACGCATGAGGTCGCCCGCATGGGTCCGCACGGCGACTGGCTGAAGTGGGAGCATCCAGTGCACCGGTCGGTAGAGTCGGCATGAGCCCGTGCGCTCCCGACCGGGCTCGGGAACGTGCGATCGATCTTCAGGCGAAGCCTCACCATGCGGACGCTGCTCGTGGGCGGTGTCCTCGCCGCCCTCCTGGGCGCGGTGTTCGCCGTGCTCGTCGTGGCGGTGCGTGAGCAGCAGTCCGCCGGCCGCCTCGCCCTGCGCTCCCAGCAGGCGATCGGCGCCGGGTCCGCGCTGGAGACCTCGCTCGTCAACCTGGAGAACGGCGTGCGCGGCTACGTCGCGAGCGGCCGCGAGCGGCTGCTGGAGCCGTTCCGCACCGCCCGCCGCACGTACCCGGCGCAGGCCGCAGCGACTGAGCCGCCTCGTCGCCGACGAGCCGCGCCAGCAGGCTGCGGTCCGCCAGATCACGTCCGGCATCAACGACTACGTCGCCCTCTGGGCGCTGCCGCTCGTCGGCCTGGCCGACGAGCCGCCGCGAGGTCGCCCAGAGCGTGCTCGCGACCGGCACCGGCCGCGAGCGGCTGGACACGCTGCGCGGCGAGCTGGCGACGCTCTTCGCCCGCGAGCGCTCCGTCGCGGCCCAGCGCGAGCGCCGCGCCGACCGGCGGTCGGACATCGCCGTCGTCGTCGGGCTCGTCGGCATGGGCCTCGTCGCCCTCGTCGCGCTGGGCATGTGGCTCGGGCTGCGCCGCTCGATCCTGCGGCCGGTCGAGCGCGTCGCCCTCGCCACCCGCGCGGTGGCCGACGGCGACCTCACCGTCCACGTCCCCGCCGACCGCGAGGACGAGATCGGCACGCTCGCGCGCTCGTTCAACGACATGACCGACGCGCTGAACCGCAGCCACACCGAGCTGGACGCGCGCACGCGCGAGCTCGAGCGCTCCAACCACGACCTCGAGCAGTACGCGCAGATGGCGTCGCACGACCTGCAGGCGCCGCTGGCGACGATCGACCTCTACCTGCGCCTCATCGAGCGCCGCCTCCCCGACGCCTCGCAGGAGGAGCTGCTCCAGCTGCTGGAGGGCGTCGGCGGCTCGACCGAGCGCATGCGCTCGCTCGTTCGCGACCTCCTGCACCTCGCGCGCGTGGGTCGCGGGGAGCCGCGGCGCGAGACGCTCGACACGCGGCGCGGTGCTCGACCAGGCGCTCGAGGACCTCGCCGGCCCGATCAACGACGCGCGGCGCCGACGTCAGCGCCGGGCCGCTGCCGGTCGTCAGCGGCGACCCGGGCCAGCTCAGCCTGCTGTTCCAGAACCTCCTGGGCAACGCGATCAAGTTCAGCGACGGCGACGCGCCGCGCGTCAGCGTCACGGCGTCGATCGAGGGCGCGCGAGGCGCAGTTCGCCGTGCGCGACAACGGCATCGGCATCGACCCGCAGCACGCGGAGCGGATCTTCCAGCCGTTCCAGCGGCTGCACGGCGAGGATCGCTACGAGGGCACCGGGATCGGGCTGGCGATCTGCCAGCGGATCGTCAGCCACCACGGCGGGCGGATCTGGGCCGAGAGCACCGTCGGGCGCGGGCAGCACGTTCCGCTTCACGCTGCCGCTGGCCGACGACGACCCGCCGCCGCCCCGCGCCGCCGACGACGCGACGAGACCGAGACGTCCCACGCCGCGGCCGCATGAGGGCGCGACTGCCGCGCTCGCGCGCGCTCGTGCGTCCTGGTCGCGCTCAGCCGGGCTGCGGGGGCGGCGGCGCACGACCGGCCGGACGGCCCGGCGCAGGCGCGGACCCGATCCGGCTGGGCACGAAGAACTTCACCGAGCAGTACATCCTCGGCGAGATCTACGCCCAGGCGCTGCGCGCGCACGGGATCCCGGTCGAGCTCAAGAGCGACATCGGCAGCTCGGAGATCGTCGACCAGGCGATGCAGATCGGCAGCCTCGACATGTACCCGGAGTACACGGGCGTGCTGCTGTCGGAGATCGCGGGCGTGAGCGAGCGCCCGCCGTCGGCGCAGGCGACGTTCGACGCGGCCGAGAAGTTCGAGCGCTCGCGCGGGCTACGACCTGCTGCACGATGACGCCGTTCAGCAACTCCAACGCGCTCGCCGTGACCCACGAGACCGCGAAGAAGTACGGCCTGCGGTCGATCGGCGACCTCGAGAAGATCCCCGGCGGAGCGACGGATCGCGGCGCCCCCGGAGTTCCGCACGCGCTTCGAGGGGCTCATCGGGCTCGAGCGCCGCTACGGGCTGCAGGCGCGCGTCGCCGCCATGCCGATCGGCGCAGCAGTACAAGGCGCTCAACGACGGCCGCCGTGGACGCCGCCGCGGTCTTCGCGACGGACGGGATGCTCGACGACGGGGAGTACGTGATCCTGCGCGACCCGCGCAACCTCTTCAGCTTCCAGAACGTCACGCCGGTCGTACGCGCGTCGGTGCTCAAGCGCACGCCCGGGGTCGCCAAGGCGATCGACCCGGTGTCGGCGAAGCTCACGACCGAGGCGATGCGCAAGATGAACGCGCAGGTCGACATCGACGGCAAGGAGCCGGCCGACGTGGCCAAGCAGTTCCTGCAGCAGGAGGGGCTGCTGTGACCGGCATCCAGCCGGAGCTGTGGGTGGATCGCGCGGGCGAGGCGGTCGCCTTCTACGAGGCGGCGTTCGGCGCGCGCGTGCTGCTGCGGGTCGGCGAGGGCGACGACATCGTCGCCCAGCTCGCGGTCGACGATGCGGTGTTCTGGGTGTCGTCGGCATCGGACGGCGGGCCGCGATTCAGCCCGATCGGCGCATCGGCGGGACGACCGGCCGGACGCTGCTCGTCGTCGACGATCCCGATGCGTTCGCGACGCGGGCGATCGCCGCCGGCGCGGCCGAGCTCGCGCCGGTGGGCGACGAGCACGGATGGCGCCTCGGGCGGATCGCGGACCCCTTCGGGCACGAGTGGGAGATCGGTCGCCGCTCAGCGCGTAACCGGCCGATCTATGCGAACATGTGTTCGCATGACGGCCAAGGGAAGCTCCTACGCCTGGTTTCGCCGCTGCCTCGCGCGCGGCGACCTCGCGGGCGTCCGTGCGGCGGCGGTGGAGCTTCCCGTCGTCGACCTCACGGACGCCCTGCGCATCTGCGTTCTGATGGCGCAGCAGGGCGACCGGCGCTTCGAGCGCGCGGCCGTCCGATGGCTGGCGCGGCTGTGCGTGGAGCGTCGTCCGACGCTCGACGACCTGCGCGCCGGGCCTCATCGCGCTGGAGGCGCTCCCGCTGAACCCGGTGGGCGCCAAGCAGGAGCTCTCGAGCCTCTGCGGGCGGCTGGGGTTGTCTGGCCCATAGGTCGCGATTGGATGCACCGCCGCGAGTGGCGCTCTGCTCGAGCGCCGCCCGCCTGGCGGTGTCAATGTCGAGTTGCTCATCGAGGGTGAACGGGGTGGTGGCGGTGGCGCCGGCCGCGTGTCTCATGAGCGTCGCGGTGCCATTTTCTCGGTCCGTGGTCACGAACCCGCGCATACCGCGGCCTTCTGACCACAACCAGAAGGTTGAGCTCCCGAGGGAGCCAGACCTGGTGGCGCAGCGACCGACCCCGGTCCGCCCTCACCGAGCAGTCCAACCGACGCTCCGCATCGCCGCGGCAAGTGGCGCGGAGCGCCATCCCAGCTCAGGCGACCAGCGCGACCTTGCCGGTGTTGCCGCCCTGCTCGGCGAAGCGCAGCGCGGCCGCCGCTTCGGCCAGCGGGAAGCGCGCAGCGACCTGCGCGGTGACCCTGCCCTCCAGGACCAGGCCGAACAGCCGGGCGAGGTCCTCGCGCACCTGGTCGCGGTAGCGGGCGGGCCGAAGGCGCTTGCCGGCCCAGAGGTTGAAGAAGTGTGCGCTGCGTCCGTTGGGCAGCAGGTTCCACAGCGTCAGTCGCGCGAGCAGCTTGAGCACGGGCAGCCGCGCGTTGCCGGGGTCGTCCTTCGTTGCGGCGCTGCCGTAGGAGACCAGCATCCCGCCGCGGGCGAGCATGCGCCACGACGCATCGATGCCGTCGCCGCCGACGTGGTCGAACACGGCCGCCACACCGCCCGGCGCCAGCGCGCGCACACGCGCGAGGACGTCCTCGCTGCGATGGTCGACCGGGACCGCGCCGAGCGCGGCGACGCTCGCCTGCTGCGCGGGGCCGGCGACGCCGATGACCGTGATGCCGGCATCGACGGCGAGTTGCACCAGCAACGAGCCGACGCCGCCGGCGGCCCCGAGGACGACGATCGTCTGCCCTGGCTGGACGCGCGCGGTGCGATGGAGCATCCGCCACGCGGTCAGGCCGTTGACGATCGCGGTCTCCGCATCGACAGGGTCGACGCCGTCGGGCACGGGAGCGAGATCGGTCACCGGGAGCACGACGCGCTCGGCCCAGGCGCCCGTCTTCGTCAATGCGGCGACGCGCCGGCCCGGGGCGAGCGTGACGCCCGCGCCGACCTGCTCGACGATCCCGACGAGGTCGTAGCCGGGCACGAACGGGAACGGCGGCTGGTCGTAGTACTTGCCGAGTCGCATCTGCTGCTCGGCGAACGACACGCCGGTCGCCTCGACGCGGATGACGGCCTCACCGGGACCGGGCTCGGGGACATCCCGCCAGATCGGCCGCAGCGTCTCGGGCTCACCGATGCCGGGAAGTTCGATCGCGAGGGTGCGCATGGTGGCGGCTCCTGTCGTTGTGATCTCTAGCATGTGTTAGATACTATAACAAGAGCGTCGCCATGTTACGCTCTGTACCATGGCCGCACCGAACCTCACCCGCCGCGAACGCGTTCGCGAGCAGACCCTCCGTGAGATCAAGGACCACGCGCTCGCGCAGGTCGCCGAGGGCGGCGTCGCGGCGCTCTCGCTGAACGCGGTCGCCAAGGCGATGGGCATGTCGGGACCGGCGATCTACCGCTACGTCGGCTCGCGCGACGAGCTGCTGGCCGCGCTGGTCACCGACGGGTACGGCGAGCTCGGCGAGGTGGTCACCCAGGCCTCCGCCACGGCCGCACGCCGCACCCCGGCGCGGCGTCTCGGGGCGGTCGCGGGCGCCTACCTGGCGTGGGCGCGCGCCAACCCGTACCGCTACGGCCTGCTGTTCAGCGTGCGGCCTGCCACCTACTCCGACCCGAGCGAGGCCATCGATGCGATCCAGCCGGCGATGGTCGTCCTGCTGGAGCTCATGGGCGAGATCGCGGGCGACGCCGGCACGACCGCGCCGAGCGGGAAGCTCGAGGGGCAGCTTCGGCGCTGGGCCGAGGTCCGAGGCGCCGACGCGCCGATGCTGGTGCTCAAGCTCGGCGTGCTCACCTGGTCACGCCTGCACGGCGTTGTGAGCCTCGAGCTGTCCGGGATCCTCGGGGACATGGGGCTCGATGCCGGGCTGCTCGTCCAGGCCGAGGTCGACGACCTCGTCGCGACCGCCGCGGGCGCCTAGTCCTCGTCGGGATCCGCCGACTCGCGCCCGTACTGGTCGGGCAGCCAGCCCCAGCCCTCGAGGATGACCGGTCCCGGCGGCGTCTCGCCGAACAGCTCACGTGGGTCGACCTTGTCGCCGAGGACCTCGCAGCGATGGCGCCAGTCGTCCCCGAGGTCGAACGTGTAGCCGAACTCGTCGCCTGGCGAGAGCTCGCTGCCGACCTTGGCGTCGGTGTCGTCGAGCCACGCGTCCTCGCCGGGATCGTCGTCAGGGACACCGAGCTGCCGGCCATCGCGCAGCTCGAAGACGTGCAGGTGCGCGCGGTCCCAGCGACCGAAGGCGGTGTCGATCTCCTCCGCCAGACGCGCGAACGTCAGCGACGGTGCGACCGCGAACACCCGACCGGGCGGTTGTTCGAGGTCCATCCCCATGCCGCTCACGAGCTCGACCCGGAGCTGCAGCCATGTGCGTGCCACCGGCGGAGCCTACGGGCCGCACGGCAGCTCGGCCACGATCGTCGTCCCCTCCGGCGTACTCGTGATCGACAGCTCGCCATCGAGCGCCTCGACGCGCTGGCGCAGGCCCGTCAGCCCGCGCCCAGCGGGGTCCGCCCCGCCGGGCCCCTCGTCGCGGATCTCCGCGCGCAGCAGGTCGTCGTGCGATGCCAGCGTCACGTGCACCGGGGCGCCCGGTGCGTACTTCGCGGCGTTCACCAGCGCTTCGCAGACGACGAAGTAGACGGCGCCCTCGAGCACCGGCGCGTGCCGGCGATCGAGGTCGGAGGAGACCGTGACCTTGCCGACGGCCCGCCCCGCGAGCGACTCGACCGCGGCGGACAGGCCGCGGTCGGCGAGCACGGGCGGGGCGATCCCCCGCGCCAGGTCGCGCAACTCGGCGATCGCCGCCCGCGTCTCGTCGTTCGCGCTGCGCAGCAGCCGGGCGACCTCGGGCTGCCCGGCGAGCAGCATCTGCGCCATTCCGAGCTTCATGCTCAGCGTGATGAGGCGGGCCTGCGCGCCGTCGTGCAGCTCGCGCTCGAGGCGCTGCAGCTCGGCCGCCTGCGCCTCCAGCGCGCTGCGCCGCGTGCGGGTCAGGGTGTCGACGCGGTCGGTGAGCTCGCAGCTCGCGCGCGCCGCCGTGCCGCAGCCAGATGCTGCGGCCGACGGCGTGGGACGCGAGCACCGCGGCGGGGCCGAGCAGCGCGATCGCCGGCCAGGCGCCGTGCGCCCCGGTCAGGCCCCACAGCACCACGAGGATCCCGGCGACACGCCGGTGATCGCCGCATGGATCGCGAGGGCCCGGCTCCGGCCGGCCGGCGTGGAACGCCAGACCGACCAGAGCGCGCCGTGGACGGCGAGCGGGATGCACAGCCCGAACCACACCCACATCGGCCAGAACTCGCTCGGCGTCGGTGAGGCCCCAGATCATCGTCACGACGAACCCGACGAGCGCGGTGATCGTGACGTGGATCGCGAAGGCCGCCGAGCGGTCGTCGAGCTGCGGGCCGGACATCGGCGTCGAGTCGCTCAGCGGACATCCGGGGCCACCTGCAGACCGGCCGGGCGGGTCCGGCGCCGCGGGGCGCGCATGCCGTGCTCGCCCAGCAGCGTCACGACGGCCGGCAGGGCGATCCCGCGGACGATCGTCGCGTCGATCAGGACGCCCGCCGCCAGCGTGATCCCGAGCATCTTCAGCTCGATGAGCGGCAGCGTCACGAACGTCGCGAAGATCGCGACCATGACCAGCGCGGCGCTCGTGACGGTGCGTGCGGTCTTCGCCACGCCCTCCGTCGCCGCCGCGCGGGGATCCAGGCCCGCCCGGCGCGCCTCGCGGATGCGCTCGAGGACCAGGATCGTGTAGTCCATCGAGAGCCCGAACAGGATCACGAAGGCCGTGATCGGCACCCAGTCGGTGACCGTCCCGGACGAGGTGAAGTCCAGCGCGTTCTCCGCCCACGTGTGCTGGAACACGGCGGTCAGGACGCCGTAGGTGGCGCCGACGGACAGCAGGTTCAGCGCGAGCACGCCCAGCGCCAGCGGCAGCGAGCGGAACGTCGCCAGCAGCAGCACGAGCGCGAGCACGAGGACGAAGCCGATGACGAGCGGCGTCGTGGTCTGCATGCGCTCGGTGACGTCGACGCTGCTCGCCGCGTCACCCGAGACGCGCATCGTCGCGCCGGGTGCGACCCGCGCCGCGGTCGGCGCGACGTCGGCCCGCAGTCGGCGAGACGACCGCCTTCTGGGCGTCGTCGTCGCCGTCGGGCATCGGGACGCGTGACGAGCGCGATACGCCCGTCGTCGGCGACCCGCACGGCGATGTCGCCGCGGCCGTCGGTGACCCTTCCGCGCCCGCTCGCCCAGCGCCTCCAGGCGCGCTCTTCGCCGCGGGGGAGCGCAGGTCGTGCGCGCGGACGACGAGCTCGGCGCGGTCCGGCGCACCCGGGAACGCCGCCTCGATCGCGTGCTGCGCCTGCACGACCGGCTCGTGGTCGGGGAGGCTGTTGACGTTCTCGGACTGCTGCATGTCGATCGCCGGGACGGCGATGGCGCCGAGGATGCACGCGGTCACCACGAGCGCGGCGACCGGCCGGCCGGTGACGGCGTGGGCGATGCGGCCCCAGACGCCGACCCGCGGCGGGCGGGCGGCGCGGCGGCGGGCACGACGGCGGGCGCCGGGAAGGCGGCCGCGGTCGATGCCGTCGCCCAGCTTCGCCAGGACGGCGGGCAGGACGGTGACGGAGCCGACGACGGCGATGGCGACCACGAGCATCGTGGCGAGCGCCATGGAGGCGAACACGGCGAGGCCGGTGACGAGCATGCCCGCGAGGGCGACGATCACGGTGAGGCCCGAGACCACGACGGCGCGGCCGACGGTCGCCGACGTCGCACGGAGCGCGGCGTCCGCCTCACGGCCGTTGCGGCGCTCCTCGCGCTCGCGCCGGACGTAGAACAGCGAGTAGTCCACGCCGACCGCCAGGCCGATGAGGACGACGAGCGAGCCCGCGGCGTCGCCCATCGGGGCGACCTGCGAGATCAGGCCCATGCCGCCGATCGCGCCGGCGACCGACGTGATGCCGAGCAGCAGCGGGACGGAGGCGGCGACGAGCGCGCCGAACGCGATGAACAGGATCACGAGCGTGATCGGCAGCGAGATCATCTCCGCCTTCTGCAGGTCCTTCTCGACGATCTGGTCGATCGTCGCGTCGATCGTGCCGGGGCCGGCGACCTGGACCCGCGCCTCGGGGTTCGCCGCGCCGGAGGCGGCGACGGCGGTCTTCAGGCCGTCGACGTGCTTGCCCGCATCGTCGGGATCGCCGCGCAGCGTGACCTGGACCAATGTGGTCTTCCCGCCCGCGGTGGAGAGGGACTTCACGTCCTGCGGGCCGCGGACCCGCGCGACCTCGGGGAGCTTCCCGGCGCGCCGGGTGATGTCGGCGGTCGCCTTGGCGGTCGTCGCCCGGTCGGCGGAGCGGACCAGGACGCTCTCGACGGCAGGATCACGCAGGTTCGCGCGGTCGAGGAGCGCCTGCGGCCTTCGCGGACTCGCCGACCCCGCTCTGCGCCTCGGTCAGGGACTTGGTGCCGACGGTCGTCCCGGCGAAGACGAGCCCGGCGATGAGCACGAGCCAGAGGACGATGACGGTCTTGGGGCGGCGGGCGGAGGCGCCCGCGATCGCGGCCGTGGCGCGCCCCAGGACGCCCACGCCCGGCGGTGTGGAAGGGGAGGTGGAGGACATGCGAGCACTCTCCGCTCGGGAGCCCGCCGTGTCGGTCCCGCGCTCCCCCGTCCTGGCGACGCCGACCCCCGTCCTCGATCGGGGGCTATCCCCCGTGCCGGACCCTGGCGGGCGGCCCGTGGCAGGCGTACGTTGGGTGCAACGCGACGAGAGGAGCCGCCATGGGTCAGCCGGTCGTGCACTTCGAGATCATGGGCAACGACGCGGAGGCGCTGAAGCGCTACTACGGCGAGCTGTTCGGGTGGGAGATCGACTCGAACAACCCGATGCACTACGGGATCATCGACCGCGAGCAGAACCTCAGCGCCGACGGGATCGGCATCGGCGGCGGCATCGGGCAGGTCCCCGACGGGATGCCGGGATCGGTGACGTTCTACGTCGAGGTGCCCGACGTCGAGGCGTCGCTCACGCAGGCCGAGAGCCTCGGCGGGACGCGCCTCATGGGGCCCGAGCGGATCATGCCGGGGCTCGTCATCGGGCTGTTCCTGGACCCGGAGCGCCACCAGGTCGGGGTGCTGTCGACGACGGGCTGACTGTCCCACCAGGCCAACCCGGGCCGCGCACTCCACCCCGCGCAGACATGGTCCCGTCAGCGCGCCGATGACAGGATTCGCGCGTTCGCGAGGAGACGGGGGTTCGCCGTGCAGCTGGTCACGTTCGAGATGGGGTCGCCGCTCGGCCCCCAGCGCCGCACCGGCGCGGTGCACGACGGGTCGATCATCGACCTCGCCCTGGCGCGGGCGGCGCTCCTGGCGTCGGCGGGCCGGCCGCGTGCGATCGCGATCGGCGCGGCGGAGGTGCCCGCCGACATGCTCGAGCTCCTGCGCGGCGGCGAATGGGCGCTGGACGCCGCGCGCGAGGCAGTCGAGCACGCGGTCACCGCGGGGGTCGACGCCCTCGACGGCGCCACCGTCCGCCACGACGCCTCGGCGGTGCGGCTCCTCGCGCCCCTGCCGCGACCGAACAGCCTGCGCGACTTCCTCGTCATCGAGGAGCACCTGCGCAACGCGCGCCGCAACGCGGGCCTGGAGGAGATGCCCGGTCCGGAGTGGTACAAGCTGCCCGCCCACTACAAGGGCAACGTCGACGCGATCTTCGGCCCGGACGACGAGGTGCCCTACCCCGCGTACACGGCCCAGCTCGACTACGAGCTGGAGATCTGCGCCGTCGTCGGCCGCGCCGGGCGCCGCGTCCGCGCCGGGGACGCGACGCCCTACATCGCGGGCTTCACCCTCTACAACGACTGGAGCGCCCGCGACATGCAGATGCGCGAGTCGAGCGTCGGCATCGGCCCTGGGATCGGCAAGGACCTCGGGTCGTCGCTCGGGCCGTGCATCGTCACCGCAGACGCGTGGGATCGCGACACCGCCCGCCTGCAGGCGCGTATCGACGGCGAGCAGTGGTCCGACGGGACGCTGGCCGCGATGCACTTCTCCTTCGAGGACATCATCGAGTTCGTGACGATGGAGGCGACGATGCAGCCCGGCGACCTGCTCGGGAGCGGCACGATCGGGCTCGGCTGCGGGTTGGAGCGGGGCCGCTTCCTGCGTCCCGGCTCGGTCGTCGAGCTGGAGGCGGAGGGCATCGGCGTGCTGCGCAACACCGTGGGCCCCAAGACCGAGATGCAGGTCCGCGAAGACTGGGCCCCGATCGTCTAGGGCTCGCGCCAGCCCGCCTGCAGCAGGTGCTTCTGGATCTTCCCGACGGGTGTCCTGGGGAGCTCGCGCTCGATCGCGACGTGGCTCGGCACCCGGAAGCGCGCGAGCCGTGAGGAGCACCAGGCGCGCAGCTCCTCCTCGTCGGCGCTCTGGCCGTCGGCCAGCACGACGAATGCGACGATCTTCTCGTCGCGCATCGCGTCGGGGACACCGACGACCGCCGCGTCGAGAACCGCCGGGTGGTCGATCAGGACCTCCTCGACCTCACCGGCGGCGACGTTCTCGCCCGCGCGCTTGATCATGTCCCGCGTCCGGCCCACGAAGCTGAGCAGCCCGTCGGGGTCCTGGCGGACCAGGTCGCCCGTGCGCAGCCACCCGTCCTCGAGCACGGCCGCAGTCGCGCCCGGGTCGTCGAGGTAGCCGGCCATGAGCGAGACGCCGGGCGTCCCCGCGACGTGCAGCTCGCCGGCGACGCCGTCGGTACCGTCCTCGGCGACGATCCGGCAGCGGTAGCCCAGTGCCGGGCGTCCGATCGCGTCGTGGCGCCGGTCGCCGTGCAACGGGTTCATGAGCGGCGGGCCGATCGTCTCGGTCATGCCGTAGAGCTGCAGCAGCGGCGCGCCGAGGACCGTGTCCCAGCGTGCGGCCTCGACGTCGGTGAGGTTCTGCGCGAAGGCGACGACGCGCAGGCCGTGCGAGCGCCAGTGCGGGCGCGCCTGCTGCGCGAGGATCATGCGGATGGGCGCGGCGAAGAGGCTGGCGACCGTCGCCCGGTGGCGGATCGCGAGGTCGGCGAACCCGCTCGCCGTGAAGCGCGCCGCAAGCACGAGGGTCCCGCCGCTGACCAGCGTGCCCATCGTCGAGTAGTACTGCGCGTTGGCGTGGAAGAGCGGCAGGACGGTGAGGAAGCGGTCCTCGGGCGCGAGGCCGAGCCCGGCCGCGACCGTCTCGCCCGCGTACAGGTAGTTCGCGTGCGTGACGCGCACGCCCTTGGGGCGCGACGTCGTGCCGGACGTGTACATGACCGCGAGGTCGTCCGTGGGCGCGACGGCGACGTCGGGCGCGGGCGCCGGGCGCAGGTCGGCGTCGCAGTCGAGCACGATCCCGTCGGTCGCCGCCTCCACCGCGGGCCGCCCGGCGGCGTCGGTGAGCGAGACCCCGGCGGCCGCGTGCCCGACGATGTAGGCGATCTCGGCAGCGGACGCCGCCGTGTTCGTCGGCACCATCCGCGCGCCGAGCAGCGCGGCGGCGAACCACGCGAACAGGAACTCCGGGCGGTTGGGCAGATGGACGTGGATCGCGTCCGAGCGGCCGACCCCGAGGCTCGCGAGCTGCCCCGCGAGCTCTTCCGAGCGCGCGAGGACCTCAGCCCACGTGTGCGTCGTCGGCGGGCCTTCGAGCGGGTCGAAGACCAGCAGCTCACGGTCGGGGTGGCGCGCGACACCGCCCCGGAGGGCGTCCGGCAGCGTGCGCCCCCCGACGATCGTGAGGTCCGCCTCAGTGGCGGCCGACAGCACTGCGCTCCCGGTGGTAGCGCGCCATCTGGCGGAAGAGCTCCTGCGGGTCCTGCGGGGGATGCGCAGGGTCCGCGTCCCTGTAGATCGTGTCGACCGTCACCATGATGCGCTCGGAGTCCCCCCAGTCGGCGAACTCGCCGAGGTCGATGTCGAACGCCGCGTCCACGGCGCTCATCCCGCCCGCCCGGCGCTCCAGCGCCTGCTCCTTGACGTGCGCGAAGTACCGGCCGACGTCGCGGACGCCCTGCTTGTCGGTCAACGCCCCGTGGCCGGGGACGACCGTGTCGATGTCCAGTCCGCAGATGCGCTCGCACGCGGTGAGCCAGTTGTCCACCGGCCCGGCCCACGCGATGGGCGTGCCCTTCACGAAGACGAGGTCGCCGGTGAACACGGTCCGTGCGTCGGGCACGACGACGATCGAGTCGCTGTGCGTGTGCGCGGGCCCGAGGTCGGTGACCTCGATGGCCCTGCCGCCGACGTCGAGCGACAGCGATCCGCTGAACGTCCGGTCGGGCATACGCCCGGTGATGCCGGACATGTCGAAGTCGCCGAACGCGTACTGGGCGAACTCGCGCAGCTCGTGGTCCTCGCTGCGCTTGAAGTCGTCGATCCGCGACGGCGGGAAGTGCCGCATCTCCTCCGCCGCGGCGACCGTCGCGTAGATCTCCGCGCGGTCGGGCACGAGCTCGTTGCCGTAGCAGTGGTCGCCGTTGGCGTGGGTGTTGACGAGCGTGTCGATCGGCCGCGTCGCGTGATCGACGCCATCGCGTCGAGCATCTCGCGCGTGAGCTTGAGGTCCATCAGCGTGTCGACGAGCAGGGAGGTCCCGTCGCCGGCGATGAGCCCCGCGTTGCTGTAGGCACCAGCTCCCGGTGGGCTGCAGGTACGCCCACAGCCCGTCGCCGAGCTCGTGCAGCCCCTTCGTGAAGTCCGTGCCCATCAGACGCCCGCGCCGCTGCGCGACCACAGCGCGTCGCTCGCCAGCTCGGCGCCCTGCGGCGAGCGCCTCGAGCTTCAGCCAGGCGACCTCCGGCTCCACGAGCCCGAAGCCGACGAACGTGCCGAAGCCGCAGTCGGTACCGGGCACGACGCGCTCCCGGCCGACGATGTCGGCGTAGCGGCCGATGCGCTGCGCGACGAGCCTGGGGTGCTCGACCACGTTGGTCTTCGTGTCGATCACGCCCGGCATCAGGACCTTGTCGTCGGGGATCGACATGCCCGCGATCGTCTCCCACTCGTGGTCGTGGCGCGGGTTGGCGCCCTCGAAGGAGATGACGGCGGGCCGCGAGCGCAGCGTGGGCTCGAGGACCTCCTCGATGGCGACGTCGTGGGTGTGCGGCCCGGCGTAGTTGCCCCAGCACAGGTGCAGGCGCATCCGGTCGGCGGGCAGGTCGGCCACCGCGGCGTCGAGCGCCTCGAGCTGGAGCTCGACGTAGCGGCGGAAACCCATGTCCTCGATCGCCTTGTTCACCCAACCGTTGGTGTGCGGCAGCATCGGGATGTCGGGGCAGTCGAGCTGGAGGTGGAAGCCCGGCGTCGATGATCGCCCGGTACTCCTCGCGCATCGCGTCCGACAGCGCGCCGAGGTAGCTCTCGTAGTCGGGGTAGAAGACGTTCTCGCCGGACATCGCGATGACGCCCGGGGAGGCTGCGGGGATGAACGCCTGGGCCTCGTCGTCGCCGCCGAGCGCGGCCTTGAGGTTGGCGATGTCCTCGGCGACCAGCTCCTGGCCGACGTAGCGGATCTCGCCCTCGCAGCGGGGCATCATGATGTGCATGCCGCCGGGCCCGCCGTAGAGCGCCTGGACGAGCTGCGGGACGTCGTCCATGTCGGCCAGGCTCCATGGGGTCCCCAGCCCGCCGAAGCCACTGAGGCGCTGGCCGATGTAGTTGACGAAGCCGGGCTTGTTCATCTCCCCGTCGGAGACGATGTCGATGCCTGCCGTCGCGCTGGCGGCGCACGACGTCCTTCGTCGCGTCCAGCACCTCGGCGTGGAACTCGGCCGCGTCGACCGCCTTGCCCTCCTGCCGCGCGTAGACGAGCTCGGTGAGACGCGGTGGCCGCGGGAGGCTCCCCGTGTGCGTCGTCAGGATCCGGTCGCTGCTGCTGATCATCTCCCTCTCCTCTCGATCCCTCGTCACCTAAGCACCGGGCGCGGTGCGCCCGCCATGGTCCGTCACAGCCAAAGGACGGGTCCCGGCTTGTCCGGAAGGGACGAACGCGATCACGCCCGCCCCCGCCGCGCGCGCAGCCGTGCCGCCTGCGACACGGCGACGGCCAGGACCAGGATCGTGCCCTGCACGAGCTGCTGGCTCCACGACGGTGCGTCCATCACGACGAGGCCGTTGGTCACGCACTGCAGCAGCAGCGCGCCGTACAGCGCGCCCATGAAGCTGGCGGTCCCCGTCCGGCTCACCGCGGCGCCCAGGAACGCGGCGGCGAACGCCGGGAGCAGGTAGCCGCCGGACACCTCCGGGTGCCCGGAGTTCAGCTGCGCGGTGAGCACGACCGCGGCCAGCGATGCGAGGATCCCGGTGATGACGAGCGCGAGCACCGTGTAGCCGGCGACGCTCACGCCCGCAAGCCGGCTCGCCTCGGGATTGCGCCCGACCGCGTGGATGTTGCGCCCGGCGACCGTGTAGCGCATCAGCAGCGCGCCGGTGATGCAGATGCCGAACATCACCCACGCCGTGTTGGGGACGCCGAGCACGGTGCCGCGCGCGAACTCCGCCATCGACCGGCGACTCCAGCCGGACGTAGGCGTCCCCGGTGGTCCAGCTGATGACGCCGAGCAGGATGGTCTGGGTCCCGAGCGTCGTGACGATCGACGGCACCCGCAGCCCGGTCACGATCCCGCCGTTGAGGAGGCCGACCGCCGCCCCGGTGCCGCACGCCGCGAGCACGGCGACGGGCCACGGCGCGCCGGTGTTGATCACGTCCGCGGCAGATCACGCCCGCGAGCCCAACGACCGCGCTCACCGACAGGTCGTACTGCCCGGCGATGAGGCTCACGGAGACGGCGGCGGCGACGATCGCCGCGACGGCCGTCTGGTTCAGGATGACCTTCGTGTTGTCGACGGTCGGGAAGATCTCCGGCCGCAGGAGCGAGAACCCGAGCAGGATCAGGATGAGCACGCCGAGGCCGGCGACCGCGGCGGGGCTGCTGCGCACGCGCCGGGCGAGAGCCGTCGTGCGGTGCCGAAGGGGCGACCGCGGGATCAGCGGTGGTCATAACACGCCTCCAGGATCGTGCGGGGCTCGGTCTCGTCGGGGCCGAGCTCGCGGACGACGGCCCCTTCGCGGAGGACCACGACGCGGTGGGCGACGGTCGACAGCTCCTCGAGGTCCGACAGCGAGACGATGCACGTCCCACCGTCGGCGGCGAACTGCCGCACGAGCGCCAGCAGGTCGCCCTTCGCGCCGACGTCGACGCCGCGCGTGGGCTCGTCGAGCAGCAGGACGCGCGGCCGGCGCTCCAGCAGCCGGGCGAACAGGGCTTTCTGCTGGTTGCCGCCCGACAGCGACAGGACGCTGCCGCCGGGCTGGGCGCCGTGGATCGACAGGCCATCGATCCACGTCGCGGCGTGGCGCGCCTCGGCGCCGTGGTGGATGAGGACGCGTCCGCCCCGGCGATTGCCGAACGCGATGTTGCCCGCGACGGTGAAGCCGTCGACGAGGCCCTGACTGAGGCGCTCCTCGGGGACGAGGCCGATGCCGAGCGAGCGAGCCGCGCTGGGCCGCCCGAGCCTGAGACGTACCCCGCCGACGCGGACCTCGCCCTCGGCACGCTCGCAGCCGGCCAGCGCGCGCAGCACCGTCGAGCGGCCGCTGCCGACCAGGCCCGCGAGCCCGACGATCTCGCCGCCGGCGACGTCGAAGCTGACGTCGTGCGCGCGGCCGGCGACCGTCAGGCCGCGGACGTGGAGGTCCGCGCCGGTCGTGCGCTCGAACGCGATCTCCGGCGCCGGCCGCGCGGTTGCGTTCCGCGCGCCCGCGATCATCGTGATGAGGTCGTCGCGGGTGATGTCGCGCGTGTCGGCGTCGCCGACGGACTCGCCGTCGCGCATCGCGTGCACCCGGTCGCAGAGGCCGAGCACCTCATCGAGGCGATGCGACACGAAGATGACGCCGCAGCCGCCGTCGCGCACCCCGCGGACGGCGCGGAAGACGCGCTCCACGCCGTCCGGATCCATCGCGGCCGTCGGCTCGTCGAGCACGAGCAGGCGACGCTCGTCCATGAGCGCGCGGGCGATCGTGGTCGCCCATCGCTCCCAGACCGTGGTCTCGTCCACCGGCCTGGTGACGTCGATCTCGATCCCCAGCTGCGCGAACACCGCTCGCGCGCGCCGGTTGACCGCGCGCCAGTCGATCGCCCCCAGCCGCCGCGGCCGACGCCGGCCGAGGAACAGGTTCTCGGCGACGGTCTGCGCGCCGACGAGGTGCAGCTCCTGGTGGATGACCGCGACGCCGTGCTCCAGGGCGGCGTGCGGCGAGCGCAGCACGACCTCCTCGCCGTCGAGCGCGATCGTTCCGCTGTCGGGGGCGATGACACCCCCGAGCATCCGGATGAGCGTGCTCTTCCCGGCGCCGTTGGCGCCGACGAGACCGAGGATCTCGCCGGCGCCGACGGTCAGGTGCGCGGAGCGGACGGCCTGGACGCCGCCGAACCGCTTGCTGACGCCTTCCACCCGGAGGCGGACGGCCTCACCCACCCGCCGCGCCCCAGCGCTTCTCGAAGCCGGCCTGGAAGTCGCCGTAGATCAGATCGCCGGAGAGCTGACCGGTCTTGGGGACGTTCTCCTTGGTGATCAGGACGGAGTCGACGTTCGTGTCGGGCTCCACGTCACGCTTGGCCAGGACGCTGACGAGCACGTCGGTCGTGAGCCAGTTGAGGTAGTCGAACGGGATCGCCCAGGTCGTGTACGGCTGCCCGGAGCGGATGAGATCGAACGCCGTCGGCGTGCCGTTCATCGACAGGATCGCGACGTCCTTGCCCGACGACTGGATGGCCTCGCCGGCGCCGACGCAGGCGCCGTCGTAGGGGCACCAGATCGCCTTGAGGTCGGGATGCTGGACGAGCCACTGCTGCGTGGTCGCCGTGACGTCGGGGACGAGCTTGGCGTAGTTGAGCTGGTGCTTGGCGACGATGTCGGCCTGGCCGCCGAGGCCTTCCTCGAAGCCCTTCTGGGCGCCGCGGCCCGTCGCCGCGAGCTTGTCGATGATCATCGCGACCTTCGCCTTGGGGCCGAACTCCTTGACGAACTGCTCCCCCTCGGCCTTGCCGGGCGGTTCGACCGGGCTCTCGACGGCGGCGGCGAGGACGCCGTCGGAGTCCTCGGTCGGCACGCCGGTGAGCTGACCGATGATCGGCACGCCCTTGGCCTTCGCGCGCGCCGCCACCTGTGCGCCGACGAAGCCGGGCTCCACAGACTGCAGGACGACCGCGTCGACGCCGGACTGGATGAGGTTGTCGACGACCTTCGGGACGCTCGAGATGTCGCCCGCGATGTCGGCCAGCTTCATCTGCCAGCCGAGCTTCGAGAACGCAGCCTTCATCGCCGCTTGCTGCTGCGGGAAGACCTCCGACGCCTGCGTGATGATCACGAGGCCGACGGTCTTGCCCTTGAGATCGGCGGCGGAGTTCTCGCCCTGCGGCATCTGCTGCTGCGGGAACGCCGGCGCCTTCGCGGCGCTCGTGCCGGATTCCGCGGCGGTGGCGCCGCTGTCGCTGTCGCTGCCGCCGCCGCAGCCGGCGACGACCACGAGTGCGGCAGTCGCGAGCGCGAGCGTGGCGATCCGACCGAGGCGGCGCGCGAGCATGCGGACGCCGACCCCCGACGATGGATGGGTCACAGCAGTTCCTCCCTCGGTCCGGCCGTGCAGGGACGTCGCGCGGCCCGCGGCGCGGCGCGCCGCACTCTCCTCGATGCCCGGCCGAATCTATGGGCGGCCCGTCGGGGCGGCCATGCTCGCCCGAGGCCAACTTCCGGGCCGGGCTTGCCCCCCTAGGGCCAATCAGCCAGCGGATCGATGCCCAGCGTCTTGAGCACGTCGAGCACGGCGAACGCGAGCCTCATCTCGAAGCGCGTCTGCGGCTCGGTCAGGGGGCGACCGAGCAGCTCCGCGGCCTTGCCCATGCGGTACTTCACGGTGCTGACATGGATGTGGCAGCGCTCTGCCACGGCGGGTCGGTTGCCCAGCTCGAGGTACGCGCGCAGCGTCTCGAGGATCTCCCCACCGCCTCGCTGGGCGTCGTACGCGGCGATCGGGCCGAGCAGCCCCCGCACCATCGCGGTCATCTCTCCCGTGTCAGGGGCGTCGAGCAGGAAGCGCAGCGGCCCGAGTGAGTCGTGCGACACGAGGGTGCCGGGGCCCGCGGCGTGCGCGAGCGCGACGGCCGCATCGGCCTCCTTGAGCGCGACGCTGAGGTTGCGGCGCGGGGTGCTGAGGCCTGCGACGGCCACCAGGCCGCCCTTGGATGCCTTGTCCAGCAGCGTCCTCACGGCGGCCGCTGCCGCGTCGACGTCCTGCGCGAGCGCGACCAGGACCCTGTCGCCGCGCTTGGAGACCAGGGCCGTGCCGTCGCCGAGATCGCGGTGGAACGTCGAGCGCACGAGCAACTGGAGGTCGCGCTGCTCGTGGGCCTCGAGCATCTCGACGACCGCGAGGCAGCGCCGCTGGTCGAGGTCGATGCCGAAGCGCTCGCTGCGCAGGAGCAGCCGATCGGACCACTCGCCGTCGGCCTGCAGGATCTCCTCGAGCAGCTCGCCGCGCAGCCGCCACTCCGCCTCCAGGGAGGCGCGCTCCTTCATGATCTCCAGCGCCATCACGGTCGATGCCTGCTGCAGCGCCGTGCGCTGCAGGTCGGTCAGCGGGCCATCGCCCTCGGCGCGGATGGTCCCGAGGCGCTCCGCCCCGGCGACGATCGCCACCGACCGCGCGTCCTCCCCGCCCACCTCCTCGGCCCGCAGCACCTCCACCTCGCAAGCGATGAGCCGCGTCAGCTCGCTGGCGATGCCGGCCATCCCGCCGCCCGAGAGCGCCGCCTCGCTCAGCGAGCGATGCAGCGCGAACGCGCGCTCGAGCGTGTCGTTCTTCGTCGCGAGGTCGCGGTAGAGCCGGGAGTTGACGATCGAGACCGCCGCCTGGCCGGCGAGGGCGGTGAAGACCGACACGGCGGTCTCGGTGAAGTCGGTCGGGGTGCGGCTGCCGCCGTACAGGACACCCACCGCTCGGCCCTCGAACAGCATGGGCACCGACAGCAGCGCGACGACGCCCTCGGCCTCGAGAGTGCGCTTCACCAGCTCGGTCGTCGGGTGGTCGTACTCGCGGTGGTCGCGTACTGCGACGGGCCGCCGGTCGCGGATGGCCAGACCGCCAACGCCGACACCGACGCTCACCCACATCCGCACGAAGCTCTCCGTCGTCGCACCCGACGCGACCTTGACGACGACGCGATCGCGCTCCTCGTCGAAGAGGGCCAGCCAGGTCACGTCGACGCCCATGAGCCTGCGGGCCTGGTGGGTGATGAGCGCGAGGATCCCGTCGGTGTTGAGCTCCTCGGCGTGGATCTGGGAGCTGACCTCGACGAGCGCCTCGTAGGCCGCGGTGCGCTCCGCGTCGGCGCGCGCGCCCTCCAGCAGCCCGGCGACGTGGTGGGCGGCCGCGACGACCAGCGGCCGCGGCGCTGTGACCGGTCCGTCGAGGACGAGCACCCCGAGACCGCGACCGAGCGAGAACCCCAGTTGGCCAGGACCCAGCTCGGCGTCGTCGAGCAGACGGTCGAGCGCGGGGCGCTCCAGCGGGCCGCCGGCACCGACGCTCGTCACCGACGTGCACCCCGGCGTCGGGTGCCACGCGACGCCGCATCCGGTCGCGCCGGACGTCTCGAGCACGAGGTCGAGCGCGCTGGCCAGCGTTCCGGTCGGCGCGACCCGCCGGACGTTGTGGTCGGCCGTGCGTGGCGGCTGCAGCGTCTCCATCCACTCCCCCCTCGGACTCCCCGGTGGCAGCGTACGCGCGCAGGCGCGATGTGCCTAGTACGTGACGGACAGAGCACGGCCGGCGGGGTTGTCCGTCGCAGACAGCGCAGGCGGGCCCGGTCTCCGGCAGGATCGAGCGCCGTGGAGCCTGTTTGGATCACCGGGGCGTCGTCCGGCATCGGCGCCGCGCTCGCCGAGGCCGCGCCGCCCGAGGCGCGGGTGATCGGCGTCGCCCGGCGTCCGCCGCCGCGCGGCGAGCACCTGTCGGCCGACCTCGCCGATCCGGCCGCGTGGGCGGCCGTCGGCGACCATGTCGACCGGCTTCTGCAGGAGCAGCGCCCGCTGCGCGCGACGCTCCTGCACTTCGCCGGGGCGCTCGGTCCCGTCGGGCCCGCTCAGGCGGCGGACCCGGGCGACTACGTCGAGTCGGTGCTCCTCAACGCGGCCTCGGGGCAGGTGCTCGGCGCGACCTTCCTGCGCGCGTGCGCGCGTTGGGGCGTGGCGGCGACGATCGTCATGTGCGGGTCGCCCGCGGCCACGTCGCCGCGGGCCGGCGCGGCGCAGTACTGCGCGGGCAAGGCGGCCCTGGAGCAGTGGACGCGCGCGGTTGCGCTGGAGGTGGCGGAACCGACCGTGGTCTTCTCGGTCGTCCCCTACGGCGTCGACACGCCGATGGTGCGCGCGGCGATGGCGACGCCGGCGACGGAGCTGCCGCTCGGAGAGCTGTTCCGCACGGCCGCGGCAGCGGACCGGCTCGCTCGGCCGGAGGACGTCGCGCGCGAGATCTGGGCGCTCGCGGCCGCGCCGCCTCCGTCCGGTTCGGCAGTACCCGTCGGAGCCGTGCCCACGTGAGCCGGCGGCCATCCGACGTCGCGGTCATCGGCGCGGCGGGCCGGACCGGCCGTCACGTGCTCGCCGCGCTCGCGCGCCGCGGCTGCGCGCCGACCGCAGTGATCCACCGCGACGCCCAGGCAGGCATCGCGCGGGACCACGGGGCCGCGGCTATCGCGGTCGCGGACCTGACGGACACGGCGTCGCTCGTCGCCGCACTGGACGGCGTGTCGGCGGTCCACGTCGTGCCGCCGCTGTTTCATCCCGGGGAGGCAGCCCTCGTTCGCAACGTGGTCGGCGCCGCGGAGGCCGTCGGAGCCGAGCGCCTCACCTACCACTCCGTGCTACACCCGGACACGCCAGGGCTGCCCCATCACCAGCGCAAGTCGGCGGCAGAGGCGGCGATCCGCGCGTCGTCGCTGCGGTGGTCGATCCTGCGGCCGGGCATGTACGCCCAGACGGTGCTCGTCTACGTGCAGGAGGGCACCGACGTGGTCGGGGTCCCCTACTCGCTCGACGCGCCGTTCACCGTGATCGACGTCGCCGACGTGGCCGAGGCGTCCGCGACCGTGCTTGTGGACGACGGACACGCGTACGCGACCTACGAGCTCGCCGGCCCGGAGCTGCTGACGATGGGCGAGCTGGTCGCCCAGGCGGCCGAGGTCCTCGGCAGGCCACTGGTGGGCGAGGTCATCTCCCCGTGGGACAGCGTCGTCGCGATCGACTGGACCCGCAGCGGCTGGGCCGATGTGTGCGCGATGTGGAGCCACTACGACAGCCACGGCCTCGTGGGCAACCCGGGCGCCGCGCGCCTGGTCCTCGGTCGAGAGCCGGCGTCGTTCGCCGTCGCCATACGACGCACGGCGAGCTACCCTTCAGGGTCGTGATCGAAGGTCTCTTCCAACCGACGCACCTCATCATCATCCTCGCCATCGCGCTGATCGTCCTCGGACCGAAGCGCCTCCCAGAGGCAGGACGCGGGCTGGGCGAGGCGATCCGCGGCTTTCGTTCCTCCTTCGAGGACTCCGACGACAAGCCGCAGGTCCGCGACCGCAGCGACGGCGACCCCGACTGAGCGAGCGGCGGCGCTGTCGCGCTGACCGGCCGGCGCGACAGCGCGGCCGAGCTGCTTACGACGGCGGCAGCAGCACCCGGTTGATGACGTGGATGATCCCGTTCGAGGCGCGGACGTTCGTCTTCGTGACCCGCGTCGAGCCGTTGAGATAGACCTTGTCGTCGCGCACGGCGATCCGCACGGAGGCGCCGTTGAGGGTCTTGGCGCTCGTGAGCTTGACGACCTTCGAGGCCGGCACGCGCCCGCGCACGACGTGATAGAGCAGCACCGCCTTGAGCTTCGCCTTGTCCTTGGCGAGCGCGTCGAGGGTGGCCTTCGGGACCTTCGCGAACGCGGCGTTCGTGGGCGCGAAGACGGTGTAGCGACCGCTGGACAGGGTGGAAGCAAGCCCGGCCGACTGGATCAGCCCGACCAGCGTCGAGAACTGCCGGTCGCCTGCGGCGACCTGCACGATCGTCTTGTTCGTGCCCGCCTGCCTGTGGGCAGCGGTCGACGCGTCTGCGACCGAGGACACGGACAGCAGGCCGACAGCGAGTCCGACAGCAGTGAGCGACGCGACGAGGCGTCGAGTCATGGAGAGCCCTCCTCAGGGAGTCGATGCATGGGCGTCGGTACGTACGCGACAAGCCCTGGAGGCGGTTGAGCTCCGACGCGCCAACCGCGGGGCGAGAACCGAACGGCCTCGCGGTACGTACATCGCCCGTGAGGTGCCCTTCACCGCCGATCACCCCGTGACGCCCCTGCGCCAGTCCTCGGGGACGTGCGAGGACGTCACCCCGCGGGACAGCCGGCGCGGCCGACCGCAGCCTCGCCGCCCGGCTCATCGGCGATGACGAACGTGCGCTCGAGGAGATCCACGCGCGCAGCGGCGCAGCCCTGTTCTCCTATCTGCGCCACGTCCTGCGCGACGACCACAGCGCCGAGGACGTCTTCCAGCAGGTGTTCGCCGAGGTGTGGCGGCGGCGTCTCGAGTACGACCCGGGGCGCAGCGCGCTCACCACCTGGCTGTTCACCATCGCCCGCTCGCGTGCGCTGGACGAGCTGCGACGGCGCCGCCCGCAACCGGTCGATCCCGCCGCACTGCCCGAGACGGCGCAATCCCCCGCGCACGACGCCGCGATCGATCGATGGCTCGTGGCGGACCTCCTCGGCCGCCTCCCGGCGCACGAGCGCGAGCTCCTGCAGACTGCGGTTCTACGACGAGCTGACGCAGACTGAGATCGCCGCGCGGACCGGCCTCCCGCTGGGCACCGTCAAGACGCGGATGGTCCGCGCCCTCACACGGCTGCGCGGGCTCATGGACGAGGAGGGACTGCGATGAGCGCCGGTCCCTGGCCCGTCGATCCGGCAGCGGTGGCGCTCGGCCTCGTCGAGCCCGACGAGCTCCCGATCGCCGAGACCCTGTTGCGGGACGATCCCGCCTTCGCCGTCGAGGTCGAGCGGCTGCGGGGCACTGCCGCAGCACTGGCTGGGATCGGACGCGTTCGCGTGGTCGCCGCCGCCCCCGCCGCCGCTCGAGCACCCACGCCGGCCGGCCGCCCGGAGAAGCCGGCCGCCCCGCGCACGGCGCCGGCGCCGGTGGCGCCTCGCGGTCGGGTCAGCAGTCGCCCTCGCCGTCGTGGTCGCCGGCGTGATCGTGGTGGCGGGGACAGGCCCCGGAGCGACCCGGCCGCCACGAGGCCACGGCCCTGACGCTGCGACCGGTCGCGGGCGCCGGTGGGGCCGCCGAGCTCGTCGTGCACGCCTCCGGGGATGCCGAGCTGCAGGCGAGTGGCCTGCAGCCGAGCGCGACGCACGAGCACTACGAGGCGTGGCTGGCCGATCGGGGCGGGCGGATGGTGCCGATGGGGAGCTTCCGCGTCGGCGCCGACGGGAAGGTCGACGTGCACATGACACGTCGACGCCGACCTCGCGACGTACGCGTTCGTCGACATCTCGGTCGAGCCGGACGGTGGACCTCCGACGCACTCCGGCACCTCGGTCCTCCGTGGGCAGCTCGTAGCGCGTGACGCGCCTCACCGACTTCCTCCTGCGCCGGCGGCGCTCGTCGTGTTCGCGTGGCTCCTCCTCGCGCTGGCGGGCGGCTGGGCCGCGAGCGGCCTCTCGGGCGCGCTCTCGCAGTCCTTCGACGCACCGGGCCGCCCTGCGTTCGAGGCCAACCGGGAGATCGTCGAGCGCTACGGCAGCGGGGGCGTCGATCGCCCCCATCGTCGCGGTCGTCGACGGCGTCGACGCCCGCGATCCCGCCGTCGCGCGCGCGTTCGAGCGCGTGGCCGCCGCCGTGCCGGGAGCGCGCCTCGCCGCCGGGGAGCGATCTGGTCTCACGCGACGGTCGCACCGCAGCCGCGATCGTGCTGCCGCCGCCGGGGAGCCCGGCGCCGGACGAGAACCCGCAGGCCCTCGCCGCCGCCCGCGCCGCCGCGAGCGGCATGCGCGTCGACGGCGCCCCGCGTGCGGATCACGGGGACGGAGGCGCTCGCGACGGACTCGGGCGACGGCGAGGGCATCGGGCTGCTCGTGGAGATCCTCCTCGGCGGACTCGGGGCGCTCGTCGTGCTCGTTGTCGTCTTCGCCTCCTGGCTGGCGCTCGTGCCGCTCGTGATCGCCGCGGTCTCGATCCTCACGACGTTCCTGCTGCTTCGCGGCCTCGCCGAGCTGACCGAGGTGTCCTTCGTCGTCCAGTTCCTCGTCGGGCTCATCGGGCTCGGGGTGGCGATCGACTACTCGCTGCTCGTCGTCGTGCGCTGGCGCGAGGAGCGCGACAACGGCGCCGAGGGACCCGACGCGGTGCGACAGCGCGATGGCGACGGCCGGGCGGTCGGTCGCCGTGAGCGGCACGACCGTCGCCATCGGGCTCCTCGCGCTCGTCGTCGTCCCCGTGCCGTTCATCCGCTCGATCGGCTTCGGCGGCCTGCTCATCCCGCTCGTGTCCGTGCTCGCCGTCGCTGACCCTGCTGCCCGTCGTGCTCTCGGGCGCTCGGCGCCCGGCTCGACCGGCGACGCAGCGGCCGGGAGCGCGACGCGGGCGCGGGGTGGACGCGCTGGGCGCGCTTCGTCGTACGCCGGCGCTGGCCCGCTGCCGTCGCCGGGATCGCCGTGCTCGTCGCGTTGGCCGTGGTCGCCACCGGCCTACGTCCCGGGCAGCCGTCGGTCGACGCGCTGTCCGCCGGCGGAGACGCGCGCACGGCGCTCACCGCGCTGGAGGACTCGGGGCTCGGCGCCGGGACGGTGACGCCGATCGAGGTCGTCACCGACGCCGCGGACGCGGCGGCCGCGCAGCTGCGCGGGGTCGACGGCGTACGCGCCGTCGTGGCCCCCGCCGACGCGCGCTGGCGCGACGGCGAGCGTCGCGCGCTGCTCGCGCTTCCCGGTCGACGACGCGGCGTCCGACGACGGGCGCTGCGACGCTCGACGCCGTGCGCGACCTGCCGCTGCCCGGCGACGCGGCGGTGGGCGGCCCAGCCGCACAGGACCGCGACCTCACGGAGGCGATCTACGCCGCGTTCCCGCTGATGGTCGCGCTCATCGCGGTCGTGACGTTCGCGCTGCTCGCGCGGGCGCTGCGGTCCGTGCTGCTGCCGCTGAAGGCGGTGCTGCTGAACGTGCTGTCGGTCGGCGCGGCGTTCGGCGTCATCGTGCTCGTCTGGCAGGAGGGCCTCGGGTCGCGAGCTCATCGGCGGCGTCCCCGCCACCGGGGCGATCACGACGTGGGTGCCGCTCGCGATCTTCGCCTTCCTGTACGGCCTCTCGATGGACTACGAGGTCTTCATCCTCAGCCGCATGCGCGAGGAGTACGACGCGACCGGCGACACCGACGAGGCGGTCGTGCGCGGCCTGGGCCGCACCGGGCGCCTCGTGACGAGCGCCGCGCTCATCCTGTTCCTGGCCTTCGTCGCGCTGGGCGCGGGGCCCAACACGGAGATCAAGATCCTCGCGACCGGTCTGGCGGCCGGGATCCTCCTCGACGCGACGGTCGTGCGCGCGCTCGTCGTCCCGGCGCTGGTGACGCTGTTCGGCCGCTGGAACTGGTGGCTGCCGGGCGACGGGCGGGACGCTAGAGCAGCGCGTCGGCGGTGTCGACGACGACGGTGCCGGCCATCCAGTCCGGCGAGGCCTCGCCGTCTGCGCGTGAACAGCACGGGCCAGAAGCCCGCGAACAGCGGGATCGTCGGCCAGGATCAGGCCGACGAAGCGGACGATCGCCCGCGGCGATGGAGAGCGGCTCCCGCGTCTTGTCGGAGAGCGACCCGGAAGCGCATGACGAGCGCGCCCGTGGTCTGACCCGTCGTGCTCCAGAAGAACACGAAGTAGCTCCCCGCCCACACGAGGTAGACCGCGCCGCCGACCGCCTTGATGATCGTGTCGACCGTGTCGGGGACGTGAAGGACGCTGACGAGCAGCCCGACGACCGCGCCGGTGACGAGCGCGACGACCTGGATGATCAGCGCGTCGATCGACCAGCGCGATCGCACGCGTGACGAGCCCGGTGTAGGGCAGCACGCTGGGTGGCGCCACGGTCATCGACTCAGGCCGGCGACGTCCCGCCCGGCAGGTCCGGCCGCGGATCGTCGCCGCCGCCGCATCGCGCGGCGCGTCGCGCGCTCGAGCCAGTCGTCCATGCGCCGCGACCGGATGCGGACCTCGTCGGCCATCTCGTCCGCGAGCCCCATGCTCTGGTGGGCGATGGCGTCGCCGACGGCCTTGCTGCTGGCGATCTGGTCGATCATGTCCCACAGCTCGTCGCTGGCCAGCAGCCGGCGTGATCGCCGACGTCGAGGAGGCGGCTGTCGAGCACGCGGGCGACCATGCGCTCCATCCCGGGGCTGTCGGCGACGGTCGCCGACGAGCGCCTCGACGCGATCGCTGTCGAGCGTCGTGAGGACGAGGCTGCTCGACGCGCGGGTCGTCGAGCGACGCGCGGTCACCGAGCGCTCGACGACGCCGTCCGCGACCAGCCCCTCGACGACGCGCTCGGCGACGCCGGCGCGGACGATCTCGGTGGAGACCCGCTCGATGACCGCGTCGCGGATCACGGCGTCGGCGACCGCGTCCACGAGCGGCCCGGCGAGCAGGCCGGTGACCGCGCGCTCGACGAGCGGGCTGCTGCACGATGCGGTCCACGGCGGTCGCCGTGACGGGAGAGTCGAGGAAGCGGTCGAGCGCATCCAGCGCGGCGCGCTCCGCCGCCGGGCGCACGCCGCCGGTCGAGCGCGCGCGCCGGGCGCAGGGCCTCGCGCGTCGCGGAGACGGCGAGATCGGACGCTGTGTCGAGCGAGGCCCATGTGCCTCTTGTACCGGACCCGGCGCGTCAGCGCACGGATCACGCTGTCCACGCCGCGGATCCGGGGCCTCGACGGCTGACCTCGTGCAGAACCGGCTGCGGAGCGTCGCACCGTGTCCTCGGCGACCGGCACCGGGGCCGCCTTGGGGAGCAGCCTGGCGACGATGAACGCCGCAGCCATGATGCCCGCCATGATCCAGACGACGGTCTGCGTGGACTGGGCGATGTCGACCTTGACGGCGTGCAGGATCGCGTCGGCACCGGAGCCGGCCTGCGACGCAAGCCCGCCGCTGCCGGTGTTGCCGCCCGCGGTGATCGAGTGCGCGATGCGGTCGGCCTCCGCGGCCGGCACGCCGTTGCTGCGCAGCGTCGAGCCGACCTGGTCGACGTTGCCGCTCGCGAACAGCGAGCCCATGACGGCCAGGCCGAGGCTGGCGCCCAGGTTGCGGACGGTCTGGGTGATGCCGGTGACCTCGCCGTAGCCGGCGCCCGGCGCGCGGTTCAGCGCATCGGTGCTCACGGGACCGAGCACGAGCCCGAGGCCGGCGCCCGCGACGACGATCCAGTACCACTGGCTGCCGAAGTCCAGGTCGGGAGCTGCCGGCCCCACAGGTAGAAGCCGACCGCCGAGACGGCGCAGCCGAGGATCGACCGCCGGGCGCGCGCCGCGCTTGTCGACGATCCGCCCGCCCCACTGCGCCGCGGTCGCGAAGCCGCCGAAGAAGACCAGCAGGAACAGGCCGGCGTTCGTCGCCGAGAAGCCCAGCGCCGCCTGCGCGTAGACGCTGGCGAAGAAGAAGAACGGCACGAACACCGCGGACATCAGCAGCAGGACGGCGTTGTCGACGAAGAACCCGCGATCCTCGAAGAGCCGGACCCGGATGAGTGGCTCGCGCTCGGCGCAGCTCGGAGGTGACGAACACGACGAGCAGGACGAGGCCGACGATGATCGAGCCGATGGTCTTCGGCGTCCGTCCAGCCCCAGACACCGGCCTGCTGCAGGCCCGAGGACGACGAAGCCCATGCCGGCCGAGATCAGCACCGCGGCGCGGTAGTCGATCGGCCCGGGCTGCGCGCGTCTCGGCCGGCTTGGCCTGAACGTGAGGATGAGCGCGATGATGGCGACAGGGATGTTGATCCAGAAGATCGCGCGCCAGGTCCACTCCGTGAGGTAGCCGCCGGCCAGCGGGCCGACGGCGGTCAGCGCGCCGGTGATGCCGAAGAAGGCGGCGAGGGCGCGGCCGCGCCGGCCGCCGCGCAGAGGCCGGCGACGACGCTGACCGTGAAGGAGACCGCCCGCGGCGGCACCTTCGACGTCGTCGACCATCCGCCGAAGTCGGCCAAGAAGGGCGCGGACCGATCGGCCGCGTCCGCGCCGTGTGCGCGGTCACCAAGGCCGGTGGGTTCGACTCGGCCGCCGGCGACTGCCTCGGCGTGTTCGAGATGAAGGCGGGGAAGCTGTACGTGACGCTGCCGCTGGACTCCGCGAGCTCCTCGACGGAACGGAACCGTCCTCGGCGGGACCGGCGCCTACGCCGGGCGGCGCGGGACCTGGAGGTCGGTCCAGCACCGCGACGGGAGCGCGACCGACACGTTCATCCTGGCGTCGTGCCGCACTCCCTCCTCACGGTCACCAGGTCAGCTCGATCTCCAGTTCGCACCCGTCGCTCTCGACCTCGAGCTCGAGCTTGAGGTCGACCATGTCGGGGACGTGCACCTTGAACCGCATGCCGCCACGCTCGAACTCGATGTCGTTGTGCCGCGCAAGCATGTCGGCCAGATCGCGTAGCCGCGCCGCAACCTCCTCGCGCCGCAGGCGCTCCTTCTGCTCGACCTCGAAGATGTCCATCTGAGCTCCCCTCGGGTTGTTCGTTCACACGATTGTCGTCCGAACCGGAGGATGCGACCTCGTGTTCGGGCGACGTAGCGTCCGCATCGTGCCAGCGAACCTCAGGAGACGCCGATGGCGGTAGCCGTCCACATCAGTGCGCAGGGGATGTCCAAGGACGACTACGCGCGCGTCATGGGTGAGCTCCAGGCCACAGGCGACGGGGAGCCCGAGGGGCGTCTCTATCACGCCGCCTACGGCGACGACGAGGTCCACATGTTCGAGGTCTGGGACTCACCCGAGCAGTTCCAGGCCCACCAGGACCGGCGCTTCGCGCTCATCCAGGGCGCCGGGCTCGACGCGGGCATCGTCGACGTCCACCCCGTGCACTCGCACCCGGACTGAGCGCTCCGTCGTACGGGTGTCGGCTCGGACGCGACGAGGCTCAAGCAGCATCCTGGGGCCGCCGATCGGTGGGACGCCTGGATCGCTGCGTCCAGGGGAGAGGCCCGGTCTCCAGGGGATCGGGCCTCTCGCATGTCGGGGCTGGCGCACGACACAGAAAACCCCGCCGGAGCGGGGTCTCGTACGACTCATGGGGGGAGCAGGATTCGAACCTGCGTAGGCAGAGCCAACGGGTTTACAGCCCGTCTCCTTTAACCACTCGGACATCCCCCCGAGAGGACGGCTCAGGATAGCGTCCGAGGACTTCGTCCTCGGACTGGCAGTTCCACTCCCGCTCACCGACAGCTCCGGCGTCTGCGGGAACTGCCGGGGAAGGCGTCCGAGGACTTCGTCCCCGGATTGGCAGTTCCACTCCCGCTCACCGACAGCTCCGGCGTCTGCGGGAACTGCCGGGGAAGGCGTCCGAGGACTTCGTCCTCGATTGGCAGTTCCACTCCCGCTCACCGACAGCTCCGGCGTCTGCGGGAACTGCCGGGCCGGGGCTTCGTCCCGCCCGGCGTCCGTCAGCAGGCGTCGCGGAGGCGCTGCGCCTCGGGCAGCGACTCCAGCTTCTTCAGCGTGTGGTTCTCGATCTGGCGGATCCGCTCGCGCGTCACGTTGAACGCCCGGCCGACCTCCTCCAGCGTCCGCGGGCGGCCGCCGGTCAGGCCGAAGCGCATCTCGATGACCTCGCGCTCGCGCTTGGGCAGCGCCTGCAGCGCGCGGCGCACGTTGTCGCGCCGGAGGTTCTCCGCCGCCAGCTCGTAGGGCGACTCGGCCGTCTGATCCTCGACGAAGTCGCCGAGCTCGGACTCCTCCTCCTCGCCGATCGGCTTCTCGAGCGAGATCGGCTGCTGGCTCATGCGAAGGATGTCTCGGACCTCGCGTGACGAGCACTCGAGCTCGTGCGCGATCTCCTCAGGCGTGGGCTCGCGGCCGAGCGACTGGACGAGCTGACGCTCGACGTGTACGACCTTGTTGAGCTTCTCGACCATGTGGACGGGGATGCGGATCGTCCGCCCCTTGTCGGCGATCGCACGCGTGACCGCCTGGCGGATCCACCACGTCGCGTACGTCGAGAACTTGTAGCCGCGGCGGTAGTCGAACTTCTCGACCGCGCGGATGAGCCCGAGCGAGCCCTCCTGGATGAGATCCAGGAACGTCAGCCCGCGGCCCAGGTAGCCCTTGGCGATCGAGACGACCAGCCGCAGGTTGGCCTCGACCATGTGCTGCTTGGCGGCCATGTCGCCGCGCTCGATGCGCTTGGCGAGCGACACCTCCTGCTCCGCGGTGAGCAGCGGCACGCGGCCGATGGAGCGCAGGTACAGACGCAGCGAGTCCAGGCTCGGCTCGACCGTGAGGTCGATCTCCGGCTTCTTGGGCGCGACGGCGGTGCCGGCGGCGTTGGCCTTGCGGGCCTCGGCCTGGGCCTCCACGCGTGCTGCCTCGGAGGTCGCGGCGCGGCCGTCCGAGCCCACGACGTCGATTCCCTGCTCGGTGAGATAGCCGTGGAGCTCCTGCAGCTGCTCCTTGGTCACCTCGACTTCCTCGAGCGCCGTGGCGATCTGCTCGAAGGTCAGGAACCCTCGCTCATGCGCCTCGGCAATCAGCGGACGCAACTCGTCCAGCTCGTGGATCGGTGCTTCATCCGCGAGCAACATCTCGACCTTGATGGCTCAGCCCCCCTCAGGTTCCGTCCTGATGCGTGTCATCGAACCATTCAGACCGGCGCTTCCTGCGCCCAGTCCCTACCTTGCCTCGCACGTCCGTCCAGTTCCGACTTCGTGCGCTCAAGCACACGCTTCGTCAGTGTTGCACAGATTTCGGCGTCCACAAGGGGCTGGACCTCCACCGTCTGGCTACCCTCGTGACCATGACTGCCCACCCGCGGGTCATCCCCGATGTGCAGGCCTCCGCGCCGACACTCCACGTGAGCCTCTCGCGCGTGGGCGTGACGGGCGTCGAGAAGGTCATCCGACTGACCCAGGGCGGAGTCGAGCGCCTCTTCTCCGCCGAGCTGGAGTGCTTCGTCGACCTGGGGCCCAACCAGAAGGGCGCGCACATGTCGCGCTTCGAGGAGACGGTCAACGACGCGATCGGCGAGGTCGTCCTCGGCGAGGCGACGTTCAGGGCCGAGCAGCTCGCCGTCCACATCGCCGAGCTCGTCCGCGGGCGGCAGGGTGCACTCCGCGCCGAGGTCACGATCCGAGCGCGCTATCCCGAGTACAAGCCGGCTCCGGTCTCGGGCATCAAGACGCAGGAGATCTACACGCTGCACGGGTCCGCGGTCGCGTCGGAAGCCGGAACGCGCCGACTCATCGGCGTGGCGGCGCAGGGCATGACCGCGTGCCCCTGCGCACAGGGTCTCGTCGCCGAGAGCGCGCGCGTGCGCCTCGTGGAGGAGGGCTTCGACGAGGATCAGATCGCACAGATCCTCGAGGCCGTCCCCGTTGCGACGCACAACCAGCGCGGCCTCGGCACGCTCATGATCGGCTGCCCTGAGGACTGCGACACCGATCTCGACGCCCGCGACCTGCTCGCGATCGTCGAGGAGTCGATGTCCTCGGAGATCTACGAGCTCATGAAGCGCTCCGACGAGGGCGCCGTCGTCGAGAAGGCGCACCGGCGCCCGCGGTTCGTCGAGGACTGCGTCCGCGAGTCGATCCGCGGCGTGATCGAGAACCTGCCGGACCTCGGCGACAACCACTTCCTGTTCGCGCGCCAGGAGAACCTCGAGACGATCCATCAGCACAACGTCGTCGCGGAGCGCTTCGGGCTCCTCGGGGCAACTGCGCCACGAGGTGCAGACCGGCGAGCACATCCCGCACCACACCGGCGTGCGGGAGTGGCTCGACGGGGCCAACCGCTAGGGACGCAGCCGGCGCGCGTCGCGCCGATAGGCCGCAGCGAGCTGCTCGTCGGAGAGGGGCGTCCGGGGGCGCACGTCGTGTGACGCGGCGCGGCGTCAGGGCTTCAGTCGCCGGCCCGTGGCGAACAGCCACGAGCTCCATCCGACCGTGACCGATGCAAGCGCGCCGAGCACGACGAGCGCCAGCCCGATCGGCACGTCGCTGGAGCCCAGGAACCCGTAGCGGACCGCCTGCACGAGGTAGAAGACCGGGTTCGCGTGAGACAGCTCATGCCACGGTGAGGGGAGCACGTCGACGGAGTAGAAGACGCCGCCGAGGAACGTGAGCGGCAGGATGATCAGGTTGTTCACGAAGCCCGTGAAGTCCCACGACGACGCGTAGATCCCCACGATCACGCCGAGGCTCGAGAACAGCGCGAGCGTCAGCACGACGGCGAGAAGGAGCACCGCCGGCTCGCGGATCGGGACGCCGGTCACCGGGATCGCGAGGACGGTGAGCGAGATCCCGATGAGCAGCGCGCGCACGACGCCGCCTATCGACAGCCCGAGGTTGATCTCCCACGGCCGCATCGGCGCTGCGAGCACGTCGTTGATATAGCGGTCGAAGCGCGCGCCGAACACCGACGCCGCGTTGTTGGAGTAGGCCGCCTGGGCCATCGCCATCGTGACCAGGCCGGGCACGATGAAGACCTCGTAGGGGACGCCGTCGACGTGCTTGATCCTCCCGCCGAGCGAGAGGCCGAACACGAGGATGAACAGGAACGAGGAGGCGACGGGGGCGACGATCGTCTGCGTCCACAGCTTCAGGACGCGCAGCACCTCGCGTCCGGCGAGCGCCGTCAGCGCGGTACTCAAGCCATCGCCTTCACGTAGACGTCCTGCAGGGTCTCCGCGTCGTAGGTGTCGCGCAGGCCCTGCGCGCTGTCGCGGGCGAGCAGGGTGCCGTCGCGCAGGAGCGCGATCTCGTCGCACAGCTCCTCGGCCTCCTCGAGGTAGTGCGTCGTGAGGAGGATCGTCGTCCCGGTGTCGTGCAGGCGGTGGATGTAGCGCCACAGCTCCTGGCGCAGCTCGAAGTCCACGCCTGCCGTCGGCTCGTCGAGGATCACCAGCCGCGGCTCGTGCATGAGCGCGCGCGCGAGCAGCAGCCGGCGGCGCATGCCTCCCGACAGGCGCGGGGCCCGGGTGCCCGCCTTCGCGCGGAGGTCGAAGACGTCCATCATCTCGGCCGCGCGGCGGGAGGCGTCGGCGCGCGACATGCCGTAGTAGCCGCCGTGGTAGACGAGCGTCTCGCGCACGTCGAGGAAGCGGTCGAGGTTGACGTCCTGCTCGGCGAGGCCGACGGCACGGCGCGCGCCCATGGTGTCGTGCGGCTCGCCGAAGACCTCGATCTCACCGTCGGTGACGCGGATGAGATTGCAGATCGCGGAGATCAGCGTGGTCTTGCCCGCGCCGTTGGGACCGAGCAGCCCGAAGAACGCTCCGTCGGCGATCTCGAGGTCGAGTCCGTCGAGGGCGAGGAAGCCGTCGTCGTAGCGCTTGACGAGGCCACGGACGTGGAGGGCTGGGACAGGCACCGCCGAAGGAAGCTAGTGCCGGGGCGTTCGCACTACCCTCACCGGCCATGCCCCTCGTCCCCACCGTGATCCAGCGCACCGGCCGCGGCGATCGCGAGTACGACATCTTCTCGCGCCTGCTCAACGAGCGCATCATCTTCCTCGGGCAGGCCGTGGACGATCAGATCGCGAACCTCATCGTCGCTCAGCTCCTGCACCTCGAGTCCTCGGATCCCGACAAGGACATCTCGATCTACATCAACTCGCCCGGCGGCTCGATCTACGCGGGGCTGGCGATCTACGACACGATGCAGTTCATCAAGCCCGACGTGTCGACGATCTGCTGCGGTATCGCCATGTCGATGGGCTCGCTGCTGCTCGCCGGCGGGGCCGCGGGCAAGCGCATGTCGCTCCCGAACAGCCGGATCCTGATCCACCAGCCGTCAGGCGGCTTCGAGGGCCAGGCGACGGACATCGAGATCCACGCCACGGAGATCCTCAAGACGCGCCGGCGGATCGATGCGATCTACGCCAAGCACACCGGCAAGCCCGAGGAGGAGGTGCGCCGCGACATGGAGCGCGACCGCTTCTTCAAGCCTGATGAGGCTGCCGAATACGGCCTCATCGACCGGGTCATCTCCTCGCACTGAGTCCAGCGGCCGTATCCGGAGCCGAATACGGCCTCATCGACCGGGTCATCTCCTCGCACTGACCTCGAAGGACGCGTGGACCTCGCCCTGGGTGCTCGTCACCCAGGTCCGGTCCCCGTCGCGCACCACGAGCCCGGGGCCGGCCACCGCAGGGGCGCGGTGCTCGGCCTCCACGACCAGCGACGCCGGGATCGCGGGGCCGTCCTCCAGCGCCTCCCAGTAGACGGCGTTGTTGACGTGGCCCGCGACGTCGACGTCGGCGGCGCGGAACGTCCACGGCAGCCGCTGCGCCGCCTCCGGCGGCGGAGGATGGCGCAGCCGGTGGTCTGGCCGATCGGGTCCCGCCGACGGCCCGTAGACCTCCCGGAAGCGCTCGCCCAGCCGACCCGGGGCCCCGGTCGCCGGGTCCAGGTGCGCCCACACCGCGACGGCCTGGACGGCTCCGCCGCGATCTCCCTCCACGGTCGTGCGCCGCTCGGCCGTGCGCTGGCCGATGCCGCTGCACCACGTCCGCAGGCGGACGCGTTCGCCGAGCTCCGGCGCGTGCGCGACGTCCAGCCGTGTGCGCCGCACGACCCACACGCCGTCCTGCAGTCCGGCGTCCAGGACGTCCTCGAAGGCGACGTCCTGCAGCCAGCGCGCAACCGCCTCCAGCCGCGCCCGGCCCGACGGGCCGGCGTCGGAGACGCCGACCGTCAGCTCACCAGGATGGACCCGGGCGGTCAGCTCAGCCGACGACCGGGTGCTCGATCGCGCCGAGGCTCTCGATCTCGATGCGCACGACGTCGCCCGGGTTCAGGAGACCAGGCGGATCCATGTAGACGCCGACGCCCGCGGGCGTCCCGGTCAGGATCAGGTCGCCGGGCGCCAGCGAGCAGGTCTCGGTGATGAACGAGATCAGGTGGTCGATCCCGAAGATGAGGTCGGAGGTCGACCCGTCCTGGCGCAGGTCGCCGTTGACCCACGTCCGCAGGCGCAGGTTCTCGGGGTCGGCGACCTCGTCGGCCGTCGTGATCCACGGGCCCCACGGGCAGAACGTGTCGGCGCCCTTGCCGCGCACCCACTGCGCCTCGCTGCGCTGGAGATCGCGCGCGCTGACGTCGTTGGCCACGGCGTATCCGGCCACCTTGTGGTCGGCGCCCATGACGACGGCCAGCTCGCCCTCGTAGTCGAGCTTCTCGGTGACGGCCGGCTTCTTGACCGGGCCGCTCGGTGGCACGCTCGCCGCGGGGAGCTTGACGAAGACGATCGGCTTCTCGGGCGGCTCGTCGGCCACCTCGCCCTCGTCGATGTGGGCCTTGTAGTTGAGGCCGATCGCCAGGATGGCCCGCGGCTGGGGCACCGGCGCGAGGAGCGAGACGTCCGCGAGGGGATAGGCGTCGCCGGTCGCGGGCGAGCGGTCGCCGGAGGCCAAGCGGTCGAGGACGGTTGACCCGTCGCCGAAGGCGATCGCCTGGTCGTCGCGGGCTTCGCCGCCGACGGGCGCGTCGCCCCCTGGGGGGAGGAAGGTGATGAGGCGCATCGCCGCGCGATACTGCCAGGTTGCTCGCACAACTGGCGTCACGGGGTCCTCGCGTGGGAGGGTCCTGCGTCCCCATGCGTCTCGCGACGACCGCCTCCGTCCCCTCCGGCGCCGTGCTGGCACGCGACGTCAGCGTCGCCCCCGGCGCGGGCCCGCTGCTGCGCACGGGGGTCGCATTGACGGACGGGATGCTCGCCTCGCTGCAGGCCAACGGCGTCCTGCGCATCTGGATCGACGACGAGCTGGGCGAGGGCGTCGCTCCGACCGGCATGCTGAGCGAGCGGCTGCGACGCGATGCGCTCGTCGAGATCGCGACGATGCACGGCGAGGCCCGCCACGCGCTGGCGCGCGGCGGGCGTCTGGATGCGCGCACGCTGGACGCGCTCGGTCGCCTGGCGGAGCGGCTCGCCGACGACGTCATCGAGGCGAGCGGCCGCCCGCACGACCTGCTCGATCTCGCGCCGGCGTCGCACTACCTCGCCCACCACGCCGTCGACAGCGCGGCGCTGGCGATGCTCATCGCCGCCCGGCACATGACCGCCGTCGGCTGGCGGCAGGGCACGGCGACGCCGATCCGCCACGACGCGCCGCGATCGGAGCTGGCGCGGCTCGGCCTGGGTGTGATGCTCTGCGACGTGGGCATGCTCGCGCTCCCCCGTGCGGTGCTCGAGGACGCGAGCCCGCTCGATGAGACGGCCTGGGAGCAGGTCCGCGTGCACCCGGTGGCCGGCGCCGACCTACTGGGCTCGACCACGTCGTTCGTCCTGAAGGGCATCGTCCGCGGCCACCACGAGCGCTGGGTCGGCTCGGGCTACCCGGACGGGACGGCAGGCGACGCGATCCACTACCTCGCGCGCATCGCCGCAGTCGCCGATTCCTATGACGCGATGACCGCGGAGCGCCACCACCGCCCGGCGATGTCTCCCGCGGACGCGTGGGCGGCGGTCGAGGCCGGGGCGGGAACGGCCTTCGATCCCGGCATCGTCGCGGCGTTCCGGGAGGTCGTCGCGCAGCACCCGCCCGGGACCGAGGTCACGCTGCCCGACGGGCGCTCGGCCGTGGTGGCCGACGTCTCGCTCGACGCGCCGTCGCGGCCGACCGTCCGCGTCCGCGAGGGCGGTGGCATCGCGGAGCTGGTCGTCGAGCTCTAGTGCCGTGCGAGCTGCAGCAGCTCGGCACGGATCGCCGCGTCGGCGCGCTCGGCGTCCTCGTCCACCCACCGCCAGCGGACACCCGCCTCGATCTGGAACGTCGGGCGGCCGTGGTCCTGGATCGACTCGACGTCGAGCGCGATCGCGGCGACGCCGTCGGACGTGCGCATCGGCTCGGCGCAGACCGTCGCGCGGCAGTGCGCCGTGAAGGCGACGTCGCCGCCGGTCACGATCGTCAGCGCCACCCGTGGCTGCGCCCGCAGCAGCGCGAGCGAGTGGCGCCGCAGCGACAGGGCGAGCAGCAGACGGCGGGGTCCGGCGCGGACGGCGGTGGAGACCGGGATCGCGTGGGGCTCTCCCCCGGTCGTCGACAGGATCGCGACGTTCCCGTCCTCCCACTGGGGCAGCTCGTCCATGTGCATCACCGGATCCCCGCCGGGATCCGTCCCGAAACGGTCAAGGACCCCGCCCGCGCAGCCGACATCCCTCTGGAGCATGCGCACCAGCGATCACACGACCTCCGCCGTGCTCAGCGTCGACGGCCTCGGCGGCGTCGCCGTGCAGGTCGTCGCCTCGGCGCCGGGCGCCCACGCGCTCGCACTGCCTGCCGCGCCGGTGCCCGTCCGCCAGCTCCATCGCCTTCCGGCGACGCTGCGGCGCGAGGGCGCGCCCGCCACGCGTGGGCTGCTCGTGGCCGTCGCCGCCGTCGGCGGCGGCCTGCACCCGTCGCGGCTGGACTTCGTCGAGGACGTCGCGGTGGTCGCCCAGCCCGAGCGGATCGACGAGGCCGTCGCCCGCGCGCCCGACCGCCAGCGCCGCGCCGCCGTGCGCGTCGAGACGGTCCTTCCCTACACCTTCGGCGCGGTCATCGCCGACCGCGACTGGGGCGCCGGCTTCACCGTCGACCTGAGCATCGGCGGCGCGCTCGTGCAGGGCATCGAGGCCGGCCTGCCCGGCGACCGCCTGCGCGGCCGCCTCACGCTGCCGTGGCTCGGCGAGCCGGTCCGCGCGCAGCTGCGCGTGCTGCGCGTGACGGCCGACGGGCACCGGGCGGTCCGGGTCGATTCCATCCACGAGCGCGACCGCGACCGGGTGTCGCGCCACATCGCCGAGCGCCAGCGCGAGCTGCTGCGCATGCGGCGCGCCGCCTGACGCCGTCGCGCCCGCCGCCTGGGTATGCTCGTGGCGATGACGGTCATCGCGATGAGTCATGCCATGCGGGACACCCTCGGCCTGGTCGGGATCTTCTTCGTGGTGTTCCCGGCGATCGCACAGGGCCTGATCGCGTTCGCGGTCGTCCAGGGTCTCGGCGAGCGGGCGGAGAACCAGAAGCTCAAGGGCCGCTGGGGCCGCAACGCACTCGAGGCGCAGGAGGCCGAGCGTCGCCTCTAGCGTCGACGCACCCGCGCTGACCGAGCAGGTCATCGCGTGGCGGCGTCATCTGCACCGCCATCCCGAGCCCTCCTACGAGGAGCGGGAGACCGCGCGCTTCATCGGGCAGACGCTCGAGGGCTTCGACGGCCTCGACGTCACGCGGCCGTCGGACATGAGCGTCGTCGCGCATCTGCGCACCGGCCGCCCCGGGCCGACGCTGGCGCTGCGCGCCGACATCGACGCGCTGCCCATCCACGAGGAGAGCGGCGTGGAGTTCGCGTCCGAGCGCGACGGGGTCATGCATGCCTGCGGGCACGACGGGCACACCGCGATGCTGCTCGGCGCCGCGCAGGAGCTGGCCCGACGCTCGGGCGAGCTCAGCGGCGAGGTGCGCCTCCTCTTCCAGCCGGCGGAGGAGCGCCCGCCAGGCGGCGCGATCGAGCTCGTCCGCGCCGGAGCGCTGGACGGCGTGGACGTCGTCGTCGGGTGCCATCTGTGGACGCCGCTCCCGTACGGTCAGGTCGCCGCCTGGGCGGGCCCCGCGATGGCGGCCGCGGACTTCTTCGCCCTCGCCATCACCGGCGACGGCGGCCACGCCGCGCTGCCGCACACCGCGGTCGACACCGTGGCCGTCGCGGCCCAGGTCGTCACGAACCTGCAGCACGTCGTCGCACGCAGGACCGACCCGCTGCACAGCGCGGTGCTCTCGGTCAGCACGTTCCACGCCGGCGACGCCGCCAACGTCATGCCCGGTCGCGCGGAGCTGACGGGCACCGTCCGGACCTTCGACGCCGATCTGCGCACCCGGATGCCCGTCCTGCTGGAGGACGTCGTGCGCGGGATCACGCAGGCGCACGGCGCCGGCTACGAGCTCGAGTACGTCATGGGCTACGCGCCCGTCGTCAACGACGAGACGGCGACGGGGTACGTCCGCGACGCGCTCGGCGAGGTCGCCGACATGGCGCCGCTCATGGGCGGCGACGACTTCTCCGCGTACCTGACCGAGGCGCCAGGGTGCTACTTCTTCGTCGGCGCAGGCAGCGAGGAGGCGGTCGCCACGTACCCGCACCACCATCCCCGCTTCCGCATCGACGAGCGCGCGCTGGCCGTCGGCACGCGCGCGCACGTGCAGACGGCCCTGCGCATTCTGGGATAGGAGTCGTCGGGTCTCGGGTCGTCCGCCGCGGCCCCTGCGGGACGGGTGTCGCTCCGCTCGATACGGCGGCCGGGCGCGAAGCCGGGTCCGACGGCGTCACCGAAGGGAAGCAGAGCGACACGTCGCTTGGGTGCTGGCGCGCCGATGAGCTCCAAGCACAGCGACCTTGCTCCTCGTGCATGACACCGATGGACGAGCGAGAGAGCGTCACGCCGGACCCCACCCGAACCATCTGCCCAGAGCACCTCAGAGGTGCCCTAGGCAGATCGGATCGCGCACCTCCCATACTCGTCCGGCCTCGGTGACGATCCGGGTGCGGCCCCGCGCCACACGCGCGCTGGCGCGGAGCTCCGCGCCATCGTGACCGCCGACGATCCGCTCAGGCAGGCACTGGCGCCGAGCGGAAGTTCGGCGCCACCTCCCGGGCGAACAGCTCCATCGTGCGCACGACGCGCTCGTGCGGCGTGTCGCCGATGCACATGAGCGCCATGATCTGCCCGAACCCGAGCTCGCCCTGCAGCCGCTGGACCTGCTCGTTGACGCTCTCGGGGCTGCCGACGATGACCATGCCGGCGTCGACGAGGTCCTCGTAGGACATCTGGCCGAAGGTCTTGCGCGGGCCCCCGCTCAGCATCCCCCGCAGCGAGGACTCCGACATGTAACCGGGGGGCAGGACGATCTCCAGGCCCTGCTTGAGCCCCTTGTGGAACAGGAACTCGACGTACTGCTTGGCCTCGCGGTGGGCCTGCTCGTGCGTCTCGGCCACGTAGACCGGGATCGCGAAGGCGATCTTCTCCGGGTCGGGCTCATAGCCGAGCTCCCCGGCGGCCGACCGGTACCCGTCGAACCACCCCTTCACCACCGGCGTCGGCGCGTACACGCTCATGAACGTGTAGCGCTTCTCGGCGCAGTACTGCATGGTCTCGCGGCTGCCGGCGCCCGGGATGTAGATGTCCGGGTGGGGGTCCTGGAGCGGGCGGGGCCAGACGTTGACGTAGCGGAACTCGTAGTGCTTGCCCCACCACTCGAACGGCTCCGTCGACGTCCACGCCTTGATGATCAGGTCGTGCGCCTCGTTGAAGCGCTCGCGGGAGTGCACCGGGCTGAGCCCGTGGTTGAAGTACTCCCAGCCGATCCCGCGGACGAAGCCGGAGACCACGCGCCCTCGCGTGAGGTGGTCGAGCATCGCGATCTCCTCGGCCACCCGCAGCGGGTACTGATGCAGCCCGATCGCGTTGCCGAGGACCATGACCTTGGCGTTCTTCGTGCGGCGGGCGAGCGCCGCGGCCATGATGTTCGGCGCGGGCATCATCCCGTAGGCCGACTGGTGGTGCTCGTTGACGCAGATGCCGTCGTAGCCCAGCTCGTCGGCGTACTCGAGCTCGTCGAGGTAGCGGTTGTAGACCTCCACGCCGACCTGCGGGTCGAACTGCCCGCTGGGGTACGTCAGCGACGGCGTGGCGAAACGCTCGTCGAAGTCCTCCGGAAGCGTTGGGTACGGCATGAGGTGGAAGAAGTTGAACTTCACCGGGAGCCTCCGTTCGCGAACGCGAGCACCGTGCCCGCGATCTCCTGCGGCTTCTCGCCGTAGAGCGCGTGGCCGCAGTCCTCGACGACCTCGAGGCGCGCGTCCGCGATCCGCTCGACGTAGCGCTCTGCGTGCGCGCGCGGGATGACCTTGTCGTCGTCGGGCCAGACGACGAGCGTCGGCGCGGTGATCCGGTACAGCCGCCGCTCGAGCTTGGGGTCGTTGAGGAACGGCCGCCATGCGTAGCGCGCGAACGCCGTGTTGTTGCGGTACGCGCGCATGATGTCGTCGACGCTCGGCTCGGTGGGGAAGAACCCTGCCGCCGCGGCCGGATCGTGGAAGAGCGTGGGGACGATCCGCTCCGGCGGCAGGATGAACAGGTCGGCCGGCGGCGCCTCGGGGATGCGCAGCCCGGCCGGGCTCAGGAGGACGAGCCTGGAGACCCGGTGCGGCGAGTGGACGGCGAGCTCGGCCGCGATCCAGCCACCGAGCGACGCGCCGACGACGACGGCCTGCTCGATGCCGAGCTGGTCGAGGAGGCGCAGGTAGTGGTAGACGAGGTCGTCCACGCCCTCCATCTCCTCCGTGGTCTCGGACTCGTCGAAGCCCGGATGGTCGGGGGCGAGGACGTCGAAGTGGCGGCTCAACCCGTCGAGGAACGGCGACCAGCCTCCCCCGCCGGCCGCGTGCAGGAACAGCAGCGCCGGACCGGAGCCCGCCCGCAGCAGCCTGATCTCCCCCGCACCGACCTGCAACCGCTCGGTGCGTACGTCGACGCCCGGCTCAGATGCACTGGTGGTCATACCGCCCGACGATACGGATCTGCGAGCGCGCGCGGCCCGCGCCCGGGGCGACCCTGCCCCCGGACGCGAGCCCCTCTGCGCGCGACCTACCTGGCCTTCAGCAGGGAGGTCAGCCAGGCCGGTGACACCGGCGCGGCGGTTGCGGCGGCCCGCGTCGCCGGCACGGCCGCGACGGTCACCGCGACCTCCACGGGCTCGGCCTGCGCGTTGCGCTCACGCGCCGCGGCAGCCTGCTCCCACATCGCCTTCTGCGGCATGGGATGGCCCCACGGCTCGGCCGCGAGCGCCTCGGCGAGCGCGGGCGCGACCGGATCCGGCGTCACGAACGAGTGCCCGCCCGCGGGCAGGGCGTACGTGTTCACGCCGGTGTCCTGGCGGGAGGAGAACGACGCAGCGGGCTCGCGCTCACGTGCGAGACCTGCGTGGTCCTCCTGCGCCTGGCGCTGGGATGGGATGGACTCGACGGGCAGCAGCCGCGCTGAGGCGCTCGCTGCGACCGCGTCGATGCGTGTGTGCATCGTCGCTCATCAGCTCCTTGCTCGTTCGATTGCCGTCCTTGGCCCCTGGACCGTTGATCGACCCAGGTTCAAGAGGTGTCGGCGGCTGCCGAATCAACCTGACGCCGACCCCCGTGGTCTGGACGATCGGGCGGGCGCGCAGTGCATGCGCGTGCAAGGATGTAGCGGTGAGCTCCATCGACGTCACCCATTTCTCCGACCCATGCTGCCCATGGGCCTACTCCTCATCGCCGTTCCTGGCGGTGCTGCGCTGGCGCTACGGCGCCCAGCTGAACTGGCGTCACGTGATGATCGGCCTGACGGAGAAGGCCGAGCAGTACGAGGCGCGCGGCTACACACCGTCGCGCCAGGCGCACGGGTTCGCCGACTTCCGCAAGCGAGGCATGCCGTTCTCGACCGCGGTGAAGCAGCGCATGTCCGGCACGTCGCGCGCGTGCCGCGCCGTCGTGGCGACGCGGCTGACCGCGCCCGAGCTCGAGCTGACCGCGTTCCGCGCGCTGCAGTTCGGCCAGTTCACCGGCGGCCGGCCTATGGACGAGGACGACGCGATCCTCGCCGCGCTGGGCTGGGCCGAGGGCCTGGACGCGCGGGAGATCGTCTCGCTGCTCGACACGCCTGACGTCATCGAGGCCTACGAGGCCGACCGCGCCGAGGCCCGCACCGCGGAGGGCGGTCCCACCGAGGCCCAGGGCCGCTCCGCGAACTCCGACGGCGCGGTGCGCTTCACGGCGCCCTCGCTGATCTTCCGGCAGGGGGAGCAGTCGCTGGAGGCCGGCGGCTTCCAGCAGTACGACGCCTACGACGTCTGCATCGCGAACATCGACCCGACGCTCGACCGTCGCGATCCCGCCCAGCCGGGCGACGACATCGTCGAGCTGATCGTGTCCGAGCCGTGGGGCCTGACGACGCGCGAGGTCGCGCAGGTCATGGCCGGCCGTAACGACCCGCCCGACGACACCGCGGCGGAGGACGCGCTCATCGACCTCCTCGGCGACGGCCGCGTGCGGCGCGACGACCTCGGCAACGGCGCGTTGTGGCGTCCGGCCGGCGCTGACGCGGGCGACGCGCTCGCGGGCCGGTCCGCGGCGACCGCCGGGGCGCGCTAGGTCAGACTGGATGGCGTGGATCTCGATCTGCGCCCGATCGAACCAGGAGACGGGGCCGTGCTGCACGGCCTCGTCGCCCATCCCGACGTCTGGGAGTGGCTCACGCTCGCGGGCTCGCGCGCGCCCGCCGCGCTCGCGCAGTGCGCCGCGTGGGCGCGGCGCGACGCGGCGCACTGGGATCTGCATGGGTTCGGCAAGTGGCTCGCGCTGGAGGACGGCAGGCCGGTCGGGCGCGGTGGGCTGAACGTGACGTTCCTGGACGGACGCCCGGAGATCGAGATCGGGTGGGCCGTCGCGCGCGAGAACTGGGGCCGCGGCATCGCCACGCGGATCGCGCGGGCGTCGCTCGACGAGGCGACCCGGCTCGGGTTGCGCGGCATCGTGGCGTTCTCGCGGCCGGAGAACGTCGCGTCGCTGCGGGTCATCGAGAAGGCCGGGCTGCAGCGCGAGCGCGAACTGGACCACGGCGGCTGGCCGCACATCCTGTTCCGTACGGAGCCGGGCACGTGAACTACACGGAGCGTGTAGCCCCCGCGTGGGTCGCGGGCCCCGTCGCGTGCGTGTGGAGCACGGTCGCGACCGGCGACGCGGCGATCCTGCCGGACGCCTGCGCCGACCTGATCCACGTCGAGGGCAGCGGCACGTTCGTCGCCGGCCCGGACACGCAGCCGGGTGACCCAGCACGCGGCCGCGTCACCGGCGTGCGGCTGCGCACCGGGCACGTCGCGGCGGCGCTCGGCGTCCCGGCGGAGGAGCTGCGCGATCGCCGCATCTCGCTGGAGGATCTCTGGGGACGCAGCGGCGGCGAGCTCGCGCGCCGCGTCGAAGGCGCCCCCACGGCCTGCGCGCGCCAGGCGCTGCTGGCCCAGGCCGTGGCACGGCGTGCCACGCCGGCGGACCCGATCGCAGTCGGCGCCGTCGCCCTGCTCGCGCGGGACCCGGGTCGCCAGGTCGCCGGCGTCGCGGCCGAGCTGGCCGTGAGCGAGCGCCACCTCCTGCGCCGGGTGCGGGCGGCCGTCGGCTACGGGCCCAAGACGCTGGCGCGCATCCTGCGCTTCCAGCGCCTGCTCGCCCTCGGGGAGGACGGCGGCGATTCGCTGGCCGCGCTCGCGCTCACCGCCGGCTACGCCGACCAGCCCCACATGACCGGCGAGGTGCGCCGGCTGGCCGGAGCGTCCCCCACCGCGGTGCTCGGAGTCGCGCGCGCACGCGGCGACGTCGAGCTCGTCCGTTCCGTCCAAGACGCCAACCTTCGCGCGGCGTAGCGTCCGGGCGCATGTTCCTCGGACTGCGCACCGTCATCTATCCCGCACCGGACCTCGCCGCCGCCAAGGCGTGGTACACGGCGCTGCTCGGCGTCGAGCCGTACTTCGACGAGCCGTTCTACGTCGGCTTCGAGGTCGGCGGCTACGAGCTCGGGCTGAACCCGGACAACGACGTCGCCGAGACGTATTGGGGCGTCGCCGACATCGAGGCCGCGCACGCGGCGCTCCTCGCCGCCGGCGCCGTGGCGCGGTCGCCCGTGACCGACGTCGGCGAGGGCATCCGCGTCGCGACCGTCCTCGAGACGTCGGGCGCGGTGCTCGGGATCATCGAGAACCCGCATTTCAAGGTTGGCACCTAGCCCGGCATCCGGCGAAGCCGGATGCCAATGGTCGGGCGAAGCCCGACCACCGGGACGTAGGATCGCCGCATGCCCGCCCCGCAGACGAAGTTCCTCCTGTCCGAGGACGCGATCCCGACGCACTGGGTGAACATGAACCCGGACATCCCCGGCGCCCAGATCCCGCCGCTGAACCCGCAGACCAAGGAGCCGGCGGGCCCCGCCGACCTGCAGGCCATCTTCCCGATGGAGCTGATCCTGCAGGAGGTCTCCCCCGAGCCGCTCATCGAGATCCCGGAGCCCGTCCGCGAGGCGTACAAGATCTGGCGCCCGACGCCGCTGTTCCGCGCGCGGCGCCTCGAGCAGGCACTCGATACGCCCGCCCGCATCTACTACAAGTACGAAGGCGTCTCGCCCGCCGGGTCCCACAAGCCGAACACCGCGGTGCCCCAGGCCTACGCCAACAAGCAGGCGGGCATCGAGAAGCTCGCGACCGAGACGGGCGCCGGGCAGTGGGGCTCCTCCCTGGCGTTCGCGTGCAGCCTGTTCGACCTCGAGGTCGAGGTCTTCATGGTCGGGTCCTCCTACGACCAGAAGCCCTACCGCCGCTCCATGATGGAGACGTGGGGCGCGACCGTGCACCGCTCCCCCAGCGACCGCACCCAGAGCGGGCTGTCCAACGCGTCGCACCCGACCGGCTCGCTGGGCATCGCGATCTCCGAGGCGGTCGAGATCGCGGCGCAGTCGGCGAGCACGAACTACTCGCTGGGCTCGGTGCTCAACCACGTGCTGCTGCACCAGACGGTCATCGGCCAGGAGACGATCGCCCAGATGGCGCTCGCCGAGGACGAGCCCGACGTGGTCATCGCCTGCGTCGGCGGCGGCTCGAACTTCGGCGGCCTCGTCTTCCCGTGGCTGCGGCGTGCGCGGGAGAAGGATCTGGCGACGCGCTTCCTCGCCGCCGAGCCGGCGGCCTGCCCGACGCTGACCAAGGGCGTCTACGCCTACGACTACGGCGACACCGCCGGGCTCACGCCGCTCATGCCGATGTACACGCTGGGCCATGACTTCGTGCCCCCGCCGGTGCACGCGGGCGGCTTGCGCTACCACGGCGACTCGCCGCTGGTGAGCCGCCTCGTCAAGGAGGGGCAGGTCGAGGCCCGCGCCTACCGGCAGACCGAGGCGTTCGCCGCGGCGATGACATTCGCCCGGACCGAGGGCATCATCCCGGCGCCGGAGCCGACCCACGCCCTGCGCGCGGTCATCGAGGAGGCGCAGGCGGCGAAGGAGGCCGGTGAGGACCGCGTGATCCTCTTCGGGCTCTGCGGCCATGGCAACTTCGACCTCGCCGCGTACGACGCGTACCTCCGCGGCGAGATGGAGGACCCCGAGTTCGACGAGGTGGCGGTCGCCCGGGCCATCGAGGCCCTACCCGACGGCGTTCCCCTGCTGGCATAGTCCGCGCGCATGGGGCGTATCGGGGTGCTGACCGGCGGGGGCGACTGCCCCGGTCTCAACGCGGTGATCCGTGGCGTCGTCCGCAAGGGCGTCAACGATCACGGACACGCGATCGTGGGGTTCCGCTACGGCTGGGCCGGCGTGCTCACCGACGAGGCGGTCGAGCTGACGGTCGAGACGACGAGCGGGATCCTGCCGCGCGGCGGCACGATCCTGGGGACGTCGCGGACGAACCCGTACAAGGAGGAGGGCGGCCCCGAGAAGGTGAAGGCGACGCTCGAGGCGCGCGGGATCGACGTCCTCATCCCCATCGGCGGCGAGGACACCCTCGGCGTCGCCCGGCGCCTGTCCGAGGAGGGGATCCCGGTCGTGGGCGTCCCCAAGACGATCGACAACGACCTCGCGGCGACGGACTTCACGTTCGGCTTCCAGACGGCCGTGCAGATCGCGACCGACGCGATCGATCGCCTGCACACGACCGCGGAGTCGCACAACCGCGTCATCGTCGTGGAGGTCATGGGCCGCGACGCCGGATGGATCGCCGCGTACGCCGGGATGGCGGGCGGCGCCGACGTCATCCTCGTCCCTGAGCGGCCGTTCGACATCGAGCAGGTCTGCGACCACGTGCGCCGGCGCCACGCGCGCGGGCGCACGTTCTCGATCGTCGTCGTCTCCGAGGGCGCGATGCCGGCGGGTGGCCACGCGTACGGCCGCGGCGGGGCGACGGACGCGTTCGGACATGAGCGCCTCGGCGGGATCGCGGTCCAGCTCGAGGCGGAGATCGAGCAGCGCACGGGCTTCGAGTGCCGCATGACGATCCTCGGCCACGTGCAGCGCGGCGGCACGCCGCTGGCCTTCGACCGCGTGCTCGGGACCCGCTTCGGCGTCGCGGCGATCGACGCCGCGACGGCGGGCCACTACGGCAAGATGGTCGCGCTGAAGGGGACCGAGATCCAGCTCGTGCCGCTCGAGGCAGCCCTCGACGAGCCCAAGCTGCTGGACCCGGCCTTCTTCGAGACGGCCGAGGTCTTCTTCGGTTGATGACGCCGTGACGGACCTGCTCGGCCGCCTGCCGGAGCAGTACTTCACCGGCATCCTGCAGGCGGCGGCCGAGGCGCGCGCGCAGCCGGGCGAGCGGTTCATCGACCTCGGCCGCGGCAACCCGGACCTCCCGCCCCCGCCGGAGGCGATCGAGGCGGTCCGCGAGGCGATGCTGCACACGGCCGACCCGACGGTGCACGGCTACCCGCCGTTCCAGGGGATGCCGGAGCTGCGCGAGGCGATCGCCGCGCGCTATCTCGCCGACTACGACGTCTCGCTGGATCCGGACACCGAGGTCGCGGTCGTCCCTGGGACCAAGACGGGGATCATGCTCGTCACGCTCGCGTGCGCGGGCCCGGGCCAGGACGTCCTGCTGCCCGACCCCGGCTACCCCGACTACCACTCGGCCGTCGCGCTCGCGGGAGCGCGGTACGTGCCGCTGCCGCTGGACCCCTCGGCGGGATGGCAGCCGGATTTCGGCGGCCTGCGCGGCGCGCTGTGCGCGCTGAACTACCCGTCCAACCCCTGCGCGGTCCTCGCCGCCGACGGTGTGCTGGACGAGGCCGTCGCGTGGGCGCACGAGCACGGCATCTGGCTCGTCCACGACATCGCCTACGGGTTCCTCGGCTTCGAGCGGCGCGTGCGCAGCCTCCTCGAGGTCCCCGGTGCCCGAGAGGTCGCGACGGAGCTGTGGTCGCCGTCGAAGATCTACGGCATGGCGGGTTGGCGCGTCGGGTTCCTCGTCGGCAACGCCGAAGTCGTCGGCCGGGTCCGGACGCTCGTCGATCACATGTTCGCGGGCGTTCCGGTGGCGATCCAGCGCGGGCTGCTTGCGGCGCTGACCGGCGACCAGGCACACGTCGCGCAGCGTCGCGAGCGCTACCGCGCGCGGCGCGACGTGCTCGTCGCCGCGCTCCCCGGGCTCCGCCGTCCCGAGGGCTCCTTCTACGCGTGGTGGCAGCTGCCGGACGGCCTGGCGCCGGAGGAGATCGTGCGCAGCGCCCGCGTGGGCGTCGCGCCGGGCGTCGGCTTCGGCACACGCGGCGCCGGCTACGCGCGCCTGTCGCTCGCCGTGCCCGACGACGACGTGGCCGAGGGCGGCGCGCGGCTCGGCGCGCTCGTCGACTAGCGCCCGGCGTCGTGGGCGACCACCGGAGCGGCCTTGCCCGAGGGGCGGACGTCGCTGCCGGACGTACCGCCAGCGTCGCGCGGTGCGGACAGCCGCACCGGATCTCGCCTACCAGTCGATGCGACGGCCGTCGCGGAAGAACCCACCGGTCGGCCCGTCGTCGGTCAGGTCGACCGCCCAGAGCACGCTTGCCGCGCCCTGCTCCACCGGCCGCCCGCCCGCGCCGCCCATGTCGGTCGCGACCCAGCCCGGGCATACGGCGTTGACGAGAACGCCGCGGTCGCGCACGTCGGCCGCGAGCTTGATCGTGAACGCGTTCAGCGCCGCCTTCGACACCCCGTAGGCCGGCGTCCCGGCGCCCATGCCGGTGAGCGCGCCCGCGCCGCTGGAGACGTTCACGATCCGCCCCCCGGCCCCCATCAGCGGGAGGAACGCCTCGCAGGTGCGCCACGCCCCGAGCAGGTTGACGTCGAGCGCCAGGCGGACCGACTCGAGGTCCGCCGTGGACGGGCGCTGCCAGGTGTCGTAGAGGACCCCAGCGTTGTTGACGAGCACGTCGAGGCGATCGAGGCCCTCCGCCACAGCGGTGATGCTGTCGGCATCCGAGACGTCCAAACGCAGCGGGAACACGTCGCCATCGATGCTCTGGGCCGCCGCGTGCGCGGCGCCCAGATCGCGAGCGGTGAGCAGGACGCGGTGGCCGCGGGCCGCGAGTCCGCGCGCGACCTCCAGGCCGATCCCGCGGTTGGCTCCGGTGACGAGGGCGACGCGCGTCAGGACGCCGTGGACTCCATCTCGCGGATGCGCACGCGGTAGGCCTCGTGCCCGCGGCTGCTCTCGGCCGCTCCGATCCTCACGACGCCCACCTTCGCGCCTGCGCGGGCGCACGCGTCCGACATCGTCGCCGCCCCCGCGGCGATCGCCGCCCACTGCGAGGGCGCCCAGACGGGCAGCGACACCTCCAGCCAGCGGCCGTCCTCACGGGCGACCTGCGTGGGATAGGGCTCCGTCTCCTCGCAGCCGTACGCCGCGAGCGCGTCGAAGATGAGCTGGGCGCGACCCTCCGGGTTCGTCACCTCGAGCTCGACCTCGACGATCCAGGTGTGGTGGAACCTCGTCATGGTCGAGATGGTGTCAGGTAGGGCCGGGTGGTTCACGGGCAGTCCGGGAAGCGGTCCGACCGTGCCTATGCGACGCCCAACCTTCCGGGCCCACCCGCATGGGTAGAACCGCCGGATCCGGGCTCAAGGTGCCCGGCGGGCCTGCCGATGGCTTCCGGACCGCGTGGCTCGCAACACACGGACATGGACGGAGGCACACGTCCGCCGCCTCTTCTGGCGCGCGGGTTTCGGCCCCACACCGAAGGAGGTCCGGCACTGGACTGGTGCCGGGCGCGCTCGCTCGATCGCGCACGTCGTGCACGGCCCGAAGGGCGGCGCCTCGCTGCTCGGCCCGCGGCCCACCGTCAAGGGCAAGCCGATCGATCCTCTCAACGAGTACGGCCACGACGTCCTCTGGTGGCTGGACCGCATGGTCCGCTCGACGTGGCCGCTGCAGGAGAAGCTCACGCTCTTCTGGCACGACCACTTCGCCACGCGCGATCAGGACACGCCGCTCATGCTGCGCCAGAACCGGATGCTGCGCCAGTACGGCATGGGCTCCTTCCACCGCCTGCTGCGGCAGGTCACGCGCGACCCGGCGATGCAGCTCTTCCTCTCGCTGGCGGACTCCCACAAGGACTCGCCCAACGAGAACTACGCCCGTGAGCTCATGGAGCTGTTCACGCTGGCGGCCGGCTACGACGAGCACGACGTCCGCGAGGCGGCGAGAGCGCTGACCGGCTGGCGCGTCTCGCGCAGCAACGGCCAGGTGAGCGGGACGTGGTTCGACAAGGAGCGCTACGACGACGGCGTCAAGCGGCTCCTCGGGCACCGCGGCCGGTTCGGCACGATGGAGGTGCTCGACCTCGTCGTCTCCGAGCCGCGCCACGCGCCGTTCCTCGTCACCAAGCTCTGGGACTTCTTCGTCACCGAGCCACTCGATCGCTCCTCCAAGCGTGAGCTCGTGCGCATCTACCGCAGCTCGGGCGAGCGCGTCCTGCCGGTCGTCGAGCGCATCCTCGGCCACGGCGCGCTGTACGCCCACCTCGACCACCCGGACATGGTCAAGAGCCCGGTCGTCTTCCTCGCCGGCGCCCTCCGGACGGCGCGCGCGCCGATCACGATGGACAGCTACACGTACCTGCTGTCGAACATGGGGCAGCGGCCCTTCAGCCCGCCGAGCGTCGCCGGCTGGGACTGGGGGCCGACGTGGCTGACCAGCGGCACGATCAAGACGCGCCTGGACGTCGCCAACAACCTCATCGGCTGGGGCGACGACGGGCCGCTGTACGTCCCCGACGAGGCGGGCAGGCCCGACCTCAAGCCGCGCGAGCAGGTCGAGCTCGCCCAGCGGGCGCTCGGCTCGCCGTGGATCTCTGACGCCACCCGGCAGATCCTCACGAACGTCGCCGCGCACTACTTCGACGACCTCACCAAGCCCTGGCAGCAGGACGAGGAGAAGGTCAAGCGTGCGGCGATGCTCCAGCGCACGCTGCGCAACCTCATGCTCTCCGGCCCCGACGCCCACCTGCACTAGGGACCACCTCACATGCCCCGAGATCCATTCAAGAAGGGCTGCGAGGAGTTCCGCAGCACCCGCCGGCCGATGCTCAACCCCGAGATGAGCCGGCGCCAGGTGCTCATCAGCGGCCTCGGACTCGGCTTGTCGCTCTACACGGCCAGCGCCATGTCGTTCGACCGCGTCCTGGACAACGCGCAGGCGCAGGCGGCCGCGGCGCCGAACGCGCCGATCCTCGTCAACGTCTTCCTGCCCGGCGGCTGCGATCTGCTCTCGACGCTCACCCCGCTGTGGCAGGCGGGGCCGCTCAACGACCTGCGCAAGACGATCGGCCCGGTCGACACGCCGGCGGTCGGCTCCAGCGGCCTGGGGCTGCACGCGAGCCTGTCCGACGGCGTCAACGGCGGTGTCCGCGGGATGTTCGAGGCCAACAAGATCGGCTTCCTCCCCGGCATCGACTACGCGAACCCCGACCTCTCGCACTTCAACTCCCGCAACTTCTGGGAGACCGGGATCGTGAGTCCGCTCGCGGGCCCCGGCTGGCTCGGACGCTGGCTCGATGTGGCGGGGACGCCGGACAACCCGCTCCAGGGCCTCTCGCTCGGAGGCGGGCTGTCCCCCACCCTGCGGACCGCGGGCGCGCCGGTCGCGTCGCTGAACAGCCCAAACGACGCAAAGCTGAACTTCGCGGGAACGTGGGGTGTCGGCGCCGACATCACCGCACAGGCGTGGGGGCGACTGGCCGACAGCGCGTCCAAGTCGCGCCCCGGGCCTGCCGCCGCGGCGAAGTCAGCGCAGCTCGCCCGCACGGTCGCGGCGAAGCTCGCGCCGTACGCGGCGCAGCACAACGGGCCCGATCCGCTGGCGCCGCCCATCCCGTACCCCGAGGACAACGACCTGGGGACCAAGCTCTCGCGCGCCGCCGCGCTGCTCGCGCTGCCGCTGGGAATGCGCGTGGTGACCGTCGAGGCCGACGGCGACTACGACACCCACGACGACCAGCCGACCGAGCTCGCCGCCGCGCTGTCGGGCCTGTCGCAGGCGCTGTCGGCCTTCCAGGCCGACATCGAGATGCGCGGTCTCGGCTCGCGGGTCCTCACGTTCGTCTGGTCGGAGTTCGGCCGGCGGGCGCAGAGCAACGAGTCCAAGGGCACCGACCACGGCGCCGGCGGCGTCGCATGGGTGCAGGGCCTGCGCGCGAAGCCGGGGATCCTCACCGACTTCCCCGACATCTCGCGCCTCGACAAGCAGGGCAACCTCGCGGTGACCGTCGACTTCCGCCGCGTCTACGCGTCGCTGCTGGAGGGCTGGCTCGGCACACCGGCCGACGCGGTGCTCCCGGGGGCTGCGTCATTCGGTCGCGTCGCGCTCGTCTCGTGATCGCGACTCTCGCCGCGTCGCTCGCGCTGCTCGCCGTCCCGACGGCGGGGCTCCCGCCCGCCACCGCGGTCGGCATGAGCGCGCGCGAGTACTCATTCGGCGTCTACCGGACGCGCGTGCCCACCGGGCGGGTGAGGCTCAACATCCACAACTACGGCGAGGACGCCCACGACCTCCAGGTGCGCGGCCCGCACGGCTACCGGTCCGCGGTGTCGCCGGAGATCGAGCCGGGCGACACCATCTCCTTCAACGTCCGCCTGCGGCGCCCCGGGCGCTACCTCTTCATCTGCCTGAAGCCCGGGCACGCCGCGCTGGGCATGAAGACGCACATCACGGTGCGCAAGCGCACGACGTAGTCGTCGGCGACGGGCGGCTGCGATCGTGCACCGATGCGCATCGTGCTCGTCGGTGGGACCGGACCGGTCGGTGTGACGACGGTGCCACGGCTCCTGCGCGACGGCCATGACGTCGCGGTCGCGCACTCGGGAGCACACGAGCCGGCGGAGCTCGCGGCGATCGAGCACCTGCACGGGACCCGTGACGAACTGCTGGCGGACGACGGCGCGGTCGCCCGGTGGAACGCAGAGGTGCTCGTCGACACGTTCCCGGGCGGCGCCACCGCCGCCAAGGCGGAGCAGCTCGGTGCCGTGGCCCGCCGGTGCGGCGCGGCGCAGATCATCGCCATCAGCTCGATCGACGTGTACCGCCATTGCGCGCTCGCCGGGGTCGACGGGAACACGCCGGCCGAGCTGCCACTGGACGAGGTCCCGCTGCACGAGGACGCACAGCGCCGCGGCGGCCCGTCGCCGGGCGGTGGCACAGCGCACGACAACGTGGCCATGGAGGACGCGCTCGACGGAGCGCGTCGAGTGACCGTGCTGCGGCCGGGAGCGATCTACGGACCCGTGCTGAACATCCGGGTCCTCCGGGAGTGGTTCCTCGTCGCCAAGGTCGCCCGCCGCGAGCATCGGCTTCTGCTGCCTGCCGGTGGGACGCAGCTGTTCCACCGCGTCTCGATCGGGCGGGTCGCGGATGCGATCACGGCGAGCGTCGGACGCGCCCCCGAGGGCCGGTGGGCCTGCAACGTGGCCGACCCTCAGGATCTGACGTTCGGCGGATTGGCCGCCCTCGTAGCCGACGAGCTCGACTGGTCCTGGGAGCTCGCTCACGTGCCGTGGGTCGACGGCGACCACCCCTGGAACGTCCGGCACCCGATCCTCGCCGACACGGATCGTCTTCGTAGCGTGCTGGGCGTGCGGGAGCCGAGCGCCGGTGACGCGACGCGCGAGCAGATCCGGTGGCTGTGGGATCACCGCGAGGAGCTCGCACAGCTCGATCCGTCCGGACGCGGCTGGTGACGGGCGCTCAGCGGGCCGGTGCGCTCCCGTCCCGCAGCAGGTCGCGGATCTCCGTCAGCAGCGCGACGTCGGGCGTCGGGGCGTCGGGCTCGGGCTCGTCGTCGGTCTTGTTGCGCGCCAGCAGCGCGTTCACCGGCTTGACGACGAAGAAGAAGATCACCGCGGCGATGATGAGGAACGACAGCAGCGCGTTGAGGAACGCGCCGTAGCGGAACTGCGAGCTGTTGATCGTGAACGCGAGGTCGGAGAAGTCGGGCTGACCGCCGATGGCGGCGATGAGTGGCGTGACGAGGTTGGCGACGAACGACGTGACCAGGGCGCCGAAGGCGGCGCCGAGGACGACGGCGATCGCCAGGTCGACCAGGTTTCCACGGAGGACGAACTCTCGGAACTCGGCAAGGACGCTCTTCATGCGTCCCTCCTTCTAGGACTGCGCGGCGCTGACCTTCCCGCGCAGTTCGAACTTCTGGATCTTGCCCGTCCCGGTCTTCGGCAGCTCCTCGAGCACCACGATCCGCTTGGGCACCTTGAACCCCGCGAGGCGCTCCCGCGCGAAGGCGATCAGCTCGTCGGGATCGATCTCCTCGCGGCCGCGCGCGGTGACGAAGGCGATCGGAACCTCACCCCAGCGCTCGTCGGGAGCGCCCACGACCGCGGCCTCCGCGACGGCCGGATGGGCGACGAGCGCCTGCTCGACCTCGATCGTCGCGATGTTCTCGCCGCCGGAGATGACGATGTCCTTGAGGCGGTCGCGCAGCTCGACGTAGCCGTCGGGGTGCATGACGCCGAGGTCGCCGGTGTGGAACCAGCCGCCGCGGAACGCCTCCCGCGTCGCGTCGGGGTCGCGGTAGTAGCCGGTCATGACGTTGTCGCCGCGCAGCACGACCTCGCCGAGCGCCTCGCCGTCGCGCGGCACGTCGCGCATCTCGTCGTCGACGACGCGCATCGGCTCGCTCACCACGGTGCTCACGCCCTGGCGCGCGCGCAGCCGGGCCTGCTGCGATCCGGGCATGTCGTCCCAGTCGGGGTTCCAGGCGCAGACCGCGATCGGCCCGTAGGACTCGGTCAGCCCGTAGAGGTGGGTCACGTGGAGGTTCAGCGCGGCGGCCCGCTCCAGCAGCGACGGGGCCGGCGGCGCACCGCCGACGAAGACCTGCACCGCCTCAGGCGTCGGGGCAGCCTCGGGAGCCCCGAGCAGCATCGTGATGAGCGTCGGTGCCGCGCACAGGTGCGTCCCGCCCCCGTGCACCAGCATCTGCCAGATCTCCGCCGGGTCGATCTCGGCCAGGCAGAGATGCTTGGCGCCGGTCGCGGTCACCGCCCACGGGTACGCCCACCCGTTGCAGTGGAACATCGGCAGCGTCCAGACGTAGCGGCTGCGCGGCGTCAGCGCCGCCTCGGCGATGACGCCGAGCGCGTGGAGGTATGCGCCGCGGTGCGTCGTCATCACGCCCTTGGGGCGGCCGGTGGTGCCCGACGTGTAGTTGATGGAGATGAGCGCGCGCTCGTCGTCGGGATGGCGCAGCTCGGCGGGGTCGGCCGACGCGAGCAGCTCGTCGTACTCCCCGTCGTCCCAGATCACCTGCGGGGCCGGGCCGTCCATCCGCTCGATCGCCTGCTCGAGCACCTCGCGCCGGGACGGGTGCGCGACGATCGCACGCGGCTCGGCGTGGCCGAGGATGTAGGCGTAGTCGTCGGCCGCCAGGCGCGTGTTGAGCGGGACCAGCACGCCACCGGCTCCGGGCACGGCGTAGTGCAACTCCAGCGCGGCAGCGACGTTGGGCAGCAGGAGGGCCACGCGGTCGCCGTCGGCGATCTCCAGGGTCGTCCGCAGCGCGCCGGCAGCGCGGCGCACCCGCTCGCCATGCGAGGCGTACGTCCACAGGCGATCGCCGTCGCGGACGGCGGGGCGGTCGGCCCAGACGTCCTCGCTGCGCTGCAGGAACCGCAGCGGCGTCAGCGTCGAGACCGAAACGTCGCTCTCCCACTCCACGGCGCCCTCCCCTGTCGGACGACGCCGGACGCTACCAGCGGCGGATGGTGCGGCGGCCGCGCTCGGTCGCCTCGCGCGGCGGCGGCGGACCGGCGGCGTCCTGGTCGCGGCGTGCGCTGAGCCGGGCCGCGAGCGTCGGATCCTCCTCGGCCGCCTCGGCGAGCAGCTCGACGAGCAGGCCGTGGCGCTGGCGTTCCAGCCAGCCGCGCAGGCCGCCCTCATCCGTGCGCGTCTCGCGCTCCTCCAGCCCCGCGAGCGCGACGGCGACCGCGTGCTTGCAGAAGCGGCCGTCGGCGCCGTGGGGGCACGTGCAGGCGGCGACGAGCTCCGCGCGCCCGCGGGCGTCGCGGTGGACCTCGACGCGGTAGGCCTCCGAGCCCTCGACGACGCCGGCGAGGACCGAACCGTCCTCGTGCAGCGAGCGCACGCGGCCGTCGGTCAGGTACGCCTCGCCCCGGACGAAGGCTCTCGGTCCGGCGAGGCGCAGCAGAAGGTCTCGAACGGCCGGCGTGGTGGCCGTGGTGGCGTCCGTGCTCACGAGGCCAATGTTGTCACTCCGGAGGCTGGTGCGCCACCGTCAAAGCGCGCAAGATGGTCGAATTCCTTCTGTGGGTAGGGTGCCCGCCATGAAGATCGGCTGGGCACACGAGGTCGCGGTCGGGGCGACGGCGGAGCGCTGCATGGCGATCATCCTCGACGTCCCCGCCTACCGCGAGTGGTGGCCAGGCGTCACCGAGGCCGAGGTCCTGACGCCGGGCGAGCAGCCCGAGATCCGGCTGGTGTTCGACTCCCACGCGCCCGGCATCGGCGCCATCGAGCTGCTCGCGCGGCTGGAGCCGCACCCGCCATCGCGCGTCGGCATCGGGCTCATGGGCGGACGACTCAAGAAGCTGCAGGGGCCCGGGTGGACGCTCACCCCCGACGGAGCCGGCTGCCGTGTGCGCTACGAGATCCAGGCGGAGATGGACACCGGGCTGCCCGGCTTCCTCGAGAAGCCGTTCGCCGACCCGGCCAAGCGCTTCCTGGTGACGGAGCCCGTCGAGGCGCTCAAGCGCCGCGCGGAGGACTGACGTGGACCTCACCGCCTGCACGGTCACCGAGCTCGTGGCGATCCTCGGCGAGCGGCGCGCCTCGGCGCGCGAGGTGGCCGAGGCGCACCTGGCCCGCATCGAGGCGATCGACGGCCCGCACTCCTTCGAGGGGTCGCCGGACGCCATCAACGCGTGGATCCGCGTGTATCCCGAGCGCGCGCTGGCTGACGCCGACCGCGCCGACGAGCACCTTGCGGCGGGGGACGCCGGGCCGCTGTGCGGCGTCCCGCTCGGCCTCAAGGACCTCTACGCCGCGGCGGGGCACCCGCTGACCGGCTCCAGTCGCGTCGTCGACCTCGCACCCGAGACGGATTCCGACGTCGCCGCCAGGCTGTTCGCCGCCGGCATGGTGCTTCTCGGTCACCTGCACACCCACGAGTTCGCGGCCGGCGGCGGCACCGACCAGGTCGGCAACCCATGGGACCTCACCCGCGGGCCCGGTGGTTCCAGCGGCGGCAGCGGCGCCGCGCTGGCCTCGCGGACCACGCCGGCTGCGACCGGGACCGATACCGCCGGATCGCTGCGCATCCCGTCGGCGCTGTGCGGGACGTCCACGATCAAGGCGACCCGCGGCGCGCTCCCGCTGCGGGGGATCCTTCCGCTCAGCCACTCGCACGACCACCCGGGGCCGATGGCGCGCACGCTGCGCGACTGCGCGCTGCTGCTCGACGCGATGCTCGGGTCCGAGCCGGGGCCGCTGCGGGCGCTCGGCACCGCCGCCGCGACACCGCTGGACGGGGTCCGCCTGGCGCTGTCACCGCGCATCGCGCTCGTGGACGTCGATCCCGATGTCGCCGGCGGCTTCGAGGACGCGCTCACCGCGCTGCGCGGGCTGGGCGCCACGATCGTCGAGCCGATCGCCCCCGCGACCGATCTCGACGTCGGCCGGCTGTTCCTGGAGGTCGTCGCCACCGACATGCTCGCCTGGCACACGCCCCTGCTGGCCGAGCGACGCGACCTGTACCGCCAGTCGAACCGTGACCTGCTCGAGTTCGCCCAGCAGCGCGCACTGACCGGCGTCGAGTACGCCGACGCGCAGTGGCAGCGGCTGCAGGCCGCGGACGCGTGGAGTGACTGGCTCGCGGCGGAGCGCATCGACGCGGTCGTCGAGCCGACGGTCCCGATCGTCGCGCCGCCGCGCGGACACGGCTACGACGCGTTCTTCACCGACGAGGCGATCGCGTACATCGCCTTCACGTACACGTGGGACTGGACGGGCTTCCCGGTGGTCTCGCTGCCGTCCGGGGTGGGGCGGCGCAGCGGCCTGCCGGTGGGCGTGTCGCTCGCGGGCGCTGCGGGCACCGAGAAGGCCCTGCTGGAGATGGGGATCGCGCTGCAGGACGAGCTCGGAGTTCCCGAGCCGCCCGCACGTTGAGTCGCTTCGTCATCGATGTCTCGCCGCTCCGCGCGTCGCGCGATCTGCGGCTGCTCATCTTCGGTGAGCTCGTCTCCGGATTCGGGACGCAGGCCGTGCTCGTCGCGCTGCCGTTCCAGATCTACCTCGAGACGAAGTCGGCGTTCCTCACCGGCCTACTCGGGGCGGTCGAGCTCATCCCGCTCATCGCGATGTCGCTGCTGGGCGGCGCCATCGCCGACCGCTTCGACCGCCGGAAGCTGCTGCTGCTCGTGCAGATCGGGCTCATCGCCGCGCCGGCCGGGCTCGCGGCGGTCACGTTCGCGGGCGATCCCCCGCTGTGGGCGCTGTACGTCCTGGGCGGCGCGCTGGCGGGCTTCAACGCGGTCCAGAACGTCGTGCGCTCGGCGATCATCCCCAACCTCGTCGAGCCCCGGCTGCTGCGCAGCGCGCTCGCGCTGAACTTCGGGCTGTACCAGCTGACGCTGGTCGTCGGCCCGGGCGTGGGCGGCGTGCTCATCGCGTGGCTCGGCGTCGGGGCGACCTACGTCATCGACGCGGCGAGCTGCCTCGCGATGGTCGCGGCGGTGGTCGCGCTCTCGCCGCAGCTGCCGATCGGCACCGAGGGACCCGAGCTCGGGATCTGGAAGTCGATCGCGGAGGGCCTACGGTTCGTACGCAGCAACCAGGCGCTCATGGGCTCGTTCGCGATCGACCTCGTGGCGATGACCTTCGGCATGCCGCGCGCCCTCTTCCCGGTGCTGTCGGTCAGCGTCTACGGCGCGGGTGCCGCGGGGACCGGGCTGCTCTACGCGGCCGTGTCGGCCGGTGCGACGGTGGCCGCGCTGACGACGGGGTGGCTGGCGCACGCGCGTCGTCTCGGACGGATCACGATCTTCGCCGTCCTCGCGTGGGGCGCCGCGATCGCGCTGGCGGGGCTCGTCTCGTCGCTGTGGCCGGCGGCCCTGCTGCTGGCGATCGCGGGCGCCGCGGACAGCGTGAGCGCCGTGTGCCGCTCGACCATCAACCAGACGGTGACGCCCGACCACATGCGCGGACGCATGTCCTCCGTCTTCTCGCTCGTGGTGACGAGCGGCCCCCGGCTGGGCGACGTGGAGGCCGGGACGGTCGCCGCGGCGACCGGGCCGCGGTTCTCGGTGACGTCGGGCGGCCTGGCGTGCATGGCGGGCGTCGGGCTCATCATGCTCGCGTTCCCAGCGTTGCTGAAGTACGACGCAGAAGAACACCTGGCCGTGCAAACGGGGTAGAACTCCCCCGATGAGCCTGGTCACCCTGTCCGCGTCCTACGGCGCCGGCGGCAGCATCATCGGGCCGGAGCTGGCATCCGTGCTCGGGGTCCCGTTCGTCGACCGCGCCATCCCGGCGGCGGTGGCCGAGCGTCTTGCCGTCCCGCTCGACGAGGTCCTCGCGCGCGACGAGACGCAGGTGAGCCGGCTCGACCGGCTGCTGCGCGACTTCGCCCCCGCCGTGCAGGTCTACGCGGGCGGCGGCGCGATGATCCCGTCCACGTTCGAGGACCAGGGCTACCGGGACGCGACCGAGCAGGTCATCCGCGAGTACGCCGCGCGCGGCGAGGGCGTGCTGCTCGGGCGAGCCGCCTCCGTGGTGCTCGCCGACGACCCGCGGGTCCTGCGCGTACGGATCGACGGGCCGGCCGAGGCGCGGATCGCCCAGGCGACGGCCGGCGAGGGGATCGACCGCAAGGCCGCCAAGCGCCGGATGAAGGAGACCGACGGCGCCCGCGACGCGTACATGCAGCACTTCTACCGCCGCGACTCGCACGACCCGTCGCTCTACCACCTGATGCTCGACACGACCGCGTTCAGCCTCGACACGGCCGTGCAGATCATCGCGATGGCGGCGCGCGCGCACGCGGCCGCCATCGCAGACGAGACCTAGTACTCAACCGACCTTGTAGAGCGTCCCCGAGCCGACGGAGACGCTGGTGACCTCGGTGCCGTGCTGCTGCACCCACGTGGTGATGTCGCTCGAGCCGCCACCGGGACCGCCGGACCCGGCGGAGCTCGACAGCAGGACGTACTTCAGATCGCCACCGGCGACGAGCTTCGCCAGCTGACTCACCGTCGGCGCGGCGTCCTGGCCGCTGAAGCCGCCGATCGTCACGACCGGCTCACCGGTGTCGATGATGATCTGCGACGTCGACTGCGACCCGACGGCGGCGAGGAGGTACTTCGCCGAGCCCTGGTTCGCCTGCAGGTACGCGATCGCCTCGGTGCCGAGGCTCCCGCCGCCCATGGCGCCCATGCCGCCGCCGGTCGGCCGCTGCCCGATCTGCCCCGGCGGGGCGCCACCGCCGCCGCCACCGCCGGGTCCGCCGACCATGCTGCCGGCGCCGGCGGGGCCGGCGATGACGTTGTTGCCGCTGAGCGACTGGCCGACGCTCGCGATCGAGTACGACGCGGGACCCGCGGCGAGCGCGAACGTGGCGGCCACCACGCCGGCGACGAGCACCCCACGCCCCCGGCCCAGGCGCAGCGCGGGCGACGCGAGCACCGCGATCGCTGCCGCGACGGAGATCGCGGTACGCAGCCACGGGGCGAAGTCCGGGGTGCGCCCGAGGAGGTCGACCGCCAGCCAGGCGGAGCCGGCCAGCGTCAGGTCCAGGACAGCGAGACCGGCCCACGACCGCCGCGCCCGGCCGGCGAGCACGACGAGCCCGCCGCCGCACAGCGCCGCGATCGCCGGCGCCAGTGCACTCACGTAGTACGGGTGGAAGATCCCCTTCTGGCTGGAGAACACCGCGACGTGGACGAGGGCCCAGACGCCGAAGAGCACGAAGCCCGCGCGGCGTGGATCGGTGCGCGGAGCCCGGCGCGTCGCCCACAGGCCCGCGACGAGGCCGACCGCTGCGAGCGGCAGCAGCCAGGCGATCTGCCCGCCGACCTGCTCGTTGAACATCCGCCAGACGCCCGCGACGCCGCCGAAGCTCGCCCCGCCGCCGCCCATGGCGCCCTCCTCGCCGGTCAGGCGACCGAAGCCGTTGTAGCCGAGGATGAGGTTCCAGACCGACCCGTCGGTGCTGCCGCCGATGTACGGCGTCGACCCCGGCCAGAGCGAGACGGCGACCGGCCACGCGGCGCTCGCCGCGACCATCGCGACGCCCGCGAGTGCGAGTTGGCGGACGCGGGTGAGGAGCGCCGGCGGACCGGCGATGAGATATGCCGCCGCAAGCGCGGGGACGACCATCCATCCCTGCAGCATCTTCGTCATGAACGCGAGGCCCACGACGACGCCGCAGAGGACCAGGTGCTTCGTCCGCCCGGACTCCAGCGCCCGGACGAGCAGGTAGGCGGAGGTCACGAGCAGCAGGACGAGCAGCGCATCCGGGTTGTTCACCCGCGCGATCGCGACCGCGACCGGGGTGATCGCGAGGGCTCCCGCGGCGATGAGCCCCGCCTCCGGCCCGAACACGCGGCGGACGGTCGCGAACAGCACCCCGACGGTGCCGATCGTGCACAGCGCCTGCGGGAGCAGGATCGCGAAGCTCGAGAAGCCGAGGGCGCGCGCCGAGAGGCCGCTGAGCCACAGCGACAGCGGCGGCTTGTCGACGGTGATGAAGCTCCCTGGATCGAGGGAGCCGAAGAACCATGCCTTCCAGCTCTCGCTGCCGGCGCGGGCGGCGGCAGCGTAGTACTCGTTGGACCAGCCGTTGATCGTGAGGTTCCAGAGGCACAGCAGCGCGGCGACCACGAGGACGCCGACGAGTGCGGGACGCACCCATGCGGGGTCGGTCGTCCTCCCACGGAGCACTGAGCGCACCGCGCCCGAGCGAGCCCGCGGCAGTGCCGGGGCCGAAGCCGTGGCGGACACGATCAGCTCTCCTGGCCCTGCTGCGCGGGCGCCTGCGGGGGCTGGCCGCCACCGCTGGGCCGCGTCGCCGCCATCGCCGCCTGCACCTTCGCCTCGCTCACTCCGAGCGCCTTGGCGAGGCTCGCGGCCATGTCATCGGGCGAGGAGCCCTGCGTCGGCCGCGCCGACTGCATCGCGGACTGCAGCTTCGCCTCGGTGACGCCGAGCTTGGAGGCCAGGGCGCTGAGGGCCGGGGCGCCCTGACCCTGACCGGGAGCGGCCTGCTGCTGCGTCGACGGTCCCTGCTGCTGGGACGCCGACGCGGTCTGGTCGGCGGAGCCGCCGCAGCCGATCGCTGCGGTGGCCAGCGCGCCGGCCGCGCCGAGCGCGACGCCGATCCTGCGGAGGGAGGGGGACATGCTGGTTCGCTCTCTTTCGCTCACGACGGGCTCCTGCCCGTCAAAGGGTGAGGATCGGCGGCGTCCGAGTGCCCCGGCTGTGGACATCCATGGAGGTTCCTGGGAGACGATCGGACCTAGACTCGTGCGCCATGCAGACTGGTCTCGCCGTCTTCGCGACGCACGACGCGCTCGATCCCGGGGGCATCGCCCGCCTCGTCGAGGAGCGCGGGCACGACGCGCTCTACTTCCCCGAGCACACGCACATCCCCGCCTCCCGGGCGACGCCCCACCCCAGCGGCCACACGCTCCCGCGCCACTACATCCACACGTACGACCTGTTCGTGTCCATGACCGCCGCAGTGGCGGCGACGACCCGCCTACGGGTCGGATCGGGCATCTGCCTCATCATCCAGCGCGACCCGATCGTCACCGCCAAGGAGGTCGCGAGCATCGACCACCTCTCGGGCGGTCGAGTGGAGTTCGGCGTCGGCGCGGGCTGGAACCGCGAGGAGATGGCCAACCACGGCGTCGACCCGCGCCAGCGCATGGCCGTCATGCGCGAACGCGTCGAGGCGATCAAGGAGATCTGGACGCACGACGAGGCCAGCTACCACGGCGAGCACGTGGACTTCGACCGCATCTGGTCGTGGCCCAAGCCCGCGCAGTGGCCGCATCCGCCGGTCCTCGTCGGCGGCAACGGGCCGACGGTGCTCGACCGCGTCCTGGCGTTCGGCGACGCGTGGATCCCCAACTACGGGCCGCCGGACCTGCTCGACACGATCGCCGAGCTGAAGGCGCGCGCCACGGAGGCAGGGCGTGAGATCCCGGTCGTCGCCTTCGGCGTCCCCGCCGACGCGGGCGCGCTCGAGCAGCTCCAGCAGGCCGGGGTGCAGCGCGCCGTGCACTGGCTGCCCTCCACGACGCGCGGCCCGATCGAGCGCTCGCTGGAGCGCTTCGAGGACGCGGTCGCCGAGCTCAACGGGGAATGAGCGACAAAGGCTTCGCGTCTGCTGGGCGAGTCCGTCGCAGAACGACGGACGCGGGGTCGCTGCGGGCATCGACGTGACTGCGGACGAGGCGCGCCGGCGCTTCGCCGCGGCGCGCGTCGCCCGCCTCGCCACGGCGGACGCCGAGGGCGTTCCGCACGTCGTCCCCGTCGTGTTCGCCCTCGACGGGGACACGGTCCTGATCGCCGTCGACCACAAGCCGAAGCGCACGACCGCGCTGAAGCGCCTTGCCAACGTGCGCGCCAACCCACGCGTCGCGCTGCTCGCCGATCACTACGACGACGACTGGGACGCGCTCTGGTGGGTCCGCGCGGATGGCGTCGGCACCGTCTGGGAGCCGGGTGCGACGCAGTCGCTGCGGGCGGTGGATCTGCTCGGCGAGCGCTACCCGCAGCACCGCGCCGCGCCGCCCGAGGGGCCCGTGCTGGAGGTGGCCGTCACGCGCTGGTCGGGCTGGTCGGCTCGGTAGGATGGCGCCGCATGAGCGAGGCGTCGCCGACGCGCTACATCTGGGCGCTGCTGAACGAGCACGGACTGCTCCCTGAGCTGGGAGACCGTTCGGTCCGCGGCGGGTCACCCGCCGTGACGTTCGAGGAGATCGTCCACCGCGTCCGAGGATGCCCAGCGTTCCCGCTGACCGCGGAGCAGGTCGACCAGGCGCTGCACCAGGAGCTCTGGGACGGCCCGAGCGGCGACAACCCAGGGCGCATCATCCTCTAAGACATGTGCCCGCTCGACCGGTGACCGGCTCGGCCGACGCGGGCGGGGCGTATGTCGCACCCGAGGACGTCGCGGCGCCCCGCGTCCTCGACGCTGGCGAGCTCGCGATCCTGTCGGGCTGGGTGGACCGGCTCGTGCCCGGCGACGCGCACTGGCCGCCGGCGACCGCGACGCCCGCGGTCGGCTACATCGACGCGCTCATGGACCGAGCGCCCGCGATCGCACCCGCCGTGCGGACGGCGCTCGCGTGGCTGGCTGGGCGTGACTTCACGGCACTGCCCACCGACGAGCAGGTCGCGGTGCTGCGCGAGCTCGAGGCCGACGCCGACCTCGGCGCCGTGTTCCGGTCCGTGCTGGAGATGACGCTCGAGGCGTACTACCGCGACCCCGCGGTCGAGGCCGTCGTGGAGGCGCGGACGGGCTTCCGGTCGCAACGACCGATGGTCGGCACGCCGCTGGCGCCGTTTGACCCGGCGCGACTGGACCGCGTGCGCTCGCTCCCGCCGCGGTACCGCGTCCCGTGACGCAGGTCGCCGACGTCCTGGTGGTCGGCGGCGGCGCCGCGGGCGCGGCGCTCGCCTGGCGGTTGTCGCAGCACGGCGTCGACGTCCTCGTCCTCGAGCAGGGCGACTGGGTGCCCGACGAGGACATCCCCAAGCGCCACGCCGACTGGCAGGTTCGCGCGCGACGGTACTGGAGCCCGAGCGCCGCCCGGCGCGGGTGGCCCGCCGACTATCCCGTCCGCAACACGGGCGCCAACCCGGTGGACGCGTTCATCTACGCGGCCGTCGGCGGCAGTGCGACGGGCTGGGGCGGCGCGTTCTGGCGCTTCCTCCCCTCCGACTTCCGCGGCGCGACGCTCGACGGGTTCGGCCGCGACTGGCCGATCGGCTACGACGACCTCGAGCGCTACTACGAGATCAACGAGGCCGAGATGGGCATGGCCGGGATCGCCGGGGATCCGACGGCCCCGCTCACGTCCGAGGCGCCGCTGCCGCCTGTGTCGATGGGCGCGATGGGCGAGCGATGGATCGACGGCTTCGAGCACCTCGGCTGGTACTGGTGGGTGCAGCACCAGGCGATCGCGTCGCGCGACTACCGGGGTCGCCCGGCGTGCACGAACAACGGGCACTGCACCTACGGCTGCCCGACCGGCTCGCTGGCCACGCCCGCGAACACGTACTGGCCGGCGGCGCTGCGCAACGGCGTGCGCCTGCAGACCGGCGCGCGGGTGCGCGAGGTGACGCTCGACACCCGCGGGCGCGCCGACGGCGTGCTGTACCACGCGGCAGACGGCTCGCTGCAGCGCGCGACGGCGCCGGTCGTCGTCATCGCCGGCAACGGCCTCGGGACCCCGCGGCTGCTGCTCATGTCGTCATCGCCGGCGTTCCCCGACGGCCTGGCGAACTCCAGCGGCATGGTCGGTCGCAACCTCATGGTGCACGTGCAGACGACGGTCGCCGCGCGCTTCCCGGAGCGCACGGGCGCCGACCACGGGCCGTGGGGCGCGACCGCGACGACGCGCCAGTTCTACGAGACCGACCCGGCCCGCGGCTTCAAACGCGGGTTCATCATCACGGCGATGCGCGGGTTCGACGCGCTCGACACCGCACTGCAGACCGGCGGCTGGGGCGAGGGCCACCACACGGCGGTCGAGCACCACCTCAACCACGAGGCGATCTGCTGGGTCTGCGGCGACGACGAGCCCGAGCTGCACAACCGCGTCGAGCTCGACCACGAGCGCCTGGATGCCGTCGGCCTACCAGGCGTGGTGACGCACTACACGCTGTCGGAGAACTCGCGCCGCATCGGCGAGGCGGGCGTCGAGAAGGCGACCGAGCTCTGCTACGCGGCGGGCGCCGACGCCGTGCGCGTGCTGGGCTTCGACACGCTGCTGGGGTGGCACCTGCTCGGGACGGCGCGGATGGGCGCCGACCCCGCCGACTCGGTCGTCGACGCGTGGAACCGCTGCCACGACGTCCCCAACCTGCTCGTGGTCGACGGGTCGGTCATGGCGACCGGCGCGTCCGTCAACCCGACCCACACCGTCCAGGCCCTCGCGCTGCGAGCTGCGGACGGGATCTGGGACCGCCGGCGGGAGTGGAGAGGCTCGTGACCAGCCGTCCGATGGGTGAGGCACAGCCGAACCCATCGGCTACATCCACATCCCACCGTTCGGCGACAGCGTCTGGCCCGTGTAGAACGACCCGTCGTCGCTCGCCAGGAACAGGATCGTCCCCGCCAGCTCGCGGGCGCTCGCCATCCGGTTGATCGGGGCCAGATCGATGACCTCCTGACGGGCCTCCTCGGGGATCGAGTTGAGCATCGGCGTGTCGATCGCGCCCGGGCAGACGACGTTGACGCGGATCCGGTCGCCGGCCAGGCCGCCCGCGGCCGCGCGGGTCAGTCCGAGGACGCCCGCCTTCGACGCCGGGTAGTAGATGTTCAGCGGGTAGCCGACCAGCGCCGAGACGCTCGCGATGTTCACGATCGACCCGCCGCCCGCCGCCCGCATGAGCGGCACCGCCGCGCGCACGGTGTAGAAGCTGCCGGTCAGGTTGATCGCGACGACCTGGTCCCAGTCGTCGTCGGTGATGTCCGTGAGGAAGTGCGAGCCCGGCGAGATCTCCCCCTTCGGCCCGCTCACGCCCGCGGCGTTCACGAGCACGTCCAGGCGCCCGTGCTCGGAGGCGACGCGTTCGAACGCCGCGTTCACCTGCGCGCTGTCGGACACGTCGATGACCTGCGTCGACACGGCGTCGAGCCCCCGCGCGGTCTCCTCCAGGCCCGCCTCGTTCACGTCGACCGCCAGCACGGTGGCGCCCTCCTCGGCGAACCGCTGCACCGTCGCGCGGCCGATCCCCGATCCCCCGCCCGTGACCAGGGCGACCTTGTCCTCCAGCAGCATGGCTCTCTCCTCCGTCGCTCGTGTCGTGACACTAGGCGGCTGCGGGCAGGCCCGCGACCGCGACCGCGCGCTCCCGGGCGGGGCGCGCCTGCAGGCGTTGCACCCAGGCGATGATCGCCGGGAAGCCCTCGGCGTGGCCCAAGCCGACGATGTCGGCCGCGAGCGATCCGACGACCACGTCGGCGACCGTGAAGCCGTCCCCGACGAGGAACGTGTGGCCCTCCAGTTCCCGCTCGAGAACCTCCAGCCGCTCACGCAGCACCGCCTTCGAGGCGGCCTCCTCCGCCGGATCGGTCGTGCGGCTCGGCAGCAGCGGCAGGAACGCCGGCTCGATCTCCGTCATCGCGAACAGCACCCACTGGTAGACGAGGCCGCGCTCGTAGGACCCGAGGGGTGGGATGAGCCCCGCCTCCGGGAGTGAGTCGGCGACGTGCAGGCAGACGGCCGCGGATTCGTAGAGCAGGTCGTCGCCGTCCTGGAGGACCGGGACGCGGCCCAGCGGATGGCGCTCCAGATGCTCGGCGGCGCGGGTCTCGTCCATGCTGAGGCGGACGACCTCGAAGGGCGCACCCGCCTCCTCGAGGATCCAGGCGGCCCGTACGGGGCGGCCGGCCATCGGTCGGTGGTAGAGGCGGAACACCGGCGGCAACCTACCTGGCGCGGGCGGGCAGTGGCACTCCGCCGTGCGTGCAGTACCGCGGTGCTGACGACGCTTGACCCCGGCGAGCGCATGCTCCGGTCTGCATGCCCAGACAGAGGCCCTCCCGATGCCGACCCGCACCTTCGAGAACGACGACTTCCAGCTCGGCCTGGAAGTCGTCCTGGGCGCCACCCACCAGGGGCGGCCCCGGCGTTCGTCGGCGCTATGATTGCACGCACAATCGTATCATCGACAATCGTCGATACCCTGCAGGTCCATGGAGAGGTTCGGCGGTGAGCCGATCACGGACGCGCCGCTCACGGCGGACGCCGCGGAGGCGATCGCCCACACGATGCACGCGCTGGGCGATCGCACGCGCGTCCTCATCGTGAGCGCGCTGCTGCACGCCGCCGGCGAGGAGCTGCACGGCCGCGACCTGCAGGAGCAGCTCGGCCTGCGTCAGCCGACCGCGAGCCACCACCTGCGCAAGCTCGTGCGGGCCGGCATCCTGCTCCGTGAGCAGCGCGGCCCCTACGGCTACTACCGCGTCGCGCCCGATGCGCTCGAGGGCATCTGCCGGGTCCTCGGCGGAGCACGGGCGTGACGGTCCTGGTGACCGGGGCGACGGGGAACGTGGGCGGAGCGATCGTCAGCGCGCTGCAGGCCGACGGCGTCCCGGTTCGGGCCCTCGTCCGTGATGCGTCGAAGGCGTCGTTCCCGGCGGGCGTGGAGAGCGTCGCGGGCGACCTGACGCGCCCTGCCGAGTGGGCGTCCGCCCTGGACGGTGTCGACGGCGTGTTCCTCATGAGCGGCTACGACGGCATGTCCGACCTGCTGGCGAACGCGCGGGGCGCCGGCGTCCGCCGGGCGGTGCTGATGTCGGGCAGCGCGGTCGAGAGCGACGACCTCGACAACGCCGTCTCGCGCTACCAGACGCAGGCGGAGGCCGACGTGCGCGCGTCGGGTCTGGAGTGGACCTTCCTGCGGCCCAACGGCTTCATGACGAACGCGTTGGAATGGGCCGATCAGGTCCGCGCCGGCGACGTCGTGCGCGCACCGTTCGGCGGCGTGCGCGTCGCGGCGATCGACCCGGCGGACATCGCGGCGGTCGCCGCCCATGCGCTGGTCCGCGGCGACCTCGCGGGGCGCGCGCTGCGGCTCAGCGGACCGCAGTCGCTGACCCCGGGCGACCGCGTCCGGGTCCTCGCCGAGGCGCTCGGGCGCGACCTGCGCTACGACCCGCAGTCCGACGCGGAGGCCGCGGCGGAGATGCACGCGACCATGCCTGCGGGCTACGCCGACGCGTTCCTGACCTTCTTCGTCACCGGTGCGCTCGACGAGTCCCTCGTGCAGCCGACGGTGCGCGACGTGCTCGGGCGCGAGCCGCGGTCGTTCGCCGCGTGGGCGCGCACGCACGCCGACGCGTTTCGCTGATCACGCCAGCCCGGTCACGCGTACGAGCAGCGCGCAGGCCGCCACGGCGATCTGCACCCGCAGCAGCACGAGCACCAGTCGCCGGGCGCCCGACCGGCGCATCGGCTCGACGCGCTCCAGCGGCGGCATCGTCCAGGCGAGTCGCTCGGCGCGGGTCATCGCCTCCTGCGGCCGGCGGGCGTGCTCGACGGCGACCACGGCGAGACCCGCCGCCAGCAGGAGAGCCGCGGCGATCGCGCCCACGGCCAGCTCGGTCCCGGGGACGACGGCGTGGGCGACCAGGGCCGTCGAGAGGCCGAGCATCGCGCTGACGACGACGGTGCCGAGCGCGTTGAGCCACGCCGGGTTGACCCAGGGGCCGAGGATCTCCGCGTCGTTGCCGAGCAGCAGGAGCAGGACCGTCGCGCTCGGCAGCAGGATCGCTGCGAGGGCCTGGCTGCCGGTCACCAGGGCGCCGAGCGGGACGTCGGGGACGAGCACGGCCGCCGCGCCGATCGCGACGAAGCCGGCGTAGATCGCATGGAACTTCGTGGCCTCGCGCGGACTGCGGTGCAGCGAGTGCCGGAACCCGAGCGCCTCGCTGACGCTGTAGGAGCTCGACAGCGCGACCGCGGCGGCGCCCAGCAACGCAGCGTCGATGAGCAGCACGGCGAAGATCGCACCCGCCGACGGCGAGAGATCCGCCCGCAGCGCTGGGGCGACGCCGCCTGCGTCGCTGAAGGCATGCGGGGTCGCGCCGAACGCCCAGGCGCAGGCCACCAGCACCGCGCCCGCGACGACGAGCGCCGCCACGGTGCCGATCGCCGTGTCGACGCGCGCGTACCCGAGCCAGCGTGGCGTGATCCGCTTGTCGACGACGTTGGACTGGCGCACGAAGAGCTGCCACGGGGCGACCGTCGTCCCGACGAGCGCCATCACGAGCACGAGGGTGCCCGACGTCGCGCCGTGGCCGTCCGCCGCGGCGTGGCCCCCGGCGTGCACGAGCAGCAGCAGCGGGACGACCGCGACGGTGGCCGCGAGCAGCCCGAACATCATCCGCTCCCAGCCGCGGAAGCTGCCGGTCGCCAGCAGACCGAGGAGCAGGGCCGCACCGATCGGCGCGGCGAGCCAGTGGCTGACGCCGAAGTAGCCGAGCGCCAGCGCGATCGCGACGAAGTCAGCGACGAGGGTGAGCGCGTTGAGCGCCAGCAGGTCACCGAGCGCGAACATGCCCCAGCGGCGGCCGAAGCGCTCGATGATGAGGCGCGCGTGGCCGACGCCGGTCACGGCGCCGAGCCGGAGCACCAGCTCCTGCGTCACGAAGACGACGGGCGCGAGGGCCACGAGCAGCCAGAGCAGCCGCGTGCCGTGCTCCTCTCCGGCCCGCGCGAACAGGCCGATGCCGGCGGCGTCGTTGTCGGCGGCCATGATCACGAGCCCCGGCCCGAGGACCACGACGAGCGCCGCGAGGCGGGCACGGAGCCCGTGCGTCGGCGGGACCGCCGCCTCGCTCAGCGTGCCGAACGCACCCTCGACGTCCCCCGCGTGCGCACGGTCCAGCAACGCGCGGCGGCCGGCCGGCGGGGCGAAGACCGCCTCGACGACCGCCATCAGCCCGCAGTGGCGCGGCGGACCGCGCGCTCGCCGGCGACGTGGTGCAGGGCCGCGTCCAGCAGCACCGCGACGTCCTCGTCGTGCAGCGCGTAGCGCCGTCGGCGGCCGATCCGCTCGACGCTCACGATCCGGTGCTCACGCAGCACCCGCAGCTGGTGCGACACGGCCGACTGCTCCATCCCGGTGGCCTCGGTGAGCTCACCGACGGTGCACGGCCGCGCGCGCAGCAGCATGAGGATGTTGACCCGGCTCGTCGAGGAGAGGGCGAACATCGCGTCGGAGATCGCGTCGACGACCGCCGGCGGTGCGGGCTCGGGAAGGGGCGCGTCGTCGTTGGCGCGGGCCACGGCCCAGGATGCTAGCCGCGCGCGTCAGGCCTGGCGTACAACCTCGCGTGCACGGTGCCGATCCCGTCGAACTCGGCGGTCGCGTCGACCCCTGCGGTGACGTCCACCGCGCGGGCCAGCGCACCGGAGAGGACCACCTCGCCGGCGGCGAGACCCTCGCCCTGACGCGCGAGCGCGCGCACCAGCCAGGCGACGGACGTCGCGGGATGGCCGAGCACCGCCGCACCCCGGCCCTCGACCGCTTCGTCGCCGACCGTCAGCGTCATCCGCAGCCCGGGCAGGTCGAGGCCGTGGAGGGGGCGTGGCTCGCCGATCACCGCCAGAGCCGAGGACGCGTTGTCGGCGATCGTGTCCGCCAGCGTGATGCGCCAGTCGGCGACGCGGCTGTCGATGATCTCCAGCGCGGGCGCCACCGACGCGGTCGCAGCCAGCACGTCCTCGGCCGTCACCTGGTCGCCGTGGATCGCCTCACCGAGGATGAACACGACCTCGCCCTCGACGCGCGGGGCGATGAGCCTCGACACGTCGATCGCCGCGCCGCCGTCGAGGATCATCGACGCGAGCAGGTAGCCGTAGTCGGGCTGATCGACCCCGAGCTGCCGCTGGATCGCCTCGCTGGTCAGGCCGATCTTGTGACCCGCCACCCGGCCGCCCGCCGCGAGCCGCAGAGCGCGCCCGGCCCGCTGCACGGCGTAGGCGCCGTCGACCGTGAGACCGGGCAGCTCACCGGTGATCGGCTCGATCGGCGTCGCCGACTCGTCGGCCTGCAGCAGCAGGCGCGCGAAGCGGTCGACGTCGAGAGCGGTCGGTGCGGTCATCGGGGTCAGGTCGCCACGGTGAAGAACGAGTCCGGCAGCGGCGCGCCGTACCAGACGATGGCGCGCGCGATGTCCTCGCCCTTCCAGATGATCGGCTGCCAGTCCGGACCGTGGATCGCGTAGCCGCCCGAGAACAGCTCGATCCGGTTGCCGCCCGGCTCGAACACGTAGACGAAGAACGCCTGCGTGAGCCCGTGCTTGCCGGGGCCGGCGTCGAACACGATGCCCTCCTCGGCGAACATGTCGGCGGCACGCAGGATGCCCTCGGGCGTGTCGACGGAGTAGCCGACGTGGTGCAACCGCCCGGACTCGCCCGCGCCGTCGGCCATCACCGCGATGTCGTGCACCTGCGAGGTCACGGACATCCACACCCCGATGTCGGTGCCGTCGGGGTTGCGGGCGGCCTCGCGCAGGTGGAAGCCGAGCGCTCCCGCGAGCCAGTCGCGCGTCGCGTCGACGTCGCCGGCCGTGAGGTTGATGTGGTCCAGGCGCCGGACGCCGACGCCGGTGGCGAGGTAGCGCTCGGGCTGGTTGAGCAGCAGCGACGGCTGCTGCGGGGAGCAGCGTTCGAAGTCGTAGAAGAGCTCCATCGCGTGCCCGGCCGGCGTGCGGAAGCGGATAGCGTCGCCCTGGCAGGGCTCGGTGCCGCCGGCCAGCCGCTCGACCTCCTGGCCACCGGACCTCAGGCGACGCGCCCAGCCCTCGACCTGATCGGGCTCGGCGACCTGCCACCCCATGTGCCCCAGTCCGGGGCGATCGGACTCCGTGAGGATCGTCGAGTGCGCACCCCACTCGCCGAACCCCTTCAGGTAGACCGAGCCGCCCTCGCGACCGGTCTCGACCAGGCCGAGGATGCGCGTGAAGAAGTCCAGCGACCGTTCGATCTCCGGCGTGAGGATCTCGACGTGGTGGAGGTTGTGGACGCGCGGCGCCGTGACCTCGACGTACTCGACCATCGCCGTCTCTGACTGCGGAACTGCGGTCGACATGCTGTCTGTCCTCCTGTGGTTCCTACGCCTCGAGGAAGTCGGTCAGGACCGCGAGGAAGCGCTGCGTCTGCTCGATCTGGACCCAGTGGCCGCAGTTGCGGAACGCATGCAGCTCGGCGTTGGGCAGCAGACCGAGGGCCTGCAGGCTCGACGCCGCGAACGGGATGACCTCGTCCTCGAAGCCGTGGATGAGCAGGGTGCGCTGCTCGATGCCCGCCAGCGTGGCGGGGTCGAGTGCGAGGTCGTCGAGCCAGCGCTGGCGCGGCGCGGGGAACATCTGCTCGTAGCTGCGACGGGTTCGCGGCTCCAGGCTCGTCTGGTACCGGAGCATCACGAGGTCGTCGGTGACGACGGCCAGGTCGTCGTGGGCGAACAGCTCGATCAGCCTTCGCATCTCCTCCAGCCCGGGCTCGTAGCCCCACACCTGGTCGAGCCCGCGTGGGAGGTCGAACCGGACGCCCGTCGTCCCCAAGAGGACGAGCCGCTCGACGAGCTCGGGACGCTCGGCCGCCATCGAGAGCGCGATCGCACCACCCATCGAGTTGCCCACCACATGGAGTCGCTCGATGCCGAGCGCGTCCACGAGCGCAAGCGCGTGCCGTGTCCAGGCCCCGCGGCCGTAGCGCCCGTCCACGGGAGGGTCCGTCCAGCCGAAGCCGAGCTGGTCGGGTGCCAGGACGCGGAAGGACCGGGCGAGCTCCGGCAGCACGAGGCGCCAGTTCGCCCAGGCCGACACGCCGGGTCCCGATCCGTGCAACAGGAGGACGGCCGGCCCGTCGCCCGCCTCGTGAATGTGCGTGGAGACACCGCCGACGTCGAGCCGGCGCCCTGCCTCGAGCCCGTCCGCCGACGCGGTGACCGATGACACGCCCCGACTAAATCAACTAGTTCATATAGTTGTCAAGGTCTTCCGCGCAGTATGGTTCCGCGCACCACATGGCGGCGACCGACGGAGCCCGGCGAACAGGCACGCTGGAGGCGATGAGCCTCCCGCTTCCTCGCGCGCTCGCGCGCGCGATCGAGGAGCGCATCGTCGACGAAGGGCTCCCGCCCGGAACGCGGCTGGGGACCAAGACCGATCTGCGGGAGGAGTTCGGCGTCGCGTCGACGACCGTCAACGAGGCGCTGCGCCTGCTGGAGACGCGCGGGCTGGTGCGGGCCAAGCGCGGTCCCGGCGGCGGGATCTTCGTCTCGGACCCGTCGGGCTGGCTGGCGCTCAGTGAGCTGGTGCTGGGGCTCAAGCACTCGGGCAGCGCGGTCAAGGACGGGCTCGCGGTGCGCGACGCACTCGAGCCGCTCATCGCCGCCGACGCCGCGCGGACCCATCGCGCCCGCGACCTGCGCGAGCTGCGCAGGCTGCTGGGCGGGCTGGCCGAGCACGTCGACGATCCGGCGGCGTACCTCACGGCGAACTGGGCGCTGCACCGGCGCATCAGCGCGTTGTGCACGAACGAGTTCGCCCGCTCGCTGTACGACGGACTGCTGGGCTTCGCCGAGAGCGAGGTCGAGAAGGTCGCGGGCCGCGGCGTGTTCGACGGCGCCGCGAACCTCGAGGTCCACCGCGCCTACGTCGACGCGATCGCCTCGGGCGATCCGCAGCTTGCCGCGGAGGCCGCGCTGCGCCACAACGCCGCCGCGTCGTACCTCTCCTCCACGACGTAGGCGACCGCGGATCCCTGCATACTCGGCGCCGTGCGCTACGTGCTCGGCGTCGTCCTGTTCGTCCTCTTCGTCGCGGCGGTGGGCAAGGGCAGCGGCCGCCTGCTCGGGATTCCGGCTGGGCAACTGGCGCGGTGCGCTGGTCGGGACGATCGGGTGGATCGCCGGCGTCGCCGCAACGCTGGTCACCATCGGCGAGAAGACCGCGAGCGGCGACCGCACGATCGAGGTCATCGGGTTCTGGGACACGATCGGGACCGGCGCGCTCATCATCTTCTTCGGCGTCCTCGCGGCGATGCCGCTGGCCATCGGCGTCGATCTCCTCACGCGCGGCGCGCCGGTCACGAGGCGACGCGGGCGCTGGTGGCTGCACCCGGTCCGCTCGGTCCAGACCCAGCTCGCGCCGTACGGGCGCCTGCGTGAGGTGATCGGCCACGCGCGCCGCGAGAACCTGCTGCACCTGCGCTACGCGACGGGCGCAGCGCTGGACTCGCCGGACACGACCCGGCGCGTCCGCGCGGTGCTGGAGGAGTCCGGCGGGATGATGGTCAAGCTCGGCCAGATCGCCTCGACGCGTGGCGACGTGCTCCCGGCGCCGCTGACCGCCGAGCTCTCCAAACTCCGCGCCGACGTGCGCCCGGTCGCGCCCGGCGACGTCCGCACCGTCATCGAGAACGAGCTGGGCGAGCCCGTGGAGCAGGCGTTCGCGTCGTTCGAGTGGGAGCCGCTCGCCGCCGCCTCGATCGGGCAGACGCACCGCGCCGTCCTCCGGGACGGCACGCGGGTTGTCGTCAAGGTCCGGCGCCCGGGGATCGAGGAGGTGGTCGCGCGCGACGCCTCCGTCCTGCGGATGATCTCGCGGCGCCTCGAGCGGCGGGTGGAGGCGGCGCGGTCGATCGGGCTGCAGGGGCTGACGGAGGAGCTGATCAGTGGGCTGCAGGAGGAGCTCGAGTTCCTGCACGAGGCGAAGGTCGGGACGGCGCTGGGCAAGAACCGCGCCGGCGATGTGGGGATCTCGGTCCCGCACGTGTACTCGACGCTCTCCACCGACGGCATCCTGGTCATGGAGGAGGTCGTCGGGCGCTCGGTCGGAGAGATCGACGCGCTGGACGCGTCGCCCGTGCCGCGCCCGGATCTCGCGCGCCGGGTGCTCGCGTCCTACATCGGGCAGATCCTGGACGACGGCCTGTTCCACGCCGATCCCCATCCGGGGAACATGCTCATCGACGCGGCGGGCACCATCTGGCTGCTGGACTTCGGGTCGGTCGGGCGCCTCGACGCCCGCGCGCTGAACGGCCTGCGCGGCATCGCGCTCGGCGTGGCGACGGGCGAGCCAGGTCTGCTGGCGCGCGCGGCCCGCGATCTCGCGGGGGACGACGGGGCGGTCGACCTGCGGGCGCTGGAGTCCGACATGGGCGTGGCGCTGGGCCAGCTCGACGCCCCCGGAGGGATGGACCCGCGCCTCATCCGCGAGGTGCTCTCCGTCATGCGCCGGCACGGCTTGCGCCCGCCGTCGTCGGTCACCCTGCTCGCGCGGTCGCTGCTGACGATCGAGGGCACGCTGCGGCTCATCGATCCGACGTTCAGTCTCACCGCGACGAGCCGCGAGGTGGTCCTCGCCGACCACAGCGAGGCGTTCGGCACGCCCGAGGAGATCCTCCAGCGGGAGGCCGTGCGGGCGCTGCCGTCGCTGCGGACGTTGCCCGAGCACGTCGAGACGCTCGCCAACCAGCTGCGCTCCGGGCGCCTGAGCGTGCAGACCGAGCTGTTCTCCGGGGAGAGCCGCCACGTGGTCGACAACTGGGTCGACCGGATCGTCATCGCGTGCACCGGTGGCTTCGGCGCGGTGGCGGGCGCGATCACGCTGTTCGCGGCCGGGGCGACCGCCGACGACAAGGTCCAGACGACGCTGTGGATCCTCGGCTTCGCGGGGCTGACCTGTGGCTCGGTGCTGCTCATGCGCGCGGCGGCGCGTGCGCTACGACGGACCGCGGGCCGTATCGACTAGCACCAGCACCTTCGCGCTCGCTTCACGCAGGAATGACAGTGGGGGGACACGCTGCCGCCACGTGCACGTCGCGATCCTCTCCCCGCACTTCGACGACGCAGTGCTGTCGTGCTGGCACGTCCTCCGTGGGCCGGCCGCCGTCACGGTCGTCAACGTGTTCGCCGGAGCGCCGCCCGCCGGCTCGCCGCCGGGCTGGTGGGACCGGCTGACAGGGGTCCCCGATCCCGGAGCACGCGTCGCCGAACGCGCAGCCGAGGACCTGGCGGCGCTAGCGCTCGCCGGCCGTGCCGCCCTGAACCTCGACCTGCTGGAGGCGCAGCACCGGCGCGCGCCGCTGCGTCCCGAGGCACTCGCAGGGCGCCTCGCGGCCGCGCTGGCCGGCTTCGACGGCATCCATGCCCCCGCCGCGCTCGGGTCGCACCCGGATCACGCCCTCGTACGCGACGCGGCGCTGCTGCTCCGCTCGACCAGCATGCGAACCCATCTCTACGCGGACCTGCCGCACGCGATCGCGGCCGGCTGGCCGACCTGGGTCGCGCCCGGCGGCGGCCGCACAGTGGACGAGCGATGGGCGCAGGCGCTCGCGGGGATCGGGCCGCTGCGGGCACGTGTGCACGCGCTCGCGCTCGCCGAGCAGCGGCGCAAGCTCGCTGCGATACGGACGTATCGCACGCAGGTGGACGAGCTCGACCGCATGCTCGGCCCGATCGGGCGCAGCGCCGGCTACGAGGTCAGCTGGGAGCTCGACTCGGCGTAGCGAGCTCTCGCTCGACGGACGCGAGCAGACCCGCTCGTAGGGTCGTGTCCGCGAGCCCGTCCGCGAGCGTCGCAGCGGCTGCGCGCGCCTGCGGCGCGGCGGCCGGGTGCAGCCCGGCCTCGACGACGAGCGCCTCCCACGCCGGGGCGAACGCGCCCGCGTGCCACGCGTCCAGCGCGGGAGCCAACACGGCGTCGGCAGCCTCCGCCGCCCCCCGCGCGGCGAGGCAGCGAGCAGCGGAGATCCTGAGCGGTATGGCGAACCACGCACGCTCCGGGCCGCTCGCGGCCGCCAGCGCCGGAGCCAGCAGGCGTTCCCCACGATCCGGCGCACCGGCATCGGCGAGCACGTCCGCCAAGGCGGCCAGCGCAGGGGCCACGTACAGCAGCGACCGCCCCGGCGGCGCCGCGATCGAGGCCCACAGATCCTCGGCCTGTGCCGCCAGCGCTCGCGCGCGCGGACCGTCGCCGGCCATCGAGATCGCGCGGGCCAGCAGTGCGCTGCACCGCAGCACCTCGTGGCGGGAGCCGGCGCGCTGCGCCATCGCGAGCCCGTGCTCCAGGAGCTCGGCGGCGCGGTCGGGGGCACGCAGTCGCAGCAGCACGAGCCCGGCCGTCGCCTGGACCCATCCGACGAACGTGATGTACCCGCCACCCTCGACGAGCTGCACGCCCCGGGCGCACGCCGCGAGCGCCGCCTCCGTGTCTCCACCCGCCTCGTGGACGGCCGCCAAGGAGTCGAGGACGAGGGCGACCGCCGACGAGGAGCCGACGCGCTCCGCCAGCGCGAGCACCTCCGTCAGCCGGCCCGCGCCCTCCTCCCAACGCAGCGCCGCCATCGGCACCTGCGCCGCCTCCAGCATCGTGAAGCACAGCTTCCACGGCTCACCGTCGTGCCGCTGGATCGCCTCGAGCTCGGCGGCCATCTCGGCGAGCCGGGCCATGTCGCCGAGCTGCCAGCAGACCAGCTTCACCGCATCGAGCGCCTCGGCGACGAAGCGCGGGTCGCCGAGCTCGCGAGCCAGGACCAGCCCGCGCTCGGCGTCGTCGACCGCGCGGTCGAGGCGCAGGCCGTCGACGCAGAGCAGCGCGTTGCGGCTGAGCGCCCGGATCTGCCCGCCGACATCCCCCTCCTGCTCGGCGAGCGCAAGCGCGGTGGTGAGCACCTCGTGCGCACGCGGCGCGTCGGAGCTCCGGTACGCCTGTCCGAGCTCGACCAGCGTCTGTCGCTCCAGCCGCCGGTCCCCCGCGGCGCGCGCGCCGACGAGCGCCGTCTCCAGGCTCGCGGCGCCCTCGGGTTGGCGCCCGCCGTGGTGCAGCAACCGCCCGCGCTCGTATGCCGCCGCGGCGGTCAGCGCCTCGACCTCGCTCGACGGCCCGGCAAGCGCCGCGGACGCGAGCGCCGCGTCGCAGTGCGCGATGCCGGTGCCGACCGCGTCGAGACCCGACGCCGTGCGCGCCGCGGTGACGTGGTGACGCAGGGCGCGCCCGTGGTCGCCCGCGGCCGCGAAGTGGCGGGCCAGGGTCCCCGCGTCGGCTCCGGCCATGCCGGCGAGCACCTCACCGACTCGCCCATGCAGATGCGCGCGCCGCACCCCCGACAGCCCTTCGTAGACGGTCTCACGGACGAGCGCGTGCGCGAAGCCGCACGTTCCCGGGGTCGTGCCGGACACGACGACGGATGCCGCGGACGCGGCATCGAGCCCGTCGACCACCTCGGCGTGCGTCGCGTCCGTCGCCCTGCCGAGGACCTCGACGTCGAACTCCGACCCGATCACCGCCGCCGTCTCCAGCAGCCGGATCGCGTCCGGGGGCAGCCCGCGCACGCGACGCCCGAGGACGTCCTTCACGCTCTGCGGGAGCGCGAGCGCGGCCGGCGAGGACAGGTCGCCCGCCTCGCGGACGAGCTCCTCGACGAAGTAGGGGTTGCCCTCCGTCCGGTCGTGCACGGCGGCGACGACGTCTTGGGTCGCGCGGCCGCCCGTCTCCGCGGCGACGATGGCGCCGACCGAGTCGGCGTCGAGACCGCCGAGGACGTGCTGGGCGAGAATCCGGGCGCGACGCATCTCGGCGATCGCGCCGGCGATCGGATGATCGGGCGTCACCTCCGATCGGCGAAGCGTCACGAGCACGAGGAGCGAGACGTCCTCGGTCGCCCGAGCGAGATGGCGCAGCGCGACGGCGGTCGCGGCCTCCGCCCAGTGGACGTCCTCGAGCACGAGCACCGCCGGCCGGGCCCGAGCCGCCTCGCACACGACGGCCACGATCGCCTGGACCAGACGCGAGGCGGCAGGCTCGGCGGCAGGCGCCGCGCCCGCCGCGATCCGCTCGGACAGCTCCGGCACGAGCGCCGCGAGCACCGGACCGTGCGGTCCGACCTGATCGCTCAGCGTCTGGGCCGGACACGTCCCGACGTAGCGACGCAGGGCGTCGGCGAACGGCTCGTACGGGATCAGGCCGTCCTCGTGGCAGCGCCCGAGCAGGAGGAGGCCTTCGTCGGCATGGACGGCCGCGCTGAGCTCGGAGACGAGGCGGGTCTTGCCGATGCCCGGCTCACCCGCAAGCACGACGACGCGGCGCTCGCCCTCGCGGACGCGCGCCCACTCGTCCGTCAGCGCGCGAAGCTCGCCGGCGCGGCCGACGAACGGGCTGCGCGGGCCCGCGGGCATGACTGCCGGCGCAGCAGCGACCAGCGTGTCCGCGCTCCGCTCGGCACGGATCTCCTCGACCAGCTCGCGGGTGGCCGCCGACGGGGCGATGTGCAGCTCGCTGGCCAGCCGCTCGCGGAAGTGGTCGTACACGGTCAGCGCGGCCGCCCGGTCACCGGCCGCCGCCAGTCGCCGCATCAGCGCGCGCTGGGGCGTCTCGGCGAGTGCATCGAGGGCGACGAGCCGTCGCGTCAGACGCAGCGCGGCGTCCATCTCGCCCGCCGACTCCGCCGCCTCGGCGTCCGCTCCCAACCCCCGCATGACCCGGCCGCGCAGCTCGTCGCGCCGCTCGAGCACCCAGTCATCGTCCAGGCCGGCCAGGAACTCCGCCCCGCAGCGGTCCAGCGCCGCCTCGGCGTCGCCGGCCGCCACGAGTCGATCGACCTCCTCGACGTCGGTGCGCACGTCGTGCTCCAGCCCGAGGGCGCCGCCGCGCTCATCCCGCAGCACGCTCGCGGCCGCGGCTCCCAGCTCCGCGCGGACCTGCGCGAGCGCCGTCCGCAGGCTGGCCCGTGCGCTGTCCTCGCGGACGTCGGGCCAGAGGCGCCCGGCCAGCTCGCTGCGTCCGTGCGCCCTGCGATCGAGCGCGAGCATCGCGAGGAGCATCCTGCCCTTGCGGCTGAGCGACGAGAGGTCGACGTCCGCCCCGTCGTGCTCCACCCGGACATCACCGAGGAGCTGAAGGCGCACCATCCGCGGCCCAGCCTACGCCTCCTCACGCACGCGACGACGCCCTTTCACGTGGGCTTTGCGTTCGGATCGCACCGCACCGCGAGCCTCCTTCTCGTCAACGGACCGAGGGAGCCGAGATGTCGGCCATCAGCACACAGCAGGCCGCCTACGCACCGCGGGCCGGCGCCGCCGAGCAGGCGCGAACCCGCCGGGCCGGCGACGCCGGGCCCGCCGGGACCTCGCGGCCGGAGCGGCTGCGCGCACACGCAGCACTCATCGCGCTCTGGGCCGGCCTCGCTCTAGCGATCCTCGCGTATGCCATCTCCCGTGAGAGCATCGCCACACTCGCGTTGGGCACCGGCGCCATCTGGCTCCTGCGCACGGCGCGGACCGCGGCGTTCCGAGACGCCGGGGACGAGCCGACACCGATCACCTTCCGGTGAACGGTCCGGAGAGGGGAACGGCGAGCACCATGACCGAGACCGCCACGCTGCAGGCCCAGGAGCAGACGCGGGCGCGCTATCCCGATCGCACCGGGTTCGTCGAACGCGACGGGGTGCGCGTGTTCTGGGAGGAGTACGGGACCGGCGAGCCGACCATCCTCTTCATCCACGGGTGGTCGATCGCGCCGGGGCGGATCTGGCGCGCGCAGATCCCGTACTTCGCCCGGCACTGCCGTGTGCTGACCTTCGACGGCCGCGGCATCGGTCGGTCGGACCGGCCCACGGACCACGCCGCCTATACCAACGCGGAGTTCGCCGCCGACGCGATCGCCGTCCTCGACGCGACGGCGACCGACCAGGCGGTCCTCGTCGGGTGGTCACTCGGCACGGATCGCGCCCTGCTGGTCGCCGCCGAGCACCCGGAGCGGGTCGCCGGGCTGTGCCTCTTCGGTCTGGGTGTCGGGCCGACCGACGTCCTGCCCACGCCCGCGGCGCACTTCCCTCACTTCGAGGAGGAGCGCGAGAGCTACGAGGGCATGGAGAAGTTCAACCGCGCCTACTTCGAGCGGGACCTCCGCGGCTTCCTCGAGTTCTTCGCGCAGCAGTGCGCGCCGGAGCCGCACTCGACGAAGCAGATCGAGGACCTCGTCGGCTGGGGCCTGGAGAACACGCCGGAGCAGCTCGCCGCGACGGTGCCCGGGATCGCCGCGCCCTACCCCGAGGAGATCTGGGACCAGATTCGCTGCCCGACGTTCGTCGTCACGGGGACGGACGACCGCATCACGCCCGCGCCGATCTCCGAGGCGTTCGCCGAGGCGACCGGCGCACGCCTCCTGATCTTCGAGGGCGGCGGCCACTCGGTTCCCGCGCGCGAGCCCGTGCGCTTCAACCGCGCGCTGCGCGACTTCGTGCTGGGCGACCGGCCGACCCGGAGGACGTGGCGCCGCGCCCTGGACCGCCCGCACAAGGCGTTGTTCGTCTCCTCACCGATCGGACTGGGCCACGCGTGGCGCGACATCGCCATCGCCCGCGAGCTGCGACGACTGCACCCCGACCTGCAGATCGACTGGCTCGCGCAGGACCCCGTCACCGGCGTGCTCGAGAGGGAGGGCGAGCGGATCCATCCCGCCAGCGCGCAGCTCGCCGCCGAGGCGCAGCACATCGACTCCGAGGTGGTCGGCCACCAGCTCGACGTGTTCCGGGCGTTCCGCCGCATGGACGAGATCCTGCTCGCGAACTTCATGGTCTTCCACGACCTCGTCGAGCAGGAGCGCTACGACCTCTGGATCGGCGACGAGGCCTGGGAGCTCGACCATTTCCTGCACGAGAACCCCGAGTGCAAGACCTCTCCGTTCGCCTGGCTGACCGACTTCGTCGGCTTCCTGCCGATGCCCGAGGGAGGCGAGCGGGAGGCCTTCCTCACGGCCGACCTCAACGCGGAGATGATCGAGCACGTCGCGCGTTACCCGCGCGTGCGCGACCGGTCGATCTTCATCGGCGACGCGCAGGACATCGTGCCCGACAGCTTCGGTCCCGGCCTTCCCGGCATCCGGGCCTGGACGGAGGAGCGCTTCGCGTTCGCCGGCCAGGTGTCACACGGCAGGGGCGCGCTGTCGGCGTCCGAGCGGCGGTCGGTCCGGGCCGAGCTCGGGTGGGGCGACGACGAGCGCGTCTGCGTCGCCAGCGCGGGCGGCTCTGACGCTGGCGAGCATCTGCTGCGCCGGGTCATCGCCGCGTACCCGGCGGCGCGCGAGCTGGTCCCGGACCTGCGGATGATCGTCGTCGCGGGCCCGCGGATACCGACCGACGCGCTGGGCGGCGCGGACGGCGTCGAGATCGTCGGCTACGTCCACGAGCTGGGCCGGCGGCTCGCCGCGTGCGATGTCGCGGTGGCCCACGGCGGGCTCGCCACGACGATGGAGCTCACGGCCGCGAACGTCCCGTTCCTGTACTTCCCGCTCACGCGACACTTCGAGCAGCAGCGCCACGTGCGCCACAGGCTCGAGCGCTACCGCGCGGGCAGGCGCATGGACATCGCGACCTCCTCGCCCGACGTCATCGCCCGGGCGATCTCAGAGGAGCTCGGCCGCCCGGCGGACGCGCTGCCGGTGCAGACCGGCGGTGCGCGTCGCGCCGCGGCGATGATCGCCGAACTGCTCTAGAGCCTTGCGCTCGCGCGCCGGGCGCCCTCGGCCAGCGACTCGAGCTTCGCCCACTGGACCTCGGGGTGCACGCGCTGCAGGAACGCCGTCTGCGCGAAGCCGCAGTCGGTGCCCGCCATCACGTGCTCCGGGCCGACGACCTCCGCGAGCCGGACGAGGCGGTCGGCGACGAGGTCGGGGTGCTCGACGATCGTCGTGTGGTGCGTGACGACCCCCGGGATGAGCTGGCGGCCCTCGGGGAGCTTGACGTTCTCCCACACCCGCCACTCGTGCTCGTGGCGCGGGTTGGCCTGCTCCATGGCGTAGGCACCCGCGTTGACCTGCAGCACCAGGTCGACGACGTCGGCCAGCGGCGGGTCGAACGCGTGCGGACCGTGCCAGCTGCCCCAGCAGATGTGGTAGCGCACCTTCTCCGGCGGGATGCCCTTCAGCGCGTGGTTCAGCGCGTCGACGCGCAGCTGCGCCCACTTGCGGTAGTCCTCGATCGTGCCGCCCTCGGCGAGGATCGAATCGCACTCGTGCATGAGCACAGCGTCGTCGACCTGCAGCATGAGCCCCGCGTCGACGATGGCGTTGTACTCGACGGCCAGCGCGTCTGCGAGGGCGTAGACGAACTCCTCCTCGGTGCCGTAGTGCTCGTTCTCGAGCCAGTACGTGCTGGCCGGGGCGACCACGGGGAGGAAGCCCTCGACGTCGCGACCCTGCAGGGCGGCCTGGAAGTTGGCGATGTCGCGGTCCAGCGCCGTCCGGTCGTACGTGACCGGCCCGGTGCAGACCCAGACGCTCCGGGCCGGCATGGGCACCTCCGCCTCGCGCAGCGCGCGCGCGAACTCCGCATCGTGCTGCGCGTAGGCGCCGGGGAAGGCCTGGCGATCGCGGCTCGGCGGGAGCCGGTTCTCGCCCTCCTGCAGCGCCCGCGACTCGATGCCGCTGACGCGGTCATAGAGGTAGCTGATCCAGTTCGCCTTGCCGAACTCGCCGTCGCTGACGATGTCGATGCCGGCCTCGGCCTGACGCGCGACGACGTCGCCGACGGTGCTGCGGAGCGTCTCCTCGTACGCGGACGCGTCGTAGGGCTGACCACGCTCCATGGCCGCTTCGAACTGCAGGAGCTCCGGCGGCCGGATCAGGCTCCCCACGTGCGTCGAACGGATCTCCATGTCTCTCCCCCGGTTGCAGACGGACAGCCGCAACAATATGCACATTGCGGTTCGGGCTATGCGCAGCAGTCGTCGGCGCACGCGCCGAGCGGCGAGTCGACGCAGCAGCCCTCGCCGCGCCACGTCTGCATGCCCTCCTTCACGGCGACGCCCGCGATGCCCAGCGCGACGACCGGGTCCAGCCACCACCAGCCGAACGCGACGTTGGCGAGCAGGCCCACGAGCACGCCCGCAGCGAGGTAGGCGCACAGCATGTTCTGCGTCCCCTCGCCGCTCGTCGCGGCCGAGCCCAGCGCCGCGCCGATCCGCTGCTTCGCGCGACCGAGCCACGGCATGACCAGGATGCTGCTGATGGCGAGTCCGATGCCCAGCCAGGAGGTGCCTGGATGCTCGCCGCCGGCCAGCGCGCGGACTGCGTCCTGCGCCACGTAGGGGGCGAGGAGGAAGAACTGCAGCGCGACGAGCTTCTGGGCGCGCTCCTCGGCCTCCTGCGAGAGTCGCCGCGAGCCGGTGAAGCGCCAGATGATCACGACCGACGCGACGCCCTCGATGACCGAGTCCAGGCCGAAGCCCAGCAGCGCGACCGAACCCGCCAGGAGCGCAGCGGTGATCGCGACGGCGCCCTCGACGGTCATCCAGGCCAGGCTCAGCCACGAGAGCGCCTTCGCGCGCCAGATGAGGCGGTCACGCTCCTCGGGGGTGGGACCCGCCGGAACGGTCGGCAGCTGGATGAGCGTGGCCATCAGCCCTCCGTGATGGCGGGGGCCAGCACCGCGTCCAGCAGCGCGATCCCGCGAGGGGTCAGCGAGTACATCACCATCTTCCCGGCGCGCCGCGATGCGACGAGGCCGGCCGTGCGCAGCGCGCGGACGTGGTGGGAGACGAGGTTCTCCGCGCGCTCGACGATCCAGGAGAGGTCGCAGACGCAGAGCTCGTCCGCCTCCCGCAGCGCCGCCGCGATGATGAGGCGCGTGGGGTCGCCGAGCGCCTTGGACTGGGCGGCGGCGGTCGTCGCGGCCTCCACCGGCAGGCGCGTCGCGCGGACCGACTCGGCGAGCGGCAGGTCGAGGCACAGCAGGTCGCAGGCGTCTCTCACACCAACAACCTAACGGACGTTGGTACGTTGCGTACGCAGCGTCGGCCCATGCTCGGCCTGCCCTTCGAGCGCCACCTCGTCGAGGGCGACGCCGGGGAGACGCTGCCCGAGTCCACGATCGTCATCGAGAGCCTCGACGCGTTCGCCGCGGAGGAGCCGCGTCTCGTCCCACCGGCGCTGGAGATGCGGCGTCGGGACCGGTTCCTCGACGCGTGCGCGCAGACGCCGACGCAGGATCGTCGCAGGTCTCCTGCGTCCCGAGAACGGCCGCGGCCCGGTCGGCGTCGAGCAGGCCCGCGCGACGCTCGACGGCGCCTATGGCGTGCTGCAGGAGCATCTCGCCGGGCGCGAGCGGTGGATCGCCGCCGAGGACCTCACGCTTTCCGACTGCTCGGCCGCTCCCGCGTTGTTCTGCGCGCGCCGCGCACCGCTGCGACGCCGAGACGTGCCCCGCGATCACCGCGTACCACCGCCAGTTGCTCGGTCGCCCGTCGTTCGCGCGCGCCGTGGACGAGGCGCGTCCGTATCGTGCGCTGTTCCCGCACCCGTGGCCGGCAGACATGGACGCACTGGAGAGGCAGACATGACCACGTTCGAGGCCGAGGACCGCGCCGACATCTTCGTCCCGCACGCGCATGCGGAGCAGCTCGTCGATCTCGGCGAGATCCGCATGAACTACGCGACGGTCGGGTCCCCGGAGCTGCCCGCCCTGCTGCTCGTCCCCGCGCAGACCGAGTCGTGGTGGGGCTACGAGCAGGCCATGGGGCTGCTGGAGGAGCACTTCCAGGTGTTCGCCGTCGACCTGCGCGGACAGGGACGTTCGACGCAGACGCCGGGCCGCTACACGCTCGACACGATGGGCAACGACCTCGTCCGCTTCCTCGACCTCGTCGTCGGGCGCCCGGCGATCGTCAGCGGGAACTCGTCGGGCGGCGTGCTCGCCGCCTGGCTGTCGGCCTACGCCAAGCCCGGCCAGGTGCGTGGCGTCGTCTGCGAGGACCCGCCGCTGTTCGCGTCGGAGACCACGCCCGCCTGCGGGCACTCGATCCACCAGGCCGCCGGCCCGGTCTTCGCCACGTTCAACAAGTGGCTCGGCGACCAGTGGTCGATCGGGGACTGGGCGGGCATGCAGGCCGCGTTCCCCATCGAGCTGCCGGGCTACATGCTCCGCGCGCTCGGCCCGATGCGTCTGGGCTCGCCGCCGGACCCCGCGAGGCTTGACGAACCGCCCCAGAACATGAAGGAGTACGACCCGGAGTGGGGGCGCGCGTTCGTGAGCGGGCTCGTGGCCTCCGGCTGCGACCACGGTCGCATGCTCGCCGGCGCCAGGGCGCCGATGCTCCTCACCCACCACTACCGGGACATCGACGCCGAGACCGGCAGCCTCATGGGCGCGATCTCCGAGGAGCAGGTCCGGCGCGTCCGCGACCTGGTCACCGCGGCGGGCCAGCCCTTCGAGCTGCTCGACGTCCCGGACGTGGCGCACGCGATGCACCGCCACGAGCCCGAGCTGTTCGCGACGACCATCCGCGACTGGTCCGCGACCCTGGACTGAGCGCCTCCCTCGGGCGATCCTCGGCGGGTGCGCATTCTGTTCGACCTCGTCGTCTTCGTCTTTGTGTTCGTGGTCGTGGTCGTGCTGGCAGCCTCGACGGCACTCGGTGGGATCGGGCCGTTCGAGCTGCTCCTGATCGCGGTCATCGACCTCCGACGTCGACCCGAGCAGCTGCTCGCAGTCCGTGTTCGGCCCACGAGGGCGCGGGGGTCGTGGACCGAGGCGGACGTGAGCTTGGTGTGAGAGGTCCGCCGCTCACACGTCGAGATACACGGATCCGCACGCATGTCATGCCGATTGTTGACCTCGATGACGGCGAGGCGGATGCGGGCCGCACTGGCTCAGCGCACGCCTGCACGCGCCATCGCGCGCACCGGCTACTCCAGCTCGAACACGGCGCCGATCTCTTCGAGATCAAGGAGGGCGTCGCGGCCGACCACGAGATCTCCAGGGAGCACGACGGGTCCACCGGCGCGCTTCGCGGACGGCTCGCTCGCGTCGCCGATCGCCACCTGCGAGATCCAGGGCTACGTCAACCCCGGATCGGTGGCGCGACCTCGCCGCCGCGCCGTACTTCGACCACCGCCTGCCGGAGCCTTCGCCGGCTATCCGGCGCACCTCACGGGCGTCCTGGTCGCGTTCCCCGGCAGCGTCCCGCCCGCAGGCCTGGGCGGCGGGTGCTCCGCTGCTGCGGCTCACGATGTTCCTGGCGCTCCGGGCGACCGACACGCAGGCCACGTCGACGCTGCCCGGCAGCCATGGCAGGCTGAGCGGATGCGAACCGGACCGGACGACAAGCTGCCGCGCGAGGCGACCGTCGTGGTCGTCGGTGGCGGGATCGTCGGCGCCGCCGTGGCGTTCCACCTCGCCCGCGCCGGGACGACCGACGTCGTCGTCGTCGAGCGTGGGGGTTTCGCTGCTGCTGCGTCGGGCAAGCCGATCGGGGGACTGCGGGCGCAGTTCTCCGACCCGCTCAACGCGCTCCTCGCCCAGCGCAGCCTCGAGGCCTACGCCGAGCTCGGGGCGGACATGGACCACCGGCGCGTCGGCTACCTGTTCTTGCTGCGCGACGCACAGGACGCGGCCCGCTTCGAGGCGAGCGTCGCGATCCAGAACGCCGTCGGCATCCCGAGCGTGATGCTCGACGTCGCCGAGGCGCGCGTCCGGTGCCCGGCGATCGAGCCGGACGCGTTCGCCGCCGCCGCGTTCTGCGCGGTCGACGGCCACGCCCGTCCGCAGGACGCCGCGTGGGCGTACGCCGACGCGGCTCGTCGCCGCGGCGTGCGGTTCGTGACGGCGTGCGAGGTGACGGGCATCGACGTCCGCGCCGGCGAGATCGCTGCCGTGCAGACGACGCACGGCGCCGTCCGCACCTCGACCGTCGTCTGCGCTGCGGGGGCGTGGTCGCGCGCGATCGGCGCGATGGCCGGGGTCGAGCTCGACGTCACGCCGCTGCGGCGGCAGATCGCCATCACCGGCCCGACGCCCGTGTCCACGGCCATGCTCCCTTTCACGATCGACTTCAGCACCACGTTCTACTTCCACGGCGCAGGCGACGGGCTGCTGCTGGGGATGTCCGATCCCACCGAGGAGCCCGGCTTCGATGCGACCTACGAGCCCACGTGGGAGCCGGCGCTGCGTGACGTCGCGGCCCGGTGCGCACGCGGACTCGCGGAGCTGCCGATCACGCACGGCTGGGCCGGCCTCTACGAGGTCACCCCGGACGCCAGCGCGCTCGTCGGCGAGTCGCGCGACGTGGGACGGTTCCTCTACGCCACGGGCTTCTCCGGACATGGTTTCTGCCAGGCGCCCGCGGTCGGCGAGATCATCGCGGACCTCGTCGCTGGGCACGAGCCGTTCGTGGACATCGCGCCCCTTCGCGCCGAGCGGTTCGCCGAACAATCGCCCATCGCCGAGGCGAACATCGTCTGACGAGTCGCGCCGTGCGCCTGGCCGCCGGGCCCCTGCCGGAGTACGGTGGGGTGGTGAGAGAGAACGAAGAGCCGACACCGGACGAGGACATCGGCGCCCTGGTGGCGCGCCTCGCCCGTCCCGACGGCTCCGGCGGCAAGGTCATCGAGAGCGCCGCGATCATGGCCGAGGGCTCGCGATCGGCGGCGATCCTCGACTGGCTGAGGGTCGAGTCCTGGACGCCCGAGGAGGTCGCGGTGAACACGTCCTACCGCGGCGGCTCCGGGCTGCACGGCATGCGCCGCGAGTCCGAGCGCGGCGACGCCCGGGCGCAGAAGCCGCGACGCTACATCTCGCCCCCCGGCGCCTGAGGCCGGCGCCACCCCGGCGATGAGCGACGCCGACCAGCACCTGGTCGCCAGCCAGGAGGAGCTGACCGAGCTCTACGGCGCGCCCGACGAGGCCGTCAAGGTCAAGGCGATCCAGCACTTCGACGAGCACTGCAGGGCGTTCATCGCCCGCTCGCCCTTCGTGGTCGTTGCGACGACCGGCGACGACGGCTCGTGCGACGCGTCACCACGAGGCGGCGCGCCGGGCTTCTGCGACGTCACCGGACCCACCACGCTCGTCCTGCCCGACCAGCCGGGCAACCGGCGGCTGGACACCGTGCGCAACGTCGTCGCGACCGGGCGGATCGGGCTCGTCTTCCTCATCCCGGGCATGCGCGAGACGCTGCGCGTCAACGGCCACGCCGGGGTGACCCGCGACCCGGAGCTCCTGGAGCGCTACCGCGACGGGCGCAAGCCTCCGATCGCAGCGATCGTGGTCGAGCTGGAGGAGGCGTACCTGCACTGCGCCAAGGCGTTCATCCGCTCGGGCCTGTGGGATTCCGACGACGTGGCCGGACCGCGACGGCCTCGCATCGCCGGCCCGTATCTGGAAGGAACACATGGCGATCGCCGAGATGTCCGTCGAGCAGGTACAGGCCTACCTCGACGACGACTACGCCACCAACCTGCGCTGGGGCGATCGCTGACCGGAGCCGCGCTCTAGTCCTCGGCCGCGCACTGCGCGCAGAGTCCGAGGATCGGGAAGTGCGTGAACCGAGCCTGGTAGCCGAAGCGCTCGAGGATCTCCCGGCGCAGCGGATCGAGCTCGGCCGGGTCGAGGCTGGTCACGCGGTCGCAGCGTTCGCACACGAGGAACTCCTTCTCGCCCGCCCCGACCAGCATGTAGAGGCCGGGCCCGTGTCCGAGGTGGACGTGCCGGACGACCCCGAGCTCCTCGAGACGCTCGAGGTTGCGATAGACCGAGGTTGCGTCCAACGTCGGGGTGCGTCCCTGCGATCCGCCGGCGATGAACGTGGCGGAGACCGGCCCGTCGGCGGCGAACAGCGCCTCGAGCACGATCCTGCAGGCGATCGAGACGCGGTTGCCGTTCGCGCGCAGCGCGGCCAGCACGTCCTCGATGCGCTCGAACGTCATGGGCGGTGTCTGCGGTGCGCCGGTCATGGGAGCTCGGAGGCCGGGGGCTTCGACGGGGCCATCCCTGCCGTCCACTTGTCCTCGATCCTGCCGACGCGCCAGATCGCCAGCGCGACGATCCAGGTCAGCACGAACAACGCGACGATCGCATAGCCGACGTAGTTGAGGTCCAGTCCGGACACGAAGTCCCACGGCTGGCCGGTGAGGCCGAGCTTGTCGGTGAGCACCGACATCAGCTCGATGGTCCCGATGACGAGCGCGACGACGACCGACAGCCACGTGACCGTGATGTTGTAGAAGATCTTGCGCACCGGCTTGGAGAACGCCCACCCGTAGGCGAAGTTCATGAACGCGCCATCGATCGTGTCCAGCAGCGACATGCCGGCGGCGAACAGGATCGGGAGGCACAGGATCGCGTAGATCGGCAGGCCGCCCGCCGCCGCCACGCCGGCGGTCGCAAGCAGCGCGACCTCGGTCGCGGTGTCGAAGCCCAGCCCGAACAGGAGGCCGAGGGGGTACATCTGCCAGGGCTTGCGCACGGCGTTGGTGGCGCGCTTGTAGAAACGGTTCATGAAACCGCGGTTGTTGAGCTGGTCCTCGAGCTCGGCCTCGTCGTAGTGGCCGTGGCGCATGCGCCGGAAGACACCGATGATGCTGATCAGGACGAGCAGGTTGAGGATCCCGATGATCCACAGGAACGTCCCGGAGACCGTGGGCCCGATCAGCCCGGCCGCCGAGTGCAGCCACGAGCTGTCGTCGGCGACCGCGCCGCTGAGTCCCCTGATGCCGATCGTGAACGCGAGCGCGAGCGCGAAGACGATCGAGGAGTGTCCCAGCGAGAAGAAGAAGCCGACGCTGAGCGGCCGCTGACCGTCCGTCATGAGCTTGCGCGTGGTGTTGTCGATCGCACCGATGTGGTCGGCGTCGAACGCGTGCCGCAGCCCCAGCGTGTAGGCGGTGATGCCGATCCCGATGCCGAAGATCCCCGAGGTGCCGAGGTCGAAGTGATGCGGCACGACGAAGGCGAACAGCAGGAAGAACCCGAGGATGTGCAGGCCGCCGACGACCGCGGCCATGCCTGCGACCGTCATCCACTCCGACCGGCTCAGCCCGCCTCGCAGCCGCTCCCAGCTCGAGACTGCTCGCCCGGCCACGGTCGTCGCTCCCATCCCGGCTCCCCCGTTCGACGGTCGGAGACACGACCGTATCGCTATTGCCAACCGTTCGCACGAAGGTCACGGCGAGAGGATCGACTCGGCGAGGCGCCGCGCGTCGGTGGCGGCGTCGACGTCGCCGGTGAGCGCCGCCACGACGGTGGCGCCTTCGAGCAGGATCAGCAGCTGGCGGCCGGCGAGCTCCGGGTCGGGAGCGCCCGCATCGCCGGCCAGGGCGGTGAGCAGCTCGCGGTGGCGGTCGAGGTGGTCGTGGGCCACCCGGCGAACCGGGCTCGTGCGGCCGGCGTTCTCGGCGGCGGCGTTGACGATCCCGCATCCTCGGAAGTCCGCCTCGGCATACCAGCCACGGAGGGCGTCGAACACCGCCAGCGCACGGTCGATCGGGTCGCTGGGAGCGTCCGCGGCCTCGCGCAGCCATGCGACGACGCTGTCGCTGCGCTCCCGCAGCACCTCCTCGAGCAGGCCTTCCTTGCTGCCGAAGTGGCGGTAGAGGCTGAGCTTGGAGACGCCGGCGTGCCGCGCGAGCTCGTTGACGCCCACGCTCGTGCCGTCACGGTAGAAGAGCTCGGCCGCCGTGCGCAGCAGCTTCCCGCGGGTGCGCTCGATGTCGATGGTCTCGCCCTTCGCGACCGGCATTGCCGCATGATAGAACAGATCGGTACCATCTCCGACCTCGACGGCAGGCGAAAGGACCACAGATGGAGATTCGACGTCTCGGCTGGGCAGGTTTCGAGGTGATCGCCCAAGGCGAGTCCCTGGTCATCGACTGCGTGAGCGACTCCTCCCCCTTCCTGAACGAACATCTCTCCGAGGGCCATCCCGTCCCGCCGCTGCACACCCCCGCGTCGGCGGCGCTCGTCACCCATCTGCACTTCGATCACACGGACGTCGCGACGATCGAGGCCGCGGTCGGCCCGGACGGGGTGCTCCTGCGGCCCGCGCCGTTCGTGGGCTCTGACGCCGAGGCGGTCTTCACTGCCGATCAGGAGCGCGATCTCGCCGCCGGCCGCCTGGACGTCCGCCTCGTCGCGGATTGGGACCGACACCGGCTGGGACCGTTCACCGTCACAGCAGTCCCAGCCGTCGACGGCCTCGGCGATCCTCAGGTCGGCTGGGTCGTCGAAGCCGACGGCGCTCGGTTCTTCCACGGCGGCGATACCCGCTTCCACGGCTCCTGGTGGCTCATCGCCGGCCGGCTGGGTCCGTTCGACGTCGCCGCGCTCCCGATCAACGGCGCGGTGGTGAACGCTCCCCACCTGCAGCCGCCGAGCGCGCTGCCCGCGGCCATGGACCCTCGCGAGGCGGTCCAGGCAGCAGCGATCCTGCGTGCGACCGTCCTGGTGCCGATCCACTATGGCGCCGCCATCCCGGGGGTGTACGCCGAGGACGAGCACCCGGTCGCACACGTCCGGGAGCTCGCGGGCGCGGCGGGACAGCGGGTCGTCACGCTGGACGCGGGCGAGACGCTGGACGTCGGGCTTCCGAGCGCTGCCTGACCCGCAAAAGCGGGTCGGGGTCGTCGCGGCGCTCGCCGTCTACCCGGTGAAGGGCTGAGCCCTACGCCCCACCGGCCGGCCTGCGTCCGAGCCTCCGCCGCTGCGACGCGGAGGAGGGCGCCGCAGCCTGAACGCGGTCAGGCCACCTCGGGTTCCTCCGTGGCGCGCGAGTCGGTGAGCGTGAGCGCCCCGAACCCGGCGACGAGACCGACGAGCACCGCAAGCGCCGCGTAGGTGATCCGCTCGCCGTGGAAGAACGACGTCACCAGGTCGGTGCTCCACGTGCCGACGGGCAGCTGCGTCGTGACCAGCACGGCGATCATCGTGCCGACCACCGCGGTGCCGAAGCTGGTGCCGACCTCCTGCGCGGTGTCGTTGAGGGCCGCGCCGATCGAGGTGCGGTTGGCCGCCATCGCGTCCACGAGGGCGACGGCGCAGATCGTCATGACGGTGCGCAGTCCGATCGTCATGACCACCATCGAGACGGCGATGGCGAGGTACCCGTGCTCGACGCCCCACGCGAGACCGGCCAGGCCGACGGCCAGGAAGACGGCGCCGATGAAGCAGGCGAAGCGGTGCCCGAAGCGCTTCACGAGCCCTTCGGAGAGCGGCGTCGCGGCGAGCATGGTGATGATGATCGGCAGGTTCGCCAGGCCGGCCTTCACCGGGCTCCAGCCGTAGGCGTACTGGAAGTGGAGCACCAGCCCGAACATCACGCTGGCCATGGCGATCGACGTCCCCGTCTGCGCGATGGCGGCGCCGCGCACGGTGCCGTTGGAGAAGAGGTCGAGATCGAGCATGGGCGACGCGCTGCGGCGCTCGTGCCACACGAAGGCGACGGCCGCGGCCACGGCGCCGAGGATCGACGCGACCGTGGGCACGGAGAGCCAGCCGTGCTCGACGCCGCTGGTGAGCGAGAAGCAGGCCAGGCCGATCGTGGCGACGCTCAGCGCCGCGCCCGGAAGGTCGAGCGCGTCGTCGGTCAGGTCCTCCGGCCGGTCGGCGGCGACGCCGAGCCGGACGCCGACGCAGGCGATCAGCGCGATCGGCGCGTTGACGACCAGCAGCCACTCCCAGCGCACGTGGGCCAGCGCGGTGCCGCCGAGGAGCGGCCCGAGGATGAACCCGGACATGCCGACGACGATCATCACGGTGATCGCGCGCATCCGGAGCGTCTTGTCGTCGAACAGCCGGAACACGAGCGAGTTGGTGATCGGCGCCATGGCGGCGGCGGCGATGCCCAGCGCAGCGCGCAGGGCGATGAGCCCACCAGCGGTCGTGACGAACATGACGCACAGGCTCAGCAGGCCGAACACGGCGAGGCCCGCGAGCAGGACGCGCCGGCGGCCCAGGCGGTCGGCCACCGATCCGGCGGTGAGCAGCAGGCCGCCGAACGTCAACGAGTACGCGCCGGTGACCCACTGCAGCGCGGTGGTCCCACTGCCGAGGTCGCGACCGATCGTGGGCAGCGCGATCGTGAGCAGCGTGTTGTCGACCATCTCCACGAAGAAGGCGAGGCAGAGCGCCGTCAACGGGATCCACGCCGCGCGCAGCGACGGATACGTGCGGGCCGGGGTGCGCGGCAGAGCTGTGGTGGTCGTGGCCATGGCCTCAACTTCGGCCAGGCCGCTCGCAGCACGGTCACACGCGTCAGCGCTCACCTACACGAACAAGGGGGTGAGATCGCGGCGCGCGACGAGCGCGGCCATGTCCTCGTCGGACGGTCGGCGCTCGAAGCGTTCCGCTGCATCGAGCAGGCGGGGGAGGATCTCCACGTCGCCGGTGGTGAGCAGGAACGCATTGGGCCGTCCGAGTACCCAGTGCGCCGCCAGATCGATGTCGGACTGCGCGCGCAGCGGCTCGTACCACGTCGCGGCGGTCGCCGCGCGCCCGTCCCAGCGACGCCACGACAGGCTCTTGATGGTCTGCAGCGCCACGCCCCGCTCGGTGCACACCCGGGCGAGCGCCTCGAACGTCGAGGCGTAGCGCGCGTCCTGCATCTGGACGAAGTTGTAGGGGCACAGGACCGAGTCGAACGCGAAGCGCTCGAGGCTGAGCCGGTGCATCTCGGGCACCGACAGGCCGTGGCCGGTCACGCCGATGAACCGCACGAGCCCTTCCTCGCGCGCCTCGATCGCCGCCTCCAGCGCACCGCCGGCGCCGAGCGCCGTCTCCCACTCGATGACGTCTGTGAGGTTGTGCAGTTGGATGGAGTCGATGTGGTCCACGCCGAGTCGTTGGAGCGAGCGACGGATCTCCTCCCGCGCGCCGCGGTAGGTGCGTTCACCGGTCTTGGTCGCCACGAAGAACTCGCCCGGGTGTCGGCGCAGCCAGCTGGCGATGCGCAGCTCCGCGTCGCCGTAGCGCGCCGCGACGTCGATGTGGTTCACGCCGTGCGCGAGCAGCAGCTCCAGCGCGCGGTCCGCGTCGCGTTTGGGGGCGCGCGCCAGCGCTGCGGCGCCGAAGATCGCGCGGGACGACTCGTGCCCGGTGGTCCCGAAGGGTGCACGTTCGATCATCGGCCCGACACTACGCCGCGTGCGCGGTGTTCGCGTCGTAGCGTGCCACGCGGGGCGACCCGACTCGGCGATCAGCACGGGTTCCACGGTCGAGATGGCCACACGGACAGGAATCGCGAGCAGGTCGACGCGGGCAAGGATGTGCGAGGCCATCGCGCTGGAGGACGCGGACCTCGCCGCTCGGCGCCGTCCGCGAGCACCTCGCCCGCGACGTCCGGGACGCACGCGACGCCGCACCCAAAGCGAGCCTGGGACCCCGGGAACGTGTCGGCCGACCGGCTCGGCGAGGGAGGATCCTCGATCGACGCGGCGGGGCTGCCCGGAAGACGAGCGGCGCGACGTGCGCCGTGGAGCTACTAGACCACGAGCTCCCATTCCTCGACGCGCACGACGTTGCCGTCCTCGTCGGCATCATCGATCTCGCGCACGATCGCGAAGCCCGCCTTCTCGAGCACGCGGCCGCTCGCGGGACGCTCCAGCGGCGCGCGAGCCACGATGCGACGCACCTCAGAGGCCTCGCGCGCCGTCTCCACGAGCGCCTCGACTGCCGCGGTCGCGTACCCGCGGTTCCACTGCGACTCGACCACCGCGTAGCCGATCTCGATCGTCCCCTCCTCATCGACGAACGCGCCGCCGATCTCGCCGACCACGAGATCATCTTCAAGGCGCTGGAGGAAGTAGGGGCCAAACTGCCCCACGGCGCCGACGTACTGCGCCACGCCCGCCGAGAACTCCGTCGGGTAGTCGTCAGCGACGCGCACGCCACCGAGCCGCTCGCCGGCGAGGATCGCGTCGGCCGCATCGCGCGTCATCTCACGCAGCACGATGGTCATCGCGCGATCCTCCCACGGCCACGTGATGCCGAGCTGAGCGACAGCCGGCGGGCCGCGCCCAGTAGAAGTCGTATCGGGACCGGACCCCGTCGCAGCAGACCCAAAGCCGGCGGGTACCCGTCGCGGTCGTAGCTCGAGCGGGTCGGGAAGCCGTCCAAGAAGGCGGTCTCGCCGTGCGTCGGCGTCGCGGTTCAGGACGAGGGTCCGCGCCCCGTCGCTCAGCGGCGGGCTCTGCCGAGGGTCTTCGTCGCGTGGATGGTCCGGCCGTTGGGCAGCCGCAGCTTGGTCCGCAGGACGAGCCGGTCGCGGCCGTGACGCCTGATCGCAGTGCGCGCGCGGGCCCCCAGGCGGATGGTGTGCCGGATCGTGGTGGGTGTGGCCGCGGTGGGCCCCCCGGTGCCGAGCCTGATGGGTGTGCGGCGCGCGGCTGAGCGTGCGGATCTCTTCGGCACGTACGGGCTGACGTCCAGCCGCCAGCTGATCGTCCCCTTGGTGGCGATGCCCTGGGTGAACGTAAGTGTCCGGCTCGAGCGCCTGGTCCGGGTGACGTGCTCCAGGCCGGCGATGATCACCGCGTCGGTCGGGTACAGGCTCGCTGCCGGCGCCGCCACGACGGACTGGGTCAGCGCCGCGGACGTCGACCCGGTGTGGAAGGCGTCGCCGCCGTAGCCGGCCACGACCGAGTGCGTGCCCGCGGTCAGGCTCGAGATCTGACAGGTCGCCCGCCCCGTCGCCGGGTCGACGGCCCGTGCGCCGCAGCCGGCCAGGGCCGTCCCGTCGACCGCGAACGTGACGGCACCGCCGCCGGGCGCCGGGGCCACCGTCGCCGTGAAGGTGACGGTCTGCCCGGGCGCCGAGGGGCTGGCGCTGCCGACGAGGCCGGTCGTCGTCGGCTTGTCCGCGGCGGTCACGGCGATCGACGAGGCGGACCGCGCTCCGATACCGACGCCGTTGGTGGCCGTCACGCTGAAGGTGTAGTCGTCGCCCTTCGTCAGCCCGCCCACGATGATGGGGCTTCCCGCCCCGGTCTGCTGTTGCCCGCCGCGCGACGGATCGGTGGCGTCGGTCGCGGTGACCGAGTAGCTGATGATGGCGCTGCTGCCGGTGTCGCTCGGCGCGCTGAAGCTGACCGCGGCCGACGCGTGCCCCGCGGTCGCCGACACCCCGGTGGGCGGGTGCGGGCCGTAGGCGACGGTTCCGCTGGCGCCCTGCGCTCCGGGTGCGCCGGCGCCCACTGCCGACACGGGCAACGGCGTCGAGAACGCGGCGGCCGCTCCGTTCGCGCCGTTCGCGCCGGCGGTGCCACCGGCGCCGCTCGTACCTCCGGCCCCGCCGCCGATGTCCTGCGCTCCGATGCCGCCGGTCGCCGTGACTCCGATGACAGCTTCGCCGAGGACGGTCACCGTGCCGCCGGACCCGCCGGTGCCGCCGGGTCCGCCGGTGTCACCCGACCCGCCGATGCCGCCCGCACCGCCGATGCCCGTGCCGCCGGCTCCGGTGCCGGCGCCGCCGGCACCGCCGACGCCGCCGTTGCCGCCGTTGTCGCCGTTGCCTCCGAGGCCGCCGCCGATGCCGGCACCGCCGGAGCCACCCGTCGCGGTGATCGTGCCGCCCAACAAGGTCACGACGCCCGTGCCGACGCCTGCGCCACCGGGGGCACCTTCGCCGCCGTCGCCGCCGTCGCCCCCGTCGCCGCCGGCGCCGACGCCGCTCGTGCTCGCGCCGGCACCGCCGGCGCCCCCGGCGCCGCCGTCGCTGGAGCCGGTGCCGCCTGTGCCGCCTGCGCCGCCGTTGCCGCCAAGGCCGACACCGCCTGCGCCGGTGGTCACAGCGCTGCCGCCGCTGCCGCCGCTGCCGCCGTTGGCGCCGGGGGTGCCGTTGCCACCGGTCGCGCCGTCACCGCCAGTGGCGACGGGAGCCGTGCCGGCCACCGCTCCACCGGCTCCGCCGGTGCCTCCCGGGTTCCCGGTACCGCCGGGAAGCCCGTTGCCGCCGGTGACCGTACCGGCCGAGCCGGCCGGGCCGACGAAGCCCACGGAGCCCGACGGCGGAGAGTTCACGCCGTTCGCACCGCGTCCGCCGCCGATGCCTGCTCCGCCGGCGCCGCCGACGGCCGTGATGCTGCCACCGCCGGGCGTGTCCTCGACGATCAGAGTGGTGCCCGCGGGGACGCCGATCGCCGCCTGGCCACTCGGGACGCCGGTGACCGAAAGCGTGTGGCCGTCGAGATCGAGCGTGACGCTCTGGCCGATGCCCACGTTGAGCGCCTGGCCGGTCTGGGTGATGTCGTTGGCGAGGACGACGGTGCCGCCGGTGGCGAACGAGTCGGCGAGCTCCGTGAAGTTCGTGGCCGGAGAGACCGCGGCGGCCGTCCCAGGCCCGAACGGGCCGGCGAGCCCGCTCACGAGCGCTGCTGTGGCGATGGTTGCGACCCTGAGGGTCACCCTCCTGCGGCCGGCGTCCCGGCGCCCCGACGTGGGGGCGGCCGAGCCGGCCTTCGCGAGTGTCAACCGAATCGCGCTCGAGTCATGCCCCGACCGTACTCCTCGCCCTGGCGGCGTGCGGCGGTCCAGCTGAACGCCAGCGACCCGCGTCGACGACCAGGTCGCTCACTGTCCTGCTCTCGCCCGCGCGCTCATGCGCATGGGGCTCGACGAGCCCAGCGACGACCTCGCTCGCACCGTGTCCGCGCTGCTCGACGGCATCGTGCTGCAGCAGCGGTTCTTCGGTGACGCCGAGGCGACCCGGCGCGCCGTCGAACGCCTGCGCGGCCTGCTCCTGTCGGCCGGCGCACGCGATTCCGCCGCCCACGTCGCTCGACACCACGGCCACGCGCTGAGCAACCCGAGCCGAACCCCAGAGCCGACGGGGGACTCGAACCGCCGTCTTCCTCTCCTGGTGAGCCCGTGCCCGGGGAGACGCGGGGCGGCGATGAGGTGCGACAGGGTTTGACGAGGAGGCGTAGCCTCCTCGTCAGTCGCCGGGCTCACCTCGGCAATAGGCATCCGGACAACTGACGTCCAGGAGGCCCAGCCATGAGCTCACTCAGTGGCGAAGCGCGGCTCGCGGCGATCGTCCGTGGATCCGAAGACGCAACCGTGGCCGCCGGGGTCGACGGCATCATCACCGAGTACAACGCCGCAGCTGAGCATCTCTACGGTCTCAGTGCGGCGGAAACGATCGGTCGAGAGGCAGCGACGCTCATCCCGGCTGAACGCGAGACCGAGGAGCAGGCGATCGTCGACCGGGTACTCGCCGGCGAGCACGTCCCGTGCTTCCCGGGCGAGCGCGTCCGCGCTGACGGCACCTGCGTGCCGGTCTCGATCTCGGTGTCCGCGCTCCTCGACCTCGACGGCACGATCGCCGGCTTCTCGACGGTCGCTCGGGACGACCTGCGGTGGCGGACGGGCGATGCCACCTCGCAGCGCCTGGCTGCAATCGTGGAAGGCTCCGACGACGCGATCCTCGCCAAAGACACCCACGGGATCATCACCGATTGGAACCTCGCGGCGGAGCGCCTGTACGGCTACACCCGGGCGGAGGCCGTCGGTCAGCCGGTGACGTTCCTGGTGCCGCCCGATCGCGCGGGGGAGGAGCAATGGATCCTGTCTCGCGTGCTCGACGGGCAGCACATCGAGCGCTTCGAGACCGAACGCGTACACAAGGACGGCCGGGCCGTGCCCGTGCTCCTCAGCGTCTCGCCCATCCACGCCACGACGGGCGAGGTCGTCGGGGCGTCTGCGATCGCTCACGACATCACGGCTCGTCGCGCCGCCGACGCCGACCGTGGCCTGCTCGCGGCGCTCGTTTCCGGCTCGGCCGACGCGATCATCTCCTTCGACCCGGGCGGACGCATCCTGAGCTGGAACAACGGCGCCACAGCCCTGCTCAAGATCAGCGCCGACACGGCGATCGGCCGCTCGGTGGACGATGTCATCGGTCCGCTGGGCGGCGACGCACAGGCCCGGCGGGCCATACTCAGCCGGGTCTTCGAGCACGCCGAGGTCATGCGCTACGAGGCGGTGCGCCGGACCACGACGGGCGACGAGCTCACGCTGAACGTGTCGATCTCACCGATCCACGACGCGCACGGCGCGATCGTCGCCGGTTGCGCCATCGCCAGCGACATCACCGCCAAACGGGCCGACGACATCATCGAGCTCCGCCGCCTCGCGGCCGTCGTCCAATCGGCGCAGGACACGATCGTCACCCTGGACCTCGATGGCATCGTGCTGTCCTGGAACGGAGCGGCCGAGCGACTCTACGGGGTGCCCACCGACGACGCCGTCGGGCGTGACGTGCGTGACGTCGTGGCCGACAGCCGTGGCGACCGGGACGAGCTGCTCGAACGCATTGCCCGCGGCGAGCGGATCGTCGACGAGGAGGCCGTCCGGCGGTCGGCCGGCGGGGAGACCTCGACGATCACGATCACCGCATTCCCGATCACCGATGAACGGGGGACGATCGTTGCGGCTGCGTTCATGGTGCGGGACATCACCGAGCAGCGCCGGACAGAGGAGAAGCTGGGGCACGCTCAGCGCATCGAGGCGATCGGGCGTCTCGCAGGCGGGATCGCGCACGACTTCAACAACCTCATGGCCGTGATCACCGGCTACAGCTCCATAGTGCAGGCCCACATCGGCGACGGAGCAGGCGCCGACGAGCTGCGCGAGGTCCAGCGCGCCGCGCGGCGCGCGAGTGACCTCACCGGCCAACTGTTGGACTTCTCACGCCAGCGCACCCCTGCTGCGGTGCGCCTCGATCTCGGCGAGGCAGTCCACGGCCTGCTACCGATGCTCGAACGCCTCATCGGTGAGGACATCCGCGTCGTGGCGCTCCTCGGCGACGTGGTCCCGATCGTTGCGGACCACGGGCAGATCGAGCAGGTCGTCGTGAACCTCGTGCTCAACGCCCGCGACGCCATGCCCAGGGGCGGCACGGTGACCATCGAGACGCACACCGTCGATGCCCCGCCGACGGAGGCCGGCGGACCAAGCGGGCTGGCCGCGGGACGCTATGCCTGCCTCACGGTGACGGACACCGGGACCGGCATCGATCCGGCGACCGCCGCACGCCTGTTCGAGCCGTTCTTCACGACGAAGGAGGTCGGGAAGGGCACAGGCCTCGGCCTGGCGACCGTGCACGGCATCGTCGGCCAGGCGGGAGGCGACGTCAGGGTCTACTCCGAGCCCGGGATGGGAGCCGCCTTCAAGATCTACTTTCCCGAGGCCGATCCGCAAACGGTCCCGTCGCCCGACCAGCCCTCGCAGGTCGGCGCGGAGCCCGAAGACCGGCCCGTTGGTCACGAGACGGTGCTCCTCTGCGAGGACGAGGACGCTCTGCGCTCCCTGATCGAGCACATCCTGGGACGTGCCGGATACGTCGTGCTCTCCGCCGCCAGCCCCGCGGCCGCACTCGAACTCATCGCGAAGAGCGAGCAGCCCATCGACCTGCTCCTCACCGACGTCATCATGCCCGGCCTCACCGGTCCCGATCTCGCACGCCGCGTGACCTCGGCCATCGGCGACGTGCGGACGTTGTACCTCTCGGGCTACACCGCCGACGTCCTGCAGGACCGCGGACGCCTCCCCCTGGGTCTGCGTTCCTCGGGAAGCCGTTCGACCCGCCGGCGCTGCTCGCGGCGCTCAGGACGCTGCTCGAAGGCCCCCTGCCCCAGCGCGATGAGACCAGGTCCGCAGCCTGACGGCGGGCATCGAGGGCCGCGGCGCGACTGACAGCGATCCTGGTGTTGCAGGCGGCCAGCGGAGCAACGCGACTCCACGTGCAGGCGCCCCGCTGCACGCGGGCTCGCCGATCGCGGCGCGCACGGAAAGCAACGTCATCGAAGAGGGGGAGCACGATGTGCTTCGAGGTCTATGCCGACTCCCAGCGACCACGACGGAACGACGGAGAGCTCGCCTGCATATCGGACAGACGGAGCAGCGAATCCAAGCGGGCCGGCGACGTCAGGAACCAGATCGCGCTTGGACGGCTCCAAGTCCACGCGCGGGCGCTCGTCCGCCCAACGCCACTCGTCGGAGGCTGACTGCGAAATCGCTCTGTTGTCGCCGCCCGGCCCGGCCTATCGGCGTCGTCGTCGTCCACGCCGGTGTAGCCATGGCTGCGCGTGCCGGCGCTGACGCCGAGCCTGACCACCACGCCGCCTTCCTCGTGCGCTGAACTTCATACGACCACTCCCTCTCTACATCTTCCATTCTCACATCTGTCACTCGATCTGCCTGGCTGCTGACTCGACTCGCAACCGTTCTCTCCGCTCTCGGCGCTGCGGCGGCTTGCGGAGCGACGTCGGGAGCGCTCGTCCGGTTCCACGGATCTGTCGCTGACGTACCCATCTGATACCTCCGTCCGAC
>CAWIOK010000012.1:0-5170 GCA_963837655.1 uncultured Solirubrobacterales bacterium
GAGGAGCGGGACGACCAGCCCGCCGCTGGCATCGATGTAGTCGTTCAGGGTGTAGCGCAGCTGCGCCCTGACGTCGCCGAGGCGCTGCGAGCGCCTGCGGCGCAGCACGCGCCCGCCCAGGGAGCCGTGCACCGGGACCCGCGCACCGAGGAGACCGGGCTCGAAGTCGCCGAGGCCGCACGCACGGCGAGCTCGTCGCCCTCGCGCAGTGCGATGCTCAGCGACTCCGCGTGCACCAGCGCCCTGCCGCGCTTGACGATGAGCTCGAGCACCCGCTCCAGCTCCATCTCGCCGCCGACGGCCTTGGCGATGTCCGTCGTCGCCCGCATCCCGCGGACGGCCTGCTCGAGCTCGGCCGCGCGGTGCCGTTCGCGGTCATAGAGGCGGGCGTTCTCGACCGCGATGCCCACCCACGTCGCCAGCAGGTCGGCGGCCGCCTCGTCCTCGGCGGTGAACTCGCCCCCCTCCTTCTCCGTGAGGTACAGGTTGCCCCACGCCTCGCCGCGGATCCTGATGGGGACGCCGAGGAACGTCGTCATCGGAGGATGGCCGGGAGGAAACCCGTAGGAACTGGGGTGGCTGCCGACGTCGGCGAGCCGCAGCGCCGTCGGATGCTCGATCAGGACGCCAAGGACCCCGCGTCCACGCGGAAGCTCGCCGATCTCGGCGCGCCGCTCCTCGTCGATGCCGCGGGTCAGGAACCGCTCGAGCGCGTGGCGGTCCTCGTCGAGCACGCCGACGGCGGCATAGCGCGCGCCGGTCAGCTCGCAGGCCGTCGAGAGGACGCGCGTGAGCAGCGTCTCGAGGTCGAGCTCGGAGATGATCTCCGGCATCGCCTCCATCAGACGCCTCAGCCTGGCGTCGTGAAGATCCGTCGAGGCCATGGGCGGTGGTGCCCGACCCTACTGCGGCGGCGCCCCGAGGCGGCGCGACCTGATCCGTAGCTCACCGCACCCGACGAGTGGAAGTCCCTCGCCTCGCAGCGCATCCTCCACGGATGGCCGCGGCGCCGCGCGACCGTACGGTCGGCGCATGGAACACAAGACCCTCATCGCCTACGCCTCCAAGCACGGCTCGACCCACGAGGTCGCCGACGAGGTGGCAGAGGTCCTCCGAGGGCACGGGCTCGACGTCGACGTGCGGCCCGCGGCCTCCGTCCAGGATCTCGAGCCCTACGACGCCGTCGTGATCGGCGGCGCCATCTACATGGGCCGCTGGCACCGCGACGCGCGACGGTTGCTGCACCGCACCGCCCTCGCGTTGAGCGGCCGCCCGGTGTTCGTCTTCGGCATGGGTCCGATGAACCTGGAGCCGGACTCGATGGCGAGTGCCCGCAAGCAGGTGGACCACGCGCTGGAGAAGGTGCCCGAGGTCGAGCCGGTCTCGGTCGCGATCTTCGGCGGCGTCGTCCACCGGGACGACCTGCACTTCCCCTTCGACCACATGCCTGAGACCGACGCGCGCGACGAGACCGCCGATCCGTGTGCCCTGGGCCGGGGGACATCGCGTCCGTGCTGCAGGCCCGTCGCGCGACGCCGTCGCGCGCGTGACGACCCCGGGCGCGCAACCGTCACCCGCGCCGCGGCGCTCCTCGCCAGGGGCCGGCCGCATCGCGGCGCTCATCGCCGGCAGCCTGCTCGCGCTCGTCGCGGCCGCGCTGCTGGTGGGCGGTATCGCGCTGGTCGCCGCGCATCTGACCCAGCGCGACCACGACGGCTTCTACACGTCCCCCACGACCCGGCTCGCGACCAGTACCTTCGCGCTGACCGGCGAGGGGATCGATCTCGGCGACGTGCGCGGGAGCGCAGGGTGGTCGTCGAGTCCTTCGACGCGACCACGCGCATCCGCGTCGACCCTGCCGGCGATGCGCCCCTGTTCGTCGGGATCGCCCCGGCGGCCGACGTGCGGACGTACCTGCGCGGCGTCGACCACGACCAGGTCCGAGATGTCGGACACCATCACGGCGACCTCACGGCGCGATACGAGCGCGTCCCGGGTGCACGGGGCCCGCAACCGCCTGCGTCGCAGCGCTTCTGGGTCGTCTCCTCCAGCGGCGCGGGAACGCAGACGGTGGAGTGGAAGCCGCGCAGCGGACGCTGGTCGGTCGTGGTCATGCGCGCCGATGCGACCCGCGACGTCGCCGCAGACGTCAGCGTCGGCGTGCGGATCGGCATCCTGCTGTGGATCGGCATCGGCCTGCTCGCCGCGGGCGTCCTGGCCGCGGGCGCGCCGCGGGCCTGCTCGTCTTCGGCATGCGCTCCGGGGACGGCGGTGCAGGGGCGGCGGCGCCGGTCGCTGCCCGCGCGCCCTCCGAGGTGGCCGCCGTCGCGGCGTTCAGCTACCCGGTGGACATCCGTGCCGACCTCGACGAACCGCTCAGCCGCTGGCTGTGGATCGTCAAGTGGTTCCTGGCCATCCCGCACCTGATCGTGCTCGCCTTCCTCTGGATCGGGTTCAGCGTGCTGACCGTCGTGGCGTTCTTCGCGATCCTGGTCACGGGGCGTAACCCGCGCAGCATCTTCGACTTCAACGTCGGCGTCCTGCGCTGGTCGTGGCGCGTGGGCTACTACGCCTGGGCGACGATCGGCACCGATCGCTACCCGCCCTTCGCGCTGAGGTCTGACCCCGAGTACCCCGCCGACCTCGAGATCCCGTATCCCGAGCGTCTGTCGCGCGTGAAGGTGCTGTTCAAGTCCTGGCTGCTCGCGCTGCCGCACCTCGCCGTGCTCGCAGCGTTCTTCGGTTGGTGGAACGCCTCGGTCACCTGGGGCTCCACCAACGTCCAGCCGCCCGGCCTACTCGGCATCCTCGTGCTGGTCGCCGGCGTCGTCCTGCTGTTCACCGGCCGCTACCCGCGTGATGTGTTCGACCTCCTGGTCGGCATCGCGCGGTGGTCGGTGCGGGTGGCGGCGTACGTCGCGCTGATGCGCGGCGAGTACCCGCCGTTCCGGCTGGGCCGGTGATCAGCCGGCGGTCGACGTGTCGAGCAGCTCGCCGGCGCCGCCCGTCTCGATGCCGCGCGGCACGACGAGGACGGGCGAGGTCGCGCTGTGCGCGAGGTGGTGGCCGACGGTGCCGACCAGGACGCTACGAGCCGGCCCGTAGCGCCGGGAGCCGACCACGAGCAGGTCCCGCTGCGTGCGCACGGCCGCTGCGAGCGCCGCCCCCGCCTCCCCGATCGCGACGAGCCGCTCGAGGCTCACGTCCGCGCTCACCCGTGCCGCCGCCTCGTCCAGGAGGTGCTCGGCCGCCTCGCGGGCGGAGCGCTCGACGACGTCCACCAGCTCGGCGGCGGCCGGGGTCGACAGGACTGCGTGCCGCTCGGCCACCACGACGATGCGCAGCGCGACGCCCGCGAGGGCGGCCACCTCCGCGGCGACGTCGAGCGCCAGCCCGGACTCGCGGCTGCCGTCGTACGCGCGACCACCTGCTCGATACGGTGCTCCGCGGCCGCGTATCCGCGCGGCGCCAGCGCCACCGGGCACGGCGCTCCGGACAGGAGGCGCTCGGCGGTCATGCCGGCGAGGACGCGGCCGATGAGCCCGCGGTGGCTGGAGCCGACCGTCACGAGCCCGGCGCCCTCTGCGTCGCAGAGCTGCTGGAGGCCTGCGGCCGGCGACGACGCGTGGATGAGCCCGGGGCGCGGACCCGGGGTGGCGCCGAGCATGTCCCGGAGCCGACGCAGCACGGGAGCGGCCTCCTCGTCGAGCCGGTCGAGCACCGGCCCGGAGAAGCGGTCACGGATCGGCGGCATCGGGATGACGTGCACGGCGAGCAGCTGCGCGTCGTACAGGGCTGGCCAGTTCCCGTGCCAGAGCGACGGCGTCGTCGCCGCGCTCGGTTCCGTCGTGACCGACGATGTGCAGGGTCATGTGAGAGCTCCTCGGTTGGGTGATGGCGCGCGGAGTGCGCCCGCGACCTCGAGCACCTCACCGACGGGGCGCCGGCCCGCCCGTGGGGCCGCGACGGCATGGCCGATGCGCAGGAGGAGCATGGGGACCTCGCCCCTGCTGACCAGAGCGCGAAGGCGTGCACGCTGGCGTGGCGTCGCGGAGCGGCGCGTCGAGGTATCCGGCCCAGCATCCCTCCAGTGCGGCCTCCAGCAAGAGCGCCGACAGGGCCTGCCCTGCCTCCAGCCGGTCTCGGTGCGCATCGCCCGCGGTGCTCAGCACGGCGAGCGCCGGGGCAGCTGTAGCGCGACAGCAGCGATCGGCGTCAGTCGACCATCTCGCACGCAGTGCGGCGCGGCGATCGCCGCGTCAGGACGTCCAGGAACCCGCCCTCGTCGGCCACCGCGAGCGGCCAGGCGGTCGAGCAGCTCCCCGCGCAGCGACCGGCTCGTCGAAACGACCGCGCGCTGGGTATGACGCAAGCGTGATCGCCTTCGCGCGCAGACGTCTCTGCCGCGGGTGCGGGCGGCCGGGGCTCGCCGAGCCGGATCGGTCGCGAGCAGCGCTGACGTCCCCCGGCTCGCCCGCGAGCTCGACCCTCGGCGTCTCGCCCTGCGGCTCGCAGGGCGACCCGGAGGTGATGCAGGACGACGCCGCACGAGATCGTGACGGTCCGTAGCATCCGCATCGCCGTCGGCCGCGACAGCGCGTCCTCCGACACGTGCAGCTCGAGCTCGTCGCCGTGGAGGACGAAGCGCCACGGCTGGACGTTGCGCACAGAGGGCGCGTTGATCGCCAGCTCCACCGCAGCGGCCCACCGCGACGAGTCCTCCGGGCGGGTCGTCGAGCTCTGACGCCCACCTCGCGGCACGACGAGCACGGGGCAGCGTGAGTGCGTCACGAGGTAGGCCGTGATGGTCCCGAGCAGCACCACGCGAGCGGGCCCGTAGCCCCGCGAGCCGCACACGAGCAGGTCGACGTCCTCGTCGCACGCCGCGACGATCGCCTCGCCAGGCGGCCCCTGACACAGCTGGGTCTCCACGACCACGTCGCACGGCACGTCGGCGAGCACGTCGCGCAGGAGATCCTCCCCGCGCTCGACGGCGTCGGGAGCAACTGCGGTCATCACGCGCACGCACGCGTCGTATCTGCGGGCGAGCTCCACGGCGTGCCGCACCGCCTCGCGGGAATCGGGATCGACGTCGATGGCGACGGCGATGACGCGGATCTCGCTGGCGCCACGCGACGCGTATCCGTCGGGCGCGACGGCGACCGGACAC
>CAWIOK010000013.1:0-91960 GCA_963837655.1 uncultured Solirubrobacterales bacterium
ATCGACATCGAGCGCCCCAAGGCGATTGGCGCGTTGCAGGCGTTGACCGTCGCGGAGGTCATGCAGCCGCTCGCCGACCCCGGCGGGAGTCTCTGAGGTTCGGGGACAGCCTGGTCGCCGAGCGGGCAGCGGTCGATCCGGCCCGGTGGGAGCGCCTCGTCGGGCCGGTGACGCTCGCGCGTCAGCCACAGGTCCTGTTCGCCGACGAGGATCTCGAACGAGCCAGGCGACAGCTCGTGCTCTACGGTCACGATGGCCTGCCCGTGCTCTCGCACGACGGTGTGGCTGCGCGGGTGGCTGACCCGCGGCCGACGTGCTGCGCGCGCTCGAGAGCAGGTTCAGCACGGGGGAACGCGAGGATCGAGGCGGGAGCCACAGCGGCCGAATACGCACCGAAGGATCCGACGGCAGCGATTCACACTCCCAGCACACCATTACGTGGATACGAAATGCTCGAGCTGCGGATCCTGCCGGGCTCTCCGGCCAGCGGGCGTCGGGTCAGCGACATCGCGTGGCCCGCGGGCTGCACCGTCGTCGGCGATCACGCAGGAACGCGAGATCCACGTCGCACGAGGCCAGACCTCGAGCTGCATCCCGGCGAGCGAGCGATCGTGCTCGCGCCAACCACGCACCACGGGCGGCACGCACAGCCCCTGGCGACCGTCAGCACAGGTTCATCGCCCAGCAACCATTGACGCCAACGGGGTGAGGCGCGTAGCGTCTCGTCGCGATCGATGACGGGCTCACGGGCTGACCGGGACACCGAGCGCGGCGAGAAGCTTTTGGCTCGCGGGAACGGACACGCGTGAACCGTGCCTGAGGGGCTCTCGCCCGCCGAGGTCGGCAAGGAGATCGCCGAGCACCAGAAGCCGCGGCGACCCAGAAGGAGGACGCCCGCCACGGATCGGTGGCTCTCGATCGTCGAAGCGGTGCTGCTCTCGGCCGTGGCGGTCCTCGCCGCGTATTCGGGGTACGCCGCAGCCAAGTGGAGCACCGAGTCCTCGGTGAAGCTCGCCAAGGCGGCCGCCGAACGCACCAAAGCCAACCGGGCCGACCTCGAGGCGATCGTAACCCGCACGCTCGACTCCGCCTCGTTCAAGCCTGGTTCACGCGCCTTCACAGGCGGAAACCCCAACGCCGAGCGGCTGGCCGCCAGGCGGATGCGTCCCGGCTACCGGCCGGCGTTCAAGGCCTGGCGGGCCACCGACCCAGCGCACAACCCCAACGCGCCTCCCGGGCCGGCATACATGCCGCAATACGTGATCCCGCAGGAGACCGCGCCAAGGCCAACGACGCGAAGGCGGACGAAGCGTTCGCGAAGGGCGCGGACGCGGGATCAACGTCGGACAAGTACATCCGCGACACCGTGTTCCTCGCCACCGTGCTGTTCCTGGTCGGGATCAGCAGCCGGTTCCGGATCGCGCAGCGCGCGACTGGGCCTCATCGGCGTGGGCGGGTTGCTGCTGACGCTCGCGGTGATCGAGCTTGCTCGGCCTCCCCGGACCGCCCGCCTAGCCCCCGCGCGCAGAGCACCGCGACGAGCCACAGGAACAGCGCTGCAATGGATCACGACGGGGTCGCACCGGTCGGCCGCGTCGGTGTGCACCACCCCTCGACGCGGGGTGGGCACCTTGGGCCGTGCCCAGGCTCGCTTCCGACCAACGTGCGGCAGCCACAAGTCCGCAAAGATCACGCTGGGGCGGCAGAGGTACCGCACCGCTGAATCGAAAAATCAAGTCCTCTCAATCGTGCCACCCGGTTCAGCATGAGCGAGAGCGCCATAGTCGCGGTACCTAAGTGGCACTAATCGTCGTTGCTTCGTCCGCGGAGTGTGGAAACCGCTCTGCCTGCCCCGTGCGCCGGAAGGCTCTGCCCACAAACGGGAAGATCAGGGTCGAGAGGATTGCTGCACCGATCAGCGCGGCTGCCGTTCCGGACGGTCATGTGTCCGCCGTCGGTCGCCACGTCGGTGATCGCGACGACAAGCGGTAGCGCGGTCGCGCAGTAGAACGCGAGAGCGACCCGATCGCGAGCGGGAAGCACCCCGCGGTAGAGCAGCAGCGCCGGAAGCCCGCGGACCAGCAGGAACAGGCCAAGGAACAGCGGCAGCTTCAGCAGCGCGCTGGGGCTCGCCAACAAGCGCGTCGAGATCGAACTCGACGCCGCTCGCGATGAAGAAGAACGGGATCAGCAGCCCGAATCCGACCGCCGCGAGCTTTGACTCCAGCACCGAGACCTCTCGGCCACGCACGGACAGGCGAGTGATCATCCCGGCGACGAAGCCGCCGAGCACGATGTCCAGGCCGAGCTGGGCGGCGAGCGCCGCAAGCCCGAACACGAGCAGGGCGGCCAGCCGGACGGCCAGCTGGTTACTGGCCTCGATCGAGCGCTCGATCGCCGACCACCCGATCGGCGCGGTCCGCACCGAGACGACGTGCGATCACGACCGCCAGCGCGATGAACGCGATCAAAGGCAGGGCGCGACCGATCGCATGGTGCGTCCGGAGCACGAGTGTCAGCAGGAGAATCGGACCGAACTCCCCGATTGCGCCGGCCGCCAGCAGATAGGTGCCGAAGCGGGTCCGCAGCTCGCCTTCGTCACGGAGAGTCGGGATCAGCGTCCCGATCGCGGTCGTCGCCAGGGCCGAACCCGCGAACAGAAACGAGATCACGAACCCCGACGCCTCGAGCGCCCCTCCGATCCCGTAGGCCACCGCAACGGACATCAGCCACCCCCAGACGGCGAGCCTCAGCGCCTGGCCACGGACGCGGTCGAAATCGATCTCGTAGCCGGCGAAGAAGAACAACATCCCCAGTCCGAGGTTGGCGAAGAACTCGACAAACGCGTCGACATGCGCCCGGTGGAGGAAGTTCGGTCCGAGGATGATTCCGAGGACCAGCTCGACGACCACCACCGGAGGGGCGTACCGACGTGGGAGCGCGGTGACGATCGCCGCGGCCAGCGCGGCCGCCAGCACGATCGCCAGAAATGAACCTGCGTCGACCGTCGCCATCACGCCCCTCCTCGCGCTGCTCCCTGACCCCCATCGGCGGAACCGTAGCGATCCCAGGACCGGATCGCGGCGGCCGCTCAACTCAAGCTCGTGCCCAAATCGCTTGCGACACACTGAGCGTTCGGCTCGTGACCGCCGCCCAACGAGTCTTGGACCCAAGCCCAGAATGCGACAGTCGCCGGGACTCGGTCATTCCTCAACGCGGCATCGAACCTCGTGCGCCCGCGCCGCCGATTCGCACAGCGGCCTCGTCGTGCAACGCGGCATACGGGCCGATGGAGAATCACGGTTCGGCGGCTGACGGTGAATTCTCAAACCTGCGAACCTGCGACCGCCGCGCACAGCCGGCCGGGACGCGCTCGCCCACGCAGGCGACAGGCAATCACGGACCAGGCGGTGGCTCCATCGCCGCGACGGCAAGCCGCGCGAGGCGTCTGATCGTCCCCGGCTCCGCCAGCACGAACAGCGGGCTAGTGAGATCGGTTCATCAGCCGCTCCGCAATCGCAGCCCCTTCGGGGAGAACGGGAAGCGGGTCACTCGAGCCGCTTTGATCAGCGAGACGAGTGCCTCGCGGTCAGTACGTATCGCGGCGTGCTGGATCTCTATCGGGCTCACGCGAACAAGCACAGGTGAGCCTTCCCCCTGACCGAGCACCAACCGTAGACAGCGCGCCAGCGACTGGCGATCGCGGTACCGGACGAGCCGAACGGCGCGAAGAGCGAGCTCTGGCGATCGGTCGGGGTCCACGCCACCCGCCAACGCACGGTCAAGCTCGTCGCGCTTGACCGCGACCCTGGCCCGCAACCTCACCGACCGATACGCACCAACCACGAGGCGTCACGGCGAGAGCGCGGAACCGCGGAGACGCTATCTGCGTGGTCCCCCGATCTGCAGCCAGCCCCTTCAGCTTGGTGACTGTGTCTGCCGGAATCAACTCTCCTCCTAGATCGACGACGACCCTCGCCGACCAGTCTTCCCGGCACACCTACCTGAAGCGTACTGCCAGAGGCCAGGCTGCGCTCACATTCTCTGCCGTGGTCGGCGAACGGACCGCACCGTCAAGCCAGCGAGTCGATCCAGCGCTCGATGCGTCGTGCCTCGCGGGTCATCAGCTCGGGGTCGCTGAACGTGTTGGTGAGCAGCGCGATTCCCTGGCATGACGCCATCAGCGCAACGGCGAGGTCGCGGGCGTCGCGGCGGCCAATCAGGCGGAACTGTTGCTCGGACCAGTCGATTGGGAGTCGCAGCATCTCCGCACACGCGAGGTGCAGGCCATCGGTGCGCTTGTCGAGCTCCGAACACAGGCTTCCGAGCGGGCAGCCGTACTGGGCTGCGAGCTCGCGCTGGGCGGTGAGCTCGCGGACCAGCCCCTTGAGCCGCGCCTGCGGCGTGCGGTGGCGCTCGAGTGCGCGCAGCAGCGATTGGATGTCCTGGACGTGGCTGCCGATCGCCGCCTCGACGAGCTCATCCTTCGTCTTGAAGTAGTAGTAGACGTTGCCAACCGGGACGTCGGCTTCCCGGGCGACGTCGGCGATCGTCGTCTTCTCGACTCCCTGCTGGTGGATGACCACGCGCGCCCCAGCGACCAGGCGCTCGCGTTTGCCCTAGGTAGTGGTTGATCGAGTGAGTCAGTCATCTCACCAACAGCATAGCCTCTGATACCGTTAAGTTAGTCAACTAACTGAACGGGGAACGGGGGTCCCTCACATGACGTCGATCCAGTTGCCGATGTTCGGCGCGCTGTCGGGCATCGTGCATGTCGACGGCAAGGGCGCCCGGCTCGGCAAATATCTCTCCCTGCCCGCCGGCGACACCATCTCCGAGCCGGTGTTCGTCGCCCGCGGCGACGATGCCGCCGAGGGCGATGGCTGGCTGCTGGCGGCAGTCTGGCGCGCCGCCGAGAACCGCAGCGATCTCGCGGTCTTCAACGCCACCGACGTCGAAGCCGGCCCCGTCGCGCTGGTGCAGCTCGGCCACCGGGTGCCCGACGGCTTTCTCACGGCAATTGGGTCGGCGCGGCGTGACAGCTGCGTCAGGCGGCGCGGAAAACCCCTTCCTCGTCATTTCGGGACGCGCCGCTTCGCGCGGGCCCGGAATGACAATGCAATAAGCGAATTAATTCCATTAAACCATTGTAATTACTTGAGATAACCCTCCCACCTCACATTATTTTGACACTGTAAAGATTTCGCTTGACCACCGCTCGCTCCACGCCTACGGTGATCTTGACGTTGTAAAGATTGGCCTCATGAGGCTGCCATGATGATTTTCCTGATCCTTGCCCCCTATGGCGCATTCGCGGCCCTGATGCTGTTCGCATCGGCGGCAACCAGCCTGTTCGTTTCCGCCGCGATCTGCCTCGCCGTGATCGCGCTCGACGTCTTCAAGGGCCGCTCGATCAAGACGCTCGGCGCCGGCTCGGCGATCGTATTCATCGCGCTCGGCTGCTACGTCACGCTGGTTCATACCGGCGTGAGCAGCACGGAAGTGAAACTGGCGGTCGATGCCGGCGTGCTGGTGATTTCGCTCGGTTCGATTCTGATCCGCCGGCCGTTCACGCTGGAATACGCCCGCGAAGTGGTCGATGCCGAAACGGCGCAATTGCCGGCGACTTGCTGAAGGCCAACTACGTCATCAGCTGGGCGTGGACCGCCTGCTTCGTACTGATGGTATTGGCCAACGTGCTCCTGATCTATCTGCCGGGCCTGCCGCTCTGGATCGGAATTGCGATCGCGTTCGCCGCCCGCAACACCGCCATCTATTTCACCAAATGGTATCCGGGATATCATCGGGCAAATTCACGATGCCGGCTGCTCAGGAAACGCGGTATAAACAACGACGCGCCCTTGCTCAGAACGGACCAGACATGAACCTCGCCGCGGTCACCCTCCAGGCGCCGAAGGGGAGCGCCTGGGAGTTCCTGGTGCTGTTCGTGGTGGTGATCGTCGGGCCGCCGCTCATGCAGCGCGCCCGCGTCCCGGGACTGATCGGGCTGCTCGTCGGCGGCTTCCTCATCGGGCCGCACGGACTCGGCCTCCTCGACGCGGGCAGCACGACGATCCCCGATCTCGGGCAGCTCGGCCTGCTGTACCTGATGTTCGTCGCGGGCGTCGAGCTCGACCTGGGCCTGCTGCGCCGGTACCGCAACTCCGCGGTCGGCTTCGGCGTGCTGACCTTCGCCTTCCCGATGCTCTTCGGCACGCTCGCGGGCGTGGCGCTCGGCTGGGAGATCGCCGCAGCGCTACTGCTCGGCTCGCTGCTCGCGTCCCACACGCTCATCCTCTACCCGGTCGTCCGCAACGCGGGGCTCGGCAACGACCCGATCATCGCGAGCGCCGTCGGCGCGACGGTGATCACCGACACGATCGCCCTGGTCATCCTCGCCGTCATCGCGGGGACGCAGTCGGGGACGGGCAGTCCGGCGGAGATCGCGGTGGAGCTCGTGCTCGGCATGACCGTGCTGCTCACGGTCTGCTTCTTCGTCCTGCCGCGGCTGGCCCAGTGGACGTTCACGCTGCTCGGCGCCCAGCGGACCGTGCGCTACGTCATCGCGGTCGCCTCGTTCCTCCTCGCGGCGGTCGTCGCGGAGACGTTCGGCATCGAGGGGATCGTCGGCGCGTTCTTCGCGGGCCTTGCGATGAACCGCCTGGTCCCCAACGAGGGGCCGCTCATGGACCGCATCGACTTCTTCGGCGCGGCGGTGTTCGTGCCCGTCTTCCTGGTGTCGGTCGGCCTGCTCCTGGATCCGTCCGTGATGTTCCAGGGCGAGACGCTCGGGCTCGCCGCGCTCTTCATCGTGGCGTGCATGGGCGGCAAGCTGATCGCGGCCCAGCTGACACGCCCGGTTCTGGGCGCGACGGCGGCGGAGGCCAACGTCGTGTACGGGCTGTCGACGCCGCAGGCTGCGGCGACGCTCGCGGCGACCACCGTCGGCTTCCAGATCGGCCTGTTCAGCGAGTCGGTCGTGAACGCCGTCCTCGTCCTGATCCTCGTCAGCGTGATCGTCGCCACGCTCGTCACCGAGCGGGCCAGCAAACGCGTCGAGCTGCCGCCGCCCGCGGAGCGCGCGCTGGGCGAGCACGTCCTGGTCGTCGTCGTGGGCCTCGGCAGCGCGCCGCTCGCGCTGCGCCTCGCTCGCGCAGTCGCCGAGCCGGAGACAGGGGTGGTCGACGTGATCCTCCTCCAGGTGCCAGGCGACTCGGGCGCCGATCGCCGGGCCGAGCTCGATCGCCTCGCCGGCATCAGCGTGCGACTCGGCTTGGACGTCGACCCCGTCGTGCGCGTCACCGATCACACGGCCCGGACGGTCGTCCTGGCCGCGAACGACCTACGCGCCTCGCTCGTCATCGCGGTCGTGGACGGCACGGAGGAGCGCTGGGCGGAGACGGTGTCCCTGGCGGCAGCAGCGCCGGTCGCGATCGTGCGCGGCACGCTGGACAAGCCGCTCGACGCGGTGCGCGTGGTCGCGGCCGGGGGCGCCGGCACGGCGGCGGACGTCGCGGCCAGGCTCGCCGCCTGTGTGCCGTCCGCGGCGCAGCGCGTGACCGCCGGCAGCGAGCTGATCCAGCCGGGCGATGTGTGGTTCGGCGCGGTCTCCGGCTGGGAGCGGCTGGAGTCCATGCGCCCGCCGGACGGAGCGACGCTCGTCCTGATCCCCGAGGGCCTCGTGCCGACGACGCCGGAGGACGTCGCGACCGAGGCCGGTCTCATGAGCTGACCCTCAGACGCCCAGCGCGCGCTCGACCACCCGCGCGTAGACCTCCTGGCCCGCGGGCGTCGGGTGCGTCCCGTCGGGATAGAGGACCCCGGGCGCGGCGCTCGCCGCGTGCCAGTCGGCGATCCGCGCCTGCGGCCAGCCCTTGACCGCGTCGGCGAGGACGTCGTTGGCCGCGTCCCCCCACCTGCGCGGGATCCGGACGTTGACGAGCACGACGCGATCCACGCCCGCCAGCAGCGCCCGCAGCTTCGTCATGTCGTCGCTGGTGATCGGCCCGTTCTCGCCGAGCTGGACCGCGACCGCGGTCGGGAGGTCGCCCGCGGTGCGATAGCTGCGCAGGCGGTCGAGGATGTCCGGCGCCTGCCGGCCGACCGCCGCGTCGACCTTGACGTCGCGGCGCAGGTCCGGCTGTGCCGCGAGCATCACCGACGCGCCGACGCTCAGCGGCCGCCGCGGGCCCGAGCGTGACGCGGCGGCAGGAGTGGTCGACGCCGGCGCGATGCGCGCCGCGGGGGTGGCCCGCGCCTTGATCGGCGCTGCGGCCTGGACCGGCGTGTCGCGCAGCGTCACGAACGAGACGCCGACGATGAGCGCGAGCAGCAGCGACGCGACGATCGCGAGCCTCCCGCGGGGCGGGCGCCGGTCGAGCCACCGCCGCAGCGCGGGCAGCGCGGTGCGGTTGCGGACCGGCATCTCCACCCACCGGTAGGACGCCGCGGCGAGCAGCAGCGTCACCGCGATCTGCATGGCCGCGACGACCGTGGCCGGCCACGTGACGTCGATCCCGGGGCGGGTCATCGCCATCACCGGCCAGTGCCAGAGGTAGATGCCGTAGCTGCGCTCGCCGAGCCACCGCAGCGGCTGCGCGCCGAGGACGGCGCCCAGCCGGGTCGCGCCGTGGGTGACGGCGCCGACGAGCACCGCCGTGACGACCGCGATCGCCGCCAGGCCGCCCTGGTAGACGCCGGGCCGGAAGTCGTTCCACGTCGCCATCGCGACGACGAGCGCGATGAGGGCGACGGTGCCCCCGACGTCGAGCGCGGTCACCCTGGTTCGCCGGACGGCGGCGATCGACAGCGGCCAGGCGAACGCCAGCAGCGCGCCGATCAGCAGTCCGGTCGCGTGCGTGTCGGTGCCGTAGTACACCCGCGACGGGTCGCGGCCAGGCGTGAACAGGACGGCCATGAGCCCCGTGGAGGCCAGGGCGAGGGCGAGCGTGACGATCGCTGTGCGCCGCCGTCCCAGCGCCGCGACGCAGATGCCCATCACGAGCGGCCACAGCAGGTAGAACTGCTCCTCGACGGCCAGCGACCACAGGTGGCGCAAGAGCGATGGCCGCGCGAACGCCTGGAAGTACGACTGGTCGGCGAGGATCTGGTGCCAGTTGTTGACGTAGAGGAACGACGCAATCGCGTCCGCCCGCGTCTGGCGCAGGTCGCCGGGGGCGAAGATCGCGACGACGAGCACCGACAGCGCGATGACGAGGAACGCCGCGGGCAGGAGCCGGCGCGCGCGCCGGATCCAGAAGTGCTTGAGGTCGATGCGGCCCGTCGCCTCGCGCTCCGCGAGCAGCAGCGACGTGATGAGGAAGCCGCTGAGGACGAAGAAGAGATCGACGCCGAGGAAGCCGCCCGGCAGCCAGCGGGCGCCGGCGTGGTAGAGGACCACGCCTGCGACGGCGACCGCGCGGATGCCGTCGAGCGCCGCGACGTACGGCAGGCCATGTCCGCGGCGGACGCGCTGCGTCAGCCGCTCATCGGTGGCGCGCATCGCGCGCCGCGGCCGTCCTCAGACGGCCGGGGGCGGGGGCGTCGAGGTCCCCGCGGACGGCTCCGTGAAGGAGGTCGTGGTCGTCTCGGCCCCCGTCAGGGGCTCCTTCTCCGCGAGGAGCGCGAAGTAGATCAGCGCGGCCGTCAGAGCGGTGATCGGAGCGATGAGCGCGCTGACGATCGCCGCGATGAGCGCGCCGATGACACCGCCGATCGCCGAGGCGATCCCCGCCCCGATCGCGGCGAAGACGATGGCGAGGATCCAGACGAGCAGGATCGTGCCGAAGACCTGCCAGCCGTTGCCCTTGACCAGCTCGCGGCTGCGGCCGAAGGCGCGGAAGATGCCCGGCTTCTCGACCACCGTGACCGGGATGGCCACGGACCAGATCGTCAGCAGGATCAGCCCCGGGATGATGATGAGGACGAGCCCGATCGCGACGCCGATCCCGAACAGGATCGAGACGACGATGACCGGCACGAAGACGGGTGTCACGCTGCTGAACAGCTCGCCGATCGAGCTGTCGCGGTGCCCGTCCTGGAGGTCGCGGACGAGCATGACGACCATGCCGGTGAAGAACGCGATCAGGATCAGCGTCACGATGCTGCTGATCCACTCCCAGCTGTCGGGCAGCACGAGGTTGACGACGAACTGCAGCAGGTAGATCAGCAGGGCCGCCGCCAGCAGCGTCGCGACCTGGGTTCGGTAGATCGCGAACGCGCGGCCGATGATCACGGATGGGGAGAGCTTGGTCGTCATGTGCGCGTCATCATCGCCGTACGCCGTCGAGGAAGCAACAGACGCAACTAGGCTCCCAGCCGTGGACCGCGACCGCATCTCCGCGATCACCCACGGCGACCGCCCGTTTCACAACCCGCTGGACCCCGCGCGCGTCGCCGAGGCGCTCGACACGCTGGGGCTCGGCCCCGGCGACCGGGTGCTCGACGCCGGCTGCGGGGCCGGGGAGCTGCTCGTCGACCTGGCCGAGCGCCACGGGTGCCGCGGGCTCGGCGTCGACACGTCGGAGATCCTGATCGCCGAGGCGCGGCGGCGCGGAGCGCAGCGTGCGCCCGGTGTCGCACTGGAGTTCGTCGCCGGACGCGCGGAGGACGTCGCGCCCGACGCGACCTACGCAGCAGCCTGCTGCCTCGGGTCGCTGCACGCGCTCGGCGGCCTGCGGCCCGGCCTCGCGTGGCTACGCAGCGCGGTTGCTCCCGAGGGCGCCGTCGTGATCGCGGACGGCTTCTGGTCACGGACGCCCGACCCGGCGTTCCTCGCGGCGCTGGAGGCGACGGAGGACGAGCTGCCCTCCTTCGAGGGCCTGCTGGCGACGTGCACGGCGGCGGGCCTCGATCCGGTGTGGGTCGCGACGAGCTCGCCCGCCGACTGGGAGCGCTACGAGTGGACGCTCATCGCCAACGGCGACCGCTGGGCGCGCGAGCACGCCTCCGACCCGCTTGCGCTGGACGTCCGCGCGTGGATCGATGCCGCCCGCCACCGGCTGCTCGCCCCGGGCGGCACGTCGACGATCGGGTTCGCGCTCGTCGTGCTCAGGAGCGCGTCGAGAACACCTTGACGCTCGAGAGGTTCAGCTCGAGCCAGGGGCGCTGCAGCCGGGCGATCGTTCCGTCCCGGCGCATCGCCGTGAGGGCTGCGTTCACGGGCCCGGTGAGCGCGCTGCCCTTCGGCAGTACCGCGCCGTAGCGTTCCCCGGTGCGGATCAGCCCGGCGACGTCGCCGTACCGGCGGGGAGCGCGGGCCTTCATCGTCGCGAGCGCCGGGAGGTCGTAGACGACGGCGTCGCAGCGCCCGAGTCCGAGGTTCAGCAGCATCGAGGAGGTGTCGTCGAACAGCCTCGGAGCGCGGGTCGGCCGCACGCTGTCGTCCGGCATCGGCGCGTCCGGGGAGTCGGGGCCCGGGTACCGCTTCAGGGAGCTGGCGGGCACCGCGCGCTCGAAACGCACGAGCCGCTCGTCGGGGGTCCAGTAGTGGCCGGGCGGGAAGAACTCGACCAGCGGCAGCCAGCCGGCGTCGAATGCGCGCATCTCCGAAGCGAACCGGATCTCCCCCTCGCGGCGTGCCCAGTACAGGGGCTTGATGCCGACCGGGTCGCGCGCCGCGATGAAGCGTCCGTCGGTGCTCGCCGCGAGGAACGCGTACATCCCGCTCAGCTCGTCGATGACGCCCACGCCGCGCTCGGAGATCAGGTGCAGCGCGACCTCGTTGTCGGAGCGCGTGGTGAAGATGCGCCCGTCGAACGTCTGGCGGACGTCCTCGTGGTTGTAGATCTCGCCGTTGCCGACCAGCCACATCTCCGGCTCCTCCGTGGAGAGCGGCTGCTGCCCGCCCTCCACGTCGACGATCGAGAGGCGCGTGTGGCCGAGCCAGGCGCGGTCGCTACGGCGACCGAGCCGGTGTCGTCCGGGCCGCGGTGGGCGAGTCGCTCCAGCATCCGCTCGCCGGCGGCCCCGTCGGCGTCTCCGTAGCTCGCGGCGATCCCGCACATGCTCCCAGCGTAGGCCGGTCAGCCGCTGCCGAGCGCATCCTTCGCGCAGCGCTTCGGGATCACCCGCCCCGCGGCCACAGCAGGGCCCGCTCCGAGCGCGGCGCACGCCACGAGCCACCCATCGTCACGGCCACGAACGCCCGGACCCGGCCCATGCTGCTCACCTCGTCGTCGAGGGCGCGGGACAGGACACAGACCCGCGTGAGCTATCTTGCCAACTGCTCATGGCGATGTCGCAACGGCTTCCCGATCCTCGACTGAGCCAGATGTCCGCGACGCGCTCGCCGGTGGCCTCTCGCAAGGGCGTCGTCTCCGCGGGCAACCCCCACGCCGTCAGCGCCGGTCTCGACGCGCTTGAGCGCGGCGGCAACGCCGTCGACGCGGCCGTCGCGGCAGCGTTCGTCTCCTTCGTCGCCGAGCCCAACAACGCGGGCGTCGCCGGCTACGGCCATCTCGCCGCGTTCGCCGGCGGCACCTTCGTGACGGTCGACCACGGCCCACGCGCGCCGCTGGCGGCGAGGCCCGACATGTTCACGACGGTCGGCCCCGAGCCCGAGGGCTACGACTGGCCCGAGGTCGCCGGGGAGGCGAACGCGGTGGGCCACCTCGCGCCCGCCGTGCCCGGCGCGGTGGCCGGTCTGCACGCGATCCACGCGCGCGCCGGGCGCCTCCGGTGGGCGTCGCTGCTGGACGCCGCGATCGCGCTCGCCGACGAGGGCCTGGAGGTCACGTGGAACCTCCTCCTGCTCATCGCCGCCCACGTCGAGGAGATCCGCGCCCGGCCCGCGCTCGCCGCCATCCTCCTGCCCGAGGGGCGCCTTCCGCGTGCGCGGACGGAGGACGACCCTGGCGAGCGGCTGCACCAGCGCGAGCTCGCCGACACGCTGCGCCGCGTCGCCGAGCGCGGCCCCGACGGCTTCTACCGCGGCCCCGTGGCCGAGGCGATCGCCACGGAGATCCTGTCCGGCGGCGGGATGCTGACGATCGGCGACCTCGAGACCTACGCGCCGAAGCTGCTGCTCGAACAGCCCGCGCGCTACCGCGACGTCGACTACATCACGGCCAACGACCAGGTCGGCACCGAGGCGCTGAACATCCTCGACCGTTTCGGGACACCCCCTCCCGGCAGCTCCGAGCACCTGCATCTGCTGGCCGAGGCGATGGGCCACGCGTTCGTCGACAACGTCACCTACGCGGGCGACCCCGACCACGTCCCGTCGCCGCTGGTGGGGCTGGCCAGCCCCGCGTTCGCGGCGCTGCGCGCCTCGGTCATCGCGCGCGGCGCGGCCTCGCCGCGGCCGCTGGCCACGGCCGACCCGTGGCCGTTCGAGGACGGCGTGCCCCGCGACGCGCCGCCGCCGTCCGTCGGTGGGGCCCGTGGCACGACGCAGGTCGTCGTCGCGGACGCGGAGGGCAACCTCGTCTCGCTCATCACGACGATCGGCGACGACTTCGGCGCCAAGGTCGCGGTCCCCGGCACGGGCGTCCTGCTCAACAACTCGATGATGAACTACGACCCGCGACCGGGCCGGGCGAACTCCATCGCCCCGGGCAAGATGCCGTTCTTCGCCGTCCCGGCGATCGTCGCGGCGCGTGACGGCAGGGGCGTCTTCGCCGCGGCGGGCTCCGGCGGCTATCCGATCCTCGCAGGCGTCGTGAACACGATGGTCAACCATGTCGGCCACGGCCTGGCGATCCAGGAGGCGATCGATGCGCCTCGGGTGCACTCGCAGGGCGCCGAGACGTACGTGGACGCCCGTGTCCCGGCGCGCGTGCGCGGCGAGCTGGAGGCGATGGGGCACACGCTGGTGGTGCAGGAGGTCACGCCGGGCGAGCTGCCGTTCAGCCGCGTCGGGGCCGTGGCCGTGGCCCCCGACGGCGCGATGACCGCCGGCTCCGGGCCGGCGTGGACGACCGCGGCGGGCGGCCTGTAGACGTGGCGCCGGCCGAGCGCCCCGATCTCACACGCGGCGTCCGGGTGATCGACCCGGCATGGATCGAGCTGTCGGACGGGACGCGCCTGTGCGCGCGGGTCTGGCTGCCGGAGGACGACGAGCCGGTGCCCGCCGTCCTGGAGTACCTGCCCTACCGCAAGGACGACGTCACCGCCGCCGACGACGCCATGCACCACGCGTACTTCGCCGCCTGCGGCTACGCGGGCGTGCGCGTGGACATCCGCGGCAGCGGCGACTCGGGCGGCGTGCTCACCGACGAGTACTCCCAGCAGGAGGGCGACGACGCTTTGGAGGTCCTGACCTGGATCGCCGCGCAGCCCTGGTGCTCGGGCAAGGTCGGGATGATGGGCATCTCCTGGGGCGGGTTCAACTCGCTGCAGGTCGCCGCGCGCAGGCCGCCGGAGCTCGCGGCGATCATCACCGCCTGCTCGACGGACGACCGCTACGACAACGACGTCCACTACCTCGGCGGCGTCCCCCTCGGCTACTACCTGCTGCCCTGGGCGTCGGTCATGCTCGCGTTCAACGCGCGACCGCCGGACCCGGCGATCGTCGGGGACGCCTGGCGGTCGATGTGGATGAAGCGCCTCGAGGGCAACGTCGACCTCATCGAGCTGTGGCTGCGCCACCAGCGCCGCGACGACTACTGGCGCCATGGCTCCGTCGGCGAGTCCTACGGCGACATCCAGGTGCCCGTCCTCGCCGTCTCCGGCTGGGCGGACGCGTACGTCGACGCGGTCTTCCGGCTCTTGGCGAACCTCGACGTCCCGCGGAAGGGGCTCGTCGGTCCGTGGGGGCACATGTGGCCGGAGATCGGTCGCCCAGGACCGGAGATCGGCTTCCTGCAGGAGTGCGTGCGCTGGTGGGACGAGCACCTCAAGGGCCGCGACACGGGGATCATGGACGAGCCGATGCTCCGGGCCTGGATGCAGGAGCCCGTCGCGCCGGCCGCCGACTACGACGAGCGACCGGGCAGGTGGGTCGCCGAGGCGTCCTGGCCCGCGCGCGCCGAGGAGCCGCTGGCGCTCGTGCTCGACGCCGAGGGGCTGACCGCCGCGCCGACGGGGGACGGGGAGCTGGTCCACACCAGCCCGCAGACGGTCGGCCTCGACGCCGGCGCGTGGTGCGCGTACGGCAACCCGGCCGACATCCCCGTCGATCAGCGCCGCGACGACGCGCGGTCGGTGACCTTCGACTCCGCACCGGTGGCGGAACGCTTCGAGCTGCTGGGCCAGCCGATCGTGACGCTACGGCTGAGCGCGGACCGGCCGCGGGCCTTCGTGGCCGCGCGGCTGTGCGATGTCGCGCCCGACGGGGCGTCGACGATCATCACCCGCGGGTTCCTGAACCTCTGCCATCCCGACGATCACGAGCACGCGCGCGACGTCCCGGTCGGCGAGCCGATCGACGTCCGCATCGAGATGAAGAGCGTGGCCTACGCCGTGCCCGCCGGGCACACGGTGCGCCTGGCGCTGTCGACGAGCTACTGGCCGTGGCTGTGGCCGTCGCCGGCGCCGGTCGCCCTGACGGTCCACACGGGTGGGGCGAGCACGCTGGAGCTGCCGGTGCGCACGCCGCACGCGCTCGACGACACGCTCCCGCCGCTCGGACCACCGGAGATCGCGCCGCGGCTGGCGGTCGAGATCCTCGATCCCGCACGACCGAGGCACGAGGTGACCGAGGATGTCGTCGCCGGCACCACGACGTTCGTGATGTCGCGGCGCTTCGCGGGCGCGCGGCGCTTCCCGAGTGGCCTCGAGTATCGCGACGACGACCCGATCACGTTCACGATCACCGGCGAGGACCCGCTGTCGATGACCGTCGAGTGCAGGCGGCGCATCCAGGTCTCGCGCGGCGAGGAGTGGTCCACGCGGATCGAGGTCCTCGCGACGATGACCTCCGACGCCACCGACTACCACGTGTCCACCGTGTGCGAGGCGTTCGAGGGCGACGAGCTCGTCCACACCCGCACCTCCTCCGCATCGATCGCAAGGGACTTCTCATGACCGTCCGCCTCAAGCGCCTCGACAACATCGACGTCGTCTGCACGGACGTCGACGCGCTCGTCGCGTTCTACGGCGGGCTGCTCGGACTGGAGCTGCGGCTGCCGTACGAGCGCGGACAGGGCTGGGCCGGCTTCCGCGCCGGGGACGTCGTCATCTACTTCATCGAGGAGGACGGGGCGGGCGAGCATCCGGCGCCGCGCTTCACCGGCGCGGCCAACCCGCCCGGCATCGACTCGTTCGCGTTCGAGGTCGACTCGCTCGACGACGCGATCGCCGAGCTCGACGGGAAGGTGCCGTGGGCCGGGGAGATCGTCGCGTCGGAGTGGTACCGCTATCGGGGGCTGCACGATCCCGAGGGCAACCTCGTCTACCTCACCGAGCCGCTCCTCGACCGGTGATCGACTGCGACGTGCACGCCGTCGTCCGCGACACCTCGGTCCTCGAGCCGTATCTCGACGACCACTGGCGCGAGGTGCTGGGGACGACGCAGTTCTCCGGTCCGACCGACCAGGCCCACCCGCCGAACCTGGCGACGTCGCGCGGGGACTTCGCGGCGGTCGAGGGAGCGGCGCCCGGGACGACGCTGCGGTCGCTGCAGGCGCAGGTCCTCGACCCGCTGGGTATCGACACGGCCGTCATCACGTGCGACTACGCGGTCGACTCGATCCGCAACCCCGACGCGGCCGCAGCGCTGGCGTCGGCGGTCAACGACTGGCTCGTCGCCGAGTGGCTGGACCCGGAGGCGCGGGTGCGGGCGGCGCTCGTGGTGCCCACCGGCCAACCGGCGATGGCCGCGGCGGAGGTCCGCCGCCTGGGCGGGCATCCGGGGTTCGTCGCCGTCCACCTCCCGGTCCGCTCCGCGATGCCGTACGGCAACCGGGGGTGGTGGCCGCTGTTGGACGCGATCACCGAGCACGACCTCGTCGCCCAGCTGCACTTCGGCGGCTCGCCGGGACTGCCGCCGACCGCCTCGGGCTGGCCGTCGACGTGGATCGAGGAGCACGTCGACATGGCCTCCGCGTTCCAGTCGCAGCTCCTGAGCCTCGTGGCGGAGGGGACGTTCGACCGCTACCCGGGGCTGCGCGTCGCGCTGCTGGAGGCGGGGTTCGCGTGGCTGCCCGCGTTCCTGTGGCGCGCCGACAAGGGCTGGCGCGGCCTGCGGCGCGAGGTGCCGTGGCTGGCGCGGGCGCCGTCGGCCTACGTCCGCGAGCACGTGCGGGTCGGCCTGCAGCCGGTGGACGGCCCGCCGGATTCCGGCGCAGCTCGCCCAGGTCGTGGACCAGATCGGCTCGCCTGAGATGCTGATGTTCGCGACCGACTGGCCGCACCGCCATCCCGGCGCGTTCGGGACGGTGCCCGACGGACTCCCCGGCGCTGAGATCCTGTCCGAGAACGCCCGCGCCCACTACAGGCTCTGAATGATCGTCGACTGCGACATCCACAACGCGCCCGTGTCCGAGACCGCGCTGCACGCCTACCTCCCGGAGGCCTGGCGCCGGCGCCGCAGCGCCGGTGGGCGCCTGGCGCCCGAGGTCGAGGCAAGCCGCGAGACGCTCGGCGACCGCTCCTACCTCGGCTCGGAGTACCCGCGGGCGACGCCCCGCGCGGCGCGCACCGACGCGTGGCCGCCGAACGGCGCGCCGCCCGCCTCCGACCTGCCGTTCATGCGCGAGCAGCTGCTCGATCGCTACGAGATCGAGTACGGCGTCCTCACGCCGATGCTCGGCGCGGGCGAGCAGCTCGACCTCGAGTCAGGCGCCGCGCTGGCCTCCGCGATCAACGACTGGCAGGCAGCGGAGTGGCTGGACCCCGAGCCGCGGCTGCGCGCGTCGATCAACGTCGCCTACGAGGACGGCGAGCTCGCCGCGCGCGAGATCCATCGCTGCGCCGCGGACCCCCGCTTCGTGCAGGTGCTCATGCTCATCCGCACCGCCGAGCCGCTGGGGCGCCGCAAGTACTGGCCGCTGTACCGTGCGGCGGCCGAGCACGGGTTGCCGGTCGGCGTCCACTACGGCGGCTGGGGTCGCGGCCCGCTCACCGGCACCGGGTTCCCGAGCTTCTACCTCGAGGACCAGGTCGGGATGGCCACCGCCTTCCAGGACCAGCTGACGAGCCTGGTCTTCGAGGGCGTCTTCGAGGAGTTCCCGGAGCTGCGGGTCGTGCTCATCGAGGGCGGCGTCGCCTGGCTCGCGCCGCTCATGTGGCGGATGGACCGCGCGTACGAGCTGCTCGGGTCCGAGGCGCCGAAGCTCGATCGCCGGCCTTCCGAGGTGATCCGCGAGCACGTCTGGCTGACGACGCAGCCGATGGACGAGCCCGAGCGGACGGCCGATCTGCCCGTGCTGTTCGACCACATGGGGATGGACGACCGGATCTGCTTCGCGACCGACTACCCGCACTGGGACTTCGACTCGCCGGAGCGGGCGATCCCGCGCGTGCTGGGCGAGGACCGGCGGCGCCGGATCATGCGCGACAACGCCCATGCGCTGTACCGGCTGGGCGATGGCTAGCCACCCGGTCGCGCGCGTCGGCGAGATCCCGCCGGGCGGACGCAAGATCGTCGAGATCGGCGGACGCTCGATCGGGATCTTCAACATCGACGGGGAGTTCTTCGCACTGCGCAACCGCTGCCCGCATCAGGGTGGGCCGCTCTGCGAGGGGCAGATCCTGGCCGCGATCGCAGCGACCGGTCCGGGCGAGTACGAGCACGGGCGACCGGGCGACATCGTGCGGTGCCCGTGGCACGCGTGGGAGTTCAGCATCCGCACGGGCCGCTCCTGGTTCGACCCCGAGCGCACGCGGGTGCGCGCCTACCCGGTGGAGGTCCGGCACGCCGAGACGTACCCGGTCTCGGTCGAGGAGGACTACGTCGTCGTCGAGCTGGGGCGCGGGTGAGGGTCGGGCTGCCCGGTCGCGGCGTCCGGGTCGAGCGCGCGGGTGACGAAGTCGCGCGTCCAGGGCGCGTAGGCCTTCCAGAGCTCGAGGAGGGCGTCGAGCGGCTCCGGGCCGTCGTCGATGCGCAGGTCCACGAGCGGGAAGCTCTCGCTCCCGACGACGAGCAGCGCGGCGGAACGCAGCTCGCCGGTCTCGCCCCCGGCGCGCTCGCCGGCGCGCAGACCCTGGACCAGGCGCGTTGCGAGCGGGCCGACGGTGGTCGCGAACGCCTCGGTCATCGCGGGCGCGACGCCGTCGTCGACGAGCATGTTGCCGACCGCGAGGCAGCCCTCGCCGGGCAGCGAAGCGACGTGGGGCGTGACCCCGGCGCCGTTGTAGACCGCGTGGGTGCCGTCCGCCGCCAGGACCGCGACCTGGCGCCAGTCGCGGTGCGGCGTCGATGCGGCGACGGCGTCCACCGCCTCCCGCGGCGTGCAGCCGGAGCGCAGGAGCTCCAGTGCCCGCGGCCCCAGGCGGGGGTCGGTGCGGTGCTGGGTGACCGCGACGGCGAGGCCGGCGGCGGCGAACGGGACGCGTGCGCCGACAGCGAGGTCCGACGTCGTGACCGCGGCGCCGAGCTGGCCGGTGTCCGTGCAGCGACCGAGCAGGGCGAAGGTCATCGGGCGGCCATGGTAGGGGCGCGTGCGCTGCGGGAGGAGCTCGCGGGCGAGCTGCCGGCGATGCTGGCCGAGATCGAGCGCCTGGCGTCGATCGACTCCGGCTCCTACGACCTGGCGGGCGTCGACGCGGTCGGCGACGGCTTCGGCGCGCTGTTCGCGGCGCGTGGGTTCGAGGTGACCCGCGAGGGCCACGCGCTCACCGCGCGGCGCGAGCTGGGACCGGGGCCGACGCTCCTCCTGGTCGGCCACGCCGACACGGTGTGGGCCGCGGGCTGGCCGGTGTCGCGCGACGGCGACTGGCTGCTGGGGCCGGGCGTCGGCGACATGAAGGGGTGCGTCGTCATGGCCGCGCACGCGCTCGGGGTGGCGCTGGCGCACCGGCCGGGCGGGCTCGGGGCGGTCGAGGTGCTCGTGGTGCCCGACGAGGAGCTCGGGAGCCCGGCCAGCCGGGCCTGGATCGAGGACCAGGCGCGGTCGGCTGGCGCGTGCCTCGGGCTCGAGGCGGGCTGGCCGGGCGGGGGCGTGGTCGTGGCGCGGGGCGCGGTCGGGGCGCTCTACGTGACGGCGCGCGGGCGCACCGCGCACTGCGCCGCACACGAGGATGAGGGGGCGAGCGCCGTTGCCGCGCTGGCACCGCTCGTCGCGGAGCTCGAGGCGTGCTCGGCCGATGGCGCGCGGGTGAGCGTCGGCGTGTTCCGGGGCGGGCACGGCGCGACAGGTGGTTCCTGACGAAGCCGAGCTGCACGTCGACCTGCGCGCACCCGATGCTCGCGGCCGCCGAGGCGCTCCTGGGACGCGTTCGCGCAGTCGTGGGGTCGGCGGGGCGCGAGGGCGTCGAGGTCTCGCTGCGCGGCGGCTTCACGCGCCCGCCGCTGGAGGAGGACCGCTCGCGGCGGCTCTTCGCGCTCGCGCGTGCGCGGGCCGACGAGCTCGGCATCCCGCTGGTCGCGGAGCGCTCCCGCGGCGGGTCGGACGCGAGCTTCGCCGCGGCGCTCGGGGTGGAGACGCTCGACGGCCTGGGCCCGATCTGCCACGACTCCTGCGCGCGCGGCGAGCGCATCGAGATCCCGAGTCTCGTCGATCGCGGCGCGCTGCTGGCGGGGCTGGTGCTCGACGTGTTCAGCGGGTGAGCGCCCGGCTGATCGGTCGCGGCGACCTCCCGCGAGCGCCGCGTGAGGTCCGCCCAGGTGAAGCGCAGGACCAGCCAGCCGGCGAGCTGCAGGGCGTTCGTCTGGCTGCGGTCGGCCTGGAAGGCGTACGGGGTGCCGTGGGCGAGCCAGGAGTCGGTCTCGACGACGACCCGCTGCTGCGGCCACACGAAGTCGTAGCGCTTGGCGCCGATGCGGTGCTGGGTCTTCGGCCGTGGCAGGCGGTGGCGGGTGCAGATCGTGAGGAAGCGGTCCTCCATCATCGACTGCGTGGCGCTCGCCTCCGTGAGCAGGTCGGCCAGCGCCTTCGACGGCCTGCGCGTCAGCGCGTCCGCGATCGCCTTCGGGTCGTAGAGACGGCGGAACATCGCCTCCCGCAGGGTGCGCACGAGCTCGTCGTGGTCCAGGAGGTGGGCCAGGTCGACGAGCGTGCGTGCCGGGCTGGTCACCGGGATGCCGCGGTGGATGATGCGGTCCTGCGGCGCCAGTCTCGCTCGATGCGTCGTGACGCCCGGATGCCGGCGGCGCTCCTCCGTCGTCACGTCCGGCTTGAACAGCTCACCGAGGCGGATGACCCAGAGAGCCGCCGCGCTGCGGTGACTCAACAGCGCATCGTCGCCGCACGCGAGCACCGCCGCCAGCCAGCGCGCCTCCTGGCCGAGGCCGACGTGACCGACGGCATAGACGCCGCGGTGCACACGATGCAAGTGGGCCGTGCGGCACCTGTGGTCGACGGCGTCCTGGCCGATCTCGAGTTGCCGGCGCGCAACGACGCCGTACTGCGTGCTCGCCAGGTGAGCGATCTGATGGGTGGTGGTCGAATAGCCGCGCATATGACGGCTTAGTGACCACGACCACCGACTTCGCCCCCCTACGCCCGCCGCCCCTGCCCCTCCGGGAACGTCGACGCGCCCGCGTAGCCCTTGGCGTGGAACTCCCCGTCGAGCATCGCCTGCCCGACCTGGTGCATGTACTGCTCGTCGCGGAAGTGCAGGGTGAAGGTGCGGACGTCGCGGTAGAGGCGCTCGAGCGGCTGGTCGCGGAAGGTCGCGCGTGCGCCGCAGACGTCGAAGGCCTGCTGCGTCAGGTCCAGCGCGAGGCGCTTGGCGAGGTGCAGCGTCCGGATCGACGCCAGCTCGGCCTCGTCGTGGCGTCCCGCGTCCCAGAGGTCGGCCGCCGCCCACATCGCGCTCTCGGCCGCGAACAGGTCCGAGGACATCCCGCCGAGCAGCACGCGGGTGTACTCCGAGCCGGCCAGCTCGGGACGCTCGCGCACCCAGGCCGTCGTGAAGTCCAGCGCGGCAGCCGCGGCCCCGAGGTGGTTCGCCGCGAACGCGAGCGTGAAGGTCCGCGGATCGGTGCTCGTCCACGCGCCCGGCGCGCCGATGAGGCGCTCGGGTGGCACGACGTAGTCCTCGATCCGCACGCCCCACGACACCGTCGCGCGCATGCCCAGGACATCCCACCGGTCCACGAGGGTGACCTCGGCCGCGGCGCGTGGCACGAGCACCACGACACCGCGCTCCTGGTAGCGACCGGCGCCCGGCACGGCCGTCCAGACGAGCAGCTCGTCCGCGCCAGGGGCGAGCGACGCGAAGAACTTCGAGCACGTCAGGTGCCAGCCGTCGGCGTGCTCCTCGAGCTCGGTGCGCTCGATGTCGGCCAGCTTGCCGCCGGGTCGCGCCTCGCTGCCGACCGACGCGAGCAGCCGGCCGTCGGCCACGATCGCAGGCAGCAGCGTGCGCGCCTGCTCGGGCGACGCCAGCCGCGACAGGATCCCGAGCGCGTGGGAGTGCACCTGCAGCAGCTGCGCCGTGACGCTGTCGATCCGCGCGAGGTGGTGCAGCAGCTCGTAGTACGGGCGGTAGCCGCCGTCCCACCACAGGTCCTCGCCGCCGAACTCCGCGGGCGCGGTCAGCGCCAGCAGCCCCGCCTCGCGCAGCTCCGCGAAGTTCTCCGCCGGGAACGCGCCGTCGTCGTCGAGCGCCCGCGCCCGCGCCCGGAAGCCGTCGGCCAGCGCGTCGATCCGGCTCAGTCGGTCGCCCTGCTCGGTGCTGGCCATGGCGTCGATCGGTCAGAGCTCCTTGGCGTACGCCAGATTGTGGTCCTTCAGCTTGGCATCGGTGCCGAGGAACGCGTGCTTGGTCATGTCCGGGCTGAACCGGCTCGCGGGCGGCCGGCGCCCGAGCGCCTCCGCCATGCTGCGGGTGAGATGCGGTGCGTTGCCGCAGCAGACGCCGAGGTAGTCGACGCCCAGCGCATGCGCGTCGCGCGCGAACTCCGCGATCTCGTAGCGGTTCATCAGCAGCGGATCGAGCGCGGTCGGGAACGGCCGCCCGCCGGGCAGCTCGCACTCGCAGCCGTCGTCGGTGAGCGACTGGAAGCTCGGCTCGGCCTCGCTCGTGCGGTAGGGCACCGGCAGCGCGGCCACGTGGCAGTCGACGGCGTCGCGGATCGCACCCAGCAGCGGCAGCATCGTCTTCGGGCCGCGGATGCAGTTGACGCCGACGACGTCGGCGCCGGCGTCGGCCAGTCGCCGGCACGTCTCCTCCGGGCTCCATCCCTCGCGGACCTCCGGCGCGCGGTGGATCGACAGCGTGATCACCGACGGGAGCCCGCTCTCCTGGATGACGTCGAGTGCGATGAGCGCCTCCTCGCCCCAGGAGAACGTCTCGCCGACGACCATGTCGACGCCCGCCTCGACCATCCACTCGACCTGCTCGGTGAACATCGCGCGCACCGCCGCCCGGCCCGCGGGGTCGGGCGAGAAGGCGTTCGTGTTGCAGAGGTTGCCCGCCGAGAGCGTCCCGGTGTCGCGCGCGACCGTCGTGGCGATCTCGAGCGCGGCGCGGTTGAGCGGCTCGAGCAGGTGCTCCTTGTCGATCATCCGCAGCTTCTCGCGGTGCCCGTAGTACGTGAACGCCTCGACGATGTCCGAGCCCGCATGGACGAACTCGCGGCTGAGCCCCTCCACGAGCCCCGGCTCCTCGAGGACGATCTCGGGGACGAACGCGCCGGCCTGCAGGTAGCCGCGCCGCTCGAACTCGAAGAGGTAGCCCTCCGCGCAGATGACGGGACCATCCTCGAGGCGCTGCAGCAGGCCTCGTGTCGTGGGTGTGCTCATCGGGGTGTCGGCTCCTGGGTGGGTGTGCTCGGCAGGGAGTACAGCTCGGGGCGGCGGTCGGCGAAGACGTCGTTGCGCTCACCCCACGACTTGTCGCGCGCGCGGGCGAGATCGAGGTCGGCGACCAGCATCGCCTCGCCGGCGGTCGGTCCAGCGATCACGCCGCCGTCGGGATCGACGACGACGCTCGCCTGCGCCCAGCGCACGCCGCGCTCCTCGCCGGTGCGGTCGGCCTGGACGACGTAGACGCGGCTGGCGTTGGCCGCGGCCATCGCGATGGCGATCTCGATCGGGATCGGCTGGGTCGGGTGCGGGGGCGCCGGGGAGTTCATCGGGACCGCGACGACCTCGGCGCCCGCCAGGGCGGCGCGGCGGATGTGCTCGGGGAACGCGGCGTCGAAGCAGACGGCCAGGCCGATCCTGCCCGCGGCCGTGTCCACGACGGGTGGCGCCGCGTCGCCGGGCACGAAGATCTCCGGCTCGCGGTCCCAGAGGTGCGCCTTGCGGTAGACGGCGCGGACGCCGGCGGGGTCCACGACGACGGCCGAGTTGCGTAGCGCGCCATCGTCGTCGAGCTCGCACAGCCCCGCGACGACGACGAGTCGGTGGAGCCTCGCTGCCTGCAGCCACGCCTGCACCGTCGGCCCGTCGGCGGGCTCGGCGACGGCCCGTGCCTCGGCGCGGTCGGAGAACGCGTACCCGCTCGTGCAGAGCTCCGGCAGCACGACGAGCTGGGCGCCGCGAGCCGCTGCCGAGGCGAGCGCGTCGAGCGAGCGCGCGCGGTTGCCGGCGAGGTCGCCGAGGACCGGCGCAAGCTGGACCGCGGCTGCGCGGACCACTCCGTCGGTGGGCGCGTGAGAGGGAACCGCCAACGTGGGATGGTTATACGCCAACGACCGTTGCACGGTCAAGCGTCGCCTGGGCCGATGGTATCTTCGCGCTCAACATGCGTTGGGTATGTGGCCCTTCGCCGGGGAAGCGGGGTTTCGTGCCGGCCGACCGTGAGACGAGCATCCGCCGTGGCATCGAGGTGCTCCTCTCGCTGGGCTCCGAGGACGCCGTGAAGGGCGGCGGCATGGGCGTCACGCGGATCAGCGAGATGCTCGGCCGCGAGAAGAGCCAGGTCTCGCGTGCCCTGAAGGCCCTCGCGGAGTACGGCCTCGTCGAGCGCAACCGCGACGCCCTGACCTACCGGCTCGGCTGGCGGATCTACGCGCTCGCGCAGGTGGCCGGCGAGCCGCGCCTGCTGGAGGAGGCCGCCCCGCGACTGCGCCGCCTGGCCATCGAGACCCAGGAGCGCGCCCACTTCTCCGTCCTGCAGGGCAGCGACGTCCTCACGCTCCTGTCGGAGTCACCCGGCCGCGCCGTCGAGGCCGTCGGCTGGGTCGGACGCGTGACCCCGGCCTACTGCACGTCGGCCGGCCAGGCACTGCTGCTCGACCACGACCGGACGGCGCTCGAGCTCCTGTTCGCCGACGTCGAGCTGACCGCGCGCGCTCCGAACACCCCGACGGACGTCGCGACGCTCCACGACCGCATCGCAGCGAGCCGCGAGCGCGGGGTGGTGCTGTGCTCCGAGGAGTTCGAGAGCGGCCTGGTCTCGGCCGCCGCTGCGGTGCGCGACGCCGGCGGGTCGATCGTCGGCGCGCTGAACGTCTCGGCCCCGACGTTCCGCGTCGACGGGCGCGAGGAGGACCTCTGCCGAGCGGTCCTCGCCGCGGCGGCCGACCTCCGAGCTGCACTGGCCTCCGTCGACGGCCCTGCGGAGGTCGACGCGGCATGACCGCCGGGGCCCAGGTCGCGTTCGTCCGCGACCTGCGCCTGACCGACGTCCCGCCCGCCGTGCGCGAGCACGCGCGCCTGCTGCTCGCCGACCTCGGCGCGGTCTGCGTCGCCGGACGGCCGGCGCCCGCGTCGGAGCTGGCCGCGGCGTACGCGTCGGCGGTCCACCCGGGCGACGAGGCCACCGCGCTGCTCGACGGTCGCCGCGTCGGCGCGGTCGGCGCGGCATGGTGCAACGGCGTCCTGGCCAACGTCCTGGACTACGACGACGGCCACAGGCTGACGAAGGGTCATCCCGGCGCGGTGGTCATCCCTGCCGCGCTCGCCGCGGCCCAGCTCGCCGATGCCACCTACGAGGACCTCCTCGCGGCCGTCATCGCCGGCTACGAGATCGCGATCCGCGCCGGCGTCGCGCTGCACGCGCGCGACGACGGCTACCACGCGAGCGGCGCGTGGGGCGGCCTCGGCGCCGCCGCAGCCGCCGCCCGGCTGCTCGGCCTGGACGCCGCCGCCATCCACCACGCGATCGGCCTCGCCGAGTATCACGCGCCGATCGCCCACATCATGCGCTCGGTGGCCCAGCCGGCCATGACGAAGGACGCGTGCGCGTGGGGCGCATCGGTCGGGGTGAGCTCCGCGCTCATGGCCGGAGCGGGGTTCACGTCCGTCGACGCCGCGTTCCTCGACGAGGACGCCGCCGACCTCGGCAGCGTCTGGCGCCTGGAGGAGCTCTACCTGAAGGGGTATCCGTGCTGTCGCTGGTCGCAGGGCGCCATCCGCGCGGCGCTGGAGGCGCGCGCGGGCGAGCCCCTCGCCGCGGCGGACGTCGAGGCCGTGACGATCCGGACCTTCGCCGCCGCCGACGCGCTGGCCAAGGTGGTCCCGAGGACGACCGAGGAGGCGCAGTACAACCTCGTCTGGCCGGTCGCCACCGCCGTGGCAACGGGCGGCTTCACGGTGGGCGACGTGCTCGGCCCGTGGGACGCCCCTGACGTCGCGGGCGTCGCTGCGCGCACGCGCGTCGAGATCGACCGCGAGCTCACCGCCGCGTTCCCCGCGCGCCGTCTCACCGCCGTGGAGATCGCGCTGCGCGACGGGCGCCACCTCGCCGCGGGGCCGCTGGAGGCCATGGGCGAGCCTGGCAGCGACGACTGGGCGCAGGTCGTGGGCGACAAGGTCGCTGCGCTCGTCGATCCGCAGCGCGACCTCGCGTCCTCGGTGCCGGACACGCTCGGCGCAGCCACGCCTTCAGAGCTGCTCGCCCTCCTCTGCGACCCGGTCGCCTCCGCCGTCCGTGGCTGAGCTCGCCCTCGACGACGTGACGCTGCACCACGAGCAGTCCGGTGAGGGCCCGGACGTCCTGTGGCTGGCCGCTGGGGACAACCCCGGCTCCAACTGGCGCCGCTATCAGACGCCTGCGTTCGAGCCCGGCTACCGCAACACGACCTACGACGCGCGCGGGGCCGGGGCGACGACCTCGGCCACCGGCCCGCCGTGGGACATCCCGGTCCACGCGGCCGACGCCGCGGCGCTCATCGAGGCGGTCTGCGACGGGCCGGCGTTCCTCGTCGGGCTGTCGATGGGGTCGCTCATCGCCGTCCAGCTCGCGCACGATCGCCCCGACCTGGTCCGCGCCGCGGTCGTCATGGGCACGTGCGTGCGCAAGACAGGCTTCATCCGCGAGTGGGAGGAGGCGGAGATCGCACTGCGCCGCGAGGGCGGCGAGCTGCCGCCGGCCTTCGCGACCGCCCACTACGCGATGCAGTACTACCCCGCCGACGCGTTGGGCGACGACGAGGTGTGGGCGCGCATCAAGCCGTTCGTGGAGGGCGACTTCGCCGCACGCGACGGGGCGATGCTCGCCGCCCAGTGGCAGGCCTGCCTGGACTTCGACTCGACCGACCTGCTCCCGAACGTCCGCGTCCCGGTGCACGCGGTCGCCTTCTCCGAAGACGTGCAGACGCCGCCGCGGCGCGTGCGCGAGGTCGCCCTGCTGGCCGCCGACGGGCACTTCCACCTCCTGCGCGGGCTCGGCCACGGCTCGGCGTTCGGCCACCGGCCCGACGAGGTCAACGACTGCGTGCGCGCGATCCTGGACAACGAGCCGCGTTGATCGCCTTGTTCATCGACCGCGGGTTCCCCATGGAGCCCTTCGCGGAGGCACTGGCGGGCGAGCTCGACTGCCGCGCCGAAGTCGGTGCGGAGGAGGCGGGCGACGTCGTCGCGATCGTCACCGGGACGCCGCCCCTCGGTCTCTCAGACGTCGAGCCGTACCCGAACCTGCGCCTGGTGCTCACGTGCACGATCGGCACCGACCACCTGGACGTCGCGGGGCTGCGGGGGCGCGGGCTGGTCGTCGCCAACACGCCGACGTACTGCACCCAGGAGGTCGCCGAGCACGCGCTGGCCTGCGCGCTGGCTGGGCTGCGCGGCCTGTGGCGCCTCGACGACGCCGTGCGCGACGGGCGGTGGGACTACGCCGCGGCGGGCGTCCCGCTGCGCTTCGCGGACGCCCGGCTCGGGATCGTCGGGCTCGGGCGCATCGGGCGGGCGCTGGCCGGCATCGCGCAGGCGGTCGGGCTGACGGTCGCCGCCCACGACCCGTACGCGACCGGCGCCGGGGTGCCGCTGCTCCCTCTCGACGAGCTGCTGGCGACGAGCGACGTGGTGTCGCTGCACGCGCCCGGGGACGGCGGTCCGCTGCTCGGCGCGGCCGAGCTGGCGCTGATGCGACCGACCGCGATCCTCGTGAACCTCGCCCGGCCCGGCCTCGTCGACCTCGAGGCCATGGTCGAGGCGCTGCGCGCGGGCCGTCTCGGCGGCGCCGCCTGGGACGTCTGGCCGCTGGAGCCCGCCGACCCCGCCGACCCGCGCCTGCAGGCGCCGGGCCTGCTCGTCACGCCGCATGCCGCCTGGCACTCGGCGCGGGCGGATCAGGCCTACCGCGACGAGGCGATCGGCGTGCTGCGCGACGTGCTGCTCAGCGGCTCCTGAGCGCCGCGAGCACCGCGTCCATCGCGTCCGCGTCGCCGACCGTGATCCGCAGCAGGTCCGGGCGGTCCTGGTCGTCGAGCGAGCGCACGAGGATGCCGTGTCCGGCGAGATGCGCGGCGAGGGCCGGCGCGTCGTCGACCACCGCGCAGACGAAGTTCGTGTCCGACGGCAGGTGGTCGATGCGCAGCGCGTCCAGCCCCGCCTCCAGCCGCGCGCGGTTCGCCCGGTTGGCCTCGCGGCGGCGGGCGATCTCCGCCTCGTCGTCCACGCTGGCCAGCGCGGCCGCGATCGCCGGGTCGGTGACGTCGTAGTAGTGGCGCGTCGCGCGCAGCGTCGCCGCGACGTCGGCGGGTCCCGCGAACCAGCCGATGCGCAGGCCGGCGAGCCCGTACATCTTCGAGAAGGTCCGCAGCGAGCCGACGTTCGGGCGTGAACGAACGTGCTCGGCGATGGCGTCGGGGTGGCCGGGACCGGCGGCGAACTCCCAGTACGCCTCGTCGACGACGACCAGCGGTCCCTCGGGGACGGCGTCCAGGAACGCCGCGAGCTCCTCGCGACCGACGGACGCGCCGGTCGGGTTGTTCGGCGTGCAGACCCAGATCAGTCGCGTCCGCGCCGTGATCGCCGCCGCCGTGGCGTCGAGGTCGACCGAGCCGTCCGCGCGCAGCGCCGTGAGGACCGGTGTCGCGCCGGCCCGCCGTGCGTCGCCCACGTAGGTCGGGAAGGACGGCCAGCCGGTGACGACCTCGTCGCCCGGCCCGAGCAGCGCGGAGGTGAGGTAGCCGATGACGGCGTCGCCGCCGTTGCCGATCGCGATCTGCTCGGGCGCCAGGTCGTGCTTGGCGGCGAGCCGCTCGACGAGCGCGGTGTCCGGTTCCGGGTAGCGCTGGACCGTCGCCATGCAGTCGGCGATCGCCTCCAGCGCGGCGGGGAACGGGCCGTACGGCGACTCGTTCGTCGCGAGGCGAAGCATCTGCGGTTAGCCTAACGCCATTGCACGTTGGCAATAGGACAACGAGGAGGAGGCCGCGATGACCTCCTGCGGTGTTGCGTTGATCGAGCAGCTCGAGCGTTCGGGGACCACGACGGTCTTCGGGATCCCGGGCGTCCATACGCTGGAGCTCTACCGCGGGCTGACGGCTTCGTCGATCCGCCACGTCACCCCCCGCCACGAGCAGGGCGCGGGCTTCATGGCCGACGCGTGGGCGCGCGTGACCGGGCAACCGGGCGTCTGCACCCTCATCAGCGGCCCGGGGCTGACGAACGCGATCACCCCGATCGCCCAGGCCTACCAGGACTCGATTCCGATGCTCGTGATCTCCGGCGTGGTGCCGGTGTCGCGGCGCGGGCTGGGGGAGATCCACGATCTCCCCGATCAGCAGGGCCTCCTGTCCATGGTCACGGCCTTCAGCCACTCGGTCACGGACCCGGACGAGCTGCCCGAGGTCCTCGGCCGCGCGTTCGACGTCTTCGCCTCCGCCCGCCCGCGCCCCGTGCACATCGAGATCGCGCTCGACGTGCTCGGGCTCGACGCCGGGGACGCCGGCTCGCGTCCGCTCCCTCCGGCGGCAGGCCCCCCGGTCGCCGATCCGGTCGCGCTCGATGACGCGGCGCGACGCCTGGCGGCGGCCGAGCGGCCGCTCATCCTGCTCGGCGGCGGCGCGGCCGATGCCGGCGCTGCGGCGCTGGAGATCGCGCGTCGCATCGGTGCGCCGATCGGCCTGACCATCAACGGGCGCGGCGCGATCGACCACGACGACCCGCTGTGTCTCGGCTCGGCGCTGAGCTTCCCGCCGGTCGACACGGTCCTGCGCGAGGCCGACGCCGTGCTTCTCGCCGGTGCGCAGCTGTCCGACCTCGAGCTCTGGGGGCTGACCGAGCCGCTCGAGCTCCACGGCGTCATCCGCGCGGACATCGACCCCGCCCAGCTCGACAGTCGCTACCCGGCGGAGATCGGGCTGCTCGGCGACGCCGTGGCAACGCTGACCGAGCTTGCCGGGCGGCTCCCCGCCGGCGACGCCGGGCGCGTGGCCCGCGCCGAAGCGCGGGTCGCCGACGTGCGCGGCCGCATGGAGTGGCCGCCCAGCGTCGCGGACTTCCTCGACGTCGTCGCCGCCCTGGACGCTGCGCTGCCGCCTGATCGGATCGTCGCTGCCGACTCGACCAAGCCCGCGTACGCCGCGAACCACAGCCTGCCGCTGCACAGCCGCCGCTCGTGGCTGATGCCGATCGGCTACGGGTGCCTCGGCTGCGCGCTGCCGATGGCGATCGGCGCCAAGCTCGCCGCGCCCGACCGGCCGGTGGCCGCGCTCGCCGGCGACGGCGGCTTCATGTTCTCCGTCCAGGAGCTCGCCACCGCGCGCGATCTCGGACTCCCGCTCCCGATCGTGGTCTACGACAACTCGGGCTACGGCGAGATCCGCGACGCGATGGACGAGTCGGGCATCCCGAACCTCGGGACCGACATCACGACCCACGACCTGCCGGCGATCGCGCGTGGATTCGGCGTCGGCGGCGTACGCGTCGGCACGGCGGAGGAACTCGAGCCGGCGGTCGTCGCGGCGCTCGGGGCCGATGGTCCGACGGTCATCGAGCTGCGGCCGGGGGCGTGATGCGACACCGGGTCCAGTCGCAACAGCAGCCCAATGTACGGACGGTAGGTTGCGCCGCGGTGGAGGCGGCGTGACACTACCGCTACAGCTGTTGGCTATGTGGCACTACAGGGGGACTCAGTGAGCGAGCACAGTCCGCGTCCGTCGCGGCTCACCCGCAGGCAAGCGATCACCCGGGGTGCGGGGGGTCTGGTCGCGGTCTCCTCGCTCCCGGCGTTCCTGGCGGCCTGCGGCGGCGACGACAGCAGTGGCTCCGCATCGACCAAGGCGTCGACCACGGCCACGGCCGCGGGTCCGACGCCCGCGGCGGACGTCAAGGGCAACCTCGTCCTGGCCGGGTACCCCGACTGGTACGGCCCGAACGAGTTCAAGGACTTCGCCGCCAAGTACCCCGGCGCCACGGTCAAGAACGTCACCGATGGCGACGGCACGGCGGCGCAGATCGCGCAGCTGTCGAAGAACAAGGGCGACTACGACCTCACCCTCGCCGGCATCAACGCCTCCGAGCAGTTCAAGCTCGCCGGGCTGCTGGAGCCCTTCGACCCCGCACGCGTGCCGAACATCAGCGGCGTCGGCCCTGAGTTCATCAAGGCCTTCCCGTACGGCATCCCGACGGACTTCGGCCGCACCGGCTTCGGGTACCGCAAGGACCTCATCTCCGAGCGCCCCACGTCCTGGAAGGAGCTGTGGGAGCTCGCCGCCAAGTACAAGGGCAAGACGACCGCCATCAAGTACGACTCCGACATCCAGGGCATGGCGCTGCGGTACCTCGGCTACTCGGTCAACACGAAGGACGCAGCCGAGCTCGACGCGATGCAGAAGGCGCTGCTGGAGCTGAAGCCGAACCTCAAGGCGATCATCGACACCGACTTCTCCAAGGCGCTCGTCCAGGGTGACGTGTTCTTCGCGATCGACTACGACTACGACATCGCGCTGGCCCAGGAGAGCAACAAGAACATCGTCTGGGTGCAGCCCACCGAGGGTGTCCCGGCGTACCTCGAGGGCTGGGTGGCGCTCGCCGACTCCGACAAGCTGCCGGCCGTGTGGGCGCTCATGGACTTCCACCTCGACCCCAAGAACTACGCGTCGTTCGTCAACGCGATGGGGCCGGCCTACACCGTCAAGGCCGCCGAGCCGTACATCAAGAAGTCGATCAAGGACAACCCGGTGCTGAAGTACAACGAGGAGGCGCTGAAGGGCGTCGAGTTCGAGGGCTTCCTCGGCCCCGTCGAGACGGCCAAGCGAGGCAAGATGTGGGAGCAGTTCCTCGCGGCGTGAGTGCCGAAGACTTCGTCTTCGGTCGTCGTTGTGTCGCAGGGCGACACAACGACAGGCTCGAGGTGTCCTCGTGAGTGCCGAAGACTTCGTCTTCGGTCGTCGTTGTGTCGCAGGGCGACACAACGACGAGCCTGAGGTTTCCTCATGAGCGGTCGTCTGCGGGGCCTCGGCCGCCAGCTGCTCGCCCTGCCCTCCGTGGGATGGACGGCGCTCTTCTTCGTCGCGCCGCTCGTCCTGCTGGTCGTCTACTCGTTCGCGCAGACCGACCTCCTGACGTACGAGATCAAGTACGACTGGACGCTCTCCAACTACGGGAACGTCTTCCAGGGGCTCTACCTCGACGCGATCGTGCGCTCGCTGATCCTCTCGGCGGGCTCCACGATCGCGTGCCTGATCATCGGGTTCCCGGTCGCGTACACGATCGCGAGGACCAAGGGCCGTGGGCAGCTGATCCTGCTGTTCGGGGTGATGGTCCCGTTCTGGACGAGCTTCATCGTCCGGATCTACGGGATCTTCAACCTCATCGGCGACTCGGGCCCGCTGGCCCGCCTGCTGGAGTCGCTGGGGATCATCGGCGACGACGGCCTGCACCTGCTGTTCACGCCGCTCGGCGTGGCGATCGGCATCACCTACTCGTACCTGCCGCTCATGATCCTGCCGCTGTACGTGGCGCTCGAACGGATCGACCCGGCGTTGCTCGACGCAGCCAACGACCTCGGCGCCGCGCCCCATCGCGTCCTGCGCCGCGTCATCCTGCCGCTGGCCAAGCCCGGCATCGCAGCGGGCTGCATCCTCGTCGGCATCCCGGCGACCGGCGAGTACGTCATCCCGCAGATCCTCGGCGGCGGCAAGACGCTCATGATCGGCAACGTGGTCGCCGACCAGTTCCTGAGCATCGGCGACTACCCCTTCGGCGCGGCGCTCGCGATCGTCCTCACGGCGATCGTGATGATCGCGCTGCTGCTCCTGCGCCGCGGCGAGCGCGGGCCGGTGTCCACATGACGCGGCGGCTGCCCAAGCCTCGGGTGCTGTTCACCGCACTCGTGTTCATCGGTCTCTACGCGCCGATCCTGCTCGTGATCGTGTTCTCCCTGAACAAGGACGCCCAGCTCCTGCAGTGGGAGGGCTTCACGCTGGACTGGTACAAGCAGGCGTTCCACGACGAGGCCGTCCGCAAGAACTTCGGCATCAGCGTGCAGGTCGCGGTCCTGTCCACGGCGATCTCGCTCGTGCTCGCGATCACCGGCGGGCTCTGGTACCGCACCGCCTCCGGGCGGGCGCGCGCGTGGTTCGACGCGATGACCTACTCGCGGATCGTGCTGCCGGAGGTCGTGTTCGCGCTCGGGCTGTTCCTCCTCTTCAGCGAGCTGAACATCGGGTTGGGCGTCGGGGCGATCGTCGTCGGTCACGTCGTCTTCAACTCGGCCTACGCCACGATCATCATCCAGGCGCGCTTCGCCACGATGAGCACCACCCTGGAGGAGGCGGCCGCCGACCTGGGCGCCAACCGCTGGCGGGTGTTCCGCCGTGTCACGCTGCCGCTGCTCATGCCCGCCGTCGTCGTCTCCGCGCTGTTGTGCCTGACGTTCTCGCTCGACGACGTCATCACGTCGCAGTTCCTGGGCGGGACGGACGCGCAGACCCTGCCGGTCCTCGTCCTCGGCAAGATCCGCCTGCACGTCACGCCGGAGGTCAACGCCATCGGCACCGGGCTCATGCTGATCACGCTCCTCACGTTCCTCGTCGCCGGCCTCATCACCCTGCTGCGCCCGACCGGCGCCGGCGGGATGCTCGGCCTCGGCCGGAAGGCGGCCGAGTGAGCGTCGCGATCGCCCTGCGGGGGCTGCGCAAGGTCTACGGCGAGGTCGCTGCTGTCGACCGCGTCGACGTCGAGATCGCCGACGGCGAGTTCTTCTCGCTCATCGGCCCCAGCGGCTGCGGCAAGACGACGACGCTGCGGATGATCGCCGGCCTGGTCGACCCGACGGAGGGCGTCATCGAGGTGCACGGCCGCGACGTCACGACGCTGCGCCCGCACAAGCGCCCGGTGAACACGGTCTTCCAGCAGTACGCGCTGTTCCCCCACCTGTCGATCTTCGACAACGTCGCGTTCGGACTGCAGGAGCGCAAGGTCGCCAAGGCGGAGATCGCCCGCAGGGTCGGGGAGATGCTCGAGCTCGTCGACCTGACGGGGCGCGGGGGAGCGAAGCCCGCGGAGCTCTCCGGCGGCCAGCAGCAGCGCGTGGCACTCGCCAGGGCGCTCGTCCTGGACCCCGAGGTGCTGCTGCTCGACGAGCCGCTCGGTGCGCTGGACCTCAAGCTCCGCAAGCAGCTGCAGCTGCAGCTCAAGCGCATCCAGCACGAGGTCGGGATCACGTTCGTGTACGTGACGCACGATCAGGAGGAGGCGTTCTCGATGTCGGACCGCGTCGCGATCATGCGCGGCGGGCTCATCGAGCAGCTCGGGACGCCGCGCGACGTCTACCAGCGCCCGGCGACGGAGTTCGTCGCGGACTTCGTCGGGGTCTCAAACCGGCGGGCGGGCACCGTGGGGTCGATCGAGGCCGACGGGCGCTACGCCGTCGAGGTCCCCGGTCTGGGGACGATCCCGTCGGCGGGCGTGCCCGGCCTGGAGGCCGGGCAGCCGGTCGCGCTGATCGTCCGCCCCGAGTCCGTGCTGCTCGCGCCCGACGGCGAGGGCAGGACGACCGTGTCGGCGCACGTGATCGACGTCGCGTTCATGGGACCGCACGTCTCCTGTGTCGTCGAGACCCCCGACGGCGTCCCGATGACCCTCATCGCCGACGGTCACGAGACGCTCGCGGCGGGCGACCGCTGTGAGATCGGCTGGGCGCACGCGGCGACGTGGGTCCTGCCGCAGGACGCCGAGGCGGCCGCCGAGGCCGCCGAGGTCGATTCCGTCGAGGCCTGACCACGGCGGCCGACGTCGTCATCGTCGGCGCAGGACCGGCCGGGGGCGTCCTCGCGTCGCGGCTCGTCGCCGCCGGGGTGCGCGTCGTCTGCCTGGAGCAGGGCGACTGGCACGATCCGGCGGACTTCCCGGCCGCGCGGGCCGACTACGAGATCGCCGTGCGCAGCACCTGGTCGGCGGACCCCAACGTGCGCGGCGCGCCGGCCGACTACCCGATCGCCGTCGACGAGGCCGACATCACGCCGCTCATGTTCGGCGGGGTCGGCGGCAGCACGATCCTTTACAACGCCGACTGGTGCCGGCTGCGCCCGTCGGACTTCAGGGTCCGCACGCTCGACGGCGTGGCCGACGACTGGCCGATCTCCTACGCGGATCTCGCCCCGCACTTCGATCGCACCGACGCCGAGTTCGGCGTGAGCGGACTGGCCGGTGACCCGTCGCTCCCGCCGACCGCGGCGTTCCCGCATCCGCCGTTGCCGGTCGGGCGCGGCGGGCGGCTGGTCGCCGCGGCGCACGACGGGCTGGGGTGGCACTGGTGGCCGGGGACGAACGCCATAGCGCCGTCGGCATGCGTGCAGTGGGGAACGTGCCTGGAGGGCTGCCCGGCGGGGGCGAAGGCCTCCGCGGACCTCACGCACTGGCGCCGCGCGGTGGCCGGCGGCGCGGATCTGCGCACCGGCGCGCGCGCCACGCGGGTGCTCGTCGACGGGCGGGGCCGCGCGAGCGGCGTGGAGTACGTCGATCGCGAGGGACGCTCGCACGTCGCCCGGGCCTCGGTCGTCGTGCTCGCCGCGAACGGGATCGGGACGCCGCGGCTGCTGCTGCTGTCGGAGCTCGCGAACCGGTCCGGCCTCGTCGGGCGCCGGCTCATGGTGCATCCGTTCGCGACCGTCGCCGGGACCTTCGACGAGCCGCTGGAGTCGTGGGTCGGGCACGCGGGCCCGAAGATCGTCTCCTACGAGTTCTACGAGACGGACGCCGCGCGCGGGTTCGTGCGCGGCGCGAAGTGGAGCCTCGGCGGGATCGCCGGGCCCGTCGGCATCGCGCTCGAGGGCTGGGCCGGGTGGGGCGCCGGGCACGCCGCCGCGATGCGCGACCGGGTGGGCCGGACGATGAGCTGGGGGATCTTCACGGAGGACCTGCCCGAGGACTCCAACCGCGTGACGCTCGACTGCGCGCTCACGGACTCCGACGGGCTGCCCGCGCCGCGTGTCGACTACGCCGTCTCGGAGAACACGCGGCGGATGCTGCGCTTCCACGCCGACCGGGCGGCGGAGTCGTTGCGGGCCGCCGGCGCGCGCGACCTGGAGGAGGATGTCCCGGTGCGCGCGTCGGGCTGGCATCTGCTCGGGACTGCGCGCATGGGCGACGATCCGGAGACGTCGGTGGTCGATCGCGACCTGCAGGTGCACGACGTGCCCGGCCTCTACGTGGCGGACGGCAGCGTGTTCGTCACGTCGGCCGGCGTCAATCCGACAAGCACCGTCGTCGCGCTCGCCTCGCGCCTGGGCGACCACCTGGCGGCGGCCGCATGACCGGCGAGGACATCGTCTCCGCCGAGCTCCTCGCGCGCGAGGCGGCGCGCCTGCTGCCGGGCGGCGCCGGGCTGCCCGCTGCCTCCGAGCTCGACCTGGTCTGGCCCGACGTGCCCGGCCTCCGCGGCGCGCTCGACGCGCTGCGCGCGGGGCGCCCGGCCGACCCTGCGGGCACCGATGCGCTGAGGCTCGCGGTCGCCGCCGCCTACTACGCGCACCCCGATGTCCGCGCGGCGCTCGGCTACCCCGGGCCGCGCGCGATCGAGCTGCCGCCGCTGCCCGACGCGCGCGACGCCGAGCTCGAGCCGCTGCTGGCCCGGGTGCGAGCGCGCGGGGCGATCTACCGCGCTCCCGACACTTAGGCGGGACATAGGGCGCGCTTGCGTCGCGCTTACGGGTGGTTCCTACGGTGCGCGCCCATGTCATCGAGCATCCCGGGTCGGGTGCCGCGGCGGCAGCGCCCGGTGCGCTGGCGCCCGCGTGCACGGCCGTTGGCGGCCGGCGTGGCCGCTGCGTTCGTCGGTCTCTGCGGATTCCTCGGCGTCCGCATGGCGACCGGCCAGGATCCGGCGCTCGGGGGCGGCGGGCGCGCCTTGCAGCCGGACGCTTCGGCGAAGGTCGTGCCGCGCGGCGAGGACGACGAGCTCTCGCAGAGCATCGGCGTGCTGGTGGACGTCGGCAGGGCCCTCTTCGGCGAGGACGAGGAGTCCTCCCGCGGCGCGCCCGCGAACCCGTCGACCGGGACCTCGGACTGATGCTGATCATCGACGAGCGATTCCGGACGATGGGCGTGAGCGCGCGCATCCTCGCGGAGTTCCCCGACGCGGTCGCGGAGAGCGCCGCGCGGACCGAGGTCCGGCGCGCCCGCTCCCGCATCGATGCGCTCGCGGCCCGGCTCACCCGCTTCGACCCGGCCAGCGAGCTGAGCAGGCTGAACGCGGACCCCGAGCGGAGCAGGCGCGTCTCGCGTGATCTGGGCGCCGCGATCCGCGCAGCGATCCGGGGTGCCGAGCGCACCGCCGGCCTCGTGGACCCGACGTTGCTCGGAGCGCTCGAAGGGGCGGGCTACGCGGCGTCGCGCGCCGGCACGCCCGCGATCGCGCTGCGTGCCGCGCTTCGCGACGCTCCACCGCGGGCGCCCGCCGGCCCCGCCCCGGCGGAGGCGTGGCGGACCGTCGAGGTCGGCCCGGATCTGCGGACGGTGAGCCGCCCGGCGGGGGTGAGGATCGATCTCGGTGGGATCGGAAAGGGGTTCGCAGCCGATGCCGCGGCGCGTCTGCTGCCGAACGCTGCGCGTTACGCCGTCGACTGCGGCGGCGACCTCGCACTCGGAGGCGTCGCCGTCGACGAGCGCCCGTGGACCGTCGACGTGCGCTCACCGTGGGGCGGGGCCCCGACGCGCATCCAGGCGCGCGCCGGGGGGATCGCGACCTCGGGGCTGGACGTGCGGCTGTGGAGGGCTCCCGACGGGACGCCTCGCCATCACCTCCTCGATCCCGCGACCGGCGCACCGGCCTGGACCGGGGTGATCGCCGCAACGGCGATCGGTGCCACGGCGACCGACGCCGAGATCGATGCGAAGGCCGCGCTGCTCGCGGGCGCCAGAGGCGCCATCCAGCTGCTTGGAGTGGTCGGTGGAGCAGTCGTCCTGGAAGGGGAGGAGCGTGTGCGACTCGTCGGCCTGAGGCCGAAGCCGATCACGGTCCGTCTCCCCGCGCGAGCGGCGGCATGATCGCGGCGGCGCCGGATCCGTTCGACTACGGCTGGTGGATCGCCGCACGCGCCGCGGGGATCATCGCGATCGTGCTCGTGAGCGCGTCGATCGGGCTCGGCCTGGCGATGGCGACGCGCGCACGTCGACGACCGGGGATGGCGGCCGCGCTGCGGCGGACGCACCAGTACGTCGCGCTGAGCGCGTTGCTGGCCATCGCGGCGCATGGGGTCTTCCTGCTGCTCGATCCCTGGCTGCACGCGGGGGTGACCGCAGTTCTCGTGCCGTTCCAGCTCGACTACCGACCGGTGTGGACGGGGCTCGGCGTGATCGCCGGCTGGATGACCGCCGTGCTCGGAGTGTCCTACTGGCTCCGTGACCGGATCGGCCGCGAGCGCTGGGCGACGATCCACCGCCTCACACTCGGCGCCTATGTCCTCGCTCTCGTCCACGTCATCGGATCGGGGACCGACGCGACCAGCCTGTGGCTGCTCGTCATCCTCGCGGCGGCCCTCGTTCCCGTCATACCGCTCGTTGCGCGTCGGCTTGCACGGCGCGGGCCGTCCGCACCCCCGCCGCCCACCCCGACGCCGCCCGTCCCGACGGCGTCCCCGCGTGAGCCAGCGGGCACGATGCCCTGACGGTCAGGCGTCGGCCGCCGCTACCGCGACACGTCGTCGAGCCCGAGCACGGCCGACTCCCAGTAGCGCAGGAGCATCGCGCGGACGACCGCGTCGTCGGTCGCGCCGAGCCAGCCCAGCGTGCGGACCGCCTCGACGTGCGGCCGGTGCCGGTCGGGGATCGTGACGCCGAGCTCCCGGACGGGGAGGTCGCGCCAGCGCCACACGGGATTCCGGCCCGGTCGGGCTCGCCGGCGCGACCGGGTCCTCGCCGGTCACGATGACGCGCACGGGCCCCAGCTCCCACGGGGAGCTGCCGAAGAGGTCGCTGGCGCAGGAGTTCACGATCACGAGCACGTCGGCGAGCGCGCGCAGGTCCACGTGATCGCCGGCCCGGCACGCGCAGGGCCACCAGCACAGGCGGCCGTCCGGGAGGACGTCCGTGGGCAGCCAGAGATTGAGGGGGTCGTGGTCGGGGGCCACACCCCAGTGGCGCTGGGTCTCGCGCTGGAGGTCGACGCAGTTGGAGTGATCGTGCTGGGCGGTCACCGCCGCGAACTCCGCGGCGCTGCAGGCGGGGAAGCCGAGGTCGTGCGGCCCGGCGGTGTCGGCCACGATCTCCAGCAGCTCGGTCTCCGGCGGCGTCGACATGAGCACCGCACCGGTCGTCGGGCGCAGGCCGGTGCTCGCGCGGGTGCGCGCGGCGTCGAAGTGGCGGCCCGAGCCGTCGAGGGCGAAGACGTTGACGTCGGCGGCCTGGCCGTCGACGACCTGCTCCACGCGCAGCGTGTCGCCGGCGCGCAGCGCGACGCCGAGCCCGGTGCACGGCGGGACGTGCTCGTCGACGCGGGCGGAGGTGTCGCTCGGCGTGGGCGGGCGCCCCGGCGGGCGCGGCCCGGTCCGCGTCGGGTCCGGCGGCCGGGTCGCGTCGTGCGTGACGGCGGCCGCGACCAGGAGATCGAGTGCGCCCGGGAGCCCGGGCAGCGCGAGCATCTCGTCCACGACGACGCGCTGCTGGTCGTTGAGCCGCAGGACGAGGTCCATCACACGGCCACCACGGCGGGGCGCAGCGCGCGCATGTTGGACCGGTGGACCACGACGCCGACCACCATGCCTGCCGCCGCGACAAGGAAGACGCCGCTGGGACCCTCGCTCCCCGCGATGGCGCCCCCGACGGCGGCACCCACCGCGATGCCGATGGTCAGCCCGGCGGTCTGCAGGCTGTAGGCCTCGGTCACCATCGCGGGAGGCGCGATGCGCGCCATGACGGTGTAGAGCGCGCCGAACAGCGGCGCGTTGGCGACACCCGCGAACAGGAGCCCGATCGCGAGCGGCAGCGGGTCGTGGGCGAGCGCGAGCGCCGCCGTCGCGACCGCGACGACCACGAGTAGGGCCTGGGCGCGGCGGACGATGTCCCGCGGCGGCCGGCGGATCGAGAGCAGCCCGCCGACGAGACTTCCCAGGCTCCACAGCCCGTACAGCACGGCGACGAGGCCGAGCGCGTCGTGGGTCTCGGCGAGATTGACGACCCCCAGCTCGGTCGCCCCGATGCAGAACCCGAGCGACACGGCGACGATGAGCAGCGTCCGGACTCCGCGGTCGGTCGCCGGCCCGAGGATCGACGTCGATGCCTCCCGTGGCGCCCCGCCCACCGCGCGCGTCTCGGGCAGCGCCCCGAACGCGGCGGTGACGGCGCTCCACCCGATGCCGGTCGCGGCCAGCGCGATGTCCGGCGTGAACTGGGTCGCCGCCGTCACCAGCACGAGCGGCCCGATGAGGAAGGCGAGCTCCTGCAGCGACGCGTCGAGCGTGACGATCCGCTGGAACGCCGCTCCCTCCAGCATCCGGCCCCAGACGACGCGGGAGGACGCCGACACGGGAGGGAGCGCGAGGCCGCAGGCGAGCGCGACGGCCGCGTAGATGGTGGGCGACGCGCCGTCCGGCAGCGCCGCGAACGCCACGAACGACACCGCGGTGGCCATCGCCGAGGCGTACAGGACGACGGACTGGCCGAGCCGGTCGGCCACGCGCCCCATGAGCGGCGCGCTGATGGCCATGCCGAGCGCACAGGCCCCGCTGGCGAGCCCCGCGACCGCGTAGGGATGGCCGGCATGGCGCACGGCGAGGACGATGAGCAGGCTCAGCGCCCCGATCGGGATCCGCGCGATGAGCGCGAGCGCGAGGCTGCGGCGGACCCCGTGCGTCATGACGCGCTGAGCAGCGGCGCGAGGATCCGGGCGACCTCGGGCACGTCGAGCGGCGTCTCGGCGGCGAGCTGCTGGCTCACGAGCCCGTCGATCGCGGCGGTGAGCAGCCGCGCGGTGTCCTCGACGTCGCGAGTGGCGCCGAGCGACCGCAGCAGGTGCGCGTACAGGTCGGTGTACGCGAGGGTCCAGCGCTCGGCGTGCTGGCGCAGGCCCGGCCGTCGTTGCGCCTCCACCCACAGTCCGTAGCCGACGAGCGTGCGCTCGCGGTCGGTCGTGCATTCCCTCTCGATCGAGCGGGCGAGCTCGGTCGGCGCGGTCCGCGGCGTCCATGTGTCGACCTCGTCGCGCCGCTCGGCGATCGCGGCCAGGCCCTCGTCGACGGCCCGCACGAAGGCCGCCTCGACGATCTCCTCCTTGGAGGAGAACCAGCGCGTGGTGGCGGCCAGCGAGACGCCGGCCTCGGCGGCGACGAGCCGGTGGGTCAGCCCGTCGGGCCCGACGCGGGCGATGACGGCGAGCGCGCCGTCGGCGATGCGCGTGCGCTTGAGGTCGTCGGTCGCGGGCACCGGTACAAATGTACCGCCCACTCACTGTATGAATGTCACGTGATCGCGAACCTCGTCCAGACCAGGATGGCGACGGCCGCAGAGCCGCCCTTCCTCGACGCGGTCGAGGAGGTCTGGGGGCGTCGATGGGGTGCGCACGACGAGACCGGCGTGCTGCGCAGCGTCCTCGTGCGGCCTCCGAGCCGGGGGCTGGCGCGGGTTCGCGCCGACGCCTGGGATCCGGAGGCGGGCGCGCTCGTGGACCCGGACGGACGCTGGTACTGGACCGACCGGCGCCCGCCCGACCTGCAGCGGATCGCCGACCAGCACCGCGGACTGGTCCATGCGCTCGTCGACGAGGGCGTCGATGTCGTCCTGGCGCCTGCGATGAACGACGCGTTCACCAAGTCCGTCTACGTCCGCGACCCCCTCGTCACCGTGCCCGGCGGCGCGATCATCGGACGCATGGCGGTCCTCATGCGGCGCGGCGAGGAGGCCGACCTCACGCGGGTCGTCGCCGGGGCGGGCATGCCGATCCTCGCGACGATGACCGGCACCGCGACGCTCGAGGGCGGCTCGTTCGTGAAGCTCCGCAACGGGGTGGCGGCGCTCGGCACCTCGATCCGCTGCAACCCGGAGGCCGCCGAGCAGCTGCGCGAGGTGCTGGCCCGCATCGGATGGGAGCTTGTGGTCGTACCGCTGCCCGGCTACACGATCCACCTCGACATGCACCTCGGGATGCTCGACGTCGACCTCGCGCTGGCCGACGTCGGCAGCCTTCCGTACACGTTCCTCACGCGGCTGGCCTCGATGGGGATCGACCTCGTGCCCGCCGAGGCGGGGGAGATCTGGGGCCTGAACCTGCTTGCTCTCGGCCCGCGTCGCGTCCTCATGGCCGAGGGCAGCCCGGCGACCGCCGCGCGGTTGCGCGACGCCGGGGTCGACGTGCGCACCGTCGCCTACGACGAGGTCCACCGCAACGGCGGCGGCGTGCACTGCTCGACGATGGAGCTCGTCCGCGACCCCGCTCAGGCGACCAGCGCGAACTCCGCCTCGATGCCGGGGTAGATCAGGTTGTGATCGTCGTGGAGGTTGGCCTTGACGGTGCGGCTGAGCTCGTCCACGGCCGCCTCGGAGTCGCCGCGCTCCAGTGCGTCCAGGGCTGAGGTCGCGACCGTCTCGGGCGCGACCTTGTCGGTGTCCAGCCCGGCCGTGAGGTCGGTGTCGACGAAGCCGACGTGCACGCCGACGACCTGGGTGCCCTGGCGCTTGAGCTCGACGCGGGCGGCGTTCGTGAAGCCCCACGCCGCCGACTTCGACGCCGCGTAGGTCGCGAGCGTCGGCGATCCGATCCAGGACGCGACCGACAGCACGTTGACGAACGCGCCGCCGCCGTTGGCGGCCAGCACGGGCGCGAAGGCCTGGGTCGTGGAGACGAGGCCGAGGTAGTTCGTCTCCAGCTCGGCGCGAGCGTCGTCGAGGCTGGCGCCGAGCGCCGTCGCCGGCCGGGCGATGCCGGCGTTGTTGACGACGATCTGCACGTCGTCGAGCTCGGCGGCCGTGGCGGCGACGCCCTCCGCGTCGGTCACGTCGAAGGCCACGGGGACGAGGCGCGGGTCGGTGACCGTCGAGGGGTCGCGCACGGCGGCGTAGACCTTCGATGCGCCGCGCTGCAGGAGCTCCTCGGCGATGGACCTGCCGATGCCGCGGTTGGCGCCGGTGACGAGTGCGACGGAACCCTTGATCTGCATGTCGTGCTCCTGCCTGGATCCAATGTGGATGATGCTCGTCATCCACCGTAACAGGCTGATGGCTATCATCCAAATCGTGGGACACTCACAGGACGAGAAGAAGGCCAACCACCAGCGCATCGTCGACATCGCGGCGACGCGCATCCGGGAGGCCGGCACGGAGGCCCCCGGAGTCGCCGAGATCATGCAGGCGGCGGGGCTGACCCACGGCGGCTTCTACAAGCACTTCGGGTCGCGCGACGAGCTCGTCTCCGAGGCCGCGGCGCAGGCGTTCGCTGGGTCGGAGCGGACGATGGACGTGATCGTCGACGCGGCCGAGGACCCGCTGGCCGAGTTCGTGGACTACTACCTCTCCAAGGCGCACCGCGACGCGCCGGGGACCGGCTGCGCCGTCGCCGGCCTCGGCCCCGATGCCGCGCGTGGCGACGAGCGCGTGCGCGCGCTCTACAGCGCCCAGGTCGAGGACTACCTCGTGCGGCTGGAGGGCCTCGTCGGCAGCCGCGAGGACGCCGTCGTCGCGCTCAGCTCGCTCGTGGGTGCGCTGCAGCTCGCGCGGGCCGTCGACGACGACGCGCTGTCCGCCGAGATCCTGGCGGACGTTCGCAAGCGGTTGCGGTCGTGATCAGCTCACGCCGCGGATGATCTGCAAGACGCCGGGCGAGGGTTGCTACCGGCGGTTCGGGACGGCACCCGGGCCGTGGCGGCCCGGCGCGTCCCACTCGCCCCCGGCTGGGGCTAGCTCGTCCGACTTGCCGAGGCGACGGGCTCGCCATTGCCGTCAGGATCGTCCGGCATCTCCCACTCCTCCTGAGCCTCAGGTGCCTCGGGCTCCAGCGCTCCCTGCTTGCGGAGCTCCTTCCGCGCCTTCTTCTCCATCCGCTTCTCGAGCACCTTGCGCTCACGGTTGAGCTTGCTCATGGTGGTCTTCGTCTTTGATCGTGAGGCCACGGATGGCCCTCCTTGGTTGCGGGTGCGCGGACCGCCAGGTCGACTCCCTCGACCTCGGGACGGGACGCGCTGGATCGCGACTCGGAGTGCGGGCGCGGTGGCGGGAGTTGCCCGGCACGACGGCGAACGCGAGTACGACTGACGGCAAGCCAAGGGGCCTGACCGCTCCCTACAAACTAGCGGAGGCGCACGACCGATCCCAGACGCGACCGTTCGACTCGGAAGCCTCGCGGCATCGAGCCGACGCGATCGTTTCCAGTAAGGAGAATTTTGCCCCCTACGCCTGGCAACTCTGTGGCCGGTACGCACGCCGCGAGGTATCGGGCACGCGCTGTGCGGCTGGCGACGGTCACGCCGCTGGCTTCGATCTTCGGGTCGGGGTTCCTGATCATCATCCCGATCCTCGAGCGCGAGCTCGGCGCGCTGGCCGTGGTCGGGATGGCCGGTGTCTGCCTGGTCGCGTGGATGGTCGGCATCGCGATACGCCACAACGTCGCCGTCGTCGAGCCTCTGGCAGACGCAGATGGCCTCGATCCGATCACGGCACGGCTCGACCGCGCGTCGGATCTCGTGATCGTGGTCGCCTACGTCATCTCGGTCGCGCTGTATCTGCGGATCCTCGCCCTGTTCGTCGTCGGCTACGTCGCCAGCGGATCCGGCGCATCCGAGCGCCTGCTCGCCGTCGTCCTCGTCGTGCTGATCACGGCGGTCGGGCTGGTGCGCGGGCTCGCAGGGCTCGAGCTGCTCGAGCGGCTGGCCCTCGGCTCGGTGTTGGTGCTGGTGCTCGCGATCGGCGCGACGTTCGCCGGCAACGACGCTTCGCAGCTCGTGGGGGGCGGCCTGCGTCTCCCTCCGGTACCCGATCCCGGGGTCGTACCGGTGCTCCTGGTCTTGGGAGGCATCGTGATCACGGTGCAGGGCTTCGAGACCGTGCGCTACCTGCGCCACATCGACCGCCAGGCCCGGATCGCAGGTTGCCGCCTGTCTCAAGTGATCTCCTCGATCGTGTACATCGCGATCGTCGCGCTGGCGACCCCGCTGATGGGGCTCGGTACGCGAGGCGGGGCAGATCGCGGACTTCTCGAACTCGTCGAGCGCGTCGCGCCACTGCTCGCGTTGCCACTCGTCCTGTGCGCCGTGTTGAGCCAGTTCAGCGCCGCCACGGCCGACACGGAGGCAGGCGTCGGGAACCTCCGCGTGATCGGGTGGGCGCCGCTCGGCGGTCGGCGGCGGTATCTGCTGGTCGGGGGCGCTGCGGCGGGCCTCGCGGGAACGCTCGGGACCGGCGTGATCATCGTGGTCGCATCCCGAGCCTTCGCGGCGTACTACGCGCTTCAGTGCATCGTTGCGCTGCGCACCAGCGACCGCCGATGGCCACGTGTGGCGTACGGCTTCCTCGCCCTCCTGATGGTGGCGATCACGCTCGTGGCCCGACCGGCGCAATGAACGCCGGTTCGTCCGGCCTGGCCGGTGCGCGCTGGTACTCGTCGCGGCGCCTGTACCACGCTCCCGCTTCGTTACGCCCCTTCGGCGCCCGGTGGAGCCACTGGTACATGCCCCAGAGCCCATCGAGCCCGCGAGCGTAGGTCGAGTACGTGTGGTGGACGACCCCGTTCTCGAGTGCGAACGCGCTCATGCCGGGCCGCTCGCGTGTGTACGTCGCCGTGTCGGTGGCGCACATCGCGGCGTGTTCGGCGGCGACCCCCTTCTCGCCGGGCTCCCACAGCCACGTCGTGTCGGTCGGGCGGTAGTTGTACTCGAGGCTCCCGGAGCGCTGCTGGTCCTCCGTGAACGCGGTGTTGACGTCGAAGTTGAAGTCGCTGTCCAGTGACGAGGCCCAGGGGAAGGTCCAGCCCATGCGTCGCTTGTAGGCCTGCAGCTCGGCGATCGGGGCGCGTGACACCGCGACGATCGCCACGTCGTGGTGCTCCAGGTGGACGGCGAAGCCGTTGAATCCGTCGGCGATCGCCGAGCACGACAGGCAGCCGCCCGTGTACTCGGGCCCGAACATGAAGTGGTACACGAGCAGCTGCGAGCGCCCGCCGAACAGGTCCGCGAGCGAGGCGGCGCCGCCATCGGTCTCGAAGCGGTAGTCCCTCTCGACGCGGACCCATGGCAGCTGCCGGCGGCGGCGGGCCACCTCGTCGCTGCGCCGCGTCAGGTCCTTCTCGGCCTCGAGCAGCTCGAGGCGGGCAGCGAGCCACGCCTCGCGGTCGGCGACGATGGGGGTGCTCACGGGATGCACGCTCGACTCGGTCATGCCGTCGTCAGCCCCAGCCTCACGGGCGTCGGCGGCTCGGGGTTGTCGGGCAGCGTCTCGCCGGTCTCCAGCAGCGTCTTGAGGTTGGCGAGAACCCGCGGCCAGCCCCGGCTGATCATCGAGGCGGTCATGCCGTCGGGCTCGAGATCGTCGTGGACGACGGTGAGCCTCACCTGCTCGGCGTCGAGCGGCTCGATCTCGAAGGTGACCCTGGAGCGCCGCTCGGAGGCGAGGCGCTCGCGTGCCTCGTCGGTGAAGCCGTAGGACTGCGCCCACTCCGGCGAGAACGTGTGCCAGGTGTAGGAGAGCCTGCGGTGGGGCTCGGACTCGAGCACGACCTGCTCCGGGTCGGCGATCTCCAGGCCGCGCTGCGCCCAGCTCATGGGTGAGCCGGGCTGCCAGTCGGTGTCGAAGGTGATCGACCAGTAGCGCTTCGTGAAGGCGGGCTCGGTGAGGGCCTGCCAGAGCCGCTCGGGCGTGGTCCTGATGTACGTCGTGTAGACGAACGAGGGCTTGTCCACGGGATCGTCCTCCAGTGCTCTCTTCAGATCGGCGAGCGCGTTGACGCGATCCTGCTCGTAGCGCGTGATCCAGCGCTCGGCGATCTCGTTGATGGGGGCCGCGTTGAGGTAGTGGTGCTTCTCCCGGCCGCGGCGGACGGTGCTGACGAGGTTGGCCGCCTCCAGCACGGCGAGGTGCTTGCTCACCGACTGGCGAGCCATGTCGAGGCCTGAGCACAGCTCGCGCAGCGTCTGGCCGTTGCGCTCGTTCAGGCTGTCGAGCAGGACCCGCCGACTCGGGTCGGCCAGCGCCCTGAACGCCTCGTCCATGTGGGAATAGGCAGCCATCGGGCTGCCCATAATACGCAGCCATGTGGCTGCCTGTCAACCCAAGCCGGCGTCACGTGCCCGCGGTGGCACCCAAGGCGGCGCTCTGTCCTCGGACGGCGGTGTAGCCGAGCACGCCGAGTGCGGCGCCGATGGCGGGGCCTGCGATGTAGATCCACAGGTCGGTGAGCGTGCCGGAGGCGATGGCGGGGCCGATGCTGCGGGCGGGGTTCATGGAGGCGCCGGTGATGGGGCCGCCGAAGAGGGCGTCGAGGGCGACGGTGCCGCCGATGGCGATGGCTGCGGCGGCGCCGACGGCGCGGGTGTCGGTGGCGACGGCGGTGATGACGAACATCAGGATCGCGGTGAGGGCGATCTCGTAGGCCAGCGCGGTTCCCGCCGGCACGCTGGGGAGCGTCGCGCCGAGGTGCGCGGGCTTGCCGGGCCAGGCCGCGAGCAGCAGGAGCGCTCCCGCGATCGCGCCGATGAGCTGCGCGCCGATGTAGGCCGCGGCTTCGCGTGGCGGGAAGTGCCGGGCGATCGCGAAGGCCATGGTGACCGCGGGGTTGTAGTGCGCGCCGGAGAGGTGCCCGCCGGCGTAGATCATGGCCATGATGATCAGCCCGAACACGAGGCTGATCCCGACGGACCCCAGCGCGCCGTCGCGTGTGGCGTCGGTGATGACGGCTCCGCAGCCGGCGACGACCAGCGCGAAGGTGCCGATCGCCTCCATGAGCATCCGGCGCGAGAGGTCCGGGCGTTCGGGCGCGGGCCCGACGGCGGCCTGACGGTCGTCGCGCTCCTCGGCCAATGCGGTCACGTCAGGCGGCGATCACGAGCTTGTCGGCGAACTCACCTGGCAGGCCGGCGTGGCGGACCTCGGCGGCCACCGCTTCGGCGTCGTAGGCGACGCGCTCGATCGTGACGTGCACGGCGTCGGCGCCGGGCTCGATGACGGCGAAGGCGCCCCGTGGGTCGTTGTCCTTCGGCTTGCCGACGGAGCCGCAGTTGATGAAGCGCACGCCGCCGAAGTCGTGCACCCAGGGCTTGTGCGTGTGGCCGAACGCCAAGGCCGTGGCGGTCTCGGCGCCGGCGAGACGCTCGTAGAGGCGAGCCGGCTTGTCCTCGAAGAGATACTCGTTGACCCTGCGCGGTGAGCCGTGCACGAGGTGCACCTCGTGGTCGCCGACGCGGAAGCGCAGGTCGAAGGGCAGTTCGCGCATGAAGTCCTTCGATCGCTGGGCGATGTGCGCGAGCGTCCAGGCGACGGACTGCTGGCCGAGCTCGCGGTCGTGGGGGGTGATGTACGCGCAGCCGCAGTCCTCGAGGTCGCGGGCGATCGCGTAGTCGTAGTTGCCGTAGATCGTGGGGATCGCGCGCGCCTCGATCAGGGCGCAGACCTCGTTGGGGCGCGGGCCGTAGCCGACGAGGTCGCCGCCGCAGTAGATGTCGGCGATCCCCAGCTCGTCGATGCGCGCGAGCGCCGCGTGCAGCGCCGGGAGGTTGCCGTGGATGTCGGTGATCACAGCGACCCGCTCGTGGACGGGGATCGTGCGCTCGTCGTCCGGCGCGCTCATCGGGCGTTCGCGGTCGCAGTCGGGTCGCAGACCTCCGAGCGGAGGCACTCGCGGGTGCGGCGCCGCGCGAGGGTGAGGACGTAGGACCGCACGGGCGCCTCGTCGTAGTCGTCCAGCACGGCGTCTGCGCAGGCGCGGATTTCCTCGTCGGCGCGCAGCCCGTCGAACTCCTGGGCCAGGTCGGGGAGCATCTGGCCGAGGCGCAGTTCGTGGGCGGTGCGGTCGCTGCGGATCGCGGCGAGGTTCTCGACCACCAGCTCGTGCACCTGGCGCTCGATGAGGTCCCGGATGTCGCGCACCTCGTCCAGCGGTCGTCCGGCGGGGTCGGGGATGTCCCAGGCCTGCACGGTCGTCGGGACGTAGGGGCAGGCGTCGCCGCAGCCCATCGTGACTGCCCAGTCGGCATGCAGTTGCATCTCGCGCAACAGCTTGCGCGGCCTGCGTCCCGAGATGTCGATGCCGACCTCTGCCATCACCTGCACGACCTCCGGCCACACCCGGCGGGCAGGATCTGTGCCGGCCGATTCGGCACGGACGTCGACGGGGGCGTCGCGCTCGAAGAACGCCTGCGCCATCTGCGAGCGCCCGGCGTTGTGGTTGCACACGAAGAGCACATGCTTCATGACGCCGAACGCTATTGCATCGATGCTTGTCGGTTCAATCGATGTTCACCACTTGAACACCCGATTTCCCGCTAGGGTTCGCATCGATGAGCATCGATCTACCGCTGGCCCCGAAGCAGAAGCGGCCCGCAGGCGAGCCCTGCTGCGAGCCCGTCGTCTACCCGGACGTCGACCGTGACGCCGCCGTCCGCATGGCCGCGGTCGCCAAGGCCCTGGGTGATCCGGTCCGCGTCCAGCTCGTCGATGTCCTGCGCAAGCACGCCGGCAAGGTCTGCGTGTGCGAGCTGGTCCCGCTGTTCGAGATCGGCCAGTCCACGCTGTCCCATCACCTGAAGAAGCTGCGCGACGCCGGGCTCGTCGACTCCGAGCGCAAAGGGCTATGGGCGTACTACTACGTCAGGCCCGAGGCGCTCGCGCCGCTCTCAGCCTGGCTGGGAGGCTGACGGGGTTCCATGGGAGGCACGAGATGAGCGGACAGATCACGCAGGACCACATCGCCACCCGCGAGGCCGTGCGCGCGCGCTACGCAGCCGCCGCGCGAGTCGCAGCGGGACACGAGCAGGCCTCGTGCTGCGGCCCTGAGACAGCAGTCATCTCCGACGCGCAGCGCGAGGAGTTCGGCGCCGGCCTGTACGCCGACGCGGAGCGCGGCGAGCTGCCTGACGCCGCCGTCCTCGCCTCGCTCGGCTGCGGCAACCCGACCGCCGTCGCCGAGCTCCATGCGGGCGAGACCGTCCTGGACCTCGGCTCCGGCGGCGGCATCGACGTGCTGCTCTCCGCGCGCCGCGTCGGGCCGACCGGCAAGGCCTATGGCCTCGACGAGCTGGACGAGATGCTCGCCCTCGCGCGCCACAACCAGGCCGAGGCGGGCGTCGAGAACGTCGAATGGCTCAAGGGCGACATCGAGGCGATCCCGCTCCCGGCGGACACGGTCGACGTCGTCATCTCCAACTGCGTCATCAACCTCGCCGCCGACAAGCACCGGGTTCTCCGCGAGGCCGCACGCGTCCTGAAGCCGGGCGGGCGCCTCGCGGTCTCCGACGTCATCGCCGACCCCGACATGGACCCCGCCACGAAGACCGACATGGCCGCGTACACCGGCTGTATCGCCGGAGCCCTCACTCACCGGGAGTTCACCGACGCCCTCGTTGCGGCCGGGCTGACCGACATCGACATCACCGAGACCCACCGCGTCCACCGCAGCGCGGGGTCCGCGATCGTCCGCGCCCGCAAGCCGGACGCCGTGTGCTGCGACTCCGACCTGCACGCGACCTGCTGCGAGCCCGCAGCGAAGAGCGACTGCTGCGGCGCGGAGGCGACAGCAGGCGGGGGCTGCGGCTGTACCTGACGCCGGCCTGCCCGCTCAGACCCACCGCTCAGCTGACGACCTCGTGCTGCATCGCCCAGAGGGCGGCGGCGGCGCGGGAGGAGACGCTGATCTTGGTGTAGATGTTCTGGATGTGGCGGTCGGCGGTCTTCGGTGAGATGACGAGCCGGTCCCCGATCTCGCGGGTGGTGAGCCCCCGCGCAGCGAGCTGCAGCACGTCGACCTCCCGGCGGGACAGCCCGCCCGGGTTCTCCGGCCGCTTTCGGGTGCGCGCCGCCGGCTCGCCGTGGCCGGCGGCGACGAGCACGGCGCGGGTCGCGCGCGGCTCGAGGATCCCCTCCGCCTCGAGGCGGCGTAGCTCGGCGGCCGCGTCGGCGTCCGAGAACGCCGGGCGGTCGGCGCGCTCGGTGGTCAATCCCACGTAGACCTCGGTCGCTGCCAGCACGCAGGCCGCCGCGGCGCTGGTGTCCGCCCGCCCGCGCGTGTGGTACCCCGACCCGTCGCACTTCTCGTGGTGGCTGGAGGCCACCGGATTCAGGGCCGCGAGCGCCGGCGAGCGTCGCAGCATCTGCTCGGTGAGCATCGTGTGCAACTCGACGCGGTCGAACTCCGTCCGCGTGAGCGGACCGGGCTTGTCCCAGATCGCGTTGGAGACCGCCGTGGCGCCGAAGTCGTGCACGAGCGCCGCCCGGCGCAACTCCTCGACCGCCTCGTCGGGCTGCCCGAGGACGCGGGCCGCGCCGGTCGCGAGCTCCGAGCACCGGCGGCTGTGGCCGCCCATGTACGGCGACTTCATGTCGATGAAGTCGGCGGCGACGGTCAGGGCGTCGTCGAGCGCCGCTCCCGCGAGCACCCGGTGGGGCTCGGGCTCGAGAGCGAGGACGGCGTCCCACGGCTCGAGCCCGCCGAGCCTGTCGAACCACGCGCGGCCTTGCTCGGCGAACAGGTCCACGAGCGCCGGGTCGTAGGTCCGGTCGCGACGCTCACGAGCCGCCTCCAGGGCGCGCTCGGGCGAGAAGAGGCGGGCGATCGCCTCCATGTCGTGGCTGAGGTGGACGACCCGCATGGGCAGCGGGATGGCCTCGCCCGCGACGTGGGCCGGGAAGCCGGTGCCGCTCCAGCGCTCGAAGGTGTAGGCCAGCGCGTCCCGCACCCCGGGACCGAAGTCGAGGCGCTGCACGAGCATGTCGGCCACCTCGCACCCGGCCGCGAAGTTGTGGACGGCCCACTCGTGCGCGGTCTCCTGCAGCGTCTGGATGATGGCGTCGCGCTCCGCGTCGGACCGCCCAGCGGTCGCGAACGCGACCACGTCGCCCATGACCTCCTCGGGGTTGCCGGCGTCGTGAACGAGCGTCTGGGCGCGGATCGCGATCTCGTCGCCGAACACGGTCGCGACCTCGTGGGCGTGCCCGGTGCAGCCGACGTAGCGCAGCAGCGCCACCCAGTACGTGTCGTCGCAGACCCCCTTCTCGAAGCCCCCGGCCTCGCAGATCCAGGAGGCCAGCAGGCACGACCGCAGCTGCGACTCCAGCGGTTGCCCGAACGCGTTGTCCTGCGCAAGGGCCAGCGTCGCGACGAACTCGGCAAGACGGAGTTGCGGAGCCAAGATGGGGTGATCTCCCGATGAATGGGGCCCGGAGCGGCGCGAGCATCCTGCCAGAGATCAGGGCGCTGCTGCAGCCGTCATTCGGCGGCCGGCGGGGCGCCATGTGAAGGAGGAGACATGGCTGACGACCCCATCAAGGTCGGTCTCATCGCAGAGGAGTCGGGACCTCTCTCGTTCGTCGGCGTGGCCAACGCCAACGTGGCCAGGATGGTCATCGGCGACATCAACGCACGGGGCGGGCTGCTGGGCCGGCCGGTGGAGCTGCATCTGGAGGACGGTGCGACCGACGACGACGTCGCGGCCGCGCGTGCGACCAAGCTCGTCCAGGAGGACCAGGTCGACGTCATCTTCGGTGGCATCTACAGCTCGACGCGGCAGGCCATCAAGGGACCGGCGGTCGCGGAGGGCAGGACGCTCTACATCTACCCCGAGCAGTACGAGGGGCAGGAGTCCGATCCGCTCATCTTCTGCACGGGCCCGGTCCCGGCGCAGCAGGTCGATCCGTTCATCCCGTGGATGATGCGCGAGACCGGCGCGCGGCGGTTCTACCTGCCGTCCGCCGACTACGTCTGGCCGCACGTGATGAACGCGCGTCTCCACGAGGTGGTCACCGCCAACGGCGGGACGATCGTCGGCGAGGAGTACTTCCCCCTCGATCACATGGACTACCGCGGCACCGTCGAGCGGATCGTCGCCAGCGGCGCGGACGCGGTGTTCAACACCATCGTGCCGCCCGGGGTGACGCCGTTCTTCGCAGAGCTGCACGACTCAGGGTTCGCGCGAGGGGGCGGGCAGGTCATCTGCACGTACTTCGACGAGAACTTCCTGAACATGGTGCCTGCCGCCCACGTCGAGGGGTTGTGGGGGTGCCTCGACTACTACCAGGCCGTCGAGGACCCGTTCAGCCGCAAGCTCCTCGAGCAGTACGACGCGCTGTATCCGGGCGACGCGGCGTTCACCGGCGGAAGCGCATGCTCCGGGCTCTACCGCGGCCTGCGGCTCTGGGCCGGCGCGGTGGCCGAGGCCGGCACGCTGAAGCAGGAGGACGTGATCGCCGCGCTGGACCACGCGGAGCTCGCGGAAGGTCCCGGCGGTCCGGCGGCCGTCGTGCCCGGCCAGCACCACCTCCGCCTGAACATGTACATCGCGCAGGCGCGCGCCGGTCGGTTCGAGGTCGTCCGCGACCTCGGGTCGATCGACCCGCAGGAGCGCCTCGTCGGCACCCCGGCCGCCGCCCGCTGACCGCGGGCGATCTCGCAGTCTCGACCATCACGACAGGAGACGAACCATGCTGCTCGCAACGACGCAGGTCGAGGACTTCGACCGCTTCCTGGAGATCTTCACGACCAAGGGCGCCGACAAGCGCCGCGAGCACGGCTCCAAGGAGGCCCTGGTCTTCCGCGACCCCTCCGAGGACGACCGCGTGTGGGTCCTGTTCGACTGGGACGAGCAGGGCTGGCAGAGCTTCGTGACCGACCCCGAGGTCCCGGGGATCATGCGCGAGGCCGGCCACAGGGGCAAGCCGGTCAGCGCCGCGTTCGCCGGCCGCTGCGACGCCTGACCACTCGAGGCCCTGAGTAGATCGCAGACCGAGCGGCGTCGCCCACGCGGCGCCGCTCGGTCAGTGCGCGTGAACGTGCTCGTCGTGGTCATCCGACGTGGCGCCGCGACGGGAGCTCAGCCAGAACAGCACGCCGAAGACGAGCAGACCGGCGATGTTGAGGACGAGCTTGTAGTCGAGCTGGACGGAGCCGAAGATGTCGGCGCGGCTCGGGCGAGCGCCGTCGGGGATGAGACCCAGGCCGCTGAACAGCCCATCGATGATCAGGGCGGCGGTGACCATGGTCACGAACATGAGCGCCGTGATGCGCAGCGTGAAGGTGGTGCCGTAGTACTTGCGGTAGATGGCGAGGATGGGCAGCACGATGAGGTCGGCGAAGATGAAGGCCATCACGCCGGCGAAGGAGATGCCTCCGCTCCACAGCACTGCCGCCAGCGGCACGTTGCCGACCGAGCAGACGAAGCTCAGCACGGCGATGACCGGTCCGATGAAGGCGCCCCACACGGTCTGGACGAGCGGGGGAGCGTCCTTGAGGAACAGGCCGTTGAAGAAGCCGTCGCCGAGCTGCGCGACGAAGCCGGCCAGCAGGAACCCGGCGAGGATCTCCTTGTACAGCATCTGCCAGTCGCCTCGGAAGTTCTGTGCCACGTCCGACCAGGCGGACGCGCTTCTCAGGCGCTGGCGCCACGTCATCGTCTCGCCCGCCGAGTGGTGCTGATGGCCGCTGTCCGCCTCCTGCGCGTGGTCGCGTGCCTGCTCTTCGAGGCGGCGCGACACGAACAGCCTCAGCAGCACGGCCATAAGGCAGATCATCACGAGTCCGCCGAGGTACTCGGCGAGTGCGAACTGCCAGCCCAGGAGGACCCAGAGGACGAGGCCGAGCTCCCAGACGAGGTTGGTCGACGCGAACTGGAAGGCGAGCGCGGACGCCGCCGACGCGCCCTTCTGGAACAGGCTCTTGGCGATGGCGACGGCGGCGTAGGAGCACGACGAGGAGGCAGCACCGAGCCCGGTCGCCTTCGCCAGCGGAGCCACGCCGTCGCCTGCCAGGGCGTTCTGGATGCGCCCGCGCGGGACCCACGCCTGGACGATGGCGGAGATGGCGAAGCCGAACACCAGCGCCCACCAGACCTCCCACGCCATCAGCATGGCGTCCTTGAGGCCCGACCAGACGACGTCGAGCACGTCGCTGCCCACTACTAGCTGACCGGCGCGCCGACGGCGCGCGTGATCTCTTGTGACGGGCGGCAGGCTGGGGCTCGGCTCACTCCACCTGACCATACCCCCAGGGTGTATTCGAGAAACCTGCGAGATCAGAGTCCGAACCAGCGCGCGCGGCGCGACGCGCCGAACGCCGCCTTCTCGGCCGCGAACGCCGGCGACGAGCAACGTGGTCGCGCGAGCCTACCCCCGGGTCCCGGGCCCCGGGCCGACGAGCGCCTCGAGGTGTCGGGCCCGCTGCGAGGAGTAGCGTCGATCGGGTGAGCTGCGACCCACTGGTGACGATCTCGGCGTCCTACGGCGCGGGCGGAAGCCGTGTCGGACCCTTGGTGGCCGAGCGGCTGGGGGTGCCTTTCGCCGAGCGGATCATGGTGCGGGGTGTCGCCGATCGCGTCGCCAGGCCGCTGGCCGCCGCCGACCGGGACGAGCAGCCGGTCGGGCGGTCGCTCGGGCGGACCCTGCGTCAGATCGCCGCCGAGCTCTCGCCGTCCCGGCCCGCGAGCGACCAACCCGACGCCGTCGCCGACGAGGAGTACCGGCGTGCCGGCGAGGAGGAGCTGCTCGGCTTCGTGGATGGAGGCGGCGTGATCCTCGGGCGGGCGGGCGCCGTGGTCCTGCGCGACGTGCCGCACGCGCTGCATGTCCGGATGTCCGGCCCTGTCGAGCTGCGGATCGCGCAGGCCATGCTCGTCGAGGACATCGACCACGACACCGCGCGCTGGCGCCAGGCGACCGAGGACGTCGCCCGCGACGCGTACGTGCGTCACTTCTACGGCCTCGATCCACTGGACCCCGCCCTCTATCACCTGAGCATCGATTCGACCCGTCTGCCCCTGGCGGGCTGTGTCGAGGCGATCGTCGCCGGCGCTCTCGCCGTGGCCGACTAGGACCCCGGGGTCTCCGGCGGTCGCTCGGGCGCAAGGTCGCCGAGCCGGCGTGCGAACTCCTCAGCGCGGACGAGCGTCTCCCGCAGCTGTGCACATCGCGCGCGGGCGTCCCGGGCGAACTCGGCGATGCGCTGTCGAGCTGCGCGGCGCACCGCGGCGTCGTCCGCGCTGACGTCCTCGTAGGCGGTCAGCAGCTCACCCATCTCCTGCACGGTGAACCCGAGGGGCTTCATCTGCTTGATGAGCAGGAGTCGGTCGACCTGCGCCTGGGTGTAGAGGCGAAACCCGCCTTCGGTGCGTCCGGCGGGCTGGACGAGGCCCTGTTCCTCGTAGTAGCGCACGGTTCGCAGCGAGAGGCCGACGCGCTCGGCGATCTCTCCGATGTGCAGCGTCGCGTCGATCGGCACGGCGGGCATCAGTGCGCCGCCGCCATCTGTCCGGACAGCGTCTGGTGCAGCTCGGCGCTCGGCTCGTTGAGACCGCTGATCTCGATCGTCGTGCCGTAGCGGGAGTAGTGCTGCTGGATGGCGTCCAGGGCGGCGACGGCTGAAGCGTCCCAGACGTGGGCGCCCGAGAAGTCGATCAGCACACGCTGCGGATCGTTCGGGTACTCGAAGGCATCGACCAGGTCCTGATCAGAGGCGAAGAACAGCTCACCGGTCACCGCGTAGAAGACGGCCGTACCGTCGGGATCCACGACGCGCTCGACCTCGACCAGGTGGGCGACCTTGCGCGCGAAGCTGGCCATCGCCGTCAGCGTGCCGGCGGCGACGCCGACCGCGAGGTTGTTCGTCGCCACGGTTCCGATCACGGTGGCCGCCATCACCACGCTCTCGGCCGTGGGCATCCGCTTCAGGGTCGATGGCCGGATCGAGTGCCAGTCGAAGGTCGAGACGGAGACGAGGATCATGACCGCGACCAGCGCTCCCATCGGGATCGCGGCCACCAGGGGCCCCAGACCCACGATCAGCACGAGCAGGAAGAGCCCTGCGCAGAACGTCGAGATGCGGGTGCGCGCACCGCTGACGCGGACGTTGATCATCGTCTGCCCGATCATCGCGCAGCCGGGCATCCCCCCGAAGAATCCCGTCACCACGTTGGCGATCCCCTGACCGCGCGCCTCACGCTCCTTGTCCGAGCCCGTCTCGGTGATGTCGTCGACCAGCCGGGCGGTCATGAGGCTCTCGAGCAGCCCGACGGCCGCCAGGGTGATGGAGTACGGCAGGATGATGCCCAGCGTGTGCAGCGAGAACGGCACCGACGGGATGCCGAGCATCGGCAGGCTGGTGGGCAGTGATCCCTCGTCGCCGACGTTGGGTGTGTCCAGTCCGCCCGTCACGACCAGGACCGTCAGCAGCACGATCGCCACCAGCGGAGCGGGGATCGCCGTGGTCAGACGCGGGAACGTGTAGATCACCCCCAGGCCGAGGACGATCAGCGCCAAGCCGAGCATCCCGCCGTCGCGGATGTAGGGCACCTGGGCGAGGAAGATCAGGATCGCCAGGGCGTTGACGAAACCGGTCATCACCGACCGCGGGACGAACCGCATCAGCCGGGGGACGCGTAGCAGGCCGAGCACGACCTGCAGGACCCCCGCGAGGATGCCCGCGGCGAGCAGGTACTGCAGTCCGTGCTCGCGGACGAGGCTCACGACCACCAGCGCCATCGCGCCGGTCGCCGCGGAGATCATGGCCGGCCGGCCGCCCGCGATGGCGATCGTCACCGCCATCGTGAAGGAGGCGTAGAGGCCGACCTTCGGATCCACGCCGGCGATCAGCGAGAACGAGATGGCCTCGGGGATCAGCGCCAGCGCGACCACCAGGCCGGCCAAGAGCTCGACGCGCAGGACCGCAGACGCAGGGAGGCGCGGTCGGCGCGACGCGCCGAGCCCGAGAAGTTGGTTCATGGAGAAGTCGTTTCAGTCGAACCAGCGCAGACGGCGGCGCATGGCGGAAAAGGGGGGGAAGAAGGGAGTGCCGGGAGCGGGGCGACGCATGGGGTGCCCCGGCAGCGCGGCAACCGCGCGCCTGACCCTACTCGCACGTGAGTGTCGGCTTGTCTGCGCCGGCGCTCCCGGGGCATCGCGGACCAGGGCCGGTGAGTTTCGGCGAGACGCGGCCCGCGATCTGGGCGTTGTCAGTCGGCGTTCCACGGCTTAGGACATCCAGGGACCGATGCCGACGATCTTCGTCGGCGTGATGTGCGTCGTCCTGCCGCCGCCGGCGGGCGGACGATCGTGAAGGCAACCCTGGGGTTGCGCTCGATCTCGCGGAGCTTCTGGTACCGAGCACCACAGGCTCGAACAGCGCGCGCGCCCGTCGTTTGAGGACGGGGCCGCTCGTCATCCTCCGAGGTGCGGGAACAGCGCTTCCGCGTTGCCGCTGCACAGCGCAGCCGCGTCGCCCTCGTCGTAGAACGCGGTGAGTGCCGCCAGTGACGGTGGGATCGATGCCTCCGGCATGAACGGCGCGTCGCTTCCGTACAGCCGCCGCTCCGCCGGCACGAAGGCGCTGTAGCTCTCCAGCGAGACGCGGTTGGCCACCGCGGTGCAGTCGTAGTGGATGCGTCGGAGCTGCTCGACGATCTCGGGCGGGGTGATCGGAGGATCGAGCCTGTTGAAGTAGGGCGAGATCCCTGCGATGCGCTCGGCCAGGAACGGCATCGTTCCGCCGCCGTGGGAGGCGATGAGCTTCAGCCCCGGATGGCGACGCAGGGTCCCGGAGGCGACCAGGTTCACGAGCATCCGTGTGGTGTCGAAGGGGTACTCGAGCGCCGGCGCGGCGTACCCGACCGAGAAGCGCTCATAGCCGGCGGGAGCCACCGGGTGGGTGGAGATGACGGTGCCGCGCCGCTCGGCCTCCGCGAAGACCGCGTCGAAGGCAGGGTCGCCGAGGTACCGGCCGCCGATGCTCGTGAGCAGGCCGATGCCATCGAGCTCGAGCTCGTCGAGGGCGTGGGCCATCTCCTCGAGCGCGCCGTCGACGTCCGGGAGCGTGAGGACGGCGAAGGCGCCCAGCCTGCCGTTGGTGCGCGCGCGGCGCTCCGCGGCCGCCTCGTTCAGGCGGCGGGCGAGCTCGCGGGATCGTCGGCCCGACGCGAACGAGATCCCGGGCGCCGAGAACGACAGCACGGCCGCGGAGATCCCATGCCGGTCGAGCAGCTCGAGATGGCCTTCCTCGCTCCACGCCGGGATCGGGAAGCCGTCCACGTCGGAGATGCCCGCGGCTCTCATGGCCGCCAGGTAGTCCGGTGTGACCAGGTGCGCATGGACGTCGATGAGCCCGCGCATCAGAGGGCCAGGACGCGTCGCAGGACGTCATCGAGCACGCCGCGCGGGTCCTCAGCGGCATCCTGCGCGCGCCACGCGACGGCGCGGTCGGGGCGGACCAGGATCGCCCCGGAGCGTCCGAAGTCTCGCTGGCGAAGCCAGGCGCAGCGCGGGTCGAGCCAGTCACCCTCGAGGTGTCCGATGCGCACGGCCGTCATGTCGATCTCCATCTCGGTCGCGAGATCACGGGCCGCCGTGCACCAGTCGTCCCCGTCCTCGCCGGCGATGAGCATGAACCCGCGCGACGGGGCGAGGTCACGAAGCGCGATCCGCGTCCCGTGGCGCTCGACCCATGCGTGGGGGAGCGGCGAGCCCGGACGTGTGCCGGGCTCGTACACGCGGATCGGTTCCACCGGCGGGACCAGCGGGCTCCCGTCGGGGACGACCGCCGCGGACTCGTAGGCGTGGCCGAACTCGACGTTCTGCTCGCTGAACTCCATCGACTGGCTCGCGACGACGGGATGGGCCGCTTCCCGGAGCGCCTCTCCGTCCGGGCTGTCACTCCACAGAAGCCTGGATCGTTCGACGTTGACGGCCGGATCGCCCTCCGGGTCGATCCCGATCGCCCGGATCAGCGCGCCGTGGTTCATGGCGTTCTCGACCGCGCGCTGCGTGTTGCGTGCATCGATCGGGAATCGCTCGGGCTCGTAGGAGGTCAGCAGGTCCTCGCCCGCCCGCCCGTCGAGCACATGCGCGAGCTTCCAGCAGAGGTTGTAGGCGTCCTGCACGGCGCTGTTGAGGCCGAGTCCGCCCGTCGGGGGGTGGCGATGGGCGGCGTCGCCCAGCACGAACACGCGTCCGACCTGCATCGATGAGGCGAGCAATCCCTCCATCGACCAGCGCGTGACCACGTGGATCTCGGGGTCGAAGTCCGGCAGGCCGAGACGCAGGCGCATCTGCGCGAGGACCTTCGCGTCGTCGTCGTACAGCGGCTCCTCGGGCACCGGGTAGTTCATGTGGAACACCCACTCCTCCGAGCGCGTGCCCCAGTGCTCAGGCCCCATGGGGACCAGCACGCTGAAGCGGTCGCCCAGCGCCGGGTGGACGATCCAGCGGATGAGGACGTCGTCGTCGCGCATCCATGGGGAGAGGTCCGCCGAGAGGTGGACGCTGACCGAGCGCATGACGTCGCGTTGGCCCTCCATCGTCACCCCCGCCTGACGCCCGACGGTGCGGCCGCCGTCGCAGCCGAGCAGGTAGCGCGCGCGGACCGTGTACTCCACGCCTGCATCGTGATCGCGGACCGTCGCGGTGACGCCGTCGTCGTCCTGGTGCAGCGACTGCAGCTCGTGGCCGAAACGCACGCCGCCCGGGTTGAGCTCCTCGGCGCGGGCGCGCAGGAGGGGCTCGAGGCGGATCTGAGGGAGGTTGGTCTGTCGGCACGGGCTGGCGGCGACCCACGCCGGGTCGGTGTAGCCCGCCCCCCAGCACTCGAGCTTCGCGATGAGCCGCCCCGCATCGGGGTCCTCGCCCGCGACGTCGCGGTACCAGGCCGTGTGGCTCATGTGCTCGGGCGGGCACCCGCGCGCGTAGACGTCGTCGGCGACCCCGACCTCGCGGAAGATCTCCATCGTGCGCTGGTGCAGCACGTGTGCCTTCGGCATCACCGACGTCGTCGGCAGCGCGCTGACCAGGAGCGACTCCACGCCCTGGGTGGACAGCAGCATCGAGGCGGACAAGCCCGCGCCACCACCCCCGACGATCAGCACCGGCACCTCGATCTGCGACATCCGGCCTCTCCTCCGTAGTCCTTCTGTAACGATCGTTCCAGACAGAGTAGATAGGCTTGCCGCGTGACGCAAGCGGCCGCACGGCTGACCAAGCGCCAGGAGCTCGGGGAGCGTTCGCGGCAGGAGATCCTCGACGCCGCCTCACGGCTGATGGCGGCGCACGGCTACGACGGCGCGAGCATCTCGCACATCGCGAAGGAGTCCGGCCTGCCGGCGAGCTCGATCTACTGGCACTTCACCTCGAAGGCGGGTGTGCTGGAGGCGGTGATGGAACGGGGCGCCGACCGGTTCTTCGCCGCGTCGAGTCGTCGTCGACGTCGTCGTCGACGTGCGCGACGGCGCCACGCCGCGGGACGTCCTGCGCGCGCAGCTGCGCCTGGCCGCTGCCGGTATCCGCCGCGACTCCGACTTCCTGCGCCTCTTCATCCTGCTGCTGCTCGCCGGCGGCCCGGACGACACCATCGTGCGGGTGCGCCGCAAGGGCCGCGAGCGCCTGCATGACCAGATCCGCACCGCGTACGCGCCCCACGGCGCGGCGACGGCGACGCTCGTCGCCGACCGGCTGGTCGACTTCGCGGTCGGCGTGTTCGACGGCGCCTTCCTGGCCGTCCAGAACGACCCGACGCTCGACTACGAGCCGCTGCTCGTGCTCATGGCCGATGCGATCGCGGCGTTGGGCGACGAGATCGCCGCGAAGCTAGGTGACGCCCGCAGCGCGATCTGAGAGGCGTGCGAGCAGTCGATCGGCGACCTCCGTCACGGGCTCGGTCGTGCTGAGGACGAGGTCGGCGGAGCGGCGAAGCAGCGGCTCGATGTCCGCGAGATCGGCGAGCACCTGGCTGCGCTGTGCCTGCGTTCGACCGTACGCGTTCGAGGTTCGCGTCCTGAGTCGCGTCACGATCTCGTCCTCAGGCGCGGTCAGCAGGACGCGACAGTCGAACGGCAGCTCGATCTGCTCCTCGGAGCACCCGGCGAAGAAGAGCACGTCGCCGTCGGGGACTTGGGCGAGCAACGAGGCCACGGCGTCGATGCGCCAGCCCCACCGGTCGTCGGCGCGCGGCTCGCTGAAGCCGTCGTCGTCGGCGTCGTAGGCCGCATAGCCTCGCCGGCGCAGCTCCTGCACGAGCGTCGACTTCCCGGATCCGGACATCCCGGTGAGCAGGACGCGCATCGCCGGAAGGTACCTGTCGGTGCTGGTGCTTCCGCGTGACCGCGCGGGCGTACGGCCCGCCCACGCATGGCGAGACCCGGACTCGAACCGGGGACACCACGATTTTCGTGGCAGTCCTCGAGGGTTTCGGGTGTCTCGGTCTGACCGCACTTTGACCTGCAAACGCAGCTGTTCTAGCTCCCGGTCGAGTCCGGCGATCTCGGGCCGTCTCGGTCGGTTCTGTTCGCAGGATGTTCGCACGCATGCGCGAGTCAGGTGGGCGCTCCCTCCTCCAGGAGCGCATACACCGGTACCTCATCACCGTGCTCTCGTGCTTGTCCGCCCGGCGCGCCAACGCGGGGTCGACAATCCAGCTGGCCGGGCTCCTGTGCATCGCCGCGGGATGCGGTTCCGCAAGCGGTTTACGATCCGACTCCGACCCCGAGTCACGTCCTGGGACTGACTGTGGCCAAGTCCGAACTCGACTTCGTCGCGGTGTTTCGCAGGAACGGAACTTCGCCTGAGTGGCCGTTAGTCGCGCGCGACCCGAACGAACTCGAGTTCAAGCTGACGGCGGGTGGCCACTTCGTTCCGCTTCCAAAGGAGCCGGCCGCGCTCGCGAACATCCTGGAAGTCTCGCTTGTCGACTTCGTCCTCGAGCGCCTCAACGACGAGGACGACGCTGAGGCGCAGCGCGCGACCGAGCGCGGATATCCGGATTTCGCGGTCACAGGGTCCCGATTCGTGTGCTTGCCTTTCGGCTTCCCATGCCGCTGGATAACGTCCTGGAAGTAGGGGTAACCGGACGGCGTCTGGAGGATGTGGCGCGCCTTCGCTGTCCGTCCTGACCTACCGGACGATCGCGCTGTCGAACTGGCTCTCCGCGCGAAGACGATCACCTTGGGGGTGGGCACGCGTCCACGACGAGCGCCTCGTGCAGGGACGCTTCGACGGTGGACACGCTCGGGCTGCTGGTGGGACCGACCGCGCGATCCGGCGCCCCCGAGCTCTCGGATCAGGCTCCGGGGTCAGCGGGGCACCATGCAGCGCAGCGACGTTCAGGCGTCGGCGCTCGAGCGCTCGAGCGCCGCAATGAGCTGCAGCGTCTTCTCGTCGTCGAAGTTGCCGTGTTCGCGGGCGAGGATGAGGCCCGAGCGGTCGACGAGCAGGACACCGATCGTGTCCGTGCCGGGCAGTCCCAGCTCGCGCACGGCCTTCCCGACGTCTGTGTAGACCGTGATCGTCCGGGCGCGGGCGGCGTCGGTCCCGACGCCGCGCGCCATGCCGCCGTCGATGAACCACCGGGCGGGCGAATACGCGGATGAGAGGACCGGCAGCTCGAGGACGGCGACGTCCGGGCGGCGCTCCTCCAGGTCGATCAGCCATGGAAGCCATTCGTCGACGAGCGCCTGGTGCTCACGGCGGAACGCGGCGACGATGAACGTGCGCCGCGCGCGCAGGTCGTCGGGCAACCGGTGGTGACTGCCGTCGAGGCCCCGTCCCGACAGAGGCGGCAGCCGTCCCGGCCGGAGACTGCCGAGCGTCTCGCGCAGGCCTTCGAGGGCACGATCCCCGACGCGCTTGAAGGCGAGCCCGAGGAGCGGATCGGCGAACCGCAGTGGCCCCTTCAGGGCGAGGTCCGCGTCGTACGTGACCCGCGTGCCTCCATCGGTCGGCTCGAAGGTGATCCGGTCGAGCGAGACGACCGTCGCGTTCTCGCCCCGCAGCGTGACTGCTTCGCCCGGCTCAAATTCGACGATCCGGTAGGTGAGCGCGGCCTTGCGGCCGAGGAAGTCCGCCACGACGCGGAACTCCGTCCCCTCGCCGACCGGAGCATCGCCGAGCCGCTCCGCCTCGACGACGCCCGGATCCCACTCCTCCGTCGTGGAGAAGTCGCTCAGGTACGCGAACGTCTCGGCCGGCGGACGCGGCGTTTCGATGCTTGCGGTGTAGCGGGCCATGAGCTTTCTCCCATCTGTGTGCGCGTGGGTCGGCGGTCGTCCCAGAAGCCGCAGGAACTCCCGCTCGGCTCGGCAGCCGCGCCGAGCCAGGCGATCGTGTCCCTTCCGGGTCGCGGGCCGCGTAGCAGCGGCCCGGTCGGCCGGATGGGGGCGGGCGGTGCAGCGCGCACGTTCGCTAGACGGACACCTCCTCGGCGGCCTCGATCGGGCCTCCGTCGAGCAGTCGAGCCCCCGATCGCTCGGCCAGCTCGGCGTCGGCGCCGGCGCCGGCCAGCAGGACGGGCCGCGCGGCGGCCATCCGGGCGATCTCGGTCACGGCGGCAAGGAGCGGCTCGCGCGTCAGCGAGGAGACCACGACCACGTCGGGCGCGAGCTGATCGGCCGCGGCTGCGATCGTCTCGATCGGCGTGTCGGACCCGAGGAACGTCACGCGCCAGCCGCGCTCGCGCAGCGCGAGGCCGAGGATGATGAGCCCGAGGTCGTGGCGCTCGCCTGACGGGCAGGCGAGCAGCGCGCGAGGACCGGTGCCGCGGTCCCAGCCGCGCGCCAGACCCAGCAGCCGCGCACGCAGCACGCCCGTGGCGAAGTGCTCTTGCGCCACGGAAGCGTCGCCGTTGCTCCAGCGCTCGCCGAGCGTGCGCAGGTAGGGCAGGACGGCCGTCGCGGCGACGGCCTCGATGCTGAACGTCGCCACGAGCCGATCGAAGGCAGCCTGTGCGCCCGCATCGTCGAACCCGTCGAGCGCCGACCACAGCGCTGCGGCGAGATCCGCCGGAACGCCGTCGTGACGCGCAGCCGCCGGCGCGTCGCGGGCGAGTCGCGCCGCCTCGGCGGCCGACAGCCCCTGCGCGAGGTGGGCTCGCATCGATCGCACGCGCGCCTCGTCGTCTGCGGAGTACAGCCGGTAGCCGCTCGCGGTACGCGACGGCTCGAGGAGCGCGTAGCGGCGCTCCCACGCGCGGAGGAGGTCAGCGCTGACGCCGGAGCGCCGCGCCAGCTCACCGATGCGAAGCGTGCCGTCGGCCATGCCGGCGAGCATAGCTCTTGGACAAACTCTGTGCAAACACTTGACACAACTCCGCGACGCGTGATTAGCTGTTCAGGGCTTGTCCAATGTTTGTCCATACATCTCCTTCGAGAGGAAGGTCATGCGCCACCACCACCACCACCGCCCGCCGCGGCGCTGCCGGGTTCGTCGCCGGAGTTGCCGCTCTGGCACTCGTGGCCGCGCCGGCCGGCGCGCGTACCGCTGCCGCCGCCGGCGTCGGCGACGTGTCCAACACGGCTGCCCTGAAGAAGGCGGGTGACACGCGGCTGACCCTTGACAAGAAGACCGGCGAGGCGCTCACGTCGCTGGGCATCAGGGTCGCGCCGGTGAATCCGTCGCGGGTTGCCGCGGGTGCCGTCGTGTTCCCCATCACGAGTGGATCGGTCGATCCGAAGCTCTCCGACGGGGCACTGATCAACCACTCAGGCGGCCTGCGGCTCACCAAGGGCGCCACGACGGTCGCGCTCCGGAACCTGCGCATCCGCGTCACGAGCTCGCAGGCGACGATCTCTGCCAGGATCGGTACCACCCGCGCGACGATCATCAACCTCGACCTGGCGAAGGCCAAGGCCACCCGCCCGGCACTGAACCTCCGTCTCAGGAACGTCGGGGTCAAGCTGAACGCGACGGGTGCGTCGGCGCTGAACAAGGCGTTCAAGACGAGCGCCTTCAAGAGCGGTCTGAAGCTGGGCACGGCGGTCGTCAACGCCCGCTTCGCGCAGTTCATCGTCGAGGGCGGCGACACGAAGCTCACCCTCGATCCCGGGACGCTCGGTGCGATCACCGGCGCGGGCTACACGCCTGCGATCGTCGCGCCCGCCACGCTCGGCGGGTCGGTGGCGACGTTCCCGATCGTCAAGTCGAAGATCGCGGCGAACCTGACGTCGGGCGTGATCAGCCACTCGGGCGGTCTGTCGCTGACCAAGCCCGGCACGACGATCAGCGCGACGGACTTCGACATCGAGCTGTCGGCCAACCCGACGCTCGCGGCCTCTGTCAACGGCGCCCTGCCCAAGGCCGACATCCTGAACCTCGATCTCGCGGACCTGAAGCAGACCGTGGCCGGCGGGACGGTGACGCTGGACGGCGTCGCCGCGAAGGTCAACACGACGCTCGCCACCGCACTCGGCCTCCCGTCGGCGGACGGCGCCACGCTGGGCACGGCGGTCGTCACGGCCAACATCCGTTAGCCGAACCGAGCGCGAAACACGCAGGAGCGAGGGCGGCTCGCGGGCGGCCCTCGCTATCGCGTCACGCTGCGCCCTTCAGAAGCGCTGGTCGCACCGTCGTCCCGGTCCGCGTCCCTAGGCTCCGCAGATGTCCCCGGCCACGCAATCGCAGCTCGACGCGGCGGCGGCCTCCCGGCTGCGTCGTCTGAACGTCATCGTCGGCTCCGCGCACGCAGTGCAGGCGGTCGTCCTGCTGGCGATCGCGACGGCCGTCTCGCTGCCCATCACGGCGTCGTTCCTGGTCGGTCCGCCGGGCGCCGGGGACTACGGCTCGGCGAGCATCGGCAGCGTGCGGATCGACTGGCTCGTCGCCGCGTTCCTGTTGCTCGCCGCCGTCGACCACCTGACCCTGAGCGGCGGACCGCCGCGCCGCTGGTACGAGACGAACGTCGCGCGCGGGATCAACCCGGCCCGCTGGTGGGAGTACTCGCTCAGCGCGTCGCTCATGATCGTGCTCATCGCGATGCTCTCCGGGGTCACCGAGCTCGTCGCCCTGATCGCCCTGTTCGGGGTGAACGCCGCGATGATCCTGTTCGGGCTCGTGCAGGAGCGGACGAACGTCGACCGCGAGGAGACCGACTGGCGGCCGTTCGTCTACGGGTGCGTCATCGGCGCCGTGCCGTGGATCGCCATCGCCGCCCAGCTCGTCGTCTCCACCACCGACGGCAACGGCGTCCCCGGTTTCGTGGTCGCGATCTTCGTCACCCTGTTCCTGCTCTTCAACACGTTCGCGGTGAACATGTGGCTGCAGTACCGCAGACGCGGCCGCTGGGCGGATCCGGTCTTCGCCGAGCGCGTCTACCTCCTCCTGAGCCTCGTCGCCAAGAGCGCGCTGGCGTGGCAGGTCTACGCCGGCGCGCTCGCCGGCAGCTGACGCGGTCGCTCACGACGTCGCGTCCCCCGGGCGCCCGCCGTCGACGGCGATCGCGAGGGCGTGCTCCCGGGCGAGGGTCGTGAGGCGCGTGGCCTCGGCGAACGGGTCGCCGGTGAGCAGGAGCACGCCGTCCGCCTCCGTGATGCCGCTCGCGGCGGCGGCGCCGCCGAGGGCGAGGCGCTGGTGGGCGGCGAGGGCCCGCAGCTGGTCGACGACCGGCTGCACGCGCTCGTCGGTCATCGTGCTGAGGACGACCAGGGTCGGCTGGAGACGGCTGCTCGCGTCGTCGACCGTCTCGATCGGGGCGTCGGGCCCGAGGTAGAGAATGCTCCACCCCTGCGCACGCAGCGCGAGACCGAAGGCGATGAGGCCGAGGTCGTGTTGCTCGCCGGGCAGGCAGGCGAGGCGATCTCGCCGGGCTCGAGGCGTCGCTCGCTCACGACGTGCACCTGACCGGTGACGGGGGCGGCAAGGTTCCGGCGCTCACGCGGCCGCTGCGCGGACGCAACCGCGTCGCGAACGCGCTCATCGGCTGGTCCCGCCGAGCCGGCCGCATCCCGGGCATGTCGATACGCCCCGTCGAGGTGAACGGGGTCGCCGGAGCGCTCCATCTCGACGCAGGGCAGCGGCTGATCGCCGTCGTGGCGCTCGAGATCGCCGACGGCCGGATCACGAGCATCAGCTCGGTCGTCAACCCCGACAAGCTCACGCACCTCGGGCCGGTCGCGGACTTCGCGCGCTGCTCAGGTCGGCGGGATGAGCGTGTCGATCGCGTCGTCCGCGGGCATGGCGGTCAGACGTGGGCGACGAGCTCGGGCGGGATGCGCCCGGCGTAGTGGGGCTCCCAGTCGGCGGGCACGCAGCCCTCGGCCTCCATGCGCGCGAACTCGGCGGCGTCGCGGTCCAGGACCTTGGCCACGGTCGGGCGTGCCTCGCAGCGCCGCCCGTGATCGGTGCACCGCGGGAACGGTGCGGGATCCATGCCGGACCCGACCGCGCGCCACCACAGGTAGAGCATGTACACGTCGATGACCGACCAGTCGCCGAACAGCCAGTCGCGCGTCTGCAGGCGCTCCTCCAGGATGGAGAACGCGGCCGCCAGCTCCTCGCGCGCGTGCAGCCGGATGCCCTGCCACTCGGCGGGATCCTCCGACGTCGTGAAGCGCCCCGGGAAGCGGTGCCGCGCCACCGCCGGGTGCAGCCCGCTGGCGAACCACGCCATCATCTCCGCCGCGGCCGTCTCCGTGCGCTCGTCGCCCGCGGGCAGCAGCCCGGCCTGCGGGAACCGGCGGTCCAGGACCCGCAGGATCACCGGGTTCTCGGTGATCACCCAGTCGTCGAGCCGAAGCGCCGGCACCTTGCCCTTCGGGTTGACCGCCCTGAACTCCGGCGACTGCATCTCGCCCTTGAAGGCGTTGAGCGTCTGCACCTCGAACGGCTCGCCGATCTCCTCCAGCGCGACGTAGACGACCCGCGCGCAGGTGCCCGGCCGCCAGAACAGGGTGATCGAGGTCATCGTCGCGCTCCGATCGTCGTCGGTGATGTCCGCGGGCCGGCGCTGTCGCACGTGCTCCGCGTCACATGCACCGATATCACGATCTCGTCGCCAGCGTCATGCGCGTCGCCTGGCGGCGACCGGCGAACGCCCGCGCCGCCGGGGAACGGGCCGAAGGCGATCCGCAGCCGCTATCGCGCCGGCCGACGCCGGAAGCGGAGGGCGCGGCGCCGGTGGTCCCGGCTCAGTGGCTGCCCGAGCAGCGCCTCGACGCCCGCCGCGCTGAGCCCGATGTCGCGCTCCCGGCACCACGCGAGGAGCGCGTCGGCATCGCGGGCTCCACGATCGCCGCGCCGTAGACGGCGCCGAGCCGCCGGACCAGGTGAGGGTTGCTCCGTCGGTGTATCACGAGCGCGTGCGGGCGTCCCGACTGCGCGCGGAACCCATCGGCGTGGACCTCCACGGCGCCGCGCGCCTCGACGATCCCGGCGATCTCGCGCCGGATCGCGAGGATCCGTCGCGCATTCGGCCGGCTCGGGTGCCACCCAGAGACCCCGCACGTGCACGTGGCCACGGGTGGGGCGCGGGAGCCGTCGCGCCGGCACGTCGCCTGGAGCCACGCGCGGCCCTCCGGCCAGGGCGTGCGGGAGTACGGTCCGCTCGACCGCTCAGCTCCGCGATCACCCAGCAGCGTCCACGTCCGCAGGCCGTACAGCGGGCCGAGCATGAGCGCCGCCGCCTCCGCCTCGCCTGGCATGGTCCTCTTCATCGCCGGGTCCGTGGGGAGATCTGGCTGATCGACGGCCCGCCGAACGCCGGCGCGACCGTCGGCAGGCACCTTTGCACCCAGGCTGCGAACGCTCCAGTGACCTGACACGTCGGCGGCCACGACCCCAGGCCGGGTCAGGGCGTCTCCCCCATGGCGAGACCCGGACTCGAACCGGGGACACCACGATTTTCAGGTGCTCCTCGGCGGTTTCGGGTGTCTCGGTCTGAACGCACATTGACCTGCAAATGCCGCTGTTCTGGCTCCCGGTCGAGTTCGGCGATTTCGGGCCGTCTCGGTCGGTTCTGTTCGCAGAATGTTCGCACGGGATAGCCGTGCGCTGTTGTTCCCGGTCGGCCGAACGGGGCGCATGCGCTCAAGTGCGAGCTGCAAGCGCTTGTCGTAGTGGAGCACGCGTCGGACGCACACGTTCGCCTTCCGAAGCGGCACGCGGCCGTCCCAAGCGCTCTATCGTCGCGCTGCGATGGCGCGGGTGCCGTGGTGCGGAGCGGAGGTCTATGAGGCGGCGGCGGCGTTCTCTGAGCGCTGCCTGGTGCGCGACGACTCGCTCTTCACGCCGGGGCGGATCGTGTCGACGCTCGAGCACGCCGAGGCGCTGCAGGCGACGGTAGGCATCGAAGATCACTCCCAAGGGCACCTTCTCCGGCAAGCTGGTCAGCCAGCTCGAAGGCGTGCAGCCCGACGCAATCCAGCTGTGCGCGGAACTGCTCTTCGTGCAGCTCCTCGGCGAGCAAGACACGGGCGGCGCGAAGAAGGTCGAGAACGTCGAGGGCGTTCTCGGGCTGCTTCCTGCCAGACACGCGAGAACGGCGGTTCATAGAAATCCAGCGACCGGCCGAGCTGCGCTTCGACAAGCGCGCGGATGCCCATGATCTCCTGGTCGTCGTTCTCCATTGCAGCGACGCCTGGCGCACGAGCAAAGGCCTTGAGCAGCGTCGCGCGATGCCTTCCGCTCACCACCGCGCTGAAGTCCTCCGGGAACAGCAGATGCAGGAGCGCATTGGCTTGCATGCCATCCGGGTTCGTGCGCTCAACGGAAACGACCTCACGAAACGTCCACGGGTCTCGTAGCAGGGCCGCTCGCTGGCTCTCATCGCGCTGCTTCACTCGCGCCAACAGCCGGATGAGGAAGCGTATGTAGGCGTCGCGCCGGTTCTTGCCCACGCCATACGACGCCGTGCCACCCGCGTAGAGCGCGCCACGAAGTTCAGGTGCCAGTACACGTTCGAGCGGCGGCTCCTCGGGTTTCGCGCGGGCAGGTAGCTGAGTTCTCTTTCGGCGCTCGCGGCGCAGGTGGTCTGTTGCAGCTGCCTCGGCTTCTCAGTTCGTTTGTGGGCCGTCAGGCGGCCAGACGAATGCAGGGGCTTGCCGAGGCAGGGTCGGTGGAGCGCGAGGCGCTCGGCTGGAACGGCTCGTTGCGCGCGAGGATGTGCCAGCAGGCGATGAGGACCTTGTGGGCGACGGCGGCCTTGGCGGGATTGGCCTTGCCGTGCCGGCGCTTGACGTCGCTGTAGAGCTCGTGCCACGGGTTCGACGGAGCATTCAACCGCCCGTTTGGAACGAGCAAGGGTCAGGCAGCAGAACAGACCCTTACGGGACCGCGCCTGTGACGCGCTGAGCTTGCCGGTACGCGTCTATGCCCTTCTGCACCGCCTGGTTGACCCAGTCAGGAAGCGGCTCCTCCTTCGTCGGCGCGGGTCCCTCCTCCCTGGCGATCGACCGCCCCTCCGTCGCGCGCTGTCTCATCGCGTTGGAGATGCCGGTGATCGCGGCACCGGCTCCGAGAATTCGAGCACTCCCGCCGACGACGCCCTTCAGGATCTCCTCGTAGATCCGGCGCAGCTCGTCCCGGGCGTAATACGGACTCATGCTCGAAGCCACTCCCGTCTTGGAATCCGGCGCGATGAGCGACCACAGGTCCTCGTTGTATTGCACCAGCGTCGAGCGAACGAGCTCGCGCTGCCACTCCGACATGCCCTTGCGCGCTGCGAGGTATTGATAAAGCGCCGGCTCCGCGGGGAATTCCTGGTAGAACTGATACTCCCTGCCGAACGGCCCGGTCTTGACCCACACCACCACGTTGGTGGAATAGCCGGAAGGCCAGGCTGCGGAGAACCTGTTCCTGTACAAGCCGTCCGCGAGGGTCCCGGCCTGAATCTCACGCCGCAGGGCCTCGGGCGTCCAGCTGGGCAATTCCAGGGCCCGCGGCGCTGAGCGCAACACCTGGACCTGTTCGGCCCAAGATTTCGTCTTTCCGCTCGCGGTCTGGCCTCGCTCCCCAGCCTGCGCCTGTGATGCCTGCTTCTTCTGCTGATCTTTGTCCGCCTGCTTTTCCTTCTCTCGCTTGTCGTTGGCCTTGTCGATTTCCTTGTAGACGATGATCCCCGGCCCGCACCATCGGACCTGGAACCGCCTGCTTGCGTACACAACCTCGGCGGGCAACAGCGCATCGGCCGGGCGCATGGGTGAAAAGACACTCACCTCGAACCGCCGCTTCACATCCTCGTTGGCGTTCGCCTTCTCGATGTAGTTGGCGAGCTGCGTTTCGCCGTCCACGACTTCCCAGTTCGCGGGCTTGACCTCGGCGAGCAACATCACGCCCCTGCTCCGTGAGCGGAACGCCAGGTCGACATCTCCGTGTCCCGAGCCCTTGTTCCCGATCGACAAGGTGTTTACGGCCCTGTAGTGCGCGAAGGACGCGTCAGGCAGCCTGATGGGAATCGGCGGTCCATATCCCTGCCGCTGAATGCGTAGGCCCACCTGCTCCCGAATGACCCGGTGAACGGCTACGCCCGTGAGCGAATCACTGCGCTCGGGGTCCGTCGTGATGAACTCCAGGCAGGTGCTGGATGGTCCGACTGCGCCGCCCGGCGCGCTGGGGACCGGGTTGCCTTTGGGGGGTTTGCGCTCAGCTGTCCCGGGCGTGTCCGCGCCGGTGGCGGTGCCACGTGCATTGGTCCTGCGGTCGCTCGTCGCTCGCTGAGCTTCAGCCGGGCTCGCCATCCTGGGCCGATCTCAGGACCCTAGGTGTCCACATCGACATCCGCGGCGCCCTCGACGACGATCTTCTTCTCGATGTCCGGGTCCTCTCGCTCACCCTCGAGTGCCCGGGCCGCAAGCCGGATGTTCTCCAGCTCGCTGTGGCGGACCTCAGCCTGGACCTTCTTGACGTCCAGGGCGCGGTGGATCAGCTTGAAGTCCTCGAGCAGCGGATGCGTGCCGACGAGGCACTCGATGTAGAGCGAGGAGGTCGGCACGATCACCAGTTCGCCGTCGAGGTCGGGCGAGGAGAGGCGATCGATGAGCAGCTGCTTGAACTCGGGCTTGATCGCCTTCCAGCGCTCCGGGGCCGTGCGACTCGCGGTCTTCCCCAGCGAGACGAGCGCGTCGACGGTGTAGGTCCCGGCTTCGTCCGGATCGCGCAGGCCGAGATCCCGACCCAGTTCCAGGTACTCCTGCATCATGTGCAGGGTCAGGTAGTTGTTCTTCTTGAGCGCGAAGACGGAGTAGTTGCCTTTGTAGGCGAGGACGTTGTCGAGATCGGCGATGTCGACGAGCTTCGTCTTGCGGATCTCGTAAGCCGGGACGGGTAGGGTCGCGCTCACACGCTCCTCACCGATGAGCGTGTCGAAAACGCCGTCGCGGGCGCTCCGATCGGCGGTAATCGACGCCAGCTCCCCGGCAGCGTTGATCGCCAGATCGGGGACGTCGTGGTCATACAGGCGGAAGTAGCGCTGGTCCGGTGGCTCCTGCCGCCAGATCGCTTGCATGTAATAGAGGATGTTCTCTTTCACGTGCACGCGCAGGCGGTCGACGCCGGCGACCTGGTCGTAGTGCTCCTTGACTGCGCTCGAGAGCTTGTCGACGGCGCTCTGCAGGGCGGTGGTGGCGATGTCGAGCTGCGAGAGGAGGCGGGCCCGCTCGCGATCGGCGCGGTTCACGGTCTCGCGCGCGTAGTCGACCGCCGCCTGCGCCGCATCGACGGCGCCCGTGTCGGCGTCGCCGGTGATGCCGATCGGGTCGAAGATCCGCTTGACGAAGTTCATCGCCCCTTGGGTGCGCTGGCTCCCCATCATGCCGGCGACCGCGTCGTCCAGGCTGCCCTGGCTTGCCGCGAGGAGGTCGATCTGGACCTGGAGCTGCTGGCCGATCGTGTCGACCAGCTGCTTGTGCGCCTGGGCGTTGGCTTCGAGGATCTTGATGTTGACCTCGGCGCCGGTGAAGCTGTTGCTCAGGTACTTGAGCGCCGGGCGGAAGGAGTCGTCCAGGATCGCGCGGTTGAGGATCCAGTCGTGCTCGATGAGCCAGGCGTCGTCGATCTCGTTCGGTGCCGGCACGGCGTTGGCGACGAGGATGACCGGGGTGAGCTTGTAGAGGTGCTCGCTGATCTTGTAGGTGCGCTCGAGCTCGTAGAACAGGTAGGTGACGGCGAGCTCGTCGTTCGGGTTCTGGATCTCGTGGAAGGTGGTCTCCTCGAGCTCCGTGCTCTCCGACACCTCGACCTCGACCTTGTGTTGCTCCCGGTACTCCCTCGAGCTCTTGAGCACCGCCTCGCGGAAGTCCTTCTTCGTCTTCGTGGAGTCGTTCTCGGAGCTGCCGCCGGCGCTCTCGGTCGCGGTCACCGACCACGCGCCCTCTTTGCCGAACGTCTCCTGGGCGTTGACGTTGAAGTTGGTCTTCTTGACGGCCTTGGTGACGATCTCCTCGGCCGCGCGCGTGGTATCGGTCGACTCGGTCCGCTGGGTGTTCACATTGTCGGTGAGCTCCTTCTCGACCCGCGATCGCTTGGTGACCGACCGCGTCGTGTAGCGCTGCACCTCCTTGGGAGCGAGCGGGATCGTCTTGACGAGCTCGCCGACCTGGTACTTCTGCGGTTCCCACTTCTGGCGATACGTGATCAGCACGCCGAAGTTGATCGCGCCCGGAGCGAAGACCTTGAACGCATAGCGCTCGGCGAGCTTCTTCTCCAGCTTGTCCAACAGGTACGCCAGCCGATTCGTGCCGCCTAGTGGGTTGGTCTCAGAGGCATCGGCGCTCTTCGCCTGCGCTTCTGCAGAAGTCGTCGGCATATCAGCTGTCCGTCCAATACAACGTCAGCCGCCCACCGTCAGGGATAATTATGTCCAAGTCCCCGAGTACATATCTGCCTTGCCCAATCGTCGAGGTCTCTTCCGTAACGAATTGCAGCAAGCCGGTGGGCAGCGCGCTCGTGTCGAGCCTTGCCATGTCCTCGTAGAATTCGGGCTGATTGTTCGCGTCGTTGAGCACCTGTAATGTCGCGGTGTCGTAGTTGTAAACGCCCTTGTAGTGCCCTTGGTCGTCCAAGATGTTGATGAATTTCTGGGAACCCTTATCGAGGACTTGGAATACGACCGCTTTCTTGTGGGATCGGGCACTCGTCTTGAGGACGAGTTCAACCTGTCCAAGTGCAACTGCGTTACGGTCGATCGTCGCGGCGATACGGTCCCCTCCGGCCAGCTTCCGGCCATGTACGAGGTCATCCCATGCCAGCGCCGGCTTCTTCCCGAAGTTCCCTGCCTCGCGTAGGAACAGCAGGACGAGTTCACTGATGCCCAACGTAGCCACCGCAGCTCCGACCCGGCCACCCGGGAAGTTCTGGTCGATGGCGTTGCCGACGTCAGTGCCAAGGTCATGGTCGGGCTTGGGGATGTTGTTTGTGCCTACGGTGCCGCCACCGCCGGGCGGCAGAGCGTTCTGGGCGAGCTGGCTCAACCGCCGAATCTCTCCGATCAGCCAGGTCAGATCGTCGAGCGAGCTGATCGGCCGGTCGGCCGTGTCCGGGTCGTAGCCGAGGAAATCGACGAGCCCGACGTACTCCCGGTAGATCTCGCGTCCGAGCGCCTCGAGCTCGCCGTCGAAGATCTTCGTCCAAACGTTCTCGAACGCGATCTGGAGGGTGCTGAAGTCGTGGTAGGAAGTGACGTCGGTTGGGCCGGGGCGCAGCTCGAAGGTGTCGAGCAGATGCGCCTGGGCGCTGTTGCTGTCCGCGCCGTTGGGGATCAGGCCGTATTCCAGCCGCGACTCGGGCGCGGTGGCCGGCCCCATCTGCTCGACGACGGCCTTCTCGACGAAGTCGCTGACCTTCTCGGGGTCGACAGCGCCGTGCGCGTCCGCGGCTCGGTGGCCGTCGTGACGATCCTCATCGGCATCTGGCAATCCGTCGAGCAGCGCCTGCGCCTTGCGCTCGGCCTCGGCGGCCGTCAGCGCCGGCTCCGCCGGGAGCGTCAGCGTCGCGACGTCGCGGTTGTCGACGAGGTCGACGAGCTTGCCGAGCTCGATCGTCCCCGAAGTGGGCTCATCGCCGTTCTCCCAGTCGATGAGCGTGCTGTGCGCGCGCAGGGTGATGCCCGGCCGGGGGGTCGTGTCTCGGAGGGTCTCGATCCGGTCCCGAATCGCCTGATCGATCGCGCCGAACGGCGCCTCGTTCGCTGCGACGTGGTTGCGGGGCTCCGGCTCGTTGCGCGCCGGGACGCTGGGATCGAAGTTCTCGAACGCTCTGGCGACCCGCGCGTCACGCGAGTCGTTCTCGGCGCGAGCCCGGCGGAGGTTCTCGACGATCCCGAGCCGTAGGTCGGTTTGTGCCCTGAACGCCGAGTCGAGGGCGAGACGGGCAGGCGTCTTCACCTCCGAGCGGTACCCATCGTCGCCGGCAGGTGGCACTCCGGGCGGCGGCGCCTGTGTCGCTTCGCCGTTGCCGCTTGCAGACTCCGCTTCGCCCTCGAAGAATTTTGCGGCCATGGAGCTCCCTACTCGCGGGCCGGAGCGTCGCGCCATGCGCGTTGCATCCGGCTTTGACTAGGTTAAACCAGTGAGTAATCAGCCTATCCGGAGCGGATCTGCACTGCCAAAAGTGCGTGCGGTGGTAGATCGAAGAGTCGAATTCCGCCTACTTGCCTCCGAACCTATCCGGGTGCGGTCCGGTGCGGCCGTCCTCGGCCTTGTCGAGCCCCGTGATCCGCGACATCGCGTCGACCTTGAACTGTCGGCAGCGAACTCTCGCACGGCGATCACGCCCGAGCAGGTCGCCGAGATCGGGCTCGAGCTGGGCATGCGTGCCTCGGACCTCGTGCAGTCCATCGGCGGCGGTCGCCATCAAGACGGAAGCGGCTCAGTGAGAGTCCTTCTTCGCCGCGAACGAAGCGCTCCCGCCGAGAGTGCCCCTATCGCGGGCGGTCTCAAACCACCGACGCACCACCCGAGAGAGTCGGCGGCTCGCTGACGAACGAGGGAGGTGCGGCGATGCCGAGGGGCTACGGCCTGAGTGAGGCGACGAAGGACGGGATCTGGGAGCTGCGAGCGGTGGGGCTGAGCGATCGCGAGATCGGGCGCCGGCTCGGCCTTGCGCGGGGAGCGTGAGCAACCACCTGGCGCGGACGGGAAGCATCCGGCCCAGGGCCCGCCGGCGCCCCGAGAGGTGCCTGAGCTTCGAAGAGCGCGAGGAGATCTCGCGCGCGATCGCCCGCGGGCACTCGGCCCGCGCCATCGCCCGGGCACTTCGCCGCTCCCACACGACGATCGCCCGTGAGATCAACCGCTGCGGCGGACGGCGGCGCTACCGCGCCCACGCCGCAGAGCGCGAGGCCTGGCGGCGCTCGCGGCGGCCGCGACCGACGAGGCTCGAGCTCAGTCCCGAGCTTCGCCGAGTGGTCTCAGAACGCCTCCAAGATGACCACTCTCCCGAGCAGATCGCGGGCTGGCTGCGACTCCGCTATCCCGACAATGAGGCGATGTGCGTCTCCCACGAGACGATCTACCGCGCCCGCTACGTCCAGGCGCTGAGGACGCTTCGGCGAGAGCTGATCCGGCACCTGAGGCGAGGACGGTCTAGGCGCTATGCCTGCTCTCAATCGTCAAAGGGCCAGGGCCAGGGCAAGCTCGGCGGGATGGTGATGCTCTCCGAGCGCCCGCCCGAGGTCGATGAGCGCGCCGTCCCCGGCCACTGGGAGAGCGACCTCTTGATGGGCGGACGGACGAGCGCGATCGCGACCCTGGTCGAGCGCCAGACCCGCTATTGCCAGCTCGTCGCCCTCCCCGAGGGGCCCGGCGCCGAGGCGGTCTGCGAGGCGCTCAAGAAGAGCATCATCACCGTGCCGGCGCAGCTTCGCCGCTCGCTCACCTGGGATCAGGGCTCGGAGATGTCAGAGCACCGGCGCTTCTCGGTCGAGTCCGGGGTCGAGGTCTACTTCTGCGATCCCCGAAGCCCCTGGCAGCGGGGCTCAAACGAGAACACGAACGGCCTCCTTCGCCAGTACTCCCGAAGCGAATGAGTCTCGCCGGGGTGGGCCAGGAGCGCCTCGACGAGGTCGCCGAGAAGCTCAACGGCCGCCCGCGCGAGACGCTCGGCTTCGCAGCCCGGCGGAGAAGCTCGCCGAGCTGATCGACGGCCTCGAAGCGGCCGGCACCGAGCGCTGATCTCGCTCCGGCCTACGGCCTTCGCTCGAAGGCAATCAGATGGGAGGATGCGAGATGTCAGGGGTGGTGCATTGACCGGTTGAGGTCACACGTGATTCGGGCACTCGGGCTCGCGAGTGGCCGCGCCCCAATCCGAGCACTCGAGCACGGCTGGGAGAACGCGTCCTTGGGCCGCGGGCATCTGCCGCGTGCGCGAGGCGTCCCTGGAGGTGGTGAACGCGGCACGCCCGCCGGCCGATGAAGCCGCACACTTGCCCGGTCCGAGCGGCGCCGCGGCAGGAGATCGCGCGACCGATTCGAACCCGGAATACCGCGATTTTCAGGTGCTACTCGGCGCTTTCGGACGACTACGTCTGGACGCTAATTGTCCTGCAAAAACGGCTGTTCTAGCTCCCGAGTCGACGTTCCCGTTTCGAGTCCTCTCGGGCTGTTGTGTTCGCAGGATGTTCGCAGAGCAGGCGTGCCGCCCCTTTACGCCGTACCCGAGAGGATGCATCCGGCGATCGTGAGGCGAGCTCTCCGCCTCTGCTGCGCTCTGAGTCGGCGTCACCCTTCCGCAACGGCCGGCGTCGCGCCCCGGCCCCGTACCGCGGTGTAGCCGAGCACGCCGAGGACGGCGCCGATGGCGGGGCCGACGATGTAGATCCAGAGGTCGCTGAAGGTGCCGGACGCGATGGCGGGTCCGACGCTGTGGGCGGGGTTCATCGAGGCGCCGGTGATCGGGCCACCGAAGAGGGCGTCCAGGGCGACGGTGCCATCGATGGCGTGGGCGACGCCGACGGCGCGGGTGTCGGGTGGTTGGGATCGCAGTTGTCCCGCGTCAGCAGGATGAACGCGCCGAGGGCGCGATGGCAGCGCCGGCCACGACGACGAGCCCCGAGATGACGATTTGTTTCACTTCGCCTTCGTGCGGCGAGGTCAGTGGAGTCCCCCGTTTCGGTAGATCAGCGGGGTTAGGCGACGGTCTTGATCCTCTGTGATTGAGAGTGGGAGATCTTCTCGAACTCGCTCGGGGAGAGAAATCCGAGCGTGGAGTGCCAGCGGCGGCGGTTGAAGAAGACTTCGATGTACTCGAAGACCTCGGTGCGCAGTTCGGCCTTCGTTGGCCACGAGCGGCCGTGGGTGAGCTCTTTCTTGAGCGTGGCAAAGAAGCTCTCGGCCACGGCGTTATCGAAGCAATCGCCCCTGCTGCCCATCGCCTGGGCGATGCCCGCGGCGCGGGCCTGCTGACCGAAGGCGAGGCTGACGAACTGGCTGCCCTGGTCGGAATGCCAGATCAGCCCGGGCGCCGGCCGGCGGCGCGCGAGCGCCATCTGCAGCGCGTCGGTGACCAGCTCGGTGCGCATGTGATCGGCCATCGCCCAGCCCACGATCCGGCGCGAGTAGATGTCCTGCACGGCGACGAGGTACAGCCAGCCTTCCCAGGTTCTGAGGTAGGTGATGTCGGCCACCCACAGCCGGTTCGGCGCGGCGGCCCCAAACGCGCGGTCAACGAGGTCCTCGCAGACCCTGACGCCGGGAACCCGGACGGTCGTGCGGCCCCGCCGGCGGGCGATCAGGCCTGACAGGCCGGCCTGGCGCATCAGGCGCTCGACCCGTCTGCGCCCGACGCGCTCACCGTCGCCGAGGGTGAGCTCGGCGTGGACGCGCGGCGATCCGTAGACCCCGCGGTTGGCCTCGTGGATCTCCCGGATCCTGGCGGTCAGCCGGGCATCGTCCTGCGCGCCGGGCGCTGGGCTTGCGGTGCTGCCAGGCGTGAAACCCCGACCGGCTGACTTCCAGGACGCGGCACATGATCGTGATCGAGTGTTCGGCCTTCTGCGCGGCGATGAACCGGAAGGCGCTCACCGGATCGTGCCCTCGTTGGCGAAGAAGGCCTCCGCTTTTTTCAGGATCTCGCGCTCCTCGGTGAGCACCCGGTTCTCGCGGCGCAGGCGGCGCAGCTCAGCGCGCTCGTTGCTGCTGAGATCAGACGTCTCGCCGGCATCGGCGTCGGCTTGGCGCTCCCAGTTGCGCAGCGATTGCTGCGACACGCCGAGCTCGCGCGCCAGCTGCGGGACCGACCGGCCGCTGGAGCGCAACAACCGGACCGCTTCACGGCGGAACTCCACTGAATACGGCGGCACCTTGGGCATCAACAGACATCCTCCACGCCAGGCCAGATGGCCCGGCCGTCAGAAGTCCATCAAAGCGGGGGAACTCCACGGAGGCGCTCAGGCGGCGCCTCCCGTCTCGATCCAGCGGTCGATCTGCGAGAGCTTGAACAGCAGCCGGGCGCCTTCCTTGCGGTGCGGGATCCCGGTGACGTGCCGCCGGCAGACGAGGTCGTAGACCCGCTGGCGTCGGCACGCGAGGTGAGCGGCGACGGCGTCGACGCCCACCCAGGGCTCCGCAGCGGGCTGCAGGCGCGCCGCGACCTGCGCCGCGGCGCGCTCGACGATGGCGTCGAGCACCGCATCCGGCAGGGCGATCGTGATGCTCTCCGTCGCCGTCCATGGCACCCGAGAGCGGGGATCGCGCTGCGAGTCCTGCGAACGGCCTGTTCGCAGATCCGTTCGCACGACACCGCGGACGCGCCAGCGCCTCGAGAGCGCCGAGGCCGAGAATCCCAAGCCGCACAAGGAATTCTCGGCGATGGCGAGACCCGGACTCGAACCGGGGACACCACGATTTTCAGTCGTGTGCTCTACCAACTGAGCTATCTCGCCGCGGCCGTCGATCGTAGCGGGCTGGACGGTGCGGTTGAGGGACGGCGGCCACTCGGGGGTTCCTCGGCGTGGCCGCTCGTCGCGAGGGAGATCGGGGTCGCGCGCATGGTCGCCCTCGGGCAGGCTGTCGCGTCTCCGGCGCCGTCGTCGAGCTCGGCGTCAGCGATCGCCGCGATCTTCGCCGGGACCCCGCGTGCCGGACGCCTCGGCGAGGCGCGCGCGCAGGACCTCCAGGACCCGTTCGTCGGGCAGCGGATCGGCCTCGGTGAACTGGATCGTCCCGGGGAAGATGCTCATGTGGCGCTTGAACGCGCCGACCCAGATCAGCGTCGCGCCGCCGATCGCGAAGCCCGGCATGCGGTAGCTGAAGACCTCCTCGACGTCCGGGACGGTGGCGTGGATGAGGTCGCGGATGCGCCCGAACTCGGCCCGCTGTCCCGGCGTGATGTTGCTGAGGTAGTGCTCGATCTCGTCCATGGCGGCAGATGGTGCCTCGTTCGCAGCTCGTAATGGTGCGACATACGCCGTGACGGCAAGACTGTCGTGTCGAATGCTCGTCTTCGTCCTCATCGCCGTGGTCGTCGGCGCGGGCACCGCGCTGAGTCCGTGCGCGCTCCCGGTCCTGCCCGCGCTGCTGGCGTCGACAGCCGCGTCGGGGCGCTCGCGGCCGCTCGGCGTCGTGCTCGGGCTGTCGGCCACGTTCCTGCTGACGATCGCGTTCACCGCGACGGTCCTGACCCATATCGGCCTCGGCGGCGCGGAGCTGCGGTGGGCGGGCATCGTCGTCCTGGCCATCGCCGGCGTCGCCGTGATCGTGCCGGCGGTGGGGCATCGCCTCGAGCGGCCGCTGGCGTCCCTGAGTCGTCTCGGGCCCAAGCGCCTCGGTGACGGCTTCGGATCGGGTCTGCTCGTCGGCGGCGCGCTCGGCTTCGTCTACGCGCCGTGCGCCGGCCCGATCCTGGCCGCGGTCGTCGCCGCGTCCGCCGCGACCGGGCGGACGATCGCCATCGCCGTCGGCTACACCGCGGGCACCGCCGCGGTGCTGCTGGCGATCGCCCTCGGCGGGCGGCGCGTCCTGGCGCCGTTGCGCCGTGCTGGTCCGCAGCGCGTCCAGCAGGCGCTCGGCGCCGTGCTGCTCCTGACGGCCGTGGTGCTCGCGATCGGCCTGGACACCCAGTTCGAGACCGCGCTCGCGCGCCACACGTCGGACATCACGGTGACTGCGGGACTCGAGCGCTCCGCCGCGGTGCAGAACCGGCTGGGCACGCTGCACGGCGGCTCGCGCACACCCTTCCCCGCGGGGAACGCGGGGCTGCCGGACCTCGGCGCAGCGCCTGACTTCACCGGCACGCAGGGCTGGTTCAACACCGCCGGCGACAAGCCGCTGACGCTCGCATCGCTGCGCGGTCGCGTCGTGCTCGTCGACTTCTGGACGTACACGTGCATCAACTGCCTGCGCACCCTGCCCTTCCTCGAGGCGTGGGACGCCCGCTACCGCAAGGCAGGGCTGACGATCGTCGGCGTCCACAGCCCGGAGTTCGGCTTCGAGCACGAGGCCGGGAACGTCGCGAGGGCGATCAAGGCCAACGGCATCCGCTACCCCGTGGTCCAGGACAACGACCTCGCGACCTGGAACGCGTGGGGCAACGCCTACTGGCCCGCCGAGTACCTCATCGACGCCAAGGGCCACGTCCGCCACGCGTCGGTGGGCGAGGGCGAGTACGGCGCGACGGAGAAGGCGATCCGCACCCTGCTCGCCGAGCGCGGGGACGACGTGGGCTCGGCGGTGGCCAAGCCCCACGGCGTCACGCCGGTGTCCGATCTGACGACGCCCGAGACGTACATCGGGACCGAGCGCGCGGAGGGTTTCGTGGGTACGGCGCCGATCGCGGGCACGCACCGCTACACCCCGCCGGCGCACATCCCGCTCAGCCACTTCGCGCTCGGCGGGACGTGGTCGATCGGGCCGCAGGCCGCGACGGCGGCCTCGGGGGCGACGATCGACGCCACCGTCCGCGCGCGCTTCGTCTACCTCGTGCTCTCCCCGCCCAAGGGCCGGCCGGGTGCGGTGACCGTGACTCGCGACGGCGGGCGCCCACAGCGGATCGACGTCGCCACGCAGCGGCTGTACCGCCTCGTCGCGCTCTCCAAGGACGGCGAGCACCGTGTGCACCTGGCGCTCGCACCGGGCACGTCGGCGTACGCCTTCACCTTCGGATGAGGCGGCGCCCCGGCGATAGGGTTGGCGCGGAAACGGTCACGGAACGAGCGACGGGGTGACGGGCGATGGTGACGGTTGAGGAGATCGGCGAGATCGGGTTGTTCGCCGGACTCGACGAGGCGGCTCGCGAGCGTCTCTCCCGCGCCGCCGCCGACGTCACCCTGGTCCCCGGCGAGTACGCCGCCCCCCAGGGCGGCGAGCGCGCGCTGTTCGCGGTCCTCGAGGGCCGCATCGAACCGGTCCAGCAGATCGACGGGATCGAGCGGGTCGTCGGCGTGCGCAATCCCGGCGAGATCTTCGGCGAGGTCCCGATCGTCCTGGGCACCGTGTTCCCGGTCGGCTTCCGCGCGGCGGAGCCGTCGCGCGTCATGCGCCTGGAGGCACGCGACTACCACGCGATCGCCGCGGTCGACCCCGAGGTCGCCGAGGCGGTCGGCAAGCTCGCCTCGCACCGGATGAGCGGCGCGCGCGGGTTGCAGAGCCTCGCGGCCGAGCACCGCCCTCCGCGGGCGATCGTCGTGGGCCACCGATGGGACACGGCGTGCACGAACCTGCGGCGCTTCCTCGACCGCAACCAGGTCATGTTCGAGTGGGTCGCACCGGATCTCCCCGACGCCGAGGCGCGTTGGGGCGGGCCGCTGCCGGCCGACGACGACCTTCCGACGATCCGCGTCATCGACGGCAAGACCGTGGTGCGGCCGCGCCTGCGCAGGGTCGCCGAGCTTCTGAGCCTGGGGACCGAGCCGGGCGGCGCGGAGTACGACACGGTGATCGTCGGCGCCGGTCCCGCGGGGCTGGCCGCCGCTGTGTACGGGGCGTCGGAGGGGCTGCGCACGGTCGTCGTCGAACGCGAGGCGCCCGGCGGTCAGGCGGGCACGTCGTCGCGGATCGAGAACTACCTCGGGTTCCCCTCCGGGGTGTCGGGCGACGAGCTCGCCAGTCGCGCGCTGCAGCAGGCACGACGGCTCGGCGCGGAGATCCTCGTGACGCGCTCGATCGAGCGGATCGATCCCACAACGCGCCAGGTGCACCTCGACGAGGGCGACGTGCTCCGCGCCAAGACGATCATCCTCGCGTCCGGCGTCACCTGGCGTCAGCTGGACATGGAGGGCCTGGAGCGGCTGTCCGGCAAGGGCATCTCCTACGGCGCGGCGCGCAGCGAGGCGTCGAACACGCATGGCCTCGACATCCACATCATCGGCGCGGGCAACTCGGCGGGCCAGGCAGCGCTCTTCTTCTCGACCCACGCGCGCAGCGTCACACTGATCTGCCGAGGCGACCGCCTCGAGAAGAGCATGTCGCGCTACCTCGTCGACCAGCTGGCGACCCGGTCGAACATCGTGACCATGCTGCAGGCCGAGGTGACCGCGGTGCACGGCGAACGCTCGCTGGAGGCGGTCGACGTCCACGCCGCCGACACGGACGCGACGACCCGGCTGGAGTCCGGCGGGTTGTTCGTCTTCATCGGGGCCGATGCGGAGACCGGCTGGCTGCCGCCCGAGATCGCACTCGACGCGCGTGGCTTCATCCTCACCGGGACGGACATGCAGGCCCACGGCGGCTGGGCGCTCGACCGCGACCCGTACCTGCTGGAGACGAGCGTGCCCGGCGTCTTCGCGTGCGGCGACGTGCGGTTCGGTCCGGTCAAGCGCGTCGCGGCCGCCGTCGGGGAGGGCAGCATGGCGATCGCGTTCGTGCACCAGTACCTCCGCGAGGCCGCGGCCGCCGAGGGCGGTGCCGCCGTCAGGCAGCCCGCGTAGGCGTGGCGTTCGCCGCCGCGGTCGCAACGGCGATCCTCGCCGGGCACTCCGTTCAGGGTGCGCCGATCGAGGCGGTGCGCACCGGGATGGCCGACGCGCCCCGGACCGTGCTCGTCGTCGGTGACGTCCACGGCAACGAGCGCGCGGGCAGGGCGGTCATCCGGGTGCTGCGCCGTACAGCGCCCCCCGCGGGCGTCCAGGTGTGGACGGTCGCGAGCGCCAACCCGGACGGCGAGCGGGACGGCACGCGGCACAACGCCCGCGGCGTCGACCTCAACCGCAACTTCCCGGACCGCTGGCGCCCCGGGGCGCGAGGCGACGTCTACTACCCGGGGCCCGCAGCGGCGAGCGAGCCGGAGACGCGGGCGGTTCAGCGGCTCGTCCGCCGGCTGCGTCCCGACGTCACCGTCTACTACCACCAGCACCTCGACCTGGTGAACCTGCCGCGGCGCGACGGCGACCGGGCGCTGGTGCGCGCATACGCACGGCGCACCGGGATGCGCGCCGCGTACCTGCCGGACCTGCGCGGAACCGCGACCGGCTGGCAGAACGCGACGTTCCCCGGCACGACGGCCTTCGTCGTAGAGCTGCCAGCGGGTGCGCTGTCGCCCGCGCGGGCGCGCAGGCACGCGCGGGCGGTGCTCGCGTCGGGCGCTACGTGGCGACCAGGTCGGTCCGCTCGCGGGTGACCTGCAGCGGTCGCTGGTAGGAGACGTCGTCGCGGTCGCGCGACCCCGTCGCACCGGTCTCCATCATCTCGACGGTCATCTCCGGATCGAGGCTGAAGTCGGCGACGAGGACCGCGGCAGCGATCCGCCACTCGCCGTCGCGACGCTCCAGGCGACGGATGTAGCGACCGCCCACGATGACGAGCTCGAGCGTCTCCTTGGCCTTCGCCGCGAGGAAGCAGTAGCTCTCGGTGTGCGCGGTGTCCCCGTCGAGCTCGATGCGGGTGTTCGCGATGTGGTGTTGCGTCGACGCCCACAGATCCTTGTGGTACGCGTCGAAGTGGTCGCACATCGCGTGCGCGTTGCCGCAGAACCCGGGGTGATCGTCGAGCGCGTCGGGCCAGTACGCGCTCTTGGCGATCTCCATGTCGCAGCGGTCGAAGCCGCGCGAGTACCGATGGAGCACGTCGACGATCTGCCGTTCGTCCCAGAGGATCTGGATCTTCTCCTCCAGGGTCGGCTCGACTGCGTGCGGCACGGGCTCTCCCCCCGGCGATTCATTAGCGAGAAGCAGAAGCCTTCCTTTGAGGTCCGCGGTACCTTTCCTGCCCAATGGCTACTCTCGGGCAGCCGTCAGCGTACAGGCTCAGGCCTTCGGCTCACCCGGACGTCACGGCCTACCCGTAGAAGTGTTCTGCCCCGGCAGAGGATCACAGCAGAAAGAGTCCCTCATCGGCGACCAACGGCTTAGCCGTAGAGCGAAGTTGCTTAACTCCTGCATCGTTGGGGACCTGGAAACCACTTCGGCCTCTAGCTCTGTCGCCGGACAGCTCGGCCGCCACGGCAAAGCTCCGCTTGTGTGTTAGGAAGGAGGCCCGCGCAGTTGCCCCGAGGTCAGACAGCCGAAGAAGACGATGATGTGTTTGCTGCGGGCCTTTCTATCCTTGTAGTCTCATGATGCGCTTCCAGGTCTTCGGCTCGATTCTTATGGGCGCACAGACGCCGCTGACCAGGCTCACGAACCCACCGTGATACGAGATGCTACCGTACCGAAACAATCGCCCGAGCAGAGCCAGAGCATGTTGCGCTAGGGTCTGGTTCACAAACGGTTCTTGCTTTTCCAGGCTCGCCGCTGCACTGCAACTGGGCTGAGTGTCGTCATCCAACCGCGGATCCACAATCGTCGGGTACAACTCTGCAACTGTGCGCAAGCGGGTTCTGCTTCGCCGGTTGACTTCGTTCAAAGGCTCCCCGAGGATGAACTGCCCGCTGTCGGCCGTGTTTCCCAAATCGAGTGCGTAGTGGATCCGGCTGTCGCCGGTCGTAGCGGCTTGAATCGCAGCCCGGGCCGCTCGCGTGTCGACGCATCCAATCACGATATCGGCTCGCTCAATTTTGTCCTGTGGCCCGAAGTGGGCCGGCACAGCCTCCCAGTCAACGCCCCAGAAGATGTTAAGGCGGTTCACCATCACCACCACTTTGTGCAACCCCGTTTCTGAGCGACTGAACGGTTGGCGCACGCAATTCGTAGGCGAAATGGTGTCGCCATCCATCAGCGTCACGTGCAGGCCTCCAGGATGGCCGTTAGCAATCATGGCTTGATGGAGGTAGGGAAGCCCGGCTGCGATCGCGCTGCCAGTACCGCCACAGCCCACTACCAGGACGCGCACCTGACGACGGAGCAGTTCACGGTGAATCGTATGAGTCTCCATGGTTCACTGCTCCTCGGCGACAAACTGCCGCAGGGTCTGTCTGGCGTCCGTCAGAAACTCTGTTGGAAAAGGACCCCGGGAGTCCGCCAGGCTTGACCAAAGGCCGCTGAAGCCCTCGGGGTGGCTGGTCAGCCGCACGGCGCCGGAGGGATGGGTGAAAGAACTGGAAAAAGAGGCGCTCTCCCACTCCGAAATGTTGTCGGCCGTCATTTCCTGCGGTATCCGCATCGTGCCGGCACACACCAAGCCTCTCGACCCCTCGGTGTTCCAATACGGCGCCGTCTGGAGCGGCGTGTTCGCGCTGGGCCGAGCGTCGCATTCGAGCGCCCGGACGTACAGCTCCTGCCGGCAAACTTTGAACACCAGCGGGGGATGCGGGTATACATGCCCGTTCAGAGCTTCCGCCTCTGGCGTGCCACCCTCGAAGAACATCACCCGGTGTACCGCCTTGCTCCACCAAACGATTTGGTCCGGCGTCCTCGCGAGTACATTCTCAGGCAGAATCTCGGGCGCCATTCTCGACCCCGGCCGCGTGCCAGGCTCCGCAGAAACGAAAGGCTCAGGGCCTGCCCGGGCCCCAAATAAGGCGCCTGATCCTTCCCGCCTTGCACTTCATGGAGCGTGGCGAACGCCGCCGAGTCGTCCCGGTAAATCAGCAGCGCCTGCTTAAGCTTGAAACGGCACGTATGGCCGATCCTGATCTGTGCTTCCATGGTTGTCTCCCGCTAGCGCTGGATCACCCAGCGTTCGTTGCCGGGCATCAAGTCGATGACACGACTGGCGGCTGCCAGCGTGTCGCAGATCAGACCGAAGGTCCGAAGGCCAGCTGAACGCTCTCGGGCTCGTAGGCGTTGAAGGGGATGATCAAGCTTGGCTCCGGAGTGACCTCCAGCATATTTTGCCCTTCCTCATCTGATATTGAGAATTTCGGTCAAGCCCCTTGTTGGCCAAGCTGCTGCCGGTGATTCGCAGTGTCGCGGCTGGGAAAACCTGGAAGTTCAGATTAGGCCGGCTACGCTTCGCGAGGTCAAGCTAAGATCGGCAAAAAATGACGAAGCAAAGGCCGAGACCGATTCATGTCCTGAATAGTGAGGCGTCTTCCGTCGCGATCAATCCTGAGCTTCTCGTTTCCCGGCATGAGATCGATCAGATGAGCTGCCGCCTCCAACGTCTCGCAGGCCGCAGCAAGGGTACGAAAGGCCATGTTCACCGTGATGCGATCAAAGGCGCTCAGGGGAATGATTAAGTTCGGCTCAGGGCTTGCCTCGGCCATATCTTGACACTCGTCATCAAACTGCGCCTCAATCGCTCGGTCTCGGAAACACCACCAGCATGTCGGCAGGGGAGGATTGCAATCGGAAAGTTGCTCGCCCATGTCGTCAGTGAACGTGCGGGCGCTTGGCCCTTTGAGAGGTCTCTGAAGGTCGAGGGTAGCTAACTATCGCGCTCGCCGGGCTTGCCTGAAGCTTCATCGTGATTCGACGATGGTTTCTGGAACTGAACGGCTTCTGCTTCATGGATGCCGGTGTCGCGGCTGCGACATCGGCGATCTCGAATTGTTCCTCTTCCCCCTCGGTCCATTCCCGCAGCATTTCGACGTTATCTTCGGCGTCGCGTAATCGTAGATCCTTACCCAGTCGCTGGGGGCCCGTGTGAACACTTATAGAAGGTACCGGCAGGCGCTGGTGCTCGCGTTCCAGAAGCTCAGTGGCGGCTTGGCTACCACGTAGGCGGCACTTGGGGATGGAGGACCAAGTACAGCCGGCGGCCGTCAGGGTCTGCCTCGTCCATGTCGAAAGACTCATCGAGGACATTGCTCAGTGTCAGGCTGAGGCAGAAGAGTCGTCGAATGGTCCTCGCCATGAAGATCAATCCACGGGTTCAATGTCATTGGAGATAGTCAAATGGATCGCGGTGGACACGGTGCCACTGCCTGGGTTTGCGATATCGTTCAACTAACCTGTGCGACAATCGGATCGCGGCACGGTCGTCGGCGCGAAAGCGATGCTCAAGCGGGACAACGTCCAGATGCGGAATCAGTAGACCCGTCCGTTCGGCATTAGATGAGCAGCGGTGCGCTCTCGGTCCGTGATACTGAGCATGGGAGTCTGCCACTAAGAGAAATCGGCTATAGGTCCGGCCGCGGCCTCGATCGCCGCTGCTACATCGACAATCAAATCCTCGGCGCGTTGTAAGGCGCTCTTTATGCGGACAACTTCAAGTTCTCGCGCGGCGACTTGGCCGGCCGGTTCGCCTCTTACTCTGGCAGCTGCAAGTTCTCGCTCATGGCTGGCTAACATGCGGCGGAAGACCGGAACCGCACTCTTCTTGGGCTGAGCATGCACGCAGCCCAGACAGATCAGACCTTCAGGGCAGTGCTCACCAGTGGGGAGCGTGCAAAGATGAGTGCCCATGTCGCGCATGTTGCGGGTCGTCTCAAAAGCGGACCATTCTTCAGCGGGTGGGGTTCTGTAGCTCTCTGCCCATGGACGGCGTTATAAAGCCCATGCACGGTTTTTCGATATTCGTCGATCAACTGTTGGGGATAGAGCTTGGCATAGACCATCAGGTATCCATCGTGGCGTGCCCGAGAAGAGCTTGGATGACGTGGACTGGCGTATTGTTATTAAGGTGCTCGGAGGCAAAAACACGCCGACAATCGTGCGGTCTAACCATCAACGCTCTCCCGTCGGACGTGCAAGACCAGCCCCTCGTGAAACAACCCTCAAGCGCGCGCTGATCGCTGCGGTGCTAATTGCGCTGGATGGCCGGCTGCTTGAAGGAGGCATGGAGCCCTGGGAGCACCTTTCGCTCATAGCGATCCCATCCTTCACAGAATGGAACGGCGTCCGTCCGGTAGAAACTTTCACGTGCCGGATGATTTCGGCCAATACACGACCGAGCCCATCGCCGATCGAAAGTGCAGACCCCCGATCAAAACTCGAAGGCTCTACGTGCAGCATGTAGTAGAGGCGCCCATCGCGCGTTCGACGCTCGAGGATGTCCAGAGTGGTCAATTGTTTGCCTCTGTATTCTGAGGCCGCTCTGGAACAAAAGCTCCAAACGGGCCGAGTTCCAAAAGGCAGCTCTTCGATGGATTTGATCCGACCATCCGAATCTGGGGCAAGAGCTGTGGCCGTCTCGTGTCAGCGCTGTCGAGCAAACGCCCGTATCTTCGGCATTCGCGTCGAGAGTTCAAAAAAACGTATTGGTGATCCGTGACACGCAGTCCAAGCGCGCCTTTTTGAAACCGATTTCCATCAAGTCGTGCCGTGTCAACGGCACCGTCTCGGGGCAAGAGATGCGAAGGGGAGTCCGGTTCCTCGCCCGGCCACAGATGTCTGCGAAAAAGGTTCTTGCCGTGACTACCCAAGCTGCGCGGTCTGCGTTTACTGTTCCCGCTTGGCGTATCCGCTACAAAGCCCGGGCATGGCCCGGAAGCACCTGGCTGCAGCTGTGATATCGGGGTAATCGCGCCTCGATGAACGCCAAAATGGCCGAAAGCAACTACCTTGTCCGTCTCGTGCAGTACGCGTCACTCACGCGGCTCGAAAAGGTCTGAAGGTAGAAAAAGGTGACGTGACGGAATGGCTCTGGAATACCTGCAGCCGTTACTAGCTGAGATGCTGTACGCTGACCACGCCGTCGGCGGCGGCGAGCCGCCCTTCGCGGAGTTCTAAAAAAATCCCCAATGCACATAACGCGCAACCGGGGACATAAGCGCCTACTGGATACGGCAGAACAGACAAATAGTCTTCCTTTATCTCCGTAAGCGTGCTATATACCCGAATCAGCAGGATACGAAGACCATTGATCAGGGCGAGACGCTGCACTCTGACCGCCGGACCAGCGACGAATTCCAAGGTGCGGGAAGCAACTGCTGTCGTTGGACAAGGGAATCGCCGTCGGGAAGGTGTCCAATCGAGTCCACCAGGCGCATGCTGGATATCGAATTCCTGACGGCCGTACATGTCGTGTCGTCACCGCAATCCAGGCGCCAGCGCAAGTCGCGAATTGGCTCGATTCGGAACCTCCATCCACTTTGGCCAAACCGTTGTCTCAAATGCAGTCCACCTGTCCTGAAGAGTTTTCCCCGCGAAGTGTCAAGCGAATCGAGAAACAAGTGGCAAGCTCGCGTAAGGCGTGGTCGATCATCGTCGGGAAATGCTGCAGAAGAGCCAAGACCGAAGAGCATGCTCTTCAGCGCTTCGATCCGGTCGTAAACGTGGTCGGGATCCATAGATCAAACGATAATCACGC
>CAWIOK010000014.1:0-189528 GCA_963837655.1 uncultured Solirubrobacterales bacterium
CCGTCGTGGGAACGGAGATCCATGCTCGCACATGCAGTCTGCTGCTGCTGCTCTAGGAGTCGAACTCCTTGAGGTAGCGCTCGAACGTGCGCAGGTGGTTCTCCTCGTCGCGGAGGATGTCGATCACCATGTCCTGCGTCGCCCAATCGACGCCGTCGCAGGCCTCGATGATGCGGTTGTAGTGCTCGATCGCGCCGGCCTCGGCCTCGATCACACCGCGGATGACGCCGACGACGTCGGTCGGATCGCCGGGCTGGAGGGAGGCCTGCTCGTGCACCATGTCGAAGGTGCCGGGGGGCGTGCCGTAGAGGTCCTTGATGCGACCCGCGAACTTGCGCGCGTGGCCGAGCTCCTCCTCGACGTCGGCGTCGAGCGCCTCGGCGATCTCCTCGGCGCGGATGCCGTCGAGGTTGGCTGCGTTGGCGAGGTAGGACAGGACGGTCTCCGCCTCCATCCAATACGCGCGCGTGAGCAGCTCGACGATCTCGGCGCGCTTGGCGGCGTGCGCCTCGGACAGGATCCCGGCGCCCGGGCTGGCTGTGCTGGTCTTCTGGGGCATGCGCCGACTATAGCAAAAGATGCAAGATAACGAGTCTCTGAGGCGAGCCTAAGACTTGTTACAATGTCCGACATGATCGAGACACGGGAGAGCGCACTCGCGACGGCGCTGCGCGAGCGCGGCCAGCGCGCCACGCCGCAGCGGCTCGCGATCGCGCGCGTCCTCACCGATCTCGACCGGCACGTCACCGCCGAGCGCGTCCACGCCGAGGTGAGCGACCGGATGCCCGGCGTCTCGCTGCCGACCGTCTACGCGACCCTCGACCTGCTCGAGGAGCTCGGCATGGCCCGGCGCGTGGCGACGGAGGGAGGCGCGGTCGTCTACGACCCGCGCACCGATGAGCACCACCACCTCGTCTGCCGTGGCTGCGGCGCGATCACGGACATCGACGCGCCCGTGGACACCGCCGGCGTGCGTGCGGCGGCCGTCGCGTCGGGGTTCCTGCCCGATGCCTCGCAGGTCGTCCTGCGCGGGCTGTGCGCCGACTGCTCGGCGCGGCTCGTCAGCGCCCGGTGACGGGCTCTTCGACCTGACGGGCCGCTGTCCAGCTCGCGAAGCGGCCGTCGGAGGTCTCAAGCCATGCGCCGAGGTCGCGCTCGAAACGCGCGAGCGTCCGGGCCCGGAAGCCCAGCGTGGGGAAGTCGGCCAGCTCCGCGACGGGCATGCCGCAGAGCGTGTGCTCCATCTGACCCTCGTCCATCGTTAGGCAAGCCTAACAGACCTGCGGCGAGGTGAGGCACGCTCCCGCGCCGGGATGTTACCCGCCCCAGGCCAGCAGGTCCGGCAGCGGATCGATCGGATATCCGCCAGCAACGCGCCAGCCGACCAGCCAGATCTCGAAGTGCAGATGCGGGCCCGTGGCCGACCCGGTCATGCCCACGCCGCAGAGCGGCGTGCCGGGCCCGACGGGCGTCCCAACAGCCACGCTCACGGAGCCCGCCGTGCAGTGGGCGAAGAAGTAGTCGCGCCCGTCGGCGCCGTCGATGACGACGTACCAGCCCGCGCCACCCGCCTGGTAGCTCACGACGCTCACCGTGCCCCCGACCGGGGCGACCACGGGCGTCCCGGCCGCGGCCGCGATGTCGTGTCCCTCGTGGAGATGTCCCGGGCGCCCTGCGCCGAAGGAGCCGTCCGAGCCCGCGGCCGACGTCACGTGGGGCCCGGCGACGGGGAACACGGGCACGCCCGGCACGCCCGGGGTCGGCGCCGCGGCGGCCGCGGCGGGGTTGACGGTGAGGATGAGGCGCCCCGAGTTGTGCGCCCGGCGCAGCAGCGTCAGACCGTGCGGATCCAGCGCGTGCACGCGCACGAGGTAGCGGCCGGCTGGCAGCGCCACGCCGCTCGGCCAGGCCACGGTCATCCGGCGGCCGGTGCGGACCGCGCCGAGGTCGATGCGCGCGACGGGGTCATGGCGCGGCTGGGACAGCACGACGATCCGGGCGCGCACCGAGCGCACCCCGGGCTGGACGATCTTCAGCGAGACGGCGGGCGCCTGCCCGGCGGTCACCGTCCGTGGCCAGACCGTGAGGCTCGTCGCGACCGGCCGGGACGCCGCGGCGCTCGCGACGGCGGGGACGAGCAGCACCCCGAGACTGCAGAGCACGGTGACGGCGACACGGAGACGGCGGGTCATGACCAGTGCGTCGGCGCCCGAGCACGAAGTCCCTGCTCCCGGCGCCGGATGCACAGCTTCCTCCCCGGGAAGCTGCAGGCCTGCAAGGTCGCCGTCAGGACTTCAGCATGCGCCCCATCAGTGCCGCCGACCCGCCCTTGGAGAGCGGCTCGTTCAGGTTGCCGCACTTCGGCGACTGCACGCACGAGGGACAGCCCGACTCGCACGGGCACTCGCTGACGAGCCGGTGCGCGTCGCCGACGAGCGTCTCGAACAGCCCGTGCCCGACGCGGGTGATGCCGACACCGCCCGGATGCCCGTCGTAGATGAAGATCGTCGGGACGCCCGTCTGCGGGTGCAGGTTGGTCGAGAGGCCGCCGATGTCCCACCGGTCGCACATCGCGATGAGCGGCAGGACGGCGATCTGGCTGTGCTCCGCCGCGTGCAGCGCGCCGAGCAGGTCGATCGGCTCGACGTCGGCCAGCAGCTCGTCGTCGAGCTCGTACCAGAGGGCCTGGGTCTCGAACGTCGTCGCGGGGAGGTCGAGCGTCACGAGGTCGACGACGGCGTGGTCCGGGAGGCTCTTGCGCTGGTAGGCGATCACCGTCTCGGTCACGCTGACGCGGCCGAACCGCAGCGTCAGCCCACACGTCTCGCGCGCGTCGAGCTCCTGCTCGATCCACGTCAGCGTCTCGGTCTTCGGCTGGGTGTACAAGTGCCCGGCGTGCGGCTCGACCAGCGCGCGGCGCCCGCCGAGGTCGAGCTCGCGCACGACGTAGGAGCGTCCGAGATGTAGGTACACCGCGCCCTGGTGGACCGTGGAGAAGGCGCGCGCCGCCTCGACGGTTCCCAGCAGCTCGCCGGAGGAGACGTCGATGACGGCGAAGGAGTCCGCGCTCGCCGAGCGCAGCGAGACGCGCGCGGCAGGGTAGTCCTCGGGGTGGCGCAGCAGGTAGGTCCCGCGGCGGTGGACGAGGTCGCCGCTGGACACCAGCGCCTGCGCGTGCGCCTCCCAGCGCGGCCCGAGCGTCTCGGCGTCGCCGGGCCCCAGCGGGCCCTCGTGCGCGGCGCACAGCAGGTGCGACAGGTGGATGCCCTCGTTCTCGTAGTCGAGGATCGCGGCCTCCACGGGGCGGTCCAGGAACTCGTCCGGATGCCGGCAGAAGAACTGGTCCAGTGCGTCCTCGCCCGCGACGTACACCGCCAGTCCGCGGCCGCGGCGGCCGGCGCGCCCCCACATCTGGCGCAGCGAGGCGACGGTCCCGGGGAACGTCGCGACGACCGCGGCGTCCAGCGAGCCGATGTCGATGCCGAGCTCCAGGGCGTCGGTCGTGATGACCGCGTGCAGCTCGCCGCTGACGAGCCGTGCCTCGAGCTCGCGCCGCTGCTGGGGCGTGTAGCCGGCGCGGTAGGGCGCGACCCGCTCGGCGAGCTCGGGCTCGAGCATGTCGCGGACGATCTTCGTGACGAGCTCGACGCCCTTGCGCGACTTGATGAAGCAGATCGTGCGCGCGCCACCGCGCACGAGGGCGGCCAGGATCGACGCGGCCTCGGCCAGCGTCGACGCGCGCTTGCCCAGCGCCTCGTCCTCCAGCGGTGGGTTCCACATCGCGATCTGGCGCGCGGCCCCCGGCGAGCCGTCGCGGTCGACGAGCGCGACGTCGTCGAACCCGGTCAGGCGCTCGGCCAGCTCGACGGGGTTGGCGATGGTCGCGCTGGCCAGGAGGATGCGTGGCTCGGTCCCGTACGCCGCCGCGATGCGGCGCAGCCGGCGCAGGACGTTGGCGACGTGCGAGCCGAACACGCCGCGGTACACGTGGGCCTCGTCGACGACGACCACGGCGAGGTTGGCGAAGACGTCCGCCCACGCCTGGTGGTTGGGGAGGATCCCGACGTGGAGCATGTCGGGGTTGGTCAGGATGAGGTTCGAGCGCCTGCGGATCGCGGTGCGCTGGTCGCGCGGCGTGTCGCCGTCGTAGATCGCCGGGCGCACCCGCTTGCCCAGCCGCAGCTCGGAGATCGCGCGCGCCTGGTCCTGCGCCAGCGCCTTCGTCGGGTACAGGTACAGCGCACGGGCCTTCGCGTCGCGGCAGAGGACGTCGAGCGTCGGCAGGTTGAAGCACATCGACTTGCCCGAGGCGGTGCCCGTCGTGACGATCGTCGGACCCGCCCAGGCGCTGAACAGCGCCTGCGCCTGATGGGAGTACAGGCGCTCGACGCCGGTCGACGCGAGCGCCTCGCGCAGCGCCGGGTGCAGCTGCGCGGGCATGTCGACGAGCGACGGCTCGCGCGCGCCCTCGTAGGCCTGGCGCACGAGGCGCCCGTCGTCCAGGCCGGCCTGCAGCAGCTCGGCCCACGGCTCCGTGTGAGCGGCTGCGGTCACGGGGCCATCGTAGGCTGCCGGCCGTGCGATGCCTCTATGCGGATCTCGACGGGACGCTGCTCGGACGCGGCGCGTCGCTCATGCACGACGGTGATGGCGTGCCGACGATGCTCGGCGTGCGCGCGGTCGAGGCGTGCGTCCGCGCCGGCGTCGAGATCGTCCTCATGTCCGGCCGGCGGCGCGCGCAGGTCTCCGAGCCCGCGCGGCTGCTGGGCCAGCGCTCCTACGCCTTCGAGATCGGCTCTGGGCTCGTCCTCGACGGCGAGCTGCTGTGGCTCGCCGACGGGATGCTCCCGGCCCAGGACGGGACGACGATCCACGACCAGGTCGCCGCAGCCGGCGCGCCGGCGCTGCTGCTCGAGCGCTTCGCCGGCCTCCTGGAGGAGCACGACCCGTGGAACACGGGCCGCGAGGTCACGCACGTCCTGCGCGGGAACGTCGACGCCCAGATCGCCGACCTCCTCCTCGGCGAGCACGGCTTCGAGCACCTCAAGCTCGTCGACAACGGCGTGCTCGGGATGACGAGCAGCACGCTCGACGCCGACGTCGGCCCGCTCCACGGCTACCACCTCCTCCCGCGCGGCGCGTCGAAGGCGGGCGCGGTGGCCGCGCACATGCGCGCGCGCGGCTACGCGCCGGAGGACGTCGTCGCGGTCGGCGACTCCCGCGAGGACCTGGGGGCCGCAGCCGTGGTCGGCACGTTCTGGCTCGTCGCCAACGCGCTCGACCACGACCCGACGCTGGCGGACGCGATCCGCGGCCTCGGCAACGTGCGCGTCGCCGAGGAGAGCAACGGCCCCGGGGTCTACGAGGCCGTCGTCACGGAGCTGGCCGAGCGGCGCTGACTGCGCCGGCTCACATCGACGCGCCCAGCGTCTCGCCGGCCGCCTCCATCTCCTCGATCGTGGTGGCCTCGACGATCTCCTGGATGTCGAGCAGTCGCTGCCCGAACGGGTCCATCCCGTTCTGGCCGACGACCGCGTAGCAGGGCACGCCGCCCTGTCGAGCCTGCGTCGCGACCTCGGCGGCGATCTTCCCGCGCAGCGTCGTGTCGTCCATGCGGCCCTCGCCGGTGATGACGGCGCGCGCCGCCCGGAGGCGGTCGCCGAAGCCCAGCGCGTCGAGCACGAACGGGGCGCCCGGCTCGAGCTTCGCCGAGTACTGCGCCCACAGCCCGCCCGACAGCCCGCCCGCGGCGCCGGTCATCGGGACGCCGGTCGGGTCGCGCGGGAACGACCGCGCGAGCTCGCGCTGGCGCGCCTCGAGCTCGCGGATCTGCCCCGCGTCCGCGCCCTTCTGCGGCGCGAACTCGACGGGCGCGCGCTCGAACGGCGTGCGCACGTCGCACAGGCACACGATCTTCGCGCGCCCGATCCCGCCGGCCTCCTCGATCGCATCGATCGCGCCCTTGCCGCCGTCGGTCGTCGCCGAGCCGCCGACGCACACGAGCACGACCTGCGCTCCGCCGGCGACCGCCGCCGCGATGAGCTGGCCGGTCCCGTAGGAGGTGGCGGCGATCGGGTCGCGCTCCGACTCGGCGACGAGCGCCAGCCCCGACGCCTCGGCGACCTCCACGACCGCGGTGCCCCCGCCCTCCAGCAGCACGTACCCGGCCGGCACCTCGCGCCCGAGCGGATCGGACGCCGTGATGCCCGCGGTCTCGCCCCCGAGCTGCGTCAGCAGCACGGTCGAGGTGCCCTCGCCGCCGTCGGCGACCGGGCACAGATCCGGTGGGACGAGGCCCGCCCGCTCCAGCCCACGGCCGATCGCCGCTGCCACCGTCTGCGCCGTGAACGTTCCCTTGAAGGAGTCCGGCGCGACGAGGACCTGCCGGGTGTCGGTGCTCATCGCCGCGGCACGCTACTGATCGAGCTGGGAGAGCAGGCACGAGCGCGGATCGCGGTCCTCGCGCCAGCGCAGCACCTTCGTCCCGTGGCGGATGCGCCCGTCGCTCACGTGGTCGAACGACACCTCCACGACGAGCTCGGGGCGCAGCGCGACCCACTCCAGCTCGCGGTCGCTCGCCCAGCGCGACGGGTCGGCCGACCCGCGCTCGCCGGTCTCGTACGGGGCCAGCTTGTCGACGAGCTCGCGCTTCTCCTTCGCGCGGAACCCGCTCGTGTGCCCGACCCCGTGGACCCTGCCGTCCTCGTCGTAGAGGCCGAGGATCAGCGAGCCGACCGTGCGCTCGGCCTTGCCCGGTCGCCACCCCAGCACCACGGCGTCGATCGTCCGGACCCGCTTGATCTTCACCATGCCCGTGCGCTCGCCGGGCTTGTAGGCCGCGGCGCGCTCCTTGGCGATGACACCCTCCGCGTCGCGCAGCCAGCCCTCCGCATCGGCCGCGTCGTGGACGACCGGCGTGAGGTCGAACGTCGGCTCGTCGAGCGAGCTCACGAAGGCCTCGAGCGCGGCGCGGCGTTCGTCGTAGGGGAGCTCGAGGAGGACGTCGTCGCCGAGCGCGAGGAGGTCGAAGGCGATGAACCGCGCCGGCGTCGCCTCGGACAGCATCTTGACCCGCGACGCGGCGGGGTGGATGCGCTGCCCGAGCGCGTTGAACAGCTGGCGCCCGTCGGGACCGTGGATCACGATCTCGCCGTCGATGACGGCGCGCACGTCGGGGAACGCGAGCTCGGGGAAATAGCGGGTCAGGTCGCGGCCGTTGCGCGACTGCAGGTGCACGTCGGCGCCGTCGACGAAGGCGATGGCCCGGAAGCCGTCCCACTTCGGCTCGTACGCCCAGCCCTCGCCGTCGGGGAGCTTGGCCCGTGGACGTGCGAGCTGCGGCGGGACCGGGGACGACAGGGGGAGCGTCATGGCCGCCGGAGGTTACGCTTCGGGCCGTGGTCCACCGCTGATGGCCAAGAGCGAGCACACGATGATCGAGGTCGCCGGTCGCGAGGTCCGGATGTCCAATCCGGCCAAGGTCTACTTCCCGGGCCCCGGCTGGACGAAGCTCGACGTCGCCCAGTACTACCTGGAGATGTCCGACGCGGCCCTCGTGCACCTGCGCGAGCGCCCGACGGTCATGAAGCGCTTCGTGAACGGGATCATGGAGGACCCGATCTGGCAGAAGCGCGTCCCCAAGACCATCCCGGAGTGGCTGGAGACCGCGACCGTCTGGTTCCCCTCCGGCAGGACCGCCGAGGAGCTCGTCGCGAACGACGCGGCGCATCTCGTGTGGGCCGTCAACCTCGGGGTCATCGACTTCAACCCGTGGCCCGCCAAGCGCGAGGACCTCGACCATCCGGACGAGCTGCGCGTCGACCTCGACCCCACACCGGGCGTCGAGTGGGACGACGTGCGCCGCACTGCGATGGTCGTCCGCGACGTCCTCGCCGAGCACGGCCTGCGCGGCTATCCGAAGACATCGGGGTCGAAGGGCATCCACGTCAACGTCCGCATCGAACCCCGCTGGAGCTCGGTCGAGGTGCGCCGCGCGGCGCTCGCTCTGGCGCGTGAGGTCGAGCGGCGCGCGCCCGATCTGGCCACGAGCAAGTGGTGGAAGGAGGAGCGCCAGGGCGTGTTCGTCGACTACAACCAGAATGCCCGCGACCGCACCGTCGCCTCGTGCTGGTCGATCCGCCCGACGCCGGACGCCCGCGTCTCCTGCGCGCTGGAGTGGGACGACGTCCCCGACGTCGAGCCGGCCGACCTGCGCATCGACACGGTCCCGCAGCGGATCCGCGAGAAGGGCGACCCCGCGGCCGACATCGACGCCGCCCCCGGGTCGCTGGACGCGCTGCACGACCTGGCGCGCCGCGACGAGGAGGGCGGTCTCGGCGACGCTCCCTGGCCGCCGCACTTCCCCAAGCAGGACTCCGAGCCCAAGCGCGTCCAGCCCAGTCGCGACCGCGACCGCCCGACGCACCGCGGCCGCGCCGGCGACCCGCAGCCCGGCGGCCCTCCGCCGGGTGTCGGCACCGGCGGGCTGCAGCGCGGCTTCGGCTCCAAGCCGCGCACCGGCCAGGGCTATGAGACCGAGTTCGATGACTCCTGACGACGACACCGGCAGCGTCTTCCCCGTCCCCGACGAGCGCGAGCTCCCGGAGCGGATCCAGGGCCTCTTCGGCAAGGCCCGCGACGCGCTGGGCTTCGTGCCCAACGTGTTCCGCGTCTGGTCCTACCGGCCCGAGCGCCTCAGCGCCTGGTTCGGCCACTTCCGGCTGCTGCACGAGCCGACCGAGGGGCTGAGCGCCGCCGACCGGGAGATGATCGCGGTCGTCGTCTCCCAGTCCAACGGCTGCCTGTACTGCCTGGTGGCCCACGGCCAGGCGCTGCGGGAGGCGCTCGGCGACCCGATCGTGGGCGACCGGATCACGCTGGACTGGCGGCGCGCGGGTCTCGACGAGCGGCGCCGCACCATCTGCGCGTTCGCGGAGAAGCTCACGCTGCGCCCGCGCGAGGTCGAGCCCGAGGACGTGCAGGGCCTGCGGGACGTCGGGCTGACCGAGGAGGAGGCGTGGGATGTCGCCGAGATCGCGGCGATGTACAACCTCACCAACCGCATGGCGATGGCGACGGGGATGCTCCCCAACGCCGAGTACCACGCCAGGTCGCGGTAGCGCCCGCCCTGCGCTCGCTCCGACGCATGTTCGGGCGCCTGAGTGCCACGCTCGGGTCGATAGGATTCAGGACATGGCAAGTGCGACAGTTGCGGAAGAGGAGTACCTCCAGAGCCTCTTCTGGCTGCAAGAGGCCAAGCTCCCCATGACAGGAGCCAACGTCGCGCGCGCGATGCAGCTTTCCGCGCCGACGGTCCACGAGATGATCGGCCGCCTGGAACGTGATGGCTACATCACACGCGGCAGCGACAAGGCCATCAGCTTCACCGACAGCGGCCTCGAGCATGCCGAGGAGATCGTGCGCCGCCACCGCCTCATCGAGCGGTTCCTCACGGATGTGCTGGGCATTCCGTGGGACGAGGTGCACGAGGAGGCCGAGCGCCTCGAGCACGCGATGTCGCCGGTCCTCGAGGAGCGGATGCTCGCCGCGATCGGCGATGCGAGCACCTGCCCGCACGGTCACCCGATCCACGCGGGCGCGCGCATCGACGGCGTCCCGCTGGCAGACGTCGAGGAGGGCGGGAAGGTCACCGTCCTGCGCTTCGAGAACGAGGCCGAGGAGCTCCTGCACTACCTCAAGACGACCGGCATCGAGCCCGGGATGCGAGGAATCGTCACGTCCCGCACTGACGACAAGGTGATCGTCACGTCCGACGATGGCGAGCAGTGCACGATCGACCGCGACCTCGCCGAGACCGTCTCGGTCACCGCGGACCCGTCGCCGCCGCCGCGTGTCGCGCTGCCCGAGCAGCTCGTCATCTCCAAGGACCGCTACGGCAGGTAACTAGGTCGTGTCCGCCAGCCGGATCGTGCGCGACACGAACCGGTTGCTGGACCGCGTGCCCTGCAGCTCCGCGCGCAGGACGACGGTCACCGAGGCGTCGCCCTGCAGCGCCTTGCGCGCCGCGCTGGAGAACCGCAGGACCGCGGCCACGTCGTCCCCGTCGCCGCGGAGACGTCCGGTGGTGCGTGCGAGCACCCTGTGCGCGCTGCGCGGGAGACCGATGCGCCGCGCAGTGGTCGGCGACACGCGGACCTGCACCTCCAGGCTGCAGGACCGACGGCACCCGACGGTCGTGCGCAGTCCCCGCTCCAGCACCGTCGACAGGCCGGTGCTCTGCGGGTCGCCGAGCGTCACGCCGTAGCCGGCGATGCTCCCGTCGGACAGCCCCAGCTCGAAGCTGCCGCGGCCGGACTCGTAGCCGTCGACGAGTATCCAGTAGGTGCGCTTGGGCACCGCGGTGAACGAGACGAGGCTCGTGTCGGCGATGCCGCCGTCGTCGTCGCCGGCGATCCTGCGCAGCGAGCCGAGGTCGCCGGTGAAGACGCCGAGGACCGTGTCGAAGCTCGAGTTCGAGGTGTCCAGCGTGACGCGCCGGGCCTTCGTCGTGCGGTAGCGGTACCAGACCGACCCGCCGCCGCCCTCGGCCACGGCGGGCTCACCGAGTTCGCGGGTGGCGAGGGTGTTGGACCCCTGGACGCGCCCCGGCTTGAGCGCGATCGCGTCGGCGAACGCGTCGTTGGGCGGCAGGGTCTCGGGGTGTGTGACGAGCGTGAACGTCCCGGCGCCGTTGTCGACGCCGGAGACCGCCACCCAGACCGTCACGCCCGCCTTGACCTGCAGGCTGACCTTCGCGCCGAGGTCGTTGCAGGCGTCGTCGACCGATGGCCCGGCAGTCAGGGTGGTGAGCGTCGTCCCCGTGTACGTCGCGATGACGTCGTCGAAGGACGCGGCGCACGCGTCGAGGGTCACGGCCCCGTCGGTGGGCGAGGTGTACGAGAACCAGGCGCTGCGGGCACGACGGTCACCCGCGTGGGCGGGCTCGCCGGCCTCCACGGTGGCGTCGACGACGGTTCCCTGGACGGGCGTGTCGAGCGTCAGCGGCTGCGCCGCGGCGAAGGCGTCGTTCGGTGGTGGCGCCGCCTGGGCCACTGCGGGGACCGCGGCCGCCGCAAAGAGGGTGACGACGATCCCGAGCAGGCGGCGCATGGTCATGATCGGTGAAACGTACCTGCGCCGCGAGGGTCGCGGCGCAGGATCACCCGGCGGCGCTCAGGCGGTCTGCGCCACTCCGGTCGCCGCCCTGACCGCCTCGGCGAGGCGCTTGACGCCCTCGTCGATCTGCTCCGGCGTCACGCCGCTGTAGGCCAGCCGCAGGCTGTGCTCGCCGCCCTCCAGCAGGAAGTCCGACCCCTTCACGAACGCCACGCCACGTTCGCCGGCCGCGGTGAACACCGCGTCGACGTCGACGTCGTCGGGCAGGTCGACCCACATGAAGTAGCCGCCCTCGGTGGGCTGGAAGCGCGCGTCCGGCAGCTCGCGGCGCAGCGCCTCGGCGAGCCGTCCGGCACGCTCGCGCAGCGCGCGCTTCACGGTCTCGATCGAGCCCTGGATCCGCCCGCCGCGGACGAACTGGTTCACGATCGACTGGGCGACCATGTTCGGCGAGATGTACGTGTTCGTCGCCAGGTAGACGATCTTGGAGATGACCTCCGACGGCCCCACGAGGTAGCCGACGCGGATGCCCGGGCACACCGTCTTGGAGAACGACGACGCGTACACGACGTGATCGGACTCGTCGAGCGACAGCATCGTCGGCAGCGTGGCTCCCGCGAAGCGCAGCTCGACGTACGGGTCGTCCTCGAACACGAGGAAGTCGTACTCCCGCGCGAGCTCCAGCAGCCGGTCGCGCTTCTCGCGCGAGAGCGTGTAGCCGGCCGGGTTCTGGAAGTTGGGGATGATGTGCGCGAGCTTCGGGCGCAGGCCGCCCTCCAGCAGCTTCGCGAGCGCCTCGACGTCGATGCCGTCGGGCTCGAGGTCGACGGGCACGATCTCCGCGCCGCGCTGGCGCAGCCCGAGCAGCGTCCGGTCGTAGGTCGGGCGCTCGACGACGACCGCGTCGCCGGGCGCGACGAGCGTGTCGAACAAAAACGCGTCGGCCTGCATCGACCCGTTGGTGACGATGACCTGGGACGGGTCGACGCCGTGCTTCTCCGCGATCCACGCGCGCAACGGCACGTAGCCGATCGCGGTGCCGTAGGCGGTCGTGCCGGCGGGGTCCTCCTCGAAGGCCTTCCCGGCCGCCTCGCGCAGCCCGTCGAGGTCGATGATGTCCGCGGACGGCGCGCCGCGCGCGAAGGAGATGATGTCGGAGGGGGACATGGCCTAGAAGCTACCCACCGAGGATCTCGACGGCGAGGCGCGAGACCTCCGTCGGCGTGCGGCCGACCTTCACGCCCTTCGCCTCCAGCGCCTCGGCCTTCGCGGCAGCGGTGCCCTGCGACCCGGAGATGATCGCGCCCGCGTGGCCCATCGTCTTGCCCGGAGGCGCGGAGAAGCCCGCGATGTAGGCGACGACCGGCTTGGTCACGTTGGTCTCGATGAAGTCGGCCGCGCGCTCCTCGGCGTCGCCGCCGATCTCGCCCGACAGCACGATGAGCTCGGTCTCGGGGTCCTCCTGGAAGAGGCCGAGGACGTCGATGAAGGTGGTGCCCGGGATCGGATCGCCGCCGATACCGACGATCGAGGAGTTGCCGAACCCGCTCTGGGCGAGCTCGTTGCCGATCTGGTACGTCAGCGTCCCGGAGCGCGAGACCACGCCCACGTTGCCCTCCTTGAAGAAGGACGCGGGGATGATGCCGACGTTCGCCTTGCCCGGCGACAGGACGCCGGGGCAGTTCGGCCCGATGAGCCGCACCCCGGGCGTGCGCGCGAGATGGGTCGCGACACGCAGCTCGTCGAATGCGGGGATGCCCTCGGTGATCGCGATGATCGTCGTGATCCCCGCGTCGGCCGCCTCGAGGATCGAGTCGGCGGCGAAGCGCGGCGGGACGAAGATCATCGCCGTGTTCGCGCCCGTCTCCGTCACCGCGTCCACGAACGTGTTGAAGACTGGGATGCCCTCGACGTCCTGGCCGCCCTTGCCCGGCGTGACGCCCGCGACGACCTGCGTTCCGTAGCGGCGGTTGTTCAGCGCGTGGAACGTGCCCTCGCGCCCGGTGATGCCCGAGACGACGAGCTTGGTGTCCTTGTCGATCAGGATGCTCATCGGGCCAGCTCCACGACGCGCGCGGCGGCAGCGTCCATCGTCGCTTCCACGTGGACGTTGGGCAGCGCTGCATCCGCGAGCAGCTGGCGGCCCTCCACGTCGTTGGTGCCGTCCAGCCGGACGACGAAGGGAACCGTCGGCTTCACCTGCGCGAAGGCCTGGATGAGGCCGCGGGCGACCTCGTCGCAGCGTGTGATGCCGCCGAAGATGTTGAACAGGACGGCGGTCACCGACTCGTTGGCGAGGATGACCTCGACCGCGCTGGTGACCTCGTCGGCTTGCGAGCCGCCGCCGGCGTCGAGGAAGTTCGCCGGCTTGCCGCCGGCGAGCGCGACGACGTCGAGCGTCGACATGACGAGCCCGGCGCCGTTGCCGAGGATGCCGATGTTCCCGTCGAGCTTCACGTACGTGAGGCCGCGCTCCTTGGCCATCTGCTCCTGCGGATCCTCGGCGCTCGGGTTGCGCAGCGCCGCGTTGTCCGGGTGGCGGAAGAGCGAGTTGTCGTCGAGCGTGACCTTCGCGTCGAGCGCGCGGACCTGGCGGTCGGGGGTCACGATGAGCGGGTTGACCTCGACGAGCATCGCCTCCTCGGCGACGAATGCCGCGTACAGGCGCGCGAGCAGTACGCCGACGGGGCGGACGAGGTCGGCGTCCAGGCCGGCGTCGAACGCGAGCCGGCGCCCGTGGAAGTCCTGGAAGCCGAGCAGCGGGTCGACGTGGAGCGTCGCGATCGCCTCCGGCGCGGTCTCGGCGACCTCCTCGATGTCCACTCCGCCGTGCGTCGACAGCATCACGAGCGGCTTGCGCGCGCTGCGGTCGAAGACGATCGACGCGTAGTACTCGGCGGCGATGTCGCTGGCGGCCTCGACCCACACCTCGTGGACCGTGAAGCCGCGGATGTCCATGCCCAGGATCGCGGTGGCCGCGTCCTCGGCCTCGTGGCGATCGGAGGCGAGCTTGATGCCGCCGGCCTTGCCGCGGCCGCCGATCAGCACCTGCGCCTTGACGACGCAGGGGTATCCGACGTGGTCCGCTGCGGCCACCGCGTCGGCGACGGTGGTGGCGGGAGCGCCGGTGGGGACAGGGATGTCATGGCGGGCGAACAGCTGCTTGCCCTGGTATTCGAGGAGGTCCATAGGCGGCCGCTGACTCTAGTGCGTCTCCTCATCACGCCGAGCGCCGCCCGCACTTGTCCTACACTGCCGAACGCTCATGGCGCTCCCCAAGAAGGTCAACTGGGTCACGTTCGATGTCTACGGGACTCTCATCGATTGGGAGACGGGGATCTACGACGCCTTCAAGGCCGAAGCGGCTCGTGACGGCTTCACCATCGATCGCGACGAGCTCATCCCGATGTTCCACGAGATCTCGCAGGACATCGAGAGTGGCTCCTACGAGCTGTACGCCGAGGTGCTGCGGCGGACGGCGGTCCAGATCGCCAAGCGCCTCGAGTGGCCGCTGGAGCCCTCGCGCTCCGGCTTCCTGCCGGACTCGATCCCGCGCTGGAAGCCGTTCAAGGAGACCAACGCGCAGGTCGCCAAGATCGCGAAGGTCTTCTCGACAGGCCTGATCGCCAACATCGACGACAAGCTGCTCGGACAGACGCGCCGGCACCTGCCGACCGACTTCGATCTCGTCGTGACCGCCCAGCAGGTCCGCTCCTACAAGCCGGACCCCGCGCACTTCAAGGAGTTCCAGCGCAGGATCGAGGGCGACAAGAAGGGCTGGGTCCACATCGCGGCCAGCCAGTACCACGACGTCGAGCCGCTCTCCAAGCTCAAGGTGCCCGTGATCTGGGTCAACCGCACGGGCGAGGCACTCGAGCCCGGCCGCAAGGCCCCAGACGGCGAGGTCAGCACGCTGGCCGAGGCCGTCAAGCTCCTCGGCGCTTGATCTAGAGACGCGCAGCGATGCGAGCGATCTCGCTGCACCCGGACGTCCTCGTCGCCACGAGCGAGGTCTGGCAGACGACGTGCACCGCCGTCCGCAGCGGGGGCGAGGCGTTCGTCATCGACTCGCCCGTGTACCCGGACGAGCTGGAGCTGCTCCCGACGTTGATGCAGCAGGCGCAGTTCTCGCCCACCGGGCTGCTGGTCACGCACGGCGACTGGGATCACCTCCTCGGCCGCCTCGCGTTCCCCGGCGCGGCCCTCGGGTGTGCCGAGACCACGGCGGCCCGGCTGACCGCCGAGCCGGGCGCCGCCCAGCGCGAGCTGCGCGCGTTCGACGACGAGCACTACGTCGAGCGCAAGGCGCCGCTGTCGCTCGGGCAGGTCCAGCCGCTGCCGGTCCCAGGCCATCTGGAGGTCGGTGACGACGAGATGGAGCTGCACCCGACCGAGGGGCACACCGCGGACGGCATGGCGATCTGGATCCCGTGGGCCGGGGTCCTGGTCGTGGGCGACTACCTGTCGCCGGTCGAGATCCCGATGATCTCCGCGACCGGCTCGCGGGACGCCTACCTCGCCACGCTGCGGCGCCTCGAGCCGCTCGTCGAGCAGGCGGCGCACGTCGTGCCCGGCCACGGCGCCGTGATGGAGGGCCCGCGGGCGGCGGCGATCCTGCGCGAGGACGTGGCCTATCTCGAGGCGCTTCCCGAGGCGACGCTGCCGCTGGCGAGGCGCGGCCCCGCTCAGCAGGCCGTCCACAAGGAGAACATCGGGCGCGCGTAGACCACCCGGGGTGCCGATGACCCTGGTGGCATGCAAGACCTCCGCCTGTCCGAGCTCATCGGCGCGCTCTCGTTCGCGCTGGACATCACCGAGGGTCAGCCCGCCGGGCACGCCGCGCGCTCGTGCGTGCTGGGCGTGCGCCTCGCCACCCACCTCGGGCTCTCCGACGACGAGCGCTTCTCGCTCTTCTACGCGGTGCTGCTCAAGGACTGCGGCTGCTCGAGCATCGGCTCTCAGGTCGCCGAGCTGTACGGGCACGACGACCAGGCGGTCAAGAGCACGCTGCGCGCGATCGACCACCGCAGCCCGCTCGCCGTCCTGGGGCACGCGGTCCGCAACGCCCAGCCGGGCGGCGGCGTCGTCGCCCGCGCCAGGCGCTTCGGCGCGCTGCTGCGCAGCGGCGCGTCCAGCGCACGCGAGCTGAACCACATCCGCTGCGACCGCGGCGCTGACATCGCCCGCATGGTCGGGCTGGACGAACGCGGCGTCGACGCGATCCGCTCGGTCAACGAGCACTGGGACGGCGGGGGCATCCCCGAGGGTCTCGGCGGCGAAGCGATCCCGGTCCTCGGCCGGATCATGGCGATCGCCCAGGCCCTCGAGGTCGAGCTGACCCGCGGTGGTCCCGAGCACGCGCTCGAGGTGCTGACGTCGCGCGCCGGGACCTGGTTCGACCCGTTTCTCGTGAAGGAGCTCGTCGTCGCCGCCCGCGGCCCCGGCTTCTGGGAGGGCCTGGACCGCGAGGACGACCTGCACGCGGTGCTCGCGCCGCTGGAGCCGGGCGACCGGCTCATCGTCGCCGACGACGCGCGCCTGGATCGCGTTGCCGAGGCGTTCGCGCGCGTCATCGATGCGAAGTCTCCCTACACCGCGCGCCACAGCGACGGCGTCGCCCGCTTCGCGGTCATGATCGCCGAGCGCCTGGACTTCCACCCGCACGAGATCCGCGACCTGCGGCGCGCCGGCCTGCTGCACGACATCGGCAAGCTCGGCGTCTCCAGCCGCATCCTCGACAAGCCCGGCAAGCTCGACGACGAGGAGTGGAAGATCATGCGCCGTCATCCGGAGTACACGGCGCGCATCCTGGGTCAGGTCGAGTCGCTGCGCGACCTCGCCGCGATGGCCGCGGCGCACCACGAGCGCCTGGATGGCCGCGGGTACCACCTGGGTCTGACCGCTGAGCAGCTCAGCCCGTCCGCACGCGTGCTGGCGGTGGCCGACGTCGCCGAGGCGCTGAGCGCGGATCGCCCCTACCGCCCGGGTCTGGCGCCCGACGTGGTGCTCGACATCATCGGCCGTGACGCCGGCACAGCACTGGACGCCGACGCGTTCGTCGCCCTGCGCGAGGCGTGGGCGCCGGCGCCGGTCCTAGAGCTGGCGGCCTAGCAGCAGCGAGCGCGCGGCGCCCTTGCTGCGCGTGTCGAACCCGTTGCGCTCGTAGAGCGCGAGCGCGGGCGCGTTGTCCTCGAAGCAGTCCAGCTCGATCCGCCGTGCGCCGCGGGCCGTGGCGCGCTCGATCGCCAGGCGCACGAGCGCGTCGCCCAGGCCGCCGCGACGCGCGTCGGCGCGGACGAACAGGTCCTCGATCCAGGCGTCCGGTGCGTCCTTCCACACGCTCCAGCGGAAGCGCAGCTGCAGGACGGCCGCGGGCGGGTCGTCGACGGCGAGCAGGAACTCGCCGTCGGGCTCGGCCATGATCCGCCGGACGGACTTCAGCACGGAGCCGGCGGACGGCTCCGCGGACCCCAGATGGTCGCGGAACTCCACCAAGAGGGTCGCCACGGCGTCCGCGTCGCCGGGCTCGGCGACCCGGGCCGTCATGTGATGACGGCGAGGGTGTCGCCGTTGGCGACGGCGCCGCCTGCCTCGATCGGCAGTTCGCTGACGGTGCCGGTCTTGTGTGCGGTGATCTCGTTCTCCATCTTCATCGCCTCGACGACGGCGATGAGCGCGCCCTCCTGCACGGCAGCGCCCTGCTCGACGGCCACGCGCAGCACGGTGCCCTGCATCGGGGAGACCAGCGCGTCGCCGCCCGCGCCCCCGGCGCGGCCGGACGCGCGCTCGCGGCGCGGTGGCTTGCGCGCGGCGGTGCCGTTGCTCGCTCCCGCCGCGGGCGGCGGCCCGATGACCTTGACGTCGAAGCGGCGGCCGGAGACCTCGACGGTGTAGGTCTGCTCGAGCGTCTCGGCCGGCTCCTCGCTCTCGGCCGCGGGCTCCCCTGCGGTCGAGGCGAGCCAGTCGGGGTCCTCCAGGAGGTCGCGGCAGGTCTCCGCGCGCTGCCACTGCTCGGTGCCCATGAGGGCTCGGTGGAAGGGGATCAGGGTGGTGAGGCCCTCGATCTCGTACTCCCGCAGCGCGCGCAGCATCCGGGCGGTGGCCTGCTCGCGGGTGGTGTCCCAGACGATGAGCTTGGCGATCATCGGGTCATAGGAGGGGCTGATCTCGCCGCCGGTGGTGACGCCGGAGTCCACGCGGACACCTGGGCCCGACGGCTCGCGGTACTCCCCGATGCGGCCTGGGGCGGGCGCGAAGTTCCGCGCGGCGTCCTCGGCGTTGATGCGGCACTCGATCGCGTGGCCTCTGAGCACGACGTCGTCCTGGGTGAACGACAGCGGCTCGCCCGCGGCGACGCGGATGCCCTCTTTGACGATGTCGATGCCGGTGACCATCTCGGTGACGCAGTGCTCGACCTGCACCCGCGTGTTCATCTCCAGGAAGAAGTACTCGCCGTCCTGGAACAGGCCCTCGATCGTCCCCGCCCCCTCATAGCCGACCGCCTGCGCGGCGTCGGTGGCGATCCGACCGATCCGCTCCCGCAGGGCCTGGTCGACGACCGGCGCGGGGGACTCCTCGATGAGCTTCTGGTGGCGGCGCTGGATCGAGCAGTCGCGCTCGCCCAGGTGGACGGTGTGGCCGTGGGCGTCGGCGAGGACCTGCACCTCGACGTGGCGGGGGTCGGGCAGGTAGCGCTCCAGATACACGGTGGGGTCTGAGAAGAACCGCTCGCCCTCCCCGGCCGCCCCGTCGAAGGCGCCCTGCAGATCCTCCTCGGTCATGGCGACGCGGAAGCCCTTGCCCCCGCCGCCGCCGGCGGCCTTCACCGCGACCGGGTAGCCGATCTCCGCCGCTGCGGTGCGCGCGGCGTCCAGATCGGGGACCGGATCGGTCGTGCCCGGCACGATCGGCACCCCGGCGGCCTGCATCAGCTCGCGCGCGCGGGTCTTGGAGCCCATCGCCTCGATCGCCGACGCGGGCGGGCCGATGAACACGATCCCCGCGTCCTCGCATGCCTGCGCGAACCCGGCGTTCTCGGCCAGGAACCCGTACCCCGGATGCACCGCCTCCGCGCCCGACTCGCGCACGACCTCGAGGATCCGATCGACGTCCAGATAGCCCTCGCCCAACAGATACGCCTCGTCGGCGCGCTGCGCGTGCAGCGCGCCACGGTCGATCTCGGAGTACACCGCGACCGACGCGACCCCGAGCTCCTCGAGGGCACGAACGATCCGCACCGCGATCTCCCCACGGTTGGCCACGAGCACCTTGGCGAACATCGGGCGGTGAGGTTAGGCGATACAACCCCGGAGTGACCAAGATCGCCGTCGTGTTCCACTCCGCCACCGGGAACGTCCACGCCATGGCCCTCGCGCTGGGCGAGGGCGCCGGCGAGTCCGGCGCCGAGGTGCGCATCCGCCGCGCGCCCGAGACCGCGCCCGCGGACGCGATCGCCGCCAACGAGCGCTGGCAGCACTACGTCGACGAGGTCGCGCCGACGGTCGAGGAGATCGAGATGGACGATCTCGAGTGGGCGGACGGGTTCGCGTTCGGGTCCCCGACGCGCTTCGGCGGGCCGACGGCCCAGCTCAAGAACGTCCTGGACGCCACCGGCGGCCTCTGGTTCCGCGGTGCGCTCGCGGACAAGGTCGCGACCGGGTTCACGAGCGCGTCGACTGGTCACGGCGGCCTGGAGTCGACGATCCTCGCGCTCAACAACGTCTTCTACCACTGGGGGTCGATCGTGCTGCCGGTCGGGTACACAGCGCCTGCGTTCAACCAATTGGGCAATCCGTACGGCGCGTCGTGGGTCTCGCGCAAGGGCTCGGCCCCTGACGAGGACGCCCTGGGGGCCGCCCGCCAGCAGGGGCGGCGGCTGGCCGACATCACCGGCGCGCTGGTGCGCGGCCGTGCCTGAGCTCTGGCAGCTCCCGGCGACCGAGATCGCCCGCCTGGTCCGTACCGGGCAGACCTCCGCGCGCGAGGTCCTCGATGCGCACGCCGAGCGCATCGACGCCGTCTCGCCACAGCTGAACGCCTTCACGGAGCTGTACCTCGACGAGGCGCGCGCGAGCGCCGACGCGGCGGACCACCGCCAGGCGGCCGGTGAGGCGCTCGGCCCGTTGCACGGCGTTCCCGCCGCGATCAAGGACAACACCGACGAGGCCGGTCACGCGACGACGAACGGCGTACGCGCGTGGGCCGAGCGCATCGCCACCGGTGACGCGGTCGTCACCGAACGGCTGCGTGCCGCGGGAGCCGTGTTCGTCGCGCGGACGAACACCCCCGCCTTCTCGATGCGGTGGTGCGCCGACAACGACCTGCACGGCCGCACGCACAACCCGTGGCACCACGGCCGCACGCCGGGCGGGTCCAGCGGCGGGGCAGGCGCGGCACTGGCGTCGGGCATGGTCGCCCTCGCGCAGGGCAACGACTACGGCGGCTCGATCCGCTACCCGGCGCACGCGTGCGGCGTCGCAGGGCTGCGCCCGACCCCGGGGGTCGTCGCCAGGGCGCTCGGCGTCGCGGGTGGCCCGGATCGCGTGTCGCCGCAGCTGATGTCCGTCGACGGGCCGATGGCGCGGACCGTCGGCGACCTCCGTCTCGCGCTCGACGTGATCGCCGGCCCCAGCGATCGCGACCCGTTCTCGGTGCCCAGGGCCGCGACACCGGGGCCCGAGGTGCCGCGGCGCGTCGGGATCGTGCGCGATCCGGGCGTCGTCGCCCCGGATCCGGTCGTCGACGAGGCGCTCGACGCCGCGGCGGGCTGGCTGGCTGACGCGGGGTACGCGGTCGAGGAGGTCGACCTCGGGCTGTTCGCCGAGGCCTACCGGCTCTGGTACCTGCTGACGATCGAGGACAACCGGCGCGACCTGCAGGTCATCGAGGAGCTCGGCGGCGAGGGCGCTGCGCGATCGCTGCGCACGCAGCTCGCGGTCGCGGCGCAGTGGTGGCCGCAGCAGCCGACGGTCGCCGACCTGCTCGTGGGCTACGAGCGCCGCGGGGCGGTCATCCGCGCGCTGCACGAGGTGCTGCGCGAGATCCCGCTGCTGCTCACGCCCGTGTCCACCGAGCAGCCGTTCGAGCACGCCGAGGACATCGAGTCCGATGCCACCGCGATCCGGCTGGCGGCCGCGCAGTGGCCGTGCATGGCGCTGCCCGTGCTCGGCTTCCCGGGGCTCTCGGTGCCGGCGGGCGTCCACGGCGGCCTGCCCGTCGGCGTCCAGCTCGTGGCCGCGCGCTTCCGCGAGGACCTGGTGCTCGCGGCGGGCGAGGTCATCGAACAGCGCGCCGGCGTGCCGTCACCCGTCGAGCTCGGCGTGGGGTACGGCGCGGCGACGTAGGCTCTGTCCATGACCGGTCGTCCGGGGTGAATGGGGCGGTTCGGCGGTGATGAGCCGGGGAGCTGAGGCCGACCGCGCACGCCTCGAGGCCATCCTCGAGTCGTCCTCGAGCATCATCGTCGCGCTCGACACGAGGTATCACCTGACCGACCTCAACGGCGCCGCGCGTCGCATCCTCGGGCTCACCGACGAGGACGTCGGGCGCTACCTCGGCGACATCATCGATCCGCGCAGGACCGCCGACACCCCCGAGCGGCGCGAGGAGCTGCTGAGCGTCCTGGACGGTGCGTCCACCAGCTTCGACACCCACCTGCGCGCCCCCGACGGGTCGGAGCGGACCATCGACTTCACGCTCGCGCCGATCCGCGGGCCGGACGGGGCCGTCGTCGGGATCTCGGCGATCGGGAGCGACGTCACGGGCGAGCGGCGCGACCAGGAGCAGCGCCGCCTGCTCGCCGCCGTCGTCGAGTCGGCGCGCGACCCGGTCGTCGCGACGCGCCTCGACGCGACGGTCCTGTCCTGGAACCGCGCGGCGGAGGAGGCGTTCGGCGCGCGGGCCGAGGACGTCCTCGGGCGACCGCTGGCAGAGGTGCTGCCCTCCTGGCTCGCGGGTCCCGAGCTCGCCCTGCAGGAGCGCACGGCGCGCGGCGAGGCGATCAGCGGCGTCGAGGTGACGGCCCTCGATGCGGACGGCACGCCGACGCACCACGCGGTCTCGGCCTTCCCCCTCCGCGACGAGCGCGGCTCGCTTGCGGCGACCGCGATCGTCGTCCGCGACGTCACCGAGCCGAAGGCGCTGGCCGAGCGGCTCGGCCAGGCCCAGCGGCTCGAGTCCCTCGGTCGCCTCGCCGGCGGGATCGCCCACGACTTCAACAACCTCATGGCGGTGATCACCGGCTACGCGGGCGTCCTGTCGCGGGAGGTGCAGGGCGAGTCGAGCCGGCACGCGGTCGAGGAGGTGCACCGCGCGGCCGGTCGTGCGGCGGAGCTCACGGCGCAGCTGCTGGCCTTCTCCCGGCAACGGCCGGCCACGGCGACGACCGTCGACGTCGCGGCGACGGTCGTGGGCGTGCGGACGATGCTCCAGCGCGTCCTCGGCGCCGACCTGGAGCTCGTCGTCCGCGCTGACGGCGACGTCGTCCCCGTCGTCGCCGACCGCGGCCAGCTCGAGCAGGTCGTCGTGAACCTCGCCATCAACGCGCGGGACGCGATGCCCGACGGCGGGAGGCTGGACATCACCGCCGAGACGGTGCACGTCGACCCGGCGGACGCGATCCGGCATCTGGGGCTCGCGCCCGGTCCGCACGCGTGCATCACGGTCGCGGACACCGGTACCGGCATCGCACCCGAGCTGCTGGAGAACATCTTCGAGCCGTTCTTCACGACCAAGGAGATGGGAGGCGGGACGGGGCTCGGCCTCGCGTCCGTACACGGGACGGTCACGCAGGCCGGTGGCCAGATCGTGGTCGACTCGACCCTCGGGCGGGGGTCCACGTTCCGCGTCTACCTGCCGGCGGCGCCGGAGGACGCGCCCGTGCCCGACGTCCCGCCCGAGCCGTCGGCTGCTCCTGTGGCCGGAGGGACGGAGACGGTGCTGCTGTGCGAGGACGAGGCCCCGTTGCGGGCACTGCTGGAGCGGATGCTCGGGCGGGCGGGCTACCGGGTCGTCGCGGCCGTGGACGCGCGGCACGCACTCGAGGTCGCGGATGCACTCGACGGCGAGTACGACGTGCTCGTCACCGACGTCGTCATGCCGGGAGGATCCGGCCTCGACCTGGCCGGCGAGCTCGCCCGTCGCGACGGTGAACGACCGCTCCTGCTCATCTCGGGCTTCAACGCCGAGACCGTCGATCGCCGCGCGATCATGCCGGCGGGAAGCGCCTTCCTCTCCAAGCCCTTCGAATCCGCGGAGCTCCTCGAGGCGTTGCGATCGCTGCTCGACGGCAGCGGCCCTACCCGTTCACGATGACGACCAGGGCGAACACCACGCCCGCCGTGACCGCCAGCGCTCCGGTGAGCGCGACCGCGGCGTACCCGCTCGCCGCAACGGCGTGACCGCTTCGGCGCAGCTCCGTCGCACGGGTCACTCCGAGCACGCACATCGCTCCTGCGAGGCTCAGCCCGATCGTCGCCAGCAGCGACACCCCGGCGAGCTCCAGGAGATCCTGGACGGCGACGGCGGCGATCATGCCTCGGCCGCCGGCACGGGCTGGTGCTCCTGGGTGCGGCGGCCCAGCGCGGCGGCGATGAGCGCGGCCACCGACAGCGCGACGACCACCGGCCCGAGCGCGCCCGTTCCGAAGATCCGCGTGGCGCCGTAGGCCAGGCCTCCGATCGCTGCCGAGCAGGGCAGCGTCAGCCCCCACGCTACGGCGATGTTGCCCGCGACGCCCCAGCGCACGGCGGAGAGCCGCTTCGCCGCGCCCGCGCCCATGACGCCGCCGGAGATGACGTGCGTCGTCGACAGCGGGAACCCGAGGTGGGTCGCGGTGAGCACGACCGCCGCGCCGGCGCCCTGGGCCGAGAAGCCCTGTGCCGAGTCCATCTTGATGATGCGGCTGCCGACGGTGCGGATGATGCGCCAGCCGCCCATGTAGGTCCCCAGCGCGATGGCGGTCGCGGAGCAGACGATCACCCACGTCGGCACGTCGAAGCCGTTCGCCGGCAGGTTGCCGTGGGCGATCAGGGCGAGGGTGATGATGCCCATCGTCTTCTGGGCGTCGTTCGTGCCGTGGGCCAGCGCGAACATCGAGCCCGTCACGAGCTGTCCGTAGCGGTAGCCGCGTGTGACCGGCCCAGGCCGCAGCCGCCCGATGATCCGGTAGGCGATGAGGATCGAGATCCCGGCCGCGCAGAACGCGAGCACCGGCGCCACGAGCGCGGGCACGACGACCTTGTCGAGCAGCCCCTGCCCGTTGACGGCCGCGGGACCCGCCGCGACGAACGCCGCACCCGCGACCCCGCCGATGAGCGCGTGCGAGGAGCTGGACGGCAGCCCCGCGTACCAGGTGGCGAGGTTCCACGCGATCGCCCCGATGAGGCCCGCGAACACCACCGTCGTCGTGATCGCGTCGGGGTCGACGATGCCGCTGGCGACCGTCGCGGCGACCTGCAGGGAGATGAAGGCGCCGACGAAGTTCAGGACCGCGGCCATGAGGACCGCGGCCCGCGGCGACATCGCGCGTGTCGAGACGGTCGTCGCGATCGCGTTCGCGGTGTCGTGGAACCCGTTGGTGAAGTCGAACGCCAGCGCCGTGACGACGACGATGACGAGGATGAGGTCGCCGTCCACGGGGGGCGTCTACGCGTTCTTGATGACGATGCCTTCGAGGACGTCGGCGACGCGCTCCGTCGCGTCGATCGCGTCCTCGAGCCGGTCGAAGATGTCCTTCCAGCGGATGACGACCATCGGGTCGATCCCGTTCTCGAAGAGCGACGCGACCGCCTCTCGCGCGACACGGTCGCCCTCGTTCTCCAGCCGGTGGATCTCGACCACGAACTGCGAGATCGGCGCGAACGAGCGAAGACGCGGCATCCCCTGCGCGATCTGACGGCAGGCGTCGAGCAGGATCGACGCGAGCACCTGCGCCTGGTCCATCGGCGCCTCGATCTTGTAGAGGACGAGGAGGTCGGAGGACTCCTCGGTGAAGTCGAGCACGTCGTCGAGGGCCGAGGCGAGCTGGAGGATGTCCTCGCGCTCGATCGGCGTCACGAACGTCTGGTTGAGACGCTGGAGGATGTCGTGGGTGACCCGGTCGCCCTCGTTCTCGACGGCCTTGATCTCACGCGCGAGATCCCGGCGCTCGGGGAAGTCCGCGAGCATCTGATCCAACAGCTCGGCCGCCCGCACGAGGTTGCCCGTGGACTCCTCGAACAGGTCGAAGAACTCCCGGCCCTGCGGGACGAACACCTGGGACAATCTGACCACGACCGCGACAATGGGCCAATCCCGTGAACGCGATGTGAACAAGCTGTTAACTACGCCGGCAACGAGCAGTGCGACGCGCCGTCGGTGAAGCCCTCCGCCATCGCCTGGGCGTTGAAGCGCACCGACGTGAGGTACGTCGCTCCCGTCGAGTCCTTGGGCCCCAGTGAGTCCGCCCACAGGGCCGGCCCCACCTTCGCGCCCGCCTCGGCGGCGATCGCCTTCTCGAGCCTCGGGTTCACCGAGGACTCGGGGAAGATCGTGGAGACGTGCTCGCGCCGGATGGTGCGGACGAGCGCCTGCGTCTCGCCCGCGGAGGCGCGCGCCTCGGTGGACAGGGCGGGGATGACGGCGCCGACGACGGCGATCCCGTAGCGGTCGGCGAAGTAGCCCAGCGCGTCGTGGTTGGTGACGAGCCGCCGCTCGTCGCGCGGGATCCGGTTCATGCAGCGCCCGATCGCGGTGTCCAGCGCCTCCAGTCGCGCGAGGTAGGTCTCGGCGTTGGCGTCGTAGATCGCGGTCCCGCCCGCGTCCGCGCCCGCCAGCGCGTCACGGATCCGGCGCACGGCGGTCTCGACGTTGCGCGGGTCCTGCCACCAGTGCGGGTCGACCTCGCCTCCCTCGCCCCTGCGCGTATGGATGTCGTCGATGAGCGTGACCACGTGCGCATCCGTGCCGGCTGCCTTCACCAGGCCGCCGAGCCAGGCGTCGACGTCGCCCCCGGACTGCAGGACGAGCCCGGCGCCGCTCAGGGCGCGGGCGTCGCCCGGCCGTGGCTCGTAGTCGTGCGGGTCGGAGTTCGGCGTGAGGATCGCGGTGACCGACGCGCGGTCGCCGGCGATGTTGCGCGCGAGGTCGGCCAGCTGCGTCGTCGTGGCCACGACACGCGGCCCGCCCTTGCCAGGGTCATCGTCGCCGGATCCGCACGCGGCGAGGCCCAGGGCGAGGGACAGCATGCAGGCGAGTGCGAGGAGCGGGCGCATGGCGACGCGACGTTAGCAAGAATGATTCTCATGCGCACGAAGTGCGCGCGCAGGCTCGCGTCAGTCCCAGGTGTGCCGATCGCCCCAGCCGCCGGCGCCCAGCCGGCGACCGTCCGCGCCGGTGGCCTCGAGGCGCGCGGCGCGGGTCCACGGCGACGTGCGCGACGTTGCGGACTCCACGGGCGGCGTGTGATCGCGCAGGAACCGCTCGACGGCGGCGACGACTGCCGCCGCCTCCTCGGGCGAGGCGGGCGTGATGAGCTGCAGCTGGGGGCGGCGGTTCGGCATGGTCAGACGGGCGTTGGGCAGACTAGAGGACGGCCGAAAAACACTTGCTCTAGCATGCGTCGCCTCCGCTGTCCCCCCGCCTCCAAGGAGTTGCATGCCTCTCTCCGGCACCTACGCAGTCGATCCCGTCCACTCGAGCGTCCGCTTCCGCGTCCATCACGGCGGCATCGCCTTCTTCCGCGGCTTCTTCGAGGGCTTCGAGGGCACGCTCGACGCGACCGGCGCCGAGCCCGTCCTGACGGGCTCCACGAAGGTCGAGAACATCTCGATCCGTCAGCCCGACTTCTTCCGCGGCCATGTCATGGGCGACGAGTTCTTCGCCGCCGACCAGTACCCGGAGATCTCGTTCAAGTCGACCGGCTTCAAGGAGTCCGGCGGCGACGTCACGATCGAGGGCGACCTCACGATCCGCGACAACACGAAGCCGATCACCGCGACGGGCACGCTCATCGGGCCCTCCGAGACGCACGCCGGGACCCGCGTGGCGCTCGACGTCGAGACGACGATCAAGCGCCAGGACTTCGGCGTGAACTGGGAGGCGCCGGCGCTGCCGGGCGGCGGCCCGTCGCTCGCCGACGACGTCACGCTGGAGTTCACCCTGCAGCTCGCAGCGCAGGACTAGCCGATCGGGCTACGCCCGATCGGTCGGCGTTGCGTCGCAGGGCGACGCAGCGCCAGCCGGCGGGTCAGGGTTCAGAGGGGGATGTTGCCGTGCTTGCGCTGCGGCGTGGCCTCGCGCTTCGTCAGCAGCGTCTCCAGCGCGGTGATGAGCTTCGGCCGCGTCTCGTGCGGCACGATCACGTCGTCGAGGTACCCGCGCTCGGCTGCCGTGTAGGGATTGGCGAACCGCGCGCGATAGTCGTCGATGAGCTCCGTCCGGCGCTCGTCGGGGCTGTCGTGCGCGGCGAGCGTGCGGCGGTGGACGATGTTCACCGCCCCTTCGGGACCCATCACGGCGACCTCGGCGGTCGGCCACGCGACGTTGTAGTCGGCGCGCAGGTGCTTGGACGCCATGACGTCGTAGGCGCCGCCGTAGGCCTTGCGGGTGATGACGGTGATCTTGGGGACGGTCGCCTCGGCGTAGGCGTACAGCAGCTTGGCGCCGTGGCGGATGATCCCGCCCCATTCCTGGCTGGTCCCGGGCAGGAAGCCGGGGACGTCGACGAACGTCACGATCGGGACGTTGAACGCGTCGCAGGTGCGCACGAACCGCGCGGCCTTCGCGCTCGCGTCGATGTCGAGCACCCCGGCGAGCTGCGCCGGCTGGTTGCCCACAACGCCGATCGCGTGGCCGTCGAGGCGGGCGAAGCCGCAGACGATGTTGCGCGCGTGGTGCTCTGCCACTTCGAGGAACTCGCCGTCGTCGACGATCCGGCGGATCGCGTCGCGCATGTCGTACGGACGGTTCGGGTTGTCGGGGACGACGTGGTCGAGCTCGGGGTCCATTCGGTCGCGCTCGTCGGACGGCAGCACGCGCGGCGCCGTCTCGAGGTTGTTCTGGGGCAGGAACGACAGGAGGTAGCGGGCATCCTGCAGGCACGCGTCCTCGTCGTCGGCCGCGAAGTGCGCGACGCCCGACTTCGTCGCGTGGGCCATCGCGCCGCCCAGGGACTCCGCGTCGACGTCCTCGCCGGTCACGGTCCGGATGACGTCGGGGCCCGTGATGAACATGTACGACGTCTCCTTCACCATGAAGACGAAGTCGGTGATCGCCGGCGAGTAGACGCCGCCGCCGGCGCAGGGCCCCATGACGAGGCTGATCTGCGGCACGACGCCCGACGTGCGGACGTTGCGCAGGAAGATGTCGGCGTAGGCGCCGAGCGACACGACCCCCTCCTGGATCCGCGCGCCGCCGCCGTCGTTGATGCCGATGACCGGGCAGCCGATCGAGGCCGCGAGGTCCATGACCTTGCAGATCTTCTCCCCGACGACCTCGCCCAGCGAGCCGCCGAAGACCGTGAAGTCCTGGGAGAAGACGCAGACGCGGCGCCCCTCGATCGTGCCGTGGCCGGTGACGACGGCGTCACCCCATGGACGATTGCCCTGCATGTCGAAGTCCGTCGTGCGGTGGCGGACGAACGTGTCCAGCTCGGTGAACGAGCCGGGATCGAGCAGCCGCTCGACGCGCTCGCGGGCGGTCAGCTTGCCGCGGTCGTGCTGCTTGCGCTCCTGCTCGGGCGCGGAGTGGACCGCGGCCTCGCGCAGCTGTTGGAGCTGGGCGAGGCGGTCCTCGAAGGTCTCGGGCGGGTGCTCCGTCATGACGAGGCGCGGATGCTAGTACCGGTGGGGCCGCGCAGCGCCTCGAGCTCGGCGGCGAGCGTCTCTGTGTCGTAGGCGCCGATGTGGCGCCGGTCGCCGACGAAGAACGTCGGCGTCCCCCGTGCGCCGCTGGCCTCCGCGCTGGCGACGTCGCGCCGCACGCGGCTCGCGTGGCGCCCCTCGCGCAGGTCGTCGGAGAACCGGTCGACGTCGAGCCCCAGCTCGTCGGCGTACGCGATGAGGTCCTCGTAGTCGAGCCGGTCCTGGTGGCCGAACAGGAGATCGTGCATGTCCCAGAAGCGACCCTGCGCCCCGGCCGCCTCGGCGGCCTCGGCGGCGAGCTCGGAGTGCATGTGGACGTCGGGCAGCGGCAGGTGGCGGAACACGTAGCGCAGGTCGTCGCCGAAGCGCGCGTGCAGCTCGCGCACGGTGCCGGTCGCGCGGCTGCAGAACGGGCACTCGAAGTCCCCGTACTCGACGAGCGTGAGCGGCGCGTCCGGCGCCCCGCGGATGTGATCGCGCGCCGGGCTCACGGTCCGGTCGAGGAACAGGGGCAGCGTGGCGCTGCGCTCGCCGCGCAGCACCGCGGCGCCCTTGAAGATGACCCACCCGACGGCCGTCGCCAGGACGGCCGCAAGCAGCACGCCGACGGTCGCCTCCGAGTGCAGCCGCTCGTCGAACGCGAGGTCGGCGATGAGCAGGGAGACCGTGAAGCCGATGCCAGAGAGCGCCGCGCCGCCGAGTACCTGACCGGAGCCGACGCCCTGCGGGAAGGCGCCCAGGCCCATGCGCACCGAACCGAGCGACGTCGCACCGATGCCGATGAGCTTGCCGACGACGAGCGCGATCACGACGCCCCACGTCACGGGGGAGGACAGCGCGTCGGCGAGGACGCCATCGCGCAGGTCCACCCCCGCGTTGGCCAGCGCGAACAGGGGGACGATCACGTAGCTCGTCCATGGGTGCAGGGCCGTCTGCAGCCGCTCGTTGAGGGACACCGCGCGGACGATGCTCTGCTTCGCCGACCAGCCGACACTGGGCAGGGGCGACTGGCGGAAGGCGCGGAACATCGACGTCGCCTCCTCGACCTCCTCGCGGCTGGGCGGCCGGGCCGAGATGAGCAGGCCGGCGGCCATCGCCGCGATCGTCGGGTGCAGCCCGGACTCGACGGCGGCGACCCAGAGCACCGCGCCGACCGCGGCGTAGAGCGACGTCCGCCAGACCTCGAGGCGGTTCATGACCGCGATGAGCACGAGGCATGCGACCGCGACGGCCACCGCGACGATGTCGATCGAGTCCGAGTAGACGATCCCGATCACGCTGACCGCAACGACGTCGTCGGCGATCGACAGCGTCAGCAGGAAGACGCGCAGCTGGGTCGGGCACGCGGGTCCCACGAGCGCCAGCGCCCCGAGCAGGAACGCGGTGTCGGTCCCGATCACGACGCCCCATCCGCTCGCGGCCTCGCCGCCGGGGTTGATCGCCAGGTAGATGAGCGCCGGGACGATGACGCCGCCGAGCGCCGCGAGGCCGGGCACGACGAGGTTGCGCCGGTCGGTCAGCTCGCCCATGGACAGCTCGCGGCGGACCTCGAGGCCGACGACGAAGAAGAAGAGGACCATGAGTCCGTCGTCGACCCAGTGCCCGAGGTCCTTGGCGATCTCCGCGTCGCCGATGCGGACCGCGAGCTCGGTGTGCCAGAGCGAGAAGTACGAATCCGACAGCGGCGAGTTCGCCCACACCAGCGCCAGGAGCGTCGCCCCCAGCAGGACGCCCGCGCTCCCCGCCTCCGTGGCGAGGAAGGTGCGCACGGGCTGCGCGAGCTGGGCGACGAGGACGCGCCGTCGCGGCTCCGACTGGATCGGCGGAACCGGAGCGAGGACGCGCGTCACCCGGTCAATCTACGCGCCGGATGTGCGAAGCATCTCCCTCGTGCACGCGTCCTCAGGTTCTGCGCGTTTCGGCGGGCCCGGCCCGCCGCTGCGACGACCCGTGCATGCGCCGATCCCGCGGAGAACTTCCGGCCACACGCACTAGCCGCGCGAGAACGGCCTGTGGTGCGCCGCGCCCAGATGGTCCAGCATCCCTTCGAGCACCTGCAGCGCCTCGCCGACCGGCAGCTCGGGGGCCTCGATGGCCGGAGCCGGGTCCGGTACCGGCGGCGTCGGGGCCGGCGGCTCGATCGGGGGCGCGGGGCTGGGATCGGGGCGCGGCACCGGCGGGGCCGGGTCCGGCATGGGTGCGGGTGGCGCCGGGATCTCCGCGGCCGGGCGACGGCGGAAGAGACGTGCGAACATGCCGCGGCGGGGCGGCTCGACCGCCACCGGCTCGGGTTCCGGCTCGGGCTCGGGCTCGGGCTCCTCCATGGCGACGGGCTCCGGCTCCGGCTCGGGCTGCGGGATCGACCACGCCTCGTCCTCGGGAGCGACCCACCGCCGTGGATCGACCCACGACGGCTCGGCAGGCACGGCGGTCAGCGTCACGCGCGTCCCCCAGCCCGCCGAGTCGAGGGACACCGTGCCGCTTGCGCGTTCGCCCTCCCAGGCGACGGTGCTCTCTGGCTCGAGGCTGGTGATCCGAACGGCGCCGAACGGCGCGAGGTGGTGACGGAGGACATCCTCGTCGGAGACCTCCGCCCACAGCTCCGGCGGGGACTTCACGAGTCGTCGTTGGGCCTGCAGCTCATCCATGTCGCGGGCCCCTTCGACCCCGCGGAGGTCGTCTCCTGCGCCGACGGCGGCTTGCAACGTGCGTACCGCATCTCGGCCGGCGACTCGCGCGTCCCGCCGAGACGAGCTTCGAATCTCAGCCGCGGCGGGCGAGCCCCGTCTCGTAGGCGAGGACGACGGCCTGCACACGGTCGCGGAGCCCGAGCTTGGCGAGGATGTGCCCGACGTGCGTCTTGACGGTCTGCTCTCCGAGGATGAGCTCGGTGGCGATCTCGGCGTTGGACATGCCGCGCGCGAGCAGCCGCAGCACCTCCAGCTCGCGCGTCGTGAGCGAGGCGACCGCCTCGGGAGGCGCGCCGTCGTCGGCCGGCGCGGCGACGCGCGCGAACTGCTCGATGAGCTGCCGCGTGATCGAGGGCTCCAGGAGCGCGTCGCCGGCCGCGGCGACCCGGATCGCGTCCAGCAGGCGCGCGGCGGGCGCGTCCTTGAGCAGGAAGCCGCTGGCGCCGAGGCGCAGCGCGTCGTAGACGTACTCGCGGGTGTCGAACGTCGTCAGCATGAGCACCGCGGTCGCGAGCGCGGGGTCGCCGAGGATCGCCTCCGCGGCGCGCAGCCCGTCGAGCTCCGGCATCCGGATGTCCATGAGGACCACGTCGGGGCGCAGCCGGCGGACCACGTCGACCGCCACGTGCCCGTCGCCGGCCTCCCCGATGACGGTCATGTCGGGTTCGGACTCGACGATCACCCGGAAGCCCGCGCGCAGGAGCGCCTGGTCGTCGGCGATCGCGACGGTGATGGGCGCCTCGCGCGGCGGCGTGGCGGCCGGGACGTCGCCGTGCTGGATCTCGGCGATGCCGACCGGCTGGCCCACGCCGCGCAGCCGCAGCGCGCCCGCCGACCGCATCGGCGCCGGCGATCCCTGTCCCGCGAGCAGCCGGACGGTCTCCGAGGCGAGGACCTGGCCGGCCTGCGCCGCCTCGCACAGGCGCGTGGCGATGAGCGTGGCGTCGAAGTCGTTCTCGCCCGCATCGAGGCCGACGCGCTCCGCGCCGCCGCGTGCGAGGTCCACCGCGCAGGCGACCGCGTCCGCGGCGCTCAGGAAGGTCGCCGTGAGCCCGTCGATGTCCCGCGACGCCTCGAGGCCGCCGTGCGCGCGCAGCGCGTCGGGCGCCCCGTCGGGGGCCGGCTCCACGCGCAGGACGGCGGCGAACGGCATGCGGGGAGGATCTTCGCCGCTCGGTCGGCGCGCGTCACCTGCGCGGGGGACGGGCGATCACCCGCGGGGGTGACGACGGCGGACGCGGCTGAGCGGAGGCTTGTGCTCGTTCACTACGAGAGGTCGCCGAGATGCTCCGCTCCATGACGTCGCTCAAGCCTTCGATCACCCTGTTCGATGCTGTGCTCACCGCGGTGTTCGTGGCGCTGAGCGTGGCCTTCATGCTCGCGGTCGTCGACGACGAGGGCGGCTCCTGGGTCGCCGTGCCCTTGTTCACGCTGCTCCCGATGACCCTGCTCTGGCGCCGGACCGCGCCGCTGCACGCGCTCTGCGGCCTCATCGCCGCAGTCGGTCTCCACGTGGCGCTCTTCGGCACGATGACGCGCTGCGGGCTGTTCCTGCCGGTCGACTTCCTGCTCGTGTTCGCCGCCTCCGCCCGCCTGCCGTGGCGGCTCGCCGTCGCCGGCCTCGCGCTCGCGCTGGGTGCGGGCGTCCTGATGCTCGGCTTCGACCAGAGCGCCCCGCTGGACGAGGCGGGCGTGTTCATCGGCGTGCTCGTGACGGGCGTCTGGGCCGCCGGTGCCGCGCTGCACGCCTACGCGACCCACAGCCCGGCGACGGCCGTGACGTTCGAGCCGGCCCGGTCCTGACGCCGATTCACCCTTTCCAAGGAGGAGGTGCTTCGGAGATGCTTCCGTCCATGACGTCGCTCAAGCGCTCGGTCACACCGTTCGATGCGCTGCTGACCCTGGCCGGCGTGGCCTTCGCCGTGCTGTTCGGGATCATGGTCGTCGGGGACGAGGGCGCGCCATGGGCGTTCGTGCCGGTGCTGACGCTCGTGCCACTCACGCTGCTGTGGCGGCGGGTGTCGCCGATCGGCGCGCTCTGCGGGTTCATCGCAGCGATCGGCCTGAGCGTCGCGCTGTTCGGGACGTACACCCGCTGCGGGCTCGTGTTCCCGATCGAGTTCTTCCTCGTCTTCGCGGCCGGTGCGCGGCTCGGGTGGCGCGGCGCGATGCTGGGGTGGCTGCTCGGGATCGCGGCGGCGTGCCTGACGCTGGGCTGGGACGCGAGCGCGCCGATCGCCGACGCGGGCATCTACATCTGCGTCCTGCTCACCGGCGTCTGGGCCATCGCACGCCTCGTCCACATGCGCGGCCGCAACGTCGAGCGGCTGCAGGAGCAGACCGCGGCGCTGCGCGAGGCGCGCGACGACCGGGCCCGGATGGAGGTCGCGATGGACCGGGCCCGGCTGTCGGCCGATCTCGACGAGCTGCTGCAGCGGCGCCTCGGCGAGCTCGCGAAGCTGGCCGAGCGCGGCGCCGGCGAGCGGGGTGCGGCGGCGACGGCGACGCTGGTCGACATCGAACAGGGCAGCCGGCGCACGCTGGAGGAGATGCGCGCGGTCGTCGGCGTCCTGCGCAGCGCCGACGAGACCGACCCCGTCGGCCCGCAGCCGACGCTCACCCACCTCGAGGCCATGCTCCTGCGCGCCAAGGGCGCGGAGGCCCGGCTGACGGTCGCCGGGAGCCCACGAGTGCTCCCGGCGGGCGTCGAGCTGTCGGCCTACCGGATCGTCGAGCACCTGCTCGACGCGCTCGACGACGCCCCGGACGTCGACGTCAGGGTCGGCTTCGGGCCCGACGCGCTGGACATCACGGTCTCCGGACCCGCGGCGCGACGGGGTGTCGCCGCCACCGCGATCGAGCGCGCACGCGAGCGGGCGGCCCTGCACAGCGGCACGCTGGAGGCGCAGACCCACGGCGGGCGCGCGGAGGCCGTCGCGCACCTGCCGATCACGGCCCTCGCATGAGGTTCCGGCGGCTGGACCTGGTGGTCGGTGCCGTCGCCGCCGCCCTCGGTGGATGGACCGCGTCCCTGGAGACGCACAGCCCGCCGGCCATCATCGGCGGCGTGCTGCTCGGCGCGTCGCTGGGCGTCCTGCGCGGGGCGCCGATGCTCGGGTTCGCCTTCACGATCGCCGGCACGACGCTCTGCGGCATCACCGGGTCCGTCCCCAACGGGCCGATGCTCCTCCTGCTCATCGCGAGCTTCGGGATCGGCCTCTACGCGGGACGGGTCGCGGGGATCGTCGCCGTCGCGGCGCTCTTCGTCGCCGATCTCACGCACGCGATCGGCGCCGAGGACTGGGTGCCCTCCGTCATGTTCCCGGCCGTCTTCTGGGGTGCGGGCCGCGCGATGCGCGCGCACGAGGTCGTCGCGAGACGGCTGAAGGACCGCGCCGCCGAGCTGGCGGAGGAGCGCGAGGCCTACGCGCAGCTGTCCGTGCGCTACGAGCGGGCGCGCATCGCGGCCGAGCTGCACGACATCGTCGCCCACGCGATCAGCGTCATGGTCGTGCAGGCGAGCGCGGGCCAGCGGCTCGCCGCCGTCGACCCCGAGCTCACGACGCAGACGTTCCACACGATCGCGGACGCCGCACGCCAGGCCGAGGACGACATGGGGCGCCTCGTCGCGCTGCTGAGCGACGCGCCGAGCTCCGCCACGAGCCGCGCTCCGGACCTGGAGCTCGTGAAGGAGCTGGTCACCCGCGCCGCGGGCAGCGGCCTGGACGTCACGCTGCGCCTGGAGGGCGTCGTGGACGAGGTGCCCGCCGCGACGGCCGAGGCGGCCTACCGCGTCGTGCAGGAGAGCCTCACCAACGCCCTGCGCTACGCGGCGGGGGCCGCGGTCGCCGTGACACTGCGCGGCTCCGGCGACGCGATCGACGTCGAGGTGCGCAACGTCGCCGCCGGCAACCAGCCCGACCTCTACGGCGCGGGGACCGGCAACGGCCTGGCCGGGCTGCGCGAGCGCATCGACGCGTGCGGCGGCACCCTGGACGCGGGCCCGACTGTCGACGGCGGCTGGCGCGTCGCGGCGCGCATCCCGCGCCGGGCGGCGCTAGGGGTGGCGACGGCGGCCTGACCACCGCAACGCAGCGAGGGTCGTAATGGCCGCCGCAGGCGGGCCCCCGTGCGTTCTCCCTAGGGCTTCACGACCATCAGGAACAGCACGACGACCACGAGCACCATGGCCGCGGCCGCCGCGGTGTTCAGGCGCCGCGCGAGGTCGTTGTAGCCAGGGTCCGACGTCGTCGCCATCTCCGCCGCCTTGCGCTGCCAGCCCGTCGAGACGCCGGCGATCGCGAACAGCAGGATGAGCCCGACGAAGCTGCCCGACACCCAGCCCTCGCTCCACAGGTCAGCATCGCTGGCCAGGTAGATCCCAGCGATGAGCACGACGACCATCGCGGGCGTCACCACGCGAGACCAGATGAGCGACTGCGTGGTGTGGAACGCCGGCAACGCTCCGGCCCGCGCGAGCGACGCGGCCAGCAGCGGGTAGGCGAAGACGCCTCCGAATGCCACGACGACGGCGAGCACGTGGATCCAGACGACGACGGAGTAGAAGGTGACGGTGGCGACGATCATGCGGCCGGACGATACGTCCCGAAGACGTCGCGCATCGCTGCGCACACCTCGCCGACCGAGCAGCGGTCCCTGAGCGCCTCGCGCAGGACGGGCAGCAGGTTGTCGGTTCCGGCGGCCGCGGCGCGGATCGCGTCGAGGTGGCGATCGACCTGTGCCTGGTCGCGGCCCTGCTTGATGGCGGTGAGGCGCTGCACCTGCGCGCGCTCGCTGGCGGGGTCGACGCGCAGCGTGTCCTCGACGCCGGCCTCGTCCTCGACGTAGCGGTTGACGCCGACGACGATGTCCTGCTCGGTGCGGTAGCGCTCGCTGTAGCCCCAGGCGGACTCGTCGATCTCACCGATGATGAAGGCGAGCGCCTCCACGCTGCCCCCGAGCTGGTCGATGCGGTCGATCAGCGCGGTCGCTGCCTGCTCGATCTCGTCGGTGAGCGCCTCGACGTAGTAGCTGCCCGCGAACGGGTCGACGGTGTCGGTCGCGCCGGACTCGTGCGCGATCACCTGCTGCGTCCTGAGGGCGAGCTTGGCGGCGCGCTCGGACGGCAGCGCGAGCGCCTCGTCGTAGCCGTTGGTGTGCAGCGACTGCGTGCCGCCGCAGACGGCGGCGAAGGCCTGCAGCGCCACGCGGACGATGTTGTTCTGGGGCTGCTGGGCCGTGAGCGTGACCCCGCCGGTCTGCGTGTGGAAGCGCAGTGCTTGGGCCTTGGGGTCGGTGGCGCCGAAGCGGTCGCGCATGATGTGCGCCCACATCCGCCGGGCGGCGCGGAACTTCGCGACCTCCTGGAAGACGTTGTTGTGGCCGTTGAAGAAGAACGCCAGCCGTGGTCCGAACGTCGTCGACGTCCAGCCCCGCATCCAGCGCGGCCTGCACGTAGGCGATCCCGTCGGCCAGGGTGAACGCCACCTCCTGGACCGCGCTGGAGCCCTTCTCGCGCATGTGGTAGCCGCTGATGGAGATCGTGTTCCACCGCGGCAGCACCTGCGCGCAGTACGCGAAGAGGTCCGTCGTCAACCGCATCGACGGCGCCGGCGGGTAGATGTAGTTGCCCCGAGCGATGTACTCCTTGAGCACGTCGTTCTGCGTCGTCCCCCTGAGCAGGGCGGGGTCGACTCCCTGCTCCTCGCCGACAAGCTGGTAGAGCATGAGCAGGACGGCGGCGGGCGCGTTGATCGTCATCGACGTCGACACGTCCGCGAGCGGGATCCCGTCGAACGCCGTGCGCATGTCGTCGATCGTGTCGATCGCGACCCCGGTGCGTCCGACCTCTCCCAGCGACCTGGGATCGTCGGAGTCCAAACCGAGCTGCGTCGGAAGGTCGAACGCCATCGACAACCCGGTCGAGCCGTGCGCGAGCAGGTACTTGTAGCGCTCGTTGGACTCCTTCGCCGACGCGTACCCGGCGTACTGGCGCATCGTCCAGGGCCGCTTGCGGTACATGCCGGCGTACGGGCCCCTGGTGAACGGGAACCCGCCCGGCTCGCCCAGCTCCGGCTCGCCCTGCAGATCGCGCGCCGCGTAGACGCCCTGCACCTCGATCCCCGAGTCCGTGAAGCGCCGCGGATCCTCCGCACCCACGACCGGTGCCACCGTCCGCCGCTCTCCCGTGGCCATGCCATGGAGCCTACGCGAGCCGGATTTACCGAGGATTGAGCGCGTCCCAGCACCCTCGTCTGCATGCCGTCCGGCCCCCGGGGGAATTTCCTGAGCGCGCTCCTGGGCGCGGGTCTCGTCGCGGTCGTCTTCGCCGCGCTCGCGCTCACCGGCACGTTCGACGACAGCGACAACGACGGCGAGTCCGCGGTGACGGTGGCCTCCGCGACCTCGCAGGACATGCCGCCCCCGGCCGCCACGCGCACGGTGACCGACGTCTCCGAGCTCTACAAGAAGGTCAGCGACGGGGTCGTCTACGTGCAGACGAGCTCACGGTCGGCCGCGACGAGCACCGACCAGGAGTCGGGCTCGGGGTCGGGCTTCGTGCTCGACATGCGCGGCTACATCCTCACGAACGACCACGTCGTCGCGAACGCGGACACGGTGCGCGTCCGCATCGGGGCGAGCGAGGACCTCATCTCGGCGAAGGTCGTCGGGACCGACGCCTCAAGCGACCTGGCGGTGCTGAAGGTCGACCCGGCCGGCGTCGACGGCGGCCTCAAGCCGCTGACGCTCGGCTCGTCCGCGTCGGTGCAGGTCGGGCAGCCGGCGGTCGCGATCGGCTCGCCGTTCGGGCTGCAGGGATCGCTGACCACGGGCGTCATCTCCGCGCTGGGCCGGCCGATCCAGTCGCCCAACGGCTTCCAGATCTCCGGCGCGCTGCAGACCGACGCGGCGATCAACCCTGGCAACTCCGGCGGGCCCCTGCTCGACGCGCAGGGCGACGTCATCGGCATCAACGCGCAGATCGCGACCGAGACGCAGTCCAACAGCGGCGTCGGCTTCGCGATCCCGATCGACATCGCCAAGCAGGCGATCCCGGAGCTCGAGCGCGGCGAGACCATCCGGCGCGCGTACCTCGGCGTCTCGACCGCGAGCACCGCGAACGGCACCGGCGCGCAGATCGCCGCGGTCGTCGGGGGCGGCCCGGCGGCGAAGGCCGGCCTGCGCGCGGGCGACCGCATCACCGAGGTCGGCGGTCAGGACGTCAAGACGGCGGACGACGTCGCCGAGCGGATCTCGACCCGCAAGCCGGGCGACGTCGTCGTGGTCGTCGTGCAGCGCTCGGGCGACGCGAAGACCGTGAAGGTCACCCTCGGCAGCCAGCCGAAGTCCGCGGCGACCCCCGGCTAGAGCGCCCCGCCGGCGGCCTCCGGCGCGGTCGGGTCCTCGCCGCCGCCGTCGCCGATCGCCTCGCGGGCGAGGAACTCCTCGGCGAGCAGCGGGTTGTCCTTCGCGCGCTGCACCACGCGCAGCAGATCGGACATCGAGGAGACCTCCTCGACCTGCTCCTTGATGAACCACTGCATGAACTGCTCGGACGTGTAGTCGCCCTGCTCACGGGCAAGGCTGGCCAGCGCGTTGATCTGGCTCGTGACGCGCTTCTCCTGGTCCAGCGACAGCGCGACGGGAGCCACGACGTCCGTGAACGTCGTCTGCGGCGCGGCGATGCCCGGGATCTGCGCATCGATGTCCGCGTCGAGGAGGTACTTGACCATCATCATCGCGTGGTTGCGCTCCTCCAGTGACTGGCGATAGAAGAAGGCGGCGAGCCGGGGAAGGGTCTCGGCGTCGTAGTACACGGCGACGGCCGCGTACTGCTGCGATGCGGCGAACTCGTTGCCGATCTGCTCGTGGAGACGATCGACGAAGGCCTGGTCTGGCATGGCGGCACCCTATCCGCTCCTCGGACGGGGTTAGGCTCACCGAATCGCCGTCACGACCAAGAAGCGCTGCTGCCAGTCGCGCCCCCGCTGCAAGCGGTGTCCGGTCGTGCTCAAGCGGCTCGAGCAGCAGGGCCTGGCCGACCGCACCGGGCGCCACCGCTACGAGCTCTCGCCCGAGCTGAGCAAGAAGGCCATGAAGGTCGCGCGCAAGGGCCCGGCGCCCAAGCCGTCATAGACTCCCCGGAATATGGCTACATGCCTGGTCACCGGCGGCGCCGGATTCCTGGGCTCGCATCTCTGTGACGAGCTCCTCGCACGCGGTCATCGCGTCATCTGCGTCGACAACCTCGAGACCGGCTCGCTCGCGAACATCGCCCACATCCGCGGGCCGGACTTCGTCCACCTCAACGTGGACATCATCGAGCCGTACCACGTCGAGGAGCACATCGACGTCGTCTACCACCTCGCGTCGCCGGCGAGCCCCATCGACTACTTGCGCCTGCCGCTGCACACGCTCAAGGTCGGGTCCTACGGGACCCATCACACCCTGGGCCTGGCCAAGCGCCACCGCGCCCGGTTCCTGATCGCGTCGACCAGCGAGGTCTACGGCGACCCGCAGGTGCACCCGCAGCCCGAGAGCTACTGGGGCCACGTGAACCCGATCGGCCCGCGCGGCGTCTACGACGAGGCCAAGCGCTACGCCGAGGCCCTGACGATGGCCTATCACCGCCAGCAGGGCGTGGACACGGCGATCGTGCGGATCTTCAACACCTACGGGCCGCGCATGCGCCCGCACGACGGTCGCGCGATCCCGACGTTCCTGCGCCAGGCCCTCCAGGACCGGCCGCTGACGGTGTTCGGCGACGGCAGCCAGACGCGCAGCTTCTGCTACGTCTCCGACCTCATCCGCGGGATCATCGCCCTGGCCGAGTCCGGTGCCCATTTCCCGGTCAACGTGGGCAACCCCGACGAGTACACCCTGCTGCAGCTGGCCGAGACCGTGATCGAGGTGACGAACTCGGCGTCGGAGATCGTGTTCGAGGCGCTGCCGACCGACGACCCCCAGGTCCGCCAGCCGGACACGACGCTGGCCCAGGAGCTGCTGGGCTGGAAGCCGGAGATCACCCTGCGCGACGGGCTGGCGCGGACGATCGACCTCGCAGGCGCCGAGGCGCTCGTCGGAGGCGGTCAGCGGTGAAGCAGTTCCGCGACATCGGGCGCGATGGGTCGTTGACGTCCTAGGCAACATGCCGACGACGACCGAGGGAGACCAACGAGCACGCCGGCACGAGGACGAGGCCAGTGGCCTCGACTTCGCGCTGACCTCGCAGGACGTCCGCCGCAAGCGGCCGCCCGCCCTCGCGTTCGTGCTGAAGATGAGCACGCTGCGGCGTCTCGCCCGCGTGCTGTCCCTGGCGGCCCTGGACTTCGCGGGGATCTGGCTGGCGATCTTCGTCGCGCTCAGCGTCAAGTCGGTTCTGCTGCACCACTGGGATCCGCGCGCGCAGATCCACCAGACGCAGGACATCGTCGCGTTCGCCTACCTGCTGACCGTCCTGCTCTTCGCCCGCTCCGGGCTGTACGCCGACCGCGGGTCGCGCCCGGGCCTGCGCTCGATCGTCTCCGGGCTGTTCCAGGTGACGCTCGTCGCGCTGGCCTTCGCGCTCGTCAACGGCGAGGAGTTCTCGTCGTACTACATCTTCTACGGGTCGCTGATCTTCGCGATCCTGATCGTGTCGCTGCTGCGCTGGTCCTACGAGTGGCTCACCGGTCTGATCCTCCGCGCCGCCGGCTACCAGCGCCGCGCGGTGCTCGTCGGGACGGGCCAGCACATCGATGCCGTCGCGCACGCGCTGCGCGACAGCGCGCACACGGCGATCAGCGTCGTCGGGTTCATCTCGCTGACCCCGCGTCCGCCGAACGGCCTGGTGTCGCTCGGCGCGCTCGAGGACCTCGGCACCGTGATCGAGCGTCACCGCATCGACGAGGTCATCGTCGCCGACCCGGACTTCCCCGAGGACGAGGCGGTCGAGCTGGTCGACAAGTGCCACGCACAGGGCGTGCGCGTCCGGATCGCCCCATCGACCATGGAGCTGCTGATCCACCGCGCCGAGTTCGTCGCGGGCGAGGCGGTCCCGCTGTTCGAGCTCAAGCCGCCCGTCTTCGAGGGCGTCGACTACGTCATCAAGCGGACGTTCGACCTCCTCGTCTCCGCGTTCCTGCTCGTCGTGCTCAGCCCGCTGCTGCTGGCGATCGCGGCGGCGATCCGCGTCTCGTCGCGCGGGCCGGTCATCTACCGCTCGATCCGTCCGGGCATCGGCGGCGCGCCGTTCGCGTGCCTGAAGTTCCGGACCATGTACCGCGACGCCGATCAGCGCCAGGCCGACCTCGAGTCGCTGAACGAGGCGTCGGGCGCGCTGTTCAAGATGCGCGACGACCCGCGGATGACGCCGGTGGGCCGGCTCCTGCGCCGCTACTCGCTCGACGAGCTGCCGCAGCTGCTCAACGTCCTGCGCGGCGAGATGTCGCTGGTCGGGCCGCGCCCGCTGCCCCAGCGCGACTTCGACCGGCTCGAGCCGTGGCACAAGAAGCGCTATCTCGTGCTGCCGGGCGTGACCGGGCTGTGGCAGGTCTCCGGGCGCTCGGAGCTGGACTTCGACGACCTCGTGCGGCTCGACTTCCTGTACCTCGAGCGCTGGTCGGTCTTCCTCGATCTCACGATCCTGGTGAAGACGCTCCCCGCGGTGATCACGCGCCGCGGCGCGTTCTGAGGCGTCGGGGTCCGGCCGCGGCGCATCGACATACACAGATCCGCATGTATGACGTGCGGATTGTTGATCTCGACGGGACCCGCGCCCGTGCGCGGTGCCGCTGTCCTCACCGGCAGTTCACGGAAATGTCACTTGGGTCATAGTCTCGGGCCATCAGCACCGAGGCATCACCCTTCCCGTCGGCCCCCGCGCGCCTCGATCCGGCCGATCCCGCCGTCTGGAACGACGGCGTCCACACAGCCGAAGGCAACAAGACGCTCGCGCGCGCGGGCGTGCTCGCGCTGATCCCGTCGCTGGTGCTCGGCGTCGCGATGCTGCTCATCACGTACGTCGTCTCGCGCGCCTACGACCTGCCGTTCCGCGACGCGGACGGCATCCTCGGTGGGCGCATCGTCCTGCTGCTGGGGACGATCGGCCTGTTCATGGCGCTCGACGTCGTGCCTCGCGCGATCAAGCGGCGTGGGTGGCGCTGGTCGCAGCTGCGTGCCGGCGTGCCCGAGCTCGTCCGCGAGCGCTGGTCCTGGCGGCGGCTGACGATCGTCCTCCTCGGGATCGTCGCCTTCTACATGACGTACCTGGCGTACCGGAACCTCAAGAGCTTCCTGCCGCTCATCACGGACCAGGACCTCGACCTGACGCTCCTGAACTTCGAGTCCGGCGTCCTGGGCGGCACGCATCCGTTCGACATCCTGCACACGATCCTCGGGACGGGGATCTCGGCACAGGTCCTGTCGACGGTCTACCTCTTCTTCCTTGCGTTCGTGCCGATCTCGCTGGGCGCGTCGCTCATCGTGTCGATCAACCCGCTGCCCGGTCTGTGGTGGGTGTTGACGCTCGGCATCAACTGGACGCTGGGCACGCTGAGCTACTACCTCGTGCCGACGATGGGGCCGTGGTTCATCGCGCCGCAGCTGTTCGCCGACCTCCCGGTCACCGGAGTCTCGCGGCTGCAGAACGCGCTCTGGGTGGAGCGGCTGCAGGTCATCAACGACCCGACCATCACGAACGCGGTGCAGAGCGTCGCGGGCTTCGCCTCGCTCCACGCGTCGATCACCTTCTCGGCCGCCCTCGTCGCGCATCTCCTCGGGCTCGCCCGGGTGGTGCGGATCGCGCTCTGGGTCTTCTTCGGCCTCACCATGCTCGCGACCATCTACTTCGGCTGGCACTACGTCCTGGACGATCTCGCGGGCATCGCGATCGGCGCGGTCGCCGTCTGGGTCGGCGCGGTGCTCACGGGCAACGGCGACGCGGTGCGGCGGCGCAAGGAGCAGCCCGCATGACCGCGGGGACGGTGTGGGCATGAGCGCCCAGGGGTTCGCGATCCCGGACGCGGCGTCCGTCTGGCGCCAGGTGCCGAACGTCCTCACCGTGTTCCGGATCGCGCTCGTGCCGATCCTGGTGTTCGCGATCGCCGAGGACCCCGAGGGCTCGGCGCTCGCCGTCGCGATCTTCGTCCTCGCGGCCGTGACCGACGTCGCCGACGGGCGCATCGCCCGCCGGCAGGAGGTCGTCAGCACGTTCGGCAAGCTGGCCGACCCGATCGCGGACAAGCTGCTCGTCGGGGGCGCGCTCGTGACGCTCGCGGCGAACGACCAGGTCGCGTGGTGGATCGTGATCGTGGTCCTCGGCCGCGAGCTGGCCGTGACGCTGCTGCGCTGGCACGCCAAGCGCGAGGGGATCATCGTCCCCGCCAGCCTGTGGGGGAAGGCGAAGATGGTGCTGCAGTGCGCCGCGCTCGTGGCGTTGCTGGCCGTGCCGTCCGCGGCGTGGGTCGACGAGCTGCTGTACCTGACCGTCGCTGCGACGGTCGTCTCCGGGATCGACTACGCCCTGCATCTGCGCCAGCGGGCCGACCCGAGCCCGGCCGGCGCCGCCTGAGCGCAGCGGCTAGGCCACCCGGCTCGGGTGGGAGTAGACGTTCATCTTCCCGCGGCGGGCGAAGCCGCACAGCGTGATGCCCTGCTCAGCTGCGAGGGCGACCGCCAGTGAGCTGGGGGCGCCGACGGCGACGAGGATCGGCGCGCCGGCCCGCGCGGCCTTCTGGACGAGCTCGAAGGACAGGCGACCGCTCACGCAGAGGACGTTCTCGGAGAACGGGACGCGGCCGTCGAGCAGCGCCCGTCCGATCACCTTGTCCATGGCGTTGTGGCGCCCGACGTCCTCACGGACGAGCACGAGCTCGCCCTCGGCCGTGAAGAGGCCCGTCGCGTGCAGGCCGCCGGTGCGCTCGAACGTCGGCTGCACGAGCCGGTCGGGCAGGCCGGCCAGGAGGCTGCGCGCCACCCGCGGCCCGGTGGCGGGATCGAGCACCGTGGCGCCGACGGCGACCTCCTCCAGCGCGCCTTTGCCGCAGACGCCGCAGGACGAGCTCGTGTAGAAGCTGCGCGCGCCAGGGTCGCGTGCGAGCGGCCCGGCGACGTCGACGGTGTTCGCCGCGAGGTCGGGCGCCGGGTCGACGGCGCGCGGCGTGTCGATGAGCGCCTCGCCGAACAGGAAGCCGAGCGCCAGCTCCTCGTCGTGGCCCGGGGTACGCATGGTCACCGAGAGCGGGCTGCCGTCGACGCGGATCTCCAGCGGCTCCTCGACGGCGACGGCGTCCTCGACGCCGTCGTCACGGACGACGAGGGCGTGCGCGCCGCGATGGCGCACGGGCGGAGCGGTCATCCCCACAGGGTGCCAGGTCGTGTCAGCAGCCCGACCACGGCCCACCGTGCACCGGATCCGGCGAAGCCGTGGACCAGGAGGATCGGTGGCGGCATCCTCGCGGGTCGTCCCCCGCGGGCACCGGGCGGTGGTCTAATCCCGCGGATGCAAGGACTCCGAGACGTATGAGGCTCGTCAGCTTCGGCCCGCGAGGCGGCGAGCTGCCGGCGGTTCTCGACGGCGACGAGCTGGTGCCGCTGGCGCCGCTCCTGCGCGCGCTGGGCATCGCCGTGCCGGACATGAACGCCGTCCTGGGCCTGTGGGACTTCATCGCGCCCGCGGTGGCCGACCTGGTCGCGTCACGCGACGCCGATCGCATCGCCTCGTCCGGCCAGCGCCTCGGCCCGCCGGTCCCGCGGCCGGTCAACGTGGTCGGCGTCGGACGCAACTATGGCGAGGCGGCCCCCGACGAGCCGCCGCCCGTCCCGATCCTGTTCGCCAAGCCGGTCACGTCGCTCATCGGGCCCGACGACGCGATCGTCCGGCCCGCGGCGACCCAGACGCTGGACTACGAGGCCGAGCTCGCGGTCGTCATCGGCCGAGCCGGACGCCACATCCCCGTCCGCGACGCGCCCGGCCACATCGCCGGGTACACGATCGGTAGCGACGTCACCGCGTTCGACCTCATGTTCCCCGGCCACGCCGAGAACCCGAACGTGATGCCGGCGATGCTCCTGCAGCAGCTGCGCGGCAAGGGCCACGACGCGTTCCTGCCGCTGGGGCCCGTGATCCTCACGGCCGACGAGGCTGGCGACCCGGCCGACCTCGAGATCATCACCACGGTGAACGGGGAGGAGCGCCAGCGCGCGCGGGCGGGCGAGATGCTCGTCGGGATCGACCGGCTCGTCGCCGAGGTGAGCGCCGTGCTGACGCTGCATCCGGGGGACGTCATCCTCACGGGGACGCCGCCGGGCATCGGGCTGCAGCAGGACCCGCAGGTGTTCCTGCAGGCGGGCGATGTCGTCGAGATCACGATCCCGAGGATCGGCAGGCTGCGCAACGAGATCGCCGACGAGCCTCGCGAGGCCGTCTGAGGTGTCAGCCGAACGGCGTCGCGGGGGGCCCGGTCACGCCGGGCCGGCAGGAGAGCAGCAGCCCGTTGGCGGGGTTGGCGGTCGAAGCGTCGATCTCGTCCTCGGTCAGCCCCAGGTCCTGGGGCAGGAAGCGCGGGATCTCCTCCCCGATCGTCGTGATGAACAGCTCGGCCCCGTCGGATCCGCCGAACGCGCAACTGGACACCTGGTGGGCGGGCGTCTCGACGATCCCGAGCAGCTCGCCCTCCGGCGAGTAGCGGCGGACCTGCTTGCTGAAGATCGTCGCCGTCCAGAGGCAGCCCTCGTCGTCGACGCACATCCCGTCCGGGGCGCCCACCCCTCGGGGGATCGTCACGAGCCGCCGGCGGTTGGAGATCGTGCCTGCATCGAGGTCGTAGTCGAACGCGTCGATGCCCAGGGTCGGCGTGTCGGTGAAGTAGAAGGTCTGGCCGTCCGGGCTCCAGTCCAGCCCGTTGGAGAGCCCGACATCCCCGAGCAGCGTCGTCAGGGTCCCGTCCGGGTCGAGGCGCACGAGCTTCCCGGGCTCGGAGAGATCGAGCACCATCGTGCCTGCGAGCAGCCTGCCACGCGGATCGACCTTGCAGTCGTTGAAGCGGGCCGGCGCCCCGTCGTCGTCCACGCGGGCGAACACCTCCAGGGAGCCGTCGTCGCCCAGGAGGCAGAACTCGCGCCCGACCATCGCGAGCAGCCCGCCCTCGCGTCGCGGTACCACCGCGCCGGGCAGATCGGGCGTCTCCCACGACGCGCCTGCCGCCCAGCTGTCGCCGTCGCGGCGCAGCTCGTGGATGCGCCGCCCGCTGATGTCGCACCACACGAGACGCTCGTTCGCGGCGTCCCACAAGGGCCCCTCGCCGAGTGCGTCGTGCCGGTCGAGCACCGCGGTCGCGTCCGCCAGAACCCTCATCACGGCGGCGACCTTACAACGCATCCGGTATGACTGTCTGACCCCCGAGGAGGAGAGCAAGTGTCGGACAGCGCGACGGTCAACGTGCCCCTGGATGCGCCGGTGCCCCCGGAGCGCAACCCCATGCGCGATCCGGGGAACCGTCTCAAGCTCGCGGTCTTCTGCGCGAACGTCGCGCGGGGAACCAGCATGTCGGACGCCGAGACGCTCCCGAAGGTCACGTGGGAGGAGTCGCAGCGGCTCGCCACGGCCGCGGACCGCGCGGGGATCGACGGGATGATCCCGCTCGGGCGCTGGAAGTACACGGCGCGCGGCGGCCCGATCGAGGCCGACCGGACGTTCGAGCCCTGGGTGTGGGCGTCGGCGCTGTCGGCGATCACCGAGCGCATCAGCATGTTCACGACGGTCAACATGACCCAGTACCACCCGCTGGTCGCAGCACTCATGACATCGACCATCGACCATGTCTCGGGTGGGCGCTTCTCGCTGAACGTCGTCACGGGGTTCAACGAGCAGGAGTTCCGCATGCTCGGGATGGAGGTCCCCCGACACGAGGACCGCTACGCCCGGGCCGCCGAGTGGATGACGATCGTCCGCCGCGCGTGGGCCGACCACGAGCCCTTCGACTTCGACGGCGAGCACATCCAGCTCCACGAGGTCATCTCCGAGCCCAAGCCACTGCAGCAGCCCGCGCCGCCGATCATGAGCGCGGGCGCGAGCGACCTCGGGCGGCAGTTCGCCGGTCGACACGCGGACATCAACTTCGTCCACCTGCCCAGCCTCGAGGAGATGCCGGAGATCGTCGCGAAGGCGAAGGCCGACGTGAGGGAGGACTGCGGCCGCGAGGTGCAGATCTTCTCCAGCGCGTACATCGTCGTCGCCGACACCGAGGAGGAGGCGTGGCGGCGCTACCACTACGTGACGCGCGAGCGCCTGGATCGCAGGGCCGCCGCGGGGCTCATCGAGATGTGGCAGCGGCTCAGTCAGGGCAGCGACGTCGTCAACGTGGACGAGCGGATCGACCGGATGGCGGCGGGCTTCAACGCGATGCCGTTCGTCGGGACCGCCGAGCAGGTCGCCGAGCTGTTCGTCCGCGCCGCCGACGGCGGGCTCGACGGCCTGGCGATCTCGTGGGACGACTACGACGAGGGCCTGGTCACCTACGCGGAGGCGGTCCGCCCGCTGCTCTTGCAGGCCGGGCTGCGGAAGGACTAGATCGTGTCCCCAGCGCTTGCCGGCCTGCGCCGGCGCCTGCGCGCCCCGGAGCCGCTCGCCGGGGCGATCCTGTCCCTCCCCGAGCCTGGTGTGGCGAGCATCCTCGGGGCGAGCGGGTTCGACTACGTCGTGATCGACGCCGAGCACGGCCCGTTCACGCTGGAGACGCTCCGCGGCGTCGTCGAGGCACTGGCGGCGACGCCCGCCCACGCGATCGTCCGCGTCGCCGCCAACGACCCGACGATCATCAAGCAGACGCTGGAGCTCGGCGTCGACGGCATCCAGGTGCCCGGCGTCGGCAGCGGCGCGGAGGCGGCTGCTGCGGTGCGCGCCGTCCGCTACGCCCCGGAGGGCGAGCGGGGGATCGGCATCGGGCGCTCCACGCGCTACGGCCTCGACCTCCCCGGCTACCTGCACGAGGCGAACGCGAGCATCGCGACCCTCGCGATGATCGAGGACGCCGCCGGCGTCGAGCACATCGACGACATCGCCGCGACGCCGGGGCTCGACGCCATCATCGTCGGCCCACTCGACCTCTCGGCGGGGCTCGGCGTGATCGGCGAGACCGGACATCCCAAGGTGCAGGCGGCGATCGGGCGGATCGTGGAGGCGGGGAGGGCGGCGGACGTCCCCGTCGGTCTCGGCGGGCCGCCGAGCGAGATGCGGGCACTGGCCGAGGCCGGCTCGCACGTCACGCTCATCTTCTTCGACGCGCTCGACATCGCCGCCGCCGCACGCGGCGCGGTCGAGGCCGCCCGCGCGAGCCTGGCCTGACGATGCGGGTCGTCGTGGTCGGCTGCGGGGCGATGGGCTCGTCGTACGCCGCCGCGCTCGTCCGCGGCGGGCACGACGTCGAGGTGCTGGAGGCGAACCCGCGGGTCGTGGAGCTGCTCCGGGCTGGCCGGGTGACCGTCGTCGAGCCAGGCGGCGACGAGCACGCGCTGCGGCTGACCGCGACGCTGGACCCCGCCGGCCTCGCCCCGGGCCCGGACGTCCTGCTCGTGTTCGTCAAGGCGTACGACGGCGCGGACGCCGCACGAGCGGCGGCGCCGCTCGTCGGCCCGGACACCATCGTCGCGACGGTGCAGAACGGCTGGGGCCACGGCGAGACGCTGGCCGAGCACGTGCCCGCCGAGAGCCTCGTCGTCGGCGTGACGTTCGAGGCGGCGAACGCGCCGACCCCCGATCGGGTGATCCGCTACGCGAACGGGCCGACGCAGCTCGGGCCGTGGCGCCCCGGGACCGGCGTCGACGCTGCCGAGACGGTCGCGGTGCTGCTCCGCACGGGGGGGCTGCAGGCGTCCGCGCTCGCCGACGTGCGGCCGGAGATCTGGCAGAAGCTCGTCTTCAACGCCGCGTACTCCGCCGTGCCGACGATCACCGGGCTCTCGCTGCCGCGCGTCGCCGAGCGTGAGGACGCCTGGGCGCTCTGCTCCGCGCTCGTCGACGAGGCGGTGGCCGTCGCGGCGCTGGAGGGGATCGCGCTCGACGCCGCGGAGATCATCGCCAAGGCCGCCGGGCTGGCCGAGGCGTCGAAGGGCACCGGCGGCGGCAAGCCGTCCATGCTGCTCGACGTCGAGGCGCGGCGCCCGACCGAGGTCGCGGTCATCAACGGCGCCCTCGTCGCCGCCGCCGAGCGCCACGGGGCCGACGCGCCGATGCACCGAGCCGCGCACGCGCTCATCGGCGGGATCGAGGCGTCGTGGAGCTCCTAGCCGATCGCGATCGGGTTCACCGGGCTCGCCGTCGCGCCGGTGACCTGCAGTGGGGCGACGACGAGCAGGAACTCGTGGCAGCCGTCGGCCGCCAGCTCGGCGAGGACGAGGTTCTCCATGAGGTGCACGCCGCGGTTCACGAGCAGCTCGACGTGCGGCACGAGCGCCGCCCCGGGCAGCGGGATCGCCTCGACGCCCATGTTGTCGGCGCCCACGGCCGCCAGGTCGAGCGCACCGAGCCACTCGCCCAGCTCCACCCCGATGCCCGGCTGCGGGCCCGGCTCGCCGCCGGCGGAGTCCGCGAGCACGCCCTCGAGCCAGCCTGTGCGCAGCAGGACCGCGTCGCCGGCGCGCAGATCGCTGCCCTGCCGGGCGAGCGCGCGCTCCACGTCGTCGACCGTCACGACCTGCGTGGGGTCGAGCGCCGCGCCGCGCTCGGCGACCAGGTCCACGAGGACACCGCGCGCGGCGAACCCGCGGATGTTCTCCACGCCGCAGCGCGTCGCCCCGCTGAACGGGCGCATGCCCGACTGCGGGTGGCCGTTGTAGATGACATCGCCGTCGTGGACGTGGCAGAGCGCGTCGATGTGCGTCGCGTTGTGCGTCGGGAACGACACGACGTCCTCCGTGGACCCCAGGCCCGTCGGAGCGCCGATGACCTCGCCCATGAGGTCGCGGTCGTCGTAGAGCGTCAGGCGCTGCGGGCCGGGCCGGAAGCCGAAGATCGGCACTCCGCCCGGGCCGATCGGCGCGCCGAGCGCGTAGACCTTCCCGGTCCGCACGGTGCTCGCGGCCTCGAGCACCAGCTCCGGGGTGAGGAGGTTGAGCGTCCCGCGCTCGTCCTCCGCGCCCCAGCGACCCCAGTTTCCCCGTGTGGCGATGTCTCCGTCCTCCTCCGTCGGCGAGGACGGCAGCGTATGACGACAGGAGGCACGACGTGAGGATCGCGATCATGGGGGCGGGGGCCATGGGCTCCCTGTTCGGTGCGCACCTGGCCTCGGCGGGACAGGAGGTGCTGCTCGTCGACGTCGACCCGGAGGTCGTCGGTGCGGTCGAGGCGGACGGCGTGCGCATGGGCGACCGCTCGGTCCCCGTGACGATCACCGACGATCCGGCGGGCCGCGGGATCCACGACGCCGTCCTGTTCCTCGTCAAGACGTACGACACCGCTGCGGCAGCGGAGCTCGCACGGCCGCTCGTCGGCGCCGGCACGGTCGTCGCGACGCTGCAGAACGGCATCGGGGGCGCCGACGTGCTCGGGGAGGCGTTCGGTGCCGAACGGGTCCTGGCCGGCGTGACCTACCAGGGCGCGACCGTGCTCGCCCCCGGCCGCATCCGCCACCACATGCACGGCGAGACGTTCCTCGGCGACGACCTCGCCGCCGCCACGCCGCTCGCGGAGGCGCTGACGCAGGGCGGGCAGCCGTCGCATGCGCTGGACCCGGTCGCACCGCGCATCTGGAAGAAGCTCACGAACAACTGCATGGGCAACTGCACGAGCGCGCTGACCGGGATGTCCGGCGGCCAGATGGCGGGGGACGACGGGATCCTCGGCCTCCAGCGGGCGATCGCCACGGAGGCGGTCGCGGTGGCCGCGGCGCTGGGCCACGAGCTCGACCTCGAGGACTGCATCCACACGAACACGTCGGTGCTGGCCTCGTCGGCGGACGGCAAGCCGTCGATGCTGCAGGACGTGCAAGCCGGTCGGCGCACGGAGATCGAGACGCTGAACGGCGCGATCGTCCGTCACGGCGACGCCCTCGGGATCGACGTCCCGGTCAACCGCGCGATGGTCGCGCTCGTCCGCGGCTGGGAGCGCGCCCACGGGCTGCGGTCCGTGGTGGCGTCGTCCGCGCCATGAGCCCGGACGAACGCGCCCTCGGGGCCCCGCGGGCGCAGCGCACGGTCGTCCCGCTCGGCGACGCGGGCGTCGGTGGCGGGCGCTTCGCGGTGTTCGCGGGACCCACGCGCGCGACCGACCCCGACGCCTCCCTGGCGGTCGGGCGCGCGTTCGCCGGCGCCGGGGTCGCGCTGCTCCACAACGGCACGACGTCCCAGGACGACCCGCACGATCGCCCGTCGCGTACCGAGATCTCGATCCTCAGCCGCCTGCGCGAGGAGACCGGCCTCCCCGTCGCCGCGCCGATCACCGACATCGCGGACGTCGAGGCCGTGGGCGACTCGGTCGACGTCGTGCAGCTCGCCGGCTACCACATGCAGAACTACCGGCTCCTGAAGGAGCTCGGCCAGCTCGACCGTCCCGTGATCCTGCGCCGGGGACCGCGAACACGGTCGACGAGCTCGTCTCCGCGGCCGAGTACGTCCTCGTCGAGGGCAACCCGAACGTCATCCTCTGCGAGCACGGCATCCGCACGTTCGAGCGCCTGTACGAGCTGACCGTCGACTTCGCCGCCGTTCCACTGCTGAAGGAGCGGACGCATCTGCCGATCGTCGTCGACCCCTCCGCAGCGGGGCGGGCGAAGATCGTCGCGCCGCTTGCGCTGGCCGCCGCGGCGGCGGGCGCGGACGGCATCGTCCTGGAGGCCGAGCCCGGCGATCTCGATGCCTTCCTGGACATCGTGGCGCGGGCGACCGCCTGCGCCGCAGCGCTGGCGCGGTAGCGTCAGGGCGCGTGAGCGCCGACGTCCAGGCGTCCCCAGCTCAGGGTCCGCCCGTCGCAAGTGAGGGACGTTCCGACCGCAAGCCGCCGTGGATGGCGATCCTCGGGGCGATCGTGTCCATCCTGTCGCTTGCAGGCGTCGTCTGGTGGGCGCTGGGCCAGGAGCCGCCGACGCTGCCCGACACCCCGGCTCGCTGGGCGGCGCTCGCGGGTGCGATCGCGCTCTACGGCGTCGCGACCTGCGTGCGCGGGGAGCGCTGGCAGGCGCTGCTCCGTCACAACGGCGCGCATCCGACGCGGGCCGACTCCTACGCGCTGACCGCGGTCGGGTACATGGGAAACAACGTCCTCCCGGCACGGGCCGGGGACGCGTTCCGCGTCGTCTTCATGGCGCCGCGCGCCGACACCGGCGCGCGCACGGTCATCGGGACGCTGGTCGCGGAGCGGCTGCTGGACATCGCGGTGCTCGGCACCGCGTTCCTCGTGCTGACCTTCGGCGTCGTCGACCACGCCGGGCTGCCGTCCGGCACCCGACTGCGGTTCGTGGCCGGCGCGCTGATCGTGGCGGGCATCGTCGCGGCCGCGGCGATCATCGTCGCCCACCGCCGCGGGCACCTCGCGCGGGTCTGGGCGTTCGTCGTCCCGATGATCGCCGCCACCGCGCGCCTACGTGGCCGCCATGGCGCGGCGATGCTCGGCACCACGATCGTCATCTGGGCGCTGGAGGCCTCCGTGTGGTGGGCAACCGGCGAGGCGTCCGGGCTGGACCTCGGGGCGGTTGAGGCCTGCTACCTGCTGGCGCTCGCGTCGATGTTCGCGATGATCCCGTCCGGCCCCGGCTACGCGGGCACCATGGACGCGGCCGTGATCTTCGGCGCCCGCGTGCTGGGCCGATCGTCCTCCGCGGCGCTCTCGTACCTGCTGCTCCTGCGCTTCGTGCTCTTCGTCCCCATCACGCTCGTCGGCCTCGTCCTGCTCGTCGTCCGCTACGGCGGCTGGGCGAAGCTGCGGTCCCTGCGCCCGGCGGCATGAGCGAGCTCGCCGAGGCGATCTGGGAGCAGGTCCCCCTCGGCGCGATCCCGGAGCACTTCGAGGACAGGCGCGACTGGCTGCTCGGCCTGGTGCCGAGCGGTGCGGCGGTGCTCGACCTCGGCTGTGGCGCGGGCGAGTTCGCCACCGCGCTGCGCGAGGCGGGTGCCAGGCCGGTCGGGGTGGACGTCGCGCGCGAGCCGCTGCGCCGCGCGGCCGAGCGCGACGCTGCACTGGACCTGCGGCTGTGGCCTGCCGGAGAGCCGCTCCCGGCCGACGACACGAGCTTCGACGTCGCGTGGGCGGGCGAGGTGCTCGAGCACATCGTCGACCTGGCGCCCTGGCTCTCGGAGGTCCGCCGCGTGCTGCGGCCGGGCGGCGCGCTGCTCGTGAGCACGCCGCACCATGGTCGGGGGCGGATGCTCGCGCTCGCGCTCAGCAGCCGGCGCTTCGCGGAGCACTTCGAGCCGCGCGGCGACCATGTCCGCTTCTTCTCGCCCGCGACGCTGCGGGCGTTGCTCGACGACCTCGGCTTCGACGTCGCGGAGGTGCGCCCGGCGCTTCGGCGCACGACGCTCCTCTGCAGGGCGCTGCGGCCGTAGGCTGCACCCGTGCCGGACGACCTGCCCGAGCTCGTCTTCGCGACCCAGGCCGACTTCGAGGCGTGGCTCGAGGAGGAGCACGCGACGACGCCGGGAGTCTGGATCCGCGTCGCGAAGGCACGGTCGGGCATCGCCGGGATCACACCGGCCGAGGCGATCGAGTCGTGCCTGTGCTTCGGGTGGATCGACAGTCAGCGGATGCCGCGGGACGACACGACGTACCTGCAGCGCTACACGCCGCGCAGGTCGCGGTCGAAATGGTCGAAGATCAATCGCGAGCGGGCCAGCGGGCTGCTTGCCGAAGGTCGCATGCGGCCGGCAGGGCTCGCCGAGATCCGTCGGGCGCAGGAGGATGGTCGCTGGGACGCGGCCTACGACTCGGCGCGCACCATGCAGGTCCCGGACGACCTCCAGCGCGCCCTCGACGCCGAGCCGCGCGCGAAGGCGGAGTTCGCCGAGCTGGATGCCACGAACCGCTACGCGATCCTCTTCCGCATCCACGACGCCAAGCGGCCCGAGACGCGGGCGCGGCGGATCGAGACGTTCGTGGACATGCTCGCCAGGGGCGAGCGGCTCCATCCACCACGCAAGAGGAGCACCGGGTGACACTCGAGGGCAGGTCGGCGATCGTGACCGGCGGCGGCACGGGCATCGGCCGGGCGGGGGCGCTGGCGCTCGCCGCGGCGGGCGCGGGCGTCCTGCTGGTCGGCCGCAGGGAGGAGCCGCTGCGCGACGTCGCGGGGGAGATCCAGGCCGCGGGCGGCCGGGCGGTCGTGCACGTCGCGGACGTGAGCAGCCCCGAGGAGACGGAGGGCTACGTCGCGGCGGCGGGTGAGGCCTTCGGCTCTGTCGACGTGCTGTTCGCCAACGCGGGCATCGAAGGGCCGATCGCGCCGATCGCGGAGTTCCCGATCGACGGGTTCGACGAGGTCATCGCGGTGAACCTGCGCGGCGTGTTCCTCGCGTTGCGCTCCGCGCTCCCGGTCATGACCGCCCAGGGGTCGGGCTCGGTGATCGTCACCGGCTCGCTCGGCAGCGAGCGCGGTCTGCCGATGACCAGCGCCTACAACGCCGCCAAGCACGCGGTGATCGGGCTGGCGAAGACCGCCGCGGTGGAGGTCGGCGACTCCGGTGTGCGCGTCAACGCGATCCTGCCCGGCATGATCGACACCCGCATGCTGCACGACATCGTGACGACGCTCACGGGCGGCGACACGGCGGCCGGGATGGACTTCGTCGCGAAGGTCGCGCCCCAGGGCCGGACGGGCACCGCGGAGGAGATCGCCGAGGTGGTGACGTTCCTGGCCTCCGACGCGGCCAGCTTCGTCAACGGCGCGACGTGGCAGGTGGACGGGGGCGCGTTGGCGGGGCTGGGGTAGGGCGGGACGCCGCCCGCCTACCCCTTCGCCTTCGCCTTCGCCTTTGCTGCCGCATCCGCCCGCCGCGCGTTGACGAACGTGTCGATCGTCTCCGCGTCGCGCGGGTCGAGGTAGAGCGCCGGGCGGATCGCGTCGAGCGCGACGGACGGCCGGTTGAGGACGTAGAGCTCGAGCTCGGCGAGCCGCAGCCAGGTCCGCGCGTTCTCGGGCTGCAGGCGCACGGCCTGCTCCAGCGCGGCGCGGGCCGCGACTTCGTTGCCCGCGCGCTGCTCGACGACCGAGAGCTCGAAGAGGGGCTCGACCGTCAGCGGGTTCAGGTCGCGGGCGTCCTGCACCTTCTGGCGGGCGCCGTCGACGTCGCCCTTGTCGAGCAGGGCGAGCGCGTCCTGGTCGGCGGTCGCCGAGCGCTGCGGGCCGGTCACCGCCCACGATCCGACCAGCGCGAGGGCGATCGCGGCGACCGCGCCGGTGACCCGCACGGGGTCGCGGAGGCCCTGGTGCACCCGCCATCGCAGTGGCAGCGGGAGCGGCTGGCCCGCCGACAGCGGCCCGCGGCCCGCCAGGAAGCCTGCGGCGAGCAGCGCCGGCAACGCGTTGCCGGGGACGAACCACGTGAAGTCGACCGCCGAGTGCACACCGAAGATCACGACGATCGTGAAGAGCGTCACGAGCGCGATCCGTTCGGGGGTGAACGGCATGCCGCGGTCCTTCGGCCGCAGCCCTGTCGCCCGGACCGCGGACGCCAGCCACGCCGCGAGCAGGGCGAGCGACGCCGCGAGGCCGATGATCCCGAGGTCGGCTGCGACCTGCGGGATGTAGCCGTGCGCGTGCTGCACGTCGATCTCGTCCTGGCGGTAGCGCGGCCGCGCCGTCGCGTAGCCGCCGGCTCCGACGCCACGCCAGAGATGGTCGCGGAACGCCTTGAACGCCTCGTTCCAGTAGCGGGCGCGGACGCTGCCCGCGGCGGTGAGTCGGCCGGCGTCGTTGGACGGGGGCGCCGCCGAGGTGTCGGTCAGCGTGTGCCACGTGTGGGAGATCGACCCGCCGAGCCCGCGGTCGGACAGCGCGAGCGCCGCGAACAGCGCGATCGGCGCGAGCGCAAGGACGATGAGGATGACCGCGCCGGCCTGGCGGCGGGTCGCGATGCTCGGCGGTCGCTCGGCGACCCAGAACGTCACCGCCAGCGACGCTGCGAGCACGACGAGGAGGACCACGGCGATCGCCAGCCCGAGCTCGTAGCCGGCGGACTCGCGGACCGCCAGCGCGACGTTGTCGTCGCTCAGCCCGGTCTGCCCGAAGGTCCACAGCGCGATCGCCGCGCCGCCCGCTAGGCCGAGCCCGAGGACGGCGACGCCGCGGAGCCGAAGGGGTACGATCGCGAACCACAGCACGACGCCGATCGCGGCGGCCAGCAGCGCGCCCCGCGAGTAGGCGAGCATGATCGTCGCGAAGCACACCGTGACGCCAGGCGCTGCGAGCGCGTTGAGCGCGCCGTGCCCCGTGCGCCGGGCGCCGAGCCACAGGAGCCCCGGCAGGCCCATGGCGGCCGCGAGCCCGACCGAGTTCCAGTAGCCGAACGGCTCGCGCAGCCGGGCGTAGATCTCGTCGGGGTTCAGGGCGCCGGGCAGCACCTTCGTCATCAGTGCGTACGCGCTGATGAGGACCGCGCTCAGCGTGATCGCGCCGAGCACCGCCGACCAGCGACGACCGGCGAGATGGGCGAGTGCCACCGCGGCCGCGAACGCCGCGAAGTACGCGAGATGCCGGTTGGCGTCGATCCAGGCGTCGGAGGGGTTGATCGCCCACGTGACCGACCAGGCCGCGATCGCGGTGAGCACGAGCATCGCCGCGACCGGCAGGGCGCCGTAGAGGCGCTCGCGGGCGGGGGCGGCGATGAGCGCCGCGGCCACAACGGCGCCGGAGACGATGAGGATCCCGACCTCGGTCGACGTCGTCGCGCCGAGGCGAGCGCCGCCGTCGGCGATCGCGGTCACCGCGCAGAGCGCCGCGGTGAGGATCAGCGTGATCGCGATGTCGATGCGGGAGTCGTGCGGGGTCGGCTCGGCCGGCGGGATGACGAGGGTCTCGCCCGCGCCTGCCGGGACGACCGCCGGGCTAGGCGGTTCGGCGACCCAGGACACGGGTCCGCAGCCGGGTGCCGGTCACAATGATCAGCGCGCCGGCGAGGAGGACGAGGAGTCCGATCACCGGACCGGGAAGCGCGCTGGAGCCGGTGAGGTTGGGAGCCTGCGAGGAGCCGGGCGGCACGACGGCCGGGCCGGACCCCTTGATGCCCCCGCCGCCGCCGGTGCGCGCCTCGTCGAGCGCCAGGCGCTCCTCTGGGTTCAGGGCAGCGAGCGGATCGGTCCCGCGTGCGGCGGGCGCGGGCGTCGGGGTCGAGTCCGTGGGGGCGGTCGAGCCGGTGGAGCCGGTGGAGCCCCCGCCGCTCGCGCCGCCGCCGGGTGTCGTGGTCGTGCCGCCCCCGGAGCTCTTCTTGTTGCGCCCAGCCGCCGCCTCCAGCTGAGCTCGCTGGATCACGCTCTGGCAGTCGGAGTACTCCGAGCTGTCGGTCGCGAGCTGGCTGAGCGCGTCGCGGTACTCCTTCTGTGTGTAGGTCTTGCTGAGGACCTCGTCGTCGGCGCAGTCGCGCAGCACGTCGCGCCCGCTGGCCCATGCCGAGGCGGTTGGGACGAGCAGGATCACGAGCAACGCGAGGAACAGACGCAGTCGCATCGGGGTCACGCTAGCGGCAGCACCTGGGCGAAGCCCTCCGCCCAGGCCCGGAAGGTGTACGGGGCCACGTCCTCCTGCGCCGCAGCGCCGAGCCTCGCACGGAGTTCCGGATCATCGCGCAGGAGTCGCAGCGCGGCCGCCAGCGCGGCCGGGTCCTCGGAGGGGACGACGAGCCCGTTTCGGCCGTTGCGGACCAGGCCGCCGGCGGCGGCGCCGACCTGGTCGGTGGCGATCACTGGTGTTCCTGCGTGCATGGCCTCGTTCACAACGAGCCCCCAGGGCTCGCGGAAGGTGCTGGTGCGGCGCGACGGTACGACCACAACGTCCGCCGTGGACAGGAAGTTGCGCACGGACGCGGGAGGCTGCGGGCCGACGGCCCCCGGGATCCCGTCCACGCCGACGAGCGCGAGCACGCTGGAGGGTGTGGCGAGCCGGACCCGCGACCACGCGTCGAGCAGCACGTCGAGGCCCTTGCCGGGCTCGTCGCGGCCCACGAACACGACCGCGAAGTCCGCCCCTCGGCGCCACTCCGGCCCGGTCGGTGCTGTCGACCAGAACGCCCCGTCGACGGCCTGCGGTGCGATCGCCACGTGCCGCGCGCCGTTGTGCCGGGCGAACGACGCGACGTGCGGCCCGTACGCGACGACCGCGTCGGCGTCGCGGTACAGCGTGCGCAACAGCACCGCGCCGGCGACGTGCGCGGCGCTGCGCGGGTGCGCCCAGAGGGCGCTCCAGAGGACGAACGGCACCCCCGCGCGGCGCGCCCCGGCCCATGCGGCGGGCAGCGCGAGGCGCCCCGCAGTCCCGCAGACGACAGCGCGGTAGTCGCCGGATGCGGCGAGCCGCATCACGTCGGCCTGCTCGATCTCCCGCGCCGGCACCCCGGGATCGGCGACCGCGCCGGTCGCATGGTGCGACCGGCCGCCGAAGAGGGCCAGCTCGATGCCCGACCGCGCGTGCAGCGCCCGGAACGCGCCGACACGGTCCGGCGCCACCAGGTTGGTGACGAACAGCACCGGCCTGGTCACGCCGGTGTCCTCCACCGGCGGCGACCGCCGGCGAAGACGCAGTCTTCGCCCCTCATCGCAGGGCATCCTCGTAGGCGGCGACCGTCGCCTGCCCGCAGACGCGCCAGGAGAACGCGCGCTCCACCGTCGCCCGCGCGAGCGCGCCCAGCGCCGCGCGCTGCCGGGGATCGGCGAACAGCTCCTCGATCGCGTCGGCCAGCATCTCGGGGTCGCCCGGCGGCACGAGGACCATCCCGTCGCCCGCCCCGGTGATCTCCTCGGGCCCCGGCTCGCCGAGCGCGCCGATGGCCGGCAGGCCGCCGGCCATCGCCTCCACGTAGGCGACGCCGAACGCCTCGTCGGTCGACGGCAGGACGAACACGTGGGCGTGGCGCATCCGGGCGAGCGCCTCCTCGTGGGGCAGCTGCCCCGCGAACTCCACCTGCGCCGCGAGCCCGAGATCCTCGGCGAGGCGCTCGAGCGCGCTGTGCTCGGGGCCGTCGCCGACGACGAGGTAGCGCAGGGTCGGGATGCGGCCGCGGAGGAGCCACATCGCCCGCAGCACGTCGGCGTGGCGCTTGCGGGCGACGAGGTGCCCGACGCTCACGAGCGTGGGCTCAAGCGCAGGGGCGGCCACCCCGGACGGCAGGTCCGCGCCGAGGCGGACGACCCGCGTGCGCTCCGCGCCCATGGCGCGGCTCATGCGCTCGACCCCGGCGCTGTTGGCGAGCACGAGGCGCGCGGCCGACAGCGCCGACCGCACCGCCGCCGCCCCTGCGGAGGAGCCGGGGCCGGTGTGGAAGACGTCGCCGCCGTGCACCGACACCACCAGTGGCTGCTTGATCCGCGCCCGCCGGACGGCCTCGCCGGCGGGGACCGCGTTGTGGGCGTGGACGAGGTCGAACCGGAACGTCCTGCGCAGACGGCGCAGCGCGATCCCGATCGAGGGCGCCGCGTAGGCGCCCCAGGTCCCGTAGGTGCGCGGTCGCGGCGGGGACAGGAACGGGACGTACTCGACCTCCAGGCCGTCGAGCTCTGCACGCCGGGGCTGGCGCAGCAGCTCGCGCGCGGCGGCCGCGGCAGCGCGCGGTCCCTCCCGCAGGGTGCGCATCGGCGGCACCGGGCGGTGCAGGACGAGCACGCGCACGTCGGCACCTGCGTCTCTGGCGGCCATCGCCTGGCGATGCGCCCACACCCCGAGCACCGGATCACTCGCCCGCGGATAGAACTCCGACACGACCGCGACTCTCACCGGACCGGCTCCGACCACGCCGCTTCGGCGCGTGTCACGTACGCGCGGTCGGCGAGGAACGCCCGCGCCTCGGCGACGGGTGCGTCGCGCGCGTAGGCGCCGCCGGCGGGCGCCGTGTGGCGGATCGGGGTCGCGTCGACGACGCCGACCGCCCAGCCGTGCTCGGCGGCGACGGCGCCCCAGTGGACGTCGAGCCCCCAGCCCATGCTGAGCGCCGGGAACGGCAGGAGCGAGGCGAACGTGTCGCGGTGCAGCGCGGTCACGGGCCCGATCTCCACGAAGCGGGTCCGGCGCACGTCCTGGCCCGGACGTCGCCGGGTGACCGGCCAGGCGGCGTGGGAACGCCGGCGGTGGGCCGGCTGCGCCATCCGCAGTCCGGCGCGGTCGGCCGCGCCCAGGAAGCGGTCCAGGAACCCGCGCGGCAGCTCGACGTCGTCGTCGATGATCAGCAGCCAGTCGGCCAGCGCGAGGTCCTCCCCCAGCCCGTCGAGCTCCGCGCGCAGGCGCGCGAACTTGCCGCGGTCGTCCATGTCGACGATGCGGGTCACGACCTGGTGGCGGGAGCGCAGCAGCTCGGCGACGGCGTCGTCCATGAGCCTGCCCGGCCGCTGGATGCCGACGACGAGGACCCGCCGGCGCTCCGGGCCGGAGCCGGCGCGCAGGCGCCGCCGCAGCGCCTCCGCGTCGAGCGCGACGTCGGCCAGCGCGCGCAGGACGTCGCGGCGCCCCCCCACGGTGCCGCTGCGCCCGGCGAGGAAGTCGTCGACGCCGGGCGTCGCCAGAGGCGGCTCGGGCGCCAGCGCCTCGCGGAGGCGCCCGGCGGAGTGGGCGGTCAGGACCGGGCCGTTCATGCAGCCGCGCAGCGGGCCGTGCGCGACGCAGCCCGCCAGGACGCGCAGCTCTGCGGCGAGCGACGGGCTCGTGCCCTTCACGGCGTCGAACCGGCGGCTCGCCTTGCCGCGCAACCAGGCGGCGCGCGCCAGCGACCGCAGGCGCGCGTCGTCGCCGGCGCGGCGATGCTCCAGCGCCGCCGCCGCGATGTAGCGCATCCGGCCGCCCGCCGCGAGCAGCCGCGCCTGCCACTCCTGCTCGTCGCCGTACAGGCCCAGCGTCTCGTCGAACGGCCCGATGAGCTCCAGCGCGCTGCGCCGGACCGTCATGTTCGCGCCCCACGCGTGCGGTGCGTCGGTATCGGCGCCTCCGAGGTCGAGGAACGTGATCGGCAGCCCCTCGCGGCCGCACGTCCGGTACGGGTGGTCCTCGATACGGGCGATGATCGGGCCGGTGAGCACGCCCACGTCGGCGGGCTCGCGCTCGTGCGCCCGCGCCAGCGCGGCGAGCCAGCCGGGGCGCACGCGCACGTCGTCGTCCACGTAGACGAGCAGGTCGGAATCGACGTGCGCAGCGGCGGCGTTGCGCGCCGCGTTGAGCCCGCGGGCCGGGTCGAGGACGAGCACCTCCGCGCCGTGGCGGGCGGCGGCGGCCTGGGTCGCCGGGTCGCCGCCGTCGTCCACCACCAGCACGCCGGCTCCCTCCCGCGCGGCCTGGGGCAGGATCGACGCCAGCGCGACGTCGAGGTACTGCGCACGGCGCTGGGTCGGGATGATGACGGTGGCGCGGGGCATCATGGCCTGGTGACTCGGCAATGATCCTCTTCCTCCATCACAGGTACCGGACCACCGGCGGCGAGGAGCGCGTGGTCTCCGACCTGCGCTGGCTGGCCGAGGAGCATCTGGGCGAGCGCACGGCGCTCATGGAGCGCGACTCGGCCTCCGTGGGTCGCGCGGCGGCGGCCGCGGGGCTCGTCGGCGGCGGCCTGCGCCCGCAGGCGGTCGCGGAGGCGGTGCGGGCGACAGGCGCCCGCGTCGTCCACGCCCACAACCTCAACCCGACGCTCGGATGGCGCGCGCTGGCCGCCGCGCGCGAAGCCGGGGCGCGCACCGTCCTGCACCTGCACAACTACCGCCTGGTGTGCGCCGTCGGCACGTGCTTCACCCGCGGCGCGGACTGCACGCGGTGCCACGGTCGCGACACGACGCCAGGGGTCAGGCTGAACTGCCGCGGCACCGGCGCGGAGGCGGTCGCCTACGGACTGTCGCTCGCCCTCTGGCAGCGCAGGCTCGTCGCGCAGGCCGACGCCGTCGTGGTGCCCAGCCAGGCGGCGGAGGCCCGTCTGCGCGCGATCGGGGCGCCGCTGCCGGCGCACGTCGATGTCGTCGGTCACGTCGTGCGCGGCTTCGCCGACGCGCCGGCGGGCGGCGCGTCGCACGCGCTCATCGTCTCCCGGCTGGCGCCGGAGAAGGGCATCGACACGGCCATCGAGGCGTGCCGCGCGGCGGGCATCCCCCTGGTCGTCGCCGGCGACGGTCCGGAGCGCGAGCGGCTGGAGGCGCTCGCCGCGGGCGGCGACGTGCGCTTCGCGGGTCGCGTCGGAACGCAGGAGCTCGCGGCCCTGCGCGCGGACGCGGGGGTCGCCCTCGTGCCGTCCCGCAGCCAGGAGACGTTCGGGCTGGCCGCTGCGGAGGCCATGGCCGCCGGGGTGCCGGTCGTCGCAAGCCGGATCGGCGCGCTGCCCGAGCTCGTGGACGACGACGGCGCGCTCGTCCCGCCAGGGGACGCGCGGGCGCTGGCCGCCGCCGCCCGGGCCCGCTTCGGGGACACCGGTGCGGCGGAGCGCGGCCTTGCCCGCGTCCGCGCCGTCGCAGCGCCGGAGGCTGTCGCTCCGGCGCTGGCGGCCGTCTACGAGTGAACCTCCTCGGCCGTCGAGTCGACCACGTCCGCCTGGCCGTTCCCGCCGGACGGCCCGACGTGGTGGACCCTGCGGCTCCGGTCGCCCCCGTCGGGGCCCGCGCCGAGCTCGCCTGCCGGCTGGCGCCAGAACGCCATCTCCGGGTGCGCGCTCACGACCTCGCGACCTGAGTCGACCAGACCGCCGACCGCGACGGCGATCGCGCCGAGCAGACCGACGAAGACGCCGATCTGCGAGCTGATCGGGAACCCGAGGTCCGGCGGGTCGACGATCCGGCGCAGGATGAGCAGCGCGAGCACGCATCCGACGACGGTGCGCATGATGAGCACGGGCCGCGTCTGCTTGAGCAGCGCTGTCACGAGCACGAACGCAGCGCCGGCGAGGATCAGCCAGCGGAGGTTCGTGAACGTCTGCCATCCGGTCGTCTCCGTCGTGCCTTGCAGGGCGGACCGATCGATGTGGTACCAGGTCAGGACGAGTGCAACGGCGACGACGACGGCGCCTACCGCGCTGAGGACCCGGCCGATGGTCGGGCTGAGCATGGAGTTCCTCCTTCGGTCGTCGGCCTACAACGAGGCTAGTTGTCGGGAGTTGCGGGCGCCTCGGGGTCGGGCTTGGCGTCGGTCGGGGCGACCGGGCCGGACGGCGACGCGCCGACGACGTCGTTGTTGTCGGCGCCGGGCGCGTTGGGGTCCGGGACCGGGCCCGTGTAGGCGGGCGGCGGGGGCGGAGTCGGCGCGTCGGAGCTGCCGCCGCCGAGGATCTTCTTCGCGCCGATGGTGACCGCGGCCACCGCCGCAGTCGCGCCGCCGATGATCTTCCACGGCGCCTTCTTGGCGGCCTTCGTGGCGCTCTTGGCGAGCTGCCACTCGCTCCACGCCTTCGCGAAGGACGCGACGGTGTCGAGCGTCTGATCCTTCTTGGACTTCTGCTTCTTCTTCTGCACGACCGGGAGCCGCATGGGCATCCCTCCCTAGTTCGTCGTCATCGGAGCCTTGGCCAATCGTAGGGCGGGCGGTACCCCTGGTCGCACGTGAGCGAAACGGAGGCACTGCCTACACTCGCCGCCATGCTCGCACTCGTGACCGGCGGCGCCGGCTTCATCGGTTCGAACCTCGTCGACGCGCTGCTTGCGCGAGGCCACGAGGTGCACGTCGTCGACGACCTGTCCTCCGGAAAGGAGAGCAACATCGGGGACGCGGTCGGCAACGGCGCGACCTTCCACAAGGCCGACATCCGCGACGGCGACGCGATCCGAGAGCTCGTCGCGAGCGTGAAGCCCGAGGGGATCTTCCATCTCGCGGCCCAGATCGACGTCCGCCTCTCGGTCGCCGATCCCGCCTACGACGCCCGCACCAACGTCGCGGCGACGGCCGATCTGCTCGAGGCGGGCCGCGTGAACGGCGCCCGTCGGTTCGTGTTCGCCTCCACCGGCGGGGCGATCTACGGCGTGACCGACGTCATGCCGACGCCCGAGACGACCGAGCCGCGCCCGATGGCGCCGTACGGCACGAGCAAGCTGTGCGCCGAGCAGTACCTCGGGCTCTACGAGCGGCTGCACGGGATGTCGACCGTCGCGCTGCGCTTCGGCAACGTCTACGGGCCGCGCCAGGACGTCCACGGCGAGGCGGGCGTCATCGCCATCTTCTGCGGCCGGCTGCGCCGCGGCGAGCCGCTGCGCGTCTTCGGCAACGGCGAGCAGACCCGCGACTACATCTACGTCGGCGACCTCGTCGAGGCGATCGCCACGGCGGGCGAGGGCGACGCGACCGGCGCGATCAACCTCGGCACCGAGGAGGAGACGTCGGTCCTGCGCGTCGCCGAGCTCCTCCAGCAGCACGCGGGCTCGGAGGCGCCGATCGACTTCCAGCCCGCGCGACTGGGCGAGATCGATCGCTCCGTGCTGGACGCCGGGCGGGCCCGCGAGGTCCTCGGCTGGAGCGCTGCGACCGACATCGACGAGGGCCTGCGGCTCACCTGGGAGGCCTCGGCCTCCGCCTAGTGCTTGCACCGCTGATGCTGCGGGTCGGCTTCGACGCCGCGGCGCTCGTCCTCAACCGGGCGGGCGAGTACCGGTACGCCAGCGCGCTCCGCGGCGCGCTGCGGGCACGCAGCGACGTCGAGCTGCGGGAGCTGTGGCCGGGCCACCGCGTCCCGCGCCACCTGGCGGGACGCGTCGCGCTGCAGGCGGCGGTGCAGGGCCTCTGGTACCCGCTGGCGGTGCCGCGGGCCGCGAACCGGGCGGGGCTCGACGTCCTGCACCACCCTCGTTACGCGGTGCCGCCGGAGCCCGGGTTGCGGGTCCCGGTGGTCGTGACGATGCACGACGTGCTCGTCCTGAGCGCCCCGGAGCTGTTCTCAGCGCCGATCCGGGCGAACTTCCGGGCGCTCGCGGGGCCGCTGGCCCGCCGCGCGGCCGTCGTGCTGACGGGCTCGCAGGCGTCGGCCCGCGACATCGCCGAGCACCTGCGCGTCCCGGAGGAACGGATCGTCGTGACGCCGTACGGGGTCGAGCCGCGTTTCCGGCCTGCGCCCGCAGGCCCGGAGCTGCTTGCCCGCCTCGGCATCGACCGGCCCTACGTGGCCTGCGTCGGGACGCTCGAGCCGCGCAAGAACCTCGTGACCGCGCTGCGGGCGTTCGCCCGGGTCAGCGAGCGCCACGGCGACGACGTCGCGCTCGTCGTCGTCGGCGGCAGGGGGTGGCGCAACCAGGCCTTCGAGGAGGAGCTGGGGCGGGTGCGCGGCACGGTCGTGCTCACCGGGTTCCTGAGCGACGAGGACCTCGTCGGCGTCCTGGCCGGAGCGCGCTGCTTCCTGTACCCGTCGCTGCACGAGGGCTACGGGTTCCCGCCGCTGGAGGCGATGGCCTGCGGGACCCCGGTCGTGACGTCCGCGACGTCCAGTCTCCCCGAGGTCGTCGGGGACGCGGGACTGCTCGTCGATCCCCGCGACGCCGAGGCCGTCGCGGACGCGGTGGAGCGCCTCCTGGCCGACGACGTGCTGCACGCGTCGCTGCGCGCGGCGGGGCTTGATCGCGCGGCGTCCTACACTTGGGACCGTTGCGCCGCCGCGACGGTCGCCGCCTACGGACGAGCGGCGGCCTGAACCGCAACCTCATGGCGGCCCGCTCGTTGCGACGAGCGCAGGAACCTTCACCGGACCCGGAGAACCCCGAACCTCCATGAGCACGATCGAACGCGCACAGCGCACCGCGCCCGCCTCGCACGAGGCGGCGCTCCCGGTCGTGTCGGTGGTCATCCCGTGCCTCAACGAGGCCGAGAACATCGAGGAATGCGTCACCCGGGCCCGCGCCGTCCTCGAGGAGCACGGCCTGAACGGTGAGGTGATCGTCGCCGACAACGGCTCGACCGACGGTAGCCCCGAGCTGGCGGCCGCGGCCGGCGCACGGGTCATCCACGAGGAGCGTCGCGGCTACGGGAGCGCCTACCTGGCGGGCTTCGCCAACGCCCGCGGCGAGTACATCGTGATGCTCGATGCCGATCTCACGTATCCGTTCGAGCTGATCCCGCGGTTCGTCGACGAGCTGGCCGACGGCGCGGAGCTCGTGATGGGCGACCGGATGGACAACATCCAGCCCGGCGCGATGCCCTGGCTGCACCAGTACGTCGGAAACCCGATCCTCAGCGGCATCCTCAACCTCTTCTTCCGCACCGGCGTGCGCGACGCGCACTGCGGCATGCGGGGCCTGCGCCGCGACATCCTGCCCAAGCTCGACCTGCGCACCCCGGGGATGGAGTTCGCGTCGGAGATGGTCATCCGCGCCTCCAAGGAGAAGCTGCGGATCACGGAGTTCCCGATCACGTACCACCCGCGGGGCGGCGAGTCCAAGCTCTCGAGCTTCCGGGACGGCTGGCGCCATCTGCGCTTCCTGCTCGTCCACAGCCCGACGCACCTGTTCCTGTGGCCCGGCGTCGTCCTGGCGACGCTCGGCGTGCTCGTCATGGCCGCCGTGCTCGGCGGGCTGGACATCGTCGGGCGCCCGTTGTACCTGCACTCGATGATCGCGGGCAGCCTGCTGCTCGTCGTCGGGACGCAGATCGTGTCGCTCGGGCTCTGCGCCCATGCGTACGGCATGTACTTCATGGGCGATCGCGATCCGTGGTTCGATCGCATGCGCAGCCGTTTCCGGCTCGAGCACGGCCTCGCGCTCGGCGGCTTCATCATCCTGCTCGGCGTGACCGTCTGCGCGGTCGTGTTCGCCATCTGGGCCGACCGCGGGTTCGGCAGCCTGTCGGAGGAGAGCCTGGCCGTCCTCGGGGCGACGCTCATCATCGTGGGCGTGCAGGTCTTCTTCTCGTCGTTCCTGCTCAGCATCCTGGGCCTGCGCCGCCAGGCGCAGTGAGCGATCACGACGTCCCCGGCGGCGGCCCGTCGGTCGCGGAGCCGCTCGCCGCGGTCGAGCCCGCCCGTCGCCGTTCGGCCGCCGAGGAGGCGCGGACGCTGCTCGCCGGGACCGGGCAGGGCGCCCTGGCGTCGCTGTCGGAGAACGGCGCGCCGTGGTCGTCGTTCGTGGCCTACGGCGTGCTGGAGGACGGCGGCCCCGTGCTCTGCGTCTCTCGCCTGGCCGAGCACGGTCGCAACCTCCAGGCCGACCCGCGCGCCTCGCTGCTCGTCGTCGCGCCCGCGGACGGTCCCGATCCGCTGGCCGCGGGGCGCGTGACGCTGGCGGGCCTGGTCCGCCCGGGCGACCCGGCCGCCCGCGCCGCCTACGTGGCCGGCGTGCCGTCGGGCGACGTGTACGTGGACTTCGGCGACTTCGACCTCTGGGTGCTCGACGTGCAGCGCGTGCGCTGGGTCGGCGGCTACGGGCGGATGGCGTCGGCCAGCGCGGAGGAGTACGCGGCGGCACGGCCCGACCCGGTGGCGGCGTCGGCGGCGGGTGCCGTCGCGCACCTCAACGACGACCACGCCGACGCGCTGCTGGACATGGCTCGCGCGCTGGCCGGCCATCCCGACGCGACGGCGGCGACGTGCACCGGCGCGGACCGCTACGGCTTGGACCTGACGGTCAGGACGCCGCGGGGCGTCGCTCCGGCACGCGTGGGGTTCGCGGATGCGTGCGCTGCACCGGGTGACCTGCGGGCCGCGACGGTCGAGCTGGCCCGCAGGGCACGCGCCTGACGCTTGCAGGACCGCGTAACCTACAACCAGATGGTTGTAGGAAGCCTGCCCAACGCGACCGTGGACGACCTGTTCCACGCGCTGGCCGACGCGACGCGTCGCGACATCCTCCGCCGCTCCGTCCAGGGTGAGTTGTCGGTCTCGCGCCTCGCCGAGGCCTACCCGATGAGCTTCGCCGCGGTGCAGAAGCACGTCGCCGTGCTGGAGCGGGCCGGCCTGGTCATCAAGGAGCGCCACGGGCGCGAGCAGCGGGTGCGCACCGCCCCCGACGCCGTCGACAGGGCCCGGCATGCGCTCGACCAGCTCGAGGCGGCCTGGCGCGGACGCGTGGACCGGATGTCGGCCCTCCTCGCGCACGACGAGCACACCCCGACGAGAGGACACCAGAGATGAGCGTCACCACCGTCGACACGGACACCGACGGCCTCACCCTGACCCTGGTCGCCGAGTTCGACGCGCCGATCGAGCAGGTGTGGCAGCTGTGGGCCGACCCGCGCCGGCTCGAGCAGTGGTGGGGACCCCCGACCTACCCGGCGACGTGGAGAAGCACGAGCTGACGCCCGGCGGCGAGGTCTCGTACTTCATGACCAGTCCGGAGAACGAGCGGTTCCGTGGCTGGTGGCGGATCACGTCGGTCGACGCCCCGAACGCGCTGGAGTTCCAGGACGGCTTCGCCGATCAGGACGGGACGCCGAACGACGCCATGCCCACGACGACGGTGCGCGTGCGGCTGACCGAGCACGACGGCGGGACCCGGATGCAGCTGAGCTCCGCCTTCGAGTCACTCGAGCAGATGGAGCAGCTGATGAACATGGGCATGGCCGAGGGCCTGGAGCAGTCGGTCGGGCAGATGGACGCGCTGCTGGCCGCCGGTGAGCGGGCGCGGGCGCTGCGGCGGCTGTCGCCGGTGTCGGTGCCTTCGCGGGCTCCGGCTCCGGAAGCGGCTGTGGCCGGGGGATCTCGACCGGCTCGACGGTGATGGACTTCGAGGGGCCTGACAACGTCATGGCTCCATTGTGACTCAGACCCGGCCGCGCAACCACTCGATCGTCTGCGCGACGCCCTCGCGGACGCCGATCTGCGACTCCCAGCCCAGAACCGTGCGGGCCTTCTCCACGCTGGGCCAGCGCCGCTGCACGTCGACCTCGAACGTCGGGCGGTGCTCCAGCGAGAACGCGGCCGGTTCCTTGCCGCACTCCTCCCAGATGACCTGGGCGATCTCCGCAACCGTCATCTCGTCGCTCGCGGAGACGTTGAAGTCCTCGTTGAGCGCCGCGGGGTGACCCATCGCGGTCACGACGCCGTCGGCGATGTCGTCGACGTGGGTGATCGTCCGCGTCTGCTCACCGGTCCCGAAGATCGGCAGTGGCGCCCCGGCGGGCAGCGCCAGGCACTTCTTGATGACGTCGGGGACCATGTGGGCGATCCCCGGCTCGTCCTCGGGCATCTCGCCCGGGCCGTAGGCGTTGAAGGGCCGGCAGATCGTGTAGGGCAGCCCCTCCTCGTCGTGCGCGGCGCGGACCCACACCTCGCCCGCGAGCTTGGAGAACCCGTAGGCCGAGCGCGGCCACGGGCACTCCCAGACGTGCTCCTCGGTCGTCGGGAACTGCGTCGCGCGCTCGAAGACCATCGAGGAGGAGACATAGACGAAGCGCTCGACCCCCTCGACCACCGCGGCCCGCACGACGCCGCCGTAGAGGGCGCTGTTGACCTCGCTGAGCGTCAGCGGGAGCTTGTGGAAGTTCGCGATGCCGCCGACGATCGCGGCGAGGTGGATGACGTGCGTGCAGCCCTCGGTCGCCGTCCGCGCCTGGGCAAGGTCGCGTAGGTCGCCCTCGTGCACCTCGGCGCCCTCCCGCATCCACGCCGGCGCAGGGCGCTGGTCGGAGACGCGGACGTCCCAGTCGCCGTCACGCAGCAGCCGGCGCACGACCGCGGCGCCGATCGTGCCGGCGCCTCCCGTCACGAGGACGCGGCTCATGCCGCGGTGAGCGCCTGGACTTCTGCCGCGTAGCCGAAGACCTGCGCCGCGCCGAAGCAGTTCCACGGATCGACGACGAGGGGGTCGCCCGAGCCGAGCGCGGCGATCCGCGCCAGCGTCGCGGGGCCGCGGAAGACCGTGTGGTTCGTCGCCACGACGATCGCGTCGGCGTCGCGCACCGCCTCCTCGAACGACGACGTCGGCGTGGCGACCTCGGGATCGTGGATCGCGACGTCGGCGAGCTCGCGCTCGAGCAGGCGGATGAGCTTGTGGGCGAGGGAGTCGCGCTCGTCGTCCGTGTCGGCCTTGAACGCGAGGCCGAGGACCGCGACCTTGCGCCCCGACAGCGGGCCGAGACGCCGCTTCATGCCCTCGACGAGGAACAGCGGCACCGACTCGTTGACGCGGGAGACCGCCAGCAGCATCCCAGGGGCAGCGGACCGCTCCTCTGAGAACGCGAAGTCCTTGCGCAGGCACGTCCCGGCCGTCAGTCCGGGCGAGGCGATTCCGCCGCGGGGGTAGTCGCGGTTGATGAGGTCGATGACGTCGAAGACGTTCGCCCCGTGCTGCTCGCAGTCCATCATCAGGAGGTTGGGCAGCGCGAACGTCGTGTAGCGCAGGATGTTGGTCCAGATCTTCGCGAGCTCGGCCTGGACCGGTGTCGTCTGCGTGATCGGCGCGCCGAAGGTCTCGAAGAGCGACGCGGCGCGCTCGCCGGAGGCCGCGCCGACGCCGCCGACGATGCACGGCAGCGTGTCGATCTCCTCGAAGAACCGCCCGGCCGCGATGCGCTCCGGGACGTGGGCGACGAAGACGTCCTCGCCCACCCGCAGGCCGAGGTGCTTGGCGATGTAGCCCGCCACGAAGTCGGTGGTGCCGGGCGCGACGGTCGAGCGCAGCACGATCGTCTGCCCCGGGCGCAGGTGCGCGAGCAGGTCGTCGAGCGCGGAGCGGATGTCGCGGATGTCGATCTCGATGTGCGAGAACGACGGCGTCCCGAGCGTGATGACGATGTTATCGGCGCGCGCGGCGTCGGCGACCGAGTCGGTGAGCGCCAGGCGACCGGACGCGTGGACGCGGTCCAGCGCCTCCTGCGCTCCGGGCTCGTCGAAGGGCATGCGACCCTCGGCGACGGCCGCGAGGCGCTCCGCGTCGGCGTCGACCCCCAGCACGTTGAGGCCGCGATCGGCGAACGAGAGGGCCAACGGCAACCCGATCCGCCCGATGCCGATGACGGAGACGTCGATGGACACGTCCGGCAGGCTAGCTGTCGGCGCCGCGCGCACGACGGCCGCGCGCCAGCTGCGAGGCGAAGCCCGCGACGAAGCGCGGGTTGTAGCGCAGGTAGCGCCGCCACAGACGCCGCGGCTCCTGCGCCAGGCGGAACGCCCACTCCAGACCCGCCGACTGCATCCAGCCCGGGGCCTGCGGCACGAGGCCGGCGTGGAAGTCGAACGCCGCGCCGACGCCGACGAGCACCGGCGCGTCGAGGCGGCCGCGCATCGCGGCCATCCACTTCTCCTGCTTGGGCACGCCGATGCCGACCCACACGATGTCGGCGCCGGTCCGGTTGATCTCGTCCGCGATGACGTCGAGCTCGTCGCCGTCGAGGTCGCGGAACGGGGGCGAGCAGCCGCCGACGACCCGCAGGCCGGGGAACTTGCGCCGGAGGTTGAGCGTGAGCTGGACGAGCGCGCCCTGGTTGCGCCCGCCGTACAGGAAGATCCGGGTGCCTTGCGCCGCGGCGCGCTCGCAGTGGCGCAGCATCAGGTCGGGGCCGTAGACGCGGTCGGGCAGCCGGTGGCCGAGCGCGCGGAGCGCCCAGACGAGCGGCTGGCCGTCGGGGACGACGAGGCTGGCGCCGAGGACGGCGGCCATGGCGTCAGGGTCCTCCTGGGCGACCATGACCGTGTGGGTCGCGGCGACGCAGACGTAGCCGCTGCCGCGGGCTGCGATCGTCCCGTCCATCCAGTCCAGGGCGCCGTCGTAGTCGACTGCGGAGACCGGGACGCCGAGCACCTCGATCGCCTCGGGCGGGGCAGGAGCGCGCTGGAAGCGCCCGCTGGGCTCCTCGTAGGAGAGCGTCGTGGTGTCGATGGGGATCGTCATCGGATGGTGCTAACGGCGGTACACCGCCGAAGTCGCGCGGATTCATCTGCGGCTTTCCTTGCAAGACGGCACCCGCGCGGCGCCCATGAGTCAAGCAGGTCGGCCTGGTCGCCCTTCGTAGACTGCCGCGCGTGCCAGCAAGGACCCCGCGCCGCGCGCTGGTCACCGGGGTGACCGGCCAGGACGGCTCCTACCTCGCCGAGATCCTGGTCGCGACCGGTCGCGAGGTCGTCGGCATGGCGCGCGACCCCGCCGCGGACGCCCCCAACCTCGCCGCCGTGGCGGGCGACGTGACGATCGTCGGCGGCGACCTGTCCGACCCGGCGGCCCTGCGTCGCCTGGTCGCCGAGGTGGCGCCCGACGAGCTGTTCCACCTCGCCGCGCCCACGTTCGTCCCCGCCTCCTGGGCCGACCCGGCGACGACGCTCGCCGAGATCGCCGGCGCGACGGCGACGCTCCTCGCGGCGGCCGAGGGCACCGGCATCCGCGTGTTCGTGGCGACGTCCAGCGAGGTCTTCGGGGACGCCGGCGAGTCGCCCCAGCGCGAGTCCTCGCCGATGCGACCGTGGTCGCCCTACGGCGTGGCCAAGCTCGCCGCCCACCGCCTCGTCGGCGCCTACCGGCGCGGCGGGCTGCACGCGACGAGCGGCATCACGTTCAACCACGAGTCGCCGCGCCGGCCGGAGCGGTTCCTCCCGCGGAAGGTGACGCGCGGCGCCGCGGCGATCGCGCTGGGCCTGGAGAGCGAGCTGTCGCTGGGATCGCTCGATGCCGTCCGCGACTGGAGCGCGGCGCAGGACATCGTGCGCGGCGCGCTGCTGGCCGTCGAGCACGACGAGCCGGGCGACTACGTCTTCGCCAGCGGCGTCGGGCGCACGGTGGGCGATCTCGTCGGGGCCGCGTTCGCCGCCGTCGGGCTGGATCCCGCCGACCACGTCCGCGTCGACCCCGCGTTCGTGCGCCCACCCGAGGCGACGCCGCCGGTCGGCGATCCGTCCCACGCCAGGGCGGTGCTCGGCTGGGAGCCGGAGATCTCCTTCGAGGACCTGATCGGCGGCATGGTCGCCGCCGATGTGGACCTGCTGCGCGCTAGGGCCTGAGCAGCTCGAGGTCCGCGCGGGTCATGAGCCGGATGAGCTCCTCGAAGCTCGTCTTCGGCTGCCACCCGAGCAGGTCCTTGGCCTTCGTCGAGTCGCCGACCAGCTCGTCGACCTCCGCCGGGCGCAGGAACGACGGGTCGATGACGACGTGCTTCTCCCAGTCGGGGACGCCGGCCTCGTCGAAGGCGATCTCGACGCAGTCGCGGACGGTGTTCATCTTGCCGGTCGCGATGACGAAGTCCTCGGGCTCGTCGCGCTGCAGCATGAGGTACATCGCCTCGACGTAGTCGGCGGCGTAGCCCCAGTCGCGCTGCGCGTCGAGATTGCCCAGCCGCAGCTCGTCGAGCTTGCCGTGCTTGATCGCCGCGGCGTGCCAGGTGACCTTGCGGGTCACGAACTCCAGGCCGCGCCGTGGCGACTCGTGGTTGAAGAGGATCCCGCTCGTCGCGTGGAGGTCGTAGGACTCGCGGTAGTTGACGGTGATGAAGTGGCCGTAGGCCTTCGCCACGCCGTAGGGCGACCGCGGGTAGAACGGGGTCGACTCGGTCTGCGGGACCTCGCGGACCTTGCCGAACATCTCCGAGGAGCTCGCCTGGTAGAAGCGCGCCTCGGGGCAGACCTCGCGCATCGCCTCCAGGAGGCGGGTGACGCCGACGCCGGTGAACTCCGCGGTCAACGTGGGCTGGATCCACGAGACGGCGACGAACGACATGGCGGCGAGGTTGTAGATCTCCTCGGGCTCCGACGCCCGCAGGGTGTCGGTGAGCGACCGGTGATCGAGCAGGTCGCCCTGGTGCAGCGTGATGCGATCGCGGAGGTGCTCGATGCGGTCGAACTTCTCCGTCGACGCCCGCCGGACCATCCCGTGGACGTCGTATCCCTTCTCGAGCAGCAGCTCGGCGAGGTAGGAGCCGTCCTGGCCGGTGATCCCGGTGATGAGTGCTGACTTGGGCATTCGGCGCTGGCAGGCTAGTAGGCCTACCGGATCGCCGTCTTGCGCAGGACGGTGATGAACTCGTGGCGGACCGGCACGAGCGCCTCCAGCTCGAGCGGGATCCCCTCGTCGTGGGCGCAGTGGCGGACGAGCTCGGCGAAGACCGCCGGGGTCCAGACGTGGAAGTGGATCGAGTAGCTCGCGTCGCGCAGCTCGGCCGCCCGGGCGACGACCCTGGATTCGGGTGCGCGCTCGACGAGGCGGACCCATTCCGCGTAGTGCTCGTCGCGCGACACCGCCGGGCCCTCCCGGTGATCGCGGGCGAGATGCTCGATCGTGGTGAGCGGGCGCCCCTCGTCGAACGTCTCGCGCGGATCGGGGTTGGCGAGGAACAGGACGCCGCCGGGCCGGAGGACCCGCGTGTGCTGTGCGAGCGTGCCGATCGGGTCCTCGGTGTGCTCGAGGAAGTGGTTGGCGACGACGAAGTCGACCGACGCGTCCGGGACGGTCGTCAGGCGCTCGCCGTCATCGACGACGTCCACCTGGACGAGGTCGTGGCCCTCGAGCTCGGGGTACTCGCGGATGAGCGCCTCGTTGTCCATGCGGTCGACGTAGCGGATGCCGACGCCCCGCGGCAGCGGCAGCGGCAGGTGCAGCGGGCCGATCTCCAGGCCCTCGCCGTGCAGGAAGCGGCGCGCGAGGCGTAGACGCGCGCGGCGCACCTCCTGGCGGTCGGGCAGGAGCGAGACGAGCTTGACGCGTACCGGCGGCGGCAGCATCGCGGCGACGCGGTGGGGGCTCGGGTACAGGTGCTCGGGACGGGCGCTCACGGCCCGCAGTGTGGCACCTATGCTGCCCCAGCCCATGCCCGCGCTCTGCCTCGTGCACCTGCTGTGGGGACCGTTCGGGCCCGCGGCCGCGACGCGGTTCGGGACCGCCTACCGAGCGGTCGATCCTGGCGTCGAGCACCGCTTCGTCGCGGTCTACAACGGCTTCCGCGGCGACGTCTCGGCGGTGCGCTCGGCGCTCGGCGTGCGGGCCGACCAGGAGGTCCACCTGGAGGGACGAGCGCAGGACCTCATCGCCTACCGGCGCGCGCTCGACGAGATCGACTGCGACCGCGTGGCGTTCGTCAACGGCTGGGCCGAGCCGCTCGTCGACGGCTGGCTCGCGATGCTGACCGGCGCCCTCGACGTCGAGCGCGTCGGGATCGCGGGCTGCACCGCGTCGTGGGAGAGCCCGGCCACGGCCGCGCCCCCGCACCTGAAGCTGCATCGGCGGCGGTTGTTCGAGCCGTTCCCCAACCCCCACGTACGGACGAACGCGTGGACGATCGCGACCGACCTCGCCCGCTCGCTGGAGTGGGACGTGCGCCGGCGCAAGGTGGGCGCGGAGTCGCTGGAGAGCGGCAGGCGAGGGCTCACGCGGCAGGTCCAGGCGACGGGCCTGCGGCCGGTGATGGTGTCCCGGCGCGGCGTCGTCGAGATCGAGGACTGGCCGGAGGCCCGGGTGTTCCGGTCGGGACGCCAGGAGGAGCTGCTCGTCCGCGACAACCGCACCCGCCAATACGACGACGCCGATCCGCGCCGGAGGGAGTTCCTGGCGCGGATGGCGTGGGGCCGACGGGCGCTACTCGATGCGTGAGCCCGCGAACTCGTAGGCGACCATGCCCGGGTCGTTCTCGTGCCCGGGGTCCGGTGCCCAGCGGCCCTCGAAGCTGGTCCCGTCGTTGCTGAGCGTCGCGCGCATCGTGGCGCCGGCGTCCATCCGGATCGTCAGCTCCTGGCCCTCCAGGGACCAGTGGTACCCGACGGGGACCGGCGCGACGTTGGAGTAGACGGCCGAGGCGAGCGAGTCCGTCTCCGGCTCGTAGCCGACGAGCTCGATGCCGTCGATCTGCACCATGCCCGCGAAGTCGATGAGCGTGTGCTGGCGCAGGAAGTGCCCGCCGGGCAGCCAGTCGAGCTCGATCGTGCCGTGGATGTTGTCGTCCTCGGCGCCGTCGGTGCGGCCCTGCAGGCGCCAGCGGCCGACCATCGGATCGAGGGTGCGGAGCCTGGGGTGGGGCTCTGGGAACGCGGACATCGTGGCTTCCTCCTTCGTGGTCAGGTCAGGGCTCGTGCGAGCCGATCGAGGGACTGCTCCCAGCCGATGCGCATGCCGGCGAGCGCCGGGGCGGCGGCGGCGGTCGATGCGTCGATCCGGGCCTGCAGCGACAGCACCGTGCCGTCGGCGGCCGGATCGAGGCGCACCGCGTACGCGACGGTGAAGAGGGGGGCGCCGTCTGGGCCGAGCGGCGCCATCTCGAAGTCCAGGGCGTGGGGCGCCTCGGCGGCGACGACGTGCCCGGACGCACGGTGGCGTGTGCCGTCGCCCTCCTGCAGCACGAGCGTCATGGCGCCGCCGGGCCGGGGATCGACCTCGCACTCGGCGACCGTGAAGTGCTCTGGCGCCCACCAGGTACGCATCCGCTCGGAGGTGGTCCAGAACGACCAGAGCTCCTGGGGCGTCGCGGCGACGCTCCGCTCGAGCTCCAGCACCCGCCCCACGGCCCAGGCCGGGTCGGCGGCTGCCGCGGCGCTCTCGGCGTCCAGGGCGCGGCGGTAGGCGTCGAGCGCGGCCTCGGACGACGGCGCGTCGCGGGCGAGGTCGGCGAGCCAGTCGCGCAGCTCGGCGAACCGGGGGCGCTCGAGTGCGCAGATCCGCCGCTGCCCGAGCGGGTGGACCGTGATCAGGCCGGTGCGCTGGAGCGTCTGCAGGTGCTTGGTGACCTGGGGCTGGCGAAGGTCCAGCGCAGCGGCGATCTCACCGACCGCGTGCGGCCGCACGTCGAGCAGTTCGACGATGCGCAGGCGCGTGGGCTCGGCGAGAGCGGTGAGAGCACTGGCGTCCACGCGGATGAGTATTCCTCATCACGCATATTCGTGTCAAAGAATATCTACTGGAGCTCCTGCGCCGGTCGTCGCCGCCGCAGGCGCCGCACGGCGAACGACCATCGTCGGCGCAGCGCCTCGCCCAGCCCGATCGTCAGCAACGATGGATCCGGCACGCCGACGCGGGACGCCTGCCCCGCCGCATTCCCCCGCCGGCGCTCGCGAAGCACCTCCGGCTGCCGCGAGACCAGGAGGTCGAAGGCGAGCACCGGCCAGTCGAGCACCGCCACGCGCAGGAACGCCGACCTCCCGCGCCGGCCGTGGCGCCCGAGCACGAACCCCCGGCCGAAGGCGTCCAGCCTTCGCTGCAGCGGGGTCGCCGCACCCAGGGTCGCCCCGTGGCGGTGCAGCGCCAGCGCGGACGGCACGAACGCGCACGCCCATCCCGCCCGGCGCAGTCGCAGCGCCAGGTCGACGTCCTCCCAGTACGCGAACAGCGCGGGGTCGAAGCCGCCGGCGTCGCGCCACGCCGACGCGCGGTACCCCGCCGCGCCCCCGCACGGGCCGGCGGGGGTGCGGCCGCCGAGCGACGTGACCGGCGCGTTCCAGCCCAGATCCCAGGAGCCGACGGTGACGTCCAGCTCCACGCCGGCGGAGTCCACGCGATCGGGATGCGGCCGCTGGGTCAGCACGCCCGCCGCCATGCCCACCGCGGGGTCGGTGAACGGCGCGAGCATCCGCTCGGCGAAGTCCGGCGCGGGGACCGCGTCGTTGTTGACGACGAGCAGCACGTGGCCGGTTGCGCGCTCGGCGCCGAGGTTCACCGCCCTCCCGAACCCGACGTTCTCCTCGACCCCGACCAGCACGACGCCGGGGAACTCCGCGGCCACGGCGTCGGCGGTCCCGTCGATCGAGCCGTTGTCCACGACGACGACCTCGCAGTCCACCGTCTGGACGGCCAGCGCTCGCAGGCACTCCCGCAGCACGTCCAGCCCGTTCCAGCTCGGGACGACGAAGGAGCCTGACAGAGAAGGGGGACCCGCCTGCGGCGGCCCGTTACGGCCTTCGAGATCGTCCTGATGCACGGGCCGCCTCGGCACCCCTCAGGGCACGCGCCCGACCGCGCGGAGCAGGTCGAACTTCCAGGGATGCGGCGCGCGCATCCACGACCGCGCGCTCAGCGTCTCCTTGGCGTGGAACGCGATGCCGCGCGGCCCGAACGCCTCGCGGCCCCCGAGCAGCGTCCCCGGATGCACGCTCTCGACGACCTCCGGCACGTAGCCCGTCGCGCGCAGCAGCGCGGCGAGCGCCCCAGGCGAGTAGTGGGCGACGTGGTGCGCCGGCTCCATGCCGTACCAGTCCTCGCCCTGCCGGACGGCACGCAGCGAGGCGATGTTCGGCAGCTCCAGCAGCAGCCGGCCACCGGGCCGCAGCGCCCCGCGGACCTCCTCCAGCGCAGCGCGCGGCTGGGCGAGGTGCTCGAGCACGTGCCACGCGACCGCGACGTCGAAGCTGCCGGAGTCCAGCGACGCGTCCTCCAGCATCGCGGCGCGGACCTCGGCGCCCGATCGCCGGCGTGCGGCCGCCGCCATCTCCGCGGCAGGCTCGATCCCGACCACGTCGTAGCCGACCGCACGCGCCTCTGCGAGGAACCAGCCGGAGGCGCACCCGATCTCCAGCAGCCGCCCCGTCGGCGGCCCGGCGCTCCGCAGCCACCGGACGCGCACCTGCGCCTCGCGGCGGCGCTGGTCGGCGTCGGCGTCGTAGGCGCCCTCGAGGCCGTAGTCCTCGAAGTACGCCTCCCCGTACAGCTCCCGCAGCCGCTCCTGCGAGGAGCTGGGCGCGAACACGAGATCGCACGCCGGGCAGCGGACATAGCCGAGGTTCGGGAAGCGTGTGTCGGGCGCGGCGGGCGTGCCGCAGGTCCAGCAGGCGAGGTCGTCGCTCATCGCGGCCAGGGACCGTAGCGTGCGGGCATGGAGCCGCCCGCGCTCGACGGCGTCGTGCACCGCTACCACGCCGCTGGCGACCGGTGTGCGGGTGCACGTCGCCCACGCCGGCCGCGAGGACGGCCCCGCCGGTCGTCGCCCTGCATGGCTTCCCACAGCACTGGTGGGTCTGGCGGCGGGTCATCCCGCTGCTGCCCGAGGTCCGCTTCCTGGCGATGGACCTCCGCGGCCTGGGCTGGTCGGGGCCGCCGGCGGACGGCGACTTCCGCAAGGCCCGCCTCGGCGAGGACGCGGTGGCGCTCCTGGACGTCCTGGGGATCGAGCGCGCGCTGCTCCTCGGCCACGACTGGGGCGCGTGGGCCGGGTTCCTCGCGGTGACCGCCTCCGGAGCGGTGGACGGCGCTCGTGGCGACGGGCATCGCGCATCCGTGGGCCACACGCGCGACGACGCTGCGCGCGCTCCCGCGGTTCGCGTACCAGCCGCCGCTGGCCACTCCGGTGCTCGGGCCCCGGATCATCCGCCACGTGGTGTCGCGGCTGGTGCACCCGACAGTACGCAGAGCGCCTACCGTGAGCCGCAGCGCGCGGAGGCCGCGAGCCGCCTGTACCGCGACTTCCTCCTGCACGAGGCCGGCCGCGTGCGCGTCCCGCGCCTGCACGGTGCCGGCGCGGCTGCTGCAGGGCACGCGCGACGCGCTCGGCACCGCGCTCGCGCTCGGCCTCGAGCGCCACGGCGACGAAGCGCGGACCGAGCTGCTCGACGGCTGCGGGCACATCGTCCCCGAGGAGCGCCCGGCGGAGGTCGCGGCGGCAGTCCGGGCGCTGCTCTAACGCCGCAGCACGCCGGCCAGCACGGGCCGGGCGACGCTCGGCCACAGCAGCGGCCCGAGCCCGACGTACAGGCCGATCCCGATCACCGAGAAGCAGATCGACGAGAACCAGCCGCCGGGGGCGACGAGCGCGAGCAGCGGGAAGACGACGGCGAGCGCGATCCCGGGGAGCGCAGCCACGACCGCCGATGCACCACGGCCGCGGGCATGCGGCGCCCGAACACGGCCGCGGCGACGAGCAGGATCATCCCGACCGCGATCGTCGCGTGGGCGACCGCGACGGCCTCCGCGCCGACCGTGCGACCGAGCGGCACCACGATCACGAGCTGCGCGACGACCGCCGCGACCGCCGCGAACACGAACGCCCGCAGCCGCTGCATGGACAGCGCGAGCGTGTTGACCGGTGTCAGCAGCACGAAGCACAGCCCCATGACCAGGAAGATGCGCAGGATGTTCCACATGAGGTCGAGCGTCTCGACGGTCAGCGGCCCGGCGAGCGCCCGGTCGATGACCGGGTCGGCCGAACGTCGCGACGGCCGCCGCCAGCGGGACGTAGAGGAACGCTCCGAGCGCCGCGAACGTCCGCAGGTACCCCAGCGCCGCCTCCGCGCCGCGGGTGCCGAGATCGCCGACGAGGCCCGGCATCGACGTGAAGCCGATCGCCCCGGCGGTCACGGACGCGAGCAGCAGCGCGACGAAGTAGCCGTAGGTGTAGGCGGTGACGGTGCCGACGGCGCCCGCGACAGCGGCGAGGGCGATGGTGAGCATCGCCTGCGACGCCAGCGGCACCGCCGACCCGGCCGCGGCGGCGCCGGCGATCCGCCAGGTGCGACGGTCGCGCAGCTTGCCGAGCGCGACGCCGGCGTGCACGCCCAGCCGCCGCAGGTAGGCGACGTGCCCGAGGTACAGGACGGCCGATCCGCCGAGGACGCCGATCGCCGCGCCCACGGCGCCGAACGCGAGCATGAAGCCCGGTGGCCAGCACGAGCGCCGACCGCCGACGAGATCACGTAGAGCCCGGCGCTGGCCACGAACCGCAGCGCCGCGGCCAGCGCGGCCGCCTGGCTCGCCGCGGCGACCTGCAGCCCGGACGCGACGGCGAGGATCGCGAGGCTCGTGATGGCCGTCTGGAGGTCGCCGGTGTTCAGCGCCTCGCCGAGCGCGGGGGAGAGCACCACCAGCGTCACGGCCAGGACGACCGCGACCGCGGAAAGCCGCCCGACGGCATCCGCCGCGCGCCCGCGCAGCTCGGCGTCGGTCCCGCCGACGCCGATGAGCGGCACGAGCGCGACGCGGACGTTGCCGCCGAAGAGCGCGAAGACGAGGTACAGCGAGTAGGCCGCGAGCAGGCTGTCGGTGGCCGCGCTCTCGCCGAGCACGATCCCGATGACGAGGCCCAGCAGCCCGCCGAGCGCGGTGCCGAGCAGGAAGCTCGCGGCGACGACCGCCGACTGCCGCGCCGTGCTCGCGCCGTCCGCGACGAGCGGCTCGGCTCACGGGCGGCGGGCCGCAGCTCGCAGCATCTCGTGCCGCGTCGGGTGCGGCGACCGGGGCGACGCGCGGTCCTGCACCGCCTGCTTGACCTGCCACGCGAGCGCCTTCGGGCGGCGCGCGAGATCGGGCCGCAGGTAGCCGGCGGTGGGGAACGTGTCGACCTGCAACGGGCTGAACCCGGTCCGCCGCAGGAGGTCTGCGAGCGTCGCCGGTGCGTAGTGGCCGACGTGGTGCGCGAGATCGAGGTGGAACCATGCGGCGCCCTGGGCGCGCGACGCCGCGCTCTCGACGTTCGGCACCTCGATCATGAGCAGCCCGCCCGGCCGCAGAGCCGCGTGCAGCCGCTCGAGGACCCCGACGGGCAGGGTGATGTGCTCGAGCGCGTGCCAGGCGACGACGACGTCCAGCTCGCCGTCGGGCAGCGAGGCCGTCTCGGCGGTCGCGGCCTGGACGGGCACGTCCCAGCGTGCCGTGGCTGCGAGCGCGACGTCGGCCGCCGGCTCGATGCCCTCGACGACGAAGCCCGCGTCCCGCGCCTGCGCCAGGAACCAGCCCGACGCGCTGCCGATCTCCAGCAGCCGCCCGCCCGTGGCGTAGGACTGCAGCCACCGCATGCGGACCGCCGCCTCGTGGCGGCGCTGGGCCTCGTCGGCGTCGTAGGCCTGGCCCCCGGGGTACGCGTCGAAGTACTCGGTCGTGTAGATGCGGTGCAGCTCCTCCGCCGACGCGACAGGCGCGAACAGGAACCCGCAGGCGCCGCAGCGCACGAGCGGCAGCCCGGCGTAGCGGGGGTCGGGCGCGGCGTCGGCGCCGCAGATCCAGCAGGAGGGGACAGCGTCGGTCAAGGGCGGGCCACAGGCTACGCTCGGCGTTGGATGGTCATCTGAGTGCGGGTCTGCATCGCCTACGACTGCCTGTTCCCGTGGACCGTCGGCGGCGCCGAGCGCTGGTACCGGGCGCTCGCCGAGCGGCTCGTGGCGGAGGGCCACGAGGTCACCTACCTGACCCGCGTGCAGTGGTCGCCGGGGGAGGAGCCGCAGATCCCCGGCGCCCGCGTGCTCGCCGTCTCCCGCGCCGACCCGCTCTACGACGACGCGGGCCGCCGCGCGATCGGCCCGCCGCTGCGCTTCGGCGTCGGCGTCCTGCGCCACCTCCTGCGCCACCGCCGCAGCTACGACGCGGTGCACCTGTGCTCGTTCCCCTTCTTCTCCCTGCTGGCGGCCCGCGCCGCCCTGGCCGGGGCGCGGGTCCCGCTCGCGGTCGACTGGTTCGAGGTCTGGTCGCGTGGCTACTGGGGGGAGTACCTGGGTGCGTCGGGCGGGCGGATCGGGCACCTGGTCCAGCGGCTCTGCGTGCTGCTGACGCCGCGGGCGTTCGTCTTCAGCGCGCTGCACGAGCGGCGGCTGCGCGACGAGGGGCTGCGCGGCGAGGTCGTGCGCCTGCGCGGGCTGTGGGGCGGCGATCCGGCCGACATCCCCCCGACGCGGTCCGCGGCCGAGCCGCCGACCGTCGTCTTCGCGGGCCGCCACATCCCCGAGAAGCGCGCCGCGACGATCCCGGCCGCGCTCGCGCTGCTCCCGGGCCACCGCGCGCGGATCCTCGGGGACGGCCCCGAGCGCGATGCCGTCCTGGCCGAGGTGGCGCGCCTCGGCCTCGGGGACCGCGTCGAGGTCCCGGGCTTCGTCGACGCGGAGGAGGTCGCAGAGGCGATGGCGACCGCCACGTGCCTGCTGCTGCCGTCGGTGCGCGAGGGCTATGGCCTCGTCGTCGTCGAGGCGGCGCGGCTCGGCACGCCCAGCGTCGTCGTCGCCGCGCCTGACAACGCGGCGGTCGAGCTGGTGGACGACGGCGTCAACGGCGTCGTCGCGCCCGACGGCTCCCCTGAGGCGCTGGCGGCCGCGATCGTCGCCGCCGCGCCGTTGCGCGCGAGCACCGCGGCATGGTTCGCCGTCCAGGCGCGGGAGCTGTCGGTCGGAGGATCGCTCGACGCGGTCCTCGCCGCCTACCGCAGCGTCAGCTCGACCCAGTCGTAGTTCTCGGCGTTGCGGCAGACTGCGGCGGCCTGCGAGGCGGGCGCCGTGTGGACGACCCCGCGCTGCGTGCCGGTGCGCTCGAGGACGAGCGGGCCGACGGGTTGGCCGCCGACGCCGTCGCCCGGCAGCGGCCGTCCGCCCCGGCGGTCCAGTCGTACGACGTGGCGGCCCGCGGGCAGCGTGATCGTCGAGATCATCGTCCAGCCCTGGGGATAGCTCCAGCTGCGACCGAGCGTTCCCGCCGGCTTGCCGTCGATGGTCACCTTCACGGGGCGCTGGTTGGGACCTTGCACCCAGACGCGGTAGCTCCCGGTCTCGGGCACGTCGACCGGCGTCTCCAGGAAGCCCGGGCCGTACATCTGGATGTAGTCGCGCTTGGACTGGCGCCACGTCGGCACCGTCGTCCCCGTGCCCAGGTGGGCCGTCGCGGTCTGGCCCGTCTCCGCCCAGGCGACCCGCACCCGCGGGCCGCCGGCGCGCGCCTTGCGGACCAGCGCCTCGCACTCGGCCTTGACGCCCGCCGGCCCGGTGCCGGGGACCGGGACGTGCTGCAGGATGGTCAGCCGCTCACGCCGCTTCCAGACCTCGTGGTACGGCGTCTGCTCGACGAGGTCGTAGTTGACGGGCGGGCGGCTCCAGAGCGGCCCGCGGCGCTGGATGATGAGCGGGTAGCGCTCGATGCCCTGCACGTCCATGGTGTCCAGGTCGAAGGCGAACGACGGCTGCGGCGCCTTCGCGAGGACGTCGGGGCGGAAGCCGACGAAGCCGGAGCCCTCCGACGCCGGGTTGACGTAGGCGCTGCCGTCGGCCTTGCGCAGGAAGTACTCGGCGTACTCCTCGTGGGCCGGATAGAGCGTCGGGCCCTGCCCGGCGTACTCGTTGCCGAGCCGCTCGAGGTCGCGCATCCGTCCGGTCGGGGCCAGGGAGATGTCGTGGAACGCCATCGCGTTGCCGGCCAGCACCGCCGCGGTGAGCACCCCGGCCGCCATCCACGACACCGCCTTCGGCAGCTGGCCGAAGCGCCGCACCCCGCGGATCGCGGCGACGCCCGCGAACGCCAGGGCCAGCGCGACGGGGCCGACGACGCAGATCGCCTTCAGCTGGATCCACGGGCCGGTGCGCTGCGTGAAGTACAGGAGTGCGATGACGGAGGCGATCCCGAGGAACAGCAGGCCGCGGTCGCGCCGCCAGGCCGCCCAGCCGAGCCCGATGACCGCCAGCAGCCCGGCGATGACGCCGGCCAGGAGCGTGGCGTGCGTGTCGCCGAGCGACGGGACGCGGTAGTCACCGCTGATCCACACGCCGAGCGCGGCGCGGGCCGGAACCGGGGCGGCGAGGTTGCCGAGGTCGATGAGCGCGGTCGCGCCGGGACCCTGGGCCTGCACGGCGACCTTCGCGAGCTGCGTCGCCCAGTAGATCATCGGCGCGGCGAGCGCGATCGCCAGCACGCCGGCGCCGATCCACGCCCTCAGCGCGGGCCAGTCGATGCCGGGGACTCGGCTCGGAGTCCTGCGGACGAGCACGGTCGCGAGCACCGCGAGGATCAGCAGGATCGCCAGCCAGGGCCCGATCGTGATCGAGAACGTGCCCATGAGCGCCGCCACGCCGATCGCGAGCGGGAGGAGGCCGCGGACGCCGTCCTCCCTGGGGCGCAGGCTCGAGATGATCGCGGCGCAGAAGACGAGCGCCGAGGCAGTCGTGAGCTCCTTGATGCCGCCGACCAGCGCATAGCCATAGAGCGTGCTGGGCTGGGCTGCGACGAACGCCGCGAGGGCCCGCAGCCCACGGGACGGGATGATCCGGGCCAGCAGCCCGTACAGGCCGAGGGACAGCATCCCGCCGGTGAACGCCATGAACGGCTGGTAGGTCCAGGAGGCGGAGATGCCGAGCAGCTGCCCGACGCTGCCCAGGACCGCGTTGCCCGCGCCCGGGTAGCCGGTGACGGCCGTCTTGGACATCACGACGAGGTAGGAGCTCGGCCGCGGGAAGGGAAGCTCGCGACCATGGGTCGTGAGCCAGGTCGCCCACTCGAACTGCAGCGCGAGGTCGACGATCCGCGCGTAGCCGGTCCACGTCGCCTGGCCGGTCAGGAACGCGGGGGCCAGGACCGCCAGGAACGCGCCCAGCGCCGCGATGCCGGGCCACATCCACGCGGCTCGCTCGCCCAGCAGCGGACGGATGTCGTGGCGGCACCAGACGAGGCCGCCGACGCCGAGGAGCACGATCGCCACCCAGTTGAGGTGGGCGGTGAAGCTCCACGAGAACCCCGTGAGGAAGGTGCCGACGGCCAGCAGCGTCACGAACCCCGCAGGGAGCACGAGGACGGGCGCCATCGCGCCGCGGGCGAGGCGACGCACCAGCAGGCCCGCCCCGGCGGATGCCGCGAGCAGGACGAGCGGCGCTACCAGGTAGCTGACGAGGAAGAGTCCCATGGGCCAGGCGGCGCGCCACGGTACCAGCGCCCGCCCGAGCGACCGCTACGCTCATCGGGTTTTGCGATCCGCAACTCGGCGGTCGCTCGCCCGTTGTCGTTCGCAAGCCCACGCATGACGAAGCTGCTCGCCATCGTTCCCGCGTACAACGAGGCCGGGGCCATCGGCTCCACGGTCTCCGAGTTGCACGTCCACGCCCCGGACTTCGACGTCCTGGTGGTCGACGACGGCTCAACGGACGACACCGCCGCCTGTGCCCGCCGTGCGGGCGCAACCGTTCTGCAGCTCCCGTTCAACCTCGGGATCGGCGGCGCGGTGCAGTCCGGCTACCAGTATGCGCTGACCCACGGCTACCAGGTCGCCGTCCAGGTCGACGGCGACGGCCAGCACGATCCGCGCTATCTCGGGCAGCTGCTCGCCCACCTGCGGTCCCGGCCCGACCTGAACATGGTCACCGGCTCGCGCTTCCTCGACGCGGCCGACAAGGACGGGTACCGCTCGTCGGCGTCGCGGCGGATCGGCATCCGGGTCTTCTCGCGCATCCTGTCGATCGTCGTGCGCCGGCCGATCACGGACCCGACATCGGGCCTGCGGATGATCGACCGCCGCGGCATCGAGCTCTTCGCCCGCGACTACCCGCACGACTATCCGGAGGTCGAGGCGATCGTCCTCAGCCACTCGCACCGTATGGTCGGCGAGGAGATCCCGGTCCGGATGCGGGCGCGGGTCACGGGCCGGTCGTCGATCGGGTCGACTCAGTCGGCCTACTACATGATCAAGGTGCTGCTGGCGGTCTTCGTCGGGATGCTGCGGGCGCGCCCCGGCATCGAGGCGGGCGACGCCTCCGCCGTCCAGGCGGAGCACGGACTCTGATGGTGGCTCGCTGATGGAGATGGGCCTGCGCATCCAGCTCGTGGCGATCGTCGTCGCCGGCGGCCTGTTCTTCATCGTCTTCGAGCTCGTCCGGCGCAAGCGGCTGCTGGAGCGCTACGCGCTCCTGTGGCTGGGATCGACGATCGTGCTGCTGGGCCTGGCCGTGTGGAAGGACCTGCTGGTCACCGTCTCCACGGCGGTGGGGATCTACTACGCGCCGTCCGCGCTGTTCGCGGTGACGCTCGCCTTCGTCCTGATGCTCATGCTGCACTTCTCGCTGGTGATCTCGCGGCTGGCCGACCAGAACAAGGTCCTGGCGCAGAAGCTGAGCCTGCTGCAGCAGCGCGTCGAGCTGCTCGAGGGCGGCGAGGAGGGCGGCGAGTCGTCGCCGCGGGCCTCGCGCACCGAGATCGGCTCACTGCCCTAGCGCCCTGACGTGCCGGCCGCGGCAGTCGTCATCGTCGGCCACGACAGCGCCGACGCGCTCCCCGGCACGCTGGGCGCGCTGCTGCCCCAGTTGGCCGAGGGCGACGAGGTGGTGGTCGTCGACTGCGCGTCGCGCGACGACACGGCCGCTGTGGCCCGGGCTGCGCTCGGCGACCGCGGCACGGTGCTCGAGCCGGGCGAGAACCTCGGGTTCGCCGGCGGCTGCAACGCCGGCGCTGACGCGACGGTCGCGCCGCTGCTCGTCCTGCTGAACCCCGACGCGGTCCCCGAGCCCGGCTTCCTGGACGCGCTGCGCGCCGCGGCGGCCGCGCACCCTCGGTGGGGCGCCTGGCAGGCGCTTGTGTCGCTACCGGGACGGCGTGAGGTCAACACGGACGGCAACGTCGTGCACTGGCTCGGCATCGGCTGGGCGGGCGGGCTGCAGTCGGCCGCCGCCGACGCGCGGGCTCGCGGCGACCACGAGGTGGGGTTCCCGTCGGGCGCCGCGATGGCGGTCCGCCGCGAGGCATGGGACGCGGTCGCCGGCTTCGATGCGCGCTACTTCATGTACGGCGAGGACCTCGACCTGGGGCTGCGGCTGCGGCTCGCGGGCTGGGAGTCCGGCGTCGCGCCCGCCGCGGAGGTCGTGCACGACTACACGTTCACGAAGGGCGACTACAAGTGGTTCTGGCTGGAGCGCAACCGCGCCTGGACGGTGCTCGGCGCGTACCCCGGCGTGCTGCTCGCGGCGCTGGCGCCGGCGCTGCTGGCATTCGAGGTCGTGCTCCTGCTGCTGGCCTGGCGTGGCGGGTGGCTGCGGGCGAAGCTCCGCGCCCAGGCGACGGTGCTGCGCGAGCTGCCGGCGATCCTGGCCCGGCGGCGGGTGGTGCAGGCCGCGCGGCAGGTCTCGGCGCGGGACTTCGCCGCGGGGCTGTCGGATTCGCTGGACTCCCCGAACCTGGCGGCGGCGCAGGCGATCCCGGGGGCTTCGGCGTTGCAGTCGGGCTACTGGCGCCTCGTGCGCCTGGTGGTGCGCGGGTAGCTCCGCTCGGGCATCGGGTGGCGGTCTGTTGCCGCGTCCGAACTGCTCGGTTAGGGGGAAGGGAGTGGGGCCGGGCTTTGTGAGCTTGGCCCGCTCAGAGGCGCGACGTTGGTATCTGGATGCGCTGCCACCGCATCTAGATGCCGACCTTCGGCCCGATCCGGCCGCGTATCGCCACCGCGACCCCGTCCGCCCTCGGTGGGCAGTCCGGGCGCGGCCGATCCTCAGACGGGCGCTGGAGCGGAGCTCACCACGTCACCCAGGGCGCCTCGCCGCGGTCCCACAGCGACCGCAGGAAGCGCACCTCGCGCAGCGTGTCCATCGCCTGCCAGAACCCCTCGTGGGTGAACGCGCGCAGCTGGTCCTCCGCCGCGAGCCGCTCCAGGGTGTCGGACTCGAAGCTCGTCGCGTCATCGGGGATGTAGTCGAGGACCTGCGGCTCCAGGACCATGAAGCCGCCGTTGATCCACCCCTCGCCCATCTGCGGCTTCTCGGTGAAGTGCACTGCGCCGTCGTCGCGGAAGTCCAGCCCGCCGAAGCGCGAGGGCGGCCGCACCGCCGTGACCGTCGCCAGCCGGCCGTGCGCGCGGTGGAAGTCCAGCAGCGCGTGCAGGTCAACGGTCCCGACGCCGTCGCCGTACGTGAGCATGAACGTCCCGTCGCCCAGCCGGTCGCGCAGGCGTCCCACGCGGCCGCCGGTGTTCGTGTCCTGGCCCGTCTCCACGAGGTGCACGGTCCAGTCCTCGCGGTCCTCCTCGGCACGGCTGATCGTTCCGTCGGCGAGCGACACGGTCATGCTGCCGCGCAACGTCGCCAGGTCGACGAAGAAGCGCTTGATGACGTCGCCCTTGTAGCCCAGCGCGACGCAGAACTCCCCGAACCCCTGGGCGGAGTAGTGCTTCATGATGTGCCACAGGATCGGGCGCCCGCCGACCTCGACCATCGGCTTGGGCCGGACCTCGGTCTCCTCCGACAGCCGCGTGCCGAGTCCCCCGGCCAGGATCACCACCTTCATCGCGCACACCGTATGCGACCTGCCGTCCGGCTAGCCTGCCCGCCGTGACGCAGACCGATCCCCACGACCCCAAGGACCCCGCGCTCGTCGCGGACATGGCCGCGGACCCCGACGTCCAGCGGCTCGGCCGAGGGCTCTTCGACAAGGCCAGCGAGTACCGCTACTCCTACAACTTCACGTGGCTGGGTCGCCCCGTGATCCAGTGGCCGCAGGACATCATGGCGCTCCAGGAGGTCATCTGGAGCACCCGGCCCGACGTCATCGTCGAGACCGGGATCGCCCACGGCGGCTCGCTCATCTTCACCTCCTCGATGCTCGAGCTGCTCGGCGGCGACGGCCGTGTGATCGGTGTCGACATCGACATCCGCGCGCACAACAAGGCCGCCATCGAGGAGCACCCGATGTTCAAGCGCATCACGATGATCGAGGGCTCCTCGATCGACGAGGGGATCGTCGGCCAGGTCTCAGACCTCGTCGGCGACGCCGCAGGCGTGATGGTGATCCTGGACTCCAACCACACCCACGACCACGTCCTGGCAGAGCTCGAGCTCTACTCCCCGATGGTGACCAAGGGCGGCTACCTCACCGTCATGGACACGGTCGTCGAGGACATGCCGGGCGACGCGTTCCCCGACCGCCCGTGGGACCGCGGCGACAACCCGGCGACGGCCGTGAAGGCGTTCCTGGAGAGCGACGCGGGGAAGCGGTTCGAGATCGACACCGAGATCTCCGACCGCCTCATCCTCAGCGTCGCGCCCGGCGGCTATCTGAGGGCGATCGCCTGAAGGTCCTCGTCACCGGGGCGACCGGCTACGTCGGTCGCCAGGTGCTCGCGCCCCTGCAGCAGCTGGGGTTCGAGGTCCATCCCGCCGGCCGCGCGCAGGGCGTCGATCTCCTGGCGCCCGGCGGAGCCGACGCGCTGCTCGCACAGCTCCGCCCGACGCACCTGCTCCATCTCGCGTGGTTCACGGAGCACGGCAGCTTCTGGACGTCGGAGGAGAACCTGCGCTGGGTCGACGCGAGCCTGCGGCTCCTGCAGGCGTTCGCCGCTTCGGGCGGCCGGCGCGCCGTCGTCGCCGGCACGTGTGCGGAATACGACTGGGTGCCCGGAGGGACGTTCTCGGAATGGCGCACCCCGCTGCGGCCCGCCACGCTCTACGGCGCCGCCAAGCAGGGCCTGCACGAGGTCGCACGGGGGCTGACGGCGCAGGAGGGCGTCGAGCTCGCCTGGGGGCGCATCTTCTTCTCCTTCGGCCCCGGCGAGCCGGAGGAGCGGCTGGTCCCCTCGATCGCGAGGGCGCTGCTGGCCGGCCAGGAGGCCCCGATGACCCACGGGCGCCAGCTGCGCGACACACTGACCGTCGAGGACCTGGGGCGTGCGTTCGCGACGCTGACGGCAAGCGACTACACCGGCGCGGTGAACATCGGGTCCGGCGTCGGCGTCGAGCTCCGTCGCCTCGCGGAGCTCGTGGCCGCCGAGGTGGGCCGCCCCGAGCTGCTGCGCGTCGGGGCCCTGCAGGCCCGCCCGCGCGAGCCCCGCGAGCTCATCGCCGACGTGACGCGGCTGCGCGAGCACGTCGGCTGGACGCCGTCGGACACGCTCGAGGAGGGCGTCGCGCGCACCGTCGCCTGGTGGAGGAGCCAGGCCTAGGGGACGCGCCAGCCGGCCTGCACGAAACGCGTCTGCACCGGCGCCGTCTCGTGCAGGACCTGCTGCCACCGAGCCGGGAAGGGGTAGTCGTCGAAGCGCAGCTCGACCTCGTCGTCGGGGTTGCGCCACGTCACCCACTGCTTGAGGAACACCGTCCCGCCGCCCACCGTGCGGTCGAAGAGCTGCAGGTAGTCGGCGACCTGCTCGGGCGTCATCTCCTGCAGCGAGGAGATGGACAGCGCCAGATCGAACGAGCCCTCGGGAAGCTCGAGCGCCTCCTCGGGCGACAGGAATCGCAGTCGTTCGGGAGCGAACAGCTGCGACAGGTACCACTGGGAGATCGTCCGCGCGGGCTCGATGTCGATGATCGTGTACGTCGCCTCGGGGTAGCGCGACAGCAGCGCATACGCGGTGCGCCCGTAGCCGCCACCGACCTCCACGATGCTCTTGGGCGCCTGGCCGCCGAGCGCCCGGTCGATCGCCTCGGACTCCAGCGCCCCGTTGGCGAGATCCTGGGAGATGAGCCGGCCGCGATAGCGGATCGGCAGCGGCGCGCCGATCTCGGGCTCCGGGAGGTCGAGGACCTCGCGTGCGCCGTGGCGCTCCGCGTAGTCCCAGAGCAGGCGCGTCGCGACGACCGTCGCCCGGCGCTCGCCGCGCGAGAAGCCCGTGCCGTCCCACAGCTCGTCGTCGAGGGGCATCGCGCTCGTCAACGTCGACCAGACCGCCTCGGGCGTCGTGTTGCGCAGCAGGAACCGCAGCTGCTCGCTCCCTCGCAGCTGGCTCGGGCGCCAGCGCCAGGTGAAGTAGCGCAGCGCCTGCGTGCGCTTGACGCGCTCCACGCCGTGCTCGGCCAGGAGCCGCTCGTGCTCGGCGCCGAGCTTCGTCCAGAAGCGCGACGGCGTGTCGGTGACGGGGGTTGGGTCGCTCATCGAGGAGCCGTGGACAGTAGCGATCACCTGCGCGCCAGCAGCAGCCGGAAGGCGTGGCGCCCGACGCTCGGCCAGGTCAGGGCGCCGAGCGCGAGGTAGACGATGATGGACAGCAGGGCGAGCCCGAACGACGCCGCCGCCCCGTCGGGCGCGATGAGCGCGGCGCCGACGAAGACCAGTCCGAGCGGGACGACGGGCCAGCACGTCAGGGCGACGCGGGCGAACGCCGCGAGGCTCTGCTCGCGGAACACGACGACCAGCAGCGCCAGGAACATGCCCGAGCCGACCGCGGCCTGCACGATCGCGACCGTCTCGCCGCTGGGGTCGTGCAGCAGGCTCTGCACCACGATCTGCACCACGAGCGCCGCGGCGGAGACCAGCGTGAGCGCGCGCAGCAGCCGCAGCGACAGCGCGGCGTTGCTGACCGCGGTCAGGACCGTCCAGACGAGGCACATCACCAGCAGCGTGCGCGAGACGTCCCACAGCAGCGTCAGCGTCGCCGCCGACAGCGAGTTGCCCAGCACGGCGTCGAGGATCGGGAACCCGCACGCGGCGTAGGCCCCCGCCACCGGCACGTAGAGGAACGCGCCGAACGGCGCGGTGATGCCGAGGTACGTCATCGCGGTCTCACGGCCGCGGCGGGCGAGGTCGGCCACAAGGCTGGGCAGCGTCACGAGGCCGAGGGTCGCGCCGGTGATGTTGTAGAGGATCGCCCCCACGAAGAAGGCGTAGGTGTAGGCGGTCACCGCGCCGACGGGCGTCGCGAGCGCGGCGAGCGCGATCGTGAGCTGCAGCTGCTGGGCCAGCGGCCAGGACGCGCTCGCGCCCGCCCGTCCTGCCAGCCGCCAGGTCGCCGGGCTGGCGAGCAGCCGTGGCCCTGGTGGGGCGGTGAAGCCCAGCCGCCGCAGGTACAGCAGGTGACCCCCGAGCAGCACCGCGGCCCCCGCGAGCACGCCGAACGCGGCGCCCAGCACCCCGACCGCCAGCATGAGCCCGACGGCGACGACGAGCGTCGTCACGCTGGCGACGACGTAGAACGCAGCGCTGGCGTAGAAGCGCCGCGCGGCTGCGAGCGTGGCCGCCAGCGCCGCCGACCAGATCTGCCCGAACGACGCGATGGCCAGGACCGCGAGGCTCTCGGCCGCGGTGCCCACCGCCGCGTTCGGGCCCCGATCGCAGCAGCGGCGCGATCAGCGGGGAGAGGACGGCGAGCGCCACGCACAGCAGCAGCGCGACGCTGACGAGCCGGCGCACCGCGTCGGCGGCCCGCCTACGTAGCTCCGCGTCGCTGTCGGTCGCCCCGATGAGCGGGATGAGCGTCGCGCGCAGCGTCGCGCCGAGCAGCAGGAACACCAGGTAGACGGAGTAGGACGCGAGGAAGCTGTCGGTCTTGGCCCCCTCGCCGGCGACCACCGCGATGAGGACGGCGAGGATGCCGCCCAGCGACGCCGTGACGAGGTAGCTGGCGGCGACCACCACCGCCGAGCGCGCGGTGTCGGTGCCCGCGGCGATGAGCGGCTCGCGCTCCACCGCGGTCATCCCGGTCGGGTCGTGAGACGCAGCCGGACGGCCTCCGCGACCGTCGCGACGCGCTCGGCGGCGGCCCCGTACGCCGGATGGCGCCACCGGCAGTAGGCCATGTGCACCCATGCGTTCAGCCGCAGCAGGTGCAGCACGGCTCCGGCCGACAGCGGGGGGCGCATTCGGCGCAGCAGGTAGCGCGTGAACGGCCAGAGCCCGACGAGCCGGCCGGGCCCCGGCGGCGTGTAGACCTCGATGAGCCGCAGGTACTTCTCGGTGTCGCTGTCCGTGCGCACGAGCGTCGCTCCCTCGGCGACGGCGTGGCGTCCCTCGCGCAGCGTGGCGATCGCGATCGCCCAGTCCATCGCGAAGAACTCCTCGTCCGGGATCGCCCGGATGAGCGCCTCGCGGCGGAAGAGGCCGTAGACGCGCGAGTTGTCGATCGGCGCCTCCAGGAGCGCGGCGACGTTCTCGCGCTCGCTCCCCTCCAGCGCGAACGACCCCGGCGAGGGCTTGCGCGTGCCGTCCCCCGCCACGAGCTCGGTCTCCGCGATCGCGAGGACGACGTCGGGCCGCGCGTCGAGGACCGCTGCGGCGCGCGCGACGTACTCGGCGTTGACGAGGTCGTCCGCCGCCGCCCACATGAAGTACGGGGTCGTGGCCTCGGCCAGCACGGCGCGGAAGTTGTCCCACACACCGACCGGCGGCTCCTGGCGCAGCGCACGCACCCGCGGATCGGCCTCGACGGCCGCGGCGATCACGGCGCTCGTCCCGTCGGTCGACCCGTTGTCGGAGATCACGACCTCGAGGTCCCGCGCGGTCTGGGAGAGGATCGCCTGCAGCTGGCGCTCGAACCCCTCGCCCCCGTCCTTCACCGGCATCCCGACGGTGACTCGCGGGGCGGTCACGACGGCTTGCGCCCCACGACCACCTTCCCGTGTGGGATGCCGTTGCGCCGGCTGACGATCCGCGCGATCGACGCGTGGAAGCCCACCGCGGCCATGCGGTCGACGACGTCCAGCCCGTAGGTGCGAAACGCGAGGACCTTCCCCAGCCCGCGGTAGCGGTCGCCGTGGTACTCGGGCTCGGTGAGGTACTCGATGGTGCCGTCGTCGAGGCGCCGTGCCCGCTCGACCGTCGCGGGCACGTCGGCGAGCGGCACGGTGAACGCGTGCATCCCGCCGGGCCTGAGCACCCGGAAGATCTCGCGGAAGCCCCGCGCGTCGTCGGGGACGTGCTCGAAGACCTCCGTGCTCGTGACGAGGTCGAAGGACGCGTCGGGGAACGTCAGACGCTCGACGTCCTGGTTCTGCACGTCGCCGCGCACCTCGCCCGGGGCGGCGTCGTCGAAGAACTCCGAGACCGTGAGGTTCGTGAAGCGCTTCTGCATCCAGCGGTGCAGCGCGCCGGTGGCCGACAGCTCGTAGATCGCGATCGACGGATCGGGGTCCTCGGCCTGGATGACGCGACCCAGGGAGCGGTGGCGGTAGGTCGACAGGCAGCGGACGCAGCGCTCGCCGCCGTCGCCGGGATGCAGGCGCACGACGGGCGCCGAGCAGAGGTTGCAGATCGCGATCGGAAGGGCGGGCATGCGGTGCCGTAACGTAGCGGCCGGTGCCGCCGGCGGCCGGACAGTGAGGATCCTCTGGGTCAGCCCCTTCCTGCCGCATCCCAAGGCGCGGCACGCCGGCGGGCGCGGTGAGTACCAGTGGATGGCGGCGCTCGCGCAGCTCCACGACATCACGCTCGTGGCGCGCATGGAGCCTGAGGAGCACGACGCCGCGCTGGCCTTGCGGCCGATGCTCGCGGGGCTGCATCTCCTGCGCTTCGCGCGGCCCGACGGCCCGCTCGCTGCGGGCCGGATCGTCCGCTCCTACGTGCATCTGGGGCGGATGGCCCAGCGCGTCCAGGACGCCGGAGACTTCGACGTCGTCCACGTGGAGTGGCTGGAGACCGGGCTCGGGCTGCGCCGCCGCAGCGACGTCGGGCGGGTGAACGTCGCCATCGACGAGCTCACCAAGCCCGCGCGGCGCCGTGCGGGGCTGGCCGAGGGGGTGCCCGCGCGGCTGCGCGGCGACCTCGGCCTGCGCGCGATCACCTTGCTCCAGCATCGCGTGTGCGCGAAGTTCGACGTCGTCCTCGCGCTGTCGGAGCAGGACCGCGACGAGATCCGCGCGCAGGCGCCCGGCACCGACGTGCGCTTCCTCCCGTTCCCCGTCGGCGTGGATGCGGCGAAGCTCGCCGGCGCGACCCGCGACGACGACCACCTCCTGTTCGTCGGTGCGATGAACCGCGACACGAACATCGACGCGATCACCTGGTTCTGCAACGAGGTCCTGCCGCTGGTGCGCGCGCGGCGGCCCCTCGTGCGCCTCACGATCGCGGGTGCCGCGCCCGCCGCCGAGGTGCTCGCGCTCGGTGAGGATCCCGCGATCGAGGTCACCGGCTTCGTCGAGGACCTCGAGCCGTACCTGGCCCGCGCGACGGCGTTCGTCTCACCGCTGCGCGTGGGCGGCGGGATCATCGCCAAGAACATCGACGCGATGGCCGCCGGCCTGCCGATCGTCACCAGCACGATCGCCAACGAGGGCGTCGACGCGACGCCCGGTGAGCAGGTGCTGCTCGCCGACGACCCCCAGGCGTTCGCGGCGGCCGTTCTCGACGTGCTCGGCGACCCCGCGCTGCGTGCCCGGCTGGGAGCCGGGGCGCAGGCGTTCATCGAGGGTCGCTTCGGTGCGCGCGCCGGCGCCGCGGTCCTCGAGGAGGCCCACGCCGCGGCGATCGCCGCTCACACGTCGGGGTAGCTCGCGTCGCGCTCGTTGAGGATCCGGCCCGCCGGCGGCGGATCGGGCCAGGCGATCCCGAACGCGGGGTCGTCCCATCGCACGCCGTACCCGCTGCCGGGCACGTACGACGTCGACATCGCGTAGAGGACCTCGGCGTCGTCGGTGAGCGTCTGGAAGCCGTGGGCGAGACCACGCGGGATCCACAGCGCGACGCCGTTGTCCGCGCTCAGCTCCGCACCGAACCAGGCGTGCAGCGTCGGCGAGTCCGGGCGCAGGTCCACCGCGACGTCGAACACGGCGCCGCGGGTGCACCGCACGAGCTTGTCCTCGCCGTGCGGCTCGGCCTGCAGATGCAGGCCTCGCAGCGTCCCGGCGCGGGCGTTGTACGACGTGCTCATCTGCACGATCGGTCCCAGCTCCTGCACGTCGTAGGTCCGCGCGAAGTGCCCCCGCGGGTCGGCGTGGCGCTCGGGGTGGACCTCGAGCACGCCGTCCAGCGGGGTCTCGCGGAGGATCACGGGAGCAGCTTGAGCTGGGGGGCGCGCGCGGCGAACTGCCCGCCCCACTCGCGCACGTAGCCGTGCTGGGCGACGATCTCCTCGCGCAGGTTCCAGGGGAGGATCAGGACGATGTCGGGCTTCGTCTCGCGCAGCGCCTCGACCGGGCGGATCGGGATGTGCGTCCCCGGCAGGAGGTGCCCCTGCTTGTGCGGGTTGGCGTCGACCGTGTAGTCGAGGAAGTCCGTCCGCACGCCGCAGAAGTTCAGGAGCGTGTTGCCCTTCGCCGGTGCCCCGTACCCCGCGATCGACTTGCCCTGCGCCTTGAGGTCGATGAGGAACTGCAGGATCGCCCGCTTGTCCTCCTGCATGCGCTCGGAGAACTCGCGGTAGACGTCCAGGTCGTCGAGCCCGGCACGCCGCTCGCGCATCATCAGCCGCGCCGCGCGGTCGCTCAGCGGCTTCTCTCCGTCGTCGGCGTGGCAGCCGTAGATGCGCAGCGAGCCGCCGTGCGTCGGGATCTCCTCCACGTCCCACAGCCGCAGGCCGTGAGCCTCGAAGACGCGCGACACGGTCAGGAACGAGAAGTACGAGAAGTGCTCGTGGTAGATCGTGTCGAACTGGTCGAGCTCGATCAGCTGCAGCAGGTGCGGGAACTCCATCGTGATCACGCCGCCCTCGGCGAGCAGGATCTTCATCCCGCCGACGAAGTCGTTGAGGTCGGGCACGTGGGCGAGGACGTTGTTGCCGAGCAGCAGGTCGGCCTTGAGGTCGCCCGCGACCTGCCGCGCGGTGTCGACGCCGAAGAACTCCACGAGCGTGCGGACGCCGCGCTCCTCCGCAGCGGGCGCGACGTTCGCCGCCGGCTCGATGCCGAGCACCGGCACGCCGCGCTGTACGAAGTACTGCAGGAGGTAGCCGTCGTTGGACGCGAGCTCCACGACCTGGCTGGAGCCGTCGAAGCCGAAGCGCTCGATCATGAGCTCGACGTAGCGTTCGGAGTGCGCCAGCCAGCTCGACGAGTAGGCGGAGAAGTAGGCGTAGTCGCTGAAGATCTCGTCCGGCGTCTCGTACTCCTCGAGCTGCACGAGCTTGCACTCGCCGCAGACCCACGCCTTCAGGGGATAGAACGGCTCCATGGCGTTGCCGCGGTCTGGCGGGAGGTAGGAGTTCGCCATCGGCGACATGCCGAGGTCGGCGAACACCGTCTCCAGCGGCGCGGCGCAGAATCGGCAGGACGCAGTCATCGCGCCGAGAGGGTAGAGAAGCGCTCGATCTGGTCGAGCGTGACGGCCCGGACGTCCTCCCCCGCGGCGAACGCGACGTACCAGGCGACGATCGCCTGAAGCGCCTGGGCGAGGTCCCACGCCGGCTGCCAGCCGAGCTCCGACCGCGCCTTCGCGGAGTCCAGCGCGAGGTGCGCGGCCTCGTGCGGGTGCGGGCCGGGATCGATCTCCCAGCGCAGCTCGCCGGGCCACATCTCCGTGAGGCGCTCGGCGAGCCAGAGGACGGTCCTGACGTCCTCCGGGTCAGGCCCGAAGTTCCACCCGCCGTGGACGGTCTCGCCCGTGCCGAGGCGCTGCGCGAGCTCGAGATAGCCCGCCAGCGGGTTCAGGACGTGCTGCCACGGCCGGACCGCCTGCGGGCTGCGGATCGGGATCGGCGCTCCCGTCATCGCGCTGCGGGCGATGTCGGCGACGAGGCGGTCCTCGGAGAAGTCGCCGCCGCCGATGACGTTGCCGGCGCGGGCGGAGGCGAGCGGGAGGTCGAAGGAGCGCAGGTACGCGCTCGCCACGAGCTCGGCCGCCCCCTTGGAGCTCGAGTACGGGTCGTGCCCGCCCATCGGGTCGGTCTCCACGAACGCGCGGCGCAGCTCGCGGTTGTCGTAGCTCTTGTCGCTCGTGACGTTGACGACGGCGAGGACCGACGGCGTGGTCCGCGCGGCCTCCAGGACGTTGACGGTCCCCATGACGTTCGTCGCGTAGGTGGTGCGCGGGTCGCGGTAGGAGCGGCGCACGAGCGACTGGGCGGCCATGTGGATCACGACCTCGGGCGCGTGCTCGGCGAACGCGGCGTCGACGGCCGCTCCGTCGCGGACGTCCGCCCGGACGTCGGCGATGCCGTCGGCGACGCGGGCCGCCTCGAACAGCGACGGGGAGGTCGGCACGGCGTCCGACAGGCCGGCGACCTGTGCCCCGAGCGACTGCAGCCACAGCGTCAGCCACGCGCCCTTGAAGCCGGTGTGCCCGGTGACGAGCACCCGGCGGCCCTTCCAGAAGCCGGGGTCGACGGTCACGAGGGCTTCTCGACGATCTCCATCCAGTCCATGAGCGTCTTGCCGTCCTCGCAGAGCTCCTGGGCGCGTTGCCTTGGAGACGGTGACCAGCTTCTCCTGTCCACTGGGCAGGAAGGCGAGCGGGCCGACGAGGCCGGTCGTGCTCGCCGAGCCGATCTCGTTGCCCGTCCCCGGCAGCGGGCTGCCGCCGCCGCGCGCGACGTGGATCCTGTGGATGCCCGCCTTGAGGTCGTGGAGGCCCAGCGGCATGTAGTTGCCCGGGTAGGCCTCCTCCCACTTCACGCTGCCGATCTTCTTGCCGTCGACGCTGACGCTCACCGGGCGGCCGACCGAGCCGCGCAGGTAGATCGTGTAGTCGCCGTCGACGGGGAGCTCGACCTCGCCGTTCATCTCGCCCGGCGTGCGCGTGACGTAGTCCGGGGGCTGCGGGATTCCAGCCGGGGGACACGAAGCTCGGGTCGGAGAACTGCACGAGCTGCGGCGCGGCGGCGTAGCGCACCTCGACGTCGTCGCCCGCCTTGCCCAGCGCGGTGCGCAGCGTCGTGCACGCCGGCTCGAGGGGCTTCTTCGCCTTCATGCGGGCCTTCGGGTCCCCGCGGAAGCCGATGTGGTCGACGATCTTCGGCGCGTTCGGGATCTTCTGCCAGATCTCGTGGAACGGCGTCGTCTGCACCAGGCGCCAGTTGCCGGGCGGGCGACTCGACGTCGGGTCGCGTCGCAGGACGATCGTCTTCAGCGAGTTCGAGGTAGTCGAGCTTGTACTCGTCCATGTCGCGGACGAACTGCAGGCCCGGCAGCGCCTGCGGCGTTCCACCCGGGGTCGAAGTTCGCGGGGTTGGAGAGGCTGGACCCCTCCATGTCGCGCAGCAGGTACTCGCTGTACTCCTCGAAGACGGGGTACAGCGACGGGCCCTGGCCGTCGTAGCGATCGGCGATCTGCTGCAGGTCGTGCAGGCGGTCATAGGGCGCGAAGCTCGTGCCGTGGATGAAGAGCAGGTTGCCCGCGAGGACGCCGGCGACGACCAGCCCGCCGAGCGTCGAGCCCGATGGCGCGCGCCACATCCCGACCGCGGCGGCGCCGACGAAGCCGAGCGTGAGGATGAACGGCGCGGTGACCGTGATCGCCTTGAAGTCCGACCACGTCGCCGACGCGCGTGCGACGTACGCGAGCGCCACGACGCCCGCCACGCCGAGCGCGACGTAGACGAGCAGCCTGCGGCGGACGGACCAGGCGACGCCGATCAGCGCGAGCACCAGCACGAGGGCGATCCCGATGATCGTCGGCACCTCGGCGCCGCCGTCGCCGATCGGGAAGCGGTAGTCGGGGGTGAGCCAGACGCCCGCTGCCGACCACGCCGGGACCGCGGCCGCCAGGTTCCCCAGACCCTCGGGGCCGCCTGCCGTGGCGATCTGCGCGATCGTCACGCCGCTGACGACCGCCGGGAGCCCGAGCACCACCGCCAGCAGCGTCATCCACACCCACATGCCGATCACCCGCACGCGGTGCGCCTGCGAGCGCACGAGCTCGGCGATGAAGAGCAACAGCGCGAACATCCCGATCCACGGGATCGCGCCGACGCTGAACGCGCTCACCGCGCCCGCCAGGGCGATCGACAGCGGCACGACGCGTCGCAGTCCGCCCGCGGACGGCGGGTACAGGACGAGCAGCGCGGCGGCGAGGATGATGAGCGCGACGCCGCCGAGCTCCTTGATGCCCGACGTCATCGCGTAGGAGAAGAGGATCGTCGGCTGCGCCGCGACGCCGGCCGCGATGGCGCGCAGTCGCCGGTCGGCGATGGCGGGCTTCAGCAGGACGTAGAGCGCGAGGCCGAGCACCGCGCCGAGGCCCGCCATGAACGGCTGCCAGGCCCAGATCACGTCGATGAACGACGCGCGCGACAGCGCCCCGAGCGCCGCCTGACCGCCGGCGGGGTAGTGGATCGCCGCGAGCTTGTCGGCGATGACGTTGAACGACGAGCCGATGTTGCCCGGCTTGCCCTGGCCGCCGGTCTGCACGTAGCTGGCCCAGGCGATCTGGTAGGCGAGGTCGACGATCCGCCCGTAGCCGGTGAACCCCGCCTTCCCGGTCACGAGGACCGGCAGCGACATCATCCCGGCGGGCAGGAGCGCGGCGACGCCGGGCCAGATCGCGTGGCGCCAGCGGCGCAGCGATGTCCGCAGGCGCGCCCAGCCGACGACGTAGCCCGCGATCGCGGCGACCGCGAGCACCCACGGCGTCGACGGCGCGGTCGACTTCGACCACGTGAGGAACGAGGCCAGGACGACGACGGTCGCCAGGCCGACCGGCGCGACGAGCGCACCCGGCAGCGGCCGCCCGGCGATGCGGTCCACGAGCAGTCCGCAGCCGACGCACAGGAGGAACGCCACGACCGGGAACAGGACCCAGCTGTGCAGGAACATCAGCGTGACGGCCAGATGCGTGGCAGCGGTTTCAAACGGCGGGTCAGGCTAGCTGACGGTCCGGTCTGCGCCGCGCTAGCCTGGCGGGCCTCATGGACCTCGGCGCCTTCCTCCGGGCCCGGCGCTTCTACGAGAGCCCGGCGGCCATCCGCGCCTACGGCGCGCTGCGATCGGTGGCCTCGCGCCTCGGCTTCCAGGTCGTCCTCAAGACGTTCTACTCGCCGATCCCGGACCTCGCGACGCTGCCGGCGGACACGTTCGACCGCGCGGTCGGGCTCCCCGGCATCGACTGGGACCTGGACGCGCAGCTCGAGCGCTACCGCGGCGTCGTCGTCCCGTTCGCCCCCGACCGCTACTCGCCGGAGAACCCCTCGTACGCGCTGCTGGACGCCACGACGCTGTACGGCGTCGTCCGCACGCACAAGCCCGGGCGCATCGTCGAGCTCGGCTCGGGCCACACGACGCTGGTCTCCACGCAGGCGGCTCGCGAGAACGCCGCCGAGGGCCACCCGTGCAGGGTCGACGCGTACGACCCGTTCCCGGGCGTCGCGACGCCGGACCTGCCCGGCCTCGACGGGCTGCACCGGACCGCCGCGCAGGACATCCCGCTCGAGCGTCTTCGACGAGCTGGAGAGCGGCGACGTGCTCTTCGTCGACACGACGCACGTCGTGAAGCTCGGCAGCGACGTCAACCACATCGTGCTGCAGATCCTGCCGCGGCTGAAGCCGGGCGTGATCGTGCACGTGCACGACATCTTCATCCCGTACGAGTACCCGCGTCAGTGGCCGGAGAAGTTCGGGCTGTTCTGGAGCGAGCAGTACCTGCTGCACGCGTTCCTGGCGATGAACCCGAGCTACGAGATCCTGTTCTCGGTCTCCGCGCTGCACCGCGACCGGACCGACGCGCTGCGGGCGATGGTCCCCGCCGCCATGCCCGGCGGCGGCAGCGGGTTCTGGATCCGGCGCACCGCGGGGTAACCGAAGGATCGGCGGGCGACGGTCGGTCCTCGGCCTGGCGTCGGCTGCGAGATCGCGGCCGTGCTGATGCGCCGCGGGTGGATCGCGGCGGCCCGGGAGCGCGGCTGGGACGGGTCATGCCCGGCCGGCGTTCGTCACGCGCTCGTCTCGCCTCCGGGCTTGCGGAGCGGGCGCGCCGGCACGCCCGCGACCACCGTGCGCGCGGGGACGTCGCTCGTCACCACCGCGCCCGCGCCGACGACGGCACCGTCGCCGATCGCGCAGTCGGGGAGCACCGTGGCGCCCGCACCGACGCTCGCGGCGCGCCCGACGCGCGTGCGTCCGGCGAGGATGGCCCCCGGCGCCACGACCGCGCCCGTCTCGAGGACTGCGTCGTGCTCGACGATCGCCCGGGTGTTGACCATCGCGCCCGCGGCAAGGCGAACGTCCGGCCCGATGTAGGCGCCGACCAGGATCTGCACGCCGACGTCGACGTGCGCGCTTGCTGACACATGCGCGCTCGGATGGATGAACGTCGGCAGGCTCAGCCCCGCGTCGCGCACCCGGTCGAGAGCCTCGAGCCGGCCGCCCGTCTCGCCGAAGCCGAGCAGGACGCCCTCCACGCCGTCGGCTCGCATGCGACGCAGGTCCTCGCCCGTTCCGAGCACCGCCGCCGCACGGACCCGCCGCGCCCGGTTCTCGGCGAAGTCGTCGACGAGGCCGACGACCAGCAGCTCCTCGCTGCCGTCGAGCAGGTCGACGAGCACCTTCGCATGACCGTCTGGTCGCGAGCCGTAGATGACGATGCGACGCGGTCGGTCACTCATGGCGGGTCAGGAAGCGGGTGGCACCGCTAGATTCGGCGCGCGTGCGGCACAGCGACTTCATCGCGCAGTATGACGTCCCGGTCGCCGATCCCCTGGCCCCCCGCCCGGTCCTGCGCTGGTCGCGCCGGGGCGAAGGCCGGGTTCGCTCCGTGCTCGGCGACGCGCGCGTCCGGGCTCGCGGCCCGCGGCTGGCCTACATCGACTCGCACTTCCCATGGTCGCGCAGCGGCTTCCGGTACGCCGACGCGCTCGCGCTGCACGAGGCGCGTCCCGACACCCTGTTCTTCTCGATGTACGAGATGCGCGACCCGTTCCCCGCCCCGGTGCTGCCGCTCGCGGACTTCCCGCGCCTCGCGCCCGGCCTCGGCGTGACGGACGTCTACGGCGTCTTCCTGGGGTTCATGGCCGGTGTCCTCGGTCTGCGCAGCGACCGCGAGGGCGAGCCCGAGCCGATCCAGGGCCTCGATCTGTCGCGTGTCCTCGACCGTCACGGCATCCGCGCCCACGCTGGGCTGTACCCGGGGGGCGGGTTCGTGGCCACCGACGCCGGCGTCGCGGACGCCAGGCGGCTCGTGGCGGCGGCGGACCGGGTGTTCTCCTGGTCTCCCGCGGTGCTCGAGCACGTGCCGGGCGTGTCGGAGATCGAGCCCGCGATCCTCGACACCGCGTTCTACGCGGAGGGACCGCGGGACTTCGGGGCGCGTCCGCTCGAGCTGCTCTTCGCGGCCGACGCCAAGCCGCGCAAGGGGCTTGCGGTGGCGCTCGCCGCGTTCCGGTTGCTCGTCGGCGAGCCGGTTCACCTGCACGTCGTCGGGCCGCACGACGCCGCGAGCTGGGACGGCCCTGCGGACCGGGTCACCTTCCACGGCTGGCTCCAGCGCGAGCAGCTGCGCGACCTGCACCGCCGGTGCCACGTGTTCCTGTCCCCGGTCACCGCGGAGCTCCCGGGCGACGCGGCGGGCGACGGTGGGATCACCGACGGGTTCCCGACGGCGGCGGCGGGCGAGGCGGTGAGCTCGGGCCTCCTGCTCATCACCGCCAATCCCGACGCCGATCACCGCGCGCTGCGCCCGGGTGTCGACCACCTGGAGGTCCCCGCGACCGCGGAGGCGTTCGCCGACGGCGTGCGAGGGGTCCTCGCCGACCCTGGCGCGGCGGCCGCGATCGGCGCGTCGGGTGCGCGTCGCGTCCGCGAGCGCCTCGACGTCCGGGTCGGCGCGCGGGCGCGTCTGCAAGCCATGGACCTCGCGCCCGGGACGACGAGCGCGCGGTCACGACGACGTCGTCAGCGGACGCCGGCGGCGCCTGCGGAGGACCGGCTCGCCGTCCTCACCGGCGAGGTCCGTGCGCTACGCGATGAGGTCCACGCACTGCGTGCCGAACAGGCCCGGGGCGCGTCCGCGCTCGACACGAAGATGTCCGCCCTGCGCGACGACCTCGTCGAGATCGGCCAGCTCGCGCTGGACGACGAGGCGGCGACCCGCCGGCTGCTCGACGCGATCCGCATCGGGCCCGGCTACGCCGCCCCGTTCACGGACCCGGCGCCGCTGGTCAGCATCTGCATCCCCACCTACACGAACCACGCCGGGCTCGTGGAGAAGGCCATCCCCTCGGCGCTCGCCCAGGACTACGCGAACATCGAGGTCGTCGTGGTCGGCGACACCGCGCCGCCCGAGACCGCCGCCGCCATCGAGGCCCTCGGCGAGTCGCGCGTCCGCTACGAGAACCTCGCCGTGCGTGGGCCGTATCCCACGGACCCGCGCCGCCGGTGGCTCGTCGCGGGCACGCCCCCGCTCAACCGGTCGATGCAGCTCGCCCGCGGCGGGTGGATCGTCATCCTCAACGACGACGACACCCTGCGACCCGACCACGCCGCGACGCTCGTCGCTGCCGCCCAGGCCCGGCGCGACGAGATCGTCTACGGCAGGTTCGAGCAGCACGCGCCCGACGGGACGCGCGAGGTCATCGGCGGGTTCCCTCCCGAGACGCATCGCTTCGGCTGGCAGTGCGCAATCCAGCACCGCGACATCGCGCGGCTGTTCCGGTACGAGCTCGCGGCGGCGCTGTTCGACGAGCCCGGCGACTGGCACCGGGCGCGACGCATGCTGCGGGCCGGCGTCCGGTTCGCGATGGTCGACGAGGTCGTCTTCGACTACTTCCCGCGGTCGCTGTGGGGCGATCGATGATCCGCTTCCAGGCCCCTCAGCTGCCGCCGTCGCGCGACGTGCAGTCGTATTTCGCGCTGGCCGAGGAGGCACGCTGGTACTCGAACGGCGGCCCGTGCCATGCGCTGCTCGTCGAGCGGCTCGAGCGGTACCTCGGGCCGTCCGTCTCGTGCGTCCCGGTCGCCAACGCGACCCTCGGCCTGATGGTGGCGCTTCGCGCGATGACCGGCAGCGCGCCGCGCCGGCGCGAGGTGCTCATGCCGTCGTTCACCTTCGCGGCGACGGTCGATGCCGTGCTGTGGGCCGGGTTGCAGCCGGTGTTCGTCGACGTCGAGCCGGACGGGTGGCATCTCGATCCGGTCGCCCTGGAGGCTTCGCTGCGCGCGCGGTCCTCGACGGTCGGCGCGGTGTTCGCGGCCTCGACGTTCGGGACGCCGCCGCCCCTCGCCGTGCGCCGCGCCTGGGAGCGCGCTGCCTCGGAGGCGGGCGTTCCGCTGCTGGTCGACTCCGCCGCCGGCTTCGGCGCGACCGACGAGGAGGGAGTGCGTCTGGCCCGCCAGGGGGACGCCGAGGTCTTCTCGTTCCACGCGACGAAGCCGTTCGCCGTCGGCGAGGGCGGGCTCGTGACCACCTGCGATCCCGAGCTGGCAGCCCGCATGCGGAGGCTGACGAACTTCGGCTTCGACGACGGAACGGTGGACGAGGACATCGGGCTGAACGCGAAGCTCGCGGAATGGCCGGCGGCGACGGCACTCGCGGTCCTGGACGGCTACGCCGACGTCCTGGCGGCGAGACGCAGGGCGGCGGAGCGGATGCTCGCCGCGCTCGAGCCGCTCGGCTTCGAGCGGCAACGCGGAGCGGACGGGGCGGCGTGGCAGTTCGTGTCCGTGCTCGCACCGTCGATCGGCATCCGCGCTGGGGCCCTCGAGCGCGGCAAGTGCCACGGCGTCGAGATGCGGACCTACTTCTCGGTGCCGCTCCACCGGATGCCCGCGTTCGCGTCGGCGCCAGTCGCCGGCGACCTGCGCCGCACCGAGGAGCTGGCGTCGCGAGTTCTGTCGTTGCCGATGGCCAACGACATCTCCGACGGCGACATCGAGGCGATCGTGGAGTGTCTCGCCGCCGCGGCGGAGTCCGACCGCACGCGGGTCGGCCAGCGCTCCGGTCGCGGCGCGCAGCGCTCCGGCAGCCTCGGCTAGAGCTCCTCCGCGGCGGTGCGGCGCCATGCGCTCGAACACGTAGAAGCCGAGCACCATCGCGGTGACGAGGATCCCGCTGGGATGAGCAGCCACACGGCGCCACCGATCGCGGAGGCCGCCGACGGCGTGTCGTTCCCGAGCAGCAGGTGCCGCGTCGCCTGGATGAGCGCGGCGAGCGGGCTGGCCATCATGAGGTGCGCGAGGCGTCTCGGACTTCTCCTGCACGAGCTGATCGGGTAGAGGATCGGCGTCGCGTAGAAGAGCGCCTGGAGGAAGACGTCCCAGATCGGCTTGATGTCGCGGAAGCGCACGTAGAGCGCGGCGAGGAGCATCCCCGTCCCGGTCGCGAGAACGCCGACGAGCAGGACGGGATCGGCAGCGAGCAGCCAGCTCCAGCGCACCGAGACGCCGTTCAGCACGAGGAAGATCGCGAGGACGACGAGGTTCAGCAGCAGGTTGAACGCGCCGACGAGCGTGACGGCGAGCGGCACGACCATGCGCGGGAAGCCGACCTTGCGCACGAGCGCCTCGCGGTCCACGAGCGAGGTCGTCGCGGCGCCCGTGACCTCGCCGAAGAAGAAGTAGAGCATCATGCCGCTGAGCAGCACGATCGGGTAGTGCTCGACGCCGTCGCCGGCGCCCACGACCTCGCTGAAGACGAGGTAGAGGATCCCGAAGAGCATCAGCGGCCGCAGCAGCGACCACAGGTAGCCGAGCGCCGAGCCGAAGAACCGCACCTTCCAGTCGGTGCGCGCGAGCGTCAGCGTGAGGTGCCAGAAGCGCCGGGGGTCGTCCCGGAACGACGCCGGGCCCGGTGACGCGGTAGGCGACGTCGCTCATGCGCCAGGCGCTCGGACGCGCTCGCCGCGCTGGAAGTAGTAGAAGGCGTGGGGATGTCGACGGCGCCGCCGCCCGCTGCGCGTGCCCGGTGACGATGAAGCGCGTCGCCTCGTCCTCGCTCGGCGAGTGATCCGGCGGCCGCTGCCGGGGTGGCGGACTCTCGCCGGCGAGCACGTAGCGCCCGGGGGCGAGCCAGTTGTCGAACGTCAGCGCGACGTCGAGCGGCCTCGCCCGCGGCTCGAACGTCGCCCTGCGGCGCTCGTCCCACTCCGTGAGGCGCCGAAGACGCGCGGCCGTCCGCGTCGCGGAGCGTCGAACGACGAAGACGGGGTCGTCGGTCTCGGCCAGGAAGCGCACGCGCATGCACATCGCGACCGAGAGCCCCCTGCTCGAGCGTCTCGGTCCGAACGCCCTCGCCGTCCTGCGGCCAGCACTCGACGATCGTCGCCGCGCCCACCGCGCCGGCCCGGTGCTCGTCCTCGATGGCGAGGGCCCGCCCGGCGAGCTCGCGCTGCGGCGCGAAGTTCAGCTCGGTGTACCGCCGCGCCACGTCGCGCGCGCCGCCGAGCGCGACCAGCGTCGCCGCGCTCCAGCAGCATCGCGCGGTCGCAGAAGCGCTGGACCTGGTCCATGTCGTGCGTGACGAGCAGGATCGTGCGCCCGTCGCGCTTGGCCTGGTGGAGGACGTCGTAGCACTTCTGCTGGAAGGAGGCATCGCCCACCGCGAGCACCTCGTCGATGAGCAGGAGGTCCGCGTCGACGTGGACCATGACCGCGAACGCGAGGCGCACCTGCATGCCCGACGAGTAGTTCTTGAGCTTGAGGTCCTGGAACTCGCGCAGCTCGGCGAAGTCGATGATCGCGTCGTAGCGCGCGTCGGCCTGCTCGGGCGTGAGGCCGAGCATGACGGCGTTGAGGAGGACGTTGTCGTGGGCGGTCAGGTCGGGGTTGAAGCCGACGCCCAGCTCGATGAACGGAGCCATGCGCCCACGCAGCCACATCTCGCCCGCGTCCGCGCTGTAGATGCCGGCGAGGCACTTCATGAGCGTGCTCTTGCCGCTGCCGTTGCGCCCGACGATGCCGAAGAACTCGCCCTTGCCGACGCTCGAGCGACACGTCGCTGCAGCGCCTGCAGCCGGTCGAAGCTCCGGCGGCGCAGCGGGTGGACGACGCGCTCCTTCAGCGTGTGGACCTGCTCCTGCGGGAGGCGGAAGGCCTTGGAGACGCCGTCGACGCTGACGGCCACGTCATCGGGCGGCGCGGGCACGGAAGGAGCGTAGTGAGCCATGATGCCGCTCCGTGAGCGCCGTCGGCGTCAATCTCGCGGGGTACCTGGGCGCGACCCTCGGCGTCGGCGAGGCCGCGCGCCAGGTGCGCGGCGCGCTGCTGGCGGCCGGGACGCCCGGTCGCCGAGCTGCCCGTCTCCAGCCGCGGTGCGCCCGCGGTGCCCGGCCCCCACCCGGCGCCGCACCCGGTGACGCTCGTCTGCGTGAACCCGGACGGGATGCCAGGCGTGCGCGACGAGCTCGGGCCCGAGCCGTTCGACGGGCGCCACGTCGTGGGTCTGTGGTGGTGGGAGGTCGCGTCGTTCCCCGCGCACTGGGCGCGTGGGTTCGACGGGCTCGACGAGGTCTGGGCGGGATCGCGGTTCGTCGCCGACGCGATCGCGGCGGTCTCGCCGGTGCCCGTCGTGCACGTGCCGACGCCGGTCGCCCAGCCCGTCGTCGCGCCGGTCGGCCGCGAGGCGCTCGGGCTGCCGCACCGACGCGTGGCTTGCCGGGCTGGCCTTCGACTACGGCAGCGTCGCCGCAGCGCAAGAACCCGCTTGGCGCGATCGAGGCGTTCGCCCGCGCGTTCGGGCCCGGGCGACGGCGCGGCGCTCGTCGTCAAGACGCTGCGCTCGGACATGGACCCCGCGGCGCACCGCGCGGTGCTCGACGCCGCTGCGACGCACCCGCACGTGCACGTCATCGACCGCGACCTGCCGGCGGCGGAGAAGAACGCGCTCATCGGCCTGCTGGACTGCCTGCTGTCCGTGCACCGCTCGGAGGGCTTCGGGCTCGCGCTCGCCGAGGCGGCGCTGCTCGGCGTGCCGGTCGTGGCCACCGACTACGGCGGGACGCGCGACTTCCTGACGCCGTTCAACGCCTGGCTCGTCGACCACCGCCCCGTGCGCATCGGCCCGGGCCACGATCCCTACCCGGCCGACGGCGAGTGGGCCGAGCCCGATCTCGACCACGCGGCCGCGCAGCTGCGCGCGCGTGCGCGGCGCGCCCGAGGAGGCGGCGCGGCGGGCGTCGCGTGCGCGGGAGGACGTCGCGCGCGGCCACGACCCGTCGGCGGCGGGCGCCGCGATGGCGGCCCGGCTGGCCCGGATCGTCCGCGCGCCGGTGGCCGCCGCGGGCGGGACCGGTCGACGGCCTCGACCTCGGCGCCGCCCGGGCGCGCGTGCGGAGCGGCCCGGGCCCGGGCGCGGCCGAGGGCGCCCGCGGCGCGGTGCGCGCCGCGGTGCTCCGGGCGCTGGCGCCCTACGCGGTGCACCAGCGGCTCGTCGACGAGGAGCTCCTGCGGGCGCTGCAGACGCTCGACGAGCGGGTGCGCGGCCTCGCCGCCGCGCAGTCGTCGCTCGCGGCGGAGCTGGCCAGGCAGCGCCGCGAGCGCGAGGGCTCGTAGCCTCCTCGGGCGATGAGCGCCTCACAGTCCAGCCTCGCCTCCTCCATCGGCGTCGACGTCGCGGGCTACCTGCGCGGCGGCCTCGGCCTCGGCCAGGCCGCGCGGCTGTACGTCGCGGCGCTGCAGGCGGGCGGCGTCCCGGTGCGGACCACGACGGTCGACCTGCGGATGCCCGAGGTGCACAGCGACGACGGCACCCGCGCGGAGGTGAAGACGACCGACTTCGCCGACCTCGAGCACGAGGGCGAGCTCCCGTTCAACCTCGTCTGCGTCAACGCGCCCGAGCTGCCGCAGTTCGTGTCCGAGGCCGGGCGCGACCGGTTCCGCGACCGCTACACGATCGGCGTGTGGGCGTGGGAGACCGACGCGATCCCCGCGTCGTGGGACTCCGCGTTCGCGCTCGTCGACGAGATCTGGGTCTACTCGCGCTACGTCGCCGACCTGCTGAGCCACTCCGCGCCGTGCCCGGTGGTCCGCGTCCCCCTGCCGATCGAGATCCCGCAGCCGAGCGGCGACGACATCGGCTTCGCGCTCGGCGGCGACGCGTTCACGTTCCTCTTCCTCTTCGACTTCTGGTCGACGCTGCAGCGCAAGAACCCGCTCGGGCTCGTTCGGGCGTTCATCCGCGCCTTCGAGCCCGGCGAGGGGCCGCGGCTGCTGCTCAAGAGCTTCAACGGCGACTACAAGCCCGACCGCCTCGCGCAGCTGCGGGCGGCGGCCGGCGGGCGCGACGACATCGTCGTGGTCGACCGCTTCGTGACCGACCAGCAGCGCGTGAACCTCATCAACCGCTGCGACGCCTACGTCTCGCTGCATCGCTCGGAGGGCTTCGGGCTGACGCTCGGCGAGGCGATGGCGCTCGGCAAGCCGGTCATCGGGACGGGCTTCGGCGGCAACGTCGACTTCATGACCCCGGCGAACTCGTGGCTCGTCGACTACGAGGAGACGCTCGTCGGCCCCGAGGGCGAGAACTACCCGGCGCACGGGACGTGGGCCGAGCCCGACATCGACCACGCCGCCGAGCTCATGCGCCGGGTGTGGGAGGAGCGCGAGGAGGCCGCCGACGCGCGCCGAGCGCGGGCGGATGGACGTCGCGCAGCACTTCTCGCTGCAGGCCGTCGGGCGACATGGCGCGCACCCGGCTGCGGCGCCTGAGCGGGCTGTCGCGCCGCCGCGCCGTGGCGCACGACGCGTCGGCGCCGGCACCCGGGCTGCCGCACTCCTACGTGGAGACCGCCGCGGTGAAGGCGACGTTCGACGCTACGAAGGACGCCGCCGAGACCGGCGGCGCGAAGGGCGCAGCGCGGCGGGCGCTGCTGACGGCCATGCGGCCGTACACGTACCACCAGGACGAGCTCAACGGCTTCGTCGTCAACGCGCTGCGCGAGCTCGACACGCTGCTGCGCGACCAGGTGGTCGACACGCAGGCCGAGCTGCGGCGGCTGGACGCGCAGGTCAAGCGCTTCGAGCGCGTCTTCGGGCAGTCGGGCTTCGCGTCGGCGAACGGCGACGAGGTCGCACGGATGCTCGAGGGCGTCCGGGCCCGGCCCGGCCTCGACCCATCCCGGCGATCTCCTACGTCGACGAGACGCGGGCGCCGAGCGCTGGGCTTCCGCGACGCCCACCTGGACGCCACCGGCTACCGCGGCTTCGAGGACATCTTCCGCGGCGACGAGCAGGATCTCCGCCAGGCGCAGGAGCGCTACGTGCAGATGTTCGCCGAGTGCGACTGGGTGCTCGACCTCGGCTGCGGCCGCGGCGAGCTGCTCGACGGGCTGCGCGACGCGGGGATCGAGGGCAAGGGCGTCGACCTCGACCCGACGATGGTCGAGCGCTGCCGGGAGAAGGGCCACGACGTCGAGCTGGCCGACGCGGCGACTGCGCTGCGCGGCTACGACGACGCGACGATCCCGGCGGTGTTCGCGGCGCAGGTCGTCGAGCACCTGAGCGCGGAGCAGCTCACGGAGCTGCTGACGCTGTCGGCGGCGAAGCTCGCGCCGGGCGGGATGGCGATCTTCGAGACCGTCAACCCGCACAACCCGGCGGCCCTGAAGGCCTTCTGGACCGACACGACCCACCACCACCCGGTGTTCCCGGAGGTCCTGCTGGCGCACTGCCGCCTGGCGGGCTTCGCGTCCGGCGACGTGGTCTTCCCGGTCGAGTCGGGGGACTTCGACTCCGACATCTACGGGAACCGCGACTACGCCGTCGTCGCGCGGACCGCGGCCTGATGCCCGAGTACGGCTCGCGGGTCACCCCCGAGACGCGCGCGCTCCTCGCCGAGATCGTCGCCGCCGTCCCGCTGGACTTCGGCGGCGGCTCGAGCCTCACCAAGGCGCTCGTCTTCGCCGACCTCATCGCGGCGTTCGGGATTCGCGACGCCGTCGAGATCGGTGTCTACCGCGGCCGCTCGCTCCTGCCGGTCGCCGCGGTGCTCCGTGCCAGGGGGCCGGCCGGGTCGTCGGCATCGACCCGGTCCGACGGCTCGGCAGGCGGTGAGGAGGTCGGCCGGTCGTGAACGCCAGCGGCGAGGTGCCAGTTTGGCCGCGAAATCTGTCTAGGGCACCGTATGCGTGCTCTAGACAGATCCGCCGTGTGTCGAGCGAGCGTGCTGACTCAGGCGGCGACGCTCCTGCTTCCGCTACTCCTCCTCGATCGGCCGTCCCACCACCAGCGCGTCCCGCAACCCGGGCTCCATGCCGGCGAACCGGGCGTCGGCCAGAACGCCCACGCCGTCGAGGACCTTCGCGAAGAAGCAGCGCGCGGCCGCCGCGAGCACGACGTCGAGGATCTCGGCGTCCGGGAGGCCCAGCGCGCGCAGCTCGTCGACGTCGTGCCTGCGGTGATGTCGGCTGCGTCGAGCGCGACCCGCTCGGCGAGCTCCATGACGGCGGCGTCGAGCGGGTCGAGAGGCCGCTGCAGGTCGCCCTCCGCGATCGCCTGGACCTCGCGCGGCGTCCATGTGGCTTGCCGGCCAGCACCGACCCGTGGGCGAGCATGCAGTACGAGCAGCGCATCGCAGCGCGCGCGGCGACGCTCGCGAGCTCGTAGCGGCGCGGGTCCATCGTCGGCCTTGATCGCGCCGTTCAGCCCGCGCCACGCGGTGTAGCACGTCCGGGCGCAGCGAGAACGCCCGCGTGAAGTTCGGCAGGTGGCCGTACGTCGCCCGGTCGGCGTCGTAGATCCCGGCCGCCTCGCCGGGATCGTCGGGCGGGCGGGACTCGATGAACATGGCGCGGCTCCTTCGGTCAGAAGGGCAGATCCGGCCGCAGCGCCGACAGCGGCGGCGCGGTGCGGTCGCGCTCGGACACCTGCAGCTCGATGTCCGACGGCCACGGGATGCCGACGTCGGGATCGTCGAAGGCGAACCCGCGCTCGTGCGCCGGGTCGTAGTAGGACGACACCTTGTAGGTCACGTCGGCGATCTCCGACAGCACGCAGAACCCGTGGGCGAACCCGAGCGGGACGTAGAGCTGGTGCATCGACTCGTCGTCGAGCTCGAAGCCCTCCCACTCGCCGTAGGTCGGCGACGCCGGTGCGCACGTCGACGACGACGTCCCAGATCTTGCCGCGGGCGCAGCGGACGAGCTTCGCCTGGCCGGGGCCGAGGGTGACGTGCATGCCGCGCACGACGCCGCGGCCGGATCGCGAGTGGTTGTCCTGCACGAACGGCGACGTCGACGCCCTCGGCGCGTCCAGCGCGTCGACGCGGTAGCTCTCGTGGAAGAAGCCGCGCGCGTCGCCGTGGACCGGGGGCGCGAGCAGGACGGGGCCTTGCAGGCGCGTGGGAAGTCGCTCCATCGGGGCGCGCAGCCTAACCTGTGACGGTCCCCGTGCGTCGCATGCCGACACTGACACCCGAGCAGTACTCCCGGGTCGCCTTCTGGGCGCTGTTCATGCTCATGGGCATCGTGATGACCGGTGCCGGCGTCCGCCTGACGGGTTCCGGCCTCGGCTGCCCGGACTGGCCGCAGTGCGGCGGCGGCGTCGCCCCGCCGCTGCAGACCCACGCGCTCATCGAGTTCGGCAACCGCGTCCTCTCCGGGCTCGTCGGCATCACCGCGGCGGCCGCCGGGCTGCTCGCGTTCCGCCGCCGGCCCTACCGCCGCGACCTGGCCGCGATCGGCCTGCTGCTGCCGCTCGGCGTCGTCGGGCAGGCCGTGCTCGGCGGCTTCACGGTCAAGCACCACCTCGCGCCCGGGTTCGTCATGGGCCACTACATCCTCTCGATGCTGCTCCTCGACCGCAGCCGTCACGCTGCTGTGGCGCTCGCGCCACGAACCCGGCAGCCGCCCGCGGTCGACCGACCGGGTCACGGTCTGGGCGGTCCGGGCGCTCGTCCCGCTCGGCGCGGCGACCGTCTTCCTCGGCACCGCGGCGACGGCGTCGGGCCCCCACGCGGGCGGCGCCGGGACCGGCGACGTGATCGACCGCCTCGAGTGGCGCGGCACGGACACGCTGAGCTGGGTCGTGCACCAGCACGGGCGAATGGCGACGATCCTCGGCTTCGCCGCGGTCCTCGTCTGGATCCTCGTGCGGCGGCGCGGGAACGCTCGCGCGCTGCGCTCGATGACGCTCCTGTGCTGCCTCATCGCGGCGCAGGGCACGATCGGGCTCATCCAGTACAACACGAAGCTCCCGAGCGGAGATCGTGTGGGTGCACGTCTGCCTGGCGGCGTTCATCTGGGTGTCGATCCTGTTCGCGGCGGCCGCCGCCGGCCGCCTCGTCCCGCGTGCGCACGAGGCGCGGTCGATGGCCGGCGCTCGGCGTCCGCTGACGGGCGCTGTCCGGTCCTGACGCGCTCGGACGTCTCTACGGGTGCGATGACGACCATCACCTTCGAGACCGTCCTCACCGAGCAGATCGGCCCGCTCACGCGGCGGGCGGCGCGCATGGTGGGCGACGCGCAGACCGCGGAGGACCTCCGCCAGGAGACGCTGGCACGCGCCTGGCGCTCGGCGCCCCGCGACATGCCGGCGCCGGCCCTGCGCTCCTGGCTGCACCGCACCGCGACCAACCTCGCGCTCGACGAGCTGCGCCGCAGGCGCCGGCGCGACGAGGTCGCCCTCACCGACGTGGCGCCGGCGCGCGACGACGTCGAGCACGATGCGCGCGAGGCGCTGGCGACGCTGACCGCGCACGAGCGCCTGATCCTGCTCCTGCGCCACGAGGCGGGTCTGTCGCTGCGCGAGCTCGGCGACGTGCTCGACATCTCCGAGGATGCGGCGCGCAAGCGCGTCGCCAGCGCGCGGGACGCGTTCGCCGTCGCGCTCGCCCGGCTGCGCGCCGACGATCCGCGCCCGACGATCCTGCTGCTCATGGGCAACGAGGAGCCGGCGGGCTACGTCGCCTGGCTCGAGCGGGCCGGCGCGCGCGTCCGCATCGTCGACCGCAAGACGGTCGGCCTCGACATGGCCGGCGCCGACGGGCTGGTCCTCTCGGGCAGCATGGACGACGTCGACCCGCGCCTGTACCGGCAGGCCGCGCAGCGAGCGGCTCGGGCCGACCGATCTGCACCGCGACCTGCGCGACCTCGCCGCCCTGCGCACCGCGCTGCGCGACGACATCCCGGTCGTCGGCGTCTGCCGCGGGGCGCAGCTGCTCAACGTGCTGCACGGCGGCGACCTGCACCAGGACATCGGCGAGGCGGGCATGAACGCACGCGCGCACCGCACCGAGGCGCATGCCGTCGCGACGGAGCCCGACTCGCTCGCCCGGCGCGCGCTGGGCCGCGTCCGACGACGTCGTGTCCTGGCACCACCAGGCGGTGCGACGCATCGGCCCCGGCCTGCACATCAGCGCGCGGGCGGGCGACGGACTCCCCGAGGCGCTGGAGGTCCGCGCGCACCGGTTCGCCCTGGGCCTGCAGTGGCACCCGGAGCTCGGCGAACGGGCCGGGAGCGAGCGGATCGCCGAGACGCTCGTGGAGGCGGCATGCACAGCGTGACGATCCGGCTCGCCGGGCGCCGAGGACACCGGCGCCGTCGCGCGGCTCGCCGCGCTCGACTGCGCCGCCGGTTCCCGAGGGACCGCTGCTCATCGGACTCGTCGACGATGAGCCCTGGGCCGTCCTGGCGGTCGAGGACGGCACCGCCGTCGCTGACCCGTTCCGTCGCAGCGCGCGAGGTCGTCGCGCTGTTGCGCGAGCGGGCGCGGCTGCTGCGCTACCCGAGCACGCCCGCGCCCCGCAGGATCCGCTGGAGGCGGCGCAGCGACAGGTCCGGCTTGCCACCCGCGAGCTCCTCGTCGAGCCACTGGCGGCTCTCACCCCGGTCGACGCGCATGTAGATCGTGGGGACGCGCGACCGGCAGCGGTCGTGGTTGTCGCCCCAGGAGACGACCCCGACCTGCCGGAAGCCGGTCGGTCGCGTCCCCGATGACGAGCGGGCCGCCGCTGTCGCCGCTGCAGGCACCCCCTGGGGCCGTGGGGCGGGCGCAGATGTCCAGGGCGGCGTCGATGTTCGGGACGCCGAGCCTGTTCGCGTAGGCCCCGCGGCAGCCGTTGACCGACCGGATGACCTCGTTCCCCATCAGCAGTCCCGAGTCGGGCTGGCCGCCGCTTGCGGTGATCCCCCAGCCGAGGACCGTCGCCGGCTGGCCCGCCGGGGGTGGCGGCGTGGACGGGTCGCCCAGCGCGATCGGCGTGATCGGCACGTCCTTCTCCAGCCAGAGCAGCGCGAGGTCGGCGAGCTCGCCGGCGCGACGCTGCTTGGCCACCGATACCCCGACGATCTTCCGGTAGGCGAGCGCGCCGCCGGCGAACGCCTGGCGCCCGAACACGGCCCGCGTGTCGGCTGGTCACGCCGACCACGCAGTGCGCGGCGGTCAGCACGACGCGCGGAGCGATGAGGGTGCCCCCGCAGAAGGTGGTCTTCTTGGCCTCCTCGCGCAACTCGAGCTGCGTCATCCACGGATAGCTCGTGATGAGGGCCGGCGACCCGCCGACGACGGCGTGCGCCGAGGACGCGTGGACGGCCAGACCGACGAGGAGAGCCGCGATCGCCAGGGCGGAGGTTCGGATGCGCATGTGGTGGGGAGCTTGCCACGCTCCTCGTACCCTGGGGACGCGTGTTGCGCCGGGCCCTCGTCCTGACGATCGTGATCGTCGCCACGCTCGTCGGCGGCCTACGGCGCCCTTGCCGTCGTCCAGACAGAGAGCACGCTGTCCGTCGGGACGGTCCGCTTCGACGTCGACCCGGGGCATCGTGGCGCGCTCGACATCTACGCGCCGCTGGTCGACTGGGGCGTGCGGTTCCGCGGCGTCCGGCTGCCCGTGCGGCTGACGGTCGACGTGCGGTCCGTGGACCGCGACGCCGTCGTGCGCGTCGCGCAGGCGGGCAACCTCGACGTCGCCGCCGTCCGCGAGGAGGCGACGTCGCGCGGTGCGCAACTTCCTCATCACGCTGCTGGTGGCGATGCTCGTCGCGGGGTTCGCGTTCGGCGGGCTCGTCGCGCTCGCCGTCGCGGCCCTACTCACCCGTGCGCCTGCGCGTCACCCTGCCGGTCGCCGGTGGGACCGCGCTGCTCACGACGCTCGCGCGTGGCGGTCCTGCTGCCGCCGTCGCTCAGCGCGAATCCCAAGCCCCAGTACTACGCCAACGGCCCGGACATCCCGAGGGCGCTTGCAGGCGCTGCAGACGCTGCGGCTCTCGGCGACGCGCCTGGACGACGAGCTCGACACCCAGCTCGTCGGCCTCGCGCGTCTCGTGTCGGACCCGGCGAGCCGCACGCCGCTGGATGGCCTGCCGCGGCTGACCATCGCGTCGGATCTGCACACGAACGTGCTGGCGCTCCCCGCGCTCGAGCGGGCCGCGAACCGCGGGCCGCTGTTCTTCGTCGGCGACCTGAGCGACTCAGGCTCCCCGCTGGAGATCGACCTCGTCGCCCGCATCGCCCATACGGGCAGGCCGTTCGTGTACGTCGCGGGCAACCACGACTCCGACACGCTGGACCGGCGGCTGGCCCGCGCGGGCGCAGTCGTGCTGACCCGGCGCGGGCGCCTGATGCCGGACGGCAGCTACGGCGCACGGGTCGTCCGGGAGGCGGGCATTCGCGTCGCGGGGTACGACGACCCGCTCGAGCGCCAGTCGGGCGAGGGCTACCGCGACCACGGCGGTACGGCCGTCCGTGGAGCAGCAGGAGGAGTTCCGGGCGTGGTTCGACACGATCCGCGACAAGGTGGACGCGGTGATGGTGCACAGCCCGCAGCTCGCCCAGCTCGTGTTCGACGAGCTCCGCGCCGACCCGCCGCGGACGACGCCGCTGGTCTTCATGGTCGGCCACACCCACATCGCGCGGCTGGACCGCATCGGCGCCGTGACGGTCATCAACGGCGGCACCGTGGGGGGCGGTGGGGCGGCCAACGTCGAGGACGGCTCCCCGATCGGCATCGCCGCGATGACCTACCGCGTGAAGCCGGACTTCTCGCCGCTGGCGGTCGACCTCGTCCAGATCGACCCGGGCACCGGCTCCGCGACGGCGGACCGCACGCGGCTGGACACCGAGCCGATCGAGGACGACGGCTAGAGGCCGGCGGGGTGGCGCGCGACGAAGCCGGCGGTGCTGCGGCCCGTCGCCTGCCAGCGCGAGCCCGTGACGCGGGTCCCGCTCGTGTCGAAGCGGACGCCCGCGACCTCCAGGAACGTGTGGCCCGCGTTCGCGAACACCGTGATCCACTTGCCCGGGCCCGGCGAGCCCCAGCTCATGAGTCGCCCGGAGTCCAGCGGCCCGGCGAGCAGGCCCGCGGAGGCCAGGGCGAAGGAGACCGAGCCCGGAGCAGTCGTAGCCCGTGTCCTGCCACTTGCCGTGCCCGCCGCCCCACTTGTAGGGCGTGCGCGCGATGGCGTTGCCGGACTCGATGATGGCGCGCACCTCGGGGGGCGCGTCGAAGGGCGGGAGCGCGATGCCGTTGTCGAGGACGTCGGCGGTCACCAGGGCGCGGTCGGGGCCCTCGCGCTTCGTCGAGGGCTGCACGACCTTCGTCGGGTCGACGGTCTGCGTGGAGGCCTTGGCCGGCTTCGCCCGCTCGGCGCGCCGGCGCGGCCGCGGGCGCTGCGCCGCCTGTGCGCGCTCGAGTCGCTGCGCGGCCATCTCGAGCACGGGCGGCACCGGCAGCGGCGACGGCACGGGCGCGATGCGAGCGGTGGTGTGCGCGTCCGCCGTGGTGCCGGAGCTCACGACGCCCGCACCCGCCGCTGCCGCGACGAGCAGCGCGACGCCGGCGAGGAACGACCGAGAGGGGCGATGCATGCGCATGCCCCCCTTGGATCGGCAGTTCACCACGAACCCTGAGCTTCCACGGACACGCGAGACCGTCGCTCTGCGACGGGCTGGCCGCGTAAGGCCGCGCAGCGGCCGTCGCCTAGCTCGTTGCCGTCGCCGGCTGTGTGGCGAGCGTGACGTCGAACGTCTTGCTCGCGCCGGCCCGCGTGACCTTCACGGTGACCTTCTGGCCGGGCGCCAGGTCGGAGATCGCGGCGGCGAGATCGTCGCCGCTGGCCACCTTCGCGTCGCCGACCTGCGTGATGACGTCTCCGGCCTTGAGGCCGGCCTTGCCGGCAGGGCCGTCGGCGAGCACGGAGCCGAGCTTCGCGCCCTGGGTGCCGTCGGCGATGCCGACGCCCAGGTAGGCGTGCTTGACCGTGCCGCCCTCGCCCAGCTGGCCGACGATGCGCTTGACCGTGCTGGACGGGATCGCGAAGCCGAGGCCGGTGCCGCCGGTCGCCTGGCCGCTGGCGCTCTGCGAGCCGCCGTAGACCTGGGCGTTGACCCCGATGACCTCGCCCTGCGAGTTCAGCAGCGGGCCGCCGGAGTTGCCGGGGTTGAGCTCGGCGTCCGTCTGGATCGCGTCGGAGATCGAGAAGCCGTTGGGCGACGTGATCTGCCGGTGCAGCTGCGAGATGACGCCGGTCGTCAGCGTGCCCTGCAGCGCGTACGGGCTGCCGATCGCGTAGACGTCCTGGCCGATCGTGAGGCCGGTGTCGTCGCTCAGCGTCAGCGCGGGCAGGGTGTGCGAGCCCGGATCGATCTTCAGGAGCGCGAGATCGGTCGTCGCGTCCTTGCCGACGAGCGTGGCGCTGATGTCGGTGCCGTCCTGCAGGGTCACCGTGAGCTTGCCGGCGCCGTCGATGACGTGCTCGTTGGTGACGATGAGGCCCTTGGAGTCGATGACGAAGCCGGTGCCCGTGGCCTCGCCGGCGCCGCTCTCGCCGCCGCCGCCGAACGGGGAGCTGCCGTCCCCGCCGGGACCGCTGGAGCTGCCGGAGCCTGTGGACACCGCTGTGATCTGCACGACGCTCGGCGATGCACGGCGGTAGACCGCGGCGGCCGTCCCGGTCGGGGCGACCGACGAGGCGGTCGCCCCGGTGGCGGCAGGCGCGGTGATCGTCGTCGTGGTCGTCGACCCGTCGCCGGCGACCGCGACGACGGCGCCACCGCCGACCACACCGCCGAGGACGGCGGCGCCTGCAAGGAGCGTTGCGGTGGACTTGCGAAGGAGCATGGGAGGGGCCTCCGGGGGGTTCGGGTCTGGCTGATCTGCCAGACACGCTGCTCCGGGCCGGTGAACGCGGCCTGAAGCGCCCCTGGGCGCTCCCTGAGAACCGACTCAGCCCACGCTGTGCTTGCGCAGCTCGGCTCTGGCGATCGTCATCTTGTGCACCTCGTCGGGGCCGTCGGCGAGCCGCAGTGTCCGGATGTGGGCCCACATCCGGGCGAGAGGGAAGTCGTCGGAGACGCCGGCGGCGCCGTGGACCTGGATCGCCCGGTCGATGATCCGCAGCGCGATGTCCGGCGCCGCGACCTTGATGGCCGCGATCTCCGTGCGGGCGTGCTTGTTGCCGACCGTGTCCATCAGCCACGCGGTCTTCAGCGTGAGCAGCCGGACCATCTCCAGCTCGATGCGCGCCTCGGCGATCCAGTCGCGGATGTTCGAGCGGTTCGCGACCGGCTCGCCGAACGTCACGCGCTCGCCGGCACGCACGCAGAGCAGCTCCAACGCACGCTCGGCCGCGCCGATCGTCCGCATGCAGTGGTGGATCCGCCCTGGGCCGAGGCGGGCCTGGCTGATGAGGAAGCCCTCGCCCTCTCCGGCGATGAGGTTCTCGACCGGGACGCGGACGTCCTCGAAGAGGATCTCGCCGTGGCCGTCCTGGTCCTGATAGCCGAAGACGGGCAGCCCGCGCTGCACGGTGACGCCCGCGGCGTCGCGCGGGACGAGCACCATGCTCTGCTGGCGGTGGCGCGGCGCCTCGGGCGCCGTCTTGCCCATGACGATGAGGATGCGGTTGTGCGGGTGCAGTGCCCCGGTCGTCCACCACTTGCGGCCGTTGAGGACGTACTCGTCGCCGTCGCGCTCGATGCGCATCTGGATGTTCGTCGCGTCCGAGCTCGCGACGTCGGGCTCGGTCATCGCGAAGCCCGAGCGGATCTCCCCGTCGAGCAGGGGGCGCAGCCAGCGCTCCTGCTGGTCGGGCGTCCCGAACTGCGTGAGGACCTCCATGTTGCCCGTGTCCGGGGCGTTGCAGTTGCACGCCTCCGGCCCGATCGGGCTGCGGCCCATGATCTCGGCCAGCGGGGCGTAGTCGACGTTCGACAGGCCCGCTCCCCACCGCTCGTCGGGGTGGAAGAGGTTCCACAGGCCGAGGTCGCGCGCCGTCGCCTTCAGCTCCTCCATGACGGCGGGCTGGTGGTGCGGGTCACCGGACTCGGCGAGCTGGCGCTCGTAGACGGCCTCCGCCGGGAGGACGTGCTCGTCGGTGAACTCCTGCAGGCGCGCCCGCATGTCGCGGGCGCGCTCGCTCTCCTCGAAATCCATGCCGGGGATGATGCCCGGCAGGTCGGATCTACCGCGCGCCGGCGTGGCTGCGGCGCGGGCGGCGGTTGCCGCCCTGGCCGCGGCGCTGCTGCTGGCGTGCGCTGACCGGCGGTGCGCCCGCCGACAGCCCGCTCTCGGCGAACTCGCTCTCGAGCTTCAGCGCCCGCGCGATCTGGCCGACCTCACGCGCCTGGTCGTGGTCGACGAGCGTGATGCCGATCCCGCTGCGCCCGGCGCGGCCGGTGCGCCCGACGCGGTGCGTGTAGGCGTCGCGGTCCTCGGGCGGGTCGTAGTTGATGACGTGCGAGATCCGGTCGACGTCGATGCCGCGCGCGGCGACGTCGGTCGCGACGAGCGTGTCGACGCGGCCTGCCTCGAAGCTGGCCAGCGCCTTCTCGCGCTGGCGCTGGGACTTGTCGCCGTGCATGGCGACGGCCTGCACGCCCTGGGTGCCGAGGCGCTTGACGAGGCGGTCGGCGCCGCGCTTCGTGCGGACGAAGACGAGCGCCAGGTCGCGCTCGGTGCGCAGCTCGGTGAGGAGGGCGTCGACGCGCTCGGTGTGGCGGACGGCGACGAACCGGTGGTCGATCATGGCCTCCGGCTGCGGCGCGGGACGGTGCTCGTGCACGCCGCGCGTCCACCGTGTACTCCTGGGCGATCCGCCCGGCCTCGCCCGTGAGGGTGGCGGAGAGGAAGACGGTCTGACGGTCGTGCGAGACCTGCGAGACGATCCGGTCGACGGCGGGCCGGAAGCCCATGTCGAGCATGCGGTCGGCCTCGTCGAGCACGAGGATGCGCACGTTGGCGAGCGAGAACGCGCGGCGCTGGAGGAGGTCCTCCAGCCGGCCGGGCGTGGCGACGACGATGTGCGCCTGGGCCGCCTCACGGGCCTGGCGCTCGAGCGAGACGCCGCCGTAGACGGCGGCGATCTTCAGCGCGCGTGCGTGGGCGACGTGCCGCGTCTCCTCGACGATCTGCGTCGCGAGCTCGCGGGTGGGGGCGAGGATGAGCGCCGAGGGGCGCGGGTCGGTCGCCTGGATGCGGTCGACGAGCGGGACGCCGAAGGCGAGCGTCTTGCCGGATCCGGTGGGGGAGGCGAGCAGGACGTCATGGCCGGCGAGGATGTCGGCGACCACGAGGCGCTGTACGGGGAAGGGCTCTGAGATACCGCGCTCGCTGAGTGCGCGCGCAACGGCATTGGACACGCCGAGATCGGCGAAGGACTGCTGGGGCAAGGAAACTCCTACACGGCCATGCGTGGCCGCAGACGTTGTCGGGAGGCGACGGCTGACCCGAAACCACGTCTGACGCGGGACCTGAGCGAGCATGCCTCGCGGCCGACGTCGTCGACCGCATGTCTAGAGTAGCGGCCGCCCATGGCAGCACCGTCTCCGAACCGCAGACATCCCTCACCCGCGCGTGGGTCGCGTGCGGACTGATCGTGTCGGCGGCCGTCGTCCTCGTGGTCGGACTCCTGCTGCTCGACAGCGACGTCAAGGGAGCGCTCGCGTGGGTCGTCGGGCCTGCGGTCGTCCTCGTCGCGGCCGCGGCCGCCGTGACCCGCTAGCCCCGCGGCGGCAGCTTCACGACGTTCCCGAAGAAGTCGTCGGTCATCCGCATGACATCCATGAAGCGCTCGAGGTCGACGGGCTTCGTGACGTACGCGTTCGCGTGCAGCTCGTAGCTGCGCAGGATGTCCTCGTCGGCCTCCGACGTCGTCAGCACGACGACCGGGATCGCACGCAGCGCCGGGTCGCCCTTGACGTCGCGCAGTACCTCGCGCCCGTCCATCCGGGGCAGATTGAGGTCGAGCAGCACCAGGTCCGGGCGGGGCGCGTCGGCGTACTCGGCCTCCCGGCGCAGGAAGCGGATCGCCTCGACCCCATCGGCGACGTGGTGCAGGTTGTGCCTGATGTCGTGGTGGTCGAACGCTTCGCGGATCATGAGCGCGTCGCCGGGATCGTCCTCGATGAGCAGGACGTCGAGCAGGCGGCGGTCGTGCCGGGGAGGAGTCATGACGCGACGTCCTCCGCCACCGGCAGCGTGAACCGGAACGTCGTCCCCCGCTGGACCTCCGTGTCGAGCCAGACGCGGCCGCCGTGGTGCTCGACGATCTTCCGGGTGAGAGAGAGGCCGATGCCGGTGCCTTCGTAGGTCTCCTTCGGGTGCAGCCGCTGGAAGATCGCGAAGACGCGCTCGGCGTACTGCGGCTCGATCCCGATCCCGTCGTCGGTGCAGCTCACGATCCAGTCATTCCCCTCACGCCGCGCATCGACGCGCACGATCGGCGGCGCGTCGCCGCTGAACTTCACGGCGTTGCCCACGAGGTTCTGGAAGACGGCGGCCAGCAGCGACTGCTCGCCCATGACGGTCGGGAGTCCGTTGGACTGGATCGTCGCGCCGCTGTCCTCGATCGGCCGGGTGAGGTTGTCCAGCGCCTCGCGCAGCGCATCGTCGAGGTCGACCGGTGCGGGCGTGAACTCCGTCCGCCCGACGCGCGAGAACGGCGAGCAGATCGGTGATCAGGTGCTGCATGCGCTTGGCGCCGTCGACGGCGAAGTCGATGTACTGGTCGGCGCGCTCGTCGAGCTGGCCGTGGTAGCGGCGCTGGAGCAGCTGGCAGAAGCTCGCGACCTTGCGCAGGGGCTCCTGGAGGTCGTGGGAGGCGACGTAGGCGAACTGCTCGAGCTCGGTGTTGGAGCGCTCGAGTTCGCCCGTCTGCTGCTCAAGGCTCTCGCGGGCGCGCTCGACGGCGGCGAGCTCCTCGACGATCCGGCGGCGCATCGACTCGACGTCGGCGGCGAGCTCGACGATGTCCGCCGAGCCGCCGCCCGAGAGCTCGTGGCGCAGATCGCCGCGGGCCACCTTGCGCACCTCTCCGCCCAGCCGGTCGAGGGGCTGGGAGATCGCGCGGCGCACCACGATCGTGAAGGCGACCGCTGCGAGGACGAGCGCGACGGCGATGACGACGAGCGCCGCGACCAGGTTGCGGACCGCGTCGCTGAGGCGCTCGCGGCCGGCGGCGCGCGCGTCGAGAATGGCCGCCTCCTGCCGGGCGAGCGCCACGCGCAGGGCGTCGAATCGGGACTTCCCGTCGTCGGCGCGCGACCCCTGCACGGGCCGGCCGGGTTGCCGGCGCACCTCGGCGATGAGCGGCTCGGCGTACTGCGTGCGCCACGCGTCGGCGCGCTGCTCGACGAGCGCGAGGTCGCCGGGAAGCGACTCCCCGCTGCCGGACCGGCGCGCGAGGTCCGCGAGGTTCGCGCGCGCACGGGCCTCCTCGGCGCGGCCGGCGACGTAGGGCTGTAGGAAGTCCTGTCGCCCCGTCTGCGCGTAGCCGCGGATGCCCGTCTCCTCGTCCACGAGCGCGGTCGTGAGGCGCAGGGTCTCGGTCTCGGCCGGATACAGCCGGTCGACGAGGTCGTTGCGGATCTCGGCGGTCCGGATCACGCCGTACACGCCGACGGCCAGGCAGAGGAGGACGATCGACCCGAGCAGTCCGCCCGCGACTGCGAGCCACCAGCTCGCCCGGTGGCGGCCGATGAGCGCACGGTCGGGGCCGCGTGATGGATGCGGAGAGACGTCCGCGGACCTGAGCGTGATGGCCATCGCTGGGGGGAGCAGTACCCGGGGGAAAGCGGTTGGAGACCCCGCGCCGCGGAGCCTATGGATCTCGGGGTCGGGTGGACCCCGTTCGGTACCGTCGGTCCATGACGGACCTCGCCAGCCCGGCCCGTGTCGGGAGCCTCCTGCGCGACTGGCGCCGTAGGCGTCGTCTGAGCCAGCTCGACCTCGCCCTCGAGGCCGGCGTGTCCGCGCGCCACGTCAGCTTCGTGGAGACGGGCCGGTCACGTCCGTCGCCGGAGATGGTGCTGCACCTCGCCGAGCAGCTCGACGTGCCGCTGCGCGACCGCAACGGCCTGCTGCTGGCGGCGGGCTACGCCCCGATCTACGCCGAGCGCGACCTCGAGGCGCCCGACATGGAGCCGGTCCGCGCGGCGCTGGACCTCGTGCTCCGCGGCCACGAGCCGTACCCGGCCGCCGTCGTCGACCGTACGTGGGAGCTCATCCAGGGCAACCGGGGCATCGGCCTGCTGCTCGAGGGCGTCGATCCCGAGCTGCTCGCTGCGCCGGTGAACGTGCTACGCGTGAGCCTGCACCCGAGTGGGATGGCACCGAGCATCGTCAACCTCGCGGACTGGCGCGCGCACCTGCTCGAGCGGCTCGGGCGGCAGATCGCCGCGACAGGCGACCCGCAGCTCGTGTCGCTGCGTGACGAGCTGACCGGCTACCCGGCGCCGCCGGCACCGGACGTGCTCGAGGACCTGGGCGACGTCTGCGTGCCGCTACGGCTGCGCACACCGCGCGGCGAGCTGTCGTTCATCTCGACGATCGCGACGTTCGGCACCGCCGTCGACATCACCGTGGCGGAGCTGGCGATCGAGTCGTTCTTCCCGGCGGACGCGGCGACCGCGGAGGCCGTCCGGGCCTACGTCGCCTGAGGGGCGACGGAGAGCAGCGCCTGGCGGATGCCGCGCCGCAGCAGCTCCGGGTCGCGCTCGCCCTTCGTGAGCTGGTCGAAGAAGAGGCCGTCGAGCATGGCCATCAGGATGCGCGCGTCGCCGTCGGGGTCCGTCGAGCCGGCTGCGATGACGACCGGCCGGGCGAGCTCCCAGAACACGCGGCTGCACTCGCGGATGAGCGGGCCGATCGCCTCGTCACGAGCGCCGGCCAGCAGCATCTCGTAGCGCGCGAGCACGACGATGGTGTCGGCCTCGAACATCGCCGCGCCGCCTTCCGAGACGGCGTCGATCACCGCGTCGCGCCCTGACGTCGCGAACGCCATCACGAGCTGCTGGGCCATGGCGGCGACGCGGTGCTCGTCGAGCTCGCGCATCCGCTCGACGGCCGCGGCGAGCAGCCCGTCGCGGTTGCCGAAGTAGTACGTGACCGAGCCGTGGGGCACGCCCGCCTCCATCTCGACGGCGCGGTGTGTCGCCTCGCGCAGCCCGCGGGTGCCGATGACGTGCAGCGCCGCGTCGAGCAGCGCGGTCCGGCGGTCCGTCGCCGGCTTGGAGGGAGCGGCCATGGCCGCAGTGTGGCAGACCGCCTTGACGCTCGGCGAAGAAAGTTCTACAAGTGGAGAAGAACCTTCGTCGAACGTAGGAGATACCCCCCGATGTCTCTGGCACCACCGAAGGACCGCAGGTTCCAGATCCTCGTCCTCGTCTGTCTCGGCCAGTTCATGCTGCTGGTGGACGACACGATCGTGAACGTCGCCCTGCCCTCGATCCAGACCGATCTCGGCTTCTCCGAGAGCGGGCTGACCTGGGTCGCCAACGCCTACTTCCTCGCACTCGGCGGCTTCCTGCTCGTGGGTGGGAAGGCCGCCGACCTCCTCGGGCGACGCCGCATGCTCATGTTCGGGCTGGCCGCGTTCGCGACCGCCTCTGCGGTGTGCGGCCTGGCGCCCAGCTCCGGCGTGCTCGTCGCGGCCCGGGGCGTCCAGGGCCTGGCCGGGGCGTTGATCTCGCCAGCCGCCCTCTCCATCCTCCTGGCGACGTTCCCCAGCGGGAGGGAGCGCACCCAGGCGCTGGGCGCGTGGGCCGCGCTGACCGGCATCGGTGCCGCGACCGGGCTCCTGGCCGGCGGCGCGCTCGTCCAGGCGCTCGACTGGCGCTGGGTCTTCCTGATCAACGTGCCCGTCGCCCTCGTGGTCGTCCCGCTCGTCCGGCACGTCGTCCGGGCCGATCCGCCGAGGGACACGGAGCGCGCGCGGCCCGACCTGCTCGGCGCGCTGCTGGGCACGGCTGCGCTGCTCGCGTTCACCCTGACCGTCGTGCGGACCGACGAGCACCCGTGGACCTCGGCCTGGACGCTGGGCGGGATCGCCGTCGCGATCGTCCTGGCCATCGGCGCGTTCCTGCGCGAGCGGCGCTCGCCGGAGCCGCTCATCCCGCGCGAGCTGTTGCGCTCGCGCACGATCGTGGCGGCCAACACGCTCATGCTCGTCGGTGCCGCAGGCCTCTTCGCGATGTTCTTCTTCCTGACGCTGTACATGCAGATCGTGCTGGGGTGGGGCGCGCTGGAGACGGGCGCCGCGTACCTGCCGTTCTCGTTCGTCATGGCTGTGACGAGCGGTGTTGTCGCCAAGGCGCTCGACGGGCGCTCGGCGCGCGGGCTGCTGCTCGTCGGGCCGGTCATCGGCGGCGCGGGTCTCTGGCTCATGAGCGGGCTGGGGGCGACGAGCGCCTACGCCGCGCACCTGTTGCCGGCCTTGGTCGTGACGGCGTTCGGGCTCGGGCTGACGTTCGTCCCGCTCATCAACGCGGCGACCGGCGGCGCGGGCGAGGGGGACGGCGGCGGCGCGTCCGCGCTGCTGACGACGTGCCAGCAGATCGGCGCGGTCCTCGGCATCGCCGTCATGGTCACGATCGCGACCAGCCACTCCGACGCGGCCCTCGCGGCAGGGACGGCGCCCGCGGTCGCCGCGGTCGAGGGCTTCCAGGCGGCGTTCCGCGTGCAGGCGATCGTCCTGGCCGCCGCCGGGCTGCTGGCGCTGCTGTTGCGCCCGGAGCCGCGGATCGTGGCGCAGCAGCACCGCGCGGCGGCGTTGACCGGGTCCTGAGCGCGCAGGTAGCGTCGCGGACCACATGCTCCCAAGCACCACCGGAACGCACGTGGTCCGCGGCGCCTGCCCGCATGACTGCCCGGACACCTGCGCGATGCTCGTCACGGTCACCGACGGCGTCGTCACCGGCGTCAAGGGCGACCCCGACCATCCCTTCACCGCCGGGGCGCTGTGCCCCAAGGTCCACGACTACGAGCACCGGGTGAACAGCCCGGAGCGCATCCTGCACCCGATGCGCCGGGTGGGCGCCAAGGGCGGGGGCCGGTTCGAGCGCATCTCCTGGGACGCTGCGCAGGACGAGATCGCGGAGCGCTTCACGGCGATCGCCGCGGAGCACGGCTCGGAGGCGATCCTCCCGTACAGCTACCTCGGCGCGCTCGGGATGCTGAACGGCCTCGCGGTCGGCGACCCGTTCTTCCACCGGCTCGGGGCCAGCGTGAGCGAGCGGACGTTCTGCGACTCCGGGTCCTCGACGGCCTACCTCATGACCGTCGGGCCGACCGCAGGGATCGATCCCGAGAGCTTCGTGCACTCGAGGTTCATCCTCATCTGGGCCTGCAACCTCATGAGCACGAACATCCACATGTGGAAGTTCGTCGCCGAGGCGCGCAAGCGCGGCGCGAAGGTCGTCGTGATCGATCCGCTGCGCACCCGGACCGCCAAGCGCGCCGACTGGCACATCGCCATCCGTCCCGGCACCGACGCCGCGCTCGCGCTGGGGATGGCGCACGTCATCGTCCGCGACGGCCTGGTCGACCACGAGTACGTCCGCGACCACACCGTCGGCTTCGGCGAGCTCGCCGAGCGCCTCGCCGACTACCCGCCCGAGCGGGTCGCGCAGATCACCGGCGTGCCGGCGCAGGACATCGAGCAGCTCGCCACCGAGTACGCGACGACGCAGCCGGCGGCCATCCGCGTCGGGGTCGCGGTCGAGCGGCACGCGACCGGCGGCCAGGCGGTGCGCGCCATCACCTCGCTGCCCGCGCTGACCGGCGCCTGGCGCAACGTGGGCGGCGGCATCCTGCAGCTCTCGCACTGGGCCTTTCCGCTGAACATCGGCGCGATGCACCGCCCGGACTGGATCCGTCCCGGGACCCGCGTCGTCAACCAGTGGCAGCTCGGGGCGGCGCTCACCGGCGAGCTCGAGCTCGACCCGCCCGTGCAGGGGCTCTTCGTCTACAACGCCAACCCGGCGATCGTCGCGTCGGACCAGTCGCGGACCCTGGCGGGCCTCGCGCGCGACGACCTCTTCACGGTCGTCGGCGAGCAGTTCATGACCGACACCGCGCGCTACGCGGACATCGTGCTGCCCAACACGACGCAGGCCGAGCAGCTGGATCTCGTGTTCTCGTGGGGCCAGATGTACCTCACGCTCAACATGCCGGCGGTCGCGCCGCTGGGCGAGGCGGTGTCCAACCGCGAGATGTTCGCGCGGCTCGCGCGCCGCATGGGCTTCGACGGACGAGCACTTCACGATGTCCGACGAGGACGCGCTGCGCGGCGCGATGCACTGGTCGCACCCGTCGCTGGAGGGGATCACCCTGGAATCGCTGAAGGAGACGGGCTGGGCGCGGCTCAGCATCCCGTCGGCCGACGAGTACGCGCCGCATGCCGAGGGCGGGTTCCCGACGCCGTCGGGTCGCGTCGAGCTCAAGGCGTCGATGGCGGAGGGCGGCGACTTCGTCGTATCCGTGTTCCGCGAGGGCTACGACGAGCACCAGTCCGGCGCCCCCGTCGATCCGCTGCCGCACTGGCACGAGCCGGCCGAGCAGCGCAGCGCCGACTTCCCGCTGGCGATGATCTCGCCGAAGGCACACGGCTTCATGAACTCGACCTACGGCAACGCCGATCGCCAACTGCGGCTCATGCACGAGCGTCCCCAGGCGATCCTGCATCCCGACGACGCGGCATCACGAGGGATCGGGGAGGGCGACGAGGTGACCGTCCGCAGCGAGCGCGGGGAGCTGCGCGCGCAGGCGCAGGTGTCCGACGACATCGCGCCGGGCGTCGTCGTGTGCCCGATGGGCTACTGGCTGGGTTCGGCCCAGGGCGGCACGACGGTCAACGCCGTGACCACGCACCGCTTCGCCGACCTCGGCCGGGCGCCGACGTTCTCGGACACCGCGGTCGAGGTCGGGCTGAGCGCCTCCTAGGCGAGCTTCTCCGCGAGGAAGCCCGCCACCGTGGCGGTGATCGCCGGGGTGACGAACTCCGGCCCCTCGTGGCCCGCGCCCGCGATCAGGACATAGAGCGACTGCGCGCCGACGGCCGACAGGGCCTCGTGCAGGATGCGGCTCTGCTCGTGGTTGACCATCGTGTCGCGATCGCCGTGCAGGAGCAGATGCGGCGGCGCGCCGGGGTGCACGCGGAACCGAGGGCTTGCCGACCTGGCGAGCGCGGGGTCGTCGTCGATGCGGTTCAGGCCGAGCAGGGCCGCGGTCGGCGGCGGTGGGAGGATCTGGCTCTCCAGCGGATTGCGGCCGCCGCTGACGAGGAAGTCGCTGCCGGGGAAGTAGGCGACCACGGCGTCCACCGCGCTGGACACGCCGACGTGGTCGCCGACGTCGCCCTCGAGCACGGCGTCGCCCGTCGTCAGCGCGGCCAGCGAGGCGAGATGCCCGCCCGCGGAGGCGCCGCCGATGGCGATGCGGTCGGGGTCGAGCCCGTACTGGGCGGCGTTCGCGCGCAGCCAGCGGATCGCCGCCTTCACGTCGTGCACCGGCGCGGGGTAGGTCACGGACGGGACGAGGCGGTAGTTCGCGCTCGCGACGGCGAACCCGTTGGCGACGAGCGGCATGAGGCGCTCGACGGCTGCGTCGGACTTGTCGCCCAGGGCCCAGGCGCCGCCGTGCAGGTACAGCAGCGTGGGCAGCGCGGTCGTCGCCCCCGCCGGCGTGTAGAGGTCCAGCCGCAGCGACGTCCCGCCGACCGTCGCGTACTCCAGGTCGGGCTGGATCACCGCCTGCACGGTGCCGGTGCTCGTGCTCGTGCTCATTGCGCCTCCTGCGGCCGCGGCCATGGCCACGGACCCTCGGTGTAGTCGGGGTCGTCGCGGTCGCGCGACCCGAAGGTCCAGTTGCCGGGCAGCGTGTCCCACCACCCCTCGGTGGAGCGCTCGATGCGCCCCCAGTCGTAGACGACCCGGCGGTGCGCGATGCGCCACTCGCCGTGGCGGCGCTCGAACCGGTCGAGGTAGCGCGCCTTCAGCATCTCGTCCCAGCTACCGGTGTCGTCGACGCGGCGGTGCACGGCGTCGAGGTAGCACTCGACTCGCGCGACGTCGCCGTCGCGCTCGATGACGATGTTGGAGATCGCGTGGTGGATCATCTCCAGACCGTCACCGAGCATGAACTCCACGAGCCCCTCGACGGGCCCGGAGTAGACGCCGTGGTCGTCGGTCGCGTCGGGGTGGTACACGCTGCGCAGGAGATCGGGGTCGCGCCGGTCGACCGCGCGGCAGTAGCGGTGCAGGACGTCCGTGATCTCCTGCCGCGCGATGAGCTCCTCGAGGTCCATGGTCAGCGACCCGCCACGAGCGGCCGGTCGTAGGAGATGTCCTGCCGGTCCCAGCGCGGTGCCGGGAAGCCGTTCTGCGGGCCGAACAGGGCGCCGGCTCCGTCGACGACGCAGCACCACTCGACCATGACCTTGCGGGCTGCGATGCGCCACTCGCCGTCGCGGCGCTCGAGCCGGTCGAGGTAGCGACCGCCGGCGATGTCGGAGACCTCGCCGTCGCCCTTGCGGGTGAGGACGCCGAGGATGTAGCTCTCGGCGTGCGCGGTGTCGCCGTCGATCTCGACCGTCTGCGTCGTGATGTGGTGCTGATGGCCGCGGAAGGAGGTCGCGTGGAGATCGTTGGCCCAGGCGATGAACTCGGCGGGGCTCCCGGTGAAGTCGCCGTGCTCGTCGATCGCGTCGTCCCAGTAGCAGGAGGCGACCATCTCGTCGTCATGGCGGTCCAGGCCGCGCGAGTAGCGGTGTACGCAGTCGGAGATCGCCTGCCGGTCCAGCAGGCGCTGCACGTCAGGGTGGTGCTGCTCTGGCATCGTGGTCTCCTCGCTCCGGGTGATTTGCACGCTAACGCTCGTCGGCCGGGCGCAGCGCGACGTAGGGTTGGCCGCGCATGGGCCATCCCGCGGCGCATCCGCTCGACCGTCCGCGACGCGGCGCGTCGCGGCTGTGGGTGCGCTCGGCGCTCGCGCCGCCGCTGTGGTCGCGCATGCTGCCTGCGGGACTGGTCGGCGCCGCGGCGATCGTGCCGCGTCGACATCGCGCATCGGATCGCACGTCGCGCCGGCGTCGCGATCATCGCGCTCGCCGTCGGCTTCCTCGGTGAGCGTGGCGACGCGATCGTCGTCTCGTCGTTCTGCGTCGCCGCGGCCGCGTTGAGCGGTCTCTGGGGCGACTGGGACGCCGCGTGGACGGTGACGCTCGTCGTCGTCGCGGCCGTCGAGCGTCAGCGCCGTGCTCGATCTCGCTGCTGCGCGCGCGGCGGCCACGACGACGGCCCGGCAGCTCGAGCTGCTGCGCCAGCTCGCCGAGCTGGCGCACGGGCTCGCGCAGCGTGCAGGAGCTCGCCGACGCGCTGCTGGACCTCCTCGTCCCCGCCTACGCCGATGCGGCGATGCTGGACCTGGCCGTCCAGGACCTCGACCGCCGCGTCGGCGCGCGCGTGCGCGGGCCCGCCGGGCGAGACGCCGAGGCGTGGCTGCGCGGTCGCCCGCCCGTCGATCCCAGCGTCCCCGGGACGCAGCGCGTCATCGCCACAGGCGAGACGGCGCTCGTCGAGCCGACGTCGACGACGACCTGCTCCGCGAGGTGGCGACCGACGACGCGGACCTCGCTCGGCTGCGCGGCCCTCGGCGCCGCGCTCGGCGATCACGCTGCCGCTCGCGACACGCGGCGCGCCGTTCGGTGCGCTGTCGCTCCTCATCGGTGCCTCGGGGCGCCGCTACACGCCGGGCCGACCTGGAGTTCGCCGGTCTCGTGCAGGGCCGCATGGCGATCATGCTCGACAACACGGGCCTGAGTCGCGCCGCGGCGCGCAGCGAGGCGATCATGAGCGCGGCCCTCGACACGCTCGAGGAAGCCGTGACGATGAACGGGCCCGACGGCGCGACCGTCTACGTCAACCAGGCGGCGGTGCGGCTGCTCGGCGCGAGCAGCGCAGACGAGATCCTCAACGGCGCGCCGGGCGACGATCACGGCGCGCTTTTCCATCTACGACGAGGCCGGCGACCCGTTCGACTTCCGCGACCTCCCCGCCTTCCGCGCGATCGCGGGCGAGGAGCACCCCGAGCCCAAGCTCGTGCGCAACGTCGTCGATCGCGACCGGCGAGGAGCGCTGGCTGCTGAACAAGGTGAGCGTCCTGCGCGACGCCGACGGTGGCGTCGACCGGATCGTCAACGTCATCGAGGACGTGACGCAGGTCAAGGGTGCCGAGGTCCGCCAGCGCCTGCTGGCGGAGGCGACCAGGGTGCTGGCGACCGCGACGGACCGTCGAGCGGACCCTCGGCGGCGTGGCGGCGGTCGTCGTCCCCAGCTCGCCGAGTGGTGCGTGATCGACGTCCCGGACGGACCTGCAGCCCGCGCCGGGCGCGAGCCGGTCGGCGCGCGACGAGCGGATCGTCGTGGCGCTGCTCGCCGGCGGAGCCCAGCTCGGCACGCTCTCGCTGGGCCGCGAGCGGCGGTTCACCGGCGAGGAGCGGTGGCTGGCCGAGGAGCTCGGCCAACGGGCCGGCATCGCGGTCCTCAACGCCCGGCTCGCCGCGGAGCGCGCGGAGATCATGCGCGAGCTGCAGGCGGGCCTGCGCCCGCCAGAGCTGCCGCCCGTCCCCGGGCTGCGGACGGCCACCCTGTACCGCCCCGCGGGGGAGCTCAACGACGTCGGCGGCGACTTCTTCGATGCGTTCCCGACCAGTGCGGGCTGGACGGTCTGCATCGGCGACGTGACGGGCCAGGGCGCGCGCGCCGCGACCCTGACCGGGCTGACGCGCTACACGCTGCGGTCGGTCGCCCAGCACACGGGCGAGCAGGAGGACGCGATCGCCGCGGTCAACACGCGCGCTCGTCGAGCAGTCCGAGCTGGCGCTCTGCACGCTGGCGGTGCTGCGTCTGCATCGCGGGCCCGGCGATGCCGTGGTGCTCGGCTCGCTCTCGGCCGGGCACCCGCTGCCGGTGCTGATCCGCGACGGGACAGCGCGTCGAGCTCGGCGCGCCCGGCCCGATCGCGGGCGTCTTCGAGGACGCCACGTGGGACATCACCGACACGCCCGTGCAGGACGGGGACACGGTCGTGCTCTACACCGACGGCGTGCTCGACACCGTGGGTGACGAGGGGCGCTTCGGCGACGAGCGGCTGCTGGCGCTCCTCGACGGCGCGCCGGCGGACCCGGTCGCGGTCGTCGCGCGCATCGACGACGCGCTCGCGACCTTCCAGGCGGGGCCGCAGCGCGACGACACGGCGATCGTGGCGATCACGGTCGACGACTCCAGGGCGCTGGCGGCTGCCATCGCGGAGGCGCACGCGACGGCGTAGCGGGGTACTGACACCCACCATGTCCCCGCCTGCAGCCATCCTCGACATCGACGGCACGCTCGTCGACACGAACTACCAGCACGCGATGTCCTGGTACATGGCGTTCCGCCAGCACGACGTCGTGCTGCCGGTGTGGCGGATCCATCGCCACATCGGGATGGGCGGCGACCAGCTCGTCGCCGCGGTCGCCGGCGACGAGGTGGAGGAGCGCGCCGGCGACGACATCCGCGCCGCCGAGAGCGCGCTCTACCTCGCCACGATCCAGAGCACGTCGGTGCTCGAGGGCGCCCGCGAGCTCGATCGAGGACCTGAAGCGCGACGGGCGCCAGGTCGTGCTCGCGAGCTCCGCCAAGGAGCAGGAGGTCGACCACTACCTCGACCTGCTCGACGCGCGGGATCTCGTCGACGGCTGGACGACGTCCGCAGACGTCGAGCGCACGAAGCCCGAGCCCGATCTCGTCCGCGCGGCGCTCGACCAGCTCGGCACCGACGAGGCCGTCATGGTCGGCGACACGCCGTGGGATGTCGAGGCGGCCGAGAAGGCGGGCGTCCCGACGATCGCGGTGCTGACGGGCGGCTTCTCGGAGGCGGAGCTGCGGGATGCGGGCGCCGCGCGGTCTTCACCTCGATCGTCGGGCTGCGGGAGGAGCTGGGGTCGACGCCGCTGGGGGCGTGAGGTCCGCCGCCGGACCCCAGTGCGGCGGGTCGAGTGCGTCTAGCCCGAGGCCGAAGCGCCGACCACAGCGACGCGCCACCCGCACGCTGACGCCCCGGCAGCAGCAGGCTCCCCGCCGCCCCCACAAGTGACAGCCCGGCCGCCACGGCGATCGCAGCCGTGAACCCGTCCGTGAACGCCGCGGCGGTCCCGTAGCCGCCCGCGCCGGCGAAGGCCGCCACGGCCACCGCGATGCCGAACACGCCTCCCAGCTCGCGGAGGGTGCTGTTCACGCCCGACGCCTTGCCGACGGCCTCGGGCGCCACCGCGCCCATGACCGCGTTCTGGGCCGACGGCAGCGCCATCGACACACCGCAGCCCGCGATCACGAGCGCCGGCACCATCTCGACGTACGCCATCCCGGGGTCGGCGATCAGCGCGATCCACCCCATCCCGATCGCCTGCAGCAGCAGCCCACCGGCGAGGAACGGGCGCTCGCCGAAGCGGTCGACGAGCGCGCCGGCGAGCGGCGCGACGAAGAACAGCGTCGCCGTCCACGGCAGCAGGCGCAGGCCGGCGCCGAGCGCGTCGTCGCCCAGGCCCGTCTGCAGGAACTGCGCGAGGAAGAACACGGCGCCGAAGAGCGAGGCGAACGTGAGGAAGATCGCACCGTTGCCGGCCGAGAACGCCCGCGAGCGGAACATGCCCAGCGGCAGCATCGGCTCGGGCGCCCGACGCTCCCACCCGAGGAACGCCCCCAGCACCACGATCCCACCGGCAAGCGATCCGACGACCTCCGCGCTGCTCCATCCGGCCGAGTTGCCCCGCACGAGCCCCCACACGACACCGACCGCCGCGAGCGTGATGAGGACGAGCCCTGGCAGATCCAGCGAACGGTCGGTGCCCCTGCTCTCCGGGATCCGCGCCAGCGCGACCGGGACGACGGCGAGGCCGATCGGCACGTTGATCCAGAAGATCCAGCTCCAGGAGATGCCCTGCGCGACCGCTCCGCCGACGACGGGTCCGGTCGCGACGGCGAGGCCGGTGAGGCCCTGCAGCGCGCCGATCGCCGACCCGCGACGCTCGGCGGGGAACGCTGCGCTCACCAGCGCGAGCGCGAGCGGCATGACGAACGCCGCGCCCGCACCCTGCACGGTCCGGGCGGCGATGAGCCAGCCCGCGGTCGGCGCCAGCGCGCAGGCCGCCGAGGCCAGCGCGAACAACGCGAGCCCGCCGGCGAACAGCCGCCGTCGCCCGTAGCGGTCACCGAGCGCGGAGGCGGTCATGAGCAGGACGGCGAAGCTGAGGTTGTACGCGTTCACCGTCCACTCGAGCTCCGCGATGCTCGCGCCGAGGTCGGCGCGGATGGTGGTGAGCGCGGTCGAGACGACGAGCGTGTCGAGCGCGACCATGAAGGAGGCGACGGCGGCCAGGCCGAGGACCCAGCGGCGCGACGAGGATGACGTGGTCATGCGTGGTTGGACCGGGGAGATGACCGCGAGATCACCGATGAGTTCGGGGCCCCACGGCCGTCCAAACGCCGATGACCACCTTCACCGACGACGCCACCGCGTTCAGCGCCCTGGTCGAGCCGTACCGTCGGGCGCTCGAGGTGCACTGCTACCGGATGCTGGGGTCGCTCCACGACGCCGAGGACGCCGCCCAGGAGACGCTGCTGCGCGCGTGGCGCTCACTCGACGGATTCGAGGGCCGCTCGTCCGTGCACACCTGGCTGTACCGGATCGCCACGAACGTCTGCCTCGACGAGCTCGAGCGTCGCCCACGCCGTGCTGAGCCGGTCGTCGATCCCTTCCCCGACGAGCGTCTCGACGAGGTCACAGCGCCGCTCGCCGACCCGGCCGCCCGCTACGCGGCGCGCGAGGGGATGGAACTCGCCTTCCTCACGGCGATCCAGTGGCTCCCCGGCCGCCAGCGCGCGGTCCTCATCCTCCGCGACGTGCTCGGCTGGAGCGCCGCGGAGGTCGCCGATCTGCTCGGCACGTCACCGGCCCGCCGCCAACAGCGCACTGCAGCGCGCGCGGGCCACGATCGAAGGGGACCTCGGCGTGCGCCCGGTGGCGCCCGCGCGCGCCGGCGAGCGCGAGCTGCTGCGCAGCTACGTCGACGCGTGGGAGCAGGCCGACATCGCCGCGCTCGTCGCGCTGCTGCGCGAAGACGCGGTCCTGGCCATGCCGCCGGAGCCGGCGGTCCACGGGGCCGGCGGCGATCGGCGCGTTCATGCGGGGGGCGTCGACGCGGATGGAACTCGTCGCGAGTGCGTCAGCGGCCAACCGTCAGCCCGCGGTCGCCATGCACGAGCGCATGGACGACGGCGGGCTGGTGCTGCACCGGCTCATCGTGCTCGATGTCCGGGACGGCCGGATCGCGCGGATGGACGCGTTCCCGGCCGACGTGCTCAGTCGCGGTTGACGACGTCCTTCACCTTGTCGCCGGCCTTGTCGACGGCGTCCTTGACCTTGCCCTGCCCGCGGTCGACGCGACCCTCGTTCTTGAGTCCCTCGTCGCCGGTCAGGTCGCCGACGGCCTCCTTGGTACGGCCCTTGGCGTCGTCGGTCGTTCCGTCACCCATGACGGTCTCCTTTCGCTCGGTCTGACAGGAGCGCTACCCGCTACGGCACGACCCAACCGGCTTCTCGTCGCCGCGCCGACGCGACGAGCGCCAGCCCCGGGAGCTCCAGGCCCCCGGCCACCGCGTACGGCGCGACCGCGTCGCGCAGCGTCGCCTCGAGGTGCTCCCTCGCGTCGGCGGGCATCGCTGCGATGCGCCTGGCCAGCGGGCCCGCGATCGTGGATGTCCGCACCCACCACTCCTCGAAGGACGCTGCGCGGAGCGGCACCGGTCGGCCCTCGACGGCCACGTCGGTGAAGCCGGCGGCCTGCAGGAGCGCGCCGAGACGCTCGGCGTCGGCGAGCGAGAACGGCCCGGGCACGCCCGGTGGCGGCACGGGCTCGCCGAGCTGCGCGCTCATGGCGTCGACGACGACGGCGAGCCAGGGGTTGCGATCGCGCGGGCCCCACACCGAGACGGCCACCCGCGCGCCGGGCCGAGCGACGCGGTGCAGCTCGCGCGCCGCGCCGTCGGGGTCGGTCGCGAACATGAGGCCCTCGCGGCATACGACGACGTCGTAGGAGCGGTCGGGCTCGTCGATGTCCTCGAGGTCCAGGACGCGCGTCCGCACGCCCGCCAGCCCCGCGGCGCGCTCGGTCGCGATCGCGACCATCGGCGCCGCGACGTCGGACAGGACCACCTCGAGGCCGTCCACCCGCCGCGCGGCGGCGATGCCCAGCCCGCCCGGCCCACACGCCAGCTCCAGCAGGCGCTCGCCGGGCAGGGGGGACGTGAGGTCGAGCAGGCGCTCGGCGAGCCCGGCAGTCCGGGCGTCGACCGCATCGGCGTGCTCACCCCATCCCGGTGCGACGGCGGCCCACATGCCGTGGACGCGGGCGCGGACGTCCGCGCGATCGAGGATGCTGCTGCGTTCCACGGTCGTTGCCTCCTGCGAGAATTGACAACAGACGACATATAATAAAGTTAGGCAGACTGTAGCGAATTGTCGGAACCCGTGAAGTCCCGTCGCCGGTACGAGTCCCCGCGCAGGCGCGAGCAGGCCGAGGCGACGCGCCGCGCGATCCTGGGCGCGGCGCAGTCGCTCTTCGAACGCGACGGCTACGCCGCCACGACGATGGCCGCCATCGCGACCGAGGCGCAGGTGTCCACGAAGACCGTCTACACCGCCTTCGAGACGAAGAGCGGCGTCCTGCGCGCCCTCTGGCACCTCCTCCTGCGCGGCGACCAGGGCGAGCGGCCGGTCGGCGAGCGCTCCTGGTTCGAGGAAGTCCTCGACGAGCCCGATCCGGAGCGTCAGCTGCGGCGCAACGCACGCAACGCCCGTGCGGTGAAGGAGCGGATCGGCAACCTGCTCGGCGTGATCCGCAGCGCGGCCGCGACCGACCCCGACGGCGCGCAGCTGTGGGAGCGGATCGGCAGCGACTTCCACGCCAACCAGCGCGCGGTCGTTGCGTCGATCGACGCCAAGGGCGGCCTGCGCGCCGAGCTCGGCGTGGAGCAGGCCGCCGACATCCTCTGGACGCTCAATCACCCCGACGTCTGGCTCCTCCTCGCCGGGCGTGGCTGGAGCCCGGACACGTTCGAGCGCTGGTTCGCCGACGCGAGCTGTCGCGAGCTGCTGGAACCCCGCTAGCCGGCGGTGTCGGCCCGCGCCGGCGCCGGCGCCAGGGTCCGGGCCAGCCAGTCCGCGGCCGCCGGGACATGCGCGGGGTCGATGTGGTGCCCTGCGTCGGACTCGTGGTACTCGACGTCGACTCCGCCGGCCTCCAGCAGCTCGTCCGCGCGCCGGGCGAACCCGACCTCCATCACCGGGTCGCGCCGTCCGTGCGCGATGAAGACGCGCAGGTCGGGGCGGCTCGCCAGGTCGGGCTGCCACCCGTCGACCACGGGGACGAACCCGGAGAACGCGAGGATCCCCGCGGGCGCCGGGCGATCTGCGCTCAGCCCGAGGGCGTAGCTCATCACCGAGCCCATCGAGAAGCCGCCGAACACGGTCTGCCCGGGCGTCAGCCCCGTGCGCTCCCACAGCTCGTCGTGGAACGCCGCGAGCTTGCCGTACGCGCTGCGGAACGTATCCGGGTCCGGGTAGCCGACCCGCGGCACCACGTACCAGTGGTAGCCCGGACCGCCGAGGCTCAGCGGCGCGCGCGGCGTCACCACGTGCAGCCGCCGCCCGGGATCGAGGACGTCGGCGAGACCGAGCAGGTCGCGCTCGTCGGAGCCGCGTCCGTGGTGCAGGACGAGCAGGCCGGCCGCCTGGCCGCCCGCTGGTCGCTCGAGGTAGGTCAGATCGTTCATCGTGCGGCCTCCGCGCGCTGCGCGGTCCGGGGGTTGACGATCGGCTGCAGCAGCTTCTCCAACTGCGGGCGCAGGTGCTCGTGCTGGCGCGGGAGGCGCAGCTCCTCGCCGAGGCGCTCCGCGTCCTCGTCGACCGCGAAGCCCGGCGAGGTCGTGGCGATCTCGAACAGGATCCCCTGGGGCTGGCGGAAGTAGATGGCGTTGAAGTAGTCGCGGTCGATGACGGGCGTCACCTGCATCCCGGCCGACCGTGCGCGCTGGAGCCAGGCGACGTGATCGTCGTCGCGCGAGTGCCAGGCGATGTGGTGCACCGTCCCGGAGCCCTGGATCCCGACCTCGGTGGCCGGGTCGTAGCCCCAGTGGAAGTGGCGCTCCTCGCCCTGCAGGCGGTACTCGCCCTCGCGCGTCTCCGTGAAGCCCAGCGTGTCGGTCAGCAGCGACCGGTCCGCATCGGGTGCCTGGGCGGCGTAGGCGCGCGCGCCCTCGACGCCGAGGATCGCGTGCTCGGCGGGCACCTCGGGGTGCTCCGCGCGCAGCGGCGGGTTGCCGTCGTCGGCGACGACCAGCTCGAGCGCGAGCCCGTCGGGGTCCGCGAAGCGCAGCGTGCCGTCGCCGCCCAGGGCGTCGTGCCCGCGGGCGGCCAGCCGGCCGGCCCAGAAGTCCAGCGACTCCGCAGATGCGACGCCGAGCTGGATCGTGTGGATCATCCCCGCGCCCGCGCGGCCGCGGCGCGCGCCGGCGAACTCGAACCAGGTGAGGATCGAGCCCGCCGAGCCGGCCTCGTCGCCGAAGTACAGGTGGTAGGCGTCCGGTGCGTCGAAGTTCACCGTCTTCTTCACGAGGCGAAGGCCGAGCGTGTCGGCGTAGAAGGCGACGTTTCCCTGCGCGTCGCCCGTGATCATCGTGATGTGGTGCATGCCCTCGAGCTTCATGGCCTGTCCTCAGGTGGGAAAGTGATTGCGACCGCAACTATATCAGATGATTGCGACTACAACTACATGGGCGCCAGTGTATGCAGGAATCGCACGACCGATGGGTAAGGCGCGCAATGATCCGGCCGCGATCGTGCAGTTCTGCACACAGTTATGATGGAGCGCATGGCCGACAACGCCAGCGGGGGCCTCGAGCAGCTCTACGACGGGCTGCGCACCGCGATCATCCAGGGTCGCATCGCCCCGGGCACGCGGATGTCACAGGTCCAACTCGCGGGCCAGCTCGGCGTGAGTCGCACCCCGCTGCGGGAGGCCATCCGCCTCCTTCAGCGTGAGGGCCTCATCGAGGCGGAGCGCAACCGCATGGTGACGGTCACCGGGCTCTCGGTCGACGACCTGGAGGCGATCTACGTCCTGCGCATCCTCAACGAGACGTTCGCCGCCTCGGTGACCGTCCCGGGGATGACCGACGACGACATCGGCGCGCTGCGGGAGCAGCTCGCGACGATGGCGGCGTCCGCGGGCGAGGACATGGCGACGTGGGGAGAGGCGCACCGTGCGTTCCACCGCGGTCTCATGGCCGGCGCCGGCGACCGGCTGCGGCGCTTCACCGACGAGCTCTGGGACCACTCCGAGCGCTACCGGCAGCTCTACCTGCGCCAGCCGAGCATCTGGGAGATCGGGGAGTCCGAGCACGCGGCGATCCTGGACGCCTGCCGCGCGCGCGACGGCGACCTCGTCGCGGCACGGCTCGCACGCCATCTCGCGCGCCACGTCATCACGCTGATCCTGCTCATCGCACCCGATCGCGAGCCCGCGCTCGTCCGGCGGGCGGTGCGCAGCGTCGTGCGCGTCGAGGACGTGGGCGCCGCCTTCCCGACCTAGTGCATGTGGCCGGAAGTTCTGCGTGGAATCGGCGATTGCACGGGCCGGGCCCGCCGAAACGCGCAGAACTTGCGGACGCCTGCACTAGTTCGCGACGAGCGCGGTCGCCTGCTCGAGGTCGTAGACCGCGTCGTCGTGGGGCAGTCGGCCCAGGCCGCAGCTGTTGGACACGTCGACGGGCCGTCCCACGAGCGCGTCGAGCCTGTGCAGCAGCCCCTGCTGCTCCTCGAGGCTGCGGCGCTCGTGGACGAAGCCCGCGATGATGCGCGTCCCGCCCGCCAGTCGCAGGCGGCGCAGCGGCTCGTAGAACGCGTCCTCGCGCGGCGGCGGCTCCTCGCCGGCTGCGAAGGGCAGGTGCATGAACTCCAGCGGATAGCCGACGGGCCAGTGCTCGGCGATCTTGTTCGCGACCAGCACGACCGGCTCGAGGTCGACGAGCTTGACCACCGACCGGTGGTGCATGTCCCCGAGGCACAGATGGATGCCGAACCTGGTGCCCGCCGGGCAGCGGCGCACGAGGCGCGCCATCGCCCGGGCGAAGTAGCCGGCGGCCGCCGGGCGCAGTCGCTCCGGCGCCGCGGACACGGGATAGAGCTGCCAGGGGATCTCGAGCTGGAACACGACGTCGTCGCCGGCCCGCTGCCGCACTGCCGTGATCTCCCGCACGATCGCGTCCGTGAAGCTGCGCTTGCTCAGCACGACCTGGGGCCCGAAGCAGCAGACGGCCATGTCGAAGTCGCCGGGCGCGCCGACCTGGAAGGCCTGGCCGGGCGTCCCCGACCGCTCGCGCGCGTCGAGGAACGCCGGATACCCCGCCTCGAAGGAGCTCAGGATGCCCGCGTCGATGAACTCGGGTCGGGGCCGCTTCCAGGGGCGCTTGAGCTTGAGCCGCGGGATGTGGTCGAAGTCCGACCAGTTTCCACCGCCGGCTGCGGGGTCGGCGTGTCGGTCGTCCGCCGTCGTGTCGTAGGTGCCGCCGAAGTCCTTCGCCACCTCCACGTCGGGGTGGCGGCGCATCATGTCGAAGACGGCGATCACCCACTTGCGGCGCTCGCCGGTCTCCCCGTCGGGGACGGAGCGGAGGTACGGGCCGACGGTGGAGTACGCAAGCTCGAGCGCCTCCTGCGGCGTGTCGCCGGGGAGCGCCCCGACGAGGTGGGCCAAGCGTTCCGGCACCGGTTCCTCCTCCGCGATGGACTGGACAAGTTCTGTGTACAGAATGCGCGACCGTAGGTCAAGGCAGTCCGAAGTTGGGGGTCGCTTTGACGCAAGCTCAGCGAATCTGTACACATATTTGGCAAAGGACCACCTGCGGAGGGGACCCATGTCGAACACCGAGATGCCGTGGCAGGAACTCGTCGACTACTCGGAGACGCACGATCTGCTCGCCAAGAAGCTCTACGTCGTGTTCTCCGAGCCGACCGACGGGCTGGGTCCGGTCATGGAGACGCTCGACCCGCACGTCGCGCACCAGACGCGGCTGGAGATGGACGGGACGATGTTCGCCGCCGGGCCGCTGGCGACGGACGACGAGCAGTCGTGGCGCGGGGACGGCATGTTCGTCTACCGCGCAGCCTCGATGCAGGAGGCGCGCGGCTACGCGGAGTCCGACCCGATGCACCAGGCGGGCGCCCGCTCGTTCCGGATCCGCCCCTGGCTCCTCAACGAGGGGACCTTCGGGATTCAGCTCTTCTACTCGGGCGGCAAGCCCAAGGTGCTGTAGCTCGCTAGCCCAGGAGCCGGTCCCAGGCGTCGCCGAGCGCCTGTTGCTCCTCGTCGCCGAGGCGGTCGAGGAAGTACTCGCGGACGCCGGCGAGGTGCGTGCGCCGTGCCGCCTCGAACTTGACCAGCCCGGTCTGGGTGAGCTCCGCGTAGCTGCCGCGCCCGTCGTCGACGCACGCGTTGCGGACGACGTAGCCGAGCGCGACGAGACGGTCGACCAGTCGCGTCAGCCCGCTGCGGCTCAGCAGCACGCAGTCTGCGATGTCGGCCATGCGCAGGCGGTGTCCCTCCGTGTCGGCGAGGAACATGAGCACCTCGTACGCCGACACCGAGAGCCCGTGCTCGCGGTGCATCTGCGCGTCCAGCTCGCGGGTGACCGCGGCGTGGACCTGCAGCATGCCGCGCCACGCGCGGAGCTCCTGAGGGGCCAGAGTGGTGGGTGACGGTCGTGTCATCGCCACCCACCACTGTAGCGATGGTTGCTTTCGCAACCATCCGGTCCGGCGGTGCCGGTGCTACTCCGCCTTGCCCTGCAGCAGCGCGAACTTGTCCGTGTGGTCGTTCGTGCCCAGCACTGCGGACGCCTGCGGGCCGGCCGCCCACACGGGCACCGCGGCGCCGGTGTGCTGCTGGCTCGGCGGGACCGCGGCGGCCGGGTTGCCCCCGGCGGTGCCGTAGGTCACCCGCATCGTCTGGCCGTCCGTCGTCGTCAGGTTGTTCGAGTAGCCCGTCGGGTCGTTCGCACCCTCGGAGTCCTCGGAGACGATCTGGCTCGTGTGCGAGTGGTCTGCCGTGACCACCACGAGCGTGTCCGGGTGGCTTGCCTGGTAGTCCATGGCGACGCCGATCGCGTCGTCGAACGCGACCGTCTCACCGATCTGGGCGCACGCGTTCGCCGCGTGGTCCTGCTTGTCGATGGACGCGCCCTCGACCTGCAGGAAGAAGCCCTTGTCGGACCCGTCGAGCAGCTCGAGCGCCTTGGACGTCATCGCGGACAGGCTCGGCTCCGTACCTGGCCGGTGACCCGTCTGGCACTTCTGCGCCGGAGTCCCGGCGCCGAGGGTCGCCTGCGGGCCGGTCCACTCGGTCGTCATGTTGCTCTTGGTGAACAGCCCGAGGAGCGGCTTGGAGCCGTCGGCGGCCGCGAGCTCGTCGGCGTTCCCGACGATGTCGTAGCCGAGACCCTTCGCGTAGTCGACGACCGTCGGGCCCGCGTCGGTCTTCTGCTCGAAGCGGCCGAGGCCGCCACCCAGCGTGACGTCGGCCTTGTGGTCGACCATCTGCTCGGCGATGGAGCCGAGGCCGCCCGCGGCCTTCGTCTCGCCCTTGCAGTCCTCGGCCGTGTCCTCAGGGCCCTGGCAGTCGCGCAGGGACATGTGCGACGCCAGGACTGCAGGGGTGGCGTCGGTGATCTCGGCGGTCGAGACGTCGCCGGTCTTCTTGCCCGCCTTCTGGGCCAGCTCGAGGACCGTGTCGAGGTTCTTGCCCGGCACGCCGATCGCGGTGCTCGGACCCTGCGAGATGCGCTCGTCGACGGTCTTCTGGCCGGTCGCCCACATCGTGCCCGTCGACGCGGAGTCGGGGTCGTAGTCAGGGAGGTACTTCGGGCCGGCGCCCGGCTTGACCGACCAGGTCGTGTCGAAGCCGGTGAACGGCAGGCGGTCGATGTTCATCCTGCCGCCGGCGCCGTACTGGTAATAGCGCGCAGCGGTCACCTCCGAGATGCCCATGCCGTCGCCGAGGAGGTAGATGACGTTCTTGGGTGCCTTCGTTTCGAGATTCGCCTTGACGCCCTTCGTGGCGTCGTGCTTTCCGCCTATGGCGAGCGATGCCCCGCCGAGGCCGAGGACGATGGCGGCGCCCACGCCGCCGACGGCGAGCGGGAGTCGCCGGGAGCCCTTGGACAAGTGGACCTCCGTGTGAGTTGGCTGAGCCCCTGAGGCTCCCGGTCGCATGGTCGGGTTGTGTGAGCGTCCGGTGAATGCAGCGCGAGTGGGCGCCCCGGCGATGACGGAGCCGGATCCCAGCCGGTGGAAGGCCCTCGCGGTCTGCCTGGCGGCGGGGTTCATGACGCTGCTGGACGTCTCGATCGTCGACACGGCGCCGCCGAGCGTCGAGCAGGGGCTGGGCGCGGAGCCCGACGAGCTGCAGTGGATCGTGTCCGGCTCCGCGCTGACGCTCGGGTCGCTGCTCGTGGCCTCAGGCCGGGTCGGCGACGCGCGCGGGCGCCGCCCGGTGTTCGTCGCCGACGTCCCGGTGGGGATCGGTCCTGCTCGGCCCGTCCGCCGTGTGCACCTGGTGTCGTTCATCGAGCAGCGGACGTCGCACAGCCCGCTGCGCCTCGCCCTGTTCCCGGAACCCGTCGTCAATCTGCAGCTCGGCTGCCCGGCCGGCAGCGCGATCACGGGAAGCGTCTTCTGCTCCGAGCCGGACGCCGTGACGAAGACCTCGGACGCACAGCGCGAGATGCACGCTTGATATACCCGTGCCTCCCGACCGCGAGAGGCACCCATGCCCCACATCCCGTCCACCGGAGTGGCAGCAGGTCCGTCGTCGCAGATCCTCGAGCATCGTCCTGAGATCCGCGCCGCCTGGGACGCGCTGGACGACGCGCTCCTCGGCCCCGGGTCCACCCTGCCGGTCTCGCTCAAGGAGAACGTCCGCCGCGCGCTGGCGACCGACCTCGGGTGCCGCTACTGCGCGTCCTTCGGCTCGCCCCCGACCGAACCGGCCGATCTGCAGGAGTCGCTCGCCATCGCGTTCGCCGAGCTTGCCGCCGAGGACCACAAGTCGATCGGCGCGCCGATGTTCGAGACGCTGCGCGAGGAGTTCACGGAGGAGCAGATCGTCGAGCTGTGCGCGTGGGTCTGCTTCAAGATCGGGTCCAACATGCTGGGCGCGATCTTCGGGCTCGACCCGTCGACGGAGGAGGATCGCCGCGCGTACGAGGCGATGCTCACCGAGCGCGCCGCGGTGACGGCGTAGCCGGCGATGGAGGGGAGCTCGATCCGCCGCGATCTGCGCGCCGGGCTGCGCGCGGGCGCCGATCGCGCGGCCGCCCGCTCGCACTTCCGCGCGATGGGGATCGACCCCGAGCGCCTCGACGGGCCGATCGTCGGGATCGCCTCGACGTGGACGGGCACGATGCCCTGCAACCTCAACCACCGGCGCCTGGCCGACGGCGTCTCGGCCGCGGTGGAGGCCGCCGGCGGCGTCCCGCTCGTGTTCAACACGATCGCCGTCTCCGACAACCAGACGCAGGGCACCCCGGGGATGCGCGCGTCGCTGGTGTCGCGCGAGGTGATCGCGGACTCGATCGAGCTGATGGTGCACGCGCACGACTTCGACGCGGTCGTGTGCCTCGTCGGCTGCGACAAGACCGTCCCCGCCGCGCTCATGGCGCTGGCGAGGGTGGACCGGCCGGCCGTCGTGCTGTCCGGGGGGCCGATGCTCGCGGGCCGCTGGCATGACCGCGAGGTCACGATCCAGGACGTATGGGAGGCGGTCGGCGCGCACGAGCGCGGCCGGATGTCGCGGTCCGACCTCGACACGATCGAGCGCGTCGCCTGCCCCGGCCCCGGCTACTGCGCGGGGAACTTCACCGCGAACACGATGGCCATCGCGGTCGACATGCTCGGGATCGGCTTCATCGGCGACGGGCTGATCCCGGCCGCCTACGAGGTGGAGAAGGACGCGGCCGCCGCCCGCGCGGGAACGCTGGCGGTGTCGCTCGCCGAGCGTGGGGTGACGTCGCGGGCCTTCCTCGACCGGCGCGCGCTCGAGAACGCGATGACCGGGATCGTCGCCAGCGGCGGGTCCACGAACGGCTTCCTGCACGTGCTGGCGATCGCCCGCGAGGCCGGCGTGGAGCTCACGCTGGACGACCTCGCCGCGATCAGCGCCCGCACCCCGGTCATCGCAGACCTCCTGCCCGGCGGCGCCTGGGCCGCGGAGGACCTACACCGCGCGGGCGGGACCGCGACCCTGATCCGCGAGCTCATCCGCAGCGGCCACGTCGACGGGGACGCGCCGACGGTCGACGGGCGCACGCTCGCCGAGGCGACGGCGCAGGCGACCGAGCCCGACGGCGAGATCATCGGATCGTTCAAGCCGCGTGGATCGCTCTACGCGCTGCGCGGGAGCCTCGCGCCGGACGGCGCCGTCTCCAAGCACGCGGGGACGGCGCGCCGCTCGCACACCGGGCCTGCGCGGGTCTTCGACGACGAGCAGGCGTGCACCGCGGCGGTGCGCTCCGGCGTCGTCGTCGAGGGCGACGTCATCGTCCTGCGCCACGAGGGCCCGGCCGGCGGCCCCGGCATGCGCGAGATGCTCAGCGTCACGTCCTCGGTCGTGGGCGCCGGACTGGGCGACGTGGTCGCGCTCGTGACCGACGGGCGCTTCTCGGGCGCGACACGCGGGCTCATGGTGGGGCACGTCGCCCCCGAGGCGGCGCGGGGCGGACCCATCGCGGTGATCGAGGACGGCGATCTCGTGACGATCGACCTGGACGCGGGGCGGCTGGACGTCGACCTGCCCGCGGCGGAGCTCGAGCGGCGCCTGGCCGCCTGGACCCCGCCGGCGCCGCGCTTCACCGGCGGCGTGTTCGCGCGCTACGCCGCGTCGGTCGGCTCGGCCTCCGACGGCGCCGTGCTCACCTGAACGCGGCGATCGCCTGGGCGACTCCCTCGGCGAAGGGCCGCGACGTCGGGCCGCCGACCAGCTCGAGGAACGACGTCGCGTCGACCGACGGCGGGAACGGCAGCGGGTCGCCCTCGCTCGTGATCGTGCCGGTCGCCTCGGGCGCCGCCGCCTCGATCGCCGCGATCACCTCCGCGACGCTCACGACCGGCCCGTCGAGGTTGTGCACGGAGGCGCCCTCGGCGCCTGCCTCGATCGCGCGGACGAACGCCTCACCGGCGTCGGCGGAGTACTGGAACTGCAGCGAGCCGCCGAACGGGATCGTGAACGACTCGCCCTTCGCCGCGGCGACCATCGCGGCGGTCGGGGCCGACGTCAGGCCCTGGTCGCGGCCGGGTCCGTAGACCGTGTGCGGCCGCAGGCCGACCGACGCGACGCCGTAGTCCTCGAAGTAGCGCCGTGCGGTGCCCTCGTTGGCGAGCTTGAAGACTCCGTACAGGGTGCCGGGGTACTCGCCTGCCTGCGTGGGCAGCGCGGCGATCGACGACGCGTAGACGACCGGGGCCATCCCGTCGCCGCGGCGGCGGACCGCCTCGAGGACGTTGACGGTGCCGGTCACGTTCACGTCGGCGCCGGCCACGGGGTTCTCGCGGACGAACGGAACCTGCAGCGCGGCGAGGTGCAGCACGCCGGTGATGTCGTGCTGCTCCATGACCTCCTCGAGCTGCGCGAGGTCGGTGACGTCGCCCTGGACGCGGGGGAGCGCGGCGAGCTCGTCGTCGGAGAGCGCCAGGCGCAGCCGGTGGTTGCTCCCGCCGAGATCGAACGTCACGACGTCGTGGCCGCGGTCCAGCAACGAGCGCACCGTCCAGGCGCCGATCGCGCCGAGCGCGCCGGTGACCAGGTATCTCATCCTCTCGCCTCCAGCTCGAGCGTCGCCTTGACGCCTCGGTACCCGAAGGCGTGAGCGTACGCATCGACGGGCACGCGCAGCCCCACGAACGCCTCCAGCGCGTCCGGCCAGCGAGTCCGGGCGGCGTCGAGATGGGCCACGGCAGCGATCCAGTCGACGCGGTTGGCGTTGACGCTGCCGAAGATGGCGCGGTTGCCGAGGATGGCGTCGACCCCGAGCACGCGACCGTCGATGCTGATGTCGCGCGCGCGCCCGTCGATGCCGAGCAGGCAGGCCACGCCGTTGCGGCGCAGCAGGCCGAGCGCGTCGAGCATGACCTGCGCGTCGCCTGTGGCCTCGAACACGACGTCGAAGCCGCCGACGTCGTCTGCCAGTTCGCGCAGCGGGGTGTCCGCGGTCACCACCGATCGGGCGCCGGAGGCCTCGAGAAGGCGCTTCTTGTCGGCATCGTGGTCGCGGTCCGCGGTCCACACCTCCAGACCGTCCATGCGCAGCAGGTAGGTGCCCAGCATGCCGATGGCGCCGGTGCCGATGACGAGCGCCCGCCGCGGGCTCCACGGCTGGCGCTCACCGACGGCGCGGACGTGGCGCAGCCCGCGCTCGCAGACCGACGCCGGCTCGGCCAGGACCCCGAGCCGCCCCAGCGACGGGGGCACGGCCACGAGGTGCTCGGGCGCCTCGGCGACGAGCTCGCAGGCGAAGCCGTGCAGCCGCGTGATGCCGCGCTCGAGGTACTCGCCGGTGTCGCAGGAGTCCGGCGCGCCCTGCGCGCACGAGGCACAGCGACCGCACCCTCGGCGCACGGTCGCGGTGACGAGCGCGCCGCGCGCGAATCCGTGCCCGTCGCGCTCGACGACCCCGAGGAGCTCGTGGCCGAGCACGAGCTGCTCCTCGCCGTCGGGCGCGACGCCGAACAGCCCCTCGGAGATCTCGCGGTCGGTCCCGCAGACGCCCACCTCGAGCGGGCGCACCAGCACGGCGCGTCCGTCGTGGCGTGGTGCGGGCACATCGGCCACGCGCGTCGCGCCCGCATTCCCCGGCTCGGTGACCAGCGCCTGCATCGTCGCCCCCATCTGCCGCATCCTCGCGCGTTAGCCTCTGCACCACCATGGTCCGTCCGTCGGCGCGTCAGGAGCAGACCGCCTCGGTCTACGAGACGGCCGCGCTGCGACACGAGAAGTCCGCGACCTACTTCGAGTCCCACGGCGACGCGGAGCGCGCCGAGCTCGAGCGCCGCAGCGCGGCCATCGCACGGCAGGCGGCCTCCCTCTCGCGCGAGCGGGCGAGCCTGCAGGCGGAGCGCGCCCGGCTGCACGAGCGCGACCGCCAGGCGCGCGCCAGAGAGCAGCGAGCGAACGATCGTGACCGCGTCGCCGACGTGCGCGACAGGATCGCGGACCACCGCGAGGCCGGCGCCGACGAGCGCGAGCGGCACGCCGACGAGCGCGAGGGAGCGACCGAGCAGCGCGAGCGTGAGCGCCTGGACCGTGCCGTGCAGGCCGGCGAGCGCGACGACGCGCACGCGCGCAGGGACGAGGACGAGCTGCGCAGGGAAGTGGCGTCGAGCGTCGAGCAGGCCGCCGAGGAGGACGGGCCCTCCGCTGCGTAGCGACGGCAGTTCGCGGGTCTGCGCCGACGCGCGACCGTCGAGAAGGTCGGCTTCTTCCAGGACATGTACGCCGCGTGTCTGTCGCGCCGCAAACATTGCGACGTCCGCTGCCCCGCCTCGACGAGATCATCGACATCACCGACGCGCACCTCTGAGGGACGCCGGTCGCGGGCCTCTCGCCGTCAGCCTGGCTTGCCGGCGGACGCCAGCTTGACCGAGATCGGGATCTGCAGTGCGTCGCCGACGCGGTGGCGCTCGGCGAGCTCGTCGAACCGGGCACGGACCGCGGCCTGGATCGCCGGCGGCTGACCGCGGAGGAGCGCTCCGGTCCGGACCGTGCCATCGACCAGCCCGTGCCAGAGGACCTCGGCCGACGACACGGTCTGCGTGAACGTGATGGTCCGCACGCCGGCGTCGACGAGTCCGGCGCCGGTCAGCAGCCCGGCGAGCTCCTCATCGTCGGAGAACCGGAAGAACGGCGGCCCGGCCGGCATGTCGTCGGGCGGGACGGCACCGCCCGCAGCCATGGCGTCGACCGCGATCCCGAGGACCCGTGCGCGGTCCGGGACGTCCCACACCGTCAGCGCGCCGCGTCCACCCGGCGTCAGCACCCTCGCGAGCTCTGTGGCCACCCGCTCGGGGCGGCCGACGTGGAGGATCAGGAAGTTCGCGACGACCGCGTCGAAGGACGCGTCGGCGAACGGCAGCGCCTCGGCATCCCCCGTGCGCAGGTCGAGGCGCGGATCGCGCTGCCGCGCGAGCGCGAGCATCTCGGCGGAGACGTCGACCCCCACGGCCGCCGCTCCCCGGTCGGTCGCGGCGCTGGCCGCGTACCCCGGCCCCGTCGCGACGTCGAGCACGCGCACGCCCTGGCGGACGCCGGTCGCGTCGAGCAGCGCGCCGATGAGACGGTTCGTGATCGCGGGGAAGAACTCGTCGTAGCCGGCCGACCGCGCGTCCCAGCCCGACGCCTCGAACGCGTTGAACGCGTCGGCATCCACCGTGGGGTCTGGCATGGCGCGGGACGCTAACGGGCCGGCAACGCGTACGCGACGTCGTGGTCACCATGGGCTGTGCGGCGCGGCCGCGCGTGGCAGCGGCCGGCGCTCGGCTGACCCACCGACGTGCGAGATGGCCCGCTGGCCGACCGCCACATCGAACACCGGCAGGTGCTCGGGCTGCCAACGACCTCAACGACCGCATTCGCAGCAGCGGCGGCGTCGACCCCGCGAATGTCTTCGTCACGCACGACATCCCGCTACCGGCGGGTGTGCCGATCCGGGTCGACACCAACCCGATGCCGCCCGTCGCTCCGTTCCCGGTCTACGAGGACGAGCGTGTGAAGGTCACCGCGACACTGGTCAACCACGCGCCGGTGTTCCCATCGCTGGCGTTCCGCTTCGAACGGCTGACGGCTCGGTGACGTTCTCCGGCGACACCGCGCCCAGCGACAACCTGACCAAGCTCGCCGCCGGCTCGGACATCATGGTTCACGAGATCATCGATCGGGCCTGGGCCGAGGCGCTGTTCCCCGAGCCGCGCACGCCGGCAGCCGAGGCGACGCTCGGGTATCTGCTGGAGTCGCACACGACCATCGAGGACATCGGCGCCGTCGCGCAGACCGCGGGCGCGAAGAAGACCGTGCTCTCCCACATGGTGCCGCTGAACAATCCCGCGTCGCGCTGGATGGAGGGCCAGAAGGGCTACGACGGCAAGCTGATCGTGGGCAAGGACCTCATGCAGTTCGGGATCGGGAGGCGCACCGCCCGCTAGCCGACCCTCCCGATGCAGCCCCGCGCGACTACGGCACCGGCACGAGCACCCGCTGAGCGGGCGTCGCGTCTGCGCGGCTGGAGCGGGTGTGCGGAGCGAAGATGTGAGAGGGCCGGAAGCCCTTCCACAGCGTGTAGACGGTGATCGAGACCTCGAAGACGATCTCCGGGATGGAGAAGAGGACGTGCAGCCCGTCCTGCTCGTAGGCGCCGAGCAGCACGGCGATCGCCGAGGCGAAGATCAGCGGGCCGCCGACGACGCCGAACATCGCGATCTGCCGGGGGACGATGCCGGACGTGAGGAACAGCCAGCCGAGCAGCAGGCCGTTGACGCCGACGCAGAAGCCGGGCCCGAGCAGGAACGTCGCGTCGTGCACGGCCACGAGCGACTGGCCGGCGATGGTGAGCGAGCCGGCATCGGCGCCGGCGCCGGCGAAGTTCTCGCGCAGGGTCACGACCGACAGCAGGCTGATCAGCCCGACGACGATGATGGTGGACTCCACGATGCGGCTGGCGACGTAGCCGAGGGCGAGTGTCTGGCTCTGGCGCCGGACGATGGGCCAGATGACGACCGCGGTGGCGACGTTGGTGATGGCGAGGAAGATCTCGCACAGCGCGCCCAGCTGCACGCGGGTGTCGGCGCCGGCGCCGAGGATGTAGTCGGCGTCGTTGAGCACCGGGTCGTAGAGCACCAGCCCGGCGATCGATGTGACGATGGTCAGGGCGAACAGCACGCCGAAGATGCGCGCGAGCCGTTGATCGTGCGGCGACGGCGCGGGCAGATCGGCGAGGCGCGCGGCGGTCGCGTTTGCTGCGGGCATGGCTTGCCTGTCCTTCCCGTGACGGTGGTCGGTGACAGGACAGACCTTGCTCGCCACGGACGGACCGCACCAAGGGTTGTTGCTGAAACTGGGAACGATCCGGGGGCTGGACCAGCTCAGGCGGTCTGAGGCGCCTGGCGCGGCGCGGCGCGGATGTGCATCCGGTGGCCGTGGCTGCCGTGGATGCTGAGGATCTCCACCGGCTCATCCCCGACTGGGCCGAACCAGTGCGGGAGCCTGGTGTCGAACTCGGCCACCTCGCCGGCGCGCAGGATCAGATCGTGCCCGCCGAGGATCAGCTGCATCTCGCCGGACAGGACGTACAGCCACTCGTAGCCGGCGTGGGTGCGCAGCTTGCGGTCGCTCTCCGGGGGAATCACGACCTTCCACACCGCCATCCCGCTCGCCCCGTCGGTGAGCGGGTAGACGAGCCGCCCGTTCCGGGTGCGCGGCCGGGTGCGGATGCGAGGGTCCCCGACGCGCGGGGCGCCGACGAGCTCATCCAGCGGCAGGTGGTGGGCCTTGGCCAAGGGGAGCAACAACTCGAGGCTGGGCTTGCGCTGCCCGCCCTCGAGGCGCGACAGGGTGCTCTTGGAGATCCCGGTCTGCGCCGCCAGGGCGGTGAGCGTCACGCCGCGCCGTTCGCGCAGCCGACGCAGCCGAGGGCCCACGTCGGCAAGGACATCCGGGATCGCCGCAGGCTCGGTGTCCCCCATGGGGCGACGCTACCGGCGGTTCCCGGAAACGGCAACGAAGCGTGAGATCTGCGCCGCCGGTGTGCACGGTGGACGCATGCAAGCCACCACCTACGACGTAGCCATCATCGGAGGCGGAGCGGCCGGGTTGAGCGCCGGGCTGGTGCTCGGCCGGGCCAGGCGCCGCGTGGTCGTCATCGACGCCGGAGCCCCGCGCAACGCGCCCGCCGCCCACATGCAGGGGTTCCTGTCCCGCGACGGGACGCCGCCCGCTGACCTGCTGCGCGAAGCGCGCCTCGAGGTCGGCCGCTACGGCGTGCAGCTCGTCGAGGACCGCGTCGTCGACGCGACCGCCGGCTTCAGGCTGCACCTGGCAAGCGGACGAGCGATCGAGGCACGACAGGTGCTGGTCGCGACCGGCGCGACCGACGAGCTTCCCGACGTCGCCGGCGCTCGCGGGCGCTGGGGACGCGACTTCCTGCACTGCCCGTACTGCCACGGCTGGGAGGTGCGCGACCAGGCGATCGGCGTGCTCGCCACCGGACCGCAGTCCATCGAGCACGCGCACCTCCTGCGCCAATGGACCGACGACGTGATCCTCTTCACGCACACGCACGCCGCCTCGCGCGACGAACGAGCGGCGCTGGATGCGCGCGGGATCGCGGTCGTCGATGGGATCGTCGAGCGCCTCGTCGTGGCCGACGATCGGCTGCGGGCGGTGCAGCTCGCCGACGGCCGCGCCGTCGCGCGCGACGTGCTGTTCATCCGGCCCGCGGTGCGCGCGCACCCCGACGGGCCCGCCGCCGCGCTGGGCTGCGAGCTGGAGGACGGAGGACTGGTGCGGACCGACCCCGACGGCCGCACGAGCGTGCCCGGGGTGTGGGCGGCCGGCAACGCCACGAACCCACGCGCCCAGGTGATCACCGCCGCCGGCGAAGGCTCCGCGGTCGCCATCGCCATCAACACCCGACTCGTCCACGACGACGTCGACACCGCGGCTCGCCAGATCACGACCTTCGCGGCGTGACTCTCACCGACGACGGAGCACAACCATGACCACCGAGAACCCTGCCCGGCCCACCTCGCCCAGCCGACACCAGCTCGCCCTCATGATCTGGCTCTGCGTCTTCCCGACGCTGACTGCCCTCAACCTGACGCTCGGCGACTGGCTGGCACCGATGTCCCCGGTCGTGCGCACGTTCGTCCTCGCGACGATCGCCGTGCCGATCGTGATCTACGGGCTCTTGCCTCACCTGCACCGCGCGCGCAGCCGCCTGCTCACACGCCGGCGGTGACGTCGATCGCTGCGACCCCGGATGGGCCGACGATCGGCTCAACACCACCGGGGGCCGCAAGAGCGGCCCCCGGTTGCGCGCGCAGCAGACGCAAGCGCGCGCATGTTGCTGGAAGCGCTTCTCAGCCGCAGCCGGTGTTGTTGCCGCAGCTGCTGCAGGTGTAGCACGAGCCCGTCCGCTGCATCATCCCGCCGCACTGGTTGCAGGCTGGGCCGAGGTCCAGGCCCATCAGGCGGGCCGGGTGGACAGGGGGCGTATCGGTCAGCGCGTCGGCGGCCGCCCGGGTCTGGCCCGGCTGGGAGCCGGCGACCGTCGGGATGCCGGCCGAGGAGCCGGGGACCGCGGGGTCGGCGGGCTTCGTCGGCGCGTGCGCCGCGGTGTGGCCGTTGCCGTTGCCGCCGTTGCCGTTCGTGGGACCCGCGGTGTCCGACACCGCCGACGACGCGGCATCCTCCGCGGCCTTCCGCGCCCGGACCTCCTGCGTGAGGATCCCGAGCTCCTCCTGCGTGTCGACGTCCAGGAACCGGGACGCCAGCCACCGCATGATGTAGTCGGGCATCGACTTCGCGAACGGGATCTCGGGGTTCTGCGTGATCCCCTCGGGCTCGAAGCGCATGTAGGAGAACTTCTGCACGAGCGTCTCCAGCGGCACGCCGTACTGCAGCGAGATGGAGATCGCGGTCGCGAAGGAGTTCATCATCCCCCGCAGCGTCGACCCCTCCTTGCCGATGTCGGTGAGGAAGATCTCGCCGATCGTGCCGTCCGGGTACATGCCTGCCGTGATGTAGCCCTCGTGCCCGCCGATGGAGAACTTGTGCGTGAGCGACTGACGCTCGCGCGGCATCCGCTTGCGGGCCGGGAGGGCGGGATCCGATTGCACCGCGACCTGCGCGGTGGCCGACGCCGTCGCCAGCGCGCTGGCCTCGTTGACCGCCTCGTCGAGCTCGGCCTGCGTGTAGACCGCGCCCGGCTTGGCCGGGGCGGCGTCCTGCGCGTCGGTCCGCAGCGCCTGCGCGGTCTTGGACCCGTCGCGGTAGATCGCCAGCGCCTTCACGCCCAGCCGCCACGCCTCGGTGTACGCGTCGGCGATGTCGTCGACCGTCACGTCGCTGGGCATGTTGACCGTCTTGGAGATCGCGCCCGACAGGAACGGCTGGACCGCGCCCATCATCTTGATGTGGCCGACGTGCGAGATGGCCCGCTGGCCGACCGCCACATCGAACACCGGCAGGTGCTCGGGCTTGAGGTGCGGGGCGTCGACGATCGAGTTCGTGGCGTTGATGTGCGCCTCGATCTCGGCGATCTGCTCACCGGGGTAGCCGAGCGTGTCCAGCGCGAGCGGCACCGTGCGGTTGACGATCGTCATGTTGCCGCCGCCGACGAGCTCCTTGAACTTCACGAGCGAGAAGTCCGGCTCGATGCCGGTCGTGTCGCAGTCCATGAGGAACGAGATCGTCCCGGTCGGCGCGAGGACGGTCGCCTGCGCGTTGCGGTAGCCGTGCTGCTCGCCGAGGGCGACCGCGTCCTCCCACGAGGTGCGGGCCGCAGACAGGAGCGGCGCGTCCTCGAGCGTGGAGTCCGGGATCGCGTAGGACGCGTCGCGGTGCATCCGCATGACCGCGTTGTGCGGCTCGCGGTTCTCCTCGTAGCGCTCGTAGGGACCCAGCGCCGCGGCGATCTTCGCCGACTGCGCGTACGCCCGGCCGGTCATGAGGGCGGTGATGGCCGCCGCCGTGCCGCGACCCGCGTCGGAGTCGTACGGCATCCCGTTGGACATGAGGAACGCGCCGAGGTTCGCGTAGCCCAGGCCGAGCTGGCGGAACGCGCGGGCATTGATCCCGATCTCCTCGGTGGGGTAGCTCGAGGGCCCGACGACGATCTCCTGCGCCAGCAGGACGATGTCGACGGCGTGCTCGAACGTGTCGACGTCGAACGTGCCGTCGGCCCTGCGGAACTTCATGAGGTTCAGCGACGCGAGGTTGCAGGCCGAGTCGTCGACGTGCATGTACTCCGAGCACGGGTTGGACGCGTTGATGCGCCCCGACGCCGGCGACGTGTGCCACTGGTTGATCGTCGTGTCGTACTGCACGCCCGGATCGGCGCAACGCCAGGCGGCCTCGGCGATCTCGCGCATGAGCTCGCGCGCCTGGACCGTCTTGACCGTGCCGCCGTCGACGCGGGCGGTGAGGTGCCACTCCTCGTCGTTCTCGACGGCGTGCATGAACGCGTCGGTGACGCGGACGGAGTTGTTCGCGTTCTGGTACTGGATCGACGTGAAGCCCTCACCGTCGATCGACATGTCGAAGCCCGCGCGTGCGAGGGCCTCGGCCTTGTCCTCCTCCTTGGCCTTGCACCAGATGAAGTGCTGGATGTCGGGATGGTCGACGTCCAGGACGATCATCTTCGCCGCGCGGCGCGTCTTGCCGCCGGACTTGATCGTGCCCGCCCAGGAGTCGGCGCCGCGCATGAAGGACACGGGGCCGGATGCGGTGCCGCCCTTGCTCAGCGGCTCCTCGGATCCACGGATGCGCGAGAGGTTGATGCCCGAGCCCGAGCCACCGCGGAAGATCTTGCCCTCCTTGGTGTTCCAGGCCAGGATCGAGTCCATGTCGTCCTGGACCGAGAGGATGAAGCAGGCGGAGCACTGCGGCTGCTCCTCGAAGCCCACGTTGAACCAGACGGGCGAGTTGAAGGCCGCGTACTGGTGGAGCAGGATGTACGTCAGCTCGGCCTCGAAGGCGTCGCCGTCGTCTGTCGTCGCGAAGTAGCCGCGGCCGCGGCCCCAGTCGGCGATCGTGCCGGCGACGCGGCTGATCATCTGCTTGACCGAGCGCTCGCGCGCGGGCGAGTCGAGCTGGCCGCGGAAGTACTTCTGGGAGACGATGTTCGTCGAGTTCTGCGACCAGGACGCGGGGAACTCGACCCCGTCCTGGCGGAAGGAGCCGACCGCTGCCGTCCGCGTTTCCCACTCGACCGAGTCGAACGGGTGCACGCCTGGCTGGGTGAAGCGGCGCGGGACGCGCATCGCCTCTCCGGAGACGACACCGTCGGTGGTGAGGGGGGACTGCGTCGGAGGCGTCATGCTGCTCCTTCAGGATACCGGGGTCTGCCGGTCAAACGGGGGTGCGGGATGTGCCCGCCGCGCCGCGTAAATCGCGCACATTGCGGGGCTTTTCGCGTCTCCCGGGCTGGGCCCCGAGATCACACGCCCGGCGGGAGTGCCACCGGGCGGAGGATGCTTGCGCGAGGGTCGGACGGAACCGCCGCCCGAGGCACGACGCTCAGGCCCCGACGAGCTGCTCGGACAGGTCCCGCAGACGGCGCTGTGCGTCGGGGTCGTAGGCCTGCTCGGCGGCCTCCGTCGCCTGCTGCACGTTGAAGTACACGCCCGTGACGCCGTCGAGCTCAGGATCGGCGACGAGGCGCACGGTGGCGTCGATGCCCTCCTGCACCGTGCTGCGCGGATCCATGCCCGGCCCGAGGATCTTCGTGGGCATGAACGTCGATGGGTGCAGCGCCGTCACCGTCACGCCGCCGTCGAGCCGGCCCGCCATCTCGAAGGTCTGGTTGATCTGCGCCAGCTTGGCCTGGCAGTACGCGCGGCCGGCGTCGTAGCCGTGGTCCATCATCGGGTCGTCGAAGTCGATCGGTGCCTGGCCCGCCGAGGCCACGAAGACGATGCGCGCGGGCGCCGAGGCCTGGATGAGCGGCAGCAGCTCGCGCGTGAGCAGGTAGCCGGCGAGGTAGTCGACCTGGAAGACGAGCTCGACGTCGTCCTCGCTGAACTCGCGCTCGGGCAGGAAGCCGATGCCCGCGTTGTTCACGAGCGCGTCCAGGCGCTGCTCGTCGGCCGTGATCTCCTCCGCCATGGCCCGGACCTCGGCGAGCGACGAGAAGTCGGCGCGGTACGTGCGCAGCTTGTCGGAGCCCGTCTCGTCGCGCAGCTCGCGCAGCGTGTTCTGCAGGCGCTCGGCGCTGCGGCCGTGCAGCAGGACGGTGGCGCCGCGGGACGCCAGGTCGGCCGCGACGCCGCGGCCGAGGCCGTCGGTCGCGCCGGTGACGAGGATGACCTGCTCCGAGATCTCGCGCATGTCGCGAGCGTAGCCCGCGTCTAGCGCCCGAATCGCACCCAGTCGGCGAAGTCCGACCACGCGCCGGACGCGCGCCAGCCGAACTCCGCGAGGCTGTGGCGCACGCGCGGCCACCACGGCGGCTCGAGCCCCTGCGACCACGCGATGGCCCACGCGAGCGCCAGGAGCACGACGAGGGCGACGAGGACGATGAGGGCCACGAGGCCGAGCGGCGTGCCGTTGTCCGCCGCGGGCGCGGGCTGCGGGGCGGGCGTCGGCTGCGCGGCGGCCGGCGGAGTCGTCGTGGCGGTGGGCGGCGGGACGGCTGCCGTCGACGGGGTCGTCGCGGGCGTCGTCGGGGTGGTCGCCGGCGGGACCGGCGTCGTCGCGGTCGCGGGGGGCGCCGGCGTGGTCGCGGTCGGCGTCGCCGGCGCTGCCGGGGTGGTGCCCGTCGTGGCGGGCGCGATCGTCGTCGGCGTGCCGGGATCGACCGCCTGGGCGACTGCGAGCGCCGGCAGGGCGAGCGCGGCGAGCGCCACGGCGAGGAGCCATGGAAGGAGGCGTCGCATCGCGGGCGGCCACGCTAGCAGTGCCCGGCCCGGCTACCGCACGGGCACCCAGTGCGTGTCGGCGCCGATCTGCGCGCTCTCGGCCTGGCCGATCGCGGCCCTGGCCTCGTCGCCGACCCCGGCGATCACGTCGTAGTGGTCCGCGGCCAGCGCCGCCGCCTGCGCCTGGGCGTCCAACCCACCGCCGGCACGGCGCACGACGATCTGCGCTACCGGTGCTCCGGCGGCGTTGCGCGCGGCGGCGACGGCGCGGCCGATCCCGGTGGCGGGAGTGCCGACCGTCGCGATGACGGCGATGCGTGGGGCCTCTGTCGTGTGCGGCTCGGCGCCTGGAGCCGCGAGTGCCCCGGTGGCGAGGCCCGTCGCGAGCGCGACGGCCACGCCGGCCGACGCGAGTCGCCGGCCTCGGAAGCTCTTCGAACGTGTCATACGTAACACCGTACTACGTAAAACGAGCCGCAGGACGTGCACTCGTGCGGCGCGGACGTGATTGCATGGCCGCATCGCCGGCTCCCAGTCACGCGACCGCACGAGCGTCACGAGCGTCGACGTGGCCCGGCGTGCGGGCGTCTCCCAGACCACGGTCTCGCTCGTCCTGTCCGGGAAGGCCGCCGGTCGCATCTCCGAGGCGACCGCGGAGGCCGTCCGGCGCGCGGCGCGCGAGCTCGGCTACCGGCCCCACGCTGCGGCCAGGGCGCTGCGCTCCGGGGTGTCGGCGACCGTCGGACTGGTCGTGGCCGACGTGACGCACCCGTTCTTCGGCCTGACCCTGCGCGGCGCGCACAACGCGGCGCGCGAGGCGGGGCACGTCGTCGTGCTCATCGACGACGACTACGGCACGCGCGGCGAGACCGCGATCGAGACGCTCCAGCACGGCGCGATCGACGGATTCGTCTTCTTCGCCGCCGACCCACCGGCGTCGCTGCGCGATCCGGGAGCTCCACCGGTCGTCGTCGTCGAGTCCGAGGCGCAGCAGCTCCCCAACGTGCGCCTCGACGTGGAGGGCGGCACCGAGGAGGTGCTCGCCCACCTGCACGAGCTCGGGCACCGCCGCATCGGCCTGCTGCGCTCGGCGATCCGCGGCGAGACGTTCGACCGCCGCCACGCGCGCTGGCGAGAGCACCTGCGCACCAACGGCCAGGACCCCGACGACCAGGTCGTCGTCGACACCCGCTTCACGGCGAAGGCGACGATGGCCGCCGCGCGCGAGTGGCTCGCCCACCGCGGCGACACCACCGCGGTCCTCTGCGACGACGACGTGATCGCCGCCGGCATGCTGGCCGTGGCGCAGGCCGAGGGCGTCGACGTCCCAGGCGAGCTGTCCGTCGTCGGCTTCGACGACCTCGACCTCACCCGCCTGACGTCGCCCGCGCTGACCACCGTGGCGACCGACCCCGAGGGGCTCGGCGCCGCCGCCTTCGAGCTGCTGCATGCGCGGCTGCAGGGCGAGCGCCCGCGCAACCGCGTGCTGCCTGTCCACCTCGTGGTCCGCGACTCGACCGGACCCGCCGCCGGCTAGATCAGGTCGGCCAGTGCGGCCAGCGCCGCCGCGAGGACCTCGGGCTCGGTGGCGCCGGCGCCGATCACGCGGATGCGCTCGGGCTCCTCGCGAGCGAGCTCCGCGTACGCACTCGCGACGCGCCCGAAGAACGCCGCATCCTCGGCCTCGAGGCGGTCGGGCTCCTCCCCGCGGTCCGCGAGCCGCGAGCGGCCGGTGGCCGGGTCGAGGGCCAGCAGCAGCGTGCGGTCCGGCACCAGGCCGCCCGTGGCGAAGAGGTTGAGCTCTCGGACCCGATCGACGCCGAGCCCCCGTGCCGCGCCCTGGTAGGCGAGCGACGAGTCCACGAAGCGATCCAGGAGGACCCAGCTGCCCTGATCGAGCAGCGGGCGGACGCGTTCCTCGACGAGCTGCGCGCGGGCCGCGGCGTACAGCAGCGCCTCCGCGGGGGCGCCGACCCGCAGCGCCGGATCCTTGACGAGCGCGCGCAGGCGCTCGGACAGCTCGACGCCCCCCGGCTCGCGCAGCAGGACCGCTTCGACGCCACGCTGGGCGAGGGCGTCGACGAGCCCGGCGGCGAGCGTCGTCTTGCCCGCGCCGTCGAGTCCCTCGATCGTCACCAGGCGACCGGCCATCGGGCGGCGACCCTACAGTCCGAGGCGGCCCATGCTCCCGTCGCTCGAGCGTCATCCTCACGCCCGCGCCGTCCTCGGCGCTGCCCTGCCGCCCGACGGCAACCCCTCGCACGCGTACCTCTTCCACGGCCCGGCGGGCAGCGGCAAGGCCGCCGCGGCCCGTGCCTTCGCCGCGGCGCTGCTCGCCGACGGCGCCGCCGATCCGGACAACGTGCGCCTCCGCGTCGAGCACGGCGTCCATCCCGACCTGACCTGGGTCGCACCAGCGAGCTCCGCCGGGATCCTGGTCGGCGACATCGACGAGCCCGTCGTCATGGCCGCGACCCGCACGCCCTTCGAGGCCGCCCGCCGTGTCTTCGTCATCGAGGACGCCGACGAGCTCAACGACCCGGCGGCCAATCGCATGCTCAAGACGCTCGAGGAGCCCGCCTCCTTCGTGCACCTGCTGCTGCTGACGGGGCGACCGGGCGACGTGCTCCCGACCATCGCCAGTCGCTGTCAGGCCGTCCGCTTCGACGCACCGGGCACCGGCGAGCTGGCCGAGCGACTCGGGCGACAGGGCGTCGCGCCCGAGCAGGCACAGGCCTGCGCGCGGCTCGCGCTGGGCGACGCCAACCGCGCGATCGCGCTCGCGCTCGGCGAGGGGCCGGCGCTGCGGGCGAGCTCGGAGGCGTTCGCGCGCGCCGCCGTCCGTGGCGACCTCGTCGCCCGCCCGTGGGTCGAGGTCCTCGCCCAGGCCCGCGCGCGCGGCGAGCGCGCCCAGTCCGACGTCGAGGCCGCCGGCGCGGCCGAGCTCGAGCTCGTCCCCAAGAAGGAGCGGCGCCGCATCGAGCGCGAGACCGGCGAGCGGTCCAAGCGCGCCCACCGTCGCGCGCAGACCGCGGGTCTCGACCAGGCACTGGCCCTCGTGGGCCTGTGGTTCCGCGACCTCGCCTGCGTCGCCGACGGCGCCCCGGAGCTCGTCGCCCACAGCGACCGCGCCGACGCGCTGCGGGAGGACGCGGCGGGGCGCAGCGCGCACCGCCTGCGGGAGGCGCAGGCGCACGTCGACGACGCCCGCGCGGCGTTCGAGCTCAACCCGTCGGAGGAGCTGCTGCTCGAGGCGCTGGCGATCCGGCTGACGCGGACGCTGGCGTAGCGGGCGGGCCGTACGCGGCGGGCCGCCGGTCGCCGAGGTGGTCGATGTCCAGGAGGGTCTCGGCGATCGCGCTCGCCGGGTCGACCTGGGCGAGCGCGATGCCCTCGTCGTGCCCCGTCGCCGCGAGCACGATGCCGTCGGGATCGACGACCTTCGCGCGGCCGAGGAAGCTCCGCGCCCCCCAGGGGCCCGTGAGATTGGACGAGACCCAGACGACCTGGTTCTCGATCGCCCGGACGCAGTCGACCACGTCGAAGTGCCGCGTCTGGCGGTCGTCGCGGACGTCGGGCGCCGGCCTGCGGCGGTCCGCCGACCAGGCCGACATGCACGCGACGACCTGCGCGCCGTCCAGCGCAAGGGCCCGCGAGGCCTCCGGGAAGAGCTTGTCGTAGCAGAGCAGCATCCCGACACGGCCGACCGGCGTGTCGAACGCCGCGAACCCGTCACCCGGCGCGTACGCGAACCGCTCGGCGGGAGGCAGGTGCACCTTGCGGTGGCGACCCAGGACACCGTCGCCGGAGACGCACACGGCCGATGCGTAGCGCTCCCCCACTGCGCCGGCCTCCGTGTAGCCGACGCAGACGACCGCGTCGCCCGCGATCTCCGACAGGCGCGCGATCTCGGGCCCGTCGGGCTCCAGCGCCGGCGGGAGCATGTCGGGCGCAGGTGGGATCCCGGGCTCGGTCTCCAGCAGGTAGCCCCCCAGCGCGGACTCGGGGAAGACGATGAGCCGGGCGCCCTCGCTGCGCGCGGCGAGGACCGTGGACTCGATCCGCGTCAGCGCGGCCTCGACGTCACGCCCGAAGGGCGCTGCCACGGCTGCGATCGAGCCAGGATGAGCGTCCATGTGCGCATCGTCGCGATCGCGGATCCGAAGCGCAATCGCCCGGAGGTCACGAGGCGATCGACATGCGGGACAACCGTCAGCCGGCGCCGATCGGGCCGAGCCGCGGCTCGCGCCCGTACAGCTGGAACGCGCGGAAGCGCGAGAAGGTCGGATGCCTGGGCCCGTGGAAGTCCGCCGAGCCGGTGGTCAGGAGGCCGAGCTCGTCGGCCAGGTCGCACAGCAGGTTCGTCTGACGCTCGCCGTGCTCGATGTAGAAGGCCTCGACGCCGTCCATCCCGCCTGCCGCGAAGCGCCGTAGCGCCGCCTCGACCTCCGCCTCGGCGTCGACGTCCCAGAACGGATGCGCCCACACCGCGACGCCGCCCGCGTCGTGGATCGTCGCGATCGCCTCGCCCACAGTCGGGATCGTGCGCGTCCGGTAGGCCTGGCGGCCCGGGATCAGGTAGGCGCCGAGCAGCGCGGTGGAGTCCTGCAAGCCCTCCTCGGCGACCCGCGTCGCGTTGGCGGGGTCGTGGAAGGCCGCGGCCGCGAGATGGGGCCGGCCGGGCGACTCGAGATCGGCGAACAGCGTGCGGTCGATCGCCCAGCCGAGCTCCTCCATGGCGTCGGCCATGCGCCCGATGCGGCCGCGGCGGTCGGCGCGGTAGCGCTCGAGGCGCTCCGCGAGCCCGGCGTCGTCCGGGTCGATCTCGTAGCCGAGGATGTGCAGGTCCTCGCCCAGCGGGTCGATCGAGGAGAGCTCGACGGCGGGGGAGAGGCGCAGGCCGCGCTCGCGCGCGGCGACCTGTGCGTCGGCGATGCCGTCGACCGTGTCGTGGTCGCTCAGCGCGAGCAGTTCGACGCCGGCCTCGGCTGCCGCGGCGACGACGGCGACAGGCGTCAGCGCGCCGTCGGAGTGCACGGAGTGCGACTGCAGGTCGAAGGTCGGCGCGGCCACGGCGCCGGACACTAGAGCCCTGCGAACGCGCGCAACCCCCGGGCCCATGCGGCATCGAGGTCGGCGCCCGGGGGGAAGCGGCCGTCGAGCTCGAGGATCGTCATCCCGTGGGCGAAGGCCCACAGTGCGCGGGCGGCGTCGCGGTCGCCGCCTGTGGCCTGGATGGCCGGGAACGCGGCGCGATCCTCGGCACCGGGCACGAGGAGCTCGCGATCGAGCGGCCCTTCGGTCATGAGCCGGTACAGGTGGGGATGCTGCCGCGCGAAGGACCGGTACTCCCGAGCGAGGTCCTCGAGCGTGGTTCCGTCGAGGGCGACGGCGAGCTCCTCGAAGCCGTGGGAGATCACCGCCGCCTCGAGGGCGTCCTTGCCCGGGAGGTGCTTGTAGATCGACGGCGCGCGGATCCCGATGCGCTCGGCGAGGCGCCGCATCGAGAGCGCCTCGGGCCCCTCGTCCTCCAGCAGCTCGCGCGCCGCGGCGACGATCTCTCGCGCCCGCGGCGTCAGCTCAGCTGCGCTGGAACCCATCCGGGGTCCGCAGGCCGTAGCCGGCGGTGCGGTCGATGGCGATATGCAGTGCCCACGCCAGCGCGCCGACGAGGAAGCCCGTGCCGAGCAGGCCCGCGGCGACGAGGACCGCCAGGAGCGCCGGCCCCCAGACGCGGTGCGCCAGGTTGTAGACGGGCACTGCGCGCGGGTGCAGCTGACCCTGGGCGAGGCCGCTGCCCGCGCCGAGCAGCAGGGCGAGATCGGGGGCGGCGCCGAAGGCGAAGAACTGCCAGAGACCGGTCCCGTGCTCGATGAGCTCGAACACGGCGGCGGCGAGGAGGAGGACCGCTGCGACGCCGGCGAGCAGCCGGCGCGGCGCGGGCGCGACATGGGTGGCGGGGACGAGCATGGGAAGTAGGCTAACAGCGTTAGCCACGCCATGCAAGGCCGACGAAGACCGGCTCCGGCACGAGGGTCACGCCGAAGCGCTCGCGGACGCCGCCCGCGATCTCGCGCGCGAGGGCGACGAGCCCCGCCGTGGTGCCGCCACCCCGGTTCGTGAGGGCCAGCGTGTGCTTGCCGGAGATCGCGATGCCCGCCGGATCCCCGTAGCCGCGCCCGAACCCGGCCCGCTCGATGAGCCACGCGGCCGAGGTCTTCACCGTGCCGTCGCCCTGCACGAACGCGGGTGCGCCGTCGGGGAGCTCGGTCGCGCCCACGAACGGGTTCGTGAAGAACGAGCCGGCCGACCAGGTGTCATGGTCGCCGGGGTCGAGCACCATGCCCTTGCCGCGCCGCAGCGCGAGGACCGCATCACGCACCTGTGCGAGTGGCGCGCGGGCGCCGACCTCGACGCCCAGCGTCCGGGCGAGCTCGGCGTAGCGGATCGGCGCGCTCTCCGTGCCCCGCCGCAGCCGCAGCGCGACCTCGAGCACCGCCCATCTCCCCGGGGCCCGCTTGAACGCGCTGGTCCGGTAGCCGAAGTCACAGTCCTGGGGCGCGAGCTCGGCGATCGCGCCCGTGCGCCGGTCGAGCACGCGCACGGAGGCGAGCGTGTCGGCGACCTCCTGACCGTAGGCGCCGACGTTCTGGATGGGCGTGGCACCGGTGGAGCCCGGGATGCCGGCCAGGCACTCGACCCCGACGAGGCTCTCGGCGACGCAGCGCGCGACCAGCGCGTCCCACGGCTCGCCCGCGGCCACGCGCAGCACGACATCGTCCGCTCGCGCATCGGCCGACACGCCGCGGGTGAGGACGCGGACGACGGTCGCGTCGACGCCGTCGTCGGCGACGACGACGTTGCTGCCGCCGGCGAGCAGGAGGGCATCCGGGTCGCGCGCCGCATCGATGAGATCGGCCTCCGTCGAGGCCTCCGCGAGCGCCCGCGCGGGCCCGCCGAGACGCAGCGTCGTGTAGGGCGCGAGGTCCACGCGATGGGACGCTAGCCCCGCTGGCGGGTAGATGGGGGATGTGGCCCCGGCCAGCCAGGACGACGGCGCTCCGCTCAGTCGTTCGTCCATTCGATGAACCGTCCGCAAGTTCCCCGCCGAAGAGGCGTTGAAGGGCGTATGTCGGTGGTCGATCCCCCACGACCCGCATCCCACGTGACCCACGATCAGCTCCAGGTGCTGGCGGTCTCGCCGCATCTCGGTGACGCGGCGTTCTCGGCAGGAGCAACGCTCGCGACGCTCATCGCGCACGGGCACCGGATCACCCTCGTGACCGCCTGCACCGCGTCGGTCACCTCGCCCCGAGACGGTGACACGATGGCCATGCGACGCATCGAGGACATGCACGCCGCCGCGTGCCTCGGCGTCCAGCGGCTCGTCCACCTGCCGTTCGCCGAGGCGCGCGATCGCGGATACGACGACGTCACCGGTCCGATGCGCGCCGTCGACGAGATCGCTCCCGACCTCCGTGCGGCGCTCGACATCCTCGGCAGCTTCGACCTCGTCCTGGCGCCGATGGCGCTGGGCGGGCACGTCGACCACCGGCAGCTGCGCCGCGCGCTCGGGCTCGGCGGGCGCTCCGACGATCCGGAGCCCGTCGCCCGCTTCGCCACGGGGTTGCTCGCGCTGTGGCGCGACACGCCGCACGTCATCCGCGACGACGTCGACCGGACGCCGGGCGACGACGCGGTGGTCGTCTCCGGCGAGGCGCTGCGGTGCAAGCTCGCCGCATGCGCCCGCTACGAGACGACCCTGGACGCCGAGTTCGGCGGCGCGGCGGAGATGCGCCGGATGCTGTCGGAGCTCGCGTTCAATGAGGGAAGGCGCCACGATCGGCCGGCGCCGGCCGAGGCGTTCGCGCCCGCCGCGCCGATCGTGCGGGCCCTGCGCAGCGACGCCCTGCGCAGGTCACACGCCGCCTAGCGGTCATCCTCGGCATCATCGACCGCTCGGCATCGAACTCGCAGGAGGCGCAATGGCGTACGTGGTCGCAGCACGGTGGCGGGCGAAGGAAGGGTGCGAGGACAAGCTGGCGCAGGTCGTCGCCGAGCTGATCCCGCTGTCCCGCGCGGAGCCCGGCATCCTCTTCTACCAGGCGAATCGCTCGGTCGAGGATCCCCAGCTGTTCTTCTTCTACGAGCAGTACGTCGACGAGGCCGGCTACCGCGCCCACGGCGAGTCCGAGCACTTCACGCGCCTCGCGCACAACTACGCGATCCCCGAGCTCCTCGAGGACCGCACGCGGGAGTTCTTCACGACGTTCTACGACGACCGCGGCGGGCTCGCCGGGTGAATCGCACGCAGCGGTAGCGGAGCGCGTCTTGGGTCGGACGCGCACCGCGGCGCCATCGGGGTCGTTCCTGGTCGTGGCGGGCATCGTGCTCGTCTCGATCAACCTGCGCGCGTCGATCACGGCGGTCGGGCCGGTCGTGTCCGACATCCGCGCCGATCTCGGTCTCTCCAATGCCGCCGCGGGGCTGCTGACGACGCTGCCCGTGCTGGCGTTCGCGGGCGCGTCGCCGCTGGCCGGTCCGCTGTCGCGGCGGATCGGGATCGAGCGGACGCTCGGCGGCGCGCTCGTCCTCCTGCTCGCCGGCATCCTCCTGCGCGTCACGGGGACGACGTGGGCTGCGTTCCTCGGGACGGCGATGCTGGGAGTGGCGATCGCAGCGGGGAACGTCCTGCTGCCGGCGCTCGTCAAGCGCGACGCGCCGACGCGGATCGGGCCCGTCACCAGCATCTACGTGACGCTCATGGTCGCCTTCGCCGCGATCGCGTCGACGATCTCCGTCCCGCTGGCCGACGACGCTGGGCTCGGCTGGCAGGGAGCACTGGCGGTCTGGGCGCTCCCGGTGGCCGCCGGGCTCATGCTGTGGCTGCCGCGCGTCGTCCGCTCGCGCGGGCCGGCGCTCGGAGCGGGGCTCGACCGCGTTGCGCCGACCCGGATGCGCCGGTCGGCGATCGCCTGGCAGGTCACCGCGTACATGGGGCTTCAGTCGTTCGCGTTCTACGTGCTCGTCGCGTGGCTGCCGGAGCTGCTGCAGGACGACGGCGTGTCGGCGGGGGCCGCCGGGCTCCTCATGGGGATCATGCAGGCGGCCGGGTTGCTCGCGACGATGGCCGTGCCGGTGCTCGCGACGCGGGCGCGCGACCAGCGGCGGCTGGTGCTCGCGAGCACGGCGCTCGGGTTGTTCGCGATGGTCGGGCTGCTCGTCGCTCCCGGCGAGTTCGCGCTGCTGTGGACGGTGTCGGTCGGAATCGCTGGGGCGTGCACGCTGAGCTTGTCACTGGCGTTCTTCGTGCTGCGCACGCGCGACGGCGCCGACGCCGCGGCCCTCTCGGGCATGGCGCAGTCGCTGGGCTACCTCGTCGCTGCGAGCGGGCCCTTCCTCATCGGGCTGCTGCACGACGCGACCGACGGCTGGACGGCGCCGGTGATCGTGTTCATCGTCGTCTGGGTGCTGATCGGGATCGCCGGGATGTTCGCGGGGCGCCCCCGCATCGCGGCCGAACCCTGAGCGAAGGGTGTCGCGCACACCACACCGTGGGGTGCTTCCCGGAGGACGCCCCGCAGCTGAACATCGCGGTGCCACCCCAGCCACCCACAAGGACCACCGCCATGACCCGCATCGCCTCCGTCCATCGTCTCGCCGCCCTCGCCGCCTCGCTCCCCGCCCAGGAGGGCGCGACGATCACGATGACGTCGCCCTGCGGCTCGACGCTGACGCTGGAGTGCGCGAACGGCAGCTGGCGCCAGCGGTAGGCACGGATCATCCGGTTCGGACGATGAGAACCGGATCGAGACACCCGATCCTCAGGCACAGCGATTCGCAAGCCGAGGGGGACCTGTGTCGGACAACGTCGAGCCCAAGCGCGAGAACCTGCCGATACCGGACGTTCCCGCGATCGGGCTCACGACCTACGACGCGAAGGATCCGGATACGAGCTTCACGCCGATCACGCCGCTCCGGCCGCCCGAGGGCGCTCCCAACGTCCTGATCGTCTTGGTGGACGACGCGGGGTTCGGCTCGTCGAGCGCGTTCGGCGGACCGTGCCGGACACCGACGTTCGAGCGGCTCGGCAGCGAGGGCGTGCGCTACACCCGCTTCCACACCACCGCGCTATGTGCGCCGTCGCGGGCGGCGCTGCTGACCGGCCGCAACCATCACTCGGTGGGGATGGGGAGCATCACGGAGACCGCGACGTCGGCACCGGGGCAGAGCTCGCTGCGCCCCAACACGAAGGCGCCGCTGGCCGAGACCCTCAAGCTCAACGGGTACTCAACCGCGCAGTTCGGCAAGTGCCACGAGGTCCCGGTCTGGCAGACGAGCCCGATGGGCCCGTTCGGCATGTGGCCGACCGGCTCGGGCTTCGAGTACTTCTACGGGTTCATCGGTGGCGAGGACAACCAGTGGAACCCCGCGCTCTACGAGGGAACGACGCCGGTCGAGCCGGCGACGACGCCCGAGGAGGGCTACCACCTCACCGAGGACCTCTCGGACAGGGCGATCGCCTGGGTGCGCCAGCAGAAGGCGCTGATGCCCGACAAGCCGTTCTTCATGTACTTCTCGCTCGGAGCCACGCACGCCCCCCATCACGTGCCGCAGGAGTGGATCGAGAAGTACGCGGGCGCGTTCGACGACGGCTGGGACGCGCAGCGCGAGGCGACGTTCGCCCGCCAGAAGGAGCTGGGCGTCATCGGCCCCGACGCCGAGCTCACGGCGCGGCACGACGAGATCCCGGCGTGGGACGACATCCCTGACGCGATGAAGCCCGTGCTCGCGCGGCAGATGGAGGTCTACGCCGCGTTCATGGAGCACACCGACCACCACGTCGGCCGCCTCGTCGACGCGATCGACGCGCTCGGCGCCCTGGACGACACGCTGGTCTACGTGATCGTCGGGGACAACGGCGCTTCGGCCGAGGGCACGGTCAACGGCGCCTTCAACGAAATGTCCAACTTCAACGGCATGGCCGCGCTGGAGACGCCGGAGTTCATGGCGTCGGTGCTCGATAAGTTCGGCTCGCCCGAGTCCTACAACCACTACTCGGTCGGCTGGGCGCACGCGATGAACACGCCCTACCAGTGGACGAAGCAGGTCGCGTCGCACTGGGGCGGCACCCGGAACGGCACGATCGTGCGCTGGCCGAACGGGATCGCGGCGAAGGCCGAGATCCGCAACCAGTTCTGCCACATGATCGACGTCGCCCCGACGATCCTGGAGGTCGCCGGCCTTCCCCACCCGACGACGGTCAACGGCGTCACGCAGGCGCCGATCGAGGGCACCTCGATGGCCTACAGCTTCGACGCGCCCGACGAGCCGGAGCGCCACGACCTGCAGTACTTCGAGATGTTCGGCAACCGCGGCGTCTATCACCGGGGCTGGAGCGCGGTGACCAAGCACCGCACGCCGTGGGAGATGGGCAACGCGAACGTCCCGGCGTTCGACGACGACGTCTGGGAGCTCTACGACGGCACGCGCGACTGGACCCAGTCCAACGACCTCTCGGCGGAGATGCCGGACAAGCTCCACGAGCTCCAACGCCTCTGGTTGATGGAGGCGATGAAGTACAACGTCCTCCCGCTCGACGACCGCACCGCCGAGCGACTCAACCCGGACATCGCCGGCCGTCCGCAGCTCGTCCGGGGCACCTCCCAGGTGCTGTTCGGCGGGATGGGCCGGCTCTCGGAGTCGAGCGTTCTGAGCATCAAGAACAAGTCGTTCTCCGTGACGGCCGAGGTCGTGGTCGCCGACGGCGCGGCGAGCGGACCGATCATCGCCCAGGGCGGGCGCTTCGGGGGCTGGAGCCTGTACGCCAAGGACGGGACGGCGGCCTTCGTCTACAACCTGCTCGGGCTGCAGGAGTTCAGGACCGTGGCCGGGGCGCCCGTCGCGGAGGGCACCCATCAGGTCCGCATGGAGTTCGCCTACGACGGTGGCGGGCTTGCGAAGGGCGGCGACGTCACGCTGTACTACGACGGCACGGAGGTGGGCAAGGGACGCGTGGAGGCGACCCAGCCGTTCGTCTTCTCCGCCGACGAGACCACCGACGTCGGCTACGAGGCCGGGACGTGCGTCTCGCAGGACACGCCGACCGGGCGGTTCTCCGGGACGGTGAACTGGGTCAAGATCGAGCTGGGAGACGACACGCACGACCACCTCGTCGACCCCGAGCACGTGATGCGGGTGGCCTTGTCCCTGCAGTAGCCTGCCCGCGGATTGCCGACGTAGCTCAGCTGGTAGAGCACTTCACTCGTAATGAAGGGGTCGGGGGTTCGAGTCCCCCCGTCGGCTCTGGGGTTTCGCTAGGTCCCAGTCGCCTCGAGGTACCGAGTGGGTACCAGCTCGCCGCGGGCGGCGCGGATCTCGTCCTCCGCGGACCGCCGCTCGGTGTCGCTCAGGTCGACCAGCACGTGGCCGTAGGTGTCGAGCGACATGGACGGCGCGTGACCCAGCCACTGGGCCACCTCGACGACGCTGCGGCCCTCGTGCAGCCAGAGGCTCGCGGCCGAGTGCCGTAGGTCGTAGGGCCTGATCGTCGTCGGCAGCCCGACGGCGGTCAGCGCCGGCCGGAACACCCGGTTGCGCCAGTTGTTCCAGTCGTCCTTGCGCCACTCCTCGCCGTCCGGCGCGAGGGAACACGAGCGCGTCGTCGGTCTGCGGTGCGCTGAGCAGCCTCCAGGCCACGAGGTCGGACCGGACCGGGGCCATGAGCCGTGCGGCGCGGACACGTCGTGTCCGCGTCTTCGTGGCGTGGAACCGGATCGAGCGGTCGCCGACGTCGCTCCACCGCAGTCGCAGCGCCTCCGCCGGGCGCGGACCGACGTACGCCAGGACCGAGACGAGCGCCGCGTCGCGCGGTCCCATCTGCGCCCGCAGCGCCTCGACCGAGGCCGGCGAGAGCGGCCGCACCTCGCGCTCGCGGCGCTGCGGTGGCTTGCGGACGCTGCGGACCGGGTTGGCGGGAATGCGACCCCACTCCACCGCCCGCTGCATCACGGAGCCGAGCAGCACGATCGCTCGATGCCGCGTCGCCGGCCCGACGCCGTCGCGCACCAGGTCGCTGGCGAAGCGCTGGCACACCGGGAGGGTGAGCTCGCGGAGCGGGACGCCGCCGACGCGAGGCAGGACGTGCTTGTCCCAGGTGCCGGCGTAGCTCTGCAGCGTGCTCGGCGCGAGGTTCGGCTCGGCCCAGTCGGGCCACCATTCCTCGCGAGCGAAGTCGGCGAGCAGCATCTTGCCGCCGTCGAACGAGGCGATCTCCCCCATGCGCCTGCGTCTGCGCATCTCGGCGTCGAACGCCTCAGCGTCGCGCTTGCGACCGACGATGCGCGACCGGTTCCGGCCCGCTTCTCGCCATCGCACTCGCCACTCGCCACTGGCGGTCTTCTCGATGCTCATGGCATGCGGCCTCCTTGGTCGGGTCGCGCGATCGTACGTCCGCGCGGCCGCGATGCGGGCGTCATTTCACAAAGAGGCGGTGCATCGGCCCGACGGTGGACCGCAGGTCGGCTCAGGCAGCCGCGTCGTCGGGCTTCAGCAGCGGACGCAGACCCTCGGCGGCGCCTCGCGCAGAGGTCGCACGAGCCGGCGGGCCGATGTCGTGCAGCGACGGCTGCACGCGGGCCGTGGCGAGGTAGGCGCTCAGGTCTCCGAGGTCGATGCGGATGCGCCCGGCGACCTTGTAGGCGGGCAGCTCGCCGCGCAGGATCAGCCCGCGGACGGCCTTCGTCGAGAGTCCGAGTCGGGCTGCGACGCAGCCGGACGTCGAGGAGCGACGCCGCGCCCGGCGTGGGAGGCTCGCCGGGCGCGTTCGATCCCCGGCTGAGGGGGTCCGGATGATCGATGTCGCTCACGACGGTTCAGCGGGGCGCGGGCGCAATGCCCGCGAGGTGAGTCGGGGCCATCGCCTTCGTCGCCTCGATGACCCAACCCGGCTCCGAGCATCGCGGCAAGGGAAGCTCACACCACGGAGCGCCTGCCAGGTCACGGCCAGCGCCGAGGAGCGCACTGCGGCCAGTCGGCCTCGGGCCGAAGACGCGCTCGAGTCACCGAGGGGGGAATCGCGGCTGGCGGCGATGCTGACGCTCGCGTCGTTCAGCGGCCGTGGCGGACGGCTGTCGGCGCCGCCTGAATACTCACCCCCGCGCGCCGGTTGAATTTTCACCCCCCTGACGCGGTCGGCGCGTGGTGTCCGGGGTCGGGTTGAGCCTGGCTTGCGTGGGCGAGTCAGGAGGAGGTCGTTGGTCGACGTGGAGCAGTGGGCGGAGATCCGGCGGATGCATTTCGTGCTCGGGCTCTCGATCAAGGAGATCGTTCGCCGGACGGGCCGCGATCGCAACACAGTCCGGCGAGCGTTGCGCTCGACGAACGCACCGAAGTATTCGCGGCCGGTGGCGCCGTCGAAGCTGGAGCCGTTCAAGGACGAGATCCACCGGCAGCTCAAGGCCAACCCGAAGATCACGGCGCAGCGGATCCGCGAGCTGATCGCGCCGTTGGGCTTTGAGGGTGGCAAGACGATCGTCGACGCGTATGTCCGCGAGATGCGGCCGTTGTTCGATCCGCCGCGGACCTTTCAGCGCACGATCTATCGGCCGGGCGAGATCTGCCAGTTCGACGTCTGGCAGCCGAAGGAAGAGGTCCCCGTCGGGGATGGCCAGACGCGGCCGGGGTGGGTCGTCGTCGCGTGCTTGGGCTACTCGCCCGCCGGCGCGGGCGCGCTGGTGTTCTCCAAGGAGATCCCGGACTTGTTGTTCGGGATCAAGCGCTGCTTGTGGAGCCTGGGGGCGCTGCCGCAGACGCTGGTCTGGGATCGCCAGTCCGGCCTGCACGCCGGCGGCGGGCGCCCGACGGAGGCGTTCGCCGGGTTCTGCGGGCAGTTGAAGGTCGGCTGGTATTTCTGCGAGCGCGGCGACCCGGAAGCCAAGGGTTGCGTCGAGCGCCTGCAGGACTTCATGGAGCGCAGCTTCGAGCCCGGCCGGCGGTTCGCGAACGAGCTCGACTTCCAGCTGCAGCTCGACACCTGGTTCAGCGAACGGGCGAACCCGCGGATGCACAAGACGCTGCGGGCGCGCCCGAGCGAGCGGCTGGCCGAGGAGGTCAAGGTGATGGCGCCGCTGCCCGTTCCGGCGCCGGACACGGACCGGCGGTGGGTGACGCGGGTCGCGCCGGACCCTTACCTGCGCTTCGACACCAACGACTACTCGCTGAACCCGGCCCTGGTCGGCCAGCGCGTCGAGATCCGCGCCAGCGAGCGCGAGGTCCTGGCGGTCGCCCTGGACACCGGCGAGATCGCTTGCCGGCACGCGCGCGTGTTCGCCAAGCACCGCACGATCACTGCGCTCGAGCACGCACGCACGCTGAAGACCCAGCGCCAGGAGCGCAGGGACCGCGGCGCCGGGGCCGGTTCCGCGGAACCGCAAGTCGAGGTCCGGTCGCTGGCGACCTACGACGCGCTGATCGCATGACCCGCCCGGCGTCCGAGCTCGCGCACCTGTTTCGCGCGCTGAAGGCGCCGGCGGCGGCGCGGGCGCTGCCCAAGCTCGCCGAGCGCGCCCGCCAAGACGACTGGAGCTTCGAGCAATTCGCCGCGGCGCTGCTCAAGACCGAAGTCGACAGCCGCGACAGCCACGGCGGCCAAGGCCGCATCAAGGCCGCCCGGTTCCCAGCGCGCAAGACGCTGGAGGAGTTCGACTTCACCTTCCAAACGAGCCTGCGCCGCGAGACCATCCTGCACCTCGGCCAGCTCGACTTCCTCGCCGGCCGCGAGAACGTCGTCCTGCTCGGCCCGCCGGGAACCGGGAAAACGCACCTCGCGATCGCCATGGGGATCCGCGCCTGCCTGGCCGGGCACCGCGTCGCGTTCCGCACCGCGACCGAATGGGTCGCGCTGCTCGCCGACGCCCAGCGCCAAGGGGGCCTGGATGACGAGCTCGCGCGGCTGCAGCGGATCCCGCTGCTGATCGTCGACGAAGTCGGCTACATCCCGTTCGACCCGCAGGCCGCGAACCTGATGTTCATGCTCGTCTCGCGCCGCTACGAGCGCGCCTCGATGATCGTCACCTCCAACAAGCCCTTCAGCGCTTGGGGCGAGATCTTCGGCGACGACGTCGTCGCCGCCGCGATGATCGACCGGCTCGTTCACCACGCCGAGATCCTCGCCCTCAAAGGCGACAGCTACCGCCTCAAAGACCGCGACCTCGCCCGACCGCCCGCCGCCCGAAGCGCCGAAACGGCCTGACCGATCCGTCGCGCACCTCGCCCACAAGCCCGCAGTTCGCCTCTACGCGCCCGCGCCGCAGCGCCAACGCGTCCGAAACCTCGTCAAACGGCACTCTCTCGCGCTACGGGCCAAGTCCCGGGCCAGCTGACGCCGGCCCGGCGTCCCCCTCAAAAGATCAAGGAGAGGGGGTGCATTTTCGACCGGCGCAAAGGGGTGCATTTTCAAGCGGCCTTGACAACGGCCCGGGCGCCGTGCAGGCGCTCGCTATCCCTCTCGCGACCCGTTCGTCAGTCGTCATGGGTGGGTGGACGCTCTCGTCCCGCACCGGCTGGGGTTCTCGCCCGTTCTCCGATCCCGACCACCCGCCCACCACTAAAGGGGCGGTCGGGTGGTCGGGATCGGTTCAAGGGCTCGAGGGAGCCGGGGCGGGACGAGAGCGAAAGGGAGGTCGGCAGCATGTGCCGAAATCGGCGAACGGAAGAGGTTCAGATACGAGGGGATGTCAACCGAAGCGGGTGATCGTGACCGGGTCAGTGGCTGGAGTAGACTCGCGGTGACGGGCGTGATCGAGGGTCAGGGCGCGGGGTGAGGACCCAGACGACGAACTGATTTTCCGGCGATATCGGCTCTGTAGGAACAGCGGTCTTCCGGATGATTTCGAGACGTGGCGGTTAAAGGGCAGCCAGCAGCACGCGAGGGCACGCCGATCGCCGCGTGGGGCCACTCGGCCGGCGTCGATGTGTCCGGCGGTGATCGACGGGCATCGACCCTTCAGCCGGTACGCGAGGAGGGCTGAGCGACGCCGACGGACGCGAGCGCCGGGCACGCGGGGCGCCTGCAACCGCCAGGCAAAGACGACAGCTAGCTCGATAGCTAGCTGTAAGGGGCGCGCGAGGCACGCGCCTGACGGTTCACCCTGAGCTTCGACGTCCGCACGTTCCGCTTGGACCGCGGGCGCAAGGCTGTGAGAGATCCACTCGCCACGGCCGCGCCGCGGTGGTCCAACAGGTGTTTAGTTTGGGGTATTTTTAGGTGGACGCACGGTACGTGCATGGGTACGCTAGGTGGCGTACCCGACGCCCCGGGAGCGCCCATACCTCTCCTGTCGGATGACCTCGTGGACGCCTTGGACCTCGAGGCCTATTCGCGACCGATCGAAGAGATCGCGAGTTACCTCCAGGGGGACCTCGGCCAGCGCATGACTGCGTACCTAGCTGGACTCGGCGACGCCAGCAGATCGGACGATATCCGTCTGACGGTCCGAACCCCTCGCCGCGCGATCGACCGGCGACTCCGCGAGGGATACAAGGTCGTCTGGATGATCGAGCAGCTCTACGACGGCAACACGGCGCAAGTGCCTGGCTCTTCGGAACGAACAGCCGGCTGGACGACCAGCCGCCGATCGAGCGACCTGTCGCGGCCAGAGGGCAGCGAGGACTTCAGGCCCGTCGATGCGCGCGGCCCGACAGAACGCCAGTATAGGCGGGTGAGGGTAACGGACGGCCCGTCTGGCGGGTCGGGCACGCACACGCGCCGCTCGACTACAACACGCGCGAGACGCATACAACCACCGTCGACGCCCATCGCGCTCCGTATCGTCCTACTGCTGACCCGAGAGGGGGAGACGGAATGGGAGTGGTGGTGGCATGACTACCGAACGGAGCTGCCGCGGTCGCAGCGCTTGGTCGGCGCCCATGGGTCCGATCGCCGGCCGAGAGCTACCCGGACGGTCGCAGCGGCCTGGCGGCGTCGGGAACGTTCTGGTCGGGGCGCGGCGCGAGTAGATCTGCCTGCCGAAGATCTGGACCTGAGATGCCGTCACGCCCGGGCCTGGAGCAGCGCCACGCGGGCGCTTGCTGGATGAGCATGAGCTCAGCATCGAGCTGCGAGACCACCACCCGGGCTGGCGCGCGGTCGCGCCGACGATCGCCACGGACGCCTACGAGAACGAAGACATCGGCGTCATCGTCTTCCGGTCCTCGAGAGACGGCGGCACCTGCTTCGCCCTCCTCGAGGGCAAGGCCGCCCTCGCACCGATCGCGCCTCCGGTGCCGCTCATCGACCCCGCTCCCGCGCCCCTCCTCGAGGTCTGTGAGGCGTGGGGGCTCGCGATCGCTTCGCCGTGACAGACGCGGCGGCATCGCGATCTCGCGGAGCCGCGTATGGACTTCGATGTCGCGCGTCGAAGCTTTCCAACAGACGGCCCTGGTCCTGATCGGGTTGCTCAACGCGTGGAATTCAACTCACCACAGAATGGGCGAGTGGCGAGCTCGTCACCTCTCCGGCGAACTGCGGCGGCGGGCGCGGGCGAAGAGGAAGTCCTCGATCTCGTCGTTGGTCGGGTCGCGGCCGAGTCGTCTGTGCACTTCGGCTTTGATGCGCAGGAACTCCGGGCCGGGCCGTGGCGGGTTAGGTCGGTTGGGCTCGCTGTGCCCGTAGCGAGCGAAGTTCTCACGGGCTGTGCGCAGGCTGATGCGGCTGGCGCCGCCCGGCAGGTCTGGCTCGCGGAACTGCGCGTTGTCGTCTTCCCACCTGCAGGCCCGGCAGATGGCGTAGGTGCCGGGCGGCGGATCGCGGAGTGTGAGCTGATCGCAGCATGGACATGCATAGCGAATGCCGTGGCGCGTCGGCTGGCCGGCGAGCTCTTCGATCACGCCGCGGATCCAGGGCCGAGGCTTGCCCCAGTCGAACTCGAACAGCTCGTGCAGGACCGAGGGCAGTCCCCGTCCAGTCAGCACCCTCTCGGGCGCGTCCGTCAGGAAGACGACCCACTCACCAAGGGGCCCTTCACATGCGGCGGAGAGGACTCGGCCGTCAGGTATCGAGACCTCGCGGTACGCAAGCGACGATGGCGCCGCGACTCGACGCACCCCGCCCGGCCTGACCCGGAGAGGGGTCACCCCGCGAACCTCCAGGCCGGCCAGCAGGTTGGCGCGGTCGAGTGTCTCAAGCGCTGCGCTTGTCAGACGCAAGGCGTGATCGCGGGCAGCCCGCTCATCTCGCCCCGGAGTCAGGACGCTCAGGTGCATCCCATCCTCGTTGCCGCCGGTGACGACACCGATCCGACGATCACTGCGATGCAGCGCCTCGGCCAGCGACCCACGAATCTCTGCAGCGCGGTGCGGGAGGTGCATTTCCACGCAGTACGTGAACCGATCGCCTGTCATCGAGGAGCTCGCAGAGTGTGTTCGCCGGTCGTCACGGTCATGGCGACCCGGCCGAAGAGAAGCGCGTCTGCGACCGGAGTGTGTTGCCCAGGGGAGCCGGCGCGCCTTGCGAGATTGGCCGGTCGCCTACGCTCTCGATGCGGTTGCTCGTTTCGTAGATCGAGGATCCGCGGCGCGCCGTTTCCTTTGCTCATCTCTCGGTTGAGGTCAGCGGCCAGAGCGCCTCGCCAGCAGCTGCGAGCTGTGACGCCTCGATCCCGTTCGGGATTCGGCGATATCTGTGACCCGGGAGTCGGTCATCCGCAGGGTCGGCGATGCGCCGAAGCCCGCACTCGAGAGCCCATCTGAGATGCAGGAGTTCGTCGTCTGTGAGGTGCTCCCAGCACGCCGTGAGCTTCTCGGCCGCGGATTCCAGCACGACCGCTCGCAGGTTGCACGGCACGCCGCGCGGCGGCGGCTCGCACAACGCGCTGCGGCAGACATCGACGGACCAAAGCAACGCGAGTTGCTGGGGTCTGGCCAGGTCGTGCCACGCGCCCGCTCGGCGGGACGCACGGCGGCTTGGCTCCGGCGCGTAGGCGTCCAGGTGATCCGCGAGCGGATAGCGCGGCAGCACCTCCAGCAACAGCTCGGCCTCGGCCTGCTCGAGGTCTCGCGGCGCGACGTCGTGTCGGACTGCGAGGCGAGTGCCAGCCTCGTCGACTACCCCGAGGACGCAGCGCATCGCTTTGCCGGCAGGCGCCGCCCCAATGATGCGACACAGCGAGTACTCCCGGCACACGCGGTCCAGCTGACGCGCGCGAACCTCACCGGACCACGGGTCCACACGTCGATTGGCGAACACGATGTTCGCCGCCCAGTCCTCACTGGCTTGAGGATCGAGCTTCTCCCACGCCCGGCGCAGTTGCACGTAGTCGTCGGTGCCGACCGCCGCGTCGGCGGCCTCAAGTGCTGCCGCGGACGCCGGATACGCCTGCCGCCAAGCGTTGTTGAGGATGCTCCCCTCAGTCGGCGGGGAGGTGCCGTCGGGGCCGGCGCTCACGCCGCGCCGCGGCGACCGCCTGTCTCGAAATCATGCATGCGAGCGAGCGTACCGAGAGAGCGCGCGCTGTCCGTCGCACGCCCGACAGATGTCCGACCGACCGGAGCTGATTCGAGCAGCATCGGCGGACAGCACCGGCCCAGTTTCGTCACACGACAGGCGTGCCGCCGGAGGTACTGGATAGGTACATCGGCGGCAGATCGGGCGACTTCGTTCGGCCAACGCAAGATCGACAGATCAAACGGATTTCCAGGCAGAACAGGGAGGCGCGTGGTGTCACGCACCTCCCCGTTTCCGCCCCTGGACGCCCTCGTAATGAAGGGGTCGGGGGTTCGAGTCCCCCCGTCGGCTCTGGGACCCCGCCCGGGTCGCTCTCATCGGTCCGCTACGCCGCGCCATGTGGAGCCTGAGCTCGGCCTCCGCGTCGGTGAGCAGGTTGCCGCCGAGGTCCACGGTCACGGTGTGGATCGTCTCGGTGAAGCGGAACGGTCCCTCGTAGTCCGTCGTGACGGGCGACCCGGGGTCGGCGCCGCAGGTCAGCACGCCGGGGTTGAACGCGAACGGGGTGGTGTACGGGACCTCGCGGCCCCCGGCGCGCTCGCCGTCGAGGTAGACCTGCAGCCGCGCCGGCACCCCGTGGCCGTTGGCGAGATCGGGCTGGCCGGTCGGCTCGAGCTCGAACCGCAGCGCGTGGCTGCCCGAGCTGACCTCCGCATCCGAGACGACGTACAGCAGCTCGCGCCCGACCCAGTTGTGTGTTTGCTCGCGTGGGGCACGGCGGCGGGCGGCTTCACGTTCTTGGACGCCCTCTGCCCCCTCCGCGGGGATGTCGACCTCGGCCGTGATGCCGTGTGGGCGGTTGAGCACCCGTGCGCCGGCGAAGCGGATCGCCGCAAGATCATCGAGCAGGCACCCGATCCGACGCGAGACGTCCGGGGATGCGGCGAGGAGCGCGGTGAACTCGTCGAGTGCAGGCGCGGGGTGGTCGTCCCAGGTTGGGAGGACCAGCTCGACTCGCGGAGTGCCGTCGCTGTCGGCATCTCACGTCCTCCGCTGAGCGCTTGCCCGCCTCGGGCGTCCAGGGGTGCCGGGCATGGATGATCGAGCGCCAGCAGCCCGTCGTCGCGCCGGTTGCAGCCTGCGCGGCCACGTTCCGCGTCACTATGTTTCGAACTTGGAGTCATGGGACCATCTGACCCCGGGGCCGGCGAGCTCCTCGAGCGGAGGTCGCGGCACGACGCCGCGCCGGCCGCATGGAGCACGCGCGGCGCGGAGCGTGCGCCCGTGAGGATGCTCGGATCGGTGGAGGCCGGGTTCGGCGAGCGCACCGCGCTCGGCCGCTCCGCCGCGTCGGCCCTCACCCGCGCCGGCGTCGCCGCGATCATCACCGCCGCGGCGATCCTCTCCGCCGGCGGCATCGCCGCCTCGCTCGCAGCGGACGCGCCGGCAGCGACGCGCCTGCGCGACGCGATCCTGAACGCGCTGATCATCCTCGTGCCGATCGGCGTCGGCCTGTTCGCCGCGCAGCGCGCGGCGCACCGTCGTTTCGGCGGCCTGCTCATCGCGGCCGGCCTGGTGTGGTCGACGGCCGCACTCGCGCAGGCGGATTCGAGCGTGCTGTACAGCGTCGGCCGGATCGGCGGCTGGTTCGTGACCGGTCTTCTGATCTGCCTCGTGCTCGCGTATCCGACAGGTGTCATCGCGCGCCGACTCGACCGCTGCCTCGCGGGCGTCACTGTCGCCCTTCTGGGCGTCCTCTACCTGCCGACCGCGATGCTTGTGGATGCATACCCGTCCGGGACGCCGTGGTCAGCCTGCGGTGACGACTGCCCGGCCAACGCGTTCATGCTGCTCGCCGTCGAGCCCGGGTTCGTCGAGCGCTGGATCGCTCCGCTGCGGGAAGCGATCCTGTTCGCTGTGTTCGTCTGCGTCATCGTGCGGCTCACGGCGCGCATCCGTGGCGCGACGATTCCCCAGCGTCAGATGTTCGTCCCGGTGCTCACCGCGGCGGTCGTGCAGATGGTGGCGCTTGTCGCCTTCGTGGTCGCGCGCCGGGCCGCTCCGGAGGCGGCAGTCGTCGGTACGCTCGGGTGGGTCTCCGGCCTGTGTGTGGTCGGGGTGGCGCTGGGCTTCCTGGTGGGACTCGTCCGTTGGCGTCTCTTCGTGGCGCGAGCGCTGCAGCGCCTGGCGCTCGCGACCCAGCGGGAGATGGATCCCAGGGAGCTGCGTGACACGGTCGCCCGCGCAGTCGCCGATCCCTCGCTCGAGATGGTGTGGTTGCACGACGCCACATGGGTCGATCCGGCGGGCGGGCAGGTCGCACCGCCGACCCCCGACGCGGGGGAGGCGGTCACCGAGCTTCGAAGCCGACACGCCGTCGTGGCGGCGCTCGTCCATGACTCGGCGCTCGCCGATGACGACGATTTCATCGCCGCGGTCGCAGCGTTCACGGTCGGCGCGGTCGAGCGCCAGAGCGTCCAGGCGACCATCGACGCCGGCCTGCGTGAGGTCGAGGAATCGGGCGCCCGGATGCTCGCCGAGGCCGATGGAGAGCGCGGGCGGCTCGAACGCGACCTGCACGACGGAGCGCAACAACGGCTCGTCGCGCTCGGCATCCGGCTGGAACTCGCCCGCGGAGCACTCGCCCCAGGCGACGACGCGGGCTCTGCCACGATGATCAAGCTGAAGGCTGAGGTCGACGAGATCCTGGACGAGATCCGTCTGCTGGGACGAGGCGTGCATCCGTCCTTGCTCTCCGACCGCGGTCTCTCGGCTGCGCTGCAGGCCGCGGCGGCGCGCGCCCCTGTTCCTGCTCATGTCGAGGCGGGATGCATCGGTCGCTACAGCCCGGAGATCGAGCTCGCGGTCTACTACGCATGCCTCGAGGCGCTGCAGAACGTCGCGAAGCACGCGCACGCTGCCACCGGTGTCTGGATCACCCTGCACGCCCAGGACGCACTGACGTTCGAGGTCCGCGACGATGGAGTCGGCTTCGACGAGGACACCACCACGCCCGGCCTGGGCCTGACCAGCATGCGGGACCGCGTCGCCGCGATCGGTGGCGTGCTGACTGTCAGCTCCGCCCCGTCCGAGGGCACGCGCGTCACCGGCCAGATCCCGCTCCCCGTGCGACCCCCGGGCGCGATGCCCAGGCTGCCGTGATGGCAACGATCCCGCCACCTGCTCCTCGCCCGAGCGCGGATTCCGGGCCGCGAGGCCCCGCAGCTCACGCGAATGCGGACGCGCGCGTGGACGACGCAGCGGTAGCCCAAGGTGACCTGCCCTGTCAGCGTCTCCCTCCAAGCCCGCGCTCGGCGGCCCGGGCGAAGAACTGACGGGCGAAGGATTCATGCCGATCCTCGCAATGAGGGGTCGGGGGTTCGAGTCCCCCCGTCGGCTCTGGGGTTCGGCTAGGTCCCAGTCGCCTCGAGCTACCGGGCCGGAGGCACCCGGGCCCTGCCGACTGGCCCCCGTCGCACGCGGACCAGGTACGTGGGTCGTTGACGCCGCCGCCGGCGCACTGGGAAGATCGCGGCTCGATCAGACGGGGGAGGACGGTCGCACATGGCTTCAGACGTAGTGGCAACAGGCACCGGACAGGTGCTCTTGCAGCGCGACGGGCCGATCGCACGACTCACGCTCAACCGACCGGCGCAGTACAACGCGCTGAGCCTCGAGCTCATGACCGAGCTTCGGTCGGCGCTGGAGGCGGTGAGCTGCGAGAGTTCGACGCGGGTCATCGTCCTGCAGGGCGCCGGGCGCGGCTTCTGCGCGGGGCATGACATGTCGGAGATGATCGACCGTGAGGACGAGTTCTACGACCTGCTGTTCGACCAGTGCACGCAGCTCATGCAAGCGGTCCATCGGGTGCCTCAACCGGTCATCGCCCGCGTGCACGGCGTCGCCACGGCCGCCGGGTGTCAGCTGGTGGCCGCATGCGATCTCGCGATCGCCGAGGCGGGCGCACGATTCGGGACGCCCGGGGTCCGGATCGGATTGTTCTGCTCGACCCCGATGGTGCCCGTGACGCGGTCGGTCGGCCGCAAGCGCGCGATGCAGATGCTGCTCACGGGGGACCTCATCGATGCCCCCACCGCGCGCGACTGGGGGCTCGTCAACGACGTTGTGCCCGCGGAGGACCTCGACGGCGCGGTCGACGCGCTCGCCGGCCGCATCGCCGAGGCCAGCCGGGGGACGATCGCGATCGGCAAGGAGGCGTTCTACGCGCAGATCGAGCGCGATGAGAACGGTGCGTACGACCTCACCAAGGGCGTGATGGCGGCGAACGCAGCCAACCCCGACGCACAGGAGGGAATGAGCGCGTTCCTCGCCAAGCGCCCGCCGGTCTGGCCAGCGGGCTGACGATGACGGACGCCGTTCACCTGTCGCCGCTCACGCCGGGCGCCTTCCTCGATCGCACCGCGGCCGTCTTCGGTGAGCGGACGGCGGTGATCGATGGCGACCGGCGGCTGACCTGGTCACAGGTGGCAGATCGCTCCCGACGCCTGGCGGTAGCCCTCCAGCAGGCGGGTCTGCAACGCGGCGATCGCGTGGCGGTCCTCGCGCCGAACGGCCTCGAGCTGCTCGAAGCGCACTTCGGCGTCCCGGCCGCCGGGACGGTGCTCGTCGCGCTGAACACGCGTCTCCATCGGGATGAGACTGCCTACATCCTCGAGCACTCGCGGGCTCGACTGCTGGTCGTCGACACGGCGCTTGAGGAGCTCGGCGTCGCCGCAGCACGACAGGCGGGCGTCGGGCGAGTGCTCGTCTGCGGACCCGGCGCAACCGACCACGGCCCCCGCTCCTACGAAGCGTTCCTCGCGCAGGCGCATGGCGGGCGGCCCGAGGACCGGGTCGTCGACGAGGACGATGTCATCAGCGTCAACTACACGAGCGGCACCACCGGACGGCCCAAGGGCGTGATGTACACCCACCGCGGGGCGTACCTCAACGCGCTGGCCGAGTCACATCATGCGGGGCTCGAGACGCGCTCGGTCTATCTGTGGACCTTGCCCATGTTCCACTGCAATGGCTGGTGCTTTCCGTGGGCGGTGACCGCCGCGGCGGCGACGCACGTCTGCCTGCGCCAGTTCGACCCTGCGCGCGTCTGGCAGCTGTTCGACGAGGAGGGCGTGACCCACATGTGCGGCGCGCCGACGGTGCTCCTCATGCTTGCCGGAGATCCAGCCGCGCATGAGCTCGAGCGTCCGATCCTCGCCACGACGGCCGCTGCGCCGCCCTCGCCGACGATGATCGCGCGCCTGGAGGCGCTCGGCTTCTCCATCCAGCACGTCTACGGACTGACCGAGACGTATGGGCCGATCACGATCTGCGACTGGAATCCGGCGTGGGACGGCGAGGAGGCAACTGCGCGGGCGCGCCTGCGTGCGCGTCAGGGGGTCGCCATGGTCACCGCCGACCCCGTCCGGGTTGTCGACGACGAGATGCGCGACGTGCCCGCCGATGGCGAGACGATGGGCGAGGTCGTGATGCGCGGCAACAACGTCATGAAGGGCTACCTCGATGACGATGACGCCACCGCGAAGGCCTTCCGGGGGGGCTGGTTCCACTCGGGCGATCTCGGCGTGATGCACCCCGACGGCTACATCGAGCTGCGCGACCGTGCCAAGGACATCATCATCTCGGGCGGCGAGAACGTCTCCTCCATCGAGGTCGAGCGCGTCCTCCTGCGTCACCCCGATGTGGTCGAGGCGGCCGTGGTCGGACAACCCGACCCGAAATGGGGCGAGCGCCCGCGAGCGTACGTCACGCTCACCGCGAATGCGGAGCTCGACGAGGAAGAACTCGTCGCCTTCGCCCGTCTGCACCTTCCCGGCTTCAAGACCCCCGACGCAGTCGAGTTCGGCGAGCTGCCGAAGACCTCGACCGGCAAGGTGCGCAAGAACCTCCTGCGGGAGCGCGCAGTCGGCGAGTCGTCGCACTGAGGATCGCCCGTCGGCGGCCATGTACCGGGGAAGGCCTCTTCGAAGGTCCAATCGGTAGCGTTCACGAGGTCCGGACGCGCGATCGCGAGGAGACTCACACGCCATGTCGGATCAACCCTCGGAGGACCGGCAGTTCGGCTTCGACACGCTGGCGGTCCATGCGGGGCAGCGCCCGGACCCCGTCACGGGAAGTCGGGCGGTGCCGATCTACCAGACCGGCGCGTTCGTCTTCGAGGACACCGACCACGCGGCCAACCTGTTCGCGCTGCAGCGCTTCGGGAACGTCTACGGCCGCATCATGAACCCGACGACAGCGGTCTTCGAGGAGCGCGTGGCCGCGCTCGAGGACGGCATCGGCGGCATCGCCACCTCCTCCGGGCAGTCCGCGCAGCATCTGGCGCTGTTCACCCTCATGGAGGCCGGCGACGAGTTCGTCGCCTCCCGTAGCCTGTACGGCGGGACCTACCAGCAGTTCGACGTGAGCTTCCGCAAGGTCGGCATCAACGCACGCTTCGTCGACGGCGCGGACCTCGACCAGTGGAAGGCGGCCGTGACGCCGAACACCAAGGCGTTCTACGCCGAGGTGATGGGCAACCCGACCATCGACGTCCTGGACATCGAGCGCGTCGCCGAGGTGGCGCACGAGGTCGGCGTGCCGCTCGTGGTCGACAACACGTTCGCCTCCCCGTACCTGTGCCAGCCGCTGCGGTGGGGGGCCGACATCGTGTTGCACTCGGCCACGAAGTTCATCTGCGGGCATGGCACGTCGCTCGGCGGGGTCATCGTCGACGGTGGGCGCTTCCCCTGGGACAACGGCAAGTTCCCGGGGATGACCGAGCCATCCCGGGGCTACCACGATCTGCGGTTCTTCGAGTACTTCGGGGACTTCGGCTGGCTGCTGAAGTGCCGCGCCGAGATGCTTCGCGACTACGGGCCGATGATGGCGCCGATGACCGCCTGGCTCATGTTGCAGGGGCTCGAGACGCTGCACGTCCGGATGGATCGGCACGTCCACAACGCCCAGCGCGTGGCGCAGTTCCTGGAGGACCATCCGCTGGTCGAGTACGTGAACTACCCGGGGCTGGTCTCCAACCGGTACCACGCGCTGGCCCAGAAGTATCTCCCCCGGGGCGCCGGATCGATCTTCACGTTCGGCATCAAGGGCGGCCGGGCGGCGGGCCGGCAGCTCATCGAGTCCGTGCGGTTGTTCAGTCACCTCGCCAACGTGGGCGACGCCAAGTCGCTGATCATCCACCCGGCGTCGACCACGCACCAGCAACTGCCCGACGAGGATCTCCGCGCGGCGGGGATCGGCCCCGAGATGGTCCGCGTGTCGATCGGGATCGAGGACGTCGAGGACATCCTCTGGGACCTCGATCAGGCCCTGCAGGCGTCACAGCGGCCGCAGGCGGCGCTGCCGCCGTTCCCGGGCGACGACAACGGTGACGCTGACGGACATTCCATCCTGTCCAAGGCATTCGGTGCCCCGTTCCAGCGGTGAGCACGACACGAGCGGAGGTCGCTGTGACCGCAGTCGGTGAGCGCAACGGGTTCGGGCTGAGCCCGACGGAGCGCTATCGCATCCTCACGTCGTACCGGACCATCGCGATGGTCGGTCTGAGCTCGAACTACTACAACGCGAGCTCGTTCGCGGCGATCTATCTCAGTGCCAACGGTTACGACATCGTTCCGGTCAACCCGGTCCAGGCCGGCAAGCGGGAGATCCTCGGACGCCGCGTCTACGCGACCCTGTCGGAGGCGGCCGAGCACCACCCGCGTCCGATCGAGATCGTCGACGTGTTCCGGCCCGCCGAGGAGGTGCCGCAGATCGCCGAGCAGGCAATCGAGATCGGCGCCCGCGTGCTGTGGTGCCAGCTCGGGGTCATCAACGAGGAGGCTGCCGAGACGGCTCGGAAGGCGGGTGTGGCGGTCGTGATGGACCGGTGCTGCAAGATCGAGCACGCCCGGTTCTTCGGCGGACTGCGGACAATCGGCCTGAACACCGGCGTGGTCACCAGCCGCCTGTCGATGCAGACGTAGCGCGAGCCCGACGGCAGCCGAGCGTGATCTCGGCCGAGCACGCGCTCCGATGAGCGCCTGAGCTCCGTTCAGCCGGTGCGGCTCGGTGGCGGTGTCTCGGCCGGCCCGATGCACTCCACCGAGTTCGTCCGCGGGTTGGTCCGCGGCACGTCAGTCGGCAGGCTCAGGGGAGCGTGAGTCGCCGGGCGTCAGTGACGAGCTCCACATCGCTGCCCTCGCCGAAGTTCAGCCCGGCTCCGGAGCGGGCCAGGACGTCTCCGCGCGTGGAGCCGATCGCCCACCCAGCGTCGCTCTAGCGAGGATTCGCCAGCGGCAGCACCGCAATCTGTGGGCGTCGCCCTGGATGCACCCGATCTGCCGTGACTCGCGATCTCGAGCGCGGAGGGGATC
>CAWIOK010000015.1:0-46722 GCA_963837655.1 uncultured Solirubrobacterales bacterium
GCGACCGCATGCGCGATCGCCGCGGCGACGACGAAGGCGTGGAAGAGCTCGTGGAAGCCGAACACCCGCGGCCACGGGTCGGGCCGCCTGCGCGCGTAGACGACCGCGCCGACTGAATAGAGGATCCCGCCGAGCGCCAGCAGCGCGAGCGGTGTCACGGGGAGGCCGCGCACGAGCTGGGGCATCGCGATCAGCGCGACCCATCCGAGCGCCAGGTAGCTCGCGGACACGAGCGCGCGCGGCGCGCCGATCCACGCGACGCTGAAGATGACGCCGGCAAGCGCGCCGGCCCACACCGCCAACGAGCACCACGATGCGCAGCGGGCCGCTCAGGGCGAGCAGCGCGATCGGCGTGTAGCTCGCGGCGATGAAGATGAAGATCGTGCTGTGGTCGATGCGCTGCAGCAGCGGGCGCCAGCGCGGGTTCCAGGGCCAGCGGTGGTAGAGGCCGCTGCCGGCGAAGAGTGCGCACAGCCCGGCGCCGTAGACCGCGGCGGCGACCCGCGCGGGGGTCGTGGCGGCGAGCGCGACGAACGCGGTGGCGGCTGCGAGCGCGGCCCAGAACGCGTAGGCGTGCGAGACCCCGCGCAGGAGCGGCTGGGCGTCGCGCCAGTGCGTCGTCTCGCCGCTCATGCCGCGACCTCGCCGCGAAGCATCCCGCGCAGCGTCTCGGCGTCCGCGGTCGCGGGCTCGGAGCCGTCGATGAAGCTCAGCAGCACCGAGACGAAGCGCGCCGGGTCGTCGCGGAACGGGAAGTGCCCGGCCCCCTCGAACACCTCGAGCCGGCTGTGCGGCATCAGCTCGTGCGCCGCGCGGCCGTGGGCGACGGGGATCAGCGAGTCGCGATCACCCCAGACGATCAGCGTCGGGATGTCCTGCGCGAGGTACAGGCGGTCGCGGGCACTGACGCGCTGGCCGCCCGCGTCGATGATCGAGCGCGCGGTGTGCAGGAAGGCGCGGCAGGCGTCCGGGTCCTCCAGCGTCTCGAAGCCGTCGGCGATCCCGCGGACCTCGGGGCTCGCGTGCAGGCCGAGCCGGCCCAGCATCCGCGCGCCCCTGGCGCCGGCGCTGAGCGCTCCGGTCCAGGCGAGGGCCGGCAGCACCAGTCCGCGCCGGGGAGCGTCGCGGCGCGCAGCATCATGTGCACCTCACGCCCGAGGCCGCCGCTGTCCACCAGCACGAGGCGCTCGACGCGCTCGGGGAACTGGTAGCTGAACTGCATCGCGATGCCTCCGCCGAGCGAGTGCCCGACGATGGTCGCGCGCTCGTGGCCGAGCGCGACCAACAGGTCGCGCAGGCTGCTGGCGAAGGCGCCGAGCGAATAGTCGCCGTGCGGCTTGGCGGAGGCGCCGTGCCCGATCAGGTCGGGCGCGATCACGGTGTGGTGCTCGGCGAGGCCCGGCAGGACCTCGCTCCAGCTCTCGGCGCTTCCGCTGATCCCGTGAATCAGCAGCAGCGGCGGGCCTTCCCCGAGCAGGTGGTAGCTCACCGGCTGGCCGTGAAGCTCGATCGTCCTCGGGGCTGGGAGGGCGGTGGCGGAAGTCATCAGGCAATGGTACACCGATTCACGTCACATGGAACAGCGTAAGATGCCGCCCGTGCCCGCAAAGGACGCCGCCATGACGATCGACGAGCTCGCCCGCGAGACCGGGATGACCGTGCGCAACATCCGTGCCCACCAGTCGCGCGGACTGCTTCCGCCGCCCGAGGTGCGCGCGCGCACCGGCTACTACGGGCCCGAGCATGCCGCGCGGCTGCGCCTGATCCAGGAGCTCCAGGGGAACGGCTACAACCTCGCCGCGATCAAGGACCTGCTGGACCGCTCGGGCGGCTCCGCCGAGCAGATCCTCGGGTTCACGCAGACCCTGCTCGCGCCGAACGACGCCGAGCAGCCGGAGGTCGTCGACCTCGCCGAGCTCGAGCAGCGCTTCGATTCGGTGGGCGACGCGAAGCTGCTCGCGAAGGCGGAGCGGCTCGGTCTCGTGGTCCCGCTGGGTGGCGGGCGCTACGAGGTGCCGAGCCCGACGGTGCTGCGCGCAGGGGAGGCGGTGCTCGCGCTCGGCATCCCGCTCGACAAGGCGCTCGACATCGTCGAGCGGCTCACGAAGAACGCGGACCGCGTGAGCGAGACCTTCGTGCGGATCTTCTTCGAACAGGTCTGGAAGCCGTTCGACGAGGCCGGGCGGCCCGAGGCCGAATGGGCGGAGGTGCGCGAGACGCTCGAGCAGCTGCGCCCGCTCGTCAGCGACGCCTACGTCGCGATCCTGCAGCAGCGCACCGCGCGCGGCGTGGAACGGGCATTCGGGCAGGCGCTCGAGCGCCACGCCAAACGCTGACGCCTGCGTCAAGTATCATGTCTCCTGTCCGGGCCACCACCGCCGGACACAAAAGCCCCGTGGAGTGCGACCGCCGGGGACACCGCCCGTGGAGTGCGACCGCCGGGCATACATCGAAAGGACTTTCGTCCACATGCCACAGGCCGTCATCGTCGACGCCGTCCGTACGCCCGTCGGGCGCGCCTTCAAGGGCTCGCTCGCCACGCTGCGCCCGGATGAGACGCTCGCGTTCATCATCGACCAGCTCCTCGAGCGCAACCCCGGGGTCGACCCGGCGAGCGTCGAAGAGGTCATCACCGGCTGCGGGCTGCCCCAGGGCCTGCAGGCGAACAACATCGGCCGCATCGCGGTCCTCCTGAGCGAGAAGCTCGGCCAGGAGACGAACGGCATCACCGTGTCGCGCTACTGCGCGTCCGGCCTCGACGCGATCCGCGCCGCCGCCAACAACGTCGTCGCCGGCCAGGGGGACGTCTACATCGCCTCCGGCGTCGAGTTCGTCAGCCGCTACAACGCCGCGCAGGAGGCTGCGCACCCGGAGGATCAGAACGAGCAGCTCCAGGGCAAGGAGCCCGGCCAGCCCGACGCGTACATCGCGATGGGCCTGACGGCGGAGAACGTCGCCGACAAGTGGGGCGTCACGCGTGAGGACCAGGACGCGTACGCGCAGCGCTCGCAGGAGCGTGCGGTCGCCGCCCAGAACGACGGGTTCTTCGCGCGCGAGATCGCTCCGGTCACGCTCGCCGACGGAACCGTCATCGAGAAGGACGACGGCCCGCGGGCGGACTCGACGGTCGAGCGGCTCGCCTCGCTGAAGCCGGCCTTCCGCGAGGACGGCACGGTCACCGCCGGCAACGCCTGTCCGCTGAACGACGGCGCCGCTGCGGCGCTGATCATGAGCGACACCAAGGCAGCGGAGCTGGGCCTGACGCCGCGTGCCCGGATCATCACCGCGGCGACCTGGGGCAACGAGCCCGAATACATGGGCGTGGCCCCGATCGGCGCGATCAAGAAGGCGCTGGACCGCGCCGGCCTCACGATCGGCGACATCGACGTCGTCGAGCTGAACGAGGCGTTCGCCGCGCAGGTCCTCCCGATCGCGCAGGAGTGCGGGATCGACATGGACAAGCTCAACCCGCACGGCGGCGCGATCGCCCTCGGTCATCCGTTCGGGATGACGGGCGTGCGGATCATGACCACGCTGCTCAACGACCTGGAGACGATCGGTGGCCGCTACGGCATCGAGACGATGTGCGTCGCCCAGGGCCAGGGCGAGGCGATGATCGTGGAGCGCCTCGGCGCGTAGGATGCGGGCCGATGTCAGGCCCTGATCTCGAGGACCCGCGGCGCCGGACGGGCGCCGCGGGGCCCTCACCCATGAGGCGCCCGCCCCAGCTGCGGGCCGGGGGCGACGAGCATCGGCATGCCAGCTGGCTGGAGCTCTTCTTCGACCTCGTCTTCGTCGCGGTCGTCTTCCAGGTCGGCGAGGCGCTCGCCGAGCACCACGACGCCGCCGGCTTCTTCGAGTTCGTCGGGGTGTTCACGATCGTCGCGTGGTCGTGGATGTGCTTCACGTACTTCGGCAACCGCTTCGACACGGACGACGTGCCGCAGCGGATCCTCATCTCGCTGGCGATGCTGGCCGTCGCGGGGCTCGGGATCGCCGTCGGCGACGCGTCGGGCTCGTGGTCGGAGCGTTTCGCGCTCGCCCAGGTGGCCGTGCACCTCGTGCTGCTCGCGCTCTACGCGCGGGCGCGGCTGCACGTGCCCGACGCCCGCGCCTCGATCGACCGCTACCTCGTCGGCTTCGGGCTCGGGGCCCTCGTGTGGCTCGCCTCGGCGATGGTGGACACGCCGCTGCGCTACGTGCTCTGGGGCGCAGCGCTCGCGATCGAGGTCGCCACGCCGCTCCTCAGCTGGGGCGTCCTCGCGCGGCTCCCGGTCGATCGCGAGCATCTGCGCGAGCGCTTCGGCCTCTTCACCATCATCGTGCTCGGCGAGGCCGTCCTCGCGGTCGTCATCGGCACCCAGGATGCGCGCTGGGCCGCGCCGGCCATCTCGACGACGATGGCCGGGTTCCTCGGCGTGCTGGCGCTCTGGTGGGTCTACTTCGACGAGCAGTCGGCGGCGTCGCTGCGCGGGGGCCGCTGGGCGTTCGTCGTGGCATATGGACACCTCCCGCTGTGGCTCGGCGCCACGGCCTACGGCATCGGGGTGAAGCTGGCGATCGAGCACGCCGAGGGCGCGGCCGAGGATCCCGGGATCCGCTGGGCGCTCGCGGGCGGCGCGGCGCTCCTGCTCGTCGCGATCGGCGCGTTCCATGTCGCCTCGGCGAACCGTGAGCCCGCCGTGCTGTCGATCTCGCGCGGGATGTGCATCGTCGCCCTGATCGCGCTCGCGGCCACCGGCAGCGCCCTGCAGATCCCGACGCTGACGGTGCTCGTGGTGCTCGTCGCCGGCATCTCGCTGGCGATCGAGGCGGTCAGCGTGCGCGAGGCTGGGGGGCACGTCTGGGCGCTCGCCGCCGCCGCGGTCCAGCCGCCGGAGCCCCCGTTCCGGCCGCCGGTGCCCTCCGCGCTCCCTCCGGACTGAGACAGGGTTGACAGTCCGTTAGTATCGTCCGGCCCGCCTGAAGCCTGGTCGTTGACACCGTCTCCGCGACGTTCGACACGATCACGTGGGAGGAACATGCCGATCAACGAGGCCGGCCCCGATCGCCCCGAGAGCATTCGGGCGATCCTGAACGCGTTGCCCGCCATGGTCGGCTACTGGGACCGCGATCAGCGCAACGTGATGGCCAACGACGCCTACATCCGGTTCTTCGGCAGGTCGCCGGAGCAGATCCGGGGGACGCACATCCGCGACCTGCTCGGGCCCGGATCTCTATCAGCACAGCCGGCAGTTCATCGAGGGCGCCCTTGCGGGAGAGCCCCAGCAGTTCGACCGCGAGATCACGATCCCGTCGGGGGAGCGACGCTACACGCAGGCGTCCTATCTCCCCGACGTCGTCGACGGGGTTGTGCGCGGGTTCTTCGTGCTGGTGAGCGATGTCACCGAACGCAAGCGCATCGAGGACGAGGTGGAGCGCCGGGGAGCCCTGCTCGCCGAGGCGGAGATGATCGCGCGCATGGGGAGCTGGGAGTGGGACGTCACGGAGGACAAGGTTGCGTGGTCCCCGGGCCTGTTTGCGATCTACGGGATCAGCCCCGAGGACTTCGAGGACCGCTACCAGCCCAGCCGCGAACGCGTGCACCCCGGCGACCGCGAGCGGGTGGACGAGGGGGTCCGCCGCGCACTCGAGACATGCGCGCCGATTGACAGCGAGTACCGCATCATCAGGCCGGACGGGCGAGTCCGGCGTCTGCGCGGCCGCGCCGAAGTCATCACGAACGCCGACGGGCGGCCCGTGCGCATGGTCGGGTCCGTCCAGGACGTCACCGAGGTTCACGCGACCGCGGAGGCCCTGCACCAGACCGCCGCCGACCTCGGGCGCCGCGCCGCCGAGCTCCATCGCCTCACCCGGCCGACGGACCAGACCAGGAATGAGTTCGCGGCGACGCTCACGCCGCGCCAGATCGAAATCCTCTCGCTCGTCTCCGAGGGCCTCAGCAACGCCGAGATCGGCGAGCGGCTCTTCCTCGCCGAGCCCACCATCAAGTGGCACGTCGGAAAGATCCTGCGTGCGCTCGGCGTCGCCAATCGCGCGCAGGCGGTGTCGCGCTACCTGTCGTCGCCGCAGCTGCCCGGCTGACCGTCTCACCCTGGGCCTAGCTCCAGCGTGAGACCTGCCGCCGCGAGATCGGCGGCGAGGCGCCGCGGCGTGAACTTTGCGGTTCTTACCCGCCACAGGGCAGGCGGGTCACGTAGTCTGCAAGTTAATGGCCGTTTACATTCCGCGCCGCTCGTGTCTGTCGGTGCCCGGCGCTTCGGCGAGGATGCTCGAGAAGGCTCCCATGCTCGGCGCCGACCAGATCGTCATCGATCTCGAGGACGCCGTCATCCCAGATGCCAAGGATGCCGCACGGGCACGCGTGGTCAGCGCGCTTGAGACCGGGACGTTCGGCGCTTCGGACGTGGCGGTGCGGGTCAACGCCCCAGGCACCCCGTGGTGCCATGCAGACCTCGTCGCCCTCGCCGGAGCGTTGCGACCGCCAGACTCGATCGTTCTGCCGAAGGTCGGGAGCACCGGCGACCTTGCATTCGCGGACAGGTTGCTTGCAGGCGTCGAGCGCGCGGCCGGTCGTGAACGACCGCTGCGGATACAGGCGCTGATCGAGAACGCGGCGGGGCTCGGTCGTGTGGGTCAGATCGCCGGATCGTCGTCGCGGCTCGATGGTCTCATCCTCGGGTATGCGGACCTGGCGGCGTCGCTCGGACGGTCCGCCTCGGGAGCGCGGGAGCTTGACTCCTGGAGGGCGGCACAGGAGGCGGTGCTCGTCGCGGCGCGCGCAACGGGGCAGCCCGCGATCGACGGCCCGTATCTCGGGATCGCGGTCGACGAGCCGTTCGTCGCCGCAGCCACACGGGCGCGCGAGATCGGCTTCGACGGCAAGTGGGCGCTGCATCCGTCGCAGGTCTCCACGCTCAACCGGATCTTCACACCGACGGAGGCCGAGCTTGAGCGCGCTCGCGCCGTGATCGCCGCACTCGACGAGGCTGAGCGTGATGGCGGGCGCGGGGCGGTTGCGCTGGATGGCGAGATGCTCGATGAGGCGGTTCGTGCTGCGGCGCTCCGCACCCTTGCACGCGGAGCGGTGGCGACATGAGCGGGCCGCAGGGCGGCGCACCGCAGCTCCGCGACGGTGGACCGTATTTCGATGATCTGCGCGTCGGTGACCGCGCCGACGGTGCGCCCGCGCTGACGCTCACAGAGGGTCACGCGGCGGTCCACCAGGCGATTCTGGGAGACCGGCTGCGCCTGGCGCTCGACGCCGAGCTCAGCGCGGCCGTGCTCGGTGCCGGCACGCTCGCGCATCCGGCGCTCGTGTGCGACGTCGCGATCGGACAGTCGACGTTGCTCACTCAGCGCGTGACCGCCAATCTCTTCTACCGCGGGCTCGCGGTGCGTCGCGCCCCGCTCATCGGGGACACGCTGCACACGACGACCGAAGTCGTCGCCCTGCGTCAGAACCGTCTGCGGCCCGGTCGCGCGTCCACCGGACTGGCCGTCCTGCGCGTGCGGACCGTCGACCAGAAGGGGCGGCGCGTCCTGGACTTCTGGCGCTGCGCGATGGTGCCGTTGCGCGATCCTGCGGGTACCACGGGTCACGCGGACGACCTCGACGTGATTCCCGCTGAGCTGGATGCCGATGTGCTGCACCGGACAGTGAGCGGATGGGACCTTGGAGCCTTCCGTTCAGTGGTCCCGGGACCACACGCGCAGGGATTGGCCGAGGGCACACGCTGGGTGATCGACGCCGGTGATGTGGTGTCCGCCGCGCCCGAGCTCGCACGTCTCAGCCTCAACATCGCCACGGCGCACCACGACGCCACGGGCGACGCGGGTCGGCGACTCGTGTACGGCGGGCACACGATCGGGCTCGCAGCCGCGCAGGCGAGTCGCGTCCTGCCGAACCTGGTGACGATCGCGGCCTGGCACTCCTGCGACCATCTCGCCCCCGTGTTCGAGGGCGACACGCTCTGCAGCGCCCTCGAACTCGAGCGGGTCGAGCACTGCGCGGGGGGAGGCGCATTCGTCCACCTGCGCGCGCGCGTGCGTGCGCGGCGCGCAGCCGTCGAAACGGCTGTTCTGGACTGGCGCTTTGTCGGAGTCATGGCGTGAGACGTCCGATCCTCTCCGGGATGCGCGTCGTGGAGGGCTCCGCGTTCGTCGCTGCGCCGCTCGGCGGGATGACGCTGGCCCAGCTCGGCGCGGACGTGATTCGCTTCGATCAGATCGGAGGTGGACTGGACCACCACCGCTGGCCGTTGGCGAGGAACGGCGAGAGCCTCTTCTGGGCCGGGCTCAACAAGGGCAAGCGCTCGATCGAACTCGACCTGCGCTCCCCTGAGGGCCGCGAGCTCGCGACCGCGCTGATCACGGCGCCGGGTGACGACAGCGGCCTGTTTCTCACGAACTTCCCGTCACGGGGCTGGTTGAACTTCGCTGCGTTGCGTGAGCTCCGCGCTGATCTGATCATGGTTGCGTTGACCGGCAACCCGGACGGAAGCAGCGAGGTGGACTACACCGTCAACCCGGCGACGGGCTTCCCTTGGGCGACCGGACCGCGCAACCTTGCTGAGCCCCTCAACAGCGTCCTGCCGGCCTGGGACGTGGCACTCGGAACCCTCGCGGCGGTCGGTCTGCTGACCGCCGACCGCCACCGGACGCGGACCGGCGCGGGTCAGCTCGTGCGACTCTCCCTGTCCGATGTCGCCTTCGCGATGGTCGGCAACCTCGGGCGGATCGCCGAGGCGCAGCTCGGGGCGCAGGACCAGCCCAAGGACGGGAACTACCTCTACGGCGCATTCGGCCATGACTTTGAGACGCGGGACGGGCGCCGCGTCATGGTCGTCGCGCTGACGGCTCGTCAATGGCAGTCCCTGCAGGTCGTCACGGGCATCGCTGATGCGTGCCGGGGCATCGAGCAGGCGACCGGTCACGATCTGGACACGGAGGCGGGTCGCTTCGATGCCCGTGACATCATCGCCGCGCTGCTGCGCCCGTGGTTCGCCGCACGCGAGCTCGCCGAGATCCGCAACACATTCGCTGGTACAGGGGTGTCGTGGGGTCCGTACCAGACCTTCGGCCAGCTGGTGACCGAGGATCCCCGCGCATCGACGCGGAACCCGATGTTCCAGAACGTTGAGCAGCCCGGAATCGGGACCTACCTGATGCCCGGCTCCCCGCTCAGCTTCGAGGGCGTGGGTCGCATCCCCGTCCGTCGCGCGCCGATGCTCGGCGAGCACACGGAGGAGATCCTGGCCGAGGTGCTCGGCCTCAGCGCCGTGGAGATCGGCCGGCTCTACGACGCCCGTGCCGTCGCCAGCTCGGGCATTCAGGTCGCGAACGCCTGACTGCGCATCTGGCGGACCTGTTCAGTTGAGCGCTCCGTCAGCGCGGAGAGCGCGTTGGTCGTCGGCATTGATGCCCCACGCGGCGAGTGCGCCTGCCGCGTCGGCGTCGGCCGGACGCGCGGCCCCGGGCGTGCGGCTGAACCGTGGCGCGGCCTGCGGCTGGACGACGCGGTCGACGTCGACGAAGGTCCCGCGCGCGGCCAGGTGCGGATGCTCAGCAGCCTCGGCGAGTGGCACGACCGCGGTTGCGCAGGTGTCGCTGTCCTCAAGCAGCTCGGCCCAGCGCGCGCGTGTGCGCGTCAGAAACACCTCTGCGAACCGCTGCTTGAGCTCGGGCCAGCGCTCGCGGTCCCATTGCGGCGCCTCGCCGGGGTCAAGCTCCAGGACGTCGAGCAGCCGTGCATAGAACTGCGGCTCGATGGCGCCGACCGCGATGTGCCCACCGTCAGCGGTTGCGTAGACCTCGTAGAAGTGCGCGCCCGAATCCAGGACGTTCGAGCCGGGGGCGTCCGACCAGCGCCCGCCGGCGCGCATGCCGTGGACGAGCGCCGTGAGCAGCGCCGCGCCGTCGACCATCGCGGCATCGATCACCTGGCCACGACCGGACGCGCGTGACTCCAGGATGCCGCAGACCAGCCCGAAGGCGAGGAGCATCGCCCCCCCGCCATAGTCGCCCAGCAGGTTCAGGGCGAAGTGCGGTCGCTCACCGGCGCGCGCGCAGGCCGCGAGGGCCCCCGCGACCGCGATGTAGTTGATGTCGTGCCCAGCCCGCTGTGCGAGCGGGCCGTCCTGGCCGTATCCGGTCATGCGCGAATAGACAAGCCGCGGGGCCCGCGCGTGCACGTCGACGGGCCCCAGGCCCAGACGCTCCATGACACCCGGCCGAAAGCCCTCGATCAGGGCATCGGCCGTTTCACAGATCCGCAGGACCGCCTCGCGTCCAGCCGGGTGCTTGAGGTTGATATCGACGCAGGCCCGGCCGCGGAGCGTGGGGTTGCCCGGACCCACCAGCTCGTCGGTGACCGGGTCCGCGCGCGCGATCCGAAGGACGTCCGCGCCGTGATCGGCCAGCAGCATGCCCGCGAACGGCCCCGGACCCAGACCTCCGATCTCAAGCACGCGGACGCCCGCGAGCGCGCCTCCGCTCACCGTTGTTCGGGCGTCCACTCCACCGGCAGCCGCTTGATGCCGTGGATGAAGTTCGCGACCAGGAAGTCCGGCTCACCTGCCTCGATGTCCGGGATGCGCGTGTACACCTCGGTCAGCAGCGCCTTGAGCATCTGCCGCGCGAGCGCCGCGCCGAGGCAGTAGTGCGGGCCACCGCCGCCGAAGCCCTGGTGGCGGTTCGGGTCGCGCAGGATGTCGAAGTCGTAGGGGTTGCCCCAGTGCTCCTCGTCGCGGTTGCCGGAGCAGTACCACAGGACGACCTTGTCGCCTGCGGCGATCTGGGAATCACGCACGATGATGTCCTGCGCTGCCGTCCGGCGCATGTGAATCAGGGGCGACGCCCAGCGCACGACCTCCTCCACCGCGGTGTCGCACGGTTCCTCCCACGTCGGCCACGAGCAGCGCGCGCTGATCGGGGTTCTTGGTCAGCGCGCTGATCGCGTGAGCGGAGGCGTGGCGGGTCGTGTCGTTGGCCGCGACCGCGAGCAGGACGAAGAACGACCCGATCTCGAAGTCCGTCATCTGCTGCCCCTCGAACTCGGCCTGCGCGATCCAGGTGACGAGGTCGTCGCCCGGGTGGGCGCGGCGCTGCTCGACGAGCTCGGCGGCGACGTCGTGCAGCTCCTGCGCCGAGTTCGCGAACAGCTCGAGCGGGGTCAGGCCGTCGCAGACTTCGGGATCGGTCCAGGCAAGAACGCGGCCCGCAGCATTGACGGCCTTGAGATGCAGGTCGCTCCCGGGCTCGAGCCCGAAGAACTCACCGAAGATCCGTGCCGGCAGCGGCACGGAGACGAGCTCGACGAAGTCGCCCTCGCCGAGGTGGGCCATCTCGTCGATCAGGCCGCGCGCGTGGTCGCGGATCCATCCCTCCAGGCGGCGCATGTTCCCTGGCTTGAACGCGTCGAGCGTGATGCCGCGCAGCGCCGTGTGGCGCGGTGCGTCCATCGCGATGAACGACTGCGCCATCTCGGTCACGATCTCGGGGAAGTCCTCCATGATCACGCCGCCGGCCGAGGAGAAGATCTCCGGGTGGCGGCTGGCGTACTGGATGTCGTCGTAGCGCGTGAGCGACCAGAAGCCGCGGGTGTTCTCCTCGGGCGGGAGCAGGTCGGACTCGGCCGGACGGCTCCAGGAGACGGGGTCGTCGCGGCGCAGCGCGCGGAACGCGTCCTCGCGAACGTCCCATGGCTGGCCCCAGAAGGACTTGGCTGCGATGTCGACGTCGTCGGCGGTCAGGGTCATGCTGGCGATGATCGCCGTCCCGCAGGAACCCGTGGTGGGGCTCCGCCCCAGCCCGGCGCCCTCCGGGCTGTGGGGTCCACAACGTCGCCGCTCCGGCGTCAGTGCTCGCGGTCGCCGTCCTCGAGGAGCGGCAGCAGCTCTATCGCGGCGCGCAGCACGAGCGACCCGGCGTCCTGCTGCCCGGTCAGGTCCAAGACGCGCCGCACGCGATACGCGACCGTGTTCTCGTGCACGCCCAGTCGCGGCGCGGCCCGCGAGAAGCTCTGCCCCTCCTCGAGGAACACCTTGAGCGTGCCGAGAAGCCGACGCGTCGCCTCGTCGTCCTTGGCGAGCGGTCCGAGCGTGGCCTCGACGACGTCGCGCGCGACGTCGGGCTCGCGCGTGAGCAGGTCAGGCACCGCGACGTCCGTGTAGCACGTCACGTGCCCGGGCAGGTGCAGCAGGCGCGCGACGCGCCGCGCGCGCCGCGCCTCGTCGTGGCTCGTGCGGAAGCCGTCGACGCCGGAGGCCGGGCGCCCGATGGCGAGGCGAACCTGTGTCCCGCGCAGCAGCTCGCCCGCCGCGCTCAGCTCTGCCGCGCCGATCGCTCCGTGGGCGACCCACCCGTAGGCGATGCGCGCGGAGACGCGCAGGATCAGCGGGGGGCGCGTGCTCGCGCCGAGCACCGCGGCAGCCTCGGTCGCAAGCTCCTCGATACGGTCGTGTGCCGCCTCGGCGGCGGCGTCGCTCTCCACCCAGGCGACATACGCCAGATGGGGCCGGTGCAGGTCGTAGCCGAGGCGTGCGCCTGCGAGCGTCTCGTCGAGCGCCGCGCCCGAGACGATCGCCTCGACGGTCTCAGACCGAACGGCGTGGGCGCCCCGCATGTTGCGCTCACGCTCCTCCTCGTAGGCCACGGCGACGGGCTCGAGCAGCGCGTCGACCCAGACGAACGTGAACGCCGTCACTGCGTTCAGCGCCTCGAGGATGACCGCGGGCTCCTCGCCGCATGCCGTGAGCTCGCGGTGCCAGACCTCGTGGTAGCCGGACTGGCCGATGCGGAAGACGCGCAGAAGCGCGTCCATGGGCAGCCGTCTCGACCCGAGACTGCGCGACCATGCCAGGGCGTCCTGCGGTGCGGGGACCGCGCGGGGGTCGCTCCAGGTCCGTGTCATCGACGTCAGCAGCGAGGCGCACGCGCGCGCGACGGCCAGGAGATCCTCGCGCACGTCCTCGTCGTCGCGGACGAGCTCCATGTCGTGAGCGATCCGCTCGACGAGGCGCTCCGCGATCTCGTCGGTGTGCGGCTCGAGCCGGGTCGCGACGCGCGTGATCAGGGCCTCGCACGCAGGCGAGCGCTCGGGGATCGCACCGAGCAGCTGCGTCGAGGGGCCGAGATCCACGGGGCTCACGATGTCACACGCGACGCGCGCGGCGTGCCGCCTCGTGGTTGCCACAGTCGCGGGGCCCCGGACTTTGTGTGAAGCCCCTCATCGGCCGGTCGCGTTCGGGTGATGATCGTGCGATGGAAACCTACGATCACATCGTCATCGGCGCCGGATCCGCCGGGTGCGCCGTCGCCGCCCGACTCAGCGAGGATCCGGCGCGCAGGGTGCTGCTGCTGGAGGCCGGCGGGTCCGACCGGCGGCTGGAAGCGCGCGCCCCCGCGGGGTTCCCCGGCCTGTTCCACAAGGACCGCGACTGGGACTATCTCAGCGAGCCCGAACCCGGATGCGGCGGACGGCGCATCTACCAGCCGCGCGGCAAGCTGATCGGTGGCTGCAGCGCGATGAACGCGATGCTCTGGATCCGCGGCAGCGACCTCGACTACGACGGCTGGGACATCCCGGGCTGGTCGTGGAACGACGTGCAGCCCTACTTCATGCGCATCGAGGACCACTTCCTGCGCGACGGCGAGCACGGGGTCGGAGGGCCGGTGCGGATCCGCCGGATCGACACGCCCGATCCGACGGCCCGTGCATTCGTCGAAGTCGGCCGTCGCCGCGGGCATTCCGTCGACCGAGGATCTCAGCGGCCCGCAGCTCGACGGCGTTCAGATGTCGCCGACGACGACGTCCGGCGGGCGGCGCTGGAGCGCGGCGCGGGCCTACCTCGACCCCGCGACGTCGCCGTGGGAACCTCACCGTCTGGAAGAAGGCGCTGGTCCACCGCATCGTGATCACCGGCGGCCGCGCCGTCGCCGTCGAGGTCGAGCGCGGCGGCCGCGTGCAGACGATCGCCAGCCGCAGTGACATCGTGCTGAGCGCCGGCGCGTTCAACACGCCGCATCTGCTCCAGCTCTCGGGTGTCGGGCCGGCCGCGCACCTGCGCGACATCGGCGTTCCCGTGCTCGCCGACTCCCCGGCGGTCGGGGCGCACCTCACCGACCACCCGATGACCTTCGTCAACTTCGAGCTGCGCGAGCCGTGGCTGGGGCTGTCGGACGCCGAGCGGCCGACAAGCATCCTCAACTGGCTGCTGCGTGGTCGCGGGAAGCTCGCCAGCAACGTCGGAGAGGCGCTCGCGCACGTTCACACCGAGCCCGGGCTGCCGGCGCCCGACATGCAGCTCGTGCAGACGCCGGTCTTCTTCTGGGAGCACGGCGAGGGCGAGCACCCCAAGCCGGCGACGATGATCGCCCAGTCGTACTGGACGCCGCGCAGCCGCGGCACCGTCATGGCCCGCTCGCGCGACCCGCGCGAGCTGCCCGCGGTGCAGCTGGGTCTGCTCCAGGAGCGCACCGACGTCGACGCGCTCGTGCGCGGCGTGCGGCTCGCGCGCCGGATCGCCGACGAGGCCCCGCTGCGCGACATGCTCGCGGTGGAGATCACGCCGGGCGACCACGTGCAGACGGACGCCGAGCTCGAGCGCTGGGTCCGCGAGACGTGCCAGCACACCTACCACCCCTCGTGCAGCGCACGAATGGGTGAACCGGGTGAGGGCGCGCTCGACCCGGAGCTGCGCGTGCACGGTGTCGAGAACCTACGCGTCGCCGACACGAGCGCGCTCCCGCAGATCCCCCGCGCCAACACGCAGGCAGCCGCGACCCTGATGGGGGAGCGCTGCGCCGCGTTCATCCGGGGTGAGCAGCGGCTCACGCGCAGCGTGCCCGCCCGCCCCGCCGCCATCGCCTCCTGACGGGCTGACGGTTCCGGGGGAGCGGGAGGCATCTTCGCGTGAGCGTCGCGGCTCAGCCCACTACGGCGGTCGCGGTCGCCTTGATCGCGACCTCGCCGTTCTGCCGTGTCACCGCGAAGGCGCAGTCCGCCAGGCGGACGCCGTCCTCCTCGTAGACGCGGTCGACGATGCCGGTGAAGGTGAGCGTGTCGTCCGGCCAGACCTGGCCGGTGAAGCGCACGGCGAATCGGCGCACGTTGGCGAGCCCGAGCCAACCGGCAACCTGGCGCGACAGCAGGCCCGCGTGGAACATGCCCATCGCGAAGACGGTCGGCAGGCCGGCGTCGCGCGCGAACTGCTCGTCGTGGTGGATCGGGTTGAAGTCCCCGCCGGCTCCGGCGTAGCGCACCAGGTCCGAGCGCGTGACGGAGGCGTAGGTCTGCTCGGGAGCGACATCGCCGGGGGAGAGCCTTGCGCGCGTGGAGGTCGTGGTCATGCCGGGGCTCCCGTCTGGATCAGCGTGTCGGTCTGGCGGGCGACGAGGCTTCCGCTCGCGTCGGTGATGTCCGTGTCGATCGGTCACGAACGTCATGACGCCGCCGCGCTTGCCCTCGCGCTCGTCGACGGCCGCGACGGTGCGCGTGACGGTGAGCTCGTCACCGACGAGGAGTGGCCGCTGGTACTCCCACGTCGTGCCGCCATGGAGCAGGCGCTTGAAGTCGAATCCGAGGTCCTCGATCGCCGCGTCGCGCTCGCGCCACGCCATGGCTGTCATCGCAAACGTCAGCGGCGCGGGGATGGCCGCGAACCCTGCTGACGCAGCCGCGTCCGCGTCCACGTAGATCGGGTCGCTCTCGTGCAGCGCACGGGCGAACTCGCGCACCTTTCCGCGCTCGACGGGAAAACTGACCTCGTCGAGCTCCAGGCCGACCTGGGATGGATCCGGCATGAGCACCTCCAGCGAGCGCGCCGCGGCGCGGCTCGGTCGTTGTCGGCGACGAGCCTATCATGAAAGTTAACGGCTGTTAGCATACCCTCATGTTCTCTGCCGACTCCACTCGCGGGTGTCCCGCTGGTCCCGTCGGACGAAGAGGTGTTCCTCCGCGAGTCGGTGGCCGGGATCGCCGGCCGGTATGGCCACGCCTATTTCGCCGAGCGTTCAGCGGCCGGCGAGCCGCCGCTCGAGCTCTGGGACGACCTGGCGAAGGCGTGGCTTCGTCGGTGCCGCATTGCCCGAGGAGCACGGCGGCGGTGGGCTCGGCATCGCCGCGCTCTGCGCGGTGGAGGAAGAGCTGGCCGCTGCGGGTTGCCCGCTGCCGATGCTGGTCATCTCTCCGGCAATCGTCGGGAGCATCCTGGCCCGCCACGGTGATCCCGGCCAGTGCGAGCGTTGGCTGCGCCCGGTCGCGGAGGGCACGGTGCGCATGGCGTTCGCGATCACCGAGGCCGACGCCGGCTCGAACTCGCACAACGTCGCGACGACGGCGCCCGCGCCGACGGCGACGGGCTACCGCATCCGCGGGTCGAAGACCTTCATCTCGGGTATGGAGGACGCGGCCGCGGTGCTCGTCGTCGCACGGACCGCCGCGGACCCCCGAACGGGGCGCGCCGAGCTCTCGCTGTTCGTCGTCGACAGCCGCGCGGAAGGCCTCGAGCGCCAGGAGATCCCGACCGCCGTTCAGGCTCCGGAGCGGCAGTGGCAGCTGTTCTTTGACGACGTGCACGTCAGCGACCGACCGGCGCATCGGCCCCGAGGGCGCGGGGCTGCGGGCGCTCTTCGACGGCCTGAATCCTGAACGGCTGATGGGCGCGGCGATGTGCACCGGCATCGCCCGGTATGCGCTCGACAAGGCCGCTGCATACGTGCGCGAGCGCGTCGTCTGGGGCGTTCCGATCGGAACCCACCAGGGCATCGCCCACCCGTTGGCGGAGGCGAAGATCGAGCTCGAGGCGGCGCGCCTGATGCTGCAGCGCGGGGCGCTCCTGTACGACGCGGGACTGGACGCCGGGGAGGCGAGCAACATGGCCAAGTTCACCGCGTCCGAGGTGAGCCTGCGAGCACTCGACCGAGCGATGCAGGCCCACGGCGGCAACGGCCTCGCGCTCGAGTACGGGTTGGCCGACCTGTGGTTCGTCGCTCGTCTGCTGCGGACCGCGCCGATCTCCCGGGAGATGGTGCTCAACCACATCGCCGAGCATTCGCTCGGGCTTCCGAAGTCGTACTGAGGGTCTGCCGCGCCCAGGACCATCGGTGAACCTCGGTTATGCTGCGGAAGATGTCGCGAGAGCGCCAGATCCTTGACGCCGCGGCGACGCTGTTCTACGAGCGCGGCTTCCATCAGGTCGGGGTCGACGACATCGGCGAGCGGGTCGGGGTCACCGGGCCGGCCATCTACCGGCACTTCAGCGGGAAGGACCATGTGCTGGCGACGCTCTACAACGAGGCGCTCGACGAGCTGTTCCTGCGCATCGGTGGCGAGCCAGGAGGACCCGCATGCCGAGCTTGCGGCGCTGATCGGCGCTCAAGCCGAGTTCGCGCTCGAGCACCGTGAGCTCCTCGGGATATACACCCGCGAGGACCGATCGCTGGCAGATCCGTGGCGGCGCGAGGTTGCACGGCGCACGAAGACGCACATGGCGCACTGGATCGGCGTTCTCGAACGCTGTTATCCCGACCGGACCGAGGCGGAGATCACGAGCGCCGCGTACGCCGCCGTCGGGCTCCTGCACTCGATCGCGCATTGGCCTCGTGCTGCACTGGAGACGCAGCGACCTCGCGCCGCTGCTCGTGTCGCTCGTCACGGACGGCCTCGCCTCGCTCGCGCTCGCTGCCCGCTGAGCGCGCCCGCCGACGCCTGACCAGGCCGTGCTCGGTCCAGCGCGGGCCGCGGCTCGACGTCGTCCTCGCCGGCGGCGGCGGCAGGTTGCAGCGCGGCGTAAACCGTGGTTAACTGATCGCCGATGAGCGGCATCACCTCCTACGGCGCGTACGTACCCCGGTTCGTCCTCGAGCGCGCCGCGATCGCGGACGCGCTCGGCGTTTCGCGGCACAGGCGGGTCGCGAGCTGTGGCCGGCTGCGACGAGGACTCGACGTCGATGGGCGTCGAGGCCGCGCGGCGAGCGCTGGGAGGACTCCCGGAGGCTTCCGGCGCGTTGCACTTCGCGACCAGCAGCCCGGCATACGCCGACAAGACCAACGCGACCGCGATCCATGCAGCGCTGCGTCTGCCGCTTCAGGCGTTCGCGGCCGACTTCGCCGGGTCCGTACGCGGCGCCTCAGGCGCGCTGCACGCCGCGGCCGCCTGTGGGGGGCTCGCGGTCCTCGCCGACGTGCGGGTCGGCCGACCAGCATCCGCGGACGAGCGCAACGGAGGCGACGGCGCGGCGGCGTTCATCTTCGGAGGCGGCGACAGGGTGATCGCGGAGATCGACGGTCAGCGGGACGGCGACGGCTGAGTTCCTGGATCGCTGGCGGCTTCCGAGCGAGGGCGTCAGCAGAGCTGTGGGAGGAGCGGTTCGGCGCTGAGGCCTACGCCCCGCTCATGACGGCGGCGGTCGGCGACGCGCTCGCGGCCGCCGGGCTCGACCGCGCCGATCACGTGATCGTCGAGCTCGCGCACATGCAAGGGCCGCGGCGGCGCTGCGGCGCCGGCTCGACGGGGATCAGTCGTCGGCCGAGCTCGACGGCCTGATCGGGGCCGCGGGCGCGGCGCAGCTGGGCATCGCGCTGGCCGACGTACTCGATCGCGCGCAAGCCGGGCGAGACGATTCTTGCCGCGCTCGCAGCCGACGGATGCGACGCGTGGGTCCTGCGCGTCACCGAGGCGATCGCCGGGCGCCCGCGCGGCGCTGCCCGTCCGCGACCAGCTCGCGGACCGCTACGCGGTTGGCTACGGCGACTACCTGACCTGGCGCGGGCTGCTCGAGCGCGAGCCGCCGCGCCGGCCGGACCCCGACCGCCCGGCGGGCCCTGCGTCCGCGCGTACCGAGCCATGGAAGTTCGGGTTCGTCGCCTCGCGCTGCACACGCTGCGAGGCGGTCAGCCTGCCGCCACAGCGCGTCTGCGTCGGCCTGCGGCGCGGTCGACGAGATCCGCCGACATCTCGCTCGCTGACGATCATCGGGACGATCAGGACGTTCACGATCGACCGGCTTGCGCTACTCGCTGGCGCCGCCGGTGATCGACGTCGTCGTCGACTTCGACGCCGGCGGCCGTTACCAGTGCGAGCTCGACCGACGCCCGCGCTGAGCGACGTCGTCGGTCGGCGACCGCGTCGAGATGACGTTCCGCCGCCTCTACACCGCCGGCGGCGTCCACAACTACTTCTGGAAGGCCAGACCGAGCGCGGGGGATCTGATGGCGAGCAACGGGATCAAGGATCGAGGTCGCGATCGTCGGCATGGGCTGCACGCGGTTCGCCGAGCACTGGGACCAGCTCGATCGAGGACCTGATCGTCGACGCGACCACCGAGTGCTTCGACTCGGTGCCCGCCGTCACGCGGGACGACGGTCGATGCGTACTGGGTCGGCACCATGGCCTCCGGCCAGTCCGGGCTCACGCTCAGCCGGCCGCTGAAGATCCAGTACAAGCCGGTCACGCGGGTCGAGAACTTCTGCGCCACGGGGTCGGAGTCGTTTCGCAACGCCTGCTACGGGGTCGCCTCCGGCGCCTACGACTGCGTGATGGCGGTCGGCGTCGAGAAACTGAAGGACTCCGGCATCTCCGGCCTGGTCGTCGACCGGCCCGAGCACGACGGAACCGAACTGGACCTGAGCGCGCCGGCGATGTTCTCGCTGCTCGGCCCTGCCTATCAGCAGCGGTTCGGCGTCGGCGACGAGGATCTCCGCGCCGCGCTGACCCACATCGCGTGGAAGAACCACCGCAACGGCGCACTCAACGAGCGCGCGCAGTTTCGCAAGGAAGTCGCGCGCGAGCAGATCGAGGCCGCGCCGCTCGTCGCCGGGAGGCCTCGGGGTCTTCGACTGCTCGGGCGTCGCCGACGGCGCCGCAGCGGCGATCATCGTCCGGGCCGAGGACGCTCACCGCTACACCGACACGCCGCTCTACGTGAAGGCGCTGGCGTTCGCCGCCGGGCCGGGCGACGGGCCGCTCGACCCGACCTACGACTACACGACGTTCCGCGAGGTCGTGGCGTCCGCGAAGGACGCATACGCGCAGGCCGGCATCAGTGATCCCGCCGGCGAGATCTCGATGGCCGAGGTCCATGACTGCTTCACCCCGACCGAGCTGATCCTGATGGAGGACCTGGGGTTCGCCGAGCGCGGTTGCGCCTGGCGCGACGTGCTCGATGGCGCATTCGATCTCGACGGCCGGCTGCCGGTCAATCCCGACGGAGGCCTGAAGTCCTTCGGGCACCCGATCGGCGCGAGCGGGCTGCGGATGCTGTTCGAGTGCTGGCAGCAATTCCGCGGGGCGGCGGGCGAGCGACAGCTCGACAGCCCGGCTCTGGCGCTCACACAGAACCTCGGAGGCCCGCCGGGAGCGTGCGTCTCGTTCATCTCGATCGTCGGCCCCGAGATCGGTTGACAGTCATGTGAACCACTGTTAACTTTGTCGTCGATATCAGCGAGAGGTGGGAGCAGATCCGATGGGCGTTGTCGACGGGAAAGTCGCGATCGTGACGGGTGCCGGCCGCGGGCTGGGGCGTGAGCACGCGCTGCTGCTGGCGGCCGAGGGCGCCTCGGTCGTGGTCAACGACCTCGGCTCAGCGCCGACCGGGGGCGGCGGCGATGCCACGCCGGCCGAGCAGGTCGTTGAGGAGATCCGCGCGGCGGGTGGGACAGCCGTGGCGAACGCCGACAACGTCGCCGACTGGGACGGAGCAGAGCACCTGGTCGGGGCTGCGGTGGCCGAGTTCGGCGGGCTCGACATCCTGATCAACAACGCGGGGATTCTTCGCGACGGGTTCCTCGTCGGGATGAACGAGCCGGACTGGGACGCGGTCGTCGGCGTTCACCTCAAAGGGCACTTTTGCCCGCTCCACTTCGCAGCGAAGCATTGGCGCGACCAGGCGAAGGCGGGAAGTCCCGTCAAGGCCGCAGTCGTCAACACCTCCTCCGCCGCCGGGCTTTTCGGCAACCCGGGCCAGGTGAACTATGGCGCGGCCAAGGCCGGTATCGCGACGATGACACTGATCGCCGCCGCCGAGCTCGCCCGCTACGGCGTGCGTGTCAATGCGATCGCGCCTGTTGCGCGAACCCGCCTGACCGAGGACGTCCCGGGCATCGGTGAGCTGCTTCGACGACCGCCGGAGCCCGGCGTGTTCGACGTGTTCGATCCGGCCAACGTCGCGCCGCTGGTGGTCTTCCTCGCCAGCCCGCTCTGCGAGCTCACCGGCCAGGTCTACGCCGTGCACGGCGGGAAGGTCGGCCGCTTCAGCAGCTGGTCGGTCGACGAGGCGTTCGAGCTCGATCGGCGTCCGACCGTCGAGGAGCTGGCCGAGGCCGTGCCGGCCCTCGGCGAGCGCGTGCCCCCGAGCGAGCTGTTCTGAGCGCCGCCGCTCAGCGGCCCGCGATCGCGGGCCGCTGCTCGTCCTGCCGCGCCCGCAGTCGCAGGTAGCGCGCGACTGCTTCGGCGCGGTTGGTGGCATCGAGCTTGCGCAGGATCCGCTGGACGTGCGACTTGACCGTGCCCTCGGCGATGAAGAGCTCGCGGGCGATCCCGGCGTTGGTCGCTCCAGCGGCCATCAGCGCGAGGACCTCGACCTCGCGCGGCGTGAGGTGCAGGGTGTCGTCGCGGTCCCGCGTCGCGACGGCGGTGGTCCACGTGCGGATGCGCGCCGGCGCGCCGTCGGCGTCATCGACGCCGATGTCGGCGGCGCAGAGGTCGCTGACCACCATCGCGGTCGAGGTGGCGAGCTCTTCGAAGCGCAGGCGCTGCTCCCGCAGGCGCTCGAGCAGCACCGATCGCTCAAAGACGTGGGAGAAGCCGGCCGTGAATGCCCCGAGCCGATCCCGGTCGCCCTCATCGACCGGGCGGCCGGAGAAGTGGTGATCGGCGTGGAAGAAGCCGATCACACGGCTGCGCGAGATGATCGGCGCGCAGACGTAGCACTTCGACTTCGAGTGCTCGACGAAGGGCTTGTGGGTGTGCGGATGGTGCATCGCGTCGATCACGATCGCCGGGGCGCCTCTGCGCGCGATCTGCGCCTCGGGCAGCGTGTGCGTCAGCGTCGGGCGCGCGCGTGAGCCGAAGCGCACGAAATCGGCCGCCCAGTCGTCGTGCTCCTCGAAGTGGGCGCCCGCGAGAATCCACTCAGAACCGTCGATCCGGGAGAGCACGCCGCGCTCGAACCCGCCGCTCCAGCAGATCTCGCGAGTCGCACGCTCCAGCAGCAGCGCAGGGTCGGCGGCCGTACGCAGGCGTTCAAGGCTCGCCTGCGCCCGCTCGTGGGTCTCGATGCGCCGCTGCACCCGCATCTCCCGCAGGTCCAGGTACGCATCCTGAAGGTCGGCGACGAGACGCGCGAGCTCGCTCGGCGGCACGTCCCCCTCGCCATCGCACGACCGCAGGTACTCGAGCTGCTCGTCGATGTGGCGGCGCAGCATCGTCTCGAGGGCGTCGCCGACCGGAGCCTCGTCAGCCGCTGTCGTGCCGTGAGCGGCGTCGATCCGCAGCAGCGCTTCGAGCGCACGGGCGACGAGCTCCTGCTCGCGAGCACGAGTGTCAGGCGCGTGGCAGAGCATGGTGGTCTCCGAGGTCCTGATGGAGGTAGCGGGCGACGGCTTCGGCTCGGTTCGCGGCGGCGAGCTTGCGCAGGATGTGCTTGACGTGCGACTTGACCGTTCCCTCGGCGATGACCAGGCGGTCGGCGATGACGGCGTTGCCCATGCCCTCGGCCATGAGCCCGAGCACCTCGAGCTCGCGCCGTGTGATCAGCGCGTCGACGCGCCGCTCGCAGGGCGGCGGCGTGATGGCGCCCTGACCGCGGTCCGCGGCCCAGGCCCGCAGCTCGATGTCGGAGTCGTGGAGCTCGCCCAGCACACCACTCGTCGCCTGGGCCAGCTCGCGGACATGGTCGCGCTGCGTGCACAGCCGTCGCGTCAGTGCCGCCCTCTCCCAGAGTCCCGCGAGCCCCTCCGCGAACCACCGGAGCACATCGCGGTCGAGCTCGTCGGCGGCGCGTCCGGAGGGTCGGGCGTAGACGATCGCCGTGACACGGTCGTTGATGACCACGGGCGCGGCGACGTAGCGCTCAAACGGCGTGGGGAGGTCCTGGTCGCAGATCATCGGGCCCTCGACGAGCACCGCCGTGCGCCGGCGGACCATCTCGGCTTCGATCGGCTCGCGTGCGATGCTCCGTGACCGGCCGCTGAGCTGCTCGACGGTGGTCCGGGCAGCTCCCGGGTCGTCTGCGAGGTGGACATACGCGAGCGTCCAGAGTCCCGTTTCGACACGCGCCACCACGGAGCGGCCCAGGCCGCAGCTGCGGGACACCTCCTCGGGCACGCGGCCAAGCAGCTCCGCGGGGTCGTCCTCCGCGCGCAGACGTTCCACGCCGTCATAGACGTCGGCGATCGCCTTCAGGCGTCTGTGCGGTCCCTCCGCCCGCAGCTCGCTCCGCAGTTCCGACACGGACTCCAGGAGCGAAACGAGATCCGAGCGGGGGGCCCGGGGGCGGCCGGCGAGCGCGCAGCCCAGACAGCGTGCCGCCTCTTCGAGCCGCGCTTCGAGCGCGCCGTCCTCGGGGCTCTCCGGGGAGATCGCACAGCCCAGCTCCGCGACCTGCGCCAGCACGGCGATCGCCCGGCCGCGCAGCCGCGACGGCGACCGCGGCGTGCCGGCTGCGCTGCGCGCGAGCGTCGCGGTTGTCCCTGTCGACCAGGAGGAGTGGGTCATCGCAGTTCACGTTGTAAACGATGACTAACATTTGCGCAACCCCAAGCGCACAAGGGCCGTGACCATTTCGGCGGAGCAGGAACCCCCCTGCGAGTGATGGTCGCGCCGCGCGCTCTCCCGTAGCGTCGAGCCGGCGCTCCGCGCACCATCAGTCGAGCGGGAGGACGGAACACCATGGGCTACTTCGAGAATGCCGACGAGGTCAACACATACATCGGTGGCGTGTTTCGCGCCGCCGCCGAGCATCCGACGCAGGGGCCGAAGCTCGCGGCCGCCGGAATCACGATGCAGCTCCACTACACCGACCCGGACTGCGAGCTCACCGTGCGCTTTCACGAGCCGCGGCTGGAGACGATCGAGGGCCCCTGCGACGTGCCGGCCGACATTCACCTCTACATGCGCGCGGACGACGCCGACCGCTTCTGGCGCGGCGACTACAACCTCGCCGTTGGACTGGCAAAGGGCCAGGTCAAGGCCAAGGGCCCGGTCAGCAAGATCCTCAAGCTCGTGCCGCTGACGAAGCCCCTCTTCCCGATCTACCGGGAGCTTACGGCGGAGAAGGACGCATCGGTAACGGCGTAGGCTCGGGCGCCATGGCGGACGACCAGGCCGCACAGCCGCTCGCCGGCCTGCGCGTGCTCGACGCTGGTTCGTTCATCGCCGCGCCGCTTGCAGCGATGCTGCTCGGAGACTGGGGCGCCGAGGTGATCAAGCTCGAGCCGCTCCTCGGCGACGCAGCTCGCACCGTGGGCGCCCAGGTCGCGCCCGGCATGTCTTCGACCTTCGTCAGTTGCAATCGCGGCAAGCGCAGCATCGCCCTGAACCTCCGTGATCGCGAGGCGGGTGAGACCGTCCGGCGGCTGGCCGCGACGTGCGACGTCGTGGTCCACAACCTGCCCCCCGCGAGCTCGCAGCACCTGGGCCTCGATCATCCCTCGCTGCTCAAGGGACGGGACGATGCGGTGCTTTGCACGATCTCGGCGTTCGGCCCCGACGGCCCCTACGCCGGCCGCGCTGCGCTCGACCCGATCGTCCAGGCGATGGCCGGGATCGCAGCGGCTACCGGTGATCCGGACGGTCCGCCGATGCGCTGCGCCGCTCCGGTCATCGATACTGCCGCGGCGTTCGCTGCGGCGGCAGCGACGCTCGCGGCACTGCATTCCCGCGAGCGGGGAGGCAGGTGGGTGTCGGTCGCACTGCTCGACGTGGCGCTTGCGTTCCAGGGGCCGTTGCTCGCACTGCGCTCGCTTCTGGGGACGACGCCACCGCGGCGGGGGAACGGGAGCTACGCCGTACTCGGCGACCAGCTCGCGACCGCCGACGGCCTGATCGCCTTCGTGGTGTGGGATACCCCGCGCTGGGTGGCCCTCTGCGACGTCCTCGGGCTCCCGGAGCTGGGCGACGACGCGCGGTTCGCGACCAACGACGGTCGCTGCGAGTTGCAGGACGAGCTGCGTCCGCTGCTCGCGGCGGCGTTCCGTGACCGGCCCGGCGCCGAACTCGAGGCGAGCATGCTCGCCGCCGGCGTCCCGTGCGCGATCACGCAGGACCTCGACGGCGTCGTCGCCGATGAGCATGTGATCGCCAGCGAGGCGGTGTACCCCGAGCGCCGCCTGGGCCGCCCGCTGACGATGGCGTCGGGTCCGGCGCGAATCGACGGCTGCCGCCCACGGGCCGCCGCCCCGCCTCCGGCGCTCGGCCAGCACACGGAGGCGATCCTCGCCGGACTCACCGGATCCGATGACGGGAGAACCATGGTTCACGCAGACGAAGATCGCCAAGGGCTCCGCTCATGACCGGCCGTGTCGCCCTCGTCACCGGCGGCGGGCAGCGGCATCGGCCGCGCGATCGTGGCAGCCCTGGCTGAGGACGGCCTCGCGGTCGCGGTGGCGGACTTGCGCGCGGATGGAGCCGATGCGGCAGCGGCCGCGGTCTCTGCAGCCGGCGGCCGCGCGATCGGCATCGCGACGGACGTCCGCGATGCCGACGACGTGCGCGCCGCGGTCGCGACGACGACGACCAGGCTCGGGCCGATCGCCGTGCTCGTCAACTGCGCGGGCTGGGACGAGCTACGTCCGTTCCTGGAGACCGACGAGGCCTTCTGGGAGCGCGTCATCGACATCAACTTCAAGGGCTGTATGAGGACGACGCAGGCCGTCCTGCCCGGGATGATCGCCGCCGGCTATGGCCGCGTCGTGAACATCGGCTCGGATGCCGGGCGGGTCGGCTCGTCGCTCGAGTCGGTGTACTCGGGCGCAAAAGGGGCCGTGATCGCGTTTACCAAGACGGTCGCGCGCGAGGTTGCGAAGACGGGTGTCACCGCGAACGTGGTCTGCCCGGGGCCGACGCGCACGCCGCTTCTGGACGGCATGGTCGCCGGTCGCGACGACGCGGACAAGGTGATCGCGGCGATGACGCGCGCAGTGCCGATGAAGCGCCTCGGCGAGCCCGACGAGGTGGCGGCCGCCGTCGCGTTTCTCGCCTCGGAGCGGGCGGGGTTCATCACCGGCCAGACGGTTTCGGTGAGCGGCGGTCTGACGATGGCCTAGCGCCGTGAATCGCTCGGGGAGTCGGGCGGGCGCCGTTCGTTGAACGCGCGGATCCCGGCGCGCCCGTCGGGGCTCTCGAACCGGTCGAGCAGCTCCTCGAGCTCGACCCGCATGCCGACGTCGACCTCGTCCGCAGCCGCCGCGTCGACGCAGCGCCCGATGGCACCGAGCGTGGCCGACGGGTGTCGCGCGATGTCGCCGGCGAGCACGCCGCCGCAGCGGCCGCCGCATCTGGGGCGACACGATCGACGAGCCCGACGCGAAGCGCCTCGCTCGCCGTCGAGCGACCGTCCCGGTGAGCAGCAGGTCGAGCGCTCGCGAACGGCCGATCAGGCGCGGCAGCCGCTGCGTGCCGCCGGCTCCCGGGAGCAGCCCGAGCCGGACCTCGGGAGGCCGAGCTGCGAGCCGGGCGCCGCGACCCGGAGACTGCAGGCCAGCGCAAGCTCCAGGCCGCCCCCGAGGGCGATGCCGTCGATCGCGGCGATCGACGGCTGAGGGAGCGTCGCGACCAGGTCGAGGACCGCCCGCAGCTCGGCCAGGTACCGCGCAAACCCTCGCGGTCGAGTGTCGCGAGCAGCTTGAGGTCGGCGCCCGCGGCGAAGAACCGCGGGAATCCCCGAGGCGATGACCAGGACGCGCGCCTCCGCACCGGGGGGGCCACGAGGGCGTCGCGCAGCTCGGCCAGCAGCTGCTCAGAGAGCGCGTTGGCCGGGGCGCCGCCAAGGCGTGACCGTCGCGACGTCACCGTCGCGGCTTGTCGCTACGAGGCCGATGGCGCGACCCCGTTGCCGCGATCGAGGGGCGCCGGTCAGGTCGAGGCTCGACGCAAGCTGCTCGCGGTGCGCCGACACCCCGCCGAAAAGCGACCTCGCCGAGTGGATGCGCTTGAGGAACAGGTGCAGGTCGTGTTCCCAGGTGAAGCCGACGGCGCCGTGGAGGGCGAGCGCGCGGTCGGCGACGGCGGCAGCTGCCGGGACCGCGTAACTCTTGGCCATGTTCACAGCCGCCATCGCATCCGCTGCGCCGGCGCCGAGCGCCCAGGCTGCGTAGTGCACCGCCGAGCGCGCGGTCTCGACGTCGACGAGCATGTCGGCGGCGGCGTGCTTGACGGCCTGGAAGGTTCCGATCGACGACACCGAACTGCACGCGCTGACTGACGTATTCGACCGTGCAGCTCGAGCAGGCGGTCGGCGGCGCCGACCGCCTCGGCGGCGACAGGACCGCGCCCAGCGCGGCGGCTCTGCGAGCAGGTCGCCGGCCGGTCCGAGCGGCGTCGGCAGCGAGCGTCGGCGAACGCAGGTCGGCGATCGTGACGGCCCGGGTCCACCAGGCCGCGCGGGCTGACGAGCACCCGCGGCCCCGACTGCGCGACCACATGCGCACCGGCGCCATCGACGTCAGGGCGCCAGTCGGCCTCGGGTGCCCCGAGCACGTTCGAGACGCACCCGTTGCCCGGCCTGCCGCGACGCGGTGCCAGCGCGCGTCACGGCGTGCCGCATCGAAGCGCGAGCACGACGCGCCGGGTCCCGGCGGCGAGCGGCTCGAGCAGGTCGCTGCGCCGCATCGCCGCCGCCGGCGAGCACGCGTGCCGCGAGCGCTCCGCCCAGAAGCCCGAGCTCGGCACCGCGGCGTAGCCGAGCTCCTCAGCGAGGATGGCCTGCTCGACGACGCACCCGCCCTGCCCGCCGGCGGCCTCGGCGATGCCGATCCCGGTCCAGCCCTGCGCTGGCCGCGAGTCTCGAGGACGGCAGCTCAGGTCGCCGGTCTCCAGACAGGCTGCGCACGCGCGCCAGCGGCAGCTCACGGGCCAGCGCGCCGCGCACCGACTCGCGCAGCATCTCCTGCTCTTCAGTCAACGAGAATCGCATCCGTCGAGAGTAAACCACGGTTCACCTCACGTGCTAGGATCGCGCCCGATGGACTTCGGCGATAGCACTGACGCGGCGGCGTTTCGGCAGGAGGCGCGGGAGTGGATCCGTGAGACCGTCGCGCGCCTGCCGGGCGTCGAGCCGGTCGACCTGCACGAGCGCCTCGCCTACTTCCGCGAGTGGCAGTCGCAGGTCCAGGCCGCCGGCTATGCCGGTCTGGCCTGGGCACCGCGAGTACGGCGGTCGCGGGGCATCGATCACCGAGCGGGCGATCTGGGCCGAGGAAGTCGACCGCGCCGGCGCTCCCGATCCGCTCAACGCGATCGGCGAGGGTTTCGCAGGGCCGACGATCATCGAGTTCGGGACCGAGGCGCAGAAGCAGCGCTATCTCCCGCCGATCCTGCGCGGCGAGGAGATCTGGTGCCAGCTCTTCTCCGAGCCCGAGGCGGGCTCGGATCTCGCCGGGCTGCGCACCGTCGCCGAGCGTGTTGACGGCGGCTGGGCGATCACCGGCCAGAAGGTCTGGACGAGCCGCGCGCAGCTCGCCGACTTCGCGATCCTGCTCGCCCGCACCGGCCCCGATCGTCATCGCGGGATCACGTACTTCCTGCTTGCCGATGAAACAGCCCGGGGTGGTCGTGCGCCCGCTGCGCCAGATCACCGGCGAGGACGACTTCAGCGAGACCTTCCTCGAGGACGCCTTCGTTCCCGATGAGCAGCGGCTGGGCGAGGTCGGCGCGGCTGGCGGATCGCGCTGGCGACGCTTCAGTACGAGCGCGCGACAATCGCGCTGGGCCGCATCAACGTGCAGCGCTGGGTCGACGAGCTGATCGACCTGGTGCGTGCGCAGGGACCCGAACGGGCCGGGAGCCGACCCGGTGATCCGTCAGCGCGTCGCCGATGTCTACACGCGCGCGAGCGTGCATCGGCTGACCGGGCTGCGGGCGCTGACGCGGATGGCGCGGGGCGAGCCGCCCGGCCCTGAGTCGTCCGTCGGGAAGCTGTTCATGTCGCCGCTGCTGGTCCGACCTGTGCGAGCTCGCGCTCGACATCCAGGGGCTCCCCGGCAGGTACACGGACGACTCGGGCGACCTCAAGGCGTCGCCGCAGCGCTGGCAGCGCCGCGCGCTCTGGGTGCGTGGCATGGCGCTGGCCGGCGGTACCCCGCAGATCCAGCGCAACATCGTCGCCGAGCGGGTGCTCGGCCTCCCGCGCGCCTGAGCGGCGGGGCGGCGCTCGCCTCACATCGAGGCGGCGGCCCTGAAGCCGCTGAAGTCGGGTGCCCGCTTCTGGTTGAACGCCTCGACGCCCTCGTGCGCCTCGGGGGTCTCCGAGAACGTCCACAGGCCGGTGAACGCGAGCCGGCCGGTCCCGCCGAGGTGCTCGGTGTCCGCTGCGAACGCGTGCTTGAGGAATCGCAGCGCCGTGGGTGACAGCAGGAGAATCTCGTCGGCATACTCGCGCACGGCGGCGCGCAGGCGGTCGGCCGGGACGACACGGTTGACGAGGCCCCAGCGCTCGGCGGTCTCGGCGTCGTACTGGCGGCAGAGGAACCAGATCTCACGGGCGCGCTTCTCGCCGACGGTTCGCGCGAGCAGCCCGGTCCCGAAACCGGCGTCGAACGAGCCGACGCGCGGGCCGGTCTGCCCGAACGTGGCGTGCTCGGCCGCGACGGACAGGTCGCAGATCAGGTGCAGCACATGTCCGCCGCCGATCGCCGCGCCGTTGACGGCGGCGATCACGGGCTTCGGGACCTCGCGAATGACACGCTGGAGCTGCTCGATCTCGAAGAGCCCGCTCTCACTCGGGCCGTAGTCCCCGGTCTCGGCCTTCTGCTTCTGGTCGCCGCCCGCGCAGAAGGCTCGATCACCCGCGCCGGTGAGCGCGATCACCCCGACCTGATCGCTGGCCCAGGCGCGCTTGAGTGCCCAGGTGAGTTCCTCGACCGTCCGCGCCCGCAGGGCGTTCATCCGCTCGGGACGGTTGATGGTGATCCAGGCGAGCCCGTTGTCGATGTCGAAGGTGATGTCGGTGAGTTCCATTCGCACAGGATAAACCACCGTTAACGTCCAGCCGGATCCGGCACGACGAAGCGGCCCTGGCGGCCGACGAAGAGACCCCCGACGGGCCATAGCCCCGCAGCAGGCCGCCCGCCAGGATTCAGGAGCCACGCCAACGCCGGCGAGCCATCGCCCCTGCCCATCGGAGCTGCCTTGTCCTCCCGGTCCACACCCGTCATCGTCGACATCGTCCGCTCGCCCGTCGGGCGCGCCGTCAAGGGCTCGCTCGCGGACGTCCGGCCCGACGACCTGGCCGCCGGGCGTCGTCCGCGCGCTGCTGGACCGCGTCCCCGAGCTCGACCCGGCCGAGCTCGACGACGTCGTCTGCGGCTGCGCCTTCCCATGGGGGGAGCAGGGCTACAACGTCGGCCGCTGCATCGCCGTGCTCGCCGGCCTGCCCCACCACGTCCCGGCGCAGACGATCACGCGCCTGTGTGCGAGCTCGCTGCAGGCGCTCCGCGCGGCGGCCCACGCGATCGAGCTCGGCGAGGGCGAGGCGTTCGTCGTCGTCGGCGTCGAGTCGGTCTCACGCGTCGGGCGCGGCATCGAGCTCGCGCAGACCAACCCGCTGCTCGACCCCGCGGCCCCGGGCGAGACGCTCGGCGGCGTCTTCATGCCGATGGGCGAGACCGCGGAGCTCGTCGCCGACGACTTCGGCGTCACGCGCGAGGAGATGGACCGGTTCGCTCAGCGCTCGCAGGAGCGCGCATGCGCGGCGCGCGACAGCGGCTTCAGCGCTCGCGAAATCGCCCCGGTCGAGCTCGGGGGCGACGCGCGGTTCGAGCAGGACGAGTCCCCACGGGCGGGCTCCACCGTCGCCGGCCTGGCGCAGCTGGAGCCCGTCTTCCGCGCGGGCGGCAGGGTCACGGCCGGAAACTCCTGCCCGCTCAACGACGGCGCGGCGGCTGCGCTGGTCATGTCCGAGGAGCGGGCCGCGCAGCTCGGGCTCGCGCCGCGGGCCCGCATCGTCTCGTCAGCCGTCTCTGCTGTCGATCCGACGCGGATGGGGGTCGGGCCGATCAAGGCGATCCGCGACGCGCTCGCACGCGCCTGCGTGACGATCGACGAGGTCGATGTCTTCGAGCTCAACGAGGCGTTCGCCGCGCAGGTCATCCCCGTCTGCCGCGAGGTCGGCATCGACCCGTTCGACGAACGGGTCAACCCGCATGGCGGCGGGATCGCGCTCGGTCATCCGTTCGGGATGACGGGGCTGCGGATCATGTCGACACTGCTCAACGGCCTCGATGCGACGGCGGGGCGGTACGGCATCGAGAGCATGTGCGTCGGTGGCGGCCAGGGACAGGCGATGGTCGTGGAGCGACTCGGGTGACGGCCGCCGCGGGTGTGCAGCGGATCGGTGTGGTCGGCGCCGGAACGATGGGTGCCGGCATCGCACAGGTGAGCGCCTGCGCGGGCGCTGAGACGGTGCTCTACGACCCGATCACGGGCGCCGCGGGTGCCGCCGCCGACCGGATCCGCGAGTCGCTCGCGCGCGGCGTCGCTCGTGGGCGACTGTCGGAGGAGACTGCCGGAGCGGCGCTGACGCGACTGCGGACGACCGATCGGCTTGCCGACGTCTTCGACCGCGAGCTCATCATCGAGGCTGCGCCCGAGGATCTCGAGATCAAGCTGGCGACCTTCGCCGAGCTCGATGCCGGCTGCGACGCCGCTGCGCTGCTCGCCACGAACACCTCGTCGATCCCGGTCACGCAGATCGCCTCGGCGACGCGGCTGCCACACCGCGTGATCGGAATGCATTTCTTCAACCCCGTTCCGGCCATGCGGCTCGCAGAGGTCGTTCCGGCGGCACAGACATCGACGGCCACGGTCGCGGCGGCGATCGCAGCTGCGACGCAGCTCGGCAAGCACCCGATCGTCGCCACGGACGGACCTGGCTTTCTCGTCAACCGCTGCGGCCGGCCGTTCTACACCGAGGCGCTGCGCATCGTCGATGAGCGGGTCGCGACGCCCGCGCAGGTCGACCGGATCTGCCGGATCGGCGGCGGGTTTCCGATGGGGCCGTTCGAGCTGATGGACCTGGTGGGCATCGACGTCGGCCTGGCCGTCATGAACTCGTTTGCAGAGCGGATCGTTCGGCGAGCCGCGCTGGCGTCCGAGCCCGCTGCAGGCGCGTCTCGTCGCGGCTGGGCAGCTCGGTCGCAAGAGCGGTCGCGGCTGGCACGCCTACGAGGGCCGGAACCACCGCGACGCCGACCCGGCGTCTCCGCGCCCGACCGGCGGTCCGCTCGCGCTACGCTGTCGAGGGCAACCGGGCTGGAGGCCGCGCGCGTGCGCGAGCTCGCGGCCGAGCCGGCGTCTGCCTGAGCACCGATCCCGGAGCACCCGTGCTGCTCGCCGACGAGGCGGCCGGAGCCGCCGCGCCCGGCGGCGTCGCTGCGCCTTCGCTCGTGCGCGGCGTCGAGCCTCGTCGGCCATCGGGGATCCGGCGGCGGTCGGCTTCTGCCTGCTCGCTCGATCCGAGCCGTCGCGCCGGCTCGTCGAGCTCGCGGCCACGCGCGTCACCGACCCCCGCGCGACGGCCAGGCGCAGCGCGATCTTCGAGGCGCTCGGGCTGCATGTCGAGCGCGTCGCGGACGGGCCGGGTCTCGTGCTGCAGCGAATCCTCGCGCAGATCGTCAACGAGGCCTGCTTCGCGCTGGGCGAGGGCATCGGCAGCGCAGCGGACATCGACGCCGGCGTCGAGCTCGGCCTCAACTACCCGGCCGGGCCGATGGAGCTCGGCATGCGGCTCGGGTTCGATGCGGTCCAGCGCACGATCGACGCGCTCTGGGCGAGCGCCGCGAGGCGCGCTACCGCTGCGCGCCGCTGTTGTCCGAGGCGGCGCTCACCGGAGTGGTCGAGCGTGCCTGAGCTCGAGACCGCCGAGCGCGGCGGCGTCCTCGTCATCACGATCGCCCGTCCCGAGCGACGCAACGCGATCGATCGCGGAGTCGCCGAGGCGATCGCCGCCGCCGCTGACCGGCTCGACGCCGAGCCCGCCCTGCGCGCCGGGATCCTCACCGGCTCGGGTGGCCACTTCTGCGCGGGCATGGACCTCAAGGCGTTCGCCGCCACCGGCGAGCGCCCGCACGTGCCCGGCCGCGGTTTCGGCGGGCTGGTCGAGGGGCCTCCGGCCAAGCCGCTGATCGCCGCGGTCGAGGGCTTCGCCCTCGCGGGCGGCATGGAGCTCGCGCTCGCCTGCGACATGATCGTCGCGGCGCGCGACGCGTCGCTTCGGGCTGCCCGAGGTGCGCCGGGGCCTGATCCCGGCTGCCGGCGGCCTTCTGCGGCTGCCCGGGGCTGATCCCGCGCGGAGCGGCATTCGAGATGGCGCTCACGGGCGAGCCGCTGCCGGCACGGCGCGCGTTCGAGCTCGGGCTGGTCACGCGGCTCACCGACCCGGGCCGAGCGCTCGAGCAGGCGCTCGAGCTCGCTTCGGCGATCGTCGCCGGCGCACCGCTCGCGACGCTCGCGGCAACGCGCATCATGCGCGAGTCGCCTGCCTGGCCACCCGCCGATGCGTGGAGGCGACAGGCCGCGATCGCGGACCCGGTCATCGCGTCACGCGACGCCGGCGAGGGAGCCGGCGCTTTCGCCGAGAAACGCGCGCCGCGCTGGCAGGGGGAGTGAACGGTATGTCCCCCTCGGGCCACAGCAACCTGCCACCAGCGGTCGTGTCCTTCCCCGTGACACTGTGAGAGGTTCTGCAGCGATGAACGTGAACCTCGCACGCATCCTCGAGCGATCGGCGCACCTGTTCGGCGACCGCACCGCCGTCGTCGACGGGACGGTCCGCCTGACCTACCACGAGATGGGCCGGCGGGTCGCCGCTCTTGACACGGGTCTCCGCGACCTCGGTGTCGGGCAGGGCGACGTGGTGGCCATGCTGATGCTCAACTCCCATCGCCATCTCGAGCTGTGGTTCGCGATCCCGCGCAGCGGCGCCGTGATCAACGACCTCAACATCCGCCTCGCCCCGGCGGAGCTGACGTTCATCCTCAAGGACTGCGAGGCGACGGTGCTCGTCGTCGATGATGCCTTCGCTGCGGCCGGCGTCGAGCTCGCGGCGAGCTGCCCGACGATCCGGGCGGTCGTGCATGCCGGCGACGGCGCGACCCCGGACGGGCACGGTCTCCTACGACGACCTGCTCGCCGCGGGCGACGGCGAGCCGCGTCCGCGATCTGCCCGGAGGACACCCTTGCGGGCATCTTCTACACCGGTGGCACGACCGGGCTCCCGAAGGGCGCGATGCTCACGCACCGCAACCTGACGGAGAACGCCAAGCACGTGCTGATCGCCTGGGGTTACCGTGACGATGACGTCTACCTGCACGCGGCGCCGATGTTCCACCTGGCCGACGGCGCCTCGACCTACTCGCTGACCGCATGCGGCGGGCGGCACGTGATCATCCCCGCGTTCGATCCCGGGCTCGCGCTTGCGACGATCGAGGCCGAGCGGGTGACGCGGACGCTGCTCGTCCCCACGATGCTGGCCCTGGTCGTCAATCACGCGGACCTCGCCTCGTGCGACCTCTCGAGTCTGCGGCAGATCATCTACGGCGCGTCGCCGATGCCCGACGAGTTGCTGCGGCGGGTGATGGCTTCGATCCCATGCGAGTGGGCCCAGGCGTACGGCATGACCGAGGCCTCGCCGCTCGTGACCTACCTGCCCGCGGAGGACCACGTGCGCGGCGCGGCGGGCGAGGAACCGCACGCGACGCGCCTGAGATCAGCCGGGCGCCCGGTCTTCGGTGTCCGTGTCAGCGTCCGGCGGGTGGATGGGTCCGAGGCCGAGCCCGGGGAGCCGGGGGAGATCTGGGTCTCAGGCCCGAACATCATGCTCGGTTACTGGAGGCGACCTGCCGAGACCTCCGAAGCGCTCGCCGATGACGGCTGGTACCGCTCGGGCGACGCGGCACACGTCGATGCCGACGGCTACGTCTACATCGTCGACCGCGTGAAGGACATGATCATCAGCGGAGGTGAGAACGTGTACTCGACCGAGGTCGAGAACGCGCTCTACAGCCACCCCGCCGTCTCGAGGCGGCGGTGTTCGGCGTGCCCGACGAGCACTGGGGCGAGCGGGTCCACGCGGCCGTCGTCCTCCAGGGGGAGGCCGGCGTCGGCGAGGACGACCTCATCGAACACTGCCGCCGGCGCATCGCCGCCTACAAGCTGCCCCGCTCGATCGAGTTCCACGCCGGCGGGTTGCCGAAGTCGGGCGCCGGGAAGATCCTCAAGCGCGAGCTGCGGCAGCCGCACTGGTCGGATCGCGCGCGGCAGGTGAGCTGACCGGCGAGCAGGGGCATCCGTGTCCCTGACTACCGACTGAGATCCCCCGGCCGGGGGCAGCGCCGAACGACACGCCCGACGATGATCGTGGGGAACTTCCCCAGGAGGAGACGGCGTGTCCACAGTCAGCGTGCAGCACCACCAGATGTTCATCGACGGCGCGGCCGTCGACAGCTCGGACGTCTACGAGATCCGCAGCCCGGCGACCGAGGAGCTCGTCTGCACGATGGCCAAGGGCTCGGTCGAGCACGCGGACCTCGCCGTCGACGCGGCCCGGCGGGCGTTCGAGGACGGCGCGTTGGGCGAACCTGACGGGCGAGGCGCGTGCGACGGTCATGAAGCGGATCGCCGAGCGCCTGGGCTCGGAGCTCGAGGAGTTCATCGAGGCGGAGATCGGGCCCAACGGGGCGACTGTCCGCCAGGCGACCGGCTTCCACGTCGGGCTCGCGGCTCCGCATCTCCTCCACTTCGCCGAGCTGGCCGCCGGCTATGAGTTCGAGCGGGACATCCCGACGGCCGCCTACCCGACGCTGTCGATGAATCGCATCCGGCGCGAGCCGCTCGGCGTCTGCGCCGCGATCGTCCCGTGGAACTTCCCGCTGGTCCTCGGCATCTGGAAGATCGGGCCGGCGCTGGCCGCCGGAAACTCCGTCGTCGTCAAGGTCGACGAGAAGACGCCCCTGTCGCTGCTGCGCCTTGCCCAGGTCGCGCACGAGGAGGGCGTGCCGGACGGCGTCCTCAATGTCATCTCCGGCGACGGCGCCGAGGTCGGGGCACGGCTCGCCTCGCACCCCGGGGTCGACAAGGTGGCGTTCACGGGCTCGACCGCCGTCGGTCGCGAGATCATGCGCCTGGCATCCGGGACGGTGAAGCAGGTCTCGCTCGAGCTGGGCGGCAAGGCCGCGGCCATCCTGCTCGACGACGCGGATCTGGACGTGGCGATCGACGGCGCCCTGTTCGGCTGCATGCTCTACAGCGGCCAGATGTGCGAGGCCGGCACACGCCTGCTCGTCCCCGAGGGCATGCGCGACGAGGTCATCGCGCGGCTCGTCGAGCGCGCGCGGACGATCAGGCTCGGCGATCCGAACGACTACGACACCGACATGGGCCCGGTCGTCTCCGCCCGTCAGCGCGAGCGGATCCTCGGGTACTTCGAGCAGGCCCGCGCGGACGGCGCGACCTTCGCCCTCGGCGGCGGTACGCCCGAGGGCGCTGACTTCGTCAAGGGCCACTGGATCGAGCCGACGATCATCACCGACGTCGCCGGTGACATGCAGATCGCGCGCGAGGAGGTCTTCGGGCCCGTCCTCGTGGTCCTGACCTACGGCACGCTCGACGAGGCGGTCGCAATGGCCAATGACTCTGCCTACGGGCTCAGCGCCGGGATCTGGGCCGGAGACTACGAACGGGCGGTGGAGCTCGCGGCCCGGCTCCGGGCGGGCACGGTGTGGATCAACAACTGGCACCAGGTCGACCCGTCGTTGCCGTTCGGCGGCTACAAGCAGAGCGGCGTCGGTCGCGAACTCGGCCCTGATGCCCTCGACGACTACACCGAGGTCAAGCACGTGCATCTCGACCTCACCCAGGGAAGGGAGGGTCACATCTTCGACATCTTGCTCTCGACGCCGCCCGAGGGGGCCGGTGATCTCAGTCCGTAGGTCCAGACCCAACAGGAGGAGTTGTCCATGAAGCGCATCGCGCTCACAGCGATGTCGGCGCTGATCGCGCTGGCGGTCGCGGCGTCCCCCGCCGCGGCCATCCAATCGGTTCAGAAGTTCAGTGCGAAGGTCTCGCCGAGCAAGGCTGGGACGAAGAAGAAGCCGAGGGCGGTGTCGTTGTCGGCGAATCCGTACTTCGACACCAACGCACCGGATCTCGACAACGAGGTCCAGTTCGCGACGGTCAACGCGAACGTGTTCTTCCCCAAGGGCGGCGTCTACAACGCCAAGTACTTTCCGTCGTGCGCGCCGGCGACCGTGTTCCAGGACGAGAAGCGGTGCCCGAAGGGCTCGCGCCTCGGGACGGGCGACGGCTTCGGCAAGGGCCTGGGCCTGGACGAGTCGGTCAAGGGCCAGTTCTTCAACCTCCCGGGCGGCAAGGGCACGACGCTGCTCGTCACCGGCGAGAGCCCGCTGATCATCCGCGAGATCGTTCCCGCGACGCTCAAGACGCTGAGCGATCCGGACTACTCCTACAAGCTGTCCTTCACCGTGCCCAGGAACCTGCAGTCGCCGGCACCGGGCGTGATCGCCACGGTGATGCGGTTCAACTCGTCCTTCCCGGCGCAGTACGTCACGAAGGGCAAGGGCAAGAGGAAGAAGAAGATCCCGCTGCTCGCCAGCACCTCCTGCCCGGCCAGCAAGCAATGGAAGTTCAAGTACGTCGCCGACTACACGACGACCTTTGACGGAGCGATCGAGAGCACGCAGACGATCGAGACCGCAGTACCTTGCACAAAATAGCGGCCGGAGCTGCCGTGGGTGATTCCACCTACTGCCAGGTCCGCATTGTCAGTAATCGGCTACCGCACTAGCGTTGCGGTTCTTCTCAGGGAGATTCTGGGCCCCGGGCGGATGGATCCGACCGGGGCCTTCACCTGTGGTGCACCCTCACCCCCTGGGGGTGGGTGGAGATACCTCCTGAGGGCCTGTTGCGCACAGGTGGCGCCGGTTAGGTTCGACTCGACAGTTTCTCGATGCCCGGAGTCGTCGCTCATGGATGAACGTTTCTCTCTCTATGCCATGCTCGGAGTGCTCGTCCTGACCGACGTCCTCTTCATCCTCCAGATCGCGCATTATCGGTGACACGTTCGAGCCTGCCCGTGTCGTTGGTCCCAGAGGCGTCCGCCCCCGCAGCGGTGCTGGATCTCCTCGAGCCGCTCGCTGGTGCCGGGTCGGTCGCGGAGTTCCGGTCCGTCGCCCTCCGGGCGAGCGAACTGATCCCCGGCTCCAAGCGAGCCGATTCAACGATGCCCCACCCTCGGATGCGGACGCGCGAGCACCCGGCAATCGCGCACATCCGCGATTCGGCGGACACCTCTCCGACCGCGATCTCGCGGCTTGTGACCGAGCCACGAGTTCCGGTCGACCGCGCTCTACCGGGAGCTCCACCGCTGGGTCGGGGTCACGGATGAGCTCGTGATCCCGATCCCGCACGAGGTGTTCCCGGCCGGGCATCGCGATCGGACGGCCAGATCTGGGGTTTCACGGACGACGAGCTGGAGCTGGCCGGCCAGCTGCAACGACTGCTGACCGTGACCTACAGGTGGTGCAGGGAGCGTGAGATCGTCCGCGCGGGCGGCCCCGATGGCCGAGCGCCTTGCGCGCAGCCACGGTCTTGACCTCCTGGTCAGCCATCCCGGCGGGGACCTTCGTCGCCTCGATGGGCGGCCGGCACTGATGGATGAGACGCTGAGCTCAGCGATTCAGCATGCGACGCGTCTCGCGCTGCGCGTCGTCGCACAGGCTGAGCCCGGAAGCGCCCTCGTCGAGGTCGCGTCCGCGTCCGCGGATGGCGAGCCGTTCACCCTCCGTGTTCACGCGCCGGACGTTGACGGCGATCTGCTCCCGATCACGCTCGAGCGCTCTCGCGCTGTGATCACCGCAGAGGAGCTGGCCCGCCACGGGCTGACGCGCCGGCAAGGTGAAGTGATGTCACTGGTGCTCAGCGGCGCAACGAACGGCGGCGTCGCGAGCGCCTGGGGATCAGCGAGCGGACCGTCGAGAAGCATGTGCTCGCCGCCTACGACAAGCTCGGTGTGCGCACACGTACCAGGGCGCTTCTCGCCGTGCTCGAGTGAAACGGCGATATGGGTGATTCCACCTACATCCACGTGCGTATTGCCGTGACCTCGCGCGTGACCTACGGTGACTTTCGGCAGGGGGAAAGGTCCATCCATCAAGGAGGAGTAGCGTGTCCCTTAAGAGGCACGTCCTTCAGGTCGTGGCGCTTGTCACGGCCGTTGCGCTTGTGTTCGGCGCGTTCGCTGGTTCAGCGGGTGCAAAGAAGCTCAGCAAGAGCCAGAAGGCGAATATCCGGGCTTCGCTCCGGAAGCAGGTCAAGAAGAACCCCGGCGCTGTGAAGCGTCGTTCGTTCCTTCGTAAGGCGGCGCTTGTCAACTTCAAGCTGCCGGTCACGATTCGCTCTGCGCAACACGTGCAACGCGAGTCAGAACCCCGCCCCGACGGTCGGCGGTAACCCCGGTCGGCCTTGCGCTGAGCAACAACTGCCTGCAGCAGGGCACGGCGCTCAACCAGCTCACTTCGCCGTCGGCGAACGTGAACCTGGGTCCGTCGCTCGGTACGCGGTCGGTCGCCATCGGTGGCGCCCTCGCGGCCGTCGTCGAGTTCAGCGACACGTACGACGGTGGCGCGCTGGGCAACGTCAACATCAAGATCCTTCCGGGCAACAAGACACTGACGACCTCGTCGGTGCCGCTGCTCTGGAACACCGGACATCACCGATCCCGCGACGCGTTCCGACGTCAACTTCGCCAAGGTGGCCGGCATCGGTGGGCTCATGACCGCGATCGGTAAGACGCAGGGTTGTGGCGACTGGACCTCCACTGTTGGTGGCGGCCCCGGCTCTGCATCCGGCAACGCTCCGTTCAGCGCGCCGGCCACCTACAAGTCGCTGTTCTACGGCCTGCCGGTCGTGGACTTCGGTTTCGGCACTGGTGCGGGCCTCCCGGGGTACCCCGTGTACACCGCTGGTGGCTCGCCGAACGGCGTGTTCCTGCCGATCTCGCCCGATGGGGATCCGACCGCCCTTCAGGCCGGTGGCGTCGTTGGCAACAACGACTGCGATCGGCACGAACCCGAACCCGTTCCCGATTGGTTCGGCTCCGACACGCGGTGGCACCCGGATCCGTCGATCTACAACGCGCAGGACACGGTGCTGCGCACCAACGCTCTGTCCCTGGGCATCGCTCCGGGCGGCGTGTCGGTCAACATGAGCACCGGTACTGCGACGACTCCGGGTGGTCTGACGACCGCTCAGGGCTCGCAGGACGTCACACTCGGTTACTCCGGTGGCCAGGCGAACCTGTTCGGGAACATCCCGGGCAAGAACGTCGGCATCGACGTCACCGTGAACCTCGCGACGAAGATCAACTCGATCGCGCGGATCATGGACCAGGACATCTACAAGTCGCCGTCCCTCATCGAGGGCGAGGCGTACCCTGCCGGCATTTTCAACTGCCGCCAGATCGTCACGGGCGCTGTGCAGAACTACATCCCGGGTGTCCGTCTGACGGGCTCCCTGCGGATCGCTCCGGCGATCACCAAGGACGGCAAGGTCCGCATCGCGAAGGCAACGGTGCAGTCCGACGTCAACAACCCCGACCGCGTTGCGCTCTCCGCCTGCCTGTTCCCGGCGAAGAGCTACAACGCAGTACAACCCAGGCAACACCGACACGTCGTCGGCCGCCATTCCGACACTTGCCGCCGTCACTGGCAGCACGTTCTTCAATGGTGGGCCTGCCGGTGTCATTGCGGCGGAGGACAACGCGTCTCTGCCGATCCGGACCTCGTTGGAGCGCTATCCGAACCTGGCAGAGGGCAACGCCCCGAGCACGGTTCCGTGTAACGCTGACACCGTGCCTGAGCTGGCGGACATCATCCGTCAGTCGGGCCTGACCGGCACCGTCAGCGGTCTGCCGACCCCGACGGACCCGGCATACGCCGGCGTCACGTACAACGGGTCGCAGGCCAGCGTCGCGGGTGACATCACCGTCAACCCGATCGACGTTGACGTGCTCCTCGGCGACCAGCCGACCGGCACCTGAGTCCAGTTGACTCAGAGCTGATCCCCTCGGGGATCAGCGCCAAGGCACGCGGGCCCCGGCCGGACATGTTCCGACCGGGGCCCGCCGCCGTCGTGAGCGCGCGAGCGACGCCCGGTCTCAGCCGGGCGGCGTCGACAGCGACAGCGCGAACAGCCCGGCGTCATCCGTCAGCACCTGCTCCAGCGTGAGGCCTGCCGCCGCGAGATCGTCGGCGAGGCGCTGCGGCGTGAACTTTGCGCTGATCTCCGTGCGCAGCTCCTCGCGCGGGGCGAACTCGACGTCGAGACCGAGCGCGGCGATATGCACGCTCATCCGCCTGCTCGCGCGCAGGCGCATCTCGATCCACTCGCGCTCGCGGTCGAAGAACGCGATGTGCTCGAACGCGTCGACGTCGAAGTCGGCGCCGAGCTCGCGGTTGAGGACGTTCAGCACGTTGCGGTTGAACGCCGCGGTGATGCCCGCAGAGTCGTCGTAGGCGGCCTCGAGGATCTTCGGGTCCTTGACGAGATCGGTGCCGAGCAGCAGGTGGTCGATGCCGGGCCGCAGCAGCCGCGCGAGCCCGCGCAGGAACCGGCGCCGCGAGCCGGGGCTGAAGTTCCCGATCGTGCCGCCGAGAAAGGCGACGATCCTCGGGCCGTCGCCCGGCGGCGGCACATGCTGCAGATGGCGCTCGAAGTCCCCGACGATGCCGTGCACCGCGAGGCCGTCGAAGTCACTGGTCAGCTCGTCGGCGACGCGGACGACCATCGCCTCGGTCACGTCGACGGGGATGTACCGCTCGAGCGTGCCCGCCGCCGCGAGCGCGCCGAGCAGCACGCGCGTCTTCTCCGCGGTCCCGGCGCCCAGCTCGACGACCTCCGCCGCGCGCGTGGCCTGCGCGATGCGCGAGGACTCGGCGACGAGGATCGAGCGCTCCGCGCGCGTCGGGTAGTACTCGGGCAGCTCACAGATCCGGTCGAACAGCTCCGCGCCGACCGTGTCGTAGAAGTGCTTGGGCGGAAGCTCCTTGAACGGGCGGGTCAGGCCGTCGAGGACGTCGTCGGCGAGCGTGCGCTCGTCCCCCGGCGTCAGGTACGACCGGATCGTGATGACCTGTTCGGCCGCGACCGCGCTCTCGATCGGGTTCATGGGTTCTCCTCGTCGATCGCCAGGCGGACGCCGGCGAAGATCTGCCGGCGCTGGGGTAGATCCCAGTTCCGAAACGTGGGGGTTGCCACGCGCGATTGCGTGGCCCAGGCGCCGCCGCGCAGCACGCGGTAGCCCCGGCCGAAGAACACCTCGGAATACTCGCGGTAGGGATGCGCGACGAACCCGGGGTAGCCGCCGAACTCGCTCTGCGTCCACTCCCAGACGTTCCCGATCAGGTCGAGCGCGCCGCAGTCGGCGGCGGCCTGCGGGGCGGCGCCGACCGGGGCGGTCTCGAAAGCCCGCTGCCCGACGTGCGCGTCGCGATCCGTGGGCCATGACCGCTGGGTCCAGGTCGCCGCCGTCTCCCACTCCGCCTCCGTCGGGAGTCGCGCACCATGGGCGCGAGCGAAGGCGGCGGCCTCGAACCAGCTCACATGGCACGCCGGACGGTCGGGGTCGAGATCGCGCGGCCCGCAGGCCGTGAGCTCGCACCAGGACCCGTCGGGCCGGCGCGCCCAATGCAAGGGGCCCGTGATGTCCTCCTGCTCCTTCCAGGCCCACGCCTCGTCACTCCACCATTCGCGGCGCTCGTAGCCGCCGCCCTCGGCGAACGCGAGCCAGCTCGCGTTCGTGACGGGCGTCCTGGCGATGCGGAAGGGGGCGACGGTGACCAGGTGCGGCGGGCGCTCGTTGTCGTAGGAGAAGCGGCCTGCGCCGGCGCCGATCTCGACCTCGCCGCCGTCGACACGGACGAACTCGAGCCCGCTGTGTGCGCCGGGCTCCGGCGCCGGAGCCGGAGCCTCGCGGAACGGCGGGTCGAAGCCGCCGAGCCGTGCGAGCGTCAGGGTCTGCAGCATCGTCTCGACGTGCTGCTGCTCGTGCTGCAGGACGAGCTCGTGGATGACGGGGTCCACACCGCAGGCCCGAGCGGCGGCGAGCGCGCGCTCGCGGACGGCGGCGAGGTACTCGAGCGCCCCCGCGGTGTCGAGCAGCTCGATCTTCCCGCGAACGGCGCGCGGCGTCTCGAACGCGTCGTAGGTCGCGGCGAGATCGGCATGCAGCAGGGGCATGTCCGCGTGCCGGTGGACGAGCCACAGGTCCTCGTAGGCCGCGATGTGCGCGAGGTCCCACACGAGCGGGCTCATCAGCGGATCGATCTGCCGCTCGAGGTCGGCGTCGCTGATCGCGGAGGCGAGCGCCAGCGTGCGTTCGCGGGTCTGCGCGAGGTCGTCGAGCAGGTCTTCCCCCACGTCGGATGTCGCTGGAGCGGCGGGCATCGCAGCGGACGGTCTTCCCATCCCGCTGTGACGTTACACGCCCGCCACCCTCGGCTCGAGCAGAAAGGGAGTCAGGCGGGCATGCGGGATGCCGGGGGATCCAGGACGGGGGTTATCCCCACCGGCACCCGGCAGGTGCCGCCATTGGCGCGCGGCCGCTCACCCGTAAGCCTCCCCGGCGACGGTCCAGACCCCGTCGAAAACGCTGTTGGGAGACCTGCGATGCACCCGAAGACCACGTTTGCCGCCCGCGCCGGCCGTTGGAGCGCGCACCATGCCAAGACCGCCCTCGGCCTGTGGGCGGCGTTCGTCCTCGTCGCCGTCTTCATCGGCCAGGGCGTCGGACTCGTGAAGCGTGACGACCGCGCGAGCGGCCCCGGCGACTCGGGTCGCGCGGACCGCATCCTCCAGGACGCCTTCCCCAAGCAGAAGGCCCAGGAGACCATCCTGATCCAGGGGCCGAAGGGCACGGCCGTGTCCGATGCCCGCGTGCGCGCCGCCGTGCGCGACGTCGCCCGCAGCGTCGGCGCTGAACCCGGCGTGCGGCATGTGCGCTCGGCCCTGGGGGCGCAGGGCGGCGACCTCGTCTCCGCGGACGGGCGCTCGGCGCTCGTCACCTTCGACGTCACCGGTGACGCGGCGGCCGCCGAGCGGAGGATCGTGCCGGTCGAGCGCGCCGTCACCGCCGCGGCCGCGCGGAACCCAGGGGTGTTCGTCGGCCAGTTCGGCGATGCAAGCGCCTCCGCGCGCTGTCGAAGGCGTTCGGCGACGACTTCCGCCCGCCGAGACGCTCTCGCTGCCGATCACGCTGCTGATCCTCTTCCTCGCGTTCGGCTCGCTCGTGGCAGCGGGCATTCCGCTCCTGCTCGGCATCAGCGCGGTCGCCGCAGCGCTCGGCCTTGTCGGCGTCGTCAGCCACCTGATCCCGATGGGCGAGGAGATCAGCTCGGTCGTCCTCCTGATCGGGCTGGCCGTCGGCGTTGACTACTCGCTCTTCTACCTGCGCCGTGAACGCGAGGAGCGCCGCCGCGGCGCCTGGACAGCGGACGCCGTCGACGTCGCAGCCGCGACCTCGGGCCGAGCGATCCTCGTCTCCGGCCTGACCGTGATCGCCGCGATGGCCGGCATGCTCTTCGCCGGCGACAGCACGTTCGTCTCGTTCGGCATCGGCTCGATGATCGTCGTCGCCGTGGCGATGATCGGCTCGATCACCGCGGTGCCCGCCGCGCTGTCCCTGCTCGGGTCGAAGGTCGACCGCGGCCGGCTGCCGTTCATCGGCCGGCGCATGGCGGCACGAGCCGATCGCGGCGGGCGATTCTGGCCCGCCGTCGTGGATGGCTCGCTGCGGCGCCCGCTGCTGAGCGTCGTGGTCGCCGGTGGCCTGCTCGTCGCGCTCGCGATCCCAGCGCTCTCGATGCACACCGCGCTCAGCGGGACGAACGACCTGCCGCGGGACCTTCCGGTGATGCGCGTCTATGAGCGCCTGCAGGCCGCGTTCCCGGGCGGGCAGATTCCCGCCGAGGTGGTTGTGCGCTCGAACGACCTACAGATCCCACGGATGCGCGAGGCGATCGCGAGCCTCGAGCGCCGGGCGATCGCGACCACCGATTCAACGGTCCCGCCGACGTGACGGTGGCCCCGGGCGGCCGGGTCGCGTCGATCCGGATCCCGATGGCGGGGGACGGCAACGACGACGCCTCGATGCGGGCGCTCGCCACGCTGCGCGGCACGCTCGTCCCGCAGACCGTCGGGAGGGTGCCCGGCGCCGAGGCCTACGTGACCGGCATGGCAGCGGGCACGAAGGACTTCAACGACGTGATGACCAGTCGCGCGCCGTTCGTCTTCGCCTTCGTCCTGACACTCGCGTTCCTGCTGCTGCTCGTCACGTTCCGGTCGATCGTCGTGCCCATCAAGGCGATCGTGCTGAACCTGCTGTCCGTCGGCGCCGCCTACGGGGTGCTCGTCTGGGTCTTCCAGGAGGGGCACCTCCAGGGCCTGCTCGGCTTCCATGGCAACGGGGCCGTCGTCTCGTGGCTGCCGATGTTCCTGTTCGTGATCCTGTTCGGGCTGAGCATGGACTACCACGTGTTCATCCTCAGCCGGGTCCGCGAGGCGGTCGACCGCGGGAAGAGCACGGACGACGCCGTGCGCGAAGGGATCCTCGCGACGGCGGGAACGGTCACGAGCGCCGCGATGGTGATGGTCGCCGTCTTCGGCGTGTTCGCGACGCTGAGCTACATCGAGTTCAAGCAGATGGGCGTCGGCCTGGCGGTCGCGATCTTCCTCGACGCGACGATCGTCCGGGCGGTGCTCCTGCCGGCGACGATGAAGCTGCTCGGCGAGCGCAACTGGTACCTGCCCAGGTGGCTCGAGTGGCTGCCGCGGATGTCGTGGGAGGGTCAGCCCAGCGCGGCGGCGTCAGCCACGACGGTGAGCCCGTCGCGTGAGAGCAGCGACGAGGGCACGTGGCGCGACGGCGCGCCGAGCGCGCCCGCGAGCGCCGGAGCCTTTCCCGCGCCGGTGACGAGCAGCAGTCGCTGACGGGCGCCGTCGAGCGTCTGACGCGTCAGCGTGATGCGGTCGGGCGGGGGCTTCGGGCTGTCGTGCACCGGGGCGACCCGTCCGGCCGCGTCGAGCACCGGGTTGTCCGGGAACAGCGAGGCGGTGTGGCCGTCCTCGCCGATCCCGAGCAGGACGATGTCGAGCACGACGTCGGCGAGCTCGCGCTCGTAGGCGCTCGCGGCGGCTTCGGCGCCGAGCTCGCCCTGCATGCGGTGCATCACCGCGCCGTCCGCGACGAGCGTCTCACGGACGAGCCGCGCGTTCGACTCGGGATCGTCCGGGCCGACGCAGCGCTCGTCGGCGAACCAGAGATGGACGCGGCGCCAGTCCGGGACGAGCGGCCCGAGAGCGATGTAGGTGACACGCGGGGTGTTCCCGCCGGAGAGCGCCACATGGGCGGCGCCGCGGTGCGCGAGCGCCTCGGCGATCGCATCCGCGAGCAGTCGCGCCGCGCGCCGCGCGGCGGCGCCGGCGTCCGGCTCGC
>CAWIOK010000016.1:0-44283 GCA_963837655.1 uncultured Solirubrobacterales bacterium
ACGGCGAGCAGGCCTTCGACGTCTTTGCGGACTGCCGCTACTACCGCCAGGACATCCAGATCCCGGTGGCCCTTGACCGCGGCGCCCTCGACGACGGCTACGCCGTGCGACTGCGCGCGGACTTCGAGAACGAGCATCGACGCCGGTACGGCTTCGACCTCGAGGCGAACGTCGAGATCGCGACCCTCCGGGTGGTCGGCCGCGGCGGGACGCGCGAGGTGGAGATCAAGGCCCTCGGCGGGGACTCCTCCGAGCTCACGCCCGACGGCCGCGAGCAGGTCCACTTCGACGGCGAGTGGCACGACACCCCGATCTACGACCGCAGCGCGCTTGCCGCCGGACACACGCTGGTCGGCCCGGCGATCATCGAGCAGGAGGACTCGACGACGGTCATCGAGCCCGGCTACGCCGGCGTCGTGGACGACGCCGGGAACATCACGGTCAGGAAGCAGGGAACATGAGCACGACGGAGTCAGCGGCGCTCCCCGACTTCGTCCGGGAGCACGACATCGACCAGGTGACGCTCGACATCATCGAGAACACTCTGTCCAACGCCCGCTACGAGATGGACCGCGTCCTGGAGACGACCGCGGTGAGTCCCGTGATCCGCGAGCAGTCCGACCAGTTCCCGCTGATCGCCGATCGCCATGCGCGCATGGTCATCGGGCAGTTCGGCTCGGCCATCCCGACGATCCTCGAGCACTCGCCCTACGAGGTCTCCGATCTCCGCGACGGCGACGTCATCGCGCTGAACGACCCGTACATGTGCGACGGGTCCGTCTCGCACACGCCCGACCTCCTGCTGCTGCGCCCGATCTTCTACGAGGACGACCTCGTGGGCTACTCGTCGCAGTGGGGCAACCTCATCGACGTGGGCGGCACCGCGGCGGGATCGATGCCGATCAGCGCCACGAGCATCTACCACGAGGGCGTGCGGATGCCGCCCATCAAGCTCTACGACCAGGGCAAGCTCAACGAGGAGGCGCTGCGCCTCTTCTGCCACAACACGCGCGCGCCGAAGGAGGTCGAGGCCGACGTCAAGGCGATCGCGGCCGGCACCGCCGCGGGCGCCGCGCGCGTCATCGAGCTCTGCGAGCGCTACGGCAAGGACACCTACCTCGAGGCCTGCGACGCGATCCTGAACCGGACGCGCTCGGCGCTCATCGAGCTCATCCGCCAGTACCTGCCCGACGGCAAGCGGTTCGACTTCGCGGACTTCGCCGACGACGACGGGCTGGGGACCGGCCCGATCCGCCTGAAGATGACGATGTGGCGCGACGGCGACACGATCAACGTCGACTGGACGGGGACCGACGCGCAGGTGCCGGGGTCGGTCAACTTCTTCCTGAACCCCGAGATGTTCAAGATGTTCGTCGGGGTCTTCCTCATCATGGCCTTCGCGCCCGACGTCGTCTTCAACGACGGCTACTCGGACCTCATCAAGGTCAACATCCCCGAGGGGTCCGTGCTCAAGCCGGAGTTCCCGGCGCCGCTGGGCAACCGCCTGACGCTCATGGCGCGCCACTTCGACGTGTTCGGCGCGGTGTTCTCGAAGATGCTCGGCCTGCAGTTCGCGGTGTCCGGCAGCTACGGGACGAGCCCGAACTTCGTGTACTCGGGGACCGACTCGAACGGCGAGAACTACCAGATCCTCGAGATCCTCTACGGCGGCATCCCGGCCCGGCCGGCAGGCGACGGCCTCGACGGTCATTCCTGGTGGCCGCTGTTCAAGGCCGTGCCGACGGAGTACCTGGAGAAGTACTACCCGCTGCGGGTCGAGAGCTACTCCGTGCGCACCGACTCGGGGGGCGCGGGCTACCACCGCGGCGGCCACGGCGTGGCGAAGATGTACACGTTCCTCGAGGACGGGCTCATCACGTTCCAGGACGACCGCGCCCAGACGCACCCGTGGGGGGTGAACGGCGGCATGTACGGCGAGAGCTCGTACAAGACGCTGCTGCGCGTCACGGGCGAGGAGTGGAGCCTGCCCTCCAAGGTGGAGAACGTGCGCGTGCACAAGGGCGACCGGCTCATGTTCGCGACGGCCGGCGCCGGCGGCCAGGGCGATCCGCTCGACCGCGAGCCGGAGCGCGTCGCCAAGGACGTCCGCGCCGGCCTGGTCACGGTGGACGCCGCGCGCGACGACTACGGGGTGCTGCTCGGCGCCGACGGCGAGCCCGACGACGCGGCCACCACCGCGGAGCGCGAGCGCCAGCGCGGGTCACGCGAGCCGCGGCCTGACTTCGACTTCGGCCCACTGCCCGAGCTCGAGGAGCTTCGCGCCCGGATCGCCGCCGAGCGTCGCGAGTTCGACGCGGCGATGGCCGAGGACACTAGCTCCTGAGCGCGCGCACGATGTCCGACCACGCATCCGGCGAGACGTCCCCGCCGGCGTGCAGCGCGATCCGGTCGGCGCCGTCCCCGCGGCATAGCACCTCGCGTGCGATGGCGTCCGGGGTCTCGCCGTAGGCGACGAACGTCGCGAGCACGTCGTCGTCGACGAGCGCGCTCATCCGGTCCCAGCCGCCGGTGCGCGACAGTCCGTGGAGCTCGTCGAAGAGGTCGTCGAGGCCGTGCAGCGCCAGCACGTGCCGGTAGCCCGGCGTCGAGCCGTAGAAGGCCACCCGGGAGCGGACAGCCTCCAACTCGGCGGGCGTCGTCGCGACGAGCTGCGCGACGGAGAGGCCGATCTCGGACGGGTCGCGCCCGGCACGCGCCGCCCCTCGCGCGAGCGCCGGTTGAACGATCTCCTCGAGGTACCGCGGACTCTGCAGCGGATGGACGAGGAGCCCGTCAGCGACCTCCCCGGCCACCTCGATCATGCGCTCGCGGACCGCAGCGAGCCAGACCGGCGGCGCGCCGTGGGGCTGCGCGCGCGGGCGGAAGGCGGGCGGCATGAGCGTGTGCGAGCTGAAGTCGCCCTCGAAGCACAGCGGCTCGCCGGTCTCCCACGCGGACCAGATGGCCCGCAGCGCGAGCACGTACTCGCGCATGCGCGCGGCCGGCCGCGTCCACGGGACGCCGAACCGGCGCTCGACATGCGCGCGGACCTGCGTCCCGAGCCCGAGCGTGAACCGCCCGCCGCTGAGCTCCTGCAGATTCCACGCCGTGTAGGCGACCTCCATGGGCGAGCGCGGAAACGCGAGCGCGATCCCCGTCCCCACGGCGATGTCGCGGGTGGCCGTCGCCGCGAGCGCCAGCGGCAGGAAGGGGTCGTTGTTGGTCTCGGTCACGACGAGGCCGTCGAAGCCGGTGTGCTCCGCGCTCGAGGCCCAGTGCGCGCTGCGCCCGATCGGGACGCCGCGCATCGTCGCGTCGAACTTCGGGCGCACGCGGACACCATCCCAGCGGTAATGTCCGACTTCAAGCCATTTGCGAACCGGGACCAGGGGGAGAGACGCCGATGGACTTCGGCTTCACCGACGACCAGCGGGCGTTGCGGGACGTCCTGCGGCAGTTCGTGGACCGCGAGATCGTCCCCGTCGCGCGCGAATGGGAGCAGAGCGGGCGCTATCCGACGGAGATCGTCGACGGGATGCGCGATCTCGGTCTCTTCGGTATCACCGTGCCGGAGGAGTTCGGCGGCAACCCCGTCGACGCGGTGTCGTTCGCGCTCGTCTTCGAGGAGATCTCCCGGGGCTGGATGGGCATCGCCGGCATCCTCGGCAGCCACTCGCTCGCCTGCGCGATGATCGCCCGACACGGGACCGACGAGCAGAAGCAGCGCCATCTGCCCGACCTCGCGGCGGGCCGGCGGCGCACCGGCATCGCGCTGACCGAGCCCGACGCGGGCACCGACCTGCAGGGCATCCGCACGATTGCGCGGCGCGACGGCGACCACTACGTCGTCACCGGCACGAAGACCTGGATCACGAACGCCCGGCACGCCGATCCGCTTCCCGTGCTCGTGAAGACCGACCCCACGACGACCCCCGCCCACAAGGGGATGTCGGTCCTGCTCGTCGACGCCGGCAGTCCCGGCTACGAGGTGACGAAGGACATCCCGAAGCTCGGCTACAAGGGCACGGAGTCCTGCGAGGTCGTCCTCGACGAGGTCCGCGTCCCGGTGGGGAACCTCCTCGGCGGCGTCGAGGGACGCGGCCTGCAGCAGACGCTCTCCGGACTGGAGAGCGGCCGGATCAACGTCGCCGCTCGCAGTGTGGGGATCGCGCAGCGCGCCTACGACGAGGCGCTGGCCTACGCGAAGGAGCGACGCGCATTTGGGCAGCCGATCGCGGACTTCCAGGCGATCCAGCTCCAGCTGGCCCAGATGGCGACGCAGCTGCAGGCCGCCAGGCTGATGGTCTACTGGGCGGCGACGAAGACCGACGGCGAGGCCAGGGCCGACTCGGAGACCGGCATGGCGAAGATGTTCGCCTCCGAGGTCGCGCTGCAGAACGCCATCGAGGCGCTCAAGGTGCACGGCGGCTACGGCTACTCCACCGAGTACGAGGTCGAGCGGCTCTATCGCGACGCCATCCTCATGAGCATCGGAGAAGGGACGAACGACGTGCTGCGGACAGTCATCGCCCGATCCCTCATCGGAGGGCAGTCACGTGTCGCCTGACGCGGCGGGACCGCTCGCCGGCCTGCGCGTGCTGGAGTTCGGCCAGCTGCTGGCCGGACCCTACGTCGGCACCCTCCTGGGGGACTTCGGCGCGGACGTCGTCAAGGTGGAGGCGCCCGGCGCGGGCGACGCGATGCGCGACTGGGGACGGCTGCGCCACAACGGTCACTCGCTGTGGTGGGCGGTGCTCGCCCGCAACAAGCGCTCGGTGACGCTCAACCTGCGCGAGGAGCGCGGTCAGGAGATCGCACGCGAGCTGGTGGCGACGGCGGACGTCGTCCTCGAGAACTTCCGTCCCGGGACGATGGAGCGCTGGGGACTCGGGCCCGAGGACGTCCACGCCGTCAACCCGGGCGCCATCTACGCTCGCGTCACGGGCTACGGGCAGACAGGGCGCTACCGCGAGCGGGCCGGCTTCGCCGCGGGGGGCGAGGCGATCTCGGGCCTGCGCTACATCAACGGCTACCCCGATCAGGCGCCACCGCGGACCGGCATCTCGCTCGGTGACACGATCGCCGCGCAGTCGGCGTTCCAGGGCATTCTCCTGGCGCTCTACGCGCGCGACGCGCGCGGCGGCACCGGCCAGGTCGTGGACGCCTCGATCGCCGACGCCTGCTTCGCGATGATGGAGTCGGCGGTCGTGGAGTACGAGAAGACCGGGTTCATCCGCGAGCCCACGGGCCCGCGGCTGCCGCGGATCGCGCCCTCGAACGTCTACCGGGCGAAGGACGGCAAGTGGGTCGTGATCGCCGCGAACCACGACACGCTGTGGAAGCGCCTGGCGAACGTGATGGGCCATCCCGAGTACGCCGACGACCCGCGCTTCGCGACCCACCACGGCCGCGGGGAGAACGAGGATCTGCTGGACGAGATCATCGGAGCGTTCGCCGAGCAGCACACGGCAGCCGAGCTCGACGGGATCGTCAACGACGCGGGCGTCGTCTGCGCGCCGGTCTACACGGCGCAGGACATCTACGAGGACCCGTGGTTCCGGGAGCGCGGCCTGCTCGTGGATCACACCGACGAGGTGCACGGCGAGATGTCGATGACGGGCGTCGTGCCGAAGCTGTCGCGCACGCCGGGCTCGATCCGCAGCGGCGCGCGGTGGACGACCGGCGCCGACACCGACGAGGTGCTGCGCGACGTCGGCATCGACGACGAGGAGCTGGCACGGCTCCGCGAGCGGGGGATCGTCTAGGTCCGGTGTGTCCGGCCTGACCATCGTCGCGCTGGTCGCCGTCCCGGCCACGGGCGCGTACTTCGCCGACGACCAGGCCGCGATCAAGGGCGGCGCCGTGCGCGACGGCCTCGCCTACCCCGGCCCGCCGCGCACGCCGGGCTTCGACGCGATCCGTGCTCCGGCCGAGGCGGTCTCGGTCCTGCTGGTCCTGAGCGACGGTCACGTCGCGCACGGCGACTGCGTGAGCGTGCAGTACGCGGGGGTCGGCGGGCGCGAGCCTCGGCTCCGCGCTGTGGCGCTGGCCGAGGTCCTCGAGCGCGACGTCGCACCCAGGGTGGCCGGCCGCCCGGTGACCGCTTTCCGGGCCTCCGCGGACCTCGTCGAGCGCCTCGTCGTGGAGGTCGAGGGATTCGGCGCCGCGGGCGCGTACGGGCTGTCGCAGGCGCTCCTGGATGCGGCTGCGCACCTGGCCCGGCGCACGATGGCGGACGTCGTCGCCGCAGAGTGGGGGCTGGAGCCGCCGGCGCGGCCCGTCGCGGTGTTCGCGCAGACCGGTGAGGAGCGCGAGGCGAACGTCGACGCGATGATCCTCAAGGAGGTCGACTCGCTCCCGCACGGCCTCATCAACGAGCGCGCGCTCGTGGGCGCGGACGGCGCCGCGCTCGTCGACTACGTGCGCTGGGTGCGCGAGCGCGTCGAGCAGCTCCGGCCGAGCGCCGCCTACGCGCCCGTCCTGCACTTCGACGTCTACGGGATGCTCGGCGTCGTCGGCGGCGAGGACCCGGCGTGGGTCGCGGACGTCCTCGCGGAGATGGGGCAGGCGGCGGCGCCGCTGGCGCTGCGCGTCGAGCACCCCGTCGATGCAGGCTCGCGCGACGGGCAGATCCGGGCGCTCGTCGACCTGCGCGGGCGCCTGGCGCGCCGGACGCCGCGCGTGCAGCTGGTGGCCGACGAGTGGGCGAACACGGTCGCGGACATCCGCGCCTTCAACCGCGCGGGCGCGGCCGACGTGATCCAGATCAAGGCGCCCGACCTCGGCTCCGTGCACCACGTGGTCGACGCCGTCCTGGACTGCAAGGCGCACGGCGTCGTCGCGCACCTCGGGGGCTCGTGCTGCGAGACCGAACGCTCGGCTCAGGTCTCGGCGCACCTCGCGCTCGGCGCGGGCGCCGACCAGCTGCTGGCCAAGCCCGGCATGGGCGTCGGTGAGGGGCTGTCCATCGTCCGCAACGAGATGGCCAGGGCGCTCGCGCTGAGCGCCTACGCGTCACGCTCCGGCAGGTCGGCGAGCAGCCTCGACAGGCTCGCGTAGGCCGCATCGCGCCACGTCGCCGTGGCCCGCGCGCTCTCCGGCGTGTGCTCCAGGAACCCGCGTCCGGTCTTCGCGCCGAGCTCGCCGCGCCCGACGCGCTCGGTGATCGCAGGCGGGCAGGAGAGGCGGTCGCCGAACTGGCCGACGAGCGCGTCGTATGCCCCCGCGTAGACGTCCAGCCCCGCCATGTCGGCGATCTCGAACGGTCCGAAGAACGGCAGCCGGAACCCGAACGACGACCGCACGACCGCGTCCACCGTCTCGGGCGTGGCCAGCCCGTCCTCGACGATCCGGCACGCCTCGCGGAACATCGCGAACTGGATGCGGTTGCCGACGAAGCCCGCGCCGTCGCCAACGACGCAGGGCGTCTTGCCCAGCGCGACGAGGAAGGCGCTCAGCGCCTCGACGTGCTCGGGCGCGGTCGCCGGAGTCGGGATGAGCTCGACGCACGGCACCCACTGCGGTGGGTTGAACCAGTGCATGCCGAGGAAGCGGGAGGCGTCGCGGCGCCGGGCGCCGAGGTCGCCGATGGGGATCGCGGAGGTGTTCGTCGTGATGACGGCCTGCGCCGGCGCGGCGAGCTCGGCGGCGTCGAGGATCGCGTGCTTCAGCTCGGGATCCTCGGGGACGGCCTCGATGACGAGGTCGGCGCCGGCCACGGCCTCCTCGATCGTCGCGCACGGAGCGACGTGGTCGTCGACCGCGCGCTCGCTGCCTTCGGGGACCAGGCCGCGTGCGGCGTACGCGGCGGTGGCGTCCAGCAGGCGCGCCTTGGCGGTCTCGGCCGCCTCGGGCGTCGCGTCGGCGATCGCGCTCGGGACGCCGCCGAGCGCGAGGAGCTGGGCGAACCCCGCCCCCATGGTCCCGCTGCCGAGGATCGCGACCCGGGCCGGCCAGCCGGTGGCGCTCACGCCCGCTCCGCCAGTCGGTGACGGGCCCACTCCACGATGCCGCCGCGCGCCAGGAGCTCCTGGATGAAGGGCGGCTGCGTGGGCAGGCTCGCCTCGCCGCCGTCCCAGGTGATCCGGCCCGCGCCGGTATCGATGGTGACCTCGTCGCCGTCGCGCAGCGCTGCGGCGGCCTCGGGCTGCTCGATCGCGAGGAGGCCCAGGTTGATGCAGTTGCGCTGGAAGATCCGCGCGAAGCTCACGGCGACGACCGCCTGCACACCGCGGCCGATCAGGGCCAGCTGCGCATGCTCGCGCGACGAGCCCATGCCGCAGTTGCGCCCGGCGACGAGGATGTCGCCGGGGCCGATCCGCCGGGCGACCTCGGGGTCGCCGTACGTCTCCAGGAGATGTGTCCCGAGCTCCTCGGGATCGGTGATGTTGAGGTAGGCGCCCGGGAGCATGACGTCGGTGTCGACGTCGTCGCCGATCCGCACCACCCGGCCGGAGATGACCCCACCCGTCATCGGACCGGCTCCGGCCGTGCGACGTCCGCGGGGTCGACGAGGCTCCCGGCCACCGCGGCCGCGCCGGCGACGTACGCGTTGGCCAGGTACACCGACGACTCCGGGTCGCCCATCCGCCCGCGGAAGTTGCGGTTCGTTGTCGTCACCGCGACCTCGCCCGCCGCCAGGATGCCCGTGTGCCCGCCGAAGCAGGCGCCGCACGTGGGCGGCGACATCATGGCGCCGGCGTCGAGGAACACCTCGATGAGGCCTTCCTGCAGGGCTTCCCGGTAGATGCGCTGCGTCGCCGGCACGACGATGAGCCGCACGCCTGGTGCGACCGTGTTGCCACGCAGCATCTGGGCGAGCTGGCGAAGGTCGGTCATCGTCCCGTTGGAGCAGTTGCCGACGTACACCTGGTCGATCTTCACGCGGCCCGCGAGCTCGTCGATGGGGTGGACGTTGCCGGGGGAGGAGGGCGCGGCGACCATCGGCCGCATGCCGTCGAGATCGATGCTCGTCCGCCGGTCATAGGGGGCGCCCGGGTCGGGGCCCAGCGGTACGGGATCAGCCTCCGGCACGCGCTCGGCGAGCCAGCGCAGCGTCGTCTCGTCCGCGGCCACCATCCCCGTCTTCGCGCCCGCCTCGACCGCCATGTTGCACAGCGCGAGGCGTTCGTCGAGCGACAGGCCCTCCACGGCGCTTCCGCAGAACTCCAGCGCGGCGTAGTTGGCGCCGTCGACACCCGCCTGCGCGATGTAGGCGAGAATCAGGTCCTTGCCGGTGACGTAGTCGCCGCGCGAGCCCGTGAACTCGACCTCGACGACCTCGGGGATCTTCAGCCACACCTCGCCGAGCGCCATGGCCGCAGCGATGTCGCTCGACCCCATCCCTGTGGCGAACGCGCCGAAGGCTCCGCTGGTGCACGTGTGCGAGTCGGCGCCGACGAGGAGGTCCCCGGGCATGATCCGCCCGCGCTCGGCGAGGATCGCGTGCTCGATCCCCGCGTCCGGCGTCGCGCCGACCTCCCAGTAGTCGGTGATGCCCTGGCGCTGCGCGAAGGTCCGCAGGCGCGCCACGAGCGCCGCGCTGCGCGCGTCCTTCGCCGGCCAGAAGTGGTCGACGACGCACGCGACGCGCGCGGGATCGAACACGCCGCTCGCGCCCATCCGCTCGAACTCGCGGATGGAGACGGCGCCCGAGACGTCGTTGAGCATGACGCGGTCGATCCTCGCCAGCGCGAACGAGCCGGGGGTCAGGTCCTCCACGCCGTGGGCGGCGAGGATCTTCGACGACAGCGTCATCGGTCCGTCCGGCAGGACCATCCCATCCTCCGTTCCCCTGGTGTCCTCAGCGTACTTCCTGGACAGGAGGGGGGTGCCCCGGCAGGATGCGCGCACATGCGTATGCAGGTCGTTGTCGTCGGCGCTGGAGTGGTGGGGACGGCAGTCGCGCTGCAGCTGGCCCAGGCCGGCGCGCGGGTCGTCGTCGTGGACGCGGGCGAGCCGGCAGCGCGCACCAGCTCGACGTCGTTCGCGTGGATCGGGGCGAGCGCGGCGGCGCTGCGCGACTACCGCGCCCTCAACGTGGCGGGTGTCGCCGCGTACGCGCGCATGGAGGCGGAGCTCGGCCCGCGGCGGTGGCTGCGCCGGACCGGGTCGCTCGTGTGGCACACCGACCGCGAGCGCAACGCGGACGTGGCGTCCGAGGTGGCCGCGCTGGCGGAGTCGGGCTACGCCGCCGCGCTGCTGGCTCCGGAGCAGGCGCTGGCGCTCGAGCCGTCGTTGCGGCTCGCGCCGGGGGTGGAGCACGTCGCCTTCCACGCCGACGAGGGGCACGCCGACGGGCAGCGCATGGCTGCGGAGCTCGCCGCGCGGGCGGCGGACGCGGGCGCCGACCTGCGCGCCGGCCTCCAGGTGACCGGGATCGATCCGGCCGCCGGGACCGTCGCCCTCGCGACGGGCGAGCGGCTCGTCGCCGACGGGGTCGTGCTCTGCACCGGCCGCTGGACCGGCGCGCTCGCGGACGTGGCGATGCTCGGCGCGCAGGAGCGCGGTGCGCTGCCCATCGGGCTGCTCGTGACGACGGAAGCCGCGGCCGACCCGGTCGGCCGGGTGGTCGTCGCCGACGACGTCATGATCCGCCCCGGCGACGAGGGCGGACTGCTCCTGCACGCCGATGAGCAGGACCGGCTCGTCCATCCCGGCGACGCCCCGGAGTCCGTCGCCGAGGTGGCGGCGCAGGTGCTCGACGCCGCGCGAGGGCACGTCGTGATCCCGGAGGCGCTGGGCGTCGCCGGCGCCGTCGTCGGCCTGCGCGCGCTGACGGCCGACCTGCTGCCGGCCGTCGGCTGGCTCTCGGATCGCGTGTACGTCGCCGTCACCCACAGCGGCATCACGCTCGCGCCCGTGTTGGGCGAGCTCGTCGCCGCCGAGGTCCTCGGCCGCGCCGAGGAGCCGCTGCTCGCACCCTTCCGCCCCCATCGCCTCACGAGGAGGACCATATGCACGACCTGCTGATCCTGAACGGCACGGTGGTCACGCCCGCCGGCAGCGAGTCGCTCGACGTCGCCGTCGAGGGCGAGACCATCGCGGCGGTCGGCCCCGCGGGCACGCTCGGGAGCGAGGCGCGCAAGGTCGTCGACGCGGCCGGCTGCCTGGTCATCCCCGGCGGCATCGACCCGCACGTGCACTACGCGATGAACTTCGAGGGGATCCTCACGACCGAGGGGCCCGACTACTCGTTCGCCGCCGCCCTGGGCGGGAACACGAGCGTCATCGACTTCGCCTTCCAGGCGCCGCCGGTCGGACTCATCGACACGATCGAGACGCGCAAGGCGGAGTTCGAGGGCGCGATGGCCGTCGACTGGTCCCTGCACGCGATCCTCACGAAGGCCTTCTCCTACGACGAGGTCGAGGAGATCGGCCAGGCGATCTCCGACGGCGTCCCGACGATCAAGACGATGATGACCTACGGCTACATGAGCGACGACGGCCAGCGCTACGGCGCGATGCTCGAGGTCGCCGAGCACGGCGGCATGAGCGTCGTGCACGCGGAGGACGACGCGATCGCCAACTGGCTGACCGGCAAGTACGTGCGCGAGGGCAAGACCCATGGGGCGTACATCTGCGAGGTCCGTGGGCCGATCGTCGAGGAGGCCGCGATCCGCCGCGCGATGTTCCTCGCCGAGCGCACGGGCTCGCCGCTCTACGTCCTCCACATGGCAGCCGCGAGCGGGATCGAGGCGCTCGCCGAGAAGCGCGCGCAGGGGCTGCCGTTCTACGGCGAGACGCTGAGCGCCTACCTCAGCTTCACGCAGGACGACTTCTGGGACGAGTCGCCGGTCGAGGTCGACGGGACGACGTACAACGCGCGCGGGCTGCTGTTCAACAACTACCCGGTGCCGAAGTTCGGGCCGGACCGCGACACGTGCTGGGCCGCGCTGGCGGACGGGCGGCTGCAGGTCGTCGCGACCGACCACGCCCTGGTCAGCCTGAAGGACCGCTTCGAGACGATGGGCACGACCGTCGACAGCATGCAGGCGGGCCAGGCCGCGGTCGAGACCCGCATCCCGCTCCTGTACTCCGAGGGCGTCGTCAAGGGGAGGATCAGCGCCGAGCGCTGGGTCGAGCTCATCTCGGTGAACCCGGCGAAGCTGATGGGCATGTGGCCGCGCAAGGGGCGCATCGCGGAGGGCGCAGACGCCGACCTCGTCGTCTTCGACCCCGAGCGGCGCTGGACCGTCGACTGGCGCGAGCTGCACATGAGCGGCGGCTACAGCTGCTGGGACGGCTGGGAGGTCACGGGCAGGGTCCGCACCACGATCCTGCGCGGCGCACTGCTCGTCGAGGACGAGCGCTTCGTAGGATCGCGGACCGCCGGGCGGTTCGTCCCTCGGACGATGCTGCCCGAGGTGCTGTCGGGTGACTTCGCGTTCAGCTCGGAGGCGGCGCCTGCGTAGTCGCGAGGATCCGGGCGAGCACGACCCGATCGGGCTTGCGCTGCACAGGTCCGATGTCGACCACGTGCTCCCAGGTGGCGTAGCTGCGGCAGCTCGCCTTGGAGCTCCCCGTGGTCCCGCCGGAGCCCGACGAGCGCCGCGAGCATCCCGTCCTCGGCGGCTTCCGCCGTCTGCGGGAGGAGCACCACCGTCCGCGCCTGTGTGTGGCCGATGAAGCGCGACAGCCTGCCCGGCACGCCGGTGTTGGGGCAGTAGACCGTGGTGCGTCCCAGCAACGCCGCCGCGTAGCGCACGGCGACGGCGTCCGCGCTGATCGTCGGGACGATCGCGACACGGTCACCGCGCCCAGCCCGACGCCCGCCAGCGAGGCGGCGAACCCGCGGGCCGTCTCGCTGAACTGCGCGGTCGTCAGCCGTCGGCCCGGCTCGACGAACAGCTCGAGCCCGGGATCGGTGACGGCCCGGTCAGGACCCGCTGGACGAAGGTCACTCGACGTTCAGGCCCGCGTCGCGCTCCCATACCGTCATCGCCAGAGTCGTGTCGGCGGTCGGGTCGAGCTCGCCGAGCGCTCCGCGGAGGCGCTCGACGACCAGGCGCGCGGTCGGCGCGTCGACGCCGAGCTCCTGGGCCAGCTGGTCGGCGATCCCGACGTCCTTGGCGAGCAGCGCGAGCGCGAAGCCCGACGCGAAGCGCCGCGGGACGATCTCCGACGGCCCGATCACCTGCGACGTGAAGGTGCGCCCGGTGGACACGTTGATGATGTCCAGCATCACGGCGGGGTCCAGACCGGCCTTCGTGCCGACGATGAGCGCCTCGCACGTGGCCACGAACCCCGTGCCGGTGATGAAGTTGTTCAGCGCCTTCATCGCGTGGCCCGACCCGAGCGGTCCGGTGCGGAAGATGCGCTCGCTCATCGTCTCGATGACCGGGACGGCGCGCTCGATCGCGGCCTCGTCCTCGCCGCCGAGCATGATCGCCAGCGTCGCGTCGATCGCTCGTGGCAGGGCTCCCGACACCGGTGCGTCGAGCAGGGTGACCCCTCGCTGGGCGAGCTCGGGGCCGAGCGACACCGTCTCCCACGGCTCGGAGGAGCTCATGTCGATGACCACGGCGCCGTCGGGGAGCGCGTCCGCGATGCCGCCGTCGAGGATCGCGTCGCGCACGATCTTCCCGTTCGGCAGCATCGTGACGACCAGCTGCACGCCGGCGAAGTCCTCGGGGCCGGTCGCGGCGGTCCCGCCGTGCTCGCGGACCCACGCGTCGGCACGCCCGGCGTCGGCGTCCAGACCGATCACGCTGTAGCCGCCGCGCGTGATGTTCGCCGCCATCGGCCAGCCCATGCTGCCGAGGCCGACGAAGCCGACGGTGGTGGTCGCGGTGGCGCTCATCGCCTCGACGCTCCTTCGTGGTCACAGCTCTGGTGATCGCGGATCATGTGTCGATGTTGCCAGTCGGCTTCATTCCGAGCCCCGCGACCAACGGGTTGCACCTCGGGCCGCTGTTCGTGCACGTGTACGGCATCGCGTACGTGGTCGCCCTCGTGGCCGCGGTCGCGATCACCACCAGGCGCTGGGAGGCCCGTGGGGGCGACCGCGCGCTGGTCGAGGAGGTCGCGCTCTGGGGCTTCCCCGCCGGCATCATCGGCGGGCGCCTGTACTACCTCGCGACGAGCTGGAACGAGGTCCCGGACCGCTGGTGGGGCCCCTTCGCGATCTGGAAGGGCGGGCTGGGCATCTGGGGCGGCATCGCCGCCGGGACGCTCGCGGGCCTGTGGGTGCTGCATCGCCGTCGCGCCGACATCCCGCAGTTCCTCGACGCCGTCGCCCCTGCGTTGCTCGTGGCGCAGGCCATCGGGCGTGTGGGCAACTACTTCAACCAGGAGCTCTTCGGACGGCCGACGACGCTGCCGTGGGGCCTGCAGATCGACCCCGCGCATCGGCCGGACGCCTACGCGCAGTTCGCCACGTTCCATCCGACGTTCCTGTACGAAGTGATCTGGAACCTGTTGCTCGCGGGCGCGCTCGTCTGGCTGGGACGCCGCAACTCCGTCCGAGCCCCGGGCCTGTTCGCCCTCTACGTGGCCGGCTACTCGCTGGGCCGCATCGGAGAGGAGCTGCTGCGCGTCGATCCGGCCCACCACATCCTCGGCCTGCGCCTGAACTTCTTCGTCGCCACCGTGCTGTTCGCAGCCGCCACCGCGTCGTTCATCGCGACGCAGCGGCCCAGCGCCAGGCGGCGGCTGCGGCGCGGCGGAGCGCTGCTGGCCGCCGGCGGGCTCATCTGCCTCGCCGGCTGCGGGCACGGGTCCCACTCGCAGGAGGCGGTCGTGAGCGCGCCGATCGTGGTCTCCCGATGAGGGCCTCGACCGTGATCCGCGCCGCGACCAGGGCTGACCTGTCCGAGCTGAGCGCCATCAAGGGGTCGGTCTCCCGGCGGGCCTACGGCGCGCTCATGACCGAGGAGCAGCTGGCCTGGTGGCTGGACATCGGCTGCTCACCGGCACGGTTCACGTCGGCCCTGGACGACCCGCAGTGCACGGTGCTCATCGACGACGAGGCGCGGGCCGTCGGCACGATCCGGTGCGCCGAGGCGGCCTACATCTCCGACGTGTACGTCGAGCGAGCCGGCGAGGGCGCGGGGCGGCGGATGGTCGACGCCCTGCTGGCGCTGGGCCGCGAGCAGGGGCTCGGACAGGCCGAGTGCTCGGTCATGGGGTGGGCCTCGGAGGCGATCGCGTTCTGGTCGCGGATGGGCTTCCGGCGCGGGCACTTCCTGACCAGACCGGTCTTCGATCCGCACGGCCTGATGCGGCGCGACGGCTGGATGCGATCGGAGTCCTTCCCGACCACGTATCTGGGCTTCGTGAGGCCCCTGTAGACCTGGCGCGACCGGCGTACCACCGTGCTACGTTGCAGATGCCACGCCCATCCAGGTCGTGGCAGCTGCCTCGAGAGACGCCAGGTTTCAGCACCCGGCTCGACGCCTCCCGAATGAGAGGAGGCGGACGTCATTGCGGAAGCAGGATTTTCGCAGGAGGCACTGGCAGCGATCCCGCATGCGTCGCCTCGGACGCAGACTCTGCCGAAGGCACGCACAGGCATCGCGGGCCTCGATGAGGTGACGGGCGGAGGCCTGCCGCGTGGGCGCCCCACGCTGGTCTGCGGGCCTGCAGGATGCGGCAAGACGCTCATCGCGATGGAGTTCATCGTCCGTGGCATCACGGAGTTCGACGAACCAGGGGTGTTCGTGGCGTTCGAGGAGTCCGCAGGCGACCTCAGGGCCAACGTCTCGTCGATGGGCTTCGATCTCGCGCAGCTGGAGTCCGACGGCGAGCTCGTCCTCGATCACGTCAATGTCGAGGGTGACGAGCTCGAGGAGGCCGGGGACTGGGATCTCGAGGGGCTGTTCCTTCGGCTCGGTTCGGCGATCGATGCGGTCGGTGCGAAGCGCATCGCGATCGACACGATCGAGGTGCTCTTCGGCGCGTTGCAGAACACCACGATGCTGCGATTCGAGCTTCGGCGGCTGTTCCGCTGGCTCAAGGACCGCGGCGTGACCGCGATCGTGACCGGCGAGCGCGGCGACGGGACGCTCACGCGCCACGGCATCGAGGAGTACGTCTCGGACTGCGTCATCGTCCTCGACAACCGCGTCACCGAGCAGGCCTCCATCCGACGGCTCCGGATCCTGAAGTACCGCGGGACGCTGCACGGGACCAACGAGTACCCCTTCCTCATCGGCGAGACCGGCGTGTCGGTCCTGCCCATCACGTCGATCGGACTGCGCCATGGCGTCTCGTCCCACCAGCTGTCGACCGGTGTGCCCCGCCTGGACGCCATGCTGGGCGGTGGCGGCTTCTTCGCCGGCAGCGGCGTGCTGATCAGCGGCACGGCGGGAACCGGGAAGTCCATCCTGGCCTCGCAGTTCTGTGATGCGGCGTGCGGGCGCGGGGAGCGGGTCATCTACTTCAGCTTCGAGGAATCCGAGGCGGAGATCGTCCGGAACATGAGCTCGGTCGGCATCGACCTGCAGCGATGGGTGGACGCCGGCCTGCTCAGGTTCCACTGCTTCCGCCCGAGCCTCCTGGGCCTCGAGGCGCACCTGTACTCGATGCAGAAGGCCGTCCGCGAGTTCGACCCCAGCGTCGTCATCAAGGATCCGGTCTCCGACCTCATGAGGGTCGGTACGCGGTCCGACGTGTCCGCCATGCTCACTCGCCAGGTCGACTTCCTGAAGGCCAGGAGGGTCACGACCCTGTTCACCTGGCTGAACTCCAGCGACGAGGCGTCGCCCTCGCAGGTGCATATGACGTCCCTGGTGGATGCGTGGCTCCTCCTCAAGTCCACCGAGGGCAACGGCGAGTACAACCGCGTCTTCCGCATCCTGAAGTCCCGCGGCATGGCGCACTCCAACCAGATCCGCGAGTTCCTGGTCACGGGCAAGGGCATCGAGCTCGCCGACGTCTACGTCGGTCCGCAGGGCGTGCTGACGGGTTCCGCCCGCCAGACCCGGGAGGCGCAGGAGCGCTCCGACGGCGCCGCGCGCCTCGAGGACCTCGAGCAGCGCCGCGTCAGCCTCGGCCGCCGACGGGAGTCCGTCGAGGCCCAGGCAGCGTCGCTGTGGCGCGAGTTCGACGACGAGGCGGACATCGTCCAGCGCCTGCTGAGCCATGGTTCTGAGGGCACCGAGGACCGCGCCGGGCAGCGCGCCGAGCAGGGCCGGCTCCGCGGCAAGGACGACGACGGTCTCGCCTCCGACGAGGAGGAGGACGTGTCGTGAGCCCCGACACCCCTCGCTTCGAGTCCCCACCGCAGGAGACGTGGTACCTGCGGTTGTACGTGGCCGGCCAGTCCCCCAAGTCCCTGCGGGCGTTCGCGAACCTGACAACGCTGTGCGAGGAGCACCTGGCCGGCCGGTACGAGATCGAGATCGTCGACCTCGTCGAGCACCCGGAGCTCGCGCGCAGCGATGACATCCTGGCTATCCCGACGCTCGTCCGGAGGCTTCCCGCCCCGTTGCGCAAGATCATCGGCGATCTCTCCAACGCCGAGCGTGTGCTCGTCGGCCTGCGCGTCGACCCCGAGCTGGCCGCGTGATCGTCCCTCCGCCCGAAGGCGATCCCGTCGGCTACGAGTTGACGCTGTTCGTCAGTGGTGCGTCGGATCGGTCCGCGCACGCGATCGCGAGCACGAGGGAGCTGTGTGACCTGCATCTGAAGGGGCGCGTCCAGCTCTGGGTCATCGACGTCCGCGAGGATCCGGTCGCCGTGGCCACGCACGGCGTGACGGTCGCGCCCACGCTCGTCAAGCGGCTGCCGCCCCCCATGCGTAGGCTCGCCGGCGACCTGTCGGACTTCGCGAGGGTGCTGCGGGCGCTCGATATCCCGGCAGCCACGGACTCCCGCTGACCACCGTGCCACGCAACGTCTTCCAGACATCCCTTGCGCCGGGCGACCCGGCCGATCAGGTCGCCACGACGCGTGCAGCGACCACGCAGCGCATGGAGGAGGCCGAGGACACCCTTCGGGCGATCGGCGCCGGCGAGGTCGATGCGTTCGTCGTCTCCGGAGTCGGCGTGGACGACGGCGAGGGCGACCACGTGTTCACCCTCGTCGATGCGGACCGGCCCTACCGGCTGTTCGTCGAGAACATGCCGGACGGCGCCGCCACGATCTCCGCGGGTGGGCTCATCCTGTACGCCAACCGACGGCTGTGCCAGCTGCTCGGCGCGCGGCGCGAGACGATCGTGGGATCGTCGCTGGCGTCGCACGTGTCGGGTTCCCTCCCGCCGATCCTGCGCCGCGCCGGTCGCGGTCGCGGCTTCCACGCGACGGCAGAGCTGGAGCTCGTCGACAGCGTCGGGCTGGTCGTGCCCGTGCTCGTGGGGGCCTCTCCGCTTCAGGTGGAGGGCGACCACCTGACGTGCCTCACCTTCACCGACCTCAGCGACCAGCAGGCGCACGAGGAGGAGATCGAGCGCCTGGAGCAGATCCAGGCCGCGCGGTCGCAGGAGATCCGCGAGGAGTACGCGCTGAACCTGGCGGAGACCCAGAAGCTGGAAGCGCTCGGCGTGCTGGCAGGCGGAATCGCGCACGATTTCAACAACCTCCTGACGGTGATCCTCGGTAACACGAGCGTCGCGCTCGCGGCGCTCCCCGATGACGCCGCGGCCCGGGCGCCGCTGGAGCAGGTCGAGCTCGCCGCGATGCGCAGCACCGATCTGGCCCGGCAGATGCTCGCGTACTCCGGCAAGGGCACGTTCCTCATCGAGGTCGTGAGCCTCCCGGACGCCGTCACGGGCCTCGAGGAGCTCATCAGGGCAGCGATCTCCAAGAAGGCGCAGCTCTCGGTCGACTTCGCACGCGACACCCCGACGATCGAGGCCGACGCGACGCAGCTGCGCCAGGTGATCCTGAACCTGATCACGAACGCATCGGAGGCGATCGGGAACGACAACGGCATCATCACGGTTCGCACAGGGCAGCTCGATGCCGACAGGCTGTATCTGTCGGACTTCGAGCTTGCGGGCGAGCTTCCCGAGCGCAGCTACACGTTCCTCGAGGTCTCCGACACCGGCTCGGGTATGGACGCCGCGACCAGGGCGAGGATCTTCGATCCGTTCTTCACGACGAAGTTCACCGGCCGCGGCCTCGGTCTCGCCGCGGTGCAGGGGATCGTCCGCGGGCACCACGGCGCGATGAAGGTCGACAGCCAGCCCGGCGCCGGGACGACCTTCACCCTCATCTTCCCGACCTCGGGGAAGGTCGTCCCGATCGTTCCGCCCCCGCCGTCACCGCCGTCGGGACGCGCGAGCGGCACGGTCCTCGTCGTCGACGACGACGATGCGGTGCGCGGCATGGCGGTCCGGATGGTCGCCTCCCTCGGGTTCGAAGTCGTGACCGCCGCGGACGGGGACGAGGCGTTGCGGCTGCTCATCGAGCGCCCCGGAGCGTTCAGCTTCGTGCTCCTCGATCTGATGATGCCGGGGATGAGCGGCGAGGAGGTCATGCTCGAGATGGAGCGTGTCGGCGCGACGACGCCGGTCGTGCTGTCCAGCGGCTACGACTCCGAGCAGATCAGCCGTCGCTTCGTCGGCGGCGTCGTCGCGGCGGTCCTGCAGAAACCGTACGAGATGGACCAGCTGCGCGCGGCCGCGTTCAAGGTCACCGCAGACCGCAACGGCAGGTAGCAGCGCTCAGGCGCCGACGATCTCGCCGTCGCGCAGCGCGATGGCAACCGCCTGCACGCGTGTACTCGCTTCGAGCTTGCGCATCGTGTTGCGCAGGTGGGTGCGGATCGTCTCGGGGGAGAGGTACATCGCCGTCGCGATCTGCTCACCAGTCTCGCCGCCCGCGAGTCGCTGCAGGATCTCCCGCTCGCGTGGGGTTGTCCTCGGCTGCCTGGCGCGATGCACGCCCAGGAGGTCCTGGACGGTCGGATCCACGAACACGTCGCCGTGTGCGACCGCTCGGATCGCGCGCACGAGGATCTCGGCGTCGCTGGTCTTCATGACGAACCCTCGTGCTCCGGAGGCGGACGCGGCGTCGAGCTGCGCCGCGTCGATGCTCCCCGTGTAGATCACCACTCCGACCGTCGCGCCTCCCGAGCTGAGGCTGCGCGCGACATCGATGCCGTTGCTCCCGCGAAGAGCCAGATCGACGACGGCGACATCGGGCGCGCGGGATGCCGCCAGCCGCAGTCCACCGGCGGCATCCTCTGCCACGCCGGCGATCGTGAAGCCACGGCTCTGCAGGAGCATCTCCAGACCTCTGCGCACCGCGAGGTGGTCCTCGATGATGAGCACGGAGGTGGCGGCCCCGACGGGCGTCACGGGGTCAGGACCCTCTGGCGCTCCCAGGCTCGTTCGAGCGCGTCCAGCAGCGTCTCGCGCGTGAACGGCTTGCGCAGGATCTCCGCGCCGGACTCGACGCGGCCCAGCTGCTCGCTGTAGCCGGACATCATCACCGTCGGAAGGCCAGGGCGATCGATGGCCGTCCGGCGGACGAGCTCGATCCCGGACATCCCGGGCATGACCACGTCGGTGAGCAGTAAGTCGATGTCATCCTGGGCCATACGCGCCAGCGCCGCGGTCGCATCTGTGACGGGGATCGGCACGTAGCCGCCCTCCTCGAGGATCCTGCCGGCCACCTGCCGGACGCCATCCTCGTCTTCCACCAGCAGCACGCGACGCATGCTGCCGTCGGGTGCGTCGCCGTCGCCGTTCGCTCGGACCGGCTCTGCGGGGACCTGGGCGTCCGCCACCAGCGGCAGCGTCACGAGGACCCTGGTTCCCTCTCCGACACGCGAGTCGAGCGTGATCGTCCCGCCCGAGGTCTCGACGATCCCGTACACCATCGACAGCCCGAGACCGGTGCCCGAGCCCTTGGCCTTGGTGGTGAAGAAGGGCTCGAAGACCCGGGTGGCTATCTCCTCGGGGATCCCGACCCCGGTGTCGGTGACAGAGATCTCCACAGCGGGTTCGGCGCCGTCGTCCTCGCGTCGGCGTGCCACGACCGTCAGCTTCCCGCCATCGGGCATCGCGTCCCGCGCGTTGACGACCAGGTTCATGACCGCCTGGTCGACCTGCCCCGGATCGGCGTCGACCCACAGGGGGTCGTCGGAGACCTCCGCGGCGAGGACGATGTTCGACGTCATGACGCGCTCGAGCAGGCGATGCGTGTCGCGCACCAGCCGCGCGACGTCGAAGACCTCTGTGCGTGCGACGTCCCGGCGGCTGAAGACCAACAGCTGGTTGGTGAGATCACGCGCGCGCTCGGCGGCGGTGCGAAGCTGGCGGACGTCGGCGCGCACCGCGTCCAGGTCCGTCCCGTCCTCGGCGAACTGCGCGTAGTTGAGGATCACGGCGAGCAGGTTGTTGAAGTCGTGGGCGATGCCCCCGGCGAACTGGCCGACGGTCTCCATGCGCTGCGTCTGGTTGAGCCGGTCCTCCAGGGCTCTCCGTTCGGCCTCGCCCCGGTTGTGATCGGTGAGGTCACGAAGGACCACGAGGTGCCCGCCCGGGAAGATGTTGTCCGTGGTCGTGTACCGGACGTCGCGGAGCGCGCCGTCCTCGGGTCGCGTGATGGTCGTGGTCCCGCTGACGTTGGCCTCGTCTCCCTCGCCACGCAGCCGGGCGACGAGGCGGTCGATGACGGCCGCGTCGACGACGTCGCTGAGCCTCAGCTTCAGGAGCTCGTCGCGAGGGACCCCGAAGAGCGTGCATGCCGCGGGGTTCGCATCGATCGGGAACTGGTCGTCGTCGGTGACGAGCATGGCCTCCTGGGCATGGTCGAAGACGGCCCTGAACCTGCGCTCGCGCTCGAGCAGGTCATGCTCGCCCTCCTTGCGCTCGCTGATGTCGGTCACCATCGCCAACGTGCCGGCGATGGCACCGCCGGTGTCCACCTGCCGCGCCGTCGACATGCTCGCCCAGAACACGTTCCCGTCCGCCCGCCGCAGGCGCACCTCGCGCGTGGCGGCCGTGGCGGTGACGTCGTCCAGGGAGCGGAGGGCCTGTAGGTGGTCGCGCTCGTCGATCAGTTCGCGCCACGGCCGGCCGAGCAGGCTCTTCACGCTGCACCCGAACATGTCGGCCATCCGCGCGTTGACGAACGTCGCGGCACCTTCGTTGTCGAGCAGCCAGACGCCCTCGCTGGCCGTCTCGACCATGCCGCGGTAGCGGTCCTCGCTCTCGCGCAGCGCCCGCTCGGCTGCCTTCATGCTGCCGATGTCGCGCGAGACCACGGATCCCGAGACGACCCGTCCGTCGTCGTCGGTGACCGGTGCGACGCTGATCGATACGTCGATGACCCGGCCGGACTGGGTCAGGCGCCGCGTGGCGTATGGCCAGGTGACGCGTCCGTTGCGCAGCTCGCGCAGCACGTCCTGCAGCTCCTGCTCCTGCTCGGGCGGGACGAGCAAGGCGACGTTACGCCCGATGATCTGCTCTGGCGAGTACCCGTATTGCGCAGCGGCGCCGGGGCTCCACGTGCTGATGACACCGGCCGTGTCCTGCAGGTACATCGCGTCCGGGCTGTTCTCGACGATGGCGGCGAGCCTCGCGTACGTGATCTCGGCGGCCTTGCGCTCGGTGACGTCCTGAACCTGGAGGAAGACATGGACAGGCTCGCCCTGATCGTTGCGGATCAGCGAGAGCTCGACGGTGACATGGACGTCATGTCCCCGACTGTGCCGATAGGTCGTCTCCTCGCGCAGCGACTCGATCTCGCCCGAGGCGACGCGCCTGAAGCCTGCCGTCGTCCGGGCCCGGTCGCCGGGCAGCAGGATCTGGGAGAGGTCCTGACCGAGCAGCTCGTCGGGCTGCAGTCCGAGCATCGCCTCGAACGCCGGGTTGGTGAGACGCGCCGAGCCGTCGAGGCGGACGATCGCCATGCCGGTTCCCGAGGCCGCGATCGCGCCCTGAAGAAGTCGCTGCGACGTGCGCAGCTGATCGGCCACCCGTCGCCGCTCGATGGCATGGCGGAGGACCCGCAGGAACATGTCCCCCGACAACTGGCTCTTCGTGAGGTAGTCCTCCGCGCCCGCGCGAATGGCCTCGAGCCCGTCACTGCGCTGGTCGCTGCGGCCCGTGAGCACCACGATGGGGACGGAGGGAGCGAGATCGTGGAGCATGACGACGATCTCCATCCCGTCGGCGTCCGGGAGCCCGAGATCCGCGACGATGCACGTCGGGGTCATCGTCCCCAGCTGCTCGAGCGCAGCGGCGAGGGTCGGGACCTCGACGACCGCGAACTGCCCGCCGCCCCAGGCGAGACCCTCACGCACGAACAGCGCGTCGTCGGGGTTGTCCTCGACGAGGAGGACGGAGCCCTCGGCAGGACCGGTCACGTCGGGCTCCGATCCGGCAGTGTGAAGACGAAGGTGCTGCCCTCGGCCGCACCGCCCTGGATCCAGATGCGGCCGCCCATCCGCTCGACGGAGCGCCGGCAGATCGAGAGGCCCAACCCCGTGCCGGGATACGCGTCGCGGCCATGGAGTCGAGTGAAGCTCGTGAAGATGCGCTCTCGGTAGCGCGGATCGACGCCGATGCCGTTGTCGGACACAGCGAACCGCCAGCCGTCGTCGTCGGGGTCGGCGCTCACGCCGACGCGCAGTGGGTCCTCTGAGCGGAACTTGATCGCGTTGGCGAGCAGGTTCTGCATGACCTGCGTCATGAGCGTCGGGTCTGCGACGATCGTCGGCAGCGCGCCGACCTCGATCTCGCCGCCGGCCTCCGCAAGGCTCACCGCGACGCCGTCGACCGCCCGCGAGACCAGCTCCCCGCAGTCCGTCGCGACGCACTGCGTCGTGTGGTCACCGAGCTCGGAGAACGCGAGCATGTCATCGATGAGCGTGCGCATCCGCTCGGTCGCTGCGACGGTCCGCTGGATGAGCTCGTCACCCGTATCGTCGAGCTGCCCCTCGTACTTCCGCGAAAGCAACGTGACCAGGCCGGCCACTCCGCGCAGCGGCTCGGAGAGCTCGTGCGCGGCGACATGTGCGAAGCGGTCGAGGTCGGCGTTTGACCGCTGGAGCTCCAGGACGAGCGCGTCGTACTCCGTCGCGGACTTCGTCAGGCGGCCGCCCGGCGAGACGTTCGGCATACCTGCGCTCTCCCAAGGTGGAAGTGCGGTCGCACGACGTGCGACCGATGGAGCGCCGAACCGCCAACCATACACGGCAGCCTCCTCGGATCCGCCGTACGGCTCTGCCGGTCTGCGGTATGCGGAGCGTGGCACCGCCTCCGATGACAGGGGCATGAGATTCCAGACGTCAGCACCGTCGCGGGCGCACAGCGCTCCGCCCCTCGACGTGTACCGCGCCCTGATCGTCGACCACGACGCCCTCCGTGCCCGCGTCAGCGCATGTGCGCTGTCCCCGGCAGACGCCACCTGGGTCCTGGAGTCTCACGAGGCGCGAAGGGAGCTCGTGGACCGCGAGCCGGACCTCGTCGTCATCGGCGTCACCCCGGGCCACGGGCGCGACTCGCTGATCGAGCACGTCGCGGCGGCCCACCCGCACCTGCCTCTGATCGTCCTGACCGACCGCCCCGTGCGGACCCCGATGTGTCACGTGGTCGTCCCCTACGCGTGCACGTGTGACAGCGCCTGGTGCCGCCACGTCATCTCGGCGGCCGCGCGGAACATCGCAGGCCCCGTGTGCGACTGGAGCGCCCACGGCTCGCGCCGTGGCTGATCGTCGCTCTGCGGTCAGTTCGTGGGCGTGATTGTCGGCGTTCCGGCGAGGATGCCGGTGAGCCCGGTGAACTTGCCCTTGACGGACAGGCCTGCGCTGCTGATGTCGACCTCGACGATGTCGCGGACGTGGTCGCCATCGCGCATCTTGATGATCGCCAGCGCCCTACGGACCTCCGACTCGAGCTCCGCGTAGCGGAACAGGATCACGTTGTCGGCGACGAACGCCAGTCCGTGCGACAACTCGAAGCTCGGGCCGAAGAAGGCGCTCGTCTCACTGGTCAGCAGCGTCGTCGCACCGACCGACGCGAAGAGCCCCGTCAGCGCTGAGAGGAAGTCGGGGAAACGAGCCGTGCCGCGCGCCGCGGGCTCCAGCTCAGCGAGGCTGTCCACGACGACCCGCCGGACCGGCCGTGTCTCGGTCGCGGCCTTGCGAAGGTCGGCGCCGACCATGTCGAGGCTGATCTCGACGGGGTCGAGGTGCCGGATCTCCAGCAGCCCGTCGGCGACCGCTGCCTCGAACGGCCAGCCGAAGGCTTCTCCGCGGGCGACGAGCTGTGTCGCGCTCTGCTGGAAGGACAGGTAGAGGGAGCGCTCCCCACGACGGATCGCCTCGGCGACGAACTGCAGGCCGAGCACCGTCTTGCCTGCCCCTGACGGACCCGCGACCAGCGTCGTGCTCCCGGCGGGCAGGCCACCGCCTACCATCTCGTCGATGCCCGCCGTCCCGAGTCCCAGCCGCTCTTGCGAGCGCGCGCCGCGCGCTCCGGCGACCGACTCGAAGCGCGGGAAGACCTCGAACCCCTCCCGTCCGATCCGGAAGCTGTGCTTGCCCATGAGGAACTCGGTGCCGCGCAGCTTCAGGATCCGCAACCAGCGCTGGTCGAATCGCTCCATGGGCTCGTCGGCGAGGTAGACGATCCCGTCGGCGACCGCGAACTCGGGCGCGTAGGCGACTTCCTCCGCCGTGTACTCGCCGACGAAGATCAGCACGGCGTTGGAGTGGAAGACCTTGCTGGCGAGCTCGTAGGCCACACCACGGAAGCCGAGGCCGTGACCCTCGGCGAAGTCGCGCAGCGCCTTGATCCCGTCGATCACGATGACGGATCGCTCTTCGGCCTCGCTCGCGCGGACCACCTCGTCGGCGAGCATCGCGACGGTAGCGCTGCGCTGCTCGAGTGAGCCGTCGGACGCCGCGGCGTCGAGGAGACCGGGGAGGTGGATGAAGTCGACGCTCTTCCCGATCGCGTCCGCGTCGAAGAACGTGAACTGCTCCATGTGGCGCACGAGCTTGGAGTGCGGCTCGGAGACCATCGTGTAGTAGAGGGCCTTGCGCTCCGGCGTCGCGTTCGCGAAGCAGATCTGCTGCGCGAGGATCGTCTTGCCGGTGCCGGAGCCGCCGGCGATGAAGATGAGTGAGCCGCGTGGAAGCCCGCCGCCCAGGATCAGATCGAGGTCGGCGACCCCGCTCGTGAGACGCTCCATCAGGACGCTTTCCCCGCGAGTCGGTCCACAACCGTGATCAGCTCGTCCTGGTCGAACGGCTTCAGGATCACCGCGTCGGCGCCGGGCTGAGGTCCGGCGGAGCCCGTGAGGAGGACGATGGGTATGCCGGCCGTCCCGACGTCCTCGCGTAGGTGCTCGATCAACTCGTCTCCGCCCATCACCGGCATCATCCTGTCAGTGATCACGAGGTGTGGAGGCGCCTTGTGCACCTGCGCCAGCGCCGCGCCGCCGTGGGCGGCCTCGTGCACCGCGTAGCCGGCCGACGTCAGAATCCGGACCAGGATGTGGCGGATGTCGGGCTCGTCATCCACCACCAGTACGATCCAGCCTGCGCGTCCGACCAGCTGATCCGTCATATCCCCCTCGATGAGCCGAAAAGCAGGGGCTTATCCTCCGCAGTATGACGACTGGCGACGCGCCATGCGTCGGATCAGGCGGCAAGGACTCTTTGGGCGTCGCGGGCGCGGCGCACGTACTCGTGCGCGATGGCCGGGCGTGCGAGGAGGTATCCCTGCGCGTGAAGCTGGAGATCGGAGGGCGCAAGCGCGCGGAGCGCGTCCAGCTGCTCCTGCGTCTCGACGCCCTCGGCGACGACCTCGAGCTGCATCGCGCGACCCATCTCCAGGATCGCCTTGACGATCGCACGCGAGTGGCACGCGCTCCCCAGCGGCGCGATGAACGACTGGTCGATCTTCAGCACGTCCAACGGAAGCTCCTGCAGCCGGCTCAGCGATGACAACCCCGTGCCGAAGTCGTCGAGGATCAGACGGACGCCCAGCGCGCGCAGCTCCGCGACACAGGCGCCGGCGTGGTCACCGCCATCCATGAGCACGCTCTCGGTGATCTCCAGGCCGAGAAGGCACGGCTCGATGCCCGTTGTCAGCAGGACGCGCTCGACCTGCTGCGGGAACTGGCGGCTGATGAGCTGGCGTAGCGACACGTTCACGGCGATGCCGCGCGCAGGCGCGTCGCCGCGGCGCTGCCAGTCGGCCAGCTGCGAGCAGGCCTCCTCCAGCACCCATGCGCCGACGTTCAGGATGAGCCCGCTCTCCTCCGCTACGGGGATGAAGCGGCCCGGCGCGATGAGGCCCTGCACGGGGTCGCGCCACCTGATCAGGGCCTCTGCGCTGGTCCACTCCATCGTGGCGAGGTCGACGACCGGCTGGTAGTGCAGCTCGAGGTGACCGTCCGCGAGCGCCTTGCGCAGTCCGCTCTCCACGGTGAGGCGCTCGATCGCCGCGACGCGCATGCGGTGGTCGAACAGGGCGATGCCCCGGCCTGTGCGCTTGGCGCGGTACATGGCTGAATCGGCGTTGCGCAGCAGATCCGCGACGTCCTCGCCGGCCCCGTCGGCAATGGCGATCCCGATCGACGCTCGCAGCACGTGCTCGTGGTCGCCGAGGTGGACCGGGTGGCCGAGCACGGACCGCATGCGCTCCGCGATCGCCTCCGCCACGGAGAAGCATTCGACACTCGCCGCGACGACGAACTCGTCGCCTGCGAACCGCGCGAGCAGGTCTCCGTGACGCACGGCGTGCGTGAGCCGCTCGGCGGCGACCCGGAGCAGGCGATCGCCCTCCTGGTGACCCAGCGAGTCGTTGATCACCTTGAAGTCGTCGAGGTCGACGAACAGCACTGCATGCTGGAGGTCGTCGCTGGGGAGCTCGCCCAGCCGCTCGTGCAGCGTCCGCTCGAACAGCACCCGGTTGGCCAGCCCGGTGAGCGGATCGTGGGTCGCGCGATGCTCGGCCCGCATCCGCGCGCGGTAGCCGTCGGTGATCTCCAGGAACGACACGACGGCGGCGCCGCGTCCCAGCTCGAAAGCCTGGTCGATCGGCGCCGAGTTCACGCGGATCCACCGTGTCGATCCGTCGGGCGACAAGACCCCGGCGGGCGGCGACCTGACCGACCGTCCGTCGCGGAGCGTCTGGTTCCACGCGAGATCGGCCTCCGGGATCGACGCGCCGTCCTCGCTCATCATCGGCCCGAGTGCGATCCTCGAGCCGAGGATCTCCTGCATCGGCAGACCCAGCAGCGCGGTGGCGCTCGGGTTGCAGGTCAGGACTCGTCCTCCGGCGTCGAGAGTCACCACGCCCTCGGCAAGGGCGTCCACCACGGCAAGACCTCGCTCAGGCGTCATGTCCGTCTCATCGGTGCCGTCGCACGCGGGTGCGATACCGCATTCCGGTAGATCGTCCTAGCCGACGACCGACACCTGCCGCACGGCGGGCCGGTCGAAGCGCTCGCCGCGCAGGCGCATCTCGAGGACTCGCCAGAGCGCCTCGATCACGATGCGCGAGCTCATCTTCGAGTCGCCTTCCTGGCGGTCGCGGAAGCGGATCGGCACCTCGCGGACGCTTGCGCCGGAGCGCAGCGACCGGTAGGTGACCTCGACCTGGAAGCCGAAGCCGGCGGTCTCGAAGCCGTCGCGGACGAGGCGCTCGAGCAGCCCGCGCCGGAAGCACTTGAAGCCGCCGGTGAGGTCGCGGACCGGGACGCCCAGGACGGTGCGGGCGTACCAGGAGCCGCCGCGGCTCAGCGCCCGGCGGTAGACGCCCCAGTCCTCGACGCCGCCGCCGGCGACGTAGCGCGAGCCGAGGACGAGGTCGGCGTCCGCGGCTGCGTCGATCAGCGCCGGGATGTGCTTGGGGTCGTGCGAGAGGTCGGCGTCCATCTGGATGACGAGCTCGGCGCCGCCGGCGAGCGCGTGGGCGAACCCTGCCTCGTAGGCGCGCCCGAGGCCGTTCTTCTCGCTGCGGTGCAGCACCCGGACCTGCTCCATCTCGGCGGCGAGGCCGTCGGCGATGTCGCCGGTGCCGTCGGGCGAGGAGTCATCGACGATGAGGACCCGGTGCTCGCCGGCCGCGGCGGCGAGCTGGGGCAGCACCGCGTGGACGAAGCGCTCGATGTTGGCGGCCTCGTTGTAGGTGGGGACGACGAGCCAGGTGGCGGGCGGGGCGGCGTGGCGGCGCGGCGCGCGCAGCTCGGAGGCGGTCGCGCGGTCGGCGAACGCCCAGGTGCGGTTACCGGCGAAGCTCAGCGGCAGCGCGGCGATGACCGAGATGGGCTGGGCGACGAGGGCGGGGAGGCCGGCGGTCCCGATGAGCAGCTCGACGATCATCAGCGCGAAGAGGCACGCGGTGATGCTGACGGCCGCGAAGCGGACGGCCTGCGGGGCGGGCGCCGCGTGGCCGGCGCGGAAGGTCCAGTGGCGGTTGCAGGCGAAGTTGCTCGCCATGGCGATGGCGGAGGCGGCGGTTGCCGCGATGAGGTGGTGCGCTCCGAGTGCGAGGGCGGCGGCGAAGGCGACGACGTTGATCGCGAAGCCCGTGGCGCCGACGAGGCTGAACCGGAGGAGCTGACCGAGCTGGTTGCGAGTCGTCGTTGTCATGGCAGCAGCCTCCCGCCAGACAGGTCCCGCGACTACCGCCCCAAGGGCTTCACCTCATCCCCTGCGGTGTTGGCTCACCCCACCCTGGGTGGGGGTCGCCGGCGCGGTCGCTACAGCGTGGAGAGCGCGTTCAGCGCGACGATCATCGCCACCGCCAGGAACGCCAGGAAGCCGAGCGCGACGACCCAGCGCACGGCCTCGCCGCGGTGTCCCCCGGCTTCGACCGTCTCCGCCTCGGCGGCCACGGGCTCGAACGCCCGCGACAGGCCCGGCATGGCCGCCGGGGGTGCGGCCCGTCCTGAGGAGACGACGGACTCCGGATTGGCCCGTCGCTGCTCGCCGGCCGCGACGAGCGCCGCCTCCCCGAGCTCGCCCGCCGAGGGATAGCGGTCCCGCGGGTCCTTGGCCATCGCCCGCCGGACGACGTCGTCGAGGCCGCGCGGCAGTGCCGGCCGCTTGCTGAGCACCGACGGCGGCGGCGAGTTGACGTGCGCGAGCAGCGGGTTGTCGCGGGAGTCCGCGTAGGGCGCCTCGCCGGTGAGCGACTCGTAGAGCAGGCAGCCGAGCGCGTAGACGTCGCTGAGCGCGTCGACGCGATCCTCGAGGATCTGCTCCGGCGCGACGTACTCCGCACGCCCGACGATCGACCCCTGGCGGGTCAGCCCGCCCGCCTCGTCGGAGCGCTTGGCCAGGCCGAAATCGCTGAGGTAGACGTGGTCGCCGCGGGCCAGCAGCACGTTGGCCGGCTTGACGTCGCGGTGCACGAGCCCGCGCGCGTGTGCGGCGTCCAGCGCGCCTCCGACCTGGCGGACGATCCGCGCGGCGCGTGCCGGCTCGACCACGCCGTCGGCGGCCAGCAGCGCGCGCAGGTCGGTCCCCTCGACGAGCCGCATCGTGATGTAGAGGACGCTGTCCTCCTCGCCGGCGTCGAGGATCGGGATGACGTTGGGGTGGTCGATCGATGCGGCCGCCATCGACTCGCGGCGGAAGCGCTCGCGGAACCGCGCCTCCCCGGAGTGCTCGGGCCGGATCACCTTGAGCGCGACCGCTCGCTGGAGGGCGAGCTCGTCCGCGCGGTGGACCACGCCCATGTCGCCGAAGCCGATGACCTCCTCGATGCGGCAGCCGGCGAAGACCGAGCCGACCGGGAGGGCGTCCGCGGGTGCCGCCGGCGTCGAGGGTGCCGGCCGCTCCGCCGGGATGGGGATCGCTGCGGCGCGTGGCGGCTCGGGCGTCGCCGGCGGCGGCGTGGGCGCCGACGGCCTGTCGCCTCCGGTCAGCTCGAGGGTCGTGCGGCCCACGCGCACGACGTCGCCCGGCTCGAGCGCTCGTGGCCCGGTGACCCGCGCGTTGTTGACGTAGGTGCCGTTGGCGGACCCGAGGTCCTCGACGACGACGCGCCCGCCCTCGCGGAACACACGGGCGTGCTTGCGGGAGAGCTCGGGATCGTCGCCCAGGCGCCCCTCGCCGCTCTCGGCGCGCCCGATGACCAGCTCGTCGTCGAGCGTCAGCCGCCGGCCCTTGGCGAGGCCCTCGACCACCATGAGCTCCTCGGGCACCGGCACGTACGTGACCGCGGGCGAGCCGATCTGGGTCGGCTCGGGGATGCGTCCCTCCGCGTCGGTGATCGCCAGCTCGGTCGTCCCGAGGCGCAGGACGTCGCCCAGCTGCAGCACGTGCACGCCCTCGATGCGCTCCCCGTTGACGAACGTGCCGTTCGACGAGCCGAGGTCCTCGATGGTCAGCTCGCCGTCCGCGCCGCGCGCGAGGCGGGCGTGGCGGCGCGACAGCTCGGGGTCGTCGCCGAGACGCCCGTCGGCGTCGGTCGCGGCGCGGCCGATGAGAAGCTCACCGTCGACCGCGAAGCGCGTGTCCGGTGCCATGCCTACCAAGACGCGCAGGTGCTCGTCTGCCATTCCGCGCGGACCCTACGTCACCAGGGCCGCGGCCGCCAGCCGTAGACTCGGCGGTGTGCGAGGGTGTCCGAGCTGCGGCGCTGACACGCCGGAAGGAGCCCGGTTCTGCCCGGCGTGCGGACGCGCGCTGACGAGCGGTCCTCCGCCCCAGGGGCTGCGCAAGATCGTCACGGTCGTCTTCTGCGACCTCTGCGACTCGACGCAGCTGGGGGAGCGCCTGGATCCGGAGACGCTGCGTCAGGTGATCTCGTCCTACTTCGGGGCGATGAGCGGCGTCCTGGAGCGCTACGAGGGCGCCATCGAGAAGTTCATCGGCGACGCCGTGATGGCCGTGTTCACCGTGCCGAGGGTGCGAGAGGACGACGCGCTGCGCGCGGTGCGTGCGGCAGCCGACATGCGCTCCGCGCTCGCCGAGCTCAACGGGCAGCTCGAGCGGCGCTTCGGGGTGACGCTGCAGACGCACACCGGGGTCAACACCGGCGAGGTGATCGCCGGCGATCCTGCCCGCGGCGGGGGCTTCGTCAGCGGGGACGCGGTCAACGTCGCCGCTCGTCTCCAGGGGGCGGCCGCGCCGGGCGAGATCCTCATCGGCGAGCGGACGCTCGAGCTGGTCAGGCAGGAGGTCACCGTCGAGCCGGTCCCGCCGCTGCAGCTCAAGGGCAAGAGCCGGCCGGTCCGTGCGTTCCGGCTCCTCGACGTGGCCCAGGGGGTCGGCGACCGGGGGCTGACCTCGCCGCTGGTCGGACGCGACCGCGAGCTGCAGCGCCTCCAGGTGGCCTTCCGGCAGACGCTCGACCGGCGTGGCAGCGGGCTCCTCTCGATCATCGGCCCGGCGGGCATCGGCAAGTCGCGGCTCGCCCTCGACTTCGCCGACTCGGTCCGCGACGAGGCCACGGTCACGGTCGGGCGCTGCCTGTCCTACGGCGAGGGGCTGGCGTTCTGGCCGCTGCGCGAGGTCGTCGCGGCCGTGGCGGGCGGCTCCGACGGCGCGAGCACCGACGACGTGCGGTCCGGGCTCACGCGCCTGGTGGCGGGCGACGACCACGCGGCCCTGATCGTCGAGTGCGTCGCCGGCGCGTTGGGCTGGACGGAGTTCACAGCGAGTGAGCCCGAGACCTCGTGGGCCGTCGCGCGGCTGCTGGCCGCAGCCGCAGCCGAGCGCCCACTGGTGGTCGTCTTCGAGGACGTCCACTGGGCGGAGCCCGTCCTCCTGGACCTCATCGAGCACGTCGCGGCGTCGCTGGAGGGCGTGCCGGTCCTCATCGTCACACTCGCTCGTGGCGATCTGCTCGACGTCAGGCCCGGCTTCGGCGGCGACGCGCCGCGGTTGGAGCTGGCGCCACTCGACGCCGCCGAGAGCGAGCTGCTGGTCGAGCATCTGCTCGGCGACGAGGGCGTCGCCGCGGGCCTCGCGCGCATGGTGTTCGCGCGTACCGAGGGCAACCCGCTGTTCGTCGAGGAGCTCGTCCGCATGCTCGTCGACGAGCGTCAGCTCGAGCGCGACGACTCCGGCATGTCCGCCGTGCGCTCGTCCCCGCTCTCGCTGCCGCCGACCATCCACGCGCTGATCGCCGCCCGCATCGACCGCCTGGAGCCCGCGGAGCGTGCGGCGCTCGACGCGGGTGCGGTGATCGACCGGTCGTTCGGGCGCGGTGCCCTGGTCGAGCTCGTCGACGGGGCCGACCCCGCGGCCCTCGACGCGCACCTGGAGGCGCTCGTGCGCAAGCAGCTGATCGCGCCCGACGGCGGGCGCTCCGCGGGCGGCCCGACCTTCAGCTTCAGCCAGGCGCTGGTCCGCGACGTCGCCTACGAGGGCATGCTCAAGGCGCGCCGTGCCGACCTGCACGCGCGCTACGCGGACTGGCTGGAGCGCGCGGAGGGCGAGCGGGCCGGCGAGTACGACGAGATCCTCGGCTACCACCTCGAGCGCGCGCACCGCTACGTGTCCGAGCTCGGCCCGATCGACGACCATGCCCGCGAGCTGGGCGCCCGCGCCGCCCGGCGCCTGGGCTCCTCCGGCGGCCGGGCGCTCGCGCGCGGGGATCTGCGGTCCGCCATGAGCCTGCTGGAGCGATCCGTGTCGCTGCTCGACGCGGACGATCCCGCGCGCCGCGAGCTCACCGTGAAGCTCGGCATCGCGGTGGCCGGGGGCCGCGGCGGCGCGTTCGTCGTCTTCCACGACCCCGACGGCGGTCAGCACGTGGTCGAGCTCGAGCAGGCGGTGACGGTCGGGCGGCGGACCGACAACGACGTCGCGCTCCCCTGGGACGAGGAGGTCTCCCGCCACCACGCGCACATCGTGGGGGTGGGGGAGGGCTGGGAGCTCGCCGACGACGACTCGCGCAACGGCTCGTTCCTCAACGGCGCGCGGATCTCCGAGCAGAGCCCGCTGCACGACGGCGACGTCCTGCGCTTCGGCGACACCGTCGTGCTGTTCCGCGCGCCGGTCGCGTCGCCGGCCCCGGCGACGGTGATCCCGAGGCAGACAGGGCAGGGATAATGGCCGACGTGACAGCCTCCGACCTGCAGGCGCGCCTGGCCGCCGAGCGCACCGGCCATCCGTTCCTGGTCTACCGCGACGGCCAGCAGCGCCAGCGCCTGTTCGCGCTGGAGGAGGACACCGACCAGGTCTCGATCGGGCGGCGGGAGCTCGCCGACGTCGTGCTCGACTGGGACGACCAGGTGTCGCGGTTGCACGCGCTGCTGGAGCGCGTCGACCAGGACTGGACCGTCGTCGACGACGGCTTGTCGCGCAACGGGACGTTCGTCAACGGCGAGCGCATCCACGGCCGGCGCCGACTCGGCGACGGTGACACGCTCGTCATAGGCTCCACGTCGGTGACCTTCCACTCGCCCCAGGCCGATGTCCAGGCGGGGACCGCGATCGCGAGCGAGAGCCCGGTCGCCGTCGCGCTGTCGGACACGCAGCGACGCGTCCTCGTCGTGCTGTGCCGCCCGTACAAGGACGGCGCCGCCTTCGCCAGCCCCGCGACCAACCAGCAGATCGCCGCGGAGCTGTTCCTGTCGGTCGACGCCGTCAAGACGCACCTGCGCGTGCTGTTCGCGAAGTTCGGCATCGAGCAGCTGCCGCAGAACCAGAAGCGGGCGCGCCTTGTCGAGCGAGCGTTCCACAGCGGCGCGATCACCGGGCGCGACCTGTAGTGCTCGCTCCCGGGACCAGCATCGCGGGCTACGTCATCGAGAGCCCGGTCGGCTCCGGCGGGCTCTACAAGGCACGCCAGCTGCGCCTCGACCGCCCGGTCGCGCTCAAGGTCGTCGACGCCGACGCCGCGCAGAACCCGCTCGAGCGCGAGCGCATGCGCCGCGAGGCACGGACGCTCGCGGCGCTCGACCACCCGAACGTCGTCCCGATCTACGAGGCCGGCGAGCAGGACGGCGCGGTGTTCATCGCCACGCGCTGGGTGGAGGGGACCGAGCTGGGTGTGCTCATCCGTCGTGACCACCCGATGCGCGTGCGGCGATCAGCTCGGCTCACCGCGCAGATCGCATCGGCGCTCGAGGTGGCCCACGAGCAGGAGATGCTGCACCGCAACATCAAGCCGTCGAACGTCATCGTCACGGCCGAGGACCACGTCTACCTCACCGACTTCGGCCTCACCAAGCGCGCCGAGTCGCTCTCCGGCTTCACGCGTGCCGGCACGATGCTGAGCACCATCGAGTACGTGGCCCCGGAGCAGATCGAGGGCGGCGAGACGGGCCCGTTCGGCGACGTGTACAGCCTCGCCTGCGTGGCCTACGAGATGCTCGCCGGCTTCCCGCCGTTCGCCCGCGAGAGCGGCGAGACGCGGAAGATGTGGGCGCACCTCAACGCGCCGCCGCCGTCGGTGCGCGAGCAGCGCCCCGACGTGCCCGAGGCGCTCGACGAGGTGATCCGGCGCGGCATGGCCAAGCGGCCCGCGGACCGGCCTACGGCCGCGGTGTTCGGGGCCGCCGCGCTGCGCGCGGTCGGCGAGACCGCCTAGCTCTCTAGCGGCAGTTGAGCGCCTTGGTGTCCAGCATCATCCGCCCGAGCGCGACCCAGGCGGCGCCGTAGTACGTCGGGTTGCCGCGGTCGAGGCCGGCCGCGGCGTCCAGGAGCTTCTCCTTCTCGGCCGTCTGGCCCGCTGCCGCGGCTGCGGCAGCCGCGGCGACGAGCGCCACGGGGTGCTGCGTCTTGCCCGCCGGCTTGCCGCTCGTCGTCCACTCGACCGGGATGTCGGCGGGCGGGCGCCCCTCGAACGCGGGCCAGGCGCGCGCGGCGAGCTTGCGTCCCTCCGGTGACGGATCCTCCGCGTAGCGGATGAGCGTCCGCACCGCGTCGAAGCCGTACGCCGGATCTGCGGTCGGGTCTGCGGGCGGCCCGCTCGCGACCGGCTTGGCGTCCTGGATCACGGCCCAGTCGGGCGGCAGGTTGCCCGGGTCGGGCATGAGGCGGTCGACCGCGTCCTGCGAGCTCGCGGCCAGGGCGCTCCAGCGGGCGTCGCCCGTGGCGTTCCCGAGCGCCGCGTACGTGGCCGGCGAGAAGTAGCTGGGGTTGAAGATGGCCTTCGGCGTCCTGGCCCACGGGCCGGCCACCAGCAGCGGCTCGTCGGCGACCTTCGTCGTCTCGCTGGTCAGGATCGCATCGCCGAGCTTGATCCCCTCGTTGCGCAGCCCGGGGCGGTTGAAGCGACACGACGCCGTGAGCAGCGCCCGCGCCGCATCCAGGTCGGCGTCCGACGCCGGCTTGGGGTCGACGATCTTGCCGTTCTTCCAGAGGAACGCGATGAGGCCGTCCTCCCCGCGCAGGTTCTTCTTGGTCCAGTCCCAGATCAGGTCGAAGCGCTCCTCGTCGCCGATCGCCGCGGCGAGCAGCATCCCGTAGGCCTGCCCCTCGCCCACGGTGTCGCCGCCCTGGTCGGTGCGCGACACGCGCCCGTTGGACTTGACGTACGTGTCGAGGAAGTGCTTCGCGGCCACCTCGGGCGCGCCGGCGACGGCCTCGCCGGCGCTGGTGGCCGTGGACGTCGCCGAGGACGCCGAGCTGGAGGACGATCCCGAGCCGGCGCGACCGCCCGTCACGAAGTACAGGGCGACGCACGCCAGCACGACGCCCAGCGCCATCATCAGACGCTCACGGACGGTGCGGCTCAGGCCGTCACCCCCACGAGCTCCGGCGACTCCGGGTTCTCCACGCGCGGCTTCGCGAGCGCGGGCCAGCATCCGGTCAGGAGGATCGAGATGTGCACGGCGGCGAAGCAGACGTTGTTGATCGTCGCCGCGTCCCGATTGCGCGCAAGCCCGTAGATGCTCGCGAGCACGAGGATCCCGACGACGACGAGCGCCGGCATGACCGCGGCGGGCTGGCGTGCGCCGGCGCCCACCTTGGGCGTCACGACGAACGAGCCCTCCTTGCGGAGCACCGTGTAGATCGTCGAGAGGATGTGGATCCAGAAGTTCGCCGCGGCGAGGGCGAACGCGGCGAACGTGTACGAGCCGGCGCCGGCGAGCGCGACCGTCGTGAGGGCGACGGCGAAGTACGGCGCGAAGTGCAACAGGAACTCGGGCGCCGTGATGCCGGCGATCGGCTGACCACCCCCGATCAGCCGGATGACCGGGAAGCTCATGTAGATCAGCACGGTCCATCCGGACAGGAAGTACGACGCCGACAGCACGTACTGGACCTTCAGCTTGAACGGCAGCCTCGCGCGCAGCGCGCGTGGGAGACCGGAGAGGCACCCGCGCGCCCAGCGCTGCTGCTGGGAGACGTAGGCGGCCATGTCCTCCGGGCCGAGCCCGCGCGACAGCACCTCGGGCACGTAGACCGACTTCCAGCCCAGCTCGTGCAGCCAGATGGACAGCTCGTAGTCCTCGGTCAGCGAGTTGGTCGGGAACCCCCCGACGCTCACGAACGCCTCGCGCCGGAACAGCACGTTGGTGCCGCAGCAGAACACGGCGTCGAGGCCGTCCTTGCCGCGCGCGATCGCGCCGAAGAACAGCGCCTGCTGCGACCACGATGCCGCTGCGATGCGGCTCGAGTCACCGTTGGCGTAGTACTGCGGGGTCTGGACGAACGCGACCTTCGGGTCGTCCATCCAGCCGAGCGTCCACTCGAGGAACGCCGGATCGGCCACGTGGTCGGAGTCGAACACCGCGATGAACTCCGCGTCCGTCACCGTCATCGCGTTGTTGATGTTCCCGGCCTTCGCGCCCGTGTGCTCGTCGCGGCGGATGTAGCCGACGCCGTGCCGAGCCGCGAGGTCGCGCATGTCGTCGTCGTTGCCGTCGTCGAGCACCCAGACGCGCACCTCGGCGCCGCGCAGGCCCGCCGCGGCGGCGACGGTCAGGTCGACGATCTCGACCGGCTCCTTGTACACGGGCACGAACACGTCGACGGCCACGCGGCGGGTCGGCGGCCTCGCCTCGCGGACGCGCTCGTTCGAGCACGTCCACCAGAAGCCGAACGCCTGGATCGTGTTGAAGATCTCCGCGGCGATCAGCAGCCCGTACAGATACGGAGTGCCGACCCGGTCCGGGTTCAGCAGCCAGCCGAAGTACCAGACGGCGGCGGGGAGGGCGAAGATCAGCATGATCCGCACCCTCGTGCGGACGTCGACCGACGTCGGCACGGGCTGCCAGGTCACCTGTCGTAGCCGGACGTCCCACGGGCGGCTGCTCATCGGAACTCCCACACCTCCGTCTGTGCAGTATGGAACTTCCGCAGCAGTCGCCGGTTGAACTCCATCTGGCCGACGACCTTGTTCGTGCGGTCGAAGAACTGCTTGTTGTCCTGGAACGAGGCGAGCACGAACACCGGGCTCCCGTCACGTCGCGGTGGCGGCCCCTTGCTCAGCTGGCGGCTGCGGATGTCGGGCGCGTAGTACTCGAGCACGTACTTCATGTCCGGGGGCTCGTAGATCAGCAGGCTCCGCGGCCCGGCGTCGGCCTTGATCTCCTTGAGAGCACCGCGGAAGTCGTACAGGCGAGGGTTGCCATCGTTCGTCTGCTGGTCCCACAGCCCGAGCAACAGCGTGAGGATCACGACCCCCGCAGCCGCGAGGCGGGCCCCCGGACGTTTGATCCAGCCCGTCACCAGCCGCGCGATGACCAGGAACAGCAGCGGCACCGCGACGAGGAAGTAGCGGACCTCGAACAGTTCGCGATCGAACAGCGCGACGATGATCAGGATCACGATCGGGACGAACGCGGCAGCGGCGAGGATCATCGTGGCGCGCGAACCGCCGCGGCCGAGCAGCAGCAGCGACAGCAGCAGGAGCAGCGGCCAGGCGGCCGAGAGCAGCTGGGTGATGTTGTCCGGGTGGTAGCCCCACAGCGCCCACGCCACGTTCGAGACGACCGCGTAGAAGGAGAGGCCGTCGTACGTGCCCGCGGGGGAGCCGGCCGCGCCCACCGTCGAGGTGTACTGCTTGTGGGCGAACGTGATGAGCGGTATCAGCTGCATCACGAGCACCACGAGCGAGTAGGCGAAGCCGAGGGCCAGCGGTCTGAACGGCTCCTCCGAGCGCCGTCTCTGCAGCAGGACCCCGAGCCAGATCACCTGCTGGATGCCGATCAGCAGCAGGCCGAAGTAGTGCGACCACAACAGCGCCGCCGTCGCGAAGATGTAGAGCGCCCAGTTGAGCATGCTCGGGTTGCGGATCGCGCGCAGCTGGGTGAGCAGCGCCAGCAGCCCGAACAGCGTCACGAACGCGTACATCCGGGCTTCCTGGGCGTACCAGATCAGCAGCGGCGACACGGTGCCGAACGCGGCGGCGACGAGTCCGGTGCGGCGGTCGTACAGCTCGCGCCCGAGGAGGTAGAGCGCCGGGATCACCAGCGTCCCGGCGATGATCGAGGGCAGCCGGACCGCCAGCTCCCCGTCGCCCAGGACCTTCACGGTGGCCCACAGCACGATGTAGTGCAGAGGCGGATGACGGTCGCCGTACTGCAGGTTCAGCATCATGTCGTGCAGGCTCAGGTTGGCGTCATGGATGCTGATCGCCTCGTCGAGCCAGATGCCGCGCGGCACCGCGAGCCGCAGCGCGAGCCCGATGGCCGTGCACGCGGCGAGCACCAGGAGGGCCGTCTTCTTGGGGGTGTCGGGCTCGCCGCGCGTGGGCAGCCGTCCACGCGGACCGAAGAGCTCGGTCTCGCGTGCCCCTCGGAGCTGCTGCCACAGTGCGGTCATTGTCATTGCGGCAGCGCGCCGTTGCGCGACTCTACCCGTGGCGCGCGGGCTCGCTCAAGGGTGCGTCTCGGTTAGGGTGGCGGGGTGACAGGGGTAGGCGCGGACTTCCTGGAGGACCTCGGACGGCTGGCGCTGTTCGCCGGCTTACCAGCGGACGAGCTGCGCGCGATCGCCGAGCGCTGCGACGAGACCTCCTTCGGCTCCGGCGAGTGGATCATCCGCCAGGGCGATGAGCGGTCCGCCGTCTACCTCATCGTCGACGGCGAGGTCGTCGTCGTGATCGACGACGAGGACCGGCGCGTCCTGTCGAAGGGCTCGTTCTTCGGCGAGGTCTCGGTGCTGCTGGGGGAGGCGGCCACCGCCTCGATCCTCACGCGCACGTCGCTGCGCTGCCTGGTGGTCCCGGGCGAGCAGCTCGAGGGCTTCCTGCTCGCGCACCCGGTCGTCATGTACCGCATCCTCAAGGCCGAGGCCCGCCGGCTCGCCACCGCCTCCGAGTGGCCGACGTGAGCGAGGCACAGCCCGGCGCTCTTCCCGGTTATCTCCCGATCGCCGAGCACGGCGTGATCGGCGATCTGCACACGGCCGCGCTCGTCGGGACCGACGGCACGATCGACTGGTACTGCTGCCCGCACTTCGACTCGCCGAGCGTCTTCGGCGCGATCCTCGACCGCTCGCGCGGCGGCTACTACCGGATCGCCCCGACGACCGAGGACTGGACGCCGAAGCAGCTCTACTTCCCGGACACGAACGTCCTGATCACCCGCTTCCTGACGCGCGACGGCGTCGGCGAGGTCCAGGACTTCATGCCGATCCACCATTCGCCCGGCAGCGTGTTCCGCCATCGGCTCGTCCGGCGCGTGCTCGGCGTCCGCGGCCAGCTGACGTTCCGCGTCGAGGTCGAGCCGCGCTTCAACTACGGGCGCGACCCGCACACCGTCGTCTTCCACGAGAACGGCGCTGTGTTCCGGTCGGCCGGCATCTCGATGGCGCTGGAGACGTCCGTGCCGCTGCGACCCAGCGCCGACGGGGTGACGTGCGAGATCACCCTGGCGGCCGGCGAGAGCGCGACGTTCGTCCTCGAGCGGGTGCAGGACGACTACGTGCCGCGGCCGTACTCGGAGAACGAGACCCGCGAGGCGTTCGACAGGACCATCGAGTACTGGCGCAACTGGCTGGCCAAGTCGCGCTACCAGGGCCGGTGGCGCGAGACCGTCCACCGGTCGGCGCTGACGCTCAAGCTGCTGACGTTCCTGCCCACCGGCGGGATCGTCGCGGCGCCCACGACCAGCCTGCCCGAGCAGCTCGGCGGTGGCCGCAACTGGGACTACCGCTACACGTGGATCCGCGACGCGGCCTTCTCGCTCTACGCGCTGCTGCGGCTCGGGTTCACCGAGGAGGCCGCGGCGTTCATGGAGTGGCTGCGCGGGCGCTTCGGCGAGAACCGCACCGGGGCGCTCGGGCCGCTGCAGATCATGTACGGCATCGACGGTCGCGCCGAGCTGACGGAGGAGGTCCTCGACCACTTCGAGGGCCACCGCGGGTCGGCGCCGGTGCGGATCGGCAACGGGGCTGCGGACCAGCTCCAGCTCGACATCTACGGCGAGCTCATCGACTCCGTGTGGTTCTACAGCCGCAACGCGTCGCCGATCGACCACGACTCGTGGGTCGACCTCAGCCGCGTCGTCGAGTGGCTCTGCGAGAACTGGGACCAGGCCGACGAGGGGATCTGGGAGCAGCGCTCGGGGCGCCAGCACTACACGTACTCGCGCCTCATGTCGTGGGTCGCGCTGGAGCGCGCGGTGAAGATGGCGCTCGACCGGGGCCTGCCCGCGAACCTGGCGCGATGGCAGTCCTCGCGCGACCAGATCTACCACCAGATCATGGCCCGGGGATGGCATCCGGAGCGCCAGGCCTTCGTGCAGCACTACGACACGGAGTTTCTCGACGCGGCCGTCCTGCTCATGCCGCTGGTCGGCTTCGTCGCCCCGACCGACAAGCGGTGGATGGCGACGCTCGACGCGATGTCCCAGGAGCTCGTCTCCGACAGCCTGGTCTACCGCTACAACATCGAGGCGTCACCCGACGGGCTGGAGGGCGACGAGGGCACCTTCTCGATCTGCACGTTCTGGTACGTCGAGGCGCTCGCGCGGTCCGGCCGCGTCGACGAGGCGCGCCTGGCGTTCGAGAAGATGCTCACGTACGCGAACCACCTGGGGCTGTACTCCGAGGAGATCGGCCCGACCGGCGAGGCGCTCGGCAACTTCCCGCAGGCGTTCACGCACCTCGCGCTGATCAGCGCGGCGTTCTACCTCGACCGCGCGCTCGGCTAGGGCCGATCAGCCGAAGTCGTCCAGGACGAAGCTGTCCGCGGTCGAGTCGACGTGCCCGGCGGCGGACGCTCCGCCGATCGCGTAGAGCGAGTCCGAGAGCGTCGTCACGGCCACGCCGTGGCGACCTTCGGGGAGCGGCGAGAGCTGCGACCACCGGTGCGTCTTCACGTTGTACGCCTGCACGGCGTCGGACACGGTCGTCGCGCCCTCGCCGCCGACCGCGACGACACGGTCCTGCACGAACGCCACGCCGACGCTGCCCGCGGCCTTCGGCATCGCGACGAGCTTGGTCCAGCTGTCGTTGACCGGGTCGTAGCGCTCGAACGCGTCGACGTTGTCGGACGGCGACATCTCGCGCCCGCCGACCGCGTACAGGTAGCGGCCGTCCGACGCGGCGCCGAGGTGCTCACGCGGCGTGGGGATGGGCGCCGCCTCGGTCCACGCGGCCCCGTCGAACACCTCGGTGTCGGGGACGAGCTTGCCGTCGGCCTGGCCGCCGACGACCACGATCTTGCCGTCCACCACTGCTGCGGCCGCTGCGGCTCGCGCGTGGTTCAGGGGCGGCAGCTGCTCCCACGTGTCGCCGTTGAGCACGTAGACGCGATCGGACACGCCGGACGTCAGCCCGTCGCGCCCGGGGAGGAAGCCACCGATCACGACCGCCTCGCCCTTGTAGTCGACGGCTGCGGCGTGGTTCACCGGATCGGGCAGCTTCGGCCCCGTCGTCCACGAGTTGATCGCGCGGTCGTAGGCGGCGGTCTCGGCGGTGGGCTTCTCACCCGCGCCGATGCCGCCGAAGATCCATGCGCGGCCGCCGAGGTCGGCCGCTGCGGCGTACTGGATCTCGGTGGGGGCGTCGGCGACCTTCCGCCACTTGACGTCGACCCTCGCAGGCGAGGAATCGCCGCCGGAGAGGTCCAGGATCTCCGCCTGGTTCGTCGATCCCACGTGTCCGGGCTCCGTCGCGCCGCCGATCGCGTAGACCGTCGTGCCGAGTGCGGTGACCGCCGCGCCGTGGACGGCGGTGTCCATCGACGGCAGCTTCGACCACGTGTCGTTCTTGATGTCGTAGCCGAAGACCTTGTCGGACACGGTGGTCGTGCCCTCGCCACCGACCGTGACGATGCGGCCACCGGCGTACGTGACGGCCACGCTGCCCTGGGGGTCGGGCTCGCCCTTGAGCTTGGTCCACCGGTTGGATGCGGGGTCGTAGCGCTCGAGCGCCTGCGAGTTGTTGTCCGCCCCCAGCGCGCGTCCGCCGACGGCGTAGACGTAGCGGCCGTCCGAGGCCGCGCCGAGATGCTCGCGCGGGGTCGGGATATCGGTCTTGTCGGTCCACCGCTTGCCGTCGAAGACCTCGGTCTGCGGGACGAGCTTGCCGTTGGCCTGACCGCCGACCACCACGATCTTGTCGCCGACGACGGCGGCCGCGGCAGCGGCACGCTTGTGGTGCAGCGACGGCAGCCGCTCCCACGTCCCCTCGCGCAGCACGTAGACGCCGTCGGACTGGCCGGAGGTCAGCTCGGCCCCCGGGATGAAGCCGCCGATCACGACGGCCTGACCCTTGTAGGTCACCGCCGAGAAGTGGTGCAGGGGCACGGGCAGGCCGGGCCCGGTCGACCACTCGTTGGCCTTCGGGTCGAAGGACTTGGTCGTGGTGCTCGACGTCTTGGACGCGATGCCGCCGAAGACCCAGACCTTGCCGCCGACGGATGTCGCCGCGGCGTACTGACGACGGAAGGGGAGCTCGGTGATCGGCTGCCACGCGAGGTTCGCAGGGAGCTTGGTCGCTGCGACCGCGGGCGCCGGCGCCGAGGGGTCAGAGCTGTCGCCCCGGGTGAGCAGGAAGGCCGCGGCGGCAACGACGATCAGGCCGACGAGCCCGAGCGCGATGAGCAGGCGCGGCGAGCGCCCGCCCTGCTTCGAGGGTCGACCCGGGCCGCCGGGTGGCACGGCAGCGACGCGCTCGCTCGGAGGGGGCGTGGGTGGCGGCGGCTGCTGCGGCGCCTGCGGCTGGACCACCTGCGGCTGGCCACCAGCGGTTGCACGGCGGCTGATCGTGGTGCGTCGACGGCCAGTCGAAGACCGGGCGATCCCGGGCGTCGGCGTGGTGGCGTCCAGCGGCTGGGGGATGGGCGCTGCCGCCTGCGTCGGCTCCGCGATGAAGACGTCGTGCTCGCCGACCGACGGCGCGTCGGCGCCCGCGGCGCGCGTGGCCTGCAGGCCGGCGCGACCCAGCTCGGCGCGCTGCTCGGCGGCGGCCGCGTCGACTGCAGCCGCAAGCTCGGAGGCGCGCGTGAAGCGGTCCTCGGGCTCCTTCGCCGTCGCGCGTGCGACGACGTCGTCGAACGCCTGGACGAGGTC
>CAWIOK010000017.1:0-211034 GCA_963837655.1 uncultured Solirubrobacterales bacterium
GCCGGAGCTTCTTGAGGCGTGGCCGTGGGCGCACGGCACCCGTTCTAGCATTGTCGGCCATGGTCGCCCCCGCCCCGGACGCCGAGTTCCTCGCGCGCAACGCCGTCGACTGCCTGCCGGCCGGCGAGCTGGAGCGCAAGCTCACACGGGGCCGTCCGCTGCGCGTCAAGCTCGGTCTGGACCCCACCGCTCCGGACGTCCACCTCGGTCACACGGTCGTCCTGCAGAAGCTGCGGGAGTTCCAGGATCGCGGCCACGTCGTGGTCCTCATCGTGGGCGACTACACCGCCCGCGTCGGGGATCCGAGCGGGCGCTCCTCCCTGCGCCCGCAGCTCTCGGGTGAGGAGATCGACGCCAACGCGCGCACGTACGCGGAGCAGGCCTTCAAGGTCCTCGACCGCGAGAAGACCGAGATGCGGTTCAACTCCGAGTGGCTCGACATGTCCATGGAGGAGCTCTTCCGCCTCGCGCGCACGACGACCGTGGCGCAGATCCTCGAGCGCGACGACTTCGCCAAGCGCTTCGCCGCGCGTGAGCCCGTTTCGGTCCTCGAGCTGCTCTATCCGCTCATGCAGGGCTACGACTCGGTCGCGGTTCGCTCCGACGTCGAGCTCGGCGGGACGGACCAGAAGTTCAACCTGCTCCTCGGGCGCGACGTCCAGCGCGCGTACGGCCAGCCCGAGCAGGTCGCGCTCACGATGCCGATCCTCACCGGGATCGACGGCGAGCGGAAGATGTCGAAGTCCCTCGGCAACCAGATCGGGGTGACCGAGGCGCCGGAGGAGATGTACGGCAAGACGATGCGCATCCCGGACACGGCCATGCAGGGCTGGTACCGGCTGCTCCTGGGCGAGGAGCAGCCAGCCGACCTGTCGGCCCGCGACGCCAAGCACGCGCTGGCGCGCAGGCTCGTGGCCCGCTTCCACGGGGACGAGGCCGCCGACGCCGCAGCCGCGCACTTCGCACGGGTCTTCGTGCAGGGCGACCAGCCGGAGGAGATCGACGAGGTCGTCCTCCCGGGCGAGGTCTCCGTCCATCTGCCCGCGTTCATCGCCGACAACATCGGCGGGTCGCGCTCGGAGGCACGGCGGCTCATCGCCCAGGGGGCGGTTCGCCTGGACGGGAAGGCGCTCGACGCGGCGGACCTCGACATGGCCGCGGAGAGCCTGGACGGGCGCGTCCTACAGGTCGGGCGCAGGCAGTTCCGGCGCCTCCGCGTGGCGCCCTAACACGTCGCCAACACAGAGGCGTGCGCTGCGTGCGCTATATTCGTCGCCGCCCGACCCGGTGGTCCTGCACCGGCTCCCCAGGGAGCGCGGATGGTGCTAGTCTGGTCGGTCCGTACCGCAGAGCCTCGCGGCTCTGCGCGTCGACGAGAGGGAGAACCCCTCTCACGAGCGGCGCGACGGTCTTTGAAAACTCAACAGCATGCGTACCTCGGATCTCTCGAGATCCGTTGTACGTCCAGGTTTTACCCCTCGGGAATCCGAGGGGCGAATAGCCAATACTCGTCATGACGCGACGTCGGCACTGTGTACGCCGGCTCGCAAAACCAGGTCATGACAACTCTCATGTTGAAGTCAAGTAGTTCTTCACGGAGAGTTTGATCCTGGCTCAGGACGAACGCTGGCGGCGTGCTTAACACATGCAAGTGGAGCGACGAACCGGGCTTCGGCCCGGGGCAAAGCCGCGAACGGGTGAGTAACACGTGGGTAACCTGCCCCGTTGACCGGGACAACCCGAGGAAACTCGGGCTAATACCGGATGAGCTCTCAACCCATCAGGGTTGTGAGGAAAGGAAGCTTCGGCCTCCGCATCGGGATGGGCCCGCGGCCCATTAGCTTGTTGGTGGGGTAATGGCCTACCAAGGCTTCGATGGGTAGCTGGTCTGAGAGGACGATCAGCCACACTGGGACTGAGACACGGCCCAGACTCCTACGGGAGGCAGCAGTGGGGAATCTTGCGCAATGCGCGAAAGCGTGACGCAGCAACGCCGCGTGTGGGAAGACGGCCTTCGGGTTGTAAACCACTTTCAGTTGGGACGAAGCCTCGTCGGTGAATAGCCGGCTGAGGTGACGGTACCTTCAGAAGAAGCCCCGGCTAACTACGTGCCAGCAGCCGCGGTAATACGTAGGGGGCAAGCGTTGTCCGGAATCATTGGGCGTAAAGCGCGTGTAGGCGGCCAGGTAAGTCCGTTCTGAAAGCCCGGGGCTCAACCCCGGGAGGCGGATGGATACTGCTTGGCTCGAGTCCGGAAGAGGCGAGTGGAATTCCCGGTGTAGCGGTGAAATGCGCAGATATCGGGAGGAACACCAATGGCGAAGGCAGCTCGCTGGGACGGTACTGACGCTGAGACGCGAAAGCGTGGGGAGCAAACAGGATTAGATACCCTGGTAGTCCACGCTGTAAACGATGGTCACTAGGTGTGGGGGGTGTCGACTCCCTCCGTGCCGAAGCTAACGCATTAAGTGACCCGCCTGGGGAGTACGGCCGCAAGGCTAAAACTCAAAGGAATTGACGGGGGCCCGCACAAGCAGCGGAGCATGTGGTTTAATTCGACGCAACGCGAAGAACCTTACCTGGGCTTGACATGTTCCTGATCGGCGTGGAAACACGTCTTCTCTTCGGAGCAGGATCACAGGTGGTGCATGGCTGTCGTCAGCTCGTGTCGTGAGATGTTGGGTTAAGTCCCGCAACGAGCGCAACCCCCGTCGCATGTTGCCAGCATTTAGTTGGGGACTCATGCGAGACTGCCGGTGACAAACCGGAGGAAGGTGGGGATGACGTCAAGTCATCATGCCCCTTATGTTCAGGGCTACACACGTGCTACATTGGCGCGTACAGAGGGCTGCGATACCGCGAGGTGGAGCGAATCCCTTAAAGCGCGTCTCGGTTCGGATTGCAGGCTGAAACTCGCCTGCATGAAGGTGGAGTTGCTAGTAATCGTGGATCAGCACTGCCACGGTGAATACGTTCCCGGGCCTTGTACACACCGCCCGTCACACCACGGGAGTGAGCAACACCCGAAGCCGGTGGCCTAACCCTTCGGGGAGGGAGCCGTCGAAGGTGGGGCTCGTGACTGGGGTGAAGTCGTAACAAGGTAGCCGTACCGGAAGGTGCGGCTGGATCACCTCCTTTCTAGGGATTGCTCTTAGGAGCTCCGATCGCATCATCGCGATCGGCCTAGCATGTCGACAAGACCTGGCTCCGGGCGAGAGACATACCGTCTCTTGCGCGGATGCATGCTGTTGAGTTTTGAGAGACCGGCCGGCGAAACCCGCCGGGCGCCTCCCAGCGGCCCTTGAGAACTGCACAGTAGTCACATCAGTATGGTTATCACCGAGCTCGGCGCTTATGCAGTGCCGAGCTTGATCACCGTCAAGATAGTAAGGGCACATGGTGGATGCCTTGGCACCTAGAGTCGATGAAGGGCGTGGACGGCTGCGATAAGCCGCGGTGAGGCGCTGAACAGCCTTTGACCCGCGGATTCCCGAATGGGTGAACCCAGCGCTGGTAATTCGGCGTTATGGCCCGCTGAACACATAGGCGGAGCCAGGACAAGCGGGGGAAGTGAAACATCTCAGTACCCCGAGGAAAGGAAATCAACCGAGACTCCCCGAGTAGTGGCGAGCGAAAGGGGAAGAGCCCAAACCGAGCACGTGCAAGCGGTCAGGCGTTGCGTGTTCGGGGTTGTAGGACGTCTGCCCAGCTACTGACTTGGCTGGCGGGAGTAAGAAAGCCGTTGCGTAGCGGAAGCGCGTGGAACCGCGCACCATAGAGGGCAATCGTCCCGTACGTGAAACGCTCCGGCCTCCCGATGATGTTCCTGAGTAGGACCGCACCCGTGAAACGCGGTCCGAAACTGGGGGGACCACCCTCCAAGGCTAAGTACTCCTAGGTGACCGATAGCGGACAAGTACCGTGAGGGAAAGGTGAAAAGTACCCCGGAAGGGGAGTGAAATAGTACCTGAAACCGCGTGCCTACAAGCGGTCGGAGCCGTTCTTCGGAATGGTGACGGCGTGCTTTTTGCATAACGAGCCGGCGAGTTACTCGTCTGTGGCAAGGTTAAGCGATGAGCGGAGCCGTAGCGAAAGCGAGTCCGAATAGGGCGATTTGAGTCACAGGCGGTAGACCCGAAACTGAGTGAGCTACCCATGGGCAGGTTGAAGCGGGGGTAAGACCTCGTGGAGGACCGAACCGACCTAGGTTGAAAACTGGGCGGATGACCTGTGGGTCGGAGTGAAAGGCTAATCAAACTCAGTGATATCTGGTTCTCCCCGAAATATATTTAGGTATAGCCTCGGATAAATTGCGTGTTGGCCGTAGAGCTACTGTTTGGACTAGGGGCCCTACCAGGTTACCGACTTCAGGCAAACTCCGAAGACCAACATGTTTACTCCGGGAGTCAGTTGCTGGGGGATAAACTTCAGCGTCAAAAGGGAAACAGCCCAGACCGCCAGCTAAGGTCCCTAAGTACTAGCTAAGTGGCAAACGATGTCCGAATGCAGAGACAACCAGGAGGTTGGCTTAGAGGCAGCCACCCTTGAAAGAGTGCGTAACAGCTCACTGGTCAAGTGTTCGGGCGCGGATAATGTAACGGGGCTCAAGCTAGTCACCGAAGCTGCGGATTCGAAATATTTCGAGTGGTAGGGGAGCGTTCCCTGGCCAGCGAAGCGGCGGCGTAAGCCAGCCGTGGAGGCCAGGGAAGTGAGAATGCCGGCATGAGTAACGAGAGAGAGGTGAGAATCCTCTCCACCGATTGCCCAAGGTTTCCTGAGCAACGTTCGTCGGCTCAGGGTTAGTCGGGACCTAAGGCGAGGCCGAAAGGCGTAGTCGATGGCCAACAGGTTGATATTCCTGTACCACGTCGTGTTCATTTGACCGATGGGGGGACGAGGAAGGCTAGGAGAACCCAGGCGATGGTCGTCCTGGGGTAAGCGTGTAGGGGTGACCCCAGTTAAATGCGGGGTCGCATAACCTGAGACGCGATGCCAGCTGGCTCTAAGCCGGCGAGTCTCTGACGCCATGCCTCCGAGAAAAGCCTCTAGGGAGAACGCGCGTGCCCGTACCAAAACCGACACAGGTGGGCAAGTAGAGAATACTAAGGTGATCGAGATAACCCTCGTTAAGGAACTCGGCAAAATTGCTCCGTAACTTCGGGAGAAGGAGCGCCCCGGTAGGGTGAAGGCGACTTGCTCGCTCAGCCCGAGGGGGCCGCAGTGAATAGGCGCAAGCGACTGTTTACCAAAAACACAGGTCTCTGCAAAGTCGAAAGACGACGTATAGGGGCTGACGCCTGCCCGGTGCCGGAAGGTTACGTGGAGGTGTTAGGGGCAACCCAAAGCACCGAAGCTAAGCCCCGGTAAACGGCGGCCGTAACTATAACGGTCCTAAGGTAGCGAAATTCCTTGTCGGGTAAGTTCCGACCTGCACGAATGGCGTAACGACTTGCGCGCTGTCTCAACGAGGGGCTCGGTGAAATTGCAGTCTCGGTGAAGATGCCGAGTACCCGCGGCTAGACGGAAAGACCCCGTGAACCTTTACTACAACTTGGTATTGGGGTTCGGTGCATCTCGCTCAGAATAGGTGGGAGGCTTTGAAGCGCCGGCTGCGGCTGGCGTGGAGCCAACTTTGAGATACCACCCTTGGTGTATTGGATCTCTAACAGCACGCCCTGAATCGGGGTGCTGAACAGTGCCAGGCGGGTAGTTTGACTGGGGCGGTCGCCTCCCAAAATGTAACGGAGGCGCGCAAAGGTTCCCTCAGTACGGTTGGAAACCGTGCGTAGAGTGTAAAGGCAGCAAGGGAGCTTGACTGCGAGACCGACAGGTCGAGCAGGTGCGAAAGCAGGCCTTAGTGATCCGGCGGTAACAAGTGGAAGTGCCGTCGCTCAACGGACAAAAGGTACTCCGGGGATAACAGGCTTATCGGGCCCAAGAGTCCACATCGACGGCCCGGTTTGGCACCTCGATGTCGGCTCGTCGCATCCTGGGGCCGAAGTTGGTCCCAAGGGTTGGGCTGTTCGCCCATTAAAGCGGTACGCGAGCTGGGTTCAGAACGTCGTGAGACAGTTCGGTCCCTATCTGTCGTGGGCGTTGGAGAGTTGAGAGGATTCGTCCCTAGTACGAGAGGACCGGGATGAACGCGCCTCTGGTGTAGCTGTTGTCCTGCCAAGGGCATCGCAGCCTAGCTACGCGCGGATCGGATAACCGCTGAAGGCATCTAAGCGGGAAGCCGGCCTCGAGATGAGCTCTCCCATCCCCTTGAGGGAGTAAGACCCCTGGTAGACCACCAGGTTGATAGGCCGGATCTGGAAGCACAGCAATGTGTGTAGGAGACCGGTACTAATGGGTCGAGGGCTTGACGGATAACTTCGTGATAACCATGGATGTGACACTGTGCAGTTTTGAGGGGCCACTGGGAGCTCTCTGCGATTTCCGGTGGTTTTAGCGAGAGGGAAACACCTCTTCCCATTCCGAACAGAGCAGTTAAGCCTCTCAGCGCCGATGGTACTTGGCCCGCAAGGGCCCGGGAGAGTAGGACGCCGCCGGTTTCTTGAGTACAACGAGCCGCCCTCCGGGCGGCTCGTCGTCGTTGTGGCCGCGAGGGAGAGGATCGGGCGCCGGTCGGGTATGCCTGCTGGGTACGCGGCGGGACCGTCCACCCCGTCGGAACGCAGATCCACCGACCACGAGGACGCCCATGCCCAGACTTCGCGTAGCCGTTGACGTCGGCGGCACCTTCACCGACGTGTTCGTCCTGGACGAGGAGACCGGCGACGTCCGCGTCGCCAAGGTCCCCAGCACCCCTGCAGACCCGATGGAGGGCGTGATGCACGGGGTGGAGGCCGGTGATGTCGCACTCGCGGACGTGTCACTGTTCTCCCACGGGACCACGGTGGCAACGAACGCACTGATCACCAGGCGCTTTCAGTCGGCCGCTATGGTGACCACCCGCAACTTCCGCGACGTGCTGGAGATCCGCCGGGGCACGAAGGACGACCTCTGGGACGCGTACAAGGACGTCACGCCGCCGTACATCCGACGGCGTGACCGCTTCGAGGTGACCGAGCGCATCGACTACGCCGGCACGGTGCTGACACCGCTGGACGAGGAGGAGGCGCGGGCCCTGGCGGCGCAGCTGAAGCGCCGCGAGGTGAAGACCGTCGCGGTGTGTTTCGTGAACTCCTACGCGAAGCCCGATCACGAGATCCGGATGCGGGAGATCCTCGAGGAGGAGCTGCCAGGGGTGTTCGTGTCGACATCCAGCGAGACGCTTCCGGAGATCTTCGAGTTCGAGCGCTTCTCCACCACGGTCGCCAACGCGGTGCTGTCGCCGCTGGTGTCCGGCTACGTCCAGCGCCTTGAGGATCGCCTCGCCGACGGCGGCTACGCCGGTGACCTGCTGATCCTCCATTCCGGCGGCGGCGTCATGACGGGCAAGCTTGTGCGCCGCTTCGCGGGGCGCATCGCCGCATCGGGCATCGCCGCCGGCGCCATTGCCTGCCGTCACATCGCCGGACTCTGCGGGTTCGACAACGCGATCGGCCTGGACATGGGGGGCACCAGCACGGACATCTCGCTCGTGCACGAGGGCGAGATGCGCACGACGAACGAGTGGGGGGTCGAGTACGGACACCCGATCTGCTTCCCGAGCATCGAGATACTCACGATCGGCGCCGGCGGCGGCTCCCTGGCGTGGATGGACCCGGGTGGGTCGCTGCGCAACGGCCCGCAGTCGGCCGGAGCCGACCCAGGTCCCGCCTGTTACCGCCGCGGCGGCGATGAGCCGACGAACACCGACGCCAACGTCGTCCTCGGGCGCCTCGGCGGTGAGCTCGTCGGCGGCGCGGTCGAGCTGGACGTCGACGCGGCGTCGGATGCCGTCGGCCGGATCGGCGAGCGCCTGGAGCTGGGAGTCACCGACACCGCCAGGGCGATCCTGCGCGTGGCCAACGCCAACATGGCCGACGCGGTGCGCCTCATCTCCATCCGCCGCGGCTACGACCCGCGTGAGTTCGCCCTCGTGGTGTTCGGCGGCGCGGGCGCGCTGCACGGGGCGGCGCTGGCGAAGGAGCTCGGCATCCCGACCGTCATCGTGCCGCCGCACCCTGGCATCACGTCGGCGCTGGGGTGCCTGCTCGTCGACGTCCGCCACGACCTGTCGGAGATGTATCTCCGCCACGTCGACGCCGCGAGCCCGGAGGAGATCGACGCCGAGTTCGCCAAGCTGGAGGAGGAGGGAGAGGCGCGCCTGCGCGCGGAGGGTGTGCTCGAGGACCGGATGTCGTTCCAGCGCACGATCGCGATGCGCTACCTCGGCCAGTGGCGTTCGCTCTCGGTCGAGATCCCGGCCGGCCCGGTGGACATCGCCGGTGTCGTCACGCAGTTCCACGAGGAGCACGAGCGCGAGTTCGCCTACAACCGGGAGGACGGCGCGCCCGTCGAGATCTACCAGCTCGCGCTGCGCGCGGTGGGCGTCACGCCCAAGCCGGAGCTCACCCGCTTCGAGCCCGCGCCGGACGCGCCGCTACCCGAGCCGGTCGCACGACGGCCTGTGCACTTCGACGAGGACGAGGAGGCGCTCGACACGCCGGTGTTCGATCGCGAGGCGCTCCGCGCGGGCACCCGGCTCGAGGGTCCCGCCATCGTGCAGCAGCTGGACTCCACCATCGTCGTCCCGCCCGGCGTCACGGCGGAGGTCGACCCGCATCTCATCATCCGCATGACCATCGCCCCGGAGGACCTCTCGTGACCGCTCCCGCGCGCCGTGACTACACGCTGGACCCGGTGACCTTCGAGGTCCTGAAGAACGCGTTCATCACCACCGTCGACCTCATGGCCGAGCAGATCCTGCGCACGTGTCACTCCTTCGTGATCTACGCGCGCGACTTCTCCTCCGCGCTGTGCGATGCCGAAGGCAACACCGTCATGCAGGGCAGCCAGGACATCGCCGTGCACGTCGGGACGCTGCACTTCAAGGCCAAAGCTGTCATCGAGGCGTTCGGCGACGACATCAACCCGGGCGACGTCTTCGCCGTCAACGATCCGTACCTGGGCGGGACGCACTTCAACGACGTCTCGATCATCCGCCCGATCTTCGTCGACGACGAGATCATCGCCTATGCCCAGTCCAACGGGCACTGGGCGGACGTCGGCGGCACCGTGCCGGGGTCGTTCGACGTGACCGCCCAGGATCACTTCGGCGAGGGGCAGCGCATCCCGCCGGTCCGCATCTGGGATCGCGGTCGTTACCTCGCGGACGTCGCGCGGCTGATCCTGTCCAACACCCGTGCGCCCGAGGACACCGAGGGCGATCTCAAGGCTCAGGCCGAGGCGACCCGGGTCTGCGAGCGCGAGATCCTCCGGCTCGTCGACAAGTACTCGCACGACACGATCGTCACCGCGTTCGCCGAGGTCCAGGACTACGTCGAGAACCTCACGCGAACGCGCATCGCCGAGCTGCCCGACGGCGTGTGGGAGACGGAGGACTACCTCGACTCCGATCCGACCCTCGAGGAGGGCCTGATCCCGATCAAGGTCCGGATGGAGATCGACGGCGATCAGATCCGCTACGACCTGACCGGGTCGCACGCGGCGGTCGGGACCTTCTTGAACGCCGGGTTCGGTTCGGCGATGTCGGGCGTCGTGGGCGGGACGAAGACGTTCTTCCCCGAGGTCCCGCTGAACTCCGGCTTCTACCGGGCGGTGGACATCGACCTCGGGCCCGAGGGGACGGTGGTCAACGCGCCGTGGCCGGTCGCGGTGACCGGCTTCTGCTCAGGCCCGTACGAGAAGATCATGGCCTGCGCCTTCGAGATCTGGTCGCAGATCGTGCCCGAGCGGGCGATCGCGTGCTCGTTCAACCTCGAGTACCTCCTGGTCGGCGGGCGCGACGCGCGCAGCGAGGATCGGCCGTTCTTCATGTGGTACGACTGGATGGTCGGCGGCTGGGGCGGCCGCAACGGCCGCGACGGATCAAACTGCACGTCGCCGGTGTTCGGCGTCGGGCTGGCGGTCCAGCCGCTGGAGGGCCAGGAGCGCCTCAGCCCGGTCGTCACGAGCGGGCACGAGATCGTCGCCGACTCCGGCGGCCCAGGGCGCTTCCGCGGCGGCTGCGGCGTGGAGAAGGGCGCCACGCTCACCCAGGCCGAGCGTACGGTCATCTCCTACTGCTGCGACCGCGCACGCTCGATCACCTGGGGGATCGAGGGCGGCCTGCCGTCCAGCCCGCACGGGGTGTGGCTGAACCCCGGCACCGACGACGAGCGCTTCCTCGGCGCGATCTTCTCCAACGTGCCGATCGAGGAGGGCGACTTCTTCACCCGTCCGTCAGCCGGTGGCGGCGGCTACGGCGATCCGCTGGAGCGCGAGCCGGTGGACGTCCGCGAGGACGTCGCCGACGGGTACGTCACGATCGCGCGGGCACGCAAGGACTACGGCGTGGTCATCGAGGAGGTCGACGCCGAGCTCTCGCAGTACGAGGTCGACGCGTCTGCCACCGAGCAGGAGCGCACGAGTATCCGGCAGGAGCGCCGGGGGTGGCTGGACGCCGACGCGGACGACGTGGCGCGCAGGTACCGCGACGGGGAGCTCGACGTGCTCGACCTCGTCCGCCAGTACGCCGTCATCGTCGACTGGGGCACCGGCGAGCTGCTGCCGAACACGACACGCCAGTTCCGCGCGATGGTCCAGCGCCGCGCGGCCAGCAGCTGGGACTAGACGCGCTCGGTCCCGCGCACCAGCGGCGTGCGGCAGGGCTGCTCCGTCGCCTGGGGGACACCCGGGCGGCGGAGGCGGTGGCGTGACTGCAGCCGTGCGGCTGCGGTGCGCCCGTGGTGAGCGCGCGCGGGCGTGGACTCATGGGCGATCCGAGCCTCGAGCTCGGGGTCCTCGAGCAGGGCGAATGCGCGGAACGTTCCGGCGACTCGGCGGAGGAAGGTGGGATTGGCAGGCGACGGGAACATGTGTTCGCCAAGCTACGCAGCGCTCCGGACGGAACGGCGGATCCTGCATGACGTCTTGCAGCGGCAGGGAGAGCCTACGCGACTACACGCTGCTACCCAGCGAGCCCCAGACCTCGAGCTTGGTGCGCACACGGGCCACGACCTCGGTGGTGAACTCGGTGGTGCCGGCGTTGCCGCCGAGATCCGGCGTCTTGATGCCGGCCGAGACGGCCTCGAGGACCGACTCGTAGATCGCGCGTGAGGCCTGCTCGGCGCCCTCGAACCCCTTGCGCCCGGCGTAGTGCAGGACGGCGCCGACAGACAGCAGCATCGCCATGGGGTTGGCGATGTCCTTGCCCTGCAGCGCGGGTGCGGTGCCGTGCGGAGCCTCCGCCATGGCGACGTCGATCTCGAGGTCGTCGTCGAAGCTCAGCAGGACCGACTCGGCACCCGCGATGGAGCCGAACATCGGCATGACGAGGTCCGAGAGGCAGTCGCCGTCCCGGTTCAGCGCGGGGATGACCAGCGGGACATCGGCCGCGCCGCCGATGAGCCCGGCGTACGTCGCGTCGATGAGCACCGGCTGGTACGGGACGCCGGGGTGCCGCGCGGACGCCGCGTCGAGCTCCTCTTTCAGCATGCCCTCGTAGACGGGGGAGACCGTCCACTTCGGGCCGCCGTAGACCTTGCCGCGCACCTTGTCGGCGGTGCGGAACGCGTACTCGGCGACCTGGCGGCAGGTCGAGCGTGTGACCTTCTCGGTGCGGTAGGCGATCTCGTCCCCCGCGCCCTCGTCGCCCTCGCGCCACTGCTTGGCACCGTAGGCGTCCTCGACGGCCATCCGCACGACCGAGATGGGGTAGTGCACGCCGGCGACGGTGGAGACGCCCGGGATGCGCCGCCCGGTGCGGATGATCACCTTGCCGTCGACCTCCTCGCGGAGGATGCGGTTCGGCGAACCGACGTCATCCTTGCCCTCGGGCGTGATGGTGGCGGCCTTGATGCCCAGGCCCGCCTCCTTCATCGCACGGGCGGCCTCATGGACGATCTCGTTGTCGGTCGCTCTCCGCATCTCGAGCGAGAGGTCGAAGGACTGCAGCTCGACGTCGATGCCGATGACGTCGGAGTCGAGCACGCGCAGTGCCTGCTCGAGCAGCTCCTGGCCGGTCTCGTCGCCCTCCAGCACGGTGATCTTGAGCGCCATGGGCAGCCAAGATAGCCAGCCGGACGCGTCGGTACGCTCCTGCCGACCATGAGCGAGCTCACCTGCACCTGGTGCGCCACACCCGTCGCGCCCGACGCCGGGTACCGCGCCGCGGAGCCCGCAGGGGAGCGAAGGGCGGTGTTCTGCCGGCTCGAGCACGTCGTGCCGTGGGTCATCCAGGGAGCCGACTGGCTGCCCGGCGCGGAGCCGGGTCCGGCGCACAACGGTCTCGGCCGCTGCGCGTGGTGCGCGAACGCGGTCGACGAGCACGCCGTGCTCCTCGTCCGCCACCGCGGCGCCCACCGCATCGGGGATGCGTTCTGTGGCACGCCGCACCTACTGGAGTGGGCGAAGGCCGGCGGTCGCTGGCGCAGCGTGAGCTAGATACGGGAGGATCGCCCTCGCTTCGACACCGAACGAGGGGGAGAGACACCGAATGGCACGTTTCGTGCTGGTCCACGGCGCCTGGCACGGCGCGTGGTGCTTCGACGCGCTGGCGCGCGATCTGGCGGCGGCCGGCCACGAGGTCGACACGTTCGACCTTCCCGGCCACGGCGCCGACACCACGCCGCACGAGCAGGTGACGCTCGACCTCTACGCGCAGCGCGTCGCGGAGGTCGTCGGCGACGACGGCGATCCGGTGATCCTCGTCGGCCACAGCATGGGCGGCATCGCGGTGACGCAGGCCGCCGAGCTCAAGGCCGACCGCATCGCCAAGCTCGTGTACCTCACCGCGTTCCTCCCGAAGAACGGGGAGAGCCTGCAGTACCTCGCGGGGCTGCCGGAGAACCCCGAGGACATCGTCGTCCCGAACTGCGAGATCGCCCCGCCCGACGCGCTCATCCCGGACTGGGCCGCCCGGGCCGCCTTCTACCACCGCTGCTCGGAGTCGGACGCCGATGCCGCGGTCGCCCAGCTCAACCCGCAGCCGCTGCCGCCGCTGGGGATGCCCGTGGAGATCACGGCGGAGGGCGCCGGGAGCATCGAGCGCCATTACATCGCGTGCACCGACGACCGGGCGATCCCGATCGCGCTGCAGCGCCGGATGATCGACGAGAGCCCCTGCGCGACCGTGACGGAGATCGACTCCGACCACTCGCCCTTCATCTGCGCAGAGGAGGAGCTCGTCGCTGCGCTGGTCGCGCTGACCTAGGCAGCGGAGGACGAGGCGGCGCCGTCGAGCCCCAGCTCGGCGGCGTGCTCCTCGATCGCGGCGATCACGAACGTCACGTGCTCGTCGAAGTCGAGGCCGAGCTCCACGGCGCTCGTGCGGACGTCCTCGCGGTCGACGGCCGCCGCGAACGACTTGTCCTTCAGCTTCTTCTTGACTGACTTCGGCGTGAGGCCGTGGATGCCCGCCGGGCGCACGACCGCGCACGCGACCAGGAAGCCCGAGAGCTCGTCGACCGCGTGGAGCGTGCGTTCCATCTGGCTGTCGCGCGAGACGCCGAGGAAGTCAGCATGGGACGCGATGGCCCTGACCATCTCCGGCGGCGCGTCGCGGCGCTTGAGCTCGGCCATGATCGTCCGCGGGTGCCCGGACGTGGTGTCGTCCATGTCGGGGAACCGCTCGTAGTCGGCGTCGTGCAGGAGCCCGGTCACGCCCCAGAGCTCGGCGTCCTCGCCGTTGTTGCCTGCATACGCGCGCATTGCTGCCTCGACGCAGCGGCAGTGGCGGCGGAGCGACTCCGAAGTCACCCACTCCGACAGCAGGGACCATGCCTCGTCGCGCGAAACCCGAACCGACATGGCTGTCACCGTACTCCCCCCAGAGACCGTTGCTACGCTCGACGGGCCTCCGGCACCCACCTCCGCCGCAGGCACCACTCGACCGCTCATGGAGAAGTTCCTCATCCACGGCGGCGCCCAACTGTCCGGCACCGTCGTGCCCGCCGGCAACAAGAACGGCGCCCTCCCCATCCTCGCTGCGAGCGTGCTCACCGAGGACGAGATCGTCGTGCGCAACGTCCCGCGCATCAAGGACGTGGAGGCGATGCTCGGCCTGCTCGAGCACATGGGCGTCAGCGTCGCGTGGACCGCTGAGAACGAGGTCACGCTGTGCGCCGGGAACCTGAGCCCGGACTGCGTCGCGGTCGATCGCAAGCTGTCGGAGCGCATCCGCGCCTCCTTCCTGCTGGCGGGCCCGCTGCTCGCTCGCTTCGGCCGCGCCGTCATGCCGCCGCCGGGCGGCGACGTCATCGGTCGCCGACGCCTCGATCCGCACCTCGACGCGTTCCGCGCGCTCGGTGCCGACTTCGTCTTCGACCGCGACATCGACCTGCGTGCGCCACGCGGCCTGCGCGCGACGGACGTCTTCATGGACGAGCCGTCCGTGATGGGCACCGAGAACGCGCTGCTGGCCGCCGCCCGCATTCCCGGCACGACCGTCATCGGCAACGCGGCCTGTGAGCCGCACGTCCAGGACCTCGCCCGGATGCTGCAGAAGATGGGCGCCGACATCCAGGGGATCGGCTCCAACGTCCTCACCGTGTCAGGCCGCACCGATCTCCACGGCTGCGTGCACCGGATCAGCCCGGACCACATCGAGATCGGGTCGTTCATGGCGCTCGCCGGCGTCACGGGCGGCGAGCTGCGCATCAAGGACGTCATCGAGGACGACCTGCGAATGATCCGGCTCGTCTTCGACCGGTTGGGCCTACGCTCGATCCTCGACGACGGCGACGTGCTCGTCCCCGGCGGCCAGGACCTCGTGGTCGCCCGCGACGTCGGCGAGCACAAGATCAAGGTGCAGGACGGGCCGTGGCCGGCGTTCCCAGCCGACCTCACGTCGATCGCCGTCGCGCTCGCGACGCAATGCTCGGGCTCGGTCCTCATCCACGAGTGGATGTTCGAGAACCGCCTGATCTTCACCGACAAGCTCGTGCTCATGGGCGCGGACATCACGCTGTGCGACCCGCACCGCGCGATCGTCAGCGGCCCCAGCCGGCTGCGCGCCGAGCGCGTCGAGTCCCCGGACATCCGCGCGGGAATGGCAATGCTCATCGCGGCGCTGTGCGCCGAGGGTCTCTCGGAGATCGGCAACATCCGCCAGATCGACCGCGGCTACGAGCGCATCGACGAGCGACTGCGGGACCTGGGCGCGCGCATCGAGCGCGTCGCCACCGAACCCGTGCCCGCCTGACCGAGCCCGCGCGCGCGAGGCTTATACGCTCGTCGCGCGTGGCGATCCTGCCCATCCCATCAGGCACCCGGGACATCCTCCCGGACGAGATGCGCGAGCTCAGCTCGATCGTCGGCACGCTCAAGGGCGTGTTCGCCGAGGCGGGCTACGGCGAGGTGACGACACCGGCCCTCGAGTACGAGGAGGTGCTGTCGCGTGCCGACATCGGCGCGCGCCCGGCCTACCGCGTGGTCGACGACCACGGCGCCGTCCTGGTGCTGCGGTCGGACATGACCGTCCCCATCGCGCGGGTCATCGCGACGCGCTACGCGACCTCCGAGCCGCCCCTGCGCTTCTGCTACGTCGCGCCGGTCTACCGCACGGTGCGCCCGCACCGCGGGATGTCGCGCGAGTTCCTGCAGGCGGGCATCGAGCTGGTCGGCGTCCCGTCACGCGATGGGACCGCCGAGGCCCTGACCGTCCTGTGCCGCGCGCTGGAGGCGATCGGGCTGCGCCAGTTCCGCATCGGCCTTGGCGACGCCGCGCTGTTCCCGCGGCTCCTGGAGGAGACGGGCGTCGACAACGGTGCACGCGAGCGGATCATGCGCGAGCTCGCCACCGGTGACTTCGTCGGGATGGAGCGCGAGCTCAGCGTGCTGCGCATCGACGACGCCCGCGCGGACCTGCTCCTGCGCGTCGCGCGCCTGCGCGGAGGACCCGAGGTGCTCGAGGAGGTCGGCGACGCGATCGGCGATGCCGCCGACGGCCTGCTGCGCCTCTACGAGCGCCTGCAGCCGGAGGTCGCGCGCCGGCTCGTCTTCGACCTCGGACTCGCACGCGACCTGGGCTACTACACGGGCGCGGTGTTCGAGGTCTACGACCCGGGGCTGGGCACGCCGCTCGGCGGCGGCGGCCGCTACGACGACCTGCTCGGGCGCTTCGGCCGCTCGCTGCCCGCCGTCGGCTTCGCGTTGCGCATCGACGACCTCCACCAAGCCCTGACCGCGAGCAACGGCCATGCCTGATCTGACCATCGCAGTGCCGCGCGGCGCCCTCTTCTCCGAGACGCTGGACCGCCTCGACTGGCTCGACGTCGACACGTCCGAGGTGCGCTCCAACGACCGCAAGCTGCTCTTCGGCGACGTCGGCATCGTCACGATGCGCCCGTCCGACGTGCCCACCTACGTCGAGGCGGGGGCGGCCGACGTCGGTTTCACCGGCAAGGACGTGCTCACCGAGCAGTCCGAGCGCCACGTGTACGAGCTGCTCGATCTCGGCTACGGGCCGTGCATGATGGTGCTCGCGACCGTCTCCGGCCCGGATCCTGCGGCGGAGGCATTGCGTCGCCTGGGCGTGATCCGCGTCGCCACGAAGTACCCGAAGACCGCGGCCGACTACTTCGAGCGCACCGGTCGCCAGGCCGAGATCGTGGAGGTCAAGGGATCGGTCGAGCTCGCGCCGCTCACCGGCCTCGTCGAGGCGATCGTCGACCTCACGGCGACGGGCACGACGCTGCGTGAGAACGGGCTGGTCGTGCGCGAGGAGCTGTTCCTGTCGACGGCGCGGCTCATCGCCAACCCGGTCGCGCACAAGCTGAAGGCGGTGGCCGTCGACGCGCTCGTCGACCGGCTGCGCGAGGCGGAGGCGGTGCGCGTTGCGCGTTGAGCGCCTCGCGGTCGGCGACGATCCGGCCGGCGTCGCCGCGCGGGTCCGCGCGATGACCCCCGGCGGAGCGTCGGTGGCCGATGCGGTGTCCGACCTCGTCGCGGCCGTGCGCGACGGGGGCGACGCGGCGCTGCGCGAGCTCGTCGCCCGCCACGACGGCGGCGACGGCGGCCCCGTGCGGCTGACCGCGGACGAGCTGGCCATGCCGCTCGCGCCCGAGGTCGAGGCGGGCCTGCACACGGCGATCGCGAACGTCATGTTCGTCGCCACCGCAGCGGCCGGCGAGGACCACGAGATCACGCTCCCGCAGGGCCAGCGGATCGTGCTGCGCGAGGTCCCCGTCCGTCGTGCGGGCGTGTACGTCCCCGGCGGCCGCGTCCCGCTGCCCTCCACGCTCGTCATGGGCGTGGTGACCGCACGGGCTGCCGGCGTCGAGGAGGTCTGCGTCGCGACGCCCCCGCCGGTGCACCCGGTCATCCGCGGCGCCGCGTCGCTGCTCGGCGTCACCGAGGTGTACGCGATGGGCGGTGCGCACGCGGTGGCGGCGCTGGCCTACGGCACCGACGAGGTCGCCCGCGTCGACGTCATCTGCGGTCCCGGCAACCTGTACAGCCAGGAGGCCAAGCGTCAGGTCTCCGGGAGCGTCGGCATCGACGGCTTCTACGGACCCAGCGACGTGCTCGTCCTCGCCGACGGCACCGCCGATCCGCGCCTCATCGCCCTCGACCTGCTGGCCCAGGGTGAGCACGGCCCGGAGACGGTCGTGGCGGCGACCTCCGACGATCCGCAGCTGCTGGACGCCGTCGCGGCGCAGGTCGCCGAGCTGGCGGCGGACCGGCCCACGTCCGATCCGGCCGGGATCGCGCTCGCCGACGCGCCGTCGATGGACGCGGCGCTCGCGTTCGCGGAGGCGTTCGCGCCCGAGCACCTCGAGCTCGTCGGGCCGGCCGCCGAGCGCCTGGCGCCTCGTGTGCGCGCCGCCGGTGCGATCTTCGTGGGTCGCTCCGGCGCGACCGCGTTCGGCGACTACGTCGTCGGCTCCAACCACTGCCTGCCGACCAACGGCGCCGCGCGCTTCGCATCCGGGCTCTCCCCGCGGGCGTTCCGCCGGCGTGTGAGTGAGGTGCACGTCGACGGAGCCGTCGGGCCGCTGGCGACGGCCGGCGCGGCGCTCGCGCGGGCCGAGGGCCTGCCGGTGCACGCCGAGTCGATGGAGGCGCGTGCCTTGGTGGAGAATCCGCGGCCGTGACACGCGCCGCCGACATCACCCGCACGACAGGGGAGACCGACATCCGACTCGGGCTCGCGCTCGACGGCACCGGCGCGGGGACGCGCACCACCGGCGTGGGGTTCTTCGACCACATGCTCGACCTGGTCGCCCGCCACGGGCGGCTGGATCTCGACGTCGACGTCCGCGGGGATCTGGGCACGGGCGCGCACCACACCGTGGAGGACACCGGCCTCGTCCTGGGGCAGGCGCTCACGCAGGCGCTGGGCGACCGCGCGGGCATCACGCGCTACGGCCACGCCGTCGTGCCGATGGACGAGGCGCGCGCGTCGTGCGCACTGGACATCTCCGGTCGCCCGCTGCTGGTGTGGCAGGGCGTCGCGATCCCGCCCGGCGTGACCGGCGGGTTCGAGCACGAGCTGGCCGAGGAGTTCATGCGTGCCGTCGCGAGCACCGCCCGGCTGACCCTGCACATCACGCTGGAGACGGGTACGAACGCCCACCACCTCATCGAGGGCGCCTTCAAGGCCTTCGCGCGCGCCCTGCGCGTTGCGACGGCGATCGATCCGACGGAGACAGGGGTTCCGTCCACCAAGGGCACCCTGACGCAATGATCGGGATCGTCGACTACGGCATGGGCAACCGCCGGTCGGTGGAGAAGGCCCTTGAGCGCGTCGGCGGCGAGCCGCGTCTCACACCAGACCCCGAGGTGCTCGCGGCGGCCGACGGACTCGTGGTGCCCGGCGTGGGGGCGTTCCCGGAGGCGATGCGGCGGCTGCGCGCCAGCGGCCTGGACGAGCTCGTCCGCGAGCGCGCGGGCGCGGGGGTGCCGGTCATCGGGCTCTGCCTGGGGATGCAGCTGCTCTTCGAGCGCTCCTCCGAGCACGGCGGCGCGACCGGCCTCGGGCTGCTGCCCGGCGAGGTCGTGCGTCTGGACGCCGCCGGTCTGAAGCTCCCGCACATCGGGTGGAACGTCGTGACGTGGCGGCGCCCGTCGCCGCTCATCGCCGACCTCGGCGAGACCACCGCCTTCTACCACGTGCACAGCTACGTTCCCGTCCCTGCCGACGAGGACATCGTGCTCGGCACCGGCGAGTACGGTGCGCCGTTCGTCTCGTTCGTCGGCCGCGAGGCGGTCTTCGGCGCCCAGTGCCACCCCGAGAAGTCCTCGACGGCCGGCCTGACCCTCCTGCGCAACTTCGTGAACATCGCAACCAGAACCCCGGTCGCGTGATCCTCTATCCCGCGATCGACATCTCCGACGGCAAGGCCGTGCGCCTGCGCCAAGGGAGCTTCGACGACGTCACCGTCTACGAGGACGACCCGCTCGAGGCGGCCCGTTCCTGGATGGACGCCGGCGCTCGCTTCCTGCACGTCGTGGACCTCGACGGCGCCCGTCACGGATCGCCTCGCAGCCTGCATCACCTGGAGCGCATCAAGCACGAGCTCGGCATCCCCGTCCAGTACGGGGGCGGCCTGCGCTCGCTGCCGGCCGTCCGCGACGCGCTGCGTGCCGGCGCGGACCGTGTGATCATCGGCACTGCCGCGTACACCGACGTGGACTTCCTCGACGACGTCGTCGCGGCGTACGGCGAGCGCGTGCTGGTGGCGGTCGACACACGCGGCGGGCTCATCGCCACCGCCGGATGGACCCACACGACGCAGATGCCGGCCGAGGCCGTCATCGGACGGCTGCAGGACCGCGGCGTGAAGCAGTTCATCTACACGAACGTCGACCGCGACGGGATGCTCGACGGGCCTGACCTCGAGGAGGTCAAGCGCATCGCGGCGGTCGTGCGAGGGCGCTTCCTGTACTCGGGGGGCATCGGGCAGCTCGCCGACCTGGAGGCGCTCGCGGAGCTGCGCCAGGTGAACCTGGCGGGCGTCATCAGCGGCAAGGCGCTCTACGAACGGCGGTTCACCGTCGCCGAGGCGCAGGCCGCGCTCGACGAGAGCTGAGCGTCTGGTGCACCTCAAGCGGGTCATCCCGTGCCTCGACGTCGACGCAGGGCGCGTCGTGAAGGGCACCAACTTCATCGACCTCCGCGACGCGGGCGATCCGGTCGAGCTCGCGGCGCGCTACGACGCCGAGGGCGCCGACGAGGTCGTCTTCCTCGACATCACCGCGACGTCGGGCAAGCGCGACACGATCGTCGAGCTCGCCCGTCGGACCGCCGACGACGTGTTCGTGCCGTTCACGATCGGCGGCGGGATCCGCTCGGTGGACGACGCGCAGGCCGTGCTCGACGCCGGCGCCGACAAGGTGTCGGTCAACTCGGCGGCCGTCGCCCGGCCCGAGCTGCTCGACGAGCTCGCGGACGTGTTCGGCATCCAGTGCGTCGTCCTGGCCATCGATGCGAAGGCGAGGGTGGGTGGGGGCGATCTCGGCTGGGAGGTCCACGTGGCCGGCGGCCGCACCCCGACCGGCCGCGATGTCCTGGAGTGGGCGCGGGAGGGCGTGCGGCGCGGCGCGGGGGAGATCCTCCTCACGAGCATGGACCGCGACGGCACCGAGCACGGGTACGACCTCGGCCTGACGTCGGCGGTGAGCGGCGCGATCGACGTGCCCGTCATCGCCTCCGGCGGCGCCGGGAACCTCGAGCACCTCGCCGACGCGCTGCGGGCCGGTGCCGACGCGGCGCTGGCGGCGTCGATCTTCCACTACGGCCAGCACACGGTGGGCGAGGCCAAGCGCTACCTCGCCGACGCCGGGATCGCGGTCCGCGTCTAGTCCTTCTTCTTGCGCCGGTCGTAGTGCACGCCGGCCGGGTCGAGCCCGAACAGCGACGAGTATCCGTTGAAGTAGATGCGCCGCCCGTCGGAGATCGCGGGGTTGAAGCCGCCGCGGTTCGTCTTCCAGACCGTCGCACCCGTCCCGGCCCCGAGCGCCCACGACGTGCGCGACTTCAGGTCGGAGACGAACACGAGGTCGCCGATCAGCGACGCGGAGCCGGAGATCTTCGAGCCGAGGTGCCGGGTCCACCGCGGCTTGCCCGACCGGGCGTCGAGCGCGTAGAAGCGCCCGTCGTAGGAGCCGATGAAGACCGTCGGTCGCCCGCCGGGACCGGGTCCCACCGCCGGCGACGCGTACACGTACCCGCCGGTGGAGTGCCGCCAGGCCAGCTGGCCGTTCTTCGCCGAGAACGAGTACACGGCGCCGCTCGTGCTCCCGATGTAGACGCGCCCGTAGGCGACCGCCGCCGACGAGTAGAAGTTGCCGCCGCCCAGGCCGAGCACCGAGCCGCCGCTGCCCGCCTCCCACACCTTCCCGCCGTCGGACTGCCGGATCGCGTGCACCTTGCCGGCGTAGTCGCCGAAGAACAGCTTGCCGTCGGCCAGCGCCAGCGCGCCCTTGACCGCGCCGTCGGCCCTCATCCGCCAGCGCACGGCGCCGTCGGACGTCCGCACCGAGTAGACGGTCCCGTCCTCGGTGCCGAAGTAGACGCGGCCGGAGTCGACGACCGGCGAGGACTCCGACCGGCTGGGCAGCTTGCGCGACCAGCGTGTGCGGCCGTCGACGGCATCGACCGCTGCGACACGGCCCGCGTGGGACCCCTTGTAGCGCTCCAGCAGCGTCACGTAGACCGAGTCGCCGTCGCACGCGGGTGACGCGGCGGCCAGCGACCCCAGCTTGCGCTTCCACGCGATGCGGCCGTCGAGGCGGCTGATCGCGTACAGCGCGCCGTTGTTCTTCAGCAGGAACAGGCGCCTGCCGCACAGCACCGGGGTGAACTCCAGGAGGACCCGGCCGGTGACCGACCACGCCTCGCGGAACGGCGGGCGCAGCGGGGTGTTCAGGGGCAGGAAGTGCGTGCGGGCGTTGGAGTAGCCGTACACCGGCCAGCTGAACCCGTCGTCGGAGGGATGCTTCTCGGGCTTGCCGTCGTCGGACTGCTCGGGCTCGACGGGATCCGGTGCGACCGGGACACTCTCCGTCGTGTCCTCGAACGCGACGTCGGGATTGGAGACGTCGCCCTGTCCGGATCTCATGACGACGAAGGCTGCAGCGGCACCGGCCAGGAGCAGAGCCACCGCCGCGCCGGCCACGAGCCACCACAGCCGCTTGGGGCGGCGTGGGGACATGGCCACCAGATGGTAGATGGTGCATCGCACGTGTCCGATCTGCGCGACACCCTCCGCTCGATGCCGTGCGGCGCGACGCTGCTCGATGCGGCCTCGCGCGGCGGCGGCGCGTACCTCGTCGGCGGGGCGGTGCGCGACCTGCTGCGCGGCGAGACGCCCGCCGAGCTCGACGTCGCGGTCGAGGGCGACACCGCGTGGCTGCTGGCCGCGCTCGGCGGCCTGCCGCTACGCCACGAGCGCTTCGGGACCGCGACCGTGCAGTCCGGCGACTGCCGCATCGATGTCGCCATGACCCGCGCCGAGGGCTACCCGGCACCCGGCGCGCTGCCCGTCGTGCGCCCGGCCGGCCTGGACGAGGACCTGCTGCGGCGCGACTTCACGGTGAACGCGATCGCGCTGGGTCTCGCCGACGGCGTCCTGCGCGAGGCGCCGGGAGCGGAGTCCGACCTGCGGGCCGGCCTGCTGCGGGTGCTCCACGACCGCTCGTTCCTCGACGACCCGACACGCCTCTGGCGCCTCGCCCGCTACCGCGCACGTCTCTCCTTCGAGATCGAGCCCGACACCCGCGCGCTGGCCGATGCCGCCGTCGACGGCGGAGCCCTCGCGACGGTCTCCCCGACGCGGATCGGCAACGAGCTGCGCCTCGCGCTCGCCGAGCCCGACCCGGCCGGCGCGCTGCAGAGCGCCGTCGAGCTTGGCCTGGCGCCCTGGCTGGACGTGCACCGGGCCAGCGTGGAGCGTGCCCTGGAGCTGCTGGGCGGTGCAGGCGATCCGGCGCTGACCGTGCTGGCGACCGTGGCCCGCGACCTGCCCGAGCTGGGCCTCACCGCCGGCTGGATGCGAGCCGTCGCGGCGGCGGACACGGTGCGCGCCCGCGACGTGTCGGGAGCGCCGCCGTCGCTTGCCGCACGCGCGTTCGACGGCGCGCCCGTCGAGGCCGTCGCCGCCACTGGGACGGCCGAGGCGGGCCGGTGGCTGCTGGCCGACCGCCATCGCCGACTGGCGATCACCGGCGACGACCTGCTCGCCGCCGGGGTGCCGCGCGGGCCCGAGGTCGGACGCCGCCTGCTCGCCGCCCGCGACGCGCTGCTGGACGGGCGCGTCGGCGACGACGCCGCGGAGCAGATCGCCGTCGCCCTAGCATCGCCCGTGTGATCGAGTGGGACGGCGACCACCTGACTGCGCGGCTGGGCGATGCCCGCGTGCTGTTCACGACGCGCCACGGCGGCGTCTCGGAGGGACCGTTCGCCTCGCTCAACCTCGGCGAGCGCACGGGGGACGACCCCGAGGCCGTCGCGGCCAATCATGACCGCCTGCGCGAGCTCGCCGACGGCACGGCCATCGCGCGCTGCGCGCAGGTCCACGGCCGCGTCGTGCTGCGCCGGAGCACCCCGCCCGGCGAGGAGCGAGCGCAGGCCGACGGCATCGCCACGAGCGTCACCGGTGTCGCGGCGCTGGTCCTGACCGCCGACTGCCTTCCCGTCGCCCTCAGCGCGCCCGGGGCGGTCGCGATGGTGCACGCGGGGTGGCGCGGCCTCGCGTCCGGAGTCCTGGCCGAGGGCGTCGCCGCGCTGCGCGACGTCGGCGCCAGCGGGCCCGTCGCGGCCGCGATCGGCCCCGGCGCCGGAGGCTGCTGCTACGAGGTCGGCGACGAGGTGCGCGCGGCGTTCGCAGACGTCCCGGAGGCCGCACACGGCCGCAACGTCGACCTCAAGGCGGTCGCCGCGGCCAGGCTGCGCGCCGCGGGCGTCGAGGCGATCCACGACGCCGGTCTGTGCACGATGTGCGACGCCCGCTTCTTCTCGCACCGCCGCGACCACGGCACGACCGGCCGACAGGGAGGCGTCGCGTGGCTGAGCTAGCCGCCGTGCGCGACCGGATCGCCGCGGCAGCCGCGCGCGCGGGCCGCGACCCCGGCGACGTCGAGATCGTGGCGGCGACGAAGTACGTCGCGCTCGAGGACCTCGGCGCTCTCGCCGAGGCCGGCATCACGCGGGTCGGCGAGAATCGCGCCCAGGACCTCGAGGCCAAGCACGCCGCCTACGGCGATCGCTTCACGTGGGACTTCATCGGGCACGTGCAGAGCCGCAAGGTCCCCCAGATCCTCCCGCTCGTCCAGCGCATCCACTCCGTCGGCAGCGACTCCGTGCTGAGCCGGCTCGAGCGCCATCGCGATCTCGCGCGGCCCGGATTGGAGATCCTCGTCGAGGTCAACGTCGCCCGCGAGGACGGCAAGAGCGGCATCGACCCCGATGAGCTGGGGGCGTTCCTCGAGCGCTGCCCCGTCCCGCCCGTGGGCCTGATGACGATGCCGCCGCTGGAGGGGGACAGCCGGCGGTGGTTCTCGGCACTGCGCGAGCTGGCGGAGCAGCACGGCCTGCGCGACCTCTCGATGGGCACTTCGCAGGACTTCGAGGTGGCGGTCGAGGAGGGCGCGACGATCGTCCGTCTGGGCTCCGTCCTGTTCCGCACAGGCTCTTAGCAGGAATTTCGCGCAGGAGGGATAACCTTCACCCGTGGCCTTCCGCGACACATGGCACCGCTCGCTCGTCTACTTCGGCCTCGCCGAGGAGCGTTACGACGACGAGCCGGAGCCCGAGCCCGAAGCGGAGCTGGAGGATCGATACCGCGAGCGCCCGAATGTGCGCCGCCTTGCCGGCCGTCGCCGTCGCGACGAGTTCGATGACATCTTCTCCGAGGACGAGGCCGGTGGACGCGCAACGGGTGTGTTGCGCCCGGTAGGAGGACGCAACGGGCGGTCGAATGACGTCCGCGTGCACCTCGTGGTCCCAAAGAGCTTCAACGACGCGCAGCAGGTCGCCGACCGGTTCAAGGACAGCATCCCGGTCATCCTCAACCTGCAAGGCACGGAGACCGATCTGTCCAAGCGGCTGATCGACTTCGCCTCCGGCCTCACCTACGCCCTCGACGGCGGGATGCAGCGGATCGCCGACAAGGTGTTCATGCTGACCCCGCGCAACGTGGAGATCTCCGCCGAGGAGCGGGCGAGGCTCATCGAGAAGGGCTTCTTCAACCAGTCGTGATCGGCCTCATCGGCAGCGGCAACATGGCCCGGGCGCTCGTCCGGGGATGGGGACAGCCGGTGCTCTGCACGGATCTCCTGCCGGATCGGGCCAAGGAGCTTGCCGACGAGGTCGGAGGCGAGGCCGTCGCCACGAGCGCCGAACTGGCGCGGCGCGCGAACTTCGTGCTGCTCTGCCACAAGCCCGCGGGGCTGACCGCGGTCGCCGAGGACGTGGGTGGTGCGGCGAAGGCCGTCGTCTCCATCCTGGGGGCGACGCCGCTGGCGAGCCTGAAGGCGGCCTACCCCGGCGTCCCGGTCGTGCGCATGCTGCCCAGCACGCCCGTCGAGATCGCGAGCGGCGTCTGCTGCCACGCGCGCGACGCGGAGGCCGACCGCGACTTCGAGGCCACCGTGCTGGAGCTCTTCGGCCGCGTCGGCCCGGTCGTGACCGTCGACGAGGCGCTCATCGACGCCGCGATGGGCCTCATGAGCTGCGCGCCCGCGTACTACGCACTCGTCGCCGAGGCCCAGATCGACGCCGGCGTGCGCCGCGGCCTGCCCGCGGACGTCGCGCGGCAGCTGGTCATCGGGACGATGGGCGGCACCGCCGCCCTCCTGCAGCAGCGCGGGGGCGACACGCTCGCCGTGCGCCGCGAGGTCACCTCCCCGGGCGGCTCCACCGCCCGTGGGCTGGACGCGCTGGAGCGCGGGAACGTGCGCACCGCGTTCTCCGATGCCCTCGACGCAGTCCTGGACGGCGGCCGGTGACCGTCCTGGCCACGACGCGCGGGGACATCGCGGACTTCGCCAGCGCGGTGATCCTCGTCTACACGATCATCATCTTCATCTACATCCTGTCCAACCTCCTGTTCGCGTTCGGAGGGCGGATCCCGTACTCGCGGTGGACGGATGCGCTGATCTCGTTCCTCCGTGACGTCTGCGAGCCCTACCTCCGGATCTTCCGGCGCGTCATCCCGCAGTTCGGCCCGTTCGACTTCAGCCCGATCGTCGCCGTGATCGTGCTGCAGATCGTCGGCGGGATCGTCGTGGGCGTCATCCGCGGCTGATGGTCGGTCGCGCCTGGGCGCGGATGATCGCGGTCGCGATCGCCGTGATCGCCCTGGATCAGATCACCAAGGCGCTCGTCAACGCCGGCATCGACCGCGGCGGCAGCGAGGACGTGATCCTCGGCATCCGGTTCGTCAACGTCCGCAACACCGGCGTCGCGTTCAGCTCGCTGCAGGGCGCCGGGGCACTGATCGGCATCATCGTCGCCGTCGCACTCGCCGGGCTGCTCTGGTACTTCATGCGCAACGCGGACAAGCCGCTGGTGTGGCTGCCGACGGGGATGCTGCTGGGCGGGGCGCTCGGCAACGTCATCGACCGCGTCCGCGAGGGCGCCGTCGTCGACTTCATCAAGGTCGTCGACTTCTGGCCTGCGTTCAACGTCGCGGACATCTCGGTCACGCTCGGCGTGCTGCTGCTGCTGTGGGTCATGGAGCGCTCCAGTGCGCCTCGACGTTCCGCCTGAGCACGAGGGAGAGCGGCTGGACTCGCTCCTGGCCGAGCGGCTCGGATCGCGGACCCGCGCGCAGCGCCTCATCGCGGCCGGGCAGGTCCTGGTGGACGGCGCGCCCGCGCGCAAGGGGCACAAGGTGCGTGCCGGAGAGCTCCTGGACGTCGACGAGGCCGATGCGCACGAGCCGATCGCGCTGGGGGAGGGCCCGCCCGCGCCGCACGAGGTCGTCTGGGAGGACGCGCATCTCCTCGTGGTCGACAAGCCGGCGGGCGTCGTCGTGCACCCGGCCGCCGGCCATGCGAACGGGACGCTCGTGCAGGCGCTCGCCGGCCGCGCCTCCGGCGGCGACGCGCTGCGGCCCGGCATCGTGCACCGCCTCGACCGCGACACGAGCGGCCTGCTCGTCGTCGCGAAGAACGACGAGGTGCTGCGCGCGCTGCAGGCGCAGCTGGCGGCCCGCGACATCGAGCGCGAGTACATCGCGCTCGTGGAGGGCCGCCCGCCCGCGCTGACCGGCACCATCGACGCGCCGCTCGGCCGCGACCGGCGCGTCCGGACGCGGCGCTCCACCGACACCGACGACGCGCGGCCCGCCATCACGCACTTCGAGATCGCCGAGGCGCTGACCGCCTTCACGCTGCTGCGCGTGCGGCTGGAGACCGGGCGCACGCACCAGATCCGCGCGCATCTGCTGGCCATCGGGCACCCGGTCGCAGGCGACCCGGAGTACGGGCACGCGGGCCTGCTGGGCCTGCAGCGCCAGTTCCTGCACGCGGCCCGGCTGGCGTTCACGCACCCGGTGACCGGGGAGCGCGTCGAGTGCACGTCGCCGCTGCCGCAGGACCTCGCTGAGGCGCTGGACCGCGCCCGCGCGGGCTAGACCTCGGTCTCAGACCTCGATGCGCGAGCCCACGATGACGGTCCGCTCGCGTGGCAGGTGGAAGTACTCGGCGGCGTCGGAGGTGAGGCGTGACGTGGCCAGGAAGAGGTCCTTGCGCCAGCGGCTGAGGCCGGGACCGTCGCCCGCGGGCGAGGTCGACCGCCGAGAGGTAGTAGGAGACGTCGGACTCGTCGAGCGGGGACTCGAGGTCGGCCGGGTCGATCATCGCGAGGACGGGCGGCACCTTGGGCGCATCCATGTAGCCGAACCGCGCGCCGACGTGGCTGATGCCGTCGTCGGTGTAGCCGAGGTCGTCGATGACCAGGCGCTCCGCGAGCGGGACGTGCGGCACCGGGAGCGTCTCGATCGAGAGGATCACGACGTGCTCGCTCAGCACGTGCAGGTGCTCCACGATCTCGCGCATCGCCAGCGGCGTCGTGATCTTCGTGCGGTTCAGGAAGACCGCAGTCCCCGGGACGCGCTTCACCGACAGCCGGCGGTCGTGCAGCTCGTCGATGAACTCGCGCAGCGACCCCTCCTCGCGCTCCCGGTGCACGCTGACGATCGCGCGGCCACGCTGCCAGGTCGTCATGATCGTGAACGCGATCAGGCCGATGAGGAGGGGCAGCCACGCCCCGTGGCCGATCTTCGTCAGGTTCGCGCTGAGGAACAGGACGTCGAGCAGCAGCAGGCTCCCGCCACCCGCCACCACGAGCCAGCGCGGCGGGTTCCAGCGGCGCACCGCGATGTACAGGAACAGCAGCGTCGTGATCGTGATCGTCGCCGTGACGCCCGTGCCGTAGGCGAAGGCGAGCGCGACCGAGCTCTGGAAGATGAGCACCAGCGCGAGCACGCAGATCATGAGCAGCCAGTTGATGCCCGGCACGTAGATCTGCCCGATGGCGTGCGCCGACGTGTGCCGGATGCGCATGCGGGGGAGGTAGCCGAGCTGCATCGCCTGGTGCACGAGCGAGAAGGCGCCCGTGATCACCGCCTGCGACGCGATGATCGTCGCCAGCGTCGCCAGGAAGATGAGCGGCCACTGCCCCCAGCCGGGCACGAGCAGGAAGAACGGGCTGCTGATGTTCGCGTGGTCGTCGAGGATGAGCGCGCCCTGCCCGAGGTAGCTCAGGATGCAGGCGGGGAACACCAGCGCCAGCCACGCCCGCGTGATCGGCGCGCGCCCGAAGTGGCCCATGTCCGCGTAGAGCGCCTCCGCGCCGGTGAACGCGAGCACCACGGCGGCCAGCGCGAAGAACGCGGTCGAGAAGTGGTTGAAGAAGAAGTCCAGCGCGTGGGACGGCAAGAGCGCCTGGAGGATCTCGGGGTGCTTGGTGATGCCCCCGATGCCGCACGCCGCGACCACCGTGAACCAGATCAGCATGATCGGGCCGAACAGCCGCCCGACCGTCGCGGTCCCGACGCGCTGCAGGCCGAAGAGCGCGACGATGATCGCGCACGTGATGGGCACCACCAGGTGCTTCAGCGACGGTGACGCGACCTCGATGCCCTCGACCGCGGACAGGACCGAGATCGCCGGCGTGATCATGCCGTCGCCGAGGAACAGCGCGGCGCCGAAGATGCCGAGCGCGGCAAGCAGCATCTTCGTGCGCCGCGTGCCGGACATGTGCCCGCGGCGGATCAGCGTGATGAGAGCCATGATCCCGCCCTCGCCGTCGTTGTCCGCACGCATGATCAACAGGACGTAGCTGACGGTGACGACGAGCGTCACCGACCAGAAGATCAGCGAGATGACGCCGTAGACGGTCGCCTGGGTCACGGCGACGGGGTGCGGGTCGCCAGGATCGAAGAGCGTCTGGACGGTGTAGAGCGGGCTCGTCCCGATGTCGCCGAAGACCACGCCGAGCGCCCCGAGGACCAATGCGCCCCTGGCTCCTCCGCGGCTCGTGGCGTGCTGGCGCACCGGCGCGGCACCCTACCTATCGGCTATTGTCCCCAATCTCGATATGTATTGAGGTAATTGGAGGGGACGTGACGTGAACAGGTTGCTCGTGCTCATCGCCGGACTCGCGCTCGCCGGTGTCGCCGGCTGCGGTGGGGCATCCGACGAGACGGGCGCCAGCAGCACGGGGTCGGCCGGATCCGGCGGCGGTGCCAAGGCGACGCTGAACCTCGTGGCCTACTCGACCCCGCAGGTCGTCTACGACGAGGTCATCCCCGGCTTCCAGAAGACCCCCGGGGGCAAAGGCGTCGAGATCAAGGGGTCCTACGGCGCGTCCGGCGATCAGAGCCGCGCGGTCGACGCGGGCCAGAAGGCCGACGTCGTGACGTTCTCCACCGAGCCCGACATGACGCGGCTCGTCAAGGCCGGCCTGGTCGCTGACGACTGGAACGCCGGCCCCGACAAGGGCCTCGTCACCACGTCGGTCGTGACGTTCGTCGTCCGCAAGGGCAACCCGAAGAACATCAAGACGTGGGACGACCTGCTCAAGCCCGGCGTCAAGGTCCTCACGCCGAACCCGTTCACGTCGGGTGCCGCGAAGTGGAACCTGCTCGCCGCCTACGGACAGGCCGCCGACGGCGGCAACGACCCCGCGGCGGGCCTGGCCTACGTGCGCAAGCTGCTCACCGAGCACGTGAAGGTGCAGGACAAGTCCGGCCGTGAGGCGCTGCAGAACTTCACCTTGGGCGACGCCGACGTGCTCCTGTCCTACGAGTACGAGGCCACCACCGCCAACAAGAAGGGCGAGGACCTCGACTACGTCGTCCCGGACGACACGATCAAGATCGACATCGACATCGCGACGACCAAGGACGCCCCGGTGCAGGCCAAGCAGTTCGTCGGCTACGCCTTGTCGGCCCCCGCCCAGGAGCGCTTTGCGAACTGGGGCTACCGGCCGGTGAACGAGGCCGTGCTCGCTGAGCACGCCGGCGCGTTCCCGGAGCCGTCCGGCCTGTTCACGATCGAGGACCTCGGCGGCTGGCCGAAGATCAACGACGAGATGTTCGACCCCGAGCAGGGTTCGATCGCGAAGATCGAGGAGGAGGCGGGGGTGTCGACCGCCAAGTGAGCGCCACGGCGCTCCCCACCTCGGCGGCGTCGCCGCGCCGGGCCAGGCTGCCCGCGGGCATGCTCGGCCTCGGCATCGGCACGCTGTGGCTCAGCATCATCGTGCTGCTGCCGCTGTCGGCCGTCGTCGCACGGGCGTTCGACGGCGGCCTGAGCACGTTCTGGGAGGCCGTGAGCAACCGGCAGGCCGTGTCGGCGCTCACGTTCACGGTGGGCGTGTCGATCGTCGCAGCGGCGGTCAACGCCGTGATGGGCACGCTGATGGCGTGGGTCCTCGTGCGCGACCGGTTCCGGGGCAAGGCGCTCGTCAACGCGTTCGTCGACCTGCCCTTCGCGCTGCCGACGATCGTCGCCGGCCTGACGCTGCTCGCGCTCTACGGACCCAGGAGCCCGATCGGCGCCGACGTCGCGTTCACGCAGCTCGCGGTGCTGCTGGCGCTGCTGTTCGTGACGATGCCGTTCGTGGTCCGCGCCGTCCAGCCGGTCCTCATCGAGATCGACCGCGAGATGGAGCAGGCGGCGCTGTCGCTCGGCGCGTCGAACGCGACGGTCTTCCGACGGATCATCCTGCCGAACCTCGTGCCGGCACTGCTCAGCGGCGCCGCGCTCGCCTTCGCCCGCGCGGTGGGGGAGTTCGGCTCGGTCATCCTCATCTCCGGCAACATCCCGTTCCAGACGCAGGTCTCCTCGGTGTACGCGTTCAAGCTGATCGAGAGCGACGCGCCGATCAGCGCGGCGGCGGTGTCGACCGTCCTGCTGGCGATCTCGTTGATCGTGCTGCTGGGCATCCGCGGCCTGGGGCGCTGGGGGGCGCGCCATGATCGTTGAGCGCCGCTGGCGCATCGGGCTGCGCGTCGTCGCACTGACCTGGTTCCTGCTCCTGCTGCTCGCGCCGGTCGGGCTCATCTTCTACCGCACGTTCGAGCACGGGGTCGGAGCCGTCATCGACTCGATCACGACGCCCGCCGCGGTCTCGGCGTTCTGGCTCACGATCGAGGTGACCGCCATCGCGGTCCCGCTCAACGCGATCGTCGGGGTGCTCACGGCGCTCGCACTGGCGCGTGGGCGGTTTCGCGGCAAGGCGCTGCTCAACGGTCTGCTCGACCTGCCGTTCGCCATCTCGCCCGTCGTCATCGGGCTGTCGCTCGTGCTGCTCTACGGGCGCACCGGCTGGTTCGGCCCGTGGCTGGCCGACCACGGCATCCAGATCATCTTCTCCGTCCCCGGCATCGTGCTCGCCACGATCTTCGTGTCGCTCCCGTTCGTCGCCCGCGAGGTGACCCCCGTCCTGCGCGAGATCGGCGACGAACAGGAGCAGGCGGCCGCGACGCTCGGCGCGGGCGGGTGGACGACGTTCCGGCGGATCACGTTCCCCGCGATCCGGTGGGGTCTGGCCTACGGCATCGTCCTGTCGGTCGCTCGAGCGATCGGCGAGTTCGGCGCGGTGAGCGTGGTGTCCGGACGTGTCGCGGGCGAGACCATGACGCTGACGCTGCTCGTGCAGCAGCGCTTCGAGAACTTCGACCTCGCAGGTGCATACGCCGCGTCCACCCTGCTGGCGGTGATCGCGCTGCTGACGCTCCTCGTCATGACCAGGATCAACCCGCGCCGAGAGGAACACGACTCGTGATCACGGTTTGCGACGTCACCAAGCGGTTCGGGACGTTCGCGGCGCTCGACGGCATCTCGCTCGAGGTGCCCGACGGGTCGCTGACGGCACTGCTCGGGCCCTCCGGCTCCGGTAAGTCCACGCTGCTGCGCGTCATCGCCGGGCTGGAGTCGCCCGACAGCGGCGGCGTCGAGATCAACGGACAGGACGCGACCGGCCTGCCGCCGCAGCGGCGGGGCATCGGCTTCGTGTTCCAGCACTACGCCGCGTTCAAGCACATGACCGTGCGCGACAACGTCGCGTTCGGCCTCACCGTGCGCAAGACGCCCAAGGCGCAGGCGCGGGCACGGGTCGACGAGCTGCTCGGCATCGTCGGGCTCGCCGGGTACGCGGATCGCTACCCCAACCAGCTGTCCGGCGGCCAGCGCCAGCGGATGGCGCTCGCGCGCGCGCTGGCGGTCGAGCCCAGCGTCCTGTTGCTCGACGAGCCGTTCGGAGCGCTGGACGCCCAGGTCCGCACGGAGCTGCGCGAGTGGCTGCGCGCCCTCCACGAGCGGGTGCCGGTGACGACGGTCCTGGTCACGCACGACCAGGAGGAGGCGATGTCGGTCGCCGATCGCATCGTCGTCATGAACCAGGGACACATCGAGCAGGTGGGCCACCCGCGCGAGCTCTACGACGCGCCGGCCAACCAGTTCGTCATGAGCTTCCTCGGCCCGGTGAGCCAGTTCGGCGAGCGCTTCGTGCGCCCGCACGACATCGTCGTGGACAGCCGGCCCGTCGACGACGGCGTGCAGGCGCTGGTGACCCGCGTGGTGCACCTCGGGTTCGAGGTGCGCGCCGAGCTGCGCATCGACGGCGACGAGTCGGTGAGCGTGCAGCTCACGCGCGACGAGGCCGAGCGCCTCGGCCTCACCCCGGGCGACATCGTGTGGCTGCGCCCACCGCGCGACGAGCGCGTGCTCGACGTGGCCTGACGGCCACGTCGTAGACTTGATGGTTCCTGTTACCTACCCCGTGGGTCCGGGACGAGCTGGACCCTGACCGGCGCATCGACGCCGGGACCGGCTCTGCCCCCGCGGGACTTCGTACTTTCACCACTCAAGGGAGCAGCACCCATGTCCGACGTCGGCATCAAGGAGCTGCTGGAGGCCGGAGTCCACTTCGGTCACCAGACGCGCCGTTGGAACCCCAAGATGCGCCGCTTCATCCACGGTGAGGCAGGCGGCATCTACATCATCGACCTGCTGAAGACGAACGAGCTCCTGCACAACGCGCAGGAGTTCGCGTCCGCGCTCAGCCACCGCGGTGGCACCGTCCTGTTCGTCGGGACCAAGAAGCAGGCCCGCGACGCCGTGGCCGAGGTGGCCACCGACGCGGGCATGCCGTTCGTGAACCACCGCTGGCTCGGCGGCCTGCTGACGAACTTCCAGACGATCAGCCTGCGCATCAAGCGGCTGCACGATCTGGAGCGCTACGAGCGCGAGGGCCAGCTGGCCCTCCTGCCGACGCGTGAGCGCCTGTCGGCCGAGGCCGACCTGGCGAAGCTGCGGGCGAACCTCGGCGGCGTGAAGAACATGCAGCGCCCGCCGGACGCCATCTTCATCATCGACCTCAAGACCGAGGCGATCGCCGTGCGCGAGGCCCAGCGGCTGCGCATCCCGATCATCGGCCTGGTCGACACCAACTGCGACCCGGACGGCGTCGAGTTCGTCATCCCGGGCAACGACGACGCCATCCGCTCCTGCGCAGTCATCGCGCATGCGATCGGCGATGTCGTGAAGGAGGGCCAGTCCCTCTTCCGCGAGGAGGAGGACCGCGCCCGCCGCGAGGCGGAGGAGCGGGCCCGGGCCGAGGCCGAGGAGCGTGCCCGCCGCGAGGCGGAGGAGCAGGCCAAGCGCGAGGCCGAGGAGGCCGAGCGCCAGGCCGCCCTCACGCAGTCGGAGGGCGATGGCGACCGCGGCGTCGCCGACGCGGAGGTCGCCGAGGCGGTCGCCGAGGGCGGCGTCCCGCAGGTCGACCCCGTCGTGCCCCAGAAGGCCGACACCGAGGTCGCTCCGGTCCAGCGCGACAACCGCAAGGGCGACTCGCCGCACCCGGCACCGCCCGCGGAGGACCTCACCCCCGATCCCGCAACGCCGCCGCCGGCCGAGACGGCAGCCGAGCCCGTCGCCGAGACGGCAGAGACCACCGAGAGCTAGAGGAAGCACACCGTGAGCACCCCCACGATCTCCGCAAAGGACGTCAAGGCCCTGCGCGACCTCACCGGCGCGGGGATGATGGACTGCAAGAAGGCGCTGCAGGAGACGGGCGGCGACGTCGACGGAGCCGTCACCTACCTGCGCGAGAAGGGCATCGCCGGCGCCGCCAAGCTCGGCGGCCGCGAGGCCACCGAGGGCACCATCCAGTCCTACATCCACGCCAACGGCAAGGTCGGCGTGCTGGTCGAGGTCGACTGCAACACCGACTTCGTGGCCAAGAACGACGACTTCACCGCGTTCGCACGGGACATCGCGCTGCACATCGCCGCCAGTCCCGCGACGCGCTGGGTCTCCGAGGAGGACGTCCCCGAGGACGTCCGCGCCGAGGAGCTGCGCATCGCCGCCAGCCAGATGACCAACGTGCCCGAGCACGCGCGCGAGCGCGCCGCGAGCGGCAAGGTCTCCAAGTGGCTCGAGGAGGTCGTCCTCCTCAAGCAGGTCCACGTCAACGGCGACAAGTACGAGAACAAGACCATCGAGCAGCTGCGGGCCGAGCTCTCGGCGCGGACCGGTGAGAACGTCGTCATCCGGCGCTTCGCCCGCTTCGCCGTCGGCGAGGCCTGAGCCGAGCCGAGGATGGCCGACGACGCCGATCACGCCCCGGTCTTCAGCCGGGTCCTCCTGAAGCTGTCCGGAGAGGCCCTGATGGGCTCGCGCGATCATGGGCTCGACCCCGAGCGCGTCGAGGCCGTGGCAGCGCAGATCGGCGCGGTCCACCGCCGTGGCGTGGAGCTGGCCGTCGTGGTCGGCGCCGGGAACATCTACCGCGGGCTGCAGGGCGCAGCCTCCGGGATGGACCGGGCGACCGGCGACTACATGGGCATGCTGGCGACGGTGCTCAACGCGCTGCCGATCCAGGACGCCCTGGAGAAGATGGGCGTGCCCGTCCGCGTCCAGTCGGCGCTGACGATCGCCGAGGTCGCCGAGCCGTACATCCGCCGCCGCGCGATGCGCCACCTCGAGAAGGGGCGCGTCGTCATCTTCGCCGCGGGCACCGGCAACCCGTTCTTCACCACGGACACGGCGGCTGCCCTGCGCGCCGTGGAGATCCATGCCGAGGCGCTGCTCATGGCCAAGAACGGCGTCGAAGGGGTCTACAGCGCGGACCCGCGCGTGGACCCCGACGCCAGCTTCATCCCGGAGATCACGCACATGGAGGCGCTGCAGCGCCGGCTGCGCATCATGGACTCCACGGCCCTCACCCTCTGCATGGAGAACAAGCTCCCGATCTACGTCTTCAACATGGACGACGAGCGCAACATCGACCGGATAGTGTCCGGCCAGCGGGTGGGGACACTGGTTGAGACGATCGTATGAGTGAACTGACAGATGAGCTGATCGCCGACGCCCGTGAGCGCATGGGTCGCTCGGTGCACGCGACGATGGGGGAGTTCGGATCCGTCCGGACGGGTCGTGCGAGCCCGCAGCTGCTGGACCGCGTGACGGTCGACTACTACGGCGCGATGACACCGCTGAAGCAGCTCGCCACGATCAACGTCCCCGAGGCGCGCCTGCTGACGATCCAGCCGTTCGACAAGTCCTCGATGAAGGCCATCGAGAAGGGCATCGTCGACGCGCAGCTGGGTCTCGCTCCGTCCAACGACGGCAACATCGTGCGCCTCGTGATCCCGGAGCTGACCGAGGAGCGCCGCAAGGACCTCGTGAAGATCGTCCGTGGGATCGCCGAGGAGGGCCGTGTCGCCATCCGCAACGTGCGGCGCGACATCATGCACGACCTCCGCGAGCTGCGGACCGAGGGCGAGGTCGGCGCCGACGACGAGCATCGCGCGGAGGGCGAGCTGCAGAAGCTCACCGACGACAAGATCGCCGAGCTCGACGGACTGCTGAAGGGCAAGGAAGCAGAGATCCTCGACGTCTGACGTCGCCGTGGCGGACCCTTCTCCGCGCTACGTCGCGATCATCACGGATGGCAACGGCCGCTGGGCGAAGGCCAACGGCAAGTCCGTCGCTGCCGGGCACCGAGCGGGCGCCGACGTCGTCAAGGCGCGTCTACGCGACGCGGTCGAGCTCGGCATCCGGGAGCTGACCGTCTACTCGTTCTCGACGGAGAACTGGTCGCGCTCGCGCGCCGAGGTGGCGGCGCTCATGAAGCTGTTCAGCGAGCGGATCCTCAGGGAGACCCCCGAGCTCGACGAGCAGGGCGTCCGGATGCGGTTCATCGGCCGGCGCGAGGGCGTCTCGCTGAAGCTCATCGAGCAGATGCGCTGGGCGGAGGAGACGACCGCCGCCAACGACCGCATCACGCTGTTCATCGCCTTCAACTACGGCGGGCGGGCGGAGATCCTCGACGCGGCGGCGCGCTACGACGGCGGGGGCGAGGACGCGTTCCGCGCTCTGCTGTACGCGCCGGAGATGCACGATCCGGACCTCATCATCCGCACGAGCGGCGAGCGGCGGCTCAGCAACTACCTCATGTGGCAGTCGGCGTACTCAGAGCTGGTGTTCCGCGACGAGCTGTGGCCGGACTTCGATCGCGCGGCGTTCGAGGCGGCCCTGGCGGAGTACGGCGAGCGCCGCCGGCGCTTCGGCGGGCGTTGATGGGCGGCTCCGAGCTCGGGTCGCGGATCGCGTTCGGCGTCCCGGCGGTCGCGTTCGCGATCGCGATCGTCGTCGCGGGCGGCGGATGGTTCGCGGCGGGGGTCGGCGTGCTCGGGATCATCTGCATGCACGAGCTGCTGACGTTCTACGACCACACCGGCCCGCCGAAGCTGGCCGGGTTCCTCGGTGTCGCCGGGCTCGTCGTCGCCGCGCAGCTGGGCGACATGGACACGGTCATGCTGGCGTTCGTCGCGTTCTTCCCCGTGCTGTTCGCCGTGACGCTTGCGACGCCGCGCGCGACCGGCCCGGGCCTCGCGATCTGCGTGCTCGGCGTCGCGTGGATCGGGATCGCGATCGCGCACGCGGTCCTGCTGCGCGACCTGCCGCACGGCGGCGGGATCGTGGCCTGCGTCCTCGTCGGGACGGTCGCGTGCGACATCGGCGCCTACTTCGGCGGCCGCACGTTCGGCAGCCGCCTGCTCGCGCCGCGCGTGTCGCCTGCGAAGACCTGGGAGGGGCTGGGCATCGGCGTGCTCGTCGGTGTCCTCGCGGTGTGGCTCACCGGGACCTACCAGGACTGGCTCAGTGGGACGGACGCGCTGCTGATCGGGCTCGGCGTCTCGCTCGCGGGCCCGGTGGGCGACCTCTTCGAGAGCTACCTCAAGCGCGACGCGGGCATCAAGGACACCGGTCGGCTGTTCGGCGCCCACGGCGGCGCCCTGGACCGGCTGGACGCGCTGCTCTTCGCGGTGGTGGTCGGATACTGGGTATGGCGGGCGCTGCTGTGACGGGCCCTGCTCCGGCCGGGTGGCGACGGTGGCCTGAGGACCGAGCCGCCCTGAAGGCCGTACATGGCCAGCGGAGGCGGGTCCCCCTAAGGTGATTCGTGTGTCACGCCGACTTCTGATCCTCGGTTCGACCGGGTCGATCGGGACCCAGGCTCTCGACGTCCTGGAGAGCTCCGAGGACCTCGAGCTGGTCGGCCTGAGCGCCGAGCGCTCCTGGGAGGCCCTCGTCGCCCAGGCGCAGCGCACGGGCGTCGATCGCATCGCGCTGGCCGATGTCGACGCGGGAGCGCGGGCCGCCGAGGCGTGGACCGACGGCGAGGTTCTGACCGGCCCGGAGGGGCTCGTCCGGCTCGTCATCGAGTCCGGCGCCGACCTCGTGCTCAACGCGCTCGTCGGCTCTGCGGGACTGGGCCCGACGGTCGCGACGCTGGGCGAGGGGATCGACCTGGCCCTGGCCAACAAGGAGTCGCTCGTCGTCGGCGGCGAGCTCGTGACGCAGCTCGCCGAGGCGACCGGCGCGCGCATCCTGCCCGTCGACTCCGAGCACGCCGCCCTGCATCAGCTCCTCGCCGGCCTGCCCGCAGGCACCGCGGCCGGGCTGACGATCACCGCGTCCGGCGGCCCGTTCCGCGGGCGCGCGCGGGCGTCGCTGCAGTCCGTGACCGTGGAGGAGGCCCTCGCACACCCCACGTGGGCGATGGGCGGCAAGATCTCCATCGACTCGGCGACGCTCATGAACAAGGGCCTGGAGGTCATCGAGGCCCACCACCTCTTCGGCGTCGGCTACGACGACATCGACGTCGTCGTGCACCCCCAGTCGATCGTGCACGGCCTCGTGCGGTTGCCGGACGGCGCCTCGCTGGCACATCTCGGGCCGACCGACATGCGCGTGGCGATCTCCTACGCGCTGCACGGCGGCGCCAGCGTCGATGTGCCCGCCCGGTCGCTCGACCTCGTGCGCGCCGGCCGGCTGGACTTCGAGCCTGTCGACGACGACGCGTTCCCGTGCCTCGGGCTCGCGCGGGCGGCAGCCAAGGCCGGCGGGACGGCACCGTGCGCCCTCAACGCGGCAAACGAGGTCGCGGTCCACGCCTTCCTGTCCGGGCGCCTGGCCTTCACGGGCATCGCGGACGTCATCGAGCGCACGCTCGACGAGCTCCCGGCGGCGCCGGTGCACGCGTTCGAGTCGCTGTACGAGGCCGACCGCGAGGCGCGTGCCGTCGCGGGCGAGCTGGTCGAGGCGGCAGCGGCGCGATGACCGCGGCACTGCTGGCGTTCGCCGGGTTCGCGGCGCTCGTCATCCTGCACGAGCTCGGGCACTTCACGGCCGCGAAGGCGGTCGGGATGCGCGTGGAGCGCTTCTCGCTGTTCTTCCCGCCGCTGATCGCCAAGATCCGCAGGGGGGAGACGGAGTACGCGATCGGTGCGGTGCCGCTCGGCGGCTACGTGAAGATCACGGGGATGAACCCCAACGAGGAGCTGCCGCCTGAGGTGGTCCCTCGCGCGTACTACCGCCAGCCGGTGTGGAAGCGGATCTTCGTCATCTCCGCCGGCCCGGCGGTGAACATCGCGCTCGCGTTCGTGATCCTCTGGGCGCTGTTCTGGGCCGATGGGGTCCAGCGCACCGACATCGGGGTCCGCACCGTCGAGGTCGGGACCCCCGCTGCGCAGGTGCTGAAGCCCGACGACCTCATCCTCTCCATCGGCGGGGCGCCCGGGTACGCGCCCGACCAGTCCAACGCCGTCATCGAGCAGCGGCTGACGGCGCTCACCGCCGCCGTCGCGAAGCAGAAGTGCTCCGGCGGCGCGACCACCAACGGCTGCCGTGCGGCGGAGCCGACGGACGTCGTCGTGCTGCGCGACGGCAAGCGGATGACGATCCCGGTGCGCGGGTTCTACGACGCCAAGCTCAAGCGGATGCGCCTCGGCTTCGCGTTCGGCGTGGACTCCACACGGCCGGTCGGACCGATCGACGCCGCCGATCTGAGCGTCTCGTCGATGTGGAACATCACGACGCTCACCGTCGATCGCCTGGCAAAGATCTTCGTGAGCTCCGAGGCGCGCAAGGACGTCTCCGGCGTGGTGGGCTCCTACGAGGCGACGCGCCAGTCGTTCCAGTTCGACACGACTCAGGCGGTGCGGATCCTCGCGCTCATCTCGCTGTCGCTGGGCATCATCAACCTCTTCCCGTTCCTGCCGCTGGACGGCGGGCACATCTTCTGGGCGGTCGCGGAGAAGATCCGCGGCCGTCCGATCCCGTTCTCGGTGCTCGAGCGCGCGAGCGTCATCGGGATCATGCTCGTCGCCCTGCTGTTCGTCATAGGCCTGTCCAACGACGTAGGCCGGATCACGAGCGGCCAGGGCTTCGGCGTGCGCTGATAGAACTCGCCGGTGAAATTCGGCATCCAGTTCCAGCTGCAGACACCGCGGCCGTACGACGCGGAGACGTGGGGCCCTGACGACGAGGCGAAGATCTTCGCCCAGGCGCTCGAGCAGATCGAGCACGCGGACCGGCTCGGGTTCGACTACGTGTTCCTCACCGAGCACCACTTCCTCGAGGAGTACTGCCACAGCGCGGCTCCCGAGGTCGTGCTCGCCGCGGCGGCCGCCAGGACGAAGCAGATCCGCCTGGGGCACGGGATCATCCAGATGCCGCCGGCGATCAACCACCCGGCGCGCGTCGCCGAGCGCGTCGCCAGCCTCGACATCATCTCCGGCGGGCGCGTCGAGTTCGGCACCGGCGAGGGCGCGACGGAGACCGAGATCGGCGGCTTCGGCGTGGCGCGGGCCGACAAGAAGGAGGCCTGGGAGGAGGCCACCCGCGAGTGCCTGCGGATGATGGACACCGCGCCCTACCCGGGCTACGAGGGCACGCACTTCTCCATGCCGGAGCGCAACATCGTCCCCAAGCCGCTGCAGCGACCACACCCGCCGGTCTGGGTGGCGGCGTCGCGGCGCGAGACCGTGATGCTCGCGGCGCGCATGGGCATCGGGGCGATGGGCTTCGGGTTCGAGACGCCCGAGGAGGCGCAGGAGCGCGTGCTGCGCTACTACGAGCTCATCCGCGCGTGCAAGCGCCCGCTGGGCAAGACGATCAACCCGGCGCTCATGACGCTGGGCAACATGCTCTGCGCACGCACCGACGAGGAGGCCGTCGAGAAGGGCCTGCGCGGCGCGCAGTACTTCGGCTACGTCTTCGGGTGGATGCACGGGCATCTGAACCCGGGCCGCGACAACATCTACCGCGACTTCCGCCGCAAGCAGGAGGCTGCGACCGGCACGCTGGAGGCGCAGGACACGGCCGTGGCGCTGGAGCCGGAGGACGAGAGCGCGCGGGCGCTGTACCGGATGGGGCGGCGGGGGATGTTCATGGGCTCGCCGGCCTACATCAGGGAGAACATCCGGGCCTACGAGGCAGCGAACGTCGACGTGCTGCTGTTCCTCTCGCAGTGCGGCGACCGCCGGCACGAGGACATCATGGAGTCGCTCGAGCTGTTCGCGAAGGAGGTCATGCCGGAGTTCAAGGAGCGCCATCACCTCCAGCAGCGCTGGCGCGAAGAGCAGCTCGACGGCGTGCAGCACCCGATCGCGAGCTCGGTGTGAGCGACGACGTCCAGGCGATCCTGGCCGATGCGGAGCGGCTGCTCGACGAGGGCGACCACACCGGCAGCGTGCGTGCGTCCGCCGAGGCCTACGTCGCGCTCGTGCGGGAGCGGCCGGATCTCGTCTTCGAGCCGCCGTCGTTCGGCGAGCTGAAGGTCGACGGAGGCCGGCAGCCCGGGCAGGGCATGCCCCACGCGCCGTGGCCGGAGGCGCAGGGCGTCTCGGTCACGGTCACCGGGGGGGCGGCGCCCGAGATCGTCCTGGCCAAGTCGCGCTACACGATGAGCGACGCCGTCACCTACTACGAGTACGTCGTCGACCTGCTCCGCATCGCCGAGCGCGGCTAGCCCAGCCGGAAGACGGGGTGCCGCGCCGCCTCGGCGACGAACGACGCCTCGGGGTCGTCGGGGCGGGCGTCGAACCAGGGCCGCACCACGCGCTCCTGACCGACGTAGCGCTTGAGGACCGGCGCCGCCGCCTGGGCGTCGAGCTCGGTGACGCGCAGGGTCTGGGCGTCGTGGCCCTTCCGGAGCGTGATCTCGCCCGCGGCCCGGGCGTTGTGGACCCACCCCGGCGTCCCGTAGGGCGAGACGAGGAAGCGCCCGTCGTCGCCCTCGACGAGCGAGACCGGTGTCGTGTGCACCGCGCCCGTGCGCCTGCCGCGCGTCTCGAGCAGGAACACGTGCGGCGGGCCCAGGCCGCGCCGCAGGGCGGCCTCCATCGCCACGTTCAGGGCGCGGCGGATGCGGCTGCGCGGGGCGCCGGTGCGGGCCATCGCTCGAAGCTACCGCCCGGGCGCTCGGGCGGCTCTCCGCGACGTCGATTCGATGGCCGTGATCGTTGCCACCACCGACGCCGCGCCGGAGGAGAGGTTCTCCCCTGGTCGGAGGGGTCGGCCAACATGTTCGGGCCCATCGGCCTCGAGCGGTCGGGCACTGGCGCGGCCCAGGGGCGGGCGGAGGCGTTCGACCTCGGCGCGATCAGGGCGCGCTGGATCTCTTGCGCGCGCTCCACCTGCACTCCGGCCGCGACCCGGGTGAGCGCTCGCCGCCCCGGCGCCGCCGGGTCCTGGAGCACATCGAGGCCGGCCTCGGCGACCCCGGGTCGACCGCGCCCGCGATCGCCGCAGCGCACTTCGTGTCGCGCAGCCATCTCGACCGCGTCTTCGAGGCGCAGGGCACGACCGTGGCGCGGTGGATCCGCCACCGGCGCCTCGAGCGCTGCCGCGTCGACCTCGCCGATCCCGCGCCGGCCACGCAGTCGGTCCGGGAGATCGCCTCGCGCTGGAGGTTCGTCAGCCAGCCGCGCCTTTCGCGCCGCCTACGGCCGGTCGCCCAGCGAGATGCGTGGGAGCCGAGGCAACGTCGCGGCAAGACGAGGCAAGCAACCCGCACTTCCGTCGGTTAGGTTCACGGCGGGCCACAGGGAGGAGCGCAACGTGAAGGTCGCGATGTTCCAGCAGGCGCCGTACCGGTTCCTGCCGGAGGACTTCGAGCAGCACTGGTCGCCGGCCGTGACGATGCCCTACCGCGAGCTCGCAGACGCGCAGGGCATGACCGCGACGTACCACCAGATGATCGACGAGCTGATCCTCGGCGCGCGTTCGGGGTTCGACGGCGTCGTGGTCACCGAGCACGGCCAGGCGGCCTACGACATCACGCCGAACCCGTCGCTTCCGGCCGCCGCGCTCGCCAACACCCTGCGCACGGAGGACCTGAAGGCCGCGCTCATCGTGCTCGGGCGCTCGCTGGGCAAGACCCGCGAGCCGCTCAGGATCGCGGAGGAGTACGCGATGCTCGACGCGATGTCGGACGGGCGTCTCATCGCCGGCTTCCCCGTGGGGCTCTCCTACGACGCGAACATCAACCAGGGCATCCCCGCGGTCGAGACGCGAGCGCGCTTCCGCGAGGGCTACGACCTGCTGCGCCGCGCCTGGGCGTCGGACGAGGCGTTCGCCTTCAACGGCCGCTTCTCCCAGTACGCGCACGTGAACCTCTGGCCGCGGCCGGTGCAGGACCCGCACCCGCCGCTGTGGTTCCCGGGCGGCGGCACGCCGTCGACGATGGACTGGGTCCTCGAGCAGGACGCGGCGTTCGTGCTCCTCACCTGGTTCGGCGTCCGCATGGGCGGCGCGGGCATCTTCGACCGCTTCTGGGAGATGTGCGAGGCGAAGGGCAAGGAGGTCAACCCGCACCGCGTCGCCGTGGTGCAGGTCTGCGCGGTCGCGGAGACCGACGAGCGCGCCGAGGCCGAGTACGGCCCGTGGCTGGAGAAGGGCTTCCGGCACGGCCCCGGCTCGATGCCCCAGCAGTTCTTCGCGCAGCCCGGCTACGTGCCCTACCGCGGCCTGCAGGGCATGCTGCGCTCGACCGCGGACCCCGGCATCGCCGCGCGGCTGAAGACCGTGACGTTCAAGGAGCTCCTCGACGAGGGGTGCGTCATCGTCGGCAGCCCGGCGACGGTGCGCGACCGCCTCGAGGCGGTGTGCCGCGAGATGAAGGTCGGCAACCTGCTCGCGATGATGCACATGGGCGAGATGCCCCACGAGCTGACGCAGAAGTCGATCCGGATGTTCTCCGAGGAGGTGCTCCCACACGTCCAGGGGATGTGGGAGCGCGACGGCTTCGAGCATCGCTGGTGGCCCACCGGCGTCCCCGCGAAGGCGGTGGCATGATGGCGACCGCGGCGGAGGTGCGCGAGGAGATCGTCCCCGTCGGTGACGGGCGCGTGAACATGCGGGTCCAGGTTCGCGGCAGCGGCCCCCCGCTCGTCTTCCTGCACCCGGCGGCGGGGTTCGCGTGGGATCCGTTCCTGGAGCAGCTCGCGACGCAGCGAACCGTCTACGCCCCGCTCGTCCCTGGCACGTCGCCCGAGGACCCCGAGGCGATCGACGAGGTCCGCGACCTCTTCGAGCTCGTCCTGCTCGAGCAGGAGGCGCTGGTTGCGCTGGGCCTGGTCGGCGCCGACCTGCTGGGCGCGTCGTTCGGGGGAATGCTCGCCTGTGAGCTGCAGGCGACGTTCCCGGGGATGTTCGGCAAGCTGATCGTGCTGGACCCCATCGGGCTGTGGCGCGACGACGCGCCCGTCGCCAACTGGCTCATGGCCGGGCCCGCAGACCTGCCGGGCCTGCTGTTCGCCGACCCCACCTCGGAGGCCGCGCAGGCGATGCTCACGCTGCCCGAGGACCACACCGCGATGGCCGACGCCATCGCCGGGATGACCTGGGCGATGGGCTGCACCGCCAAGTTCGTCTGGCCCGTCCCCGACCGAGGCCTGGATCGCCGGCTGCACCGCGTCACGGCGCCGACGCTGGTCATCTGGGGCAGGCAGGACGCCCTCGTGTCGTCCGTCTACGCCGAGGAGTTCGGCAACCGGATCGCCGGCGCCCGCGTCGAGGTGCTGGAGGGCTGCGGCCACGTGCCGCACGTTGAGAAGCAGGCCGAGACGCTGGCCCTCGTCAGGGGGTTCCTGAGCTGACCGAGACCGCTCGCTACGTCGTGCGCTTCAACGGCGACCTGTCCAAGGCGGCCGCGAAGGCGCTGCGCGTCGCCCACATGGGGCGCCAGCGCCGTGACACGTTCTTCGACGAGCCGCTCCCGTACTCGACGACGGTCGTCCTGCAGGCCGAGAGCGCGCAGGACGCCGTGGCCCGCGTGCGGGCGGCGCTCGACGGTCTCGGGGACTTCGCCGGGTTCGAGTCGACGCCGTTCATCGCACCGCGCGGACAGCGATCCACGACTTGACGATGCCGCCGAGGCGCTCGGCGTGGATCTCGCCTGGGAACAGGCCCTGCAGCTCGGCGCGGCCGAGCAGGGCGATGTCCTCCCAGGAGCCCGCCGCGCCGAGGCGCCAGTAGGGCCGGCGCACGCCGGCCGGCAGCCAGTGTGCGAACGGCAGCAGCGCGTGCGGCTCGATCGGGAACGACCGGGCCGGCGTCTGGACGTACCAGCCGCGCGCGACGCGCCGGACCTCGGCCGCGAACGCCGCGCGGCGCTCCGGCGGCACGTGCTCGACGACGCTGGAGGAGTAGGCGAGGTCGAACGCCCCGTCCTCGAACGGCAGGCGATCGGTCGCGTCCGCGCGCACGAACGGCCCCGGGTAGTCCGGCCGTTCGACGAGGTCGGTGCCGGTGACGTCCAGCTCGGGCGCGAGCCCGCGCAGGCCGAGCGTGCCGCACCCAACGTCGAGGATCCGCGTCGCGGCGTTCGCGCCGGTCAGCGCGAACAGCGCCGCATGTCGCCGCGCACGGGCGCGTGCGGCGATCGGGTCGGCCATCCTGGCGAGTGGCCCCCGCGCCGTTGCATAGACCTTCACAGCGGCATCTTCCATGGTTCGTACACTGGAAGGCCGATGGCCTCGCAACGACAGATCGACGTCGGTGGCGTCCTCATCGGCGGGGGCGCCCCTGTGGCGGTCCAGACGATGACGAAGACGGAGACGGCCAACCTCGGCCCGACGATGGAGCAGATCCGCCGCGTCGCCGAGGCGGGCGCTGACATCGTGCGCGTCGCGGTCCCGCGCGAGCAGGACGTGGATGCGCTGAGGACGATCGTGCGCGAGTCGCCGATCCCCGTCATCGCCGACATCCACTTCAACCACACGCTCGCGTTGAAGTCCCTGGAGGCCGGCGCGCACTGCGTGCGGCTGAACCCGGGCAACATCGGCGGCCCCGAGAAGGTCGCGGAGGTCATCGCGAAGGCCAAGCAGCTCGGCACGCCGATCCGCGTCGGCGTCAACTCCGGCTCGCTGCCGCGCCATCTGCGCGAGCTCGAGTTCACCGACCCCGTCGAGGCGCTCGTCACCGCCGCGGTGGAGACGGTCGAGCTCATGGAGGGGCTGGACTTCGACAACTTCAAGGTGTCGATGAAGTCCACGTCCGTGCCGAACACCATCGCCGCCAACCGGCTGCTCGCCCGGCGCATCCCGTACCCGCTGCACCTCGGCGTGACCGAGGCCGGCACGAAGTGGTCGGGCTCGCTGAAGAGCGCGGTCGGCCTGGGCACGCTGCTGGCCGACGGCGTCGGCGACACGATCCGCATCTCCCTCTCGACGTTCCACGCCGAGGAGGAGGTCAAGGTCGCCTGGGAGATCCTCAAGGCCCTCAAGCTCCGCGAGCGTGGGCCGGTGCTCATCGCCTGCCCCACGTGCGGGCGCCTGCAGTTCGACATGGACTCGGTCGTCGCCGAGGTCGAGCGCCGCCTCGAGGCCTACGCGGATCCGATCGAGGTGTCGATCCTCGGCTGCGCCGTCAACGGCATCGGCGAGGCGCGCCACGCCGACTTCGGCATCACGGGCGCCAAGGACATGGGGATGATCTACTCCCGCGGCGAGCCGCTGAAGAAGGTCGCGACCGAGAACCTCGTCGACGAGCTGTTCGCCGAGATCGACCGCTGGTACGCGGCGGGCAAGCAGGTCGTCGTCGACCAGCAGGCCGCCGCGGAGGCCGCCGAATGGCTGGCCGAGAACGAGGACTCCACGGCGATGACGCCGGAGCGCCTCGCCGCGCTCGAGGCCGAGAAGGCGCGCGAGGAGGCCGACAAGGCCGCCGAGTTCGCCGAGGCGAGCCCGGTCACGGGCCGCCGCTTCCAGCGCGCCTAGCTCGCCGGCGGCGGCTGCTCGTAGAGGACTCCACCCACGTTCGCCGGCCCAGGCGCTCCCGCCCTGGTCTGATCACCCGGCCGGCGTCACCACCCCGGCGCACCCGCAGACCCACGAGAGCGCTAGGACACCGGCGCAGCCTTTGTCCCGACGCCGGACATGAAGTCGAGCACCCGGCGCCACGCGTCGTCGCACGCGTCGGCGAACTCGTCGTACGTGCGGTCGAAGAAGGAGTGCGGCGCGCCCGGGTACACGACGATCTCGTGGTCCGGGCCGCCCGCGTCGAGCGCCTCCTCGAACTGCGTGACCGTCTCGACAGGGATGCTGGCGTCGTCGCCACCGAACAGGCCGAGGATCGGCAGCTTCATGTCCGACACCGAGTCGATCGCGGCGGGGACCACGCCGGCCAGCGGGCCCTCGCCGGCCGCCACCACGCGGCCGTAGAACCCGACGACCGCGTCGAGCCCGATGTCGTCGCGGGTCGACACGTGGAACGCCTGCGCCCCGCCGAAGCAGAACCCGACGACCACGACGTGCTGGACGCCCGCACGCTCGCGCAGCGCGGCCGCGCACGCGGCGACGTCGGTCTGGATCTGCCCGATCGTCGTCGCCTGCACGTGGGGCATCCACTCGAACTCGTCGTCACGCTCGCCGACGCCCGCGGTCCGGCCGAACGGGTCCAGCGCGACAGCCGCGTGGCCCGCCTCCGCGAACCGCTCGGCGAGTTCGGCGTAGAAGCGGTAGAGGCCCCGGACGTCAGGGATGATCACGACCCCGACGGGTGACGGCGACGGCGCGTCGGCGAACGCCGCGGAGAACTCCGTGCCGTCCTCGGAGCGCAGCGTGAGGACCTCGGCGCCGGCGCCGCCGGCGAGGGGAGCGAGGACCCGATCGGCGGGCAGCGCCGGGGGCCGTGAGTCGTGGTCGAAGCACATGCCCAGAGTGTGGACGATCAGTTAGCTTTCCGCTCGAGGAGGTCATGGGGGCCAGCGCGTAGAGCAGCGCCGGGCTCGCGGCCGGCAGCGCCGCGCGCGGCCACAGGCCGAAGGGGAGGAGAGGGGTGCCGGCCCGCCTGCGCGGGCCGGCACCGCCATGAGCGCATGGGGAAGCCCGACGGGACGAGCCGTGAATAGGCTGTTGTCCCAATGGATCGGCTCTCTCAGGCCCTGCTTCCCACCGAGCGCCAGCCCCCGGCCGACGCCGAGGCGCTGTCGCACAAGCTCATGGTCCGCGCCGGGCTCATCCGCCAGGTCGGCTCCGGCCTGTGGTCGTGGCTTCCCGTCGGGTGGCGCGTGCACCAGCGCGCCGTCCAGATCGTCCGCGAGGAGATCGACGCGATCGGCGGCCAGGAGATGCTCATGCCGGTGCTGCTCCCGGCCGAGCCGTGGAAGCGCAGTGGGCGCTACGAGTCCGTCGGACCGGAGCTGTTCCGGCTGAAGGATCGCCGCGACGCCGACCTCGTGCTGGCCATGACGCACGAGGAGATCGTCACGCTGCACGTGGCCCAGGTCGTGCGCTCCTACCGCGACCTGCCCCTGATCCTGTACCACTTCCAGACGAAGGAGCGCGACGAGCCGCGCCCGCGCGCCGGCGTCCTGCGCACGCGCGAGTTCATCATGAAGGACTCGTACACCATCGACCGCGACGCCGAGGGCCTGCAGGTCGGGTACGACAAGCACATCGGCGCGTACGAGCGGATCTTCGACCGGGCGGGGCTGCGGTGGTACCGGGTCGAGTCCGACGTGGGGATGATGGGCGGCACCCGCGCGCACGAGTACATGGCGCCGTGCGCGGCGGGCGAGGACGACGTCGCGATCGCGCCCGGCTACGCCGCGAACGTCGACGTCGCGAGCGCCGATCCGCAGCCCGTCACGCTGCCCGAGGCCGAGGCGGCTCCGCGCACCGTGCACACGCCCGGCGCGACGACGATCGACGCGGTCGCCGGCCAGATGGGCGTCCCGGCGGGCGCCCTGCTGAAGGCGTTCCCGGTCGTGACCGAGGGCCGCGGGCTCGTCATGGTCGTCGTCCGCGGCGACCACCGCGTCAACGAGACGAAGCTCACGAACACGCTCGGCGAGCGGTTCCGCCCCGCGCGCGAGGACGAGATCGCGGACCGCATCGGCCCGCCCGGGTTCATCGGCCCTGTCGGCGCGTCGGTGCCGATCCTGCTCGACCGCGCCGTGCACGAGGCGGGCGGGTGGATCGCGGGCGCCAACGAGCCGGAGCACCACCTCGCCGGCGTGCAGCCCGGGCGCGACTTCGCGTTCGAGACGGTCGACGTGCGCTCCGTGGAGCCCGGAGACCTGGTCAACGGGCATCCGATCACCATCGAGCCGGCGATCGAGATCGGCAACATCTTCCAGCTCGGCACCCGCTACTCCGAGCCGCTCGGCGCGACCTACCTCGACGAGTCAGGCCGCGAGCAGCTCGTCTGGATGGGCTCCTACGGCATCGGCCCGGCGCGGATCGTCGCCGCCTCGGTCGAGCAGTACGCCGATGAGCACGGGATCTCATGGCCCCGGTCGCTGGCCCCGTGGGACGTGGAGATCGTGGGCCTGGGCAAGCCCGGCAGCGACGAGCTCGCGGCGGCCGAGGCGTTGCACGCCGAGCTGCGGGCCGCAGGCCTGAACTCCCTCCTGGACGATCGCGACGCCGGCACGGGGGAGAAGTTCGCCGACGCCGAGCTCCTCGGCGTGCCGCTGCGGCTCACGGTCGGACGGCGGTCGCTCGCGGCAGGGACGGCCGAGGCCAAGGTACGCCGCGGGATGACCGACATTCAAGGCGGAGTTCCGCTCACCGGCGGCGCGGAGGCCGTCCGGAAGCTGTGGAACGACCTCCCCTGACATTCCGCAGGCTGTTCGGGCTCGACCGGTCGGGTCCGCCGCCGCCTGCCACGCTGCGCGGCGCGCCGTGGAACCCGTGGACGCTGCCGAACGTCATCGGCCTCGTGCGGCTGGCGCTCATCCCGGTGTTCCTCATCGTCGCCCTGAGCTCGGGCGACGGCGTGAGCCTGCTCGCGGTCATCATCTTCGCCGTCATCGGCTGGAGCGACTACCTCGATGGCATCGCCGCGCGCGTGACGGGTCAGTACAGCCGCTTCGGCGCGCTGCTCGATCCGGTGGTCGACCGCCTGCTCGTGTTGTCCGGCGTGCTCGTCTGCTGGCGCTTCGAGCTGCTGCCCCGCTGGCTCCTCGCCCTGCTCGTGCTGCGCGAGGTCGCGATCCTCGTGCTGGCGCGCATCGCGCTGCAGCACCAGCGCGATCTGCAGATCAACTGGCCGGGTCGCGCCGCGGTCTGGCCTGTCATGTCGGCGATCTTCCTGGCACTCTGTGGGGTCGAGGAGCCGGCCGTCGTCCTGCTCGTGGTCGGACTTGTGCTTGCCATGCTCGCCCTCGCCCTCTACGTGCGGGATGGATTGCAACCCTCGACCTGACGTTGAAGGAGGCGAGATCGTTGGTATGCTCGCCGCCTTCGCCACCTGAATGGAGAAGCTTCCGCGTGATGGACACCTTTCCCGATCTGGGCTCGCTCTCCGACCAAGAGCTGAAGGACCTCATCCAGCAGCTCACGGACGAGGAGGTCGACATCTCCTACCGGCGGCGCATCCTGCACGGCAAGATCGACATCCTCCGTGCCGAGCTGGTCAATCGCCTGCGCAAGAAGCACGAGGGAGGCGAGGAGGTCATCACCGGTGCTGACGTCCAGCGCCTGACCGACATCCTGGCCGGCCGTTCGGGCGAGGACGAGGGCTCGGGCTAGCGACCGCGAGGATCGAGCCGCCCGTGGCGCAGCACTGTCCCGAATGCGGCTTCGTGAACGCGGAGGGGGCGAACTACTGCCAACGGTGCGGTGCGTTCCTGGCCGTGCCGGCGGAGTCCACGCGCGAGCCGTCCACTGCGACGTACCGCGTCGGTGAGACCGGAGAGCTCATCCCGGTCGAGCTCGACGCCGTCGTCTCCGAGGGCGCGGCGCTCGTCATCCGCTCCGGCGGCGGGCGGGTCGGCGAGAGCTTCGCGCTGCAGGGCGACCGGATGACGGTCGGCCGGCGCCCCGACTCCGACGTGTTCCTCGACGACGTGACCGTCTCCCGTGACCACGCCCTGATCGTGCGCCGCAACGGTGGCTACTGGCTCGACGACCTCGGCTCGCTGAACGGCACCTACGTCAACCGCCGCCGCATCGACTCACACCGCCTGGAGGATGGGGACGAGCTCCAGGTCGGCAAGTACAAGCTGACGTTCCTCTCACGCTGAGCATGGACGCAATGGACATGGCGACGATCCGCGACCACCCACAGCCGCCCGCCGCGGAGCCTCCAGAGGTCCCGGAGGTCGCGACCGCCGGCCCCGGCAAGGGGATGACGATCGGCGCCGTGTGCAAGGGGCTCGCCCAGGAGTTCCCGGACATCTCGATCTCCAAGATCCGCTACCTCGAGGATCAGAAGCTGCTGCACCCGCGCCGGACGCCCGGCGGCTACCGGCTCTACACGCCCAGTGACGTCGCCCGCCTGCGGACCATCCTGCGGATGCAGCGCGACGAGTTCCTCCCGCTGCGCGTCATCCGTCAGGAGCTCGCCTCCGGCCGCCAGCAGGACGACGGCGCCGAGCTGCCCGGACGGACGCCCACGGGCCCGCGCGTCCGAGGCCCACGGGTGTCGGTGCGGGGTGAGGCTCCCGCGGCGTACTCCCTGGAGGACGTGCTCGAGGACACGCGCGCCCCCGCCGACCTCGTCAAGGAGCTGCGCGACTTCGGGATCATCGAGGGCCAGGCGCGCGGCGGCACGACGTTCTACGACGAGACCGAGCGCGAGATCATCCGCGCCGCAGCCGAGCTCGCGCGCTATGGCGTGGGCGGGCGCAACCTGCGCGTCTTCCGGTCCTCGGCCGACCGGGAGTCCTCGCTCCTGCAGGCGATCCTCGCTCCGGCGTTGCGCTCGCGCAACCCGGAGCGGCGCAAGGAGGCGCTCGAGGCGCTCGAGAACCTCGCCGCCGTGGCCTCGCACCTCAAGCACCTGCTGCTCGTCCGCGACCTGCGTCGCGTCGCGCGGTAGTCCCCGGATGCTCGACGTCGACCTCGGCAGCTACGTCCGGGACATCCCCGACTTCCCGAAGCCCGGGATCGTCTTCAAGGACATCACGCCGGTCCTCGCCGCTCCGGAGGCCCTGGATGCCGCCGTCGCCGCGCTCGCCGACTTCGCGCGCCCGCTGGACGTGGAGCTCGTCGTCGGCGCTGAGGCCCGAGGGTTCCTGCTGGGCCCCGCGATCGCACGGGCGCTCGGCGCCGGCTTCGTCCTCGCCCGCAAGCCGGGCAAGCTGCCACGCGCGACCGTGCAGGCCGAGTACGCGCTGGAGTACGGCACCGACACGCTCGAGCTGCACACCGACGCCGTGCACGCCGGATCTCGGGTCCTCGTCCACGACGACCTGCTCGCCACCGGTGGGACCGCGAGCGCGACGTGCTCGCTCGTCGAGCAGCTCGGCGGCGTCGTCGTGGGCTGCGCGTTCCTCATCGAGCTCGCGTTCCTCGACGGGCGCGGGCGGCTGGGGGAGCGCACCGTGCACTCCCTGCTCACCTACGACTCGGAGTAGGGCGACGGCTCCGCCGTCGTGGGGACCGCGTCGCTGGGCGACGCGCTCCCGGTTGCGGGCGGGCTCGGCGTCAGCGAAGCGGCCCGCGCAGCACGACCATCCCGGGACGGGTGGGCGTGCCGGTGCTGCGCTGGCGGGTGACGAGCACCTCGCGATAGCGCTTCGGGTCGACCCTCAGCGGCGTGAGGCCGTCGATGCGTCCTTCGTCGTCGGTGCGCAGCGTCGCGACGTATGTGGCCTGCTTGCGCCCGCCGTTCGTGAGCCAGACGGTGTAGGCCGCGGTGCTCGTGCTGCGCGGCAGGCCGCCGGCGGTCACGACGAGCGACTGGGTGGCACCGTGGCGCTCGACCTCGGCCGCGCCGTCGACGTCGGAGCCGGGACGGACCGCTGCGAGCCACGCGCTGGGTGCCGGCGGCGCGCTGGGCTTGCTCGCGAGGGTGGCGGGAGCGTCCCCGCTGCCGTGGACGATCGCGACGGCCAGGACGAGCAGGGCGGGCACGGCGACCCCGATGAGCCCTGCGATCGGCGGGAGCGGCCGGCGCGGGCTGCGCTCCTCGATCGCCGGGAGCGTGGCCAGGCGCGAGGAGGCCAGACCGCCGAGGCTGTCGGCGGCGGTGCGCGCCCAGACGCGGGCGGACGGTGTGTCCAGGAGATAGGTGCGGGCGTCCTCGGCCGCGGCCGGCTCGGCCTGGCCCAGCAGCCAGTCGGTCACCTGGGCGCGGCGATCGGCCGGCACGGCGGGCGACGGCGCGCTGAGCGCGCTGACCGCGTCGCGCGCACGAGCGCGGACGGCGTCGACGTCGAGTCGCAGGGCCCTGGCGATGCCCGCGTAGGAGCGCCCGCGGCGCAGCACGAGGTCCAGCACGGCCTGCTGGTCGGCGGGAAGCTGCGCCGGGACGGTCATCGCGGGGAAGCTACGCCCCGGAGCCGCAGCGGTCACCCGTTGCACGCGGGCTTTCAGCCGCCGTAGCGGTTGGTGATCGGCACGCGGCGGTCGCGGCCGAACGCCTTGGCGGAGATCTTGATGCCCGGCGGGTTCTGGCGGCGCTTGTACTCGGCGAGGTCGACGAGGCGGATGATGCGCTTCACGTCCTCCTCCGGCAGCCCACGCGCGACGAGCTGGTGGTGGCCGAGGTCGTTCTCGACGTAGCCCTCCAGGATGCGGTCCAGGATCGCGTAGGGCGGCAGCGAGTCCTCGTCGCGCTGGTCGGGACGCAGCTCGGCGGACGGCGGGCGGGAGATGATCTCCGGCGGGACCAGCTCGCCCTCGGTGCGCCCGTCGCGGAGGTCGACCAGCTGGTACACGAGCGTCTTGGGAACGTCCTTGATGACGGCGAAGCCGCCTGCGCTGTCGCCGTAGAGCGTCGAGTAGCCGACGGCGAGCTCGGACTTGTTGCCCGTCGTGAGCACGAGCCATCCGAACTTGTTGGACAGCGCCATGAGCAGGTTGCCGCGGATGCGCGCCTGGAGGTTCTCCTCCGCGATGTCGGGCTCGCGGCCGGCGAACGGCTCGCGCAGCGCCTCGCCGAACCCCTCCATCATCGGCGCGATCGGCAGCTCGAGGATCTCCACGCCGAGGTTCTGCGCCAGGCGGTGGGCGTCGCCCAGCGTCCCCGACGATGAGTAGGGGGACGGCATCGTGACCGTCGTGACGCGGTCGGCCCCGAGGGCGTCGACGGCGATGAGCGCGACGAGCGTGGAGTCGATCCCGCCGCTCAGCCCGATGACGACGTGGCCGAACCCGTTCTTCTCCACGTAGTCGCGGGTGCCGAGCACGAGCGCCTCGTAGATCTCCTCGATCGGGCCGAGCAGCGGCGTGACGTCGCCCTTCGGCGCTCCGGGCCCCTCCGCACCGCCGTCGCGCACGGTGAACGAGCCGAGGAGCGGCACCTCCTCGCGCATCGCGCGGGCCGCCGGGCGGCGACGGGTGTCGCGCAGGCGCGCCGACAGCGCGGCCTGGGGGTCGACCTCGGCGATCAGCAGGTCCTCACGGAACTGCGGGGAGCGCGCGATGACGTCGCCGTCGTGGTCGACCACGAACGAGTGCCCGTCGAAGATGAGCTCGTCCTGGCCCCCGACGAGAGCGCAGAACGCGACCGCGCACAGGTGGTCGCGGGCTCGCTGGGCGATCATGCGCTCGCGGACGATGCCCTTCCCGGCCACGTACGGCGAGGCGGAGATGTTGACGACGAGCGTCGCGCCGGCGAGCGCCTCCTGGCTCATCGGGATCCCCGGCTGCCAGATGTCCTCGCAGATCGTCAGGCCGACGGTGATCCCGTCGACCTCGATGACCGCGGCCCCGGGGCCGCTCTGGAAGTAGCGGACCTCGTCGAACACGCCGTAGTTCGGGAGGTGGACCTTGCGGTAGTGCGCCTGCACGGCTCCGTCGGCGAGCACGGCCGCCGCGTTGTAGGCGTCCAGCCCGCGCTCCGGGTAGCCGACGACGGCGACGATGCCCGTCGCGTCTGCGGCGATGCGATCGACGGCGGCGCGCGCGTCGGCCAGGAAGTGCTCCTTGAGGAGCAGGTCCTCAGGCGGGTATCCGGTCACCGCGAGCTCGGGGAACAGGACGATCTGCGCGCCCGCGCCCCGGGCCCTGCGGAGACCGTCGCGGATCTTCGCCTCGTTGCCGGGGATGTCCCCGACCACGGCGTCCATCTGTGACAGCGCGATGCGCAGCGGGCCGGTCATGTGCCGGCGAATCTACCCCGCGTCCGCGCCGAGGTGACCCTCGATGAACGCCCGGAGGTTCGCATCCGATGGATCGGTCACCCGGACGCCCTGGTCACCCGCGATCGCCACGATGCCGTTCGCGTCGGCGTTGCGGCGGATGATCACGGCCTGGCCGGCGGCCTCCAGAGAGGGGGTCGTCGGCCCGGCGATGTCCTGACCCAGCGCCTCGAGCGCCGCGCGCTGCGCGCTGTCGGAGTACAGGACGACCACGTTGCCGGCGGACGTCTCCACCGGCGTGGTCGCGACCCCGCCGAGTTGCGAGAGCGCGACGCCGGGCCCCTCGGACGTGGACGTGCCGACGCCCGCGTCGTCGCGCGCGTTCAGGAAGGCGATCACCGCGAAGGCGCCGAGGGCCGCCAGCACGAGGACCGCGAGGAGCAGACCGAGCCGCCTCATCGCGACCGGAAGGCTCGCACGCCACGCGGACGAGGACAAACCTTCAACACAGCGATTCAAAAGTCTCCACACGCGGTACAGTTCTGTTGACCCCGGAAAGGACGGCATGCAGCTCACCGACCCCCAAGCATTCGCGCGTGTCTACGACGAGCACAGTCCCGGCGTCTACCGAGCCGCCTACGGGATCGTCCGCGATGCCACGCTGGCCCAGGACGTCACGCAGGACGTCTTCCTTCGTCTCTGGCGGCGCCCGCGTTCCTTCGACGAGCGCCGCGGCGAGCTGGGGTCCTACCTGCGGCTCATGGCTCGCTCGCGTGCGCTCGACCTGTGGCGCGAGGGTCAGGCCGCCGGACGCGCCGGCGACCGGCTGCGGCTCGTGACCGAGACGCAGGAGCCGCGCCTCGACGAGCTGCCTCCGGTCGCGATCGAGCGCGATCAGGACCGCGCCGCCATCCGGGAGGCGCTGCGGGAGCTTCCGCCGGTCCAGCGCGAGGCGATCGTGCTCGCGTACTGGGGCGGGCTGACGGCGGCTCAGATCGCCCGTCGCTCCGGGGTCCCGCTCGGCACGGCGAAGAGCCGGATCCGACTCGGCCTCAGCCGCCTGCGCGAGGTACTGCCGATGCAGGCCGAGGTCGCGTGATCGGACGGTTTGTGCGCAGTCTCACTTCGGTTCGACGCCCCGTCGTCGATACATGGGTTGTGAGCACCGACGCCTACGCCATCCGCCCCATCGAGGCTTCGGACAAGGCCGCGCTGCAGCGCTTCCACGCTCGCCTGTCGTCCGATGCGCGCTACCGCCGCTACCACGGGGTCAAGGGCGATCTGACAGCTGCTGAGCTGACCTTCCTGACCGAGACCGACGAGGTCACCCACGTCGCGCGCGTCGCGATCGACACGCACGGCGAGATCGACGCCGTCGCGCGCGTCGTCGACGGTGAGATCGCAGTCGTCGTGGCCGACGGCCGGCGCCGCTCGGGCCTGGGTCAGCGGGTCGCTGCCGCGGTGCTCGGCGCCTTCCGCGAGCAGGGGAGGGGCGGCGAGATCACCGCCTGGGTGCAGCCCGACAACGGTCGCGCGCTGCGGATGTTCCAGCGCCTCGGCGCCCGTCGCTCCGCCTCGCCGCCCGGCGAGCCGCTGCGGCTCGTCCTGCCCGGTTAGCCCCTAGCCGCGCCGCGGCGAGTAGCGCCGGATCGTCCCCGGCGGCTGCGCCGCCATGACGTGCGCCCAACGGTGGACCGTCTCGCGCTTGGCCGCCTCGCCGTCGGCGTGGACGATGGCCACCGTCAGCCCCGACTCACGCAGGAGGTCGCGATGCTCGCGCGGCATCCCTTCGTCGGTGCTGACCAGGACCACGTCCGGACCCAGCGACCGGATGAGATCGGTGTCTGTCGACGGCGCGCCCCGGACCTCGCGGTGCGCGCGGGCGAGGCGGCCCCGCGCCGCCAGCTCGCCCGCCAGGCGCCGCGGCAGGTTCTCGTCGAGGTGCAGGAGGCGCTGCATCAGCGTTCGAACCCGCGCGCGGTCGCCCACCAGCGGACCGCGTCGTCGATCTGCGCGTCGTCCAGCTCGTAGTCCGCGCGCAGAGCGTCGCGACCCCCGGGCGCGGCCGCGAGCGTCGCGACCTCCTCGGCGGCGAGCCGGCGCCCGCGGACCACCGGTCGGCCCCCGAGCCGGTCCGAGGTGACCTCGATGTGGCGCAGGTCGGGCAGCAGCCGGGCAGCCCAGCCCCCGCGCTCGAGCTCGACGGACACACGGCGCAGGCCGGGGGTGTCCAGGACGCCCTGCTCGCTCGGGCTGCGTGCGCCGAGGTCGTACGCCTGGTCGCCCACGAACTCGACGACGGACCCGTTCGCCGCGCCGAGACGCGCGCGGTTGTCTCGTAGGGGCCAGCGCACGTCCTGGCGCTCGCGGAGGCGCTGGACCGCGCGGCGGATCGACGGCAGCGCGGCGCCGAGCTCCTCGAGCTCGTGCACGACGATCGCCTCCGCGACATCCTCGTAGCTGTACACGCGGGGCTCGCGCTCGGACCGGGAGGAGCGGATGTGGCCCCAGCGTGCCCACTGTCCGATGCGGTCGCCCGGGACGCCGGCGAGCTGCCCGGCCTCGCGGGCCAGATAGTGCCCGTGTGCAGGCATCTCGTGAGGCACGCAACGACGATACGCGACCCGTGGGACGCCGCCGCCGTGTGAGGCCTGTCACACGATGTTCCGGATCGTCGTCCTAGCGTCGCCTGCTTCCCCCGGGTGCCGCCCGCCCATCCCTGTCCCGGGCCAGTTCGCGGCGCCCCACCCGACGGAAAGGACCTCCAATGAGGCCGTCTCCGCGCGTCCGGCACGCCTTGGCGTGCTGTGCGCTCGTCGCCAGCAGTACCGGTGCGCTCGTGGCTGGGTCGGCCACGGCGCAATCCGACCCACAGCGTCCGACCGCCACCGTCGCCGCACCGACGACCCAGCGCGAGCGACTCAACGTGCGCGTCGGGCAGGCCGCCGTCGTCACCGGCACGGCCGCCGCAGGGCGCACCGTCGTCCTGCAGCGCCGCGGTCGCCACGGCTGGCATACGATCGATCGTGCAGCCGCCGACGCCACCGGGCGGTTCCGCCTGCGCCACCGCCCCGCCCGTGCCTCCAGCGCACGGGTCCGCGTCCGGGTCGCCGGCAGCGCCGCCACCCGCACGCTCGGGCGCCTGAACGCCTATCGCCGCGCCTTCGCCTCCTGGTACGGGCCTGGCCTGTACGGCAACCACCTGGCCTGCGGAGGGCGCCTGTCCGACTCGGTCCTCGGTGTCGCGCACAAGTCGCTGCCGTGCGGGACCCGTGTGACGCTGCGCAAGGGCGACCGCATCGTCCGGGCGCGCGTCGTCGACCGCGGGCCGTTCGTCGCCGGCCGCGAGTTCGATCTCACACCCGCCGTGAAGCGGGCGCTCGGCTTCGGCTCGACCGGTCCGGTGGACGTCGCCGTCTGACGCGGTCGTCATCCTGCACGGGTGGCTCCGATCGCGCATCTCGACGTCGACGCGTTCTACGCCAGCGTGGAGCTGCAACGTCGCCCTGAGCTGCGCGGCAAGCCCGTCATCGTGTCCGGCAGCGGGCCGCGCGCCGTGGTCACGACGGCGTCCTACGAGGCACGGGCGTTCGGCGTCGGCTCGGCGATGCCGACGTCCCGCGCGCGGCGCCTCTGCCCGGACGCCGTGCTCATCCCGCCCGACTTCACGGCGTACCGCGAGATCTCGCGCGTGATCATGGAGCTCGTCCGCGCGCAGGTGGCGCAGGTCGAGGTGCTCGGACTCGACGAGGCGTACCTCGACCTCGAGGGGCTCGTGGCGCCGCGTGCCGCGATGCGCCGGCTCGTGACGCAGATCCGTGAGGCCACCGGGCTGGACGCCTCGGTGGGCATCGGGCCCAACAGGCTGGTGGCCAAGGTGGCGTCGGACGCCGAGAAGCCGCGCGGCTTCGTCGTCCTCACCCGCGAGGAGGCATGCCGGCGCTTCGCGGCGTCGCCGCCGGGGCTCATCCCCGGCATCGGGCCCAAGACGGTCGCGCGGCTGACCGCGTTGGGCATCACGACGCTGGGTCAGCTGGCCGCGGCGCCGGAGGAGACCCTGATGGCCGGCTTCGGCGGCAACCACGGCCGCGACCTGCAGCGCCGGGCGCGCTTCGAGGGATCGGACGTGATCGTGCCGGTGCGCGACGCGGTGTCCGAGTCGCGCGAGACGACGTTCGACGTCGACCTCGCCGATCCGGCCGAGATGGAGACGCGGCTGCGCGAGCTCGCGGCGCAGCTCTGCGCGCGGCTGGCGGAAGGCGAGGTCCGCGGCCGCACCATCGCGATCAAGGTCCGTCTGAACGACTTCACGACGGTCACCAGAGCCAGGACGCTGCCGACCGCGACGAACGACACCGCAGTCGTCCAGGAGGTCGCGACGGCGCTCCTGCGTGGCTACGCGCCGCCGCGCCCCGTCCGCCTGCTCGGGGTCCGCGTGGCGGCGTTCCAGCGCGGGGAGCCGGAGCCCTCAGCTCCGGACCCGCAGCTCGCGTTGGAGATCTGAGGACGGCGTCGCCGGGAGCTCCGCGCCTGCGTGGGCGCCGGGGCGGGCCCCGGCAGTCGTGGGTGGGTGAGAAGACCTTCGATATACAGCGGTTAGCTCACCCACCGGCGCCCTGTCGTCACGCCATCCCGCACCCGTCCGCCCTCGATGGGCCGTTCGTGGCAGCCGTGGTGTCACGACCGTCGGCGCGGAGCGCCGCCGGCTGCCGTCAGTACAGCGCCGTCGCCAGCCGGCGCCGGGTGTCGCGCGCCAGCGGGTGCTCGACGCCGAGGCGGTCGAGCTCCGCGACGACGATGCGCCGAAGGTCGTCCTTGCGCCCGTCCGCGGACGGCATCGCCTCGATGAGGAGGTCGAACGCACGCTCCAGGTCGCCGTCGTCCAGCGCCTGCAGCGCCTCGGTGTCCTCGCCGAGCTCCTCGAGGCGCAGCCGCGCCGCCAGGCCCTCGGCCTGGAAGCCGGGCAGCTTGTCCACCAGCTCGCGGGCCTCCTCGCGGCGGCCGTCGGCGAACAGGAGCTTCGCGAGCTGCGTGGCGGCGTCGACGCGGGCGGGCGCCAGCTCGAGGGCACGGCGCAGCGACGCCTCGTCGCCCGCGTCGACGAGTCGGTCGGCCTCGGAGGGCACGAGCCGGTCGAAGAACTCCTCGACCTGCGCGGGCGGCACCGCGCCGACGAACTCGTCGACGACCTGGCCGTCCTTGAACGCCTTCACGGCAGGGATGCCCTGGATGCGGAACGCCTGCGCGATGCCGGGGTTGGCATCGGTGTCGACCTTGGCGAGCACGACGTCGCCCTCGCGGGCGTCGGCTGCCTTCTCCAGCGCGGGTCCCAGCGCGCGGCAGGGACCGCACCACTCCGCCCAGAAGTCGACGACGACCGGGACGGACTTCGAGCGCTCGAGGACTTCGGTCTCGAAGTCCTGCTCGGTGACATCGATCGTGGCCATGCTCTCTAGGGTAGGGCGCTCATGGCCGAGACCACGATCGATTCCGGCGCGGTGACGCTCGCCGTCTCGGACAACGGTGACGGCGTCCCCGTCGTCCTGCTGCACGGCCTCACCGCAACGCGTCGCTACGTCGTCATGGGCTCCACGTCGCTCGAACGCTCCGGGCACCGCGTCGTCGCCTACGACGCCCGCGGGCACGGCGCGTCCTCGCCCGCGCCCCTCGCGAACGCCTACGGCTACGACGCCCTCGCCGACGACCTCGAGGCGGTACTCGACGAGCTGGGCATCGAGCAGGCGGTGCTCGCCGGTGCGTCGATGGGCGCACACACCATCGCCCGCCTGGCGATCTCCCGCCCCGACCGCGTCGCGGCCGCGGTGTTCATCACCCCGGCGTTCGAGCCGGGCCGCGACGAGGGCCTTGCCGGCTGGGACCGCCTCGCCGACGGCCTGCGTAGCGGCGGGATCGAGGGCTTCGTGCAGGCCTACGACCTGACACGGATCCCGGAGACCTGGCACGACACCGTCCTGCGGGTCATCCGCCAGCGGCTGGGGCAGCACGAGCATCTCGACGCGGTCGCCGATGCACTGCGGGCGGTGTCGCGCTCCCAGCCGTTCGAATCGCTGGACGAGCTCGGCCGCATCGGCGCCCCGTCGATCGTCGTGGCCAGCGGCGACGAGGCTGACCCCGGGCACCCATTCGCCGTGGGCGAGCGCTGGGCGCAGGCGCTCGGCGACGCGGAGCTGCGCACGGAGGAGCCCGGCAAGTCGCCACTGGCGTGGCAGGGCGGTCAGCTATCCAAGCTCATCGCCGAGCTCGCCGGTTCCGTCCGACCCCCTGCATAAGGTCCCCTCGCGTGGCTTCCCGATCGTTGCTCGGGGGAGTTCAGAACGGCGCGAGTGAGGGCTCGCGCCGTTCGCCTTTCCGGGTTCGGACGTGAGCTCCGCAGCCGGCTACAGCGGCACGCCGCTGCCACGCAAGCTCGGCTTCCAGCGCGGCATGCGTGTGCACGTCCATGCGCCGCCGCCCGAGCTCCCTGCGCTCCTGGGCGAGCTGCCGGACGGCCTCACGACGCTCGTGCGACCCGCCAAACCGCTGGATCTCGTCCTGCTCTTCGTGACCGACCGCCGCGAGCTCGCCAAGCGCCTCGCCACGTTGCAGGAGCGCCTGGCGCCTGCCGGGATGCTCTGGGTCTGCTGGCCCAAGCGCTCGTCGGGCGTGCCCACGGACGTCACCGAGGACGTCGTGCGCGAGGTGGCGCTGCCGCGCGGGCTCGTCGACACGAAGGTCGCGGCGATCGACACGACCTGGTCGGGCCTGCGGCTCGTCATTCGCCGGGAGCTCCGCTGAAGCTGCGCCCGTTCCGGCGCCGGGGCGGCTCGCGGCCCGGCGGCTGGGTGACCGGCGCGGGCGTGGGGGCGGGGGGTAGCGGCCGGCTGACCGGGCCGTCCGCCGCCACCGTCAGGCGGTCCCCGTGGTGGTGCAGCGCCAGCTGCTCGCCCTCGAGCACCTCGTACGTCGCCTCCTCTGCGCCGATCGTCACGCGCAGACGCCGGCCGCGGTAGCGCAGCCGGAAGGCGATCCGGTCCAGACCGATCGGCAGCCGGGGGGAGAAGGCAAGCGTGTCGTCGTTGTCGCGCAGGCCGCCGAAGCCGGCGACGACGGCCAGCCAGGCCCCGCCCAGGGCCGCGAGGTGCAGGCCGCTGGACGTGTTGCCCGTGAGGTCGCGGAGGTCCACGAGCGACGTCTCGGCCAGATAGTCGAGCGCGAGGTCGATGTGCCCGGTCTCGGCGGCCACGATCGACTGGATCGACGCAGACAGCGACGAGTCGCGCACCGTGATCGCCTCGTAGAAGGCGAAGTCGCTCGCTTTCTGCTCCGCCGTGAAGGCGTCACCGGCGAGGTAGAGCGCGTGGACGAGGTCGGCCTGCTTGACGATCTGGCTGCTGTACAGCAGGTAGTAGTGGACGTGCAGCAGCAGCGGGTACTCGGTGTCGGGCTCGAACGTCCATCGTCGCTGGTGCGTGAAGCCCTCCGCCTGCGGATGCACACCCAGCTCCGCGTCGAACGGGACGTGGATGGCGTCCGCCGCCCGGCGCCACGCTGAGAGCTCGTCGTCGCGCACGCCGAGCTCCGCCGCCTCGCGGGGATGTCGTCCCACCGCGTCGATCGCGAGCCGCAGGTTCCGCGCGGCGAGCAGGTTCGTGTAGACGTTGTCGTCGCCCAGCGCCGAGTACTCGTCGGGACCGGTGACGCCGTCGATCCGGAACGCCCCGCCCATGTCGTGGTGGCCGACCGAGGCCCACAGCCGCGCCGTCTCGACCAGGAGCTGCAGGCCCGGTCCCGCGGCGAGCACGTCGTCCTGCGTCACCGTGAGGTAGCGCCGCACGGCCTCGGCGATGTCGGCGTTGACGTGGAACGCCGCAGTCGCCGCCGGCCAGTACCCCGAGCACTCCTGGCCGCGGATCGTGCGCCAGGGGAACGCTGCGCCCCGCAGGCCGAGCTCGGCGGCGCGTGCTCGTGCGAGGCCCATCGTGGAGTGCCGCCAGCGCAGCACGTCGGCTGCGGCGTCGGGCGCCGTGTACGTCAGCGCGGGCAGGGCGAAGATCTCCTGGTCCCAGAACGTGTGGCCGTCGTAGCCGCGTCCGGTGAGGCCCTTGGCCGGGATGGCCCGCATCTCGGCGCGCGCGCTGGCCTGGAGCACGGAGAAGAGGGCGAAGCGCAGCGCCTGCTGCAGCTCGGGGTCGCCGTCGATCTCGACGTCGGCGCCCTCCCAGAAGTGGTCGAGGTACGTGCGCTGGTCCTCCAGGATCCCGTCCCAGCCGGTGCGGAACGCCGATGCCAGCGCCGCCTCCGTCTGATCGCGCAGTGCCGCGGCCGGCCGCCGCCGCGACCACCCGTAGGCCAGCACCTTCACGATGCGCAGCTGCTCACCGGGCTTCAGCTCGGTCGTGACGGTGAGGCGCGCCAGATCCGGTTCGCTCTCGGTCTCGGTCACCGTGCCGTCGGGCCCTTCGACGCTGTGGTCCATCGCGCTCGCGAGCCGGATCCTTGTGCCTCGCGTGCGGTGCAGGAGCCCGGCGCGCAGGTCGTGGTGACCGTGGACCTCGGGCTCCAGCGGCGAGGCGAGCGTCGCGGCCGCCCGCGGATCGTCGGACTGCTCGGGCACGGGCTCGTTGGCGACAAGCTCGGACTGCACCACGATCCGCGTGGCCTCCCCGACCGGCTCGATCACGAGCTCGAACGCCGCGATCGAGCGATGCGTGAACGACACGACGCGCGTCGAGCGCAGCCGGACGCGCTTCCCGGATGGCGCCTGCCACTCCAGCGTCCGTCGCAGCACGCCGTCGCGCAGGTCCAGCGTGCGCTCGTGGCTGATCACGGTGCCGTAGCGCAGGTCGAGCGGCTCGTCGTCGACGAGCACCCGGAAGAGCTTGCCGTCGACGACGTTGATCATCGTCTGGCCGTCCTCGGGGTTGCCGTAGATGGCCTCCGCGTACGGCAGGGGACGGGTCTCGTACAGCCCGTTGAGGTACGTGCCGTGCACGTCGGCCGGCTCGCCCTCGTCGAAGGTGCCGCGCAGCCCGATGTGCCCGTTGGACAGGGCGAAGACCGTCTCGCGGACGCCGAGGTCGTGGAGGTCGATGCCCACCTCCCGGATCGCCCACGGGTCGACCTCGAAGCGGGGCCCCTTCATGCGTCGAGCAACGCGGCCAGGTCGCCGACGACGACGTCGGCCCCGTGCGCCCGCAGCGCGTCGGCGGCACCGTGGCGATCCACGCCCACGACGGCCCCGAATCTCCCGGCGCGACCCGCCTCCACGCCGGCCAGCGCATCCTCGAAGACCGCCGCCTGCCGCGGCTCCACGCCCAGGGCGCGCGCACCGGCGAGGAACGTGTCCGGGGCCGGCTTGCCCCGCAGGTGCTCGCGATCGGCGACGACGCCGTCGATGGCCGTCTCGAACAGCTCGTCGATGCCGGCGGCGCGCAGCACGGCGCGCGTGTTGCTGCTGGATGACACCACCGCGCAGTCCAGCCCGGCGTCGCGTGCCGCGCGGACGTACCGGACCGACCCGGGGTAGGCCTCGACGCCGTCCTTCTCGATGACCTGGTTGACCATCTCGTTCTTGCGTGTGCCCAGCCCCTGCACCGTCTCGGCGTCGGGTGGATCGTCAGGCGTCCCCTCCGGCAGCGTGATGCCGCGCGACTGCAGGAACGCCCGCACGCCCTCCAGGCGCGGCTTGCCGTCGACGTACTCCAGGTAGTCGTGGTCCTCGTCGAACTGCGCCTGGCCCGCACGCCCGGCGAGGAACGCGTCGAAGGTCCGCTTCCACGCCGCCGCGTGGACGGTCGCGGTCTTGGTGAGCACGCCGTCCAGATCGAACAGGCACGCAGTCACGTGATCGGGCAGGCCGAGCATCCGCCGTTCTCTGCCCGCTGGACCGTGCGTACAAGCATCGGCCGCGATCTTGGTACCGAGCGGAGGGATAGGGGCGGATGTGTGCACGCCAGGATGGACCACATGACAACCTTCGAGCTCACGGCCACCGTTCCGGCCACCACGAACATCCATGGCGAGCCCGTCGGCTCGTACACCGGCCGCTACCGCGTCTCCGCCCCTGGGGCCGACGCAGCCAGCTACGTCGCGCAGCAGCTGTTCAAGGCCGACATGGCCCGCGCCCGCCTGAAGGCCCTCGGCTCGGTCGAGGTCACCACGGGCGAGCTCACCATCATCTGACCCTCGGGGTCAGGCAGCATTCGGTTCCGCGAGCCGGCGGAGCGCTCGCCGCATGAGCGCCTCGCCGGTGTCGCCGGGGCGCCACACGGCGGTCGCCACGCGCACCGCCCTCGCGGCGCCCATCTCGCTCGTCACCCTCGCCGTCAGCTCGCGCGCACCGCGCTCGTCGGTCTTCGGCGCCAGCAGCGCGAGCCTCGCGCCACCGTCGCGCCCCGCGATCGCGCCCGACCGCACCGCCAGCCGGTCGAGGGCTCGGGCGCACGTCTGCAGCAGCTCGTCGCCCGCCGAGTAGCCCTCGCGGCGGTTGACGCGCTTGAGGTCCAGGAGCCGGACGAGCAGCACCGTGAAGGGGACGCCGGTGACCTGGGCCGTCCCGGCGGCGCCCGAGACGGCGTCGCGGAACGCGCGGTGGCTGGAGAGCAGGGTGAGGTTGTCGGTGAGGGCGCCGACGCCGGCACCGAGGAGCGGGATCGAGTCGAGCTCCGCGGCCTCGCGTCGTGCGGTCTCGACGATCCCGGGGTCCTCGCGGACCTCGTCGACCAGCAGGCGCACCATCTCTGGGTCGAACTGGGTCCCTGATTCGCGCTCGAGGACCGCGCATGCCTCGTCGACCGTGCGCGCAGCGCGGTGCGGGCGGTCGTGCATCATCGCGCTGAAGGCGTCGGCGACCGCGAGCAGGCGGGCGGGGACCGGGATCTCGTCTCCCACCAGGCCGTTGGGGTAGCCGCGGCCGTCGTAGCGCTCGTGGTGGTGCAGGATCGCCGGGACGAGCGGGCGCAGTGACGGCAGCTGGGAGACGACCTGCGCTCCGATGCGCGGGTGGAGCTCGAGGACCTCGCGTTCCTGCGCGTTCAGCGGCCCGGGCTTGAGCAGCACCCGCTCGGACACCGCCACCGTGCCGACGTCGTGCAGCAGCGACGCGAGCGACAACAGCCGGCGCTCGTCGGGTTCGATCTCCAGACGTCGTCCCATCGCCTCCGCGAACCGCGCGACCTCGGCGGAGTGCCCGTGCAGCCTGGGGTCCTTGGCGTCGATGGCTTCGGAGAGCATCCGGATCGCGCCGACGTAGGACTCGCGCAGCTGCGCGTTGACACGCTCGGACTGCAGGATCGCTGCGACGTGCTCGCCGAGCGCGAGCAGGACGTCGTCGTCGTGCTCGGCGAACCCGCCGCGTCTGCCGGCGATGACCAGCGTCCCATGGAACCGTTCGCGCTGGTAGACCGGGATCACGGCGGTGTCGCCGAGCTCGCCCGTCTCGCGGAGCACGGTGTCCGCTGCGACCGGATCGTCCGCGAACCGCGTCGCGAGCGCCTTCCCAGCCCCGCCCGACTCGATCTCCTGGGTTGCGACGACGTCCAGACGACCGGTCACGTCGCCCGGCCGCCGCGTGAGCAGCACGCCACGGGTCGCGCCGGTGAGCTCCAGCGAGGTCCCGAGCAGCACGCCGCGCACCCGGTCCAGGTCGCCCTCGCCGCCGTCGTCGCGGTGCATGCCGTCGACGCGATCGCGCAGCGTCGCGTGCCAGTGGCGCTCGGCGGTGTGGATGCGCTCCAGTCGCTCGGTGCGGGCCTCCTCCCGGCTGAGCTCGTTGCGGAACCGGTCCCGCTCGCGCACCAGGGCCTGGTCGCGCGCCTTCGCGACGTCGCGAAGCTCACGCTCGGCCTGCTCCTGACGCGCTCGCTCCTCGTGGAGGGCACGCACCGCCGCGTCCGCCCGGTTCATCGCGCGACGCCAACCCACGAGGGCGACGGCGCCGAGCGCCAGCGCGCCAAAGATCAGGATTGCGGAGTCACGCTCGCGGACGTCGACGGAAACCCCCGCGACGAGACAGGCCACGACGTACGCGGCGATCGCGGCGGTGGCCGAGGCCGCGCCGATCCAGCCTGCACGGCTGGCGGGTGCAGAAACGCCCGGCTCCATGGGGCGGCGAGACTAGAGCCGCCGCGGCGACTCTGCCAACGCTGGGCGAATTCATTCGCTGTGCTCGCCCGAAATCCTCCCAGGACGGCTCAGAGGCTCCCAGCGTGCCGTTTTCTCCCGTTCAGACGGGCGGTCGTGCGCCCTTCCGCCGGGATGAGCGCTAGCCTCGCTCCGCTCGAGCAACCGACACGGGAGCAGAGATGACCAAGCAGGAGCTTGCCCAGAAGGTCGCCGGGGATACCGGTCTCAGCCAGAACCAGGCCAAGGACATCGTCGACAGCGTCTTCAAGACGATCGCTGATGAGCTGGCCGGGGGAGGCGAGGTGGCCGTCTCGGGCTTCGGGAAGTTCAGCGTCTCCGAGCGCTCCGCGCGCGAGGGCCGCAACCCGGCCACGGGTGAGACGATCCAGATCGCTGCGAGCAAGGCCGCGCGCTTCTCCGCCGCCTCTGGCCTGAAGACGGCGCTCAACAACTGAACGTCGCCCGCCGCCTCGAGCGGCAGGGTCCGCCGGCCTCTTGGCCGGCATCAGATTCCCAGGGGATCCGGCCTCGTGGAGAGGGTGAATCGCGCCCTCCACCGGGTCCCGAAGGGATCTACAGGGGAGTGCGGACGGAGGCCTGCTCGGGCTCCGCCGACTGTGCTCGTGCGGCCGATGGCTCTGGGAGCGTCCGCCGGGATGCCGCACGCGCGCGGCGCTCGGCGGACGCCGCGATCCCCGCGCCGACGAGCACCAGCATCGCGACGAGCGACACCGCGAGCAACACGACGGCGAGGACCAGGAACAGGCGCACCGCCTGCAGCCCGGCCACCCCGTTGACGTAGATCCCGACGACGCTCGGCACGATCTGCAGCCCGATCCCCGCCGGCAGAGCGCCCAGGAACCCCGACCGCCACCCCAGGTGCGCACGGGGCGCATAGCGGTAGATCGTGGCGAACAGCACGATCGAGCCGAGCGACGTCACCACCAGGAGCAGGCCGGGCGACGCGCTGTGGCCGAGGAACGGGATGTCGTTCACCGCCGAGGTGCCGATCGCCGCGAGGATGACGGCCGCCGCGACGATGGCGCCCAGGCCCATGTTGCGCAGGCGACCGAGGATGATGTTGTGCCGCTCGCCGCCGAGCATGCGCGAGAGGCACCGCTCGATCACGCCGATCGCGCCCGACGTGGTCCAGAGCATGGCGACGACGGCGACGACCAGCAGCTGCGGGGAGTTCTCGCGCGTTCTGACCACCAGCCGGTTGATGTCGCCGTGCACCTCCTCGGGCAGGTAGCGGTTGATCTGCGCCGCGACGGAAAGGGTGCTGAGCGCGTCGTCAAGCCGCAGTGCGACCGCCGCGACGCCCAGTGCGAACGGCGCGAGCGACAGCACGAGGTAGTAGGCGAGCGCAGGGACGTCGTCCGCGATCCCCTCGCCCCAGTAGAAGCCGAACAGGCGGTCGAGGGCGCGCCGCATGGGTCCTGGTTGCCCCGGCGCGGCTCGGTCCATCCGCCGCTCGGGGCCTACGTCGCGCCGCGTCGGTGCTCGAGCGCGGCCGCGAGCTCCTCCGGCGCGGTGCGCTTGGAGAGGACCATGTCGACGCCGTCGACCTCGGCGACCAGGTCGCGCGCCTGCTCGAGGTCGAGGCTGCTCATGACCGCGAGCGTGGCCTTGGGCAGCAGGCGGCGGATCGCCGCCAGCGACTCCATGTCGGGCTCCGGCATCCAGATGTCGGCCAGCACGACGTCGAAGTGCGACTCTCGGACCCGCGAGAGCGCGGTGACGTAGGAATCGGCCTCCTCGACCTCCCAGCCCGCATCGCGGAGCGTCAGTCCGAGCATGAGGCGGAAACCGGGAGCGTCGTCGCACACGAGGACGCGGGGCACGAGTCGGTAGTGAAGCAGCCGACTGCATGTCGTGCGGAGCCGGATGGATAACAATCGGCCCGTAGGCCGGGACTAAGCTGATGTGCGACCCCCAGAGAGGACCGACGACGACATGACGAACCGGCTGCGAGAGATCGAGGCGCTCGGTCAGGCCGTCTGGATCGACAACATCAACCGCGGGCTGCTCGAGGACGGGATCCTGCAGCGGCTCGTCGAGGACGACGGCATCAGCGGCGTCACCTCCAACCCCACCATCTTCGAGAAGGCGATGGGGCACTCCGAGCGCTACGACGAGGGCTTCAAGCGCGCGCTGGAGGACACGAGCGATCCTCGTGAGATCTTCTTGCGGCTGGCCTTCCAGGACATCCGTGACGCTGCCGACGTCCTGCACGGCGTGTACGAGCAGACCGAAGGACAGGACGGGTACGTGTCCTTCGAGCTGCCGCCCGAGCTGGCGTTCGACGCCGCGGGCTCCGTGGAGGCTGCCAAGCGCTTCTACAAGGAGATCGGCAAGGACAACGTCCTCATCAAGGTGCCGGGCACGGCCGAGGGTGTCGAGGCGTTCGAGGAGCTGACCGCGGCGGGCGTCTCGGTGAACGTGACGCTCCTGTTCGACGTGGCTCGCTACGTCGAGATCGCCGAGGCGTACGTCAGCGGCCTGCAGCGCCGTGCCGACGCCGGCGAGCCGATCGACCGGATCTCGTCGGTGGCGAGCTTCTTCGTCTCGCGCGTGGACGGCAAGGTCGACGCCCAGCTCGACGACAACGGCGGCCCCGAGGACCTGAAGGGCAAGGCCGCGGTCGCCAACGCCAGGATCGCCTACGAGGAGTTCCAGCGGATCTTCAGCGGTGAGCGCTGGGACGCACTGGCGGCCATGGGCGCCAACGTGCAGCGTCCGCTGTGGGCGTCGACCTCGACGAAGAACCCCGACTACCCCGACACGCTGTACGTCGACGAGCTCATCGGGCCGGACACCGTCAACACGATGCCCGACGCGACCATCGACGCCTCGCGCGACCACGCCACGGCAGCCCGCACCGTCGACCAGGACGTCGCCGAGGCGCATCGCGTCATCGAGCGCGTCAAGGCGGCCGGGATCGACTTCGAGGACATCGTGGCTGTTCAGCTCGTCGACGAGGGCGTGAAGTCCTTCGCCGCCTCGTTCGACTCGCTCATCGAGACGATCAAGGAGAAGGCTTCGTCGCTGTCTCCGGCGGCGCGGTAGACGCTCGCCGGGCCAGCGAGGCGGCCACCACTCTGCTGCGGCGGGTCGTGGTGGCCGCTGCCTGACGCACCGGCCCCGTCCATCCGTCGGCGGCCGCCCCGACCGCGCGGCCCTGGGCGTAACGCACGTCCAGCCGCGCGAGGGCACGCAGGTCCTCGACGTCCTCGACCCCGTCGGCGCACACGTCCGCGTGAAAGCTGCGGGCGAGGCGCACGAGCGATTCGACGAGGGTCTGCGCGGCGCCGTCCTCGGCCAGCGACTCCACGAGGCCGCGATCGAGCTTGACGAGGTCGGGTCGTACGCGCATGAGCATGCGCAGCGCGCCGTAGCCGGCGCCCGCGCGGTCGACCGTGACGCGCGCCCCGCGGTGGCGCAGCCGGGCGATCCCCGCGTCGAGTCCCTCGCCGGCGGCGAGCAGTGCCTCCTCGTCGAGCTCCACCACGATCCCGGCCAGGTCGCCGGGGAGGATCGCCTGCACCTCGTCGGAGTCCAGCGCGTAGGCGGCCACGTTGAGTGCGAGGAACGTGAGGTCCGGCCTGCCCCGGACGGCGAGCGCCCCGCGCAGCACCTCCGCCTCCAGGCGCGGTCCGAGACCGCATCTGCGCGCCTGTGCCAGCCACGCCGCCGGCGGGCGGTCGTCGGGGACGGTGAACTGGGGGAGCGCCTCGTGGCCCGCGAGCTCGCCGGTGCGCAGATCCATGATCGGCACGAGCGCGGGTGTCAGCGGCCCCGCGAGGAGGCCGAGGACCTCCTCGCGCTGCTGCTCGGCGCGCAGGAACCAGCCGGGGACGGGCTCGGCGTCGCGTGCGGGCGCCTGGTGGTCGGCCACGGCACGCGCGTACAGCTCGTAGCGGCCCTTGCCGGCCCGCTTGGCCGCGTACATCGCGGCGTCGGCCTGGCGCACGAGATCGTCGGCCGTCGCGCCGTCCCCGCCGATGCTGACCCCGATGGACGGCAGCGCATGATGGGGCCGCCCGGCAAGCTCGTGGGGGGCCGACAGAGCGCTCAGCAGCCGCTCGGCCACCTGGACCACCTCCGAGTGCTCCGGCAGACCCTGCAGCAGGACCGCGAACTCGTCGCCACCCAGGCGCGCGGCGGTGTCCATGCCGCGCAGCGTGGAGCGCAGGCGGTCGGCGACGCCGACGAGCAGCTCGTCGCCCGCCGCGTGCCCGAGCGTGTCGTTGATGCTCTTGAAGTCGTCGAGGTCGACGAACGCCACGGAGACGAGCTCGTCGTGGCGCGCCGCGCGCTGTAGCGCCTGGGCGATGCGGTCCAGGAAGAGCGCGCGGTTGGGAAGGCCGGTGAGGGGATCGTGCAGCGCGCGGTCGCGCAGCTGGGACTCCAGCTCGCGCTGCTCGGAGGCGTCGCGCACGCGCAGCACGAGCCCTCGGACCGCGCGGTCGCCGCGCAGGTCGGCGATGCCGACGGCGACGGGCAGCCAGAACCCCGCGGGATGGCGGAGCCGCAACGGCAGCTCGCGCGGCGGCTGCGGGTCGGCGAGCGCCTCCAGCGCCGCGGTGTCCTCCGGGTGGGCGAGCTCGGCGAGCCTCCGGCCGCGCAGGCTCTCCGGCCGGCGTCCGAGCACGTCGTGCACGGCACCGGTGAGACCGTGCAGACGGCCCTCGGCGTCCAGGACGGCGATCGCGTCGCCCGAGTGCTCGACCAGGGCGCGCAGGAGCGCGTTGTTTCGCCCGCGCCGATGCCAGACCAGGGCTGCGACCCCCAGGAGGAGGACAGCGACCAGTGCGGCTGCGAGGAGCTCGGGAAGCACGGTCGCCGGGATCTGCATCGTCGTCGGCATCGGGCGTGCACGGGCCCGGCTGGAGGCTTCTCGACGCGAACTGGCCAGGAGGGGGATGCGTACGCTCTGCTGGTGTCCAAGCCCCTGGATCCCGGCCTGAAGGCGCTCGTCGCGCTGGTCTCCGCGATCGTGCTGTGCGACACGATCTTCTACAGCGCGATCACCCCGCTGCTCCCCACGTACGCGGACGAGCTCGGCATCTCCAAGACCGGCGCGGGCATCCTCGAGGCCACGTACGCGGCGGGCACGCTGCTGGGCGCGATCCCGGCCGGAATGCTGGCCGCGCGGGTCGGCGTCCGGCCGACGGTGCTGGTGGGACTCGCGCTGCTCGGGGTCTCGAGCCTCGTCTTCGGGATCGCGAACTCGATCCACCTTCTCGATTTCGCACGCTTCCTGCAGGGCGTCGGCGGAGCGTGCTCGTGGGCCGGCGCGCTGGCCTGGCTCATCGCCAAGGCACCGGCGGACCGCCGCGGCGAGCTCATCGGCACGACGATGGGCGCCGCGATCGTCGGCGCCCTGCTCGGGCCCGCGCTGGGCGCGCTCGCCGAGGGCATCGGCACGGCGCCGGTGTTCTCGCTCGCGGCGGTGCTCGCCGTCGTCCTCGCCGGCCTCTCGCTGCGTATCCCCGCGCCTGTGCGGTCCGGTGCGGCCGATCCGCGCAGCATGGTGCGCGCCGCCCGGGATCCGCGGGTGGCGGGCGGGATGGCGCTCACGGCGCTGCCGGGGGTGCTCTTCGCGGCGATCGGCGTGCTCGGCCCGCTGCGCCTCGACGAGCTCGGCGCGGGCTCGCTGGCGATCGGCGCGACGTTCGTCGCCGCGTCCGCGTGCGAGGCCATCAGCTCGCCGCTGGTGGGCAGGGCGTCCGACCGTCTGGGAAGGCTCGCCCCGATCCGCGTCGGGCTGCTGTGCGCCGCGCCGCTGCTGCTGCTCGTCCCGCATCCGCAGACGGCGTGGATCGTGGCGGGGCTCATCGTCCTCATCGGCCCGGCGGTGGGCGCGTCGTGGGCGCCCGCCATGGCGCTGCTCGCCGACGGCGTCGAGGCGCGCGGCGTCAACGTCGCGATGGGGTTCTCGCTCGTGAACGCGGCCTGGGGCATCGGGCACGTGACCGGCGGCGCGGGCGGCGGGGCGCTGGCCGATGCGGCGGGCGACGACGCGACGTTCGTCGCGCTGGCCGCCCTGTGTCTCGTGGTCGCGCTCATCCTCGTGCGGGCGCAGACCCGCCAGACGCGGGGGAGAGAGGTGCTGGCCTCATGAGCGCGCCGGCCTTCGCGCCCCTGCGCACTGTCACCGCGACGCGCTACGTCACACCGTTGCGGGAGGGCGGCTCGCTTCCCGCGCTCGTGGAGGCCGACGACGACGGGCTGTACGTCCTGAAGTTCCGCGGCGCCGGACAGGGGCCCAAGGCGCTCGTGGCCGAGCTCGTCGGCGGCGAGATCGCCCGCGCGGTGGGCCTGCGGGTCCCCGAGATCGTCCTGATCGAGCTCGATCCCGAGCTGGCCAGGGCGGAGCCCGACCCGGAGATCCAGGACCTCATCCGCGCCAGCGGAGGAGTGAACGTGGCTTTGGACTACCTCCCCGGCTCGCTGCCGTTCGTCCCGAGCAGCGCCCACCCACCCGAGTCCCCGGACCCGGTGTTCGCGGCCGACGTCGTGTGGCTCGACGCGTTCCTGACGAACGTGGACCGCACGGCCCGCAACCCCAACCTCCTGCGCTGGCACGGCAACATCTGGCTCATCGACCACGGCGCCGCGCTCTATCTGCAGCACGCCGGCCTGGATCCGCTGCTGCACGCGCGACGCCCGTTCCCGTCGATCGCCGACCACGTGCTGCTGCCCTTCGCGGGATCGATCGCCGAGGCCGACGCCCGCCTCGCGCCGCGGCTGTCCGAGACCCGCATCGCGGAGATCGTCGGCGCGGTGCCCGAGGACTGGGTGGAGGGGACGGGCCGCGACGCCTACGTCGAGTACCTGTCGCGCCGGCTGGCGGCGCCCCGGCTGTTCGGAGAGGAGGCCGACGCTGTCCGGTCGTGAGCAGTTCCAGTACCTCGTCCTCCGGGTCGTGCCGGACGTCGAGCGCGGCGAGAGCGTCAACGTGGGCGTCGTCGTGTACTGCCGCCGACGCGGCTTCCTGGAGGCGAAGGTGCAGCTGCCGGCGGGCCGCCTCGGCGCGCTGGCTCCACAGCTCGAGCAGGGCGTCGTGCGCGCGCACCTCGACACGTTGGCGGGCGTCGCGGCGGGCGATCCCGACGCGGGGCCCGTGGCGCGGATGGACGCGTCGGAGCGCTTCGGCTGGCTCGCCGCGCCGTCGAGCACGATCGTGCAGCCCTCGGCGGTGCACACGGGCCTGTGCGACGACCCGGCCGCCGAGCTGGCGCGGCTGTTCGACCGGCTCGTCGGCTCCGCGCCCGACCTCGCGTCGATGCGCGAGACGTACGCGCTCGCAGGCCTCACCGAGGATGACCTCGCGCCGACCTGGCATGAGCAGGCGCAGCGGTGGGTGGCCGAGGCCGTGGCGGCCCGGGTCCACGAGCCCAATGCCATGACGTTCGCGACCGCCAACGCGATCGGCCGGCCGACGGCGCGTACCGTCCTGTTGAAGGGCCTCGACCATCGCGGCTTCGTCCTGTTCACCAACCGCAGGTCGCGCAAGGGCCGCGAGGCGCTTGCGAACCCGCGGGCAGCGCTCGTCCTGCCCTGGCTGGCCCTGCAGCGCCAGATCCTCGTGACCGGCGCGGTGAGCGTCGTGTCCGAGGAGGAGTCCGACGCCTACTGGGCGAGCCGCCCGCGGGGATCGCAGATCGCGGCCGCCGCCAGCCCGCAGTCGTCGGTCGTCGCCTCGCGGGCGGAGCTCGAGGAGCTGTGGGCGCGGCTGGCCGAGCGCCACCCCGACGGGACGACGGTCCCGCGCCCGCCGCACTGGGGCGGGCTGCGGGTAACACCGGACTCCGTGGAGCTGTGGCAGGGCCGTCCGAACCGCCTGCACGACCGCTTGCGCTACCGGCGAACCGAGGCCGGCGACTGGGTCGTGGAGCGCCTGGCGCCCTAGCTGCGGGGTCCGTTGATGATCGCCGAGTTGGCGAGCCGGATGAGCTCGCGGCGCTCGGTGCTCTGCGTGCCGACGCGGGCCTGGATGGTGAAGAGCCTGCCGCGCTCGCGCCACTGGATCTGCGGCGGTGCGCAGGAGGCTCCGCAGCCCGTTGGCGTGAACCAGCCCGTGCGGCCGTTGGACAGGGCGACGCGCCGGCGTCCGATCGGCTCCCCGCCCTTCTCGGCGCCGAACGACGCGACGAAGCACGCGGTGGCGCCCCCGCAGTCCGGCGCCGCCGCGAGCTCGAGGTCCCAGCCGGCCCGGGTCGTCCCGCCGCTGGAGTAGACGCGGGTCCCCTCGACCGTCATGCGGCTCGGGAGGAGCACGGGGCCCTTCGCGCGAGCGTTGATGCGGTCGATCTTCGTGGCGAACGTCGCGGGCGGCACGACGGTCACGGTGTCCTGAGCGACGGCCGGGACGGCGAGGAGCACGGCCGCCAGCGCGACCGCGGGGACGATGCGGCGGAGCATGGCGCGGCACCCTACTCTCGGGAACGTGCCCAAGCTCATCTCCGCCCCGGTGCGCGTCGAGGCCGCCGGCACCAAGCCGAAGCTCATCGACGAGTACGTCGGGATCCCCTCGCTGGGCGATCGTCGCGTGAGCGTCGCGCACATGCGGTCCCCCGGCGGCTGGGTCGAGCCCGGCCAGCGGCCGGACTTCGACGAGTACACGGTCGTGCTCGCCGGGACGCTGCATCTCGAGCACGAGGACGGCGCGCTGGACGTGAGCGCCGGCCAGGCGGTGCTGGTCCGCGGCGGCGAGTGGGTGCGCTACTCGACCCCGGGAGACGACGGCGCCGAGTACATCGCCGTCTGCCTCCCGGCGTTCTCCCCGGACACGGTCCATCGCGACGCCGACTGAGCACCGGGCACCGCAGGCCTCTCCGGCCTTGCGCGAGTCGCTCCGCGAGCGGCTGCGCGTCCTGAGTGGCCGCGAGCCGCTGCCCGAGATCCTCGACCTGACGGCCGACGTCATCCAGCTCGGGGACCGTCCGGCGACGGTCGCGCGACCCGCCGACTGGGCGGTGCTGCGCGAGGCCGAGGCCGCCGAGGGACGCGAACCGCCGTACTGGGCGATCCTCTGGCCCAGCGGGGAGGCGCTCGCGGACGCCGTCGCGGCCACCCCGCCGGCGCCGGGCGCGCGCGTGCTGGAGCTGGGCTGCGGGCTGGCGCTGCCGAGCCTCGCCGCGGCGCGCGCGGGGGCGCAGGTCCTCGCGACCGACGGGTCGACCGACGCGATCGCCTTCGCCGCGCACACACTCGCCCTGGACGAGCAGGTCGGCGAGGTCGCCGCGATCGACTGGCGCGAGCCGCGCTGGCTGCTCGAGCAGGGCCCGTGGGACCTCGTGCTGGCGGCCGACGTCCTCTACCTGCGGGCGAACGTCCGCCTGCTGGTGGATCTGCTGCCGAAGCTCGTCGCGCCAGGCGGGCAGACGTGGATCGCCGATCCGGGCCGCGCGGGCGCGTCGGAGATGCTCGAGCAGGCTCGGGCACGGTGGGACATCGCGTCATCGGTCTCGCCGCGGCAGGAGGCGGTGACGGTGCACCGCCTGACGCTCAGGGTCACCTGATCGCGAGTAGGGTCGCTGCCACCGCGGCAGACGCGTCCACGACGCGCTGCGCGCGATCGGCGCTCGTCGAAGTAGGGGGAAGGGGACCGGCTGGGCGGTCACCCGCCACCCGGTCGCACGCAACGCCTCCACGATGCGATGGCCCTCCTCGGACGCACACCCGAAGTGTGGACCCCCGATCTACACTCCGCATATGAGCCGCAGCGCATACACGTGCTGGTGGTGGCTGCACTAGCGCAGCCCGGCTCATCCATCCATGCCGACCGGCTGCCCTCGCGAGCGGCCTGTCGCACCGGATTCACGACACGCGCCCGCCCGGGCAACCCATCTCCCGAGGAGCACCGCGTGTCCCACCCAGAACCCCATCGTGTCCTGACCGGCGACCGTCCGACCGGCCCGCTGCACCTGGGCCACTACTTCGGCACCCTGCGCAACCGCGTACGGCTGCAGGACGACGGCGCCGACCTGCTGGTCCTCGTCGCCGACCTCCAGACGATCATCGACCGCGACAGCCCGGCGTCGCTGCCCGAGGACGTCGACGGGCTGCTGGCCGACCACCTTGCCGTCGGCATCGACCCGGACCGGGCATCGATCTTCGCCCACTCCCAGGTCGAGGCGCTCAACGCGCTGCTCGTGCCGTTCCTGAGCCTGGTCAGCGTCGCGGAGCTCTCGCGCAACCCGACCGTCAAGGAGGAGCTCGCGGCCGCGGGGCTGGCGTCGATGCCGGGCCTCATGTTCACCTACCCCGTCCATCAGGCCGCCGACATCCTGTTCTGCAAGGCCACGCTGGTCCCGGTGGGGCGCGACCAGCTGCCCCATCTCGAGCTCGCCAGGCTGATCGCCCGCCGCTTCAACCGCCGCTACAGCCCGGATCGCGCCCTGTTTCCCGAGCCCGCCCCGCTGCTCGGCGACGCGCCCGCGCTGCTAGGCACGGACGGGCAGAAGATGAGCAAGAGCCGCGGCAACGCGATCGCCATCAGCGCGACCGCCGACGAGACGGCGCGGCTGATCGCGGCCGCCAGGACGGACGCCGAGCGCCACATCACCTACGACCCGTCGCGACGACCCGAGGTGTCCAACCTCGTCCTGCTCGCCGCGCTCTGCCTGGACCGTCGGCCCGAGGACGTCGCGGCGGAGATCGGCGGCCGCGGCAGCCAAGCGCTCAAGCGCCTGGTCAGCGACGCAGTCAACGAGCGGTTCCGCGACATCCGCGCACGCCGCGCCGAGCTGGCCGGCGACCGCGGGTACCTGCGCCGGATCCTCCGCGACGGGACGGCGCGGGCACGGGAGATCGCCGACGACACGCTGCGGGACGTCCGCGCACACATGCACACGGACTACCCGGCCCCCGCGCCTACGCGGCCTGCGCTGCCGCCTCGGCCTCGTCGCGCTGCTCGCGCCGCCAGGACAGCGTGATCGCGAGGGTGAGGCAGATCGCGATCACCGCGAGCGACATCACCGTCGGCACGTGCCACAGGTCGGTGATGAGCATCTTCACGCCGACCCACACGAGGATCGCCGCCAACCCGTAGTGCAGGTAGGAGAACCGCTGGATGAGCCCGGCGAGCAGGAAGTACAGCGACATGAGGCCGAGCAGCGAGAACGCGTTGGCGGCGAAGACGATGAACGTGTCGCGGGTGATCGCGAAGATGGCCGGGATCGAGTCGATGGCGAACACGACGTCGAACGTCGCGACCATCACGAGCGCGGCGAGCAGCGGCGTCGCCAGTCGCCTGCCGTCGATCCGCGTGACGATGTTGTCGCCGTCGTAGTGGTCGGACAGCGGGATGACGCGCCGCAGCATCCTGAGCACGGGGTTGCGCTCCGGATGGATCTCCTCGTTGTCGTGCGTCGCCATCCGGACACCTGTGAACACCAGCAGCGCGCCGAACACGTAGATCATCCAGTGGAAGGCGTCCAGCAGTGCGGCGCCGGCGAAGATGAAGCCCGCGCGCAGGACGATCGCGCCGATGATCCCCCAGAAAAGGACCTTGCGCTGCGCGGTGTCGGGCACCGCGAAGAACGTGAAGAGCAGCGCGAAGACGAACAGGTTGTCGAGCGACAGGCTGCGCTCGATCAGATACCCCGTGAGGTACTCGCCGGCGACGGTCCCGTTCTCCCACGCCATGAGGACGAACGTGAAGGCGACCGCGATGGCGAGCCAGAAGATGCTCCACACGATCGACTGCCGCATCGGCGGGATGCCCTTCGTCCGGCCGGCGACGAGCAGGTCGACGAGCAGGAGGGCGACGATGGCGGCGCAGAACAGCGCCCAGATGCCGATGGAGACTTCCATGGAAGAGCCTTTCGATCGTGCTAGGACGGTCGAAGGTCTCTCCCACCGTGACGTTTGGTCACGGCGGGCGCACCGGGCCCGGAGGCCGTATTGACGGCGCGCCACTTGGCGGGATACTGCCCTTCAGGTTCAGCGTACCAACGGAGGGCGCTCCTGGACGTCGATCCGGCGGACCGCGGTCTCGCCGAAGGGGAGGAGGAGCTCGCCGGAGTCGATCGAGCTGCTGTCCAGCTCGCCGATGCGCCGCTCGGCGGCCACGAGGACGGCGAGCGCCATGGCCGACAGCGCCGTGAGCGACTGGTGGCGGTTCTGGCGCTCCCCGAGATCGGCCTGGGCCAGCGCGTCGATGCCGACGCGCTCGTGCGCGTCAAGGAGCATCGCGATCTCCACGCCATAGCCGACGGGGAACGACAGTCGCTCCAGCAGCGAACGGCGCGCGGCGATCTCGCCCGCGAGCGGCTGGACGAAGCCGGCGAGCTCGGGGCGGTGCAGGTTCAGCAGCGGGCGCGCGAGCAGCTCGGTGACCCGGCCGCCGCCGGTGGGGAAGACGGTCTCGCCGACGCGGAACGGGCGCCGGAAGCTGCCTTTCACGAGGGCGATGGTGTCGTCGTCGAACATCGGCGCCAGCAGGCTCGTGACGAAGCGTGGGGAGAAGACCTCGCTGTCGGCGTCGACGTACACCACGATCTCGCCGGTGGTCGCGGCCAGCGCCCGCCACATCGCGTCGCCCTTGCCGCGGGCGGGGCCGAGCTCGGCGCGCAGCGCGTCCTCCTGAGCGACGTCGGCACCGTGGTCGCGCGCGATGCGGGCGGTGCCGTCCGCGGACGCGGCGTCGACGACGAGCACCTCGTCGACGAGGCCGGCCTCGCGCAGCCCGACGAGCTCGTCCACCACGGCGGCGATCGTCCCGGCGACCTCCTTGGCGGGGACGATCACGCTCACCGTCGCCGTCCGGCTGCGCGCCAGCTCGGCGGCCGGCACGCGGCACGACGAATACGAGCGCCGGGCGAGCCAGCCGGCGACGCGCGTCGCGCCGTGGGCTCGGCGCGTGCGCACCAGGACGCCACCACGCCGCAGGGAGCGCTCGAGGAGCTCCTCCTCACGCGCCAGGTCGGTTGAGCCTCCGCCCCGGGCGTAGCCGGCCGCAGTGGCGACCGCCTGCGTCTCGGCGAGCCAGGTGCGCCCAGCCAGCGCGCCCGGGTCGGCCAGGAGGATCCGGCCGTGCTCGCGGCCCATGGCCAGGAGCCGGTGGCAGGCGAGGTCCATGCCCGTGCGCCGCGCCGCCGCAGCGCCGTCGTCGCCCGTGGTGACGAGTGTCAGCCGTAGCTCGGGGTGCTCGTCTCCCGCCGCGACGGCCTCGGCGCGAAGCGCGTCCCGGCACCCTGCGAGCACGACGACGACCTCGTAGGTCTCGTGCGCGACACCGTCCTGTTCGGCCAGCGCGCGTAGCGCAGGACCGAGGCCGGCGTCGTCGTCGCGGACGGGGAGGACGACGCAGGCCTCCAGCAGATCGCCGGGCGGTGCGAGTGGGTCGGTCAGAACCTGGTCAGCGTAGGATCCGGGGCGGCTCGGTCGCGAGCTGGAAGACCCGGTCCATCCGTCCCAGCTCGAGCACGTCGCGGACGGGGCCGCGCTCGACGACCAGACGCAACTTCGCGCCCTCGGCGTCGGCACGGCGCCGCGCGGACGACAGCGCGGCGAGGCCGGTCGAGTCGATCGAGTCGAGATCGCGCAGGTCCACCCACAGCTCGTGAGCCCGCGCCTCGAGCAACCGGTCGATCGCATCGCCGAGCTGCGGCGCCGCGGTGAAGTCCAGGTTCCCCGTCATTCCGACGAGCGCGCGGATGCCTGCCCGCCGCTCCTCGATCGCGAACTCCGCCTCCTGGATACCTGCAGGATGCTGGGACATTCGGCTCCCATTCAAGCGCACTTCCTCTCGCACGAGCGCCGCGGTGCCGAATCTCCCGCCCCGCCGCAAGGCGCCCGCTTCCGGCGCAATGGACGTCTACGCGCCTGACGGCGCGAACGCGGAGATCCCGGTGATCTCCCGCCCGACGATGAGCGACTGCACGGAGTCCGTCCCCTCGTAGGTGTACGTGGCCTCCACGTCGGCGAGGTGGCGGGCCACGTGGTACTCCAGCAGGATCCCGTTTCCGCCCAGGACGTCGCGCGCCGAAGCGCACACCCGCCGGGCGGCGGCCGCGGTCTGCAGCTTCGCCAGCGATGCGTGGGCCAGCGTGACGCGCCCGAGCTTGTCCAGCTCCGCCAGGCGCAGGCACAGCAGCTGCATGCTCGTGATGTCCGCGAGCATGTGCGACAGCTTGTCCTGCACGAGCTGGAAGGACGCGATCGGACGGCCGAACTGCCGGCGCGCACCGGCGTAGCCGACCGCGGCCTCGTACGCAGCGAGGGCATGGCCGAGCGCCTCCCACGCGACCCCCTGGCGGCTGTGGGTCAGCACGCGCCCCGTGTCGGAGAACGTCCGCGCCTGCGCAAGGCGGTGCTCGAGCGGCACGCGCACGCCGCTGAGCCTGATCTTCGCCTGCCAGACGGCGCGGTTGGACGCCTTGCCGGTGATGACCTCGGCCTCGTAGCCGTCGGCATCGTCGGTCTCGACGACGAAGCCGCCGACGTTGCCGTCGTCGTCCCGCGCCCAGACCACGACGATGTCTGCGATCGAGGCGTTGCCGATCCACCGCTTGGCACCGTCGAGCACCCAGCTGTCGCCGTCGCGGCGCGCGCGGGTGCCGAGGGCGACGACGTCGGAGCCGTGGTCGGGCTCGGTGAGGGCGAAGGCCCCGAGCCGGTCCATGCGGGCCATCGACGGCAGCCAGCGCTCCTTCTGCTCCTCCGATCCGAGCATGCCGATCGACAGCATCGCCAGCCCGGTGTGGACGCCGTGGTACGTGGCGACGCTGCCGTCGCCCCTGGCCAGCTCGGACAGCACGAGATGCGAGCCCAGGACGCTCATCCCCGGGCACTCGTACCCCTGCAGCGAGCCGCCGGCGATGCCGAGATCGCGGATCCCGTCGCGGACGGACGCGGGGAGGGCCGCATCCTCCCAGCTCTGCGCCGCGGCGGGCACGACGACGTCGTCGCAGAACTCGCGCACGCGGTCGCGCAGTGCCCGCTCCTCGGCGGGGATGAGCTCGTCGACGCCATAGAAGTCCGTTCCCCGCGAGCGTCCGATCAGCTCGGGGTCGGGCAGCATCTGTGCCTCGGTGGTCAACCCGGGTCCCTCCTCGTGGTGGTCGGGCCAATCCTGCCCTTCGAGCGTAGGATCCAGCCATGCGTGAGGCCAGTCCGCGTTCCACGGCCATCGCGCTCGTGGAGTCCGAGCTCGACCGGCTGCGCGGCCTCGGACCGGACGCGGTGCGCGCGCTCGTCCCCGACTCGCCCGTCGAGCGCGAGTCGGATCAGGGCATCGTCGTCGCGACCCGGGTCCAGACGGAGGGCGAGCGGCTCATGGTCCTCGTCGATGCGCGCCGCGGACGACGCATGCTGGCAACCGGCGGCTTCGCGATGCACGCCGACGGGAGCACGCACACACCGCACTGAGGCAGGTCCCTGGATCTCTTAGGCTCTCGGCACGCTTGCCTAGGAGAAGGCGCAGCGGGCTGTCAGCACGACCGCCGGCCGCGCGATCGTCGAGGTCCTCGAGGCAGAGGGGGTCAGGGCCGTCTTCGCGATCCCCGGCGGCCACGTCCTCGCCCGCCACGAGCACGCTGCCGCGGCGATGGCGGCCGGCTACGCGCAGCTGACAGGAGGTCCCGACCGACCGGGTCTTCGAGCCCGTCACGAAGTGGTCGATCCGGATCGACCGGGCCGAGCTGGTGCCCGAGGTGCTGCACCAGGCGTTCGCGAAGGCCCGCGGCGGGCGACCCGGCCCCGTCTACATCGACATCCCGCGATCCTCATCGCCGGCGGCGGGACCACGATCTCCGGGGCCGACGCCGAGCTGCGCGAGCTGGCCGAGCTCACCGGCACGCCCGTGCTCACGAGCCTCTCGGGCCGCGGCACGTTCCCCGACGACGACCCGCTGGCGGCGGGTGGCCTGGGCGCGCACCGCAACCGGCTGTCCAAGCGCCTCCTGGAGGAGGCCGACGTGGTCATCGGCCTCGGCACCCGCTTCGAGGAGATGGAGACCAACTGGCAGCCCGGCCGCGTCCCCGCGCCCGATGCCGCCTACGTCCAGGTCGACATCGAGGCGGCCGAGATCGGCCGCAGCGTGCCGGCCGCGCTGGGCGTCGTGGGCGACGTGCGCGCCGTCCTGCGCCAGGCGATCGAGCTCGTCCGCGAGCTCGGCGCCTCGCCGCGCCCGGTGACGATCGAGCGCGAGGTCGCGTCCCTGGAGGCCGACATCGCCGCGCTGGCCGCGGAGTCCTCGTCGCCGGTCCACCCGCTCACAGCGATCCGCGCCGTCCAGGAGGTCTTCCCGCGCGAGAGCACCGTCGGGTTCGACGTCGGCTGCCTCGCGCAGCAGATCGCCGGCGGCTTCCCGTTCTTCCGCGTCTACGAGCCGCGGTCGCTCATCGTCCCGTCGAGCTTCTACGGGATGGGCTTCGTCGCGGCGGCGATGCCGGTCGCGAAGATCGTGCGGCCCGATCACCCGGCCGTCTGCTTCGCGGGGGACGGCTCCTTCCAGATGGTCATGCAGATCCTGCCGGTGGCGGCCGAGCACGACCTGCCGGTCACGTGGGTCGTGCTCGACGACAACGCGCTGGGGTCGATCCGCGACATCCAGGAGCTGCGCTTCGAGGGGCGCATGCTCGGCACGGACTTCACCGTGCAGCCGGACTTCGCGGCGATCGCCGAGGCGTGTGGGTGCCACGGGGAGCGCGTGGAACGTAGCGAGGACCTCGTCGGCGCGCTGGAACGTGCGTTGCAGGCCAACCGCGATGCCCGCGGACTTCGACGCCGAGCTCGCCCGACTGCACGCGCTGGGGTTCCGGACCGCCTTCGAGGACGTCCTCCCGACGGGAGCCCGCATCGCCTACGTCGACACCCAGCCAAGCCTCCCCGGGATGCTCGAGCTGGTCGAGCGCACGCCCGACCAGCTCGCCTCCTATGGGCGCATCCACGCCGCGTCCTTGAGCTGGGACCGCGTCACGGACCCGCTGCGGGCGGGATGACCTTCACGTCGGCGCCGATCTCGAGGCGCATGAGGTCGGCCCCGATGGTCAACGGCCCGTCGTAGGTCGTCCGCGTCCGGGCCTCCAGCTCGTCGAGTCCGATCGCGGGCACGGTCGCCGTCCGGATGAGGACGATGTGCGAGTACACCGCCATCTTCGGCCGGTCGGCGGCGAACACGCGGCCGACGTCCTCGGGCGACGTGTGGTGCGCGAGGACCGGGGCGAACAGCGGCGAGTCCTGCAGCTCGGCCGGCGCGGCGGCGACCTCGTGGATGAGGACGTCGACGCCCTTGCCGTACTTCACGACGTTCTGGTTGTAGCGGGTGTCGCCGCTGATGAGGACGGAGTGCCCCGCGTAGTCGACGCGGTACCCGTAGGCCGGCTTGATGAGGTCGCCGTGGTCGACCATGAACGCGGTGACCCTCACGCCGTTGCGATCGAGGATCACGCCGTCGTGGTCGAACTCATGGCTCTCGATGCGCGCGCTGTCGGGCGGCACCGCCTCGTCGGCCTCCCGGATCGACGTGTCGGCGCTGAACGTGTCCATGAGGCCGTCGCCGATGTGCTTCGTCCCCGTCGGCCCGTAGAGCTGCAGTGGGCCCGACCGGCCGCCGAGGGCGGGGATGTAGCCCGTCATCCACAGGTCCGCGAGCCCGACGACGTGGTCGGAGTGGAAGTGCGTGAGGAAGATCCCGTCGATCTTCCCGAGGTTCACCCCGGCCTGTGCGAGGCGGATCGACGAGCCGCGGCCGGCGTCGAAGACGAGGTTCAGACCGCCGGCCTGGACCAGGGTGGACTGGCTGAACCGCGTCGGATCCAGTGCCGGCGTGCCCGTTCCGAGCAGCGTCACGGAGATCTTCGGCTTGGCGGCGCCCTCGTCGGCGCGCGCCGTCAGCGACGGAGCCGCGAGCAGCAGCGCGACCCCCAGCGCGCAGCAGGCGGCCACCGACCGTCGGAGCCACGTCTGAGACACGGAGCGTGTGAAGCGCATGGGACTCTCCCTCCCGTTGACCGCCTTCGTCCTACCCGCTTCTACAGTGATCGTGTGACCGCCCTCCGCACCGACCTCCGAAACGTCGCGATCGTCGCGCACGTCGACCACGGCAAGACCACCCTGGTCGACGCGATGCTGTGGCAGTCAGGCGCCTTCCGTGAGAACCAGGACGTCAACGAGCGCGTCATGGACTCGATGGACCTCGAGCGCGAGAAGGGCATCACCATCCTCGCGAAGAACACCGCCGTCCCGTACGACGGGGTGAAGCTGAACATCGTCGACACGCCCGGGCACGCGGACTTCGGTGGCGAGGTCGAGCGCGGGCTGACGATGGTCGACGGCGTGCTGCTGCTCGTCGACGCCTCCGAGGGCCCGCTGCCCCAGACGCGCTTCGTGCTGCGCAAGGCGCTGGAGGCGCGGCTTCCGGTCGTTCTCGTCGTGAACAAGGTCGATCGGCCCGACGCCCGCATCTCCGAGGTCATCGACGAGGTCTACGAGCTGTTCCTCGATCTCGACGCCGACGAGAGCCAGATCGAGTTCCCGATCGTCTACACGAACGCGCGGGCCGGCTGGGCGTCGCTCACCGAAGGCGTCGAGGGCACCGACCTCAAGCCGCTCATGGACCTGCTCGTCGAGCACATCCCGGCGCCCTCCTACGAGGAGGACCACCCGCTGCAGGCGCACGTCACCAACCTCGATGCCTCCCCGTATCTCGGCCGCCTGGCGATCTGCCGCGTGCGCAACGGGACGATCCGCCGCGGCCAGGAGGTCGCCTGGTGTCGCGCGGACGGCACCATCACGCGGGCCAAGCTCGCCGAGCTCTTCATCACGGAGGCGCTGGACCGCGTCAGCGCGGAGTCGGCGGGGCCGGGGGAGATCATCGCCGTCGCGGGCATCCCCGACGTGACGATCGGCGAGACGCTCGCCGACCTCGAGGACCCGCGTCCGCTGCCCGTCATCCGCGTCGACGAGCCGTCGCTGTCGGTGACGATCGGCGTCAACACGTCCCCGCTGGCCGGGCAGGACGGCGGCAAGCTCACCGCCCGCCAGATCCAGGCACGCCTGGAGCAGGAGCTGATCGGCAACGTCTCGCTGCGCGTCCAGGACACCGAGCGTCCCGACGCGTGGGAGGTCCAGGGCCGCGGAGAGCTTCAGCTCGCGGTGCTCGTGGAGCTCATGCGCCGCGAGGGCTTCGAGATGACCGTCGGCAAGCCCCAGGTACTCACACGCGACATCGACGGGACGCTGCACGAGCCGTTCGAGCGCGTGTCGATCGATCTGCCCGAGGACTACGTCGGCGTCGTGACCCAGCTGTTCGCCCTGCGCAAGGGGCGGATGGAGCAGATGGTCAACCACGGCAACGGCTGGGTGCGCATGGAGCAGCGCGTTCCCGCGCGCGGCCTCGTCGGGTTCCGCACCGAGTTCCTCACCGAGACGCGCGGCACCGGGCTGCTGCACCACGTCTTCGACGGCTGGGAGCCGTGGGTCGGCGAGCTGCGCACCCGCCCGACCGGCTCGCTCGTTGCGGACCGGCGCGGCAAGACCGCCGCCTTCGCGCTCTTCGGCCTGCAGGAGCGCGGCACACTCTTCGTCGGTCCCGGCGAGGAGGTCTACGAGGGGATGGTCGTCGGCGAGAACGGCCGCTCCGAGGACCTCGACGTCAACGCCGTCAAGGAGAAGCACCTCACGAACATGCGGTCGTCGACGTCCGACGTGCTCGTGCGCCTCGTGCCGCACCGCCGGCTGTCGCTCGACCAGGCGATGGAGTTCGTGCGAGAGGACGAGTGCGTGGAGGTGACGCCCGAGTCGGTGCGGCTGCGGAAGGTCGAGCTGGACCAGAGCCGGCGCCACAAGCTGTCGCGCAACCGCGCGAAGGATCGGCTGGCGACGGCGTAGGACGGGCGTGCGTCTCGGCCTGCACGCGCTGGGGATCGGGACGGGCGCGCGACGCGAGGTCATCGACGCGGTCGCGGCCGGCGCCGAGGCTGCCGGGTTCGCGACGCTGTGGGCGGGCGAGCACGTCGTGATGGTCGACGAGCCGGCGTCGCGTTACCCGTACACCGACGACGGCCGGATCGCGGTGCCCGCCGAGGCCGACTGGCTCGACCCGCTCATCGGCCTGAGCTTCGCGGCCGCTGCGACCACCACGATCGCGCTCGCGACGGGCGTGCTCCTGCTGCCCGAGCACAACCCCGTGCTCGTCGCCAAGCAGGCTGCTCCGCTGGACGTCCTCAGCGGCGGGCGGCTCACACTCGGCGTGGGGGTGGGGTGGTCCCGGGAGGAGTTCGAGGCGCTCGGCGTGCCGTTCGAGCGCCGCGGGCAGCGCGCCGCGGAGTACGTGGCGGCGATGCGGACCCTGTGGGCCGAGGACGTCGCGTCGTTCGACGGGGAGTTCGCCCGGTTCGACGCGATCCGCGTGAACCCCAAGCCCGTCCGCGACCGGCGCATCCCCGTGATGCTGGGCGGCAACAGCGACGCGGCGCTGCGGCGCGCGGCGGCATGGGGCGACGGGTGGTACGGCTTCAACGTCGCGGGGATCGACGCGGTGCGCGAGCGCGTGGCGACGCTCCACGGGCTCTGTCGGGAGGCGGGCCGCGCGCCGTCGCAGCTGCACGTGGCCGTCGCGCTCACCGGGCAGGCGGACGTCGCCGAGCTCGAAGCGGCGGGCGTCGACGAGCTCGTGCTGGTGGAGAGCCCGCCCGAGGACCCGGGCGCCGCGGCGGCGTGGGCCGCCTGGCTCGCCTCCCGCTGGACCTAGCGCCGGGTCGGGAACCAGCAGCGGGCGCCGTCGCGGTCGCGCTCGGCGATCACGCCCTCCTCGCCCGACCAGAACGCCTCGTCGTCGTCGCTCGTCAGCTTCACGCCTGCGGCTGGGTCGTCGACGATCCGGATGCGCCCCCGGTGCACGAGGTCGTCGAAGTCGCCGTGCGTCATGCTGCCGGCGTCGAGGACGTGGTCGCCGACGTAGAAGCCGTAGTCGGTCCGCAGGCGACCGCGGACGGCTCGCGCCTGCGCCTCGTCGGCGCCGTGGAGCTCGTCGATGAGCCCCTTGATCTCGGCCGCCTCGTGGTGCTCGAACCAGTTGCGCCTCACCACGGGAGGCTCGTGCTGGTCCAGTGCGTCAGCCCCTTGAGGTCCTCCGCCTTGTGCACGTGCCGGGGCGGGGTCTGGAACGTCGCGTAGGGCCGCAGGCGCAGGACGACGCGGTGCTCGCGCCGGCACATCGCCTCGACGTCGGGGCGGGCGGACTCCGGCATCGGCTCGCCGGCCATGATCTGGGAGACCGCCATCATCTGGTCGACCGCGTGGTCGATGTCGTCGTCCACGTCCGCGTCGCAGTAGACCTGCAGGTAGCTCATCGGCCACTGCTCGTCCAGGACGCAGAGGGTCACCTTGCCGTCGCGGCGGACGGACTTCGTCTTCGCCCGGTCGCGCATGCTCGACACACGCAGGTCGTCGTCACCGGCGACGACGTAGTAGACGATCGACATCGACGGGCCGTGGCCCTGACGCGGGTACCCGAACACGGCGGTGCGGTGCTCGCGGACGAACGCCCTGCGTTGCTCCCGCAGCGCCTCTGTGTCCTCGGTGATCGAAGGATCGCTCATGCGCGCATCCTGCTACACGGTCAGCGCCACCGCCTCGCCGATGGGCAGCCAGCGGACGCTGTCGCGCACCTCGGACGGAGCCTCGGCCAACTCGCGCTCCACCGCCGCGCGGCCTTCCTTGAAGTGCTTCCAGCCCTCGTAGTGCAGCGGGATCGTCACCCGCGGCCGCACGAGGCCGCACAGCTCGATCGCCTCCCGGGCGGTCATGGTGTAGTGCACCGGGCCCGTGACGGGGAACCGCACGCCGCCCAGGTGCAGGATCGCCGTGTCGACCTGCAGGCGGTCGGCCACCTCGCGGACGCCGTCGTACAGCACCGTGTCGCCGGAGATCCACAGGACGCCGTGCTCCTGGCCGTCCCAGCGCAGCGCGAACCCCACGACGTCGCCCACGATCGGGCGGCTGAGCGGCGGGCCGTGGCGGCACGGGGTCGCGGTCACCTCGATCGACGGCTTGCCGCGCGACTCCAGCCACGTGCTGTGCCAGAACCCCAGCCCGCGGACGTCGCCGGTCAGGCGCGCGGCACCGGACAGCGTCGTGACGATCGAGCCGGCGGACGGCAGCAAGGCGCGCCCCGCGGGGTCGAGGTTGTCGTCGTGGTGCTCGTGGGTGAGCAGCACCGCGTCGATCGGGCCGAGCTCCTGCGCCGGGATCGCCGGGCCCGCGAGCTTGACCGACCCGGTCCCCCAGCCGAAGCGGTAGCTCCGGCCGGGGGGATCGAACGTCGGGTCCGTGAGCAGCCGCCAGCCACCCACCTCGATGAGCGCCGTCGGCCCGCCGATGTGGGTGATGCGGACGCCCGTCATGCGGTGGCGGGCTTCTTCGCGTGCTCGAGCGCCCAGTCCAGGACCGTGTCGGCGATCCTCTCCCAGCCCTCGCCCGCGATCATGAGGTGCGGCCCCTCGAACTCGATGATCTCCGTGGTGGTGTCGGACGTGTAGTGCTTGCGGTTGGACTGCTGCACGGAGGGCGGCATGATGTGGTCCTCGGTCCCGGACACGAACAGCAGCGGGGCGCGGTCGTCGTTGTGGTAGTCGACCCAGGTGTCCTGATGGCCGGGCTGGATGTTCGCCAGGACGCTGTCCCAGAGGATGCCGCCGGACGCCGGGATGTGGTACCGCTGGTACAGCCGGCGGGACTCCTCCTCCTCGAACCCGTTCGTGAACGCGTAGTGCCATTGGTCGTGCGAGAACCCGACAGCCTTGTGGCGGTTCGCGGGGTTCTTCAGGACCTCGAACGTCGAGCGGATCTGCGAGAGCGGCGTCACGCGCACGCCCTCCGTCGGGGCTGAGTTCAGCGAGACCCCGGCGGCGCCCCGGCCGTGGTCGAGCAGGATCTGGGTGATCGCTCCGCCGGCGGAGTGGCCGATGACGATCGGCGGCTGGCCCAGCGCGTCGATCGCCTCCTCGAAGTGGGCGATGATCTCCGGGAACTTGACCTGCTCGATGGGCGTCGGGTCGGCGTTGAGCGCCTCGACCTCCACTTCGAAGCCCGGATAGGCGGGGGCGATCACCTTGAAGCCGCGGGCCTGGTAGTGCCTGATCCAGTGCTCCCAGCTCCTGGGCGTCACCCAGAAGCCGTGCACCAGGACGATGGTGTCGGGGGCGGACATCGGTCTCCCTTCGATGGGGTTGACGGACACGAGCTCGATGCAGAGCTCCTGGGTCCGTTCGATGACGCCGTGCAGATGCGCCTGGTCGCGCACCGGGCCGGTGACGATCGTCGTGCCGTCGGCCCGCCGCAGCTCCATGCCCTCGAACAGCACGCCGAAGCGGTCGCCGATCTCACCGAGGAGCACGAACTCGTAGCGCGTCGCCATCGCCCGGCGACCCTCCCGCGCGGGTAGGTGACGCGTCACCCCCGCCCGAGGATTTCACCTGGGTGAGTCAGAGGAGCCCGTCGTCGCGGGCGCGCGTGATCGCCGCGGCGCGCGAGGAGACGCCGAGCTTGCGGTAGATCGCCTTGACGTGGCTGTGGACGGTGTTGAAGGACAGGTAGAGCTCCCGGCCGATGTCGCGCTCCGTGAGGCCGCTGCGCAGCAGTCGCAGCACGGTGAGCTCGCGTTCGCTGAGCGCGTCGCGCGACGCACGACCCATGCGCGCGGCCCGCTTGGCGGCGGCCAGCCGTGCGGGGAGCGCCGCCGGGTCGGTGCAGCCCGCCAGGATCTGCTCCGCCTCCGCGAAGACCTCTCCAGCCCGGGTGCGCGCTCCGGCCGTCGCCAGATGGGCTGCGAGCTCGATCATGCTGTCGACAAGGTCGAGCGGCTGGCCCCAGAGTCGCCGCAGGAACACGCCGCGCTCGAGCTCGGGCAGCGCCTCGTCGAGCCGGCCATGGGCGGCCAGCGCGACGCCGTATGCCGTGTGCACCTCGCCCTCCTCGATCGCGTCCAGCAGGCCGCACGTGCGCGCGAGCTCGACCGCCTCCAGCGCCAGGCGCATCTGCTCCTCGCGATCCTCGCGGCGACCCGCGATGAGCGACAGATCGGCGATCGCGGCGACGCCGACGATCCACTGGTCCGTCGCCGGCGCGAGCCGCGTCGTCTCCTCCAGCCAGCGTTCGGCCTCGTCGAGATTGTCCTGGCAGAGGTGCGCCCAGCCGATCGCCCACGTGATCACGGCCCGCCACGGCGAGTCGGGGCCCTCGAGCTCCACGGAGCGCATGCCGTGCTCGAGGATCGCGGACGCGTCCCCCCAGCCGAACGTCGTACCGAGCACCGACAGGCTGGACTCCAGCGACGCGAACCCGTCCGGCAGCGGACCGTCGTCGAGCCCGCCCAGCTCGCGAGCTCGGCGCACGGCCGTCCGCATGACCTCCCCGCGCCCACGCAGCGCCGCGACCCACGCCTTGACGAGGAGCAGGCGGGCGTCCCCGTCGACGATCTCATCGGGGAACCGCCGCAGCCACTCGGCGACCGACGCGGTGCGGCCGACGTTGGCGTAGTGCACCCAGCTCTCGGTGATGAGCCGACCGGCCTCCGGATACGCGCCCGCCGAGACGGCGTGGTGGATCGCCTCGTCGGCCGTCCCGTGCTCGCTGTGCCACTCGTACGCGCGCAGGTGCAGGGTGGGGACGAGGTCGGGCTCGCGGCGCTCCAGCTCGACGCGGAGGATCTGCGCGAACAGGTGGTGGAACCGGAACCACCGCCCGCCGTCGTCGAGCGGGAGCAGGAACAGGTTGGTGCGGGCGAGCTCCTGCAGCGCGCCGGACGAGCCAGGCTCGCCGACGACGGCGCGGCACAGCGGGGCGCAGAACCGCTCGAGGACGGCCGTCCGCAGCATGAACCGCTGGAGCTCGGGGCCGTGGGCGGCAAGCACCTCGCTGGCGAGGAAGTCGACGACGTGGGCGCTCGTGCCGTCGAAGGCCCGGACGAGGCCGGGCCGGTCGTCGGAGCCAGCGAGCGACAGCGCGGCGAGGTAGATCCCGGCCGGCCAGCCCTCGGTCCGGGCGACGAGGAGCTCGACGTCGTGCGTCGCGAGCTGCAGGTCGAGCCGCTCGTTGAGGAACTCGGCGGCCTCGTCGGTCGTGAAGCGCAGGTCGTCGGCGCGCAGCTCGAGCAGCTGGCCGCGTGCTCGCAGCACGCCGAGCGGCAGCGCCGGGTCGGTGCGCGTGCAGAGGACGAGCTGGACCGAGGCCGGGAGACGCTCGACGAACCACGCGACGCTCTCGCGGGTCGAGTGCGCGGTGAGGCGGTGGAAGTCGTCGAGGACCAGCACGACCTCGGGCTGCTCGGCCAGCGCGTTGACGAGGCGGGGGAGGACCACCTCCAGCAGCGGCGCGGCAGCGACGAGCGGTGCGAGCGTGTCGCGGTCGAGGGCGGGGCACGCACGGGCGAGCGCCTCGACGACGTGCGACCACAGCACCACGGCGTCGTCGTCGCCCTCGTCGACCGTCACCCACGCGACGGGTCGCTCGGCCGACTCGCTCTCGCGCCACGCAGCGAGGAGCGTCGACTTGCCGAACCCGGCGGGACAGGCGACGAGGCTCAACCTGCGGTCGCGACCGGACCGCAGCTGTCCGAAGAGCCGATCGCGCGCGACGATCTGGGCGGGCACCACGGGCGGATGGAGCTTCGTGACGAGGAGGATGGGGGCGTCGGGCCGGCTCGTCCCCTGGTCGACGGCGGTCACGCCGCCGATTCTCATGGATTCCTGAGATTGCGGCCACTGTTGCAAACGGCACGACCGAGGCGGACGATGTCCACCAGCCATGTCAGGCGAGGAACCCTCAGCAGTCCTCCGCCGCCTCATCGACGGGCACAAGGTCACGCAGGCCATCCGCGTCGCGGTCGAACTCGGCCTGCCCGACCGCATCGCGGCCGGCATGCGCGACCCGGCAGAGCTCGCCACAGCCACCGACGCGGACCCGCCGTCGCTCCGACGGCTCCTGCGGGCGCTCGCGGCCATCAGCGTCGTGACGCAGGACGAGGCCGGGCTGGTGGACCTGACGCCGGTCGGGGAGGGCCTGCGCTCCGACGCGGCGGAGCCGCTGGCGGGCTGGGCGCGCTTCTGCGGCTCCGAGGACACCGCCCGCGCCTGGGGCGAACTCCTCCACAGCGTCCGCACGGGCGAGAGCGCCTACCGGCACGTGCACGGCATGGACGCTTGGGAGTATCGGACGACGCACCCGGAGTCGGCGGCCGTCTTCGACGCCGCGATGACGGACCTGTCCCGCCGGACGAACCCGTCGCTGCTCGAGGCGTACGACTTCTCGCGCTTCGGCACGGTCGTCGACGTCGGTGGCGGCCGCGGTGCGCTGGTGAGCGCGCTGCTCGCGGCGCATCCCCACCAGCACGGCGTGCTGTTCGACCTCCCGCATGTCGTCGCGGGCGCCGGATCGGGCGATCGCCTGCGCGTGGTCGGAGGCAGCTTCTTCGACGGCGTGCCGGCCGGAGGCGACGCCTACCTGCTGCGGGCGATCCTGCACGACTGGCCCGACGACGACTGCGTGCGGATCCTCGGCGCCTGCCGGGCGGCCATGGGCGACGGGGCGACGCTCCTGGTCATCGAACGCGATTTGGCCGATGGCCTGCAGGAGGCCGCGCTGAGCGACCTGAACATGCTCGTCGGCCCCGGAGGTCAGGAGCGGACGCGGGCCGAGTACGCGTCGTTGCTGGCGACCGCCGGGCTGCGCCTCACCGCGGCGTGGCCGAGCGCGCGCGGGCTGCACGTGTACGAGGCGACGGTGGTCAACCGCGCGGACTAGAAGCTGCAGCCGGGCGGCGGTCGGACCGTCCGATCTGCCTAGGGCACCGATACGGTGCTCTGGGCAGATTCCGTGCGCTTGGCGAGGAGCCTCTTCGGGGCCCGGGCGCGCCAGGCATACTCCTCGCAGGTCGTCGCGGCGATCGGGTGCGCCTCGAGGATGCCGGCGTCACGACCACGTGCCCGGCCCCCCGCAGCGAGCCGCGGACCGCCTCGGCGGACGCTGCCCGGCGCCCGTAGTGCACCGCCACGCGATCGCCCCGCTGCGCGAACGCCGACGCGACCGCCGCGCCGATCCCACGCGACCCTCCGGTGACGAGCACTGCCCTGGACGCCATCCCGCGATGGTGGGCGCGGCAAGGTACCCTTCGGAGTCCGGCGGATTGCCCACTCGGCCGCGAGCACCGTCGTGTGCTCACCCGCGCAACGCGCCGTCCGCAAGGTCGGCGGCCAGTCTCGGGGGTCGGGAGTGTCACGCCGCCCAGGCATGAACACTCAGTCCTGGGACGTAGTAGTTCAGTGGTGATCGAGTCCGGGCACGGAGCCCCGCGAGAGCGGGGCTTTCGTGCGTTCGGGGTTCGGCGGCCGGGGTCGCCTGCCGTCAAACTCAGACCTCCGTCTGGCGGCGCCCGACCTCGTCGTCGAGGATCGGCATCGCGAACTCGAGCGTGCCCAGTCCGAGCCCGACCGACAGCGCCATGACCTCGGCGAGCTCGCCCGGGGTCGCCCCGAGTCGCAGCGCGTTGCGTATGTGCACGCGCATGCCGGCGTGGTGCAGGTGCGTCGGGGAGGTGTCGAAGGCGAGGTAGATGAACTCACGCGTCTTCGCATCGAGCACCCCGAACCGGGCGGGCGCCGCCGAGAACGCCAGGTAGGCCTCGAGGAAGTCCGGTGCCAGCTCGAGCGTCGGATCGAGGAACGTCGCCCAGTACCCCCGCGCGGTCGTGTACTCCTCGCGGATCGCGTCCTGGCGCGGGGTCCACCGAACGGGCTCGGTGCGCAGTCCCTCCTCGTCGAGCACCTCCGTCAGCACGTCGATGTTCATGCCGTGCACGGCGAGCGTGACGGTCACGAACAGCACGTCGACGAGCTCCTCCTCCGTCGCCCCGGAGTCGAGCGCGGCGGTGATCGCGCGCCGCAGACCGACGGCGTCGCGATGGGTCAGGGCGGCGTTGAGCGTCACTTGCACGAACGCCCGGGTCTTCGGGTCCAGGTGCTCGCCGCGCTCGGCGGTGCGCTCGAGATCGAGCGCCGTCGCGACGTACGCCGGCGTGCGGCGCAGCGTGCGCTCCCACACGCCGTTCCACGGGGCGAACCGCGCGTGAGCCTGGGCGCTCAGACCGTCGGCGTCGCCGTCGGTGCTGGGGTCGTCCGGCATCCTCTCCTCCTCGGTCGGCACCGGGCCAACGATGCCAGACGAGATCGGCGGGGTCGATGACCGGCACCACGGTCGCCGCCCGGCGCCGCGCGCGTCTCGGCCAACGCGACGAGACCCCCGGCGAGCCGGGGGTCTCCCTCGGATCCAGGGCGATCAGGCCGGCGCGATCGCCCGCGACGCCTTCTCCAGCCCCGCCTGGACGTCCTCCGGCGTCATGACGGGGCTGAGGTCGATCTTCGCCTGCACGCTCATGAAGAACGGCTCGGCGACGGAGGGGATGTCGGAGGCGTCCTTCAGGTCGAAGACCAGGAACCCCGTGCGCATCCCGTCCTGCGCCGTGAAGTAGACCGCCTCGGGCTGCATGTCCCGCATGACGGTCTCCATCGTCTGCGCCCATGTGCCGTCCCGGATCGCCCGGTTTCCGGCCTCGACGTCCATCTGGACCCGCATCAGCATCCTCATGCTGTCTCCTTGCGGTGGATGACGCCTCCGCGCCGACCCTAGTCGTGCGCGAGGTCGCGCGGCAACCCCGGCGCGGCTGGACGCGCGCGAGTAGCCTCGCGGCCATGTCCGTACCCGTGGTCGTGAACCGGCTGAAGTTCGTCAACTCCTGGCTCGTCCGGGAGGAGGACGGCCTCACCCTCATCGACGCGAACATCCCCGGTACCGCCGGACGGATCATCGCCAAGGCCCAGCAGCTCGGCGCGCCGATCCGGCGGATCGCGATCACGCACGCGCACCCCGACCACGTCGGGTCCATCGACAAGCTCATGGACCAGCTCCCCGGCGTGGAGCTCCTGATCTCCGCGCGCGACGCGCGGCCGCTCGGCGGCGACGGCAGCCTCGATCCGCACGAGCCGAAGGGCCGCAAGCTGCAGGCGCTGAAGGTCAAGACCAGGCCGACGGGCACCCTGACGCCGGGAGAGCGGGTCGGCTCGCTGGAGGTGATCGCCTCGCCCGGTCACACGCCCGGGCACGTCGCGTTCATGGACATCCGCGACCGGACCCTCTACTGCGGCGACGTCTACTCGACCTACATCCGCGTCGCGACGACGGCGGAGCCCAGATCGCGGACCCCGCTCCCGTCCCTGGCCACCTGGCACTACCCGACGGAGCTTGCGAGCGCCCGCGCCCTGCGTGACCTGGACCCGGCCCGCCTGGCGCCCGGTCACGGGCGGCTGCTGGAGGCGCCGGGGGCGGCGATGGACGCCGCCCTCGCACGCGTCTCCGACTAGGAGTCCGCCTCCCACTCCGCCCGGGCCGCCACTGCGGTGTCCGGGTTGTCGGAGAAGACGCCGTCGACCCCGAGGTCGAAGAACGTCTTGAACTGGGTGAACACGTCGCCGTAGGCGTTGGGGTCCGCCGAGGACCGCAGATGTGGCGGCAGGAACTGGTTCTCGTTGCGGAACGTGTACGGCACGACCTTCAGGCCGGCCGCGTGCGCGTCGTCGACGAACGAGCTCGGCGCCAGCCACTCGCCCGACGCGTCGGTGGGGATGATGTAGCTCGTCGACGGGCCGACCCAGTCGGCGAACCTTGCCAGACCCTTCAGCCCCTTCGGCGTCGCGAGGTCGCCGAACGTGCTCGTGCCGCCCGCCACCTGGACGTCGCCGGGGACGAGCTTCGGGGAGTCCAGCAGCGCGAGCAGCGGGACGTCGATCTCCTTGTTGAGCTCCTTGAGGTTCCGCGTCTCGAACGACTGGATGATCACCGGCGAGCCGGCCTTGTCCAGACCGTTCGCGCGCAGGGCCTTCACCAGCTTCGGCTCGATCGCCAGGCCCTCCGCCTTGAAGTAGGACGAGTGCTTGACCTCGGGCACGACGCCGACGGTGCGACCGAGCTCCGCCGAGAGCTTCGCGCGCTCGTCGAGGACTTCCTGGAACGTCGGTATCGCGTAGCGCCCGTCGTAGATCGTGTTGCGCTGGCGCACGTCGGGCAGGCGCTCCTCGGCGCGCAGCGTCTTGAGCTCGGCCAGCGTGAAGTCATCGGTGAACCAGCCCGTGTACGAGACGCCGTCGATGACCTTGGTGGTCTTGCGGTCGGCGAACTCGGGGTGGTCGGCGACGTTCGTCGTCTGGCTGATCTCGGGCTCGTGGCGCACGACGAGCTGTCCGTCCTTCGTCGAGACGAGGTCGGGCTCGATGAAGTCGGCGCCCATCCGGGCGCCCAGGTCATAGGAGGCCAGCGTGTGCTCGGGGCGGTAGCCGGCGGCGCCGCGGTGGCCGAACACGATCGGGGACGCCTTGGCCGGCGCCCCGGAGTCGGCGACGGCCGACCCGGTGATCATCAGGAGCGCCGCCGTGAGCGACGCGAGGAGGCCGGCGGCCAGGGGAAGGCCGGCGCGGCGAGGAGGAGCATGCATGTCCCGGAGCGCACTACCCGAGCCCTCCCAGGTGGTGAACGTCGCGTTTCTCGTCAGCCGGCGGCGCCCGCGATGGCGCGGGGAAGCTCGTCGCCGCGCGCGGAACGCCCGAGCGCAGTGGACACCGCATCGGCGGTCGCCAGCAGCGACGGGAGGATGTCCTCCCGCAGCGTCTCCAGCGAGACGCGCGACACGGCGGCGGAGACGTTCAGCGCCGCGACGGTCCGTCGCTCGGCGTCCTGGATCGGCGCGGCGACGGAGCGCAGGCCGAGCTCGAGCTCCTGGTCGACGAGCGCCCATCCGCTCGCGCGGACCTCATCGACGACCGCGCGCAGCGCGGCGGGCTCGGTGACGGTGTTCTCGGTGAGCGCGGCGAGCGGCACGGTGCCGAGGAACTCGTCGAGCTCCCCCTGGTCGAGCGCCGCGAGCAGCACCCGGCCCATCGACGTCGCGTGGGCGGGCAGTCGCGTTCCGACGCCGAGGGTGATGGACATGATCCGGCGCGTCGGGACGCGCGCCACGTAGACGACGTCGGGGAGGTCCAGCGTCGCCGCCGAGCAGGACTCGCCGGTCTGCTCGACGAGGTCCTCCATGAGCGGCTGGGCGACCTCCCAGAGGTTCAGCGAGGACAGATAGGACCAGCCCAGAGCCAGCACGCGCGGGGTGAGGGAGAACCGGCGCCCGTCGGACCGGACGTGACCGAGACGCTCGAGCGTGAGCAAGATCCTGCGGGCCGTCGCACGGGTCGTGCCGGCCAGCCGCGCCACCTCACTGAGGGTGGGCGCCGGGTTCTCCCGGGAGAACACCTGGAGCACCGCTAAGCCCCGCTCGAGTGACTGCACCGACTGCGTCTCGCGCGCTCCCTCCCGGCGCGCGGGCGTGTCTTCTCTCACAAACCGGGACTCTATATGGTGGGCGCACATGCGTGCGCGCAGCGAACACCACATGTCCCTCCCCGACGCGATCGTCGCCAACGTCAACGACGGCGACACGATCGCACTCGAGGGCTTCACCCACCTGATCCCTTTCGCGGCAGGTCACGAGATCATCCGCCAAGGCCGCAAGGACCTCACGCTGGTCCGCATGACGCCGGACCTCATCTACGACCAGCTGATCGGGATGGGATGCGCGAGGAAGCTGATCTTCTCGTACGGCGGCAACCCCGGCGTGGGCTCCCTGCATCGGTTCCGCGACGCGGTCGAGCACAACTGGCCGGCACCGCTGGAGATCGTCGAGCACTCGCATGCCGGGCTCGCCAACGCGTACGTCGCGGGCGCCGCCGGGCTGCCGTTCGCGGTGCTGCGCGGTTACATCGGCACCGACCTCGCCCAGCTGAACCCCGAGGTGAGCGAGGTCGAGTGCCCGTTCACCGGTGAGCAGCTCTCGGCCGTCAAGGCGCTGGACCTCGACGTCGCGGTCATCCACGCGCAGCAGGCCGACACTCGGGGCAACGTCATGCTGTGGGGGCTCTCGGGAGTCCAGAAGGAAGCGGTGCTGGCCGCCAAGCGCGCCGTCGTCACCGTCGAGGAGGTCGTCGACGAGCTCGAGCCGCGCCCGCACGCGACGGTGCTGCCGCACTGGGTGATCACCGCGGTGTGCACCGTGCCGGGCGGCTCGCATCCTTCCTATGCGCACGGGTACTCCACCCGTGACAACGCCTTCTACGCCGCATGGGACGAGATCGCGCGCGACCGCGACGGCTTCCTGGCGTGGATGGAGGAGAACGTGGTGAACGCGTCGGAGGGAGTGACGGCCTAGATGTCCGAGAACGGATACGACGCCCAGGAGCTCATGACGATCAACGCCGCGCGCGAGCTGCGCGACGGTCTCGTCTGCCTGGTCGGCGTCGGACCCCCGAACGCCGCCGCCAACCTCGCCCGCCGGACGCACGCACCCAACACCGTGCTCGTCTACGAGTCCGGCGCGATCGGCGCGAAGCCGCGCCGCCTCCCGCTGTCGATCGGCGACGACGACCTCGCGGAGACCGCCGACGAGCTCGTCTCCGTCCCGGAGATGTTCAACTACTGGGTCGGCGGCGGCCGGATCGACGTCGGGTTCCTCGGCGCCGCGCAGATCGACCGCAAGGGCAACATCAACACGACCGTCATCGGCGACTACGCCTCGCCGAAGGTCCGTCTGCCCGGCGCGGGCGGCGCGCCGGAGATCGCCGCGCGCGCCCGCGAGGTGATCGTCCTCGTCCGCCACTCCAAGCGCGTCTTCGTGGAGAAGATCGACTTCATCACGTCGATCGGGCCGGCCGGCGCGCCCATCGTGGTCATCACCGACCTGGGCGTCCTGCGCCCGGGTCCCGACGGCGACCTCGAGCTGACCGCCGTGCACGCGGGCGTCGACGCCGATCAGGTCCGCGAGGCCACGGGCTGGGACCTCAAGGTCGCCGCCGACCTGCAGCACACCCCGCCGCCGAGCGACGAGGAGCTCGAGACGCTGCGCGCCCTGCGCGCGTCCGCTGAGCGGGCGCCCGGGCCTGCCTGACCGGGGCGCGGGCCACGCGTCTGAACCGTCGACGGTTCCTGCGCCGCTCGGGCGGGGCTGCGGCCCTGCTCGCGGCGCCCTCGCTCCTGACGGCGTGCGGGTCCGAGGCACGCGCCGGGGGCGGCCCGCCGATCCGGATCGGGTACGTCACGCCGAGCACCGGCGCGCTGGCTCCGTACGCCGCCGCCGACGAGTTCACGGTCGCGATGGTGCGCGAGCGCCTGGAGCGCAAGAAGGGGCTGGCGACGGTCGACGGGACCTACGACGTGGAGATCCTCGTCGCGGACTCGCGGTCCGACCCGCGGCCCGCTCGGCGACCTGGGCCAGAACCTCTCGACCGCCGCGTGGTGGACGACCGACGTCCCGTTCAAGTCCTCGATGAACGGACTCTCGGCAGCCGAGCTCGCCGACGCGTACACGACGGAGACCGGGCGACGCTGGACGCAGCCGCTCGGCTCCACACACGCGCTCTTCGAGGTCGCACTCGACGTGCTCGAGCACGCCGATCCGCGCAACCGGCAGAGCGTCCTGGCGGCGATCCAGGCGACGGATCTCCCGACCATCGCCGGTCCCGTGTCGTGGAAGCACGGCCCTGTCGCCAACGTGGCCAGGACGCCGCTGGCGGGGGGCAGTGGCGCCACGCGGACGGCGCGTGGAAACTCGAGATCGTGTCCAACAAGGCCGCACCGGACGTTCCGATGACGTCCGACATGCTGCCGATCAGGAACGGATAGGATAATCGTTATGCGCACAAGTGTTCGCACAGCGAACAGTCGGTGCTCAAGGGTCGTGTCATGAGCATCGGCTCGTTCACCTACGACGCCCTGCCCGGGCGCGTCGTCTTCGCCGCCGGCGCGTCGCGCGATCAGCTCGCCGCAGAGGTCGACCGGCTCGAGGTTCACCGCCTCCTGCTCATCGCCACCGTCCAGGAGCGCCCGCTCGCCGAGGAGCTGTCCGCCGTCCTCGGCGACCGCGTCGTCGGCGTCTTCGACGAGGTCCGGCCGCACGTCCCCAACGAGGTCGCCGAGCGCGCCCGCGCGGTCGCCGCCGACACGGAGGCCGACGCGCTGCTGAGCATCGGCGGGGGCTCGACCACCGGGACGGCCAAGATCATCGCGCTGATCACCGGTCTGCCGATCATCGCGGTGCCGACGACGTACGCCGGCTCGGAGATGACCCCGGTGTGGGGGATGACGACCGCGTCGCGCAAGGAGACGGGCAACGATCGAAAGGTCCTGCCCAGGACCGTCGTCTACGACCCCGAGCTCACGGTCTCGCTCCCCGCCTTCATCACCGGACCGAGCGCGATCAACGCGATGGCGCACTGCGTCGAGGCCTTCTACGCGCCCGGGGCGAACCCGATCACGTCGCTCGTCGCCGAGGAGGGGATCCGCGCGATCGCCGGCGGCGTGCCGATCGCGGTCGAGCAGCCCGAGGATCTCGGCGGTCGCTCGGACACGCTCTACGGCGCGTACCTGGCCGGCGCCGCGTTCGCGGTCGCGGGCTCGGCCATCCACCACAAGATCTGCCACGTGCTGGGCGGCGCCTACGACCTGCCGCACGCCGACCTGCACACCGTCGTCCTGCCGTACGCAACCGCGTTCAACGCGGAGGCGATGCCCGAGGTCTCCGCGCGCGTCGCGCGGGCCCTGGGCGCCGAGGGCACCGGCGCCGCGGCCGCCATCCAGGCGCTCGCGCTGCGCATCGGGGCCCCGACCGCGCTGCGCGACATCGGCATGCGCGAGGAGGACCTGGACGAGGCGACGGGCCTCGTCCTGGAGAAGATCCCGGCCGACAATCCCCGCCCGGCCGACCCGCAGAACATCCGTCAGCTGCTGGACGACGCCTTCGCCGGCCGTCTCCTGGGCGCCAACGAGCCGGCGACCACGAGGAGCTGAGATGGGTCAGAACGAGGCATGGATCGTCGGCGCGGTGCGCACACCGGTCGGCCGCCACGGCGGCGTCCTGTCGAGCGTGCGCCCCGACGACCTCGGGTCCTACGCGCTGCGGGCGCTGGCCGACCGGACGGGCATCGACCCGGCCGAGGTCGAGGACGTCGTCTTCGGCTGCGCGAATCAGGCGGGCGAGGACAACCGCGACGTCGCGCGCATGTGCCTGCTGCTCGCGGACTGGCCCGTCGAGGTCGCCGGCGTCACGGTGAACCGCCTGTGCGGCTCGGGGCTGGAGGCCGTCGCGCAGGCGTCGCGCGCGGTGCGCCTGGGCGAGGCCGACGTCTTCGTCGGGGGCGGCGTGGAGTCGATGACGCGGGCGCCGTTCGCGCTGGCCAAGAGCCCGCGGGCGTTCGGGACCGGCGCACCCGAGATCGTCGACACGACGCTCGGCTGGCGCTTCACGAACCCGTGGATGGAGGAGCACGGTCACACCGACTCGCTCGGCCAGACGGCGGAGAACGTCGCCGCCGAGCGCGGCATCTCGCGGCATGACCAGGACGCGTTCGCGCTGCACAGCCACGCCAAGGCGGTCGCGGCACAGGACGCAGGGCGCTTCGAGGACGAGCTCGTGCCGGTCACGGTGAAGGCCCGCAAGGGCGACACGGTCGTCGAGGCCGACGAGGGCCCTCGCCGCGACTCGTCGATCGAGACGCTCGCGAAGCTGCGCCCGGCCTTCACGAAGGACGGCTCGGTCACGGCCGGCAACTCGAGTCCCCTCAACGACGGCGCCGCCGCGCTGATGGTCGTCTCCGACGGCTACGCGAAGGCGCACGGGCTGACGCCTCTGGCGCGGATCCGCGCGACCGCGGTCGCGGGTGTGCCGCCCCGGGTCATGGGCCTCGGCCCGGTCCCGGCGGTCGCGAAGGTGCTCGGCAGGGCGGGCGTCACGCTGGACGACATCGGGCTCATCGAGCTCAACGAGGCGTTCGCAGCGCAGTCGCTGGGCTGCACCCGCGAGTGGGGGCTGGCCGACGACGACCCGCGCGTGAACGTCAACGGAGGCGCGATCGCCCTGGGTCACCCGCTGGGCGCGTCGGGCGCGCGGCTGCTCACGACGCTGGTCCACGAGATGGGTCGACGCGACGACGTGAGCCTCGGACTGGCGACGATGTGCATCGGCGTCGGCCAGGGCATCGCGATGGTGGTGGAGAAGGTCGGATAGGTTCGGTCAACCACGGGGTTGAGAGAGGGAGTTGGCACATGCCTGACACCGCAAGGCGCAATCTGTCGGACGAACTTCTGACGCAGGTCGTCCTGGAGAGCTTCGAGAACGCCCAGTCGCCGCGCATCAAGGAGGTCCTGCAGTCGCTCGTGAAGCACCTGCACGCCTTCGCGGTCGATGTCCAGCTCACCGAGGAGGAGTGGGCGTACGGGATCGACTTCCTGACCCGGACGGGCCACATCAGCGACGACAAGCGCCAGGAGTTCATCCTCCTGTCCGACGTCCTCGGCCTGTCGATGCAGGTCATCGGCATCAACCACCCGGTGCCGGACGGGGCGACCGAGAACACCGTGTTCGGCCCGTTCTTCGTGGCGAACTCTCCGCAGTTCGCCAACGGCGACGACATCGCCAACGGCGCGTCGGGCATCCCGTGCTACTTCCACGGCGACGTCCGCTCGGGCAGCGGCGAGCCGATCGAGGGCGCGAACCTCGAGATCTGGATGGCCGACGACGAGGGCAACTACGACGTCCAGTACGCCGACCTCGACCACGCGCAGGGCCGCGGCCACATCCCCTCCGCCGACGAGGGCAAGTACTGGTTCTGGTCGGTGCTGCCCGAGGCGTACCCGATCCCGCACGACGGCCCCGTCGGCGATCTGCTGACGGGCGCCGGCCGCCATCCGTGGCGTCCCGCGCACATCCACTTCCAGATCAGCGCGCCGGGCTACAAGACATGCACCACGCACGTCTTCGTCGACGGCGACGAGTACCTGGACTCCGATGCGGTGTTCGGCGTGAAGAGCTCGCTCGTCCAGGGCTTCGACCACCACGACGCCGGGACGGACACGCCCGACGGCCGCGACCTCGGCGGCGGCGAGTGGTGGGAGATGCACTACGACTTCGTGCTGGCTGCGGAGGACGACAACAAGTGAGCATGCTGGAGACGGACGTCCTCGTCGTCGGCAGCGGTCCCGCGGGTGGCGCCAGCGGGCTGTTCCTGAGCACGCTGGGCGTCGACAACGTCGTCATCACGAAGTACCGCTGGACCGCGAACACGCCGCGCGCGCACATCACCAACCAGCGGACCATGGAGATCCTCCGCGACGCCGGCGTCGAGGGCGACGTGCTGGAGAAGGGCGTCCCGCAGCAGCTCATGGGGCAGACGTCGTTCTGCACGAGCCTGGCCGGCGAGGAGCTGGCCCGGCTGCACACGTGGGGCACCCACCCCGAGCGCCTCGCGGACTACACGCTGGCCAGCCCGTCGACGCCCTGTGACATCCCGCAGACGTACATGGAGCCGATCCTGATCGGCCACGCCGCCGAGCGCGGCTCGCGGGTGCGCTTCGACACGGAGTACCTCTCGCACGTGCAGGACGACGACGGCGTCACCACGACCGTGCGCGACCGGCGGACGGGCACCGAGTACACGATCCGCTCGAAGTACCTGATCGGTGCCGACGGCGGGCGCTCGCAGATCGCGCAGGACATCGGGCTGCCCTCCGAGGGCGTGATGGACTGGGCGGGCTCGATGAACATCGTGCTCGAAGCCGACCTGACGCACCTCGTCGAGCACCGCCCGAGCGTCCTGTACTGGGTGCTGCAGCCCGGTTCCAACGTCGGCGGCATCGGCCTCGGCCTCGTCCGCATGGTGCGACCCTGGAACGAGTGGCTCATCGTCTGGGGCTACGACATCAACGAGCCTCCGCCGGTCGTCGACGATGCCGCGGCGATCGAGATCGCGCGCAACCTCATCGGCGACCCCGACGTCCCCATCAAGATCAAGTCGACGTCGGTCTGGGGCAACAACAAGTGGTACGCCACGGAGTACACGCGCGGTCGCGTCTACTGCATGGGCGACGCCTGTCACCGCCATCCGCCGAGCAACGGGCTTGGCTCCAACACGTCGATCCAGGACGCGTACAACCTCGCCTGGAAGCTGTCGCTCGTGCTGCAGGGCAAGGCCGCGCCGAGCCTGCTGGACAGCTACCAGGACGAGCGCGCGCCGATCGGCAAGCAGATCGTGCTGCGGGCGAACAAGAGCATCGAGGAGTTCGGTCCGATCTTCGACGCCCTGGGGCTGCTCGACACGAGCGACCCCGACGTCATGAAGGCGCACATGGAGGCGCGCAAGGAGGACACGCCGGAGGCGGCCGAGCAGCGGCGCAAGCTGCGCGAGGCGATCGAGCTCAAGAACTACGAGTTCAACGCCCACGGCGTGGAGATGAACCATCGCTACCGCTCCTCCGCGGTGGTGCCGGACGGGACGCCGGAGCCCGAGTTCACCCGCGACGCCGAGCTCTACTACCACCCGACGACGTGGCCGGGCGCGCGCCTGCCGCACGTGTGGCTGGAGCACGAGGGTCGCAAGGTCTCCAACCACGACCTGGCGGGCAAGGGGCGCTTCGCGCTCTTCACCGGCATCGGCGGCGACCCCTGGGTCGAGGCGGCCGAGGCGGTCACCGCGAGCACCGGCGTGGAGATCGCGGCCTACGTCATCGGCCCCGGTCGCGACGTGCTCGACACCTTCGACGACTGGGCCCGCGCCCGGGAGGTCGAGGAGGCCGGCGCGGTCCTGGTGCGACCCGACGGGATGGTGGCGTGGCGCAGCAGCGCGCTCGCGGACGATCCGACAGCCGCGCTGGGCGCCGCCATGGGGCAGCTCCTGGGCGTCGCCGCGGAGGTCGCCGCCTCCTAGTCTGCAGGAGGTTCACCACAGGAGGGGGCGACGATGGGCTCGGACGGGATCGCGGTTCGGGAGTCGGCACGACCGGCGGCGGCGGGCGCCGTCGACGTGCGAGCGGACGTCGTCGTCGTGGGCGGCGGCGGGGGCGGCCTGCCGACCGCGCTGTTCAGCCGCTGGCTGGGCGACGAGGTCGTCCTGCTGGAGAAGGCACAGGGGCTGGGAGGCACCGCCCTGAAGGCGGCGTTCTGGTACTGGGTGCCGCACAACGAGCCCATGACCGCCCTCGGGATCGAGGATCCTGAGGAGGACTTCCTGCGCTACTGCGCGCGGCTCTCGCGCCCAGAGTCCTACGACCCCGACAGCCCGACGCTGGGACTGAGCGCGTGGGAGCTGGCCCAGATCCGGGCCATCTACGAGAGCGCGTCACCGGCCGCCGAGCTGCTCGCCGAGCGCGGGGCGCTGCCCTACCGCCACTGCGACGCGGTCCCCGACTACTGGGCAGAGCTGCCGGAGGACAAGGCGCCCACTGGCCGGGTGCTCGTCCCCGTCGACGCGCGCGAGTCGATGTCCGACGGTGGCTTGAACGCGATCCGGACGCTGAGCGCGGCCGCCGAGCGCGACGGCGTCGACATCCGGACCGGCCACCGCGTCCAGCGCGTCATCTCCGACGGGGACGCCATCGTAGGCGTGGAGGCCACGACGGCCGACGGCACGACGGTGCGCGTGGGCGCCCGCAAGGCGGTCGTGTTCGCCTCCGGCGGCTTCACCCACGACCCGGAGCTGCGCGCGAACTTCCTGTCCGCGCCGGTCTACGGCGGTTGTGCCGCGATCACCAACGAGGGCGACCTCGTCCGCATCGCCGGCCCGCTCGGCGCCCAGCTGCGCAACATGAACAACGCGTGGATGTGCCCGATCCCGCTCGAGAAGGCGCTGGCGCGCGACCCGGAGCTCGTGGGCATGTTCTCCGTCGCGGGCGACTCGATGCTGTTCGTGGACAAGACCGGCCACCGCGTCGTCAACGAGAAGCTCCCGTACAACGAGCTCGCACAGGCGTTCTTCCGCTGGGACCCGCTGGCCGGGGAGTACCCGCACCTCGTCCTCGTCCAGGTGTGGGACGAGCGCAGCCAGCGCCACAGCGCCAGCGACGAGTACGGGCGCCTCATCGTCGGCGAGACCGGCGCGAGCGACGCCCACGTCATCCGCGGGGAGACGCTGGAGGAGCTCGCCGTCGGCATCCGCGCGCGTTTCGAGCGCGTGGCCTACGCGACTGGGGGCGCTGCGCCGGCGGATGACTTCCTCGCCAACCTGCAGGCCACCATCGGCCGCTTCAACGACCTCGCGACCGACGGGGTCGACGAGGACTTCGGCCGCGGCGAACGGGCGGTGCAGCAGCTCTTCAACGGGGACGTGAAGGAGGAGCCCGGCCGCGCGAACCCGACGATGTGGCCGATCGCGGGGGAGGGGCCCTACTACGCGGCCCTCGTGACGGGTGGCACGCTGGACACCAAGGGCGGGCCCAAGACGACGCCGGACGGCCAGGTCGTCGACGACCTCGACCGCCCGATCCCGGGCCTGTACGGGGTCGGCAACTGCGTCGCCTCGCCGTCCGCCCGCGCCTACTGGGCGGGAGGCGGCACACTGGGACCGATCATCGCCTACGCCTATCGAGCCGCGCGCGCCGCGCACGCCGAGCCCGCCAGGACCGCGTCGCTGGTCGGCGCATAGCAAGAGGAGACACCTGTGGCACTCACCACGCAGACCATGACCGACGAGCAGCGCAAGTCCGTCGCGCTCGAGTACCTCAAGGCGTTCGACAACGGCGGCATCACGTCCACCGGCGCGAGCATCCTCGAGCTGTTCGCCACCGACGCGCAGGTCTACTTCCCCAAGTGGGGGATCGCGAACGGGCGTGAGGAGATCGGGGAGATGTTCGGCGCGGTCGGCTCGAACCTGGTCTCGATCCGCCACGACTACGCGAACTTCAACTGGATCTTCAGCGGCAGCGACACGATCGTCGCCGAGGGGACCTCCTACGGCGAGCACAAGGACGGCCCGTGGCGGGCCGACGTGCCGTCCTGGGGCGCGGGCCGGTGGTGCGACGTCTTCGAGATCCGCGACTTCCAGATCCAGCGCTGCTTCATCTACCTCGATCCCGACTACGCGGGCAAGGACGCAGACCGCTACCCGTGGATCGCTGAGCGGGAGGCAGCAGCACCCGCATGATTCCCCTCAGCGTCCTCGATCTCGTCCCGATCAACGAGGGGTCGTCCGCAGGGCAGGCCCTGAAGGACAGCCTGGAGCTGGCCCGCGACGCCGAGCGGCTCGGCTACGGCCGGTTCTGGGTGGCCGAGCACCACAACATGCCCGGCATCGCCAGCGCTGCGACCTCGGTCGTCATCGGCCACCTCGCGGGCGGAACGTCGACCATCCGCATCGGCGCGGGCGGCATCATGCTGCCCAACCACTCGCCGATGGTGATCGCGGAGCAGTTCGGAACGCTGGAGGCGCTGTACCCGGGACGCATCGACCTCGGGCTGGGCCGGGCGCCGGGCAGCGACGGGCTGACCCAGCGGGCGCTGCGGCGCGACCCGATGGCCGCGCAGACGTTCCCGCAGGATGTCCAGGAGCTGCAGGCGTTCCTGGCGCCCGCGCAGGCGGGCCAGCAGATCCGGGCGGTGCCCGGTGCCGGCGCGCAGGTCCCGCTCTGGATCCTCGGTTCGAGCACGTTCGGCGCACAGCTTGCCGCGTTCCTCGGGCTGCCCTACGGGTTCGCCTCGCACTTCGCGCCCGACGACCTGCTCCCGGCGCTGGAGATCTACCGGGAGACGTTCAAGCCCTCCGAGCAGCTCGCGGCGCCCTACGTCATGCCGGGCCTGAACGTCGTCGCGGCGGACACCGACGAGGAGGCGCGACGGCTGTTCACGTCGCTGCAGCAGGCGTTCGGCGCGATCCGGCGCGGACGGCCCGCGCCGTTCCCGCGCCCGGTCGACCGGATCGACGGGGTGCTCGCGCCGTCCGAGCTCGCGCAGGCGTCGCACATGCTGCGCTACGCGATCGTCGGGTCTCCGGAGACGGTCCGGGCCGGGCTGCAGGGGTTCGTCGACCTGACCACCGCGGACGAGCTCATGGTCGCCTCGGCGATCTACGACCGCGAGGCGCGAGTGCGCTCCTACGAGATCCTGGCCGAGGTGGCGGCCGACGTCTCCTCGCCGGCGGCGAGCGCGTCGGAGGCCGCCTGACGCACCGCGGTGAACGCGGCCACGACCCGAGGATCGAACTGGGTTCCCGAGCAGCGGGCGAGCTCGTGCTCCGCCAGCGTCACCGACACGGCGGCGCGGTAGGCGCGTGAGGTCGTCATCGCCTCCCACGAGTCGCACACCGCGACGATGCGCGAGCCGAGCGGGATGTCCTCGCCGGCAAGCCCGTCGGGGTAGCCGCCGCCGTCCCAGCGCTCGTGGCTGGAGCGCACGATGCTCGCGACCGTTGCCAGCTCCGGCGCCGCGCCGATGATGCGCTCGCCGATGAGGGTGTGCTGGTGCATGTACCGCCACTCGTCGGCGGTCAGCTCCCGCGGGGCGTGCAGGATGGCGTCGGGGATCGCGATCTTGCCGATGTCGTGCAGCGCCGCGGCGCGCCGGACGTGGGAGAGCTCGTCGGGGCCGAGCTGCAGCTGCCGCGCGACGAGCTCGGCGAGCTGTGCGACACCGACGACGTGCTCGTGCAGCTCGCCGTCGTGCTCGCCGACGACGCCCATGAGGACGCGGTGGATGCTCTCGGCCGTGCTCGTGCGGCCGTGGCGCTTGTTCTCGTAGAGGCGCTGGTCGGCGATCCGCAGCGCCTCGACGGCGTCGCGGTTGTCGCGGTCCAGCCCGACCATCCCGTACGAGCAGCCGACGTGGAAGCTCCCGCCGTGCTCGGTGAGTGCGTCGGCGGCCGCCATCACGAGCATCCCGTCGCCGTCGCCGGACGGGGCCAGGACGCAGAACTCGTCGCCGCCCATCCGGTAGGCGCGCCCCGAGCCGCCGAGCACGGCGGTGAGGTTGCGCCCGAGCCGTGCGAGGAGGCTGTCGCCTGCGGGGTGGCCGAAGGCGTCGTTGTAGGACTTGAAGCCGTCCAGATCGAACAGCGCGAGCACGTAGCCGCCGCCCGCCTCGAGCTCCTCGCCGACCCGCTCGAGGTCCTCGGCGAGCGCGCGGCGGTTGCCCAGGCCCGTCAGCGCGTCGGTCGTCGCCTCGCACTCGCTCGTGCGCAGCATGTTCAGGTTCTCGCGGAAGGTCAGGCCGAAGCGCAGGACGATGACGCCGAGCGACGCCGACGCCAGCCAGACCGCGAGGGGGTTCTGACGCGCGTAGTGGTCGTAGACCAGCAGGCCGATCGACAGCAGGGCGGCGCCGGCCGGCAGCGCCAGCATCCTGGCACCGCGCAGGCGGCGGGCGTCCAGGCTGCGGCGAGGCTGCCAGGCGGCGAAGGACAGGACCGTGAACGCGATCGGCCAGCCCGCGTCGAGGAGCGTGTACTCCCGGTAGCCGCCGACCGCGACCTCGTAGAGGTAGGTCCCGTCGGAGATCGCGAAGACGGCGAATCCCACGGCGACGAGCCACCAGGTCCGCCCGCCACGGCTGCCGGCGACCGTGATGATCCCGGCCACGAACGCGAGGAGGGCCAGGTCGCCCAGCGGGTAGGCGAGGTTCGTGGCGACCGCCGCGGGCGGGCCGTCGGTGCGGGCCACGACCCCCAGGACGAGCGCCGAGCCCAGGGCAGCCACCGCGAGCGCGCAGATGAGGCCGTCGAGCCACAGTCCTGAGGAGATGCGCCCGGCGCGGGCACGGAGCAGGAGGACCAGCGCGACGAAGGAGGCCGGGTAGATCGAGATGTAGCCCGCGTCCGACCAGGACGGGAACGGCGGGAAGGCGACGTGCGCCAGCGAGGACGTCCAGTAGATGTCGGCCGCGAAGTAGCCGAGCAGTCCCACCGTCAAGGCGGCCCAGGCGGCGCGCTCGGTCCCCGAGGTCGTGCCCGCCCGCAGCGCGCAGCTGGCGATCCCGAGCACCTCGACCGCGTAGTACGCGTTGTCCCAGACCCCGGCGAGCACCGGGGGCACGTACCCGAGGTTGCGCGCGACGACGGCTCCCAGCGCGACGAGCGTCGCGGTCAGGAGGACGCGCGCGAGCTTGGGCGTGCCGGGTGCGTACACCCTCCTGGGATCGACGTCCTACGGCCGTGCTTGAGCCGTTCTGGACGGGTCGCGGTCATGATCTGCGCGTGACCGCAAGGGCCGACATGCCGCACCACCTCGCGATTCCGACGCGGTGGGCCGACAACGACATCTATGGCCACGTCAACAACGTGGAGTTCTACGCGTTCTTCGACACCGTCATCAACGCGTACCTCATCGACCCCGGCGGCCTGGACATCCACGGTGGTGACGTCATCGGGCTGTGCGTGGAATCCCACTGCCGCTTCGACCGCGCGCTCGTGTTCCCGGAGATCGTCGACGCCGGGATGCGGGTCGCCCATCTCGGGCGCTCGAGCGTCCGCTACGAGCTCGCGCTGTTCGGCCCCGGCGCCGAGGATCCGGCCGCCGAGGGCTGGTTCGTGCACGTGTTCGTCGATCGGGCGCAGCGCAGGCCGGCGCCGATCCCCGAATCCTTGCGCGGCGCCCTGCAGCGGCTGATGTGAGAGGTGCGAGTTCTCGCACGGGTATCGCGCGAGGATCGCCCATGTGTCCAGGGCCGCCGGGAGCGAGCATTCCGGTCCGAATGCAAGGACGACCTGGAGGTCACCGATGACCATCGCTCAGGAGCGTCGTGTCGCCGAGCTGCGTCACGCTGTCGCCGAATCCATCACCTGCCCGCCGGACCCCGATGACGGGACCATCCTCGTGCTGGCCGAGGCCGAGCGCGGCCTGCGTCTGCTCCAGGTGGACCGCGAGGGGCGCATCATCAACATCACGCCCTCGCGCGAGGACTAGCGACCAGCGCCGTCGATCTGCCTCTGGAGGAAGCGCCGCTCGGGCTCGGATTCCGTGAGCTCGAGCGCACGCAGGTACGCGGCGCGCGCCTCCTCCGTCCTGCCGAGCCGGCCGAGGAGCTCTGCCCGCGTGGAGTGCAGGTAGCGGTAGGCGTCGAGGTCCAGGCCGTCCACGATCGCCAGCGCCTCCTCCGGCGCGCCCGCCTCGGCGATGGACACCGCGCGGTTCAGCTCGACCACCGGCGAGCCCGTCACGCGCACGAGCTCGCCGTACAGCTGCGCCACCTCGTCCCAGTCGATCTGCGGCTCGGCCTGCACGGACGCGATCGCAGCCTGCAGGACATAAGCGCCGCGCCCGCGCAACGCGATGGCGCGGTCGAGCACCGCCCTGCCCTCCGCGAGCTGGGCGTCGTCCCACCGTGCGCGGTCCTGATCCGCGAGCAGGACCAGCTCGCCCCGGACGATCCGGGCGGGTCTGCGTGCGTCGTGGCAGAGCATGAGCGCGAGGAGACCGTGCGCCTCGGGCTCGTCGGGCATGAGCGCGACCAGGACCCGACCCAGCCGGATCGCCTCTTCGGCGAGCTCGGCCTGCTCGCCCGGATCCGAGTAGCCCTCGTTGAACACGAGGTAGACGACCGCCAGCACCGCGGCCAGGCGGTCCGGGAGCAGGTGTGCGGGCGGGACGGCAAACGGGATGCCGGCGTCACGGACCTTGGCCTTCGCCCGCGACAGGCGTCGCTTCATCGTCTCCGGCGTGACCAGGAGCGCGCGGGCGATCTCCTCCGTGGTCAGGCCCCCGAGCGCCCGGAGCGTCAGCGCCACCTGCGCCTCCAAGGCAAGCGCCGGGTGGCAGCACGCGAAGAGCAGCTCCAGGCGCTCGTCCTCGATGGCGGTGTCGTGCACGTCGTCCTCCACGGGCTCGGGGACGTCCAGCAGCCGGAGCTTCGCCGCGAGCGTGCGCTCGCGGCGGATGCGGTCGATCGCACTGTTGCGGGCCGTGGTCACCAGCCATGCGCCCGGGTTCTCCGGCGCGCCCGTGCGCGGCCAGCGCTCGGCGGCGACCGCGAACGCCTCCTGCGCGGCCTCCTCGGCGAGGTCGAGGTCGCCGAGCGCACGCGCGAGGGTCGCAACGACGCGGCCCCACTCATCGCGGAAGACGCGCTCGATCAGCGTGCGTACTCCACGAGCGCGCGGATCTCCACGGAGCCTCCCATCCGGGTGGCGGGGATGCGCTCGGCGATCTCGATCGCCGCGTCGAGGTCGGGCGCGTCGAGCAGGAACCACCCGCCGAAGATCTCCTTCGTCTCCGCAAACGGGCCGTCGGTCAGGAGCGTGCGGCCGTCGTCGACCCGCACCGTGGTGGCGGTGGCGGCGGGCTGCAGCCGCCCGCCGTCGACGACGCGCGGGTCGTCGCGGATCGCGAAGTACTCGGCGGTGAGCGCCTGGCGCTCCTCCGGCCCGAGCTCGTCGTAGGTGCCAGGCAGCTCGTTGATCAACAGTGCGTAGCGCATGTGCTTCGCCTCCTCGGCTCAGGGTGCATCATCGCCACGACGACGAACGGGGATGACGGGAGGGGACAGCATGGGGGACGGGGCTCCGCAAGAATGCCGCGCATGAGCACCTCCGCCGATCACGCGCTCCGGGTCGACGCCGATCCGGCCGAGATGGGTCTGGACCCGGCGCGCCTCGAGCGCCTCGAGCAGCACTTCCGCCGCTACGTCGACGACGGGCGGCTGCCGGGATGGCTCATCGCCGTGATGCGCCACGGCCGGCTCGTCTACCTGCAGACCGCCGGGCGTCGCGACATCGAGGCGGACCTGCCGGTCGAGGCCGACACGCTCTGGCGCATCTACTCGATGACGAAGCCCGTCACCTCCGTCGCGGCGATGATGCTGTGGGAGGAGGGGGCGTTCGAGCTCAAGGACCCGGTCTCGCGCTTCATCCCGGCGTTCGCCGACGCACGCGTGTGGACCGGCGGCAGCGCGCTGAAGCCCGTCACGGTCCCGCAGACCGAGCCGATGCGCATCTGGCACCTGCTCACGCACACGGCGGGTCTGACCTACGGCTTCCACCACTCGCACAGTGTCGACCGCCTCTACCGTGAGGCCGGCTTCGAGTGGTCGTCGCCTGCCGGGCTGGACCTGGCGGGCGTCTGCGACAGGTGGGCAGGCCTCCCGTTGCTCTTCCAGCCCGGCAGCGAGTGGAACTACTCGGTCGCCACCGACGTGCTCGGGCGGGTCGTCGAGGTCGCGTCCGGGCAGTCGCTGGACGCGTTCTTCGCGGAGCGGATCCTCGAGCCGCTCGGCATGCACGACACGTCGTTCGCACTGCGCGACGGCGACGCCGGCCGCCTCGCCGCGCTGTACTCGCCGGACCCGGCGACCGGCCGCGCGGCGCGCAACGAGGGGCTCGGCCAAGGTGCGCTCTCGCCGCCCGCGTTCCTCTCCGGTGGCGGCGGCCTGCTGTCCACCGCGCACGACTACCTGCGCTTCATGCGCATGCTTCTGGCGGGCGGCGAGCTCGACGGCGCCCGCCTCCTGGGCCCGCGCACGGTCGCTTACATGGGCCGCAACCACCTGCCCGGCGGCGCCGACCTCGAGGCGTTCGGCCGCCCTCTGTTCTCCGAGAGCCAGTTCGACGGCATCGGCTTCGGCCTGGGCTTCAGCGTCGTCCTCGACCCGGCGGCGGGCAAGGTGCCCAGCTCCGCCGGCGAGCTGGCCTGGGGCGGCGCGGCCAGCACCGCCTTCTACCTCGATCCGGCGGAGGATCTCGGCGTGCTCTTCCTGACGCAGCTGCTGCCCTCCAGCACGCATCCGATCCGGCCGCAGCTGCGCCAGCTCGTGGCGCAGGCGCTCGTGGACTGACCGATGCTCCACCACGCGACGCTCGAGGTCCCCAAGGACCGCTGGAACGACTGCATCGCCTTCTGGGGCCTGCTCGGCTTCGCGCCGATGCGGCCGCCCGCGTCGCTGCGCGGGCGCTTCACCTGGGTCTCGCGCGGCGGGACACAGATCCACCTCGCCGACGTCGAGACGCCCATCGTGGCCGACGTCGGCCACATCGCCGTGCTCGTGCCCGACTACGCGGGATCGATCGCGGCGCTGCAGGAAGCTGGGTTCGAGGTCAACCCGGGCTCGAACGCATGGGACGCCGAGCGCGTCTTCGTGCGCGACCCCGTGGGACACCTGATCGAGATCATGTCGGCGCCGCCCGTCGGCCCGTTCACCGACTGAGGAGCCGCATTGCTGATCGACGGCCGGGCCATCGCCCGGGAACTCAAGGAGACGCTGCGCGAGGAGCTCGCCGCGCTCGACCGCCCAGCGGGCATCGCCACGCTGCTCGTCGGCGACGACCTCGGGGCTCAGGTCTACCAGCGCAGGATCGACCGCGGCGCGAACGAGGTCGGGATCGTGTCGCGCGTGGAGAACATGCCGGCCGACTCGACGCTCGGCCAGGTGATCGGCAAGATCGCCGAGCTCGACGCCGATCCCGAGATCAGCGGGATCCTCGTGCTGCGGCCGCTGCCGCCGCACCTGTCGGAGTCCCGCGTGTTCAGTGCGCTGCCCGTCCTCAAGGATGTCGAGGCGCTGCACCCGACGAACGCCGGCCTCCTGTCGCTGGGCATGCCGCGCTTCATCCCGTCGACGCCGGCGGCCGCGTTCCACATGCTCGACCGCCACACCCGCCAGATGGGCCGGGATCCGGAGACCGCCTACGACGGCGTCGACCTCGTGCTGGTCGGGCGCTCCAACAACGTCGGCAAGCCGGCGGCGATCCTCGGACTCCAGCGCAACGCGACGGTGATCTCCGCCCACAAGCACACCGCCGACGCCGGGCGTCTCATCGATCACACCAAGGACGCGGACATCCTGATCGTCGCAGTGGGTGTGCCGCACCTCATCACGGGGGACATGGTGAAGGAGGGCGCGATCGTGGTCGACATCGGCATCAACGCAACGGAGGGCCCGGACGGCAAGGTCGTCCTGACCGGCGACATCGACACCGAGTCCGTCGAGCCCGTCGTGGAGGCCGTGTCGCCCGTGCCCGGCGGCGTGGGGCCGATCACCGACGTCTGGGTGCTGCGCAACACGGTGCTGGCGGCGCGGATCAACGAGCCGAGAACGGGCTGAGCGCCATGCTCGCGGCGCGTTATGAGACCTCGGGCCCCGCGGCCGGACAGGTGCGCATCGTGGAGGTCCCGGTGCCCGAGCCCGGACCGGGGGAGGTGCTCGTCCGCGTCGAGGTGTCCGGCGTCAACCCGACGGACTGGAAGTCGCGGACGACAGGTGGGCTGACGACCGGTGGCTTCGACGCGATCGTCCCCAACCAGGACGGCGCCGGCGAGATCGAGGCGGTCGGGCCGGGTGTGGATCCTGCGCGGGTCGGCGAGCCTGTCTGGCTCTACGAGTGCCAGTGGCGTCGGGCCGAGGGCTCGGCCGCCCAGTTCATCGCGCTGCCCGAGCACCAGGCGGTCCCGCTGCCGGAGCAGACGACCCTCGACGAGGGCGCGGGTCTCGGCATCCCGGCGATGACCGCCCACCGCGCGCTGCTTGCCGACGGAGCGATCGACGGCGACGTCGTGCTCGTGCAGGGCGGCGCGGGAGCGGTCGGCCACGCGGCGATCCAGCTGGCCGTCCGCAGCGGCGCGCGCGTGGTGGCGACGGTCAGCTCCCCGGAGAAGGCGCGCCTTGCGACCGAGGCCGGCGCCGGGCTCGTCGTGAACTACCGCGAAGATGACGTCGTCGCGGCGATCCTCGAGTGGGCGCCCGATGGCGTCGACCGGATCGTGGAGGTCGCGATCTCGGCGAACCTCGAGACCGACGGGGCGGTGCTCGCGCCGTACGGGACGATCGCGACCTACGGAGCGCCGGACGGCCCGCTGCCGCCGTCGCGCGACCTCATCGCCAAGAACGCGCGGATCGACTTCGTGCTCGTCTACACGATGCCCGACGAGGCCAAGCGCGACGCCGTCGCGGACATCACCCGCGCCCTGGAGGAGGGCGCGCTGCGCCCGCTGCCGTCCAAGCACTTCGCGCTACAGGACACGCAGTCGGCCCACGAGGCGGTCGAGGGCGGCTTCGTCGGCAAGGTGCTCATCGAGGTGCCTCAGGACGACGTGTGAGCGGCTTCGACCCGACCGCGCTGCCGGCAGACCTGCCCGCGCCCGTCGACGACGGCGCGGCCGGCCATCTCGTCGCCGTGATGCTCCCGGACGTCGCGCTACCCGCGACCGACGGGACGTCCGTGCGCCTCACCGAGCTTGAGCCGGGGCGCATCGTCATCTACGCGTACCCGATGACCGGCACTCCGGGGGTCGATCCTCCGGACGGATGGGACGAGATCCCCGGCGCACGCGGGTGCACGCCGGAGAGCTGCGGTTTCCGCGACCACCACGCGGAGCTGGCGCAGGCGGGCGCGGGCGTCCTCGGCCTCTCGACCCAGCCGACCGACGTGCAGCGCGAGGCGGCCGAGCGACTGGCGCTGCCGTTCGCGCTGCTCTCCGACGCCGACCTGCAGCTGAGCACGGCGCTGCGCCTGCCCACGATGGTCGTCGAGGGCACCACGATGATCCGGCGGCTGACGCTCGTCGTGCGCGACGGGCGCATCGAGCACGTCTTCTATCCGGTCTTCCCACCGGACGCCCATGCGGCCGAGGTCCTCGCCTGGCTGCGCGGACATCCCGCCTGAGATGGCCGGCGGCCACGAGATCGAGCGCAAGTTCCTCGTCGAGGAGCTGCCACGGGATCTCGAGTGGCTCGACGAGCGCCCGCTGCGTCAGGGCTACGTCGCGCTCGACGGCGACACCGAGGTCCGCATCCGCGACGACGACGGCTGCTGGCGCCTCACGGTCAAGCACGGCGGGGGGATGCGCCGCGTCGAGGAGGAGCTGGAGGTCGACGCGCGGCGTGGTGAGGCGCTGTGGGGTCTCACCGAGGGTCGCCGAGTCGAGAAGCGGCGTCGCCGTATCCCGTACGGCTCCGCGATGGTCGAGGTCGACGTGTTCGCGGGCGTGCTGCACGGGCTGGTGGTGGCGGAGGTCGAGTTCGACGACTCGTCCTCGGCGGAGGCCTTCGCGCCGCCCGCGTGGTTCGGTCGCGAGGTGACCGACGACCCGGCCTACAAGAACCGGGCGCTCGCGGTCGACGGCCGGCCCGCATGAGCTACCGCCTCGAGGATGGGGAGGGCGTCGCCGACGGCCTGCGACGGATCGTGGCCGAGGAGCTCGACGACGCGATCGCCGGGCTCCGCGGTGGCGAGGGGCGCGACGCGGCGATCCACGAGGCGCGCAAGAGCCTGAAGAAGACGCGCGCGGCACTGCGGCTGGCACGGAACGACCTCAAGGCGTCGACGCGCCGCAGGGAGAACGCGGCGATGCGCGACGTGAGCGCCCGGCTGTCCGGCGCACGCGACGCGCAGGTCATGCTCGACACGCTCGCCGGGCTGTCGCATGCGGTGCCGCTGCCGCCCGCCGACGAGGTGCGCGCGCTGCAGGAGGTGCTGCTGGCCCGCCGCGCCGAGCTCGCCGGGCAGCTCGAGGGCGACACCGGGCTGCTGGAGGACGTCGCCCGCGAGCTCGAGGCGATCCGTGGGCGCGTCGCGACGTGGCGGCTGCGCGATCAGACGTGGGGCAGCATCGCCGAGGGCGCGGAGATGATCCACGACGGCGGGCGCTCCGCGATGCGTCACGCGCTGCGCAGCGGCGCGGATGAGGACTGGCACGAGTGGCGCAAGCGCGTCAAGGACCTCTGGTACGCCGGGCGGATCATCGAGCCGATCACCGGCCCGCAGATCGCGGGGCTCGTCGTGGAGGCCGACGAGCTCAGCGACGTGCTGGGCGACCACAACGACCTCGCGGTCCTGCTGCAGGCCGCCGGCGACCTGCCGGGCCTGCGGGCCGCGATCGTGGCGGCGCGCGACGAGCTGCGGCGGGTCGCGGCGACGCTCGGGCGCCGGCTCTACGCCGAGCGCCCGACGGCGTTCGCGGTGCGCCTGGAGGCCCTGTTGGCGGCGCACGAGGACCGGCGTGCGGCGACCGCCAGGTGGCTCAGCGAGGACGCCGCGCAGGAGGCACGCGATCTGCTGGCGGCCAAGCCGTCGGCCGATGCGGCCGGCCGCCGCAACATCGCCGCGGGGCTGCGGCGACTCGGGCTGCGCACCACCGACTACGAGTCGCACGTGCCGCGGCGGGTGGGCGGCTTCGCCGCCGAGGACCTCGAGCTGCTGGTCGCGCGCGGGATCGTGCGCGTGGGCGTGCCGCCCGATCCCGCGGCGCTCGGCGGCGTGTAGACGCCCGGGCGAGCGAAGCTCGCCCAAGCGTAGGGCCGTCGCCGTCGCGCTACTCGAGGCGGAAGCCCAGCTTCACGGTCACCTGGAAGTAGGCGACCTTGCCGTCCTCGATCATGCCGCGGATGTTGTCGACCTCGAACCACTCGAGGTTGCGCAGCGACTGGGCGGCCTTGTCGACCGCGGCGCGGATCGCATCGGAGATGACGTCGGGCGATGACCCGGTGACTTCGACCGTCTTGTAGACGTGATCGCTCATGGCGTGCCTCCTACCCCGGGACGCGGAGAACGAACGGTCGCCGCGGACCAGGAATCCGGTTGGACAGACGTCCGAGTGTCGCATCTGCGCGCGCCGCGCAACCTGACGTGGCGCCCCGTCCGGGGGTCTGCTCATGCCATGAACGATCCTCGCTTCCATCGCGCCCCACGCGTCCTCCTCGTCTGCGATCACCTCGTGCGCTACGCCGCAGGGGTGGGGGAGGGACTGCGCGCACAGGGCGCCCGGGTGGCGCTCGTCACCCGCGACCACGCCGAGGACTTCGGCGGGGACCGCGAGGCAATGCGCGCCGAGGTCACGGCCCGCCTCGGCGCCGAGACGCCGGTCTGGTGGCTGCCAGGCAGGGTGCGCGATCGCAACGCGGTGCCCGTCGCCAGGGGGATCGCGACCGCGGTGCGCCGGTTCGCCCCCGACGTCGTGCACGCGCAGGACAGCGTGGTGCACGACCCGCGACTGCTGTGGACCGCGCGGCTGCGGCCACGGCGCTTCGCCGTCACGGTCCACGACCCGCGCCCGCACCCGGGCGACACGGAGCCGTCGCTGCGGATGCGCGCCACCCGCGAGGCGCTCCTCACCGCGGCTCGGCTCGTGTTCGTGCACGGCGACGGCCTGCGCGACGAGCTGCGCGACGCCGGCCGCGCGCCGCTGCCCGCCATCGAGGTCGTCGAGCACGGCACGGACGCGCCTCCCATCACGCCGCCGCCGGACCACCCGACGCTGCTCTTCTTCGGGCGCATGTCGCGCTACAAGGGCCTCGACGTCCTCCTGCACGCGATGCCGCGGATCTGGAGGCGCGTCCCCGAGACGCGCCTGGTCGTCGCGGGCGAGGGGCGGCTACCCGACGCCGCCGTGCTGGGCGACGCACGCGTCGAGGTGCGCAACGACCACATCCCCGAGGCCGACGTCCCGCAGCTGTTCCGCGGCGCGAGCGTCGTGGCGCTCCCGTACGTCCAGGCGAGCCAGAGCGGCGTCGGGTCGCAGGCGAAGGCGCACGGCCGCCCGATCGTCGCGACGTGGACGGGCGAGCTGCCGCGCCTCGTCGCGGACGGCTCAGGACTCGTGGTGCCGCCCAGCGACTCCGACGCGCTCGCCGACGCGGCCCTCGCGCTGCTGACAGACGGCGGCCGCGCGCACCAGATGGGGCTCGCGGGCGCTCGCACCGCCGCGGGCGAGACGAGCTGGGCGTCGGTCGGCGAGGCGACGCTGAGCGCGTACCGCCGCCATGGCCTCCTCCTCTAGGCGCTAGCCCAGCTCGGCGAGCGTGGGGGGTGACGCGCCGGCCCGCGCGCAGGTCAGCGCGGCGACCCGGCAGGCGAAGCGGGACGCTTCGACGAGCGTGTCGAGCTCGTCGAGCGCCTCGCGGCCGAGACCGCGCATCGTCCACCAGGCGACGAGCCCGCCACCGAACGCGTCGCCTGCCCCGATCGTGTCGACGACGTCGACCGGTGGCGCGGCGACGTGCAGTGCGCCCGCGGCGTTGACGACCAGCGCGCCGTCGCCGCCGAGGGTGACGACGCCGGCGCGGGCGCCGCCGAGCAGCGACCGCACGCCCTCGTCGGGCGCCATCCCGGGCGCGAGCCACGCGAGGTCGTCCTCGCTGACCTTCAGGAGGTCCGATCGTCCCAGCAGGCGCGCCAGGCGCGCCCGGAACGCGGCAGGATCCTCGAGCACGCCGACGCGGACGTTCGGGTCGACCACGACGAGCGCGGAGCCCGCCAGGTGCTCCACGACCGCCTCCACGGCCGTCGCGATCGGCTCGAGGTGGATGCCCAGCGTCCCGACGTGCAGGAGGGTGACCCCGGGCGGCAGCGCGGCGAGGGCGTCGGCGGTCTCCAGGCCTGGCGCCGACGTCGCGCGCTCATAGAAGCGGTACCGGGCGGCGCCGGTGGCGTCGACCTCCGCGAGGGCGAGCGTCGTCGGCTGCTCGGTCCGGACGATCGAGCCGAGCCCGACGCCGTCCTGCTCGAGCATCGCCTCCATCGTCCGGCCGAAGCGGTCGGAGGAGAGCCGGCCCAGGAAGGCCACCGGCTGACCGAGGCGCCCGATCGTGCGGGCCGTGTTGAAGGGGCCGCCGCCTGGATGGGCGCGCAGCGAGTCGTCCTCACCGGAAACGAGGTCGACCAGCGCCTCCCCGGCGACGAGGATCACGACGCCAGTGAGGCGAGGAGCTCGGGACGATCGAGGTTGCGCGGGACGAGCGAGAAGGTGACCGCTCCGTCGTGCACGCGGATCGCGGCGCCGGGCCGGAACGCCGGCGGCGGCGTGTCGCGCGTCGGCTCTCCGAGCCCGAACATGCGGTGGCCCACGCGGGAGCCGTGGGTCCGCAGCGCCCTGGCGGCGTCGCGCTCGCTCATCCGCCAGCCCGCGGCCTCCAGACGGGCGCCGTGCCAGAGCTCGAAGCGCCAACGCCGGAAGGGGAGCCGACCCGGGGGCAGCTCGTGGAGCACATAGGCGAAGGACAGGCCGTCGACTCTCGGCACGGGAGCGACGTTAGCCGCTGGTGGGGAGGAGCGGCACGATCGGCGTCGTAGAACGCTGCGATGGCCGCCGACACGATGGTGATGCTCGAGCTTCTGCACGAGGCCGGCGACGAGGCCGTGACGCTCGACGAGCTGGGGATCGCGGGGGTCAGCGACCCTGCCAGGGCGCTGCTCGAGCTCGAGCTGGCGGGTCTGGAGATCCAGCGCGTGCTCGTCCGCGGGAGCCGTCCGGACAGCACGTTCGAGTGCATCCGGCTCGCTGAAGGCGCCGCGCGCGAACGCCGGCCCGAGCCCGAGCAGCCGACCGTCGAGCTGGCCGCGGTCGCGCGGCGCTCGAACGTGCCCGGGCTCGTGCTCGTCGCGGTGCTCCTGGCGCTCGTGGCGCTGCTCCTGCGCCGCACCTGAGTCGCCTGCCAGACTCCGCCGCCCCGTGCAGAACGTCCACGCGATGCGTCCGGAGGTGCGCGCCCGCCACGCGCAGGCGCTGAGGCGCATCGACGGCGACGACGCCTTCCTCCTGCGGCTGGAGCGCTTCTTCACCGAGCTGCACGACCCGCTGCACGCCGTGTACGGCGGCGATCCGCGTTTCCCGGCCGCGTGGGAGGCGCTGCTGGACGCGATCGCCGCAACCGCCGCGGCACGGGACCCCGACCTGCGCGTCCTCGACCACGAGCGCGAGGTCACCCCGGACTGGCTGCACCGCGAGCAGGCCGTGGGCTACGTCGCCTACGTCGACCGCTTCGCCGGGACGCTGCAGGGAGTCCGCGACCGCCTCGGCTACCTGCAGGAGCTCGGGGTCACCTACCTGCACCTCATGCCGCTCCTGCGCACGCGCCCCGAGCCCAACGACGGCGGCTACGCGGTCACCGACTACGGCGCCGTCGAGCCGGCGCTGGGGACCACGGACGACCTCCGCGACCTCGCCGACGACCTGCGCGCGGCCGGGATGGCGCTGTGCGTGGACGTCGTGCTCAACCACACCGCGCGCGAGCATCCATGGGCGGTCGCCGCGCGGGCAGGCGACGCACGGCGGCTGGCGTTCTACCGCACCTTCGAGGACCGCACGGAGCCGGACGCCTTCGAGCTGACGCTGCCCGAGGTCTTCCCCGACACCGCTCCGGGGAACTTCACGTGGGACGAGGAGCTCGGCCGCTGGGTCTGGACGACGTTCAACGCGTACCAGTGGGACCTCGATCACGCCAACCCGGAGGTCTTCGTGGCGATGGCGGAGGCGATGCTCGGGCTCGCGTCCGCAGGCGTCGACGTCCTGCGCCTGGATGCCGTGCCGTTCCTGTGGAAGCGTCTGGGGACGAACTGCCAGAACCAGCCCGAGGTGCACGACCTCCTGCAGGCGTACCGCGCGGTGCTGCGGATCGCCGCGCCGGCCGTGGCGTTCAAGGCGGAGGCGATCGTCGCGCCGCGCGACCTCGTCGGCTACCTGGGCGTGGGGCGCCACGTCGGCATGGAGTGCGACCTCGCGTATCACAACGTCCTCATGGTCCTGCTGTGGAGCACGCTGGCGACGCGCCGGGTCGCGCTGCTCTCACGGACGCTCGCGTCGATGCCGCCCGTGCCCGCCGGCGCCGGCTGGCTGACGTACGTGCGCTGCCACGACGACATCGGCTGGGCGATCACCGATGAGGACGCCGCGGCGGTGGGGGAGCACGCCCGTCTGCACCGCCGGTTCCTGACCGAGTTCTACACCGGCGTGTACCCGGGCTCGTTCGCCCGTGGCGCGGCGTTCCAGCCCGAGCCCGACGGCGAGGCGCGCATCAGCGGCACCGCGGCGTCGCTGGCCGGGCTGGAGCGGGCGCTGCAGGACTCCGATGCGATGGACACCGAGCTCGCGCTGCGGCGCCTGCTCGTCGTGTACGCCGTCGCGTTCGCCTTCGGCGGCCTGCCGCTCGTCTACATGGGCGATGAGCTCGCGTTGCGCAACGATCCCGCGTGGGCCGCCGATCCCGCGCACGCCGACGACACGCGCTGGATGCACCGCCCGCCGATGGACTGGGACGCGGCGGGGCGGCGTGCCGACCGGCACACGCCGGAGGGACGCATGTGGGCGGGGCTGCGGCGGCTCGTGGAGGCACGCCGCACGCGGCGCGCGGTGCACGGGTACGGCCTGTCGCGACCCGTGGAGACCGGAGATCCGCATGTCCTCGGCCTGCTCCGAGAGCATGCGGGGGAGCGGCTGCTGCTGCTTGCGAGCTTCAGCGAGCAGCGTCGGCCGGTGGCGCTGTCGGTGCTCGGCGAGCACGACGTGACCGTCGATGCGCGTGCTGCGGCGGCGGACGGCCGACCGTTGCGAATCGACGGTGAATGGCTGGTCCTCGAGCCGTTTCAGCACGCGTGGTGTGGCGGATGAGGTACAAACGCTCCTCGTGCCGCCTGACGGCTCGTCACCATTGAAGGCTCATGCGCCTTCGTTCCGTGCACCCTGGGGACGTCGTCCTCGTCAACCACAAGGGGCGGATCTTCTACGCCCGCGTGGTCGGTCACGAGCGAGCGGGGGTCCTGAGGATCGAGCCGCTGGAGCGCAACGTCACCTACCGGAGCGTGAAGGCGCGTGAGGTCGTCGACCACTGGACGCATGCGGCATCCCCCCGCGATGAGCAGCCGCCCGACGCACAGCTGGTATTCGAAGGGCTGTAGCTAGGTGCAGCGGCTGAAGGAACGCCAGTCCGTCCTGGTGATGGTCGGGGAGCGCATGGCCGTCTGCACGCTGGCCGGCTTCTCCGACGGCGCGGCCGTGCTCGTGCTCACCGAGCGCCAGCGCGGCGGACCGATGCCGGACTTCTCGCCCGACGCCCAGCTCACGTTCGAGTACGGGCCGAACCTGGTGATGCTCAACGGCACGCTCCAGCGAGGCCTGTCGTCCAAGGAGCTGCTGTTCTCTGTCAGCGACGGAGTCCAGGTGCCGCCCCGGCGGCGCGACTCGCGGCTGCGCGCCCGGCTGAGCGTCACGGTGCGCCTGCCGTCCGGTGAGGAGCGCGAGACCTACACCGCCGACGTCAGCGCGACCGGTATGGGGGTGGAGGGGACCGACCTCGCCGAGGCGGGGGAGGAGCTCGGCGTGCGCCTGACGCTGCCCGACGGGACCGCCGTCGCGGCGACCACGAGCGTCGTGCGGGTCACGGGGAGCGTGACGGCGCTGAAGATCGAGCGTTTCGAGGAGGGCAGCCGCGACCGCCTCGGCCGCTTCGTCCTCGGCCGGGGCCGCGGTGGGAGCGAGGGGGAGGAGCCCGCGCCGGTCGCCGAGGACGCCGACCCGCCGGCCTAGCCGGCCGGAGCGGCGCGGCGGAGGACCACCGGGTACGCGAGCCAGGTCGCCATGGTGAGCGCCGCCGCAGCCGCGAGCGGCGCGACGAGCCCCGTCTTCAGCAGCAGCGCACCGGCCACGGCGCCCCCGAACATGGCGACGGTGGCAGCGATCCGCCGCACCGTCCCGTTGCCCGAGCCCCCGGCGAGCCTGGACTCCTCGGCCAGGCCGGTCAGGGTCAGCGTCAGGACCGTCGTCGTGAGGTCCGGGACGCCGATGCGGCGCACCGTCGCGTTGCGGATCCCCATCGAGAAGGCGAGCAGGGCGATCACCACGTCCCCCGACGCGGTTGCGGCGTGGACGTCGGCGACGATCGCCACGACGATGGCCGCGACCGCGAGCGTCGTCTCCGCGAGCAGCGCGCGCGCCACGTGCACCGGGTGGCGATCGGCGAGCCGTGCCGCGAGTCGCCCGCCCGCGGCCGCGCCGAGAAGGAACGCGAGGAGCGACACGATCGGCGCCACGACGGGCAGCCCGCCGGCGCCGGCGACGCCGAAGCCGAGCAGCACGATGTTGCCGGTCATGTTGGCCGCGAAGACGTGGCCGAGCCCGAGGTAGCTGACCGCGTCGACGAGGCCCGTGACGACAGTGAGCGTCAGCAGCGCGATCGTCAGTGGGTGACGGAGGCTCGCGGCCGCCTGCCGGCGCAGCGTCGCGATGTCGGGTGACTGTGGGGTGGACACCCGCGTAGCTTCGCGGGATGGCCCGCGAAACGAGCGTCTCCACCGTCGTCATCCCGCGACGCTGCAACGGCGCGCTGCACTCCGGCCAGGGCGGCTACAGCTCCGGCGTCTTCTCGAGCCTGGTCGCCGGGCCGACGGATGTGAGCCTGCGCCGGCCGGTGCCGCTCGACACGGCACTCGACGTCGAGCGCGACGGGGGCGGGGCGCGGGTGCTCGACGGTGAGACGGTCATCGCTGAGATCGGCGCGGCGCCCGAGCTGACGCTCGACGTGCCGCGGGTGGACCTCGCGGACGCGCGCACAGCCGCGGATCGCTACCGCGGCACCGGCCTCGAGGAGTTCTCGCGCTGCTTCGTCTGCGGGCCAGACCGCGAGGACGCGTTCGGCGTCTTCACCGCCCAGGTCGGCGATCGCAGGATCGTCGCCTCGCCGTGGACGCCGCAGGCGCGGGCCGCCGACGCAGACGGCAGCGCGCTCCCCGCGCACGTCTGGGCAGCTCTGGACTGCCCGACGTACTACGCGTCCTACCTCGACGGGTTCGTACCGAGCTTCCTCGTGCGGATGCAGGCCCGACTCGACGCGCCGGTGGCGGCAGGGGAGGAGCACGTCGTCGTGGGCTGGCCGCTGGAGACCGACGGGCGCAAGCGCCACGCCGCCTCGGCCGTGCTCGGCCCCGGCGGCGAGGTGCTCGCGGTCGCGCAGGCGCTGCTCGTCGAGCCGCGTTGAGCGGCTGCGCCCAGACCCCGCACTAATGTCCTGGCGATGTCGATCGTCATCGTGGGCGCCGGGCCGAACCTCGGTCTCGCCATCGCCCGGCGCTTCGGGCGCGAGGGCTTCTCCGTCGGGCTGATCTCGCGGACGCAGGCCAGGCTCGACGACCTCGCCGCGCAGCTCGAGGGCGACGGGATCACCGCCGCCGGCGCTGCCGCTGACATCCGCGACAGCGACGGCCTGACGGCCGCCATCGGGTCGCTCGCGGAGCGACTCGGCGCCGTCGAGGTGCTCGAGTACTCACCGCTCCCGGCGCGGGAGTTCATGAAGCCGATCCTCGAGACGTCGGTCGACGACGTACGCGGCCCGCTGGAGTTCAGCGTGCTCGGGGCCGTTGCGGCCGCCCAGGCGGTGCTCGGGCCGATGCGTGACGCCGGGCGCGGGACGATCCTGTACACGACCGGCGGCGCGGCGATCAACCCATACCCACTGCGGGCCGGCGTCGGCATCTCCTTCGCGGGTGAGGTGGCCTACGCGCGGATGCTCCACGACGAGCTTGCCGACTCCGGCATCCATGTCGCGCACACCGCGATCGGCGGTCGCATCGCACCGGGCGCCGACCACGAGCCGGAGGACGTCGCCGAGCTGCTCTGGTCCCACCACGCCGACCGCGGCGCGTTCCAGACGCGCCTGGGGATCCCGGACTGACGCCGTGACGAAGCCGACCGACGACGGTGCCGGGGTTGCGCTGACGGTCGCACTCGCCGTGCTGGGCGTCTTCGTGACGTACGTGCCGATCACCGCGGTGAGCATCTCGCTGACGACGATCGGGCAGGCGACCGGGGCATCGACCTCCGACCTGCAGTGGGTCAGCGACTCCTACATCATCCCGATGGCGGCGACGATCCTCTCGGCCGGCGTCTTCGGGGATCTGCACGGTCGCCGTCGTGTCTACCTCACGGGCATGGCGCTGACGGTGATCGGCGCCACCATCGCAGGCCTGGCCAGCACGCTCGACGGGCGCAGCGCACTGCACGTGCTGTGGCTGGGGCAGGCGATCACAGGCGCCGGCGGCGGGATCATGCTCCCGACGACCCTGGCCCTGATCGCGCACGCGGTCCCGGACCTTCGCGCTCGCGCACGGTACGTCGCGATGTGGTCGACCGGGCTCGTCCTGGGCCTGGCGCTCGGCCCGCTGGTCGCAGGCCTGCTCCTGGAGCGCCTGGCCTGGGGCTGGATCTTCGCGCCGACGGCGATCCTCGCGCTGTTCGCGGGCATCCTGGCCGCGCTGCGCCTCCCAGAATCCCGGGCGCCCGAGGGGCGTCACCTCGACTGGCCCGGCCAGATCACCGCGACGATCGCGATCGCGGCCAGCATCTACGGCGTCATCGAGGGCGGACAGGCGGGGTGGGGGTCGGTGCAGGCGATCGCGGGCCTGGGGATCGGGGCGATCGCGCTCGTGGCGTTCATCGTCGTCGAGGCGCGCTCCACCTCGCCGATCCTGAACCTCGCGCTGTTCCGCTCGCCGGAGTTCAGCGCGTCGGGGTTCGCGGCCCTGACCGGGCTCTTCGCGCTCGTCGGCGGGATGTTCCTGCTGAGCATCTTCCTGGGCGGCACCCAGCACCTCGCGCCGCTCGCGATCGCGGTCCGGCTGCTGTTCCTCAACGGCACGACCGCGGTGCTCAACCCGTTCGTCGGCCGGCTCATGGGGCGTCGGCCGCCGATCGTCGTCCTCACCATCGGCCTCGCGCTCGCGGCGGCGTCGATGTTCGTGCTCACCGGCATCCAGGCGGACACCGGATTCGCCGACACGGTCTGGCGGATCGCCGTGCTCGGCGTGGCCGACGCGTTCATGCTCAGCGCCGTGTCGGTCGCCGCGATCCAGTCGGTCCCGCAGCGACTCGCCGGGATGGCCGCGGCCGCGAACACCATGCTGCGCCAGTACGGCGCGGCGCTCGGGCCCGCGGTGCTGGGCGTGATCTTCGCCGAGCGCCTCGCCGCCGGCGCGAGCACCACAGCGGCGCTCCACACCGGCCTGATCGTCAACGGCGTGGTGCTCGTCGTCGCCACGGCGGCGTGCGTCGTCGCGATGCGCGCGCAGGCCACCGCGGCCGGCCGCGTGGCGTCGCTGTCGGCGGGCCGCGTCTAGAAGACGCGCTCAGGCCGAGGCGGACGAGTCGGGCGGCTCCGAAGACGACGCGGTCGTTGTTCGCGTGCCATGCGGGGCGGACCGTATCGGGGTCCTGCCGGTCAAGCAGCCTGGACGGTCGTCCGTAGGCTCAGGTCGTCACCGTGACGGCGGTCCACCACATCCCCGCGGACGGTCCGCTCCTGAGCAGCGGCGCCGACGCGCTCGGCATTCTGTACGACGACGGTGCGGCGGACGCGGAGTGGATCGCTGTGCCGGTCGCGCGGTTGGACCCGTCGTTCTTCTCGCTGAGCTCCGGCGTCGCCGGTGAGTTCGTGCAGAAGTTCGCCAACCACCGGCAGCGGCTGGCGGTCGTCGGAGACATCTCAGGCGCCCTGGAGGAGAGTGCGCCGCTGCGTGACTTCGTACGCGAGAGCAACAGGGGCCGACAGCTCTGGTTCGTCGCCGACGACGCCGAGCTCGCCCGGCGACTGGCGGTCAGAGAGACGTGATGGGAGCCGGACGGCGCTCGAGCAGCGCGGCGGCCAGCCGTGTGCCCAGCACCGGCGCGAACTTGAACAGGTTGCCGCCGGCGAACGCCGCGACGGGGCCTTCGCGCCAGAGCGCGAAGCCGTCGTCGCCGTGGCCGTCGAGCGTCGTCGTGTAGCGCACGATCTCGCCGAGCGGCTCAGGATCCAGGCCGGGGAACGCGGCGCCCACGTAGGCGACGATCCTCCGGCGCGCCTCCCGCAGGTCGGCGCCGGGGGGACTGTCTCGCTGCCGGCGGCGCCCTCGGGATAGGCGTCGAGCGCGGCGATCCCCACCGCGTAGGTCTCGGGGTCCGGCGCCACCCCGTAGGCGAGCTCCCCGTACGCGCCGCTGCGGTCGCTCCAGGACGGCAGCGGCGCGCCGATGCCGCGAAGCCGGCGGAACGTCAGCCGCGCGTGCACGCGACGGTGCTGGACGACCTGCAGCCCGGCGTCCCGGGCGAGGCGGTCGGTGCCCGTACCGGCGCAGACGAGGCAGAGCATGGCGCGGTGCTCGCCGTCGTCGGTCCTGAGGATCGCCCCCTCGCCGCCGGGCTCGGGCGTGACCGACAGCACCCGCGAGCGTCGCAGCGACGGCGCGGTCCAGCTCACGAGCGCGGCGATCGTGGCGTCCGTGCGGGTCGCGCCGCCGAGCGGGTCCAGGAGCAGAGGCCCGGGCGGGCGCGCGATCACAGGCAGCCGCGCCGAGGCCTCGCCCGGCTCGAGCTCGGTCGCCGGGACGCCCGCGTCATGCAGCAGCGCGAGGTCCGCGGCGCGGTCGCCGCCGAGCCGGACCCAGCCGTCCTGCAGCAGGAGGGGCTCACCGGCGCGCTGCGACCAGGCGTCCCACGCGCCGCGCGCCTCGACGGCGAGGTCGACCAGCGCGGAGGTCCCGATGTGATGGCGGAAGACGCGCGACGACCCGGCCGACTGCCCCTGGCCGGGCTCGCCCTGGTCGAAGCAGATGACGTCGATGCCCCGCTCGCGCAGCGCCTGGGTGACGGAGAGGCCGATGATCCCCGCGCCGACGATCGCGACGTCGCTGCGGGTGGCAGGCATCAGTGGCCCTTCAGGACTTCGCCTTCTTCGGGGACTTCGACTTGCGCGAGGTGTTCAGAGCGGCGCCCTGGCGCACGAGGTCCTTGAAGGCGGACTCGTCGATCTCCTCGCCTTCTCCGATGTCGATCGCGCGGCGCACGTTCCCATCGAGACTCGAGTTGAACAGCCCGGCCGGATCCTCCAGGGACGCGCCCTTGGCGAAGGTGAGCTTCACGACCTTCTTGTAGGACTCCCCGGTGCAGATGATGCCGTCGATCTCCCAGGTGGGGGTGCCCCGCCACTTCCAGTCCTCGACGACGTCCGGTTCGGCTTCGTGGATGAGCTTGCGCATCCTCGCGAGGGTCTCCCCGCGCCAGTCGCCGAGCTCGGCGATCCTGTTCGAGATGAGGTCCGAAGGCGACTGGCCTTCGCTCGCGCCCGACGGTGTCATGCGCGCATCCTAGTCAGCGTTGCCCGTCGTCGATGTCCGGAAGCAGACGCCGCATGAGCTTGCCCGACGACGTCATCGGGAGCTCCGCGGTGAACTGGATGGCGCGCGGCACCTTGTACGCCGCGAGGTGCCCGCGACAGTGCGTGACGAGTTCGTCGCGCGTGGCCTCGACCCCCGGCTTGAGGACGACGAACGCCTTCGCCAACTCGCCCTTCGCCTCGTCGGGGATGCCGCCGACCGCGGCCAGCGCCACCGCCGGGTGCGCGCAGAGGACCCGCTCGATCTCGGCCGGGTACACGTTGAAGCCGGCGGTCAAGATCATGTCCTTCATCCGGTCGACGATCGTGAAGTAGCCGTCGTCGTCCATCGTCGCGACGTCACCCGTGTGCAGCCAGCCGTCCGCGTCGATGGTGTCGGCGGTCCCCTGCGGGTTCCCGTAGTAGCCGAGCATGACCAGCGGCCCGCGGAACATCAGCTCGCCGCGCTCGCCGACCGGCATCTCGCGCGTCGGATCGTCGACGTCGACGACGCGCATCGCGTTGCCGGGATACGGCACCCCGATGGTGCCGGGCTTGTTGGGGCCGATGACGGGGTTGGCGCTGGTGGCGCCGGCGAGCTCCGTCATGCCCCAGACCTCGTGCACCGGGCAGCCGGTCCGTCCGGTGAACTCCACCGACTTGGCCACCGGGAGCGTCTGGCCGCCGACCCAGCAGCGCGTCAGGCTCGACATGTCGTAGGAGTCGAAGTCCGGGTGGGCGAGGAGGTAGTAGTAGACGGTCGGGACGCCGTCCATCAGCGTCGCGCGGTGCTCGCCGATCGACCGGAGCACGACCTCCGCGTCGAAGCGGGGGATCATGATGAACATCGATCCCGCCATGATCGAGGCGTTGAAGACGCACGAGCCGTAGACGTGGGGCAGCGGCAGCGAGTTGATGACGCGGTCGTGCGGGCCGCGGGCGGCCATGGCGGCCGTGCCCATCGCGGCGCCGATCACCGACCGGTGCGCCTGCATCGCGCCCTTCGGGTGACCGGTCGTCCCGGACGTGTAGCAGATGGCCGCGAGGTCGCCGCCGTCGCGGTGCGCCGGGGTGAACTCGGGTTCGCCCCGGGACAGCCAGTCCTCGCCGTCGTCCCACAGCACGACTGCCTCGAGGTCACCGGTGCCGCGCAGATCCAGCAGCGGCGTTCCCTTGTCCGGCGACGCCACCACCGCGCGGGCCCCGGAGTTCTCGACGACGAACCGGACCTCGACCGGCGTGAGCATGACGTTGATCGGGATCACGACGGCACCGGTCTTGGCGATGCCGTAGTACGCGACGAGCCACTCCCAGCAGTTCGGCCCGTAGAGCGCCACGCGGTCGCCGGGTTGCACGCCGTCCGCCACGAGGCCGTTCGCCGCCCGGTTGGACAGCTCTTCGAGGTCGTCGAAGGAGAACGTGCGATCTCCGACCGTCAACGCCGTGCGGTCACCGAACCGCTGCGCCGCGGTCGGCAGGACCTCGCCGATCGTGCTCGTCATGCCCGGCTCCTCGCGACGACCGTTCGTTGCGGACGTCGCAAACCTATACCTGGCACGTAGCCGCTGCCTACCTGCAGAGATCCAGATCAGTCCTACCGTGGGTGGCGATCAGCAGGGTGTCTGGAGGTCGGTCATGTCGCGCAGCGCGTTCGGTCGGGACACGGGGCTCAACGCCCGGATGCTCGGGACGATGTTCCTGCTCGGCTTGGTCTACGTCGTCCTGATCGCGGTCGCGATCACCGCCGGCGAGGGAGCGTGGATCGTCGTGGCGATCGCGGCCGGGTTCCTCGTCGTCCAGCTGTTCGCGTCCGACCGGATCGCGCTGTCCGCGATGGGTGCCCGGGAGGCGACCGCCGCGGATGCGCCGGAGCTGCATGCGGCCATCGAGCGGCTGTGCCTGCTCGCGGACATCCCCAAGCCACGTGTGGCGATCGTCGACAACCGGATGCCCAACGCCTTCGCGCTCGGACACTCGCAGGCGACGGCGACCGTCTGCGTGACCACCGGCCTGCTCGCGCTGCTGACGCCCGCCGAGCTCGAGGCGGTCCTCGCGCACGAGCTCACGCATGTCATCAACCGCGACGTCATGGTGATGACGATCGCGAGCTTCTTCGCTTCCATCGCAGCGCTGCTGATGCGATTCGGCGCGTTCTTCGGAGGCGGCCGCGACCGCAACCAGCAGAGCGCGTTCGCCGCCGTCCTGGTGGTGTCCGTCGCGGTCTACGCGGTCTCGTTCATGCTGCTGCGGATGCTGTCGCGCTACCGCGAGTTCGCCGCCGACCGCGGCGCGGCGGTGCTGACCGGCCGGCCCAGCGCGCTGGCGTCGGCGCTCGTGCGCATCAGCGGCCGGCTCGACCTGATGCCGGAGCGCGACCTGCGCTCGGTCGCGCAGATGAACGCGTTCTTCATCGTGCCGGGACGTCGGACGCGGTCGGTGATGGGCCTCTTCGCGACCCATCCGTCCCTCGAGAAGCGGCTTGACGCGCTGAGCAGGTTCGAGGCGCAGCTGCAGGGTTCGCGGTGAGTCTCACCGTGTTGTTCACATAAGATCGATTATCGAGCGTTGCATCCGCGAGCATCGAGACTTCCCTGACCGTCAGAGCGTGCGCGCGACGGCCTTGACCACCGAGACGGTCGCGCGCACGTCGTCCTCCGTGGTCCGGAAGTTCACGAAGCAGCCGCGCAGGCAGTCGACGCCGTCGACGTTCGCGCCGGCCAGGTAGACGCGGGCGTCCTGCTGGATCGCCGTCACCAGCGCGGGGTTCTGGACGCGCCGGTGACGGAAGTTGACGGCCGACAGGATCGGCGGGCTGACGAGCTCGAGCTCGTCGTCGGCCTCGACGAGCTCGGCCAGCAGCCGCGCGTGGGCCAGGTTGCGCTCGATCGCGGCCCGGATCGCGTCGGCGCCGTGGACCGTGAAGGCCAGCCACAGCTTGAGCGCTCGGAGCGGTCGCGAGTACTCGAGGGTCTGGTCGACGGCGTGCGACTCCTCCTCCTCGACGTGCGGGATGTACGCCTCGTCGTGGGCGAACGCCGCGCGGAGGTCCCGAGGGTCGCGGATGAGCAGGATCGAGCACGCCTTGGGGACGTAGAGCCACTTGTGCGCGTCGACCGTGGCCGAGTCGACGCGGTCCAGGCCGGCGAACAGCGGCCCGGCCTCGGCCGTCGCTGCCGCGGGCAGCCCGTAGGCGCCGTCGGCGTGCAGCCAGACGTCGCGCGTCTCGCAGACGGTGGCAAGCTCGCCCAGCGGATCCACGGCGCCGGTGAGCGTGGTGCCGGCGGTCGCGACGACGGCCATCGGCGTGATGCCCGCGGCGCGATCGGCATCGATGGCCGCCGCGCACGCCGCGGGGTCCATGGCGCGCCGCGCGCCGGTCGGGATGGCACGGACCGCCCCGCGCCCGAGCCCGAGGACCTCTGCCGCACGGACGACCGAGTAGTGCGCCTCCGTCGAGCAGTACAGCGCCAGGCGACGGCCGCTCATCCCCGTCTCGCGCACGCCGGGGGCCGCCCGCTCGCGCGCCGCGGTGAGCGCGGTGAGGTTTGCGACCGTGCCGCCGCTGGTCGTGACGCCGCGGCCCTCGCCGCCGAACCCGACGAACTCCCCCACCCAGCGCACCACCTCGCGCTCGATCAGGTCGGCGCCGCCGGAGCTGACGGCGACGTTCACGTCGTGGCACGCCATGAGCGCGTCGCCCAGCACGCCGATCTCGAGACCGCTCGACCCGACGTAGGCCAGGAACCGCGGCCTGGGCTGCGCGATCGACGCGTCGAGGACCGCGCCGGCGATCTCGAGCCCCTCCACCGCGTCGATCCCCGCGCGCGGCAGCGGGCGCCCCAGGCGCTCGCGCAGATCCTCCGACAGGGGCGGCTGCCCCTCGCGGGCCTGGTCGAAGCCGCGCCAGGCATCCAGCAGCAGCCGCTCCAGCGCCGCCAGGGCCGCCTGCCGGTCGGGCAGGCGCAGGTCACCTGCACTGACGATCGGCTCGGGCATCCCGTCCCTTCTAGCATCCCCTCATGCCGACGGCGAGGCCCGCGGGCAGCGGCGACGCCGACGCGATCGGCCACTTGCTCCACGAGTTCAACGCCTCGGCGGGCTATCCGACGCCAGGCCCCGCGTTCCTCGCGCGCCGCGCTGCTGAGCTGATCGCCGGCGGCGAGGCGGTCGTGCTGCTGGCCGGCGATCCCCCCGACGGGCTGCTCGTGCTGCGCATGCGTCCATCGCTCTGGGCCGATGGCCTCGACGCCTACCTCGAGGAGCTCTACGTGGTGCCCGCCGCCCGCCGCCGGGGTCTCGGCCGGGCGCTCGTGCTTGCGGCGATGGATCTCGCCCGCGCGGCGGGCGCCGTGCGGATGGATCTGGGTACCGGCGAGGACGACACCGAAGCACGCGCGCTGTACGCGTCGCTGGGGTTCGCGTGCGACGGCGACCTCTTCTACGGCCGCGACCTGTGACGGCTGCGCCCCTGTTGATCCACGACGCGCGCGCGCCCGCATCCCGAGCGTGACCTCGATCCTCGACCGCGCGATGGATGCGACCGTCGTCCCCGGCTACACACGCCTCGGCTACGCGCTGCGGCGCCGCGAGTTCGATCCTCTGCCGCCGATGGACGGGCGCACGGTCCTCGTCACCGGCGCCACGAGCGGGCTCGGCCGTGCCGCCGCCGACGGATTCGCGCGGCTCGGCGCGCGTGTGCTCGTCCTCGCGCGCGACCGGTCGCGCGGCAACCGCGCCGTGGGAGAGATCGTGCGGAGCACCGCGAACACCGACGTCCACCTCGTGCTCGGGGACCTGAGCGACCTCGGGTCGCTGCGCGACGCGTCCGTCGAGGTGGCCGGCATGGTGCCGTCGCTCGACGTCCTCGTCCACAACGCCGGCGCGATGGTGGCCGAGCGCACGCTGTCCAAGGACGGCATCGAGCTGACCCTGGCGACGAACGTCATCGGCCCCTTCGCGCTGACCGCGCTGCTCACAGACACCCTGCGGGCGGCGGCCCCGTCGCGCATCGTGTCGGTCTCCTCGGGCGGCATGTACGCGCAGGCGCTGGACGTCGACGACCTGCAGACCGAGCGCCACCCGTACAAGGGCGCCGCCGTCTACGCGCGGACCAAGCGCGCGCAGATCGTCCTGACCGAGGAGTGGACGCGACGGCTCGGCGGCCTCGGCATCACCGCCCACGCCATGCACCCCGGCTGGGTCGACACGCCGGGCATCGTGGAGTCCCTCCCCCGCTTCCACAAGCTCCTCGGCCCGGCGCTGCGCACGCCGGAGGAGGGCGCGGACACGATCGTCTGGCTCGGCGCGGCCGACGAGCCGCTGCGCAAGCCCGGCCGGTTCTGGCACGACAGGCGCGACCGCCCGACGCACCGCCTCCCTGGCACCGCGACCTCTCGCGAGGACGCCGCACGCCTCTGGGAGGCGTGCGAGCGACTCACAGACCTGTCGTAGGGGCCTCCGAGGCGTTCTCGCTGTCGCGCTGCGCGCGGTCGACGGCGGCGACGACGTCGTGCGGGTTGGAGATCCCCACGAACCGGAACTCGCTGTCGTCGGTGCCCGCGGTGTCGAAGTCGATGTTCCCGACGCGCATGATGCGGTCCATGAGCGTCTGGTTCGTGTTCACGTTCTGCACCCGCGTGATGCGCGTCTGCTGGATCTTCTTGGACAGGATCCCCTGGCGGATGTACAGCCGCTGGGTGCTCACGACGTAGTCGGTGGCCGCCCGCCGGATGACGCCGGCGAGCACCATCAGCGCGGTCAGCACGACGAACACGACGATGGCGAGCCCGACGCTCGCCACCAAGCCGATGATGACCGAGATCACGACGATGCCGACGAACGTCGGAGCGAAGAAGCTGAGCGCCGCACGCGGCGACGGATGTCCGTCGAACACGATCCGCTCACCGGGATGCAGGTCCATGCGGCGACCCTACCGACAGGACGACCAGACGGACCACCCGCCCGCGCGGGCTCTCAGCGTCTGCCCGGCGCGGTCGCTGCGGGGCGCCGCGCCCTGCTCCTGAAGAGCCGACGGCGGCGGCGGGAGCAGCGTCGTGCCGGGGCCCGTGGACACCCGCGCGATCCCGGGCAGCGGCGCGCCCGTGCGCAGCGCGACGAGCGCGCGCGCGAGGAACACCGTGCGGACGGGACCGCACGCACGCACGCGCGCCGCCCCACCCGCCATGGCGATCGCAGCATCCAGCCCGCGGCGCGCGTGCGCGCGCTGACCGACGTCGCGCGCGCCGGTGCGCAGATCGGCCGCGTGCGCCCAGAGCGTCAGCACCAGGAGGGCGCCGACGGCCAACCGGGGCCACGGGAGGCGGGCGGCGCCGACGCCGGCCAGGACGGCGAGGACCGCGAGCGCGGGCACGAGGTAGCGCGGGTTGCCCGCGTAGCCGGCGAGCGTCGCGATCGCGACGAGCACGACGTAGGCGACCGCGAGCGCGCCGAGCACGCGCGCGGGCGGCGAGCGCCAGGCGGCCAGCGCGGCCCCCGCGCAGGCGGCGATCCCCACGCCGGTGACGGCGTCCACGAGGACCTGCGCGGACGGATGGTCGGCCCGCACCGCGCTCGCGGGGCTCGCGCTCATCCGCGCCGCCTCCCCCGCGCTCAACGCGCCCGCGCCCCACACGACGTCGGGTCCCAGCCAGGCCACGACCAGCAGCGCGGCGCACCCGGTCACGAGCGCCCGGGCCCCGGGCCGCCACGCGCACGCGCCGTAGAGCGCCAGGAACGGCCAGATCTCCGGGCGCAGCAACCCAGCTGCCGTCAGGAGCGCGAGCGCCAGGCGCCCGTGGCCCTGCAGGTGCGCCACGATCGCCCAGAGCACGAACGCCGCCAGCCAGCCCTCCGAGTTGCCCAGCGCGGCGTTGTACGCCCACCACGGCCCGAGCGCCGTGACACCGACCGAGCCCACCGCCGCGACGCGGCCGCCCAGCATCCGTCCCAGTCGCCAGGCGCCGCCGAGCGCCACGACGGCGCCCGTACGTGCGAGGATCATCCACAACGAGGGCGCGAGATCGCCCGCCAGCGCCAACGGCGTCGTGACGAGGAGCGGCAGCGGCTTCCACGAGGGTCCGTCGGCGGTCGTCAGGCCGGAGCCGGGTAGGTCCCGGCCCCACACGAGCCAGGCCTGGGGGTCGAACGCGAGCGCCCACGGCAGCAGCAGTGAAAAGGCCGCCAGGACAAGCGGAAAAGCAGCCCTTCGTAATACAATCCCGCGCCCGGACAGGAACGTTGGACGCACCGCACCAGGAGGAGAACCACTCGATGTCATACCCAGCGCCCAAGGGCACGATCCGCGGCAGCCACCACCTGACGTTCTGCGTCGGAGGCGCCCAGGAGGACTACGACTTCCACGTCAAGACCCTCGGGCTGAAGATGGTCAAGAAGACGGTCCTCTTCGACGGCGAGGTCCCGATCTACCACCTCTACTACGGCAACGAGGTGGGCAACGCGAGCACCCTGCTCACGAGCTTCCCCTACCGCCAGGCCGGTTGGATGGGCAAGCGCGGCACGCAGCAGGGTCGGTTCCTCAACGTGGCCGTGCCGGCCGATTCGATCGGCTTCTGGGCCGACCGCCTCAAGGCCGCCGGCATCGCCGCCACCGAGACCGAGCGCTTCGGCACCCAGCGGCTCGAGTTCGAGCATCCGTCGGGCCCCGAGTACGCGATGATCGGCGACACGTCCAACGACGATCGCCCGCCCTACGAGGGCGGTGGCGTCAGCGGCGACCACGCCATCCGCGGCATCCACGGCACCACGACCTTCATCCGCGACCTCGACACCGCCAAGGTGTTCCTCGTGGATGGCATGGGCGGCGAGTACCTCGGCCAGGACGGTCAGTACCACCAGTTCCAGATCGGCACCGACGAGGGCTACGGCCGCATCCTTGAGATGAAGGAGGAGCGCGACCTCGACCAGGGCAGCTGGACCTTCGGCGAGGGCACGATCCACCACCACGCGTTCGACGTCATCGACGGCGAGAACCAGATGGTCGTGCGCGAGCACCTCGTGGGTCTCGGCTTCACCGACGCCTCCGAGCCCAAGGACCGCGGCTACTTCTACTCCGTGTACTGCCGCTCCCCCATGGGCCTCCTCTGCGAGCTCGCCTGGTCGCACGAGCAGGGCTTCTACATCGATGAGCAGCCCGCCCAGCTGGGCCAGTCGATCCAGATCCCGCCGCACTGGGAGCACCGCCGTCCGGAGATCTCCCAGCTGGAGGAGATCGCGACGGTCGAGTCGATCGACGCTCCGTAGTTCCCTCGCCCTGCGCGCGGCGGCTTGCCCCGAGCCGCCGCGCGGGCGTACGGTTGGCGCATCCGCCACCGACGGGGAGGGTCCGATGAGCGAGGGCTCCGCGACCATGACCGAGCGTGAGGCGCTCGCACGGCGCTTCTTCGAGGACGGCTTCAACGAGGGCCGTCTGGATGTCATGGACGAGGTCATGTCCGACGACTTCGTCTCGCACGACCCGCAGGTCCCGACCGACGCGCGCGGGCCGGCCGCCGGGCGCGAGGTGATCTCGACGTACCGCACGGCGTTCCCGGACGTCCGCATGCACATCGACGACGTCGTCGAGCAGCGCGACCGCGTGGTCCTCCGCTGGACCGCGACGGGCACCCACGAGGGTGAGCTCAACGGTCTGCACCCCACGGGCCGGCAGGTCGAGGTCACCGGCATGACGATCCAGCGCATCGCCGGCAACCGCGTCGCCGAGGCGTGGTCGAACTGGGACACGCTCGGGCTGCTCCAGCAGATCGGCGCCGCCCCTGCGCCGGGGGGCCTGGCCGAGAAGGTCAGCGTCCAGCTGCACCGCGCGGCGACGCTCGTCGACAGGACGATCCACCGCTGAGCGCAGGCTTGCGAGGCGTGCCGCCGGTCGTTAGGGTTGCCTAACATCGGCCGTGACGGTCGGATATCCAAGACCGACTCGGACGAGGGGGCGCGCACGCATGGGACGGATGCCGAACGACGTGAGCGAGCGACGCTTCGCCGAGCTCGCCGCAGGCGAGTGCCCGGCCTACGTCGACATCCTGCTCGCGCTCGGGGCGGAGTTCGGCGACGTCGACGGCGACGCGGTGCGCGAGCAGCTCGACGACGACAGCCGCGCGCTCTTCGGCCTCGGCGACCTGTCGCGGACGGCTCGGGCCGATCGCGTGGCCGCGGCCATGGGCCGCGAGCTGGGCCTGGCGGCCGCGGGCGACGTGGGTGCCGACGGACTGCACTTCCACGAGGTCGTCCATCGGCGCAGCGGCCACCCGGCGATGCTCGCCGCGATCGGCGCCGAGCTCATCGTGCGCGCGGGCCTCCCCGCGGGCGTCTACGCGTCGCCGCGCCGGTGGTTCATCGGCGTCGGCGCGGGCGACGACCTCGTCGTGCTCGACGCCCGCCTCGGCTCCGGCAGCCCGGCGCCGCCCAGCGAGGTTCGCGCCGCGTGCGCGCACGAGCTGGCGTTCTGCGTCCTCTGCGGCCTCGGAAGCGCCTACACGCAGCTCGGCCGCGACGGCGACGCGCGCCACGCGGGGCGCCTGCGCCTCGCGTTGCCCGTGCAGCAGCGTTGAGGCGATCAGACCTCCCAGCCGCCGTCGCCGGGGGTACGTGCGGCGGCGAGCGCGAGGTCCAGGTGGCGCAGCGCGGACGGCAGCCGGGTCGCCAGCTCCCGCCCCGATTCCGTGAGCGCGACGCTGCGGCTCGTCCGCGTCAGCAGGACGACGCCCATCTCCTCCTCGAGCCGCCGGATTCCGCCGGCTCAGCGTCGACTGCGACGTCTGCAGCTCCTCGGCGGCGCGACCGAAGTGCATCGTCCGCGCAAGGACGTCGAAGCAGTGCAGATCGCGCAGATCCACCACGTCGGCGATCATTGCAGATCCTGCAACGGAAGCTGTCGGATCATGCGATTGATCGGCGCAGCGGCGGGCCGTACCGTCCGGAGCGCCGGAACACGGAGCGAGGAGAGAACGTGGCTGGAATCGGAATCATCGGCGCAGGCGTGTCATCGCTGCACCTCGGGCTGTACCTGCAGGAGCACGACGTGCCGGTGACGATCTACGCGGACAAGACGCCCGAGCAGATCTCCGGCGGGCGACTGCTGAACACCGTCGCGCACCACCATCACACGCTCGAGCGCGAGCGCGCCCTCGGCGTGCACCACTGGGACGTCGCCGAGCACGGCTACGTCTGCCACCACCACTTCATCTCGGGTCCCGACCTCGCCTTCCAAGGCGACTTCGACAACCCGTCGATGTGCATCGACTACCGCCTCTACCTGCCGCGGCTCATGGCCGACTTCCAGGAGCGCGGCGGCGACCTGGTCGTCGGCACGACCCTCGAGGCGGCCGACGTCGAGCGCCTCTCCGCCGATCACGACCTCATGGTCGTCGCCGTCGGGCGGGGCAGCATCGGCGGCATGTTCCGGCGCCGCCCGGAGAAGTCCCCGTACGACCGCCCACAGCGCCGGCTGGTCGCAGGCCTGTACCACGGGGTCGCGCGGACCGAGCCGCTCGGCGTCTCGTTCTGCATCGCGCCCGGCCACGGCGAGCTGCTCGAGCTCCCCCTGCTGACGCGCGAGGGACCGGCGACCGCGCTGCTGTTCGAGAACATCCCCGGGGGCGAGACCGAGAAGCTCGTCGACATGCCGGTGGAGGAGGACGTCGCCGGCTTCGAGCTGGCGGTGCTCGACACTCTCCACAAGCATTACGGCTGGGTGGCCGAGCGGATCGATCCGTCCTCGTTCGGGCTCCTGGGGCCCTCCGACGTCCTGCAGGGTGCGCTCACCCCCGTCGTGCGCGAGGACTACACGCAGCTGTCCTCCGGGAAGTTCGCGCTGGCCATGGGCGACACGCACGTCGTCGTCGACCCGATCATCGGCCAGGGCGCGAACTCGGCGTCGTACTCCGCGTGGAAGGTCGGCGAGGCCATCGTCACCGACCTCGTCTACGACGAGCGGTTCTGCCGCAGCGTCGCCCGGTCGCGCGAGGAGCGCGTCATGGGCATCTCGGACTGGACCAACATCATGCTCAACCCGCCGCAGCACGTCCTCGGCCTGCTCATGGCGATGGCCGAGAACCGCGAGCTGTGCGACGCGTTCAGCGGCAACTGGGACCGGCCGGAGCGCAACCTCGAGGCGCTGGCGTCCCCCGAGCGGACGAACGCGTTCATGGCCCGTCACACTGCTGGCTCCCCTGCCCTTGCCGCGTGACGTCCGAGGAGGAGCCCAGTGCACAAGTTCGTCGTCCTCTACAACCAGCCTGAGGACCCGGAGCACTTCCGCAGCTACTACGAGAGCACCCACATCCCGCTCGCGGCAGGACTGCCGGGCCTGAAGGCCTACCGGTACTCGTTCTCCGTGGCGTCCCCCGGCCAGGACGATCCGCCCTACTTCTGCATCTTTGAGGGCGACTTCGACGACGCGGCGTCGATGGGCGAGGCGATGAGCGGCGAATACGGCCAGAAGGTCGGCGCGGACGTGCCCAACTACGCGACCGGCGGGGCGACGATCCTCACCTACGCGGTCGACGGCGCGGGCTGATCAGACGTCGGGAGCGGTGCGTGCGGCCGTCAGTGCGGCGCGCACCGTCTCCCCCAGCCCGCGCAGCACGTTGAGCTCGCGCGAGCCACAGGTCGACCAGCGCGGCATCGCAACGGGGGCACTGGTCCTCTCGGACGCAGTACGTCCGCAGACCGCATTCGGGGCACACGACGTAGGGCACGAGCCGTCCTACACGGTGCCGGAGGGTCCTCGCGATCAGCGGCGCCGCACCGCGAACACCGCGGCGGCGCCGATGCCGAGCCCGCCCACTGCGGCGGCGATGCGCGCCCCTCGCCCACCGCGCTGCGGCTCGGGCTCGGTGTCTTGCACGACGAGCGCCGTGGCGTCGACCTCGCCGGACGCCGATGCGGCCACGGCCGCGATCGGGCCCCGCGGGGTGGGCGTCCGGATCGGAGCGTCGGCCACCTCGTCGACCTTCGCGATCAGCCGCAGCTCCGCCTCCGTGATGCCCGCCCCGTTGGGGTTGGAGACGATCACGCGCACGCGGTTGCCGCCGGTGATGGCGATGTCGGGATGGCGGCCGTAGTCCTCGACCGCCCCGCCGATCAGCTCGAGGAACGCGAGTGCCTCGGCGAAGTCCTTCAGCGCGCGTTCGCGCACCAGCGTGTCGCCGCTGCGCCGCCAGGCGCGCCGGCCGGCGAGGGCTTCGCGCACCTCCTCGTCGCTGAGGATCGCCATGGGCCGGACGCTACCTCAGACCGAGCGCCGAGAGGCGCGAGATGCGTTCGACCAGCGGGCGCAGCGCCCCGCGCAGCGGCACCGCGGGCGTGAGCCAGCGTGGCGCGACGACCCGTGCGCGCCTCCCCTCGATCGCGCGGACGATCGCGTCCGCCGCCGCGGTGACGGGCATCTTCAGCCGCGCGGGCACCTCGCGCGTCATGTCCGTGTCCACGAAGCCGAGGTACGCCACGCCGACAGCGACGCCGGCGTGTCGCAGCTCCGTGCGCATGACGCTCGCCAGCGCGTCCACGCCCGCCTTGGAGGCGGCGTAGGGACCGAGTCCCGGCATGCCGGCGAGGGCCGACAGCGAGGCGTTGAACAGCAGATAGCCGCGCGTCGCGATGAGCGCGTCGGCCGTCGCCCATCCCGTGTGGGCCGCGCCGAGCAGGTTCACCTCCAGGACCCGGGCGACGTCGGCCGGGACCAGCCGGTGCAGGGGCCCGTGGACCGCGACGCCGGCGTTGGCGAAGACGACGTCGAGGTGGCCGTGCGCATCCAGCGCGCCGGCGACCGCCGCGCGCAGCGCCGCGGCGTCGGAGACGTCCGCCGGGTGCCACGTCGCCGCGGGCCCGCACAGCGACGCGGTGGCGCGCAGGGCGTCCGGCTCCAGCCCCACGAGGGCGAGCCGCGCGCCGCGACGGGCGAGCTCCTGCGCGGTCACCGCGCCTATGCCGCGCGCGGCGCCCGTGACGAGCACGACGCGACCTCTCAGGTCCATGGGATCGATCGTCGCACGGTGCGGCACGCCGTAGGAATCCGACGTCGGGGATGCCGCCGCCGCGGCTACCGTGGCGGCGTGCTCAGGAAACAGGTCTGTCTCATCGCGGTCGTCCTCGGGGCGCTGCTGTGCATCCCGGAGGTCGCGCCGGCGCAAGCGCCCGACGACCGGGCGGCCGCAAGGGAGTTCTCGTTCGCCGCGTACCGGCTGCGGGTCGCCATCAAGGCTCACCTGCCCGAGATCGACGGCGCCGCCGCGATCACGCGCTCGCCGGCCTGCCGCTCGGCGCTGCGCGGTGGGACGACCGCGCAGCGCGAGCACGTGGACGATCTCATCGGCGTCCTCGTCGACCTCCTGGCCGGAGCGATGTTCGCGCCGGTCGCCGATCAGCTGCGGACCTACCAGGCCGAGCTCGAGGCCATCCCGACCGCGGACCCCGCGCTGCGCAGCGGCCGCGCGGCCTGGCGCGACTCCGTCGCGCTCTACGTGCAGGTGCGCCCCATCCCGGCGGACGTGTGCGCGCAGCTCGGCCGCTGGCGGACGTCCGGCTACGCCGCCTCCGCCCGGCCTGACCTGCAGCCCGCGGGCGTGCGCCGCATCCTGGAGGGGTCGGGGACCGTCGACGCCAAGCTGCACCTCGCCGCGGCGCGGATGGTCGCGCTGGGCACGAGCCAGGGCCAGGCGCGGCGCTTCAGCGGCGACACCCTGTTCTCCGGCTTCTCGGCCGAGGATCTGCTCGGGCTGGGTACCCCCAGCTCCTGAGGAGGCTCATCGCCGGCGCGTTCGGGCAGTGCAACACCAAGCTGGACCGGGTGCCAGCCCAAGCGGTGCACCACGCGCTCCTCGAGGACGGCGATCGGGCGGTGCTCAGCCTCGATCGGCCCGAGCCGCGCCGCGCCGCCCGACGGATCCAGGCGCTCGGCGTCCCCGCCGGTCACGCCCGGGCTTCACCGGCGACTCCCTCTTCGACGCGATCCTCGACTCCTATCCGGGCAGCGACCGCACGTGGCTCGCCAGCGCGCGGGCCTCCGCGCCGTCCAGCCCCAGGGTGAGTCCCAGCGTGTGCTCCAGCTCGGCGTCGGAGCAGTGCGACCAGGCGAGGCCGGGATGGTCTCCGGCGCGGACGGCCCAGCCGCCACCGTGGCGCTTGACCTCCACGCGCAGCCCGCGGCGGGACGTCAGCGCGGTCGCACGGTCGCCGCGTGCCCACCTGCGGCGGGGCGGTTCGGCATCTCTCAGAATCGGGGGGTCCTTGCGCGGCACGATGTCGGTGGTAGCTCTATAACCCGGAGAGGAGGCGCGCACACCGCCCAGGCGGGTGGTCCTGCGCCATCGGCGGGCGGTCAGGGGGTCGTGGCGGTCCTCACATGGTCGGCGATTCGCAGCGCCGTGGCGGGCGCCAGGTCGGCGAACGCGACGTGCCGGCCGTTGCGCTGCAGCACCCGCAGGATCGCGGTCCGCCGCCGCGGCCACGCCAGTCGCTGGGAGACCTCCTGGATGCGGTTGTAGCGCAGGCTGCGCACCCGTTCGGAGATCGCGTCGTCGAGCAGCCACAGCAGCCGCCGGTCGGTGACGGCCAGCACGGCATGCGGGCTCTTCCAGAGCGAGGCCGGCGTCACGACGACGATCTCCTCGCGGTCCTCGAGCGCCTGGAGGAGCTCCGGCCCGAGCGCCCGCCGGATCGGGTCCGGCAGCCAGTGGCCGGCGGGACGACGCCGTGTCGCCGGGCGGCGCTCCGGCGCGCGCTGCGTGGCGCGCCCGGCGTGCGTCCGTGTGTGACGGGCGCCCGCGCGGAGGAGATCGTGCGCGACGTTGATCTGCGCCATGCGCGCCGCCGCCTCGGGGCCGCCGCCGCGATCGGGATGCCACTGCTTCGCAAGCTGACGGTAGGCCTCCTCCACCTCCTCCGCCGAGGACCCGGGCTTCAGGCCGAGCACGGAGAGCGGGTCGTCCATCGCCGTCCTCATGATGCCCCGAGCCTATGCGGGGAGCCAGAGGAGCGGGAGTAGGCGCTTCGTCGTGCTCGAGCGCCGCTCGCCGAGCCGCCGCGCGCCGTGGTGCAGGTAGAACACCTCGGCGTTGGGATCGCTCTCCACGAGCAGGCCGCCGGTGCCGTGACCGGCCGCCGTCGACAGCGCGTCGCGCAGGAGCGTGCGCCCGACGCCCGTGCCGATCACCTCGGGATCGACCCAGAGCGCGAGGAGCTCCGCCGGATTGCTGTCGACGTCGACCGCGCTGAAGCCGAGCAGCCGCCCATCGTCGACCGCGACGCGGAGGATGAGGCGCTCGACGTCCTCGGGCGTGACCGTCAACTCGGGTCGCGCGCGCTGCAGGAACTGCGCGTCGTAGCCCCAGTGCCCCTTGGAGCGCACGGCGAGCTCGGTCAGCTCGGCGGCGTCGTCGGGCGTCGCGTCGCGCAGCTGCGAGCCGGGCACCGACGCGGGGCCGGCCGGCTCGACAGCGGGATGGGGATCGGTCGACAGGATCGGCCACGGCCCGTCGGGCGCGCGGTCGCCGAGCACCGCGAACTCCGGCGTCGGGCCGAGCGTGAGCCGCCGCTGCCACACGGAGGCGCCCGGACCGGCAGCCTCCCGCAGGGCGGGGATGAACGCTTCGTAGGTCTCACCCCCGGGCTTGCCGAGCCAGCTCGCGGCGCCGAGCCCGCCCGCGGGCACCGGGGCGCCGCCGACGAGGCCGTAGATGCCCGCGATGCCGTCGCGGGTCCCTGCGGCCGCGGCGTCGTGGATGCCACGGCGTCGCGCGTCGATCGCCGCCTGCTCCAGCGCGGCGAGTGCACCCAGGCCCCGGATCACGTACCAGTCCTCGAACCAGCCTTCGCCGCCATCGGGCCACGGCGTCGACCCGAGCCGCAGCGACCACGACGCCAGCAGCCCCCGCGGCGGCTCGCCGTCGAGCGCCGCGTGGAAGCGCGCGAGCGCGTCGGCGTACTCCGCCGGGTCCGCGTCCGGCCGCGGCCGGTGCCAGAAGACGTAGGCGACGCTCATCCGACCCGGAAGCTCACGGCATGGATCTGGCGCTGGCCGTACGTGCCGCGCTGCACCTGGCCTGCCGCCGTGACGAGCTGTCCGACCTTCGGATCGCGCCGCGGCCGCAGCCCGCGGCGCACGTCGACGGCGGTGAACCCTGGCGCCGTCACGCTGTCACGGCCGAGCAGGACGACGTGCAGGTCGCCGTCACCGTCCGGGTCGACGGACTCCACGAGGACCACGCGTCCGACCGCCGAACGGCAGCCGCGCAGGTCGCGTGGGCAGGTCGCGCGCTTCAGCGTCGGCGCGGCAGCCGTCGTCGCACCCTGCACCGGAGTACCGGAAGCGGGGCGGGCAGCGAGCATGGTCAGAACGACGCCGACGGCCGCGAGCAGGAGCAAGCGCACTGCGAGACCGTAGCCCGACTCGGTGCCTCCCCGCGTTCAGGGCAGCGCGAGCGCGCCGATCACCTCGCGCCACCAGGAGCGCTCGGCGTCGTCGGAGGCGCGCCGCAGACGGCGCCGCGCAAGGTCCTGGAGCGCCTGCGTGGGGCCGACCGCGACGACCGGGCCGGTGAACGCGTAGCGGCCGTCGGCGAGCGCCACGAGCGCCCCCGCCTTGTCGCGGCGTGTCCGCAGCTGGTCGACGACCTCGATGCCGTCCACGGTCGCCGGGCGCCCGGCATCTCCCTCTGCGAGCCCCCATGGGCGGCTCGTCACGATGGAGCTGTGCGGCAGCGGGCGGTTGATCAACCGCGGGCCGAGCGGACCCTCGCGCCACTTCGCCAGCAGCTCGCGGAACTCGATCGCGACCTCCTGGCGCACGAGCACGTGCAGCCGGTCGCCCGCCTCGATGCGTGTCGAGCCGCGCGGCGGGATCGCCTGCTCGCCGCGGATGATCACGTTGAGCAGCGCCTCGCGCGGCAGCCCGAGCTCGCGGACGAGACGGCCGGCGACGGCGTCGTCGGCGGCGACCGGGAACTCGGCGATCTCCGCGCCCATCCGGCGGGCCGTGGTCGGGTCGGTGAACGGCGTCGGGAGCGCCGCCTCGTTCGTCGTCACCCCGAGCTTCTGCGACAACCACTCGAACGTGGTGCCCTGCAGAAGTGTCGAGACCAGCACTGCGAAGAACACGATGTCGAAGAACTCGCGCGCACCGTCGATGCCGTCGATGACGGGGAACGTCGCCAGGACCACCGGCACCGCACCACGCAGCCCGGCCCAGCCCAGCGCGACGCGCTCGTTGAACGAGAAGCCCATCCCGATCGTGCTCGCGAAGGTCGCGATCGGACGGGCGACGAACACGAGCACGAGCGCGAGGAGGATGCCTTCGAGCCAGACACCGCCGAAGTCGGAGGGGAAGACCAGCAGGCCGAGGACGAGGAACATCCCGAGCTGCGCGACCCACGCCAGGCCGTCGTGGAACGTGGTGATCGTCCGCCGCGCGGGCGTCGCCGAGCTGCCGAGGACGAGACCGGTGAGGTACACCGCCAAGAAGCCCGAGCCGTGCAGGACGTCCGCCCCCCCGAACGCGACCGCCGCGAACGCCAGCGATGCCACCGGATACAGGCCGGCCGAGGCCAGGCTGACCTGCTTCAACACGCGCACGGCGCCCAGCCCGACGACGATGCCGACCGCCCCGCCGATCACGAGCTCCTCCGCGATCGCGAGCAGCATGTCCAGCGCGTTGTAGTCCGGCTTCTGGATCCAGGAGATGAACCCCGTGACGAGCAGGACGGCGACGGGGTCGTTCATGCCCGCCTCGCCCTCCAGCGTGCGCGCGAGGCGGCGCCGCAGCGTCGAACCCCGCAGCACCGCGAAGATGGCCGCGCCGTCCGTCGACGACACGATGGCCCCGATCAGCAGGCCCTGGAGCAGGCTCATGTCGAAGAGCACGCTCGCCCCGAACCCGACGATGATCGCGGTGATCAACGTCCCGAGCGTGGCGAGGCTGAAGGCGGGCACGAAGACCGGGCGGATCTCGTGCCAGCCCGACGCGAGGCCCCCCTCGAAGAGGATGAGCGCGAGCGCGATGATGCCCACGGTCTGCGCCAGCTGGTAGTCGGAGAAGTCCAGCCAGCCGAACCCGTCCGATCCCGCCAGCATCCCGACGCCGAGGAACAGCAGGAGGCTCGGAACGCGGAGGCGCCCGGCGACCAGCGACGCGAGCAGGCCGGCGACCAGCAGCGCGCCGGCCACGAGCACCATCTGGCCTACGTCCACCTCGGGATGTTCTCAGGAACGGCGCTGCGCAGCGATCCGGAGGCGCTCGATCGAGCTCCGGATGATCCGCGAGACCTGCATCTGTGACACGCCGACGATCTCGCCGATCTCGGCCTGTGTCATGTCCTGCCGGAAGCGGAGGATCAGCACCGTCCGCTCGCGCTCCGAGAGCTCGGTGAAGAGCTTGGCGAGCGTCGCGCGCTCCTCGGCCCGGTCGAACCCGTCCTCCTCGTCGCCGAGGAGATCGCCGAGCGTGTTGCCGTCCTCGGCGTCGCCGCGGGGCGCGCTGAGCGACGTGGCACTGCGTGCGCGACCCGCCTCGAGCGCCTCGAGGATCTCCTCGTCCCCGTGGCCGAGGTGCTCGGAGAGCTCCGCGACGGACGGCGCCCGGCCCAGCTGCGAGGACAGCTGCGTCGTGGCCTGCTCGACGCGCAGCGTGAGCTCCTGCAGGTCGCGTGGGGGACGTACCGTCCACGACTTGTCGCGGAAGTGGCGCTTGACCTCGCCCAGCATCGTCGGCACGGCGAACGACGAGAACGCGATCCCGCGCTCGGGGTCGAAGCGGTCGATCGCCTTCAGCAACCCGAGCGACGCGACCTGCATGACGTCCTCCAGCGGCTCGGACTGACGCCGGTAGCGCACCGCGACCTGGCGGGCGAGACCCATGAAGCGCTCGACGAGCTCCTCGCGGGCGCGCTGGTCATCGTGCTCCTTCAGGCGCACGAAGAGCTCACGGTCGCGGCGGTGGCGCTCGGTGCCGGAGGGCCGCGGCCGCGGCTGCGGCAGGTCCTCGGACAGGTCCGCGTCTGCGACCAGGGTCATGGCGAGATGCGTCGGTCGAGCGGTGCGATCCCAACGCGGTACCCGGGTGGCGCGCTCCGAACGTCGAACACCAACATCCTGGCGCGTTGCCGCGCTTCCCAACCAGATCACGTGGTACGCGCGGTCATGTGGGGTACCCAAGGAGGTTCGCCGCGTGGATTTCGGGGCATGGAAAGCTCATGGCGCCCCCCGGGTCTCACGCGTTCGAGCTGCGCGTGCCCGCAGTGCCGGCGAGCGTCGGCGAGCTTCGGCACGCCCTCAGCGCCGAGCTCCAGGCGCTGCCGGTGCCCACATCGCTCGTCGAGGACATCGGCCTCGCGGTGTCCGAGGCCGCGACCAACGCGGTGCTCCACGCCTACCTCGAGCAGGGACGGCCCGGGCCGCTGCTGCTGTCCGCTCGCGTGATGGAGGACGTCGTGCACGTCGTGATCCGGGACCACGGCCGCGGGATGACGCCGCGCCCCGACAGCCCCGGCCTCGGTCTGGGACTGCCGCTCATGACCCGCCTCGCCGACGCAGTGCAGATCTCCACGCACCCCGACGGAGGGACCGAGGTGCGGATGACGTTCACCGTCGCGCGCGGTGACGCGCGCGCCCGCTTCGCGCACTAGCGCCCTTCGCGGGACGCGAGCTCCTCGTCCGCCGCGGCCCGCACGATGCGGTGCGCATCGGAGAGCTCCATGCCGGTGCTCCGCAGCAGGTCGGTCGCGGTCGAGCGGATCTGCCCGACGATGACGCTCACCGACAGGTTCGCCGTCTCCTCCAGCACGATCGTCGCGTGTGCGGCGGCGCGCACGGCTGGCTCGACGACGTCTGCGTCGCGTGCGGGGTCGTCGAGGATGGCGCCGAGCGCGCGGACGGACTCCGCGAGCTCGCGGAGGGCGAGCGACACGCCGGGCGGCGTCGCGTCGCCGGTGCCGATGGCGCGCATCGACCCGCGCGCCAGCACCCGGGTGTTGCGCACCGCGAGATCGATCTGCGCCGCGGCGGTGGCGTAGAGGCCGATCTGCCGTCGCGCCGTGCGCCGGCCGATGGTCGTCATCCCGCCCTCCTGCCCGACGTCGATCGCCTCCTGGAAGCGGCTGAGGTCGTCATCGATCGCGCGCGCCCGCAGCAGCGCCGCCTCCGTTCCGGCCGGCGAGCGCTGCTCGAGGGCGGTCGCGATGTCCTCCAGCGTCGCGGCCAGCTCGCGGAGCACCGGCTCGGCCGCCTCGCGGATGAGTCGCACGACGTCCACGGGAAGCACGAGCAGGCCGACGAGCAGCGCGGAGGCAGCGCCGACCGCCGCATCCAGCGAGCGGGCGAAGGAGATCCCGTGGAGGTCCGGCGGCGACAGCGTCACCACGAGCACCGCCGACGCCGCCGCCTGGGTGACCATCAGCGTCCCCGAGCCCAGGAGGATCGCCGCGGCCATCGCGAGCATCACGATGACGAACAGCTGCCACGTACCGGACCCGATGAGCAGGACGAGGATGTCGGCGACGGCGATGCCGACCGTCACGCCGACGGCGACCTCGACGGCCCGCCGCGTTCGCTGTCCGAGCGCCACCCCGAGCGTGACGATCGCCGCGATCGGGGCGAAGAACGGGCGGGGATGCCCGATGAGGTCGTGAGCGACCGACCAGGCGATGACGGTCGCCAGGCCGGCCTGGACCATCGTGCGCCATGCGGCGCGAAGTCGGCCGAGCCGCTCGCGCAAGGAGAGCCGCGATCGCTCGGCGGCCTCGCCGAGCAGCCCGGAGACCATCTCGGGCGGACCAGGACGGTGCATCGCGGGTGGCGAGGCTACAGCGCGCAGCCTCTACGCTCCCGCAGCCGTGGACATGCTGCAGTCGATCATCCTCGGGATCGTGCAGGGGCTCACCGAGTTCCTGCCCATCTCGAGCTCCGCGCATCTGCGCGTCGTTCCCGCGTTCTTCGGCTGGGACGATCCGGGCGCGGGCTTCACCGCCGTCGTGCAGCTCGGGACGATGCTCGCCGAGCTCATCTACTTCCGCCACGACCTCATCCGCATCGGGACGCGGTGGTTCCAGAGCCTGCGCCACCCCGAGCTGCGCTCGGAGCTGGACGCGCGGATGGGCTGGTACCTCATCTGGGCGACCATCCCGATCGGCATCCTCGGCCTGCTGTTCCAGGACTCGATCGAGACGTCGTTCCGCGCGCTCATCCTCATCGGCTGCACGCTGATCGCACTCGGGCTCGTCCTGTGGTGGGCGGACCAGCGGGCCACGCGGCACCGCCCGATCACCGACCTCCAGCTCAAGGACGGCCTCATCATGGGGGCGGCGCAGACCCTGGCGCTCGTCCCCGGTGTGTCGCGCTCCGGCGCGACGCTCACCGCGGGCCTGCTGCTCGGCCTGGAGCGGTACGCGGCCGCCCGCTTCTCGTTCCTGCTGTCGATCCCCGCCGTCGTGCTCAGCGGGCTCTACCAGGCCTACGAGCTCGCGGCCGGCAAGACACCGGGCGACACAGGGGCCGCGGAGATCGTCGTCGCGACGATCCTCGCGTTCATCACCGGGTACGCCGCCATCGCGTTCCTGCTGCGCTACCTCGTGACGCACAACCTGTCGGTCTTCGTTGCCTACCGCATCGCGCTGGGCATCATCGTGATCGGCCTCGCCGCCTCCGGCGCGATCAGCTGACCGTGGAGCCGGTCGCGCGGCTCGCCGTCCGCGTCCAGCCGCGCGCGAAGGCCGACGCGCTCGGCGGCGAGCGCGGCGGCGCGCTGGTCGTCCGCGTGACGGCGCCGCCGGTCGACGGCAAGGCGAACGCGGCGGTGTGCGCGCTCGTGGCCCGTGCGGCGGGCGTGCCGAAGTCCGCCGTGACCGTCGTGCACGGTGCCGGCGCGCGGGACAAGGTGCTCGAGATCCGCGGTCTGGACTCCGCGTCGCTGCGGCGCCTGGTGGGCCTGGACCGATAGCCACCCTCGGGCAACGCGTTCCCAACCGTTCTCCAACCATGCGCTGCGACCTTCCGTCGCATGCGAAGCACGGATGCACTCAGCGCACGCCTCCATCAGGCGCTGCAGGAGCCGCGGGCCATCGGCACGGATGCCGAGGGGCCCCACGTCTGCCCGACCTGCCATGCACCGTTCGTCGTCCCCGTGGACGCCGTGGAGATCGACGCGTGGCACTTCTCGGTGTCGCTGCACTGCCCCAACTGCGACTGGGTCGGGACAGCCGTGTACGACGACGAGGCGCTGGAGCGCTTCGATGTCGGCCTGGACGCCGGGACGCGCGCACTCGCGCGCACCCTCGAAGAGCTCTCCTACGAGAACGCGAACGCCGACTTCGAGGCATTCGCCGACGCCCTCGCGTCCGACGCGATCCTGCCGGAGGACTTCTAGCCGCGGTACGACTTCCGGCGTCGGTACTTCTAGACTCCCGGGCGTGCCACCCAAGCAGCGACAGGTCCGTGTCGAGCAGAAGAGCGCGCTCGCCGCGATGCAGCGTCTGGAGACGCGCTCCGACGAGGAGCTGATGTCGGAGACGCGCTACCGCTCGGCAGCCCAGGCGCTGCTCGGTGCGCGCGCCGCTGAGCGCTACGACGCGAAGGCCGCGCGGGAGCACTTCCAGAAGGCGATCGCCGCCGCCCGCCCGCAGGAGCGCATGCAGCTGCGGCGCATGGCCGATGCCTCGCTCGCCCTCGCAGAGCGCCGCGCGGACGACCTCAAGGTCGCCGTCGAGCGCCTCGGGCAGGAGGCGCCGACGAGCCGCCAGCTCTTCCTCCTTCGGTTCATGGGTCTTGTCGCCCCGCCGGCCGGCACCGGGATCGTCAGGCGGGTCCGCGGCATCGCGATCGTCGTCGCGATCGTCGTGGTGCTGCTCGCGCTCGGCTTCGGGATCGCCAAGTTGGTCACGCTTCCCTTCGGCGGGATCTCCACCCCTGGCGCCTTCTTCCTCGGACTGGTGATCATCCTGATCGTCCTCGGGGTGATGGCGCTCCTCGGCAGACGCCGCCAGAAGTCGGCGCAGGCCAAGGCCAGAGCCGCACGCGGCGGCGGGTAGCACTCGGGCGGCGGCCGTGCCGCTCACACCCATCGCCGGCAGCTACGACCACTTCCTCCTCGACCTGGACGGGTGCCTGTGGATCGGCGACGAGCCGACCGAGGGGGCGACCGACGCGCTGACCGCCCTGCGCCTCGCCGGCAAGGGGATCGCGTTCGTCACCAACGACGGGCGCCACAGCCCAGAGGAGCAGGTCCGCAAGCTCTGGCGCCTGGGGTTCCAGGCGTCGGTCGAGGAGGTCGTCACCGTCGGCGGCGCCCTGCAGTTCCACCTCGCCGAGCACTACGGCCACAGCCGGGCCGCAGCGGTCGTCGTGGGCTCGGCGTCGCTGCACCGCCACGTCGAGCAGGCGGGCCTGCGGATCGTCAACCGGACGGCGTTCGCGTCCCGCGCCGAGGTCGTCGTCGTCGGCGCGCACGACGGGTTCGACTACGACGAGCTGCGTGAGGCCTCGCAGGCGGCGCTGCGCGGAGCGCAGGTGATCGCGGCGGGCCGCGACCCCTTCTTCCCGATGCCCGACGGCCCCTGGCCGGGCACAGGTGCTGTGGTGGCCGCGATCGAGGCGGCGGCGGGCGTCGTCGCGGAGAACGTGGGCAAGCCGTCCGCGGCGATCGTGCACGCGGCACTCGACCGGCTCGGACCCGGACGCGCACTGCTCGTCGGCGACCGGATCGAGACCGACCTCGCTGCTGCCGCGAACGCGGGCGTCGACGGCGCCCTCGTGCTCACCGGGTCGACGACGGCGCTGCAGGCGCACCGGGCCGAAGGGGCGATCGCCGTACGCGACAGCCTGGCCGACCTCGTACTGGCGTAGCCTGCCGGTCCGTGTCGCGGCGCCTGCGTCTGATCGTGAACCCCAACGCCGGCGGCGGCCGGGCGCTGGCCGAGCTGCCCGGTGTGGAGGAGGCGCTGCGCGGTCACGGCGTCGAGTTCACCGTGCAGCAGACGACGGGCATCGAGCACGCGCAGGCGCTCGCACGCGGCGCGGTGCAGGCCGGTGACGTCGCCGTCAGCTACGGCGGGGACGGCCTGGCCGGCGCCGTCGCGCACGCCCTGCGCGGCAGCCGGGGCACGCTCGGCCTGCTGCCCGGCGGGCGCGGGAACGACTTCGCCCGCAAGCTCGGCATCCCGCTCGACGCCCGCGAGGCCTGCGCGGTGCTCGCGCGTGGCGAGGAGCGCACGGTCGACGTGGCGGAGGTCGACGGCCGCACGTTCCTCGGGATCGCGAGCTTCGGGATCGACACCGACGTGCAGGACATCGCCAACGCCACGACCCGGCTCAACGGCCAGGCGGTCTACCTCTACGCCACGCTGCGCGCGCTCGCCGCATGGAAGGCCGTGCCGCTGGAGCTCGCGATCGACGGCGGCGAGCCGCGCCGCTTCGACGGCTACTCGGTCGCCGCGTGCAACTCCGGCGTCTACGGCGGCGGCATGCACCTGGCCCCCGACGCGGACGTCACGGACGGGCTCATGGAGATCGTGTCCTACGGCGATCTGCCCAAGTGGCGGTTCCTGCGCGGCCTGGCGCGCGTCTTCCGCGGGACCCACCTGCGCGACCCCGCGGTGGAGCTCGTCCAGGCGCGCGAGGTGCACGTCGACGCCGGCCGCCCCTTCCGGATCTACGCCGACGGCGATCCCGTCGGCTTGACGCCCGCGACGATCCGCGCAGTGCCCAGGGCTCTCCGCGTCCTGGCCCCATGACGCTGCTCGGGCTGAAGGTCGCCGCCGCGCGCGGCGTCGGCGCGCTGTCCCGGCGCGCGGGCCGCGGCGGCACCTCGCTCCCGGGCCGGCTGCTGCTGCGCCTGGAGCCCCACGCGATCGCCGAGCTGTCAGCGCGGCTCCCCGGCGGCAGCTCGATCATCAGCGCGACGAACGGCAAGACGACGACCGCCGCCATGGTCGCAGCGATCCTCGCCCGCAAGGACGTCCGGCTCGTCCACAACCGTGCCGGGGCGAACATGGCCGGCGGCGTCGCGACCGCGCTCATGGGCGGCGACGGAGACCAGGGCCTGTTCGAGGTCGACGAGTTCTGGCTGGACCGCGTGGTCCCCGAGCTGCGCCCCAGGGCGATGCTGCTGGCGAACCTGTTCCGCGACCAGCTCGACCGCTACGGCGAGCTGGAGACGATTGCCGACCGCTGGGCCGCGGTCATCACGTCCTTCCCGGCGACGGCGCTCGTGCTGAACGCCGACGACCCGCTCATCGCCGACCTCGGCCGCGAGCGCGACGACGTCCTGTACTTCGGCGTCGACGATGACGGCGTCGCGCTGGAGGGCATGGCGCACGCATCGGACTCCAAGCACTGCCGCCGCTGCGGCGCGCCGTACGTGTACGACGCCGTCTACCTGGGGCACCTGGGCCGCTACCACTGCCCGAACTGCCACGCGAGCCGGCCGGAGCCCGCCGTCGCCGCCACGCGCGTGGTCCTCGACGGCACACGGGGCGCCGACGTCACGCTGAGCACACCCCAAGGCGCGGTGGACGTGCGCGTCCCGCTGCCCGGCCTCTACAACGTCTACAACGCGCTCGCGGCGGCCGGCCTCGCGCTGACGCTCGGCGCGTCACTGGGGGACGTCGCTGCGGGCTTGGAGGCAGTCGAGGCGGCGTTCGGTCGAGCCGAGACGCTGCGCCTGGGCGACCGCGACCTCACGCTGCTCCTGGTGAAGAACCCCGCGGGGGCCAACGAGGTCCTGCGCACGCTGACCCTGGATCCCGGCGAGCACGACCTCCTGGGGATCCTCAACGACCGCACCGCCGACGGAAAGGACGTCTCCTGGGTCTGGGACGCCGACTTCGAGGTCCTCGCACCGAGGCTGCGCCGCGCGACGTGCAGCGGCACCCGGGCGGCGGAGCTCGCGCTGCGCCTGAAGTACGCCGGCGTCCCGACCGACCGCATCGCCGTGCAGCCGTCACTGGAGCGCGCGCTCGACGAGGCCGCGGCGTCCGGTGAGGGCCGCCTCGTCGCGCTGCCGACGTACACGGCGATGCTCGAGCTCCGCGCGCTGCTCACGCGCCGCGGAGTCACGAGGGGGTCGTTCGCGTGACGCTGACGGCTTCGCCGTCGGTCGGCGTTGTGTCGCAGAGCGACACAACGCCAGGGCCAAGGAGGCTCGATGACTGAGGAGGAGGCCCTGATCGCGTGGCACGACGTCGAGAACGGCGGCTACGACATCGATCTCGAGGTCTGGCGGGCGCTCGCCGCAGCCCACGCGGGCGGCGAGCCGGTGCTCGACGTCGGCGCGGGAACCGGACGCGTCGCGCTGCACCTGGCCGGTCACGGCTACCCGGTGGTGGCGCTCGACACGGAGGCCGTGCTCCTGCGCGCGCTGGAACACCGGGGCGCCGGCCTGCCCGTGGAGACCGCGGTCGGCGATGCCCGCACGCTCGCCCTGAACCGCAGGTTCGGCCTCATCATCGCGCCCATGCAGGCGATGCAGCTGCTGGACGGCCCCGCAGGGCGGGCCGCGTTCCTGCGCGGCGCGCGCGAGCACCTGCTGCCGGGTGGCGTGCTCGCCTCCGCGATCGCGTACCCCTTGGAGGGGTTCGACGCCAGTGAGGTCGAGCCGCCGGCGCCCGACCTCGGCGAGTCGGGCGAGACGCACCTCGTCAGCCGGCCCGTGGCGATCCGCGACGACGGCGACCGGGTCGCACTCGTGCGCGAGCGAGAGGCGATCGAGCCCGACGGCACGCACACCGTCGAGCGCGACGTCATCCACCTGGACCACCTGCCGCCCGACACGCTGACCGCCGAGGGTGTCGCGGCCGGCCTGCAGCCGGCGGCCCCCCTCCACATCCCGGCGACCGACGACTACATCGCCTCGACCGTGGTGGTCCTGCATGCCTGACGCGGTCCTGCGCGTCTGCGCGCTGTACCCCGACCTCATGAACATCTACGCCGACCGCGGCAACCTGCTCATGCTGCAGCGGCGCTGCGAGTGGCGCGGGATCGGCTTCGAGCTCACGGCGGCCGGGCTCGGCGACGCGATCGACCCCGGTGCTCACGACCTCTTCTACGTCGGCGGCGGCCAGGACCGCGACCAGGCCCTGTGCGCGCAGGACCTCGTCGAGACCAAGCGGGACGCCCTGCACGCCGCGGCGGACGGCGGCGGGCTCGTCCTGGGCATCTGCGGCGGTTTCCAGCTCCTCGGTCACGCCTACGAGCTCGGCGACGAGGAGATCCCCGGCCTGGGCCTGGTGGACCTTCGAACCGTCCGCGTCGACTCCCACCGCCTGGTCGGCAACGTCGCGATCGAGGTGGAGCTGACGCGCGGCGACCGGCGGGTCCTCGCGGGCTTCGAGAACCACGGCGGCCGGACACATCTGGGCCGCGGGGAGCACCCGCTCGGACGCGTGCTGCGCGGCCACGGCAACACCGGGGACTCGGGATTCGAGGGCGTGCGGAGCGACGGCGTCATCGGGACCTACCTGCACGGTCCGCTGCTGCCGAAGAACGCGTGGTTCGCCGACTGGCTCATCGCCCGCTGCACCGGGACGCAGCCAGAGCCGCTGGACGACGCGCTGGAGAACGCGGCGCATGCGGAGGCTCGGCGAGCGGCCGGGCTCCAGAACCCGCGCTAAGCTCGCCCCTCTCCCCCGCCCAGGGATTCCTCCGTGACCGCACCCGACAACGCCCAGTCCATGGGGCCGTCCGCAACCCCTGCGGAGCCGCTCGAGTTCCGCGCCGTGACCAAGCGCTACGCCGGGTCGGACGATCCCGCGGTCGACTCGCTGTCACTCGAGGTGCCCGCCGGCGAGATCTGCGTGCTCGTCGGCCCGTCCGGCTGCGGCAAGACGACGGCGATGCGGATGGTCAACCGCATGATCGACATCACCGAAGGCGACATCCTGCTCGGCGGCCGGTCCGTCCGCGAGCGCGCCCCCGCCACGCTGCGGCGGGACATCGGCTACGTCATCCAGCAGGTCGGCCTGTTCCCGCACCGGACCATCGCGCAGAACATCGCGACGGTCCCGGACCTGCTGGGGTGGGATCGCAAGCGCCGCGACGAGCGCGTCGCCGAGCTGCTCACGCTGACGGGCCTGGACGAGGATCTCGGCCCGCGGTACCCCGCGCAGCTCTCGGGTGGTCAGCGTCAGCGTGTCGGCGTCGCCCGGGCGCTCGCCGTCGACCCGCCCGTGATGCTCATGGACGAGCCCTTCGGCGCCATCGACCCGATCAATCGCGAACGGCTGCAGAACGAGTTCCTGCGCCTCCAGGAGCGGGTTCGCAAGACCATCGTCTTCGTCACGCACGACATCGACGAAGCGATCAAGATGGGCGACCGCATCGCGATCCTCCAGCGCGGCGGCAAGCTCCAGCAGTACGCCACGCCGGCCGACCTGCTGATGCACCCGGCCAACGACTTCGTCCGCGACTTCGTCGGTGCCGACCGGGCCCTCAAGCGCCTCGCGCTCATGCGCGTGCGCGATGTCGACCTGTGGACGCCGGAGGAGGTCCCCTACGAGCTGGAGCTGGATGGCGACCGGCGACCCCGCGCGTGGTGCGATCCCAAGGGCGGCGGCTCGACGCCGGTCACGACGGTCGAGCGCGACGACATCCTGCGCGACGCGCTCTCCGATCTCCTGCTCAGCGAGACGCAGTACGGGGTCGTCGTCGACGAGAACGGCCGCCTGGCCGGGATCCTCTCGGTGGAGCTGATCCACGACTTCCTCGTCCCCGAGGCGGTCGGAGCCACCGGGTCCCCATGATCGCCGCGCTGCTCGCCCAGGCGGACAACGGGTTCTTCCGCCAGCGCACCGACAGCTGCGTCACCGACAACGGGTTCTGCCCGGGCTGGTTCTTCCATCACATCGACCGCTACACGACACCGTTCCTGCAGCATGTGTTCCTGGTCGTCGTCTCGGTCGGCGTCGGGTTCGCGATCGCGTTCGTCCTCGCCGTGACGGCGCACCGCCGTCGCTGGCTCGTGGGCCCGGTCACGAACATCACCGGCATCCTGTACACGCTGCCGAGCGTCGCGCTGTTCTTCCTGCTGCTGCCCATCACCGGCCGCGGGAACCTGACCGCGATCGTCGCCCTGACCGGCTACACGCTGCTCATCCTCTTCCGCAACACCCTCGCCGGGCTGGACGGCGTGCCCGAGGACGCGCGCGACGCCGGCCGCGGTATGGGCCTCACCGAGCGCCAGCTGCTCTGGCGCGTCGAGCTGCCGCTCGCGCTGCCGGCGATCATGGCGGGACTGCGCATCGCGACGACGACCACCGTCGGCCTGGCCGCGCTCGCGTTCTTCGCCGGCGCGGGCGGCCTGGGAGAGCCGCTGGAGGCGCAGAAGGCGTTCAAGACCAATGTCGTGTTCGCCGGCGGCCTGTGCGTGCTGCTCGCCGTCGTGCTCGACGGGATCATCCTGATCGTCCAGCGCACGATGACGCCGTGGACGCGGGTGGCATGACCGTCTCGGCCACCGTCTTCTCGACGTTCGGCGACGCGCTCGACTTCATCGTCGTGCCCCGGACGGGGCGCGGCGGCGGCGAGGTCGGCGGTCTCGCCAACAACTTCCAGCTGATCTGGGAGCACCTCAAGCTCTGCATCGTGGCCATGGCCGTCGCGACCGCCATCGCGCTGCCGATCGGCCTGTGGCTCGGCCACACGCGCCGCGGAGCGTTCCTCGCCGTGAGCGTCTCGAACATCGGCCGCGCGGTCCCCGCGATCGCCCTGCTGTTCGTGTTCTTCGCCTTCCTCGGCGCCGGGTTCGCGAACGTGACCCTCGCCCTCACCCTGCTGGCCATCCCGCCGATCCTCACGAACGCCTACGTCGGCGTGCGCGAGGTCGATCCCGACGCCGTCGACGCAGCGCGCGGCGTGGGCATGACCGGGCTGCAGATCCTGCGGCGGGTCGAGTTCCCGCTCGCCGTGAGCCTGGTGTTCGGCGGCATCCGGACCTCGGCCGTGAACGTCGTCGCCACCGCCACGATCGCGCCCCTGGCGGGGGTCGTGACGCTCGGCGATCCCATCATCAACCCCAGCATCTACGGCGAGGAAGGCCGGCTCGGCGGCGCGATCCTCGTCGCGTTGCTCGCCGTGCTGACCGAGGTGTCGCTCGCCGCCGTGCAGCGTGCGGTGACGCCGCGCGGACTGCGCACGCAGTCGGCGACGCACACAGCTCGTGGAAGGCTCATCGCATCACCCCGAAGGAGGGTCACGACCACCCCATGACACCGAAACGAACGATCCGGGCGGCGCTTGCCGCCGCCGCAGCTCTCGCGCTCCCGCTCGGCTTGGTCGCCTGCGGCAGCGACGACAGCTCGTCCGGTGGCAGTGGCACCACCGCCGCGACCACGCCCGCGCAGACCGCGGCGATCACCAAGAACCCCGACAACGCATCGACGACGCTCACGATCGGCTCGAAGAACTTCACCGAGCAGCAGGTGCTCGGCGAGATCTACGCGCAGGCGTTCGCCGCGGCGGGCTACAAGGTGAACAAGGAGCTCAACCTCGGCGACGAGCAGACGGCTCTCAAGGCCCTGAAGGGCGGGCAGATCAGTGGCTACCCGGAGTACACGGGCACGGCGCTGCTGTCGTTCTTCGAGGTCCCCACGAAGGATCTGCCGAAGGATCCGACGGCGGCCTACGACGAGGTGAAGAGCAAGTTCGCCGAGCAGGGCATCACCGCGTTCCCGCCCACGCCGTTCACGTCCTCCAACGAGGTCGCCGTGACGCAGGAGACCGCGGACAGGCTGGGGCTGAAGAACATCTCCGACCTCAGCGGCAAGTCACAGAACCTCACGCTGTACGGCTCGCCCGAGTGCCGTGGTCGTGATGACTGCCTGCGCGGACTGGAGAACGTCTACGGCCTGAAGTTCAAGAAGTTCGTCCCGGTCGACATCGCCCAGCGCCACGAGGTGCTGACCAATGGCGACGCCGATGTCTCGATCGTGTTCACGACCGACCCGCAGATCTCCCGCAACAAGGAGGTCCTGCTGAAGGACGACAAGGGCATGTTCCCGCCCTACAACTCGACGTTCCTCATGAAGACCGACGTCGCCGACCAGGCCGGCCCGGATCTCTCGCGGACGGTCGAGCTCGTGAACAAGAACCTGACCGCGCGCGTCATGCAGGAGCTCAACGCACGCGTCGACCTCGACAAGGAGACGCCGCAGGAGGCCGCGGCGGACTACCTCCAGCAGTTCGACCTGGTCTCCACAGGTTCCTAGAGAACTCCTGGGCCTCAGCCCTCTCGCTCGAGCTCGGCGAGGTACTCGTCGAGCTCGGGCACGTGGGTCCGCAGGCTGGGCAGGTTCACGACGACGCCCTCCTGCGTCGAGCGGGCGAGGACGACGACCGCCTCCTCGTCGGGCGAGGGGTTCTCCTCGCGGTGCGGGACCCAGGGCGGGACGTAGATGTAGTCGCCGGGCTCCGTCTGGATGCGGCGCTCCTCGCCGTCCTCGAGGAAGACGAAGACGGGATGGCCGCTGACGACGTAGATGCCGGTCTCGGCCCTGCCGTGATGGTGGTCGGCGGACACCAGCCCCGGGCCGACGTGGTTCTTGCCCATCCAGATGTTGCGCGAGCCGCCGCGGCGGCCGGAGATCGCTTCGAAGCGGCGCATCCCCGGCGTCTGCGCCGTCTCCTCGGTCAGCTCGTCGTGGCCGGTGTGGTGCAGCCGGGCGTGCCAGGCGGCAGTGCCGGCATCGAGTTCGTTGTCCTCGCTCACGGTTCGGAGGATAAGGCGGTGAGCTCGACGGAGAGCGTCGCGGTCACCGTGTCCGGCAGCGAGGCGACCGACCGCCGGTGATGCCCCGCCGGACCCATCGTGGCCGCGAGGTGGGCGTCATCGCGGGTGAGCCGCAGCCCCTGTTCGATCAGGTGGCGCTCGCGTTCGTGCAGGCCGAGGTCGGCTGCGAGCCGGTCGGCCTTGCCGGACTCGGTGCGCAGGAGGCCGAGCGGCTCGCGCAGCTCGGCGAGGTGGCGCTCGGTCGGGGTGATGGCGAGGACCACCCCCTGCGGCGCGAGCACGCGCCGGATCTCCGGCGCTCCGCGGGGCGCGAACACACTGAGGACGACCGCCGCGGAGTCCTCGGCGAGCGGGAGCGCCGTCCATGCGTCGCAGGCGACGGCCGCCATGCGCGGGTGCGCCTTCGCCGCCCGCCGCACCGCGGGCACCGAGCTGTCCAGCGCGATGCCCGCACGGTCCGGGTGCGCGTCGAGGACTGCGGCCAGATGCTGACCGGTACCGGCGCCGACGTCGGCGATGACGCCCGGTGCGGGCGTCGCGGCGTGCTCCGCGAGCGCGGCGCTGATCGGCGCGTAGTGCCCGGCGGACAGGAACGCGGCGCGCGCGGCGACCATCCCGGCAGTGTCTCCCGCGAGCCGTCGCGAACCCGTCGCCAGGTGCACGTACCCCTGGCGGGCGACGTCGAACGCGTGGCCGGTGGGACACGCCAACGCGGCGGCGTGAAGGGTGAGAGGCGCGCCGCAGACCGGGCATCTGAGCGCGCCGAGCGCCGCCACGAGTCCGCCGGGCACACGGGTAGATTCCCCTCGATGCTGCTGTCCGACTATCAGTCCCGCTCCCGCGCCACCGCCGTGTACCCCAGCTCCGGGGACAACCTCCTCTACCCCACCCTAGGCCTGTGCGGCGAGGCGGGCGAGGTCGCGGAGAAGATCAAGAAGATGGTCCGCGACGACGGCGGCATCCTCTCGGACGAGCGCCGCGCTGCGCTGTCCAAGGAGCTGGGTGACGTCCTCTGGTACGTCGCGCAGATCGCGACAGAGGCCGACCTCGACCTCGACACGATCGCGGACGAGAACCTCGCGAAGCTCCTCAGCCGCCGGGACCGCAACGTCCTGTCGGGCAGCGGCGACGACCGGTAGGCGGGGGCTGGAGGGGGCTCGGCTCCTGCATCCGATCTGCCTTGTGCACCGTATGCGTGCCCTAGGCAGATCTGATGGGCCGGCCCACCTCGCGCGTGCAACGTCAGCGGGTGCCGCGGACTCGCCCGTAGGTACGGCTGGCCACACACGCGGACGGGGGTCCGCTCCGAGGCGCGGGCCCGGACCCGGCGTACGTTCGGCGCACCCCCCAAACACACCCGAGGCCCGCCATGCACACGTCCCTGCGCCACTACGCGATCACACTCGAACGCGACGCGCTCGTCCAGCGCTCACCGCGGTTCCGCTACGAGGTCCGCACCGACGCCGCGAGCACGCGCTCGCTGCTCGACCGCATCCCCTCCGTCGGGCGGATCGCGCGCCGTCGCCCGGCGCTCGGCATCTAGTCAGACCCGCATCGGAGCGCGCTACGCGCGCATCGCAAAGCGCTCGTAGCGCTCCGCGACCGTCGCCGGCAGGCGCGCCCTCACGCGCACGCCGTCGGCGGTCTCCTCGCGGGTCAGGTCGCCCGCGATGGCGTGCAGCTCGGCCAGCCGCCCTCCCTCGGAGAACGGCAGCAGCAGGTCGACCGAGCGCAATGTGCGCCGGAACCCCTGCTCGATGCGGTCGGCCAGCGCGTCCAGGCCCTCGCCCGTCGCGGCGGCGACCAGCACGGCCTCCGGGTGACGGAAGCCGAGCTCCTCGCGCCGGTCGTCGTCGAGGACGTCGGCCTTGTTCAGCACGAGCACGCGCGGCTGCTCGCCGGCGCCGATCTCCTCGAGAACGTCGTCGACCGCCTTGATCATCTGCTCCATCTCGTCCTCGGGCGCCGAGGCGTCGACGACGTGCAGGATGAGGTCGGCGAGGCGGGTCTCCTCGAGGGTCGCGCCGAACGCGTCGACGAGCTGGTGGGGCAGCTTGCGGATGAACCCGACCGTGTCGGTCAGCAGGTACGGGCGGTCGTTGAGCCGCGCGTTGCGCGTCGTCGGGTCGAGCGTGTGGAAGAGCCGGTCGCGGACGCTCACGTTGGTCTCGCCTGTGAGCGCGTTCAACAACGTGGACTTGCCGGCGTTCGTGTAGCCGGCGAGCGCGACCTGCGGCACGCTGGCCCGCTCGCGCTCCGCGCGCATCGTCGCGCGCGCGCCCTTCACCTCGGCGAGCTTGCGCCGCAATGCCGTGATGCGGTCGCGCGCCAGCCGGCGGTCCGTCTCGATCTGCGTCTCGCCCGGTCCACGCGTGAGCGTCCCGCCCCCGGCAGCGCTCAGTCGCTCGAGGTGGGTCCACAGACCCCGCATGCGGGCCATGTTGTACTCCAGCTGCGCGAGCTCGACCTGCAGCTTGCCGTCGGCGGTGTTCGCGTGGTCGGCGAAGATCCCGAGGATCACCGCGGTGCGGTCGACGACGGGGAGCCCGAGCTCCTTCTCCAGGTTGCGCTCCTGACGAGGGGTGAGCTCGTCGTCGGTGGCGACCATGTTCGCGTCGGCCGCGATCGCGGCCTCCTTGACCTCGGCGACCTTGCCGGGGCCCAGGTACGTGTTGGGGTGCGGCTTGTCGCGGTGCTGGACCGCCTGGCCGACGACCGCCACCCCGGCGGTGCGAAGCAGCTCGTGAAGCTCGGAGAGATCGTCCCCGGACTCCAGTGCGCCGATGGTGAACGCGCGCTGCTTCGCCCTGCCTTCGGGCTGCGCCCCGCCGTTGCGCGTGGGCGTGGCACGGCCGTTGCGATTTCTCTCCATGCACCCCCCACTCTAGTGGGGGTAGGTCAGTCGCCGGGCGGGCCTCCGTTGGCGCTCGCCGCCTCCGCCGGGCCCTGGATGGAGAACGCGACGCCCTCGTCCTGCACGGTCGCGTCGAGCGTCTTGTCGTCCATGAAGGCGACGACCGGCTCAGCCAGGTAGACCGTCGCGCCTTCGGCCTCGATCACCTCGTCCGCCGGGTACGGCGCGTCGGCGACGGAGAGCGCCAGCTGCGCGGTCCCTCCCTCGCCTTCCTGCACGGAGATCCGCAGTCCGGCCGTCTCCGTCTCCGGGATCTGGTCCGTCAACGTCTGGATCGCCTCAGCTGCGTCGTGCGTCACGGTGAGCACGTTGTTCGCCTCCTCGGGTCGGGATCGGGCGAATGCATCGGGCTACCCTTCCGCGGTGCTCGCCGAACGCCTGGCCGCCCGGACGCTCGAGCTCGTCGACATCCCATCGGAGTCCCGCGACGAGGCGGCGCTCGGCACCCACGTCTCCGACGTGCTGCGCGCGAGCGGCGTCCCGGTCCGCGACGCGGGCGACGGATGCATCGTCGCGGGAGCTGCGGTCGACGGTCCCGCGCGCGTCCTCCTGGCGGGGCATCTGGACACGGTCCCGGCCCAGGGAGACCTGGCTGGGCGCCGCGAGGGAGACATCGTCCACGGCCTCGGAAGCGCCGACATGAAGGGCGGTCTCGCGGTGATGGTCGAGCTCGCGCTCGCCGGCACGCCGTTCGGCTTCGTCTTCTTCCCGCGCGAGGAGCTGCCGTTCGGCGATAGCTCGCTCACGCCCCTCCTGGAGCGCGACGCGAGCCTCCGCGGGGCCGGCTTCGGGATCGTGCTCGAGCCGACGTCCAACGCCGTGCACGCCGGCTGCCTCGGCAACGTGAACGCAACGTGGACCTTCCGCGGGCGCAGCGGACACTCGGCGCGCCCGTGGCTGGCGGACAACGCGATCCATCGGCTCGCCCGCGGCGTCGCCCAGCTCGCCGACGTCTCCGCCACCGAGCACGTCCACGACGGCCTCACGTTCACCGAAGTCGTCTCCGTGACCCGGATCGAGGGCGGGATCGCGCTGAACGTCATCCCCGACACCGCGATCGCCAAGGTCAACTACCGCTACCCGCCGGGCAAGACGGCCGAGGAGGCCGAGGCCTGGTTGCGCGCGCTGTGCGAACCGCACGGCGAGCTCGTGATCGACGGGCACGCGCCGTCGGGTCCGGTGACGGTGGCCAACCCGTTCGTCGACGGACTGCGCGCGCAGGGCGTCGACGTGCTCCCCAAGCAGGCGTGGACGCCGGTCGCGGAGCTGGTGCTCGCGGGTGTCGACGCGGTGAACCTCGGACCGGGCGATCCGGCCTTCGCCCACCGGCGCGACGAGCAGGTGGAGGTCGCCGCGCTCGTCCGCTGCCACGAGCTGCTCGAGGGCCTCGATGGCTGACCTGCGGGTCAACCCGCTGCTGGAGGCGCAGGGCACGTACCCGTTCGTGCGCCTGACGCAGGCCAAGCAGGCAGCCGCAGCACGCGGCATCGAGATCATCGACCTCGGGGTCGGCGAGCCGCGGGAGGCGACGCCGGCCTTCATCAACGACGCGCTCGTCCGCGCGCTGCTTGCCGAGCCGGTCTCGACCTACCCGCTGGCGGTCGGTCTACCCGAGCTGCGCGAGGCGGCGGCCGGGTGGGTGCATCGACGCTTTGGCGCGCAGGTCGATCCCGACGACGCCGTCATCCCCACGTACGGGTCCAAGGAGGCGATCTTCACCCTCGCCCAGGTGCTCGTGCAGCCGGGCCGGGGCGACGTCGTCGCCGTCACGACCCCGGGGTACCCCGTCGGCGCCCGCGGTGCGGCGTTCGCGGGCGCAGAGGTCGTCGAGCTGCCGCTCTCACACGAGCACGGCTGGCTGCCGGATCTCGACGCCGTCCCGTGGGAGCGCCTCGTGCTCCTCTGGATCAACTCGCCGAACAACCCGACCGGTGCCGTGGCGCCGCTGCACTGGCTGGCCGAGGCCGCCGAGCGCTGCCGCGAGCACGGCGTGGTGCTGGCCAGCGACGAGGCCTACTGCGAGCTGTACTTCGGCGCTCCCCCGCCGTCGGCGCTCCAGCTCGGCGACCAGCGCGGGATCCTCGCGTTCCACACGCTCTCCAAGCGCTCGTCGATGCCGGGCCACCGCTCGGGGTTCGTCGCAGGCGACCCGGAGCTCGTCGGCCTCCTGCGCCGCTTCCGCCCGAGCCTGGGCACGGCGCCCCAGGCGTTCGTGCAGCGGGCATCCGTCGCGGCCTGGAACGAGGAGACGCACGTCGACGAGGCTCGTGCCCGGTACGCCGCGAAGCGTGACGCGCTCCTCCCGGCGCTGCAGGCCGCGGGCCTCGAGCACGTGGGCGGCGACGCGTCGTTCTTCCTGTGGATGCGCGTCCCGGACGGCGACGACGAGGGACTCGCCGCGCGCTGGCTGGAGCACGGCGTCGTCGCCGCACCCGGCTCCTACCTCGGGGCGGGCGGCGAGGGGCACCTGCGGATCGCCCTCGTGCCCACCGTCGAGGCGTGCGAGCGTGCGGCGGGGCTTGTGGCACGCTTGGGGACATGACGCCGCCCCCGGACACCGACACCGATACCGACCTCGTCGCGCTCGCCGCGCAGATCGAGGAGCTCTACGAGAAGCCCACCAGCGACCTGACCGAGGAGGACGCAGCGACCGTCGCGCACGTCATCGACCTGCTCGACGACGGCATCATCCGCGTCGCCGCGCCGATGACGCCCGGCGCCGGCTGGTCGGTCAACGAGTGGGCCAAGAAGGCGGTGCTGCTGACCTTCCGGACCCGCGGGATGGAGACCGTCGAATGCGGTCCCTACGAGTACCACGACAAGCTCGCGCTCAAGACCGGCTACGCGGAGCGCGGCGTCCGCGTCGTGCCGCCGGCGACCGCCCGCCACGGCGCCTACCTGGCGCCCGGTGTCGTGCTCATGCCGTCCTACGTGAACATCGGCGCCTGGGTCGGCGAGAACACGATGGTCGACACGTGGGCGACGGTCGGGTCGTGCGCGCAGATCGGGTCCGACGTGCACCTGTCCGGCGGCGTCGGCATCGGCGGAGTGCTCGAGCCGCTGCAGGCCGCGCCCGTCATCGTCGAGGACGGCGCGTTCGTCGGCTCGCGCTGCATCGTGGTGGAGGGCGTGCGTGTGGGAGCGCGCGCGGTCCTGGGGGCGAACGTCGTGCTGACCGCGACCACGCCCATTATCGACATGCGCGGCGAGACGAAGGTCGAGATGCGTGGCGAGGTGCCCCCGGGGGCGATCGTGGTGCCGGGGACCCGCACCAAGATGCTCCCGGCCGGCAAGGCGCGGCTGCCCTGCGCCTACATCATCGGCGACCGCTCGAGCTCGACGGACCTCAAGACGTCGCTCAACGATGCGCTGCGCGAGCACGCCGTCAGCGTCTGACGGAGGTAGTGCCGCCGGCCGTTGCCTCGAGGGCTTCGTGCCGCGCTCCGTGCTCGTCCGGGTTCTGCACGGTGGAACGGGCCAGCCCGCGGGGTCCTTGACGGCCGGAGATCGATCTGGGCAAGCTGCGGTCATCCTGTAGCGCACGGCGAGGAGGCAGCCATGAGCGAGGTCGGCATCGTGGGCGCGGGTACGGCCGGTCTGCACCTTGCCCTGTTCCTCCAGGCACACGGGCTCGAGCCGACGCTGTACGCCGAGCGGACGGCCGACGATGTGCGAGGTGGACGCCTGCCGAACACGGTGGTGCATAACCATCGCACCCGGGCGCGCGAGCGCGAGATCGGCGCGAACCTGTGGGACGAGAGCGGCGTCGACGTCGAGGGCCACTGGTACCAGGTCCCGCATGACCCCGCGTGGCTGGACTTCGGCGGGTACTTCAGTCGGCCGAGCGTCGCGGTCGACTACCGCGTCTACCAGCCCGCGCTGATGGAGCTGTTCGAGGGACGCGGTGGCAACGTCGAGGTCGGGACCGTCGACCTTGACGGCCTCGACGATCTTGCGCGCCGGCACGATCTCCTCGTCGTCTGCACGGGGCGCGGAGCGCTTCGGGACCTCTTTCCGCCGATCCCGGGTCGCTCTCCGTTCACCTCGCCCCCGCGGCTGCTGACGGGCGGCATCTACCGGGGGATCGCCGACGCCGGCGCTCCGCACCACGTGGTCCTCTCCTTGCTCGGTTCGATTGGAGAGGTCATCAACGCCCCGATCCTCACACGGGACGGCGTGTTCGAGTTCCTGCTGTTCGAGTGCGTGCCAGACGGCGACTTGGAGCCGCTGGCGACGACGCCGTACGCCGAGGACCCGCAGGCGCACGACCGGCTCACGCTGGAGAACGTCAGGCGCTATGCACCGCGGGTTGCCGAGCGCGTCGACGATCGCGACTTCGGCGTCATCGACCCCACCAGCATCATCCAGGGTGCGATCCTGCCGGCCGTGCGACAGTCCTTCGTGCAGCTCGAAGACGGCACCTACGTGATCGCCCTCGGCGACGCCCACGTGCAGATCGACCCGGTCTGCGGTCAGGGCGCAAACGCGGCCTCGCTCGCAGCGTTCGCGCTGGGCGAGACGATCCTCGAGGGCGGGGCCTTCGACGGGGCGTTCTGCCGGCGCGTCGACGACCGGCGCCTCACCGGCGTGCTCGCGCCGTTCGAGTTCACGAACTTCATGCTCGCGCCGCAGCCGCAGCTCTTCGATGTCATCGGCCCCATGTCGGAGAACCCAGCGCTGGCCGACGACTTCACCGAAGGTTTCACTGATCCGGCGCGGCACCTCGAGCATTTCGCCAGCCCCGAGGCCGCCGCCGCGTACGCCGCATCGTTCCACGGCGCTGCAGCGTCCGGTTAGGACGGCCCAAGCCAATCGCGAGACTGTGGGAAGAACGCGGCAGGCTCGCACGAGAGCAGGACCCACCTGACAGGCACCCCCACCGTCGCCCCGGCCGAGCGGGCGCCGCTGAGGCATCTCGATCGTGAGCCCGACTGCAACCGGCCGGAGAGTTCTGCACCAGCTCGTGATGGCGCACCCAGCGTCGATCAGGACGTCCTCAGCACGCGAGAGCCCGGTCCCCGGTGCTCGTGCTCCGCCCGCGCGTGGGGCAGGCGACGAAGTCCGATCCGAACGCTGTGGATGTGCCGAGCCACGTGCCGGACCGACGGCCCAGGTCCGTTGCCGAGGACTGCCTGCTCGGCCGATCAGGGCTGAGGCGTCAGGAGCTCCTCGGCCTCAGGGTTGTTCAGATGCCGGGCCCAGTCCAGGGGCGTGGCGTCGTACGTGCGGTCGCGGGCGCCCGGATCAGCCCCCGCGGCGAGCGCGGCGCGCAGGAGGTCGTGGTCGCGGATCCGCACGGCCTCGTGCAGCACCGTGCCGCCCATCCGCCCGATCGGCTCGTCGAGCGTGACGCGCTCGAGGCCGGCCGCGCCGTCGAGCTCGTACGCGAGGACCGCGTCGAGCGGCGCGCCCAGCGCGGCGAGCGCCCGTGCGGCGGCCCGGTACCCGGCGGCCAGGGCGACGTGCGCGAGGCCCATGCCGTTGCCGGGCAGCCGCTCGCCCACGACGTCCGCCGGCGCCGCCGCCTGGCCGCGACCGGCGGCCTCGGCCGCCGCGACCAACGCCGCCGGCGGTGACGCAGCGAGGCCGTCGGCGTGGATCCAGAACGTCTGCCCCCACCCCAGCGACCGCGCGCCGACCGAGCGGTACAGCCGCTCGCCGTCGTCGGTCGCGTTCACGGTTGCGACCGTCGCCCCGGCCCGGCGCGCCGCCGCGAGGGCGGCGACGGTGAGCGCGCGCCCGAGCCCCGTGCGCTGGCGACCTGGGTCGACGCCGACGTCGTAGAGCCCCGCCTCGTCGCCGACGAGGTGGACGATCGCCGTGCCGCCCGCCGCGCCGGCGGTCCACGAGTCGTGCACCGGTCCGGGCCCGACGCGCACGCGGTCGTCGTCGATGCGGGGGAGCGCATCGAGGTCGAAGGACATCCAGTGGGCGCTCCAGCCCCACTCGAACCCGCGCGCGACGAGGACGGCGGCGAGCTCGCCGATGGGCGCCAGGCCGCTCGTCCAGCACCCGATGCCAGTCTGGCCGCGCGCGCGGCAGTCGGCGAGCATCGCGTCGGCGTCCTCGCCGGTGACCTGCGCCGGGAACGGCAGCGATGCGCCCCTGCCCGGGCCGGACACGATCCAGCGCAGCCCCCCGTGCACCATCACGCCGCCCCCGGCGGCCTCGGCCTGGGCCGTCATCCAGCTCGTGTGGTTGCGCACCGCGGCGCGGATCGCCGAGTCGTTCTCACCCATGCCTGCTAGAAATTTGCACACATGTCCCTCCTGCTGCCCCCCGTCCATGAGCTGGACGCCGAGCCCGCGCTGCGCTTCGGCGACCGGGAGCTCTCCTACCGCGAGCTGCGTGACGCCGCGGCCGCCGTCGCCGAGAGCCTGCGCGGCGTCGGCCGCGCCGCCGTCTGGGCGGAGTCCACGCTCGAGACCTGCGTCGCCGTGGTCGGCGGCCTCACCGCCGGGATCCCGCTTGTCCCGCTGAACCCGAAGCTGGGCGTCAGCGAGCTCGGCCACATCCTCAGCGACTCGCAGCCGGAGGTCGTCCTCGGCGCCCCGGCGGGCGCGCTCGACGCCGTCGACGCGCCGCCGCCGATCGCCGCGGTGGACATCGACGCCAAGGGCGGCGAGCTGCCATCCGACGAGAGCCTCGACGACGACCACACGGCGCTCGTCATCTACACGTCGGGCACGACCGGGCGGCCGAAGGGCGCGCTCATGCCGCGCCGGGCCATCTCGTCGAACCTCGACGCGCTGGCCGACGCGTGGGACTGGACCGGCGCGGACCGCCTCGTGCATGCGCTCCCGCTCTTCCACGTGCACGGCCTGGTCCTCGGGACCCTGGGGCCGCTGCGCCTCGGCGGCCACATGCGACACCTCGTGCGCTTCGACGCTGCGACGGCGGCAGCCGCGCTCCTCGACGGCGGGACGATGCTGTTCGGCGTCCCCACCATGTACCACCGGATCGCGGCCGGCGCAGAGACCGACAGCACCGTCGCCGACGGCCTGCGCTCGGCACGTCTGCTCGTCTCGGGCTCCGCACCGCTCCCTGCCCCGCTCTTCACCCGCATCGAGCAGGCGACGGGGCAGCAGGTGGTCGAGCGCTACGGCCTGACCGAGACGCTCATGAACACCGCGGGGCGCGCGGACGGCGTCCGCAAGCCCGGCTACGTCGGGCTGCCGCTCCCCAACGTCGAGCTGCGGATCGTCCTGGACGAGGGTGGCGATCTCACCGACTTCGACGGCGAGACGATCGGCGAGGTCGCGGTGCGCGGGCCGAACGTGTTCACCGGATACCTCAACCGTCCCGACGCGACGGCGGAGTCGATGCGCGACGGGTGGTTCTTCACCGGCGACCTGGCCACGCGCTCGCCCGACGGCTACGTCCGGATCGTGGGACGACGCTCGACCGACCTCATCAAGACCGGCGGCTACAAGGTCGGGGCAGGCGAGATCGAGGTCTCGCTGCTCGAGCATCCCGCCGTGTCGGAGGTCGCCGTGACCGCCGGGCCCGACGAGGACCTCGGCGAGCGGATCATCGCGTGGGTCGTCGCCGAGGACACGTCCGCGACGCCCGACCCCTCCGACCTCATCAACCACGTCGCCCAGCAGCTCGCGCCGCACAAGCGCCCGCGGGAGGTCCACTTCCTCGACGAGCTGCCACGCAACGCGATGGGCAAGGTCGTCAAGCAGCGCCTGGGCACGTGACCGGCCTCGCGGGGCAGCTCGTCATCGAGCGCCCTGCGGAAGGGGTCACCGTTCTACGCATCGAGCGTCCCGAGCGCCGCGGGGCGCTGTCGGCGGGGATCCTCGAGGCGCTGCGGGCGGCGTTCGCCGCCGCCGAGGACGGGTGTCTCGTCGTCACCGGGACGGGCGAGATCTTCTCCGCCGGCTACGACCTCAGCGGCATCGGCGACCCGGTCGATCCCGAGGTCGCGCACGCGACGATCGCCCCGGAGACGGTCGCTGCGCTCGACGCGCTGCAGTCCTGTCGCGTCCCGGTCATCGCGGCGTTGAACGGCCCGGCGCTCGGCGGCGGCCTCGAGCTCGCGCTGGGGTGCGACGTGCGCTTCGCGGTGCCGGGCGCCTATCTCGCCGCTCCGGCAGGCAGGCTCGGCCTCGTCTACTCGCCCGGCGGCCTGGCGCGCGTCCTCCGCGGGCTCCCCGCGTCGCTGGCGGCCGAGCTGTTCGTGCTCGGACGCCACGTCGATGCCCAACGCGCGCAAGCGCTCGGCGCGCTGACGGAGATCGTCGCGCCCGCCGATCTGCAGTCGGTGGCGCTCATGGCCGCGCAGGAGGTCCTCGCGCAGGGACCCGGCGCGGTGCGCGCCAACACGCTGGCGCTGCGGGCACTGCGCGCGGGCGCCGACGACGCGGTCCGCGCGGACCTCGCCGCGACCCGTCGCGCAGGGATGCGCTCGGCGGAGTTCGCCGAGGGCGTCGCGGCGTTTCGCGGACGCCGCGACCCCGACTGGGGTTAGAACGCCCCGAGCGCGGCCACGAGCTCGGGATCGAGCTCTGCGGCGAACACCGGCACCGCCCAGCCCGCGAGGTCGACGTGCAGGTCCTCGCCGACGTCGACCGTCAGCTCGCCGCCGTCCAGTTCGACGGTCACCGGCGAGTCGCCGCCGCGCAGGACATGCGCGATCGCCGCGCCGGTCGCCCCGGTGCCGGAGGACAGCGTCTCCCCCACCCCGCGCTCGAAGATGCGCGCCCGGATCGTGTCCGGCCCGAGCTCGCACCACCAGCTGACGTTCGTGCGATCGGGGAACAGCGGGTGGTGCTCGATCGCAGGCCCGATCGCGGGCAGGTCGAGCGCCTCCAGCTCATCGCGCTCGGCCATCCGGATCGCCGTCTGGGGGTTGCCGATCTCGACGTGCTGGTAGGCCCAGCGGCGTCCGTCGGCCTCCAGCTCTCCCTCGCCGCGCAGCCGCGCACGGCCCATGTCGACGGTGCAGTGCGTCTCGGACTCGATGCGCGGGCGCAGCTCGCCGGCAACGGTCTGGATCGAGAACTCGCGCGCGTCGGTCCAGCCGCGGCGATGCAGGTACATGATCGCCTCGCGGGCGCCGTTGCCCGACAGCTCGGCCTCCGAGCCGTCCGGGTTGAAGATCCGCAGGCGGGCGACGAACCCGGGCTCGTCCGCCGGTGTGAGCTCGAGCACGCCGTCCGCGCCGACCCCGTGGTGGCGGTCGCAGAGCAGGCGGACGCGGGCGGGCGTCAGCGCGAACGGCAGGCTCGCCGCCTCGAGGACGATGTAGTCGTTGCCCAGGGCCTGCCACTTCTCGACGCGCATCGGCGCGGACCCTACGGCAGCAGCCCGGCGGCGACGTCGGCCGGGTCGCGGCCGGTGACGTCCACGAGCTCCGCGCCCGGCAGCTTGCGCATCCACGTGAGCTGGCGCTTGGCGTAGCGGCGGGTGCGGGTCTTCATGGCCTCGACGTCCCCGGCCAGCAGCTCGGCGAACCCGAGCGCCGCGCGGGCGGTCGGCGACGCGCCCGCCGCGTCCGCGCGGCGGACCTCATCGACGACCCCGGCGGCGATCATGGCGTCGACCCGGGCGTCGATGCGCAGGGCGAGCGCCGGACGATCCATCGTGAGGCCGACGAGCCGGGTGGGATGGCGGGTCGCCTCGGTCCAGAGCTGGCCGTCGTCCTCGTACGCGATGCCCTGGTCGTGCAGCTCCAGCGCGCGGAGGACACGTGTGCGATCGCTCGGCAGGATGCGGGCGGCGACGTCCGGCAGCACGGCCTGCAGGCGGCCGTGGAGCACCTCTGGGCCGTCGGCCTCCAGCTCGGAGGTCAGCCGTTCGCGAACGCCCGGCCGCGGTGGCGGGCGCAACGCGAGATCAGCGAGCGCGGCGCGCAGGTACAGGCCGGTGCCGCCGACGACGATCGGCGTCGCGCCGGTCGCGAGCAGCTCGTCGATCTCTGCGTGGGCGAGCCGCGCGTACGCGCCGGCCGAGCACGTCTCCGTCACGGGGACGAAGCCGACGAGCCGATGCTCGAGCTCCGCCCGCTGTGCCGGATCGGCGACGCCCGTCAGGATCTCGAGACCCTCGTACACCTGCAGCGCATCGGCGCCGACGGCGACCGGCCGCTCGCCTCGGTCCCGCAGGCGCCGGGCGAGCGCGACGGCGACGTCGGTCTTCCCCACCGCGGTGGGTCCGAAGAGGGCGAGCACGCGGGTCACGAGGGATATGGTGCCTGGAGTGTCCGTTCGCATCTCCTGCGGGATGTCCTTGGCGACCGACCCGCGTGAGGCCGCGGGCGAGGCGGCGCGCGAAGCCGCCGGCGGTCTCGACGGTGCGGCGGCCGATCTCGCCATCGTCTTCGCCTCCGGCGCGCACCTGCTCGCACCCGAGGTCACGGTCGAGACCGTCAGCGAGACGCTGACCCCCGGAGAGCTCATCGGCTGCGGGGCGAGCGGCATCGTCGGCGACGGCCGCGAGATCGAGGACGGGACCGCGATCTCCGTCTGGGCGGCGGACCTCGGCGACGGGGTCGCCACGGCGTTCCACGCCGAGACCCAGGAGCTCGACGGTGCGATCGCGGTGCTCGGCATGCCCGAGCTCGAGGGCGCGGGTGGGACCATCCTGCTCCCCGACCCGGTCACCTTCCCGCTGGACGGTCTGCTGGCCGAGCTGACGAGCCACGCGCCGGGCGTCCCGATCCTCGGAGGCGTCGCGAGCGCAGGCGCCGAGGACGGCGGCACGGTGCTCTTCGCGGGCGACGAGGTGCACGAGCATGGCGCGGTCGGCGTGCGCCTCGACGGCGTCGAGTTGCTGCCGCTGGTCTCCCAGGGGGCCCGCCCGATCGGCCCCGAGCTCACGATCACGGCCTGCGACGGCCAGATCATCCAGGAGCTGGCGGGGCGCAACGCGCTCACCAAGCTGCGCGAGGTCGTCGACGGGCTCGACCCGGTCGATCAGGCCGTCCTGAGCCAGGGACTGCTGCTGGGCATCGTCGTCGAGCCCGGCAAGCCCGACTACCTCCAGGGCGACTTCCTGGTCCGCAACCTCCTCGGCGCCGATCCGGACACCGGCGCGATCGCCGTCGGCACCGTCGTGCGGCCGGGCCAGGTCGTCCGGCTGCACGTGCGTGACGCCGCGTCGGCGACGCGCGACCTGCGCGAGGCGCTCGGGCTGCGGCGCGCGGCGCTGGGCGGCGCAGCGCCCTCGGGGGCGCTCGTCTTCACGTGCACCGGCCGCGGGCGAGGGATGTTCGGGGTGCCCGACCACGACGCGTCGATGCTGCACAACGAGATGTCGGGCGTCCCCGCCGCCGGCTTCTTCGCCGCCGGCGAGATCGGTCCGGTCGACGGCGCGAACTTCCTGCACACGTTCACCGCCACGGTCGCCCTGTTCGCGTAGCCGTGCAGCTCGCCGGGAGAACCATCCTGCTGACCGGCGCGACCGGCGGCCTGGGCCACGCGCTCGCGCAGGCCTTCGCGGCGCGCGGGGCGCGGCTCATCCTGAGCGGCCGCAGGCCCGATGTCCTCGAGTCGCTGGCCGCGTCCGTCCCCGACGCCATCGTGGCGCCCGCCGACCTGACCGATCCCGCCTCAGTCCGTGCGCTGGCGGAGGCGCATCCGGATGTGGACATCGTCGTCGCCAACGCCGCGATGCCCGGGTCGGGACGGCTGGAGTCCTTCGCCGAGGACCAGATCGACCGGGTCCTCGACGTGAACCTCCGCGCGCCGATCGTCCTCGCGCGGCTCTACGTCCCCGCGATGCGCGAGCGGGGCTCCGGGCACTTCGTGTTCATGTCCTCGCTGTCCGGGCGTGCGCCGGTCGCCGGCGGCTCGCTCTACGCCGCGACGAAGTTCGGCCTGCGCGGCTTCGGCGCGTCGCTGCGCGCCGACCTGCGGGGCACGGGCGTCGGGGTGTCGATCGTCTCCCCCGGGTTCGTCCACGATGCGGGGATGTTCGCCGAGAGCGGCGCCGAGCTCCCGCCCGGCTTCCGGACGGTCTCGCCCGAGCGGGTCGCCGACGCGACGATCTCTGCGGTCGAGCGCGATCGCGGCGAGGTGACGGTCGCGCCGATCGAGCTGCGGCTCGGGACGGCGCTGGCCGCGGTGGCCCCCGACCTCGCCTCGAAGGTCTCCAACAGACTCGGCGGCGAGCGGATCGCCGAGCGCATGGCCGAGGGCCAGGCCGACAAACGCTAGGCCGCCTGCGGGTTCTCGACCCTGCGCGTCTCGGGCGCGACGGCGGTCAGGACCTCCCCGGCGAGTCTCGGACCGTCCGCGGCACGCTCGGGCGTCGCGGCGATCCGGACGACGATCTCGTCGCCGTCCATCTCCTCCAGGGTGACGCGCGGCTCACCACGCATCGGTGTCTGGACGCCCTCCTGCAGCAGGTTGTGGACGTCGATCGGGGTCACGCCCGGTCGCAGGCGCGCCCGCAGGTCGACACCGGCCGGCTCATGCAGCGGCGTGACCGCCTGTCCGAGCACCACGCTGTTGGGGACCATGATCGCGTCGTCGCCGCTGGCGAACGTCGTGTAGAGCAGGCCGAGTGAGCTCACGACGCCCTCGACCTGGATGCCGCCGCCCTGCAGGCTGACGCGCTCGCCGACACGGAACGGCCGTGCGCTCAGCAGCACCGTCCCGGCGAAGAGGTTGCCGAGCGTCTGCTGGGCCGCGAGACCGAGCACGACCGCCGTGAGCGCACCTCCGAGGGCGAGGGTCTGCGGCGCCAGGCCGGCGACGCGCAACGCGACGAGCAGGGCGATGATCACGGTCACCAGCCGCAGCAGGAAGCCGATGGTGCCGGCGGTGCCGGGATCCAGGCGACGGAACAGGTACGGGCCGAGCGCGCTGCCGACGTCGCGCGCCAGGGCCCATCCGAGGATCACCAGCGCCACCACGGTCCCGATGCGCACCGGCAGGTCGAGCGCGGGCCCGAACAGGTCGCCGCGATAGCTGTAGACGGCCATGACGCCGGCGAGAGCCGGGAACAGCACGACGAACTCGAGGCGGGCACGCTTGACCGCGCGGGCGCTGATCTGGCGGGCCAGACCCACCTCGCGCCAGTTGTGGCTCTTCGTGTCCATGAGGTGCTTCATACCGGTGGAGCACCGTGAGGCAGCCACAGTCGCGCTTGTGTGATCTCCGTCACGGCTCGGCGGATCGAGGAGCCTTCGTCGACGCGGCGGTGCAGACCCGTCGTGAGCTACGCCTCCGCGTTCTGCGGCTCGAGCCCCAGGCGGTGCCCGCGGTGGCCGTCGGGGTGCTGCACCGGCTGGATGTCGCGCTTGGTCACCGACACGTACGCGACCAGGGCGACGAACGCCAGGAGGCCGATGGCGGTCACGATCCCGTCCCCGAGCCCAAGGCCCGTGTTCGCGCCGGGCTTGGAGAACCAATCCGCGAACGACGCGCCGAGCGGGCGGGTGATGATGTAGGCGGCCCAGAACGCGACGATCGGGTTCAGCTGCGCGCGCCACCACCCGAGCGCGGGGATCGCGATGAGCGCGCCGAACGCCAGCGCGGAGCCGAAGAAGCCCAGGTCGAGCTGCATCGCGGTCCAGTCCCCCGCTGCGGTCCCGAGGGAGAAGGTCGCGAACACCGCCATCCAGTAGAAGCGCTCGCGGCGGGCGGTCGTGATGCTGTGGATGGAGAGCGTCCCCTCGCTGCGGTACCACAGCGCGAAGACGGCCGCCACGCCGAGGGCGCAGACAGCCGTCGTGATGGCGTAGGAGATCCCCGCACCGTCGCGCACGCCGTCTGCGGCCATCGTGCCGAAGATGGCGACGGCGAGCACAGCGGACCAGTAGATCGGCGCTCGGTACTCGCGGGAGCGCAGCTGCAGGCGCAGCGCGACGACGAGGAAGACGACGCCGACGACGCCGGCCATCGCCACGTTCGTCTGGCCGAGGAAGTCGGACGTCGACTCCCCGATGCCGGTCGTGAGGAGCTTGATGACCCAGAACAGCAGGCCGATCTCGGGGACCTTCGCAGCGAGAGGCCCGCGCAGGCTTGGCTTTCGTGAGGTGAGCTGTGGCACCTCGGCAAGATCCGCCGGGTCGCCTGACGGGATCCTGAACGCGGCCGCCTCCCGGACAGATGTCCGTCTCCGCAATATGCGAACATGTGTTCGTGCGTTGGGAGAACCTGACAACCGAGGAGGACGAGCGGACCCGCCTGCCCGGGTACTCGCGGCCCGCGGTCGTGCGGCACTTCGACGCGCCGGAGGCGCTGGAGACCCGCTTCTACGAGGTGCAGGCGAAGTCGGCTCTGAACCGCGTGCCCGAGCGGTCGCGGATGCCGTTCCGGTGGACGATCAACCCGTACAGGGGTTGCAGTCATGCCTGTGTCTACTGCTTCGCTCGCCCCACCCACGTCTTCCTCGGCCTCAACGCGGGCCGGGACTTCGAGCGCGAGATCGTCGTGAAGGTCAACGCGCCCGAGGTCCTGCGGCGTGAGCTGGCGCGGCCGTCGTGGAAGGGCGAGCACGTCGCGATGGGGACGAACACCGACCCCTACCAGTGGGTCGAGGGGCGCTACAAGCTCATGCGCGGGATCTGGGAGGCGCTGCGTGACGCGCGCAACCCGTGCTCGATCCTCACGAAGTCGCCGCTGGTGCTGCGCGACCTCGATCTCCTGCGCGAGATCGCGGAGGTCACGGACGTGAGCGCGTCGTTCTCGGTCCCGACGCTCGACGAGAAGGCGTGGCGGGCGACCGAGCCGCACACACCGAACCCGCGGGCGCGGCTGGAGGCGATCGCGGAGCTCAACCGGGCCGGCATCCCGACGGGCATCCTCGTCGCGCCGCTCATGCCGGGGATCAACGACGACCCCGCGCAGGTCGAGGCGATCCTGCGCGCGGCCGAGAAGGCGGACGCGACCTCCGTGGGCGGCATCGGGCTCCACATGCGCGGTGAGGTCCGCGACGTGTTCATGGGCTGGCTGCGCGACGCCCGGCCGGATCTGGTCCCGCGCTACGAGGAGCTCTACGCGCGGGGCGCGTACGCCCCGAAGGCCGAGCGCGAGCGGCTCTCGGCGCTCATCCGGCGCGGACGGTTCCGTGGGCGCAGTCCGGGGTTCGTGCTGCGCGACCGGCGGCAGGCGAAGCCGCCGGTGGCGCAACCGCCGCAGCAGCCCGCGCAGGAGTCGCTGTTCTGAGCGATGAGTTCCGCGACGCGGTTGGGTCATCACCGGCATGAGCGCACTCCCAGGACTCCTCGGACGCATCCACCTGATCACGATCCCCTGCAGCGACGCGGACCGGTCGATCGCCTTCTACGAGGCCATCGGCTTCGAGAAGCGCGCGGACTTCCCGTTCGGCGAGGGCGGGCGGTGGGTGGAGCTCTTCCCGCCGGACGGGACCGCAGGCGTCTCGCTCGCGCCGGGCCCGCACCGGGCGACCGGCGTCCGCACCGGGATCATCCTGACCACCGCGGACATCGACGATGCACACGTCCGACTGCGCGCGGCCGGCGCGGACGTGGACGCGGAGATCGCGCGGGACGGGGCGTCCAGGGAGATCCGGGTGGGATCGGTGGACGTCGTCGGACCGCAGCCGCCGATGTTCCACCTCCGCGACCCGGACGGCAACGAGCTGCTGGTGGTTGGTTAGGCCAGAGCGCGGGCGAGCAGCGTCAGCTCGCCGCCGAGCGTCTGGCTCGTCGCGCGCGTGATGAGGACGGGCACGATCTCGCCCGGTTCGGCGATGCCGCTGAAGTTGACGACCTTGCCGTGACGGGAGCGGCCGCGGTACCGCGACGGATCCGTGCGCGACGGGCCTTCCACGAGCACGTCGAGCGTGCGGCCCACGAAGCGCTGCGCCCGCTCTCGCGCGCGCCGCTGGACGACCTCGACCAGGCGCTCCATGCGCTGCACCTTCACCTCGTGCGGGACGTCGTCGGCCAGCTCGGCCGCCTCGGTCCCGCGACGCGGGGAGAAGATGAACGTGAAGGCGCCGTCGAACCCGACTTCCTCGCACACCTCGAGCGTCTCCGCGAAGTCCTCCTCGGTCTCCCCCGGGAAGCCGACGATGATGTCCGTGGTGATCGCGACGTCGGGGACGTGGTCGCGCAGCAGCGCGACGCGATCGGCGAACCGCCCGCGGTCGTACGTGCGGCGCATGCGCTTGAGGATGCGGCTGGAGCCTGCCTGCAGCGGGAGATGGACGTGCTCGCAGACGCTCTCGAGCTCGGCGTGCGCACGGACGACGTCCTCCCCCATGTGCGACGGATGCGGGCTCGTGTAGCGGATGCGGTCGAGGCCGTCGATCGCATCCATCTCGTGCAGGAGCTCGGCGAACGAACGCTGCGGCCGCAGCCGCGTGCCGTAGGAGTTGACGTTCTGCCCGAGCAGCGTGACCTCGCGGACGCCGTCGGCCACCAGGCCGCGCACCTCCGCGACGAGCTCGTCCAGCGGTCGCGAGACCTCGCGACCCCGCGTGCTCGGCACGATGCAGTACGAGCACTTCATGTTGCAGCCGGCGGAGATCTGCACCCACGCCTGGACCGGGCGGGCGCGACGCGCGGGCAGGTGGCCGGTGAAGCCCTCGAACTCGAAGAAGCCCTGCGCGGTGATCGAGTCGCTCGTGAGGAACTCGGCCAGCTTGTGCACCTGGCCGGGGCCGAACGCCACGTCCACGAACGGGAACTGGGCGAACACCTGCTCCTTGACGGACTGCGCCCAGCAACCGCCGACGCCGACGATCCGCTCGGGGTCCTCGCGCTTCAGGCGCTTCGCCTCGCCCAGGTGCGCGATGAACCGGTCGTCCGCCTTCTCACGGATCGAGCACGTGTTGAAGAGGATGAGGTCAGCACCGTCGCGGGCGGGCGCCTCGCTGTAGCCGAGCGACTCGAGCATCCCCTTCATGCGCTCCGAGTCGTGCTCGTTCATCTGGCATCCGAACGTCGTGACGTGGTAGCGCTTCATCGGCTGCCCGAGGATACGGGCTCGGCTTCGCCAAGCACACTCAGTGGTACAGCCGGTAGCGGACGATGCCGCCGGAGGTCCAGGCCGCGACCACGGCGCCGAGCGAGCCCGTCATGACCGGCGACCCTGCCCCGATCCGCGCGCCCGTGTCCAGCGTGCGGACCGAGCCCACGGCGCCGTTGCTCGCGACGCGCCGCGCGACGATCCCGCGCGCGCCGCCTGCCCCGACGCGCCAGCCGGCGATCACGCCACCGCGGCCGTCGGCCGCCAGCGTCGGATCGACGATGCGGTCGCCCGCGGGCGAGAGCGTCAGGACCGGCCCGGAGGGCGTGCCGTCGGGGCCCAGCTGGACGGCGCGCGCGGCTCCGCTCGCCGAACCCCAGCCGCGGCCGGTCGGGCCGGCCACCCAGGCCGCGAGGAAGCCGCCCGTGCCCGTCGCGACGAGCTCGGGCGAGAAGGCGCCCTCGGCAGGGCCGGAGAGCGTGACCGGCGCGCCGAAGGTCCCGCCGGTCGGCCGCGACGCGACCTCCATGACGTTCCCCGGTCCGCTGTTGCGCGTCCACGCGGCGACCACGGCGCCATCGGTGCCCATCGCGAGGTGCGGATCCCGGGCGGTACCTGCGCCGGAGAGCGCGACCGGCGGGCCGAACGGCTCGCCTGCGACGGGGGCCTGTGCGGCGAAGACCCGGCCGCCCTGCACCCAGATCGCGAGCTGCGATCCGTCGGCCCGCACTGCGAGCGACGGCTGCGATGCGACGCCCGTGCCGGGGACAGCGCTCTGGAGGCCGAAGCGCGCGCCGGCCATCGGCGCCTGCGCCGACGTGGTCCGACGATCCCAGACCAGGAGCGACGCGCCCGCGGGCTTTGGAACCCAGCGCGGCTCGTAGGCGGACTCGGTGCCGTCCGTCGTGAGGTCGAAGGGGCCGGAGACGTCGCCGTCCCGAGCGACGATCGCGCTGCGCAGCCGCTGCGCGCGACTGGAGGCACGCCGCCACGCTGCGCCGATGGGACCGTCGTCGCCGGCGATCGTGATCGACAGCGAGTCGATGTTGCCGGCCGAGGAGTCCAGGAGGACGCTGTCGCCACGGAGGCGGTCGGTCAGCCGGCCGGTGCGGAGCTCGGCGCGGTGGTCGCCGCCGAGCCAGCGGACGAAGCCCAGCGCGAAGCGCCCGTCGGCGGTCGCGGTCACGACCGGCTCGAACGACTGCCCCGCCCGGGTGGCATTGCCCACCGGTCCCCAGGAGGCTGCGGATGCGCCAGTGGGCACTGCGACCGCCGCGGCGAGCGCCACCGCGACGGCGGAGAGAGCGAGTCGGTGTCGTCGCATGTCCGGTTCAACGGCACCGACGGCGCCCAGGTTGCGCCGGCATCGCGTCGCCCTGCGACGCGATCCCGAGGCTCGACGCAGTCGAGCCCTACTTGGCGTACTCGACGGCCCGCGACTCCCGGATCACGGTCACCTTGATCTGGCCCGGGTACTCGAGCTCGCGCTCGATGTCCCGCGCGATCTCGCGCGACAGCATCAGGGCGGCGTCGTCGTCGATGCGGTCGGGCGTGACCATGACGCGGATCTCGCGGCCGGCCTGCATCGCGTAGACCTTCTCGACGCCCTTGTGCCGCATCGCGATCTGCTCGAGGTCGCGCAGGCGCTTGACGTACTGCTCCAGCGACTCCCCGCGGGCACCCGGACGCGCGCCGCTGAGCGCGTCGGCGGACTGGACGAGCACGGCCTCGATCGTCTGCGGCTCGACCTCGTTGTGGTGGGCCTCCATCGCATGGGCGACCGCCTCGGACTCGCCGTGGCGTCGGGCGAGCTCTCCGCCGACGAGCGCGTGCGGACCCTCGACCTCGTGCGAGACAGCCTTGCCGATGTCGTGCAGCAGCGCGGCGCGGCGCGCGAGCTTGGCGTTGGCGCCCAGCTCGTCGGCCATCATCGCGGCGAGGTTCGCGCACTCGACGGAGTGCGCGAGGACGTTCTGCCCATAGCTGGTGCGGAACTTCAGCCGGCCGAGCGTCTTGACGAGATCGGCGTCGAGGCCCTGGACGTTGGCCTCGAAGACGGCCTCCTCCCCGGCCTTCATGATGTGCGCGTCGAGCTCGGACTTCGCCTGGTAGTAGGTCTCCTCGATGCGCGCCGGATGGATGCGCCCGTCCTGCAGCAGCTTCTCCAGCGTCATGCGCGCGACCTCGCGCCGGACGCCGTCGAAGCCCGAGAGCACGACCGCGTTGGGCGTGTCGTCGATGATGAAGTCGACACCCGTGAGGTTCTCCAGCGCGCGGATGTTGCGTCCCTCACGACCGATGATGCGGCCCTTCATGTCATCCGACGGCAGCTGGACGACGGAGACCGTCGTCTCGGCTGCGTGGCTCGCCGCCAGCCGCTGCATGGCGACCGCGAGGATCGAGCGCACGCGACGCTCGGCGTCGCGCTTGGTCTCCTCCTCGATCTGACGAAGGCGCCGGGCCGCGTCGTGGCGCGCGCGATCCTCGACGTCGCGCAGCAGGCGCTCCTTGGCCTGCGTGGCGCTGAGGCCGGAGATCCGCTCGAGCGCCGACTCCTGGTCGCGCTCCCGCAGCGCCAGCTGCTCGCGCTCGGCCTCCAGCGCGCGCGTCTGCTCGTCGAGCTCGCGCGCGCGGCGATCGAGCTCGCCGGCGCGTTCGCGCACCCTCTCCTCGAGCCGGGTGACGCTCTCCTCGCGCCCGCTCGGCTCAGCCTGTGCGGCGACGGCGTCCTGCGCGACCGACGCCTGTCGATGCCCGCTGCGACGCAGCAGGGCCGCGACGACAACGGCCGCGACAGCCAGGATGGCCGCCACGCCAAGGATCTCCATTGCGGTTCCCTCCCCCGCGGGTGGCGCTTCCAAGCGCCACCTCGGCGGACGTGAGTCTCGATGTCATTGGGGAGGATCGGGCCGCTCGGCCGCCGGCCGAGTGCAACCAGGTGCGATGGGCGCGGCTGAGCGACCGCGGACGGAAGGCGCGTGAGCTGGTCGGAGCTCGGGCCGGACGTCGCTGTAGACGGGGCATTCCGGCCGTGATTCGGCTTGGGCTAGAGCTGTCGGGACGTTCAAAAACGCTCAATTTGCTGCACCTTCGGCTCCACAGGGGACCCGATCCAGATCTGCTGAGAATAGGCCCGGACCGCCCCCGGCACAACCGAACGGGTGTACGGCTTCGAACCACCCCAGAGGATAGGGCGGAGTTCGCCCCGAGCGCGCAGACGTGCCAGCTTCGGTACGGCCTCCCGCGGTAGCTTGCCGCATGCGCAAGTGGCTCCCCATGATCATCCTGGCCGCCGCCCAGTTCGTCATGGTGCTCGATTCGAGCGTGATGAACGTGGCGATCTCCCAGATCGTCGACGACCTCGACACGACGATCCAGGGCGTCCAGACGGCGATCACCCTGTACACGCTGGTGATGGCGGCCTTCATGCTTCTGGGCGCCAAGCTCGGCGACATCCTGGGGCGCAACCGCGCGTTTGCCATCGGCCTCGCGATCTATGGGGTCGGATCGCTGGCGACGGCACTGAGCCCGAACCTCACGGCTCTGCTGATCGGCTGGTCGGGCATCGAGGGCGCCGGCGCCGTGCTCGTGGTCCCGGCGATCGCAGCGCTCACCGCGGCGAGCTACGAGGGCCGCGAGCGAGCGCTTGCCTACGCGCTCCTCGGCGGCATCGCCGCGATCGCGATCGCCGCGGGCCCGCTCATCGGCGGGTGGGTCACGACCGAGTTCACGTGGCGCTACGTCTTCGCGGGGGAGACCGTCGTCGTCATCCTCATCCTGCTCGTGCGCCGGACGATCCCGCAGGCGCCGGCGGCCGAACGGCGTCCGCAGCTGGACATCGTCGGCGTGCTGCTCTCCTCCGCCGGGCTCGGCCTGGCGGTGTTCGCGATCCTGCGCAGCAGCGTGTGGGGGTTCGTGCGGCCGCGGTCGGCGCCGACGATCGGCGGCACGGAGATCACGCCATTGGGGTTCTCGGTGGTCCCCTTCATGATCCTCGCCGGCCTCGGGCTGCTGTGGGCGTTCATCGCCTGGGAGGAGCGGCGCGCCCGGCTCGGCCAGGATCGGCTGCTCGACACGGCGCTCCTGCGCGTCACACAGCTCCGTGCCGGGTTGTCGTCGCTCTTGGGCCAGCAGCTGGTGCTCATGGGCACCTTCTTCGTGATTCCGGTCTACCTGCAGGTGGTGCTCGGGCTCGATGCGTTCGAGACCGGCAAGCGCCTGCTCCCGCTCTCCGTCGCGATGCTCGTCTTCGCGCTCCTCGGCCCGCGCATCGCCGCTCGGCGCTCGCCACGCAGGGTCGCGCAGATCGGGCTGATCGCCTTCAGCATCGGCGCCTGCGTGATGCTCGGAACGCTCGACGTCGAGCTCAACGACACCGGCTTCAAGGTCGCACTCGCACTGATCGGCGCCGGCGCGGGCCTGCTCGCCTCGCAGCTGGGCAACGTGATCATGTCCTCCGTGGCACCCACGAAGACCAGCGAGGCCGGCGGCCTGCAGGGCACGGCGCAGAACCTCGGGTCCTCGCTGGGCACCGCCATCATCGGCGCCGTCCTCCTGGCGTCACTCGCGACCGGCTTCGCGGACCGCATCGTCGCGAACCCGGACGTCCCCCCGGCCGCGCGCGAGCAGATCCTCGCGAACACCGAGAAGGGCATCGACATCGTCCCCGTCGCAGACGTGGAGAAGGCGGCCGTGGATGCAGGACTCTCGGAGGAGCAGGCGCACGCGGTCGCCACCGACTACGGCGATGCGCAGCTCGAGGCCCTGCGTCTTTCCCTCGGCGCGGTCGCAGGTGCGGCGCTGCTGTCGCTGTGGTTCACGCGCAAGCTGCCGTCGGAGTCGCTCGACCAGAGCGGCGCGGCTGCCGCGGCGACGTAGCGCGCTCGTTGACGGCGGCGAGCGGATACGGCGTTGTGTGAAGCGTCACCGCGCGCTGCGCGGTCAGCGTCGCGAGGTCCGCCAGGTCGTCGTAGGTGCCGGCCGCGTTGCCGACGATGAGCAGTTCCTTGGTGATGATCTCCAGCGTCGAGATCTCCAGCGACCCGCCGTAGCCGACGACGAAGTACGCGCCGGCGCGGCGGGTCATCGCGACGCCGTCGGCGGGCGTGCCGAACTCGCCGACGAAGTCGAGCACCGACCTCTGCTCCGCGGCCGTCGGTCAGGTCGAGCACCTGCTGGACCTGCGTCCCGTCGGCTGCCACCGTGTGGTGGGCGCCGACCTCGGCCGCGAGCGCCCGCGACGTCTCCCGGGGCTCGACGACGATGACCTCCGCCGCCGTCAGCGCCCGCAGGAGCTGCACGCCGATGAGGCCCAGGCCGCCTGCGCCGATCGCGACCACCTTGTGCCCCGGCTCGAGCAGCTTGGCCGCACGACGCGCCGCGTGGTACGCGGTCAAGCCCGCGTCGGTCAGCCCCGCGATGTCGCCGGGCTGCAGCGAGGGGTCGACCTTCAGGAGCGCCCGCTCGCCGGTGCGCATGTACTCGGCGAAGCCACCGTCGGCCGACAGCCCGGGGTTGTACGCCCGCTCGCAGTGCGCGTCGTCGGCTCCGGCACCTCGTCGAGATGCAGCTTGTGATCCTCGTAGCCGTGGACGCGGGCCGCGAGCATCAGGCCGCCTCGGGCTCGCGCTCGAACGCGCGCACGACGTCGTAGGCGAGATCCAGGTCGTAGCCCTTGCGCACGAGCATCCCGAGCGCACGCTCGCGCTCGCGGTCGCTCTGCGGCGGCACCTGCAGCCGCCGTCGCAGCAGCGCGATCGCTGCGTCGCGCTCGGAGTCCGCGTCGCGGGCGTTCAGCGCGTCCTCGATCTCGGTTCCGCCGACGCCGACGGCCTGCAGGCGCCGAGCGATCCGGTCGGCGCCCCAGTCGTCGAGCTCGCGCCGGTCCTCCGTGAAGCGCCGCGCGTAGCGCGCGTCGTCGAGGTAGCCTGCCTCGGCCAGCGAGGCGAGGGTCGCGTCGATCGCCGACGGCTCGACCCGCTTGCCCTCGAGGTGGCGGCGCACCTCGAGGACCGTCCTGTCCCGCCGACCGAGGTAGCGGTAGGCGAGGTCGAGCGCGTGCTGCAGGCGCTCCTCCGCGGTCGTCTCCGTCACGTGCGCTGGAGGACTAGGCGGCGGCGACCGTCGGCGGGAGATCCTCGAGTGCGGTCTCCGCGTCGGGGTCGCGCTCGATCGGCGCGATGAGCTCGGTGTCGACGTTGAGGATGTCGTAGATCTTGCTCTCGATCTCCTTCGCCACCTCGACGTGCTCGTCCAGGAACGCCTTCGCGTTGTTGCGGCCCTGGCCCAGGCGCTCGTCGTTGTAGGAGAAGAACGAGCCGGACTTCGTCACCACGTTGTGCTCGATGCCGAGATCGAGGATGCAGCCCGAGGACGAGATGCCCTTGCCGAACTCGATGTCGAACTCCGCCTGGCGGAACGGCGCGGCGACCTTGTTCTTGACCACCTTCACCCGGACCCGGTTGCCGACCGCCTCGGCGCCGTCCTTCAGCGTCTCGATGCGGCGGATGTCCAGGCGCTGGGACGAGTAGAACTTCAGCGCGCGCCCGCCCGGCTGGGTCTCCGGCGAGCCGAACATGACCCCGACCTTCTCGCGGATCTGGTTCGTGAAGAGGCAGAGCGTCTGCGTGCGGTTGAGGTTGCCGGCGAGCTTGCGCATCGCCTGGCTCATCATCCGCGCCTGGAGGCCGACCGTCTGGTCGCCCATCTGGCCCTCGAGCTCGGCGCGCGGCGTCAGTGCGGCGACCGAATCGATGGCGACGAGGTCGACCGCTCCGGAGCGCACGAGCATGTCGGCGATCTCGAGCGCCTGCTCGCCGTAGTCGGGCTGCGAGACGAGGAGCTCGTCGATGTCCACCCCGATCTGCCGGGCGTACAGCGGGTCCATCGCGTGCTCGGCGTCGATGAACGCACAGATCCCGCCGAGCTTCTGCGTCTCGTGCAGCACGTGGTACACGAGCGTCGTCTTACCGGAGGACTCCGGGCCGAAGACCTCCACGATGCGGCCGCGAGGCATGCCGCCGATGCCGAGCGCCAGATCCAGCGACAGCGCGCCGGTCGGGATCGCGTTGACCTTGACCTGGGCGCCCTCGTCGCCCATCCGCATGACGCTGCCCTTGCCGAACTGGCGCTCGATCTGCGTGAGCGCGCCTTGGAGTGCATCGTTGCGGGCCTTCGCGGCCTTTTCGTCGGTGACGGGCATGGTTGGTGAGGGCCTTTCCTCGCGCTCTGGTTCAACAGCCAAGTCTGCGGGCTGCATCGGACGGAACGAGGACGCTACGGACGGGCTCGCAACGACTCGACACGACGGTGTGACGAGTGTGCGACATGTGTCGGACAACATGAACGCTTGATCATCAGCGCACGAACCACCTCGGCGGTTCGTTCTGACGCAAGGCCCCGTTGTCGGACGACACGACAGGCGGTACAACGACGGCGAACTGCTCCTGGAGGTGCGCTACTCCAGGCGAGTCCGCGCAAGCGCTTCGTAGCGCGGCGCCGGACCGGGGTGCGAGCGATACAGCGTGAGCGCCTCCAGCGCGAAGGAGGCACTCGGCACCCGAGGCAGCGCGGCATCGCCGGGGCGCACGCGCGCGCCCCGGCGCACGCGCGCAACCGTCACGTGCGGCCGCCAGGCGCGGCGCTCCGCGTCGTGCCCGGCACCGTCCTGCAGGGCTGACGACACCCGCTGCTGCAGCGCCTTCAGCCGTCCGGACGGATCCTGGACCGCGACCGTCAGCACATGGGGACGCCGCGGCGACAGCCAGAGCGCGTCGCCGAGCGCGACCTCGACCGGCCCGTCCGCGCCCGCGGTCACGAGCTCGGCGATCGACGGGGCGTCCGCGGCGTCACGCGAGCCCAGGAACACGAGCGTGAGATGCAGCCGCTCAGCCGGCACCGCCCGCAGCCCGGGCACCCGCTCCGCGCACGCCGCGCCCCACGCCGCGAGCGGCTCGCGCACGATGACCGGGATGTCGGCGGCCGCGAACAGCCGCACGCGTCAGGCGGCGATCGGCGCGCGCTCGCCCTCGCCGCGCAGGAGGCGCCGGACGAGGTGCATGGCGACGGTGGTCGACCGGTCGCGGACGTCCTCGCGCCCGCCGGGCAGCTGCACGGACCGGGTGATCCGCCGGCCGTCCGCCGACGCCGCCGAGAGGCAGACGAGGCCGACGGGTTTGGCCTCGGTCCCGCCGCCCGGCCCGGCGACGCCCGTGATGCCGACGCCGAGGTCCGCGTCGAGGCGCCTCAGCGCCCCGAACGCGAGGGCCTCGGCGACCTCCGGCGATACCGCGCCGTGGCGCGCGATGAGCTCCGGGTCGACACCGGCGACGTGGACCTTGGCCGAGTTCGCGTAGGCGACGATGCCGCCCAGGACGTAGCCGGAGGAGCCTGCGCGCTCGGTGAGCCGCGCCGCCAGCAGCCCGCCCGTGCAGGACTCGGCGGTGGCGATCGTCGCGCCCTGATCCAGGAGCGACCGCGCCACGAGGTCGTCGACGGTGCTGCCGTCGTCGGAGAACAGCGTCGCCGCGTGGCGCTCGCGCACGAGGTCCTCCAGGGCCGCGTAGGCCGGCGCGCCGCCCGCCTGGTACCGCGTGACGACCTCGATCTCCCCGCGGCGCAGGCACGTGGTGACCTCCATCGCCCCGAGGTCGATCCCGCGCGCCTCGGCGACGCGCAGCGTCTCGGCGATCTCCGACTCGGGCATGCCGTACATCCGCAGCGTCCGCACCGTGAAGGATCCCGCGCCCGCGACGGCATCGCGCAGCGCCTGCGCCTCGAGTGCCTGGGACCACATCGCGCGCAGCTCGGAGGGCGGCCCCGGCAGCACGACGACGGTGGGCCCGGCGCCGCTCGCCGGCGCGACGACCAGCCCTGGCGCGGTCCCCACGGGCTCGAGCACGGTCGCACCTTCGGGCACGAGCGCCTGCTTGCGCGTCCCTTCCCGCCACGCGTCGATGTCGAGATCGGGGAAGCGCTGCAGCAGCGGCTCGAGCTTCGCCGCGATCCGGCCCTGGAGCGCCTCGTCCAGGGCGAGCGCCCGTCCGTGGAACTCCGCGACCACCTCGATCGTCAGGTCGTCCGCCGTGGGACCCAGCCCGCCGCTCGTGATGACGAGCGCGGCGCCCTGCGCTGCGAGCCACTCCAGCGCGCTGCGCATGTCCTCCGGGCGGTCGCCCACGACGATCGTCGTCTCGTGGTCGACGCCCAGCTCGGTGAGCCGGTCGGCCAGCCACGGCCCGTTGGCGTCGCGGACGCGGCCGTTGAGGACCTCCGTGCCCGTGACGACGATGCCGGCGCGCGGAAGGCGGCTCACGACTTGCAGACGGGTCGCTGGGACGGTCCGAGGCCGGTGATCTTGCCCGCACGGCTGATCGCGTACCCGACCGGCGTCGCCGACGACGGGATCGGGCGCGTGCGGCCGTTGACCCGGAGTCGCGCCTGCCCGTTGCTGAGCACGAGGCGGAAGCTCCCCGAGCGCAGCGTCGCGGTCGACTGGCCGGCGCTCAGCGTCCGGCCGTTCACCAACTTGCGGCCATCGGCGGCCTGGACGCACACGTCGACACCTCCCGTCGCTGTGATGCGCAGCGTCGCCGGCTTCGGCTCGCTGCGCGTTGTCGTGGTGCGCTTGGCGGTCGTGCTCGTCGTCCCCGTCGTCGCGACCGACGACCCGGACCCGGACGGCTGGTTGGAGTCATCGGCGCCGCGACCGAGCGCGTAGAGCGCGACCACGAGCCCGACGATCACGAGCGCGACCAAGCCGAAGCGCGGGAGCCGGCTGCGCGTCTTGCGCTCACGCGCACGGTCGCGCGCGCTGCGGGGCGAGATCGGCTGCAGGTCCACGTCGGACAGTCGCTCATGGCGCAGCTTGTACTCCTCGACGAGCATCCGCCCGTCCAGCCCGAGCGCATCGGCGTACGTACGCAGGAACGTCTTGACGTACGTGGGGCCCGGCAGCAGGTCCCATTCCTCGTTCTCGAGGGCGCGCAGGTACTTGGCGCGGATCTTCGTCTGCGCCTCGATCTCAGTGATGTCGATCCGGGAGCGCATTCGCTCCTCCCGGAGGCTCGCCCCGATGTCGGGCATCAGAGGCCCCAGGCTACTCAGCGACGGCCGAATCCACGGGCTCTGCAGGACTTCCGCCGTCGCGCTCGCGCAGGTTGGCGATCACGCGCTCGACATCGGCCTCCGCGACGAGCACCTGGCGGGGCTTGGAGCCCTCGTAGCCGGAGATGACGTTGCGTCGTTCGAGCATGTCGATGAGCCGCCCCGCACGGGTGTAGCCGAGGCGCAGGCGCCGCTGGAGCATGGACGTCGAGGCCGTGCCCATCTCCGCCACGAGACGGATCGCGTCCTCCAGCAGCGGGTCCTCGTCGGGGCTGAACGCGTCATCGCCGGCAGCGGCGACCTCCTCGCCGTCGCCCTCTGCCTCCTCGAGCAGCTCCTCGCGGAACTCGGGCTCGCCCTGCTTGCGCCAGAACTCCGTGATCGCGAGGATCTGCGGCTCGTCGATGTAGGCGCCCTGGATGCGCTGCAGGCGCGACGTGCCGACCGGCGAGAAGAGCATGTCCCCCTGCCCCAGCAGCGACTCGGCGCCGTTCTGGTCGAGGATCACGCGGGAGTCCGTCTGCGAGGAGACGGCGAACGCGATCCGGGACGGGACGTTCGCCTTGATCATGCCGGTGATCACGTCGACGCGGGGGGACTGCGTCGCGAGCACGAGGTGGATGCCGACCGCGCGCGCCTTCTGGGCGAGGCGGATGATCGAGTCCTCGACGTCGGCCGGCGCGACCATCATGAGGTCGGCGAGCTCGTCGATGACGCACAGGATGTACGGCAGCGCCTTCTCGCCGCGCCCCTCGCGGACCTTGTTGAGCTCGTTGAGCGACCGCGTGCGGGCGAGCGACATGATCGAGTAGCGCGCCTCCATCTCCTTGACGAGGTTCTGCAGCGCGTTGGCGGCCATCCGCGGGCTCGTGATGACGGGCGTCAGCAGGTGCGGGACGGACTCGTAGTGGTTGAGCTCGACCTGCTTCGGATCGACCAGGACGAGGCGCACGTCGTGCGGCGTCGCTCGCAGCAGGATGCTCGAGAGCATCGCGTTGATCGCGCCCGACTTGCCGGCGCCGGTGGTGCCCGCGACGAGCAGATGCGGCATCTTGGCCAGGTCGGCGCCGATCGCCTTCCCGCCGACGTCCTTGCCCAGCCAGACGGTGAGCGGCGACCAGTCCTCCGGCGGATCCTGGAAGACGTCGCCCAGCTGCACCATGCGCCGCCGCTGGTTGGGGACCTCGACGCCGACGGCCGTCTTGCCGGGGACCGGCGCGAGGATGCGGATGTCGGTGGCCGCGAGCGCGTACGCGAGGTCGTCCTTGAGCTGGGCGACCTTGCTCATCTTGATGCCCGGGGCGAGCCGCAGCTCGTAACGGGTGATGTGGGGGCCGGCGACCATGCCGATGATCTTGGCCTGGACGCCGAAGTGGCCCAGCGCCTCGACGAGCGCGCCGGCGGTGCGCTCCTGCCCGGCCGTGTCGGGCTTGCTCTGCTCGGCGGTCGAGCGCCGGAGGATGTTCGGGCGCGGCGTCTTCCACTGGAACGACGGGTCGTCGGTGATCGAGCCGCGCAGGCGGCCCTGCGGCGTGAGGTCCTCGGGGCGGATCTCCATGACGCCGTCGGGCTCGGGCTCGTCGTCGAGCTCCTCGTCCTCCTCGTCCTCCTCGTCGTGCTCGATCCCGACCGGCTCGCCGGGAAGCTCGTCCTCGAACGCCTCGACGGGCTCGGGTTCGAGCTCCGGCTCCGGCTCGTCCTCCTCGCCGAAGATGTCGGGGTAGCGAGCGTGCGCGTCGAGGGACGGCGCCCGCACCATCGTCTGGGTGACGTGCACCTCCTCGTCCTCCGGCTCGGGCGGGGCGACCCGCTCCGGGCGGGGCGCGCGCGCCGGCACGGCGGTGCGCAGCGCGCGCGTCGTGTCGGCGACGCCCGAGTGCGTCGCCCGGACGATCCCCGCGATGGAGGCGCCCGTGAGCAGGATGACGCCGGCGATGAAGAGGAAGACGGCCAGGATGTGGGCGCCGACGCTGCCGATGGCCTTCGTGGACGCGTAGAGCAACCCCTCCCCCACGACGCCGCCGTGCGACTCCATCCACGGCAGGTTCCACCAGCCGGGGCGCACACCGTCGGCGCCGAGGCCGAACGTGCCCGCGGCGAGCGCCAGGGTCACCGCCGCGAAGAGGCACAGCGCACCGGCGCGCAGCGGCCGGACGGCGGGCAGCACCGGGCGCAGCACGACCAGCGCGCCGATCGCGGCCAGGACGACCGGAACGGCGTAGGCGACCTCCCCGACGACCCGCCGCAGCGCGTTCGTGGTCGCCTCGCCGGCAGCGCCCGCGTCCCACCCCAGCCACAGGGGGAAGACGAGGAAGACGGCGACGGCCACCAGGCCGAGGCCGAGGATGTCCAGCTGGTGCTGGTCGAGGACGGGCAGGCGCAGCGACGCCGCGGAGGAGCGGCGCGCGCGGCGCTTCGGCGCCTTCTTGGCGGCGCGCTTGGGCGCCTTCTTCGTGGTGCGGGCAGGGGGCATCGGCGGTGCGTCCTCGTCATTCGACGCGCCGCCGCTCGCCTCCTCCCCCCAGGTCGTGTCCCGCGACGTACCGTGTTCCCGTGTGACGTCCCCGATCGTGCGGGCGCAGGGCCTGGTCAAGACCTTCGGGTCCGGTCGGGCGGCCCGGCGCGTCCTCGACGGCGCGGAGCTGGAGGTCGCAGGGGGCGAGCTGGTCGCCGTCGTGGGGCGCTCCGGCTCGGGCAAGTCGACGCTGCTGCATCTCCTCGGCGGCCTCGACCGTGCCGAGGCCGGGACCATCGAGCTCGCCGGCGAGCGCGTCGACGGCCGCTCCGAGCGCGACCTCGCCCGGCTGCGCGCGCGGCGCATCGGGTTCGTGTTCCAGTTCTTCCACCTCGTGCCGGAGCTCTCCGGTGAGGAGAACGTCGCGCTGGCCGCGCGGCTGCCCGACGCGGCGCCGGATGCTTTCGCCCGCGGGGTCGAGCTCATCGAGCGGCTCGGCCTCGGCGACGCCGCCGGGCGGATGCCGCACGAGCTCTCCGGCGGCGAGCAGCAGCGCGTCGCGCTGGCACGGGCGCTCGTCAACGATCCCGACGTCGTGCTGGCGGACGAGCCGACCGGGAACCTCGATCCCGAGGCGGCGGCGATCGTGCTCGACGTGTTGCGCGACGTCGCGGCCGAGGGCCGGGCCGTCGTGCTGGTCACCCACGAGGAGGCAGCGACGAACGCCGCCACCCGCGTGCTGCGACTGCAGGAGGGCGTGCTCTCCCGATGAGAGCGGCGCTCCGGGAGGCCCTCGTCCTCGTGCGGGCGGGCGGGCGCCGGTCGCTGCTCGCCGCGGCGGGCGTGGCGCTCGCGGCCACGATGCTGGGGACGGCGGTCACGGTCAGCTGGTCGCTGGCGACGGGCTTCGACCGGTCGGCGCGCGCCGCAGACCTGCCCGACGTGATCGCGCGGTTCGACCGCGAGAACCTCGACGAGATCCGCACGCGCCTCACGGCGCTGCCCAACGTCGCCGCAGCCTCCTACCGGACGGAGTTCACGCACGTCCCCATCGCGGCGGGGACCGGGTCCACGCGACGCGGCGTCGTCCAGGTGGTCGGCGAGGGGCGGCGGGGGTACGCGATCGTCGACGGGCACGACGTGCGCGACGACGCCGACGTCGTCGTCGAGCGAGGCGTCGCGCGCGAGTGGCACGTGTCCGTCGGCGACCGGGTGTCGTTCGGGCGCTTCGGCGGCGGGCGCGTCGCGGGCATCGCGGTGAGTCCCGACAACGTCGCCTACCCGCTCGCCACGACGGCGCGCGTGTACGTGGCGGGGCGGCCGGGCGGTCGGTTCGGTGTGAACATGGCGCTGCTGTGGACGCACGATCCCTCCCGCGTCGGCATCACCCTGCAGCAGGCGCGCGCGACCAGCTTCGGCGTGAAGGACCTGCGGTTCATCACCCACGACGGGGTGCGCGTGCTCCTCGACCAGGCGGCGGGGATCGTGCTCGCGCTGCTCATCGCGTTCTCGGTCGTCGTGCTCGGGGCGGCGGGGGTGATGCTCGGCGTCGCGGCGCACGCCGACGTCCAGCGGAGGCTGTCGACGATCGGCGTCCAGCGCGCGCTCGGCTTCCCGCGCGCGACGATCGTCGGGGCGTACGCGCTACGAGCGGCGATCGTGGCGTTCCCGGCGGCAGCGCTCGGGCTCGGGCTCGGTGCCCTGCTCGCAGCCGGCCCCACGGGCGACCTGCTCGTCACGCTGAACGAGATGTCACCGGGCGGCGCGCTGGTGGGGCCACTGGCGATCGCGCTCGTCGCGACGGTCGCGCTCGTCGCCGCGGCGTCGGCCTGGCCCGCACTGCAGGCCACCGGGCGATCCCCGGTCGCGCTGCTGCGCGGGGCGGAGCTCACCCGCGCCACGGCCCGCCGCCGCCGCGGGCGCCGCCTGGCCGGGCCGCTGGCCCTCGGCGCGCGTCTCGCGACCGCGCGCCGTGCGCGCTACGCGGGCACCGTTGCAGTGCTCGGCTCGTGCGCGGCCATCGTCGCCCTCCTGCTCGCGCTCGCGTCACTGCTCGTGGCGCTGCGCGACGACCCCGGCACGCTGGGCAAGCGCTACGACACGACCGCCGACCTGCCCGTCAGCCAGGTCCCGGCGGTGGAGCGCATCCCCGGCGTCCTGGCAGCCTCGCCGCGCTACCAGAAGCAGGGCGCCGACTCCTATTCGCTCGGTGAGCCGGTGCGCCTCATCGCGTATCCCGGCGATCACACCGTCTTCGAGGCGCCGCCGCTGGCCTCCGGGCGGAGGATCGCGGGGCCCGACGAGGCGGAGGTCGGGCTCGGCCTGGCCGACGCGCTGAACCTGCGCATCGGCGGCACGCTCGCCGTGCAACTGGAGAACGGCGGCGAGGTGCGCTTCCGCATCGTCGGCATCGTCCGCGCGCTGGAGACCGACGGCCGCGTCGCCTACGTACGCCCGGATCGGCTGTTGGCCGCGAGCGGAGGCGACGACGACGCCCAGATCGCCGTGCGCGCCAAGCCAGGTGCCGATCAGGCCCGCATCGACCGCGGCCTGCGCGCGCTCGGAGCCGCGCCGGTCGCCGTCGGCGGGGCGACGACGTCCAACCGGGCCCTGCTCGGGACGCTCGCGTCGCTGCTGCGCGTGGTCGCGCTCGTCACCGGGCTCGTCTGCCTGTACGCGCTCGTCCAGGGACTCACGGTCGTGGCGCTGGAGCGCCGCGGGACCATCGCCGTGCTGCGTGCCGGCGGCGCGGCCGCGCCGACCGTGATCCGGCTGCTGCTCGGCGTCGTCCTCGTCGCCGCCGTCCCGGCGGTCCTCCTGGGACTCGTGGTGGAGTCGATCGTGCTCGCGCCGCTGGTGTCGCGACTCGCCGCGGGGTACGCCGATCTCGTCCCCCGCGCGAGCATCGGTCAGTCGCTGCTGGTCGCCGCAGGCATGAGCCTGCTGTGCATCGTCGCCGCCCTCCTCGTCGCCCAGCGCACGCTGCGCGACTCGATCGTCGCCGGGTTGCGCGGCGGATGAGGCGCACGCTCGTCCCGCTGCTGGCCGCCGGCGCGATCGCGCTCGCCGGATGCGGCGAGGACCCCGCCGCGCCCCCCGGCCAGGGCGGCTCGACGACCACCGCGACGTGGCGGGACCCCACCGGGTCCGGGGTGCTCGCCCGGTCGCCTGGTGAGGCGCTGCTGGACCGCACGGACCTCGACCCCGGCGCCCGCCGCGGCGCCGGCGGTGGGGAGCTCGCGCGGTTCGGCGTCGTGACCGACGCGCACGTCCGCGACGAGGAGTCGCCGCTGCGGCCCACGTTCACGGATCGGCTCGGGGCGCCCTACACCCCCACGTTCCGTCCGCAGGAGGCGCTGACGACGCAGGTCCTCGCCGGGGCCCTGCGGGCGATACGGGCGGAGCATCCTCGGCAGGTGCTGGAGGCCGGCGACCTCATCGACAACGCGCAGTCCAACGAGCTCGACCAGGCGCTCGCGGTGATGCGCGGCGGGACCGTCGACCCGGACTCCGGGCAACCGGGCTACACCGGGGTGCAGTCGCCCGACAACCCGGACCCCTTCTACTACCGGCCCGACGTCGATCCGCCGCTGCACCCCGGTCTGCTCGCCGCCGCGCAGAGGCCGTTCCGGTCGCCCGGCGTGGGCGTCCCCTGGCTGCCGGTCCTCGGCAACCACGATTGGCTCGTCCAGGGTGAGGTGCGGCCGACGCCGCAGCTCGACGCGGTCGCGACCGCAGACCGGGCGATCGTCGACGTCGACGCCGAGCGCGCGCTGCAGGAGCTCGGCGGGCAGACCACGGACGCCGAGGCGATCGACCGGGTGCTCTCCGGGGGCCTCCCCGGCCGCCAGGTCACGGTGCCCAGCGACCGGTCGCGGCGGCTGCTGTCGCGCGAGGAGGTCGTCGCCCGGCTGCGCGCCGCCGCCGGCGTCCCCGGCAGCGACTCGAAGCTGCAGTACGCGACCGACCTCGGCCCGCGCGTGCGTCTGCTCGTGCTCGACACCGAAGGCAGCGTCGACACGTCGTGGCTGGCCCAGCAGCTGCAGCAGGCCGGAGATCGCTGGCTGCTCGTCGCCTCCCACCAACCGCTTCCCGACACGGTCCTCGCCGAGCTCGCCCGCCACCCGCGGGTCGTCGCCGTGCTCAACGGGCACACGCACAAGGCGAGCATCGAGCCGTACCGGCCGCCGGGGACGCGTGGCTTCTGGCGCATCGTCACGCCGTCGCTGGCCGACTGGCCCCAGCAGGCCAGGATGATCTCGCTGCGCGAAGGTGCCGACGGCGGCGTGGTGATCTCCACCTGGCTCGTGGACCCCGACGGCGGCGACCTCGTCGGGACGGCGCGCGAGCTCGCGAACCTCGATGCCCAGGGCGGGCGGCCCGGCGGCTTCGCTGGGACGCGTGCCGACCGAAACGCCCGGCTGTACCGCGGACCGGCCTGATCGCGCGCGCGGCGCTACGGTCTGCGCCGTGGAGAGCGTGGACGGTGTGCAGTTCCCCGTCGTGGACGGTGCGCGCAGCACCCGCGCCGCGGGTCGCGCCGTCCTGGGCGACGCCCTCGCGGCCGCCGGGCGCCCGCCCGTCGGCGAGGAGCGCGACTGGCGTGCTGGGTACGTCGACGTCCTGCGCGAGCTCACCGAGCACGACGCGCCCGGCGTCGCGGCGGCCGGTCTCCGATCGCTGCACGCGCGGCTGGTCCACGTCCGCGACGGCGAGGAGCGTCCCCTGCGCGACGCCCTCGCCCTGACCCCCGCCGGGGCGCTGGCGACCACGACGGTCCGCGGCGAGGGGCAGCGCGTGCGCGAGCTGACCGTGCCGCTGGGCGGCGAGCTGCTGCGCGGTGACGCGCTGCGACGCAGGCTCGAGCGCTGGGTGGCGGACGGCATCGTCGAGCCCGGCTGCGCGGACGGCGTCGCCGAGGTGCTCGAGCATCCCGAGTGGCTCGCGCTGGAGGACCGCCGCGTCGTGCTGCTCGGCGCGGGCGCGGAGATGGGCCCCCTGGAGCACCTCTGCGCGTGGGGCGCGGACGTGCTCGCGGTCGACCTCCCGAGTCAGGCCGCCCGTGTGCAGGGACTCGCACGGGCCGGCGCGGGAATCGTCCGGATGCCGGGCGTCGGCGCCGACCTGCTCGCCGCGCTGCCCGAGCTGCGCGCCTGGATCGGAGAGCACGACACGGGCTCCGCGCTCGTCGTGGCCAGCCACGTCTACGCCGACGGCGGGACGCACGTGCGACTGGTCGCCGCCGCCGACGCGCTCGTCGCCGACCTCCCCGCGACCGCCTACGCGGCGCTCGCGACCCCGACCGACTGCTACCTCGTCCCCGACGACGCCGTCGCGGAGGCGCGGCGCCGGTGGGACCAGCGGGGCGTACGCCGCGTGCTGCAGGCGCCGCTGCGTGCGGCGTCGGCCGGGCGGCTGCTGCGCCCCGCGTACGCGCGGCTCGTGGACGGCCGCGGGCTGGCCGACGCCATCGTGCGCCAGCAGGGACCGAACTACGCGTTGGCCAAGCGTGTGCAGCGCTGGCGCGCGACGCAGGCGTCCGCCGACGGGCGGACCGTGTCGCTGAACCTCGCGCCGGCCACCGCGACCCGCTCGGTCACCAAGCACCGGCTGCTCACCGCCGCCTACCTGGGCGCACGGCACTTCGGGGTCGAGGTCTTCTCCCCCGCCACCACCCGCGCGCTGATGGCCGCGCTGCTCGTGCGCGACCTGCACCGCCCGCCGGGCGAGCCGGAGGAACGACTCGCGGAAAGCGCCGCGCACGGCGGCCTGTGGCGGATCCCGTACGAGCTGCGCTCCGCCCTGCAGCTCGCGGCGATGGCTGGGCTGCCGCGTTCGGTGGTACGACGCCCGTGATGGACGACCGCGAGCTCAACCGCACCCTGCTGCAGCGCCAGGGCCTGCTCGAGCGCATCGACGCGCCTCCGGCCGACGTGCTGGAGCGCATCGGCGCCGTCCAGGCCCAGTCCTGGCCGGCTGCGGCGGTCGCGCTGTGGACGCGCGCCGCGGACTTCACGCCGGAGCGCCTCTATGCGGCGCTGGACGAGGGCTCGGTCGTCACCGGTCTCGTCCACCGGGGGACGGTGCACCTCATGTCCGCACGCGAGCACGCGCTCTACGCCGGTGCGCTGGAGGCGTCGGGGAACGCCGAGCCGTGGCGCACGAAGGCGGAGCTGGGCAAGGACGCCGCCAAGCTGCGCCCGGCGATCGCCAAGGCCGCGAAGGGCAAGGTGCTCGACGCGAAGGACGTCGCCGAGCTGGCCGAGGCCTGGGTCGCAGAGCACCCCGACGCGATCCCCGAGGAGGAGCTCTCCAAGCAGCGGCAGGCGAGCTGGCGGACGCTGCTGCGCGGCGGAGACCTCCTGCGCGTGCCGTCGAACGGCACGTGGAGCTCGAAGGCGCCCGACGCGGTCACCGGTCCGCCGAAGGTCAAGGCGAAGGGCGAGGCGCTGGACGCGATCGTCCTGGCGCATCTCCGCGCGTTCGGCCCGGCGGGCGCCGACGACATCGCTTCCTGGATCGGCTGGAAGACGGCGCCCGTCCGCGAGGCGATCGAGCGTCTCGGGGACGACCTCGACGTGGTCCACAGCGGCAAGCGCACGCTCCACGACGTCAGGGACGGCTCGCGGCCCGACGCGGACACCGAGGCGCCGCCGCGGTTCCTCGCCGCCTTTGACAGCGTGATCCTCGCCTACGCGCCGAAGCGGCGCACCCGTCTGATCCCCGAGGGAGCGTTCGACGAGATCTACAACCGTGCGAACCTGCAGATCCGCCCGACGTTCCTGCTCGACGGCTTCGTCGCCGGCACCTGGGCGGCGCAGGTGAAGGGCAAGAAGGCGACGCTGACATTGAGCCCGTTCGGCCGCCTGCCCCGCGGAGCCAAGGGCGCGCTGACCACCGAGGGCGAGGCGCTGCTGGCCGGCGTGTACCCGGCTGCGACGAACCGGTCCGTGACGCTGGGATGAGCGCCGCCCCCGACATGGTCTTCCACGACGTGCTCGTCGCGGTCGACGGCTCCAAGGACGCCGCCCTCGCGCTCGCCGCGGCGATCCTCGCCGTGCAGCGCAACCATGCGAGGCTCACGATCATCGCGGTCGCCGAGGACGTCACCCGACGCCCGGGCGCCATCGCGCTGGACCCGACCCTGCAGCAGCGCGTGGACGAGACGACCGAGCAGCACCTCCGCGAGGCCGTCACATCGATCCCGGACGACATCCCGGTCACGACGCTCTTCCGACACGGGCGCCCCGGCGCGGCGATCGTCGCGGCCGCGAAGGAGGGTGAGCACGACGCCATCATCCTCGGCGCGCGCGGCGTCGGCCGGGTCGGATCGCTGATGGGCAGCGTGAGCCAGCACGTGCTGCACAACGCTTCCGTCACCGTCTTCGTGGCCCACGCGCCGCGCGGCGCGGGCTGAGGTGTGGCGCCCAGCGCACGCGTTCCGCGAGCGCGCCGGCTTGGGCTGAACGGCGCATCGAGGGCGATGAGGCGATGTGTGCCGCGCCGCGCTGCGGGATCTTCGGCGTGGGCGGTGAGGCGAGTGTCAGCGATCCGATCTGCCTGGGGCACCATATGCGTGCCCTATCCAGATCGGATCGCGGAATTGGCGCCGGCGCGACGACGGCGACCCGAACGCGCGGATCGCCGCGGCGAGCCTGGGGCTCTGGGCCGGCCTGAAGGTCCCGATCCGGGTCACGAGGCGTCCTCGGTGGTGATCGTCATCGACTGACCGGCGGCCGGAGCGGCCCCGGTGACGAGCGGGGCCAGCAGCCCGCCGGCCGTGGGTGTGATCCGCCTCATTCCACGTGCACCTCGCGCAGCGCGTGCGAGTCGACGTCGTACACGAAGCCGCGTACCCGGTCGCGGTGCAGCAGGAAGGTCGATCGGCGAACACGCAGGATCGACTGACGCACGTCGGCGTCGAGATCGGTGAAGGACTCGATCGCGAACGACGGCGCCACGCCGGTGGCCTCCTGCAGCTCGGCCCGGAATCCATCGTCGGTCAGCGTCTGCATACCGCAGTCGGTGTGATGGATGAGCATCACCGTCCGCGTCCCCAGCCGCCGCTGGGAGACCGACAGCGATCGGATGACGTCGTCGGTGATGACGCCGCCGGCATTGCGCAGCACGTGCGCCTCCCCGTCCTGGAGCCCGAGTGCGGCGAACACGTCGAGCCGCGAGTCCATGCACGTGACAACGGCGAGGCGCCGCTGCGGCTGCACGTCGAGGTGCACGGCGTCCAGCGACGCCGCGAACCGCACGTTGTTCTCCACGAGCTCGTCGATGACGTCCACGTCGCTCACGCTTAGGAACCGTCAACCTGTCGCCGTACCATCCGCACATGGTGCCCGACCGCCCCCCACGCGTACTCGTCGTCGAGGACGACGAAGAGATCGCGCAGGTGCTCCAGCGCTCGCTGCGCATGGAGGGCTACGAGGTCCGCACGAGCGCGGACGGCGAGGCCGCCCTGGCCGATGCCGACGCGTTCTCCCCCGACCTCGTGATCCTGGACCTCGGGCTGCCCAAGCTCGATGGCATCGATGTCGCCCGCACGCTGCGCGCCGACGGCGATGTCCCGATCCTCATGCTCACCGCGCGCGACGCCCTGGACGCGCGGGTCGAGGGCCTCGACGCCGGCGCCGACGACTACCTCGTCAAGCCGTTCGAGCGCCAGGAGCTCCTCGCCCGCCTGCGGGCGCTGCTGCGACGGCGACCGCCGCGCGGGTCGGCGTCGTTCGTGGTCGGCGACCTGTCGCTGAACCCCGACACGCACGAGGTCCGCCGGTCGGACCGCGAGATCGAGCTCACACAGCGCGAGTTCGAGCTCCTCGAGTACCTCATGCGCAACGAGCGCATCGTCGTGCCCCGCCAGCGCCTCCTCGAGGAGGTGTGGGGCTACGACCCTTTCGCGACGACGAACACGATCGAGGTCTTCGTCTCGAACCTCCGACGAAAGCTGGAAGCCGGTGGAGAGCCGCGGCTCCTCCATACGATCCGCGGCGCGGGCTACGTTCTCCGCGCCTAAGCGCGTCCCGATCCGCTGGCGTCTCGCCGGCGGATCGGCGCTGCTGACGCTCGTCATCCTCTGCGGCTTCGCGGGCGCGGTGGGCACGCTGACGGCGCAGCGCATCCACTCGGACTTCGACACGCAGGTCCGCAGCTCCGCGGACCGACTGCGCGACCGGCTCGTCGTCCACACGAGCCTGCGCAACGAGGTCTACGTCGACAGCCCCGGGCTGAACACGTTCGGTGGTGCCTCCAACGCTGCGATCAAGGTCGTCTACAGCGACGGCCAGGTCATCAAGCAGTCCGACGGCGCGCCGAAGTGGCTCGGGCCGCCGACGCTGGGCAGCAGCGTCGAGCTCAGCGGCTACCGCATCGAGAACCGCCGGGTCCCCGTGACGGCGAACATCGACGACCACTTCGTCGGCTACGTCTACATGCAGTACGCGCGGCCGCTGGGCGACGTGCAGGCGACGGTCAACCGCGTCCGCTTCTTCCTGCTCGTGGGCGTGTTGAGCGGCGCAGGCCTCGCGCTCCTCGCCGGCCTGTGGATCGCGACCCGGGCGATGGCCCCGATCGCCGCGCTCACCGCGGCCGCGCGCGAGATCGAGCGCACCCGCGATCCGGCGCGCCGGGTCCCGACGACGGAGGCCGACGACGAGGTCGCGGAGCTGTCACGCACCCTGGACGGCATGCTCGCGGCGCTCGACGAGGCCAGGACGGAGACCGAGAGCGCGCTGCAGCGCCAGCGCGAGTTCGTCGCCGACGCCTCCCACGAGCTGCGCACGCCGCTGACCAGCGTGCTGGCCAACCTCGAGCTGCTCGCGGAGTCGCTCGACGGCGAACGCGGCGAGGCGGCCCAGTCCGCCCTGCGCTCCAGCCGCCGCATGCGCCGGCTCGTCGCGGACCTGCTGCTGCTCGCCCGCGCCGACGCCGAGCGCCAGGCGCCCAAGGAGCCGACGGACGTCGGCGAGGTCCTCATGGAGGCCGCCGGCGAGCTCAGCGCCGTGGCCGACGGGCACGAGCTGCACGTCGACGCCGACCACGTCATCGTGGAGGGCGCCCGCGACGAGCTGCACCGCCTCGCCCTGAATCTCATGGAGAACGCGGTGCGCCACACCCCGGCGGGGACGACGATCCGCGCCGGCGTGGAGCGCCAGGACGACTCCGTGGTGCTGACGGTGGAGGACGACGGACCCGGCATCGATCCGGCGCTGCGCGACCGCGTGTTCGAGCGCTTCGTCCGCGGGTCGGGCGACAGCGGCCGGTCGTTCGGCCTGGGCCTGTCGATCGTGCGCGCTGTCGCCGAGTCGCACGGCGGCACGGTCCGCGTCGAGTCGCCGACGACGACCGGCGCCTCGATCGCGCGCGGCACCCGGTTCGTCGTGACGCTCCCCGCGGCCGCCGCGAGAGAGCCCGCGGCGCTGTAGCTCAGACCTCGACGACGACCGGCAGCACCATCGGCCGACGACGGAGGCGCTCGTAGACGAACGCCGCGATGTCGTCGTGCAGCAGCTCCTGCAGGAGGTCGATCTCCCGGATCTCCTCGCGTGCCGCCTTCTCGAGCGACTGGTCCACCGTCCGGCGGATGTCCTCCAGCAGCGCGTCCGCCTCGACCTGGAACGGCACGCCCCGCATGATCACCTCGGGGTCGGCGACGCTTGCGCCGTTCTCCTCGGAGATCGTCGCGACGACCACGAAGATGCCGTCGCCGGACAGCATCCGGCGGTCGCGCAGCGCGACGTCGGCGGGATCTCCGATGTCCACGCCGTCGACGAAGATCATCCCGGACTGCTGCTTGGGCCCGAAGGCCGCGCCGTCCGCGGTGAGGTCCAGCGGCAGGCCGTTCTCCCCCCGGAAGATCCGCTCGTCGGGGATGCCCACCGCCATCGCCAGCTCGGAGTGCAGGTGGATCCGCTTGTAGTCGCCGTGGAAGGGGAACACGTAGCGCGGCTGCGTGAGGTTCAGCATGAGCTTGATCTCCTCCGCGTAGCCGTGGCCGGAGGCGTGGATCGGCTCGTCGCGCGTCGTGATGACCTTGCAGCCGATGTGGTACAGCCGGTCGATCGTCTCGTTGACTGCGCGCTCGTTGCCGGGGATCGGCGTGGCCGAGAACACGACGGTGTCCCCCTCGCGCAGCTCGACGGCCGGGTGGTCGCGGTGGGCCATGCGGCGCAGCGCGCTCAGGGGCTCGCCCTGCGATCCGGTGGAGATGACGACCAGCTTCTCGTCCGGCCAGTTGTCGAGCTCGCGTGGCGCGATGAGCAGGCCGTCCGGGATACGGGCGATGTTCAGGGAGCGCGCGATGTTGACGTTCTTGCGCATCGAGCGCCCGACGAGGCAGACCTTGCGGCCGAGCGCGACGGCCGCGTCGATCACCTGCTGCACGCGGTGGACGTTGGACGCGAACGACGTGACGACGATGCGGCCCTCGCAGCGCTCGAAGACGCGGTACAGCTGCGGCCCGACGTTCTTCTCGCTGGGCGAGTAGCCGGGACGGTCGGCGTTCGTGGAGTCGCCGCACAGCAGGAGGACGCCTGAGCGCCCGAGCTCGGCGAGGCGGCTCATGTCCGCGGGCCGGCCGTCGACCGGGGTCTGGTCGAACTTGTAGTCGCCGGTGAACAGCACCGTCCCGACATCGCAGGTCGCCGCGACCGCGCAGGCGTCGGGGATCGAGTGCGTCATGTGGATGAGCTCGATGTCGAACGGGCCCGCCTCGATGCGCTCGCCGGGCTGCACGTCGATGACCTCGACCTCCTGCAGCTTGTGCTCGTCGAGCTTGGAGCGCGCCATCGCGGTCGTCAGCGGGCGACCGAAGACGGGGATGTCCAGCGCCTTGAGCTCACGCAGGACGAACGGGAGCGCCCCGAGATGGTCCTCGTGACCATGCGTGATGACGATGCCCTCGATGTCGTCCGCGCGCTCGCGCAGATACGCGAAGTCCGGCAGCACGAGATCGATCCCGAGCATGTCCGCGGTCGGGAACCGCAGGCCGCAGTCGATCAGCACGATCCGGTCCTCGTACTCGAGGACCGTCATGTTCTTGCCGATCTCCCCCAGCCCACCGAGGGGCAGGACGCGCAGCGTGCCCGTCAACGACGCGCCGCTTCCAGCACGCCGGACCGCTCGAGCACGGCACGGATGTCGGCGCGCTCGGCGTCCGTCGCCTCGACCAGCGGCAGGCGCAGATTGCCGGGCGCGAGGCCCGCCATCTCGATCGCGGCCTTGATCGAGACGGGGTTGGCGCGGTTGAGCGCCGGGAGGTACCCGGACAGCTCCTCCTGGACCTCCGCGCGGCGCTCGGGCTCGTCGACGAGCGCGCGGAACAGCGGGCCGAGGAGGTGCGTGGCGACGCAGATACCGCCGACCCCGCCCATGTCCAGCGTGCGGGCGACGGTCTCGTCGTTGCCGGCGTAGAGCTCGAGGCCCTCGACCGGCGCGAGGTTGTCGTTGTTGGCCTGCTTGACCGCCATCACGCCGTCGAGCTGGGCCAGCTCGGCGAGCAGCGCGTTGGGCATGTCCGTACCGGTCCGGGTCGGGATGTTGTAGAGGACGATCGGCACGTCGGTGGCCTTGGAGACCTCGGTGAAGTGGGCCAGGATCCCTCGCGGCGTCGGGCGGTTGTAGTACGGCGTGACGGACAGGATGCCGTCGACGCCCAGTTCGGTCGCGCGCTGCGTGAGATGCACGGCGTGGCGCGTGTCGTTGGACCCGGTGCCCCCGACGACGGTGCTGCCGGCGGGCTTGTTGGCCACCGCCAGCTCGATGACGCGGAGGTGCTCCTCGTCGCTGAGCGTGGGTGCCTCGCCGGTGGTACCGGCGACGACGACCCCATCGGAGCCCGTGGCGCAGACGTGCTGCTGGACGGCCACGAAGGCGTCCTCGTCGACGCGGCCGTCTGCGTCGAACGGGGTGATGATCGCCGTGAGGATTGCACCGAGGACGGGCATGGCTCCGAGTATCGCAGGGTCTCCGGCCATCTAATCGCCACGCTTGTCCCGCACGTGGTGATCGTCGCGCCGCAGGGCGTTCGTGAACCGGGACGGGACCCGGGCGTCGTCGCCCTCCTCCCACAGCGTCACGACGAGCAGCTCGCGGCTGTCGCGGTCATGGCGGCAGACGTAGACCACCGACGGCAGCGCCTTGTCCTGCACGAGCAGCGAGCCCTTCTCGACCCGCGTGCGTCCTGCCGCGTACGCGGTGCTCACACGCGTCGCGATCTCGGGCTTGACGTCCACCGAGCCCGTCCGCGTACCCACTCGCTGGCGATAGCGCTCGGCGGCGTGGTCCGTGACGGCCACCAGGATCCCCTCCGACATCGCCCTCTAGTGTCCCTCACCGTGACGATCGTCAACCTCCGCTCCGACACCCAGACCCGCCCCACGGACGAGATGCGGCGCGTCATGGCCGCCGCCGAGGTGGGCGACGAGCAGTACTTCCTGGACCCGACCGTCACCGAGTTGTGCGAGCGCGTCGCCGCCCTGCTGGGTCACGAGGCGGCCGTGTTCCTGCCCTCGGGGACGATGTGCAACCACATCGGCCTGCGCCTGCACATCCGGCCCGGCGGCGACGAGGTGATCCTGCACCGCTCGGCGCACCCGATCATGGCCGAGTCCGGCAGCCCAGCAGCGCTCACGGGCGCGATGGTCAACCCGCTCGACAGCGACGACGGGACGTTCACCGCCGAGCAGGTGCGCGGCGCGCTGCGCCAGGTCGGCAACCGCTACCAGCCCGTCTCCCGTCTCGTCCACATCGAGCAGACCACGAACCTCATGGGCGGCCGCGTGTGGCCCTTCGAGCGCATGGAGGCGGTCCTGGGGGTCGCCGTCGAGCACGGGCTGCGCACGCATCTCGACGGGGCCCGCCTGTTCAACGCGGTCGTCGCCAGCGGCGTGTCCGCCGCGTCGTGGGCGTCGCTGTTCGACACGGCGTGGATCGACTTCACGAAGGGGCTCGGCGCGCCGCTGGGCGCCTGCCTGGCCGGGTCCACCGAGCTCATCGAGGACGCCTGGCGCTGGAAGCAGATGATGGGCGGCTCGATGCGCCAGGCGGGGATCGTCGCGGCGGGCGCGCTCTACGCCCTGGACCACAACGTCGAGCGTCTGGCCGACGACCACGCGCTGGCCCGGACGCTGGCAGACCGGCTGGCGGAGATCCCCGGAGTGCGGCTCGATCCCGACCTCGTGGAGACGAACATCGTCGTCTTCGGCATGGACGACGCGTTCGCGGTGTCCGAGGCGCTCAGCGCCCACGACGTGTGGATCGGCGCCCTCGACGCGACCACGATGCGCGCGGTGACGCACCTCGACGTCGACGCGTCCGGCGTGGACCGCGCGCTGCGCGCGATGACCGAGGTCCTGGGCTAGCTCCTCCCCGGCGGCACGACGCCCGGGGGCAGCCCCTCGTCGCGGTCCTGGATGACGTCCACGACGGCGGGGCGCCCGGAGCGCAGCGCGCGGTCGATCGCCGGTCCGACGTCCTCGTCGCGCTCCACGCGGATGCCCAGCGCCCCGCAGAGCTCGGCGAACGCCGCGAAGTCCGGGTTGTCGTAGTGCACGCCGATGTAGCGCCCGCCGTGAGCGGTGCGCTGGCGATCGCGCGTGTTTCCGTAGGCGAAGTTGTTCGTGATCACCACGACGACCGGGATGTCCTCACGCACGGCGGTCTCGAGGTCCTGCGCGACCATCCAGAACGACCCGTCGCCGCTGACGCAGACGACCTGCTCGCCCGGTCGCGCGAGCTTCACGCCGAGCGCGGCGGGCAGCCCCCACCCCATCGCGCCCCCGGCGTTGCCGAGGAACGAACCCGGCCGCCGCACGCGCAGGTAGCGCTGCATCCACCCCGCGAAGGTCGGGGCGTCGGAGACGATGATCGGGTCGTGGGCGTCGCGGGCCTGCGCCAGCGCGCTGACGACCGCCGCCGAGCTCACGCCGTGCTCTGACGCCGTGGCGCCGGGCAGCATCGACTCGGTGAGGTATCCCGCGCGCAGGTCGCTCACCCGGGATCGGCGGGCCGCGTCGCCCGAGACGTGCTCCGCGAGCGCCTGCGCGGTCAGCCGGGCGTCCGCCTGGACGGCGACGGCCGGCGCGTAGACGCGGCCGAGCTCCTCCGGGTCGAGGTCGACCTGGATCACGGCGCAGCCGGCCCGCACCAGCGTGTAGCGACGCGTCGTGAACTGCGCGAAGCGCGCGCCGAGCGCCAGCACGACGTCCGCGTCGCGCACGGCGGTCTCGGTCACCGGCAGGGCGCCGAACCCGAGGCAGCCGATGAACGCACCGTGGTCGTCGGGGAACGCCGACTTGCGCAGCCACGTCGCGGCGACGGGAGCATCCAGCGCCTCCGCGAGCAGCGCGACGGCCGCGTGCGCGCCGGCGTGCTCCGCCCCGCCGCCGACGAGGATGAGCGGGCGCGCGGCGCCCGACAGCAGCTCGGCGGCTCGTGCGATCGCCTCCGGCGCGGGCGGCGGCGCGGCGATCTCGAAGTCCTCACGGAAGATCGGCTCGCGCAGCTCACGGGTCTGGACGTCGAGCGGCAGCGAGACCATGACCGGGCGCCGGCGCCCCGCGGTCGTCGCGTGGGCCGCCCGGGCGACCAGCTCGGGGACGCGGCGGTGGTCGTGGACCTCGAGGGCCCATTTCGTGACCGGACGGAAGAGGTCGACCATGTCGAGCTCCTCGAAGGACTCGCGGTAGACGATCTCGTCGTCGACCTGCCCGATCACCGCCAGGACCGGCACGGACTCGGCGAACGCGTTGTGCATTGCGATCACGAGGTT
>CAWIOK010000018.1:0-30671 GCA_963837655.1 uncultured Solirubrobacterales bacterium
ACCGTCAGGGCGCTGAACAAGCAGAAGCTCGAGAAGCAGTGCGCTGACGACGCCGCGAAGAAGACCGAGAAGTGCCGCGAGGCAGGCCTCGGCGATGTGCCGACGACGACGACCCCCGCGCCGGCTCCGGGCACGTCGACGGCCCCGAGCGACGGGGCGACGACGACGCCGGCCCAGCCCGAGGCCCCGAGCCAGGGCGGTGCGGCGCCGACGACGTCCACGCCGACGCCGGCACCCACGCAGACCCCTGCAACGCCGCAGACGCCCGCGCAGCCGGCCCCGGCGACGCCCACGCCGGCCACGCCTGCGCCCCAGACACCGGACCCGGCGGGCGGGGCCGCGCCATCGGCGGGCGGCGCCACGCCGAACACCGGCTAGCGAAGGCCGCGCATCTCCGGCGGCCAGGGCCGCGACACGTGGATGCTGTCGGCCGCACAGAAGCGCCACGGCAGGTCCGCAGCCTTCGTGATCCCGATGCGCGGGCCGGCCACCAGCCGTGGTCGCTCCCAACCACGCGGGGGAGGTCCGAGCCTGACCGGCCCGTCGCGCACGCTCGTGTCGTTGAGGTCGAGCTCGATGGCGAGCGCCTGGGTGAGCTTCCCGGGACCCGAGCAGAGGTCGACCGGGCGCGTCCGGCCCCGCCGCTCCGCCATCGTCCCCAGGCCCTCGATCGGCTCGAGCGCACGCATCAGGACGGCCGCTCCGGTGCCTTCGGGCTCCACGACGACGTTCGCGAGCGCGTGGATCCCGTAGGAGCGGTAGACGTACAGGCGCCCCGGCGCCTCGAAGAGCACGCGGCTGCGCGGCGTCTCGCCGATGTGCGCGTGACAGGCGGGCTCGTCCTGGTGGTAGGCCTCGGTCTCGACGATCACGCCGACGGCGTCCTCGTGCTGCAGCGTGCAGCCGATCATGGCCTTCGCGGCATCGACGACCCGCATCGCGAGCGCCATCTGGTGCCGGCCGGGCGGCGGCACTGCCGTCTACGCGTCCAGCGCTCGCCGCGCCGCGGCGAGCTGCTCGCGCACCCGCTCCAGCGACGTGCCGCCCTCGGAGACCTTGGACTCCAGCCAGGACCGCTGCTCGAGCACCTCGGCCAGCGTCGCCCGGTCGAGCTGGGGCGAGGCCTCGCGCAGCTCCTCCTCGGTCAGCTCGGAGAGCGGGCGGCCGGACTCGACCGCCAGGCGCACGAGCCCGGCGACGACGCCGTGGGAGCTGCGGAAGGGCACGCCCCTGCGGACGAGCAGGTCGGCGATGTCCGTCGCTGCGATCAGCTCGTCGGACGCCGCGCCGGCCATCCGGTCGCGGTGGAACATCGCGGTCGCCAGCATCCCGCGCGCCGCAGCGAGGCAGAGCTCGAGCGTGTCGGCGGCATCGAAGAGGTGCTCCTTGTCCTCCTGCAGGTCCTTGTTGTAGGTCAGCGGGAGGGCGTGCATGACCCCGAGCAGCGCGGTCTGATGGGCCGCGATGCGGGGTGCCTTCGCGCGCAGGAGCTCGGCTGCATCGGGGTTCTTCTTCTGCGGCATGATCGACGAGCCGCTCGACCAGGCGTCGCTGAGCGTGACGAACCCGAACTCCTCGCTGGCCCACAGCACGATCTCCGCTCCGAGGCGGCTGAGGTGCATCGCGCACGTCGACGCGGCGCCGAGGTAGTCGAGGACGAAGTCGCGGTTGGACACGGCGTCGATCGAGTTGGGCACCACGCCCGCGAAGCCCAGCTCCGCGGCAACCGCGCCGCGGTCTGTGGCGAAGTTCACGCCCGCCAGCGCACCGGCGCCGAGCGGCAGCAGCGCGGTCTGCTCGACCACGAAGCGCATCCGCGCGCGGTCGCGCATCAGCATCCAGGCGTAGGCGAGGAGGTGATGGGCGAGGTAGACGGGCTGCGCGCGCTGCAGATGCGTGTAGCCGGGCAGTGCCCAGTCGATGTGGCGCTCGGCGACGTCGACGAGCGTCGCGGCAAGCGCCTGCATGCCGGCCGCCGCGGTCCCGGCGGCCTCGCGGGTGAAGAGCGACACGTCGGTCGCCACCTGGTCGTTGCGGGACCGCGCCGTGTGCAGCGTCCCGCCCGCCGCGCCGGCGATCTCGGTGACACGCCGCTCCACGGCCATGTGGATGTCCTCGTCGTCCGGGAGGAACGCGAAGCCACCCTCCGCGAGCTCCGCCTCGACCTCGTCGAGCGCGGAGAGCAGCGCGTCACGGTCGGCGCCGGAGATGATCCCGGCGCCGGCCAGCATCCGTGCGTGGGCCCGCGACTGGCGCACGTCGTGCGGCCAGAGGCGGCGATCGAAGCCCAGCGAGGTGTTGAGCTCCCGGAAGACCGGGTCCTGGGGCTGTGCGAAACGGCTCAACTACTCGCGTCCGTGAGCTTTTGGAGCTCCTCGCCGGACAGCTCCAGGCCGGCCATCGGCAGGATCTGCGCGAGCTGCTCGGCGTTGCGCGCGCTGGCGATCGGCGTCACGACCGTCGGCTGCGCCGCCAGCCAGGCCAGTGCCACCGCCCCCGCCGGCACGTCGTGCGCCGCGGCGACCTCCTCGACGGCATCCAGCACCGCCCAGCCGCGGTCGGTCTCGTAGTCGCCGATCTGCCCGGCGCGCGGGCTGTCCACCTTGTGGCCGGGCCGGTACTTGCCGGTCAGGAACCCCTTGGCGAGCCCGAAGTACGGCGCCGTCGCCATCCCGTGGCGCTCGGCGACCGGCTCCAGCGTCGACTCGAAGTCGCGTTCGAGCAGGTTGTAGTGCGGCTGGAGCACCTCGTACGTCGCGAAGCCCTCGCGCTCGGCGGTCTGCAGCGCCTCCTCGAGGCGCTCGGGCGTGAAGTTGGAGGCCGCGAGGTGGCGGATCTTGCCCTCCTTCACGAGCGCGTCGAGCGCACCGAGCGACTCCTCCGGCGTGGTGTCCGGGTCGTCGTGGTGGGCGTACATGATGTCGACGTGGTCGGTCTTCAGCCGCTCGAGGGACTCCTCGGCGCGCGCGCGCACGTTGACCGCGGTGAGGCCGCCCTCGGCGCCGAGCTTCGTCGCGACGATGACGGCGTCGCGGTTGCCGCGCGCCTGCATCCAGTCTCCGATGACCCGCTCGGACTCGCCGCCGTCGTGCCCCGGCACCCACCGCGAGTAGCCGTTGGCTGTGTCGATGAAGTTGCCGCCCGCCGCGACGTACGCGTCCAGGACGGCGAAGGAGTCGTCCTCGTCCGCGGTCCACCCGAACACGTTGCCGCCGAGACAGAGGGGGAAGACCTGCAGGCCCGTGCTGCCGAGCGCTCGCAGGGAGCCGTTGGTCGTAGCCATGGCCGCAACGCTAGCGGCCGAGCACCGCCCGCAACGCCGTGGCGACCCGCTCGGCCTGCCCCTGCGTCAACTCGGGGAAGAACGGCAGGGCCAGGGACCGCTCGGCGACGTCCTCGCACACGGGGAACTCGCCCGGGCGGTGGCCGAAGCGCTCGCGGTAGAAGCTCATGAGATGGATGGCCGGCAGGTAGGGCTTGCTCTGCACGCCGCGCTCGCGAAGTGCCCGGACCGTGTCGTCGCGATCGACCCCGCGCGGCAGCTGGACGACGAACACGAACCAGCCGCGCACGTCGCCGCCGCTGTCGGGGAACGGGAGCTCGAGGCCGTCGATTCCTCCGAGCAGCTCGCGGTACCAGCCGGCGACGCGGGCCCGCGCCGCGAGCATGTCGTCGAGGCGGTCCAGCTGGGCGATGCCGATCGCGCAGGCGATGTCGGTGAGGCGGTAGTTGAACCCGAGGCGGTCGTGATCGAGCCAGCCCATGTCCGGCGCGCGACCCTGGTTGCGCTCGGAGTCGATGCGCTGCTTGCGCTCCGGGTCGCCGAGGGCGACGAGCCCGCCCTCTCCCGTCGTGAGCTGCTTGTTCGCGTAGAAGCCGAACACCGCGGGGTGGCCTCGCCCGCCGACGGGCGTGCCGTCCGCGTGGACGGCGCCGAGCGCCTCGCACGCGTCCTCGACGAGCGGCAGGCCCATGGCCTCGAACGCCGGCATGTCCGCGGGGTAGCCGAAGATGTGGACAGGGAGGATCGCGGTCGTGCGCCTGGTGATCGCGGCCCGCGCCGCCTCCGGGTCGAGGTTCAGCGTCAGCGGGTCGATGTCGGCGAAGACAGGGCGCGCGCCCTCGTAGATCGGAGCGTTGGCGCTGGCGACGAACGAGAACGGCGACGTCACGACCTCGTCCCCCGCCCCCACGCCGACCGACCGCAGCGCGAGGTGCAGGCCGGCGGTGCCGGACGAGACGGCGCTCGCGTGTGCCACGCCGAGCCGCTCGGCGAAGCGCCGCTCGAACTCCGGCACGCGCGGCCCGAGCGACAGGTGCCCGGACCGCAGGACCTCGATGACCGCTGCCTCCTCCTCGGCCCCGAGGACCGGCCGTGCGAGGGGGATCACGCGCCGCGTGCCGCGGCCGCCGCCTCCGCGCGGCCCGGCTGCATCGGCTGCTCGAGCGAGTCGACCAGCGCCTGCCAGGAGGCCGCGATGACGTTCTCGCCCACGCCGATCGAGCCCCAGACCTGCTCGCCGTCGCTCGCGTCGATCAGGACGCGGGTGATCGCGCCGGTGCCCTTGGCCTCGTCCAGGATGCGGACCTTGTAGTTGACGAGCTCGATGTCGCGCAGGTGCGGGTGGATCTCCACGATCGCGGAGCGCAGCGCCGCGTCCAGCGCGTTCACCGGACCGTTGCCCTCGGCGGTGCGCACGTAGCGCTCGCCCTCCAGCCAGACCTTCACCGTCGCCTCGGTGTCGACCTTGCCGTCGGCGCGCTGCTCGACGATGACCCGCCAGGACTCCAGGCGGAACAGCGGCTCGTAGTCCCCGCTCTCCTTGCGGATCAGCAGCTCGAAGGAGCCGTCCGCCGCCTCGAACTGGTACCCGCCGTGCTCGAGCGCCTTCAGCCGCTCCAGCACGCGCTCGGTGGTCGGCCCGTCGACCGTCAGGCCGGCGTCCTGCGCCTTCTCCAGCACCGTGCCGCGGCCCGACAGCTCGGAGACGACCATCTCGCGGCGGTTGCCCACCGTGGCGGGCTCGACGTGCTCGAACGTCGCCGCGTCGGCCCGGACCCCAGCGATGTGCATTCCGCCCTTGTGGGCGAACGCGTTGCGCCCCACGTAGGGCTGGCTCGGGTTGGGGACGAGGTTCAGGAGCTCGTCGACGTAGTGCGCGGTCGACGTGAGCCGCTCGAGGTTCCCGCGCGGCAGCACCTGGTGGCCGAGCTTGAGCTGCAGGTTGGCGGTGATCGTCACGAGGTTCGCGTTGCCGGTGCGCTCGCCGACGCCGTTCATCGTCCCCTGGACGTGCGTGGCGCCCGCCTGCACGGCGGCGAGCGAGTTCGCGACGCCGACGCCGCAGTCGTCGTGGCAGTGGATCCCGACGGGGTGGCCGCCCAGGCCGGCGCAGACCCCCGCGGTCGCCTCGGCGATCTGGTCGGGGAGGGACGAGCCGTTCGTGTCGCACAGCACGACGCGCTCGGCGCCGCCGGCGACCGCCGCCTTCAGGCACAGCAGCGCGTAGTCGCGGTCGTCGCGCCAGCCGTCGAAGAAGTGCTCGGCGTCGTAGATGACACGCTTGCCCTGCGCGACGAGGAACGCGACGCTCTCCTCGATCATCGCGAGGTTCTCGTCGCGCGCGACGCGGACGACCTTCTCCAGGTGCAGGCCCCACGTCTTTCCGACGATCGTGCAGACCGGCGCGAAGCAGTCGGCCAGCACGCGCAGTGCCGGGTCGGCGTCCGCGGTGACGTCGCGGCGCCGGGTCATCCCGAACGCCGCGATCTGCGCGGTCTGGAACTGCTCTCGCGCCAGGAGACCGAAGAGCTCGATCTCCTTCGGGTTCGAGGACGGGAAGCCCGCCTCGATGAGGTGCAGTCCCAGCCCGTCCAACGCGTGTGCCACCCGCAGCTTCTCGGCAGCGGTCAGCGACAGCCCCTCACCCTGCATCCCGTCGCGCAGGGTGGCGTCGTAGAGCTCGATCATCGGACGGGTGAGGGCACCGGCACGGGATCGAGCCACTCGCGGTAGCGCTCGGTCCGGCCGTAGAGGGCGTCGTGGAACGCGGACTGCACCGCCTTGGTGATCTCCCCGGGCTTGCCCGTGCCGACCGCGTGGTCGTCGACCTCGCGGACCGGGACCAGCTCGGCGGCGGTGCCCGTCAGGAAGACCTCCTCGGCCAGGTACAGCTCCGCCCGCGCGAGGTCGCGCTCGACGACCTCGAAGCCGAGGTCGCGCGCGATCTGGATGATCGCCTTGCGGTTGATGCCGTCGAGGATCCCGGCGGTCTGCGGCGGGGTGACGATGATCCCGTCGCGGACGGCGTAGATGTTCTCGCCCGACCCCTCGCACACGAAGCCGTGGTCGTCGAGGAGGATCGCCTCCTCGTAGCCGGCCTTGTGGCTCTCGATCTTCGCGAGGATCGAGTTGAGGTACTGGCCGGAGGCCTTGGCGTGCGGGATGAGGCTGTCGTTGGAGATCCGGCGCCAGCTCGAGACCTTCGCGCGGATGCCGTTGCGCGTGCCCTCGTCGCCGAGGTAGGCGCCCCACTCCCAGACGGCGATCGTGACGTCGACCGGTGCGTCGAGCGGGAACAGGCCCATGGTTCCGTAGCCGCGATAGGCGATCGGCCGGATGTAGCAGGAGCGCATCCCGTTCTTGCCGATGAGCTCGAGCGTCGCCTGGCGGATCTGCTCCTGCGTGTAGGGGATCGGCATGTAGTACAGCTCGGCCGACTTGTAGAGGCGATCGATGTGGTCCTGGTGGCGGAAGACCGCCGGCCCGATCTCCGTGTCGTAGCAGCGGATGCCCTCGAAGACCCCGGTCCCGTAGTGGAGGCCGTGCGTCAGTACGTGAACCTTCGCGTCCTCCCAGGCGACGAACTCCCCGTTCATCCAGATGAGGTCCGCTTGCTTCACGTCAGCTCCCTTGGTGCAGGTGGTCGAGGACTGCCTGGGTGGCCTGCTCGGTGGTGGCGTCGCCTCCCAGGTCGCGGGTGCGCAGCCCGTCGCGCAGAGCCGAGTCCACGGCCGATTCTAGGGCCGCTGCCTCGGAATCCAAACCGAGGCCATGGCGCAGCAACATCGCGACCGAGAGGAACATCGCCAACGGGTTGGCGATGCCCTGCCCGGTGATATCCGGGGCGGAGCCGTGGACCGGCTCGAACATGCCGGGCGTCCCGGGCTCCCCGAGCGAGGCGCTCGGCAACATGCCGATCGAGCCGGTGATCATCGCCGCCTCGTCGCTGAGGATGTCGCCGAACATGTTCTCGGTGACGATCACGTCGAAGTCGCTCGGGTTGGAGACGAGCTGCATCGCGGCGTTGTCGACGAGCAGGTGCTCGAGGGGGACGTCGAAGTCGGCGGCGACGTCGATGACCGTCGCGCGCCAGAGACGGGACGTCTCCAGGACGTTGGCCTTGTCGACGCTCGTGACCTTGCGCCGCGCGGCGCCGAACGCGATGCGGGCGATGCGGTCGATCTCCGTGACGCTGTAGGCGCACAGGTCGCTCGCGCTGTCCTCGGTGCGCGTCTTCTCGCCGAAGTAGATGCCGCCCGTGAGCTCGCGCACGACGAGGAGGTCGGTGCCCTCGATGTACTCGCGCTTGAGCGGGCTGGCGTCGTACAGCGCGGGGACCGGGCGGACCGGGCGCAGGTTGGCGTAGAGGCCCATGCCCTTGCGCAGACCGAGCAGGCCCTGCTCGGGCCGCGGCTTGGACGGGTCGGTGGTGTCCCACTTCGGCCCGCCGACCGCGGCGAGCAGGACGGCGTCGCAGGCGAGGCAGCGCTCGAGGACCTCGTCCGTCAGCGCCGTCCCGTGCGCGTCGATCGACGCGCCGCCGAACAGGTGCTCCTCGGTCGTGACGTCTCCGACGAGCTGCTGCAGGATCCCGACCGCGGGCGCGATGACCTCGGGACCGATCCCGTCTCCGGGCAGGAGGACGACGTGGGGCATTCAGCGACTCCTCGTGGCGACGATGTTCAGGCGGACGTAGTCCAGGACAGGCGGGTCGTCGAGCTCGTCCAGGACGCTCTGGGCGAAGGGAGTGCGCTGCTCTTCCGGGAGGCGCTGCACGTACGGGCCGAGGATCACGTCCTCCAGGAAGGTGAGCGGCTCCGGCGGCGTGACGGGCGCCGGCAGCAGCCAGGTGCGGACGTCGACGAAGCCCTCGCGCTCCAGCCGCTCGCGGGTGGCGTCGGGGCCGGCGAAGTACCAGGTGTGCGGTTGCTCGGCCGGGTACAGGCGGTCGGCGATCGCCTTGACGTGGGCGATGTTGCCCTCGCCTCCGCACTGCGCGCTGATGCGTCCTCCGGGCTTCGTGGCGCGGCCGAGCCGCGCGAAGAGCTCGTCGTGATCGAGCACCCAGTGGAACGTCGCGCCCGAGAACACGGCATCGACGGGCTCGAGCAGCTCCATCTCGCTGAGGCTCTGGTGGACGACCTCGACCCTCGGGTCGCCGGCGAAGCGCTCACGCGTGGCGCGGACCATGTCGGCGTCGGCGTCCAGCGCGATCACGCGGCCCTGCGGCAAGCGTCGCAGGAGCAGCTCCGTGACGCGTCCGGATTCCGCAGCCGGCGTCGAGCACGAGCTCGTCGCCCTGCAGCTGGAGGCGGTCGAGGATCGCCTCCGACCAGGAGACCTGCGGAGCCGAGACGCGGTCGTAGGTCGCCGCGTCCCAGGTGCGCGTCGTCACGAGACGAGGGCGGTCGTCGGCTTCGACGGCTGCTCGCGATCGGCCTCGAACGCGTCGATCGCGTCGCCGAGCTGCAGTGTCTCGCCGATGTCGTCGAGGCCGTTGAGCAGCCGGTGCTTGATGTTCTGGTCGATGTCGAACGACGCCGTCCCGCCCGGCCAGCGGACCTCCTGCGATCCGAGGTCGACCTGGCACTCGCCCGCCTCGGCGATGGCGTGGACCTCCTCCGTCGTCAGCTGCACCGGCAGCAGGCCGACCTTCGTGCAGTTCGACCGGAAGATGTCGGCGAAGGACGGCGCGATGACCGCGCGGAAGCCGTAGTCCTCCAGCGCCCACGGGGCGTGCTCGCGGCTGGAGCCACACCCGAAGTTCTTGCCCGCGACGAGGACCTGGTTGACCGGCAGGTCCCAGTCGGGCTCCTTCGCCCAGTCGTAGAAGAGGAACTCGCCGAAGCCGGTGCGCTCGACGCGCTTGAGGAACTGCTTGGGGATGATCTGGTCGGTGTCGATGTCGTCGCGCATCAGCACCGACACGCGCCCGGTGATCGTCTCGATCGCTTTCATGACTCCCACGTCCTGATGTCGACGAAGTGGCCCTCGATCGCGGCGGCGGCCGCCATCCGGGGTGACACGAGATGCGAGCGGGCGCCCTTGCCCTGCCGGCCCTCGAAGTTGCGGTTGCTCGTGGAGGCGACGCGCTCGCCGGGTGCCGCGATGTCCGGGTTCATGCCCAGGCACATCGAGCAGCCCGCGCCGCGCCAGTCGAAGCCGGCGGCCCGGAAGACCTCGTCCAGGCCCTCCTGCTCAGCCTGTGCCTTCACCTGTGCGGAGCCGGGGACGACCATCGCGTTGACGTGCGAGGCGACCTTGCGGCCCTTGACGACCGACGCGGCCTCACGCAGGTCCCCGATCCGCGAGTTCGTGCACGATCCGATGAAGACGCGGTCGAGCTTGAGGTCGACGATCGGCGTGCCGGGCTCCAGGCCCATGTAGTGCAGCGCGCGCTCGTCGCCGTCGTCCTGCGGCTCGGGCACGGCGTCGGCGACGCCGACGACCATCTCCGGGTTCGTCCCCCAGGTGACCTGCGGGCTGATCGCGTCGACGTCGACGGCGATCTCCTGATCGAACGTCGCGCCGTCGTCCGTGCGGAGGTCGCTCCAGGCGTCGCTCACCGTGCCGCCGTGCTCGGCGACCCAGGCGAACGTGGTCTCGTCCGGCGCGATCATGCCCGCGCGGCCGCCGCCCTCGATCGTCATGTTGCAGATCGTCATACGACCCTCCATCGAGAGTCCGCGGATGACGTCGCCCGCGAACTCGACGACGTGGCCGGTCGCGCCCGCCACGCCCATCTGCCCGATCGTGGCGAGGATGAGGTCCTTGGCGGTGACGCCGCTGCCCATCGAGCCGATGTAGTTGATGCGCATCGAGCGCGGCTTGTGCTGCACGAGGCACTGGGTGGCGAGGACGTGCTCGACCTCGCTGGTGCCGATGCCGAAGGCGAGTGCGCCGAAGGCACCGTGGGTGGCGGTGTGGCTGTCGCCGCACACGATCGTCATCCCCGGCTGGGTCACGCCCAGCTCCGGCCCGATGACGTGGACGATGCCCTGGTGCTCGCTGCCGAGCGAGAACAGCGGGACGCCGAACTCCGCGCAGTTGACCTCGAGCGTCTCGACCTGGACGCGGCTGAGCTGGTCCTTGATGCGGTCGGCGGTCGTGGTCCCGTCGGTCGGCACGTTGTGGTCCGCGGTGGCGAGCGTGCGGTCCGGGCGGCGGACCTTGCGGCCGGCTATCCGGAGGCCGTCGAACGCCTGCGGGCTCGTGACCTCGTGGACGAGGTGCAGGTCGATGTAGATCAGGCCGGGCGCCACCTCGTGGCGCTCCCAGATCTTGTCGAACAGCGTGGTCGGTTGGGACATGTGGTCAGCTCCTCCGCAGGCCGGCAGCGACGACGGCGAGCAGCACAGCCTCGCGGTCGCCGGGGTTCTCGATGTGATGGGGAAGGTCGGCGTCGAACGTCACGCAGTCGCCCTCGGCCAGCGGGTGGCGCTCGCCGTCGATGTCGAGGACGACGTCACCCGCGTGTACGAAGGTCACCTCGCGCGCCCCGGGCTCGTGGATCGGGGGGTCACCCGGACCGCCGGTCGCGGCGCCCGGCGCCAGGACGTGGCGGGAGAGCTCTGCGCGCTGGCCGGGCTCCGGCGGCGTGAGCACCTCGTACGCGTGGCCGGCCGCGCCGCCCTGTCGACGCTCGTGGGCGCGCGTGATGGACACCGCACCCGACTCGTCGAGGCGCAGCAGCTGGCTCAGGCGCAGATCGAGTCCCGCGGCGATGCGCGAGGCGACGTGCAGGGTCGGGCTCGTCTCCCCCCGCTCCACCTGGCTGAGCATCGGCGCGGACACGCCGGAGCGGGCCGCGAGGTCGCGCAGGCTCAGGTCCATGTGCTCGCGCAGGGCGCGGATGCGGGGGCCGATGGGAGCGTCGGTGATGGGGGCGGCGGTCATGCGGCGGCGTACGTTATCGCATACGAACGTAATCCGACGTGTGTACTAGTCCGAGCCCACCGCCACGAACGGCCCCGCCCGATGCAGCAGCCCGGGCAGCGACGCGCCGAGCCGCTTCTCCAGCCAACCCGACACCTCGATCAGGGCGTCGAGGTCGATGCCGGTCTCCACCCCCTCGCCGTCGAGCAGGTAGACGAGGTCCTCGGTCGCGATGTTGCCGGTCGCGTTCGGTGCGAACGGGCATCCGCCGAGGCCGCCGATCGACGCGTCGAGCAGCGTCGGCCGGACTCGAGGCCCGCGACCGCGTTCGCGTAGCCCGTGTTGCGGGTGTTGTGCAGATGCAGCCCGACCGGTTGCCCCGCTGCGACGTCCAGCGCGGCTCCGACCAGCCGGCGCACCTGGGCGGGCACGGCGACGCCGATCGTGTCGGCGAGCATCACCTCGTCGACGCCGGCGGCGGCCATGAGCGCGACGTGCTGGACGACGATGCCCGGGTCCACCGGACCCTCCAACGGGCATCCGAACGCGGTCGAGAGCGTGACGCTCACGCGACCGCCGGACGCCTTGACCGCGTGCACCATCTCCTGGGCCAGGCGCGATCCCTCCGCCGCGGTCTGCCCTTGGTTGCGCTGCCCGAAGGTGTCGCTGACCGGATACGCGAGGTGGATGTCGGTGACGCCCGCGGCCTGCGCGCGCTCCAGGCCCCGGGGATTGAGCACGAGGCCCGACCACGACGCCTCGTCGTGGCCGGCGAGCGCCGCGAAGACCTGCTCCGCCCCGGCCATCTGCGGCACCCGGCCGGGATGCACGAAGCTCGCCGCCTCGACCCGCCGGAGGCCGGCGGACGCCAGGCGCAGGCACAGCTCGGCGCGCGTCTCGGGCGGCAGCGTCAGATCGTGGTTCTGCAGCCCGTCGCGAGGCCCGACGTCGCAGATGACGACCCGCTCCATGACCGGTGACGCTACCGCTGCTCGTAGGCGTGCGCGATGCGCGGGAGCAGCCGTCGTCCCGCGGGCGCCCGATGAGCTGCATGCCCACCGGCAGACCGTCGACGAGCCCGATCGGGACCGAGAGGGCCGGGACGTCGGCCAGACCCCAGGCCGCCGTGAAGCGGGTCAGCAGGGCGGTCATCGCGAGCGGCTCGCTGTCGGCGATGCGCGGGGCCGGGAACGGGCAGGCGGGCGCCAGCAGCACGTCGTGCTCCTCGAGCAGCGCCATGACGCGCCCGCTGAAGACGTCCGCCGTCCGGCGCGCCTCGGCCTGCCGTACGGCCCCCACCGCCGCGCCCTCCGGAGCCGCACCAGGACGTCGGCTCCGAACGCACCGGGCTGCGCGAGAAGCCGCTCGCGGTGGAAGGCCGCGGCCTCGGCCAGCACGAGGTCGCCGGCCGCGTCGTGCGCCCCGTCGTGTCCCTCCAGGACGGCCGGAGCGACGCGCAGTCCGAGCCGAGCGAACGTCGCGGCCGCCTCGTCGAGCAGCACGTCGGCCTCGGGGACGAGCGGCTCGCCGCGCCAGCTGCCGCCCAGGACTCCGACGCGCACGCCTGCGACGCCGCGGCCGAGGTCGGTCGTCGAGCCCGTCAGCGCATCGAAGGCGAGTTCTGCGTCGTCGCGCCCAATGCCCACTCGGACATGTGCGTGGTGGCGACGAGCACCGCGCCCGCCCGCTCCAACGCCGCGACGACTGGGGCGTCCCGCTCCCCATGACGTCGCGGCGAAGCGGCGTGCCGGCCGTGTACGGCAGACCGGCCACCTCGATGTTCGCCTTCACCGCGACCGGCACGCCGGCCAGCGGGGCGGCGGGATCGACCTCCAGCACGCGGGCGAGCGCCCGCTCCCGCGCGACGGCCGAGAACGCGTTGAGCGGCTCGGCCTCGCGCGCGATGCGGTCGAGGTAGGCCTCGGTGATGTGAGGCGCGGCTATGGCGTGGAGCCGACCGCGTCCGCGGTGAGCGCCGGCTCGGCCTCGCTGCGCGTCCGGTGGACGACCACGGTCAGGGCGCGCGTGTAGGCGACCCCCGCTGCCTGGAGGATGTCGGTCGCCACGCCCTGGCCGGAGGCGCTGCGGCCCTCGAGCTCGAGCACGACCGACACCTCGCCGAGCGCGTCCTGGCCACCGGTCACCGCGTCGACGCGGAACTCGCGCAGCCGCGCGTCGACCCCGGTCGCCGTGTTGATCGCGTGGAAGATCGCGTCGACCGGGCCGTCACCGGTGAACGAGCCCTGCGAGCTCGACCCGTCGGGCATCGTCACCGACACGGTCGCGTGCGGCGGGCGCCGCGAGGAGGCGTCGACGTCGAACCACTCCAGGGCGTAGCCGGAGATCTCGTCGCGCAGCTCGTCGGTGACGAGCGCCTCGAGGTCCATCGCCGTCACGTGCTTCTTCTTGTCCGCCAGAGCCTTGAAGCGCTCGAACGCGGTCCGCAGCACCTGCCCGTCGACCGGGTAGCCGAGGTCCTCCAGCGCCTGGCGCAGCGCGTGGCGGCCGGAGTGCTTGCCCAGGACGAGGTCGTTGCCCTCCAGCCCGATGCTGCGCGCGTCCATGATCTCGTAGGTCGTGCGCTCCTTCAGGACGCCGTCCTGGTGGATGCCGGACTCGTGGGCGAACGCGTTGCGGCCGACGATCGCCTTGTTGGGCTGCACCGGGTAGCCGGTCAGGCGAGAAACGAGTCTGGAGGAGCGCGCGATCTCCTGGGTGTTGATGCGCGTGTCGAAGCCGACCGCGTCGCCGCGCGTGCGCAGCAGCATCACGATCTCCTCCAGCGCCGCGTTCCCCGCGCGCTCGCCGATGCCGTTGATCGCGCACTCGACCTGCCGCGCCCCGGCCCGGACGCCGGCGAACGAGTTGGCGACCGCCAGGCCCAGATCGTCGTGGCAGTGCACGGAGAGCGTCGCGTCGCGCAGCTTCGGCACCAGCTCGTACAGGCGCGTCAGGAACGCCGCGTACTCATGCGGCATCGTGTAGCCGACGGTGTCGGGGATGTTGATGACGGTCGCGCCCTCGTCCAGCGCGATCTGGATCACCTCAGCGGTGAACTCGACCTCCGCGCGGGTCGCGTCCATGGGCGAGAACTCGACATCGTCGAGGTGCTCCTTGGCCTGCGCGACGGCGGCGCGGGCCAGACCCTTGACGTCCTCGCGCGTGGACTGCAGCTGGTGGACGATGTGGATGTCGGACGTCGAGACGAACGTGTGGATCCGAGGTCGGTGTGCGTCGCGTACCGCCTCCCATGCACGTTCTACGTCCCCCGGGTTCACCCGCGCCAGTCCGGCGATGACTGGAGGGTTGGCCGAGCCGAAGTCCGCTCGCGCGATGGCCTGGACGGCCTCGAAGTCGCCGGGCGAGGCGATCGGGAAGCCCGCCTCGATGACGTCGACGCCCAGTCGCGCCAGCTGCTGGGCGATCTCGAGCTTCTCCGTCGTGTTCAGCGAGATCCCGGGCGACTGCTCGCCGTCCCGCAGCGTCGTGTCGAAGATCTGCACGTACTCCATGTCGTTCTCTCCCTCTCGGCTCGTTTCGTCTGCTTCTTCTCGATGGCTCGCGGCTTCAGCGGCCGCCACGCAATATCTCCCCCTAGCGGGGGAGGAGAAGGAGAAGCAGGTCGAGCGCGGTGAACGACATGTGCGGGGGCGAATCTAGCACTCGGATGGGTGCTAGACCACCCCAGCACGGCTCGGGTCTAGGCGACGGCCTCCGCGGGCTCGAGCACCTCGCCGTGCTCCTCCGCATCGTGGGTCTCCTGGACCACCTCGGCGAGACACGCGTTCTCGTGCTGGACCGCCCGGACGATCACCGCGAAGAACGCAAGGATCGCCACGACCAGGAAGAACCAGGTGCCGAAGCTGCCGGCCCCCCACGGGAAGATCTCGGTGGCGTCGTCCCAGTTGGAGAACTGAGCGGTGTTCACGTGATCACGCCTCCGGTGCGTTGTAGGTGCCGACGGGTGCCGCTCCGCCGCCGTTCAGCGGTACGAAGCGCGGTGCGACCGCGGTCGCGGGGATGCCTTCGGGGTACGGAGCCGCCGGGATCTCGGAGAGGTCCAGGCCGAGCAGCTCGACCTCCGGCGGGCTGCGCAGGAGACCGGTGAGCTTCAGCGCCCCCGCGACCAGATATCCGGGGACGAAGCCGAGCGCAGCGAACACCGCGATCGACGCGACCTGGCCGAGCAGCGAGATGTCCGGTGCGCCGGTCGCGCTGGGATAGCCGGCGAGGAAGATCCCGCACGCGAGCAGCGACCAGACGCCCACCATGCCGTGGACGGCCACCGCTCCGACCGCGTCGTCGATCTTGAACCGCTCCAGCAGTTTGCCACCGTAGGGGATCAACCCGCCGCCGATGATCGCGATGACGAACGCCAGTGCCGGGTGGTACAGGTCGATGCCCGCGGCCACCGCGATGACCCCGGCCAGGCCGCCGGAGACCGTCCAGAACGGCTCGCCGTTGGACGCCACGTACGCGCCGAGGATGCCGCCCGCCAGGCCGATCAGGGTGTTGAACGCGAAGGCCGACAGGTTGGTCGGCGATCCGAAGATCGTCGTGTACCCCTCGCCCGAGTAGATGACGCAGCCCATGAGGAACCCGAAGAAGCCGACGAAGATCAGCATCAGGCCGAGCATCGTCATGGGCAGGTTGTGCGGCCTGATCTCTCGGGGCGTGCCGTCCGCTGCGAAGCGCCCGATCCGCGGGCCGAGGTGGATCAGGACGCCGAGCGTGAAGGCGCCCGCGACGAGGTGCACGCAGCCCGCGGCGCCCACGTCGCGCAGGCCGAACTCGGTGACGAGCCATCCGGCGGGATGCCAGCCCCAGGCCGCGGCGATGATCCAGACGACGGAGCCGAGGATCGTCGTCAGGATCAGGAACGCGCTCAGGCGGATGCGCTCGATGAGCGCGCCAGAGAGGATCGAGCCGGTCGTCGCCGCGAAGAGGGCGAACGCCCCGAAGAACACGCCGCTCGCCGAGTCCGAGAGATTCGGACCCATGTTCGAGCTCCACGGGAGGGCCGCCTTCGCGAGGTCGTCCAGGCGCGGAACGCCCGTCGGCATCGCGTTGTAGAGAAACCAGCCGACGAAGAAGAACGACGGGATGACGACAGCCAGCGTCATGAGGTTCTTCATCGCGGCGGCGAGGACGTTCTTCACCCGCGAGGCGCCGCTCTCGTACGCGAGGAAGCCGGCGTGGATGAGCATCATGATCGCGATGCTCATCCAGTAGAAGAACTCCATGTTCACGGCGCTCTGCGTCTCCAGCGCCGTCTTCACCTGATCGGTCACGCCACCTCCGCGCGGGTCGGGTGGCCAGTATCCGAACCGCTCGCAGCGCCTCCTACCGACCGGCGGTCGGACTCAGGATGGACATATTTGTCCCACGGGTATGCCTCAGCTGGGTCTCAGGCGGCGCCGCGGACGACGAGGACCGGCCGCGAGCTGAGGTGCAGCAGCTTGTAGGCCGTCGAGCCCACGAGAATGCCCCGCAGCGGCCCCTCCCCCGTCGACCCCACGACGATCATCTGCGCGTCGCGCTCGTCGGCCTCGGCCAACAGGCCGTCGACCGCGGCCTGGGCGCGCTGCGACGTCTCCAGCGACACCCCCGACGCCGCGACGCGCCCGACCGCCTCGGCCAGCACCGAGCTCCCGCGCTCCTGCACCGCGGCGTCGAGGTCGGCGGCCTCGCCACCGAGGCGCGTGGGCTCGAAGGAGAACACGAGGACGACCGTCGCCCCGAGATCGGACCCGAGCCGCGCCGCCTCGTCGAGTGCCGTCTGTGAGCCGGGCCGCCCGTCGTAGCCCACGACGATGGGACGCGTGTCAGTCATTGAGCAGCTCCGGATCGATCTCCGCCTGCTTGGCGCCGGACGCGATCGCGGGATCGACGACCTCCGGCCGGCGCCGCCAGAACTCCCGCCCGGCCGTGAAGCGCCACCACAGCATGAGCACGATGCCCATGATCAGGAAGAAGATCCCGATCATCAGCGGGGGCCCGACGCCCAGCCACGAATCGCCGGACTCGGAGTTCGCCGGGTCGGAGTACTCGACCACCGACTTCACGAAGATCGCCAGCAGGATGATGCCGCCGAGCAGCGGCGCGATCCCGACGAGCAGGAAGGTCTTGGCGCTCCTCGTCAGCTCCCGGCGGTAGTAGATCGTGCACGCGAACCCGGTGAGCCCGTAGTAGAAGGCGATCATCAGCCCGAGCGCGGCGAGGGAGTCGAAGAGGATGTTCTCGCTGATGATCGTCAGGCCGACGTACCAGATGATCGACAGGACGCCCATGAGGATCGTGGAGACGTGCGGTGTCAGGTAGCGGGGGTGCACGTCCCCGAAGACCTTCGGGATCGCCTTCGCGCGGGCCATGGAGAGCGAGGTGCGCGCCGTCGGCAGGATCGTGGTCTGCGTCGAGGCCGCCGCCGACGTCAGCACCGCGATGATCAGGATCTTGTCGAGCGGACTGCCGAAAACGTCCTTGCCCAGCACGCTCAGCACGTCGTCGGCGTTGTCGATCAGCTCCTGCGGCCCCGCGAAGGACTGCGCCGCGTAGGACACAACGATGTAGATCGCCAGCAGGATCACCGTCGCGAACAGCGCCGCCTTCCCCGGACCCTCCGACGAGTCCTTGCTCTCCTCGTTGACGGTGACGGTGCTGTCCCACCCCCAGTAGATGAACACCCCCAACAAGACGCCCGATACGAGCGCGTCGAAGGAGTCGATCGCGAACGGGTTCAGCCAGTTGATGCTCGGATCCACCGACGTCGGGGGCGCGGTGCCGAAGGCGACCTTCGCGAGTGCCACGACGGCGAAGAGGACCAGCGTGATGACCTCGGCGCTCAGCAGGCCGACCTGCGTCTTGGCCGACAGCTCGATGCCGATCGTCGTGATCGCGGTCATGATCGCGATCCAGACGATGCCGACGGCCGTGACCGCGAGCGTGGAGTCCGCCGCGCTCTGCCAGTTGACGAGCAGGAACGAGTAGAGGCCGGCGATCTGGGCGAGGTTCGCCATGACGATGATGTCGGCGACGATGATCGCCCAACCGCCCAGCCAGCCCAGCGACGGCCCCATCGCCCGGGTGACCCACGAGAAGGTCGTGCCGCAGTCCGGGTCGGCGCGGTTCATGTAGTAGTACGCCGCGGCGATCAGCAGCATCGGGATGAACGAGACGAGCAGCACGGCCGGCGCCTGCAGCCCGATCCCGGCCACCGCGACGATGAAGCCGAGCGTCGCGGCGAGCGAATATCCAGGGGCGGTCGACGCCACGCCGATGACCAGACTGGACACGAAGCCCAGCGCGTCCTTCTTCAGGCCCTTCTCGCCGACCTGCGGACCCGAAGGCGGCGGGGTGATCTGACTGGCTTCCATGGCGCGCGATGATAAGCACGAATCAGGCGTCGAGGCGGCTCACGTGGCAGTCCGCATTTGGACGCCCGGTCCATAGGGCGCCTCATGAGGGCGTGCCGCACTCGCGCAGCACCGGCATGCCGCAGGACGATTTCCTCCGCGCCCGGCGCGGCGCGGTGCTCTCCCGGATCGGCAGCCTGCTGCGCGGCCGGCCCCAGGACGCCGGCGCCGTGCTCCCCTTCGACGAGGTGGTCGACGCGCTCGGACCCCCACGGCCAAGACATGATCGACGCGCAGGTCGTCGAGGTCCTCACGCGGGTCGGTGCGGACCGCACGATCCACGTCGCCGAGCTGCCGCTCAAGGGTCACGAGCGCATGTTCTGGGAACGCGTACCGCTCCCGGAGGCCGCGCGCGGCGTCATCCGCCTCAGCGACCCGTGGCGCTGCGGCGAGCCCGCCGAGAGCGTGGAGGCCTGGGGCTTTCGCATCGATGCAGGCCGAGCACCGGCTCATCGAGCGCGACCGCGTCGCGCTGGTACCACGAGGAGTTGCTGCCGACCGTCGCGCTGCTCGAGGACGCCGGTCTCGTCCGCAAGGACGAGACCGAGGCCGACGCCTACGTGGCTGACGGGCGAGCGCTACCGCCTCATGCGCACCCAGGTGTGGACCGACGACGTCCTCGACCGGCTGCGCGGCCGGTAGCGCCCGGCCCGACCTCAGCTGCCGGGCGGCTTCTCGTCCGCCTCGGAGTCCCGCTCGATGACGTCCTCGTCCTCCTCGCGGATGAGGTACGCCGAGTGCAGGAGCTCCGGGTGCTCCTTGAGCTCGGCCGCCGTGCCCTTGTACCGGATCCCACCGCCCTCGATGACGTACGCGGTGTTGGAGATGGCGAGTGCCACGTGCGCGAACTGCTCGATGAGCAGCACGCCCGTACCCGAGTCGGCGACCTCGGTCAGCACGGGCGCGAGACGCTTGACGATGACCGGCGCGAGGCCGAGCGACAGCTCGTCGACGAGGATGAACCTCGGGCGCGACACGAGCGCCTGGGCCAGCACGACCATCTGCTGCTCGCCGCCTGAGAGCTGCCCGGCGATGACGTCGAACCGCTTGCGCAGCTCCGGGAAGAGCTCCAGCGCGTGGTCGATGCCCGCAGCGGCCTCGCTGCGCGCCAGCGTGTACGTGGCGACGCGGAGGTTGTCCTCCACCGTCAGGTCACGCAGCAGCCGCCTGCCCTCGGGAACGACGGCGACGCCCAGCGCCCGGATCTTCTCCGGCTTCTTGTGCGTCAGGTCCTGGTCTCCGAGCCACACGTGCCCGGACGTGGCGCGCAGCGCCCCGCCCACCGTCAGGACCAGCGAGGACTTGCCCGCGCCGTTCGGGCCGAGCAGCGCGGTGACCTCGCCGGGCGCGATGTCGATCGACACGCCCTCCAGGACCTCGCGCGCGCCGCGGTCGACGTGCAGATCCTCGATCCGCAGCGTCGTCGCGGCCGGTGCCTCAACCGTGGCGCTCACAGCTCATCATCCTCCGTGCCCAGGTAGGCCTTGATCACGTGCTCGTTGCGGAGCACCTCGGCGGTCGGCCCCGAGGCGATGAGCCGCCCGAAGTCCAGGACCGCCGTGATCGAGCAGGTGTTCTGCACGAGGCTCATGTCGTGGTCCACGAGGATCACGAGAGCGCCTATGTGCTCGGGAATGCTCCGGATGACGCCCGCGAGGTGCTCGGTCTCCTCGTCGGGCAGGCCGGCGGCCGGCTCGTCGAGGAGCACGAGGCGGGGCTTGCCCACCACCGCACGCGCGATCTCCACGAGCCGGCGGTCGCGTGCGTCGAGCACGCCGACCTTCACCCGCGGGTCGAGGTGTTCGAGCCCGACGAAGCCGATCGCGCCCATGACGTCATCGCGGCGCTGGCCCCGGTTCTCGCCCCAATGCTCGTGCACCATGGCGACGTTGTCGTAGAGCGAGAGCTCCTCGATCGCCTGCTCGGTCTGGAACGTCCGCCGCAGACCCCAGCGTGCCCGCCGGAAGTGCGGCATGGCGAACAGGTCCTCGTCGAACGCCATGACCGAGCCCGACTTCGGGGCCACGAAGCCGCTGAGCACGTTGAAGAAGGTCGTCTTCCCCGCGCCGTTGGGTCCGATGAGCCCGCAGGTCCCGACCGGGAACTCGATGTCCACGCTGTCCAGCGGCTTCACGCCGCCGAACTGGACCGTGAGGTCGGTGATCTTGATCATCGCGCGGCCTCCTCGGTCTTCGCCTTGCCGCCTCTGAATGGTCTGGCGATGAGCCGCCCGAGCTTCGCCATGTCCTTCGGGAACTGCACGGCCAGGCCCTGGGGCGCCGTCAGCAGCACCTGCAGGATGCCGACGCCGAACAGGATGAGCAGGAGGTCCGGGGGCAGGTTCCAGTTGTTCAGCAGTGCGGGCACGAGTTTCGTGAACACGCCGGCCACGACAGCGCCGGAGAACCCGTAGACGCCCCCGATGAACACCGCCGCGAGCAGTGTGATCGACTCCTGGGTCGGGAACTGGAGGATCGTCAGGCCGCCTCCGGAGGCCGCCAGCAGGCAGCCCATGACGCCGGTCATGAACGCCGCGAGCGCGAACGCCCACAGCTTGTACAGCGTGATGTTCACGCCGCCGGCCAGCGCCGCGGGCTGGCTCTGACGGATCGCCGCCCACGCACGTCCAGGCTTGCCACGGACGTGGACCCACGCGAGCAGGAACATCAGCGCGGCGACGACGAGCGTGTAACGGAAGAAGCCCTCGGTCTGCTCGGCGATCGCCGGGCGGCGCAGCGCCGCGGTCCCGGACCCGGTGATCGAGTACCCCAGGAAGCCGCCGCCGCCGTTGGGGAAGTTCGTCTGCTGCAGCACGATCGAGATCGCGGCAGCGGCCATCAGCGTGATCAGCGCGAGGTACAGGCCGCCGAGACGCAGGGCCGGGAGGCCGATGATGACCCCGAACAGGCCGGTCATCACGCCGGCAGCCAGCATGAGCAGCGGGAACGGCATTCCCGTCGCGAAGCCGATGCGCAGCGCCACCCACCCGCCGAGCGCGAGGAGGGCGATCTGCCCAAGCGACACCATGCCGACCCGTCCGACCAGGAGCGCCAGGCCGAGCGCCACGACGCTGTAGACCGTGGCCTGAGTGACGATCTGCAGCCAGTAGTTGCTGGTGATCGACGGCAGAACGAAGAACAGGAACAGCATGAAGATCGCGATGCCGACGGCATTGACGATCGTCTTGGTCGGGATCCTGTTGGACGGCGGTCGCTGAGCGGCCGCCCCTGAGCCGGTCGAACCGGACTGTTCGGCAACGCTCATAATCAGACCCTCACCAGCGCCGGCTGCTTGCGGGCGAACCACAGCAGAGCGAAGATCGCGAACAGGAACGGGGTCATCGACCGGTAGCCACCGATCGACTCGAACGGCGTCGCGCAGGCCTGCACGACCCCGATCGCGATGCCGGCGGCCAGCGTGACCCACAGCGACTCCAGCTGGCCGATCAGCGCAGCAGCGAGCGCTGCGATGACCAGGAACGTCAGGCCCACGGCGTCGAGACCGACGAGGTTCGACAGCAGGAGGCCCGTCAGCCCGGACAGCAGCCCCGAGCCGAGCCACGCCGCCGACTCGACGCGCCTGACAGGCACGCCGAGCATGGCGGTGATCTCACGATCGTCGGCCAGGGACCGCATCGCGGTCCCCAGCTTCGTGGCCTGCAGGAAGATGGCCGTGCCCGCAGTCACGACGAGGCACAGCACCAGGGCGATGATCTGCGTGTAGTTCACGCGGACCTCGCCGATGTTGAAGCCCTGCGACGTCGTCGGGAGCACGATCGACCGTGCGTCGTCCCCCCAGATCCAGGACGAGAGGCCGAGGAGGATGAGCAGCAAGCCGAGCGTCGCCGTCGCCTTCACGAGGGGATCACGCTGGGCCAGCAGGGGACCGAAGAAGTACCCGTAGACCAGCGTGATCAGCCCTCCGAAGACGACGCACGCGGCGAATGCGAACCACTGGTTCCACCCCGCCTCGTTGATCAGCTGCCAGGTGATCAGGGCCCCGAACGCGCCTACCGCTCCATAGGCGAGATTGACGACACCGGTCGCCCTGTAGAGCACCACGAGGCCGACCCCAGAGAGGGCGAAGACCCCTCCGAGTGCCAGTCCCAACACGATGAACGGCTTCAGATCAGGCATCTGCGACCGCCTCGTGAACCCTGTTGTACATGGTCAACTGAACCTACGTCCTTTCTCTGCCGCGGACTACTGGCCGGCGTCTGCCTTTCGCTGCTCCGCGAGGTTGTTGCTCGGAAGCGCGGCGATGTCGAAGCACTTCTCCTTCTCGACGAACTTGTGGTCCTGCGGCACGATCGTGCGGTCGGCGTCGTTGGCCAGTCGCACTCCGTCGCCGAAGCTCCACGGGTTGCACAGGATGTCCGTCTTCACGTCCTTGAGGTTCTTGAAGGCCTCGTTGACGGACTCCTTCGTGTACTCGCCCTTGATCGTGAGCAGCGCCTTGGTCGCGAGCATCGCGTCCATGAAACCCATCTGACCGAACGAGCCGATCGCCGACTTGGGCGCGTACTTCTTCTGCACCGCGAGGTACGCCTGGTTGTCCGGGCCCTTGGAGTCGACCAGGTTCAGCTCGGCGTTGATGCCGAGCTTGTCGTTCCAGGCCGGCCCGAGCGCCGCGGCCACCGATGCGTCGTTGCACGGTGTCGCGCAGGCCCACTTGACCTTGTCGATGAGGCCCTGCTGCTCGGCACCCTGGAGAACCTTCAGCGCCTCGGGCGGGATGAAGTCCAGGACCACGCCGCCGCCGTCACCGGCCGCCTGCACGAGCTTGAGTGCGAGCGCCGCGCCGTCGTTGATCGGCACCACTTCGGTGACCGACTTGCCGGGAATGTTGTTCTGCTTGGCCAGCTCGACCGCGCCCTGGTTGTTGAAGTCCGTGCCAGGAGCCTTGAGGGTCGCCGCCACGATCGACTTCGCACCCTGGTTGACCAGGTACTGCGCCGCTCCGACCGTCGAGTAGTACGGGCCCATGTTGACGTCGCGGATGTTCTCCGAGAAGTAGCACTCGCGTGCGACGCCGTTGGCGATCATGTTGATCGCCTGCTTGGCGTAGTACTTCTGGTTGACGGCGCAGTCGATGAGGCTCGTGTTGCCGACGATGCCGAGGACCTTGTCGCTGTCGACGAGCTTCGTCGCCAGCGACGCGACCTGCTGCGGGTTGGTCTGCTCGGTCTCCACCTGGTACTCGACGGGGTGGCCGTTGATGCCGCCGTTGTCGTTGACGCAGTCGAAGTAGGCCTGGGCCATGTCGCTGATGTCGGTGAAGTCCGTGCCCGGCTGCTTGGTGATGATCGCACCGAGCTTGATCGGCGTGTCAGTGGCCTTCTGGCCGTTGCCCAGACCGCACTTGGACGCGGTGGCCGCAGGCGCGCCCGCCGTCGTGTCACTGCCTCCACTGTTGCTGCTGCTGCCGTTGTCGTCGCTGCCACACGCGACGAGACCAACGGACATCACCGCGACACATAGCGCGGCGAGCGTGCGGGGTCGCCCCCACAGCGTTGTCCTTCGCACCTAATCCTCCTCCTGGAATGACGTACGGAGGGACTCCCTCAGTCCCCCTCATCCGTTCGCTGAGCGCACAGCGGTACGGAGAACGGACGCTACTCGCGCGGTTCGCGGAGTGTCAAGGCCCTCGGTCCGACGATCTGACGATCTCGGCACCTCTGACCGGACTCGGCGCAAACCCACCGTTCGCACAGGGATTCTTCCACCTTGGCGGCCGGACTGCCCGTTCGTCCGGCGCGTTCTTCACCTCGAGCTGCGTGCCGTCCTGCGGGACGGCATCCGCGGAGCCCGCGCCGAGCGGGCGGGCGCCGCGGTCCTCGCTCACCCCCCGCGATGAGCGATGTTGGTGCCGTCCGACGGGTCGAAGAGATGCAGCTTCGTCGTGTCGAGGGCCAGCCGGGACTTCGTGCCGGCCTTGGCCTCGCTCTCCGGCGCGAGGCGGGCCACGACCTGCGCGTCCTCGCCGCCGGCGCCCGGCACGTCGGCCAGACCCGAGTCCGCGGCGAGCTCGGCCAGCTCCGCCGACTGGGCGGCGGGCGCCTCGACCGGGAAGTACGCGTAGATCTCCGAGCCCATCGACTCGACGAGGTCGATCGGGGCCTCGAAGACCAGGTGGTCGGGCAGCTCGCCCGTGAGCGCGGCGTCCTCGAAGTCCTCGGGGCGGATGCCCGCGATGACCTCGCCCCCGGCCTGCACGCCGGCCGGGAGGTCGATCTCCCCGAACGGCAGCCGCACCTTGCCGTTCTCCACGTGCGCGGTGAAGAAGTTCATCGACGGCGATCCGATGAAGCCGGCGACGAAGATGTTTCGGGGGTTGTTGTAGAGCTCCTTCGGCGAGTCGACCTGCTGCAGCTGTCCCGCCCGCATGACCGCGACGCGGTCGCCGAGCGTCATGGCCTCGGTCTGGTCGTGGGTCACGTAGACCGTCGTCACCCCCAGCCGCTGCTGGATGCGCGAGACCTCCGTGCGCATCTGCACGCGCAGCTTGGCGTCCAGGTTCGAGAGGGGCTCGTCCATGAGGAACGCGCTGGGGCTGCGCACGATCGCGCGGCCCATGGCGACGCGCTGGCGCTGGCCGCCGGACAGGTTCGCCGGCTTGCGGTCGAGATGGCCGGTGAGATCGAGGATGGTCGCTGCCTCCTCCACCTTCTGGTTGATCGTCGCCTTGTCCTCGCCCGCGATCTTCAGCGCGAAGCCCATGTTGTCTCGCACGGTCATGTGCGGATACAGCGCGTAGTTCTGGAACACCATCGCGATGTCGCGGTCCTTCGGCGCCTTGTCGTTGACGACCGTCTCGCCGATCTTCAGCTCACCGTCGGTGATGTCCTCGAGCCCGGCGATCATCCGCAGCGCGGTGGACTTCCCGCACCCGGAGGGCCCCACGAGGATCATGAACTCCCCGTCGGGGATCTCCAGGTCCATGTGCTTGACGGCCTCGAAGCCGTCGTCGTAGCGCTTCGTGACGTCGTCGAACTGGATGCCTGCCACGTCTGCCTCCTAGCCCTTCACCGCGCCGGCCGTGAGCCCCGCCACGATCCGTCGCTGGAAGAGGAGCACCATGATGATGATCGGGATCGTCACGATCACGGCGGCTGCCGCGATCGAGCCCGTCGGTTGCTGGAACTGCGATGCGCCGGGGAACTGCGAGATCGCCGCGGGCACCGTCTGCGCCGCCGACGTCGAGGTCAGCGAGACCGCGAAGACGAAGTCGTTCCAGGCGAAGATGAACACGAGGATCATCGTCGTGAACACGCCCGGCGCCGCCAGCGGCAGGATGACCTTCCGGAAGGCCTGCGCGGGCGTCGCGCCGTCGACCTGCGCCGCCTGTTCGAGCTCCCACGGGATCTCCCGGAAGAACGCGCTCAGCGTGTAGATCGCCAGCGGCAGCGTGAACGTCATGTACGGGATGATCAGGCCGAGCCACGTGTCGTAGAGCCCGATGCTCGCCCACACCTTGTAGAGCGGCCCGACGATCGAGATCGGCGGGAACATGGCGATCGCGAGGGCGCTCAGGAGGATGAGGCTCTTACCCGGGAACTGGAGGCGCGCGATCGCGTACGCCGCGAGGGCCGCGATCGCCACCGCGATGAGGGTCGAGATCAGCGCGATGCCGATCGAGTTGCGCAGGGCGTCGGTGAAGACGCCCTGCTCGAAGATGCCCTGGTAGTTGTCGAGCGCGAACTCCTGCGGGATCAGCCGGCCGTCCGCGACCGTCGCCGGCGTCTTCAGCGACAGCGAGATGATCCACAGGACGGGGAACAGGGCGAAGATGAGGACGATGGCGTCGGCGGCCACCCACCGCCCGACCTTGCGGTCCATGTCAGCTCCTCTCCCCGGTCGTCTGCAGGCCGAAGCCCTTGATGAAGACCACGGCTATGAGCGCCACGCAGATGAAGATCAGCACGGATATCGCCGAGCCCAGGCCGAGGTTCAACTGGTTGAGCAACTGGTTGTAGCCCAGGATCGAGACCGTCTCCACATCCCGGTTCTGACCCGTGTTGGACAGGATGTAGATGGAGTCGAAGATCCGAAACGCGTCGAGCGTGCGGAACAGCAGCGCGACGAGGATCGGGATCTTCATCAGCGGGACCGTGATCTTCCAGAACCGCTGCCAGGCGCTCGCTCCGTCCACGCGCGCGGCCTCGTGCAGCTCGTCGGGGACGAGCGACAACCCCGCAAGCAGCAGGAGCGCCATGAAGGGCGTCGTCTTCCAGACCTCCGCCAGGATCGCGATGCCGATCGTCGGCCACGTCTCGGTCAGCGGATCGGTCTGCCAGCCGAACAGCGCCGGTACGAACCCACCGTCCGCCTTGGAGAAGGCGAGCCGCCACGCGAACGCGGCGACGACGGTCACGATGCCGTACGGGATGAGCGAGGAGGTGCGGACGAGCCCCCGACCGACCAGTGCGCGGTGCATGACGAGCGCGAGCAGCATGCCCAGCACGAGCTCGATCCCGACCGAGACGATCATGATGAGCACGGTGCGTCCGAGGTCCGACCACCACAGGCTCGACGAGAGCACGGTGATGTAGTTGCCCAGGCCGACGAACTCGCTGTCGTCCGGGAAGCGCAGGTCGGACCGCTGCAGCGACAGCCAGACCGCGTACAGGATGGGATAGGCCGTGACCGCCAGCATCACGAGCGCCGCGGGTGTGCAGAGCAGGAGCCCGAGGCGCCGCTCCGCCCTGGCGCGCTCGCTCACGTGCTTGCGCCGGTGCGCCGCGTCGTCGCGGGGGTCTCGTGGTCGTCGTGTCGCTCACAGCAGGGCCTCCCCTTCGAGGGCCTTCTGGACCTTGTCCCGCAGGGCCTTCCACTCGGCCGGCTTCACGCTCGAGGGCGGGTGCAGCGTCGTGAAGATCGCCTGCGAACGTCTGAGTACACGGGCGTGCGCGGGCGCACGGCCGCAGACTGCAGCGACGTGCGGATCGCGTCGCCGAACGGGTACTCCTTCTTGAACGACGGATCGTCGTAGAGCTTCTCGAGCGTCGGCGGGAGGCCGCCCTTCAGCGCGAAGTTGCGCTGATTGGCCTCGTCGCGATGCACGCGGCCGCGGCGAACGCCTCAGCCGGGTGCTTCGTGTTGCCGCCCACACCCCAGTTGAAGCCACCGATCGGCGCGCGCGACGGCTTGTCGGGGTCGACCTTTGGATACGGCGCCCACGCGATGTCCTTGAAGATCGGCGACTTGTCGTCCCGGGCGCTCGGGTAGATGAACGGGTAGTTCACCTGGAACGCCGCGCCGCCGGTCTCGAACGCGAGGCGGTTCTGGTCCTCGCGCTGGGCCGGCAGCGACGGGTCGGCCGCCTTCGAGTTCGCCAGCTTCTCGATGACGCCAGCGCCGCCTTCGTCGGACCTTCTGGCATCGCGACCTTCGTCGGCGACGCGAGGATCTGACCGCCTGCGGACTGGATCAGCGAGTTGAACCAGACGGTGTAGCCCTCGTAGGCGTCACCCTGGATCTCGATGCGCCCGCCTTCGGCATCTTGACCGCCATGTCGATCATCTCTGACCACGTGGTCGGCGGGTTCGGCACCAGGTCCTTGCGGTACCACAGCAGCTGCGTGTTGGAGTTCGCGGGCGCGCCGTAGAGCTTGCCCTTGTAGGTCGCCGTGTCCAGCGGCCCCTGCAGGGTCCCCTCCTTGATCTGCGCAGCCACGTCCTCGGGGAACGGCAGGATCCACCCTGCCTCGGCGAACTCCGCCGTGAGACGACGTCCATGCTGATGATGTCGATGGACGAGTCGCCCGCCGCGAGTCTGCGGACGAGCGCCTGGCGCTGGGTGTTGGGATCGTTGCCCAGCGCGTTGAAGTTGATGCGGTAGCGGCCGTCGGACTCCGCGCTGCAGCGATTGCCGCCGCGCGGAGTCCCGCCGGGCTCGTTGTACGCCCAGAAATCGAGCGACACCGTCCCGGACGAACCACTCTCATCACCGCACGCGCCGATCCGTCATCAGCCCGGCCACCAGCGCGGTGACCACCCCCCTGACCCTCATGCGCCGCGGATACCCCCCGCCCGGTCATGTGAATCCACTGAGAACTCTCGGGTGGTTCCACGACGACGTCGGACGTGGCGTGCGGGCCTTCGACCGGGGGGCCAGGGCAGTTCGTGCCGTTTTCGACGAATGTCCAACACACGCCGCCGGAAGTACCTGCACAATGCGTGGTGAGGTCAGTCCGTCCCGCAGCGCACCTCCGGCCGCTCATCGGTCTCACGTGGTCTGAGCTGGCCATGCCGAGAGCGCGCGCCAGCGGGCCCAGTCCGAGCCGCCGATGCGCGAGCTGGCACTCGGCCTCAGCTACCCGCGGTCGCTCGAGCGCGCGGGCGCGATGCCGTGATCCTTCCGCCGGTGCTCCCCGAGGTGATCGACCTGCTCGTCGCGCGCCTGGACGGGCTGCTCCTCACGGGCGGCCCGGATCTGCATCCAGGCACCTACGGCCGGACGGCGCATCCGGCGCTCGGGCCCACCGAGCGCGAGATCGACGTCTTCGAGCTGGCCCTCATCCGCGCGGGCGAGCGGCGCGGCTTCTGATCCTGGCCATCTGCCGCGGGATGCAGGCGCTCGACGTCGCCCGCGGCAAGGGTGGTGCAGGACCTGCCGACCGAGCACCCGGGTGCGCTGCGCCACCGTCAGGAGAGGCGGGGCGAGTCCCGACCCACGCGGTGCGGGTCGCCGAGGGGTCACGGCTCGCCGCGGTCGCCGCGACGACGCAGATCGACGTGAACTCCTTCCACCACCAAGCCACCGAACGCCTCGGCGCCGGGCTGCGGGCCGTCGGGTGGGCCCCGGACGGCGTCATCGAGGCCGTCGAGGATCCGGGCGCGCGGTTCGTGGTCGGCGTGAGTGGCACGCGGAGAGCCTCTCGGAGTCCCAGCCCGTGCAGGGCGACCTCCTCGCGGAGTTCGTGGACGAGGCAATGGAATGGCAGGGCGTGGAGGCGGTGGCATAGCGGCGGAGGAGCCGTGGTGGGCGTGGCGCGCCGACCGCTCATGGCAGCCCTACACGGTGGGCGTTGAGGAGGAGGTCATGCTCCTCCAGCCTCGCGGCGGGGCCCTGGCCCAGTCGATCGGTGACGTGCTCGACGCGCTGCCCGACGCGCTGTGCACGAGCGTCAGCTCCAGACACACTCCGCCGCCGTCGAGCTCACGGCCGGCGTCCACGCGCGCATTCGAGATCGGGGGCGATCGCGGAGCTCGCGCAGCTGCGGGATGGACATCTCGAGCCTGCTGCGCGGCCTGCACCTGACGGCCGGCGTCGCTGGGACGCATCCGTTCGCGGTCTGGGACGAGATGGTCGTCGCGCCCGGCGCCCGCCACCAGGAGGTCATGGGGTCCGTGCGCGCGCTCGCGCGGCGCGAGCCGACGTTCGCGCTGCACGTCCACGTCGGAGTGCCCGACCCGGAGGTCGCGATCCGCGTGGCCAACCGCATGCGCGTCGCACCTGCCGCTCCTGCTGGCCCTGTCGGCGAACTCGCCGTTCTGGCAGGGCCGCGACACCGGCCTGGCGTCGGCGCGCACGCCGCTGTTCCAGGCGTTCCCGCGCGTGGGCATCCCGCGCGCGTTCGCGGACTACGGCGAGTGCGGCCGACATCGTCGACCTGCTCATCCGCACGGACACGATGCCCGACCCGACCTACCTATGGTGGGACGTCCGCCCGCAGCCGCGCTTCGGCACGATCGAGATCCGCATCATGGACGCGCAGATCCCGGCTGGACCGACGTCGGCCGCGCTGGTCGCGCTCGTGCAGTGCCTCGCGCGCGCTGGAGGCGACCGAGGGCCTCGCGTCCGACGAAGGCGATCGCACGCCCAGGAGGTGCTCGACGAGAACCGCTTCCTGGCGACGCGCGACGGCGTCCACGCGCGCTTCGTCGATCCCCTGACCGCGCAGCGGATCGACCTGGCCGAGCTCCTGGGCACCGTCATCGACGTGTGCGCGCCGCACGCGGAGGACCTCGGGTGCGCCGCCGAGCTCGCCGCCGTCGCCGACATCGCGGCCGACGGCGCCGACGGGCGCCAGCGGCGACTCGCCGAGGAGCGAGGCGGGCTCGGCGGGCTCGTGGAGGCGCTGGCGGACGAGTTCCTCGC
>CAWIOK010000019.1:0-46024 GCA_963837655.1 uncultured Solirubrobacterales bacterium
CCGTGATCGTCGCGGACGGGGCTGTCCATCCTTGCCGTCGCGCTGGCCGGTCGCCGGGACCTCGGTGCGGCGCTGTACCGCCAAGAAGGACCAGGTCAACCCTCCGCCTCGCCCTGGCTCGTCCGACCCCTCGGCCTGGCGCTGCACTGTCAGCGCGGCTCATCTTTCGGGTCGATGGTCGGATCGGTCGCGCTGGCCGCGGTCATGGGCGCGCTGGCACAGCAAGTCGTCGGCGCCATCCTCGGCAACCCATCGCTGAGCAAGGCGATGGGGATCACCCAGGAGAACGCCGCCGACGGTTTCCTTGCGTCGACCCAGGTCTACCTCGCAATCATCGCCTGCGGCTACGTCGTCCAGGCCCTCGGCTCACTCCGACGCAGGAGGCGGCTGGCCGCCTAGAACCCGTCCTCGCCGGAGCGTTGGGCCGGACGCGGTGGCTCGGCGCACAAGTGCTGGTCGTGACCACCGGCCTGGTGGCGCTCGTCGTCGTCTCGGCTGTCGTGTTCGCCGCCACCACAGCCCTCTCGACCGGTGACTCCGGCTACCTCGGCACGTTGCTGAAATCGGGACTGGCCTACCTGCCGGCCGAACTGGTCATCGCAGCCGTCCCGGTGCTGCTCTACGGATTCGCTCCCCGTGCGTTCGCCCTGGCCTGGGCAGTGTTTGGCGCGGTCACGTTCATCGGGCTGCTCGGCTCGGGTCTACAGCTTCCGGACTGGGTGGTGAACCTGTCTCCGCTGACCCACGTGGGAAAGCCGCGGGTCGACGCCATCGACACCACGGCCCTCGCCTGGCTGGGCCTGCTGGCAGCCTTCCTGGCTTCGGCGGCATTCACCGGATTCCGCCGGCGTCGGATACCTCAAGCCTGAGCCGCCGCTACCGCCTTGGGCGATGAACGAGAGCGCAGGGGACCCGCCGCGCTCTCGTGGCATGGAAGGCAGCGGCTGGCGGTCGTGGCGACGACGACGCCGCCGTTACGTCGTGACAGGGGCCGCTGCAGGTCTGCGAGTTCTTATGGACGAACGCGAATGATCGTCGTCTTCCCGTGATCCGCTCGGTCGGGTACAGCGCGGCGACGGCATCGTCGAGGGTCGCGACGTTGCCGATGTTGGTCTGCAGCCGCCCGTCCCGCACCCGCTGCACGATCTCACTGAGTTGGGCGCGATCGGACTCGACGACGAAGTCGACTGCCAGGCCGTCGCATCGCACCGCGTCGGCGCCCCGGTGATCACCGGGGCGCCTGTGAGCGAAGCGTCAGTTGCAGACGTACTGCACCCAGATCTGGGTGTCGGGGTGACCCTGGTAGGTGCCCGCCACGCGGCGGACGCCCATGCCGCTCTTCGTGAACATCGGGTTGAGCAGCCCGTCGCGGTGCCCAGCGTCCGAGTTCACCCACCAGCGCAGGGCCTCGCGCGCGGTGTTGGAGGGGTAGCCCCAGCCCGTGCAGATGTTCTCCGACCAGTAGCCACTGGTGCAATCGAGGCGGTAGCGGTACCGGTTGATCCAGTAGCCCGTCTGCCGGCCGCAGGGGTGTGAACCGGATCGTTGGGGCACCACTCACGTCGCGCGCCTTGAAGTAGCCGGCGAGGTAGAAGCGGGCCAGGCCACCCTCCGGCGCGAGGCGTGCGCGACCGTGGTTCTGACGCACTGCGTTGGCCACGCAGACGCCGGCCCTGGTCTGATCGATGGGCGCGGCGTCGGCGTCGTTCTCCGCCGGGCCGCAGGCGCCGACTGGGGGCATGAGGTAGTCCCACGCGTGGCCGTCGGCGTGGGCGGGCGCCGCTGAGACAGCGAGCCCGAGACCCGAGCACGCCACCGCCAACGCGGCGGCGAGCGTCAGAGTCGGGCGCCGCCCGCGGGCAGCTATGGGCGGTCTGTGGATGGGGCCGGCGGACATGTGTCGCTCTCCTGGCGGCGGCTTGCGATGTGCCCGACCATGCTGCGCCGCGCAGCCCTCCTGGGACACCGACTCAAGGTGTGGGCGTCACCACACCCCACCGGCTCCGAGATGTCCCCCTACAGCGCGAGCATCGCCGCCGCGACTTCACCGGCCGCCGCCTCGGGGATCGCCGTCGCGGCCCCTTCGAGCACGAGCAGCCGCGCACCGGGGATCTGACGCGCGAGCGCTTCGCCGTTGCCGACAGGGAAGAACGGATCGCGGCGACCGTGCACCACGAGCGTCGGGATCGCGAGTTCGGACAGGCGCTCGCGCCAGCGCGGCTGGCAGTCGAGCTTGGCGAACACCGTGCCCAGCTGGTTGGCCATCTGCACCGCGGGCTCCGTGCTCGGCGTGCGGTCCCATTTGCGCGCGGCGGTCGCGCGTGCGGCAGCGGGCTCGTCGCCGAGGATCTCCGCACCCTCGGCGGCGAACTCCGCGACCGCGGCGCGATCGGACCAGTCGGGCATCGAACGGGAGAACAGCCGGCCCATCGTCGCCCCGTCATGATCGGGTAGGTCGTCGTCGACCGGGCCAGGTGCGACGGGCCGCGTTCCGACGAGCGTCAGCGCCGAGAACGCGTCCGGGTGGTCCAGCGCGGCGACCTGAGCGACCATCCCGCCCACGCCGATACCCGCCAGGTGCGCCGGCCGGTCGTCCAGTTCGCGCGCGAGCACCGCGGCGTCGGCGGCGAGATCGCGCAGCGTGTACGCCGGAGCCTCGGGATCGACGGTGGTCGACGCGCCGGCATCGCGCAGGTCGTACCGCACGACGTGGCGCCCGCCGCGCGCGAGCGCCGCGCAGAGCGCGTCGGGCCAGGAGAGCATGGTCGGGCCGCCGGCGAGCAGAACCAGCGGCGCCGCCGCGTCGCCGAAGTGCTCGACCCCGAACGTGATGCCGTCCGCCTCGACCGTCGTCATCACGCCTCCGCCGTTCGACGCTGAGCGGCCGTCGCGGCAACGCCGCGAACACACGTCAACTCAGCAGCGACGCGGGCCGGGCCTGAAGCTTCCGCTGCAGGCACGACGACGTCGCACCTGCGGAACGCGGTGATTCGTCAGGCCGCAGCGTCGGCGCCCTGCACGGAGGCCGCGGACGCCTCGGGCCCCTGCTCCACCGCCACCGGGTCCATCCACATGACCTGCCAGCCGTGGCCGTCGAGGTCGAAGAAGCTGCGTGAGTACATGAAGCCGTGGTCCTCGGCGTCATCGGCCTCGGCTCCGCCCGCTGCCAGCGCAGCGGCGCTGACCGCATCGACCTCCTCGCGGGACGACACGCTGAAGCAGTACAGCGCCAGCGCGTGCGTCGTGGGATCGGCGATCGGCAGCTTGGAGAACTCCGCGAACTTCTCGCGGCTGAGCAGCATGACGAAGGCGTGCTCGCCGACGAGCATGCAGGCGGCGGTGTCGTCGGTGAACATCGGGTTGTAGCTGAACCCGAGCTTGGCGAAGAACGCCTTGCTGCGCGCGAGGTCCGCTACGGGGATGTTCACGAACAGCATGCGGCCGGGGTGTGCGGGAACGGTCATGGTGGGTCTCCAGTCGGTGGCTCGATGGCGTACGTCCTGGTAGACGCATCCCGCCGGCGCAACTCATCGGCTTCGGCAGCTGTGCGGCCGCAGGCTCTACGAGACGATGCTGCCGTGGGAGACGGACCCGTCGACGCGCGGCGGCGAGCCCGGGGCCGCCGGCCTGGCCGCGGCAGCGATCGAGCTGGGCCTCGTCGACGAGCTGCGCGTGTTCCGCTACCCGGTCGTCGTCGGTGGCGGCACGCGGTTCCTGCCGCCCGTCACCGACACGATCGCGCTGGACCTCCTCGAGACCAGGACGTTCGCCTCGCGCGTCGATCGCGCCGGGCGGCTGAGGCGCCCTCCGTGATGATCCTCACGCCGTTCGTCGGGATCGTCGCCCGGGTGCGACGGCGCTCGCGGAGTCGACCACCCACGGCAGGTGGAAATGGCGGTGCGCCTGGTGCTCCGGAGCCACCTCGGTGTCGCTGTCCGATCGCACGAACGCCCAGGTCACGACGGTGCCGATCGCGCCCAGGCCTGCGAGCAGCCACACCGCGCCGGAGAGCGCGGACGCGAGCGCCGCTCGCTCGACCTCGCCCGCACGGACGTCCGCGTCGAGCCCCGCCTGGAAGATCGCACCGGCAGCCGCGATGACGATCGCGCCGGCCAGCACCCGGTTCATCGCCAGCACACCGGCGGCGATCCCCGCCTTCTCCCGCGGCATGGCTGCCATCGCCGCGGTCGACATCGGTGCGTAGACGAGACCGAGCGAGATCCCGAACAGCAGGTAGCCGACGAGCAGGAGGCCGTAGCCCGTCGATCCGTCGACCTGCGCCAGCACGACGAGGCCGGCGGTGCCGACGCCATCCCGACGGTCATGAGCCCGCGGACGCCGAACCGTCGATGAGCCGTCCCCCCAGCGGTGACAGGACGATCATCGGTGCGGTCATCGGCAGGATCAGCACGCCGGCCGTCAGCGCGCCGTAGCCGAGGCCGGTCTGCAGGTACTGCGGCTGCAGGAACATCAGCGTCCAGTAACAGCCGACGAGGCAGAACCCCGCTGCGCTCGCCCCGAGGTACGGCCCGTTGCGGAAGAGGCCGAACTCCACGATCGGCGAGGGGACGCGATGCTCGATGAACCGAAGGCCACGAGCGGGGGACCCCGGCCGCGGCGACGCCGAGGGTGGCCGCGGAGGTCCAGCCCCACGCTTCCCCTCCAGGAGTGCGATCACGATCGCGGCGAGCCCGAGAGCGACCGTGACCATGCCGGCGACGTCGATCCGGCGTGACGCCGTCTCGTCGCGCTGCTCCGCGGTCGAGCCGAGCACGAGCACCACGCCGAGCAGGCAGAAAGGCAGGTTCAGCCAGAACAGCCAGCGCCAGCTCGCCGCCTCGACCACGGCTCCGCCGACCAGCGGTCCGATCCCCAGGGCGAGCGCCGACACGCCGGTCCAGATCCCGAGCGCCCGGGGGCGCTCGCCCGCAGGGAACACGCTCGACACGATCGCCAGCGAGAGCCCGATCAAGGCAGCACCCCCCAGGCCCTGGACGGCCCGCGCGCCGACGAGCATCTGCTCGGACTGCGAGAGCGCCGCAAGCGCCGAGCCGCCCGCGAACACCGCCATGCCGGCGACGTACACACGCCGGCGGCCGAGGACATCGCCGGCGCGCCCCGCACTCACGACGCATGAGGCGAGCACCAGCAGGTACGCGTTGGGCACCCACTGCAGGCCGGCGAGCGTCGCGTCCAGACCGCGCGCGATGTCCGGGAGCGCGACGTTGACGACTGTCGAGTCGAGCATGAGCACGAAGAGGCCCATGCAACTGCCGGCGAGCGTCCACCAGCGGCGGTTCGCCTCTGTCAGGCCCGGGAGCGCGGCAGCCATGGCGAGATCATCGCCGGTGCCCACCGTCCTGGTACGCGGACCTCGCGGTGCGTCGGGGCCCTCCGGGTGAGCAGCTCGCGCGCCTCGCGGGCCGTGCCTCAGCGCTCGTCGCGGACCTCGCGCAGACGCCCCAGCATCCGCGCGCGCCGGTCGTCGGGCTCCAGGCCGACCTCCCGCAGCGCGGCGTCGACCTCCTGCCTGTGCTCGGCGAGATCCGCGCGTGGGCAGCGTTCGTCGAGGAGCTCCAGCGCGCGCTGGAGCAGCGGCAGCTCCTTCGCGCGTCGCGTCCAGTCGGCGGGAGCCGAGGGAAGCGCGCCGAGCAGGTCATCGATGTCGCCGCGGTGCTTCGTCGTCACCGTCCATCAGCTCCTCTCCGGACCAGACGCCGTCGTGCGGCCGCATCTTCTCCACCGGTGACGGTGATGGCGTGGAACTCCATCCGAACGGAGACAGAGACCGGGCATCCGTCCAGCGCCCGCGAGCGCGATGGCTCTGGACTTTCGTGGAGTGTTCGCGAACGCTGCGTGGCCGGACAATCACCGCCATGGCCCGCATCTGCGTCGTTCGCGCCTTCTTCGTACCCGAGGACGTCCGTGTCCGCCGCGAGATCAACGCGCTCGCGGACGCCGGCCACCGGGTCACCGTCATCTGCATGCGGTCGCCGGGAAGCGTCAGACGCGAGCGGTACGGCGACGTGGAGATCCACCGGCTGCCGATGACGCACCGCCGCGGGGGCATCCTGCGGTACGCGTTCGAGTACTGGCCTTCCCCCTGCTGGCCGCGCTGTACCTGGGCCTGCTCGATCTCCGCCGTCGGTTCGACCTGGTCCAGGTGAACACCATCCCGGACTGGCTCGTCTTCGCGGCGGCCGGGCCTCGCCTGCGGGGCGTGCCCGTCATCGTCGACCTCCACGAGCTCATGCCGGAGTTCTTCGCCTCGAAGTTCGGCACGACGCTGCGACATCCGGGCGTCCGGGCTCTGGCGAGGCTGGAGCAGGCGAGCATCCGCTTCGCGGACCTCGCGATGACCTGCACGGAGGAGATGCGGAGCGCCTTCGTCTCACGCGGGGCGGACGCCGACCGGATCAGCGTCGTGATGAACAGCAGCGAGGAGGCGATCTTCGACCCCCAGATCGTTCCCGCCTCGCCGCGACCGCCGGACCGGACGGTTCTCGCTGATCTGCCACGGGACCATCGAGGAGCGCTACGGCCTCGACACGATCATCCGCGCGCTGCGCCGCCTCGACGATCAGATCCCGGGGCTGACGCTCGAGATCTACGGCGAAGGCACCTACCAGCACGAGCTGCGCGGGATGGTCGAGGAGTTCGGTCTCACCGACCGCGTCAGCTTCAACGGCTTCGTGCCCGTCGACCAGCTCGTGGCCGCGATCGCCGACGCCGATGCCGGGGTCGTCGCGATGAAGCGCGACGCGTTCCGCGACCTCACCCAGTGCAACAAGATGTTCGACCTGATCACGATGCGCCGGCCGGTGATCTGCTCGCGCACCACGTCGGTGATGGCGTCGTTCCCCGACGACTGCCTGCAGTACTTCGACGCCGACGACGACGCGGACCTCGCGCGCGCGATCGAGGAGGTGTTCGCCCAGCCGCACCTCGGCCACCAGCTCGTCGAGCGGGCCGAGGAGCAGAACCAGGCCTATCGCTGGCTGCGCCAGCGCGAGCGGTACCTCGCGCTGGTCGAGCAGGCGCTCGCCGGCCGGCAGAGCTGACGGCCGGGCATGCGACGGCTGAGCGTCCGCCTCGCCGTCCTCACGGCCATGTCGGCGGTCGCCGTCTTCGGCTTCCTGGCCGATCGAGCGCGCGGTGCGCTCGCGGGCGCAGGTCCCGCCGGCGGCGGAGCGCCACCCGGCGACGCGCTGGGCGCCGTGCAACCGCAACGCCGGTACCGCGCGGCCGTCGACGTTCACCCCCCTGCCGGATGCGCGCGCGGCGGCCCGCGTGACCCATCGGCCCGAGATCCGCCCCTACAACGCCCGGCCGTTCACCGTCGCCGGCGTCCGGTACGGCCCGGCGACCACGTACGTGCCGACCGACGCGGAGCTGCAGGCGTTCCGGCAGGCCCGCACGTCACTGGGCCAGCCGGTCCTGGAGCTCAACCCGTACCTGCGCTTCGTGGACGGCCGCGACGGCCTGCCCCGGACCGTCCACGGACGACCTCATCCAGTGGAGCGCGCACAAGTGGGGCGTCCCCGAGGACTGGCTGCGCGCGGAGTTCGTCCAGGAGTCGCAGTGGAGCCAGTTCCAGCTCGGCGACGAGCTCGACGTGAGCGCGGCCTGGTACCAGCTCGCTCCGCCGCAGGCGCGTGTGCCGGGCTCGAGGAGCGTGTACACGTCGCTGGGCATCACGCAGGTCAAGTGGATCCCCGACGGATCGGTGGGCGCCGGCACCGAGCCGTTGCGATGGAAGTCCGTGGCCTTCAACCTGGACTACCAGGCGGCGACCCTGCGCCTGTACTACGACGACCCGGGCGGCGCCCGGACCGCCTGGGGCGATGGCTCCTACGTCCCGTGCCAGGCGTGGAAGAGCGTCGGCGGCTGGTTCCAGCCCTATCCGTGGAACAACGACGGCCAGCAGGCCTACATCGCCCAGGTGAAGCGGCATCTCAGCCGCCGCTCGTGGGCCGCCAGGGGGTTCGTCCGCTGGACGCCCCCGTCCTTCCCTCCCGGGGTCACGTTCAGCTCCCGTGACCGCTGAGCGGCGCCCCGACCGTTCGGGGAGTCCGGCCCCCGTCCCCACCCGCCCGACGGGGGTTCCCTTCTGGTCTTGTCCGGTGGCGTCCCGGCGGGCGATGGTTGTCCCCCGATGCCCTCGTCCCGCCGCGCGCTGATCGTCGTCTCCGTGGTCCTCGCCGGGGCTCTCGCGGCGGTGGCGTCGTCCGCATGCGCACGAGACCACCGCGAGGGTGCGCCCGTCGCCCGCGGACTGCCGCGGGTCACCGGTGCCGCCCAGGAGGGGCACCGCCTGCGGGCGGTGCGCGGACACTGGGCCGGCGCCTCGCGCTTCGCCTACCGCTGGCTGCGCTGCGACGCCGACGGCGGGCACTGCTTCGCGCCGCCCAGCGCGGCGGCCCGCGGGTCGACCTACGTGCTGGGGCAGCCGTGACGTCGGCCGGCGCATGCGCGTGAAGGTCATCGCCCGCAACCGGCAGGGAAGCTCCTCCGCCGTGTCGCGGCAGGCCACGAGCGTGATCCGCAGCGCGCCATCCACGCACGCGGGTCAGGGCGCCGGCGCCTCCCAGCGCGCGCTCGCCGCGCCCCGTCGACGGCCGTGCGGGCCTGCACGTCTCGGGCAACGAGGTCCTCGACACCGGCGTGCCCGTGCACCTCCACGGCGTCAACCGCGCCGGCACCGAGTACGCCTGCGTCCAGGGCTATGACATCTTCGACGGTCCCAGCGACGCGGCCTCCGTCGCGGCGATCCGCGCCTGGAACGCGAACATCGTGCGCATCCCGCTCAACGAGGACTGCTGGCTCGGCATCAACGGCGTCCCCGCGGCGTACTCCGGAGCCAACTACATCGACGCGATCGTCCGCTACGTCGACCTCCTGCACCAGCACGGGATGTACGCCGAGCTCTCGCTGATGTGGGCGGCACCCGGGAGACTACCCGGCGACCTACCAGTCCGGCAGCCCCGATGCCGACCACTCGCCCGCGATGTGGGCCTCGATGGCGAGGACGTTCAAGGACGACCCCGGCGTGATCCTCGCGCCCTGGGGCGAGACGGTCGTCGACGCGGACTGCTTCCTGCACGGCGGGGTGTGCGAGGCCACCTTCGGCCCCGACAACACCCCGTACGCGACAGCGGGGATGCAGCAGGCCGTCGACGTGATGCGCGCCAACGGCTACGCGGGCGTCATCGCCATCCCGGGCATCGACTTCGCGAACAACATGTCGTCCTGGCTGCAGCACATGCCCTCCGATCCGAGCGGCCAGCTCATCGCGGAGATGCACCTGTACGGCAAGAACACCTGCGGCACCGTGTCGTGCCTGGACGCGACCGTCGCGCCCATCCTCGCCGCCGGCCATCCCGTGCTCCTCGGCGAGACGGGCGAGACCTTCGACGCGTCCTCATGCGACGCGACCAACATCTCCGCGTTCCTCACCTGGGCGGACCAGCACGGCGTCGGCTACGAGCCGTGGGTGTGGAACACGTGGGGCGACTGCAGCGCGCTGATCAGCGACTACGACGGGACCCCGGCCAACGCGTACGGCGCCTACGTGAAGGCGCACTTCGCGGGGCTCGGCTAGGCAGGACGATGACAGGAAAGGAATCCGTGACCAAGTCGGCTCTCTACAGACAGACGTTCCGGCGACACCGGCTGCTGCTGGCGCTGCCGGTCGTGTTCGCCGTGATCCTCGCGGCCTGGACGTCGTTCGGTCACCCCAAGTCCTACGAGGCGACGGCGAGCCTGTGGGTCGACAAGCCCGCGTCGGCGCAATCGTCGCTGGGCAACCTGAATCCGGCCGAGCTGCCGCCGGCTCAGCAGGAGCAGCAGGTGCTCATGGAGCTGCTCACCACACGCAGCTTCATGACCACCGTGGCCGACAGCTCCGGGCTCAAGCAGTACCTGGCCACCCAGGCGTCCGACGGCTTCGGCCCGAGCGCGCTGCTGTCCAAGCTCACGGGCCCGCCGTCGCTCCAGGACCAGATCATGTCGGCGCTCGGCCCGCAGCACGTCACCACCATCACCCCGGGCCCGCAGGTGCTGCAGATCAGCTACACCGGAGGGACTCCCGCCATCGCCCGCAGCACGCTGCAGGCGATCGTGACGGGTCTCGAGCGGGACAGCACGAATCTGGGCCGGCGCCACAACGAGGTGGCCGTCGACTACTACCGCTCGCAGGTCCAGGCGGCGTCGAAGACGCTGAGCTCGCTCCACGACCAGATCGCCGCGTACGAGCGGTCGCATCGCGGGCGCGGCGCCGCGGATCAGAACCTCGCCGCGCTGCAGACCGCCGAGGGCGCGGCGAGCACCCAGCTCAACGAGGCGAACGCCAGCCTCAGCCAGGCGGCCGGGGCGGCGCAGGCCGGGTCGGACGGCAGCGCCGTGCACGTCCTCGACGCGCCGACGGTGCCGGTCGGGCCCACCAGCGGGATCAAGCGCCGGGTCATGGCGATCCTCGGCGGCCTGTTCGCCGGGCTCGTCATCAGCTTCCTCGCCGTGGTGGTGCTGACGCCCACCCGGCGCGACCCGTGGGAGGACGAAGCCTGCGGCCGCGCACCGGCGGGGCCCGGCGGTCGCGGGCGGCAACGGGACCAACGGCGTCGAGGTCCGGCAGTCGGACGCCGCCTGGGTACCGGCGGGAGCGGGCGCGCTGTTCGTCGTACCGGAGGCGGACCGCGACTCCCGCGACCACCGATGACGCAGTGGGGCTTCGCACTGCTGATCGCCTACGTCGCGCTGGGAACGAGCCGGATGACGTGGCGCAACGCCGGGCGCGCGGCCCTCCTCACCACGGCCGCGGTGCTGATCATGGTGTTCGCCGGCTACGGGGCCCTGCATTGACGTCGGTCGGCCTTCCGGGCGGTTCCCGCGCCGGCCGCCAGGGATGGCGCGCAGGGTCCGGCTCGTCGTGTCGCTGGCCCTGGCCGGCGCGCTGGTCGGGTGGATGGCGGGGCAGCTCGCCGCCACCGGCCAGGCGGTGGCCGTCGTCGGGATCGCGATCCTGCTGGTCCCCGTGGCGCTGTGGAGGCGCCCGCAGATCGCCCCGCTGGTCCTCATCGCGGCCGCGCTGCTGATCGAGCAGGTCGGGCAGGGGGTCGCGTCCACGGGCGTCGACGAGCCAGGAGCGGGCGATGTCGTCCTGACGGCCCACATCCCGATCACGTCGTCCATCCCGCTGTTCCGCGGCATCGGCTCGCTGCACATGCAGCCGGTGGACCTGCTGCTGGCCGGCGCCTTCGTCCTGTACCTCGTCAAGAGCCTCGACTGGGGGCCGCGGTGGCGTCCTCGCTCGCACGTGAGCCTCGCCATCGGCGGGCTGCTCTGCGTGGTGATCGCTCGGGATCGCGGTCGGCGTCGCCGGACACGGCGACATGCGGGTCGCGTTCATGGAGGCGCGGCCGTTCGTCTACCTGGCGTCGGCCTACTTCCTCACCGCGGTGCTCATCCGCAGCAGGGCCGCCCTGCGCGCAGCGCTCTGGATGCTCGTCGCCGTCATCGGCCTGAAGGCCCTCCAAGGGCTCTTCATCTTCGTGCAGATCCGCCACCTGAACCCTCGCCCCGAGGCCGTGCTCGGCCATGAGGAGGCCTACACGTTCACGCTGTTCATCCTCCTCGTCGCCGCGCTGCGGCTGTACGGGGTCGAGGGCCGGCTCGTCCGGACCGCCACGTGGATGCTCCCGCTCGTCATCGCGGCGGATCTGGTGAACAACCGGCGGGCCGCGTGGCTCATCCTCGGCGGCGGCCTGATCACGCTCGCGGTCGTCGGATACCGCTCGCTGCCCTCGCGCAGGCGGGTGCTCGGCCGGACGGCGCTCGTGACGCTCGCGATCTGCGCGGTGTACCTCCCCGCCTACTGGAACAAGACCGGAGGGCTCGCGCAGCCGGCCCGCGCCCTGCACTCCATGGTCGCCCCCGATCCGCGGGATGCCTCCTCGGACCTGTACCGCGAGCAGGAGAACGACAACCTGAAGTACAACATCGGGCAGGCGGGGCTCGTGGGGCGCGGATTCGGCGTGCCGATCGACTACGCCCTCCCGATCGTGGACATCAGCGGCATCGATCCGCTGATCACCTACGTCCCGCACAACGGGGTGCTCTACATCCTCATGCGGATGGGCCTGCTCGGAGCCGTCGCGATGTGGGCGCTGATCGGGGCGGGGATCATCGCCGGGTGCCGGCTGGCGCGGACGGCCGATCGGGAGATCGCCGCGGTCGGCGCGGTGCTGGCGGGCCTGCTCGTCGCCTACGCGCTGGAGGGCGCGACCGACCAGGGGTTCTTCTTCTACCGGATCGCGATCGTCACCGGCGGCCTGCTGGGCCTGGCCGAGGCCGGCCGGCGGCTGGCCCGCCGCGAGCGACGCGCGGCCCGGCGGGAGTCGGCGCATGATCGAGGAGCTGCCCGTGCGGGCGCCGGCGGAGCCGGAGACCTGCGGCGACGGAGGCCGGCTGAAGCTCGTCGCGGTCCGCACCCTCCAGTACCTGACCAACCACGTGATCGCCGCCGTGCCCAGCTTCGCCCTGCGGCGGCTGTGGTACGAGGGGGTGCTCGGGGCGCGGATCGGCCGCGGCGCCGGGATCCACCTCGGCTGTCACCTGTGGTTCTACGGCCCCGGCCAGGTCCGGCGCGACGGGCTCATCGTCGGGCGCCACTCGCGGGTCAACCGCGACTGCCGCCTGGACGTCCGCGGCTCGCTGCACATCGGCGAGAACGTGAGCATCTCGCCGGAGGTGACGGTCCTCACCGCGTCGCACGGCGTCGACGACCCGCTGTTCGGCGTCGTGCTGCGCCAGGTGGTCATCGAGGACCACGTCTGGATCGGCACCCGGGCGATGATCATGCCCGGCGTCACGCTCGGTCGCGGCAGCGTGGTCGCCGCCGGGGCCGTCGTCACCCGCAGCGTGCCGCCGCTGACGGTCGTCGCAGGGGTCCCTGCGAAGCCGGTCGCCGAGCGCGACGACGCCGCGCCGGCCTACGTCCTGGACGGACGGCTCCCGCTGTTCGACTGAGCTCGCCGATGACCGATCTGGCGACGACAGCACCCTCCGAGGACGCCCTCCCGCCGCTCCCCGCGCTCGGCCGGGCGAGCGTCGGACGGAACATCGCCGCCATGGCGAGCGGCCAGCTCGTGACCTGGACGATGACCCTGGCCTGGACCCTCGTGGTACCCCGGCTGCTCGGGCCGGCCGGGATGGGGCTCATCGTCACGGCCTGGTCGGTCACCGGCCTGCTGGCCACCGTGCTCGGCTTCGGCACCCGGAACTACCTGGTGCGCGCGATCGTCGTGACGCCCGCCGATGCCGGGCGGCTGATCGGTACCGGCACCCTGCTGCGGCTGCTGCTGACGCCGGTGTTCATGATCGCCATCGCGGTCTGGGCCCACTTCGCCGACTACGGGCGCGACGGGACGCTCGCGCTGTATCTCGCCGGAGGGGCCACTGTCTTCACGCTGCTCGCCGAGCCCATGCAGGCCGGCTTCCAGGCCATCGAGCGGATGAAGTACCTGGCCTACTCGGACGTCATCAACAAGTCGGTCCAGGGCCTGCTGGGCATCGCGCTCGCCGTGGCGGGCTTCGGTGCGGTCGGCTTCACCGGGTGCTGGCTCGTCATGTCGGCCGTCGTGCTCGTCCTGGACATCGGCTGGCTGCGCCGGCACATCCGCGTGCAGTGGCGCGCGACTCCGCGGCAGCTCGCCCACATGGCCCGCGAGAGCATGGCCTACTGGGCCTTCGGCGTCTTCTTCATGCTCTACCTCTGGATCGACGCGGCGATGCTCTCGGTCATGACGACGCCGACGGTCGTCGGCTGGTACGGCGTGAGCACGAAGCTGTTCCAGACGCTCATGGTGGTGCCCGTGCTCATCGCCACCGCGTGGCTTCCCCGGCTCGTGGCGGTCTTCGAGCGCTCGCCGTCCGAGCTGCAGCGCGCGGCGCGCGCGCCGATCGAGATCGTCCTCGTCGTCGGCCTGCCGATCGCCGCGGGGATCGCCGTTGGTCGCCGATCCGGCGATCAACCGCATCTACGGACCGGCCTACGCCGGCGCCGTGCCGGTCATGGTGCTCCTGGGCCTCTGCATCCCGCCCATGTACCTCAACATCATGCTCAGCCAGGTCCTGATCGCGGCCAAACGGCAGTTCGTGTGGACCTGGGTGATGCTGGGCGCGACCGTGCTGAACCCCGCGATCAACCTCGTCCTGATCCCGCTGACGCAGTCGCGGTTGCACAACGGCGCGATCGGCGCCGCCGTGAGCCTCCTGCTGACCGAGATCGTCATCGTCGCCGCGGGGTTCTGCCTGGCGGGCCGCGGCGTGCTCGGGCTACGGGCGCTGCGGCGCTTCGCCGCGGGCGCCGTGGCCTCGGTCGGCATGTTGGGGGTCGGCTTCGCCGCCCACGACCTGGGGACCATCCCGTCGGTCACCGCCGGTCTGCTCACCTTCGTGGTCCTCGCGAGGGTCCTGCACCTGCTGACGCCCGGGGAGCTCGAGCAGATCCGCCGCCGGCTCCCGTTCGCCGTCTGCAGCCGGCTAGACCGGGAGGTCGGACGCGAGCGAGGAGCGAGTGCGCGGCAGCTCCGGCGGTGTCCTGAGCAGCATCTCGGCGTAGACGGTCGCCATCCGCCGACCCACGAGGTCCCAGGAGTACGCGCGCTCGATGAGGCGCCGGCCGGCGCGTCCGAGCTCCTCGCCCCTCGCGGGATCGTCGAAGAGCTCGATCACCTTGGAGGCGAAGCTCTCCGCCCCGTCCCCGATGAGGAGATGCTCGCCGTCGCGGACGTCGATGCCCTCGCAGCCGAGCGACGTCGAGACCATCGCCTTCCCCAGCGCAAGGCCCTCGAGCACCTTCAGCCGGGTGCCCCCGCCGATCCTCACCGGCACGGCGACCACGGCCGCCCGCCGCAGGTACGGGCGGATGTCGGGGACCTCGCCCGTGACGTCGACGCCGGGACGGGTGAGCCTCCTGCGGTCCTCGCTCCGACGCGCGGCCGACCAGGGTCAGCCGTGCATCGGGGTGGCGGCGCAGGACGAGCGGCCAGATCTCGTCGACCAGGTGCTCGGCGGCGTCGACGTTGGGCCGGTAGGTCAGGATGCCGTTGAAGACGACGGTCCGCGCACCGGATGTCTCCGGGGCCGGGCCGTGAAGTACTCGACGTCCACGCCGTTGGGCACGACGCCCACCGGGATCTGCCCTGCGTGCCTGCGCACGATCGGGAGCTCGCGGTCGGACGTGACCATGCAGGCGTCGACCCGGGACCAGCAGCGCTGCTCGAACCGGCGCAGCCGCGCGCCCTCGAGACGGCTGAAGAGCCGTCGGGTCGCGGAGCGCTCGCCGTCCGCCGTCCGCCGCAGGACCTCGTACTCGATGTTGTGCTCGTCGAGCACGAGTCGCGACCCGCGCGGGAACGTGAACGTGCACAGCAGGCTGGTCTCGAGCTGGATCACGTCGAACTGCTCGCGCGAGCACAGCTCGTCGATGGCGCGCTGCATCACGGGCGAGTCGACGGAGCGGCAGCTGAAGGGTCGCGGAGACGCGAGCGACAGCGCCTGGGCGACGCGCTTGCCGCGCATCGACGTGCCGTCGCGGGCCACGGTCTCGACGCGCACGGATCCGGCCAGCCCGTCTCCCGCGGCGGCCTCCTCCGCGGTCGCGTAGCTGAGCAGCGTCACCTCGTGCCGCTCGGCCAGCCGGCGGGCGAGGTGGACACGCGCATCGCGAACCCCGACCGGGGCGGGTAGGGGAACTGCGCCGAGACGATGAGGATCCTCATGCCTCTTCCCGCTCGGTCCGCACCCACGTGTCGCCGCGGAACCGCAGGAGTCTCGCCGCCCCCAGCGGCTTGCGCGAGGACGAGCAGCGGGGCACGCAGGAGCGCCCGGTACGCCGACGGCGGCGCGCCTGCCGCCCGCAGCCCGATGAGGACGGACAGGGGGATCGAGCACAGGCCGACGAGCCAGGGCGTCAGCGTCCAGAGCGGCACCGGCGTCACGGCCGCCAGGGCCCCGGCCGCGAGCGAGCCGGCGAGCGCCGCGGCCGTCAGCCATCCGATCGGAGGCACGGCGAGATCGAAGGCCACGCCCAGCAGCGCCGGCCGGCGCTCGCGCACCGCGCGCGCGACGAGGCTCGGCAGCCGCGTCCGGGCGAGATGGAACTTGCCGCCCTCCCAGCGCAGCTGCTGCTGTGCCGCTGCGCGCCCGTTCGGCGCGGCGGGCGACCGGAGCACAGCGCCGCTCGCGTAGACGATGCGGATGCCGTCCACCTGGAGGTCCAGGCTGTACTCGAGGTCCTCGGCGCTGGTGTAGGCCTCCCACGGCTTCTCGCAGAGCAGCTCGCGGGTGAGCAGCATCCCGTTGCCGGCCAGATGGGTCATGGGCAGCCCGAGGACCGCGCGCCCGGCCGGCCGCACCCGGTTGATCAGCAGGAAGGCCGACACCCGCAGCGAGCCGTCGCCATCGGCGCCGGCGTCGAGCAGCGACTCTCCCTGCACGGCGCGCGCGCCCGTCGTGCAACGGCTGCACGAGCCTGCTGAGGAACGCGTGGTCGGCGATCGAGTCCGCATCGACGACCGCGAAGGCGTCCACGGCGGGATCGGCGATCATCCGATCCATCGCCCACCGCAGGGCGTGTCCCTTGCCGCGGGCCTCGCGGCGCCAGCCGCTCGAGGACGACGTCCGCGCCGGCCTCGGTCGGCCTGCGCGGCCGTGTCGTCGGTGCAGTTGTCGGCGATGACGACGACCCGGTAGAGGCTGCGCGGGATAGGTCTGGTCGCGCAGCGACCGCACGCAGCGCGCGATCAGCGCCGACTCGTCGTGGGCGGGGACCAGGACCGATCAGCCTGGTGCTCGGCTGCTGCGCGGTGTCGGGCGCGCGGAAGAAGAGGGCGGCGACCGAGACCGTCAGCCCGTAGAGGGCCGGCAGCCGCCACGATCACGCCCCCGGCGAGCAGGACGGCGGTCGGCACGCTCAAGGCGCCGCCGAGCGTGGGTCGAGTGCGAGCCTCGCCAGCGGCGGCAGGAGCAGCACCCAGCCGGCCAGCTCGCTGCCCTCCTTGAGGGCGACCTTGATCTGGTAGGCCCAGCTGTCGGGTCCCCAGCCCAGCGCCCGCACGGCGCTCGGTCCCAGGACGTGGATGGCCAGCGAGGCGAGCAGCAGCGTCAGGGCGCCGAGGACGATGCGCCGCTGGTCGCTGTCCCAGGCGACCACCGCCAGCGACAGCATCAGCACGCCCAGGAGCGGTGCGTAGACGACGGGCCAGTGCGCGACGTGCTCGTGCAGGCGGGTCACGTTGTCCACGAAGAAGAACGCGAACAGCCCGCCGATCGCCCGCCATGCGCGCCGGTGGCCGGCGGCCCGGTGGGCGCCGGCGAAGCCGAGGACCGCTCGCCGTCGCGAACGCGGCCGTCGCCACGAGATGGGACCAGCTCCACTCGTACGCCGAATCGAGGAGCTTGATCCGCAGGTCGTCGGCGCCGAAGTCCACGAGATGCGTCGCCATCTCCACGGCGACCACGACTCCGGCGCCGACGAGCCACGGCCGGAGGGCGCCGGAGCGCGGCCTCGCGGGGCCGGCGGGAGGGTGACCGGAGACGCCATGGCGCCGAACGTATCGTCGCGCCGCGCCCGCTCCTACCCGTCGATCGGTTGGTCATGGGGGCGGACCGAACGGCCAGTGCCCCCATCGCGGGACCGGTCCTTCGAGTCTGGCCTTTGCTCGGCAGGGCGCAGCGGGGGAGGCTGGCCGCCGTGCAGTCACGCCTGTCAGCGTCGACGGTCATCCTCCGCCCGGGCTGGGACGGGGGCCGCCGCGCTGCGACACCCCGAGGTCGGCCGCCGCGGACCTGCTCGGCGCCGTGGACGAGCGGACGCGCCAGCTGCTGAACCGGCGTCGGTGGGCCCGCCGCGGCCGGCTCCTGCGGCGCAGCCTGGTGGTCGCCGACCTCGTCGGGCTGTCGCTCGCCTTCGGGCTCGTGGTCCTGGCGTACGCGGGCGAGGATCCCGGCGGGGACGCCACGCTGCGCACCGAGGCGGCCGCGTTCCTGCTCACGTTGCCCTTCTGGCCGGTCGTGGCCAAGCTGCACGGCCTCTACGACCGCGACGAGGGGAACCCGGACCACTCCAGCGTGGACGACGTCGTCGGCGTCTTCCACATCGTCACGGTCTGCTGCTGGCTCCTGCTCGCGGGCTGCCTGCTCGCCGGGGTGAGCACGGTCGAGCTGCACAAGCTCGTCACGTTCTGGCTCGCGGCCGTGCTCGTGCTGCCGCTGACCCGGGCGGTGGTCCGCAGCCAGGTGCCGGCACAGCGCCTCCTTCCAGCAGAACGCGATCATCCTGGGCGCCGGGGACGTGGGGCAGCTGGTGGCGCGCAAGCTCATCAACCACCCCGAGTACGGCGTCAACGTGGTCGGGTTCCTCGACCCGCACCCCAAGGCGCGGCGCGCGGACCTGCCCGAGCACCTGACGGTCTTCGGCGACACCGAGCGGCTGCCGGAGATCATCGAGCGGCTGGACATCGAGCGCGTCATCGTGGCGTTCTCGAGCGAGGCCGACGGCGGGACGCTCGAGCGCATCCGCCGACTGAGCGCCCACGACGTCCAGATCGACCTGGTGCCCCGCCTGTTCGACGTCGTCGGCCCCCGTGGTGGTCGTCCATTCCGTCGAGGGACTGCCCTTCGTCAGCCTGCCGCCGGTCCGCCTGACGCCGTTCTCCCGGCTGCTGAAGCGCTCGCTCGACCTCGTGGTCGCGGGCATCGTGCTGCTGGTCACGGCGCCCCTGTTCGCGATCGTCGCCGTCGCTCATCCGGCGCGACTCGGCGGGCCCGGTGCTGTTCCGGCAGACCCGTCTGGCACAGGGGCGCCGCGAGTTCACGGCGCTCAAGTTCCGCACGATGCGCGCGGACACGGACGCCGCGGCGCACAGCGAGTTCATCCGGCGGACGATGGCGATCGCGCGCCACCGCGGAGGCCAACGGCCTCTACAAGCTCGACCGCTCCGACGCCGTGACGCGGGTGGGCCGCTGGCTGCGCCGCACGAGCCTCGACGAGCTGCCGCAGCTGATCAACGTCCTGCGCGGCGAGATGAGCATCGTCGGGCCGCGCCCGTGCATCCCCTACGAGACCGAGCACTTCGAACCGCACCACTACGAGCGCTTCCTGATGCCCCAGGGCATGACCGGGCTCTGGCAGGTCACCGCCCGGGCCAACGCGACGTTCCGCGAGGCGCTCGACATGGACGTCGCCTACGTCCGCGGCTGGTCGCTGGCCCTGGATCTCCGGCTGCTCCTGCGCACACCCCTGCAACTGCTGCGGCAGCGTTCCGCAACTCGCTGATCCGCACACGAGAACGAAGGAGCCCCATGACGATCACCATCCCCCACCGCGAGCACGAGCAGACACCGACCGACCAGGTCGGTGTGGCGGTGGTGGGCCTCGGCTACTGGGGACCGAACCTGCTCCGCAACCTCACCCTCCTGCCGTCGGCCCGTCCGGTGACGGTCTGCGACCTGCGCACCGACGCGCTCGACGCGATGGCCGCGCGCTATCCCGCGGTGGTGACCACGACGTCCTTCGCAGGACGTGCTGGACGACCCGCGCGTCGACGCGGTCGTGATCGCCACGCCGGTGTCGACCCACCACGCGCTGGCCTCGGCGGCCCTCGCCGCCGGCAAGCACACGTTCATCGAGAAGCCGCTCGCGGCGTCCTCCGAGGAGGCGCTGGACCTGATCGACCGCGCGGAGCGCGCGAACCGCGTGCTGATGCCCGGCCACACGTTCCTCTACAGCCCTCCGGTCACGATGATCCGCTCGATCATCGAGAGCGGCGAGCTGGGCGAGATCTACTTCATCTCCACGAGCCGCGTGAACCTGGGCCTGCACCAGCCGGACGTCAGCGTCGCCTGGGACCTCGGCCCGCACGACTTCTCGATCCTGCGCTACTGGCTGGGCGAGCCGCCGCGCTACGCGAGCGCGCTGAGCCGCGGCTGCGTCCTGCCCGACATCCCCGACGTCGCGTTCATCAACCTCGAGTACGACTGCGGCGCGGTGGCGCACGTCGAGCTGTCCTGGCTGGCGCCGAGCAAGCTGCGCCGGACCACGATCGTCGGCTCGCGCAAGATGATCGTCTACGACGACACGAGCACGGAGCCGGTGCGCGTGTTCGACTCCGGCGCGATCGTGCCCAACCCCGAGACGTTCGGCGAGTACCGCCTGACCTACCGCACCGGGGACATCGTCTCGCCGCACGTCGAGGCGGCGGAGCCGCTGTACCTCGAGCTCGAGGACTTCTGCGCCGCGATCCTGCAGGGGACCCAGCCACGCTCGTCGGCGCAGATCGGGCTGGAGGTCGTCCACGTGATCGAGGCCGTCCACGCCTCGTTGGCACGGGGCGGCGACCGGGTGGCGGTCGACCAGGGGATCTCCGCGATCGCCTGACCTCCCCCGTGGGGGAGAAACATCACCCCGGAATCAGGTGAAATGTGCCCAGGGTGGGGTTCCGCGGCTCAGGTAGAAGTTCCTCAACGTACCCGAAGGACGATCGGGGGACGAAGATGGAGGACGCACGGCGCACGAAGCGCTCGGCGGTTCTGGTGGACCGCCACCCGTTGTGGCTGGAGATCGTGACGCAGGTTCTGGGCAAGGCGAACATGGAGGTGCAGGCGCGCTTCGTCTCCTCGACGGCGGCGCTGGAACGCCTGGACGAGCATGCAGACGGACCTGCTGATCACGGGCCTCGACCAGGAGCCCGGAGATCTGGACGGCATCGCGTTGATCCGCGCCGCGCGCGACCGCGTGCCGGGCCTCAAGGTCCTCGTGCTGTCCGCCCATGACGACCGCGAGCGCATCGACCTCGCCTTCACCGCCGGCGCCGACGCGTACGTCGTGAAGACGGCCGCGGCCTCCGACCTGCTCCACGCGATCCACCAGGCCTTCGAGCACTCGGTGTACCTGCCCGCCGTCACGAGCAGCACTCCGATGCCGGGCGCAGGGGCGCCGCGTGACGCGCTCGGCCTGACCCCGCGCGAGCTCGAGCTGCTGTGTCACGTCGCCGAGGGCCACTCCAACGCGCAGCTGGCTCGCATGCTGTGGGTGACCGAGCAGACGGTCAAGTTCCACCTGTCGAACATCTATCGCAAGCTCAACGTGAACAACCGGACCGAGGCAAGCCGGATCGCCCAGCTGCGCGGTCTCCTCGATCCGCCGGCCGCCGCGCCGGCGCCGGACCATCCGGTGGTGTCCGCCGGCCGCAGCCAGATCGAAGCGGCCTAGCGCGATGGCGATCACCGCCCCGGTCGCGAGCGTCCCCATCACGCGCATGGACAACGCGGACCCGGCGCTCATGGAGGAGCTGCTGGCCACCGTCGAGCGCGTCGCATCGTCGGCGGCCTTCACGCTGGGGGACGAGGTCGAGAGCTTCGAGCGCGAGTTCGCCGAGGCATGCGGGACCCGCTTCGCGGTCGGGGTGGCGTCGGGCACGGATGCGCTGGCGCTCGCGCTGCGCGCCCTGCGGATCGGCCCGGGCGACGAGGTGATCGTGCCGGCCAACTCGTTCATCGCCACGGCGGAGGCCGTGACGCTGGTGGGAGCCCGGCCGCGCTTCGTCGACGTCGACCCCGACACGGCGCTGGTCACCGCCGCGCACATCGAGCCCGCCATCGGACCCCGCACCCGCGCGGTGATCCCCGTGCACCTGTACGGGCGCACCGTGGAGCTGGGGCCGATCCTCGAGCTCACGCGGTCGGCGGGGGTCGCGGTCGTCGAGGACGCCTGCCAGGCGCACCTCGCCCACCTCGGCGATCGTCGCGCCGGCGCCGTCGGGGACTGCGGATGCTTCTCCTTCTACCCCGGGAAGAACCTCGGCGCCTGGGGCGATGCCGGCGCGCTGGTGACCGACGACGAGCGCATCGCCGACGCCGTCCGGCTGCTGCGCTCGCACGGTGAGCGCCCGCGCTACCACCACCTGGTGCCGGGCACGACCTCGAGGCTCGACGGCCTGCAGGCCGCGGTGCTGCGGGTCAAGCTGCGCGGCCTGGAGGAGGCCACCGAGCGTCGCCGTGCCGCGGCGCGGGCGCTGACCGGCGCCCTGGCCTCGTCGGGCGTGCACGGTGCCCGCCCCGGTGGCCGCCGGGGGCGACCACGTGTTCCACCAGTACGTGATCGGCTGCGACGATCGCGACGGCCTGCGGGGCTACCTGCGTGAGCGTGGCATCGGCAACGCGGTGCACTACCCGACGCCGATCCACCTGACGCCCGCGTACGCCGGCGCGGGTGCCGAGCCCGGAGCGCTGCCCAACGCCGAGGCGACTCGCCGGGCGGATCTGCTCGCTGCCCATGCACCCGTCGCTCACGCCGGCGGAGATCGCCCGGGTGGCCGGCGTGGTGCGTGCGTTCGCGGAGCACCGCTGAGCGGGCCCGCGCCGCGCCGCCGCTGGCCCTTCGTCCAGTACGGGCGGCGGATCCGACCGCGAACCGGACGTCGGTATAGGACTTCGGTTCTCGTCTTGTCTCGCGCGCACGACCCCAGGGAGACTCGTCTCGCCCGAATCCCGCAAATCGGAAGGGGACGTTCCCATTCTTCGAACACGGTGCGGTCACGCTGGGATCTCCAAGCGCGTCGGCAAGGCGGCGACCGCGTCCATCGCGGTCCTGCTCGCCTGCATGCTGCTCCTCCCCGCCGCCAGGAGCGCGGCCGCGACATCGGCGAGCTACGGGAGCGTCGTCTTCACCGATGGGTTCGAGTCCGGGTCGCTGAGCGCCTGGAACGGCTACGCGGGCACGGGCACCGGCACGGTCGTCGCGGCGGCCGCGCACGGTGGCAGCTCGGGGCTGCGGCTGAACAACGCCGCCGGCCAGTTCGGCCTGGTGCAGAAGGCGCTGGCGGATCCGCTCGTCGACAGCTCGACGAAGTTCTGGGTGCGCTTCGGGACGGGCACGGGCCTGCGCGTGCTGGCCGAGGCGCGCGACCAGGCGAGCAGCGCGACGACGTGGGCGCTGCTCTACGACGGCGGCAACCACGCGCTCTGGTTCTATCCCTTCCGGGGTTCGAGCGCGACCGAGATCTTCACCGGGGCCAACAGCGTGCCCGCGAACACGTGGACGCAGATCGAGGTCCAGTACGCGGCGACCGCCACCGGTGGCGCGGCGCTGTACATCAACGGCCAGACGAAGACCGACTGGAACGTGGGCGGCGACTACACGCGCAGCACGAACCTGCAGCGCCTGCAGCTGTGGGACGACGCCGCCGACACGACCGACTTCGACGACGTGACGATCGCGACGCCGTCGGGCAGCCAGGCGCAGGCGCCGGGGGCGCCGACGGGCGTCTCCGGTCAGCCCGGTGACGGCGTCGGTCGCGCTCACCTGGACCGCGCCGTCCTCGGACGGCGGCAGCCCGATCACGAGCTACCGGATCACCCCGTACATCGGCTCGACGGCGCAGACGCCGATCACCACCGGCAGCACGAGCACGAGCCGCACGGTCACCGGCCTCACCAACGGCACCGCCTACACGTTCCGGGTCGCGGCCACCAACGCCGCCGGCACCGGGACGGACTCGACCGCATCCGCGGCGGTCACGCCCACAGCGGTCCAGACCGCGCCGGGCGCGCCGACCGGCGTCGGCGGGCATGGCCGGTGACGCCTCCGTGGCGCTCTCGTGGACCGCGCCCGCGTCGAACGGCGGCAGCGCGATCACGAGCTACCGGATCACCCCGTACATCGGCATCGACGGCGCAGACGCCGATCACCACCGGCAGCACGGGCACGACCCGCACGGTCACCGGGCTCACCAACGGCACCGCGTACACGTTCCGGGTCGCCGCGACCAACGCGGTCGGCACCGGCGCGGACTCGACCGCCAGCGCGGCCGTCACGCCGCGGGCGCCGACGGCGCCGGGCACCCCGACCGCGCTCGCCGGGACGGGCGGGCAACGCAGTCCGTCGCCCTGACCTGGACGGCGCCGTCCTCCGACGGGGGCAGCCCGATCACGGGCTACCGCATCACGCCCTACATCGGGAACACCGCCCAGACGGCGATCAACACCGGCAGCACGAGCACGAGCCGCACGGTCACCGGGCTGACGAACGGGACCGCGTACACGTTCACCGTCGCGGCGACGAACGCGGTCGGGACCGGCACGGCGACGGCGCAGCACCGCCGCGATCACGCCGGCGGCGCCGAAGACGGTCGTGTCCCTCGAGTTCGACGACAACGTCGCGACGCAGTTCCAGGCGCTGGCGATGCTCCAGGCGCACGGGATGAAGGCCACGTTCTACGTCAACAGCGGCCTCACGCCCGAGGACAACGGCTGGCGGATGAACTGGGGTCAGCTGCGGCAGCTGTCGGCCGCCGGCATGGAGATCGGCGGCCACACGTGGGATCACGCCGACCTCACCCGCATGACCGCTGCTCAGCAGCAGCACGAGATCTGCGACGACCGGCGAACATCCAGGCCCACGGGCTGCCGCTGCCGACGTCGTTCGCGTACCCGTACGGCGCGTCGGAGCAGAACAACGTGCCCGCGATGGTGCGCCAGTGCGGCTACACCTCCGGGCGCCAGGTCGGCGGCATCCGTGCGTCGACCTGCACGAGCCCACGAACTGCCCGTTCGCGGAGTCGATCCCGCCGGCCGACGCGATGGTCACCCGGACCGCGCCGGACGTCCGGATCGACGACACGCTCGCGAAGGTCCAGGGCTACGTGACGCAGGCGGAGCAGAACGGCGGCGGGTGGGTGCAGCTCGTCTTCCACGACCTGTGCGCGACGAACTGCGCCGGCGACGACTACTCCACCACCCCCGCGCTCCTCAACGCGTTGCTCGACTGGCTGCAGCCGCGGGCGGCGGCCAACGGCACCGTGGTGAAGACGGTCGGCGAGGTCATGAGCGGCGGCTAGACCGCGTGTGCCGGCCGACCCCGCGCACGAGGGTGCGCGGGGTCGGCCGGCCGCACCGGGCGGCGTCAGCCGAGCTGCTCGGCCAGTCCGAGGATGATGCCCTCGGGGCCACGCAGGAAGCAGAGCCGGTAGACGTCCTCGTACTGCGCGATCTCGCCGACGAGTTCGGCACCGTGGCGGCGCAGGCGGGCGACGACGTCGTCGAGGTCGCTCGACGGCGAACATGATGCGGCGGATGCCCAGCGCGTTCGCCGGCGCGCTCTCCGGCTCGGCTCTGACCGCCGGCGGCGTGTGGAACTTCGCCAGCTCGACCCGGCCGTGGCCGTCCGGGGTCCGCATCATGGCGATGTCGGCACGGACGTCGTCGAGCCCGACGACGCGGTCCACCCAAGGCCCCTCGTTCGTCGCCTCGCCTTCCAGCTCCATGCCGAGCTCGGCGAAGAACGCCTTGGCAGCCTCGAGGTCGTCGACGACGATGAGGACGTTGTCCATCCGCTGAAGCGTCATGTCCCCGGAACATAGGGACGGATGCGTCGACAGCAGCTAGCGGACGGCGGCGAAGCGATACAGGGCCGCGCCCACGCCGCGGCCGACGCAGGACGGCCCGCGGCGGATCGCCTGGGCCAGCGCCCGGGTGGCCAGGCCCTCCGTGCCGGCGGCGGCGCCGGGCTCGAGCGAGGAGTAGACCAGCGGGCGCTCCCGGGCGCCCCAGCCGGACTTGAACGCCCGCAGGCCGTCCTGGCCCAGATCGGTGCGGCCGAAGTCCATGCGCACGTCGCCCCGGGCGCACGCGTCCTGGATGGCCCGCCAGAAGATCGCGTGGTTGGGCCGGCGGTCCCAGCCCGACGGGTCGGAGGCGCCGAACTTGTAGATGGTCGTGCCGTTCCCGTGGAGGAAGACGGCCCCCGCGAGCGGCGTGCGCTCGTGCGAGGCGATGAGCACCGTTCCCCGGCCCTGGGCGACGATGTGCTCCCAGATCAGGGCGAAGAACCGCCAGGGCTGAACCGGCACCCCCTGCCGGCGGCGCGTGCGCTCGTGCAGCGCGTAGAAGGTGCGCATGCCGTCCATCCCGGTCGCGGCGTGCACGGTGACGCCCTCGCGCGCGGCGCGCCTGATGTTGCGCACGACCTGCGATCGGCTGAAGCCGCGGTGCACGGCGTCGGCATCCTCGTGGAGGTCGAGCTCGTGCAGCACCGCCTGCGTGTCGCGCCGCCAGCCCAGCTCCTCGACGCTCGTACGCAGGTCCATCCGGCGCCCGAACCCGGTCAGCTCGGACAGGAAGCGCTGCCGCGCCTCCGCGGTGTCGGCCAGCACCGGCAGCTCGTCCGTGTAGGGCAGGGAGATCCACGCCCGGCGGCCGGTCAGGCCGCGTGCGATCAGGAACGGCGCGCCCGCCGTCTCGTCGTCCAGGAGCAGCGCGAAGGCACGCAGGCCGTACGTCGTCGCGAGCACGCGCGACCAGGCCGGGTCGTGGAAGGGGCTCGCCGAGGCGCTGCGGGCGACGAACGCCTGCCAGCGTGGGTCGTCGATCGCCAGGGCGCGGAGCGCGGAGTCGCGCGTCCCCATGGCGCTCACGACTACACGCCCTCCCCGCGCAGCAGGCGCCGACCGAGCACGAAGGCCAGCAGGGGCAGCTCGGTGAGTCCCGGCATGGGGTCGTCCCGGGCGAAGATCGCCGCCGCCCGGGGGCCGCGCAGCGACCGCACGTACTCGCGCCAGCTCAGCCGTCCGCCGGCGAGCTCGCGCAGCGCGGTCGGCGTATCGGTGCTCAGCCGCAGCCAGCCGACGCCGTTGCGCGGCGTGACGGCGCTCGGAGGCTCGCCGCTCACCTGACGCCAGAGCAGGTAGGGGAAGTCCACGCCGGCGCGCGCGCAGAGGCTGTGCCAGCCCCAGAGGCGCGGGTTGATGTCGAGCAGCTTGAGGACTCCGTCGCGCGCGTCGCGCTTGTACTCCACCTCGACGAGCCCGGTGAACCGCAGGGCGCGCAGCAGCCGCTGCGACGGCTCGACGATCTCGGGGCAGGCGACGGTCTCCACGTACGTGCTCGCGCGCCCGAAGTCGGCCGGGTACTGGCGGGTCCGCCGCGCGGTGAGCGCGGCACGCGGCTCACCGTCATCGCACAGGGCGACGTAGGAGAACTGGCTGTCGCCGCCGCCCGGCACGAGCTCCTGCACCAGGAGGACGTCCGGGTCCACCAGGGCCGCGGCCTCCGTCCACCGCGCCGCCAGCTCCTCCGGCCCGTCCACCCGCCACGCCTTCGCGGCCGTGAGCCGGTTGTGATCCTCCTTGACCGCCGGCTTGAGGATCGCGGGGAAGCCGAGCTCGACGGCAGCGGCCTCCGCGGCGCTGCGGGGGCGAGCGGTGCGCGGACCGCGATCCCGAGGCGGTGCCGCCAGGTCGTACGTCAGGCGCTTGTCGTAGGCCCAGCGAAGCACCGGCCAGGCCGGCGACGTCAGCGCGAAGTGCTCCGCGAGGGCACCGTGGTGGCGGGCCACCAGCGCCGCGGTCGTGTCGGCGCTCGGGATGAGCGCCCAGCCCGCCAGCGACTCGCGACCGGCCAGATCGATGCAGGAACGCGACGCGCGCGGCGTCGTCCCCCGCCGGCCAGGCGAAGTCGCGCGTGGCGTATCGCGACAGCGCGGCGAGCGGCTCGTCGGGCTCGCGCAGCACCGCGACCGCGATGCCGCGCCGCCCCAGGCTCCGCACGGCGCCGAGGGCGCGGTAGTCGGCGCCGAGCAGCAGCGCGCCCGGCGGCGCCGCCCCCCGCGGCGCCACCGGACCCGCGCGAGCGGCGCCGATCGTCGTGGACGTCATCGCGCCGCGAGCCGGCGCGCCCGCGATCGCCCCGGCGACCGAGCGGCCGCAGTACCAGCTGCCCGACACGAAGCGCATGGTCGGCCCGAAGCTCCAGGCCGCCGGCGCGCCGACGAAATGCAGTCCGGGCACCGACGACTCCAGCCCACGGCGCAGCACCGGGTAGCCATCGACCCGGTCGAGCTCCGCGAGCAGGCCCGTGTCGAGGAAGGGGTAGCGCGCCACGTCGACCCGGTATCCCGTGCCCAGCACCACGTGGTCGACCTCTCGCGGCCCACCGTCCTTCAGCCAGAGCCGCACGCCGTCTCCTGCCTCCTCGACGCGCGTCACCTCGCTGCCCATGTTGAGCTCGACGTCGTCGAGACGCACCCGGACGAAGTTCGCGCAGGCGGGCCGGATCGACCGGTAGGCGATGCGATCCTGCGTGCCGCGCGGCAGCCGTCGGAACACCGACGGCGTGGCCACGAGGCGGCTGTACCAGAGCGGCCCGACGTCGGTCGGCGCGTAGAGCACGGGCCCCAGCGGCCCGAGCACGTTCTTCGGCGAGTTGGCCTTCAGCCACACGACGTGGGGACGGCGGATGAAGACGCTGACCTGCGCGCCGCCCGCCTGCATGAGCGCCGCGCACTCCAGCGCGCTCTGCCCGCCGCCGATGACCCCCACGCGCCGGCCCGCGAACGCGCTCATGTCCGCGTGGTCGCTGGTGTGCGACACGAGCCTGGCCGGCAGCGCATCGAGACCCGGCGGGCGAGCGACGAAGGGCGCGATCCCGGCCGCCACGACGACCCGCCTCGCGGTGGTCGTGACGCCGTCGTCGAGCTCCAGCCGGAACCCGCTCGCCGTCCCGGGCCACGCGCTGCACCAGGCGCGAGTCCGCGTCGGGCAGGGCGCGGCGCTGGAACCACCGGCCGTACGCGACGAAGTCCGCGAGCGGCACCGGCGAGCCGAACCGGGCGCCCGACTCGTCCTTGTAGGCGTTCAGGCTGAAGGGCCCGAGGGCTCGGCGATGTTGCTGGCGCTCCAGTTCGAGCGCAGGAACATGCCCTCCGGCATGGTCCGCCAGAACCCCATGCAGTCCCCGAACACCTGGGCCTGCACCCCGGCACGCCGTAGGTGCAGAGCCGATGACAGGCCGTGAGGACCGGCTCCGATCACCGCGACCTCCATGTCACGTCCCGCGAACGACATCGACTACCTCCCTGGCCGCCTGCCCGCGGCGGCGCGGCGCTTGCACGGTATGAGCGATGCGGTGGGCTCCGCGTGACGCAGCGTCGCATCCTCGGCGCGCGCGGCCCACTGGCCGATGGGCTAGACGAAGTCCGGGATGGGACCCGGTCCTCCCGTCAGGAGGAGCGCGACCCGCGCGCCAGCGCGGTGGCGGGCACGCCCGGCGACGGTCACGCCGGGCGCGACGTCGCGCGACACGAGCGCTCCGGCGCCCACCAGCGCGCCGGCGCCGACGGTGACCCCGCCCAGGATGACCGCGCCCGACCCGATCGTCGCGCCGTCCTGGACGCTGCTGCGCAGGAGCGCCCAGTCCTCCTCGGTCTGCAGGCGGCCGCCGTCCGCCGTGGCCGCGGGCCGGCGGTCGTTGATGAAGACCACGCCGTGGCCGACGAACACCTCGTCCCCGATCGTCACGCCGTCGCAGATGAACGTGTGGCTCTGGATCTTGCATCGAGCGCCGACGACGGCCCCGCGCTGGATCTCGACGAACGTCCCCACGCGCGTGTCGTCACCGATCCGGCAGCCGTAGAGGTTCGTGAACGCGTGGATGACGACCCGCTCCCCCAGGTCGACGTCGTGCAGCAGCCGATACGGAGCGTCGTTGAGCGGTTCGCGGGCCACACGCGGATCAAAGCAGGAGGCGCCCCCCCAATCCGGCTAGTGCGGCGGGCAGGCCGAGGCCATCCCAGGACCGATCGAATGACCGTCGAAGTCCGTGGGCCGGCGATCTACGCTCGCGGCCGTGATCGCAGCCGAACGGATCAAGCCCCTGCTGGTCGGCAGCCGGCTCTCGGTCCTGGAGGAGTTCCGCGTGCCCTTCGAGGACGGGGCGCCCGCGGACGGCGAGTGGGCGCAGCTCTCGGCCGGGGAACCGCGACGCGCGCTGCACTGGTGGACCGGCACGACAGGCTCGCCGGCCCCGTTCGTGATCGAGGGCGGTCGCCTGTACGGGCGCCTTGCGCCCGCCGCGGCCGTCGTGGCGCAGGGCGCGCGGCTGGGCGGGGAGTGGAACGCCGAGATCCCCGTCCTCGGTCCCGACGGCGAGCAGGCGACCTTCATCCTGCGCTCGCCCGACGGCGGCACCATCCTTCCCTTCGATCCCGACGAGGTCGTGCGCCTCGTGCGCAGCGAGGCCTACCGGCTCGAGGACGGCATCGCCCGGTCGGCCACGTCGGGCGCGCGGCGCGCGTACTACGCCGTGCGCCCGGTCATGCCCCGGCCTCTGCAGATCGCGCTGCGTCGCAGGTACGCCGGCGTGCAGGGGCGAAGCGGCTTCCCGCGCTGGCCGGCCGAGACGGCGCTGCACGATCTCGTCGACCGGGTGCTGGGCTGGGCCGCCGACGCGGCGGGCGAGCCGCTGCCGTATCTGGCGCCGTGGCCCGACGGGCACTCGTGGGCGCTCGTGCTGACCCACGACGTCGAGAAGGCCGCGGGGCGCGACGCGATCGACCGCGTCAGGGCAGTCGAGGCCGCCGCCGGCGTCCGCTCGTCGTGGAACCTGGTGCCGGAGCGCTACGAGGTGCCCGACGCGCTCGTCGCGCGGCTCCAGGTCGGCGGGCTGCGAGGTCGGCGTCCACGGCCTGCGCCACGACGGCCGGGATCTGGAGTCCCTCCCGACGCTGCAGCGCCGGCTGCCGCGGATGCGCGCATGGGCGGAGCGCTGGGGCGCGGTCGGGTTCCGGGCGCCGGCCACCCATCGCGTCTGGGAATGGATGCCGCGGCTGGGGTTCGACTACGACTCCTCCTACCCCGACACCGATCCCTACGAGCCGATGGCCGGGGGCTGCTGCACCTGGCTGCCGTTCTTCAACGACGACCTGGTGGAGCTGCCCGATCACGCTCGTGCAGGACCACACGACGTTCGTCATCCTGCGGCGCGACGAGCGGCTCTGGCACGAGAAGACCGGTCTGCTGCGCGAGCGTGGCGGCATGGCGCTGCTCATCACCCACCCGGACTACCTGACCGGCGACGCGGCGCTCGCCGCCTACAGGCGGTTCCTCGAGGCCCATCGCGACGATCCGGGCGTCTGGCACGCGCTGCCGTCCGAGGTCGCGGTCTGGTGGCGCCAGCGCGCTGCCACGTCGCTGGTGCCGGTGGCGGGTGGCTGGACGAGCGTCGGCCCGGCGGCGGCCCGGGCCGCGATCCGCTACCGGCGACCCGGGCAGGCGGAGCGCGCACCCTCCGCCTGACCGCCGCCGGTGCGGTCGCTCACATCTCGCGCGACCGCGTCCCGGCCTCGCTGCGCAGGCGGTCCGCGGCAATCACCGCGTCGGCCCGTGTGCGGACCCCGAGCTTGCGCAGGATGCTCTTCACGTGGGAGCGCACCGTGTCGGAGGAGAGGACGAGCTCGCGCGCGATGTCACGCGTGGACCGCTCCTGGCACAGCAGGTCGACGACCTCCCATTCCCGCGGGGTCAGGTCGCTGCGGACCGGGCGCAGACCGACGCCGTGCTCGGGGCTGCTGCGCACGCGGTCCAGCAGGGCGCCGACGTAGCGGCGCGGGACGGCGGGCTGGCCCATGACCACCGCTCTGAGCGCTCGGACCAGCCCGTCGGCGTCGAGCTCCTTCGAGAGATAACCGGCGGCGCCGGCGCGCAGCGTGGCCACCGCCACGTCGGCGTCGTCGCCGCTGGTGAGCATCACCACGTGGATCTCCGGCGCGCGCGTCACGATCTCCCGGGTCGCAGCGATCCCGTCGAACCCCGGCATGACGATGTCCATGACGACGACGTCCGGCCGGTGGTAGGCGGCGAGCTCGACCGACTCGCGGCCGCTGCCCGTCTCGGCGACGACGACCATGCCGTCGCGCTCCAGCACGGCGCGGACGGCTCGTCTGGCCAGAGCGTCATCGTCAACCAGGATCACCCTGATCGGGTCGAGCACGTCCGGCGCGCGCACCCGCGTGCGGAGCAAAGGCGAAGCCACTGACACCTCCTCTCGGCATGCGAAGGCGGCAGCAATCAGTTTTGCGGAGTATCGCCTCCCTACACTACAGATGTTGACACCCCACATATGTGTAGTCTCTTGACCTATCGGCGCTGACCGAAGGGCCCGCGCCGACAGCAGTCGAGCGCTCAGCCCTCCACGTCCAGGACGACCTTGCCGACCGCGCCGCGCTCCTCGAGCAGGCGCATCGCGTCCGCGCCCTCCGCCGAGCGGGAAGCGCCGGCCGACGACCGGCGCGATCGCGCCCGTCTGCGCCAGGCGGTCCACCTCCGCGCCGATCCGGACCATCTCCTCGGGCCTGCCGTCCCACCAGCGGTCGAGGCCGGCGCCGATGACGGAGACGTTGCGCAGCAGGAGGCGGTTCACCTTCACCTCCGGGATCGCCCCCGCGGTGAAGCCGACGACCACGACCCGGCCACCCGGGCACAGGCACCGCAGGCTGTCGGTGAAGCGATCCCCGCCGACCGGATCGACCACCATGTCCGCGCCCCCACCGGTCAGCTCGCGGACCTCGTCGCGCCAGGGCCCGTCGCTCCGGACGGCGTCGGTCGCACCCGCGTGCAGCGCCACCGCCGCCTTCTCGTCGGTGGAGACGACCGCGATCGGTCGCGCGCCGAGCGCGGCCGCGACCTGCAGGACGGCGGTGCCGAGGCCGCCCGCCGCGCCGTGCACGACGACGGACTCGCCGGCGCGCAGCATCCCGCGGTCGACGAGCGCGAACCATGCCGTCCAGTAGTTCAGGACGAGCCCGGCGCCCTCGGCGAAGTCCAGGCCATCCGGGAGCGGGAACACGACGCGCGGATCGGCCACCGCGCGCTGCGCCCAGCCCCCGCCCATGGGCGTCATCGCGGCGACGCGATCGCCGGGTCGCAGCGGGCTGTCCGGAGGCGCGGCCACCACCACGCCCGCCGCCTCGACCCCGCCCACATAGGGCGGAAGCGACGGGGTCTGGTACAGGCCACGGGCCAGGAGGACGTCGGGGAACGAGACGCCCGCGCACCTGACATCGAAGAGCACGCCGTCGCCGGCCTCCGGCTCGGGGATGTCGGTGATCGCGGCGGCGTCCGGTCCGCCGTAGGAGGTGATCTGAAGTGCGCGCACGTTCTCAACGCTACGGATCGCCTCGGCGCGCGCTCCGTCGTTCGTCCAATGGCCGTGGGGGCGGTCCGCAGGCAGCCGCCCGGGTTCACCAGCTGCGTTCGCGACGGAACCCCGGCGCGCGGCTCGCTCCGATGTCGACCCTGCGCGACGCCCTCGACGACGCGGTTGCGGATCGCGCCGATCCCCTCGACGCGCAGCTCGATCTCGTCGCCCGGCGCGAGCGGCGGCGGGTCCTGCCTTCCCCGGCGCCCCCAGATCTCGAGCAGGCAGCCGGCGCCGCAGGTCCCCGAGCCGATGACGTCACCGGCGCGCACCTGGGTTCCGCGCGACGCGTACGCGACCAGCTGCTCGAACGACCACTGCATGTTGGCGGCGGTGTCGGCACCGAAGGGCTCGCCGTTGCGCAGGACCTCCATCTCGACGTGCAGGCGGTCGTCGCGCCGGTAGCGCTCCATCTCGTCGGCGCTGACGATCCAGGGGCCGAGCGTGTTGGCGCTGTCCTTGCCCTTGGCCGGGCCCGAGGCCGATCCGCATCTCGTGCATCTGGATGTCGCGCGCCGACCAGTCGTTGAAGATCGTGTAGCCGGCGATGTGCTCGTGAGCCTGCTCGGGAGTGAGGTCGCCGCCGTCGCGTCCGATCACCGCCGCCAGCTCGCACTCGAAGTCGAACAGCTCGCACCCGGGCGGCACCGGGATGTCGTGCGCCGGTCGCGGTGACCGCGGTGACGCTCGTGAAGTAGAAGGTCGGGATCTCGTACCACTGGTCGGGGATGCCGCCGCGGGCCAGCGACGGCCCCTCGATGTGCTCCTCGAAGGTGATGAAGTCGCGAAAGCTCGCCGGCTCGAGCGGCGCGAGCAGGCGCACGTCGTCGAGCGGGACCGGCGCGCCGGGGTCGCCGGCGCCTCCGAGTGCCGCGAAGAGATCGACCGACGCGTCGAGCGGCGCGACGGTCCCCGCCTCGGCGTCGACGACGCCGTGGACGATTGCTCCCTGCCAGGCGATGCGGGCGACTTTCATGCGCTGAACTGTATCCAAAGAGGGAGACTGCATCCGGGCTGCCCAGCCGCGTGAGAGCCGGGGCTCCGAGGTCAGCGGGGGCTCGTCGCCGTCCCGCCCCGCAACAGCGCCGTCCACTCCGCCGCGAGCACGTCCAACGTCCGCTCGCGGTCGAGGGGCGCGCCCGCGATGACGACGAAGTAGCACAGGCGCTCGAGCTGCAGCAGCGCACCGAGGAGGATGATGCGCCGGCGCTCGCGCTCCTCGCCGTCGAGCCCCTCCAGGAGCCGTGGCATCGCGTCGACCATGCGCTGCATGCCGGCCCACCACTGGGCGGCGACCGCCGGCTCGGCCGGCATCGCCTGCTGGTTGGCGTCGATGAGGGCCCGGTGGCGCTCCCAGAAGCCGAACGTGTCCTCGAGCCACACGCGGACCTCGGCCGGCGTGGGCTCCTCCATGGCGCCGGCCGCCGCGAAGATGCCCATGACCTCGGCGTCGACGCGGTCCATGAGCTCCAGGACGAGGTCGGCCTTGCTCGCGTAGTGCAGATAGAAGGTCGCGCGGTTCGCCCCCGCGCGCTTCGCGATGCCGTCGGCCGTCGCAGCCCCGTAGCCGATCTCCTCGAACAGCTCCAGCGCGGCATCGGCCAGGCGCCTGCGCGTGAGGCGACGCTGCTCGTCGCGCAGCGTGCCTCGCTCGGGCGCGTCGGCGCGCCGACGGCGTGACGGAGCGGCCATCGGCGCGAGTCTAGGCATCAGGCGACGGCGGCCTGGGCGAGGTCGGAGAGCCGCTGGAAGCGCTGGAGGTTCGCGGACTCCTCCATGACGCCCGCGGTGAGGCAGACGAACGTCAGGTCGCGCTCCGGGTCGATCCAGAACTGCGACGAACCGGCGCCGAAGTTGCCGTGGGTGCGCGGTGTGGAGAGCGTGCCGAACGGCTCGACGAAGACGCCCTCGCCGCGCAGCATGAAGCCCAGGCCGACGGACGCGGGCGGCACGTCCCAGCCCATGGCGGTGTAGAGCATCTTGTAGAGCTCGTTCGGCGCGTCCCCGGTCTGGTTGCGCGTCGCGAGGTCGAGGATGGCGGGCGAGAGGATTCGCGTGCCGTCGAGCTCCCCGCCACGTCGGATCATCTCCGTGAAGCGGAAGACGTCGGCCGCCGAGGACACGCAGCCGACCCAGGGCATCTCGGCGTCCTCGTCGATGATGTCGTTCATGATCTCGATGTCCTCGGGGCCGAGCCACCCGCCTGCCGGGAAGCGCGCCACGACGGGCACGAGACGGTCCGCCCAGGCCGCCGGCGCGCCGAGCCGCGTGCTCGTCATGCCCAGCGGGTCGAGCAGCTCGCGCTGCAGGACCTCGGCGGAAGGAGCCGGCGTCATGGACGCGGCGCACCGCCTCGCCCAGCAGGGCGTGCGCGAGCGCCGGCGAGTACTGCACGAGGTGCCCCGGCTCGCCGACGAGGTCGAGCTCCCCGATCGCGCGCACGACGGCCGGCAGATCACCGAGCTGCTCGTAGGGCAGCGGCGTGGGCGTGGCGACGAGCGCCGCGCGGTGTGTCAGCAGGTGCGCGACGGTGACCGACCGCTTGTGTGCGCCGCGGAAGCGATCCGTTCCGAGGAACTCCGGGACCACATCGGCGATCGGCGTCGTCAGCGCGAGCAGCCCGCGGTCGACGGCGTTGAGCACGAGTGCGTTCGTGAACGCCTTCGTCATCGAGAAGATGCGGAAGACGTCGTCGTGGTGGGCGACGCGCCCGGACTCGCGGTGCGCGAAGCCGATCGCCTCGTGCAGGGCGATCTCGCCGCCCCGCGCGACGATGACGACCGCGCCGTCGTAGCGCTCCTCCTCGATGTCGCGCTCGACACGGTCCTTCAGTCGGCCGAGTCGCTCGGTGTCGAGACCGGCGGCGGTGTGCTGGATGGTCATGCGGTTGCTCCTCCGTCGACGGGCATCGCGACGCCGGTGACGAACGAGGCCGCGTCCGAGCAGAGCCAGACGACGGCGGCAGCGATCTCCTCCGGCTCCGCATAGCGCTTGATCGCCTGGATCTCGGGCAGCACGTCGTGGATCTCCGGCGGCAGCTTGTCGGTGATGCCCGTGACGCGGATGCCCTGCGCGCCGGCGGTGTCGATCAAGGGCGCCGCATGGTCGATGCCGGCGTTGTTGTGGGCGAAGTCCAGACGCCCGTAGGCCGCGGGCGTGGCGTCGACGAGCGCGCTGCACTGCTCGGGGACCGCGACGTCGCGGGGCACGAAGGTCGCCGCGCCTCCCTGCTCGGCGATGCGACGCGCGGTCTCCTCGCCGCCTTCGCGCTGGGACTCGAGGTCGCTGACGACCACGGACGCCCCTGCGGCCGCGAACGCGATCGCCGAGGCGCGGCCGATCCCGCTCGCCGCGCCCGTCACGAGGCCGGCCCTCATGCGCTCCACCGCACCGGGAGGCTCTGACGCAGCGGGAGGAGCGCGAGGTCGGCGAAGTCCAGCGGCGCGTCCGGCTCGACCCGCAGGCCCGGGAGCCGCTCGAACAGGGCCTGCAACCCGATGCGCGACTGCGCCCGCCCGAGCGGCGCGCCGAGGCAGAAGTGCCGGCCCTTGCTGAAGCCGAGGTGGTCGTCCGGGTTCGGGCGATGGATGTCGTAGCGCTCCGGCGCGTCGTAGTGCGCGGGATCGTTCGAGGCGCTCGCGAGCGAGAACCAGACGCGGTCGCCCTCCGGGATGGTCACGCCCGCGATCTCGACGTCGCGGGTGGCGAGCCGCTGCACGAAGGGCGCCGACGGGCGCCTGCGGACGGTCTCCTCGACGACGCGCTCCCACAGCGACGGGTCCGCCTGCGCCTCGGCGAGCTGATCGGGATGGTCGGAGAGGAACACGACCGCGTTGCCCATGAGCTGCGCCGTCGTGTCGGTGCCGGCGGCCGCGAACTCGCACACGTGCAACGCGACGCGCTCGCGCGACAGCACCCGATTGCCGTCGGCGTCGCGCGCGGTCGCCATGGCCGAGATGACGTCGTCGCCCGGTGCCTCCGCCCGCGCGTCGGCGACGTCGCGCAGTCGCTCGTGCGCCGACGCGTAGCGCTCCCACACCTCGCTGCGCATCGGCTCGGGCATCGGCTCGTTGCCGCTCGCCAGGACGAGGAAGTGATCGAAGCGCAGGCCGCGCAGCATCGGCTCGTCCTCCGGCGGGAGGTCGAGCAGCGCCATGAGCGTCTGCGTCGTCAGCTCCAGGCAGTAGCGCGACATGAGCTCGCACGTCCCGTCGTCGGCGAAGCCGTCGATGATCGCGTGGGCGCGCCGCGCGATCTGCGGCTCCAGGGCCGCGATCCGCCCGCGCGTGAACCCGCGCTGGCCCGCCTTGCGCGCCGGCGTGTGCCGCGGCGGGTCCATGCCGACGAAGATGTCGGCCATGAGCGACGGCGCCACCCGGTGCGCGAACTGCTCCGGGACCGGCAGCGTCCCGCCGTTGGCCAGGTTCGAGAACGTCGCGACGTCGGTGATCCAGCGTTCGACGTCCTCCCGGCGGCTCACCACCCACACACCGAGCGGCGGATAGAAGAACGCCGGGGCCTCCTCCCGCGCACGGACGAGCAGGCTCGCCGGATCGCGGAAGCCCTGCTCGCTGACCGGATCGAAGTCCGGCGGCGGCGCCGGACGTGCGGTGTGGACCACCCTCATCCTCCTCTCGGACGACACTCGTCGACTCAAGCGTCGAGTGTATAGTCCCACAACCGGAAGGGCGAGGAGGAGAGAGCATGAGCACGTCACCGTTCGCGGATCTGCGCGGCCTGCCGTACTACGACGAGCCGTCCCTGCACATGAACCTCGTGGGCCAGCTCTGGGCGTGGGAGTTCGAGGGCTGGAAGCCGGAGAGCATGTCGTGGAAGACCGGCTGCTACATCCACGGCGGGCTGTCCCGGCAGCAGACGATCTTCCGGGGTCCCGACGTCAAGGAGTTCTTCTCCTCGATCCTCGTCAACAGCCTGGAGACCTTCGAGGTCGGCTCCATGAAGCACGGGATCTACTGCAACGAGGACGGGCTCATGACCGCCCACGCGATCCTCCAGCGCAACGACGAGCACGAGTACCGCTTCTACGCCGGCCAGCCCTGGCCGCACTGCAAGCTCATGAGCTCGGGCGGCCGCTACGACGTCGAGATCGACCCCAGCCCCGCCTACCTGTTCCAGATCGCCGGGCCCACGTCGCTGGAGACGCTCGAGCGCGCGACCGGCGAGATCGCTGCGCGACATCGCGTTCCTGCGCTTCCGCGACGCGAAGATCAACGGCACGACCGTCGAGGTCGGGCGCATCGGCATGTCCGGCAACCTCGCCTACGAGCTGCGCGGCCCGCTCGCGGACGGGCCCGAGATCTACGACGCCGTCTTCAAGGCCGGCAGTGACCTCGGCATCCAGCGCCTCGGGTGGCGGACCTACCTCGTCAACCACGTCGAGGGCGGCTTCCCGCAGATGAACTGGCAGTTCTTCAGCGCCGCCGATCTCGATCCCGGGCTACCTGGCGATGGTCACCGCGAGCGGGTTCAACCCGCCGCTCAACATCTCGGGCAGCGTCGACCCCGCGGACACACGGGCGCGCCTGCGCACCCCCGTCGAGGTCGGCTGGACGCGCGCGGTGAAGTTCGACCACGACTTCATCGGCCGCGCGGCGCTCGAGGAGGAGGTCGCCGACCCGCGCCGCACGATCGCCACCCTGCGCTGGAACCCCGAGCGACGTCCTCGACATCCACGCGTCCCTGCTGCAGCCCGGCGAGGAGTACAAGACCATCGACCTCCCGACCTCGCCGCCCTGGACGCGAGGGCATGAACGCCCACGCCGACCACCTGCTCAAGGACGGCAGGTCGATCGGCGTACTCCTCCGGCACGATCTACAGCTACTACTACCGCGAGGTCCTCTCCCACGCGTGCCTGGACGTCGACCAGGCCGAGATCGGCAACGAGGTCGTCGTGCAGTGGGGCGACCACGGCAGGCGCATCAAGGACGTCCGCGCCACGGTCGAGCGCTTCCCCTACCTCACCGAGGACCGCAACGACGTCGTCGACACGACCGCGCCCGCCTCGGTCTGACACCGTCCCGGGTATGGATTTCGCAACCGACAACCCCACGCTCGACCGCCCGTCCCTGCCCGAGGGCGCGATCGAGCGACTGCGCGAGATCGTCGGCGACGACGGCGTCAGCGTCGATGCGGCAGGCATCGACGAGTTCCGCGACCCGTACTGGGTCCCAGGCGACGACACGTTCGCGGCGTCCGCGGTCGTGCAGCCGACGACGACCGAGCAGGTGCAGGCGGTCATGCGCGTCGCCAACGACATCGGCGTGCCGGTCTGGCCGCACTCGCAGGGCCGCAACAACGGCTACGGCGGCCCGTCGCCCCGGGTGCGCGGCTCGATCCAGCTCGGGTTCCGCCGGATGAACCGGGTCCTCGAGATCAACGAGGAGCTGGCCTACGCGGTCGTCGAACCGGGCGTGCGGTGGATGGACCTCCACGAGGCCATCGAGGCCGGAGGGCACGCGCTCATGCTGTCGGTGCCGGACATCGGCTGGGGCAGCATCGTCGGCAACGCGATGGACAGCGGTGCGACCTACATGCCGCTGGGGTCGGACTTCATGTCGCCGTGCGGCATGGAGGTCGTCCTGCCCGACGGCGACGTCATGCGCACGGGTACGGGCGGGATCCCGGACAGCCCGTCGTGGCACACGTACCGGCGTGGGTTGGGCCCCGTGCTCGATCCGCTGTTCGTGCAGTCCAACTACGGGATCGTCACGAAGATGGGCGTCTGGCTGCGGCCCAAGCCCGAGGCGTACATCCCGATGACGCTCTGCGCGCCGCGCGAGGCGGACCTCGAGGCGGTCGTCGACACGTTGCGCAGGCTGCGCCTCGACGGCGTGCTGGAGGGCGTCCCCGCGATCTACGCCGCCGTCCGCGCCGCGTCGATGGCGGTCGACGGCCCCGTGGTCGCGCCGCGGCTGCTCAGCGAGGCGGAGATCCAGCAGCTCGCGGACACCACCGGCCTGGGCCGCTGGACGGTCCGCGCCGCGATCTGGGGCACGCAGGCGCTGGCCCAGGGGCGCCTCGCCGCGATCCGGGAGGCCTGGGGCCAGATCCCGGGCTCGAAGGTCATCGCGGAGAACGTCTACGCCCCCGAGGACTACCCGCGCATCACGCTCGCGCCGGAGAAGATCCAGGCCGGCATCCCGACGATGCAGCTCATCGAGCGCACGCCGCCCGAGCTCGGGCACATCGGCTTCTCGCCCATCATCCCGCTCACCGGCACCCACGTGCGACGGGTGATCGACCACATCCGCACGCGGTTGGCTGCCGTCGGGATCAACTACTCCGGCGGCATCTTCGCGATCAACGAGCGGTCCTGCCTCGCCGTGACGGGCATCCAGTTCGACGTCAACGACACCGAGCGCGTCAACACCGCCTTCGAGGTGAGCAGGCGGATGGTCCGCGAGCTGGGCGCGATGGGCTACGGCGAGTACCGGGCCCACCTGGACTTCATGGATCTCGCCTCCGAGCAGTACTCCTTCAACGACCACGCCTACCGCCGCTTCGTCACACGGATCAAGGACGCCGTCGACCCCAACGGCGTGCTCTCCCCCGGCCGCCACGCGATCTGGCCTGCCGCCTACGGCGGCGAGCATCGCAGGCACGTCTGACCCGGCGGCACAACCGCGAGCCGGGCGACGGGCCCGTTGGCATACTGCCCGCGTGCCGCGGCGAGCGACGACGGACGGAAGCGGCGGCGAGCCGCCGGCCACGCTGCGAGCGCAGCAGGTCGAGGCGACGCGACGCGCGGTGCTCGCCGCCGCACGCTCCTCGTTCGGAAGCAAGGGCTATGCGCAGACGTCGGTCGACGAGATCGCCGCCGCCGCCCGGGTCACCAAGGGCGCCGTCTACCACCACTTCACCGGCAAGGAGGCGCTGTTCCGCGCCGTCCACGCCGAGGTGGAGGGTGAGGCGCAGGCGCGTGCGTTCGCTGCCGCGGACCCGGACGCGCACCCCATCGACCAGATCGTGGCCATGGTCAACGGCTACCTCGACGCCGCGCTCGACGAGGAGATCCGCCGCATCACGCTGATCGACGGGCCGGCACTGCTCGGCCTCGAGCCGGAGTTGCCCGCCGACCAGCAGGCGGTCCAGGACGGCGCGCGGTCGTCCATCGCCGCGGCGATCGGGCGCGGCGAGCTGGTCGACGTCGACGCCGACGTCCTGACGCAGCTCATCGGAGGCATGGCGCTGCAGTGCGGCCTGCTCATCGCGCGCGCCGGCGATCCGGACGCGACGCGCGCGGCGCTCGGGCGGGCCATCGACGCGATGCTCCGAGGGCTCGCGCCACGCGTGCAGGGCTGAGCCCTCGGTTTGCATACCGTGAGTATGTTCCATTCTCATGGAATCCACGACGCTGCAAACACGGCTGGGACCCCTCGCATGCCGTTCGTCGGGCGAGGGTCCGACGGTCGTCTTCTTCGCCGGCGCGCTCGCGAACGGTGACCTGTGGCGTGACGTCGTCGTCGCGCTCGAGGACCACTACCGCTGCATCACGATCGACCTCCCGCTGGGGTCGCATCCGTGGCCGCTCGCCCCGGGGCGGACCGGTCGGCCACGTCGCTCGCCCGGCTGCTCATGGACTGCCTGGACCTGCTGGACGTCGAGGACGCCACGGTGGTCGCCAACGACACCGCGGGCGGGCTGCTGCTGCTGTCGCTGGCCTCGGGCCATCCGGCGCTCGGGCGCTGGGCCGTCTCGTCCTCAGCAACTGCGAGAGCTACGAGAAGTTCCCGCCCGACGCGCTGAAGCGGGCGTCGGCGATGTCCCGCACCCTCCCCGGCTCGCTCGGGCGGCCTGCGGCTGCAGCTGCGCTCCTCGGTCGCCAGGCGCAAGCTCGTCGCCGGCGTCGCCGCGGCAGGGCTGGACCCGGAGCGCACGGATCGTTCTTCGAGCCGGCACGACGCGACCCGCGGGTGGCCGACGACCTCGTGGCGGCCATGGCGGGCTTCCGTCCGCAGCTGCTCCTCGACGCCTCCGAGGTCATCCCGGGCTACGACCGGCCGGTCCTGCTGGTCTGGGGCGACGCGTGCGACTTCTTCCCGATCACCGACGCCCAGCGGCTCGCGTCCGACGTTCCCCGACGCCACGCTGCGCCCCGTGCCCGGCGCGAAGACGTGGGTCCCGGTCGACAGCTCCGGCCGCGATGGCCGACGCGATCGCCGCGTTCGTGCCGTCGCCGGTGCGGTGAGGGCGGCGGCCCTGCCACGCCACCCCGCTTCACCCACCTCGGATGAGGCGACGGTGCGGCCTCGCTGACTACGGTCCGGCCATGGTGCTGCTGAGCTCGATGATGCGGACGGCTGCGTTCACCGGTCGTACCGACACGTTCTTCAGCGGCATCGCGGGACGCCAGGGTGGCCAATGGGCCGAACGGACGGTCCGCGGCGCGTACCCGACGAGCGCGCCGCGCCCGTACGGAGCGCCGGCCGATCCCGCCGCGAGCATGCAGGCGTTGACCGACCTCCACGAGCGCGGCGTCGTGACGGACGCCGAGTTCGCTCGCCTGCGCGCCGAGCTGCACCGCTGAGAGCGCCGGGCGCAGGGCGCGGCCGACCCCGTACCCTGGCGCGCGCCTATGCCCCGGAACCCCGCAAGCTGCTCGATCTCATCCTCGTGATCGGCATCGCCGACTTCCTGCTCCTGCTCGTCCTGCTCTACGTGGCGTGCGTCGACCGCAGCGACGCCGCCGTCTCGGTGATCGGGCCGACTCGGCGAGATCGTGCTGCGCAGGCGCGTCCGGGCCACCGCGGAGCCCGCGTAGCGATCCGTCAGTAGTCGCCCTTGCTCGGCTTGACGCCCCCGTGATGGCGTTGCCGTGGGGCGACACGACGAACCAGGTGTCGAGGAACGCCTGCCCGACCATCTGGCCGGGCGCCTTGTCCGCGACCATCGTGTAGAGCGGGTGGTGGTGGTAGACGACCTGCGCGGTCCCGTCGGCGCGGCGCACCGTCCCCAGCAGCGACGAGGAGATGCCGGTCCGGCCTTCGTGCTCGCGGAGGCCCGCAGCGGCGGCCACACCCTCGCGCAGACCCGTCGCACGTGCTCTTCCCGTGCGTGTCGGCCAGGAAGAGGTACAGCGTGCGGCCGTCGGCGTCGACGAGGATGGGCCCGTACTTCGACGAGGCGACGTGGATCGTCCCCGCCGCGTGCGCCGCGGCCGGCTTGTCGGACCCGGACGACGACCGGGTGAGCAGCGCCGCGACGAGCACCACGAGCGCGACCAGCGCGCCGACGCCGAACAGCAGCGTCAGCCGACGGTCCGCCACGCTCGCTCGGCGGGCCGGCGCTGGGCTCACAACGGCGAGGCCGCCCTCCGCCCAGGTGGCACAGGAACAGCGGGGAGTCCGGGGCCCGCACCTCCCAGGCCGGGTTCTCCGGCGCGTCGATGAGCGACGCGGAGTACGTCGTCGCGCCGCGGGAGGCGGTCTTCTGGTCGGCCGAGCTCTTCTTCGCGACCAACGTCCCGCACAGCGCGGGCGCGGTGGACTCGTTCGTGAAGCGACGGCTGAGGTCGCTGCGGTCGAGCACGTTGTCGTAGATGTTGTTGTTGTTGTAGTCGATCCCGTGGATCACGACGACGGCGTTGTCCGCCCGGATCTCCGCCGCGACGACCGGGCCGACGTCGATCTTGCGCTTGTAGTCGATCGTGCCGCTGAACGGGAAGTCGGCGAAGTTCAGCAGCTGGCTCTTGCTCGTGCTGTCCTTCGTCGTAGGGAGGTCACCACCGGGCCGTAGAACGGCGCGCCGTTGTGGGTGCCGATCGCGAGGTGGCCGGCGTAGTCCTGCGCGACGGACTTGTCCGGGCACTTGCCCCTGGCGGCGTGGATGTGCATGAGATGCGCGGCGTTCACGAGCCTCGTCGTCTTGATGTCGAGGTGGCGGTGTTGCCGTTGACGTGACCTTGACGTCGCCCTTGCCCTTGACGCGGTTCAGCGGCACCGCGTCGAGCGCGCCGCTCGCGACGTCACCCGTCTCGACCGGAGCCGCGGTGTTCTTCTTCTCCGGGGAGCCGCCGCCGGAGGTCAGGACGATGACGGCGGCGATCGTGCAGGCGACGAAGACGGCGCCCGCGATGTGGGCCCGCGCCGGGATCGCGGGCTGCGCGGATCGCGGCCCGCCGGGCCGCCGGGCGGCCCCCCCGCGCGACGGGGGGGTCGGGCGTGGACGGCGGGACCGGTGGCGCGCCGGCGGCCGTCGCGGCGACGACCGGTGCCGGCGGGGGCACGGTCGCGGCCGGCTCGGACGCCTCCGGGAAGATCGCCGGGACGGGCGCGGCTCGGCCGGCGGCGGCGAAGGCGGCGGCGCCGGCGCGGGCCCGCCAGCACCGTCGGCGGGAACGCGTCCCCCGGGGCGGAGTCGCCATCGAGACGCGCCGGCCCTCGGCCTCCTGCTCGGCGACCGCGTCGCGAACGGCCGCCGCCAGCGCGCCGGCGCTCGAGAAGCGGTCGTCGGATCCTTGGCCGTCGCGCGCGCCACCAACGCGTCGAAGTCCCTCACGAGATCGGGGCGCTGCGAGCTCGGCAGCGGCGGAGGGTCGGTCACGTGCGCCCACAGCTTCGCGAATTCGGTGCCCTGTGGGAACGCGCGATCCTGGTGAGCATCTCGTACACGACGCAGCCGAGGGAGTAGACGTCCGCACGGCCGTCGACGTCGCGGCCCTGGATCTGCTCGGGCGCGACGTAGTCGGGCGTGCCGACCCAGCCGCCGGGGCGCGTGAGGTCGCCGGTGGTGCCCAGCCGCTTCGTGAGACCGAAGTCGGGAGGTACACCGCTCGCGGTCGTCCTCGCCGGTCACGAGGATGTTCCCGGCTTCACGTCGCGGTGCACGAGGCCGCGCGCGTGTGCGGCGTCGAGCGCGCTGGCGATCTGCGTCGTGATGTCCGCGATCGCGGGAGCTTCAGCGGGCCGCGGTCGATGATCCGGCGAGGTCCGTGCCGGGGATGAACTGCATGGCGAGGTACACACGCCGTCCAGCTCGCCGCCACGGTGGATCGCGACGATGTTCGGGTGCTCCAGCGACGCCGCAAGGCGCGCCTCGGACTTGAACCGGGCGACCGCCGTCGGGTATTGCGTGCTCGGGCGCGATGTCTTCAGCGCGACGCGCCGGTCGAGATCCGGTGCCTGGCCCGGTAGACCACGCCCATGCCGCCGCGGTCGAGGACTCCTCGATGAGGTAGCCCGCGAAGACCGAGCCCGGCGCCAACGCAGGCATGTTCCGCGGCTGCTCCGGGTCCTCATGGCGTCCGTCTCGCTCGCGTGTCGGCCGGTACCGCAGGAGAGCGGCGCGAGGGTCTGGTTCGGCGAACCGACACGATTCTAGTTCGACAGCCGTCGCCTGCAAAACAACCGTGCGGACGGGGGGTCGCGGCCCCGAGTACCGTTCACCTTGTGGTTACCGATCCATTCAAGGCGCTGTCGTACCCGATCCGCCGCGGGATCCTCGAGCGCCTCGCCGCAGGCCCGGCGACGGTCGGCGATGCCACGGCGGCTTGGGGTTCAAGCCGGCGATCTCCAGGCACCTGAAGGTGCTCGAGGAGACCGGCTGGTCACCCGCGTGGTCGAGGGCCGGACGCACCGCCTCTCGCTCGAGCCCGACGTGCTCAGCCAGGCGGGAAGCTGGATGGATCGCCGCGCGCGCTCCGGGACGCATGTCTGACGTCGTCGACGAGTACCTGAAGGAGGACGCACGGTGATGAAGACACCGCCGACCGTCACGCCAGGAGTGGGACGCCGCCCGCGAGACCCTGCTCGTGAAGGAGAAGGAGCTGCCCACGCCCGCGACGCGCTCGCGCCGAGCGCCGCCGGATGCCGTGGACGGCCGTGGAAAGGACTACGTCTTCGAGGGCCTGAACGGGCGGGCGAGCCTGCTCGAACTCTTCGAGGCCGCCGCGAGCTCATCGACTACCGCTTGTCTTCGGGCCCGGCGTCGCCGGCTGGCCCGAGAGCGGCGGCCGCGGGTGCTCCTCCATGGCCG
>CAWIOK010000020.1:0-59969 GCA_963837655.1 uncultured Solirubrobacterales bacterium
AGGTCGGAGATGCGGCTGCGGTATCCGTCCCGGGAGAGGTGGACGGTCCCGCGGATGCGGTGACGCTCGGTTTCGAGGAGTATGCGCTGGCGACGATGTTCCACGCCGCTCTCATCGGCAGGGCGCTCCCGGCGGTTGAGGGTTGCGTTCCCGCCCCGACGGGAAGGTGACGCGCGTGCGCCAGCCGCCGCACGTCTACCGGCGACGGCGCCTCGTCGCCGTCGCAGCGCTTGCCGCCGTCGGTGCGTGCGCGTTCGCTGCCGGCACGCGCGCTCACGGGCGGAGACGACAACGCCACGGAGGCCGCCACGCCGCCGCCGCCGCCGCCGCCACCGCAGCTGCCGGGCGGCGGGCGGCGCCTGTTCCCGGACAAGCGGATCGTCGCCTTCTACGGCGCGCCGCAGGACGACGGGCTCGGGGCGCTCGGGATCGGCACGCCCGCGCAGGCCGGCCGCCGCCTCCTGAAGGCGGCCGCGCCGTACGAGCGCAAGACGCGCCCCGTGCTGCCCGCCATGGAGCTCATCGTGACGATCGCCAACCGCGATCCGGGCGAGGACGGCCTCTACATGACCCGCCAGTCCCCGGCGACCATCGACCGCTACCTCGCGCGGCCCGCCGCATCCACGCGCTGCTGATCCTCGACATCCAGCCCGGCCGCGCCGGCTTCCTCTCGGAGACGCGGCGGCTGGCGAAGTGGCTGCGCGAGCCCGACGTCGCGCTGGCGCTGGACCCCGAGTGGCACGTCGGCGAGGGGCAGGTGCCCGGGCCAGGTCATCGGGTCGGTCGACGCGAGCGTCGTCGATCAGGTCGGCGCGGAGCTGTCGAAGATCGTCGCAGCGGGGACGGCTGCCCGAGAAGCTGCTGCTCGTCCACCAGTTCACCGAGGGCATGATCGCCGGCAAGGAGTCGCTGCCCCGTCACCCCGGCGTCGCGCTCACGATCAACGTCGACGGCTACGGCGATCGCGCGAACAAGGTCTCCAAGTACGAGATGTTCACGCGACGAGCGGGTCCGCTTCAACGACGGCTTCAAGCTGTTCTACGAGGAGGACACGAACCTCATGTCGCCCGCCGGCGTCCTCGCGCTGCGCCCGCCGCCGGACGTCGTCGTCTACGAGTAGGTCAGGGCGACCGGCGTCGTCGCCGGCGGGGCGGCCGGCGTCTGCGGCGCGGTCGGCGGCGGACCTGCTGCGCCTGCGGCGCGGCGGTGACCTGGCGTGGTCGTCGGCGGGACCGTGGCCGTCGACTGCGGCGCCGGGCACGGGGACGGTCTGCGTGACCGTCGCCGGCGTGGTCGTGGTGGGCGTCGTGATCGTCCGCACCGTCGTCGTCGTCGTGGTGCTGTGCCCGCCGCCGAAGATCGTCGTCTTCCTCGGGCCGGACGACCGAGCCGCCGAACACGAGCTCGGAGCCGGTCAGGAAGAACGCGGCGATCGCGAAGCCGATGACGCCCGTGACGAGCCCGAGGACCAGCCAGGTGCGGCCGCGCGAGCTGCGCTTGCGGTCCTGCTCCCAGAGGCCGAACGGGTCGTCGCCGCGCTGGCGTGACGCCGGCGGGACATCGGCGCGCGGCCGGCGGGGAGCTTGCGGCCGCCGTCGCGCGGCGCGGCCAGCTTGTCGACGGGCTGGCGCAGCGCCTCCCCGACGATGCCCACGATGACAGGCGTGACCGCCGCTCCGACGATCGCGCCCCCGCCCCAGACCTTGTGGACGACGAGCGCTGCTGCCAGCGAGGACAGACTGGCGATGGCGAGTGTCTGGAAGGAGATGCCGGAACCACCCTGGCTCCCCCGCGAAGCCGTACTCACGTGCCCCACGCTAGTGCAGGTGGCGACCCCGGATCGAGGACATGGGCGATTGATAGGTTCCTGCCGGTGCCAGGCACAGAATCGAGCGTGCCGGTCGCGGCCACCGTCCCGCTCGCCGCACATCAGCTACGTGATCGCCCGCCTCGAGCGCGCAGTGCGCAAGGAGATCGGACGGCTGGTGGGGCCGCGGGGGCTGAGCGTCGCCCAGTACACGACGCTGTCGATCCTGCGCTCGCGCAGCGGCCTGTCCAACGCTCAGCTGGCCCGCCGGCTGTGGGTGACGCCGCAGTCGATGAACGAGGTCATCTCCGCGCTGGAGCGCGCCGGGCCTCATCGAGCGCGTGCCGGACGCCGGCAACCGCCGCATCCTGCGCACCGCGCTCACGCCGACCGGCAAGGCGACGCTGGACGCATGTGACATCGACATCCTCGCGATGGAGGAGTCGATGCTCTCCGCGGTGCCCGGCGAGGACCACGATCACCTCGTGCACACGCTGGAGATCTGCGTCGGCAGGCTCGGCGTGATGTCGGACGAGCGTCGCGCCGACGGCATCGCCTGACCGGCGGCGCCGTGACCGGCGAGCCACGCGTCCCGCACGCCGCGCCTGTCGGCGACGCTGCGGACGGGCGGCCGGGTCATGCCGCTCGAGCTGTTCTTCGACCTCGTCTTCGTCCTCGCGCTGACGCAGTGCACGGCGCTCATGGCGCACGAGCCGACGTGGGAGGGGCTCTGCAAGGGACTGCTGGCGCTCGGGATCATGTGGTGGGCGTGGGTCGGCTACGCGTGGCTGACGAGCGTCGTGGACCCCGAGGAGGGCGCCGTCCGCCTCGCGCTCATCGCGGCGATGGCCGCGATGCTCGTCTGCGCGCTGGCGATCCCGCGAGGCGTTCGAGGCGTACGGGCTCCTGTTCGCCGGAGGCGTCGCGGTGGTCCGCATCGCGCACATCGTGCTGTTCGTCATCGCCTCGCGGGACGAACCGGGCCTGCGCGCGTCCGTCACCGGGCTGGCGGTCAGCACGGCGGTCGCGGTCGGCATCCTCGTCGCGGCGTCGTTCACCGACGGAGCGCTGCAGGGCGGGCTCTGGCTGCTCGCGCTGGCGCTCGACATGGGCGGCCCGGCGTTCTTCGGGGTCGAGGGCTGGAAGCTCGAGCCCGAGCACTTCGCCGAGCGCCACGGCCTGATCATCATCATCGCGCTGGGGGAGTCGATCGTCGCGATCGGCGTCGGCGCCGAGGAGGGTCTGACGACGGGCAGCGTCGTCGCGGCCGTCGTCGCCGTCTTCATCTCCGCCGCGCTCTGGTGGCTGTACTTCGACATCGTCGCGCTCGTCGCGGCCCGCAGGCTCGAGCACGCCGCGCCGGGTCGCGAGCGCAACGCGATCGCCCGCGACTCCTTCTCCTTCCTGCACCTGCCGATGATCGCGGGCATCGTGCTGCTCGCGCTCGGCTTCAAGAAGACCCTCGAGCACGTCGACGACGCGCTGAAGATCCAGATCGCGGTCGCGATGCTGGGCGGGCTGGTGGCCTACCTGCTCGCGCACGTCGCCTTCCGGTGGCGCACCGTGCACCGCTTCTCGTCGCAGCGCGTCGTGGCCGCCGTGGTGCTCGCCGCGCTGACGCCGGTCGCGATCGAGGTCCCCGCCCTGGTGACGCTGGCGCTCGTGCTGCTCGTGCTGGTCGTCCTCATCGTCTACGAGAACCGCCACTTCGCCGAGCTGCGTGAGCGCCTGCGCCACCAGGTGGAGCCGCCTAGCTCAGCCCACCATGTCCCGCGCCGGGCCGCCGGGGCGGAACATCGGCAGGCAGTCGGCATCGCGCTCGATCGCGACGTGCAGCAGCGCCGGGACCGTCCTCGGCGAGGGTCTCGTGCAGCGCCGCGTCGAGGTCGTCGCCGTCGGAGACGCTGCTCGCCGCGACGCCGAAGCCGCGTGCGACGAGCTGCCAGTCCAGCGCGCCGCCAAGCGCGCTCGCCGTCCGGCGCCCGTCCCAGAACATGTCCTGCTGCTGGCGCACCATGCCCAGCGCCTCGTTGTCGAGCAGGAGGACCTTCACCGGCAGCTGCTCCTCGGCCGCGGTGGCGAGCTCGGCGATGTTCATGAGCAGCGAGCCGTCGCCGGTCACGCACACGACCTGGGCTGCGGGGAACGCCGCCTGCGCCCCAGCGCGGCCGGCAGTCCGAAGCCCATCGTGCCCAGCCCGCCGGAGGTCAGCCACCGGCGCGGGAGGTCGAACCGCAGCCGGTTCGCCGCCCACATCTGGTGCTGGCCGACGTCCGTGGTCACGATCGCCTGCCCGCGCGTGACGGCCTGCAGCGCGTCGAGCGCCGCCTCGGCGTCGATCGCTCCCTCCGGGTGCTCGGCGATCCGCGGCGGGTGCTGGGCCGCGCCAGCCGACGATCCGCCGCCACCAGGGTGCGAGGCGCTCGGGGTCAGGCGCCAGCGCCGCGAGGTGCTCGTGCAGGCCGGTCGAGCGCCTGGCGCGCGTCGCCGACGACGGGGATGTGCGCTGCGACGTTCTTGCCGATCTCGGCTGCGTCGACGTCGATGTGCACGATCCGCGCGCGCTGGGCGAACGACGCGAGGTCGCCGGTGACGCGGTCGTCGAACCGCGCGCCGACCGCGATCGATGAGGTCGGCCTCGTCCATCGCCCAGTTCGCCGTGCGGGTGCCGTGCATGCCGAGCATGCCGAGCCAACGGTGGTCGGACGCGGGGTACGCGCCGAGCGCCATGAGCGTCGTCGTGACCGGGAGGTCGACGAGGCGGGCGAGCGCCGCGAGCTCGACCGCGGCCTCCGCGTGGACGACGCCGCCGCCCGCGTAGAGCACCGGGCGCCGGGCGGCCGCGATGGCCTCGGCGGCCATGCGCAGCTGCCGTCCGTTGGGCACCACGCGCGTCCGGTAGCCCGGCAGCGACGGGCGTGCCGGACTGGCCCTCCCGGGCCGGGGCGCGGGCGTGGTCGCTGGGGACGTCGACGACGACCGGGCCCGGCCGGCCGGTGCGCGCGACGTGGAACGCCTCGTGGATCGCGTCGGCGACGTCGTCGGGACGCTCGACCGCGATCGAGTGCTTGGAGATCGGCAGCGTCATGCCGAGCACGTCGGTCTCCTGGAAGGCGTTCGTGCCCCGCAGGTCGCTGCGCACCTGGGCGCAGATGAACACGGTCGGCACCGAGTCCATATGCGCGTCGGCGATCGGCGTCGCGAGGTTCGTCGCGCCCGGTCCGCTCGTCACAAGCGCGACGCCGACGCGGCCGCTCGCCTTCGCGTAGCCCTCGGCGGCATGGCCCGCGCCCGCCTCGTGGCGGACGAGGACGTGGCGGATGGCGCTGTCGTGCAGCGCGTCGTGGATGGGCAGGCTCGCGCCTCCGGGCAGCCCGAAGATGCAGTCGGTGCCTTCGCGCTCGAGCGCGGCGATCAGCCGGTCTGCGCCGCGCATCGTGCGTGTCGTGCTGAAGCGGTGAGGACGGTGGTGAGTACGAGCATGTTGCGCTCCTTCGGAGGTCGTTCGGGGCGGGACGAGGGCGCGCGGGAGGCGCGCAGGGGCCTGGCTGAGGGTCAGCCGGCTACTCGCACGCCGCGGAGCCCGCCGGGAAGGGCGAGCGCGAGGAGCGGCGTGTCGAGGCGATGCGTCACGACGTCCAATATGCCGGGCCGCGGGTGGCGACGCAACCCCCTTGACCTCAAGTGCGCTCGAGGTTCTACGGTCGCCCCCATGTACGCCATCCGACTGCACGAGTTCGGCTCTGCCGGCAACCTGCGCTGGGAGGAGGTCGACGATCCGGTGCCGGCCCGGGCGAGGTGCTCGTCGACGTCGCTGCCTCCGGCGTCCACCTCATCGACACGTCGATCCGCCGCGGCGTCGCGATGGGACCCTTCCCGCTGCCCGACCTGCCCGCCGTCCCGGGACGCGAGGTGGCGGGCACCGTCGCCTCGCTCGGTGAGGGCGTGGAGGACGCCTGGGCGGGCCGCCGCGTCGTCGCGCATCTCGGTCTGGCCGGCCGCGGCTACGCCGAGCGGTCGTCACCGAGCTGCGCGCCTGCACCTGCTGCCCGACGCCGTGAGCCCCGCGCGGCCGTCGCGATGATCGGCACGGGCGCACGGCGCTGGGCGTCCTCGACGTGGCGGCCGTCCGGGTGGACGACGTCGTCCTCGTCACAGGCGCGGCGGGCGGCCTCGGCGCGCTGCTGGTGCAGGGCGCGCTGCGCGCGGGGGCGCGGGTGGTCGGCGCGGCGGGCGGCGAGGCGAAGGTCGCCCGGGTCCGGGGCTCGGCGCGGTGGGCTCGACTACCTGCGCCCTGGGTGGGAGCAGGAGGCGGGCGCGGTCACGCTCGTGCTCGACGGAGTCGGCGGTGACGCCGGCCGCACCGCGCTGGAGCTGCTGGAGCCCGGCGGGAGGATCGTCCTGTTCGGCTGGTCATCCGGCTCGCCGACCGAGCTCACGACCGCCGACCTGCTCGCGCGCAGCCTCACCGCGAGCGCGGGCCTGGGCTCGCACATCATGCGCCGCATGCGCGACCTCGAGGAGCGGGCGCTCGCCGCGGCGGCCGCCGGCGAGCTCGTGCCGGTCCTGGACGAGCGCTTCGCGCTGCACCGCGCGGCCGACGCGCACGCGGCGCTGGAGGCGCGCGCGACGGTGGGGAAGGTCGTGCTCGTGCGCTGAGGGCTACGGACGGTCGCCCATCCGTTCGACCAGAGCCTCGCCGCCGACCGCGTCCTGGTGCCGACGAGCCGCGCGTTCGATCTAGGCTCCCCGGATGGACCGACCCGCGGCACGCGACACGATCAAGGGCCTCCTCGCCCGCACGGGCTTCGAGGTGCGCCGCAGCGGCGCCGGACCGCGCCGGACGCTGCCCGAGGTGCTCGAGCATGTCCGCGGGCAGGGGTTCTCGCCCGCGACGATCGTCGACGTCGGGGTCGCGACGGGGACGCCCGAGCTGTACGAGGCGTTCCCCGGGGCGCGGCTGCTGCTGGTCGAGCCGCTGACCGAGTACGCAGCGGCGCTCGACGGCCTGCGCGCGCAGCGCGGCGCGGAGGTCGCCCAGGTCGCCGCGGGCTGCGAGGCCGGGACGCTCGAGCTGACGGTCCACCGCGTGCTGGCGTGTTCGTCGGTCGTCGGCGAGCGGACCGGCGACGAGGCGGACGTCACGCGCCGCGAGGTGCCGGTCGTTCGCGTCGACACGCTCGTCGGCGAGCGCGGCCTGCACGGGCCCGTACGTGCTGAAGGTCGACGTCGAGGGCTTCGAGCTCGACGTGCTGGCCGGCGCCGAGGCGATCCTGCAGGAGACCGAGCTCGTGCTCCTCGAGGTCTCGCTCTTCCGGCTCAACGGCTCCAACCCGCAGCTGGGCGACGTCGTCTGCGCGATGCGCGACCGCGGCTACGTCGTCTACGACATCTACAACGGCCACCTGCGCCCGCTCGACGGGGCGCTCGCGCAGGTGGACCTCGCGTTCGTCCGCGAGGACGGCCGCTTCCGGCGCTCGCACGACTACGCGACGCCCGAGCAGGCCGACCGGCTCTACGCCGGCTGGGGTTCTAGGCGAAGGTCGGCATCCCGATGCGCTCATGCAGCATCGGGGTGCCGAGCTCGGAGCAGTGCGTGCAGCTCTCCGAGCATGGCGGCCGGCGCTTCGGTGACGTCGGTCCACGTGTAGCGGCGGAAGTCGTCTCCGCGGGCGTAGGCCTCGCGCTCGCGCAGCCGGTCGCGCTCCCAAGTGCGGCGCGAGTTGTGGAAGCGGAACGAGTCGAGCTCCACGGTCAGGCGACGGTCGTGCCAGCGGCAGTCGACGCGGCGGCCGCCCGCGGGGCGGTTCGTGACCGGGAGCGGCAGGCCCTCTGCCCGGAGCAGGACGAGGAAGCTCCGTTCGAGACGTGACAGGACGACGTTCACGTCGCCGGCCATCACGGAGCGCAGGGCGCGCGCACCGGGAGCGGTGGGCCACCGCGACAGCGCGTCCCCGACGTGCCGCGGCGTCGTCGCGAACCGGACGCCCGCCTCGTGGCAGGCCGCCGCGAGAGCTTCGGTGTCGAGGACCCCCGCGAGCTCGACCAAGCAGCGCGCGACGGTGACCGTCGGGATCCCGCGCCAGATGGTCCGATCGCGCGAATCGCGCACGCCGCAGCGCGTCGCGACGCCCGCGATCCGTCGGCGCGCCCGCGTCCACACCTCCGGCACCGGCGGTCGCCCGCGCACGACGCCGAACTGCCACGCCGCGGCGTGGCCCGCGAGGCACGCGTCGTCCCCGCCGGCGAGGACCGCGGCGAGGTAGTCCGCGTCCGTGCTGGGTGCCAGGTGGCCGACGCGGTACACCCCGCGATGCACGATGTGCAGCGCGCCGGAGGCCTGCCTGTGTCGGATCTCGGCGTGCGTCAGGCCGGTCGCCAGCAGTCCGCGGCGCGTCACGACGCCATGGGCCGTGCGCGCGAGCGCGGCAAGCTCGGCATCAGGATGCGCCATCACCACATCGAGGTGCCGACCTTCCGGCTTTCGCCCCCTTACGGGCGCAGCGACCGCAGCCACTGCCGCGGACGCCGTCGCTCATCCACGACGGCACGCCGAGGTCGCGCAGCATCTCGCCGACGGCCTCCATCTCGTGGGTGCGGCGGGTCGCGTGGGTGCGGCTGCCGGTGAGCATGCGCTCGCACGAGGGCCTCGTCGGCCTCGGCGAGGATCCCGAGGATCTCGGCCCGGACCGCGTCGCGCCTTGCCGGCGGCCTCGCCCGCGGCCGTCGCCTCGAGGACCACGGCGGCGAGGCCCTTCCACACGATCGAGCGCAGCAGCTTGCGCTCGGCGGCGGCGCCCGGCTGGACGCCGACGACCTCGACGGGCATGCCGAGCGGCCGCAGGAGCTCGGCGAACCGCTCCGCTCCGTCGCCGGAGGCCAGCGCCGGCGTGCCGATGCCCTTGCCGGGCACCGGTGCCATGAGCGCGACGTCGGCGAACACGGCGCCGGTCGGCGCGACGATCCGCGCGAGCTCGCGCCTTGAGCTCCGGCGAGCCGGTGTTGAGGTCGGCGAAGCGTCCGGCCCGGGCCGCAGCACGTCGAGCGACCGAGCGCGCGGCGTCGGTCGCGTCGGCGGCGGAGTTCGCGCTCAGCACGACGTCCGCGCCGTCGGCGGCCTGCGGCCGCGCTCGCCGCGTCGGGGCCCGTCTCGGGCAGCGGGTCCCAGCCGCGGACCGCGACGCCCGCCTCGCGCAGGTCGCGCGCGAAGCGGCCGCCGGCCTCGCCGAGGCCGAGCAGCGCGAACGTCGGGAGGCCTCAGCCACGCTGCGTGATCCGGATGTGGTTGCCCGACGGATCGCGCAGCGCGCAGTCGATGCCGTAGGGGCGCTCGCGTGGGCTCCTCGGTGAACTCGACGCCCTGCTGCGACCAGGGCGTCGTAGGTCGCCTGGCAGTCGTCGGTGCTGAAGATGAGCGTGCCGCCCCCGGCGCCCTTCGCGACGAGCTCGCGGATCTCCGCAGCGGTCGCGTCGTCGTGCGACGGCGCTCCGGGGCGCTCGAGGAGGATCTCGCGGCCGTCGTCGCCGGGGACGCTCACGGTGAGCCAGCGCATGAAGCCCATGTCGACGTCCTCGGCGACCTGCAGGCCGAGCTTGCCGACGTAGAAGTCGAGCGCCTCGTCCTGGTCGAGCACGAAGATCTGCGAGTGGGTGAGGGCGGTGATCGGCATGTCGGCGACGCTAGCCACGGACCGGCACGCGCGCTTCTCCGGAACTGCTCGGTCGCGTCCACGCCCTCACGAAGCAGTCGGGGACGTCGACGGCCACCGCGCGCCGCCGGTAGGCGGTGGGCGGAGTCGCCGAGGATGGTCGCGGAACGTCCGGCTGAACGTCCCGAGGCTCGCGAACCCGACGTCGAGGCAGATCTCGGTGACGCTGCGGTCGGTCTCGCGCAGGAGGAACGCCGCGCGCTCCACGCGGCGGCGCTGCAGGTAGCGGTGCGGCGTCTCGGCGAACGTCGCCCGGAACTCCCGGATGAAGTGGGCCTCCGAGACGTGCGCGATGCGCGCGAGCGCCGGGACGTCGAGCGGCCGGGCGAACCCGCGGTCCATCGCGTCGCGGGCGCGCAGCATCCGGCGGTTGCGCTCCTCGACCGCGCGGCTCACGGCGTCGTCGCCACCAGCCCGCCGTCCACGACGATCTCCGTCGCCGTGATGTAGCGCGCCTCGTCGGAGGCGAGGAACAGCGCGGCATGCGCGACGTCCCACGCGTCGCCCATCCGGCCCATGGGGACCTGCGCGTGGCGGCTCGCCGCGAAGCCGTCGCGGTCGCCGTCGGCGTAGAGGTCGGCGAGGCGGTCGACGAGCGGCGTGTGGATGAGGCCGGGGACGACGCAGTTCAGGCGCACGCCGCGGCTCGCGTAGATGACGCCGGTGGTGCGGGTGAACTGCAGCAGCGCGGCCTTCGCCGCCGCGTAGCCGACCTGCGGCTTGCCGATGTAGCGCAGGCCGGCCGCCGAGGAGATGCTCACGACCGCGCCGCCTCCGGCGCGCTCCATGACCGGCAGCACCTCGTGGCACAGCAGGTAGGTGCTGCGCAGGTTGACCGCCATCTGGTCCTCCCACGCCTGCGGGTCAAGCTCGACCGGCCCGCCCGGGGCGGAACGGCCGACGTTGTTCACGAGGACGTCGATGCGGCCGAAGCGCTCCACGGCACGCGCGACGTAGGCGGCGACCTGCTCGGCGTCGGTGACGTCGCAGGCGTCGACCTCGCAGGCGCCGCCCTCCTCGCGGATGATCCGCTGGGTCTCGGCGGCCGCGCCGAGATCGCGGTCGACGCCCGGCGATCGTCGCGCCCTGGCGGGCGAACAGCACGGAGATCGTCTTCCCGTTGCCCCAACCCGGCTCGGCGGTCCCGCACCCGGTGACGAGTGCGACCTTGCCGTCGAGCCTCAGCACCTGCGCTTGGCGTGGTGGTCGCGGCCGAGGAACGTGTTGGCCCACGCGCTCGTGTGCGCCAGCGCGTTGTCCTTGATCACCGGTGGGCCGTCGAGCATCGTCGACTCCTCCCCGTACGCCTTGAGGCGATCGTAGGCGAGCGCCCAGATGCAGGTCTTCTCGCCCACCTCGCAGAGGCTGTCCTCGCGCGTGCCGCCGCACGGCCCGTTGCGCTGGTTCTTCGCGCACTGCGACTCGGGGCAGAGGTAGGCGATGTCGGGCAGCGAGCAGTCGCCGCAGTCGCGGCACTCGAACATCGGGACCTTCGCCGCCTGCTCGGCCATGTGCAGCGCCTTGCCGACGATCTTCGGCGCCCGCTCGACGCGCTCGTAGAGCGCCTGGCCGGGGCCGCGCCAGCGGGGCGTCCGTCCTCGAAGGCGAGGTGGTGCACGAGGCGGCTGACCTTGTAGCGCACCGGCGCGCCGCGGCCGCGGCGCCGCTTGCGCAGCGACTTCGCGTACTCGCGGTTGAGCTGCCTCGGAGGCGACAGCCCGGTCTGCCGGGTCGCGCTCGTAGAGGTACCACTCGCCGTCGAGGTCGTACTGCAGCTCGCCGGGCGAGGTCGGCCCAGCCGTCCTCGTAGTCGTCGGCGCCGCTCGAGGATGGTGCGCGTAGTCCTCGGTCTTCAGGTGGCCGCCGAGATACGCGCCGCGGAAGCCCATGCCGCGCGCGATCGCCACCTGGCGCGCGGCGAGGTCCAGCGCCCAGGCGCGGCCCTTGTCCGGCGACGCCGCATGGCGCTCGACCTCGGCGAGCAGCTCGGGCGAGATCGTCACGCCCGGCACGCGCCCGGTGTTGAAGACGCGGGCCGACGCCCGCGAGAGCACGAACACGTTGGCCAGCAGGCTGATCGGCAGCCCCTCCAGGCGAACCCACTGCAGCAGCTCGTGGTCCTTGCGGGCGTTGTAGCCGATCTGGTTGACGATGAACCGCGCGCCGTTGGAGACCTTCTTGCGCAGCTTCAGCAGCTGCGGCATGACCTCGTTCTCGTTGCGCTTGTGGTTCGTCGTGACCGCCCCGAGGAAGAACTGCGTGCGCTCGATATCGGTCTCCGTGCGGCCGTGGATGACCGTGCCCTCGTTCATGTCGCTGTACATGCGCAGCAGGCCGACGGAGTCGATGTCGAAGACCGAGCGCAGCGACACCCGGCGTAGCCGCGGATCGGCGCGTCGCCGGACAGGGCCAGGATGTTGTGGAAGCCCTCGGAGGAGAGCTTCCACGCGCGGCTCTGGATCGCGTTGCGGTTCCAGTCCTTGCAGGCGAGGTGGATGATCACCTCCTGCCCGCGGGAGATGAGGTCGGTGCCCATCGTGTCGGCCGACAGCATCGCGTCGCCGGCCGGGTTGTCGGTGATGGACAGGACGTCGATGCGCGGGTCCGCTGACCAGATCGCGCGCGACCTCCAGCGCACGCTGCGCGCGCGTCTCGGTGATCAGCCCGCGGCTGGTGACGAGCTCGGCCGCCGTGATGAAGCGGTCCGTCTCCGTGAGCAGGTGGCGGAGCGACGGCCGCGTCGCCGGGGTGCTGCCGTGCCCGCCGACCTCGCTATGCGGTTGCCGGGGCAAGGCCGGCGTCATCGGTCGAGCCCTCGCTGCCGATCGCGACCCGATGGGTGTCGCGGTGGCGTGCGGTGAGCACCGTCGTGTTCGAACCCTCGCGGAACGCGAAGGGCTCGACGTCGACCTTGAAGCCCAGGCGTTCGCCGACGACCTTGAAGATCGGGCCGTTGAGCCAGTTGACGATCGAGCCCTCGAGCTTGCCCGGTCCGCGGTACAGCCCGTACTGGTTCAGCTCGCGGACGAAGATGTCCTGGGCGACGATCAGGCCCTCGTGGTGCAGGAGCTGCAGGGTCTGCGCGAAGCTCTCCACGGCGACCGTCGAGCGGTGCACGCGCGTCCAGTCGGGCATGTCCTCCAGCAGCAGGTCGAGATGCGCCTCGGCGGTCGGCGCGAGACGCAGCGACGACGGTGAGGAGATCTCGACGTAGATCTCCTCGAGGTGGATCGAGTCCCACACGTCGGCCCAGAAGTGCACCGCCGCCGCGGGGTCCGGCATCGAGTCAGGGCCGTTGCGGATGATGTCCTGGATCTTGGCGACGATCTCGTCGCCGGTCACGCCGTGCTTGGCGGCGAGCTCGTCGACCTCGGGAGGCGTGATGCTGGCCCGGACGAGCGGCTCGTACGCGGCGTCTCCGACGCGCATGATCTCGTCGGTGGGCAGGTTGTCGTAGAGGTTGCACGTATGGGCGAACAGCACCTTCTGCTGGAGGTGCTCCAGGCCGTTCATCGGGTTGCGGAAGTCGAGCTCGATCCCCTCGACCTGCGCGGTGTAGGCCTTGACGCGCTCGCTCGCCCGCACGAGCACATGCGGGGAGTAGTCGGCCATGAGGTAGCGCAGCCGCGACAGGTAGTCGCGGCCGCGGGCGCGACACAGCGCCGCGAACGTGTCGAGCCAGACGAGCGCCTGCTCGCCGTCGCCGACGCCGAGCTCCAGCACATGGATCTCGTCGGGCAGCTCCGACCAGGCGTCGAGGCGGTCCAGCGAATCCACGAACTGCTCGATCTGCGTGCGCCAGAACTCGGGGTTGGTGCCGTCGGACACGCCGCCGGGCAGCGCCGCCGCGTAGTCCTTCTGGAAGGTGCTGTCCCACGCGCCCAGGTGGCGCCAGTACGCGCGGTTGAACGACCACATGACGCTCTTGGAGGGCCGGACCCAGGTCTCCAGGTGCAGGCACTGATGGATGTCGGGGATGATCCCGAGCGCCTTCTGCAGGCGGTCGGTGATGAGATCGACGAGCTCCGCGCGGTCCATGTCCTTCGCGCGCCTGGCGTCGATGGCGATCTCGGCGAGCGGGCCCTCGTGGCCGTTGGACCCCTGCGGCGTCGACTGGAACGGCCGGACCATGACCGGGGAGCGGAAGTTCTTGCGGTACTGCACCCACTCGAGCGTCGCCGCCAAGCGGGTGTGATCGACGTCGCAGCGGTTCGCCGCCTCCGTCAACGCGGGCAGCAGCGTCCCGATGTCCGCCGGATCAGCACGCCCGATGAGCTTCAGCTGGATGACCAATTCTCTCTCCGTCCCTTCCCCAAGGTGGCCCTGTGGCGACGAGAATGGTCGAGGCACGGAGGGCGATCCGCGACACGCGAATGGCAGGCATTGCCTGACCCATCGGACAGGGTTGGGACCACCCCCTGTCCGAAGGTTCAGGAAGAACCAACCTCACGGGCGTGGCGCCGGCGGCCAAGGCTTACCACGCTTGTGTCAACCAGGACCGCCCCCGAAGGGTGGAGGAGGAGCGCACGTATGAGTGGGTTTGCAGACAACGAGTATCTCTTCACGTCCGAGTCCGTGACCGAGGGTCATCCGGACAAGGTCGCCGATCAGATCTCCGATGGTGTGCTGGATGCCGTGCTGGCGCAGGATCCGTACGGTCGCGTGGCGTGCGAGACGCTCGTGAACACGGGTCTCGTCGTCATCTCCGGTGAGATCTCGACGACCGCGAACTTCGACCCCCAGGAGGTCGCGCGGGAGACCATCCGCAAGATCGGCTACGTCGACGGCAACCTCGGCTTCAGCGCCGACTCGGCGGCCGTGCTCAACGCGCTGGACAAGCAGTCCCCGGACATCGCCCAGGGCGTCGACGCCGCCCTCGAGGCTCGTGACGGCGGCTCGGACGACGCCGCGCTCGTCGCGGGCGCCGGCGACCAGGGGATGATGTTCGGCTACGCGTCCAACGAGACGCCCGAGCTCATGCCCGCCCCGATCAGCTTCGCGCACCGGCTCGCCGAGCGCCTCTCGGCCGTGCGCAAGGACGACACGCTCGCCTACCTCCGCCCGACGGCAAGACGCAGGTGTCGGTCCGCTACGTCGACGGCAAGCCCGCAGCGATCGAGAAGCTGCTCATCTCCACCCAGCACGCCGAGGAGGCCACGCGGGAGCAGATCACCGCGGACCTCTGGGAGCACGTCGTCCTGCCGACGCTGCCGGCCGAGCTGTTCGACGCTGACACGCTGCGCAAGGAGTTCCTCGTCAACCCGACCGGCCGGTTCGTCATCGGCGGCCCCGTCGGCGACGCGGGTCTCACGGGCCGCAAGATCATCGTCGACACCTACGGCGGCTTCGCGCGCCACGGCGGCGGAGCCTTCTCGGGCAAGGACCCGTCGAAGGTCGACCGCTCGGCCGCCTACGCGGCCCGCTGGGTGGCGAAGAACATCGTGGCCGCCGGCCTCGCCGATCGCGCCGAGGTCCAGGTCGCGTACGCCATCGGCGTCGCGCACCCGGTCTCGGTCCTCGTCGAGACGTTCGGCACGGAGAAGATCGGCCGCGGCAAGATCGCCCAGCTCGTCGACGAGCACTTCGACCTGCGCCCCGGCGCGTTCCGCGAGGAGCTCAACCTCCACCGGCCGATCTACCAGAAGACCGCGGCGTACGGCCACTTCGGCCGCGACGACGCCGACTTCACCTGGGAGCAGACCAACAAGGCCGCGGCGCTGCGCGAGGCGGCCGGTCTGTCCGAGGCTGTGACGGCGTAATGAGCCTCACGGTCGTCGGCTCCATCGCCTACGACACCGTCCGGACGCCCTTCGGAGCACGCGAGCGCATGCTCGGCGGCGCGGCCACGCACTTCGCGTTGGCCGCGTCGTTCTTCGACCAGGTACGCCCGGTCGGTCCAGTCGGCGACGACTTCACGGACGAGGATCTCGCGATCCTCGCCACCCGCGGCACGAGCACGGACGACGTCGAGCGCGTCGCGGGCGGCAAGACCTTCTTCTGGGAGGGCGAGTACGGCTGGGATCTGAACTCCCGGGAGACCATCGACACGCAGCTCAACGTCTTCGAGACCTTCCAGCCGAAGCTCTCCGACGCTGCGCAAGGCGAGCGACGTTCTCTTCCTGGCGAACATCCAGCCGCAGCTGCAGCTGGACGTGCTCGAGGCGTGCGACGGCCCGCGGTTCACCGCGATGGACTCGATGAACCTGTGGATCGACATCGCCCGCGACGACCTCGTCAAGGTCATCAGCCGGGTCGACTGCGTGATCCTCAACGACGCCGAGCTGCGCCAGCTCACGGAGAAGCCCAACCTCATCACCGCCGCGCGCGAGGTGCTGAGCTGGGGTCCGTCCGTGGTCGTCGGCAAGCAGGGGGAGTACGGCGCGGCGCTCATCACGCCGACGTCGTTCTTCTCGCTGCCGGCGTACCCGCTGGAGCAGGTCATCGACCCGACCGGCGCCGGCGACAGCTTCGCCGGCGGGTTCGTCGGCTGGCTGGCCCAGAACACGGACGGCGCCCCGAGCGACGAGGCGCTGCGCCTGGCGATGGCCTACGGCACCGCGATCGCGTCCTACAACGTCGAGGAGCTCGGCACCGACCGCGTCGCGCGTCTCACGATCGACGAGGTCCACGAGCGCGTGGCCGAGATCCAGGCGCTCACGGCGTTCAGCCTCCCGCAGCAGGTGTGACGACTTCGTCGTCATTGCCGTTGTGTCGCAGAGCGACACAACGGCGGTGACGGCGGTTGTCAACGGCGCGCGTCCTGGAGCGCGTAGTAGCGCGCCACGGCCTCGGCGCGGTTCGCGACGTGCAGCTTGCGCAGGATGCTGTTGACGTGGAACTTGACGGTGCCGCCGGAGATCACGAGCTCGGCGGCGATCGCCCGGTTGGTCAGGCCGTCGGCGAGCAGGCGCAGGATCTCGATCTCGCGCCGGGTGAGCACCGCGTCGAGGATCGCGCTGCCGTTGCGGTCGCGCTCGGGGCGCGCTCGGAGGAGCCGTCGAGCTCCTCGGGCTGCGGCAGCATGTCGACCCGCTCGCGGGGGACGAGCTCGACCGTCGCGTCGGCCAGCTCGCTCGAGCGGGCGTCGATCCAGCCCAGCAGGCGCCGCATCTGGCGGCGCTCGTGCCGCAGCGTGCGCCGCAGGCTCGCGCTCTCGAAGGCCTGGGCCAGGCCGGTCGCGAACGTCCAGAGGATGCTCGGCGTCGCGCGCGTCCGGCACATCGTCACGGCCGACGTCCGCGTGCAGCACCGCGACCATCGTCGAGCGCACCGCGACCGGCGCGACGACGTACGCCGACCAGCCCATGATCTCGGCGGTCGCGCGGTCCACCCGCGGGTCGCTCGCCGGCGCCCGTGATGATGCGTCGCGCGCCGCCGGCGCAGCGCCTCGGTCTCCACCAGCGGGTGCTCGAGGCGCACCGGATGCTCGCGCAGCGCGGCCAGGAGCGTGTCGGCCCCGTGCGGGTCGTCGCGCACGTGGACTGCATCGGCCTCCATGACCCCGTCGCGGACGAGGCTCAGCACCGCGCGGTCGAATCGCGATCCGGCGCTCAGCGCCTCGGGTGCCGCGCTGAGCAGCGCCGCCGGCGCCGTGATCGTCCGCAGGCTCGCGACCGCGCCGAGCACCCGGTCCACGGCCGCGGTGCGCTGCTCGATCCGCTCCAGCTCGGCGTCCTGCGCGGCCTGGGCCGCGGCGACCGCGCCCGCCTCGCCGTCCTGCGCCAGGCGCGCGGAGAGGGCGGCGATGAGCGCGCGGACCTCGCCCAGACCGGGCGCCTCGCCGTCCTCGGGCAGCGCGAGGAGGCGGCGGGCGGCGCCGACGGCGTCCGGCACGGTCACGACGGACCCCGCAGGTACTTGGCGACGGCGTCCGCCCTGCTCGTCGCCTGCAGCTTTCGCAGGATGTTCTTCACGTGGTACTTGACGGTCCCCTCGCTGATGACGAGGGCGCGTGCGATCGCCATGTTCGTCATCCCACGGGCGAGCAGGCCGATGACCTCGCCCTCGCGCGCGGTCAGGTCGCCGAGCGCGCGCTGGGCGTCGCCGTCGGCGTCGGTGCCCTCCAGGTGGCGTCCGGGGCGGGCGGGGCTCGCGTCATGGGCGAGGCGCTCGCTCATCCAGGACACCGCGCCGCGCAGCTCCTGCCGGTGGTGCTGCAGCGTGCGGTGCAGCGCCGCGCGCTCGAAGGCGCGCGTCAGCCCGTCGGCGTACAGCGCGGCGACCTGCAGGTCGACGTCGTCCAGCGGACGCCGCGCGTCGGCGTGCAGCATCCCTGCGGTCGCGCCAGACAGCGGGAGGGCCACGACGACGTAGGAGCTCCATCCAGCGCGTCGCGCAACGCCGCGGGCGTGCGACGGGCACCCGACTCGAGGTCGACCAGCGCCGGGACCTGGTGCTGGGCGACCTCGGCCTCGACCAGCGGATACGTGAGCGGGACGTCGATGCGGGTCAGGCGCGCGGCCGTCGCGCCCGCCTCCTCCTCGTCGCGCACCCAGACGGCGTGGGGATGCAGGACGGCGTCGCGGACCTCGCTGATGACCACGCGGTCGAAGTCCGAGCTCGCGCCCAGCTCGTCCGCCGCCCGCTCGAGGAACCCCTCCGGCGCCCCGACCTCACCGAGGCGCTGGATCCCGTCGCGCACGCGATCCATCGCGGCGATGCGCCGCTCGGACTCGAGCCTCACCAGGGCCAGCTCGGTCCGGTGCAGCCCTGCCAGCGCCTCCAGCGCACGCGACGCCGATACGCTCATCTCAGGGTTCCACGTCGTCGGGGAAGGAAGCATGGGTTTGTCGTCACGTTCCGCCATCGCAGGGGCCGAGGGGCCGGGCGAGGTCCCGGGCAGCCCTCATGCGCGGATCATGGACCTCATTGCACAGGATCGGTGCGTCGTGCTCGACGGCGCCACCGGCACCGAGCTCATCGAGGTCGCCGGAGATCGCCCCGAGCGCGAGGAGCACCTCTGGGGGCTCAGCGCGATCCTCGACACACCCGACGACGTGCGGGCGGTGCACCGCCGCTACGCCGAGGCCGGCTGCGACATCGTCTCCACGGACACCTGGGGCCTGCCGACCGCCCTGCGCGACGGCGGCCCCCGGATCTGGGGCTCGTCGCGACCGGTGCACTGGATGGACGTCGCGCGCCAGGGAGTGCGGCTCGCCCGCGAGGCGATCGCCGAAGCCGGCCGCGAGGGGGACGTCGCCGTCGCCTTGAGCCTCAACGGCGACCTCGACGCGCCCGACGGGGCGGAGACGATCCGCCTGCTGTCCCGCGCGTTCGAGACCGATCAGCCGGACATCATCCTGCTCGAGACGCTCTCGCTCGTACGCGACTCGACCTACGACACCGTCGCGCGGCTGCTGGACACCGGGATCCCGGTCTGGCTGAGCTTCCGCCGCTGCCGGCGCGGGGTGTGCGGCATCTACGGCGAGCACTGGGGCGGGCCTGAGGGCGACGCGTTCGGCCGGGCCGCGCGCCGCTTCGAGCAGCAGGGCGTGAGTGCGCTGCTCATCAACTGCATGCCACCGGACCACGTTCCAGGCATGGTGTCATGGCTGCGCGACTTCACGGATCTGCCGCTCGGCGTCTACCCGAACCTGGGCTACCTGTCCGCGCAGGGCTGGCGGTCGGAGACGACCATCGGCGGCGCGGAGTACGCGGAGCTCGCGCTGCAGTGGCGCGACGAGGGCGCGCAGATCGTCGGCGGCTGCTGCGGCGTCGGCATCGAGCACGTCGCGGCCGCGCGCGCCGCGCTCATCGACACGAGGCCGGGCACGGCGCACCCGCCGGCGCCGGGCGACCTCGGCGAGAGCGAGGAGGGCGACCGCCTGCGCTTCCGCGACAACCGCGGGCGCGGCGTCTTCCCGCTGGACGTCCCCGACCTCGTCGTCGACCCGGAGGTCGCACGACCCGAATCCAGGGTCGTTCCTGCTGTGGCGCCACCTCTACCGGGAGGGGCTCGGGATCCCACCAGCGCTGCCTGGACGTCGGGTCCGGCACGGGGCTGCTCGCGGTGCAGCTCGCGCGCAACGGGGCGACCCATGTGCACGCGGTCGACATCCAGCCCGCGGCGGTCGCCAACACGCTGACCAACGCGTTCCGCAACGGGGTCGCCGACCGGGTCACCGCGACCGCGCTGGACCTGTACCCGTGGGTCCCCGAGGAGCGCTACGACCTCATCGTCGCCAGCCTCGACCAGAAGCCCGCCGACCCCGCGACGCAGGACACGACGCATCGCCAGGTCGACTTCTGGGGCCGCAACCTGCTCGACCACCTCATCGGGTTGCTGCCGGAGGCGCTGGACAGCGACGGCGTGGCCTACGTCGTGCAGCTGTCGATCGTCGGCGAGCAGCGCACCGTCCAGCGCCTGGAGCACCTCGGCTACACCGTGCGCGTCGTCGACTACGCGGTCGTGCCGCTCGACAGCATGGTCGACGGGGCGAGCGGCCAGATCAAGCACGTCGAGTCGCACTCCGACGCGTACGGCCTGACCGTCGGCGGCCAGGATCTGGTCGTCGCCTACCTGCTGGAGATCACCACCGCGAACTGACCGCATCGCCCTGCCCGCGAGGCACTGGACCGTCGGTCCTATGTGTGATGGGCACATCCGGATGACGCCAACAAAGGCCGATTCGCACATTCCCCCGCGCGCCGAACGCGGATAGAAACCGCACAGTCACCTCTGGGGAGAGGCGGCCATCGACTCTCGGGGGGTGCAGCGCACGTGCTGTCAGTGATCTTCGCGCAGGCGGACGCAGCGAGCGCCGAGCAACTCACGCGCGACAGCGCGATCCTCGGCGAGCAGTTCTACTTCTTCACCGTCGTCCTGATGTGGTTGATCCACGCGGGCTTCATGTCGTACGAGGCCGGCATCGCGCGTCGCAAGAACGTGATGGCGACGGCGATGAAGAACATCCTCACGATCGCCGTCGTGACGCCGACCTTCTACTACTTCGGCTGGTGGATCTACAACTGCAACCAGGCCGGTCTCCCGGTCGGGCCCAACAGCAGCGACTTCACCTCCGTCTCCTGTCAGGCGGGCATCCCGTGGGGCGATCTCATGGGACCCAACCTGACGAACAACATCAACCTGATCTTCTTCCTGGCGTTCCTGCTGTTCAGCTGGACGACCGCGTCGATCATGTCCGGCGCGATCATCGAGCGCGCGCGGCTCTCCGCGTACCTGGTGCTCGCCGTCGTGCTCGGGTCGATCGTGTGGATCCTCGACGCGGCCTGGGGCTGGAGCGCGGGCGGCTGGCTCACGCTGCGCTTCGGCTTCCACGACTCCATCGCCTCGGGTGTGGTCCACGGGGTGGCGGGCGCCTTCACCTTGGGCGTGCTCTTCAACCTCGGGCCGCGAATAGGAAAATTCACCAAGGACGGGCTCGCCCGCCAGTTCAGACCGCACAACCTGCACATCACGGCGCTGGGGCTGATGCTGATCTTCACCGGCTTCTACGGCTTCTACGCCGCGTGCCTGGTGATCTCGTCGACCGCCTTCCCCGGGTGGGCCAACATCTACCTGAGCCCCACGACGCTCGGCTCGATCACGATGGTGATCACGATGGGGTTCGCCGGTGGCTTCACGGGCGGCTACTTCGCCAGCAAGGGTGATCCGTTCTGGACGATCTCGGGCGGCCTGGCCGGCGTCATCGGGGTATCGGCCGGGGCGGACGTCTACGCCCCCACGCTCGCCTATCTCATCTCGATGCTGACCGCGGTGCTCGCCGTCTTCATGGGCAACTGGATCGAGCGGCGGGTGCGCGTCGACGACGCCGTGGGCGCTGTTGCCGTCCACGGCGGCGCGGGGTTCCTCGGGTTGCTGTGGGTCGGGGTCTTCGCCGCCGGCTACCCGACCGGCCTCAACAACGTGGAGTCCTCGCTCGGCGGTCAGCTCATGGGTATGGCGACGTTCCTGCCGCTCGGGTTCCTGACCGGCTGGGTCGCGTCGTGGGTCCTCAAGAAGCTCAACCTCCTCCGTGTGCCGCGGGCGGTCGAGGTGGAGGGCCTCGACCTCGTCGAGTACGGGACGCTGGTCTATCCGGAGATGGGCGTCATCAAGGAGCAGATCGTCGAGCCGGACGGCACGCTCGTCGACACCGATCGCGTCGTCCAGATGGGCAACGGACGGCCCCCCGACATCGAGAGGATCCCGTCCTGATGCTGACGTTCGTGATCTCGCTGTGCATCATGTTCGCCGTCGTCGGCGGGTCGGTGCAGTGGGCCGTGCGCGCGGAGCGGCGGCGCAACCACGGGGAGGACGGCCATGCCCGCCATCATTGACAGCGCGCCCGCGTGCGTGGTGCACATCGCCGGGGCCAAGCCGGCCGACGACTCGGCCGACTACATCCTCCAGAAGGCCTACGAGAAGTGCGCGAGCATCGGCACGTTCATGCCGGGAAGCACGTACGGGAAGGACGGCACCGGGGCCGCGGGCAGCTACATGGTGCTCGTCTGGATCGGCATCGTCGTGATGGTGGCCGTGCTCCTGTACTGGCTGTACTGGGAGAACAAGCGGCTGCTCGAGTGGACCGCCGCCAACCGTGCCGCGGGCGACCAGAAGTGAGGCTGAGGCGATGAACGACACAGACCGCCAGATCGAGTTCCCACCGCTGGAGACGCACTCCAAGACGTTCGAGCGCTTCATGATCGGGCTCTCGATCCTGTGCATCATCGTGGTCCTTGTCATCGTGCTGGCGACGAACCTGGGCGACGAGTTCCGCCCGACGGTCTAGACCGCTTGGCCTTCGACCCCGTTCCGTCATCGGCCGTGGACGAGCGGCCGATCCGTGTCCGCATCGACCCTCCGCCAGAGGAGCCGCCGAAGCGTCCGGTGCGGGTGTCGTGGCGCGCCGTGGTGGGCGTCGTCGTGCTGTTCGCCGTCACGCTCGTGGCGGCGCGCAGCTGTCAGCAGTCGCAGGTACGCCTCACGAGCCAGCAGGCGATCGCGACGGCGCGACCGGAGGCGGGCTTCGTTCCGCAGCGCACGCAGGTTCGACTGGTCCGGCAGGGACTGAACGGGCATCCGTCCTGGGCGGTGTCGTTCTCTGTCGCGGCGGCTGACGGGGACGGCTATACGCAGCTGACGACCGTGCGCGTCGACGCGAACACCGGCAAGATCGACGCCGTGAACCGGGAGACCCCGTGATCGTCTTCGTCGTTCTCGGCCACGTCCCGGTGGTCTTGTTGATCTGCCTCGCCGGGCTGCTGTGGCTGACCTGGGTCGAGCTGCGCCGCGAGAATCTGGAGCCGATCGTGAAGCTGTGGTGGGGCCTGCTCGTGCTGCTCACCCACGTGCTCGGCTACGTCGTGCTGCGCGTGTGGCTGGCCGTCCGCCGGCGTTCGACTGAGCGCCGGCCGGCCTGACCTGCATCGGGCTCACGCGAGCTCGGTGGCCCGGACCTCCTTGACCGGCGCGGCGGCTGCTGCGCGCGCGGCGAGCCGGCCGAACGTGATGTAGGGCCCGAACGTGATCCCACCGGAGAGATAGGCCTGCCCGGTCGCCGAGGCGACGCAGTTGCCGACCCCGTACAGGCCCGGGATGGGCTCGTCGTCGGCGCCCAGGATCTCGCCCGCGGCAGTCGCGCGCGGGCCGCCCTTCGTCTCGATCGCGCTCGGGGCGATGATCGACGCGTAGTACGGGCCGCCGTCGGACAGCGGGTGCATCGTCCTGTTGGGGTAGGGGTTGTCGATCGCATCGCCGTGGAAGAACCGGTCGATCGCAGCGTCGCCGCGGCGGAAGTCCTCGTCCACGCCGGCGACCGCCATCGCGTTGAACCGCGCGATCTGATCGGCCAGCCCGGCACCGAAGCCAGGGTCCAGGCGGATGCCGCGGTTGGCGGAGCCCAGCGACTCCAGACGGGTGTCCAGTGCGCTCGCCAGCTCCTCGAGCGTGTCGCCCTGCACGACGAACGACCGGTCGCCGTCGGCGGCGGGGACGAACCCGTAGGGGGCCCCGGCCCAGGTCGTGTTCGTGCGCTCGTCCCACAGCGCGAACGAGAGGAGGTTCCCGTACTCCGCGCGCTCGACGTCGAAGACGAGGTGCGGGATGGACCGGTCGTTGTAGGAGGTCTTCTCGTTCCCGATCCGGCGGCCGTACTTGTTGACGATGATCATGCTGTCGCCCGGGGTCTGGAAGAGCCCGACGATCTCCGGGTCGTCGCGCAGCACCCACTCGTACTGGATGGGCGACATGAACGCCGCGTTCATGTGGATGAGCGGGGCGCCGAGGCGCTTGGACACCTCGACGAGCACGCCCTGGTTGGTCGGCACCGAGCAGCCGGGGACGAGCAGCCCCGACAGGTACTGGTCGCGCAGGGTGTCGTTGTGGCTGAAACCGCCGGTGCAGAAGACCACGCCGCGCCGCGCGCGGATGCGCTGACCGCCGCCGGCGGTCACGCCGACGACCTCGCCGGCGCCGTTGATCAGCACCCCCTCGACGGGGTGGCTGGTGCGGATGTCCACGCCGCGCTCGAGGGCGGCGGCCTGCATGCGGCGGGTGAACTCGATCCCGTCGCCCGGCTCGCCGTCGGGGAGCTGCGGGATGATGACCCGGCCGAAGGGCACCTTGTCGATCTCGTGGTGGCTGTAGTAGTTGGGGTAGTCGTCGGCGTGCATCACCGAGAGCGCGCCGATGTCGACGAGGGTCTTCATCGCCGCCGGGCCGTTGTCGACGAACGCCTCGAGCAGCTCGTGCTCCCAGGCCGGAAGGCCGAGCGTCGGGTGCTCGGGGTCGTACATCGCCGGCCGCGCGAAGCGCGCGAGATAGGCCATGGCGTCCTCACGCGAGTCCGCGATGCCCTTCTCCTGCATGAGGTGGTTGTTCGGGATCCAGGCCCACGCGGCAGCCTTGCGCCCCGTGCCGCCGACCTGGGCCGCCGACTCCAGCAGGATGGTCGACGCGCCCAGCTCCGCGGCGTTGACCGCCGTGCTGAACCCGGCCACGGAGGCGCCCACCACGACGACGTCGGCGTCTCCGTCCCACCGCGTGTCGCCGTCGACGGTCTGGCTGATCTCACCCATCGCTGCTCTCCCCTCACGGATACGCCGCCGACGCTAGACCTGCCTGCGCCGACGCGCTTGTCGCGGGGCGCACGGCGATTGCGGTGTTGCGCCCAGCTGCCGTTCCTGTAGAACTGGCACGTTGCCGCGTGGAGGAGCGCGGGGATCCAGATCGATGTCGCTGATCATCGACACGTCGCAGGTCGCGCCGTCCGAGCGTTTCGAGCTGTGGGCAGAGGAGGCCTCGAAGGTCTTCTTCCCCATGAGCCTGGAGCGAGGCGGCGGTTCGTCGTTCTCCGGCGTCGTGCACGGTTGCGAGCTCGGTCCGGTCGGCATCCATCGCCTGACGGCAGGCCCGTCGGTCGTGCAGCGCACGCACCGGACCATCGGCGCCGCGGACCCGGAGACGTTCCAGCTCGGCTTCGAGCTGCGCGGGCACAGCCGCCTCGAGCAGGACGGCAGGTCGTGCCAGATCCCGGCCGGCGCGTTGTTCGGCTACCAGACGTCGACGCCGTTCGTCATCCACAACGAGACCGCGTTCCAGATGCTGGTGATCTCGTTCCCGCAGTCGCTGCTGCGGCCGTACACCGACCGCATGTGCCGGCAGACCGGCCTGCGGGTCGACCACGACCTCGCCCGGCGGGTCGTCGCGCCGTTCCTCTTCGACCTCAGCGAACGCCTCGGCGAGGACTCGCTCGGCGGCGCGGGGCCGGACCTGGGCGAGACGATCGTCGACGTCGTGCGGTCGGTCTTCCTGCGCCAGGGCGAGCGCGAGGTCGCCCAGCGTCACGCCGAGATGCTGCTGCCGCAGGTGACGTCCTACATCTACCGCAACCTCGGCGATCCGGACCTCACCCCTGCCCGCATCGCGCAGGCGCACTTCATGTCGCTGCGGTCGCTGCACCGCCTGTGGGAGCCGCGGGGGGTGAGCGTCTCGGAGTGGATCCGGGAGCTGCGCCTGGCCCGCTGCCGCCGCGATCTCGCCGATCCCACGCTCGCGCAGGAGAGCATCGGGACGATCGCGTCGCGGTGGGGGATGCTTAACGCTGCGCACTTCAGCCGGATGTACCGTGCCGCCTACGGCTGCTCGCCACGCGATCACCGACCGAGGGGAGGGTGAGCTTGCCGATCCTGTTCGACACCGAGACGGTGGCTCCGCACGAGCGCTTCGACTTCTGGACGGACAGCTCCGACCGCGCGTTCTTCCCGTGCACGTTCCGGCGGCGCGAGCCCCTCGGGTTCACGGGCACGGTGCGGCAGTACCTCATGGGCCCGCTCACGGTCTCGCGGGTGACCAGCGCGGCCACGTCCGTGTCGCGCACGTGGTCGGACATCGCCGCGCACGACCCGGAGGCGGTGCACCTCTCGCTGCAGCTGCGGGGCCGCACGCTGTTCAGCCAGCTCGACCGCCAGACGCCGGTGTCGCCCGGTGAGATGGTGCTGTACGACACGTCGCACCCGTTCACGATCGAGACCGACTCCTCGTACGACCTCGTCGTCCTGGAGTGCTCGCGGCTGCTGCTGGGCCTCCGGGGCCATGACCCCGTGTCGCGCCTCGCGACGCCGCTGCGCGGCGACATCGCGCAGACGCTGGTCGCGCCGTTCCTCACGCGACTGGCGCGGGGCCTGGCCGACGGCACCGTCGCCGAGGGCGACACCGACCTCGGCGAGAGCGCCGTCTACCTGCTGCGGGCGCTGTGCACGGACTCGGCCGCGGGGGCTGACGTCGCCCGCCGCCAGACCTCTGGCGACCTCCTCGCGCGCGTCAAGGTCCACATCGAGGAGCGCCTGGACGACCACGACCTGCGGCCCGACACGATCGCCGCGGCCCACTTCGTGTCGACGCGCCACCTGCAGAAGCTCTTCAAGGCCGACGGCGTGACGGTGACGGACTGGATCCGCGAGCGCCGGCTGGCGGGCTGTCGTCGCGACCTGCGCGATCCCGCCCACGCGCACGAGACGGTCCTCACCATCGCCACGCGCTGGGGGCTCACGAACCCGGCGCATTTCAGCCGGTCGTTCCGCGCCCTCTACGGGTGCACGCCGACCGAGTTCCGCGCGGGCGGTTAGGCCCCCGATCATCTCGTCGCGACCGAGCAATGCGCGTTCGCGTGGCGACAAGACGCGCGTGCGGCCCGCGTCTAGCGTCGGGCCATGACCGAGGATCGAGATGCCGAGATCCAGCGCGTGCTCGACCGCGCTGCGATCGAGGAGTGCCTGCTGCGCTACACGCGCGGCATCGACCGCCACGACGTCGAGCTCGTGATGTCCGCGTTCCATCCGGACGCGCTCGACACCCACGGCACGTTCGAGGGCGGCCCGCGCGAGGTCGCGGAGTGGGCCAACGAGCAGCACGGCCTGCGGTGGGACCGTCACCAGCACTACATCACCAACACGACCGTCGACATCGACGGCGACGTCGCACACACCGACACCTACTACTTCATCGTGCTGCGCCGGAAGGACGGCTCCGGCCAGGAGTTCATGGGCGGCCGGTACGTCGATCGCCTCGAGCGGCGCGCGGGGGACTGGCGCATCGCGCGCCGAGTCGTCACCGCCGAGTGGATCGGCGACGCCGATGCCGGGCGCCCGAAGATGCAGAGCCTGCTCGGACTCTACGAGGAGGCGACCTGGGATCGCGGGGACATCTCCTACCAGCGGCCGCTCACCGATGCGTCGATGCAGACGCGGGCGGAGGAGGACTTCCAGCAGTCGGCCGCGACGACCTCGTAGGTCACAACGCGGCGTCTGCCGGCCCGAGGTGGTCGCGGTCGCGCAATCGGAGTTCGCGGGTGGGCAAGACCGGCCGCATGCGCGCGCATAGGGTTGGCCTCTGACCAGCGAGGGAGGATGCGACATGTACAAGGTCGTCTGGTTCGCGCGCTACACGCCGAACAAGCCGAAGTCCGAGTCCGACCGCTACTGGGCCGACGTCCACGGCCCGCTGTTCGCGAAGGTCCCCGGCGTCGAGCGCTACGTGCAGAGCCACGTCACCGGGACGCTGCCGGCCGTCGGCGGCTACAGCGAGGACTCGACGTACTTCGACGGCTACTCCTGCGCCTGGTTCACCGACAAGGCGGCCTTCGAGGCGGCGATGCTCTCGCCCGAGTGGGCGGCCGTCGGCGAGGACAGCGCGAACGTCTTCGACGACACGTGGTTCACGGGCATGAGCGCGCACATCCGCGAGGTCACGCAGATCGAGGGCGAGACCAGTCCCTACAAGGTCGTCTACGTCGTCAACTTCCGCGACGGCATCACGCGCGAGGAGGCCGACGAGCACTGGACGAACACCCACGGCCCGCTGTTCCACACCGTGCCGATCGACCGCTACGTGCAGAACCACGTCGTGTCGGCGATCGGCCGCACGGGCGAGACCGACGACCCGCTGGACCTCTCGGGGTTCTCCGAGTGCTGGTTCGCCGATGAGGCGCAGTTCCTCGAGGCGCTCGCCACGCCCGGCTGGGCGGCCGCGTCCGTGGACAGCCCGAACGTCTTCGACGAGAGCCGCATGTGGGGCGCCGCGCTCCGCGAGGTCGTGATCAAGGACCTGCAGCCGGCCGCCTGACGACGGACCGGGCGCACGCGCGCAAGTGCTGTTCGCGTCGCGACAAGACGCGGCCGTTCGCCCGGCATACGGTCGCCTGACAGTCCGCTGGGTGCGGATCGTTGAGTGATCCTGTGCGGAGTCCCTCGGGACGCCAGGGATGAGGAGGAGGGGAGATGTCCATGAGGGAATCCACGCTCCGCGTGCGGAGCTGGCGACGGCTGCTGCCTGCGGTCGCCGGCGTGTTGGTGCTGGGAACGTCGCTCGCCGCGTGCGGCAGCAGCGACAGCGGGAGCAGCGGGAGCACCGGCTCGTCGACGAGTGCCTCGTCGGGCGGATCGGACAAGAAGCCGGTCCGCATCGCGATGCTCGGCTACGACAACAAGAACAACTTCACGCAGTGGTGGTGGAAGGGCGCGCAGGAGGAGGCCAAGAAGCAGGGCGTCGAGGTCACGCTGGTCGACGGCAAGTTCGACGCCAAGGCGCAGGCCGCCGCGCTGCAGAACACGGCGACGTCCAAGAAGTTCGACGCCGTTGCGGTTCTGCCGGTGGACGGCCAGAGCCTGCTCCCGGTCGTCAAGCAGGCCGGCGACGCGGGCCTGAAGGTCATCTCGGGCGCGACGCTGGGCAACGTCCAGGAGTCCAACAAGCTCGATCCGAAGATCCCCCAGGTCCAGAGCGTCGTCGGCTACGAGACGAGCTTCCAGGCCGAGATCTTCGCGAAGAACATCAAGGCCGCATGCGAGGCGAAGAACGGGCCCGGCGCACCGTGCAAGGTCGGCCTCATGCCGGGCGCGGCGAAGTTCCCGACCGACGCGCTGCAGATGCAGGTCGTCAAGGACTCGCTGGCCGGCGACAAGAACATCACGTTCTCCATCGCGCCGGACGGCGGCTACGCGCGGCCGGGTGGCTACAAGTCGATGACCACCTTCATGCAGAGCCACAAGGACATCGACGTCCTGCACGCCGACGGCGACCAGATGATCGCGGGCGCGGTCCAGGCCATCAAGGAGAACGGCAAGACCCCGGGCAAGGACATCTACCTGACGGGCTACGGCGGCACGACCGAGGCGTTCAAGGGCATCCGCGACGGCTCGTGGTTCGCGACGTCGGCGCTGTACCCGCAGCGTCAGGCGCGCACGATGGTCGACCTGGCGACCAAGGCGGTGCGCGGCGAGGAGGTCCCGCCGACGTACAACGTGCTGACCGAGCCTCCGGACACGCTGGTCCAGCTCACCAAGCCGATCCTGGAGGCGCATCCCGACCTCGAGGGCGAGTGGTCCGAGGCGGCTCCGAGGTAGCCATGACGGTCGCGACGGACCCCCGCATCGAGCTGCGAGGTCTCTCGAAGCGGTTCGGCAACGTCCTGGCGGTCGACAGCGTGAGCCTGTCGATCGCTGCCGGGACGGTGCACGCGCTCGTCGGCGCGAACGGTGCGGGGAAGTCGACGGTCGGGAAGATGATCGCCGGTGCGATCAGCCCCACCGACGGTCGGATCCTCCTCGACGGCGAGGCGGTCCAGTTCGGATCGCCTCGCGAGGCGCTGGATCAGGGTCTTGCGTTCATCGCCCAGGAGCTGGCGCTTGCGCCGGACATGACGGTGATGGAGAACGTCTACATGGGCGTCGAGCCGCGGCGCGGCTCGTTCGTCGACCGCGGCTCGATGCGCAGCAGCTTCGACGAGCTCCTGGCCTCGAGCGGCTTCGAGGTCCCCGGCGACGCCCCGGTGCGGTCGCTCAGCATCGCCGACCAGCAGAAGGTCGAGATCCTGCGCGCGCTGTGCCGCGGGGCGAACGTGATCATCATGGACGAGCCGACGTCGTCGCTGACGCGCGACGAGTCCCAGCGGCTGCACGCGCTCATCCGGGACCTCCGCGCGGGCGGGATGACGATCGTCTACGTGTCGCACTTCCTGGAGGAGGTGCTGGCGCTCTCCGACGACATCACGATCCTGCGCAACGGGCGTCTCATCCGCACAGGACCGGCGTCGGCCGAGACCGAGGCGACGCTCGTCAACGGGATGCTCGGCCATGCGGCATCGGCGGACTACCCGCCGCGCAAGCCGCCGGCCCCGGGGCCACCGCTCCTGGAGGTCGACGGCCTGAGCCGGGCCGGGTTCCTGCACGACGTGTCGCTCACCGTGGCGGGGGGCGAGATCGTCGGGCTGGCCGGGCTCGTCGGCAGCGGCCGCTCCGAGCTCGCACGTGCGATCTTCGGGGCCGACCCCGTCGACGAGGGCACGATCACGATCGCCGGCACCCAGCTGGGCGCCGGCGCGCCGCACAAGTCCTTCGAGGCCGGTCTGGCGATGCTGCCCGAGAGCCGCAAGGAGCAGGGGCTGCTGCTGGACCAGCCGGTCGCGGCGAACACGACCCTGCCCTTCCTCGGATCGTCGCGGCGGATCGCCCGGTTCGGCTGGCTGTGGAAGGGCAACGAGCGCGACGACGTCCGCGCCCTGCTCGCCGACCTCGCGGTGAAGCCCGCGTCGCCCAACGCGATGGTCAAGACGATGTCGGGCGGCAACCAGCAGAAGGTCCTGTTCGGCAAGTGCCTGTTCCAGGAGCCGCGGATCCTGATCCTGGACGAGCCCACCCGCGGCGTCGACGTCGGGGCCCGGCACGCGATCCACAACCTCATCGGGTCGCTCGCGGCACGCGGCGTCGGGATCATCCTCATCTCCTCCGACCTCGAGGAGGTCCTGGGACTCGCGCACCGCGTCCTCGTGATGCGCCGTGGCGCGATCGTCGCCGAGTTCGGCGCAGACCCATCGATGGACGCCGTCATGGAGGCGGCGTTCGGCGTGGCCCCGGCGGGGGTCTCGCCATGACAACGACCACCCGGAGCGGGAGCGCACCATGTCCTCAGCAGTGAACCTCGACCCCGGGGTCGACGGGGACGGGGCGACGATCGCACCCGAGGCGCCGCGCGGCCGCCGCCTCACCGCTGAGCACGTCCGCGACTACGGGATCATCGTCGTCTTCATCGTCCTGTTCATCGTGCTGTCGATCACGTCGCCGTCGTTCCTGTCCGTCGACAACCTGCTGAACATCGTCAGGCAGAACGCGGCGGTCGGCATCATCGCCTGCGCCGCGACGGTCGTGATCATCGGCGCCGGCTTCGACCTCTCCGTCGGCGCGGTCTACTTCCTCGCCGGCGTGGCCTCGGCCTGGCTTGCCGTCCACGTCAACGTGCCGGTCGGGTTCCTCGGCGGGGTCGCCGTCGGGCTGCTGCTCGGCGGGTTCAACGGTCTGCTGTCGACGACGCTGGGGATCAGTTCCTTCCTCGCCACGTTGGCCACCAGTCTCGTGTTCTCCGGAGCCGGCGCCGCGATCACGAAGGGCTTCCCGATCTCGGTGAGCGACACGTCGTACGGGACGCTCGGCACCGGCGGCTTCGGCCGGCTGACGTGGTCGATCATCGTGTTCGCGGTCGTCGCGATCGTGCTGCAGCTCATGCTGACGCGGTCGGTCTTCGGCAGACGCGTGTTCGCGATCGGCGGCAACGCCGAGGCGGCACGCAACTCCGGCGTGCGCGTCGACCGGATCCGCGTGATCACGTTCGTGATCAGCGGTGCGGCGGCGGGCCTGGCGGGCGTCATCGACGCGTCGACGGTCTCCTCCGGCGGCAACGACAGCGGCGCCAGCCTCGTGCTCGCGAGCATCGCCGCGGTCGCGCTGGGCGGCACGAGCATCTTCGGCGGGATGGGCGCGATCTGGCGAACCGTGCTGGGCGTGCTCCTGCTGGCGATGATCGCCAACGGGTTCGACCTGCTCAGCATCGCGTCGTACTACCAGGACATGTTCGAGGGCTTCGTGATCATCGTGGCGGTCGCGGTCAACTCGCTGGCGATCAGGCAGTGATCAAGGTCATCTGGATCGCGCGGTTCCGGGCCGGTCTGCAGAAGGCGGCGGCCCGAGGCCACTGGCGCGACGTGCACGGCGTGCTCGGCGCGGACGTGCCAGGTCTGGATCGCTACACGCAGAGCCACGTGGTCGCCGCCGTCCCGCCGTCGACGCAGTGGCCCGCGTTCGACGGCTATTCGTCGGGCTGGTACGCCGACGACGACGCGTACGTCCGCTCGATGGCGTCGCCGCAGTGGGCGGCGATCGGAGCCGACAGCGACAACCTGTTCGACACGCCGTACTTCTGGGGCATGAGCGCGTTCGTCGACGAGCACGTCGTCGTCGCGCCGCCCACCGGCGGAGCGAAGGTCGCGGCGATCGTGCGGTTCACCGACGGCGGCGGTGAGCGCTGGGTCGCGCGCACCGAGGCGCTGCTGCGCGACGTGCCTGGACTGTCGGGCGCCGTCCTCAACGTGGCCGGCGACGCGATCGGCCTCGCGGGCCGCACCACGGAGATCGCGCTTGGCTTCGACGGCTGCGCGGAGTACTGGTTCGAGGACCGCACAGCGCTGATCCGCGCGCTGGCGACGCCCGCGTGGCGTGGTGCCCAGCAGGGCATCGGATCGGTCGCCGAGGCGCCACCCGAGTGGTGGGCCGTCCTGCAGGAGCGTCTGGTGAAAGAGGAGGGTCGTGTACAAGGTCATCTGGCTGGTGAGGTTCAACGAGGGCATGCCTCGCGATGAGGCGGTGCGCCACTGGCGCGAGGTCCACGGGCCGCTGGGCGTGAAGGTGCCGGGCATGCAGCGCTACATCCAGAACCACTGGATCAGCCCTGTCGGCGAGAGCGCCGTCGAGCCCGGCCACACGGAGTTCGACGGGCACTCGGAGTGCTGGTTTGGCGACGAGGCCGCGTTCCTGCGGGCCATGGACAGCGCCGAATGGGCCGAGATGGTCGCCGACGCCCCCAACTTCTTCTCCGCGAGCACGATGGTGGGCGCGGTCGTCGATGAGCACGTGATGGTGCGATGAACCGCGAGGAGCTGCTGAAGGTCGTCTGGATCTGCCGCTACCAGCCGGCGTGGGACCGCGAGCGTGCGCAGCGCTACTGGCGCACCCACCACGCCGGCATGGGACGCCGCGTCCCGTCGATGCCGCTGTATCTGCAGAACCACCTCGTGGAGCCGGTCGGACCTCGCGCCGTCCAGGACGGCCCGCTGGCCATGGACGGGTTCTCCGTCTGCTGGTTCGAGGGCGAGGAGGGCTTCCGGCGCTGCATCGAGTCCCCCGAGATGCTGGAGATGGACGAGGACGCCGAGCGGGTGTTCGTCGTCGACGACATCCGGGGCGGCTGGTCGGCCCGGCTGGACGAGACCGTGACCGCGCATGTCGACACGCCGGAGGAGGAGCTCTTCAAGATCGGCTGGATCGGCCGCTACCGGAACGGGCGCGACCGTGATGCGGCGCACCGGGCGTGGACCGACGGGCACCGCGCGCTGCTCGACCGGGTGCCCGGCCTGCTGCGTCACGCCCAGAACCACTCCGTGGAGACGATCGGCCCCGAGGGGTTCACGCGCGACCTCCCGCTCGCGTTCGACGGCATCGCCGAGTTCTGGTTCCAGGATCGCCCGTCGTATGTGGAGGCCATGGCGTCACCGGAGTGGCAGGCCGTGCTCGAGGACGCCGACGGCCTCTTCGACCTCGGGCCGATGTGGGACGGCGGCTACGCCGGCGTCGTGGACCATCTCTGGATCAACTGGAGCTGACACCGTGTTCAAGGTCGTCTGGTTCGCCCGCTTCCCGCAAGGGATGCCGAAGTCCGACGCGCGGCGCCACTGGGCCGAGCGCCACGCGCCGATGTGCATCAAGACCCCGGGGATCGAGCGCTACGTCCAGAACCACGTCGCAGGCCCGCTGGCCAACTGCCCCTCCGAGCCGGTGGAGTTCGACGGGTTCTCCTGCGGGTGGTGGGCGGACGAGGCCGCCTTCCGCGCGTCCATGGACACCGACGAGTGGCGCGCGCTGGTGGCCGACGGCGACAACGTCTTCGACATGGCCTGGCTGGAGGGCATGAGCGGCGAGGTGCGCGAGCACGTGATCGTCGACGGCGAACCGGGCCCGTACAAGGTCGTCTGGGGTCCCGCGCGCTTCAAGGAGGGCATGGATCCGGATGAGGCACGCGCCTACTGGGCCGAGCATCACGGGCAGATCCTCAAGGGCCTCCCGACGATGGATCGCTACGTCCAGAACCACGCGTTCGGCGCCGTCGGCGGTGGCGGGGAGGCGCGCGACCCGCTTCGCTTCGACGGCTTCTCGGAGGCATGGTTCGCCGACGAGGCGGCCTACCTGGAGGCGGTCACCTCGCCGACCTGGGCGGAGATCCACGAGGACGGCTTCAACCTCTTCGACATGGCGAACATGTGGGGCGCCGCGATCGACGAGCGCGTCGTGAAGGCCGGGCGCCCGGAGGTCGTCGGGGCCGCCTGAGGCGAGCATCGGCCACAATGGGCGGCAGGAGGGTCTGCTGCCCATGGCCGTGACGATCGACACCGCCGATGTCACCACGCGCGAGCGCCTCGCGTACTGGTCGGAGGCGCAGACGCGCATGTTCTTCTCGCTCGACGTCGGGGCGCCGTCGGACCGGCCGTTCGACGGCCGGGCGCACAGCCACGACCTCGGGCCGGTGCGGGTGCGGCGGATCGCGGCCGCCGGGCACGGCGTCCGGCGCACCCGCCGGGCGATCGCCGCCGACGATCCCGAGCAGTTCGAGCTGTCGCTCATGCTGTCGGGCACGCAGGAGCTCCACCAGGCGGACCGGGCGGCCGTGCTGGGGCCGGGCGACCTCGTGTGCATGGACTCCTCGCGCCCGTACCGCGTGTCCTCGCCCGAGGCGTTCGAGATGCTGGTGTTCGCGATCCCCAAGGTCCTGCTGCGCCCGCACGTCGACGTCGTCGGCGCGCGCACGGCCTCGGCCATCCCCGCCCGGGCCGGCCTCGCCGCGCTGGTCGCGCCGTTCCTGCGCTCCGTCGGCGACGGGCTGCTCGACGGCACCGTCTCCGAGGACGACGCCGATCTGGGGGAGGGCGTCGTCGACCTCGTCCGCGGCCTCTTCGCGCAGCGCGGCGGCGGCGGGCGCCGGACCGATCTGCTGGCGGACGTCAAGGCGACGATCGAGCTGCGCCTGCACGACCCCGCGTTGCGTCCGGCGACGGTGGCCGAGGCGCACTTCATCTCCACGCGCTACCTGCACCGGCTGTTCGAGCCGGAGGGCGTGACGGTCTCGGAGTGGATCCGGATCCGGCGCCTGGAGCACTGCAGGCGCGACCTCGAGGATCCGGCGCTGGGCGGCGAGACGGTGCTCGCCATCGCCAGCCGGTGGGGACTGCGCAACCCCGGGCACTTCAGTCGCCTGTTCCACCAGGCGTATGGGATCTCGCCCAGTGCGGTTCGCGTGAGGGCAAAGCGTGTACGCGTGCCGACAAGACACGAGCCCGGGCACGACCTAGGTTCGCCTCGATGAACGACGAACGCGCGAAGCTCATGAAAGTGGTCTGGGTGATGCGCTATCTCCCGACCGTCAACCGCGAGCGCGCGCAGCGCTACTGGCGCACGCATCACGCCGGGTTGGGCCGGCGGGTGTGGGCGATGCCGTGGTACCTGCAGAACCATTGGGTCGAGGCCATCGGGCCGAAGGGCCTCGCCCCGGATCGGGAGCCCGACTTCGGTGGCTACTCGGTGGCCTGGTTCGACGGCATCGCCGGCTTCCAGCGGTGCATCACATCGTCGGAGATGCTCACCATGGACGCCGACGCGTTCAACATCTTCGACGTGCAAGCAGCGCTGAGCGGCTGGTCGGCGATCCTGGACGAGACGGTCACGGTGCTGAGCGAGGCGCCCGAGGTCGAGCAGTTCAAGGTCGCCTGGACCTCGCGCTACCGCCCCGGCCTCGATCGCGACGCAGCGCACCGGGAGTGGATCGGCGGGCACCGTGAGCTGCTGAACCGCGTGCCGGGCATCCGCCGCCATGCGCAGAACCACGCGGTGGAGGTCGTCGGCGTGGCCGCGGACGGGGCGGTCGGCGTCCCGTTGCAGTTCGACGGCATCACCGAGCTGTGGTTCGACGACCGGCCGTCGTATGAGCGCGCGATGACGTCGCCCGCATGGCAGGCGGTCCTGGACGACGCCGGCCGGCTGTTCGACCTCGACGCCGCCTGGGAAGGCGCCGCGGGCGTCGTCGACCACGCCTGGATCAGCGACCGTCTGTGAGCGCCGCTGTGCGCGGGCGTGCAAGCGCCTGGCGCTGACGTGACAGACGCGGCGCGCCCGCCCGCCGTACGGTCCGCGCCATGACGCTCGAGGGGAAGGCCGCCGTCATCACCGGCGGCGGCGGAGGGATCGGCTGCGCCACCGGTGTCGCGCTGGGTCGCGCAGGCGCCAGGGTGCTGCTCGTCGATCGCGACGCTGCGCGGCTGCGGGAGGCGGCGCAGGTCGTCGCCGAGACGGGCGCCGAGGTCCGCGTCCGCAGGCCGACGTCGCGCGGTCGGAGGACGTGCGGGGCTACGTCGCCGAGGCCGTGGAGGCCTTCGGGACGATCGACGTCCTCTTCAACAACGCCGGGATCATCGGGCCGGTCGGCGCGCTGGCCGAGTACGACGAGGAGGCCTTCGACCGGATCATGGCCATCAACGTGCGCGGCGTCTTCCTCGGGCTGCGCCACGTCCTGCCGATCATGATCGCCCAGGGATCCGGTGCCGTGATCAACACAGGGTCGCTCTCCAGCGAGCGCGGGCTGCCGGGGACGCCGGCCTACAACGCCGCCAAGCACGCGGTGCTCGGCCTGACGCGCTCCGCCGCATCGGAGGTCGCGCTCGCGGGCGTGCGGGTCAACGCCGTGCTGCCCGGGATGATCGACACGCCGATGCTCGCCGAGGTCATCTCCGGGTTCGACGACGCCGCGGGCGCACGGCGCGCCGCCGAGGGCGTCTCGCCGCAGGGCCGCCTCGGGACGGCCGGACGAGATCGCCGCGGTCGTCGCGTTCCTCGCGTCGGATGCGGCGAGCCTCGTCAACGGCGTGGGCTGGGCCGTCGACGGCGGCATCCTCGGCACCCTCCCGACCGCGAAGCCATCATGAACGCGCGCGAAGGCCTCGTCGGCCTCATGGACGACTACCTGGCGGCGCTCGCGGCCAACGACCCGTCCGGCCTGCCGGTCGCGCGCGGACGTCCGCACGACGGAGAACGGGCAGGAGCTCGACATCGGCGACGGCCTGTGGGGGACTGCATCGGCCGTTCCCGACCACGACTACGTCCACATCGTCGACGACGACGGCGCGTCGATCGGCTGGATCGGCGTGGTGGACGAGCACGGCCGGCCGTCGGTCGTGTTCATCCGCCTGGCGGTGCGCGACGGCCTGATCGAGGAGGTCGAGACCGTCGTCCGGCGCCCGCACGAGCGCCTCTACAACCCGTCGAGACGCTGCGCGAGCCGCGCTCGATCGTGTTCGAGGAGCTCGCGCCGGAGCGAGCGCAGCGGGCGCGATGTCCTCATCGACGCCGGGCAGCGCTACTTCGACGCGCTCGAGAACGCGCGAAGGCTCGATCATCCCGGTGACCGACGATTGCACGCGCTACGAGAACGGGACGCAGACGGTGCGCGTCGCGGACGTGTCGCACCTCAAGGGCGCGAGCGCCAGCGTCTTCCCGCTCGGCATCCGCGAGCAGATCGACACCGGCTACTTCCGCTACATCGCGGCGGTGCGCGACCGGCGGATCGTCGCGGTCGACGAGGCGCGCGGCCTCGTGCTCATGATCGTCGTCTTCGATCACCCGGCGCGCAAGCGGACGGTCGAGATGCGCGGCGTCGGCGAGGTCGAGCTGCCGCCGTACCACCAGGTGCCCAACAGCGTGCTCATCGCGGAGCTGTTCAAGGTCCGCTCGGGCTCATCGAGCACATCGAGGCCGTGCTGGAGTTCGCCCCGTACGGGATGCGGACCGGATGGGAGGCGATCAGGGTGAAGGTCACGTCGTTCCACTTCATGCCGTACCGGGAGCTGCCGGACGACGTCGAGACGCGCTACCGGTCGGTGTGGGTCGACGCGCCGTGGTCGGAGCTCGGCGACGCCCGCAAGGCGGGTGACTTCTTCAACCAGTCGATCGACGAGCTCATGCTCGCCGCGGAGCTCGGCTTCGACGGGCTGGGGACGAACGAGCACCACCAGAACCCGTACGGGTTCATGTGCAACCCGAACCTCTTCGGCTCGATCCTCGCCCGCCTCACGCGCGAGCGCGGGCTGGACGTCGCGCTCGTCCAGCTCGGCGCGACGCTCGCGTCCACCTCGCCGCCGACGCGCATCGCGGAGGAGTACGCGGTCCTGGACTGCCTGAGCGACGGCCGGCTGATCGCCGGCGTCCCGGTGGGGATCGGCGCCGACGCCGCGATGAGCTACGGGGTGCCGCCGATCGTGCAGCGTGCGCGCTGGCGCGAGGGGATCGAGCTCATGCTGCGCGCGTGGACCGATCCCGAGGTCTTCGCGTGGAACGGCGAGCACTACCAACTGCGCAGCGTCAACCTCTGGCCGCGCCCGGTGCAGACGCCGCACCCGCCGCTGCTCGTTCCGGGCGCGCACAGCGCGTCCACGTGGGACATGTGCCACGAGCGCGACTGGCCGTACGCCTTCCTGAGCTACTTCGGCGCGGGCGCGGCGGAGTCCGCGATGGACGGCTTCTGGGCCCGCGCGGACGCCCACGGCCGCGACCGCAATCCGTACCGCGCCTCGTTCCTGCAGCTCGTCGGGGTGGCCGACACCGACGAGCAGGCCGAGGCGCTGTACGGCCCGCACCTGGAGTACTTCTACAAGAAGCTCCTGCACTTCCCGCCGCCGTACTTCACCCCGCCGGGGTACGTGGAGTACGCCGGCCAGCTCGGCGCGTTCAAAGCGATGCTCGCGTCGCCGCCGCCGGATCTGAAAGCGCTGACCGCGCGCGACATGATCGAGCGCGGGTTCGCGGTCGTCGGGAGCCCGGCGACGGTCCGCGGTCGGCTGGAGGCGATCGCGCGGCGCCTCGGTGTGGGGCATCTCCTGGCCATCATGCAGTTCGGCTCCATGCCGCACGAGCTCGCCGAGAGCAACATCCGGCTCATGGCGTCCGACGTCCTGCCGCACCTGCAGACGCTCTGGGACGCCGAGGGCTGGGAGTCCCGCTGGTGGCCGGCCGGCGCGTCGACGAGGGCCGTGACATGACGGTCCGGACCGTCCCGCTGCGCCACTGCGACTTCGAGGCGAAGGTCCGCGTCGCGGGCGACGGCCCGCCGCTCGTGTACCTGCACCCGGCGGCCGGCCCCGGCTGGGATCCGTTCCTCGATGCGCTCGCCGAGCACCACACGGTCTACGCCCCCGACCACCCGGGGACCGGCGAGACCGCGCGCGACGCGATCCACCGGGTCCCCGGCCTGTGGGACCTCGTGCTGATCTACGACGAGCTGCTCGACGCCCTCGGCCTGGACAGCGTGCCGCTCGTCGGGGCGTCGTTCGGCGGCATGGTCGCCTGTGAGGTCGCCGCGCACCGCCGCACCGCGATCTCGCGCCTCGTCCTGCTCGACCCGATCGGGCTGTGGCGCGACGACGCGCCCGTCGCGCAGTACATGACGATGACCCCGGACGAGCTGCCCGCCGTGCTGTTCCACGACCCGGCTCGGCGCCAGCCGCGCAGGCCGCGCTGGCCATGCCCGAGTCGACAGACGAGCTCGCGGTCGCGATGGCCGACGCCGTCTGGGCGATGGGCGCGACCGGCAAGTTCGTCTGGCCGATCCCGGACAAGGGCCTGGCGCGGCGGATGCACCGGATCACCGCGCCGGCGCTCGTCCTGTGGGGCGAGCACGACCGCCTCGTCTCGCCGGTGTACGCGCAGGAGTTCGCCGACCGGCTCGCTGACGCGCGGGTGGAGATCGTCGCGGAGGCCGGGCACGTGCCGCAGGTCGAGCGGCTCGACCTCGTCGCGCCGCTGGTGCTGGAGTTCCTGGCCGGATGAGCCTCGAGCAGGTCGCGGGCGGTCTGATGTTCCCAGAGGGCCCGCTGTGGCGCGACGGGCGTCTGCTGTTCTCCGACTTCCACGCGCTGCGGGTGCAGGCCGTCGAGCCCGACGGGTCGCTCACGACCGTCTGCGAGGTCCCCGGCCAGCCTTCCGGTCTGGGGTTCGGCCGCGACGGGCGGCTGCTCGTCGTGTCCATGCTCGAGCGGCGGCTCCTGCGCCTCGATCCGGACGGCCTCACGGAGGTCGCCGATCTGACCGCGCTGACCGGCGGGCCGTGCAACGACATGGTCGTCGACGCCTCCGGCCGCGCCTGGGTGGGCGAGTTCGGCTACGACTACGGCGCGCCGGTGCGCACCGCGGGCCTGGTCCGCGTCGATCCCGGCGGGTCGGCGACCCGGGTCGCCGAGGACCTGCACTTCCCGAACGGCATCGTGATGACGCCGGACGGGACGCTCGTCGTCGCCGAGTCGCTCGGCGCGCGGCTGACCGCCTTCGACGTGGCGCAGGACGGGTCGCTCGGGGCTCCTCGCGTCTGGGCGCGGTTCGCCCCGGAGCCGGCGGCCAGCTTCCCCGACGCGATCGCCGGCGGCGCCGTCATGCCGGACGGCATCTGCCTCGACGTCGAGGGAGCGATCTGGGTCGCCGACATGGCCGGCGGCACGGCCATCCGCGTGCTCGAGGGGGGCGAGGTGGCAGAGGTCGTCCCAGCCGGGGAGGGTCTCACGGCGTTCGCGGTCGCGCTCGGCGGCGAGGACGGGCGGACGCTGTTCGTGTGCGCGGGCCCGACGATCGGCGACAGTGACCCGACGACCGAGCACCGCGGCCTCATCCTCGCGACGCGGGTGCAGATTCCCGCCGCGCGCGCTCCCCGGGACTAGCCGTCCCAGCCCAGCTGGTGGCCGTGCTCGAAGACGTCGAGGATCGACTCGACGTGGACGACCTCTCCGGCGACGACCTTCCAGATCTCCATGATCACCATGCCGTTGGGCTCGGGGTAGCGGGAGTTGTAGCCGTTCGCCGCGGTCGGCCCCGAGTGGTCGAACCGGAAGGCGAGGGACACGAGCCCGCGGTCCGGGTCGATCGCCAGGACGCGGCGGTCGGCGGCGGCCTCGATGTCCCGGAAGATGCCGCTGGCCACCTGCTCGGCGACGGTCATCCGCCAGTACGGCAGCTCGCGGCGGGCGGCGGGCAGGTCCTCGCCTCCGTCGTTGCGGACGGTCTGGACGCCGTTCTCGATCCGCAGGCAGTCGTCGCGCACGCGGACGAGGCGGCTGTCGCCGGCGAGGATCGCATCGAGATAGCCGTGCGCCGCCGCGACCATCTCCTGGCGGCTGGAGCGCTCGCCCGGCTCGAGCACCTCGGCGAGCGCCGGCCGCGTCTTCATGAGGCCCGGTACCCAGAGCAGGCCGCCCTCGGGCTGCAGGTGCGGCCGGCAGGCCAGCGTCTCGGCCTCGCTGATGAGGCCGTCCCGCACGCGCAGGCGGACGCCGAGGATCGTGGGACCCCCTTCGTCGACCAGCGCCCAGGAGACGACCTGGCCGGAGTGGCGGTCGGCGACCGGGTGCTGCAGCGGGCCGCGCACAGCCGTGACGGCGCCCCAGGCACCCGTGCCCGGCTCGATCTCCTCGCCGTTCTCGGTCATCCGCACGCCGGGGGCCAGAGGCAGGTCGCCGACGTCCCCGGCCGGGAGGGCCGCGAACCACTGCCCGACGAGATCCACGAGCTGCTTGCGCGTCGCCATGGCCAGGACGGTAGCTACGCCGCGTCCCAGACCTCGAGATCGCGCGCGACGCGCACCACGCCGCGGAAGAGCTCGCCGGCCTCCGCGACCATGCGCGCCGGGTCTGCGCTCGGCAGGAGGTGCGTCATGAGGAGCTGCCCGACGCCCGCCTGCGCCGCCACGCGCCCGGCGTCGGCCGGGGTCGCGTGGAACCCGGCGAGGGGATGTCGGGTCGCCGGCGCGCAGGCATCCATGAGGAGGACCCGGGCGTCGCGCGCCAGCTCGACGAGGGGGTCGCAGGCGGTCGTGTCGCCCGAGATCGCGATCACCGCGCCGTCGTGCTCCGCGCGCAGGCCGTAGGCCTCGATCGGCGGATGATGGACGCGGTGGCACGTCAGCCGGGCGCCCGCGACGTCGACGACGGTGCCGTCGGCGATCTGATGGACCGTGACGTCCGCCCAGCCCGCGGGGTCCCAGCCAAGCGTCGCCGCCCAGGCGGCCTGGTCGGCGAACGGCGCCTGGAGCATCGTGCGCAGCAGCTCGGCGGTGCCCACGGGGCCCCAGATCTCCAGTCGCCGGCGGCCGAGGCCCCACGAGCCCCAGATGAACGCGGGGAGCCCGAGCACGTGGTCCCAGTGCAGGTGGGTGAGCACGACGCGCGTGACCGCCGCGGCGTCGATGCCGGCCTCGACGATGCGCCGCATCGTGCCGTCGCCGCAGTCGACGAGGACGTGCTCATCGCCGATCGTCAGCAGCGCGGCGGGCTGCGAGCGCTGCGGGTCGGGTCTCGGTGAGCCCGAGCCGAGGACCGTCAGTCGCATCGGCGCAGCGCGACCAGGCAGACGTCGTCGGCCGGCACGCCCGCCGCGAGATCGGGGGTGAGGTCCAGCAGCGTGTCGATGGTGGCGCCGGGAGCGCGCCCGGCCGCGGCGACGAGCGCGCGCCGCAGGCCCTCCTCGCCGACGCGGTCGGGTTGCGCGCGTACGACGCGCGCCTCGGTGATGCCGTCCGTGTAGAGCAGCAGACCCTCGCCCGAGGCGAGCGCGAACGCCGTGCGCGACGGGTGCAGGTCCAGCGCGACCCCGAGCGGCGGTCCGCGGCGCTGCACCGGGATGGGTTCCCCGGTGTCCAGCCGCAACGGCTCTGGGTGCCCGGCGAGGGCGAGCTCCCCGCTGCCGTCGGGATGCAGCGCGATGCACGCGCAGGTGGAGAAGCGCCCGCTGGTGCCCATGCGCTCGATGAGCGAGGTGTTCGCGAGCTCCAGCAGCCGATCCGGCTCGGACGTGAAGCCGGCGAAGGTCGCGATGCTCGCCCGCACGAACGACGCCTGCTGCGCGGCGTGGACGCCGTGGCCGATGGCGTCGCCCACGGCGATGACGGTCACCCCGTCGGTGGACGGCGTCACGAGATGGAAGTCACCGGCCAGCCCGCTCGCGGCCAGGTGTCGCGCGGCGACGTCCATGCCATCGACGACGGGGACCTCGCGCGGGGTGAGCACCTCGTGGAGCGCGCGCAGCTCGGCGACCTCGGCGCGGAGGAGGTCGCGCTCGTCGCGCAGGCGGTTCGTGGAGTCCACGCTGTGGGTGACGTCGTGCTGCATGCCGACGACGTGCGTGACTGCGCCGCTCTCGCCGTGGACGGGGACGATGAGCAGCTCGTTGTGGAAGGGTGTTCCGTCGCGGCCGGTAGTTCAGGAGCGTCACGCGTGTCTCGCGCATGACGGCGAGGGCATCGCGGATGCGCTGGACGGCCGCCGGGTCCGTGCCGGGGCCCTGTAGGAACCGGCAGTTGCGTCCCAGGGTCTCGTCCCGTCCGTATCCGGTGAGGCGCGTGAACGCGTCGTTGGAGTACACGAGCGGGAGCTCCGGGGCGCGGGCGTCAGCGAGCGTCACGCCGACCGAGGCCTCGGCGAGCGCCTGCGCCGCGGGCAGCGCGTGAGTGAGGTCGGTGTCGAGCACGAAAGGGTCGGCCTACCCGGGATCCGGGGTCCCCGACAGCGATACTTGATTGCGTGACAGGACAACTTCGCACGCGGCTGCGCCGCCCGGCAGACGAGATGGTGGTCGCGCCGCTGGCGCTGGATGCGCTGTCCGCCGCGGTCGCCCGACAGGTCGGCTTCGACACGGTCTACGTCGGCGGTGGCGGCCTGGGCTACGCGCGCGGCATCTCGGAGGCGCTGCTCACGGTGACGGAGGTCGCCGAGGTCACGCGCGCGATCGCCGAGTGCGTCGATGTCGACGTCGTGGTGGACGCGACGAACGGCTTCGGCGACGCCGTCCACGCGGCCCGCACCGTGCGCCTGCTGGAGCAGGCCGGCGCGGCCGCCGTCGAGATCGAGGATCAGCTCGCGCCGAAGCGGGCGCACCATCACAAGGGCCACGACCACATGATCGCGCTCGAGGAGATGGTGGGGAAGATCGAGGCGGCGGTGGGCGCCCGCACCGATCCCGACCTGATCGTCATCGTGCGCACGAACGCGCTGACCCACGACGGCCTGGACGACGCGCTGGAGCGCGCTGCCGCCTACGAGGCCGCGGGCGCCGACATGCTCCTGGTCCTTCCCAAGGCGCCGGAGGAGCTCGGTGCGATCGGCGCTGCCACGACCGTGCCGCTCGTGACGTTCACGCCCTCCGGCATCGCCGACGCGGACCTCCGCGCCGCGGGCGTGACGCTGGTGTGCGACCCGTTCAGCGCGACGCTGCTGACGGTCCGCGCGCTGCGTGAGGGCTACACGACGCTGCGCGCCGGCGGCGAGATCGTCGACCCCGCCGGCATCCGCGACGCGCTGCACGACGTCGGGGAGATCATCGGCATCCAGCGGCTCTACGACATCGAGGCGCGGACGACGGAGCGGACCTTCTACGAGGGTGGCGAGACGACGTAGCCTCGGCGCATGCGCCGCGTGAACCTGACGAATCCCGAGACCAGGCTCGACCCCGACGATCCCCCGGGCTACCAGGCCGAGATGTTCCGCTTCGGCAAGGAGCTGGGTGCGCAGGACACCGGCGCGTCGCTCTACGTGATCCCGCCAGGCCAGTCCTCGGTGCCCTACCACTACGAGCACGGCGAGGAGGAGTGGATGCTCGTCCTCGACGGCCGCCCGTCGGTGCGTACGCCGGAGGGCGTGACGGAGCTCGCGGCGCTCGACGTGGTGTTCTTCCCCAAGGGCCCGGACGGCGCGCACGAGATCCGCAACGACAGCGACGCGCCCGCCCGCGTCCTCATGTGGTCGACGCGGGTGCACCCGACGGCGACGACGTACCCCGACAGCGACAAGATCGCCCTTTGGACCGGGACGGACGGGGAGGACGTCATCGTCCGCCGCTCGGCATCGGTGGACTACTGGGCCGACCACCCGGGCGTCTGACGCGATGCAGTGGACGCGCGAGGACGGCTTCACGGTCTCGACCGATCCCGCACGCCTCGACCTCCCCGTCATCACGGGGTTCCTGCGCGGGGCGTACTGGTCGGAGAACGTGCCTGCCCAGGTCGTCGAGCGCTCGATCGAGCACTCGCTGCCGTTCGGGCTGTACGACCCAGAGGGCGCGCAGGCCGGCTTCGCGCGCGTGACCAGCGACCGCGCGGTGTTCGCCTACCTCGGCGACGTGTTCGTCCTGCCCGCGTACCGCGGCCGGGGCCTCGGGATGTGGCTCGTGGAGCGCGTGCTCGCGCACCCCGAGCTGCAGGACCTGCGCCGCTGGTACCTGGCGACCGCGGACGCCCACGAGCTCTACCGCCGCTTCGGGTTCGAGGCCGCCGCGAGCCCCGAGCGCCACATGTACCTGGACCGCTCGCCGGCGGAGCTGTACGGGGCCGGACCGGGCGCGCCCGGCTGACCGTCCTCTACACGCTCGCGGCGAGCCGAGCCGACGAGCGCAGCGTCTCGCGCAACGTCGTCAGGAGGTCCTTCTGGATCACGTCGAGGAAGCCGCGGGACACGGCGTCCTCGCCGTCGAAGAGACGCCCGAACAGGTCGCGGGGCACGACGAGCAGGACCGACCGCTCCCGCGTGATCGCGGTGATGGGGGACGGATCGCCGTCGATGAGGCCCTCGTAGCCGAACGCCTTCCCCGGGCCCGCCAGCCCGACGCGGATGCGCCGGTTGCCGCGGATGCGCACCTTCTCCACGGCGCCGTTGATCGTCAGGTAGCCGACAGGACCCCGTCGACGATGAACACCAGCTCCCGCGACGAACGGCAGCCCGAGCAGCCGGGCGAAGTAGGACTCCGAGGCCGCCGTCGACCCGCTCGAGGCCTCGACCAGGGTCGAGTGCTCGGTGATCCAGCCGTTGCACAGCCCGTACATGAACAGCGAGCGCGCCAGCCGGTGCTTCCGCGATCCGTGGGGTGGACGGACTCGTCCTTGAGGTACAGGTCGATCCCCCACTCCGGCGGCAGCGGGAAGGCGTGTAGATGCGTGTCGGCGGAGCGATTGGCATCGGCTTCGATGCGACGGACCGCCTCGTCGCACCAGTCCCGCGAATCGCGGCGCCCGCGACCGTTCGCCGACATCGTCACACCCGTCAGTATCCCCCGGCATGGGAGAGTCCCCGATCGCCACGCAGGCCGCCGATCCGCCGTACGTCAGCGATGTCGACCCGTTCTCGCACGAGGCGATCCTCGATGCGCTGCACCACGACTCGCTCCTGCGCGAGGCCGGCCCCGTCGTGTACCTGCCGCAGTACGACATCTGGGTCGTCGCCCGGCATGCGGAGGTCCAGGAGGTCCTCAAGGACTGGGAGACGTACTCGTCGGAGGGCCGGCCGTTCTACGACCCGACGTCGATCCGCCCGGAGGTGCTCCTCACGAGCGACCCGCCGGTCCACACCCGCGTGCGCGCATCGATCCAGCGCGTCCTGTCGGGCCCGGCGATGCGGAACATGGGCGAGGACTTCCGCGGCGAGGCCGAGCGCCTCGTCGGCGAGCTGCTGGCCGACGGGACGGTGGAGCTCGACGCCTACAAGGACCTTGCCGCCCGCTATGTGCTCAAGGTGTTCCCGGACATGATCGGGATGCCCCAGGAGGGCCGCCACTTCCTCATGGAGTTCGGCGACGCGGTCTTCCAGGTGTTCGGGCCTCGCAACGAGCTCTGGGAGAAGGGCGTCCGGGAGGGCAAGGAAGCGATCGACTACGTCGAGCGGTCGTGCCGCGTCGACGCGCTGTCACCGGACGGGATCGGCGCCGCCATCCACGCCTCGGCGGCCGCGGGGGAGATCACCGAGCTCGAGGCCGAGCTGCTGGTCAAGACGCTGTACTCGGCCGGATCGGACACGACGATCTTCGCGATCACCAGCCTCGTGAAGGCGATGGCCGAGAACCCCGACCAGTGGCGGCTGCTGCGCGACGATCCGTCGCTGGCGCGCAACGCGTTCGAGGAGAACCTGCGCTACCAGTCACCCGCGCGCATCGGCGGCCGGATGACGACCCGCGAGACCGAGCTCAGCGGCGTGCGCCTCCCGAAGGGCGCGCTCGTCCTCGTCCTGCAGTTGCCGGCCAACCGCGACCCTCGCCGCTGGGAGGACCCGGACCGCTTCGACATCACCCGCAAGGCGGCGGGCCACGTCGGCCTGGGCTACGGCATCCACGCGTGCGTGGGGCAGGCCGTCGCGCGGATCGAGGGCGTCTCCCTGGTGACCGAGCTGGCCCGCCGCGTGGAGCGCATCGAGCTGCTCGGCCCGGCGGTCTACAAGCTCAACCAGGGCGTCCACGCGATCGACCACCTGCCCGTCCGCCTGACGCCGGCTCAGACCTTGCGGTAGCGCGCGTCCGCGACCGAGTAGGCCGCGAAGCAGATCAGGCCCGCGGCGACGATCCCGAGCACGATCGGTCCGAAGTCCGCCTGGCCCAGCCTGGCCAGAGCGCCGTCGAGCCCGACCGCCTTGTTCGGGTCGTACTCGATGGCCGCGCGGATGAGGAACCAGCCGACGAGCGCGAAGACGATCGCGCGGGCGACGTGGCCGGAGACGCCGAGCGCCGTGAAGCCCTTGCGGACCTCGGGGCTCATCTCGCCCGTCTTGGAGTCCTCCAGGAACTCCTTCTTGAGGCCCTTGCGCGCCTGCTCGAGCCCGACGCCGATGAAGACGAGGCCCACGATGACGATGAGCACCTGACCCCCGGGCCAGCCCAGCACGCCGCCGGTGGTGCCGCCCGGGTCGTTGCTCGGGCCGCCGCTGCTGCCGGAGCCGACGAGGATCTTGATCGCGGTGACGCAGAGCGCCGCGTAGGCGATCCCGCTCGCGACGCCCGCGATGCGGTCTTTCGTGTCGTCGGTCGCCTCGGGCCCGTGTCCGAGCGCGGCGCGGATCAGGCGCCAGGCCGAGTAGCCGAGCAGACCCACGGCCGTGACCGCGAGCAGCACCTTGCCGAACGGGCCCTGGGCGATGGTCTGCAGTGCGCCCTGCTGGTCCGTCGTCTGGCCGCCGTCGCCCAGGGCGAGCTTCAGGGCCAGGATCCCGATGATCCCGTACACGACCCCACGTGCGATCAGGCCCGCGCGCGCGAGGTACTCGAACGTGTCGGTCTGCGCGGCCTGCTCCCCCTGGCTGCGCGCCTCACGGACCGGCGCTCCCTGCATGCCTGAGCTCACCATCGTCATCCCCCATCGTCGGGCCGGCGCCGGACGCAGACCTGCAGCGCCCCTGGCTCGACCTTGACCTTGAATTCCTTGACCTTCGTGCGATCCCCGCCGTCGAGCTCGTAGCGGACCTTGCGGTCGAGCTTGACCTTCACGCGCTGGGCCCTCGTCGCCCGCACGAACGGCGAGCGCGTCGGATCTCCCGCAGCGGTCTGCGCGAGCGTGCGCGCCCACTGCACGACGCCCTCGGCGGTGACGACGCCCAGCTCGAGCATCCCGTCGTCGGGCTCCGCGTCGGGGAAGACCGTGACGCCCCCGAAGAGGTCGCCCACGTTGCCGAGCAGGATGCACGTCACACGGCCGCCGAACCACTCGAGGCCGTCGACCTCGATCTCGGCCTCGAACGCGTCCTCGCGCAGGTTGCGCGTCCCGCTCCAGACGTACGCGAGCCGACCGATGCGCTCCTTGAGGTCGTCGGACCCGCGGATCATCGCGGCGTCGAACCCCACGCCTGCCATCACGCCGAAGCGCTCGGCGCCGAAGCGCCCGACGTCGAGCCGCCGGCAGGCGCCGTGCAGCCCGATCCGGACCGCCTCCTCGATGTCGGAGGGGATGCCGAGGTTCGTCGCGAAGAGGTTCGCTGTGCCTGCGGGCAGGACCGCGAGGCGCGCGTCGGTGCCCGCCAGCTCGCCCACGCAGCGGCGCACCGTCCCGTCCCCGCCCCACGCGAAGACGAGGTCCGCGCCCTCCTTCAGGGCGCGCCGCGCGCGATCGGGCGCGTGCTTGGCCTTCGGGACCTCATACCACAGCGGATCGTCCACGCCGTGCGATGCGAGGGTGCGGCGCAGCTCGGGCAGGCCCCCTCCCAGGCGCTTCTCCATGTGCGCCACGACGGCGACCTTCATGAGGCCGCCTGCATGCGGCTCCGGCGGCCGACCGCGCTCCTGCTGCGCGCGTGCGCGCGGGCGGCGGCCTCCGCGGCGCGGCAGGCGAAGAGCAGCACGAGGACCGCGCCGATGCCGACGAGCGCACCGCCGGCGACGTCCAGCGGATGGTGCATGCCGCGGTACATCCGCGAGAACGCGACGAAGAGCGGGAGGACGATGGCGGCGATCCACGCGACGATGCGCAGCCGCCGGTCGGCGATGGCCGACGTCAGCAGCAGGACGAGACCGGCGTACACGGCGATCGACGCGGCGGTGTGCCCCGACGGATAGCTCGCGTTCGCAGGGAGATCCTCGAGCCGGTGCACGTGCGGGCGGTCGCGCGGGACGACCAGCGACGTCACGCGGTAGGTCGCGGACTCGACGACGAGCACGAAGACGGCGAACGCCGCCACGCGCCAGCGCCGCAGCACGGCGCACACGATCGCGATGAGCGCCACGAGGATCGGCAGGACGGGGGCGCCGCCGACGGCGGAGCCGACGCTCGACGCATCGGTGAGGAACGGGGTCCGGTCGGCCACGATCGAGACGATAGCGCTCTCGTCCGCGGTGCCGATGCCGCCGACGTTCACGAGGACCTCCGTCACGAACAGGGCGAGCAGGATGGACGCCGCGGCCAGCGCCATGTACCCGCACACGACCGCGGCGGCGAAGACGGCAGCCGGGTGCGCGCCGCCGAACAGATCGGCGAAGCGCTCCGCGACGGCTTCCCGCACGCGCGTCCAGGACCGGCACGGGGGTTGTGTCGTCGCCCTCGGTGCGACGTTGTGTGGCGGCCATCCGAATCCCTCCTTGATCCGATGGGTACGCAGACCAGCGCTGCGCGAAAGCCGTGTACCCATGCCCCTCATCGCTCTAGTCATCGTTTCTTCGCTCGCCGGCGTACTCGTCGCCGCCGCTGCCGCGCGGCTGCCGCGCTCGGGAAACCGGACAGGCCTGCCGCCGCTGGGGTTTGCGGCCCGGTTCGATCCGGAAGCGGCCACCGGGCTCGCGCTCTCCCTCGCTCTGATCGTCCTCATCGTCGGCGGGATCGTCCTCGCGCTGCTCGCGTTCCTCGTCCGCGGCGCGGACGGAGGGCTTGGCCTGGACGTGAGCGTGGCGCAGTGGGCCGCCGATCACGCGACTCCGTTCAGCACCGACGTCCTCGACGTGTTCACGGATCTCGGGCGGCCCGGGACGATCGTCGTGCTCGCGGTGATCCTGGGGATCGTGGAGACCAGGTCCGGACCCGAAGCCGCTGGGTCGTGCCGTTCCTCGTCATCGTGGTCGGCGGCAACGGCATCATCACGACGACGATCAAGCACGTCGCCGACCGGGTCCGTCCGACGCTCAACCCGATCGCGGAGACGCTCGGACCCTCGTTCCCGAGCGGCCACTCGTCGTGGTCGGCAGCGTTCTTCGCCGCCGCTGCGTTGCTGCTCGCGCGCGGCCGCGGGCGTCATGCCCGCATCGCGCTGTCCGGCCTCGCCGCTGCGCTGGCGGTCGGGATCGCGGCATCCCGGGTCCTGCTCACCGTGCACTGGCTGAGCGACGTGATCGCGGGCCTCGCGCTCGGCTGGGCGTGGTTCGCCGCGTGCGCGATCGCCTTCGGCGGCCGGCTGCTGCGCTTCGGGGCGCCGGTCAGCCGCGCCCCGCGCCCACGTGAGCGAGCACCGCAAGAACGCGCCGGTGGGCCTCCGCGCTCTCCGGGACGTCGAGCTTGAGCAGGACGTGGCGGACGTGCGCCTCGACGGTCCGCTCGCTGAGGAACAGCCGCCTGGCGATGCCGATGTTCGTGAGGCCCTGGGCCATCAGCTCGAGGACCTCGCGCTCGCGCGACGTGAGCCGGTCCAGCGGGTCGTCCCGCGACCGTGCCGACAGCAGCCGCGCCACGACCTGCGGATCGAGCGCCGAGCCGCCGTCGGCCACGCGCTGCGCGGCGGACAGGAACTCCGCGACCTCGAGGACTCGGTCCTTGAGCAGGTAGCCGAAGCCACCGAGCGTCACGAGCTCGACGGCATGGGTCGTCTCGATGTGCTGGGACAGCACGAGGACGCCGATCTCCGGGTGCGCGGCCTTGACCTCCCTGGCGGCGCGGGCGCCCTCGTCGGTGTACGTCGGCGGCATCCGGACGTCGACGACCACGAGGTCGGGTCGCGTGTCGGCGACCGTGGCTGGCAGCGCCTCGGCATCCCCGAGCGACGCGACGACCTCGTGGCCGCGGTCGGCGAACAGCCGCCCGAGCCCCTCGCGCAGGAGCGCCTGGTCCTCGGCGATCACGACGCGCACGGGAGCTCCGCGACGAGCGTCGTGCCGGTGTCCGCGTCGCTGTCGACGTGGAAGGTGCCGCCCGCCGCGAGGACACGGTCGGCCAGGCCGGTCAGCCCCGAGCCGCCGGTCGCCGCCGCACCGCCGACCCCGTCGTCGGCGACGCGCACCACGAGATGCCCGTTGCGGCGCACCGCGGTCAGCGAGGCGCTGGTCGCCCGCGCATGCTTGACGACGTTCGTCAGCCCCTCGCAGGCGATGAAGTACGCGGCGGCCTCGACGCCGGGTGCGACGCGCTCGTCCAGCGCGTCGACCTCGACGGGCATCGGGGCGCGCGCGGCGAGCTCGCGCAACGCGGCGGCGAGACCGGAGTCCAGTTGTGAGGGCGGCAGCCCGTGGGCCAGCTCGCGCAGCTCGTCGATGACGGCGGTGATCTGGACGACGGCGTCGTCGAGCGTCCTGTCGACCTGCTCGCGCGGCGCCGACTCCAGCTCGAACTGCGCGTGTCGCAGCGCCAGCCCGACGGACACCAGGCGCTGCTGCGCGCCGTCGTGCAGGTCGCGCTCGATCCGGCGGCGCTCCTCGTGGCCGGCGGCGACGATCCGGGCGCGCGAGTCCTCGACCTGCTTGAGCTGACGCCGCAGCTCGACGCGCAGCCGCGCGATCTCGACGGCCAGGCCGCTCGCTGCGACGACCTCCGCGACGGCAGCCGTGTTGGCGTGACGGGCGGGGTCGCACAGCACGACGCCCATCGGCTCGATGGGGACCCGCAGACGGCGGTCGCCCGCCGGGTTGCACCGCTCGACGCCCAGCGTGTCGACGTAGCCACCGGTCTCGGGCACCAGGAAGCGCAGCTCGATCTGGGGGTCGTCCAGCACGTCACGGAGCACGAGCTCGATGGACTCGGGCATCGCCCGCCCCGCGCGCAGCTCCTCCAGGAAGCCGGCGACCCGGCGCAGCGCGTCCGCGCGCGCGGGATCGAAGCGGCGGTCGACGACCGCCTGCAGCCGCGCGCGCAGCGGTCGGAAGGCCGCCGCGGCGACGAGCGTGGAGGCGGCCGTGACCCACGCCGAGCCGTGGTCGATCGCGGTGCCCAGCGCGAGGCTCGTCGCGACGTACGCGGCGGCCAGCAGCACGCTGAGCGCTCCGTAGACCAGCGTCCGGTTCAGGACGAGGTCGATGTCGAGCAGGCGATGGCGCAGGATCGCGATCCCGGTCGCGACGGGCAGTGCCGTGAGGGCGAGCGCCGCGAGGATGCCGACGGCGGGTGCGGAGTACCAGAGGGCGAACGTCGCCGGCAGCACGACGATCTCGATGCCGGCCGCGAGCGCGAACCACTTCAGCTGCTGGCGCTCGACGCCGCGCGACCGGCGGAACCGCACGGCCACCCCGGCGACGGACGCGGCGAACCCGCCGAGGAAGAGCGTCATCCCGAGGGCGAGGAGCGCGCCGGTCGGCAGCCAGCCGATCGCGAGCGGGTTGTGCCCGGACGCGAAGTCGCCATCGCGCTCGGCGGTCAGCGACCAGCCGGCGATCGCGAGGACCGCTCCGGCGCTCGCGGCCCAGCCGACGGCGTACCAGCGCCGCGTCAGTGCGCGGCCGTCGGGGAACAGGAGGAACGTCCAGACGCCTCCCAGCCCGGCGACGAGCCAGGTCCAGGTCGCGATCCAGTCGCCCGCGGCGCCGGCCGGCCAGCCCTCGTGCGCGGCGCGCAGGCCCCAGCCCTGCGCGAGGTCGCCAGACGCGTTGACGACACCCACGACGAGGAACAGCCAGCCGATCGCGTTGCCCGGCCTCCGCGAGGCGATGAGCGCGCCCGTCGCCGCCATGACCGGCGCGTAGATCGCGTAGAGCCACGTGTCGTACGCGGGCTCCAGGCCGGCCGACAGCACCACGGCTCCGAGCTCGAGCGCGACGGTGAGCCCGAGCATCGCCCACGGCAGGCGATGCAGGTACGGGCGTCGCATGACGCCGATGCTCCCAGGCCACGCTCCCGCGCCGCAACAGTGCCAGCACGCAGCCGGGACGCGCGAGATCCCCTGCACGCGACGCGCATCCGCACCGATGACCGCCGCCCCGGGCGCTTCTTACGGTCTCGGCATGGCCACCACCACCATCGCATCGCCCTCGCTGCGGACCGCCGCAGGCGTCTGCATCGCCGGGGGTCTCCTCACCACGGTCGCGAGCATCGTGACCGGTGTCGTCACGGACCGGACGACGGTCTCCGACGATCTGTTCCGCTACCCGTTCACGTCCGGGGCGTTCGTCGTCTTCACGCTCTGCGGCGCGGTCCTGCACCTGACGATCCTCGTCGGCATCCTCGGGCTCATCCGCTCCGGCGTGGCGGGCGACGGACGCGCGGCGCGGGTCGGCGGGCCGCTCGCTGCCGGAGGGACGGCGCTGCTGTTCGTCGCAGAGCTGCTCAGCCTGCTGGTGATCGACACGGCCGAGTCCGCCGGCTCGGCCGGCGCGGTGGGCGCCGTGTTCGGCCTCGCGACGATCCTCGCCACGGTCGGGATGCTGTCGCTCGGCGTCGCGACGCTGCGGGAGGGTCGCTGGCAGGACTGGCGGCGCTTCATCCCGCTCGCCTGCGGCGTCGTGGTCCTGCTGCTCGTGCCCATCCAGCTGACGTCGGCGCTCTGGGTCGGCATCGGCGTCTACGGGCTCTGCTTCGCCGCGCTCGGCGTCGCGCTCCTGCGGGAGGCGTCGCCGCGCCTGCCGGCGGGCGTGCCGGCCGGGATCGCATGACCGTCGCGCGGGGTCGGGGCCGGGACCGGCGCGCTGCACCCGGTGGGGGCGCTCGTCGTGCTGGTCCTCGCCGGCGTCCTCGTGCGCGACGACCTCACGCAGCGCCGGACGCGAGCAGCATCAGCGAGCGCCCGCCGAGGGTGACGTCGGCACCGTCGAGCGGCCTGATCGCCTGCCGGTCGGCCGTGGTGTCGATCAGCACCGTCCACGGCCCCGAGCCCTCCGCCGTGGGCACGTGGAAGTCCAGCGGCTCCCACCAGGCGTTCACGAGGAGGAGCCCCCGCCCGCCGGCGAGGCCGACCGCGATCGCACGCGCGTAGCCCGAGGCCCAGTCCTCCTGCGTCATCGGATCGCCGTCCGGGCGGTACCACGCGACGTCGCCGCCGTCGCTCTGCCGCAGCTGGCGGCGGCGCAGCTCCGGGCTCGCGCGGCGCACGCGCAGGACGTCCGCCACGAAGTCCGCGAGCGGCGCCTCCTCCGGCCATCGCAGCCAGCTCGTCTCGTTGTCCTGGCAGTAGCCGTTGTTGTTGCCGCCCTGCGTGTGGCCGAGCTCGTCGCCCGCCAGCAGCAGCGGCACGCCCTGGGACATCAGCAGCGTCGCAAGCAGGTTGCGCGACTGCCGTGCGCGCAGCGCGAGGATGTCCGGGTCGGCGGTCGGTCCCTCGGCGCCGCAGTTCCAGCTGCGGTTGTCGTCGGTGCCGTCTCGGTTGCCCTCGCCGTTGGCCTCGTTGTGCTTGGCGTCGTAGCTGACGAGGTCGGCGAGCGTGAAGCCGTCGTGGACGGTGACGAGGTTGATCGACGCGGTCGGGCGACGGCCGTCGTCGCCGTACAGGTCCGCGGAGCCCGCGAGGCGCGTCGCGAAGTCCGGGAGCGTCCCCTCCGTCCCGCGCCAGAAGTCGCGCACCGTGTCGCGGTAGCGGCCGTTCCACTCGCTCCAGCCCGCGGGGAAGTCGCCGACCTCGTAGGCGCCGATGTCCCACGGCTCGGCGATCAGCTTGCAGTCCGCGAGCACGGGATCCTGGCCGATGGCCTGCAGGAACGCGGCGTGCGGGCTGAAGCCGTTCTCCGCGCCGCGGCCGAGCGCGGCCGCGAGGTCGAAGCGGAACCCGTCGACGTGCATCTCCTCGCGCCAGTGGCGCAGTGCGTCCATGACCAGGCGCAGACCCGGCGGCCGGTCGGCGTCCAGCGTGTTCCCGCAGCCGGTGTCGTCGATGTAGGCGCCCTGCTCGGTCGATCCGGTAGTAGGCGGTCTCGTCCAGGCCGCGGAAGCACAGCGTCGGCCCGTCGGCGCCGCCCTCGGCCGTGTGGTTGAAGACGACGTCGAGGATCACCTCGAGCCCCGCCGCGTGCAGGGCCTTGACCATGTCGCGGAACTCGTCGACCGGGTCGCCCGCGGCGTACGCCGCGTGGGGCGCGAAGAAGCCGATCGACTGGTAGCCCCAGTAGTTGCGCAGGCCGCGGGCGGCCAGCGCCTCGTCGGAGACGAACGTGTGGACCGGCAGCAGCTCGACCGCCGTCACGCCGAGACCCTGGAGATGCTCGATCGCGGCCGGGTGCGCGAGGCCGGCGTACGTGCCGCGCAGCTGCTCGGGCACGCGCGGATGCAGCTTCGTGAAGCCCTTGACGTGCAGCTCGTAGAAGACCGAGTCGGCCAGCGGCGTCCCCGGCGAGCGGTCGTCGCCCCAGTCGTAGGCGGCGGCGTGGACGACCGACCGCGGGACGAACGGGGCGGTGTCGCGGTCGTCGTCCGCGGTCACCGAGGGGTCCCAGGCGACCTCGCCCTCGATCGCGCGTGCGTAGGGGTCGAGCAGCAGCTTGGCCGGGTTGCACCGGCCGCCTCCGCGGACGCGGTAGCCGTAGCGCTGGCCGTGGCCGGCGCCGTCGACGCGCCCGGTCCAGACGTAGCCCTCGGCCTGCTCGAGCGGCCGGCGCTCCTCATTGCCCGCGTCGTCGAACAGGCAGAGATCGACGCCCTCGGCGACGCTGCTGAACACCGCGAAGTCCACGCCGCCGTCGTCGGCGTGCGCGCCGCGCCGGTTCATGCGACCTGCTCCCTGGCCCGCGAGAGGCGGATCACGAGATCGGCCACCAGTCCGGTCCACCCGGTCTGGTGCGACGCCCCGAGCCCAGCGCCGTCGTCCCCGTTGAAGTACTCGTGGAACAGCAGCCTGTCGCGCCAGGCGGGGTCGGTCTGGAAGCGCTCGATGCCGCCGAACACCGGCCGCGTCCCGTCCTCGCTGGGCAGGAAGATCGCCACGAGGCGCTCGGCGAGGTCGATCGTGACCTCCCGGAGCGTTCGCTGCTCCCCCGACCCGGTGGGGAACTCGACGGTGACCTCGTCGCCCAGGCCCTGGCTGAAGCGCAGCAGGGCACCGATGACCAGGTAGTTCACCGGGAACCAGATCGGCCCACGCCAGTTGGAGTTGCCGCCGAACAGGCCGGTCGTCGACTCGGCGGGCTCGTAGTCGACGAGCGTCTCCTGGCCGGCGGCCGAGAACACGTACGGCCTACCGCGGTACTCCGCCGACAGCGCGCGGATGCCGTGGGGCGACAGGAAGGCGTCCTCGTCGGCGAGGTGCGCGAGGACGCGCGGTAGCCGGTTGGCGCCGACGAGCGCGAGCATGGTGGCGCGTCCCTCCTCCCCGAGGCGCACGGCCGGCGCGTACTCGGGGCGCGCGTGCAGGAACCCGGTCACGCGCTCGCGAAGCTCGGTGAGCCGCCCGGTGATCGCCGGGTTGCCGACGGCGACGGCGCAGAGCGGGATGATGCCCGTCATCGACCGGACCCGCACCGGCTCGCTGGAGCCGTCGGGCCGGCGGACACGGTCGTAGTAGAAGCCGTCGTCCTCGTCCCACAGGCCGTGCTGGTTGATGGCCTGGCTGATCATCGTGAAGTGCTCGAAGAACTTCACGGCGACGTCCTCGTACGCGGGGTCCTCGGCGGCGAGGACGATCGCGATCTCGAGCATGGACAGGCAGTAGATGGCCATCCAGCCGGTGCCGTCGGCCTGCTCGAGCACGAGTCCGTCGGGCAGCGGCGAGGAACGGTCGAACGGGCCGACGTTGTCCATGCCGAGGAACCCGCCGCCGAACAGCAGGTTGCCCTCCGGGTCCTTGACGTTGGCCCACCAGGTGAAGCCGAGCAGCAGCTTGTGGAAGATCCGTCCGAGCCACTCGTGGTCGCGGGCGCCGTCCAACCGGAACACGGCAAGCGCCGCCAGCGCGTGCACGGGCGGGTTCACGTCGCCGAAGTTCCACTCGTAGGCCGGCATCTGGCCGTTGGGATGCATGAACCACTCGCGCGTCATGAGCCGCAGCTGGGCCTTGGCGAACTCGGGGTCGACATGCGCGAGCGTGATGCAGTGGAAGGCCAGGTCCCACGCGGCGTACCAGGGGTACTCCCACTTGTCCGGCATCGAGATGACGTCGCGGTTGTCGACGTGGCGCCAGGCGGCGTTGCGGCCGTCCAGGCGTTCGCGCGGCGGCGCCGGATGGCCGGGGTCGCCGCGCAGCCAGCGGTCGACGTCGTAGTGGTAGAACTGCTTGCTCCAGAGCATCCCGCCGAACGCCTGGCGCATCACGTCGCGCTCGTCGGCGGTGGCGGCGGGCGCCATGGACGCGTAGAACGCGTCGGCCTCCTCCTCGCGGGTCCGCAGCGCGGTCTCCCAGCCCTTCCCGACGCCGCGCCCGTCCGGGCTCAGCCGCAGCCGGACCTCCGCCGTTGCGCCGCCCTCGACCTGCAGCCGGTACCACAGCGCCGCCTTGGTCCCGGTGCGACCCGGATCGACGGTGGCGGCGCCGGACACGACGTGGTCGTTGATGCCGTCCTTCGGATAGGGCGGCGCGGGCTGGCCCCAGAGCAGCTCCGTGTTCGTCTCGTTGTTGCAGAAGAGCGGCTCGGGCTCACCGTCGCCGCGCAGCGCCATGACCGCGCCAGCGTCGTCGGCGACGAGCGCCCCGTCGTCCTCGTGGATCGCCGGGGCCTCGCTGTCGGGGTCCCACGACCACCGGTTGCGGAACCACAGCGTGGGGAGCAGATGCAGCTCGGCGGCGTCCGGGCCGGCGTTGCGCACGCGGATGCGCAGGCAGATGTCGTCCGCGTCGGCCTTCGCGTAGTCGACCTCGATGTCCCAGTAGCGATCGTCGGAGAGCGCTTCGGTGTCGAGGAGCTCGTACTCGGGATCCTCGAAGCCGCGGCGCGCGTTCTCGGTGATGAGGTCCTCGTAGGGGAAGGCGCGCTGGGGGTAGACGTAGCGCCAGCGCATCCACGAGTGCGTCGGCGTGGAGTCGACGTACCACCAGTACTCCTTGGCGTCCTCGCCGTGGTTGCCCTCGTTGCTCGTCAGGCCGAAGATCCGCTCCTTGAGGAGCGGGTCCTGCCCGTTCCAGAAGGCGAACGCCAGGCACAGACGCTGGTCGGCGTCGCAGATCCCGCCGAGCCCGTCCTCGCTCCAGCGGAACACCCGCGACCGTGCCTGGTCGTGGGAGAAGGAGCTCCAGGCCTCGCCGCCCGGGCTGTAGTCCTCGCGCACTGTGCCCCAGGCGCGCTCGCTCAGGTAGGGGCCCCAGCGCCGCCACGCCTCGCCGTCGTCGGCGAGGCGCAGGCGCTCGGGGTCGAGGCCCGCGGTCACCGCAGCGCGCGGCATACCGCGGTCTCCCTGCGCCGCGCGGATCGCGGCGGCGACGGTCTTGTCGTGCCGGACCCCGGCACGATCTGCGCGTTCACGGAGAAGACGACCGAACGCGTGCCGTCGGCGTTGCTGGCCGCGAACAAGCGGTAGCCCGGGCAACGAGCCCGTGTGCCCGTACACGACGCCGCAGCGCGTCGTGTAGCGGAAGACGCCGAGGCCGGCGTCGTTGCGGCCGGGGCCGGGCGGCGACGAGGAGCCGGGGCGGAACGTCATCTGCGCCTGGCGCGCGGCGGCGTCGAACAACCGGCCCGCGACGTAGGCCCGGAAGAAGCGCCCGACCTCGACCGGCGTGGAGGCCACGCCGCCGGACGCCCAGGCGCCGGCGGGGTTGATGACGCGACTGACGTCCTCCGGCGCGCCGACCCGCCTGCACGTCGTAGCCGTGCAGGTAGGGGCGGGGCATCGCGACCGTCCGAGGCATGCTGGTCTGCGTCAGCCCGAGCGGGGCGTAGACGTTGGAGGCGAGCAGCTCCTCGTAGGTCGCGCCGGTCGCCGCCTGCGCCATGAGGCCGACGACGAGGTTGTCCGTGTCGGAGTACTGATAGCGCGACCCGGGCGTGAACTTGAGCGGGTCGTCCTTCACGAACCCGACGAGCCGTTGCGGGGGACCACGTAGGCCGTGGGGTGTCGGCGCGAGCTCCTCGACGAACGCCTCCGACCGGATGTACTCCGGCAGTCCGCCGACGTGCTGCAGCGCCTGCGCCAGGGTGACCGGGCCGGCCTTCGGCAGCAGGCCGGGCAGGCGCTGGGCGATCGTGTCCGCGAGCGTCAGCCGGCCCTTGGTGACCTCGGCGAGCGCGACCGCGCCGCTGAAGGCCTTGGCCATGCTGGCGATGCGCATGTGGTCGTCGCGGGCCGGGCGACGCCCGGTACGGACGTCGGCGACCCCGCGGGCGCGGAACTCGTCGCGCCCGTCGCGGTGGATGAGCACCGACAGGCCCGGCGGGCCTCCGCGCGCGTCGACGATGCGGTCCAGGCGGTGGTCGAGCGCGTCCCTCGTCCGGGCCTGGGCGGCGGCGGGCGGCAGAGCGACGACCGCCAGGAGCACGGCCAGCAGCGCTCGGGCGGTCCGGGGGCGGGCGGACACCGCGCGACACTAGCCGAGGCTCGCGCCCCGGCG
>CAWIOK010000021.1:0-676062 GCA_963837655.1 uncultured Solirubrobacterales bacterium
TGAACGCCTCGGAGCGCGAGTTCCTGCCACTCACCGACGCGACCGTCGAGGCGCTCGACGGCCGGGACGGGCCCCAGGCGCATGCGTTCCTGGCGGTGCAGCGAAGCCATGTGGTGTTCGTCGTGCCGTTGGATCCCGAGGCGATCGACCGCGCAGTGCAGACGGCCTAACGACCCCCGGCCGCCGCCTGCAGGCGGCGCATGCCGGCGAGCCATCGCTCGTGGTCGGCGGCACGCTGCCCTGCGAACGCCGCGACCTCTGGGTGGGGAAGGATCAGGAACCGCCCGTCGCGCAGACCCTCCAGCGCGGCGTCGGCGACCTGCTCGGGGCTCAGCACGTCCCCCGCGGCACGGACGATCGCCGCGGCCTGCTCCGGAGCTCCACGAAGCAGCGGAGTGTCCACGCCCATCGGGCACAGGCAGCTCACGCCGATGCCGCGGTCGCCGTAGGTGATCGACAGCCACTCCGCGAAGGCGACCGCCGCGTGCTTGGTGGCCGAGTAGGGCGCCGAGCCGATCTGGCTGAGCAGGCCTGCCGCCGACGCCGTGGCCAGGAACCACCCTTCGCCGCGCTCCAGCCAGCGGGGGACGAGGACCCGCGCCGCCGCGACGTGCTGCAGCACGTTGACGCCCAGCGCGGTCTCCCACTCGCCGACGGTCCCGATGCCGTCTCCCGTCGCGGTGCCCGCGTTCGCGCAGAACAGCGCGACGGGGCCGAACGCGTCCTCGGCGCGATCGATGAGCTCCACGACATCCTCCTCGCGCGCCACGTCGCACGCCACGGCGAGGCCGCCGACGCCCGAGGCGACGCGACGGGCGCCGACGTCGTCGCGGTCGGCGACGACCACCCTCGCCCCCGCCGCGGCGAGGGCCTGGGCCAGCGCGCGGCCGATCCCCGACGCCCCGCCGGTGACGACTGCGGTGCGCCCCTCGGGGTTCACCGCGGGCCGGTCTCGTCGAGCGGTGCCATCTCGAGATCGGAGAACTCGCGGACGTGCAGGCGCATGGTCAGTTCCGCGCGCTCCTCGTCGCCCGCGTCGATCGCGCGCAGCAGCGCCTCGTGGTCGCCGAGCGAGCGGACGGGCTGGCCCTCGCGGACCAGCGACGCCTGAGAGGTCGTGGCCAGCCCCGTCGCGAGCTGCTCGTAGAGCGTCGTGAGCACCTCGTTGTGCGCGGCGGCCATGACGGCGCCATGGAAGCGTTCGTCGCCCGTCACGCCCGTCTCGCCCCGTCCGATCTCCTCCCGCATGAGCCCGAGCGCGTGGCGCAACGCGTCCAGGTCCGCAGCGGTGCGGCGCCGGGCGGCCAGCCGAGCGGCGTAGGGCTCGATCGCCTCGCGTGCCTCGTTGATCGCGGGCAGGTGGGCGTGGCTCTCGATGAGGCCCTCGGCCAGCGTGCCGAGCAGGTCGTCGGCGTGGCGTAGGAGGTAGATCCCGTCGCCGTGTCGGACCTCGACGACGCCGCGGACGCGCAATGCCGTCAGGGCCTGGCGGACGCTCGTGCGGCTCACGCCCAGGCGCCCCGCGAGCTCGCGCTCGGCGATGAGGCGGTCGCCCGGCTGCAGCTCCTCTGCGCGGATGAGTGCCTCGAGCCGCTGGACGACGCGCTCGTACAGGGGCTGGCGGCGACTCGGCTCCAGCATGCGGGCGCAGTCTACGGCGAACCGTACCTAGATACCCCTAGGGGGTGTGTTACGGTGCCCTGTCATGGATACCCCCTCCCCGTATCTTCGCCTCGCCGGCTTCGCCGTTGTCCTCGCAGTCGTCTTCGCCGGCGCCGCCGTGGCCGGCAGTGCAGTCGACGTCGACCGTGGGGCCCCGCCGCCCGAGAAGGGTCACGGCGACGACGGCATGGCGATGGCGGCGGGTCCCGTCCGCGGCCTCGCGGTGAGCGACGGTGGCCTCACGTTGCAGCTGTCGCGCCGTGGAGACGACCTGGAGTTCCGCGTCGCCGATGCGCGTGGCCGGACGGTGCGCGACTTCGACGTCGAGCACACGAAGCGGATGCACCTCATCGTCGTGCGCCGCGACATGACGAGCTTCCAGCACCTGCACCCGCGCCAGGCAGCGGACGGCACATGGTCGGCGCATGCGGACCTCGCGGACGCCGGGGCCTACCGGGTGTTCGCGGACTTCTCGGTCGCCGGCACCCCGCGTACCCTGGGGACCGACCTCACGGTCGACGGCGAGGTCCGTACGACGCCGCTGCCGGCGCCGGACCCGGTCGCCGACGTCGACGGCATGCAGGTGCGCCTCGACGAGGGCGCCTCCCGCGCGGGCGCCGAGACCGAGCTGCGGTTCACCGTGACGCGCGCCGGACGGCCCGTCGCGATCGAGGACTACCTCGGCGCCAAGGGTCACCTCGTGGCGCTCCGCGAGGGCGACCTCGCCTTCCTGCACGTGCACCCCGACGCGCGCAGCCTTCGCTTCCAGGCCACGTTCCCGACCGCTGGGCGCTACCGGCTGTTCCTGCAGTTCCAGACCGAGGGGCGCCTGCACACCGCCGAGCTCACCCAGGAGGTCGGGCGATGAGCGCCCACGTCGACCTGCCGATCACCGGCATGACCTGCGCCTCGTGTGCGAACCGCATCGAGCGCCGCCTGAACCGCCTGGACGGCGTGACGGCCACCGTCAACTACGCCACCGAGCGCGCGACGGTCGACTTCGATCCAGCCGCCCTGGCACCCGAGCAGCTCGTCGAAGCGGTCGCGGAGGCCGGCTACACGGCGACGCTGCCGGGCGCCGCCGAGGAGGACGCCGGCGACGACGATCCGCTGCTGCGGCGGCTGGTCGTCTCCGCGCTGCTGTCGCTCCCGCTGCTGCCGCTCTCGATGATCCCCGCGCTGCAGTTCGACAACTGGCAGTGGCTCGCGCTGAACCTCGCCACGCCGGTCGTCGTGTGGGGCGCCTGGCCGTTCCATCGCGCGGCGTGGGCGAACCTGCGCCACGGCACCGCCACGATGGACACGCTCGTGTCCGTCGGCGTGGTCGCGGCGTGGCTGTGGTCCCTCTACGCGCTGTTCATCGGCGACGCCGGGACGACCGGCATGCGCATGGAGCTCTCCCTGGTGCCACGGCCCGGCTCGTCCGACGAGATCTACCTGGAGACGGCAGCCGTCGTCACGACGTTCATACTCGCCGGACGGTGGTTCGAGGCCCGCGCCAAGCAGCGCGCCGGCGGCGCGCTGCGCGCACTGCTCGAGCTGGGCGCGAAGGACGTCGGGCTGCTCACGGACGACGGCGCGGAGCGGCGCGTCCCGGTGGAGCACCTCGCGGTCGGCGACCGCTTCGTGGTGCGCCCCGGCGAGAAGGTCGCGACCGACGGCGTCGTCGAGGAGGGCGCCTCCGCCGTCGACATGAGCATGCTGACCGGCGAGACGGTGCCGGTCGAGGTGTCCCCCGGCGCGCCGGTGGCAGGCGCGACCGTCAACGCCGGCGGGCGGATCGTCGTCCGGGCGACGCGCGTCGGCGCCGACACGGCGCTTGCGCAGATCGCCGCGCTCGTCGAGGCCGCCCAGACCGGCAAGGCGCCGATCCAGCGCCTGGCCGACCGCGTGTCGGGCGTGTTCGTGCCGGTCGTCATCGGCCTCGCCGTCGCGACGCTCGGCTTCTGGCTCGGCGCGGGCGAGCCGGCGTCGTTCGCGTTCACCGCCGCCGTCGCCGTGCTGATCATCGCCTGCCCCTGCGCGCTCGGGCTGGCGACGCCGACCGCGCTCATGGTGGGCACGGGCCGCGGCGCCCAGCTCGGGCTCCTCGTCAAGGGCCCCGAGATCCTGGAGTCGACGCGACGGGTCGACACCATCCTGCTCGACAAGACGGGCACGGTCACGACGGGCCGGATGAGCCTCGTGGACCTCACCGTCGCCAAGGGCGTCGACGCGCACGAGGCGCTGCGGCTCATCGGCGCGCTGGAGGACGCGTCCGAGCACCCGATCGCTCGGGCTGTCGCCGCCGCGGCCGCCGCGCGAGGAACGCTCCCGGCGGTCGAGGGCTTCGCGAACCGCGAGGGACTCGGCGTCGAGGGGATGGTCGAGGGTCACGCGCTCGTCGTCGGCCGCCCGGCACTGCTGGCCGAGTGGTCGCTGCACCTCACGCCCGAGCTGGAGGCGGCGCGGGACGCCGCCGAGGCCCGCGGGCAGACGGCGATCGCCGCCGGATGCGACGGGCAGGCGATCGCGGTGCTGGCCGTCGCCGACACCGTGAAGCCCACGAGCGCAGCCGGGGTCGCCGAGCTGGCCGCGCTGGGCCTGCGCCCGGTCCTGCTCACGGGCGACAACCGCACGACGGCCGAGGCCGTGGCGGCGGAGGTCGGCATCGACGAGGTGATCGCCGAGATCCTGCCGTCCGGCAAGGCCGACGTCGTGCGCCGTCTGCAGGCCGAGGGCCACGTCGTCGCGATGGTCGGCGATGGCGTGAACGACGCGCCCGCGCTCGCGCAGGCGGACCTCGGCCTGAGCATCGGCACGGGCACCGACGCGGCGATCGAGGCGTCCGACCTCACGCTGGTCCAGGGCGACCTGCGAGGCGCCGCCGACGCCATCCGCCTGTCGCGCGCGACGCTGCGCACGATCCGGCAGAACCTCGCGTGGGCGTTCGGCTACAACATCGCGGCCATCCCGCTCGCCGCGGCGGGGCTGCTGAACCCGGTCGTCGCGGGCGCGGCCATGGCGCTGTCGAGCGTGAGCGTCGTCGCCAACGCGCTGCGGCTGCGCCGGTTCAGGAAGAATCACGCGACATGACCACCAAGGTTCCCATCTGCCCCACCTGCGGCTTCCCCTGTACCGAGGGTCTCGAGGACCGCGACGGCCTGTGGGAGTGCGCGAACGAGGCGTGCCCGGAGTACGGGCAGGTCGTGGAGGTCGAGGAGGGGTCCTAGTGCACTAGGTGCTGCCCATGCGGTGAGACCCGCTCAGCGACGCGATCTCCGCTGTCGCTCGGCCGATGTGCCGGATGGCGCCGGCCAGCATGTTCGTGAGCAGGGCGGCCTGCAGTCCCGGGTCCTCGTCGCGCAGCGCCTCGAAGTCCTCCGCGTCCAGCACGGCGAGCTCAACGGCACTCTCGGCGAGCGCCTCGACCGCGCGGGCCCCCCGGTCGAGCACGGCGAGCTCGCCGAAGGCCATCCCCGGCGTCAGCGTCGCCAGCCGCACGCCGGCGGCCAGCCGCACGCTCACCTCCCCCGCCAGGAGGAAGAACAGCTCGTCGGCGGGATCGCCGACCCGCATGATCGTGTCGCCGCGGGCGAACGAGCGCCGGTGCAGGATGGACTCCAGCCGCGCGAGGTGCTCCGGGTCCAGCCCCGCGCACAGCCCGTGCTCGGCGAGCGACACGCCGCGCTGCGGTCGATCGGCGCCGAGCACCTCGTCGAGCAGCGACTCCTCGAGCCACTCGAGCGCGAGATCCGCGTCCGGGAAGATCGGCGCAGACGCCCCGGTGCGCGCGTCGAGCTCCTCGCCGAGCGCCGGGTGGTCGCCCGCGTCGACGAAGGCGAGGAGCAGCCCCTCCTCGGCGAACACGTCGCTCAGGTCGGCGAGCAGGGACGCCGCGACGGCGTCCACCTGACCGGCTCCGCGGAGGTCGACGACGACGTGGTCGACGTCGCCGGAGCCCTCGATGATCGCGCGCACGACCGCCTCGACGGCGGCGAACAGCAGGTCGCCCTGCAGCTCGACCACCTGCGCGCGCCCGCCCGTGGCCGCGAGGACCTCGAGCTCGGCCGGCGGGCGCCGGCGACGGGACGGCACCGATGCGACGTCGTAGCGCCTGCGGATCGCCGAGCGGTGCGAGCGCGGCGCGTGGAGGAAGTGCAGCGAGAGATCGCCGGACATGCGCCGGCAGACCTCCACCCCGCGGGCGCTGTTGCCGTGCACATCCAGCGGAGGGGAGAAGACGGCGAGGCCGAGCTCGCCGGGCAGCACAGCGAGCACCCCGCCCGCGACGCCGCTCTTCGCGGGCATGCCGATGCCCTCCACCCAGGCGCCGGCGCCGTCGTACATGCCGCAGGTCGTCATGACGCTGAGCACGCTGTCGACGAGCTCCGGCGCCAGGGCGCGCTCGCCGGTCACCGGGTGCTCGCCGCCGTTGGCGAGCGTCGCCGCCATCAGGGCGACGTCGCGGCAGTCGACGAGCACCGAGCACTGGCGGAAGTAGCGATCCAGCACGCCCTCGACGTCGGCGTCGAGGACGCCGAAGCTCCGCAGCATGTGGCCGATGGCGCGGTTGCGGTGGCCCGTCTCGTGCTCGGAGGCGTAGACGGCCTCGTCGACCTCCAGCGGCCTGCCCGCGTAACGCGAGTACGTCGCCAGCACCCGTGCGAAGGCCTCGTCCGGGGTCGTGCCGGACACGAGCGACGCGGACACGATCGCGCCGGCGTTGATCATCGGGTTGCGCGGCTGCCCGCTGCCCGGCGCCAGGCTGATGGAGTTGAACGCGTCACCGGACGGCTCCACGCCGACCTTCTCGGTCACCAGCGCCCGGCCGCGGTCGGCGAGCGCGAGGCCGTACGTGAACGGCTTGGACATCGACTGGATCGTGAACGGCACGCGCGTGTCGCCGACCTCGTAGAGGTGGCCGTCGGTCGTCGCGAGGCAGATCCCGAAGGCGTCCGGATCGGCGTCGGCGAGCGGCGGGATGTAGTCGGCGACCGCGCCGTCGCGCATGGCCGCGTACTCCCGGTGCAGGCGCTCGAGGTAGTCCTGCACAGGTGATCGCGCCACGACGGCCGCCGAGTCTACGGGTCCCTTTTGCATCCCGCGGGCGCGATGTAGGAGACTCGCGCGGTGGCCGGCGCCACCGATGACCTCCGCCGGGTCCACGACCGCGTGCGGCGTCAGGCCGACGCCGCGGACCGGCCGCGAGGGTTGACGCCCGCCATCCTCGAGCACGCCCGCGTGCTGCGCGAACGCACCGCCGTGGTCCCGCGCTCCCAGAAGGCCCGCGCGCGAAGGCTCGCGGGCGTCGAGACGATCGCCGCCTCCATCGCGACCGGCGACGCGCGGCCGGAGGCGCTGCTGGACGCCGACGACGCAGAGGTCGACAGGCTCGCGGCCGCGCTGGCGGCAGACCCCGCACAGCTTCGGCAGCTGCGCGACGCGCTCGGCGAGCGCGTGCGGGATCGCGGAGGCCCCGCACCCGTCAGCAGGATCGGTATGTACGGCGCACTCCTCCGCGCCGGTCTGCGGTCGGAGCGCGAGATCGTGGACGCCGGCGCCGAGGCGGTGGCCCTCGTCACCGGCGCCACCGGCACCCAGGCCGGGTCGGTGGTGTACGACGCGATGCGTGCCCTCGCGGCGGGCACCAGCGTCCTGCTGCAGGGCCCCGGCGGGTTCAAGCTGGACCGCTTCGACGAGCCGACCCGCTGCTGCCCGCCGTTCGGCACCGAGGTGTGGCGCGACCGCTACGACTTCTACAGCCCGCGCAGCGCGCTCACCGACCTCCTCGAGCGGGTGAAGAGCGAGGTCGTCGCACAGATCGGGGCCGTCGGCGACGCGCTCGACGCGCAGCGCGCGCTGCTGGAGCGCTACGGCCTGTGGGACGACCCAGCGGGCACGGCGGACGTCGCCGGCGTCAAGGCCGCGACGACGAAGGCGGAGGCGACCGCGGCCATCACTGGGATGCGCGCACGGCTCGACGACCTCGCCGGGCGGATGCGGATCGACTACGCGTACTCCGCGATCCACACCGGCGCGCCCGGCGACTTCTTCGCCACCGGCGGCGCGGACGACAACGCGGTCAGCCTCTCGATCATCGACCGCAACGGGACGGCGTACGACATCACGCCGCGGATCGGTTGGTACGACGACGACCTCTGGGCACTCGGGTGGACCGCGGTCCCGAACGTCGGCATCTTCGACTTCGACCACATCCGCCTGCTCTACACGTCCACGAACGACTGGTACTTCGGCGAGATGGAGGTGCGGCTCTCCTACGCGCCCGACCCGCGGATCGACGCGATCCTGCGCCCAGGCCAGCTCAGCCATGACCCCAACGCCGCGAACCAGACCACCTGGGATCTCGTGCTCGTCGACAAGGCCGAGGGTTGGGTGCACGTCTACGACGAGTTCACCTACACCCCGCGAGCCGGCAGCTCCCTCGCGAACGTCCTGAGTGAGGTACGCCGGCTTCGCGAGCGGCTGGACTGGGCGGACCAGCAGATCCAGACGGTCACGCCGAACAACGTCATCCACGTGCGCTTCGACGAGCTCGTCGGCCTGCTCGGGCAGGCGACCCGGGCGACGCTCGACGGCGAGCCGGGGATCGCCCGCGGCCGCCTGGAGGACATCCTCGAGATCCTCGAGCCGGTCCGGGCACGCGCGCAGCGCACCGACGACGAGCGCCGTCTGCTGTTCGCGATCGAGGTCATGCTCGCCGACACCTACGTCACGCAGCGCACGTATCCGTTCGCCTACGAGCACCTCACGCGCGCCTTCCGCTACGTCCTCGCCGAGGACACCGACTACCTCTGGCTCAAGCTCGCCGAGCTCTTCATCGCATGGGGCGACAGCCTCTACGCGCAGGCCGGGCGTAACTACACCGACCGCCTCCCGGCGGTCCGGATGTACCAGAAGGTCACGGCGCCCGAGCTCGTGCTCACCTGCCCCGACGGCTGCGAGGACGGCATCGACTCGCTGTGGATCGACCTCGGGCCCGTCAGCGCCGCCGACGCCGGTCGCATCCCTGCCTGGCTGCGCACGTTCAGCGCCGGTCTGTGGCGGGCGGGGAGCCCGCCGATCGTGCACGCGGGCCTGCACGTGCGCGGCGCAGCGATCGTCCCCGCGACGTCGCCCAGTGCCGCGCCGGGGGCGATCGGCGGATTCCTCCGCATCGAGCTCGACGTGTCCGAGCAGCGACTCACGCGGGATGGCCTGCGCTTGGCCATCGCGAACACCGCGGCGCAGACGGCGCGGTGGAGCCCGCGGTGGCTGCGCTGGCACGTCGGCTACGAGACCCTGGCCCCTGCCGCCCGCCGCATGGGCAACGGCTACCGGGGCGAGCGCGCCAACATCCGCAACGGGGTCGTCGCCCTGTCGTCGCCCGCCACGACCGGCGCCGGCGTCGGCCGGCAGGCGCTCTGGGCCGTGGATCTCCAGGTCGGCGGCAAGGCCCGCTCGGCCGTTCCCCGTCCCGCCGAGTGCTCGGCGACGCTGCTGCAGGAGCACGCGCAGGTGCGGATGGATGCGATCTCCAGCCACCTCAACTTCCTCGGCATCCACGACGAGTACGTGCCTGCGCATCGGTTCAAGGCGCTCTTCGACGCGGCGCTGCGGCTCGCGGATCGCGCGACGGTGCTCGAGAGCCGCTACCTGCAGTTCAAGGACCGCGCGGAGGTCGAGGCGCTCAACCAGGCGGAGGCAGCCCATCTCACCGAGCTCGCGAGCACCTCCCGCGAGATCGCCGAGGAGCGCGCCCGCGAGGCCGAGCTGAACCTGAGCATGGCGCGCGGCCAGGTGGGCGCTGCCGGCTCGGCGGTCGTCGACGCGCGGGCCGCGGCCGACCTGTTCCAGCAGACCTACAAGATCGGCATCCAGCAGTTCGCCGACCAGTTCAGCTTCGGCCTGAGTCTCAGCGGACCGAGTGTCGGCTACTCGTGGGGCGGGCTGGCGAGCACGATGGCCGGCCAGGGGTACGAGGACGTATTCCGCCTGCAGAAGTTCGAGTACGAGGCGAAGGTCCGCCAGGCCGAGGGCGCGCTGCGCCAGCTCGAGTTCGCCCGCTCGATCACGGAGGTCGAGCAGCTCATCGCCGGCAAGAACGTGGAGCTCGAGCGGTTCCGCGAGCGGTTCGCCGCCGACCGGCTGCGGTTTCTGTCCGAGCGCGAGATGAACGCGAGCAACTGGTACCGCCTCGCGGGGATCTACGAGGAGCTGCTGGGCAACGTCATGCAGGCGGCGACGCGCTGGGCGTGGCTCGCGGAGCGGGCGCTCGAGTTCGAGATCAACCACCGCGTCGAGCTGATCCGCATGGACTACCACACGATGCCGCTGGGCTCCGAGCGTCTCGCGAGCGACATCGACGCGCTGCAGTCGAGGCTCATGGAGTTCCGCGAGCGCTATCGCGACGTGCCGAACATCATCGAGCGCGAGTTCCACCTGTCGCGCGACTTCCACGAGGCGTTCGTCGCGCTCACCAGCCCCGCCGCTCCGGTGGCGTCCAACGGCGCGGCGCAGGGGCTGCGCCGGGTGGGGTTCACGACGACGATGGACCAGTACGACGAGAAGATCCCGGGGCGCTATGCGTTCGGCCGCGTGTTCGGCGTCGAGCTGGAGATCCAGGCCGACGTCGGGACCGGCCTCGTCACCGGGTACCTCGAGAACGCCCGCCTCGTCCCCGGCGAGGACGGTGCGCTGGAGCGACTCTCGACGTCGCTCGTGCGGGTGCCGCAGCCAGAGCCCGTCGAGGACGCGGAGACATGCCCGCCGCGCGACGACCTCGACGACTCCATGCCCAGGGGGGCGTGGAACGACCTGAAGGCGACCTGGGACGACGCCCTCAAGGGCGACGACACGCCGTTCATCGAAGTGCTCGTCGATCTGATCCTCGGATCCTCGGGACCGGTCACGGCGTCGTTCGCCGGGCCGAGGATCGCGGCCCAGCCCGCCCCCGTGGCCGCGTTGGCCGGGCGCGCACAGAGGGCCGGGCTGCCCGTGGAGGAGCTGCAAGCCCTCGCCCGGACGGCGCTGGGCGGCACGCCGGAGCGCGCCGTCGCGGCGGTGAACGCCTACGCGGCGGCCCGCCGGCTCACGTTCCGCGCGCGCCGCGCGGATCTCGACGCGCTCGACGTGCTGGGCAAGCAGGCCCACGTCGACCCGGCCTGGTACCGGGAGCAGCTCGCGCGCCAGATCGAGCTCGCGCGCCGGCCGACGTGGGAACGCATGCGCGAGAGCTGGGCCCCGGGAGGCGACGTGGTCGTCTTCAAGGACCTCACGCCGCGGTACGCCGACGCGCGCCCGGACTGGGTCGAGGACTACGTCGACTACACCGGGCACCCGACCCGGTACGTGCTGCGCGTCAAGCACCACGATGCCGACTGCCTCACGCTCTCGACGTACCGCCGGGAAGGCGACTCGCAGGTCTTCAACCCGTACGAGTCCTACGACCTGCTCGGGATCTTCGGCAACTGCGGCATCCACATGGACTGGACGCTCACGCTGAAGGCGTGGACCGACGACCGGCCGGATCCGCAGCCCGTGTTCGACCGGGTCCGTGAGATCATCATGCGGGTCTGGTACCACGCGGCCTACGAGCGCGGCGAGGGACCCGGGCTCGCCGACGCCGTGCAGCGCTCCGCGATGCGCCTGCGCCGCAGCACGCTCGACCTCAGCGCGTATCGCGATCTCTACGACGAGTTCGCCACGCTCGTCGGCGACTTCGACCCTGCCGAGCCCGCGGCGCTCGGCCTCGTGCGGACGTTCACCGATCGCAGCGCGGCGGGCACCGCAGGCTGGCTGCCGTTCGAGATCGACGCGTCGCTCGTCCCCTTCGACGACCACCGGATCGCGGAGCTGGCGTGCGTGGTCACCTCCGCCGATCCGCAGGCGATGCCCGACCTCGTCTGGGCGCTGCGCCGCGGCGAGTCGGGGCCGGTCGTGCAGGGCCGCGCGCGAGCCTCGCTGGCTGACGCCGTGCGCGCGCTGAGCGCTCCGGCCCCTGCCGGCTTCGGCGGGCTGAACCCGCGGGGTCGCTGGTACTTCCGCCTCGCCGCCGCCGACAACCCCGGGCTGTCGCTGGCGCTGGTCCAGGACATCCAGCTCTACATGGAGTTCGCACTGCCGGGAGGGACCCCGTGAACGGACCGTCCGGCGTCGCCCCCGAGGCGCTCACCGCGCTGCCCAAGGGCGGTGCGGCCGCGCGCGCGGTCGACGACGTCTTCATGCCGAGGCTCTCGACCGGCTCGATCGCCTATCGCGTGCCTCTGGCGATGCCACGCGGCCGCGTCGAGGACGAGGTCGAGCTCGCGCTCACGTACGACCAGCTGGGCGGCGGTATGTCGCCCTTCGGCCTCGGGTGGGACGTCGTGCTCCCGGGAATCCGCCGGCGCACCGGGCACGGCATCCCGCGCTACGACGACCTCGACGTCCTCGTGCTCACCACGGGCGAGCAGCTCGTCGCCATCGGCGGTGGGGAGTACCGCACCGAGGTCGACGGGTTCCGACGGGTCCGGCGCGCCGCGGGCGGATGGGAGATCACCGAGCCCGACGGCACGCGCTACGAGCTCGGGACGAGCGCGGAGAGCCGCGTCGCCGATCCCGACGACCCGGCCCGCGTGTTCGAGTGGCTCGTCGCGCGGCGCATCGACTCCAACGACAACCTCGTCGAGTACCGCTGGCGCCACGACGACACGCATCCGCGGCCTCCGGAGGGGCGGCCCGCGGGCGCCGTGTATCCGCATGAGCTGCGCTGGTGCCACGCCGCCGACGGTCGCCCGCTCTGCGTGGCGCGCTTCGTCTACGACTTCACCGGTCCGGGCAGCGAGCGGCCCGACGCGGCGTCCTCGCTGCTCGCGGGCTTCGCACAACGCACGACGTGGCGGTGCCGCTCGGTCGTCGCGCTCTGCGCGGACCTCGCGTCGACGGCCGCCGGCGCGATCGACTTCGTCGCGGGGCGTCCCGACGGTCCCGTCGACGCCGCTGCTCTCGTCGCGGCCGGCGCGCTGGTGGACGCCGACGCCGGCGTGCGGGTCGAGCGCTGGAGCGGGGGCGCGGAGGGCATCGCGGCGGCCGGGGCGGAAGGCCTGCACGTCGATCTGCCGATCGCGCTGGCCGGCGTCTCGGCGGTGCTCCACGTCGACGCTGCGGGGCACTACCCCCTGACCGCGGAGCTGGTCGACGGCACCGAGGTCACCGTCGCGCTGGACGCAGCCGCTTCGGGTCAGCACGTCGTGGCGGTCGGCGCGGCGTCCCCGGTGCGGCGGCTGTCTGTGCTCGCGGGCGCCGGACGGTGCCTGCTGCGGCGGCTGGAGTACGGCGCCGGGAACCCTCGGCCGGTCGTCAGCGCGCGCCACGACCTCGCCTACGCCGCGACAGCGACGGAGATCGCGACGATCGACCGGGCCGCCGTCCCGCCGACGACGTCGATGCTCGAGTCCGTCACGCGCGTGGGCTACGACGCGGCGCTCGCCGAGACGCGGATGCCGCCGATCCGCTTCGAGTACACGCAGCTCGATCTGTCCAACCTCTGGCCGGACACGGTCACGGGGTCGCCGCGCGAGGCGCTGAGCGATCCCGACACGACGCTCATCTCCTTCGCCGGCAACGCACGCGTCGACGTCCTCCAGACGCGCGACGGACACCGCTGCTTCGTCAACCGCGGCCGGACCGGCGCGGCGGTGGCCGTCCAGGGGCGGCAGCTGGCGAGCAGCCCGCAGGTCGAGCTGGCCCAGCGCGGGACGTGGCTGCGAGACGTGAACGGCCGTGGCTCCGTCGACCTGTCGACGGAGAGCTTCTACTACCACAACCCCGCGACGAGCCCGACGCCCGTGGACCCCGACATCCTGGACTGGGGCGACTTCGAGGCGTTCAGCGAGACCGAGCCGCACCCGACGCTCACGCCGGGCGAGCGACCGGTGACCCGCGCGATGGATCTCGACGGAGACGGGAACATCGACCTGCTGCAGACCGGGGTGGAGTTCGTGTCCTGGCGCAACATGGGCGACCGCCGGTGGTCGGCGCCGCAGCGCCAGAGCCGACGCCATTCCTTTGGCGCGCGCGACTGGCCGGACGTGAGCTTCGACGACCCCGCCGTGACCATCGCCGACATGAACGGTGATGGGCTCGACGACCTGGTGCGCGTGTCGGCGCGCAAGGTCGAGTACTGGGCGCAGGCCGGCGGGTCGTTCGCGTTCAAGCACACGATGCTCGGCGCGCCGCGGATCCGGGCCTTCAACCCGCGGCGGTGCTTCGTCGTCGATCTCACCAACGACGGCTTCGCCGACCTGGTCTACGTCGGCTCCGGGCGCGTCTCGGTCTGGCTCAACCAGGGTGGCAGCCGGTTCGCGCCCGAGCTGGTCATCGACCTGTCCGACCCGGCCGTGTCGCGCGGCGTCCGCATCCCCGACGATGCGGACGCCATCGAGCCGGTCGACCTCGCCGGTGACGGCGTGAAGGGCATCCTGTGGTCGTTCACGCGCAACGCGACCGAGGGCAACTACTACTTCCTGCCGCTGACGCGCGGGCCCAAGCCGGGGCTCCTGTCCCGGATCCACAACGGGTTCGGCGGCGAGATCCAGCTCGAGTGGACGACCTCGGCGATCGAGGCCGCGCAGGCCGAGGCGCTCGGGCAGCCCTGGACCGCGCACTCGCCGTTCCCCGTCTCCGCGGTCAAGCGGATCCTGAAGGTGGACCGGATCGCGGGCGCCGTGGAGCAGTGCGACCTCTCCTACCGCGACGCGCACCACGACCGCGTCGGGCGCCGCTTCCTTGGCTTCCGGGAGGTGACCGAGACGTTCGCGAGCGACGCGGCGGGCGCGTCGCGGCGCATCGTCCACGGGTTCGCGACCCGCGACGTGCTTCGACTGACCGGCTCGGCGCTCGCCGAGGCGCGCGCGCTGGCCGGGCGCGAATCCCGGCTGCGCCACTACGACGCCGCCACCGGCGCGCTGCTGCAGGAGACGGCGACGACGTGGGCCGCTCCCCCCGTCCACGGCTGGTCGGTCGACGCGGCGGGCGCCGCGGCCCCTGACGGGCCGCTCAACCCCGGCGACCCGTTCGCGCAGCCGCGGATGGTCGTCGCGACGCACGAGCTGCACGCCGCCTGGGAGGGCACTTCCTCCGCCCGCTACCGGCTCATCGAGCGCCGGTACGACGCACCGGGTCATCCGGGCGTCCCCGACGAGTTCGGCAACCTCCGCGAGGAGATCGACCACGGCGAGGTCGCGCCGCAGGGCGTCGGGCCAGTCCTCGCCACGATCGACGTCGGCGGCATCGCGCTGGCCGTTCACGACGTCCCCGACCAGACCGCCAAGCTCACGCGCTACAGCTACGCGCTCGACCGGGGCGCGCACATCGTCCGCCGCATCAACGCCGAGGAGACCTGGGCCGGCGCGGGCTTCGCGCAACTCGTGTCCGAGGTGCGCCAGTACTACGACGGCGGGGCCGGCCGCGACAGCCACCTGCCGTTCGGGCAGGTCGCACAGGGCAACCTCCAGCGCCGAGAGCGCCTCGTCGCGTTCGAGGCCGACGTGACGGCGATGTTCGGCCCGGCGTTCCTGGGCCGCATCGGCGCCGGCGCCGGGAACGCACCCGGCCACCTCCTGCGGGCCGACGCTGCGGACGGGCGCCGGGCGCTGTTCACGATCGAGCTGCGGCGACGCTTCCAGCGTGCCGGCGGCCGCATCCGCCACGGCATCGTGACCGGCCACTTCGGACCGCGCGGGTTCGAGACGGCGATCGGCTACGACGACGAGGGCTGGGCGCCGAGGCTCGTCACGAACGCCCTCGGCCACGTGACACGCGTCCGCCGCCACAGCTACGAGTTCGGGCAGCCCGAGCAGATCGAACGCCCGAACGGCGCCGTGAGCCGCAACGACCTCGATGCCCTCGGTCGGGTCGTCGCGACGTGGGCCGACGACGCGGCCGGCGCGGTGCCCGACGTCCGGTGGTCGTACGACTTCGACGTCGAGCGTGCAGGCGCCGGCACGTTCTCCCCCGCGGTGGTCGAGCAGCGCCAGCTCATCGACCGCGCGGAGCCCCAGGCGCGGTACGTGCGCACCCGGACCTGGCTGGACGGCTTCGGCCGCGAGCTGCAGCGCCGGCAGAGTGCCGAGGCCGGGTGGATCGTGCACGCACGCGGCTACGGCGCGCAGGCGCTGATGGACCGCGAGTGGCTGCCCTACCTCGATGCCCGCCCGGACTACGCGGCGCCGGACGGGGGAAAGCCGGTGCGCCGCTACCGCCACGATGCACTGGGACGGCTGGCCGAGACCATGTCGCCGGACGGCAGCGTCGAGCGCGTCTCGCGCGGGCCCTGGGTGGTCGTCGAGCACGACCGGGAGGACACCGACCCCGCGTCCCCGCACCACGACACCCCGCGCCGCGTGGAGAGCGATGCCGCGGGGCGGATGACGCGCCTCGTGGACCGCATCGTCTACGCGCCCGCCGCCGAGGACGCCGAGGCCGAGACGCTGCTGCGCCATGACGTCCTGGGGCGCTTGGTCGAGCGTCGCGACCCCATCGGCCTGGTCGCGACGACGGCGTGGTCGGCGGACGGGCGCATCCTGCGACGCGCGCATCCGGACGCCGGCGAGCGGCTGACCTTCCACGACGCCGCGGGCAACCGGATCTACGAGCGCGACGCGCGCGGCTCGGCGATCTGGCTGCGCTACGACGCGATCGACCGCGTGACGGGAGAAGTGCACGGCGGCGTGCCGGGGGCGGCGCCCGCGATCACCTACGCGTACGACCACGCGCCGAGCAACGGCATCGGTCTGCTGCGGACCGCGACGACGGCAGCCACGGCCGACAGCGTGACGCTTGGATATGACCGGCGCGCGAACGTCACGTCGCTGTCGCGGCGCATCGACGGGCAGGCGCACGCGATCGCGCAGGAGCACAACGCCCTCGGGCTGCTGAGGCGCCGGACATACCCGTCCGGCGACGTCCTCGAGCAGAGCTTCGGGCTGGACGGACGCATCCGCTCGGCGTCGCACGTGCCGGCGGCGACCGGCGTCGCGCTCGCCACGCTGTCGGCCATCGGCTGGGAGCCGGACGGCCAGCTCGGGCGGCTCGAGTTCCTCGGCGGGACGCTGGCTGTGGCGATCGCCTACGACGCGCGCACGCGGCGCATCGCATCGATCCGCGCCACCGACGCCGCGGGCCTCGCGCTGCAGGCACTGGTCTACGCGGGCCGGGACCGCATCGGCAACGTCCTCACCGTGCGCGACGACGCGGCCGCGGGAGGCCCCGTCACCGAGACGTACGCCTACGATTCCGAGTACCGCGTCCGCACGGCCTCACTCGCGGGCGGGGCCGTCGCGGGCTACGCGTACGCCTACGAGTACGAGCTCAACGGGCGCCTGCGGCGCAACGGCGAGCTGGCCGCGCCGGCGATGGGCTACGACGCCCTGCACCCCAACGCACCGGCGGGCGGGTACACGTGGGACTCGAACGGCAACATGCTCGCGACGCCGGACCTGGCAACGCTCGTGTGGGACGCACGCGACCAGCTCGAGCGAGCGGAGCGCGCGGGCGGCGGCATCACCGAGCTCTACCGCTATGACCACGAGGGCATGCGCACGCGTCGCGAGGTGCTCGCACCGGGGGCGGCGCCGTCGGTGACCGTGTATCCCGACCGCGACTTCGAGGTGCGCGACGGGCAGCCGGTCGTCGCGATCACCCTCGGCGAGGCCAGGCTCGGCGAGCTCGACGCCGCGGGGGGGGCGCGGCTGTTCCTGCTCGACCAGCTCTCGAGCGTCCGCGGTGCGGCGGACGGTGCGGGTGCCGCCGTCCCCGCGATCGCCGAGCGCTTCCGCCCGTACGGCGCAAGTCACGTCGCGCCCGCGGCGGCCAAGCGCCGCCGCTTCGGCGGCCACGAGCGTGACGCCTCGGGCCTGTACTGGTTCGACGGGCGCTACTACGACGCCGAGATCGCCACGTGGGCCGGCGCCGACCCCGCGGCGCAGTTCCACACGCCGTACCTCTTCGCCGGCGGCAACCCGCTGAACCTCGTCGAGCGCGACGCGAACGACGCCGTCGCGATCGTGTTCCCCGACTACAAGATCACCGGCTTCGGCACGAAGTGGAGCAACCTCGGTCACGCCGGCGTGCTGCTCATCGACAACAAGACCGGCCTCACGAAGTACTACGAGTACGGGCGCTACGACCCACCGGCCAACCGCGGCATCGTGAAGACGCAGAGGGTCCCCGACGTGAAGATCAAGGACGGGCACCCCACAAAGGAGTCGCTGGCCGCCGTCCTCAAGGTGGTTGCGCAGAAGTCGACGAAGGGCTCGCGCATCGAGGGCGCGCTCATCCGCACGGACAAGTTCGCGGAGATGAACCAGTACGCGCAAGACCGACTGAAGCTCAACAAGGACAAGACCCGCGAGGAGTACAGCCTCCTGGACAACAACTGCGGGACGTTCATGGTCAGCACCATCGAGGCGAGCGGCGTCGATCTGCCGTCCGTCGTCGATCCGCGCCCGAACTCGATCACCGAGGAGATCCGCACCGCGCACCAGACCGTCGACTGGAGCGCCAAGAAGGGCCTGAAGCTCGGCAAGCCGGTGGCGGAGCGGGACCCGGCCTCGACGAGGTGAGAGCGGTGGCGGCGCCGGGCCCGGTCAGCCCTCGGTCGCGTGCAGCACGGCCTCGCGGCGCTCGTGCGCGAGCTCGTAGAGGCGCGCCGCGGCGCGGGTCGTCTCGTCCGCCTGGGTGAGGCGGCCGAGCACGTCGGCGACCGTCATCTCCGCGTACCCCACCCATGGCTCGGCGACGTCGATCTCCGGGCCGGCGTGCGGCAGCCCGTCGGTCTCCTGCGCCTCCGCCTCCTCCTGCTTGGCGCGGGCGGCGCGCTGGCGCGACGCCTGGCCGCGGGTCGGCTCACGGCGTGCCGCGCGGGCACGCTGCTTGGGGCTCGGCGCCGGTGGCACCTCCTCGACGACGATCATCACGGGCGCAGGTGGCTCGGGCGGGTTGAGCCGGTGGCAGACGGCACCGGCGACGCGCACCGAGAGCTCGACCGGGATCGCGACTGCCTTCACGGTGAACGACGCCGCGCGGAAGCCGAGGCCGGCTGCTCGCACCGTGAGATGGATCGGGTTGGTCATGCCTCGGGCACGCTACCGACACGGACACGCGGCGATACGTTGTCCGCATCGTCCAGGACATCACAGCGCGGGTCGACGGCTGGGTCGGCGATCGCATCGAGGCTGCGACATCCGCGCATCATCGGCGCCGGATCTCCCGCGCGGGTCGCCTCGCACAGCTCGACCCGCCGCGTGACGGAGACCTGTGGGCCGCGGCCGATCCGCCGGTGCGCGACGGCTGCGAACTGGAGGTCCTGATCGACGGGGCGCAGGCGCTGCCGCGGATCGCGGACGCGATCGCGGCGGCACGGCACTACGTGCACGTCGCGGGTTGGCACGCGAGCCCCGAGTTCGGCCTGACCCGCGACGAGGACGCGCTCCCGCTGCGCGAGCTCCTGGCGGCGGTGGCCGAGCGCGCCGACGTCCGCGTCCTGTTGTGGGCGGGCGCCCCGATGCCCGTCTTCGCGCCGCGCCGCAAGCTCGTGCGCAGCGTGCACGACCAGATCACGCGCGGGACGCGGATCCAGTGCGCGCTGGACGCGCACGAGCGCCCGATGCACTGCCACCACGAGAAGATCATCGTCGTCGACGGCGAGATCGCGTTCGTGGGAGGGATCGACCTGACCTCGCTGGGCGGGGACCGATTCGACGACCCCGGCCACGCCGTGCGTGGCGGCCTCGGCTGGCACGACGCGGCGACGCGGCTGCGCGGTCCCGCGGTGGCCGACGTCGACGAGCACTTCCGGACGCGGTGGCACGAGGTCACCGAGCAGCGCATCGCGCCCGTCGCGCCGCCGGAGCCGCTCGCCGGTGGCGTCCCGGTGCAGGTGCTCCGGACGGTGCCGGAGCACATCTACGACGCCGTGCCCGAGGGCGACTTCCGCATCCTCGAGGCCTACACACGCGCCCTGCGCGAGGCGCGCAGCCTGATCTACCTCGAGAACCAGTTCCTCTGGTCACCCGAGCTGGTGGACGTCCTGGAGGACAAGCTGCGCACCCCGCCGTCGGCCTCCTTCCGGGTCGTCGTGCTGCTCCCCGTGAAGCCCAACAACGGCGCCGACGACACGCGCGGGCAGGTCGGCCGTCTCGTGGCGGCCGACGACGGCGCCGGCCGCTTCCTCGCGGCGACCGTGCGTCAGCGGACCGGCGCGGTGACCGGGCCGCTCTACGTGCACGCGAAGGTGGGGATCGTCGACGACCGCTGGCTCACCATCGGCTCGGCCAACCTCAACGAGCACTCCCTCTTCAACGACTCCGAGATGAACGTCCTGACGTGCGACGGGCGCCTGGCGCGGAGCACGCGACTGCGGCTGTGGGCGGAGCATCTCGAGTCCACTCCGGAGGAGGTCGCCGGCCCTGCCCACGACGTCGTCGACGGGCTCTGGCGCCCGATCGCTGTCGAGCAGCGCCGGCGACTCGACGAGGGGCGGCCCGCCACGCACCGGCTCCTCGAGCTGCCAGGGGTCTCCCGGCGCTCCGGCGCGCTGCTCGGGCCGCTGCAGAGCCTCGTCGCCGACGGCTGAGACCTACACTCCGCGCTCCTACGATCCAGGAGGCGCGTGTGGCGGCCCATCAGATCTTCGAGCTCGGCGACTTCCAGCTGCAGAAGGGGTCGGTCCTCCCTGACGCCAAGCTCGGCTACCTGACGCTCGGAGAGCTCAACGAGGCGCGCGACAACGTCGTCGTCTCGCCGACCTGGTTCACCGCGCAGCCGGCCGACGTGGCGTTCTGGCTCACCGGTCCCGGCCGCGCGCTGGATCCGTCGAAGTACTTCATCGTCATCCCGAACCACTTCGGCGCGGCGGTGTCGTCCTCGCCGAGCAACACGCCCCCGCCGTTCGAGCGCTCGCGCTTCCCGCGCGTGACGACGTACGACAACGTCGTCGCCCAGCGGCGGCTGCTCACCGAGCAGCTCGGCGTCGAGCGGATCAAGCTCGTGGCCGGCTGGTCCATGGGCGCCTGCCAGGCCTACGCGTGGGCCGCGCTGTACCCGGACATGGTCGAGGCGCTCGGGCCGATCAACGGGAGCGCCCGGACCGCGAACTTCAACAAGATCTTCCTGCGCGGCAACATCCGCGCGATCCGCAACGACGCCGCGTGGGACGGCGGCTTCTACTCCTACGACCGCCCGCCCGTCGAGGGCATCAAGGCGATGGCGGCCATCTACGCCGGGTGGGCGTTCTCCGAGCCCTTCTACCGCAAGGAGACCTTCCGGGTCTTCGGGGCGCGGACGACGGACGAGTTCGTCGAGCTCTTCTGGGACGCCTTCTACCTCAAGAACGACGCGAACGACCTGCTCGCCCAGTTCACGACGTGGTTCCACAACGACCTCGGCGACCACCCGGGCTTCGACGGCGACTTCGACGCCGCGCTCGGGGCGATCTCGGCGCGGACGATCATCATCCAGGCCGAGACCGACCGCTACTTCCCGCCCGTGGACTCCGACTACGAGGCGTCGAGGATCCCGAACGCGAGCGTCCGGCGGATCGACACCGACTGGGGCCACATGGCGCCGTTCAACCCCGACGACCAGGTCGTGATCGACGCGGCGCTGCGGGAGCTGCTCGGCGAGTAGCGCCGACGGAGGCGTTCCCGGTAGCGTCGCGCCGTGGAACGCAAGCAGCTGGCGGCCGCGCTGGCACTCCTGCTGGCCGCGGCGGCACTCATCCTCGCGGTCGTCACCGTCGTCTCCGAGTTCCCACGCGGTCTGTTCGTGCTGGCCTGCGTGCTCCTGGCGCTGGCGACCGGCTGGTACGGCATCCGGCGCCGTGGCGTCGCGCGAACCGCCGGACTGGTGGTCGCGGCGGTGCTCGTGGCGGCCGCGATCGTGCTGCTGGTCACTCGCAGCCCGGTGCTCGTGATAGCGATCGCCCTCGCCTGCGTCGGGTCGCTCGCTGCGGCGCGCTCGGCCTTCCGGGTCCATGTCGACCTCCCCGCCGCGCAGCGCCCGGACAGGCCCGTGCTGTTCTACAACCCGCGGTCCGGAGGCGGGAAGGCTGCCGCGTTCGACCTGCCGACGCAGGCGCGGGCGCGTGGCATCGAGCCGATCGAGCTCACGCCGGGGACCGACCTGGAGACGCTCGTCCGCGACGCGGTGGCCTCCGGAGCGGACGCACTGGCGATGGCCGGCGGGGACGGGTCGCAGGCTGTCGTGGCGGCGATCGCGGCGGAGCGCGGACTCCCCTACGCGTGCATCCCGGCCGGCACGCGCAACCACTTCGCGCTGGACCTGGGGGTCGACCGCGACGATGTGGTCGGCGCACTGGACGCCTTCGTCGACGGCGGCGAGCGGCTGGTCGATCTCGCCGACGTCAACGGCCGCGTCTTCGTCAACAACGTGTCGCTCGGGCTGTACGCCGAGGCCGTCCAGCGCACCGGGTACCGCGACGCGAAGCTGCGCACGATCCTCAACACGGTCCCCGACGCGCTCGGTCCGCACGGTGCGGGCCTCGACCTGCATTGGAAGGGCCCCGGCGGCCACGAGCATCGATCCGGCGTCGCGATCCTCGTGTCGAACAACCGCTACCGGCTCGGGCACGCGGTCGGGTCGGGGACGCGGCCGCGCATCGACGACGGCCTGCTCGGCATCACGGTCGTCGGCGCGCCGCGCGGCGAGGGCGACGACGGCGGTGGTCTGCAGCGACCCTGGCGCGAATGGACGGCGCCGGACTTCGACGTCGACAGCCACGACCCCGTCCCCGCGGGCATCGACGGCGAAGCGGTGTCGCTCGACCCGCCGCTGCGGTTTCACATCCACCCCGCGGTGCTGCGGGTCCGGATCGCCCGCCACCACCCCGGCGCCTCGCCGTCCGCGCTGGAGCCCGAGGGCGCGTGGGACAGCCTGCGGGTCCTCGCGGGCCTGGCGGCCGGACACGAGCCGCGACCGCTGCCGTCCGCGGCGCACGAGCTCACGGAGCGCGGCGATCGAGCCTGAACGGGGGCGCGCACCGCGGTGGCTGCGCGACGCGGAGCGGATCGACCTCGCGGTCTACACCGCGATCGCCGACACGCCGACGCCCGCGCTCGATGCGGCGATGCACCGGCTGACCCGCGCGGCGGACCGCTCGCAGCTCTGGTTCGGCGTGTCGGCCCTGCTGGTCGCCGGGCGCGGCAGGCAGGGGCGCCGGTCCGCACGCCACGGGATCGTGTCGATCGCGGCGACCTCCCTCGTCGTGAACGCCGTGATCAAGCCGCTGGGACGGCGCAGGCGACCCGATGCGGTCTCCGTCGTGCCGCTCGCCCGCCAGGTGCGCATGCCGGTGTCGACGTCGTTCCCGTCCGGCCACGCGGCGAGCGCGTTCGCCTTCGCCACCGCCGTGGGCCACGTGCTGCCCCGCGAGGCGATGCCCCTGCGCGCGCTGGCCGCCCTGGTCGCCTACTCGCGCATCCACACCGGCGTGCACTACCCCGCCGACGTCGTCGCGGGGTCGCTCCTGGGGGGCGCGGTCGCGCAGCTGACCTCCCGGATGCTCGACCGCCGGCGCGAGTGACGGTCGACGGAGAGGGAGGGATTCGAACCCTCGGACGAGGAGTAACCCCGTCACGCGATTTCCAGTCGCGCCCGTTCAGCCGCTCCGGCACCTCTCCAGGTCGCCGGGCAGGCTAGCGGGACTTAGATCTGCCAGGCGCCGCCGACGAGGACCGGGACCTCGCCGCCGTCGGCGTCGATGCCCGTGACGTCGACGCCGGGGCCGCCGATCATGAAGTCGATGTGGACCGCGGAGTCGTTGATGTCGTCCAGGTCGGCCTCGCCCACCGTGAACGCGTACGCGGAGCCCAGCGCGATGTGCGACGCCGCGTTCTCGTCGAGCAGCGTGTCGTAGAAGACCGTGCCGAGCGGGCCGATGCGGCCCTCGCCGTCGACGAGCGCCACCTCGCCCAGGCGCGACGCGCCGGGGTCGCGCTCGGCGTACCGGCGCAGCACGCCTGCGTTCTCGTCCGCGTCGATCTCGACCGCCCTGCCGCCCTCGAAGCGCACGCGCAGGCCGCGCACGATCGTGCCGCCCACGACGAGCGGCTTCGTCGACGCGACGGTGCCGTCGACGCGCTGCGGGTCGGGCGTCGTGAAGACCTCCTCGGTCGGGAGGTTCGGCATGTGCTCGATCCCGTCGGCGGTGGAGAACCGCGCCGCCATCCAGCTCGACGTCGGCAGCAGCCCGACGCGCAGGTCGGTCCCGGGCCCGTTGAAGTGCAGCGCGTCGAAGCGCCGCTCGGTGAGCCGCTCGGCGGCGCCGACCAGTGTGTCCGCGCGCTCGCGCCACTTCGCGACCGGATCGGCCTCGTCCAGGCGCATGACGTGCAGGATCTGCTCCCACAGCCTCTCCAGCGCCTCGGTCTCGCCGAGCTCGGGGAAGACGAGCTGCGCCCAGGCGGGCGTCGGGCAGGGGATGGCGGTCCAGTTCGTCGTGCGCTCGTTGACGACCTTGGCGGCCTCCTTGAGGAACGGCAGCTGGTCGCGGCCCGCCCTGGCGGGGTCGAGGTCGTTCAGCAGGCCCGGAGCGACCGGACCGGTCAGCCCGATGCGCGCCGCGCGCTCCTCTCCGAGCGCGAGCAGGCGCTCGCCGTACCAGGGCGGCACGTAGTCGAGCGTGTCCTCGTCCGCGTGGAGGATCCGGGCGCGCTTGATGTGCAGGTCGAAGGACGCGACGTCGACGAAGCGGGCGCCCGCCTTGTACGCATGGATCGCCAGCGCGCGGGTGAGCTCCTCCTTGCCGGGCTCGCTGCCGATCGCGACGATCTGGCCGCGCTGCACGTTGGCGCCGAAGCGGACCGCGAGCTCGGCGAGCCGGTCGATGGCCTCAGCGCTCATGACTCGGAGGCCTCTCGCTCCAAGAGCTTCTCCTTGAGGTAGGCGGCCTTGTCGGCCCGGCGCTCCGCGGCCCGCTCCTCGGCCGGCTCGGTCGCCTGCTCCGCGAGGCGGCGCTCACGGCGTTCGCGCTCGGCCTCGTCGGCCAGGAGTCGCTCGGTCTCGGTGGGCTCGGTCGCCATGGGAGCCGGAACCCTATCGCCCGGATCGCAGTGCGTCCGCGCCGGAGAACTCTGGACGGATCGCCCGTTGCGCCGGGCCGCGAGGGATGGTCAGGTGGGGCGCACCAGGTCATGGACGACCAGCTTCCAGCCCCACCCACTCGCGGGATCGACCGCCGCACCCTGCTGCGGGGTGCAGTCCTGCTCGGCGCGGCCGCGTGGGCGGGCGGCTGCGGCGGTTCGGAGGGCGCAGCCGTGCGCGTCAGCAGTGGCGCGCCGCAGGCCTTCGAGCTGGGGCGCTGGCGGTCGCGCGCCCGGTTGCCCACCAGTCGCGCGGAGGCCGCCGTGGTCGCCCACGGCAAGCGCGTCCATCTCCTGGGCGGCGCCACCGCCGAGCTCGGCGCGGTCTCCCGGCACGAGGCCTACGTCCCAGGTGAGGACAGCTGGCGCATGCTCGCCGATCTCCCGGGTCCGGTGCGGGGCGCGGGCGCGGCGAGCGGCCAGCACCGCATCTACGTCGCGGGCGGCATCGACGAGGCCGGGCGCCCCCTCGCCGAGGCCCACGCGTACGACTCCGTCGCCAACGCATGGACACCGCTCCCCCCGCTCCCGCGAGCCGCCGCCGCGCCGTCCCTCGTCGTCGTTGAGGACCTGCTCGTCGCGCTCTCCGGCCGCCGCGTGTGGGTGCTGCGGGCCGGGGACCTGGACGCCGCCGCGTGGATGGAGGGCGCGCGGGCACCGGTCCCGCGCAGCCGCCCGGCGGCGGTTCCGCTCGAGAACGTCGTGCACGTCATCAGCGGGCGCGAGGGCCTCCAGCCCTCCAACCGCCACGACGTCTACAACCCCTGGCAGGACGAGTGGTTCGAGGCCGCCCCGATCCCGACTGCGCGCAGCTCCGCCGCCGCGGCGGTCCTCGGCGGGCAGGCGCTCGTCGCGGGCGGCATCGGATGGGACGGCGTGAGCCACCGGACGGAGGCCTACGACCGGCGCACGGACATGTGGACCGCGCTCGCCCCGCTGCCGACCGCGCGGCGCGGCGCCGGCGCGGCGGTGCTGGGCAGGACGCTGCACGTGGCGGGCGGCGGCGGGCGCATGCCCGGAACCCGTCACGACGTCTTCACCCAATAGCGCAGCGCGTCAGGCGGCAGCGGGCAACGGCATCGTCGCCACGAGCTCGTGCTCGCGCGGCGGCGCGCCCTCCTTGGCCCGCATGCCCGGGAGCAGCAGCGCGCCGAAGGTGATGATGGCGCCGACGACGGCCGCGCCGACCAGCGTCGCGCGCACGCCGATCGCATCGCTCACCGGGCCGGTGAGCGCGAACGACACGGGCAGCAGCCCGATCGAGATCAGCCAGTCGAGGCTGGACACGCGCCCGAGCAGGGCGGTCGGCACGTGACGTTGCTTCGCGGTCGCCCAGACGATCGTGCCCGCCGTCTCCAGCGCGTTGAACAGCAGGCTCGCGAGCATGAGCTGCCACACCGAGGTGGCCAGTCCGTAGCCGGCGATGGCCAGCGTCGCCAGCGTCCAGGCGACGTACATGAAGGTGATGTCGCGCCGCGGGAGGCCGTGCTGGCCCATGAGCACCGCGATGCCGACCGAGCCGATGCCGCCCGCGGCGAACACGATGCCCAGGTCGGCAGCCGAGCCGCCGAGGTCGTTCTTGACGAGGAAGGGCAGCAGGACCTCGGCCGGCCCCATGAAGAGGAGGTACGTGATCGCGGCCGCAGCGAACGTCGCCCACAGCCATGTGTGGCGCCGGACGTAGCTCATGCCCGTCCGCAGGTCGCCCGTGAACGAGCCGGTGCCGGTCACGCGCTTCGGCCGGTGCGACATCGCGAGCACCGCGGCCGCGGAGGCGAGGAAGGATGCCGCGTCGAGCGCGAACGCCGTCCCGGTCCCCGCGACGGCGATGAGCACGCCTCCGACCGCCGGGCCGACGAGGCGCAGCGCGATCGGCCGCACGAGGTGGTCCAGCGCGTTGGCCTGCGCCAGCTCGTCCGCGGGCAGGACCTCGGGCGCGATGGCGTCGAAGGCCGGGCCGAAGAACGCGCCGCCGGCGCCGTAGACCGCGACGAGCACGATCATGTGCCACAGCTCGAGCATCCCCGTGAGCGCGAGGACCGCCATGATCCCGACCGCGACGCCGCGGGCCAGATCGGCGAAGAGCATGAGCCGGCGCCGGTCGAGCCGGTCGCTCAGGACCCCGCCGAGGAGCAGGAACGCGATCGTGGGGATCGTCATCGCGATCCCGACGAACGAGAGCGCCGCCGGGGCGTTGGACAGCGCGTAGACCTGCCACGCCATCGCGACCATGAACACGCCGTCGCCCATGAGCGAGACGCACATCCCGCCCCACAGCAGCCGGAAGTCCCGGTGGCGCAGCGGCGAGAGCAGCCGGACCCTGCTCAGCCCGCCGGGCCGGTCGGAGCCCTCGTAGCTGCTATGCAGCATCGGCGTCGAGCGCCGTGCCGGCGACGTCGGTGCGCAGGAAGTCCAGCGTCGCGTCGACCGTCATCGGCCGGGCGAAGTAGAAGCCCTGACCGAGTGCGCAGCCGAGGTCGCGCAGCGCGTCCCACTGCTCGGACATCTCGATGCCCTCGGCGACGACGTCCAGGTTCAGCGACTCGCCGAGCGCGACGACCGCGATGGCCAGCTCGGCCGCCTTCTCGGACGCCGACTCGCTCAGGAAGGAGCGGTCCATCTTCAGCACGTCGACCGGGAAGTTCGAGAGGTGGCTCAGGGACGAGTAGCCGGTGCCGAAGTCGTCGAGCGCGAGGCGGATGCCGAGCGACTTGAGCTCCTCCAGCCGGCGCACCGCCAGCTCCGCGTCGGCCATGAGGACGGTCTCGGTGATCTCGAGCGTGAGGTCCGCGGGATCCAGGCCCGACTCGGCGAGCGCATCGCGGACGTCGGCGACCACGTCGGAGTGCTGGAGCTGCTTGGCCGACAGGTTGATGGCCATCGTGAGCGGCGCGTCGTCGGGACGCATCCGCTGCAGGGCGCGCGCCGTGCGGCACCCCTCGCGCAGGACCCAGCGGCCGATCGGGACGATGAGGCCCGTCTCCTCGGCGAACGGGATGAAGTCGCCCGGCGCGACGAGGCCGCGCTCCGGGTGGCGCCAGCGCACGAGCGCCTCGACGCCCGAGACGGAGCCGTCGTGGAGGCGCACGACCGGCTGGTAGTGCAGCTCGAACTCGTCGTTCACCAGCGCGCGCTGCAGATCCGCGCGCAGCTCGAGGCGTGCGAGCACGCTCTCGTGCATCCGCGGCTCGAACAGGCGGTAGCCGCCCTTGCCGTCGCGCTTGGCGTTGTACATCGCCGCGTCGGCGTTGCGGATGAGCTCCTCCGGCTCGACGACCGTGCCCGGCTCGGCCAGCGAGATGCCCATGCTGGCACGCAGCTCGAGCTCCTTGTGCCCGACGCGCAGCGGCACCGCCATCACCTCGATCAGGCGGTCGACGGTCTCCACCGCCTCGTCGGCGCTGTGGACGTTCTCGAGCAGCAGCGCGAACTCGTCACCGCCGAAGCGGGCCGCGGTGTCGCTGGCGCGGATGACGCCCTCGAGCCGCTTGGCGAACTCGGTGAGCACCTCATCGCCGGCGGCATGGCCGAGCGAGTCGTTGACGGTCTTGAAGTCGTCGAGGTCGAGGAACACGACGCCGAGGCCCCCGCCGTCGCGCAGCGCGCGGGCCGACGCGTGGCGGACGCGCTCGCCGAACAGCGCGCGGTTCGCCAGGCCGGTGACCGGATCGTGGAACGCCTGGTGGGACAGCTGCTCCTCGAACTGCGCGCGCTCGGAGATGTCGCGCGCGTTCAGGACGATCCCGTTGACGTGCTCGTCGTCGAGCAGGTTCGTGTACTGGATCTCGAACTGGCGCACCGTGCCGTCGCGGTGGCGCAGCGATGCCTGCAGGACCTCGGTCTGGCCGGCCTCGCGGGCCGAGCCGTCGCCCAGGATCTGCACGAGGCGCGTGCTGTCGCCGGGCGCGAGCAGGGTCTCGAAGCGGGTGCCCGCGAGCTCGTCGGGCTCGAGGCCGAGGACGGCGAGCGACGAGGGGCTCTGGTAGACGATCGTGCCGTCGGCGCCCAGGACCGTGATGAGGTCGGAGGAGTGACGCACGAGCGAGCCGAAGCGGGCCTCGCTGCGACGCGAGTGGACCTCCTCGGTCAGCTCGGCGCTGCCCAGGGCGAGCGAGACCTGCGTGGCCAGGGCGCGCAGCGCGCCGCGATCGGCCAGGCCGACCGCATCGCCTGAGGCGAGCAGGAGCACGCCGCGCAGCTGCTCACGCGGCGTGAGCCCGATCGCCAGCACGTTCGAGTTGCTGCGCGGCAGGCCGATGTCGGTCCGCAGGGCCGCGGGCAGCGCGAGCATCGGGACGTCGGCGTCCCCGGCGAGCTCGAAGAGCGCCTCGGTGGTCATGGCGGTCAGGTGGCGGCCGGCGATGCCGTCGGCCGCGGGGCCGTGCGCCGCGACGATCCTCAGCGCGCCGTCCTCGAGCAGGGCGAAGGCGGTCGTCGCACCGGCGCACAGCTCGTCTGCCGCACGCATCGCCGCGGCGTAGAGCTCGTCGCGCTCGGTCGCGCCGACGAGCGCGGACCCGGCGCCGCTCAGCACCCGCTGGCGCGCGGAGGATCGCTCCTCCTGCCGCACGAGGCCGGCCATGCGGGCGACCACGAGGATGAACAGGACGACCGACGCGAGGACGATGACGAGGAGGTCCACGTCGCCGCGGCGGATCTCGCCGATGATCTCGACGGCGGGCGCTATGAGCGTCGCGAACGTCAGCAGCGCCAGGCGGATCGGCGACAGGCGGGGCGCGTGCCCGGGCGCAGGCTCGCTGAGCTCGCGCATCGACGGGTGCAGCGCGGCGGCGCCCCAGAGGAGGTAGAAGCTGATCCAGCCGACGTCGAGCAGGACCTGCCCGTCGTAGGCGCCGTTCAGCGTCACGACGCCGTAGACGAAGTCGGTGACCAGCAGCGCGATGATGCTGGCCGAGAGGAAGCCGAACGCCGCGCCGCGGCGTCCACCGTCGACCGCCAGGCGGATCGCGGCGGCCAGGAGCAGGATGTCGCCCGCCGGGTACGCGATCGACACGAGCTTCGCGAAGACGTCCATCGTGTCGTCGTGGATGTACGGGGCGATGAGCGCGACCCACGAGACGAGCGCGAGGCCCAGGGTCATGATGAGCGCGTCGATGAGTCCGGGGCGGTCGCCCTGCGGGTTGCGGCGGCGCACGAGCGAGAGCAGCCCGATCATGAGCGCCGGGTAGACGAGGAGGTACATCCCGTCGCCGATCGACGGGAACGGCACCTCGCCGCCGAACACGCGCGGGTAGGAGTAGGTGTAGAGGTCGCCCAGCCAGAACAGCGCGAAGCCGAGCGCGAAGAACAGCCACGAGCGGCGGGCGGCGGGCTTGTACTTCCGGACGCCGGCGAGGATCGCGATGACCGGGGAGAGCCCCAGCACGTTCATCACCGGGCCGCTGCCCTTGAAGGGCGCGACCCAGACGTAGAGCGCGCACAGCACCGCGCCGACGGCGAGCAGCAGCTGCCACGCAGCCGCGCGGGCCAGGACGGCGCGCAGGCGCGTCACGCGGCCTGCTCCATCGGCGGCATACCGGCCTCGCACAGCTCGCCGCGCTCCGCGAGCTCCTCGATCGCGGCGATCGCCGTGTCGATCTCGGCCCCGGTGTTCGCGGCCGTCACCTGCAGGCGGAAGCCGACCTCGTGCTTGGGCACGAGCGGGTAGGCCGCGAGCGTCACGTAGACGCCGCGGTCGAAGAGCATCTGCCCGACCTCGGCGATGCGCCGGTGGTCGCGCAGCGGGATCTCGATGATCGGGAAGCCGGAGCGGTTCGGCGTGTGGACGCCGATGCGGCCCAGGGCCTGCAGCACGCGGTCGGTGAGCCGCCAGAGCTCGGCGCGCATCGCGTCGCCGCGCGTCTCGTTGACCTGCAGGCCGGCGAGGACGGTCGCGAGCGAGGCGACCGGCGACGGGCCGGAGTACAGGTACGGCGGGGCGGCGACCTTCAGGAGCTGCTTGACCTCGGTCGGGCAGGCGATGAACGCCAGCAGCGACGAGTAGGACTTCGAGAAGCCGCCGACGAGGATGAGGTTGTCGTAGGTCTCGCCGGTGTGACGCACGACGCTGTTGCCGCGCGCGCCGTAGGGGCTGGGCTCGTCCGCCGTGCGCTCGCCGATGACGCCGAAGCCGTGCGCGTCGTCGACGTAGAGCAGCGCGCCGTGCTTGCGGGCGACGGCCGCGAAGGCGGGCAGGTCCGGCGCGTTGCCGGTCATGCTGTTGACGCCGTCCATGCAGACGAGGCGCGTGGGGTCGCGCTCGGCGGACAGCAGCTCGTCGAGGTGGTCGGGATCCTCGAAGCGGAAGCGGCGGACGGCGGCACCGCGCGAACGCGCGACCTGGCAGCCGTCGTAGATCGTCTTGTGGGCGCGCTGGTCGAGGAAGATCGTGCCCGACGCGGCCAGCAGCGGGATCACCGACATGTGGATGTGGGTGATCGTCGGGAGGACGAGCGAGTCCTCGGCGCCGAGGAGCGCGGTGAGCTGCTCCTCGATCTGCTCGTAGAGGACCGGGCTGCCGAGCAGGCGCGACCAGCTGGGGTGCGTGCCCCACGCGTCGAGATGGGCGGGAACCGCCTCGATGATCTCGCGGTCGAGGTCGAAGCCGAGGTAGTTGCAGGAGGCGAAGTCCGCCAGCCACTGATCGCCCACGCGGATCATGCGACCGTCGATCTCGTCGATGACCGCATCCATCATCGGATGCGACGCGGTCAGGTCGGCGAGGTCCTTGACGGTGTCCAGCCAGTGGTCGAGCCACGGCTTGCGGGCAGTCGCGGCAACGGGACCGGACGTTGCAGGGGCGAGGCGCATGCTCGGTTGATCGACCGGGCTCCCGGAAAGCTGAGTGCCTCCTCAGGGAAGCTGGACGCCCGTCGGTCTCGGTGTCAGGGGGCCACGTCGAGCACGACCTTGCCGGTCGCCCCGCGGCCCTCGAGCAGCCGCATGGCCTCGGCGCCGTCCTCCAGTGCGAAGCGCGCGCCGATGACCGGGCGCACGACGCCTTGGTCGGTGAGGCGGTGAACCTGCCGCCCGACCTTCTGGCGGTCCTCCGGATGACCGGCCATCCACGCGCCGAACCCGGCGCCGATGACCTCCGTGTTGCGCAGCAGGAGCCGGTTGACGCGGACCTCGGGGATCGCGCCGCCGGTGAAGCCGAGAACGAGCAGCCGGCCGCCGTCGCGCAGCGAGCGCAGGCTGTCGGTGAAGCGGTCGCCGCCGACCGGGTCGACGACCAGGTCCACACCGCCGGCGGTCAGCTCGCGCACCTCGTCGCGCCACGCCTGGTCGGAGCGCACGACGTCGTCGGCGCCGGCCTCGCGCGCGACCTGCTCCTTCTCGTCCGTCGAGACGACGGCGATCGTCCGGGCGCCGAGACCGCGGGCGACCTGCAGCGCCGCGGTGCCGAGCCCACCGGCCGCGCCGTGCACGAGTACCGCCTCCCCCTCGCGCAGCCGGCCGCGCATGACGAGCGCGAACCAGGCCGTGTGGTAGTTCAGGACGAGCCCTGCGCCCTGCGCGAAGTCCAGTGCGTCGGGCAGCGCGAAGGTGTAGTCGGGATCCGCCGTGGCCAGCTCCGCCCACCCCCCACCATGCGTCAGTGCGGCGACGCGGTCGCCGGGTGCGAAGGCGCTCCCGGCCGGCGCGGCGCGGACGACGCCCGCGGCCTCCACCCCGGGCACGTACGGCGGCTCGGCCGCGGACTGGTACTGGCCGCGGGACTGCAGCACATCGGGGAACGACACCCCGGCGGCACGCACCTCGAAGAGGACACCGTCGCCGGCCTCCGGCTCGGGGACGTCGGCCACGACGACGGCGTCGGGGCCGTCGAGCGCGGTGACCTGGAGGGCGCGCACTGCTGTGCTACGCCGGCTTCGCCCACTCCACGTGGGCCTGGATCGCCGTCCCCGATGGATCCATCCAGCCCTTCGAGCTCGCGTAGGCGAGCATCTTCTCCAGGCCCGCGTTCCACTCGGGATCGGCGGCGAGATCGCCGGCGAGCCTGCGCACCGCGTCGACGGTGATCAAGGCGTTGCCGTCCTCCGCGATCGTCCCGACGCCGTCGAGCGCCCGACTCAGCTCGGTGGGGTGCGGCTGCGCGGCCTGCGCGAGGACCTTGAAGGAGCCGAGATCGCGCGGATCGGCGAGCGAGACGCTCGGCTGCGCGGCGGTGAGATCGACGAGGACGTCCATGGCGCGTGAGGCTAGTTGGTAGGTTCCGCGCCCTGTGAGTGGACGGATCCTCTGGAACCCCCCGCGCGACGTGCGCGAGCGCACGACCATCGGGCGCTACCTGAACTGGCTTCGCGATGAGCACGGGCGCGACCTCGCCACCTGGGACGACCTGTGGCGCTGGTCGATCGACGACCTCGAGGGCTTCTGGGCCTCGCTCTGGGAGTTCTTCGACGTGAAGGCCGGCGAGCCGTACGACGAGGTGCTCACGACGCGCGAGATGCCGGGGGCGAAGTGGTTCACCTCATCGCGGCTGAACTACTGCGAGCACATGCTCGGCACGCGCGACGACGACGAGCGCATCGCGATCGTCGCGCGCTCGCAGACGCGCGAGCCGATGTCGCTCACGTTCCGCGAGCTGCGCGAGCAGGTCGCGCGGGCGCGGTGGGGGCTCCTGAGCCTCGGGGTGGGACCGGGCGACCGCGTCGTCGGCTACCTCCCAAACGTCCCCGAGACCGTCGTCGCCTTCATCGCCACCGCGAGCCTGGGGGCGACGTGGGCCACCTGCGCGCCGGAGTTCGGCTCGCGCAGCGTCATCGACCGCTTCGCCCAGATCGAGCCGAAGGTGCTGCTCACCGTCGGCGGCTACGGGTTCCGCGACCGCTACCTCGACAGGACCGAGGAGGTCGCCAGGCTCCGCGCGGCGCTGCCCACCGTCGAGCACGTCGTGCACGTCCCCTACGGCGAGGCGACGGTCCCCGACGCCATCGAGTGGGCCGACCTCCTGGAGTACGAGGGGCCGCTGGAGTTCGAGCAGGTGCCGTTCGACCACCCGCTGGTCGTGCTCTTCTCGTCGGGGACGACCGGGCTGCCCAAGGCGATCGTGCACGGGCACGGCAACCTCCTCGTCGAGCACTTCAAGGCACACGGCCTGCAGTGGGACGTCGGGCCGGAGAAGCGCCTGCTGCAGTTCACGACGACCGCGTGGATGATGTGGAACGCGCTCGTCTCCGTGCTGATCCTGCGCGCGTCGATCGTCCTCATCGACGGGGATCCGACGTGGCCGGACCTCAGCCTGCAGTGGCGCCTGGCCGCCGAGACGGGCGCGACGCACGTCGGCATGTCCCCGGCGTTCCTGATGGCCTGCCGCAAGGCCGGCCTGCAGCCGGGCCGCGACCTCGACCTCTCGCGCCTGAAGACCGTCATCACCGCAGGCTCGCCGCTGCCGCCGGAGGGCTTCCAGTTCATCTACGACCAGCTCGGCCCCGAGACGCTGCTCATCAACGGCAGCGGGGGAACCGACGTGTGCTCCGCGTTCGTCACCGGCTCGCCGATGCTGCCGGTGTACGAGGGCGAGCTCGCCGCGCCCGCGCTCGCCGTCGACTGCAAGGCCTTCGACGAGGACGGCAACGTCGTCGTCGGCGAGCTCGGGGAGTTCGTCGTCACGACGCCGATGCCGTCGATGCCGGTCAAGCTGTGGAACGACCCCGACGGCGAGCGGCTCCGCGAGGCCTACTTCGACCGCTACCCGGGGGTCTGGCGCCAGGGCGACTGGGCCCTGTTCACCGAACGCGGGAGCTGCATCATCACCGGCCGCTCCGACGCGACGCTCAACCGCGGCGGCGTCCGGCTCGGTACGAGCGAGATCTACACCGCCGTGGAGGAGCTCCCCGAGGTCGTCGACTCCCTGATCGTGCACCTCGAGGACAACGAGGGCGGCGCGGGCGAGCTCGTGCTCTTCGTCGTCCCCGCGGAGGGCGTGACGCTCGACGACGACCTGCGGGCGAAGATCCGCAGGACGCTGCGCACCGAGCTGTCCCCGCGCCATGCGCCGGACACGATCGTCGCCGTCCCGGCGGTGCCGCGGACGCGCACGGGCAAGAAGCTCGAGACGCCCGTCAAGCGCATCCTGCGCGGCGCGAAGCCGGAGGACGTCGCGAGCCGCGACGCCCTCCTGGAGCCGTCGTCCATCGACGCGTTCGTCGCGTACGCAGCGCGCGACGACGCCCCGACCGGCTAGCAGCGCCCGAGCGCGTGGCGGACCACCAGCCCGCCAGCTGCAGGGCGTTGCTCTGCGCTCGGTCGGCCTGGAAGGCGAACGGGGTGGAGTGCGCCAGCCAGCTGTCGGTCTCCACCACCAGGCGCTGCTGGGGCCAGGCGAAGTCGTAGCGCTTGGCGGCGATGCGGTACTGCGTGTGCGGGGTCGGCAGGTGGTGTCGCCTGCAGACCGCCAGGCAGCGGTCCTCCATCATCGACCGGTGACGCTGGCCTCCGTGAGCAGCTCTCGCAGCGCACGTGAGGGCCGGCGGATGAGGGCGTCCTCGATCGCGGCGCTGACCGGGCAGCTGCACCGCGTCCACCGCGGTGTGTTCGCCGTCGGGCATCTCGGTCTGGGGCAGGAGCCCCGGCGGCTGGCGGCGGTGCTGGCGTGCGGCGACTGGGCGCTGTTGAGCCACCGCAGCGCGGCGGCCCTGTGGGGTATCCGTCTCGGTGAGCTGTTCAAGGCGGAGGTCACGACTGGGGGAACGCCGTCGGCATCCGCGATGGCGTCCTGGCCGATCAACAGCTGCGATCGGGCGACGACCCCGTATTGAGTGATCTCGCGAGTCGTGGTCGAAAAGCCGCGCATACGACGGCATAGTGACCACGACCCGCAGATTCGCCCCTCTACGCAGCCGCCGGCACGCGGTCGCCCGCGAGCTCCTCCGCCTCGTCGGCGAAGCGCTCCGGGCCGCCCGACGCGCGCAGCCTCGCGCCGGCGGACTCCGCGCCGGCCCGCTTGGCCATCGCCTGACGGACCGCCAGCCGCAGGCGCTCCGGCGTGAGCTTCTTCGACGGCAGCGCGACCCCGGCGCCGCACTCGGTGACGCGCCGCGCCACCTCGGGCTGGTCGCGGCCGAACGGGACGACGGCGACCGGCACGCCGGCGCTGACCGACTTCTGCACGATGCCCATGCCGCCGTGGCACACGACGGCGGCCGCGCGGTCGAGGACCTGGCGATGGGGCACGAAGCGTTCCACGCGGGCGTTGGGCGCGCTCGGCAGCTCGGCCCCGTACGCGTCGGCGAGGGTCACGATCACGCGGACCGGCTCGTCGCGCAGCCCCTCGATCGCGGCGCGGGCGAGGGTCTCGTCGCCCTGGTACTCGGTCGAGCAGGTGACGAGGACCCACGGATCGCCGTCCTCGAGCAGCCAATCCGGCGTGTCAGCCTCGGGCTCCCAGATCTGGGGCCCTACGTGGCGGAACATGTCCGGCAGCCCCGTGCGGGGGTACTCGATCGGCTCGCCGGTGAGCACGATCAGACGGTCGGGACGGAGCACGTGCTCGATGGCGTCGGGCAGCTGCTGGAGGCCGGCGTCCGCCCGCATGGCGTTGATGCCGGGCATCATCGCCTTCGAGTAGACGCCGACCATGACGCGGTTCATGAGGCGGTTGCGCAGCCGGCCGACCGGCCCGCCGATCGGCTTGAGGCCGAAGCCGAAGGGCGGGGCGTCGTCGGTCGGGAACGCGAGGAGCGTCGGCTGGATCGAGGCCCACGGCAGGCCCGTCGCCTCCGCCGCGACGACGGCGCCGTAGGCGTTCATGTCCGTGAGCAGGGCGTCGGGCTGCAGCGCGGCGACGTCGTCGCGGAACTGGGCCATCTCGTAGGGCCCGCGCTTCATGAGGTCCTCCAGCCCGCGCGTCAGGCGCTGCCTGGGGCTGGAGACCTCGTAGTCGGTCGCGGGGATCTCCGTGATCCGCAGGTCGACGGCCTCGACGTTGCGCAGCCCGGCCGCACGCGCCGCGTCGACGTGCACGGGACCCGTGCGCAGGTGGACCGTGTGCCCGCGGGCCTCGAGCTCGAGGAGGCCGGGGACCATGGGGAAGATGTGGCCGCTGGCCGGAGTTGTGTAGACGTAGTACGTCGACATCGGTCAGGACTCCCGTCCGTGAGGTGTGGTCAGACATCCGGTGATGAGGTCGGCGACGGCATCCGTCGCCGCACCGGCCGACAGGCCCTCGGCGACACGCAGGACCTGCCACAGCTCGACGCCGGTCACGCCGACGAGCCGCGCGCGGAGCGCGTGGCGTGCGTCGGGTGCCAGGGCGTCGAGGTGGCCGGCGAAGGTCGACTCGATCCACGCGCGATGGTTCGCGCGGCCGAGCTCGGCCATCTCGGCGAGCGAGGGGGTCGCGTCCTCCTGACGCAGCAGGCGATCCATCATGGGTCCCCAGCGCTCGTACTGACGGGCGACCGCCTCGGCGATCGCGCGCGGCTCCGCGGCGGGCGGCTCGCCGCGCGCCTCCCGGATCTGCGGGACCATCCACGTCCCGACCGCCCGGACGAGACCGTCCTTGGTCCCGACCCGGCGGATGACCGTCTGGAGCCCGACGCCCGCCCGCTCGGCCACGGCACCCAGCGTGATCTGGTCGAACGGGCGCTCTGTGAACAGCGCGAGCCCGGCCTCGTAGATCCGCAGCGTGTTGGCCTCCGCCGCCCGTGCGCGCTCGCGCTGGACGTAGGTGCGGGTGGACGTCGACTTCATGGGAACGACGCTACCGCGAAAGCGGCAGCCCCCGGAAGTACGGCTAGCCCCACTCTCCGGGAGGGATGACACCCGACCGATGAGTCTCGGGGTGCGCCGGCGTTCTAGGGTCGCCATGCTCACCAACCGAGGAGCCGACATGAGCGACACGACGACCCAGCTCGTCACCGGAACCGACTTCATCACGGTGCCGACCCAGGACATCGCCGCCTCCGAGGCGTTCTACGGCGGGCTCCTTGGCCTGCGATTCGCCAAGCGCTGGGGCAGCCGGCCGGGCGCCGAGTACGAGACCGGCAACCTCACGCTCGCGCTCATGGAGCCCGAGGCGTTCGGCGGCGAGTTCCGGCGCAGCGGCACCGCGATCGCCCTGCGGGTCGACGACGTCGACAAGCGGCGCGCGGAGCTCGAGGCGCAGGGGATCACGTTCTTCGGCGACACGATCGACTCCGGCGTCTGCTTCCAGGCGTTCTTCGCCGACCCCGACGGCAACCCGCTGATCCTGCACCACCGGTACGCGCCGCCGGCCTGACGGCTCACACACCCGCGCACCCGGCGTGAGCGCCATGCGAGCGCGCTGCGAGCGCGCACGCCGACAGTGCTCGCATGACCACCACGCACGACCTCGCCATCGAGGCCGCCGGGCTCACCAAGCGCTTCGGCGACACGGTCGCGCTCGACGGCGTCGATCTCACTGCCCGACGCGGCACGGTGCTCGGCGTCCTCGGTCCGAACGGCGCAGGCAAGACGACCGCCGTGCGGATCCTCGCCACGCTCCTGCGCCCTGACGGCGGCACCGCCCGCGTCGCCGGCCACGACGTGCTGCGCGACCCCGCGGCCGTCCGCCGCCAGATCGGCCTCACCGGCCAGTACGCCTCCGTCGACGAGCTGCTGACCGGCCGTCAGAACCTCGTGATGATCGGGCGCCTGCTCGATCTCAAGCCGCGCGACGCCAAGGCCCGCGCCACCGAGCTGCTCGACTGGTTCGGCCTCGACGACGCCGCCGACCGGCCCGCCAAGACCTACTCCGGCGGCATGCGGCGACGGCTGGACCTCGCCGCCAGCCTCGTCGGCCGCCCGGCCGTCGTCTTCCTCGACGAGCCGACGACCGGCCTGGACCCGTCCAAGCGCGACGACATGTGGGACGTCGTCCGCGGTCTCGTCCGCGACGGCTCCACCGTCCTGCTCACGACGCAGTACCTCGAGGAGGCCGACGAGCTGGCCGACGACATCGTCGTCTTCGACCAGGGCCGCGTGATCGCACACGGCACGCCGGACGTCCTCAAGCGGATCGCAGGCGACCAGCGCATCACCGTTCGGCCGCTCGACCCGGCGGCGCTCCCCTTCGTCGCGCAGATCGTCGGCGAGGCCACCGGCGCGCACGCCGAGATCACCTCGCGCGGCACCGTGACCGTCTCGACGCGCGGCGACACGGGGTTCGCGGCCATCGTGGCCGGCCTCGACAGCGCGGGCATCGCCGTGACCGAGCTCTCGCTGCACCTGCCCAGCCTCGACGAGGTGTTCTCCGCGCTGACGCGCAAGGAGACCAAGGGCCGCGTCTTCGACGAGGTGGCGGCATGAGCACGCTCCGCCACAGCGCCGTCATCGCCAAGCGCAGCCTGATCGGGACCTGGCGCACGCCGGAGGCGCTCGTCGACGTCACGCTGCAGCCGATCATCTTCCTGCTGCTGTTCACCTACGTGTTCGGCGGCGCGATCGCCAACGGGTCCCAGCACGACTACCTGCAGTTCCTCCTGCCGGGGATCCTCGGTCAGACGATCGCCATGGCAGGCATCGCGATCGGCGTGAACCTCAACACCGACGTCGAGAAGGGCGTCTTCGACCGCTTCCGCAGCCTGCCGATCTCGCGGGCGGTCCCGCTCGTCGGGGCGGTGCTCGCCGACATCGCCAGGTACGGCGTGCTCTGCGTCGTGATGCTCGGGTTCGGCTACGTGCTCGGCTTCCGGGCGACGACGAGCGCGCCCGAGGTGCTGCTCGCCTGCCTGCTGGCCGTCGCGTTCGCCCTGTGCTTCTGCTGGTCGTCGGTCTTCGTCGGGATGCGCGCCAGGACCCCCGGCGCGGTGCAGGGGATCATGTTCCTGATCGTCCTCCCGCTCAGCTTCGGGTCGTCGGCCTTCGTGTCGCCGGACTCGATGCCGGGCTGGCTGCAGACGTTCACGAACGTCAACCCGATCACCCACCTCGTCGGCGCGGAGCGGGCCCTGCTGCTCGGGACGCCGATGGGCTCACACCTCACCTGGACGCTCGCGTGGATGGCCGGACTGCTGGCCGTCTTCGTCCCGCTGGCCCTCCGGGCCTACCGCAACCGCGTCTAGCGTCGCCGGGTCGAGCCGGGCCATGGCCGCCTCGCGGTCCAGGGCCCGGCCGGCCGCGATGGCGGCGTCCGCCGCAGCCTCCCCGAGGGCGGCGCGCAGCTCGTCGATGAAGACCGCGGTCACCGGGTTCGTCAGGTCGTCGGTCCCGCGCAGGCGCATGCCCGCGCCGAGCATCTCCGCCGCGACCTGCGGCAGGCCGGAGCGCAGCGCCAGCAGCGCCGTCGACTCGCCGACGCGGCCGGCGATCGGCAGATCCCCCGAGGCGACCGAGTCCTCGTACGCCCGGGCGAGCTGCTCCCGGGCGGCCTCGAGCTCCCCGTCCTCGACGGACAGCCGGGCCGCGTACCCGTAGACGATCGCGCGCTCGTGCCCATGGTCGGGTCGCACGGGCCTGCTCCCGTCGACCGCGCGCACGGCCTCGTCGCGCAGGGATCGCGCCGTCTCGAGATCGCCGAGGCGCGCGGTCGCGCCGGCCAGGAAGATCATGAGCATCTGGCGGTCCTCTCTCGCACCGGCGTCGCGCAGCGCCTCGTGGAGCAGGTCCCGAGCGCCGGCGTCGTCTCCGCGGCGGGTCAGCAGGTCGGCGCGTCGCATGATCGTGAGGCCGCTCGGCGACCCGGACCCGAGCTCGGCGAGGAGCCCCTCGCTCTCGGCGAGCGCGGTCTCGGCGGCATCGAGGTCGCCCTCGAGCATGTGCAGCGACGCCAGCTCGGAGAGCGAGGCGGCCAGGCCCCAGCGGTCGCCGGCGGCCTGGAAGCGCTCGATCGCGATGCGGACGTCGACGCTCATCTCCTCGAGCTCGCCCATGTTCTCCGCGATCTGCGCCCGTGCGAACGGCGCCATCGCCCGCAGCCACGGATCCGGGCTCTCGTCCAGCTCGGCGAGCATCGCCTCGCCGCGGTCCTCGTGGCCCGCCATGAGCGTGACGACTGGCGCGACGACGGCCATCAGCGGCCGGCCGGTGAGGTCCACGCCGTCGAGCAGTTCGGCCCCCTGCCTCAACGTCTCCTGGGGGTCGCCCGGCTGGGCGTCCGGGTCGCTCCAGCCGACGATCGCCTCGGCGAGCATCCGGTCCAGCGGGTCCGCGTCGCCCTCGGCCGACAGCGCGAAGCGCAGCCAGACCAGGGCGTCCTCACGGTTGCCGTCCAGCGCCCAGAACCACAGCAGCGTCGTCACGGTCCGCAGCGCGGTCGCGCGTCCCCCGGTCTCGCCGAGGAACCGGACGCCCGACAGCACGTTGTCGCGATCGTCGCGCAGCCGGGCGAGCCACGGCAGCTGATCGGGCCCGCGCAGGTGCCCGTCGGCCTCCTGGACGAACGCGGTGTAGTGGGCCGCGTGCGCCTCGCGCAGCCGCAGCAGCTCACCCGCTCGCTCGGCCTCCTCCTCGGCGTACTCGCGGATCGTCTCGAGCATCCGCCAGCGCGACGTGCCGGCGCCTCGGACCCCGACGAGCGAGCGGTCGACGAGCGCGCAGAGCAGGTCGAAGACCTCGTCGGCGTCCACGCCGTCGCCGGCGCACACCGCCTCGACGGCGTCGAGCGTCGCTCCGGCGGGGAAGACGGACAGCCGCCGGGCGAGCCGGCGCTCGGGCTCGCTGAGGAGGTCCCAGCTCCAGTCGACGACCGCACGCAGCGTCCGCTGCCGGCCCGCCGCGGCACGGCTGCCGCCGGTCAGGAGGCGGAAGCGGTCGTGCAGGCGGTCGGAGAGCTGCTTGAGCGGCATCGAGCGCAGCCGGGCGGCGGCGAGCTCGATCGCGAGCGGCAGGCCGTCGATCCGGCGGCAGATGTCCGCGACGACCGGCGCGGTCGTCTCGTCGAGCGCGAAGTCCGGCGTCGCCGACGCGGCGCGCTGCGCGAACAGGACCACCGCGGACTCCTCCTCCAGCGGCCCGACCGGAGCGAGCGCCTCGCCTCCGATCCCGAGCGGCTCGCGGCTCGTCGCGAGGATCCGCAGCCGCGGGCAGCCGGCGAGCAGGTGGTCGGCGAGCTCCGCCGCCGCCACGACGATGTGCTCGCAGTTGTCGAGCACGAGCAGCGCGTCGCTCGCGCCGAGGGCGTCCAGCAGCCGCGACTCCGCGTCGGCCGCCGCCGCCCGGCGGTCGGGCAGCGTCGCCTCCCGGAGGCCGAGCGCGCCGAGCACCGCGGGCGCGAGGCTCTCCCCGTCGCCGAGGGACGCCAGCTCGACGAGCCACGACGTCCCCGCCGCGCGCGCCGCGAGCTCGAGGGCGAGGCGCGTCTTGCCCGCACCGCCGGTCCCGACGAGCGTCACGAGCCGGTGCCGCGCGAGGAGGTCAGCGGCGCGCTGCAGATCCGCCTCCCGGCCGACGAAGCTCGTCCGCGCCGCCGGCAGGTTCCCGCGGGGCGGCGGCGCAGTCGCGACCTCGCCGCGCAGGACGGCCAGGTGCGCGTCCTTCAGGACAGCGGAGGGGGTCGCGCCGAGCTGATCGTCGAGCGCGGTGCGCAGGGTCTCGTACACGTCGAGCGCGTCGGCCTGGCGCCCGGCAGCCGCGAGCGCCCGCACGCGCAGCGCGCCCAGGCGCTCGTGGAGCGGGTGCTCGTCGCCGAGCTCGGTCAGCTCGGCGACGTGCTCGGCCGCCGCGCCCTGCTCGACAGCGGCGGTCAGCAGGTCGATGCGAACGGCGAGCCGCAGGTCGTGCAGGCGCAGAGCGTCCGAGGCGGGCTCGCCGCGCCAGAGCTCCAGCGCCTCGGTCAGCAGGCGTCCCGCGCCGGCGGGGTCACCCGCGCGAAGGGCGGCTGCGCCCTCCCGCGCCAGCCGCTCGAACTCCAGCGCGTCGATCGCGCTCGCCGGGAGCGCCAGGCGGTAGCCCGCGGTCTCCTGCGCGATGAGGGACGAGGCGCCGAGCGCTCGGCGCAGGCGCGAGACGAGCGACTGCAGCGCGTGCTGCTCCTCGCGCGGCGGATCGCCGTCCCAGACGGCATCCGCGAGCGCGCCGTGCGACACCGGACGCCCGGCGTCCACCGCGAGCCGGGCGAGCAGCGCCTGCAGCCTGCCCCCGGCGATCTCGTGTGGCGGCGCTCCGTCGTCCTCGACGAGCACCGGACCTAGGATCGCGATGCGCACCTATCAAGGATGCCGCACCCGCGCTGCCTAGCATTGGCGCATGACGCTCACCTCCGCGCAGGGCCTCGACCAAGAGTTCTGGGACGACGTCGACAGGCACGTCGTGCGCTACATCCCGGGGTTCGTCCCGATCGTCGTCGAGCGTGCCGAGGGCAGTTGGCTGCACACGTCCGACGGGCGCCGGATCCTGGACTTCACCTCGGGTCAGATGAGCGGCGTGCTCGGCCACTCGCATCCGGAGATCGTCGAGACGATCCGCACCGCGGCGAGCACGCTCGACCACGTGTTCAGCGGCATGCTGAGCCGCCCCGTCGTCGACCTGTCGCGGCGGCTCGCGGAGAGCCTGCCGGCGCCGCTGGACAAGGTGCTCCTGCTCTCGACGGGCGGGGAGTCCAACGAGGCGGCGCTGCGGCTGGCCAAGCTTGTGACTGGCGGCTACGAGGTCGTCTCCTTCAGCCGCTCCTGGCACGGGATGACGCAGGCGGCGGTGGGCGCGACGTACTCCGCCGGCCGTCGCGGCTACGGGCCCCCGGCGCCCGGGAACCTCGCGCTCCCGACGCCTGACTCCTACCGGCCGGACCTGACGCGGCCGGACGGCAGCTTCGACTGGGAGCGCCAGCTCGAGCTGGGCTTCCGCATGATCGACGCCCAGTCGACCGGGAGCCTCGCCGCATGCCTGATCGAGCCCATCCTCTCCAGCGGCGGCGTGGTCGTCCCCCCGCCGGGGTATCTCGCCGCGCTCCGCGACCGCTGCCACGAGCGCGGGATGCTGCTGATCCTCGACGAGGCGCAGACCGGGCTGTGCCGGACGGGGCTGGGCTACGCCTTCGAGCACGACGGCGTCGTCCCGGACATCCTCACCCTCTCCAAGACGCTGGGCGCCGGGCTGCCGCTCGCCGCGGTGGTCACGAGCGCGGAGCTGGAGGAGCGCGCGCACGAGCTGGGCTACTTGTTCCTCACCACCCACGTCTCCGATCCGCTGGTCTCCTCGGTCGGGCTCACGGTGCTCGACGTCCTCGAGCGCGACGACATGGCCGCGCAGGCACGGGACAAGGGGGAGCTGGTCCGCACCGGGTTGCTCGAGCTCGCCGACCGCCACGCCGTCGTCGGCGACGTCCGCGGCCGGGGCATGCTGCAGGGCCTCGAGCTCGTCGCCGACCGCGTCACGAAGGCGCCGTCGCCCGACCTGGGCGCGGCCGTGACGGCGCGCTGCCTGGAGCTGGGGCTGCACATGAACATCGTGCAGTTGCCCGAGATGGGCGGGACGTTCCGCATCGCGCCGCCGCTCTCCGCGACGACCGACGAGCTCGGGCTCGGGCTCGAGATCCTCGACCAGGCGATCGGCGAGATCGCGCCGCGGTTCGTCTGACCGTGCAGCTGCACCCGTCGACCTCCGGCTTCGGCCGCTCGGCCGGCGTCTACGACCGGGCGCGGCCCGAGTACGGCCCGCCGGTGGTCGACCGGCTCATCGAGGCCCTGGAGATCGGGCCGGGCGCGACGGTCGTCGACGTCGCCGCGGGCACCGGCAAGCTCACCCGCCCCCTGCTGGCCCGGGGTCTCAGCGTGACCGCCGTCGAGCCGGTCGCGGGCATGCGGGAGATCCTCGCGACGACGACTCCGGGTGCGGACGTGCGCGACGGCGTGGCCGAGCGGCTGCCGGTGCCCGCCGCGGCCGCCGACGCGGTCACGGTCGCGCAGGCGTTCCACTGGTTCGCCAGCGACGCCGTACTGGACGAGTTCGCGCGGGTGCTGCGCCCCGGCGGGCGCCTGGCCATCGTGTGGAACACCCGCGATCTCACCCAGCCGCTGCACGCAGCGCTGCACGAGCTGCTGGTGCGCTACCGCTCCGACGAGCCGCGCCGCGACGCCGGCGACTGGGAGGCCGCGTTCCACGCCGACGCGCCGTTCAGCCAGGTGCTGCACTGGAGCGACGAGCACGTGCAGGAGCTCTCCCGCGAGGGTCTCGTCGAGCGAGCCCTCTCGACGAGCTTCATCGCGGCGCTGCCTGCCGCCGAGCAGGAGGTGATCGCCGAGCGCGTGCGCGCGCTGGCCCCCACCGAGCCCGTGGGGCTCGGCTACACCAGCGAGCTGTTCGTCTACGGGACGAGGACCGCGCGCCCGGCCACCTGACCGCGCTCGAGGCGGCCGAGGACGTCGTTGATCGCCTCCAGCGGCGCGCGCTCGACCTGCAGCGTCAGCCGGCCCTGACCGGCGAGCGCGACCACTTCCTCCAGCTCGGTGCGCGTGCCCCAGTTGCTCGTCGTCACGACCGACTCGGGCGGCCAGGTGAAGAAGCTGAAGGGGACCGAGCCGCCGGCGAGACCGACGATGACCAGGTGCCCCTTGAACCCCAGCGAGGCGGCCGCGAACGCGAGGCTCTGGTCGGAGCCCACGACGTCGATGCACGCCGCGGCGCCCGCGCCGGCGGTCGCCTCGCGCAGCTCGTCGGCCGCGTCGGCCGCGCTGGGATCGACCACGGCGTCGGCCCCGAGATGCAGCGCCGCCTGGCGCTTGTCGGGCGAGACGTCGGCGACGACGACGCGGGCGGGCGTCAGGAGCCGCAGGAACTGGATCGCCATCTGCCCGAGGCCGCCTGCGCCGATGACCAGCGCCGCGTCGCCGGCGACGAGCCGGCGGGCGACCTTCTTCACCGCGCGGTACGGCGTGAGGCCCGCGTCGGTGAGCGGCGCCACGTCGGCGGGATCGAGGTCGCCGATGCGGATGAGATGCCGCGGGCTGGGCACGACGTAGCGCTCGGCGTAGCCGCCGGGCGGTCCGAGCCCGCCCCACCGCATCGTGTCGCAGAGCTGCTCCTCGCCGCTCAGGCAGACCCGGCAGATCCCGCAGCCCCAGCCGCCGTAGACGATGACCGCCTCGCCGGGCTCGAATCCGCTCGCCCCCGGCCCGAGCGCCTCGACCCACCCGGCGTTCTCGTGGCCGAGGATCGTCGGCCCGTCCAGGACGCCGGGCACCTCGCCGTGGGCGATGTGCAGGTCGGAATGGCACACCCCGGCGCCGCCGATCCGCACGAGCACCTCGCCGGGACCCGGCTCCGGGTCGGGCACCTCGTCGATCTCCAACGGCTCCCCGTACTCGTGCAGCCTGGCTGCCCGCATGCCAACTCCTCCCGCGCCGCTCGAACGCGGCCATCGTAGGGGAGGAGCGTGGCTCGCGGGTCATCCGCCAGGAGGGTTCGACATGGCTTCCGCCATCGACGTGTCCACGATCGACGCGGTCCTGGAGGACGCGGTCGCGTCCGGTGCCGTCCCGCACGTCGCCGCCATCGCGGCGGATCGCGACGGGGTCATCTACGAGGGCGGCGCCGGGGTCCGCATCGCCGGCGAGAGCGACGATCCCGTCACGACCTCCACGCAGTTCCGGATCATGTCGATGACGAAGATGGTCGCGACGACCGCCGCGCTGCAGCAGGTGGAGCGCGGCGAGCTCGACCTCGACGCGCCAGTCGACACCTACCTCCCGGCGTTCGCCGAGCTCCAGGTGCTCGAGGGCTTCGACGGCGACGAGCCACGCCTGCGCCCGCCGGCGAGCCGGGCCACGGTCCACCAGCTCGCGACCCACACGTCCGGGCTGTCCTACTGGTTCTGGAACGCCGACATCGCCCGCTTCGAGAAGGTGACCGGCCTCCCGAACGTCGTTCCCGGCTCGGCGGAGGCGTTCAAGGCGCCGCTCGTCCGCGACCCCGGGATCGCCTTCGAGTACGGGATCAACACCGACTGGCTGGGCCGGGTCGTCGAGGCCGTCGCGGGGACCACGCTGGACGTCGTGATCAGGGAGGGCATCACCGATCCGCTCGGGATGGCAGACACGATGTTCGTCCTCGACGACGCGCGGCGCGAGAACCTCGTGACCGTCCACATGGCCGGCGGGGACGGCGCGTGGACCTCGGCGGGCGAGCTCCTCAACCAGGCGCCCGACTGGTGGTCGGGCGGGCACCGGCTCTACTCGACCCCGCGCGACTACATCCGCTTCCAGCGCGCGCTCTTGCGGGGCGGAGAGCTGGACGGCGAGCGGATCCTGCAGGAGTCGACGGTCGACGCGGCGTTCACCAACCAGATCGGCGACCTGGACTTCCCCGAGGTCATCGAGACGGCCGACCCGCCGATCACCGACAGCCTCCGCGCAGGGCCCGGCTGGAAGTGGGGGCACGGCCTGCTGCAGAACACCGAGGACATCGCAGGGGCGCGCCGGGCGGGCACGGGCGCGTGGGCCGGGCTGTTCAACACGCACTTCTTCATCGACCGGTCGTCGGGCATCTGCGGCTCGATCTACACGAACTCGCTGCCCTTCATCACCCCCGAGGCGTGGAAGGCCTACGGCGACTTCGAGGCGGCGCTCTACGAGGCGCTCTGAGCGAGATCAGTCCGGGACGACCGTGACCGAGAACGACGCGCTGAACCGGTCGCCGGCCGCGACGACCGGCAGGTCCACGCCCGTGACCAGGGCGTTGGCGGGCGCCGTCATCGGCTCGAACGCGATGACGTCGTCCGCCTCGGGCGCGAAGACCTGCGTGTACGGGTAGCCGGCGTCGAAGGCGACCTCGACGCGCCGCCCGCCGCCGGACAGCACGAAGGGAGCACCCTCGGCCGGTGCCAGATAGGCGTCGTCGAAGGTGCGGGCGCCGAGCGGGCCGACGAGCACGTGCGCCATGACCGTCTCGCCGGTCGGGAGCATCAGGTTGTCGAGCCGCAGTTGCTCGGTCACGGGCACCTCGATGTCCCAGTCGGCGCGCGGGACGCCGGGCAGAACGAAGTACGGGTGGTAGCCGAAGGAGACCGGCACTGGCGAGCCGTGCGAGGCGACGACGGTCGTCGTGATCGTCAGCGTCGGTCCCTCCAGCGTGGCCTCGTAGAGCACCTCGTGCGGGAACGGGAACGCGCGCAGCAGATCGTCGTGCTCGGCGAGGTCGAACCGCGCCGCGAGCACCGCGTCGTCGCCGGAGGGCTCGTAGCGCTCGATCTCCCACCCCGGGACCCCAGCGAGCAGGCCGTGCATCGGCAGCCCGTTGTCGTCGAGGCGCAGAGGTGGCGTGACGCCCGCCAACTCGACGTCGCGCCCGGCGACCTCGAAGCGCTCGCTCCCCAGCCGGTTCGCCCACGGGTACAGCAGCGGGATGCCCATCGTCTTGCGCTGCGCGACGTATGCGTCCAGCCCCGCTCGTTGCCCCAACAGCTCCTCACCGTGGTGACGCAGCGAGACGACGAGCATCCCTGCCTCGGGGACGAAGCGCGCCTCGATCCCGCCCTCGGCGGTCGTCGACAGCACGCGCTGCTCGGCGGTCATGACCCGATCGTCGCAGGACCGGGCTCGCGATGTGCGGTCATCCCGTCCGGATGACGCACTGGGCGCCGCGCGGATCTAGTGTCGCGCCCATGCGCCCTCACCATGCCTGGCCCCTGCGGAGCATCCTGGCCGGGACCGCCGGCACCGCGACCATGACGGCGGCCTACGCCCTCGAGCGCCGGCTGCGACCGCGCTTCACGGGCGATCTGGACTACGACGACGGCCTCGTGCCCGGCAAGATCGTGGCGTCGCTCATGCACCTGGGACAGGTCACTGACAAAGGCGACAAGGAGCTCGGCCTCATCCTGCGCTGGAGCTACGGCTCCGCCTTCGGGCTCTGGCACGGCCTGCTGCGGCGGACGATCCCCGAGCCGTGGGCGAGCGCGGCGTTCGGCGCGACCCTCATGACCGCGACGTTCACCCTGTTCCCCGTCCTCGGCCGCACGCCCGTCCCGTGGCGCTGGCCGCCGGCGATGCTCGCCACGAGCCTCGGGACCCACGCGGCCTACGTCCTTGCCGTCGCAGGGGTCGACGACAGGGTCAGGCGGGCGGCCGGCTGAACCGGCGCTCGAGCTGCTGGCTCGTCAGCTGCGCGATCGCGACTCCGACGAGGGATCCGGTGACGACGTCGGACGGGTAGTGCACGCCCGTGTGCACCCGCGAGTAGGCCACGATCGCGGCGAACACCTGCAGTGCCATGGCCTCACGAGGTAGAACGCGGCCGATCGACGTCGCGAACGCGAACGCGCTCGCGGCGTGGCCGGAGGGGAACGAGGTCGATCGGGGCATGCGGACCTGCCGCGCCAGGGGGACCCGCTCGGCGATCGGGTCGGGCCGCGGGCGCCGGCCGATCGGCTTGAGCACCGCGGTCACGATGGCCGACGACGCGGCCACCGAGGCGATGCCGGCGCCCGCCGCCCGCCGGCCGGGGGCACCGCGGCTGAGCGCGAGGAGCGCGGCCGCCGAGAGCCAGAGGCGCGAGTGGTCGGCCGCGCGCGAGACGGTGCTCATCCCACGGTCCAGGAGCGGTGTCGGCGTGGCGGCGATCGCCGCGTACAGCGCGAGGTCGAGGCGCTCCGCATCGCGCAGCCAGCTTCTCCTGGGAAGGGATGCCGGCACGCGGGCAACGTAGATGCGGCGCTGCAGCCGGACATCACCCGGTTCGGATGACCGGTCGGGAGGCGGAGGGGGAGGGATTCGAACCCTCGGTACCCTTGCGGGCACAACGGTTTTCGAGACCGCCCGATTCAACCACTCTCGCACCCCTCCGCGGGCGCCATGGCGCAGCGGCGAAGGGTACCGGCCGCTGCGGGAGGGCGAGTTGTCCGGCGTCGAACCTGGTGTGCTTTCACACGTGCCGACCGGGTAAGCCCCGCGTCCGGGGACGCTGAGACACCCGCGCCCCCGCACCTGAGGACAGGGGGACGGAGCGATGGCACGGCGCACGCATGGCGACGGCCGGTGGAAGCCCGGCACCGATCCGGAGAAGACCCGCAAGGCGGTCCGCGGAGGCTTCCTCGGCTTCTTCGTCGACATGTACGACATCTACCTGCCGGTCGTGGTCCTCGTCCCGGCGCTGCCGTACTTCGTGCACCCGGACATGTCGGAGAGCGCCAAGTCGCTCGCCGCCGGTGCGATCTTCGCCGCCACGCTCGTCGGGCGTCCCGTCGGCGCGCTCATCTTCGGGCACTTCGCCGACCGCATAGGCCGGCGGCGAACCGCGATCATCTCGACAGCCGGGTTCGGCGTCCTGACGATCGTCATCGGCCTCCTGCCCGGCTACGCGGCGCTGGGCAGCGCCTCGGTGATCATCTTCATCGCGCTGCGCTTCACAGTCGGCTGCTTCGTGGGCGGGGAGTACACATCGGCCAACCCGCTGGTCATGGAGTACTCGCGCAAGGACAAGCGCTGGCTCAACAGCGCGATCGTGATGGTCGGCTACCCGGTCGCGTACGTCGTCATCGCGCTGCTGACGCTCATCATGGTCCAGATCGCGCCGACCGGCGGACCGACGTCGGCGTACTCCGTGTGGGGCTGGCGCATCCCGTTCTTCGTCGGCGGGCTGCTCGCCCTCGCCTTCCTGGCGTGGTTCGTGCGCAACGTGCCGGAGTCCGAGCTGTTCGAGGAGACAGGCGGCACCCAGAACCCGCTCAAGGAGCTCGTCAGCACACGCGAGCACGTCATGAGCTTCCTGCAGGTGTTCGTGCTCATGTCGGGGTTCTGGCTGGCGTTGCAGTCGGTCTCGGCCGTGCTTCCGAAGCTGCTGGAATCGGAGGTCGGGCTCTCCGACACCGAGGCGACGTTCACGCTGATCGTCGCGTACCTCGCGCTCATCGGCGGCTACTTCGTCGCGGCGTGGTGCGGTCAGCGACTCGGCAGACGCCCGTTCCTCATGCTGTTCGGTCTCGGCGCCGCGGCGGCGGGCACGTTCGTCTACTGGCTCATCCTGTCCCAGACCCCGCCGCTCGGCGTCACCATCGTCCTGGCGGCCGTCCTGGCCATCGTCACGTGCTCGGAGTGGTCGCTGGCGACGGCGTACATCACGGAGCGCTTCCGGACGTCGGTGCGCGCGTCGGGCTTCGCCGCCGGCTACAGCCTTGCCGTGATCGGCCCGTCGTTCTACGCCTTCTGGCAGCACCTCCTGGGCAACGTGATGCCGGCGAAGTACACGATCCTGCCGCTGACCGCGCTCGGCGGCGTGCTCATCGTCGTCGGTGCGGCGCTCGGCCCCGAGACACGCGACGTCGACTTCGAGGACGACCTGGGACACGAGGACGAGCCGCGCTTCACGCGGGAGCCAGCGCGGGACACGGTCGCGACGAAGCAACGCTAGCGCCGGGAGGCGAAGAAGGCCCGCAGCAGGTCGGCGGACTCCTGGGCGAGGAGTCCGCCGGCCACTGCAGGCCGATGGTTCAGGCGCGGCTCGGCGAGCACGTCGAGGACGCTGCCGGCGGCACCCGCCTTCGGGTCGACGGTGCCGTAGACGACACGCGGGACGCGCCCGAGCACGATCGCTCCCGCGCACATCGCGCACGGCTCGAGCGTCACGTACAGCACGCAGTCGAGCAGCCGCCACGAGCCGACCGACCGCGACGCCTCGCGCAGCGCCAGCACCTCCGCGTGGGCCGTCGGGTCCTGACGCAGCTCGCGCTCGTTGTGGCCGGCGCCGACGAGCTCGCCGTCCCGGACGACGACCGCCCCGATGGGCACGTCGTCGTGCGTCAGGGCGGCCTCCGCCTCGCGCAGCGCGAGACGCATGAAGTACTCGTCGCGGGGGAAGAAGCGGCCGGCGCTCACACCTGCAGGTTCGCAGGCGGGCCGTCGCCGCCGAGGTGCAGCTGCCACCAGCGCACGTCGTGCCAGCGTCCGTCCTTCCAGCCGACCCGCCGGTAGACGCCGACCTCCTCGAAGCCGAGCGCGCGGTGCAGCCCGTCGCTGGCCTCGTTCGGCAGCGCGACGCCGGCACACAGCACGCGCAGCCCCCGCGCGCCGAGCACTCCGATCAGCTGCTCGTAGAGCAGGCGGCCCATGCCGCGGCGGTGGTGCGACGCAGCGGTGTAGATCGCGACGTCCGCCGCCCAGTCGTAGGCCGCGCGGTCACGATGGCGCGACGCGTAGGCGTAGCCCGCGACGACGCCGTCGTCCTCTGCGACCAGCCAGGCGTGCGACGCGGCGATCCGGCGGCCGAAGTCCTGCGCGGTGGGTGGCTCGTACTCGAACGAGATGCAGGAGTCGGTCACATAGGGCGCGTAGACGGCGGCGCAGCCGGCCGCGTCCTCCGGCCCCGCGGGTCGGATCGCGACGCCGTTCATCGGCGCGCCACCGCGACGAGATACCGGCACGCCGCGTCCGTCGGGTTGACGAAGGCGCACGGCGTCGGCGCGCCGAGCGCGAGGCAGTCGCCCGGGCCGAGGCGGTGCTCGACGTCGCCCTCGCGGAAGACCAGCTCGCCGTCGAGGACCCAGATCTGCTGGTGGATGAACGTGTACGTGTCGGCGGGGAACGCGACCGTGGCGCCGGCCGGCAGCTCGACGTCGACGAGCTCCATCGGCCCACCGGAGACGGGCGACACCGCGCAGCGGCGGTACCCGGTCGCCGGGTCGGTCCAGACGGGTTGCGTGGCGGCGCGGGAGACCCGCGCCTCCTCGCCCTCGGCGCGCGCCACGAGCTCGGAGAGCGTCATGCCCAGCGCACCCGACAGCCGGCCCAGGAGCGCGGCCGTCGGCTGCGCCTCGTCGCGCTCGATCTTCGAGATCATCGCCCTTGAGACGCCCGAGCTCCCGGAGAGCGCGCTGACGGTCATGCCCCGCGTCTCGCGCGCGGATCGCAGCGTCGCGGAGAGGGAGGTGGCCAGCGATGTCGCCATCGCCACCATAGTACGCATGTATGCCACTGAAGTGACAGTTGGCGTTCTCACAACTTTCAGCCGTCAACTCTGTTTCAGGGACGCCCACCACCTGCCGATGAGGCCTTGATGCGCCGCCCGCTCCTTCCCCTTCTCCTGCTCGTCGCGGCGCTCGCCGTCACGGTCCCGCACGCCGCCGCCGCAGAGAGCGTCTTCCGCCCGGGCGAGCTCGTCGTCAAGCGCGGCGGCGGGCCCGCGGCGATCGAGCGCACGCGCGACGGCGAGACCCTCGAGCAGGCGATCACGCGCGTCCGGGCCGAGCCGGGCGTCGACTCGGTCGCGCGCAACCCGATCGCGCGCATGACCCAGGCGCCGCCCACTCCCGCACCCCCGGCGCCGTGGCCGAACGACCCCGGGCCGTCGGGCCAGCCCGGCGGGTGGAAGCTCACGCAGTGGAACTTCTTCGGTCCGGCCTCGGTCAACGCCGCCGCGGCGTGGGGCAACGTCGCCAAGGCCGGGCACACCGGCGGGCGCGGAACGGTCGTCGCCGTCCTCGACACCGGGGTCGCCTACCGCAACGCGGGACGGTTCAAGCGCTCGCCGGACTTCAACGCCTCGGACTTCGTCCGCGGCCATGACTTCGTGGGCGGGGACACCCACCCCGACGACGAGAACGGCCACGGCACGCACGTCGCCGGCACGATCGGCGAAGGCGTCAACAACGGCGTCGGCCTGACCGGCCTGGCCTACGGCGCGAAGATCATGCCCGTCCGGGTGCTCGACTCGATCGGCGAGGGCGACGTCCCGGTCATCGCCAGGGGCGTCCGCTACGCAGCCCGCCGCGGGGCAGACGTGATCAACCTCTCGCTCGAGTTCTCGCCCGAGGTCAGGGCGGGAGACATCCCCGAGCTGCTCAGCGCGATCCGCTACGCCCGCGCCCGGGGCACGGTCGTCGTCGGGGCCTCCGGGAACGAGGGTCACGCGACCGTCGCCTACCCCGCCCGCGCGAGCGACGTGCTCGCCGTCGGCGCGACGACCGAGCGCGGCTGCCTCTCGGACTTCTCCAACGAAGGACGGGGCCTGGACATCGTCGCCCCCGGTGGCGGGCGCGACGCAGTCACGCCGGTCGGCGAGCCCGGCTGCGACGCCGCGCTGCCCGGGCGCCCGATCGTGCAGCTCACGTACACGACGGGCCTGGGCGTCTTCGGCTACCCCGACTCCTACGAGGGCACCTCGATGGCCGCGCCGCACGTATCGGCGACCGCCGCGCTCGTCATCGCGTCGGGCGTCCTCGGCGCCCATCCGACCCCGGAGGCCGTCGAGAAGCGCCTCGAGGAGACCGCCCGCGACCTCGGGACGCCGGGCTACGACGAGCGCTACGGCTGGGGCCTGCTCGACGCCGGCGCGGCGACCGCTCCCGCTACACCCGGATGACCAGCACCGAGCACGGCGCGTGGTGGGTGACCTTGTTCGGCACCGAGCCGAGCAGGAACCGGTCCGCGCCGGTCATCCCCTTGTTGCCCACGACGATGAGGTCCGCGCCGCGCTCCTCGGCGACGTCGAGCAGCGCGGCCGCCGGGTCCCCCTGGCGCGCGTAGGTGGTCACCTCGACCCCGGCGGCCGCGATCTCCGCCGCCATCTCCCCGAGCGCCCGCTCGACCTCGTCGCGAGGACTCACGCTCCACCCGTCGGGCAAGGTGTCGGGCACCGGTTGGTACGCGCTCACCAGCTCGATCCGCGCCCCGATCGTCGCGGCCAGGCGGGTCGCCCGGCGCACCGCTTCACGGGCCGTCTCGGACCCGTCCGTGCCCACGACGATGGACGAGTACATCCGAGCGGCATCATATGGGGACGCGTGATCGACCTCCACTGCCATGTCCTGCCGGGCATCGACGACGGGCCGGAGACCATGGACGGCTCCCTCGAGCTCGCCCGGGCGGCCTCCGAGCAGGGCACCACGGTGCTCGTCGCGACGCCGCACGTCACCTACGACCACCTCCACAACACGAGCGAGAAGATCCTCGCCGCGGTGGAGGAGGTCAACCGCGCGCTGCGCAGGCAGCGCATCGACGTCATGGTGCTCCCCGGCGCCGAGGTGGCGCTCGAGCGCGCCGCCGACCTCGAGGACGACGAGCTCGCGGCGCTGCGCCTGGGCGGCGGCCCGTGGCTGCTCGTCGAGTGCCCGATGTTCGCGGGCGGGATGGGCGTCGACGGGCAGCTGCACGCGCTCGCGAGCCGCGGGAACAAGATCGTGCTCGCCCACCCGGAGCGCTGCCCGGTCTTCCAGAACGACCTGCACCTCCTCGAGCGCCTCGTCGGCGCCGGGATGCTCGGCCAGGTGACCGCGTCCTCACTCACGGGCCAGTTCGGGCGCACGGTCGAGCGGATCGCGAAGGACATGGTGGAGCGCGACCTCATACAGATCGCGGCCTCCGACGCGCACAACGTCGAGCGCCGCCCACCGGTGATCCGCCACCACCTCGAGGACGCGGGACTGGACGACATCGCCGACTGGATGGGTCTGGAGGTGCCGGAGTCGGTCCTCGCCGGGACGTCGATCCCGTACCGGCCGCAGAGCGAGCGGCCGTCGGCGCGCCGCGGCCTGTTCGGCCGGCGCTCGCGCCGCTAGGCCCGGCGGCGCGCCGCTCGGCGCGCCCACGACGGCCGGGGTCGCGCTCGAACTGGGCGTCGAGGGTGCCCCGCACGCGAAGAAGGCGCCGATGGCGGTGCGGCTCGGACGCGTGCGGCGACGCCCGGAGAGCGACGAAATCTGTCCAGGGCACGTATACGGTGCTCTAGGCAGATTTGTTGCCCAACTCGTGCCGCGGCGAGCTGCATCCCGACCGCGCGGCTTGGAGCGCCCACCCCTCGTCCGCCCTCGGTACGCCGTTCAGCGCACGACGGAACACCGGCGGCGCTCCGCGCGGAGCGCCACGACCGTCAGACCAGCTTCGTGATCGCGATGATCATCCCCGCGAGGACGAAGACCACGATGAGGACCTGACACCACACCCAGAACGGGGACACGCCCCGAGGGTAGTCAGTCCTCTCCGAGCTCGGTGCGCAGCTTGCGCAGCGCGCGGTACACGCGGCCCTCGACGGTCGTGAGGGGCTGGTCCAGGACCCGGGCCATCTCGGGCACCGTCATGTCCGCGCCGAACCGCAGCGCGACGGCCTCGCGCTCCTCGGCGCTCAGGACGTCGAGCGCCTCCATGACCGTCGCACGGGCCTCGAAGCGGTGCAGCCCGCCGTCTCGTTCGTCGGCGCCGACGAGCGCCGGGACCAGCGAGGACTGGTACGCGCGCTCCTCCACCTCGCGCTTGCGCGCGCCGTCCCGCAGGAGGTTCGTGGCGATCGTGTACAGCCACGCCTTCTCGGTCCCGCGGGCGCGATCGAACAGCGATCGCTTGCGCAACGCGCGCTCGAACGTGTCGGCCACGACGTCCTCGGCCAGCGCCCGATCTCCCGTGCGGTAGATCAGGAACTTGAGCAGCGGCTCGGCGTGCTCGTCAAAGAGACGATCAAGATCTTTTTCGAACATCGGTCAGGAAACCCGTCTGGCGATCGTATCTGGGTCCATGAGCAACGGCGAGAACCATCTCCCAGAGGAGCTCGCGGCGATCGCGCACCGGATGCGCGCCGAACGCCCCGAGGTCACTCCCCTGGAACTGGATGCTCTGCGCCGGACAGTCCACGCCCGCACGTCGCGGGCGGCAACCCCACGGAGGGAACAGTCCATGAAGTCACGGATGGCGATCGTGGCGATGCTCGTCTCGGGCCTCGTCATGAGCACAGCAGGCACGGGTCTCGCGGTGACCGGTCTCACGGACACCAACAGCGCAGCCGAAGGCCAGTACGGGCCGGTCGTCACGACCCCGGCCCCCACCCCCACGACGGAGACGCCGGCGCCCGCGCCGACGACGCTGGGTGGTCCGCAGGGCGAGGTCCAGGGGCAGGCGGAGACCGGTGTGACGCCGGCGCCGGCACCGAAGCCCACGCCCGTGAAGAAGGAGTCCAAGCCCGCCACCGCTGCTGCGCCCGCGGCCGTTCCGGCCCCCGCGCAGGCACCGCGACAGGTCGTCGCGGCTGAGAGTGGCAACGAGCTGCCGTTCACCGGCTTCTCGGCAATCCCGGTCTTGCTGGTGGGCCTCGGCCTGCTGGCTGGCGGTCTGGTCCTGCGTCGGCGCACCCGCGAGCACCGCGCCTGAGCACGAGGCATGCAGGACCGCTCCAGGATGGAGCAACGGAGGCGGGCCCTTGGGCCCGCCTTCGCCGTTGTCGGGACGACGGGACGACTTCGTCGTCCCTTGGCGTTGTGTCGCAGGGCGACACAACGCCGGGGCGCGACACAACGCCGGGGCGCGACACAACGCCGGGGCGCGACACAACGCCGGGGCGCGACACAACGCCGGGGCGCGACACAACGCCGGGGCGCGACACAACGCCGGGGCGCGACACAACGCCGGGGCGCGACACAACGACGGGGTGCCTGTGTCTTCGCGCATGGCTACTGGGGAAGCGGTGCGGTCACCGACCGCTGCTTCCAGACCTCGGGGTCGGAGCTGTCGAAGCGCTCCAGCGCGTCACGGGTGAGCTGCGAGAGCGGGTTCATCTCGTGGGCGATGCGGGCGTCGGGCCGCGGGTCGACCCCGGCCGCTGCCTTCGTCAGCGCGAGGCCGTAGCGGTAGGTCCAGTTGTCGGGGTCGCGCTTGATCGCGGCCTGCATCGCCTGGATGCCGAGCTGCGGCTGCCCGATGCGGACGTCGCAGAAGCCGATGACGAGGAACGGCTCCGGCCGCACCGAGAGCGCCGAGTTCGCGTCGAGCGCGCTGTTGAGCGCACCGGTGCAGTCGCCCGCGCGGAAGTCGCGGATGCTCTGCTGCAGCCGCGCCTGGGACTGCGTGATGAGCGCGGGCGTGACGAGCAGGACGAGGACGCCGAGCCCCATGAGGAGGCGCGCGAGCTTGGTCGGGACCAGCCCGCCGGCCACCGGGATGGGACGCGCGAGCAGCGCACCGCCCGCGATCACGGCCCAGACCGTCACCACGGGCATCTCCCAGTCCCAGTCGATGCCGGCCCGCAGGGCCCACATGAGGATGATCGCGGCGGCTGCCCCGGCGACCGCCCGGTCGACGGGTGGGTGGGGACGGAGACAGCGGCCGATCGCCCCGCCGAGCAGCGTGAGGACAAACGTCAGGACGAGGAGGAGTCCCACGATCCCGAGCTCGCCGAGGACCTCGAGATAGAGCGAATGCCCGTCCTGGACGTCGAACGGGTCGGGCCGGTCCTTGGCCCACAGGTTGGAGTAGGTGCCCGCGCCCGTGCCGTGCACCAGCGACTGCTTGGCGCCCTCGAGGGCGACCTTCCAGTGATCGAGCCGGCCGTTGTTGCCCACCTCGGCGAGCCGCTCGCGGCTGCCGCCGGCGGGATCGACCTCGCCGGACTGGGTGAAGTTCTTCCACTGGGTCTGCGCCGCGTCCTGCACGCCGACGGCGACGCCGGCCACGACGATCACCGCGACGACCGCGCCGGCGATCGCGAGCATCCGCCCGCGCGAGGGCAGCGTGATGTCGAGCCGCTCGCTCCAGCGATCGAGCGGGTGCAGGACGAGCCGCAGCACGGCGGCGAGCACGATGCACCCGACGATGACGATCGCGGCCGTCTTGCCCTGGTCGACGGCCGCGGCCGTCGTCGGGTCATCGGCCGCCAGCGCGTCCGCGCCGAAGCACACCGCAACGGCGATCGCGGTCGCCGGCACGCCGGCCAGCAGGCCTGCGAGCGCGCCGCGGGGGCGTGCGAGCAGCAGGTAGACGACGACGCCGATCGGCAGGACGAGGATCGCGCCGCGCGAGAACGTGAAGAAGGTGGTGCAGGCCAGTACCGGCAGCGCCGCGGCAGCGAGCACGCGGACGACGCGTGGCTCGCGCAACGAGGACGTGAGGTGCAGGCAGGTCACCCAGCCCATCGCGCCCAGCAGGCCGAGCGTGTTCCAGTACGTGACCGGATAGCTCAGGCGGTCGGCCTGCAGCGTCGCGCGGATCGGCCAGACGTCGGGCAGGACGCGCGTGATGAGCCCGGCGCCGCACACGACAACCGCGGCGACCGCAAGGCCCCAGAGGACCCGGCCCGGGCCGCCGAGACGCCCTGTCATCAGGCCCGCCGCGACGAGGAGGAGCAGGTAGAACAGCGCACGGTCGAACTCGATGAGCGACCGCGAGGTCGCGCTGGACCAGTCCGCGGACACGAGCGTCCAGATCGCGAAGAGCGTGAGCGCCCCGACGGCGAGCGCCAGAGGAGCGCTGGCGAAGGCGAACGGCCGCTCCGCCGTCGTCAGCCAGGCGAGGAGGACGAGCCCTGTGCCGATGGCCGCATATCCGACGGTGCCGGGGAAGAAGCCGCCTGCGTTGAACCCCAGCCAGACGACGAGCGCGACGACGCCCGCAGGTGCGAGGAAGGGCGCCAGACGGCGTCCGACGCCCGCGTGCGGGGGCGGATCCGCGGGTGGGGAAGGGGCGGGCGGGTCGGGGGCTTCGGTGGTCACGGGCACGGTCACGGGACACCTATCGGCAGGTGTCGGGCAAGAACTGATACCTCCGCGATGCTCCGGAAAGCAGCCTAGACGCCGGGGCGGCGCTCATACGGTCGTCTAATCGCTTGCGATCCGTCCAGCGGCTCGCAAACATGGCAACTGCCGCGTACACCGCCCACCCTTCCGCGTGGGCAGGCCCAATCCGGAGCATGACGCTCAGGAGGAACCCCCGCAGGATGCGAACGAATCTGAAGGTGATGGACAGTGCCGACGTCTCCGAGCCGTCGGCGCACGCTGGAGCGCTGACCTCCCCGCTGCTGGAGGAGCAGCTCGCAGTCGAGACAGCGCGTGGTGCCGAGCGGGCCAGCCTGCTGCGCCGCCTGCTGCTCATGTCGGACATCGTGGCGTCGGTCATCGCCGGGATCGCCGGCGCGGCCGCCGGTGGCCTCAGCCCATCCCACGCACTCGTCTTCGCGGCCATCGTCGGCGTCGCGTGGCCCGTCCTGGCGTTCATGGGCGGCCTGTACGCGGTCGACACGCTCGGCGCGTGGGCCAGCGGCATCCCGGAGATCGGCCGCCTCGCCGCGCTGGCCGTCTTCGCGAGCTGGCCGCTCGTCTTCACCGCCAACGCCCTCGGCTCGGACTCCCCGATGGCCGCCGCACTCGTCGCGGCCCCCGTGGCGCTCCTGCTCGCCCTCGCCGGTCGCACGACGCTCCGTGGTGCCCTGCACCGCGCGAGCCCGCTGCGTCAGCGCACGCTGATCATCGGGTCGGGCCTCGTGGCCTCGCAGCTGCTGGACCGCCTGCGCCGCCACGGCGAGTACGGCCTGGACCCCATCGGCATCGTCGACGACGAGATCCACGACGACTTCGGCCTCGACGTCCCGGTCCTGGGCCGCTTCGACGACCTCAGAGATGTCCTTCGGCGCCACAATGTCGAGCGCGTGATGATCGCGTTCTCGCGCACCAGCCACGAGGAGCTCCTCGACGTCCTCCGCGCCTGCCGCGAGGAGCGCGTCGCGGTGGACATCGTGCCCCGCCTCTTCGAGTTCCTCGACGGCGCGAAGGCGATCGAGCAGATCGGTGGCATCCCGCTGCTGACCATCAGCGCGCCGCGCCTGTCGCGGGTCGCGAAGGCCGCCAAGCGCGTCCTCGACGTCGCCGTCGCCGGCGGCCTGCTCATCGCGATGGCGCCCGTCCTGCTGATCGTCGCGCTCGCGATCAAGATCGAGTCGCGCGGCCCCGTCCTCTTCAAGCAGCCCCGCGCCGGCCTCAACGGCAAGCCGTTCATGGTCTTCAAGCTCCGCTCGATGTACCAGGACGCCGAGGCCCGCAAGGCCGACCTCATGCGGCACAACGAGATGGACGGCGGCGTGCTGTTCAAGGTCCAGCGCGACCCGCGGATCACGCGGCTCGGCCGCTGGCTGCGCCGCCTCTCGATCGACGAGATGCCGCAGCTGCTGAACGTCCTTCGCGGCGAGATGAGCCTCGTCGGTCCCCGCCCGCTCGTGCTCCCCGAGAGCGCGCTGCTGGGGGACTCCTGGCACGCCCGTCGCCTCGACCTCCGCCCCGGCCTGACAGGCCCGTGGCAGATCTCCGGCCGGTCCGACCTCACGGTGCAGGACATGGTGCGACTCGACTACCAGTATGTGACAGGCTGGTCGTTGACGCGGGACCTGGAGATCCTGCTCGGTACCGTCACGGTCGTCTTGAACGGGCGAGGCGCGTACTAGCGCCCCGCTCCAGGCCCGCCCGCCGCCAGACAAGGACCCACTGAGATGCCCGCCCAGTCGTCGCCCCGCCCACGCAGGGAGCAGCAGAAGCGTGAGCGAGACCGTCGTGACCGCCGCCCGACTCCCGCAGTCGCGAACGCGCTCACAGGACCGCCCGATGCACCCGTCGGGGAGTCCACGCCGTTCGAGACCCTCCTCCGGATCATCCGCGTCCACAAGATCTGGGTCCTCCAGGGCCTGATCATCGTGCCGCTGGTCGTGATGGCCTTCACCCTCACGCAGGGCAAGGAGTACACGGCGACCGCGAACCTGCTGTTCCGCGACGACTCGACGGCGCTGACGACCCAGAACACCTCGGGGAGCATCTCCGACCCGACGCGCGTCGCGGCCACCAACGACGCGCTCATATCGCTGCCCACCGTCGCCGGCCGCGCCGCGAAGCTCGCGGGCGGCGATGTCACGGCCGGCGACGTGCGCACCGCGATCAGCATCACGTCCGGCCAGGAGAGCGACGTCGTCGCGATCAACGCGACGACGCCCGATCCGAAGCTCTCGGCGGCGATCGCGAACGCCTACGGCGCCGCCTACATCGCCTTCCGCAAGCAGGCCGATCAGAAGCAGCTGCAGGACGCGATCGACCTTGCCTCGCGCCAGATCGAGGCGCTGCAGCCCAGCGAGCGCGACTCCGCGCAGGGCGAGCGGCTGCAGGAGAACCTCGACCAGCTGCGCCAGACCCAGGCCCTGCAGACCGGCAAGGCCGACCTCGTGCAGCGGGCCGCCCCGCCGACCGAGCCGTCGTCGCCCAACGTCAAGCGCAACCTGATCCTCGGCATCCTGCTCGGCGCGATCGTCGGGCTCGGCCTCGGCTACCTGCGCGACCGCCTCGACCAGACCCTGCACACGGCGGAGGACCTGGAGAGCGTCTACCGGCTCCCGGTGCTGGCCCGCGTGCCGAAGATGCGCCGGATCGGCCGCAAGATGAACCAGGAGGCCGAGGACGGCTTCGAGCTCGAGGCCTTCCGCACGCTGCGCGCCAACCTGCGCTACTTCAACGTCAGCGGCCGGCTGCAGTCGATCCTCGTCTCGAGCCCGATGCCGGGCGACGGCAAGTCGACCGTCGCGCGCTTCCTGGCCTCGACGATGGCGTCGATGGGCGACCGGGTCGTGCTCGTGGAGGCCGATCTCCACAAGCCGTCCTCGAGCATGCTGAACGGCAAGGCCCCGCAGGTCGGCCTGTCGTCGGTGCTCGGCGGCACGGAGCTCGACGACGCGCTCGTGACCGTCCCGGTCCGCGTCGACGCGCAGACCGGCGATCCGCGTGAGCTCACGCTCCTGCCCAGCGGTCCGATCCCGCCGAACGCCTTCGAGCTCCTGGAGAGCACCCGCATGGCGCGGGTCCTGGACCAGCTCGAGCGCGAGTTCGACGTCGTCATCGTCGACAGCCCCGCGCTGACGCACGTCAGCGACGTGCGGGCGCTCGTCGGCGAGGTCTCCGGCGTGGTCATCGTGAGCGCGCTGAACCACACGACGCGCTCGGCCGCACAGGACTTCCGCAAGCAGATCCAGCTGCTCGAGGGCAACGCCCTCGGCGTCGTCGCAAACCTCGCGCCGTCACCGCGCGGTGGCTACTACTACTGAGCCCCAGCCCGCGGTCGAGGACGGCGAGCGCAAGGGCGGGGGCATGGGCCTCGCCCAGAAGGTCGCGGTCAACTCGGCGTCGCAGGCTGCGAGCCAGCTGTTCGCGGCCCTCGCTGGGATCCTCAGCGTCGGGATCGCGGCCCGCTACCTCAGCGTCAACGAGTACGGCGAGGTCGTCACCGCCGTCGTCCTGACGTCGCTGCTGTACTTCGCCGCGGACTTCGGGATCACCCCGACCGCCGCGCGGATGGTGGCGCGCGAAGGCGCCGACGAGGGACGCATCCTCGCCGGCGCGTTCTGGGCCGGCGTGATGTTCAACCTCGCGACGGTCATCGGGATCTTCGTCCTGAGCCGCGGCGTCTACGCGGGCACCGGCGACTCGACGACCCGCATCGCCGTCGTGATCCTGCTCTCGGCCTATCTGCTGAAGCCGTGGGCCGGGGTGACGCGCGCGAAGGCGATCGTCCAGCAGCGCCAGTACCTCATGTCGCTGGCGAACGTCCTGTCGCGCATCGTGTCGCTCGTCGTCCTCATCGGCGCAGTCCTGCTCGACATGGGCCCGATCGCCGTGGCGGTGGGCTTCGCGACCGGCATGGTCCTCGAGGACGTCTTCGCGCTCCTGCTGCTGCGCCCGCGCCTCGGCGCCGTCCCGGACCGCGGCAACGGCCGCATCCGCGAGGTGGTCGGCGCCGCGGTGCCGCTCGGGACGATCCTCGTCGTCAACGGCCTGTACTTCAAGACGCCGGCGTTGCTGCTGTCCGTGCTCGCCACGGACCGGGACGTCGCCCTCTACGGGGTGGCGTACAAGGCGTTCGAGGTGCTGTTCGCGTTGCCGAGCTTCCTGATGGTCACGCTGCTGCCCGAGCTCGCGCGGCTCGACGCGGGTGAACCGCGCTTCAACGCGATCGTGCAGAAGGCGTTCACGGCGATGACGCTGCTGGCGCTGCCCATCGTCGGCATGGCGCTGTGCGGCACCGAGATGATGGAGGTGCTCGGCGGCAGCCAGTACGGCGCGGCGGGCGGCCTGCTCGCCTTCATCCTGGCCGCGGTGACGCTCGCCTGCGTGCAGGGCGTCTTCGGCTACACGCTCGTGTCCCAGGGGCGCCAGGGCGTGCTGCTGAAGGTCTCGCTGACGGTGCTCGCGGTGAACGTCGTGATGAACCTCATCCTGATCCCGACGCTCGGCCTCACGGGCGCCGGCATCGCGCTGCTCTCCAGCGAGGTCACGTCGATCACGCTGACGATGCTCGTCTACCGCGGCGTCGCGCCGCTGCCGCGGCTGCAGGTCCCGGCCAAGGCCGCCCTCGCGGTGGGCGCCATGCTCGCCGCGACCTCAGTCCGCCTGCTGTTCGACTCGGCCATCATCGGCCTGCTCGTCGCAGGCATCGCCGGCGTCGCCGCGTACGGCGGGACGCTCCTCGTGCTCCATGCGATCCCGGAGGACCTGCGGTCCGCCTTCAGCGCGATGCTGCGCGTGTCGCGCCCGCGGGCGAGGAGCGCGGCGTGAACCTCAGCCTCCCCATGCGGCGCAGGCGGCGGTCGCCCGGCAAGGCGCCGCTGCTGTTCGTCGGTGCCGCGCTGTTCGCCGAGCTGCTGCTCGCGGGCTCCGTCGTGAGCGACCGGCTCCAGCCGCTCATGGCGCTGCTGGTGGCCGTCATCGGGTTCGTCGCGATGATCCGCTGGCCGCTGCTGGGCATGGGCCTGGTGATCGTGCTGACGGCCACCTTCCTCCCCAGCGACTACCTGCAGATCCAGGTCGGCGGCTTCGCGCTGGGCTACCACGAGGTCGCGCTCGCAGGGGTGCTCGCGGTCGCTGTCGCCTTCCCGCGCGCCAAGACCTGGGGCGGCATCGCAGGCGGGTGCCTGGCGGCCTTCATGGCCATCCTCGTCCTCGCCACGGCGCTCGCGATCACCTCCGGCCACCTGGAGATCCACACCGCCATCGCGTGGGGGCGGATGTTCGGGCTGCTGCTCGTCTTCTACGCGGTGGTGCGCCTGTTCCCCGACCGCGAGTCGCTCGGGCAGCTCATGAGCGTCGCCGTTGCGGCCGCGGGCATCTCGGGCTTCGTGGCGCTCATCATCGCCTTCGGCGTCGACCTGAGCCCGATCCTCGGGCAGGCGGCCACGTACTACGTGAACACCGACCTCGGCCTCGGCGGCATCCCGCGGATCCGCCTGCCGGGCATCGCCCTCGCGTATCCGCTGTTCTGGTACGCGGCGCTGCACATCCCACGCAGCCGCGGGACCGCCCGCCTCGGTTGGACGCTCGCGGTCATCGGCATGGTCGCCAACCTCGCGCTCAGCCTGAACCGCAACATGTGGGCCGGCCTGCTCCTCGGGCTCGCCGTCCTCATGTTCATCGGCGGCGTCCGCGTCCGCCGGCCGGTCGGGATCGGCGTCCTGGCGCTGGTCGGGGCCATCGCGCTCATCGCCATCGCGGGACTGCAGGTCGACCGCGGCCCGCTGGCCGGGTTCGCGGAGCGCGGGCAGACGCTCTTCTCCCCCGAGAAGACCACCCAGGAGAACTCGCTACAGGATCGCGGCAAGGAGACCGAGCAGGCCTGGAGGACCATCAAGGCGCATCCGGTCATCGGCATCGGGCCCGGCGCCGAGTTCGGGGTGTACTTCGACGAGCTGCAACCCGGCGGGATGAGCTACAAGCGCGAGCACCAGCTCTTCCTGCACAACCAGTACCTGTATCTGCTGCTCATCTGCGGGATACCGGGGCTCCTGGCGTTCCTCGGCTTCCTCACCGCAGCGGTCGGCAGGGCACGCTGGCACCTCTCCGACACCGACATCGCCACCTGGGCGGTCGGGGTCGGGATGATCGCGCTCAGCGCCTTCGTGATGATCTCGATCGCCGATGCTTCCAGTGCATTGGCGATCGGCCTGCTCTGCGGGGCGATCGTGGTCGCGACGTCACGGACATATGCGGATTCGTGACCCCCTACTCTCACGGGCTGACACTGGCCTGCCGATAGATCCCTCGTGTCGACGATCTTGCAAGAGACCGCCCGTTCCACTGCCCCAGTCGCCACGCGTCCGCCACGCATCCTGCTGGCGTGCGACTGGCTCCTGAAGTACGCCGCGGGCCTCGCCCAGGGCCTGCGCGAGGCCGGCGCGGACGTCGCGCTGCTGACGCGCGATCACGGGCTCGAGTACGGCGGCAACACGGACGAGATGCGCGAGGAGCTGCGCATGCGCCTTGGTGCCGATTCGCCGCTCTGGCTGCTGTCCGGCCGCATCCGTGAGGTCTCCGCGCTGCGCCAGCTCGCGCGCATCCGCTCGCAGATCCACGCGTTCGGCGCCGATCTCGCCCACTTCCAGCAGGCGACGATGGTCGACCCTCGGCTGTTCGCCGTCGCGGCGCGCCGCCCCGGCCACTACGCGGTGACGCTCCACGACCCCAGCGTGCATCCGGGCGATCACCAGCCCACGAAGGTCTTCCACGCGCTCGAGGGCATGATGTTCCTCGGCGCCGGCGTCTCGTTCACCCACGGCAGGGCGCTTGACGACGAGGCGCGGCCGAAGTGGTGGTACCGCGCGCCGATGGAGATCGTCCCGCACGGCGTCGACGTCCTGCGCCCCGCGCCGCTGCCGGCCGTGCCGACGCTGTTGTTCTTCGGCCGCATCTCGCACTACAAGGGCCTCGACGTGCTCCTCTCCGCGATGCCGCAGGTGTGGGAGAGCGCGCCGGCGACCCGCCTGGTCATCGCCGGCGAGGGGGCCATCGCTCCGAGCCCGCTCCTGGCGGACCCACGCGTGACGGTGCACAACGAGCACGTGTCGGAGTCCTTCGTCCCGAGCTCTACAACGACGCCACCGCCGTCGTCCTGCCCTACCGGCAGGCCAGCCAGAGCGGCGTCGGCTCGCTCGCGAAGTCCTACGGGCGTGCGTCGGTCGTGACGAACCAGGGCGGCCTGCCCGAGCTCGTGGCCGACGACTCGGGGATCGTCGTGCCCAGCGAGGACCCCGGCGCGCTGGCGAACGCCCTCATCGAGGTCGTGACCGAGCCGCACCGCGCGGAGGCGATGGGCGCCGCCGCATCCGCGAGCGCGCAGTCCGCAGTTCAGCTGGAAGGCGGTCGGACAGGCGACGCTCGACGCCTACCGCCGCCACGGCCTGCTGAGCGAGCAGCAGGGACTCGCGGTCCAGGGGGATTGGCCCCCGTGAGACCATTGGCAAGGCCATTTGCCCTTTGTAGGTTCGCCGGGCCGCTGACGACCCAGCGCACGGACCCGACGGAGGACCTGGCATGACCCTGCTCGGCGCTGACGCCCGCACCATCGACCTCGACGCCGACGGCTTCATCGAGCGCCACGGGCTGTGGGACGACCCCCAGCGCGAGGCGGCGCGCGCGGTCCTGGAGACGATCGCCGAGCGCGGCATCAAGCGGGTCCGGATCGGCTGGGGCGACCAGCACGGCATCGTGCGCGGCAAGACGCTCACGATCCGCGAGTTCGCGCGCTCGCTGTCGGAGGGCAAGGACTTCCAGCTCGTCACCGCGATCTTCGACACGACGAACCACCCGATCGCGCCGCCGTTCGGCGCCGGCAACTTCAAGGACGCGCCCGAGCTCACGGGGCTGCCCGATGGGGTCCTCGTCCCCGACCCGACGACGTTCAGGCAGCTGCCCTGGGTCGGCGGACACGGGCTGGGTGCTGTGCGACGCGTACTTCGCGAGCGGCCGGCCGATGCCGTTCTCCACCCGGGCGATCCTGCGCGACCAGCTGACCGAGCTGGCGACGCTCGGCTACGACTTCGTCGCCGGCCTCGAGATCGAGTTCTACATCATGAAGCTCGACGATCCGATGCTCTCGCCCGAGCACTGCGGCTGGCCGCCCGAGCCACCAAGGGTGAGCGGCCTGTCGCATGGTTTCCAGTACCTCACCGAGAGCCGTGGCGACGAGATCCACGAGCTCCTGAGCGCGCTGGAGGAGCACGTCGTCGACCTCGGGCTCCCACTGCTGACGATCGAGGACGAGTGGGGTCCGGGGCAGGTCGAGTTCACGTTCGCGCCGGAGTCCGGCCTGGTCGCCGCCGACAACGCGCTGCTCTTCCGCACCGCGATGAAGCAGATCTGTCGCCGCCTCGGCTACCACGCCACGTTCATGGCCCGCCCTGCGTTCCCCGACTTCTTCTCGACCGGGTGGCACGTCCACCAGTCGCTGCGCCCGCTCGAGTCCGAGCGCGGCAACGCGTTCGCCTCCGATGACGGGTCGCGCCTGTCGCCGGCGGGACGCCACTGGGTCGGCGGGCTGCTCGAGCACGCGGTCGCCGGCTCGATCTTCACGACGCCCACCGTGAACGGCTTCAAGCGCTACCGGCCGGACTCCTTCGCGCCGGACCGGGTCACCTGGGCGCTACGAGAACCGCGGTGCGCTCCTGCGCGTCATCGGCGAGCCCGGGCTCGTCGTCGACGCACGTCGAGAACCGCGTCGGCGATCCGGCGGCGAACCCGTACCTGTACCTGGCGTCGCAGGTCGCGGCGGGCATGGACGGCGTCCGCCGGCAGCTGGACCCCGGCGGCCCGACCGAGGAGCCCTACCTCGCGGCCGGCGCGACCCCGCTGCCCAAGAGCCTCATGGAGGCGGCCGCGGCGCTGCGCGACGACACGTTCTTCGCCGGGGCGTTCGGCGAGGGGTTCGTCGACTACATCCTGCGCATCAAGCAGCACGAGATCAGCCGGTTCCTCGAGCACGTCACCGACTGGGAGCACCGTGAGTACTTCGAGATGTACTGAGAGGGTGCTAGTGCGCATCGCAGCAGCACAGGCGGCGCCGGTCTGGCTCGACCGCGCTGCGACGACCGCGAAGGTCGTGGCAACGCTCGAGGAGGCGGCGCGCAACGACGTGGAGGTCGTGGCGTTCTCCGAGACGTTCCTCTGCGGCTACCCCTTCTGGGTGTGCCGGACGAACGGCGCGGCGTTCGACGACCCGCGCCAGAAGGACGCCTACGCCCGCTACCTGGAGACGGCTGTCGAGGCGGACGGGCCCGAGCTGAAGCTCGTCCGCGAGGCGGCGGGCGACCTCGGGATCATGGTGTTCCTCGGCATGACGGAGCGGGGCGGCAGGGTCGCGCGCGGCAGCACGTTCTGCTCGGTGGCGACCATCGACCCGGACCGCGGCCTGGTCGGCGTGCACCGCAAGCTCGTGCCGACCCACGACGAACGCCTCGTGTGGGCCAGGGGCGACGGGCACGGCCTGCGCACCCACGAGTTCCGGGGCCTGCGGTTCGGCGCCCTCGCCTGCTGGGAGAACTGGATGCCGCAGGCGCGCCACGCGCTCTACTGCGACGGCGCCGACGTGCACATCGCGCTCTGGCCGGGCTGGTCCGGCCTCGTCGGGGACATCACGCGCTTCATCGCCATGGAGGGACAGTGTCTACTCGATCGCGGCCAGCGGTCTGCTCGGCTGGGACGACGTGCCGGGCGACTTCCCGATGGTCGACGAGATGCGCGAGGAGTTCCCATCGCTGCCGTTCGACGGCGGGTCGGCGATCGCGGGCCCCGACGGCGCCTGGATCGTGGCCCCGGTCCTGGGCGAGGAGCGGCTCGTCACCGCGGACATCGATGCGCTGCAGGTGCGCCGCGAGCGCATGATGTTCGACACCAGCGGCCACTACTCCCGACCCGACGTGTTCCGGACGACCGTCTCGCGCGTGCGTCAGGAGGCCGCGATCTTCGAGGACTCGGCCGAGCTCACATCCACGTGACGGAGGCCCGAGCCAGAGCCCGCCGAGCTCGACGTGGTCGCTGCGGCGATGCTCGATCCCGTCCGGTCGGTGAACGTGTTCGAGGAGACGCTGGAGCGGATCCTGCAGATGGTCAAGCTCGGGCTGGTGCTGCCGGGACAGCGCCTGCCGCCGGAGCGCGAGCTTGCGCATCGCTTCGGCGTGAGCCGGCCGACCGTCCGCGAGGCGATCAGGTCGCTCGCGCAGACCGGGATACCTCGAGACGCGCCGCGGCCGGCAGGGCGGGGCGTTCGTCGTGGAGTGGATGCCCGAGCCGTCCGACGAGCAGGCGCGGACGATGGTGAGGGCGATGGGCGCAGAGCTCACCGACGTCCTCGACCTGCGCGGGGTCGTCGAGCCCGGTGCGGCCGCGCTCGCGGCGCGCGGGTGCAGCCCGGCGACGAGGACCGCCTCGATGCGTGGAGGCGCTCGCGGTGCCTGGCGGCAGCGCGCCGCCGCGATGAGCGCCCCGGCGGGACCGGGGACAGTCGCAGCCACGACCGGGCGCGGCTCAGCTACCGCTTCGCCGACTACCGGCTGCACCTGACGATCGCCGACATCACCCGCTCCGCGTCCGTCGCCGCCCTGGTGATGCAGCTGCAGGTCCGCCTGAGCGACCTCATGTCCCACACGCCGCAGCTGCAGGAGGCGCTGCGTCACTCCGACGAGCAGCACGACGCGATCGTCGCTGCGATCAAGGCGGGCGAGGCCGATGCCGGCGCGGGCCGCGATGGCCGAGCACGTCGCCGCGACCAGCAGCTTCATCCGCGGCTTCCTGGCCTGAGACCGTTCCGGACAGGCGCCCGGCGACTCCGCGCGCACCGCGCGAGGTCGACGCGTCCGGCGGCCAGCAGCCGCTGGAGGCCGACGCCGCGCAGCAACCCCACGAGGGTCACGGCCGCCGCCGGAGGATCGGCGTCGGCGCGGATGCTGCCATCGGCGACACCGGCGGCGACAGCGGCGGCCATGCCGCGCCGGAACGCCTCGTCGCGCTCGGCGAAGATCGGCCGCAGGTCCGCGTCGGTGGCGATCGCCTCGGTCCAGAGCACGAGGAACACCTGCGAATCGCGCGCGCGCTCGCCCAGCGTCGACGAGATAGGAGTCCGCGAGGGCGAGCAGGCGCGCGAGGCCCGCGCCGCCTCGGCGGTCGGCGGCGCGAAGCGGCCCTGGACCTCGCGGGCGAGTGCGTCGAGCAGCGCACGGCGGGAGCCGAAGTGGTGGTTGACGATCCCGCGGCTGTAGCCCGCGCGCGCGCCCGTCGCCGCGACGGTGACGGCGCCGACGCCTCCCTCGGCGACGAGATCCATCGCCGCATCGAGCAGACGGCGCTCGGTCTCGGCACGGCGCTCGGTCTGCGTCCGATTTGGTTGCTTGTTGCACAGCAAGTAGTATAGAGACGCATGCTCTCCAACACATTCCTCCTCAGCACGCCGGCCTGGGCGGATCGCTTCGCGGCCATGAACTTGCTGCACGACACGCAAGAGGGAGCCGCGATGATCGACGATGTCCGATCACGACCTCGCCCAGCCTGCTCGCCGAGGACCCGGCGGGCCGGTCGTGATGCTCAACCTCCTGCGCTTCCGCCCCGACGGCGGGCGCGAGCGGTACCTGGAGTACGCGACGCGGTCGATCCCGATCGCCGAGCGCTTCGGCGCCGAGGCGCTGTACGTCGGCGACGGCGACCGCGCGCTGGTCGCCCGAGCCGGGGCAGGCGTGGGACGCTGTCGTCCTGATGCGCTATCCGAGCCGGCGTGCGTTCGCGGACATGGTCCGCGACCCCGAGTACCGCGCAGGGGCGCACCTGCGCACCGAGGCGCTCAGCGAGGCCGTGCTGCAGCCGACCGTGGCCCTGGCATGATCGTCACGGTCCATGGCAACCCGGAGACGGCCGCCGTCTGGCGGCCGCTCCTCGCCGAGCTGGGGCGCGACGACGTCGTGCGCCCTCTCGCCCCCGGGCTTCGGCGCCGCGATCCCCGACGGCTTCGGCTGCACGGTGCTCGCGTACCGCGACTGGCTCGTCGGCGAGCTCGAGCGCATCGGGGAGCCCGTCGACCTCGTCGGCCACGACTGGGGCGGTGGGCACGTCGTGAACGTCGCGATGACCCGCCCCGACCTGCTGCGCAGCTGGACGACGGATGTCATCGGCGTCTTCGAGCCCGAGCTACGTGTGGCACGACCTGGCGCAGGTCTGGCAGACGGCCGGGCGACGGCGAGCGCGCGATGGCGGTGCTCACCGGCGGCACGGTCCAGCGAGCGGGCGGAGCTGCTCGTGAGCCGCGGCATCGTCGACCGACGCGGTGGCGGCCGAGCTGGCGGCCGCGCTGCCCACCATGGCCGAGGCGATCCTCCCGCTGTACCGGTCGGCCGCGCAGCCGGTGATGGCCGAGCTGGGGCGCGATCTGAAGCGGGCGGCCGCGCGGCCCGGGCTCTGCATGCTGGCGACCGAGGACGGCCGGGTCGGCATCGGACGAGGAGCGGCGACGCGGCCGCCCGCCGCGCCGGCGCACGGCTCGAGGTCCTCGACGGGCTCGGGCACTGGTGGATGGTGGAGGACCCCGCGGCCGGAGCCGAGGTGCTGGAGCGGTTCCTCAGCGCGCCTTGAGGAGCTCGGAGCTTCGGCTTGAGCCCCGCGCGGGCGCCGCGCAGGTCGCGCTGCGCCCAGGCGAGCTTCTCCCCGAAGCGATCGGGGTCGCGGCGCGCCAGGACGCTCAGCGCGGCGACCCGCAGCCCGGCCTCCGTCGCCGTGATGCCCGGACGACGCCCATGTGCGCGCGAGCCCCTGGCGGCGGACCATCCAGGCGTTGTTGGCCTTCACCCACTTGTCGACGACGCCCGCCTGACCGCCGAACGCGACCTTGCTCGCCGCGCTCTCGTGGTGGTGCACGACGGCGCGAGGCTCGTAGCGCGTCGTCCAGCCCGGCCTGCGCCAGCCGCCAGCCCAGATCGAGGTCCTCCGCGTACATCCACTGCTCGGCGTCGAAGCCGCCGACCTGCTCCCACGCCGCGCGCCGCACGATGAGGAACGCCCCGGTCGCCCAGGGGACGTCCTGGGCGACATCGGGGTCCCACGCCCCCGGCAGGTAGAGCCTGCGTCGGACGCCCTCGCTGAGCGATCGCGGCCCGCGAGGCCGTCAGCAGCGACGTCGTCACCGACGGGAACGGCTGCACGGACTGCTGGGTCGAGCCGTCGGGCAGGATGAGCCGCGGCGCGATCGCCGCCGCCTCGGGATGCGCGGCGCCCGTGCCGACCAGCGCCTCGATCGCGCCTGGCGTGAAGGTCAGGTCGCTGTTGGCCGGGGCGATCCAGGCGCGCGTCCGTCCGCGTGGCCACGACGTTCACAGCGGGCCCGTAGCCGAGGTTGTCCTGCGAGCGGATGAGGCTCGCCCACGGGTGCTCGGCCTCGACCATGTCGGCCGAGTCGTCGGTCGAGGCGTTGTCGACGACCCACACGTCGGCGCGCCCAGCGTCGGCATCTGGCCTCAGAGAGGTCAAACACTCGTCGAGCAGGGCCCGTGTGTTGTACGAAACGATGGCGATCGCGACGTCAGGCATGCGACGATCCAGGGGGCTCGGGGACGCGCGACGCTAGCGCATGCCGCCGCCCGGCCCCCGCCCAACGATGACCCCCGCCCCGGCTGACCCCCCTGCAGCTCGACGCGTCCGCGTGGCGCACCTCGGGCCCGACCCCCGTGACGGGGGCGGGATGCCCGCGGTCGTCGCCGGGCTCGTGCAGTCGCCGCTCGCCGAGCTGCACGACCTCCAGGTCATCCCGACCCACCAGCGGGGGTCGATGCAGCACCGGCTGCTCGTCTTCGCCAGGGCGCTGCGCACGCTGGCCGGCTTCTGCCTGCGGCCCGGAGACCGCGTCGTGCACCTGCACACGACGGTGCGCGGCAGCATGTACCGCAAGACGATCTGCGCGATGCTCGCCAAGACGCTGCGCGCGCCGGTCGTGCTCCAGGTGCACGTCGGTGAGCCCGAGCTGGAGCTCTTCCGCGAGCGTGTCGATCCGATCTCGCTCGCGGCGTTCCGCTGGGCGTTCGGCCACGTCGACAAGGTGCTCAGCGTCGGCGCGGCGAGCGCGCGCGAGGTCGAGGAGCACTACAGCGCCCGCGACGTCGAGGTGCTGCCCAACGCGGCGCCCGCTCCCGTCGACGGACCGGTGCCCGAGCCGGCCCCGGCCGGCGAGGCCCGGCTGCTGTACATCGGCGGCTTCCACGACCCCGTGAAGGGCGGCGAGGTGCTGCTCGACGCGCTGCCCGCGATCATCGCCCGCCACCCCGGCGTGCAGGTCACCATCGCCGGGCCCGGCGAGCCGCCGGCGCGGCTGGCGGCGGTCAACGGCCGCGCGACGTGGCTCGGCTGGCTCGACGCCGACGCGAAGGCCCGCGCGCTGCGCGAGGCCGACATCTTCCTCCTTCCCTCCACGTCGGAGGGACTGCCGGTCGCTCTGCTGGAGGCGATGGCCTACGGCAAGCCGATCGTGGCGACCCGCGTCGGCGGGATCCCGGACGTCCTCGCCGACGGCACCGAGGGGATGCTCGTGCCCCCCGGCGACGTCGCCGCCCTGGCCGATGCCGTCGCCACGCTGGTCGGCGACCCGGACCGCGCGAGGGAGCTCGGCCGCGCGGCGAAGGAGCGCGTCGCCGAGCTCGGCCCGGACACGATCGCCAAGCGGATGGATCTCGTGTACCAGGAGGTGATCGGGCGTGGGTGAGCTCGACCGCTCGCTGGGCAACCGCACGCGGCGCGCAGCGTTCCTGACCTACCACGCGGTGTCCGACACCGGGCCGGCGTTCCTGCACGTCCCGCCCGACATGTTCGAGCGCCAGCTCGCGCTGCTGCGGCGCAAGGGCTGGGCGCCGGGCACGACCGCGGGGCTGGACGCGCTGAACGCCGGGCATCGGCCTGCCGCGCCGCTCGCGTTCCTCACCTTCGACGACGGCTACCTCGACAACGTCGAGTCTGCGCTCCCGCTGCTGCGGGAGTACGGCTTCCGCGCGATCGTCTTCGTCATCCCGCCCATGGTGGACACCGGCGCCCCGCTCATCTGGCCCGAGGTCGTCGATGACCAGATCCAGCACCCGGACGTCATGCGCTCGATGACCTGGGACCAGGTCGGCGAGATGGCGGAGGCGGGCACCGAGATCGGCGCCCACACGATGACCCACCCCAAGCTCAGCACCCTGCACGGCGAGGAGCTGCGCCAGCAGCTGGTCGACTCGCGCAAGGCGGTCATCGACAAGCTCGGCAGCTGCGATCTCTTCGCCTACCCGTTCGGCGACCTCGCGCCGGAGACGGTGCGCGCGGTCGCCGACGCCGGCTATCGCTACGCGTTCGCCCAGCCGACGGCGGGCCAGGCGCGGCACACCCGCTTCACGATCCCGCGCATCCCGGTCGACGAGCGCGACGACGAGCGCCGCTTCGGCCTCAAGCTGCGCGCACCCGTGCGCTCCGGCCTGCTGTCGCCGCTGAAGCCCGCCGCCGCGAGCGCCGTCAAGAAGGTGCTGGGTAGGTGAGCGTGATGCTGGTCTGCTCGCCAGGCGGGCACCTGCTGGAGATGCGCGAGCTCGCGCCCGCCTGGGAGGGCGAGCAGGTGAGCTGGGTGACGCTGCCCGGCGCGGACGTCGACGACCTGCTGCGCGGCGAGGACGTCACGCTCGCCTACGGCCCGACGAACCGGTCGATCAAGCGGCTGCTGCAGAACGTCATCCTCGCCTGGCGCGAGGTCCGCCGGCGGCGGCCGACGGCGATCCTCTCCACCGGTGCCGCACTCGCTGTGCCGTTCTTCGTCATCGGGCGGCTGCACGGCATCCGGACGGTCTACGTCGAGAGCCTCGCGCGGACCCAGTCCCTGTCGCTCAGCGGCAAGCTGGTCTACCCGCTGTCGACGGCCTTCTTCGTGCAGTGGCCGGGCGCGACGTCGTGGCGGCGCGCGAAGTTCGTGGGGAGCATCCTGTGATCTTCGCGACGGTCGGCACCCACGCGCAGCCGTTCGCGCGCTTCCTCGACGCGCTCGCCGGGCTCGACGACGACGTCATCGTCCAGTACGGGCACAACGCCGCGCCCGCCGGCGTGCACGAAGCGGCGGCGTTCATGCCGTTCGACGTGCTCAACGCCCACATGCGCGAGGCGGACGTCGTCGTCACCCATGCCGGCGTCGGGTCGGTGCTGTGTGCGCGGCAGGCCGGGCACGTCCCGGTCGTCGTGCCGCGCCTGCATCGCTTCAACGAGCACGTCGACGACCACCAGCTCGAGCTCGTCGCAGCACTCGGCGCCGATGGGCACGTCGTCGCCGTCACCGACATGGCCGATCTGGCGACGGCGGTTGAGAACGCCGGCCGCCGTGCCGATACCACCACTGCCCCCAAGCCTCTGCACGCGGCCGTCCGCGGCGCGCTCCTCACCTCATGACCGAGACTCCCCGCCGATACCTGCTGCTCGTCAACCACCTCGCCCGCGCGGGCATGGAGCTGCAGCTCATGCATCTCGCGCGCGGCCTCGCCGGCCTCGGCCACGAGGTCACGATCGGCTGCGTCGAGGTCCGCACCGACGTCTCCGACCTGCAGCGCGACGGCGTCCGCGTCATCGAGCTGTCGGGCAGCTCCCGCGCGGCGCGCATGGCGGCGATCCCGAAGCTCGCCCGCCTGGCCCGCAGCTACGACCTCGTGCACTGCACCGAGTGGGACGCCAGCCTCTGGGGTCGCATGGCCGCGGTGCTCGCGCGTCGTCCGACGGTCGTCACCGAGCACACGCTCGACCGCGGCATCCAGGTGTCGGAGTCGGGGTCCTCGCGGGGCAAGGCGATCGCGCTGCATCACAAGCTGCTCGGCCCGTCCACCTACGCGATCGTCTACGTCGCCGCCGACCAGGCCGACGTCCTGCTGGCCGAGGACGTCCCGCCCGCCAAGCTCGTCCACATCCCCAACGGGGTGCCGCTCGACCAGATCCGCGCAGTGGCCGCGTCCGGGCTCACGCGTGCGGACATCGGCGTGCCCGACGACGCCAAGGTCGTCATGCACGTCGCGCGCTTCTACGCGATGAAGCGCCAGGCATGGACGCTGGAGGCCGTGCGCCGCCTGCGCGAGGAGCTGGGGGACGTGCACGCCGTGTTCGTGGGCAAGGGTCCCGAGCTGGAGGCGTTCCAGGAGCGCATCCGGGAACTGGGCGCAGGCGACTGGGCGCATGTGCTCGGCGTGCGCGACGACGTGCCCGCCGTGCTGGCGCTCGCCGACCTCGCGGTGCTCCCGTCGACGACCGAGGCGCTCCCGATGACGATGATCGAGACGATGGCGGTGGGCATCCCGCAGGTCACGACCGAGGTCGGCGAGCTCGGGCCCACGTTGCGCGAGGCCGACGCGGGACTCACGGTGCCGGTCGAGGACATCGACGCCTTCCACGTCGCCTGCCGCGCCGTCCTGAGCGATCCCGATCTGCACGCCCGGCTGCGCCACGGCGCGCTGGCCGCGGTCGACGAGTTCGACGCGACCCGCATGGTCGGCCGCTACGCGGCGCTGTTCGAGGCGGCGATCTCGGGTCGTCCTCGTGAGCAGGCCCGCGCGGCCGTCGGGGCCGTCGAGGCGCGCCGATGAGCATCACCGACAACCGGCTCATCCTCGCGTACCACAGCATCAGTCCCGACTGGCAGGTCGACACGTCCGTGACGCCGGAGCGCCTGCGCGAGCAGCTGCTGCTCCTGCAGTCCAAGGGCTACCGGGGCGTGACGTTGTCGGAGGCGCTGCGGACACCGGCACGCCGCAAGGTCATGGTGGCGTCGTTCGACGACGCGCACATCTCGGTCTATACGCTCGCCAAGCCGATCCTCGAGGAGCTCGGCGTGCCGGGAACGATCTTCGTCCCGACCGACTTCCCCGACAGCGGGCAGCCGATGGCCTGGAAGGGCTACGACATGTGGGTCGGCACCCCGCACGAGGACGAGCTCGCCTGCATGTCCTGGGACCAGCTGCGCGAGGTCGCCGACGCGGGCTGGGAGATCGGCGCGCACACGTGCTCGCATCCGTTCCTGACCGAGCTGGACGACGACGAGCTGCGCCGCGAGCTGCGCGAGGCGCGTGCGTCGTGCGAGGAGCACATGGAGCGTCCGTGCCCGACGCTCGCCTACCCGTACAGCGACTGGGACCCACGGGTGGCCGCGGCCGCCGGCGCCGCCGGCTACACGGCCGCGGTGACCGTGAACACGGGCGGGTGGGACAAGCCGCTGCAGCTCCCCCGGACCGGCGTCTACCACTACGACACGGCGCCCCGGCTGCGCGTGCGGACCATCCGCCGCCGGTTCCCCCGGATCGACGCGCTGCTGAAGCGCCTCAAGGGGATCGATCCGACGAACCCTCGGATGTAGGCCGAAGACTGCCCCGCGCCGAGATCAACAATCGGCACGTCATGCGTGCGGATCTGTGTACCTCGATGACGGCGAGGCAGCTGCGGGCGGCGCCCGCACCCTCACCCGCTCAGGGTCTTGTTGATCTTGTCGATCGTCTCGTTGAGCGTCGTCCCGAACGCCGTCGTCGCCTGCGCGAGCGTGCGCTGGGCCGCGCGCAGCTTCGCCGGGCTCTTGGAGTCCAGCGCCTTCGTCGCGGTCGTCACGTCGTTGCCGTAGCCGTCCACCGCGCGGACCAACTGGTCATGCAGCCCGCGGACCTTCGCGGGCGGCTTGATCGCCCGCAGGTCCCCGCCGACCTCGTCGACCGCGGTCTCGAACGACTGCAGCGTCTTGCGGTCGCGGGTCGCCGAGGACGTCGACGTGATGCCCTTGGACAGCTCATCGACGCGGGCCGCGAACTCCTGCTGCGCCTTGTTGACCTGCTTGACGTACGCGGCGCCGCCGTCGTCGGACCCGCCGCCGCACGACGTGACGACGAGGGCGCAGGCGACCAGCACCGCGCAGATGAGTCTCGACCCGAGGCGCACGGCACGCACCGTAGCGACCGGTGCGCCACCCTTTCGCAGGATGCGTTGGATCGTCGACGGCAACAACGTCATGGGCTCGCGCCCCGACGGCTGGTGGCGTGACCGTGCCGCGGCGGCTGCGCGACTCGCGGATCAGGTCGACGCGTTCGCGCGCAGCGACGGTGGGCTCGTCGTCCTGTTCTTCGACGGTCGGCCACGTGAGCTCGGCCTCGCCGGCGACACGCCGCTGGAGACCGCCTTCGCCCCCGCGCCCGGCCCGAACGCCGCCGATCACGCCATCGCCGAGCGCGTCGAGGCCGACGACGACCCGGCGTCCCTGCGCGTCGTGACCTCCGACCGCGAACTGGCCTCCCGGGTGCGCGCCGCGGGCGCCGAGGTCGAGGGGGCGGGGCGCTTCCGCGCACGGCTGGACGACCTCTAGTGTCGTCCGGGATGGAGGCCGCGGAAGCTCCGGACCTGATCACGCCCGTCGTCGCGTTCCGCGCCTGGCGGATGATCGACGGCCGGCTGCTCTCGCCCTACATCCCGTGCCGCTGGGAGGGTCGCGAGATGCACGCGATCTGCTACCCCGCCAATCGCATCCTGGAGCGCGGCCGCGGCTGGCTGACCGAGCCGCACCGGTCCCCGCACCCGGACTGCCGCTGCGGCATCTACGCCTACCACCGCCCCGGCACCCAGACGTACTTCGGCGAATGGGAGTGGACCGAGGGCATCGTCACCGCATGGGGACGGATCGAGGCCCACACCGCCGGGCTGCGGGCGCAGCACGCCCGCGTCGAGGCGCTCGGCCTGCCGCCGGCCAACGAGCCCACCCGGCGCCGCTCGGTCCAGACGATCGCCGAGAGCCTCGGCGTGCCGCTCGTCCCACGCGACGACCTCGCCGACGTGGCGGTCGCGTACGGCGCGCCCCTGCCGCCATCGCTGCTGCCAGAGATCTGACGCAGCGATAGGGTCGTCGCATGGCCCCCTCATATGCGAGCGGCGTCGGGTCCAAACCGCTCATCGGCGAGACGATCGGAGCGCTCCTCGAGCGCGTCGCGCGGGAGCTTCCCGACCATCCGGCGCTGATCTCGCGCCAGCAGGCGACGCGCCTGACCTACGCGCAGCTCGACGCGGAGGCCGACCGGCTGGCCCTGTCGCTGATCGCCGCCGGCCTCCAGGTCGGCGACCGCGTCGGGATCTGGTCGCCGAACTGCGCCGAGTGGGCGCTGACGCAGTTCGCGACCGCCAAGGCGGGCCTCGTGCTCGTCAACATCAACCCGGCCTACCGCCCCACCGAGCTGGCCTACGCGCTCCGGCAGTCCGGCTGCAGGCTGCTCGTGAGCGCCCAGTCGTTCAAGACCTCCGACTACGTCGCGATGGTCGATGAGGTCCGCGGCGACCTGCCGGCGCTCGAGCGCGTCGTCTTCCTCGACTCCCCCGACTGGGGCGAGCTGCTCGCGCTCGGCGAGGGCACCGACGTCGGGGGGCTTCGCAACCGGTCCGCCGGGCTGCAGTTCGACGACGCGATCAACATCCAGTACACGAGCGGCACGACCGGCTTCCCCAAGGGCGCCACGCTCAGCCACCACAACATCCTCAACAACGGGTTCTTCGTGGGCGAGCTGTGCGGCTACACGCAGGAGGACCGCGTGTGCATCCCGGTGCCGCTGTACCACTGCTTCGGCATGGTCATGGGCAACCTCGGCTGCGTCACCCACGGCGCGACGATGGTCTACCCGTCGGGCGGCTTCGAGCCCGGCGCCACGCTGGAAGCCATCCAGGAGGAGCGCTGCACGTCGCTGTACGGCGTGCCGACGATGTTCATCGCCGAGCTCGCGCACCCGGACTTCGCCTCCTTCGACCTCACGAGCCTGCGCACCGGGATCATGGCGGGGTCGCCCTGCCCGGTGGAGGTCATGCGCCGGGTCGTCGACGAGATGCACATGAGCGAGGTGACCATCTGCTACGGCATGACGGAGACCTCGCCGGTGTCGACGCAGACGACCGCCCAGGACGACCTGGAGCGCCGCGTCTCGACCGTCGGGCGCGTGCATCCGCACGTCGAGGTGAAGGTCGTGGACACCGCGACGAACGCCGTCGTGGACCGCGGCCGGCCCGGCGAGCTGCTCACACGCGGCTACTCGGTGATGCTCGGGTACTGGGAGGATCCGGAGCGGACCGCGGAGGCGATCGACAGCGCCGGCTGGATGCACACGGGTGACCTCGCGACGATGGACGACGAGGGCTACCTCAACATCGTCGGGCGGTCCAAGGACATGGTCATCCGCGGTGGGGAGAACGTCTATCCGCGCGAGGTCGAGGAGTTCCTCTACAGCCACCCCGCGGTCCACGACGTCGCCGTCTTCGGCGTCCCCGACGACCGCTACGGCGAGGAGCTCTGCGCCTGGATCCAGGTCAAGGACGGGCAGAGCGTCACCGAGGACGAGATCCGGGAGTTCTGCAAGGGCCGCATCGCGCACTACAAGATGCCGCGCTACGTGCAGGTCGTCGACGCGTTCCCGATGACGGTCACGGGCAAGGTCCAGAAGTTCAAGATGCGCGAGACGGCCGTCACGGAGCTCGGCCTCAGCGAGTCCGTCACGGCGTGAACCGGTGCACGACGACGTTCGGCCGGTCACGGTCGGGCGTCGCCTTGTGACGCCATCCCTCGGCGTCGGCGAGCGCCAGGAACGTGTCGGCGGTCGCCCGCCCGGGGTCGGCCAGCCAGATCTCGCCCGCGGGGGCGACGAGCTGTGGCAGCAGGTCGAGCAGAACCGGGATGTTGCGCCGCTCGTAGAGGACGTCGGCCGCGAGCACGAGCGGGAACGGGCCGCGGGCGAGCAGCTCGTCCGGCCGGGTCCAGTCGGCCCGCATCGTCTCGACCGCGACGTCATTGCGGGCGGCGTTGTCGTGCAGCAGCTCGAGCGCGTCCCCCGACCAGTCGGTGGCCAGCACCCTGCCGCCGGCGCGGGCGGCGACGATGCTCGGCAGGCCCAGCCCGCAGCCGAGCTCGACGACCGGCACCCCCCGCAGCGCCCGCCCGTCGAGCGCGCGGGCGAGGCCGACCCCCGCCGGCCACAGCTCCGCCCAGTAGGGCAGGAACTCGTCCTCCTCCGCGAAGGCGCGCTCGTCGACGAGTGCCTCGGCGTCACGAGGACGCAGGATCTCGAGGTCGTCCCCTCGTAGTGCCACAGTCTCCTCCACGAGGTCCCCGAGCATGCGTGTCCGAGCCTACGTCCCCCTCATCGTCGTCGCGGCGCTCGTGTGCGCGCCGTCTGCGCACGCCGCGAGCCCGACCGTCAGCGCGACGGTCGACGCGGCCGTCGCGGCGGGGACCGTCACACCCGACCAGGCGACGGCGTACAAGGCGACCTACACCGATGCGCGCTCCGTCGTGCGCGGCCTCCCCTCGAGCCGCAAGCGGGAGCTGCGCGGCGCGATGGCCGTGCTCGAGGGCCTCGTGAAGCGGCGTGCGCTGCCCGCCACGCGGATGCCCGCGGCGTTCCTGCAGCTGCAGCGCAACGTCGAATGGTGGCCGACCCACGGCCCACCGGCGTCGAGCCCGGCCACCGGCGGGCTCCCGCGCGTGACGTTCCCCGGCGACCCGATCGTCCTGCAGTGGTATCCCGGTCAGGGCCTGGCGATCCAGTGGCTCGCGACGTTCGGGAAGGCCAACGCGCTGTGGGCGGCCCAGCGCACCGACGAGCTGCGGCTGGTCCTCGACCGTGCGGTCGCGCTCGCCGGACGGCGCGGGAACGGCTTCCTCGCCTGGGAGTACCTCCTCTCCTTCGGCGGCGGGCGGGCGCCGTGGGTCAGCGGCATCGCGCAGGGCACCGGCATCCAGGCCTTCACGCGCGGCGCCCAGCTGCTCGGCAACCCCGCCTACCTGGAGATCGCGCGACAGGCGCTCGGCGTGTTCGAGGCGCCACCGCCGACCGGGGTGGCCGTCGACACCGACGGCGGGCGGCACTACCTCCTCTACTCGTTCGCGCCGCGGATGCGGGTCCTCAACGCGTTCCTGCAGTCCCTGGTCGGGATCCTGGACTTCGCGCAGGCGACGGGCGACCCGGGCGCGCAGGCGATCTACAACCTGGGAGACATCGCGGCCCGGCGCGAGCTCGGGAGCTTCGACACCGGCGCGTGGTCGTTGTACGCGCGGGGCGGCGCGGAGTCGACGCTGAACTACCACGAGCTCGTGACCGGCTTCCTCGGCTCGCTCTGCACGCGGACCGCGAACCCGGCCTACTGCGGGCTGCAGACGCGCTTCACGGCCTACCTGCACCAGCCGCCCCGCGTGAGCATCTCCGTCCGCGGCCCGCGCCGGGCCCGCCGAGCGATGACCGTCCGCGTAACGCTCTCGAAGGTCTCCGCCGTCTCCCTTCGCATCCGCCGCGGCAGCCGCGTGATCCTCGCCCGCGACCTCACGCTGCGGCGCGGGACGCACAGCTTCCGCCTGGAGCCGAGTCGTCGCGGCACGCTCGCGATCGGCGTGCAGGCCCGTGATCTCGCCGGCAACGCGGGGGCCGCTGCCCGCGATGTGTCCGTCTCAGCGAAGACTTAGCCGATCCTGAACTCGTCCGCAGGCAGCGGGGGAAGCCTGCGTCCATGACCTCACTGACCCCCTTCGACCTCGCCACCGCCGGGGTCCTGACCGTCCGGGGCGGCAACCAGGACGGGATGGAGCTCGAGTTGACCGAGCCGGTGACCCGCATCGGCCGCGGCCTGCAGGCGGACCTGATCCTCGAGAACCCGACCGTCTCGCGTCGCCACGCGATCCTCGTGCTGCGCGACGGCGAGGTGTTCCTGCATGACGACAACTCCCTCAACGGAACCTGGCGCAACGACGAGCGCGTGCTGGACAGCGTGGCGCTCGAGGATGGCGACGTGATCCACGTCGGCGCCGCGACGCTCCGGTACGTGGCCTGACACGCCGAGCGTGGACGGATGTGCGCTGAGCCGGCGTCGTCCGAGCTCCGTATGCGCCGGTAGACTGGGTGGATTCTGTGACTCCAGTCACACGGATCGACGACACGAACGGCAGCTGAGGAGAGGGCCCTCGAGATGAGCATCACCACCGACAACGAGACGGTCGACGCCGTCGCGCGCGCCCGCGCGCTGCACGGACTCGTCGATGAGGGAGCGGCCGCCTCCGAGGACCTCGGTCAGCTGACGCCGGAGATCGACGACGCGCTGCACGAGCAGGGCCTGTACGGGATCTGGGTGCCGAAGTCGCTGGGCGGCCTGGAGCTCGACCCGATCACGTCGCTCGAGGTGCTCGAGACCGTCTCGTACGCGCAGCCGTCCGCGGGCTGGGTGCTCATGGCCGCCGGGCTGTCGGTCGGCACCGGCGCCGCGTACCTCGGCGACAACGCGATCGAGGAGATCTTCACGGACGTCGAGCGCTGGCCGATCATCGCCGGCCAGGGCACGCGCCCCGGCACCGCCAAGCAGGTCGAGGGTGGCCTGGAGATCAGCGGCGACTGGAGCTTCGCGTCCGGCATCAAGCACGCGCAGTACATCCACACCGCCGTCATCGTCGAGGAGACCGGCGAGTTCCGCATCTGCGTGGTGCCCGTCGAGAAGGCGAACCTCGAGTGGGACTCGTGGGACGTGCTCGGCCTGCGCGCGACGGGGTCGATCGACTACACGATGCGCAACGTCTTCGTGCCCGACGGCTTCTCGCACCCGGGCCTGGCGCAGGAGTCGAGCCGCGGTGGCGCGCTCTACAAGCTGGGCATCATCCAGCTCGCGATGGTCTGCCACTCGGGCTGGGCCCTCGGCGTCGGCCGTCGCATCCTCGACGAGCTCGCCGGGATGGCGCGGGCGAAGGCGGGTCGCGCCGGGCAGATCGCCGAGAGCGACGCGTTCCAGATGGGCTACGCGGAGGTCGAGGCGAAGCTCCGGGCCGCGCGTGCCCTCGTCTTCGAGTCCTTCCGTGACGCCTGGGCGACGCTGGAGAGCGGCGAGCAGCTCTCCACTCGCCAGAGCACGCTGCTGCGTGTCGGGCTCTCGCATGTCACGTGGACCGTCAACGAGATCTCGGAGTTCGCCTACCGCAACGGCGGCACGACCGCGCTGCGCGGCGGCACGATGCAGCGCCTCTTCCGCGACGTCCACGCCGGCACGCAGCACATCACCTCCGCGCCCGGTGTCATCAAGGCCGCCGGCAAGGAGCTCGCCGGCCTCGCACCCGACAGCCAGTGGGTGTTCCTCGACATCGTCGGCCAGGACGCAGCCGCCCCCGCCGGGCACTAGAGGCCGTGCTCAGGGCTGCTGCGTGGGCACCAGGACGGTGACGCGCAGCGGCTCACCGGCCCAGCCGCGCTCGGCGAACGTCCGCGCGGCGTAGGGTCGCCCGGCGATCTGCACCGCGCCCGCGTCCGCCGGCATCGGCACGTGCAGCAGGTCGACCGGGCGGGCCTCGATGTGACCGTGGGCGCCGTGGACGACGATCGCCTGGCCCGTGAGCCGGTGGAACAGCTTCACGTAGCCGACGACGTCCTGGACCGACGCGCTGACGACGGCGCCCTGTGTCCCGGGGACCGGCCTCGCGGCGGGCGCGACGACGAAGCGGCCGCCGACGTCGACGAGCGGATCGGGGCCGCGTTGCAGGCTCAGGCGCACGACGTGGCGGCCGGGCATGAACAGCTCGCGTAGGGCCGCCGCGCGGAGCGCGCGCTTGCGGCCCGAACGCGCGGCGGCCGCCAGGCGCGGGTCCTTCGCCAGGCGGCGCGCCGCGGCACGAGCGACGGTCCCACCGGCCTCCAGCGCATAGAGGCGCTGGGCGACGTCGACGTACGCGTCGAGCCGCGCGCCCGCCGGTGGCTGGGAGGCGGCGCCGCCGGACGTGGTGGTCGCGACGAGTCCGCCGGCGACCAGGACGACGGGCACGATCAAGAGCAGTCGACGGGGCATCGGCGCAGGCTCGCGCCTGCGCCTACGCGCCACCTCGCGCGGGCGTGGTGGCCACGTGAGCGCCTCGCACGGTCTGCCAACACGATCCCAACACTCGTCCAACAGCGCCTTGGCGCACGGCTTGCCGCGGGGGCGGACGGTGGGTCGGCATGGCCACCACTGCGCTCCCCGGCGTCCGCACCCTCCCGCCCAGCGCCGGGCGACCGCCCCTCCCGCGGTCGCCCGTGCCGGCGTTCGTCGGGGGCGCAGGGTGCGCCGCCGTCCTCGTCGCCGGCGCATGGCTCGCCGTCGCCGCCGCCGCGGGCCCGTCACAGCTGTCGCCTCCCACGCGCAGGCCCGGCGGAGGCGTCGGGTGGCTGCTCGGGCCGCTGCACGGCGTGCTGGCCTGGCCCGTCGGCAGCGTCGCCGACCTGCACCGCTGGCTGCTCATCGCGACGGCCGTCGCGACGGGGGGATGGATCCTGGCCTGGATCGGCGCCCCCGCGCTGGGGACCCGGGTCGTCCTGACCGTGAGCGCGGCCGCGCAGGCGGTGCTGCTGCTCGGCCCGCCCCAGCCGCTCACCGACGTCTTCAACTACGTCCTCTACGGCCGCATGGACGCGCTCTACGGGATGAACCCGTACCGTGTCGCGCCGCGGATGGCGCTCGGCGACCCGGTCTACGGGCTCGCCAACTGGCACGGCCTGCGCTCCCCCTACGGCCCGCTGTTCACGGCGGCCTTCGCCGCCCTCGCGCACCTGCCGCCGGCCGGCAGCCTGTGGACGTGGAAGGTCCTCGTCGGCGTCTCGAGCGTCGCGACGGTCGCGCTCACCGCGTCGATGGCCCGCAGCCTGGGCCGCAACCCCGCGCGTGCCGCAGCGCTGCTCGGGCTGAGTCCTGTGCTCGTGCTGGCCGAGGTCGGCGGAGAGCACCAGGACGCGCCCGCGCTGCTGTGCGTGGTGGCGGCGGCGTGGTGCCTGGTGCGCGGCCGGTCGGCCCTGACGCCGGGGCGGTTGGATGCCGCCGCCGGCGCGCTCGTCGTCGTGGCGGCGGCGATCAAGCCGTCGCTGGCGATCGTGGCGCCGATCGTGGTCCTCGGCGCCACCCGGCGCGTGTGGGCTTCGGGTGGGCTCGTGGCGGCGGGGGCCGTCGCCGGGCTGGCCGACCTCGCGGCGTTCGGTCGCGCGCTGCCGGACCTCGGCGCGCAGGCCTCGCTGGTCACCCCGCTGTCTCTGCCCAACCTGCTGGGACTGGCCGCAGGCCACGGCGGCGCCGACGCCGCGGTGCGCGGCGCCGCGCGCCTCGCCCTGGAGGGCGTGGTGGTGCTCGCCTCGGTCTGGGTGCTGGTGCGCCGCGACCGTGCGGTGACGGCGATGGGCGTCGTGCTCGTCGCCGCCGTCCTCGCCCTGCCCTGGGTCATGCCGTGGTACCTCGTGTGGGCGCTGCCGTTCCTGGCGCTCGCCCGCGCCCGCGTCGGCGTGCCGGTCGCCGCGGTCGTCGCGGTGTGGCTCCTCGTGGGTGGGCTGCCGCAGTCGGAGGCGGTGCTGCACTGGGCCGGCTACTTCCCCACGCGCAACGCGACCGGGCGCGAGAATCACCAGGTCGTCGAAAGTCTGCTGCGATGAGGGAGCTCACCCGAATCGCTCGCTACGCGATCGTCGGCGCCTCCAACACCGTGATCACCTTCCTCGCATACACGCTGCTCGTCGGCGTCGGCATCGCCGCGCCCGTCGCCTCCGCCGCCGGATTCGGGCTGGGCGCCGTAAACGGCTACCAGCTCAACCGCCGCTGGACGTTCCGCGTGCCGGGCCGGGTCGGCCGGTACGTCGGGGTGCAGGCCGTCGGAGCCGCCGCGAGCGCCGCCGGCGTGGCGCTCGCACGAGGGGATGGGCTGCCGAGGATCCCCGCCGAGCTCGTGGTGCTGCCCGTCGTCACGCTCCTCACATACGCGTTGGCACGCACGGTCGTCTTCGCCCAGGCCGCGTGAGCTCGCGGTCAATCCTCACGCTCGGCGGCGTCGCCGTCGTGCTCTCGATCGCGGGTGTCGCGATCGCGGCGCTGCATCAGAACCCCGCATCGGGCGAGGCCAACGCGGCGTCGTGCACGCCGATGAGCCCGGGGACCCACCGCATCGTCGTCGAGGCCGCGCGCCCGCCCGTCGTCGTGCACATCCCGCCCAAGCTGCTGACGGGCGCCCCGCTGGTGCTGGCGCTGCCCGGAGCTGGACAGACCGCCCGCGACTTCGCCGAGTACACCGGCTATTCCCGGCTGGCGGACGAGCAGCGCGTCGCGGTCGCCTACGCGACGGCATCCGGCGCGCGGCCCCTGTGGAACGTCACCGACCAGATCCCCGGCCATGCGCAGGACGTGCCGTACCTGCGCGCCGTGATCCCCGTGGTCGTGAAGGCGGCGTGCGCCGACGCGGCGCGCGTCGGCGTCACCGGGGTGTCCAACGGCGGCGGCATGAGCGCGCGGATGGCGTGCGACGCGTCCGACCTCATCGCCGCGGCGGCCCCCGTGGCCGGCGGCTACGGCGCGCTGCCGGACTGCCGCCCGGCGCGCCCGGTGCCGATCCTCGAGATCCACGGGACCGCCGACGAGGTCGTCCCCTACCGCGGGAAGGGCAACCCGGTGCGCGGGGACGTCGCGTCCTTCCTGGCGCAGTGGAGACGGCTCGACGGCTGCACCGGGCAGCCGAGCGTCCGCCGCGTCAACGACGACGTCCAGGAGGTCCGCTCGCAGACCTGCGCGGGCGGGACCGAGGTGATCCACGACCGTGTCGAGGGCGCGCCGCACGGCTGGCCGGGCGAGGACGAGACCCGGCAACGGACCGATCCGTTCTCCTCGACGCGGCGGACGTTCGACTTCCTGACGTCCTTCCGGCGCTAGCGACCAGGTCCCAGGCCAGCCCCGGACCCGGCTGACCCAGCCGCCGCGACACGTCGGCGCCGTGCACGCGGATCCATCGCTCCGCCGCGGTGCATCCCGCGCCGGTCGCTCCGCAGCGTCCGCCCAGCAGTGCGGTGCGCACGGTCCCGTCGGCGACGTCATGGGCCAGCGCGCGGGCGCCGAGAAGCGGGCGCGTCCCGGCGGCGAGGAAGACGACGCGGCGATCGCCGTCCGCGATGAGCTGGGCGCCGCGCGCGACCGCCGACGTGGCGACCCCACCCCCGCGCGCACGCAGCCAGGGCAGCAGCGGCGCCACGCGCGCGGCGGGGAGCGCGCCCGGCGTCCCCGAGTCCTCGACGTGATGCGCGGCGCCCGCGACCGACACGCCGAGCGACACCAGCAGCACGACGCCGACGGCGCCCAGCACCCAGCGACGCGCGGCGAGTACGGCGCCCGCGCCGAGGACGGCCGCGATCGCTGGGTCGACGCCCTCGAGGTAGCGCGGTCGCAGCCCGCCCTGCGCGGAGGCGAGCACGACGCCGGTCGCCAGCCACGCGAGCAGCCCCCACCAGCCCGCGCGGGCTGTGCGCTCGCGCGGCACGCCGCGCACGAGCACGACGAGCGCGACCAGCAGCGCGCCGGCGAGCTCGATGCCGACGCGCACGTCCAGGGAGGCGCGCGGCTCGAACAGCCGCAGCGGCCCCGCGGCGGCCGGGACGCGCGCGAGCGACGCCGCGCTCGCGGCGGCCCGCGCGTGACCGCTCAGCCGCCCGACGCCGTCGTAGACGAACGCGGCGTTCCACGCCGAGCCGCCCGTGGAGCCGTAGGCCCACGGCAGGTGGCCGCCGGCGAGCATCGGCAGCGCGACGAGCCACGCCAGCGCCGCCGCGACGAGGACGACCGCAGCACCGGCGAGCGCAGTGGCGCGGCGCGGCAGGCCGAGCCACGCGATGAGGACGAGCCCGGGCAGCGCGACGAGGCCCTCGAACGGCTTGACCTCGAAGCTCAGGCCCAGCGCCAGCCCCGCCCCGACCAGCAGCCACGGCCGGCGTGACCGGACGGCGCGCGCGACGAACGCGAGCGCGACGACGTCCAGGGCAGCGACGACGCTGTCCATCGTGTCGCTGCGGGACGTGATGACCGCGACGGGCAGGACGGCGAGCGCGATGGCGCCGGCCAGCCCTGCCGGGCGCCCGAACAGGGTCCGCAGCGCGCCGTAGAGCGCCACGACCGCCACGCAGCCCGCGATCGCCGCGGGCAGGTGCAGGCCGATCGAGTCGAAGCCCAGCACCTTCGTCGTGGCCACCTGCAGCCACAGGTAGCCGGGCGGCTTGTCGATCGCGACGGTCGCAGCCGGGTCGATCGCGCCCGTCAGGAACGCGTGCCACCCGCCGCCCATGCTGCGGACCGCCCCGTCGTAGAACGGGTCGTCTGCCATCTGCCCCAGGCCGGGCAGCCGCAGCAGCCCGGCGAGCAGTGCGAGAAGGACGACGTCAGTGATGGATGAGACGGCCCTGCGGTGCGGCGCGACCCTGTCTTTCGCTCCTCCGCAGATCCCGCAGGAGCGCGCGGCGCTCGCGGAACGCGCGCAGCACGACCAGCGGGCTGCCCCCGGTCGGCGCGCCCGCGACACGCGGGCGATGGTGCACGCCCATCTCGGCGATGTCCCACCCGTCGCGCAGGCCCCGCGCGAGCAGCTCCGCGGAGACCATCGCCCCGTCGGAGGTCAGCTCGATGCGGCGGACCAACCGGGTCCGCACCAGCTTGAAGGCGCAGTCGACGTCCATGACCCCGAAGCCGAACGTGCGACGCGTCAGCCAGCTCCACGCGCGCCCGGCGGCCCGCCGCGCGACGCCGTCCTGGCGATCGATCCGGTAGCCCGCCACGAGGTCGTGGCCGGCCGCGAGCGGCAGCAGCCCGGCGAGCTCGGTCAGATCGAACTGGCGGTCGCCGTCCGTGAGCAGGATCCACGGCATGCGCGCCGCCTCGATCCCGGATCGGACCGCGGCCCCGTAGCCGCGGTTGGCCGGGTGCACGAGGACCCGGACGCGCTCGTCGGCAGCGGCGAGCGCCTCGGCGCGCTCGCGGGTCGCATCCGTCGAGCCGTCGTCGACGACGACGACCTCGACGCCACTGGCGCACAGCTCGGCGGCGGCCAGCGCCTCCGCGACAGCGGGCACGACGTTGTCCTCCTCATCGAGGCAGGGCAGCACGACGGTCAGGCCCGGGAGACGCAGATCGGCCGGGACGGCCGGTGCGTGGGAATCGACGACGACGGTCATGGCGCCATGCTGCGTGGGCGCGCTGAGCGGCCCCCAAGCCCCTGGTTGCCCCGCGGTTGCGGCGTGTTGGGAGTCCGTTGGGAGATCGCTGCGACCGTGTGACGGCGAGCTACCGTTCGGCTCCTCATGTGCGCGCGCATCCTGCTCGTCGAGGACGACGACGACCTCCGGGACGTCCTGGTCGGCGCGCTGCGCGCGGAGGGCCACGACGTCCGTGCCGTCCCGGACGGCGAGGCAGCGCTCGACGCGCTCGCCGCCGACAGCCACGAGCTCGTGCTGCTGGACCTGGGCCTCGGTCCGCGCGGCCCCGACGGCATCGGCGTCTGCCGCCGCCTGCGCGCGTCGGACATGGAGCCGTTCGTCATGGTGCTGACGGCGCGGGGCGACGAGGCCGACATCGTGCTCGCGCTCGAGGCCGGCGCCGACGACTACGTGCGCAAGCCGGTCGGCATCGCAGAGCTGCGCAGCCGGGTGCGCGCCGCGCTGCGGCGCCTGTCGGTCCCGCCGGGCGCGACCGTCGGGTCACGCGCCATGCGCACCGGCGCCCTCGAGCTCGACGCCGACGCGAGGACGGTCTGCTGGCAGGGCGCGGAGCTGCGTCTGACGCCGTCGGAGTTCGCAGTCCTGGAGGCGCTCATGCACGCCGCCGGCGGCGTGCGCTCGCGGGTCGAGCTCGTCCGCGCGATCTTCGGCGACGACGCGTTCCGCGACCCGCGCGCGATCGACGTCCACGTCCACCACCTGCGCGAGAAGCTCACGGAGGCGGGTGGCGATCCCGCCACGATCGCGACCGTCCGCGGCGCGGGGTACCGACTGGCGGCATGATCATGCGCCCGCGGCGCCTGCGCTCGCGGCTCGTCCTGGCCATGGTCGGGACGAGCATCGCGACGCTGGTCGCCGCGACGCTGACGCTCCTGCCCCCGTTGGAGCACCGTCTCGAGCGCGACCAGCTCAACGAGCTGCGCCAGCTCGCGCGCACCGCGCGGCTCGGCATCGGCGAGCTCCCGCGCGGCACGCTGCGCCCCGGATCGCCGGGCGCGCGCCGCGTCGTCCGCGACCTGCGACGCAGGGCGGGCGGAGAGGTCGCGCTGCTCGGGGCGCGCGGGGAGGTCCTCGCCGACACCGATCCCGACGAGGGGACGGAGGCGCGGACGACCCCGCTGCCACGGCGCGACGACGTCCGCGAGGGGGTCGTCGGCAACGCCGCGATCGTCCGCGCAGGCGCGCGCGCCCGCGGGGACCAGCACGTCACGCTCGTCATCCGCAAGCCGCTGGGAGACACCCGCGCTGCGGCCGCGGCCGTGCGCAGCTCACTGCCGCTCGCCGCGCTCATCGGACTGCTGACGGGCGCCGTCCTCGCCGCCCTCGCATCCGGCGGGGTGCTGCGGCGCATGCGCCGCCTGCGCGACGACGCGCGCGCCCTGCACGACGAGGGCCTCGAGCACCCTGTCGGCGTCGACGACATCGGCGACGAGGTCGGCGAGGTCGCCCGCGCGCTGGAGGACATGCGCCGCCGGCTGCTGCGCGAGGAGGCCGGGCGCCAGGAGTTCCTCTCGGTCGCCTCGCACGAGCTGCGCACGCCGCTCGCGACGCTGCAGGGCAGCCTCGAGCTGCTGGCCGAGGACCTCGGCGAGGGGACCGAGACCCGTCGCCGCGCGGACGGCGCCCTGCGCCAGACGCACCGGCTCGTGACGCTGGCCTCCGATCTCCTCGACCTCAGCCGCATCGACGGTGGCGTGCACCCCGCGCTGCAGGCGACGGAGCTCGTCGAGCTCGCCGAGCGGCTCCGTGGGGACGTCGGCTTCGAGATCGACGCACCGGGGCCGGTCCACGCCCTCGCCGACAGCGCCGCCGTCCTGCGGATCCTCGGCATCCTCGTCGACAACGCGCAGGTCCACGGCATGGGGACGGCGACGATGACGCTCGCGCGCGAGGGCGACGACGCGGTGGTGCGCGTGGAGGACGAAGGCCCCGGGCTTCCCGACGCCGACCGCGAGCGGCTCTTCGAACGCTGGGTCCGCGGCGCCGACGCACAGGGGCGGGCCGGCTCCGGTCTCGGGCTGGCGATCGCGCGCGGCCTCGCGGAGGCGATGGAGGGCGAGCTGCGCGCGACCGGCGGTTCGCGCCTGGAGCTGCGGCTGCGCGCCTGGTCGGACTACCCGGCGGGCGCCGGAGCGCGGACGCCGACCGGGGCGGTCGACGGGCGCGGGACGAACGTCGCCGCGAGCACGGCGAGCAGCCCGACCACGACCGAGGCGATGAAGGCCGCGGTATAGCCGCCCTCGGTCGGCAGCCCGTCCACGCCGGTCGCGCTGCCCGCGAGGATCGCCGTGACCGCCGCCGAGCCGAACGCTCCGCCGGCGGTGCGCATGATCGTGTTGATGCCGGTCGCGATGCCGACGTCGGACTGCGGCACCGCCGACACGATGAGGTTCGCCATCGACGCGAAGCTGAACGCGACGCCCGCCCCGAGGAAGATCCCGGCGACCAGCAGCTGGAGCGCCGTGTCGTGCCACACGACGAGCATCACGAAGCTGATGACAGCCGCGAGGCAGCCGGTGATGAGCGTGACCCGGAAGCCGAACCGCGCGCCGAGGCGGCCCGCGATGGGGCCGACGATGAGCTGGATGATGGCGCTGGGCAGCAGGATGAGTCCCGCCGTCGTCACCGAGTCGCTGAACCCGTAGCCGGTGCTCACCGGCGCCTGGACGAACCGCGGGATGAGCGCGAACGCGGAGAACATCGCGAACCCGATGAAGAACGTCGCGACGTTCGTGGCCAGCACCGCGCGCAGCCGTAGCAGGCGCAGGTCGATGAGCGGTTCGGACACGACCCGCTCCACCCGGAACCAGAACCCCAGCACGACGAGCCCGCCCACGAGCAGCCCGATGGTCTTCGGCGAGCTCCAGCCCCACGAGTTCGCCTCGGTCACGCCGAGCAGGAGCAGCACGAGGCTCAGGCTGAGCAGGGCGGCTCCCACCCAGTCGACCTTCGCTCCCGGCACCCGCGGCGACCGCGGCACGAGCAGCGCCACCCCGACCATGGCGGGAAAGGCGATGATGAGCCCGCTCCAGAACAGCCAGGGCACGCCCGCGTGCTCGGCGAGGATCCCCGACATCGGCAGCCCGATGCCGCCGCCGACCCCGAACACCGCGCTGAGCAGCCCGATCGCGCCTGGGACGCGCGCGGGCGGGAACGTGTCGCGGATGATCCCGAAGGCCAGCGGGAAGATGCCGCCCGCCGCGCCCGAGATGGCCCGGCCGGCGATGACCCAGCCGACGTTCGGGGCGAGCGCGCACATGATCGAGCCGAGGCACAGCAGGCCGAGGACGACCGGCAGCATGCGGTCCTTGCCGTAGAGGTCGCCGAGCTTCCCGAAGATGGGCGTCGCGATGGACGCCGAGAGGAAGAAGGCGGTCAGCACCCACGACGCTGCCTCCGCTCCGGCGCCGTAGTGCTCGGCGATGGACGGAAGCGCGGGGAACACCATCGTCTGCGACAGCGCGTAGGCAAGTCCCGCGAGGAGCAGGACGGAGATGATCGGCGTCGTGCGCTGCACGACGTGACCGGGCTGTGCAGGACTCGGCACGAGGCGCGCAAAATACCATTACCGGAGCATTCCGCTCCGGTTCATCGCTACGCTGCGCCTCGATGTCAGCCACCGAGCGGCCCCTCCGCGCCGACGCCGAGCGCAACCGCCGCCGGATCCTGGAGGCTGCCGCGGCCGTCATCGCGCGCGACGGCGTGGACGCCGGCGTCGACGCCATCGCCCGCGAGGCCGGCGTGGGGATAGGAACGCTCTACCGCCGCTTCGCCTGCAAGGACGACCTTGTCCGGGCGATCCTCGACGAGCGCGCGGAGCTCACGCTCGGCGAGATGGCCACCGCGGCGACCGCCGACGACCCGTGGGACGCGCTGGCCGGGACCATCACGGCGCTCGCGGGCGGCTTCGCCGGCGATCAGGGCCTGTTCGACGCCGTCGCCGAGGCGGGCGGCCGACCGCAGCTGCTGGAGGTGCGGTCGCGGTTCCTCGACGCGATGACGCCACCGCTCGCCAGAGCGCGGGGCGCGGCAGCGGTGCGCGACGACGTGACCGTCACCGACCTGGTCACCCTGGCCTCGATCGTCGCGCGCGTCCCGCCGAGCGCGCGCGAGGTCGACCCGCGGATCTGGCAGCGCTTCCTCGGCGTCGTGCTCGACGGCCTGCGGCCCGGGTCGGCGGGTGCGCTGCCCCGGGCGCCGCTTCCGCGCAAGCTCTGACGCGGCGCCGGGCCGCTCGAACGGCTCACCGAGGCGGAGGCTCCGGCGGTGGCCGGCGTGCCGGTGGCCGCCCTCGGCGCGAACGCCGGACGGAACCCGTGTGCGACGACGCTACGACCACCCGCTCAGACGCCGACCATGCCGCGCTTGCGACTCGCGATGAAGTAGCGCTCGAAGGCCAGCTTGGCCCAGTGGGCCTGGGGACCGGACATCACGCGGGCGGTCGGCTGGCTGTCGTTCGCGTAGAGGCCGTGGGCGAGGACGTGGTCGGCCTTGAAGATGATGCCGTTGTTGCCGGCGTCCAGGATGCAGATGGCCGAGAGATCGGCCAGGGCCAGGTCTCGATGCTCGGCGCTGCCGGTGACGTCGGCGACGATGTTCTGCGCGGCGACCTTGGCCATCATCTCGCTCATCTGGCCGGTCTTGGGGACGCCGGCGGGCACGGGGGTCGCCTCGGGCGGCGCGATCGCGGTGGCGACGCCGGCCGCGTAGACGTCGGGCAGCTCAGGATGGCGGTAGCGGTCGTCGACGGGCATGAAGCCCATCGGGTTGGCCAGGCCCTCGCTCTCGCGCACCGCGTCCACGCCGGCGAACGGCGGGACGATCATCGAGTAGGCGAAGGGGAGGACTCGGCCGCCTTCGAGCTCGATCTCCCCGTCTCGGACCTCGCTGATGACACTGTTGGGGATGCCTTCGATGCCGAGGTGGTCGAGGAACTGGGTGACGCGCTTGGAGGAGTCGCCGACGCCGCCGAGTCCGAAGTGACCCAGATACGGCTCGGCGCTGAGGAACGTGACCGGCGCGACGTCCTGCAGACCCGCCCTCTGGATGCGGTGGTGGACGTTGAAGAGGAACTCGTAGGACGCACCGAAGCACGAGCCGCCCTGGGCGGTGCCGACGACCACGGGGCCGGGCTCTTGCAGGAAGCGCTGCCATGCCTCAGCAGCCTGCTCGGCGTGCTCCACGTTGCAGACCGACTGTGTGAAGCCGTCATCGGGACCGAGGCCCGCGATCCTCTCGAACGCGAGCCGGGGGCCAGTGCCCACCAGAAGCTTGTCGTAGGTGATCTCGCGGCCGGTGGGGGTCGTCACGGTGTGCGCTGCGGTGTCGATCTTCGCTGCGGCCTCGTGGATGAACTCGATGCCCTTCTTCGCAAACAGCGGCGCCAGCGGAAACGTGACGTCGTCGCGGTCGCGGAGGCCGAACGGCAGCCAGATCAGCGAGGGGATGAACGTGAAGTGATCGCGCGGGTCGAGCACGACGACCTCGTGACCGTCGTCGAGGTGCTTGCGTAGCTCCAGCGCCGCGGTCAGTCCGGCGAAGCTCGAACCAAGCACGACGACCCGTTGTGAGTTGGACGACAACATTGACGCCGGTCTCCGTTCGAGTCCTCGCTCGCATACGCGCGAGGGCTGCTAGCCAGTGGTGAAGGGGTCATCCTCGTGCGTTGCTGCGACACCGGCATCGGTAGTCGTCGGCAGGGACGCTGAGGAGAACTACGCTCGAATCAGCGCCGGTGGCGCGCCCCGCCGCCGGACGTCGTGGGGAGGGCGGCTCGATCCCAGGCGATCATCCCACCGCGTACGTTGCGCGCATCGATGCCTGCTCTGCGCGCTTGGCGTGTCGCGCGGGCGCTGCGGGCGCCTGAGCGGCAGATGAACGCGATGGGACGCCCCTCGCCCCGGAGCCCATCGAGGCTCGGGGCGAGGTGACCGAGCGCGATGTGACGTGCGTCGGGCGCATGTCCCGCGGTGAACTCAGCGGTCTCGCGGACGTCGACGAGGACGAGGCTGCTGTCTGCGGCGCCCGCCGCGGCGGCGGCGGGCGTCAGTGCGTCGGAGCCGGTCAGGCGGCCGAGAAATCCCATGGCTCAGTGTCCGAACTTGACGTTGGGGAGGATGCGTTCCAGCCACCGCGGCAGGTACCAGGCCGCGGTGCCGGTGAGGCGCAGGAGGATCGGCACGAGCATCAGGCGCACGAGCAGCGCGTCGAGCAGGACGGCGACGCCGAGGATGATGCCCATCTCCTTCGGCGGCAGAGGTCCGCTCAGGGCGAAGGTGAAGAACACGGCGACCATGACGGCACCGGCGGCGAAGATCACGCGGCCGGAGTGCGCGAGGCCGCCGACCATCGCGTCCTTGGCATCACCGGTGCGGTCCCAATGCTCCTTGGCGCTGCTCAGCAGGAACACGGTGTAGTCCATGCTGATCGCGAAGATCATCGCGAAGAAGAACACCGGGCCCCACGCGTCCAGGAACCCTTGGGGCTCGAAGCCGAGCAGGCCGGAGCCGTGGCCCTCCTGGAAGATCAGCTTGGCGACGCCGAAGGCGGCGCCGGTCGCCAGCAGGTTGGTGAGCACGCCGATCGCGGCGATCAGGGGGGCCTGCAGCGCGATGAGCAGCAGCAGGAAGCCGAGCCCGAGCACGACGCCGATGACCAGGGGTGTCTTGTTGGCCAGTTCGGTCTCGAGGTCGTGGTTCTCGGCCGGCGCGCCGCCGACCATGGTCCCGGCAGGAAGCGTGCCGCGCAGTCGGTCGATCGCCGTGCCGAGTTGCTTGGAGGACGGGTCGACCTTCGGGATGGCCTGCAGCAGCACGACGTTCCCGGAGGCGCCGGGCCGCGGCGGCGTGACCTGCGCGATCGCCGGGTCGGCGACCAGCGCGGCGCGCACGCGCGCCCCGTCGGCGGCCGGTGCCGTGACCTGCAGGGCGCCGGGAGCGCCGATGCCGAAGGCCCGCTGGACGAGCTCGTACCCCTGGCGGCTGGTGTCGGTCTTGGGGACGACCTTGATCGACGGCATGCCGGTGCTCAGCGAGAACACGGGGATCGCCAGGGCGCCGAGGACGGCGACCGTTGCGATGCCGAGGGCCCACGGACGCCGCCACAGGTACTCGCCCCAGGCGGCGAAGCGGGCGGACCGGTGCTCGCCGTGATGCACCCACGGCAGCGAGACGTTGTCGACCTTCGTGCCGAGCTTGCCGAGCACGGCCGGGAGCAGCGTCAGCGTCGCGGCGAGGATGAAGATGACCGAGAGCATGATCCCGACGGCCATCGATCGGAACGCCGGGCTGTTGACGAGCATCACGGCGGTCAGCGAGATCAGCACCGTGACGCCGCTGAACAGGACGGCCTTGCCGGCGGTGTCCATCGTCTCCTCGACGGCGTCGATGCGGTTCTCGTGCATCCCGAACAGGGCGCCGCGGAAGCGCATCACGATGAACAGCGCGTAGTCGATGCCCAGCGCGAGGGCGAACATCAGCGCGAAGTTCATCGCCCAGATCGAGATCGGGCTGACCTTGGTGAGCAGGAACAGCGATCCGGCGGAGGCCATCAGGCCGAGGATGGTCAGCAGAAGCGGCAGGCCGGCTGCGACCAAGGAGCCGAACGCGAGCACGAGGATGCCGAGCGTCACCGGCCAGGAGAACATCTCCGAGCGCATCATCGCGCTGCGGTTGGCCTCGTTGAAGTCCGACCACATGCCCGACGCGCCGGTCAGCGCGACCTGCACGTCCTTGGTGCCCAGCGAGGTGACCGGCGCCTTGAGATCGTCGGCGGCGCGGACCATCGTGTTGGCGTCGGCCTTCGCGCCTGCCATCACGATGGCGGTGTGGCCGTCACGCGAGATCGTCTGTCCGGCCTGCGGCAAGCTGACGGACGCGACGCGACCATCGGTCTCGAGCTTGGCGGCGACCCGCCGGATCGTCTGCTGGAAGGCCGGCGACGCTGTGGTCTGGGTCGGGCTGTGCACCACGACCATCAAGCCGGTGCTGTTCAGGCCGGCGAACTCCCGCTGGACGAGATCGCGGACCTGGACGGACTGCGACCCGTTGGCCTGCCAGCCCGCGCCGGACAGCGCGGTCTCGACGCGCGGCGCGAAGAACCCGAGCGCCACGGCCACGACCGCCCAGGCGATGAACACCGTGCGGGTGTTGGTGGCGGCGTAGCGGCCCAGGCGACCGATCGGCCCGGACCGCCGGGCCGCCGGGGTCGGCTGCGCGGCGCGGGGGGTCGGTGGCCTGGGGACGGTTGTGCTCATCAGAGGTTCTCCGCAACGGTCGGTGCAGTCAGCCTGCCGGTCCGCCTGCGCGAACACATCGGGGGCAGGTACGACGGGGCGTGTGGGAAAGCCGCTCAGTGCGGCGCGGCGCGAGGCACGTGCAGCAACCGCGTGAGGATCAGCGAGGCGGGGCAGTCGCCGAAGGTGACGAAGAGCCACTGGTTGACCCCGACGAAGGCGACGAGCAGCAGGAACCACGGGCTCACGACGGCGACGAGCAGCGCGCCGACAAGGGTCACGGTGCCGGCCGTCGCGAACAGGATGCGCTCCAACGACCAGCCGCTGCGCCGCGCGGCGAGGTCGGCCGGGCGCGACGTGTCGGCGAGCGTGCTCATCGTGATCCCTCCACCAACTGGGTCAGCTCGGCCAGCTGCTTCTGCAGACCGCCGCAGACCTGCTCGCACAGCTCGTAGACGCCTTGGTCGGCGACGCTGTAGTACGAGCTCGTGCCTTCCTTGCGGCGCGAGACGATCCCCGCCTGCAGGAGCACGCCGAGATGCTTGGAGGCGTTCTGCTGGCTGGTGCCCAGGCGCTCGGTGATCTGCGCGACCGACAACTCCCCCTCGCGCAACTGGTCGAGGATGCGGATGCGGTTCGGGTCGCCGATCACGCGCAGCCGTGCGGCGATCATCTCGGCCAGGTCCATCGGGATGGGGCTGGGAAGCGTCATGATCGATCTCCGTGATCGGGTCAGCGGGTCGAGCAGCTGTTGCCGCCCGTCTCCAGCTCGAGGTCGAAAGGGTGGTTGCCGGCGTTGACAGCGATGACGGTCTCGTAGTTGGCCGGCCGGGGAGGCATCTCATCCAGCAGCGCCTCGGCGAACTGCGCCGGGTCAGCGATCCGCAGCTCGGGCACGGCGGCGCGCACCGCCGACAGAGACGGGGCGATCGCGGTCGCGTGCACCCCCGGGTGCGTGTGGCCGGGCAGGAGCACGACGTCGTCGCCGAGCGCCAGGACACGCTCGTGCAGCGTGGCGTGCAGCGTGCGGGCCATTGCGCGAGCGCCTTCGGGATCACCTTGCTGCAGGTCCGGGCGGGCGATCCCGTCGGCGAACAGCGAGTCGCCGCTGAGCAGCGCCCGGTCGGCGATCAGCAGCCCGGTCATGTCGGTCGTGTGGCCGGGAAGCGCCAGCGCGCGGGCGGTGATGTCGCCGATGGCGATCACGTCTCCGTCGTGCAACGGCGTGACGGCGTAGGCGATACCGCGCTCGAGCGCCGGCGCCGGAAGGCGCAGCGCCGCTCCGGTCTGCTCGGTCAGGGCGCGTGCGCCGGAGAGGTGGTCGGCGTGCAGATGGGTGTCGACGACGTCGGTGATCGTGGCGCCGAGCTCGGCCGCCAGCGCGACGTAGAAGCCGGCGTCGGGCGCCGGGTCGACGACGAGCGCCTCGGTGCCCGAGGCGATCACGTAGGACAGGCAGCCGCGGCCGGGACGCTGGACCTGCAGCACTGACAGGCCCTCGATCCCGAGGTCGACCGGTCGTGACTGCAGCGCGCCGATCCAGCCACGCATGCCGCCTTCCACGGGCAGGGCGTCGACGCCCTCGGCGCGGAGCGCCTGCGCGACGGCCTGTGCGGTGATGCCGCGGTTGCAGACCACTGCGACGGGCCCGGCAAGACCCTCGGCTGCGCGCTGGGGGTCGGCAAGGACGGCAGTCGCGGGCATGTGGCGCCGGGTCGCGCCGGGGGCCTCGATGCCCCACGCAGCGTCGTCGCGCACATCCAGAACGGTCAGGTGCGCGCCGTGCGCCAGGCGCTCGGCGAGATCCGTGGCGGTGATCGAGGTGGTGGTTGAGGGTGTGGGGGTCATGGGCGCTCCTGCTGCGAGGGGTTGGTTCCTGCGTGACTCCTACAATAGCGTACAAACGTAGAGTTGTTAATTGTCACACGCTCACCCCGGCGACGGTGGCCCCTGCAACGCCGAGCGCGACGCACACCACGAGCACCGCGAAGCCCCGACCGAGCGCTCGCGTCGAGATCCGATCGGCGAACCGCGGGCCCAGCAGCGCTCCAGTGACGGCGGCGCCGCCCATCGCCGCGGCGATGGGGACGTCGAGGTGACCGCCGGCGGCCACGTGTGCGAGCAATCCGCACAGCGACACGATCGCGACGATGACCATGGAGGTGCCCATCGCCTCGCGCATCCCGAAGCTCAGCCCGATCGCAAGCGCCGGGACCACGACGAAGCCGCCGCCCACGCCCACCAGGCCCGTCAGCGCCCCGACGACCAGGCCGGCGGGGATCAGGATGCGAGCGCGGGCCGGGGGACATCCACCGACACCGCATGCCGGCGAGCCGGCACGCTGCCAGGTCGCCCACGCGGCGAGCAGCATCACGGCGCTGAACAGCAGCAGCAACATTGCGCCTCCCAGCGCGCGGTTGGCCACCGTCCCGATGACGCTGCCGGCCGACGCGGCCACGGCGAACCACGCCGCCGACGTCCAGCAGACCGCGCCGCGGCGGGCCTGCCCGACCGCTCCCGTCGCCGCGCCGGCAGCGACCACGGCGAGACTTGCCGTGGTCGCCGCGTGGACGTCCAGCCCGACGGCGTAGACGAGTGCCGGGACGGCGAGCACCGCGCCGCCCCCACCGACCATGCCGAGGATCAAGCCGATGACCAGCCCGAAGAGCAGCGCGCTGATCATCGGAGGACGGGGCTGCGCGTTGCGGGGGCGGTCATTGCGCTTCACCTCGTGCCAGGCGGGAAGGAGCCGGAGAATCCATACCGCTTCACAAGCGTGTAGCAGTGCGTCTACGGTAGCGCTCCACAGGCGTTTGTCAACTCCACAAGCCCGTAGTGGTGAATAGTCCGTGCCGAACCGCACCGCGCGCCCCAGGCCCGGCGCGGCGCCTACACGATCCGCGCCGCCTGGTCGAAGTCCAGGCGCGGCAGGCGCTCCGGGAACCACGCGCCCTCGGCGGGCTCGCCGATGTTCACCACGACGAGCGACCGCCAGGTCGAGTTCGCAAGGAACTCGCCGTCCACACCCGCCGCATCGAAGCCCGCCATCGGCCCGGCCGCAAGCCCGACGGCGCGGACGGCCAGCACGAAGTAGCCGATCTGCAGCCCGGCGTTGAACCGGGCGTGACGCTCGCGCAGCTCCGGGTCGCCCGCGTAGCGCTCGCGCGCCTGCGCCCGCGTGGGGAACAGCTGCGGGATGAACTCGTGGAAGTCCAGGTCCGCCGCGAGCACCGCCGTCGCGGGCGCCGTCGACGTCTTCTCCCGGTTGCCCTCGGACATATGCGGCAGCAGCCGTGCCCGCGCCGCCGGCGACTGGACGAAGAGGATCCTCAGCGGGTTGGTGTTCGACTGCGTCGGCGCGTAGTGGAACAGCTCGTAGATGTCACGCAGCTTGCCTTCGCTGACCGGCGTGTCGGTGAACTTGTTCGCGCTGCGCGCTCCCGTGAACAGGAACGCGCGGCCCTCGGCCCCCAGCTCACCGAGGGGCAAGTCGCACCGCCCCGTCCAGGCGGATGGTCTCCGCGTTGATGTATCCGTTCTGCGCGAGGTCCACCACGAGCTGCGCGTACTCCTCCGGGAGCCCGAGGCGCTGCGGGAACGGCATCGCCCTCGCGAGCGACTCGCGAGCCGCGTCGGGCAGACCGGCCACCATCGGCGTGTCGAAGATGCCCGGCGCGATCGCGTTCACGCGGATGCCGTGCTGCGCGAGGTCGCGCGCGGCCGGCAGCGTCATGCCGACGATGCCGCCCTTGGACGCCGAGTAGGCGACCTGGCCGATCTGGCCGTCGTACGCCGCGACCGACGCGGTGCCGACGTGGAGGCCGCGCTCGCCGTCGATCGGCTCGTTCTCCACCATCGCCTGCGCGGCGGCGAGCAGCAGGTGGAACGTGCCGAGCAGGTTGACCTCGATGGTCTTGCGGAAGAGGGCCGGGTCGTGCGGCCCGCGCTTGGAGAGGATCCGGCCGACCACGCCGATGCCCGCGCAGGCGACGCTGTAGCGCAGCCCGTCCTCATGGAGCGCAGCGGCCTGGTTGACCGCGACCTGCACGTCGTCGGGGTCGGTGACGTCGGTGCGCCGGAACGTCGCGAGGGGTCCGAGACGCTCGGCCGTCGCCGTCCCGACCTCGTCGTTGACGTCAGCCAGCAGCACCGCGACCCCGTGCTCGATGAGAGCCTCCGCGGTCGCCGCTCCGAGCCCGGATGCGCCACCGCTGACGATCGCCGCTCCGCTCAATGTCCGTCGTGCCATCTAGGGACCCCATTCTCTTGTACCCATTTGTTCAAGCCACTGGTATGGTGCCGCCGACCCAGACCCCGGCGAGGGAGACGACGATGCCAGACGCGAGCAGCGACGGCGGTGCCACCCAGGTCGCCACGCCTCAGCACGCCTTCGGGGGCGGAGTTGCCACGGTGCTCCAGAGCGCTCGTGTCACCATGCCCCCGGCGACGCTGGAGGAGGCCCGCAACCAGCCGGGCCGGGCCGCCCAGATCGAGACGTTGACCCGCCGTATCGAGGCGGAGGGCATCAAGTACGTCTTCTTCCAGCAGGTGTCGGTGACCGGGCGCGTCATGGGCAAGGGCGTCGTCTCGTCGTTCTTCCCGCAGGTCGCCGAGAAGGGCTACCAGCTCGTGTACGGCGCGACCGCCAACCTCTTCACCGACCGCCTCGGGGCGTACATCGGGTTCGGCCCCGAGGAATCCGAGCTGGCCGCGATCGCCGACCTCGACACGTTCGCCGTCCTCCCGTGGGATACGCGCGTCGCTCGGGTGTACTGCGACTGCTACGACACCGAGACCGGCGAGCTGATGGACGCCGACCCGCGCCAGAACCTCAAGCGCGTCGTGTCGGAGTTCGAGGCCGAGCTCGGGCTGCACTTCCTCATCGGGATCGAGCCGGAGATGATGTGGCTGCGCAAGCCGCGCGACGGCGAGGTGCCGACCGGCGTCACGAAGCCGTACTGCTACCACATCCACCAGTTCGAGGAGCTCCGTCCGGTCCTCCTCGACGTCGTCGAGTACGGGCAGGCGCTCGGCCTGGACATGAGCTACGGCGACCACGAGGACGCCCCCGGGCAGCTCGAGCTGAACTTCCGCTTCGACCGCCCGGTCCGGACTGCCGACAACATCACGACCTACCGCCAGATCTGCGCGGCGGTCGGGCGCAAGCACGACCTGCTGCCGACGTTCATGCCCAAGCCGTTCACCGGCGTGTCGGCCAACGGGCACCACCACCACTTCACGCTCGTCGACGACGACGGCGTCAACGTGTTCCACGATCCGAGCGGGCCGGCCCAGCTGTCGGACACGGCACGGCACTTCCTCGGTGGTCTGCTGGACCACTTCGGCGCGCTCATGTGCGTCGGCAACTCGACGGTCAACTCCTACTGCCGGATGTGGGACACGGGGTTCTGGGCGCCCATCTACAAGAACTGGGGCTGGCAGAACCGCACGACGACCGTGCGCGTCGCGAGCGGCGGCCGGTTCGAGTACCGCGGCGTCGACTCCGCCTGCAACCCCTACCTCACGGTCGCGGCGCTGCTGCAGGCGGGGCTGGACGGCATCCGCAGCTCCAGCGACCCGGGCGAGCCGCAGACCGGCAACACCTACGAGCTGCTCGAGGCCGGCGAGGAGATCGAGAAGGTCCCCGACTCGCTCGGCGCCGCGCTCGACGCGCTCCACGCCGACGAGGTCGTCAAGAGCGCGATGCCCGGTCGCCTCTACGAGGTGTTCCGCCACTACAAGCGCGACGAGTGGGAGCGCTACCTGGCCGCGGTCACCGACTGGGAGCGCGACGAGTACCTCGAGGTCCTGCCGTGAGGTTCGGCTGCGCCTCACCTCACGGTCGGCAGAAGCTCGGCAGAGCCTCCCTTCTGCCACCCCCGAGACATCGGAAGGCTCGCTGACATGTGCGGCATCGCCGGCCTCATCTACCGCAACGGCTCCACGTCCATCGGCGACGACATGGCCCGCATGCTGCAGTCGATGAAGCACCGCGGGCCGGACTCGACCGGGTACGCGCTGTACCGCCCGCCGTCGGACGACTGGGTCATGCACGTCAAGCTCGCCGACGTCAACGCCGAGCGTGACTTCGACTTCGACCAGCGCATCACCCGCAACCGCGGCGAGGTCCGCCGGCGCCTCGACGCGGCGGGCGCGCGGGTGCTCGAGACCCTCGACACCAGCCCGCACGCGATGACCGTGACGTTCGCCTACGACGGCGACGACCTCAAAGGGCTCGCCGACCGCGTCGAGGACATCCGCGGCACCGAGGTCCTGTCCCTCGGCCACACGCTGGAGATCATCAAGGACATCGGCGACGCGCAGACGGTCGCAGGCGAGTACGGCCTGCAGCGGTTCCAGGGCACCCACGGCATCGGGCACGTCCGCATGGCGACGGAGTCCGATGTCGACATCTCCGGCGCGCATCCGTACTGGGCCTATCCGTTCTCCGACGTCGCGGTCGTCCACAACGGCCAGCTCACGAACTACCACCAGTGGCGCCGGCGCCTGGAGCGCGCCGGGCACCGCTTCCAGTCCGAGTGCGACTCCGAGATCATCGCCGTGTACCTCGCCGAGCGCATGGACGACGGCGACTCGCTCGAGGCCGCGATGCACCGCAGCCTCGACGAGCTGGACGGCGTCTTCACCTACCTCGCCGTGACCGGCAACGAGCTCGGCATGGCCAAGGACGAGCTGGCGGCCAAGCCGCTCGTGCTCTACGAGGGCGACGACGTGGTCGCGCTGGCCTCGGAGGAGATCGCCATCCGCGCGGTCCTCGACCGCGAGATCGACACCTACGACCCGTACGAGAGCGAGGTGATGGTGTGGAGCCGGTAGCCGCACCCGCCAACGGGCGCCCCACCATGGACGACCGCGGGCTCGTCGAGCTGAACGACACCGTCCCGCACGTCTCCGTGATCGAGGACGGCAGGGCGACGTTCGACGCCCGAGACCTCACGACGCGGCAGATCAACCTCGAGCTGCGCTCGCTGATCTACGACCAGGGCGTCCGCGACGTCACGGTCCTCAACCCGGGCTCGCGACACTCGCTGGGCGTCGGGATCCTCTCCCGCTGCCGCATCCGGTTCGAGGGCTCGATCGGCTATTTCGCCTGTGGCCTCATCGACGGCCCGGAGATACACATCACCGGCCGCGTGGGCTGGTCGGCCTGCGAGAACATGATGTCCGGCGTCGTCATCATCGACGGCAACGCCGGGTCGCTCACCGGCGCGGCGATGCGCGGGGGCGACCTCGTGGTCAAGGGCCGCGTCGGCGCCCGCACGGGCATCGACCAGAAGGGCGGCACGATCATCGTCTGCGGCGACGCGGGCTCCAACACCGCCTTCATGATCCAGCGCGGCCGCCAGATCATCCTGGGCAACGCCGGCCCCGGCCTGGGCGACTCGATGTACGACGGCGAGCTGTACGTCGCCGGCACGGTCAAGTCGCTCGGCGTGGACTGCGTCCCCGGCGAGTGGACCGACGCGGACACCGAGCTCATCGAGCGCAAGTTCCGCATCTACGGCCTGGGCAGCCCGCCGGAGATGCAGAAGTTCGTCTGCGGCAAGAAGCTCTACAACTACGACACGCTCGAGCCGAGCGAGCGCAAGCTCGTCCTCTAGGAGGCCCCATGTCCGACGAGTCCTCCACCCACGCACTCGGCCACAGCCGGATCTTCACGCCGGAGGTCATGGACGACATCCACATGAAGGCCGAGCTCGGCCGCTACCGGATGCGTGGCTTCTCGATGTTCAAGAAGATCCCGCACTGGGACGAGCTCATGTTCCTGCCGGGGACCCTGACCCGGTTCGTCATCGAGGGCTACCGCGAGAAGTGCGAGACGAAGACGGTGCTCGGCGCTCGGTTCGCGAAGAAGCCCATCGAGCTCGACATCCCGGTGTACATCACGGGGATGAGCTTCGGCGCGCTGTCCATCGAGGCGAAGATGGCCCTGGCCAAGGGGGCGTCGATGGCGGGCACCGCGACCTGCTCGGGCGAGGGCGGGATGATCCCGCCGGAGCGCGATCTCTCGACGAAGTGGTACTACCAGATCATCCAGAGCCGGTACGGGTTCAACCCGCACCACCTCATGCTCGCGGACGCGATCGAGTTCTTCATCGGGCAGGGCTGCAAAGTCGGCCTCGGCGGACATCTCATGGGCCAGAAGGTCACCGAGCAGGTCGCCGAGATGCGCTCGCTGCCGCCCGGCATCGACCAGCGCTCCCCCGCCCGGCACCCCGACTGGCTGGGCCCGGACGACCTCTCGCTGAAGATCCAGGAGACGCGCGAGGCGACCAACTACGAGGTGCCGATCCAGCTCAAGCTCGGCGCCGCCCGCGTCTACGACGATGTCCGCATGGCCGCCAAGTGCGGGCCGGACATCATCTACCTCGACGGCGCCGAGGGCGGCACCGGAGCGGGGCCGCACATCGCGGCCGAGGAGACCGGCATCCCGCTCATGGCGGCGATCCCGGAGGCCCGCCGCGCGCTGGAGGACGTCGGCCTGGCCGACGAGATCGACCTCGTCGTGGCCGGCGGCATCCGCAACGGCGGCGACATCGCCAAGTGCATCGCGCTCGGGGCCAACGCCGTGGCCATCGGCCACTCCGCGCTCATGGCCCTGAACTGCAACAAGGAGATCCCGGGCGTCACCGACTACGAGGGCACCGTGGGCGTGCCGGCGGGCAAGTGCTACCACTGCCACACCGGCCGCTGCCCCGTCGGCATCACGACCCAGGACCCGGAGCTCCGCAAGCGCCTGGAGGTCGACGCGGCCGCCCACCGCGTCTACAACTTCCTCCACACCTTGACCCTGGAGCTCCAGGTGCTCGCGCGCGCGTGCGGGAAGACCGACGTGCACTCGCTGGAGCCGGAGGACCTCTGCGCGCTGACCGTCGAGGCGGCCGCGATGGCCAAGGTGCCGCTGGCCGGCACCGACTACATCCCCGGCGTCACCGAGGAGCGGGCCATGCAGCGCATCGAGCGGATGCTGGAGCGCCACCTCGAGAACCCGGTCGACGAGCTGCCGATCGCACCGGAGGCGGCGCTGTGAGCGACTTCGGACTGGGCACGAGGGGCATCGACGCGGAGGTCCTCTCCGGGAGGCGCTACCCCTACCAGGAGGACGCGTCGCTGCTGGACGACGTCGACCTGCAGGCCGCCACGCCGGGCGACGACATCAACTGGCTGGAGGACATCCACCTCCTCGTCGAGGACGACATGCCGGCCGTGTTCGACCGCTACTCCAACGCGTTCATCAAGATCTACTTCCCGATCCCGGCGGGCCAGGAGGACGACATCGCGCGCAAGGTGCTCATCAAGCACCTGCAGGAGGGCAACTCCTACGGCATCCGCCTCAAGGAGGCCCACGCGAAGTTCCCGCAGCCCGAGCTCGGCCCGTGGGTCGAGGGCTCCCGGCGCGTCGGCGAGCACTACACCCCGCCCGTCCTGGAGGGGTGGGAGGCTCCCATCCACTGATGACCACACCACCGCAGATCCCCGACTCCGTCACGAACCTCGTCATCGGCGCCGGCGTGCACGGACTCTCGACCGCCTGGCACCTGGCGGCCGACGGCGAGGACGTCCTCGTCATCGACAAGACCGGCGTCGCCGCAGGCGCGTCGGGCATCGCGTGCGGCGTCGTGCGCAACAACTACTACCAGCCCGCGATGGCCGAGCTCATGGCCGCGTGCGTCGAGGTCTGGGAGTCCGATCCCGAGGCGCTGCACTACCACCCGTCGGGTTACATCGCGCTCGGCCCTCCCGGCCAGCAGGGCGACCTCACCGAGGTGTTCGAGCGCCAGGAGCGCATCGGCTACCCGAGCGAGCTGCACCTCGGCGCCGAGGCCGTCGAGCGCCACATGCGCAGCCTGTACTCCGACTGGCGCGCCCCAGGGCTGACGGTCTGCCTGCACGAGCACGCGGGCGGCTTCGCGTTCAACAAGGAGTCGATGCTCGGGCTCGCGGACAAGGCGCGCCGCGCCGGTGCGCAGATCGCCGAGGGCGTCGAGGTCACGGGCTTCGAGTTCGACAACTCGCGAGCGGTCACGGCGGTCGTGACGAGCGCGGGCAGGATCGAGGTCGAGCAGGTCGTGGTCGCCGTCGGCCCGTGGATCGCCTCGCTGTGGGAGATGCTCGGGCTCCCCGCGCGGCTGGACGTGCGCCAGCCCGACGGCTCGCTGGCCCAGGACCTCCCGATGTGGACGTACTGGTACCTCCAGGAGGGCGAGGTCGCCGTCGACCCCGCGACCTTCGTCACCGACGACGGGCGCGAGTCCGCCGTGATCCACGTCGACTCCGACCAGCCGCTGCACACCGACGACGGCACCCTGGTCACCGAGGAGCCGTGGGGGATCTACTTCAAGCCCGACCGCGAGTCCGTGCAGGGCGGGGCGGCGCCGCTGAAGCTGGGCTCGGAGTTCCAGGTCGACCCCTACCCGACCGGCACGGTGGACCCCGGCTTCCCCGACATGTGGTCGGCCGCGCTCAGCCACTGCATGGGGCGCTTCGAGGGCGTGCGGCCGAAGTACCGCCAGCTGCGCTCCGGCGGGGCCGGAGCGTTCACGGTGGACAACTTCCCCGTGTTCGACCACATGCGGCCCAACGTCTTCGTCGCCGCGGACTCCAACCACGGCTACAAGATGATCGCGGTCGGACGTGAGATCGCTCGGGTGCTGCAGGGTGAGACGTCCTCGCTGCTGCGCCCGTTCCGCTACGAGCGCTTCGCGACCGGGGACCTGCACCCGGTCTCCAACAGTCCCTACCCCTGGAGCTGATCCGCCACCGATAGCGGCACGTCCTCGTAGAGCGAGGCACCCAGCTGTTGCCCTGCCGCATCTATGTGCCTCGCTTGAACGGTGCGGCACCCGCCCCGCTTCGCCCACGCGCTCGGGCCGCGGACCGCCGCGGAGCAGCTCCCCTACTAGCGCCTGCGTGACCGCCGCGGCCCGCCGCGCCGCTTGGCCGGCGCGGCGGGTCGCGGCACCACCCCGACCTGATCGGGGCGCTGCGCCTCGACCCAGCGCACGACGCGGAGGTCGATGCCCGCCGGCGCGAAGATGTCGTGCGAGTGGTGGGTGACCTGGCCCGACGTGACGCGGTGGATCTCCTCGAGCGACAGCACAGCGGTCGGCCCGGTGACGCCGAGCGCATCGCCGACGGTGTCGCCGGGGCCGATCAGGGACGCGCCGATGCTCGTGTTGGAGAACGCGACGGCGACGCCGAGGCCGATGAGGATGTCGAGCAGCATGCTGCCGTGCTGCTCGAGCTCGGCCCGCAGCTCGTCGGCCGGCGGCAGATCGATCGATGGGTGGATGGTGTCGACCATCAGCGCCATCGGCGCGTCCCCCTGGAGCACGACACGGGAGATCCGCACCGCCTCCGCCCCTGGCTCGGCCCCGAGCATCCCGGCAAGCGCGTGGTCCACGGCGACGGTCTCGATCCGCACGTCGCGCACCCCGAGCCGCATGCCCCGCCGGCGGGCGAGCGACGCGTAGGACTCCAGACGCTCCAGACCCTCCTGCAGCGCCCCGGGTCCGGCGATGTGGCCCACGAAGGTCCCGCTCCCCTGGCGGCGCACGATCTCCCCGGTGTCCTCCAACCGGCGCAGTGCGGTGCGCAGCGTGCCGCGCGAGACGCCGAGCATGGACGCGAGGTCGTGCTCGGGCGGGAGGCGGTCGCCCTCGCGGTGGCGTCCCGGCGACAGCCAGTTGCGCAGCGCCTGCTCGGCCCCGTCGACGAGCGACGGCCGCGACGCGGGCTGGGGCGCCTCCTCGCTCACAGGTTCACTATCTCAGACGGCCTGTCTAGCCCCCGTCGGCACGGAGGTCCCACCGCGGCAGGTCGGCGATGGCCTTGCGGTAGCGGCGCTGGTGGGCCGGCCGGAGGAACACGAACCAGCCCATGAGCGCGAGCGGCAGGAGGATGAAGACGTTGATGATGTTGTGCGTCAAGGTGAAGAAGATGCCGAGCACGACGACGAGCGTGCCGACGGCGATCGGCAGCGCCCGGTAGCGCAGCTGCGTCCTGCGGACGACGTCGTACTCCTCGCGCGGGATCTTGCCGGTGTCGTACGCGCGCCCGCAGCCGTCGCAGGTCCACCGCTCGCCGTGCGGCAGCTTCGCCGACTCGCCGCACTCGCAGGTCACGGTGATCGGCGGCCCGCGCAGGACCGCACCCGGCTTCTCACGGCCGAGGCGCTCCCGCGGCGGGCGCGCTTGCTTGGCGGACTGTCGGCGTCGCTTGCTCAATCGGCTCCTAGGACGGGATGGGCTCGGCTGCGAGCTCGGGGTGCTTGAGCTGCTCCTCGGGCGTGGCAGGGATATCCTCGCGCAGGTGCAGGGGCTGCTTGTCCTGCACGATGCGCCGCCAGGCCCACAGCACGAGCGCGGCGAGCAGCACGAGCAGGCCGATACGGGTCTTGTCCCACCCGTAGCCGAAGCCCTCGATGCCCAGGAAGCCGCCAGACCAGATGAAGCCGCCACCGATGAGCAGGACCGAGTTGATGGCGAACAGCACGCCGGCGATCGGCACCCACATCGGCGAGAGCTTCACCGGGCGCGGCCAGTTGGGCCGGTCCCTGCGCAGCAGGAGGAAGCCGGAGATCGCCGTGCACGTGGCGAACACGTACCCGATGTTGCTCACGGCGAGGATCTCCAGCACCCCGGCGAAGTAGGAGATCAGCAGGATGTTCAGGATCGCGTCGAGCGTCATCGCGCGGCCGGGCACCCGGAAGCGGTTGAGCGTCCCGAGCTGCTTGATCGTCATCCCGTCCTTCGCGATGCCGTACAGGGCTCTGGACCCATCCATCGTCGCCGTGTTCATCGACAGCACGAGCCCGGCCACGACGCAGACGATCATGACGTTGCCCAGGGCGTTGCCGACGAGCTCGTCGAACGCCTGGGTGAAGTAGGCGATGGCGGTTCCGTCGGCGGCCACCGCCTCCGTCCCGAGCGTCCCGCCCAGGCCGAGCGGCAGCAGCGCGTACACGGCGATGCCGAACAGCGCCGCCGAGCGCAGCGCCTTGGTCGTGTCGCGCTCGGTGTCGTGGTACTCGGGGGCGAACGTCGCCACGACCTCCATCCCGTAGGACGACCAACACATGAAGTACAGCCAGACGATCACGAGCGGGAGACCGCCGTTCGCGCCGATGTCCCACTGCATGTTCGAGCTCGACCAGTCCCCGGTGATGTACGGCAGGAACATCAGGACGAGCACGGGGATCATCAGCAGCCCGCCGGTCAGGTACGCGAACCAGACCGCCGGCCGCACCCCGTACACGTTGAACAGCCACACGAGCACGATGAGGCCGATGCCGATGCAGATCGGCAGCGTCAGGTCGAAGCCGGCGCCGGAGGTGTCCCACGTCGACCCGGAGAACCACTCGGACTGGATGAGCGTGCCGGCGACGAGCCCGTTGATCGACAGGACGACCGACCAGCCGATCCAGTAGCCGAACGTCGCGAGCGGGCCGATCGGCGTGAAGTACTTGCGCCACGCCTCGTGTGCGTACAGCGCGATGCCACCGGACTTGCTCGGGAACATGGCCGCGAGCTCGGCATGGATGTTGTTCTGCAACGCACCAAGACAGATGGAGATCGTCCAGAGCACGAAGGCTCCAGTCGTGCCGAGCGCGCCGATCGAGGCGCCCAGGGACCCGATGAGGAACCCCGGATTGGCGAGCGCGACGACGAAGCCGTCCCACCACGTCATCGCCTTCAGGAGCTCGCGTTCCTCGACGACAGCAGTAGCCATGCAGCGTCCTTCCCGGTCGGATCGGTGCTCGATGGACAAAGTTGTCCAAAGGCGGCGCGCGGTTTCTACCACCGACCGGCACCACGTTGCAAGCGTCACGATGCTGGGACGATCCTGGGAACGTGACAACACTGCACCAATTTGTCTACAGTCCTGCCACGAGCGACACGCTGGAGGGCGGGTATGGCCGAGAAGCGCTGGGGCGACGAGCCCTACTTCGGGCTGGGGACGGATTGGGATCCGGACTGGCTCCTGACCGAGCGTCAGCTCGAGCTGCGCGACCTCCTGATCGAGCTCTGCGAGACGGAGATCCGCGCGAACGCGAAGATCTCCGACGACACGCTCACGTACCCGCGGCGCAACCTGGAGCTGCTCGGCGAGCACGGCTTCCTCGCCCTGACCGTGCCCGAGGAGTACGGCGGGCTGGGCCAGAACCACATGGCCTTCGCCATGACGTGCGAGACCATCGCCCGCTACGGCTGCGCGTCGACGGCCATGTGCTACGTGATGCACATGAGCGCCGTGCAGGCGATCATGCTGCGCCCGACCGAGGCGCTCATCGATCGCTACATCCGCCCGCTCAACAGCGGCAAGATCGGGACACTCTCCTACTCGGACCCCGAGACGGGCTCGCACTTCTGGTATCCGATCTCCTCCGGCGCCGAGCGCTCCAACGGCGGCTACAAGGTCCGCAAGAAGGCGTCCTGGACGACGTCCGGCGGCTTCGCCGACTTCTACGTCGTGCAGACGACGAGCCCTGATTTCTCCGGCTACGACGACCTCTCGGTGTTCGTCATCGACGGCGAGCTGGCGAAGGCCAACCCCTCCTCGTGGGACGCACTGGGCCTCCGTGGCAACCAGTCGGGGCCGATCGAGGTCCCCGACGTCCAGATCGACGGCGACCGCATCGTCGGCCCGGTCGGCGACGGCGCGGCATCCAACGACGAGGCGGTCGACCCCTGGTTCCTCGTCGGCTCCTCGTCGGTGTGGAACGGCATCGCGATGGGCGCGATCGACATCGCCAAGCGCCAGACGACGCGCAAGCGCCACGTCGACGTCGGACTGCGGGTCGCCGACTACCCGACGATCCAGGACTACGTCGGCGAGGCGGTGATGGACACGAACGCCTGTCGCATCTTCGCCATGTCCGTCGCCCAGGCGTTCGACAGGGACACCGACGACAACACGCGGATCCTGCAGCCGGGCGAGTTCGCGCGGGCGAACTACCTGCACTGGGCGTGGCAGATCAAGTTCGAGGCGGCGAAGAACACCGCGCACGTCGTCGACAAGATGCTGCACGCCTGCGGCGGCTCGGGCTACAAGAAGGACATGGAGCTCGAGCGCTACCTGCGCGACGCGAAGGCCGGGTGGGTCATGGGCCCGACCAACGAGGTGCTACGCCAGTTCGTGGGCAAGGCGGTCCTGCTCGGCTTCGACGCCCTCGACTACTGGAACCAGACGTACAACCGCCGAGCGGTGGAGAACGAGGTCAAGAAGCTCGATCCCGCGGCGAAGCGCGAGCTCGCCGAGCAGCTCATGGCGCAGGCCGCCGAGGACGAGAGCAAGACGACGGCGGCGCGCGCCTGATCGCATGGCCGCCGGGACGTTCCTTCCAGGGGGACTCAAGCCGGTCGACCCGAGCTTCGAGGTCTTCTGGGTGCGTGCGGGCGGCGCGACGGTCGTGCCGGTCCGTGGGGACGACCGCGTCACGGTGCGCGATCCCGACGGCGGGCAGGTCGCCGAGCTGACCGTGCTCACGCCCGGTGGCGCGCCGGACCCCGGCGCGCTGGGCACGTCGCCCGACGCGCGCGCTTCGGTGCTGCGCGAGCGCGGCCTGGCGCCCGACGACGCCACGTGCACCCGCCTGTTCGGACCAACGTCGCCGCCGGGGGCCGAGGCAGGCTTCCTCGCCCAGCGGGACGCCGTCCTCGTCGTCGGCGCGCCGGGGGGTCGCGTCGTCGACGGGGAGGTTCCCCCGAGCGACCTCCACGTCGAGGTGCGCCGGGCGATCCCGCGGACGACCGCCGAGGTCGAGCTCCCGGAGCCGCTCGCCGAGCCCCGGCTGGACCTCCGCGTCGACGCCGCCACCGCGCTGGCCTACGAGGTGCGCAAGGGCGAGTACATCCAGGTGCTCGACGTCCAGGGCCGCCAGTGCTCGGATTTCCTCGCGTTCCACGCGGGCAAGCTGCAGCAGGGGCTGGAGCGTGGGCTGGACGCCACGACGACGCGCACCCTCATGGGCAACGCGTACCCGATGCCCGGGTTGCACGGGAAGTTCTACGACCAGGACATGGACCCGCTGGTGGAGGTCGTGCGCGACACCGTCGGGCGCCACGACACGTTCGGCCTGGCGTGCACCTCGAAGTACTACGAGGACGCGGGCTACTTCGGGCACATCAACTGCACGGAGAACTTCAACCGCGTCCTCGCGCCGTACCCGATCGCCGAGCGCAAGGGCTGGCCGGCACTGAACTTCTTCTACAACACGAGCTTCGACGCCGACCTCGTCCTGCTCGCCGACGAGCCGTGGTCGCGGCCGGGCGACTACGTGCTGCTGCGCGCGATGAACGACCTCGTCTGCTCCTCGTCCGCCTGCCCGGACGACATCGACCCCGCCAACGCCTGGGAGTGCACCGATGTCCACGTCCGCGTCTACGCGCCGGAGAACCGGTTCTCGATGGCGATCGCCCGTCGCGTGACCGCCGACGCCGAGCCGGAGCTCACGCAGGAGACCGGCTTCCACCCCCGCACCAGCGCGCTCACCAGGAACTTCGTCGAGTACCGCGGCTACTGGCTGCCGCACTGCTTCGACAACGAGGGCGCGCAGGCGGAGTACCACGCGTGCCGCGAGCGCGCCGTCGCCATGGACCTCACGCCGCTGCGCAAGTGGGAGGTGCTCGGGCCCGACGCCGAGCAGCTCATGCAGACGACCCTGACCCGCGATGTCCGGCGCCTCGCCGTCGGCCAGGTCAGCTATACGGCGCTGTGCAACGAGACCGGCGGGATGATCGACGACGGCACGGTCTTCCGGCTCGGCGAGGACAACTTCCGCTTCGTGGGCGGCGACCCCTACGACGGGGTGTGGCTGAAGGAGCAGGCGCAGCGGCTCGGGCTGAAGGCGTTCGTGAAGCCGTCGACCGGCCAGCTGCACAACATCGCCGTCCAGGGCCCTCGGTCGCGGGACATCCTGCGCGAGATCGTCTGGACCCCGCCGACGCAGACCGCGCTGGAGGACCTGCGCTGGTTCCGCTTCCTGGTCGGGCGCATCGGCGACTACGACGGCATCCCGATCGTCGTCTCCCGCACCGGCTACACGGGCGAGCTCGGCTACGAGGTCTTCTGCCATCCGAACGATGCCCCCGCCGTGTGGGACGCGGTGTTCGACGCGGGTGCCCAGCACGGGATCATGCCGCTCGGCCTGGAGGCGCTGGACGTCGTGCGCATCGAGTGCGGGCTCATCTTCGCCGGCTATGAGTTCGACGACCAGATCGACCCGTTCGAGGCGGGCATCGGCTTCGCGGTCGCCCTGGAGTCCACCGACGAGGACTTCATCGGCCGCGCTGCGCTGGAGGAGCGCAGGGCGCATCCGCAGCGCGTGCTCGTCGGGCTCGAGCTCGAGGGCAACGAGGTGGCCGGGCACGGTGACTTCGTCTACGTCGGGCGCCAGCGCGTCGGCGTCGTGACGAGCGGGTGCCGGAGCCCCTACGTGCGCAGGCCGATTGCGCTGTGCCGCATGTCGGTGCGCTACGCCGAGCTGGGGACCGACGTGGAGATCGGCAAGCTCGACGGGCTGCAGAAGCGCATCCCGGCCAAGGTGGTCTGCTTCCCGTTCTACGACCCCGAGAAGACGAAGCCCCGGTCATGACCGATGAGCTGCGTGGCGTGGCGACGCTCACGCAGGTGAGCCGGTCCTCCGCGCCCGCGAGGCTGCGCAAGGCGATGGGCCGTTTCGCCACCGGCGTGACCGTCGTGACGACGGCGCAGCGTGAGCACGTCCACGGGATGACCGCCAACGGCGTCATGTCGGTCTCGCTGGATCCGCCGCTCGTGGTCGTGTCGCTCGGCGCGAGCCGCATGGACGAGCTGCTCCCGAAGACGCGCCGATACGGGATCAGCGTCCTGGGCGCCCACCAGGAGGAGCTGGCGATGCACTTCGCCGGGCGCCCGGTCGAGGACCTCGCGCCGCGCTTCACCTGGTGGAAGGAGCTCCCCTTCGTCGAGGGCGCGATCGCGCACGTGGGCTGCAAGGTCGATGCGATCCACCAGGCCGGCGACCACCGCCTGTGGATCGGCCGCGTGGAGTACATGGAGTACCGCGACGGCGACCCTCTGCTGTTCTACGCCGGCAGGTTCGGCAGGCTGGCCTAGAGGAACGTTGCGACCGCGTCGCGGCAGCGCGCGTCGCCCAGCGCCGTGATGTGGCCCTTGCCGTGGAGCAAGCGCAGGTCGCTGCCCGGGATCAGGCGCGCGGTCTCCTCGAAGAGCTCCGGCGCGTAGAAGCGGTCCTCGCCGCCCGCGACGATGAGCGTCGGCGCCCCGATCCGCGGGCAGGTCGCGAGGTCGAACGTGTCCTCCGCCTCGATCGTCGTCGCCATGTCGTGAAGACCGTGGCGATCACGGACGACCAGCGGCCCGGCGACGGACGCGACGACCCCCGCGGCGAGGCGCCCGCTGGGCGGGACCAGCTCGGAGGCCATCACCGCCAGGGCCTGCCGGTAGGCGCCTTTGCGGATGCGTGCCGCGACGCGACGCTGCATGAGCTTGCCGTGCGGACCCAGGCGGCAGGCGGTGCTCAGGAGCACGAGCCGACGGACCACGCCCGGATGGTCGGCGGCGAGCTGCTGGGCGATGCTGCCGCCGGTCGAGGTGCCCAGGACGTCGATCGGGGCGCCGAGCTCGCGGATCGCGTCGGCGTGCTCGGTGGCCATCTCGGCCATCGTCATGCCGCGCGGCAGCGCCGCGCGTCGGTTGACCAGCACGAACCGGCGCCGGTCGGCGAGCCTCTCCAGCGAACCGATCCCCGCGTGTGCCATCCGGTCGCCGCCGGGGCCGGTGTACGGGCTGAGTCCCCCGATGACGAGCACCGGGTCCCCCGTCCCGAGCGCCGCGAACGGCAGGGTCCCGAGCGTGCCGCGTTCGAGTGCCATGCGGCCGAGTCTGCCAGCCATCCGGCCAGTCGCCACCCCGGATCTGCATCCCGCGGCGGGTGCGGCCGATCCGAACACCATCGTGCTCCGCAAGACCATCCTCACCGCCACCGCGTTGGGCGCGCTCGCGCTGCCCGCCGCCGCCTCCGCCGATGTCACCCTGCAGCCCGACGCCGCGCCCGCGGGCGCGTTCACGCGGCTCGACGTCCGCGTCCCCACCGAGCGCGGCGTCGGGACCAAGCGCGTCGTCGTCGAGCTGCCGCCGGGCTTCGCGTTCGCCTCCTACCAGCCGGTCCCGGGATGGACGATCAGGATGGCCCAGCGCGAGCTCGTGCAGCCGCTGCAGATCGACGGCACCGACTTCGACCACGAGATCTCCCGGATCACGTGGACCGCGGACTCCAAGGCGGACGTGATCCCGCCCGGCGGCTTCCAGGACTTCGGCCTCGCCGTGCGGATCCCGGACGGCGAGCCCGGCCAGAAGCTGACGTTCGACGCGCTGCAGGAGTACGCCGACGGCGTGACCGTGCGCTGGGTCGGAGACCACACGAGCCCGAACCCGGCTCCGCAGGTCACGCTCGACGACGCCCTGGACCCCGCGGCGGCCGCAACCGCGAAGGCGACTGCCGCGGCGCGACCCGCCGCGGCCGCGGCGAGCGACGCGCCCTCACAGGAGCTCGTGCTCGCGGCGCTGGCCGCCGGCGGTCTCGGCGTGCTCATGGGCTTCGCCGGCTGGATCTCCGGCATACGCGCCCGCAGCTTCTAGGGCTTCGCGGTCGCGCATGACGTGGACCGGCGCCCCCGCGCGCTCGTCCACGCGCACCGCGTCAGCGAAATGCCGCCGCCGCGCCGCGATGCTCGTCGAGCGCCGCCGAGAGGCGGCCGAGGAGGTACGCGATCGCGCCGGCGTGACACGAGCCGCGCGCCGCCACGACGACCCGGTCGGCGTGCGGCGTCAGAAGGCCGGCCAGCTCGCGTACCAGCGCCCGCTCGCCGAGCAGCACCGCAGCGTGGGCCGCCGAGAACATCGAGGGGTACCAGTTGGCGTCCTTGGGCAGCGTTGCGACGCCGGCGCCGACCGCGGCGGCGAGGTTCGCGCGCGCGAGGTCGATCTCGCCGCGCTCGGCATGGACCCATGCGAACGTGAAGCGGTAGGCGCGTGCGGCCGGGCTGCGCGACGCGCGTTCCTCGACCGGGTCGCCGGCGCTGATCGCCCTCGGATCGACCTCGTCGAAGCGCCGGTCGATGATGAGCTTCATCAGCCTTTGCTGCGCGGTCAGGACCTCCGCGTTGGCGTCGCCGGCGCGCAGCCCCTGCTCGCGGGCACGGCGGGACAGCGCCATCCCCTCGGCGACGCGCCCGTCGAGGAGCGCGAGCGTCGCTCCCCAGAGTGGCACCCACCAGGAGTAGCCGGGCAGGCGCACCTCCGTGCACAACGCCGCGTAGGCGGCGATCTCCGCACGCATCCCCCCACCGTCGCCGAGCTCCATGAGGTCGGTGACACGCCAGTTGCGGGCCTGCAGCACGAGGGCGGGGTCCCCTGCGCGCCGTCCGAGCTCGAGCATCTCGCTCGCGATGTCCAGCCGCTCGGCGGTGTGATCGGGTCCCCAGAGTGCCACGTGCCGAGCTCCGAGGGCGGCGGCCAACACCGCGGGATCCCGGCAACGACGCGCGAGGCCGGCGGCCGCGTCGGCCGCGCGCCGCTGGCGCCCCGGGTCGGGACCGTACGCGAGCTCGATCGCCAGCCGTGCCTGCAGCCGCGCGCGCAGGCCGAGATCTCCATCGGGACCCAGCGACGCCGTGCACGCGTCCAGTCGCGCGACGAGCGTCTCGTCCAGCCCGAGGATCGTGACCCCGACGCCACCCTCGGCCAGCAGCGCCCGCGCGACGAGGTCAGGGCGACGCGCGATCCGTGCGAGCTCGCTCGCACGAGCAAGGGGCTCGCGCGCCTGCTCGACCTCGCCGGCACGGCGGAGCGCCTCGCCCAGCGAGCACAGGACCTCGGCGCGACGCGCCCCGCCGACGCCGCGACGCTCGAGGGTCTCCAGCGCGCGCCGCAGCAGTTCCGCGGCGTCCTCGTACGCGAGCACCGACCCGGCCCGGGCCGCGGCGCGCTCGGCGAGGTCGGCTGCGCGTGCCGGGTCGCCGCCGCCCGCGGCGGCCTCCAGCGCGTGTTTGGCGCGCGCGACGAGCGCGCGGTCGGGGTCGTCGGCGGCGCGCTCCTCGAGGGCCGCGTCCAGAAGGCCGTGGATGCGGGCTCGGCGCGCGGCGGTGAGGCGGCCCACGAGCGCCTCGCGCACGAGCGCGTGAGCGAAGGCGAACGTGTCCGGCTCGCCCGGTACCTCGACGAGCAGCCGCGCGCGAACCGCGACGTCGAGCACGTCCAGGACGCGGTCGGCAGGGAGGCCGACGACGTCCGCGACGAGCTCGTGCTCGAACTCCGGGCCGGCGAGCGCGCCGGCGGTCAGGACGCTCGCGGCGCCCGGGCCGAGCGCATCCACACGGCGCGCCAGGGCGTCGACCACGCTCCCGTCCAGCGGCTCGCCGGGATGTGCACGGAGGACTTCGCCGACGAAGAACGGGTTGCCGGCCGTGCGCGCGCGCAGGGCCGCGGGGTCGGTGGGGGCGACGCGCGCGGCGTCGACCAGCGCCGCGACTCCGTCCTCGTCGAGCCCCTCGAGGGCGACGACCTCGACGGGCAGCTCCCGCCGCAGCGCGCCGACCAGGTCGGCGAGCTCCTCGCGGCCGCCCGGCTCCGTGTCGCGGAAGGTCGCGAGCAGCAGCCGGGGCGCACCGTCCGGCCGCGCGGCGAGGTGCGCGACGAGGCGCAGCGTCGGCCGCTCGGCCCAGTGCAGGTCGTCCAGGACCAGCACTGTCGGCGCCGCGCCCGCAGCCTCGTCCAGCGCGGCCCCGACGCCGTCGAAGAGCCGGGCCCGGGCGCCGGGCGCCTCGTCGCCCAGCGAGGCTGCACCGGCGAGCGCGCGCTATCGACGACCCGGGGGCAGGCAGGCGACGATCGGCTCGTACGGCACGAGCGCGTCCTCCTCCGCCCTCCCGTAGAGGACAACCGCCCCCGCCGCGTGCAGCTCGGCGGCGAGCTCGGCCACGAGGCGCGTCTTGCCGATGCCCGGCTCGCCGGTGACGAGCGCCCCGATCCGCCCATCGCGCTGGGCGCGTGACCACAGCTCGCGCAGCCGTGCGAGCTCGTGCCGACGACCGACGAGCGCACCGGCGCGGCGGGCGGCGACGATCCGGCGGGCAGCGCCGGCCGTGGCGCAGCGGTTCTCGCGGCCGCGTCGCCGGCGCGCAATTGGGCGGCCAGCGCGCGGGTCGCGGGTGACGGCGCGATGCCGAGCTCGCCGGCGAGACGGCGGCGCAGCCGCTCGTACTCGGCCAGTGCGGCGCCGCGTTCGCCGGCCAGCGCGTGGCGGCGCATGAGGTCGCGATGCGCGGCCTCGTCGAGCGGGTCCAGCGTGGCGCGGCGCCGTGCGAGCGCCAGGGCGGCCGCCGGGTCCGGCGCACGGTCAGCCATCGTCGCGAGCAGGTGGCCTGCCCGCGTCCGGTGCTCCTCTCGGGCGACGAGCACCCACTCGTCGTCGAATCCGGCGAGCAGCTCCCCGCGGCACAACCCGAGCGCGCGCTCGTACTCGTGCGCACGACAGCGCTCGAACTCCACGAGGTCCACCCATGCGTCCGCCAGGCCCACGCGCTCCCGGTCGGCGACCAGTGCGGTCCCGGCATCCGGACCGAGCGCGGACCGCAACGCGGTGAGGGCGCTGCGCAGGCTCGTGCGGGCGCTGTCCTCGCGGACGTCGGGCCACAGGCGTCCGGCGACCGTCGAGCGCGCGTGCACCCCCGGATGCACCGCCAGCCACCCGAGCAGGAGCCGCGCGGGGCGCCGCGCAGGGAGCGCGAGCTCATGCCCCTCGCGCTCGATCGCCAGGCCGCCGAGCACGCGAACGCGCAGCATGGGGCAACCCTACGTGCGGCGCTGCGCGCGGTCACGCACTGGTCACGCAGCGGTCACGGAGCGCCGAGACGATCGCCTCGACCGACGACCAGGAGACCGGCGATGGCCACCCCCACGACCCGACCACTCGACGAGGCACGCCTCGGCGCGTTCATGGAACGCGCGCTCGGCGACGCCGCAGGGTTCATGGCGACGACGCTCGCCGCGCTGGGCGACCGGCTCGGCCTGTTCCGCGCGCTGGACGAGCACGGGCCGTGCACCTGCGAGGCGCTCTCCGAGCTTGCCGGCGTCGATCGCCGCTATGCGCTGGAGTGGCTGCGCGGGATGCGCGCGGCCGGCTATGTGGACGCCGACGGCGACTGCTTCTCGCTGGCGCCCGAGCACGCGCAGGTGCTCGCGGTCGAGGGCGGTCCGTTCTTCCTCGGCGGCGCATACCAGCTCACGCTCGGGTACCTGCGCCCGTTGGACCGCCTCACCGAGGCGTTCCGCTCCGGAGGCGGCGTGCCCCAGTCCGCCTACCCCGCCGAGACGTGGGAGGGGAGGGGTCGCTTCGCGCGGCCGATGTACGACAACGTGCTGGTGCAGCGCTGGGTACCCGCAGTGGATGGGCTGCGCGCACGCCTGGAGCAGGGCGCGCGCTGGGCCGACGTCGGCTGCGGGGGCGGCATGGCCGTGGTCCGTCTCGCCCAGGCGTTCCCGGCGTCCTCGTTCGTGGGCTACGACAGCTTCGAGGGACAGATCGAGCTCGCGCGGCGGACGGCGCGGGAGGCCGGCGTCGGCGACCGCGTGCGCTTCGAGGTGCTCGACGCCGCGGACGGGCTCCCGGAGCGCTTCGACGTGGTCTCCGCGTTCGACGTCGTGCACGACGCCGCCGACCCCGACCGACTGCTGGCCGCGATCCGCGCCTCGCTGGCCCCGGACGGTCTGCTGCTGCTGCTGGAGATGCGCAGCGCCGACGACCCGGCCGAGAACGTCGGCCCACTGGCCACGATCCAGTACGGCGTGAGCGTTCTGTACTGCCTGACGACGTCGCTGGCCCAGGGAGGTGCCGGCCTCGGGACCTGCGGCCTCCCGGCCGAACGCCTCCGCGATGCCTGCGCGGGCGCCGGCTTCTCCGCGGTGCGACCGCTCGCGTGCGACGACCCGATGAGCGCGCTCTACGTGGTGCTGCCGTGAGCGCCGCCGATCCGCTGCGCGCCGGCGCCGTCGAGCAGGCTGCACTGGTCCGCGACGGCAAGCTGTCCGCCCGCGAGCTCGTGCAGGCTGCGCTCGACGCCGCCGATCGGCTCGACCCGACCCTCGGCGCGATCGTCGCGCGCTGCGACGAGCGCGCGCTCGCGGAGGCGGACGCGGTCCGCCCCGGCGACCCGCGCCCGCTGTGCGGAGTGCCCATCGCCTGCAAGGACCTCCTGTCGGCGGTCGACGGGCTGCCGACCTCGAACGGGTCGGCCGCGTTCGGTGACTGGTGGCCACGCCACGACAGCGCGCACGTACGCCGTCTGCGAGATGCCGGCGCCGTCGTCGTGGGCCGGACGAACACGCCCGAGCTCGGGCTGCGCCCGGTCACGGAGAACCGGCGCTTCGGGGAGACCCGCAACCCGTGGGACCCGCGGTTGCAGGCAGGCGGATCGTCCGGCGGAAGCGCGGCCGCGGTTGCGAGCGGCATCGTGGCGCTCGCCGACGGCAGCGACTTCGGCGGCTCCATCAGGATCCCGGCCTCCTGCTGCGGGCTGGTCGGTCTCAAACCCAGCCGCGGGCGGGTCTCGATCGGCCCCGACTTCGGCGACATCGGCCACGGCGTCGTGGCCGACGGCGTGCTCACGCGGACGGTCCTCGACACCGCGGTCGCGCTCGACGTGATCGCCGGCCCGGAGCCCGGCGAGCACCTGCATCTCCCCTCCCCGCCCGCTGCGTTCGCAGCGTCGGTGCGCGCCGATGTCGGCCGCGTGCCGATCCGGCTCGCCGTCGGCGCCCCGCTCGGCGTGCCCGTCGACCCCGACCCCGCGGACGCCGCCGCCGCGGCCGCCGAGGCGCTCGCCCGGCTGGGCCACGACGTCGAGCAGGGCGCGCCGGACTGGGACGACGAGGCCTTCCCAGCCGCCTGGGGGACCTTCGCGACCGGGTCGCTGCAGCACGTCGTGGCGGTGGTCGAGCGCCTGCACGGCCGGCCTCTCGATCCGGACCTGCTCGAGCCTGCGACGCGCGCGTGGCTCGTCGACGGCCCGAGGGTCGCGCTCGTCGACCATCTCGAGGCGGCGGAACGACTGTGGGCGTTCGCGCGGCGCATCCTGCGCGCGTGGCCACAGGATGGCGTGCTGGTCGTCCCGACGCTGACCCGTCTGCCCGTGCAGATCGGCGCGCTGCGCTCCCAGGCGGGCGTGACCGACGACGCACTGCGCTTCAGCGCGCTCGTGCGAATCTGGAACGTGACCGGGCAGCCGGCGATCTCGGTGCCCGTCCACGACACCGCCGACGGCGTGCCCGTCGGCGTGCAGCTCGTCGGCCCGCCCGGGCGTGACGACCTGGTCCTCGCGCTGGCGGCACAGCTCGAGGACGCCATGGGCCTGCGCCCGTCTGCGCGGGTCGCCCAACCCCTCACGACGGAGGTCTGACGATGCACGCTGCCATCTGGCGATTCAACGGCGATCCCGACCGGCTGCTCGCCGGCTACGACGCGATGCTGGCCGAGTTCCCACTCGACACCATGCGGCTGCACATGTGCCTTCGCGCACCCGACGGCATCGTGGTCGTCGACACATGCCCGGATCGCGAGACCTTCCTCGCCTTCGCGGCATCGGAGCAGTTCCGCGCAGCGCGACGCCGCCACGGCCTCCCCGAGCCGGCCGCGCCCGAGGAGCTGCCCGTCCATGCGGCCATCGCCGACGGGCGCGAGATCGCCTACGCCGCCAGGTAGCCCCCGTCGACACGTAGGACCTCGCCGGTCACGAACCGCGCGGCGTCCGAACACAGGAACAGCACCGGGCCGACGAGGTCCTCGGGCTCACCCCAGCGGCCCATCGGGGTGCGGGCGAGGATCGCGTCGCCCGCCCCGCCCGGCGCGCGGAGAGCCTCGGTGAGCGGGGTGGCGATCCAGCCAGGAGCGATCGCGTTCACGCGCACGGCCGGCGCCCACGCGACGGCGAGCGAGCGCACGAGCGCGACCACGCCGCCCTTGCTGGCCGCGTAGCCGGGCACGCGCGGGCCGCCGACGTAGGAGAGCATGCTGGCGGTCGCCACGGCTGCGCCGCCGGAGGCGGTGAGGAGCTCGCGGCACGCCGTGAGCGTCCGCATCGTCCCGGTCAGGTTGACGTCCAGGACGCGGGCGAACACCTCGGGGTCGTGCTCGTCGTCGCGCCGGATGACGCCCGCGCAGCACACGGCGGCGTCGAGGCGGTCGTGACCGGCGAGCGCGTCCTCGATCGTGCCCGGGACGGTGACGTCGCCCTCGACGAACGCGACGCCGTCCGTGGCCGGCGCTGCGCCCGCGCCGAGCCCGACTGCGGTCACCCGCGCGCCGGCGGCCGCGAAGCCCTGCGCAAGCGCCAGCCCGATCCCGCTCGTCGCGCCGGTGACGAGAGCTCGCCGCCCGGCGTAGTCGGAGGTCACCGGATGAACTGGTCGGTGTAGTCCGCGCCGAGGCCGACCTCGTCGTAGTGGCGCCGGCACATCTCGATCTTCGTGAAGACGTCCTCGTAGCCCGTCGTCTCGCCCCACGGATCGACGTAGATCATCGCCGCGTTGACGGTGAACATCGTGATCATCTCGGTCTCGCCCTCCGGGACGACCAGCGTGTGCGTCTCGCCCGGGGGCTCGAAGAGGAACGCGCCCGGCTCGGCCACCCAGTCGTGCTCGAGGTAGTGCCAGCGGCCCTTGATGACGTAGCCGGTCACAGGCATCGGATGCCGGTGGCGGCTCACGATCCCGGTGCGACGGACGCGCAGCAGGTTGCACCAGTAGCCCTGGCGCGTGTGGAGCAGCAGCGGCCGGAAGTGCAGCCCCTCCGCCTGTGGGACCCAGACGCGCTCGTCCTCCGGGACGGCGGGCGAGACGAGCACCTCGTCGGCCGCCTCGGGCGGGAACGGCAGCTGGTAGGGCATGCGGGAGGTGTCGGTGGTCATGTCCCCTCCTGGTCTGAGGCGCCCACACGGGCGCGGGTGAGCTCGGCGTGGCGTGCGACGGCGCTCCGAGCCTGGTCCGGTCCGGCGAGCACGCCGTCGAGCAGCTCCTCGTGCCAGCCGCGCATCGCGGCGAGCTCCTCGCTCGGCATGCCGTCGATCGACCGGCGCACGAGCGGGATGATCCGCGCGGTCAGGTTGCCGAGCAGCTCCTCGAGCGTCGGCGACCCCGCCGCGCGCCAGAGCGCCGCGTGGAAGGCCTCGTCCTGCGCAAGCAGCGCCGACCGGTCGCCCCGCCGCGCGGCCTGGTCCATGCCGATGAGCAGCGCGCGCAGATCGCGTACGGCCGGGTCGTCGAGCGCCGTGGACGCGCGCGCCAGCGCCTCGCCCTCGACGAGGACACGCGCGGCGGTGATGTCGTCGAGCTCGGCGCCGGCAGGGGCGCGCACGCGGGCGCCGCGCCTGGGAAGGCGCTCGACCCAGCCCTCCTGCGTCAGCCGCGCGAGCGCGTCGCGCACGGCGATCGGGCTGATGCCCAGCTCCTGCGCGACCGGGCGCTCGACGATCCGCGCGCCGGGCGCCAGGCGGCCGTCGCGGATGGCGTCGCGCAGGTGCGCCGCGGCCTCCGCGGTGACCCCCGTCTCCCCGATCCGGCGGTCCCTCATCCCGCTCGATGATATATCAAATGGCGCTGCCGGCCAGCCAGACCGCGCCCCGCGCGTAGAGGGCCTCCACCTCGGGACCCGTGAGCCCGGGCATGTCGCGCTTGACGTCGTAGCCGATGCCCTGCTGCAGATAGGCCAGGTGCCGATAGCCCTCCGGGTAGCCGGAGAGGACCTTCGTATCCAGGTCGGGCGCCTCGGTCGGGTCGACGGGGTCGATGCGGTCGGACTCGTAGATCGGCTGGCGCAGCACGAGGCCCCAGCGACCGTCGCGGCGCTCGAAGAAGTCGTAGAAGCGCCCGGTGCACACGACGTCGCACACGACACCCTCGACCGCGGCGCGCTGGGAGATCGTCATCTTGGTCTGCGCGATCGCGCGATCACCGGCGACGTCGACCGAGCACCCGCCGAGGAAGTGCAGGATGCGGACCCCGCGGTCGAAGCCCGCGCGGCTGACCCGGATGAACTCCTCGTACGGGCCCTGCCACCAGGTCGCCATCATGCGGCCGTCGTCGTGCCAGACGGTGCGGAACCGGTCCCAGTCGCCGGCGTCGCGCCACACCGCCCAGCTCTCCACGAGCTCGCGGATGACGAGGCGGTCGTCCATGGTCATCCGCGCAAGGTACTGCCCGCTACGCCTGGGCGGCGGCGCGCAGCAAGGCGTTCACGTCGTCGCCCTTGCCGGCGATGATGCAGGTCCGGCCGTCCTTCTCCCAGGTGATCACCCGGTCCGTCCCGTCGTCGCGGAGGATCGCGGCGCGGAAGCGTGGGTAGTCACGCCACGCGACGCCATCGGGCACGTCGAGGGGGGCGCCGTCGACGATCGTCCAGCTCACTGGGCCACCGTCCCCCTGGTAGGCGACGGTCACGGCCTTGCGGCCGTCGATGTCGTCGGTGCGCGAGCCGATGGGCCTCCAGCCGGAGTATCCCTCGTAGCTCGGGAACGACACGCCGCCGACCTGCTTCTGCAGCCGCTCGGGGTTCGCAGGATCGACCGCGGGGGCGTCGCTGGTGGGCGCGCGGAGGGCGAGCGCGACCGCGTCGCCCATCGCCGGGCCGCCGCCCGAGCCGAGGACGAGCGCGAGCAGGAGGACCACGCCGGCGACCGCGCCGGCCAGGCCCGCGCCCAGGGCGAGGAACCGGCGGCGGCGCCTCGGCGCGCGACCCGCCGTCTGCTCGGCGACGTGCGCGCGCAGGCGATCGGGCGCGGTGACCGCATCGGCGGCCTCGCGGATGCGGCGCGCGATGTGCTCGGTGTCGTCGGTCATCGGCTCACCTCCGCTCTGCCTGCCCCGTCGGCCAGCCGCGTCCGCGCGCGGTGCAGCCGGGTGGTCACGGTCGACTCCTTCGCGCCGACGGCCCTGGCGGCCTCGGCGTAGGACAGCCCGAGGACGTCGACCGCCACGATCACGTCACGGAAGTCGGGTGGCAGGTCCGCGATGGCGGCGAAGAGCGTGCGGACCTCCAGCGCCGCCTCGGGCTCCCATCGACCCCGTCCGTCGACGACCTCCGCGCGGTCCTCCATCGTGACCTCCTGCGGGCGGACGGACGCGGCGCGATGCCGGCTGATGTGGACGTTGCGCAGCACCCTCAGCAGGTACCCGACCTCGTCGCCCCGCCGCAGCAGCCGCGGCCGGGCCAGGACGCGCGCGTAGGTCTCCTGCACGAGGTCCTCGGCGTCGTGCGGGTGGCCGCACAGTGCCCAGGCCGCTCGGAAGAGGCGGTCGACGTGCCTGCCGAGATCCTCCGGATCGAGCAGACGCGGCCCGGCGGAGCCTCGGGCTTCGGCCACCGGGACACGGTAGAACGCGGCGGTGTTCACTGCACTGTGAGCGTCCCCTCCATACCGGCCTGGCGGTGCTGGCCGACGGAGCAGTAGAAGGTGTAGGTCCCGGGCTTCAGCTCTGCCTTGACCTGCGAGGTGCCACCCGGCCCGACGACCTCGCCCGCCTCCTCGACGCCCTCACCCTCGATCGCGATGTCGTGGGGCAGCGAGGCCCCCGACGGGTTGTCCATCGTGATCGTGACCTCGCCGGACTTCGCGCTGAGGTCCTTCTTGTCGAAGCTCAGGCCGCCCTTCTCCTCCGCGGTCAGCTTCAGCGCGCCGCCGGCAGCCGTGGCCGGCGTCGCCGGGGCGGTGGTCGCGGAGGATGAGTCGCTGTCGTCGCTACCGCACGCGGCGACCGCCAGCATCAGCGTCATCGCGCCGACTGCGAACCCGGTCCTCGCACCCTTCAGCATCGTGAGATCTCCCAGCAGGTCGTTTCCCGATGGGACGCACGGGGCGGCGAATCCTTCCCGTGTCCCGCGTGAAGGGTCCCAGGACCTGACCCGGATCGCCGTCCCCACCGTCGTAGCCGTGGCGCTGCGCCCACAGCGCCGCCTGGGTCCGGTCGGTGACGCCGAGCGCGCCGACGACGACCTCCAGGGCGCGGTCGAGGCCCGCCGGGTCGAGCTCGAGGAGCTCGGAGATCTCGGCGTCGGTGCATCCGCGTGCGAGGAGGCCGAGCACCTGCTTCTCGGTCGCGGGAAGCCGTGCGTCGCGGCGCGCGAGCCGATGCCCCGAGATCAGCGCTCGAGCGGCACGAGGCGCGAGCGGCGACTCGCCGCGCGCGGCCGCCCGGATGGCGTCGGGCAGGCCGATCGGGTCGTCGTCGGCGAGCAGGTAGCCGCGGGCGCCGGCGTCGATCGCGTCGAGGATGTCCTCGCGGTCGACACCGGTCGCAAGGACGACGACGTTCGTCGCGGGCGAGCGCTGCAGGATGGCGCGGATGGCGGCCGGGCCGTCGGGACCCGGATCGAGGACGGCGACGTCGGGCAGCGCATCGGCGGCGGTGAGGGCGAGATCGGCGCAGCCGGCCAGCGCGGCGCGCAGGTGCGCCAGCGTGCAGGCGTCGGCGGCGAGGACTCGGATGGGGCGCACGGCGTGGGACATGCGTCCATGAGAGCGCAGACGCGCCAACGACGCCAAGCCGGGCGGACGAAGGGACGGGAGGCCCGTTGGACGAACGACCGAGCGGGCGCAGCGCCGGTGCTGGTCGCTCAGCCGCGGATGCCGCCGGGGAGCACCCCGTGGAGCTCGTCGAGCTCGCGGCGGATGACCGCGAGGGCGCGCGGCAGCGTCGCCGAGCCGCTCGCGGCGCGCCAGCACATGGCCAGCTCGACGAGGTGGGTCCCACCCGTCAGCGGCCGGTAGACGGCCCCCGTCACCGACATCTGACACGCGGAGGCGGGAACGAGCGCCACGCCGACGCCGGCTGCGACGAAGCTGACGAGCGTCGAGGTCTCCGCGACCTCCATCGCCACGATGGGCGTGAAGCCGTGATCGGCGCAGGTCGCCTCGACCGCATCGTGGACCACCGACCGCGCGCTGGCGGGATAGACGATGAACGGCTCGTCGACGAGTCGCCCGACCGGCAGGCGCTCGAGCGCAGCGAGCGGATGGTCGGCGGGCAGCGCGGCGACGAGCGGCTCGACGCCGACCGGCTCGACGACCAGCTCCGCGTGATCGACGGGCGGGCGCAGCAGTGCGACGTCCAGCGTGCCCTCCAGCAGCCCCTCCACCTGCGCCGGGGTGAGCATCTCGCCACGCAGGTCCAGGCGGACGCGCGGCAGATGTGCGCGCAGGGCCTTCGCGAGATGCGGCAGCAGCGCATAGGTCATCGAGCCGGTGAAGCCGATCGCAAGCCGGCCCAGCTCACCGGACGCGGCTGCCCTGGCGTCCTCCTCGGCTGCGCTGGCCGCCGCGAGGATCGCGTACGCGCGGTCGAGCAGCACCGCCCCGGCCGGCAGCAGCTCGACGCGGCGCGTGGTGCGGTGCAGCAACGGCGTGCCGACGTCCGCCTCCAGGCGGCGGATGAGCTGCGAGAGCGGCGACTGGGCCATGTGCAGCCGGGCGGCGGCCCGGCCGAAGTGCAGCTCCTCCCCGACGGCCACGAACGCGTGCAGCTGGCGGATCTCCACGGCAGGAAGATTATGCAGTTGCGCATCTGAATAGGCACACGATTGGTCCCACCGGTGCAAATGGTTGGCGTACCGTCCAGCGCGTCACCCGTCCGATCTGTGAGGAGAGAGCGATGGCCGTCGACACCAGCGCAGGGACCGTGACGCCGCTCACCGGCGCCGAATACCTCGAGTCGATCCGCGACGGCCGCGAGATCTGCGCGTACGGCGAGCGGGTCGCCGACGTCACGACGCACCCCGCCTTCCGCAACGCGACGCGGATGGTCGCGCGGATGTACGACAAGCTCCACGACCCCGCCTACCAGGACGTCCTCACGACGCCGACCGACACCGGCGGCGGGACGTTCACCCATCCGTTCTTCCGCACGCCGCGCTCGGTGGAGGACTGCGTCGCGGACCGCGACGCCATCGCCGAGTGGGCTCGCACGAGCTACGGCTGGATGGGCCGCTCACCCGACTACAAGGCGGCCTTCCTCGGCACGCTGGGCGCGAACGCTCATGTGGGACGCCGTGGGCAGCGAGTTCGGCGGCCGCCACGAGCTCTACGAGCGCAACTACGCGGGCAACCACGAGAACATCCGGCTCGAGTGCCTGCTGACCGCGCAGGCCACCGGCGAGGCCGACGCCTACAAGGGCTTCGCCGACACGTGCCTGAACGAGTACGACCTGGATGGCTGGACCGTGCCGGACCTCATCAACCCGACGGACGTCAACCGGTTCATGCACTGATGATCGAGCCGGGCAGACTCCGATCGGCGCTCGGGCGGTTCGCCACGGGCGTGACCGTCGTGACGACCGCGCGCGACGATCAGGTCCGCGCGATGACGGCCAACGCCTTCACGTCCGTGTCACTGGATCCGCCGCTCGTGCTCGTCTCGATCGACCACCGCACGCGGATGCACCAGCTGCTGCCCGACACGCGCCACTACGGCGTCTCGGTGCTGGCCGCCGACCAGGAGCGGACGGCGTGGCACTTCGCGGGGCGCCCGATGGCGGATGCGGGCGACCTGTTCGTCTGGGCCGACGACGTGCCGCTCGTGCGCGGGGCGATCGCGCACGTCGCGTGCACGCTCTACGACGAGCCCGCGCTGGCGGAGAGCTGGGGCTGGTGAATCCGGAGACCTCACCCGTGCTCTCCGAGGAGGCCGCGTCGCGCGTCGCGACCGCCCGGATCGTCGAGGTCGAGGCGATCCCGTACGCGGTGCCGTACCGGCGGCCGGCCCGCTTCGCCTCGGGCGCCGTGGAGCGCGCCGACAACGTGCTGCTGCGCATCCACACCGACGCGGGGCTCGTCGGGCACGCGGAGGCCCAGCCGCGCCCGTACACCTACGGCGAGACGCAGGCGTCGATCGTCGCCGCGATCCGGGGGTGGTTCGCACCGCGGCTGCTGGGCGTGCGCCCCGGCGCGATCGAGCAGGCGCGGGCCGCCTGCGCGGGTCTGGCCGCCAACCACTGCGCGCACGGCGCGGTCGACGTCGCCCTCTGGGACCTGCTCGGGCAGCTCGTCGGCGTGTCGTGCTCGTCGCTTCTGGGCGGGTACACCGACCGCGTCGCGGTCGCGCACATGGTCAGCCTCGCGAGCCCCGAGGCGATGGCGCACGACGCGGCATCCGTCCACGCCGAGTACGGGGTGCGCGCGTTCAAGGTGAAGGTCGGGCGCGACCCGGAGCTCGACGTCGCGGCCGTCCGCGCGATCCGCGAGGCGCTGCCCGAGGCCTTCCTCTACGCCGACGCCAACCGGGGCTGGACGTTGCCGCAGGCGCTGCAGGCGGGCGACGCGCTGCTCGCGCTCGGCGTCGCAGCCATCGAGGAGCCGATCGCGATCGACGATCGCCGCGGGCGGGTCGCGCTCGCCGAGCGGTGGGACGTCCCGCTGGCCGGCGACGAGAGCTGCCTCTCGCTGACCGACGTGCGGCGCGAGCTCGACACGGGCGCCGTCGGGCAGGTCAGCGTCAAGACGGCCCGCACCGGCTTCTCGGAGTCGCGCGACGTGCTCGCGCTGTGCCGGTCCGAGCGGATGCCGGTGGTCATCGGCAGCCAGTACGAGGGCGCCCTGGGCGCGCTGGCGTCGATCAGCCTCGGCGCCGCATTCGCCGAGACCGCGTCGCGTCCGGTCGAGGCCTCGAACTTCCACGACCTGGCCGCGGACCTGCTGGCCGAGCTCCCGCGGATCGCGGACGGACACGTCGCCGTCCCCACGGCGCCCGGGCTCGGCTACGTCATCGACGAGGACGCGCTCGCCGCGCACCGGCTGGAGAGCTGACCGAGGCGTGCTCTTCCTCGTGCACATGGAGGTCAGCCTCCCGCCCGACATGCCGGGCGCCGAGGCCGAGCGCATCAAGGCCCGCGAGCGCGACTACGCGCAGGGGCTCATGCGCGACGGGCGCTGGCTGCACATCTGGCGGATCGCGGGGCGCTACGCGAACGCCAGCGTGTTCGACGTCGACTCCAACGACGAGCTGCACGACCTGCTCAGCGGCCTGCCGCTGTTCCCGTACATGGACATCACCGTCACAGCGCTCGCCTGGCATCCGTCGGCGATCGCCCCGGAGGAGAGAGGAGCCTCATGACCGACACCGCACGTGCCGACCTGCTCATCGGCGACGTCCTCGCGCGCATCCACGCAGCGATCGCCGAGCACGACGTCACCTACGAGGAGTTCCAGGCCGCCAAGCAGTGGCTCATCGACGTCGGCCAGGCCGGCGAGTGGCCGCTGTTCCTCGATGTGTTCGTCGAGCACGCCGTCGAGAAGCAGGTCTTCGGCGACCGCCGCGGGACCCAGGGCACCATCCTCGGCCCGTACCACCTGCCCGGCGCGCCGCTGCTGGAGGCGCCCTACGAGCTGCCGCGCCGCGCGGACGAGGAAGGCGACCACGTCGTGTTCAGCGGCCGGGTCACCGGCGACGACGGCGCGCCGCTGGAGGGCGCCGAGCTCGACGTCTGGCACGCCGACGCGAAGGGCCTGTACTCGGGCTTCGACCCGTCTCTGCCCGAGGGCATCCTGCGCGGCAAGGTGCTGACCGGCGCCGACGGGCGCTACGAGGTCCGCACGATCGTGCCGGCCCCGTACACGATCCCCGAGGACGGCCCGACCGGCGCGATGGTCCACGCGGCGGGCTGGAGCCCGTGGCGCCCGGCCCACATCCACCTCATCGTGAGCGCCGAGGGCCATACGCCGCTCGTGACCCAGCTCTACATCGACTCCAGCGCGTACCTCGACAACGACGTCGCCGACGCGGTGAAGGACGCACTGATCGTCCACCCGCGCCCGATCGAGGGCGCCGACGGCCTGGGCTTCACGTACGACTTCGCGCTCTCGAAGGAGCTGGCGGCCGCGCCCGTGTGACGGGCTGACCTGCCGCGCAGCCCGCTGCTCGACGCAGGCCGCACAGTCCTCCAACGGAGCCGCTCGCAGGTGGTTAGCACTGGTGCTAGCCACCTGCGAGCCACGTTCGAAGGCATCGGTCCACAGGCGCCGCGAAGGCGCTGTACGGACCTAGGCCGGGACGGGGACGGGCGCCAGCACCGGACGCGGCACAGCGATGCTCGCGAACGCGGCGAGCAGGCAGGACCCACCGGCCAGGGCGAACGCCGCGGTGAACCCGGCCTCGGTCGGGAGCGCCGCGCTCGTGACGGTGCCGGCGATGACGCTGGCGACGATCGTGCTGCCCACGGAGCCGCCGACGGTCCGCATCACGGTGTTCATGCCGGTCGCGACGCCCGTCTGCTCGGGGCGTACGGCCGCGACGATGAGGTTCGCGAGCGACGCGAACGCAAGGCCGATGCCGATGCCGAGCATCGCGGCGCCCACGTAGAACTCCCACGGGTGGTCGTGCGCGAGCGCGAGGAACCCGAACGACAGCGCCGTCGCGAGCGACCCGAGGACGAGCGGCAGGCGCGCGCCGAAGCGATCGGTCATGCGGCCCGCCAGCGGGCTGATGAACAGCATCCCGAGCGTCGCGGGCAGCAGGAACAGCCCCGCCCCGGTGACGCTCGACGCGAAGCCGTAGCCGGCGGACGTCGGCGTCTCGACGAACTGCGGGATGAGGATGAACGAGCTGTACATGCCGGCGCCGACCAGGAACGCCGCTGCGTTGACGGTCCAGACGCCCCGGATGCGCATCATCGTCATGTCCACCAGCGGCTCGGAGGACCGGCTCTCGGCCGTGACCCACACGACGAGGAGCACGATGCCGAGCAGGAAGAGGCCGATCGTGCGCGGGTCGCCCCACCCCCAGGTCGATCCCTCGCTGATCGCCACGAGCACGGCGACGAGCCAGGACGACAACAGCGCCGCCCCCACCCAGTTGACACGCCCCGGCGACCGCACGGGCGACTCGGGAACGAAGAACTGCGTCGCGACCGCGGCGATGACGGTCGCGATGAGCGGGAACCAGAACAGCCAGTGATAGGAGAACGCGTCGACGATCGGCCCGGCCAGCACGATGCCCAGACCGCCGCCGATGCCGAGGATCGCGGAGATCATCGCGATCCCCTGGGCGATGCGCTCGCGCGGGAACTCGTCGCGGATGATCCCGAAGGCGAGCGGGAAGATCGCGCCGCCGGCGCCCTGGATGACGCGGCCGACGATGAGCAGGCCGATGCTGTGGGCGAGCGCGGCGACCAGCGACCCGAACCCGAGGGTGACGAGCGCGGCGAGGAGCATCCGCTCCTTGCCGAACATGTCGCCCAGACGCCCGAGGATCGGCGTGAAGATCGAGGCGCTGAGCAGGAAGGCCGTGAGCACCCAGGCGACCGCTGTCGGCGTGGTGTGCAGGTCGCGCTGGATCTCGGGAAGCGCCGGAGCCACGAGGGACTGCAGCAGGGCGTACGTCGCGCCGCTCAGCGCGAGGACGCCGAAGGTCAGGCCGTAGTGCTGGCGGTGCGGGGTCTCACTGGTAATGTCCACAGGCGATGTCATCGGTTGCTGACGAAACTATCAGGCGTCCGCACGACGCTGAAGCGAGTCGCCGCGATCTGCTCGACGCCGCCGCCGCGCTCTTCGACGAGCGCGGGTTCGACGGCGCGACCGTGCGCGACATCGGCGACCGCGCGGGCGTCGACCCGGCGCTCATCGCGCGCTACTTCGGCGGCAAGGAGGGCCTGTACCTCGCGGCGCTGGCCCGCGAGGCTCGGACCGACCTGCCGACCGAGCCGCGCGCGCTGCTCGAGGAGATGCTGTGCAAGCCCGAGCACAAGCGCAACACACCGATGTCCCGCGCGCTCGTGAGCCCGGCGCTCACCGAGGCCGTGCGCGACCAGGTGCGCGCGGCGCTGGAGAGCCGCGCGCTGGGGCCCATCACGGCCCGGCTGGAGGCCGAGGGCGCGGCCGACGCACGGCTGCGGGCCGAGCTCCTCATCGCGCTCGTCATCGGCGTGTCGCTCACGCGCTCCAACGGCACGCTGGCGACGCTCGCCGGCGTTGACCCCGAGCGCCTGCTCGAGGTCCTCAGCCCGGTCGCGGAGACCCTGACGGACTACTCGACGAGCAGCGCCGCGTAGCCCGCGGCGATCTCGCCGGCCGACAGCCGCCCGCGCGGGCGGAACCACTGGGCGGTGTGGTTGACCATGCCCAGCAGCGCCGACAGGGCGATGCGCCGGTCGGCGAACCGCGCCCGCGGATCGTCCTCCAGCGCCGCGAGGACATCGTCGACCAGCTCCTCGAAGCGCTTGCGGCTCGCGCGCACATCCCGCCACTGCGCGCCCGCCTCGATGACGTGGCGCTCCTGCTGGAAGACCAGCATGTGGTCGCGGTGCTCGACGACGTGCGCCACCCAGACGCCGACCAGGGCGCGCAGCCGGGCCGCGGGGTCACCCAGACCGTCGAGCGCTGCCCACGCCCGCGGGAGCAGCGGCTCGGTCAGCTCGAGGCAGATGCGTCGCAGCAGCGCCTCCTTGCCGCCGAAGTAGTGGTACACGCCGCCGGCGGCGATCCCCAGCTCGGCTGCGAGCTCGGCCATCGAGGTCTCGTCGTAGCCCGTGCGCGCGAACCGCGCCGCCGCCGCCTGCACGAGCTCGTCGGCGCGGCGGTCGTAGCGCTCGCGCAGAACAGGACGCGTTGGTGGCGCCGGCATGCCGGAACCGTAACAACTTTGAATGGTCAGTCGATCTTTGAACGCGCGATCGGTATTGTGCGCGCATGGACTTCCTGCTGTCCGACGACCACGGGGCGATCCAGGAGCTGGTCCGGGACTTCGCCCGCAACGAGATCGCGCCCGTCGCGGAGGAGCTCGACCGCGAGAAGCGCTTCCCCTACGAGATCGTCGGCAAGCTCGGCGAGCTCGGCCTCATGGGCATCCCCTTCCCCGAGGAGCACGGCGGCGGCGGGGGCGACACGCTGGCCTACGCGATCGCGGTCGAGGAGCTCGCCCGGGTCGACTCGAGCGTGGCGATCACGCTGTGCGCGCACACATCGCTGGGCACCCAGCCGATCGCCCTGTTCGGCAGCGACGAGCAGCGTGAGCGCTGGCTGCCCGACCTCTGCAGCGGTCGCAAGCTGGGCGCCTTCGGGCTGACCGAGCCGGAGGCGGGAGCGACGCCGGCAACGTCCGCACCCGCGCGACGCTCGACGGCGGCGGATGGACGATCAACGGCGCCAAGCAGTTCATCACCAACGCGGGCACCGACATCTCCGGCGTGGTCACGATCACCGCAAGGACGGGCGACGACGAGATCTCCAACATCGTCATCGAGAACGGCACGCCCGGCTACGAGCAGGGCACGCCGTACCGCAAGATGGGATGGAACGCGTCCGACACGCGCCCGCTGACCTTCACCGACTGCGTCGTGCCCGAGGAGCATCTGCTCGGCCCGCGCGGCGACGGGTTCAAGCAGTTCCTGCACATCCTCGACATCGGCCGCATCGGCGTCGCGGCGATGGGCGTGGGCCTCGCCCAGGGCGCACTCGACGAGGCGCTGTCCTACGCGAAGGAGCGCAAGGCGTTCGGCCGGTCGATCTCCTCCTTCCAGGCGATCCAGGGCAAGCTCGCCGACATGGCGACCGAGATCGAGGCGACGCGTCTGCTGACCTACAAGGCGGCGCTGCTGAAGGATCGCGGCGAGAACTTCACGCTGACCGCCGCCCAGGCCAAGCTGAAGTCCGGGCGCCTCGCGGTGCGCTGCTCGGAGGAGGCGGTGCAGATCCACGGCGGCTACGGCTACATCGAGGAGTACCCCGTCTGCCGGTTCTACCGCGATGCGAAGATCCTCACGATCGGCGAGGGCACCGACGAGATTCAGCAGATGGTGATCGCGCGGGCGCTGGGCGCCTGATGTACGGAGGGGCTCTGCTCATCGCCGGACGCGGCGAGATCGCGGTGCGGATCGCGCGCACCGCGCACGGGCTGGGGCTCGCCACGGTCGCCGTCTTCTCCGACGCCGACGAGGACGCCGAGCACGTCCGCGCCGCCGACGTCGCGGTCCGGATCGGCCCGCCCCCCGCGCGCGAGTCGTATCTGAACGCCGAGGCCATCCTCGAAGCAGCGGCACGCACCGGCGCGCGCGCGGTCCACCCGGGCTACGGGTTCCTGTCAGAGAGCCCGGCGTTCGCGCGGGCGGTGGTCGACGCCGGACTGACGTGGGTCGGGCCGCCGGCCGACGCGATCGAGCTCATGGGGGACAAGGCGCGCGCGAAGGCGTGCGCGCGCGAGGCCGGCGTGCCGATCATCCCCGGCGCCGAGGGCGAGGCGACGCTGGCGGACATCCGCGCGTTCTGCGCCGAGCACGGGTTCCCGGCAGTCATCAAGGCCGTTGCCGGCGGTGGCGGTCGGGGGATGCGCGTCGTCCGCGACGAGGCCGAGATCGCGGGTGCGCTCGAGGCCGCGCAGCGCGAGGCCGCCGCGGCGTTCGGCGACGATCGCGTCCTCGTCGAGCGCTACCTCGACCGCACACGGCACATCGAGGTGCAGGTGCTGGCTGACCGGCACGGCACCTGCGTGCATCTCGGCGAGCGCGAGTGCTCGCTGCAGCGCCGCCACCAGAAGGTCGTCGAGGAGGCGCCGTCCCCCGCCGTCGACGAGCTGCTGCGCACTCGGATGGGCGACGCCGCGGTCGCGCTCGCGCTGGCCGCCGGCTACGAGGGCGCCGGCACCGTCGAGCTCGTCCTGGGCGACGAGGGCTTCTTCTTCCTGGAGATGAACACGCGGCTGCAGGTCGAGCACCCGGTGACCGAGGCGGTGTTCGGTGTCGACCTCGTCGAGGAGCAGCTGCGCATCGCCGCCGGCGAGCCGCTCCGGCTGGCCCAGGCCGAGCTGACGCCCCGCGGGCACGCCGTCGAGGCGCGCGTCTACGCCGAGGACCCGGCCAACGCGTTCCTGCCCTCCGGCGGGCGGATCGTCGCGTGGCGCCCGCCGGCCGGCCAGGGCGTCCGCGTCGACGCGGGGGTGCGGACGGGCACGGAGGTCTCCGGGCACTACGACCCGCTGCTGGCCAAGGTCATCGCCCACGGCCCCGACCGCGCGACGGCGCTCGCGCGGCTGGACCGCGCGCTCGCCGCGTGCACCGTCCTCGGCATCGCGACGAGCACCGCGTTCACCCGGGCCCTGCTCGCCGACCCCGACGTCCGCGTCGGCAGCATGGACACCGGGCTGCTCGAGCGCCGCCTGCCCGGCCTCGTCGCGCCTGCGCCCGACGACCTGCTCCCCGCCGCGGCGCTCGCGGCGTGGCTTGCCGACACTGAGGGCCTGGACGACGTCGGCCCGTGGCGGCGGGCGTTCGACGGGCACGGCGAGGTCACGGTGCGCGACGGGTCGGTCTCCGCCGCGGACCGCCCGTGGCGCGCCCGTGCGGCGTTCACGGGTCCCGGTGTACTGCGCGCCGAGCTGGACGGGATCTCGCGCGACTATGCCGTGGCCACCGACGGCGACGCCGTCTGGATCGGCCGCGACGGGCACACGCTGGAGGCGCGGCCGGAGGTGCGCGCCCGTGCCGAGCAGGCGTGGGCCGGCGAGGCGCTGCAGGCGCCGATGCCGGGGACGGTGCTGCTCGTCCACGTCGCCGAGGGCGATCCGGTCGCCGAGGGAGAGGTCCTGCTCGTGCTCGAGTCGATGAAGATGGAGCTGGCGATCACCGCCCCGCACGCGGGCGTCGTCGAGCACCTGCAGCTGGTGCCCGGGGACCGCGTCGCGCTGCGCGAGCCGCTCGTGACCATCGGGGAGCCCGCGTGAGTGACCGGGCTGGACATCTCGAGCTCATCGCCGACCTCCGCGAGCGTCTGGCGCGGACGCGCGCGGGCGGGGGCGAGCGCGCGATGCAGCGCCACGTGGAGCGAGGGAAGCTGCCCGTCCGCGAGCGGATCGAGCGCCTCGTCGACCCGGGCTCGGCGTTCCTGGAGCTCTCGCCGCTCGCCGCCGAGGAGATGTACGACGGCGATGCGCCGGGCGCGGGCATCGTGACGGGTGTCGGCGTCGTCGAGGGCCGGCGGTGCGTCGTGGTCGCCAACGACGCCACGGTGAAGGGCGGCACCTACTACCCGATGACCGTGAAGAAGCACCTGCGCGCGCAGGAGGTCGCGCTGCAGAACCACCTGCCGTGCGTCTACCTCGTGGACTCCGGCGGCGCGTTCCTCCCGCTGCAGGACGAGGTGTTCCCCGACCGCGAGCACTTCGGCCGCATCTTCTTCAACCAGGCGACGATGTCCGCGCGGGGCATCGCCCAGGTCGCGGCGGTGATGGGCTCCTGCACCGCCGGCGGCGCCTACGTCCCGGCCATGAGCGACGAGACGATCATCGTGCGCGACGAGGGCACGATCTTCCTCGGCGGGCCGCCGCTCGTGAAGGCGGCGACCGGCGAGGAGGTCACCGCCGAGGAGCTGGGCGGCGGCGACGTCCACGCGCGCACGTCCGGCGTCGCCGACCACCTCGCCGACGACGACCGCCATGCGCTGGAGATCGCCCGCTCGATCGTGCGCACGGTGCCACCGCAGGCCGACCCGCCGTGGGAGCGCATCGCCCCGCGCCCGCCGTCGGAGGACCCCGACGGCCTGCTGGACCTCGTCCCGCTCGACGCCCGCCGTCCCTACGACGTCCGCGACGCGCTGCGCCGGATCGTCGACGGCGGCGTCCTGCAGGAGTTCAAGGAGCTGTACGGGACGACGCTCGTCACCGCCTTCGCGCACCTCGACGGGCACCCGGTCGGGATCGTGGCCAACAACGGGATCCTCTTCAGCGAGAGCGCGCTGAAGGGCGCGCACTTCATCGAGCTGTGCGACATGCGCGGCATCCCGCTCCTGTTCGTGCAGAACATCGCCGGCTTCATGGTCGGCCGCGACTACGAGGCAGGCGGGATCGCGAAGGACGGCGCGAAGCTCGTCACCGCGGTCGCGACGGCGCGCGTCCCCAAGCTGACGGTCGTGATCGGCGGGTCCTTCGGCGCCGGCAACTACGGGATGTGCGGCCGCGCGTACTCGCCGCGCTTCCTGTTCATGTGGCCCAACGCGCGCATCAGCGTCATGGGCGGCGAGCAGGCCGGTGCGGTCATGACCGAGGTCGGCCAGCCCGAGGTCGGCGCCCGGCTGCGCGACCAGTACGAGCACCAGGGCCGGCCGGTCTACGCCACGGCACGCCTGTGGGACGACGGGATCATCGACCCCCGAGACACCCGCAGCGTCCTGGCTCAGGCGCTGGCCGCCTGCGCGGGCGCACCGCTCGGCCCGATCAGCAGGGGGGTCTTCAGGATGTGATGAGGACGATCTTCCCGGCGACGTGCCCGTGCTCGCTGGCGTCGAGCGCCGCGGCGGCATCGTCGAGCGGGTACGTCCCGGCGATCGGCACCTGCAGGCGCCCCTCGCCGATGAGCGCGACGATCTCGCGCAGCGCGCGCGGCCCGTCGCCCATCGCGCCGCCCTGGTGCACGATCACGCCGTCCGGGACGTCGCTGAACCGCGTGATCGTCAGAACCCGCTCGGGGCCGCCCGCGAGCTCGACGGACACCGGGAGCTCGTCGCCGCGGCCGGAGGCGTCCAGCGCGGCGTCGATACCGTCCGGCGCGATCTCGCGCACGCGCTCGGCGAGCCCGTCGCCGTAGGTCACCGGGATGGCGCCCCAGCTGCGAAGCAGATCGTGGTTGGCGGTTCCCGCGGTGCCGATGACGCGCGCGCCGCGCGCGACGGCGAGCTGGACGGCGAACGTCCCGACGCCGCCGGCCGCGGCGTGCACCAGCAGCGTGTCGTCCTCGGAGACGGCGAGGCGCTCGAGCACCTTCCATGCCGTGCCGCCCGCGCCGCCCAGCCCGGCCGCGACCTCCCAGGGCAGGCCGGCGGGCTTGGCCAGCAGCGCGCCGGCCGTCGCCAGCGCCGACGTCGCGTAGGACGGCGTCGCCGACTGGCCCAGGACCTCATCGCCCACGGCGAGCTCGGTCACGCCCTCGCCGAGCGCATCGACCACGCCCGCGACGTCGTTGCCCAGGCCGGCGGGCAGGGCCTTGGGCAGCCCGGGGATCCAGCCGTGCAGCAGCTTGTAGTCGAAGGGGTTGACGCCGGCCGCCTTCACGGCCAGCCGCACCTGCCCGGGCTCGGGCGTCGGCTCGGGGATCTCGACGATCTCGAGGACGTCGGTGCCGCCAGGCTCACGGAACTGGGCAGCTCGCGCCATCGGGCGCCACGATACCCACGTCCCATCGGTCCGTCGGCGCATTGCCGCTCTCACGTCTGGGTGCGACCTGCCGATCACCTGGTGGAAGGCGCGCAACGTGTGTGCACCCCGCATGCACTCGGTCCGCGCCGGGAGATCGGTCACCTGATGAGGAGCACCCGACGGACGAAGGCCGCGCCTCGAGCGCGCGCCGACGGACCCAAGCGCCAGTGGGGCAGCGACAAGCGCTCGCCGCTTCCCATCCTGGCGGCGCCCGCGTCGGAGAGCACGATGCTCATCGGCCAGCTCGCGATCGTGGTCACGGTCGTCGGGTGGCTCGTCTTCGTCGGGCTGACGCTCACCCGCAGCTCGATCACCGGCGCTCACGGCCGGCCCGCGCTCGACCTCGCCACCATCGGCTACCTGGTCATCATGAGCCTGCTCGCCTGCTCGGCGCTGGCCTACCTGATCACACGCCTGGGCTACTACTCCCGGACACGCAGCCACCGGCGCGCCACCCGTGCCGAGCTCAGCCAGCCCTTCGAGCGCTCGGCGCCGTCGCTGACCGTGCTCATCCCCTCCTACCAGGAGGACGAGCGCGTCATCCGCATGACGGTGCTCTCGGCGGCGCTCCAGGAGTACCCCGACCTCGGCGTCGTCCTGCTCATCGACGACCCGCCGGAGCCCAAGTACGCCAAGCCCGCGGCGATGCTTGCAGCGGCCAAGCGGCTCCCTGGCGACATCGAGGCCCTCCTCGCCGTCCCGATGCGGCGGTTCGAGTGCGCCCTGGCCGACTGGGACGAGTACTTCAAGACCGCCGGCAAGCCGGGCGTCGACAACATCGCTGACGTCGCGGGCCACTACGAGTTCGCGGCGACCTGGATGGCGACGTACGCCTCCGACTACGAGATCGTCGACCACGCCGACCGCTTCCTCGTCGAGCAGGTGCTGCGCGGCCTGGCCGCCGACCTGACAGCCAACGCCGAGGCCCTGCGTGCGGCCGCCGCCGACGGCGCGCAGCTGACGCACAACCACCTGCGCTACCTCCTCCAGCGGCTGACCTGGATCTTCGGCGCGAAGATCACCAGCTTCCAGCGCAAGCGCTTCGTCTCGCTGTCGCACGAGCCCAACAAGGCGATGAACCTGAACAGCTACATCGGGCTCATGGGCGGCAGCTACCGCGAGGTGGACGTCCCCGGCGGTGGCCGCGCGCTGCTGCGCACCGACGGCGTGCCCGACCTCGAGGTCATCAACCCCGACTACGTCCTCACCCTGGACGCCGACAGCCTCCTGCTGCCGGAGTACTGCCTGCGGATCGTGCACCTGCTCCAGCAGGCCGAGCACGAGCGCGTCGCGGTCGCCCAGGCGCCGTACACGTCCTTCCCTGGCGCGGCGACCCGCCTCGAGCGCATCGCCGGCGCGACCACCGACCTGCAGTACATGGTCCACCAGGGGATGACGCACTACGACGCGACGTTCTGGGTCGGCGCCAACGCGGTCCTGCGCAAGCGCGCGATCGACGATCTGCGCGAGGTCTCCCACGACGGGGACTGGGAGATCAGCCGCTACATCTCCGACCGCACCGTCATCGAGGACACGGAGTCGAGCATCGACCTCGGCGTCCACGGCTGGCGGCTGCTCAACTACCCCGAGCGGCTCAGCTACAGCGCCACGCCGCCGGACTTCGGCTCGCTGACCATCCAGCGTCAGCGCTGGGCGAACGGCGGCCTGCTCATCCTGCCGCGCCTGTGGCGCCAGATCCGCGTCCGCCGTCAGCGCGGTGAGCGTCAGCGCTTCGGCGAGACGTTCCTGCGGGTGAACTACATGGCGTCGATCGCGTGGAGCTCGATCGCCCTGATCTTCCTCCTGGGCTACCAGTTCAACGACAAGCTCATCAGCCCGGTCGTCCTGCTGATCTCCATCCCCTACTTCGCGATGATGGCGATCGACCTGCACCACTGCGGCTACAAGCGTCGCGACGTGCTCGGGATCTACGGCTTCAACCTGATCCTGTTGCCCGTGAACCTCGCCGGAGCCGGCGCCTCGATGGTCCAGCTCCTGATCGGCGGACGGCCTGCGTTCAAGCGCACGCCGAAGGTGCGCAGCCGCACCACGCCCGGCTTCACGTTCGTGGTCATGCCCTACGTGTTCGTCGCCTTCTCGGTGGCGGTGCTCATCAGCGACGTCTCCCGCGATCGGTGGGTCAACGCGGCGCTGGCCATCATCAACGCCACGCTCGCCGGCTACGCGATCGTCGCCTACATCGGCGTCGGCAACTCGATCGTCGACATCTTCAACAACGTCGTCAGCTGGCTGTACAAGCCGCAGCGTGCGGGCCGCGCCAAGCGCGTCGCCCCCCGCGCGGCGGTGCCCATCACCGTCGCCGATGCACCCGCCGCGCACTGGTCGCAGACGCTCGCCTACGCCTCGGCGGACGGCGTGCGACGGGCCGAGCGCCGGCGCTCCTCGCGCCGCGACGGCGTCCCCGGCGACCGCCGGTCGCCACTCGGCGACCGCCGTGCCGCCGTGCGGGAGCCCGACCAGCGGGACCGCCAAGACACGATCGCCGCGCACACGCCGGCACCTGAGAGCAGGGACCAGCGATGAGCTCGGACCAGACCAACCCGGCAGTGCTGCCCGACCCGCCTGAGCCCCAGCTCTCGCCGGTCCGGGTGGTGCTGGCCATGCTCGTGATCGTCGCCGTCGGCGCAGGCGCGTTCTTCGCCTTCCGCGGCGCCGCGGAGACCAGGACCGCGCGGGCGGACGCCGCCTCGCGCAGCGCCACCTGGTTCGCCCCCTACGTCGATGCGACGCTGACCCCGACCGTCGCGTTCCAGGACGCGGCCTCCAATCCGGCCCGCGACGTCGTCCTCGGCTTCGTCGTCGCCGGCGATGCGGGCACGAACGAAGTGCACCCCGACCTGGGGGACCTACCAGACCCTCGACGGCGCGGCGACCACGATGGACCTCGACCGGCGCGTGGCGCAGACGCGTGGCCAGGGCGGCGACGCGATCATCTCCTTCGGCGGCCAGGCCAACACCGAGCTCGCCATGGCATGCGACGACGTGGGCAAGCTCCGATCGGCGTACAAGGCCGTCGTCGACCGCTACACGGCCGACACGATCGACTTCGACATCGAGGGCGAGGCGCTCCACGACACCGCTGCCAACGCCCGCCGCGCCACGGCGGTGAAGGCGCTGCAGGACGAGGTCCGCGCCGACGGCGGTCGCCTGGCGGTCTGGCTGACCCTCCCGGTCACGCCCGACGGCCTCGACCCGGACGCCCTCGCGGTGATCCGCTCCATGACCGACGCGAAGGTCGATGTCGCCGGCATCAACGTGATGGCCATGGACTTCGGCGTTCCCAGCGCCGGCAAGGACATGCTCGGCGCCGTCGAGTCCTCCCTGACGTCCACGCACGCCCAGCTCGGCGCGGTGTTCGGCGCGGACAAGAGCTCCTCACAGCTGTGGGGCAAGCTCGGCGCCACCGTGATGATCGGGCAGAACGACGTCGACGGGGAGTCGCTCACCGTCGCAGACGCTCGGACGATCTCGAGCTTCGCCTCCTCGCACGGCATCGCACGCGTCTCGACCTGGTCGCTGAACCGCGACACGCAGTGCGGGGCCACCTTCCCGGTCATCGGGACCCACTCCAACCTCTGCAGCGGCGTCGCCCAGAAGCCGTTGGAGTTCACCAAGACGTTCGCCAAGCTGCGCGGGACCGCCCGCGCCAAGTCCGCGATCGTGACCGCGCCCACCGCGCTCCCCGCGGCGACCTCGGACACCACGGACGACCCGGCCCGCAGCCCCTACCCGATCTGGCAGCCCGAGCAGCCCTACGGCGTCGGATACAAGATCGTCTGGCACCAGGCCGTCTACGTCGCCAAGTGGTACACGCAGGGCGATTCGCCCGACGCGCAGAACGTCTCGGCGGGCGACACGCCCTGGCGGCTCGTCGGCCCGGTGCTGAGCACCGACCGCGCGCCGGCCATCCCGACGCTCCCCGCGGGCACGCACCCGAAGTGGAGCGCCGACACGGTCTTCCGCTCGGGCGACAAGGTCCTCTACAAGGGCCTGCCGTACCAGGCGAGCTGGTACACGCAGGGCGACGTCCCGGGCGGGACCGGGCCCAACGGCACGCTCTCCCCGTGGAAGGCGCTCTACCACATCCCCGGGGAGCCGACGACCGGCTGACCGCTCAGCGGTTGTGGTTGACGAGCTCGATGTTGTTGCCGTCGGGATCGAGCACGAACGCCGCGTAGTAGCCGGGGTGGTACTCCGGCCGTTCGCCGGGCGCGCCGTTGGTGGCGTGCCCGGCGCCCGTCGTCACGGCGTGGAAGGCGTCGACCGTGGCGTCGTCGTCGGCCGGGAAGGCCATGTGCACGTTGCGACTCGGCGTGCCGGCCACGAGCGAGAAGGACCCGCTCGTGCCCTTGACCTCGACGTGCGCGGGCGAGACCTCCACGACCTGGTGGCCGGCGACCCGGCCGACCGTCGCATAGAAGGCGGCGCTCGCGGCGATGTCCGACACGCGTAGCCAGACGTGGTCGATCACCCCGTCGTCGCGCCGCGCGCCGTGGTGCGCGGCCTCGACGCTGTTGCCGTCGGGATCGAGCAGGAAGCCGCCGTAGTAGTCGTCGCGGTACTGGGGGCGCGGGCCGGGCGCGCCGTCGCCGGGGGCGCCCGCGGCGATGCCCTCGCGCCAGAACGCGTCGACCTCGGCACGCGAGCGCGCCGCGAAGCCGATGTGCAGTCCCTGCGTCAGCCGCGACGGCTCCTCCGCGGCGAGCAGCGAGAAGTCCTCCCACTCGGGGAGGCCGGCGTCGTCGGTCGAGAGCGGGAACCCGAGGACGCCGAGAACCGTCGTGTAGAAGCGCTTGGAGGCGTGGGCGTCGGAGACCCTGATCGTCACGTGGTCGAACACGCGCGGGACTATGGCAACCGTCGAGCCGCGCGAGCTTGATCGCGAGCTGCAGCGCGAGCAGGTCCTCCTGCGCGAGGTCGAGTCCGGTCAGCGACTCGATCCGGTCCAGCCGCTGGCGCAGGGTGTTGACGTGCACGGTCAGCTCGCGTGCCGACGTGGTCAGGCTGCGGCCGTTCTCGAGGTAGCGCTCGAGCGTCAGCAGCAGCTGGGCGCCGCGCTCGGCGTCGTAGACGGCGAGCCGGTCGACCGCCTCGCGCAACGGGTCCCTCGGGCCGCCGTCGCGCAACGGCCCGACGAGGTAGCGGTACGCGCCCATCTCCCCGTAGAGGAGGACCCCGCCGTCGCTCGAGCAGGCGCAGGGCGACGAACGCCGCGTCGCCCGCCTCGGCCAGCGCTCCGCCGGTGTCGCCCGCGCCGCTGGCCCGACGTGCTCAGCGCCGAACGCGACGCCGTACTCGCGCGCGAGCGGCGCCAGCAGCCCGGCCAGCGCGCCGGCGTCGGCGCCGGGGACGAGCGCGCGGACCCGCCGCCCGTCGGCGTCGCAGACCGTCCCCGGGACGGCCTGGCGCAGCGCGCGCTCCAGCCGGGCGTCGGCGCCGTCGGCGAACGCGGGCAGACCCAACGGGCGCGCCTCCAGGACGAGGTGCGCGCGGTCGAGGTCGGCACCGAGCTTGCGCGCCCGCGCGTTGGCGACCTCGATGCGGCCCTCCTGGAGCGCGGCGAACAGGTCGCGGGCGATGCCCTCCTCCGACAGGCTCTCGATGAGCTCGGTCTTCTCCAGCGCCACGGCGATCTGATGCGCGATCGCCCGCAGCAGCTCGTCGCCGTGGTCGTGCCAGGGCTGCTCGGCGCTGACCATGAGCGCCCCGAGCAGCTCCGAGCCGGCCGCGACCGGCACCGCGAGCGCGCGGCCGGCGACGCCCCGCAGCCGCAGGGTCTCCGAGGGAGAGCTGTGCAGCATCTCCAGCAGGACCTCGGCGGTCTCGCCGCCGGCGGGGTCGCCGTCGTCCGGTGGGTCGGACGCGACCACGACCAGCCGCCCCGCGGGGTCCAGCTCCAGGAGCCGGCAGTGGTCGCAGGGCAGCAGCTCGCGTACGCCCGTGGTGGCGACGCGGTAGAGGTCGGCACGGCGCGTGACGGCCGCGATGCGCTGGCTCAGCGAGGACAGCCGGATGAGGTCGGCGACGCGCTGTTGGGACTCCTCGTAGAGCTTGGCGTTCTCGATCGCGCCGGCGATCACCGACGCCGTCTGGGACAGCACGTTGAGGATCCCCTCGTCGAACTCGTGCGGCGCGGCGGTGTGCAGGACGATGACGCCGAGCACGCTGCCGCCGCGCGACGGGACCGGGACCGCCGCCATCGACTGGAAGCGGTCCTCCTCGAGCTCGGCGATGAAGTTCGTACGCGGGTCGTCCATCGCGCGCTCGCGGATGAACGCCGCCTCGCGGTTGCGGACCGCCCACCCCGCCAGCCCCTCGTCCACGCCGAACTCGATGCGACCGACCTGGCGCGCGTAGACGGGCGACGCCGCCCGCAGGCGCAGCCGGTCGCCCGCGACGAGGTACACGAACGTGGCGTGCGAGCCGGCGACGCGCGTGAGCAGGTCGACGACGCGGCCGAGGACGTGGTCGAGATCCGGTGACGAGGCGACCAGGTCGACCACAGCGGCCAGCGCCTCGTTCTCGAGGCGCAGCCGCTGAAGCTCCGTCGGCGCGTCGGAGTCAGCGGCGCCGGCCGCCACCACCGCACCTAGAAGAGCTGGAGGTAGCGCTGCAGCTCCCACTGGGTGATCTCGTTGTGGGCCCGCCGCCATTCCTCCCGCTTGACGTCGATGAAGTAGTCGACGTAGTCCTCGCGGTCGCAGGGTCCGAGAGCCTCACGCAGGACATCATCGCGCTCCAGAGCGCGCGTGGCGTCGAGGAGGTTCTCCGGCAGCAGGTCGATTCCGAGCTCCGTCAACCGGGGACGGTCGAGATCGTGCAGATTCAGGTCGGACGTCGGGTCGCCCGGATCGATGCCCTGCGCCATGCCGTCCAGGCCGGAGGCGAGGATCGCGGTCGCGGCGAGGTAGGGGTTGCACGAGCCGTCGACCGTGCGGTCCTCGATGCGCCCCGCGTCCGGGATCCGCAGCATCTGCGTGCGGTTGTTGCGGCCGTAGCTGATGTACACCGGCGCCCAGGCGGAGCCGCTCGAGGAGCCGACGACCAGCCGCTTGTAGGAGTTCACGGTCGGCGCCGTGAGCGCGATGTACGCCTTGGCGTGCGCCTTCAGGCCGCCGATGAAGTGGTAGGCGTCACTCGACAGGCCCATCCCGTTCGGGTCGTTGGCCGGGTCGGCGTCGAACACGTTGACCCCGTCCTTCCACAGGCTCATGTGGAAGTGGCAGCCGTTGCCGGTCAGATGCGCGAACGGCTTGGGCATGAACGTCGCGATGAGCCCGCGCTCCTGCGCGAGCGCCTCGACCATGTAGCGGAAGAAGATCGCGCGGTCGCAGGTCGTGAGCGCGTCGGAGTAGGCGAAGTTCTGCTCGAACTGGCCGTTGGCGTCCTCGTGGTCGGTGGCGTAGTTGTCCCAGCCGAGCGCGTCGATGTAGCGCGACACGTCGCCGACGAAGTCGAGGTTGCGGGTGAGCGCCCGCATGTCGTAACAGGGCTGCTCCATGGTGTCGAGGGAGTCGGCGACCTCGAGCGTCCCGTCATCCGCGCGGCGCAGCAGGAAGTACTCGAGCTCGGCGCCGATCTTCAGCTCGTAGCCGAGCTCGGCGGCCTTGGCGAGCTGGCGGCGCAGGATCGTGCGCGGGCAGTACGGCCACGGCTCGCCGTCGACATAGAGGTCGCAGGCCAGCCGTGCGACCTCCGGCTTCCACGGCAGGACCGTGAAGCTCGACGGGTCGGGCATCGCGATGAGGTCGGGGTCGTTGGGCCGCTGGCCCACTGGGCCTGCCGCGTAGCCGGCGAAGCCCGCGCCGTCGGCGAGCAGGTCGTCGAGGTGCGAGGCGGGGACGAGCTTGGCGCTCGGCTTGCCGTGCATGTCGACGAACTGCGCGAACAGGAACTGCACGTCGTTCTGGCGGACGTGGGCGCGGATCTCGTCGACCGTGGTCGGCATGGTGCTCCTCTTCGTCGGGGTGGGCGACCCGGGTGCATCCAACGCGACTGAACGCTTGCCGACAATGTCCGACACGGCCATGACAGCGTGGGTCGACATGGCGGAAACACACATGCCGACGGCGCCCACCGCCCCCCGATGTGGCTTGTCGCCACATCGCGCGAACCAAGAGTGCCGCCCCGCGCCATGTCCACGCGGCGGGCGCTGACCTACCGTGGCCGGGGCCATGTGCGGGATCGTCGGCCTCTACGCCAAATCAGCAGCCACAAGCGCCCAGCTCGGGCGTCATGCGGGTCGCATGCTCGTCGAGATGGGCGATCGCGGCCCCGACAGCGCCGGCCTTGCCGTCTACCGCGAGCCGCTCGCCGAGGGCTCCACCAAGCTCTCGCTGCACGCGCGGTCCGGCGCGGTCGACTGGGACGCGCTCGTGGCCCGGCTGGGGCGTGAGACGCCGGTGCTGTTCCACCGTGTCGTGGGCCCCGAGCACGCGCTCGTGGCTGTGGGATCGGGCGACGTCGAGGCCCAGAGCGCGGTGGCCGTCGCACTGCCCGAGGTCGAGGTCGCCGCCGCCGGCACGACCGTGGAGATCATCAAGGAGGCCATCCGCCCGTCCGAGTTCGTCCGTCGCTTCGCGCTCGACGCGATCACCGGCACCCATGCGCTGGGTCACACCCGGATGGCGACGGAGAGCCGTGTCACGACCGCCGGGTCGCACCCCTTCTCCACCGGCGGCGACCTCTGCCTGGTCCACAACGGCTCGCTGTCCAACCACAACCGGCTGCGTCTGCGGCTTCGGCGACGAGGGCATCGAGTTCCAGACCGAGAACGACACCGAGGTCGCGGCAGGCTACGTCGCGTGGCGGCTGCGCGAGGGCGACACGCTCGAGCGCGCGCTCGAGCGCTGCCTGGACGACCTCGACGGCTTCTACACGTTCGCGGTCGGGACGGCCGACGGGTTCGCCGTGCTCCGCGACCCGATCGCCTGCAAGCCCGCGGTGATGGCCGAGACCGACGACTGGGTCGCGATGGCGTCCGAGTACCGGGCGCTCGCCGTGCTCCCCGGCGCCGACGACGCGCGAGTCTGGGAGCCCGAGCCGGCAACGGTCTATCACTGGGGTCGCGCCGCCGCTCCCGGCATGACGACGTTCGACCTCGCCGAGGTCGGTCTGCGGGAGCTCAACGCCGCGCTGCACGACCCGGCGTGCGATGGCGCGCAGTTCCGGGTCCTGAACCCCCGCGGTGGTCACGCGCTCGCCGTCGGGGCGGTCGCCGGCGCGCACGTCGACATCGAGGGCCACGCGGGCTACTACTGCGCCGGGATGAACCAGCACGCCCGGATCCGCGTGCGCGGCAACGCCGGCGTCGGGGTCGCCGAGAACATGATGTCGGGCACGGTCGTGATCGACGGCGACGCGAGCGCCTCGGCGGGCGCGACGGCGCACGGCGGGACGCTCGTGATCAACGGCTCGGCAGCGGCGCGCTGCGCGATCTCGCTGAAGGGCGCCGACGTCGTGGTGCGCGGCTCGGTCGGGCATCTCAGCGCGTTCATGGCCCAGTCCGGCCGCCTGCTCGTCTGCGGCGACGCCGGCGAGGCGCTCGGCGACTCGATCTACGAGGCCCGCCTGTACGTGCGCGGCACGGTCCGCGGACTCGGCGCCGACTGCATCGAGAAGGAGGTCCGCGACGAGCACCTCGCGGAGATCGCCGAGCTGCTCGACCGCGCGGCCATCGACGACGTCGCACCGGGCGATTTCCGCCGCTACGGCTCCGCGCGGACGCTCTACCACTGGAACGCCGACCACCACCAGAGCTACTGAGATGCGCGAGTCCGCCACCTTCGATCGGGAGACGATCGCCGAGATCCAGCGCGCCGCGCGCGAGGGCATCTACGACATCCGGGGCGGAGGCGCCAAGCGGCGCGTCCCGCACTTCGACGACCTCCTGTTCCTCGGCGCGAGCATGTCGCGCTACCCGCTGGAGGGCTACCGCGAGGCCTGCGCGACCGAGGTCGTCCTCGGCACGCGGTTCGCCGAGCGCCCGCTGCGCCTGGACATCCCGATCACGATCGCGGGCATGAGCTTCGGGGCGCTCAGCGCGAACGCGAAGGAGGCGCTCGGGCGCGGCGCGAGCGCGTGCGGCACGTCGACGACGACCGGTGACGGCGGGATGACCCCGGAGGAGCGCCAGTCGTCGAAGACGCTCGTCTACCAGCTGCTGCCGTCGCGCTACGGCATGAACCCCGACGACCTCCGCCGCGCCGACGCGATCGAGATCGTCGTCGGGCAGGGCGCCAAGCCGGGCGGCGGCGGGATGCTCCTCGGCCAGAAGATCTCCGACCGCGTCGCCGAGATGCGCGACCTCCCCGCCGGCATCGACCAGCGCAGCGCGTGCCGCCATCCCGACTGGACCGGTCCCGACGACCTCGAGATCAAGATCGGCGAGCTGCGCGAGATCACCGACTGGCAGAAGCCCATCTTCGTGAAGGTCGGCGCGTCGCGCCCCTACTACGACGTCGCGCTCGCCGTGAAGTCGGGCGCCGACGTCGTCGTCCTCGACGGGATGCAGGGCGGTACGGCCGCCACCCAGGACGTGTTCATCGAGCACGTCGGGATCCCGATCCTCGCAGCGATCCCGCAGGCCGTGGAGGCGCTGCAGGAGCTGCGGATGCATCGCGAGGTGCAGCTCGTCGTCTCGGGCGGGATCCGCTCCGGCGCGGACGTCGCCAAGGCGCTGGCGCTGGGCGCCGACGCGGTCTCGATCGGGATCGGCGCGCTCGTCGCCCTGGGCGACAACGCGCCCGAGCTCGACGCCGAGTACCGCGAGCTGGGCTCCGCGGCCGGCTTCTACGACGACTGGCACGAGGGCCGCGACCCAGCCGGGATCTCCACGCAGGACCCCGAGCTGTCCGCCCGCCTGGACCCCGAGCTCGGTGGCCGGCGGCTCGCCAACTACCTGCGGACGATGACGCTGGAGGCGCAGACGCTGGCGCGTGCCTGCGGCAAGTCGCACGTGCACAACCTCGAGCCCGAGGATCTCGTCGCGCTGACCATCGAGGCCTCCGCGATGGCGCGTGTGCCGTTGGCGGGAACGACCTGGATCCCGGGCGCGTCAGAAGTTCGCTTAGGGTCCGGCGGATGAGCGACTCCGCCACCACGATCACCGCACACGAGTCCGAGCAGATCGAGCGCGCCAACGCCACCGGCCTGACACCGGTCGTCTTCATCCACGGACTCTGGCTCCTGCCATCCAGCTGGGATCGCTGGGCGACCGTCTTCGAGGAGGCGGGCTTCACCGCGCTGACCCCGGGCTGGCCCGACGACCCCGAGACCGTCGAGGAGGCCAACGCGAACCCCGAGGTGTTCGCCGGCAAGGGCATCGAGGAGGTCGCCGACCACTACGACGCCGTCATCCAGGGCCTCACGAAGAAGCCGGCCGTCGTCGGGCACTCCTTCGGCGGCCTGCTGACGCAGATCATCGCCGGCCGCGGACTCTCCGCGGCGTCGGTCGCGGTCGACCCGGCGCCCTTCCGCGGCGTGCTGCCGCTGCCCATCTCCGCCCTGAAGTCCGCCTTCCCGGTGCTCGGCAACCCGGCCAACATCAGCCGCGCGGTGCCGCTCACCTACGACCAGTTTCGCTACGGGTTCGCCAACGCGGTGAGCGAGGACGAGGCCAAGCAGCTCTACGATGAGTACGCCGTCCCTGCGGCCGGCAAGCCGCTGTTCCAGGCGGCGACCGCGAACCTCAACCCGTGGACCGAGGCGAAGGTCGACCACGACAACCCCGACCGCGGGCCGCTGCTCATCATCTCCGGCGAGAAGGACAACACGGTGCCGTGGGCGATCGCCAACGCCTCCTACAAGCGCCAGTCCGACAACCCCGGCGTCACGGAGATCACGGAGATCAAGGGGCGCGGGCACGCGCTGACGATCGACGGCGGCTGGCGCGAGGTCGCCGACACCGCGCTGGCGTTCGTCAAGCGCTTCGTCAGCTAGGCGCGACGCTGGGCTCCGGGTGGGCGGCCTCGTAGGCCGCCATCGCCCGGAGCACGCGCGCATCGCCGTAGCGCGGCCCGACGATCTGCAGCCCCACCGGCAGTCCCGCGGACGTGAACCCGCACGGGACGGTGCCCGCGGGCTGCTGGGTGAGGTTGAACGGGAACGTGAACGGCGTCCACGACGTCCAGTCCTGATCGTGCCAACCCGGCGGGACGTCGGCGCCCGCGTCGAACGCCGGGATCGGCAGCGTCGGCGTCACGAGCAGGTCCCAGCTGGCGTGGAACTGGCTCATGCACAGCCCGATGGCGTCGCGGGCCTGCATCGCCCGCACGTACTCCAACGCGGTGATCCCGCTGCCCGTCGCGGCCGTGCGCGCCAGGCCGGGGTCGAGGATGTCGGCCGGTAGCTCGCCCTGGTCGGCGACGACGCGCGCGGCGCCCGCGAACCAGAGGGTCTCGAACGTCCCGCGCGGGTCGGGGAACCCCGGGTCGACCTGCTCCACGTGCGCCCCGAGCGCCGTCAGCCGCTGGGCGGCACCCGCCACGAGCGCGGCGACCTCAGGGTCGACGACGGCGTAGCCGAGCGCCGGGCTGAAGGCGATCCGCAGACCGCTGACGCCGCCCTCGAGGAGGTCGCGGAACGGCGTCGCCGGTGGCTCCAGGGCGGTCCAGTCGCGCAGGTCGGGCTCGCTCATCACGTCGAGCAGCAGCGCGACGTCGCGCACGCTGCGCGCCATGGGGCCGGTGTGGGCGAGAGTCCCGAACGGGCTGGCGGGCCAGGCCGGCACGCGCCCGTACGTCGGTTTGAGCCCCGGGAGGCCGCAGAAGCCGCACGGGATGCGGATCGACCCGCCCCCATCGGTGCCGAGCGCGAGCGGGACCATCCCGGCCGCGAGGGCCGCGGCGCTGCCGCCGCTGGATCCGCCCGTCGTACGCTGCACATCCCACGGGTTGCGGGTGATGCCGTCGAGCGGCCCGTCGGTCACGCCCTTCCAGCCGAACTCCGGCGTCGTCGTCTTGCCGATGGCCACGGCACCATTGCGGGCGAGCGCAGCAACCGCCGGCGCGTCCGCATCCCAGACCTGGTCGGCGTCGACGACCCGCGAGCCACGCAGCGTCGGCCACCCGCGGGTCAGCAGGATGTCCTTGATCGCGACGGGCACCCCGTCGAGCAGCCCGGCGGGCTCGCCGCCTGCCCACCGCGCCTGCGACTCGGTCGCCGCCTCGCGAGCGCGTTCGGCATCGACGAGCCGGAAGGCGTTCAGCGCCGGCTCGAGCCGGTCGATCCGGGCGAGCGTGGCCTCCAGCGCCTCCAGCGGCGACTGCACCCCGCTGCGGAAGTCCTCGACGAGCGCGGTCGCATCTGGGAGCTCCGGCACGCTCAAAGCGTAGACCCGAGCCCGCGCAGCGCGCCAGCCGCCGCGAAGGTCGGGGATGAGTTCGGAGCAGGGCCCGGGTCCAACCGGACATGAACGACTCCAGAACCGTCGTGCGCTACCGAGTCAAGCCCGGCTGCGGGGACGAGAACGCGGCGCTGGTCCGCGCCGTCTTCGACGAGCTCCGCACCACCCTCCCGGAGGGGATCGACTACGCGACCTACCGCCTCGACGACGGCGTGACGTTCCTGCACGTCGCGACGCGTTCGTCCGACGTCCTCGGCGGGCTCGAGGCGTTCCGCGCCTTCCAGGCGGGCGTGGGCGACCGCGTCGAGCAGCGGCCGGACCTCACGGCCGCGACGCTCGTCGGCGAGTACCGCGCCGCGCTCAGCGCGCCACCGCGCGTGACCGCGTCATAGCCGCGACGAACTGCTCCTGCTCCAGGGGCGGGGCGGGCATCGAGGTGATGCCTGCCCCGGCCCGCATGCCGTCGAGCAGGACGGTCAGCAGGCGCTCCCAGTAGGCCGGTGAGACCTCTCGGGTGCGCTCGGCCACGAAGCCGACCGCGAAGTGCATCATCGGGACGTCGTACGTCCCGAGGTCATCACGGACGACCCCCGCCTCCTGCGCGCGCTCGAGGATCTGCAACGCGATCGGCGTGATCCGCTCGCGGGCCATCGCGACGCGCTCGCGGCCGCGGTCGCGCGTCAGCAGCGCCTCCTTCAGGCCCCGGTCCTCCGCTTGCAGCCGACAGACCGCGCGCATGAACGCCTCGAATCCGTCCCACGGGTCCTCGGTCGCCAGGGCTTCCCTCGCGACGCACTCGACCTCGGCGATCTTGTCCTCGAACAGCGCGTCGATGAGGTCGTCCTTGTCCGGGAAGCGGCGGTAGACCGTCCCCACCCCGACACTCGCCGCCGCGGCGATGTCGTCGAGCGACACACCCAGTCCACGCTCCCGGAAGAGCTCCTCTGCCGCTGCGAGGATCCGCTGGCGATTGCGCTCTGCATCGGCCCGCAACGGCCGCTCGACAGGGTGGATTGGATGCGGAGGTGCCATCTCCACTTGAATGCTAGCCTAACCGCGTAAGTTGAGAGCAGAACTCCACTTTGCAGACAGGGAGGACGACCTTGCGTCCTGAAGACAACCCGCATCACGAGTACCGCTGGAAGATCCTGGCGCTCATCGGCCTTGCCCAGCTCATGGTCGTGCTCGACATCACGATCGTGAACATCGCGTTGCCCAGCGCCCAGGCCGACCTGGGCTTCTCCAACGACTCCAGGCAGTGGATCGTCACCGCCTACGCGCTGGCGTTCGGCTCGCTCCTGCTGCTCGGCGGTCGCATCGGCGACATGTTCGGCCGCAAATGGACCTTCATCGGCGGCCTGCTCGGGTTCTCCATCGCCTCGGCGATCGGCGGCGCCGCGAACTCATTCGAGGTCCTCGTGGCAGCGCGCGCGCTCCAGGGCGCATTCGGCGCCATGCTCGCCCCGTCGGCGCTCGGCCTGCTCAGCACGACCTTCGTCGACTCCTCCGAGCGCGCCAAGGCGTTCGGCATCTTCGGCGCGATCGCCGGAGGTGGCGCGGCGGTCGGGCTGCTGCTCGGCGGGATCCTCACGGAGCTGCTGTCGTGGCGCTGGTGCCTGTACGTGAACCTGCTCATCGCGATCCCGACGGCGATCGGCGGGTTCCACTACCTCGTCAACCGGGCCGCGGAGAACCGTCCGAGCCTGGATCTCCCGGGAACGCTGACGGCGAGCCTCGGCCTGTTCGCGCTCGTCTTCGGGTTCTCCAACTCCGAGACGCACTCGTGGACCGCCCCCCTGACGATCATCTCGCTGGCCCTCGCCGTGGTGCTGCTGACGTCCTTCGTCTTCATCGAGTCGCGGGTGAAGGACCCGCTGCTGCCGCTGCGCGTCGTCAGCGACCGCACGCGGGCGGGCTCCTACCTCGCGATCGGCATCTCCGGCATCGCGATCTTCGCGGTCTTCCTGTTCCTCACGTACTTCCTGCAGCAGACCAAGGGCTTCACCCCGATCCAGTCCGGACTGGCGTTCCTGCCGATGACCGCGGCGATCGTCGTCACAGCCGCGTCGGTGAACATCCGTTTCCTGGGGAAGGTCGGACCGCGCCCGTTGCTCGTGCTCGGCATGTGCCTCGGCGCCGTCTCGCTCGCGTGGCTGGCGCAGATCACGCCGACCTCCAGCTACGTCGGCCATGTGCTGCCCGCCCTGATCGTCCTGGGCGTCGGCATGGGCAACATCTTCGCGCCGGCCCTCGCCAGCGCGACCTACGGCGTGGAGCCGCGCGACACCGGCGTCGCATCGGCGATGGTCAACACCATGCAGCAGGTCGGCGGCTCGATCGGCACCGCGTTGCTGAGCTCGATCTTCGCCAGCTCGGTGGCCTCCTACGCGCAGGGCAAGGCGCCGACGCCACAGCTCGCCACCGACGCGGCCGTGCACGGCTACACGGTGGCGTTCTGGATCGCGGCCGGGGTGTTCGCGGCCGGTGCCGTGATCGTCGGAGTGACGATGCGGTCGATCAAGGTGGAGCAGCCGGCGGGGGAGCCGGTGGTGGCGCACTGAGCTTCGCGGCCACCGTCTCCCCGGGGCTGATCGAGGCCGATCCGGACGGTGTCTACGCGCGCCTGCGCGACGACGAGCCGGTTGCCCATGTCCCGCGTATGGGCAACCAGTGGATCGTCACGCGGTTCGCCGACTGCAAGCGCGCGCTGCGCAACGCCGGCTCCTTCACGACGCGTCACAGCATCGCCCCCGTGTTCTTCACCCTCGGCGACCAGTGCGTCAACGACTCCGAGCCCCGGACGCACCGCCGCCACCGCGCGGGGCTGGCGGAGACGCTGTCGGCCCGGGCAGTCGAGGAGCGCGCCGAGCCGTACGTCCGTGACCTGATCGAAGCGGCGCTCGAGGCACTCGACGGGCAGGCCGATCTGGTCCCGGCGTACTTCGAGTGGATATCCGTGCGCGCCCTCACCCGGCTCCTCGGTGTCCCCGGCGTCGACACCGACACGATCAGCTCGTGGTTCCGCGGGCTGAGCGCCGGCATCGAGAACGAGGCGGTCGGCGACCCGGATGTCGACCGGCAGGCGGTGGCGATCTCGCGCGAGATCGACGAGCGACTGCGTCCCTACCTGGAGCGCGTCGACGGCCGCCCGGACGGCGGCGCCGTGGCGATGCTGCTCGCCCATGCCGAGGGGCGATCGTTCGACGAGCGCGTTGCCGATGTCATGCCGACGATCAAGGTGCTCATCGGCGCCGGGCAGCAGGAGCCGGGACACGGCGGCGCGACCGTGGCCGCCGGGATCCTCTCCGACCCGGCGACACGCGACCGGTTCGCCGCGAATCCGGGTGAGCACGTCGCGGCCGCGGTCGAGGAGGGCGTGCGCTGGATCGCGCCGATCCAGCTCGTCCCGCGCCGCACGCTCCACGACGTCGACATGGACGGTGCCACCATCCCGGCTGGGTCGCTCGTCAGCGTCGCCGTCGGCTCGGCGAACCGCGATCCCCGCGCGTTCGGACCCGACGCGAGTGCGTTCCGACCCGACCGCCCGCGCTCCAGTCACCTCGCCTTCAGCTTCGGCGACCATTTCTGCGCCGGCAACCACTTCGGCCGCGCCGTGATGCGGATGAGCGTGCGCGCGCTGTTCGAGCGCTTTCCCGGTATACGGCTCGCCGACGGGCCGGTGCCGTTCAAGGGCGTCGCGTTCCGATCCCCGGCCTCGCTGACCGTCGAGCTGGACTGACCCATGCCCTCGCTGCAGCTCGACGTGGGCGCGACCTACGACCTGCCCACGAAGCGCGCGCTGGCCGCGCGCCTCGGGGCGGTCTACGCCGAGGTCATGGCCACGCCGCCTGAGATCGTGACGGTCGCGATCCGCGACCTGGGCGAGGGTGGCGTCTGGCGGTGCACCGCCGCCGACCCGGTGCCCGCGGCGCTGCTCATGTGCGACGTCCGCCGCGGGCGCCCGGTGGAGACGCGGGCCGAGCTGTCCCGTCGCCTGGTGGCTGCCTGCGAGGAGGTCGCCGGGCTCGAGCCGGCGACGCTGAAGATCGAGTTCACCCAGCACGACGGCGACGAGATGTGGCACCCGCACCTCGGCGGCTTCAACCGCGACTGGGACCCGGGCGAGTCGTAGGCGCGTCGAGGATCGCCGCGAGCGTCTCCAGCGGCGCCGTCGCCCAGTGGCGGTCGCTCGCGTCGCCGACTGCGCGCAGCCAGGTCAGCGAGCGCGCGATGAGGCCCACGCGGCACGCGAGCTCGAGCGTCTCGACGAGCTCGGCGTGCGGCGCAAGGTCGCTCCAGGCCTCGAGGTAGGCGTCGCGCAGACGCCGGGCGCCCCGCTCGTCCGCGCGGTTGCGGGTGTCGGTGAGCGGGAGCAGCATGCTCGCAAACGGGTGCGCGACGACGCTGTCGCCCCAGTCGTAGAAGCGGAACGTCCCGGCGCGGAGGACGTTCCAGGCGTGCAGGTCGTTGTGGTCCAGGCTGAGCGGCCCTGGACCCTCGGCGAGCCGTGCGCACCACTCCGCGACCGCGCGGCGCCGCGACGCGAGGCGATCGTGAACGTCGCTGCGGCCCGCCAGGTGGCGGGTGCCCTGCATCGCCTCCTCGAAGCGCTGCGGCATGACCTGCGGGCGCATGTCCGGCACCCCGAGCGCGAGCATCGCCGCCGCGCTCGGCGCGAGCACGCGCTGCAGCTCCGCGTACTGGGGCAGCACCTCGCACAGCGCCGGCACGAGCTCGTCTGCGAGCACCCCGTCGCCGAGGCGCGGCCCGCCGTCGGGCAGGAGCACCCAACCGCGCCCGACGTCGACGCCGAGCGGGTGGAGCACGTGTGCGGGCACCTCGCGCGCGAGGAGCGGGTACAGCGCGATCTCGAACGACGTCCGCGGCGCCGGGGCCTTCAGCCAGACCGTGCCGCCCGTGGTCGCGGCGCGCAGGACCGTCCCCCACGGCCGCACGTGCGGCCGCTCCACCGGACCCGTGCGCTGCTCGCCGGCTGTCGCCAGGCGCTCGTCGATCCAGGCGGTGGCCTCGTCCAGCCGGACCGTCGGGTCCGTCACACGGCGGTCGTCAGCTCGATCTCGACCTCGACGAGCGGGGCCCCGGCCAGCCACTCGCCGAGCTGGTCCTCGCGGCCGACGGCCGGCAGGATCCGCTCGAGGACCTCGCGCCGCTCACCCGACTCGGTGATCGCCCGTGCGCCGGCCGGAAGGTCGGCCTGCGCGGTCTCCTTCAGGTGCAGCACGAACCGCGGGTGCGCGACGAGGTTGGCGTACCACCCGCGCCGGCCCGGGATGCCGGTGATGTAGTGGCGACCGTCGAGATGGTGGATCCAGATCTCGATGCGGTGCGACTCCCCGGAGGTGCGCCCCGTCGTCGTGATGTCCACGGTCCGGTCGCTGTGCAGTGAGGCTGCGACGGCTTCGTCCATCACCGGGACGCTAGCCGCAGCATCACGTCGGCGGCGAGCCGCAGTACGGCCACCTCGGCTCCCCGAGATCGCCCAAGGCCTTCGCGAGCCAGGCGTCGCGGACCGCAGCGCAGATGGCCGCGGCGCTCGGCGCGCCCCTTCGTCGCGGGTCACGTCCTGTTCGGCCACCACTGGCCCTGGACCGTCCTCACCGCGTTCATCGTCTCCAGCGGGAACCGGGGACGGGGCGACGGGGCGCTCACGAGCGCCCTGCGCATCCTGGGCGCGGCGGCGAGCACGATCGGCGCGACGGCCCTGTGGGGGCCCTCCCGCCCCCTCGCGCCTGGTCGGTCGTGGCGAGCTTCGCCGAGCTCGGGGTCGCGAGCCGACTGCGCGAGGCCAGCTACGCGTTCTGGGCGACCGTGATGACCGCCGCACTCGCGCGCGACGTCGTCGCCCTACGCCGACGGCTGGCCGGACACGCGCCGGAGGTACCGAGCGCCGACGACGGTCGTCGCGACGAGGACCGCGAGGACGCCGCCCGCGATCCACACGAACGGGTCGGCCGCCGAGAGGTTCTCGAGCGCATACCCGAGGTAGGTCGCGGCCGCCGTGATCGGGAGGATCCCCACGACCGACGTCCACGTGTAGCGCCAGAGCGGGACGCGGGCGGCACCGGCGACGTAGCCGACGATGCTCATCGGCACGAACGGCACGAGCCGCGCGAGCAGCAGCGCCGGCACCCCGCCGCGGGCGACGACGTGCTCGGCCAGCTCGACCCTTCGCGTCCCCGCCAGCCGGAGGGCGAGCGGCCGGCCGGCGGCCGCCCCCAGCCCGTACGCCAACAGCAGCGACACGGTCCAGGCGGCCATCACGAGCGGGAGCGCCACCGTGAAGCCGTACATGAGCCCGGCCGCGGTGTTCACGACCTCCGCCGGGAACAGGACGACGGAGTGCAGCAGGATGAGCGCGACGAGGACGACAGCGCCGGCGGCCCCGAGCCCCCGCAGCTCGTCGCGGAGGCCGTCGATGTCCCCGCGCAGCGCGTACTGGACGGCGTGGCCGAGCGGGTCGACGACCACGACACCCACCGCCAGCAGGACGAGAGCGACGAGGACCGCGAGCAGCGTGCGCACGAGTACCGATCGTAGGCGTGCGCCGCCCGGTTGGTGTGGTCATGTCGTGTCCGGCCGTGCAGGCGGCGCATCGTCGTCATCGACCACTGCAGGACGTCCCGCCGTCCTGGACGATCGGGCATGGATCGGCGACATCGTGTCATAGACGCACCGGCGCTTCGGGCGGAAGCTGGACGCCATGTTCAGCAAGCACCGCATCAAGCCCGGCCAGACCGTCGAGAACCCGGTCACCGGCGAGCGCTTCACCTTCACGCACACCGCCGCCAGCACCGGCGGCGAGCTGCTGGCCTTCGACTTCGCACTGCGGCCCGGCGGCGCGGTGCCGATCCCCCACGTCCACCCCACGCAGACCGAGCGCTTCGAGGTCACGGCGGGCACGATGCGCTTCCGCGTCGGCCTGCGCACGCTGATCGCGGGACCGGGCGACGTCGTCGAGGTCGAGCCGGGCGTCATGCACGCGTTCGCCAACGCCGGCGACGAGGAGGCCCGGCTGCGCGTCGAGGTCCGCCCGGCGCTGGCGATGGAGGACATGTTCGCCGACGTCGTGGCGATGGCCGAGGCCGGACGCATGACCCGCCGTGGCATGCCGCGCAACCTGCTCGACCTCGCGCTCCTCGCCCGGACGTACGACGCAGAGGCGCATGCCCCGCTGGTCGGCCGGCCCCTGCAGCGGATCCTGCTCGCGCCGCTCGTTGCGCTGGCGCGGCAGCGGGAGCGCATGCGGTCGGTGCGTGGCACGTCTGACCTCCGGGCCGTCGCCGGGATCCCCACGTAGTTCTCCGGCGACGACCCCGTAGTTGCAGCCGATGGGCCGAGCCAGAGGACTTGGTCGAGTACGTCTGTGGCCCATCCATCCCTCGCTGCGCTCGCGCCGGCTGTCATCCTGGCCGGCTTGCTCGTCGGCTGCGGCGGCGAGCCGCAGCGCGCTTCCGAGCGCGCTCCGACGACGACGCCGGCGGCGATCACGGTCGGCGAATCGGCCGCGACGGCGACCGTCACCGATCCTGCGCGAGCCAGGTTCATCCGCCGTGCCGACCGGATCTGCGCCGGCCTCGATCCCAGGCGGGAGACGGCGTTGCGGGAGGTCGACGGTGCGTCCGATGCGGCGGGCGCGTACGAGGCGACCGTGATCCTGGCACGCCGAGCAGCTGCGCCAGATCGAGGCCCTGTCGCCGCCGGCCGCGGACGCCGACCTGATCGCCCAGAACGTCATCGCCCGGCTGCGGGCCCCTCTGGTTCTGCGCGGCCGCCTCGAGCACGATCTGGCGACCGGTGACGAGGACGCGGCCGCCCGTGACCAGGCCGAGTACGAGGCGCTGGGCATCGCCGTGCGCAGCTTCGCCCGCGGGTACGGATTCAAGGCGTGCGGGACGCGATGAGCGCCGCGACGACTCCCCGCGCGCCGTCGCCGCCCAGCGGAGCGCGACGCCGCCCTCCGAGCCCGCTGCACGTGATCACGGCCACGCTCGGCCTGTTCCTGGTGATCCTCACGCTGCTCGCGCTCCAGGTCAGAGCGGGACGAGATCCCTCGCTGTCGTCGGGCTCGGGCGGAACTGCAGCGCCGACGGCCGCGCCGTCGCAGACGGGCGTCAAGAAGATCGTCACGCGGACCTCATGAGCACGCCCGGGACCGTCGATCGCTGGCAGCCGACCTTGCGCGAGACCGTCGCGGCCCTCGCCGTGCTCGTCGCGCTCGCCGCCGTCGCATCGTTCGCGATCTGGGGCATGCGTCCCAGCACCGCGGCCCGCGCCCCGAGCCAGGTCGCGGCCCATCACCACGACCACGGTCCAGAGCGCGCCGGCGGAACGAGAGGATGACGCCGGCGGTGACTGAACGCGATCCGTCGCACTACCTGTTCTGGCTCGCCGCTCGCGCCGTCGGGATCACCGCGTTCATCCTTGTCGCGGTCGCGGTGATCCTCGGGCTCTACATGGCCGGCAACGTCGGGACGCGTCCCGGCTACAAGCGGGTGATGGTCAAGCTCCACGAGCAGGTCGCGCTCGCCGCACTGATCGCCATCCCGCTGCACGGGCTGCTCCTGCTGGGCGACCAGTGGCTCCGGCCAGGACTCAGCGGGTTGCTCGTCCCCTTCACGTTGGGCTACCGGCCGTTGTGGTCGGGGCTGGGCATCGTCGCCGGGTACCTGGCGGCGCTGCTGGGTCTGACGTTCTACCTCCGCCGCAGGATCGGCACGGCGCGCTGGCGACGCGCACACCGCCTGATCGTCGTCGTCTACGTGCTCGGCGCGGCGCACGCACTGGGCTCCGGCTCCGACGGCGCCGGCATCTGGCTACGCGGCATCGTCGTCGCGAGCGCCCTGCCGATCGTCGCGCTGCTCGTGCTGCGCTACCGCCCCAGGCCGCAACGTCGTCCAGTCGTCCGCGCGCAGCCGGGAGCTCCGACGTGATCGAGCACGACGACGAGTTCGCGTGCATGGGCACAACCGTGCGGCTCGTGATCGGCGGATCCGGCCGACGACGCCCGGACCGCCGCCGCCGCCCGCCGGCGGCTCGAGGACTTCGACCGGCGCCTGTCGCGCTTTCGCCCCGACAGCGAGCTCTGCGCCCTCAATGCCGACCCGCGCTCGGCCGTACCGTCGTCTCCGCTGCTCTGCGACGCCGTCGCGGCCGCGCTTGTGGGGCGCCGAACGAACGGGAGGGCTCGTCGATCCGACGCTCATCGGCGCGCTCGAGGAACTCGGCTACGCCCGCTCTCGCGCCGGGACCGGGCCGGTAGCCCTGGCGGCCCCGCTCCGCGCCGCGCCACCGCGATGCGCTGCCCGGCCCGATCCGCAGGCGGCCTGGAGGCGCGTGCAGGTCGATCGGGAACGGGGGATCGTCCGGCGACCACCAGGCGTCCAGCCTGGACACCGGAGGGACCGGCAAGGGACTCGCCGCCGACCGAATCGCCGCGGCGCTCGCGTCGAGCGCACGCTTCGCCGTCGACTGCGGCGGCGACGTTCGCATCGGCGGCCCCGATGCCGCACGCCATCCGTACGAGATCGAGGTCGTCAACCCGCTGACCGGCGACGTCGCCGAGGTCCTGCGGATCGGCTCGGGCGCAGTTGCGACGTCCGGCATCGACCGCCGGATCTGGACGGGGCCGGACGGGTCCCAGGTCCACCATCTCATCGACCCGTCCACCGGCGCCCCTGCCTGGACCGGGCTCGTCGGCGCGACGGCGCTGGCGCCGCGCGCCCTCGAAGCCGACGTGCTCGCCAAGGCCGCCGTGCTCTCGGGTCCCGCGGGCGCGCGCGAGGTGCTGCGGCGTCATGGAGGGTTCCTCTTCCACGACGACGGACGCACGGAGCGCATCGCCATCCCCATCCCGCGCGAGCTCCTGCGCGGCTTCATCGGAGCCCAGGCGTGAACGCTCACGTCGTCATCGCGGGGGGCGGCCTCGCCGCTCAGCGCTGCTGTGAGGCACTGCGGCGCTCCGGGCACAGCGGCCCGATCACGGTCGCATGCCGTGAGAGCACCGCTCCGTACGACCGTCCGCCGCTGTCCAAGGAGGTCCTCGCCGGGACGATGGACCTCGGCGCGCTCGGCCTGCGCCCCGCCGGCTGGCACGCAGAGCGCGGCATCGAGCTGCTGCTCGGCCAGGCCGCGGCCGAGCTGCGCGCGGATGCGCACGAGCTCGTCCTCGCGGACGGGACGACACTGGGCTTCGACCGCGTGCTGATCGCGACCGGCGCCCGCCCACGGGGCCTCGCGATGCTGGATGACGCGCCGAACGTGCACGTGCTGCGGACGCTCGGCCGACGCATCGACACTCCGCGACGCGCTCTCGCCGGGGTCGCGCCTGATCGTCATCGGCGGAGGCTTCATCGGGCAGGAGGTGGCGGCGACCGCACGCGGGCTCGGCGTCGACGTCTCCCTGCTGGAGGCGATGGATGCACCGCTCGTCGGCCTGCTCGGGCACGAGCTCGGCACCTGGTTCGCCGATCTGCACCGGCGCCACGGCGTCGACGTCCATTGCGGCGCCACCGCGGTCGATGCGCGCCGGGCGCCCGACGGCTCGATCACATCGCTGGTGCTCGGCGACGGCCGCACGATCGAGTGCGACTCGATCGTCGTGGGGGTGGGTGTCGTGCCGGCCGACGAGTGGCTGGCCGGAAGCGGCATCGGCGGCGGAGGCGTCGAGTGCGACGTCGACGGACGGACGGCGCTCGCCGACGTCTACGCTGCCGGCGACGTCGCGCGCCCGTACGACCGGTACCTCGGCGCCCACGCGCGCTCCGAGCATTGGGAGGCCGCCGCCCGGCAGGGCGTGGCCGCGGCGCGCGCGATGCTGGGACTCCCCTCGCCGCCCGCGCCGCCGGCGAGCTTCTGGAGCGACCAGTACGGCCTTCGGATCCAGTACCTCGGCTACGCGCCGCTCGGCGACGACCTCGAGATCGAGGGGGATCCCGCCGACGACGACTTCGGGGTGCTCTGGCGACGGGACGGACGCCCGGTCGCCGCGCTGCTCGTCGGACGCCCTCGCGAGCTCCCCGCCATGCGCAAGCTCGTCCAGCAGACGCTCGAACACCACGCCCAGGAGATCCCGTCATGACCTACGTCCCGCACATCGACGAAGCCGCATGCGCCGCTCACGGCGACTGCGTCGACATCGCTCCTGAGGTCTTCCGCCTCGACGATGTCGCGGTGGTGATCGGCACCGGTCCGGACGACCTCATCCTCGAGGCGGCCGAGGCGTGCCCATCTGCGGCGATCTCGATCGTCGACAGCGACACAGGCGAGACGTTGTATCCCTGAGCGCTGCCGCGTGGGGCGCCCGCTCCGACGTCGGGACCGGGGTGCGCGCACCACTGCGAGACGCATGCCTCCCAGGTGGGCCGAGGCGCGCCGCAGCCCGAGGCTTCTCGCATCCTCGAGAGCCTGGATCGCTGGCAACGCCGCCACACACCCGTCGCGTTCGTGGTCGCCGTCGCGCGCAAGTTCCTCGACGACCGCGCCGCGAGCTCCGCCGCGCTCATCGCGTACTACGCCTTCTTCTCGGTCTTCCCGCTCATGCTGGCGCTCGTGTCGATCCTCGGGTTCGTGCTCGACGACGACCCGACACTGCGCGCCGAGGTCCTCGACTCCACGCTGGCCCAGATGCCCGTCCTCGGCGACCAGATCGGCCGCGCGACGGAGCCGCTGACCGGCAGCGGCCTCGCGCTCGCCGTGGGCGTCGCGGGAGCCCTGTGGGCGGGGCTCGGCGTCACGGTGGCGCTCGGCCGCGCGTTCGAGGTCGTGTGGGATGTGCCGCGGTTCGAGCAGCGCAGCGGGCTCGCCGCGCGCGCCCGCGGTCTCGCGGTACTGGTCGCCCTGGCGATCGTCCTCGGCGCGGCGACGGTCCTCACGAGCCTGTCGCTCGGCGACCGTGCGGGCGGTCTCGCCCTCGGGTTCGTGGTCGACAGCGCCGTGCTGCTCGCGGTCTTCTGGCTCTACACCGCGCGCCCGTTCCAGACGCGCGAGCTGCTCCCGGGCGTCGCGGTCTCAGCGGTCGGCGTGGTCGCGCTCCAGGCGCTCGGCGGCTGGTTCCTCAGCCACGCGGTCGAGCGGGCCAGCGACACGTACGGGACCTTCGCCCTCGTCATCGGCCTGCTGTCCTGGTTCCTGCTGCTTGCGCAGCTGCTGCTGCTCGCGGCCGAGATCAACGTCGTCCTCCGTCGTCGGCTCTGGCCCCGCGCGCTCACGGGTGAGCTCGGCCCCGCCGACCGGCGCGCGATGCGCGGCGCCGCAGACGCGGCGCGGCGCGACTCGCGTGAGGAGATCGCCGTGCGCTTCGACGGCGAGCCGATGGACTAGTCGCCGGTGGGCCGCACGCCGGCCGGCTCGACCATGAGGATGACGGTGCGCTGCGGCGCCCGCGTCCTGTGCACCACGCCGCGCGGCACGGTGAAGCCCTGGTGCGGACCGAGCGTCACCGTGTCCGCGCCCTCGATGTCGATGAGCAGACGACCCTCGAGGACGAGGAAGAACTCGTCCTCGACGTCGTGCTTGTGCCAGTGGAACTCCCCGTCGATCACGCCCAGTCGGACGACCGCGTCGTTCACGGACGTCAGCGTCTGGTTGAACCAGGGCTCGTGCGACGCGGCCTCGGCGTCCACGTCGATGAACGTGCTCTGCCCGAACTTCTCGTCGAGGTGGATGTCGTAGTCGCTCATCGAGCCGAGCGTACCCAGGCCGGCTGCTCCCCCTCGGTTCAGGGGGTCGTCTACGGGACCGCTCCCGATGTCGTGGGGGTGCGGCGGGTTCAGGCTCGCCGCATGCCTCGCTTCTTCCCGCACCACCAGGAGAGCCCCAGGCACATCGATGCCCATCTTCGGCGAGGTCGCGGGCATGCGGCTCGGGACGACCATCGACCGCCGCGCCTGGGGCTTGCTCTGGCAGATGGAGCTGCCCGGCGGCGGCAACGCGGTCGGCTGGGACGTCGAGATCGACATCGACCTGCTGTTCATCCGCGAGGCGCCGGAGACGCGAGAATGAAGGAGGACCCAGCGCTGAACCTCTGCACGGAGAGAGAGCCGCCATGCAAGCCGTAGTCGCCGACGACCGCGACGCAGGTACCGCCGGGCTGTCCTTGGCCGAGCTGCCGTACCCGCACGCCGCCGAGAACGACGTCGTCGTGCACGTGCACGCGGCCGGGATGACAGCCGGGGAGCTGGAGTGGCCGGCGACATGGTCGGATCGCGCCGGCCGAGACCGGACGCCGAGCGTGCCCGGCCACGAGGTGTCCGGCGTCGTCGACACGCTGGGCTACGGGACAACCGGCCTGACCGTCGGCCAGCGGGTGTTCGGCCTGACGGACTGGGCGCGCAACGGCACACTGGCCGAGTACGTCGCGGTGGAGGCGCGCAACCTGGCGCCGCTGCCGGCGGGCGTCGACCACACCGTCGCCGCTGCATCGGTCATCTCCGGGCTGACCGCGTGGCAGGGCCTGTTCGACCACGCCCGCGTTGCGGCAGGAGAGACGCTGCTGGTGCACGGCGCGGCGGGCGGGGTCGGTTCGATCGTCGTGCAGCTCGCGCGCGAGGCCGGCTGCCGCGTGATCGGCACCGGCCGCGCCGCGCACAGAGACCGCGTCCTGGGGTTCGGCGCCGACGCGTTCGTCGATCTGGAGGCCGAGCGACTCGAGGAGGTCGGGGAGGTCGACGTCGTGTTCGACGTGCTCGGCGGGGACGTCCTCGAGCGGTCCACCGCGCTGGTGCGGGCCGGCGGCACCCTCGTGACCATCGCCGAACCGCCGCCGATCCAGCCGGCGAACGGGCGGGCCGTCTTCTTCGTCGTCGAGCCCGATCGCCTCCAGCTCGCCGCCGTCGCTCAGCGACTGCGGGCCGGGCGGCTCGCAGTGGATGTCGGGGCGGTGCGACCGTTGTCCGAGGCGCCCGCCGCGCTCGGTCCCGACGCGCCGCGCGTGCCCGGCAGGACGATCATCCAGGTCACCGAGGGCTGGTGACCCTCACGACGCACCCGAGAGGACTCTGACCTTCGGTTCCGTAGACCGCGCCGACCAATACGACGTCGGACAGCGATCGACCCGGTGAGCCTGGAAACACCGCAGGATATGAGGGCGCCCAGGTAGTGATCGCCCGCGCGGCGGGCGATCGCTTGCGAGACGTTGGGCCATATGCTGGCCGCCGCTCAGGGCGCGCAGCGTCCCGCGGCAGCCACCACAGCCGCGCAGGTGGCGCCGCAGTGAGCCGATGCCGGCTGCGGCCAGCTCGCCGTCGACCGAACGCCGAGAGCGCCGACTCGCACCGACGGCACGTCTCGCCGGACTCGATGCCGGCGTATCGCGCGAGAAACGCGCGGCGCCCCTCGGTCACACACCAGTTCACCTTTGTGAGTGGCCCGGTATGTGGCGGCCCTCGTGGAGCCGCGCGCGAACCTCTCGCGCCGGGTCGCCGCCGATGTAGGCGTCGGTGCGCTGCGGCGGAAGCCGGCGCCGCTCGCGGACCATGTCGGTGACGTGGCTGCTGTTCCGTAGGTGGGGCGGCACGGCAAGCTCGAACTGGATGAGCACCCGCTTGCGCTCCGGCTCGTGCTCGATCCACAGGCCCGCCAGAAGGCCACGCAAGGCCAGGTTCAGCTGCTCGAAGGTCGTGGCGGTGGTGACGTGCCCGGTGACGTGGTCCAGGATCGAGTCGTAGAGGCGGTTTCGACCTCCCACGCCTCTGCGTCGGTGAACGGATCGCTGTCCGCAGGTGGCGGATCGAGCGGTGCTGCGGAGGTAGCTGGCTCGGGCACGGCGGGCTCCGTCAGTGAAGGGTCTACGACCCAGCCGGCGCGAGCAGCTCCATGTCGATCCGGGCGAGCAGCGGCCCCGCCGTGTCGGGATCCGGCGCGCCATGGGCGAACACCTGCTCCAGCACGTCGAGCATCTCGGTCGCGCGGGCAGGGTTCGACAGGATCATCAGCATCCGCACCGGCTCGTCGCCCACCACCGACATCGTGTGTGCCACGCCGGCCGGGATGCAGACGAAGGTGCCGGGGCCCGCGACCCTGTGGTCGTCGCCGGCCCGCACGTCGAGGCGCCCGGCGAGCAGATAGAGGGCCTCGGCCATCTCGCGGTGCAGATGCAGCGGCGGCTCGAACCCGCCGGGCGCCAGCGTCGCCTCGGCGACGACGAACGCGTCCCCGGTCGCGGCGCCGTCCACCTTGCCCGTGACGGTCGTCCCGGCCAGATCGATGGTGCGGAGGCCCTCGCCGGGCTCCTGGATCATGGAACGCATCCTTCCTCCGGTGGTCGTGTGAGCGAGGCCGGCTCGTCGGCCGGGCGGGGGCGAGCGGGACGTCAGGCCGGAGCCGGTGCCGGGATCGCGCCGAGCTGCTGCATCATCCCGAGCGCGTCCATCACGCCCCAGTGCTCACGGGCGAGCCCGTCGTCGCTGAACCGCGTGATGTCGATCAGCTGGACCTCGACGCGCCTGCCCGTCGCGGGCATGCCCATGAACTCGCCCTGATGGGTGCCCGTCGCCCGGACGCGGGCGACGGCCTTGTCGCCGCTCACGAGCACGTCCTCGGTCTCCAGGCGCAGATCGGGGAACGCCGCGCGGTACATGCGGAACAGCTGCTTGACGCCCTCCTTGGTGGGCTCCAGGCCGGGGATCTCCTCGTGCTCGACGAAGTCGTCGGCGAGCTGCTCGCCGAAGCCGTCGATGTCTCCCGCGCTGATCAGCTCGTACAGGCGCCGGATGGATGTCGCGTGGTCCATCGGGTGCTCCTCTCAGGCGTGGGCCGGTGCGATGAGCGGGCCGAGCACCTGCGTCATCTCCGGCGTCATGACCGGGTCGTCCTCCACGATCCTGCCGTCGGCGAGCCGGTAGTAGCTCAGGCCGCGGAAGGAGTGGGTCTTGCCGCTCGCCTCGGACATCTCGCACGTGAGCCGCGCGACCACAGCGTCGGCCTCCCCGACCAGCTCCTCGATGTCGAACCGCCGGTCGGGCAGCGCGGTGGCGAGGCCGCCGAGCATCTCCTTGAACGTCGGCAGGTCGGCGTCGAAGGCGCGGTTCACGTAGCCGGGCGCGACGAGCTCGTCGACCCGGTCGATCCGACCGGCGCCCAACACCTCCGTGATGAACCGCCGGACGACGGCCTTGTTCTGATCGGTCGCCACTGTGGCACTCCCTCCGTGAGAAGGATGAGACGGGACGGCGAGAGTCTGGTCTCGGACGACGGCGGAGACATCACTCGATCGCGCGATGTGCCACGGCGGCGAGCGCGACGCGGTTCGAGACGCCCAGCTTGGCGAAGACGTGCCGCAGATGGGTGTTCACGGTGTGCGGCGACATGTACAGCTGCCTGGCCACGGCGCCGTTCGTGAGACCCTCGGCCACCAGCAGCGAGACGGCCCGCTCGGTCGCGGTGAGGCTCTCCCAGCCGCTCGCCGGCCGCTGCCTCGATCCGCGCGGGGCGGGACGGACGCCCACGGTCCGCAACCGCGCCCTGACCCGCCGTGCCCAGGCGTCGGCGCCGGCCTGCTCGTAGCGCTGCAGCGCCTCGTTCAGCAGCGCCGCCGCCTCGTCCACCCGCCCGTGTCGGGCCAGCGGCCCCGCGGCGTCTTCACAGGCGCCGGCGTGCTCGATCAGGAGCGGAGCCTGGCGGGCCAGCACGACCGCCTCGACGAGCGGCTCGATCGCACCGCCGACCAGTCCCTCGCAGCGCAGCGCCAGGCTGCGCACGGTCGGCACCTCAGGCGCCAGGGCGACGCCCGCCGCGACCGTGCCGGCCACCTCGGCGGCGACCTCGCGATGCCCCAGCGCCAGGGCCAGGCGCACGAGATCGGGGGCGAGCCAGCGATGGTAGAACCGGTTCTCCCTGTCGGCGTCGAAGCGCCAGCACCGCAGCAGCAGGTCGTACGCGCCCTGCCGGTCGCCCTCGGCCGCCTTGTGCCCCGCCACCGCGAACGCGAGGATCCCGGCGTTGTAGCTCAGCTCTTCGCCTTCCAGCGAGTCGGCGATCGGCGCGGCCAGCTCGCTCGCGGCCCGGTGGTCTCCCGTCCCCGTCGCGATGACGGTCCGGTAGGCGAGCGACTGCGCCACCAGCAGCTGGTTGCCCTTCTCCTCCGCGGCCTGGCCGCCCGCCATCAGGCCCGGGATCGCGTCCGCCCACTCCCCGATGGCGAACGACGCCTGCGCGTCCGCCATGAGCGTCTCGGAGAACCACCAACCCGAGCCGAACTCGCCGGCGAGCGCCTCTCGGTAGGCGACGCGTGCCTCGTCGACGAGGTCGCAGTCGAACAGCGCGATGCCGAGGAAGTACTTCGGCTGCAGCGGCAGCGACCTCGTGTCCTGTGACCCCGCCGCCAGCGCGGCGGCACGGCGCGCGTGGACCAGCGCCTCGCCGAAGCGGCCCTGCCGCCCCACCGCCACCAGCAACGCCGTCAGGGCCCATACGGTCAGCCCGGCATCGCCCGTCTGCTCGGCGATCCCGAGCGCGCGGCCGGCGGCCGACTCGCCCGCCCGGGGGTCGCCTGAGTACGTCAGCGCCCAGCTCTGCTGTGCCAGCACCAGCACCTGCTCGGGGGGTCGCAGCCGGGCCGAGCCGGCAAGGCTGGACTCCGCCAGCGCGATGAGCTCGGCCGCGCGGTTCTGGAGCGCCAGCGCGCCGAGCAGCGCGAGGCGCAGCGGGGTGTCGACCTCGGGGGCGTGCCGGCGGGCGAGCACCGCCTCCGCGCGCGCCGAGGCCTCGGCCACCTCCCCGGCGCGCAGCAGCGCCTGGACCGCCTCGACCGCCACACGATCCGCGTCCGGGTGATGCTCCGGGAGCAGCGCCTCGGCGCGGCCGATGAGCTCGGCGGCCACCGACGGCGCCCGTGCTGACGCCTCACGGGCGGCGTCGCGCAGCCAGGCGACGGCCTGCTCGTCGCCCCGCTCGGCGCCGAGCATGAGATGGTCCGCCACGTCCAGCCGGTCGGCGCCCGCGGCCATCAGCGTCACCGCGGCCTCCCGGTGCAGCAGGCGGCGCGCCGGCGGCGGCACGTGCTGGTAGATCGCGTCGTGCACGAGCTGATGGCGGAACACGACCCGGTCGTCGGCCTCGTCGAGCAGCTGCGCGTCGAATGCGTCCCGGAGCCGGCCGACGACCTCTGCCGGTGGCCGCCCGGCGACGGCCGCGACGTCGCGAAGCGACACGGCGTCGCCGAGCACGGCGGTGACCTGCAGCAGCTCCAGCGTCGCATCCGGCAGGTGCCGCAGACGCCGGACGACGAGGTCGCTCAGCGACGCGGGCAGCTCGAAGGTCGTCGGCTCCACGCCCTCCCCGACGCGGTGCAGCATCCCTCCGTCGGTCAGCGAGCGCAGCAGGGCGACGGCCCACAGCGGGTTCCCGCCCGCCTTGGCCAGCATCGCGGTGAGGGAGGGGCCGGGGGACGCCTCGAGCGTGCGGCGGGCGAGCAGGGCGACGTCCTCGGGCGTCAGCGGCTGGAGCCGCAGCGGGCGCGCGCCCGCGGCCTCCAGGTCGTCCAGCAGCCGGACCACCTCGGAGGGCCGCGGCCACGGCCGGGCCGTCACGACGACGAGCAGCGATGCCAGCGGCAGCTGCCGCACCAGCGACAGGATCGCCAGCAGGCTCGCGCTGTCCGCCCAGTGGATGTCCTCGGCCACCAGGAGCACGGGACGCTCGGCGCATGAGGTCTCGACCAGGTCGACGATCTCCTCGACGGCCCGGTACTGGACGTTGCCGCCGGGCCGTGCCGGCGCCCCGCCGTCCTGGCCGGTCAGCAGCGCCCCGATCGCAGCCCGGCGCGGGTCCGGTGAGCGCCGGCGCAGATCGAGCGCCTCGGCGACCACGCCGAACGGCCGGGTGCGCTCGAAGGGGTGGGCCTGGCCACGGAACACGGCCAGGCCCCGAGCGTGCGCGTCGTCGACGATGCTCTGCACCAGGCGGGTCTTGCCGATGCCGGCCTCCCCCTCCACGGCGAGGACCGACGCCTGCCCCTCGTCGAGCTCGCGTACCGCGAGGGCGGCGACGGCGAGCTCGGCCTCGCGCCCTACGAGCCCTTCGGCCGAGGAGACGTCCAGACGTCTCGCCATGCGGAGAGCTTCTGCCACCCCCGCGCCGAAGTCCAGTGCATCACGTCACGGGCGGCGGAACCGCGGGGCGGGCGCGGGCTGCAGCACGCCGTCGCGCTCCACGAGCGCGCCGCGGGCGCGGTTGTGCGGATCGTCGGCGGCCTCGGTGAGCGACAGCACCGGCGCCACGCAGCACTCGCGGTCGTGCAGGCGCGCGTGCCAGTCGTCGCGGGTCCGCGTCGCGTAGACCTCCGTCAGCAGGCGCTCGGATGGCCCCCGAAACACGCGAAAGCCCGCCCGGCATCGCGCCCTTGGAGCGGGCTCTCGTTCCCCTGATGCGACTGGCTCACGCCGAGCCGCCTGAATGAAGCTTACCTCCGTCCGCAGGTATCAACGAGCGAGCGCGCCGGGGCCCGGATCGATCAGGTGACCGTTGGCGATCGCGACCGCCTCGATCTCGATCATCAGCTCAGGCAAACCCAACTTCGAGATCTCGACGATTGTGTCCGCGGGATAGGGCTTCGAGAAGTACTGCTTTCGCAATTCCACGATCTTCGGAAAGTTGCTCATGTCGGTCAGGTAAATGTTCACCTTCACGACTTTCTTCATGCTGGAGCCGCCTGCGCGGAGCACACGGTCGAGATTCTCGAATGCTTGCTTCGCCTGTGCATCGAAGTCGCCCACGCCGACGGTGTTGCCTTGCTGATCAAGGGCCGCCTGGCCGGAGATGAACAGTAGATTGCCAACGCGATAGCCGAGCGAAATCGCGAACGGCTCGTACGGGTCCGGGGACGTGGTGATCCGGTAGGCGTTGCTGCTGGGGAGCACACGCACCGCGTCCTCCGCACTCTCGGCCGCGCGACTTTGGCTCACCTTCGATCAGCCCTGGCTCTTAGCGAGCTCGATCCCACCGCCGGACATTGCGATCACGGCTGGTAGCGCCGCGGGAAGCCCGACAACCACTCGCCGCCGCCCTGAGATGCGCCTGGGCATGCAAACCTCCATATATCGGACAACACCACTAGGGAAACCCCGCCGTAGCGGGGCATCTCATTCAGCGCGCCCGAGAGGACTCGAACCTCTGACCTTCGGTTCCGTAGACCGACGCTCTATCCAACTGAGCTACGGGCGCGTGGGTGCTGCGAGTGCGGAGTCTAGCCCGCGCGTCATTCGCGGCGGCGCCACAGCAGCGAGCACGCGATCGCGACGGCGAGCGTGAACAGCGCGACGGACGCCAGGTCGCCCGCCAGGCGTCCTGGTACGTCGCCCGCGTGGGTGGTGTCCAGCGCCCGCGCGGTCGGGACCACGGGTGGCAGATCCAGGGGCAGCGTGAGCAGGGCGCAGGCCGACAGGCCGAGGACCGCGATCGCGCGGTTGCGGACGATCGGCTGGGAGAACAACGCGGCCAGCGCGGTGCCGCCGATCGCGGAGACGAGGTTCGCGACCAGGATGAGCCCGACCTCCCCGAGGTGCGGGGTGCGCTCGAAGCGGCCGGTCACGAGTGGCGCGGCGAGCACGAACACCGACGTCAGGACGGCCAGCGCTCCGGCGGCGGCGAGCCTCGCGAGCGCGAACCGACCGCCGCCGACCGACGCGATGAGCACCTGCCGGTCGGCCGATCCCTGGGAGTTCAGCAGCCCGAGCGCGAGCCAGCACTGCGCGGCGAACAGGAACGCCGCGACCGTCCCCGCCGTCGACAGCACCGGGTTGGGCCGCTGCGCGTAGAGCACCACGACGCCGGCGAGCAGGACGACTGTCGGCGCCACGAAGGCGCGCGTCCGCACGTAGTCGGCGAGCAGGTAGCGCGCCGCCGCGATCACGCGGCCGGTCCCCGGCGGGCGCGGATCCGCGCGGGCACGTCGCCGTTCCCCTCGGCGTAGGAGACGATGTGCCAGCCCTTGGTCAGCAGCCCGGCCAGCTCGCGGTCGCCCTCAACCGCGGCGACGGCCAGGTCCGTCGCGCCGTCGTCCTCGGCGATGGCGTGCACCCGGCCGCCGTCGATGCGCCAGGTCTCCTCGGCGACGGACGGCGCGCCGATGAGCGGCCGGTGGTCGCTGAAGACGACGGTGCGACCGGCCGCCGCCTGCTCGGCGATGAGCTGCCGGACAGCGTCCCGCGCCCCGCCGTCGAGCCCCGCGTACGGCTCGTCGAGGACGGCGACGCGTGGCTCGCCGAGCAGCGCCTGCGCGATCACGACCTTCTGGAGGGAGCCCTTGGAGAGCGCCTCGAGCCGCTCGGGCATCAGCCCGGTGAGCGTCAGGCGCTCGGCCAGTGCGGCGGCGCGGTGATCGCCCTCGGCCCGATCGAGGCCCCGCAGACCGGCGTGGCGACGGAGGTAACCGGCGACGGAGAACGGCGGCGCGGGTGCCAGACGCTCGGGGGCATAGCCAACGGTCACGCCGGCGGCTGCGACGCGCTCACCCCGCGATGGCACGGTCGCACCCGCCAACAAGCGCAGGAGGGTGGACTTGCCCGACCCGTTGGGCCCGCGCACCTCGACGATGCGAGCCGGCGCGAGCGTGGCGTCGACGTCGCGCAGGACCCAGGGCCCACCCCAGCGGTAGCGCTTGCCTGCGTTGTGCAGGCTCACGACGGCGTCGGAGATCATCGAGGCAAGGATGCCAGCGGCGCCAAAGAGCGGAGAGGGCGGGATTCGAACCCGCGAACGAGCTTGCCGCCCGTTACTCGCTTAGCAGGCGAGTGCCTTCAGCCTCTCGGCCACCTCTCCGGGGGGAACGGCCCGCCCAGTGTAGAGCCGTCGCCTGTAGGGTCGCGCAGCCGTCGAAATGCTCTCCTGGTCGGCGCACATCTCGATGCTCTACGCGGAGCAGCCGTACCCCGCGCGGCCTGCGCTGGCACGCGCGGCCGGGTTCGGCTGGGTGGAGTCGCACTGGCCCGCGACCGCCGAGGACCGCGACGCCCTGGCGGCCGGGGTGACCGACCACGGCCTGCGCGTCGCGCTCGTCAACACCGACGGCGGCGACCTCGCCGCCGGCGAGCGCGGGCAGCTCTGCGACCCCGCGCGCGAGGAGCGCGCCCGGCGCACGTTCCTCGACGGCGTGGACCTCGCGGCCCGCGTCGGCGCCCGCAGCCTTCATGCGCTGGTCGGGCGCGTCCCCGACGGCGTCACCGCGCGCGCCGCCTCCGAGCAGGCGACCGGGATGCTCCGCGAGCTCGTGCCCGAGGCGACGGCGCGCGGGATCGCCGTCGTGATCGAGGCGCTGAACCCCCACGACGCACCCGGGTACCTGACGCCCTCGCCCGAGACGGCGCAGCGGCTGGCGGACGACGTGGGCGCGGGTGTCCTGCTCGACGCCTACCACGTGCTGCGCATCGAGCGCGACCCCGCCGTCGAGGCGGCCCGGCTGGCCGGGGCGATCGGGCACGTGCACGTCGCCGACAGCCCGGGGCGCCGCGGACCGGGAACGGGCGATCTCGATCTCTGGGGCTTCCTGGACGCCGTCGACGCCGCCGGGTACGCGGGGCCGGTGGGACTCGAGTACGACGCCGCGTGGCGACACGCCCGGGTCGCTCGCGTTCCTCGCGGGCGCGCGCGAGCCGGCCCCGTTCCCCTGAGCGCGATACTCGGGCCATGCACGACCACGACCACGACCACTCGGAGCTCTCCGAGACGCAGGTCCGCGTCCGGGCGCTCGAGAGCATCCTCGTGGAGAAGGGCTACGTCGACCCTGCCGCGCTCGACGCGCTGGTCGAGACCTACGAGACCAAGATCGGCCCGCGCAACGGGGCCCGCGTCGTCGCCAAGGCGTGGGTGGACCCGGAGTACCGCCGGTGGCTGCTCGACGACGGCGGCGCCGCGATCGGGTCCCTCGGCTACACGGGCCGGCAGGGCGAGAACCTGCTCGCCGTGGAGAACACGCCGCAGGTCCACAACATGGTCGTCTGCACGCTGTGCTCCTGCTACCCGTGGCCGGTCCTCGGGCTCCCGCCCGTCTGGTACAAGGCCGCCCCGTACCGGTCGCGCGCGGTCTCCGATCCCCGCGGCGTGCTGCGCGACTTCGGCGTCGAGCTCCCCGCGGACACCGAGATCCGGGTGTGGGACTCGACCGCCGAGCTGCGCTACCTGGTCATCCCGATGCGCCCCGAGGGCGTCGAGGACTGGGGCGAGGATGAGCTCGCGGAGCTCGTCACGCGCGACTCCATGATCGGGACGGGCCTCGTCCGAGCGCCGAGCGGGGCCGCGCGGTGAACGGCGTCCACGACATGGGCGGGCAGCACGGCTTCGGCCCGGTGCGCCCGGAGCCCGACGAGCCCGTCTTCCACGCCGACTGGGAGCGCAGGGCCTTCGCGCTGACCCTGGCGATGGGCGCGACCGGAACGTGGAACCTCGACGGGTCGCGCTTCGCCCGCGAGAGCATCCCCCCGGCCACGTACCTCTCCAGCAGCTACTACGAGATCTGGCTCGGGGCGCTCGAGAACCAGCTGGCCGAGCACGGCCTGGTCGGCGCCGACGAGCGCCGTGCCGGCCGGCCGCTCACCCAGCCTCCCGCGCCGGTCGCGCGCCGGCTGGCGGCCGAGGACGTTGTCCCCCACGCTCGGGCGCGGCGGGCCGACCGTGCGCGACGCCGTCCGGCCCCCGCGCTTCGCCCTCGGCGACCGGGTCCGCGCGCGCAACACCCATCCTGAGACACACACGCGCCTGCCGCGCTACGCCCGCGGCCACGAGGGCACGATCGAGCACGTCCACGCTCCGCACGTCTTCCCCGACACGCACGCCCACGGGCTGGGGGAGCATCCGGAGTGGCTCTACACCGTGCGCTTCGACGCGCGCGAGCTGTGGGGGCCCGACGCGGACCCGACCGTGCGCGTGTCGACCGACGCGTTCGAGCCCTACCTGGAGCCCGCCGCCTGATGCCGCTGGCGCCAGGTCAGCCGCAGGACGCCGACGGCCCGGTCTTCGCCGAGCCCTGGGAGGCACAGGCGTTCTCCCTCGTCGTCGCGCTGCACGAGCGCGGCGCGTTCACGTGGGCGGAGTGGACGGCGCAGCTCGCGGCCGAGATCGAGCGCGCGCAGGCCGCGGGGGATGCCGGACACGGGCGACACGTACTACCGGCACTGGCTCGCGGCGCTCGAGGGCATCGTCGACGAGAAGGACCTCACCGATGCGGCGACGCTCGCGCGCTACGCCGGAGCGTGGGAGCGCGCGGCCGATCGCACGCCGCACGGCACGCCGATCGAGCTCAGGCCCGACGACTTCGCCTCCTAGCATGCGTGGCCCCGGAGGGGTGGCAGAGCGGTTGAATGCGGCGGTCTTGAAAACCGCTGAGCCGGCAACCCCGGCTCCGAGGGTTCGAATCCCTCCCCCTCCGCTGCGTCGGTGAAGATCCGACGATGAGCCTGAAGGCGATGCTCGCGTGGCGGCCGTCGGACCCGGGGCACTTCGCGTTGCGCCTGGCGATCCGGACGGGCGTCGTGGTGCCGATCTCGCTCGCGCTCGGGCAGTGGACGGGGAACGACGACACGGCGCTGTTCGCCGCGTTCGGCGCGTTCGCGATGCTCCTCTTCGTCGACTTCGGCGGCCCGGGCCCCGCGCGCCTGCTGGCCTACGGCCTGCTCGCGGTCACGGGGAGCGCCCTCATCGCGATCGGCACGCTGTGCTCGCCGCATCCCGCCGTGGCGGCGCTCGTGATGCTCGTCGTCGGCTTCACGATCCTCTTCGCCGGGGTCGCGAACGGCTACGCCGCCGCAGCCTCGCTGGCGGCGCTGCTGAGCTACGTCCTCGCGGCGATGGTGCCCGGCCACGCGGCCGACATCGGCGCGCGGCTGGCGGGCTGGTGGATCGCGGCCGCGCTGTCGGTCCCGGCCAGCCTGCTGCTGCTCCCGGCCCGACCCAACGACCGCCTGCGCGCGACCGTCGCCGCGGCGTGCCGGGCGCTGGCCGCCTACCTGCGCGAGCGCACCGCGGACACGGCGCACGCGATGGACGCCGCTGCCGCAGCGATGCGCGATCGCCTCGCCATGACGCCGTACCGACCCTCCGGGCCCACCCGCGCCACCGGTGCCGTCGCGGCGATGGTCGACGAGGTCGACTGGCTGCGGGCGATGGCCCTGCGCCCGTCCGCCGCGCATGCGGCGCTCGCCCCGACGCCCGGTGAGCTCGCCCTGCGTGCGCTGAGCGCCGACGCGCTCGACGCGTCCGCGGCGCTGGTCGCGCGCCGCTCCACGTTGCCGCCCGACCGCGCGGCGCTGGAGCGCGCCCGCGCGCGGGTCTTCGACGAGCTGGTCGGCCAGCTCGACGACCCCGCGCTGCGCGCCGACGGCGAGCTGCTGTGGGCGGCGCTGCGACGCGCCTGGGACGCGCGCGCCATCTCCTACCTGACGCTCGAGCTGGCCGATCGCGCCCAGGAGGCGGGCGGGCTGCCGACCGACCGCGACGGACCCGCGTGGCGGAGCGTCCTGCGCCGCCAGTGGGCGGCGCTCGGTGCATCGGGGAGGGTCGCGGCGGCGCACGCCGGGAGCCGATCGATCTGGTTTCGCAACAGCGTCCGGGGCGCGCTCGGGCTGGCGATCGCCGTCCTGCTCGCGGGCGAGCTGAGCGTGCAGCACGCCTTCTGGGTGGTGCTCGGCTCGCTCTCGGTGCTGCGCTCGAGCGCGCTCAACACCGGCGCGACGATCGCCCAGGCGCTCCTGGGGACCGTCGTCGGGATCGTGGTCGGCGGCGTGCTGGTGCTCGGCATCGGCGACGACAGGACGGTGCTGTGGGTCGTCCTGCCCTTCGCGGCCATGCTCGCCGCGTACGCACCCCGTGCGGTCTCCTTCGCCGCCGGCCAGGCCGGTTTCACGGTGGCGGTCCTCGTCATCTTCAACCTGATCGCCACCGGCGGCTGGCAGGTCGGCCTGGTCCGCCTGGAGGACGTCTCGATCGGGTTCGCCATCAGCCTCGGCGTCGGGCTGCTGCTCTGGCCGCTCGGCGCGGCCGCCCTGCTGCGTCGCTCGCTCGCGGACGCCCTCGACGCCGGCGCGCGCTACGCCGAGGCCGTCTCGCAGCGGCTCGCCACGGGCGCGGCGCCGGACGAGGCGGCACATGCCGCGATCGAGATGGCGGCGTCCCAGGAGCGCCTGCACGCCGCGTTCCGCCAGCGGCTGGCCGAGCGCGCGACGCGCGATCTGCAGATGGCCCCGCTCGCCCGGCTGATGAGCGCGACGGCCCGGCTGCGGGGGTCCGGCGACGCGATGTCGGCGCTGGCCGACAACCTCGGCGCGACACCACGCCCCGACGAGGCGCAGGCGATCGTCGCCGCGGCCGCCGACGTCGCGGGGTGGTACGAGACGCTCGGGCAGCGCGTGGCCGAGCGCGAGGCGCCGCCGGCCATCGCCCCGATCGGCGCGGCGCTGGACCCCGAGCTGGCCGCCGGGCTGCGCGAGGCCTACCGAACCGGGTCACGCGACCGCCTGGTCGCCGCCGCGGCGCTCGTCTGGGGCGGCCAGCACCTGCAGCAGCTCGCGGACCTCGGCGAGCGCTTCCGCCAGGCCGCCGTGGAGCTGTCCGTCGCGGCGGGCAGGCGGCCGGACCCGCCATCCTTGGGTGGGTCATGAACGACGAGATCGATGCGGAGGCCTATCTGCGGCGCGTCGGCGTCCCAGCGGAAGGCTCGACACCGACCGTCGCGATGCTGCGGCGCCTGCACCGCGCGCACGTCGACGCGATCCCGTTCACCAGCGTCACCACCGCGCTGGGCCGCGTGCCGGCGCTCGACCTGCCGACGCTGGAGCGGCGCATGGTCGCCGAGCGCCGTGGGGGCTACTGCCTGGAGCACGTGACGCTGTTCGCCGCCGTGCTCGAGGCGCTCGGCTTCGGCACCGACGTGCGTCTCTGCCAGGTCGGTGATCCAGCCCAGGTCGACGAGGGCCGCCCGCCGACGCACCTCACCGTGCTCGCCCGGCCGATCGACGACGCGAGGCGCTGGATGGCGGACGTGGGCTTCGGTGTCGGCGTGCTCGGGCCCGTCCCCGTCCCGCAGGCGCAGGGCGAGGGGGAGCCGGTCCGCTACGGGGGCTGGGAGCACCGCGCGGACGCGTCCGGCGACGGGCGGATCCTCCTGCTCGAGCGCGACGCGGGACGAGCTGGCGGCCGCTGCACACGACGTTCGACCGCGACGTCGACGCACGGGCGGTCGACGAGGCGAACCGGTGGGTGGCGCTCCAGCCAGGATCGCCGTTCGCCGGCCGGCTCGTCGCGATGCGGACGACGGACGAGCCTCCGCGAGCGGCTCGTCGGGACGCGCCTGGAGCGCGTTCCGGCGCCGACGGCGATGCGACCACCGAGCATCTGACGCCGGCGGCCGCACTCGACGAGTCCAGGGGCACTTCGGGGTGGCGGTCGACCCGACCGAGCGCGCCGCGCTCAGGGTCTGCTCGGCACGAGCGACGTCGCGAGGGCACGGGGCCGTGAGCGACGAGATCACCCGCCGCGTCGCGACGCAGCTCGCGCGCGCCCCGACGTCGTCGCCGACCGTGGATGAGCTCGCCCGCCGGCTCGCGGCGTCACCGGAGGCGGTGCGCGACCGCGCTGGACAGCCTCGTCGCAGCGGGGATCGTCGAGCGGCGCGGCCCGCGCCGCAACCGCTTCCGACTCGGTCGGGCGTGGGGGCATAGGACCTAGAGCAGGACCCAGAAGACGACGACGGCGTACTGCAGCGCCGCCGCGATGACCACGAGGAGGTGGAAGACCTCGTGGTAGCCGAAGACGGAGGGGACCGGGTCCGGGCGGCGGGTCCCGTAGATCACCGCGCCCGTCGTGTAGAGCAGGCCGCCGAGCGCCACGAGCACGGTCGGCACGACCCCGAGCGCCGAGGCCAGCGCGGGGAAGGTCCAGACCGCGAGCCAGCCCAGCCCGACGTAGACGATCACGCCGAGCCACTTGGGCGAGTCGATCCACAGCAGCTTCAGCGCGACCCCGCCGGCGGCGCCGCACCAGACCGAGATGAGCAGCGTGCGACCGACGCCGTCGTCGAAGGCCAGCAGCGCGAACGGCGTGTACGTCCCCGCGATGAGGACGAAGATCATCGAGTGGTCCAGACGCCGCATCCAGCGTCGTACCGACGGGCGCCAGCTCACGCGGTGATAGAGCGCGCTCGCCCCGAACAGGCCGGTGACGCTGGCCGCGTAGACGGCAGCGGCGACGCGTTCGCGCCCGCCGTCGGCGAAGACGACGACGAGGATCCCGAACACGATCGACGTCACGCAGGCCCATTGATGCAGCACCCCGCGCATGCGGGGCTTGAGGATCGCTGGCGTCGCTACCGTTCCGGCCACCTACCGCACGGTACCTCCCCCTTGACGGCGCAGGCGGCGACAGGTGGGATTGACCAGCAGCCCGACCTCCCCCTCCGATGCCGATCCTCCCGCACTTCGAACTGTCCTCCGAGACTCTGGACCCTCGCACGCACGTGATCCACGTGAAGGGCGAGATCCACGTCACCACGGCTCAGGAGTTCGCCCAGCGCCTCGACGAGGCCATCTCGCAGGACACCCCGGCGATCGTGCTCGACATGACCGGGGTCGAGTTCATCGACTCGACCGGCCTGAGCGTGCTGCTCACCGGCCTGCGCAGCATCACCCTGCGCGGCGGCCGTCTCGCCCTGGCCATCTCCAACCCGACCGTGCTGCGCCTCTTCGAGATCACCCGGCTGGACTCGACGTTCGACATCGAGCCGACGCTCGGCGACGCCCTCCAGCGCGTCGCGAGCTAGCGGTGCTGGGCGGCCTCGGGCGAGGCCGCCCAGAACGCGTCGATCTTCGTCGCGTCGCCGTGATCGAGCTTGCGCGACAGCGCCCACATCTCGACCGGCTCGTCGCCGAGGTTGCGGTGCGACCGCGGCGTGCGCGGCGAGACGCGCACGGCCGAGCCCGCGCGGACCGCGTGGACGTCGTCGCCCAGACGCATCGTCAGCGTGCCGCGGGTCACGAGGTAGATCTCCTCGACCTCGTCGTGGAAGTGCCCGGTGCCCTGCTCGAAGTCGGAGTGCGGCGGCACGCGGATGAGCGTCACCGCCAGCTGCTCGCTCCCGAGCGCCGGCGTGAGCCGCCGGAACTCGCCGGGGACGTCGGTGCCCTCGTAGTGGTCGGGCACGTCGTCGCAGTGGACGATCTCGTACCCGGTCATGGGGCCGGCTCCAGGACGGCGGGCGCCCCGTAGGGAACGAGCACCTGGGGCAGCACGACCGAGCCGTCCTCCCGCTGGCCGTTCTCCAGCAGCGCGATGATCGTCCGCCCGACGGCCACCGCCGTGCCGTTCAGCGTGTGCAGGATCTCCGGCCGCCCTCCCTCGGGCCGCATCCGGATGTCGAGGCGCCGGGCCTGGAAGTCCGTCGTGTTCGAGCACGACGTCAGCTCCCGGTAGCGGCCCTGTCCGGGCAGCCACCCCTCGAGGTCGAACTTCTTCGCCGCGCTGGCACCCAGGTCGTTCGCGGCGATGTTCACCACGCGGTACGGAACCCCGAGCGCCCGCAGGATCTCCTCCTCGACCGCGAGGATCCGCTCGTGCTCGGCCGGCGAGTCCTCGGGTGCCACGAAGCTGAACATCTCGACCTTGTCGAACTGGTGGACGCGGAACAGCCCGCGCGTGTCGCGCCCGGCCGCGCCGGCCTCGCGCCGGAAGCAGGGCGAGAACCCGGCGTAGCGCAGCGGGAGCTCGGCTGCGTCGAGGATCTCCTCCGCGTGCAGGGACGCGAGCGCGACCTCGCTCGTGCCCACCAGGTACAGGTCGTCGGCGGGCACGTGGTAGATCTGCTGCTCGGTGTCGGGCAGCATGCCGGTGCCGAACAGCGCCTGCTCGCGGACGAGGACGGGCGGGATGACCGCCCCGAACCCGTGGCGCCCCACGAGCTCCAACGCCCAGCGCACGAGCGCCAGCTCGAGGAACACGAGCTCGCCGCGCAGGTACGCGAAGCGCGAGCCCGACAGCCGTGCGCCGCGCTCCATGTCGATGCGCTCGCCGGCGAGCTCGAGGTGGTCGCGCGGCTCGGGGACCGGGCTGACCGCGTCGCCGACCTCGCGCACCACGGTGTCCTCCTCCGCAGCGGTCGGGTCGGTCAGGTTCGGGAGCGTCCGCAGCAGCTCCTGCAGCCGCTCATCTGCGACCGACGCCTGCGCGGTCAGGTCCTTGACCTGGGCGGAGACGCCCTTGAGCTGCTCGAGCTGCGCGGACACGTCGCGTCCCTCGCGCTTGCCCGCCGCGACCTCCTCGGACGCCGCCTTCTGCTCCGAGCGCAGGGACTCCGCCGTCGTGATGGCCGACCGGCGCTCACCGTCGAGCGCGACCACGTCGTCGACGGCATCCGCGACGCCCGGCCCACGCCGAGCCAGCGCTGCCTTCACGCCGACCGGATCCTCACGGATGCGCCGGAGGTCCAGCACGGGAGCTAGCCGCCGGTGGAGGGCGGGGCGTCGCGACCCGCGTACTTGGACAGGAAGTCCGCGACGTCCTCCGCGTCCTGTCCGGTGAGGATGTTCTCGGGCATGATCGCGCCGGAGAACCCGCCGTTGCGGATGGCGTACAGCACGCCCTCCCGATCCTCGCGGCGGTCGTTGAAGTTCGGTCCGTCCGTGTGCTCCTTGTCGGAGGCGTTGACGGAGCTGCCCTCGGCTCCGACGGCGTCGAGGCTGTGGCAGCCAGAGCAGTGCTCGGAGAAGAGCTGGGCGCCGTTCTCGACGTTCTGGCTCTCGCCCTTGTCGAGCTCGATCTTCTGGGAGCCGCAGCCGGCTGCCGCCAAGGCGGCGACCACGAGCATGGGGATGACGGCGCGGCGGGCCATGAGGGCCGCAGACTATAGGTGATGCCTCCGGCGCAACTCCCCGCCCGCCGCGCCCTCTGCGGCGCCCTCCTCGCGGTCGCGATCGCACTCCCCACGGGGTGCGGAGACGACCATCAGCTCCACGAGGACCAGCCCGTCGTGCGGGTCACCCTGGACGAGTACGCGATCACTCCGCAGGACATCTCGGTCCCGTCGGGCCGCGTCGAGCTGGTCGCCCGCAACATCGGGCGGCTGACCCACAACCTCCAGATCGAGGTGCCTCCGAAGGACCCGGACGCGCAGGCGAAGTCGGTCGGGCAGACGCCGACGGCGCAGCCCGGCACGACCGTGACCGCGACGCTGAACCTCAAGCCCGGGACCTACCTCATGCGCTGCTCGCTGGCCAACCACGACGACCTCGGCATGACCGGCAAGCTCGTCGTCCGCAAGCGGCGCAGCTAGACCCTCAGAGGGTCTCGATCGCCCGGACCGCGAGGAAGCAGACGACGACGGCGGCGAGCGTCATCACGCCCATCTCGCGCCGCAGGATCGACACGACGACCGACCGCTGGCGCTCGTCGGGCAGCTCGCGCATGGCGTCCGCGCCCTCCAGGCCGAACCGCTCGAGCACCTGCTCGGTCGAGATCAGCCGCAGCTGCTCGGCGAAGAAGCCGACCGCCACGGGGAGCAGCGCGTACAGCCAGTACAGGTTGTCGGCGGGGTCGAAGGACAGCACCGCGAGGACGCCGGCGGCGATCGCCTGCCCGATCGCGACGACCTGTGCCGCGCGGACGAGCAGCCAGAACGGACGCGACTGCCTGACCCGCCACCAGGCCACCGCGCCGACCAGCGCGGCCAGGCCGGAGACGACCGCGGTCGCCCATGCGGCGACGAGCGCGACGCCCGTCACGCCTCGTGCCTGCGGCTACTAAGTATCAAGTCGTCACAAACGGTGCTACAACGTGCGGTCGAATGCTTCAGAGCTACCTGCCCGCTCTCGTCTTCGTGTTTCTCGGGGTTGCCATCGGCACCCTGTTCGCGTTCCTCGGCCGCCTGCTCGGGCCGCGCCGCGAGATCGCGGCGAAGCGTGAGCCGTACGAGTGCGGTCTGCCCTCGGACGTCCGGTCGGGGTTCCGCTTCGGGATCAGCTTCTACCTGATCGCGATGCTGTTCATCCTGTTCGACATCGAGGTGATCTTCCTCTACCCCGTGGCGGTGCAGCTGCGGGCGTTCGGGACGTTCGCCCTCGTCGAGGTGGCGGTGTTCATCGCGCTGCTGACCGTGGCGTTCGTGTACGTGTGGCGGAGAGGAGCGCTGGAATGGAGGTAGTCCGCCGCGAGAAGGTGGGGAACCCAGCCGAGCTGCGCGTCACCCACAAGCGCTCGCAGGAGCTGCTGCGAGGCCCGGACCTCGAGAGCGCCGCACTGGAGAAGTACGTCACCGAGCGCGTCATGACCACGACGCTGGACCGGGCGCTGAACTGGGCGCGGGCCAACAGCATGTTCCCCGCGACGTTCGGCCTCGCCTGCTGCGCCATCGAGATGATGGCCATCGTCGCCAGCCGCGTGGACTCCGCGCGCATCGGCTCCGAGGCCTTCCGCGCGACGCCGCGCCAGGCTGACCTGATGATCATCTCGGGCCGCGTCTCGATCAAGATGGCCCCGATCGTGCGCCGCGTCTACGACCAGATGCTCGAGCCCAAGTGGGCCATCGCGATGGGCGCCTGCTCGTCGTCGATGGGCGTCTTCAACAACTACGCGATCGTTCCGGCGGACAAGTTCATGCCGGTCGACGTCCACGTGCCCGGATGCCCGCCGCGCCCCGAGGCGCTCATGCACGGCATCTTCAAGCTGCGCCAGAAGATCATGAACGACCCTGCCGAGGGCTGGCGCGAGCGCTACGAGGCCATCGGCACCGAGGAGATCGTGCGCAAGGACGCCGACCTCGACCCGCTGCTCGACGGCGACGCCGCCGAGGGTGAGGACGCCGCAGGTGCCTGACGCGACCGGCCTGGAGCTCCTGGCCTCCGATCTCTCCGCCGAGCACCCCGACGCGGTGCTCGACACGGAGTTCTTCCGGGACAAGTCCGCGCTGCACGTCGTGCCGGGTGCGATCGGTGACACGCTGGAGTTCCTGCGCGGCCGCGGCTTCGCCTTCCTCGCATCGGTGCACGGCCTCGACTACTACCCCGAGGAGCCTCGCCTCGGCGTCCACTACGAGCTGCTGGACATGACCGAGCTCGACCGCATCACCGTCAAGCTCCGGGTCCCGCTCGACGAGGCGACCGTCCCCTCCGTCACGCCGGAGTGGCCGACCGCCGACCACCAGGAGCGCGAGATCTACGACATGTTCGGGGTCTTCTTCGAGGGGCACCACGACCTCCGCCGCATCCTCATGCCCGACGACTACGAGGGTCACCCGCAGCGGCGCGACTTCCCGATCGGCGGAGAACCCGTGCTCTTCACGATCAACGAGGCCGAGGGAACCCAGTACACCGACTGATGGCGACCGAGATCCGCAACCTGGACGCGACCACGACGCTCGAGCCGACCGAGCGGATCGAGAGCGACGATCTCCTCGGACCCGAGGAGGAGCTGCTCACCCTCAACATGGGGCCCCACCACCCCGCCACGCACGGGGTGCTCCGGTTGCTGACCCGCCTGGAGGGCGAGGTCGTGCTCGACGTCAAGCCGATCGTCGGCTACGTGCACACCGGCATCGAGAAGACGGCCGAGGACAAGAGCTACTGGAAGGTCATCCCCGTCGTCGAGCGGATGGACTACCTCTCCTACTACTTCAACGCGATGGCGTACTGCGGTGCTGTCGAGACGCTGCTGGGGATCGAGGTCCCCAAGCGCGCCCAGTACCTGCGGGTCATCCACCTCGAGCTCAACCGCATCGCGAGCCACCTCATCTTCATCGCGACCGGCTGCCTGGACCTCGGGGCGGTGTCGATGTTCTGGTACGGCTGGCGCGAGCGCGACATGATCCTCGACCTCTTCGAGCAGACCTCGGGGCAGCGCATGCACACGCGCTACTTCCAGGTCGGCGGGGTCATGGAGGACGTGCCGAGCGGCTGGGAGCCGAACCTGCGCCGCTTCATCAAGACGATGCCGGAGCGCAACGGCCAGTACCGCGCGCTGCTGTCGAAGAACGAGATCGCGCTGGGCCGGCTGAAGGGCGTCTGCCCGCTCGACGAGTCCGTGCTGCTGTCCCACGGCGTGACCGGCCCGCTGCTGCGCGCGTCCGGCAACCCGTGGGACCTGCGCAAGGCGATGCCGTACTCGTCCTACGACGACTTCGAGTTCAAGATCCCGGTCGGCACCCAGGGCGACAACTGGGACCGCTTCTCCGTGCGCCTCGCGGAGATCGACCAGTCCGTCCGGATCATCGAGCAGGCGCTCGACGGGCTCCCCGAGGGACCGCACATCACCGAGGACCGCAAGGTCGCGCTGCCGCCGCGCCACGAGCTGGCGACGTCGATGGAGGCGTTGATCCATCATTTCAAGCTCGTGACCGAGGGGTTCCGCGTCCCGCCCGGCGAGGCCTACTACCCGATCGAGTCGCCGCGAGGCGAGCTCGGCTGCTTCGTGCGCTCCGACGGCTCCTCCAAGCCCGCGCGCGTGCACATGCGCGATCCCTCCTTCGTGAACCTCCAGGCCTTCGCCCCGATGGTGAAGGGCGCCTACATCGCCGACGTCATCGCCACGCTGGCGATGCTCGATCCCATCCTCGGTGGGATCGACCGCTGAAGATGGCGCTCGGCGACAAGGTCACCCGTTACGCGCACGGCTCGCGCGTCCCCGGCTGGGACGAGGCGGTCGATCCGGCCAAGGATCCGGCGCCCGTCCCCGATCCCGCGTCCGTCGAGGTCCCCGCCGACCTGCGCGCCGAGATCGAGGGCCACATGGCCAAGTACCCCGACCGGCGGTCGGCGACGATCCCGGCCCTGGCGGCCGCGCAGCGCGTGCACGGCTGGTGCTCGCCGCTGGCGATCTCGCAGGTCGCCGCGGTGATGCATCTGACGCCGGGCTACGTCGTCTCGGTCGCGTCCTTCTACGACCAGCTCGACACGCGCCCCGTCGGCCGACATCGCGTCTACGTCTGCACGAACATCTCGTGCTCCCTGCGCGGCGGCGATGAGCTGCTCGACGCGATCGAGCACGAGATGGCCGGCGACGCCGACGTCTACGTGCGTCACTTCGAGTGCCTCGGCGCGTGCGACATCGCGCCGATGGCCAGCGTGGACGGCGTCTACGTCGGGCCGATCGAGCTCGAGGAGGTGCCGGTCCTGGCGGAGCAGATCCGCGCGGGCGAGGCGCCGCTGCCCGAGAAGCAGATCCTTCGGCGCAGGAGCACCGACCCCGGTGCGAACACCCAGGAGTGGCCCAACCCATGAGCCAGCACATCCTCTTCCGCGACATCGACGAGCCGGGCCTCAACACCCTCGAGGTCTACGAGCGCCGCGGCGGCTACGAGTCGCTGCGCAGGGCGATGGCGTTGCAGCCGCAGCAGATCACCGACGAGCTGCTGGCGTCCAACGTCCGCGGTCGCGGCGGCGCCGGCTTCGCCATGGGCCGCAAGGTGTCGTTCATGCCCTCGGGGACGATGGACAAGTACCTCGTGTGCAACGCGGACGAGTCCGAGCCCGGCACGTTCAAGGACCGCGAGCTCATCACGAAGACGCCGCACACGCTGATCGAGGGGATCATCATCGCCGCGTTCGCGGCGGGCGCGACCCGCTCGTTCATCTACATCCGCGGCGAGTACGACCAGCAGGCCGACATCCTCGACGCCGCACTGGCCGAGGCCTACGACGCCGGATACCTGGGCCAGAACGTCCTCGGCTCCGGCTTCGACCTCAGCCTCGTCGTGCACCGCGGCGCCGGTGCGTACATCTGCGGCGAGGAGACTGCGCTGCTGGACTCCCTCGAGGGCAAGCGCGGCAACCCGCGCCTGAAGCCGCCGTTCCCGGCCAACCAGGGCCTGTTCCAGGGACCGACGCTGATCAACAACGTCGAGACGCTGATGACCGTCCCGCACATCATGAGGATGGGCGGCGAGGAGTACGCGCGCATCGGCGTCGAGAACTCGACGGGCACGAAGCTCGTCTCGGTCTCCGGGCACGTCCGCCGCCCCGGCAACTACGAGATCGTCCTCGGCACGTCCTCCCGCGAGATCATCTACGACCTCGCCGGCGGTCCCGACGAGGGTCGCGAGATCAAGCTCTGGTTCCCGGGCGGATCGAGCTCGCCGGTCCTGACGAAGGACGACCTCGACCTGCCCTACGACTTCGACTCGATGGCGAAGGCCGGCTCCATGCTCGGCTCCGGCGCGATCATCGTCGTCGACGACTCCGTCTCGGTGGTCGACGTCGCCTACAAGACGGCCGCGTTCTACGCGCACGAGTCGTGCGGCAAGTGCTCCCCCTGTCGCGAGGGGACCCGCTGGACCGTGAAGATGCTGGAGCGCATGAGGGACGGGCTCGCGACCCCGATGGACCTCGACATCATGGCCTCGGTCCAGACGCGCATCATCGGCAACTGCCTCTGCGTGCTCGGCGACGCGATGGCGATGCCGATCGGCTCGATGGTCGCGAAGTTCCGCGACGAGTTCGAGGAGTACATCGAGGCCGCGCGCATGCGCAGCCCCTACGGCGACGACGCGCCTGACGTCGAGCCCGCCCTGGTCCAGGGCGCGGCCGCCTAGCCACCATGCCGCGCCCCCAGCCCGAGCTCATCACGTTCACGATCGACGGCCGCGAGGTCCAGGCCCCGGTCAACACGATGCTGGTCGATGCGGCCAAGCTCGGCGACGTCGAGATCCCGGTCTTCTGCTACGAGCCCAAGCTCGGCGCGCCCGTCGGCGCCTGCCGCATGTGCCTCGTCGAGGTCGAGGGCATCCCGAAGCTGCAGACCGGCTGCTCCACGCCGGTCAAGGACGGCATGGTCGTCCACACGCAGACCGACCGGGTGCAGGAGGCGCAGCAGGCGGTCGTCGAGTTCCTCCTCATCAACCACCCCCTCGACTGCCCCGTCTGCGACAAGGGCGGCGAGTGCCCCCTGCAGGACATCTCCTTCGGCTGGGGCGGCGGGCGCTCGCGCTTCATCGAGCCCAAGCGCCACTTCCAGAAGCCGCTCGGCCTGTCGCCGCTCATCGCGATCGACCGCGAGCGGTGCATCCTCTGCTACCGCTGCGTGCGGTTCAGCCAGGAGATCTCCGAGGACTACCAGCTCGTCCTCCAGGAGCGCGGCGCGGACACCTTCGTCGCCACCTTCGACGGCCACCCGTACGTCGCGCCGTTCAGCGGCAACATCATCGAGCTCTGCCCGGTGGGCGCACTGACGTCGCAGCCCTACCGCTTCCGCGCGCGCCCGTGGGACATCGAGGGCGCGGGCTCCGTCTGCGCGCTGTGCCCCGGTCAGTGCAACGTCGAGCTCACCGTCCGCGACGAGCGCGTGCTGCGCGTCCTGGCCCGCGAGAACGACGAGGTCGACGACGGCTGGCTCTGCGACCGCGGTCGCTTCGCCTACCAGTCCATCCACGTCGACGAGCGCATCACGCAGCCGCTCCTGCGCGACGGCGGCGAGCTCGCGCCGGTCAGCTGGGAGCGCGCCCTGGAGGCCGCCGCCGGCGCGCTCGGCCGCATGCAGGGCCGGGTCGGCGCCCTCGCGGGCGACGGCACGACCAACGAGGAGGGATTCCTCCTCCAGCGCCTCATGCGCGAGGGCGTCGACTCGCCGCACATCGACTCGCGCTCCGGCGGCCGCCTGCCGGTCGGCCTGCAGGCCGCGCTCGGCAGCCCGTCGCTGCAGGCGTCGATCCCCGACCTCGAGTTCGCCCACGCCGTCCTGGTGCTCGACTGCGAGCCGGTCGACGACATGCCGATCGTCGACCTGCGTATCCGCAAGGGCGTCCGGCGCAACGGCGTCAAGCTCGCCGTGGCCTCCAGCCGCCCGTCGTCGCTGGACCCCAACGCCGGCGCGGTCGCGCGCTTCGCGCCCGGCGCGGGCGAGGCGTTCGTCGCCGCGCTCAGCGCCGCACTGGGCGGCGGTGGCGTGCTCGACGAGCTCGCCCAGGCAGCCGGCTCGACCGCGCACGAGGTCAGCGCGCTCGCCGACCTGCTGCGCGACGCGGGCGAGGACGTCGTCATCGTCTGGGGCGAGCGCCTGACGCACGGCGCCCGCGGCGCGCACGCCGCACGCGCGCTGCTGAACGTCGCCGGGCGGATCGTCCCGCGCGACCACCTGGGCGCGGGCCTCCTGGAGGTCCCCTCGACGTCCAACGGGCGCGGCCTGCGCGAGGCCGGCTTCCTGCCCACCGCGGGCCCGGGGCTGCGCGCGACCGCCGAGGGCCACGACACCGCGGGCATCGCCAGGGCCGCCGCCGCAGGCGAGCTGACCGCCCTGTACCTCCTGCACGTCGACCCGCTGCGCTCGCTGCCCGGCCGCGCGCTGTGGGAGGAGGCGCTGGAGAAGGCGACCACCGTCATCGCCCATGCGTCGTTCCTCACCGAGGGCATCCGCGATCACGCGACCGTCGTGTTCCCCGCCGAGGCGTACGCCGAGAAGGAGGGCACGCTCACGCATCCCGACGGCCGGCTGCAGCGGCTGCGCTCCGCGATCTCCCATCCGGGCGACGTGCGCGCCGAGTGGCAGGTCATCGCCGACCTCGCCGCCCGCCTGGGCGTCGACGGCCGCACGCTCACCGCAGGCATGGCGTTCAACCAGCTGGCCACCGCCGTCCCGTTCTACGCCGGCATCACGCTCGACCAGATCGGCGGCCGCGGCGTCCGCTGGCCGGCGCGCAACGCCGCGCTGTGGCCGCAGGGCGACAGCGGGCCGTTCGGCCTGGAGATGCCGCCCTACGCGCCGACGCCCAACGGCAGCCTCCGGCTCGGGACGTACCGCTCGATCTGGGCCTCGCCCGAGGTCGACGTCGCGCCGGCGCTGAAGTTCCTCGCCGCGCGGCAGATCGTCGAGCTCAACCCCGCTGACGCCGCGCGCCTGGGCCTGGGCCACGGCGACCGCGTCGCCGCCGGTGCTGAGGGCCGCCGCGTCACGGGCAAGGTCCACCTGCGCTCCGACGCACCGGCGGGCACCGCCTTCCTGCAGACGGGCACCCGCGAGGACTCGGCCGCCGAGCTGCCTGACGGCGGACTGGTGGAGATCACGCGCGCATGACCGTGATCGCCGACATCAACTACGTCGAGCCCTGGTGGATGCAGATCGCCAAGTCACTGGTGATCTTCCTCATCGTCTTCAACTTCGTCCCCGTCGTGCTCATGGCCGACCGCAAGGTCCTCGGCCGCTTCCAGCAGCGCTACGGTCCCAACCGCGTCGGGCCGTTCGGCGCGCTGCAGCCGATCGCCGACATCCTGAAGCTGCTGGGCAAGGAGGACTTCCGGACCTGGAACTCGGTCGCGTTCCTCCATCGCCTCGCGCCGATCCTGTCCGTCATCGCGGCGGCCGGCGTGGTCGCGGTCGTGCCGTTCGGGCCCGTGACCTCGATCTTCGGCACCGCGACCGGCCTCTACGGCATGGACGTGTCGATCGGACCGCTGTGGGTCTTCGCGCTGAGCGCCGTCGCCTTCTACGGCCTCATGCTGGGCGGCTGGGCGAGCGGCTCGAAGTACTCGTTCCTCGGCTCGATGCGCGCGGCCGCGCAGCTCATCTCCTACGAGGTGGCGCAGGGCCTCTCGATCGTCGGCGTGATCATGACCGCGGGCACGCTGTCGCTGGTCGGCATCGTCGAGGGCCAGGCGGGCATGTGGTACTTCATCCCGCAGTTCGTCGGGTTCATCATCTTCCTCGTCGCGACGCTCGCGGAGACGAATCGACCGCCGTTCGACCTCGCAGAGGCGGACGCGGAGCTGGTGCAGGGCTACATGACCGAGTACGGCGGCTCGAAGTTCGGCGCGTACTACATGGCCGAGTACCTGAACTTGATCGTCGCGTCGTTGCTGATCGTGACGTTCTTCCTCGGCGGCTGGTGGCTGCCATTCGGCATCCATCCCCCGACGTGGGTCTTCCCCATCGTCGTACTCGGGAAGATGCTCATCTTCGTCTATCTCTTCATCTGGGTCCGGGCGACGCTGCCGCGGCCGCGCTACGACCAGCTCATGTCACTGGGCTGGAAGGTGCTGCTGCCGCTCGCGACGCTCAACGCCCTGGTGACGGCGATCATCGTGGTGGTGACGGATTAAATGACTCCCTGGGACCCCGGCGACGACGTCATCGAGGTGATCCGCGGTCCCGAGGCCGGCGGCCCCGGTGGCTTCTACCGCGCCTTCGGCGAGACGCTGCGCGGTCTGAAGACGACCTTCGCACGCCAGTTCGAGGACGTGCCGACCCACCAGTACCCCGAGGACAAGGTCCCGGTGTACCCCCGCTTCCGGGGACGCCACCGGCTGCACCGCTTCGAGGACACGGGGCTGGAGAAGTGCGTGGGCTGCTCGCTGTGCGCGGCCGCCTGCCCGGCCGACTGCATCCGCGTCGTCGCGGCCGAGAACACGGAGGAGAACCGCGTGAGCGCCGGCGAGCGCTACGCCGCCGTGTACGAGATCAACCTGTCCCGCTGCATCTTCTGCGGATACTGCGAGGTCGCGTGCCCGTTCGACGCGATCACGATGGGCCACGACTACGAGATGTCCGACTACCACCGCTCCGATCTCATCTTCACCAAGGAGATGCTGTTGACCGAGCCGCTGGAGCGGACGCCGTTGCGGACGGAGGGCGAGTAGCCTCTCGCGCCGCACGATGGACGCCGTTCTGTTCTTCATCGCCGCTGTCGGCGCCATTGCAGGCGCCGTCGGCGTCGTCACCCTGAGCAACCCGTTCTACAGCGTGCTCGCGCTCGTGAGCCACCTGTTCGCGCTGGCGGTGCTCTTCCTGCTGCTCATGGCCCAGTTCGTCGCGGCCGCGCAGATCGTCGTCTACGCCGGCGCGGTGATGGTCCTCTACGTCTTCGTGGTCGCCTACATCGGCGGGCAGGACGAGCCGGTGCGCCCGGAGGACGGCAAGAGCCTGACGGGACTCGCGATGGTCGCGGCGGGCGCGCTGTTCATCGTCCTCATCCTCGCGACGCTCGGCTCCGGGCTCGCCGGGATCGACACCGAGGGCGCGAAGCTCGGCGCGAGCTTCGGCCAGCCGGGCGAGATCGGCCGGCTGCTGCTCACGAAGTTCCTGCTGCCCTTCGAGGTCGCCTCGTTCCTGCTGCTCGTCGCCGCCGTCGGCGCCGTCGTGCTCGCGCGCCGCCGGGGCGGCCTGGGCGCAGGCGCCGAGGGCGCGATCACGGTCGCCGACCTGTTCCGCGTGCCGGAGGGCACCGGCTCGATGCGCGAGGGTCTCGGCCGCCCGACCGGCACGAACCCGCGGCCGGGCGACACGCCCGATGCCCTTCCGAGCGGGGAGCGGCCATGAACATCGGGTGGTACCTCGCGGTCTCGGTGATCGTCTTCTGCATCGGCGCGGGCGGCGTGATGACGCGCCGCAACCCGCTGGTCATCCTGCTCTGCCTCGAGCTGATGCTGAACGCCGCGAATCTCTCGCTCGTCGCCTTCAGCCGCATGCACGGCAACGGAGACGGTCAGATCTTCGCGATCATCGTGATGGTCGTCGCCGCCTGCGAGGTCACCGTCGGCCTCGGCGTGATCGTGGCGATGTACCGGCGCCGGCTGGCCATCGACGTCGACGAGCTCCGGACGCTGCACGGATGAGTTCGGTCAAGACGTTCGCGTGGATCTGCCTGGCGCTGCCGCTGGCTGGATCGATCGTCAACGCCCTCCTCTACAAGGTGACGCGCGGGAGGACCCCCGGCTTCATCGCGACCGCGGTCATGTTCGCGTCGTTCGCAGCGGCCATCGTCACGCTGATCTCCCTCCAGGGGCTGCCCGGCGAGGAGCGCCAGGTCCAGGCGATCGGCTGGGATCTCGCGAACACGGTCGGCGTCAAGGCGCAGGTCGGCCTGCTCATCGATCCGCTGTCGGTGTTCATGATGCTCGTGGTGAGCGGCGTCTCGTCGCTCATCCACCTGTACGCCGTCTCGTACATGGGCTCCGACCGCGGCTACACGCGGTTCTTCAGCTACCTGAACTTCTTCGTCTTCTCGATGCTGCTGCTGGTCATGGCCGGCAACTTCGTGCTGCTCATCATCGGGTGGGCGTTCGTCGGCGCGGCGTCCTACCTGCTCATCTCGTTCTGGTACCGGCGCGAGACCGCGACGAAGGCGGGCATCAAGGCGTTCGTCATCAACGTGCTGGGCGACGTCGGGCTCGTGCTCGGCACCTTCTTCATCTTCCGCAGTACGGGCACCCTCGACTTCCTCGACGTGTTCGCCAAGGCCCCCGACGTGTTCGGGCACAACGACGGCGACCTCATCGCCGGCCTGCTGCTGCTGCTCGTGGGCGCGTTCGCGAAGTCCGCCCAGGTGCCGCTGCACACGTGGCTGCCTGACGCCATGGAGGGCCCGACCCCGGTCTCCGCGCTGATCCACGCGGCCACGATGGTGACGGCGGGCGTCTACCTCATCGCGCGCATGTGGCCGCTGTTCGAGATAACGCCCGCGGCGGCCGCCGTCGGCGCCGGCATCGGGGCGCTCACGATGTTCATCGCCGCGACGATCGCCCTCACGCAGACCGATCTGAAACGCGTCATCGCCTACTCGACGATGTCGCAGATCGGCTACATGATCATGGCCGTGTCCTCCGGCGCCTACGTCGCCGGGCTCTTCCACCTCATGACGCACGCCTTCTTCAAGGCGCTGCTGTTCATGGCCGCCGGCTCGGTGATCTCCGCGATGGCGGGCGTCCAGGACCTCGACCGGATGGGCGGCTTCCGCAAGGCGATGCCGTTCACGTTCGGCTGCTTCATCGTGGGCGGCCTGGCGCTGGCGGGCGTGCCGCCGTTCTCCGGCTTCTTCTCCAAGGACGAGATCCTCGCCGCGGTCGGCTCGGAGGGCGGCTGGCACATCATCCTCGCGGTCCTCGGATACATCGTGGCCTTCATGACCGCCGTCTACACGTTCCGCATGATCTTCCGCGCGTTCCTGGGCGATCCGGTGCCCGAGGCGCGCGAGCTCGAGGAGGGCCACCTCCACCACGCCGAGGTGCACACGAACCCGGCGAGCGGCGAGATCGAGGACACCGACGTCGGCTTCCCGGGCCCCGACCACCACATCGCCGAGCGCGAGCCCTCGATGAAGGTCGCGATGACCGGTCTCGCGATCGCCACGATCATCGGCGGCTTCCTGCAGATCCCGTGGGTGGACGACGTGCTCGACACGTTCCTCGAGCCGACCTTCGCCGGGTCCTACTACTTCGAGACGGTGCACCCGTCCAACGCCCTCACCGCCAGCGGCCTCGTCATCGGCACGATCATCGCGCTGTCGGGCATCGCCCTCGCGTACTTCATCTGGGTGATGCACCCGGGGACGTCGGAGCGGATCCGCCTGCGCGTGAAGCCGCTCTACACGTTCTCGTTCAACAAGTGGTACTTCGACGAGGCCATCGACTACCTCGTGGTCCGCCCGGCCAAGCGCGCCGGTGGCATCGCGCAGTCCGTCATCGAGCGCGGGTTCATCGACAAGGGCATCACGGGCGGCGCCGACGGCGCCGTGAAGGCAGGCTCGACCGTCGTGCGCGCGGCGCAGACGGGCTTCCTGCGCTACTACGCCGCGCTCATCGTGATCGGGATGGTCGCGGTCTCCGCCTGGTTCCTCATCCAATCGTGACCGTCTACCTCTCCATCCTCGTCTTCCTGCCGCTCGCGGCAGCGGTCGTCGGCCTCGTGCTGCCGACGACGGCGCTGGTCCGCGGCGCCGCGATCGCCGGCACGCTGCTGGCGCTCGCGTACGCAGTCGTCGCCGTCGCGGACTTCGACAGCGCGGCCAGCGGCCTGCAGTTCGTCACGAACGACCGGTGGATCCCCGAGCTGGGCATCCGCTGGAAGCTCGGCATCGACGGGCTGAACCTCTTCCTGATCCTGCTCACCTGCGTCCTGTGGACCGCGAGCACGGTATGGGCGTCGCTGCGCGAGTGGGAGCGGCCCAAGCTCTTCTTCTTCCACCTGGCGCTGGCCCAGACGGCGGTCCTCGGCGCGCTGACAGCCCAGGATCTCGCGCTGTTCGTGATCTTCTTCGACCTCATGCTGGTGCCGTTCTTCTTCCTCACCGGTCAGTGGGGAAGCGGCGACCGTGTGCGCGCGACGATCAAGCTCGTCATCTACACGCTGGTGGGCTCGCTGCTCATGCTGGCCGCGGCGGTCGCGACCGGCGTCCTGTCGGCGACGGGCGACCAGTCGATCACCTTCGAGATCAGCGCCCTGGCCCAACGCACGCTGCCGCCGGCGACGCAGGACTGGATCTTCCTGTTCTTCGCCGCGGCCTTCCTCGTGAAGATGCCGCTGTTCCCGCTGCACGGCTGGATGCCCGACGGCTACGAGGCGATGCCGATGCCGGTGCTCGCGGTGTTCTCCGGCGTGCTGTCGAAGGTCGCCGCCTACGGGTTCCTGCGCATCTGCCTGCCGCTGTTCCCCAACGCCTCGGTGCACTACCAGGAGTTCCTGCTGGTGATCGCCCTCATATCGATCCTCTACGGATCGGTGATGGCGTTCTCGACGAACCGTGCCCGGCTCGTGCTGGGGTACTCGTCCGTCGCCCAGCTCGGGTTCATCCTGCTCGGCATCTTCGCCCTGCGCGACACGTCGACGCAGGGAGCGATCCTCCAGGCGGTCAACCACGGGCTCGTGGTCGTTCCCGCGTTCTTCGTGGTCGCGCTGCTCGCCGAGCGCGTGGGGTCGGAGGACCTGCGCGACATGGGCGGCCTCGCGCTGCGGGCGCCCGTCCTCGCGGCGCTGGCGCTCATCGTGACCTTCGGCGTCCTGGCGATGCCGGGGTCCTCGAACTTCATCGGCGAGTTCATGATCCTGCTGGGCGCGTTCCAGTCGAAGATCGTGTTCGCCTTCGTCGCCAGCACCGGCGTCGTGCTGGCCGCCGTGTACGCGCTGCGGCTCTTCATCCGCGCCTTCCACAACAACCGCGGCGAGGTGCGGCCGGAGTCCCGTGAGATCTCGCTGCGCGACAGCTTCGTGCTCGTCCCGCTGGTCGTCGTGCTCATCGCGCTCTCGCTGTACCCGCAGCTCGCGCTGCACCGCAGCCAGCGGTCCGCGACGGAGTCCGTCGCGGCGGCGCAGGCGGTCGCGACGGGTGAGCCCGCCGCGTCCCGGGAGACGCCATGACCCAGACGCCGACCATCGACTGGGCGGGGCTCTCCCCGCTGGTGGCGCTCCTCGGCGGGGCGCTGCTGGTCCTCATCATCGGCCTCGGCCGCCCACGTTGGGTGCGCGAGGGGCTCGTGCCGGCTGTCGCCGTCGGATCGTTCGGGACGGCCATCGGCCTGTCCATCTGGCAGTGGGGCGAGCGCAAGGACCTCATGGAGGGCGCGCTCCGGCTCGACGACCTGACGCTCCTCCTGACGATGCTGTTCTGCGTCGCCGGCATCGCGGCCACGCTGCTCGCGCTGCGCCACGTGGCCCCGCGCGAGGCGGCCCACGGCGAGTTCTACACGCTGCTCCTGGGTGCGACGGCGGGCATGTTCGTGCTCGTCGCCGCCCAGAACCTGGTGACCCTCTTCCTCGGCCTGGAGCTGCTGTCGATCCCGCTCTACGTGCTCTGCGCGACGGAGATGCGGCGCGAGGGGTCGCTGGAATCGGGGTTGAAGTACCTCATCGTGGGATCCGTCGGCTCGGCGACGCTGCTGTTCGGGCTCTCGTTCATCTACGGCGCGACCGGATCGACCGACTTCAACGGCATCGCCGAGGCCATCAACACGTCCGTGTCCGACGACTCGCTGCTGCTCGGCGGAATCGCGCTGGCGATGGTCGGATTGGCCTTCAAGGCATCCGTCGCGCCGTTCCACCAGTGGACGCCCGACGTCTACGAGGGGGCCCCGACGCCGGTGACGGCGTTCATGGCGGTCGCCACGAAGGCCGCGGCGCTGGGCGTGACGATCCGCCTGTTCGACGTCGCGCTCATCGGCGCCAGCGACATCTGGCAGCCCGTGCTCGGCTTCCTCGCCGCGGTGACGATCATCGTCGGCAACGTCGGCGCGCTCGGTCAGACGTCGCTGAAGCGGATGCTCGCGTACTCGTCGGTGGCGCAGGCGGGCTACCTGCTGGCAGGCGTCGTCGTGGCGACCCAGCTCGGCGTGCAGGCGACGGTCTTCTACCTCGCCGTCTACCTCGCGATGAACCTCACGGCCTTCGCGGTCATCGTCATCCGCGAGCGGGAGACCCCGCTGGGCGACTCGATCGACGCCGTCGCCGGGCTCGGAAGCTCCCGGCCGCTGCTCGCGTGGCCGCTGACGATCTCGATGCTCGGCCTCGCCGGCTTCCCCGCCACCGGCGGCTTCATCGGCAAGTTCTTCCTCATCGACGCGTCGGTCGACGGCGGCTACATCTGGCTCGGCGTCTTCATCGTCATCGGCTCGATGATCTCCCTCGGCTACTACCTGCGCGTGGTCGCGGCCGTCTGGATGCGACCGGCCCCGCAGGCCGCTGTGGCGACGGGGACCGCCGGAGCGACGCCCCCCGCGCTCGCCGGTGGTTCGCAGGCGGCCGACCGGGCGCCGATCGAGCTGCTGTTCGTTGCCGTGGGCTTCGCCGTGCTGACGCTCGCCGCGGGCATCGTGCCCCAGCCGCTGTTCGACCTGGTCCGCCACGCGGGCCAGTCGCTGCCCGGCCTCTTCTAGTGTCCTGATTTCAGTAGTTCGGCCGGGATCACGGCGCGAGCCCGTCGGCGACCTGCGACGCCCGGAACTGGATGACCTCGCACGTCGCCACGCCGCCGGTGACGAACGGGTCGGTCGCGGCGATCGCCTCGATCTCGTCGCGGTCGTCGCCGCGGGCGAGGATCACGCCGCCGGTGCGCGGGATCTGGCGACCGGACACGAGGAAGCGCCCCGCGGCGTACTGCTCGTCCAGCCACGCCATGTGCTTGCGCATGAGGGCGTCGACCTCGTCGAGCGGCTTGGTGTACGTCAGCAGCAGCACGAACACGCGCGCGACCGTATCGCGCGAGCGGGTTCCGGGTAACGCCGTGACCATGGAGACCGAAGAGAACCCCCGCGACACCGACGTCGCAGAAGGCGGCTACCCGGAGGAGCAGCAGCCGGGCGCCGAACGGTCGGGTGGCACGCGCAAGCGCGAGGAGCGCGAGGGCGGCGCGCCGGACACGAGCTCGCCCGAGGAGAGCGGCCCGGGCACGGCGACTGGCAACCCGCGCGCCGCCGGCGGCGACTGAGGCGCGTCCGTCACGCCGACCGGCGCGCTACGGTGGCGACCCCGATGGACCTCCCCGCCGAGACCTTCACCGCGGCCGAGGAGGCGAGGCTCGCCCCGCACGTCACGAGCCTGCACGCCCCCGTCTACGCGCTCGTCAACCTCCCGGAAACGGTCAAGGGCGCCCTGTTCGCGCGCTACTCGCGACACCCGGGCACGCTGCGGCGGCTGCTCCTCGACGAGTTCGCCGACACGCTTCCCACGCTGCCGCCGTACCAGGGCGACGAGGGCGAGCGCGCCGCGAAGCTCTACGAGACCATCTTCCTCGGCTACGGCGACGACTCGGTCGCACAGCTCGGCGCCGCGCACGTCGCGTGCGAGTGGGTCTCCAACGTCCTCACGAAGATCCTCCAGCGCCCACGGATCGGCGTGGCCTACCTCGAGCAGTCCACGCGCTACATCGCCTACGACGCCCCCATGAACGCCGCGGGCGCGTTCCGGTACTACCGCGACCCGGAGCTCGGACCCGGCTACGAGCAGGCGATGGACGCACTGTTCGCGACCTACGCCGACGCCCTGCCGCGCGTGGAGGCGTGGGCGGCCGAGCAATGGCCCGCCGCGCCCGGTGAGTCCCCGTCCGCACACGCGCGGGCTGTGCGCGCGAAGGCGCTGGACCTCCTGCGCGGGCTGCTGCCCGCTGCGTCGCTCTCGCACATGGGGATGCTGGCCACCGGCCAGGCCTACGAGTCGCTCATCCTGCACCTCATGGCGCACCCGCTGCCCGAGGCGCGCCGGTGCGGGCGCCTCATGCTCGAGGCGGTCAAGGCCGTCATGCCGTCGTTCGTGACGCGCGTCGAGCGGCCCGACCGCGGTGGCGAGTGGATCACCTACCTGCAGCAGCGCGACGAGGCGGCGACGTCGTGGGTCGCCCGGCTCGGGCTCGATCGCGACGACGACGACACCGGCGGCGCCTCGGTGCGCCTCGTGCACGTCGACGGCGACGAGGACGCGCTGCTCTCCTCGCTGCTCTTCGAGGCCTCGCATGCCGGCGACGACACGCTGCGCGCGGCGCTCTCCGACCTCGGTGACGAGGCCCGCGGCGCGTTGCTGGCCGACCTCGTGGGCGCGCGCGCCAACCGCCGCCACCGCCCCGGGCGCGGCTTCGAGGCGCTGCGCTACCGCTTCGAGATCGTCGCCGACTACGGCGCCTTCCGCGACCTGCAGCGCCACCGGATGCTGACCGTGCAGTGGCAGTCGCTCACGCCGGACCTCGGCGCCGAGGTCCCCGAGGAGCTCGACGCTGTCGGGATCGGAGCCGCGTACCGCGCCGGCCTGGCGCGCTCGGCGGAGACGTACGCGGACCTGCGGGACCGCGGGCTGGTACACGCAGCGCCCTACGCGCTGAGCCTCGGCTACCGCATCCGGTTCGTCCTGGACCTGAACGCCAGGGAGGCGATGCAGCTGATCGAACTGCGCTCCGGGCGCGAGGGCCATCCGAGCTACCGCGCGGTGGCGCACGCGATGCACGAGCACATCGCCCGCGTGCACCCGGCGGTCGCCGCTGCCATGCGGCACGTCGACCACGCGACGGAGCCGCGGCTGGAGCGCATGCTCGGCGAGCTGCGCACGCAGGCGAAGCTCGACGCCCACGCCTGAGCGGTCCGTCATCGCCGGCCGGCTCGCGCCGGCCGTGTTCGTGCTGCTCTGGAGCTCGGGCTTCACGTTCGTCGCGCTCGGGCTCCCGCATGCTGAGCCGATCACGTTCCTGGCGCTGCGCTACGTCATCGTCGTGACGGTCCTCGCCCTGGCTTTCGCTGTCGTGCGCCCTCCGCTGCCACAGGGACGGGCGTGGCTGCATCTCGCGGTCGTCGGGCTGCTGCTGCAGGCCGTGTACTTCGGGCTCTTCTACCTCGCGATCGACCGCGTGGCGCCCGCGACGGTCGCCCTCATCGTCTGCCTGCAGCCCGTGCTCGTCGCGTTGTTGGCCCCGGCGCTGGTCGGCGAGCACGTCCCGCTCGCACGCTGGGCGGGCCTGGGACTCGGCCTCGTCGGGGCGGCCATCGTCATCCTCTCGCGCTCAGGCGACAGCCCGACCGACGGCGTCGGGATCGCGCTCGCGTTCGGCGGCCTGCTGGCCATCACGTTCGCGACGCTCTACGAGAGCCGCTTCGGCACCGAGCTGCACCCGGTCAGCGCGAACCTCGTGCAGTACAGCGTCGCGCTCGTCGCCACCGCGATCCCCGCAGCGCTCTTCGAGGGCCTCCACGTCGAGTGGACCGGGGACCTGTACATCTCGCTTGTCTACCTCGTCTTCTTCAACTCGCTGCTGGCGATCACGCTCCTGCTCACCATGATGCGACGGGGCACCGCCTCGCAGGTCTCCGCGCTGTTCTTCCTCGTGCCGCCGCTCGCAGCGCTCATCGCGTGGCTCGTGCTGGGCGAGTCGCTGCCCGCGCTCGCATGGGCCGGGATGGTGCTGGCGGCGGTGGGCGTCGCCATCGCTACGCGAGGATGACCACACGACCATCCCGTGCTGCATCAGCAAAGCTGATCGCTGGCTGCGCGTTCTCGTCTTTGACTTCTGAATCGTCGTGCGGGATGGTCGGATCATGGAGCTTCGCCACCTACGCACGCTGGAGGCGATCGCCCGTCACGGCAGCTTCACGCGCGCTGCAGAGGAGCTGCACCTCGCGCAGTCGGCGCTCTCGCAGCAGATCCGCCGGCTCGAAGGCGAGCTCGGCATCCAGGTCCTGCGCCGGACGAGCCGCAGCGTCGACGTGACGCCAGAGGGCTCGGTCGTCCTCGCCTACGCGCGTCGCGTCCTCGCGGAGGTCGACGGCCTGCAGGCGGAGCTCGAGGAGCTCACCGGCGTCGTGCGCGGCCGGGTCGCGATCGGCGCGATGTGGCCGACCGGCAACTACGACCTCGCCGGCACGCTCGCGACGTTCCACCGCCGCCATCCCGGCGTCGAGATCCACATGGTGGAGGAGACCGCCGACCAGCTGCTGGCGATGCTGCGGGCCGACGACCTGGACTGCGCGTTCGCCTCGGTGGACCCTGACCGGCTCGGCGACGAGTTCGCCGCGACGATGCTCTTCGAGGAGCAGCTCGTCGTCGCGTTCGCACCAGGCCACCCGTTCGCCGGGCTCGAGCACGTCACGTTCGGTCAACTGGCCGAGCAGGCGCTGATCGCCTACCGCGAGGGCTCCGAGCTGCGCCGCCGGCTCGAGTGGGCGATGGCCGACCACGGGATGAAGCCGCGCAACGCGTTCCTCTGCACCGAGATGGCGGCGGTCCGCGGGCTGGCCTCGCGCGGGTTGGGCGTCGCGGTGCTGCCCGAGTCGATCGCGCACATGGAGGGCGAGCCGATCGAGTTCCGCCCCGTCGGCCCGGAGCCGCTGACGTGGCCCGTCACCATCGTCTGGCGTGCGTCGCGACGACAGCCCCCGGCCGCGAAGGCGTTCCTCGCGCTCGCGCTCGATGGCGTGCAGAAGGCCGAGCCGCGGCGGCTCGCCGCCGCCTAGATCGTCACCACAGCCGCTCGGACGCGATCCTCGCCCCCTCGACGAGCGCCGCGAGCTTCAGCCACGCGGCCACCGGGTGGCAGGAGTTGAAGCCCACGAACGTCGCGAAGCCACAGTCCGTGCCCGCGATCACGCGCTCCCGGCCGACGACCTCGGCGAAGCGCTCGATGCGCTGGGCGACCAGCTCGGGATGCTCGACGTGGTTGGTCTTCACGTCGATCACGCCGACGATGAGGGCCTTGTCGTCGGGGAGGACGACGTCCTTCCACACCGCCCACTCGTGCTCGTGCTGGGGGTTGGCCGCCTCCACGTAGATGAACTTCGCGCGGGTCCGCAGGACGATGTCCACGATCTCGTGGAGCCCGTGGTCCTTGTGGTGCGGACCCCGGTAGTTGCCCCAGCAGACGTGGTAGCGCAGCTTCTCGGGCGGCACGTCGGCCAAGACGTCGTTGAGGATCTCGATGCCGGCCGCGAGATGGGCGGCGGGATCGACCAGGTCGCTGCCCTCGACGGAGCAGTGCCACGCCATCGCGGCGTCCGGCGAGTCGAGCTGGAGGTCGAACCCCGCGTCGACGATCGCGTGGTACTCGGGCGCGAGCGCCGCCGCGGCGGCCTCGATGTACTCCTGGTGGGTCGCGTAGTGGTGGTTGGGGAAGTTGAAGGCGACGTGCCCCGGCGTCACGGCAGGCACGAAGGCTCCGTCGTGCTTGCCTCCCAGGGCCGCCGAGAAGTCGTCGATCTCCCGGACGATCGCATCGGTGTCGCGTGCCTCGATCGGACCGTTCAGGACCGGCAGCCGCACGGGCTGGCCGCTGCCCATCGCCTCCGGGATGATCTCCGGGGCGTCGGCGAGATCGGCGGCCATGAACTGCGCGTGGCCGGCGAAGCCCGACATGCGCTGCAGCACGTAGTTGGAGAAGCCGACCTTGCCCAGTTCCCCGTCGCTGATCTCGTCGATGCCGACCTCGCGCTGGCGCGCGACGACGTCCCCGACGGCCTCGCGCACGCGCGTGCGGAACACGTCCTCGTCGACCGGCTTCTCCTCGAGGACGTCGAAGAGCATCTGCGCGATGTCGTCGGGCCGCGGCAGGCTGCCGGCGTGGGTCGTGAGGATGCGATCGGTACTCAGGTTCATGTCTGTTCCTCCTCAGCGGACGGCGATCGGGTTCGCGGGCGCGCCGACGCCGCCCTTGACCGCCAGCGGCGCGGCGACGAGGAAGAAGTCGTAGTTGCCGTCGGCGGCGCAGCGCTCGGCGAGGGTGTCGAGGTCGAACATCTCGCCGACGTAGAGGCCCACGTGCGGGATGACGACCTGGTGCCACGGCTGGAACGCGTCGGCGAACTCGTTGGGGCGGACCTCGGCGCCCCAGGTGTCGGTCGCGATCGCCGCGATCTCGCGGTCGTGGATCCAGTCGATCGTGCCGAACGAGACCCCCGGCGCGGACCCGCCCGCGTACATGCCCCACCCGTCGCGGCGACAACGCGAGAGCTGGCCGGTCCGGAGGAGGACGATGTCCCCGCGCCCGACGCTCGAGGACGCGCCTTGCGCGGCGATCGTCCGCTCAAGATGCTCGACCGTGACCGCGAAGCCGTCCGGCAGCTCGCCGTCGCCCACGGCACGGCCGACGTCGAGGAGCACACCGCGCGACGCGAACGCGTGGGTGACGCGCTCGATGCCCGTGACCGTGTCGCCGGAGACGTCGACGACACCGCTCGCCTCGCGACCGTTCCAGGCCGTGCCGTTGTCGAAGATGTGGCCGAGGCCGTCCCAGTGCGTCGCGCACTGCATCGGCATCATGATCACGTCGTCCGCCGCGCCGATCCCGTGCGGGAACCGCCCGCGCGTCGTGTCGTCGGTGAGCGTCATGGTGTGGACGGGGTTGAACCGCCCGAGGTCCCCGGTCTGCGGGCCCGACAGGCCGTACTCGATCGACAGCGAGATCGACTCGCCCGACCGGATCGACGCCGCCGCCGCGCGGCGCTTGTCCCCGTCGATGAAGTTCAGGGTCCCGAGGACGTCCTCATCGCCCCAGCGCCCCCAGTTGCTCGCCTTGCTCTTCGCGGCGGCGATGGCGTCCGCGGCGGATGTCGTGGTGGACACGCGATTCACGCTCCTTCCTGGCCGGCCTCCCGCCGCGCGACGGCGGCGGGATTCGTGGAGTCGGCGCCCATGTACACGCCCCGGTCCCAGCTGCGCCTGCGTGGGTCGCGCACGCTGACGGTCAGCGACCCGATGCCGTCGATCTCCTGCACCACGGTCTCCCCGTCCTGGAGCGGGCCGAGGCCCTCGTGGTTCGTGCCGCAGGCGATGAGGTCCCCGCTGAGCAGCGTCACCCGGGCCGTCGCCCACGCGACGAGCTCGGGGACGCGGTGCTCCATGTCGTCGGTGTTGTAGTCGTGGCGGAGCTGGCCGTCGTTCCACATCCGGACGTGGAGGTCGTTGGGGTCGGGGATCTCGTCGGCGGTGACGATGCACGGCCCGATCGGGCAGAAGGTGTCGAACGACTTGCCCAGCCAGCTGAAGTCGCCCCAGCTCGTGCGCCCGTGCCCGCGCGCGGAGACGTCGATGAGGCAGGTGTAGCCGAACACCACGTCCCGCCAGCGCTCCGCCGGCGTCGGGGTCGTCGGGCCGCGGAACACGAGCGCCAGCTCGGCCTCGTGCATGAAGATCCACGGGTCCTCGGTCATCGGCAGCTCGATCGTAGTCGCCCGGGCCGATGACCGCGTCCGGGTTCTTGACGTACATGTGCAGCGGCCGCGGCTCGCGCTGGGCGTGCTCCCAGTAGTTGGCGATCGCGCAGAGGATCGTGCGAGGCCTGGGGATCGGGGCGCGCAGCGCGACCGATTCGAGCGGGATCGGCGGTCGCTCGGTACACGCCAGCAGCTCGTCGCGGAGTCGCTCGTAGTCGTCGATGATCGCCGGGATGCTCTCGGCGAGGTGCGCGACCGAGACCACGCCGTCACCGGCCAGGACGCCCGGCTGGGTCCGGCCCTCGTGCTCGAAGAGGACGAGCTTCACGCCGCGGCCTCGACGACGAGCCGCCCGCCGGCAGGGACGTCGAGCTCGATGCGGCTGCCCGCGGACGCCGGGACGACCGCTGCGTCGTGCGCCCCGCACGCGATGAGATCACCGGTCCGCAGCGTCATGACGGTCGACAGGAAGGAGATGATGGCGCCGACCGGTGGGCCGCCCGGGTCGTCGGTCGTGACGGTCCCCGAAGGCGTGGTCACCGCGAGGCGGAGCCCCGTTCCGGGATCGGGCATCTCGTCGACGGTCACGATGGCCGGACCGACCGCGAACGGGGTGTCCCACGACTTCCACCAGTCGTCCCCGCCGGGGAACTCGGACCCGGGGCGCACGACGTCGACGAAGCCCGTGAAGCCGAAGACGGCGTCACGCCAGTCATCCGGGGCGACGTCGCGCACGGGGCCGCGGACGACGACGGCGAGCGCCGGGGCGAACCGCAGCGACGACTCCGCCGGCAGCCGGAGAGCATCGCCACTGCCGACCCCGCCCCCGGCGTACTTCAGGTAGGCGTACGGCGGAGCGTCACCCTCCTCGAGCCCCGGCCGGTTGCGCATGACGCAGAGCACCTTGCCCGGGGCGGGCACGCACGCGCGGAGCCGCACCGTCGGTCATCGGACGTGCGGGGAGCGCGTCGATCGCGCCGCGCAGGTCCTCGAAGCCGTCGATGAGCGCCTCGAGCATCGCCTGCGGCGTGCCGGCCGGCAGCAGCTCTGCGAGATCCACGACACCGCCCGACACGAGCGCACCGATGCTCGCCCCGCGCTCGCTCTCGAACGTGACGACCCTCACCGCGGGCGAGCGTATCCCGAACGAAAGTTGGATGCAAATCGTCGGTTTGCATCCCACAAGCGTCTGTGATTGAGTCGGCAACGAGCCACGACATGACCCGGATCGACCTCCACGCCCACGTCGTCACCGACACCTACCGCGAGCTGCTCGTGACCCCGGACGGCACCCGCCCGTTCGTCCCGCCCGCACCGCTTGGAGGCGCTCGAGGCGAACATGGCCCGCTACGCGATCGACGCGGCGGTGATCTCCATCGGCCCGCCCGGGGCCTTCCTCGGCGACCAGGGGCGCGCCAACGAGATCGCGCGCGTCGCGCAACGAGTCCATCGCCGCGATCGTGCAGGCGGCGCCCGGCCCGGTTCGCCGGGCTGGCGCTGCTGGCGCTCCCTGACGTCGACGCCGCCGTCGCCGAGCTCGCGCACGCGTTCGACCACCTCGCGCTCGACGGGGTGATCCTGTTCAGCAACGTCGCCGGGCGTCTATCTCGGCGACCCGCGCCTGGAGCCGCTCTTCGCCGAGCTCGACCGGCGCGGCCGACGTACGCGTTCGTGCACCCGGGCATGCCGCCGTACCGCGAGCCGCTGGGCGACCTGCATCCGCCGTGGCTGTACGAGTTCCCCTTCGAGACGACCCGCGCGATCGCGAACCTCGTCTTCTCGGGCACGTTCGAGCGCCACCCGCACATCCGCTTCCAGTTCGCCCACCTCGGCGGCACGGCGCCGTTCCTCGCCGACCGGCTCGCCTCGCTCGCCCTCCGCGAGCCGGACAAGGCCGCGCAGGCGACCGCGGGCATCGCCGAGTACCTGCGCCGCCAGTACTACGACACCGGCCTGACGCAGTTCCTCCCCGCCCTCGAGGCGACCCGGGCGATCGCGCCGTTCGACCACATCGTCTTCGGGACCGACTGGCCCTACGCGGCGCTCCCCGAGACGGGCGACGACCCGTCGCCGGACTTCGCGTCGCTGCCGGCCGCCGAGCGCGCGGCGCTCGATGCCGGCAACGCCGCCGCGCTCGTCCCGAGGCTGACCGGCGCCATGGGCTGACCGCGACGGGTAGCGTGGCGGGCGAGGCCGATGGAGCTGAACAGTGGTCAGAGCTTCGTCGCCGTCCACGCCCGACTGCGGGCGGCGATCCTGTCCGGCGAGATCGCCGAGGGCGCGGTGACGTCGCAGGCGACGCTCGCCGAGCGCTTCGGCGTCGGCCGGACCCCGCTGCGCGAGGCGCTCCGGATGCTGCAGCGCGAGGGGCTGGTCATCTCCCAGCCCAACCACCGCGTGCGGATCGCCGAGCTCTCCAGCGAGGACGCCGAGGAGCTCTACATCATGCGGATCGCGCTCGAGGCGGTCGCGATCCGGGTGACGGTCCCCGTCCTGACGAGCGCGGACCTCGCCGAGCTGGACGGCCTCATGGCGCAGATGGACCACTACATGAAGCTGCGCGACCACGTCGGACACCGCGAGCCGCACCGGCAGTTCCACTACCGGCTCGTGTACGCCGCCGGACCTCGGGTGAGCGAGCAGATCGACGAGCTCTTCGACCACGCGGAGCGCTACCGCCGGCGGTTCGGCGCCGCCGACTCGTGGGAGGCGCGCCGCGCCGAGCACCGGGCGATCCTCGACGCCGTCGGCGAGGGCGACCGCGAGGCCGCGGCAGACCTCCTCGCCGACCACTACCTGCACACCGTCCGCCTGGTCTTCGGCGAGCTCGAGCCCGACCACGATCTCGCGCGACTGCGCGAGACCGTGGCGATCGTGGCTCCGGGCGCGGCCGATCAGATCCGCTGACGCAGCCGGTGCTCAGCCCCAGACGTCGTGCGCGACGTCGGCGATCAGCTTGAGCTTGCCGGCCTGGGCCTCGGCGGTGAACAGCCGCTGCTCGGCGGTCTCGCTCGCCGAGGCGAACCCGCACTGCGTCGCGAGGCCGAGGTTCTCCTTGGGATGGAACTGCGCCGCCTCGTCGATCCGGCGCTTCAGCTCGCCGGGATCCTCGACGGTCGACCCACTTCGACGACACCATGCCGAGGACGACGACCTTGTCGTCGGGCAGGTGGCGCAGCGGCTCGAACGAGCCTGACCGGTCGTCGTCGTACTCCATGAGGAACACGTCGAAGTCGTCGGCGCGCTGGAAGACCTCGCGCGAGATGTCCTCGTAGCCGCCCGCGCGCGATGTAGGACTGCGTGCCGTTGCCCTTGCAGACGTGCAGCCCGAAGACGGAGCCCTCGGGGCGCGGCACGCTCCCGAGGCGCCCGAGCAGCTCGGCGCCCTCGATCTTGAAGCGCGCGGTGTCGATCCCGCGCTCCTCGTACTCGGCGCGGATGCGCTCGTCGGCGTAGACCTCGTTGAACTCCGGCGCGTCGACCTGCACGTAGGGGCAGCCGGCCGCGAACAGCTCCTCGGCCCAGCCCCGCAGCAGCTCCGCTGCGTCGGCGAAGAGCTCGAACGGATCGCGCGTAGGCCTCGGGCGACAGCTCGTTGTTCCAGAACGCGGCGATGAGCGTCGGGCTCGGCATCGTCACCTTCAGGGGCTTGTCGGTGCGGTCCTTCGCGGCGAGGTACTCGTCGAGCAGCGGGGACGAGTGGACCTTGAGCCGGCCGGTGACCGAGAACGGGATCTCGACCACCATCGCGACGTTGTCGTCGTTGCCGGACTCGTGGAACTGGACCGTGTAGGCCTGGACGGGACTGAAGCCGTCCATCCCGGAGACGAACTGGTCGAAGAAGATGTCGCGCCGCATCTCGCCGTCGGTGACGACGTCGACCCCCGCCGTCTCCTGGATGCGCAGGGCCTCGTCGACCGCACGATCCTCGATCGCCTTGTACTCCGCCGGGTCCAGCGTCCCCGCGCGCATGGACTGGCGCGCCTCGACGAGCCACGGCGGGCGCAGCATCGAGCCGATCACGTCGGCGTGGTAGATCATCGGTCTCCCCTCTCGGTGCTCAGGTGATCGGTTCCGGCTCGGCCGCAGTCGCCGCCACGTCCGTGGCGTCGTCGCCGGGATCGGCCACGCAGCGGTTGCGCATGATCCCGAGGCCCGTGATCTCCGCCTCCATCACGTCCCCCGGGCGCAGCCATCGGTTGCCGTGGTGGCCGGCGTTCCCGCCGGGCGAGCCGGTCAGCAGGATGTCGCCGGGGCGCAGCTCGGTGACCGTCGACGCATACGCGACGAGGTCCTCGACGCCGTAGATGATGTCGTCGACGAGCTCGTCCTGCATGGCCTCGCCGTTGACCTTCAGCGTCAGCCGCAGCTGCCGGTAGTCCTCGACGAACTCGCGCGGCACGATGTACGGGCCGGTCGGGAAGAACCCGGGTCGGCCCTTGGACATGAGGAAGTCCGTCATCGAGAAGTTCGGGCGGAACATCAGGTCGCGCGTGCTGACGTCGTTGCTGATCGTGTAGCCCGCGACGTGGTCCATGGCGTCCTCGCGCGACACGCGGTGGGCGTGGCGCCCGATGACGATCGCCAGCTCGAGCTCCCAGTCGTGCTGGGCGCCCGGGCCCCAGAGCACGACGTCGTCGCGCGCGCCCGAGACCGAGCTCGACGGCGCGACGAAGACGAACGGCATCCCCGACGCAGCGCGGTGGTGGACGAAGTCGGCCGCCTCCTGGCGCAGGACCTCGTCGGGGCGGGTCTCCTGCGGGTCGTTGCGCGCCATGGTGAAGACGATCTCGGTGAGGTGCTTGCGGTAGTTGGCCCCGGCGCAGAGGAACTGCCCGAGCGGCTGCACGGGCGGAAGCGGATGCAGCGCGTCGAGCGCGACGGCGTCCTCGTGCGACTCGCCCGCGAGCCCGCGCAGGCGCTCGAGCGACGCGTCCCACGTCGCGAGCATTGCCGCCGTCGTGGCGTCGGACCCGAAGTGGGGGCGAAGGTCGACGACGCGATCTCCCACGACGAGACCGGGGAACGCCTCCCCGGACCTACCTGCGAACGTGCCTAGTGCGAACACTCGGGTCTCCTGGTCTGTCCCCACGCCGTGCTCGGCGCGCGCTAACTGTATCCAAACAGCATGATTGCCATGCAACAAAGTCTCTGGACACGTCAGAGGGACGCAGAAGCGCTACCTTGCGCCCAAGTTGGGGTTTGGATACATTGCGCCGCGAGAGGGTCGCGCGGAGAGATCGGAGAGAACTCATGCCGGAACGCCTGCTGACGTCGATCGCCCATGTCGAGCTGACGACGCCAGATCTCGAAGCGTCCGTGGTCTACGCGCGCGACATCCTGGGCCTCGACGTCGTCGAGGAACATGGCGACTCGGTCTACCTGCGCTGCTGGGGCGACTACTACCGTTACAGCCTCGTCCTCACTGCTGCCGCCGAGCCCGGGCTCGGCCATGCCTCCTGGCGCGCGGAGGGCCCGGAGCAGATGGAGGAGGCGATCCGCCGCGTCGAGGCGGGCGGGATCAAGGGCGAGTGGCTCGAGGCCTCCGTCGGCCACGGCCGCGCGTACCGGTTCACCGGTCCCGCCGGTCACCAGCACGAGATCTTCTGGGACGTCGAGCGCGCCGTCGCGCCTCCCGGTGAGGAGTCGACGTACCCCGAGCGCCCGCAGCGCGCCCCGTCGCGCGGTATCGGCGTCCGCATCCTCGACCACGTGACGGTCACCGCACCAGAGGTCCAGGCGTTCGCGAACTGGACGCGCGAGAGCTTCGGCTCGCGGATCATGGCCGCGGTCGAGCCCGTGCCAGGCGCGCCGTGGGTCTTCTGCGTGACGACGAACAACGAGAAGGCCGCACGACTGGGGCGTCATCCAGGACTTCGAGGGCAAGACCGGGCGCATGCACCACGTGGCGTGGTGGGTGGAGACGAACCACGACCTCACGCAGGGCGCGAAGTTCATCATCGAGCACGGCCACGTCATCGACCAGGGGCCCGGGCAGCACGGTATCGGCGAGCAGAACTACCTGTACTTCCGCGACCCCGCGGGCCTGCGCTACGAGCTGAACTCCGGCGGCTACCGCAACTACGTGCCCGACTGGGAGACGATCATCTGGCGCCCGGAGCAGGGCTCCAACAACACGTTCCGCACCGAGATCGGGATGCCGGCGGTGAGCATGGTGAACATGCCGCCCGGCGTCGCGGGGACCGGCCAGGGCGTCATGGACACATCGGGCGACTCGGCCGAGGCCGCGCTCGCGCGCTCCTGAGAGGACGATCGATGAGCACGACCCAGGACGTGACGCTCGACGAGCTGATCGGGCGCGCCGAGGCGCTGCTGCCCGCGATCGCCGATCGCGCGCTGCAGACCGAGCGCGACCGCCGGATCCCGCAGGAGACGCTGGACGAGATCGTGGCGGCAGGGCTCAACCGGATCCTCCATCCCGGTCCGCTACGGCGGCTACGGGCTCGACTACGACGCCTTCTTCGAGATCTCGTGGCGCCTCTCGTCGGCGTGCGGCTCGACCGGCTGGGTGTACTCGGTGGCGTCCGTGCACCACTGGCAGCTCGGCCTCTCGCCGGAGCAGGCGCAGGAGGACTACTTCGCGGGCGGAGACGTGTGGTCGTGCTCGGCGTTCAACCCGCGGGGCGCAGAAGCTCGAGCCGGTCGACGGCGGCTACCAGCTCGCCGGTCGCTGGCAGTACTCCAGCGGCTGCCTGCACGCCGACTGGGCGCTGCTCGGCGCGTTCATCCCGGAGTCGCCGGCACCGGTCCTGCTCCTGGTCCCGCGGACCGACTTCCGCATCGAGGACACCTGGCACGTGTCGGGCCTGAAGGGCACGGGGAGCAACGACGTCGTCATCGACGACCCGGTCTTCGTGCCCGGCTACCGGATGGTCCCGTGGAGCGGCGCCAACCCCGAGGCCGTGGCCGCTCACGGCCGCGGCTCCTACGGCGCGCCCGTTCCGTCGCTCATCCCCTGGTCGCTCGTCACGCCGGTCATCGGCATGGCCCAGGGCATGCTCAACGCCTACGAGGCAGCACACGCGGTCCAAGGTGAGCTCGTTCATGGGCCAGGACGTCTCCAAGATGGTCGGCCCGCAGATGCGCGTCGCCGAGGCAGCCGCGGCGGTCGACACGGCGCGCAAGATCGCGCGGGCCAACATCCGCGAGGTCATCGATCGCGGCGCGGCCGCAGACCCCTTCACCGACGAGGACCGCGTCCGGATGCGGCGCGACCACGCCTACGCGGCGAACCTCGCCTACGACGCGACGATGATGCTGGCACGCGCCGGCGGCGCATCGTCGCTGTTCGAGACCAGCCCGCTCCAGCGCTTCATGCGCGACACCCACGCCGGCTCGATGCAGATCGTCGCCAACTGGGACGAGCAGGCCGAGGCGTACGGACGCGTCCGGATGGGGCTTGAGCCGAACAGCCAGATGTGGTGATGCGGATCGTCGACCTCTCGATCGCGCTGTCCGACGACGTCCCGGCCGACCCGCCGTACATGAAGCCGGCGATCGAGTACGTGGGGCACGACGAGGGGGCGGAGCAGATCTCCAACGCGTTCCCGGGCCTGCAGCCCGGTCAGCTGCCCGAGGGGAAGGGGTGGGCGATGGAGCGCGTGCAGATCTCCACCCACAACGGGACGCACATGGACGCGCCGTGGCACTACCACCCGACGATGGACGGCGGCAGCGCGGGCGACCACGATCGACGAGATCCCGCTCGACTGGTGCATGCGCCCGGGGGTGCGGCTCGACTTCCGCGAGCTGCCCGACGGCTACGTCGCGACGCCGGACGACATCGACCGCGAGCTGGCCCGCATCGGCCACGAGCTGCAGCCGCTGGACATCGTCGTGTGCGCGACGCGCGCGGGGGCACGCTTCGGCCAGGAGGACTACATCCACAGCGGCTGCGGCTTCGGGCGCGACGCGACGCTGCACCTCGTGGAGCAGGGCGTGCGGATCGTCGGGACCGACGGCTGGAGCTGGGACGCGCCGTTCAGCGCGACCCTCGAGCGCTTCCGGCGCGACGGCGACCCGTCGATCATCTGGGAGGGCCACAAGGCCGGCCGCGAGCGCGGCTACTGCCAGCTCGAGAAGCTCCACAACCTCCAGACGCTGCCGGACGACGGCTTCACGGTCGTCTGCTTCCCCGTGAAGATCGCGCGCGCCTCCGCCGGCTGGACGCGGGCCGTCGCGCTCGTCGACGACTGAGGAGGACGGGATGGCCGCGGCCAGGACGGCGTTGGTCGTCGGCGCAGGGATCGCCGGCATGACCGCCGCGGGCGAGCTCGCGCGCGCGGGTATCGAGGTCGACCTCATCGAGCGCGAGCCCGAGCCGGTGTTCCGCGGGATCGGCATCCTGCTGCTCCCGCCCGCCGTGCGCTCGATGGAGATGCTCGGCCTGGCCGGCGCGTGCCTGGAGCGCGGGTTCCCGCAGGTCGACTCGGCGGTCTTCCTCGCCGACGGGACGCTGCTCGCGCGCACGCCGATGGTCGGCCTCGCGGACGGCGACCTCCCGCCGGCGATCGGCATCGCGCGGTCCGCGTTCGGCGACGTCCTGCGCGAGCGCGCCGAGGCGGGAGGGGTGCGGCTGCGCTGCGGCGCTGACCGTCGAGGCGCTCGACGAGTCCGGCGACGTCCGGTTCAGCGACGGCAGCACCGGCCGCTACGACGTCGTCGTCGGCGCCGACGGGCTGCGGTCGAGCGTGCGGGCGGCGGTGTTCCCCGAGCAGCCCGAGCCGATGTTCATCGGCCAGAGCGTGTGGCGGGTGCTCGTCGGGACGCGCCCGGAGGAGGTCCACGGGCAGATGCTCTTCCTCGGCGCGCGGACCCGCGCGGGCTTCAACGCCATCCGCGAGGACGACATGTACCTCTACTGCGTGCACGCGACCGCCGAGGACGACGTCCCGCTCGACCGCGCGGAGTCGCACGCGCGGCTCATGGACCTGCTCGACGAGTACGGCGGGCTCGTGGCCGAGGTCCGGGACCGCTTCACGCCGGACCGCCCGCTGCACTACGGCCCGCTCTACACGACCTTCGTGGAGGGCCCGTGGCATCGCGGCAACGTCGTCCTCATCGGCGACGCCGCGCACGCGACGCCGCCGCACCTGGCCAGCGGCGCCGGCATCGCGATCGAGGACGCGATCGTGCTCGCCCGGTGCCTGCGCGACGAGGCGACGGTCCCCGACGCGTTCGAGGCGTTCATGGACCGCCGCTACGAGCGCTGCCGGATGGTCATCGAGAACTCGCGCACCCTGGCGCGCTGGGACCTCGATCCCGATGCGCCGGGCGGTCGAGGCCGCCGCGCTCACGACCGACACCTGGGCCGCGCTGGCCCAGCCGATCTAGCCGTCGGGATCTTCGTCGCGTCCGGGCCCTTGAGCGCGAGCATCTCGCGCGCCTCGTCCGGCGTCGCGACCTCGAGCGACAGCTCGCCGAGGATGCGGATGATCTTCTCCACCTGCTCGGCGTTGCTCGCCGCGAGCTTCCCGCGCGACAGGTAGAGGCTGTCCTCCAGGCCGACGCGCACGTTGCCGCCCATGATCGCCCCGATGGTGACGAGGTTGGTCTGGTGGCGCCCGGCGCCGAGGACCGACCAGCGGAAGGCGTCGCCGAACAGGCGCTCGGCCGTGTTCTTCATGTGCAGGAGGTTCTCGACGTCCGGGCCGATGCCGCCGAGGATCCCGAAGACGAACTGCACGAACAGCGGCGGCTTCACCAGGCCGCGGTCGAGGAAGTGCGCGAGCGTGTAGAGCTGGCCGACGTCGTAGCACTCGAACTCGAAGCGGGTGCCCTGCTCGCTCATCGTCGCCACGATCGTCTCGATGTCCTTGAAGGTGTTGCGGAAGATGTAGTCCCGCGTCATCTCGAGGTACGCCGGCTCCCAGTCGTTCTTGAACTCCTTGATCCCGGCGGCCATGCCGAAGATCGCGAAGTTCATGCTGCCCATGTTCAGCGAGCACAGCTCGGGCGAGAACCGCCGCGCGGCAGCCGTGCGCTCGTCGAGCGACATGCCGTGCCCGCCGCCGGTCGTGATGTTGATGACGGCGTCGCAGCGCGAGCGGATCTCGGGCAGGAACTGCGCGAACACGTCGGGGTCGGGACTCGGGCGCCCGGTCTCCGGGTCGCGCGCGTGGAGATGCAGGATCGTCGCGCCGGCCTCCGCCGCGCCGATCGCCTGCTCGGCGATCTGACTCGGGGTCACGGGAAGGTGGTCGGACTGCGAGGGGACGTGGATCGACCCCGTGATCGCACAGCTCACGATCACCTTGCGTGACGGCATGCTTCCTCTCCGGTGGCTCTCACGACTGGATGACGCCGAGGCCCTCGTCGACGCACGTCAGGCCCAGCAGCCCGGCAATCGTGCCACCGACGACCATCTCGACGTCGGCAGGCTCGAGCGCGCGGCAGCGCTCGACGAACCCGACCGGATCGGTGTCGCCGACGGGCCAGTCGCTGCCCATGACCAGCCGGTCCGCGCCCACGCGGGCCACGAGCGCCTCGAGCATCGCCGGCTCGTAGAGGCACGTGTCGTAGTGCAGGTCGCGCAGGTACTCGCTGGGTCGGCGCGAGATGTTCACCGCGCTGTGCGGGTGCGCCTTGACGTTGCGATCCAGGCGCCCGAAGTAGTGCGGCAGGTAGCCGCCGCCGTGCGCGACGACGACCTTCATGCCGGGACGCTGCTCGAGGACGCCCTCGTAGATGAGCGAGGCGATGAACTTGGCCTCCTCGATCGGCTGGCCGACCGAGTTCCACATGGAGTACTGCTGGAACCAGAGGTCCCGCGTGCCGTCGGGGTGCATGAACGCGACGAGGTCGCGCTCGGCGACGGCGTCCCAGACCCAGTGGTAGGAGGGATCGCTCAGGTAGGTCCCGTGGACGGCGGCCGGGAGCTGCAGGACGCGCATGCCGAGCTCGCCGGTGCAGCGATCCAGCTCGCGCACGCTGGCGTCGTGGCTCTGCAGCGGGAGGGTGAAGCTGCCGACGATCCGCGTGGGGTGCTCGGACGACCCAGCGCGCGATCTCGTCGTTGACGCGGCTGTTGATCTCGTCCTCGACGGCGGGCTCGGCCCAGGACGTGCCCTGCATGACCGTCATGTTCGACACGACCTCGGCATCGAGGCCGAGCCGGTCGAGCATCTCGATGTGCGTGGCCGGGTCGAAGCCGGCGCGCTCGGCCATCTCCTGCGCGCTGCCGGGCGCCGCGGGCGGCATCTGGCGGGCGCCGAAGGCGGTGACGACGCTGTGCGGGACGCCGGCGGCGGCCGCCTGGCGCTCCATCATGTGCGCGTGCACATCGATCCGTGGGGTGCGCTGTGTCATACCCGGTCTCGGAGTCGTGTCTCGCGGCCGTAGGCCAGAGCCGCGACGAGGATGATGACTCCGAAGAGGATCTGCTGGACGGCGGCGCTGTAGCCCTTGGCCAGCAGGACGGTGTTGATGACCGTGAGCATGATCGCGCCGATGACGGTGCGCCAGTAGTCGCCGCGCGCGCCGACGATCGACGTGCCGCCGACGATCACCGCGGTGAGGCTCGTGAACAGGTAGGGGGTGCCGATGCCCGTGTCGCCCGAGCCGCTGAAGCCGGTCAGCAGGACGCCGGTCACCGCAGCCCCGACCGCGCTGAGCGCGAACGCCGCGATGACGACGCTCCGGGTCCGGACCAGCGCGAGCTCGGCCGCGCGCGGGTTGGCGCCGGTGAGGTAGACGCGGCGCCCGGCGACGGTGCGGCGCAGGATCACCCCGGCGATGATCGCGATCACGAGCCAGAGGACGATGAGCGGCGGCACGGAGACGCCGACCGTCTTCGTGATGACGGTCGCGAAGCGCGTCAGCCACTCCGGCGCGGTCCCGGTGATGCCGCCGCGCGCCATGACGTCGATGGCGCCGAGGAGCACGAAGCCCATCCCCAGGGTCACGACGATCGACTGGACGCGGAAGTGGTGGACGATGAGCCCGCTCAGCCCGCCCATGACGATCGATGCGGCGACGATGACGGCGAGCGCCGGGACGAAGCCCCAGCCGTTCTGCCCCACGAGGATCGCGGTCGCGACGTTCCCGAGGCCGATGAACCCGGGGACCGAGAGGTCGAGGTGGCCCAGGAGGACGAGCACCGTCTGCCCCAGCGCGGCGAGCCCGAGGAACGAGGCCAGCAGCAGCATCGACTTGATGCTCGTCGCGGAGCTGAACCCGTCGAGCGTCACCGCCCCGTAGACGAAGATCGCGATGAGGATCGCGAGCTGCACGATCGGCGTGTCCCGGGCCAGGCGGATCGCGGTTGCTCGCGCGCGCGAGGGCCCGCGCTCCGGGGTGGGTTCGGCGACGACGCTCATCGCGCCGGACCCACCAGTCGCCGTGGCCGCAGCTGCGAGCTGAGGATGACCGCTCCGATCAGCACGCAGCCGTAGACGACGTCGAGCCACTGGGCGGAGACCTCCAGGCCGGACAGGAGGTTCTGGATGAGGAAGATGCACGTCGCGCCCAGGAGCGCGCCGACGAGACCGCCGCGCCCGCCCCCGACGGGGGTGCCGCCCAGGGACACGGCTGCGATCGCGATGAGCGTGTACTGGAGGCCGAGCGAGGAGTCCGCCGACCGGATGATCCCCGTGAGCGCCAGGCCGGCGATCGCCGCGAACATCCCGCCGAGCGCGTAGGCGGCGATCCGGACGGCAGGGACGTTGATGCCCGTCGCGAACGCCGTCGGGGCGTCCCCTCCGACGGAGAACATCGCCCGGACGAACGGCGTGCGTCGCAGGCCCAGCCAGACGAGCAGCGGCACCGCCATCGTGATGAGCGCGCCGGGGATCGGCCCGACCTTGCCGCCCAGGTGGGCGGTCCAGTTCCCGGGCGACTGCTTCGGGATCAGCAGGATCTCCTGCGCGACGCCGGTGAGGACGAACAGCCCACAGAGGCCGACGATGATCGCCGGCAGGCGGACGTAGGAGATCAGCGCGCCGCTGGCCGCGCCGACCGCGGCACCCATCGCGAGCAGGATCGGCACGGAGACCGCGCCGCCCAGCCCGTGGGGGATGAGGACGGCGACGAGGATGACGTTCGTCAGGCTCAGCAGCGGCCCGACCGACAGATCCAGGCCGCCGGTCACGACCGACGGGGCCGTCGCCATCGCGATGATCGCGAACGGCGCGAGGTCGGCGAGCGTCTCGGGCAGCGCGGAGCCAGAGACGAAGCTCGCCTGCACGATGAGGTTCGCCACGAACAGCGCGACGGCGAGGATCGCGGCGAACATGAACGAGCGCGTCTGCAGCAGCGCCAGCGCACGGTCACGCATCGCGCTCACGCTCCCGGCCGAAGAAGCTGGCCACGAGGCGCTCGCGCGACAGCTCGTGCCGGTCGAACTCGGCGAAGACCGATCCCTCGCGGAAGACGAGGACCCGGTCCATGAGCTCGATGAGCTCGTCGACCTCGGTGGAGAGCATCACGACCGCGACGCCCTCGGCCGCGAGCCCGGTCAGCAGCCGGTAGAGGTCGCGCTTGGCGTTGAGGTCGACGCCGCGCGTCGGGTCGTTGAGGAGCAGGACCGCGGGCTCCGCCGCCAGCCAGCGCGCCATGACGATCTTCTGCTGGTTGCCGCCGCTGAGCGTCGTGATCGGCAGCCCAGCGGAGCCGAGCGTGATCGCCAGCTGCTCCTTGAAGCGCGCGAGGCGGCCGTCGGTGCGCGTACGGGACAGCAGCCCGGTGCGCTGGTCGGCGCCGAGCGTCGCCGCGGCGAAGTTCTCGCGGATGGACAGCGTGGGGAACAGGGACTCCGAGCGGCGATCGCGCGGGACGTAGACGACACCGAGGTCCGCGGCCTGCGCCGGCGAGCCGATGGGGGTCGAGCTGCCGTCGCGGTGGCGTACGACCTGCCCGTCGGCCGCGCCGCCCCAGAGCGAGCGCAGGAACGCGTCCTGTCCGTGACCCTCCAGCCCGGCGAGCCCGACGAGCTCGCCGGCCGCGAGCGAGAACTCGATCGGCGCCGCACCCGGGCGCAGCGTGATCCCCGCCTCCAGGACCGGTTGGCGCGCCGCGGCCGCGGGGGCGGTGCGCTCGTCCTTCGCCCCGGCGGTGAGGTGGTCGGCGCCGCTCATGAGGCGGACGAGCTCCTGCGCGGAGGTCTCCGCGCGCTCGACCGTCGCGACGGACCGGCCCGACCGCAGCACGGTGATGCGGTCGGCGATCTCCTCGATCTCGTCCATGCGGTGCGAGATGAAGATCACCGCTGCCGGCGTTGGCCGTGAGCCGGCGCACGACCGCGAACAGCCGGTCGCGCGTGGCGACGTCCAGCGCGGAGGTGGACTCGTCGAGGATCAGGATCCGCGGGTCGCGCACGAGCGCGCGCGCGATCCCGCACACCTGCCGCATGCTGAGCGGCAGCGACTCGACCGGCGCGTCCAGGGGCACGGTCTCGCCGGTGAGCTCGGCGAGCACGGCCGCCGCCCGCTCGCGCTTGACGTCGTCGGCCACCATGCGGCGGAACAGGCCGTCGACGCCCATCCAGACGTTCTCGAGCACGGTCTGCGGGCCGACGACGAGGACCTCCTGGAAGACGGGCACGACGCCCGCGTCCAGCGTCTCGCGCGGCGACTGGACGCCGTCGAAGCGCCGGCCCACGATCTCCATCGTGCCGCTGTCCGGGCGCTGCACCCCCGCCAGGATCTTGACGAGGGTGCTCTTGCCCGAGCCGTTCTCACCGACGACCGCGTGGACCTCCCCGGCCCGCGCCGAGAACGAGCACTCGCGCAGCGCCTGCGTGCGCCCGAACGCCTTCGCGAGGCCGTCGACCGCGAGGACGACCTCGCCCTGACCGGCGGTCGCCTGTGCGGCCGCCGGCAGGGAGGGCTCCTCAGAGGTCGCCATCACGATGCTGCTAGGGACGTCGCTAGCTGCCCGACTTGGCGAAGAACTGATCGAGGTAGTCCGGGACCGAGCAGCGCCCCGTCCGGCCCCGGCGCGTACGCGATCGGCGTCGTGAGCTTCCAGCTCGGATCGACCCACTCGCTCAGGTTCTCGTCCGTGATGATGATCGGCGTCTGGAGGATGTCGGTCATCGTCATGCCGCGACCGGCGAACAGGCCCGCCGCGACGTTGAAGGCCGCCTCCGCCATCTGCGCGGGCGGCTGTCCGAGGGCGACGCCCTTGTACTTGTCCTTGTTCTCGTTCCAGTAGGCCAGGGCGCCCGGCGTGGCGCCGGCGTCGGCGATCGGCGGGACCTTGCGGCCCGTCTGCTGGAAGGCCTGGATGATGCCGGTGGCCATGCCGCCGACCTGGACGGCGCCGTCCACGTTGCCAGGGTGCGCCGCGAGGAACTGCAGCGTCTGCGCCTTGCCCACGGCAGGCTGGAACTGGCCGACCGGCTTACCGACGACCTTGACGCCGGAGCAGCCCTCGAACACCGTGTCGGCGCCCTTGAGGACCACGTCGCTGGCCGGGACGCCGGGGATGCCCTGCATCTCGAGCACGTTGCCCTTGTCGCCCATGATCTTGACAAGGCCCTGCCCGAGCGCGGCGCCGTCGATCGGCAGGTTGCCCTGCAGGCCGATGGTGTACTCGTTGGCGGCGGGGTTCAGCGGGGTGATCACCGGGATGCCGGCCTTGCCGGCCGCCTCGAGCACCGGCGCGTCGGCCGCCGGCGAGAGCTGCAGGACGACGAGCGCGTCGTACTTCTCGCGGATCGCCTGGCGGATCTGCTGGATCTGCGTCTGGACGTTGTTGTTGGAGTCCTGTGTCGTGACCTTGGTGATCACGTCCGAGCTCTTCTTGAGCTCGTCGAACTTCTTCACCATGTCCTGGATGAACGGGGTGCTGATGTTCCCCGGCGAGAAGTAGATCGAGTAGGGCTTGGACTTCGACGGCTTCCAGTCGGCCCAGGCGCTCTTGTGCACCGGCTGCGGGAACAGGTTGTAGGCCGCCTGGACGTCCTGGGGCAGCTTGGCGAGGACGCCGTCAGGGTCGTCCGGCATCTGCTGCGGGATGCTGCCGCAGCCCGTTGTCGGCGCGGCCGCGGTGGTCTCGCTCCCGGTGCTCGTCGTGGCGCCGCTCGAACTGCCGGAGTCAGCGCTCCCCGAGCCGTCACTTGAACTCCCGCAGGCCACGAAGGCCATGGCGGCGACCAGCATCACCAGCAGGGCGATGGCCCTCTTGATCCTCATCTCTCCCCCTCCTCAGCAGCCGGGTGCCACCGCCGCTCTGCCCGCGGAGGCCCAGATACGGTGCACTTGGCATCAATGTATCCACATGCGTAAGATCGCGTCAAGACGCATCTGGGACCCAAACTCGTGTCTGGGCTCCGAATAACGCTGCGGGTCTGGTGAGGTTCAGCGCCCGGTTCCGGCAGGGGGGAGGGCTATGCTTCACCCGGTGTCAAGCCTGGAATCGCGGGGTCAGCGGCGGTGATGCCGGTCACCGTCGCTCTCATCCGCGATCTGCTCCGGGATGCGATCCTCAGCGGCGAGCTGGCACCGGGCGAGCGGGCGACGCAGGTCAGCCTCGCCGACCGGTTCGGCGTCAGCCGGACACCGATGCGTGAGGCCCTGCGCATGCTCGAGCTCGAGGGGCTCGTGCTGCGGGAGAGCAACGGTCGTTTCCGCATCAGTCCCCTGTCCGGGCCGCAGATCGAGGACCTGGCCGTGATGCGGATCAACCTCGAGGTCGTGGCGATCAACCTCACCGTGCCGCAGTTCGGCAACGCCGACCACGCGAAGCTCGAGGGCTGGCTGGCGCAGATCGAGCGCTACGCGATGCTCGACGACTGGGTCGGCATCGAGACGCCCCATCGCGAGTTCCATCGGGTGCTCGTCAGTGGCGCCGGCGATCGGATCACGGCGCTGCTCGGGCAGCTGTGGGATCACGCATCGCGCTACCGCAAGCTCGCCTTCCAGGCCCTGCGCGGCAACTTCGCCCCCTGGGAGACCAGTCGCGCCGAGCACCGCGCGATCGTCGACGCGTTCGAGGCCTACGACGCGCCCACCGCCGCGAGCTGGGCCGCAACGCAGATCGCCCGCACGGCGATCGTCGTCGCCCGGGAGATCGATCCCGACCATCCCGCCTCGCGTGTCCACGGCGTGCTCGAGCGACACACCGGTCGCCCGTCGCTGCCCGAGGAGCCCGCCCATGAGCATGGACTCGCCCCGCACTGACGACAACGGCGACGCGCGAGGCCGCGGCGCTGTGACGACGCTGCGCGACCGGCTGCGCACCGCGATCGTCACCGGCGAGATCCCCGCCAGCGCCGCACGGACGCAGTCGCAGCTGGCGGCGTCGCTGGGTGTGAGCCGCACGCCGCTGCGCGAGGCGCTGCGCATGCTCGAGCTCGAGCACCTCATCATCCGCGAGCCCAACGGCCGGTTCCGGGCCGCCGACCTGACCGCCGACGAGATCGAGCAGCTCGGGGTCATGCGGGTGACGCTCGAGGCGGCGGCGGTCCGCCTGACCGTCCCCGAGCTGACGACGGACGACCACGCCGTCCTGGAGGGCCTGCACGCGGAGTCCCAGCTGCTGGCCGAGGTCGGCGAGTGGGCCGACTTCGACCGCGCGCACCGCAAGTTCCACATGCTGCTCACCCGGGGGGCGGGAGCGATGCACGCCGAGCAGCTCGGGCGCCTGTGGGAGCAGGAGACCAGGTACCGCCGCGCGTTCGAGCACCTGGCCGACGCGGACGGCCGCGACGCTGTCAGCCAGAGCGAACACCGAAGCATCCTCGACGCAGCGGAGGCCCGCGACGCCGAGACGGCTGCCCGCCGCATGGCGGCCCACCACGCACGGGCCGTCCGCGCGATCGGCGCCAGCCTCGATCCCGACTACCCGATGGACCGCCTCACCGTGACGCTCGAGATCGAGAACGGCACCCGGCGCCCGAGCGCCAACGGCGCGGTCTAGCGCGTCAGGCCGGGTAGCGCAGGATCGCGGCTGCCGTCCCGCCCCCCGGGATGTCGTCGCGCCGCAGCGCGAGCACGCGGCCGTCGTGCGCAAGCACCCTGCGGGCGATCTCGTCGACGACGCCGTAGTTCGTGGCGTCGTCCTCGGCGTCCAGCGTGACCGCGCCCGACTCCTCGTCGACGAACCCGGAGAGCACGTCGTCCATGTCCGCCATGAGCGTCTGGACGGCACCGTAGGTCGCGGCCCGCGCGATGTCCGTGATCTCGACCGCGGCGCGCCCCTGCGACCCACGCTCGTCGAACAGCCGGCGCAGCTCGGCGAGCTCCTCCGCGTAGAGCGCGTCGAGAACGCCGCGCGCCTCTTCGGCCAGCTCGGCCGGCGTGGCCGTCTCGGGGTTGCGGGCGATCGTCTGGGGCGCGAGGTTCGGGTAGGTGTTCACGGACCGGTAGATCGACTCCAGCGGCTCAGCGCTCGCAAGGATGAGCGGCAGTCCCGAGGCGCCGAGGGCCGGACGCAGCGCCTGGTCGACCCGGCGCGCGTACTGACGCATCCGGACCTTCTGGCCCTCGGAGCCCTGGATGCGCCCGGCGGCCGAGCGGTCCGTGATCGACGCCTTGCGCACGGAGCTCGCGATGTCCACCGGCAGGTCGGAGATCCGGATCTCGGAGGCCGGCACCTCGGCCGCCACCTCGACGAGGCGGACCGAGCCCTGCGCGAGCGCGAGCACGAACCCCGCCTGCGGGAACGTGACGCTACGCAGCAGCGGCTTGACGTGGTAGCGGTCGGAGACCTCGACCAGCGTCGTGAGCCGGTTGGGCAGCCGGAAGGTCCGCACGCCGTCGGGCGTCGCGAACACGGCCAGGCTGACCGCCTGCGTCGTCCAGAACTCGTCGTCGTCATGCAGGTCGTCGAGGTGCTCGCGCAGGTCGCCGGCGTGGAGTCCCGCCTGCTCGATCTGCGCCATCGCCTCGGCGGCGAGGTTCTTCAGCTCGATGCGAGCGGGCGCCTCGGCCTGTGGCAGGTGACCCGTGGGCAGGTAAAGCGACACGGAGGGCGTCGCGCGGGCCGAGAGCAGCGCGGTGAGCTGCTGCTTCGTGGGGATGTCGAGATGGAGCGCCATGGCGCTCAGACTGTCAGTTCGTAGCGCTCCCTCGCCAACGCGCGGTCCAGCCGCGCGGTCGGCGACCCGGATCAGTCGTCCTCCTGGTGCTCGGAGATCTTCCCCTGCAGCTGCGACATGACGTCGGGGTCGCGCAGCGTGGTCACGTCGCCCAGCTCGCGGCCCTCCGCGATGTCGCGCAGCAGCCGCCGCATGATCTTGCCGGAGCGGGTCTTGGGCAGGTCGTCGGCCCAGATGATCCGCTTGGGCCGGGCGAGCTTGCCGATCCGCTTGGCGACATGCTCGCGGATGGCGTCGATGAGGTCGTCATCGCCCTCGCGGTCGCCCTCCAGCGTCACGAACGCGGTCACGGACTGGCCGGTGTCCTCGTCGCTCTGCCCGATGACCGCCGCCTCGGCGACGATCTCGTGCGACACGATCGCCGACTCGATCTCCGCCGTCGACATGCGATGCCCGGAGACGTTGAGCACGTCGTCGATGCGCCCGATGATCCAGTGGTAGTCGTCGGCGTCCTTGCGCGCCGCGTCGCCCACGAGGTAGACCTCGGGGCCGAAGCGCTTGAAGTACGTCTCCACGAAGCGGTCCTTGTCCTTGTAGAGCGTCCGCAGCATGCCCGGCCACGGCTTCGTGAGGACGAGCAGGCCCTGCTTGTTCGCCCCGACCTCCTCCTCGGAGGACTCGTCGAGGATCTTCGCCTCGACGCCCGGCAGCGGCGTCCCCGCGGACCCCGGCTTCATGTACTGGGCGCCGGGGAGGGTCGTGATCATGATGTGGCCGGTCTCGGTCTGCCACCACGTGTCGACCACCGGCGTCTCGCCGAGGCCGATGACCTCGCGGTACCAGAGCCAGGCCTTGGGGTTGATCGGCTCGCCGACCGTTCCCAGCAGCCGCAGCGATGAGAGGTCGTGCTTGGCCGGCAGCTGCTCACCCCACTTCATGAACGACCGGATCGCGGTCGGCGCGAAGTAGTAGATCGTGACCCCGAGGTCCTCGACCAGCTTCCAGTGGTGGTCCCTGGACGGGTAGTCCGGCGGCCCCTCGTACATGACCTGCGTGAGCCCGTTGAGCAGCGGCCCGTAGACGATGTAGGAGTGCCCGGTGATCCAGCCGACGTCGGCGGCGCACCAGTAGACGTCGGTCTCGGGCTTGAGGTCGAAGACGTGCTTCGTCGTCCACGCGACGCCGGTCAGGTACCCGCCCGTCGCGTGCAGGATGCCCTTCGGCTTGTTCGTCGAGCCGGACGAGTACAGGATGAAGAGCGGGTGCTCGGCGTCCAGCGGCTCGGCCGCGCACTCGGGGCTCGCGGCCTCCATCGCCTCGTGCCACCAGACGTCGCGGCCCTCCTGCATCTCGCAGTCGGTGTCCGTCGCCTTGACGACGAAGATCCTCTCGATCGACGCGACGTCGCCCATCACCTCGTCGACGGCGGGCTTGATCGGCGCCGTCTTGCCCTTGCGCCGGGCGCCGTCGACGGTGACGAGGGCCTTGGCATCCGACGTCTCCATCCGCTCGCGGACCGACTCGGGCGAGAACCCGCCGAAGACGACGTTGTGCGGCGCGCCGATGCGCGCGCACGCGAGCATCGCGACGACCACCTCGGGGATCATCGGCATGAAGATCCCGACGACGTCGCCGGACTGCACGCCGTTGTCCTTCAGGACGTTGGCGAATCGCTGGACCTGCTCGTGCAGCCACCCGTAGGTGATGTCGCGCTTCTCGCCCTCCTCGCCACGCCAGTGGATCGCGACGCGGTCGGCCAGCCCGTTCTCGACGTGGCGGTCCAGGCAGTTGTAGGACGCGTTGATCGTCCCGCCGTCGAACCACGTGTAGAAGGGCGGGTCGGAGTCGTCGAGCACCGTGTCCCACTCGGAGAACCAGTGCAGGTCGGAGGCCTGCTGCGCCCACCAGGCGACCGGATCCTCAGAGGCCTCCTTCCACAGCGAGTCGTCGGCGTCCATCGCCTCGGCGACGAACGACTCCGGCGGGTCGAAGTGATCGGCTTCCTGCAGCTCCTCCAGCCGTCGGGCGAGATCGTCGTGGGTCTGCTCGGTGCTCGCCATGTGGAACCTCCTATCGATCCAGCTCGCGCTGGCGCAGCTCGACCCGGCGGATCTTGCCGGTCAATGTCTTGGGCAGGTCGTCGACGAACTCGACCTCGCGCGGGTACGCGTAGGCGGACAGCCGGCCGCGCACGTGCGCGCCGATCTCCTTGCCGAGCTCGTCGGATGGCTCGTAGCCGGCTGCGAGGACGACGAACGCCTTGACGATCGAGCCTCGCCGCTCGTCGGGCTTGCCGATGGCCGCGGCCTCCGCGACCGCGGGGTGCTCCAGGCACGAGGACTCGACCTCGAACGGCCCGATACGGAATCCGGCGGAGCTGATGACGTCGTCGGCACGGCCCTCGTACCAGATGTACCCATCCTCGTCGACCGAAGCCGCATCTCCCGTGTGGAACCAGTCGCCACCGAAGACCTCCTGCGAGTCCTCGTCGCGGTTCCAGTAGCCGAGCGGGTAGTGCGGGTTGGACCGTGCGCGCAGGCAGATCTCGCCGCGCTCGCCGACCGCGAGCGGCTTCTCGTCCTCGTCGAGCACCTGGACGTCCCAGCCCGGCATCGGCCGGCCCATGGAGCCCTCGCGGACGTCCATCCAGGGGAAGTTGGCGACCATCGGGTAGCTCTCTGTCATCCCGTAGTAGTCGAGGACCGTCACGCCGTACTGCTCGCGGAACCAGCGGATCGCCTCGGGGTTCAGCGGCTCGCCGGCCGAGCAGACGACTGCGAACTTGATGGGGTAGCGGGTCCCGGCGCTCTCGATCGACATCATCGAGCGCATCGCCGTCGGCGTGGTGAATGCGTGCGTGACGCCGTGGCGCGACAGCGCGCCGAGCTCGCGGTGCGGGTCGAAGCCGCCGGTGCGCTGCACGACGACCTGGACGGCGCCGAGCCGCCAGGGGCCGAGCAGAGGCGCGATGCCGGCCGCCCAGGCCCACTCGCCCATACCGCGGAAGCGCACGCCGTCGGAGACGTCGTGGCAGTAGGTGAACTCCTCGTGCGCGAGCAGGTACCGGTGCGCGTGCAGGATGCCCTTGGCCAAGCCGGTGGTGCCCGACGTGTAGTACAGCTGCGCGGCGTCGTCGGCCGCGGTGTCGGCGATCTCGACGTCCGTGGGGCCCTCGTCGAGGCTGCCAGGCTGCAGCTCGATGACCTGCTCGGTGAGGTCGGCGTCGACGCGCTCGCGGTTGGCGGCGTCGGTCACGAGGAACCGAGCCTGGCTGTCGCGCACGCGGTGGCGGATCCCCTCGTCGCCGTAGAGCACCGACAGCGACAGGAGGATCCCGCCGGCCTTCCAGACGCCCAGAAACGCGGCGGCGGCCTCCGGGATCTGCGGCAGCAGCATCGCAACGCGGTCGCCCGGCTGCATGCCGGCGTCGAGCAGGCGGCGAGCGAACCGCGAGGACATGTCCTGGATGTCTCCCCAGTCGAGCTCGCGGACGTTGCCGTCGGGATCCTCGTGGATCATCGCGAGCTTCCCGCGCGGGTGCTTCTCGCAGACGTCGACGGCGATGTTGTATCGGGCGGGCACGTCCCAGCGGTGTGCCGCGCGGGCCTGCTCGTAGCTCTCCACTGCGACGCCCATTCTTCCTCTCCGTTCCCCGGTTGCGCGTGCTACCCCGCATAGTCGCAGCCCGGAGAGGTGCCGCGCTGTCGCGTGCTCCCAAGCGGCCCGCTGCGTACCCTGTCGGCGTGCCCGACGAGACCGACGACTCCGGGTGGGCGCCACCGCTGGCGCCCACGACCGAGCCGCTGGGCGACTGGCAGCCCCCGCTCGGCACCCGCGCCGGTCCCCCCGGCCGGCCCGCCGGCTGGTGGCGGCGAGCGGGCGCCGCGATCATCGACGGGCTCGTCGTCGGCGTGGTCGGGGTCGCCCTCCTACTCGTGCTCCAGGGCGCGATCGGCGCCAGCGAGGACCTCAGCACCGCGATCGCCGCCTTCGTCGGGATCGTCATCGGCTGCTTCTACTACGGCAACCTCATGAGCCGCGAGGGCGAGCACAACGGCCGGACCTGGGGCATGCAGGTCACGGAGATCCGCGTCGTCCGCATCGACGGTCAGCAGTTCACGTTCGGCTTCGCGCTCGTGCGCGAGATCCTCGTCAAGCAGATCCTCTTCGGCTACCTCGCGGCGTTCACGCTCTACATCGCCACGGTGCTCAACTACCTCTGGCCGCTCTGGGATTCACAGAACCGCGCGCTGCACGACCACATCGTCAAGACGCTGGTCCGGTCCGCCGATTGAGACGCACACCGCACGACGCGTCCAGGTACGTTCTACGCCATGGACAGCCCCTGCGCTGACGCGCCTCCGATCTAGTTCGACGGCCTGGTCAAGCGCTTCGGACAGCGCACCGTGCTGAACGGACTGTCGTTCACCGTCCCCGCCGGCACCGTCGTCGGACTGCTGGGACCCAACGGAGCCGGCAAGTCCACCGCGATGCGTGTGCTGCTCGGGCTCCAGCGCCCGACCGGCGGCCACGCGCGCATCCTCGGGCGCGAGGCCGGCTCGCCGGGTTTCCGCGAGGTGACGCGCAAGGTGGGGACGATCATCGAGTCGCCACCGCTCTACAAGAACGCCAGCGCGCTGGAGAACCTCCGGATCCGCGCCGCGTCGGTCGGCGCCCCGATGAGCGACACGGACCTCAAGGGGATCCTCAATCGCGTCGGTCTCGCCGAGCGCGCCGACGATCAGACCGGCGACTTCTCGCTCGGCATGCGCCATGCGACTACGTCGTCCTGCTGCAGGGCGGTCACCTCATCACCCAGGGCTCGCTCGCGGACGTCATCGCGGCGGCGTCCATGGTCGACGTCGCGGTCGACGTCGCGCCCGAGCAGCTCGGCGACGCGCTGCGCATCGTGGCGGCCCTCGGACTCGGCGAGCCGCAGGTCGAGGACGGCTCGATCATCACCAGGACGACGCCGCAGGATCCGTCGATCATCACGCGTGCGCTGGCCTCCGAGGGGATCTACCTGAGCGGCCTCGCGACGCGCCGCGCCACGCTGGAGGAGGCGTTCCTGGAGCTCACGCACCGCGCCGAGACGACCGAGGCGGTGGAGGCATGAGGGCCGAGGTCGCGTGCAGCGCACCCTGACCGCCGAGACGCTGTTCGGTCAGGTCCCTGAGCCGATCCTCGCCTCTGCGATCGGCTTCGGCTTCGGGCTGCTGTCGCGGTCCGTGGGCGGCGGCATCGCGCTGGGGATCGTGTTCATCCTCGTCTTCGACGGGTTCGTGAGCTACATCCCGGGCCTGGAGCACTTCACCTACGGCGCGCTGACGCAGGACCTCAGCAACGGCATCACCGGCACGGGAGGGACGCACAACGGCGTCGTGGTGGCGCTCCTCGGATCGATCGTCTGGTGCGCGTTGATCATCGCGCCGGGCTGGATCCGGTATCTGCGCGCCGACCTGAAGTGAGGCTCTCGACGGCGGGTTCCATCAGCGGCCCGCGGCGACGAGCTCCGGGACGGTCACGAACTCGTAGCCCTGCGGCGCATAGTGATCGAGGATCGCCTCGGTGCTCTCGACTGACTTGTGGCGGTCCGCCGCCGGCTCGGCGTTCGAGCCGTCGTGCAGGAGGACGATGTCGCCCTCCCCGGCGTGCAGGCAGCGGCGCGTGATGGCGCGCGCCGTCGTGTGGACGCGCCAGTCGTAGCCCGTGATCGACCAGGTGACGGGGACGTAGCCCTCGGCCCGCATCGTCCGCAGCGTGCCCGGACGCCGGCGCCCATAGGGCGGCCGCATGAGCATCGCTCCGTCGACGGTCGAGAACCGCTCGCCCGCCGCCTCGACGGCCTCGCGGCAGCGGCGCAGCTCGTCGCGGATCCGCGTGGCGCCATGCGAGGGCATGGACGGGTGGGTGAACGTGTGGTTCCCGATGGCGTGCCCCTCCGCGACGATCCGGCGGATGAGATCCGGCTCGCGCTCGGCCCACATGCCGATGACGAAGAACGTCGCCTTCGCGTCGTACCGGGCGAGCAGGGCCAGCAGCCCCGGCGTGCGCTCCGGATTGGGGCCGTCGTCGTAGGTGAGGGAGATGCGCCTCCCGGCGCCGCGCTCGCGGTGGATGGTCGGGCCGTAGATCTGCGCGGTCGGATACTGCCCCGCGTAGACGGCGACGCCGATCGCCGCGGCGGTCGCCGTCCCCGCGACGATCGCGATCCGTTCTGTCTCGTTCACGGCTGTGCCGCCTCCCGGCTCGCTTGGCGGCGCGCGCGGGCACGGTCCCGACGCGTGTCGGCCCCCGCCGCGGTCACCCGTGTCTCGATCTCCTCGTAGAGCACGCGCACCGTGGCAAACCTACTCCGGCGCCTGGCTCGGCGAAGTGCCGACGCGCCGCGAGCTCGCTAGCGACCCTTGCGGCGGCGCTTGCGGGAGCCGGAGCGCGGCGTCGACGCCGTCGCCGGCTCGTCGTCGCGCGGGTCGGTCGGGTCGTCGGCCGGCGTCTCGTCCGGGTCCTCGCCGCGCGCGAGTGCGGCGCGCCGCTCCCGCGTCTCCTGCTGGGACGGCCACGGCTGGGCGGTGCCGCTCTGCCAGGCCGGAGGCGCGCCCCCCATCCACTTGCCGACGAACATGAGGCCGAGCGCGATCAGGAAGAAGGAGCGGATGATCCCGGGCTGATCGATCGGCAGGACCAGCAGCAGGCCGGACAGGATCCCGAGCACGCCGAAGAACCGCGTGAGGAGGCCGACGCGCATAGCGTTCAGCGACACGAGCACGAAGGCAAGTGCGAGGCCGAAGCGCCCGAGCTGGTAGATGACCGTGGCGGCCTGGATCGCCGAGCCGGAGATCGCGTCGCGCGCTGCGCCGCTGGTCTGGACGCTCCCGTCGGCGAAGGACTTCGCCTCCAGCGAGAAGGCGATCGTGTAGACGAGGAAGCCGACGCCCGACGCCACGCAGCCGGTGACGGTCGCGATGATGCCGGCCCGTCCGATCTTGGGATTGCGCGCCTGGATCGCGAGGAACAGGTAGCGCAGCGGGATGAGCAGCAGCAGCGAGGCGACCGCCACGAGGATGCCGCCGATCGCCTGCGCGGCCACGTGCTGGCCGATCCACTCGACCTGCTGCGCAAGGATGCCCGGCGCGATCTGCTTGCCGGAGAGCGAGTCGCTCAGCGCCGGCAGCAGCGTGACGACGCTGTCGGAGTCACTCGGCAGCGCCCTGCTGACAAGCGTGCTCGCGATGCCGCCGGCGAGCGTGGCGACACCCGCGGCGATCGCGGCCGCCGCGGCGCGGCCGCGTCCCTCCTCCTCGCGCGCGAGGGCGGCTTCTGGCGAGATGTCGGACATCAGAGAAGCGGCGCGCGGCGGTGCGAGGCGGGCACGGGTCCCGCAGTGTAGTCAGTGCCCTTCGAGGGCAGCCAGGACGTCGCCATCCGTGCGTCGCGCCGACCCGGGGACGAAGGCCGCCGCCTCGTCGGAGGCGTGGACGAGGTACGACGGTGTCTCCGGCCCCGTGACGAAGACGACGGGCACAGCGATCCCGCGCAGCTCCCGGCGGCTGGGCGACCAGGTGGCGAGCCCGGCGTAGTCGGCGAAGAAGCCGCGCGGCGAGGCCTGCGCCCGCGCGAGGGTCTCGTCGTCCGCGCCGGGACCGAGCCAGCGGGCGATCGCGGCGGGTGGCCCGCCGTCGCGCAGCGCCTCCTCGAGCTGCTGGCGCTGCTCGGCGAGCGGCTCGTTGGCCTCGGGGACGAACGCCAGCAGCGGGACGTCGCACAGCACGGCGGACGCGACCAGCTCGGGGCGGCGGACCAGCAGGTCGACGGCGATGAGCGCCCCGAAGCCGAACCCGACGATGCGGGCACGCGTGGCCTGCAGCGCGACGAGCAGCGTGGCCGCGTCCTCCCCCTGCTCATGGACGGTCGTCGCCGCGTACGGCTCGGGGGCCCCCGACCCGCCGTAGCTGCGCCTGTCGTGCGCGATCACCCTCCCCGGCACGCGGGCCCGCAGCGCCGCGCTGGCGGCGGCGCCCGACGCCATGCCGTGAACCACGAGCGTGGTGGGCGGGTCCGTGCCCTCGTCCTCGTAGGCCAGCTCGACGCCGGCGCCCTCGACCGTCGGCATTGACCCGACCCTAATGCGCACGCTCCAGACGTGCACGACCTTCTACGCTGAAGCCATGGAAGGTGGATTCGGAGGACTCTTCGGCGACCCGGACGAGCTTCAGCGCCGTATGGCGGAGTTCGCCGAGCAGATGCAGGGCCAGCAGAAGCTGGCCTGGGCAGACAACGCCATCAAGCTGGCGGTCGACATGACCGTCGCGGCCATCAACCGCATCAACGTGCAGGGCACGACCGACCAGCAGGCGGAGCAGATCCGCTCGGTGATCGCGACGGTCTTCCCGGAGGCGGTCACCCTCGTGCGCGAGGCGCGCGAAGGCCTGCAGTAGCCCTGCGGGGGCTCTACGCCGGGCCGGGCGCCTCGCTGCGCTTCTCCGCCTCGCGGTGCTCGCGTCCCTGCCGGATCGCCTCCTTGAACGAGCGGATCCGGAAGATGAAGAAGAGCGCGAGGAAGCCGACGAGCAGCGTCCACACGCCGATCGCGATCTGCTGCCCGACCGAGTAGGCCGCGACCGTCGCCGAGCTCGCCGCCCCGGCGAAGACCTTCACCAGCAGCGCCTGCTGCACGCCGGCGCCGCCGGGCGTGAACGGGACGGCGGCCGCGACCGCGTTGACCCCGAGGACGAGCAGGACGTTCTGGACGGACCCGCCGACGTTGAACGCGTCGAGCAGCATCCAGAACGCGAGGAAGCGGAAGCACCAGCCGGCCAACTGCCAGGCGAACACCTCGCGCAGGTAGCGGCGGCGGTCGCGCAGGATCGTGACGCCCTGGCGGACCCGGGCCCAGAACGCGCGCACGCGGGTGGACAGCAGCGCGAACCCGACGAGCACGCCGACCGCGATCATCGTCAGCAGGAAGAGCAGGAAGCGCGGGTGCGCGGCGAAGAACTGCAGGTCGAACGCCGGGATCTTCGAGAAGTCCGGCGGCTTGGGGAACACGCCCTGCGAGAAGGCGAACATGAGGATGAAGACGCCCATGACGAGGTCGAAGACCGCCTCCACGAAGAACGCCGCGCCCACCGCCGGGTACGTCGAGTTCGGCACCGACGTCTTGACCAGGAACAGCTTGATGACGTCGCCGCCGCGGGCAGGGACGACGTTGTTGAAGCCGTACGCGGCGATGTAGGCGCCCCAGATCCGCCGGAACGGGATGCGCTCGCCCGGATACGCTGCGCGCAGCGTGTGGAAGAAGGCGCGCGACCGCAGCGTCAGGTAGACGAGGAAGGACGCCAGCCCGAGGAGCAGGGAGACCCACCCCACGTCGCTGAGGCTCGAGAAGAAGTCCCCGACTGCGTTGAGGAACCCTTCGACGCTCGAGCCGATCGACGCCAGCATGCGGTTCGATGGTACGGGCGCAGCGAGCCGCTACCGCGGCGGGCGCCAGAGGAGCCACAGGGTGGGCGCGCCGCCGGGCAGCTCCAGCCGGCGCTGGACCTCGAAGCCGTGGCGGGCGTAGAAGCCGACGTTCTCCTCCGTCGCCGTCTCGAGGTACGCCGGGACGCGCTCGGCGTCGCAGATGTCGAGCACCGGCCGTACCAGCGCCGACCCGACACCCTCGCGGCGGCGGTCGGGCGCCGTCCCCAGCACCGAGAGGTAGTAGTGCGGCTCGAGGGGGTGCGCGACCTCGATGCGCGTCATCGCGCGCATCGTCCGCAGCAGGCGCGGCAGCAGCGGCGGCAGCAGCGTGAGGCTCGACACGGTCTGGCGTAGATCCTCGCGCCATTGCCCGGGGAGGGCCCAGAGCGCACCGCCCGCGTGGTCGGAGGTGGTGTACAGCTGGTTCTGCGGGGCGAGGCGACCGAGGCTGACCAGGAAGGAGCGCTCGACGTGGCGGTCGCGACTGCTATCGCGGGGATAGAGCCACGCGGTGAGCGGGTCCTCGTGGAAGGCGCGCGCGAGCACGCGGGCCATCGCCGGGAAGTCCTCCTTCCGCGCGACGCGGACCTCCTGCGCGGGCACTCCCGTGGTCATCAGGCGGCCGGCGGTGTCTCCGCAGGCGTCCACCGCGAGGCGTGGACCGGCTCCCACTGCGTCAGGCGGGCGACGAGGGTCGCCGGATCGCCGTCGCTCAGCAGCAGCGCGCGGTGGTCGGGCTTGAGGAACCCGTCGTCGCGCGCGCCGTCCAGGAACGCCTCGAGCTGGTCGTAGTAGCCGCCGACGCTCAGCAGCCCGACCGGCTTGAGGTGGATGCCGAGCATCGTCCACGTGAGCGCCTCGACGACCTCCTCGAGCGTCCCGACGCCGCCCGGCAGCGCGATGAATGCATCGGACAGCTCCGCCATCCGCGCCTTGCGCTCGTGCATCGTCTCGACGATCTCCAGACGCGTGAGCCCCTGGTGGCCGATCTCCCGTGACCCCAGCGCGCGCGGCAGGACGCCGATGACCTCGCCGCCCGCGTCCAGCGCGGCATCCGCCAGGACACCCATGAGCCCGACGCTCGCACCGCCGTACACGACGCCGATGCCGTGTCCCGCGAGGATCCTGGAGATCTCCACGGCAGCGTCGGCGTACGCCGGATCGGCCCCCGGGCTCGATCCGGCATAGAGGCAGACGCGGCGCAGCACGGGCACGCACTGAGCCTAAGGCAGCTGTCAGGCGGCCTGGCCCAAGCGGTCGGTGCGGCTCTCCATGAGCGGCTGGATCCGCTCGCCGGTTCACGCCGAGGCGCCCGGGGCGCCATCGAGTCGATCGTGACCGCCATCCACGCGACCATCGCCGGCGGCAGCGTCAGGGTCGCCGTGGACGCGCAGAGCGTGAAGGCCGCGGAGCTCGACCTCGAGAGCGCGAACTCGAAGCCGAGCCGCTCCGCGCGCTGGACGACCTCGCGGTTGCCGGTCCAGCCGGTTCCGACCAGCGGACCAGCAGCTCAGGCGGCCTCGCGCAGCGGGATGGTCTCGGTCCGTCGACCAACGGGCCGGGCCGGGACGCCGGCGACCGTGACGCCGGGCGGGACGCTGCTGTTCACGACTGCGTTGGCGCCGGCCGAGGAGCGGTCACCCATCGTGATCGGGCCGAAGGCCTGCACCCCGGGCGCGAGGTACACGTGCTCACCGAGCGTCGGCAGGGCGCCCTTCTCGATGCCGATGGTCACGCCCTGGCTGATGGAGAGGTTCGCGCCCGCGACGATCGGGCCGACGAAGACGCCGCTGTAGTGGACGATGAAGAACCTGGGGCCGATCTGCGCACCGGGCGCGACCGAGATACCCGTGAGGGTCTCGATCGTCTTGTACGTGAAGAACGTCAGCGGCGCGAGGGCCAGGCGCGCGGGGCGCGGCAGGGTGCGCGTCCAGCGGCGGAAGCGGAACTCGGCGACCGCTGGTACGGCTTCGACGGGTCGACGAGCCGCAGGAGGTCGGCACGGAGATCAGGCAGCACACGACGATGTTCGGCAGGCGCGCGCCGACACATGAGCGGCTATCGATGTTCGCGCCGGGAGGCCATCCGCGGCTGGATGTGCTCGCCGAAGACCTCCAGGCCCTGCAGGAAGTCGTCGAAGATGAGCATGATCCCCTTGGTCTGAGGCACCGCGGCCGCCTCGTCGAGCATCGCGGCGACGCGCTCGTGGCTGCCGACGAGGGTTCCGATGTTGAAGTTGATCGCGCCCTCGGGCATGGCGAGCTGGCGCGTGTGGCTGCGCTCGTCGGAGCCGTCGGTCGCCGCGCGGCCGGTCATCGCCGCAATCGCCTCGTGGTCCACCGCGGCGTTCAGCGCGTCCCACCGCGCGAAGGCCGCCTCGTCAGTCTCGTCCGCGATGACCATGAACAGGACGTAGACGCCGACGTCGCGGCCGCTGCGCTGCGCGGCGACGGCCAGGCGCTCGTTGGCCTGCATGTGCGCCGTCGGCGCGTTGCGGCCGCTGCCGAGGACGAACTGCACGTCGCCGAACTCGGCGCAGAAGCGCATCCCGCGATCGCTCTGGCCCGCGCAGACGATCTCGATCGGTCCCTGCGGGAGTGGACCCAGGTGGCAGTCCTCCATGTTGAAGAACTCGCCGTCGAGGTCGCAGCGTCCGGTCTCCCACAGGTCGCGCATGACGCGCACGTACTCACTGGACTGCTCGTAGCGCGTCGACGCGTGCTGGTCCCCAGGCCACAGGCCCATCTGCTGGTACTCGCCCTTCTGCCACCCCGTCACGATGTTGACGCCGAAGCGCCCAGGCGCCATCGAATCGATCGTCACCGCCATCCGCGCCACGATCGCCGGCGGCAACGTCAGCGTCGCCGTCGACGCGTACAGCTTGATCCGCTCCGTGACCGGCGCGATCCCGGCCATGAGCGTGAACGACTCGAGGTTGTGGTCCCAGAACTCCGTCGCGCCGCCGAACCCCCGCAGCTTGATCATCGACAGCGCGAACTCGAAGCCGATGGACTCCGCCTTCTGCGTGACCGCCCGGTTGAGCTCGTAGGTCGGCATGTACTGCGGGGCGGCAGTCGACATCAGCCAGCCGTTGTTGCCGATGGGGAGGAAGACGCCGAGGTCCACGGCGACCTACGTCCCCAGCGCGCTCAGGACGAGGTCGTCGTGCTCCTTGGGCTTGACCTTGCGCAGCACCTCGGCGACCGCGCCGCCCGCGTCGATGACGAACGTCGTCCGCTCGTTGCCCATGTAGGTCTTGCCGTACATCGACTTCTCCACCCACACCCCGTACTGCTCGGCGACCGCGTGGTCGGCGTCGGCGAGCAGCGCGAAGTTCAGGCCCTGCTTGTCGTGGAACTTCTTGACGGCCTTCACCGGGTCGGGTGACACGCCGAGCACGACGGCGCCCGCGGCGTCGTACTCCTCCACGTGGTCGCGCACGCCGCACGCCTGCGTCGTGCAGCCGGGCGTGTCCGCCTTGGGATAGAAGTAGAGGACGACTCGCTTGCCGCGGAAGTCGGAGAGCTTCGTCGTGGTGCCGTCCTGGTCGGGGAGCTCGAAGTCGGGTGCCGGATCCCCGGCGGCAGGCATCTGAGAGGTCATGGAGGACAGCCTTACACTTCGCGCATGGCCCAGCGCTTCGTGGTCGGCATGCTCCTCCTGCACGGTGCGTCCCCGCGCGACCTGCAGGCCCGCGACGAGCTCGCGGCGGTTCTCCCCGGGGCGGAGGTCACCGCGCCGGACGAGGTGGGCGAGTTCGAGGTGCGCCTCGACGCCGAGGATCACGAGGGCGCGCTTCAGCAGGTGTGGGACGCCGTCGCGGCGTCGGGCGCCGACGACCACATCGTGTTCGTCGAGCACGCGGACGTGCCCGAGCACTGGCGCCACCGCAGCGCCCGGCGGTAGCGTCGCGCCAACCGCCCTCTTTCAGGAGTACTCATGACCGCACGACGGATCCTCGTCCTCGTCGCAGCTCCCGCCGCTCTCGCCGCCGGGCTCTGGACCGCCGGGCCCGCCACCGCGCAGGCGCCGCCGCAGACCCTCAGCTTCCACGAGCCGGCCAACGCCGGCACGTTCAACATCATCGACAACGCGCCGAAGTCCAGGACGAGCGGCGCCCGGACGCGCTTCTCGACGAAGGACGCCGTCGTCTTCAGCAACCCGCTGCTGGACGCCTCCGGCAAGCGCGCCGGGACGCTGCGGGTCATCTGCTACATCAGGAAGGCGGGGACCTTCGCCACCGCGAAGTCCGACTGCATCGGCGTGTTCGGGCTCACCACCGGCAACATCTACGTCAGCGTGCTCGACCTGGGCTTCACGGGATCGACGACGAACGGCACGATCGTGGGCGGCACCGGCGCCTACGTCGGCGCCAAGGGTACGTTCCACGCCGTCAGCCACGCCAACGACACCAGCGACGACACGCTGACCATCACGCCCTGAGCGTCAGCGGTAGCGCTCGGCGAGCGGCGCGAAGTTGCCGCCGCGCATCCCCTGCTCGGCGGCGATGAGCCCGTCGACCGCGGACAGGTCCGCGAGCCCGGGCACGCACACGACCTCGCCGGCGTCCAGCCCGACGAGCGACGCCTGTACGACGTGCTCGGGCAGCATCGCCCCCTCGGGCTGGTCGTCCGGCGCCGTCCCGTCCACCGGGTCGGCGCCGTTGGTCATGTGGAACTCCGTCTTCGTGTAGCCCGGGCACACCACCTGCACGCGCAGCGGCGTGTCGGCCACCTCCGCCGCGAGCGTGCGCGTGAACGTCACCACGAACCCCTTCGACGCCGCGTAGGTCGCGCGCACCGGTAGCGGATCCGGCGGCAGCGACGCCGCGAAGGCCAGGATCGACGCGACGTTGACGATCGTCCCCTCGGCGCGCGCGAGCATCCCCGGCAGCACCGCCCGCGACAGCAGTGCCGGCGCCGTCACGTTCACCGCGATGACCTTCGCGACGATGTCGGGCGGTACCTCGGCGAAGGGCGCGTAGCCGTTGATGCCCGCGTTGTTCACGAGCATCGAGATGTCGTCGGCGGCCGCTCGCTCCCCGACGCGCGCGACGTCCGCCGGGTCGGCGAGGTCGGCGACGAACGGCTCGGCGCGGACGCCGTGGGCCGAGCTGAGCTCTTCCGCGAGGGCCTCGATGCGCTCCCGCCGACGGGCGACGAGGACGAGGTCCGATCCCCGCTCGGCGAGGCGGTGTGCGAAGACGGTGCCGATCCCGGCGGACGCGCCGGTGACGATCGCGGTGGTCATGCGCGGAGCCTACGGGCGGAAGACCTCCACCGCCCGCTCGTGCTCGATCTCCGCGGCGACGGCCGCCGCGATGTCCGCACCCGCGAACCGCTCGACGATCCACAGCGCCAGGTCGATGCCCGACGTGACGCCGCCCGCGGTGAGCACGTCGCCGTCGTCGACGACCCGCGCCTCCACGACGTCGGCGCCGCTCTCGCGCAGCTCGTCCAATGCGAGGCGGTGCGTCGTCGCCGGCCGCCCGCGGGTGATGCCCGCCGCGGCGAGGACCATGCCGCCGGTGCAGACCGCGGCGATCACGCTCCCGCGGGCGTGCTCGCGCGTGAGCAGCGCGGGCAGGTCGCCGCGCGCGACCTCGGCGCGGGCGCCGCGCGGCGAACCGGAGTTCCAGCCGCCGCCAGGGACGACGAGCATGTCGGCGGTCTCCGACACGCCGCGCTCGACGACGAGCCGCGTCCCGTGCGCACCGGTGATCTCCCCGGCGCCGTGCAGCCCGACCACGGCCGGGTGCAGGTCGGCCCCGAGCGCCTCGGCGTTGCGCAGCACCTCGAGCGGGGCGATCGCGTCGAGCTCGTCGAAGCCGTCGAAGACGATGATGTCGATGTCCATGGCGTGGATGCTCGCGGGACGCGACGACATCGACCAGTGGCAGGACCGGCGAAGTACGCAAGAATCCCGCCATGCACCGGATCGCCGTCCTCGCACTCGACAGCGTCGTCGCCTTCGACCTCTCCGTCCCCGCGCAGGTGTTCGGGCACGTCGACGAGCGCGAGCGCTACGAGCTGCGCGTCTGCGGTGCGCAGGCGGGCCCGGTGGCGAGCTCGACGGGCTTCTCGATCGTCGCCGGGCACGGGCCCGAGGCGCTTGCGTGGGCGGACACCGTCATCGTGCCCGGGGTCGGCGACCGGACCGCACGGCGACCGGACGTGGTGCTCCAGGCGCTGCGCACGGCCGACGCGCGTGGCGCGCGGATCGTCTCGATCTGCACCGGCGCGTTCGTCCTGGCCGAGGCCGGCCTGCTGGACGGGCGGCGCGCGGCGACCCACTGGCAGGACGCCGCGACGCTCGCTCAGCGCCACCCGGCGGTCGAGGTCGACAGCGATGTCCTCTGGGTCGACGACGGGCAGATCCTCACGTCGGCGGGCGTCGCCGCCGGGATCGACCTGTGCCTGCACCTCGTGCGCCGCGACCTGGGCACCGAGCACGCCAACCGGATCGCGCGGCGGATGGTCGTCGCGCCCCATCGCGCCGGAGGGCAGGCGCAGTTCGTCGACCAGCCGGTCGCGCAGCCGGCCGGCGACAGCCTCGCCGCGACCTGCGCGTGGATGCTCGAGCACCTCGGCGAGCCGCTGACCGTGGCGGCGATGGCACGGCACGCGGCCCGCAGCGAGCGCTCGTTCGCGCGCCACTTCCTCGCGGCGACCGGCACGACGCCGCAGCGCTGGCTGCAGGCCCAGCGGGTCCTGCACGCGCGGCGGCTGCTGGAGGAGACCGACCTGCCCGTCGAGGCGGTGGCCCAGGAGGCAGGGTTCGGCACCGCGACGTCGCTGCGCACCCACTTCGCGCGCAAGACGCACACGACACCGGCGGCCTACCGGCGCGCGTTCACGTCGTGACGCGCTCCAGGACCATGACCTCGCCGTCGCCCCAAGGGGTCGCGCGCTCGCCCTCGAGGAAGCGATCCGGGAGCCCCTCGAGCATGTTCAGCGACGCCGTCAGCCGACCGACGCCCACGAGGTAGGCCAGGTTGATCGCAAGCTCGACGATCTCGGGCTCGGTGAAGTGCTCGCGCAGGCCCTCGAAGGTCTCGTCGCCGATCGCCAGGTGATCGGTTGCCATGAGGTCGGCGTAGGCGATCGCCGCCCGCTCGGCGGGAGTGAGGTCCTCCGCCTCCTGGGGACGCTCCAGCGAGCAGACGAGCTCCTCCGTCAGCCCGTCGTCGATCGCCTCCTGGTAGCGCCCCGCCATGCAGCCGCGGCACTGGTTCCAGAACGCGACGCGCAGACGAACCAGCTCGTGCAGGCGGTCCGGGAGGACGCGGTCGGTCCGCAGCGCGTGCTGGAAGTCCGCGAGACCGGCCTCCAGGGGCGCGCGGTGCGCCATGACCCTGTGGAACTCTCCGGCGTCCTCGCCGTACAGCGGTGCGTACTGCTCTACGGGAGCGTCGTGTATGCGAGCCATGGGCGATACTTGCACATGCAGGTATCGCCGCTCAAGCGCGTGGGCGCAGCGTGACCGTGCGGCTCGTGCCAGGCACGTGGGCGCCGCCGTCGCGCGCGATCACGACGACGCGGTAGGTCCTCGCGCGCGCGACGCGCTCACTTCAGCAGCCGTGACAGCCGGCGATCCTTCAGCACACGCCCGCCCGTCTGCTCCTTCGGGCAGTAGCACATGACGTAGTCCTCGTAGTGGACCGCCTCGATCGTCGCGCCGCACCGCGGGCAGGACTCGCCGTTGCGGCGATGCACCTTCAGCGGCAGCGGCAGCTTGTCGGGAATCGGCAGCTTGACCTTCTCCTCGTACACCGCGAGCGCGTCCCCCATGACCTGGACGGTCGCCTCGCGCAGCCGTGCGGCCTCGTCGTCGTCGAGGTCGTCGCCGCGCTTGAAGGGCGACAGCATGGCGGTCCACAGGATCTCGTCCACCCACGACCGTCCGATCCCGGCGATGACCCGCTGATCGCGCAGCACGCCGTGCAGCGGGCGCGCGCCGCCGGGCTTCAGGAGCGCGGCGAAGTCCTCCGGCGGGTCAGGCCATGCCTCCGGCCCGAGCGTCGCGATGACCTCCTCGGACTCGAGGTCCTCGGCGCGCAGGAGCTTCACCCATGCGGCTTGCTTGGTCCCGAACTCGCGCAGCCGCAGCTCGCGATCCTCAGGCAGACGGACCAGGAGGCGGGAGGAGCGGTCCTTCATCGACGCGCGCTTGGCGTACAGCTGCAGCCGGCCGGCGCTCATGAGGTGCACGAGCACCACGAGCCCGTTGTCGACCATGATGGTGAACTGCTTGCCGCGCCGCCCGATCTCGGTGATGGCGTGGCCCTCGATCGACTGCAGCGGCGGGTCGAAGGTCTTGAGGACGTTGATGCCGGGCGTCCGCACCGACTCGATGACCTGACCACGCACCGCTTCGTCCAGGAGGCGCGCCGTGATCTCGACCTCGGGAAGTTCCGGCATGGTGGTCAGAGGGTAGACCGTCGCCTTCATGCGCCTGGCGATCATCGGCGGCGACGCCGCCGGGATGAGCGCGGCCTCATCCGCGAAGCGCCGCGACCCGGAGCTCGAGGTCGTCGCCTTCGAGCGCGGGCCGTACACGTCCTACTCGGCGTGCGGCATCCCGTACTACGTCGGCGGCTTGTTCGACGACGCCGACCGGCTCGTCTCGCGCTCGCCCGAGGAGCATCGGCAGGCGGGCATCGACATGCGGGTGCGCGCCGAGATCCGCGCGATCGACCTCGACCGCCGCGTCCTCACGGTCTTCGAGCGTTCAGAGCAGCGCGAGACCGAGGAGGGCTTCGACCAGCTCGTCGTCGCGACCGGCGCCGTCGCCGTGGCGCCGCCCATCCCGGGCGCCGACGCGGTGGAGACCGCGCGCACGGTCGACGCGGCCGAGCGCTTCCGCGCGGGACTGGAGCGCGGCGGCGGGAAGGCCGTGGTCATCGGCGCCGGTTACATCGGCCTGGAGATGGCGGAGAACCTCGTCGACCGGGGCATGTCGGTCACGGTCATCGACCAGGGCGACCAGGTCATGCGCACGCTCGACCGTGACATGGCCGACCACGTCCAGGACGGCGCCGAGGCCCACGGTGTGCGCTTCCTGCTGTCGACCGAGATCGAGGAGATCGTCCTCGACGACGCGGGTAGGCCCTGCAGCGTCAGGACCGACGAGGGCGACCTGCCCGTCGACCACGTGACGATCGGGACGGGCGCGCGGCCCGAGGTGGCCCTGGCCGAGCAGGCGGGTCTGCAGCTCGGCGACACCGGAGCGCTGCGCGTCGACGACCACCAGCGCTGCCCGGGCATGGACGGCGTGTTCGCCGCCGGCGACTGCGTGGAGAGCCACCACCGCGTCCTCGACGCTGCGGTCAACATCCAGCTCGGCACGCACGCCAACAAGCAGGGCCGCATTGCGGGGATCAACGCGACGGGCGGCGACATCGCGTTCCCCGGCGTCGTGGGGACCGCCGTGTCGAAGGTCTGCAAGTACGAGGTTGCGCGGACCGGCATCACCGAGGCTGAGGCGCGCGAGGCCGGCATCGACGTCGTCAGCGCGATCATCAAGAGCTCGACGCGCGCGAAGTACTACCCCGGCGCCGGCCCGATCTGGGTCAAGCTCGTCGCCGACCCGTCGAGCGGGCGCGTCCTCGGCGGCCAGATCGTCGGCGTCGAGGGCGCCGCGAAGCGCATCGACGTCCTGGCGACGTGCGTGTGGACGGGGTTGGCGGTCGACGAGCTCGCGCTCATGGACCTGTCCTACGCCCCGCCCTACAGCCCGGTCTACGACCCGCTGCTCGTCGCCGCGCGGGCGACGACCAAGGTGGTCGAGGGGGCCTGAGGGGCGTTCATCGCGCTCAGCTCGGCACGTCGGCTGCGGGCTCAGCCGCGCCCGGACGACTCACCGAGGCCGGTGCAGCGGACCGCGACGCCGCGCCACCGAGGTCCTCGGGCATCCACAGCTCGCCGGTGGCTAACACCAGTGCTAGCCACCGGCAAGCAGATTTCAGGGGAAGCGACGCGTGCGTCGGGCGGAGCTCACGCAGCGCCGGCGGCGTCAGGCCGGAACCTTCTCGCGCTGGTTGACGCGCTCGGCGCGGTCGTCGTGGCCGCCCTCCAGCGAGACGTTCGGCACGAGGCGGTCGAGCCACCGCGGCATCCACCACGCCTTGTCGCCGAGGATCGCCATCAGCGCCGGCGACACGACCATGCGCACGATGAGCACGTCGATGAGGATCGCGACGCCCAGGCCGAGGCCGAACATCTTGATGATCACGTCGTTGCCGGACATGAACGCCAGGAACACCGACGACATGATCAGGCCGGCGACGAGGATCACCTTCGCGATCCGTGACAGGCCGTGCACGACGCTCTCCTTCGCGCTGTCCCCCTCGAAGTACGCCTCCCGGATCCGCGACAGGAGGAAGACGTTGTAGTCCATCGAGAGCCCGAACAGGATCGCGAACATCATGATCGGGACGAACGAGATGATCGGCGTGTCGCTGTCGACGCCGAGCAGCGACGCGCCCCAGCCCCACTGGAACACCGCGACGATCACGCCGTACGCGGCGCCGATCGACAGCAGGTTGAACACGGCGGAGGCCAGCGGCACCCAGATCGAGCGGAAGACCGCCATGAGCAGCAGGATCGACAGGCCGATGACGATCGCGATGAACACCGGCAGGCGCGCGGAGATCTTGTTCGAGAAGTCCTCGAAGCCGGCGGTCTGCCCGCCGACGTAGACGTTGAGCCCGTCGCCCTTCGTCGCCGCCGGGATCGTGTCGCTGCGGAGCGTGTCGACCAGCGTCGACGTCGCCTCGTCCTGCGGCGACGTCGTCGGCGTCACCGTCAGGATGGCCGCGTCGCCTGCCTTGTTGAGGCTGGCAGGCGCGACCGCCGCGACGCCGGGCGCCTTCTTCAGCGCGGCGCCGAGGTCGTCGAGCTTCGCCTTGTCCACCGAGCCGCCACCCTGGTTGTCGATCGCGAGCAGCAGCGGGCCGTTGAAGCCGGGGCCGAAGGCCGCCGACAGCTCGTCGTACGCGGCGCGGCGCGTGTCGCCCTGCGGCGTGTTGCCGTCGTCGGGCTGGCCCAGCCGCATGCTCGTGAACGGGATCGCCAGGATGATGAGCGCGATGCCGCCGATCGCCAGCGGCACCGCCGGGCGCTTGACGATGCGCCGGCCCCAGGCCTCGAAGCGCTCGGACTTCGCGACGTGCGTCGGATCCTTGGGCTGCAGGCGCTTGGCGAGTGCCCCGGCGAAGATCGGCAGCACCGTGATCGAGGAGACCACGACGGCCGCGACCGCGATCGCCGAGCCGACGCCCATCTTGCCGATGAGCGGGATGCCGACCGCGAGCAGGCCCGCGATCGCGACCATCACGATGAGCCCGGCGGCGACGACGGACGTGCCCGACGTGGCGTTCGCCCGCGCGGCCGCCTCCGGCGCGGAGTCGCCCAGGGCCAACTGTTCTCTGAATCTGCTGAAGATGAGCAGCGCGTAGTCGATGCCGGCACCCAGGCCGAGCATCACCGCGATGGTCGTCGCGAAGTCCGGGATCCCGATCGGGCCCTTCACGGCCTGCAGGATCATCTGGCTGAGGACCACGCCGACGAGCGCGCCGACCAGCGTCACGAACATCGCCGCGAGCGATCGGAACAGCAGGGTCAGCAGGACGATCGCGATCGCGACGCCGACGAGCTCGCCGACCGGCGCGTCCTGCTGGGCCGCGAGATCTGCGACCTCGCCGCGCGTCTCGACGTTGACCCCGTCGCCCTCACCCGCCTGGGCGGCCTTCTCGAACGCCTTGCCGTCCTTGGTCTCCATGTCGATGGACTGCTTGTCGAACTGGACCGTCGTGAACGCCGTGCGCCCGTCCTTGGACACAGCACCGCCCTCGGCCAGGGGATCGGGCGCGCCGGACACGTCGGGCAGCTTCTGCAGCGCGGCGATCGACTTGGCCACCTGGGCCTTGTTGGCCGGGTCGCTCAGCTTGCCCGAGTCGGTCGTGAAGACGACCTGGCTCTGCGCACCGGCGGCGGAGGGGAACTTGTTCTGCAGGAGATCGATCGCCTTCTGGGACTCGGTCCCCGGGATCGAGAAGTCCTGCGGAGCGCTGCCGCTCTGCGAGCCGATGATCGCCCCGACGACGACGATCGTGAGGACGAGGCCGGCGAGGCCGCGCTTCCAATGAGTGGCCAGAGAACGTGCGATGGCGGCGAGCACTGAGGACATGCATCCGAACGTACCACCGTCATTGCAATCTTGCAACGGCTGCAGAATTGCATCGGACGCATGTTTGTTGGTAGCGTGTGAACATGTCCCAGGTCGAAGGGCTCCGCGAGCGCAAGAAGCAGCGCACACGCGAGACGATCGCCAAGGTCGCCCTGGAGCTCTTCGTCGAGCAGGGGTTCCACGCCACGACGATCAAGCAGGTCGCCGACGCGGCCGACGTCGCTCCGCGCACCGTCTCCGCCTACTTCCCCAGCAAGGAGGAGCTCGTCTTCCCCGACCACGACGTGGTCTTCGCCGAGCTCGAGCGGCGCCTCACTCAGCGGCTGCCGGGCGAGACGGCGGCGGGCGCGCTGCGGGCCTGGATCGCGTGGCTGCTGGAGGAGATGGAGGACGCCGACCGCGACGAGGTGCGCCGGCGCCGCGAGGTGGTCGAGTCCGACCCAGCGCTGCGGACGTTCGAGCGCGGACTGCAGGAGCGCGCGGAGCGCACCATCGCGGCGGCCGCCGCCGTGGACCTCGGGCTCGAGGCCGACGCGCTGCTGCCGCACATGGTCGCCGCGGCGACGATCGCGGCGCTGGACGCGCTCGGCGGTGTGTTGAAGTCCACGCCGCAGGCCGACTTCCGCGAGCGCGGCCTGGCGCTGGCCGACCAGGCGATGGTCTTCGTCGACGGCGGCGTGCAGGCGCTCGCCGCGAACGTCCGGCCCTAGCTGCCGAGGAACTCCCGCAGCGCAGCGATGGTCGCCTCCGGCGCGTCCTCCGGGATGTGGTGGCCGGACTCGATCGCGACCCCGCGGACGTCGACCGCCCACTCTCGCCAGACGCTCAGCACGTCGATCTTCGCCACCGACCCGTGCGCTCCCCAGACCGCGAGCAGCGGGCAGGTGATGCGGCGATGGCCCTTGTCGGCCTCGTCGAGCTCGCGGTCGTAGGTCGCGCCCGCCCGGTAGTCCTCGCAGATCGTGTGGATCACGGCGGGATCGCGCAGCGCCGCCTGGTACTCGGCCAGCGCCTCGGGGTCGAACTGGTCCTCACGGCCGTTGTAGTAGAAGCCTTCGGGGTCACCCGCGAGCAGCCGCTCGGGCAGGTCGTAGGGCTGCGGGAGGAAGAACCAGTGCCACATCGCCAGCGCCTGGCGCCACGCCGTGCGCGCGTACATCTCCGACGTCGGGATGACGTCCAGGAGCGCCAGCCGGGTCACGCGCTCGGGATGGTCGAGCGCCAGCCGGTAGGAGACGCGCGCACCCCGGTCGTGGCCGGCGAGGTCGAAGCTGTCGAACCCCAGCTCGGCCATGACGGCCACCATGTCGCGGGCCATCGCCCGCTTGGAGTACGGCTCGTGGTCCTCCGTGGTCGCGGGCTTCGACGACGCGCCGTAGCCGCGCAGGTCCGGTACCACGACCGTGCGATCCTCGGCCAGCACCGGCGCCACGGCGTGCCACATCGCGCCCGTCTGCGGATACCCGTGGAGCAGGAGGAGCGGCGGCCCGCTGCCGGCGACGCGCGTGTGGATCGTCGCCTCGCCGGCGTCGATGTCGCGCCGCTCGAATCCTTCCAGGAGGGTCACAGGCCGTACAGACTCACGGCGTTGCCGGACAGGATCGCCTGGCGTGCGTCCTCGTCGAGCAGCTCGAGCAGCGGATCGACCGTGCCCCCGTGGCGGTGCGGATGGTCGCTCGCGTACATGAGCAGCTCGGCGACGGGCATCAGATCCGGGATCCGCGCGAGCACGGCAGGGTCGGTCGGCAGCGCGGCGGGCGCGGTCGAGAAGCGCATGCTGCGGAGCACGTAGGCCGACGGGCGCTCCTTGACCCAGGGCACCTCGCGCCAGACGCCCTTCCAGTCCTTGTCGAACCGCCAGAGGAGGAACGGCAGCCAGGTGAACCCGCACTCCAGCAGCGCGACCTTGAGGTCGGGGGTGCGCTCGAAGCAGCCCTCGCTGACGAGGCTCGTGACGTGCGCCTGCGCGACGATCTGCGAGTTCGTCGCGTAGTCCTCCAGGTAGGAGGTCGTGAAGCCGCTCGCGGTCGGCGCGTTGCCGACCCGGCCCCAGGCGTGCAACCCGAGCGCGAGGCCGTGCTGCGCCGCGGCGTCGTGCAGCCGGTGGAAGCGCTTGTTCCCCCAGGGCGTCTCCGTGCGGATCGGCAGCAGGACCTGCACGAACCCGGGGTGCGAGCCCAGGCGCTCGATCTCGCCCACGGCGGCGTCGACGTCGAGCGTCGACACGAGGAGGCTCGCCCGCAGGCCGGGATCACGCTCGAGGAACTCGGTGCGGACCCAGTCGTTGACGCCGCTGCACAGCGCAGCCTCGTAGTACGGGTTGTGGCTGGAGTCGAACGGGGTGATGCAGTTGAGGATCGCCGTGCGGTCGTCCCCCAGCCCGGCACGCAGCTCCGCGTGGGTGGCCGGGAGGTCCGTGTCCGGCAGGAACGCGACCGGCGGATACAGCCCGTTCATCGTCGGCGACAGGCGCAGCTCGGCGTTGGCGACGTAGTCGGCCCAGTAGGGCTCCATGTGCGCCAGCAGGGGCTCGACGGTCTGCGGCGCGACGTGGACGTCGGCGTCGACGAGCTGCGTCGTGACGCTCATCGGACCAGGCCGTACAGGCGGCAGGCGTTGCCGGCGAAGATCTTCGCCCTGTTCTCCTTGGAGATCGACCGCGGCAGCGACTGGCTCGGCGCGTCGAAGTCCCAGTGGGGGTAGTCGCTGGAGAACATGATCCGGTCGAGCATGCCGAGCGCGTCGAACGCCAGGGCCAGATGCTCGGGGTCGTCGGGCTCCTCGATCGGCTGCGTCGTGAACCACCAGTTCTCGCGCAGGTAGTGCGACGGCGGCTCGCTGATGCGCGTCGTGTCGCTCTCGCCGAGCATCCGCCACGCGTCGTCCATCGACCACGACAGGGCGGCGCCCCAGGCGATGCCGGTCTCGACGGCGACCATCTGCAGGCCGGGTATCTCCTCGAACACGCCCGAGCAGATCATCGACAGCATCTGCATCGCCATCGTGTTGCCGTTCCAGACGTGCATCTCGAGGTAGTACGAGGGCCATCCCGCGCCCTTGTGCATCTCGCTGCCGCCCGTGTGCAGCGCGACGGGCAGCCCGGCCTCGGCCGCAGCACGCAGGATCGGCCAGTACCGGCGGCTGCCGAGGCCCTGCTCCAGCGTGCCGGGTAGGAGGACCTGCACGAAGCGGTCGTCGCCGGCGAGGCGCTCGATCTCGGCGACCGCCAGGTCGGGGTGCTCGTGGGGCGGGCAGATCGAGCCCAGCAGGCGCGAGTCCTGGTCGAGCCACTCCTCGCGCGTCCAGTCGTTCAGCGCGCGGCACATCTCGGCGGCGAACTCGGGCGCCTCCTGCCCGAAGTTCTGCGCCTGCATCGGCGTCAGCACCGCGTAGTCGATGCCGTACTCGTCGAGGAGCTGCTCCTGGACGAGCCCGAGATCGGAGCCCGGGAACCCCTCGGCGGGACGCGCGTCGACGCGGAAGCCGCCGTTGCGCATCCGCGGGAAGATCGCGTAGGCGCCGGCGACGCGCGGTCCGAACTCCTCGAGATGGCGCTGCCACCTCGAGCTCAGACGGGCGTGCAGCGACGCGGGCATCATCGTCGAGTGCACGTCCCCGTCCACGAGGGTGATCGTTGACACGTCAGACCTCCACGACGACGTAGTCCTCTTCCACGTACACCGGGAACGTCTCGGCGACGTACGGGCCCGGCTCCCGCCCCGCGGCACGCGCCGCGGCTGGGATGCGCTGCTCCTCGGCCTGCCGGACGTCCTCCAGCGTGTCGCCGCGCGCGACCGAGACCTCGTAGGCCTTCACGCGCGTCTCGCCGGGGCCCATGAACGACTGCCCTGTCTCGAGGTCGTACTCCCAGCCGTGCCACGGGCACGCCACGAGCCGAGGCGGCCCGTCCATCGTGACCTTGCCCGGCCCGCTGGCGACCGCCCACGCAGACAGGCGCCCGATGCACAGCGGGCCGCCCTGGTGCGGACAGCGGTTGCGGATCGCGAAGAACTCGCCGTCGACGTTGAACACGCCGATCGATCGCGGGCCCGCCTTGACGATCTTGCGCTCCCCCGCGGGGAAGTCCTCCAGCCTGCAGACGACGACCTTCACCCGATCCTGCCTCCGTAGAACGTCGCGGCGTTGCCGCGCAGGATCGCCTCCGCATCCTCCTCGCCCAGGGCGGCGAGCAGTCGCTCGCCGGAGTCGCCGTGCTGGTGCGGATGGTCGCTGGCGTACAGGAGCAGCTCGCGCCCGACCATCGCGACCACCTGCGCGATCTGCGCGGGATCCTGCGGCAGCTGCGCGGGCTCGGTCGTGAAGCGCATGTGCCGGCGCACGTAGTCGGACGGGCGGCCCTTCACCCACGGCACCTCGCGCCAGACGCCCTTCCAGTCCTTGTCGAAGCGCCACAGCTGAGGGGGCAGCCAGCTGAACCCGCACTCCAGGAAGGCGATCTTCAGATCGGGGAAGTTCGAGAAGACGCCCTCCGCGACGAAGCTCATCATCTGCGTCTGGGCGATGCTCGCGTTGCTCGCGTAGTCCTCCAGGTAGGAGGTCGTGACGCCCGTCGTCGTCGGCGCGTTGCCGCCGCGGCCCCATGCGTGCAGGGCGATCGGCAGCTCGCGCTCGTGGGCGGCCGCGTACAGCGGGTGGTAGTAGCGGTTGCCGTAGGGGATGTCGTTGCGCACCGGCATGAGGATCTGCGCGAAGCGCGCGTCGCCGTCCCAGCGCTGCACCTCCGCGACCGCGGCAGGGACGTCGAGCGTCGAGACGACGAGGCCCGCCCGCAGCCGGTCGTCGCGCTCGAGGAACTCGTCGCGGACCCAGGTGTTGACCGCGGTGGCCATCACCGCGCCGTAGTGCGGGTTGCGATGCACGCCGTCGAGCGTCAGGCAGCTCAGGATCGCCCGCCGCGGCTGCGCGGCATCGAGGACCGCCGTCAGCTCCTCGTAGGTGCCGGCCGGCGCATCGCCGGTCGTCGCCGCGCCTGCGGGGTACGCCGCCTGGCCCATGCGGATCGTGGCGTCGTCGATGTACGAGCGCCAGTACTCGTCGAGGTAGGGCAGCAGGGTGTCGACCCCGGGCGGGGCGACGTGCAGATCGCAGTCCACCGCCTCGGTGGCCGTCGCGACCGTCATGTGCGCTCGACGTGCGTCGGAAGGCCGTACAGCTCGATGGCGGTGCCGGCCAGCAGCTTCGTCCGCTGCTCCTTCGTCAGCCCGCGGGGCAGCGACTGCGCCGGGGTGTCGAAGTCCCAGTGGGGGTAGTCGGTGGCGAACATCAGCCGGTCCTCGAGATCGGCCTGCTCCATGACCTGGAGGAAGTGCTCGGGGTCGTCGGGCTCCTCCATCGGCTGGGTGTCGAACCAGACGTGGTCGTGGATGTACTCCGACGGGAGACGCTCCAGCTCGGGGACCTCGTCGCGCAGCTGCGACCACGCCGCGTCCAGACGCCAGCGCAGGGCCGCCGCCCACAGGGCGCCGCCCTCGGTCAGCACGACCTTGAGGTCCGGGATCGCGGCGAACGTGCCCTCGCAGACCAGGCTCGTCAGCAGCATCTGCATGACGACCCCGTAGCCGGCGTGCTCCTCGATGTAGAAGGAGGGCCACCCCGCGCCACGGTGCCCCGTGTAGCCACCGGTGTGGAACGCGACCGGGAGGCCGGCGTCCGCGGCGGCCCGGTAGACGGGCCAGTACTTGCGCGAACCGAACGGCTCCTGGCCCGCGGCGGGGAGCAGGATCTGGACGAAGCGCTCGTCGCCGGCCCACCGCTCGATCTCGGCGACCGCGAGCTCCGGGTGGTCGTAGGGCACCGAGATGCACGAGCGCAGGCGCTCGTCGCGGTCCAGCCACTCCTCGACGATCCACTCGTTGACGACGCGGTTGATCGCCGCGTCGAACTCCGGGTGCTCGTAGCCCGCGTCGTGTGCGTTGAGGCAGAGGAGGATCCCGAAGTCGACGTCGTGCTCGTCGAGCAGCTGCGCGCGTGCGAGCCTGTAGTCGCTGCCGGGTACGCCGCCCTCGGGCCACGAGTCCGCCCGCATCCCCTTGTTCCGGGGACGCGGGTACAGATCCGTGACGAACGGCGCACGGCGCCCATAGCGCTCGAGGTGCCGGCTCCAGCGCTCAGGCAGCCGCCGGGCCATCTCCGGCTGCAGCATCACCGGATGGATGTCGACGTCCACCAGCTGGACGGCCCTGCCGGTCGCCGGCTGGGGTGCTACCTGATCCTCGAGCTGGGTCATCGTCTCGTCCTCTGGTTCTGGCCTAGATCATCGACGGCTGGAGGTTCTTGGACACGTCGACGCCGGCCTTCGCCGCCTTGATCTTCACGGCCGCGTCGTAGGTCTTCTGCCACTCCTCGGGGTCCGTCTTCAGCATCTGGTCCGCCCCGTCCGCCGTCCAGGAGCCGGTCAGGAAGTCCAGGTACGCCTTGGCGACCGTATCGCTCTTCAGCTCGGCGAAGTCGTACTTCGCGCGTACCTTCTTGAGCGTGTCCGCGTAGCCGTTGGCCTTGTCGGCGACGACCTGCTCCATCGCCTTGTGGACGGCCGTCAGGTAGGCCACGAGCGTGTCCTCGTCCTGGAGGCCCTTCGCCGAGGTGATGTAGTTCTCGCCGTCGTCGACGTAGTCGGCCGTGAACATGAAGTTCGAGTCCGGCACGGCCTCCTTGAACTGCTGCTCCTGGGTCGCACCGATGACGAAGCCCGCGATGCGGCCTTTGCGGATGAGCTCGAACGTGCCCGGCGTGAAGCCGGTGACCTGACGCGGCACGTCCTTCACGTCGATGCCGTTGGACGCGATGAGCAGGTCCAGCGTCGTCTCGCTCGTGCCGCCCTCGGACGGGATGCCGATGCGCTTGCCCACGAGGTCCTGCGGCTTGTTCAGCGGGGCCTTCTTGTCCGACACGATCGCCAGCGGCGACTTGCGCGTCGTGAACGCCACGCAGTGGATCGGCGCGTCGCGGTTGGCGATCGCGATGAGCGACTCCAGCCGGCCGCACCGCGTCATGTCGGCCGTGCCGCTGAGGACGGCCTGGATCGCCGGGGCCGACCCGCGCGCGGTCTCGACCTTCACGTCGACGCCCTGCTCCTTGTACATCCCGTCGATGTCGGCGATGTACTCGGCGACGTAGCCCAGCTGCGGCGGCAGGATGTTGACGATCGTCGCGTTCTTCGTCGCGCCGGCCGTCGTCGAGCTGCCGGCGGCCGAGCCGCTCGCGTTGTCGTCGTCCCCGCACGCGGCGAGCAGCAGGCCGCCCGCGCCGAGCGCGGCGAACGTCCCGGCAGATCGACCGACGAACTTCCGACGCGACAGCCCGTCGGCCATGGGCGCTGTCTGCTCCTCGACTGCGTTCATGTGTCTCCTCCTCATGGATGACCGCACGACGCGGGCCCGCACCCCTGCCGGCCCGCGTCGTTTCTCAGGGACCGGTTTGACCTACGTGCTGACCTTCGTGTTGTCGATCACCGAGTCGTGCCACGGGATCAGGAACCGCTTCAGCCCCACGACGGCGAGGTACAGCAGGAAGCCGAAGAGGGTCAGCACGACGATGACGGCGAACAGCGTCTCGGCCTCGAGGTTGTTCAGGCTCGTGACGATCCGGTAGCCGAGGCCCTGGTCGCCACCGAGGTACTCGCCGACGACCGCGCCCACGACGGCGAACACGATCCCCACCTCCATGCCGGCCAGGATGTACGGGAGCGTGCTCGGGTACTCGAGGCGCCGGAACGTCTGCCAGCGCGAGGCGTTCAGACTGCGCATCACGTCACGCTGGCCGGAGTCCACCGAACGGACCCCCAGGATCACGTTCAGGAGGATCGGGAAGAACGCCAGCAGCGCGACGATGATGATCTTCGAGGTGATCCCGAAGCCGAACCAGATGATGAACAGCGGGATCAGCGCGACCTTCGGGACGACCTGAGACGCGACGATCACAGGACGCAGGGCCTGCTCGAGCCATTGGACGCGGCCCAGCAGGGTGCCGAGCACGATGCCGAGCACGAGCGCGATCCCGAAGCCGACCAGGGTCTCGATGAGCGTCACGCGCACGTCGCTCCAGAACCCGTCGGAGCTGACGAGGTCGCGCATCCCGCCGATGACGTCCTCCGGCTGCGGCAGGACGAACGGCGACACGTCGAAGACCGCGATGACGAGCTTCCAGACGATGATCATCACGATGAGCGCCACGACGGTGCTCACCCACGGCAGCAGCTTGCGATTCACTCGCTCACACCTCCCTGGCGCGCGAGGCGCTCCTCATCCTCCGTCAGCTGGTGGCGGAGGTCGATGACCTTGTCCTGGAAGCCCGGCTGCGCCGTGACCTCGAGCTGCCGCGGATGCGGCGCGTCGATGGCCGTGATCGACTTGATCTGGCCTGGGCGCGCGGAGAGCAGCACGACGCGGTCGGCAAGGAACACGGCCTCGGCGATCGAGTGCGTCACGAGCACGACGGTCGCCTCGGTCAGCGCGGCGATCCGCTGCAGCTCCATGTTCATCTTGTCGCGCGTCATGGCGTCGAGCGCGCCGAAGGGCTCGTCCATGAGCAGGATCTCGGGGTCGTAGCTCAGGGCGCGGGCGATGGCGACGCGCTGGCGCATGCCGCCGGACAGCTCACGCGGGAAGACCTCCTCGAAGCCGGTCAGCCCGACGAGCTCTGCGAGCTCGGCAGCGCGGGCGCGGCGCGCCTTCTTGTCGACGCCGCGCAGGCGCAGCGGCAGCGAGATGTTCTCCTCGACGTTGAACCAGGGAAAGAGGTTCGCGTCCTGGAAGACGAGGCCGAGCTTGCGCAGCGCGTCGTCGTCCCGGCTTCCGCCCTTCCACAACGGCCGGTCGGCGATGCGGACCTCACCGGTCGTCGGCTTGATGAGGCCGGCGAGGATGCGCAGCATCGTCGTCTTGCCGCAACCGGACTGGCCCACGAGGGCGACGAACTCCTGCTTGGCGATCGACAGGTCGATGCCGGTCAGCGCCAGGGTCTCCTTGGTCTTGGAGACGTAGGTCTTGGAGACGTCGCGCAGCTCGATGTAGCCGGCCGTGTCCTCCGGAACCGCGTCCATCACGCCCGCGTAAGCGCTTGCTCCACGCTCTTGAGCGGCCCCGACCCCTTCACGTTGCACGTTGTGCGTCTCCCCTCGGCTCTCCACAGCGCCACCCTGCTCCGGCGGCCTCCCACGGCCCCCCGGCAAGCGCTTGCTCGGAAGTCTACGACGTAGTGTTCCCGCTCGGGGCGCTCGCCAGTCGCGCCAGCTCTCGCGGCCGCAGCAGCGCCAGCAGCTCGCCCCCCGTCGTGGCGCGCAGCGCGACCCCGGCGAGCCCGCCCTTCTTCATCTGGACCCGCGCGCCGGTCAGATCGTGCAGGACCTGCGACAGGTCCGGCTCGTGGCCGACGAGCAGCGTTCGGGCCTGCTCCCCGCCGGCCGCGGCGAGGGCGAGCGCCTCGTGCACGTCGAAGCCGCCGCCGAGTGGCGGATGCTCCACCGGCTGGACGCCCAGTGCCTCGCAGGCCAGCAGCGCCGTGTCGCGGGCACGGACCCGCGGACTCGTGAACACGAGCCCGAACGTGATGCCGAGCGCCACGAGCGCGCGTCCGGCGTCGCGCGACTGGGCCTCCCCGCGCTCGGTGAGGCGTCGATCGGCGTCGGGCCGGGCGTCGTGCGGCTCGGCCTCGCCGTGGCGAAGGAGCCAGAGCTGGGCTGCCACGGCCTCCGTTCTACCCGGCGGCGTACGCGCGAATCGGCGCGCCGGTGCGGACCGTGCCGTCCGGCGCGGTCCACCGCAGCCGCCAGCGGCGGCGCTTGTGGTCGGAGGCGCGCAGCGTGAAGGAGCCGCGCGCGTCGGTCGTGACGTTCTGCAGCGTCCGCCACGCGCCCGATCCCTGCTGGATCTGCAGCTCGGCGGTCACCGGCGCCGTCGCGGGGCGCACGCGTCCCCAGATCGAGACCTTGGAACCCTCGCGACGCACGGCGAGCGGCAGCCGCCAGCCGTCAAGCGACGGCTTCGCGCGCCCGTCGGCGAACCGCAGACCGGACTCGAAGCCGCCGAACTGGTCAGGGCCCGTCGGGGGGTCGTCCCGCAGGAGGTACTGGGAGAACGACGCGACGCGGGGGTTGGAGCGCGCGATCCGCTCGGAGATCGCCTGATACTCCGGCTGGCGCACGAGGCTCACGCCCTGGATGTCGTCCGGATAGGACTGGATGCCGAACTCGGTCAGCCAGATCGGCAGGTGGCGCGGCACCGCGCCCGCCTTCGCCGCGCGGTCGAGCGCCTTCGTGAGGCGTCCGAGCACGCCGATGGTCACGTCGTTGGGGCCGCTCGGGACGAACCACGGGCCCTCGCGCGTCGTGTAGGCGTGGTGGGCCATGCCGGTCGTGTCCAGCTTGCCGCAGCCCTTGCCGCGCTTCTTGTACTTGTCGTCCAGGCAGAGCATCCGGCGCAGGAACGTGAGCGGCGCGACGACGCTGCCGGTCCCGCGCGGGGCCAGCTCGCCGAAGAGGGTCGGGTCGCCGCCGCGCCCGGCCGCGATGAGCCCGCGGCGGCCGGCGTCGTAGAGCTTGCGGTAGAGCTGCGGGGAGGCCGGCCTGCCGCCGTGCGCGAACTGCGGACGCAGGAAGCGCGGCAGGTTCGGCTCGTTCCAGATCGACCACGTCGAGACCTTCCCGCCGTAGTGGCGACCCACCGCGGTCATGAACGCCTGGAAGCGCGCGGGGCTCGGCCGCGTGACGAAGTCCCGGCCGGTGCGCGTCGCCCACCGGGGGACCGGGCCGGACACCGTCAGCAGGACCGGCCAGCCGCGCGCGTTGGCGGCCGCGATGAGCGGGTCGTACCTGCTCCAGTCGTAGTTGGCCGGATCCGTCTCGTCGAGCTGGGGGCGCCCGCCGTTGGGATCGGGGGCGACGTCCTTCCAGTACAGGACGATCCGCAGGCTGCGCACGCCGAGCGTGTCGAGCTCCGCCAGCGCGCTGTCGCGCGTCGCCGGGTTCAGGAGATCGCGCGGCGCCTCGAACGTGACCGACATGTTCGGGTGCGCCGCCGCGGGCGCGGCGAGCACGCCTGCCGCCAGGGCGGCGGCGAGGAGGATCGCGAAGAGTCGTCGTAGGACCGGCACCCCCACCCCAACACCTCCCCGCCCCGGAAGGAGCGGCACAGGCGTCAGCGCTTCCCGACCAGCTTCCACGCGCCGGGAGCATGAGCCCGGCGAGCGTGGACTTCAGGATGCCGCCCAGGATGAACGGGGTGAAGCCCAGCGCGATCGCCTCGCGCGGGGAGAGGTTGGCCGAGACCGCCAGCCACGGGACCCCGATCCCGAAGATGATGAGCTGGCCGACGCAGAAGGCAGGAAACGCGCGTGTGAACGTACGGTCCTGACGGTGCTCGGCCAGCCGGCCGACCGCGTAGCCGGCGACGATGAAGCCGAACAGGTAGCCACCCGTCGCGCCGAAGAGCACCTCGGTGCCCGAAGAGCCGTCGGAGTAGAACGGCAGCGCGAGGCCCAGCGCGACGTACAGCAGCTGCCCCAGGGCGCCCCGGTGGGCGCCGAGCGCAGCGCCGGTGAGCAGCACGGCGAACGTCTGCCCGGTCACGGGGACCGGTGACCCCGGGACGGGGAAGGAGATCTGCGCGCAGGCGGCGGTCAGCAGTGCGGCGGCAAGCACGAGCGCGCCGTCGCGCGCGAGGCTGCGGGGCAGCGCATCCGCGAGGACGACGGGACGACGTGCAGCAACGGTCATCGACACTGCGGAGACCTCCGTGGGGGATCCGGGCGGCGGGTGGCGGCACCTTATGACACCACCGGAGGGCGAGCGTTACCGTGCACACGCATGGCCGCCGACGACGTCGTCGCCACGCGGGAGGAGGCCGAGCGCAACGAGCGCCCGCCGCTCCTCGTCCTCGAGCCGCTGCGCGCGTTCCTCGACGAGCACGGGCTCGGCAGCGGCGACATCGAGGCCGCGCCGCTCGGCGACGGGCGGTCGAACGTCACCTACCTGCTGCGCCGCGACGGCGCCGCGGTCGTGCTGCGCCGCCCGCCGCGCCCGCCGTGGCCGCCCAGCGCCCACGACGTGCTCCGCGAGGCGCGCCTCCTGCGCGCGCTCGCGCCCGCGGGCGTGCGGGTCCCCGAGGTGCTCGCGGTCTGCGAGGGGGAGGGCGTGATCGGCGCACCGTTCTACGTGATGGAGCTGCTGGAGGGCTCGGTCGTGACCGACCACCTCCCGTCCGCGCTGGACACCCCGGAGGAGCGCGAGCGCATGACCGAGGGGCTGCTGGCCGGGCTCATCGAGATCCACGCCGTCGACCCGGCGGCCCCGGGCCTCGACGGCTTCGGGCGACCGACCGGCTACCTCGAGCGCCAGCTGCGCCGCTGGTCGGGGCTCTGGGAGCACAACAAGACGCGCGACCTGGAGGACTTCGACGCGACGGGCGCCTGGCTGGCGGAGCACCTCCCCGCGTCGCCGCCTTCGACCGTCGTGCACGGCGACTACCGCCTCGGCAACGTCATGTTCGCGGACGCGGCGCCCGCCCGGCTGGTGGGCGTCTTCGACTGGGAGATGGCGACGATCGGCGATCCACTGTCGGACCTGGGCTACCTGCTCATGACGTGGAGCGAGCCCGACGATCCGCAGTGGCACTTCGAGCTCGCCCCCGTGACGCGGCGGGAGGGCTTCCCGAGCCGGGCGGAGCTCGTCACGCGCTACGAGGAGCTCAGCGGCCGGGCGGTGCCCGACGTGCGGCCCTACGTCGTGCTCGCCCTGTGGAAGGCCACGGTGTTCATGGAGGGCAACTACCGCCGCGCCCTCGAGGGGCGAAGCGACGATCCCTATCTCATGGGCTTCGGCGACGGGGTCGCCGAGCTGGCTCGGCGCGCGCGGGAGCTCGCCGGCGCCTAGCGCCCCACGTCCGTGCCGGGGCCGGGCCCCTTGTTGCCCTTGTCGCCCATCAGCTTGCGGCCGGCGTCCTCGATCTGCTTGCGCGTCTTGGGGTCCTTGGCGACCGCGACGGCCTTGTCGGCCAGCTCGCGGCCCTGCTTGGACTTGGCGAGCTCTGAGATCTTGCTGAAGAGGGAGGGCATCGTCGATGCAAGGTACCCGCGCGCCTCAACGAGGACTCACGACCTGCCGGCCTCCAGGCGCCGGCGCAGCTCGTCGCCCCGGCCGGCCGACACCGCGCGCGCGGCGCGGCGCTCGTCGAGCGGAACTCCCCGCGCCTGCGCGAGCTCGATGAGCTCCTGTCGCTCCTCGCCCTGGCTCGCCGCGCGCAGGAACAACCAGCACCCGAGCCCGAGGGTCAGGATCGATCCCTCGACCATCATGATCGAGCCCGCGATCACCTGGTCGTTCGTCCCCCCCTGGTAGACGCTGTAGATCGGGTGGTCGGTCCACACGAAGATGTTGGCCAGGATCGTGCCGTACAGCCGCACGGCGACGATGTAGCCGAGCCGGGCGAGGTTGCCGAACCACGCCGGCTTGGGCAGCGGGCCCAGCAGCGCCATCCACATGTTCACGCCGCACCCGATGAACAGGATGTGCTGCATGGCGTGGATGCCGTCGTGACGCACGGCGGCGTCGTGGGGCCCCGGCAGGTGCCAGATCGCGAGATCGACCGCCCAGATCAGCCAGGCCGCCACCGGATGGGAGAGGTGGCGCAGCGGCCCCAGGATCGGGTTGCGCAGCAGCGGCGCCATGAGCGGGCCCGTCAGGCCGAGCACGAGCAGCAGCGAGCCGATGTCGGCGATGAGCAGGTGCTCGGCCATGTGGGCGGAGAAGCGCTTGTCCGACAGCGTCGCCAACGGCGAGACGAGGACGCCGACGATGAGCACCAGGCCCGCGTACCAGCACGCCACGCGCCAGCCCGGGACAGGGCGGCCCTGCTCGCGCAGCGTCCGCGCGCGCATCCAGTAGAGGACGCCGAACACGAGCGCAGGAGACAGCTGCAGCAGCACAGGACCCATCGCGCCGGAGGCTAACCCTCTCGCAACAGTCCGGTCCGGACTCGGGGCTAGTGTCGAAGGGGTGGGATTCGTGGATCTGCACTGCCACCTTCTCCCGGGCGTCGACGACGGGCCCGGAACGCTCGACGAGAGCCTCGCCTACGCGGCCGCAGCGGCAGCCGCCGGCACCACGACGATCGTGGCGACGCCCCACGTCGAGCTGGTCGACGTCACCGAGCTGCCCGACCGTGTCCAGGAGGTCCGCGACGCGCTGCGCGCCGAGGGCATCGCCCTGCACGTCGAGGTCGGCGGCGAGCTCAAGCCGCAGTCCGTCGGCGACCTCGACGGCGCGGACCTGGAGGTCATCGCGCACGGCCCGCCCGATGCGCGCTGGCTGCTCTACGAGGTTCCCTTCGACGGCGTCGACGCCGGCGGTGGCCCTGGCTTCCTCGCGGGCGCGCAGGAGCTGCGCGACCGCGGATACGGCCTGCTGCTCGCTCACCCGGAGCGCAGCAGGGACATCCTCCCGGCCGGCATCGAGACGCTCGGCCCCGAGCTGCTCGCAGGCGCGGTCATCGCGGCCAACGTCGGCCCGCTGGCCGACCGCGAGACCCCCGAGCGCCACGCGGCGTCCGTCGAGATCCTGCGGCGCGGCCTGGTCGGCGTCATCGCAACCGACGCACACGCGCCACGCCGGCCGTGGACCCTGGCCGAGGGCCGCGAAGCGGTGCTGCGGGCGTCTGGCGACGCCGTGCTCGCCGACGGCCTGACCGCTGCGAACCCAGCCGCGCTCTTGCGCGACGGGATCGCGCTGCGGACCGGCGTCCGCGCCTAGTACCGCCCCTGAGTGATCCGCTCGTCGCGCCGATGCGCTACCGGCGGCATGAACAAACTCAGCATCGAGGATCTCGATCCCTCCGGCGACCTGCGTCAGTCGGCTGATGACGCGGGCGCATGGGATCCCAACGGCACGCGGCGCAACCTGCTGCGCAAGGCCGGGATCGGCGGCGTTGCAGTCTTCGGCGTCGGCGCGCTGCTCTCCCCGCTCGACGCCCTCGCGTCCGCGAACTCGGGGCAGAAGGGCGAGTACTCCAGGCATGGGTCGCGCTCGATCCGTCGCGGCGGTCCGAACGCCAACGACGTCAAGATCGGCAACTACGCGCTGACGCTCGAGTACCTGGAGGCAGCGTTCTACGCCGCCGCCGACGCCGCGCACTACCCCGACGCCGACATCGCCGCGGCAGCCAAGACGCTGGCGGCCCACGAGGCCGCGCACGTCGCCGCGCTGAAGAAGGTCCTCGGCAAGGCAGCCGTCAAGGCGCCGACGGTCAACACCGACACCGTCGGCAAGCTGCTGGCCGATCAGAACACGTTCATCAAGACGGCAGCGGCGATCGAGCCCGTCGGCACCGCTGCCTACGCCGGCGCCGGCCCGTACATCAACAACCTGGGCATCGTGAAGGCCGCGCTCTCGATCCACTCGGTCGAGGCCAACCACGCCGCCTACACCGCGGCCCTCGTGAAGTTCAAGGGCATCGACAGCAGCGCGGACCCGATCCCGAACGCGTTCAACCCGGCGTTCTCGTTCAACAAGACGATCAAGACCGTCTCGGGCCTGAACCTCGTCAAGGGCGACCTGCAGCCGTAGGGCCCGCTCCACCCGTGACGTCGGTCGAGCCGCCTCCGGGCGGCTCGACCCGCCTCAGCGGACGATGACCTTGCCGTCCATCCCCCGGGTGGGGATCACCTACCGCCTGCCGCGCCCGTAGAGCAGCCGCACGCCGCCGAGCAACGCCCTGGTGCGCCCCTTGCTGTAGGGGTGCATGTGGATGTCGCGGCGCAGGTGCCACCGGGACAGGAGGATCGACTGCTCGGCGCAGAACTTCCGGATGCCGCCGTCGCCGTGGCGCGCCCCGAGGCCCGAGCTCTTCCAGCCGCCCATCGGCAGCTCCAGCGCCTGGTAGTTCACGAGCGCGTCGTTGACCGTCACGACGCCCGAGCGCAGCCGACGGGCTATCGCCTCGCCGCGCGCGAGATCGCCCGTGAAGACCGAGGCTGCAAGCCCGTACTCGGAGTCGTTGGCGAGTCGGATGGCCTCCTCCGCGTCGCGCACCCGCATGACCGGCAGGGTCGGCCCGAACGTCTCCTCGCGCATGGCGAGCATCGAGTGGTCCACGCCGGTCAGGACCGTGGGCGCGAAGAACGCGCCGTCGCGCTCGCCGCCGGAGACGACGGTGGCACCCTTCGCCACGGCGTCGCGGACGTGCTCGGTCACCACGTCGAGCTGGACGGGCGTCGTCATCGCCCCGACGTCGACCGTGCCGGGGCCGCCGCTCGGATCGCCCTGCCGCAGGGCGCCGACCCGGTCGGTCACCAGGCGCACGAACTCGTCGTGCACCGTGTCCTCGACGTAGACGCGCTCGACGGAGATGCACGTCTGCCCCGCGTTCTGCATCGCGTAGTAGACGGCGGCGTTGGCGGCGCGCCGGAGGTCGGCGTCGGCGAGCACGAGCATCGGGTCCTTGCCGCCGAGCTCCAGGGACGCGGGGATCAGACGCTCGGCGGCGCGCACCGCGACCCTGCGGCCGTTGACCGTCGAGCCGGTGAACTGGACCATGTCCACCTGGTCGACGAGTGCCTCGGCGGTCGGGCCCCCTCCGGTGGCGACCGCGAAGACGCCCTCGGGCAGACCGCACGCGGCCAGACCCTCGGCGAGCAGCAGCGACGTCATCGGCGTCTGCTCGCTCGGCTTCAGCACGACGGCGTTACCGGCCGCCAGCGCCGGGATCGCGTCGCCGAACGAGTTCGTCAGCGGGTAGTTCCAGGGGCCGATGACCCCGACGACGCCGAGCGGCTCGTAGCGCACCAACAGCCGCTTGCCGAGGACCGCGGGCGCACCGGAGCGCACGCGGCGATCGCCGAGCCAGCGCGGAGCGCGCTTCGCCCAGAAGCCGAAGGCCGAGGCGCCGTACATGACCTCGGCGAGCATGGCGTCCTCGTAGGCCTTGCCGGTCTCGCCGACGATCGTGCGCGCGATCCGGTCGGCGTTGTCGACCACCCAGCGCTGCATCCGGCGCAGCACCGCGCCGCGGCCGTCGAACCCGAAGGCCTGCCAGCCACCCTGCGCCTCGCGCGCCCGGGCGACGAGATCGGCGACCTCCGCCGGCCCGAGCTCGGGGACCTCAGCGATCTGCGACCCCGTGACGGGGTCGCGCACGGCGATCACCGCGGCCCTACGGCGTGAGGGCCACGGACTCGATGCGGACGTCCTGCACCGGCTTGTCGCGGCCGTCGGTCTCCGTGCCCTCGATGCGGTCGATGACGTCCATGCCCTCGGTCACCTCGCCGAAGACGGTGTGCTTGCCGTCGAGCCACGGCGCGGCGTCGATCGTGACGATGAAAAACTGCGAGCCGTTGGTGTTCGGCCCCGCGTTGGCCATGGCGAGCTTGCCGCGCTCGACCTTGTGCTGGTTGATCTCGTCCTCGAACGTGTACCCAGGACCACCGGTGCCGGTGCCCTGCGGGCATCCGCCCTGGATCATGAAGTCCTTGATGACGCGGTGGAAGATGAGCCCGTCGTAGAAGCCCTGGCCGGCGAGCTCCTTGAAGTTGCCGACGGTCTTCGGCGCGTCCGCGTCGAACAACTCGAGCGTGACGGGACCCTCGGTGGTGTTCATGGTCACTGCGGACATGGGCTTACCCCTTCCGGACGGTGAGCTCTGAGATGGAGGCGCGCGGGTCTTCCGGCCGGGCCGGCGTCGTGACCCACAGCAGGAGGTGGCGGACCGGGCCCTTGATCTTCGTGAGCGGGATGGTCTGCTTGTCCTTCACGGCTGGGATGTCGAGGACGTGCTGCCACGCGTCGCTCGTGATCGTCTTGGGCGCCTTGTGCTTCGCGGCGTAGACCTCGACCCTGAACCCGTTCGTGGGTGACGTCAGCTTGATCGAGCGGACGTCCTGCGGTGATCCGAGATCGATGAGGAGCCCGACGCCGATCGGCTGTCCGTCGGCAGGGACGGTGACGTCCCAGACGGTGTCCGGCTTGCCGTCGACGGCCCACTTCGCCAGGCCCAGCTCGGCCCCCGGGCGGCCGTACGGGTTGTACGTCGAGACCGAGTCGGCGTTCAGATCGAACTCGGCGGGCGTCGGCGGCGTGAGGGTCGGTGTCGGTGTCGGCGTCTGCGTGGGGATCGGTGTCGGCGTCGGCGTGGGGATCGGTGTCGGCGTCGGCGTGGGGATCGGTGTCGGCGCGGGAGTCGGCGCCGTCTGCGTCGGCTCGTCGGTCCCTGGCGCGGGCGTCGGGATCGTCGGCGTCGTCGTCGTCCCCGGCGTGGTCGTCGCCGGGTCGACTGGAGCGGGAGCGGCCGGCGTCACGGGCGTGGTCGCGGGTGCCTGGGCGACGGGCGTGCCGGGAGGACCGGACGGCGCCGGGTCGGTGATGGCTGCATAGCCGGCGGCCGCAGCCCCGGCGACGAGCACGGCCGTCAGGCCCGTGATCGTGCCGACGGCGCGCCAGCCCGGGCGTGCACCGAGGCGCCCGGGGGCGGCGGAGCCGCACTCGAGGCACCAGTCCTGACCTGCGGCCATTCCGGCGCCGCAGGTGGGACACACCTGGTCAGGGGCGTCGGTCGACATCTACGAACACACTAACGACCGCCGACTTCGTCGCCGGGTCTCGGTTTCATCAGGCCGGAACGGGCGCGACACGCAGCTCCACGCCGTTGACCTGGACGCCGTCGACGGCCTCCAGGACACGCTCGGCCTCGTCGGCCGGGACGGAGAAGAACGCGAAGCGCTGCAGCACCTTCACGTCGCGGACCGCCTCGCCGTCGAGCTGCGCGGCGGACGTGACCGCGTGGACGACGTCGCGCACGTGCAGGCCATCCGCGCGGCCGCCCGCGGCGACGAGGCGGACGTCGGCGCCGCCGTTGCGCCCGGAGACGCTCGGCTTGGAGTGCCGGCGCGGACGGTCCGGCACGGCGGCGGGCGCGACCTTGGCGCCCTCGATCCAGCGGGCGATCCCCGTCTTGATGTGCTTCTCGATCGCCGCCAGCTCCTTCGTCTGGCGGGGCTCGACGAAGGTCACCGCGCGACCGGAGCGCCCGACTCGGCCCGTGCGCCCGATGCGATGCACGTAGACGTCGGGCGACGTCGGGACGTCGTAGTTGATGACGTGGGTGACCGTCGAGATGTCCAGGCCGCGGGCCGCGACGTCCGTCGCGACGAGGATCGGGACGCGGCCGCCCTTGAACGACAGCATCACCCCGTCGCGCTGGCCCTGGGACATGTCGCCGTGCAGCGCGCGTACGTTCATGCCGCCGTCCCGCAGCCGCCGGAAGAGCTGCTCGCAACGCACCTTCGTGCGCACGAAGACGATCGCCTGGTCAGGCCGCTCGGCGCGCAGCACCTCGAGGAGCTTCTCCGGCTTGTCCGGCGCCTTCACGTCCACCTGGAACTGCTCGACGGAGTCGACCGTGAGCGTGTCGTTCTGGACCTTCACGAGGACCGGGTCGTAGAGATAGCCGTCGGCGAGCTTGCGGATCGGGGGCGGCATCGTGGCGCTGAACAGCGCGGTCTGGCGGCTGTTGGGCGTCAGGGCCAGGATGCGCTCGACGTCCTCCAGGAAGCCGAGGTCGAGCATCTCGTCAGCCTCGTCGAGGACGACGTACCGGCAGTCGGTGAGGACGAGCGAGCGACGGCCGATGAGGTCGAGAACGCGGCCGACGGTTCCGACGACGACCTGCCCGCCGGCGCGAAGCTGCGCCTGCTGGGTGCGGATCGGCGCGCCGCCGAAGACGGCGACCACGTCGACGCTCTTGCGCGCGCCGTACGTGCGCAGCGCCTGGGTGACCTGGATGCACAGCTCACGGGTCGGCGTGAGGACGAGCGCCTGGACCGCGTCGAGCTCCGGATCGACGTACTCGATCATCGGGATCCCGAAGGCCGCGGTCTTGCCTGAGCCCGTCTGCGCCTGGCCGATGACGTCGCGTCCCTCGAGGAGGGGCGGGACGCCCTGCTCCTGGATGGGCGACGGCTTCTCGTACCCCACGTCCTCGAGTGCCTGCAGGACAGGGGCGGAAAGGCCGAGCTCGGCGAAAGTAGTCACTCAGACGAGCATAGGGCGCGCGCGGGAACGCGCCCGGCAGTTGTGAGCCGGCAGTTGCGAGCCCCTGGCGAGCAACTGCCAAGGGAGTCGACGTAGTCGACTCCCCTACCACCATTCGCCGTCGAGGCGTGTGAGCAGCGTCGGCCCGGTCGACACGGCCTCGAGGATGTCGTTGTCCCTCGCGTGCACGAGCGTGCGCGCGTCGAACCCCAGCACGGCCCACCGCCGGCGCAGCGACTCGACCAGATTCGGCTCCAGGCGCCCCGTGACGACCATGGCACCGCGCTCGCGCGCGTCGGTCAGCACCGCCTCGACGACCGCGTCGGTGTCACGCTCGCGCGAGGCGACCTGCAGCACCCGCGCCGGGCCGCCGGAGTCGTGCACGTAGACGAACCATCCGACGGCCTTGCCGCCGCGGCGCACGAGCTTGCGCACCACGACCGACGTCGCGTAGAGGGAGTCCAGCCGCCCGAACAGCCAGCTCACGTAGCCCTCGTCGTAGTCGAGGTGCACGCGGACGCCCTTCAGAATCGCGGCCCGGTGCTCGACGAGGGCCCCGGCCGTCAGCGGCTCCGTCTCGCCGGGCGGCCCGGGGTCGGGCTCGTGATGGCCCGTGAGCCGGGCGCCGCCGACGTGGAACGGGAGGGCCGGGACGGTCGCCAGGCCCGGCGCGCGGCGCCCCTGGATGCGCGCCTTGCCGACCGCGAGCGCCCACGGCCCGGGCCGCAGCACGAGCATGAAGCCCATGCTGCGCTGCGTGTCGGTGCGCCCGCCGAACGAGCGCCACAGCCGCGCGACGACCTCGGTCGCCGTGTCGGTGAAGGTGAGGTCCTGCGGGCCACCCATGTAGCGGCCCAGGAGCTGCGGGCCGAGCGCCCGGCTGCGGGCGCTCTCGTCGACGACGAGATGCGCGCAGCAGGCACCGCGCAGGCGCGTTCCGTCGACGATGACCGACCGGACGTTGGAGGCGATGAAGCCGGCGATCCGCCCATCGTCCCCGGTCGCGACGAGCGACGGGATCTCCGGGTCCAGCCACGGGCTCTCGAACAGCGTCGCCTGCAGGAAGCCGGCGAGCCACGGGCGCGACAGCTGGTTGTCGGGACCCATCGCGGTCCGGAACAGATCCGCGACCGCGGGGATGTCGGCGCTCTCCAGAGCGCGGACGTCGCTCATCGGCGGTCGGTGCTGGTCGTGGGCACGCACATGCGGAGCGGGCAACCCTACCGCGCCACGCACGCGCGACCACCGCCGGCTGAGAGCCTGCTGTGCGTCGCGAGGCAGGTGTCCAGAGAACGTCCAGACGGCGGGGTCCACCAGGCGTCCAGTTGCGCTCAAGGATCTCAGTCGACTGCCAAGAGGGCCCGATGCAGGAGGCGAGTGGTCACGGAAGACCGCCGCTTCGCTCCCCGGTCAAGGACGATCAATGCCTTCGAAGTTCCGCGCGCTGCTCGCGTGCGCCGTCATGCTCGTGTTCGCTCTCGTCCCGGCTTCCGCATCGGCGGCGGCGATCGCACCGCGCGACCTTCTCGTGGCACACACGGACGGTCGTCTGACGGTCGAGAGGGCCGGCATGGCCCGCGCCGCGTCCACACGCCGGCCGGGCGTGCGGTTCGTGGAGCCGAACTACCGCTACGCGGCGGCGTCGGTGCCGAGCGACGAGCTCTTCGAGGAGCAGTGGCCCCTCGCCGACGACAGCCTCCTCGGCGTGCAGAGCGCGTGGGACGTGACGACCGGCGGCAACACGATCGTCGCGGTCATCGACACGGGCGCGGACCTCACCCACCCGGACCTGCGCGACAACCTCTGGCGCAACCCGAAGGAGATCCCGGGCAACGGGATCGACGACGACGGCAACGGCTTCGTGGACGACGTGAACGGCGCGGACTTCGTCAACCGCGACGGCGACCCGTCCGACGACAACGGCCACGGCACGCACGTCGCCGGCATCCTCGCCGCGCGGGGCGCCAACCGCATCGGCGTCTCCGGCGTCGCCCAGCGCGCCCGGATCATGGTCGTCAAGGCGCTCGGCGCCGACGCGATCGGATCCGCGGAGACGATGGCCGAGGCCGTCCGCTACGCGGTCGCCAACGGCGCGAAGATCATCAACATGTCGGTCTCCGGCCCCGGCCGCAGCCAGGCCTTCGAGGAAGCCGTCCAGGCCGCCAGCGACGCAGGCGTCCTCATGACCGTCGCCGCAGGCAACAGCGGCCACGACCTCGACGCCCAGCCCGAGTACCCGGCCGGCTTCCCGGCCAGCCACCTCCTGGCCGTCGCCGCGACCGGCCGCACCGGCAAGCTCATCGGCATGTCCAATCGTGGCGTCGGCACGGTCGACCTCGCAGCGCCCGGCCAGGGCATCGTGTCGACCGCGATGGGCGGCGACTACGAGATCCGCACCGGCACGTCGATGGCCTCCCCGGAGGTCGCCGGCGCACTCGTCCTGCTCGCCTCCGCGCGCCCGGATCTGGAGGCCGACGCGCTGCAGGCCGCGGTGCTCGGCTCGGCCAAGCGCGGCGTCGCGGTCACGACCGGCACGCTGGACGTCGCGGGCGCCATGCGCAAGCTCGTCTCGGCGTCGCGCTGGCGCAGCGCGGTGAAGGGCAGCTCGGTCCGCGGCGCCTCCAGGTCCAAGCGCGCCCGCCGGCGCGCCAGCTGACCCACGGAGGAGGTGCGCCGGGCGGTTCCCGGCGCTATCGTCCGCGTGGGTGAGCACGGCGACCTTCATCTACATGATGCTGGTGCTGAAGATCCCCATCTGCGCGATGCTCTACATCGTCTGGTGGGCGGTGAAGGCCACGCCCGAGTCCGAGTCCGACGGCACCGACGAGGACGGCGGGACGAAGCGCTACCCGCACGGCCCGCGTCCCCCGCGCAACCCGCGTCCCCGCCGCGGACCGCACGCCGAGCCGCCCCCGCGGTCTCCTGCGCGCACGCGCAGCGTCGTGGCACAGGGCCGCCACACCCAGCGCAGCTGACCCGGCCCGTAGACTCGCCCGCCATGCAGTCCGTGCTCTCCGACGGCACGATCCGCCGCCTGGTCGAGGAGGGCCGGATCCAGATCGACCCGTGGGATCCGGCGATGATCCAGCCGGCGTCGATCGACCTGCGCCTCGGTGCGTCGTTCCGGGTGTTCCACAACCACCGCGCGCGCGCCATCGATCTGCGTGATCCGCCGCGCAACCTGACCGAGCAGATCGTCCTCGGCCCCGACGAGCCGTTCATCGTGCATCCGGGCGAGTTCGTGCTCGCGCGGACGGAGGAGCACGTCGTGCTGCCCGACGACATCGTCGCGCGCATCGAGGGCAAGAGCTCGCTCGGGCGCCTCGGGCTCATCGTGCACGCGACGGCCGGGTTCGTCGATCCGGGCTTCAGCGGGACGCTCACGCTCGAGGTCACCAACCTCACCCGGATCCCCATCGAGCTGTGGCCCGGTCTCCCGATCGCACAGCTCTCCTTCATGGCCCTCGACGCGCCCGCGGAGCGCCCGTACGGGCATCCGGAGCTGGGCAGCCACTACCACGGCCAGGTGGAGGCGACGGAGAGCCGCTACGAGGGCGGCCCTGCACGCGACCGCCCGGCGCGGTAATTTCCCCGCCCATGGGTCTGCTCACGACGGTCCTCGCGGCCACGACGGAGGCCGGGAAGTCCGAGACGCCGTTCTTCATCTTCGGCGGCCTGCTCGCGGTGTTCGCGGTGTTCATCAGCGTCGTCGGGTTCACGCGCCCGGACTTCCCCGGCAGCGACGGTGCCTCACGAGGCGTCATGGCTGCCGGCGGCAGCCTCGTGGTGATCGTCGCCGGGCTCGTCATCTGGATGAACAGCTAGCCCGGTCGTACCGAGCCGCGCTCGTGCCAAGACTGAGAGGTTCGCCCTGCTCGCGTAAGAGTCGCGCGGGCTGGGGCATACTCCATGCATGACCACGCCTACTGAGCAGCGGTCGGGCGACCGCGCCGCCGCCGGCGGTGAGACGCTGACCGTCACGGACAACCGCACAGGCCAGACCTTCGAGGTCCCGATCACCGACGGGACCGTCCGCGCGATGGACTTCCGGCAGATGAAGGTCAACGAGGACGACTTCGGCCTCATGACCTACGACCCCGCGTACACGAACACGGCGTCGTGCCGGTCGGCCATCACCTACATCGACGGTGACGCGGGCATCCTCGAGCACCGCGGGTACTCCATCGAGCAGCTCTGCGAGCACTCGACGTACCTGGAGGTCGCGTACCTCCTCATCAACGGCACGCTGCCGACCCAGCAGCAGCTGGACCAGTGGACGCACGAGGTGACCATCCACACCTTCGTCCACGAGAACATCAAGAGCTTCATGCAGGGCTTCCGCTATGACGCGCACCCCATGGGGATGCTGCTCGCGGCCACCGGCGCCCTGTCCACGTTCTATCCGGACGCCGTCCAGGTGAAGGACGCCGATCTCCGCCACATCCAGATCATCCGGCTGCTCGCGAAGATGCCGACGCTCGCAGCGTTCGCGTTCCGGCACAACATGGGCCAGCCGTACGTCTATCCGGACAACGACCTGAGCTACGCCGGCAACTTCCTCTCGATGATGTACAAGATGACCGAGCTGAAGTACGAGCCCGACCCGCGGGTCGAGCGCGCGCTCGACGTCCTGTTCATCCTGCACGCCGACCACGAGCAGAACGCGTCGACCAGCTCGGTGCGCGCCGTCGGCTCGACCCAGGTCGACCCGTACTCGGCGGTGGCGGCCGGCGTCGCCGCGCTCTACGGCCCACTGCACGGCGGTGCCAACGAGCAGGCGCTGCGGATGCTCAACCGCGTCGGCTCGGTCGAGAACATCCCGGACTTCCTCGAGGGCGTGAAGCGCGGCGACGAGCGCCTCATGGGCTTCGGCCACCGCGTCTACAAGAACTACGACCCGCGCGCCCGCGTGATCAAGAAGCACCTCGACGAGGTCTTCGAGGTCATGGGCAAGAGCCCGCTGCTGGACATCGCGGTCGAGCTGGAGAAGCGCGCGCTGGACGACGACTACTTCACGTCGCGCAAGCTCTACCCGAACGTCGACTTCTACTCGGGGCTGCTCTACGAGGCGCTGCGGCTGCCGACCGCGATGTTCCCCGTCATGTTCGCCATCGGGCGCACGTCGGGCTGGATCGCCCAGTGGCTGGAGATGATCCAGGACCCGGAGCAGAAGATCGCCCGGCCGCGCCAGATCTACACGGGCGACCGCGAGCTCACGTACGTCCCCGTCGACCAGCGGTAGCGGGCTGAGCTACACGCTGACCGTGCGCGTCGGTCCGAGCGTCCGCAAGGAGCACTTCGCGGACGCCGAGCCGGCGCTCGCGGCCCTGCGTTCTCGGTTGGAGGACGAGGCCGTGCGCCTCGAGCCCGCCTCGTTGCTCGGGCGGGAGTACGCGCCGTCGCAGCAGGTCGCGGCCCGCGGTGAGATCCGCGGGCCGTCGCGCCGCAGGGCCGGCGCCGACATGCGCGGCGACGGCACCGTCGAGGCGTGGACGGGGTGGCTGCGGCGCCGTGCACTCGAGCCGCGGGACGGCGAGACGCCGTGGGACGCGCTCCTGCGCGAGGTCCGCGGCGCATGATCGCTCTGGGGATCCTCCTCGTCCTCGCCGGCGTGTTCGTCATGGCGTGGTCGCGGCGTCTGTCGCGCGTGGACGCCGACGGCGACCCGGCGCCCTCGGTCTCCTCCGTGTCGCTGTTCCTGCTCGGCTGCGTCGTCGTGGCAGTCGGCGCGGTGCTCGTGACCAAGTGGTACGTCACCCCGTGAGGGCGATGCGCAGCGCCGTGGCGTTGCGGCGCAGCCACCGGCGCGGCTGCTCGTAGCCCGGGCAGTACCGGGCGACAAGCGCCCAGAAGCGCGGCGAGTGGTTCATCTCGCACAGGTGGCAGACCTCGTGCCAGACGACGTAGTCCAGGACGTCCTCGGGCGCGAGCACGAGCCGCCACGAGAACGACAGCGAGCCACTCGAGGAGCACGAGCCCCAGCGCGTCCGGGGGTCGCGGATGCTGACCCGGGCCACGCTCACGCCGAGCGCTGCCGCGGCAGCGTGCGCGCGCGGCGTGAGCTCGTCGCGCGCGGCGCGTCGCAGCCAGCGCTCGATCGCCGCCTGGTCGTCCTGGGGCACCAGCAGCGTGTCGCCGCGCCGGTGCGCGCGAGCCCTCCCGGGCTCGGGCTGGAGGCGCAGCGTCCCGCCGAGGTACGGGATCGCGTCGCCGCGGCTCGCGACCTGGGCGCGCGCCGCGGCGACCTCTGCGATGCGACGCTCGATCCACGGCTGCAGCTCGGCCACCGCTGCCGCCGCCTCGCGCAGCTGCGCCCGGCGCGGGAGCGTCACCTGCACGCCACGCTCGGGGTCGACGGTCACGCGGATGCGCCGCGCGCGGTCCGAGCGACGGACGCTGTACCCGGGCGCGCTCAGAAGATCCCCGACACGGCGTGCGGGACGTACGGCTCCTCCAGGCGGGCGATCTCCTCGGGGGAGAGCACGACGTCCGTCGCCGCCAGCGCATCCTCGAGGTGGCCGGTCTTCGTCGCACCGACGATCGGCGCCGTCACGCCGGGCTTGTGCAGCAGCCAGGCGAGGGCGACCTGGGCCGGGGGCAGCCCGCGCTCGCCGGCGACCTCCAGCAGCCGGTCGACCACAACGAACTCGGCGTCCGTGTAGAGCATGTCGTGGAACCCGTCGGTCTGCGCGCGGGTCGTGCGCTTGTCACCGCCGCGGCCGCGGTTGCCGGCCAGCAGCCCGCGCGCAAGCGGGCTCCAGGGGATGACGCCGATGCCGTCCTCGATGCAGAGCGGCAGCATCTCGCGCTCCTCCTCGCGGTAGGCGAGGTTGAGGTGGTTCTGCATCGAGACGAACTTCGTCCAGCCGTGCGACTCGGCGACGTGCTGGGCCCGCGCGAACTGCCACGCGTACATGCTGCTCGCGCCGATGTAGCGCGCCTTGCCGGAGCGGACGACGTCGTGCAGCGCCTCCATCGTCTCCTCGATCGGGGTCTGCTTGTCCCAGCGATGGATCTGGTACAGGTCGACGTAGTCCATCCCGAGCCGCTCCAGCGACGCGTCGATGGCGGAGAGGATGTGCTTGCGCGAGAGACCGCGGCCGTTCGGCCCGGGCGTCATCTGCCCGTGCACCTTCGTCGCGACGACGACCTCGTCGCGCGAGATGAACTTGCGCAGCAGCCGCCCGGTGGCGATCTCGCTCGTGCCGGCGGAGTACACGTCGGCGGTGTCGAAGAACGTGACGCCGCCCTCGACCGCCATGCGGACGATCGGCTCGGCCGCCGTCTCGTCGAGAACCCACGGCCTGTCGGAGTCGTTCCCGTAGCTCATCATGCCCAGGCACACGCGCGAGACGTGCAGACCCGAGGCGCCCAGTCGGACCAGATCCATGCCCGGAGCATCGCACGCGTGGTCTACAGTCGCCGTGCGTGAGCGGGTCCATCGTCAGGCTGCCCAAGTCGGTCCGGGGGGACTTCGCCGTGTTCCTCAACGGCGTGGCCCAGCGGGAGGGCGACGACTACCGGCTGGTCGGGCGCGAGCTGCACTTCGCGCGCCAGCTCAAGCAGGAGGGCAAGCTCGGGGCGTGGCGGTGGTTCCTCGGCGCGTGGGGCATCGGCACCTACCGCGAGCACGACTCCGTCGACGTGCAGTACGAGCTGGACGGCCGTCCGATGGTGGCCGAGGGCCTGCGACCCGAGCCAGAGACGGAGTAGCGCGTATGCCTCGCCGGATCGCGCTCGCCCTCGCGGCGGGCCTCGTCCTCGCCGACTCGTCCATCGTCACCCTCGCGCTGCCGGAGATCCTGCGCGAGCTGGACACGACGGTCGCGCAGGTCGCCTGGGTCCTCGTGTCGTTCAACGTCGCGCTGGCCATCTCGGCCGTTCCCGGAGCGATGATCGCCCGGCGGACGCCGCGCGCGGCGATGGTGGTGGGGATCCTCGTCTTCGCCGCCGCATGCCTGCTGTGCGCGACGGCCGGCGGGTTCGAGGTCCTGATCGTCGGGCGCGTCGTGCAGGGCGTCGCGGGCGCCGTCGTGGTCGCGGCGTCGCTCGAGCTGCTGCTCGACCTGGAGCCCGAGCGCGCGCTCGGCACCTGGGCGACGGCCGGCGTGCTCGGCGCGGCGGTCGGGCCGGCCGCCGGCGGCATCCTCACCGATGTCTTCTCCTGGGAGGCGATGTTCGCGCTGCAGGCGCCGGTCGCGCTCGCGGGCCTCGCCGGCGTCGTCGGCCTGCCCGCGTTGCCGCACCGGTCGGCGTCGGCGCACCCCCGGGCCCGGCTCGGGCAGCGCGTCGCGGCGCTCGCGGCGCTGGCGCTCACGTCGGCGGCGCTGGCGGCCGCCCTGTTCCTCCTCGTGACGATGATCATCGAGGGATGGCGCCACAGCCCCATCGAGGCTGCGCTCATCGTCACCGTGATGCCGGTGAGCGCGCTGCTGGCGCCGACGCTCGCGCGGCTGCTGAAAGCCGACGACGTCGTGCCACGCGCGGCCGCGGGCGCCGTCCTGCTCGCCGGGGGCCTGGCGGGGCTCGGCCTGCTGCCAGGCTCCGAGCCGGCCTGGACGTTCCTCCCGCAGGTGTTCATCGGCCTCGGTCTCGGGCTGCTGCTCACCGGGCTGACGCGCGTGGCCGTGTCCCACGGGCCGTCGACGCCGCGCGACGCGAGCGTGACGATCGCGGCCCGCCACGTCGGCGTCGTGGTCGGGCTGCTGCTGCTCACCCCGGTGTTCACCGCCGACCTCGACGCCCAGCAGAAGCCGACGGAGATGGCCGCGCTCTCCGAGCTGCTCGACGCGCCCCTGCCGCTCGCCGTCAAGGTGCGTCTCGCCGGCGCGCTGGGCACCACGATCGAGACATCGGACGGCCAGGTGCCGGACCTCGGGCCGGCGTTCGCGAAGGCGAGGGCGGGGCCGGAGCGCGCGGCAGCCATCCGTGAGCTGCGCGCTCAGATGGACGAAGAGCTCGACAAGGCAGGGACGAAGGCGTTCTCGACCTCCTTCCTCGTGGCCGCGGGCTTCGCCCTGCTCGCGCTCGTGCCGATCGGGCTGCTGGTGCGACTGCGGGAGTCGCCGTGAAGGTCGTCATGCTCGCGATCGTCGTCAGCCTCGCCCTGGTGGGCGGCTACCTCCTGGCCGGCGGCGCGGAGTACGAGCCGACACCGGTCGCGGACCCCTGCGCGCCCCGCGCGCGGCCGGTGAGCGGCGACCTGCTCGACCCGGTGCAGCGCGGCACGCTCGCGGTCCTCGATGGCGCGGCGTGCAATCTGCACACGAGCCGCGAGCAGGTGCTGTTGGACCTCGTCCGCAAGCGCAACCCGCTGGAGGTCAGCGACGCCCGCCTGAAGTCCGCGGTGGACGCCGGCATCGACCGCGCCGAGAACGAGGGGACCCTCGGCGGCGCGGAGGCGACGGCGCTGCGCCTCGCCGTGCAGTTCGGCGGCGTCGGTGCGCTGTTGAACCTGCTGGGCGGCTGAGCGCCTCCAGACCGAGCTGCTGGCCCAGCTGCTCGTCAGCAGCCGCACGCGGGACACGCCCAGCTCGGCGAGGATCTCGGCGGCGACGCGGTAGTCGCGTATGTCGGTTCTCGCGCGCGCTCGGGATCGGCGATCGCGTCCAGCCCCGCGCCCGTCCCTCCTGCCCACGGAGGTCGATCACCGCGCCGCGGCCCGCCGCGGCGATCTCCTGCGGTGCGAGCTCGAGCTGGCGGCCGCAGTCGCAGCGCTCGGCGCCGAACACGTCGCACAGCAGGCACTCGGAGTGCGCGCGTACGAGCGGCGCCTCGTCGCCACCTCGTCACGGTAGGCGACTGCAGCGAACGTGCCCACCGGGAGCCGGAGATCGGTCCCGGCCAGGCGCACGATGCCGCGCTCGTGGCGGCGCCGGTAGGCCATCAGGTCGGTGATCGACACGACCGGCACCCCGTGGTGGACGGAGAACTCCAGGAGCTCGTCGAGTCCGGACGGGGTGTGACTGCGGCCCCGAGTGCGTCGAGGTCAACGATCCGCACGACATGCATGCGGATTGTTGACCTCGGCACGCGCGGAGCCGAACGTCTCTCGTCTGTCCATGTCATGCCTGGACAAGGGAGCAACGGGCCCGTCACGGCCAGTGCGGCCCGCTGGCCAGCCGCGCCCCCTCGACGAGTGAGCGCAGCTTCGCCCACTGGGTGAACTCGGGCAGGCGCCGGGTCGGGCCGCCCTGCGCTCCACCGGCTCGCCGCGCTGCATCGCCAGGAGGGAGGGGAGGATCGAGTCGGGCCTGAGGAGGCTGCCGACGTGCGTCGCGAGGATGCGATCCCTGATCGTGCCCTTTCTCGGGTGGCGCTCTCAGCCGCCGGGTCGCGCTGCGACGGTCGCGAGGAACGCGTCCGTCTTCTCACGGCACAGGCGGCCGGCCTCCGCCGGGGTCATCGCGTCGAGCGCGCTCAGGAACACCTCGGGGCCGACGTGCCCCAGCGCGCCGATGTCCTCGAGGCTGCGGGCGAGCTCGGCGACCGGCATCTCGCCTTCGCCGGCGAACTCGCGGTGGGTGACTGCCTCCTGGTAGTAGTCGGCCACCCGCGGCGTCAGCGGCCCGTCGCAGAGCTGGACGTGGAACACCTTCGCGGGATCGACCGCCGAGAGCTCGTGCGGCGTGCACCCGCTGCGCGCGAGGTGGAACGTGTCGAGCACGAGCCCCGCATTCGGCCGGTCGACCGCGCGCACGATCTCCAGCGCCGTCGGGAGGTCGGGCACCATCGAGGTCGGGATCTGCTCGAGGTGCAGCAGCAGCCCGAGCTCCGCCGCCCGATCGGCGAAGCGCCCCAGCGCGTCGGCGACTTCCTCCGTCGGGGCCGGGTCGCCGACGTACGGCGTGTTCAACGTCGTCGACCGCGCGCCGAGCTCCTCGGCGAACCGCAACATGGTCTCCGGCGACGCCTCCGAGGCCGCACCCGGCCCCCGCGAGCCGCCGGGGTACCACGTCATGAAGGAGTCCAGGATCGTGAGCGGGCCGCCGCGATCGCGCATCTCGCGGGCGAGGTCGCGCAGCGAGCCGCCGGCACGCTCGAACTCCAGCAGCTCCCCGGACGCGACCGACGTGGCTGCGAAGCCACCGGCCGCGACCGCGTCGGCCCGGGCCGGCAGCGCGTGCCCTTGGACGCACCCGGCCCACAGCACGAGATCGCGCTCCTCGCCCATCCGCTCAGGAGCCCTTCGCGTGCAGCTTCTGCTGGAGCGCCAGCGGGACGTCCGACCAGGCGCTCACGGGCTGGTACCTGTCGTTGCCCAGGTACGTGAGCAAGCGGTCGCCGCCACCGCAGTTGGCGGGCGCGTCCGGGTACCTGCCGCAGTGCGGGTGCGGCTCGCCGAGGAGCACCGGCCCGCGGAGCTCCTTTGCCTGGTCGGCGAGCACGTCGCCCTGCAGCTTGTCGTAGCCGACCTTGTTCTTGAACTGCGCGATCGTCGTCATCACACCGATCATGCCCGAGTGCCACACGTCGGACGTGTGGCCCGAGGCACCGGCCTGCCCGAGGGCGGCGCGGTACTGCACGCCGACCGGGCTGCCGGTCTGGCCGCCGTAGCCCTCCTTCTCGGTCTCCAGGTCGAGGAGAGGTCCCCGATCACCTTCTCGTCGTTGATGTGCGCGAACGTCGACCGCGTCTTCGCGGTGCGCGTGGCCGACTGGCGCGACCCGACCCGCGGCTGGGCCACCCCGTGCTGCCCGGCGACGGCGTCGCCGACGTCGACGTGTGCCTGAAGATCCTCGCCGAGGGCGGCTACGACGGATGGCTCGAGCTCGAGATCTTCCGACGATGGCCTCATGGGCACCGAGTACCCCGACGCGCTGTGGCTGCGCGACCCGTTCCGGCTCGTGCGCGACGGCCGCCTGCGCACCGAGCGCCTGTGGCCCGGGGCGTGACTCACCCCGCGGACACGAGCGCCACCCCGACCAGCGCGGCGACCACCCCGGCCGCCTGCCAGGGCGACAATCGCTCCCGCAGGACCACCCGCGCGAGCACCACGGTCACGACCGGATAGAGCGACGCCAGGACCGCCACGAGCGCGTCCTGGCCGGCGCCGGAGGCCAGCGTCAGGAGCACGTTGGCCCCGGTGTCGCCCAGCCCGACGCCGACCAGCAGCGGGAGGATGCGCGCGTCGGGGACCGCGAGGGACGTCCGGGTCACGAGCACCGCCGCCGTCGTCGCCACGAGGGACGCGGCGCGCGCCGCGAGGACGACGCTCATGCTCGCGTCGTCGTCGCCCTGACCGCCCTGCTGGAACAGGGTGATCACGGTCCCGAACGCGAGCCCGGCGCCGACGGCCATCGCGACGACCTTCGGCGTGAGCCGCAGGTGGCCGCCGGTCGTGCGAGAGACGAGCACCGCGCCGCCCAGCGCGAGCGCCATGCCGACGACGGTCAGCGCCGCGAGGGACTCGCCACCGGCGAGCGCGACAGCGACCGGCACGAGCGCCCCGCACGCGCTCAACGGGGCGACAAGGCTCATCGCGCCGGCGGCGAGCCCCGCGTAGAACAGCGCGACCCCGATCGCTCCGACGACGCCGGCGGCGACGCCCCACCAGATGCGGTCGGGCTGCAGGTCGAAGCCGCCCACGACAACGATCGCGACCACGAGCAGCAGCCCCATGGCCTGGCTCCACACCAGGACGGCGAGCACGGCCATGCGCCGGGACGACAGCCCGCCGAGGAAGTCGGCCGTGCCCCAGACGAGCGCGGCGACCAGGCTGAGGGCGACGGCGCTCAGATCAGACCGGTGCGGCCGTGCGCCCCCAGGGGCGCATGAGCCGCAGCGCGCCCAGGATGGCGCGCGTCGCCGGGGAGCGGTTCAGGGTGTAGAAGTGCACGCCGGGCGCGCCCGCCTCGAGGAGCTCCGCGCACTGCAGCGTCGCGTAGGCCACGCCGAGATCGGACACCGCCTCGGGCTCGTCGGCGCGCGCCTCCAGGGCGTAGCGCAGGCGCGCGGGGATCTCCGACCCGCACAGCGCGGTGATCCGCTTGATCTGGGCGACGTTGGTGATCGGCATGATCCCCGGGATGATCGGGACGTCGATGCCGATGTCCCGCGCGCGGGCGACGAAGCCGTGGTAGACCGCGTTGTCGAAGAACAGCTGCGTGATGAGGAACCGCGCGCCCGCGTCGACCTTCTCCTTGAGGTGACGCAGGTCGCTGTCCGCGTCGACCGCGTCGATGTGCGTCTCCGGGAAGCACGCGGCGCCGATCGCGAAGCCGTACTCCGCCTCCAGGAGCGCGACGAGCTCGGCGGAATGCTCGAGCCCGCCCTCGGTCTGCGTCCACCGATCCTGGCCCTCCGGCGGGTCGCCACGCAGCGCCAGCACGTTCTCCACCCCGGCGTCGCGCATGCGGTCCAGGGTCGCGCGGAGATCGTCGACGGTGGCGTTCACGCACGTGAAGTGGGCCATCGCCTCGAAGCCGAACTCCTGGCGCAGGGAGGCGACGATGTCGACCGTGCGCTCGCGGGTCGTGCCGCCCGCGCCGTAGGTGACCGACACGAAGTCCGGGGCCAGCGGGCTCAGCTCGCGCAGCGCCCTGCGGAGGTTGGCCTCGCCGTCGTCGGACTTCGGTGGGAAGAACTCGAAGGAGAAGACCGGCGCGCCCTTGCCGGCGATGATCTCGTCGATCCTCGGCACAGTGAGGTGAGCGTAACCAGGACGCGGGCTACATTGGCGCGATGGGCCGTCGCAACCGCCAGCGTGATCGGGTCAAGGCGCCCACCAGCGCCTACGACGGACCTGAGGGGTCGGTGCTCGAGCTGCGCGGCGCGATGACGGCCGCGACCCGCCGCGAGTACGCCGGAGTGTTGCACGACACGTCGCGCACGACCGAGGACTCCTGGCAGCGCGCGGTCGAGTTCCTCTTCGAGCGCCTCGCGGTCCGCTGGACGATCTCCGACGTGCCCACCGAGGGTCAGCGTGAGCTGCTCGCCCGCTACCGGGTCGCATCCCAGGACGAGCGCCGGTTCGTCCGCGACGCCCTGCGCTCCCACCTCGCCGAGCACTTCCCGGACGTCGAGGCGATATGACCGTGCCCGGTCCCGAGCCACTCCTGCTCGGCGCCGGTCCGAGCCCCCTCCCCGAGAGCGTCCGCGCCCGCCTGTGCGAGCAGCCCCCCGGGCCGATGGACCCCGCGTTCACGGCGATCATGGACGAGACGCAGGTCCTCCTGCGGGAGGCGTTCTTCACGGACGCCCGCGCCACGCTGCCGCTCACGGGCTCCAGCGGCGCGGGCATGGAGGCCGCCCTCGTGAACTTCATCGATCCTGGCGACCGCGTCGTCTGCGGCGTGGCGGGGCTGCTCGGGGAGCGGCTGGCGGGCGCGGTCGCGCGCGCCGGCGGGGAGGTCATCCGGGTCGAAGGAGGATTCGGCCGCGCCCTGGAGCCCGAACGGCTCATCGCGGCGATGGACGGCGGCTGCAGCGCTCTCGCGGTCGTCCACGGCGAGAGCTCGACAGGCGTGGCGCAGCCCCTCGACGGCCTCGGCGCGGCCTGCCGCGAGCACGACGCGCTGCTCGTCGTCGACTGCGCGACGTCCCTCGGCGGCCAGGAGCTGCGCGTCGACGAGGAGCAGGTCGACGTCGCGTTCTCCGTCAGCCACGCGTGCCTCGGCGCGCCCCCCGGCCTGGCCCCGCTCACGGCCGGCGACCGCGCGCTGCGCAAGCTCGAGCGGCGCATCCGCCCCGGGCACTCCTGGTACTTCGACCTCGTCGGCCTGCTCGCCCAGTGGACCGACGGCGGCCGCGGGCGGACCTATCACCACGTCCCGCCCGTCAGCCTCATCCTCGCCCTGCACGAGGCCCTGCGCCTGTCCGTCCGGGAGGAGTGGCTGCCGACGCGCTGGGAGCGCCACCGCCGCGCGCACGCCGCGCTGCGCGACGGACTCGCGGAGCTCGGGCTCCAGCGCCTCGCGCCCGACGGCGAGGAGCTGCATCCCGCCCTCGCGGTCCGCGTGCCCGAGGGGACCGACGAGGCCACGGTCCGCGCGCGGCTGCGCAGCGTCCACGGGATCGAGATCACGCCGGGCGCAGGGGCGCTGGCCGGCCGGGTCTGGGTCATCGGCGTCATGGGCGCCACCGCCGCGCCCGAGCCGCAGGTGCGCCTCGTCGCCGCGCTCGCGACGGAGCTCGGACAGGACCCGGCCGACGCCCAGGCGGCGCTCGCGGAAGGATGGAGGGCGTGACCCACCCCCCTGATCCCGCGGCGTTCGCGGACCTGCTCGCCGGCTACTGCCTGGAGATCGCCCCCCAGCAGCAGGTGCTCATCCGCTCCACGACGCTCGCCGAGCCGCTGCTGCTCGAGCTGCAGCGCGCGCTGCTCAGACGCGGCGCCTGGCCGATGATGCGGATCGAGCTCCCCGGTGCGATGCTCGGCTTCTACCGCCACGCGCAGGACGTGCACTACGACCTGGTCGCGCCGTTGGACTTCGAGGAGGCCAAGAAGATCGACGCCACCCTGTCGATCCAGGCGGCGGCGAACACGCGCGCGCTGACGTCGGTCGATCCCGCGCTGATGGCCCGCTACGCCCGCTCGCGGCGCGACATCCGCAACGAGACCCTGAAGCGCCGCTGGGCCACGACGCTGTGGCCGACGGAGGCCAGCGCGCAGGAGGCCGGGCTGTCCCTCGACGTCTTCGGCGCCTTCGTCGAGCGGGCCCTGTTCCTCGACCAGCCCGACCCCGTGGCGGCGTGGGGCGAGCTGAGCAGGTTCCAGGACACGCTCATCGCCCGGCTGGCGAAGGCGTCGACGTTGCGGATCGAGGCGCCCGGGACGTCGCTGGAGCTCAGCGTCAAGGGCCGCGGCTGGATCAACTCCGACGGGAGGCGCAACATGCCCTCGGGAGAGGTCTTCACCGGCCCGCACGAGGCCTCGGCCAACGGGCACGTGCGGTTCGGCGTCCCGTCGTCGCCCGCGGGCGTCGAGGTCGCCGGGGTCGAGCTCGAGCTGCGCGACGGCGAGGTCGTCTCCGCGCGTGCCGAGCGCGGGCAGGAGTACCTGGAGCGCGCGCTCGCGACGGACGACGGCGCCAGACGCCTCGGCGAGATCGGCATCGGGACGAACTTCGGGATCGACCGGCCGGTCGGCGCGATCCTCTTCGACGAGAAGATCGGCGGGACGGTGCACCTCGCGCTCGGCCGCTCCTATCCGGAGACGGGTGGCAAGAACATCAGCGCACTGCACTGGGACCTCATCCTCGACCTGCGGGACGGCGGACGGCTCTGGGCCGACGACGACCTCGTCCAGCAGGACGGTCGCTTCTTCCTCTAGCCGGTCCTAGCGGAGCCCGACCACGCGCGGCTCGCCGGGCGCGAGCACCGCCCATGCCGGCAGCCCCCGGGCAAGCCCGAGCCGCTCGACGTCAGCGGTGTCGGCAAGGACGAGCACGTCGCCCACCCGCACGCGGGTGCGGTCGCCCTCCGGCACGACTCCGTGGACCATGCCGGGCACCGCCGCGACGCCGTCGCCGGGCCGCTCGACCGCGAGTGACAGCTCCCACGGATGCGCGACGACCCCGACACGACCGCTCGCGCCGTTGCCGCCGCGGACGACCGCGCCGCCGTCGTCCAGCGTCACGGTGGCGCCCTGCGCGTCGCCCTGGAGCACGTTCGCGCCCGTCAGCCGGGCGACGAACGCGTCCGCCGGCCGGTCCACGAGCTCGTCGTAGGGCCCGAGCTGACGCAGCTCGCCGTCCACGATCACCCCGATGCGGTCCGCGAGCGCGATCGCATCGCGCATGTCGTGCGTGACGATGAGCGTGGGCAGCCGCAGCTCGGACAGGAGGTCCTCGAGCTCGGCCCGCACGATCGTGCGCGTGTGCGCGTCGAGCGCGGACAGCGGCTCGTCGAACAGCAGGATCTCCGGCCCGCGGGCCAGGGCGCGGGCGAGCGCGACGCGCTGGCGCTCCCCGCCGGAGATCGCGGTCGGGCGGACACTCGCGAGGTGGCCGATGCCGAAGCGCTCCAGCAGCTCGTCGACGCGGTCCGGACCTCCGAAGGCGACGTTCTGGCGCACGGACATGTGCGGGAACAGCGCGTACTCCTGGAACACGAGCCCGGCCGAGCGCTGCTCGGGCGCGAGGTTCACCCGCGCCTCGCGGTCGAACCACGGCCGGCCACCGACTGCGATCCGCCCGCGGTCGGGCCGCCGCAGCCCGGCGATCGCCTGCAGGACCGTCGTCTTGCCGGCGCCCGAGGGGCCGACGAGGGCGACCGTCTCACGGTCGACGCCGAGCCGGACGCTCAGCTCGTACGAGCGAAGGGCGAGGGCGATGTCGAGTTCGAGGTGCGCCACGAGACGATCAGCTTGTACGAGAGCAGGACGGTCGCGCTCAGGACGACCAGGAGGATGCCGATCGCGACCGCCTGGTCGAAGTCGGAGTCGAGCACCTCGTAGATGCCGAGGGTGAGCGTCTGCGTCTCACCGCGCACGCTGCCCGCGAAGATGATCGTCGCCCCGAACTCGCCGACGCCGCGGGCGAACGCGAGCACCCACCCCGCGATGAGCCCGCTGGCAGCGAGCGGGAGCGAGACGCGCAGGAGGGTCCGCGTCGGCCCGGCCCCCAGCGTCCGGGCTGCCGCCGTGAGCGTCGGGTCGACGGATTCGAACGCCGTGATCGCCTGACGCATGTAGAACGGCGAGGCGACGAAGGTCACGGCGAACACGACCGCCCACTGGCTGAACGGCAGCACGATCCCCGCCTGCTGCAGCGCCGGCCCGAACAGGCCGCCGACGCCGAAGGCGGCGAGCAGCCCGATGCCCGCCACCGCGGGCGGCAGCACCAGCGGCAGCTCGATGAGCGTCACGACGAGCGAGCGACCGCGGAAGCGGCGCATGGCGATGAGGTACGCGGTCGGCGTGCCGAACCCGAGGATGAGCGCGTTGGCGATCGCGTTCGTCCGCGCGGTGACCTCCAGCGCATCCTGCACGAACGGGTCGCGGAGCAGGTCCGGGACGTCGCGGAGCGGGAACTCCGTGAACAGCGCGACGATCGGCAGCGCGAGGAACGCGAGGGTGACGCCGGCGATCAGCGCCGAGACGGCGGCGGCCGCCGCCCTCCCTGCGCTGATGCTGCTCACGAACCGCCCCTCGGGTCAGTTGCGCGGCGGCAGGCCGAACCCGTACCTGCGGAGGATCCGGCGCCCGTTGGTGGCGCGAGCCTTGTTGATGAACGCGTTCGCTGCGGCCGTGTCGGTCCCGGCCCGGCGCACGACGCACATCTGGTAGCGCACCGGCGGCTGCGACCACGTCGGCAGCGCGATGGTCTGGGTGCGAGCGGCCACCGACTTCGCGTCCGTGGCGTAGACGAAGCCCGCGTCGGCGGAGCGGAGCGCGACCTTCGCGGTGATGGCGGCGACATTCGGATCGAGGCTCACCCGGTTCGTGCGCAGGATCGACGTCAGCCGCAGCCGCGCGAGGATCTGGCGAGTGTAGGCGCCGATCGGCACCCCGGCGGTCCCGACCGACAGCCGTCTCGACCGGGTCTTCAGGCTGTACACCGAGCGCACCTTCGTCGGGTTGCCCTTGGGCGTGATGAGCACCACGACGTTCGTCGCGAACGTCACCGGGCGCGTGCACAGGCCCGCGCGGAACAGCGCACGGCCCTCGTTGGGGTTCGCGGACGCGAACACGTCGGCCGGAGCGCCGCGCTCGATCTGCGCCTGCAGCTGGTTGGACCCCAGGAAGCTGTACGTCGGGGTGCTGTCGATCTTCGGGAACGCGTCACGCAGCGACGCGGCCGCGTAGACGGTGAGCGCCTGTGCACCCGCCGGGACGGCCAGGACGGCCAGCACGGCGGCGACGGCGACGCCGAGATGTCTCCTGGTCATTCTCACTGGAGGCTCGGGGTCGTGAGGTAGCGGTCGAGGAGGGCGCCGCCGGCCTCGGTGTCGATCGCTGTCGGCAGCCCTGGGACGGGGCTGGAGCCGGCGAGCGAGCGCAGCCAGGCGAGAAGCCGGCCGTCGAAGATCTGCAGGCGCCCGAGCAGCGGCCGGCCGGAGCTGTCCTGCGTGGAGGACCTGCCGTGGAGGTACGTGGACACGCGCAGCCCTTCGAGCTGCCGGCCGAGCGTGAGCGCCCTGGCGCGGGTGTCGAACGAGCCCTTCGGGAAGGTCACCGCGAAGTCGCTCGGTTGGACGGCGCCGTCGTGCCGCACATCGTTGATGCGCCGGATGTGGGCGCCCTTCGCGTCGCCCGCCGCGCTCAGGTTCGAGCGGACCGATCGGCGCCGCCGGTGCGCTCGGCGCAGGAACTGCGCCCTGTCCACCTTCTCCACGCCATGTCCCCCTTGCAGAAAGTACTTAGGCACAGCATATGCATTTCTGCCGGGGCTAGGCCTAGGCGGCAACCCACTACCGTGGCGATCCATGTCCCGCCTGGCCTGCGCCATCGTGGTCGTGATCGCCGGCATCTCTGCGATCGGCTGCGGCAATGGCGGCAAGGTCCAGGGCGAGGGCGCGCCGAAGACCACGACGGTCACCCCCGAGCTCGCGAGGACGCCGAAGGCCGACGGCGAGATCGTCGTGCGCGGGGAGGCCTCGCCGCGCTCGCACGGCCCGTACGAGCTGTCGGGCACCTACACAGCGCGCTTCCAGCAGTACGCGCCCGAGGACCCCAGCCTCGACTTCACGGCGCAGACGCCGTTCACCGCCCGCCTGGACCTGCACGCCGACTCCGACGCAGGCGCGAAGAAGGCGATCGCGCTGTTCGAGACCGCCGCGCGCACGGGCACCGTCACCGTCCGCGCTCGTGGGCGGCTGTGGATCGACGTGGAGTTCGGCGACTTCCCCTACGTGATCCGTCTCACCCCCAAGCGCTGATTCAGCCTGCAGGGGCGTACCCTGGAGAGAGAGATGGACGACCTCACCCTTGGGGAGGCGGCGCGCGCACTGGGCGTCAGCGTCGACACCCTCCGCCGCTGGGACCGCGACGGCAAGCTGCGGACGGTGCGCGATGCCCGCAACCGTCGGCGTGTCCCGGGGTCCGAGGTCGACCGGCTGCGTCCCTCGCCACAGCGAGTTGCGCCCGGTGACGGCTTCTCCGCGCGCAACCGCTTCCCGGGCGTCGTCCGCTCGGTCGAGGTCGACGGCGTCATGGCGCTCGTCGAGATCGAGGCGGGGCCGCACCGTGTGATCGCCGCGGTCACGCGTGATGCCGTCGAGGATCTCGGGCTCGTCCCCGGCGTCGCCGCCACCGCGGCGGTCAAGGCCACGTCGGTCATGGTCGAGCGAACCCCGTCCCCGAATCGACATTGACATGGGTCACCCCGTAAAGCACCTGAAGTCCGCGCAGGAGATCCTGCTCGCCACCACCTCACCCTCCGGCACGCCCCGCGACACCAAGCTCTGGGTCGTCGTCGTCGAAGGCGAGCCGTACCTGCGCTCGATGAACGGCCCCGGCGCCCGCTGGTACCGCGAGATCCTGCGCGACGGGAACGGCGAGGTCATCCTCATCGACCACGACAGCAAGCCCCGGCTGACCATCCACGCGACGCAAGTCGACGACCCGGCGACGCTCGCCCAGGTGTCCAAGGCGATCAAGAAGAAGTACGGCTGGACGCACCCGCAGTACCTGCCGCGCTTCCTCGACGACGACTCCGTGAACGCCACGTTGCGCCTGGAAGTGGAGCCGGTGCCCCAAAGGGCTTAAGTCGGGGCTTAGCCGTGCCGATGAGGATGAGACCAGGCTCCCCTCACCTGTCATGCCCGGCACACCACCCCCCGCCCCGATCCGCCGCCGCCTCGAGGTCTCCGTCCGCCCCGACGGCGACGTCACGGTGGTCCGCGTGACCGGCGAGCTCGACCTCGCCGGCTCCCCCCGGCTCGCAGCGGGACTGAACGACGTGATCTGGCGCGGCACCGGCGACGTGGTCGTCGAGCTCGACGTCCACATGGTCGACTCGACGGGCCTCGCGGTGCTCCTGAACGCCCTGCGCCGCCTGGACCGCACCGGCCGCCGGCTGCGCGTCGTCGCGACGCAGCCGAGCGCCCGCCGTGCGCTCGCGCTCACCCGCCTGTCGCGTGAGCTGCGGGTGACCGATCGCGTCGACGACGCGATCGCCGCACTCGCGGCCTGATGGAACCCGCTCAGGGCGCGGCTGGCCCGCTCCTGAGCCGCCGCACGCTGCTGGCCTCCGCCGCCGCCGTGACCGCAGCGGGCGCCCTCGGCGTCCGCCCGGGCCGCGCCGACGCAGCCACCGGCCTCCTGCGCATCGTCGACCTCGGTCAGGGCGCGGCGCTGCACCCCGGCTCACCCGGCGACCTGCGGGTGGGCGACAACCGTGCGCTGCTCGCCGAGAGCGCCACCGCGTGCGTGCGCCTGTGGGCCGACTGGCCGAGCCTGCAACCCGATCCCGCCTACGCGCCCGATGACCCCGCGAACCCCGGCGCGCCGTTCCTCGCGGCGCTCGACGGGCAGATCGCGGCGGCCAACGAGGACGGGCTGCGCGTCGTCCTGCAGTTCTTCCGCTTCCCGACGTGGGCGAACGGGACCGCCGCGCTCGCAGCCGTGCGCGGCACCGACGCCGAGATCTCCTTCGCGTACGAGGACCGCATCGCACCGGCGACCTGGGCGCGTTACGTCGCCGGCGGGCGCGACCCGGCGACGTACTCGCCGTCCCGGCGCGGGCTGGAGTTCGCGGTGCCGGCCGAGGGCTGCGGGCCGGGCACCGCGTGGGCGGACATGTTCGCGTTCCTGCATGACCGCTACCGGCCCGACCGCACGACGGGCCCGCGGGTCGACGCCATCGAGCTCGTCAACGAGTCGAACTTCCAGCTCTGGCCGCAGCGAGGCCCGTCGCCCACCGGCGACCCGTTCGCGCTGGGGCCGCTCACCGTGCAGCGCACGGTGGCGCAGATGATGGCCTCCGCTCGCGCCGTCTCGGCGGCCGCGGGGCACCCGGGGCTGATCCTGGTCCCGTCCTTCGCCGACAGCAACCAGGGCGGCAGGACGGTCACGCACTACGACGAGCTGGCGGTCGCGCTACTCGACGAGCTCGCGGGAACCGGCGCCGTCGTCGGCGCCAACGAGGTGTGGTCGCACCACAACTACACCGACGTCGAAGGTCGCGTCGAGGCGACGAAGACCCAGCACCTGCGCACGCTCCTCGCGGGCCGCTGGACCGGCCTCGCCGACCCGACCGGGCCCGTCGTCCTCATCACGGAGGGCGGCGCGCGGCTGAGCCAGATGCGCGCGCTGTACCCGGCCGAGGAGCCGCGCGCCGCCCAGGCTCAGAGCATCCGCCTCGCCCTCGAGCGCCATGCCCGGGCCGACGGGCCGGGCGCAGGCGTCTGGCTGTTCGCCCAGTACACGCTGCACGCCGACCCGAGCTTCGACTGCGGGCTGCTCGACGCGTGGCCGTCGACCGCGCGCCGCCCGTCGTTCGCGGCGTGGTCGGCCGGGCCGCGCGGACCGGCCGCGCAGGACACGGGATCAGCGGCGCCGTTGCGCTGGTAGCTTCGCCGCGTCCGATCTCAGGGGGAGTCCGATGCCGCTCACACGAACCGCGACGTCGTCGCTGACGCTGCGGGTTCCCGACGTCGCCGAGGCGACCGCGTTCTACACGCGGATCGTCGGGCTGCGCGTCCACGACGCGCTCGAGGGAGGCGGCGCTCGGCTGGGCTGGGGCGCCGGACACCACGTGCTCGACCTGCTGCCCGGCGAGCGGGGGCTCGAGCAGGTCGCCTTCGAGATCGCCGCGCCCGGCCTGCTCGACGAACTCGCCGGCGCGCTGGGCGCCGCCTTCGACGACGCCGACGGAGTACGCGGCTTCGACATCCGCGATCCCGACGGCAACCGCCTGCGCTTCCACGACCTCATCGATCGCGCCGGGGAGCAGCTCGGCGACGGCGCGCGGCGCCCCATCCGCTACCAGCACGCGACGCTCGCCACGGCCGATCTCCCGGCGATGCTCGACTTCTACGTCGGCACGGTCGGATTCCGCCTGTCGGACATGATGGGCGACGAGTTCGGCTGGCTGCGCAGCTCAGCCGACCACCACACGCTGGCCGCCGTCCGGTCCGGCGGGCACGGGCTCGACCACTTCTCCTTCGACGTCTCCGGCTGGGGCGACCTGCTGGTGTGGTGCGACCGGCTCACGACGCAGGGCGTCGACGTGACGTGGGGGCCCGGCCGGCACGGGCCCGGCAACAACCTCTTCATCATGTTCGACGACCCCGCGGGCAACCACGTGGAGCTGTCGGCGGAGATGGAGCAGTTCCACGACGAGCAGGCGGACCACCCCGTCCGCCGCTGGCGGCCGGTGCCGCGCAGCATCAACCTCTGGGGCGGGCAGCTCGCCGCCTTCCGCACCACGAGCGAGGAGGCCTGAGGTGGCGAGGACCGCGATCGATCACGGCGACGTGCTGCTGGTGGGCAGCATCGCCCGGCTCGACGACGACTGGACGGTCGAGGACGTCTTCCGCCGCAGCGCCGCGGCGCTGGGCGGGCACGTGTCGATGCTGCCCGACGGCGAGCTGGGCGACCGCTCGCAGTGGATCACCTTCATCGCGCGGCACGTCTACCACGGCCACCCGGACCTCGAGACGGTCTCGCGCCACACCTACGACGACTGGCTGCCGAAGGGCTACGACGACCAGTGGCGCTTCGCCGTCCGCGACGGCGTGGACGAGATCCGCTTCGAGCGCATCGGCTACGCCGCCGAGGCCGAGCGCTCCTACGAGGTCTTCAGGCGGCTGCGCGACGAGGGCGCGATCCCGGAGGGGATGCGGTTCCTCGTCGCCTACCCCCTCACCGAGAGCGCGGTCCGCGCCTTCGTCAACGAGCCGCGCGACTACGAGATCATCTGGCGCGCCTACAACGACGCGGTACGGCGCGAGCTGGAGCACCTCGGCACCGTGATCCCGCCCGAGGACCTGGCGATCCAGTGGGACCTCGCGCGGGAGACCGCGATGATCGAGCACGTCGGCTTCAACTTCGACGACGCCGGGCTGACGACCCTCCCGCAGGACCCGATGGAGCGCTACCTGCAGGCCCTCGCAGAGCTGTCGCCCTCCGTCCCCGACGGGGCGTGGCTGGGCCTGCACGTCTGCTACGGCTCGCTGCAGCACAAGGAGGGCGAGTCGCCCGACAGCGCCCACTACACGCCCATCCGCGACCTCGGGACCGGTGTCGAGATGCTCAACCGCGGCGTGGCGGCCTGCGGCCGCCGCGTGGACTTCGTGCACATGCCGGTCCAGCTCGCCGACAAGCGCGACGGGCACTACGCGCCGCTGGAGCACCTCGACGTCGGCGACGCCCGCGTCTACCTCGGGCTGCTCGACGTCAGCGACGGGCTGGAGGGAGCGCTGGAGCGCGTCGAGCTCGCCTCGCGGCACCTCGCCGACTTCGGCGTCGGCACGCCCTGCGGGTGGGGCCGTCGCCCCGCATCGGAGAGCATCGAGGACCTGCTGAAGATCAACGCCGAGGTGGCCGACGCGATTGGACACAGGGCCATGTAGGCCCATTCATACGGGCGTGTAGCTTGGCCTACATGCGCCGTACGAAGATCGTGGCCACCATCGGTCCCGCGTCCCGCGATCCGGAGACCCTCCGTCGCATGGTCCAGGCGGGGATGGACGTCGCGCGCCTGAACTTCTCCCACGGGAGCATCGAGGAGCACGCCGAGACGTCGCGGCTCGTGCGCGACGCGGCGAACGCCGCCGGGCGCCCCGTCGCGGTGCTGCAGGACCTGCCCGGGCCCAAGATGCGCATCGGTCAGCTGCGCGACGACCGCGTGGAGCTGGAGACGGGCAGCACCGTCACGTTCGTCTGCCACGCCGACGGGCTGGGCGACGCGCGGCAGATGTCCGTGGCGATCCCGGAGCTCGCCGACGCGGTGGACCCCGGCGAGATCGTCTACCTCGCCGACGGGTCCGTGCGACTGCGCGTCACCGCCGTGCGCCGCGGCGAGGCGGAGTTCGACTGCGAGGTCGAGTTCGGCGGCGCCGTCGCCTCCCGCCAGGGCCTGAACATCCCCGGCGAGACCGAGATCCTCCCCTCGGTGCCCGACGGCGACCTGGAGATGCTGCACGCGGGCGAGCGCATCGGGGTCGACCTCGTGGCGCTGTCCTTCGTCCGCCGCGCGGAGGACGTCGAGGCCGTGCGCCGGCACACGCGGCTCCCGCTGATCGCCAAGATCGAGAAGCCGCAGGCCGTCGAGCGCGCGGAGGCGATCCTCAAGGCGGCCGACTGCGTCATGGTCGCCCGCGGCGACCTCGGCATCGAGCTGCCCATCCAGGACGTGCCGATCGTCCAGAAGAAGCTCATCGCCCTCGCGGGGACGATGGCGCGCCCGTCGATCACCGCGACTCAGATGCTCGACTCGATGGTGACCGCGTCGCGGCCGACGCGCGCCGAGGTCGCCGACGTCGCCAACGCGATCCTCGACGGCACCGACGCGGTGATGCTCTCGCAGGAGACAGCCATCGGCGCCCACCCGGTCGGGGCGATCGAGATGATGGCCGCGATCGCGACGACGACGGAGCGCGAGGCCCCCTACGCCCGCTGGATCGAGCACCGCGTGCACCGCGACGAGCGCGACCCCGCCTACACGGTGGCCCACTCGGCGTGCGTCGCGGCCTCGGAGCTCGGGCTCGACGCGCTCGTGATCCCGACGCTGTCGGGTCGCTCCGCACGCCTGGTGTCCGCGCACCGGCCCGAGGTGCCGATCCTCGCGCTGTCCCCCGGGCGCGAGACGGTGCGGCGCTGCGGCCTGATGTGGGGCGTGCGCGCGGCGAGCATGCGCCGCATGGAGGTCACCGAGGACCTCATCGCCGAGGCGGCGCGCCGTGTGCTCGAGCTCGGCTGGAGCCAGCCCGGCCAGCGCATCGGCATCACGGCGGGCCTGCCCAGCGGCCGGCCAGGCACGACGTCGCTGTTCCAGGTCCAACAGCTGTAGTCGCCCTCGCGGTGAGGGGCCCGCGTCCCATCGGACGCTCTGGCACCGCTGCGGTCGCGGACCCCTTACGCGTCAGCCCTGCGCGACCTTCGCGCGGGCCCGCTTGCCCACGCCGACCTGCATCAGGTCCTCGCCGACCACCAGCTGCCCCGAGTAGCCCTGCTGCGCGGGAAGCCAGGCCTCCGACGGGTTGTTGCCGGGGACGAAGTGATGCAGGACGAGGGTGCGCACCTCGGCGCGCTCGGCGACGGGGCCGACGTCCTCGATCGTGGTGTGCGCGCCCAGCAGGTGATCGACGAGCGCCTGCACGTCGGGGGCGTACGGCGGCGGTCCGAACGCGGCCTCGACGAACGCGGGGTCGATGACCTCGTGGCACAGGACGTCCGCGCCGTGGGCGAGCTCGACGAGGTTGTCGGAGGGCGCCGTGTCGCCGGAGAAGACGACCGAGCCGTCGTCGGTGTCGAATCGGTACGCGAAGGACGGGAAGACCTGCCCGTGATCGACGAGCGTCGCCGTCACCCGGACGTCATCGTCCTCGAAGACCGCGAACGGCGACACGCGCACCGGCGGATGACTCGTCGGATCGTTTGCGCCGGCGGGGAGCACGACGTCGTTGGCCTGGAAGCGCGTCCGCGGGTCCGGTGCCCCGCTGTCGCGCATCCGGTCGTTGATGTCGGTCGCGTAGGCCTGGAACAGGTAGTCGGTCATCTCGACCGTGCCCGGCGTGGGGTTCTCCGGGTTCATGATCGGCGGCGCGGGGCGCCCAGGCGGGAGGACGTCCGGCAGACGGCCGCGGTTGCCCGGCCCGAACGCCTGCACGGGGTCGCGCGGCTGCTGCAACCCGGCGTACAGGCCCAGCACCGGCAGGTTGGGGTAGTCGATCGTGTGATCGGAGTGCAGGTGGGTGAGGAAGACCCCCTGCAGGCGGTTCAGGGTCAGCCCCTGGCTGGCGGGCACGTCACTGACCGCGAGGTCGGTCTGCCGGTAGCGATGGCCGAACCCGTCCCCGCAGTCGACGAGGTAGACCTTGTCCCCCACTGCCACTGCGGAGCTGATCCCCTTACGGTCGGTCCCTGGCCACCACACCGGGCCGCCAGCCGTCCCGAGGAGCACGATCTTCGTGCGGTAGCCGCCGAGCGGCTTGCCCGTCGACACGCGCGCGGGCCCGTGGCCCCCGGCCGCGATCGCCTTGGTACCGGCGCTCGCCGGAGCCCCGTTGAGCAGCGCCCCACCGGCGACCGCGCCGGCCACGACCCCGGCCCGACCGACGAATGCCCTCCGCGACAGCCCATGCTCGTACGCCTTGCCGATGAGCTCACACACCGCAGACCCCCTCCGACGAGTGACACGACCCCTGCTTCGACCGGCGAGAGCGAGTCGCTCCGCCGACCCGCGCCGACTGTAGCTCAGGATCCGACGCCGGCCAACCGGCATACCCGGGCCGTCGGTCAGACCGTCACGTCGCCGCGCGCGGCGGCGCGCAGCGTCTCGTCCATGCAGTCGCCGTCCCCGACGGGCAGGACGACGTCGATCTCCTGCACCGGTCCACCGCGCGCGACGCGCAGCACCCCCAGGCGCTGGAAGAGCGCCAGCATCGCCCGGTTGTCACTCAGGAGCGTCGCGGTGAGCTCGCGGATGCCCTCCTGGCGCGCCCGCTCGGCCAGGCGCTGCAGCAGCGCGCCTCCGACGCCGCGGCCCTGCCAGTCGTCGATGACGGTGACCGCTGCCTCCGCCGCGACCGGCCGGTCCGGGTCGCGGACGTAGCGCGCGATGCCGATGCCGTCGCCGGTCTCCGGATCGACCGCGCCGAGCGCCTCGTGGTCGTGGTGGTCGACCTCGGTGAGCGACACGAGCTCGGCGACGCTCAGCTCCTTCTTGTAGGCGAGGAAGCGCCGGTAGCGCGACTCCTCGCCCAGGCGCTCGAAGGCCTGCAGGACGTGCGCCTTGTCGTCGGCGCCGATGGGCCGGATGCGCACGCTGGCGCCGTCACGCAGCGCGACGAGCTCGCCGTCCTCGCGCTGCGCGCCGCGCTCGTAGGCGTCGCGGCGCTCGATTGCCTCCTCCTCGGTGTCGTGCCGGGAGACCGGCGCGCCGTGGCCGGAGAGCTTCACGAACCACGCGCCGCTCGGGCTGGGCTCGACGTAGAAGCGCATCGCGGTCAGGCAGCCGCCTGGCCGGCGTAGAAAGCCGCCTCTTCCCTTCCGAGCTGCGTGACCGGCGGGTCGCCGTAGATCCACTCGCGGGCGATGCTGTTCCAGTTCGCCTTGCTGTGCAGCTGGCCGAGCACCGCGAGCACCAGCGTCTCGAGCCGCCGGCCGAGCAGGTGGTCGGGCGGGAGTGTCTCGTGACGCATCTGCCCGAAGTAGGACGAGCGCGGGTCGGACATCTCGATCGTCACCCGCGTGGCGATCTCGGGCGTGAGCTCGATCTCCTCGTCGCGGGTGTACCACCACGTGAAGTCGTCGAACTGCTGCAGCGCCCCCTCGGGCGTGTACTTCGTCGGGTCGCGGATGAGCCCGCCTCGGTGGAGGTGCTCGATGAGCTCGTCGCCGCGGCGCTCGATCCCCAGCCGCTGGCTCTGCAGCTCGTACTCGGCGATGTCGGGCCGGATGCGCTTGAAGAGGCCGAAGTCCAGGAACGCCATGCGTCCGTCCCGTAGCAGCAGCGAGTTCCCCGGATGGGGATCGCCGGAGAACTGCAGGTGACGGTACATGCACCCGAAGTAGAAGCGGAAGATCATCTCGCCGATGCGGTCGCGCTCCTCCTGGGGGAGCGTCTTGAGCTCCTCGAAGCCGCGCCCGTCGACGAACTCGGAGACGATCACGCGCTCGTGCGACATCGACGTGACGACGTCGGGCACGACGATGAAGGGGTGGCCGCGGAAGATACGTGCGAGCGCGCGTTGGTTCTGCGCCTCGAGCTCGTAGTCGAGCTCCTCCTCGATGCGCAGGCGTATCTCCTCGCCCATCGCCTTCGGGTCCAGCCCGGGTGCGATCGAGCGCATGAGGCGCAGGATCATCCCCATGTTCTGCATGTCCGCCCTGACCGCGTTGGCGACGCCCGGGTACTGCACCTTCACCGCGACGTCGCGTCCGTCGTCGAGCTCGGCTCGGTAGACCTGGCCGATCGACGCCGAGGCGATCGGGTCCTCGTCGAACTCGGCGAAGACGTTGGAGAGCTTGTCGTCGTACTCCTGCTCGAGGACCTTGCGCATGTCCTTGAACGAGACCTTGGGCGCGGCGTCGCGCAACTCGGCGAGCTTGGCCTGGAACTGCTCGCGGTATTCCTCGGGCACGAGCCCCACGTCCAGGAACGAGAGGACCTGGCCGAGCTTCATGGCCGCGCCCTTCATCGTGCCCAGGGCGGCGACGACCTGCTCGGCGGTCTCGTACTGGCGGCGAGCGAGCGCCTCGCGCCGCGCGTCCTCGCCGCGGAAGGCATTGGCGGCGCGCGTCCCGGCTTGTCGCGCGGCCTGCCCGGCGGCCAGCCGCCCGACACGTGAGGACCGCGCTATCCGCGAGGTCGGGATCTTGTCGTCGGAGGCCACCCGCTCAGGGTACCTTCGGCACCACCATGGAACTCATCCATACCTGCTACCGAATCGGCGACATCGACCGCTCCGTCGCGTTCTACGAGGCGCTGGGCTTCGAGGAGCGGCGGCGCATGCCGATCCGCGACGAGGCGATCAACGTCTTCATGGGCCTCCCCGGGGACGGCGACCGGCTCGAGCTGACGTACAACCACGGCGTCGACTCCTACACCCACGGCACCGGCTACAACCACATCGCGATCACCGTGGACGACCTCGACGGCAAGCTCGCCGCGCTGGCCGACCAGGGCATCACGCCCGAGAAGCCGCCCTACAGCGTGCGCGAGGGCGGCTCGCGGATCTGCTTCGTCCGCGATCCCGACGACTACCGGATCGAGATCATCGAGCGGCCGTGAGGCTCCCGGGCACCATGGCGTTGCGCCTGTCGTGCGTCGTGCGCGCCGAGGGGCTCTCGACGGCCGAGGCGATCGCCCGCGTACAGCTCGCGGAGAGCCTGGGCTACGACGCCGTCTACAGCGCGCAGGCCGCGCACCGAGACGCCCTCGCGCTGACGGCGGCCTACGCGCAGGCCACGACGAGGGTCGCGCTGGGGACGTCGATCTACCCCATCTACTGGTCGGCGCCCGCGGCGATGGCCATGACCGCCACCACGATCCAGGAGCTCAGCGGCGGCCGCCTGCGACTGGGACTGGGTGTGTCGCACCCGCGCCTGGTGGAGGGGTTGCACTCGACGCGGATCGGCAAGCCGGTCGCCGAGGCACGCGAGTACGTCGGCCTGCTGCGCGCCGCGCTCGACGGGGACGTGCCGCGCTCCGGCGCTCGCTGGTCGGTCGGCCACCGGCAGACCGACGTGCCGGCGCCCGTACCGCGGGTTCCCGTCTACCTCGCGGCCTTGCGTCGCCGGATGCTCCGCATGGCCGCCGAGGTCGCCGACGGGATCTTCCTGGTGAACGTGCCGCCCGAGTACGTCCGCGACGTCGTGCTGCCCGAGGTCGCCCGGGTGCGCGAGGCGGCCGGACTCGGGATCGAGGAGCTTGACATCGCCGTGATCGTCAACTGCAACCTGACCGACGACGTCGACGGCGCTGTCGCCGACTACCGGGCGTTCCTGGCCTGGTATCTGATGATGCCCTACTACCAGGCCGTGTTCGAGGACGCCGGGTACGGCCATGTCGTCACGGCGTTCCGTGCGGCCGGCGGCGACGAGGCCGCGGCTGCGGCTGCCATGGACGACGACTTCATCCGCTCGATGGCCGCCCTCGGTCCCGCGGATGAGCTCCACCGCCTCGTGGAGCGCTTCGCTGACGCCGGCGCGACGTCGGTGCTGATCGCGCCCGCCGTCCAGCCCGCCGAGGGTCCGGCGTCGAGGATGACGGCACCCGACGCCGAGTTCTTCGAGGCCGTCCTCGGCACCGCGATCGCCGCGGGCCGGCACGCCGACCCGTGACCGCGGAGGCCGAGACCCGCGTGATCCCGCGCGGTCACCTCGCCACGATCGGGCTCGTTGAACACCCCTTCCAACATCCTTTCCATGAGGCCGGCGACGGAGGCCACGGAGCGGGAACCTACCGCGTGAGTCCGGCGCCCTGACCGTCCTGGCCCTGAAGGTCGCGCTCGCGCCGCTGCTCGTCACGCTCGCGACGCTCGCCGGCCGGCGCTGGGGAGCGGTCGTGGCCGGGGCGGTCACGGCGCTGCCGGTCGTGGCCGGGCCGATCCTCGCGATCATCGCCATCGAGCACGGACAGGAGTTCGGCGACGCTGCAGCACGCAGCGCGCTGCTCGGCGTGGTGGCGCTCGCCGCGTCCTGCGTGGCGTTCGCGCGCACCGCCGATCACGGCTGGCCCGCGACCGTCGCAGCGGGATGGATCGCCTACGGCGTCGTCGCGGCGGTGCTCGCCGAGGTGGACGTGCCGCCCGCCGCGGGACTCGCGCTCGCGCTGGCGGCCCTCCTCGCCGCCGCGCTGCTCCTCGGCCCACGACCGTCCGTCGGGCCGCGGTCGCCGCCGCCCAGCTGGGACCTGCCCGTGCGCGCGTTGCTGACCGCGGTGCTCGTGCTGACGCTGACCGGTCTCGCGGGCGGCCTGGGGCCGGCGGTGAGCGGCGTGCTGACGCCGTTCCCGATCGCGACGAGCGTCATGGTCGCGTTCATCCTCGCGCTGGACGGCCCGGCCGCCCTGCGCAACCTGCTCCACGGGTTCGTGCGCGCGCTCCCGGGGATCGCGCTCAGCTTCTTCGTCGTGGCGGTCGCGCTGTGAGACGCGCGACACTGCGGCGATGACCGAGATCCCGCAGCCGTCGTGAAGGCCGTCTTCGTCCACCCGTCGCCCGACGGCGGCAGCCTCGAGCTGGCCGACGCGGCCGACCCGCACGCCGGGCCGGGGCAGGTCGTCATCGCGATCCGCGCGGCCTCGGTGAACCGCGCCGACCTGCTCATCCGGCGCGGCACCTACGACGCGCGCGGCTCCGGGCTGCCCATCGGCGGGCTGGACTGCGCGGGCGAGATCCTCGAGGTCGGCGACGGCGTCACCGGGCTTGCGCCGGGGGATCGCGTCATGTCGATGGCCGGAGGCGCCTACGCCGAGCGCGTCGCCGTCGACGCGCGCCGGCCGGTGCCGCTGCCGCCATCGTGGAGCTTCGCGGACGGCGCGGCGACGATCACCGGGCTGCTGACCGAGCACGACGCGCTAGGGACCGGCGGCGGTCTGCGCGCGGGCGAGGCGGTCGTCGTCCTCGGCGCCGCCTCCGGCGTCGGGCTGCAGGGCGTGGGGCTCGCGGCCCGCCTGGGGGCCTCGCCGGTCGTAGCCGTGATCCGCCGCGACCGGCCCGACGCCCGCGCGCTGCTCGAGGAGCTCGGCGCGAGCCGCGTCGTCGCCGCGGGGACGGAGGGGCGCTTCGCCGAGCAGGTCGAGGAGGCCACCGGCGGGCGCGGCGCGGACCTCGTCATCGACCACGTCGGCGGGCCGTGGCTCGCCGAGACCGTCCGCTGCCTGGCGCCCTACGGGCGGATCGTGAACATCGGTCGCCTCGGCGGGACCACCGGCGAGCTCGATCTCGGCGCCCTCGCGCAGAAGCGCGCGCGGGTCATCGGCTCGACCTTCCGGATCCGCGGTGAGGACGAGATCGCGGCGGTCGTCGCCGCGCTGCGCGCCGACGTCGGCGACGCGCTGGCGGACGGCGAGCTGCGCGGCCGGGTGGACCGCACGTTCGCGCTCGAGGATGCCGAGGCCGCGCACGTCCACATGGCCGCCGACGGCCACCTGGGCAAGATCGTCCTCGCGGTCGGCTCCTAGGTCAGCGGCGGCGCAGCCACGAGCCGGAGCCGGCCGCGCCGACGACACGGCCGTCCTCGAACACGCGCCGGCCTCGCACGTAGGTCGCCTCGACGCGCCCGGCGAACGACCACCCGTCGAACGGGCTCCAGTCCGCGGCCGATGGCGTCTCGGCCGCGCGGAACGTCCAGGGAGCACGCGCATCGAACACCGCGACGTCGGCGTCGAGACCCACGGCGAGACGCCCCTTGCGATCCGCGAGTCCGAAGATCTCGGCGGGCCGCCAGGTCAGGTGGCCGAGCAGCTCGGGAAGGGGGAAGTCGCGCTGCAGCCCGGCCGTGACCATGCCGGCCAGGAAGCTCTCCAGCCCGGGCATCCCGGCTGACGCCTGCAGCATCGGGCGTCGCTTCGTGTCGATCGGCCAGGGGGCGTGGTCGGTGGACACCGACTCGATCGCGCCCTCCCGGAGCAGCCTCCAGAGCCCCTCGTGGGCGACCTCGTCGCGGATCGGGGGGTTGACCTTGGCGATCGCTCCGTACCGCGCGACGTCCGTCTCGCTCAGCAGGAGGTAGTGCACGCAGGTCTCGCCCGACACCGGCGCTCCCAACTCCCGGTAGAACCCGACGAGCCGGAACGTGTGCGGGTGCGTGCAGTGGGCGAGGTGCAGGCGCGCGCCGGTCCAGTAGGCGAAGTCCAGGAGCTTCGCCGACGCCGCCGTCTCGGAGACCGGCGGATGCGACTCGCCGTGGGCCAGAGCATCGTCCTCGCGACCCTGGAGCAGCGGCGCCAGGCGATGCTCGACGACCTCCTGCAGCTCGTTGTGCACGACGACGGGGACGCCCGCGGCCGCCAGCACCTCGAACGCCGCCAGCAGGTCGCCGTCGGCGATACGGGGGAACCGGCGCGCGTCGTATTCGAACAGCGAGAACTTGAACGCGCACACGCCGCCCTCGACGAGCTCGCGCAGCGCCGGGACGCCGTCGACCTTGGGCATCGTCCCGTAGAGGCCGACGTCGACGATCGCCCCCTCCGTGACCTGGCGGATCTTCTCCTCGAGCCGCTCCCGGCCCATGACGGGCTCGGTGCGGTCGTAGGGCATGTCCACGATCGTCGTCACCCCGCCGTAGGCCGCGCTCGCCGTCGTGCTCGTGAGGTCCTCGGTCGCGAAGCTGCCTGCGTGCACGTGCGTGTCGACGACGCCGGCCATCAGCCAGCGGCCCGAGAGGTCGTGGACCTCCTTCGCGTCCGGGTGCGGGTCGCCCGGACCGAGGACGGCCGAGATCCGTCCGTCGGTGACGGCCAGGGCGCCCGCGGTGACCACCCGGTCCTCGAGGACCAGGTCGCCGCGCAGCAGGAGGTCGTGCGTCATCCGATCGCCGGCAGCGCGCGGCGCAGGTTCTCGGCGGAACGCGCGAAGACGTCCTCGAGCTCCGTGTCGCGGATCCGCGCGACCGCCTCGCCGACCCGCGTCAGATCGGCCGGCACGCTGCGAGGGCGGCCCGCGCCGTCGTACGGCAGCCACGGCGCGTCCGTCTCGAGCAGGAGCGCGTCGTCTGGGATCGATCGCACCGCGTCGTACCACCCTCCCGGGTCCGGGTACGTGACGCTCGAGCCGATCGAGAACGTGAAGCCCAGATCGACGTAGCGCTCCACGTCCTGCGGCGTGCCTTCGAAGAACTGGACGCACCCGCCGAGCCTCCCCATCTCCTCCTCGGCGAGGATGCGGGTGACCGCGTCGTGGGCGCCGCAGCTGTGGATGATCACCGGCAGGTCGAGCTCCTGCGCGAGGCGCAGCTGCGCGCGGAACGCCTCACCCTGGATGCGCCGGAGCTCCGGGTCGGCGTAGGACAGCCCGAGCCACTTGTTCTCGACGTAGTCCAGCCCGATCTCGCCGAGCGCGACGACCGAGTCGCTGCCGGCGAGCTCCTTCAGTCCCTCGAGCGGCGGGCCCTCCGGGTGGTCCTGGGCGTTCCACGGATGGAGGCCGACGCCGGCGACGACGCCGTCGTGCGCCTCGGCGATCTCGATGGCCCTGGTCGACGTCTCGAGGTCCATCCCGACCGTCACCAGGAGCTCGATGCCGGCCGCCCGCGCGCCTCGCAGCCCCGAGGAGAGCTCGTCCTCCGACAGCGCGTCGAGATGGCAGTGCGCGTCCGCTCGCTCAGTCATACGTGAGGATCACCGCCAGGGTCTGGTCGAGGTGCTCGTCGAGCAGCCGGAACGCCTCGGGCGCCTGCGAGAACGGGATCCGGTGGCTGATCATGGCCTCCGGGTGCATGCTCGGGAGGAGGTTCAGCGCCGTCTGCAGCTTGCGGCCGAGGTCCCAGCGGGGCTGCAGTCCCGAGCCGGCGTACAGGACGCTCGAGCTCACGAGCTTGAGGCGCTGGGAGTAGAACTGCGGCGCGAGCACGAGTGGGATCTGCTTCGCGCCGTACCACCCGACGACGCACACGTCGGCCTCGAGCCCGCTGACGTCGATCGCGAGCTGCAGCCCCGCGGCGGCCCCGCTGGCCTCGATGCTCACGTCGGCGCCACGTCCGTCGCTGGCCTCCATGACCGCCGCGACGGCATCGTCCGGGTGCACCGCCACGTCGGCGCCGAGCCGCAGCGCGATGTCGCGCCGGAACGCGAAGGGGTCCACGACGACGAGCGTCCCCGCCGTGCGGCGCGCCAGCAGGGCGCAGAACATGCCGACGATGCCGAGACCGGCGACGACCACGACGTCGCCGAGGCGGACGGGGACGTCGAGCAGCGCGGTCAGCGCGACGTCGGCGTTGTTGCCCAGCACGCCGATCTCCGGCGGGTCGAACTCCGGGATGCGATAGACGAGCTCGGGATCCGTGGCGTCGATCGTGTAGACGTCCTGATGGGGGTAGCGGCAGAAGACGAGGTCCCCCTCGCCGTAGCCCGAGCTCCGACCAGCGTCGATGACGCGCCCGACGCTCTGGTAGCCGTACTTGACCGGGAGGTCCCACCGTCCCTCGCAGGTGGAGGGCGTCATCGCCTGGTCCCCGGGACCGAGGCCGTGGTAGAGGACGAGCTCGGTACCGGTGCTGATCCCGGAGGCGATCGCCTTCACGCGGATGTCGTTCGGCGCGGGGTCGGGAGCGGTGTCGGGTCGCAGCTCGGCGTGGCGCACGCGCGGCATCCACAGGGCCGTGGCATCCATGGTCCGTGAGCCTCTCAGATTCCGGCGGCCCACCCGTCGTCCAGGGACGCGACGCTGCATGATCCCTGCGATGGGCTCCCCCGTCCGACCCTCCGGGACGAGGGGCACGTACATCCTGCTCGGCGCGCTGACGGCGTTCGGGCCGCTGTCGATGGACCTGTACCTGCCTGCGCTGCCGGAGATGGCGCGCGACCTGCCCGCGTCCGCGTCTGCGGCGCAGCTCACGATCACCACCTCGATGGTCGGGCTCGCGCTCGGACAGGTCCTGGCCGGCCCGATCAGCGACGCCCGCGGCAGGCGCGTGCCGCTGCTCACCGGCGTCGCCGTGTTCGCCGTCGCGTCGGCGCTGTGCGCGATCGCACCGTCGATCTGGGTGCTGCTCGCGCTGCGGCTCCTGCAGGGGATGGCGGGCGCGACCGGCCTCTCGATCGCCCGCGCCACGGTCCGCGATCTCTCGACGTCAGGGACGGAGACCGCGCGGATGTTCGCCCGCCTGTTCCTCGTGTCGGGGACCGTCCCCCTCATCGCGCCGCTGGCGGGCGGCTTCATCCTCCGGGTGACCGACTGGCGCGGGGTCTTCGCCCTGCTGGCGGTGATCGGCGCGGCGCTGTTCACCGTGGCCGCACTGAAGCTGCCCGAGACCCTGCCGCGCGAGCAGCGGCGGCGAGGCGGGCTGCGCGCGAGCCTCGCCGGCATGTCGATCCTGTTCCACGACAACGCCTTCGTCACCCACACGCTGCTCTTCGGGCTCTCGTTCACGACGGTCGCGACCTACCTCGCGGGCGCGTCGTTCCTCCTCCAGGACGTCCACGGCCTCTCGCCGGCGGCGTTCGGCGCGGTGGCGGCGATCAACGGGGCAGGGCTCATCGCCGGGTCGCAGATCAGCGCGCGCTTCGTGCGCTCTATCGGTCCACGCCGGCTCATGGGGATCGGGCTCACGATCGGTGCGGTGATGGCCGTCGGGTTCCTTGTCGCGACGCTCGCGGACGCGGGCCTCGACATCCTGCTCCCCTGCCTCTTCGTCCTCATCGCCAGCCGCGGGCTCGTCGGGCCCAACGCCCAGGCGCTCGCGCTCGCCGACCACCCCGAGGTCGCGGGCACGGCGGCGGGACTCGTCGGCGTCAGCCAGTTCGGGGCCGGGGCGCTCGTCGCGCCGCTCGTCGGCCTCGGCGGCACGCAGGCCACCCTGCCGATGGCCGCGATCCTCGCCGGGACGGCGGTGGCGGCCGCGCTGCTGGCCACCGTCAGCGGCGACCGCAGGAAACCGGTCCCGGTCTAGATCGACGTCTAGCGTCGCATCGTCGATCCGCCGACCGCGCGCGCGGTGTCCGACATCGCCGGCGGGCCGGCCTTGAACGCGATCGGGATCTCCTCGCGACGCCGGAAGAGCCAGCAGTCCCCGCGCTTGACGACGTCGTCGTGGTAGCGGGCGAGGATCGTGTTCTCGAAGTTCTGCGGGATCCACACGACGTCGGTGTCGACGACCGCGCTCTGCCCGTCCTCCGCGACCTGCACGAGCGTCTGCGGGTTCATGTGCTTGCCCTGGTAGTCGTCGGGCAGGCAGGTGCTCATGAAGGCCATGATCGCGTCGCGGCCCTCGAACGCATGGCCCGGGCCGATCCACGCCGCGTCCTCGGTCCACAGCGAGCCGAGGCGATCCCAGTCGAGGTCGTCGAACGCCATCGCGTACGTGACGACGAGGTCGCGGATGGCCTGCACCGCGACGAGTCTCTCCAGCGCGTCCATCCTCGCGAGCCTACGGATCCGTCGTCCTGCCGGCGCCCGCCTCGAAGATCGCCGCGACCCGAGCGGGGTCGACAGGCTCCAGCAGCGACTCCGACAGCAGGTCCTCGACGTCCGGATACCCCGTCGCGCGCAGCTCGGCCGCCGCGGCCTCGATGTCGTATGCCGTCTCTCGCAGATCCGGCGCGCCGTCCTCCAGCAGCAGCCAGAACGCGCCAGGGCGCCCCTCGTACGGCCGGCCGACGCTGCCCGCGTTGACGTAGGTGCCGGCGCGGAACTGCTGATGGGTGTGGCCAGCCACCACAAGTTGCTCGCCGACCCCGGCGAGCGCGTCGCGCAGGACCGCGTCGGGTGTCGCCCGCGTCAGCACCTCGTCGACGCGCCTCGGCGAGCCGTGACAGAAGCAGACGCCGTCGAGCGCGTCGTGGATCGGCCAGGACGCCATCTCGGCCTGCCAGCCCGCGTCGAGCGCTGCTGCGCTCCATCGCGCCGCCCGGCCGGGCGGGTCGTCGCCCACCACGCGTCCCGCAAGGACGGCGAGCGCCTCGTGCTCGGCGTTGCCCGCGATCCAGCGGACCCGTTCGGGCCGCGCGGCCAGCAGCTCGAGCGACTCGCGGGGCTGCGGACCGCCGACGACGTCGCCGGCCACGACGATCGCGTCGACCGCGAGCCGGTCGACCTCCGCGAGTACGGCACGCAGCGCGGGCAGGTTCCCGTGGATGTCGGCCAGGACGGCGATGCGCATCAGGCGCCGGGCTCCCAGACGTCGACGACCGGCGCCTCGTCCTCCATGTCCGGACCCTAACCCGGCGGCGAGGGAGCTCGGCTGCTGAGGATCTCGCGTAGCACCGGACCCGTACGGGAAAGCCGAGTGCAACGGAGTGAACGAACAGGGAGGGTCCCGTGTCCACAGCAGCCATCATCGTGATAGTCGTGGTCGTCCTGGTGGTGCTGGTCCTGCTTGCGGCCGTGCTGCCGCGCATGCGCGCGCGCCGCGCCGAGGCCGCGCGCGAGCGCGAGCTGACGCGTCGTCGTGATCAGGAGGTCGAGCGCAACCGAAGTGAGGCGGAGGTTCGCGGGCTGCGCGCCGAGGAGGCCGAGCAGCGGGCGAGGATCGCGACGAAGGAGGCAGAGGTCGAGCGCGCCCAGGCAGAGGCGCATGAGGCCCGCGCCGATCTGCACGAGCGCGGTCTCGCCGACGACGAGCTGATGGGCGATCGCGACCCCAACCGATTCGACCGCGCGCCGGAGGAGACCGAGCCCCGCAGCGAGATCGGGTCGTCGACCACGCCTGCCGGCGACTACGAGGAGGGCCGGCGCGACGAGGCGCGCGACGAGGGTCGCTAGCCGGCAGTAGGTTGCCTCGGTGCCCGACGCCGAGGCAGCATTCGCCGGGATCGCAGGCCACGCGGAGCTCATGCGCTGCGGCGACGCGTCCGCGCGCGAGCTGACCGAGCTCGCCCTCGCGCGGATCGCGGCGCTCGACCCGGAGCTCAACGCGTTCGGCGCGGTCTTCGCGGACCGCGCCACGGCGGAGGCCGACGAGGCCGATCGCCGCCGTGCCGCCGGCGAGGACGGACCGCTGCTCGGCGTGCCGATCGCCGTCAAGGACGAGATCGACATCGCCGGCCACGTGACGAGCCGGGGCACGGGCGCGTTCACGGTGCCTGCCGCAGCCGACGCGGAGGTCGTCCGGCGGCTGCGGGCGGCGGGCGCGGTCGTCGTCGGCAAGACGACGATGCCCGAGCTCGGGCTCTGGCCGTTCACCGAGTCCGTGACCTGGGGCATCACGCGCAACCCGTGGGACACGGATCGGACACCGGGCGGCTCCAGCGGCGGGTCCGCCGCAGCCGTCGCGGCGGGGATCGTCCCCGCGGCCCTCGCGGCAGACGGCGCGGGGTCCATCCGCATCCCGGCGGCATGCACGGGCCTCTTCGGGCTGAAGCCCCAGCGCGACCGCGTCCCGCGCGCGCCACACGATGCGGACGGCAGCCACTGGATCGTCTTCGGCGCGCTGACCCGCTCGGTGCTGGACTCCGGGATCATGCTCGACGCCCTGACGGAGTTGTCGGGCACCTTCGCCGAGGCGGCGCAGACCGCACCGGGGACGCTGCGCATCGCGATGTCGGAGTCGTTCCCGCCCGGCGTCCTGGGCCGCCTGGCCCCAGAGGTGCGCGACGCCCTGCACGGCACCGCCGACCTCCTGCGGGGGCTGGGCCACACGGTCGTGGAGCGCGACGCCGACTTCGGTCCCCGCGACACGGCACTCGTCCTCGCGCTGCTGTTCCGGGGGATCCGCGACATCGTCGCCGAGACGGAGCGGCCGGAGCGCCTCGAGCGGCGCAGTCGCGCGTTCGCCCGCCCCGGCGCGCTCGTCCCGGCCCGGATGCGCGACCGGCTGCTCACCATGGAGCGCGGGCTCGCCGCGCGCGTCGGGCGGCTCTTCGACGACCACGACATCCTGCTGACCCCCGTCATGTCCCAGCCGGCGGCGCGCGCGGGGATCATGGAGGGACGGGGCGCGACGGTCACCTACCTCTGGGAGTCGGGCTGGGTGCCGTTCAACGTCCTCTGGAACTCGACCGGGCAGCCCGCGGCGTCCGTTCCCGCCGGCTTCTCGCCGGGCGGGCTGCCGCTCGCCGTGCAGCTCGTCGGGCGACCCGAGGCGGAGGCGACGCTGCTCTCGCTGAGCGCCCAGCTCGAGGACGCCCGCCCGTGGGCGGATCGCCGGCCGCCGGTGTCCTGACCGATCAGGGTGCGGCGCGCAGCCGCAGCCTGACCCGCGTGCCCTGCTCGGCGTCCGCGACCCAGATGCGGCCGCCGTGGGCCTCGACGATCGCGCGCGAGATCGCGAGACCGAGTCCCGCGCCGCCGTCCGTGCGCGCGGGGTCGAGGCGGTGGAACGCGTCGAAGACCCTGACGCGCTCGGCCACGGGGATGCCCTCGCCCGTGTCGGCCACCTCGATCTCGACGCCGCCGTCGACGCGCTCGGCACGCACGGTGACCGACCCGTCCGGCGGCGTGTGGCGGATCGCGTTCTGGATGAGGTTGAAGAGCACCCGCTGCAGCCGGGCCCGGTCGCCCAGCGCGAGCGGGTCACCGGCATCGAGCACCGCGCGCACCTCGACCGACGACGCGGCCGCCTGCGGGCGCATCGCCTCGACCGCGTCCTCGACCAGCTCGCCCAGCGTGACCTGCTCCATGCTCCAGCGCAGCTCCCCGCTCTCCAGGCGGCTGAGCTCGAACAGGTCGTCGATGAGATCGCCGAGCACGTGGACGTGCGTCGCGATCCGCGCCATGTACTCCTGGGCGGTCGCACCGTCCACGACGCCGTCCTCCACCGCCTCCGTCAGGAGGCGCAGCGCGGTGACGGGCGTCCGCAGGTCGTGCGACACCGCCGCGACGAGGGCGCCGCGGGCGCGCTCCTCGCCGTCCAGGCGCGCGATCATCGCGTCGACGTCCGCCGCGAGATCGGCGAGCTCGCCGCGCCCTCCGACCCCGGTCCGGACATCGCGGCGCCCGAGGGCCACCGCGGCGAGCGTCCCACGGATCGCCTCGAGGTCGCCCATCGCCCGCGCGCCCAGCAGGTAGGCCACCCAGAGGCCGAGCGTCGCCGCCCAGCGCGACGAGCATCGCGGTGAGGAACGCGTCGTGGCCGGACACGAACATCCGCACGACGAAGACGCCGACGACGATCGCCGCCTGCGCGATCACGAGCAGCGCCAACGCTCCGAACTGGCGCCGCAGGCCGCCGAGGCTCGCTCGTCGTGCGACCAGCACGTGACCGGCGAGCACGGCGAGCACGCCGAGCGGTGCGAGCAGCACGAACGTCGCGGGACCGGCGTCCCCGCCCAGCGCCAGCCCGGCCGCGGCGGAGGCGACGAGCGCGGCGACCAGCGCGACCGCGAGGCTGCGGCTCACGGCCGCACCGCGAACCGGTACCCGACGCCCCACACCGTCTCGATCAGCCCCGGGGCGTCCGGGTCGGTCTCGAGCTTGGCGCGCAGCCGCCGGACGTGGACGGTGACCGTCGAGGTGTCCGTGTAGAAGGAGAACTGCCAGACGCGCTCCATGAGCTCATCGCGGGTGAAGGCGCGGCCCGCATGGCGCGCGAGGAACACGAGCAGCTCGAACTCGCGGACCGTGAGGGCGACGTCCTCGCCACGGCGCGTCACCCGGCGGTCGCCGACGTCGATGACGACGTCGCCCGCCCGCAGGACCTCGGGATCGGCCTCCGCCGTCGGCGCGCGTCGCAGCACCGCGTCGACGCGGGCGACCAGCTCGCCGGGCGAGAACGGCTTGACGACGTAGTCGTCAGCGCCGAGACGCAGCCCGGTGATGCGATCGGACTCCTCACCGCGGGCGGTGAGCAGGATGATCGCGGGCGGCGACGCCGCACGGCGCAGCCGGCGCATGACCTCCAGGCCGTCGATCCCGGGGAGCATCAGATCGAGCACGACCAGGTCGACGTGCCGCTCGCCTGCCGCCTCCAGCGCCGCCGGCCCGTCGGGCGCGACGCTCGTGTCGTAGCCCGCGCGCTCGAGGTAGCGCGCCACGATCTCCGCGATCGTGGGCTCGTCGTCGACGACCAGCACCGAGCCGCGCGTGTGGCCGCTCATCGGACTCCCATCGCGGTGGCCAACTCGGCCATGCCGTCGGCGAAGTCCTCGTGCGCGGTGAACCCGAGGACCCGCTCGGCGCGCGCGGGGTCGGCGAACACGTGGCGGACATCACCGAGGCGATAGCCGCCGACGATCTCCGGCGGCGCGGCGCCCGGTCCGGCCGCCGCGTGCAGCGCGTTCGCCATGTCGGCGATGCTCCGCCGCCGCCCCGAGCACACGTTCAGCGGCCCGGCCACAGGCTCGTCGGCGATGAGCGCGAGGACGTTCGCCCGTGCGACGTCGCGCACGTGGACGAAGTCGCGCAGCTGCCCGCCGTCCTCGAGGACGCGCGGCGGACGGCCGGCGGCAAGCGCCGAGGCGAAGATGGCCGCCACCCCCGCGTACGGGGTGTCCCGCGGCATCCGCGGCCCGTAGACGTTGTGGTAGCGCAGGGCCGCCACCGGCACGCCCGTCTCCCGCGAGAACGCCGCCGCGAGATGCTCCTGGTGCAGCTTCGTCGCGGCGTACACGTTGCGGGGGTCCGCCGGTGCGTCCTCGCCCACCGCCTCTGCCGCGAGCGGGCGCCCGCAGTCCGGGCAGGGCGGCTCGTACCGACCGGCGTCGAGGTCGGCGACCGCGCGCGGCCCGGGCCGGACGGTGCCGTGCTCCTCGCACCGGTAGCGCCCCTCGCCGTAGACGACCATGCTCGAGGCGAGGACGACGCGGCGGACGTGCCCGGCTCGTGCGATCGCCCGGAGCAGGACGGCGGTACCGACGTCGTTGTGGCCGACGTACTCGGTGATGTCCTCGAGATCGACGCCGAGCCCCACCATCGCCGCCTGATGGCAGACCGCTTCGACGCCGTCCAGCGCACGCTCCACCGCCACGGGATCGCGCACGTCCCCGCCGTCGGCGAGATCGAGCACCCGGACGTCGTGGCCGCCGCCACGGAGGGCCTCGACGATGTGGGAGCCGATGAAACCTGCGCCTCCGGTGACGAGGACCATGGCCCGACGGTAGGCGTTCCTGCGTCCTGAAGCGCGGCAACGCGCACAGTTCAGGAACCCGTAATGGCGTCCTGCCCTGAAATGGGAAGGATCAGAAAGGTGCCCGACGTCATCCTCCCGGTCCTCGACGAGGCCGCCGCGATCCCCTGGGTGCTCGAGCGCGTGCCCGCCGACTGCGATCCGATCGTGGTCGACAACGGATCGACGGACGGCTCGGGCGACATCGCACGGCGCCTCGGCGCGCGGGTCGTCGAGGAGCCGATGCCCGGGTTCGGCGCCGCCTGCTTCGCGGGCCTGGTGGCCGCGCGCGCCGATCTCGTGTGCTTCATGGACTGCGACGGCTCTCTCGATCCAGGTGACCTTGCGCTCGTGATCGGGCCCGTCGCGGCGGGGAGCGCCGACCTCGTGCTCGGCGCGCGCCAGGGCGAGCGTCAGCCGCACACCCGACTCGCGAACGCCGTCGTGACGCGAGCGTTGCGCCGTCGGACCGGCCTGGCGCTGCGCGATCTCGGACCGATGCGCGCCGCCGGACGCGAGGCGCTCCTGAGCCTGGGCATCGCCGATCGCCGTTTCGGGTGGCCGCTGGAGATGGTCATGCGCGCCGCGGCGGCCGGCTGGCGGGTGACCGAGGTGGACGTCCGCCACGGTCCGCGCGAGGGCCGCTCGAAGGTCACCGGGACGGTGCGCGGCACGCTGCGCGCGACCCGCGACATGACACGACTGCTCGGTGCGATCGATCCGATGGCGCCGTCTACTGCGAAGGAACCTTCATGACCTGCGCTCTGGTGGTGATCGCCAAGGCTCCCGTGCCCGGGCGCTCCAAGACGCGGCTGACGCCGCCGTGCACGCCCGACGAGGCGGCCACGCTGGCGCGCGCCGCGCTGCACGACACGCTCGACGCCGTGGCGGCGACCAGCGCCGACCGCCGCGTGTGCGTCCTCGACGGCGAGCCCGGCGACTGGCTGCCTGCCGGCTTCGACGTCCTTCCCCAACGAGGGGACGGCCTCGACGAGCGCCTCGCGCACGCCTTCGCCGACGTCGGCGGTCCGGCCGTCCTCATCGGCATGGACACGCCGCAGGTCACGCCCGCGCTGCTGTCACTGGCGTGCGAGCGCCTCATGCAGCCGGGCGTGGACGCGGTGCTGGGCGCCGCGCCCGACGGCGGCTACTGGGCGCTCGGGCTGCGCGTCGCGCGCGCCGAGCTCGTGATCGGGGTGCCGATGAGCAGCGACGACACGTGCACGGCGCAGCGCGCGCGTCTGCGCGAGCACGGCCTCCGGGTCGTCGAGCTGCCGACCCTGCGCGACGTCGACGACATCGCCGACGCCCGTGCCGTCGCGCGCGCCGCGCCCGCCGGACGCTTCGCGCGCGCGGTCGCCGAGGTCGCATGACACCCGAGGCCGAGCGCCTGTACGCCGCCGCGCTCACGCGCGGGCCCGAGCGCCTCGTCGCGCGCGACCGCTCCGGCGACACCGTCGAGCTCGCGACGGCGCGCTGGCTGGCCGGCGCCGGGGCGACCGACCTCCGAGTCCTGTGCCGGGCCCGCGGCCCGGTGCTCGACGTCGGCTGCGGGCCGGGGCGTCACGTCCGCGCGCTCGCCCGGCTCGGCGTCGCCGCGCTCGGACTCGACGCGTCTCCCGCCGCGGTGCGCGTCGCGCGTGACCGCGGCACCCGGGTCCTGCACGGCTCGGTCTTCGGCGTCGTACCCGCCGCCGGCGGGTGGCGCACAGCGCTCCTCCTCGACGGCAACATCGGGATCGGCGGCGATCCCGAGGCGCTGCTGCGGCGGCTCGCCGATCTCCTGACCGCCGACGGCACGGTGCTGTGCGAGTGCGACCCTCCCGGCGACGGCGTGCGCTCCGGTCCGTTGCGCCTGGAGCACGAGGACGGCGCGTCACGGTGGTTCCCGTGGTCGCGCGTCTCCGTCGATGCGCTGGACGGCGTCGCGAGCCGGGCAGGCCTGGCCACGACCGCGCGCTGGGAGGACGGCGGGCGCTGGTTCGCCCACCTCGAGGCCGCCTGATGCGCCTCCTGCCGGCCGAACCCCCGCCCGGCCCCACCCGCCCGTCGTTCTGGCGCAGCCCGCTGCGCAGCGTCTGGCTGACGTCGATGCTCGGCAGCGTCCTGCTGGCAGGTGTCGGCATCGTCGCCATCACCGGGCTGCTGTCCCACGCGGCCTACCAGCCCAACCTGGGCGCCAACGGGCTCGTGTCGCCGGACATCGGTCTGCTCGTCATCGGCTGGCCGACGTCGCCCGGGTGGCTCTACGCGGCCACGCAGGGGCTGCACGTGACCATCGGCATCATCATCGTGCCGCTGCTGCTCGCGAAGCTCTGGTCGGTCATCCCGCGGCTGTTCGCGTGGCCGCCGGTCACCGGGCCGGTCAACGCCCTCGAGCGCATCGGGATCCTGCTCCTCGTCGGCTCGGCGATCTTCCAGTTCGCGACCGGGATCGCCAACGCGCAGCTCTACTACCCCTGGCACTTCAACTTCATCGGCGCGCACTACTACGGCGGGCTGATCTTCATCGCCGCGCTCGTGCTGCACGTCGTCGTCAAGGTCCCGGCGATGCGCCGCGCGTACGCGACGCGGCGCGACGTCCTCACCCCCGCCGAGGACGACCTGCTGTCCCCCGACCCCGCGCCGGGGACGCTGAGCCGGCGCGGCCTGTTCGGCCTCGTCGGGGCCGCCGCGGGAACCCTCGCGGTGACGACAGCCGGGCAGTCGATCGGCGGGCCGCTGCGCCAGGTCGCGCTGTTCGCACCGCGGGGGACAGGCGCCTCGTTCCCCGTGAACAAGACCGCCGCCGTCGCGCGGATCACGCCGGCCATGGTCGGCGACGACTACCGCCTGCTGCTCGTCGGTGACGGGGAGCGCGAGTTCACCCTCGACGACCTCGCCGGCATGGATCAGCACACCTACGACCTGCAGATCGCGTGCGTCGAGGGCTGGTCGACGACCCAGCGCTGGACCGGGGTGCGGCTGCGCGACCTCGCGGCGCTGTCCGGCATGCCGGAGGCCGCCACCCTGCAGGCCGGGTCGCTGCAGCCCCGCGGCGCCTTCCGCCAGGCGACGATCGGCCCCGGCCAGATCGGCAACCCGCACTCGCTGCTCGCGCTGCAGGTCAACGGCGCCGCGCTGCCGCTCGACCACGGCTACCCGGCGCGGATCATCGTCCCCGCGCTCCCTGGCGTGCACTGCACGAAGTGGGTCAAGGAGCTGCACTTCACATGAGGCGCGCACTCGGCCACATCGCGCTCATCGCCGCGACCGCCTGGCTGCTGGCGCAGATGTTCCATGTCCGCGTCGCCCCGCAGCCGCTGAACCTCGGGCTGTGGCTGCTGCTCGGCGCCCTCGTGCACGACCTCCTCCTGCTGCCCATCTACTCGGGCGCGGACGCACTCGTGCGGCGACTGCCGCGGCCGCTCATCAACCACGTGCGCTTCCCGCTCGCGATCTCCGCCGTGCTGCTGCTCGTCTGGTTCCCGCTGATCCTGAACCGGCAGCCGGCGAACTTCGTCAACGCCCTCGGGCGCGAGCCGCCCGACTACCTCGGGCGCTGGCTGGCGGTCACGGGCGGCCTCTTCGTGCTGTCGGCCCTGCTCTACGCGGTGCGACGCCTCACGGCGTCACGAGCTGGAGCACCCCGTCCGTCCGGCCGGTGACGACGGCCTGACCCGTCGCCGTGTCGACCGCCACGGAGTCCGGCTGGCGCACCGTCGGATGCCGGGCCACGACGTGAGGGCGCCCATGGGCGGGGAGCTCCACGACCTCGTTGCGCGCCGGCAGCGTGACCCAGAGCCGCAGGCGACCCGGGTCGACCGCGATGCCGTACGGCCCCCCGGGGAGGAACAGCCGCCGGGTGAGCTCCAGCCGATCGCCGGCGACGCGGAAGACCAGCAGCGCGTCGCCCTGCGTGTCGAGGACCCAGCACCACCCGCCGTTCGCCTGGCACGCCACGTGCGTCGGGCCGACGCCGGCGGATGCGCGGGCGACGCGTCGCAGGGTGCGTGCGTCGTAGAGCTCCAGCACGCGCTCCCGCACGGAGACGACCGCGATGAGGCGGCCGCCGTCGACGGTCGTGACGCCGCCGGGCTGCGCCGCCACCCGGACGGTGCGCGGCGGCGCGCCGGGACGCACGATGGTCAGGGAGTCCCCGCGCTCGTCGCCGATGGCCACGGCACCGTCGCCGAGCGGCGCGAGGTCGTGCGGATAGGCGCCGGTCGCCGAGCGCTCGGCGATCCGCCCGGACGGGACGTCGACGGCGAGGAAGCGGTCCGCGGTCTCGGCGGCCACCAGGACCGTGGCGCCGCCGTCATCCTGCGCGAGGTGACGGGGAGCCCCGGGCAGCGCCACGCGGCGCAGGACGCGACGCGTCCGCAGGTCGACGAGCGCGAGCTGGTCGGGATCGCGGACGGCCACCGATGCGATGTGCGTCCGCGGGTCCACGACGACGCCCTCCGGCGCGTGCCCGACCCGGATGACGTCGCTCGCGGGCTCGGCCTCCGTGGTGGGAGAGCGAGGCGGCTCGGCCGCCGGCGGGAGCTCGTGGACGGACAGCGATCCGCACCCGGCGCACGCCAGCGCGATGAGAACTGCTGCGGCGACGCGGCGCACACACCGAGGATGGCAGGGCGATGACGCGGGCCGTGCGGCTCGGCGCGGCGGCGTTGGCGGTGGCCGTCATCGCGACCGGCTGGGCGATCCGCCGGGCCAACGGCGGGCTGGGGACCGCCACGCCGCCCTTCGTGCCGGGGTGGTCGCCACGGATCGAGATCGTCGGCGCGATCATCGCCGTCGTCGTCCTGGCGGCGGCCGTCGCGCTCGCCCCCCGGCTCCTCGATCGCCGTCTTCCCCCGCTCGCGTTCTCGGCCGCGGCCTACGCCCTCGCGGTCGCGGTCGGGATGGCGGCGAACCTGGGACGCGACGGGACGGCGGGCTGGGACCGGATGTTCACGATCGACGGGGCGTTCCACGAGGGCCCCAACGAGTACCTGCCGGGCCTGCCGACGCTGGGCTACGGCGTGCACTTCTACCTCGACCGCTTCGCCGAGATGGCGCCGTCGCAGCCCGTGAACGTCGCGGGGCACCCTCCCGGGCCGTTGCTGCTGATGGATGCGCTGGGCATCACGACGGCCGGCGGGCTCGCCGCCCTCTGCATCGTCGCCGGGGGATTGTGCGCGCCGCTGGCGTACCGGCTCGGTTGGACGCTCGACGACGAGCCGACGGGCCGGATCGCAGCGCTGCTGTGCGTGCTGTCGCCGGCGCTGGTGCTCTTCGGCGTCTCCTCCTACGACGTGGTGTTCGCCGCCATGGGCGCCCTCGCGGCGTGCGGACTCGTCGCGCGCAGCCCGTGGTGGCGCGGCGCGGGCGTCGTGGTCTTCGCGCTCGCCACCTTGATGAGCTGGGCGCTGCTCGCCGTCGGCGCGTGGGCGGCGATCGTCGTCTGGCGGCGCGAGGGGTGGCGGGCGGCCGTCCTGCTCGCGGGGGCATGTGGCGTCGCGGTGCTCGCCCTCGACGGCGCGCTCGCCCTGGCCTACGGCTATGACCCCATCGGCGCGCTCGCGGCGACGAAGCAGGTCTACGACAACTCGCTGGCGACACGCCGCCCGTACGCGTTCTGGGTGCTCGGGTCGCCCGTCGCCTGGGGTGTGATGGCGGGCGTGCCGATCATCGCGGCCGCCATCGCAGGTCTCGTCGCGCGGCGCCCCGCCGCGATCGGGCTGGCGGTCGTCGTGGTCGTCGCTGCGATCGGCGGCTTCACGAAGGCGGAGACCGAGCGGATCTGGCTGTTCATGGTGCCCCTGGCCTGCGTTGCGGCCGCGCCGTGGCTGCGGACCCCTCGGCTGCGCGCCGTCCTCGCGATCCTCGCCCTGCAGGTGGTCGTGGTGGAGCTGCTGTTCGAGACCGTCTGGTGACGCGAGGTCGCTGCGGGGTAGCCATGCCCCATGCCGGATTTCACGTTCACGATCACGATCAACGGCGCTGCGCACGAGCTCACCCTGGACACGCGCACCACGCTGCTCGACCTGCTCCGCGAGCACCTCGGCCTGACCGGCGCCAAGAAGGGATGCGACCACGGGCAGTGCGGCTCGTGCACCGTGCTCCTCGACGGGCGCCGCATCAAGAGCTGCCTCGCCTTGGCGGTGGCCCACGACGGCGCCGAGGTGACCTCGATCGAGGGCCTCGCCGACGACGACGTCATGCACCCCGTCCAGGCCGCGTTCGTGGAGCACGACGCGTTTCAGTGCGGCTACTGCACGCCTGGTCAGATCGTCTCCGCCGTCGGGATGCTGGGCGAGGTGCGCGACGGCTGGCCGAGCCTTGCGACCGCCGACGTGGCCTCTGATCCCGAGCTCGACGCGCACGAGATCCGCGAGCGCATGAGCGGCAACCTGTGCCGCTGCGGCGCCTACGCCAACATCGTTCCTGCCATCGCCGACGCGGCGTCACGATGAGGCCCTTCACCTACGAGCGCCCCGCCGACGCGGCGGGCGCCGTCGCGCTGCTGGACCGGGCCGGCACCAGCGCGCGTTACCTCGGCGGCGGGACGAACCTCGTCGACCTCATGAAGCTGGGCGTCGAGGACCCGGCGGTGCTCGTCGACGTCACGCGCCTGCCGCACGACCAGATCGAGGAGCTCGACGGCGGCGGCCTGCGCATCGGCGCCGCGGTGCGCAACTCCGACCTGGCCGCGAGTCGTCTCGTCCGCGGCGCCTACCCGGTGCTCTCGCAGGCGGTGCTCGCCGGCGCTTCCGGTCAACTGCGGAACATGGCGACGGTCGGCGGCAACCTGCTGCAGCGCACGCGCTGCACGTACTTCACCGACGTGACCAAGGCCTGCAACAAGCGCGAGCCGGGGACCGGATGTCCCGCGCGCGGCGGTCACCATCGCAACCACGCGATCCTCGGGCACTCCGAGGCCTGCGTCGCGACGCATCCCTCGGACATGGCGGTGGCGCTCGCCGCCCTGGGCGCGATCGTCCACGTGGAGGGTCGCGCCGGCGCTCGCTCGATCCCGATGCCGGGTCTGCACCGCCTCCCGGGCGACGAGCCCGAGCGCGATACGGAGCTGCTCCCGGGGGAGCTCGTCACCGCCGTCGAGCTGCCGCCGCTGGCGTTCGCCCGGCGCTCCGCCTACCGGAAGGTCCGCGAGCGGGCGTCCTTCGCGTTCGCCCTCGTCTCGGTCGCGGTGGCGCTCGACGTCGAGGACGGCGTGGTGCGCGACTGCCGCATCGCGCTCGGTGCCGTCGCCCACGTGCCGTGGCGGGCGCTGCGGGCCGAGGCAGCCCTGCGCGGGCAGCCCGCGACCGAGGAGGCGTTCGCGGCTGCCGCCGACGCCGAGCTGGCAGCAGCCGAGCCGCTGCCCGAGAACGCCTTCAAGGCGCCGCTCGCGCGGCGAGTCCTCCTGCGGACCCTCGCGGAGGTCAGCCGATGACCGTCGCCCCAGCCCGCGCCGTGGGCGCGCCGGTCGATCGCATCGAGGGCCGGCTGAAGGTCACCGGCCGGGCGCGCTACGCCTACGAGACCCAGGTCGACGGCGTCGCCTACGCCTCGATCGTCCAGTCCACGATCGCCAAGGGCACGATCGCCGACGTCCACACGGAGGACGCACTCGCGGTGCCGGGTGTCCTGGCCGTGCTCTGGGAGGGCAACGCGCCGCGCGTGGCCAACACGGACGAGTGGGACCTCGCGGTGCTGCAGACCCGCGAGGTCGCCTACCGCGGGCAGATCGTCGCGGTCGTCGTCGCCGACAGCCTCGAGGTGTCGCGCGACGCGGCGAGCCTCGTCCACGTCGACTACGACGTGCGGCCCCACCACGTCGTGCTCCGGGAGGACGACCCGGCGCTGTACGCGCCCGAGAAGGTCAATCCCGCGTACGCGACGGACACCGAGCAGGGCGATCCCGACGCCGCGCTCGCCGCGTCCGTCGTCGTCCACGACGCGACCTACGCGACCCCCGCCTACCACAACAACCCCATGGAGCCGCACGCGGCGCTGGCGATCTGGGACGGCGGCGACCTCACGCTGCACGACTCCAACCAGGGTCCGGCGATGGCGCACGGGCTCATCGCCAAGGTGCTCGGGCTGGAGCCCGAGCAGCTGCGGATCGTCTCCGAGCACGTGGGCGGCGGCTTCGGCTCCAAGGGCCTGCCGCGGCCGACGGCCGTGCTGGCGGCGCTTGCCGCCAAGGCCGTGGGGCGACCGGTGAAGGTCGCCGCGACGCGGCGCGAGATGTTCGCGCTGACCGGCTACCGGACGCCGACGATCCAGCGACTGCGGCTCGGCGCCGGCGCCGACGGGCGGCTGCAGGCCATCGTCCACGACGTCGTCGAGCAGAGCTCGACGGTGAAGGAGTTCGCCGAGCAGACCGCGGTCGCGACTCGGATGATGTACGCGTCGGTGACCCGCCGGACGACCCACCGCCTCGCGCGGCTCGACGTCCCGACGCCGTCGTGGATGCGAGCGCCTGGGGAGTGCCCGGGGATGTACGCGCTGGAGTCGGCGATGGACGAGCTCGCGATCTCCTGCGGCATCGACCCGATCGAGCTGCGGGTCCGCAACGAGCCCGAGAGCGACCCGGAGACGGGGCTGCCGTTCAGCTCACGCAACCTCGTCGCGTGCCTGCGCGAGGGCGCGCGGCTGTTCGGCTGGGAGGCGCGCGATCACGCACCGGGCCCGCACCTGCGGGGGCACACCTACGTGGGGACCGGCGTGGCGAGCTCCACCTACCCGGCTCGCCGGCGCGCGAGCTCGGCGCGGGTGCGCGAGGAGCCGGACGGCAGCTACGTCGTGAGCATCGCGGCGTCGGACATCGGCACCGGCTCGCGCACGGTCCTGACCCAGATCGCCGCCGACGCGCTCGACGTGCCGCTGCACCGGGTCCGCGTCGACATCGGCGACAGCGCGCTGCCGTTCGCGTCGCTCGCCGGCGGCTCGATGGGGACGGCCTCGTGGGGCACGGCCATCGTCGGCGCGTGCGCGAGGTTGCGCGCGGAGGGCGCCACGGAGGCGTTCTACGACTCGGCTGCCGAGATCGAGGCGCAGACCCCGATGGCCCGCCACGCGTACGGCGCCCAGTTCGCCGAGGTGCACGTCGACGCGGACACGGGCGAGGTCACCGTGGCCCGGCTGCTGGGTGTGTTCGCGGTCGGCCGCGTGATGAACGCGAAGACGGCCCGCTCGCAGTTCCTCGGCGGCATGACCATGGGCCTGTCCATGGCGCTGCACGAGGAGAGCGTCATGGACGCCGAGTTCGGCGACTACCTCAACAGCGACCTCGCCGGATACCACGTCGCCGCGTGCGCCGACGTCCACGACGTCGAGGCGGTCTGGATCGACGAGGCCGACGACGCCCTCAACCCGATGGGGGCCAAGGGCATCGGCGAGATCTCGATCGTCGGAACCGCGGCGTGCATCGCGAACGCGGTGCACAACGCGACCGGGGTCCGGATCAGGGACCTCCCGATCACCCCGGATCGGTTGTTGATCTAGGGGACCAGCGCCCCCCACACCTCCTCGGCCGTGTCGACCACGAGCTCGAGCTTCGCCCACTGGGCGTCGGCTCCGATCTCGTTGCCGTCGGCGTCGGACGCGAAGCCGCACTGCGTCGACAGCGCGAGCCGGTCGAGGGGGAGGTGGCGCGCCGCGTCCTCGATGCGGGCGTGCAGGTCGTCGCGCTCCTCCATGTCCCCGTGCTTGGAGGTGATGAGGCCGAGCACGGCCGTGACGTTGTCCGGCAGCAGCTTCAGCGCCTCGAAGCCGCCTGCGCGGGCGTCGTCGTACTCGAGCAGCACCCGATCGACCGTCAGCTCGGGGAACAGGGCACCCGCGAACGCGTCGTACGGGTCGGTGCCCACGAAGCGGCTGCGGTTGTTGCCGCGGCAGACGTGGATCGCGCTGGCCACCGACTCGGCCCCGGCGAAGACCTCCTGGTCGCGGCGCACCATCTCGCGCAGGCCCGCGTCCGTGTCCTCGATGTCGGGCCGGATGATGTTCAGGTAGCAGTAGTGCGGCGCGTCGAGCTGGATGTGGTCGGCGCCCGCGTCGGCGAGCGCGCGCACGTCCTCGGCCGTCAGCTCGACCAGGTGCTCGAAGTAGTCCTCGCGCGTCGGGTACGCGCCGCCGGACACGGCCTCGCTCCAGTAGCACGCCAGCAGCGACGGCGCGGGGAGCGTGATCTTGACCTGGCGCGAGGTCCGCTCGCGCACGAAGGCGAGCTCCGCGTCGGCCATCGTGCTCGTGCGCTCCAGGCGGCGCACCGGGGCGGGCGTGCGCACCTCGTGCCAGTTGCCGTCCTCGTCGCGGTGGCGACGGACGTAGCCGTCGGGGTCGAGCCCGTCGGTCACCTCCAGCAGCGTCGAGAAGAAGTGCCGGCGGCGGAACTCGCCGTCGGTGACGACCGGCAGGCCGACGCGCTCCTGGTGGGTGATCGCCTCCGCGATGGCGGCGTCCTCGACGTCGCGGCGCTCGGTCGGGGTGCCCTCGTCGTAGGCCGCGCGGACCGCGGCGGGACGGAGGAGGCTGCCGAGGTTGTCGGCACGGACATGGCGGGAGGTCACGATGAGAAGGACTCCTCCGAGGCGTACTCGTCGCGGCGTGGGGTGAAGATGCTCAGGTCGACGCACGGCTCGTCGCCGATCGTCTCGGCGAAGTGCTCGACGTGCGGGGGGACGACGAGCATGCCGCCCGGTCCGAGCTCGACCTCGTCGTCACCGACGACGAAGCGGACACGGCCGGAGACGATGTAGACGATCTGCTCGAAGTGATGGGAGTGCGGACGGGGCGTGTGACCCGGCGCGAGCGTCGTCCATGCCAGCGTGGCCCCATCGCCGGTGAAGACCTGCCGCGTCACCCCATCGCGCACCTCGGTGTGGGCCAGGCGGTCGAGCTCGGCGTGCTTCACGTGCGTCTCCTCCAGGTCGGAAGGCGCCGACTATATAGAGTGTGCAATCCATGCCAGATCCCCTCCACGACGTCGCTCACATCAGCCACGTCGAGCTGTTGACGCCGAAGCCGCAGGAGAGCCTGGACTTCTTCCGGGACGTCATGGGGATGACCGTCGAGGCCGTCGACGGCGCCTCCGTGCACCTGCGCGGCTGGGGCGACTACCACCGCACCTCCCTCAAGCTCACCGAGGCCGCCGAGCCGGGGATGGGCCATATGGGCCTGCGCACCTGGAGCCCCGAGGCGCTCACCCGGCGCGTCGCCGAGATCGAGGCCCGCGGCCTCGGCATCGGCTGGATCGACGGGGACGTCGGGCACGGCGCCGCCTACCGGTTCCACGCGCCCGACGGTCACGTCTGCGAGGTCTACTGGGAGAGCGAGCGCTACTCCCCGCCCGAGGACCAGCGCCCCGCCATGCGCAACCAGCCTCAGCGGTACACCGGCAACGGCTGCGCGGTCAAGCGGCTGGACCACATCAACCTGTTCTCGCGCGACGTCGTCGCCGACCGGACCTTCATGGCCGATGTGATCGGCTTCCGCCTCTACGAGATCAACGTCCGCGACAACGGCACCGAGACCGGCGCGTGGATGAGCCTGACGATCGCGGCGCACGAGCTGATCTACACGCTCGATCCCTCGCCGCTGTCGGGACGACTGCACCACGCGGCGTTCTGGGTCGACACGCGCGAGGAGGTCCTGCGGGCGGCCGACATCTTCCTGGACAACGAGGTGCCGATCGAGGCCGCCCCGTCCAAGCACGCGGCCGCGCAGGGCTTCTTCCTCTACGGGCTGGAGCCGGGTGGCAACCGCGTCGAGGTCACCACCGGGGGCTACTTCGTCTACGACCCCGAGTTCGTCCCGGTCGTGCGTCCCGAGGCTGAGCTGCTCAAGGGGATGGCCTGGGGCGTGCAGCTGCCGGAGTCGTTCCGGACGTACGGCACGCCCGTCGCCGAGCCGGTCTAGCCGAGGTAGTTCTCGACCGTCCCGGCGTCGCGCTCGGAGGCGTCGTCGGGATCCTGGCCGGCGGAGCGCAGCGCGCGGCGCTGGCGAAGGAGGTCCCAGAGGCGGTCGAGCTCGACGCGCACCTCCTCCAGGCGCACGTGCTCCTCGGGCGTCAGGCCGCCCTCGGTCCCACCGTGCTCCAGCAGACGGTGCTCCTCGGCGACGAGCTGCTCGATGTGGTCGGCGACGGACTGATCTGGTTGGGCCATGCCCAAACGGTACGCCTGCGCCGCCGGATGATCTACCGTCCTGGGCGCATGGCGATCCCCTCCGCCGAGCAGCGCACCGCGGTCATCGACCTCGGGTCCAACTCCTTCCGTCTCGTGGTCTTCACGGCGGCCGATGGCTGGTGGAAGCGCACCGACGAGATCTACGAGGCGGTCCGCATCGGCGCAGGGCTCGGGGAGACCGGTGAGCTCGGCGAGGAGCCCATGCAGCGCGCGCTGCAGACGATCGACGTCTTCGCCCACTTCTGCCGCGCGCTCGGGATCGACGACGTCCGCCCGGTCGCCACCAGCGCGATCCGCGACGCCCGCAACGGCCCGGCCTTCGCCGAGCGCGCGCGAGAGCAGACGGGGCTGGCGGTCCGCGTGCTGTCCACGGCGCAGGAGGCGCTCTACGGCCATCTCGCCGCGGTCAACTCGACGACGGTCTCCGACGGCGTGGTCCTCGACCTCGGCGGCGGCTCGATGCAGCTCGTGCGTGTGCGCGACCGGCGGCCCGGCGAGCTGCAGTCCTGGCCGCTCGGCGCCGTGCGCACGACCGAGCGCTTCCTGCCCGACGGGGGCGTGGTGTCGCGCAAGCAGCTCAAGACCCTGCGCGCACACGTCGCCGACGAGCTCGGCTCGGCGCCCTGGCTGGAGGAGTCCGGCGACCGCCTCGTCGGCGTCGGCGGGACGGTCCGCAACCTGGCCTCGGCCGGTCAGCACCTGGCCGGCCAGCCGCACGTCGGGGTGCAGGGCTTCCTCATCACGCGCGAGATGCTCGGCGAGCTCGTCGACCGCCTCGCGAGCGTTCCCGCCTCCGAGCGCGGCAAGACGCCAGGGATCAAGTCGTCGCGCGCCGACATCATCCTGGCCGGTGCCGTCGTGGTGCAGACCGTCCTGGAGGTCGGCGACTTCGCGGGCATCGAGGTCACCGAGGCCGGGCTGCGCGAGGGCGTCTTCTTCGAGTCGCTGCTGCCGGGTCCCGACCACCTCTTCGACGACGTCCGGCGCGACTCCGTGCTGAACCTCGCGCGCCAGTACCGGGTCGACCGCGCGCACACCAACCACGTCGCCGCCCTCGCGCTCGGGCTGTTCGACCAGCTCGCCGCCGAGGGGCTGCACGCGGGGGATCCGTTGGAGCGCGAGCTGCTGTGGTCGGCGTGCATGCTGCACGACATCGGGATGTCGGTCGACTACGACGACCACCACAAGCACTCGCGTTACCTGATCCTCAATGCGGGGCTGCCGGGCTTCGACCCGGCCGAGCTGGCGCTGATCGCCCAGGCCGCCCGCTATCACCGCAAGGGCGTGCCGGAGCTCGGCGAGCTGCGGCCGCTCGCGCGCCCCGGCGACGAGGAGCGTCTCGATCGCCTGGCCTGCCTGCTGCGCCTCGCCGAGGACCTCGAGCGGCCGCGCGACCAGAGTGTGCGGGCCGCCGACGTGCACATGCAGAACGGCTCCGTGCGCCTCGACCTGGAGGCCGACCAGGGCACCGAGGTCGCACGCTGGGCCGCCGAGCGCGAGGTGGAGCTGTTCCGCCGCGCCTTCGGCAAGGGCCTTGTCGTCGCGTCCTAGGCTCCGGGCATGTCACTCACGCTTGGTAAGGGCCCGCTCGGCGGCTCCCCCGGCGGCGCGTTCAACTTCTCGCTCGACGACGCGCCCCGTCACCGCATCTTCTTCGAGGACTACCCCGCGCGCCTTCGCGGGATGGTGGGCGACCGCGCGGTCATCGACACGACCGGCGCGAAGCTGCTGCACGAGACCGCCATCAAGCCCGTGGTCTACGTCCCGCTGGCCGACGTCGATCCCGCGCTGCTCACCCCGACGGCGACGAGCACGCACTGCCCGTTCAAGGGCGACGCGTCGTACTGGACGCTGACCGTCGACGGCCGTGAGATCCCGGACGCGCTCTGGGCGTACCCGCAGCCGCTGCCCGGCGCGAGCTGGCTGCAGGGGTACGGGGCCTTCTACTGGGACAAGCTGGACGCCTGGTACGTGGAGGACGAGCGCGTCGAGGGCTCGCTGCGCGACCCGTACCACCGCGTCGACGTGCACCCGAGCTCCCGCCCGGTCGTCGTCCGCGCCGCGGGCCAGGTCATCGCGGAGTCCACGCGCCCGAAGATCCTCCTCGAGACGAGCCTCGCGCCGCGCGTGTACATCCCGCGCGAGGACGTCAAGGTCGAGCTCGAGCCGTCGGACCGCCGGACGCACTGCGCCTACAAGGGCTACGCCAGCTACTGGTCTGCCCGCGTGGACGGCCGGCTGCTGCAGGACGTCGCGTGGAGCTATGAGGACCCGCTGCGCGAGTCGGCCGAGGTCGCCGGCGACGTCAGCTTCGACGGCGACGCGATCGAGGTCGAGCTGGGCTGAGGCCGCTCAGGCCTCGCGCGGAGCGGTCGGCACCATCTGGGAGCCGACCGCCTCGACGACCTCGGCCTCCTCGGCCTCGGTCTCGAGATCGGAGTCGTGCTGGCCGTCGCAGAGCACCCGGAAGTTCCCCGTGACGCCCCCGTCGGACTGGATGGTGATCCCGGGCAGGATCTCCTCGCCCTCGTCGAACCCGAGCCGCTCCATGTCGAAATGCGCGAGCCCGATGCCCCACGCGGTGTGCGTGGGGTTCTCCCGGTCATGGGCGTTCAGCGCGATCTGGAACGCGCGGAGGTTCTTGGCGACCTTGCCCGTGTCGGCCATCGGCGGCAGGGTAGCGCGACTCAGAGCGAGGCGAGGGTGCGTACGACGACCCGCGGATCGGCGTCAGTGGAGGTGGAGACCGGGCTGTGCCGCGGAACCTCGACCGGGCGTCGAGCTGTCCGCTCCGCGTGATCCGCGTCCGCCCTCGCTGCAGCCGCGCACAGTGTCCGCGCGAACGCGAGCACCACGAATGCGACGAGGGTCCACACGATGAGGACGACGGCCAACACTGTCACCGGCTCCACCTCCATGACACCTACCCTGCCCCAGCCGTGGGGCGGGAACTCGCTGGACTCGGATTGATACCCCCCGGTCTCTCTCGCCTGGTCCGGACGATAAGAAATATGGGGTTTCATCACCCCAGAACGCAGGGATGCTCCCATCCTTTCGGGTAGGTATATGCCTACCCGAGTGTGTAGACGCCAACTACACAGGGCGGGCCGGCGGTCGCGGGGTCCGTATTCTGCGGATGGTGTCCGTCGTCCCGGAGCCTGACGTCCTCGCCCGCGGCCCCTGGGCGCCGGAGAACGTGGTCGCGCGCTGGTCCGACGAGCACTTCGTCCCTGCGCCGGAGGCGGCTGCCGAGGCCGACCTCGCGATCGAGGCGCTGCGGCGCCGCGGCTCGCCCAGCCACGACGGTCTCGCGGCGCGGCTCGTGCGCTACGGCGAGGTCGACGGACGCCTGGAGCTGGAGCTGCAGCCGCTGCGGTGGTCGCTGCGTCTCGTCCCCGGCGACGCCGCCGGATCGATCTCGGCGCTCTGTGTCACGCGCGCGCACGACGGGCGCTGGCTCGCCGGACGCCGCGCGGCGTGGCTCTCGCAGTGGGCCGGGCGCTGGACACTCGGCGCGGGCGGCGCCGTCGACGTCGGCGAGAGCCCCGCGCGGACGCTCGAGCGCGAGCTGATGGAGGAGTGGTCGGTGTCGCCCGAGCGGCTGAGCGTCGAGGTCCTCGTCCGGCTCCCCCATGACATGGTGATGGTCGTCGGCCTCGCCTGGTTGTCGCCCGGCGCCGAGGTCAGCCCCGATCCGGAGCACGACGACTTCGCCTGGTGGCCGGCGGACGTGGAGCGGTGGCCGGCCGAGGCCGGCGACGAGCTGCGCCGCATGGCCAGGGCCCTCGCCTGACGTGCTGCGCGACCTCATCACCTACAACCGGCTGAAGACGGCCTCGTTCGTCCACTCGGCGATCTACGTGACGCTGCTGACGGTCTGGCTGGTGCCGGGCCTGCACGGCGCTGAGTTCGTGTTCGGCATGGCGCACGGCATCGGCTGGATCGTCATGTCGCTGGTCTGCATCGTGGCCGTCCGGCTCAAGACGATCTCGCTGCGCCTGGCCGTCGCGGTGACGGTGCTCGGGGGCGTCGGGCCCTTCTTCGGCAGCGCCGAGTTCGTCCGGGAGGGGAGGCGGAGGGCCGAGCCCGGTCCTCCCGCTAGAGTCCAGCCTCAATGGCCGTAAACACGACGATCCAGGTCGTCATGCCCCAGATGGGCGAGTCGGTGACCGAGGGAACGGTCCTCTCCTGGTACAAGCAGGAAGGCGAGGAGATCGCCGCGGACGAACCCCTTGTCGAGATCTCCACCGACAAGATCGACGCCGAGGTGCCCTCTCCGGGAGCTGGCACGCTCGTGAAGCTGCACGTCGCCGAAGGCGACACCGTGACCGTGGGCCAGGTGCTCGCCGAGATCGCGCCATCCAATGGCGCGAGCGCGGAGCACGCCAACGGTTCCGGTAACGGCGGCTCCGCCGCCGCGCAGGAAGCTCCCGAGACCGACGACGCAGCCGGTGAGATCCTCGAGATCGTCATGCCCCAGATGGGCGAGTCGGTCACGGAGGGGACGATCCTCGAGTGGGCCAAGGCCCCCGGGGACTCGATCGCCGCCGACGAGACGATCGTCGAGATCTCCACCGACAAGGTCGACGCCGAGGTGCCGTCCCCGGCCACCGGCACCATCACCGAGATCCTCGCCGAGGCGGGCGACACGGTGACAGTCGGCCAGGTCCTCGCGCGCATGCAGGCAGGTGCAGGAGCCCCCCGCGCCGCCTCCGCACCCGCGGACACGCCCGCCGCAACGAGTCCTGCAGGCACGGGCAACGGGGCGTCCGTCGCCGACGGGACCAGCATCTCCCCCGTCGCGCGGCGCATGGCGTCCATCGAGGGCGTCGACCTCGCGCGTGTCGCGGGCTCAGGCCCCGGCGGGCGCATCACGAAGGCCGACGTCCTCGCGGCGAAGAGCAACGGGGGCTCGGTCATCGCGGCCGCCGCGCCCGCGCCTCCCACAGGTGGCGAGGCGCTGCCCATCCGCGGCGGCGCAGCGATGCTCGCGAAGTACATGGACGAGAGTCGCTCGATCCCGACGGCGACCTCGTTCCGCACGCTGACCGTCACGACGATGGACGCGCGCCGCAAGGAGCTCAAGGCCGCCGGCCAGCGCGTCTCCTTCACCCACCTCATCGCCTACGCGATCGCCCGTGCGGCGACCGAGGAGATGCCGGTGATGGCACACCACTTCGCCGAGATCGACGGCAAGCCGCACCGCATCGACGACGACGCCGTCAACCTCGGCATCGCGGTCGACGTCGAGAAGAAGGACGGCAGCCGGACCCTCATGGTCCCGGTCATCCGCGACGCGGGCCGCATGACGTTCCCCGAGTTCCTGGGGGCGTTCGGCGAGCTCATCAGCAAGGCGCGCGAGAACAAGCTCAGCGCCGACGACCTCACCGGCGCGAACGTCTCGCTGACCAACCCGGGCGGCATCGGCACGATCGCCTCCGTCCCGCGGCTCATGGTCGGCCAGGGCACCATCGTGGCCACCGGCTCGATCGACTACCCCGTGGGCCTCGGCGCCATCGGGGCGATGATCGGCGCCGAGAAGGTCATGACGATGACCTCGACCTACGACCACCGCATCATCCAGGGTGCCGAGTCGGGCCGGTTCCTCGCGCTTGTCGAGGAGCTCCTGCAGGGCGAGCACGGCTTCTACGACCGTCTGTTCGCCGAGCTCGGCGTCACGCTCGGCGCTCCCCCGGCCGCCCCTGCGCCCGCCGCCGCTGCGGCCACGCGGCGCGACGTCGCCGCCGCGCCGTCCGCCGGCCAGATCGACGAGGAGCTGCTGCAGGCCGTCCAGGCCGCGACCTCGCTGCTGAAGGCGCACCGCACGCACGGCCACCTCGCCGCGCGGCTGGACCCGCTCGGCACCGAGCCCGAGGGCGACCCGGCGCTGGACCCGGAGCCGCTGGGCCTCACGCATGAGGTCATGGGGCGGATCCCGTCGCGGATCCTGCGCATGCACGTCCCCGGCGCCACGCTGGCCGACGCCCTGCCGCACCTGCGCGAGACGTACTGCGGCACGATCGCCTACGAGATCGAGCACCTCGCGTCGCACCGCCAGCGCGGCTGGCTGCGCGAGGCGATCGAGTCCGGCGAGTTCCGCAGCCCGCTGACGTCCGACGAGCAGAAGTGGGTGCTCGGGCGCCTCATCAAGGTGGACGCCTTCGAGCGCTTCATGCACAAGGCGTACCTCGGCCAGAAGCAGTTCTCGGTCGAAGGCCTGGACATGACGGTGCCGATGATCGACCAGCTCATCCACCTGGCGGCGGCGCACGGCGGCCGCGAGGTCGTGGTCGGGATGGCGCACCGCGGCCGGCTCAACGTGCTCGCGCACAACCTCGGGCGGCCCTACGACACGATCTTCGCCGAGTTCGAGGGCGCATCGACCCTCGACGCGGTCACGACGATCCCGCAGGGCGGCACCGGCGACGTGAAGTACCACCACGGCTCGCAAGGGTCCTACATGCTGCCCGACGGCGGCACGATCCTCGTGAACCTGGAGAGCAACCCGTCGCACCTCGAGTACGTGCACCCGGTCGTCGTCGGCGCCGCGCGCGCCGCCCAGACGACGCGCCAGGGCCCGCACGCCCACCGCGACACCGCGTCCGCCCTGCCGCTCGTGCTGCACGGCGATGCGGCCTTCCCGGGCCAGGGCGTGGTCGCGGAGACGCTGAACCTCCAGGCGCTCGACGGCTACAGCGTCGGGGGCACCGTCCACCTCATCCAGAACAACCAGGTCGGCTTCACCACCGACCCGGACGACAGCCGCTCCACGCACTGGGCCTCGGACCTCGCCAAGGGCTTCGACGTCCCGATCATCCACGTCAACGCCGACGACCCGGCCGCGTGCATCTCGGCCGTGCGCCTCGCGTTCGCGTACCGCCAGCAGTTCGGGCACGACGTCGTGATCGACCTCATCGGCTACCGCCGCTTCGGGCACAACGAGGCCGACGAGCCCGCGTACACGCAGCCGGAGATGTACGCGAAGATCAAGCAGCACAAGCGCGTCGTCGACATCTGGGCCGAGTCGCTCGTCGAGCAGGGCACGATCACGCCCGGCGAGGTCGAGGAGCAGAAGGCGGCGATGTGGGACCACCTGTCCCAGACGCACGCCGACCTGAAGGCCAAGATCAAGGCCGCCGAGGATGCGGGTGACGTCGAGCAGCCCACAGGCGAGTACCAGCTCGATCGCTCCCCGTCCCCCGACGTCCCGACCGCGGTCGACGCCGGAGTGCTGCGGGTGCTCAACGAGCAGCTGCTGCGAGTCCCCGAGTCGTTCACGGTCCACCCCAAGCTCGGCGGCCAGCTCGATCGTCGCCGCAAGGCGCTCGACGAGGGCGGCCGGATCGACTGGGGCCAGGCCGAGGCGCTCGCGATCGCGTCGCTCGTCACCGAGGGGACGCCGATCCGCCTCACCGGCCAGGACTCCGAGCGCGGGACGTTCTCCCAGCGCCACATGGTCCTGCACGACGCGAAGACCGGCCAGACCTACAGCCCGATCCAGCACCTCGACGAGGCGAAGGCGCCGTTCGAGCTCCACAACTCGCCGCTGAGCGAGATCGCGGCGCTCGGCTTCGAGTACGGCTACAGCGCCGAGGCGCCGGACGCACTGGTCATGTGGGAGGCGCAGTTCGGCGACTTCGCCAACAGCGCGCAGGTCATCGTGGACCAGTTCCTCGTCTCCGGCCTGGCCAAGTGGGGCCAGACGACCCGGCTGACGATGCTGCTGCCGCACGGCTACGAGGGCTCGGGTCCCGAGCACTCCAGCGCGCGCCTCGAGCGCTACCTGCAGCTCGCGGCGGAGGGCAACATCCGCGTCGCGAACCTGACCACGCCGGCGCAGATGTTCCACCTGATCCGCCGTCAGGCGAAGATCCCGAAGCAGCGGCCGCTGATCATCATGACCCCGAAGTCGCTGCTCCGGCTGCCGCAGGCGTCCAACCGGATCGAGCACCTCTCGGAGACGCGGTTCTACCCCGTCCTGGCCGAGCCGTGGATCGACGTCGACAAGGTCACCCGGCTCATCCTGTGCACGGGCAAGATCTACTACGACCTCGTCGGGCACGCCAAGCGCGAGAACAACGAGGCCGTCGCGGTCGGGCGCGTCGAGTTGCTGTACCCCTTCCCGGAGGCCCAGCTCGTCGAGCTGCTCGCGACCTACCCGAACCTCCAGGAGGTCGTGTGGGTGCAGGAGGAGCCGCGCAACATGGGCGCCCGTGCGCACATGGGCCCGCGACTCATGCAGATCCTGCCCGAGCAGCTGCGCTTCGGCTACGTCGGGCGCCCCGAGCGCGCGTCGACCGGCGAGGGCTACCCCGCCGCGCACGTCCTGGAGCAGAGCCGCATCCTGGACACCGCGCTCGACGTCACCCGGCCGATCACGCTGTACCCCAAGAAACGGCCCGGCGACAGATAGCCGGCGGCTCAGTGCGATCGGTCACACGACGTGGCCGATCGTTGCGCGGGCGACTATAACCGGATCGACCGATCCGCTTACGTACCCGGAGCCTCCGCATGCCGCAAGCCCGTACCGAGACCAACCGCTGGCTCGTCCTCGTCCTCGTCTGCCTCGCGCAGTTCATGGTCGTGCTCGACGCGACGATCGTCAACGTGGCGCTGCCATCGATCCAGACTGATCTCGACTTCTCGCAGGGCAGCCTCCAATGGGTGATCAACGCCTACACGCTCGTGTTCGGCGGATTCCTGCTGCTCGGCGGTCGAGCGGGAGACCTGTTCGGCCGCAAGCGCATCTTCCTGGCCGGCATCGTGATCTTCACCGCCGCGTCGCTGGCCAACGGGCTGTCGCAGTCGGGCGGGATGCTCATCGCGTTCCGCGCGCTGCAGGGCCTGGGCGCCGCGCTCGTGTCCCCGGCGGCGCTGTCGATCATCACGACCACGTTCGCCGAGGGTGAGGACCGGGCGAAGGCGCTCGGCGTGTGGAGCGCGATCGCCGCGGGCGGCGCCGCGTTCGGCCTGCTGCTGGGCGGCGTCCTCACCGACCTGCTGTCGTGGGAGTGGATCTTCTTCGTCAACGTGCCGATCGGCGTCGCCACGTTCGTGATGTCGACGCGCTACGTCCCGGAATCGGTCGCCCCGGAGCGCCCGGACAGCATCGACCTGCCCGGCGCGATCTCGGTGACGGCCGGCCTCATGGTGCTCGTGTTCGCGCTCGTGAAGGCCGGGGACTACGGCTGGTCCTCCGTGCGGACGCTGGGTCTGGGACTCGTCGCCGTCGCGCTGCTCGCCGGGTTCGTGCTCATCGAGTCGCGCTCGAAGGCGCCGCTCATCCGCCTCAGCCTCTTCCGCTCGCGCAACATCTCGGGCGCGAATGCGACGATGTTGCTCGTGATCGGCGGCATGTACGCCTTCTTCTTCCTCGTGTCGCTCTACGTGCAGGGCGTGCTCGGCTACTCGCCCCTGCAGGCGGGGCTCGCGTTCCTGCCGTTCACCGTGGGCATCATCATCGGTGCGGGCGTCTCGCAGCCGATCGCGCGACGGATCCCCGTGCACTACATCGCGCTCATCGGCATCGGGCTCGCGATCGTCGGTCTCGTCATCCTCCGGGGCGCCGGGGTGGACGGGACGTACCTCGGCAACCTGCTGCCGGGCATCATCCCGATGTCGATCGGCATGGGCATGACGTTCCTGCCGCTGACGCTCGTCGCGACGACGGGGGTCTCAGCCTCCGACGCAGGCCTGGCGTCGGGCCTGTTCAACACGTCGCAGCAGGTGGGCGGCGCGCTCGGCCTGGCGGTCCTGTCGACGATCGCTGCGAACCACACGACGAGCGTGCTCAGTGACCTCGGCGGGTCGCCGAGCCCGCAGCAGCGGCTGGAGGCGCTTGTCGAAGGGTTCCACGTCGCCTACCTGGGCGGCATCGGACTGCTCGTCCTCGGCGCCATCGTCCTCGTCTCGGTGCTGCGCACGCGCGACATGGCGGCGGTGGCAGCCGCCGAAGGCCAACCGGTGGCGGTCGGTGCCTGAGGCTCCCGTCGCCGCCGAGGCTCCGCGCCGCGCCCTGCGCGCGGACGCGGAGCGCAACCGCCTGCTCGTGCTCGACGCTGCCGCCGCAGTCTTCGCCGAGCGCGGGCTGGACGCGGGGGTCGCGGAGATCGCACAGCGGGCGGGCGTCGGCAGCGCGACGGTCTTCCGCCGGTTCCCGACCAAGCAGGACCTCATCGTCGCGGTCGTCGACGCGCGCATCTGCGAGATGCGGGAGGGGCTGGAGTCCGCGCTCGCCGACCCCGATCCATGGGCCGGCCTGGTCATCGCGATGGAGACCATCGCGCGGACGCAGGCGCGCGACCGCGGGCTGTTCGAGGCGATCGGCGGCAGCGTCAGCGGCGACGAGCACCTGCACGCCCGCCACGTCGACCTCATGACCCGCCTGGAGGCGGTCGTCGACCGCGCGCGGGCGGGCGGTGTGCTGCGCGACGACGTGTCGGCCACCGACCTGCCGCTGCTGGCGGCCGGGGCGGCCGGCACGTGCCAGGCCGGCGGCGGCGACGCGCCGGATCTCTGGCGCCGGTACCTCGGCATCATGCTCGACGGCCTGCGCCCCGGGGCGGCGACGCCGCTGCCGGTTCCGCCACGCACGCTGGAGCAGATCCTCGCCGCCAAGGCCCGCTGTGAGTGACCGCGCGGCGCGGGTGCTGGAGCGCATCCAGGAGATCCCGCCGGGGTTCGTGCGGACCTACGGCGACGTCTCACCCGGCGCACCGCGCTTCGCCGGCACCGTCCTCAGCGAGAACCACGATCCCGACGTGACGTGGTGGCGCGTCGTGCGCGCCGACGGATCGCTGGCCAAGGGCGCCCACCAGCGCGAGCTCCTCGACGAGGAGGGCGTCCCGTTCCGCGGCGACCGCGTCGACCTCGCCGTGGCACGATTGCCGACCTGATGTGGCTCCAGCGGCAGATCACGCTGCGCCCGCGCGAGCGCGGCTTCCATCTCGTCACCGGCGAGATCCTCGACGCGATGCCCGAGCTGCGGCAGCTGCGCGTCGGACTCGCGCACCTGTTCATCCGCCACACGTCGGCCTCGCTGACGCTGAACGAGAACGCCAGCCCCGACGTGCGCCGCGACTTCGAGACGTGGTTCTCGAAGGTGGTCGCGGAGACCGACCGCTGGGAGCATTCGCTGGAGGGCCCGGACGACATGCCGGCGCACATCAAGGCGTCGCTGCTGGGCCCGTCGCTGACCCTGCCGATCGCCGACGGCCGACTCGCGCTCGGGACCTGGCAGGGCGTCTACCTCTGCGAGCACCGCGACCATGGCGGCCCGCGGGACCTCGTGGCGACGCTCCACGGTGAGTAGCTACGACACCCTGGTGGCGCGCGAGGGTCTCTCCGCCAGCCACCGCCTGCTCGTCGACGCCGTCCCCCGGGGCGCGCGCACGCTGGACGTCGGGTGCTCCGGCGGCTACCTCGCGGTGGCGCTGCGCGAGGAGCGCGGTGCGTCGGTTCTCGGGCTGGAGCCCGACCCGGCGGCGGCCGAGACCGCCCGGCGGCGCGGTGTCGAGGTCGTCCTCGGCTCCGTGGAGGACCCCGCCGTGCTCGCGGGCGTGCGCGGTCCGTTCGACGCCGTCGTCTGCGGGGACGTGCTCGAGCACGTCGTGGATCCCTGGGGCACGCTCGCCGCGCTCGCCGACTTGCTGCGACCGGGCGGCCGCATGGTCGTCTCGCTGCCCAACGCGGCCCATTGGACCGTGCGCCGCGCGCTGCTGCGCGGTCGTTTCCCACGCGAGGACCACGGGCTGTTCGATCGCACGCACCTACGCTGGTTCACCCGCGCCGACGCCCGCGCGCTCGTGGCCGGCGCCGGGCTGGCGCTCGTCGACGAGCGCTTCACGGAGGCGCCGCTGCCCTTCGAGGCCCACGTCGCCCTGCCCGCCCGGCTGCGCTCCGCGGCCGTCCGCCGCGCGCCGGAGCTCTTCGCGCTGCAGGTGGTGCTGGTCGCTCAGCGACCGGCGGACGTGCGGTAGCGCGACAGCGAGCGCAGCTCGCGCACGTCGGCGTCCATCGCGCGCATCACCGACGGCCGGGAGGACAGCGCCTCGACGGGGACCTCGGTGACGCCGTCGGCCTCGACGCGGATGCAGTGCAGGCCGGGCTTGGAGCCGACGATCCGCGTCAGCTCGCGGCCCTCCCACAGCAGTGCGACGCCGTCGTCGGCGGCGTAGCCGGGCGGGAGCGCACCGGAGGCGACCGCGTCGATGTAGGGCCGGCGCCGGTCGGGCTCGCCGTCGAGGTGCACGGACAGCGACCCCGGCAGCAGCCCGAGACCCTCGGCCGGCACGGGCGAACCGGACGACTTCGTGATCCCGCCCTCGAACCAGCACATGGCGCCGGCGCTCAGGCCCGCGAGGACCGTGCCCTGCTCCCACGCCTCGCGCAGGATGACGTCGAGCTCGTGGGCCCGCCAGATCGCGAGCATGTTGCGCATGGAGCCGCCGCCCACGTAGATGATGTCCTGCGACAGCAGATACGTCCGCAGGTCGACGGGACGCTGCCCGAGCCGGAAGAGCGACAGGTGCACCGGCTCGCAGGGGCGGTCGGCGAAGGCCGCCTGGAACCGCGTGATCTGCTCACCGGGATCGCCGCTCGCGGTCGGCAGGAAGCAGATGCGAGGGACCGGCCGCTTCGCAAGTCGCAACACGAACTCGTCCAGCGCGCCGCCGACGGGTTCCATGGTGAACCCGCCGCCGCCCATTGCGAGGATCGTGCTCAAGCCACGGCGAGCGGCGGTGCCGCCCCCAGGAAATCCGGCTCGATGGCGACCTCCATCGCCTCACCTTCCACGGCCTCGACTCTATAGGCGGCACGGTCGCGGCGCGAGGACACGACGCGCGCGAGGTCGGTGCCGACGAAGTGCAGCGCCACGCCGTCGTCGGCCGCATAGCCGGGGCTGACCTCGCCGCGCCCGACCGCCGCGCGGTACTCCTCACGGCGCGCGGGCTCGCCGTCGTAGTGGACGCAGTTGGAGTGCGGCAGCAGGCCGAGCCCCTGCACCGAGATCGGCTCGCCGTGGAAGGCGCTGACGGCATCGTCGAACCAGCACAGCGAGCCGGCGCTGAGCCCGCAGAGCACGACGCCGCGACGCCAGCACTCTGCGAGGACCTCGTCGAGCCCGTGCGCCTTCCAGACGCCCATGAGCGAGACGACGCTGCCGCCCCCGACGTAGATGACGTCCTGGTCGAGCAGGTGCTCGGCCAGCGGACGCCCGAGCCCCGCGCCCTTGTCGCGCCGGAACAGCGACACGTGGGAGGGTTCGCAGCGCGCCGGCGAGAACGCTCGGTAGAAGCGCACGACGTAGTGATCGGCGTCTCCGGACGCGGTCGGCATGAAGCAGACCTTGGGACGCTGGAGGTGCGTCAGGGAGAGGACGTAGTCATCCAGGAGCGGATTGCCGGCCTCCATCGAGAAGCCGCCGCCACCGAACGCCACGATCTGAGCCGGGCCCACCATGAATGGATGGTTCCGGCAAAGCGCGGGTTCCGATATGGACCGGCAGTCGAAGCCGCACGGCCCGCCCTTCGACCGCCTGTCAGCGACCCTGCCAGTTCGGCGCGCGCTTCTCCGCGAACGCGGTCGCTCCCTCCTTGGCGTCCTCGGAGCCGAAGATGGCGTCGACCGTCGGCGCCTGGCGCCGGAAGAACTCCTCCTGGGTCCAGTCGCCGACCTGCTGCAGGATCTCCTTGGAGGCCGCGAGGGCGAGCGGCGCGTTCGCGCTGACCACGCCCGCGAGCCGCAGTGCCCCGTCGAGCGCCTCGCCCGGCTCGGCGAGCCCGTTGACGAGCCCGAGCTCGTAGGCGCGCTCGGCCTGCATGAGGTCGCCCGTGAGCGCGAGCTCCATCGCGATCCCGTAGGGCACGCGCTGCGGGATACGCAGCAGACCGCCGGCGCCGGCGATCAGCCCGCGCTTGACCTCGGGGATGCCGAACCTGGCGCCCTTGGACGCGACGATCAGGTCGCAGGACAACGCGATCTCGAAGCCACCGGCGACGGCGAACCCCTCGACGGCGGCGATGAGCGGCTTGCGCGCGGCCCGCTCGGTGATGCCGGCGAAGCCCCGATCGCCGACGTACGGCCGCTCGCCCTGGACGAACGCGCGCAGGTCCATCCCGGCGCAGAAGCCCTTCCCGGCGCCCGTGAGGACGCCGACCTGCAGGGCGTCGTCGGCGTCGAGCGTGTCCAGGGCATCGGCGATGCCCTGCGCGACCGCCTGGTTGACGGCGTTGCGCGCGTCCGGCCGGTTGAGCGTGACGATGAGGACCCCGTCGCGCCGCTCGGTGAGGACAACCTGATCGGTCATGCCGGGAGCCTACGGGCGCCTGTCAGATTCCGTCCGCTCCCCACGACACATTGATCGTGATGCGTTTCCTGCACACCGCCGACTGGCACCTGGGCCGCCCCTTCCACGGTGAGTCCCTTCTCGACGTCCAGGCGGGCGCGATCGGGCACGTCGCCGAGGTGGCCCGCTCGCACGCGGTGGACGCGATCCTGGTGTCCGGGGACCTCTACGACCGGGCGCTGCCGCCGGTCGAGGCCGTGCGCCTCGCAGACGACGCCCTGGGCCGCCTCAGCGAGATCTGCCCCGTGGTCGTCATCTCCGGCAACCACGACTCCGCGACGCGGCTGGGGTTCGGCTCCGTCCTCCTCGCGCGCGCGGGCGTGCATGTGCGCACCGATCCGACGGCGATCGGGCGCCCGGTGCAGCTCGGCGGGGTGTGCATCTACGCGATCCCCTACCTCGAGCCCGACGTCACCCGCCTCGCTCTCGGCTGCGAGGAGCGCGGCCACGGGCCGGTGCTCGGCGCCGCGATGACAGCGGTGCGCACCGACCTGGCGTCGCGCCCCGCAGGGACGCGGTCGATCGTCATGGCCCACGCGTTCGTCACCGGCGCGGTCGGATGTGCGAGTGAGCGCGACCTCGCCGTGGGCGGCGCCGCGTCGGTCGCCGCCTCGACGTTCGCCGGGGTGGACTACGTCGCGCTCGGTCATCTGCACGGCCCACAGCGGATGGGTGACCGCGCGCGCTACGCGGGGTCGCCGGTGCCGTTCTCGTTCTCCGAGGCGCGCCACCGCAAGTCCGTCGCGGTCGTCGACCTCGCGGGCGCGACGCCGGAGGTCGAGCTCGTCCCGGTTCCCGTCGCCCGGCCGCTGGCGGCGCTGCGCGGGACGCTCGACGAGCTGCTCGCCGATCCCGCGCTGGCCGCGCACGAGCGGGCCTGGGTGCACGCCACCGTGACCGACCCCGTCCGGCCCCGCGACGCCATGGAGGCCCTGCGCCGGCGCTTCCCCCACGCGGTCGTCCTCGCCTTCGATCCACAGGGCGCCGGTGCACGTCCGATGGGGACGTACGCCGAGCGCCTGCGCGGGCTCGACGACACCGAGCTGCTGACGCGCTTCGTACGCGACGTCCGTGGCAGCGACGCCGAGAGCGCTGAGCGGGCGCTGCTGGGCGACGCGCTCACGGCCGGCCGGGTCGCCGAAGTGTCCTCCTGATGGTGCGTTAGATGCGCCTGCACCGCCTCGAGCTGTCGGCGTTCCTCGCGTTCCCCGGCCAGGAGGTCGTCGACTTCGACGACCTCGCCGAGGCCGGGCTCTTCCTGTTGCACGGGCGCACCGGGGCAGGCAAGACCTCGCTGCTGGACGCCGTCTGCTTCGCGCTCTACGGCGACGTCCCGGGGACGCGGTCCGCCGGGGCGCGGCTGCGCTCCGACCACGCCCGGGCCGCCGTGCGGACCGAGGTCATCCTGGAGGCGACGCTGCGCGGCCGGCGCGTGCGGGTGACGCGCGCGCCCGAGCAGGAGCGGCCCAAGCGCCGGGGCGAGGGGGTGACCACGGATCCGCACGCCGTGTCGGTCGTGCGGATCGAGGACGACGGCACCGAGGTCGTCCTGGCCACCCGCCACGACGAGGCGACGAAGGAGCTGGGCGACCTCCTCGGGATGACGCGCGAGCAGTTCTGCCAGGTCGTGCTGCTGCCCCAGGGGGGTTTCGCGCGGTTCCTCCACGCCGGCAGCGACGAGCGCGAGCGGCTGCTGCGCGAGCTGTTCGACGTCGGCCGCTTCGCCGACGTCGAGGCGTGGCTGCGCGACCGGCGCCAGGCGGAGGAGCGCGCGCTCGGTCACGCGATGGGCGCGGTCCGCGACGCGGTGTCGCGCGCGGCGCAGGTCGCCGACGACGAGCCGCCCGAGGGCTGGGCATCGGATCCCGGCAGCGCCGCGCCGTGGCTCGAGGAGTGCATCGTCGTCGCCGAGGCGGGCGCCGCGACGGCGGGCGACGCAAGCGAGGGCGCGGAGTCGAGCCTCGCCGGTGCCGAGCGCGAGCTGGCGGCCGGCGCCGCGCTGGCCGCCCGCCAGGCGCAGGCCGCCGCCGCCGCGCGGGAGCTGGCGACGTGGGAGGCGGGACGCGCAGAGCGCGACGCGCAGGCGGAGGCGCTCGCGGCCGCGCGACGGGCAGCGCCGGCGCAGGCCCACGCGGAGCTGCTGGCCGCCCGTGAGCAGGCGACCGCGGACGCCGGGCGCGCGGCGGCCGCTGCGGTGGCGGCAGCGCGGGACGCGGGCGTGGACGTCCGCGCCTCCGACGGCGAGGTCGAGGGGCGGCTGTTCGACACGGAGGCGGTGGGCGGCCCGCCGCAGTCCGAGCTGCTGCGCGGCGCGGCCGCGTCCCTGCGCGGCGACGCCGGCGCCGCCAGGGCCCTGCTCGCACGCGAGCGCGAGCTGCGCGAGCAGGAGGCCACGGTGCTCGCGCTGCACGGGGATGCGCGGGGGCGGACCGGCGAGGTGCAGGAGCTGCGCCGCGCGATCGCGGACATCGAGACCCGCCGGCCCGCGCTCGAGCAGGCCGTCGCGGCGGCGCGCGAGGCGGCCGCGCGCGCCGGCGGCCTGCGCGAGGCCGCGGTCGCCGCCGAGCTCCGCGCAGGTCGCGGCGAGGAGCGCGACCGTCTGGCGACCGAGGCCGCAGCCGCCCGGAAGCGCCACGCAGCCGCCCGGGACGCCCACGCAGACGCACGCGACAGGCACGCCGCGCTGCTGGAGCGCCGGTTGGAGGGCATCGCTGCGGAGCTCGCGGGGCGCCTGGCCGACGGCGAGGCGTGCGCGGTCTGCGGCTCGACGGAGCATCCGCACCCGGCCCCCGCCCCCGAAGGCGGGCTCGTCGACGAGACCCGCGTACGCACAGCCCGCGCGGACGCGGAGCGCCTCGCCGGCGCGCGCGAGGAGGCCGAGCGCGAGCTCGCGCTGCTCGACAACCGGCTCGCGGCGGCCACCGCCGTCGCCGGGAACGCCGCGCTGGCCGAGCTGCGGGCGGGCGCCGAGGCGGCGGTGCGCGAGCGTGAGGAGGCCGAGCGCGTCGCGGCGGGCGGCGCGCCCGTCAGCGCTGCGCTGGGCGAGCTGGAGAGCACGCTCGCCGACACGGCCCGCCGGTGCGGCGAGGCGGAGGTGGCGGCTGCGCAGGCTGCCGCGGAGGCGCGCCAGCGCTCCGCCGCGCTGGACGCCGACCGCGAGGCGGTCGCGGCTGCGCGGGGCGGCGCGCCGTCGATCGAGGCCCGCGTCGCGGGGCTGCTCGCCGGGGCGGATGCGGCGGAGCGCGCCGGCGACCTGCTCGACGACGCCGACCGTCTCGCCCGTGAGGCCGACGCGGCTCGCGCCACAGCGCACGCGGCGATCGCGCAGGCCGGGTTCACCGACCTCACGGCGCTGCGCGCCGCTGCGCGCGATCCCCAGAAGCAGACGGACCTCGACGCCGCCGTCCGCGCGTGGGACGAGGGGATGGCCGCGCGCAGTGCGGCGGCGGCGCGCGAGGACCTCGCCGACGCCGCGGCGCTGCCGGCACCCGACGTCCCGGCGCTGCAGGCCACGGCGACCGAGGCGCGGGCCGTCGCCGAGAAGGCGCGCGGCGACGCGGCGATCGCCCGCCGCCGGCACGGCGAGCTGCGCACGCTGCGCGAGCGTCTCGACACCGCGCTCGCCGCCGCGGAGCCGGTCCGCGAGCGCTTCGCCGTCGTGCGCGAGCTGTCCGATCTGGCGAGCGGCGGGCTGGGCAACCGGCTGCGCATGCGGCTCAGCGCCTACGTCCTGGCCGCGCGGCTGGAGGCCGTTGCGGCCGCCGCCTCCGTGCGCCTGCAGTCCATGAGCGCCGGGCGCTACGCGCTCGAGCACGCCGACGACGACGCTCGCGGCAACCGCCGCGGTGGCCTGGACCTGCGCGTCGTCGACGCCTGGACGGGCCGCGACCGCTCCCCGTCGTCGCTGTCCGGCGGCGAGACGTTCCTCGCGAGCCTGTCGCTGGCCCTCGGCCTGGCCGACGTCGTGACCGCCGAGGCCGGCGGCGCGCGGCTGGAGACGCTGTTCGTCGACGAGGGCTTCGGCTCGCTCGACGACGAAGGGACCTTGGACGAGGTGCTCGCGGTCCTCGACGAGCTGCGCGACGGCGGCCGGGCCATCGGGATCGTGTCGCACGTCGCCGAGCTTCGCCAGCGGATCCCGGCGCAGCTGCGCGTGGAGCGGGGGCGGGCGGGCTCGCACCTCGTTCGGCCGACGACGCCGCTGGCGGCCTAGGTCCACCGCCCGGAGAGCTCCGTGCCAGGGCGTGCCGGTCGGCGCCCGAGATCTCGCGGAGCAGACATGGGCGACGACCGCCTGGAGGACGCCGCCGCGTACCTCCGGCGCGCGGCCTAGCCTCGCAGCAGATCAGCCCAGACCGGCGTCGCGCGGATCTCGGGGCCTCCGCCCTCCTCCTTTCGCGACGCTCGCAGGTGGCTAGCACGGGTGCTAACCACCTGCGAGCGCGTCGCCGACCTCTATGGTTCCGACCCGCGTGAGGACGGAGGACGCTACGCCGCGAACAGCGTGAGGTCGGGCTCGCGCTCGCCGCGGAGCACCGCGAGGTCCACGACGACGCACTCGATGCCCCTGCCCTCGGCGAGCGTCCTCGCCTGCGGCTTGATGACCTGGGCGGCAAGGATGCCGCGGCACGTCTGCATCGACGGGTCCAGACGGATCCGCTCGAGGTAGCGCGCGAGCTGCTCGACGGCATCGATCGTCCCGACCCGCTTGATCTCGACGGCGATCCAGCCGTCCTCGGCGTCGCGGCACATGAGGTCGACGGGGCCGATGTCCGTCGGCCACTCCCGCCGGACGAGGCGGAAGCCCTCGCCGCAGAAGTGGGGCGACGCGGCGAGCGCGACCTGGAGGTCGGCCTCGACGCCGTCCTTCTCCAGCGCAGCGGCCTCGCCCATGTCGTGCGTGACGTCGCTGACGACCTCGGCGATCCGGATGTCGAGGCGGTCCTCGGTCGAGCCCGCGTGCTTGCGGACGACGATCAGCCCGTCGGACTCCTCGATGACGGTCGGCGGCGTCATCCAGTTCTGCGGCTTGACGGACGAGCCGCCGTCGTGCCAGACGCTGACGCCGCCGTCCGGCTTGATCATCAACAGGCGTACCGCTTCGGGCAGGTGCGTCGAGAGGCGGCCGGAGTAGTCAACCGAGCAGCGGGCGATGAGAAGACGCATCCCCGGCGCACCATACGCAGGGGAGCCGACGGAGACCGAGACCGCTCAGCGAGTCATCCGGGGCGCTCCGACTCGTCCGACCCGCCGATCATCCAGTTGGCGAGCCGGGCCAGCGGACCACGCCCGGCGGAGGTCCCGAGCTTCACGATCGCCATCAGCAGTGCCGCGGTGGCCGTCCCCGCCAGAACTCGGATCGACCAGTCCTCCTTCAAACCGAGACCGACCGTGACACCGATGCTCAGCAGCACGCCGAGCAGGGTGATGCCACCGGTCGTGAGGGTGAGGCTCTCCCCGCTGGGTTCGCCGGATGAAGGCACGGGACGTGCCTACCCGCGGGACGCAGTGGCAACCGCGCCACGTCGCCGGACCGCCCGGAGACGGCTTCCGGCGCCAGTTCTGCGGCTTGTAGCCACCGGTGTCGGCGTGGACCATCACCGACCCGTCGGACTTGATCATGAGGAGCCATCGTCGAGGCGCGACGAGTTATCACGCCGTCCGCCATCACGACGCCGACGCGCGTGGGGTCCGCGTCGAGAGCTAGACCGACCGGGGCCGCGCCGGTGCTGGACCCGAGGGACCAGCCCGGCGGTGCCGCGACGACTCGGCTAGTACCACTTCCCCTTGGCGAAGCCGCCGAAGGCGACGAGTCCGATCAGGACGATGATGAGGCCGATCCAGAGGCTCCAGACGATCATCAGGATGATCCCGATGATCACCAGGATGCCTCCGAGCCCGATGCCCCCTACGCTGCCGCCGCTCCGAGATCCTGCTGCCATCTGGTGCTCCTTTCGAGCGTGTCGGACTCCATCTACCCCCAGCGGCGGATGAACACCACGACGATGAGCAGCAGCCAGAGCCATTGGGCGATGTCCGGCGACGCCAGGTAGGCGACCGGGATCGAGAGCAGGAAGACGGACGCTCGGATCACGGTCGTCAGCAGCGTCTGGCGGGCGACCTCCTGACCCGGTGCCTCGAGGCCGCCCTTGATGGCGACGAGGTGCGTCAGCCCGTCGACGATCGTCGCGATCCCGACGTTCGCCGCGTAGAGCGCGACGACGACCGGCTCGTCGTAGTTGCCCAGGAGACCGGTCGTGAACGGCATCAGCCCGATCAGGCCCAGCAGGACCATGTTCACGAACACGAGCCGGCCATTGGAGTGGGTGAGGCGCGAGAACAGCCGGTGGTGTCCGAACCAGAACAGGCCGATGACGGCGAACCCGATCGCGTAGGCGAGCAGGTCGTCCCCCAGGTCGGCCAGCGCCGAGCCGAGCTCGTCGCCGGGCACCGTCGGGACCTCGATGTTGAGCACGAGGAGCGTGATCGCGATGGCGAAGACGCCGTCGCTGAACGCGTTGAGGCGCTCCAGCTCGCGGCGCTCGGTACTCATCGCAGCGCGAGCTCGAGCACGTGCTGCGGGCCGAGGCGGCCGCCGTAGTACAGGCGGCCCGTGTCGGTGAACCCGGCGCGGAGGTACACACGGATCGCGCGCGGGTTGGACGTGTTGACGGTCAGCGCGAGGTGCGTCGCGGTGGGGTAGCGCTCGCGGGCGAACGCCGGCAGGGCGAGCAGCATCGCCGTGCCCAGGCCGCGGCCCTGGCTGGCCGCGTCGACGTAGACGCCGCGGACCCCGACGACCCCGTCGCCCGGGGCGTAGACCCGGACCTCGGGCCCGACGTCGAGCATGAGGAACCCGAACGGCACGTCGGCGGCCATGGCGACGACCCCGACGCGGCCCGGCGTGAGCTCCGCCGCGGGCAGCGTGTCGCGCGCCGCACCGGAGAACGGCTCCTGCTCCGGGAGCGGCGCGAGCGCCATGACTCGCGCCCGGAGCGCCGGCGTGACCTCCGAGAGCGTGACCGTCACGGAGCCCGACCTTATCCGGCGCGGATCGTCATCTACTCTCCGGGACCGTGGACCCCTCCGTGCCAGCCCGCGAGCTCCCCGGCGGCGTGCGCATGCCGCTGCTCGGCGTCGGCGTCTTCAAGGTGCCGCCCGGACCGACGACGGAGCAGGTCGTCCGCTGCGCCCTCGACGTCGGCTACCGCCACATCGACACCGCGGCCCTCTACGAGAACGAGGAGAGCGTCGGCGCCGCGCTGCGCGCCAGCGGCGTGCCGCGCGAGGATGTCTTCGTCACGACCAAGCTCCTCCCGCCCCGCGTGCCCGTCATGGGCCGCGACGCCGGCTCGCTGCTGGAGGCGAGCCTGAAGCGGCTCGGCCTCGACCACGTCGACCTCTACCTCATCCACTGGCCCAACCGCTGGGCCAAGAGCCAGTGGAAGGCGCTGGCCAAGGCGCAGGAGCGCGGCCTCGCGCGTGCCATCGGGGTCAGCAACTACGGCGTCTCCCACCTCCAGGAGCTGCTCGGCTGGGGCGGCCCGACGCCGGCGGTCAACCAGGTCAACTTCAACCCGTTCACCTATCGCCGCGCGTTGCGCGAGTTCTGCGAGGAGCGGGGGATCGCCTTGGAGGCCTACGCGTCCCTCACCCAGTCGCACCGCATCGACGATCCGACGGTCGCCCGGATCGCGCAGCAGCTCGGGCGCACGCCGGCGCAGGTGCTGCTGCGCTGGGCGGTCCAGCGCGACGTCGTCGTCATCCCGAAGTCGCTGCGCGAGGAGCGCATCCGCGAGAATGCGCGGATCTTCGACTTCGAGCTCTCCGTCATGGACATGGGCGCACTCGACGGGCTCGACGAGACCGGCGGCACCGGGGACGCGCTCTGATGCGCGTCGTCGAGGTGGCCGCGTTCGGCGGGCCCGACGCGCTCGTCGTCGCCGAGCGCCCCGATCCGGTCGCCGGGCCGGGCCAGGTGCTCATCCGGGTCCACGCGGCGAACATCAACCCCACCGACATCTCCGTCCGCGACGGCTCGGTCGTCAAGCGCAACCCGAAGGTCGTGCCGCCCGTGGTGCCCGGCTGGGATCTCGCCGGCGAGGTCGCAGCGGTCGGCGAGGGCGTGACCGGCTTCGCCCCTGGGCAGCGCGTCGTGGCGATGCTCTACTGGCCGGGCACGGCGGGGACGGTCGGCGCGTACTCCGAGCTCGTCGCCCTCGACGCCGAGCTCGTCCTGCCGACGCCCGACGCGATCGACGACGCCACGGCGGCGACCATCCCGCTCAACGCGCTGACCGCCGACCAGGCGCTGGCCATCATCGATCCCGCGCCGGGGACCACGTTGCTCGTCACCGGCGCGAGCGGCGCGGTCGGTGCCTTCGGCGCGCAGTTCGCGGTGCAGCGCGGTCTGCGCGTCATCGCGCAGGCCGGGCGCGACGACGAGGACTTCGTGTGGTCGCTCGGCGTGGAGGACGTGCTGCCCCGTGACGCCGACCTCACGGAGATCGACGAGGTCGACAACGTCCTCGACGCCGTCCCCGTCGGGCCGGTGTCGTCGACCCGCATGGCAGCAGGCGGCACCGCGGTGTTCACGCGCGGCGTCCAGAGCGAGGCGCCGGAGGGACACCGCTTCGAGGTCGTGCTCTGCACGCCCGATCCGGTCGCCCTGCGCCGCGTCGTCGCGGATGTCGCGGACGGCCTCGTCGCCACGCGCGTCGCGCAGGTGGTCCCGTTCGAGGAGGCGCCGCGCGCACACGAGCTCGCAGAGGCCGGCGGCAACCACGGCAAGATCCTGCTGTCGTTCTAGCTCCTTATCTTCAGATTTTCTAAGAACGGGAACTAGCGAGGTATAGTCGGCGCGATGACCGCGCTGCTGCTCGCCGGTGTGGCGGCGCTCGCGATCGGCACGCTGCTCGCCCTCCCCCGCCCGACAGCGGGCCTCGCACTTCCGGCGCAGCTCGCCGGCGTCGTGCTCCTGTCCGCAGCCTGCGCGTGGGTCCTGGCCGACGGGTCGACCGTGGGCTCGGCGTTCACGAACGACCCGGCGCCGCGGTTCGGGATCGACGGCCTCAGCGCCTTCTTCGGCCTGCTCGTCTGCGCGACCGCCGCGCCGGCGCTGCTCTGCGCGCGTGACGCCCTCGCCCGGTCCCCGGCGCGGCGCGCCGTCGTCGCGCTGACCGGCGCCTTCCTCCTCGCCCTGGTGGGGCTGCTCGCTGCGCGCGACGTCGTGACGTTCCTGGCCGCGTGGGAGCTGATGACGCTGTTGCCGGCCGCGGCGATCCTCGCCGCGCGCCGCGACGCCGCGACGCGCCGGACCGCCTTCGTCTACCTCGCGGTGACCCACATCGGCGGGGCCGGGGTCTGGGTCGCGATGCTCGTCCTCGCCGAGCACGGCGCCCTGAGCGGGTCGCTTGCGGCCGGCGCCCCGACGGCGCTGGTCGCGATCGCAGCGCTGATCGGCTTCGGGACCAAGGCGGGCCTCGCGCCGTTCCACGCGTGGCTGCCGCGCGCGCACCCGGTGGCCCCGGCGCACGTGTCGGCGCTGATGTCAGCGGTCATGCTGAAGGTCGCCCTGTACGGGCTGATCCGGGTCCTGTTCCAGTGGCTGGAGCACCCCGGCCGCTGGGTCGGCTTCGCGCTGATCGCGCTCGGGCTGCTGTCGGCGCTCGGTGGCGCGCTGTACGCGCTGCTGCAGGGTGAGCTCAAGCGCCTGCTCGCGTTCAGCTCGATCGAGAACGTCGGCATCGTCGCGATGGCCCTCGGCGCGTCGCTCCTGCTCCACGGGACGTGGGCGACCATCGCCTTCGGCGCCGCCCTGCTGCACGCCGCCAACCACGCGGCGTTCAAGGCCCTGCTGTTCCTCGGCGCGGGGGCGTTCGCCGACGCGGCCGGGCGCCTCGACCTCGATCGCCTGGGAGGCCTGCTGCGCTCCATGCCCTGGACCGCTGTCCCGTTCCTGCTCGGCTGCGCCGCGATCGCCGGGGTCCCACCGCTGAACGGCTTCGTCTCGGAGTGGCTCGCGCTGCACGCCCTGCTCGCGCTCACCGACGAGGGGACGACGGGCACCGTCCTCGTGGGCGCCGTCGCCGCGGCAGGTCTCGCGATGACCGCGGCCCTCGCGCTCATGGCCTTCGTGAAGGTCGCCGGCCTGGCACTCCTGGGCGCCCCCCGCACTCCCGCCGTCGCGGCGGCGAGCGACCCCCCGACCGCAACCCGCGCGGCGCTCGTCGCACTCGCCGCGGCCTGCGCGGGCCTGGCGGTCGCCGCCGGGCCGCTGCTCGGCGTGCTCGCCGGGCTGCGCCCCGGGGCGGTCGCGCTCCCCGACACGGGCCTGCGCCTGGACCTGCCCGGCACCGGTGGCCTGGCGCCGGTCGGGCTGCTCGTGCTGCTCGTGCTGCTCACGGCGGCACTCGCGCGGCTGACCCGGGCGGCGCCGCGCGCCGCGCCGGCTGCGGCCTGGGCGTGCGGGCAGCAGGAGCACCCGGCGCTCGCGTGGACCTCGGCCGGGTTCACGAAGACGATGCGGCTCGTGCTGGAGCCGATCCTGCGCCCCGACCGCGAGGTCGTGACGCGCACGCGGGGATCGGTCGTGACCGAGATCAGCCACCGCGCCGAGGTCCCCCACCACGTCGACGGCCTCCTGTACCGCCCGGTGCTGCGCTGGTCGCTGGGCGCCGCCGCCGTCGCGCGGCGCCTGCAGTCCGGCAGCCTTCGCGTGTACCTGGGCTACCTGCTCGGCCTCGTCCTGGTGCTGCTCGCACTCGTCCGGCTCGGGGCGCTCGCGTGACCGCGGCGACGGCCATCGCCGGTGCCCTTCAGCTGAGCGGCGTGCTCCTCGCGCCCGCGGCGGCCGGGTCGGTGCAGCACCTCAAGGGCCGGCTTCAGGGCAGGCGCGGCCCGTCGATCCTCCAGCCCTACCGCGACCTGCGCCGGCTGTGGCGCAAGAGCTCCGTGTCCGTCGATGGCACGACGGCGGTCTACCGCCTCGCGCCGGCGGTCGTCGCCGCAGCGACGCTCGCGTCGCTGCTCGTCATCCCGATCGCAGGGCGTGCACCCGAATGGGGCGTCGGGCACGACGCCCTGACGCTCATCGGGCTGCTCGCCCTGGCGCGCTTCGCCATCGCGCTGGCCGCCTGGGACACGGGCAGCGGTTTCGCGCTCATGGGCGCGGCCCGCGACCTCACGTTCGCAGTGTTCGCGGAGGGCGTGCTGCTCCTGGTCGTCGCGCTCGTGGCGCTGCAGGCATCGGGCAGCACCGACCTCCTGGTCCTCGGCGCCACCGGGACCGACGCGTGGAGCGACCCTGCCCAGTGGTGCGCGGCGCTCGCGTTCGCGCTCGTCGCGCTGGCGGAGACCGGGCGCCAGCCGGTCGACAACCCCGACACGCACCTCGAGCTCACGATGGTCCACGAGGGACCGCTCCTGGAGTACGCCGGACGCGACCTCGCGCTGCTGACCTGGGCCGCCTCGGCGCGCCTCTGGCTCATGCTCATGCTGGGGACGACGCTGTTCGCGCCGACCGCCGGGTCGCTCGTGGCCGGGGTCGCCATCGCAGCCGCGATGGTCGTCGTGCTCTGCGTCGCGATCGCGCTGACCGAGACGTCGCTGGCGAAGATGCGCGTCCTGCGCGTGCCGCTGTTCCTCGCCGGCGGCGCGGCGCTGTGCATCGCCGGGCTGGCGGGAGCGACGCTGTGAGCCCGGCCGCCCTGTCCGCCCTGGTGGCGCTCGGCTTCGCCATCATCGTCGTCCGCCGGCGCTCGGCCGGAGTGGTCCTCGTCGCCGTCCAGTCGCTGCTGCTGGGCGTCCTCGCGCTCGCAGAGGCCAGCGGCGCCTCCTCCAGCCTGTGGCTCCCGGCCGGGATCCTGCTCGTGCGCGGGCTCGCGCTGCCCGCGCTCCTCGGGCTCGCGATCACGCGGACCCGCGAGCCGCGCCGCCTCGCATCGGAGCGCTTCGCGCTGCCGCGCCTCACGTTGGCCGTCGCCGTCACGCTGGCGGCCGTCGCGCTCGTGCCCACCTTCGGCCTGCAGGAGCCGGGCGCCGAGCACGCTGCGGTCGCGCTCGTCGTCCTCGGGATCGTCATCGCGGCCGCCCGCAGGCCCGTGATCTTCCAGGCGATCGGGTTCCTCGTCGCCGAGAACGGCATCTACGTCGCCGGGCTGTCCGTGCACGGCGGGATGCCGGTGATCATCGAGCTCGGCCTGCTCTTCGACCTCGTCGTCGCCGTCGGCGTGGCCGCCGCGTTCGGGGCGCGGATCCACGACGAGTTCGGCACGGGCGACACGAGCGTCCTGCGGAGCCTGCGTGACTGAGCTCGCGGTCCTCGCCCCCGTCGTGCTGGCGCTGCTCACCGCCCTCGCGCTGCCGTTCGCCGGGGCGCGCCGTGCCGACGGCGTCAACACGACCGGCTCCTGCCTGACCGCCGCGGCGGCGATCGCGCTGGGGTGCGTCGCGCTGACGCGCCACGACGATCCGCTGCGCGGCTCCTGGTTCGCGGTGGACGCCGCCGGCGGCGCGTTCCTCACGGTGATCGCCGTCGTCGGCCTGCTCAGCGCGCTGGCCTCCCCCGGGTACCTGCGGGGCGCCGGGGGGTCGTTCTTCGGGGAGCGCGCGCCACGGCGCACGTACTACGTCGCGTTGCAGATCTTCTGGGCCGCGCTGCTGGCGGTGCCAGTGGTCGACAACCTCGCCCTGGCGTGGGTCCTCATCGAGGCCACGACCGCGGTCTCCGCGCTGCTCGTCGCCTCGGGCGGGCGCCCGCTGGCGCTGGAGGCGGGCTGGAAGTACCTCGTGCTCACGACGCTGGGCCTGACGGTCGCCCTCCTCGGGATCCTCGTCCTCTACGCCGGGCTGGGCGCGCCGACGGCGTCCTTGGCCGCACTCGACTACCACGCGATCCGCGCTGCGGCGCCGGGGATGGACCCCGAGGCGGCGCTCCTGGCGCTCGTGCTGATCCTCGCCGGTCTCGCGACGAAGATCGGCTGGGCGCCGGTGCACAACTGGCTCCCCGACGCGCACAGCGAGGCGCCGCCCCCGGTGAGCGCGCTGCTGTCCGCGGCGCTGCTGCCGACCGTCATCCTCGTCGCGTGGCGGACCCAGCTCGCGCTCGCCCCGGCGATCGGCGGCGGGGCGTCCGCGCTGTTCCTCGGGTTCGGGCTTGCGTCGCTCGCCGTCGCCGTGCCGTTCCTCTGGCGTTCCCTGCCGCTCAAGCGCCTGCTCGCCTACTCGAGCCTCGAGCACATGGGCGTGATCGCGCTGGGCATCGGCTTCGCGAACCCGCTCGCGACGGCCGGCGTGATCATCCACGTCGCCGGGCATGCGCTGGCCAAGTCGCTCGGGTTCTACGCCGCCAACAGCACCGGCCGCACGGGCACGACGGCGATCGGGGTGTCCCTGGGCTCGCTCAGCGGCATGCCGCCCGCCCCCCTGTTCGTCAGCGAGCTGCTGATCGCGCTCGGCGGGATCGCCGCGGGCGAGACCGTGGTGGTCGTCGTGGCCGTCGTCCTGCTGGCGCTCGGCTTCCTCGGGCTCGCGCACGCGCTCATCGAGCGCACCGCCGGCCACACGCCCACTGGCGGCGACAGGGCCGAGTGGCGCCTGGGCGCGCTGACGGCGTTCGTGGTCGCGGGCGAGCTCGCGCTCGCGGTGGCGGCGTTCTGGCTCGTCGACAGCTCGCTGCTGGCCGACCTCATGCGGGGGATGGCGTGACCTGGCGCGAGGAGATCCGGCGCGGGCTCGACGACGGGCGGCGCTTCGCCGGCCTCTGGGCGTCGGACGCCGGCGGCCTCCCGGAGCTGCGCGCCGCCCTCACCGGCGCGGGGGACGCGCGGGTCCTGCGCTGCCCACCCGCGCAGAGCTTCCCGTCGATCGTGGACCTCGTGCCGGCGGCGGGCTGGGACGAGCGCGAGGCGCACGACCTCTACGGCGCCGAGTTCGACGGTCACGAGCCGCTGCGCCCGCTCGTCGCGCATCCCGACGACCCGGTGGCGTGGACGGTCCCGGTCCGCGGCGCAGACGTGCACCAGGTCGCGGTCGGGCCGATCCACGCGGGCGTGATCGAGTCGGGGCACTTCCGCTTCCACGTCGTCGGCGAGCGCGTCCTGCACGTCGACGCCAGGCTCTTCCACAAGCACCGGGGCCTGGAGCGCGAGGCCGAGGGCCGTGCGCCGGAGGACGCGCTGCGCTACGTCGGCCGCGCATGCGCCGCGGACGCCGTCGCGAACACGGTCGCGTTCGCCCAGGCCTGCGAGACGGCTCGCGGGCAGTGGCCCGACGACGACCTGCGCCGCGCGCGCACGCTGCTGCTCGAGCTGGAACGCCTGTACAACCACCTGCACGACCTCTCCGCCATCTGCTCCGGGGTCGGCTTCGCAGCCGGGGCGATGGCGTTCGCCGCGCTCAAGGAGCGCGCGCAGCGCGTGAACGCCCTGGTCGCCGGCCACCGCTTCCTGTTCGGGTCGGTCGCCGTCGGCGGGGGCGTTCCGCTCGCCGGCGCCGGGCAGGCGCGCACCGACCTCGCCGCGCTGGGCGGCGACGCCGCGCGGGCATGGCGGGAGCTGGCGTTCGCCGGGTCGGTGCAGGACCGCTTCGCCGGCGTCGGCGTCCTCGACCGCGGCGACGCCTTGGCCAGGGGCGCGGTCGGCCCCGCCGGACGCGCGTCCGGCGTCGCCGAGGACGAGCGCGAGCACGGGCCCCGGCTGTGGTACCCCGGCTTCGTGCCGGCCTCACCCGACGCCGCGACCGGCGACGTCGCGGCCCGCGTGGAGATGCGCGCCGCCGAGCTGCCGCCGTGCCTGGCGATCATCGACGCGCTGCTGGCCGATCCGCCCGGTCCCGGAGCGGCGTCGCCGCCGGCGAGCCCGGACGGCGAGGCGGTCGCGACCGTCGAGAGCCCGCGCGGGCGGACCATGTGCGCGGTCCGGCTCGAGGACGGCGTCGTCGGTCGCGTGCACCTGCGCACCGGCTCGTACGCGAACTGGCCGGTCCTCGCGAGTGTCGTGCCGGGCAACCTCCTGCCCGACTTCCCGCTCATCAACAAGAGCTTCGAGCTCTGCTACGCCTGCGTGGATCGCTGATCGACATGCTCGTCCTCCTGCGCCAACTCGCCCGCCTGCGCCGCGACGTCGCGCTCCCGGTGGCGCGGCACCCGGGATCGCTGGCGATGCGCCACGTCGACGCGGGCTCCTGCAACGGCTGCGAGCACGAGCTCGGGGCCACCACGAGCCCGTTCTACGACCTCGGCCGCCACGGCCTGGACATCGTCGCCTCACCCAGGCACGCGGACGTCCTGCTCGTCACGGGACCCGTGACCACCCGGATGCGCGAGCCCCTGCTGCGCGCGTACGACGCGATGCCGGAGCCGCGTCTCGTGGCGGCCCTGGGCGACTGCGCGATGGGTTGCGGGGTCCTGGCCGCGGCGAGCGAGCTCGCCCCGCCGCTGGAGGAGCTGCTGCCGGTCACGATCCGGATCCCGGGCTGCCCGCCGACGCCGTCGACCATCGCGGAGCACCTCCTGCGCGGGCTACGATCGGAGGCATGAGCCCGGTGGACGCCGCGCCGATCTACCGGGTGAAGGCCGACTTCTTCCGCCTGCTCGGCCATCCCGCCCGGGTCCGGATCCTCGAGCTCCTACGCGACGGCGAGCGGCCCGTCGGCGAGCTGCAGGCCGAGCTCGGGCTGGACTCCAGCAGCACGTCGCAGCAGCTCACCGCGATGCGCCGCCAAGGCGTGCTGGAGAGCCGCCGGGCCGGGACGAGCGTCCTGTACCGCGTCTCGGACCCGCGCATGTTCGAGCTGCTCGAGATCGCCAAGCAGATCCTGCTGACGCAGCTGGAGGCGACCAGCGCGCTGCGCGACGACCTCGCGGCGACCGACGACTAGCTCGAGCCAGGGCGGAAGGACAGATCGCCCGGCAGCTCGCCGCGAGCGAGCAGCCCCTCGGCCGCCCTGCCCAGCGCGGCGAGTGCGACACCCATCGGGCCCGGGCCGTGACTGATGCGTGCGACGCCCAGCCTCGCAAGCTCCTCCAGCGTCGGCCCGGCCGGCGTCGCGAGGACGCTCATCCCGATCGGCAGCCCTGCGACGAGCGCGGCGATGGCCTCCGGGTCGCGCACGCCGGGGACGAAGATGCAGTCGGCGCCCGCCTCGGCGTAGGCCCGCCCGCGCTCCAGGGCCTCCTCCACGCCGCCGGCGCCCGTGAGGAACACGTCGGTCCGCGCGTTGATGACGAACGGGACGCCCTCGGCCTCCGATCGCCCACGGGCGATCTGCACCCGCCGGGCGTGCGTCGCCGTTGCGATGAGCGGCTTCGCCGGATCCCCGGTGCCGTCCTCGAGGTTCGCCCCGGCGACGCCCGCTGCGATGGCCATGGCGATCGTCTCGGCGACGTCGCGCGGCTGCTCGCCGTACCCGCGCTCGAGGTCCGCGGTGACCGGCAGGTCGACCGCGGCGGCGATGCGCCCGACCGCAGCGATCATGGCGTCCCTGGGCAGCTCGCCGTCCGCGACGCCGTGGGCCGCCGCGATGGACCAGCTCGCCGTTGCGATCGCCTCGCAGCCCGGCGCCGCGGCGACCGTGCGGGCGCTCGCCGCGTCCCACACGTTCACGAGCACGAGCGGGTCCCCGGGCACGTGGAGTGCGCGGAGGCGCTCGGCCTTCTCCACGATCGTCGGGGCCACGGTTCCGACCCTACGCCGGTGGGCCATCCAGCGACGCCCGCAGCGCGCGGACCCGCTGGCCGGACGCCAGCAGCGCGCGCCGCGACAGCCGCCCGCGCGCGACGGCGTCCTCGACCGCAGCGGCCGCCGCGACCGCGCCGTCGTAGGTCTGCGCGAAGAGCAGCAGGTCGACGCCCGCGCGGGTCGCGCGGACCGCCGCGCCTGAGGCGCCGCCCCACGCCTGCAACGCGGGCGTCTGCAGGTCGTCGCTGATCGCCACGCCGTCGAACTCCAGCCGGCTGCGCAGCTCCGTGGTCGCGATGCGGCGCGACAGCACCGCCGGACGCGGATCGAGCGCCGGGTACACAGCCGAGCTGAGCATGACCAGGGGGACGTCGTGGGCGATCGCCGCGCGGAAGGGCGCCTCGTCGATCCGGCGCAGCTCGTCCAGCGGGACGTCGATCCGCACCGCGGCGGCGTCGGTGTTGACCGCTGCCGCGCCGAAGCCGGGGAAGTGCTTGGCGGTCGCGGCGACGCCGCCGCCCACGAGGCCCCGCGCGAAGCGCGTGCCGTAGGCGCTCACCTGCTCGGCGGACGTGCCGAACCCGCGTCCCTCGGCGGCGAGCGCGCTGCCCGGCCGCGGCACGTCGAGCACCGGCGCGAGGTCGACGTTCATGCCCGCAGCCCGCAAGGTCCTCGCCGTCGCCCTCCCCTCGGCGAGCGCCGTCGCCGGATCACCGGTGGCGGCCATCTCCGGGGGTGAGCGCCGCGGCGCGCCGGGCAGGCGCTTCACCGGCCCGCCCTCCTGATCGACCATGAGCAGCAGCGGTGCCCGGACCGCCGCCGGCTGCCTGATCGCCTGCAGCCGATCCGCCATCGCACGGACCTGCGCGATCGTCCCGATGTTGCGTGCGAAGAGCACGACGCCGGCCACCTCGCCGCGGCGGATGCGCGTCGCGAGCGCCGCCGGGACCGTGCGGCCCGCGACGGGCAGCACGACGTGCTGGCCGACCAGCTGGCGCGGCGTCAGCTCCGGCGCGGCGACCTGCGGCGGGCGGGGCTCCGGCGCCACGGTCCGGGTCGTCCGGTGGCCGCCCGACCCGCAGCCGGCCACCAGCGCGAGCCCGGCCGCGAGCAGCACGCCCGCGGCCCGTCTCCGCATTAGTGTCCCGAGTCGGAAATTCGGGTGCAGCTGGGAAATGCCGGGTCGCGGATGCCGACGGACGGCATTCCACGGTCGTACTGGGAGTCCGGCAGTGGATGCCGGGGGCCGGCAGTCGCGAAGCCGGCGCCGCCAGATGCCCGCGAGTTTCCGGATCGGGACACTAGGCGGCGGGCAGCACGCGCGGTAGCGCGTCGCGCAGCCGGTCGAGGAGGTCGTGGACCTCGGGATCGTCCGGCGCGAGCGCCAGCGCGTGCTCGCACGCCTCGATCGCCTCGCTCATCCGATCGGTCCGCGCGAGCGCATGCGCCAGCCGCGACCACGCAACCTCGCTCTCCGGATCGAGCCGCACTGCGTGCTCGCACGCGCTGACCTCACCGCCGAGATCGCCCGCGAGCTGGTAGGCGAGCGCGAGATCCAGCAGGCCGTCCAGGCTGGGGACGAGGCGCCGGGCCGTCTCCAGCGCGTCGATCGCCCGGTCGCGGTCGCCCAGCCGCAGCCGCAGCCGCCCGACGCGCTCCCACGCGTCCGCGTCGCGCGGTGCGCGATGGACGGCGCGGTCCGCCGACTCGGCCGCCAGGTCGATGGCGCCCATGTCCTCGTAGATGCGCGCGGCGAAGCGATGCGGCGTCGGCCGGTCGCGCTCGACGCGCGCCCAGTCGCGGACGGAGCGGCCCGCCGCCGGCAGGTTGCCCGCCTGCCAGAACGCGAGCGTCATGAGCCGCAGGACCGCCGTGTTCTCGGGCTCGGCGTCACGCGCGTAGATGAGGCGCTGGGCGGCGAGCTCCGGCTTGCCCTCGGCCATCGCGTGCTGCGCGGCTGTCATGAAGCGCTGGACGCGGTCGTGGGCCGGATCGGGCTTGGAGAAGTCCACGAACTGCAGCGAGCCGGCGGGCACGGTGCGCACGCCGGGCGCGAACTTCACGCGCGCCCACTGCTGAACGTCGTCGCCGTCGCCGGTGAAGTAGATCCCGCTGACCGTCCCGACGCCCCACTCGGGGTAGGAGTTGCAGCGCGCGTAGCGGTGCACGACCGAGTGGTCGGGCATCCGGTCGCCGAACGGGTCGTTGGCCTGGCGGTCGGCCGCGGCAGCCCGGGCGCGCTCCTGCGTCTCGTAGTTGCGCCGGCCCGCCTCGGCGCGCGCCGCACGGGCGGCGGCGGCGCTGACCTTGACGGCGTTGCGCGACACCTTCCCGCCCCGCGAGCCCTCGGCGAGGCGCTCCAGCTGGTCGGCCGCCTCGTTGACTGCCTTGAGGTGGCGCTCGTGCTCGATCTGCTTGCCCGGCGGGGCGATGTCCGGGTGCCAGACCTTCGCCATCCGTCGTCGAGCGGCCTGCACATCGCGCTTCTCGAACGGGGGCTCCAGCTCCAGGAGCAGTAGCGCCTGCTCGAGATCCAGGACCTGCGGCATACACCCTTCAAGGTAGCGACAGCGGCAGGGAGGAGGGCTACCGATGAGCTGCTCGGTGTGCAACGGCGCCGCGAGGGATGCACGAGCCGCATGGGCGGGCGGGCGGCTAGCCTGGATCTCGTGGCCCACCAGTACGTCTTCCAGATGCACCGCCTCAGCCGGTCCTATCCGCCGGACAAGGAAGTGCTCAAGAACGTCACCCTCGCGTTCCTCCCCGGAGCGAAGATCGGCGTGCTCGGCTACAACGGCGCCGGCAAGTCGACGATCCTGCGGATCATGGCCGGCGAGGACCACGAGTACCGCGGCGACGCGATGCTCGCGCCCGACGCCACCGTCGGCCTGCTGGAGCAGGAGCCCAAGCTCGACGAGACCAAGGACGTCCGCGGCAACGTCGAGGACGGCGTCCGCGAGGTCAAGGACATGCTCGACCGCTTCAACGAGCTGTCCATGAACTACTCCGAGGAGACGGCGGACGAGTTCGCGGCGCTCCAGGAGCGCATCGACGCCGTCGACGCCTGGACCCTCGACTCCCGCCTCGACCAGGCGATGGACGCGCTGCGCCTCCCCCCGGCCGACGCCGACGTCTCGCGGCTCTCCGGCGGCGAGCGCCGCCGCGTCGCGCTCTGCCGGCTGCTGTTGCGCGCGCCCGACCTCCTGCTGCTCGACGAGCCCACGAACCACCTCGACGCCGAGTCGGTGGCGTGGCTGGAGCGCCATCTCGAGGAGTACCCCGGCTGTGTCGTGGCCGTGACCCACGATCGCTACTTCCTGGACAACGTCACCGGCTGGATCCTCGAGCTCGACCGGGGCCAGGGGCTCCCGTACGAGGGCAACTACTCCAGCTGGCTGGAGCAGAAGCAGAAGCGCCTCGCCCACGAGGAGCGCTCCGAGAAGGCTCGCCAGCGCACGATCTCCGCCGAGCTCGACTGGGTCCGGCAGAACCCCAAGGGCCGCCAGACCAAGCAGAAGGCGCGCCTGCGCAACTACGAGGCACTCGTCGCCGAGGAGCGCAACGTCAAGCTCGACCAGGTCCAGATCCACATCCCGGCCGGGCCGCGGCTCGGCGAGACCGTCGTCGAGGCGGACGGCCTGCGCAAGGGCTTCGGGGACCGCCTGCTCATCGAGGACCTGTCGTTCTCGCTGCCGCGCGGCGGCATCGTCGGCGTCATCGGCGCCAACGGCGCGGGCAAGACGACGCTGTTCCGCATGATCACCGGCGAGGAGCAGCCCGACGGCGGCACGCTCAAGGTCGGCGAGACGGTCGAGCTGGCCTACGTCGACCAGTCGCGCGACGCGCTCGATCCGGACAAGACCGTGTGGCAGGAGATCTCCGGCGAGCAGGACACGATCCAGGTCGGCGACCGGACGATGAACTCGCGGGCGTACTGCAGCGGCTTCAACTTCAAGGGGTCCGACCAGCAGAAGGCGGTCGGCAAGCTCTCCGGCGGCGAGCGCAACCGGCTGCACCTGGCCAAGCTCCTGCGCACCGGCGGCAACGTCCTGCTCCTCGACGAGCCGACGAACGACCTCGACGTCGACACGCTGCGCGCCCTCGAGGAGGCGCTCCTGGCGTTCCCCGGCTGCGCGGTGGTCATCTCCCACGATCGCTGGTTCCTGGACCGCATCGCGACGCACGTCCTCGCCTTCGAGGGCGACTCGCAGGTCACGTGGTTCGAGGGCAACTTCGAGGCCTACGAGGAGCACCGCCGCGAGCGGCTCGGGGCCGAGGCGGACCGCCCGCACCGGATCACCTACAAGAAGCTCCAGCGCGCATGAGCGGCGAAGACTTCGTCTTCGCTCGCGATTGGGTCGCAGAGCGACCCAACCGCCGGAGTTGGAGCGTCCCATCATGAGTGTCGTCGCGATCGAGCACTTCACGGACCCCACGTGCCCGTGGGCGTTCTCCGCCGAGCCGCAGCGCTGGCGCCTGCGCTGGCTGTACGGCGACCAGCTCGCGTGGACCGACCGCATGGTCGTGCTGTCCGAGGATGCCTCCGAGGTCGAGGCCGTGTTCCCGCCGGACGTCCACGCCAAGGCGATGGCGACGATGCAGCAGCGCTTCGGCATGCCGATCGACACGCGTGAGCGCCCGCGCAGTGCCGCGTCGGCGCCCGCGTGCGCCGCGGTCGTCGCGGCGCGCCTCAACGCCTCGGCGGAGCAGGCGGAGTCGCTGCTGCGAGCCCTGCGCGTGCGGATCATGGGCGGCGAGCTGCCCGACGAGCCGGCGACCGTCGCCGGTGCGGCCCAGGACGCAGGACTCGACGCGGAGCAGGTGCAGGCGTGGACGGAGTCCGACGCCGTCGCCGCCGCGCTGGCCGGCGACCGCGCGGCCGCCCGCGACCCGCTCCCCGCCGCCCGCCTGCTCGACCACAAGCTGGGCGGCCCCGCCGAGGAGCGGCGCTACACCTGTCCGAGCTATGTCGCCGCCACGGAGGCGACCGGCCCGACGACCGCGCCCGGCTACCAGCCGATCGAGTCCTACGAGGTGCTGCTCGCCAACGTGGCCCCTGGCCTCCACCGGCGCGAGGAGCCCTCCGGCGTCGCCGAGGTCCTCGCGTGGGCGGGGACGCCGCTGGCGACCGCCGAGGTGGCCTTGCTGTGCAGCATGGATCACGACGAGGCGCGCGAGGCGCTCGTCGAGGCCGGCGCCGCCGAGCGCCCGGTCGGTCCCGACGCGTACTGGTCGCTGCAGCCCTAGCGAGATCCGTCGCTCTGCGACGCCCCGCCGCACGAGGCGAAGCCGTTGCCCTAGCCGACCGTCCCGCGCCCGGCCCACGTCACGACGCCGGGCGTCGCCGCCACGGCCGTGTACCAGGGTGAGGCGGGCAGGAACGGCAGCGTGATCGCCCAGGTTCCGTCGACGCCGGTCGTGGCCGTGAGACCGGTCCCGACGAACCGCTCCGGCTGGTCACCGATGCGTGCGCGCAGATCGACGGAGACGCCGGGCACGGGGTCGACGCGCAGTTGCTCGCCGCCGGCCACGATCCTTCGCGCGAGCGCACCCGAGAACGCCAGCGGCTGTCCCCGCCGCGGCGTGCCCGCATAGGCGACGGTCAGCTCCGGCGTCAGCGCGTGCACCGTCGAGCCGAACGGATCGGCCGCCGCTGCGACGATCCGGCACGGCACCGAGTCGAAGGCCGAGCACCCGCTCTCGTCCTGCAGCTCCACGTACAGCGAGCCATGGTCCGGCGTGTAGGCGAAGCCGGTCCCGAGTGTGCGGAAGGCCCGCACCTCCCGCGCGGCGCCGCGGCCGAGCGGGATGCGCACGAACGTGTTGACCTGGTGGACGCCGGTGCGCACCGTCCAGGCGAAGCGCTCGTCCTGCGCCACCTGGCCGAAGAGGTCGGACTCCTCGCCGAAGCCCTGACGACGCAGGACGGACGATCCGCCGCCCCCCGCCGCGTAGCGACGGATCTCCGAGACCTTGACGCCCGCGCCGTGCCGGTCGGCGCCGCTGAGGTCCAGCGAGCTGACGAGGATCCGCGTGCCGCGGACGCTGGTCTGTCCCGCGGCGGTCTGCAGGCACTTCGCGTGCAGCAGGCGCCGACTCGGCGCGGTCGACCGCAGGTCCTTCGCGTACGGGACGTCACAGCCGCGGATGCGGCGGGTGAAGACGACGGTCGAGCGCCAGATCGCGGGCGTCGCCTCGTCGTAGGCGGCCGAGGACACGGCGTGCAGCGTCTCGACGCGGCCGGAGACCACGTCGAGGCGGTCGATGTCGCACCGCGATGCGCGGCAGCGGCGGTAGACCGCGACGACCGCGCCGCTCGCATCGGGACCGAGCGAGACGTCCCACGGGCTCGCCGACGACGGGAGCGGCCCGCCGCGCACGACGCCGCCCGGCGAGCGCAGCTCCAACACGTACCTGCCGCCCGCGTCGGCGCTCGACCACGCGGTCCAGCCCCCGTATGACGCCAGCGGTGTCGGGCGGGACGTCTTCCCGACGGCCTCGTCGGCGGAGGCGCTCGCCGGGACGGCGGCGACGGCGGCCACTGCGAGCAGGAGCACGGCGATGACGCGGGACATTCCCTGTCAACGCCGTGCCCAGCCCAAGGTCGCGCTAGGACCCGAAGACCGTGTCCTGCTGGCCGGGGATCGGGGTGACGCCGTCGTCACCGATGACGGGGCCCTCCTTGCCGTCGGCGCCCACGGCGCCCTTCGTCGCGCACGGGTAGCCGTCGGCGAACTTCGGCTCGGGCTCGATGAACATCGGGTTGACGATCCAGCCCCCGTCCTGGTTGGCGTACGCCCGGCACATGAGCTCAGGCTTGTCGCGGTTGATCGCGATGTGCACGCCGGTCGCGTCGCGGACCATGGTCACGTCGGTGTCGGAGTCACCCCCGGCGATCACCTGGCGACGCGCCTCGGGCGCCGGCTGCAGCGCAGCGCGACCCTGGATCCCGAGGATCGCCTGGTTGACCCGGCAGCGCTTGCCGTCGACGTAGGTCATGACCTGGTTGGAGCCGTCGGCGAAGCCGCCGCAGCCCTTGAGCTTCGTCGTGATGCGCCCGTCCTGCAGGACGGTGCGGATGCCGATCGTGTGGCCGGCCGGGAAGCCCGCTCCCGCGGACCAGACCTCGGCCCACTCCTGCGGCGAGGCGGAGACGACCCAGGTGTCGAAGCCGGCGGCGTTCAGCGTCCGGACGAGGTCGCGCTGCTGGGCGTAGTAGCGCACCCAGGCGACCTCGCGGCCCGACCCGACCTTCTGCATCGCGCCACGCGGTCGCGACAGCGCCAGCTTGCGCGCGGCGCGGGCGTACGCGCGTGCCGCACCCTGGCTGCGCCCTGCCATGAGCTGGGACATCCAGACGTAGGCGCCCTCCATGCGGCGGTGGTCGTAGCCGGCGAACGCCGGGTCACCGCCCGTCGTCTCCTCGTCGGTGCGGAACGACACCAGCTCGTCCGCGCAGCGGGTGTTCGTGCTCGTCGGCAGCGGCTTGCCGGGCGCAGCGAGCGAGCCGCACGCGCGCCGCAGAGCGCGGGCGCCGGCGCGCGTCATGTACGTGCTCGTCGTCGACCAGTCCCGGTCGCGCGGCTGTAGCAGCTTGTCGTGGCGCACCATCCAGAAGAACGTCTGGTCGGAGATGTCGTTCTTGATGATCGTGTTGTCCCAGTCGAACACGGCGAGCGGCCGTCCTGAAGGCAGGCCCGAGCAGGTGCCGCGGGCATCGATGACCGTCTGGATGCGCTGGGCGTTGGAGCCGTACCACTCCTGGCTCAGCTTGGGACAGGCGCCGGACTGGGCTCCGGCCGATCCTGCGGTGGCAAGGCAGGCCGCGATGACCAGCGCGGCGATGGGGAGGATGCGTCTCACGTACGGGCGCGTACCCGCCCCCCTGCGTCAGCGCACGAACGTCGTCTCGGGCGACAGCGTGCTCGCGAACGCGGCGATGAGCCGCGCGCAGGCGTCGATGTCCGAGAGCTGGACCATCTCGACCGGCGAGTGCATGTAACGCAGCCCGATCGAGACCAGCCCGGTCGGGACGCCGGCCCGGCTGAAGTGGATGGCGTCGGCGTCGGTGCCGGTCCCGCGCGCGGAGGCCGACACGCTGAACGGGATGCCCTCGCGCTCTGCCGTGTCGTGCAGCATCTCGAAGACCATCGGGTGCAGCGTCGAGCCGCGCTCGATCACCGCCCCTCCGCCGAACTCGTGCTTGCCCTCCTGCTTGACGTCGATGCCGGGCGCATCCGTGGCGTGGGTGACGTCCACGGCGATCGCGACGTCCGGCTCCAGCCGGAACGCCGACGTCCGCGAGCCGCCGAAGGTGATCTCCTCCTGCACGACGCCCACTGCCGCGACGTCGCCGGGCGCGCCGCCGCTCTCCGCGACCAGTCGCGCGGCCTCCAGCGCGATGTAGGCGCCCAGGCGGTTGTCCATCGACCGCGAGACGACGCGATCGGCCAGCAGCTCCTGCGGCTCCCCCGCGATCACCGCGACGTCGCCGATGCGCACCGCGGCGCGCGCGGCGTCGCCGTCCGGCGCCCCGATGTCGAGGTGCAGGTCGCGGATCTCCGGGACCTTCTTGCGCTCTTCGTCGCGCAGCAGGTGGATCGGCTTCTTGCCCACCACGCCGGGCACCGTGCCCTCCCGCGTCAGCAGCTCGATGCGCTGGCCGACGAGGATCATCGGATCCCAGCCGCCGACGCCGGTGAAGCTGATGAAGCCGTCGTCGTCGATGTGGGTGACGATCAGGCCGATCTCGTCGATGTGGCCGACGATGGCGAGGAACGGGGAGCCGGGCTGCGTGCCGGGAACGCGGGCGACGACCGAGCCCATGACATCGGTCACGACGTCCGAGGTGAAGGTCTGGCCGAGGGCGGCGAATGCCGCGGCCGGGGCACGCTCGTAGCCCGACGGGCCCGCGGCGGTGAGAAGGCTGCGTAGGCCGTCGGAAAGAGGCATCGGGCCAGGAATCTAGCCTGTCGCTCCAGGAGGGGAGAAAACCCTACCCCCAGGCGTTGCCCGGCCTGCAAACCTTCCGGTGTGATCCGCGTCCTCATCGTCGACGACCACCCTGTCGTGCGGGCGGGTCTGGAGGCCATTCTCCGCACGGAGCCGGGCCTCGCGCCGGTCGGGAGCGCGCAGGACGGCCCGGGGCTCTGGCAGCTGCTGCGACGCACGCGACCGGACGTGGTGGTCCTGGATCGCAACCTCGTCCAGGAGGACGGGCTGGAGATCTGCCGCGCAGTGCGTCAGGAGCCCTCGGCGCCCGCGGTCGTCATGTACACCGTGGACCCGAGCGACGACCTGCGCGAGCGCGCGATCGAAGCCGGTGCGGCCGCAGTCGTCGACAAGGGCGCCGACCCCGGCATCCTGCTCGACGCCGTGCGCGTCGCGGGCCGGCGGCGGGCGCCGGCAGCGCCCGCCGACGTCCAGCCGCCCGCGCCGTAGACCCGAAGGGCCTGGCGATGCGTCGCTCTGCGACGCATCGCCGTCGGAGGGCGCAGCCCTCGGCTACGCCGCGCGCAGCTGACGCAGTACGTAGGGGAGGATCCCGCCGTGGCGGAAGTAGTCCGCCTCCTTCGGCGTGTCGATCCGCACCCGCGCGGTGAACTCCTTGTCGCCGGCCTTCACCTGCACCTTCGTGGGCAGCTCGCCGTTGTTGAGCGGCTCGGCGAGTCCGGTGATCGTGAACTCCTCCTCGCCCGTGAGGCCGAGCGAGGCGACCGACTCGCCCTCCGGGAACATGATCGGCAGGACGCCCATCCCGACGAGGTTGGAGCGGTGGATGCGCTCGAAGGACTCCGCGATGACGGCGCGGACGCCGAGCAGCTGCGTGCCCTTCGCGGCCCAGTCGCGCGAGGAGCCCGAGCCGTAGTCCTTGCCGGCGAGGACGACGAGCGGGGTCCCGTTCTCCGCGTACTTCATGGCGGCGTCGTAGATCGACGTCTGCTCGCCGGAGCCGTCCCCGAGGTACCGGGTGACGCCGCCCTCAGGAAGCGGGTCCCGCGCACCCCCGAGCTGGTTGCGCAGGCGGATGTTGGCGAACGTGCCGCGCATCATCACCTCGTGGTTGCCGCGCCGTGAGCCGTAGGAGTTGAAGTCCTTGACCTCGACGCCGTGCTCCACGAGGTACTTGCCGGCGGGCGAGTCGCGCTTGATCGAGCCGGCCGGGGAGATGTGGTCGGTCGTGACCGAGTCGCCCAGCAGCGCGAGGACGCGGGCGCCGTCGATGTCGGTGACGTCGATCGGGTCGTCCGGCATGCCGTCGAAGTAGGGCGGGAGCCGCACGTAGGTGGAGTCCGCCGCCCAGGCGAAGCGATCGCCGGTCGGGACCTCGAGGCCGGTCCAGCGCTCGTCGCCCTCGAAGACCTCGCCGTAGCTCTTGCGGAACATGTCCGACTGCACCGCGGACTCGATCGTCTCGGCGATCTCCTTCTCCGAGGGCCAGATGTCACGCAGGTACACGTCGTTGCCGTCGGGGTCCTGGCCGAGGGGGTCGTGCATGATGTCGACGTCCATCGACCCGGCCAGGGCGTACGCCACGACGAGCGGCGGCGACGCGAGGTAGTTCATCTTCACATCGGGGTTGATGCGCCCCTCGAAGTTGCGGTTGCCGCTGAGGACGGAGACGACGGCCAGGTCCTCCGCGTCGACCTTCGCGGAGATCTCCTCCGGCAGCGGGCCGCTGTTGCCGATGCACGTCGTGCAGCCGTAGCCGACGAGGTTGAAGCCGAGCGCCTCCAGCGACTCGGTGAGCCCGGCGCGCTCGTAGTACTCGGTGACGACCTTCGAGCCGGGGGCGAGCGAGGTCTTGACCCACGGCTTGGACGTCAGCCCCTTGGCGACGGCGTTGCGGGCGAGCAGGCCGGCGCCGAGCATGACGCTCGGGTTCGACGTGTTCGTGCAGCTCGTGATCGCGGCGATCACGACGTGGCCGTGATCGAGCGAGGTCTCCGTGCCGTCGGCGAGGGTGACGTCGACGCGGTGCGTCGCGCGCTCGGCGAGCGCCACGTGGTGGTGGTCGGGCTGCGGCTCCGGATGACCGTCGCCGCCGTTGCCGGGCGCGACGGCGGGAGGATCGCTCGCGGGGAACGACAGCGCGTCGTCCTCCACCTCGGCGACATCCTCCTCCTCGTCGACGTAGTCGCTGAGGGCCTCGCGGAACTCCTCGTGGGCGATCCGCAGCGGGACGCGGTCCTGCGGGCGCTTGGGGCCGGCCAGCGACGGCTCGACCGTACCGAGGTCGAGCTCGAGCACGTCGGAGAAGGTCGGGTCCTCGGAGCTCTCGTCGTGCCAGAGGCCCTGCGCCTTGGCGTAGGCCTCGACGAGGTCGACCTGCTCCTGCGGGCGCCCGGAGAACAGCAGGTAGCGCAGGGTCTCGGAGTCGATCGGGAAGATCGCGCAGGTCGAACCGAACTCCGGGCTCATGTTGCCGATCGTCGCCCGGTCGGCGAGCGGGAGGTTCGCGAGGCCCTTGCCGTAGAACTCGACGAACTTGCCGACGACGCCCTTCTCACGGAGGAGCTGCGTGACCGTGAGGACGAGGTCGGTCGCCGTGGCGCCCTCGGGAAGCTCGCCGTTGAGCTGGAAGCCGATGACCTGCGGGATGAGCATCGACATCGGCTGGCCGAGCATGGCCGCCTCCGCCTCGATGCCGCCGACGCCCCAGCCCAGCACGCCGAGGCCGTTGATCATCGTCGTGTGGGAATCGGTCCCGACCAGCGTGTCGGGGTAGGCGACGCCGTCCTTGTCGTTCACGAACACGACGCGGCCGAGGTACTCCAGGTTGACCTGGTGGACGATGCCGGTCTCCGGCGGGACGACGGCGAAGTTGTCGAACGCGTCCTGGCCCCAGCGCAGGAACTCGTAGCGCTCGCGGTTGCGCTCGTACTCCTTCTCGGCGTTGAAGGCGAAGGCGGCCTTCGTCCCGTACGCATCCACCTGCACGGAGTGGTCGATGACCAGCTCCGCGGGGACGAGCGGGTTGATGCGGCTTGCATCGCCGCCCAGTCCGGCCATCGCGTCGCGCATGGCGGCGAGGTCGACGATGGCGGGGACGCCGGTGAAGTCCTGCATCACCACGCGGGCGGGGGTGAAGGCGATCTCCTTGCTGGGCTGCGCCTTCGCGTCCCAGGTGGCGAGCGCCTCGATGTCGGCCTTCGTGACGGAGCCGTTGCCCTCGGTGCGCAGGAGGTTCTCCAGGAGGACCTTGAGGCTGAAGGGGAGGCGTGCGACGTCGTAGGCGGACTGCAGGGCGTCGAGTGCGAAGTAGTCGAGTTCACGGTCGCCGACGCGCAGCGTCGCGCGGGCGTCGAAGCTGTTGTCGGGCATGCCCCTGACGTTACAAGCGCGGGGCCGCGGGAGCCGCCACGTGCGCCATGCTGTCGGGGATGCGCGATGCCCTGATCGGGCTCGCCACGGGTCTGGTCACGGGCGTCGTGATGACTCGCTGGGGGCTGTGCTTCAACCGCGGGCTACGTCGCGCGGTCTTCGAACGCCGGCCCGCGGTCCTGCGGGCGTTCGGCTTCGCCGTCGCGCTGCAGCTGCTCGTGCTGCCGATCCTCGTCGCCGCAGGCGTCTCGCCGCTGGTGGCCAACGCCGACGCGGGCGGCCTCCCCCTGCTCCCCGTGGCGCAGCTCGTGGGCGGCCTCGTGTTCGGCGCGGGCATGGCGCTGGCGGGCGGATGCGTCACGGGGATGCTGTGGAAGGCCGGAGCGGGGTCGGTGGCGCTGATGATCGCCATCGTCGCCTTCGCGATCGGCGAGCTGCTCATCCGTGGCCCGGGCGACGCTGCCATCACGGCACTCGACGATGCGTCGCGACCCAGCGCGCGCGGGCTGCCGGACGCCCTGGGCGTCGGGTACGCACCGCTGGCGCTCGTCATCGGCGCCGTCGCCCTGGTGCTGCTCGCGCGTCGCGGCCCACGCGGGCTCATCCCCGGCCTGGCCCTCGGTCTGGTGGCCGCCGCGGCCTGGATCGCGGCGGATGCCGCCGGCTACGGCTATGGGCTCGGCTTCGTCGGGGCGGCGGAGGGCTCCCGAGACGCGCTCGCCTCCGGCGGTGCGCTGCCGTATGTGCTCTGGCTGGCGATCGGCGTCGTACTCGGCGGCGCGGTGACGGGACCGCGCCGGCTGCGCCTGCCCGATGCGGCGCGCGCCGCGCGCGCCGCCGCCGGGGGCCTGGCCATGGGCGTCGGCGGCACCCTCGCGCACGGCTGCAACATCGGCAACGGGTTGACCGGGATCCCGTTGCTGTCGCTCGGGTCGATGCTGGCGACGACCGCGATGGCGGCCGGTGCCCTGCTGATGTGGAGGCTCGTCGTCTCCCGCGTCGCCTAGCGCGACGGCGTCTCGACGGGCGGCGGCTGCTCGGCGGCCGCCGTGACCTCGCCCCCCGCCGGCTGGGCCTCGGCCGGGCCCGCCGTCGGCGCCTTGCGGCGCGGGCGCTTGACCCTGACCTCCTGCGCGACGAAGTAGGAGCCGATCACGAACAGCGCAGCGACGGCCTGCGCGAGCAGCGTCTCGACCGTCGGGAACACGCCGAACCACAGCCCGAGCCAGTACGGAAGGTCGATGTCGATCGACGTGATCGGCAGCCAGCCGGTGCCCTGCATCGTCCGCGCCGTCTGGCCCACCATGACGACGAGCACCACGCCGATCATCACGCCGGTGAAGACCAGCATCTTCTTGTAGGGCAGCTTCTGCTGGAAGATGAAGATCGCCGCAGCGACCGCGAACGTCAGCAGCAGGCCCAGCGCGGTGCCCTCGAGCACCGTGGCCGCGCCCGCCGACAGCTCCAGCGACTGCAGGAACAGCACCGTCTCGAAGCCCTCGCGGTACACGCTGGACAGCCCCAGCAGGAGGAGGCCGAGCGCCTGGGCGGAGATGAACCCGGTCTTGCTCACCTTCTCCAGCCGCTTGCGCTGGCGGTGGAACCGGCCGATCCACTCGCTCCAGTACACGCGGTGGAAGAACCAGTTCGTGACCAGGAGCAGCACGGCGATCGCCACGAGGCCCACCACCGCCTCGAGCTTCTCGCCGAACTGATCCAGCGACTGCAGGAGGGTCTGGGCGAGCACCCACGTGATGCCGGACGCCACGAGCCCGAGGACCGCGCCGATGAAGATCGGCCGCCGCAACCGCCGCTTCGCGCCGACGAACGACGCCGTGATCGCGGCCAGGATGAGCACCGCCTCCAGGCCCTCGCGGAACACGAGCACGGCCGAGTTGGTGACGACGGTCGCCTTGTTGGCGCTGTCGCCCAGCGTCGCCGCGGCGTCGCCGAGCGCGTCGTCGAGCACGAGGCGCGTCTCGTGCACCTGGCGCCGTGCGGCGCGCTTGGCGATCAGCTCCGCGAGCCCGGGCTGGTCGCGCGCGCCGAACCAGATGAGGCCCTCGACGTCGATCGCCAGACCGGGGTCGAAGGCCTTCAGCCGCCGCTCGGGGCCGAACTCGAAGAACGCATACGCCTCCAGGCGCGCCTGCTCGGCCTTCTTGTACTCGGCCGCGCCGACCGCGGCCTCCATCCGGTCCAGCGTGATCGCGATGAGGTCGTAGTCGGACTCGTCGGTCTGCTCCTTCCACGCCTTCGGGAGGATGCGATCCAGCCCCGCCTCGGCACGGTCGGTGACGGCCGTGACCTCCCCGGCCTCCGGCACGCCCTCCTTGCGCTCGGCCGCCGTGGCGATGAGCGTCCGCAGCTTCTCCAGGTCGTCCGCGACCGCCTGCGTCGCGGCCTCGTCGCGCCGCGCGAGCTGCGCCCGCAGATCGGTGAACGCCGCCGCCGCGCCCGTGCGGAACGCCACGGCCTCCTGGATCTCGAAGTCGAGCGTGACCTTCGTGCCCGACACGCCGCGGTCGTACTCCACCGGGACCAGCGCCAGGAAGCGCAGCAGCTGCTGCGCGCGGCGCGCGGCCTCCGGCTGGGTGAACGGCGCTGCCGTGAAGCCGTCCAGTGCCCGCGTCACGTCGCCGAAGCGCGCCTTCCACGTCACCTGGTCGCGCGCGGCGGCGGCCGTGGCGAGCGCGTCGACCGCCGTGGTCATCCGCTCCGCGGCGGCCTCGCCGCGGTCCTGGGCGTAGCGGGCGCGCAGGATGCGCCAGTAGCCGGCGGCCTGCGCGGCGGCCTCGGCCTGCCGCGTCGCGAATCCGCGTCCGGCGGCTGAGTTGGCGTCGTCGAGCAGCTCGCGCATCCGCGCCTGGTAGCCGTCGAGGAGGTCCTTGACGACCGCGGTGTGCGCCGCCTTCGGCGTGACCTTCCCCTCGCCGAGGCGCTCGACGGCCAGGGTCGCGTCGGCGCCGGGGCGGGTGAAGCGCGTCGCCGTGCGGAAGTCGCGCAGCAGCAGCCACCGGCGCGCCACCGCGGCCTCGCCCCGATCGGTGGCCGACAGGGTGACCGCGGCCGAACCTCGCAGGACGGCGGCGGCGAAGGCGCCTCGCGCAGCGGCGAGGGCACGGACGTCGCCGTCGCGCGCGGCCTCCTCGGCGTCGTCGAGCGCCGCCCGGGCGTCACGGTCGGCCGACGCGTCGGCGCGGTCGATCGGCTCCGCGAGCCCCTCGTCATACGCCTCTCGCGCCTCGCCGACGTCTTCCGCGGCAGCGGTCTCGTCGCCCGTCAGCAGCTCGATCCCGGCCCCGCGCAGGCCACTGCGCGCCTCGGAGGAGGCCTTCCACGGCTCAGGCGCTGCGAAGGCGTCGTCGGCGAACGCAAGCGTCGCAAGGGTCGCCACCAGGGTGGCGATGATGGGACGCAGGCGTCGCACCGGGCGGGAGGCTAGTACAGGAGGAAGGGTTGCCTAACCCTCTTCCAGCTTGATGTTCAGCTTGCCGGCGGCCTGCGACACCTGGCCGGCGATCGCCTCGGCCTGCTCCTGTGCGTCGGTGCCGAGCGTCTCGGCCTCCTCGGCGGTGAACCTCTGGCCTTCCTGCTCCTCGTCGCGGACCTTCTCGACGAACGCGAGCAGCTCGCCCAGCGCGGCGCCGGTCTGCTCGGCCTGGGCCGGATCCTCCGCGGCGATCTGCGGCTCGATGTTGTCGTAGATCACCACGAGCCCACTCAGGATCGACGCGATGTCCTCCAGGCGCGACGCGCCCACGAAGCCGGACTCGGTGGCCTTCGAGCCGGCAACGAAGCGCGAGTTCTTCCACGCCTCGAAGTACTCCGACATGGTCGGAGTCATCACGACGACCGCGGTGAAGACGTCGGAGGCCTGCGGTGTCCACTTCTCGCCGGATGCCTGGAGCTCCTTGGCGGTCTGCTCGAAGTCGGTCGTCGCCGCCTGGAGGAAGTCCGCGTCGGGGAGCGCCTCGCCGAAGGTGATCTTGCCGTCGCCGTCGAGGTCGGGCTTCACGCCCTTGGCCGAGAACCGGGGCTCCGTGCCGAAGATCGAGGTCTCGGTGATGAAGAAGAAGTTGCCGGGCTGCTTGTACTCCTTGCCCGCCTTCGTCTTGATCGTGAACGGGACGGCGTTCTCCGGATCGCCGGCGTCGCCGCCGGCGTCGATGATCACGTCGTAGTCGGCGAGCTCGGGCACGCCGGCGACGACGCCCTCCATCTCCTCGTACGCCGGGTTGGCGGCGCGGAAGTCGCTCTGCAGCTTCTCGATGATCGGCGCGACCTCGTCGGCGTGCTCGGAGAGCAGCTTCTCGTAGTCGAAGTCGACGCTCTCGGCGAGGTCGTAGTACCGCTGGGCACCCGCGCGCAGCTTGCCCGTCTGCGTGACGAGCAGCGCCGTGTGCTCGGCCAGGTAGTCCTTGACCGCGCCGTACTGCGCGGGCGCCTGCGCCGTGGTGGTGCCGGTCGCCGCCCCGCCACCGGCGGCCTCGTCCTCCTCGTCGGATCCGCAGGCGGACATCAACAGCGCAGCAGCCACGGCGAGTGGCGCGGCAACGCGCAGGGGCGACGTGAGGGGCATGGAGCGAGGCGTCCTGTGTCGAGCGGGAGGGGAGCGCCTTCGGGCGCCCTAACATTTGGGTACCCTAACAGGGCAGGGTCAGGCGCGCAGCGCGGACGCGGCGTCGACGTAGAACGGTCCGAGACTCGCCTCCATCGCGGCGAGGACGATGAGCCGGTGGACGTGCACGGGCGCTCGGACGATGCGCAGCGCGACGCCACGCGTCAGCGCCCACTCCCGCGCGCGGAACAGCATGTTCAGTCCCAGCGAGTCGAGGAAGCTGAGCTCGTGCAGGTCGAGGACCAGCACCGGGAGGGGGTGCACCAGGCCCATGAGCCGCCGCTCGAGCTCGGGCGCGGTCGCCGCGTCCAGCTCGCCGGCCAGGCGCAGCACCACGCCGCCGGTTCGGTCGTCGACGTCGATCCGGAGGCGGTGTGAGGGAAGGGGCGCGGGCATGCCGAGGTCAGCGGCGCCCCCCAGCGCGGCGCCAGTCTGCCAGAGGCATGGCGCAGCGCGCCAGCCAACAAGCGTCGAGTCAGTCTCCGCGAACGAGCCGGGCCACCGTGACGATCGCCATGAGCGTCATGATCGCGAGGCTCGACAGGCACCACTGGCACGTGGCGTTGATGACGGTGACCGACTCGATCGTCAGGTAGACGCTGAACCCGAACCCGATGATCGCGACGAGCGCGGCGCCGGTCCGGGCGACCTCGCCCCGCAGGAGGTTCAGGGCGAGGAGCGTGACGTAGCTCAGCAGCCCCAGGAGCGCGACCGGGATCCCGGCGAGCTTGGACTGGTCGGACGCCTGCACCTTCTCGCAGCCGTGCGACCCGCCCGCGCAGATCGGGCTGATGTCGGCGTAGTGGACGTACGTGAGGTACCCCGCGACGCCGATCCCCAGGATGCTGAGGATCAGCGACGCGATGCGCAGCGGCCGGCCGCCGAAGGACCGGTCGGACTCGAATGTCACCGAGTCGGCCATCTAGTTGGACTTCTGGGCCTCCGCCAGCGCTTCCTTCATCGGCTCGCGGAAGTCGTCGACGGTGAGCGTCTTCGTCTCGATCTTCGACAGCTGGCCGCCGGTGGGGCCGACGAGGAACGAGGGCGTCGAGTCGATGTTGGCCTTCGTGGCCGACGTCTGCGACGCCTGGATCGCGCTGGAGACCTTCGCCGAGTCGGCGCCGGCCATCGCCTTGTTCACGTCCAGGCCGTCGACGCCGCCCGCGACCTTCCGGAGGAACGCATCGGTGACGTACCCGGTGTTCTCCTGCTTCTGGTTGGCGTAGAAGTTCTCGACGAACTCGAACATCTTGTTCTGGTCGCCCGACGACCATGCGACCCGCGCCGCCTTCTCGGAGTCCGAGCCGATGAACGTCAGCGTCTGCAGGACGATCCTGGCCTGGCCGTTCTTGACGTAGTCGTTGACGACATCGGGCAGGCCCGTCTGGCTGAAGCGCTGGCAGAAGGGGCACTGCAGGTCGACGTACTCCTCGATCGTGACCGGCGCCTTGGGATCGCCGAGCACGTTGCCGGTCTGCGGGATGCCCACGAACAGCGTGTTGGCCTGCGAGGTCCCCTCCTTCGCCGACACCGGGTCCTTCGTCCCCGACTGGCTGACGACGACGACGACGGCGATCACCGCGATCGCCGCCACGAGCACGCCGCCGAGCAGGGCGAGGCGACGCTTGCGCGCCGCGGCCTGCGCCTCCTGGCGCTCGGCCGCCTCGCGCTCCGCGCGGGCCTTGGCCTTCGCCTCCGCACGCGAGCTCATCCGGGCTGCACCTCCAGGGACGCGATCTGAGCGCCGCTGCCGTGCAGCTCGACCTCGAAGATCCCGTCGGCGTCTGCGGTGAACGAGAAGCGAGCGGGGGCGTCGGGCCCCACCGGCTTCTCGAGGTCGTATCCGTGCACGTGCACCTCGTCGGACTGGTCGCTGGAGACGGTGAAGCGGATCATGTCGCCCTTGTCGACGTCGATGGTCTGCACGCCACCGACCGGCGCGCCCCCACGCACGCGGATGAGCGTGGCAGCAGGCTCGGGCGAAGCGGCGGGAGCGGTCGCGACGGGCTCCGAGGTGTCCTCGTCGGAGGGCGCCGCCGTGGCGGTGGGACCGGCCGTGGTGGACGGCTCGGGCGTCGTGATCGGCGTCGGGTCGTCATCGCTCGGCCGGGCGAGCGCGAAGCCGACGGCGAGCACGACCACGGCTGCCACGGCGAGCAGGGCTTTCCTCGTGGAGGACATGAAACTCCGACGGCAGGCTAGTGGGGATGAGGGCTCCTGCGCCGCAGGGGGGCGTGCGGCCATTGCGCCGGGGTTGCGGGTCCAGGTAGCGTCGTCAGGTCGGCAAGGGCACAACCGTGAAGCCGGAGACCATGAGAGCGACGATGCGCCTGGTCGGCCGCGACGGTGAGCTGGCCGCGCTGGACGCTGCCCTGGACGACGCGCTCGACGGGCGCCACCAGGTCGTGCTCCTGGCCGGCGAGGCCGGCATCGGGAAGACGAGCCTCGCGCGGGAGATTGCCGCGAGGGGTCACGAGCGCGGCGCCACCGTGGTCTGGGGCGCGGGCTGGGACGGCGGTGGTGCGCCGGCCATGTGGCCCTGGGCGCAGGTCGTGCGTGCCCTGGCGCGCCCGCGCACGCCCGACGAGCTCCGCGAGGACCTCGCCACCGGCGCGCCGTGGCTCGCGACGGTGTCGCCCGAGCTGCGCGCTGCGCTGCGCGACGTCCCCGACCCCCCGCCCGCCGACGGCGACCACGCGCGCTTCCGCCTGTTCGAGGCGCTCGCGACCTTCCTCGCGGCCAGCGCGGCGCGCGCCCCGCTCGTCGTCGTGCTCGACGACCTCCACTGGATGGACGAGCCGTCGCTGCGCGCGCTCGAGCTCATCGGCCGCACCCTGCACGAGGTCCCGCTCCTCGTGCTCGGCACGTACCGCGACGACGAGGCACGCCGCCATCCGGACCTCTCCGCCGTCCTCGGGGGCCTGCAGCGCACCGCGCGGTCGCTGCCGCTGCGCGGCCTGAGCGAGGCCGCGGTCGGCGAGCTCGTCGCCCAGCACGCGGGGGTGGCGGCCAAGCCCGAGCTCGTGCGCACCGTGCACGACGTCAGCGCCGGCAACCCGTACTTCGCCGATGAGCTGCTGCGGCTCATCCTCGCCGACGGCGAGCCCGTCGCCTCCGGCGGGGCGCTCCCGCTGCCCGAGGGCGTCGCCGAGACGATCCGCCGCCGCATCGCGCCGCTGCGGCCCGAGACCACGCGGATCCTCACGGTCGGCGCGGTGATCGGCGGCGAGTTCCGGCTGGGGACGCTCGCGGCCTCCGCGAACGTCGAGCTCGGCACGGCGCTCGCCGCGGTCGACGAGGCCACCCGCGCCGGGCTCATCGCCGGCGAGCCCGGGTCGCGTCGCTCGCACTTCGCCCACGCGCTGGTGCGCGAGACGCTCCTCGCCTCCCTCGCCCCGGGCGAGCGCAGCGCCCTGCACGCCGACGTCGCCCGCGCGCTGCGCGAGCGCTACGGGGAGAGCGCCGACGAGCATCTCCCCGAGCTCGCGTTCCACGTCCTGGAGGCCGTGCCGCACGTCCCAGCCCAGGAGGCGCTGCGCTACGCGCTGGACGCGGGGCACCACGCCGTCGCGCGCTTCGACCATGCGGAGGGCGCACGCCTCTTCGATCGCGCAGCGGACCTGCGCGACGTCCTGGGGCCCGACGACGCGCGCGACGCCGACGTCTTCCAGGCCCTCGGCGAGGCCCGCATGCGCGCGGGCGACATCCCCGGCGGGCGCGAGGCGCTCGCACGGGCGGCGGCCGCGGCGCGGCGGTTCGGCGATCCGATGCGCGTCGCGCAGGCCGCGCTGGCCTACGCGCCGTGGGGGCTGTCCCCCGGCGTCGTCGAGGACGACGTCGTCGCGCTGCTCGGCGAGGCCGTCGACGTGCTCGACGACGCCGGGGGCAACGTCCGCGTCGACGCGCTGCGGGCCCGCCTGCGGGCCCGGCTGGCCAGCGCGCTGTACTGGTCGCCGGAGACCGACCGCCGCACCCGCCTCGTGGAGGAGGCCACGGTGATCGTCCGCGAGCTGCGCGCACGGGTCGGGCCCGCGGACGAGCGCGCCGCCGACGAGACGCTCGCCTTCGTGCTCGGCCAGAGCTTCCTGGCCACGTGGGGACCCGACACCGCGGAGTCCGGGATCGAGCTCGCCGAGGAGCTGCTGGAGATCTGCGCGCGGACGGGCGACCAGGAGCGCGAGCTCAACACGCGCTCGTGGCTCGTCAGCCTGCTCTGCGAGCTCGACGACCTGCCCGGCGCGCGCCGGCACTCCGACACGTACGCCGAGCTCGCCGCGCGCGTGCGCCAGCCGCGCGTGCAGATGTACGTCCCGCTGCAGCAGGGGATGATCGCCATCCTCGAGGGCCGCTGGGAGGACGCGGAGCGCAGCGCCATCCAGGCGGGCGAGCTTGCGGGTCAGACGACGAACACGATGGCGCCGCTGCTCACGACCGCGCAGCTCGGCATCGCGCGGGTCGAGCAGGACCGCGGCGCGGAGATCGAGCCGGCGGTGCGGGCGTTCGCGACGCACAAGACGGCGATGCCGGCCTGGCGCGCCGCGCTCGTGCTCGTGCTCGCCCAGGCCGGACGCCACGCGGAGGCGAGCGACGAGCTCGAGCGCATCGCAGCGCAGGACTTCGCCGACCTCCCGCGCGACACGCTGTGGCTGCCGGCGATGTGGCTGCTCGCGCGCGCGACCGCGGAGCTCGGCGACGCCGGGCGGGCGCGCCGGCTCCACGAGCTCCTGGAGCCCTACGCCGACCGCAACGCCGTCTCTCCGGAGGCTGCCGTCTTCGGGCCGGTCAGCCTCGCGCTCGGCACGCTCGCCGCGACCGCCGGGGACCGCGAGGCCGCGCTCGCGCATCTCGGCGTCGCGCGCCGCGCAGCGCTGCGACAGGGCGCCCGTCCCGCGCTGGCACGGTCCGCGCTGCTGGAGGCCGAGCTGCGGGCCGACGACGAGCCGGCGCGGGCGCGCCCGCTCGCGGCGGAGGCGGTCGCGCGGGCCGAGGAGCTCGGGCTGGAGCAGCTCGCAGCGCGCGCCCAGGAGCTCCTCGACCGGCTCGGGACGCCGGCCGTCCCCGCTGCGGCGTCCGGGGCTCGCTTCTCTCGGGAGGGGCGCACGGCCACGCTGCGCCACGAGGGCGACGTATGGGCCATGGGCAGCGGCGGCGAGCTCTTCCACCTCCGCGACGCGAAGGGTCTCGTCCATCTCGCACAGCTCCTCGCGCGACCGGGCGAGGAGCTGCACGCGCTCGACCTCGTCGCCCACGCCGAGGGCGGGGCGGCGCCTGCCGCGGTCGCGGGCGTCAGCGCCGAGCTGTCGGTGCGTCGCGGCGGGCAGGCGGACGTCGGGCCGACCCTCGACGCCGAGGCGAAGCGCTCCTACCGCGATCGGGCCAACGAGCTGCGCGACGAGCTCGAGGAGGCGGAGTCGTTCAACGATCCCGAGCGCGCCGCGCGTGCCCGCGAGGAGCTCGGCTGGATCGCCGAGCAGCTGACCGGCGCCGTCGGCCTCGGCGGGCGTGACCGCCGCACCGGTTCGGACGCCGAGCGGGCGCGCGTGAACGTGACGCGTGCGATCCGGGCCGTCCTGCGACGGATCGAGGAGCGCGACGCGGAGCTGGGACGCCACCTGCAGGCGTCGGTCCGCACCGGCACGTTCTGCGTGTACGAGCCCGACCCCACCGACCCGCTCGCCTGGACGGTCGAGCCATAGACGAGCACGTCGACGCGGTCGTTGTCGGCAGCGGGTTCGGCGGCGCCGTGACAGCGGCGCGCCTCGCGCAGGCCGGCCACAGCGTCGTGGTGCTCGAGCGTGGCAAGGCCTACCCGCCGGGCAGCTTCCCGCGCACGCCGTGGGAGATCGGCCACGCCTTCTGGGACCCGAGCGAGAACCTGCACGGGCTCTACGACGTCTGGTCGTTCCATCGCCTGGACTCGATCGTGAGCTCCGGGCTCGGCGGCGGGTCGCTCATCTACGCCAACGTCATCCTGCGCCGGCCCGAGTCGTGGTTCGCCGACGACGGCGAGGAGCGCTGGCCGATCGGGGCCGCCGACCTCGAGGAGCACTACGAGACCGTGGAGCACGAGCTCGGCGCGACGCCCTACCCGTGGGCCGACAGCACGCCGAAGACGCAGCGCTTCCGCGAGGCGGCGGATGCCACCGGGCTGGGCTGGCGGGAGGTGAACCTCGCGATCAGCTTCGCCGAGGCGCCGGGGGCGGCGCCGGAGCCCGGGGTCGCGCTCACGGGCCCGCGGACGCTGCACGGCCTGCAGCGCAGCACGTGCAGGCGCTGCGGCGAGTGCGACGTGGGCTGCAACTTCGGCGCGAAGAACACGCTCGACCACACGTACCTCACGCGCGCCCACGAGGCCGGTGCCGGCATCCGGACCCTCTGCGAGGTCGTCGCGCTCGAGCCGGTGGGCGGGGGCGACGGCAGCGACGGCTGGGTGGTGCGCTACCGCGTGCACGACGCCGCCCGCAGCGGCCACAGCACCGAGCCCGGGGAGGGGCCGGACGTGCGGGAGATCGAGGCCGGCCGCGTGATCCTCGCCGCGGGCACGTTCGGCACCCAGCTGCTGCTCCGGCGCAACGCGAATCGCCTGCCTCGCCTCAGCCCCCGGCTCGGGGAGGGCGTGTCCGCCAACGGCGACCTGCTGACGTTCGCCGCGCGGTGCGACACCGACCGGCCGCTGCACCCGCACGACGGGCCCGTCATCACGACGGCGATCGAGAAGATCGACGGCACCGGCGGCTTCTACCTCCAGGACGCCGGGTTCCCCGCCATCGGCGAGTGGCTGTTCCACGCGCTCGGGCTCGCGGAGGACATCTGGGAGGAGCGACGCACGCTGTTCCGGCTGCTGACGCGCGCGTTGCAGAAGAAGCGCGACGCGAACATCTCCGGCGAGCTGGCCGAGCTGGGCGGCCGCGGCGCGACGTCCGCCTGCCTCCTGCCGCTGCTCGGCATGGGCCGCGACGTCGCCGACGGGCGACTGGGCATCGACGCGCAGCGCCGGCTGACATGCGACTGGGCGATCGACAGGTCCCGGCCGTTCTTCGAGGCCGTGATGAACGCGGCGGGCATCATCACCGAGGAGCTCGGCGGCGAGCTGTGGGACACCGCGATCGGCGAGCTCGAGCGGATCGTGACCGTCCACCCGCTCGGGGGCTGCCGGATGGGCGAGGACGCGTCGCTCGGCGTCGTGGACGGCTGGGGCGCCGTGCACGGGTGCACCGGGCTCTACATCTGCGACGGCTCGGTCATGCCCGGCGCCGTCGGCGCGAACCCGTCGCTGACGATCGCGGCGTTCGCCGAGCGCGCCGCCGCGAAGATCGTCGCGGCGGGGTAGCGCTCCGCTCGGCGCACCGGGCGACGCCAGGTCGCGGTCCGACTGCGCACCGAGGGCGACGTTGGGGCCGGCCGCGGTGGCGATCCGGATGTTCAACCGCCTGGTTGTGTGCAGAAACCCGCGATATACGCGGGTTAGTGACCACCGATCGAGGACGGTGCTCCGCGGCGCTCATGGTCGTCCTGGCGCCGGCGCCCGCCACACTCCGTCTGCCCTCGGTGAGCCGTCCGGGCGCGGCGCACGAGCGCCGGAGCGCAGCAGGGCGTCAGGCGGTGCGCGGCGGGTGCGCCGCCACCGCTTCCTCGACGACGTCGCAGCCCCAGCCCGGACGGTCGGGGATCTCGGCGAACCCGTCGCTGACGACCGGCGCGTGGTCGACGAGGTCCGCGTGCCAGGGCACGTCGTCGACCTCCATCTCCAGGATGCGCACGTTCGGTGCGGCGGCGGCGAAGTGCAGGCTTGCATGCGTCGCGAGGTGGCCGTAGAAGTTGTGCGGGGCGACGTTGACCTCGAAGGCGTCCGCGAGCGCCGCGATGCGCAGGGACTCCCACAGTCCGTTCCACGGGACGTCGACGATCACGACGTCGGCAGAGCGCGCCTGCAGGTAGGGCCGGTAGCCGAGAACGCCGTAGAGGGCCTCGCAGGATGCGATCGGCGTCGCGATGCGGGAGCGGGCGTCGGCCAGCGCTGCGGGCTCCTGGAGGTCGACCTCCAGCCACGCGAGGCCGAGGTCGTCGAGCGCGCGCCCGAAGCGCACCAGCCCCTCGCCGCGGACGGAGAAGTTCAGATCGAGCATGAGGTCGACGCCGGGTCCCGCGCCCTCGCGCAGCGCCTCGAGCTGCGCGCGCGACGCGTTGATGACCTCGTCGCCGGGGCGCCGGGCGTGCTCCAGTCCCGGCGCGAAGCCGGGGTTGGCGAGCTCGGGGCCGTTCGGGCCGTAGAGGACGGGGTTCGTCTTCGCCGCCGTGTAGCCGCGCTCGCGCACCTCGGCGCCCAGCGCCACCCAGCCCTCGATGCCGTCCAGCGGCGGGGTCCCGAACAGGTCGCCGCGCGTCGCCCGGAAGGAGCCGCAGTGCGACCAGTACGCGCGGATGTGGTCGCGCACGGGCCCGCCGAACAGCTGACACGCCGGGACGCCCGCTGCCTTGCCCGCAAGGTCGATGCAGGCGTTCTCGATCGCGCCGACCGCCTGGGCCGCCAGGCCGCCGGCGCTCATCCGCGTCAGGGCCCGCAGATCGCCCGACAGGCGCGCGAAGGCCCTCGGGTCGCGATCGAGCACGAACGGCGAGAGCGCCTCGATGACCCCGGTGAGCCCGGGACTCCAGGTCGAGTCGCTGTACTCGGCCCAGCCCACGAGGCCGTCGTCGGTCTCCAGACGCAGGTAGGAGATCGTCCGCCAGCCGCCGTCGGCGTGCAACGTCCGGAAACCGGTGATCCTCATGGCGCCAGAGACTATGCGTCCCCCGGCGCCACGACCCCGCTCTCGTACGCGAGGACGACGGCCTGCACGCGATCGCGGATGCCCAGCTTCATGAGGATCCGCGTCACGTGGGTCTTCACCGTCGTCTCGCCCACGAACAGCTCGCCGGCGATCTCGGCGTTCGACCGCCCGCGCGCGATGAGCCGGAACACCTCGAGCTCCCGAGGCGTCAGATCGGCCATCGCGGCCGGTGGATCGCGCCGCGCAGGCGACGTCCTGGCGAACTCGTGGATCAGCCTGCGCGTCGCCGACGGCGCGAGCAGCGCCTCGCCCCGGGCGACGAGCCGGATGCCGTCGGCGAGCTGGTCGGCGGGCACGTCTTTGAGGAGGAAGCCGCTGGCGCCCGCGCGCAGCGCGTCGTAGACGTACTCGTCGAGGTCGAACGTCGTCAGCATGAGGACCCGCACCGGCGGCTCGGCGCCGGCGAGGACGATCCGGCGCGTCGCCTCGATGCCGTCCATCTCCGGCATCCGGATGTCCATGAGCACGACGTCGGGTCCGAGCCGGCCCGCGCTGTCGACGGCCTGGACGCCGTTGGCGCACTCCCCGACCACCTCGATGTCGGGCTCGGCGCCGAGGATCATCCGGAAGCCGGCGCGGATGAGCTGCTGGTCGTCGACCAGGAGGACCTTAACGGCCATGTTCCGACCCCTGGCCTGGCAGTGCGTCGCTCAGCGACGCACTGCCGACCGCAGACGCAGTCTGCGGCACCGCCGCCTCGGCGACGGGGATCCGCGCGCGCACGGCGAAGCCGCCGCCGGGCGCCGGTCCCGCCTCCACGCTGCCGCCGTAGAGGCCGACACGCTCGCGCATGCCCACGATGCCGTGGCCGCCGCCGACGCCGGTCAGCCCCGCCTCGCTGGCTCCCGCACCGTCGTCGATGATCTCCAGGACGACCTCCCATGGCTCGTAGCGGACCGTCACCGCGGCGCGGGCCGGTCCCGCGTGCTTCATCGCGTTCGTAAGCGCCTCCTGCACGACGCGGTACCCCGTCAGCTCGAGCCCGGCCGCCAGATCGACGCGCTCGCCCTCGACGGTCAGCGTCGCATCCAGCCCCGCCTCGTGTGCCCCGCGGACGAGCTCATCGATGCGCGCGAGCGTGGGCGGTCCGTCGAGCGGGTCGGCGTCGTCGCGGCGCACGGCACCGGAGAGATGGCGCAGCTCGGCCAGCGCCTCCCGGCCGGTGTCGGCGATGAGGCGCGCGGCGTCGCCCGCGACGTCGGGGTCGCGCTCCAGGACGCGGCGGGCCGCGCCCGCCTGGACGACGATCGCTGAGAGGTTGTGCGCCAGGACGTCGTGCAGCTCCCGCGCGATCCGCGCCCGTTCGCGGGCGATCGCGCGGTCGCGGTCGTCGGCCCTGGCCTCCTCGGCACGGACGGTCTCCTGGGCCAGCTCGCGTGTGAGCGCGCGGTGCGACCGCAGCAGGCGCCCGCCGAGCCAGGGCAGGAAGGCGAAGAACAGCGCGGGGAAGATGAGGTCGCTCGGCTCGGCGATCGCCATCCCGACGAGCATCACGCCCACCGCCGCGGTGACCCAGGCCACCGAGTGGCGCGCGGCATGCGCGCCGACGGAGTAGCCGGCGGCCAGGATGGTCAGGACCATGCTCAGCTGACCGCCCTCCTCGTCGAGGACGAGCGCGACCGTCGCCATCGCGAGGACGAAGGACAGCGTGCCCGCCAGGATCGGGACGCGGCGCCGGGCGAGGAGCGGCAGGGCCGCCAGGCCGCCGCCGAGCATGACGAGCGCCCGCGGGACGGCGTAGGCGCCGGAGACCGACTCGGCCTCGGCGATCGCGACCAGCAGCGCGACGAGCAGGACGTCGCCCGCCGTGCCGCCCGGCCGCCGGCGACGTGCCTGCGCGATCACGCCGCCACCTCCGCGCGCGTCGGCAGCGACACGTCGAGGATGCGCCGGTCGCCGGCCCGCGTGACGTGGACGTGCCCGGCGTACAGGTCGGCGCGGGCGCGCATGGCCGCGACGAGCGCTGCGTCGACCTCGCTCGCGTGGGTCACCGGCCGGTCGTCGCTGACCCGCAGCGCGATGCGGCCGCGCTCGTAGCGCGCGGCGACCTGCACGTCGTGCGCCCCGGCGGCGCCGGCGGACTCCACCGCGCGCTCGGCGATCCAGAAGGCGGCGAGATCGATCCCGGGGCTGACCGGGACCGGCGCGCCGGCGACCACCACGGTCACCTCGGGCGCGTCGCCCGCCCGCCGCCGCGCGAGACCCGCGATCTCCGCGACGCCAGGCTGCGGCGACAGCGACGGTCCGCCGTCGTCGTGGCGCAGCACGCCCAGCAGCATGCGCGTCTCGCCCAGCGCCTCGCGGCCGGTGTCCTCGATCACGCGCAGCGAGCCGGCCGCGTGCTCGCGCTCCCCGAAGGCCAGCACGCGATGCACGGCCTCGGCCTGCACCACGATCGCGCTCACGTCGTTGGCCAGGACCGTCTGCAGCTCGCTCGCGATCCGCGTGCGCTCGTCCTCGACCGCTCGCTGCGCCCGCGCCTCCTGCACCTCGGCAAGGCTGCGCTGCGCCGCCTGCAGCTCGTCGCGGACCCGGCGGTGGCTGCGCAGCGCCCGACCGGCCAGCACCGGAGGCGCGCAGAGCCCCAGCCCCCACAGCAGCTCCGTCGCGAGCCCCTCGTCCTCCGAGATGCTCAGGGCGAACGAGGTCGCGACGTACAGGACGGCGCAGAGCAGCACGGTCGTCCACCCGTCGGTCCGGCGGCCGGCCGTGTAGAGCAGCGCGAACAGCGCCGCGAACGACGAGTCCATGTCGTCCATGAACCCGCCGTCGAGCGGATCCTGGGCGACGACGGCGACGGCGAAGAGCCCGCACGCGACGGCGAGGTGCGGCGTGCGCCAGACGAGCGCGACGACGACGATCAGGCCGGTCGCTGCGGTCGCGACGCGGTCCGTGCCGCGCGCATCGCGCGTCAGCAGCTCGACCGTGAACCACACCGCGATCGTCGCGGCGAGCGCGAGGTCGATCCAGTGCTGGTCGAGACCGAGCGCGCGCGAGCGCAGTCGTCCGCCGATCGTCATCCGCGCACCGTAGACCCGCGCGCGGCCGCCGTCGTCCTACCTGAGGACGACGACCAGCGGAGGAGGAGCGGTCGCACCACCGGGGGACCGCGAGGCGCGGCGATTCGCCCGCAGGGCCACCCGAAGATCACCTGCGCGGGCGACGACGCGCAGGGCGCGCGGATCGAGGCTTGCCACCAGCACTCGGCGGGCCGCACGGAGGCCCAGCCCCCACCGCAAGGAACCTCTCATGGCACACGCCGGCCAGATCCTCGACAACCCCGTCAGCGGCGAGCGCTTCGAGTTCCGCCGCACCGCCGCCGACACGAACGGCGAGCTGCTCGAGTTCGACCTCACGCTGGCGGCCGACGGCCACGTCCCTGGCGCGCACGTGCACCCCGAGCAGGAGGAGCGCTTCGTCGTCCACAGCGGCACGGTCAGGTTCCGCCTCGGGGCCAAGAAGATCGTCGCGGGCCCCGGCGACGTTTTCGTTGTTCCGGCCGGCAAGGTCCACGCGTTCAAGAACGTGGGCGGCGAGGAGGCCAAGGTCCGCGTGCAGGTCACGCCCGCGCTCGACATGGAGCGCCTCTTCGAGGCGACGGTCGCGCTCGCCGAGGAGGGCGCCACGAACCGCAAGGGCATGCCCAGGCCGCTGCACCTCGCGCTGTTCGTCCGCCGGTTCCGTCGTGAGGTTCGCGCGCCGTTCCCGCCCGCGCCGCTCGTCGCCGCGATGCTCGCGCCGCTCGCCTGGATCGCGACGTCACGCGGGCACGCCGCGCGCTATGGGGAGACCGTCCCCGCCGAGAGCGCCGTCGTCGCGGTCACGGCCTGACCGCCTCCAACGCCGAGCCTGGGACACGCTTGATCTGCTCGAGATCGGCGTCGTCCCAGCGCTCGTCCGCCGTGCCGCTGATGAACCACGGCGAGCCGTTGTCGGCCACGATGAGGCCGTAGCGGCGCAGGGCGGTGAGGACGACCCGCGACTGGCCATGGAAGCCGCGCAGCGAGTAGGACCGCTTCAGCCGCAGCCGGAGCCCCATCGGGGGCAGGTCCGGATCGCCGGAGCTCGACGCGAAGTGCCGCGCCGGCGCGCGGAACGCCCGGCTGGAGCGGGGCACGGTCACGCGCAGGGCGTGCTGGATCGAGCCCCCGCTCGCCTCGTCGGCCCGTGCCAGGCCCGGCGCGATCGGCAGGCCTGCCGCGTCGGCCGACGTCCAGCCCTTCGGCCGCAGCGCGCCGGTGCGTAGGTCGAAGCTCGCGCCGGAGCCGGCCTCCCAGCCGTCGCCGGAGCGCTGGGCGCCGAACAGCTCGAAGAGCTTGCAGGTCCCCTGCTGGACGACGAGCACATGGCGGTCCGACCCGCCCTCCACAGGAGCGTCGAGCGGCACCGGGTACGGCCCGGGATCGGACTCGTCGGGCGCTTCGGCGAACGTGATCGGCGCGAGCGGCTGCGACGGCCCGACGACCGTCAGCGGGATCCCGTAGGCGCCGCCGCCGCCGAAGTCCGGGTGCAGCTTCAGCCGCCGCCCGATCGCCGCGACGTACCGGCTGCTGCGCGGATCCACGGGCGCCGACGAGATGTCGCGGTTCCAGGCGTTCGTGGCCGGGAAGACGGGGCAGCCGCCGATCGTCGGCGGCGCGGCGACCGCAGCGGAGGCTGGGATCGCGGCGAGAGCGGCCACGAGGGCGGCCACGAGGGGGAGGCGGCGCATCGCGGCGGGACTATCCCAGATGATGGTTCGGCTTCCCGCCGGCTCCTCCCGCGTGGGATGCTGGCGCCATGGGCAGGGTTTCGTTCCGCGAAGTGCTCGAGGGCCCGATCGGCGCCAGGGAGCTCGACGTCAACGCGGGCGTCGTGACCGGACGGCGGGACGGCACGTCCATACGCCTGCAGCTGCGGATCGACGTCCCGGACGTCGCGGCGGTCCTGGCCGACCGCGGCACGCCCGCGCACGCGCACGGGATCGTGGTCAGCGAGCTGCTCGGCGGGCGCTGCGACGTCCTGGAGGGCAGCACGTTCCGGCTCCTGCAGCCGCGGCCGGGACCGCGCAGCGCCCGCATGCGCTACCGCCTGTTCGTCAACGACGCCTCCGGGGCGCCGGTCACCGTCAGCGGCTTCAAGGTCGTCCACGACGACCCCGGGTGGGACCTCTGGGTGGACACCACCCATGTGCACACGCGGCTGCTGCGCGGCCACCTCGACGAGGCGGCCGAGGACGCGGCCGGTCCCGAGGAGGTGCTGGGCGCAGGGATCGCGGAGATCTCGTTCCTGACGTTCCTGCGACTGGTCGCCGGCATGGAAGGCGACATCGCGGACCGGATGCGCTTCGGCGAGGCGTTCTTCGGCGGGCTGTGGCAGATCTACCACGGCCGCGCCGGCGGCATCCAGGACTCCTTCGCCGACCCGACGCCGGACGTGCAGCGCCCACCGGCGTGGTTCGGGCCGCTGGAGGCACGCGGCGTCCACTGCGAGATGGTGCCCTTCAGCGCAGGGGACGGCCTGCCGCTGCGACTCGCGCACTTCCGGGGCGACGCAGAGCCGACGCGCGGACCGGTGCTGGTCATCGCGGGGACCGGCGTGCGGTCGGCCATCTTCGGCAGCGCACCCGGGACGCACACGATGGTCGACGCGCTCGTCGGCGAGGGCTACGACGTGTGGGTGGAGGACTGGCGCGCGTCGATCGACTTCCCGCCGATGCCGTACACGCTCGACGACGCAGCGGCCTTCGACCATCCCGCCGCGGTCCGCGAGATCCGCGCCCGCACCGGCGCCGAGACCATCAAGGCGCTCGTGCACTGCCAGGGGTCGACAGGGTTCACGATCTCGGCGCTCGCGGGTCTGGTCGACGACGTGCGCACCGTCGTCTCCAACGCCGTCTCGCTGCATCCGGTCGTGACGCCACTGTCGAAGGTGAAGCTCTCGCTCATGACGCCGGTCGCAGCGCGCATCCTCGACGGCGTCGATCCGCAGTGGGCGGTTCGTGCGCCGTCGCCGTTGCGGCTCGGCCTCGCGAAGTGGGTGCATCTCATGCGCCACGACTGCAACGAGCCGGCGTGTGCGATGTCCACGTACATCTACGGCTACGGGCCCGACGTCCTCTGGCGCCACGCGAACCTCGACACCGCGACGCACCACTGGGTGTCGCGCGAGTTCGGCTACGTGCCCTTCAGCTTCTTCCGCCAGATCCTGCGCTCCGTGAAGGCCGGGCATCTCGTGCCGGTCGGCGGCCACCCGGCGCTGCCGCACTCCTACGTCGACCGCACGCCCCCGCAGGAGCAGATCTGGACCTTCGTGGGCGGGGAGCAGAACCGCTGCTTCATCCCGGAGGGCCAGCGGCGCAGCCACGATTGGTTCCGGCAGCGCAGCCCGCAGGACCATCGGTTCGTGGGCTTCCCCGGCTACAGCCACCTCGACGTGTTCTTCGGGCGCCAGGCCGTGCAGGACACGTTCCCGCACATCCTGGCCGGGCTCGCTCGCGAGCCCGTTCCCTCCGGCTGAACACCCGTTCGCGCGGGAGTCACGCCCAAGTGGGCGATGACCCTCCCCCCGAACCAGCCCTCTCGTACCGGCACGTTCGTCTTCGCGGATCTGGCCGGCTACACCGCCCTCACCGCTCGGTGGGGCGACGACCTCGCGGCCCAGGTCGCGATCGCGCTGACGGACGCCGCCCGGCGCCTGGCCGGCGAGCACCGTGGACGGCTCGTGAAGTCGATGGGCGACAGCGTCATGCTGCGCACCGCCGACCCCGCCGACGGCGTGCGCCTCGGCATCGCCATCGCGCAGGCCGCTCCGGCGCTGCGGGCACGGGTCGGCATCCACGCCGGCCCCGCCATCGAGCACGAGGGCGACTGGTTCGGCCTCGCCGTCAACCTCGCGTCGCGGCTGTCCGCCCAGGCGGCACCCGGCGAGGTCCTCGTGAGCGAGCCCACGTGGCGCGCGGCAGGCATGCGCGGCTGCGGCGCTCCGGCGCACGCTGTGACGCTCGGGCCCTGGGTCCTCGGCGATGCGCCCGACCCGGTCGAGGTCCTGGCCCTCGCGACGCAGTGCGGGATGGGGTCATGAGCACCCCCATGGCCCGGCAGGCTCCGATGGCCCGCGCCGGGCTCACCGGCGTCGTCGTCTTCAGCGAGCAGCGTCTCGTCGCGGAGGGCCTGCAGGCGCTCCTGCGCACGGCAGGCGGCTTCGCGGTCCCCGCCGTCACGGGATCGCTCGCGCACCTCGTCGACGCGGTCCAGCGGCTGCGCCCAGCCGCCGTGCTGCTCGACGCCGGCGCCGGCGGCCCCGAGGGAGCGCGCGTCGTCCTCGCGCTGCGCCCCCTGCGCCCCGAGATCCGCATCGTGGTGCTCGCCGACTCGCTCGAGCCGCGCCTGGCGGGCGTCGTCGCCGCCGGTCACGCCGACGCGCTGCTGCCGAAGGTGGAGGCGAGCGGGAGGGCCACGGTCCAGGCCATCCGCGACGTCCTCTCCGGCCGCCAGGTGCTGTCGGGCTGGAGCTCCCGCACGACTCCCGGTACGGACACCGGGATGGGGAGGCTCTCAGCCCGGCAGCGCGAGGTCCTGCGCCTCGTCGTCGCCGGCTACTCCAACGCGCAGATCGCCGACGAGCTCGTGATCAGCGTCAACACCGTGAAGTTCCACGTCCGATCCATCTTCCGCGAGCTCGGCATCCGCTCGCGGGTGGACGCCGCTCGCCGCCACGGAGGGTTGGCGGTCGGCGTCAGCGCGCCGTGACGAGCACGACGCCGGCGACCAGCAGCAGGAAGCCGAGCACGGTCGCCGGCGTCAGCGCGGTCTGCCTGAGCCCCAGCAGGCCGAAGTGATCCAGGGTCGCAGCCACGATGAGCTGCGACGTGATGCTCACGGCGACGACGCCTCCGGCGCCGATCCGCGAGATCGCGAACAGCGCGACCGTCACGTTGAACGCACCCAGGAGGCCACCGGTCAGGTAGACCGGCGACACGCCGCCGATGCCCGACAGCCGGTGCGCGTTGCCGGACACGACGAGGATCAGCCCGATCGCGAGCGCTGACCCAGTCAGGCTCACGAACGCTGCGCCGAGTGCGCCCGTGTGCCGTGACAACTGCGAGTTGATGGCGGGCTGGATCGCGAGGCAGACGCCGACGACCAGCACGAGGAGCAGGATGAGGCCGCGTGGCATCCGCCGGAAGCTATCCGCGTCCGACGCCGTTCAGCGTGTCGACCACGCGGAACAGGTCGCCGCGGCGGTAGAAGTTCACCGCCAGCAGGTTGGGGACGTGGTCGCGGATGCGCGCGCACTCCTGCGCCCGGTGCAGCAGCGGGCCGTAGGCGTTGACCCTGGCGGCGTCGGCAGGACGCGGCACGGGATCGGTGCTGACCCAGTGGTTCACGAGGAAGAGCGGCGCCCGCTCGGGCCCGCGGTTGGCCACGCAGGTCGCCGCGACACCCGCCGGTGAGGTCAGCTGGGACACCGTCGTGAACGTGTACGGCGTCTCCTCGACGTCGCGCGCGTAGGCGAGCTGGTACCAGGGCGCCGCCCCCGCGTCGTTCTCGGCGAGGAACACGAGCCGCGTGTCGGCGTCGACCATCTCGCGCAGGGTCGGCCACCGCCCGGAGGGCGGCGGTGCGAGCACCATGCGCTCCAGGCCCGCGTCGCGCACGGCGCCGACGAAGTCGCGAGGCGTCACGTAGTCCTGGTTGACGACGACCACGATCTGGGCGGGATGCGTCACGAGGAACTCGTGGATGTCGTCCAGCACGGGCTCCAGCGCGGTCGCCCCCAGCTCGCAGAACGTGTGGCACAGGTACATCCCGCGGTCGCCCTTCCCGCGGAACCCGAGGCGGTCGCGCAGCCGCAGCGCCGCCTGCACGCTCGCATCGCTCGCCCCGTCCTGCCTGACCGCCGCGCGCAGCTGCTCCGTGCTGCCGAACTCGGTGCGGTAGCGACCGTTGCGCAGCTTGGTCGCGTAGTGGGTGTCGAGCAGCAGCCCGCGGATCCCGTCGTCGAGCTGACCGGCGATCGGGCGCTCCTGCTCGGCCGAGAACCATCCCGGCAGCGGCACGGACATCGAGTTGTGCGTCGCCGGCAGCACGACCTCGTCCAGCGGCTTGTCGCACAGGCTCTGACTGCCGTTGCAGCCGCGGATCGCGGCGCGGGGCTGGTCGACGCCGCCTGCGGCGAGGAACACGGTCACCAGCGCCGCGATCACCACGACGGCGATGGCCCCCAACGCGAGGGACCGGAAGCGGTGGGGGCCCTCCGGCTGCGCCGCGCGATCGGGCTCCGGGGCGGGCGGGCGGTAGATGAGGCGCAGCAGCGTCTCTGCGCCCTGCTGGATGAGCAGGACGCCGGCGAGCATCGCCGCGACGGTCAGCGCCGAGCTCGGCTCGGCGACGACGAGCGCGCCCACGACGATGAACGCGACCGCGCGCAGCGCCCGCAGCCACGCCCGCCTGGGCTCGGTGGCCGCGATGCGCCACGCGCGCGCCACCGGCTCCTCGAACGTCTCGGGGTCGATGAGCGACGCCGCGGCCGCCGCGAGGATCGCCCCGGCCGCCGCCACGACGAAGCCGAGGTTGCGCAGGTCGCCCAGGAAGACGCGGTAGACCGCCGCCGCCGCGGCATGCTCCTCGGGATCGTCGAAGCCGGCGAGGACGACGACCCGGACGACGAAGTACGCGACGACGATCAGCACGCCGGAGGCGATCGCCGCCACCCCGAGCTGCGAGGCGGCGCGACGGCGGTCGTGGGCGACCGCGAGCGCGCTCACGGCGGCGGCGATCGTGAGACCGATGAGCAGCAGCGCGAGGACCCTGACCTTGTCGCCGACCCGGGCGACGGTGCCCGCCGTCCCGCTGACGCGGTCGCGCAGGACCGAGATCCGGCCTGCGCCCTCCACCTGCGCGGCCAGCTTCGGGCGGAAGGACTGCAGCGCCTCCCCCGCGACCGTGCCGACGTCCACGAGCGTGAGGCTGATGGTGTTCTGGTCGTGGTCGAACACGGCGCGGTGCACGTCGAGCGCGGCGCGGTGGAACAGCGTCGCGAACGCGCCGCCGCCGACGATCCCCGACGCTGCCCCGATGATGAGCGGCCGCGCCGCGAGCAGCTCGGAGCGGTTGCGCAGGACGAGCTGGTCGGTCACCCGCGCGGCGACCAGGTTGCGGATGCTCGGATCCTTCAGCGTCGCGGTCGCGCGGTTGGCGAACTGGTCGGCGTCGACGATCGCGAGCCGCAGGTAGCCCGCGATCGTCGCGAGCACGAGCAGGACGCCGGTCACGACGACGAGGCCCGTCGAGACCCGCCGGCGCGCGCCCGCCGACACCGCGCCTCCTAGCCGGCGCTCGGCGGCGCCAGCAGGCGCGGCTCGGTGTCGCCGTCGACGATCTCCGCCGCGTCGTCGGGCGTCCCGATGACGTGCCAGTGATCGACCGCACCGTCCGGCGCCCCGGTGATCGGCGTCTGCGCCCGGCCGTCGATGCCGAAGGAGAACACGTCGGGCCGCGCGTAGTGACCCGCCGAGTCCGCGAAGAACTTCGCGAACGGGATGATCCCCAGGTCGATCTCGCCGTAGAGGATCGCCTCGTCGTCGCGGTGCGGCCCGGCGACGTAGGTCGCGTCGGGCGCCACGATCGCCGACAAGCCACCGCCGACACGCACCTTGTCGGGCTGGCCGGTCAGCCCGATCGCCTCGATCGCGCCCTCGTCGATCCGGCTCTGCACGCAGATGACGTAGGCCTGCGCCGCGAGCGCGTGGTACTTGATCGCCGTCTCGGTGAGGTTGTCGAAGTTGCCCGAGTTGGGGTCGGCGGTCATCGCGGAGATCGCCGGCCAGGCGGCGACGTGGACCTGCTGGCCGAGCGCGATCAGCGCGTAGCGGTTGAGGTCCATCGAGTGCTCGAAGCAGATGAGCCCCCCAGGCGGCCCAGCGGCGTGTCGAGGACGAAGACGTCGCGCCCGTCGCCGCGACCCCAGATGGTCCGCTCCACGTTCGTGGGCTGCAGCTTGCGGTGACGCGCGACGAGACGGCCGTCGTCGTCGAACCAGGCGAGCGTGTTGTAGAGCGTGCCGCCCTCGCGCTCGTTGATGCCCATGCACACCCACGTGCGCGCGCGGCGCGCCGCCTGGCCGATGCGGCGCGTCGCATCGCCCGGCAGCACGACGGCCTCCCCGAACAGCTTCGCGAACAGCGGCGCGCTCTGGGCCGGGGTGTGCGACCAGATCCAGAACGGATACCCGGGCAGGAACGACTCCGGGAACACGACGAGCCGAGCGCCCGCGGCGCCGGCCTCCTCGATGAGCCGGCAGGCCTTGTCGACGCTCGCGTCGAGGTCGAGGAACTCCGAGGCGGCATGGACGGCGGCGACGGTGAACGGGGTCTGTGGCGGCATCGGCGCAGCCTACGTCGCCAGCAGCCGCCTGACCTCCTCGTCGCTGCACTGGTCGAAGCGCCGGTACCAGACGCCGACGGCGCGGAACGGGCGTGGCGTGGCCACGCACGCCAGGCGATCGACCTCCTGTGCGAGCGCGGCGCAGGTGTCGCGCGGGCCGACGGGGACCGCGACCACGATCGCCGCGGGCCGGCGGGAGCGGACCGCCTCGATCGCCGCCCGCATGGAGGAGCCCGTGGCGATGCCGTCGTCGACGAGCACGACCGTCCGCCCCTCCAGCGGGGTCGGCGGGCGATCGCCGCGGTAGGCCCGCTCGCGGCGCACGAGCTCGCGCGCCTCGCGCTCGGCGATCTCCTCGATGACCGCGGCCGGCAGGGGCAGCTCCGCCACGAGCTCGTCGTTCAGGACGCGCACGCCGCCGGACGCCACCGCGCCGAAGCCGAGCTCCTCCTGCCACGGCACGCCCAGCTTGCGGACCGCGAACGCGTCGAACGCCAGGCCGAGCTCGTGCGCGAGCGCCGCCGCGACGGGGACACCGCCGCGGGCGAGCCCGAGCACGACGACGCCGTCGCGGCCCCGCAGCTCCGGGAGCCTGCGGGCGAGCTCGCGACCCGCGTGTGCGCGGTCGGCGAACGCCTTCATGTCCGGATCCCTCTCCGCATCGCCGACGGAAGTACTCTCCCGGTCGCATGCGGGTGCTGGTCGTGGGAGGAGGCATCGGTGGCATGGCAGCCGCCATCGCGCTGGAGCGTGCGGGCTTTGACCCGCGTGTGTTCGAGCGCGCTTCGGAGCTGTCGGAGATCGGCGCGGGCCTCGGCCTGACCGCCAACGCCATGAAGGCGATGGGCTATCTCGGCGCCGCCGAGTTCGTCCGCACCACCGGCGTGCCGATCGACGCGACCGAGTCGCGGAGCCTGGACGACGGCAGGCGGCTCTCCATCCAGCGCCACGGCGCGCAGGAGGCGCACTACGGCGAGCAGTACGTCTGCCTGCACCGCGCCGACCTCCTCGCGTCGCTCGTACGCGAGGTGCCGTCCGAGCGCGTCCGCCTGGACAGCCGGCTCGTCGGCTTCGACGAGACGCCCGACGGCGTCACGGCCCACTTCGAGGACGGGCATTCCGAGGACGGCGACCTGCTCGTCGGCGCGGACGGGCTGCGCTCGACCGTCCGGTCGCTGCTGTTCGGCGAGCAGGACGCGCGCTTCACCGGCGTCGCGGCGTGGCGGGCGCTCATCCCGATCGAGAACATGCCGCCCGGCTTCGGCGCGCAGATCGTCGTGTGGTTCGGGCGCGGCAGGCACTGCATGACATACCCCGTACGCGACGACCTCGTCGCGCTCAACGCCTTCGTCCCCGCCGAGGAGATCCACCAGGAGGCGTGGGGGCCGTCCGGCGACCTCGCTCACCTGCGGCGCTCCTTCGCGGACGCCGAGCCGGCCGTGCTGGACCTGATCGACGGTGTGTCCGAGGTCCTCATCACCCCGATCTACTTCCGCGACCCGCTCCCGGTGTGGGGCACCGACAGGGTCGTGCTGCTGGGGGACGCCGCGCATCCGGCGCCCTCCAGCGCGGGGCAGGGCGCGGCCATGGCGCTCGAGGACGCGCTCATGCTCGCCGGCTGCGTGGGCCGCGACCCGCTCCCCGTGGCCTTGGCCGACTACGCCGCCCGCCGCCGGCCGCGCACGTCCCCGATGTTGGTCACCGCGCGATCGAACCTCGCGATGTTCAACGAGCCCGACCCCGTGCAGATCCGCGCGCGCAACGGCCGGCTGCAGGGGATGCTCCGGCTCGATCCGCTGGGCGAGAGCACGATCGGGTGGCTCTACGCGCACGATCCCGTCGCGGCGGCCGCGGAACGGGTCGCGCCGGCGCCTCCGGAGGAAAAGCGGCTGCAGCGCCCGGAGGCGCAGCGGGCGGCCGGCCTCTGGCGCGGCGCGCTCACGCTGGAGGATCGCGCCGGGCTGTGGCGCGGCGAGCGCGCGGGCTACGAACGGTTCCTGGCCGAGGTCGACCTTCCGGAGCACCCGGTCGAGGACCTGGAGCACGCGATCCGCGTCGTCCCGCCGGGCGCCGACCCCGACACGGTGGTGCTGCACCTGCACGGCGGCGGCTACACGATGGGCTCCGCGCGCGGCGCCGCGGGGCTCGCGGGGCGCCTGGCGAGCGCCGTGGGCGGCTGGGCACTCGTGCCCGGCTACCGGCTCGCGCCCGAGCATCCGTTCCCCGCGGCGCCCCAGGACGTCCTCGCGGCGTACCGGTCCGTCCTCGGCGCGCGCGTGATCGTCACGGGCGAGTGCGCGGGCGGCGGGCTGGCGATCGGGCTCGCGGTCGCCGCTCGCGACGCCGACCTTCCGCTGCCGGACGCGATCGACGTCGTCTCCCCCTTCTGCGACCTCACGCTCACCGCTGCGAGCATCGACGCGCCCGCGGGGCCTGACCCGTGGATGACCCGCCAGCGCCTGCGCGGCATGGCCGCGTCGTACATCCACGGCGCCGATCCCGCCGACCCGCGCATCTCACCGGTCCGCGCGGACCTGCGCGGCCTGCCGCCGCTCACGATCAGGGCGGCCGCGGGCGAGGCGCTCGCCGACGACGCGCGGCACCTCGCGCAGGCCGCCCGCGCGGCGGGCGTCGAGGTCACGCTCGAGCTCGTCGAGGACTCCGTGCACTCATTCGTGCTGTTCGGGTTCCTGCCCGAGGCGCAACCGGCGCTGCGCGCTACGACACGGTGATCCGGAAGCGCAGCGCCTTCAGGGCGCGCACGCCGCCGTCGCCGCGGGTCTCGGCGAAGATCACCGACGTCCGGCCCTTCCCCGACGCCTTGAAGACCACGACGATCGAGGAGTTGCCGACATCGGCCTCCTCCCTCTGCTGGACGACCTTGGAGTCGTAGGCGCGCGCGACCCGCCAGACGAGGCCGGTCGTGCTCGACGGCTTGGGCAGCGCGAGGGCCACGAGCTGGCCCTTCTTGACGGTGATCGTCTGGACCGGGCCCTGCGGGAGCGGGCCCACGGGTGTGGAGTCGGCGCGTGCCGCGGCCGGGAGGAGGAGGACGGCGCCGGTCGCGATGGCGAGCCGGCGAAGGGTCGTACGGTGCATGACGGCCATCAATACCAGGCGTGGGGCAGGGCCCGCCAGGACGTGCAGGCGCGTCTGCACAGCGTGGCCGCGAACGGCACGTGGACGTCGTCGATGGGGAAGCTCCCACCCGCAAGCCGGTCGTCCGCCGGCCAGACGACACGCTCGCGGAACTGAGATCGCCGAGGCGGCGGCGACGTCACGCCTCCGCCACGGGCGTGCGCCCGCCGGCTCGGTGGGAGCGCCGATCGCGGGAGCCACGGCGCTCAGGCCACGGAGGACGACCTTCAGCGCGTGGGTGATGAACGGTGACGGGTCGAGCCGGCCGCTCGTGATCAGTCGCCGGAGCTGGGGGGATGGTGGAGGTGTCGAGCAGACCCGTGGTGATGGTGACGTCCGGGTCCACAGCTTCTCGAGGTACAACGTCGCCGGCTTGCCGTGGACGCCGATGGTGGCCACCTGTCCGCAGGGACGGACGAGACCGGTCGCGAGCTCCATGACCTGCGCGATCGGGTCCTCGCTGCTGTCGTCGATGGTGATGTCTGGGCCGAAGGGTCCGGCGCTCTGCAACCGGCCGTCGGCAAGGTCGATCGCGATGATCTTCGGGGCGTGTACAGGCGCGTCCGGGGTGTCGGTTCAGTCGCCCCGCTCGGTCTCGGGCTCGCGGCCGGGCAGGAGCCGGTGGCCGTCGACGACGGCTGTGGCCAGGTCGATGAGCTTGCGGTTGGCGACGCGCGATCGGTCGCGCAACATCGCGAAGGCCTCGTCGTCGTCGATGCGGTGGCGCTCCATCAGGATGCCCTTGGCGCGCTCGATCAGCGCACGCCGCCCGAACGCCCCCCGCAGCTCGTGGTACTCGGCAAAGCGACGCAAGACGATGTCGATCGAGCTCTGCCAATCCTCGACGTCCTCATCGCTGATGTGCGCGAAGACACCACGCTTGGAGGCCTCCTTGACGAACTCCGCGTTGCGCGCGTGCAGCAGGACGATGACCGGGCAGGCGGCCTCGCGAACGATCCGGTCGATCAGGTCAAGCGCATGCACGGAGTCGTCGCCGAGCCCGACCAGCGCGACATCGGGACGTTCCCTGGCGGTGACCGCGCCGACATCCTGGACCTCGATCTCGCGCGCGATGACCTCATGGCCCAGCGTGATGACCACCTGCGCGACCAGCGCCAGACGATCCTTGCGCTCGTTGGCGATCAAGACCCGAAGATGCTCGTTGTCACGCAGCCTGCGCGATTCCACGACCACCACACTATTTCGCGCCCATCCCGATCCGGCGCAACAGCACCCCAACGACCCGCCCAACACGCACGACGCGGCCCCTGGGGTCCGTGCGCTCGGGCGGCCCGTCACGCGCCGCGCCGCCGCAGACGACGCTCCGCGACGATCGGCCCGCATCCCCTCGGCCGCCACCGGTTTCCTTACCTCCGGCCGACGACCCTCGCAGTTGCGAGGGTCGGGATCGCAGGAGAGTATGTGCCGCCCGGCCCGATGGCAGGATCGAGCCATGACCAACGCAAGCACGCCAGTCGCCGATCCGCGTGGGGCTCGCCGTCGCGGACGTGAGCCGCACGTCTCGACCCACCGCCCGGGCAACGGCGACGTCATTCGCATCGGGTGACGAGCGCTGCGGCGGCCGGGGATGGGTGGGCGTGCGCGGCCCAGACGCGACGCCCTCGCCGCTCGGCTGCGCTGACTCCCGCTGCTGGTGCTGATGTGGGCTGTCGCACGCGAGCGCAGCGGATACGTTCCACGCGGGACGCCAGGGGGTAGCACCGAGGTGCGCCTGCCTCGACCCCCGGCCGGCGCGGTGGTCCGGCTCCAGCACCCTGGTCGGCGCGGGCCCGTCGCCGCCGGCGACCCGCCCGCTCTTCACGCCCGACATGAGGAGTTCGGCATGACCGACCAGGATCCCCACGGCGACTTCGCCGCAGGCCAGCGAACCGGCAGGGAAGGGGCGCCGCGCGACTTCGCCGAAGGCGAGGAGCGCGAGCCGCCCGGACCGCCGCACGACTTCGCCGAAGGCGAGGAGCGCGAGCCGCCCGGACCGCCGCGCGACTTCGCCGAAGGCCAGGAGCACGCCGACGGCGACGACGACTGACGACGGGTTGTGAGCCCGAGATCACCCAGTGACGCGCAGGCCGCGATCGACCGCGCCGGGCGGCTGTTGCCGGGCGCGGAGGCGACGGTGCTCACCGTCTGGGAGCCGTTCTTCGACATGATGGCCCTCGTCGCTGTCGCAGGCAGTGGGTTGGCCATGAACGGCGGCTACGGGGACGTCGAGGCGCTCGACGCCGCCAGCGAGGCTGCGGCGCTGACCACCGCGGGCAAGGGCTCGGACCGAGCGACCGCGACGGGTCTGCGGGCACGGCCGGAGGCGACGACGACGGAGAGGGGTGTCGCGTCGTTCCTGATGGGCAGCGTCTCACACGGCGTGCTGCAGCACGCCGACCGGCCCGTGCTCGTGGAGCCTTCGCCGGCCATGTCACCTTCGCCTCACACCTCTCGGCGCAGCATGCAGGTCCCGGCTCCAACACTCGGCTGGCAAGAGCGCTCGACCGGCACGGTCAGCGCTGTCAGCTCGTTTCACCGGAGCCGCCCCATGCAACCTCTTGCCGAAGCAGTCGACCTCCCCGCCGGTGCGCGCGCTGCGCCCGACGCAGCAGGCTTGTCGCTCCCGAGCTTTCGGCTGCGGTGCTGCGACGTCCATCCCGTCCGCTGCGATGACACGCAGAGCGCGTCCAGTCCGGGCGAGCTCGTCGAGTGGGCGCGTGCCCACGGTGCGAGCGCCCACGGATTCACCCCCGCGTGGTACAGCCCGGCGCAGGTCTCCTCGATGGCCTCTGCGGTCACCGGCTGAACACCCGCAGTGAGACGCGAGAAGCCCCGCGTGGCAGGGCTTCCTTGGAGCGGGAGCGACGGGACTCGAACCCGCGACCTCCGGCGTGACAGGCCGGCGCTCTAACCGACTGAGCTACGCCCCCGCGCGACGCGCCTCGGAAGCATAGCCACCCGGTCGCGCACGGGAGCCTGCGCATCGGCCCCGCGAGTGATGCCACCATGCCCGGCCACTGTGGCAAGCTCTCCCCGCCTCGTGTCGCTGCACCCGTCAGACAAGGGCGCGGTCACGCTGCCCGGTCTGCGAGCGGAGGGCTTCGTCCGTCGCCGGGCCGTGCCGCTGGCGCTCGCCCTGTTCGCGCTCATCACGCTCGCCCGGTTCCTCATCGACGACCCCGAGGCCGGGTCGCTGACCCTGCTGTACACGCTCCCGATCGCCCTCCTCGCGATCGCCGAGGGCGCCGGAGCCGGCCTTGCGGCCGCCGGGCTCGCGGTCGTGCTCACCGCGGTCTGGGCACTGACCAACGACGTCGACATCAACGCCGTCGACTACATCACCCGCGCCGTCGCGTTCGGGACGACGGGCGGGGTCGTCGGGTGGTTCGCCGATCGCTCCCGCGCCAACCTGCGCACGGTGCGCGAGCGCGAGGAGGCGCTCGCCGCGCTGTCCGCGCAGCTCACCGAGCGGGCCCACGAGCTCGAGCGGTCCAACGCGGACCTGGAGCGCTTCGCGTACGTCGCCTCGCACGACCTCGCCGAGCCGCTGCGGACCATCTCGGGGTTCACCACGCTGCTCGGCCGCCGCTACAAGGGCCAGCTGGACCACGAGGCGGACGAGTTCATCGGCTTCATCGAGGACGGGACGCGCCGGATGCAGGAGCTGATCCGCGCCCTGCTGGACCTCTCGCGTGCGGGTACGTCCTCCAGCAACCCCGTCCGCGTCGATCTCGCCGCGGCCCTCGCCGAGGTCCTCAACGGCCTGCACGCCCAGATCCGCGACCAGGACGCGACCGTGCGCGCGGAAGGGCTGCCCGCGGTCACCGGCGATCCCGCCCAGGTGCGCCAGCTGCTGCAGAACCTCATCGCCAACGCCGTGAAGTTCCGCGCCGACGAGCCGCCGCGCGTCGAGGTCTTCGCCCGCGCCGTGCCCGGCGACCGCGTGGAGGTGTCGATCGCCGACAACGGCATCGGCGTCCCGCCCGACCAGGCCGAGCGGATCTTCGAGCCCTTCCAGCGGGCCGCCGCCGGCCACGAGGGGACAGGGATCGGGCTCGCGGTATGCGCCAGAATCGTCGCAACGCACCGTGGTCGAATCTGGGTCGAGCCCAGGAAGGAGGGCGGGACCGTGTTCCGCTTCACATTGCCGGCATGAACGACGGCCGGCTGATCAACATCCTGCTCGTCGAGGACAACCCCGCCGACGTCCGCCTGACGCAGGAGGCGCTCAAGGAGGCGGCGAACGCGACGACTCGCCTGCACGTCGCCGGCGACGGCGTCGAGGCGCTCGAGTTCCTCCACAAGCAGGGCGACTTCGCCGCGGCGCCGCGGCCCGACCTCATGCTGCTCGACCTGAACCTCCCGCGCGTCGACGGTCGTCAGGTGCTCGCCGCGGTGAAGGGCGATCCGGACCTGCGGCGCATCCCGGTCGTGGTGCTGACGACATCGCCGTCGGAGGACGACATCCTCCACGCCTACGACCAGCACGTGAACTCCTACATCCGCAAGCCCGTCGACCTCGACCAGTTCCTCGCCGTGCTGAAGGCGATCGACGACTACTGGCTCGGCTCGGTCTCGCTGCCGTCGCGCTGAGCGCGGTCAGAGGCGCGCGAGCCGCCCCGCGAGCTCGCCGAAGAAGCTCGGAGCCCGTGTGCGCAGGAGGCGCGCGCTCGTTGCGGGAACGCGGATCGTCGCGTCCGCGCCCGCCGCGATCTCGCCCGCGACGCGACCGTCCACCTCGATGACCAGTGGCGGCCCGTCCGGGGCGTTGCGCACGGTCACCGGCTCGTCCTCGTGGAGCACGAGCGCGCCGGGCATGGGCGCGCGGGCGTTCAGCGTCCGCAGCACGAGCGCGCGCAGCAGCGGGGAGAGGACCGGGCCGCCGGCGTTGAGGTTGTGGGCGGTCGAGCCGCCGGGCGACGCGAACACGAGGCCGTCGCCGACGAGCGAGGCGAGCGGCGTGCCGCCCAGGGTCAGCGAGACCCTGGCGGGGCCGGCTCCGTAGTGGCGGGCGAGGCCGATGTCGTTCGCTGCGAGCGTGTCGATCCCCGGCGCGGTCAGGTGGATCGTGCTGCGCTCCTCGACGGTCGCGCCGTCCTCCGAGATCGCCTCCAGCGCCATCGGCAGCCCCGCGCGATCGACGTCGGCGAGGAAGCCGACGTGGCCGAAGTTGACGCCGAGCACGGGAACGCCGAGCGGCGTCGCGTAGCGCAGCGCGGTGAGGATCGTCCCGTCGCCGCCGAGGGCGACGATCGCCTGGACGTCCGCGGGCTGGATCTCCGCCGCGGTCCCGAGCTCGGCGATCCCGACGCCCGCGCCCGCGCCCCAGGTGCGCAGCTGGCCCATCTCGCGCGTGCACGCCTGGTCGGGGGTGCGGACGACGCCGACCGGGAGGCGGGTCGCGGTGGTGTCGAGTGCGAAGGGTGCGAGGTGCGCGCTCACGTTCCCGAGGATGCCGCATCGGGCGACCGTGAGGTCATTCACCCTGAACGGGTGAAGCGCCAGGCCCGCACCGGGGTTAGCGTCGACTCCCGGACATCGTCGTCCGCGATCGCCGAACGGAGGCAGACATGGCAGCACAAGAAGAGGAATTCGGCCCGGTCGACATCGTCGTCATCGGCTACCCGGCCGACGCGCCGCTGACCGGAGAGGCGGTCCCGCTGCTGCTGGATCTCGTCGACCAGGGCATCGTCCGCGTGCTGGACGTGCTCTTCGTCATGCAGGGCGAGGACGGCACGTTCGCCGGCTTCGAGGCCACGGACGTCAGCTCCGACAGCATCGGCGACCTGCGGGTGTTCGAGGGCGCGTCGAGCGGCCTGCTCGGAGCGGACGACGTCTCGGCCGTCTCCGGGACACTGGAGCCCGGGACCTCGGCAGTGATGATCATGTACGAGAACCGCTGGGCCGCGCCCTTCGCGGCGGCGGTGCGCCGCAACGGCGGCGTGCTCCTGGACAACCAGCGGATCTCGCACGCCGAGCTCGTCGAGGCGCTCGACGCCGCCGAGTCGTCTTCCTAACGAAAGGACCTGACCGATGCCAGGCTTGCTCCGAATGGTCGGCCGTACCGCAGTCATCGCCGGCACGGCGACGACCGTCTCCAACCGCGTCAGCCGCCGTCAGGCGAACAAGTGGTCCCAGGAGGAGGCGCAGCAGGCGCCCGCCCAGGAGCCCCAGTACGCCGAGCCGGCGCCCGCCGCGGAAGCGCCCGCCGAGAGCCGCATGGACAAGCTGACGAAGCTCGGCGAGCTGAAGGCGGCAGGCGTGCTCACCGACGACGAGTTCGCTGCGGAGAAGGCGCGCATCCTCCAGAGCTGACGGACGATGCGCCGGGGGCGTTTGCGTCCGTAATCCGTACGGCGTAGTGTTGGTATGCCACCTCGCGGTGGCGTCATGCCCGCCCCCGCACAACCGCGGATCGCCATGCGATCCGCGCGATGCACGAGTGATCGGCCCGCGTCGATGGCACTACCCAATGCTCGAGCAGGCCGTCTGACCTCGGGCCGCGCCGATACCGCGACCGTCGTCGTGGTCGGGGCGCTCGGGCTCGCACTCGCCGCGGCGTCGGTCACGATCGCCCTGCGCGGCGGCATGCCCCAGCCTGGCTGGCTCGCGGTCCGCAACGCGCTGATGATCCTCGCGCCGATCGCCGTCGGCCTCTACGCCTGGCGCGAGGCGACCCACGCGCGGTTCGGCCGCCTGCTCGTCCTCGCAGGCCTGTTCTGGTCGCTCGTCGGGCTGACCGCGACCACCGACGCGCTGCCCTACAGCATCGGCCGCATGGCGGCATGGGTCGCCGAGATCGGGCTCGCGTACCTGATCCTCGCCTTCCCCTCCGGGCGGCTGCCCGGACGCCCCGACCGACTGCTCATGGCGGCCGTCACGCTGCTCATGGGCGTCCTGTACATCCCGACGGGCTTCCTCGTCGACCACTTCCCGGTGCCGACCTACGTCGTCACCTGCAGCGCCGACTGCCCGGCCAACGCCCTCTCGCTGCTGGCCTCGACGCCGGCGTGGATCACGGACGGCGTCGTCCCGGTGCGCGAGGCGATCACCGTCGTGATCACGGGGCTGATCGCCTGGCGCCTGGTCCAACGGCTGCGACACGCCACGCGCCTCATGCGCCGCGCGCTGTGGCCGGTCCTCGTGTGCGCGATCGTGCGGATCACCTCCCTCGGCACGTGGATCGTGCTGCGCCGCGCCGGCGTCATCGACGACGGCAGCGCGATCTGGCTGGCCGACACACTCGCGCTCAGCCTCCCGCTCATGTCCGCAGGGTTCCTGGCCGGCCTGCTCAGCTGGCGCCTGTACGCGGCTGATGCGCTGCTGCTGCTGGCGCAGCGGCTCCGCGCCGCGCACACCACCGAGGAGCGGCGGGTGGCGATCTCCCAGGTCGTCAGGGATCCGTCCCTCGAGCTCGTGTTCGCCCGGCCGGGCGACGGCGGAGGGTGGGTCACCGCCGACGGCTGGCCCGCGGAGCTTCCCGGCGAGGAGCATGGTCGCGCGATCACGGTCATCGAGTCCGACGCCGGCCCGGTCGCGGCGCTCGTCCACGACACCGCGCTGTCCGAGCAGCGCAGCTTCCTGGAGGCGGTCGGCGGCTTCGCGCTCGTCTGGGATGAGAACCAGCGGCTGGCGGAGCGCGTGGACACGTCACGTGGGGAGCTGCAGGAGTCGCGGGCACGCATCCTCGCGGCCGCCGACAACGAGCGGCGGCGGATCGAGCGCGACCTGCATGACGGCGGTCAGCAGCGCCTTGTCGCGCTTCGCATCAGGCTCCAGCTGGCGGAGGAGATGATGGCCAAGAGCCCGTCGGGCGCGCGCGAGATGCTCCATCAGCTCGCACGGGACGTGGACGGCGTCCTCGAGGAGCTCCGCTCGCTCGCCGCCGGCGTGTACCCCGCGGCCCTGTCCGCCCACGGCCTTCGGGATGCCGTCCGGGCAGCGGCGGCGGAGTCGCCGCTTCCGGTGCACGTCGACGTCAAGGGCGCCGCCCGCTACAGCGACGCCGTCGAGGCGGCGGTGTACTTCTGCTGCCTGGAGGCGATGCAGAACGCGGCGAAGCACGCGCCCGGCTCGCACGTGCGGATGATGCTCGAGCTCGGGACCGACCTGCGCTTCGAGGTCAGCGACGACGGCCCCGGGTTCGACATCGAGAGCAGCGACAGACGCGGGCTGCACAACATGCGCGATCGCGTCTCCGCCCTCGGCGGGCGGCTCGAGGTGGTCTCAGCTCCCGGGACCGGCACCCGCATCCGCGGGTGGCTTCCCGCCGCGCCGCGCGTGCGCCCGCCACAACCGGCGCAGCGCCGCGGGACCGAACTCCTGCTTGCGGACGAGCACAGCAGCACCTGACGCCTTCACCGCTCCCGGCGCCGCAGCGGTGAGCTCGACGGAGACCAGCACGACCACGACGTCCGGATGACGGTCGCAGATGGACCGCGCCGTCTGCAGGCCGTCCATGTCCGGCATCCGCACGTCGAGGAGGACCAGGGCAGGGTCGAGCCGGTCGACGGCCCCGATCGCGTCCTCACCCGACGACGCCCCGCCCAGCCAGCGGAACCCCGGGGTCGCAACGACGACCTCCCGGACCACGTCGAGGAAGAAGGGCTGGTCGTCCACGCCGAGGACGCCGACCTCCTCGTGTGCCGTGGCGCCCATGCCCAGTCGCTCAGCTCGCGGGCGCCGGAACGCCTGTCGCGGCCTCGTCCGCGAGGCGGGCATCGCGGAGGTCTCCCATGATGCGGGTGACCGCCGAGACGAGCGGCGCGGCCAGGATGAGGCCCGCCGCGCCGAAGAGGCTGCCGCCGGCGATGGTGACGATGAGCACGGCGAGGGGGTGGATCCCGAGCGCCGCGCCGTACGCGATCGGCTGGACGAGCTGCTGGAGGATCCCGTTGGCCAGCAGCTGGATGACGATCATCGCGACGGCCGCGTCCGTTCCCGCCCCGCCGAGCGCGATCAGCACCGAGAACGCGCCAGCGGCCCACGCGCCGAGGTACGGGATGTAGGCCCCGATGAACGTGATGAGCGCGATGGTCCCCACCTGCGGCACGCCCAGCGCGAGCGCCCCGCCACCGATGACGACGGCGTTGAACCCGGCGACGATCGTGACGCCGAGGAAGTAGCCGCGCAGCGACTGCAGCACCCGGCCCGTGATCATGTGCCCGACCGGCACGGGGACGCCGAGGTGGCGCTCGCCCCAGCCGCGGATGGTGGGGCCGTCCTTGAGCAGGAAGAACAGGCTCAGCGCGGTCAGCGCGAGGAAGAACGCCAGCGACGAGAGCTTCGCGATGCCCACCGTGACGCCGTGGATGAGCGCCTCGAAGGTGGACTTCGCGGAGCTGTTGGCGTCCGAGGTGGTGCCCTGCGAGCTCTTCGTGCTGATCCCCAGGTCCTGCAGCCAGCCCTGGATCGTGTGCTCGGCCGCCGTCAGATGGCTGCTGAGGTCGCCCGCCTGGCCGGCGATCCCCCCGACGACGACCACGACGAGCCCGACCGCCACCCCGACGAGCCCGAGGAGCACGAGCGCAGCCCCCACGGCACGCGGGATCCGGTGACGCGACAGCCAGCCGACGACCGGCGACGCAACGGCCGCGACGACCCCTGCGGTGAGCACCGGCAGCACGATCGTCTGCGTGAGCGACATCAGCCAGACGACGCCGACGAGCAGCAGGGTGACGCCGACGAGCAGCCACGACGTCGTGCCGGCGTCGCGTAGCCAGCGCGGCGCCGCGCGGACCATCGAGCGGTCGGTCAGCGGCCGGCGGGCGCCGCCGGCCTCCGCGCTCATCGGATGTGCTCCCGCTCGCCCACGCTGGCCGCCACTCTGGCGCGGGTGCGCGAGAGCCACGTCATACGGATGGGGTGATCCACCGCCTCAGAATCCGACGTTCGTCTTCGCCCGCTTGCGGTCGAGCGGGTGCAGCCCGCCCTTGCGGTCGAGCGTCTGGCACGCGGCGGTGATGTCCTCACCGAGCTTGTTGACGAGCGAGCGCCCGAGCGTGAGCTTCACGAGCGCGCGCATGATCGTCACGTCCTGCGCGTTGGGCGGGAGCGTGTACGCGGGGACCATCCAGCCGCGCTCGGCGGCGAGCTGGGAGGCGACGTCGAACTCATCGTAGTCGCGCTCACCGGTGAGCCTGAACGCGACGAGCGGGAGCTGCTCCGCGTCGTCGCCGATCACCTCGAAGTACCCGTCGCCGGAGATCTGCTCCGCGAGCGCCCGGGCGTTCGTCTGCATCGTCTCCATGATGTAGCGATAGCCCTCGTGGCCGAGGCGCACGAAGTTGTAGTACTGCGCCAGCACCATGGCCGAGCCGGTCGAGAAGTTCAGCGTGAACGTCTTGTCCGTCTTGCCGAGGTAGTTCTCCTCGAAGACGAGCTCGTCGGGCAGGTCGCCGCGCTCCCGGAAGATGAGCCACCCGATGCCCGGGAACACGAGGCCGAACTTGTGGCCCGAGACGTTGATCGAGCGGACCTGCTCGAGCCGGAAGTCCCACTTGGAGTCCGGGTACAGGAAGGGCCACACGAAGCCGCCGCTGGCACCGTCGACGTGCATCGGGATGTCGATGCCGCGCTCCTGCTTGAAGCGGACCAGCAGGTCGTTGATGCCGGCGACGTCGTCGGCGTGGCCGGTGAACGTCGTCCCGACCACGGCGGCGACGCCGATGGTGTGCTCGTCGAGATAGGGCTCGACGTCCTCGGGCCCGATGACGTACTTGCCGTCCTGCAGCGGGATGATGCGCGGCTCGACGTCGAAGTAGCGGCAGAACTTGTCCCACACGACGTGCACGTCACCGCCGAAGATCAGGTTCGGCTTGTCGGTCGGCTTGCCCTCGGCCTCGCGGCGCTGGCGCCACTTCCACTTCAGCGACAGCGCACCCAGCATGATCGCCTCCGACGAGCCCTGCGTGCGGGCGCCCGTCGTCTCGCCCGGAGCGTTGAAGAGGCTCGCGAGCATCCGGATGCACCGCTGCTCGATCTCGGCGGTCTGCGGATACTCGGCGTGGTCGATGAAGTTGCGGTGCAGGTTGGCGGCGATGAGCTGGCGCGCCTCCGGCTCCATCCACGTGGTGACGAAGGTGGCGAGGTTGCGCATGGGCTGGCCGTCCAGCTCGAGCTCCTCGCCGATCAGGCGCATCGCGTCGACGCCGCGCATGCCGTGCTCGGGCAGCGCGCCGTCCGGCGACGGCTCCGTCAGGAACCGGTTGCCGTATGCCTGGCCCAGCGCGTCGAGCTCGGCGGTCATGCGGGAGTGGTGCGCTTCGTGGGATGCCATGTCGGGACCTCCTGGGGCTGGACCCCTTGGTGTGTCGATCAACGGGTGGATCACTCGCCGGAGCCGTCGCTGCGCCGCAGGGCGCGTCTGGCGGCATGGGACAGGCGGTCGTCGATCCGGCGCGAGCGGTTGCGCACCTGATCGGCGACATCGTCGGCGAAGCCCAGGCTTTGCTGCGTGATGGCAGCGCGGACGGCGGGACTCCGCGCGATCTGGTCGATCATGAGCCACAGCTCATCGCCGGCGAGCAGGCGCGTCGTGCTCGTGTCGAGCAGCCGGCTGTCGATCAGCCGGCCGACCATCCGCTCCATGCCCGGGCTGTCGGCGACGACGCCGACGAGCGCCTCGGCGCGGTCGCTGTCGAGCGTGTGGAGCAGGATGGTCTCGAGCTCCGGACCGGAGAGCACACGCTCCACGGACCGCTCGACGACGCCCTCCTCGATCAGCGATTCCGCGATGCGCTGGGGGACGCCGGCCCGCACGATCTCCATCGACAGCCGCTCGATCACGCCGTCGCGGATGAGCGCGGCCGCGATCGCATCGACGAGCGGTCCCTGCAGGACGCCGGTCACCGCCCGCTCGATGAGCGGGCTGCGCACCACGCGGTCGACGACCTCGGCCGCGAACGACGATCCCAGGGTCGCGTCGACCGCGGCGAGCGCGGCCTCCTCCGTCGCCGCGCGGACCCGCCGCTCGGCGGCCCGGGCCGGTCGCAGCGCCCCGCCGGCGAGCCGCCCCGCGAGGCGGGCGGTGTCGTTGGTCAGGCCGATGACCGGATCCGATCCCGTTGGCGCGGATTGACGCCCGCGGGCATGCACGGGATAGTCCGTCGGTAGATGATCGACACCGCCGACCCTGCCGTCGTCGCGCCGTTGCGCGTCGCACTCGCAGAGGATTCGTACCTCGTACGGGAAGCGCTCGCGCACCTGCTGGCCGGCACGCCGGAGGTCGAGGTGGTTGCGATCTGCGAGGACGCGGCGGCGTTGCTCTCCGCGGTCGAGACCGAGCAGCCCGACGTCGTCCTGACCGACATCAGGATGCCGCCGTCACTGGAGGACGAGGGCATCGTGGTCGCCAACCGGTTGCGGGAGACGCACCCCGGGATGGGCGTCGTCGTGGTGAGCCAGTACGCGACGCCGCAGTACGCGCTCGCGCTGCTCGAGGGCGGCTCGGACGGGCGCGCCTACCTGCTCAAGGAGCGGCTCTCCGACCGTGCGCAGCTCGTCGCTGCCCTGCGCGCCGTGGCCGACGGCGGCTCGGTGGTCGACGCCAAGGTGGTCGAGGGGCTCATAGCGGCCCGCGTCCGGGCGGAGTCCTCGCCGGTGGCCGAGCTGACACCCCGCGAGCGCGAGATCCTCAGCGAGATCGCCCAGGGGAAGACCAACCAGGCGATCGCCGAGCAGCTCTTCCTCACGAAGCGCGCCGTGGAGAAGCACATCAACGCGATCTTCGTGAAGCTCGGGCTGACCAACGCCGAGGACTTCAGCCGCCGTGTGAAGGCTGCGCTGATCTTCCTCGCGCAGGAGTCCGACGAGGACGCCGCTCCGAGCTGATCCGCGAGCGCCGGTCACGCTGCGCGACGCTACGCCGCGCCCCGGCGGGCGCCATCACCCCGATCGCATGAAGCGCGACACGCGGCCGGGTCTTCGTGCGTGCCACCCGCGATGGGCAGGCGCACCCCCTTGCCCTGGAGGTCCGAGAAGGCGGAGGGTCGGACCATCGCACCGACCGCCCTCCTCAGTGGCCGCCCCGCGGCCGACACCGGCGCCGACGTCGTCGCACGCCCGTCACTCGTCGCCGCGCTGGACGCGGCCGGCGAGGGCTTCGCCGTCGTGCTGTCCGCGCCCGCCGGCTACGGCAAGACCACGCTGCTGCGCGAGTGGGAGGCCGCCTGCCGGCACCCGTTCGCGTGGGTCTCGCTCGATGACCGCGACGACGATCCGGCACGGCTGAGCAGCCGCGTCGCCCGCGCGCTGCGGGGCCGCGGCCGCGGCGGGCGCTTCGTCCTCGTGCTCGACGACGCGCACGTCCTGCGCGGCATGCCCGCGCGCAGCGAGCTCGAGCGCATCGCCGCCGACCTGCCGCCGCAGGCCGTCCTCGTGCTCGCGACGCGGGGCAGGTCTCCCCTGCCGCTGGCGCGGCTGCGGGCGCAGCACCGGCTCGTCGAGCTCGGCGCTGCCCGGCTGGCGATGACGCGCGCCGAGACGGCGGCGCTGCTCGCGCTCGACGGTCACCGCCTGCCGGCAGGCGAGCTCGACGCGCTCATGGCGCTCACGGAGGGCTGGCCGGCCATGCTCTCGCTCGCGCTGCTGTCGCTGGCCGACGGCCGGGACGCGTCACGGCTGGACGCGGCGGATCCGCTCTTCGCCGACTACCTCGACGACCAGGTCCTCGGGACCCTGGATCCCGAGGACCGCGCGTTCCTCCGGCACGCGTCCGTGCTGGACACCCTCTCCGGGCCCGCGTGCGACGCCGTCCTGGAGCGCCATGGGTCGGCCGCGGTGCTGGCGCGTCTGGCACGCGCGGACGTCCTGCTCGTCGCGCTCGACCCCCGCGGCGAGCAGCTGCGGCCGCACCGGCTGCTCGGCGGTGTCCTCCTCAGCGAGCTCGAGTGCCTCGAGCCCAGCAGGGCGGCGGAGCTGCACCGGCGAGCGAGCGCCTGGCACCGGCGGGCCGACGACGTCGACGGCGCCGTCCGCCACGCGCTGGCCGGCGGCGACGCGGTGCACGCAGCCGCGCTCGTCTGGGCGACCGCCGCGCTGCGCGTGACCCGCGGCGACGCCGCTGCCGTCGAGCGCAACCTCGAGCGGTTCACGGCGCGCGAGATCCGCACGATCCCCGACCTCGCCCTGGCCGCGGCGAGCGCGGAGCTGCTCGCCGGGCGCGGCGACCTCGCCGCACACTGGCGGTCGGCGGCCGTGCACGCGTCGCGCGACGACGCGACGACCGCGGTCCTCGCCGGCCTGGCCGCCCTGCGCGCGGCGCTCGGGTACGAGGGCCTGTCGCGCGTGGTCGAGGACGCCGAGCGCGCCGCCGCGCTGCAGCCGCACGACGGGCCGTGCTCCGCGCTGTGCCGCTTCGCCGAGGGATCGGCGCACGGGCTCCTCGGGGACCGCGAGCGGGCCGTGACCCAGCTGACGACCGGCGCCCGGCGTGCCGCGGTGACGGCTCCGGCGCTGCACGCGCTCTGCCTGGCGCAGCTCGGCGTGCTCGCCGCCGAGCGCGGCGACCGCGACGAGGCGTCGGAGCTCGTCACGCGGGGGCGGGCGCAGCTCGAGCGTCACCGCCTCGAGGACGCACCGGCGTGCGCGCTCGTCTTCGCCGCCGCGGCGCTCGTCCGGGCGCAGACCGGGCGGGTCGACGACGCGCGTCGCGACCTCGCCCAGGCCACCCGGCTGGCGAGCGCCCTCGTCGACTTCGTGCCGTGGTACGAGGCCGAGGTCCGCATCCTCGGCGTCCAGGCGGCGTGGCGCCTGTGCGACGTCCCGGATGCGCTCGCGCGCCTGCGCGACGCCGAGCGCTTCGCGCGGCGGGCGCCGGAAGCGACCGTGCTGACGGGGTGGCTGGAGGAGGTGGGAGACCAGCTTGCCGCCGCCACCGCGCCGACCGGCCTGCCGCCGGCGTCGTTGACCCCCGCGGAGCTGCGCATCCTGCGCTTCCTGCCGACCCACCTATCGTTCCGCGAGATCGCGGAGCGCACCTACGTCTCGGCCAACACCGTCAAGTCGCAGGCCAACGCCGTCTACCGCAAGTTCGACGTCGGATCGCGCTCGGAGGCCGTCACCCGGGCGCGCGAGCTCGGCGTGCTCGATCCCACCTGATCGGCCCCCTGAAGGGCGGAGCGCCAGCCGGTCAGCACGCCGTGCACGGCCTCGGCGCCGATGATCGGCCCCGCCGGGACGTCGAGCGCGGGCGGCACGAGTATGAACGGCCGGGTCTGGGGACCGCCCAGCCCGCCGTGGAAGGAGATCAGCTCCTCGAACGCGCAGCCCTCGTCCAGCGAGGCGTCGTAGAAGGAGCCGACCATGATGTCGGCGACGTGCTCGAAGCCGTCGGTGCGCACCAGATGCGTCCCGGCCGTCGGGGAGAACGGCGCGAGGGGGTCGTCGCCCTCGACGCGGCCGGCCTCGAGGTAGCGCGTCCCCCCGGGGCCGAGTGCGAGCGCCCCGTGCTCGCTGGACCTGACCAGCAGCCAGCCGACGTGCGGGTGCTCCCGCAGCGCGTCGAGCAGCCGGGGATGGCGCGCCTGGATCTCCTCGAACGTCATCCGGTGGTCGGCCTCCATGAGGTAGATCAGGCCGAGGTTGCCTGAGCCGAGCACGACGACGGGCCGGTCGCCGACCGCGTTCTTGGGCGGCTTCGGGGCGTTGCGCCCGGTCGCCTCCCCGACGGCCTGCCCGACCCGCGCGCTCTGCTCGTCGCCGCCGCCGACCGAGGTGACCGCGCCGTCGGTGAGCGACCGCTCCACGAGCTCGTCGAGCCCGTAGCCGTGACGCTGCTTGAACGTCGCACCCTGCGTCTGCCCGTGGTCGGAGAGGACCACGATCTCGTACGGGCGCGCCGCATACGGACGTGCGCGCTCGATCCGGCCGAACTGCTGGTCGAGCTTGCGCAGCGCCTCCATCGTGTCGGCGCGCTCCAGCCCCGAGTGATGTGCGACCTCGTCGTAGCTGGAGAACGTCGCGTACACGGCGGGGCGGCCGTGCATCATGTCGCTGAGCACGCCGAAGACGATGAGGTCGCGCACGAACACGCACAGGGCGGCGCGCATCAGCGGGTACTTCCCGCCGCGATGCCCGCGGGGCCGGACGTCGCGCCGGATGGCACGGGTGGACGCGCTGATCTCCAGCACGATCTCCCAGAAGAACAGGACGAGGACGCGGGTGACGTTGAAGCCGTTGGCCAGGAACGCGCGGTAGCCGGGGTTCGCGCGCTTCTCGGCGTCGGTGCGGCTCACGGTGAGGATCGTCTCGTCCGCCTCGCCCGACAGCAGGTTGCCGCGGCTCGCGCCGCCGTCGCGCAGGAGCCCGATCCCGGTCGCCCTGCGCGCCTCGATCTCGGCGCAGTCCGCCGGCGAGGAGCAGGTGACGATGCGCCCCGTCTCCTTCTCGACCCAGCGGAAGGCCGGGATGTCCTCGTTGGATCCGAGCAGGATCCCGGCCTGGCTGGCGCCCGTCTGCGAGGACAGGTCCGTCTCCCACTCGACGAGGCGGTAGCCGCCCTCGGCGACCCAGCGAGCCATGTTCGGTGCGCTGCCGTCGCGCATCGCGTCACGCAGCACCGGCAGCGCCAGCCCGTCGATCTCGAGGTAGATGATCCCGGGCACGTCCGTGGGCGTGCCTCCGCCCCCGCGGCGGGCGATCCGGCGCGTGACCCGCAGCGAGTACTCGTCGTCGTCGTTCGTGCCGACGGCGATCTGCAGGACCATGCTGACCGCGGCGATGATCAGCGCGGCGAGCAGCGCCCAGCCGAAGGAGTCGACCTGGATGTCGTCCGGGAGCGCTGCGTGCGCGAGCAGCAGGATGGCCGCGTCCGCGAGCAGCACGAGGATGAAGCCCGCGGCCAGCATGTACGGCAGGCGCAGGGCGGCGATGACCGGGGGGACGATCGCGTTGAGCAGCGCGATCAGCGCGGCGACGATGAAGGCCGCAAAGGTCCCGGCCAGGCCGACGCCGGGCAGGACCCACGCCGCGAACGCGACGGCCGCGGCGCCGACGATCCACAGGACGATGACGCGGACAGGGCGCAGCCGCACCCGCTCGGGACGCCAACCGGGCGCGGGTTCGGCGGTGCTCACGGGCGACTCCTCTCCGCAGGACGGGCCATGTGACCTGCGACGCTAGTGCGCGCGGCCGACCGCGCGCATCACTCGCATCGGGGGATGCGACGGATGGTGGGTTGCGCCTACCGTCGTCACCGTGGGGTCTGAGCCATCGCGCGCCGGCGGGCGCGCCGCGCGTGCATCGGTCCCGCGCAGGTCCCACGCGACCTGGGATCCTGCGCCCGGGCGGCCGGACCCTGCTGCGGTGCTGGACGGGCGCGTCACCGCGGGCATGCTCGCGACACCGCTGCAGTTCTTCCGCGGCAGCGCCGCGGTCATGGCCGGCGACCTGCGTGCGACGCCGAGCACGGGCATCGACGTGCAGCTCTCCGGCGACGCCAACCTGGCGAACTTCGCGGCGTTCGCCGCGCCCGGCGGTCGCCTCGTCTTCGACCTGGACGACTACGACGAGACCTTCCCCGGGCCGTGGGAGTGGGACGTCAAGCGGCTCGTGACGAGCGTCGAGATCGCGGGGCGCCAGCATGGGCACAAGCCCTCGGCACGCCGTGCCGCACTGGTCGCGACCGCGCAGTCCTACCGGGAGTCGGTGCGGTCGTTCGCGGCGATGGGGGACCGTGAGCTGCGATCGGTCCGCGTCGACCCGGCCCGCATCCTCGGCAGCGCGGGGCATCTCGTGGATCGGCGCGAGCGCAGGCTGACCCCGACGGTCTCCAACCTCGTCCACACCGTCGGTGGCCGGCTGCGCATCGTGCACGACGCGCCGCGGATCGTGCCGGTCGAGACCGTGTTCGGAGCGCTCGATCCCGAGCTCATCCGGACGCGCATGGACAGGCTCCTCGAGCGCTACCGCCAGGCGCTGGGCGACGAGGGCCGGCGCCTGATCGACGGACTGGCGTACACCCATGCCGCGCGCACGGTCACCGGTATGGGCAGCGCCTGGCTGATGCTCCTGACCCGGCGTCACACGCGCGACGCGATGCTGGTGCAGCTCAGGTGCGCCTCGGCGTCGGCGCTGCAGGCGCCCGCCGGTGTCGCGGAGCCGGGGGCGCACGGCGCGCCGCGTCGTCGAGGGGCAGCGACGGATGCAGGGCGACGACGACCCGCTCCTGGCCGCGTTCATCGCCGACGGCGTGGACGGGACGCAGCGCGACCTCTACGGGCGCCGGCCGCGGGAACGGCGCATCTCCGTGCCGCTGGACGCCCTGCGGCCCAACGTCCTGCTCGTCTACGGACAGCTGTGCGGCTGGGCGCTGGCCCGCGCGCATGTGCGCTGCGGCGATCGCGAGGCCGTCGCCGGCTACCTCGGCGCCGGCGGATCGTTCGACCATGCGGTCACCGCGTTCGCCGCCGACTACGCCGACCAGAACGCTCGCGATCACGCCGCGGCAGCCGCCGCCTTCGGCCTCTCATCCGGAACGGGGGATGGCAGCGGGTCCACCGGACCGTAGGTTGAGCCCGGCGCAACGCCAAGCCAGCGAAGGGACACGAAGATGACGAACACCCCGCTTGACGAGCTCGGCCCAGTCGATTACGTGGTGGTCGAGTTCCCGGCCGGTGCGAAGAACTTCAGCGGCGAGATGGCGGCGGAGCTGCTCAAGCTCGTCGACGCCGGGACGATCCGGGTCATCGACGTCCTGATCCTCGACAAGGGCGAGGACGGCTCGGTCGACGTCACCGAGCTGTCCGACATCGATCAGCTGGGAGAGCTGCAGGCGATCGAGGCCGAGCTGGCGGAGCTGCTGGCCGCCGACGACGTCGCGCACCTCGCCGCCGCGATGGACCCGGGCAGCACCGCCGGCGTGCTCATCTGGGAGAACCTGTGGGCCGCGCCGTTCGCCTCAGCCGCGCGACGCTCGGGCGGCCAGCTCATCGCCGACGGACGCATCCCGATCCAGGCGATCATCGCCTCGATCGAGGCCGATCCGGTCGGCGCCACGACCGAAGGAGACTGACATGCCGCTCAGAGCAGCACGTGTGGGACGCGTAGGCGTCATCGGCCACCCGGTGGCCAAGACCGCGGTCGTGGCCAAGGCCGTCACCCCGGGCCCGGCGCCCGTCGCGAAGACCGCGGTGGTGGCCGCGGCCGTCACCCCCGGCAGGGGTGTGCGTCGGCGGCGCATCTGACGGGGACGGGTCGGCGCCGTAGGTGCTCAGACACGGAGGGTGAGGTTGGCGACGTAGCCCTTGGCGACGCTGCCCGTGACGGTCGCGACGGCCTCGGCGACCGACGAGTAGACCTCGAAGTCGATGTGTGTGGCCGGCGCCCCGAGTAGCAGGCGGGGAAGATCGTGTTGAACCAGGCGGTGGCGCTGCTGCTGGTCTTGGCGATGCCGCGCAGGTGGTTCTCGGACTCGATCTCCGCGGCGAATGCATGGAGTACCGGCCGGCGCGGTCGCAGTGCCAGACGTAGACGGCGGCGCCGGCCATCGGCGTGGCGTCCCCGGCGGCGTCGGTGACCGTCAGGTTGACGCGGAGCGGGACGCCCTTGGCGAGCGTGCGGCTGCTCCCGAAGCTGCGGCGGATGTCGTGGCGCACGATGCCGAGTCGTCGAGCACGTCGGGGCCGTTGGATCCGTCTCCTGGCTAGGGGCCGCCGGTCTCGGCCGTGGGGCTCGCGGCGAGCGCCGGCGAGATGCCGAGGGTGGTGAGGATGGCGGAACGGCGCGGCCCGTCACGCGGAGCCTGGGGGCGCAGCGCCGGCGGCGTATTCCTGCATCGGGACCTGGCCGGCCGACCACGCCGCCATCACGGGGTCGATGATGCGCCAGGCCTCCTCGGCCTCGTCGCCGCGGATGAACAGCATCGGATCGCCGCGGAGCATCTCCTGGATCAGGTGCGCGTAGGCCTCGAACCGGGGTGGCGTGGCACGCGCCACGAGCTCTCGGGTCTCCGCGGTGCGCTCCGGGCCGTTGAGGGTCGTGTCCAGGCGCACGCTCGGTTCCATGAGGCCGATCCGGAGCACGTTGGGCTCGACGCCGGGCCACTGGTCGGTCAGGTATCGCGGCAGCGGGCGGAAGTGGATGGCGATCTCGGCGGAGGTCGCTCGAGCGCCTTGCCGGAACGCAGCGTGAACGGGACGCCATCCCAGCGGGGGCTGTTGATGCCGAGGGTCAGCGATGCGTAGGTCTCGGTGTTGCGGCCAGGGTCGACCCCCGGCTCGTCGACGTAGGAGGGAACCTGCCGGGACCCGATCGTGCCGGCGATGTAGCGCGCGCGGATCGTGTCACTTGCCATCCGTTCCGCCGTCGGCGTGGCGACAGCCCGCAGCGCCTCGACGCGCACCGAACGGAACGACTCGGCGTCCAGCCTGGCCGGCTGCTCCATGAGGAGCAGGGCCATCGCCTCCATGAGGTGGTTCTGGATCATGTCCTTCATCGCGCCCGCGCGGTCGTAGTAGGACGCGCGGCCCTCGAGCGTGAGGCTCTCGAGCCAGCTGATGTCCACGCGCTCGACGTGCGAGGTGTTGAGGATCGGCTCGAAGACGCGGTTGAGGAACCGCAGCGTGACGATCCGGCGGACGAGCTCGCTGGAGAGGAAGTGATCGATCCGGAAGATCGTCGGCGCGGGCAGCTGGATGCGCAGGATCTCGTTGAGCTCGTGCGCGGAGGCCAGGTCGGTGCCGAACGGCTTCTCGATCGCCACCGCGTCCGCGGCGCTCAGCGTCGTCGTCGCCAGCGCGGGCAGCACCTTGGTCAGCAGGCTCGGCGGGAGCGCGAGGTAGACGAGCGTGTCCGGATGATCGTCGCCGATGACGCGGCCGACGTCCTCGGCCAGCGTGACGTCGCCGGGCTGGAAGCTGAGCTTGTTCACGACGGCGTCACGGGCCGCGGACGTCACGGTCGCGTGCTCGTCGAGCTTGCCGGCGATGTGCTCGCGGAAGTCGTCGGTCGACCAGTCGGTGAGATCGGACCCGACGATGGACAACCCGGTGGTAGCAGCTCGGCCTCGGCCAGTTGGGCGATCGCCGGGAGCAGCAGACGGCTGGTCAGATCACCGGAGGCTCCGAACAGGACCATGCGCTCGATCATGTGGTGACCGCTTTCTCCGCTCGTCGTGGAAGGTGCTTGCAACGCGGCGACGGGCGGCCCCTCACGCCGGGACGGCAGCGGAAGATCGCCCCGGCGAGCGGCTCGTCGGCGGGGCGCTCGCAGTCGACCCACGAGGTCGTGATGTAGAGATCGCCGCCGTCGCTGCCGCCGAAGACCAGCGAGGTCGGGTTCGTCGTCGGCAGCCCGATGGCGCCGTCGAGCGTCCCGTCGGCGCTGTACCGGCGGACGGCGCCAGCCCGCCCGAGGGACCCAGAGGCCGCCCTCGTCGTCGACGGTCATGCCGTCCGGCCAGATCTGCTCGTCGGTCAGGTCGAGGAAGCGCCGGCGACCGGAGAGCCTCCGGTCGCCGGCTCCAGGTCGAAGACGTCGACGACGAAGAGCGCCGTGTCGGCGAGGTACAGGCGCGCTCGGGCGGGGTCGAACGCGGGACCGTTGGAGATCGTCAGGCCCTCGACCACGCGGGTGACGCCTCCATGGTCGACGCGGTACAGCGCGGCGTTCCGCGGCCGCTTGTCGTAGGCCATCGTGCCGACCCACGCCCGTCCGCGATCGTCGACCTTGACGTCGTTGGCGCGGTTCTCGGGCCGGTCCTGCTCGAACGGGACGATCAGGTCCATCCTGCCGGTACCGCGATCGAGCACCGCCAGGCCCTCCGGGGCTCGCCACCACCGGTTCCCCGGTCGCGCTCAGGATGACGCCACCCGGTTGGCCGGGCGTCTCCCAGGAGCCGATGTCGCCCGAGCCCGGGTCCAGGCAGTGGACGCGCTCTCCGGCGATGTTCACCCACCACAGGCGCGCGGTGGCGGCGTCCCAGTGCGGGCCTCTCGGCGTGCCCTTCCTGAGCACCGACGACGACCTCGACGCCGACGTCAGACATGCTCGAGCGCGCCGGCGCGCTGGGCCAGTCTGGTCCTCGGCGTGGGCCACGACGGGCATGCCGCCCGTGCCGACCTCCAACGGCGTGCGATGGAAGCCGTGGAAGGTCATCATGCCGCCGGCGAGGAACGCCGCGTCGTCCCAGCCGTTCTGCTTGAGCACGCAGTAGGCGATGTAGCTGCGGAACCCCGAGCGGCAGTAGGTGTACACCGGCCTGTCGCGCGGCACCTCGTCGAGCCGGTCGCGCAACTCCGTGTAGGGGATGAGGATCGCCTCCGGGATGTGCCAGGCGTCGTACTCCGCCCGGGTGCGCGTGTCGAGGATCGTCACGCGCTCCGCGCACTCCGGGTAATCCTCCGCGTACCAGAGGTCGATGTCGCCGCGCAGGAGATTGGCGCCCAGGAAGCCGACCATGTTGACCGGGTCCTTGGCGGAGCCGTAGGGCGGGGCATAGGCGAGCTCGAGGTGCTCGAGGTCGTACACCGTCATGCCGGCGCGCAGCGCGACCGCGAAGACGTCGATGCGCTTGTCGACACCGTCCCAGCCCAGCACCTGAGCGCCCAGCAGCTTGCCCTCGGCCGGCGCGAACAGCAGCTTGATGAACAACGGCGCGGTGCCGGGGTAGTACGCCGCGTGCCCGTTGTGGTGGTCGTAGACCTTGCGATAGTCGATGCCGGCGGCACGCAACTCGGTCTCGGTCATGCCGGTGCCGCCCGCGGTCATGTCGAACACCTGGACCACGGCGGTGCCTGGGTGCCACGGTAGGCGCTGTCGCGGCCGGCGATCGTGTCGGCCGCGATCCGGCCCTCCCGGTTGGCCGGGCCGGCAAGCATCGAGAGCGTCGGCTCGCCGGTCAGGAGGTGCGCGGTTTCGACGGCGTCGCCGGCGGCGAGGATGTCGGGGCGACGTGCGCATCTGCGCGTCGACCCGATGCCGCCGCGCGGCCCGATCTCGATTCCGGCGTCGCGAGCGAGGGCCACATTGGGGCGCGCGCCGACGGCCATCACCACGACGTCGGCCTCGATGACGTGCCGTCGGAGAGATCGACCACAAGCCGGCCGTCCTCGCTGTGGCGGACCGCCTCGGCAGACATGCCGAGCCGAGGTCCACCTCGTGGGTGCGGACGTGGTAGTCCAGGATCCGCGTCATCTCGGGGTCGAGCCACGGCATCAGCCGCTCGGTCCGCTCGACGACGGTGGTCTGCAGCCCGCGTGCCCGGAAGGCCTCGGTGAGCTCCAGGCCGATGTAGCTGCCGCCGACGACGACGGCGCTCGGTCGCGCCCTCGTCGAGCCGGGCGATGATGCGGTCCATGTCGGGATGTTCCGCAGCACGTCGACACGCGGGTCGTCGGCCCCCGGGATCGGCGGCCGGATCGGCTCGGCCCCGGGGCACAGCACGAGCTTGTCGTAGGACTCCCGGTACATCCGCCCGTCCGCGAGGTCGCGCACCTCGACCTCCTTGGCGTCGCGATCGATGCGAAGCACCTCCTGGCCGGTCCGCACGTCCAGCGCGAGGCTCTTGCCGAGGCTCTCGGGCGTCTGCAGCAGGAGGCTGTCGCGGTCCGGGATCGCGCCCGCCGATGTGGTACGGCAGGCCGCAGTTCGCGAACGACACGTAGTGGTCGCGCTCGAGCACGACGATCTCCGCCGACTCGTCGAGCCGCCTCAGCCGGGCGCCGGTCGAGGCACCCGCCGCGACTCCACCGACGATCACCGTCTTCATGCCGTCACCTCCATCTTTCGGACCATGCGCCCACTGCCTGGTTGCTCTGCGCCGCCTCGGCGGCGGCGATGGCGTATGCCGCACCGATGAGGGTCAGGTGGCTGAGGGCCTGTGCGAAGTTCCCGACCTGCCAGCTGTCCGTGTGGAGCGCCTGGCGGTTCACCCAGAGGCGACCGCCCCGCTGAGCAGGCCGGCGACGCCGGTACGAAGAGGGACGCACAAGCACGCGGGGGCGCGCCCCGCGGTGCGGTCGAGCGCTCGATAAGACACGGGCAGCTCCTGGTCGACACCCGCGACGCGCGGCGACCTGCCGACAGCGGCCGATCGTGTTGCGCCTGTGAAACCGTAGATTTCCCCCTGCACGCTCGTAATCCGCCTCAACGGGCATCTCGGCTGCTGACGCATGACGGAGGTCGACCCCGACCTCGACGGCGGTGCAGGCCCGTCGAGCCGCCGCACATCGGCTGTCGGAGCTGGGACGCTGTCGATGCCGGGAGTGCAGGATCGGCTCCTCGGTGTCCCGGTGGGGATCGGCCTCCGAGCCGCGACGTTCACGCTCCCCAGGAGCCTCGCCGCGCCTGGCGCTTCCAGAAGTTCGACACGCCTGACGGCGCGCCCGTCCTTTAGCGCCAGCGCACACGGAAGCAGACTCCGGGGGATCTCGCTGATGGGCGGTCCCGGGCTCGAACCGGGGACCTCCTGCTTGTAAGGCAGGCGCTCTGACCAAGCTGAGCTAACCGCCCCGCGTCGTGGTGATGCTAGGGCTCTGCGAGCATCCCGGCCATGGATCTTGGTCTCACGGGCCGGGTGGCGCTCGTCACCGGCGCATCGCAGGGAATCGGCCGGGCCATCGCGGCCGAGCTGGCCGCCGAGGGCGCGCGCGTGGCGATGGCATCGCGGTCGCGCGAACGCATCGACGCGGCGGCAGCCGAGGTCGGAGCGGAGCCGTTCGTGCACGACGTCGCCGACCTCGACGCCGTGCCCGGGCTGCTCGCCGCGGTGCAGGAGCGGCTCGGCGGGCCGGTCGAGGTGCTCATCACGAACAGCGGCGGACCGCCGGCCGGCCCGGACCCCCTCGCGTTCAGTCGCGAGCAGTGGGAGGCGGCGTACCGCCTGCTCGTGCTCGGCCCGGTGGCGCTCGTCGAGCATGCCCTGCCGGCGATGCGCGAACGCGGCTGGGGCAGGATCGTCGCCGTGTCGTCGGCCAGCGTGCGCGAGCCGATCCCCGAGATCGTGCTGTCCAACGCGCACCGCTCCGGCCTGCTCGCGACGTTCCGGACCCTCGCGCGCGCCGTGGCGGCCGACGGAGTGACGATGAACTCGCTCCTGACCGGCCAGATCGCGACCGAGCGGCTGTTCTCGCTGCGTGGCAGCCCCGAGGCAGCGGCGGAGCAGGCAGCGCAGACGGTGCCCGCTGGACGGGTGGGGGAGCCGGAGGAGATGGCCGCGACGGCGGCGTTCCTGTGCTCGACGCGCGCGGCGTACATCACGGGCGAGGCGATCCGGATCGACGGCGGGGCGTCGCACGCTGTGTAGTCGCGATACCCCCAGCGGGAATCGAACCCGCGCTACAGCCGTGAAAGGGCTGCGTGCTCACCGCTACACCATGGGGGCGCGCTGGCGTGAAGTGTATGCGTTCCGTCCGGCAATCATGCGAACGTATGTTCGCATGAAGGCTGAAGAGCGGAGGCTGGCGCGGCGACTCCGGCTGCAGGGCGCCGGCGTCAAGCGCATCGCGGCGGAGCTGGGTGTCTCGACGTCGTCGGTGAGCCGGTGGGTGCGCGACATCGAGTTGTCGCCCGAACAGCGCCACGCGCTCGCCCAGCGTGACCCATCCGTCGTGGGACACCCGGCAGGCGCGCTCGCCCGCGCTGCCTACGCACGCGAGCGGCGGCGAACGTGGCAGGCCGAAGGGCGCGCCCTCGCACAGACGGGCGATGCGTTGCACCGCAGTGGCTGCTTCCTCTACTGGGCCGAGGGCACGAAGGCACGCAACGTGGTCGCACTCACGAACGCCGACCCCGACCTCCTGCTCGTCTTCCGCCGCTTCCTCGCGCAGTGCTACGCGATCGAGGACGAGCGGATCGCGTTCAGCGTGAACTGCTTCCTCGGCAACGGCGTCACGCTGGAGGAGATCGAGGAGCACTGGCTCGGCGTGCTCGGGCTCCCGCGGGCGTCGCTGCGGGCGAGCACGGTCAACCGGCCGTCGTCCGCGTCACGCCGGCCTGGACGCACGCTCGTGTATGGAACCGGACGTCTCGCGGTGGCCTCGACGGCCGTCGTCGCAGAGCATCTACGGTGCGATCCAGGAGTACGCGGGGATCGACCGGCCGGAGTGGCTGGGCTGACGGATCTACCCTTCGCGCACGCCCGGGCCGTTAGCTCAATGGCAGAGCGCGAGGCTTTTAACCTCTGAGATCTGGGTTCGAGTCCCAGGCGGCCCATCCCCGCGCGCAGCCCCTCGCGCCGTTCGACACTTGCCGTCCCCCTGTCAAATGCGGCAAGTCAAGGGGGTCCGGGCGCGTTCGACACTCTCACGTCGCCTGTCGAACCTGGGTAACGCGGGGTCCGATCCGGGGTCTTGCCTGCGAAGAATGGCCTACGAGACGTCGACAGCAGTCCTGTTCCCCGGTCAGGGCAGCCATGCCCACGGCATGGACGAACCCTGGCGTGGATCACGCGCGTTCGAGGAGGGCCTGGACCTGCTCGACTTCGATCCCTTCAGTCGCATCGACGAGGGAACGCGCTTCCAGCAGCCGGCCCTGTTCCTCTGCAGCGTCGCCGCATGGGAGGCCCGCGAGGGCGAGCCGCCCGACGCCGGCGCGGGACACTCGCTCGGCGAGTACGCCGCGCTCGTCGCCGCCGGCGCACTGCGCTTCGAGGACGGGCTGCGGCTCGTCGACGTGCGCGCCGCCGCGATGGCGAAGGCGTCCACCGCGACGCCGAGCGGCATGATCGCCATGCTGCGCGCCGACTCCGACGACGTCGCCCGCCTCGCAGCGGAGTGCGGCGCCCACGTCGCCAACGACAACGCGCCGGGGCAGGTCGTCGTCGCGGGCACGAAGGAGGCGCTGGGGGAGGTCGAGCGCCGCGCCGGCGAGATCGGCGCGCGTCCCCGCACGCTCGACGTGTCGGGCGCGTTCCACACGCCGCTCATGGCGCCCGCCGCCGACGCCCTGGCCGAGGCCATCGCCGACGTCGAGGTCTTCGTGCCGGCGTTCCCCGTCATCTCCAACAGCACGGTCGAGCCGTTCGCGGACGTCCGCGCCGAGCTTGTGGCGAACCTGCTGCGGCCCGTGCGCTTCCGCGAGACGCTCATCGCGCTCGCCGACCGCGGCATCGAGACCTTCGAGGAGGTCGGCCCGGGCAGCGTGCTCACCGGCCTCGTGAAGCGGACCATCCAGAGGGCCGCGGCGTGAAGGCCGGGATCTCCGGCGTCGGCAGCGGGCTGCCGAGTCTCGTCGTCACCAACGAGGACCTCGCGGAGCGCCTCGACACGAGCGACGAGTGGATCTACCGCCGCACCGGCATCAGCGCCCGCCGCCGGCTGAGCCCGGGCGAGGACGTCACGACCCTCGCCGTGGCGGCGTGCGCCGACGCGCTCGCCGACGCCGGCCGGGCCGCCGAGGACGTCGACGCGATCATCATCAGCACCGTCACGCCCGACTACATCACCCCCGGCCTCGCGCCGCTCGTCGCGGCGCGGCTCGGCGCCGGCCGTGCGAGCGCCGTCGACGTGAACGCCGCCTGCGCCGGCTTCGTCTACGGCCTCGACCAGGCGGCGGCGCTCATCGAGTCGGGCCGCGCGGGCCTCGTGCTCGTCTGCGGCGCTGAGGGCCTGAGCCGGATCACCGACCCCACCGACCGCTCGACCGCGGTGCTGCTCGGCGACGGCGCGGGCGCGGTCGCCGTGACCGCAGGCCACTACGACCTCGGGCTCCCGCCATTCGAGCTCGGCGCCGACGGCGTGCACACCGACCTCCTGTACATCGACCAGCACGACCGGGTGCTCCACATGAGCGGCGCCGAGGTCTACCGCCACGCCGTCGCCCGCATGGTGGAGTCGACCGAGGCCGCGCTGCGCTCGGCCGAGCTGAGCATCGACGACATCGACCTCTTCGTGCCCCACCAGGCGAACGCTCGTATCATCGAGGCCGCCGCCGACCGGCTCGGCATCCCCCGGGACCGGATCTCCCTCCACGTGCAGGAGGTCGCCAACACCTCCAGCGCGTCCATTCCGCTGGCGCTCCACCAGGCCGAGCGGACGGGCGCCCTGCGCCCCGGCGACACCGTCGCACTCGCCGCCTTCGGAGCCGGCTTCGTGTGGGGCGCCGGTGTCGCGTCGTGGAAGGAGGAGTTGCTCACGACCACCACCCGACATAGGAGACAAGAACATGCCCGAGCTGACTGAAGACCAGGTCCTGGACCGCATCCGCGAGGAGCTGACCGCCATCAAGGTCCCGGACGCGGAGTCCGCGACGATGGACAGCACGTGGGGCGACCTCGACGTCGACTCGCTCGATCTCGTCGAGCTCGTGAAGGCGCTCGAGGACGAGTACGACATCCAGATCGCCGATGAAGAGCTCAAGCCGATCGCGACGGTCGGTGACGCCGTGCGCCTGACCCTGCGGCTGAGTTCCGAGGCCGCGACCGCATAATGGGCGACGTCGTCGTCACCGGTCTCGGTGCCGTCACGTCCGTCGGGACCGGCGCGGACGAGGTCGTCGAGGCGCTGCTCGCCGGCGTCTCCGGCGTGCGTCAGAGCTCCGAGGAGGGTGCACCGGCCACGGCGCCGTGCGCCGACTTCGATGCCGAGGCGTGGATGACGCCCAAGGAGGCCCGGCGCACCGACCGCTTCGCCCAGCTCGCGCTGGCGGCGGCGCTGCAGGCCGCGAAGGAGGCCGGGGTTCCCGACGATGTCGATCCCGAGCGACTCGGCATCCTCATGGGTACGGGCGTCGGCGGGCTCGTCACCCTGCAGCGCGAGTGCGAGGCGTGGATCGCCAACGGCGACCGCGCCGTCTCCCCGCTCTTCGTGCCGATGATGATGCCCAACGCCGCCGCCGGCGCGGTCGCGATGGCGCTCGGCGCGCACGGGCCCGGCTGGTCCGTCGCGAGCGCCTGCGCCACCGGCGCACACGCGATAGGCGAGGCCGCGCGGATGATCCAGCGCGGGGAGGCCGACGTCGTCGTCGCCGGCGGCTCGGAGGCCGCGCTCACGGGACTCTGCCTCGCCGCCTTCAAGCGGATGGGCGCGCTCTCGCGTCGTGGGATCTCGTCCCCGTTCGACCTGGCGCGCGACGGCTTCATCATGGGTGAGGGCGCGGGGGCGCTCGTGCTCGAGTCCGAGGAGCACGCGCGGGCGCGCGGGGCACGCATCCGCGGACGCATCGCCGGGTTCGGCGCGTCCAACGACGCGTTCCACATGACCCAGCCCGACCCGGAGGGTCGCGGCGCCGTCTCCGCCATGCAGGGCGCGCTGCGCGACGCCGGGGCGCAGCCCTCCGATGTCGACTACATCAACGCGCACGGGACATCGACGCCGATGAACGACCGCGTCGAGGCCCAGGCAGTCCGCGCCGTGTTCAACGGCTCACGGCCGCCCGTGTCGAGCTCGAAGGGCTCGATCGGCCATCTGCTCGGCGCCGCCGGCGCCGTGGAGGCGGTCGCGACGCTCGGCGCCATGGAGCGCGGGGAGCTGCTGCCCACCATCAACCTCCATCAGCTCGACCCCGAGTGCGAGATGGAGCACGTCACCGAGCGCCGTCCCGCGCCGGTGAAGCTGGCGCTGTCGAACTCGTTCGGGTTCGGCGGCCAGAACGCCTCCCTCGCTCTCGCCGCAGCGTGAGCCCGACCGCCGCCGCGACGCAGTCCGCGGCGGCGGATCCGGGACCGTTCGACGGAGGCGGTAGTGTCTACCGCGTGCTTGGAGCGAGCGCGTGAGCGCGAGCGTCGAGGCGCTCGAGCCGCGAAACGCCACAGAGGACGCGATCCTCGCCGCCGCGCGACAGGCGCTGGTGGAGGAGCCGTACGACCGTCTCACCATGGACGGGATCGCCCGGCGCGCCCATGTGAGCCGCACGGCGGTCTATTTCTACTTCCCGAACAAGCGGGCGGTGGTCGACCGGCTGATCCAGCAGGCGTTCTCCGACATGTACGAGGCGTCCTCGCCGTATCTGGACGGTGACGGGGAGCCGCGGCTGCAGCTGCGCCTGGGTCTCGCACGCATGGTCTCGTGCGTGAACTCCCACGGCCCGGTCCTGCTCCTCGCAGCGCACCTGTCGGGCCGGGAGGACCGCCTGCCGACCGAGTGGGAGCCCTACATCCGCCGCTTCATCGTGAGCGCAGAGCGCCGCATCCGGCGCGACCAGGAGCGCGGCATCGCCCCCTCCGACGTCTCCCCCCGGATCAGCGCGCAGGCACTGTGCGCCATGGTCGAGCGCCACATCACGATCGAGGTCATCGGCGGCGGGGTCGACGTGACCGAGACGATCCGGGTGCTCGCAGAGCTCTGGTACCGGGCCGTCTACTGCACCATCCCGCACGCTCCCGCCACGACCTGACGCAGGACCCCGCGCGTGCTTCCCGATCGCCTCACAGCGGGACGGGCCGCTCTCGCGATCCTGGCCGTCAGCCTGGTCTCCCTGCTGTTCATCGGCTCCTACGTCGGCGCGCTGCACGCGCCGGCGCCCGACGAGGTCCCGATCGCGGTCGCCGCGCAGGTGCCCGCCGCGGCCGCCGCGCAGATCGACGCGACGCCGGCGTTCCGCGTCATCCGGGTCGCCGGACCGGCGGCGGCGGTCCGCGCGATCGACCACCGTGAGGCCTACGGGGCCCTCGTCGCCGGCAAGGAGGGCCTGGAGCTCATCACGGTCCCCGCGGCCGGTCCGGCGGCGCAGAGCGCGCTCCTGGACGGTCTGGCGCCGCAGCTGCGCAGCGCCGTGTCCGACGTGCGGCTGCGCTCCGTCCATCCGCTGCCCAAGGCGGACGGGCGCGGGCTGGTCGGCTTCTACACCGTCGTCGGGTGGGTCGTCGCGGGGTATCTCGGGGCCACGTTCCTCGGCATCCTGTTCGGCATGCGCCTGAGCACCAAGCGCACCCTGTGGCGGATGGGCGGGCTGCTCGGCCTGGGCGTCATCGTCGGCTTCGGCGGGGCCGCGCTCGCCTCCTGGATCGGCGACGTCGGCAACGTCGCCCTGATCGGCGTCGTCGGGATGCTCACCGTGGCTGCGGCGGGGATCGTGACCACCGCGCTGCAGGCGGCGTTCGGGATCATCGGCACCGGCGTCGCGATCCTCGTGTTCGTCGTCATCGGCAACCCGTCGTCGGGAGGACCCTTCCCGCCCGAGCTGCTGCCCGAGCCGTGGCAGTCGATCGGCCCGTACATCCCGACCGGCGCGGCGACGACCGCGATCCGCGACATCGCCTACTTCCCCGACGCGGCGCTGGCGAAGCCGTTCCTCGTCCTGGCCGCGTGGATCCTCGCCGGCGCCGCCGCGGCGCTGCTGTTGTCGCACGGCCGGCACGGACCCGGCGAGCGCGACGACGCGCTCGCCGCCGTCGTCGTCGCGCCCTAGCCGGGCTCCGCGGCCGCCTGCGGCGGGTTCAGCGGCGCGCCGAGGGCGTGGTAGCCACCGTCGACGTGCAGGATCTCGCCCGTGATCGCGCGGGCGCCCTCGGAGAGCAGGAAGAGGCACGCGTCGGCGACAGGGGCGGCGTCGCGGTCGTCCCAGTGCAGCGGCGCCTGCTCGTTCCACAGGCCGGCCAGGAGATCGAAGCCGCCGATGCCGCGCGCCGCCATGGTCCGCAGCGGGCCTGCGGAGACGAGGTTGCTCCGGACGCCCTTCGGGCCGAGATCGCGGGCGAGATAGCGGTTGACGGACTCCAGGGCCGCCTTGGCGACGCCCATCCAGTCGTAGACCGGCCACGCGATCGTCGCGTCGAAGTCCAGGCCGACGATGCTCGGCGCGCGCTCGGAGCGCTCCAGCAGCGGCAGCAGTGCCACAGCAAGCGACTTCAACGAGTACGCGCTCGTGCCGAACGCGGTCAGCGCGGACTCCATCGGCGTGTCGAGGAAGTTGCCCCCGAGGGCGTCCTGGGGCGCGAAGGCGATCGCGTGGAGGACGCCGTCGAGGCTCCCCCACCGCTCGTCGAGGTCGGCTGCGAGCGCGGCGAGGTGCTCGGGCTCGTTGACGTCCAGCTCGAGCACCGGCGGCTCGGTCGGCAGCCGGCGGGCGATCCGCTGCGTGATGCGCATGCCGCGCCCGAACCCGGTGAGGACGATGTCGGCGCCGGCGGCCTGGGCGCGCTCGGCGACGGTGTAGGCGATCGAGTCGTCCGTGAGGACGCCCGTGATCAGCAATCGGCGGTCGGTCAGATCCACGGCGCAGGACGCTATCGGTCCGGCGTCAGGGCCGTCCGGAGCCCGAGCGCCGGTCGAGCTCGGCCAGCAGGAGGCCGATCGATCGCTCGAGCTGAGCCAGCGACGCGTCATCCACGCGGGTCACGCCGGTCTCCCGGTTCAGCCACGCGTTGATCTCGCGGAACGAGCGCCCGTCGAGCCGCCGCAGGGACGCGACGAGGGCGTGGCGCTTGTCGCGCAGCCGCGCGCGGCGCTCCCAGGCCGGGACCTCATCCTCGACCGCCTCCACGTCCGGCACCGCCGACGGCGACGGCGACGGGGACGGCGCGGTGGGCGGCGGTGGCCCACCGCCGAACAGCGCCATCTGCGGGCTGACGTCCGCGGCGACCGGGACGAACGCGAGCTCCTCCCCCGGCTCGCTGCGCCGGCGCTCGGCCGGATCGTCCAGCAGGCCGTCCGCCGGTTCCTCGACGACGCGCAGCACGTGGCGCAGCTCAGTCTCGACCTCGCCCGCATGGACCCGGAGCACAGGGTCGCCGGGAAGGTAGACCCAGCTGTGCTCGCCCGCCGGCCGCCCCGGGATCGTGCGAACGAAGCGCCCGACGATCTGGCGGAAGATGAGCGGTGTCTTGGCGGCGGTTGCGTAGACGCCGACCCGCAGGCGGGGGATGTCGACGCCCTCCGACACCATGTTGACCGCGACGATCCACGGGTCGCTGCCGGTCCGGAAGGACTGGAGCTTCTGGTGGGCGCGCGCCTCCGCGTGGAGCACGACCGTGGGGGTCACGCCGCAGGTCTCGCGCAGGACCTTCGCGATCCGGCGGGCGTGGCTGGAGTCCGCGGCGATGATGAGCCCGCCCGCGTCGCGGTGGTCGCCCTTGCGCAGAGCCCGCAGCCGTTCGTGCGCGGAGGCGAGGATCTTGGGCAACCCGTCGCCCAGATCGGTCGAGATGGCGGTCCGGTAGCGCCGGCTCGCGTCCCGGCCGGTCAATGCGTCGGAGAACGACGCCTCGACGAGGTCGTCGCCGGACATCCAGCTGAGCGTCCCGTCGTAGGGGATGAACGTCACCGGCCGGCAGATGCCGTCGCGCACGGCGTCGGCGTAGGAGTAGGCGACGTCGGGCCGCGCGAGTCCGTCGTCGTAGGTGACCCCCGGGATCGGCAGCGCATCCGACCGGAACGGCGTGCCCGACAGCAGCAGCCATCTGCGCGTGGCGCCGAACGCCACCCGGAACCCCGTGCCCCAGGCGAGATCGTCACCGAGGTGATGGGCCTCGTCGGCGATGACGAGCGTCCCCGGCGAGCACTGCGTCGCCCAGCGTGCGGCGGACGCCGCCGCGCGCGCGTAGGTGACCGCCACCCCGTCGAAGTCCGACGGCGGGCGCAGCTCGCTCGCGTCGGGCACGAGATGCAGTCCCAGCCGCCCGGCCGCCTCGGCCCACTGGCGCGTCAGCGGCGTCGTCGGGCACACGACCGCGACCCGCCGGATGACCCGGCTGCGCAGCAGCTCGCGGGCGAGCACGAGCGCCGGGCGCGTCTTGCCCGCGCCGGGCGCAGCGGACAGCAGGAACGGCTCGCCGTCCCATGCATCGAGCTTGCGGAGGGCCCGCTCCTGCCAGGGCCTCAGGCCTCCGGAAGGACGGGTCTGGGGGGAGACCGTCACCGACACAGAGCGGGGAAGGATGCGAAACGCGCCGGACGGACTGCGCCCTAGTGGCGGAAATGCCTGCGCGACGTGAAGACCATCACGATCCCGGCCGCGTCGGCGGCCTCGACGACGAGGGGATCGTTGCGCGAGCCGCCCGGCTGGATGATCGACTCGACGCCCGCCCGGATGGCCAGCTCGGGCCCGTCCGCGAACGGGAAGAAGGCATCGGACGCCAGCGCCGCGCCCTGCAGGGATTCCAGCCGCGACTTCTCCACGGCGAGCCGGACGGAGTCGACCCGGCTCATCTGGCCGGCTCCGATCCCGACCGTCGCGAGATCGCGGGCGAGGACGATCGCGTTGGAGCTCACGTGCTTGCAGACGCGCCAGGCGAAGAGCATCTCGCTCCACTGCGCCTCGGTCGGCTGGCGCTCGGAGACGACCTGCATCTCCGAGCGGTCCTCGGCGTCGAGGTCGCGGTCCTGGACGAGCAGGCCCCCGAGGACCTGCCGGATCGCGGGGTCGCCCGTCAGCGGGACGCGACGCTCGTCGTCCTGCAGGATCCGCGCGTTGGGCCGGTCGACGAAGACCTGGAGCGCGTCGTCGTCGTAGCCCGGCGCGATGAGGACCTCGACGAACTGCCCGGCGATCGCGTCCGCGGTCGCGCGGTCGATGCGCCGGTTCACGGCGATGATCCCGCCGAACGCGCTGACCGGATCGCACGCGAACGCCCGCTCGTAGGCATCGAGCGCGGTCCGCCCGACGGCCACCCCGCACGGGTTGGCGTGCTTGATGATCACGCACGCGGGGATGTCGAACTCACTGACGACGCGACGCGCGGCGTCGAGGTCGAAGAGGTTGTTGTAGGAGAGCTGACGTCCCTGGTGCTGGCGCACCATGGAGAGCAGGTGCGTGCGGGACCCGACCTGCTGGTAGTAGGCGGCGCGCTGGTGGGGGTTCTCGCCGTAGGCGAGGTCGGTGACCTTCTCGTAGGCGCGGACGAACAGCGGCGGGAAGTCCTCGGAACGCTCGGCGAACCAGCGGGCGATCGCCGTGTCGTAGCGGGCGGTGTACGCGAACGCGTCGGCGGCCAGCGCCTCCCGCGTGTCGAGCGACAGCAGCCCCTCGCTCGCCCGCAGCTCCTCCAGCACCGCGTCGTAGGCCTCGGGCTTGACGACGACGGCGACGAACGCGTGGTTCTTCGCCGACGCGCGGATCATCGTCGGGCCGCCGACGTCGATGTTCTCGATGACCTCCTCGTCGCTGACGCCGCGGCGGGCCGCGGTGCTCTCGAACGGATAGAGGTTCACGCAGACGAGGTCGATCGGCTCGGCGCCGTGCTGGGCGAGCGCCGCGACGTGCTCCGGATTGGAGCGGACGGCGAGCAGCCCCGCGTGGAGCTTCGGGTGCAGCGTCTTGACCCGCCCGTCCATGATCTCCGGAAACCCGGTCAGATCGTCGATCGCGCGCACCTCGAGCCCTGCAGCGGCGAGCTCGGAGGCGGTGCCGCCGGTCGAGACGAGCTCGACGCCGAGCTCGGCCAGGCCGCGGGCGAAGTCCACGATGCCGGTCTTGTCGCTGACCGACAGGAGCGCCCTGCGGACCCTGACCGCGCCAGGCGCCGTGACGCTCACGGCGGGGTCGATGTCGGCGTCTGGCGTGATGGCTCGCGAGCATAGACCAGGTCCCTGCGGTCGCGAGGGTGTGAGACGGCGCCCACGTGGGAAGCAGCGCCCAAGGACCTGGGTCAGAACGACGAAAGAGGACGAACCGATGCCACCTGACACGGACACCGAGCTGCGCCGCGGCGAGGAGGCGCAGGACGCGCTGGAGTCGCAGGCCGACGAGCTGGAGAAGCGCATCGGCGAGCTCGGCGATGACATCGACGAGGCGAAGAAGGGCCTCGTGGCCCGTAAGGAGGACGCCGACGACGATGCGGACGACGACGATGGCGACGATCCGCTCGCGTTCGACGACCCCGAGGCCAACGAGGACGACGAGGACGAGGACGACTCAGACGACTAGCCGAAGGACTTCGCCGAAAGACTTCGTCTTTCGGACGACGTTGTGTCGCTGGGCGACACAACGTCAGCGCGAACTCCTACCGAGCGTCGATGAGGGTGCGGCGCGGGTCGGCGGGGTCCGTGCTGATCGCGCCACGCGCGAACAACCTGACCGCCTCGGGCAGCAGCCGGTGCTCGAGCGGCTGCAGCCGCGCCCGCACCTGCGCGGGGTCGCGCTCCCCGGGCAACTCGATCGCGCCCTGCAGGACGATCGGCCCCGTGTCGACGCCCTCGTCCACCAGGTGCACCGTCACGCCGAACACACCGACCCCGTAGGCGACCGCCTGCTCCACCGAGCCGATGCCGGGGAAGGCCGGCAGCAGGGACGGATGGACGTTGAGGACCGCGCCCGGGAACCGGCCGAGGAAGCCCGGCGTCAGCAGCGCCATGTAGCCCGCGAGCACGACGAGCCGCACCTCGCGTGCTGTCAGCCAGTCGGCCATCGCGGCGTCGCGCGCCGCGCGGTCGGGATGGCCCTCCAGCGCGAACACGGCCGTCGGCACCCCTGCGTCCCGCGCGCGCGCAAGCGCCCGCGCCCCGGGCTTGTCGGACGCCACCGCCACGATCTCGGCCTCCCGGCCGTGCACGGTGTCCAGCAGCGCCTGCAGGTTGGTGCCCTCACCGGACGCGAGCACGCCGACGGGGAGCGCGCTCATCCCAGGACCGGCTGCTCGGCGGCGACGACCTGGAGCTTGGGGAACGCACCACCCGTCGAGCGTAAGCGCCCCGCGGTCACGAGCTCGTCGACGCGCGCGAGGACCTCGCCCGACGTGAGGTGATCGAAGGTCCCGTAGGCCGGCAGACCGTCGTAGCCGTTCTTCTGCACGACCTTCGAGCGACTGCCGCGCAGGACCTCCACGGTCCGAGTCCGCCCCACCGGAGGCTCGGCGTCGGAGACGACGGACAGGATCGCCTCGTCCAGGTCGCCGGGGGGCGCGCCGCCGCGCCGCGGGCGACCGCCCGCCGCGCCGCCGGCCGGGATCCAGGTCGCGTCGCAGACGTCGCAGCACGGCACACCCGGGTCGGTGCGCGGCGCGGTCGGATCGCCGAAGTGGCGCAGCAGCGACGCCCGCCGGCACTCGTCGCCCTCGACGAACGCCCAGACGGACCGGTACTGCTTCCACCGCGCCTTCTGCCCCTCGCCCGCCGACGTGCGGCACGCCGCACGTGCGCGCCCGTCGAACGGGGCCTCCAGCCGCCCGCGGACGCGATCGGGCGTCGACGGCGCGGGGCGAACCACACCGGCACGCGCGAGATGCCCCACGATCGCCCTGACGCGGTCCTCGCCGCCATCGCTGCGCCCGCGGGCGTCGCCCTTGGACTCGACCACGGACCCGAGCTCGTCGATGCCGAGGTCGTAGCGACCGTTCTCCGACCGCGCCTCGAGGCGCTTGGCGACCGCCGCGATGCCGTCGTCGTCGACCTCCGCGCGCTGGATGAAGAAGACGTGCAGCCCCTTGTCGCGCCCCTCGGCGAACAGCATCGCGCGCGACGGGCGCCCGTCGCGGCCCGCGCGGCCGGCCTCCTGATACCAGGCCTCCAGCGACGGCGGCACCGACTCGTGGCAGACCGTCCGCACGTCCGCCTTGTCGATCCCCATGCCGAACGCGTTGGTCGCGACGATGACGTCGACCTCGCCCGCCATGAAGGCGCGTTGCGTGGCGGCGCGCTCCTCCCGGTCCAGCCCCGCGTGGTAGGCCGCCACGCGCACGTCGAGCGACCGGTCCAGCGCCTCGGACAGACGATCGGTGCCCGACCGTGTGCCGGCGTAGACGATCGCGGGCGTCGCGCCGGGCTCGGCCAGCACGGCCGCGATCCGGCGGTGCTTGGCGCTCGTCGTGCTGCAGCGCACGACCCCGAAGCTCAGGTTCGGACGGTCGAAGCCGGTCGTGATCCGCGCGGGATCGCGCAGACCGAGGCGCCGCTCGATGTCGGCGGCCACCTGGGGCGTGGCGGTGGCGGTCGACGCGATGATCGCCTCGGCCTCCAGCCACCGCGCGGCGTCGGCCAGACGGAAGTAGTCGGGGCGGAAGTCGTGGCCCCACTGCGACACGCAGTGCGCCTCGTCGACGACGAACAGCCCGACCTTCACGTCCTTGATGGCTTGGAGGAACGGCGCCGACGAGAAGCGCTCGGGCGCGACGTACAGCAGCCGCAGCGAGCCGGACGCGGCGCGCTCCATCGCCTCGCGGTTCGACGTCCCGTCCTGCTGTGCGTTGATCATCGCGACGGAGCCGGGTGCGGCGCGGGACAGCGCCTGGACCTGGTCCTGCATCAGGGACACGAGCGGCGAGACCACCAGCGTCAGGTCGTCCCGCACCAGCGCGGGCAGCTGGTAGCACAGCGACTTGCCTGCACCTGTGGGCATGACGACGAGCACGTCGCGCGCGGGAGGTCCGACGGCCGCCCGGACGGCCTCCTCCTGCCCGGGCCGGAAGGCCTCGTGACCGAAGTAGGCGTGCAGGGCGCGATCGAGATCCATCCGACCGATGACGCTACCGGCCGACCCGGCGGGTCCCGGCCGATCGGCACAGACCTGTCACACCTCGCGATGAGTTCCGGCCGGCCGGCTCGTCCATCCACCATGGGAGAGCTCGTCATCAACACCTTCATGACCCTCGACGGCGTCCTGCAGGCCCCGGGAGGCCCGGACGAGGACCGCGAGAGCGGCTTCGAGCATGGGGGCTGGCAGGCGCCGTTCGCCGACCCTGCGTCGGGCGAACGCATGCTCGCGGAGTTCAAGAGCTGGGACGTCTGCCTGCTCGGCCGCCGGACCTACGACATCTTCGCCGGCTACTGGCCGACCGCGGAGGAGGGGCCGTTCACGCAGTTCATGAACGAGCTCCCGCGCTACGTGGCCACGCGCACCCTCACCGAGTCCGACTGGCCCGGCACGACGCTCCTGCACGGTGACATCACCGAGGAGGTCGCCGGGCTGAAGGAGCGTCACGAGCGCATCGGGATGTGGGGGAGCGGCGACCTCATCCAGACGCTGCTGCGCGCGGAGGTCGTCGATCGCCTCGAGCTGTGGGTGTTCCCGCTCGTCCTCGGCAGCGGGAAGCGGCTGTTCGCCGACGGTGCCGTCCCGACGGCCTTCCGACTCACCGATTCGGTGACGTTCGACAGCGGCGCGGTGTCGCTGTCCTATAGGCGAACGGGCCGGCCGACGTACGGGGTCATGGGAAACGGCGGCGACTAGGCCTCGCGGGCCCGGCAGGGTTTGGAGGACGTGACGGGATGCGGCGCGCGCGAGGGGAGGACGCAGTCGGCGTGGTGTGCGTCAGCACACGAGTCCGGCGAGGACGATGCCTGGCGGGATGCGGTGCTCGTCAAGGACTGACGGGATGCGGCGCGTGCGAGGGGAGGACGCAGTCGGCGTGGTGTGCGTCAGCACACGAGTCCGGCGAGGACGATGCCTGGCGGGATGCGGTGCTCGTCGAGGACTGACGGGATGCGGCGCGTGCGAGGGGAGGACGCAGTCGGCGTGGTGTGCGTCAGCACACGAGTCCGGCGAGGACGATGCCTCGCGGGATGCCGCGCCCGTCAGGCCTTGACGAGCGGGAGCTCGAGGGCGTACTTCGAGTTCGCCGTATCGCCGTCGCCCAGCGGGTAGCGCCCGGTGAAGCACGCGTCGCAGTGACTGTCGGCCGTGACGCCGATCGCCTCGTAGACGCCCTCCATCGAGAGGTACGCGAGCGTGTCGCAGTTCAGCTCGCGGGCGATCTCGTCGACCTCGCGGCCGTGCGCGATCATCTCCTCACGCGTCGACATGTCCACGCCGTAGTGGCAGGGGTGTCGGATCGGCGGCGCCGAGATGCGCATGTGCACCTCGCGCGCGCCCGCGTCGCGCAGCATCTGCACGATCTGGCGGGTCGTGTTGCCACGCACGATTGAGTCGTCGACGACGACGAGCGACTTGCCCGCGATGATCTCCGGCAGCGGGTTGAACTTCAGCCGCAGGCCGTGCTTGCGCAGCTCTTGGCCGGGCTGGATGAACGTGCGGGCGACGTAGCGGTTCTTGATGAGGCCGTCGTCCTGCGGCAGACCGCTCGCACGCGCGAACCCGCGCGCCGCGGGCGTCCCCGAGTCGGGGACCGGGATGACGAGCTCGGCGCCCGGAGCGGGCGCCTCGCGGGCGAGGATCTCGCCCATCCGGCCGCGCGCTGCCTGCAGCACGGTCCCGCCCATGCGCGAGTCCGGTCGTGCGAAGTAGATGTACTCGAAGACGCAGAACGCCTCGCGCTCGCTCTGCACCGCCTGACGCGTCTGCAGCCCGCGGTCGGTGATCGAGATGAGCTCGCCGGGGCGCACGTCGCGCAGCAGCTCGGCCCCGATGATGTCGAACGCGCAGGACTCGCTCGCAACGCAGTAGCGGTTGCCGAGCCGGCCCAGCACGAGCGGGCGCAGGCCGTGCGGATCGCGGAAGGCGAGCACGCGGTCCTTCGTCATGATCACCGTCGAGTACGCCCCCTCGAGCCGCCCCATGATGTCAGCGACGGCGTCCTCGACGCGGTCGGCCGGATGCGACGCGATCAGCGCGGCGATGATCTCGGAGTCCGACGTCGAGCGGAACGACATGCCCTGCCGGCTCAGCTCGCTGTGGAGCTGGACGGCGTTGACGAGGTTGCCGTTGTGGGCGAGGGCGATCTCACGCCGGTCGGACCGGTGGACGGGCTGCGCGTTCTCCCACGCGTTGGAGCCGGTGGTCGAGTAGCGGACGTGGCCGAGCGCCATCGATCCCTGCAGCGCCCGGAGCTTCTGCTCGTCGAACACCTGGTTGACCAGACCGAGCTCGCGGAGGGTCATGATGTGACCGCCGACGTCGGCCGTCGCGATGCCCGCGGACTCCTGTCCGCGATGCTGCAGCGCGTAGAGCGCGAAGTACGCGAGCTTGGAGACCTCGTGCTCGGGGTCCGGGGCGTAGAGGCCGAACACTCCGCACTCGTCCCGTGGCCCGTCGCGATCGGACAGGTCGGCCATGGCGCTCAGCGAGCGTAGCATCGGCCTCGGCGGCGCCATGCCTCTCCGACCCGCTCCCAGCGGCGTTTGCCGACGGGGACCGTCCGCGCTAAGGTCTGCCGCGCAAACCAGTTTGGGAGCGGACATGGACCGGAGACATCTCGAGCGCGCCGCCGTCAGCCACGCCCAGCTGCGCGGTCTCCTGCTCATCCCCGTGGGCGCCCTGTTCCTCCTGGCGGCACTGGCCAACCGCGACGCCGCGCCGGCGTGGGCGCTCGCGGCCGGAGTCCTCGTCACCGCGCTCGTCTGGCTGGGCATCAACCGGTACTACGGCAGGCGCTTCGGCCACGTGCGTGTCTCGCCTCGTCAGCAGGCGCGTGACACGCTCGCCGTGCTGCTCGCCGTCGCGATCGTGATCGGCGCGTCGGTGGCCCTGCGCGACCTCCCGGTCAACGCGATCGCCATCTCGTTCGCTGTCGCGGTGGGCATCGGCTACGCGTTCGGGACCGGCCTGCGCGCGCACCACATCGCGATCCTCGGCGCACTGCTCATCGCCGGCGCGTTGCCGGTCTGGGACGGCGACTGGTCGGCCAACACCGGGCTCGTCCTCGCCGGCGTCGCGGTGGCCCTGATCGGGATCTTCGACCACCGCGCGTTCCTGCACACGTTCGGGCCATCGGCGGATGCCGGAGCCTGACCTCACGCTCGACCGGCTCATCCACGAGCCCGGCCGCCTGGCGATCCTCACCGTCCTCTCGGCCGCGAGCGACGCAGACTTCCTCTTCCTGCAGCGAGCGACGGGCCTGACGAAGGGGAACCTCTCCAGTCACCTGACGAAGCTCGAGGCGGCGGGGCTCGTGACGATCGAGAAGCGCTTCGTCGGCCGCAAGCCGAACACGCGTCTCGCGCTCACCGATGAGGGGCGAGTGCGCATCGCCCGCCACTGGGAGCAGCTCGAGCGGCTCAGGGAAACAGCGACGCGAACGAGCCGTGCGCCTCGCGGAGCTCCGCAAGCGTCACGCTGATCGCGACGTCGCCCGCGGTCAGCGTCAGGCCGTCACCGCCGGCCTCGCCGAGGACCTCGGCGCCCAGGGCCTCCAGCGCCTCGGCGGGACCCGAGACGAGGAAGCCGCGCCCCGGTGACTCGCCGAACAGACGCGCCCAGGCGTCGCCGTCGGGCGCGATCGTCACGTGCGCCCCGATGCCGCCCGCCAGCGCGCATTCGGCGAGCGCGACCGCGAGCCCGCCCTCCGCGATGTCGTGTGCGCTGCTCAGCGCGCCGGCGCGAACCGCCTGACGGACCGCTTCGTGCGCCGAGCGCACGGCCGAGATGTCGGCGTCCGGAAGGCCGTCCGGCAGCGGCTCGCCGCGCAGCTTCGCCAGCTCCGAGCCGGGCAGCGCGGGGGCGAACGGACCGACGAGGCCCACGGCGTCGCCCTCCGCCGCGAACGCCAGGCCGCCGGCCCGCCCAGCGTCCGGCATCCCGCCCACGAGGCCGACGACCGGCGTCGGGTAGATCGGGCCCTCGGCGCCCTCGTTGTAGAGCGAGACGTTGCCACCCACGACCGGGACGCCGAGGGCGCGGCAGGCGTCACCCAGCCCGCGGATGCTCTCCGAGAGCTGCCAGGCGATGTGCGGCTTCTCGGGGTTGCCGAAGTTCAGGCAGTTCGTCAGCCCCAGCGGCTCGGCCCCGACGCACGCGAGGTTGGCCGCGCACTCGAGGACGTTCTCGATCGTCCCCGTGTAGGGGTCCGCCGCGACCCGGCGCCCGGAGCCGTCGATCGCGACGGCGATCGCGTTGCCCGCGGGCAGGCGCAGCACCGCGGCGTCCGCGTCGCCGGGGCGGCGCACGGTCCGCGACTGGACGATCCAGTCGTACTGCTCGAACAGCGGCAGGCGCGAGGCGATGTTCGGGCTCGCGAGCAGCGCGAGCAGCGTCGCCCGCGCGTCGGCGCCCGGGTCGAGCGTCGCCACCGGGACTGCGTACAGCGGCGCGGAGGGCGCGACGGGCTCGAGGTCGTAGAGCGGGCAGTCGTCGACGAGCGCCGCGACGGGCACGTCGCCTACGACGACGTCGCCGTCGAGGATGCGCAGCCGGCCGCCCTCGGTCACCACGCCGATCGCCGTGCCGTGGACCTCCCACTTGGCGCAGACCTCCAGCACCTCGTCGACCCGGTCCGGCTCGGCCACGCAGAGCATCCGCTCCTGCGACTCGCTGACCATGATCTCGAAGGGCTCCATGCCCTCCTCGCGCAGCGGGACCTTGGAGACATCGAGGTCCAGCCCGACCTCGCCCTTGGACGCCATCTCCGCCGACGAGGACGTCAGGCCGGCGGCACCGAGGTCCTGCAGCGACACGAGCAGCCCCCGCTCCAGCAGCTCCAGCGAGCACTCCAGCGCCTTCTTGCCCGCGAACGGGTCGCCGACCTGCACCGTGGGGCGCTTGTCCTCGTCGATGCCCAGCTCGGCGCTGGCCAGTACGGAGGCGCCCCCGATCCCGTCGCGACCGGTCGCGGAGCCGAACAGCACGACGACGTTCCCGACGCCCGCCGCGGCGCTGCGGATCATGCGGTCACGGCGGGCGAGTCCGAGGGCCATCGCGTTGACGAGGCAGTTCTGCTCGTACGGGCCCTCGTGGTAGACCTCGCCTCCCACCGTCGCGACGCCGACCGAGTTGCCGTAGTGCCCGATCCCGGCCACGGCCCGCTCGAGCAGGTAACGCGACCGGGCGCTGGTGGGCTCGCCGAAGCGCAGCGAGTCGAGCACGGCGATCGGCCTCGCGCCGATCGCGAAGATGTCGCGCAGGATGCCGCCGACGCCGGTCGCCGCGCCCTGGAACGGCTCGACCGCGCTCGGGTGGTTGTGCGACTCGACCTTGAAGGCGACCGCCAGCCCGCCGCCGACGTCGACCGCTCCGGCGTTCTCCCCCGGGCCCATGACGACGTGCTCGCCCTCGGTGGGCAGCGTCCCCAGCAGCTTCTTGGAGTGCTTGTAGGAGCAGTGCTCGCTCCACAGCAGCGAGAACATCGCGAGCTCGACCTCGTTGGGCTCGCGACCGAGCTTCTCGACGACGAGCGCGTACTCGGACGCCGTCAGGCCGAGGTCCAGCGCGCTCTGCAGGCCTGGGCCCCCGTGTGTTCTAGGCGGGGACACGGGCGGCGCCCTCGAACAGCTTCAGCCCGTCGGCGGAGCCCAGCAGCGGATCGACCGCGTGCTCGGGGTGCGGCATGAGCCCGACGACGTTGCGGCCCTCGTTGCAGACGCCGGCGATGTCGTTCGTGGATCCGTTGGGGTTGCCGTCGTGCGCATAGCGGAGCACGACCTGTCCGGCGTCCTCCAGGGCGTGCGCATCAGGGGCGAAGTAGCGACCGGTGGTGTGCTTGACCGGGATCGACAGGATCTGGCCAGGTTCACAGGCCGTGGTGAACGCCGTGTCCGTCCGCTCGACGACGACGCCCACCTGGCGGCAGATGAAGCGCAGCCCGACGTTGGGCAGCAGCGCGCCGGGCAGCAGCCCCGCCTCGCAGAGCACCTGGAAGCCGTTGCAGATCCCGAGGACCGGGCCGCCCTCGCGTGCGAACGCCATGACCGACTCCATGACGGGCGAGAAGCGGGCGATCGCCCCGACGCGCAGGTAGTCGCCGTAGGAGAACCCGCCCGGGATCACGATCGCATCGACGCCGCGCAGGTCGCGGTCGCCGTGCCAGAGGATCTCCGCGTCGCCGACCTTCGCGCACGCCAGCACGGCATCCGCGTCGTCGCAGGTCCCGGGGAAGCGAACGACGCCGAACCTCACCGCGGCGCTCCGCCGTCGCCACCGGCAAGGTCGCCCTGCGACGTTGCCAATGGCTCAGACGGAGTCTGAGCCACGATCTCGTAGTCCTCGATGAGCGGGTTGACGAGCAGGGCGCGGCACATCTCGTCGAGCTTCGCCGGGTCCTCGACGTCGAGCTCGATGAGGCGACCGACGTGCACGTTCTGCACGCCCTGGAAGCCGAGCGCGGGCAGCGCCCGCTCGACCGCGATGCCCTGGGGATCGAGGATCCCCGCCTTGGGCCGGACGAGGACGCGCGCCCTCACGGCGCGGTGCGCTCCAGCCAGGCCGAGAACGACTCGCCGGTGATGCGCTCGTAGGCCTCGACGTACAGCTCCCTCGTGCGGGCCACGACGTCGTCGGGGATCGCGGGCGCGGGCGGCGACTTGTCCCACCCCGAGCCGGCGGCCCAGTCACGGACGTACTGCTTGTCGAAGCTCGGCTGGCCGCGACCCGGCTCGTAGCCGTCGACCGGCCAGAAGCGCGACGAGTCCGGCGTCAGCACCTCGTCGCCGACCGTGAGCACGCCGGCCTCGTCGAGCCCGAACTCGAACTTCGTGTCGGCGAGGATGACGCCGCGCTCGCGCGCGTGGTCGCGCGCGAAGGCGTAGAGCGCCAGCGACGCGTCGCGGACCTGCTCGGCGAGGCCGCGGTCGCCGATGAGCGCGACGGCGCCCTCGAAGTCGATCGCCTCGTCGTGGCCCTCCTCGGCCTTCGTCGAGGGCGTGAAGAGCGGGTCCGGCAGCTCCTGGGACTCCTGCAGCCCCGACGGGAGCGCGATACCCGAGACCGAGCCCGTCGCGAGGTAGTCCTTCCAGCCCGAGCCGGTGATGTACCCGCGCACGACGCACTCGACGGGGAGCATCCTGAGCTTGCGGACTGCGAGGCCGCGGCCGCGCGCCTCGCCGGGCACGCCGTCGGTCGCCGACACGAGGTGGTTGGCGACGATGTGCTCCGTCGCACCGAACCAGAAGACCGACAGCCCCGTCAGGACGTTGCCCTTGTCGGGGATCGGCGTCGGGTGCACGACGTCGTAGGTCGAGATGCGGTCCGAGGCGACCATGAGCAGCTCGTCGCCCAGGTCGTAGAGCTCCCGGACCTTGCCCGAGGAGAGCAGTGGAAGGTCGGCCAGAGCGGTCACGAGCCGGAGGCTAGCAACGGACGCGGACCCCCTCGGAGACCGCCTCTAGACCGGCGGGATGACGTCCAACCTGCCGACGATCTCGGGCGCGTGGCGCGTGTACGCGGTGAGGTCGAAGACGGTGTCGAGATCGAGGGGGTGGGTGGGGATCGAGCCCATTCGCCGTTGGAGCAGGTCGCGCAGGGGGATCCCCTCATCCCACGCGCGCTGCGCCTCCTCCTGCACGATGCGGTACGCGTCGTCGCGCTGGAGGCCGGCGGCGACGAGCGCGAGCAGCACCCGCTGGGAGAACAGCGCGCCGTGTGTCAGGTCGAGGTTGCGGCGCATCCGTTCGGCGTCGACGACCAGCCCGCGTACGAGCCGGAGCGCCCGATGCTGCAGGTAGTCCAGCAGGATCGTCGAGTCCGGCAGGATCACCCGCTCGGCGCCGGAGTGCGAGATGTCGCGCTCGTGCCACAGGGCGACGTTCTCGACCGCGGCCTGGGCGTTGCCGCGCAGCACGCGGGCGAGGCCCGTGATCCGCTCGCTCGTGATCGGGTTGCGCTTGTGCGGCATCGCGCTGGAGCCCTTCTGAGCGCCGGTCCGGAACGGCTCGCTGGCCTCGAGCACCTCGGTGCGCTGGAGGTGGCGGATCTCGGTGGCGAGACGTTCCAGCCCGGCGCCCGCGAGCGCGATCGCCTGCAGCAGCTCCGCGTGGCGGTCGCGCGGCACGACCTGGGTGGACACCGGCTCGACCGCCAGCCCGATGCGCGCGAGGACTGCCGCCTCGAACGCCGGCGGGTGCGACGCGTACGTCCCGACGGCACCGGAGATCGCGCCGACCGACGCCTGGCCGAATGCGAGCTGGAGGCGCTGCGCGTTGCGGTGCGCCTCCATCGCGAAGCCGGCGAGCTTGATGCCGAAGGTCGTCGGCTCGGCGTGGACCCCGTGCGTGCGTCCGACGCAGACGGTGTCGACGTGCTCGCGCGCGCGATCCGCGAGCGCCGCTGCCAGCTCACGAGCGCCCGCGACGACGATGTCCCCTGCCGCCTGCAGCTGCAGCCCGAGCGCGGTGTCGAGGACGTCGGAGCTCGTCAGGCCATAGTGGATCCAGCGCCCGGCAGGGCCCGCGCTCGCGGAGAGCACGTCCACGAACGCGGCGACGTCGTGGTCGGTGATCTCCTCGCGCTGCTGGACCGCCTCGACCGTGAACGCCGCCGAGCGGATCGCCGCCAGGTCGGCCTCCGTCGGCCCGTCCATCTCCTCGCAGGCGGCCACCTCGACGCGCCGCCAGGCCTCCATGCGGGCCGCGTCGGTCCAGATCGCGCCGAGCTCGGGGCGGGTGTAGCGATCGATCACGGTGAGGACTCCGTCTTCGCCGGCGAGACGACTTCGTCCTCTCGGGGTAGCGGTGGGCCCGGGCTCATGGGAGTGACTTTCGCAGCCGGATCAGGCCCCACGCGGCGACGGACGGCGCATCGCGCAGCTCGCCGGAGAGGATCATCGCCTCGAGCTCCTCGATCGTCACCGTGCGCGACTCCATCGTCTGCTCCGTGTCCTCGCGGCTCGGCGTCCCCGCGGTGAGGTCGGTCGCGAGGAACGCGTCGAAGCCCTGCTGGGAGAACCCGTAGGCGTGCCACAGACGCCCGAGGTGCCGCAGGTTGCCGGCCCGCAGGCCCGTCTCCTCCTCCAGCTCGCGCGTGGCGACCGTCTCCGGCACCTGCGCCTCAAAGCCTTCCACGCCGCCCTGCGGGAACTCCCACTCGAACGACGAGACCGGGTAGCGGTACTGCCCGACGAGGTGCAGCTGCTCCCCGTCCCACGGCACGACGAGCGCGAAGTCGGGCTTCTCCACGACGCCGTAGATCCCGCGCGTGCCGTCGGGCTGCTCGATGGCGTCCTCGCGCAGCCGCAGGTACGGGCTCTCGTAGACGCGGCGGGTGGAGAGCTGCCGGATCACGCTTCCAGGATGCGCACGGCCAGGTGCGCGGCGTTGCGCGCGTTGTCCAGGCCGACGCAGCCGACGGGCACGCCCGGGGGCATCTGCGTGATCGACAGCAGCGCGTCGAGGCCGCCGAGCGCGGACATCCGGCTCGTCAGCGGGACGCCGATGACCGGCAGGTCGGTGTGCGCGGCCGCCGTCCCCGGCAGCGCGGCGGAGAGGCCGGCGCCGGCGATGATCACGCGCAGCCCGCGCATCCGGGCGTTCTTGCAGTAGTCGGCCACGACATCGGGCTCGCGGTGCGCGGACATGACCCGTACCTCGAAGGTCACCTCCGCCTCCTCGAGCACCTTCTCCGCCGCCTCCATCGCGGCGGCGTCGGACTTCGATCCCATGATGATGCCGACGCGCGGTGCATCGACGGGGATCTGCTCCATCTCGGGCGCGGTCTCCGCCACGGTCTCCGGCGCGCCGCCGGTCGTCGTCGTCTGCTCGCTCATGTCCGTCCCACGGCCCGCAGCGCTATGTCACTGCGCAGCTGACGGCCTTCGAAGGTGATCAGATCCGCGGCAGCATAGGCCGCGTCCCGGGCCGCTCCGACGTCGGCGCCCAGTCCAGTCACGTTGAGTACCCGCCCGCCCGCCGTCACGATCGCGCCATCGTCCCGCCGCGCCGTCCCAGCGTGCGTGAGCTCCACCTCCTCGCCCACGTCGTCGAGGCCGGAGATGACGTCCCCGCTGGAGGAGGAGGCGGGGTAGCCGCCGCTCGCGAGCACGACGGTGACCGCGGCGTCGTCGCCGAACTCGAGCGTCGCGCCCTCCAGCCCGCCGGGGGATGCCGCCCGGCGCAGGAGCTCGACGATGTCGCTGCGCAGCCGCGGGAGGACCGCCTGGGTCTCGGGATCGCCGAACCGGGCGTTGTACTCGATGACCCGCGGCCCGTCCGGGGTCAGCATGAGCCCGGCGTACAGCACGCCGTGGAACGGTGTCCCGCGCCGGCGCAGCTCGTCGATCAGCGGCTGGTGCACGATGGCCGACAGCTCCTGAGGGTCCCCCGCGCCGGGCACGGGGGAATAGGAGCCCATGCCGCCCGTGTTGGGGCCGACGTCGCCGTCGCCGATGCGCTTGAAGTCCTGCGCGGGCGCCATCGGGATCGCCCGCACGCCGTCGCACAGTGCGAGCAGCGAGAGCTCCTCGCCGGTGAGGTGCTCCTCGACGAAGACCTGCCCGTCGCCGAAGCTGCGGTGGACGAGGAAGTCCTCGAGAGCACGCCGCGCGTGGTCGGAGTCCTCGGCGATCACGACGCCCTTGCCCGCGGCGAGCCCGTCGTACTTCAGCACCGCGGGGTACCGGCCGCCGATCTCGGCGAGGCCGTCCTCCACGGTGGCGGCGATCGCGAACGCGCCGGTCGGGACGCCCGCGGCGGCCATGAGCTCCTTCGCGAAGACCTTCGACCCCTCCACGCGGGCGGCGGCCGCGGTCGGCCCGAACGCCGGGATCCCTGCCTCGGCCAGCGCGTCCACGAGGCCCGCGACGAGCGGCGCCTCCGGACCGACGACCACGAGGTCGACGGCGTGCTCGCGGGCGGCGGCGACGAGCGCGGACACGTCGGTGACCGCGATCGGCAGCAGCGTCGCGTCGAGCTCGATGCCCGGGTTACCGGGCGCGCACAGGATCTCGGGGGCCTGCGGCGAGCGCTTCAGGGCGCGCACGACGGCGTGCTCACGCCCCCCGCCGCCGACCACGAGGACCTTCACAACGTGGCGATGAAGTCGTCGATCGGGATCGCGACCATCGTCTCCCACTTGCCGGTCCCGCGAGAGCCGAGCTCCAGCGACACGCGGGCCATCGTCTTCTCGTCGGGCGCCTCCACGACGTTGACGAAGTCGTAGTGGCCGAGCGTCGCCCACTGCGCCTTGACGGTCGCCCCGAGCTGCTCGAGCTCCTGGTTGACCTCGCGGATGCGGGTGGGGTTGTTCCTGACGGTCTGGACGCCCTCGGGCGTCAGCGTCGAGAGCATGATGAACGTGGGCATGCGGCCTCCAAGGCCCCCTTCGCAGGGATCGGACTCGACGGATCTTCTACTGGAAGACGGGCGACCTCTGCCTTCCGGTGCGCTACGGTCGCCGCCCAGATGTGGCAGCCGATCAGGTTCGGGGCGGGCGCGGCCGCGTGTGCGGTGCTTCTGTGTGCCCTGATCCTGCCCGCCACGTCGGACGCCGCCGCGGTGGAGCTCAACCGCGCGTGTTACCTCGAGGGCTCGCAGGTCGGGCTGACGGCCGCGGGCTTCGCCGCCGGCGGCAAGGTGGACGTCCGCCGCGGCGGGACGCTCATCGGGTCGACGACCGCCGACGACGTCGGCGGCGTGGAGGCGCGCTTCGACGCGCCGCGGCTTCCCCGGGGCAAGCGCGAGTCCAATCCGATCATCGAGCTCAGCGACGGCACGACCCGCGCGTCCACGCGCCTGCCCATCACGCGCTTCCACGCGAGCTTCTCGCCGGCGACGGGCGACCCGGCGACGATGCGGGTGCGCTTCTCGGTCGACGGCTTCGGCCTGCTCGACGCGCAGCCCGACGTCTACCTGCACTACGTCGCGCCGAACGGCAGCATCCGTCAGACCGTCGACCTCGGCAGGGCCCGCGGCGTCTGCGGCCACCTGAACCCCACCAGCCCGCGGCGCCTGTTCCCGTTCAAGGCGCGTGCCGGGACGTGGACCCTGCAGTTCGACACGCGCAAGCGGTACAAGAAGGGCCGCATGGACCGGCCCGGGTTCCTGTTCTTCACGCGCCGCGTGAAGATCGTCGCCAACTAGGCGGCGGCCGGCTCGAGCGTGAAGCGGCCGACGAGCCGCTCGAGCTCCTCGGCGGTGCGTGAGAGCTCCTGGGCCGAGGCTGCGATCTCCTGCGTGGACGCCGACGTCTGCTCCGTGGAGGCCGAGACCTCCTGGGTCGACGCCGAGGACTGCTGGGCAACGGCCGACACCTCGAGCATGTCGTCCTGCATCTGCTGAGAGCTGACGGCGATCTGCTGGACGGCCGCGGCGATCTGCTCGACGCGGGCGTTCATGTCCTCGACGGCCTCGCCGATCGAGGCGAAGGACTCGCGCGCCTGCCGCACCGTGGCGACGCCGTCCTCGGTGCGCTGGGCCCCGCGCTCGACCACCGCGACCGCGTGCGCGGTCTCCTGCTGGATCTCGCCGACGAGCCCAGCGATGGTCGCAGCCGCCTGCTGGGAGCCCTCGGCGAGCTTGCGGACCTCGTCGGCGACGACCGCGAAGCCGCGGCCCTGGTCGCCGGCGCGCGCAGCCTCGATCGCGGCGTTGAGGGCGAGCAGGTTGGTCTGCTCGGCGATGCCGGTGATGGTGTCCACGATGCCGCCGATGCGCTGGGACTTCTCGCCGAGGCCGCGTATCGCGGCGGACGCCTGCTCGGACGCGTCGCGGACGGCGGCCATCGCGTCGGTCGCGCGGACGACGACCTCCGTGCCCTCGGTCGCCGCGGCGCGCGCGCCGGCCGCGACCATCGCGGCCTCGCCGGCGCTCTCGGCCGACGCGACCGTCGCCGTCGTGACCTGCTCGGCGACGCTGCGCGCGCTCTCCAGCGCCTCCACCTGGCGCTGCGCGCCGTCGGCGATGTCGCCGACCGCGTGGGCGATCTCCCCGACGGCCCGGCCGGTGTCCTCCGACGTCGCCGCCATCTGCTGCGAGGCGGCGCTCAGCGTCTGCGCGCTCGTCGTGACGGTGCCGATCATGCCGCCGAGATCCCGGCGCGTCTCGTTGTAGGCCTCGATCGTGCGGATGAGGTCCTCGCGGATCGTGTTGACCGTGCGGGCGACGTCGCCGAGCTCGTCGCCCGCGATCCGCTCGATGGGCCGGGTGACGGGGACGACCTCGGTGGTCAGGTTCCCGTGCGCGAGGTCGCCGATGCCGTCGCGCAGCCCCGCGACGCAGCGGTCGCCCAGCGACCGCAGGCAGCCGAGCACGTCGGCGACGCTGCGCTGGATCCCGCGCGAGATCAGGAAGGCGATCCCGAGCCCGAGGATCGCGGCGAGCGCGATCGATCCGAGCAGGAAGAGGCTGGAGGAGGCGTAGACGTCCTGCATGTCGCGGCTGCGGTCGCGGGCGCTGGCTTCCGCGGCGACGCCGAGCTCGCGGGCCGCCGCGAGCGCGGCGGTGACCGCGGTCTGCTGGCGGCCGTGCAGCAGCGCGCGTCCGGCCGCCGCGTCGGTGCGCGACAGGCGCCGCGCGCGCAGCAGCAGCGCGTCCTGGCGCTTCCAGTCGCGCTCGAAGGCGCGCAGCTGGGCTCCGGCGGCGAAGCCGTCGAGTCGGTGCAGGCGCGCGATACCCCGGCGGATCGACGTGCGCGACGCGTCGACGACGCGGTCGGCGGAGGCGCCGCTGCCCGAGGCGAGGGCGACGTGGATGGCGAGCTGCTGCTCGCTCAGGGTGCGCTCGAGGCCGCCTGCCCAGCGCGAGCCCTCGAGGTCGGTCGCGTAGAGCGCCTTGCCGTTGTCGGCGACGTTGCGCACCTGCGCCTCGCCGACGATGCCCACGACGACCATGAGCGCGATGAGCAGGCCGGCGCTCCCGAGGAGCTTGACGCGGATGGAGAGGCGACGGGGCACGGGTGCCCCGGTGGTCGGCCGCTAGCGCCTGCGCTTGAGGAGCCCGAAGACGCCGCGGATCAGCTCGCGCTGCATCTGCCGGCCGGTGGTGCTGTTGAGGAAGTCGCCGATGCCACCGTCCTGGGCCGGCGCGGGCGCCTTTCGCCTCGGCGCCTTGGGGACCTTGGGCACCGGGATGTGCTCCATCGGCTTGTCCGCCTCCTTGGCCTGCTTCTCGGCCTGGGCCACGGCGACCGCGTCGTCGACGCGCTTCTGGAGCATCTCGCGCGCGCTCTCGGACTCGATCCGCTCGCCGTACGTCGCGAACAGCGGCGAGGCCTTCGCCGTCGCCTCGACGTCGTCGGCCGGGCCCATCCGCGACTGCGGCCCGGGCAGGCGGGCGTGCACGACCGGGGTCGGGACGCCCTTCTCGTTGAGGAGCGTGACCGCGGCCTCGCCTGTGCCCGTCGAGGTCAACAGCGTCTCGACGTCGTAGAGCTCGGACGTCGGGTACGTCCTGACCGCCGCGGAGAGCGCGGCCTGGTCGTCGGGCGTGAACGCGCGCAGCGCGTGCTCGATCCTGCTGCCGAGCTGGGCCAGGACGTCGCCCGGCACGTCCTTGGGCGACTGGGTGATGAAGTAGATCCCGACGCCTTTGGAGCGGATGAGGCGCACAGTCTGCACGACGGACTCGACGAAGTCCTTCGACGCGTCGGTGAACAGCAGATGCGCCTCGTCGAAGAAGAACACGAGCTTGGGCTTCTCGACCTCGCCCGCCTCCGGGAGGGTCTCGAAGAGCTCCGCGACGAGCCACATGAGCACCGTCGACCAGAGCTTGGGCTTGTCCTGCACCGCGGCCAGCTCGAGGCAGGAGACGATCCCGCGCCCGTCCGGCGCCGTCCGCATGAGCTCGGAGATGTCGAACATCGGCTCGCCGAAGAACTCGTCGCCGCCGCCCGTCTCCAGGGTGACGAGGTTGCGCAGCAGCACGCCGACGGTCGCCTTCGACACGCCGCCGATCCCCTCGAGGTCCTCCTTGCCCTCCTTGGAGGACAGGAACGTGAGCAGCGCGCGCAGGTCGGAGAGGTCCAGCAGTGGCAGCGAGCGCTCGTCGGCGTAGTGGAAGACGAGGGCGAGGCTCGACTCCTGCGTGGGGTTGGCCCCCAGCACCTTCGCCATGAGACGCGGCCCGAAGTCCGAGACGGTCGCGCGCACGGGGACGCCGGGGCCGATGCCGCCGATCGAGAGGTACTCGGTCGGGAAGCCGGTCGCCGCGTAGGGGATGCCGAGCTCGGCGTCGCGCTTGGCGCCGGGGCCCTCGGCGTCGCCGGGCGCAGCGATGCCGGACACGTCGCCCTTCACGTCGGCGACGAACACCGGGACGCCCTGGGCCGAGAGCTGCTCGGCGATGAGCTGCAGCGTCTTGGTCTTGCCCGTGCCGGTCGCCCCTGCGATGAGACCGTGGCGGGTCATCATCCGCAGGGCGACCTGCACCTTGGCGGCGGGGTGCATCGTCCCCTCGTGGACCCCGCGCCCGAGGTCCACCGAGGGGCCGTCGACTGCATAGGCGGCCGCGATCGTCTCCGCGAAGTCGGTCACGGCCGCGATCCTACGCTGCGGCGACGGGCACCTCCGCGCCACGCGTCAGCACCAGCTCGCCGTCGGCCGCGTCGACCGAGACGCGGTCGCCCTCGCGGTACTCGCCCTCCAGCAGCGACAGCGCCAGCCGGTCGACGAGCCGCTTCTGGAGCACCCGCTTGAGCGGGCGCGCTCCGTACGTCGGGTCGTAGCCCAGCTCGCCGAGCCGGTCCAGCGCGGCAGGGGTGAGGTCCAGCTCGATCCCGCGCTCGCGCACCCGCGAGGCGACCCGCTGCACCTGCAGCCCGACGATCTCGCGGAGGTCGTCGCGCGACAGCACGTCGAACTCGACGATGTCGTCCAGCCGGTTGATGAACTCCGGCTTGAAGTGCGCCTCGGCGCCGTGTCGGCCCCCCGGGATGTTCGAGGTCATGATCAGCACGACGTTCTTGAAGTCGACCGTCCGGCCCTGGCCGTCGGTGAGCCGCCCGTCGTCCATGACCTGCAGGAGGACGTTGAAGACGTCGGGGTGGGCCTTCTCGATCTCGTCGAGCAGCACGACGGAGTAGGGACGCCGGCGCACGGCCTCGGTCAGCTGCCCGCCCTCGTCGTAGCCGACGTAGCCGGGGGGCGCGCCGACGAGGCGCGAGACGGCGTGCTTCTCCATGTACTCGCTCATGTCGATGCGGACCATCGCGTCCTGCGCGTCGAACATGAACTCGGCGAGCGCGCGGGCCAGCTCGGTCTTGCCGACGCCGGTCGGACCGAGGAACAGGAACGTGCCGATCGGCCGGTCCGGGTCGCTCAGGCCGGCGCGCGAGCGGCGCAGGGCGTTGGACACCGCCTCGACGGCGGTCTCCTGACCCACGACGCGCCCGTGCAGGCGCTCCTCCATGTGGACGAGCTTGGAGACCTCGCCCTCCATGAGGCGCGACACCGGGATGCCCGTCCAGCGGCCCACGACCTCGGCGATGTCCTCGGACGTGACCTCCTCCTGGAGGAAGCCGGCGTCGCCGTCGGAGCGCTCCTCGGCGGCGACCAAGCGCCGCTCGAGCTCGGGGATCTCGCCGTAGCGCAGCTCGGCGGCACGCTGCAGGTCGGCCTCGCGCTCAGCGCGCTCGGCCTCGCGGTGCGCCTGCTCCAGGCGCTCCTTGACCTGCTGGACGCCGACGATGGCGTCCTTCTCGGCCTGCCACTGCGCCTTCATGCCGTTCGCGTTCTCGCGCAGCTCGGCGAGCTCGCGGTCCAGCGCCTCGCGGCGCTCGGCGGAGGCGTCGTCGCGCTCGTTCTCCAGCGACGTGCGCTCGATCTCCAGCTGCATGACGCGACGCTCGACCTCGTCGATCTCCTCGGGGAGCGAGTCGATCTCGATGCGCAGCCGCGCGCCCGCCTCGTCGACGAGGTCGATGGCCTTGTCGGGCAGGAAGCGATCCGCGATGTAGCGATCCGACAGGGTGGCGGCGGCGATGAGCGCGGAGTCCTGGATGCGGACGCCGTGGTGCACCTCGTAGCGCTCCTTCAGGCCGCGCAGGATCGCGATCGTGTCCTCGACGGAGGGCTCGCCGACGTAGATGGGCTGGAAGCGGCGCTCGAGCGCGGCGTCCTTCTCGACGTGCTTGCGGTACTCGTCGAGCGTGGTCGCGCCGACGGCCCGCAGCTCGCCGCGGGCGAGCATCGGCTTCAGCAGGTTGGCGGCGTCGACGGCGCCCTCCGCGGCGCCCGCGCCGACGATGGTGTGCAGCTCGTCCATGAACAGGACGACCTGGCCCTCCGCGTCCTTGATGTCCTGCAGGACGGCCTTGAGGCGCTCCTCGAACTCGCCGCGGTACTTCGACCCGGCGAGCAGGGCGCCGATGTCCAGCGCGACGACCCTGCGGTCGCGCAGCGACTCGGGCACGTCGCCGGAGACGATGCGCTGGGCGAGGCCCTCGACGATCGCGGTCTTGCCGACGCCCGGATCGCCGATGAGCACGGGGTTGTTCTTGCGGCGGCGCGAGAGGACCTGGACGACGCGGCGGACCTCGTCGTCACGACCGATCACCGGGTCGAGCTTGCCCTGTGCGGCCTCCTCGGTGAGGTCGCGGCCGAAGCGCTCGAGCGCGTTGATCTTCTCCTCGGGGCTCTGGTCGGTCACGCGGTGGCTGCCGCGGACCTCCGCGAGCGCCTGCAGCAGCGCGTCCTTGGACGCACCGGCGGCGCGCAGCGCCTCGCCGGCCTTCGAGTTGTGCCCCGCGAGCGAGAGCAGCAGGTGCTCCGTGGAGACGTACTCGTCCTTGAGCTCGCGCATCTCGTGCTCCGCGGCGCGCAGCACCTGCATGAGCTCGGGCGCGGTCGTGGGCTCGGCGGCGCTACCGAGCGTCGCGAGACCGTCGAGCGCGGCGCGCAGCTGCCCGCGCAGGCCGTCGACGGCGACGCCGAGCTTGCGCAGCACGCCGGGGACGACGGAGTCCTGCTGGTCGAGCAGCACGGCGAGCAGATGCTCGGGCTGCACCTGGGAGTGTCGCTGGGTGGCCGCGAGGTCGATGGCCGACCGGAGGGCCTCCTGGGACTTGATCGTGAATCGGTCTGCCTGCATCGGTTCCTGATCGTTCGGGAGAAGAGTTGATCTAAGTGTAGGGGACTGAGATTTCCTGTCAACGGAGAACCGTCACACAAGCGGGTTCGGGACCTCCGCGGCCCGGGTACGCACCAACTATGCGCCTCGGTCCCTTCCTGCTGCTCACCGCGGTCTTCTTCGCCGTCATCGCCGCCGTCGCCGCGATCGCCGGAGGGATCTCGTGGGCCATCCCCGTCCTGCTGGTCGCGATCATCGTCGCGGTCTACGCCCTCGCCAACCGCAGGCTCGGGGAGCGCGAGATCGCGCGCCACGGCGGCGATGAGCAGGAGGCGCTTCGGGACGGAGGCGAGGGCGGCCTGCCCAAGGCGCACGTCGTGGGCGACGACGAGACGGCGCTCGGCGACACGCCCGAGGTCCACACCGAGATCAGCCCGCACGACTTCCCCAAGGGCGCACCCGAGCGCCAGGCGGCGGAGCGGATGGCGGCCGAGGAGGCCGGCGAGGACACGACTCGCGGCCACGCCGACCCGAGCGAGCGCGAGGGCCGCGTCCGCCACCCGTCGCGCACCCGCGACCAGTAGATAGCCTCCGCGCGTGGAGATCCGCGCGCTCGTCTTCGACGTCTTCGGGACCCTCGTGGACTGGCGCTCGAGCGTCGCGTCCGCCTTCACGGCCGCCGGGGTGCCCGGCGACCCGGCCGAGCTGGCCGACGAGTGGCGGGCGCGCTACGCGCCGGCGCTCGAGGAGTCCAACCGCTCCGGCGCGACCGCATCCAGCCTCGACGAGCTGCACCGCGGCACGCTCGACGCGCTGCTCGCCGCCCGCGGCATCGAGGGCGTCGACGGCGAGGCGCGCACGCGCCTCGTGCGCAGGTGGCACGAGCTGGACCCGTGGCCCGACGTGCGCGACGGCCTGGAGCTCCTCCGCCGCGACCGCGTCACGGCGACGCTGTCCAACGGCCACGTGGCGCTGCTCGTCGACCTCGCGCGCCACGGCGACCTGCGCTTCGACGCGATCCTGTCCGCCGAGCTGTCGGGCGCGTTCAAGCCGGCGCCCGAGGCCTACCTGACGGCCGCGCGGCTCCTGGACGTCGCCCCTGGCGAGCTCATGCTCGTCGCCTGCCATCCCTGGGACCTCGCGGGTGCCAGGGCGGCCGGGCTGAAGAGCGCGTTCGTCGACCGGCCGCTCGAGAACGGAACGGGATCGCCCGCCCGCTCGGACCCGGAGGCCGACGTCTCGGTGGCGAGCCTGCCCGAGCTCGCCGCGCGCCTCGCAACCATCTAGAGCGACGCGAGCGCCGCGTACAGCTCCCGGGCGGCGCGCTCGCCGCGCTCCAGCGAGGAGAGCTTGAAGGACTCGTCCGGTGAGTGGATGCGGTCGTCGGCGAGGGCGAAGCCGCTCACGATCGTCGCGATCCCGCGGTGGCCGAGCTCGGCGACGGCGGGGATCGAGCCGCCGCTGCGGGTGAGCACCGGCGCGACGCCGACCGCGCGCTCGAGCGCCTGCGTCGCGAGGGCGACGCTCGGATGCGACGCGTCGAACAGCGCGGGCGCGGCGCGGATCGTCTCGATGTCGACCTGCGCGTAGGAGGGCGCGGCCGCGCGCAGCAGCCCGGTCAGCACCTCCGCCATCCGGTCGGGGTCCTGGCGCGCAGCGAGGCGCAGCGACAGCGTCGCGTGGGCTGTCGCGGGAACGAGCGTGCGCGGCTCGCCGCCGCGCACCTCGTTGACGTCGAGCGACGCGTCCGCGCCCGTGCGCAGATAGAAGTCGTCGGGGTCGCCGACCGGGTTGGCACCGACCGCGGCCAGCTCCGCCGTGCCCCGCGGAAGGCGCTCCCATGACGCGAGCTCGGCGGGATCGGGCGCCACGATGCCCTCGCGCAACTCGTCGCGCACGCGGCCGTCGGCCCCGGGCACGACCTGCGCGAGCATCGCGTGGAGGACGTGCAGCGCGTTGGCCACCGTGCCGCCGTAGATGCCGGAATGGAGATCGCGCGGCGCGACGGTGACGTCGACGTTGGTCATGACGATCCCGCGCAGGCCGAGGGTGATCGCCGGCGTGTCCGCGTCGGCCATGTCGGAGTCGAAGACGATCGCGCAGTCCGCGCCGCGCTCGTCGGCCCTGATCCACTGCGCCACGGCGTGGCTCGCGGCCTCCTCCTCCCCCTCGACGAGGACGCGGACGTTCACGGGCAGCGCGCCGTCGCGCGCGAGCGCGCAGGCGACGTGCAGCAGCGGGAGGAAGTTGCCCTTGTCGTCGGACGCGCCGCGCGCGTACAGACGCCCGTCGCGGATCTCGGGCTGAAACGGCGACGAGTGCCACTGCGCGAGGTCGCCAGGACCCTGGACGTCGTAGTGGCCGTAGATCAGGACGGTCGGCGCGCCGGGCGTCGACGCGCGCAGGTCACCGACGACGAGCGGGTTGCCGCCGCCGATGGTCACGAGATCCGCGGTGCCGCCTGCCGCGCGGACGCGCGTCGCCGCCCACTCGGCCGCACGCTGGAGGTCGGCGGGGTCGCCGCCGCCTGTGGAGATCGAGGGGATGCGCAGCCAGTCGAGCAGGTCGTCGAGGAGCAGTGCTGTCATCGGAGGCCTTCCAGGGCGTCGGAGAGTTCGTCGGACACGGCGATGCCGCGCTCCCGGACCGCCGCCATCGACGCGAGCGCGCGGTCGTTGGGCGCGCGCACCGGGACGGCGGGGTCGGCGGGGCGCGCGCCGCGGACGCGCTCCAGCAGGTCGGTGAGGCGTGCGGCGATGTCCTGCGGGTCGCCGAACAGCGACGGCTCGAAGGCCATCAGGAACACGCCGGAGTCGTCGGGCTGGGCCGGGACGGCCGGGCTGCCGGCCAGGACCCCGAACGCCTGGATCGCGAGCGCGAGCGCCGACCCGCGGTGCTCCCCGAACGCCTTCACCGCGCCCCCGATCGCGGCGGCGGCATCCGTCGTCGCGGCGCCGTCGGCATCGAACGCGAGCCCCTCCGGCAGCGGACGTCCCTCGAGCCGGTGGAGGCGCAGATCGGCGTCGATGAGCGTGGCCGCGCTGATGTCGACGACGAGCGGCGGCCCGGTGGTCGGCATGGCGACGCTGAGCGGGTTGGTGCCGAAGAGCGCCTCCGAGGAGCCGTGGGGCGCGACCACCGCCGGGAAGTTGTTGACCATGAACGCGACCCAGCCCTGCTCGGCCAGGCGCTCCACGTAGTAGCCGTTGCGCCCGGTCAGGCCGGCGCCGTTGGCGGTGACGAGCCCGATGCCCGTCGCGCGGACCTTCGCCTCGACGACCTCGACCATCCGCAGCGCCGCGACGTAGCCCAGCGCCCGGCCCGCCTCCACGTGCGCGGAGAACGGGCCATCGCGCTCGACGCGGATCGGCGCGCGGTCGACGCGGCGGACGTACTCCGCCAAGCGCGGCAGCCGCGCGAGGCCGATCTGCGGATAGCCGGTGAGCTCCGTCCAGACGACGATGTCGGCGACGGCCGACGCCTCGTCGGAGGTCAGGCCCGCCCGCTCGAGTATCTCCGCCGCGAGCGTGCGGGCCTCCTCGGCGTCGATGGTGCGCCCGGGCATAGGCCGGGCATCGTACGAGCTAGTCGGTCGCCGGCCGCGTCAACGACGGCGGCTTGAGCGCATCGGCGAACTGCTTGTACGGGATGAGCTCCGCGCGGACCTCGCGGCGGACCGCCTCGAGGCGCGCGATGTCCGCCTCGAGCTGGGTGCGCCGCCGCTCCAGCGCGTCGACCTTGCGCTGCGTGCGCGCGAGCTGCTCCTCCAGCGCGAGCACGCGCTCGACGCCGGCGAGGTTCAGGCCGAGCTCGACCGTCATCTGCTGGATCCTGCGCAGGCGCTCGACGTCCTGGTGGCTGAACAGCCGGGTGCCCTTGGGCGAGCGCTTGGGCTCGATGAGCCCGCGCTGCTCGTACATGCGCAGGGTCTGGGGGTGCATGTCGGCCAGCTCGGCGGCCACGGAGATCATGAAGACCCCGCGGTCCGACGCGACCTCGACGCGGGTGGTCGTGCGGGTACGGCGCGTTGCCACGTCATGCACCTCCCTTGGCCTGCGCGAACAGCCCCGAGCGCGGGTTGCCGTTCATGACCTTCGAGAGCTCGCGGACCGCATCCTTCTGCTCGCTGGAGAGCGACGCGGGAACGTCGATGACGAAGCGGTAGTGGATGTCGCCGCGGTCCTTGCTTCCGAGCTTGGGCGGACCCTCGCCGCGGATGCGCTGGACGGTGCCGTGCTTCGTGCCACCGGGAACCCGCAGGGTCTTGCGGCCGTTCAGCGTAGGCACCTCGATCTCCGCGCCCTGCAGGGCCTCGGGGACCGTGAGCGGCACCTCGACCTCGACGTTGTCGCCCTTGCGGGAGAAGATCGGCGAGGACTCGACGTGCACGACCACGAACAGGTCGCCGGGCGGGCCGCCGTTCGTGCCGGGCTCGCCCTTGCCGGCGAGCCGGACCTTGCTGCCCTCCTTCACGCCCGCGGGGATGTTGGCCCGGTAGCGCTTGGTCGTGCGCAGCCGGCCCTCGCCGTGGCAGGTCGGGCAGGGGTCCTCGATGATCGTCCCCGAGCCGTGGCAGCGCTGGCAGGGCTGGTTGATGGAGAACAGCCCCTGGCCCTGCGACTCGACGCCGCGGCCCTGGCAGCGCGGGCACACCTTCGGGCTGGTGCCCGGCTTGGCGCCCGTGCCGTTGCACGTGCCGCAGCGCTCGGTCGTGGGAACGACGATCGGCACCTGCGCGCCCTCGATGGACTGGGTGAAGGAGATCTGGGTCTCGATCTCGAGGTCGCGCCCGGCCTCCGGCCGAGGGCCGCGCGAGCCGCGCCCGCGCCCGCCGCCCGTGCCGCCGGTGGTGCCGGTGGTGCCGCGGTCACGTCCGAACAGGTCGGAGAGGATGTCTCCGAACCCGCTCGTGTCGAAGCCCCCGAAGCCGCCGCCGCCCTGGCCACCGCCGGCCGGCCCGAAGCCGCCGCGGTCGTAGGACTTGCGCTTCTCGGGATCGCTCAGCAGGTCGTACGCCTGCTGGACCTCCTTGAAGCGCTCCTCGGCCTTCGCGTCGTCGGGATTGCGATCGGGGTGATACTGGCGGACCAGCTTGCGGTGGGCCTTCTTGATCTCATCGACCGACGCCGTGCGCTGGACTCCGAGCACCTGGTAGGGATCACGCTGCTGGGCCACTGCGCTCCTATGCCGCTACGACGACCCTGGCGGGTCGCAGAATCGTGTCGTTGAACCGGTAGCCCGGCTGGTAGACCTCGATCACCGTGCCTGAGGCGGCTCCCTCCACGGGGTGCTGGGCCATCGCCTCGTGCTCGTTGGGGTCGAACAGCTCGCCCTGGGGGACGTAGCCCTCGATGCCCAGCCGCGCGAGGGCGGCGGTCAGCTCGGCGTGGACGAGTCGGAAGCCCTCGGTGAGGCTGTCCTGGCCGGCGGGGGCGATCGCGATCGCGCGGTCGAGGTTGTCGAGCGCGGGCAGCAGCTCCTTGGCCAGGCGCGTCACGCCACGGCCCTCGGCCAGCCCGACCTCGCGGGCCATCCGCTTGCGGTAGTTCTCGAAGTCGGCCTGGGTCCGCTGGGCGATGGAGAGGTACTCGTCGCGCTGCGCGGCCTTCGCACGCAGCTCGTCGAGATCCGCCTCCACGGCCGCGGCCTCCTCGTTGGGGGCCGCGACCTCCTCCGCCGCAGGATGCACGCCGTCGACGGCCGCTGCCTGGGCAGCGGCCGTCTGGGGGTCGTGGTTCGTCATGCCTAGCGGCCCTCGTCCACGACCTCGGCGTCGACGACGTCCTCCTCGGCGGCGCCGTTGGACGACGCGCCGTTGCCGTCGGCACCGTTCTCGGCCTGCTGCTGGGCTGCGCGCTCGTACATCGCGCTGGAGACGGCGTGGAACGCCTCCTGCAGCTCGGTCGTCTTGGCCTGGATCGCGGCGGCGTCGTCGGAGGTGACGAGCTCGCGGACCTCGGTGATGAGGGCCTCGATGCGCGTCTTGGACTCCTCGTCGACGGCCTCGCCCAGGTCCTTGAGCTGACGCTCGGCCTGGTACGCCGCGTTCTCGCCGGTGTTGCGCGCCTCGGCGAGCTCGCGCAGCCGCTTGTCCTCGTCGGCGTGCGTCTCCGCGTCGCCGACCATGCGCTTGATCTCGTCGTCGGACAGGCCGCCACCGGCGCGGATCTCGATCTTCTGCTCCTTGCCGGTGCCCAGGTCCTTCGCGGACACGGAGAGGATGCCGTTCGCGTCGATGTCGAACGCGACCTCGATCTGCGGGATGCCACGCGGCGCCGGCGGGATGCCGGTGAGCTGGAACTTGCCCAGCGACTTGTTGTAGGTCGCCATCTCGCGCTCGCCCTGCAGCACGTGGATCTCCACCGACGGCTGGTTGTCCTCCGCCGTCGAGAAGACCTCGCCCTTGCGGGTCGGGATCGTCGTGTTGCGCTCGATGAGCTTGGTCATCACGCCGCCCTTGGTCTCGATGCCGAGGGTCAGCGGGGTGACGTCGAGCAGCAGGACGTCCTTGACGTCGCCGGCCAGCACGCCCGCCTGGATGGCGGCGCCGACGGCCACGACCTCATCGGGGTTGACGCCGCGGTGCGGCTCCTGCCCGGTGAGCTCCTTGACCTTCTCCTGCACCGCGGGCATGCGGGTCATGCCGCCCACGAGCACGACGTGGTCGATCTTCGCCGAGCCCTTCTCCTTCGCGTCGTCCAGCGCCTGGCGCACGGGGGCGACCACGCGGTCGAGCAGCTCGGAGGTCAGCTCGGTGAGCTTGGCGCGGGTCAGGCGCACGTCGAGGTGCTTGGGCCCGCTCTGGTCGGCCGTGATGAACGGCAGGTTGATCTGCGTCTCCTGCGAGGAGGACAGCTCGATCTTGGCCTTCTCGGCCGCCTCGTAGAGACGCTGCAGCGCCATCGGGTCCTTCGTCAGGTCGATGCCCTGGCTCTTGCGGAACTCGCCCGCCAGCCAGTCGACGATCGCCTTGTCGAAGTTGTCGCCGCCGAGGTGGTTGTCACCGGCGGTCGACTTGACCTCGAACACCCCGTCGCCGATCTCCAGGACGGACACGTCGAACGTGCCGCCGCCGAGGTCGAAGACGAGGATGGTCTGGTCGGCCTGCTTGTCGAGCCCGTAGGCCAGCGAGGCCGCGGTCGGCTCGTTGATGATGCGCTTGACGTCCAGCCCGGCGATCTTGCCGGCGTCCTTGGTGGCCTGGCGCTGGTCGTCGTTGAAGTACGCCGGGACGGTGATGACCGCGCTGTCGACCGTGTCGCCCAGGTAGGCCTCGGCGTCGGCCTTCAGCTTTGCGAGGATCATCGCGCTGATCTCCGGCGGGCTGTACTCGTTGTCGCCCGCGGAGACGCGTGCGTCCCCGTTGGTGCCGGAGATGACCTTGTACGGGACGATCGACTCCTCCTCGCGCACCTCGGCCTCCTTACGGCCCATGAAGCGCTTGATGGAGAAGACGGTGTTCTGCGGGTTCGTGACGGCCTGGCGCTTGGCGACCGTGCCGACGAGACGCTCCCCGGACTGGGCGAACGCCACGACGGACGGTGTGGTGCGGCCGCCCTCCGCGTTCTCGATGACCGTAGGCTCGCCGCCCTCGAGGACGGCCATGCACGAGTTCGTGGTACCCAGGTCGATGCCAATGGTCTTGGCCATGGAGTTGGGGGGCTCCTTCAGCTTGGTTGACGAAGAAATCTGAGCCACAGTATGGCAGATCTTTTTGCGTGTCGGGTGACGCCGCTCACACGACGACCACGTTCTCTTCACGCACACCTGGTTCCATGGAACCCGTGGAGCACGCTCTCGCGCCGCGGCGCGTCCCACCCGCAGCGATCGCGCATCGCGCATCGCGCCCGAAGGCCTCCTTGGCATGTGTGGTCGGTCCGGTGCTCGGTGCGGTGGTGCTCGGCCTGGCCTGGCTCATCCTGCGCCCGGCGACCGCCGACCTCGCCGCGCAGGAGTACCGCACGGGCCTGTGGCGGCGGGAGGGCTTCGCGATCTGGGATGCGCAGTGGTACGGCGGTCACCACGAGCCCGGGTACTCCCTGCTCTTCGGGCCGCTCGCCGCACTGCTCGGCCCGCTGGCCCTCGGTTTCGTGGCCGGCGTCGTCGCCGTCGCCGCGCTGAGCGTCATCGCCCGGCGTGAGACGAAGCGGCCGCAGCTCGTCGCCTGGCTCTTCGCCGCGGGCGTCATGACCAACGTGCTCATCGGGCGCGTCCCGTTCGTCCTCGGGATCGCCCTCGGCGCGCTCGCCTGGCTGTGCGCCGATGCGCAGCGGCGGCGCCCGGCGATGCTCGCGCTCGCCGCCCTGCTCGCCCTCGCGACGGTGTGGGCGAGCCCGCCGGCCGGGTTGTTCCTCGCGCTCGCGGGGGCGGCGCGGCGACTGAGTGGCGAGCGCCGTGACACCGCCGCTGCGGTGACGCTTGCGGTGCCTCCGATCGTGGGCGGCCTGGCCGTGGCGATCGCGTTCCCCGAGGGCGGCCGCGACCACTTCGCGGCGTCGGCGTTCTGGCCGACGTTCGCGCTCGGGCTCGGGGGGCTCGTCCTGCTCGACCCGCGGCGGCGCGCGCTGCGCCTCGGGGTCCTCGCCGCGCTCGTGCTGCTCGTCGCCGCCTTCGTGATCCCGACCTCGGTGGGCCAGACCGCACTGCGCCCGCTCGTCATCCTCGGCCCCGCGCTGCTCGCGCTCGGGCTGCGACCGGGAGGGCGCAGGACGATGGTCGCGGCGATCGTCGTCGGAGCCGGGCTCATGTACCTGCAGTGGCTGCCCGCGGTCCGTGCGATCGCGGAGGCTTCGGGCGACCCGTCGACGCACAGCTCCTACTACGACGAGGTGCTGCGGATCGTCGACCGCGAGCGCGCGCCAGGCGAGCGCCTGGAGATCCCTCTCACGCGCAACCACTGGGAGGCCGCCGTCGTCGCGCCGCGGATACCGCTCGCCCGCGGGTGGCATCGCCAGCTCGACGAGGAGGCCAACCCGCTCTTCTACGACCGCCGTCCGCTCACCGCGACGCGCTACGAGGAGTGGCTCTACGACCGCGCCGTGCGCTGGGTCGCACTGCCCAACGTGCCGCTGGACTTCTCCGCAAGGCGCGAAGCGGCGCTGCTGCGGTCCGGCAGCGTCCCCGGCCTGCAGCTCGTGTCGCGGACGGGCAACTGGACGATCTGGGAAGTCCTCCCGATCCCGCCGCCCGCGACGGGCCCGGCGCGCCTTGCGGGCGCGGGCACCGACTCCTTCCAGCTCGCCGTGCGCGCACCGGGCCGCATCCGCGTGCGGGCCACCTACACGCCGTACTGGACGATCGTGCGCGGCGACGGGTGTGTCGAGCGGGGCACGGGCGGCCTGACCGAGGTGGTCGCGCGCAAGGCGGGGACGCTGCGCGTGGAGGCGAAGCTGTCGCTGGCGGGGGCGCTGGGGCGCAGTCGCAGTTGCACGGCGCCTGCCGGCGCTTCCTGAGCTCCGCTCGGGGCACCGTTGATGAAAAGACGTCGCTCTGCGACGAAGATTCAGCAATCGTCGGCGGGACCGCAGCGCGTCGCGGCGAGACGGCAGCGGCCCGCACAGTCGGCCACCCCCTTGGACACCCCGGCGCAACCACCACCCCCGAACCCACCATCCGGTCTGTGGCAGACCACGCAGGAACGGAGGATGCTGCCTCGATGCTCCTGTCCGACACACCCCTGCAGCAGTCGGCGCGCGACCACCTGCTGCTGCACTTCAGCCGCAACGGCAGCTCCGCCCCGCTGCTCGTGCTCGAGCGTGGCGAGGGCCCGTACGTCTTCGACACGGAGGGCAACCGGTACCTGGACGGTCTCTCCAGCCTGTTCTGCGCGCAGATCGGCTACTCGTACGGCGAGGAGCTCGCCAGCGTCGCCGCCGCGCAGCTCCAGAAGCTCGCCTTCTCCACCGTCTGGGGCGCCGCGCACCCCGCGGCCATCGAGCTGTCCGAGCGGCTCGCCGAGATCATGCCCGGCGACCTCGACCACGTCTTCTTCACCAGCGGAGGCTCGGAGTCCGTCGAGTCCGCCTGGAAGCTCGTCCGCCAGTACCACGTCGCCAACGGTGAGCCGCAACGCACGAAGGCGATCGCTCGCGACCGCGCCTACCACGGGGTGACGCTCGGGGCGCTCTCCTTCACCGGCGTGCCCAACTACAAGGAGCAGTTCGGCCCGCCGGCGATCCCGGTCACGCACGTCGCCAACACGAACCCGTTCCGCGGCCCCGCCGACGGCGAGGACGAGGCCGCGTTCTGCAAGCGGCTGCTCGACGAGATCGAGGGCGTCGTGCAGGCCGAGGGCCCGGACACGATCGCCATGATCATCATGGAGCCCGTCCAGAACGCCGGCGGCTGCCTCACGCCGCCGGAGGGGTACTGGCAGGGTCTGCGCGACCTCGCCGACCGGCACGGGATCCTGCTCGTGTCCGACGAGGTCATCTGCGGCTTCGGGCGCCTCGGCGAGTGGCTCGGCGTCGAGCGCTTCGGCGTCACCCCGGATCTCGCGACGACGGCCAAGGGCCTCACGTCAGCGTACGCCCCGATGGGTGCCGTGATGGTCAGCGACCGGGTCGCCGCGCCGCTGTACGACGACGCCAAGCGCACGCTCATGCACGGCATCACGTTCGCCGGGCACCCACTGTGCGCCGCGATCGCGCTGCGCAACCTCGAGGTCTTCGAGCGCGACGGGATCCTCGAGAACGTCCGCGCCCAGGAGCCCCACCTCACGTCACGACTCGCCGAGCTGCGCTCGCTGCCGATCGTCGGCGACGTCCGCGGCGCGGGCTTCTTCTGGGCCATCGAGCTGGTGAAGGACGCCGACGACACAAGGCTGGACGCCGACGAGCGCGAGCGCCTGCTGCGCGGCTACCTGCCCGGCCGACTGATCGAGGCGGGCCTCATCGCCCGCGCCGACGACCGCGGCGACGCGGTCCTGCACGTCGCCCCGCCGCTCATCAGCGACGCGGGCGTGATCGACGAGATGACGGCCAAGCTCGCCGAGGTCCTCACCGACGCCGGCGACGTGCTGCACGGGAGGAAGGCCATCGCATGAGCGAGCACACGCTGCTGCAGGGAGGTCGCGTCGTCGCGGCCGACGGCGAGTACGACGCCGACGTCCTCATCACCGGCGAGCAGGTCGCGGCGGTCGGCACCGTGACCGCCCCCGACGGCGCCACGGTCATCGACGCGTCCGGGTGCCTCCTGCTCCCCGGGCTCATCGACAACCACACGCACATGGCCATGCCCTTCATGGGCATGCGGTCCTCCGACGACTACGACACCGGCACGCGCGCCGCGGCGGCGGGCGGCGTGACCTGCATCGTCGACTTCTCGATCCAGCGCGAACCCGACGGCCTCGCCTCGGCGCTCGAGGAGTGGAAGGGCCGCGCGGACGGCGCGGCGCACGTCGACTACGGCTTCCACATGGCCATCACGAACGCCAACGCCCCGACGATCGAGGACATGGGCGCGATGGTCGCGGCGGGCGTCTCGAGCTTCAAGGTCTTCATGGCCTACAAGGGCGAGCTCATGGTCCGCGACGACGAGCTCGCTGCGGTGATGGAGCGCGCCCGCGACCTCGATGCCCTCGTGATGGTCCACGCGGAGAACGGCGACATCGTCGACCTGCTGGTCAAGCGCGCGCTGGCGGCGGGCGACACCTCGGCCATCCACCATGCGCTCACCCGCCCGGAGATGGTCGAGGCGGAGGCGACGAGCCGGGCCGCACGGCTGGCCGAGTACACCGGCGCCTCGCTGTTCGTCGTCCACGTCACGTGCGCTGCTGCCGCCGCCGAGGTCGAGGCCGCCCAGCAGCGCGGCGCCCACGTGAGCGGCGAGACCTGCGTGCAGTACCTCGTCAACTCGATCGACGACCTGCGCAGGCCGGGCGTCGAGGGCTGTCGCTACATCTGCTCGCCACCGCTGCGCGACGCCTCCAACCACGAGCCCCTGTGGGACTACGTGCGCCGCGGCGTCCTCGAGAGCGTGTCGACCGACCACTGCCCGTTCGACGACGAGCAGAAGGCCCGCGGTCTGAACGACTTCAGCCTCGTCCCCAACGGGCTCCCTGCGATCCAGCACCGGCTCGCCAAGCTGTGGGACGACGGCGTCGTGGCGGGGCGCATCACGCCGAGCCAGCTCGTCGACCGGACGAGCACGACGGTCGCCCGTCGCTTCGGCCTGGACGCCAAGGGCGCGATCGCCCCGGGCAAGGACGCCGACATCGTCGTCCTCGACCCCCACGCGCCGAAGTCCTACGGCGTCGCGACGTCGTTCATGAACGTCGACTACGACCTCTACGAGGGCGAGACGGCAAGCGCCAGCGTACGCCACACGCTGTGCCGTGGCACGGTGGTCTACGACCGCGGCGAGATCCTCACGGCACCCGGCCACGGCCGGTACGTGGCCCGGTCCGTGGCACGCTCGGCGGTGGCCGCATGACGCTGCAGATCGATGTCGACAGCGTCCTCGCCGACCTCCACGAGCTGCACGAGCGCTTCGGAGGGCCGGACGGCGCGCGGCGCCTCGCCTGGTCACCGGACTGGCAGGCCGCGCGGGCGTGGTTGCGCGACAAGCTCGAGGTGCTGCCGGTGACCGTCGACGAGGACGAGGCGGGCAACCTCTGGGCGTCGCTGGACGGCTCCGGTGCCGCGGAGGGCTTCGTCATCGTCGGCTCGCACATCGACGCAGTGCCATCGGGCGGCTGGCTGGACGGCGGGCTGGGGCTGTTGTCCGCGCTCGAGGTCCTGCGCGCGCTCGCGGCGGCGGACGCGCCGCCGCCCGTGGAGGTGCGCCTCGTCGACTGGGCCGACGAGGAGGGTGCGCGCTTCGGCCGCAGCCTCCTGGGGTCCTCCGCGGCAGCGGGGACGCTGGATCCCGACGACGTCCGCGATCTGCGCGACAGCGAGGGCACGCGGCTGCAGGACGCGCTCGCGGCCTGCGGCGTCGACCTCGACGCGGCGTCCGGTGCGACCGAGCGGCTGCGGGGCGCGTTGGCATCCGTGGAGCTGCACATCGAGCAGGGCCCGGTCCTGCTGGACAGTGGCCGCCTCGCCTCCGCCGTGAGCGGCACGGTCGGCGACGAGCGCTACCTCGTGACCTTCACCGGGCAGGCGGCCCACGCCGGCTCGACGCCGATGCGTCTGCGCCGCGACGCGCTCGCCGCCGCCGCGACCGCGGCGCTGGAGATCCGCGAGATCGGCATCCGGCACGACGGCGTCTGCACGGTCGGAGCGATGAAGGCCGAGCCCGGGGTCATCACGGCCGTCGCGGGATCGTGCGAGATGATGCTCGATCTCCGTCATCTCGAGGCGGATGTCCTGGCGGCGATGCTCACCGACTGCCTCGGCGCCTGCGACGACGCGGCCGCGGCGTTCGACTGCACGGTGCGCTCGCGCCGCGTGTTCGGCGCTCCGCCCACGCCGTTCCACCCCGACCTCGTGGCTCTCGCTCGCCAGTCGGTCGCGGACGCGGGCGGCGGCGACGGGGACCCGATCCCGAGCGGGCCGCTGCACGACTCCACGGAGGTCGGGCGCGTCGTGCCGACGGTCATGCTCTTCGCGCAGTCCGATCCACCGCTGTCGCACGTCGCGATCGAGGACTCCCCCGAAGCGGCGCTGCGAGTTGCGATCGACGCCTACGCGCGCACGGTCGACGGCACGCTCCAACGGGTCGCTGACGGGGGGCTGTCCTGATGGACTTCGGCGTCGTCCTGCAGACCGATCCGCCCGCCGCGCGGGTCATCGACCTGTGCAAGAAGGCCGAGACCTACGGCTTCTCGCACGCGTGGACGTTCGACTCCCACCTGCTGTGGGAGGAGCCGTTCGTCATCTACAGCCGGATCCTCAACGAGACGCACAAGCTGACCGTGGGCCCGCTGGTGACGAACCCGTCGACGCGTGACCCGACGGTCATCGCGTCCCTGTTCGCCACGCTCAACGAGATGTACGGCAACCGCACGATCTGCGCGATCGGGCGCGGCGACTCCGCCGTCCGGGTGATCCACGGCCGGCCCGCGCGGCTCGCCGAGCTGCGCGAGGCGGTCGGCGTCATCCGCGGGCTGTGCAACGGCGAGAGCGTCGAGTACCGCGGCGTCACGCTGCGGCTGCCCTGGAGCCAGGGCTCGGCGCTGCCGATCTGGGTCGCCGGCTACGGACCCAAGGCGCTGCAGCTCACGGGCGAGATCGCCGACGGCTTCGTCCTGCAGCTCGCCGACCCGGAGATCGCCGCGTGGAGCATCGCGGCCGTCCGGCGGGCCGCGGAGGAGGCCGGGCGCGATCCCGACGCGATCACGATCTGCATCGCCGCCCCGGCCTACGTGTCCGACGACCTCGAGCACGCGCGCGACCAGGTCCGGTGGTTCGGCGGCATGGTCGGCAACCACGTGGCCGAGATCGTCTCGCGCTACGGCGCCGACGGCGCGGCGGTCCCACAGGCCCTCACCGACTACATCGCCGAGCGCCAGGGCTACGACTACAACGAGCACGGCCGCGCAGGGAACACGCACACGCAGTTCGTCGGAGACGAGATCATCGACCGCTTCTGCCTCATCGGCCCGCCGGCGGCGCAGATCGCGCGGTTGCACGAGCTCGCCGACCTCGGCGTCGACCAGTTCGCGCTCTACCTCCAGCACGACGACAAGGACGGGACGCTCGCGGCCTATGGCACCCACGTCATCCCGGCCGTGAACGCCAGGGAGGCCGCTCGAACCTAGGCCACGCGGCCCGGGCACATGCGCCGCAGGGCGCAGTCCTCGCACGCGGGCCGGCGGGCATGGCACGTCCGCCGGCCGTGGCGCAGGAGGTTGACGTGGAGCTCGAGCTCGGCGCCGGGCGGCGTGAGCCGCAGCATCGCGTCGTGCAGCTCGTCGAACCCGGCGCCCTCGCGGAAGAGCCCGAGGCGCCAGCCGACGCGCGACACGTGCGTGTCGACCGGGATGTCGTGCATCCCGAACGCGAAGAGCCCGACGCAGGCGGCCGTCTTGCGCCCCACGCCCGGCAGCGAGCACAGGTAGTCGCGCGCCTGCTCGACGCCGGCATCCGGCAGCCAGTCCAGCGACAGCTCGCCCCGCTCGGAGATCGCCTGGAGGATCGCCTGGATGCGGACCGACTTGACCTTGGAGATGCCGCCGGGCCGGATCGCCTCCTCGACCTCCTCGACGGGCGCGTCGCGCACCGCCTCCCACGTCTCGAAGCGGTCGCGCAGGCGCAGGTAGGCGACGTCGCGGTTGCGGTCGTTGGTCGACTGCGACAGGACCGTGCAGATCAGCTCGGCGATCGGATGGCCGTGCGGTGACATGCGCGGGACGCCGTAGAGCTCGGCGAGCCGGGCCCTGATGCGGCCCACGCGGGCGGCTGGGACGCGCGCGAAGGGCAGGACCGCGAGGATACGGACGAAAGACTGCGTCTTTCGCTTGCGAGGCCCGTCGCTGGGCGACGGTCTCGCCGGCGCCCGATCGCATGACCCTCGTGCACTCCCACACCATCGAGCTCGACGACCAGCCCGTGTTCTTCCTGCGGGCGGGGGACGACGACGTCCCCGTGCTCTACCTCCACGGCGTGCCGACCAGCGCCGACGACTGGACGGCGTTCCTGCGGGAGGGCGGCGGGATCGCCGTGGACCTCCCCGGCTTCGGCCGCACCGGCAAGCGCGGCGACGGCGACTTCACCGCCGACGGCTGGGCACGCTGGCTCCCACGGTTCCTCGACGCGATCGGCGTCGACCGCGTGCGACTCTGCGTTCACGACTGGGGCGCGGCGGGACTGCTCTGGGCGGCGCGCGAGCCGGGGCGCGTGGAGCGGGTCGCGGTGCTGAACGGCGCGCCGCTCGTCGGCGGCCTCTCGCTGCCACGCCATGCGCGGCTGCTCGCCCTGAGGGGCGTCGGCGAGGTCGGGGTCGGCCTCGCCCTGGCGCCGGTCATGCGGCGGATCCTGTGCAAGGGGATCGCCGAGGGCGCGGAGCCCGACCAGGCGTGGTTCGACGACATCGCGGCGCGCTTCGACCAGGGAACCCAGCGGGCGCTGCTGCACCTGTACCGCGCAGCCACCGAAGCGGCACGCGAGCAGGCCGGGCGCGATCTGCGGACGCTCGACGTGCCTGCCCTCGTCGTGCAGGGCATGCGCGATCCGTGGTACCCGCCGCGGACCGCACAGGCCTACGCGGCGGTTCTGCCGCAGTCCGAGCTGCTCGAGGTTCCGGACGCGGGCCACTGGCCGTGGCTCGAGGACCCGGGCCTGATCGACCGCGTGCTCGCGTTCCTGCGGCCGTAGAGATCATCTGAGCCTGGACACCGAGGAATAACATCTGCCGGATGCTCGTGCGATCTCGCCAGGCAGCAGGCAGGGTCCTCCCGCACGGGCCCGTGGATCTACTCCGCCAGATCGCCCTGTTCGCCGCCGCGTACTACGTCTACCGACTGACGCGCGGCATCGCCGACAACCCGGGCGTCGCGACGACGGCGTTCAACCACGCACGCGACCTCATCAGCATCGAGCGGACGCTCAACGTCTTCATCGAGCCCAGCGTGCAGACGTTCGTGTCCGGCGAGCGGTGGCTCGCCGACATCACGTCCTGGCTGTACATCAACGCCCAGACCTCGATCACCCTGGGCGCGCTCGTCTGGATCTACCTGCGCCGCAACCCGAGCTTCTACTTCGTGCGCAACATGTTCCTGGTCGCGTTCGGGATCGCGCTGATCGGCTACACGGTGTTCCCGACGGCCCCGCCGCGCTTCCTGCCGGAGTGGGGCTTCATCGACACCGTCGCGGACTTCACAGGAGTGTCACAGGACAGCGTGACGGTGGACGCACTGTTCAACCCGTACGCTGCGGTGCCGTCCATGCACGCAGGCTTCGCCCTCATGATCGGCTGGCCGCTCGCGCGACTCGTGAAGCCGCGCGTGCTCAAGGTCTTCTGGGCGACCTACCCACTCATCGTGACCTTCGTGATCGTCGCCACCGCCAACCACTTCCTCGCCGACGCCTTCCTCGGCGCCTGCACCGCCGGCCTCGGCGCCCTCGCTGCGACCTGGCTCGCGCGGGTCCGTCCCGCCTCCTGGTCCTTCCGGCCGGGGGCGAAACAGGCCGCGCCCGCCTGATGACGACGCCGCTCATCAGCCCCGAGCGCCGGGCGATCTACCGCAACCGGCTCATCGAGTCGCGCCTGACGCCGAACGCGATCTCGCTGACCGGGCTCGTGCTCAACATCGTCGCCGCCGTCCTGATCTGGCAGGAGATGTTCATCGTCGGCGGGATCGCCTTCATCATCGGCTCGGTCTGCGACACGCTCGACGGCCGCTACTCGCGGATGTCGGGCAAGGGGACGCCGTTCGGCGCCTTCCTTGACTCCACCCTGGATCGGGCCGAGGAGGGCATCGTCCTCACCGCGATCGCGGTCACCTTCGTCGACGATCAGGACAAGCTCGCGATCGCCGCGGTGGTCGTCGCCGTGCTCGCATCGCTGCTGGTCTCGTACACTCGGGCCCGCGCCGAGGCATTGGGCGTCGAGTGCAAGGTCGGCATCGCCAACCGGGGAGTCCGGGTGGTGATCCTCTCCATCGGACTGCTGTTCGCCGACCTCGGAGCTCTCGCGCCCGCGGTGTACGTGCTCGCCGGATTGGGCACCGTGACCGTCCTCCAGCGCATCTTCCACGTGCGCCGCCAGCTCGCGGCAGCCGTGTAACACACTTCACGCCGAGGGGTCTCTCACCCGGAGCGGGACGTCGACAAGGGATCACATGAGCACGAACGGGAACGGCAAGACCAACGGGCACGGGCCCAACGGGAACGGGCGCCAGGAGGACAAGGTCCGCGTCGCCATCATCGGCGTCGGGAACTGCGCCTCCGCGTTCGTGCAGGGCGTCGAGTACTACAAGGACGCCGATCCTTCGCAGGACGTCCCCGGCCTCATGCACGTGGACCTCGGTGGCTACCACATCAGCGACATCGAGTTCTCGGCCGCGTTCGACATCGACGCGGAGAAGGTCGGCAAGGATCTCGGCGACGCGATCTGGTCGGGCCAGAACAACACGATCAAGTTCGCCGAGGTCGGCAAGATCGGCGTGCCCGTCCACCGTGGCATGACGCACGACGGCCTCGGCAAGTACCTCAAGCAGAAGATCACCAAGGCGCCGGGCGAGACGGCCGACATCGTCGGGATCCTCAAGGACACCAAGACCGACGTCGTGGTCTCCTACCTGCCCGTCGGGTCCGAGGACGCCACCAAGTGGTACGTCGAGCAGATCCTCGAGGCAGGGGTCGGCTTCGTGAACTGCATCCCGGTGTTCATCGCCCGCGAGCCGTACTGGAACAAGCGCTTCCAGAAGGCCGGGCTCCCGATCGTCGGCGACGACATCAAGTCCCAGGTCGGCGCGACCATCGTGCACCGCAGCCTCGCCCGCCTGTTCCACGACCGTGGCGTGCGCATGCAGCACACGTCGCAGCTGAACGTCGGCGGCAACATGGACTTCTTCAACATGCTCGAGCGCGAGCGCCTGGAGTCCAAGAAGATCTCCAAGACCAACGCCGTGACGTCGATCATGGGGCACGAGCTGCCCGCCGACGACGTCCACGTCGGTCCGTCGGACTACGTGCCGTGGCTCACCGACCGCAAGTGGGCGCACATCCGGGTCGAGGGCCAGGCGTTCGGTGACGTGCCCCTGAACCTGGAGCTCAAGCTCGAGGTGTGGGACTCGCCCAACTCGGCCGGCATCGTCATCGACGCGGTGCGCTGCTGCAAGCTCGCCCTCAACGACGGCATCAGCGGCCAGCTCGACGGCCCGAGCTCCTACCTCATGAAGTCCCCGTTCTCCCAGCGCCCGGACGACCAGGCGCGCGAGGCGACCGAGGAGTTCATCGCCGCGCACGGGCGCAACCGCACCGAGGCCGACAAGGCCAAGGCCGCGGCGGCGCGCGCAGCGTCCGAGTCGTAGCCTCCCGAAGCAAGAGCCGTATCCTCCCGGCGGTGCCGGGGCCCCTCGCGATCGCACACGTCTCGCCGCGTCCGTGGGAGGACGCGGAGCGCGAGATCAACCGTCAGGTCCGCGGCACCGCCGAGGCGCTCGCCGCACGCGGGCACCGGGTCCTCATCGTGGCTCCCGCGCGCGGGCACGACGGCGTCCGGTCCACGCGCCAGGCCCTGAAGGCCGACTCCGCGTCGGTCCTGCCCGAGCCCGGCGAGCCGCCGCGCGTGCTCGCCGTCGGCGAGGTGCTGCCCGAGATCGCGGCGACACGGCGCGCGCCGTCACTGCCGGTGGACGTCGCGCGGACGATCGAGTCGATGCACGAGGTCGTGCCGCTCGACATCTGCCACGTGCACGAGCCCTTCGCGCCGTCGACGTCGAGCGCCGCGCTGCGCCATTCGCGCGCGCTGAACGTCGGCACCTTCCACATCCCACCGACGGAGCGCATCGTCTCGACGCAGCTGGCCCGCCGCGTCGTCGAGCTCGTCTTCGGTCGTCTCGACGCGCGCCTGGCCAGCTACGAGGCGACCGCGGAGCTGCTCGCGCAGGTCTTCCCTGCCGAGTACCGCATCGTGCGGCCGGGCGTGGAGATCCTGCCCCGCGCTCCGATCGGGGACGCGGGCGTCCACATCGTCGTGGCCGACGAGGAGGAGCGCGGCGCGCTACGCCTCGCGCTGCGCGCCGTGCGCAGGCTCGACACGTCGCTTCCCTGGCGGGTCACGCTGCTCACGGACCGCGGCCCGTCGGCCATCGCGACGTTGCGCGCCGAGCTGCGTGCGCGGGTGCGGGTCGTCGGTCGCGGCGGCGCCGGGCTCGCCGCGGTGCTCAGCAGCGCGGACGTCGTCATCGCCGCCTCCGACGGTGCGGCGCCCGCCCCGCACGTCCTGCTCGCAGCGATCGGCGCCGGCGCCGCCCCCGTCGCGTCGCGGCTGCCCGTCTACGAGGAGCTCGTCGGCGAGGGCGAGCGCGGCCTCCTCTTCGAGCCTCGCGACGTGGACGTGCTCGCCGCCCAGCTCGGGCGCCTCGTCGCCGACGCGGGGCTGCGCGCGTCGCTGGTCGCCGCCGGCGCGGACATGCGCGAGGGGATGGGCTTCGAGCGGCTCGCCGAGGAGCTCGAGGCCGTCTACGCCGGGCTGGTGGCCAAGCGCCACCAGCCACCGCTGGACGGCCCGCTGCGCCGCAGGGTCGCGGCGCGGCCCCGGATCGACGTCGACCTCCACATGCACACCGACCACTCGGGCGACTGCGCGACGCCGGTCGAGGTGCTGCTCGCCACCGCGCGGGCGCAGGGCCTCGGCGCGATCGCAGTGACCGACCACAACGAGATCTCCGGCGCCGTCGACGCCGCCGCGAAGGCCTCCGAGTTCGGCGTGAAGGTGATCGTCGGCGAGGAGGTCAAGACGGCCTCGCAGGGCGAGGTCATCGGCCTGTTCCTCCAGGAGAGGATCCCGCGCGGGCTGACGCTGGAGGAGACCGTCGCGGAGATCCACCGGCAGGGCGGGATCGTCTACGTGCCCCACCCGTTCGACCGGATGCACTCCGTCCCGGACTACGAGCACCTGCTCGCGATCCTCGACGACATCCACGCGATCGAGGTCTACAACCCGCGCGTGGCCATCGGCACGTTCAACGAGGAGGCCGCTCGGTTCGCGGCCAAGTACCGGATCCTGGCCGGCGCGGGATCGGACGCGCACGTCGCCCAGGGTCTCGGCTCCGTCCGCGTGCGGATGCCCGACTTCGACGGACCGGAGGAGTTCCTCGCCGCGCTCGCCGAGGCCGAGATCCACACGAAGCCGTCGAGTCTGCTGTACGTCCAGGCCCTGAAGTTCCTGCAGACGAAGGCCACGCCGCCGGGGGCTCGCAAGGCCAGCCGCGAGCGTCGGGTGCGCCGCGCCACGCGCAACGGCTGATGCACGCGCAGGGAGACCCCCCGCCGAGACCGAACCTCCCCCCCGTGCCGGCCACGGACGATGAGATCCGAGAGAAGTACCTCGAGCGCGCGATCCGCGAGCTGAACACCCTGACGCGCGAGCTGCAGGAGTGCCGCGGGTGCCCGCGCGGGAGCCGCATGCCGGTCCTCGGATCAGGGCATCCCCAGGCCGACGTCTTCATCCTCAAGCACGCGCCGCGACCCAGCGAGGTCGAGGAGGGCGTCGCGTTCTACGGCCGCTCCGGCACCGCGCTGATGAAGTCGCTCAGGCGGCTCGGGATCGACCCCCTGAACGTCTACGGCACCCTGTGCGTGAAGTGCCCCGTGGGCGACACCGACGACGCCGACGAGGCCTGCGTCGCCCGGGTCGTCGAGGAGCTCGCGATCGTGCAGCCCAAGCTCGTGGTGATCATGGGCGGGGAGGCGCTGCGGATCCTCAACGACCTCGACGTCCCCCTCGCGCGGCCGGTCCGCGCCGATCCGGGCGTCGTGCAGTCCTTCACGCCGGCCATCGACGCGTTGTACACGCCAGACATCGACGACGCCCTGGACGAGCAGGACGCGAAGCGCGCGTTCTGGTCGGCCTTCCGCGTACTCGGCGAGTGGTACGCGGAGCTGCCGCCCTACTGACGGCGCCGATCCTGGCGACCGCGTACTTCGCGATCGCGCCGGCACTTCCGGACCTCGGCGACGGCGATCTCGCGCTGCTCGTCGCAGACGGCATCGGGCTCCTCGCGATCGCAGCGACGGTGTGGTCCCTGCTGCCCGCCTGGCGCGCGCAGAACGTCCTCGCGATCACGCTGCTGGCCGCGGCGGTGGTCGTCGCGATCCTGAACCTCGCGGGCGTCGGCGCGGTCGCCAACGTTCCCGAGGCGCTCGCGGCGTCTGCCGCAGGCCTGCTCCTCGCCTCGGCCCTGGCGACGCCGGCCGTCGCGCTCGCGGTGCCGTTGTTCGTCGCGGCGATCGACATCTGGTCGGTGGCGAGCGGTCCCACGTCGCGCCTCGTCGACGCCGGGCGCGACCCGATCGACGTCCTGAGCTTCGACTTCCCGGCCTGGGGCGGCGGCAGCGCGGGCGGCCTGGGCCTCACCGACGCCATCTTCCTCGCGATGTTCGCCGGCTGGGCGTGGCGCTTCGGCCTGCGCCGGCGCGCGACGCTCGCGGGCATGGCCGTCGGCCTGCTCGCCGCGCTCGTGCTGAGCCTCACAACACAGGAGGCGATCCCCGCGCTGCCGCTCGTCGCGGCCGGCTACCTCCTGCCCAACGTGGACCGGCTCGTCGCGCGCCTGCGACCGGCCTAGGCGCCGAGCGCGAAGCCCTCGTAGCCGCTGGCGGCGACCGCCGCGCAGCGCGCCCGGTAGGGCCCGACCCCACCGACGTAGGGCATGAACACGCGCGGCTTGCCGGGCACGTTGGCGCCCACGTACCAGGACGCGGCGCGCGGGAACAGCGTGAGCTCGGCCACCTCGGCCACGTGCTCCATCCACGCCTCCTGCGCCTCGGGCGTCGCCTCGATGCTGTCGATGCCCTGGTCGCGCAGCGCCGCGATGCAGTCGGTGATCCACTCGACGTGCTGCTCGATCGACACGACCATGTTCGACAGCACGGACGGGCTGCCGGGTCCGGTCACCGTGAAGAGGTTCGGGAACCCTGCGACGCACAGGCCCAGGTAGGCCCGCGGGCCGCCGGCCCACGCCTCGGTGAGCCTGCGGCCGTCGCGACCGCGGATGTCGATCGCCAGCAGCGCTCCGGTCAGCGCATCGAACCCGGTCGCGAAGATGATGACGTCGACCTCGTGGTCGACGCCGGCGGTCCGGACGCCGGTGGGCGTGATCTCCTCGATCGGCGTCGCGCGGATGTCCACGAGCGTGACGTCGTCGCGGTTGAAGGTCTCGAAGTAGCCCTCGTCCTGGCACAGCCGCTTGGCGCCGATCGGGAAGTCGCGCGGCAGCAGCTTCTCGGCGACGACCGGGTCGAGGACCGTCTCGCGGATCTTCGATCGCACGAAGTCCGCCGCCTTCGCGTTGGCGGCCTCGTCGACCAGCAGGTCGTTGAACGCCAGCAGCACGGGCATGCCGCCGCCGAAGTCCCAGCGCTCCTGCAGCGTGCGCCGCACCTGATCGTCGGGCACCTCCAGCGCGCTCTGCTCGCCGGGCGGGATCGCGACCCCGAGCATCGAGGCGCGCTGGATCTCGCGCTGCTGCGCGTAGCGTGACTTCCAGTCGCGCTCGACCTCCGGGTCCAGGGGCCGGTTGGCGTTGGGCACGCTGAAGTTCGCCGTGCGCTGGAAGACGTACGTGTGGGCGGCCTCGCGCGCCACCTCGGGGATGATCTGGATGCCCGTGGAGCCGGTGCCCACCACCGCGACCCGCTTGCCCGTCAGATCGACGTCCTCGCGCGGCCACTGGGCTGTGTGGTACCAGTCGCCCTCGAAGCGCTCCAGCCCAGGGATCCGCGGGACCTGCGACGACGACAGGCAGCCCGTCGCCATGACGCACCACGGGGCCGAGAACGTCTCACCCGACTCCGCGCGCAGCGTCCAGCGGCTCGCGCGCTCGTCGAAGGTCGCGGCGACCACGCGCGTGTTCAGCTGGATGTCGGGCCACAGCTCGAAGCGGTCGGCGACGTGGTCGAGATAGCGCAGGATCTCGGGCTGCGCCGGATAGCGCTCCGTCCACGCCCACTCCTGCTGCAGCTCCTCGGAGAAGGAGTAGGAGTACTCGAGGCTCTCGACGTCGCAGCGCGCACCCGGATAGCGGTTCCAGTACCACGTGCCGCCGACGCCGTCGCCCGCTTCGAGCACGCGCGCGCTGAGGCCGAGCTCCCGCGCGCGGTGCAGCGCATACAGGCCGCTGAACCCAGCGCCGACGATCAGGATGTCCATACCCGGCATCCTCCCCGATCGGCGAGGCCGTCGCCTACGCCGCGCGCCAGGCGTCGGCCAGCCGCACCCGCGTGCCCGTCCGCAGGACCGCGTTGGCGTAGATCCGCGAGGCGGCGAGCAGCAGGACGCCCGCGCCGATCGCCAGGAGGATCGTGCCGCCCGCGACCTGCCAGGCGGGGATGTCGCCCGCGATGACGCGCACCGGCAGCACGATCGCCGCCGTGGGCGGGATGAAGGTCAGGATCTGGGCCAGGCCGCCCTGCGGGTCGCTCACGGCCTGGAAGGCGAGGAAGTACGTCGCGAACAGGACGACCTGGATCGGGGTCGTGACGTTCTGGATCTCCTCCTGGCGCGGCACGAGTGCGCCGGCCACCGCGAACATCGCCGCGTAGAAGGCGTAGCCCAACAGGAAGAAGGCGAGGACGATGACCAGCGCGCCGATCGCATCGCCGGGCACGTCCACGTTGTCGGTGGCTATCGCCAGGAGCACGCCGACGAGGCCGATGACGAGGAGCTGGCCGAGCGCCACGATGCCGATGCCGAGGACCTTGCCCGCCAGCAGCTCGCGCGGGCGGATCGTGCTGAGGAGGAGCTCGACGACGCGCGATGCCTTCTCCTCCACGATCCCGGCGGCGATCCAGTAGCCGTAGCCGATGAGCTGGAAGAACAGCAGGAAGATCGCGACGGTCGCGAACGCCTGCGCCTGGTCGTTGCGACCCGGGTCGAGCTCGGTGAGGTCCAACGGCGGCGGGGAGAGCGCCGCCTGCCGCTGCGCCGGGTCCAGGCCGGCCTGCGCAAGCGCGGCCTCGCTGCGCACCGACGCGGCGCCCTGGCGCAGCACGGCGCCGAGGTCGTCGTCGAGGCTGGTGCGTACGAGGACCTCGGGTCCGTCGCCGACGAGCGCCGCGTCGGTGTCGCCATCCAGGACGCGCCGGCGGGCCTGCGCCTCGGAGGCGCGCTCCACCGTGAGCTTGAGGTCCAGCGCGTCGGCGCCGGGCTGTGCAGCCCGCACGACCTGCTCGCCGGCCACCGAGGACACGGTGACCGTCGCGGCCTTGTTGCCGAAGCCCAGTGCGCTGGGCAGGACGACGATCGCTGCGAGGATGCCGATCGTCACCAACGTGGCGATGAGGAACGAGCGCTCGCGGACACGCGTGACGATCTCGCGCCTGGCGACGAGCAGGGCCGCCTGCAGGCCGCTCATGCGATGGCCTCGCGGAACAGCTCCGCGAGTGTCGGGGAGACCGGCTCGAAGCGGGTGACGCGGCCGGCGGCGCGGGCCGTGTCGAGCAGGGTCTGCTCGTCGGGCGCCGCCGCCAGCGTGACGGGGCCGTCCTCGCTGCGCACGTCGACGCCGGCCGCAGTGGCCCAGCCCGGCGCGGCGCCGTGCACCTCGACGCGCCAGAGACCCTTGGCCACCCCGCGCGAGCGCAGCTCGGCGACCGTCCCGCTCGCGACGAGCCCGCCGTCCTTGATGATCGCGACGGCGTCGCAGATGCGCTCGACGAGCTCGAGCTGGTGACTGGAGAACAGCACGGGCACCTGCGCCTCGCGCGCTCTCGCGACGAGCACCTCGCTCATGACGTCGACGCCGACCGGGTCCAGGCCGCTGAAGGGCTCGTCGAGGACGAGCGCGATCGGGTCGTGGACGAGCGCCGTGGCCAGCTGCACACGCTGCTGGTTCCCGAGCGAGAGCTGCTCGACACGGTCGCCGGCGCGGTTGGCGACGCCGACCTGCTCCATCCAGTGGCCCGCCGAGCGGGACGCCGTCGCCGCGTCGGCCCCGTGCAGCCGCGCGAAGTACGCCAGCTGCTCCTCCACCCGCATCTTGGGATAGAGCCCGCGCTCCTCCGGCATGTACCCGAACCTGGCGCGTAGGACCCCGTCCACGGGCCTGCCCTCCCACCGCACGGCGCCTGCGTCAGCCGACAGCACGCCGAGGACGATCCGCATCGCCGTCGTCTTGCCGGAGCCGTTGGGACCCACGAAACCGAAGACCTGGCCTGGCTGGACGGAGAACGTGAGCCCGTCCAGCGCAACGACGTCGCCGTAGCGGCGCGTCAGTCCGTCGAGCTCGAGCACCGCTACATGGTGAGCACAATCTTGCCGAGCTTGCGGCCCGCTCGGAACCGCTCGTAGGCCTCCCCGGCCCGCCCGAGCGGCACCGTCTCGGCGATCGGAACGCTCAGCGCGCCCGTGTCGAAGAGCGGCAGCACGTGGTGCTCCAGGCGCCGCGCCGTCATCGCCTTCTCCTCCAGCGGCCGTGGCCGCAGGGTGGAGGCCATGATGCGCCCGCGCGAGCGCATGAGGTGGCGCAGGTCGAGCTCGGCCTTCACGCCCGCGCCAACGCCGATCACGACGATGCGCCCGCTCGTCGCCAGCGCCTTGAGGTCGTTCGGGATGTTCGGCGCACCGACCAGCTCGAGCACGACGTCGAACGGCCCGTGCTCCTCGAAGCCCTCGGGGTCCAGGACGCGCTCGGCGCCCAGCGCGGTGACCTCGTCGTGGTGGTCGTGGTTGCGCACCGTTGCGGTGACACGGGCGCCGGCCGCACGGCCCAGCTGCACGCCGGCGGTGCCCACGCCCCCCGCCGCGCCGCTCACGAGCAGCCGCTCGCCGCTCCCGAGCCCGGCCTGGGTGAAGAGCGCGTCGTGAGCCGTCGTGAAGACCTCGGGTACGCCGCCGGCCTCCTCCCAGCTCAACGACGACGGGACGGGCATGAGCTGGCGCTCGTGGACCGTGGCGAGCTCGGCCTGGCCCGCGCCGGCCGCGATGCCCATCACGCGGTCGCCGACGGCGAACCGGGTCGCGCCGGGCCCGAGCTCCGCGACCTCGCCGGCGAGCTCCAGACCGGGGATGTCGGCGGGGATGCCGGGCGGCGGCGGGTAGCCGCCGGCGACCTGCATGATGTCGGCGCCGTTCAGGCCTGCGGCGCGGACGCGGACGAGGACTTCTCCCTCGCCCGGCGTGGGATCAGGGTGCTCGGCGACGACGATCGATCCGTCGCGGATGGTTGCGGCTCGCATCGCCGCGAGTGTAGGCCCGCGGCGGCGAGGAGCCCGATGAGCGCGACGACGAGGCAGGCCACCCCGCCGACCCCCAACCCGACGCGCGCGCCCGCCCAGCCCATCGCCCACCCGAGCAGCGGGCCGCCGATCGGCGTCGAGCCCTGGAAGGCGACGAACCACAGCGACATGACCCGTCCGCGCATGTCCGGAGCCGCGGCGAGCTGGAGCGTCGTGTTGCCGGTCGCCATGAACGTGACGCTGCCCCAGCCGACGAGCACGAGCGCGCCGAGGGCGAGCGGGAGCGTCGGCGCGAGCGCCGCGAGCAGCATGACCAGGCCGAAGAAGGCCGCGGAGATGGTGAGCGGGCGCAGCCCCGTCTTGCCGCGCGCGGCCACCAGCAGGCCGCCGCCCACCGCCCCGACGCCCATCGCGGCGGTCATGAGACCGAAGCCCTCCGAGCCCTGGTCGAGCGCCTGCTTGGCGAGCACCGGCAGGGTCACCTGGAACTCGAAGGCGAAGACGCCGGCCAGCGCCATCATGAGCAGTGGGATGCCGAGCTCGGGCGTCCGGGCGACGTAGCGCAGCCCCTCGCGCAGCTGGCCCTTGCCGCGGACCAGCGGCGGGCTCGGCGTGATCGCGGAGCGGTCCAGGCGGACCAGCGTCCAGATGACGACGAGGAAGCTCGCGGCGTTGATGAGGAAGCAGACGCCGACGCCGGTGGTCGCGATCAGCACCCCGCCGATCGCGGGGCCGACGACGCGGGCGAGGTTCACCATCGTCGAGTTCAGGCTGACGGCGGTGCGCAGGCTGTCACGCCCGACCATCTCGAGCATGAACGACTGGCGGGCCGGGTTCTCGAAGGCGTTGTTGAGGCCGAGCAGCGCGGCGAGCACGCCGACCTGCCACAGCCTCACCTCGCCGGTCACCGTGAGCACGCCGAGCACGAGGGCCTGGACGCCCATGGCCGTCTGCAGCGTGATCATGAGCCTGAGCTTGTTCACGCGGTCGGCGATCACGCCGCCGTAGGGCCCGAGCACGAGGACCGGAAGCGTCTGCAGCGCGATGATCACGCCGAGCGCGGAGGCCGAGTTGCTCAGCGTGAGCACCAGCCACGCCTGCGCCGTCATCTGCATCCACGTCCCCATGAGGGACACGGACTGGCCGCGGAGGTAGCGGCGGTAGTTGGGGATGGCGAGAGCGGGGAACGTGTCGAGCACGCCCGCGACGCTCACGCCGATACCTCCGGAGACCGCGCGTTGGGTCGCCCGTCGACCCAACCGCAAGCGAAGACGCAGTCTTCGGCGCTCACGCGCCACTTCCCTTCAGGCGCCCGGCGAGCTTCTCGATGACCGGCAGCGCGGCCTCGACCGCTCCGATCTCCGCGTCCGACAGGCCGTCGAGCTCGCGGGCCAGGACGTCGGTGCGCGCCTGCCGGGTCTCCTCGCGCAGCGTGGCCCCGGCCTCGGTGGCGCTGACCACGACGGCGCGGCGATCGTCCTGGTCGGGCGTGCGCTCGAGCATTCCCTGCTCGGCCAGCCGGGCGACGACGCGCGACAGCATCGTGGGGTTGAGGTCCTCCTCACGTGCGAGCTCCGACATCCCGATGGGGCCGCACCGGACGACGGTGAAGAGCACCGACGCCTCGGTCTGCGTCAGGCCGGTGCGGGGGCTCGAGATGCGCAGGCGGCGCCAGAGCCGCGCGGTCGCCAGGCGCAGGCGGGCCGCTGTGTCGATGTCGGTGTGGGGTGAGCTGTTCGTGAGTGCGAGAGAGATAGATGCTTGCCAGCAAGCATCCTATCCCATCCCCAGCTCCGCCCGCATCGCCTCCAGCTGCGCGCGCAGCTCCGAGACCTCGGACTCCAGGCGGGTGAGCCGCTCGTCGCGGGCGGGATCGGCCGGCGGCGGCGCCTGGCGCTCGATCGGCTCGGGCGCGAGCCGCTCCTCCACCACCGGGCCGGACGCGACGACCGCCGCTGCCGTGTCGGCAACGTCTCCACCGAGCAGGTGCGCGTAGCGCGACTCCTTCTGCCCGGGGCGGCGCTCGAGCCGCACGACGAGGTCGCGGTCGCCCAGCCCCTCGATCGCGCCGTCGAGCTCCTCCGCGGTTGCGAAGTGGTGCAGCCGGTCGGTCCGCTGGCGCAGCTCGCCGGGCGTCTGCGGCCCGCGCAGCATGAGCACCGCCAGCACCGCCTGCTCGTCGGGGCGGATGCCGAGCGCCTCGTCGAGCAGGTGGCGGTACTTCGATGCCCGGCTGCCGTGGTAGCTGGCCAGGCGCGTCCAGCGCCGGTGCCCCAGCCGTGCCAGCGCGTCGCGCAGATCGCTCTCCTCGTAGGAGACGACCGGGTCGCGGTTCGTCGACTGGTTGCAGGCCGCGCGCAGCGCGTTGAGCGTGAGGGGGTACGCGTCGGGCGTCATGCGCTGCTTCTCGAGCAGACAGCCGAGGACGCGGACCTCGGGGTCGGTGAGGTCGTGGCTCACGGCGGGATGGTTGCACCTTGCGCATGCGGGACACTCCGTCGATGACGCAGAAGGCCGACTTCAACGCAGAAGAGTGGACGACCCTCGCCAACGCCCCCGCGCTCGTCGGGATGCTCGTGATCGCCGCCAGCAAGGGCGGGACCGTGCGCGAGACGGTCGCCGCCCGACGCGCCTACACGCAGGCAGCGTCCAAGGAGCCCGGCGACCTGATGAACGCGCTGCTCACGACGCCGGCCGCCCTGTCCGCCGAGGAGCGGCCCAAGACGCCGGACGACCTGCGCCAGGTCGCACCGCAGACGCTGCGCAAGGCGATCGCGATCCTCGAGAGCAAGGGCACCGACGACGAGGTCGTCGAGTACAAGCGCTTCGTGTTCTCGCTTGCGGACAACGTCGCCCGCGCGCACAAGGAGGGCGGCTTCCTCGGCATCGGCGGCACGGAGGTCTCAGACCACGAACAGGCCGCGCTCGACGAGATCGCCGCGATCTTCGACGAGAAGCAGGCGAGAGACGGTTAGCCGGAGACGCGTTCCAGCACCGCGACGCACTCGATGTGAGGCGTCTGCGGGAACATGTCGACCGGCCGCACGCGACGCAGCGCGTACCCGGCCTCGACGAGCTGGGCGGCGTTCGGCGCCAGCGTCGTCGGGTTGCAGGAGATGTAGACGAGGCGCTTGGGCGACGTCTCGATGACGCGCCGCACGACCTTCGCGGACAGCCCGGCGCGCGGGGGGTCGACGACCACGACATCGGGGCGACCGGCCTTCTCGGCCAGCTCGCGCAGCGCGAGGCGGACGTCGCCGGCGAAGAACCGCGCGCTGTCGATGCCGTTCACTCGGGCGTTGTCGATCGCGTCGGCGACGGCCTGCTCGACCACCTCGATGCCCCACAGCTCGCCGGCCCGAGCGGCCAGCGAGAGCCCGACGGTGCCGATGCCGCTGTAGAGGTCGTAGAGGCGCTCCCAGCCCTCGAGCGCCGCGAACTCGCCGGCGACGCCGTAGAGGCGCTCGGCCATCTCGGTGTTCGTCTGGAAGAACGCCTCGGGCGAGATCGCGAATCGCAGCCCGTCGATCTCCTCGTGGATGCGCTCGTCGCCCGACAGGAGCATGGTGCGCCCACCGCTCGTGGTCTCGCCGAGCCCGTCGGTCCGGGTCCAGAGCAGGCTGTCGCACGGCACGGCGTCGACGAGGCTCTGCACGTCGATCTCTCCCGGGCCGGTGACGATACGCACGCCGATCTCGCCGGTCCGCCGCCCCTCGCGGACGACGAGGTTGCGCAGCAGGCCCGTGTGGGTCCGGCGGTCGAAGGCGTCCAGGCCCTGCGCGCGGGCCCAGGCGAGGACCGCCTCGCGCGCCTCGTTGCCGCGCTCGGAGGCGAGCATGCAGTCGGAGACCCCGACGATCTCCTCCCACGAGCCGGGGGCGTGGAAGCCGCAGATCAGCGCGCCCGACTGGTCGGTGCCGAAGGAGTACTCGAGCTTGTTGCGATAGCGCCACTGCTCGACCGCGGGAACGATGTCCTCGAAGACGTAGCCCTCGAGATGGCCGATGCGCTTGAGCGCGTCGTCCACCTGCGCGTGCTTGATCTCCAGCTGGCGCTCGTACGGCAGGACCTGCCACGGCGCGCCGGGATGGTCGGCGACCTCGGGGATGCGGTCGGGCGAGGGCTCGAGGACCTCGGTCGTGCGCGCCTCGGCGTAGGCGCGCTTGCGCTTGGTGACGACGGCGCGGACGCGGTCCCCGGGGATGCCGCCGCGGACGAAGACGACGTAGCCGTCCAGCCGCGCGACGCCGTTGCCGCCGTAGGCGAGGTCGTCGATCTGGAGGTCCAGCTCGGCGCCGCGCTCGGGGCGCGGCGAGGTGGTGGGCGGCGTGGTCATCGCTCCCTCAGGCTACGAGCCATTCCAGCAGCGCCTTCTGGGCGTGCCGGCGGTTCTCCGCCTGGTCCCAGATCCGCTGGCGATCGCCGTAGAGGACCTCGGCGGTGATCTCCTCGCCCGGGTGGGCCGGCAGGCAGTGCAGCGCGATCGCCCCCGGGGCCGCGGCGTCCAGGAGCGCGTCGTCGAGCCGGTACGGCGCGAGCGCCGCGCGGCGGGCGTCGGCCTCGGTCGCGTCGTCGCCCATCGAGACCCACACGTCGGCGTAGACGACATGCGCCCCGGCGACCGCGTCGCGCGGGTCGTCGGTGAGCTGCAGGCCGTCCACCTCGCCCTCGGCGAGCGCGTAGCCCGCGGGCGACGCGACCGCGACCTCGACGCCGGCCAGCGTCCCGAGCACGGCGAGCGACCGCGCGACGTTGTTGCCGTCGCCGACGTAGGCGATCTTGTGGCCCTCGAGGGGCCCGAACGTCTCGCGCAGCGTCAGCAGGTCCGCCAGCGCCTGGCACGGGTGGTGCAGCTCCGTGAGCATGTTGAAGACGGGGACGTCGGACGCGGCGGCGAGCTCCTCGATCGCCGCGTGGGACGTGATGCGCACGCCGAACGCGGCCACGTGGCGCGAGAACACGCGGGCCGTGTCCTGCAGCGACTCGCCACGCGCGAGCTGCATCTCGGTCTCGCGCAGGACGAGCGGGTGGCCGCCGAGCTCGAACACCCCCGCCTCGAAGGACAGCCGGGTGCGCGTGGAGGGGGCCTGGAAGAGCAGCGCCACCGAGCGGCCCTCGAGCGCGCGCGACGACAGCGGCGCCGCCTTCAGCGCGGCAGCGCGGTCGAGGATCTGCTCGAGATCCGCGGGCGTCAGCTCGCTGCCGGTCAGGAAGTGGCGGGGCAAGCTGGCAATGTATCCGTGCCATGCGCGTGCTGACGTGGAACCTGTTTCACGGACGGGCGGTGGAGCCCCGCCGCCGCGACCTCTTCGACGACTTCGCCGTGGCGATCGACGCCTGGGACTGGGACGTCGCGCTGCTGCAGGAGGTCCTGCCCTGGTGGCCGGCGCGGCTCGGAGCCGCCACCTCGGCGAGCGCGCGCTCGACGCGGACCTCGCGCGACTGGATCCCGCCGCTGCGCTGGCTCGGGCGCCCGATGCCCGATCTTGTGAAGTCCTGGGCGGGCGGCTGCAACGCGATCCTCGTGCGCGGCGAGCCGATCGTCGAGCACCGCCGGGAGCACCTGCGCTGGCGTCCCGAGCACCGCGCGATGCACGCCGTCCGCCTCGCCGGCGGCGTCTGGGTGGCGAACCTGCACGCCCACGTGCGCCCCGAGCTCCTCGCCCGCTCGGACACGGCGCGCGCCGCCGCGACGGCGCTGGCGTGGGCGCGAGACGCGCCGCTCGTCCTGGGCGGCGACTTCAACCTGCGCGATCCAGCCGCCGCGGGACTGCGGGACGCAGGCGGAAACTGGGTGGACCACGTCCTCGTCCGCGGCCTCGAGCCGCGCGGCCACCGCGAGCTTCCCGACCGCCACGGCCTGTCCGATCACAAGCCGGTGATCGTCGAGGTCCGCTAGGCGACGTACCCCGTGCTCGCCATGACCTCGCGGCCACCGTGGTGCACCTGCACCCGCGTCGGGCCGACGATGCTCTGGTGGACGTGGGCCTCCACCGGCGACCCGTCCGGCAGGACGCCGCGCAGGACGTGCTCGCCGTTGAAGAGCTCCTCACGGTCGACCTCGAGACCGTCCACCAGCAGGCACCACCGCGCGCTGATCGGTCCGGTCGTCCCGGTGACCATCACCTTCGCGTCACCGATCAGGACGGTGTGCTCGTCGCGCAGCAGGCTCATCGGGGGGCGGCTACCCGGCGCGGGCGAGCGCCAGACCGGAGATCCCGGCCAGCGCGGCGAGGTACTCGTGGTCCTCGACGGTGAAGCGCTGCTCGTCGTGGAAGCACGCGCCCAGCACGCCGATGCGCTGTCCACCCGCAGTGACGGGCAGCAGGGCGACGGCGCCGACGCCGGGGTCGCCCTGCAGCGCGAAGCCCTCGCGGACGTCCTCGTGGGACGGCAGGAACGCCGCCTCGCCGTCGCGTGCGACCTGGGCATGCGCGAGCGGCGCGTCGATCGACACCCAGTCGGGGCCCGCCACCGCCGTCGAGCCCGCTCCGGACGTCGCGGCCGTCCGCAGCGCCGATTCGCCGTCCTCCAGACGCCACAGCGCACCGGCGTCCGTGCGCTCGACGACGCGCATGACCTCACCCAGGACGTCGTCCGCGGTCCGCGCGTCCGCCAGCGCGCAGCTGACGCTCTCCAGCGCCTGCAGGCGGGCGTGGTTGCGCGCGACGAGGCGCGACGCGGTCAGCAGCTGCAGCTCGGCGACCGCGCCGGCGGCGAGGTCGGCCATGAGCGCCAGCTCGTCGGCGGTCCAGTCATGCGGCTGGTAGTCCAGCGCGCACAGCGTCCCGATGGACTCGCCGTCCGACGTCCGCAGCGGGACCCCCGCGTAGGCGACCACGCCGAGCCGCTGAGCGGCCGGGTTGGCGGCGAGCTCGGGGTCGGCGTGCGCGTCGGCGAAGGCGTAGGCCGTCTTGGCGTCCAGCGCGTAGGGGCACCAGCCGGCCGTGACCGGCATCTCGCGCATCGACGTCCACGGCGCGGGCAGTGGGCCGCAGCCCAGGAACCGCTGGCGGTCGGCGCCGATCAGGTTGACCAGCGCGACCGGCACGTCGAGCATCCGGCAGGCCATCCGGGTGATGCGATCCAGCGCGTCCGCGGACGTCTCGGCGTTGGCCTCCAAGGTCGCGAGCGCCTGAAGGCGGCTGGGCCGCCGCACGATCTCGGCGATCCTGGGGTCCAGCTGCGGGGTGTCATCCGCGCCCGACAACGTGCCCAAGGGTAGCGCTGGTCAGGGCCGAGCGCGAAGCCCGAAGCCGCGAAGCAGCAGGAGCGCACGCTCGCCCGCCGAGCCGGACTTGGGCAGGACACCGAGCTGCTTGGCGGCGTCGTAGAGGTCGAAGAACGTGCGGACCCGCCAGAGCTTCTCGCGCGACTCGTCGAGCTCGCAGAAGAACACGGCGTGGACGAGCAGGAAGCGACCCGTCGGCGGCAGGTCGCCCGCCTCCCCGCGGTGCGTCGCCAGCAGCTTCACCGGCGCGGCCACGAAGCGTCCGTCGCTCAGCCGCGGCCCGGTCGACTCGACGCGCACGTCGGGGAACGTCGCCCACAGGCGCACGGCGTGGTCGCCGAGCGCGTCGGGACCCTCCAGCGGCGCCTCGGTCAGCGGGTCTTCGTAGTGCAGGTCGTGCGCGCAGAGCTGTGCGAACGCCATCCGGTCGCGCGCGGACCAGGCGTCCTGGAAGCGGTCGAGCAGCGCGTCGACGTCCGGCTGGACGGCGGTCATGCGGTGGGGCCGAGCTCGGGAATGCCCTCCATGGTGGTGGACGGGAGCGCGTACGTGCGGCGCGCGATGCGCCCGGCCCCCCGCGCCAGCGCCCCGGCCTCCACCGCGAGGCGGATGGCGGTCGCCATCGCGACGGGGTCCGCCGCGCGCGAGATCGCGCTGGCAACGAGGACCGCGTCGGCGCCGTGCTCGAGGGCGAGCGTCGCGTCGGAGGCCGTGCCGATCCCTGCGTCGAGCACGACCGGGACCGTCGCCCCCTCGACGATGAGCCCGAGGTTCGCCGGGTTGGCGATCCCCTGGCCGCTGCCGATGGGCGAGCCGAGCGGCATGACCGCCGCGCACCCGACGTCGGCCAGCCGGCGGGCGAGCACCGGGTCGTCGGTGGTGTAGGGGAGCACGACGAACCCCTCGTCGACGAGCTCCTCCGCCGCGGCGAGCAGCTCCGGCGCGTCGGGCAGCAGCGTGCGCTCGTCGCCGATCACCTCGAGCTTGACCCAGTCGGTCTCGAACGCCTCCCGCGCGAGCTTCGCCGTGCGGACCGCGTCGCGGGCCGTGAAGCAGCCCGCCGTGTTCGGCAGGACGTGGACGCCGGACTCGTCGAGGACGGAGACCAGCGAGCCCTGCGCCGCGGTGTCGATCCGCCGCAGGGCGACGGTGACCATCTCGGTCTCGCTCGCCTCGATCGCGGCGGCCAGGGTGTCCAGGCGCGTGAAGCCGCCGGTTCCGAGGATGAGCCGCGACGCGAACGCGCGCCCGGCGATGACGAGAGGTGTCGGTGCTGCCATGTCTACCCGCCCTGGATCGCCTGGACGACCTCGACGCGCGCGTCGGCCTCCAGGCTCGTGGTGTCCCACTGCGCGCGCGGCACGACCTCGCCATCGACGGCGATCGCGACGCCGCGACGACCCGGCTCGACGCCGAGCGCGTCCAGGACGTCCGCGATCCGCGCGCCGATGGGCAACTCGGCCTCGGTGCCGTTGACGGTGATCACGCGAGCGCCTCGCGTGCCGCGAAGCGATCCGGCTCCAGCGCCTCCTCCGGCGCCGCACCGTCGAGCGCGTCGGCGACGAGCTCCCCGGTGATCGAGGCCAGCAGCACGCCGTTGCGGTGGTGGCCGGTGGCGAAGACGAGGCCGGTGCGCTCGCTGCGGCCGATCAGCGGCGTGTTGTCGGGCGTCGTGGGGCGCAGGCCGGCGGACGCCTCCTCCAGCTCGAGCTCGAGGACGCCCGGGACGAGCTCGGACGCGTCACGCAGGAGCTCCCAGACGCCGCCCGCCGTGACCGTCGTGTCGAAGCCCTTGTCCTCCATCGTCGCGCCGAGGACGTACCGCCCGGTCCCGCGCGGGACGAGGTAACCCCCCTCCCAGCGCACCACGCGCTGCAGCAGGCCCGGGCCCTCGGGATCGCGCAGGCGCAGGATCTGGCCCTTCAGCGGGCGGACGGACACGCCGGCCAGCCGGCCCGCCCAGGCGCCGGCCGCGACGACGACGGCGCCGGCGCGGATGACCTCGCCGCCCGCGAGCTCGACCTCGCCGCGCTGCACCGATATGACCTCGGTGCCCGTGCGCAGCACGACGCCGGCGCGGCGAGCCGCCTCCGCCAGGGCCGGTGCGAGCAGCCGGGGGTCGGCGACGTGGTCGTCCGGCGCCTCGACCGCGAGGCGCAGCGTCGGGGCGAGCGCGGGTTCCAGACGGCGCGCCTGACTCGGGCGCAGGCGGGTCAGCGCGACGCCGAGCTGCGCGCGAAAGCCGAGCTCGCGCTCCAGCGCGGCGGCCTCGTCGGCGTCGCGGGCGACCATGAGGGTCCCGCAGCGCAGATGGCCGACGTGCGCGCCGGACGCCTCCTGGACCTCCGCGGCGAACGCGGGCCAGCGCTTGGCGGCGCGCAGCCCGAGAGCCAGCAGCGAGCGCTCGCCGAGGTCGGCCTCGGCGGCCGGCGCCAGCATGCCGGCGGCGGCATGTGACGCCTCGGCGGCCAGCTCGCCGCGTTCGACGAGCACGACCGTGGCGCCGCGCTGCGCAGCACGCCAGGCGCTGGTCAGGCCTGCGATGCCCCCGCCGATGACGACGACGTCGGACGATGTGTCAGAAAGGGTCACGGTCACCTCGCTTCGGCGGCATGATCCGCATCAGCTGCTGACGGTCGGCGCTCGCTTCCTGGCGCCCTCTCAGCCCTGGTTCCCGGGCTCCCGTGGCTCCCACTCTAGCGCTGTCATCATGGGTGCATGGACGGCCTCGAGCGCCGCGAGCGGCTGCGTGCCGCACGCCTGTACCTGGTCTGCGGGAGCCGCCCCGGTGGGCGCCCGCTGGCCGAGGTCCTCGAGCCCGCGCTGCGTGGCGGGGTCGACCTCGTGCAGCTGCGCTGCAAGTCCGCGGGCGACGACGAGATCCTCGCGGCCGCTGCCCAGGCGCGCGCGCTGTGTGCCGAGGCCGGGGCGCTGCTGCTCGTCAACGACCGCCCCGACCTCGCGGTCGCGGCGGGCGCCGACGGCGTGCACGTGGGGCAGGACGACACCACGGTCGCCGACGCCCGCGCCATCGCCGGGCCGGACCTGCTCGTCGGGCTGTCGACCCACGCGCCGGCGGAGATCGACGCCGCGGACGCCGACTACATCGGCGTCGGTCCCGTGCACGCGACGCCCACCAAGCCCGGCCGCCCCGCCGTCGGCCTCGACCTCGTGCGCTACGCCGCCGAGCACGCCGAGCTTCCCTGGTTCGCGATCGGCGGCGTCGACCGCGACTCCGTGAGGGCGGTCGTCGAGGCTGGCGCGATGCGCATCGCCGTCGTCCGCGCCATCGCCGACGCCGCCGACCCCGAGGCCGCGTCGGCCGCACTGCGTGCCGCACTTCCGCAGCTGGTGATACATGGCCGTCCGTAGCCGCAAGGCGCGACCGGAGCCGCGCACACCGCCGCCGGTCCTCGATCCCGGCGCGACGTTCACCGAGCGCTACAAGGCGCGGACCGAATGGCGCAACGAGGAGGCCCGCGCAGGCCTGGAGCCTCTCGCGCCCGGCGAGCGACCGACGGTCGTGACCATCGCCGCGATCGTCGCGCTGGGAATGGCGGTGCTGAACATCGCGGCGGCGCTGTCGGGCCGGACGATCTCCGGCGACGAGGGCAGCCAGACGATGATCGCGATCATCACCACGGCGATCCTCGTCGTGGTCGGCGTCGGCATGCTCGCCCGCCAGTACTGGGCGGTGCTCGGATTCGAGATCGTGCTCGGGCTGCAGATCACGGTGATGTCGCTCGCGCTCGTGCTCGCCGCGAACGTCGGCGCGGCGGTGCTGCTCCTCGTGCTCGTGGTGCTGCTCGGCACGCTGTTCTGGAAGCTCATCCGGGCCATGGCGCGCATGCAGATGCCGTCGGGACGGCCGAGCGCGGGAGTCGAGTAGGTTCAACGGCCGCAATGGCCGAGTACGACTGCATCGTCATCGGGTCCGGGCCGGGCGGCTACGTTGCCGCCATCCGCGCCGCCCAAGTGGGACTGAAGACCGCCGTGGTGGAGAAGGACGCCATCGGCGGCCGGTGCCTGAACTACGCCTGCATCCCCGCGAAGGCGGTGCTGCGCACGGCGGACATCCTCTCTGAGGTCCGCGACGCCGACGAGTTCGGCATCAAGGTCTCCGAGCCCGAGGTCGACTTCGGCGCCGTGACGGAGCGCCGCAAGAAGGTCGTCCAGACCCTCACGGGCGGCGTCAGCGGCCTGTTCAAGAAGAACAAGATCGAGGTGCTGGAGGGCGAGGCATCGCTCGCCGGCGGCGGCATCGTGCGCGTCGGCGGCGAGGAGCACAAGGCGGGCAAGATCATCCTCGCCACAGGCTCGCTGCCCCGTCCGATCCCCGGCACCCAGTTCGGCGGCCGCGTCATTGGCACCGAGGAGGCGTGGGCGTTCGACGAGCTCCCGGGGCGCCTGGTCGTCGTCGGCGCCGGCGCGTCGGGCACCGAGATCGCCTCCGCCTACCAGCGACTCGGATCCGAGGTCACGCTGCTGGAGGCGCTCGACCGCGTGCTGCCCACCGAGGACGCCGACATCTCCAAGGTGGCCCTCCGCGTCTTCAAGCGCCAGGGCATCGACGTCCACACCGGCGTGAAGGTCGAGAACATCCAGAGCACGGACTCAGGCGTGACGTACACGTACGGCGGGGAGAGCGGCGAGGCCGACTGGCTCGTCATCGCAGCCGGTCGCGGCCCCGACGTCGAGGCCCTCGGCCTGGACGCCGCGGGCGTGGAGCGCGACGAGCGCGGCCTCCTCAAGGTCGACGGCGCGATGCGCACGAGCGCCGACGGGATCTACGCCATCGGCGACATCGTCCCCGGCCCCGCACTCGCGCACAAGGCGTCCGACGAGGGCATCATCGCGGCCGAGGACGCCGCGGGCCTGGACACCCACCCGCTGGACTACGACGACATCCCGCGCGCCACGTTCTGCCAGCCCAACGTGGCGAGCTTCGGCCTCACCGAAGAGCAGGCGCGCGAGGCCGGCCACGACGTCGTGATCGGCAAGGTGCAATACGGCGCCGTCGGCGCGGGCACCGTCTATGGCGACCGCCAGGGCCTCATCAAGATCGTCGGCGACACGAAGTACGGCGAGTTGCTCGGCGGCCACATCGTCGGGTCCAAGGCGACCGAGATGATCCAGGAGCTCGTCAACGCCAAGGCGCTGGAGGGCGGCTACCCCGAGGTCGCGCGCATGGTGCACGGGCACCCGACGCAGTCCGAGGCCATCATGGAGGCCGCGCGGGCCGCCGATGGCTGGCTCATCCACGGCTGACCTGCAGGTCGTGCAGTCGGGGCCGGGCGAAGCCTGCGCCTTCTATCTGGACTTCGCCGTCCCTGAGGCCTACCTGGCCGCGGAGCGGATCCTCGCGCTCATGCCGGCGCCCTGCGAATGGGTTCCGGTGCTGGACGGCGAGCTCGGCGGCGGCGGATGGGGCGCGTGGCGCTGCGCCGAGGAGCGCGACATCGAGCTGTCGCAGATCGAGCGGACCGCCGCGGCGCGCGGGCTGCTGCCGGTGCGCTGGGCGACGGAGCTGCCGTTCGACTCGTCGCTCGCGCTGCGCGCCGCGACCTACGCGAAGGGCGCGGGCAAGGTGGTCGCCTTCTCCCTGGCCGCGTTCCGCCAGGCCTACGCCGGCGGCCGCGACCTCTCCGTCGAGGACAACGTGGCGATCGCCGGGGCCGCGTGCGAGATCCACCCGCGGGCCCTGCTGACGGGCGCCGCGACGCGCAGCGCCGCCACGTCGCTGACCCGCGCGACCGGCCGTGCCCGTGAGCGCGGGGTGCGGTCGGTGCCGGCCGTCTGGGTCGCGGGCGAGGTGTTCCACGGGGACGCAGAGCTCGAGCGAGCCGCGACCGCGCTCGCTCGCCTCTGATCGATCGGCCCCGAACCTTCTGGTCGCGGAGGTGCACGCGACGTCGCCTCCGGGAATAAGGTTCGCCACCGATGCCCGAGATCACGATGCCCCGCCTGTCCGACTCCATGGAGGAGGGCACGATCCTGAAGTGGCTCAAGTCCGACGGGGACGACGTCTCCGAAGGGGACGAGCTCGCTGAGATCGAGACCGACAAGGCCACGATGACCTACGAGGCCGATGCGGCCGGTGTGCTCGAGATCGTGGCGGACGAGGGGCAGACGCTCGCCATCGGCGAGGTCATCGCCAAGCTCAAGGCTGACGGCGACGACGACGAGAGCGCTTCGGACGACGATGAGGAGCCTGCGGAGGAGGAGCCGTCCGGCGAGGCCGGCACCGAGGACGAGCCCGACCAGGACGAGGAGCCGGACGCCGCGGAGGAGCCGGCCGAGGACGAGGAGCCCGCCGAGGAGGCGCCGGCCCCGGAGCCGGAGGCCGACCGGGACGACGGCGAGCGCATCGTCGCGTCACCCGTCGCACGGCGTCTCGCGCGCGAGCGCGGCGTCGACCTCTCCTCGCTGCAGGGCAGCGGCCCCGGCGGGCGGATCGTGAAGGCCGACGTCGAGGACGCGCCGACGAGCGCGTCCGACGAGGGCGAGCCGCCCGAGCAGGAGGAGGCGCCCGAGGCCGAGCCGGCGGGCACCGTCGCCGAGCGCGGCACGGCAAAGGGCGACGTGGTCGTGCAGGAGCCGTCGCGGCTGCAGGGCGTCGTCGCGCGTCGCATGGCCGAGTCCAAGGCGACGATCCCCGACTTCGTCATCCGCACCGACGTCGACATGGAGGGCTGTGTCGCGCTGCGCGGCCAGATCAAGGAGCGCCTCGGTCCCGACGCGACCGTCCCCTCGTACAACGACATGGTCGTCAAGGCCTGCGGTCTGGCGCTCCGCGAGTTCCCACGGGCCAACGGCGCCTACCGGGACGGCAAGTTCGAGCTCTACGCGCGGGTGAACGTGGGCGTGGCCGTCGCCGGCCAGGACGCGCTCGTCGTCCCGACGGTCTTCGACGCGGACAAGCGCTCGCTGGGCGACATCGCGCGCGAGAGCCGCGACCTCGCCGGGAAGGTGCGCGAGGGGAGCATCCGGCCGCCCGAGCTGAGCGGCGGGACGTTCACGGTGTCCAACCTGGGCATGTACGGCGTCACCGGCTTCACGGCCGTCATCAACCCGCCGCAGGCCGCGATCCTCGCTGTGGGAGCGATGGCGCAGGTGCCGGTCGTCGTCGACGGGCGCGTCGTCGTGCGCCACCGGATGGAGATCTCGCTCACCTGCGACCACCGCATCCTCTACGGGGCCGACGCCGCGCAGTTCCTCGCGCGGATCCGCGAGCTGCTCGAGGAGCCGCTCGCGCTCGTGCTCTGACGAGCTAGCAGGGAGGCTTCGGCGCGGCGGTGTCGACCGCCGGCGCGGGGGTCTGCTGCGCCGCCGGCGGGCAGGGATCGGCGACCGGCGGGCACGGATCGGGCTGGGGCTGCGGGTCGGGCTGCGTGGCCGGCTGCTCCTGGGCAGGTGCCTGCGTCTGCGGCGGCCCGTCGGGCTTGGCCGCCTGATCGGGGGTCGCGACGGTGTTCGTCTTCGTCGGCGGCTGCTGCGGCTGCGTGGCGACGGGCTTCTGTGGCGCGGCGGGCGTCTGGCCGCTGTCGGAGGTCGACGAGTGGTCGGTCGACGGCCCGGAGCCGGCGTTCCAGTCGGACGTGTCGCCCGTCGCGGGCGCGTCCTGCGCGGGCGTCTCGGTCGCCGGGCTCGACGCCGGCGTGGGCGCGAGGGTCCTCCGCGCGGCGGGCGCCTCCTGCGTGCTCTGCGTCGACTCCTGCGTGTCCGTCTGGGGGGTGACGGTGGTGTCCTGGGTGGTGGGCGTGTTGAGGGCGACGCGCCGCTGGCTGGGCGTGTAGCCGGACTGCGTGGTCTGCTCGCTGCTGGTCGGTGCCGGGTTGGACACCGGCATGCTCGCGGGGGCCTGGACCGCCGGAGCGGACGCCTGCTCCGTGGCCGGCGGGATGGGGCCGATCGTGATCGGGCTGCGGCTGCTGGTGGTCTCCTGCGTGCTCGCCGGGCCCGTGGTCTCGGGCACCGCGCTGGAGGCCAGGCGCTGCTGCTGCGACCCGCCCGTTGTGCGCGTGGGGGTCGTCGATGGGGTGCTTCCGATGCCGACCTGGACGGCCGGCGCGGACGCGGACGGCGCCGCAGGGGCGCCCAGGACGAGCGGGGGCTCGGCCGAGCCGGAGCTGCCGCTCGTCGTGCTGACGGTGCGCTCGACGGGGGCAAGGGCCACCGGACCGCTGGTCGGCGGTGAAGCGAGACCGGGCCACCCATTGACCGCGACGAGCGTGCTCGTGAAGAAGAGCACGCATGCAGCGGCCGCCACCATGGACAGGGTGGCACCCAGGGTCGCGAGCAAGCCCCTTGGAGTGCGCACGTTGTCTACATCGGCAGGGAAACGCTCAAGCTGAAGCGCAAACGGGATGTTCCACCCCGTTCGGCGCATTCGCGCGTCACGCAGCCGTCCCTTCGCATAGGTCGGCCCACCCTAAGGGGTCGAGACGCTTCCCAGTGTGTTGCGGATGCCACGAAGCGACGGATCGGCGACTCCCTCGGGCACCCCGCCCGAGCGGACGGGAATCGCCGGATTCCTGGATGTCGTCCACCCACATCCGGTGCGACGGCGGGTGACGACGCGCCGTTCGCGGGCATGGAGCTTCTGTCACGTCGACAGGCGTGAACGTCCCGCAAAGCTCCGAGGAGTCGCCACCAGTCCTGTGCGCCGCCCGCAGGACAGTGCAGCCCGGCACGCCACGACCCCGATCCGGCGCCCCGTCGAGGACGGCAGGCGCCACATGGCCTGACACTCAGCGAAACCCGCCGGTGGGATCGAACTTCGCGTTCGACGCGCCGCTCGTGTCGCGCTTGACCGTCACCGGCCGATCGCTCGTGTCGAGGTAGATGCACAGCCAGCGGTCCGGGTCGCTGCCCGGCACGCACGTCCGGTAGAGCTCCGGTGCGACCTGCAGGGAGTCGACCGCCGCGATGTTGCCGCGGTACGCGGCCGGCGCCTGGTCGGCGAACCACTCGTGCGCGGCGAGCAGCTGCGCCCGCACGTCCTCCGTGTGGTCCCGCAACGCCGGGCGGTGCGCGAGGCCGAGCCCGAGGAACATCGCCGTCACCAGCAGGACGAGCGCCGTGCCCGCCCGGTCGTCGGCGACCACCTTGGGCAGGTCCGGCCGGCGCCGCCGCAGCAGCCAGCCGCCGATGCCGCCGAGCCCGGCGATCGCCGCGATGTTCAGGCACCCGGCCAGGAGGAAGGCCGGGACCCAGCCCGTCCCGCCGTCGCCGGCGATCGGCAGCTTGTGCAGCAGGACGACGTCGACGACCAGCGCGACGACGAAGGTCGGCCACAGCCACGCACCCCGCAGCCGCCACCGCAGACGCCGCAGCCGCCCCTGCAGTCCCTCGGCCGGCGCAGCGTCGGACATGCCTCCATCGTAGGTCCCACGCGATACCGTCCGGGTGTCGGAACTGGCGCCTGCACGCGGCGATCCCGCACCGGGCGCGTCATGCCGAGAGCGGAAGATCCCGCGACGGCCGAGAGGGAGGCTCCGAGGATGGCGACAGAGACGGCGGGCACCGCCGAGCGGGCGACCGGCCCCTCGGTCCGGCTGCGGCCCGACGACCGGGTGGCGCTGCTACGCCACATGCTGCTCATGCGCGCGATCGAGGAGCGCGCGATGAACCTGTACCGCCAGGGCAAGGTCCCCGGCTCCTTCTACGACGGCTTCGGGCAGGAGGCGGTCTCCGTCGGAGCCGCGTTCGCGATGTCCGCCCAGGACCGGCTCTGCATCCTGCACCGCGACCTCGGCGCGCACCTCGTGCGCGGCGTCGACCCCGCCCGCATCCTCGCCCAGTACATGGGGCGCGCGGACGGCATCACCCGCGGCCGCGACGGCAACGTCCACTTCGGCGACCACACGAAGGGCTGCGTCGGGATGGTCTCGATGCTCCCCGACATGATGCTCGTCGCCACCGGCATGGCGATGGCCTTCCGCCTGCGCGACGAGGCACGCTGCGCGCTCACCTGGTTCGGGGACGGCTCCACGTCCCGCGGCGACTTCCACGAGGCGATGAACTGGGCCGCGGTCCAGCACCTGCCCGTGATCTTCGTGCTCGAGAACAACCAGTACGCGTACTCGACGCCGCTCTCGCAGCAGTTCCTCGTCGACCCCATCGAGCGCGCCGCCGCCTACGGCTTCCCCGGCGTGCGTGTCGACGGCAACGACGTCGAGGCGATGTTCGACGCCACCTGGGAGGCCCGCGAGCGCGCCGTCTCCGGCGGCGGCCCGACGCTGCTGGAGGCGGTCACGATGCGCATGCACGGCCACGCCGCCCACGACGACATGAAGTACGTGCCCAAGGAGCAGGTCGAGGAGTGGCGCCGCAAGGACCCGATCGACCGCCAGAGCGCGCGCGTCGCGGAGCTCGGGGTCGACGTCGCCGCGCTGCGCGACGAGGTCCGCACGCAGGTCGATGCCGCCGCGGAGGAGGCGATGCGCTCGCCGATGCCGGACCCGGCCACGGCGACGACCGGCCTCTTCCACGAGGGCGAGGACATCGTCCTGGGCGACGGCGACGCTCCGTACAGCGGCTTCCGGAGCGCCTGAGATGCCGACGATGACCTACCTGCAGGCCATCTCCGACGGCCTGCGCACCGAGATGCGCCTCGACGAGCGGGTGCTCGTCATGGGCGAGGACATCGGGACCTTCGGCGGCGCCTTCAAGGTGACCGACGGCTTCATCGGGGAGTTCGGCAGCCGGCGCGTCATGGACACGCCGCTGGCCGAGTCCGGGATCGTCGGGACCGCGGTCGGCGCGGCGGTCGTCGGGCTGCGCCCCGTCTGCGAGATGCAGTTCGCCGACTTCGTCTCCTGCGGCTTCGACCAGCTCGTCAACGTCGCGGGCAAGATGTACTACCGCCAGGGCCTGCCGGTGAACATCACGGTCCGCCTCCCGAGCGGTGGCGGCTTCTCCGGCGGCCCGTTCCACTCGCAGAACCCGGAGGCGTGGTTCATGCACGCACCGGGGCTGAAGGTCGTCGCACCCAGCACGCCGGCAGACGCCAAGGGCCTGCTCATCGGCGCGATCCGCGATGCCAACCCGGTCGTCTTCCTCGAGCACAAGCACCTCTACCGCCGCGTCCGTGGAGAGGTCCCCGACGGGGCGGAGGCGACGCCGTTCACAGCGCGCGTCGCGCGCGAGGGCTCGGACCTCGTCGTCATCGCCTACGGCGCGATGGTCCACACGGCCCTCGAGGCGACGGAGGACCTCGACGGCGCCTCGGTGAAGGTGCTGGACCTGCGCTCGCTCGTCCCGCTGGACGAGGAGGCGATCCTCGCCGCCGTGCGCGACTGCTCCAAGGTCGTCGTCATCGACGAGGCCAACGGCACGTGCGCCGCCGGCGCGCAGGTCGCGGCGATCATCGCCGAGAAGGGCTTCGAGGACCTCGACGGGCCGGTGGTGCGGGTCTCGTCGCCCGACGTGCCGATCCCGTTCTCGCCACCGCTCGAGCAGGCGGTGCTGCCCAGCGTCGATCGCGTCAAGGAGGCGTGCCGTGAGCTCCTCGACTACTGAGACGCTCCTCGACGTCGCCATGCCCCAGATGGGCGTGTCGGTCGCCGAGGGGACGATCGTCGCCTGGCACAAGCAGCCGGACGACTGGGTCGAGGCCGACGAGACGCTCGCCGAGGTCACGACCGACAAGATCGATACCGAGATCCCGTCGCCCGCGACCGGCAGGCTGGCCGAGATCCTCGTGGAGCCGGGCGTGACGGTCGACATCGGCACAGTGCTGGCCCGGATCGCGACCGACGCGCGCCCCGGCGAGGCACATCTGGCTGAGACCGAGCCCGAGCCGCGTTCGCACGCGCGGCGCTACTCGCCCGTCGTGCAGCGCATCGCCGCCGAGCACGGCATCGATCTCGACCGCGTGCAGGGCACGGGCCGCGACGGACGCGTGCGCAAGCAGGACGTCCTCGCGCTCGTCGACGCGGCGCCCGCCGTCGAGGAGCCGCCGCTGCACACGGAGTCGCCCTACCGGCCCGACCCGGCGCCCGACGCCCAGCCGCTGTCGCGCATGCGCCGGGCGATCGGCGAGCACATGAAGCGCTCGCTGGACACCGCCGCGACGTGCACGACCTGGATCGAGGCCGACATGGGCCGCGTGGAGCGCGCCCGGGCGCAGCTCGGCCTGACCGCATTACCGATCGTCGGCCGCGCAGTCGTCGAGACGCTGCGCGAGCACCCCGCGCTGAACGCGTGGCTGGAGGGCGACCGGCACACGGTCCACCGCGCCGTCCACCTCGGCATCGCCGTCTCGCTCGGCGACGACGGGCTCATCGTCCCCGTCGTCGCCGACGCCCAGGACCTCAGCGCCGAGGGGCTGAGCGCGCGCATCCGCGACGTCGCCCGACGCGCCCGCGCGCGTGAGCTCTCGCCCGACGAGGTCAGCGGCGGCACGTTCACGATCACGAACCCGGGGCAGTACGGCTCGATCATGGCCACGCCGGTCATCAACCAGCCGCAGGTCGCGATCCTCGACCTGGAGGCGATCGTCAAGCGCCCGGTCGTCGTGACCGACGAGGATGGAGCGGATGCGATCGCGATCCGGCCCATGACCGTCCTCGGCCTGTCGTGGGATCACCGCGCGCTGGACGGGGCACAGGCCGCCCAGTTCCTCGCGGGCCTGAAGACGCGGCTGGAGAGCTGGACGGTCTGATGGACGAGCTCTGGACCTGCTGGCTGGGCACCATCGGCTACGGCGAGGCGCACGAGCTGCAGGAGCGCCTGCGCGAGGCACGGCGCGCCGGACACATCCCCGACGTCCTGCTGCTGCTCGAGCACCCGCCGGTGTACACGCGCACCCGCCGCACGGAGGCCTCCGACCTCCCGCGCGGCGAGGCCTGGTACGCCGAGCGGGGCATCGAGATCGTCGACACCGACCGCGGCGGCAAGCTCACCTACCACGGGCCCGGTCAGCTCGTCGGCTATCCCATCGTCGACATCGGGCACGTGCTGCCCTTCGTCCGGAGCATCGAGCGCGCGGTCGTCGCCGCGTTGCACGACTCCGGCGTCGACGCCCACGCGCGCGCCGACGAGCCGGCGGACTTCGTCGGCGCATGGGTGCACGACCGCAAGATCGCCTCGATCGGGATCCGGGTGAAGGGCGGGGTCACCAAGCACGGCTTGGCGATCAACGTCGTCAACGACCTCGCGCCGTTCGAGTGGGCCATCGCCTGCGGGCTGCCGGGCGTGACGATGACCTCGGTGGAGCGCGAGGCGCCGTCGCTGCGCAGCGACCCGATGGGCTGCCTGCGCAAGGACCTCGCGCACCGCTTCGCGGAGGAGCTCGGCCTGCGCCGGCGGATCGTGTCGCCCGCGCGCCTGCAGCGCGCACTCGACGACTCGTCCATCCCCGCCTGATCGGCAGCGCCTCCCCGCCCTCCCTGCCGATCACCGGGAGGCGATGCCGACGCTCCTGCTCGCCTGGTGCCTGGCGATCCTCCTCGTGGGGCCGCTCGTCATGCTGCTCCACGAGCTCGGGCACGCGCTCGCGGCCCTCGCGCTCACACGCGGCCCTGTCGTCCTGCAGACCGGGCGGCGCGCCTTCGTCACCACCCGGGTCGGGCGCCTGACGCTCGCGCTCGGCCCTGCCGGCATCCAGGCCGGCGCCTGCTGGCACCTCGCGCCGGAGTCGCGCCGGGCGGAGGCCGCGATCGCCGCGGCGGGCCCCCTCGCCAGCGTGATCACGGCCACGGCCGCCGGCGCCGCCTGCCTGCTCCTGCAGCCGCCGCGCCTCGCGCTGCTGGCGCTCGCCGCGCTCGCCGTCCTCGCCGCGCTCGACGCCCTGGGGAACCTCTGGCCGGCGCTGCATCCGCCCAAGCGGACGGTCACCGGAGCGCCGCAGGAGAGCGACGGGCGGATCGTCGCGCGGTGCCTCGGGCTCGCCTTCGCTGCTCGCTAGGCTCCGAGGGGTGAGCGCCGCCCCCGCCTCCCGCAAGCACCAGACCCGCTCGCGCATCAACCCGGGCGGCATGGACGTCCTGACCGTCCTCGGCCCCGACGTGCTGCCGGTCCACCATCGCAAGCCGTCGTGGTTCAAGGTGCCGATGCCCGGCGGGCCGGTGTACCGCGATCTCTCCCGGCGCATCGAGGACGAGAACCTCATCACGGTGTGCAAGGAGGCCGCCTGCCCCAACATCGGCGACTGCTGGGAGCGCGGCACCGCGACGTTCATGATCCTCGGCGACACGTGCACGCGCCGGTGCGGGTTCTGCCATGTCCAGACCGGCAAGCCGACGCACAACGACCCGCTGGAGCCCGCGCGCGTCGCCCGCTCGGTCGCCCGGATGGGCCTGCGCCACGCGGTCATCACGAGCGTCGACCGCGACGACCTCCCCGACAAGGGCGCGAGCGCGTTCGTCGGCGTCGTGCGGCAGATCCGCAAGCAGGCCCCCGGCTGCAAGATCGAGCTCCTCACACCTGACTTCCAGGGCCAGGAGATGCCGCTCGCCAAGGTCATCGCCGAGCGCCCCGACGTCTTCAACCACAACGTCGAGGTCGTGCCCCGGCTCTACCCCGTCGCGAGGCGCGGCTCGAAGTTCCTGCGGTCCGCGCGCGTCCTGCGCAACGCGAAGGCGATGGGCGGCGACGAGGTCACGACGAAGAGCGGCCTCATGGTCGGCCTCGGCGAGACCTTCGAGGAGATGGTCGAGACGTTCGGCATCCTGCGCGAGCACGACGTGCAGGTCCTCACCGTCGGCCAGTACCTGCGCCCGAGCGACCGTCATCTGCCCGTCGTGCGCTACTGGCACCCGGACGAGTTCGCCGCGCTGGAGACGGCGGCGTACGACCTCGGGTTCGACCACATCGCCGCCGGACCGCTCGTGCGCAGCTCCTATCACGCCGACGAGCACGTCCCGCAGGAGCGACCTGGGGTCGGGCCGCTCGCGATGCCCGCGTAACCGGCGCACGCCCTTCGCCGGCGTGGGTATTTTCCCGCGCCGTGCGACCCCTGTCCCGACGCATCCTCCTCCCCGTCCTCGCCGGCGCAACGCTGGCGCTGCACATCCCCGTCTCGTCCGCGAAGGTGCCGGACAAGGTCTCCGAGCCCTCCGCGGCGGCGGCGGCCGCCGCGATCTCGAGCGCGCATCACCCCCATCGCAGGCGGCGGGGCGGCAGGGTCGCGCCGGCCTGGCCGCGGGACACGACGGAGAAGGCACCCGACTTCCCGCTCACGCGGTGGATGGCCCGTCAGGTCGGCCCTGACACCGCGCCGGCCACCGCCGGCGCCGCCTCGACGCGCCCGTCCGCCCTCGACTTCACCGGCGGGATCACCACCGGCAGGCTCCGGCTGATCCGGTCGTTCGACATCCCGGCGACCGACGCGAACTACGCGCGCCTGGACAACCTCTCGTGGACGTACGACAACGCGCTGGCCGCGATCGCGTTCACCGACGCCGGCTGCAAGACACAGGCCCAGCAGCTGCTCGACCAGCTCGCGGCGCTGCAGACGACCGACGGCGGCCTGGAGTTCGCCTACGACGTCTCCTCCGGCAAGGGCTCCGGCCAGACGCGCAGCGGCGCGCTGGCGTGGGTCGGCATCGCCGCGACCCACTACCGGCGCACCTACGCCAGCACGAAGTACGACGCGCTCATCGCAGGCGTGTCCAAGTACCTGCTCGCCCTCCGCCAGACCGATGGCCTCGTGAAGGGCGGCCCTGACGTGACCTGGGTCTCGACCCAGCACAACCTCCTGACCGTCGCGTTCCTGCGTGACCTGGTCTCGAGCCTCACGTCGAAGCCCGCGTCGACCTCACTGGGCCTCAGCTCGACGGCGCTGAACGCCGCGCAGAACACGATGAGCAACGCGATCCTGTCCAAGCTGCTCGTGCAGGCGGGCGCCACCGCGTACTTCATCGAGGGTCTCGACGACAAGCGCATCCCGCTCGACGTCCAGTCCCTCGGCGCGATGTTCCTGAAGCTCCGCGGCGACGGGCGCACGGCGCAGGTCGGCGCGTATCTGCTGAACAACTTCTCCGCGCCGGCGCGCATCAGCACCGCCCTGAACAGGGTGCTGTTCGGCTACCGGCCGTTCAACGCCGCCGCCTCCCCGGACATCGTCTGGAGCGAAGGCACGATCCAGGCCGACGTCGCGCTGCACCGCCTCGACGGCCTGGGCGTGCCGACGACCTACGCGGACCTCGCGGTCGCCAACCTCGCGGGGCAGACCAGGGGCTACACCGTCGCGCCACCGGCGGCGGACAAGGACGTCACGACCGACACGTCATGGGGCGAGTACCACACGTGGCCGGCCTCGGCGGCGGCCAGCTGGTTCGTGATGCTGGTCGCCGGGGGCGGGAACCAGCTCTTCACGCGTTGAGCGGGCCGCGGGAGCGCGCGGGTACCGTCCACCGCGCGTGATCCCGCTCAAGGACTCGATCCCCACCGCGCGCCTGGCGTGGGTGACGATCGCCCTGATCGTCATCAACGTCGTGGTCTACTTCGGCCTGCAGGGCGGCGGGATCCTCGCCGGTCCCAGCCAGGCGTCGGTCGTCGACTGGGGCGCCATCCCCTTCGAGCTCACCCACCCGGGCGACCACTGCTCGCAGGTGGGCCAGACGATCACCTGCGCCCCCGGCGGCGGCGCGGGCCCGGCGACGTGGGTGACCGTCATCAGCTCGATGTTCATGCACGGCTCGATCATGCATCTGGCCGGGAACATGCTGTTCCTCTGGATCTTCGGCAACAACGTCGAGGACTCGATGAGCAGGACCCGGTTCATCCTCTTCTACCTGCTCGGCGGGGTCGCCGCGCTCGCGTTGCAGGTGGTCGTGGAGCCCAACTCGGCCGTGCCGACGATCGGCGCGTCGGGGGCGATCGCCGCCGTCCTCGGCGGCTACCTCGTGCGCTTTCCGGGCGCCCGCGTCCTCACCCTGTTCATCGTCATCTTCTTCTTCACGATCGTGGAGATCCCCGCGGCCCTCGTCCTCGTGTTCTGGTTCGCCCAGCAGGTCCTGTTCAGCGCGCTCGCCTGGGGCACGCCTGTCGGTGAGGGAGGCGGCGTCGCCTACTTCGCCCACATCGGCGGCTTCGTCTTCGGGATGGCCGCGATCGGGGTGTTCGCGCAGCGCCGCGCGCTCGTGCCACCTCGCCGGGTCGCCGCGCGCTGACCGTGAGACGCGCGGCAGCCATCGCCGCCGTCGCCGCCGCGATGGTCGTCATCGCGATCGTGCTGCTGACCCGGGGGGACGACGCGGACGCGTCGCACGAGCGCTTCGTCGTCGGTTCCGGGACGCAGGCGGCCGTGGTGCTGCGCCCGCACGACGCGCGGCCCGGCCGCCCGGTGGTCCTCTTCCTGCACGGGTGGACGGCGAACGTGCCACGGGCGTACGCCGCTCCACGTGCTCGCGGCGGTGCGGGCCGCACTGGCGCGCCTGCACGGGCACGGTCCCGTGATCGCCGCAGGGCACTCCGCCGGCGGCTCGCTGTCATCGGACTACGCCGCGAGCGCCGCGCGCCCGCGGGGCTGCCCCGCCCCGTCGCCGTCGACGCGGTGTACCCGGGCCGAGACCTCGGCCCGGGCCTGTTCCTCGGCGGTCCGCCGCTCTCGCGCATCGCGGCCGGAGCCCGGCTGCTCGTGCTCGCGTCCCCGACCGACCGCGTGGTGGGCACCCAGACGGCGCGGTCGATCGTCGCGGGGGCCACGCAGGTCCGGGCCGAGCTGCGGACGATCCGCGATCCCGTCCTGGGCGAGCACAACGCCTCCATGGGTGGCTCCGAACCTGTCCGGCAGACGTTCTGGGCGCCACTGGACCGGTTGCTGCGCGCCGCGCGACCTCAAGGCCCGAGTACGCAGCCGTAGCGCACCGTTGCCCCGGGGTGGGCGGGGGGGAGATACTCGCGACAGCGCAGGCCCTCGTCCCGGAAGGAGCGCCCCGATGACGCTGACCGCTCTCGCCCCAGAGCGACGTGAGGTGCTCGCCGCCCAGTTCGGCGGCGTGCTCGTCGGTCCCGCCGATACCGACTACGAGGAGCTGCGGCGCTGCCACAACGGCCTCGTGGACAAGCAGCCGGCCCTGGTGGCCTGCTGTCGCGGGACCGCCGACGTCGCGGCGGCGGTGCGGTTCGCGGTGGCCGAGGGCCTGGAGCTCGCGGTCCGCGGCGGTGGGCACAACGTGTCCGGCCGGGCGGTGAGCGAGGGAGGGCTCGTCATCGACCTGTCGCTCATGCGTGGCGTCGACGTGGATCCCGCGTCGCGGACGGCGCGGGTCCAGGGCGGCGCGCTCTGGTCCGACGTCAACCGTGAGGCCGGCCTGCACGGGCTCGCCGTCACGGGGGGCGCGGTCTCGTCCACCGGGGTGGGCGGCTTCACGCTCGGCGGCGGGCTCGGCTGGCTCATGGGCCGCTACGGGCTGGCCGCCGACAACCTGCTCGAGGCCGAGGTCGTGCTCGCGTCGGGTGAGGTCGTGCGTGCCGGTCCCGACGAGCATCCGGACCTCTTCTGGGCGCTCCGCGGAGGCGGGGGCAACTTCGGTGCCGTCACCTCGTTCGTGTTCCAGCTGCACCCGGTGGCGGAGATCGTCGGGGGCCTCGTCGCGCACCCGATCGACGCGGCGCGCGAGATGCTGGCGTTCTACGCGGACTTCACGGCCAAGGCGCCGGACGAGCTGACCGCGTTCGGAGGCCTCGTGCACGCCCCGGACGGCTCCGGGATGCCGCTCGCCGTGGTCGTCGTGTGCCACGCCGGCGCACCCGACCGCGCGCAGCGCGAGCTCCGGCCGCTGCTCGAGTGGGGGACGCCGGCGATGGTCGACGTCGGCCCGATGCCGTACCCGGTGATGAACACGCTGCTCGACGACGGCTTCCCGAAGGGTGCGCTGAACTACTGGAAGTCGACGTTCGTGCGCGGGATCGACGAGGGCCTCATCGAGACGATGGTGCGCCAGTTCGAGACCTGCCCGTCGCCGATGAGCGCCATCCTGCTCGAGCACTTCCACGGCGCCGTCACGCGCATCGGACGCACGGACACGGCGGTCCCGCACCGAGCACCCGGCTACAACCTGCTGATCCCCTCGGAGTGGATCGACCCGGCGACGACCGAGGCGAACATCGCCTGGACGCGCGCGACCTACGACGCGCTGGACCCCTTCCGCGCCGACGGGCGCTGGCTGAACTACTTCGGCGACGACGAGGAGCCCAGCGCGCTCGACGCCGCCTACGGCCCGAACCACGCGCGGCTTGCCGACGTCAAGCACCGCTACGACCCCGACAACGTCTTCCACCTGAACCAGAACATCCTCCCCGCCGCCGCCACCGGGTGAGGACGTAGACGACACGCCAGGCGGCCACGCGGTGGCGCCAGGGCGCCCCCGCGCTCTCTCCAAAGGAGGAGTACGACGATGAAGGCCTCCACGAAGCTGCTGGTGGTCGTGCTGACGACGGCCGCCCTGCTGGCGATCGCGACCGCCGGTGCGACGGCGGGGTGGTCGCACGGCGACGACCACGGGCACCCAGGGACACCGCCGACGAGCCCGGCCGCCGACGCGCTGACCGGCTACCCCGACCAGATCAACCAGGTCGACCTCTCGGGCTACGAGATCGTCACCAGCTACCCGCTCGGGTTCGACGCGGGCAACACGTTCCAGCAGACCTACCACGCCGACCACACCTTCACGGCGGTGCCGCTGGAGGGGCCGTTCGTCGGACAGCCGCCGACCACGGCGCGCTACATCGCCCTGCCGGTCGGGCACAAGCAGATCCTGCTCGTCTGGCTGTTCGCGGACGGCACGCACAACACGTTCGTCATGAACTTCAAGACGAACATCGTGTCCGTGATCACGTCGGGGCCCGACGGAGCCCCGAGCCTGGGCACGGTCAGGATCACGAAGGTGGGCGACCACCCGATCCCGTAGACGGCTCTCGGCGCCCCGGCGACCCGGGGGCGCCGGCCCGCCTCAGTCCAGGAGCGCCAGCATCCCGACGTTGACCGCGGACTGCCCTCCGTCGGCGACGATCGTGCTACCGGTCACGAACGACGCGTCGTCGGAGGCGAGGAAGAGGTTCACGGCCGCGAGCTCGCTCGGGTCCGCCATCCTGCGCAGCGGCGTGCCCGCGTTCATGATCTCGAGCGCTCCGGCCTCGTCGACCCCGCGCTCCTGCGCGACCATGTCGATGGCCTCCTGGAGCATCCGCGTGCGCGTTCCGCCGGGGCACACCGCGTTGACGCGCACGCCCTGCGGGCCGTAGTCGACCGCGACCGACCGGACGAACCCGAGCAGCGCCGTCTTCGCCGTCGTGTAGGTGACGAGCGCGCCTGCGGCCGTCAGGCCTGCGACGGAGGACGTGAGGACGATCGCGCCGCCGCCACGCTCGATGAGCGCCGGGAGCGTCTCGCGGACCGTGACGACCGCCGTCGTGAGGTTGAGCCGCATGTGCGCCTCGAACGTGTCGTGCGGCACGTCCAGCAAGGTCCCGAAGCCCTCGCCGCCCGCGCACGTGATGACCACGTCCAGGCCGCCGAGCTCCTTCGCCGCTGCGAGCGCGCGACCCACGTCGCCGGCGTCGGCCGCGTCGCCGGTGACGGCGACGCCGCCGATCTCGTCGGCGACCTGCTGCAGCGGCTCCGGCTCCGGCCCCAGGAGGACGGCCTTGCCGCCCTCGGCCGCGAACCCCCGGGCGGTCGCGGCGCCGATGCCCGTGCCACCGCCGGTGATGATCCCGATCTTCCCCTCGAAGCGCATAGGGCGGCGACGGTATCCGAGCCGCATACTGATCGCAGTGCGCTTCTGGTCCTACGACCGCCATCCGTTCCCGCTGCCCGAGGGCCACCGCTTCCCCGCGGCCAAGTACCGGATGCTGCGCGAAGCCGTGGAGGCCGAGGACCTCGGCGAGGTGTGGCACGCGGGGCCGGTGCCGTGGTCGCAGCTGGAGGCGGTCCATTCCGCGGACTACCTCGGGCGCCTGCGCGACGGCACGCTGGACCGGCGCGCCCAGCGCGTCCTGGGGCTGCCGTGGTCGCGCGAGCTGGTCGAGCGCGCGCGGCGCTCGGTGCAGGCGACCGTGCAGGCCGCGGGCGACGCGCTCGACGAGGGTCTGGGGATGAACCTCGGTGGCGGCACCCACCACGCCGGCTACGACCAGGCCCGCGGCTACTGCCTCTTCAACGACGTGCCGGTGACGGTCGCCGCGTTGCGCTCCGCGGGCCGCGCCGGCCGGATGCTCGTCGTCGACTGCGACGTGCACCAGGGCGACGGGACGGCCGAGCTGCTGTCCACGGATCCGGACACGTTCACGCTGTCCGTGCACGGCGGCGCCAACTACCCGTTCCAGCGCGCGACGTCCGACCTCGACGTGGACCTGCGGACCGGCACGGGCGACGACGCCTACCTCGACGCGCTGCGCGGCGCGCTGGACCAGGCGTTCCCCGTCGCCCGGCCGGATCTCGTGTTCTACCTGGCGGGCGCCGACCCGTGGGAGGGCGACCGCCTTGGGCGCCTTGCCCTCACGAAGCCGGGGCTGGCCGCGCGCGACGCGATGGTGCTCGACGCCGCCGCGGCCGCCGGCGCGCCGGTCTGCGTGTGCCTTGCCGGCGGCTACGCGCCCGACATCCGCGACACGGTGGAGATCAACCTCGCGACGGTGCGGCTGCTCGCGCAACGGCGCCGCGGCATCGGCCGATCGGCCCACTGGGAGTCCGCCGATCGCCGCCGGCGAACCGCCTGAACACCGGCCGACCGGCCGATGCCGGGACCCCGGTGGCGCGCCGATGCTGAACCATGATGTCCCTCCTGCGCCGGTCGCTCGTCCCGCTCGCCGCCGCCTTCCTGGTCCTGGCGCCCGCCGCCTCCGCCAACACGAGCCACGCGGGATGGCCGGAGATCGACGGCATGCTCGTCATGCACAAGGCCGACGAGTCGGGGGACATCAGCGGGCTCGCGCTGCTCCACAACGAGCTGCTGGGCGGTCACGGCGACGACGTCATCCACGCCGGCGCGGCCGGCGATGTCCTGTGGGGCGACTACAAGCCCGGCGGCCAGCCCACGACGCAGGTCGATCAGCTCTTCGGTGGCCCTGGCAGGGACTTCATCTACGCCGGCCACGGCACGAACGTCATCGTGACCGGCGGCGGGCGCGACGTCGTGCACGCGCACTTCGGGCGCGGCGAGATCCGCTGCGGCGCCGACGCCACCGTCTTCCTGAGCCATCGCAGCCGATCCCGGTACACGCTGATCGGCTGCCGGCACATCAGCTACCGCACGCTGGGCTACTGAGCCACCTCGCCGCGCCAGCCGCCCGACTCCACGCCGCGCGCCTCGATGAGCTCCTTGAAGCGCTCGAGGTCACCCTTCACGCGATGCTCGACGACGCCGACGAGGTCGCCGAGCTTCTCGACGGGCCCCTCGGGGGTGTAGTCCAGCTGGAGCATGACGCGCGTCTTGGCGTCCTCGAGGCGGTGGAAGGTCACCACGCCCGCGTGCTCGGGTCCGTCCTGGCTCGTCCACGCGATGCGCTCGTCGGGGCGCTGCTCGGTGACCACCGCGTCGAACTCCTTCTCGCGGCCGGCGACCTTCGTGCGCCAGTGCGTGTGGGTGTCGTCGATCTGGCGGATCTCCTCGACGCCGTCCATGAAGCGAGGGAACTCCTCGAACTGGGTCCACTGGTCGTAGGCGGAACGGACGGGGACGTCGACGTCGATGCTGCGCTCGATGTTGGCCATGGTTCTTGGTCCTCTCGGTCGGGAACGTCCGTTTGTCGTACCCGAGCCCGTCGCGCGCGGACAGGAACCCGCGGGTCCCGGCGCCCGGCCGTCCGCCTGCTTTCGCGCCATCCGCCGGCCCCTAGACTTCCGGCCTGAGGGGCCATAGCTCAGCTGGTAGAGCGCCTGCTTTGCAAGCAGGAGGTCGACGGTTCGAACCCGTCTGGCTCCACACTCGAAAGCCCCGCTCCGGCGGGGCTTTTCTTGTGGAAGGTGGTCATCGCTTGCTCTAGAGACGGTCACGATGGAAGCGCGCACCGCTGGAAACCCGGGGTCGGCGCGGCATCCGACCTACTCATCTACCTGGGATTCCGACCGAACGGAGTTGAAGCCTTCGCGGAAGCGAACGACCGCAGGACGGCGCAGCAGCAAAACTGCGCCTTCAGACTGTCCCGGCGTTTCTGGGCGGATATCCGGGAAAGCGCCACAGGGTGCAAGGCGGCGCAACATCGTTGGTGCGCCGGCGCCGGCGCCGGCGCCAGGCCGGCGGGCGGGAGCGCTGTGTGACGGCAGCGTGACAACGACCTCCACGGGATGCTCGCATTCACCGCGTCCGGTCAGGCGCAACGGTGAGCATCACCACGATCTCCGTGACGAACGCCGGGCAGGCTCCGGTCGGCGATCCAGCGGTCGGTGCCGACCGAGGGTCCGGCAAGAGCGTGCGTTCGTCCTGGCCGCCGCCGGGGTGGGCGTGACCTGTAGGTCGGTCGCGGCACTGCTCCTCTAACCGGTGATCGGAGTTGGGCGGTATCGGCAGCCCAGCAGGCCGAAGAGAAGTCCGCCGGCCAGGAAATAGGCGTCGGTGACGTTGGCTGACCAGATGGCGGACGCGGACCGGTAGTACGCCGCGCCCATCGTTTGCTTGTGTGAGAGGCCGGTGATCCCGTTGGGCAGCAGCCCGACCGCGCGCGTCAGGTCGTCGATGAGTCCGGCGCCGCCGCGGACGACGAGCACCGCACAGCCGAGCCAGACGATGATCACGGCGGTGCGTCGCGTCTTGCCGCGCGGCCACCCGCGAGCGATGGCCAGACACACCCACGCACCTAGCGGGAACGCCGACACGACCACCACCTCGAAGATCCAGCCGGCCACCGAATTCGGGGCCCGTTCGTACCCCTCGCCGCCCACCCCGAACGATCCGCCGAGGTACCAGTAGACGTGGAAGCCGAAGAACGCGACGACCCAGGTGAGCGCCGTGTAGGCGGACCGAACCGCCAGGAGCTGTTCGCTGCTCGCGCGGAGTCGCCCGTATGCGCGAGGCGCGTGAAACGGTGCGAGGCGCCACGTGCGAAGGCGGGCGTTCATCTCACCGGCCCCAGGAGCGCTCTGAGGTCGCCGACCGGCCCGAGGTGCGCCAGCTTGTCGGGGTTGACGATCGAGCTGACGCTGGTGATCTGACCGCCGGTCATGTCGAGCGCCCACACGGCGATCAGCCGCTGCTGCGCGTCGAGGAAGAGCGCTCCGGGGCCGCCGTTGACTTCGACGGGGCGCAACGACGCGCCCGGGCGGCGGGCGGCCAGGCGGACTCCCTTGATCAGCGTGCGGGCGACGCGGGTGCGCCCGCGCAGCGACCGTCCGAGCGCCGGGACCTTGCCGCCGCCGTCGCTGGTCAGCTCCACGTCGGAAGCGAGCAGTGCCTCGAGACCGGCGAGATCGCCGTACTCGACGGCCTCGAAGAACCGTCGTGCCAGGCTCGCTTGCTGCTCGCACGTGGTCTGGAAGCGGGGCCGGCGGTGCTCGACGTGGCGTCGGGCCCGGGTGGCGAGCTGGCGGGCGTTTTGCTCTGTGGTGCCAACGATGTCCGCGATCTCCGGATAGCGGTAATCGAACACGTCGTGGAGCAGGAACGCAGCGCGCTGCTCGGGCGAGAGGCTCTCGAGCATCACGAGGAAGGCGAGCGACAGCGAGTCCGCCATCTCGGCCTTGCGGGCGGGATCGTCGTCGCCGCCCGCCACGAGCGGCTCGGGTAGCCACTCGCCCACGTAGCTCTCGCGCCGGACCCGTGCTGAGCGGAGTTGGTCGAGCGCCAGGCGCGAGACGACTGTCGACAGATAGGCGCGCGGCGACTCAATCGACTCGCCGCTCTGCCGCGCCTTGTGAAGACGGAGGAACCCTTCCTGCACCACGTCCTCGGCGTCGCCGACGCTGCCGAGCATCCGGTAGGCGATGGCAATCGCCGACGGGCGCAGCTCCTCGAACTCTTGCTGGGTCATCCTCTACCCCAGTCCTTGCGCGAAGCCCTGCCGCCAGCTCGCATAGCGCGGCTTCCAACCGAGTTCGCGCTTGGCCTTGGCGTTGGAGGCCCCGCGCACGTCGGTCATCATGATGGTTGCCGTCTCGCCGGCCACCAGCCGACCGAGCCAGCGTGGGATGTGCCGTGGGGGTCTGGCATCCAGGGCGTCTGCCAGCACCGGCAGCCATTCCCGCACGCGCGCAGGCTCGTCGTCGACGATGTTGTAGACACCCGGCTGGCCGCGCTCGACCGCCACCGCAGTTGCCGCCGCGGCGTCTTCGATGTGGATGTGTGACCAGACGCCGCCGCCGTCACCGACGATCGGGAACTGGCGCTTGCGGATCGGCGCCGCGAACGCCGCATCCGCAGCCAGGCTGACCGAGGTTCCCGGGCCGTAGAAGCCGCCGTATCGCAGTGCGAGGCCGTCGCCCCATTCGATCGTGGTCACCGCCTGTTCCAGATGGAGGAACCCCTCCTGCGTCGTTCCCAGCGCTGCCGGCGGGTTGGGGTCGAGGGGATCGGCCTCGGTCAGCGCCGCCCCGCCGGTGCGGGCCCATCGAAAAGCCCCGAAGCTCTGGGCCACGAAACGGCGTGCCCCCATGGCGCGGCCGGCGGCCAAGAGATGGTCCGTCGCCTCGATGCGCAGCCGGTTGGTCATGATCGCCCCGCTGAACCGCTCGGGGTGCCGGGCGTCACGGATGGTCATCGGCCCGGACAGGGCCGTGAGCTCATGCACGATCACCTCGGGCTCGGCGGCAGCCACCGCGTGGGCGACTGCGTCGGGGTCCAGCGCGTCGGCCACGACCGGGCACGCGTTCATGCTTCGCACCAGATCCTGCTTGGAAGCGCTCCTGGTCATCCCGACCACCTCGTGACCTCGCGCAACCAACTGCGGGACCAATGCTCTGCCGAGTACGCCTGTGGCGCCGGCCACGAAGACTCTCATGACTGCTCCTCTCGTTTCATCTTGTCCCTTGTGAGACGAGAGACAGGCGCCCCCTGTGACAGTTGCCCAGCGATCGGCCGGATGTGGAAGCACCCGTGGAAGCGGTTCACCGCAGGAGAGCGCGGCGGGCGGAATCGCTCTTCGGTCATCCACCCTCCAGCCATCCAGGCAATTCGGGCACGGCGCGACAGGCCGCAGCACGGCGCAACGCTCCCGGTGACTTTGCAAGCAGGAGGTCGACGGTTCGAACCCGTCTGGCTCCATGGGCTACAAAAGCCCCGCAGCGGCGGGGCTTTACGTGCGCTCTACGGCACGATCACCGCGCGGTTGACGCGTCGGGCCTGCGAGTCGCGCAGCGCGTCCTCCAGGCCGTCGAGTGGATACGCGCGGTCGAGGAGCTCGGCAAAGGGCAGCCGCGCCACGTTGCGGGCCAGGAAGCGCAGCGCTTCGTCGAGCTCCCACGGCAGGTAGCGGATGACCGGGATGATCCGGATCGCCCGCCGGGTCAGCCCGCTGACGTCGAACGGCTGCGTCGTGCCCGGCGTGACGTTGCCGATCTCCACGATCCGCCCGCCGATGCGCACGAGCTCCAACGCCTCGGCGAACGCCGCGGGGACGCCCGCGACCTCCATGACGCAATCGGCGCCCTCACCGCCGGTCAGCTCGCGGACGAGATCGGATCGGTCCGCGGCGTCGGGTAGATCCTGCATCGAGATGACGTGGTCCGCGCCGAACGCCTCAGCCGTGCGCAGCCGCTGGGCCACGCCGTCGATCACCGTCACGGTCGCCCCGCGCTCCTTGGCCACGGCGGTGGCGTACAGGCCCAGCCCACCCGCGCCCTGCACGACGAGGTGCTCGCCGGCGCGCAGCTCGGCGCGCGCGGCACCGGCCCACACCTGCGACAGCCCGCAGTTCGCGCTCGCCGCGACGGTGTCGGGAACCTCGTCGGGCACGCGGAACAGGAACTGCGAGGGCGACACGTAGTAGTGCGACGCATGCGTGCCGGTGAAGTGCGGGAACAGATCGGGGTTCTGGTGCCAGATGTCGTAGACGTGATGGCACAGGTTCAGCTCTCCCCGGCCGCATGCCGGGCAGGCCAGGCAGGTGAGGAAGAACGGCGCCGTGACGCGGTCGCCGGGGGCGATCGGCCGCCCCGCGCTGTCGGTCTCACGACGAACGCGGTCGGTCACCTCCCCGACCATCTCGTGGCCGAGGACGCCGGACCGCATCGGGTGGTGGCCGTTGAAGGTGTGCAGCTCGGAGCCGCACACGCCCGCCGCGAGCACCCGCAGCAGGACGGCCCCGTCCTGCACCTCCGGCAGCTCGTACTCACGTAGCTCCAGCCGTCCGGGCTCAGGCATGAAGTTCAGTCGACCCGTCGCCATGGACGGACCTTAGATGGATCGCGCTGATGGTGGCGTGGGCGTTCGGTCGGCGATGATGCCCGCGCGGCGTCAGCACCGATCAACGGAGGACGGGACCGATGAAGGCAGTGCGATTCGACGGGTACGGCGGCATCGACGTCCTCGACGTCCGTGAGGTCGACGATCCGGTGGCGGGACCCGGCGACGTGGTCGTCTCCGTGCGCGCGGCCGGGATCAACCCCGGCGAGATCGCCATCCGCGAGGGCTATCTGCACGATCGCTGGCCGGCCACCTTCCCCTCCGGGGAGGGCACCGACTTCGCGGGCACGGTGGCGTCCCTGGGCGAGGGGGTCACCGACGTCGCGGTCGGCGACGAGGTGCTGGGCTGGACGGAGAATCGGGCCAGTCAGGCTGAGCTCGTCGTCGTCCCCGCGACGCAGCTGACGCCGAAGCCCGACGGGGTCGCGTGGGAGGTCGCGGGATCGCTGTTCGTCGTCTCCATGGCCGCCCTGGCGTCGGTCCGCGCGGTCGCTCCGCAGACCGGCGAGACGGTGGTCGTGTCGGCGGGCGCCGGCGGCGTGGGCGGGGTCGCCGTCCAGCTCGCACGCCGCACCGGCGCGACGGTGATCGGGCTCGCCGGAGAGGCCAACCACGACTGGCTGCGCAGCCACGACGTCATCCCCGTCACCTACGGCGACGGGCAGGAGAGCCGGATCCGCGAGGCCTCCGGCGGCACGGTCGACGCGTTCGTCGACACCTTCGGCGGCGGCTACGTCGACCTGGCGATCGGGCTCGGCGTCGCGCCGGACCGGATCAACACCATCATCGACTACGCCGCCGTGGAGCGCCTTGGCGTCAACGGCGAGGGCACCCACGCGATCGGCACCGCGGAGCTGCTCGGCGAGATGGCGCAGCTCGTCGCCGACGGCGAGCTCGAGGTCCCCATCGCCCGCACGTATCCGCTCGCGCAGGTGCGCGACGCGTTCGGCGAGCTGTCCGCGCGTCACACCCGCGGCAAGATCGTCCTGATCCCCTGAGCACCGACCCGTGGGTGGCACGGAAACGCTCGATCCGCGGCCGCGAGTTACGCACGATGGACGAACGTTCTCGACGTCCATCCCCAAAAGCAGGGAGTATGTCCGGATGAGACGACTGATCCCCATCATCGTGCTCGTCCTTGTCTGCGCCGTTCCCACGGCCGCGCAGGCCAATCATTCGGACTCGCCGCCGCACCTGTCCTGCGGCGAGATCGATGGGACGTTCTCCGACTTTCCGTCCGGTCCGCAGACCGTGACTCTGCACACCAGCGTCGACGGTGTGCCGCAGCCGGACCACTCGATCACCGCCACCGGTCCGAACTTCACGACGAGCACCGGGTACTGGAACCCGGACGCCGGCTCGCACGTCGTGATGGGCTGGTTCACGTGGACGACGTCGGAGGGCGAGACCGGGACCGGGCCGGTCCAGACGACGGTCATCACGAACTGCCCGCCTCAGGCGCCCTCGGTCACGATCGTGCAGCAGACGACGAACAGCAGCAGCCAGCAGGGCTCGACGACGAACCCGGCCAGCGGGACCGCGCCCAGCACCGCGCAGGGACGCGCCCCGACGACGTCGGGCGGAGTCGCCGGTGAGGACCTGTCGCAGTTCGTCTGCACCTCGCAGCGCCGGTACAGCTTCCTGGTACGGCGGACCCTCGAGGGCAAGAAGGTCGTCGGCATCGACAAGGTGCTCGTCCGCGGCGTCGAGCGGTACGGCTCCTTCAAGATCGTCACGGTCCGCGGCCATAAGCGGTACCGCGTGACGGCCGACTACCGCGACCTGACCGTCCCGCGCGGGCAGCTGCGGACGATCACGACGTACCTCAAGCTCGCCGACGGCCGGAAGATCCGCACGGTGCAGTTCCTGCGCCTGTGCCTGGACCGCGACGGCAACCCGAACGACACGCCGACGCAGGACCGCGCCAACAAGTAGGGCGCCCGCGGCACGCCGATGTCTCGTACGAAGGCCCCCGGCCCCCCGGGGGCCTTCGTCGTCTCTGGCACGCCTCCGGCCGCGTCTGTACGTTTGCAGACCAGATGGGACGGATCGGGCGCGGCTGGGCGCTGACGAAGCAGAGCTGGGTCGTCGTCAAGGGAGATCGCTCCCTGCTCGTGTTCCCGGCGGTATCCGCGGTCTGCGCGCTCCTCGTGGCCGCGGTGTTCTTCGGGATCGGCGCCGGTCTCGGCGCATCCACGAACTCGATCTGGCCGGCGATCCCGTTCATCGTCGCCGGGCTCTACCTGCTCATCGTCATCGGCCAGTTCTGCGCGGTGGCGCTGGCCGCCTGCGCGACGCGGGCGCTCGACGGCGAGGACACGACGTTCGGCGAGGGCGTCGCCGCCGCCCGCGGGCGGCTCGGCGTCATCCTGCGGTGGTCGGCCGTCATGCTCGTCATCGGCGCGGCGATCACCGCGCTGCAGGCGCTCCTGCGCGAGGCCGCGGGCAACATCGTCGGCTCGATCGTGGGCGGCCTGGCGAACTTCGCCTGGACCGTCGCGACGTTCTTCGTCGTCCCGATCATCGCGCTGGAGGGCGTCGGTCCCAAGGACGCGATCACGCGGTCGATGGGCGTCATCAAGGAGCGGTGGGGCGAGGGTGTCGTCGGGTCGGCCACGATCGGCGGGGTGGTCTTCCTCGTCGGCATCCTGCCGGGGATCCTGCTCATCGTGGCGGGGGCCTTCCTGACGGGCAGCGTCGTGGCGCTCGGCGCCGTCGTGATCGCGATCGGCGTCGTGGTCGTCGTCCTCGCCGCGCTGGTGCAGACGACGCTCAACGCGGTCTTCCGGGTCGCGCTGTTCCGCTTCGCCACCCGCGGCGACGTCGTCGGCCACTTCTCGCAGGATCAGCTCGAGGGCGCGTTCCGCCCCAAGAGCGGCCGGGCTGCGTCCGTCTAGCGCGACTGCCGGAAGAGCCCCGCTTCGCCAGCACCGGCGACAGATCACGAAGGGTGCGATTCTGTGGTGATGCGCAGCGAGACCATCGACGTACCGACGGCGGACGGCGTTGCCGACGCCTACCTCACGATGCCAGACGAGGGTGAGCATCCCGGGGTCCTCTTCGTCATGGACGCCATCGGCCTGCGTCCTCGCATCCAGGAGATGGCCGACCGCATCGCCGCCCGCGGCTTCGTGGTGCTGGCGCCCAACACGCTGTACCGCGCCGGCCGGGCGCCGGTCTTCCCACTGCCCGACCTCAAAGACCCCGACAACCGCGCCGCGTTCATCGCGCAGGTGCGGCCGCTCATCGGCGCGCTGACCGCCGACGTGGTCGCGTCCGACGGCGACGCCTACCTGGCCGCGCTGTCCGAGCGCGCCGCGCCGGGCTCCGTCGCGATCACCGGCTACTGCATGGGCGGCCGCGTCGGCTGGCACATCGCACGCTCGCACCCCGGGCGCGTCGCCGCCCTGGCGAGCTTCCACGGCGGCAACCTCGCCGTGGCCGACGATCCCGAGAGCCCGCACCAGAGTGCGGGTGCGTTCGACGCCGAGCTGTACTTCGGGCACGCCGACCAGGACCACAGCATGACGGCCGAGCAGATCGTGCTCCTCGAGCGGGCACTCGCGGAGACCGAGCTGACGTATCGCTCCGAGCTCTACGAGGGCGCGGCGCACGGCTGGACGATGTCGGACACGGCGGTCTACAACGAGCCGGCGGCGGAGCGCCACTTCGACGAGCTGTTCGCGCTGCTCGACCGCACGATCGCCGCGCCTGCCTAAGCCTGGAAGACCTGGGTGTCGTCGCCGGGGACGACCTCGACGTCGCACGTGGGGCAGTACCAACGGGCCTGCAGCGCCCCACCGCACGCCTCGTGGCGCAGCGCCAGGTCGTCGCCGGAGCCCGGTGCGTGCTCGGCGCCCCACGCGGCGAGGCCCATGAGGGCGTCGACGAGCGCACGACCCTCCGCGGTGAGCTCGTAGCGCAGCCGGTCGGGCCGAGGCGAGTACGGCTCGCCGACGATCAGGCCCGCGGCTGTGAGGTCGGAGAGCCGGGCGGCCAGCACGTTGGAGGAGATGCCCTCGACCAGCGCGCTGAGCTCGCCGTAGCGGCGGCCGCCGCCTGCGAGGGCACCGACGATCAGCATCGACCACCGGTCCCCGACGAGCCGGGCGACGCGGTCCAGCACGTCGAGCGGGAGATCGCTCACGGGCCGAAGTCTACGGGCTTGCTAGTTTTCACTTGCAGATCGCAAGTGAGAAGGGACGCATGACCGCCATCGAAGACATCGCCGCGCGCATCGGACCCTCGGTCGTCGGCATGCAGGACGGAACCCGCGGCGGGGCGGGCGTGCTCGTCGCGCCGGGCATCGTCGCGACGCTCGCGCGCAACGTGCATCGCGACGAGCTCACCCTCGTGACCGGAGACGGCGCGACCCACGCCGCGACCGTCGTCGGCGTCGATCCCAGCGTGGACCTCGCCGTGTTGCGCACCGAGGCCCCCGCACCGGCCGCCACCTGGTCGACCGCGGACGCCGCGCCGCGGCTCGGCGTGAAGGTCTACGCGCTCGCCGACCCCGGCGGGCGGGGCCTCCGCGTCACCGGCGGGACCGTCGCCAGTGCCCCGCGCGGCGTCCGCGGCCCCGCCGGCCGGCTCATCCCCGACGCCATCGAGCACACCGCCCCGCTGCCCCGCGGCGCCGGCGGCGGGCCGCTCGTCGACCGCTCCGGCGCGATCGTCGGGCTCAACGCGCTGCGCCGCGACGGCGGGCTGCTGCTCGCCTGGCCCGCGACGGCGCTGCGCGACCGCGCGACCGCGCTCGCGTCCGGCGAGCGGACCGCGCCCCGTCGCCTCGGTATCGCGCTCGTCGGCGCCCGGCAGACCGGCCGGATGCGCGCCGCCGTCGGCTTGGACCCCGTCGACGGGCTGCTCGTCCGCGGCGTCAAGGACGGCAGCCCGGCCGACCGGGCGGGCATCACGCGCGGCGACGTCGTCGTCGGTGCCAACGGGACGGCGGTGACCGGGCTCGACGACCTGCACGGCGCCGTGGATGCGGCAGGACCCGGCCCGCTCGAGCTCGATCTCCTGCGGGGGACCGACCGGCTGACGCTCCGCGTCGAGGGCGAGGAGGTCGAGGCATGAGCGCCGCCGCGACCTCCCTCCCGACCGAGGACGAGGCGATGGACGCCTACTCCCGCACCGTGTCCGGCATCGCCGAGGCGCTGGCGCCGTCGGTGGCCAACCTCCGGGTCCACGGCCGCCGGCGCGACGGCGCGGAGGTCCCGATGGGCGCGGGCAGCGCCATCGTCCTCAGCCGTGACGGCTTCCTGCTCACGTCGGCCCACGTCGTCACCGGGCGCCGGGGCGGCACACGCAGCGGCGTCGCGTCGTTCACCGACGGGCGCGAGACGCGCTTCGCGCCGGTCGGCGCCGACGGGCTCACCGACCTCGCGGTCGTGCGCACGGAGGATCACGACCTCACGCCGGCCACGCTCGGCGATGCCGAGCGCCTGCGCGTCGGGCAGCTCGTCGTGGCGATCGGCAACCCCAACGGCTTCGCGGGCTCGGTGACGGCGGGCGTCGTCTCAGCGCTCGGCCGGTCGCTGCCCGCCCGAGCGGGGGAGACGGTCCGCACGATCGACAACGTCATCCAGACCGACGCGTCGCTGAACCCGGGCAACTCGGGGGGCGCACTCGTGACAAGCGACGTGCGCGTCGTCGGCGTCAACACCGCCGTCGCGGGCATGGGCCTCGGACTGGCCGTGCCGATCAACCACGCCACGCGCCGTGTGATCGGGGCGCTCATGACCGATGGGCGCGTCCGCCGCGGCTACCTGGGCATCACCGGGTCGCCCCGCCCGATCCCTCCCGCGGGGCGCGAGCGCCACGGCGACCCGCCCGTCGTCGAGGTCGGCGAGGTCGTGTCCGGCGGGCCCGCCGATCGCGCAGGCATCCGCGCGGGCGACCTCATGGTCGCGCTGGACGGCGATCGCCTCAGCGGCGTGGCCGATGTGCAGCGGGCGCTGGAGGGCGACCTCGTCGGGTCGCGCCTCGTGGTGACGCTGCTGCGCGACGGCAGGGAGCGCCAGCTCATCGTGGTGCCCGACGAGCTGGGTGGCTAGCCCACGCGCTTCTCGAACCAGTGGTGGGCGTAGGGGTTGTCGTTGAAGCGCTCGATCTCCATGTAGCCGCCCGCCCGGTACATCGCGATCGCCTCCGCGAGCACGGCGTTGGTGTCCAGGCGCACCACCGGTCCGTGGTCCGCGGCGCGCGCCTCGAGGTCGCGCAGGAGGCGCCTGCCGACCCCGAGGCCGCGAACGGACGGCGAGATCCATACGCGCTTGATCTCCGTCCACCCGCCCTCGTGGTGGCGCAGGACGCCGCAGCCGACGGCCTCCGCGCGCAGCGACGCCACGACCAGCAACCCCCTCGGCGGGCGCATCGCGTCGTCGTCGACCGGCGTGCCGCGGCCGGGGTCGAAGCCGCTCTCGAAACGCCGGTCGAGCTCGGCCGCGTACTCGCCCAGGCAATGACGCGCGTCCGGGTGTGACGGATCGAGCGGCGAGAGCCGGACCATGGCGGCGCTGAGCAGCTGCTCGACCTCCGCCATCGCGCCGACGAGCCGGGTCCGCTGCGAGGCGCTGAGCGGCGCAAGGAGCCCCGCGGCGAGGTCGTCGCTACGGCGGTCGAGCACCGCCCGTTCCGTCCGGCCGGGCTCGGTGAGCCGCACGGTGCGCACGCGCCGGTCGCCCGGCGCGGGCTCGACGGCCACGAGCCCGGCGTCCTGGAGGCTGCGCAGCAGCCTGCTGAGGTAGCCGGAGTCCAGATCCAGCCGGCTGCGCAGCGTGCGAACGTCGCAGCCGTCCTCGCCGATCTCCCAGAGGACGCGGGCCTCGCCCAGCGGCCGCTCGCGCGCGAGGAAGCGGTCGTCGAGCGCGCCGACGCGCTCGGTCACGGTGCGGTTGAAGCGACGGACCTGGGCGACCTCGTCCATTCTCTGACTTTAGTCAGAGATGGGTGCGGCAGGCAACATGCGCGTGATGCGCACAGAAGCAGCGGTCTCCCGCGACGGGACACCGCACCCGATCATCGAGCCGGTCGAGCTGCAGGACCCGCAGGCGGGCGAGCTGCTGGTCCGCGTCGTGGCGGCCGGCGTGTGCCACACCGATCTGTCGGTGCACGGGGGCACCGGCCCCAAGCCGATCGTCCTCGGCCACGAGGGCGCGGGGATCGTCGAGGACGTGGGACCCGGGGTGACCGGGTTCGCCCCCGGCGACCACGTGATCATGAGCGCCGCGAGCCACTGCGGCATGTGCGCGAGCTGCTTGCGCGGCGCCTACCCGTACTGCGTGGAGGGGCTGGCGCGCAACTTCGGCGGGTTGCGCGCCGACGGGACCAGCGGCCTGTCGCAGGACGGCACGCTCATCCACGGGCACTTCTTCGGTCAGTCCTCCTTCGCGCGCCACGCACTCGCCCAGGCCTCCTCGGCCGTCAAGGTCCCCGCCGATCTGCCGCTGGAGCTCCTCGCGCCGCTGGGGTGCGGCGTGCCGACCGGCGCGGGCTCCGTGCTCTACACGCTGGGCGTCCGTCCGAAGTCGTCGCTGGCCGTGTTCGGCACTGGCTCGGTCGGGCTCGGTGCGATCATGGCCGCGAAGGTCGCCGGAGCGACCACCATCGTCGCCGTCGACGTCGTTCCCTCGCGGCTCGAGCTCGCCCTCGAGCTCGGCGCCACGGACGCCGTCGACGCGCGCGACGCCGATCCCGTGGAGGCGATCCGCGAGCTCACCGTCGGCGGCGCCGGGTTCACCTTCAACACGACGCGCTCCGCCCGTGTCTACGACCAGATGGTCGCCGCGCTCGCGCCGCAGGGGACCGCGGGGTTCGTCGGGCCGCCGCAGGAGGACTGGGTCCCCGACCTCACGGCGGTCATGCACGGCGGGCACGCGATCATGGGGATCGTGCAGGGCGGCGTCGCCGCCGACGTGATCGTCCCGTTCCTGATCGACCTGTACCGGCAGGGCCGCTTCCCGTTCGACCGGCTGATCCGCGACTACGCGTTCGAGGACATCGCCGACGCCTTCCACGACTCCGAGTCGGGCGCGACGATCAAGCCGGTCCTGCGGATGAGCGACTGAGGCGCACCGCTAGCGTCGTCGGGGCGAATGTCCGCGCGCGATGACACCGACAGCCTGCGCGAGCGAGCGTTCGTCCCGACGCTCGTCTACGTCGGGATGGTCGTGTCGATCATCTCCAGCCTCGGCGCGCCGCTCATCCCCTCGATCGCGCGCGACATGCACGCGAGCGTCTCCAGTGCGCAGTGGTCGCTGACCGCCACGCTGCTCGTCGGCGCGGTCGCGACGCCGATCGTCGGGCGCCTCGGGGACGGACGCCACCGCCGCATCGTGACGCTGGGCTGCCTCGCGGTCGTCGCCGCCGGCGGCGCGCTCGCGGCGGTCGCGGGCAACCTGCCGCTGCTCATCGCGGGCCGCGCGATGCAGGGCGTCGGCCTGGCCCTCATGCCCCTCACGATGGCCGCGGCGCGCGACCACCTCTCCGACCGCCGCGCACCGAGCGTGATCGCACTGCTGTCCGTCGTCGCGGCGGTCGGCGTCGGACTCGGCTACCCGATCACCGGCTTCATCGCCGAGCACGCGAGCCTCGAGACCGCCTTCTGGGTGGGGACCGCGTTGACGGTCGTCGCGTTCATCGCGACCGCGCTGGTGCTGCCGGAGTCCTCGGACGCTGCCTACCGCGGTCGTCTGGACGTCGCAGGGGCGATCACGATCGCGATCGGCCTGGTGTGCCTGCTCATCGCCTTCGAGAAGGGGCCCGACTGGGGTTGGACTGCGCCCGGCACGCTCGGCCTCCTGGTGGTCGCCGCCGTCTTCCTGCTCCTCTTCGGCCTGCGCGAGCTGTCGACCTCGGACCCGCTCGTGGACCTGCGGCTCGTGCGCCACCGCGTCGTGCTCACGGCCAACGTCGTCGGGGGCGTGCTGGGCATGGCCATGTACATCGCCATCGCGCTGATGACGCAGTTCGCCCAGCTCTCGACGCCGAGCGGGTTCGGGCTCGGCGCGAGCGTGTTCACCGCGGGGCTGACACTTGTGCCGCTCTCGGCCGGCAGCTTCGTCGCCAGCCGGTTCCTGCCAGCGCTGCAGGAGCGGCTGGGGCAGCGCGCGGTGCTCGCGGGGGGCTGCCTCGTGGTGGGCTCCGGCATGGCGTTCTTCGCCGCGACGGCCGAGACGCTGTGGCAGTCGCTCGTCGCGATGGGGATCATCGGGTTGGGCCTGGGGCTCACGTTCGCGGCGCTCCCCGGGCTGATCGTCGTCGCGATCCCGCGGAGCGAGACCGGCAGCGCGATGGGCTTCTACCAGGTGTCGCGCTACGTCGGGTTCTCGATCGGGAGCGGCCTGAGCATCACCCTGGTGCGCGCGTTCGGCGACCCGATCTCCAGCGCGTACCGCACCACGTTCGTCGTCGCCGCCGCCATCTGCATCCTCGCCGCGGTCATCAGCTGGGTGCTACCCGGCAGCACGCCGCCGACCCACAGCCGCCGGGTGGAGCGCCTCGAGCAGGAGGAGGGCGTGGTCGCGTCGGCCGGCCTAGCCGACTAGCTCCTCCGCGGCGCCGATGCAGCCGAGGGTCGCGGCGCGTGCCCGTGCGAGCGCTTCGTCGACCGGCAGCGCCCGGTGGGCCTCGGAGATCATCTCGACGCCCCACAGCCCGCGCCAGCCGAGCTCGTGCATCGTCGCGACGAAGCCTGCGACGTCGAGATCGCCCTCGCCCGGCAGCATCCGCCGGTCGCAGGAGTCGTCCCACATCGAGCCGACGACCTGGGCCGCGGCGTCCTCCAGCTCGACGACGAAGAGCTGGTCGATCGCGACGCACTCGCGCAGCTCCTGATCGGTTGCGCCGCTGCGCCGCGCGTGCCAGACGTCGACGCACAGTCCGCCGTGCGCGTTGCCGACATCGCGCACGACCTCGGCCGCGGCCCGCGTCGTCGAGAGGTGCGACATCGGCATCGACTCCAGCGCCACGCGGGTGCCGCGCTCGCCTGCTTCGGTGGCGAGCGCGTCGAACTCCGCGCGGAAGCGATCGGGATCCACCGGGTGGCCGCCCACCTCACCGCCGACCTTGATCGCTCGCGCGCCGAACGCCTCGGCCGCGTCGAACAGCAGCGCCCGCAGCTCGTCGGACGCCGCGCGGCGCTCGCCCTCGGTCCACCAGTCGGCGAGGAACTCGAGCTCGACGTGCCCGATGCCGTTGGAGTCGAACATCGCACGCAGGTCGGCGAGCGTCGACGTCTCCAGCGCACGCCGTAGGTCGGCGGGCCCGAGCCCGAACCCCTCCCACCCGGCCCGCGCGGTCGCCTCGATGCGCTCGCGCACCGTGAGCGGGCTGGTGCCGTCGCCGCGAAGTGGTCGTGCGTCGCCCGCATGGGTCCAGCAGGTGGCCAGCAGCCCGCGGCTGATCTCGGTCATGGCACCGGTTGTACACCCCAGCTGTCAGGGAGGCGCGGCTGCGAGCGACCTAGGCCGCCGGAACGAAGGCCTCCAGCGCATCAGGGAGGCGGCGGACGGCGCCGGGCGGCATGCCCGTCTCGCGCTTGAAGGCCCGCGCGAACGCCGCCTCCGACCGATAGCCCAGCCTGCCGGCGAGCTCGCCCACCGTGGCGTGCTCGTCGCGCAGCGCTGCCACCGCGACCTGCATGCGCCAGCGCGTGACGTAGGCGATCGCGGGCTCGCCGACCAGCGCGGTGAACCGCGCGGCGAACGCCGACCGCGACATCGCGAGCTCGCGGGCGAGCGACTCGACGGTCCAGTCGCGCGCCGGGTCGCGGTGGATGAGCGCGATCGCACGCCCGATCTGCTCGTCGCGCAGCGCGCCGAGCCAACCCGTGTGCGCGCCCGCGTCGGTCTCCATCCACGCGCGCAGCGCCTGGATGATCAGGATGTCGGCCAGCCGGGTGATGACCGCCTCACCGCCCAGCCGCGGCTCGCGGGCCTCGGCGGCGAGCAGCGACAGCGCCGCCTGGAGGCGCTCGACGCCCTCCAGGTGCAGGATCTCGGGCAGCGCCCCGACGAAGGATGCGGCCGCCGGATGGCCGAAGCGGACGGCGCCGCAGACCAGGGTCGTCGCCGGCCCGTCGCCGCCCAGCCGCAGGACCTCGTAGTGCTCGCTGAGCTGCTTGCGGGGCACCGCGAGGATGCTCGGCGCCGGAGCGCCGGCCTCGCTGCGCAGGACGTGCCCCTCCCCGCGCGGCACGAGGGCGATCTCGCCCGGGCCGAGCGTCCGGACGGTCCCGCCCGCCTCCAGCCGGAGCGACCCGGTCGTCACGACGTGGAACCAGAGGTAGCCGGGCAGCGCCGGGAGCTCGAGCCCCCACGGCGCCCTGAGCTCCGAGCGGCAGTAGAAGGCGCCGTCCATGCGCAGGAGGTGCAGTGCCTCGCCGAGCGGATCGGTGCGCAGCACGGGGATGGGACCGTCCATGCGGCCTACCGTATCGCCCGTCCCGGGACGGTGGACGATCGGGCATGGATCGCGGCTGTCCGGTCATGGCGCATCCGCGGGACGCCACGCACACTGGACGACATGCACAGCACAACCTCCCACGACACGGTGCCCGTCAGCGGCGGGACCGGCAGGAACGGCTGCAGCCGGTGCGCGCGGAACCTGGCCGAGGACGCGCTCGCGCCCGACGTCGGGGAGGCCCTCCGATGAGCGGAGCGGTCGCCGCGCTCGTCCTCCTCGGCGCGGTCGGCGCCGCCTGCAACGGCGGTGTGCTGTTCGCCTTCTCGGCGTTCGTCATGCCGGCCCTGCAGCGACTGCCGACGACGCAGGGCGTGGCGGCGATGCAGTCCATCAACGTCACTGCGGTGCGGGCGCCGTTCATGCTCGTGTTCGCCGGGACCGCGCTGGTCTGCGTCGCCCTGATCGTCGTCGCGCTCCGCGCGCTGGACGAGCCCTACGCCCCGTGGCTCATCGCGGGCGCCGCCCTGTACCTCGTGGGCGTGGTCGGCCTGACGGTGGCGTTCCACGTGCCCCGCAACGACGCGCTCGCCGCGCTGCCCCCGGACGCTCCGGGCACGGCCGCCGCGTGGACGACGTACCTGTCGGAGTGGACCGGGGCCAACCACGTCCGCGCCGCGGCCGGCCTGCTCGGGTCGGCGGCGCTGGGGATCGCGGTGCGGGTGGCCTAGGCGGGCACCCGCTCGACGAGCGCGGCGGCACGCTGCACCGCCGCCTCCTGGTGCGGCTGCAGCGCCTCGGCCGGACCGCGCTGCAGTACGCCCAGGTACGGGTCGGCGCAGTCGGTGCGGATGCCGGAGAGCTCCTCGACGATCGCCAGGCCGCAGAACGGCACGTAGGCGGGGTCGTAGCCGCCCTCGTGGCACATCGCGAGCCTCCCGCCGGACACGTCGAGGAGCATCCGCGTCATCGCGCGGTAGGCCTCGCTGTGGAGCATCATCCGCGCGAGCGGGTCGAAGCCCGCGGCGTCCAGCCCCGACGCCACGACGACGAGGTCGGGCGCGAACCTGGCGATGGCGGGGACGACGACCCGCTCCATCGCCGCCCGGTAGGCGCCCCAGCCCGAGCCGGCGGGGAGCGGGACGTTCAGCGCGGCGCCCGCACCGTCGCCGTCGCCGTTCTCGCTCGTGTGGCCGGAGTCCGGCGGCAGCCAGTCGTCCTGGTGCAGCGAGATGGTGAGCACGGACGGTTCGGTGGAGAACGCGACCTGCGTGCCGTTGCCGTGATGGACATCCCAGTCGACGACCGCGACGCGGCCGAGGTCGTGCTCCTCGCGCGCGCGCAGGATGGCGAGCGCCACGTTGCCGAACACGCACATCCCGATGCCGAGGTCGGGCAGCGCGTGGTGGCCTGGCGGGCGCGTGAGCGCGTAGGCGTTGGCGACCTCCCCGCGCAGCACCGCGTCCACCGCGCGGTACGCGGCGCCCGCCGACAGCAGGGCGATCTCGTAGGAGCCGCGGCCGATCTGCGTGTCGATCCCCGCCTCGCCGCCGTTCTCGGCGCTCAGCCGCCGGATGCGCTCGACGTAGGCCTCGGTGTGGTAGCGCAGGAGATCGGCCTCGGTCGCCGGCTGCGGCTGCAGCCGCTGCAGCTGCGACGCCAGCCCGGTGCGCTCCACGAGCGACCAGAACCGGCGCTTCGTCGCGGGGGACTCCACGTGCGGCATCGGCTCGACGTAGCCGCCGGACGGCACGAAGTGCGCCGCCATGCCGGTGTCGTGCCAGAACAGCAGCTCGTCGACGACCCAGCCGGTGCTCATCGGGCGCCCACCGGGTTGGCGTGGAAGATCTCGACGAAGTCGGGGGAGAGGTGCCCCTCGCAGCGGTCGCGGCCGACGCCGTCCATCCAGTTGAACAGGCTGACGTGCGGGTTCGCGCGCACATGCTCGGCCACCAGGTCCAGGAAGTCGTCATCGAAGCCCGCGCGCGGCGCGATCGCGAGCACCGCGTCGAGCTCGGCGGGCTCGATCTCCTCCGCCCAGCGACCCACGACGTCGACGCTGATGCCCATGTGCGCCAGCGCGACCTCCGGGCCCTTGTGCTCGGCGATGCCGACGCTCGTGTGCAGGGCGATCAGGTCCCAGACGATCTCGGCGCGGGCCGCGTCCAGACCACGCGCCGTGAGCTCGTCACGCGCGACGTTCGCCCCGGTGACCTCGAAGCGGATCGGATCGCGCAGCCCGTGCACGAGCCCGATGTCGTGCATGATCGTGCCGAGGTAGAGCACCTCCGCGTCGTGCGCGACGCCGTGGCGCTCGGCGAGCAGCGCCGCGAAGTGCCACGAGCGGAGGCAGTGGTTGAACAGGTGCTCCGGACCCGCCGCACGGACGAGCTCCGTGGCGTCGCGGCACAGCCCGGTGTCGGGCATCCGTCCCGTGCTCATCCCGAGTGCGCCTGCAGCGCGATGTGGTGACCCAGTACCGCCTCTGGCGGGCCGGCCTCGCCGCCGAAGTCCAGCTGGTCGAAGTACTCGTACCAGCCGGCCTGCGCGATCGCGGCGCGCAGCGCGTCGCACCCCTCGCGGGACGAGCACTCCCAGACGGCGAACGCGACGTGCTCGCTGCCGCGCGACGCCTCGTCGACGAGCCCCCAGCCAAGCGACGTGACACCCCGGGCGGCGAGGGCCGCCATGCCTTCGCCCACGCCGCCGACGTAGGCCGCGCGCTCGTCGGGGGTCAGAGCCAGCCAGGCGGGCTTCGGGGTCCACGCTTCGATCATGAGGTACATGGCCGCAATGCTCGCGCCGCGGCGTGCGGGCCGCCAGTACCCGAACGTGGACTTCGGCGGCTCCTCGCGCGAAGCTGTGCGGCGTGCTCGGCATCATCGCGACACGGCTCGCGGACGCGCCGACCGTCGACGACGTGCTCGACACGACGGTCGGCCTCGCGTCGCGCGCCGTGTCCTCACGGGGGCAGGCCGTGTACCTGCTCGACGGCGACCTGCAGCCGACCCGCACCGTCGCCCGCGACCTGCCCGAACGGTTCCTGGGCGAGTACGAGCGCTTCGGCCGCGCCGACGACCCGCTCATGGACCACCTCGTCCGGCGCCGGACGGTGGTGACCGAGCGCGACTCGGGCACCGAGCCGACCGTCTGCGCGAAGTGGGGCATGGGGCGGATCCTCATCGTGCCGCTGTTCGCCGCCCACGGCGTGGCGGGATCGCTGAACCTCGTGCGCCCGGAGGGTGCGCCCGCGTTCACCGCGCAGGACCAGCTCACCGCGCTCGCGCTGTCGGCGCAGGCGTCGGTGGCCCTTGCCCGCTGCGAGGGGACGCCGGTCACGCCGGAGGCGGCGGGGCTGACGCCCCGCGAGCGAGAGCTGCTGCGCCTGCTCGGCCAGGGACTGCGCAACCGCGAGATCGCCCAGCGGCGCGGGGTCAGCGAGCACGCCGTGCACCAGGCACTGAAGCGGCTGTACCGCAAGCTCGGGGTCCACTCGCGCGCCGCCGCGGTCGCCGGCGCGCAGTCGATCGCGCCGGAGGGCTAGTGGCGACCGCGAAGGTCCAGCCGCCGATGGCCACCTGCGTCGACGTCGGCCCGTCGGGTCTCGTGCGCGCCGCGAACTTCGTCGTCGCCTACACGCGTGTGGAGGCGGGCACGGTCCTGGAGCGTCGCGGGCACGCCGACGAGCACCTGGCGTTCCTGTACGACGCGGGCGCGGACGTCTCGGCCGGGGCCGAGGGGCTCCAGGCCGACGCGGGCACCCTCGTCATCCTGCCGCCGGGCGACAGCCGGATCGTGGCGCGCGGCACCGGCCAGATCGCCCGCGTCTTCACTGCGCGCAACCAGGACCTCGCGGAGGCCGCCGTCAACGCCACCACCTACGCCGAGCGCCCGCCCGCGGTCGCCGCGCTGGGGAGCGCACCGGTCCCCGTGGGCGGCCACCGTCTCATGGCCCACCGGCTCGCCGACCACCCGGTGGACCAAGGCGGCTTCCGGGTCTTCCGGTCCGGCTCGCTGATGATCAACCTCTTCGGCGCCCGCACCGCACGGCGTGATCCCACCGCGCTCACCCCGCACTGGCACGACGACCTCGAACAGGCGTCGCTGGTCCTCGAGGGCGCCTGGATCCACCATCTGCGCTACCCGTGGGTGCCGGACATGAGCTCCTGGCGCCCCGACGAGCACATCCGCTGCGGCGCCCCGTCCGTGACGATCATCCCCGCCGGCGTCGAGCACACCTCCCAGGACCTGGGCGAGGGGACGTCGCTGCTCGTGGACGTCTTCGGCCCGCCCCGGCAGGACTTCATCGAGCGGGGCCTCGTGCTCAACCAGGCCGACTACGTGTAAGCAGCGCTGTCACCCCGGCCGGGAGCGGTGCCCTTGTTCCGGCCCGCCACGCAACGGACCGGAAACTGAGTGCGAACGCGCCATGCCATCGCTGCTTGCCGTGCGTTCACACGGCCACCCGGATCGACTCTGATGATCGCAACGGCGCGACGCCGGCGATCCACCCGGGGGGGCACGCAATCGTGATGTTCGATGGGACCATGGCCGACGTAGGCAAGCGAGCTGACGCCAACCCTGCGCTCGCCTTCGTGGACTCGTGCCTGCGCGGCGTGGGTCAGGTCTGCTTCATGAACAACCCGCTCACGGGCCTGGCGATCCTCGTGGCGATGGTCGTCGCCAAGCCGTGGTTGGGCTTCGCCGGCGCCCTCGGGCTCGTCGTCTCGACCGCTCGCGGCGGTCCTGATCGGGATGGACCGCGGCGCGATCCGCGCTGGTCTGTTCGGCTTCAACGGCGTGCTCGTCGGCGCCGGCCTGTCGCTGTTCCTCCAGCCCGACTGGGACATCGATGGTGATGGTCTGGATCGTCGTCGCCGCGTTCTTCTCGACAGTGCTGCACGCCGCGCTGGCCGCGGTGTTCGTCGGCGTCGTGGAAGGTGCCGCCGTTCACGTTGGCCTTCAACTTCATCACGCTGATCTTCCTCATCGGCGCGCTGAACTTCGCCAACGGCCGGGTGGGCGGGCTCATCGCCCCGCCCAGGCCCAGGTCACGGAGGGCAGCGTCTCCAACACGCTGCGCTCGGCGGGCGAACGCCGCGTCGGCCAACAACCTGGAGGGCATCGTCAACGCGATCTTGCGCGGGATCGGCCAACTGTGGTTCGCGAACGGGATCCTGGTCGGGGATCATCATCATCGTCGGCATCGCGCTCTGCTCGCGGATCGCGGCGGTGTTCGCCCTCCTCGGGCTCGGCCGTCAGGCATGGGCACCGGGTTGGCGCTCGGCGCCAACGGCGTCGCGATCTACAACGGCCTCTGGGGCTTCAACTCGTTCGACGCAGCGCTGGCCGTCGGCGGCGTCTTCTTCGTCCTCACGGTGAGATCGGGGCTGCTCGCAGTCGCGTGCGCGATGCTTCGCGGCGATGCTCTTCGGCGCGATCGCCTCGCTGTTCACGCCGTGGGGCCTGCCCGCGCTGACCTTGCCGTTCTGCTTCGCGACGCTCGCGTTCGTGCTGTTGAAGGGCGCCTCCGACGAAGCTCGACCCGGTCGAGATCGCGGACATCACCACGCCCGAGGAGCATCTCCACCGCGCGCGCGGCGAGCACTCGGCCGGCGTCGGCCGCGATCGCCGTCGGCGCCGTCTCCTAACCCCGTTTCCCTGTCCACCCAGAAGGAGCTCACATGCCCAAGAACCTGTTCCCGCTGGACAACACCAAGAAGTTCACGGACCAGAAGCACGTCGGGCACAACCGCTGGCATCCGGACATCCCGCCGAAGGTGAGCGTCAAGCCGGGCGAGGTGTTCCGCGCGGACATCCGTGAGTGGTTCGACGGCGCGATCAAGAACGACGACTCGGCCGACGACGTACGCAACGCGCCGCTTCCAGGCGTGCACGTCCTCAGCGGGCCGTTCCGGGTCGAGGGCGCCGAGCCGGGCGACCTGCTGATCGTCGACATCCTCGAGATCGACGCGTGCGACCAGGAGGACGAGGGACCGCTACTCCGGGCATGGGCTGGGGCTACACCGGGGTGTTCGCAAAGACGAACGGCGGCGGCTTCCTCACCGAGCGCTTCCCGGACGCCTACAAGGTGATCTGGGACTTCACCGGCGACGTCGCGACATCGCGCCACATCCCGGAGTGCTCCTACGTGGGCATCCACCACCCGGGTCTGATGGGCACCGCGCCGTCGGCGGAGCTGCTCGCGAAGTGGACGAAGCGCGAGACCGATCTGATCGCGACCGACCCGGACCGCGTGCCGCCGCTGGCGCTGCCGCCGCTGCCGGACAGCGCGATCCTCGGCGACGCTCGACGGGCGCCGAGTTCGACCGCGTCGCCGGCGAGGCGGCGCGCACCGCCCGCCGCGCGAGAACGGCGGCAACCAGGACATCAAGAACTTCACGGCGGGGACCCGGGTCTTCTACCCGGTCTTCGTCGACGGGAGCGAACCTGTCCTTCGGGGATCTGCACTTCTCGCAGGGCGACGGCGAGATCACGTTCTGCGGCGCGATCGAGATGGGCGGGTTCATGGACCTGCACGTCGACGTGATCAAGGGCGGCATGGAGACCTACGGCGTCTCCGAGAACGCGATCTTCATGCCGGGCCTGCGCGACCCGCAGTACTCGGAGTGGATCGCGTTCTCCGGCGTGTCGGTGGACCTCGCAGGGCAAGCAGCACTACCTGGACTCGCAGCTGTCCTACGAGCGCGCGTGCCACCACGCGATCGACTACCTGATGAAGTTCGGCTACACCGACATCCAGGCGTACATGATCCTGGGGTCGGCGCCGATCGAGGGGCGCTTCTCGGGCGTGGTGGACATCCCGAACTCGTGCGCGACGGTGTACATCCCGCGGCGGATCTTCGACTTCGACGTGGCCCCGGGAGCCGGCAAGCCGCACCAGGTGAAGCAGGGCATGCAGGTGCCGAAGTCGGCGAACTGACGCGGATGACGGCGATCTACGAGTACCGGTGCGAGCGCGACGGCGCGTTCGAGCGTGACGCGGCCGCTCGGCACGGCGCCGGAGTCGATCGCCTGTCCGGCTGTGCGCGAGCGAGTCGCGCGCGGGTGTTCTCCAGCGCCGATGTCTCAAGATCGTGCCGCGGGGGCTGGTGCGCGGCGCTCGACCACGAGGAGAAGACCCGCGACGTAGCCGGACATCGTGACCTCCCTGCCGACCCCGGAGCCGCGCGCACAAGCGGACGCCGGTGGCTGCCGCTGACGCCGGCACTCCGGCGCCTACCGAGGCCGTAGGCGCCCCCCCCCCGGGCCCGGCGTCCGCGCCGGGCCCGGCCGCGTCACGGGCGAACACGATCCAGAACAGGACGGCCTCGCGGTCACCGAGGTTGCGCCATTCGCGGACGGCCGCGCAGTCGGCGAGCAGGACCTCGCCGTCGCGGATCGCGGGTGTCTGGTCGCCGACGCGGACCTGCACCAGGCCTTGGGAGACGGCGACGATCGCCTGGCCGTCGAGCCGGTCAGCGGCAGGCCGGCCTCGCGGGCGGCGAGGTGCACGAGGTCCACGACGACGTCGGCCCCGCTGACGAGCGCCATGTCCTGGTCCGGGGCGCGGCGCGGGTCGCCGGTCCGCCGCCCGATGCGGTAGGTCGAAGGGTCGTCGCCGCTCAACAGTTCGTCGAGCGTCACGCCCAGCCTGGAGCTGAGCCGCACGAGCGTGGAGAGCGACAGGCCGCGCTCGGCACGCTCCGCCTGTGAGATCGCGCTCGCCGTGACGCCGGCGAGGGCCGCCAGTTGCCCCTGCGAGATCCCGCGCGGCCGCCGCACCGCACGCAGGGACGCTGCGACGCGCTCGACGACCTCCGCCTCGGTGAGCACCGGGTCGCCCTCGGCACCGTCCCAGTGCAGCAGCGAGCCGGTCACCTGCGGGTCGCGCCCCTCCGCCTTGGTGATGTGGACGGAGTGGCGGTCGAGGCAGAGCACGCACTGGGTCACGGCCTCGACCGTGCTCGTGACCGCCGTGGGCGTCCGCCGCAGGTCCATGGACCAGTAGGCGATCGCCCCGAGCTCGAGCAGCATCGGGCAGCAGCGGGCGAAGAACCCGCGGGTCAGCTCGACGCCCCACGCCTCCACCATCGTGTCGAGGCTGTCGAACAGCAGGAGGTTGCGCTGTTGGACGTCGCAGCTGCGCCGGACCTCGCGCAACAGCTCGCCCGGCGCCATCGGCGTGCTCCCCGGCGCGGTGCCGATCGAGCCCAGCCCGGGGAGGTCCGCGATCAGCGCGCTCGGCGTCGGGCCGACGGCGACCCAGCGACTGACGTCGAACGCACCGGGCAACGATGCGATCGCCCGATAGAACGAGTCGGCGGATGCCACGCCGTCGCACTGCCAGACGACGTTGTCACCCCAGTACAGCTCGCCGAGCACCCCATCCAGGCTGGCGACCCCCGTGCTGACCCGCCGCCCGGGGTCGTCGGCACGCTGCCGCGACTGCACGATGTCAGACGCCATCGAGGGTCCCGTTGACGGTCTCGCCCGAGCGCTCGCGGTAGCCCGGCACGCGCAGCGACGTGACGATGCCGTGCTCCGCCGTGACCTCGTCGATCACGGGCCACAGCTCCGCGATCCGCTCGGGGCGGTCGATGCAGACGTGTACGTGGGGCGGTGGGACGTCAGCGTGCCAAAGCGGTCTCCGTGCGGATGCTCGTCGCTGGAGAAGCCCCAGTCGCCGAGGATCGTCGTCGCCCCGGCAGCTCCCGCGGTCCGCAGACGCCGCGTCAGCTCCGCGTAGAGCGGACGCCCGTGGGTCTGCGCCGCGCGGCGCGTGTAGACCCGGAGCGTCTGCCACGTGTCGGTGCCGCCCGCGACGTGGGGCGACTCGAGCAGCACCCCGTCGTGCTTGACCTGGGCGATCCCCTCGAGCGTGACGACGGGGTCGGGAAGGAGCTCCGCCAGATCGCGCAGACTTCGGCGCAGCACATCGGCCGGGCCCACCGAGATGATCACGATCGGCGACCCCGTGCCGCTCCCGAACAGCCGCGCGCGGCCGCGGCGTCCCGACAGCGTGCCGTCCACCCCGCGCAGCACGACGGCGCCGGTGGCGCCGGCGGCGCGAAGGAGCCTGACCGCCGCGCGATAGGCCGGGGCTCCCTGGGCACGATCGCCGGCGCGGCAGTAGATCGTGAGCTTCGCCGCGCGCCCCGGCCCGCGCGGGAACTCGGCATCGGCGACGTCCACCCCCGTGGCCACGACGCCCGCTTCGAGCGTCACGAGTCCGCGGGCCACCGTCGCGTCCACGTCCGGGATCGTCGCGAGCACGTCGTCGCGCGTGCCGACGGCCATCGCCAGCAGCGGCAGATCGCTCGACACATCCGGGAACCGCTGTGCGTGGATCGGCGATTGATGCCGAAACCCTCGATGCCGCGCAGGAGCACGCTGCAGACGACGTCGTGGCGCTGCAGCCGATCCATCAGCACGTCGCAGGCCAGATCGGGCCCGGAGACCATCGACTCACCGAAGTACACCGAGAGCTTCAGCGCGTCGCGCGATCACGACAGCGCCTCTGCGATGGCCCACCCGACGCGGGCGGCCAGCAGCCCGAGGAGCATCGAGCCCAGGAGGTACAGCGACAGCCGGCGGAGGTCGCCGTCCTCACCCAGGCGCTCCGTCTCGACCATCCAGGTCGAGAACGTCGTGTAGCCGCCGAGGAAGCCTGTCCCGAGCACGAACAGCGCGTCTCCTGTGACGCCGGCGCCGGTGAGGACGCCGAGGGTGAAGGCACCGGTCAGGTTCACAACGAACGTGCCCCACGGGAACGCCCCCGGCCTCGCGGCTGTGATGGCGCCCGCGGCGGAGAACCGCGCGTAGGCACCCGCCGCGCCCATCGCTGCGACCCCGATCCACGGCAGCAGCGCGCTCACCCGTATCGATGCCTCCGGGCGAGCACCGTCATCCCGGCGGCCAGCCCCAGTCCGAGGGTCATGCTCACGCCGGCGTATGCGGTGGCGAGCCCGCCGTGCCCGTCGCGTGCCAGACGGATCGTCTCGATCTGGAAGGTCGAGAACGTCGTGAGCGCTCCGCACAACCCGGTCCCGAGCAGCAGGCGCCAGTACCGCGACGGGGCCACGACCTCTGCGAGCCGCGTCGTCAGCCAGGCGAGGAGCGCGCGCGGCGAGGTTCACGGCGAACGTAGCCCACGGCCACGTGCCGGGCTGCGTCGGGATCGCGCGGCCGATCCCGCGCGGGCCAGCGCCCCCGCGGCGCGCGACCAGGATCGACGCGGTCCGCACCGTGGGTCGCCAACAGCTACTCGGAGCGAACGGATCGGCATCGAGCGACTCCTCTATGAGGGTGGACGGGCGAAACGCTAGGCCTTGATGACCCGCTCCTCGAGCACCGCGCTCATCCCTTCGAGGCCCTCGACGTCGAGGAAGTTGAACCCGTCCTTGTACAGGTCGTCCCACGCCTCGGACTCCTGCGAGCGGACGTACGCGGCCTCGTCGGCGTACCAGCACTCCGAGAAGCCCCGGAAGCCCACGGGGCCGTCGGAGACGCCGTCGTCGCCGATCGCGCCGACGACGAGGTTCTGCACGTAGCGGTCGATGCCCGGTGCGCCAAGCGCGATCGGCGCGTGCACGTTCAGCCAGTGGTCGGACGCCTCCTCCACGGACAGCCCGGGCTTGAAGTTCGCGAACCAGACGACCTTGTACGGCGACGTCGGGCCGTCGCGGATGATGCGCTCCTGCAGCACCGCGCACATGCCGTCCAGCGAGGCCATCTCGAAGACCTCCGGGCCCTCCTCGACGATCTGTCTCCACGCCTCGGTCTGCATGCCGGCGTCGAACGACGCGCGGTCGCGCCACCACTCGCACGAGTAGCCGTCGAACGGAACCGACGCGCCCGGCTTGAGGCCCTGCGCCCCGATCGCGCCGACCACGTGGCTCTGCACGTAGCGGTACATGTCCGGCAGCGCCTGTGCCTTCGGCGCGTGCACGTTGGTCCAGAAGTCACCGGCCTCGTCGCGCGGCATCCCCTCGCGGAACCGCGCGACGTAGACGACCTTGAACCCGTCCCCGTAGCTGACGTCGGCCATCGGTCGACCCTACACGCGCCCAGCGGGACGCATCTGACATCGTGCCGCGGCGTGAAGGCTGCTCTCCTCGTCGAGTACGGCCGGCCGCTGGAGGTGGAGGACGTCACCCCCGTGACGCCCGAGGACGACGATGTCGTCGTCCGGATGACGGCCAGCGCGTACTGCTACACCGACTGCCTCAACCAGCGCGGGATGCGCGGGCTCCCGCGGACGCTGCCGACCATTGTCGGGCACGCCGCGGTGGGCATCGTGGAGCACGCGGGACCGCAGGTCACGCGGGTGAAGGAAGGCGACCACGTCCTCGTGCCCGGCACGCCGGAGTGCGGCGTGTGCTTCTGGTGTCGCAAGGACCGCCCGGACCAGTGCGAGCACCTGCTCGCGCCCGCCCGTCCCGTCGCGCACCGCGCCGACGGCACGCCCGTCGTCACCGGCATCGGGACCTACGCCGAGCTCATCACGATCCGCGGCACGTGGGCCTTCCCGCTGGACAGCACGCTCCCCGACACGACGCTGACGCTGCTGGGCTGCGGGATCACAACCGGCGTCGGCGCGGCGTTCAACGTCGGCCAGGTGCAACCGGGCGACACCGTCGCTGTCGTCGGCTGCGGGCACCTCGGCCTCTGGATGGTCCAGGGCGCGAAGCTCGCCGGCGCCGAGCGGATCATCGCCGTCGAGCCGCTGGCGTGGCGGACGGACGTCGCGCTGCAGCTCGGCGCCACCGACGTCGTCAACCCCGCGCACGCCGACCCCGTCGAGCAGGTCCGCGCGCTGACGGAGGGCCGCGGCGCCGACGTGACGCTCGAGGCGTCGGGCCCGCCCGAGGGCATCGAGCAGGCGTTCGCGATGACCCGCCGGGCCGGCACCGCGGTCATCACCGGCGTCTCGTCGCAGAGCTCGTCGGTGACGCTGCCGCAGACGGAGGTCGCCATCCGTGGCAAGCGGCTCGTGAGCTGCCAGATGGGGCAGTCGCACGTCATGCGCGACGTGCCGCGCTACGTCGAGATGCTCGAGGACGGGCGCCTGGACGCGGCGCCCATCATCACCGGCGTGCACCCGCTCGCCGAGATCAACGACGCGAACGAGATCGCGGCCGGCCGCAACGCCCTCACGGGCGTCATCGTGCCGTAGCGAGCAGCCGCGCGAAGACGCCCCGCAGACCACGGCGCGCGTAGGCGTGGCCGGGCTGCCCCGTGCTCATGACGGCCACCGCGACGCGCTCCCCACCGCGCGTGAGCAGAGCGACCTGGTGCTCGGACAGGCCCGGTCCGTCGGTCCAGCCGCCCTTGAAGGCCGCGGTCCAGCCGGGCGGGACGACCTCCCCGATGCCCCAGCGCTGCGCGGGCACCACGGACTGCAGCAGCCGCATGCCGTAGGCGCGGTGCGACGCCGGTATCGCCCCGTCGATGCGCAGGAAGAAGCGCGTCTGCTCCCGCGCCGTCGTCGCGCTGAGACCCCAGCGGTCGGCGAGGCGGAACCGGGGCATGCCCGCACCCCTCGCCGTGCGCTCGATGCGCTCGCGCCCGAGGCGCGCCATCACCCGCGACGCCGCCGCGTTGCTCGACTCGCGGATCATCGGCCGAAGATCGCGCCGCTCGGTCGCGGTGAGCGCTCGGTCGCGTGCCGTCTGCAGCGTCGAGACGAGCAGCACGGCCTTCACGAGACTCAGGGAGTGGACGGTGGCGTCCGGCGTCCGGCCCCACAGCCGGCGCTCGGTGCGCACCGCGAAGGAGACCTTGCCCGCGCGGTTGTCCGCGAAGGCGTCCGCGGCGCGCGTGCCGGGCGCCCAGCCCGGCGGCGCGAGCAGCACCAGCGACGCGAGGGCCACGGGCATCACGCCGTCAGCAGCCGGCGGAATCCGCTTCGCGGACACCTGCCCCTTCGTTCCCAGCGCTTCCGCGAACTGACCGACGCGCAGCTCCTCCAGCAGCCAGGGGACGTCCTCGAGATCCGGGCGGGTCGCCGCCAGCTCCTCCAGCTCGTGGACGACCCCCATCTTCTGCAGATCGGCGCCGAGGCCGTCCGGGAGCCGCTGCAGGCGCCGCTCCGCGGCGCGCAGGTAGCGCTGCAGGTCGCCGAGCCGGGCCGCACCCGCGCGGGTCGCGAAGCCCGGCGGCACCAGCCGGTCCAGCTGGCGCTCGACGTCGGCGCGCACCTCGCGGGACTGCGCGCCGCGCAGGTCCTCCAGCGCGAGGCGCACGTCGCGCGCCGCGTCCAGCACTGCGACCATCGCCTCCGCGACCTGCGCCGTGCCCGCGACCAGCCGGGCGCTCACGTGCGCCTGCAGCCGAGCGAACGCGTCGCCGTCCCACACGGGGCCGCCGGCCTCGGCGACGAGCGCGTCCACAGCGGCGTCGCGCGCGTCCTCCAGGTGCGCGCCGCCCGACAGCGTCAGCGCGGCCGCGACCCCGAGCCGCTGCTGCACCGCGCGCAGCGGCGACGGAGCGCCGAGCACGAGCAGCCGCCGCGTCCCGGCGCGCATCGCAGCCGTCTGCGCGACCGCCGTGTCGAGCACCTGCACGCCGACGGTCTCCCCCTCGTCGACGAGGGCGGGGTACGCACGCACTGCCTGGCCGGTGCCGGGAAGCGCGATCGTCTTCGGCAGCGTGAGGTCGCCCCAGGCGGTGAGGCCCGTGCGCTCGAGCCCCGCCGCCGCGGTCGCCAGCTCGGCGCGCAGGCGCGGCCGGACCTCTTCGCGCAGCGTCTCGAGGTCGCGGCCGGCGGCGAGGACCTGGCTCTCGGGGCCTTCGATCTGGAAGCGCATCCGCAGGTGGTCGGGCAGCTTGGAGAGATCCCAGGCATCGGCCGGGACCCGCACGTTGCGGATCTCGGCCAGGACCCGGGTGACATCCTCGAGCAACGGCGCCCTGCGGGGCTCGAGGCGCTCCAGGACCTGGCCGACCACCTCGGGGACCGGGACGAGCGGGCGCCGCAGATCCTTCGGCAGCCCGCGCAGGAGCGCCGTGAGCAGCTCGCGCCGCAGCGCGGGAACGAGCCACTCGAAGCGCTCGGAGCGCACGGCGCCGAGCGCCCGCAGCGGGATGCGGGCCGTCACGCCGTCGTCCTGCGCGCCGGGCTCGAAGCGGTAGGTCAGCTCCAGCTCCAGGTCACCCTGGCGCCAGGTCGCCGGCCAGCCGCGGCGGGCCAGCCCCTCGGCGGCGACCGGGTCGACGAGCAGCTCGCGCGTGTAGGTCAGCAGATCGGGCTCGGCGCGGCGCGCGGCGCGCCACCAGCGGTCGAAGTCCTGACCGGACACGACCGTCTCGGGCACACGGGCATCGAAGAAGTCGTAGAGGACCTGGTCGGAGACGAGGATCCCGCGACGGCGCACCCGATCCTCGAGGGCCTCGATCTCCTCCAGGGCCTTCGCGTTGGCCTGCAAGAACGCGTGGCGGGTCTGCCACTCGCGCTCCAAGAGCGCCTTGCGGATGAACAGCTCCCGCGACGTCACCGGGTCGATGCGGCCGTACGCGACCTTGCGGCCCTCGACGATCGGAAGCCCGTACAGCGTCACCCGCTCCTTCGCGACGACCGAGCCTCGCTTGCGATCCCAATATGGGTCGTCGTACATCCGGCGGACGAGGTGGCCGGCGAGCGGCTCGATCCACCCCGGGTCGATCCGCGCGCCGGTCCGTCCCCAGAGCCGCGACGTCTCGACCAGCTCGGCGACCATGACCCAGTCGGGCTGGCGGCGGGAGAGCACCGAGCCGGGGAAGATCGCGAAGCGACCGCCGCGTGCGCCCGCGTAGTCGCGCCGGCGCGGGTCGCGCAGCCCGATATGCGAGAGCAGGCCGGCCAGCAGCGCGCGGTGCACGTCGCCGGGCTCGGCCGGGGTCTGGTTGCGATGCACCCCTGCGGCCTTCGCCGCCTGGCGCAGCTGCGCGACGAGGTCCTGCCACTCGCGGATGCGCAGGACGTGCAGGTGCTCGGCCTTCAGCCGCTTGCGGAACTGGTTGCCGGTGAGCTCGCGCTGGCGCTCGCGGACGTGGTTCCAGAGGTTCAGCAGCGACAGGAAGTCCGACGCCGGATCGGCGAAGCGCGCGTGCAGCGCGTCCGCCTCCTCGCGGCCTTCTGCCGGGCGCTGGCGCGGGTCCTGGATCGACAGCGCGGCGGCGATGACCGTGACCTCCTCCGCGCAGCCCAGCGCGTCGGCCTCCAGGACCATGCGGCCCATCCGCGGGTCGACCGGCAGCCCGGCCAGCCGCCGGCCCAGGGGCGTGAGATCCCCCTGGGGACCGAAGGCCCCGAGCTCTTGGAGGAGCGTGACGGCGTCGCGGACCTGGCGACGGTCGGGCGGATCGAGGAACGGGAAGTCCTCCATCGCGCCGAGCCCGGCGACGGCCATCTGCAGCAGGACCGACGCGAGGCTCGTCCGCAGGATCTCGGGGTCGGTGAAGCGCGGGCGCGCCTCGAAGTCCTCCTCGGAGTACAGCCGGATGCAGATGCCGTCCGACGTGCGCCCGCAGCGCCCTGAACGCTGTTGTGCCGACGCCTGCGAGATGGATTCGATGGGCAGCCGCTGGACCTTCAGCCGCGCGCTGTAGCGGCTGATCCGGGCGGTCCCCGGATCGACGACGTAGCGGATGCCGGGGACCGTGAGCGACGTCTCGGCGACGTTCGTCGCCAGCACCACCCGGCTACGGTACGGGCCGCTCGGGCGACGGAAGACGCGGTGCTGCTCCTCCGTCGTCAGCCGCGCGTACAGCGGCAGGATCTCGACGTCGGCGGCCAGGCGCCCCCGCAGCCCCTCGGCCGTGTCGCGGATCTCGCGCTCCCCGCTGAGGAAGACGAGAACGTCGCCGGGCGCCTCGCGCTGCAGCTCCTGCACGGCGTCGCCGATCGCCTCGACCTGGTCGGTCTCCTCCTCCACCGGGCGGTAGCGGACCTCGACCGGGTACGTGCGCCCGGAGACCTCGACCACCGGGGCGTCGCCGAAGTGCGCGGCGAAGCGGACCGGGTCGATCGTCGCCGAGGTGATGACGATCTTGAGGTCGGGCCGCGACGGCAGGATCCGCTTCAGGTACCCGAGCAGGAAGTCGATGTTCAGGCTGCGCTCGTGCGCCTCGTCGACGATGATCGTGTCGTAGCGACGCAGCAGCGGGTCGCTCGCCGTCTCCGCCAGCAGCAGCCCGTCGGTCATGAGGCGGACGAGCGTGTCCGCCCCCGAGCGGTCGTTGAATCGGACGGAGTACCCGACGGCGTCGCCCAACCCCACGCCCAGCTCGTCGGCGATGCGCTCGGCGACCGTCCGCGCGGCCAGGCGCCGCGGCTGGGTGTGGGCGATGGCGCCGCGCACGCCCCGTCCGAGCTCGAGGCAGATCTTCGGCAGCTGCGTGGTCTTGCCCGAGCCCGTCTCGCCCGCCACGACGACCACCTGGTGCTCGGCGATCGCGGCGCGGAGGTCCTCGCGGCGCGCGCTGACCGGCAGCTCGGGGGGGTAGGACACGGCCGGGACGGCCGCGCGGCGGCGGTCGATGCGCGCCTGGGCCGTGGCGATCTCCCCATCGAGGCGCTCAAGCGCCGCCGGGTCGGCACCCCGCTGGAGGCGGTCCACCTTTCGCGTGAGCCGGTGGGCGTCGCGGATCGTCAGCCCGTCGAGCCGCGCGCGCAGGACGTCGGTGTCGGCCGAGGTGTGCACCCTGATCGACGATAGGCGTGCGACCATCCACGCCATGGACGCCGATCCCCCACGACGGCTGGATCCGAACGAGCGGCGGCGGCTCCCGCGGGTCCTCATGGCGGTGGAGTGCACCCTCCAGCGCAGGATGGGGTCGCCGATCCCGGCCCAGACCATCGATCTGGGCCCGGGCGGGATGCGCGTGGAGAGCAGGCGCCCGCTCACCGCGGACGAGGAGCTGGACTTCGCGATCCCCACGGACTCCGTGCACGTCAGCGGTCGAGCCCGGGTGATGCGCCAGCAGGAGCGCTACGTCTACGCGCTGCGCTTCGAGCGGCTGCCGCCCGAGGCCCGCGCAGCGCTCAACGCGCTCGCGGCGCGCGAACCGCCGACGTCACTGCTGTAGGGCCTGCCCAGAATGACTGAGGGCGCCCTCGGCGTGTGCCGAGGGCGCCCCCGGATCGTGGCGCCGGCCCTCCGAGGCCGGACGATGCGCCGCCGCCGATCCCCAGCGGAGGCGGCGCGGCCTGTCCGAACACATTGATCGGCAGGACCCCGCCCAGGCTGAGGCGGGCTCGGTCGCTGTGGACGGACGGCCTAGAGGCTTCGGCCCTCGGCGACGACCACGACGTCGCCGGAGACCCGGATGCGGTCGCCCTCGACGGCGGCGTGCAGCGTGCTGGGCCGGCCGATCTCGGCGCCCTGCGCGACCGTCAGCTCCTGGACGCCCGCGTGGCGCGCCGCAGAGGCGAGCAGCGGTCCGACGGCCGATCCGGTCGCCGGGTCCTCGAGCGTGCCGGCGTCGCCCATGAAGAAGCTCCGTGCGTGCCCGGCGCCCGCCTGTGCGTCCACGAGCGCGAGGTACACGCACGTCGCCCCGAGCTCGTCCAGCAGGGCGGGCAACAGCTCGGCGTCCGCGCGGGCGCGACCGAGCACCGTGTCGTCGCGGACCGGCGCGACGACGTGCGGGACGCCCGTCGAGACGACCTCCGGCCGCCACGCCGGGTCGGCGTCGCCGAGATCGAGGCCGACCGCGGCCATGATCCGACCCGGATCGAGCTCGGCGAGGAACACCGCCGGGTTCTGCAACATGGAGGCGCGCGCATGGGCGCCGTCGAGCGTCACCTTGACCGGCTGCAACCCGGAGTGCGTCTGCTGGACGTAGCTCGCCTGCGTCTCGCCGCGCACCCTGGCGACGGCGACCGCGGTGCCCAGCGACGGATGCCCGGCGAACGGCAGCTCGCCGTGCAGCGTGAAGATGCGGTTGCGGTAGTCCGCGCCGTCCTCGGTCGCGGTCTGCACGAACGTCGTCTCCGACAGGCGCGTCTCGCGGGCGATCGCGAGCATCGCGTCCTCGTCGAGGTCATCCGCGTCGTGCAGGACGCAGAGGCCGTTGCCCGCCAGCGGCACCGACGTGAAGACGTCGAGCCACGTCAGCGCATGGCCCACGGATCAGTCGTCGAAGTCGAAGTCGCGCGGCGGGCGCTGCTCGAACCAGAGCCGGTCGTGCTCCGGGGTCTCCTCGAGGAACTCCGGCGTGCCCTCGAGCACGTCGTCGTCCTCCTCCGGCTCGGGCTTCGCGGCGGGATGCTCGACCGTCGGCTGGTCGATCGTGTCCTCGACACGCCGCGCGATCGGCTCCGGGGCCGGCTCGGGCTCCGGCTCCGGCTCCGGCTCGGCGAAGAAGACCGGCTCGGGCTCCGGCTCGGCCTCGAAGACCGGCTCGTACTCGGGCTCGGCCTCGAAGACCGGCTCCGGCTCGTCGTCGAAGTCGAACGCCGGCTCCGGCTCGGCTTCGATCGCGGTGCTCGCCTGCGCCGTCTCCGCGGAGCGGCGGACAGGACCGAGCGCCTCGCTCTCCTGGCGCGCGACCTCACCGGGGTCGGCTCCATGGCGCCGCTTGAGCTCGAGGTGCTCGCGAATGGCTTCGTCCAGCAGGCCCATGAGGTGCTCAGCTTAGAGCAGGCGTCAGAGCGAGTGGTCGCGCTGAGCCCGCATCGCGCGGTTCTTTCCGGCTCGCTTGGCGTCGTACATCGCCGCGTCGGCCGCCGCCACGAGCCCGTCCTGGTCGTCCGCGGACTCCGGCAGCGCCGCGACGCCGAGACTGGCCGTGACCTGGATGTCGCCATCGGCGACCATGAGCGGCAGCCGCAGCGATTCGACGCCCTGGCGGACGCGCTCGGCCAGCAGGTACGCGCCGTGCAGGTCGGTGCCGGGCAACACGACGGCGAGCTCCTCGCCGCCGTAGCGGGCCGGCTCGTCGATCTCGCGGCAGGACTCGCGCAGGACGCGACCCACCTCGCGCAGCACGACGTCGCCCTGCTGATGGCCGTAGGTGTCGTTGACCTGCTTGAAGTCGTCGATGTCCAGCAGGACGAGCGCCATCGACTGCCCGAAGCGCTTGGCCCGCTCGACCTCGGTGTCGAGCACCTCGTCGAAGCGGCGGCGGTTGAACAACCCGGTCAGCTCGTCGGTGACCGACTCGCGCGCGACCGTCTCGTGCAGCCCCACGTTCTCCATCGAGACGCCCGCCTGGGTGGCCAGGTAGTGGAACAGGTCGCGCTCGCCGGGGGTGAACGCGCGGCCCGAACGACCGACGGAGACCAGGCCGACGACACCGTCGCGGGTGTCGCTGCCACTGAGCGGATGCGCGATCGCGCAGCCGTCGCCGACCGCCGCCTCCTCGGCCTTGCCCGACCGCAGGGCGCGGGCCTCCGCCTCGCGCAGCGCGTCGGTGAGCCCGTTGATCCCGCCGACGCGGACGCGTTCCTCCAGCGGCGCGTCGCGCCTGGGCCGGACGGTCGCGCGGCCCGCCTCGCCGCCGACGCCGTCCACCGCGGTCTGCACGACGAGTTGCAGCAGCGCGTCGCGGTCGAGGTTCGAGCCGACCGCCTGCCCGAGGCGGCGCATCGAGTTCTGCACGCGCTCGCGCTCCTGGGCGAGATCCGCCAGACGCTCCTCGAGCTGGCGGGCCATCTTGTTGAACTCCTCGCCGAGGGCCGCGAACTCGTCGCCGCCGACCGCTGGGACGCGCGTCGTGAAGTCGCCGCGTCCCAGTCGCCGGGCCGCGTCCAGCAGCTCCATGACCTGCCCGCGAAGCGAGCGCGACACCGCGAAGGCGAACGTGACCGCCAGCACGAAGAAGCCCGCAAGGATCCCGCCCGCGATGATGCGGCTCCTCGCCACCTGGCCGGTCGTCTCGGTGGTCGGCGCCAGGACCGAGACGCGGATGCGCGTGCCCAGCATCCCGGGCGCGCCGAACGTCGCGTAGCGGTACTCGCTGCCGCCGATCGAGAGCTTGCCGTCGCGTCCCAGCGGCTGCGCGGGCGCACCCTCGAGCGTCGACGCGGCCAGCGTGTCGCCGATCCAGACCATCACCCCGTCGGCGCCGGTCGTGCGCCGGACCGCGGCCGCGTAGGTCGGGGCATCCTCGACCGACAGCTGCAGCTCGCCGAACCGGCGTGAGCGCTGCGCGTCGACGAGCTGGCGGGTGGCGGGCGCGATCGCCTTCTTCGTCCCGACGTCGATGACCGCAGAGCCATCACGGACCAGGACGATCCGCCGTGCGCCCTCCGACCCCAACAACGCCTGGGCGCGCGTGCGCGCGGCCGGGAGGTCGTCGTCCTGCAGGCCCGCCGAGAGCTGCTCGTCGGAGGCGACGCGCTCCAGCGTGGCGCCCGCGCGGGCCCTCGCGTCGGCGTACATGTTGATCGCCACGGTCTGCTCCGCGGCCAGGCGCGCGTTGGCCTTTCCGTCCTCGTTGTCGGAGATCAGCCGGAACAGGACGACCGCCACCGCCACCATGGGAACGATCACGATGAGGACGAAGAAGAGGGTGAGGCGGTTGCGGAAGCTCATCCGTTTGGAGCTACATCGTCCTATACGGCAGTGTCGATGTGGGCTGCAGGGGCGCTTGCGGCCTGGACACGGGCCGGGCGAACCAGCCCATGGTGGTCGCGCAGCATCCTGCCGGCGTACTCGCGGCGGAAGATCCCGCGGCACTGCAGCTCGGGCGCGTCGAGGCCGGTGAAGGCCTCAAGGCTCCCCGGGAGTGTCGCGACGTCCTGCAGGAACAGGTTGAGGTGCAGCTGACGAGGCAGGCCCGGCAGTGTGCCACGGCCGGTACACTCGCTCCTCCACCCGGGGCTATAGCTCAGTTGGGAGAGCGCCTGGATCGCACCCAGGAGGTCGGGGGTTCGAGTCCCCCTAGCTCCATCGCTCCGGTCGACTACGGCGAATGCGCCGTCGGCCCCCGCGGCCGGGTGACGTCGTCCGGCGCGCTCTCCATCTCCGGCCGCTGCTCGCGGGAATGGCGTTCGTACCAGCGTGCGTACCGATCGGCGAGGGGCGCCGCGGTCAGCCCGTGGGCGAGCACCGACAGCCCGACGGTGAGGTAGATCGCCAGCCCGATGAGATGCTCGTGCGGAAGCCGTGACTCCTCGACCACGATCACCGCGAACACGATCGACGCCAGGCCACGCGGACCGAACCACCCGACGAAGCCGACCGTCTGAGCTCGGGCGCCCGAGCCCCACATCGCGATCGCGACGGGGATCATCCGGATCACGGTCAGGCTGAGGACGGCGTACAGGACCAGCTGCCAGCTCAGGTCACCGAGTGAGGGCTCGAGGAGGACGGCGCCGAAGAGGATGAACGTGACCCCGTTGAGCACGCCCCCCACGTCCTCCGTGAGCTGGTTGAGCTCCTCGGGATCACGCCCGAGCGCCAGGCGGAACACGACGCCGGCGACGAACGCCGCGATGAAGCCGGAGCCGCCGAGCGCGCTCGCGATCCCGTACGCAAGGGCCGCCCCGGCGGCCGGGATCACAGGCCGCCAGGAGTCCGCGATGAGGTTCCGCCGTCCCGCCTGCGTGACGACGACCGCGATCAGCAGCCCCGCGACCACGCCCCCGAGCACGCCGTAGCCGATCTCCTCCACCAGGAGCCTGACCGCGCCGCGGCCGCCGGAGATGTCCGATTCGGCGTCCGCGATCGCGACCGCCGCGAAGAGCAGTGGCACGCAGATGCCGTCGTTCAGGCCGCTCTCGACGTTGAGCCCCTGGCGGATCCGGGCCGGAACGCGCGGCTCGGTCACCACCGCCTGGCCGAGCGCCGCGTCGGTCGGCGCCAGGACGACCGCCAGGATCACGGCCTCCGCGACGGTCAGCTCGCCGAGCACGACGGTCGCGGCGACCGCGCCCAGGGCGATCGTCAGCGGCAGCCCGGCGCCCAGCAGCCGCGTCGGCAGGCCGACCGCGCGGCGGAGGTGCCGCAGGTCGACGCGTGACGCGTCGGCGAAGAGCACGAGCGCCAGCGTCGCCTCGGCCAGCGCCCGCACCGTCGAGCCCGTCCCGTCGAGGTCGATCCCGTCGAGCGCCTTGGGGCCCACCAGCAGCCCGAAGCCGACGAACAGGATCGCCGGCGTGACCGGCGTGCCCGACAGCCGCCCGGACACCGCCGCGACGCCGAGCACCGCCAGCGCGACCAGGGCGAGCGACCACGTCATGCCCCTGAGTGTTCTGCCCGCCTCGCGACGAGACATCACCCCAGTGGGATGACGGCGATCGGTTGATACTCAGGCGATGAGCGATCGTCGCGAGCGCGTGATGCGGACCCGGGATGCGGCCACGCAACGCGTTGACGAGCTGCGCGCGCGCAGCGCGCTGGTCGACGCCGCGCTGGAGGCCGGCGACCTCGACCGTCAGAGGGCCGGGTCGCTGCTCGCCGGCGGGATCGCTTTCCGTGTGTTCCTCTGGCTGCTGCCGGCCGCGCTGTTCGTCGCCGCCGTCGCGGGACTCGTGCGCCCGTCCGGCGATGCGTCGCCCGATCGCGTCGCGCAGTCGCTGGGCCTGGGGGCGTCGGTCGCGAGCAGCGTCGAGCAGGCCACCCGGCAGTCCGACCAGGGCGCCGCGAGCCTCCTCGCGATCGGGCTCGCGCTCATGCTCTACACCGGGATGAGCCTCGTCCGGGCGCTGCGCGTCGCGCACGTCCTGGCCTGGGAGGAGCCCTTCCAGCGACGCCCGAACCTCCCGCGCGACTCCGCGATCTTCTCGGGGACGTTGGTCGGGCTGCTCGCCCTCCTCACCGGGATCACCTACCTGCGCGGCAAGGATCCCGCGTTGTCGCTGGTGCTCATCCCCGTGTCGTTCACGGTCGTCGGCGGGGCCTGGCTCGGCCTCTCCCTGTTGCTCCCGCACGCCGACGCGGACTGGCGGGCGCTCCTTCCCGGCGCGGTGCTGCTCGCCGCCGGCCACGCCGCGATCCAGGTGGCGACCGTCTACTACTTCGCGCCCAAGCTGACCCGCGCGCCCGCGCTGTACGGCTCGCTCGGCTCCGCGGCCACCCTCCTGCTGTGGCTCTTCATCATCTCGCGGCTCCTCGTCGCGGCAGCATTCCTGAACGCGGCGCTCTGGCGCAAGCGATACTCGTCCCCGGCAGTCCCCGCCCCCTAGGAGGTCACACATGTCAGATCGACCCGTGTTCCTGTACGCCGCCGTCTACGACGACATCGCCGACGCCGAAGCCGACTACGAGGCCGTGTTCGACCTCCACGCCCTGGGCGCGATCGGGACGTTCGACTCGGCCGTGATCCGCAAGGAGGACGACGGCAAGGTGCGCGTCACGAAGACGGAGAAGCCGACCCAGCACGGCGCCTGGACGGGCGCGGGCGTCGGCGCCCTCGTCGGCATCCTGTTCCCGCCCTCGCTCATCGGCACCGCGATCGTCGGCGCCGGCGCCGGCGGCCTCGTGGGGCACCTGCGCAAGGGGATCTCGCGTGGCGATCTGAAGGACCTCGGCGACGACCTCGACAAGGGGACCGCGGCCGTGGTGGTCATCGGCGAGTCCAAGCTCGAGGAGCAGCTCGAGAAGGCGATGAAGCGAGCGGACAAGCTCATCGCGAAGGAGATCGAGGGCGACGCCAAGGAGCTCCAGCGCGAGATCGACGCAGCCGCCAAGGAGGACGCCAAGGCCTGACCGGCCATGGCCATCATCCATCTGGGATGACGCCGCGCGCAGCGCGGCGGTCGAAGCTGCGCCGGTGACCCGGTTCCTCCCGATCCTCGGCTGGCTGCCGCACTACGACCGGCGCTGGCTGCCGGCCGACGCGCTGGCGGGGCTGTCGGTCTGGGCGCTGCTCGTGCCGCAGAGCCTGGCGTACGCCACGCTGGCCGGGGTCCCGGTCCAGTACGGCCTGTACACGGCGTTCGCGGCGCTGCTCGCGTACCCGATCTTCGGAACCTCGCGGCAGCTCGCGGAGGGGCCCAGCGCGGCGGTCTGCGCGGTCGTGGCCGCCACCATCACGCCGCTCGTGGGCGCCGCCGCGCTCGGCACCGGAGCGGCGGCGCCGTACGCCGCCGCGCTCGCGCTCGTCACGGGCGGCGTCTACATCGTCCTCGGACTGCTGCGGATGGGCTGGGTCTCGACGTTCCTGTCGAAGGCGGTGATGGCGGGCTTCGTGCTCGGGTTCTCGATCGGGATCATCATCAACCAGGTGCACTCGCTGCTCGGGACGGCGGGCAGCGACGGCTCGTACGTCGACCAGCTCTGGAAGACGATCGAGCAGATCCCCGACGCGAGCCTCACGACGGTGGCGGTCGGCTTCGGCTCGCTGGCCCTGCTGCTGGCCATGCGTTACGGGCTGCCCAGGTGGCCGCGGGCACTCATCGTCATGGCCCTCGCGATCGTCGCGGTGGACGTCCTGTCGCTGGCCGACCACGGCGTCACGGTGACGGGCGACGTCCCGACCGGGCTGTTCTCGGTCGGGATCCCCGACGTGAAGTCGAGCGACCTCGGCCCGCTGCTGCTGGGCGCCCTCGCCGTGATCTTCGTCGGCTACTCCGAGTCGCTGGCGGCCGCACGCTCGATGGCCGCCAAGCACGGGTACGAGATCGACGCCAACCAGGAGCTCATCGCGCAGGGCGCCTCGTGCGGGGCTGCAGGCCTCGTCGGCGGCTTCCCGATCGACGGGAGCCTGTCGAAGAGCTCGGTCGCCGACACCGCGGGGCAGCAGACCGAGATGGCGTCGCTCATCAACGCCGTCTTCATCCTGCTCACGCTGCTGTTCCTGGCCAGCGTCTTCGAGAACCTCCCGAGCGCCACGCTCGGGGCGGTCGTGATCGATGCCATGGTCGGGCTCGTCACGTTCGGCGATCTGCGGCGCTACTTCGTCGTCAGCAGGGCCGACTTCGTGTTCTTCGCCGGGGCCATGGCCGGGATCCTCGTCTTCGGGATCATCGCGGGCATCCTCATCGGCGTCGTGCTGTCGCTTCTGCTGCTCATCGCGCGCTCCTCGCAGACGTCCGTGCGAGCGCTCGGGCGTGAGCCCGCCTCGGGCGTGTACCACGACCTCCGGGACGTCCCCGGCCTGGAGACGTCGCCCGACGTCCTCGTGGTCCGCATCGACGGGCCGCTGTTCTTCGCAGACACCGACCACTTCCGCAGCAAGGTGCGCGACCTCGTGCGCGCGGCCGCGCCGACCGGCGTCGTCATCGACGCCGAGTCCGTCTTCCTCACCGACACCGACGGCGCCGACATCCTCGCCCAGATCGCCGGAGAGCTCCGCGACCGTGGCGTCGCACTGGCCCTCGCGCGGGTCCATCCCGCCACGCTGGACCTCTGGCGGCGCGCGGGGGCCATCGACGCGCTCGGCGAGGACCGCGTCCACGAGACCATCCACGACGCCGTCGAGGCACTGTCGCGGACGGGCGCAGTACGTAGCTGAGCAAGTGACGTCGAGTGCTACTGATGAGCCCGGGACGCCGTGGCTCGATGCGCTCGCCATCGCATCGCCCCTGACTCTCCCCCTGATCTTCGCGGCGATCGGCGCACTGAGCCTCACCCACCAGGACGTGCCCACCGACCTGGCGGCCGCCGCGTAGATCGCCATGGGCACCATCGCGAGCATCACCGGCTGGTTCCCGGCCAGCGGCTCGGGGGAGGTCTTCCTGTTCGTGGGCATCGCCTTCGCGGTCCAGAACCTCGTGGTCGCCGACCGCACGATCGCGCAGGCGCCGCAGTCCGTCGCGACGGCGCAGGACGCTGGGGCCGGCATTTGCCCGTCGCGTAGGTTCGGCGCACGATGTCGGCCCCCGGCGATGCCCTCCTGGAGCGCACGGACGAGCTCGAGGCGCTGGCGACCGGCCTCGCGCAGGTGTCCGCATCGGGCCGCGGGCGCCTCGTTCTCGTGGCCGGGGAGGCCGGGATCGGCAAGACCGCGCTCGTCGACGCGTTCGCCGCGCAGGTCGCCCCCACCCGTGTGCTGACCGGGGCATGCGAGGCCCTGCGCACCCCGCGCCCGCTCGGGCCGCTGCTGGACATCGCCGCCGACGTCGGGGGCGACCTCGCGGAGATCGCCGATGCGGGCGCCAGCCCGAGCGACGTCGTCCGCACCCTCCTGCGCGAGCTGCGCCGCCAGACGCCGACGCTCGTCGTGCTCGAGGACCTGCACTGGGCCGACGAGGCGACGCTCGACCTGCTCCGGCTCCTCGCGCGCCGCATCGCGACGGTCCCGGCGCTCGTCGTCGCCACGCACCGCGACGAGCTCGACCGCACGCACCCGCTGCGGGTGCTGCTCGGAGAGCTGCCGCGCCCGGCGGCCGGGCGGATCGGACTCCGCCCGCTGTCCGTCGGCGCCGTCGCCGCGCTCGCCGGCCCGCACGGCGTGGACGCCGGGCAGCTGCACAGCCGGACGTCCGGCAACCCGTTCTACGTGACCGAGGCGCTCGCCGGCGGGGGCGCGCTGCCCGAGACCGTGCTCGACGCCGTCCTCGCGCGCGCAGCCCGCCTGGGAGACGGCGCCCGCGCGCTTCTGGACGCCGTCGCGGTCGTGCCACCGCGCGCGGAGCTCTGGCTGCTGGAGGCGATCGCGTCCGAGCACCTGGAGCACCTCGAGGCCTGCATCGCGTCCGGGATGCTGCGCTCGGAGGACGGCGGCGTCGCCTTCCGCCACGAGATCGCGAGGGTCGCGATCGACGACGCGCTGCCGCCGGACCGCCGCATCGCGCTGCACCGGCGCGTGCTCCCCGCCCTGGCGGGGCGGGCGGACGTCGCGCGGCTCGCGCACCACGCCGAGTCCGCCGGGGACGCAGAGGCGGTGCTACGTCACGCGACGGCAGCGGGTGACCGCGCCGCCCGGCTCGGGTCCCACAACGAGGCGGCGGAGCAGTTCGCGCGCGCGCTGCGCTTCGCGCCGCACGGCGACGCGCGACTCGACCTCCTCGAGCGCCGATCCTACGCCTGCTACCTCACGAACGACATCCCCGGCGCCGTCGACGCCCGCCGCGAGGCGCTGGCCGTCCACGCCGAGCGCGGCGACCGCCGCCGTGCCGGCGACTCCCACCGCTGGCTGTCACGCCTCGCCTGGTTCAGTGGCGACAACGCGACCGCGGAGGGCGAGGCGCTCGCCGCGGTGCGACTCCTGGAGGCGATGGAGCACGGCCCCGAGCTCGCGATGGCCTGGAGCAACACGGCGCAGCTGCGCATGCTCGCCGACGACCTCCCCGGGACGCTCGAGTGGGGCGTGCCCGCCATCGATCTCGCACAGCGCCTGGACGAGGTCGAGACGCTCGCGCACGCGCTGTGCAACGTCGGCGCCGCCGAGGGCCGCGCGGGCCTGCCGGAGGGCCGGGAGAAGCTGCGGCGCAGCCTGGACCTCGCCCTGGAGGCCGGGCTGGAGGAGCACGCGGCACGCGCTCACACGAACCTGTCCTGCGGCGCGATCCGCGCCCGGCGCTACACGGAGGGCGACCGCTGCCTCGAGGTCGGGCTCGCCTACTGCCGCGACCGCGACCTGGATTCCTGGCGCCTGTACATGCTCGGCTGGGCGGCGCGCTCGCACCTCGAGCAGGGCCGGTGGGACGACGCCGCGCAGTGCGCGAGCACTGTGCTGCGCGAGTCACGCACCGCGCCGACGCGGATCTCGGCGCTCACGGTCCTCGGCCGGCTGCGCGCCCGGCGCGGCGACCCCGATGTCTGGTCGCCGCTCGACGAGGCCGGCGAGCTCGCCCCGCCGACGGGGGAGCTGCAGCGGATCGTCCCCGCCGTGCTCGCGCGGGCGGAGGCACGCTGGCTCGGGGGGGAGGCAGGCCGGATCGCGGCGGAGACCGACGAGGCGCTGATGCTGGCGCGGCGCAACCGCGACACGTGGGCGGTCGGCGAGCTCACGACGTGGCGGCGACGCGCCGGCATCGAGCCCAGCACCGAGGACCTCGCCCTCTGCGAGGACCCGTTCCGCCTGGAGCTCACAGGCGACGCGGTCGGTGCCGCCACCGCATGGCGCGCGCTCGGCTGCCCGTACGAGGCGGCCCTCGCGCCGCTCGCCGGCGAGGACCCGGATGCGATGCTCGCCGGCCTCGAGGAGCTGCGGGCCCTCGGTGCGACCGCGAGCGCCGCGCGGGTCGCTCGGGCGCTGCGCGAGCGCGGCGTGCGCAACCTGCGCCAGGGCCCTCGCCGCGCGACCCGGGCCAACCCGGCCGGGCTCACGGTCCGTGAGCTCGAGGTGCTCCGGCTGCTCGCGGAGGGCATGCGCAACGCGCAGATCGCCGAGCGGCTCGTGGTCTCGCCCAAGACCGTGGGCCATCACGTCTCGGCGATCCTGCGCAAGCTCGGAACGGCGACGCGGACGCAGGCCGCGGCCGAGGCGGCTCGCCTGCAGATCATCTGAAGATGGGTCGTCCTCCCGATGTCGGCGGCGTCGCCGCTGCCTACGGTCGGCGTATGCGAGACACCGACGAGGAGACGACCATGCAGCTCTACGCGATCATGCGCCGCAACGGCTGGGGCTCGGGTGCGGAGCTCGAGGAGGCCGCGGCGCTGTCGGCCAGGATCGGCGACGAGGAGATGCCCGACGACATCCGCTGGATCCGCAGCTACGTCATCGACGAGGGCGGCGGCGCGGTCGGGACGCTGTGTATCTACGAGGCGTCCAGCCCGGAGGCGATCCGGGAGCACGCGCGCCGTGTCGGCATGCCGGCGCAGGAGATCCTCACCATCCTCGACACGGTGATCGTGCGGCCCGACCCGACCCCGGCGGGGGTGTAGCCCGCTCTCAGAGGTCGCGGCGGTCGCTGACGCCGAGCTTGCGCATCGCCCGGTAGAGGTGGCTCTCCACCGTGCGGATCGACAGCACGAGCCGATCGGCGATCTCCGCGTTCGTCAGGCCGCCGGCGCCGACGCCGTGGTCGACGCGGAAGCCAGGGGGATGGCGGTCGTCGACGCGTCGTCGACGCCGAGGACCACCTTGCGCCCGTCGGCCCGGGACCGCAGCGCGTCGGCGCTGCGGCCCGCGAACGCTCCGAGCGGGACTGTCGCGGAGCTGCGCGTCGCCTGCGCCCAGACGGCGAGGGCGCCGTCGCACTCACGACGATCCCGCGGCAGTCCGTGTCCCTCAGCGCGTCGGCGATCCGGGTGAGCTCCGCGTCACGACCGACCAGTGGCCACGTCCCGGACAGCGATGACGTGGCCACTGTGGATCTTTCCGGCATGGCGCGTCCGAACTCTCGACGCGCGGGGTCTGATCAAGCGAGGAGCTTCGCCTTCATCGCGTCGTACTCGCCCTGGCTGAGGGCGCCGCTGTCGAGGAGGCCCTTTGCCTTCTCCAACTCGCTCGCCGCGCCGCCGCCGCCGTCCTTCGCAGCGACCGACTGCACATAGTCGTTGAACTGTGCCTGGGCCGCCTGCGCACGCTCGGCGCTGCGCACGCCCATGCCGTGGCCGTTGACGATCAGGTAGAGGAGGGTGCCGAGGAACGGCAGGATGATGAGCACCACCACCCACCCGGCCTTGACCCACCCCGACGTGTCGTGACGACGGAACAGATCGCCGATGATCACGATCAGGACCCAGATCCAGGCGACCCACGCGAAGAAGATGATCATGGACCACAGGACGTCCATGAAGGGGTAGTCAGCAGCGATCACCATCGGGGTTGCAGCCTCCATCGGTCGGTGCGCCCTCCCACTCCGGAAAGGAGTGCCTCGGCGCCAGGTCGTGACTGCGGAGTTCTATCCGCATGGGTGGAGTCCTGTCGACCGCGCGCCCAAGATGGGGAGCACCTCCCGATGTCAGGGGCCATGGGCGGGCGTAGCGTCGCGTCACCCCCCGAAAGGAGCCGAGATGGCCACCCGTTCCCCGGTCGACGCAGCGCCGGCAGACGCAGAGCTGAAGGCGCGCCACCGCCAGATGTGGGCGTCCGGCGACTACCCGTCCATGGTCGAGACGTTCCTCACCCCGCTGGGCCCGCGCCTCGTCGAGGCCTGCGGCATCGGTGCGGGCCAGCGCGTCCTCGACGTCGCCGCCGGCACCGGCAACGCGTCCATCCCCGCCGCGCAGCGCGGCGCGGAGGTCACGGCCAGCGACCTCACGCCGGAGCTCCTGGACGCGGGCCGCATCCGCGCGCGGGCCGCGGGCGTCGAGCTCGACTGGGTCGAGGCCGACGCGGAGCACCTGCCGTTCGCCGACGCGTCGTTCGACGTCGTCATGTCGGCCATCGGCGCGATGTTCGCGCCGCACCACCGCGAGGCCGCCGACGAGTTGGTCCGCACGTGCCGCCCGGGCGGCACGATCGGCCTGCTGAGCTGGACCCCCGAGGGCATGCTCGGGGCCCTCTTCCGGACGATGGGGCCCTTCGCGCCGCCGCCGCCCCCCGGCGCCCAGCCGCCGCCGCTGTGGGGCAGCGAGGAGCACCTGGCCGAGCTCTTCGGCGATCGCGTGGCGTTCACCGGCCAGGAGCGCGGCGTGCTCGAGATCACCGCGTTCAAGCGGCCCGAGGACTACGCCGAGCACTTCAAGGCGCGCTACGGGCCGACCATCGTGGCCCAGGCCAACGCCCGCAAGAACGGGCGCGAGACCGAGTTCGAGGACGCGCTGCAGCGCTTCTGCGAGGAGTACGACGTGGGCACGCCCGACCAGGCGCGCTTCGAGATGCAGTACCTCCTGTCCGTCGGGACGACGGTCTAGATCCGGCGCTCGGCCAGCAGGATCGCCACCGCACGCACCGTCGCGTAGCCCCGCCACTCCAGTGCGGCCTGCGGCGAGTGGCTGTCGAAGTCGACGGTCCACCCGCCGTCGTCCTGCTGGCCGGCCGCGAGGCGGTCGAGCTCGGCGTCGACGACGCCGTCCGCGAAGAGCGCGCGGGCCGGATGGGCGGGCAGCGGCGCGAAGTCCAGCAGCCGCATGACCTCGTCCTCCAGCCCGCCCTCGACGTGCACGACGCCGTCCGGCGGCACGTACGCGCCGAGGCGCGCGATGCGGCCGCTCGCGTCATCGCTCATCGCGCCGAGCAGCTCGAAGGCGAACCGCAGCTCGAGCGCGTGCGGGGCGCCGTCGATCGCGTCGATGGCGGCGAGGCAGTGCTGCGTCGCGGATGCGAGCCAGGGATGCGCGGCGACGGCGGCATCGTGCGCGGCCACGCGATGCGCCTGGCCGGCGACCGCCGCCGTGATCTGCAGCGACGAGACATGGGGGTCGCCCGCGACCCAGAACGGTGCGCAGGCCGCAGGGTCGGGGATGGGCAGCGCGAAGGGCACGCCGCCGTCGGGCAGCGAGGCGTCGTCCAGCCAGTCGCACAGCTGCGCCGCGCGCGGCGTCGTGGTGGCCCCGGCGTCGGCGAACGCCTCGAATGCGTGGAGCGCCGCGCCGGGCTGGCTCGTGACCGAGCGCAGGTCGGGCTCCAGGCCCCAGCCGTAGCCGCCGTCGGGGTTGCGGTAGGCCTCGACCGCGCCGAGCAGCCCCGCCGCGTCCCCTCCCTGCAGCCGCGCGAAGCGGTGCCGGTCCAGGACGCGGGCGTGCGCGGTCATGAACGCGGCGGCCTTGTCGAGATCGATGTCCATGCGGCCGACTCTGCCGCGTCCGGTCGCGGGCGTCTTGCAGCTTTCAGACGTGGATCAGGATGTGACGCAGCAGCGGCAGTCGTTGTAGATGCAGCACCCGCAGCCGCAGCAGAACGTGCCGTTGTAGCAACACCGCCCGTCCTGCCCCTGGCAGGCGAACGTCTCCCCGGGGCAGGTGCCGTTCGACGCGCTGTTCTGCGGCGGCTGGGCGGGCTCGTCGCCGGGCTGCGGGCGCTGCGGGGGCCCGATGACCCGGCAGTTGAACTCCGAGTCGTTCTGCTGCTTGGCGAAGCTGGTCTGACACCTGTTCGAATCGGCGAGGGCATTGGTCATCGCGCCGAGCGCTCCCCGGAGCTGACGCTCCGCCTCCGCGCGCTGCTTGCGGTTCGGTCTGGCGCTGTCGAGCACCGCCTTCGCCTGGTCGTAGCGCTCGCCGGCCTCCTTGTACGCCGCAGCCGGGCCTCGCAGACACTCCTGCAGCGCCGCGGTGTTCTCCTTCGTGCGCGCCTTGATGCACGCGGCCGAATCCTGCGCGAGCGCAGCGGTCGGCGTCACCATCCGCAGCGCCCCTCCGGTGAGTGCGACCGCGCCCGCGATGCGCATGAACACACGCCGCGACAGCACATGTCGCGTCGGGGGAGCCGTCGGCTCGGCGGTCTCGCCGGCCACGGTCCGGCGTGCGAGCGCGTCGAGCCACCCGTCGTTCTTGGAGGCGCTCATCACAGAAACCGCCGCAGGGACTCGAGCTGCTCGCTGCCCGCCCCGAGCCGTTCCTCGGCGCTCGCCGCGGCATCGATCCCCTGCTGGGTCCCCACGGCCTCGAGGCTCTTTTCGAGGGCTGCGTACCCCTCGGCGAGCGCGCCGAGCGCGGCGTACGCGCGGCTCCGCCCCGGCGTGTCACGCGGTAGCGCCCTGACCCGCCGGCGCGCCGTCGCGATGTCGTGGCTCAGCCGGTCCAGCGCGGAGCGCATTCGGGACGACAGGAAGGGCCCATCGGTCCGTCCCGACTCCACGGTCGCGGTGGCGTAGGACAGCGTCGCACGAGCGAGCGCGGCGCTGTCGGCGGCGATCTTGCGCTCGTACGGACCCAGCGCCCTGCCCAGCACCGTGGTCACGCGTACCTCCTCACGCTCAGCTCCGGCTGGGCATACGTCCCCCCGAGGAGCTCCGTGACCTCGGCGGCACCCATGACGGGAGCACCCGCGATACGCCCGTCGGCCCCGATGAGAACGGCACCGGGCGAGCCGGCGAATCGATAGGCCCCGAACAGCGAGTCGTCGGCGTCGTGCACCACGCGCGCGAGTCCCAGCTCGCCCGCGCGGTCATGCAGCCGCTCCTCGTGGCCCCGTGCGACGATCGCGACCGTCAGCTCGCCGCCGCGCTCGCGCTGCACACGGGCGGCGTGCTCGAGCGGCGCCTGGCAGGCGCCGCAGTCCGGGTCGCTGAAGACGAGTGCCACGGGGAGACCGGGTGCGAGCAGCGTCTCGAGCGAGACGACCTCGCCGGCGAGGTCGTCGCGGCTGAAGACGGGCGCGGCGTCACCCTCGGCGAGGGACGGGGCGAAGGTCGTCCCGGCCGCGAGCTCGGACGTCTGCGCATCCAGGCGCAGGAGGAGCCGCCCGTTCTGGCGCAGCAGCTGCCAGGAGAACCAGGCCAGCCCGAGCACGATCGCCGTCAGCGCGACGATCGCGATGACCCAGACGCGGTCGTCCGCCACCGCGTCGCGGATCCACGCGACGGCCCCGTCGGTGCCGGCCGCGGCGGCGAACCCCGCGAGCGCGGCGAGCAGGACGTTGCGGATCAGCGTGCCGCGGCCGACGGCCGTGCGGGTCAGCCCGCCGAAGCAGTTGCAGTCCGGCGCGGCGCCGCGCGAGAGCGTGACGGCGATGGCCCCGGTGAAGACGACGAGCGTGACGAATGCCGCGACCGCACCCCACCTCGCCGTCGCGGACGGCACGAGGGACACGGCGATGGCGAGCTCCAGGAGCGGCAGCGCGATGGCGCCGGGCGCGGCGGCGCGCTCGGGCACGCCGAACTGGGCCAGCGTCTCGCGCGTCCCTGCGCAGTCCAGCAGCTTCGCGATCGCTGCGACGAGGAACACGCCGGCAAGCACGGTCGCGGACAACGAGGCGGCGAACGACATCGCCCTCCCTCCGTGGATCGTGGGTGACGCCCCGACCCTCCCAGGAGACACCCGAGCCCGCCTCAGGGAACGCCCCTGAAGTTTTCAGCGATCGCCCAGCGCCGCAGCGACGCCCCGCCGCGCGCCGGGACCGGCGAGCCCGAGCTTCGCGTAGGCGCCGGAGAGGTGCGTCTCCACGGTCTTCAGGCTCACGAAGAGCTCCTGCGCGACCTCGGCGTTCGAGCGGCCCTGCGCCACGAGCCGCGCCGCACGCAGCTCGCTGGCCGTGAGGGCGTCGGGGCCGGTCCGGGCGATCCGCCGTGGCCGCGCCCCCGCCGCGCGCAGCTCGTCGGCCGCGCGGGCCACCAGCCGGTCGGCACCGCACGCGTGTGCGAGCTCGCGCGCTGCCGCGAGGGGCTCGCGCGCGTCGGCGCGGCGTCCCGAGCGTCGCAGAGCCGCGCCGAGCTCGACGAGCGATCGCGCGTGCTCGAGCCGCGCCGGCGTGCGCTCGAGGAGCGCCACGGACGCCTCGAGCGCCTCGATCCCCCCCGCGCCCGTCGCGAGCAGCCCGTGCGCGCGCAGCGCCACCCCGTGCGGGCGCGACAGCCCGGACGCTGCGGCGAGGCGCAGCTCCTCGCCCGCCAGTGCCAGTGCCTCCTCGCGCCCGGACGCCGGGAGCGCCAGCGCGAGCGCAGAGCGCCAGGGCGAGTGCAGCGGCCCGCGGCCGAGCGCATCGTTCGTCGTCGCGTTCGCCCGCAGGTCGGCGACAGCGCCGGCGCGGTCGCCGCGCGCGAGCCGCACGCGACCTCGGGTCTCGAGCAGCATCGCGCCACCCCAGGTCGGTGCGAAGTCCGGGTCCATCGCGAACGACTCCACGATGTCGCCGAGGTCGTCGAGCGCCGTGCGCTCGACCAGCCCGTCGACGACGAACCAGACGCAGACCACGGTGTTGAGGGGCGCGCCCGCCTGGAGGCTGAGCTCGATGCTGGGCCGCGCTGCGGCCTCCGCCGAGACGAGCGCGCCCTCCCGTGCATCGAGCCATCCGCGGAGACCCTCGAGGACGAGCGCCCCGGCGACGGCACCGGCCTCGTGCGCGTGCGCGGTGACCGCGTCGACGACGGCGCGCGCGCGGGCGTCCTCGTCGAGCAGCGCGAGTGCCCAGACGTGCGCGGTCGCCCAGCTCCCGGCGCTGCGACCGTCCAGCGGGGTCCCGTCGTAGCGCTCGCGCTCGAGCACCGCCCGGACGCCGTCGAGATCCTCGCCGCGCGCGGCCTGCACCGTCGCGAGGAGGACCGCCAGCGCCCGTGCTCCCCAGCTCGTGCCGAGGGCGAGTGTGTGGAGCCGCTGCCGGTCGCGGTCGAAGTCGGCGACGCGCCGCGGGTCCTGGGCGCGCATCGTCGCCCGGAACAGCTCGAGGTCGAGCGCGAGGTCCGGATCGCGGTCGCCGAGCGCCGCCAGCGCCTGCGACGCCGTCGCGATCCCGTCCTGCCAGCGGCCGGCGGCGAACAGCAGCTCGGTGAGATCGCGTGCGATGTGGGCGCCGAGGCTCGGGTCGGTCGCGTCCGCGAGCGCGTCGCGGAGGTGGACGAGCGCGGCGGGATCGCGGGCGAGCACCTCCGCCCTGCCCAGCTCGTGGAGCAGCGCGGGCCTCGAGGGCATGGGTGCGGCCTCGTCCAGCGCGCGCCGCAGCAGCTGCACGGCGCTCTCCGGCGCCGCGCGGGCGACCGCATCGGCCGCGGCGCCTGCGAGCGTCGCCGCGACGCGTGGGGAACGTGCGGGGCGCGTCGCAGCGAGGTGCGCGGCGACGGCCTCCCGCGCCTGGCCGCTTTCTTCCAGTCGCGTCGCTGCGGCGGTGTGGGCGACGTCGCGCTCGACGACCGACAGCCCGTCGTACAGCGACCGGCGGACGAGCGGATGGACGAACGAGAACGGGTCCGCGCACGCGAGGACCTCGATGCGGGTCATGCGCTGGGCGAGGGCCGCCGCGGTCGCCTCGCCGACCCCCGCGATGACCGCGGCGTCGGCGAGGGCACCGCGGTCGAGGACTGCCATGGCGCGTGAGAGCGCGACCGCCGCCGGTCCCAGCCCGGCGACGCGGCGCAGGACGCGATCCCCGACGGCCGGGATCGCGGCGCGGCGCACCGCGTCGAGCGGGTCGCCGCCGTCCCCGGTGCGGGCGACGGTCCGCACCAGCTCGCCGAGCAGGAACGGATTGCCGCCGCTGGCGTCCGCGCACGCCGCGCAGAGCGCGTCCTCGGCGCCGGGCAGCGACGCGCGCACGATCGCCCCGACCGCCTCCGCACGCAGCGGCGGGACCGCGAGGCGGACGGCCTCCGGCTGCGCGAGCAGCGCGTCGAGGGGTTCGGCCGGTAAACCGGGCTCGTCGGGGCGCAGCGCCACCACGAGCGCGACGGGGACGTCGCCGATGCGCTGCGCGAGATAGGCGAGGGCACGCACGGACGACGGGTCGACCCAGTGCAGGTCGTCGACCACGAGCAGCACGGGCTCGCGCTGGGCGAGGTTGCTCGCGAGCCAGTAGATGCCGTGGAGCACGGCGAACCCGGCCTCCGGTCCCGCGGTCGTCGCGTCGTCGCCCGTGCCGGGCATCACCGCCCAGGCCGCGGGCGCGGCCGCGCCCGCGAGGAGCGACCCGCGCTCGTCGTCCGCCGCTCCGCGCAGCAGCGCCTCGAACAGCTGGCGGATGCCGCCGAAGGCGAACCCGCGCTCGATCTCGCTCCCGCGCGCCGTGAGCACGCGCACCCCCGCGCGTCCCGCGCCGCGCGCCGCGGCGGCAAGCAGTGCGCTCTTGCCGCTGCCGGCCGTGCCCTCGACGACGACGAGGCGCCCTGCGCCGCCGGCCGCGGCCGCCACCGCCGCCGTGAGCTCCGCGAGCTGCGTGTCGCGCTCCAGCAGATCCACGACGCCGCGCTACCGCCCGGCCAGCTCGGCGATCCCGTTCGCGAGCGCCGTCGCCGCCAGCACGAGGTCGGCGGGGTCGGTGTCCTCCGCCTCGGAGTGGCTGCGCCCGCCGATGGATGGGGCGAAGAGCATCCCGGCCGGGATCCGCCGCCCGACGATCATCCCGTCGTGGCCGGCTCCGCTCGGCATCCGGCGCGCGGCCCCGCCGGCCAGCTCGGCGCCGCGCTCGAGCGCGGCGATGACCGCAGCGTCCATCGCCAGGCCCTCCTCCCGGATGATCCAGGCGACCTCCACCCCGACACCCGCGGCTCCCGCGATCGGCGCCGCGAGCCCCTCGACGGCCTCGTCGAGCACGGCGAGGCGCGGCGCGGACAGGTCGCGGTACTCGACGAGCATCTCGGCGAGCGCCGGCACGATGTTGCCCGCCCCGGGCTCGAACCGGATCGCGCCCACGTTGCAGACCGTGTCCGGTCCGCCGGCCGCGGCGACCGTGTCCATGAACGCCGTGCCGTAGCGCAGGGCCGCGGCACCGGCGTCGGCGCGCAGCGCGGTCGGCGTCGTGCCCGCGTGGTCGGCACGGCCCGTGAACGTCACCCGGAGACGGCGGATGCCGACGATGCCCGTGACCACGCCCAGCCGCGGCGGGCCGGCCTCGAGCACCGGGCCCTGCTCGATGTGCAGCTCGACGAACGCGACGTGACGGCGGGGATCGAGGCGCAGCTCCGGCCGTCCGGCCCAGCCGGTGGCCGCGAGCGCCTCGTCGAAGCGCCGCCCGTCCGCGCTCACGAGCGCCGACCGCTCCTCCGCGCCGAGCTCGCCGCAGAACGCACGGCTGCCCAGCGTGCCGGTGAACGCGCCCTCCTCGTCGGCGAACGCGACCACGTCCACCCCGCCGCCCAGCACCCTCGCCGCCTCGAGCGCCGCGACGACCCCGAGCCCGCCGTCCAGCCGCCCGCCGCGCGGGACGGAGTCCACGTGCGACCCGGCCAGCACCGCTCGCGGCCCCGCGCAGCGCCCGAGCACGTTCCCGACGCCGTCGATCTCCGGCTCGAGCCCCGCGTCGGCCAGACGGCCGGCCAGCCACTCGCGCGCACGCACGTCGTCCTCGGTGTAGGCCGGGCGGTGCACACCGCGGCCACAGCGCCCGATCGCGCTGAGCGCGTCGAGGTCGGCGAGCATCCGCTCGCCGTCGATGGCGATGGCGGTCATCGGGCCGGGAACTCCCGGCGCCAGTGCTCGGCGATCTCACGGCCGGTCGCGAACCAGACGCCCTCGTGCGCGAGCGCGTGGTCGAGGAAGCGCGCGAGCCCGTGCGCGCGCCCGGGGCGCCCGACGGTGCGCTCGTGCAGCCCCACCGGCATGAGCCGCGCCCGTCGCGCCCCCTCCGCGTAGAGCTGGTCGAACGCATCGCACAGGTAGTCGCCGAAGTCCCGCCCGGTGACGAAGCCGCCCGTCGCGGAGCCGTAGCGCATGTCGTTCGTCTCGTAGGAGTAGGGGATGACGAGGTGATCGCGGCCGTCCACAGGAACCCAGTACGGCAGCTCGTCGTTGAGCGCGTCGCGGTCGTACAGGAAGCCGCCCTCCTCGACGACGAGCGCGCGGGTCCGCATCGACGGCCGGCCGGTCATCCACCCGACGGGCCGCTCGCCGGTGAGCCGCTCGATACCCGCCACCGCCTTGCGCATGAGCTCGCGCTCGGTCGCCTCGTCGACCTCGCGGTAGTCGATCCAGCGGTAGCCGTGGGAGACGATCTCGTGGCCGGCCCGGGCGAAGGCGGTCGCGACCTCCGGGTTGCGCTCGAGGGCCTGGACGACGCCGAACAGGCTGACCCTGATCCCGCGCTGCTCGAACATGTCCAGCAGGCGCCAGATCCCGACGCGGCTGCCGTACTCGTAGGCGGACTCCACGAGCGCGTTTCGCTCTCCGGGCAGTGGCGGGAACGGCGTGTCCGTCAGTGCGCCCTCCGAGGCGGCGTCGCCGTGGAGGATGTTGGACTCCGCGCCGGCCTCGTAGTTCACCGCGATCTGGATCGCGATGCGCGCGCCGCCCGGCCAGCGCGGATCGGGGGCGTCGTGCCCGTAGCCGACCATGTCGCGGGGGTAGTTCTCGCTCATCCCGCCACCAGCTCCCGCGCGAGGGACTCCGCCGCCTCGCCCGTCGGCACGCCGCGCCGTGCCGCCTCCGCGAGCACGGCCTGCGCGGTGTCGGCCAGCGCCTCCAGCTGCGCCTCGACGGCGGCGCGGTCGTAGCCGTCGAGCTCGCTCACCCCGTTCGTGACGCCGCCGGCGCTCGCGAGGAAGTCGGGGACGTACGTGATCCCGCGGGCGGCGAGGCGCGCGTCGTCGTCCCGCGTGGCGAGCTGGTTGTTCGCGGCGCCCACGACGATCCCGGCGCGCAGGTCGGGGATGGTCCGCACGTTCAGCACCGCGCCCAGGGCGCAGGGCGCGAAGACGTCGGCCTCCTGAGCGTGGATGACCCCCGGCGACACCACGCGAGCACCGGTGCCGCGCGCGACGGCATCGGCCGCGTCCTCGTCGACGTCGGCCACGACGAGCTGGGCCCCGGCGTCGTGTAGCAGCTCGCACAGCCGGACGCCGACGCTGCCGGCGCCCTGCACGGCGACGGTGATGGTGTCGAGGCTGTCGTCGCCCCTGACGTGGCGCAGCGCGCCACGCATCGCGTGCAAGACGCCCAGCGCGGTGAACGGCGCGGCCACGCCGCCGGTGTCGTCGGCCCCGAGGACCCACTCCGTCTCCTCGCGGATGACAGCGAGGTCGGCCTGCGTCATCCCGACGTCCTCGGCGGTGACGTAGGCGCCGCCGAGCGACGCGACTGCGCGGCCGAACGAGCGCAGCGCCTCGGGTGTCTTCGCGGTCGCCGGGTCGCCCGCGATGATCGCCTTCGCGCCGCCGTAGGGCAGGCCGGCCAGCGCGGTCTTGTACGTCATCCCGCGCGACAGCCGCAGCACGTCGGTGAGCGCCTCGTCCTCGCTGCCGTAGTCCCGAACCCGGCAGCCGCCGACGGCGCGGCCGTTGCGGACGCGGTGGATCGCCACGATCGCGCGCAGGCCGCTCTCACGGTCGGCCCAGTGCAGGACGCGCTCGTGGTCGTCGAAGGCCTGATGCGAGAAGACGCCGGTCACGGGACCGGCGGCAAACTACCTCAGACGGTCTCGGCGTCCGCCGTCATGAGCGCGCGCAGCATGGCGAGGCGTACGCGGCGCTCGGCGGACGACGCCTCGAGCTCGGCGAGGCGGACCTGGTTGCGGCGTCGCAGCTCGGCGCCCCGGTCGGGATCCAGCGTGTCGTAGAGATCGCGCGGGCCGTCGTCCATGCCTCGATGATCGGACGCGGAGCGCCGGGCTTGAGTGTCATGCGACACGGTCGCCGGGGGCGACCGAGACGGCCTCGCCCGGCACGGTGCAGAACCGCCTGAAGGGCGTCTTCGAGAAGGTCGGCGTGCGGGCGCGCCGCGCCCCTCGGCGGCTCAGCGGGTCAGCGCGGCGGCCCGACGGCGTAGTCGTCGAAGTCGCGCCGCTGCACCTCCCAGTCGGTCGCGCCGCCGAGCTGAACCGTCACGTGGCACATGGCGACGTCCGGCGTCGCCCCGTGCCAGTGCCACGTACCGCGGGGAATCGTCACCCAGTCCCCCATGACGAGCCGGCGTGCCCCGGACTCGAGCGCCAGGACGCCTTCTCCCTCCACGACGTGGAGGGTCTGGTCGAACGTGTGCGCGTGCGGCTTCGCCCGCGAGCCGGCGTCGAACCACACCGCCCAGATCATGCTCCCACCCGCCCCGTGCGGATCGTAGAGCTCGAGCTCGTGCACCACGCCGTCGAACCAGCTCGCCGTCGAAGGCACGCGGGCAGCGCGGAGGTCGTTGACGATCGGCGGGAAGTCGAGCGGCATGGGCGGATCCTTCGTGTGTGATTGCCAACAGCGGTTGGCGATCGTAGGCCGCGCGCCCCCGTAACGCCTGTTGACCGACGGTCGACAAGTGCGATATCCTCCTGACCCTCGGTCAACAAGGAGCCGCACCATGGACACAGCCATCCGCCGTCGATCCCGCCCGCCGCGTCTGCGACGGGGCGACCACGCCGCCGCGCCCGCGCAGGCCGGCGAGGCCGTCGCCGCGACCCGCGAGCCCAGCTTCCTGCTCGCCAGGCCGGAGAAGCGCGCGCTGCAGGCCATCGCCCGCCGGCTGCCGCACTGGGTGCTGCCCAACGACCTGACGGCGCTCGGCGTCGTCGCGTCCGTCGGCATCTGCGCCGCCTACGCTCTGTCGGGTCAGAGCAGCGTCTGGCTGTGGGCGGCGAGCGCGCTGCTCGTCCTGCACTGGCTGGGCGACTCGCTGGACGGGACGCTCGCGCGGGTCCGCGGGATCGGCCGACCGCGCTACGGCTACTACCTCGACCACCTCGTCGACGCGGTCGCCACCGCGATGATCGGCATCGGCCTGGGCCTCTCGCCCTACATGCTCCTGCCCGTCGGAGCCATCCTCGTCGTCGCCTACCTGGTGCTGTCCATCAACGTCTACCTCGAGAGCCAGGCGCTCGGGAGGTTCTCCATCGGCTACGGCAAGCTCGGCCCCACCGAGGCCCGCATCCTGCTCATCGCGCTGAACACCGCGATCGCCCTCGGGCTGAACCTGCAGACGACCATCGCGGGGCTCGGCATCCCCGTCCTCGACGTCGTCGGGATCGCCCTCGCCGTGGCCATGCTCGCGGCGCTCGCCGTCCGCGCCCGCGGGAACCTGCGCGCGCTCGCCGAGCTCGAGCCGGGGGCGTCGCGCCACGCTCGCCAGACTGTCTGACAAAACGGGCCAGGGCCCCTACCATGGAGGCGAGAACCTTCAGGAGGGAGACCAGGTGACGATCGCCCCAGACGTCAAGAGCCAGGACGTCACGACCGAGGAGCTGCTGGAGCGCGCCCGCGCCCTGCGGCCCATCTTCTCGGAGAAGATCGAGGAGACGGAGCGGCTCACCCACATCCCCGAGGACCTGCACGAGAAGCTCCAGGACGCGGGCTTCTACCAGCTGCTCACCCCCAAGCGCTACGGGGGCCACGAGGTCGATCTGCCGACCTACGTGAAGATCTGGACCGAGATCGCCCGCGGCGACATGTCCGGCGCGTGGAACGCGTGCCTCGCCGCCAACCACGCTCTGCAGCTCGCGTCGTGGTTCCCGGAGCGGACGCAGGAGGAGATCTTCGGGACTCCGGGCGGCTTGAAGGCCGCCTCCGTGGCCGCGCCGCTGAGCAGCTTCGCGCGCAAGGTGGACGGCGGCTGGGAGCTCGACGGCAAGGTCTCCTACTGCTCCGGCATCCCCTACTCGACCCACTACATGGGCCAGGCGCTGACCGCGGCGGCCGAGCCCGGCGGCCCTCCCGGCCCGCCGATCCTGTTCTGGGCGCCGCGCGACACCTTCGAGATCCTCGACGACTGGGGCAAGCTCACCGGCCTCGTGGGCAGCGGGTCGAACTCGATCGTCTTCGACAAGGCGTTCGTGCCCGATCACTACGTGCTCGAGGCGACGCACATGGCCGACGTCGACCCCGGTGAGGGGACGATCGGGTATCGCCTGCACGGCAACCCGATGTACAACAGCCGCGGCCTCGGGTTCTTCACGATGACCGTCGGCGGCGTCATGGTCGGCGGCGCGTACGGCGCGCTCGACGAGTTCAAGCACATTCTGCTGACCCGCGATCTGATCCGCCCGCCGTTCGGCGCGCGCGCCACAGACCCCGACCACCAGCGCTGGTACGGCGCCGCCCTGACGAACATCACCGTCGCCGAAGGCGCGCTGCAGCACGCGGCGAACATGCAGATGGAGTTCTGCCGCGGCGTCGAGCACGGCCGCCAGTACACGTGGGGCGACGACCAGTTCGTCGGGACCGTCGCACGCGAGGCCTACTCACAGGCGTGGCAGGCGATGCAGGAGTGGATCTTCCGCTACTCAGGGTCGAGCGCCGCGACGAAGGGCGCCAAGATCGAGCGGACGCTGCGCGACATGGCCACCGGCTGGAGCCACTTCAACACGGCCAACACCGACTGGTCCCTCGGCGAGCTCGGGCGCTGGGAGCTCGGGCAGCCCCGGACGATGATCTTCTGACGATCGCCAGCCAGGCGGCGTAGCGCTCCTCCAGGAGCGCCGCCGCCCGCGGCTGCACAGTCCGCACCGCGCGCGGGGCGACCACCGGCGCACCGGCGAGCCACGCGGCGCCCAGTGCAGACGCGTCGGCGACGTCGAGCAGCTCCAACGGCTCGTCGAGCGCATCCGCCAGGAGCTGCGCGAACCCCGGCCGCAGCGACCCGCCCCCCAACAGGCGCAGCGGGGTGTCCGCGCGGCCGGCCTCGGCGTCGAGCGCGTCGCGCGCCCAGCGGATGCCGAACGCGACCCCCTCGGGGACGGACCCGAGCAGCGCGGCGCGGTCCGTCGCGAGGCTGAGACCCGTCCACGACCCGCGCGCGGCAGGGTCGAGCAGCGGCGTGCGCTCGCCGGTCAGGTGCGGCACGAACAGCGGGCCGCCCGCCTGCGGCCGCCCCTCATCGCCCAGCACGCGCCGGGCCCAGTCGAGCGCGAGCCCGGCGTTCTGCACCGCCGCGAGCGCGTACCACCCCTGGCCGGCGGCGCGGAAGCGGTGGCAGGTGGGTGCATCGACGACGGGGAGCGGTTCGTCCACGCGCTGCGCGAGCTGCGCACCCGTCCCGAGGTTCAGCATCCGCCCGCCCGCGACCAGCAGCGCGGCGGCGGTGTCCGCCGCGCCGTGCACGAGCGGGATGCCGCGGGGCAGGCCGAGCGCGTCGGTGCGCAGCTCTCCGGCGACGGCGGCCGACGGGCGCACGGGCGCCAGGAGCGGCTCCTCGCGCGCCCACCGGTCGGCCTCGAGGTCCCAGAGCAGGGTCGCCGAGGCGTCGCTCGGCTCGGTCGCGGCGGGCGCCCCGAGCACCAGGCGCAGCCAGTCCTTGGGCTGCAGCGCCCAGCGCGCGCGCCGGAGCGTCTCCGGCTCGTGTGCGGCGAGCCACGCGAGGATCGGCCCGGCGAACCCCGGCGCCGGCGGATTGCCGCGCACGGCCCAGTCCGCTGCCTCGGCCACGGCGCGCGTGTCGGGCCAGAGGATCGCCGGCCGCACCGGCTCGCCTGCGTCGTCGCACAGGACGACGCCGTGCATCTGCCCCGCCAGGCCGACGGCCTCGACCTCGGTCGCACCGACCTGCGCGACCGCCTCGCGAGCGGCCGTCAGCCACGTCGAGGGCACGGCCTCCGCGCGGCCGGCCGCGGGCGTGTCGACCACGCAGGGCGCCCGGCCCGTCGCGAGGACCGCGCCGTCGTCACCGACGAGGACCGCCTTCACCGCCGAGGTTCCGAGGTCGAGCCCGAGGCGCATGCGTGACACGATGACGCACGTGCCGAGCGCATCGCACACCTCGCACTGGGGCGCGTACACCGCGCGCGTCCGCGACGACGAGCTCATCGGCGTCGATCCACACCCGGACGACCCGCTGCCCTCCCCCCTGCTCGGGAACATCGTGTCCGGCAACTCGCGAGCGCGCGTCGCGCACCCCGCCATTCGCCGCGGGTGGCTCGAGCACGGCCCGGGCGCCGACTCCCGCCGCGGCGCCGACGAGTGGGTCACCGTCAGCTGGGAGGAGGCGCTCGATCGCACGGCGGCCGAGCTCGGACGCGTCATCGGCGAGCACGGCAACGCGGCTGTCTACGCGGGCTCCTACGGGTGGGCCAGCGCCGGGCGCTTCAACCACGCGCAGAGCCAGCTGCGCCGCTTCTACGGCCTGCTCGGCGGTGCGACCACCAGCGTGGGCACCTACTCGGCGGGCGCCGCGGAGATCACGCTGCGCCACGTCGTCGGCGGCTCGGACGAGGTGTGGCGCGGGGCGACGTCGTGGGAGGTCATCGCACGCGAGACCGACGTGTTCGTGGCGTTCGGTGGCCTCCCGGTGAAGAACCTGTCCGTCGTCCCCGGCGGCGTCACCCGCCACACCGTCGGCGGGCATCTCGCGGACGGCGTGCGCCGCGGGATGGAGGTCGTGCTCCTCAGCCCGATCGACGACGACGTGCACGCCGGGCTGCACCCGCAGCGCATCCGCCTCCGGCCCGCGACGGACACGGCGATCATGCTCGCCCTCTGCCACGTGCTCGTCGCCGAGGACCTGCACGACCGGGCGTTCCTCGATCGCTGCTGCGCCGGGACCGATGTGTTCCTCGCGACGCTCGGCGACCGGACCCCCGCGTGGGCCGAGGGGATCTCGGGCGTCCCCGCGTCGACGATCCGCGACCTCGCGCGGCGCATGGCAGCGGGCCGGACGATGATCGCCACGACGTGGTCGCTGCAGCGCGCCGAGCACGGCGAGCAGCCGGTCTGGGCGTCGATCGCGCTCGCGGCGCTCCTCGGGCAGATCGGGCTGCCGGGCGGCGGCTTCGGCAACGGCTACGGGTCGATGGCCGACGTCGGCATGGACATCCCCGCGGTGGGCGTCCCGGGGCTGCCGGCGGCGATCGACGCGACGCGCTCGTCCATCCCGGTCGCGCGGGTCGCGGACATGCTGCTGCACCCCGGCGAGCCCTACGACTTCGACGGCGAGCGGCGCACGTACCCGCACGCTCGGATCATCCACTGGACCGGCGGCAACCCGTTCCACCACCACCAGGACCTCAACCGGCTGCGCCGGGCGCTCGGGCGGCCGGACACGATCCTCGTGCAGGAGCCGTACTGGACCGCGATGGCGCGCCACGCCGACATCGTCCTCCCGGTGACGACGACGCTCGAGCGCGACGACATCGCCGGCGGTCGCAACGACACGTACGCGATCGCGATGCACCGGGCGGTGGAGCCCTACGCCGAGGCGCGCAGCGACCACGCCATCTTCGCCGCGCTCGCCGACCGGCTCGGCGTCGGCGAGGCGTTCACGGAGGGTCGCGGGGAGCGCGCGTGGCTCGCGCACCTCTACGAGCGGCTCGCCGCGCGCCTGGAGCGCGCCGATCGCGACGCGCCGAGCTTCGAGGAGTTCTGGGACCACGGCTCCGTGCGGCTGCCGGGCCGCGCGGACGACCAGGTGCTGTTCGCGGCCTTCCGCGCCGATCCCGAGGGGCACCCGCTGCGGACGCCGACCGGCCGGATCGAGCTGCATTCCGAGACCGTCGCGGCCTTCGGCTACGACGACGCGCCCGGCCACGCCGCGTGGATCGAGCCCAGCGAGTGGCACGCCTCAGCCCGCGCGGAGCGCTTCCCGGTCCTGCTCGTCGCGAACAACCCGGCCCGGCGACTGCACAGCCAGCACGACCACGGCGCCCACAGCCAGGCGGGCAAGGTGCAGGGCCGCGAGCCGATCCGCCTGCACCCGGACGACGCCGCGGCGCGCGGGATCGCGGACGGCGACGTCGTGCGGGTCTTCAACGATCGCGGCGCGTGCCTGGCGGGCGCGGTGCTCGACGAGGCGCTGCTCCCTGGCGTCGCCCAGCTGTCCACGGGCGCCTGGTACGACCCCGAGGACCCGGTGGCCGACGCGCCGCTGTGCGTGCACGGCAACGTCAACGTGCTCACCCGCGATGTCGGCACGTCCCGTCTCGCGCAGGGCTGCACGGGCCAGCACGTCCTCGTGGAGATCGCTCCCCACGAGGGCGCCCTGCCGCCGATCCGCGCCTACGACACGCCCTAGGCGGTCGTTGCGGCGTGCCCCGGGCCGGCCGCGAGCGCCTCGGCGACCCAGCCCGCCGCCCGCTCGCCGATCATCACCGCCGGCGCGTGCGTGTTGCCGGTCGTGACCGCAGGCATGACCGACGCGTCGGCGACGCGCAGGCCCTCGACGCCGTGGACGGCGAGCCTCGGGTCGACGACCGCCTCGACGTCGACGCCCATCTTGCAGGTCCCGACCTGGTGGTGGTAGGTGATCGCCGTGCGCCGGATGTAGTGCGTGAGCTCCTCGACCGAACGCACCTCCGGGCCGGGGTAGACCTCCAGCGCGTCCCACCCGTCGACGAGCGGGGACGCCTCGCCGATCGACCGCACGATGTCGACCGCGGCGAGGATCATGTCGACGTCCTCCTGCGCCTCCAGCGCATGCGCGTCGATGAGCAGCCCGTCGGAGGGGTCGCTCCCGGCGAGCTTGATCGTGCCACGGCTCTGCGGCCGCACCATGCCCGCCATGAGCGTGAACCCGGTCGGCGAGACCGGCTCCATCCATGGCTCGTACATCGGCAGCGCGAAGTGCAGCGGCTGGAGGTCGGGCACCAGCAGGCCGGGCTTGCTCTTCGCGAAGAGGTGCGTCTGCATGTACGGCACGCCGTACGTCGCGGGCGGGATCTCCTTCGACCGGTAGATGATCGGCGAGAGGAGGTGATCGTGGAGGTTGCGCCCCACGCCGGGGAGGTCGGCGACGACGTCGATCCCGAGCGAGCGCAGCTCGTCGGCAGGGCCGATGCCCGAGGCGAGCAGCAGGCCGGGCGAGCCGATCGTGCCGCCGGAGACGACGACCTCGCCGTCTGCGTGCGCGGTCTCCAGGCGCCCGTTGCGCTCGTACTCCACGCCGACGCAGCGGTCGCGCTTGAAGACGAGTCGCCGCGCCGTGGAGTCGGTGAGGATCGTCAGGTTCGGGTGGTCGAGGACCGCGCCGAGATAGGCGCGTGCGGTGCTGTTGCGCGTGCCGTCCTTGATGACGTACTGCATCGCTGAGATGCCCAGCTGGGACTCGCCGTTGTAGTCCGGGTTGTACGGGATGCCCGCCTCCACCGCGGCGTCGATGACCGCCTGGTGGAACGGGTCGGGCTGGACGCCCTTGCGGACCTCCATGAAGCGCTCGATCTCCTCGAACAGCGGCTTGACGTCCGCCCAGGTCCAGCCGTCGTTGCCGGCGTAGGCCCACATGTCGTAGTCGACCGGGTTGCCGCGCACCCAGATCATGCCGTTCAGCGCGCTGGAGCCGCCCAGCACGCGCCCTCGCGGCCACTGCAGCCGGCGCTCCATGGCGTGCACCTGCGGCGTCGTCCTGACCGCCCAGTCGTCCTGGCCGTCCCACAGCTCGTGCATGCGAGCGACGTCGTGGATGGCGGGGTTGGTGTCCGTGCCGCCCGCCTCGAGCAGGAGCACGCGCACGTCACCGCGGTCGACGAGCCGGCGTGCCACAACGGCTCCCGCCGACCCGGAGCCGATCACGATCACGTCGTAGCGCTGGCCGTCGAATCCCTCGGAGTTCCCCATGGCGGCAACCCTAGCCAGAGAGGCCGCCGTTGTCATATACGATTTGGCGTACTCACTGTTCGACCAGCAGACGAGAGGAGACGCTGTCCATGGCCGCGACGCACGTGGCGGACGGAATCGGGGCTGTCCAGGTCCCGAGGGTGCCCACGCAGCTGTTCATCGACGGGTCGTGGCGCGACGCTGCGGACGGCGCGACGTTCGACGTCGTCGCCCCGGCGTCCGAGGACCATCTTGCGACCATCGCCGCCGCGGGCGAGGCGGACGTCGACGCCGCGGTCCGCGCGGCCCGCGCCCAGGTCGACGGCGGCGAGTGGGCGAGGATGCACGGCCGCGACCGCGGCCTGCTGCTCCATCGCCTCGCCGACGCGATCGAGCGCGAGATCGACACGCTCGCGACGCTCGAGGCGCTCGACATCGGCCGTCCCGCGTTCGAGCCGAAGATGGTCGACCTGCCGCACGTCGTCGACGTGTTCCGCCACTTCGCCGGCTGGGCGGACAAGATCGAGGGTCGCTGGGTCACGCCCGCACCGTTCTTCGGGATGACGCGCCACGCGTATACGATCCGCGAGCCCGTCGGCGTCGTCGGCGCGATCGCGGCGTGGAACGCGCCCGCGCTCATCGCCTCCTGGAAGCTCGGCCCGGCGCTCGCCGCCGGCAACGCCGTCGTCCTCAAGCCGGCGGAGGATGCGTCCCTCTCGACGCTGTACATCGCCAGGCTGATCGAGGAGGTCGGCTTCCCGCCCGGCGTCGTCAACGTCATCCCCGGCCTCGGCGAGATCACCGGCGCCGCGCTCGTGCGCCACGCCGCCGTCGACAAGCTGAGCTTCACCGGCAGCCCCGAGGTCGGCCGCGAGATCGCCGTGCAGGCCGCGCGGGACTTCAAGAAGGTCACGCTCGAGCTCGGCGGCAAGTCGCCGCAGATCGTGCTGGGGGACGCGAACCTCGAGTCCGTGATCCCCGGGCTCGCCCAGGGCTTCTTCGGCAACCAGGGCGAGATCTGCGCCGCAGGCACCCGCATCCTCGTGCAGCGCGAGCTCTACGACGACGTCGTCCAGGGACTCGGCGAGGCCGCACGCGCGGTGCAGCTCGGCGACCCGTTCGACCCGGGCACCCAGATGGGCGCGCTCATCAACGCCAGGCAGCGCGACCAGGTCACCGACTACATCGCCAAGGGGACCGAGGAGGGTGCGACGCTCGTCGCCGGCGGCGGCACGCCCGACCGCAAGGGCTTCTTCGTGGAGCCGACGGTGTTCGCCGGCGGCGGCAACCACCTGACGATCGCCCAGAACGAGATCTTCGGGCCCGTCGGGCTCGTGCTCCCGTTCGACGATCCGGGCGAGGCGATCTCCATCGCCAATGACACGCGCTACGGGCTCGCCGCCTACATCTGGACGACGAACCTCACCGAGGCGCACCGCTTCGCTGCCGAGGTGAAGGCCGGCGGCGTGTGGATCAACGGCGCCGCGCCGCCCGACGCACGCCTGCCCTGGGGCGGCGTGAAGACGAGCGGCGTGGGCCGGGAGCTCGGCTGGGCGGGCATCGAGGCCCACACGGCGGAGAAGACCGTCACGATGACCTTCTGAGGTTCGTCAGGCTGACTGCGCCCCGAGGAAGAGCTGCTCGGGGTCGTAGGAGACCCGGATGGCCCGCAGGCGCGTCGCGGACGCCTCGCCGTAGACGACCTCGGGGTCGTACGTGCGCTCCGCGAAGTTCTGGTAGACGCGGTCGGTCGTGCAGGACGCGACGGTCTCGCGCAGCAGCGCGAACGCCGCCTCGTTCGGCTCGGCCAGCTCGGGGACGGCCACGCCGCCGGCGAACATCACGTACTCGCCCGGCAGGGAGGCCAGCGCGCCCGTGCCCCGACGTGCCAGCGCGCCGCCGGCGTGGCGGAACTCGACCATCATGAGCGGGCTGCCCGAGCCCTCGCCGAACCGGTCGACGACGCGGTCGACGACCTCCGCCGTCAGCTCGTCGAGCATCGCGTGGTCGGACACCGCCGGCATCGGCTCCTCGGGGTCCATGTGGATGTAGGAGAGCGCGACCGGCGGCACGTCGGCGAACGTGTCGATCTCCGGCTCCAGCGCACGCAGCGGCGCGAGCACGCCGGCCGCCTCGGCGGCGCCTGCGACGACCGCCCCGTCGATGATCACGACGCCGCGCCCGCGCACGAACTCGGGCACGGTCGGCATGTCCGGGATCTGCATGATCCGGCAGGACGTCGTCGCGGTCTCGGGCGCGCCCTCCGTCCAGGCGCGCCAGGCCTGGACGACCTCGCGGGCGCGCTCCCAGCCGAAGAGCATCATGCCGCCGGTCACCGCCGGCACCGGGACGAGCTCCATCTCCAGGCTCACGATCGCCGCGTAGGATCCGCCGCCGCCGCGCAGCGCCCAGAAGAGGTCCGGCTCGGTGTCGCGGTCGGCGCGCACCAGGCGCCCGTCCGCGGTCACCACGTCGAAGGCGATGACGCGCTCGCAGGCCAGGCCGTAGCGACGGCCGAGCCAGCCCAGCCCGCCGCCGACGGTGTAGCCGACGACGCCGACGTCGGGCGCCGAGCCGGCCAGCGCGGCGAGGCCGTGCTCGGAGGCCGGAGCTGTGACGTCGGACCAGACGGCGCCCGCCTGGACGTAGGCGACGCGGCGCTCCGCGTCGATGCGGACGTCGCGCATCGCGCCCGTGCGGACGAGGACGACGTCCTGCAGGTCCCCCAGCGGCGTGGCGTTGTGGCCGGTGCCCTGCATGACGACGCGCAGGCCGCTCTCGCGGGCGAAGACGACGAGCTCGCGGACGTCCTCCGCACAGGCCGGGTGGGCGACCATGGCGGGGCGCAGATCTGAAGCCAGGTTCCAGCCACGCCGCGCGGCGTCGTAGTCCTCGTCGGCGGGGAGGACGATGTGGCCCCGGAGGCGATCGCGGAGCGCGTCGGCGGAGAAGGAGTGCGTGAGGAGCATGGGTGGAACCCTCTCGTCCCGCGGAATCGCCCGCCTGACGGGGAGCACCACAATCCGGAGGGGGTAACCGCACCTCGACCGGCGGGCCAACTCGGTTCCGCCCCCGCGTCGGCGTCGCCCTGAAAGGATCGCCCGTCGATGCACGCCCACCCTTCTTCGGCGACGGTCCTGCTCGCGGGCGACGACGGCGTCGCGATCCGGGTGCGCGAGGATCTCGAGGCGCAGGGGGCCGTCGTCGCCTCCATCTGCCACACCGCGGACTCGGCGGCGGCCAGGGCAGCGACCGCAGCGGCGAAGGAGGTCATCGTCGGCGATCCGCGCCAGGCCGAGACGTGGGAGCGGGCCGGGCTGGGCCGCGCGCTGTCCGTCGGCCTGCTGGGCGACGACGACCTCGACAACCTCGACGCGGCGCTGCTCGTCGCGAGCCAGACGCAGGACATCCCGCTCGTCGTGCGCATGTTCGCGGGCGATCTCGCGCACGGCATGGCGAGACTGCTGGGCGAGCACGCGGTGGTCCTGTCGGAGATCGAGCTGGCGGCGCCCGCGCTCATCCGCGCGGCGCTCTCGGGCAACACCGGGCAGCGCGTCACGGTGGGCGGCCACGTGCTGGAGGTCGCCGAGGTCGATCCCGACGACCCGTCGCTGGTGGTCGCCCTCTGCAACGCGGACTCGCCGACGGAGGTCCTGCCGCCGCGCAACCGCGTCGGCGATCTCGTGCTCGGGCTGGTCGATCCCTCCGGCGTCGTGCGGACCGCGCGCGGCGCGCTGCCCTCCGAGATCGCGCGCCGGCGCCTGGAGGGCCGTGGCGCGACGCCGCGACCGCACGGCAGCAGGCCGCGCGAGCGTGTCGCCGCGGCGCTGCGCAGCGTCCCCAAGCGCGTGTGGTTGCTCCTGGCGACGATCGTCGGCGTGGCGACGATCAGCACGAGCGTCTTCGTGCTCGCGGACCACCTCGACGTCCTGGACTCCGTGTACTTCACCGCGACGACGATGGCGACGGTCGGCTACGGCGACGTCAACCTGCTGAACGCGCCGGACTGGCTGAAGGTCTTCGACATCGCGCTCATGGCGACGTCGGCGGTGCTGCTCGCGTCGGTCCTCGCCTTCGTGACCGACGCGCTCGTCAGCCAGCGGATCGACCGCGCCCTCGGGCGCTTCCCGCGGCCGCGCAAGGATCACGTGATCGTCTGCGGCCTTGGCAAGGTGGGTGGGCGCATCCTCGCCGGCCTGCATGAGCTCGGCGTGCCGTGCATCGGGGTCGAGCAGCATCCCGACGCCTCCGGGATCGCCGTCGCGCGCCGCCTGGAGATCCCCGTCGTGTTCGCCGACGCGCGGACGGTGGAGACGCTCGAGTCGCTGTACGTCAAGAGCGCGAGAGCTGTCCTCGCGGTCACCAGCGACGACCTCGCGAACCTCCAGTGCGGCCTGGCGGCGCGCGAGCACGCCCCCGACGTGCGGGTGATCCTGCGCGTGTTCGACCCGCGGCTGGCGGAGCGTCTGGACCGCGGCGTCGAGCTCGACCTGACCCGCTCGGTGTCCGCGCTCGCCGCGCCCGCGTTCGCCGCGGCGCTGCTGGGCCGCCCGCTCGCCGAGCCGGTACCGGTGTCGAACATGCCGCTGCGCGTGCTCGACGCGGCGCTCCCGGAGGGATCGCCGCTGGTCGGGCGGACGATCCGCGACGTCCAGGCGGAGAGCGGGCTGCGCATCCTCGCCGTGGACGGGCGCTGGCGCCCGCGGACCGACCTGGAGCTCACGCCGCAGGCGCTCGTGTCCGTCGTCGGCACGCGCGAGGCGTGCGACGCGCTGCTGGCCGGCTGAGGCCGGCGGCGCGCCCGGTCAGTCCAGGTGTGGCGCCACGATGGAACGAGGGCGCCGCGTGACCACCGCAGGCCCGTCGATGAGCCCGCGGTAGACGTCGACGAGATGCGTACCTGCACCCTCGGGCGTGAGCACCCCGGGGAGCGCAGCGGGCTCCGTGCGCTCGTCCTGCGCCTCGAGGATGGCGTCGGCGAGGGTCAGCGGCGACGCCTGTGACGACAGCAGCGTCACGGCGCGCGGATCGATGAGACCGACGACCTCGACGTGCGCCGGGATGTCCGATGCGATGACCGGCGCGCCCGCGGACGCCGCCTCCAGCAACGGGGTCCCCGAGAGCGCGTCGTCGGCCATCGCGACGACGACCGTCGCCGTCCGCAGCCACCGGTGCAGCTCGTCGTCCTTGACCTCACCCAGGAACCGGACGCGATCCGCCACGCCCAGGTCGTCCGCGCGCATCTGCAATGCCCTCCGCTCGGGGCCCCGGCCGATGACGACGAGCTCGAACGTCTCACCGAGGTCCGGGAGCGTGGAGATCACCCGGTCGATGCGCCGCCCCTGCTCGAGCGGGCCCAGGGCGACGATCACCGAGCGCCGCGACGGCAGCGGCTGGGCGGCAGCGATGGTGACGGCGTCCACCCACGGGGGCACGATCGCGATCCGCCCCGCGATCTCCGGCACTGCGCCGCGCAGCGCCGCCGCCTCGGCACGCGACGTGCAGGTCGCCAGGCTCGACGACGCGACCGCGCGCCGCGCGAGCTGGCGGTACGGATGGCGCGCGACACGACGCAGCCGCGTGGACGGGACGAGCGAGTAGTACGGCGAGAACACGAGCGGGCGGCGGGATCCGCGAGCGGGCAGCAGCGCCGGCAGCGCGCGGTAGCCGTGGGCATGGATGAGGTCGAACTCAGCGCCGTGGCGCTCGAGGTGGGACCACAGCTCACGCGACAGCGCGAAGTCGGTGCCGCCGGCGCGTGGCCGGAACGCGTGCACGGAGAGGCCTTCGTGCAGCGGACCGAGCTCGAGGCTGCGCGCCGGCGCGTGCAGGAGCACATCAGCGGTGCCGCCCGCCGCTGCGACCGCACGCGCGACCTCGTAGACGTGCCGGCCGAGAACGCCGGCCTGCGGCCCGTAGACCGGAGCGATCAGAGCGACCTTCATAGCGCTCAGCGGGCTGCGACGCGCCCGCCGCCGAGGCGGATGCGGTGCGACTGTGCAAGGCGTTCGACCCCGATCGTGCGCAGCACGCGCAGACCGTCGCGGATCGCGTTCAGGTTGCTCTCGCCGCTCAGGCGCTCACGCTCGAAGCTCGGCACCTCATGGATCACGAGACCGGCCTTCGCGATGCGCACGTTGATGAGCGTCTCGACCTCGAAGCCATCGCAGTCGACGCGCATGTACGGCAGGCAGCGCGCCCAGAACGCGTTGTAGCCGTAGCAGAGGTCGGTGTAGCTCGTGCCGTACAGCGTGTTGACGAGCGCGTTGAGCCCGCGGTTGCCGAGGCGGCGCCCGACGGTGATGTCCGCGCTGTGGCCGCCCTGCGCGAAGCGCGAGCCCTTGACGAAGTCGGCACCGTTGACGAGCGCCGCGATGAACCGCGGCAGCTCGGCGGCGTCCGTGGAGCCGTCGGCGTCGATCATCGCGATGATCTCCCCGCTGCACGCCTCGAAGCCGGTGCGCAGCGCGTCGCCCTTGCCACGGCCGGCCTGATCGAGGATCCGCACGCCGGGGCGCAGCTGGCGAGCGACGTCCTTCGTGCCGTCCGTGGAGTGACCGTCGACGACGATCACCTCGTGCAGGCCCGCAGGGAGCCGCGCGAAGACGTAGGGGAGGTTCTCCGCCTCGTTGAGCGTCGGGATGATCACGCTCACCGTGACGCCGAGCTCGCGAAGCGAGGGAACCTTCAGGGTTGACATGTCCGTTCGAGGAACGGAGGTATCAGCATCAGTGCGGGACTGTCCGGTCTCGGCAGACAAGTCGATCTCCCAGGGGGTGGACCGGGCACGCTGCATCCGCAGTCATCCGAACGGCGGACTTCGCACAGCGATAGCCAGAAAAACTGCAGGCCAAGCGTACGTGGATGACGAAAAGTTGTGTAGGAGACAAACCGGGATCTGGACGAATGTCCGATCTTCGGGCCCTCGGCTTGTGTGAAGCGTCCCCTCAGTCGATGAGTCGCCGCGTCGTCGCCCAGCGCGACAGCTCGTGCCGGTTGGAGAGCTGCAGCTTGCGCAGGACCGCCGACACGTGGGCCTCGACGGTCTTCGTCGAGATGCCCAGGCGGAGGGCGATCTCCTTGTACATGTAGCCCCGCGCGATGTGCTGGAGCACCTCGCGCTCACGCACGGTGAGCTGCTCGAGCTCCGGGTCCGGCTCGGTCGACACCGGGGCCGGCGGCGATGCGGGCGCACCGGCGAACGCATCGAGGACGAACCCGGCCAGACGCGGCGAGAAGACCGCGTCGCCGTCGTGCACGCGGTGCACGGCGTCGGCGAGGTCGCCCACGGCGATGGACTTCGTGACGTAGCCGCGGGCGCCGGCGCGGATCACGGCGATGACGTCCTCCGCGGCGTCGGAGACGCTCAGCGCGAGGAACCGCACGGCCGGGTGGTCGGGCGCGATCGCCGTGATGACGTCGGCGCCGCTGCCGTCGGGCAGATGCACGTCGAGGAGCACGACGTCGGGCTCGCTGGCGGCGATCACCTCCACGGCCTCGGCGACGGACGCCGCGTCGCCCACGATGTCGACGCGTCCCTCCAGCTCTGCCCGTACCCCGGAGCGGAACAGCGCGTGGTCGTCGACCACGACGACGCGCGGGCCGGTCACGGCGTGCGCTCCAGGACCAGCTCGACCTCCGTGCCCGCGCCGGGGGCGGCGGTCACCGTCGCGCGCCCCCCGTGGCGGGCCATGCGCCCGACGACGGACTCGCGCAGGCCGCGCCGGTCGGCCGGGACGGCGTCGGGATCGAAGCCCGGCCCGCGGTCGCGGACGAACACCTGCAGCGCGTCGTCGGTCGCCTCCGCGTAGACGGCCACCGGCGACCCCCCGCCGAACTTCGCCGCGTTCACCATCGCCTCGCGCGTCGCCGCGACCAGCGCCTCGCCTGCGACGTCGAGGTCGGCGTCACCGACCGCGATGACGTCGACGGGCACGCGGTGGCGCGCCTCGACGTCCGCGGCGGCGGCCTCGAGCGCCGCGGCCAGGCTGCGCTCGCCCTCCGACGGGGAGCGTCCGGCCAGCCAGGCGCGCAGCTCGCGCTCCTGCGCCCGCGCCAGCGCGGCGACCTCGCGCGGATCATCAGCCCGCTTCTGCATGAGGGCGAGCGTCTGCAGGACGGAGTCGTGCAGGTGCGCCGCGAGCTCGGCGCGCTCCTGCGAGCGGATCCTCTCGGCGCGCTCCACGGTGAGCGAACGCGCCATGCGCAGCGTCCACGGCGCGAAGATGAGCGCAAGGACGGCCGTGACCACGAGCGCGGCGAGCACCACGTCGCGTGCTGCGCTCAGCGATCCCGTCGCCTGCAGGAACACGAGCCCTGCAGCGACCAGCAGCGCGGCGCCGAGGCCCTGGCGGGAGACGTTGGCGACGCGCTCGGCCTGCTCGACCGGCGGGGACACCGCGGCCACGGGCGCCTCCGAGGACGTGGTCGCCGGGCGGGCGCCGATGCCGCCGCGCCACAACAGCGCGACGCCGCCCGCGACCAGCGCGAGCGGCCAGCTGACGGCGTCGGAGATCCAGAGGCCCATCCCCCGCAACGCCAGCATGGCGCTGACCGCGAGGAGCCCGACGCCGAGCGCCACCTCAACGGCGCTGCGCCGCGATCGGCCCAGGCCGCGCGTCGAGCTGTCGCCGGGCATCGCGGCCCAGCCGAGGAGGTACAGCGGAACACCGATCCCTCCCGCCAGCGCCAGGACGAGCGCGGCGATGCGGATCGGCAGCGGCTCGACCCCGAGCCGCCGCGCGATCCCGGCGCAGACGCCTCCGAGCACGCCGCGCTCGCCGTCCCGCTGGAGCGGCGGGGCCGGGACGTGCTCGGGATGGGCGGCGGTCACGAGGGACAGGATGGCCTACTCGGACGTCTCGGCGGCCGCGCCGCCCTCCAGGCCGCGGGCGAGGAGCACCCCGCCCACCGCCGCGCAGGCCAGCGGGGCCAGCGCGGCGAACCGGAGGTTCAGCGCATCGAGCACGTCGAGCAGGACCAGCGCGCCGATCACGGCGACCGCGATCCCGCCCACCAGGGCGACCACGTCGACCCTAGCCTTGGACGCCCGGGTCGCCGATGCAGGCGTTGTCGCCTGTGTCGCTGCGGTCATGGTTCCTCCAGTCTTGGTCGTTCCAGTGGTTGTCGTCCCAGCCGTCCGTGGGCTCGTGGTCGATCGTCAGGGCGCCCAGTCCGACGTCGCCGGTCACGACGACCCGGGGGGTTCCGGCCGGCGCGCGGCCGTCCTCGAAGCGATCGACGTCGATGCCGCCGCTGCCGTGGCCGAAGACGTCGAACCCGCCGATCCCGGCGTGGAGGTCGCCGGCGACGCAGGTGCCGTCAGGCACGAGGATCTCCGCGTGGCCGGCGCCGATCTCGACGTCGATGCGCTGCTCGCCGGTGAGCTGCGCGTTGCGCAGGTCGACCACGAGATGGCCGGCGCCGAGCTCGTAGTGCGGGCGGATCGCGGCCTGTGAGGCCGGCCGGTAGATCCTCTCGCCGGTGGATCCCCGACGTCCTGCACACCGGCGGCGACCGCCGTGCCGGCGCCCAGTCCGAGGGCCAGCGCTGGGACGATGAGCCACCGCAGTGGACGGACGAACGCACTCGCGACGAGGGTGAGGCCCGCGCCGAGCACGACGGCGGCCACGATGACGCCACCACCGCCCGCGATGGCCGCGGCACCAGCGAGGAAGAGCAGGCCCGAGACGATCAGGATCGTGATCCCGAGCAGAATGCCGAGCAGGACGCTGCGGCCGGTCCGCTCGGCGGGGATGCCCGTCACGAACCACCAGACTGCGAGCCCGATGAGCGCGATGAGCGCGAACGGCACGGCGAACCAGCCGACGACGAAGCCGCCGGGGATGGCGATGCAGACCAGCGCCACCAGCGCGGCGACCCCGCCGATCGTCGCGGCGCGCGAACGCGGCGGCAGCGTCGTCTGGCCCGCCTGCAGCGGCGCGTCCGGGACCAGCAGCCAGGCGGCGACGTAGAGCAGCAGGCCGGCGCCGCCGGTGATGACCACCAGCAGGCCGATGCCGAAGCGAACGAGCAGCGGGTCGAGGCCGAGGTGCTCGGCCAGCCCGCCGCCGACACCGGCCAGGATGCGGTCGGTGCGCGAGCGGGTCAGGCGTCTGGGCTGCGGCGGGGGCTGCGGCGGAGGTGTTGCAGCGACCGGCTCGGTGGGGTCCTGGTCGCCAGGGTTGGGGGGCGGCGTTTCCATGGCGATGATCGTCGCGCCGCGATGCCGCCGGCGCCATCGGGAATCTCCCCTAGGGAACGACCCTCGCAGACGTAGGGGACACCGCATGTGGCAGCCTGGGGTCTCGTGCCGTTCCCCTGGCGCCGTCTCCTCGCGATCGTCCTCGTCGCGCTGACCGCCGTCGTCGTCGCCGCCGCGCTCGCCCGCGTGCTGCGCCACGACGACGCGCCGGCCGCACGGCTCGTGCCGGGCAGCGGACAGGCGCCCGGATCTGGCGCCGACGTCGTCGACCCGCTCGCCTGGCGCGAGGGATCCTCGGCCGCGTTCGCGGCGGACGCCGCGCGGGGCCTGGCCCATCCGCTGTACGCCCAGAGCCCCGGCGGGGTCGTGGCCACGGCCCGCCGCGTCGACCGCTACCGGCCCGTGATCGAGACCGTGGCCGGGAGGTCCGGCCTGGATCCCGACACGATCGAGGCGATGGTGTTCCTGGAGAGCGCGGGCCGGCCCGACGCCGCCGCGGACCCCAAGCTCCAGGGCGCTGTCGGCCTCACGCAGATCCTGGCCGAGACGGGGCGCAACCTGCTCGGCATGAAGGTCGACCCCGCGGGGGCGCTACGCATCGGGCGCTCGATCCGGCGCAACGAGGCCCGCAACCGCGACGCGGTGGTCGAGCGGCTCAAGGCGCGGCGGCGGGCGATCGACCAGCGCTTCGACCCGGTGGCCTCACTGCGAGCGACCGCCCGCTACCTGACCCTGGCCAAGCGCGAGCTCGGGCGCGACGACCTCGCCGTCGTCAGCTACCACATGGGCATCGGCAACCTGCAGAACGTGCTGCGCGACTACGGCGCCGACGACGTGCCCTACGCGCAGCTCTACTTCGACTCGACGCCGCTGCACCACCCGGCCGCCTGGTCGCGCCTGTCCTCCTTCGGCGACGACTCCTCGACGTACCTGTGGCGCGTGGAGGCCGCGCGGGACATCATGCGCCGCTGGCGCGAGGACCCCGCGGCGCTGGACCGCCTCGACGTGCGCCAGACCGCGAAGGCGTCGGCGGAGGAGGTGCTGCACCCGCGGGCCACGAGCGAGGTCTTCGACGGTCCGGGCGACGTCCAGGACGCCGAGGACGACGGCGCGCTCGTCGCCGTGCCCGCCGGGCAGCTCGCGGCCGCCGGCATCGCGATCGACCCCGGCATGGGCGAGCTCGCCGAGCGGCTGGACCGCAAGCGCTCGCTGTATCGCGCCCTGCGGCCGGAGGCGCTCGCGATGCTCGAGTACCTGGGGCGGGGCACCAAGGCCATCTCGGGCACCGGCCCGCTCGTCGTCACGAGCACGGTGCGCGACACTCGCTACCAGCGCATCCTGGCCTCGGAGAACATCGAGGCCACGCACGCCTACAGCCTGCACACCACGGGCTTCACGTTCGACATCGAGCGCGACTACGCGTCGGGCAGCCAGGCGCGCGCCTTCCAGTTCCTCCTGGACCGGCTGACCACACTGGACCTCATCGCCTGGGTGCGCGAGCCGGCCGCGATCCACATCACGGTGTCGGCCCGCGCCAAGCAGGCGCTGAAGGTCCCCTAGTCGCCCAGGAGAACGGCGCTCTGCGCCGTTCTCCAAACGAATGACGAAGTCATTCGTCCTCTTCGAGGTCGTCCAGCAGGTCGCGCACGACCTGGGCGACGTGCGACGGCGTGAAGCCGAAGCGCTCGAGCACCTCGGGTCCGGGTGCCGAGGCGCCGAAGCGCTCGATCGAGACGTGCTCGTCCGCCCAGCGCTCCCAGCCCATCGAGATCGCCGCCTCGACCGAGACGGTCGGCAGGTCCTCGGGGAGCACGTCGTCCTGGTAGTCCTCGTCCTGCTGCTCGAACAGCTCCCAGCTCGGCATGGAGACCACGCGGACGGGGAAGTCGAGCAGGTCGGCCGCCTCCAGCGCGACCCAGACCTCCGAGCCCGTCGCCACGATGACGACCTCGGGATCGTCGTCGTCGCGCAGGATGTAGGCGCCCTTCCCGACGCCGGCCGCGGAGCCGAGGACGCCGCGATCGAGGACCGGCAGGTCCTGCCGCGACAGGATGAGCGCGGCGGGACCCTCGAGATCGGAGATGATCGTGCGCCAGGCCTCGGCCGTCTCCCCCGCGTCGGCGGGCCGCAGCACGACGAGCCCGGGGATCGCCCGCAGCGCGGCCAGGTGCTCGACGGGCTGGTGCGTCGGGCCGTCCTCGCCGAGGGCGACGGAGTCGTGGGTCCACACCCACACGGTGGGCAGCCCGGTCAGCGCCCCGAGCCGCACGGAGCCGCGCATGTAGTCGGAGAACTGCAGGAACGTCGAGCCGTAGGGCCGGACGATGCCGCCGTGCGCCGCCAGGCCGTTGACCGTGCCGGCCATGCCGTGCTCACGCACGCCGAAGAAGACGTTGCGGCCCGCGTGCTCGCGGGTGAACCGGTCCTCGTCGGGGAACTCCGTCTTGGTCGACTCGCTGAGGTCGGCGGCGCCGCCGACCATCGTCGGGACGGTGTTCTCGAACGCGGCCATGACCTGCTGGCCGGCCGAGCGCGTCGAGATCTTGTCCTTGTCCCACATCGTGGGCAGCGACGCCTCGAAGCCAGGCATCGGCTCGCCGCGCCACGCGGCGTCCCACTCGGCAGCACGGTCCTCGTCGGCGTCGCGCCAGGCGAGGTAGCGCTCGGTCCACTCCGCGTGCAGCGCCGCGCCCTTCTCGACGGCGCTGAACGCCTCGTAGACCCCGTCGGGCACGAGGAAGTGCGCGTCGGGGTCCCACCCCAGCGCCTCCTTGGTGGCGCGGACCTCGTCCTCCCCGAGCGCCGAGCCGTGCGCCTTGCTCGTGCCCATCTTGTTCGGCGAGGGCCAGCCGATGACCGTCTTGACCCGGATGAGCGAGGGTCGCTCCTCCTCGTCCTGCGCCGCCTTGATCGCGGCCCGCAGCTCCTCGAGGTCGTTGACGTCCTCGACGGACTGCACGTGCCAGCGGTACGCCTCGAAGCGTCCGGTGACGTCCTCGCTGTCGAAGCTCAGCGATGTCGGGCCGTCGAGCGAGATCGCGTTGTCGTCGTACATGTAGACCATGCGCCCGAGCCCGAGCTTGCCCGCGAGCGAGGCCGCCTCCGATGCGATGCCCTCCATGAGGTCGCCGTCGGAGCAGATCACGTAGGTGCGGTGGTCCTGGACCTCGGCGCCGTAGCGCTCGCGCAGGAAGCGCTCCGCCATCGCCATGCCGACGCCGTTGGCGAAGCCCTGACCGAGCGGTCCCGTGGTGACCTCGACGCCCGGCGTCACGTGCACGCGATCGCGCTCGGGATGCCCCGGCGTGATCGACCCCCACTGGCGGAACTGCTTGATGTCGTCCAGCGAGATCTCGTAGCCGGACAGATGCAGCGCGGAGTACAGCCACATCGAGCCGTGGCCGGCGCTGAGCACGAACCGGTCGCGGTCCGGCCACGTCGGAATCCTTGGGGTCGTGGTTCAGGACCTCGCGATACAGGAGGTATGCGAGCGGCGCCATCGCCATCGGCATCCCGGGGTGGCCGGAGTTCGCCTTCTGCACGGCGTCCATGGCGAGCGTGCGGACGGTGTCGATCGCCAGGCGCTCGAGATCGGTGGCGGGAGGGGCGGTCATGCCGTGGAGTATCCCCGCTCGGCGCCAGAATCTGTGTGACCTGTCAGGTCACTGCCCCGCCGGCTGCGCGAATCTCCGCCAGCGCGCGGTCGCCGTCGCCGGGCCGCACGTCGACCGGCCGGGTTCCCACGGTGTCGACCGTGACGTGAAAGCCCTCGCGGATGGCGTCCAGCGCCGTGGCCCGTACGCAGTAGTCGGTCGCCAGCCCGACCACCGTCACGGCGTCGACGCCCGCGTCGCGCAGGGCCCCGGCCAGGCCGGTCTCGTCGAAGGCCGAGTAGCCCTCGGTCTCGCGGTCGCGGCCCTTGTCGACGACGCGGTGGATGTTCCCCAGGTCGAGGCCGGCGTGCAGCTCGGCGCCGAACGTCCCCTGGACGCAATGGACCGGCCACGGGCCCGGCGGGTCGGCGGTGTCGAACGAGCCGTGGTCCTCCGGATGCAGGTCGCGCGTGGCGAGGACGAGGCCGAAGCGCCCGGAGCCGATGAGGTCGTTGACGTGCGCGACCACGGCGTCGCCGTCGGGCACGCCCAGCGCGCCGCCGGGCGTGAAGTCGTTCTGCACGTCGATGATGAGCAGCGCCTCGCTCACCGCGCGGCGCGGTCCTCGTATGCGCGGCGCGCCGCGGCGTCGGGCGCCTCCAGGACGCGATCGGCGCGCAGCGCGCGGACGACGGCCTCCATGAGCCACCGGGGAGACACGGTCGCCAGCCGGTGCAGCAGGGCGGCATGACGCGGCAGCCACACGTCGACCCTGCCGTGCCGCACGGCGCCGACGATGGCGTCGGCCACCTCGTCCGGGCGCAGCAGTCTGAACGTGCGCGCGCGGGTCGTCGTGCCCCGGCCCAGCTCGGTGTCCGCGAGATACGGCAGGACGTAGCTGAGCCGCACGCTCGAGCCCTCGTGGCGCAACTCGCCGCGGACGGCCTCGGTCACTCCGACCACCGCGTGCTTGGTCGCGGAGTAGGTGGCGCCGCCGGGTGCCCCGAACCGCCCTGCGACGCTCGCCAGGTTGACGATGTGGCCGCGGTCGCGGGCGATCATCGGAGGCAGCGCGAGCTTCATCCCGAGCAGGACCCCGTGGACGTTGAGGTCCACCATCCGGCGCGCGATCTCGTCGCCCTCGTCGACGAAGCGGCCCAGCGACATGATCCCCGCGTTGTTCACGAGCACATCGACCTCGCCGAGCGCCGCCTCCGCGTCGGTCAGGAACGCGGCGAACGACCGGCGGCACGTGACGTCGAGGTCGAGGCCCACGGCGCCGTCACCCAGCTGTGCGGCGAGATCGCGTGCGAGATCGCCGTCGAGGTCGCCGATCGCCACGCGCATCCCCGCGCGGTGCAGCGCGCGGGCCGTGGCCTCGCCCAACCCTCGTGCGCCGCCCGTGACGGCGGCGACGCGTCCTACGAGATCGACCTCTCCAGCCATGCGCGGGGACGGTACTCCCCGCCGGCGCCGGGCCTCAGGCCGCGGACGGCTCCTCGTCCGGCGCGGGATCGGCCGGCGGCGGCGCGGGCATGTCGACCGACGCGCCGGTCGCGACGGGGTCGTCGCCCCCCGCGTCGCCCTCGCCGGAGCCCTGGTCGGCCGGCGCCGGCTCCTCGGACGTCGTCGTCTGCGCGGGCGGATTCTGCGCAGGGGTCGTGGCGGCGGGCGGCGGGTCCTGCGCGGGCGTGGTGGCGACCGGCGGATCGGCCGCCGGTGTCGTCGTCGTGGGCGTCGGGTCGGCCGCGGGCGTCGTGGTCGCCGGATCGGCAGCCGGCGTCGTGGTCGTGGTCGAGGACGAGGTCGTCTCGCTCGAGGACGCGGGGTCCGTCGGCGACGCGGCGTCCGTGCCCTGCTCGACGACCTCCGGCGGCATCGCGCCGGCGCCCGTGCCGGACTCCGAGGCCGATGCGTCCCCGCCCGAGGCGCTGTCGGTCGTGCTCGTACCCGCCCCCGCCCCGGATCCCGCGCCGGGGGTGGAGCCCGAGGGGCTCGACGCGGATGCGCCGGCGTGCCCGGTGCCCGCCACCTTGGCGCCGTCACCCTTCGCGAGCGCGCTCGCCGGCGTCAACGTGCTGCTGGACGGCAGCGGCGCCGCCGTCGCCTCGACCGGTGTGCGCTGCAGCTTCTCCGAGACGCCGAGTCCCTCGGCAGCGGCCCGCAGGCCGGGGCCGCCGCTGGCAACCGCCGCCGCGAGCAGGACCTTGACGCCGAACGCCTTCGCCGCCACGGCCGCGCCGCCGGCTGCGGCGACCGCCGCGCCACCCGCGGCGACCCCCGCGGAGACGGAGCCCGCGGCCACGGCGGTCGCTGTTGCCGCCGGTGCCGCGACGGCCGCGGCCGAGGAGGCCACCGCTGCGCCGCCGGCCACGGCCCCGGTGCCCGCGGCACCGCCGCTGCCGAGGATCGCGATGCCGCCCGAGACGCCACCGGCCGCTGCCGCGGCGCCAGCGGCGCCACCGCCGCTCGAGATGGCGTGGAAGACGCTGCGCTTCAGGCCCAGCGACGGGATGACCGGGAGGATGAGCGCCATGGCGGCGCGCTGGCGCCGGACCTCGGCGCGGAACGCCTGGCAGGCCGGGCAGACCTCGACGTGGCGGCGCAGCGTCGAACGACGCAGCGCGCCGCCGCGCAGCGTCGAGAGCTGCTCCTGGATGTCGCTGCAGTCCGTGTCGCGGGCCTTGCGGGTCTCCATCAGCGACGCGCGGGCCTGGAAGACGAGGGTGGCGACCCGCGCGCGGCGGACGCCGAGGACGTTGGCGATCTCCTCGTGGTCGAGGTCGCCCAGCTCGGACAGGACGAGCGCGGCCCGCTGGTCGTCGCTCAGCGCATGCAGATCGCGGACGAGCGCCTGGAGGTCGGCGCGCTGCTCCACCTGGGCAGCCAGACCCACCGTGACGGGTAGGGTCGGCTCGACCTCGGTGAGGGCCACGACGTTGCGCCGCGACCGTAGGAGCGACAGGCAGCGGTTGCGCGCGATCGTGAACAGCCAGGGCCGCAGCATGACCGGGCGCTCGTCGGTCCGCAGCGCGCGATGCGCGGAGATGAACGTGTGTTGGAGCGCGTCCTCGGCCTCGTCGGCCGAGCCGAGCAGATGCCGGCAGAACGCCAGCAACGGCCGGTGATGTCGGTCATACAGCGCCTCGAACGCGCGGTCGTCGCCCGCGCGAACGCGTGCTACCAGTCGCTCATCCGAGAGATGGGACAGCAGCTTTGGCGGCGGCTGTACCCATCTGCGCGGGGCGGGAATCCGTTCCTCAGTCGCGTCATCTGCGAGCACGTTCGTGTGCATCCTCTCCCAAGACAGGGAGTGGGGGATAGGTTGCGTCGCAACTGTACTGCCGCAGGGACTACCCGCGGGCAAATTTTTTCTCCGGGTCAGCCGCCCGGGCTGTCCCTGCCGACACGCACGACCGTCCGGCCCCTCGCGCCACCGCCCAGCGTGTCGCTCAGCACGCCGTCGACCTCGTCGAGGGAGACCTCGCGGACCAGCCGCTCCAGCGACCGCGGGCGCAGCTCTCCGGCCATCCGCTCCCACAGCGCGCGGCGCGCCGCGATCGCCATGTTCGCCGAGTCGACGCCACGCAGGCTGACCCCGCGCAGGATGAACGGGAACACGGTCGTCCGCAGCGCCGCACCGCCGACCTGGCCGCTCGCCGCGACCGACGCGCCGATCCGCGCGGTCCGCAGCGCGTACGCCAGCGACGGTCCGCCGACCGGGTCGACGACGCCCGCCCAGCGCTGGCGCTCCAGCGGACGGTCGCTCTCCGCGGACGTCTCCTTCCGGCTCAATACCTCGGCCGCGCCCAGCTCCCGCAGCATGTCGGCCTCGTCGGGCTTGCCCGTGCTTGCGTGCACCTCGTGCCCGAGCCCGGCCAGCATGTCGACCGCGAGGGACCCGACGCCACCGGTCGCGCCGAGCACCAGGACGGGCCCGTCGCCGGGCTGCAGGCCGGCGTCCTGCAGGTGGGCGATCGACAGCGCGGCCGTGAACCCGGCGGTGCCGATCGCCATCGCGTCGCGGGGCGTGAGACCCGCGGGCAGCGGGACGACCCAGCCCGCCGGCATCCGAGCGAGCTCGGCGAACCCGCCGTGGTGCGAGACCCCGATGTCGTAGCCGTGGGCCAGCACGGTGTCGCCCGGCCCCGCGCCGTCGATCTCGCCGTCGATGATCTCGCCCGCGAGGTCGATCCCGGGCACGAGCGGCGAGATGCGCGCGACCTGCCCCGTCGGCGACACGGCGAGCGAGTCCTTGTAGTTGACGCTCGACCAGCCCACGCGGATCGTCACGTCGCCCTCGGGGAGGTCCTCATGACCGAGCTCGCGCAGCTCGCGCCGCACCTCGTCGCCGTCGCGCTCCGCCACGAGTGCCCTGTACGTCAGGTCTTGCGCCATCCGCCCGTCTCCCCCTTGTAGAGCCCGTCGCCGTGCACCACCATGCGCGCGGTCCGGGCGATGATGTCGAGGTCGAGCCGCCACGAGCGGTGCTCGACGTACCAGAGGTCCAGCTCGATGCGCTCGTGCCACGGCAGGCTCGCGCGTCCGTGGACCTGGGCCCAGCCGGTGATGCCGGGGCGCACCTCCAGGCGGCCGCGCTGACGGTCCGTGTACTGCGCCACCTGCACCGGCACGGTCGGCCTCGGGCCGACGATGGCCATGTCGCCGCGGAGCACGTTCACGAGGTTCGGGAGCTCGTCGACCGACGTCCTGCGCAGCAGCGCGCCGACGCGCGTGATCCGGGGATCGCCCTCGTCGACAGCGAGTCCGGCGCCCATCCTCTCCGCGCCGGTGACCATGGTCCGCAGCTTGAGGACGTCGAACTCGCGCCCGTCCAGGCCCACCCGCCGCTGGCGGTAGAGCACGTGCCCGCGCGACTCCAGGCGGATCGCGACCGCGGCGGCGGCGAGCACGGGCGCGGCCACGAGGAGGCCGAGGCCGGCGACCGCGACGTCGAACGCCCTGCGCACTACCGGGTGCCCTCCGGCGCCGACCAGCCCGCGGGCGTCCCGTGGCGCAGCCAGTCCCAGAGCCCCATCGCGATCGACGCCTGGGTGAGGACGTAGTAGCGCGCGACGAGCAGCGGCTTCAGCCGCACACGGCCGCCGGCGGCTGCGCCGGCGAGGAGCAGCAGCTGCGCGGCGAGCAGCGCGCGCTCGAGGCGCCCCGCGCGCGGCCGGCGCAGGAGGCTGACCGCGAGCAGGAGGATGTGCAGGAACGGCGCCGCGTAGCGCAGCACGCGGTGCGAGGCGATCATGAGCGCGTAGCGCGGCGGGTAGCCGCCGGGGTCGAGCATCCCGCCGCGCAGGACGATCGGCCAGGCGTGGCTCATCATGCGGCGCTTGCGAGCCCATTCGCCCTCGATCGACGGGACCATCTTCTCCGTCGCCCGCGCCTCGGGAACGTAGACCGCCCGGCTGCCGCGCTTGACGATCGCGTACGGGAAGGCGAGGTCGTGGCCCATCACCGCGTCCACGCGCAGGTAGGACGCAGGGCGCACGGCGTAGATCGCGCCGTTGCCGCCGGTCACGGCGTACAGCCGCGACTCCAGCGAGCGCAGCGCCATCTCGTAGCGCCAGTACAGCCCTTCCTGGTTCGTGCCCGAACTGTTGACGAACGCGACCTGCCCGCAGGCGTACGCGACCTCCGGATCCTGGAAGGCTGCGACGAGCCGGCGCAGCGCGTCGCGCTCCCAGAGCGCGTTGGCGTCGCCGAACGCGAGCAGGTCGGCGCGGCCGGCCACGGCGTCGACCGCCGCATCCTGCGCGCGGACCTTCCCGCCACGGGGCAGGTCGAGGACCAGATCCGCACCGGCGGCCCTGGCGCGCGCGACCGTGTCGTCCGTGGACCCGTCGCTGGCGACCACGATCTCAAGGCGGTCGTAGTCGAGGTCGCGCGCGTTGCGCAGCTTGGACTCGATGACCGCCGCCTCGTCGTGCGCGGCGATGATGAGCGCGACGCGCGGTTGCGCGTCGGCGGGGTCCGGATCCGCCACCGCACGCGGCAGCCGCAGAACCCGCGCGAGCGCGGAGAGCAGCAGGGCGTAGCCCACCTGGGCGTAGGCGAGCAGCGCGGCGCAGACGAAGGCGATGGCGCGCATCAGCCCACCAGCCTGTCGTAGAGCGCGAGGTGGCGCTGCGCGATCGGTCCCCACGCGTACGGTCCGGCCGCAGCCTCGCGCGCCGCGCCGGCGAGCGACTCGCGCCGTGCGGCGTCGCCCACGAGGCCGGCGAGCGCGGCGTGGAGGGCTGCCGCGTCGCCCGGCGCGACGAGCTCCGCGGCGCCGGTCGCCGCGACCTCCGGGAACGACCCGACGTCGGTGAGCAGCAGCGGCAGCCCGAACGCCAGCGCCGTCGCCAGGACGCCGGAGCCCTCGATCTCCCGATACGGCAGCACCGCGAGGTCGGCGCGGCGGAAGAAGGCGGCCGCCTCGCCCCCGTCGACGAAGCGCTCCACGAAGCGCACGCCGGTCGGCGCGGCGGCGTGCAGCGCGGCGGTGTCCATCCGCGGGCGCCCGACGACCCACAGCTCGGCGCCGCCGATCCCCTCCCACGCGCGCACCAGGACGTCGAGTCCCTTGTACGGCCGCATGAGCCCGAAGCACAGGACCACCGGGCCCTCGACGGCCGCGAGCTCGGGCGGCAGCGGCGCCGACGGCACGTGGGTGAGGTGGTCGAGGACGCCGTGGGGGATGACCTCGACCCGTGAGGGGTCGATGCCGACCTCGCCGACGAGCCGGCCGCGTCCGTGCTCGGACAGGACCACGACCGCGTCCATGCGGTCCAGGAGCCGCGCCTGTGCCGCGACCTGGCCCGGGCGGGGCTCGCGCGGCAGGACGTCGTGGGCGGTGAGGACCAGCGGCCGCGCGGGCAGCAGGCGCTCGTCGAGCAGCCCGACGGTCAGCCACTGCAGGTGGACCACGTCCGCCGCCCTGGCCGCGCGCCGGTAGGCGAGCATGTCCGGGACGTGCATGGCCAGGCGGGTGAGCCGGCGCAGCGTCCCGCCCGGCGCCCCGGTCGTGCGGCGGTAGAAGCGCTCGTCGAGGCGGTAGCCGGCGCCCAGCGGCACCTCGCCGTAGGGGAACGCGCTCGTCACGAGCGTCACGTCCGCGCCGGCAGCGGCCAGCGCGCCGCTCAGCGCGTGGTCGTACGGCGGCGTGTAGGCGGGCGGATCGACCACGTGGACGCGCATCGAGCGCGCCACTCTACGAGCGCCCCTCTCCGTCCATCCCGTGAGGCGCGAGATAACGTGGCGGCCAGGTGCCCGAGGTCGAACTGTCCTTCTGCGTGGTGAACACGGAGCAGCGCGAGCTGCTCGTGCGCTGCCTCGACGCCGTCGCCGCCGAGCTCGAGGCGCAGCCGTTCCGCTGCGAGGTGCTCGTCCTCGACAACGGCTCCAGCGACGGCTCGGCCGGCGCGGCGCGCCACCACCCGGTCACCGACGTGGTCGTCGTCAACGAGGAACGTCGGGGGAAGGGCGAGAACGACACCGCGCTCCTGCGCCGCGCGACCGGCCGCTACTGCCTCCTGCTCAACGAGGACTCCGAGCTGCACCCGGGCGCGGTCGCCGCATTGCACGAGGCCCTCACCTCCCATCCCGAGGCGGGGGCGGCAGGCGCGATGCTCGTGCGCCCCGACGGCGGCCAGCAGCCGTCGGCATGGCGCTTCCCGTCGCCGCGCACCGCCCTGATCGGCGCGCTCTTCCTGCACAGGCGGCTGACCGTCCAGAGCACAGGGACCGAGATCCGCGAGGTGGACTGGGCGCAGTCGGCTGCGCTGCTCGTCGATCGCGCGGCCGCGTCGGAGATCGGCTGGTTCGACCCCGCCTTCTTCGTGTACTCCGACGAGGTCGACTTCTGCAAGCGCCTCCGCGCGGCCGGCCGCAGCGTCCTCTACGTGCCCGGCGCGGTCTGCGCCCACCACGAGCAGCTCTCCACGGGGCCGATCCCGGAGCGCCGCATCGTCGAGCTGTCGCGCAATCGCGACCGCTACATGCGCAAGCACCACTCGGCAGGGGCGGCGCGCAGCGTGCGATGGCTCACCGCGTGGACCTACGGGGTCCGGACGGTCGCGGCCGTGGTGCTCCCCGGCCACGACCCGCGGCGCTACTGGCGCCACGTGCGCGCGACGTTGCGCCCCGAGCACGGCGAGGGCCTCCGCGAGGCCGCCTACGAGCACAACCGCGGCGGCCGGCGGCTCTAGCCGCGGCGGCGCACCAGCACCGCGATCCCGTCCAGCACCCGCTCGAGGCCGAACGCGAAGGCGCGATCGGGATCCTGCGCGGTCGCGCGCGCCGCGCCGGCAGCATGGGCGAGCACGAGCGCGACCACCGCGTCCATCTCGAGATCGGTCAGCCCGATCCCCTCGACCGCGCGCAACTCGTAGTCGTGCTTGGAGACCATGTTCGGGCCGAGCCGTGGGCGGCCGGCGTCCACCTGGAGGATCCAGGGATGGCGGCGCAGGAGCGCCAGGTTCTCGCGGGCGACGAGCGTCAGGCGACCGCGCCAGCCGCCGGGCACCTCCTCCGGCCGCGCCGTCTCCCCCAGCACCACGTCGAGCATCGCGTCGAGCAGCTCGGCCTTGCCCGCGACGTGGGTGTAGAGCGACATCGTCCCGACGCCGAGGCCGTCGGCGACGCGCCGCATCGACACGGCGCTCAGCCCCTGGGCGTCGGCCAGCCCGATCGCGGCCTGGATGATCCGGTCCGGGCTGAGGCCGGACGGGCGCGCGCCGCTGCGTTCACCGGGCATCTGAGGAACGTAACTTCCCCGCACCGCCCTCGTACGACGTACGGAGCGAATCCTCCGGCACGACCGTTCGCGTCCTTACACCGGAAACGCGTTCGTTGCGAACGGCACTACTCGGGGTCGGACGCTTCGGGCGCCGGTTCCGGAGGCGTCGGATCCTGCGGCGCGGGCTCCACGACCGGCGGCTCGACCGCCGCACCGGCCGCCGCCACGGCACGGGCGACGTCGATGCGACCGTATCCGAACACGGGGTCCAGCCCGGGTGCACCGAGGTCCACCGCGGAGGAGTCGATCACCGAGCGCAGGCCGGCCGCGTTCAGCGACGGGTTCACCGTCGCGAGCAGGGCGGCGAGGCCGGAGACGTGCGGCGCGGACATCGACGTGCCGGTGAAGATCGCGTAGCTCGAGTCGCTCGCGTTGTACGGGCCGATGATCCCGACTCCCGGCGCCGAGATCTCGACGTCGGCGTTGCTGGTCGAGAACGCGGGATGGGAGTCCGTGTTGTCCGTGGCGGCCACGGACATCGCCTCGGCGTAGCCGGCGGGGTAGTTGACGTTCGTGGTGCCGTCGTTGCCGGACGCCGCCACGACGAGCGCGCCGTTGCCGCCGTCGTAGGCGTAGGAGACCGCCCGGTAGAGCGTCTCCGACGGCGGGCCGACGAGGCTCAGGTTGATGACCCGGGCGCCGTGGTCGCGCAGCGCGACGATGCAGGCGGAGATGTCGGACATGAGGCCGACGTTGTTGGCGTCGAGCGCCTTGCACATGATCGCCGTGGAGTTGAAGGCCAGGCCGGCGGTCCCGATGCCGTTGCCGGCGCGCGAGACGATGGTGCCGGTGACGTTGGTGCCGTGACCGTTCTGGTCCTCGCAGCCGCCGTCGGCGACGCTCGAGCCCGCGTCGGTCGTGCTCGCGTGGAGGCAGCCGGAGATCGCGCCCTGGAGATCCTCGTGCGTCGTGCGAACGCCGGAGTCGACGATCCCGACGACGGGGCCACCGCCGGACGGGAAGCCCGCGAGGGCTCGGGCGTCCCACGCTGCCGGGGCGTTGATGACCTGCAGCGCCCACTGGCGCGAGAAGAGGGGGTCGTTGGGGACGACGGCGGCGCGCATGCGCCGGTTGACCTCGGCGTACTCGACCGCGGGGTCGTCGTCGAGCGCCGCGGCAGTGGCGCTCGCGCTGTCCTGGGCGCGCACGACGCGCGCGCCGACCTGGGCCACGGTCCCGACCGTGCGGACGACGTCGGCGCTCTCGAGGGCGTCCGTGCGCTGGCCGGCGGTCGTGCCGTCCTTGAACTTCACGATCACGGTGTCGGCGGCGGGTGCGGCCGCGGCGACCGAGGCTGGGACGAGGACCAGCGCGAGTGCGAGCGTCACGATCCGAAACGACTTGGCCATCGTCCGGCTCCCTTCCATGGATACTGTGCCCGGCTGCGCGCGACCGGCGCGCAGGAAGAGCGAAAGCTACCGCATCCGCGCGATCGCAGCACGCTCGTCAGGACGCAGGAATCCGGTGAGAACGAGCACCACCGGAACCAGCGCGATGAGCGCGATGCGCGAGGCCAGTCCGGCGATCCCCGACGTCGGCAGCGCGAGCTCGCCGACCAGCGCGGCGACCCCGAGCACGACGGTCGCCTGCACGAGCCGCCCCCACTCGAACGGCACATGGAAGAGGCCGCGGGTCAGCAGGTGCAGCACGGCCAGGGTGACGACGTAGGCGACGCACAGGGCGATGCCGGCGCCCGCGATGCCAAGCGGCGGGACGAGCACGAGGAGCGCCACGACGTTGGCGGCGAGGCCGCCGAAGGCGGCCGGCGCGCTGCGGGTCGTGATGCGGGCACGGCCGGCCACGGTGACGAGCAGCAGGGCGAGCCCGTAGAGCCCCCAGCCGAGCGCGACCCAGCCCAGTGCCTCGTGCGCCTCGGCGAACTGGGGCGCCGCGAGGAGGTCGACGATCCAGCGCGAGAGCAGCGCCAGCGCGAGCACGACGAGGCCGATCACCGCGACGTACCACGTCGTCACCGCCGCGTAGAGGCCTCGCGCCTCGTCGTCGTCGGAGACCGAGTACGCCAGAGGCGGCCACGCCAGTCCGAAGGCGCGGACGGCCACGATCACCACCGTCGCGAGCTTCACCGCGAGCGCGAACAGCCCGGCCGCCGCGGCCGACTCCGAGCGCAGGAGGTAGGCGCGGTCGACGACGTTCAGCGCAAAGACCGCGGCCTCGGCGGGCACGATCGGCAGCCCGTAGCGCAGCATCGGCCGGAGCGGGTAGCCGCCGCCGCGCGCGCCGATCCGGCGGCCCTCCGTGGCCCAGATGCCCAGCAGGACGACCGCGCTCGCCGCGTAGTTCCCCGCCAGGTAGCCATAGGCCCCCTGGTCGAGGATCACCACGAGCGTCACGGTGAGGCCGACGGTCAGCACGACGTTGGCCATCGACGCGCGCAGGAACGCGCCGCGCCGCTCCTCCACCCGTAGCAGCGCGTAGGACGTCTCGAGGTTCGTGAAGCTCCACAGGCCGAGGATGGCGAGGCGGCCGATACCGGCGTCCCTGCGGTTGCAGAGCACGTCGGCCAGCGGCGCCGCGAACGGCAGCGCGACGATCGCGACCAGCGTCGTCACCGCGGCGACCGTCCCGATCGCGGTCCGGGCCATCCGCCGGCGCGTCTCGGGGTCCTCGTCCGTGAACCACAGCCGGATGAGCGCCTCGGCCAGGCCGCCGCGCAGGACAATCGACCCGAGGATGATGAACGTGAGGACGGTCTCGGCGACGCCGAGGTCGGCCGGCGACAGCTTCCGCGTGTACAGCGGCAGCGTGACGAGCGCCAGAAGCCCCGACACGAGCGCCGGCGACTGGTAGGCGGCACCGCCACGGAGCAGTCGCGAGAGCGCGGAGGGCACGGCGGGACCGTATTGTCCCCCGGTGCCCGACGACCTCGCGCTGCTGCTCCTGCCCCGTCCCCTGGAGTCGTTCATCCTGCGCGACCAGGCGCAGGATCTGCTCCGGGCGCCGTCGGTCGTGGCGGCCGATCCGCCCCCCGTCCCCTACGGCGCGGTGCTGCGGATGCCCCAGGCGATGGCTCACATCGTCGCTGCGCGGACGGCCAAGCGCCTGTTGCGGGCGCTGCGCAGGCACGGCAAGCCGCGCGTCGTCGTGATCTTCCACCCGGTGCAGTGGCCGCTGGCCCGCGCGATCCTGGACGCGAACGAGGCGACCGAGCTCTGGTACTGGTGCTGGGACCGCTTCGACCACGCCTACGACGCGTCGGCGTCGCGGCGCGCACGCCTCAGGGCCTACCACGAGGCCGCCGCCGCGCGCGCCGAGCTGACGATCGCGGCCTCGGTGCGCCTCGCCGAGCTCGAGCGGGAGGCGGGCCGCACCGCCGAGCTCGTGCCGCTGTCGGCCGACCTCTTCCCCGCGCCCGATCCCGAGGGCGCCGTGGTCGCCGTCTCGCTCGGCCACCTCGGGCGCCGGACCGATTGGACCCTGCTGCGGCAGATCAGCGAGCGCATGCCCGAGCTCGTCCTGCTGCTCGTCGGCGCTTGGCACGACGACGAGGTGCGCGGCGACGCGGACTACGCGGCGTGCCGCGCGGCGCCCAACCTCGTCTGGCTCGGCGAGCAGCCCGACGAGCAGGCCTCGCGGCTCATCCTGTGCGCCGACGTCGGGATCGTCCCGTTCAAGGTCGAGCCGTTCAACGACGCCGGGCTGCCGTACCGGATCCTCAAGTACGCGCGCCTGGGTCGCCGGACGGTGACGCCGGCGCTCGCGGGCGTCGCGACCTGGTCGCAGGCCGTCACGGTCGCCGCCGACCCCGATGCCTGGGTGGCCGCCCTCCGCGCGGCCGCCGGCACGCGCGTGCGCCCCGACACCGCGCTGCGCGAGTGGGCCCTCGACCAGACGGCCGAGCACCAGAACGCGCCGCTGTGGGCGCGCCTGCGCGAGCTCGGCGTCGTCAGCGAGGAGCGCCTCGGCACGCCGCGTACGCGCTGAGGCGCGGCACGCGCACGATCGGCGCGAAGCCGGGGTCCGGCACGTTCGTCAGCGGGCTCGCCCCGTCGGCGAAGCCGTACCGGCGCAGCGTCTCGCGCCCGACGGTGAAGACGGCCACTCCGCTGTCGCGGCGCTTCGCGCTGCGGGCGCCGACGGCCGAGCGGGGCGCGTCGAGCATCCAGCGCGTGTCGGGCACGAGCCGGTAGTTGGGGAACGTGATCGGCCCGCAGCGCATGCCGGCGCGGACCTCCGGCGCGGCGAGCAGCGACTGGAGGTCGTCGTGCATCTGGCGCCCGAAGCGCAGCTCGTCGGCGAGGGTGCCGAAGCTCGGCAGCTTGATGACGAGGAACACGACCCCGAGGGCCAGGGCGCCGACCGCGGCACGGCTCCATGGCCTGCGCCAGCGGTCGCCGGCCGGCAGCAGCGTGAAGCCCGCCACCGCGTAGCCGGCGAACAGGCACAGTGCGACCGCCGGGACCGTGAGGTACCGGGGCAGGATCGACAGGCCCAGGACACCGGTGCCGGTGAAGGCGACGATCCCGGATGCGAGCATCCCCAGCGGGATCGCCATCCGGCGCCAGCCCATGCGGCGCACGGCGAGCACCGCCCCGATCACCCCGGCGAGCGCGACCGGCGGGCGGGCGACGTCCGCCAGCTGGGTGACGAACAGCCGCGGCACCTTCGCGATCCCCCGGTCACGGCCGAGGTCCTCGGCCAGCGAGCTCGTGGCGGTCACGGAGTGCAGCGGGTTTCCCGTCACGACGAAGTCGACCAGGCACCAGATGACGGGCGCCAGGAGGACGAGCCCCGCGCCGCGCACCCGCCGGGCCGTGTCCGCCGCCGGCCAGCGCCACACCCAGAGCAGGCCCGCGAGGATCCAGCCCTCCGGGCGCAGCAGGCCGGCCAGGACGAGGAACCCCGCGGCTCCCCGCTTGCCCTCGGCCTCCCGCACCCCCGCCCAGACGACGAGGGCGAGGAACGGCACGTCGACGTACGCCCGGACGGCGTACAGCAGGAACGCGAAGCTCGAGCCGACGAACAGCGTCGCCAGCAGTGCGGGCCACGTCCCGAACAGGACGAGCCCCAGCCGCCACGTCCCCCAGACGAGCGCGACGAGGCACAGCATCGTCGTGAGGACGAGCACGCGGTCGGCGTCCTCCCCGACGAGCCCGACCAGCGCCGCGTACGCGACGTAGAGGGGATGCTCCGTCGGCGCCGCGTAGGCCTCGAAGGACGGCTTGAGCCCATCGAGGATCTCGCGACCCCAGACGAGGTGGTAGTAGGCGTCGTAGTTCGGATAGCTCGGGACGAGCAGCCACCACAGGACGGCGGCGGCGAGCAGCGCGGCGCCGACGACCCGCTCGGCCCGTCTCACGGCTCCGCTGCTGCGTCCGACGGACGGATCGCCGCGGCGGCCGCCAGTCCGGTCCCCAGTGCGAGCAGCGCCCACGTCAGCGGATCCTCCAGGAACGCGGCGTAGAGCAGCGTGTGCACGACCAGCGCCGTGAACGCGGCGGCCACCGCCACGCGCGCCGTGGTCCACTCCCCCGAGCCCCGGACGCCGGAGAACAGCCGCCACAGCGCCGCGACGAGCAGCGCGATGTACGCGGCGAGGCCGATCGCTCCCTGCTCCGCCGCGACCGTCACGGGAATCGTGTGCGACGCGTTCGTCGCGCGCTGGTCGGACGCGTTCTCCGACCTGCGGTACTCACGCCGGAACGACCCCGAGCCCCAACCGCCGATCGGCTTCTCGGTGAACAGGCGGCCGCCGCCGGCGACGAGGTCGTAGCGACCGCTCGTCGAGTCCTCGACCGACTTGTCGGAGCCGAGGTCCAGGCGCAGCGCGCCCGGCGCGAGCAGCACGACGGCCACCCCGACCACGGCCACGATCCCCGTCGCCGCGAGCGCTCGCCCGAAGCCCCACCGGAAGGCGCCGATGATCGCGAGGCCGACGAGCAGGGCGACGAACGACGACTGCGAGAACGTCAGCACCAGCCCCGCCCACAGCAGCGCGAGGACGATGGCGCCCGCGAGCGCGACGCGCGTCCGCGCGGTCCACGCCACCACGGCCGCGACGCCGATCATCACGATGATGAGGAAGCGCCCGTAGATGTTCGGATCGAAGAAGAGCGAGTTGACCCGGAAGTAGGACTCGAAGGCGTTGGAGTTGATGACGCGCGGGTTCAGCAGCAGGTGCTTGGTCTCGTACTCCCAGAAGCCGACGCCGACGAGGGCGACCGCCAGCACCACGAGGACGCCCAGCGTCCCCGCCGCCAGGCGCAGCGTCCAGCGGACGTGCACGAGCAGGACGAACAGGACCGCGAACGGGACGTAGAAGAACACGACCGGCTCGAGGGCACGGTCGAGGTCGCTCGTGTAGGTCGCCTGGATCCCGTACAGGACGAGGACGACCGCGAGCGCCCACTCCAGCGCGCCGGCCCGGCGTTCCTCGGCGTCGGGGTCGCGCACCGCGCGCAGCAGGTAGGCGACGGCGCCCGCCGCGACGACGAGGTACAGCGGCAGGAGCAGGTTGGCGGTGTCGCCGCCGACGTCGAGCGGGATGCGGAACGGCAGCGCGGCCGCTGCGAGGAGCGGCAACAGGCCTGGACGGCGCGCGAAGAGCCAGCCGACGACGCCCACCGCGGCGAGGGCGACCACGATGAGCATCGCGGTGAGCTTCGGGTCGTCGCGCAGGGTCTGCACCTGGTCGGTCGACCACACGTGCCCGAGCAGCACGGCGACGGCCAGCACGAGCGCGCCCAGCAGCGCCGTGGCGCGCGCGAGCGGCGAGCGCACCACGATCGCGGCCGCCGCGGCGGCGCTCGCGGCGACGACGCCGGCGGACGCCGCCGTCTCGCTCGCGCTCGCGGCTAGCGGAAGCGCAAGAGGGTCCATGTCCTCTTCAGGAGCGTGACGAGCTCCGGGTCGGTACTGAGCCTGGACGAGAAGTCGGGGACGCCGAGGCGCACCACGACGCCCTTGCCGAAGCGCGAGGCGACGAGCACGTCGTGCTGGGCGTCGGGCGTGGAGGCCACGGCGAGGATGCGCTCGTCCGCCCCCAGGCCCGACGTCGCCTCGTAGGCGTCGAAGGGCCCGAGCTGGCCGTCGGTGCCGCGGAACAGGTCGATCCGGTCGACCGTGTTCGTGAGCATCAGGCCGGGCGCCTGGGTCAGGTTGGCCAGGCGCGCGCCGAACAGATCGCGCGCGGTCGGCTGCGTCGGCCGCGAGATGCGCGCGGGCGTCACCTGCACCGACCGCCGGAGGCTGCCGGTGCCCGTCTGCAGCAGCCGGCCGCCGTCACGCACCCACGCCCGCAGGGAGCGCTGGACGCCGCCGTCCATCCAGCGCGTGTCGCCGGCCAGGACGACGCCGGTGTGCCCGCGTAGCTTCGGCCCCTGTCCGCGGGCGAGCGCGACGTCGGTCGTGATGTCGTAGCGCAGCCCGGCGCGGTCGATCGCCGCCAACAGCGGGCCGACGTGATCGGCGACGCCCTCGGGCAGGACGCCGCCGGCGTACGGGCGCGCGGTCCGGACCGGGAGGCCGTCGTCGAGCGTGTCCGGCCAGCCGTCGCCGTCGTCGTCGACCTTGTTCTGGCCCTGCCAGGTCGTCACGGGCAGCACGACGAGGACGCGCTCCTCGCGGACCGACTGCACCGCGAAGGGCACCTCCACCGAGCGGTTCGCGGTGCGCACCTCGAACAGGTAGAGGCCCGACTTGCCGCCGGGTGCCTGCAGGACGACGCGCGAACGCGTCCCCGACCCGGAGGCGCGCGGGTCGCGCTCGCCGACGCGCCGCACCCGCCACGTGTACCGGCGCCCCGCCGACACGACCAGGAACTCCGCGTCGTCGGTCGCCTCCACCGGCCCCGAGGGAGGCCCCGCGGCCAGGGACATGACCTGCACGCCGCCCTTGCCCCCGAGGCGCCTGCCGTACGGCGGATCGGGCGGCAGCGGAGTTGGAGAGGTGCCGATGTTGCCCGCCTTGTCGCGCGACCGCGCGACGACGACGTAGGTGCCCGACGGCAGGCTGCGCCCGTCCTCGCCCGTGCCGTCCCAGGTCCAGGTGGTGTCGCCGGACGGCACGCCGCGCTCCAGGACCAGATGCGGGCTCGCGGTGTCGGTCCGGTACACGAGCACGCCGGCGTTGCGCCCGGGGACGAAGAGGCGCACCCGCATCGGCTCGCCGCGGCGGTTCGGGAACATCTCCGGGCTCGGGACCGTCGAGGCGGTCGGGCCGATCGAGAGGACGCGGGGCTGTGGTGGCGTGACGTCCTTGACGACCGCAACGGGCAGCGTGACCGTCCTGCCCTCCCTTCGCAGCGCGACGCGGTAGCGGTAGGTCCCGTCCTTGACCAGCCGCCCCGCGTCATCGCGCCCGTCCCACGACAGCGAGAGCCGCCGGTAGGCCTTCAGCGCGCGCCCGTCGGCGAGGCGGCGCACGCGGTCGCCCCCCCTGGAGATGACGTCGACGGTGACGTCGTCGTCCTTCTTGATCGTGAACGACACCCGAGCGCGGTCCTTGCGCCCGTCGGAGTTGGGCGAGAACAGCGGCGTGGCGAGGATGGCGTTCACGGGCGGCGGCGTGCGCTTGAGGCGCTGCGTCGCGAAGAACGCCCCGAACGTGGCCACGACGAGCGCGGCGAAGGTGACCCGGGCCAGGAGCGTCACAGCCGGTGCACCGAGCCGTTGGCGACGACGGAACTCGAGCCCACCCACCCCGCCAGGACACGTCGGGCCTCCCGGATCACGCCGCCGTGGCAGACCACGAGCACCGGCAGCCGAGCCGAGCGGGCGATCTCCGTGAGGACCTCCGCGACGCGCTCGCCCTGCTCCTGCAGCGACTCACCACCGGGGAAGCGGAACGCGGGCGAGCCCGAGCGCCACGCCGCGTAGGCCCCCGGCTCGGCGTCCTCGAGCTCGTCGTAGCTGCGCCCGGCCCACACGCCGACGTCGACCTCCATGAGCCGCCGGTCCAGCCTCGGCTGCAGGCCGAGCGCGCCGCCGGCGATGGACGCGGTCTCGTGCGCGCGGCGCAACGGGCTGCTCCAGAGCTCCAGGATGCCGGCGCCGGCGAGCTCCTCGCCGAGCGCGAGCGCCTGCGCGCGGCCGAGCTCGTTCAGCGGCGGATCACGGTGGCCCTGGAAGCGCCTCGCGGCGTTGTCGTCGGTCTCCCCGTGGCGGGCGAGGAGGACGCCGTCGATGCTCATGGGAGGGCTGTCGCCTAGTCGGAGGCCTTGTCGGCCCCGATGACCACGATGACGGCGTTGTTGCCTGCCTGGCCGACCAGGTCCTGGGGCATGGGCTGGATCTGGGCGCTCGGAACCTGGAGGAGCTTGCCGATCTCGCGGGCCGCGGCCTCGGCGCCCGGCTTGTAGCCGATGAGCGTCTGCGGGCGCGACGTGCTGTTGTCGACGGCCGCCTGGTAACCGGTGCTCTGCAGCTTGTCGGCGACCTGGCGCGCCAGGCCGTTCACGCCTGTCGCGTTGAGCACGATCACCGGGGTGTCGGCGCGGTCGATGCGCGCCTGGCGGCTGCTCTGCGTGCGGCCGGGCGCGGCGGACGTCGTGGTCTTCGCGATCGTGTCGGCGACCTGGTTGGGCGGTGGTGGCGTGTCGCTGCCGCCAAGGGTCAGGACGAGGACGACGACGACGGCGATCACGACGAGCGCGGCGCCGCCCACGACGCCGAGCGTCCGCCGCGACGGCGAGCGGCCGGAGTCGGCTCCGTCGCGCGGAGGCAGCGTGCGCGACGGCGGGCCGCCGCGCAGCGAGCGCGTGGCGGAGGGCTGCGGCTCTGGCGACGGCGCGGGGTCCGGCGTCGTCCTGGAGGCGGCCGGGGTGATCGGTGGCGGCGGCGCGGCGGGCGGCGGACGGCCGGGCACGCGCGGTCCCGCGGCCGGCGGCGGCGTGGTCGTCACGCCGTTGGCCGCCGGGGCGTCGGCCGGAGCCGATGCGGGCGCCGGGGCATCCGGCGTCGTGCCGGTGGGCGTTGCGGTCGCAGATGCGGATGTGGCGGGCGCCTGCGCCGTCGCCGCCCCGGGCGAGCTCGCGGCGGGCACGGGGACGGGCAGCCCGGGCACTGGAACGGCTGCCGGCTTGGCCTCGCCGGGCGTCGCCGCGGGGGCTCCGGGGACCGCGGTCGCAGCGCCGGGCACCACCGGAGGCGTTGCGGTCGCGGCCTGGCCCGCCGCGGTCTGCGCGCGCTGTGGCGCCGCGCCGACGGTCGTCCGTCGAGCGGCATCGGCGGCGACACGTGCCTCCAGCTCGGCTGCGCGCTCCGGGGCACGGCCCGCCCACTCGCGGAGCCGCTTCACCTCCCGTGCCTGCGCGAAGTACAGCAGCGAGAGCACGGCAAGCCCCACGATCGCGGCCAGGCCGGCGTACGCGCCGTACTTCTCGATCTGATCGTTGACCGAGATCGCAGCGATGGCCCAGGTCATGGAGGGGGCCATGCTAGATGGTCGTCTCCAGGCCGCCCGCCCGCGGGGCGGGGAGATCCGCCGCGGGGACCGGACCCAGCTCTGCGACCTTCGCCGCGAGCGCCGCGGCGTCGCCCTCGAGGACGAGCAGCCCGATCTCGGCGAACGCCTCGTCGACGAACGACGGCGAGAGCGGCGGCCGATCCGCGCGCAGAATCCGCTCAGCGGGCGTCGGCTGCGGGCGCTCGTCGGGGTTGAAGAGCTGCTCGTGCAGCTTCTCGCCCGGCCGCCGACCGATGACCTCGATCTCGATGTCGCGTCCCGGCTCCAGCCCCGACAGCTCGATCATCGCCGTGGCGAGGTCGCGGATGTTCACCGGCTCACCCATGTCGAGGACGAACACCTCGCCGCCGTCGCCGAGCGATCCGGCGCGGATGATCAGCTGGACGGCCTCGGGGATCGTCATGAAGAAGCGCGTCATGCGGTCGTCGGTGACCGTCACCGGGCCGCCCCGCGCGATCTGGCGGCGGAAGATGGGCACGACGGATCCGGAGGATCCGAGGACGTTGCCGAAGCGCACGCTGACGTACTTCGTGGCCGGGAACCGAACGTCCTCTGCGGCGACCGCCCATTCCGCCAGCGCCTTCGATGCGCCCATCACCGTGGCGGGGGCCACGGCCTTGTCCGTGGAGACCAGGACGAAGGCCCGCGTCCGCGCCTGACCGGACACGCGCGCGACGACCCGCGTGGCGATCGCGTTGTTGCGCACGGCCTCCACCGGGTTGGCCTCCATGAGGCCGACGTGCTTGTACGCGGCGGCGTGGAAGACGACGGTCGGCCGGTGCTCGGCGAACACCTCGCGGATCCGCTCCTCCTCCTTGCAGTCGGCGAGGACGGCGGCAAGCCCGGTCGGGTGGACGTGACGGTCCTCCAGCAGCTCGCGCTGGATCGCGAAGAGGTTGTCCTCGGCGTGGTCGAGGCAGATGAGCCGCCGGGGGCCCACCCTGCTGATCTGGCGGCACAGCTCGGCGCCGATCGAGCCGCCGGCGCCGGTGACGAGCACGACCTCGTTCGTCAGGTAGGAACCGACGCGGTCGAGCTCCATGCGCACGGGCTCGCGGCCGAGGACGTCCTCGACCTGGACGTCACGGACCTGCTTGACGTAGCGGCCCTCGTTCTGGAGCAACTCGAACACGGTCGGGAGCGTGCGGACGGGGATCCCGCGGTCACGGCAGGCCCGGACAACGCGCGCGCGGACCGTGCCCGACGCGGACGGGATCGCCATCGTGACCTCGTCGGGCTCGGCCTCGTCCAGGATCCGCGGCAGCGCGTCGGTCGCCCCCAGCACCTGCACGCCGTCGATGCGCAGGCGAGCCTTCAGTGGGTCGTCGTCGACGAAGCCCACGGGCCGCAGTCCGAGGCCGGGGTTGCGCTGGATCTCGCGCAGGACGAGACGCCCGCCGTTGCCCGCGCCGACGATGAGGACGCCGCGCGCATCCTTGCGGGTGCGGAATCCGCTGAGCGAGCGCTCGTGGAGCGCGCGGAAGATGAACCGCACCCCGCCGAGCAGGACGAGCGTGACGAGGAAGAAGCCGACGATGACGCCCGCCGGGGCCGTCACGCCGACGTCGCCCACGCCCGAGGTCTGCGACACCGGCTTGACGAGTGCGATGTAGCCGGCGAGCAGCAGCGTCGCGACGAGGACGCCCTCGCCGATCTTCACGAAGTCGCGTGAGCCCACGTAGCGCCACTGGCGCTGGTAGAAGCCGAGGACCGTGAACACCGCGAGGCTCATGGCCACGAGCGGCAGGACCGTGGCCTCCAGGAGATGCTGGTAGCGCTCCGGGACACCGCCTGCGAGATCGCCGAACCGCAGCCGGTAGGCGAGGAAGTAGGCAAGAGCGACCAGCACCCCGTCGACCACGAGCTGCGGGAGCGAGTGGCGGTGCAACGGGAAGGCCGCGGACTTCAGCCGCCGGCGCATCCGCGGGATTGTAGGAGGAAGGGCGGATCCGCCCGGTTCTCAGCACCCGACGGCGGCCACCGCGGCCACGACCTCGCCCACCTGGGCCTCTGTCAGCGACGGTCCCATGGGGAGCGCGAGGTGCGTCCGCGCGGCCTCCTCCGTGCCTGGTAGGACGGCATCGCGGCCGGCTGCGGCCAGCGCCGGCTGACGGTGCGCGGGCACCGAGTAGTAGGTCCGCGCGCCGATCCCGGCGGCGCGCAGCGCGGTGGCCAGCGGCTCTGGCCGGGCGTGGCGCACGACGTAGAGGTTCCAGGCCGGGTCGGCACCGTCCACGGGCACCGGGAGCTGGGCGTGGTCGCCCAACCCGGCGGCGGCGTACGCGCGGCCCGCGGCGCGGCGCCCCTCGCACCAGGCGTGCACGTGCGGGAGCTGGACGCGCAGGGCCGCTGCCTGCAGCTCGTCGAGGCGGCTGTTGTAGCCGATGTCCGTGAACGTCTCGCGGTCCGGCGAGCCATGGAAGCGCAGCGTGCGGACGCGGTCGGCCAGCGCCGCGTCGCGGGTGGCGATCGCGCCGCCGTCGCCGAGCCCGCCGAGGTTCTTCGACGGGTAGAAGGAGAAGGTCGCGATCGTGCCCAGCGCCCCGGCCAGTCCGGCGGCCGCACGCGAGCCGGTCGCCTGCGCGGCGTCCTCGACGACGGGAACCCCGAGCGCCTCGACCTCCGCGACCGGCGCGACGTTGCCGAACAGGTGCACGAGGACCACGGCCTTCGTGCGCGGCGTGAGCACCGCGCGCACGGCGTCGGCCGTCGCGACGAACGTCACGGGGTCGACGTCGCAGAACACGGGCGTCGCGCCCGTGGGCGGGATCGCCTCCGCGCTCGCGTAGAACGTGAACGACGGGACCACGACCTCGTCGCCCGGACCGACCCCGAGCGCCCGCAGCGCGATCGTGATCGCCTCGGTGCCGTTCGCGACGCCGACGACGTGCCCGGCGCCGAGCCAGGCCGCGAACTCACGCTCGAACGCCTCGACCTCCGGCCCAAGGATGTAGCGGCCGTCGTCCAGCACACGCGACAGGGCGGCCGCAAGCTCGTCGCGCAGGGGCGCGCGGGGGGTCTGGGGGTCGAACAAGGGGACTGCCACGGCGCCCCGGCACGGTACCCTGCCGCCCCCTGTGCCCGTCCTCGCGTCACTGACGGACCCGCTCGTCAACCTCGCCGTGAACATCGTCGACGCCCTGGGGCTCCCGGGCGTCTTCGTGCTGATGCTCCTGGAGAGCGCCTGCATCCCGATCCCCAGCGAGGCGACGATGCTGTTCGCGGGCTTCGGCGTCAGCCGCGGCGACTTCTCGCTGTTCGCGGTGGTCTTCGCCGGCGTGGCCGGGAACCTCTGCGGCTCCTGGATCGCCTACGCGGTCGGCTACTACGGGCGCCTGGACATCCTCGAGAAGCACGGCAGCAAGCTGCACATCAAGCAGAGCCACCTCGCGACGGCGGACCGCTGGTTCGAGCGCCACGGCGAGGCGACGGTCTTCTTCGCGCGGATGCTGCCCATCGTCCGGACGTTCGTCTCGCTGCCGGCGGGGGTCGCCCGGATGCCGTTCTGGCGGTTCACGATCTTCACGGTGCTCGGCTGCCTGCCGTGGGTGTTCGCGCTCGCGTTCATCGGCAAGCAGGTCGGCGACAACTGGGAGGACTGGAAGGACCAGCTGCACTACGTGGACTACGCCGTCGCCCTGGCGATCGTGGCGTTCGTCGTCTACCTCATCGTGAAGCGGCGCCGGGCCCGCGCCGCCGAACCCGTGGCCTGACGCCGTGCGGCTGCGCCGCGCCGTCCTGCTGGGAGCGCTGCACGGGCCCGCCGAGCTCGTGCCGGTGTCGTCGTCGGCGCACGTGGCGCTGGTGCCGTGGCTGCTGGGGTGGGACCTCGAGGCCGACCCGGCCCGGCGCAAGGAGCTCGAGGTGCTGATGCACGCGGGGACCGGGCTCGCGCTCGGATGGGTGCTGCGCCGGGAGGCACTGGGTGCGCTGCGCCGCCTCGACGCGCGGCGCGTGGCGCTGCACCTGCTCGCGCTCGGCATCCCGTCCGCGGTCGGCCTCGCGCTTGAGGAGCAGATCGAGGAGCACCTCGGGACCCCGCTCGCAGCGGCTGCAGGGCTCGCCGCCGGCGCGCTGCTCCTGCTGGGCGCCGACGCGCTGCCGGAGGGCGATCGCCGCTCCACCGACGCTGGGCCCGTCGACGGGGTCGTGCTCGGCCTCGCGCAGGCGGCGGCGCTGGCGCCGGGCGTCTCGCGCAGGGGGGCGACGCTCGCCGCCGCCCGGATGCGCGGCTACTCGCGCGCGGAGGCGGGCTCGCTGTCGTGGGAGGTCGCGCTGCCGGTTCTGGCCGCAGCGACCGCGCTGAAGGGCCGCCGGGTGCTGGCCGACCCACCGCCCCGTGGGCTGCGGAGGGCGCTGGCCGCGGGCGCGCTGGCGTCGGCCGCGTCGACGCTGCTCGCCGCGCCGCTGCTGCGGGCGGTGGAGCGTGGGCCGTGGTGGCCCTTCGCGGCGGAGCGGCTGGGACTGGCGGCCACGGTCGCCGTCCGGTCGCGCCGTGCCGCCTGCGAGGATCGACGGCGATGAGCGACGCCTACGCCGCCGCCGGGGTCGACCTCGGGCAGTCCGACGCCGCCGTCGCGGCGATCGTCGCGCGGCTGAGCCGGATCGAGCTCGGCCGGCCGTCGCGCTCGGTCCTGCGCGGGGGCCACTACGCGAGCGTCCTGCGGATCACGGACGAGCTCGGCGTCGCGCTGACGACCGACGGCGTCGGCTCCAAGCTCGTGGTCGCAGAGCAGGCCGATCGCCTCGAGACGGTCGGCATCGACTGCGTCGCGATGAACGTCAACGACCTCATCTGCGTCGGCGCCGAGCCGATCGCGATGCTCGACTACCTCGCCGTCGAGGCGACCGACCCCGAGCGGCTGGGCCGCATCGCCGAGGGACTCCGCGTCGGGGCCCAGGCGGCGGGCATCGAGATCCCCGGCGGGGAGCTCGCCGTGCTCCCCGAGCTCATCCGCGGGCACCCGTCGCCGCACGGGTTCGACCTCTGCGGCGCGGCGTTCGGGACGGTCGCGCTCGACGCGATGATCACCGGCGAGGCGATCGGCGTCGGCGACGCGCTGATCGGGGTGCCCTCCACAGGGCTGCACTCCAACGGCTACACGCTGGCACGCCGCGCGCTGCTCTCCGACGGCGGGCTCACGCTCGACGACCGCCCGCCCGAGCTGGGCGGTGCCACGGTGGCCGACGCGCTGCTGGAGCCGACGGCCATCTACGTGCGGGCGGTGCTCGAGCTGCTGGCCGGCGGGCTGCCGGTGCATGGGCTCGCGCACATCACCGGCGGCGGCCTGGACAACCTCAAGCGCCTCCACGACGGGGTCGCCTATCGGCTGGAGGACGCCCTGCCGGTCCTGCCCATCTTCGGGTTGGTGCAGCGGTTGGGCGACGTGCCCGACGAGGAGATGTGGCGGGTGTTCAACATGGGCTGCGGGTTCATCGCGGTCGTGCCGGCGGACGTGGCCGACTCGGCCGCTGCCGTGTTGGGGGCGCACCATCCGGGCGCACGGCGTATCGGGTCGGTCGTGGCGGCTTCCCGGTAGCTCCGCGCCACCGCTCGCGCTGCGCGACACCGCGCCCGTCGGACCACCGAGGGCGGACGGTGCCGGGTGGCGGCGCGACCCGCCGCGGCCTGTGGATGTGAGCGGCCGCGCGCCAGTTGACGGATTGGATCTGCCTGACGCACCGTATGGGTGCCCTAGGCAGATGGGATGGCGACCCCTCACTCGTCCGCCCTCGATGAGCTGTCGGGCCAGGCGTCGGACCCCGGCGGACGCGCCGAGCGCAGCGACCGCACCGTCGACCAAGGCCTACGACATCCGCACGTAGCCCGTCGCGCCGTCGCCGTTCGCGCTGTGCACGCGGCGGGTGACCATGTTCGAGGAGTTGCCCTCGATGGTCTGGATGCGGCCGTCGGGCAGGACGGACTCGACCATGCCGATGTGCGTGCCGCCCCACACGACGAGGTCGCCGGGGTTCGGCCTCTCGGTGGGGGCCACCGCGCGGCCGGTCCGCTGCGCCCAGTCCCAGGTCGCCGAGACCGCGCCGAAGCCCTGACCCTGCTCGCCGAGCGGCGCGCCGGCCTGCTTGGCGACCCACGAGACGAAGTAGTTGCACCACGGGCCGATGCCGCTTCCCGCGGTCGCGCTCCTGTACTCGGCGATGCGGGGCGAGTCGTTGGAGCCCGGCGGCTGCTCGGTCTGCCCGATCTCCGCCTGCGCGACGGCGACCATCCGGGCGCCCGTCGGGGTTCCTGTACCCGCTGCGGCCATCGGCGCCGTCGCGGTGGCGCCGCTCGGCGACGTCGTCGCCTGGTCGAGCATGCCGGCGAAGCTCGACGCCGTCGCGGTCGGAGAGCTCGCTGACGTCGCCGATGTCGCGGCCAGGGCGGCGGGCGCCGCGACCCGCGGCTGCAGCATGGCCTGGATCTCGGCCATGCGAGCGAGGGCGACGTCGAGACTCACGTCCCGTGTAATCGGAAGGACCGAGGAGATCTGAAACCGTGCCGAGGCGCAGCCTTGGCACGACGAAGGGCGGCCCCGAAGGACCGCCCTCGTCACTGCTGATGCTGCGGACCGACCGGCTACCGGATGAGCGAGAGGATGCTCTGCGGGGCCTGGTTGGCCTGGGCCAGCATGGAGGTGCCGGCCTGCTGCAGGATCTGGTTCTTCGTGAGCTCGACCATCTCCGAAGCCATGTCCACGTCGCGGACGCGGCTCTCGGCGGAGGTCAGGTTCTCCTGGTAGACCTGCGTGCTCGCCATGGCGTGCTCCAGGCGGTTCTGCACCGCGCCGAACGTCGCGCGGGCCGAAGACACCGAGGAGATCGCCGCGTCGATCGCGCTGATCGCCGTGGAGTTCCCGAGGCTCGTGAAGTCACCCAGGGTGCCGCCGAGCGAGATCGTGCTGACCGTGATCGAGTCACCGTCGTTCACGCCGACCTGGAAGGTCACCGAGCCCGACGCCGCAAGCAGCGTGATGCCGTTGAACTTGGCCGAGCCACCGATGCGCTCGATCTCAGACGCGAGCTGGTTGACCTCGGTCTGGATCGCGGCCTGATCGGACGAGCTGAGCGTGCCGTTCTTGTACTGCACAGCCAGCTCACGGACACGCTGCAGCATGCTGTGGACCTCATCGAGGTTGCCTTCAGCGGTCTGCACGAGCGAGACGCCGTCCTGGATGTTGCGGTTCGACTGAGCCAGGCCGTTGATCTGCGAGCGCATGCGCTCGGAGATGGCCAGACCGGCCGCGTCGTCGGCCGCACGGTTGATGCGGTAACCCGACGACAGACGCTCCATCGACTTGGCGATCTTGTCCGACGTGTTGTTCAGGTTGCGATGCGCGCCGAAAGCCTCGACGTTGTTCTGGATGCGAAGGGACATTCGTCTTCTCCTTGAATGACGTGTGGGTTGGTCCCCGGCTCCATCCATGGAGCCGTACTGCTCTTACAGGCCAGGTAGTCGGATCGCCGCGGGTCCGGGTTGAGCGCGGTGGACGTCTGTCCGAACGACGACGGGCGACCCGCTTTGGGGTCGCCCGAGGCCGAGGGGGGTCTACTACTGCTGGTACTGCGTCTTACGTGGACTAACGGATCAGCGAGAGGATGCTCTGCGGGGCCTGGTTGGCCTGGGCCAGCATGGAGGTGCCGGCCTGCTGCAGGATCTGGTTCTTCGTGAGCTCGACCATCTCCGAAGCCATGTCCACGTCGCGGACGCGGCTCTCGGCGGAGGTCAGGTTCTCCTGGTAGACCTGCGTGCTCGCCATGGCGTGCTCCAGGCGGTTCTGCACCGCGCCGAACGTCGCGCGGGCGGCCGACACGGACGAGATGGCCGCGTCGATCGCGCTGATGGCGCTCGCGCCGCTCAGCGTGGAGAACGAACCGACGGTGGAGCCCAGCGAGATCGTGCTGACCGTGATCGAGTCACCGTCGTTCACGCCGACCTGGAAGGTCACCGAGCCGGAGGCGGCCAGGAGGGTGATGCCGTTGAACTTGGCCGAGCCACCGATGCGCTCGATCTCAGACGCGAGCTGGTTGACCTCGGTCTGGATCGCGGCCTGATCGGACGAGCTGAGCGTGCCGTTCTTGTACTGCACAGCCAGCTCACGGACGCGCTGCAGCATGGAATGGACCTCGTCGAGGTTCCCTTCCGCCGTCTGCACGAGCGAGACGCCGTCCTGGATGTTGCGGTTCGACTGAGCCAGGCCGTTGATCTGCGAGCGCATGCGCTCCGAGATCGAGAGGCCGGCGGCGTCGTCGGCCGCGCGGTTGATCCGGTAGCCGCTGGAGAGGCGCTCCATCGACTTGGCGATCTTGTCCGACGTGTTGTTCAGGTTGCGATGCGCGCCGAAGGCCTCGACGTTGTTCTGGATGCGAAGGGACATTCGTCTTCTCCTTGAATGACGATTGGTGTATGAGTCCCCGGCCCCGTCCTTGGGACCGTTCCTGCTGTGCTGCACCCGGTGATTCGGCTGCGTGCCGCCGCGGGTTGAGCGGACTGGACGCGTGATCGACCGCGCGGGTCCCTCAGGTCAGCGCAGGCTGTCGCGGAACGCCGTCGGCGACGTCGACGCGGTGCGAGCGAAGTAGCTCGAGAAGTTGGAGGCATCCTCGAAGCCCAGGCGCTGCGCGATCGTCGTGACGGGCAGCTCGGTGTGCGCGAGCAGCCGGCGTGCCTCGAGGACGACCCGCCCGTCGATGACCTGCTTGGCGTTCGCCCCCGTGGCCTTCCGTGCTGCGCGGGAGAGCGTGCGCGGCGACCATCCCAGCGTGCGCGCGTAGTGCGCCACGTCGCGGTGGGCGGCGAAGTCGCGGTCCACCGTCTCGCGGAAGCACGCGAAGGTGTCATCCGGCCGCGCTGCCGCCGTCTCGGTCACCGCGCAGTCCTCGACGCGGAGCAGCAACGCGGAGAGCAGATGCCGCAGGAGCTCGTGCTGACGGCGGGTCGGCGCCGAGGATCGCCCCGCCGCGCCGTACTCGGCCCGCAGGTGCTCGACGGCACGACCGACGGACGATCCCGCGCCCGGCCGGGGTCGCCGCAGGGCAGGCCCGAACCGCTCCTCGGCGAGCGCCGCCGCCTGGGTCCCAGGGCCGTCCTCGACCCAGATCAGCAGGTGGAACTCGGGGCGCTGGGGCCGCTTCAGATACCCCGTAGGCGCGATGGCCCGCAGACGCCGGAAGCTCATCACCTCGACGCCGAAGGGCCCCGGCGACAGGAACGGCACGGCAGCGATCGCGTGTTGTCGGTTTCTCACCTGCGTCAGTGCCGATGTTCGCCATGCTCGGTGGGACAGTGGATATCGATATGACCACTTATCACCCGAAGGTTCTGACCGTCGACACCCTGCACGTCGAGGATTCCGGCCGCGGGCGTCCCGCGTTCCTCTTCCTGCACTACTGGGGCGGCTCGGCGCGCACGTGGCGTCCCGTCATCGACAGGCTGGCCTCCACGTACCGGTGCGTGGCCTACGACCAGCGAGGCTGGGGGCGGTCGGGAGCGCCTGCCGAGGGGTTCGGGATCAAGGAGCTGAGCGACGACGCGATCGCCGTCGTCGGCGCGCTCGGGCTCGAGGGCTACGTGCTCGTCGGCCACAGCATGGGCGGCAAGGTCGCCCAGGCACTCGCTGCCAGGCACCCGCCGGGCCTGCGCGGCCTGGCGCTCGTCGCGCCCGCGCCCGCCGCCCCTGTCGGACCGCTGCCCGACGAGGCGCGGACTGGGCTCCTGAGCGCGTACGCCGACCGCGAGAGCGTGCTCGCGACGGTCGATGGCGTGCTGACCCACACGCGTCTGAGCGACCCGCTGCGCGAGCAGGTCGTCGGCGACAGCCTGGGCGGGACGCCGGCGGCGACGGTGGCGTGGCCCACCGCGACGATCTCGGAGGACGTCTCGGCCGACCTCGGCGACATCGACGTCCCGGTCCTCGTCATCGGGGCCGAGCACGACGTCGTGGAGCCCGTCGACCTCCTCGAGGCCCATGTCGCCGCGGCGATCCCAGGAGCGCGGCTCGGCGTGATCGCCGACAGCGGCCACCTCATCCCGCTGGAGCAGCCCGGGCGGCTCGCCGATCGTCTCGCCGCGTTCGCGGCGTCCCTGGCCCCGGGCGGTCAGTGAGCGACGGCGCTCACCGCGCGGCGCCCGCGACGTCGCCGCCGTGCTTGCGCTCGAACGCGGCGCGGTCGCGGCCGACCTGCTCCTCGATCCACGCGCGCAGCGCGCCGTCGTCGCTGGCGACGGTCTCCGACAGGCCGTGGCGGATGCGCGATGCCGGGACGTGCTCGGGCGGGCGCCCGGCCTGGCGAAGGCGCTGGAGCAGATCGGTGTCCTGGTACCAGACGACGAGCTCGGGATCGAAGAACTCGCCCGGCGCGACCGCGAAGCGCTCGAGCGTGTCGCGCGAGATCGCGAAGCACCATGCCGCGAAGTCGAGGCGGACGGCACCGTCGACCGTCTGCGGGAACACCGCCGCGGCGGGAGCGGACGGCCGGGAGAGCGCCTCGCGCAGCGGGGGCCACCAGCCGTCGAGGGTCTCGACGTCGTCGTTCAGCACCACGCAGTAGGCGCCGCGAGCCGCACGCAGCCCGCTGTTGACCGGCGCCGAGAAGCCCTGCGGCGGGGCGCCGTTGTCGACGATCACGATCTCGTGCGCCACCGCCGTCGTGTTGTGCAGCGCCGCGACGCAGCGCCGCAGGCGGTCTGAGGTCGCGTCGAGCGTCGGGATGACGACCGACAGCTCGACGGCCTCGCCCGGCGAGCGACGCAGGCCGCCGGCGCGTCGGCCTGGCGGTCGGGCGACGCTCGCGGGGATCGCCTCCACGCGGCCACGGCGAGCCAGATGGGCCACCATCGCCGCGACCTCGAGGCCCCCGGGAACCCGGTCCCCGCCTCCGCCATCGGCGAGATCGGCGGTGCGCGCGGCGAGGACGTGCGCGGCGACCGGCGCCTCGGGCGCGACCGGATCGGCCACCGCGGTCGCAGCGGCGACGCCCGAGTCGTCGAGGGCGCCAAGCAGGGGCGCCAGCGCGCTCGGCGCCAGCTCAGGGGCGCCGCGCAGCAGCACCACGACCGGCGATCCGACACGCTCCAGCGCGGCGGCCACCGACGCGGCGAAGCCCGAGCGGTGCGACATGCGCACGATCTCGACGTCGCCCTCCACGCGCGCGAGCAACGACTCCAGCCCGACCGACGCGTCGTCGACGATGACGACCTCGTGATCGGGCTCCGGCGGCAGCTCAGCCAGCGCGGACAGGCAGCGCAGCGCCTGCTCGGGCGCACCGTCGAGGACCACGACGAGCGTCGCTTCAGCCACTGCCATCACCATCCAGGTCGAGCTCCATCGGGACGTGCGGGCCGAGCACCGGGTCGACGTAGCGCTCGCCGGCCGCGACGAAGCCCGCGCGGACGTAGAAGTCCAGCGCGCCGACGCGCGCGTTGCACCAGACGAGGGCGGCGCCGTGCTCGCGCGCGTGGCGCAGGGCGGCACCGAGGACGCGCGCGCCGACCCCCGTGCCACGCAGCTCGTCGGCCGTGGCCATGCCGCGCAGCCGCCACGCGTCGCGCTCCGGCGCCCACGGGCAGTCCTGCGGGGAGATCGTCGCGATGCCGACGATCGCGCCGCGCGCGTCGCGCGCGCCGATGTGGGCCGCGCGCGGGTCGTCGTCGCCGGCGAGGACCACCGCGTCGCCCCCCTGGTGGGGCCGCAGCACCTGCTTGCGCAGCGGCCAGGTCTCGGCCGCGGCGATCGGCCCGACGTCGATGATGGAGGCGCCGGGGGTCACGCCGGGCCGGCGTCGTCGGCCTGGGCGGCCTCGCGCTCGGCCCGCCCGCGCTCCTCGGTGCGCTGGCGCATCACCTCGAGCTCGGCCTTGGCGAGATGCGACCACACCGCGACCGCTGCCATCCAGGCCACGAGGTAGCAGACGATGCCCGCGCCGAGGCCACGCAGCAGCGAGTCGAACCACGGCACGCCCGCGCTGCGTGAGAGCAGCGTGACCGCGACGAACCCGATGAGCCCGGCCCACGACTTCGCGAGGCCGATCTGGGACTTCGCGCGCGGGTGATTGGTCAGGCGCGGGACCGTGTCCGGCTCGTCCGCGGACGTGTCCTTCGGTTTCTCCTTCTTCTCCTTGGCCACCGTGGATCAGGCCGTCAGCGCGCGCGCCAGCGCGGCCGCATCGGCCGGGTGCACTGCGAGGTCAGGGCGCCCGGCCGCCGCGGTGCTGGCGACGAACGTCAGCGGGCAGGCGGCGTCGATCGCCGCCTGGAGGACGGCCCCGAGGTGCAGCGGGTCGCTGGGGTCGCCGAGGGCGAGGCGGTGCGGCCGGAGGATCTGCATGAGCGCGGCCGCGGACGGACCGCCGCCGGGACCCAGCGCGAGATGCAGCTCGTGCGGGCCGAGGGCGCCGAGATCGCTCGCGAGGCCACCCGCGTCGTCGGGCGTCACGGGGGCGGTGTCGACGAGCACGAGCGCGTCGTGGCCGAGCAGGCTCACCTGGGTCGCGGCGTCCGCGCCGTCGGTCGCGGCGTGGACGGGCACGCCGAGCGGCGACAGGGCGGCGGCCAGCGCGCGACCGCCGTCCGGCGTCCGCAGCGCGATGCACGCGACGTCGAGCGTGGTGCGGGTCGCGTAGGCGCCTGCGATGCCGGCGACGAGGCGTGGCGCGCCGGACCCGGCGGCGCCTGCGAGCACGACTGTGCGCGGGCCGGGGCCGGAGAGCGTCGCGACCGGGATCCGAGCGGCCAGCTGGGCGGCCACGGCGCCGGGCAGCGTCGAGACCGGCTCCAGGGGGAGGCGATGCAGCAGCGCGTCGTCGACGATGGTCGCGGCGAGCGCCGGATCGAGGCCACGCGTGGTGAGGGTCGTGATGAGGTGGCGCGCGGCCTGCGGGCGCACGACGGAGGCGACGGGCGCTCGGGACGGCGCCACGGGCGTGGGCGCAGCGGGCGGCTCCCACGCCGCGGGCGGCGCAACCGGCTCGGGGGCGGGCTCCGGTTCCGGCTCGGGCTCGGAATCCGGCACGGCCGCGACGGGCTCGCGGGCGGGCTCGGGCACCGGGATCGCGTCGACCTGCGGGCTGGTGACGATCGGCTCGGCCGGCGGGGGCGGCTGGGCCGGCGCTTGGGCCTGCGCCGCCAGCGCATCGCGCATGAGCTCCTCGGCGTTGGGGAACGCGTCCCCGGCCGGCGCGGAGGGCACGCCGTCGGGCACGCCGTTGCCCGTGGGCGAGTGCGCAGGGTCCGGGACGCCGGCGGCGCTGAGGTACGCGGCGAACGGCGAGTTGGGCGCGGGCTCCACCGAGGGCGGCGGGACGGTCGCGGACGCAGGGACCGCGAGCGCCGCGGAGAGGTCGGGCGCCGGCTGGGGCTCGCCCTGCGTCGTGAACCGGGGCGAGGGCGTGACGATCGCGTCGTCCTCCGGATCGCCCGCGAACCACTCGACACCCAGCGACGACTGCCCGCGACGGGCCTCGATCTCGACCGTGCGCTTCTGGAAGAACCCGGCCACGCCGCCCGTCAGCCCCTCGCGCTGACGCACCACCACGGCGTCGTCGCCGAGCTCGGCGCGGATGCGGGGCAGCAGCTCCTCCAGGGAGCCGCCACGGTACGTGCGGGTCTCGCTCATGCGGGTCGGCCTCAGTGCGCTCGAAGGCTTGCCAAGAAGGCTACGACCAAACCGCCTCGTTTCCTGCCGGTTCCCCGTGCGCTCACCCGGCCTGCCGCAGCCGTCCCCTCAGACGGCGACCCGGTCGCGGAGCCCCCTCAGGCTCCACGACGGGCGCACGGCAAGCCGGGTCATCGCACGGGCGACGACCGGCACCTGCGCCTACGCGGCGACCGGCACCGGAGGGTGTGCATGCTCGCCCGCCACGACGCCCATCGTCTCCACGCCGACACCCGGCGGGATCTCGTTGTAGGCGCAGACCGCCACCTGCGGCAGCGCCTGCTCGCACAGGCGGCGCAGGTGGCGCCGCACGCGCGAGGAGCACAGCAGGACAGGCCGGCGGCCGCGCGTGAGCGCCTGCTCGGACTGCTCCGACAGGCCGGTCACGAGGCTCTGGGCCCGCTGCGGGTCCATCGCGAGGTACTCGCCGTCGGCTGTCGCGGCGATCGCATCGGAGACCTCCTGCTCGAGCGCCGGGTCGAGGACGATGACGCGCAGGCGCGACTCCTCGTCGAGGTGCGGCGCGACGATGGCCCTGGCGAGCGCCTGGCGCGCGTACTCGGCAAGCAGCGCCGGGTCGCGGGTGACGCGGGCGCGGTCGCCGACGGCCTCCACGATCGCGCCGAGGTCGCGGATCGACACGCCCTCGCGCAGCAGGGCCTGCAGGACGCGCTGGACCTCGCCGACGGAGAGCAGGTCGGGCACGACCTCGTCGACCACCGCGGCGTTGACCTCCTTGAGGCCGTCGAGCAGGCCGCGCACGTCCTGGCGCGTGAGCAGATCGGCGACGTGATGGCGGATGGTCTCCGTGAGGTGGGTGACGATGACCGACTCGGCGTCGACGACCGTGTAGCCGAGCGCCTCGGCCTCGGCGCGCCCCGCGTCGGCGATCCACACGGCGGGCAGCCCGAAGGCCGGCTCCGTGGTGGGGATGCCGCTGAGCTGGCCGACCGCGTCGCCCGGGTCGAGTGCGAGCTGGTGGCCGGCGAGGACCTTGCCGCGCGCGACGACCGTGCCGCGGACCTTCAGGACGTACTCGTGCGAGGCAAGGCCGACCTCGTCGTGGATGCGCACGGTCGGGATGACGGTGCCCAGCTCACCGGCGATCTGGCGGCGCACCGCGCTGACCCGGTTGAGCAGCGACCCGCCCGCCGACGCGTCGACGAGGTTCACGAGGCCGAAGCCGATCGCGAGCTCGAGCGGGTCGATCTGCAGGGCCTCGCGGGCCTGGTCTCCGGAGTTGACCGGAGCTGGCAGCGCTGCCTGCTGCTCATCCGCGGCTGCCTTGTCCGCGGCCTCCTGCTCATCGGTCTTGAGCATCCGCCCGACCATGATGAAGATGGCGCCGATGACGAGGAACGGCAGCTTGGGCAGGCCCGGCACGAGCGCGAAGGCGCAGATGACGACGCCCGCGACCATCGGGGCCTTGCGCTGCTTCATGAGCTGGCCCGCGACGTCGGAGCCGAGGTCGGCCTCAGACGCGCTGCGCGTGACGATGATGCCCGCGGCGACGGAGATGAGCAGCGCGGGGATCTGAGCGGTCAGCCCGTCGCCGATCGTCAGGAGCGAGAAGTGCTGCGCGGCCTCGCCGATCGGCATCCCCTGCTGCATGACGCCGATGAGGATGCCGCCGACGAGGTTGATCGCCGTGATGATCATCGCTGCCATCACGTCGCCCTTGACGAACTTCGAGGCGCCGTCCATCGCACCGTAGAAGTCGGCCTCCTTGGCGATGTCGTCGCGGCGCTTGCGCGCCTCCTCCTCGGTGATCTGGCCCGCGTTGAGGTCAGCGTCGATCGCCATCTGCTTGCCGGGCATGGCGTCGAGGGTGAAGCGCGCGCCGACCTCGGCGACGCGGCCGGCGCCGTTCGTGACGACGACGAAGTTGATGACGATGAGGATGAGGAAGATGACCAGGCCGACGACGACGTTGCCGCCGACGACGAACTCGCCGAACGCCTTCACGACCTCCCCGGCGTTGCCCTCGAGCAGGATGAGCCGCGTGACGCTGACGTTGATCGCCAGCCGGAACATCGTCGTGAGCAGCAGGAGCGCCGGGAACGACGAGAAGTCCAGCGCGCGCGGCAGGTAGAGGGTCGTGATGACGATCGCCAGCGCCACCGAGATGTTCAGCGTGATGAACAGGTCGAGCAGCATCGGCGGCAGCGGCACGACCAGCATCACGACGACCAGGACCACGAGGCCGGCCGCGACGAGATCGGTGTACTTCATGACCTTCTTCAGGGCGCCGGTCATGCGGCCACTCTCCTGTTGGCAGTGCGGTAGACGAACGCCAGGACCTGCGCCACGGCGTGGAAGAACTCCTCGGGGATGGCCTGGTCGACCTCGACGGAGGCGTACAGGCCGCGGGCGAGCGGCGGGTTGGGCAGGATCGGGACGCCGTGCTCGCGGGCGATCTCACGGATCTTCAGCGCCGTGAGGTCCTGGCCCTTGGCCACGACCGTCGGCGCCAGCATCGCGTCGCCGTACTTGAGTGCGACGGAGAAGTGCGTCGGGTTGGTGACGATGACGTCCGCCCCCGGAACCGCGTCCATCATGCGCGCCCGCGACATCTGCATCGCGCGGCGGCGCTGGGCGGAGCGGACCTCGGCCGGCAGCGCCTGCCCCTTGCTCTCTTCGCGGATCTCCTGCTTGTCCATGCGCAGTGACTTGTCGAGCTTGTGCTTCTGCCAGACGTAGTCGGCCGCGCCGATCAACAGGTACGCGAACGCGGCGCGTTTGGCGATGCCCATGACGGTGGCCGCCAGCTGCGCCCCGAGCTCCTCGGGGCCGATGCCCACCAGCGCGCCCATCTGGGGGATCGCCGGGATGAGCGCGGCGGCCACGATGACGCCCACGATCAGGACCTTCGTCACCGACTTCGCGCCCTCCACGAGGGCGTTGGGGCCGAAGATCTGCTTGAAGCCGGAGGCGGGGTTGAGCTTCTTGAACTCGGGCTTGATCGCCCCGGGCGTGATCCGGAAGCGGACCTGGGCGACGTTCACGACGATGCCGGCGAGGCAGCAGGCGAAGGCGACCGGCGCGACCGACATGCCGATCTCCTTGGCCACGTCGAGGATGACGGAGCCGATGGAGGCGCGCTGCACGACGTCCGGCGCGACCGCGCCGAGCGTGAGCATGTCGTGCATCGCGTCCTTGCAGTGGGCGACGATGCTCGCGCCGGTCGCGGCGAGCGTGAAGAGCCCGGCGAGCAGGACGACCGCGCCGTTGAGGTCGGCGGACTTCGCGACCTGCCCCTTCTTGCGCGCTTCCTCGCGCTTCTTGGGTGTTGCCTTCTCGGTCTTGTCGGAGGCCGACATGACTAGGCGACCCGCAGCGTCTGGAGGGCCTGGAAGACGGACTGCTGCAGCTCGGCCGCGATCCAGCCGCCGACGAACGGCATCGTCACGCCCATGAGCAGCAGCCCGATGGTGACCTTGGCCGGGAAGCCGACGGCGAAGACGTTGAGCTGCGGCACGACGCGCGAGACGACGCCGAAGGCCGCATCGGTGAGGATGAGGGCCAGGACGATCGGCCCGGCGACCTGGATCGCGCTCAGGAAGATCGTCGAGAAGGCGTGCGCGGCGCCGGCGACGAGCGCGCCGATCGAGGGCGTCTGGTCGACGCCGATGACGTCGTACGTGCGCGCCAGGCCCTGGATGACCCAGGTGTCGCCCCCGATCGCGATGAAGATCATGAGCCCGATCAGGCCGTACATCCGGGCGAGGACGGCGTTCTGGTTGCCGGTGATCGGGTCGACGAGGCCGCCGAAGGAGAAGCCGATGAGCGTGTCCAGGAACGACCCGGCGACCTCGAGGGCGGCGAACATCGCGGCGAGCGTGTAGGCGTAGGCCGCGCCGACGAGGATCTCCTTGCCGATGAGGCCGGCGAGGCCCCACGGGTCGGTCGGCAGGTGCGCGCTCTGCACGACGACGGGCGTGAGCCCGATGGCGAGCGCGACGGCCACGATCCCGCGCACCCGCGGGGGGATCGACTTGCTCGAGAACAGCGGAGCGAGCACGAAGAGCGGCGAGACGCGGGCCAGGACGGCGAAGAAGCCGACGACCTGCTGCTCGCCGAACTGGGCGATGAGCTGCTGGAGCGTCACCCGCGTCAGCCGATGAGGTTGGGGATCGACGCCCAGAGATCCCTGGTGTAGCTCAGGAGCTGATCGAGCATCCAGGGTCCGCCGACGACCATGACGACGACCGTCGCGAGGATCTTCGGGATGAAGGTGAGCGTCTGCTCCTGGATCTGCGTGACGGCCTGGAAGACGCTGATGATCAGGCCGACCGCAAGGCCGACGAGCAGCAGCGGCAGCGCGATCTTGAGGGCCAGCTCCATCGCCGCGACGGCGAGGCTGATGACGAGATCGGAGTCCATGTCAGTGGAAGCTCCGGACGAGCGAGGACAGGACGAGGTTCCAGCCGTCCACCAACACGAACAGCAGGATCTTGAACGGCAGCGAGATGAAGACCGGTGGCAGCATCATCATCCCCAGCGACATGAGCGTCGAGCTCACGACGAGGTCGATGACGAGGAACGGCAGGAAGATCAGGAACCCGATCTGGAAGGCCGTCTTGAGCTCGGAGATGATGAACGCCGGGATCAGGACGTAGGTCGGGACGTCGGCGCGCGTCTTGGGCCGGTCGATCTTCGCGAGCTTCACGAACAGCGCGAGGTCGCGGTCGCTCGTCTGCTTGAACATGAACTCGCGGACCGGCTTCTCCGCGCGCTTGATCGCCTGCTCCTGGTTGATCGTGCCGGCCCGCAGCGGCTTCACGGCGTCGTGGTTGACCGCCTTGATCGTGGGCATCATCACGAAGATCGTCAGGAACAGGGCGATGCCGACCAGCACCTGGTTCGGCGGCGCGGTGGGCGTGCCGAGGCCGGTGCGGATGAAGCCGAGGACGATGAGGATCCGGGTGAACCCCGTGATCGTGAACAGCGCGGCCGGTACCAGCGTGATGCCGCCGAGGAGCAGGAGGAGCTGGACGGCGTTGGAGCCGTCGACCTGCGTCGCCTGCGCGATCACGCGCGCACCGTGGCCTGGCGGATGCGCTCCAGCGCCTCGCCGATCGTCATCTTGCGCAGGCCCTTCTTCGGCGACGACGCGCGCACGCTGCCTGCGGGTCCATCGGGATCGTTCGGCTCGTCGGCGGCGTCGTCGTCGTCCTCGGGGAGCAGGCCCGCGGCGCGCGCCTCCTCGTCGGTGTAGGTGCGGATCGGCGTGACGGCGTGATCGGCGACGCCCACCAGATGCAGCTCGTTGCCGACGCGCACGAGGTGCAGCGACCGGTTGGGGCCCAGCGGCACGGTGGCCGTGGCCTGCAGGCCGTTGCCGACGGTGCGCTCCTCACGGCCGGCCTTGACCTGCTTGAGGACCCAGTAGAGCCCGTAGATGACGGCCACGACGACGGCGAGACCGACGAACGTGCGCACCATGTTGCCGCCGCCTCCGCCGGTCGCCGCGGTGGCGCCGTCGGCGTTCGTGGCAGGCAGGTCCAGCTTGGTGTTCTCGCCGTAGTCCGACGACGTGGTGGAGGTCGCCGCGAGGACTGCCGACGGAGCGGCGAGCAGGCATGCGGTGACCGCCGCGATGGCGGCAGCGTGGAAGCGCGAGAGGCTCATGTGAGGGGAGTGACTCGATGAGGGAGGCGAGTCCACCCCGTAGTCGGACGCCCTCCGCGCGACTTGAGGCCACCGACGGCGACCGCTCCTCATGGCACGTTCCGGCCTGACCGATGAGGATGGTGTGATGGTCGCGGAGGGTTCTCTCACGCTCGTGGCGCGGCAGCCGATCCTGGAGGTCTCGGGTCGTGTGCACGCCCACGAGCTGCTGTTCCGAGGTGAGGGCGCAGCGCTCACCGGTGGCGGCGAGCGCGCGACCGCGTCGGTCCTCGTGTCCACCTTCCTCGACGGCAGGCTCGACGAGGTCACGGCCGGCAAGCCGGTGTGGGTGAACGTCAGCCGCGAGTTCCTGCTCGCCGTCGACCCGCTCCCCTTCCCGCCCGATCGCGTCGTGCTCGAGCTGCTCGAGGACCAGCACATCGACCACCGTCTGCTCGATCGCCTCTCGGCCCTGCGCCTGCAGGGCTACGACATCGCTCTCGACGACTTCGCCTGGCACCCCGGGGCGGAGCGGCTGTTCGACCTCGCCACGCACGTGAAGCTCGACGTGCGGGCGCTCGGCCTCGACGGGTTCGCCGAGCACGTGCGGATGCTGGCCGGGCGCGACCTCGTGATCCTGGCCGAGAAGGTCGAGACCGAGGCGGAGGCGGAGGCAACGGTCGCGCTGGGCGCGAGCCTGCTGCAGGGCTTCTACTTCGCGCGTCCCGAGGCCGTGCCCGGGCGGACGCTCTCCGGTCCGCGCGCGGCCGCCGTCCGCAGCGCGGTGAGCCTGTGCGCCAGCGCGGACTTCGACGAGGTCGAGCGGGCGCTGCGCAGCGATCCCGCGCTCAGCGTGCGCGTTCTGCGCTTCCTGAACTCGGCCGCCGGGCCGACCTCGCACGAGGTCAGCTCGATCCGCCAGGCGCTCGTTCTCGTCGGCCCGCGCACCGTGGCCCAGTGGGCCGCGACGATCCTGCTCTCCGACCTCGCCGAGCACCGCCGCGCCACGCTGGCCGCCGCGCTGCTGCGGGCGTCGCTGTGCGAGCAGCTGGCCGCGCCGGCCCGCGAGGAGGGCTTCGTCGTCGGGATGCTCTCCGCGCTGGAGAGCCTGCTCGGCGTCCCCGCCGGCGACATCCTCGGCGACCTCCCGATCGCCGTGGGCGTCCGAGAGGCGGTCCTCGACCGCACGGGACCGCTGGGCGCGGTGCTGTCGACGGCCATGCGGATCGGCGAGGGCACGGGCGCGCAGACGCCGGCGGAGGCCGCCGCGCTGCGCACCGCGCTCCTCTGGGCCGACAGGTCGCTGCCACCCCGCGAGTCCGTCTAGGTCAGGCGTCGCGCGGGGGGCGGATGATCTCGGTCACCCGCAGGCCGAACTCCTCGTCCACCACGATGACCTCGCCGCGGGCGATGGGCCGCCCGTTCACGAGGAGGTCGACGGGCTGATCGGCCGCGCGGTCGAGCGTGACGATCGACCCCGGGGCGAGCGCGAGCGCGCCGCCCAGGGTCATGTTCGTCCGGCCGATCTCCACGGCGACCTCGACCGAGACCGACTCGAGACGCTCGAGGTCGCCCGCGGCGGCCGGCCCCTCGGGGTTCTCCTGCAGGCTCGGGAGCTCGATCTCGTCGCTCATGGGTTGCACGGTATCCAGGCTCCTACTGGACCGCGACGTCGGTGAAGAGCACCTCGTGCACCTTCACGTCGGTCGTCTTGTCGATCCGCTTGGCGATCTTCTCCTCGAGCTCGTTGCGGTGCTTGGCACTGGTGAGGTCGTCGGCCGTCGCGTCGGTGAGGGCGTCGGTGACGATCGCGCGGACGAGCGGCTCCTGCACGAGGGCGCCGTAGCCCTCGGGAGGCTTGGCGGCGGCGTGCTCGCCGCCGCCGGCGCGCCGCCGACACGAACCCGTGGTCGAAGACCAGGGCGACGCTGAGCTTGCCGAAGCGGCCGTCGGAGAGGTTGACGAGGAAGTCCTTGGGCAGGACGTAGACCTCGCCCGCCACCTTCGGCACGGGCTCGGAGGTCTTGGGCTTGGCGAGCACGAACTTGTACGCGCCACCTCCCACCAGCAGCAGCACTGGCAGGAGGATCTTCAACTTGGACATCATGGTGTCGTGGACTCCGTTCCGGTGACCTCCTGCCTCCTTGGCAGGAGCAGTTCGACGCGCCGGTTCTGGGCGCGCCCCTCGGGCGTCGCGTTCGTCGCGACGGAATCGAGACTGGATCGCCCGGATGCCTCCATCCGGGCGGCGGCGACGTGGTTGCGCTGGAGCGCGCGCACGACGGCCGAAGCTCGTGCCGCCGACAGCTCCCAGTTCGTCGGGAAGGGGCTGCCGCCGGTGGGGACCGTGTCCGTGTGGCCGACCACGCGGACGTAGTGGTTGTCTGAGCGCAGCAGGCCCGCGACCTTGGCCAGGATCGGCGCCGACGCCGGCTTCAGCGACGCGGCGCCCGAGTCGAAGAACGGGCCGTCCGTGTTCAGGCGGATGCTCAGCCCGTCGGGCGTGATGCTCGTGCTGATCGTCTTGTCGAGGCCGTTGGCGCTCGCGTAGGCGTCGACCTGCTGCTTGAGGCGCTCGAGCTCCTGCTCTTCGTCCTTCGCCGCCTGCGCGCGCTGCGCGGGGGTGCCGCCCTGGGCCTCCTTCATGGCCTCCGCCAGGGAGGTGTTCAGCGGCTTGGACTGCAGCGTCTCGGTGTCCGTCTCGCCGCCGGTCTCCTTGATCGCGTGACCGCCGGTGATGACCGGGCTGGAGAGCGCCTTGCTGACCGACTCGGCGACGACCAGGGTCTTGGAGACGTTGGCCGACGACATCGCCCACAGCACGATGAAGACCGCCACGAGCAGGACCATCATGTCCGCGAACGTCACCAGCCAGCGCTCGTCGGGATGCTCCTCGTGATGCTGCTTCTTGTGGCGGGCCATCGTCGGCTACGCGGCCTGCGCCTCGGGCACGGCCTGGAGGTTCGGGGCACCAGGCCCAGCGGCGGCCTCACGGTCCGCGGGCGGCAGGAAGCCGAGCAGGCGCTCGCTCACGACACGGGGGTTCTCGCCGGCCTGGATGGCGAGGATGCCCTCGATGACGAGCGTCCGGTTGAGGACCTCGGTCTGCGTGAGGGCGGCCAGGCGGCCGGCCGTGGGCAGGAAGATCACGTTCGCCGAGCCCACGCCGTAGAGCGTCGCCATGAAGGCGCCGGCGATGGCGGGGCCGAGCAGCTCCGGGGTCTGCAGGAGCTGCATGACGTGCAGGAGGCCCATGACGGTGCCGAGCACCCCGATCGTCGGGGCGTAGCCGCCGGCGTCCTTGAAGAGCTTCTGGCCGATGCGGTGACGCGCCTCCATCGACTCGATCTCGACCTCGAGGACCTCGCGGACGAGGTCGGGGTCGGTCCCGTCGACGGTGAGCTGCAGGCCCTTCTTCGTGAAGGCGTCGTCGACCTCCGCGATCGCGGGCTCGAGCGCGAGCAGGCCCTCCTTGCGGGCCTTCTCGGCGAAGCCGACGAGCTCGCGCACGGTCTGCGCGTGATCCGGGAACTCGGGCGTCATCGCCTTCTTGTAGAGCGTCGGCATGAGCTTCATGACCTCCATGCCGGAGGTGGCGATGCTCACGCCGGCGATGCCGCCGAAGATGACGAGGATCGCGGGGACGTTCAGAAGGCCGCCCAGCGGGGTGCCCTCGATGGAGGCGCCGGCGAGGATGCCGACGATGCAGACGACGATGCCGATGGGGGTGGAGGCCTTCATACAAGCCTTGTATTCGGCCGCCGTATGTGGGCCTGAAGGCTAGGTCAGCGCTTTGTCCACCGCGCCCAGGACGCGGTCCGCCTTGAACGGCTTCACGACGAAGTCCTTCGCGCCGATCTTGATCGACTCGAGCACCTTGGACTCCTGCCCCAGGGCAGAGCACATGACCACGCGGGCGGCCGGATCGAGGCCGATGATCTCCTGCAGGGCGGTGAGCCCGTCCTTCTCCGGCATGGTGATGTCGAGGGTCGTGACCTCGGGGCGCAGCGCGCGGTAGCGCTCGACGGCCTCGATGCCGTTGGAGGCCTCGCCGACGACCTCATGGCCGCCCCTCGTCAGGGCGTCCGTGACCATCTTGCGCATGAACGCGGCATCGTCGACGACGAGCACCCGTGCCATCAGGCAGCCTCCTCGGAATCGGTCGGGTCCTGGGCCTGGGTGCCGATGGACTCCAGGCGGACGGCGAGCTCGCCCTCGTCGGTGACGACGAGGCGGCCCGTCGCGAAGTGCAGCCCGTCGACGTAGAGGTCGATGGCGTCGTCGGCCTCGCGGTCGAGCTCGACGACGGCGCCCCGTGGGAGCGCGACGGCCCTCTGCGACGACATGCGCGCGCGGCCGAGCTCGGCCCAGACACGGACGTCGACGTCGAGCATCGCCTCGCGCAGCGGCTCCTGGATGTCGCCCGTGGGGTCGACGTCCAGCGCGTCCTGCAGCAGGAGGAGGAACGCGGCCGGCACGAGGTGCACGAAGCGGCAGTCCAGGCCGAACAGGGAGAAGTCCGCCGATGTCGCCTGGCCTTCCTCGGGCACCGTGTCGTCGAGGGCCTGCTCGGTGGCGACGACGCGGACCTCGGGAGCCGCGATCTCGACGCCCTGGCGCAGCACGGAGCCGGTGGCGGCCGCGGCCGAGGACATGACCTGGTTCATCGCCTCGCCGACGGCGGACAGCTCGAGCTCGCTGAGCTCGGCGTCACCGTCCTCGGGCGCGGGCTCGCCGGCCATCGCGGCGGCGAGGCGCCGCGCGGCGTCGACCGGCATGAGCAGCAGGTTGCCGCCCTCGATGCCGTCGATGTAGGCGATCGAAGCGACGACGGCGGGGACCGCGATGTTGTCGGTCGCGCGGGCGGCGGCGCTGTTGACCCGCGTGCCGCGCTGCAGCACCTCGCCGGGGGCGAGCGCGCCGAGGGCGTCGCGCACGGCGTCCGACGTCGTGGTGGCGAGCGTGAGGAGGGCCTGCTCGGTGTTCACTGCGCGCCCGGCTCGACGATCTGGACAGCCCGCGCGCGGCCGTGGCGGCCGGGGCGGACGAGATGCAGCAGGACGTCATCGGCGCGCAGGCCCATCGGCGCGTCGGCCGGGATGCCGAGCCCGACGACGTCGCCGGGCTGCAGCGCGAGGACCTCGCGGACGGGCATGCGGACCTCGCCGACCTCCGCGCGGAGGGTGATGTCGACCTCCCCGAGGCCGTCGCGCACCGCGGCGGAGTCGACGGGGTCGGTGACGCGGTCCTCGTCGGCGCGCTTGGAGTAGGCGGCGGAGACCGGCTGGACGGACGCGTGGGGCAGGAGGAGGTTCATCTGCGCGGTCGTCTCCTGCATGCGCGCCTCCATCTGCAGGACGAGCGTGGGCTCGCTGGCGCCGACGGTCTGCGCGGTCTCGGTGTGCACGTCGAGCGACGTGCGGGCGATCGCGACCTCGGCCAGCTGCTCCCACATCGACGAGAGGGACTCGACGAACACGTCGAAGACGCGGCGGATGAGCTTGAGGTCGATGTCGGTCAGCTCGCGCCGCGGCGGCTCAGCCTCCGACGGCGAGCCGAGCAGGCGCTCGATGCAGCAGAGCAGGAGCGGCACGTCCATCGTCATCAGCAGCTTCGTGCCGATCGGCGCCGTCTCGAGCGTGGCGGACATCGCGGTCCGCTCCGCGAGCGCGTGTGCGTCGCTCCACGTGAGCTGCACGACGTCGACGATGTCGATGTCCATGTCGATGCGGTGCTCGGCCGCGAGCTTGGTGGTCGCCGTGCGGCAGAAGGCCTCGTGGGCGCGGCGCAGCCGGTTCTCCTGATCGGGCGTGAACTTCGACGGGCGCGTGAAGTCGATCGTGCGCAGCCAGCGAGCGCGTCCGCCCCCGGTGAGGCTGTCGCCCATCGGGCGGTTGCCCTCGGCCGCGCGCTCGAACAGCGTCGCGATCCGATCCTGGCTCATCAGCTTGTTGGCACTCACGCGGCACCTCTCATGAGCAGTTCATCGGCACGTTGGGCCATTCGCACAAGCACCTGCCCGGAGCCGACGCCGACGCGAACGGTCCGGCCCTTGCCGCCTCCCGTCGCGGCGGCCTTCACCTGAAGCCTGGCGGCGGCCAGCGCGTCGCGTACGGCCGTCTCGTTGCGGGCTCCGACGTCGAGGCTCCCGGACCCTGCGCCGAACATCTGGGCGCCGCCCACGAGCGCGACCTGCAGGCCCAGCCGGCGTGCTCCGGCCGCGAGCATCGCCTCGACGAGCGCGGGGACGGCGAGGTCGGCGTACTTGCCGCGCGCGGCAGGCGCCACTCCGTCGGCCTGGCCCGGGCGTGCCTGCGGGAGCATGACGTGGGCCAGCCCCGCGACCCGGCGGATGCGGTCCACGACGACGAGGCCGATGCAGGACCCGAGCCCCATCGTGACCAGGTGCGCGCCGGGGTCCGCGGAGACGGCGAGCTCGCCCATCCGGACGACGATGTCCGTGGTGACGCTCACAGCCCGAGGCGCTCCAGCAGGTCGCCGATGCCCTGCCCGACCGGCAGCAGCATGAACGACAGCCCGCAGCTGGAGCCCTCGACGAGCAGCTCGGAGTCCAGCAGCAGCGCCTCCTCGGTCGCACCCTGGGCCAGGAGGACGCTGGCGACGATCGCGCCGAGCAGGTCCCAGGTCGTCTCCGGCGGGCGGGGCTCGATCTCCATGCCGAGCATCTCGCCCAGCGCCACCAGGTAGGAGCTGCAGAGGATGTTGCCGATCTCGGCCAGGGCGGACGCGCCGTCCTCGCCGTCGGGGTCCGTGCCGAGCATGCGGCAGAGCGCGGCGGCGTCCTCGGGCGGGAACACGATGAGCGCGCTGCCGTGCAGGTCACCGGTGATGGGGATGAGCGTGGCGCGGACCTCGCGGCCGGCGTCGCCGGCGGCCTCCACGGCGGACTCGACGTCCATCGCGCTGACGCTCGGCACGGAGATGTCGACGGGGCGCCCGATGAGCGTCGACAGAGCCGTGCCCGCCGTGCCGGAGCCGATGTTGGCCAGCTCCCCGAGGGCGTCGAGCTGCTGCTCGGTGTAGCGGGTCATCGGTCCCCCAGCCTGTCGGCGTCGACGATGAGCGCGACGTCCCCGTCGGAGAGGACGGCGGCGCCGGAGACCGGCGCGTCGGTGGCCAGCTCCTCGGGCAGCGGGCGGACGACGAGCTCGCGCTGTCCGACCAGGGCGTCGACCTGCAGCGCGACGGTCGCGTCGCTCGCCCCGCGCAGGACGACCGCGAAGGCGCCGTCGGGCGCCGCGTCGCCCGCGAGCGCGGCGGCGGCGCCGACCATCGGCAGGGCCTGGCCGTCCAGGAGCAGGACGGGACGCGCGCGCACCGGCCGTACGACGTGGTCGGCGAGGCGGACGGTGCGGTCGACGCGGTCCAGCGGGATCGCGAACGTCCCGCCGGCGCTGCGCACGAGCAGCGCGCGCAGGATGGCCAGCGTCAGCGGCAGGCGGATCTCGACGTGCGAGCCTGCCCCGTGCTCGGACCTCAGCCGGACGTCGCCGCCGAGGTCGCGGACCTTGGCCCGCACCGCGTCCATCCCGACGCCGCGGCCGGACACCTCGCTCATGTGCTCGGCGGTTGAGAAGCCCGGCGTGAAGATGAGCTCGGCGGCGCGTGCGGGGTCGACGCCGGCGACCTCCGCCGTGTCGATGAGACCGCGCTCGGCCGCCTTGCGGGCCACGCGCGCGGGGTCGACACCGCGGCCGTCGTCGCGGACGTCGATCACGACGCCGCCGCCGGCCTGGCGCGCTGCGACGGTGAGGCGCCCGCGCGCGGGCTTGCCGGCCGCGACGCGCTCCTCCGGCGGCTCCAGCCCGTGGTCCAGCGCGTTGCGGACGAGGTGCACGAGCGGGTCGCCGATCGCGTCCACGACCGTCCGGTCCAGCTCGGTGTCCTGGCCGACGAGCTCGAGGTCGACCTCCTTGCCCAGCCGTGACGCGAGGTCGCGGACGAGGCGCGGGAGGCGCAGCAGCACGGCCTCCACCGGGACCATGCGCACGCCCATGACGAGCTCCTGCAGCGCCTGCGCGCTGCGGGTCAGCTCCGCCATCGCCTGGCCGAGTCCGGGGACGCCGGCCTGGGCGACGAGCGCCTCGACGTGGGTGCGCTGCACGACGAGCTCGCCCATCGCGTGCAGGAGGTCGTCGAGCCGGGCGGCGGGAACCCGGACGACCCCGGCGGTCCTCCGCGCGGGCCCTGGGGCCGGCTCGGGAGCAGGCGCGACCGGCTCGGTCGTCGCAAGCAGCGTGCCGGCGACGTCGGGCAGCGCCGCGAGCGCCGCGAGCAGCGCATCGGGGTCGTCGGTACGGATCCAGATCTCGATCGTGTCGCCCGCGAAGCCGTCCAGCGCCTCGGCGTCGGGCTCGGAGCGCTCCAGCGCGCCGTGCTCTGCCGCCTCGCCCAGCACCATGAAGGCGCGGACCGCGGGCATCTCGGCGTCGTCGGCCAGCCGGACCGCGACGTGGACGGCGCCGGCCGGCCCCTCCTCGCGCACGAGCGCCCGCAGCCGGTCCACGAGGGTCGCGGGATCCAGGTCCTCGGCGCCGCCGGCATCGATGCGGTCGACCGCCGCCTCGAGGGCGTCGATGCAGGCGAGCAGGACGTCCACGGCGTCGCGGCCCAGGCCGTCGCGCCGCCGGCGCAGCAGCTCGAAGACGTCCTCCATCGCGTGCGTCAGCTGCGCGATGGCGTCGTAGCCCATCGTCGCGCTCATGCCCTTCAGCGAGTGCGCGATGCGGAAGATCTCGTCGATCGTCGCGCGGTCGTCCGGGCGCTCCTCGATGCGGACGACGGCGAGCCCGAGCCCCTCGAGGTGCTCGCGCGACTCGGCGATGAACATCGGGAGGTACTCGGCGACGTCCATCAGGCCTCCCGCCGGTACGTGCGTGGTCGCAGCCCTCGCAGCCCGAGCGCAGCCGGGTCGGCCACGCGCTCGGTCGCCCCGACGAGCAGGACGCCGCCTGTCCGGAGCCCATCGGCGAGGCGCGCGTGCAGGCCGTCACGGACGTCGGGGGTGAAGTAGATGACGGTGTTGCGGCACAGGACGAGGTCGAAGGACCGCGGCGCGACGCGCAGGCGCAGCAGATCGGCGGCGTCGAAGCGCACGCGACGGCGCAGGTCCGGATGCGCGACGAGCTCGTCGCCGTCGCGCGCGAACCAGCGCTCCAGCGCGGCGGGCGGGACGTCGCGCGCATCGGCGAGGCTGAACCGGCCCGCTCGCGCACGCGCGACCATGCGCTGGTCGATGTCGGTGCCGCGCACGTCCACGCGCACGCCGGGCAGCGCCTCGGCCGCCACCGCCGCGAGGGTGTAGGCCTCCGCTCCGTACGAGCAGCCCGCGCACCACGCGCGGACGCGCCCGGCCTCGGCGAGGCCGGGCAGGACGTCCTCGGCGAGCGCGGCCCACTCGTCCGGGTTGCGCCAGAGCTGGGAGACGTTGATCGTGATCCGGTCGAGGAACGCGTCCAGCTCGGAGCGGTCGCGTCGCAGGACGCGCAGGTACTCGGCCAGCCGGCCGGCGCCGCGCGCGGCCGCGAACGAGCGGATCCGCCGCTCCATCTGGCCGCGCCTGTACTGCTCGAGGTCGATCCGGCAGAGCGCGCGGACGCCACGGCAGAAGTCCACGTACTCGTCGACGGTGGTCACGCCGCGACCTCCGCGATGGCGGACGGCATCTCGGCCAGCGGCAGCACCGCGTTGGCAAGGCCCGCCTCGGCGACGGCGCGCGGCATCCCGTACACCGCGCAGCTCGGACGATCCTGCACGAGCACCGTGCCGCCGGCAGCGCGGACGCGGCGCGCGCCGGCGAGGCCGTCACGGCCCATGCCGGTGAGCACGACGAGCACGAGCTCGGGCCCGAACTGCGCTGCGGCGTCGGCGATCGTGAGATCCGCCCGCGGACGCAGCGCGCCGACGGGCTCCTCGTCGCTCAGGCGCACGCGGCCGCCGTCCTGCACGCGTAGATGCCTGCCGCCCGGCGCGAGGAGGGCCGCGCCCGGCCGCACCTGGTCACCGTCGGCTGCCTCGCGCACCTCCAGGCGGGAGGCGCGATGCAGCCGCGCCGCCAGTGATCCGGTGAACCCCGGCGGCATGTGCTGGATGATGATCGTGCCCGCGCCGAGACGCGCAGGCAGGGCCGGGAGGACCGCGGACAGCGCGCGCGGGCCTCCTGTGGAGCAGGCGATGACGACCGCGCGGGCCACTACGGAGCGGCGATGGGCTCGGCGACCGCGACCGACCGGTCCAGGAGCGCGATGACGCGGTCCCCGAGGTTGACCACGGCGACGAGGCTGCCGGCGGCGGCGACGGGGAGCTCCTCGAGGTGCTCGTCGGACACCGTGAGGACGCCCACGACGTCGTCGACGACGACGCCGGCAACGCCGGCGATCGCCTCGATGATCACGATCTTGTGGTCCGCGGGCGGCTCGGACGTGAGGCCGAGCCGCGTCGCGAGATCCAGGACGGGGACGATCCGCCCCCGCAGGCTGATGATGCCGCGTACCCACGGGTCGGGCGACGCGACGGGCCGCGGCGCGGCCGGGCCGATGATCTCGTGCACGTCCGCCACCCCGAACGCGTACTCCTCCTCACCGAGGCGGACGACGACGATCTGCTGCGTGGCGGACATGGCGGAGCGTGGTGCTCAGACGGAGCGCAGGCGGGGGTTCATCGCCTCGCGGGCGATGTCGGCGCGCCAGGCGCGGACCAGTGCGGTGAGCTCCTCGGGCGACTCGACGACGAGGATCTTCACGCCCGTGGTGAGCGTGACGACGGTGTCGGGGTGCGCCTCGACGACCGAGACGAGGTCCGGGTTGAGATGGAACTCCTCGGTGTCGTGCCCGAGGCGGTGGAGCTTGATCACGGAGTGCCTCCGATGGGTGGCGGGCGGGCGGCGCGGACGCCGCCCGCCACGCTCAGGCTTAGCGGCTGAGGTTGACCAGGTCGGACAGCATCTGGTCGGCGGTCGAGATCACGCGCGAGTTGGCCTGGAAGCCGCGCTGCGCCGTGATCATCGTGGTGAACTCGGTGGCGAGGTCGACGTTCGACATCTCCAGGGCGCCGCCCACGCTGGTGCCGAAGCCGTTCTGGCCAGGGGTGTCGACGACCTCTGCGCCCGACGAGCCGCTGGCGCGCCAGCGGTTGTTCGCCACGCGCTCCAGGCCCGGCTCGTTCGGGAACTTCGCCAGGCTGAGGTAGCCCGCGACGACGCGGCCGTTCTGCGTCGCCTGGCCCGCGAGCGGGGTGTAGCCGGTCGGCGGGATGAAGCTGACCGAGCCGTCCTGCCCCACGGACACGTCCGTCGCGTTCGCGGGGATGTTGATGTACGTGGGCGTGGTGCCCGGGCCGGTCGCGGTCGCGTTCATGCCGGTGACGTAGTAGCCGTCCTGCGTGACCATCATGCCCTGGTCGTTGCGGGAGAAGTTGCCCGCGCGGGTGTAGTTGATGCTGGCGGCGGCCGGCGGGTTCGCCGTCGGGTCGGTGGGGCTCGGCGTCGTGTTCGTGACGCGGAACCAGCCCTCGCCCTGGATGGTGACGTCGAGCGCGTTGCCGGTCGACTGGAAGCCGCCCGCGCCCATCATGTTGTCGATCGAGCCCACGCGCACGCCGAGGCCGACCTGCTCCGCGTTGGAGCCGCCCGAGCCGGCGGTCGCCGATGCGCCCGCGCGGACGTTCTGCGACAGCGCGTCCGCGAACGTCGCGCGCGCGCCCTTGTAGCCGACGGTGTTGACGTTGGCGAGGTTGTTCGCCGTGACGTCGAGCATCACCTGGTGTGCCTTGAGGCCGGAGATGGCCGAGTACATGCCGCGCATCATCTGCGCATCACTCCTTCGTTGGGGTGTGGCAGGACCCGTCCATGTGATCCAGAACCGCTGTTTGGGGGGCGTGCCGGGCCTCGTCCGTGAGGACCGACGGTGCTGCAAGGTTGGTCATCGCACCTGCGTGATCTGCGCTGTGCCGATCCCGTCCTGGCCGGCGATCGTGAGGCTCGGAGCGCCGTCGACCATCGACACCTGGTCGACCGTGCCGGTCTGCTTGGCGCCGTCGGAGCCGAGGTAGGTGACGGTGTGCCCGAGCAGGTTGACCGCCTGGGACATCTGGGTGGCTGCCGCGGACGACTGCTGCGACGTCGCCATGCTCGTCATCTGCTCCAGCGTGGAGAACTGCGCGAGCTGCGCGAGCATCTCCTTGTCGTCCGTCGGCTCCATCGGGTTCTGGTTGCTCATCTGCGCCATGAGCAGCTTCAGGAAGGTGTCCTTGCCCATGCCGCTGGCGGCGGAGCCGGACGAGCCGGCGGTGGTCGTCGACGTCGGGTAGTTGAAGACGCCGTTGACGGCGTTGGCGGTGCTCATGGCTGGTTCTCCTAGGCGTGGACGTCCACGAGCGCGCCCGCCGGGAGGCGGACCGCGGGGGCGGCCGTCAGGTCGTCGTCGGTGGAGTCGGTGGAATCGGTCGCGGCGGCCGCGGTGGTGCGCCCTGCCGAGGCGGCGGCCTGCCGGGCCGCATCCTCGCGGCGACCGGCGGCGGCGCCGCCGCCCGCATCGGCGGAGACGCTGACCTCGAGGCTCACGAGCGTGACGCCGCGGTCCTCGAGCGTGCGCTTGAGGTCGGCCGCGGCGCGGTCGAGCGCGGCGGCGGCCTCGGGCCGCTCGGCCTTGATCGAGGCGGTCATGCCCTCGCTCGTGGCCTTCAGGCGGATCATGAGCCCGCCGAGCTCGGCGGGGCGCAGCTGGATGCGCGCGTGGGCGGCGCCGCGCGCCGCTGCCATCTGCACCGTGGCACGGAGCTGCTCGACGGCGTAGGCGGCGGAGGCGTTCGGCGTGGCCTGGGCGGGCGTCGCGGGGGCGACCGGCGTCGCGGGGGTGGTCGACGCCGCGGGCGCGGGCGCCGAGGCGGGCGACGCCACCGGGGGCGCCTGAGCGGGCTGCGCGTCGGCGGCGGCGTCCGCGGCCGGGGTCTGCACGCCGGTGTCGGCCGGCGCCGCGGGAGCGGGCGATGCGGCCGTCGGATCGGGCGCGGCGGGCACCGTGGGCGCGGCGGTCGGGGCGCCGGCGTCCGGGAGGGTGGGCAGGACCGGGAGCGCAGGCGGGGTGCCGGCGGGCGTCGGCGGGGTGCCGGCAGGCGTCTCGGCCACGGGCGTCGCGCTGGGGTCGACGGGCAGTGCCGGCGTCGCGAGGGCGGCCGGCGCGCCGGGCGGCGCCAGGGCGGCCTCGGCCAGCACGGGCGCGGTGGGGACCGCGGGCGCGGGGGCGGAATCGGCCGCGTCGGCGGTGATCGCGGGCCGGGCGCCGGCGTGCACAGCGGCCGGGGCGTCCTGCGCGCCGTCGGCGGCCTGATCGCCCTTCGCCTTCGGCTGGGGCTGCTGCGGCGGCGACTGCTGCACCGGCACGGGGAGCGTCCCGAGCGCGAGCAGCGCCGCGAAATCCGTCCCGGGCGCGGCCGCCGGCTGGGCTTCGCGCTCGGCGGGAGGCCGCGTCGAGGTGATGGGGGTGGTCTTGGTGACCTGCATCAGGTGGTCGAGTAGCTCATGCCGGTGGTGGCCGGGACGGTCGGGGTCTGGACGCCGAGGGCGGCCGCCACGAGCGGCGACGCGCTGAGCCCCGCCGACGCGGCCGGCGCCGCCGTGCTGGCCCCGCGGTACTCGTCTGCGTAGGCCATGACGTTCTTGACGTAGTTCTGCGTCTCCGCGTACGGCGGGACGCCGTTGTACTTCTGCACCGCGCCCGGGCCGGCGTTGTAGGCGGCCAGCGCCTTGGAGACGTCGCCACCGAACCGGTCCAGCTGCTGCTTGAGGTACTTCGCGCCGCCCTCGATGTTCTGCGCGGGGTCGCTCGGGTTCGTCACGCCGAGACCGGCGGCGGTCGCGGGCATGAGCTGCGTCAGGCCCATCGCGCCCGCCGGCGACGTCGCGGACGCGTTGAAGTTGGACTCCTGGCGGATGAGCCCGCGCAGGAGGGCCGGATCGACGCCGTTGCGGGCCGCCGCGGCGTCGATCTCCGCGCCGAACGGAGCGGCGGCGCCGGAGGTCGCGCCCGCCGTGGTCGGGGTCGCGGTCACCGGGGCGGCGCTCGCGGCCTGGAGCGAGGAGGCGAAGGCTGTCGGCGAGGAGGCAGACGCCGGCGTCGCCTGCGCCCCGACGGGCGCCAGCGAGGCCATCATGGCCTGGATCTGCTCGATCCGGTCGAAGGCGACGGCAGCACTCATCGGTCTGGGCTCGGCCGGCGACGGTGGATCGCGAGGGCCATCTCGTCGAGGGCGGAGGCGGCGCGCAGGGCGTCGGCGGCCTGGTGCTGGGCCCGGTGGCGCTCCTTGAGGCGCTCGATGACCTCGCGGCGCTGCTGGGCGGCGCCGAGCGCCTGGCGGCGCGACTCGATCTCCGCGTCGCGGCGGGCGACCTCGAGCTCGGCCTTGCGGCGGTCGGACTCGACGCGCTCGAGCCACAGCTGCTGGGCGACGATGGCCCGCCCGTCCAGCGGCGCACCGGCACGGCGAGCGTCCTGCGCCTGGCGGACCAGGTCGGAGGCGGCGTCGAGCGCCGTCGCGTCGCGCTGGCGACGCGTCAGGCTCGCCGCGAACTCCTCGCGGGCACGGTCCTCGTCGTGTTCGCGCAGCTCGCGCACACGCTCGAGCCCGAAGCGGAACGGGGTCTCATCCACGCTCCTGGTAGTCGGACACCGGGCCCGAGACCTGAGGGACGTCTGGACGCCCGTCCGACCTGGCATCCTCGCCCTCATGCGGGATCGCCGCCTGATCATCGAGTTCGCGAGCATCGTCATCCTCATGACGGTCCTGGGCGCCATCGCCCGCTCGGCGCTTCCGGAGGTCCATCAGCTCATCCGGTTCGCCATGGTGGTCGTCGTGACCGTCGCCGTGTGGTTCGCCGCCCGAGCCGTGCTGCAGCTCTTCGAGCGCGGCGGCTAGCTCAGACGGAGAGGTGCAGCGGGGGGATCGCGCTGGGCGACGCCGCCGCGCCCGGGGACGGGGCGTACCCCGGGACCGACTCGGCCGCCGGTGGCGGCGCGGTCGGCGCCGGCGCGGCCTGGGCGAGCCCCAGCAGCCCGGCGTCCGCCGTGTTGGCGTTCGAGCCGTCCGTCGCGTGCTGGCGCAGGAAGGTGTCGATCGGCTCGCGCAGCGCGATCGCCCGGTCGGTCAGCGGATCCGAGCCGTGCTCGTAGGCGCCGATGGCGATGAGGTCCTTCTTGTCCTTGTACGCCGCCATGAGCGACCGGACGCGCTGGCCCGCCGCCTGGATCTCCGGCGTGAGCACCTCCGACGTCAGGCGCGACACCGACTGGAGCACGTCGATCGCCGGGTAGTGGCCGGCGTGGGCGAGGTCGCGCGTCAGGACGATGTGGCCGTCGAGGATCGAGCGGACCGCGTCGGCGATCGGCTCGTTCATGTCGTCGCCGTCGACCAGGACGGTGTAGAGGCCGGTGATCGAGCCGGTCGAGCTCGTGCCGGAGCGCTCCAGGAGCTTGGGCAGCAGGGCGAAGACGCTGGGCGTGTAGCCGCGGGTGGCCGGCGGCTCGCCGATCGCGAGGCCGACCTCGCGCTGGGCCATCGCGAAGCGCGTGACCGAGTCCATCATGAGCATCACGTCGGCGCCGGCGTCGCGGAAGCTCTCGGCGATGGTGGTCGCCGTCAGCGCCGCCTTGATGCGGACGAGCGCGGGTTGGTCGGACGTCGCGACGACCACGACGGAGCGCTCGATGGCGTCGCCGAGGTCGCGCTCGATGAACTCGCGGACCTCGCGGCCTCGCTCGCCGACGAGGCAGATGACGTTCACGTCAGCCGACGTCGAGCGGGCGATCATGCCCATGAGCGAGGACTTGCCGACGCCGGAGCCGGCGAAGATGCCGAGCCGCTGGCCCTGGCCGCAGGGCACGAGCGCGTCGAGCGCGCGGACGCCGAGCGAGATGCGGTCGTGGATGCGCGGACGCGTCAGCGGGTCCGGCGGGGCGGCGTTGGCCGGGCGCCGCGGCACGTCGTCGCCGATGTCGCCCCTGCCGTCGATCGGGCGCCCCAGGCCGTCGAGCACCCGGCCGAGCAGGTCGATGCCGACCGGCACGTCGAGGTGGCGCCCCATGGCGGTGACGGGGTTGCCGGGGCCGATGCCGGCCATCTCGCCCAGCGGCATGAGCAGCGTGCGCCGGGCGCGGAAGCCGACGACCTCGGCGGGCACGGGCGGGCGGCCGCGGCCGGTGCCGATCTCGCACACCTCGCCGACCTCGACCTCCAGGCCCGAGGCCTCGACGATGAGCCCGATCAGGTCCGAGACGCGCCCGTGGCGGCGGTGCAGGTCGGCCCGGCCGACCGCGAGCGACAGGTCGGCGAGGCGCTCGAGGCGCTCCTCTGCGAGAGCCGCGGCCTCCTGAGAGACCACGGCGCCTTCGTCAGACATGACTGCCGAGCTCGGTCAGGATCACGTCACGAGCGCGGGACAGCTTGGTCTCCAGCGTGGCGTCGACCTCGCCCTCCGCGGTGCGGACGACGGCGCCGCCGCGGCTCACGCGGCGCTCGGCCTGGACGTCGCAGCTCTCGATGCCGCCGAGGCTGGACATGAGCTGGGTGGTCGCAGCGCGGACCGTGTCCATGTCCTCGGGGTTGACGAGGATCGTCACGCGATCGCGCTCGGTCAGCCGGCGCAGGGCGCCGCGGACGGTGTCGACCACGCGGTCGGGGTCCGCGTCGATCGCAGCGGCCATCGCCTGCTCGGCGATGCGCAGCCCCAGCGCGACGGCTCCCCGCTCGACCTGGTCGGCGACCTGGCCGCGCAGCTCGGCGACCGACTGCAGCGCGGCGCCGAGCGCCTCGGCGCCCATCGCGAGCTCGGCCTGGGCCGCCTGCAGCCCCGCGTGGAAGCCCTCCTCGCGCGCCTGCGCCCGGATCGCCTCGGCCTCGGCGTGCGCCTGGGCCACGATGTCCTCAGCCGACGGACCGACGGCCGCGCTGACGGGCGCGGGATACGGGTCCACGGGGACCGCGGCCGGCTCCAGCACCGGAAGTTCGAACACGCCAGTCATCGAGACACCTCGGGTCCACGATGCGTCCCCGAAGACGAAGTCTTCGGCGTCATCAGAGAAGCTCATCCTCGGAGTCGGCGCCCCCACCGCGAAGGATGATGGTCCCGTCCTCCTCGAGGCGCCGCACCACCGCGACGACCTTGCCCTGGGCCTCCTCCACGACGGCGCGCCGCTGCGGCGGGGCGACCTCCATGTCCTCGCGGAGCATCTCGGCGCCGCGCTGGGAGAGGTTGCGCAGGATCTTGTCGGTGAGGTCCTCGCCGACGCCGCGCAGGGCGAGAACGAGGTCCTTCTGGTCGACCTCGCGCAGGATGAGCTGGATCTCACGATCCTCGAGCTCGGCCATGTCCTCGAAGGTGAACATGCGCATGCGGACCTCGTCGGCGAGCGCCGGGTCGAGCGTCGCGAGGCCCTCGATGACGGTGCGCTCCGCGGAGCGGCCCGCGCTGTTGAGGATCTCCGCCAGGCTGTCGATCCCGCCGGGCGACGCGAACTCCTGCGTGGAGATCGCCGACAGCTTCTGGCGCAGGCCGGCGTCGACGTCCGCGATGACCTCCGGGTTCGTCTCGCCCATCTGCGCGATGCGCGATGCGACCTCGGTCTGCAGCTCGCTCGGGAGCTCCGCCAGCACGCGGCCGCTGAGCCCGGAGTACAGCGAGGACAGCACGAGCGCGATGGTCTGGGGGGCCTCGTCGGCAAGGAACGTGCGGATCTGATCCGGCGGGGTGCGGCGCAGGAACTCGAACGGACGGAACTCGCCCGCGGCCGACAGGCCGCCGAGGATCTCCTCCGCCCGGTCGGGGCCGACGAGGTGGACCAGCACCTGCCGCGCGTAGTCGATGCCGCCCGACATCAGGCCCGACCGGGAGTCGACGCCGGAGGCGAGCTCGTCCAGGACGCCATCCGTCGTCACGGCGTCGACGCCCCACAGCTCGGCCATCTCGACCGACAGGACCTCGACCTCCGTGGGCGGCATGTGGCTGAGGATCTCCGCGGCGCGCTCGGGCCCGAGGGCGACGAGCGCGACGGCGGCCTTGTGACGGCCGGTCATCGCAGCGAGTGCGGCGGACGGCCTGCGCTCCAGCTCGGTTCCCACGTCTAGTCCTCGGCCATCCAGGTGCGCAGCTGCTGGGCGACGAGCGCCGGGTCCTGCGCACCGAGGCGGTCCTCGGGGCGCTGCGCGCCCGCAGCGAGCGCGACCGGCGCGCCGTTGCCGAGCTCGGCGACCGAACGCGGGGCCGAGATCTCGGTGAGCCAGGTCGGCTCGCCCAGCGACGAGCGCTCACGCTTGCGGATCGCCCGGGTGACGAAGAAGAGGAAGAGCAGGACGCCGAGGCCGAGGGCGACGTACTTCGCGTAGCCCAGTGCGCCGACCGGGATGGGCCCGGCCTTGGGGGCCGGGGTGGCGACCGGCTTGGCGAACGCGATGGCCTGGACGCTCAGCGTGTCACCGCGTGCGGCCTGGATGCCCGCGGCGCTCGACAGCGCGTTCTTGATCGCCGCCATGTTGGGCTTGGCGGCCGAGTCGACGAGGACGGCGACGTCCATGCGGGTGACCGTGCCCGGCGCGACGCTGCGCCGCTCGACGGTCTTGTCGACGCCGTAGTCCGTCGACGTGTCGTTCTTGCGGTAGTTGGAGCCGCTGCCCGTCGTGGCGCCGTTCGTGCCCGTGCCCTGGGCGACGTTGCCGGTGACGCCGGCCTGCCCGCCCGCGGCGGCGGCCGCTGCGCCCGTGAGCGTCTCGGTCGTCTTGGACTGCTTGAGCGGCGTGCCGGTCTTGGCGTAGGTGAGCTTCTCCTGCGTGGTCTTGTCCACGTCGAGGTCGGGGCGCACGGTGACCTGCGCCTTGCCCACGCCCAGGGTCCGATCGAGCATCGCAGTGAGCTGCGCCTGCACCTGGGCGCCGTAGCGCGCCTCGGCCTGCGTCTTGGTCATCGTCGCGCCGGTGTCGCTGCCGTCACCCTGCGGCCAGAGCAGGTTGCCCGAGCTGTCGGTGATCGTGACCTCGTCCTTCTTGAGGCCCTCGACCGCGCCGGCGACGAGGCTGGCGATGCCGCGCACCTGCGCGGGCTCGATGTTCTCGCTGCCGCTGCCGAGCAGCACGGAGGCCGTCGCGGGCTTCGCCTCGTCGGCGAAGAGCTGGTCGCCGGGCAGCGAGAGCTGCACGCGGGCGCCGCCGGACCCGGCGACGCCGTCGATCGTCTTGGCGATCTCACCCTCCAGCGCGCGCTGGTAGGTGACCTTCTGCTGGAAGTCGCTGGTGCCGAGCTTCTGCTTGGCCATGAGGTCCTCGAAGCCGGGCTGCGAGGACGAGCTCGTGTCGACGCCGGCCGTGGCCAGGGCGACGCGCGCCTCCGCCGTCGAGCCCTTCTGCACCGCGATGGCGGTGCCGTTGTTCTGCAGCTCGTACGCGATGCCCGCGCCGTCGAGCGCGGTCGTGACCTTGGCCGTGTCTGCCGGCGCAACGCCGCTCATGAGCGTCTCGTAGCTCGGCTTCGTCGCCAGCTGGAGGAGGAAGAAGGCGACCAGCACGACACCGAGGGCGGAGCCCGCGAGGGTGAGCTTGCCCTTCATGGGCATGGCCTTGAGCGACTCGAGCATGGTCTAGACCTGGGTGTGGAGGATGTCGTTGAGGGCTTCGACGCCCTTCGTGCGGAGCTGACCGGCCAGCTGCATCGCAAGCTGCGCCCGCTCGACGGCCATCACGACGGCCGTGGGATCGGTGGCCTGGCCGGTTGCGAGCTGCTGCGACGCGTCGGCGGCCTTGTTCTGCAGATCGGTGAGCTTGGAGATCTGGCCCGTGAGGACGTTCCCGAAGCCGCCGGGGGTCTCCGTCGCCGGGGCGCTCTCCGCGCCGCCGATCTTCCAATCGGCGCCGCTGGTGACGAAGCTCGGGTCGATGACGGGCGTCAACGGAGGATCTCCAGGGTCTTGGAGAACATCTGCTTGGCGGTGTTCATCGCCGTGACGTTCGCCTCGTAGGCGCGGGAGGCGGAGATGAGGTCGGTCATCTCCGTGACCGCGTTGACGTTCGGGAGCCGGACGTAGCCCTGCGCGTCGGCGTCCGGGTGGCCCGGGTCGTACACGCGGCGCTGCTCGGACTGGTCGGTGGTGACCTCCGCGACCTCGACGCCGCGGTTCGTCCCGCCGCCCGGCGCCGCGCTGCTCGCGCCGATGGCCTGGCCGAGCACGTTGGCGAAGCCGCCGCCCGACTCGCGCAGGACGACGTCCTGGCGGCGGTAGCCGGAGCTCTGCGCGTTCGCGAGGTTCTGCGAGGTGACGTCCATCCGCGTCCGCTCGGCGATGAGGCCGCTCGCGGAGATGTCGAGTGCGTCGAAGATGCCCATCAGGAGATCCCCATCGCGGCGCGCAGGATGCTGTTGCGCGAGTTGGCGATCGAGACGAGCGCGTCGTGCTCGAGGCCGGCGCGGGCGATGATGGAGCCCTCGCGCTCGGGGTCGACGTTGGAGCCGTCGGCGCGCAGCGGCGCGCTCGTGTCGACGACCGTGCGGATCGACGAGCTCTCGACCGCGGACTTGGTGCCCTGGCCGAGCGCGGCGGCCAGCGCGCTCTGGAAGTCGACGTCCTTGCGCTGGTAGCCGGGGGTGTTGGCGTTGGCGAGGTTCTCGGCGAGCGCCGCCTGACGGGCGCTCGTGCCGCTCATCGCTCGCTCGAGCGCTGTCTGTGTGGTGTCGAACAGGTCCATGTCAGTGGGGTCCCTGCCCGTCCGTGGGTGGTGTTCCGGCCTCGTCCATGAGACCGGTGCTTCCTACGTGGTCATCGGACGGGCGATCCCGTCCTTGAGAGCGCCTCGGCGCCCGTCAGGCGGAGGCGTTCAGCGTGGGCCCGCGGTGCGCCGTCGCCGCGCTCACGTAGCCCCGAGCGCCGCGGCGCGTGGTGCGCAGCCGGCCGAGCTCCGCCTCGACCTCGGCCTGCGCGGCGACGAGGATCGCCGCCTGCTCGCCCTGCAGCTCCGCGGCCCGCCGCACGAGCGACGTGGCCTCCGAGGGCAGCGCGTGCAGCGGCCCGAGGGCGCTGACGGTGCGGTCCCACGCGGCCTGCTGGGCCGCCAGGTCGTCGAGACGACCCTCCGCGGCCAGGACGCAGCCCTGCTCGGCGATGGCGACGAGCTCGGCGGCCGCCTGCAGGACGGTGCTCATCCCGCCGCGCCGGTCTCGGACAGCTCGGCCCAGGACTCGCGCAGCTCGCCCATGAGCGAGCGGATCTTGGCGAGCTTGGAGGCGTCGCGCTCGATGCGTGCCTCCATCATGAGTCGCTTGCAGAAGACGTAGATCGCCTCGAGCCGCTCGGCGACCTCGCCGGCGCTCTTGTCGAGTGTCCGCAGGAGCTCGTCGATGATGGCCTCCGCCCGCTGCATGCGGTCGTGGGCCTGCGCGACGTTGCCCTCCCCCATGACCACCTCGGCCTGGCGCAGGAAGCGCTCGACCCCGTCGTAGAGCATCACGACGAGCTGGACCGGGGATGCCGTCAGCACCGCGGCTTCGCGGTACGCCTGAGGGCTGGCGTAGGTGGACAAGTGGGGCCTTCCTGTATCGGGGACGTCGGGGACTGGTGCGTCACCCGGTGTGATCGCCATCGCCCAGCCGCGCTTGAAGCGGCTGGACGCTTGTCGGTCAGGAGGTGAGACCGGAGATGCCGGAGGCGCGGCTCTGCGCCTGCTGCAGCGCGGCCTCCAGCGCCGTGTACTGCTTCTGGAGCGCGTCCTGGCGCTGCGTCATGCGCGCGTCGAAGTTGATGAGGTCGCTGGCGAGGCCCGACAGCGTCGAGTCCTCCGAGCTGACGCGCTGCGAGATCGTGCCGTTCGTCCCCGAGACGGGGTCGAGGATGCCCGCGATGCGCTGCGCGAAGCCGGCGGTCCCGGAGATCCCGCCGAGCATCTTCCGGACGGCGAGCGGGTCGCTTGCCAGCGCCGCGGCGAGCTTCGTCGTGTCGAACGTCAGCTTGCCGGCGACGGAGTCGGAGTTGATCGTGGAGGACGCGGCGCCGGTGCTGACGCCGAGCTCGGCCATCTCGTCGAGGCTGGCCGCGTTGCCGGCGACCGGGTCGGAGATCGCGCGGCGAAGCTGGTTGAGGACCGAGTTGAGCCCGGCGTCGTTGTAGAGCGCGCCCTTCTTCGCGTCGGCCGCGGTGCTCGCGCCGACGACCGGCTTCTCGGTGACCTTCGCGCGGATGGAGTCGACCACGGTGTTGTACGCGTCGGTGAAGGCCTTGACCTTGTCGGCCAGGGCGCTCTGGTCGGGGCCAGGCGCGCTGACGTCCACGCCGACCGTTCCGACGGTCGTGCCCTTCAGGGTGAGCGAGAGACCCGGGATCGCGTCGGTCACGGTGTTGGTCTGCGACGTGAAGTCCGTGCCGTCGACGCTGAGCAGGGCGTTCTGACCGAGGCGCTCGGACTGCTGCGTGAGCGTGCCTCCCGCGCTGTCGGCCATCGTGAACCGGGCGTTCTCCCCGGTCGAGCGGCTCGCGAGGACGAGCTTGCCGGCGACGTTCACGGCGTACACCGGGGAGCCGGCGGTCGTGTTGATCGTGGAGACCGTGTCGTCCAGCGAGGCGCCCGCCGCGATCGAGATCGTCGTCGGCACGTCGGTGCCCGAGGCGTCCTTGACGGTGAACGTCAGGTCGGTCCCGGACGCCGGCGGGGCGTAGGTGTACGTGCGCTGCGTCGAGGAGGCCAGGCGGGAGATCGACACGTCGTAGCCGCCGGGGCCGGCGCCGCCGGTCCGCGTGACGTCGAGCTTGGTCGTGTCGGTGGAGGTCGCCGTCTGCGTGTCGGCCCAGGTCGCGATCGACCGCAGCGAGGACGCCGCGTCCGAGAGCGTCTGCAGCTGCGTCTGGACCTGGTTGAGGCCGTCGCGGCGCGCCTGCTCGGACGCCTGACGCATCTCGATACGGGTGCGCGGCTGCCGCTCGACGGCCATGAGCTGATCGATGATCGAGGCGGTGTCGAGGCCTGAGGCCAGACCGCTGAGCTGGATGCCGGGCATGGTTGGTGAGCGCTCCTACGCTGCCGTGTCCGGGCCGGTGTGGCCCATGCCGATCGCCTCGCGCAGCGTGAGCGGGCGCAGGATGTTGCCGTCGAGATCGCACAGGCTGGCGACGACGCGCCCACCGGCCTGGGTGAAGCGGATCTGGCGGCCCTCGTCCTCGAGCTCGTCGTACAGCGCTGCGGCTGCCTCCATCTCCTCGTAGACGTCGAGGGGGATGTGGGTGCTGCGGGCGCGACGTGCTGTCTCGATCTCGTACACCTTGCCGAAGCTCGCCTTCGTGTCCTGGGATGCGGCGCGCGCTGGGCGCTTGGCTCTCGCTGCCGCGAAGTCGTACACGTTCATGGTCGGACCTCCTTGATCCTTGGGCGGCCCATCCATGGGCCTACGACCAAGTAGTCGGTCCACCGCGAGGGGTCTTGATGCGCCCTGCCGTGGTCCGGCCGTGTGTTCGATGGCCGGGTATGTCGGCGCGGCGGCGGTCACGCCGTGGCGAGCGAGCGCGCCTCGCCGGCGAGCAGCTCGGCGTCCTCGTCGAGACCGCGGGCCGCGGCGACCTGCGACAGCCCCATGAGCGCGGCCACGTCGGGGCCGTCCTCCTGGATCGCGGCCACCCACTCGTCGCCCGCCGACTCGAGGAACCCACGGCGCAGGTACATCCGCGCGAGCTGCTCGCGGCGCTCGCGCATGGAGAGCGCGAGCGCGTCGGTGACGGGCAGCAGCTGGGCGAAGAGCTCGAAGGCCTGCAGGCGCAGGAGCGCCTCGAGCATCGTCAGCGTCAGCATCGCGCCGCTGGCGGGGACGCTCGCGGGCTCCGGCGTGGTGCCGGCGCGTGCGGTGAGCCATGCCTCCATGGCGCGGGCCTCGCCCTCGGGCAGTCCGGCCTCGCGCGCCCAGGCGAGCCCGTCGTGGACCTCGTCGTCGCCGGCCTCGGCGGCCAGGAGCCCGAACACCGCCGTCCGTGCGGCGGCGGGCGCCCACGGCGAGTCGGCATCGACCGAGCGGGCGGCGGCGGCGGCCTCCGCGAAGCGCGACTGCGACAGCAGCGCCTCGCCGATGGCGACGTGCGCGGGGGCGGCGTCGGGCTGGGCGGCGAGGACCAGCTGGAGCTGCTCCTCCGCTGCCTCCGACGCGCCGCCCTCGTGCAGCGCGGCCGCGAGCATGAAGCGCGCCGCCAGCGGCAGGTCGCCGTCGGCCTCCGCTGCCTCGATCGCCTCCTCGGAGGTGTGCCCGCGGGCAAGCAGCAGCCGGGTCAGCGGCTCGATCGTCCCGAGGAAGACGGGGTACTCGGAGCGGCAGCGGCGCAGCAGCTCCTCGGCGCCCTCCAGGTCGCCCGCCGTGCGCCGGACGTCGGCGAGGGTCGCCATCGCGAGGTAGGTGCCGCTGCCCTTCGTCGCCGAGTAGGTGCTCGGCGCGTCGCCCCACTCCAGGCATCGCTCGAGCTCGGCGATCGCGGTCTCGTGGTCGCCCATCGTGCCCGCGGCTATCGCCTGTTCGAGGAGGACGTCGGTGAAGCGCGGGAAGAGCCGCAGGACCTCGTCGCCGCGCGAACGCGCCTTCGCGAGGTGGCCGGTCACGCGCAGCGCACGCACGAGCCGGCCGGCGAGGGACGGCACGAAGCCGTAGCTGGCGATGTGCTGGTCGTCGCGGACGCGGGCCCAGGAGGACTCGAACTTCTCCAGGGCGGCGGCGGTGTCGCCCGCCGCCGCGTACTCGGAGCCGAGGTTGAACGCGAGGAACGGGCTGTCGAGGCCTTCGGCGACCTGGCGCTCGAGGAGCTCGATGTTGCGCCGGGACTTCTCCTTGGCGTCGCGGACCGCGCCGAGGTACCCGTAGTGGTCGATCCGCACGTCCGAGACGGCGAGGCGCTCGGGCAGGAAGGCCGGCAGGTGCTGGGCGATCTGCTCGTGGATGCGGCCCTCGAAGCGCAGGCCGGGGCGACTGCGGAAGACGCGCAGGGCGTTGTGGGTGACGGCGGTGCCGTCCTCCAGCGTGCCCGTGTGGTTGGTCTCCAGGAGGTAGTGGGCCTCGCGCCAGGTCTGGCCGGTGAGCGCGCGCAGCCGCTCGCCGTCGCCCTCGACGAGGACCTCGTCCGCGTCCAGGAACATCAGCCAGTCGCCGGTCGCCGCCTCGAAGGAGACGTTGCGGGCGTCGCTGAACGAGCCGGTCCACTCGAAGTTGATGAGCGTGGCGCCGAACTCCAGCGCGATCTCACGCGTGCGGTCGCTGGAGCCGGTGTCGACGACGACGATCTCGTCGACGGCGTCGCGGACGGCGGCGAGGCAGCGCGGAAGCATCTCCTCCTCGTCCTTGACGATCATGCACAGGCTCAGCGTGAGGCCCTCGGCCGGCTGCGCGGCGGCGGCGACGCGCTTGCCGCGCGGAGCCAGATCGCGCATCGCGGCGCGGACGGCGGGCGGGAGCGGCGGCGGCTGCAGGCGCGCCCGGCGGCGCGCCTGGAGTTGATCGAGGTTGCTCGCGACGTGCGCGAGGTCCGGGTCGAGGCGCCGGGCCGCGACGAAGAGGCGCTCGGCCGCGCCGAGCTCCCCGAGCTCGTAGAACGCCACACCGGCGACGTTCAGGAAGCCAGGCTCGCGCGGCTCGGTCTCCAGCAGCTCGACCGCGCGGCGGGCGACGACGGCCATCGCTCCGGCGAGGACAGGCAGATCGGCGGGCGCGTCGTGCAGGCCGGCCTCGAGCAGCGCGAGGCGCGCCTGGTGGCGGCGGTGGATGTCCTCGATCGCATCGGCGCGCGCGAACAGCGCGGAGTACGCGTGCACATCGCGCGCGGCGAGCGCGGCGCGCGCCTCGGCGCGCAGGCGGGTGCCTTCCGCGCCCGGCTGCGCGGGCGGGGCGATGGGTTCAGACGAGGGGGATGCTGCGAGTTCCGGCGCGGCGGCCGACAGACGGAGTGCCATGGTGGGCGGACCTCAGAGGAGGGGATGGGTCACGCACGTGTGATTCGGCAGGTCGGATGTGGGCTTGAGTGGTTCTTCCGACAATGCTCCACAAACTCAACATGTGTTCGATCGCTATCAAGGGTTCTGGGCAAAGCCCCGATAAGTGCCGCGTTCCCCTCGTTCCCTCCCCCTCAGGAGTCACCCCGAGCATGGCCACGTCCACGAAGCGTCTGAGCTCCGAGCAGACGCTAGCTCTTTGGCAGCAGTATCAGCGGTCCAGCGACCCCGCCCTGCGCGATCGCCTCGTGCTGACCTTCGCTCCGCTGGTCAAGTACATCGTCTACAAGAAGGTCCGTGAGATGCCCGCCCGCTGCGAGGTGGAGGACTTCATCTCGTGCGGCCTCGAGGCGCTCATCCGGTCGATCGACCGCTACGACCCGAGCAAGGGCGCCACGCTCGAGCAGTACGCGTGGACGCGCATCCACGGCGCCGTGCTCGACGAGCTCCGCCGCCAGGACTGGGCCCCGCGCTCCGTCCGCCGCTGGGAGCGCGACATCGAGAAGGCATCCGTCGAGTTCACCGCGCTGCACGGCCGGCATCCGTCGAGCGAGGAGCTGGCCGGGTCGATCGGCTGCTCCGTCAGGGAGCTTCGCCAGCGCATCGAGGAGATCTCCCGGTCCGACCTCACGTCGCTGAACACCGTCGTCCTCTCCGACGACGAGACGACGATCGAGCGGATGGACACGCTCGCCTCCACCGACGAGCGGCTCGATCCCGAGCACGCCGCGCAGACCGTCGACGCGAAGGATCGCTTCCGCGACGCGTTCGCCAAGCTGCCGCGTCGTGAGCGCGAGATCGCCGTCCTGCTCTATGTGAAGGGCATGACCCTCTCCGAGATCGGCGAGATCATGGGCGTGTCCGAGAGCCGCGTCTGCCAGATCCACACGCAGATGAAGAAGACGCTGCGGGCGGAGCTGGGCGACCACGAGGCGATCCTGAGGCTCGTCGCGTAGCAGCCTTAGGCTGGGCGCCTTGGAGGCGCTCTGGATCTTCCTGCCGGTCATCGGCGCTCCGCTCCTGCACGTGTGGGTGCTGCGCGGTGACCTGCTTCGCGGCCTGAAGCGCCCGCTCGACGGCGGGCGGACCTTCCGGGGCCGCAGACTGCTCGGGGACAACAAGACGTGGCGGGGGGCGCTCCTGATGTGCGCGGGAGTGCTTCTCGCCACCCTTGTCCTGTCGTTGTGGCCGTGGTGGTGGAACCGCCTGCCCGGCGACATTCGCGACGCCGGCCCCGTGCTCTACGGGTTCCTCCTCGGCCTCGGCGTCGTCGTCGGTGAGCTGCCCAACTCCTTCCTGAAGCGCCAGCTCGACATCGCGCCGGGCTCGCAGCGCACGTCATGGTCGGGCAGGGCGATGACCCTCCTGGACCAGGGCGACCTCGTCATCGGCATCTGGATCTGCCTGCTGCCGATCTACGTCCTGTCGGTGCCGGACGCCCTGCTGGCGTTCGTCGTCGTGAGCGCGATCCACTTCGGGGTGAACGTGGTCGGCTATGCGGTGGGGGCGCGGACGGCTCGGGTCTAGGGTTGCGGGAAATCTGCCTAGGGCACGCATACGGTGCTCCAGGCAGATGGGTTCGATCCAACTGGCGCGCCGCCACTCACGGCCACATGCCGCGATGGGTTGCGCCGCCACCCGACACCGTTCCGCCTCGGTGACGCCGTCGGACGCGGTCCCGCACCACACGAGGCGGTGGCGCGGCGCTACGGCGAACCAGGCGTCAACGACGCCAGCCACGGCACCACGTAGTCCAGCCACGGCCCCGGCGGCACGTGGTGGTCGTCGACCCCCGCGGCGGACCGGTCGGGCCGGGCCGCCAGTCGCACCAGCGTCCCGAGCGCCCGCGCAGAGCTCTCCCCTCCTCGCCGCCGCTCCATCGAGCGCGGGAACGCCACGCGGTGCTCTCCGTAGTCGCGCAGCGACGCCCTCACCGACCGCCCGTCCAGGGCCGGCGGGAAGAACGACCCGTCAGGACGATCGCCCGGGCGCCATGTCCGGCGACCCGTAACGCCAGCACCCCACGCATCGAGTGCCCGATCACGACCGAGCCGGGCGGCGTCGCCGCGGCCGCCACGGACAGCCCCCGCGCCGGATCGCGGGGCGACGACGGGGTCCTGACCTCGCCGAGGCGGGCGCGCTCGCCCCGTACCCCATCCGAGTCCGAGGGACCCCGGCCGAGCCCGTGCGCCAGCACGATGTTCACAAACCGGAGGTCACCTCCGCTAATATGGAGGCTGCCTCCGGTACTTGAAAGGCCTCCGTATGCTCGAGACCCCCCAGGCAGCACCGATCCACCGCCGCTTCTCCATCCGCACCACGCCGGACCACCACTTCCTGATCCTCCCCGACAAGGCCTCGCAGCGTCAGCCGGCGGCTGTGTCCAGGCGCTGGGCCCAGACGAGGACCTCGGCCACCGCGTGCCAGAGCTCCTCGGGCACCTCGGCCTCCAGACGAAGGCGCGCCAGGGCCTCGGCCAGCTCGCCGTCCTCGCGAACCGCGACGCCCGCCTCGCGGGCCGTCTCCACGATCCGGCGGGCGACCTCGCCCGACCCGGCCGCCACCACCTGCGGCGCGCCGCTGCCGTCGTAGCGCAGCGCTGCAGCGCGCTCAGGCACGCAGGTCCACCGTCTCGTCGCGGGCCAGGACCTGCACCAGTGCCGGCCGCGCGGCAGCGGCTGCCAGCGCTCCCTGCAGCGCCGCGGAGCCAGACCGCGCGGCCCGCGCCGGCTCGCCGGCGCTGAGCTGCAGCGCGGCCCCGATGGCGTCGGCCGTCAGGGTGAGCGCGATGTCGATGCGCCCGAGCACCGGCGAGTCGTAGCGCAGGTAGACCGTCCGAGGACGATCCTCGGACCCCCGCACGGACACTCCGTCCTGATCGGGCTCGAGGTACAGCCGCGCGGTCGCGCCGTTGGGCAGCGCCAGCGGCGGCAGCATCGTGAGCCCCTGCGTCGTCGCCTGCGCCCCGGGCGCCTGTGGCGCCTCGACGACCTTCAGGACGAGCTTCTCGGCCGACGCCTCCTGCACGCGGACGCGCAGCGCGTCGCCCTCCTGCACGCCGTCCGGCAGCTGCGCGGACAGCCGCGCGCCGAGCAGCAGCAGCGTCCCGCGATCGCCCTCGCGCGAGAGCACGCGCGCGCCCAGGACCGACCCCACTGTGAGCGGGACGTCCGGCGCGACGGCGCGCAGCATCGTCAGTGCGACGGAGGCGGTCATCCATCCGTCCTATCGGCCGTTCAAGCACCGTCTGTAGTTGCCGACCACCATGGTGATGAACCGAGGCCTCTACGTCGCTGCGTCCGGCATGCTCGCCATGCAGGCCCGCCAGGACCAGCTCTCCAACGACCTCGCGAACGCCGCCACGCCCGGCTACAAGCAGGACCGCACCGCCCAGAAGGCCTTCGGCGAGCTGCTCGTCCGCAACGTGCAGGGCAACCAGCAGGTCGGCACCATGGCCGCGGGCGTTCGCCTGGAGCAGCAGACCACCGATCTCCGCGCGGCTCCGCTGCGCCAGACCGACGAGCCGCTGGACCTCGCCGTCGACGGCGAGGGCTACTTCGGCGTGCAGACGGCGCAAGGCGTGCGCTACACCCGCGACGGCAGCTTCGCGTCCTCGGCCGACGGCACGCTCGTCGACCAGATGGGCAACAAGGTCCTGAGCAAGGACGGCAACCCCGTCAAGCTCAAGGCCGACGGCACCGTCGACGGCGCCGCGGTCGGCGTCTTCGCGCTCACGACACCGGTCAAGTCCGGCGACGGCCAGTTCACCGGCCGCGCGACGGGCCAGGCGACCGGCAAGGTCCGCACGGGCGAGCTCGAGGGCTCCGGCGTCGACGCCGCCCGCACGATGGTCGAGATGATGGCCTCGCTGCGCGCCTACGAGGCCGGCCAGAAGGCCCTCACGACGATCGACGACACGCTCGGCAAGGCCGCCGGGCTCGGCTCGATCCGCTAGCCGACTCAAGTCCTCGACCACCCGACCGACCACCCAGGACACCGATGCTCGAAGGCATGTACTCAGCAGCCGCCGGCATGGCGGCACAGCAGCAGCGGCTCGACGCGGTCTCCAACGACATCGCCAACGCGAACACGACGGGCTACAAGCGCGTCCGCGTGGCGTTCCGCGACCTCCTCTACACGCCCGCCGGGCTCGCCACGCAGCAGGGCGTCACCGAGGGCGCCGGCTCGATGGCGACGACCATCGGCCGCGGGTCCGCGCAGGGATCGCTCCAGCGCACCGACGAGCCGCTCGACGTTGCGCTGCAGGGCCAGGGCTTCCTCAGGATGAAGCACGACGGCAAGGACATGCTGACGCGCGACGGCAACCTGCGCTTCGACGACCAGGGCCGACTGGGCAACGCGCGCGGCGACCTCGTCGAGCCTGCGATCCAGCTCCCTGCCGGCGCCGACGAGCGCAACGTCAAGATCGAGGCCGACGGCAGCGTGTCGCTCGACGGCAAGGCGCTCGGCAAGCTCTCGATCGTCAACGTGCCGTCGCCCGACGGCCTCGCGCCGCTCGGCGACAACGGCTTCGTGGCGACCGCCCAGAGCGGCGCCGTCCGCGCGGCCGACCCCTCCACGAAGGTCGAGCAGGGCGTCCTCGAGATGTCCAACGTGGACATGGGCGACGCGATGACCGACATGCTCCAGTCCCAGCGCGCCTACGAGATGGCCTCCAAGGCCATCCAGGCCCAGGACAAGGCCGCCGAGATCGCCAACGGGGTCAAGCGCTGATGAGCGCAGCACTCCCTCCGATCGACAACGCCCTGCTGCCGGCCGACGTCCGCAACGGCACGCCCGAGCGGCGCAAGCAGTACGACGCGGCCCTCTCCTTCGAGAGCCAGCTCGTCGGCGAGCTCACCAAGCAGCTCGCCAAGACCGCCGAGCCCGACGACGCGTCCAGCGGCTCCGCGGCCACCCAGACCTACCGCGACATGCTGCCCGGCGCGATGGCCGACGCCGTCATGGCCGAGGGCGGCCTCGGGCTGGCCCAGCAGATCGACAAGTCCCTGACGCAGGAGGGCACGAAGTGAACGCCGCGCTCCTCCCCTCCGCTCCGGTGCAGTCGGGCCTCGGCCCCGCCCTGGTCGCCCACCTCGACGACCAGCTCGCGTCGACCGGGCGCCTGCTGCAGATCGTCCTGGCCCAGGCCACCGCGATCCGCGACCGCGACGTCGACACCGTCCTCGCGGCGATCACCGAGATCCAGGGCGAGATGGACCGCCGCGCGGCCCTCGAGCGCGTCCGCGCCGAGCTGCTGGCCCACGCCGGCGCGCAGCTCGGGGTGCCGGCGCACGTCGTCACGCTCGACGCGATCTGCTCGTTGATCCCGCCGACCGACGCCATCGCCGCCCGCGAGCGCAGCGCACAGCTGCGCGGCATGCTGGCCGAGGTCGGCCGCCAGCATCAGGCCAACCGCATCCTCATGCGCCAGGAGCTCGCGTTCCTCGAGCACCTGACCCGCCTGCTGGGCGGCGAGGAGCACGGCGCCTACGCCCCGCCGGGGGCCGGCGCGCCCGCGCATCCGGCCGCCCCGAACCCGCATCGCGTCCTGGACCTCCAGGCATGACCTCGATCTCGACCTTCAGCGGCCTGCAGACGTCCCTGCGCGGCCTGCTCGCCCAGCAGCGCAGCCTCGACGTCACGGCGCACAACATCGCCAACGCGCAGACCGAGGGCTACACCCGCCAGGAGGCGGTCCTCGGCGCGGCGACGCCGTACACGATCTCCGCGGGCGCGCTCGCCGGCGGCGCCGGCGCCCAGCTCGGACAGGGCGTCGACGTCCTCCAGTACCGCCGCATGCGCGACTCGTTCCTGGACCTGCAGTACCGGGCCCAGAACATGGCGCTGGGCGAGAAGACGACGACGGCCGACGGCCTCTCACAGGTCGAGGACCAGCTCGGCGAGCCGGGCGACGACGCGATCTCCGGCCTGCTCGGCAAGTTCTGGGACGCCTGGGGCGCCCTGGAGTCCAACCCGACCGACGGCGCCGCGAAGGCCGCCGTCGTCTCCAGCGGCCAGGCCCTGTCCGGCGCCCTGAAGGACCTCGACACGCGCCTCGGAGCGCTGTCGGACACCGCGGCCGCCGAGTACTCGTCGCTCACGACCGACGCGGGCAACGACGTCGGCAACTACGCCAACCAGCTCGCGTCGCTCAACAAGGCGATCAAGGAGCAGGTGGCGGTCGGGCGCCAGCCCAACGACCTGCTCGACCAGCGCGACCTCGTCCTGGACAAGCTCTCCGAGCTCGGCCAGGTGTCCACGAGCGACACGGACGGCGACGGTTCGCTCGACGTCTCCTTCGGCGGCGCGGCCCAGCCCCTCGTCGACGGCGCAACCGGCACGGTGACGTGGCCGCAGACGCTGACCGCCCCCGGCGGCAAGCTCGGCGCGCTGCAGACCCTGCAGACCACCATCGCCGGCTACCGCTCGCAGCTCGATGCCGTCGCCTCCAGCCTGGCGTCGGGCGTGAACGCGATCCACGGCACGCCCCCCTTCTTCACCGGCACGACGGCGTCCACGCTGACGGTCAACGTCACGATCTCGACGCTCCAGGCCGGCAGCGGCGCGACCGCGGGCGACAACTCGATCGCGCGCGCCATCGGCGCCCTGCGCAACGGCTCCATCGACGCCGGCTACTCGAGCTTCGTGCGCCAGGTCGCCTCCGACGCCAGCGAGGCCAACCGCGCGTCCTCGACGCAGTCCTCGATCGTCACGACGCTGGACGAGCGGCGCTCCTCCGTCTCCGGCGTCTCCCTCGACGAGGAGATGACGAACATGATCCGCTTCCAGCGCGGCTACCAGGCCTCCTCCCGGGCGATGTCCACGATGGACGAGATGCTCGACACCCTCATCAACCGCACCGGACGGGTCGGTCTGTAGGCCATGCGCATCACCGAAGGCATCATCGCCGGACGCAACCTGGCCGACCTCCAGCGCGCCAACAGCGCCGTCTCCAAGGCCTCCCAGCAGGTCTCGACCGGCAACAAGATCCTGCGCCCCTCCGACGACCCCCAGGGCGTCCAGAAGGCGCTGAACCTCCGCAGCGACCTCGCGGCCACCGGCCAGTACATCGACACGGCGAACGCGTCGCAGGGCTGGGCGCAGGCGACCGACGACGCGTTGAGCGGCATCAACGACGTGCTGCAGAAGGCGCGCGAGGTGCTCGTCCAGGGCGGCAACGACACGATGAGCCAGAAGGACCGCAACGACCTCGCGACGCAGATCGACCAGCTCATCGGGCAGGCGAAGGCGTCCGGCAACGCGACCTTCGACGGCCAGTACATCTTCGCCGGGCAGAAGACCGATACACCCCCGTACGACCCCGACGGCGGCGACGCCTACGCGGGCGATGCCGGGGCGATCGTCCGCACCATCGGCCCCGGCGTCTCCGTGCGCCTCAACGGCACCACGGGCAGCGTCCTGGGCGACGGCACCGACGGCAAGGCCCTGCAGGTCCTTCGCGACATCGCCACGCACCTCCGCGGCGGCACGCCGGCCGACGCCAACGCACTGCGCGGGTCCGATCTGAAGGCCATCGACGCAAGCATGGAGGACGTCAGCACCGCGCGGGCCGAGGCCGGCGCGCTGTCCAACCGCCTCACCACGGCCGTGAACCGGCTGACGGACGTTCAGGCGTCCACCGAGAAGGTCCGGTCCGGCGTCGAGTACGTCGACCTGGCCGAGGCCATCTCGCAGCTCTCCAGCCAGCAGGCCGTCTACCAGGCGGCGCTCCAGGCGACGGGCTCCAGCCTCAGCCAGCGCACGCTCATGGACTTCCTCGGTTAGCACGTTGGCGTCCCGCGCTCAAGTTCGGGCCGCAAATGCCGACGTATGTTCGTGATGGCCACCGCCCACCACACCCATGGAGGATCCGTGGACGCAGTGACTCTCCGGTCCACACGCTTCGGCGAGCTCGAGGTTCCCGCCGAGGCGGTGATCGAGTTCCCGAACGGCCTCATCGGCCTCGGTGGCTCCCGGTACACGCTCCTGGCCCGCTCCGACGAGGCCATGTTCGTCTGGCTGCACTCGGTCGACGATCCCGCGATCGCGATCCCGCTCACCAACCCCTGGAAGTTCTTCCAGGACTACGCCGTCGAGCTCTCCGACAGCGATGAGCAGCGGATCGGCATCGAGGACCCGGCCGCAGCGCAGGTCTACGTGACCGTCCGCGCCGCCGAGGCGATCGAGGACTTCACCGCCAACCTCCGGGCCCCGATCCTCCTCGTCGACGGACGCGGCTACCAGGTGATCAACCAGGCACCTGACTCACCTGTGCGGATCCCGCTGCTCGCGGGCGTCGCCGACAAGGCCGGCCAGGCCGCCTAGGCCCTACGAGCACCTTTCCAAGGAGGAATCCCCCACATGCTCATCATCACCCGTCGTCCCGGAGAGAAGGTCATGCTCGGTGACGACGTCGTGGTCGAGGTGATCGAGGTCAGCGGCTCCAGCGTCCGCATCGGCATCGCAGCCCCGAGGTCCGTCCCGGTGTACCGGGAGGAGATCTGGCGGGCAGTCAAGGAGGAGAACGCGGCCGCCGCCGCCTCTCCCGTCACCGACCTTCCCCAGAACGTCCCGGCCTCCCAGGCCTGACGAAGCCACCCCCGCCCTCCTCCCTCAAGGAATCCACAACCGCGATGTCCCTCAGGATCCAGAACAACATCGAGGCCATGGGCGCCCACCGCGCCCTGGTCCAGAACAACGACAAGCTGTCGAAGTCGATGGAGCGCCTCAGCTCCGGCTACCGCATCAACCGCGCGGCCGACGACGCCGCCGGCCTCGCGATCTCCGAGCGCATGCGCGCGCAGATCAGCGGTGTCGCGCAGGCGAACCGCAACGCCCAGGACGGCATCTCGATGGTCCAGACGGCGGAAGGCTCGCTGGACGAGGTCCACTCGATGCTCCAGCGCGTCCGCGAGCTGGCCGTGCAGTACAAGAACGGCTCCCTGAGCCAGAACGACCGCGACGCGATCCAGACCGAGGTCAACCAGCTCGCGTCGGAGATCGAGCGCATCGGCTCCAGCGCGGAGTTCAACGGCATCAAGGTGCTGAACGCCGCCGTCACGATCACCTTCCAGGTCGGCGCCAACGACTCCGACTCCGTCGGCGTCGGCACGATCTCCCTCGGCGCCTCGATCAGCTCGGCCGTGTTCGCGCTGTCGTCGGCGGCGAACACCGACCTCAACGAGATCGACGCCGCCATCGACGCCGTCAGCGCGCAGCGCTCGACGTTCGGCGCGGTGCAGAACCGCTTCGAGCACCTCATGAACGGGCTCAGCGTCTACCAGGAGAACCTCGTGTCGTCCGAGTCGCGCATCCGCGACGTGGACATGGCCGAGGAGATGACGACGATGACGAAGTACCAGATCCTGCAGCAGGCAGGAACCTCGATGCTGGCGCAGGCCAACCAGCTGCCCCAGTCGGTCCTGTCGCTCCTCCGCGGCTAGGTGGCCGCCGCCCACAGGTAGCCCGACCCGAGCCACTCGGGTCGGGCCCTGAACTCCGGGCGAGCGCCCACAGGCCTGCTGCCGCGCGCGGCAGCGCCAGCCCCGCGCGCGCCAGGTCCTCCCCGAATCGCTCCGGCGTCGAGGACGTTCCCGGCCGTCTCCACGGGCCGGCGGAACTCCCGCCCGAGGCCGCCCATCACGTAGGTGATCGACACCCCGTCGCCGAACTCTCCCTCGATGCGCCGCAGACACGGTTCGGCCGCCCAGGACCACGGACATGCGGGATCGGTGTAGGAGATGACGCCGATCACGGTCTCGGCGGGGGACAATGGGGACGTGAGCTCACCGGTCGGCACGCTGTTGGACGCGCGCTACCGCATCGATGCGGTGGTCGGCTCTGGCGGGATGTCGACGGTCTACCGGGCGTTCGACACCGTGCTGGAGCGGCCCGTCGCGATCAAGCTCATGCACCGCGACATCGCGCGGGACTCCGATCAGCTCGAGCGCTTCCGGCGCGAGGCGCGCGCCGTCGCGCAGCTCAACCACCCGCACATCGTGCAGGTCATCGACGCTGGTGAGGAAGGCACGACCCCGTACATCGTCTTCGAGTACGTCGAGGGCGAGACGCTGAAGGCGCGCATCCGACGGCTCGGCCGGCTCCCCGTGCCGGAGGCCGTGGCCTACGCGATCGAGATCGCCAGGGCGCTGCACGTCGCGCACGCGCGCAACATCGTGCACCGCGACGTCAAGCCCCAGAACGTCCTCATCGACTCCGAGGGATCGGCGCGGGTCACCGACTTCGGCATCGCCCGGACGCTCGACGAGGACGGCCTGACCTCCGACGGGCGCGTCCTGGGGACGACCGACTACGTGTCCCCCGAGCAGGCGCTCGGTCACCCGGTCGGCCCGCAGTCGGACATCTACTCGCTGGGCGTCGTGCTGTTCGAGATGCTCACGGGCGACGTGCCGTTCCACGGCGAGAACCAGATCACCGTCGCGATGAAGCACGTCAGGGAGGACCTGCCCGACGTCCAGATCCGCCGCCCGGAGGTGTCCGCCGCGCTCGCCGCCGTGCTCGAGCGCGCGACCGCGAAGGACCTCACCCGGCGCACGCCGGACGCCGCGACGCTCATCCTCGACCTCGAGGACGCGCTGGCGATCGAGACGGCCCGCAGCGGCCATGCGACCGGCGAGGCGACCACCGTGCTGCGCAGCCTGCGCGGCTCCCAGCGCCGTCGCGTGCCGCTGCGCCTGCGCCGCTCGGCCGGGCTGCTCGTCGCCGCCGGGCTGCTGGTCGTCGTGGCGACCGTCGTCCTGCTCGCCCTCGCTGCCGGGCAGACGGAGAAGGGCACGAGCGCGCCGCGCGACACCAAGCCGCCGCCGCCCGGCGAGACGACCGTCCGCCTGTCCCAGACCGCCGCCGGCGACTACGACCCGTACGGCGGGGACGGCGAGCACCACGACCAGGCCCAGCTGCTGGTCGACGGCGACACCGGCACGTTCTGGTCCACCGAGACCTACCGCGGCCCGCTGTCGGCGCAGAAGCCCGGCGTCGGCGCCTACGTCGACGCAGCCCCGGGCGTGAACGCCACGCGGATCGAGATCCGCTCGAAGACCCCCGGCTGGTCGGGCGCGATCTACGGGGCGCGCAAGAGCCTGCCCGCCGAGCTGCCGAGCGACGGCTGGGTGAAGCTCGCCGACGTCCGGGACGCCGGGCAGCGCGAGCGCATCGTCCTGCCGGGCAAGGAGCCCATGCGCTACTACCTCGTCTGGATCACGGACCTGCCGCCGGGCTCCGAGCGCGCCGAGCTGTCGGAGATCGTCCTGTTCGGCCCCCGTAAGACCTGACGGGTGGACACAGCGGCGCGCCGAGTTGGCCACGCCGGTGATGCACGGCCGACGCCTCGCTGAAAGGATGGCCGCCGATGTCCACCGAGCCCGCGATCACCGACGGCGCCGGCTACAGGCCGCGCGACGGCTTCCTCGACGAGGTCTTCGCCGAGGACGGCACGGTCGCGCCCCATGCAGCTGAGCTCGTCGCGGCGCTCGACCGGCTTGGCCCCGATGGGCTGACCGAGGCGGGCAGGCGCCGCGACGCGATCTTCCTGCGCCAGGGGATCACGTTCGAGCTGACCGGCGAGGACGGCCCGCGCGACCGGCCGCTCACGATGGACCTCGGCCCGCGGATCATCCCAGCGGCGGACTGGCGGGTCATCAAGCGGGGCCTGGCCCAGCGGATCCGCGCGCTGAACTCGTTCGTCGACGACGCGTACCACTCGCGCGAGATCGTCCGCGCCGGGATCGTCCCCTGGGAGCTCGTGGTGTCACGTGCGCACTTCACGCGCGCCGTGCACGGCATCCGCCCGCCGGGCGGCGTCTACACGCACGTCGCGGGGTGCGACCTCGTCCGCGACGGCGACGGGACCTGGAAGGTCCTGGAGGACAACGTCCGCGTGCCGTCCGGCATCTCCTACGTGCTGGAGAACCGCGTCGCGATGACGCGCCTGCTGCCGGAGCTCTTCGCGCACTACCGCGTCCGCCCGGTCGACCACTACCCGCAGCTGCTGCTCGCCGCGCTGCGCGCCGTCGCGCCGAGCGCGGACGCCGAGGCGACCGTGGTGGTCTGGACGCCGGGGCCGTACAACTCCGCCTACTTCGAGCACGCGTTCCTCGCCCGCCAGATGGGCGTCGAGCTCGTGGAGGCGGGCGACCTCGTCGTCCGCGACGACGTGCTGTACATGCGCACCACGGACGGCCTGGAGCGCATCCATGCGGTGTACCGGCGCCTGGACGACGACTTCATCGACCCGCTCGAGTTCCGCCCCGACTCCGCGCTCGGCGTGCCCGGCCTCATCCGCGCGTACCGCGCGGGGACGGTGGCGATCGCCAATGCCATCGGCACCGGCGTCGCCGACGACAAGGCGATCTACCACTACGTGCCGGACATGATCCGCTTCTACCTCGACGAGGAGCCGCTGCTGCAGAACGTGCACACGTACCTGCTGGCCGACGACTCCCAGCGCGAGCACGTGCTGTCGCGGCTGCACGAGCTCGTTGTGAAACCGACCGGCGAGTCGGGCGGCAAGGGCGTGTTCATCGGCCCGCTGACGCCGCGCGACGAGCTCGACGCGCTCGCCGACGTCATCCGCGCGCACCCGGAGAAGTGGATCGCCCAGGAGGTCGTGAAGCTGTCGACCGTCCCCACCGTCGGGCCCGACGGGACGATGTCCCCCCGCCACGTCGACCTGCGCCCCTTCGCCGTCTTCGGCGAGGACATCTCGATCGTCCCCGGCGGCCTCACGCGCGTCGCGCTGGAGGAGGGGCAGATGATCGTGAACTCCAGCCGCGGCGGCGGCTCGAAGGACACGTGGGTGCTCGAGGACGGCGAGGACACCGACCGCGCAGAGCCGCCCGGCCGCGTGCCGACGCCGCTCATGATGCCCGACCTCCAGTACGGCGGACCCTGGGTCGGCCAGCAACAGCAGCAGCAGCAGTAGTGCTCGCGCGGATCGCCCACGAGCTGTTCTGGCTGGGACGCAGCGTCGCGCGTGCCGAGCACACGGCGCGGATGCTCGACGGCGTCCTGCAGGCGAGCCTCCAGGGCCGCCCCGACGATCCCGCGGGAGTCCGCCTGGGTTGGCGCTCGCTGCCGGCGATCATGGGCGCGCCCCCGGGCGAGCGTCCCGCCACGCGTGACGAGGTCCTGCACTCGCTGACCCTCGACCCCGACAACCCCGCCTCGGTCGTGGCCTGCGTCGCACGCGCCCGCGAGCTGGCGCGCACCCTGCGCGACGTCGTCTCCGCGGAGATGTGGGAGGCGATCAACACCACCGAGCTCAACCTGCGCGGCAGCGGGATGGGCGCGGCGGTCGCGCGCGACCCGTACTCCGTCTACGCCTACGTCCGCGAGCGCGCGGCGCTGTTCTGGGGGCTCACGTCGCGCACGATGCTGCGCGACGACGCCTCGGCGTTCCTCGCCGCCGGCGGGCGGATCGAGTCCGGGGACATGGTGCTGCGCATGCTGCGCGTCGCGCTGCCGCCCGCGGCCGACGACGACGGCCCCGAGCGCGGGCAGGCGCTCGCCCTGCTGCAGGCCGTCGGCGGCTTCCAGGCCTACCGGCGCGCCGTCCCCGCTCCGCCCAACGCCGTGCCGGTGGCCCGCTTCCTGCTCTTCGAGCGCGCCTACCCGGACTCGGTGGCCGCCGCGGTGGAGTCCGCGCTCAACGCCCTGGAGCGTGCGGACCGCAACCCGCGCAACTCCGAGCCCGTCCTGCGACTGCAGCGCCTGAGCGCCGACCTCGAGTTCCGCGGCCGCGCGCAGGCGGCGGGCGCCGATCTGCACGGGACGCTGCAGGCCGCACAGGAGGAGCTGGCGAAGGTCGCGACCGACATCGCCGAGCGCTACTTCGCCGGCACAGCCGACGGCTTCGCCGTCGGTTGGCGTGGTGCCGCAGAGCGGCCCCACGCCGGAGTCGGAGGCGGGTCGTGAACTTCGGCATCCGCTACGTCACCGAGTACCGCTACGACAGCCCGGTGACGGACAACCTCAACGCGCTGCGCGTGCGGCCCGCGACGACCTCCACGCAGCGAGTGGACGACTTCCACGTCCGCATCGATCCGGAGGCGCGGCTGCAGCGGCACCTGGACTACTTCGGCACCGAAGTCATCGAGTTCGGCGTCGCGACGCCGCACGACCACCTCACGATCGACGTCCGCGCGCGGGTCGTCACCGCCGCGCCGCCGGAGGTGACGGTCGCGCCCTGGGAGGCACTCGACGCCCCCGCCTACCGCGCCGCGGGCGGCGAGTTCCTGCTCGACGGCACGAACGAGCCCGTCGGGATCGACGAGGACGGCCGCTCGGCCGGCGTCCTGGACGAGCTGATCGGCGCCGCTCGGCGCGACACCCCGTTGGCGACCGTCCAGCAGCTCTGCGAGCTCATCCCCGACCGCTTCACGTACCGCCAGGGCGCGACGTACGTGGGATCGACCACGCAGGACCTCATCGACGCCGGCGCAGGCGTCTGCCAGGACTACGTGCACCTCGGGCTCATCATCCTGCGCCGGATGGGGATCGCGGCGCGCTACGTGTCCGGCTACCTCTGGGCGGCGCCGGAGGACGACGGCGACTCCTCGCTGGAGGTCGACACCCACGCGTGGATCGAGGCGCTGCTGCCGTCGGAGGGTGGCCGGGGCGAGCCGGTGTGGGTCGGCTTCGACCCCACCAACCGCCGCGCCGCGGGTGAGACGCACGTGAAGGTCGGCCACGGCCGCCACTACCCCGACGTCCCGCCCGTCAAGGGCGTCTACCGCGGCATCGCCACGGCCGACCTGGACGCACGGGTCACGATGACCCGGCTGGACCCGCAGGCGAGCGCACGCGCCTGAGCTCGTCCTCGAGCGCGCGCGCCGGCACCGGTCCGAAGAGCTCGACGCCGTCGCGCGTCCAGGTTCCCGCGACACGGCCGCCCACCGTGACGGTCGCGCGCAGGATCCCGCCCCCCGGCAGCACCGCCTTCGCGTGCTCGGCGGGGACCACGGGCGTGCGGTCCTTCCAGCCGAGCAGCAGCTCGTCGAACATCGGAAGCAGCCGGACGAGGTCGCCCGGCACGGGGTCCGGGACGTGGTCGCGCAGGGCCCAGCCCTCGCCGATCTCGACGAGGGCGAGGTCCTTCCAGGCCCTCCGCGCCAGGCCGAGCGGCAGCCCGGACCACGCCGCGAGGTCCTCCGGGCGCGCCGGCGCGCGGCTCGCCAGGTGACGGCGGGCGAGCTCGGCGAGCGGATCCGCCGGGGCGGCACCGCCGCGGGGCGCAGGCAGGATCTCGCCCGTCGTCCCGAGGACGAGCACGCCCCGCGCGGCGGCGGCGCCGAGGACGTGCGCCGGCGCCTGCCCGGTGCTGGGCAGGCCGGCACGCTCGAGCAGCGTGGCGACCTCCGCCCTCGTGAGCGGCCCGTCCTCCAGAGCCCGCGCCACCTCCCCCACAGCACGATCGGTCGCCGCCGGGCCGAAGCCGAGCTGCGCGAGCCGCCGTCGCGACCCCGGGCCTCCCCGCGGGGCGAGCAGCTCACGCATCCAGGCGACGTCCTCGGCCGGCACGAGGTGCAGGGTCCCGCGCATGAGCCAGGTCCGGACGAGGCCGTCCATGCTCCCGGGGTCATCGGTCCGTGCCTGCAGGGCGAGCGGGAACGCGCGGACGTCCTGCGCCTGGATCGCGCCCAGCCGGCGCACGAGGTCGACCGCGCCGAGCCGCTCTGGCCGGTGCAGCAGCTGAGCCCCACCTCGCAGAACGCCAGGGGACCCGCCTCCGCTGCCCCTAGAAGCGGTGACGCCGCTCGAGCTCATGGCGCTCGACGGCGAGCGCGCACAGCCGGTCCACGAGCTGCGGGTAGGGCACGCCGCTGGCGTCCCACAACTTCGCGTACACCGACGTCGCGGTGAACCCCGGCATCGTGTTGACCTCGTTGAGCCGGACGTCGTCTCCCTCCACGAAGAAATCGACGCGCGCGAGCCCGCTGCAGCCCGACAGCCGGAACGCCTCGGTCGCGATCTCCCGCACTCGCGCCACGGCGGCGCCGGAGATCTCCGGCGGTACGCGCAGCTCCATCCCGCCCGGCTGGTACTTCGCCTCGTAGTCGTACCAGTCGGCCCCGTGGAGCACGATCTCACCCGGCGTGCTCGCCTCAGCCGTCGCCGTGTGGCCGAGCACGGAGCACTCGATCTCCAGGCCCGGGCTGTGCGCCTCGACGATGACGCGCGGGTCGTGAGCGAACGCGCGCTCGAGCGCGGCCCAGATGTCCTGGCCCTCGTCGACCTTCGCGATCCCCACGGACGAGCCGAGGCGAGCGGGCTTGACGAACACGGGCAGCCCGAGCGTCGCGATCGCTGCCAGCGCGGCGTCGCGCTCCGCGCGGAACGCCGCCTCGTCCACTCCGACGTACCGGACCTGAGGCAGCCCTGCGGCGGCCATGACGTCCTTGGCCAGGATCTTGTCCATGCACAGCGCGGACGCGAGGACCCCGGAGCCGACGTAGGCGACGTCGAGCAGCTCCAGCAGCCCCTGCACCGTGCCGTCCTCGCCGAACGGGCCGTGCAGGACGGGGAACACGACGTCGGCGTCCAGAAGCCCGCCCGCCGCGCGCAGGTCGAGCTCGATGCCGTCGTGCATCCAGCGCCCGTCGCGCTCGAGCAGCACGTGCAGGACCTCGTGCCCGGCCTCCGCGAGACCGTCGCGGACCGACTCGCCGCTGGCGAGCGACACGTCGTGCTCGGAGGAGCGCCCCCCGGCCAGCACCGCCACCCTCACGGGAAGATCCCGTCGAACGGGTTGCCGTTGCCCTGTGCCCTGACCCTGGCCCTGACCGCCGGGCGTGGGCGCCCCGCCGTCGGGCGGCACCTGCGTCGTCGTGTCACCGGGCCGCGTGTCGGGTCCCGCGTCGAACCGCCCGACGGTGAGCCGCACGCGCGCGCCGCGCTGCACCTCGGTGCCCGGCGGCGGGTCCTGGCCGATGACCGTCCCGTCCTGCGACGGATCGGTGACCGGCTGATCCTCGGACGAGACCTTCAGCCCGAGGCCGTGCAGCTGTGCCGTGGCGTCGGCCAGCGAGGAGCCGCCGACCGACGGGACGGCCACGCGCGGCGGCCGGCGCGCGACGATGATCGTCACGGTCGAGCCGCGGCGGGCGCGCCCGTCGCCACCGGGCTCCTGCGCGATCACGGTGCCGGGGTCGAGCGTGTCGTCGTCGCGCGCGACCTCCTCGACCTCGAACCGCGCGTCCTCCAGCGTCGCGGTCGCCTCGCGGCGGTTCTGACCGACGACGGACGGGACGGTCACGACGGGCGGCCCGGTGGAGATCACGAGCTTGACGGTCTGCCCGCCCTCGACCTGGCTGCCTGCTGGGGGATCAGTGGAGATCGCTCGATTCTCGTCGATCGTGGTGCTCGAGCGCTTGCTCTCGTCGATCCCGAAGCCCGCGTCGGTCAGCCGCTTGCGCGCCTCGGAGCGGCGCAGGCCGGCGACCTGCGGTACCTGGTCGATGCCCTGCCCGTCGGACACGGTGATCTCGACGGTCGAGCCGGTCTCGGCCGTCTTGCCCGCGCCCGGCCGCTGCGACACGACGCGGTCCCGCGGCTGGCGCGACGACCGGCGACGCACCGCGCGCACCTCGAAGCCCGCCTCGCGGAGCCGCTGGGTGGCGGCAGTCACCTCGCGCCCGACGACGCTCGGCACCGCGCGTTGCTCGCCGGAGGACGCCAGCTGGACGGCGGCATACGCACCCCCCGCGACGAGGACAGCGAGCAGCACCAGCCACGGCCAGCGACGGCGACGGCGCGGCGGGGGCGGCGCCTGGCGGACCGGGATCCCGCCGGCGCCGTTGCGCGCGACGAACCCGCCGGTGCCGTCGCCTGTGATGAACGCCCGGACGTCCTCGAGCGCGGCGATGAACTCCTCCGCGTCGGCGAAGCGCAGCGCGGGGTCCTTCTCGAGCGCACGGAGCACGACCGCGTCCAGCTCGGGCGGAACGGTCGGGATGATGCGGCCGGGCGGCACCGGCAGCTCGGAGACCTGCTTGAGCGCGATGCTGACCGCCGTCTCGCCGTCGAACGGCGGCCGCCCGACGAGCAGCTCGTAGAGGAGGACGCCGACCGCGTAGAGGTCCGCCCGCGGCGTCACCGCCAGGCCCTGCGCCTGCTCGGGCGACATGTACTGCGCGGTGCCCATGATCGAGCCCGTCTCGGTCATGTCCGAGGCGCCCGCCTTCGCGATGCCGAAGTCGGTGACCTTCGCGCGGCCCTCGCTGTCGACGAGGACGTTGTGCGGCTTGAGGTCTCGGTGCACGATCCCGCGGCGGTGCGCGAAGCGCGCGGCGCGCAGGACCCCGATGGTGCAGTCGATCGCGCGGACGGGGTCCATCGGCCCCGTCTCCTGGACGAGCTCGCGCAGCGTCCGCCCCGTCACGAGCTCCATCGCGATGTACGACGTCCCGTCCCACTCGCCCCGGTCGTAGACGGACACGACGTTCGGGTGCTGCAGGCCCGCGGCCGCCGACGCCTCGCGCCGGAAGCGCTCCACGAACGAGTCGTCCTCGGCGAAGCGCGGGTACAGCAGCTTCAGCGCGACCTCGCGGCCGAGCTGCTGGTCGTGAGCGCGGTACACCGCGGCCATGCCGCCGGAGCCCAGCCGCTCCTTGATCTCGTAGCGGCCGTCGACGATCGTGCCGGTGGTCACGTCACCACGCATGAGTGAGCCCCCAGCCTGTCAGCGGATCGCTCGGCGATCCGGTGACGACCGAAGACGGAGTCTTCGGCCTCACTTCAGCAGCTCCTCCATGACCTGCTTGGCGATCGGCGCCGCGACCGTTCCGCCCTGGCCGCCCTGCGAGCGCTCCACCGTGACGGCGACCGCGATCTTCGGCGCCGTGGCCGGCGCGAAGCCGATGAACCACGGCTGGTTGATGTCCTGGTCGGGCACGATCTCCGCGGTGCCGGTCTTGCCGGCCACGTCGATGCCCTGCAGCGCCGCCGCCGTGCCGGTGCCCTCGCGCACGACGTTGGTCATCATCTGCGTCAGCTCGGCCGCGGTCTTCTCGCTCATGACGCGGCGATCGCGCTTCGGCTCGATCGTGTCGGCGACGCGCCCGTCGGGATCGATGACCGACTGCGTCAGCGTCGGGCGCATCAGCTCGCCCTTGTTGGCGACCGCAGCGGCGACCATGGCCATCTGCAGCGGCGTGACGCGCAGCTTGTCCTGCCCGATCCCCATGCGGCCGACGTCCACGAAGCGCGAGGTCGGCGGGAGCAGGACCCCGTCGCGGTACTCGCCGCTGGGCAGCATCTGGTCGTCGGGGTAGTCCAGCGGCGGGTCGGCGTTGAAGCCGAAGCGCCGCATGTACTCGGCCATCCTCCCCTTGCCGAGCTGCTCGGCGACCTGCGCCCACACGGTGTTGACCGAGAACGTCAGCGCCGTCGTGAGGTCGATGTCGCCGAAGGACTTGTTGCCGGAGTTCGCCAACGGGACACCGGAGATCACCTTCGGCGAGTCGCCGTTGACGACCGACGACGGCTCGAAGCGCCCGCTGTCCAGCGCCGCCGTCGCGGTCACGACCTTGAACGTCGAGCCCGGCGGGTAGCCCGCCTGAGTCGCGCGGTTCAGCAGCGGAGCATCGGGGTTGGCGTCCAGCTGCTTGCGGCTGTCGCGATCGAGCAGCGCCTGCGGGTCGTAGCCGGGGACGCTGACCATCGCCCGGACGCGTCCCGTCGCGGGCTCGATCGCGACGACCGAGCCCTTGCGCCCGGCGAGGCCCGCGATCGCCGCGCGCTGCGCGCCGAGGTCGATGCTCAGCCGCAGGTCGTCGCCGCGCTCGACCCCGCCCTTGAGCTGGCCGACGATGTCGTCCAGCGCGCCGACGTTGCCGCTGAGCTCGTCGTTGCGCGAGCGCTCGATCCCGGCCTGACCCAGATCGACGTCCGAGAAGCCGATGACCTGCGGCAGCAGGCTCGCGGCCTCGGTGTAGCGGCGCCTGTACGTCCCGGCGCCCGCCGGCTCGGAGCGCGCCAGCAGCGTGCCGTCCGCGGCGCGGATCGTGCCCCGCTTCACCTGCAGCTGCTCGATGAGCGCGCGGCGGTTCTTCGGGTTGTCGCGCAGCGTCTGCGCGTCGAACACCGACCAGCGGCTCGTGAAGGCGACCAGTGCCGCGAACAGGAGCAGCACGATGGTGAACAGGCGGGCGATCGGGGCGTTCACCGCGGCTCCAGGACCTCGCGCCGGGCGCGGTCGGAGACGAGCAGCAGCAGCGCCAGCAGGATGAAGTTCGCGACGATCGACGACCCGCCGTAGGAGATGAACGGCAGCGTGACGCCCGTGAGCGGGATGAGCTTGGTCACCCCGCCCACGATCACGAACACCTGCAGCGCGAACACCGCCGTGAGACCTGTCGCCAGCAGCTTGGAGAACGAGTCGGTGGCCAGCGTCGCGATGCGGAACCCGCGCTCGACGATGAGCAGGTACACGAGCAGGACGCCGCACGCGCCGACGAGCCCGAGCTCGTTGACGATGACCGCGTAGATGAGATCCGTGTGCGCCGCGGGCAGCAGCTGACCGCCGCCCGGCAGCTGGATGATCGCCTCGCCGAACCCGCGGCCGAGCAACCCGCCGTCGCCCTGGGCGAAGATCGACTGCGCGATCTGGTAGCTGCCCCCCTGGGCGTCGTACAGCCGGTCGGAGAACGGGTGCAGCCACGCGTCGACGCGGTCCTGCACGTGCCCGACGGTCCGCGCGAAGAACCACGTGCCCGCCGCGAACAGCGCGAAGCCGATGATCGCGTACGACGCGCGGTTGGTCGCGACGTAGACCAGCGCGAGGAACCCGCCGAAGAACATGAGCGACGAGCCCAGGTCGCGGATGAAGACGAGCAGCACCATCGCGGCGCCCCACACCACGAGCAGCGGCCCCAGGTGCTTGAGCGGCGGCAGCGGGATCCCGAGGATCTTGTGGCTGCCCTGCACGAGGACCTCGCGCGTGTCGCGCAGATACGACGCGAGGAAGATGACGATCGCGATCTTCGACAGCTCGGCGGGCTGGAAGGAGATCGGACCGATGCCGATGCCCAGGTAGGCGCCGTTGACCTGCTGGCCGATCCCCGGTACGCGGGGCAGCAGGAGGAGGAGGATCCCGGCGGTCGCGATGACGTAGCGGTAGCGCTCGAGGACCCGCACGTCCTTGCGCAGCGCGATGATCGTGCCCGCGAAGACGATGAGGCCCACCACGAACCACTGCGCCTGCTCGCGGGCGAAGTCCTCGTCGAGGCGGTAGAGCACCACGAGCCCGATGCACGCGAGCGTCGCGACGAGCGGGAAGAGGTACGGGTCGGCGTGCGGCAGCGTCATGCGCACGATGAGGTGCGCGACGAAGCACAGGCCGAGGAAGAACGCCCCGTACGTGAGCGACGTGTTGTCCAGGACGTCGTCCTGCTGCACGAACACCGCGGCGAAGCCGGCCGTGACCAGCAGAGCGGCGGGAACGAGGGCGAAGAGCTCGCGGTTGCGCTCGGTCATCGGGCGGTCAGACGGCCCCGCTCGAGCTCACGCACGAGGTCGGCCGCGTCGTCGTGCGAGCGCAGCTGGTGGTCCAGGAGCGTCGCGCGGCGTGACGCGGGCACCTCGTCCACCGGGACCCCGGAGATGTAGTTCGTGCTGTAGAGGTCGACCCCGGCCGGCAGGTTGTAGGGCAGCCCCCGGTACATGGCGACGAACCCGTCCGGCGTCGTGCCGATGAAGTAGACGGCCTGGGAGGCGAGATACGCCCCGAGCCCGACTGGCACGAGCACGAAGACGGCCATGACGAGCACGATGAGGACACGGCGGCGGCGGCGCCCGCGGCGCTCCGCGCCCTCCCTGCGGTGGCTGCGGCGGGGCGTGCGCCTGCGGACGGGCCCGTCGCCATCCGCCGTCGGCTCCCCGTCCTGCTCCTGCGCGACCGCCGGACGGTCCTCGACGGCGGTCGGCGCCAAGGCCTCGTGCGTCGGCATGTCGTGCACCACGGTGGGGGCGTCCTGCGCTGCTGCGCCCGATCGCCGGCCGCCGACCTCCTCGAGGCGCAGGAGCACGACGGTGATGTTGTCGCGCCCGCCCGCACGGTTGGCCGCGGCGATGAGCGCGCGGCCCGCCTGCTCGAGCCCTGTCGCCTCGCGGAGGATCTCCGCGACCTGGGCCTCGGAGATCATCGAGGTCAGGCCATCGCTGCACAGCAGGAGCACGTCGCCGTCGCGGGCCGGCCACGAGCGGGTGTCCACGAGCACGTCGGGCTCCGGCCCGAGCGCGCGGGTGATGATCGAGCGCTGCGGGTGCTCGTCGGCCTCCTCGGCGGTGAGCTGGCCGCGGCGCCGCATCTCCTCGACGAGCGAGTGGTCCTCGGTCAGGCGGCTCAGCTCGCCGTCGCGGAAGCGGTAGGCGCGCGAGTCGCCGACGTGGGCGATCGCGACGTCCTGCTCTCCGACGTGGACAGCGGTCAGCGTCGTCCCCATGCCGGCCCGCGAGTCGTCCTCGCGCGACATGCGGAAGATCGCCTCGTTGGCGCGCCGGACGACCGCGGCGAGACGGTCCTCGGCCGTTCCCTCCTCCGGGAGGCCGGCCGCGACGGCCTCGACCGCCGCGTGCGACGCGACCTCGCCCGCCTGGGCGCCGCCCATGCCGTCGGCGACGGCGAACACGGGCGTCCGCGCGTAGTAGGAGTCCTCGTTGTGCCGGCGCTGCTGCCCGGTATCGGTGAAGGCGTGGTGTTCGGCGACGCGCAGCATGGTCAGTGGGCCACAGTCAGTCCTCGTACGTGAACGTGCTGTCGCCGATCCGGATGCGGTCGCCCGGGTGCAGCGGCCGCGGGCCGTCGAGCAGCTCCTCGTTGAGGTACGTGCCGTTGGTGGACCCGAGATCCTCGATGACGACGATCGCACCCTGACGCACCAGGCGTGCGTGGCGCGTCGACGCGAACGGGTCCTCGAGGTGGATCTCGACATCGCCGCGCCCGAGCGTGGCGCCCTCCTCGACGTCGTACTCCATGCCGCGGTCGTGGCCGGGCACCGACTCGACGACGAGCCGTGCGCTCCCCGAGCCGGCGACGCCGCCGGGCTGGACGGGATGGATACCCGTCGCGTCCACCGGCGGGCGGGCAGGCCCGGCGCTCACGGGGCGGCGCAGATCCTTCAGCGCGCTGCGCGCGACCCAGAGCACGAAGAGGTACAGGACGGCGAGGAACGCCAGCTTGAGGCCGACGGAGACGGGTTCGAGCACGTGGTCACTCCAGCTCGAAGACGACCTCGGCCGTCCCCAGCTCGATCGCGTCCCCCGCGCGCACCGGCTCGCCGCCGCCGCCGACGGCGCGCCCGTTGACCCGGACGCCGTTCGTGGAGCCAAGGTCGTGCACGGTCCACGTCCCGTCGGGCTCGACGCGGATCTCGGCGTGCCGGCGCGACACGTTGCGGTCGTCGAGGACCACGTCGCACTCCCGGCTGCGACCGATCGTGCCGCCACGCAGGCCGAGCTCGTGGTGCTCCGGCCCCGCCACGAGCACGGCGCGGGCCGGGTGCCGCGGCGACGTCTCCTCCACGGGCCCGCGGATCCGGTCGGCGGCAGAGTGGACCATCGTGTGGCCGAACTCGGCGGGCGACGGCTCGGACCGACCCGCCTCGTGGCGCACCAGGCGCGCCTGGATCCCGAACTCGCCGAGTGCGAGGCGGTCGTCGGTCCTGAACGTGATGACCGGGCGCGACACGAGGGCGTAGCGCTCGCGACGGGCGTGCTCGAGCAGGTACGCGCCCAGCTCGTCGGAGAGCTCGTGCTCGACGTTCTCGAAGTTCTCGCGATCACGGGGAGACAGCCACACGGCGTACTCGTTGGGGACGTAGGTGCGGGACACGGACACGGTCTTGTGCTCGTCCATCTCGCGAGCCAGCTTGCGCGCGACCTCCACGGGCCGCACCTCGGAGCGGAAGACCCGTCCGAACGTGCCCTCGACGAGGCCTGCGATGGTGCGTTCCAGGTTGCGCAGGACGCTCATGGCCCGGGGATCGTACGGTCGGGGACGAGCAGCGTTCGAGAGGCTGAGGGTACCCCAGGCCTCCCGACCGCCCCGATCACGCCCATGGTCGCACGGCGCGAGCTATCACCGCGGCCGCTCCCGCGACGAGCGCCCCTGCGACCAGCCCGCGGGGATCCGGGACCCCCGCCGCCGTCGCGAGCGCGCCCGTCACCACGCCGAGGCAGATCGCCCACCCTGCGGCCGCGACCATGTCGATCGCCGCGGTCCGGCCGCGCACGACCAGCGGAAGGACGGCGGCAGCGACGGCCCAGACCGCGCACAGCGCGAGCGTGGGACCGGTCACCAGCGGGTCCAGCACGCGGGTCCAGACGTCGACCACGGAGTCCCGCCACGCCGCCGGGTCCGGGAAGCCCTCGCCGCTCGCCCCGCGGCCGAGGAGGAGCCGCTCGTCGAGGACGTGCTCCGCGAGCAGCAGCCACCAGGCGCCCAGCGCGCCCAGCGCTGCGCGGGTCCAGATGCCGCGGACCTGTCCCGCCGCCGCCGGCCAGGCGCCGGCCAGCCCCACGAGGCCCAGGGCGGCGGCTCCGGCGGGCAGCGACCATGCCCATCCGCTGCGCCACAGCAGGAACGGCACGGGCAGCAGGCCTGCGACGAGGACGACCGCGAGGCCGGGCGCGCCCTCGGCGACCCAGGCGAACATCGCCGCGCCCGCCGCGAGCCAGGCCAGGCGCGGGCAGACGAAGAGCGCCACCGCGACCGCCCCCGCGATCGCCAGCGGCGTCCGGCCGGTGGACAGCAGCTCGCCGCCCGCCAGCCCGTCGAGGCGGTTCAGGACGAGCAGCGTCAGGGCCCCGCCGGTGGCGGCGCCGACCGCGCGCCCCGGGAGCGTGATGCCTCGCCGCGGCAGGGGCTCCTCCTGCACCTCCGCCGGCATCGGCGCGGCGAGGCGCGGGTCCAGCGGCTCCAGCCGGGTGCGCAGTCGCGGATCGATGTCCGGCCGCGGCCCCCCGCGATCGCGGGCGAGGCGGCGGGTCGCGTCGAGGACACGCGTCGCGCCCTCCAGCGGCCCGCCCCCGACGACCCCGGGCTCGTCGGCGACGTCGGGGAGCGCCGCGAGCAGGACGGCGCCCAGCTCGGTCGGGGCGATGCGGTCGGCCGGATGCGCGCGGACGGCCGCGTCCACCGCGTCGCAGACGTCGGCCGGCAGGTCGCGCCGCGCCCGGCGCAGCGGCGGGATGCGCTCACCGATGCGCGCGACGGTCTCCGCGGCGCCGGCGCCGCGGATCGGGTTGACCCCGCTGAGCGCCTCGTAGATC
>CAWIOK010000022.1:0-19234 GCA_963837655.1 uncultured Solirubrobacterales bacterium
GGTACGGCCCGACGCGTATGTCGCAAGGCGCGCGCCGACATCGTCCGGGTTGGACGCACTGCCGGAGGTCATGCTCGCGATACTCGGCCGTCACTGATCGCGGGCGGCCGAGCCCTGGTTCCACTGCGCTGACGCACATCTCGTCGGCACGACGCCGCGGCGCAGCGTCCGAAGCGACCGGCGACACGGCTCCAACTCGGCGAGCGCACGGCGGTCGCGATGTCAGTCGCTGACTCGCGACTGACCTGCGTCCCGGGTCCGCGACCCGGACGCTCCGACTGGGGCGTACTGCCGTCGCGCGATCTCTGCGAACGCGCGGGCGCGGGGGGACGGCGTGCTCGCCCGGGGCCAGGCGAGAATGACGGGACAGGGCGGGGGTGTCGGTTCCACCTCGCGCTCGATGATCGGGAGCCCCTCGTAGCTCAGCTTGTTCGCCGGCCGCTGCACGAGGATCGCGTAGTAGCTGAGGTTCCTCGCGACGATTGATCGCGTGAGCTCGAAGCTGTGCGTGCGGTAGCGGATCCTGGGTCCAGCCCATGTCGCTCGAACAGCGACATCGCGTAGCTCGTGCTCGGCGAAGTGTCGAAGAGGATGAGGGGCTCGGGCGCCAGCTCCTCCATCGTCACGGTGGGCTGCGCCGTGAGCGGGTGACCCTCGCCGAACAGCGCGTACGCCCGCGGCTCATACAGGACGACGTGGTCGAGCGGGGTCGTGAGGTCCATGTCGTACATGACCGCCACGTCGAGCTCTCCCGCGAGGAGCTTGTCCTGCAGATCGTCCTGGGATCCTTCGATGAAATCGACGGTGACGTTCGGATGCTCGGCCTCGAACTCCACGAGCAAGCGGGGGAGCACCGTGGGCACCAGAGTCACGAAGCACCCGACGGCCAGCGGACCTACCAACTGGCCGTGCGTGCCATGGGCGAGGTAGCCCAGCTCCGCAGCCTCCCCCAGCAGCAATCTGGCCCTCGAAAGCACGTCCACGCCGGTGGGGGTGAGCGACACGCCCCGTCCCCGTCGGCGGACGAGGATGTCCGTGGAGAGCGTTCGCTCGAGCTCGTTGATCGATCCCGCGACGGCGGATTGGGACATGAACAGCTGCTGAGCCGCAGCGCTGATCGTGCCCGCCTCGGCAACGGCGACGAAGTGCGCGAGCTGGCGGAAGGTGAGGCCCCTCCACACGTCGGGATCCATGGCGAAAGATCCTCGCAGAAATCGATGAGATTCATTGGAAAGCAAGGTTTGGTCGTGGTGCACATCGATGGCAGCATCGGACACAGCAGGGATGTCGATCGGAGGAGAGAGCCCGTGGAGACCTCGACCATGCCGTCAATGACGGACTTGCCCGGCGGGCGCCGAGCGCCCGGCAAGACACTCACAGGACCCGAGGTGCGGTCCGCCGCGGAGGGTCTCGTGCCGTTGCTGAGGGAGCACGCCGTGGAGACCGACGCGAACCGGCGGATTCCGGACGTCGTGTACCAAGCGCTGGAGGACGCGGGCCTGTTCCACATCCTCAAGCCGCGGAAGTACGGCGGCTTCGAGCTCAGCGAGCACGACCACGCCATGGTCGCGGTCACCCTCGCTCGCGGGTGCGCATCCACCGCGTGGGTGTTCGCGATCCTCAGCTCCGACAACATCGCCGTGCTCTCCTATCCCGAGGAGACCCAGGATGAGATCTGGGGCACGGACACGTACGCCACGCTCGCAGGCAACACCAACCTCAACCCGCGCGCGACGGTGGTGGAGGTTCCCGGCGGCTATCGGCTGACCGGTCGGTGGGGTTTCTGCAGCGGCTCGGACTTCTCCCCGTGGCTCATCTTCAACGCGCCTGTCGGCGCGACGGGCGACGGCCACATGTTCCTCGTCCCCAAGGCGGAGGCGGAGACCATCGACGATTGGACTCCGACCGGCATGCGCGGCACCGGGAGTCGGACGATGCAGGTCGACGACGTCTTCGTCCCCGAGCACAGGGTCATGCCCGTCGCCGATACCGCGTTTCGCCTCGCCGAGCGCCGGCAGCTGCACCCGACCTTCGACGCCATGTACTCGCCCTGGCCGTCCCACGGGCGCTTCACCTTCGCGGCGTGCGCTGTCGGCGCGGGGCTCGGGGCAGCCGAGTGGTTCGCGCAGGAGAGCAGCACCATGACCCGGGTCGCGAACGCGCTGGGCGGCACGGTGCCGCTCGCCGAGCAGGACTATGTCGCGACGGAGTATGCGGACGCCGCGGGCGAGCTGGAGATGGCGGCGATGCTCATCGAGCGACGGAGTCTCGAGGCAGCCGAACTGGCCCGGCGACACGTGCTCCCTGGCGAGCCCATCCTCGCCCAGCAACACCGCGACAACGCGCTCGTGACCCGCGTCGCGCTGCGGGAGATCCAACGTATTCACGCGCTTGTGGGCGCCAAGGCCGGCTTCCCCGCGCACCCGGTCTCGCGCGCCAAGCGCGACGCGGAGATGGTCGCTTCGCACGTGACGCTCAACTGGCGCCAGGCCTCGGTCCGCTACTTGGCCTCGGTCGCGGCGTCGGGGCGTCCAGCAGGAAGCGGCACGCTGGGGTAGCCGCGTTTGGCAAGCCTGGCGCGCATCTTCCACCGAGCCGGATGTCCGTGAACGACAGCGGCGGCGGGTGTGGAATACCCGGCGGACCCCCGTACAGGCGGGCGAGCGAGATTTCGAACGCGGCGGTCCGGCGCCAGGTGGGGTGCGGCGACTGCTGTCCGAGGTACCAATCTGGTGCCAATCTGGCCCGTAGCACCAATACACCAGAAGAAGGGAAAGCACGTGCGCGCACGGAGCCTGCCTCTTCTGGAACTACACGGGAGCGGTTGTGGTCCAGGCGGTCGGGGGTTCGAGTCCCCTCGCTGAACCCTTGTAGGTCTGGGAGATGTCCTGGGACCCGCGCGCCTCAGGATGAACGTCGCGGTGTGGAGTCGACCCGATGTCGTGAAGCACACCGACGCGCTCCCTGCGGCGTGCTGCGAGGATCGGCACCAATGAGCGACTTCACAGGGCGCGTGGCCCTCGTCACCGGAGCGGGCTCCGGCATCGGGGCAGCCACGGCTGCCGAGCTCGCGAGCCGCGGCGCGTCGGTCGTCGTGGCTGACATCGACCTCGCCCGCGCGGAGCGGGTGGCTGCGGCGATCGGTGACACCGCAGCGCCGTTCGAGCACGACATCGCCGACGCGGCGCAGGCGCAGGCCGCGGTCGCGTTCGCCGTCGAGCGCTTCGGCCGGCTGGACCACGCGGTCAACAACGCAGCAATCACGGGCGAGTACGCGATGATCGTTGACACCGATCCGGAGCTGTGGGCGCGGGTCATCGAGACGAACGTCACCGGCACCTACCGCAACCTTCGCGCGCAGCTCACCCACCTCTTGAGGCAGCGATCGGGGTCCATCGTGAACACCGGCTCGATCACGTCGGTCAACGGCCAAGTCGGCACGTCGGCCTACAACGCCAGCAAGCATGCGCTGGCAGGGCTGACCAAGACCGCGGCGCTCGAGGCGGCCGAGACAGGGGTCCGAGTCAACGCGGTCGCGCCCGGCTACGTGCGTACACCGCTGCTCGACGACGTCTTCACCGAAGAGGACTGGGCCGGCGCCGCCGCCCAGCATCCACTCGGCCGCGTGGCGACGCCGGATGAGATCGCGGGGTTCATCGTCTACCTGCTGTCCGACCGCGCGGCGTTCATCACCGGCTCGATCCAGCTCATCGACGGCGGCTTCTCGGCACGGTGAACCGGTCGCGTGGGAGTGGGTCGGAGGAGCGTCAGGCTGGGCTCCTGAGCCCGAGCCGATGGTCCCTTCGGGCCGGCATGCGGCGCTGAGGCCCCGACCGCCGCGAGGAGCAGCGAACTGCGCGACCCGCCGTCGGTGTCGACGCTGCTACGGGAGAGCCGCGTCGGTCACGTGGGACTCGCATCCGAGCCGCTGCGCCTCGGATACCGCGTCGGCGCAGTACTCCTTGACTGCGTCGCTGGCTTGGCCGGCCCGCTCGAGGTCGTCCCGCTCGAACTCGTGCGACTCGGTTCCATCGAGCTTGGTCGGCGTCGGGTCCCCCGCGGGCCCACCGCAGCCGAGGACGAGGGCGGCGGCCACCAGCGTCATCCGGGTCACGGGGACGCGCATGCGCACGACCGTATCGGCGCCTGGACAGCCGGCGCGGCGATCGCCGCCAAGTCCATCTCGGCCACGGTTACGAAGGACCAATGCACCGCATGCGTTTGTCGTTGCCACGCGAATCGCGGCGACAACGCGGCGAAGCCGCGTGAGCACCGACAGACTGCGCGGCCGCGACGAGCCGTGCACCAGCCCGATCGGTGCTGGTCCAGCATCATGGCGCTGGTTGCGGGAAGCATTCGGACTGCGCGATCGTCGACAGCCGTGCAAGCGACGGGGAGCTCGTAGGACGGCGTCCGCATCCGGTGGGTTGAGCGAGTACCAACCTGGTACCAAGCCGCTGAGAAGCGCCGACACACCAGAAGAAGCGAAAGCACGTGCGCGCGAGCGATCTGCCCCTTCCGGAGCTACACGGAAGCGGTTGTGGTCCAGGCGGTCGGGGGTTCTCGTCCCCTCGCTCACCCCTTGTAGTTCCGGGTGAGCCGTACCGGGTCTGACGAAGACCTCGATCGCAGGACGCTGTCCTGTGCTGAGGAGACGCGTTCTGCATGCTGCGCGAGCATCCGACCAACGTGAACTACATCCGCTCGGCGAGCCGAACGCCGCGCTCGCCTGTCCACGGCGCGATGTTGCGCTCCACGAAGCGCCACTCGCCGTTGACCTTCGCGACGGTGTCCACGTAGTGACCGCTCCACGTGGTGCGTGCGGGTGGGTGTTCGGTTGCATCCGATTGGTTGCGCTGGGCGACCGTCGCGAAGACGTACGCGCGGGTCTCCCAGTGCTCCGATCGGTCCTGAGGATCGCTGTTGTACACGAGATTGCTGTAGCGGTGCTGGTGACCACTGCGCTCCGCGGTGTCGTGGAAGACCTCCTCGAAGAACGTCAGCGCACGGTGGCTCGTGACGGAGTCGTCGGGCTGCACCTCGTACATGAGTGCGTCCGGCGCGAAGCAGGCAGCGAAGCCCTCCGAGTCACCTGTATCAAGCGCCCACATGTACCGCCTGTAGAGATCCTCGATCTCTGCCCGATCCGCCACTGAGGGGCCGTTCACGTCATCGCCTCCTTGGATGGACTGCGAGCTACCTGACTTCCAGCTGTCGACAGCGCCCAGCAGGTACGCCTCGTTGCGCTGGAGTGGCGCTAACGCGTTGAGTGTCCCTGGCGCTGTTCCTACGATCGCTGAAGCGCGAACTGAGGACCAAGACTCACCGATCGGGCCTGATGGGGAGTAGCCCGGACGCGCCGCTCCCCACCCCAGACCGTCCGGCTGACGCGTTCCGCGTCAGCCGGTGTTGACGTTGTTGTCAGCCTCGAACTGCCTGACGTACTTCAGGTCCGGGTAGGAGTCCGGGATGTCGGTGCAGCCCTCCGACTGGACCATCTTGCCGTCCTTCGGCGTGACGGTCAGGTCGGTGTTGTTGGGGACGTGCAGCTTCATCTTCTGGAAGTACCAGGGCTTGCAGAGGATGTCGGTCTTGTAGTTCTTGATGCCGAGGACGGCCTTGTTGATGCCTTCCTTGGTCAGCTGGTCCTCGGGCAGCTTGAGGACCGTGTCCGTGAACATCTTCGCGGCGACGAAGCCCATCTGGCCGAACGAGCCCAGCGGGTTGTCGGGCGAGTACTTCTTGTTCACGCCGCGGTACAGCTGCATGTCCGGGCCGTTGGAGTCCAGCAGCGCCAGCTCGGCGTTGATGAATATCTTGCCCTCCCAGTCCGGCCCGACCGCGCCCGGGACGGACGTGTCGTTCAGCGGAGTCGACGAGCCCCACTTGACCTTGTCGATCAGGCCCTGCTGCGCGACGGCCTGCATGATCTTCACGCTCTCCGGCGGCGAGAAGTTCAGGACGACGCCGCCGCCGTCTCCGGCCTGCGACACCAGCGCCTGCGCCAGCGACGCCGGATCGGCGACCGGCACGGTCTCCAGGCGGATGATCGTCTTCAGGCCCTTCTGCTTGGCGTACGACAGCGCGCCCTCGCTGACCGCTTCGATCCCTGGCTGCTTGGGCGACACCATGACGATGCTGCCCTTCGCGCCGGCCTTGTCGATCAGATACCGGATCGCGCCGAGGCTTGAGTACAGCGGCCCCATGTTCAGCGCGGCGATGTTCGGCGTGTTGAAGCACTCGTTCGGCACGCCCGCCACGATCGGGTAGAACCCGTTGGCCTCGTAGTACTTGTGGTTGACCGGGCAGTCCAGGATCGAGAACCCGGCGACGAACGCGTCGACCTTGTCGGACTCCGCCAGCTTCGTCGCCAACGATCCGACCTGCTGAGGATCGGTGGAGTGCGTCTCCACGATGAAGTCCACGGGATGGCCGTTGATGCCGCCGTTGTCATTGACGCAGTCGAAGAACGCCGCAGCCGCGTCGGAGCCGTCGGTGAAGTCGATGCCCGGGATCTTCGTCGTGATCGAGCCGAGCTTGATCGGTGTGCCGGTCGCCTTCTTGCCGTTGCCCATGCCGCACTTGACCTCGGTCGGCGTGGTGCCACCGGCCTCCTTCGCCGCGCCGCCGCTGTCGGCTGCCGTCGAGCCGCCGCTGTCGCTGCTGCCGCAGCTGGCGACGCCGACCGCGAACGTGAGCATGGCCAGGACGGCCGGCATGCGCATCGGCTTGACGAGATTCCTCACCGCAGTTCTCCTTGCATCATTGGCTTTGACGGACCGCTACTCGGGTCCGTACGCAAACGTCAGTGCGAGCACGACCGCGGTGAGGCGACGGCCTCACGCGGAGTTCTCGAGATCACGTGTCCTCCTCCGGCACCCAGCATCCACAACGCCGACGTTCAGGATGCGGCGCAGCGCAATCCTCTGGTTCGACGCAGCACCACTCAATGACGAGATCGCGGATGTTCGATTAGCGCAACTACTCGTCAGTCGGCCGGGACCGGAGCCGATGTGCGTGGATCGCGGCCGGAGCGGGATGCCCGGCTGGCCCAGCGGGGCCGGGCCAGTTCGAGGCGGAACAGAGCGCGGTGCGGTGGGTTGCGGTGGGCGACAGAGGCGTCGACGGTCTGCCGGAGGTCCTCGTCATGACTGCAGGCTGGCCTCGCGCATGGTTGCCGCGAGGGCCATGTCGCGCCGCACGTGTAGTCCACGCCAGCCTCGACGTTCGCCCGGGCGGCGCTCCATGGGCTGCGCAGCGGCCTGCTTCAGGATCATCTCCGCGCCCTTGCTCGCACGTCGCGCGCCCGAACCACACCTGGTGTGCTCCTGATCCTCCACCCGAGGCCGGAACAGAGGCCGTGGCGTCGACCTTGTCCGCAGGAGCAGCTTGTACTCATTGAGGTGGTACAGGACGCCGCCGACCGTCACGGCTGCGACCGAGAGCGTGAAGATCGTCATCGGCCGGCCGCTGTACATCGGCTTGCCGTGCAGGCGGGAGCCGTGCGTGCCGCCTTCCATCGGGATGTCGAGCAGGTCGCCTCCAACTCCCAATCGGCCAGTATCCGCGTGTCGTCGAAGCGCAGGCTGTTAGAGCCGCTGCGCTTCAGGCCAGCATGTCGCCCCAGCCTTCGAACATCTCGCACTCGCTGCGCGGCGCCACGAACACGAGCAGTCGAGGCAAGCGCGCGGAAGGGTCCTCGCTCGCCACCAGGCCTCGTCCATGTGAACGGGCCGTGGGGGCTGCCCCGACGCGAACGCGTCCTGGCGGTTGATTCCCACCCCTCGTCGGTCCGCGTGGCGGCGCCGACGGCGTGACGAAGCAGTCGGCGCAGAAGTCCCGTTGGCGAAGATCGCGTCCTGCGTGGACTGCGGCCACCACGACGCGACCTGGAGCGCGTGCTAGTGCCGGACACAGCGCCCTCGCCCGCGCGACCATCTCGTCCTGCGTCGGCTCCGGCGCGGGCGGCTCGGCAGGGCGCCAATCTGACTCGACACGGCTCATCCAACGCTCCTTGTCCCCGCGGGGGCCTCACACCGAAGACGAGACGACGATGGAGCACGCGCCGCCGAACACCCCGCGCAACGACGAGATCCGACACGGCTGGTCAGCTGAGCTACTCGCCGACGAGGATCGCGTGTGGGACGCAGCCGATGTGGTGTCGTGCCACCTCGCGGGCGATCTGCTTGAACGCCACGACTTCGGGCCGGTCATCACCGGCGCGTGCGGCGACGGCGGTTTCACCGGGCTCGGCGTCGACCAGCGGTACGGCCGTCACGCCGGGGAGCGGGTATCGCCGCACGGCGGAGGCCGGGAACGTGACGGCGATCCCGTGGTACGCCACCGAAAACAGCGTCTCGCTCACCGTCGTGATCTCCACGCCGGGACGCCGCGGGCCGGTGCGTCCGTCGGCCGCGCCCCAGAACGCTCGCCACGCGGCGGAAGCGCCCGGAGCCGACGCATGGGGCTCCCGCACGAGATCCGAGAGCCGCAAGCTCGGTGCCGCAGCGAGTGCGCTGGCGCTCGGGAGCAGCGCGTAACGCGGCTCATGGAACAGAGGCTCGACCTCCACGGCATCGGTGCCGATCGGCGGGTTGAGCACCGCCACGTCCACCTCGCCGTCCAGCAGGCGTTGCAGATGGTCGGCGATGTGCAGCTCGCAGATCTCCAAGCGCAGGTACGGCAACGCGGACGCGACGGAGGACATGATGAGCGGCGTGAGCTCGGCGGCCGCCTGGGCGAAGAGCCCGATGCGCAGTAGTCCGCGCAGCCCAGCGGCCTCCGCCACGACGTCCGTCCGCAGGCCCTCGGCTTGCGCGAGCACCTCGCGTGCCCGAGTGACCAGCGTCTGTCCCGCGGGCGTGAGCCGGACGTTGTGCGAGGAGCGCTCGAAGAGCCTGGCACCCAGCTCCGTCTCGAGCTTCGCTATCTGCTGACTCAGCGCCGACGGCGTGATGTACTCACGCTCGGCAGCTCGGCGAAAATGCAGCGTCTCGCTGAGAGTCAGTGCGTATCTCAGCTGGCGAAGCTCCACGAATTCCCCGCCGCGATCGTAACGCAGGAGGGTTCGCATGCGCCGAGGCATTCGACGGGACGCTCCCGCTGTTCCCGCACTGGGATGCGGGCCTGCGCCAGCTCGGCGACGGGTGCTGCCGCTCCTCGAGCAGGCCGGCCTGCGCAGCCCCGTGCGGACCCCGGCTTCCTAGCCCGGCGCCCGGCCGGCCCGTCAGGCGACCTCGACCGGCCCGGCCGCGTGCAGTGCCGGGAGCACCTCCTCGGCGAAGAGCCGGGACTCCTCGAGGGAGAAGGACTCGACCAGGAGCCGGCGCGCGCCGGTCTCCTCCAGCGTCTCCAGGAGGCTGTCGCGCACCTGGTCTGGGGTGCCGACGACGGCGATCGCGGGCCGTCGTCCCTTGGGGCTTTCGGACACGAGGACCTCGCCGTCGGTGGTGGGAGGCGGCATCGCGCCGCGCTCGACGTACATCGCGATGAATCGCTCGATGGAGGTGACCATGCGATCGAGGTTTCTTTCGGCCTGCTCCTCGGTCTCGGCGATGGCCACGAAGCGCTCGACCATGCAGTTCGCACCGGCGAGGTCGTGGCCGTGCTCGCGGCCGACCGCCGTGAGGTGGTCGAGCGCGTCGCGGTGCTCGGCGGTCGTGCCGAAGTTGCGCATGACGTTCCAGCCGTTGCGCGCGGCGATCGCCGTCGTCGCCTGGCTGGCGCCGCCGAGCCAGACGGGCAGGGGGTCCTGCAGCGGCGGCGTGGCGATCGTCGTGGGCTCCGGCACTTGCCAGAACTCTCCGTCGAAGGTGAACTCGCGCTCGGTCAGCGCGGTGCGCAGGAGCTCGAGCCCCTCGATCCATCGCCGCATGAACACGTCGTCGGGCATCGACTCGCCGAGCGTCAGCCCGACCTCGCCGGGGATGCCGCGTCCGAGGCCGAGCTCGAAGCGCCCGTCGCTGAGGGCGTCGAGCGTGCCCGCCTCCTCGGCGACGCGGATGGGGTTGTAGAGCGGCAGCACGGTGACCGCCGTGCCGAGGCGGATCCGGCTCGTCCGGGTCGCGGCGGCTGCCAGGAGGAGGTGTGGCGCAGGGCACGCGAACGCGCGGGCGTGGTGCTCGGTGACCGTCAGGCCGTCGAAGCCGAGCTCCTCGGCCTCCACCGCGAAGTCGACGAAGTCGAGGATCTGGCGCTGCTGCCAGCGCGGATCGTCGTAGTCGGGCGCGGGATCGTCGGTGTGGAGACCGACGCCGTAGGTGTGGACCACCTTGATCCGGTCTGGGTCGTCACTGAGCTTGGGCATGGCAGGACCCTGCCAGGGTCAGAGACCGTTTGTCAACACCTGTCAAATTTCCCTGACGCATGTCGAATGCGCATAGAGTGCGTGTCATGGCGAAGGCCGCGACGACGCGACGGCGCCCGCAGACCTCGCGGGGGGACGTCCGGGAAGCCAGGCTGCTGGAGATCGCGGAGCGGCTGTTGCGCGACGGACGCTTCGAGGCGACCTCGATCGCCGAGATCGCAGCCACGGCGGACATCACCCGGTCCGCCTTCTACTTCTACTTCGCCTCCAAGGAGGCGCTCTTGGAGCGGCTCATGGAGACGACGCTCGCCGAGCTCATCGACCGTCGACTGGGTGATCTGGATGCGCGCGACAGAGCCCCCGCCGAGCGGTTGCGCGACCTGGTCCACGGAGTCGCGGAGATGTGGGTCGAGCACGGTGTGGTCCTGTCCGCCGCTGCGGAGCTCGCCGCCGGCGTGCCGGCGCTGTTCGACCGCATCGCCGGCGTCATCGCGTCGGGGGTCGAGACGCTCACGCCGATCCTGGCGGAGCACGACGAGAACAACGATCCGGTGGCCGTGCGCGAGACCGTCTCCGCGCTGCTGTGGATGGGCGAGCGCACGTTCTACGTGCTCGCCCGGAGCAACCCGTCGCCGGAGGAGTACCACGCACACGCCGACCGGCTCCTCGTCATCTGGGTTCGCGCGTTCGGTCTCGAGGACGACGCATGACTGGGGAGGCGAGGACGGTGACGCGCGTGGAGCTCTCCCGCGACCCGTATCCGGCCTACCGCCGGCTGCGCGACCAGGGTGCGTGCGTGTGGCTGGAGGCAGCAGGCCGCTACGTCGTGCCGCGCTGGGAGGACGTCGTGGAGCTCGACGACCGCCCGGGGATCACAGCCCGCGAGGATCCGTCGCTCATGACCCGTGCGATGGGCCGGTCGATGCTGCGCACGGACGGTGAGGAGCACGCGCGGCTGCGCGCGCCGGCCCAGGCGCCGCTGCGGTTCCGCGGCTTCGCGGCGCGGTGGGGCGACATGCTCGAGCGCGAGGCGCACGACCTCCTCGTGCCGCTGCGCGAACGAGGGAGCATGGACGTGCTGCGCGACTACGCCGGCCCGTTCGCCGCGCGGACGCTGAAACTCCTGCTCGGCCTGCACGCCGCGCATGACGCGGACCTCGAGTTCGCCTCGCAGGCCTTCATCGACGGGATCGGCAACTACGCCGACGACGCCGACACCTGGGAGCGCTGCGAGCGCGCGAACCGGCTCGTCGACGAGGCCATCACCGTCGACCGGGACCGCGCAGAGGAGGGGACCGTCCTTCGCGCCCTCGTCGACGCCGGCACGTACGACGAGGACGAGGTCCGCGCGAACATCAAGCTCTTCATCTCCGGCGGGCTCAACGAGCCCCGCGACGTGATCGCCACCACACTGCACGCGCTGCTCGCCGACCCCGAGCAGGAGGCGCTCGCCCGCGAGGACCCGGAGAACCTGGCCAAGGCGACCGAGGAGAGCCTCCGGTGGACCTCGCCGATCGGGATGTTCCCGCGCGTCGTGCACGAGGACACCGAGCTGGGCGGCGTCGAGCTGGCCGGTGGCACGCGGATCGGCGTGCTGATCGCCTCCGCGAACCGCGACGAGCGCCACTGGGAGGATCCCGACCGCTTCGACCTGCGCCGGGCGACGGTCCGCCACATGGCGTTCTCCCGCGGGCCGCATGTCTGCCCCGGGGCGTTCGTGGCCCGCCAGCAGGTCGCGCGCTCCGCCCTCCCGGCGCTGCTCGCCCTCCCCGCCATCCGCCTCGCGACGACCGACGTGACCTACCAGGGCTGGGTCTTCCGCGGTCCGGCTCGCCTCGACGTCACCTGGAAAGGACGCCCATGAGCATCTCCGAACCGGTCCCCGGCCTCCATCGGATCCCGCTGATGGGAGGCTTCGTGGCCGCGTACCTCCTCGCCCACGACGGCGAGCTGACGCTCGTGGACACCGGCCCGCCGGGCAGCCTCCCGGAGATCGAGGACGCCGTGCGCGCAGCCGGCCTGGACGTGGACGACGTGACCCGGATCGTCGTCACCCACGCCCATGCCGACCACAGCGGCTCGGCGGCAGCCGTCCGCGAGCGCACCGGCGCGCCGATCCTCATGTCGGCGGTGGATGCCCGGCTCATCGCATCGGGCTGGTCCTCGCGCGGGGTGACGATCCTGCCGGGCCAGGAGGACACGCTGCCGTTGCCGCCAGGGGTGACCGCGGAGGTGCTCGCGCAGCCGGCGCCGGCCGAGCCGTTCGACGTCGACACGGAGCTGGGGGAGGGACCTGTGCCGGGGGTCGCGGACCTCGAGGCGATCGCGACGCCCGGGCACTGCGAGGGCCAGATGTCGCTGCTCTTGCGCCGCGAGGGCGGGGTGCTGTTCTGCGGCGACGCGGCGGGCAACTTCGACGCGCTCGCCATCGCGGCCGTGGGTGAGGACTTCGACGCGGCCCGGGATTCCGCGAGGCGCCTGGCCGCCCGCGACTTCGAGGTCGCGGTGTTCGGCCATGGCGAGCCGCTGACGGAGGGCGCGTCGGCGCGGTTCCGGGAGACCTTCGCCGCTTGACCTGCTCGGGCCCGGTTGGGGAGCTCCAGCCCGGTCCTGCTCCTCCCGGATCTCGGCGTCGGTTGCTAACTTCGCGCGGCTCGGCTCGCGGGGACAGGCGATGGAGGGAACGAGGCATGACACACGGCGGCGGCACGGCACGGATCCCGGCGGGCACCAGGGTCGACGACGTCGTGGCCGAGGTGCTGCGCCGCGAGGGCGTGGAGGTGCTGTTCTGCTACCCGCTGAACTCGATCATCGAGGCCGCCGCGCGCGCCGGGATCCGACCGATCGTGGTCCGCCAGGAACGCGTCGGGCTGCACATGGCCGACGCGCTGAGCCGTGTCACGTCGGGCGAGCGGATCGGCGTGTTCGCGATGCAGAACGGGCCCGGCACCGAGAACGCGTTCGGCGGGGTCGCGCAGGCATACGGGGAGTCGGTCCCGATCGTCGTCCTCCCGGCCGGCTACGACACGAGCGTCGCGTTCACTCCGCGCAACTTCAACGCGTACCTCAACTTCCAGCACGTCACGAAGGCCGCCGAGCACGTCGGTCAGGCGGCGAACGCGCCGGCGGCGCTGCGGCGCGCGTTCACCCAGGTCCGCAACGGCCGCCCGGGCCCCGTCCTCGTCGAGCTACCCCACGACGTGCTGGCACAGCCGCTCCCGGCGGATGCCGCCTACGAGCCGGCCCCGGTGACCAGGTCCGCCCCTGATCCGGCCGCGGTCGACGTCGCCGCGGCCGCGCTCGTCGCCGCCGACCGCCCGGTCATCTACGCCGGCCAGGGCGTGCACTACGCGAAGGCGTGGCCGGAGCTCCTGACGCTCGCCGAGCTGCTGGAGGCCGCGGTCACGACCAGCCTCGGTGGCAAGAGCGCGTTCCCCGAGACCCACCCGCTGTCGCTCGGCACGGGCGGCCGCACGTACCCCAAGCCGGTGATCGACTTCCTCTGGGACTGCGATGTGCTGTTCGGCGTCGGGTGCTCGTTCGGCGCGACGCCCTTCGGTGTGCCGTTCCCGAGCGACAAGACCGTCATCCACTCCACGCTGGACCCCGGCGACCTGAACAAGGACCTCCCGGTCCGGCACGCGCTCGTCGGCGACGCCAAGCTGACCCTCGCGATGCTGATCGAGGCGGTGCGCGAACGGCTCGGCGGTACGCCGCGCGGACGGGGCGAGACGGTCGCCGCCGAGATCGCGCGGGGCAGGGAGGCGTGGCTGCAGGACTGGCGTGCGAAGCTCGACGACGACTCGAGCCCGCTGAGCCCGTACCGCGTGCTGCGCGATCTGCAGGCGACGGTCGACGTCGCGAACACGATCATCACCCACGACGCGGGCAGCCCGCGCGATCAGCTCTCGCCGTTCTGGCGGTCCACGACGCCGCTGTCGTACCTCGGCTGGGGGAAGACCACCCAGCTGGGCTACGGCCTCGGGCTCGCGATGGGCGCCAAGGTCGCCGCGCCGGAGAAGCTCTGCATCAACGTCTGGGGCGACTCCGCCATCGGCTTCACCGGCATGGACTTCGAGACCGCCGTGCGCGAGCGGATCCCCATCCTCTCCATCATGCTCAACAACTTCTCCATGGCGATGGAGCTGCCGGTCATGCCGGTGTCCACCGAGCGCTTCCGGTCGACGGACATCAGCGGCGACTACGCGGCACTCGCGAGAGCCCTGGGGGGATACGGCGAGCGGGTGACCGAGCCGGGCGAGATCGTGCCCGCGATCCGCCGGGGCATCGAGCAGACGCAGGCGGGGACGCCCGCGCTGCTGGAGTTCATCACCCGGAAGGAGCTCGGGCTCTCGCTCTACCCGAGGTAGGACGCCGGGCTCAGGGCACGAGCACGATCTTCCCGCGTGTGTGGCGCAGCTCGAGCTCCGCGTAGGCGTCGCGGACGCGGTCGAGTGGGTACGTCGCGGCGATCGGCACCTCGAGCTCGCCGGCGGCGACGAGGCCCGCGAGCTCGGCGAGGACCTCCGCCGAGGAGCCCTGCGCGTTGCCCTCGACGTGGATGCCGTCACGCGCCTCGGGCGGGATGATCGTGTTGACGCGGTCGGGCGCGACGCCCAGCTCGCCCAGCGCGAGGTCGAGGTAGCCACCGAACGTGTCGACGAACGCGTCGACGCCGTCGGGCGCCTGCTCGCGGATGCGCTCGGCGACGCCGTCGCCGTAGGCCACTGCGATCACGCCGTGACTGCGCAACCAGTCGTGGTTGGCGGCGCCGGCCAGGCCGATGACCCGCGCGCCGGTGCGCTGCGCGAGCTGGATGGTGAGCGATCCGACGCCACCCGCGGCGCCGGTGATCACGACGGTCTCGCCGGGCTGCGGGGCGACTGCGCGCACACAGGCCCAGGCGGTCGTCCCGGCGACGAACAGCCCGCCGGCGACCTCCCACGGCACCTCGGGCGGCTTGGCCGTGAGCTGCGTCGCCTCCGTCACGACGAGCTCGGCCTGGCTGGCGCGCTCGTCGGTCCAGCCGATGACCTCGTCCCCGAGCGACCAGCCCGTGACCGCGTCGCCGACCGCTTCGATCACGCCGGCGAGGTCGCTGCCCTGGCCGGAGGGGAAGCTCGCCGGCCACATCGCGTGGAAGACACCGCGCCGGATGGTGGCCTCGCCGGGGTTGACGCCGGCCGCCTTCACACGCACGAGCACCTGGCCGGGACCGGGTGTGGGATCGGGGACGTCAACGACGTCGAGGACGTCGAGCTCGCCGTAGTCATCGAATCGGACTGCCTTGGACATGGGGCTCAGTTCAGCGGACCTCCGAGGCTCGAACCATGCTGGAACAGCGGCGATCCATGTGCGATCGTCTCATGCGATGGACGTGCTCACCGATCTGCTGCAGCGTTCCCGCGCGCGCGGAGCTGCGTTCTCGCACTCGACGGTCCGCGGCGCGTGGGGGATCACGTACCCGCCGTCCTTCGGGATGGCGGTGCACGGGATCGTCGACGGCGAGGCGCACCTGTGGGCGGACGATCCGGCGGCGGCCCGGCGCGTGCTGCCAGGTGACTTCGTGCTCGTCCGCGGGACCGTCGAGCACCACATGGGGCATGCGCCCGGCGCCGCATGCCGGCCGATGAACGCGATCAGCGCGTCCGGGGCGGAGGGTGCGGCGTCGCGCAAGCTGACGATCGACGACCGCGGGAGCGGACCGGGCGCGGTGTTCTTCTGCGGCGCGTACCGGTTCGAAGGCGACCTGTGCGCGCCGCTGCTCGACGGCCTGCCCGAGGTGATCCACCTGCGCCCGAAGGTCGGCTCCAGCCTGCGCGCGACGATGGACATCCTCGGCGCGGAGCTGCTACAGGCCGCGCCGGGCCAGCAGGCGCTGCTGGACCGGTTGCTCGACGTCGCGCTCGTGCAGGTGCTGCGCGAGCAGTTCGCATCCGACGTCAGCGCCGCCCCGGCGTGGTTCCGCGCGATGGACGACCCAGCGGTCGGCGCCGCGCTGCGCGCGCTGCACAGCGACCCGCAGCGACCATGGACGGTGGCCGCGCTGGCGGCCGAGGCGTCCCTGTCGCGCGCGACGTTCGCGCGGCGCTTCGGCGAGCTGCTGGGCGTGGCGCCGCTCGCGTACCTGACGGACTGGCGGATGGCGCTCGCCCGCGAGCAGCTGCGCGACGGCGACGCGGGCCTTGCGGCGATCGCCCGATCGCTGGGCTATGCGTCGGAGTTCTCGTTCGCTGCAGCCTTCAAGCGTCATGCGGGCATCGCGCCCGGCCGCTGGCGCGCCGCCGCGAGGGCCTGAGCCACGATCGTCGCATGGGGCGCCATGCGACGATGGGTTGGTGACGGTCGCCCTGCGCGAGCCCCTGGAGGGCCGGATCGCCCCCGGACACGAAGCGCTGCTCGTCCGCGGAGAGGCGGACGCGTTCGCCCTCGTCGGCCGCTCGTCGGGAGGAGGCGCGCTTGTCGGTTCGCGGCCGGTGCGGCACGCGGCGCCCACCGCCGATCCCTTTGCCACGGTCGCCGCTGCAGGTGATCCGCCGCGCGACGCCGAGGAGGGCTTCGGCGGCGGCGGGTGGTTCGGATATCTGGGCTATGCGATCACCGAGGGTCCTCTGCGGTCGCGCCGCCTGCCACCGTTCGCGGTCGCGTACTACGACCATCTGCTGCGCCTCGACCCCGAACGACGCTGGTGGTTCGAGGCGCTGTGGACGCCAGAGCGCGACGCGGTCCTGCGCGCACGCCGCGACGAGCTCGCCGCTCGTCTTGCCGCAGCATCGTCGCTGGAACCGGGCGACGCGAGCACCGCGGAGTGGCGGATGACGCCGTCGCCCGCCGGTCACGCGCGGGCGGTCGCAGCTGCGCGCGAGCGCATCATCAACGGCGATCTCTACCAGGCCAACGTCGCGGCGCGCCTGGAGTCGACGCTCACCGGCGAGCCAGTCGATCTCTTCGCGCGGGTCGTGGCCCGCCTGGCGCCGGATCGCGCGGCCTTCCTCCATGGCTCCTGGGGCGCGGTCGCGAGCCTGTCGCCCGAGCTGTTCCTCGAGCGCCACGGCGACGAGGTGTCCAGCCGGCCGATCAAGGGCACCCGCCGCCGGGGCCCGGATGCCGCCGACGACGCCGGCGTCGAGTTGTCGGCCAGCGAGAAGGACCGCGCGGAGAACGTCATGATCGTCGACCTCGTCCGAAACGACCTCGGGCGCGTCGCGCGTTACGGCACCGTGCACGTGCCGGAGCTCATGTCCCTGGAAGCGCATCCAGGTGTGTGGCACCTCGTGTCGGAGGTCGCGGCGGTGCGCCGCCAGGGATCCGATGACGCCGACCTGCTGCGCGCTGCCTTCCCGCCCGGCTCGGTCACCGGCGCGCCGAAGATCGCCGCCGTGGAGGTGATCGACGAGCTGGAGTCCAGCCCGCGGGAGATCTTCACCGGCGCTGTCGGGTTCGCGTCGCCGGCCGCGGGCCTGGAGCTCAGCGTCGTCATCCGGACCTTCGAGATTCACGATGGGCGCATCTGGCTCGACGTCGGCGGTGGCATCGTGGCCGACTCCGATCCCGACGCGGAGGCCGTCGAGGCACTGAACAAGGCACGTCCACTCATGGAATCGATCGGCGCGGCACGCCGTCGTTCGTGGCCGGAAGCGCTCCCCAGCCGCTGCGGCTGTCAGCGCGCGCGGCACGGCGCCCCGACGCTCGCGGCGGTCTGCTGGAGACGATCAAGGTCGTGGGCGGCGTGCCGGTCTTCGGAGCGCTGCACCTTGCGCGTCTGGAGGCCTCGATGCGCGAGCTCTACGGGGCGGCGCCACCGGCGATGATCGAACGCGAGATGGCGGATGCCGCGGCGGGCGGGGCTGCGGCTGCTGGCGGATCGCGATGGCCGCGTCGTCGTCGATCCGGGCCCGGCCGTCGCAGCCGCCAGGGCCGAGGCGATCGAGCCCGTCACGGTCCCGGGCGGGCTCGGTGCTCACAAGTGGCGTGACCGACGCTGGATCGACGCGCTCGCCGACGCAGTCGCCCCGGCGCACCCGTTGCTCGTCGACCTCGACGGTCTTGTGCTCGAGGCGGGTGCCGCGGCGGTCCTGGCGGTCGTCGGCGGAACGCTCGTGGCGCCGCCGCTCGACGGCCGGATCCTTCCGAGCGTCACGAGGACCGTCGCGCTGCGACGCGCCCGGGCGGCCGGCGTCCCGGTCGCCATCCGGCCCTTGTTGCGGGACGAGATGGGCTCAGCGAGCGAGCTCATCCTGGCAGCGCGCTGCGCGGCATCCGGGTGTGCGTGCGTCCGGCCCGGTCACAGCGGCGATCGCGGACCGGGCCCCGGTCCCTGTCGAAGCTGTGAACTGATGGGCTGGCTGGAGCTGCTGGGCGACGCCGGGCCGATGGCGCCCTCCAGCGTGAGGATCCGCCGCGCGATCGCGACCGTCGCCGCGTAGGTCGAATCCATGCCGTGGTAGGAGAGCCCTCGGGCGCCGAGCGTGCGTGCCTGCGTGTACGGCGTGTCGGAGGCGTAGTGGATGATCCCGAGGTCGATCGGGAGCTTGGCGAAGTTCACGGCCTCGCCGGTCGGGTGGCGATCGACATCGGCGATCTCGTAGACCGCGTTGCAGAAGGGCCCGGCCTCCATCTCGACGACGGTGAAGGCCTCCCGGTAGTAGAAGTCGAGGTACTCCCGGTTCTGGAGGAACGTCGACTTCACCGTGACCGCTCGCTGGTTGTCGAGCCCGGAGCCGAACAGGAGGTACGGCGCGATGTCCTCGACCGAGAACGCGTTGTCCAGCCAGTACGTCGACCGTGAGTGCTCGTCGAAGATGACGCTGGACAGCATCACGTCGCCGACCGCGGCGTTCAGCGTCGCTGCCTTGCCCAGCACGTAGACGCCTCGCAGGGTGTCCGATGCCGTCGTGATCTCGCGCAGGATGTTGTACGCGGCGAGAC
>CAWIOK010000023.1:0-659607 GCA_963837655.1 uncultured Solirubrobacterales bacterium
GACCAGTCGAGGTCGACGCGCTGACCGCGGCGACCGTAGAGTGCGAAGCGCAGCCGCCACGTCGGGTCGGAGGGGTCGATGGCGGGCGCGCCGTCGATGCCGATGTTCAGCCTGCCGCAGCCAGTGGATCGGGTAGGTGTGCAGCACGCCCTCGAGCATGAGCGCGCGCAGGGCGTCGGCCATCGCGGCGAGCGCCTCGTCCCCCTCCCACACGGCGCCGCACGACAGCAGCACGTCGGGCGACGGCATGAGCCAGACGCCCATGCTCGTGACGATCCCGAAGTTGCTGAATGAAGATGCGGTCCAGCGACGGGCCGAAGGAGTACTGGTAGGCGTGCCAGCGGCGTTGTCGGTCTGACCGCCCATGCCCGTGCGCAGCACCCTCGCCGTCGGGCAGCACGACCTCCATGCCGCATACATTGGCGGGATGGTCGCCGTACGGGGTGTAGCCGCGGCCGTAGTCCAGCGTGTTGCCCACGACGCTGCCCCACCCCGATGGGGATCGACCAGCCACGCCGGCCGCCCGCCTCGAGCAACGCGTCGTCCAGGTCGAAGAAGCGCACCCCCAGGGCTCGACCACCGCGTAGCAGAGCTCCTCGTTGACCCTGGGCACCACCGGTTGATCTCGCGCAGGTTGACGATCACCGAGCCGCGAACGCGGTGCCGGGCCACCGTACGTGTTGTTGCGGCCCTGCCCGAACGACCACAGCGGGACGCCGTGCTCGTTGGCGAGCCGCACGACCTGCTGCACCTGCTCGGTGCTCGTCGGCGCGACGGCCAGAGACGCGTCGAAGTCGTCCGAGCCGCGGACCCAGTACGGATCGCGGAACTCGACCAACGCGTCGGCGTCGTCGGTCACCGCCTCTGCGCCCAGCGCGGCAACCAGCGCGGACCTCAGCTTCTCGATGTCGTCTGCGGCGACAGGCGGGTGCGCGGTCGTGCGCATGCGGTGATCTCCCCTCGATTCGACGACGGCAGCGATGAGGATCGCCGATCACCGGCGATCGAGGCATCCGTGCTGCCCACAGTGTGCCGACCGCGATACTCCGGCCGCCCCGACGACCCAGGAGATGACCGTGACCCATCCGGCGCAGGCACGGCTCGCCGACTCGGTGCTCGAGGCGCTCAGGGAGTTCGACACGCCGACCATCGCCTACGCCGCCAGGAGCACGATCTGCGCGCGGCGCCACGTCACCACCGACCCCGACGCACAATCCGCAACAGCCGGTTGCCCTCCTCGTTGGTGATCTCGCGCAACAGCACCCTGACCGCCAAGTCTGCCTCCTCGCGCCGAGCCATCTCGACGCGAGGATTCGACAACGACCGCCGCGAGCCTTGCTACGTCAACCCGGCAAAACGTTGCCGGGTACTCCACTAGATGACGCCGTTGTCGTGTGGCACCGTGGCGGGGTCGGGGATCGGCATGCCTACGTCCCAGTGTTCGACGATCTTGCCGTCCTGGAGCCGGAAGATGTCGACGAGCACGATGCCTGGGTCGTCCTCGGTTCGGTTGATCATCACGTGCACGGCGACGTGATCCTCATCGACGACGAAGCGAAGCGGGCGCTGCCTGTAGTGCGGTGACTTGTGCGCCTGCGAGTGCTCGAAGTGCTCGATGAACGCGTCCACGCCGTCGGGGACGAACGAATTGTGCTGGGTGTACGTCTCACCGATGTGGCGTGCCGCTGCCTCGCGCGGGCGCTTTTGGACGAAGGCGAGGTCGTAGAACTCCTCGATGACCTGGCGGTTTGTTTCGGCCTGGCTCATCACAGGACGCCGTTTTCGTGCGGGATGCCCGCTGGGTCGGGGATGTCCTTGTAGACGTCCCAGTGCTCGACGATCTTGTCGTCCTCCAGCCGGAAGATGTCGACGAGCACGATGCCGCGATCGTCGGCGGAGCGATGGATCGTCGCGTGAACGGCGACGAGCTCCTCGTCGGCGACGATCCGCAGGATGCGCTGCTGGTAGTCCTCGTTGCGTCGCTGGGTGCTGTTCTCGAAGAACGTCTTGAAGCCTTCGATGCCGTCGGCGACGAAGGGGTTGTGCTGGATGTACGGCTCGCCGAAGTACCGCTCGGCCGCCTCCGTCGGGCGCTTCTGCTCGAACGCCAGCTCGTAGAAGTCGCGGACGACCCGGCGGTTGCGCTCGCGGTGCGACAAAGGTGGCTCCTTTCGTGATCCGGCGACGTCACGGCCGTCGAGGCATGATCCTACGAAAAATCAACAGAAGATGTCATTAGATGATCGCGTGCGTCTTCGTATACGATCTGGTTTGCCGGTGAACGTCGAGCGCGGAGATGTGAGGAGGCTGCGAGTGATGGGGTTCGGGAGACCGCTGCGCCTGCTGTGCGCGTTGGCTGCGCTGTCGGTTGTGGTCGCCGGCTGCGGCGACGACGATGGCGGAGGAGGCAGCGCCAAAGAGGCGGGCGGGACCACGCCCACCGCGACCAAGTGCGGGCTGGCGAACGGCAAGAAGGCGACGGGAACGCCGATCAAGGTCGGTTCGATCGTGACCAAGGTTCCGGGCATCGACTTCACCGACGGCTCCGACGCCGCGGCGGCGTACTTCACGTGCGTCAACGACAACGGCGGCATCAACGGCCACCCCGTCGACTTCATCGTCGAGGAGCACAGCACCGATCCGCAGCAGGTCGGCTCGCTGGCCACCAAGTTGGCGGAGTCCGACAAGGTCGACGCGTTCGTCGCCGGGTTCTCGATCCTCGACTGCACCGTCAACAGCGGCTACTACGAGAAGAACGGCTTCTACCCGATCGTGGCCGGCGTCCCGAACGAGTGCTTCAACACGCCGAACATCGCCGCGCTGAACATGGGCCCGGGCTATTCGAGCCTCGGGGCCGTGCGCTACGCCATCGACAAGCTCGGCGCCAAGGGCACGATCGTCATGGTGACGCCGAAGCAGCCCGGCGGCGCCGCGGTCAACCAGATCGCCCTGTCCTACGCCAAGGAGAAGGGCCTGAAGACTGTCAGCCGCCTCGAGAGCGTGCCGGTGTCCGATCCTTCGTCGCTCGCCCAGGCCATCACGGCCCAGGCCGGCGACGGTGGCGGCGTGGTGCTGGACTTCACCCCGCCGGAGGGTGTCAAGGTGTTGCAGGCTGCTGCGCAGCAGGGCTTGATCGACAAGGTCAAGTGGGCGTCGTCGACGCCGCTGAACGACACCTCGGTGCCCGACGCCCTGGGCTCGCAGTGGGACAACAAGATCTTCATCAACGCCGAGCTGGCGCTGCTGGACTCCAACGGTCCCGACATGCAGCTCTATCGCGCCGTGAACAAGAAGTACTCGCCCGACAACCCGATCGGCAGCTTCGGCCAGATGGGCTTCGTCGCCGCAAAGATGTTCACCGACAACGTCCTCAAGCTGCCCGAGGACCAGCTCACCAAGGAAGGCATCAACAAGGCCCTCCTGAACATCAAGAACTACAAGACCGACATCCTCTGCAAGCCCTGGTACTTCCAGAAGATGAAGCTGCACGTCCCGAACAACACCGACCGCATGGTGACGCCAAAGGACGGCAAGATGGTCGAGGCCGAGGGGTGCACAGACATCCCGGACTCATACCCGGACCTGAAGTACGTGCGTGAGTACGAGGCCACGCACGACGTGAACAAGGGCTGACCGAGGTGCGAACGGCGGGGGCCGGCGAACTGGCTGACCCCGCCCGCGCCCGGCGCGACGAGCCTCACGCGATGCCAGCAGACGCCTGGCCGACGGCACGGGTGAGCGCCGGTTGATGCTGCTCCACCCACGCCACATCGTTGAGGCGATGGTGGCGAACGAAGTGCTCGATCTCCCGGGGATGCTCCTCGGCTTCCAGCATCGCCACGAGGTGCTCGTGCTCCTCGACGGCGACCATGCCGCGCGGCGGCACGCGGTGCAGCAGTCCATCGCGCTGTGTCCCGAGCCGCTCAACCGAGCTGGTGACGACTGCACGCGTGTGCGGATTGGGGCAGTGGTCGTAGAGGTACTCGTGGAACCTGCGGTCGAGCTCGACGACGGCGGGGACGTCGAGGCGCTGGATCGCGTCGCGGATCTGCGCGTTCAGCTCCCGCAGGTGGCGGTAGTCGTCGGCGTCGAACGTCCTCGATCCGAGCGCTGTGGCGTACCCCTCGAGCACCGCGAGCGTCGCCATCTCCGACGCCCACGAGGTCACGTCGCGCCGCGCCACCGTCGCGCCCTGATGGCGCTTGTAGTCGACCCAGCCTTCGGCCTCCAGACGCCGTATCGCTTCGCGGACAGGCATCGGGCTCACCTTCAGCTCGCGGATGATCGCGTCCAGCACGATCCGGTGGCCGGGCAAGTAGGCACCCTCGACGATGCGCTCCCGAATGAGCTCGTAGACCATCTGCTGCTTGCTGGCGGGCGACAGGCGCGCCACGTTAGCGATTCCCGCACCGGTTCCCTGACCCACGATCACACATCCAGGAGCTACGTATGACGCATGCTGCGAGCGTCCCTAGGCGGAAAGCAGGCCCAGCCGGCCCGGAGGTGTCCGTCCTCTCGCTGGGGTCGTGGCACACCTACGACCGCATGGACTTCCACGACGGCGCGGAGCTTCTTCGCCGGGCGGTCGACGCCGGCATCAACCTGTTCGACGTCGGCGTCTACGGGAAGTTCGCGCCCGACCCCAGCCGCTCCACGTATCACTCGTTCACGGACGTCATCTTCGGCCGGCTCGTGCAGCACGCCGGCATCGGACGCGACGAGCTCGTGCTGTGCGAGAAGCTCTGGCTCGACGTCTGGCCCCGGCAGTCGTTCAGGGAGCAGCTCGACATGGCACTCGACCGCGTGGGCACCGAGTACGCGGATATCGCGGTCCTCGGCGACGTCCGCGTGGACGGGCTGGACCTCGAGGCCGTCGTGTCGGAGCTGGCAGAGCTGGTGCGGGATGGACGACTCGGGTGCTGGGGCGTCAACAACTGGTCGGCGAAGCACATCCGCCGCGTCCACGAGTTCGCCGAGCACGAAGGCATGCCCGGTCCGCAGTTCGCGCAGCTGAAGTACAGCGTCTGCCGGCGCCGCATGGCGGAGAGCGACGCCTTCCGTGACCTCTTCCAGGAGATCGGCATCGGCCTGCAGGCATCTGACGTCTTCGAGGGCGGCATCCTCGTCGGCAAACTGCAGCCGGAGCGTGCGATCGGTGCCGATCCCGGCGGGATTCGCGAGGCGATCCGCGCGGCGGCCCCGAGGGTGGCGGAGGTCGCTGCCGAGCTCGGCGCGACGCCCGCGCAGCTAGCGATCGCGTTCTGCCTCACGCAGTCCGCGACGGTGAGTGTGCTGTTCGGCGCGACGAGCGTCCAACAGCTCGAGGACGACCTCGGCGCGCTGGACGTCCTCGAGCGCCACGGCGACGTCATCCGCGATCGGGTCGCCGATCTCTGGATGGACCGCGATGTCGTTGGTTGACCGTGTCGCCGTGGTCACGGGCGGCGCGAGCGGCATCGGCGAGGCGATCGCGCGTGCGCTCGCGACCGAGGAGGCTCGCGTCGTGCTCCTCGACCGCAACATCGACGCCGCGGAGCGCATCGCGACCGAGCTGGAGGCTGTGGCATTCGAAGCCGACGTCTCGTCCGCGGAGTCGGTCGAGCGCGCGCTGCTGCATGCTGCGGCGCGCGTCGGCGATCCCGACATCCTCGTCAACAGCGCCGGGATCGCCGGCGGCAGCGGCCCGCTCGTCGACCTGCCTCTCGACACGCTCGACCGGGTGATCGCCGTCAACCTGCGTGGCACGTTCGTGGTCATCCAGGTGGTGGCGCGACGGATGATCGCGAGTCGCCGCGGCGGAGCCATCGTGAACATCAGCTCGATCGGGGCCTGCCAGCCGACGCCCGGTCTCGGCCACTACGAGGCGACGAAAGCGGCGGTCAACGCGCTGACGCGCTCGGCGGCCCTGGAGCTGGCGCCGCACGGCATCCGGGTGAACGCGGTGGCTCCGGGGCCCGTCGAGACGCCGATGACCCGTCGCCTGACCGATGACACCGCGGCCAGGCAGGCGTGGGAAGCGCGGATACCGTTGCGGCGGCTCGCACGCCCCGAGGACCTCGTGCCCATCGTCCTGCTGCTCGTCTCCGATGCGGCGGGTCACATCACGGGCACCGTCGTACCGGTCGACGGCGGGCAGCTCCTGCAATGACACGCGTCACGGGCACGATCCCCGCGAGCACCCGAGCCGCGGTCATGCACGAGTACGGCGCGCCACTCGTGCTCGAGCACGTCCCGCTGCCATCGGATCTCGAGCCGGGCGCAGCGGTCGTGCGCATCGCGTGCACGACGCTGTGCGGAACGGACGCGCACCTGTGGGACGGACGCCTCGCGGGCATGGTCGATGTCGTGCTGCCGATGATCCACGGCCACGAGATGGTCGGTCGCGTCTGCGCGATCGACCGCGACGAGACCCGCGACGCGCTCGGCCGCGAGATATCGGTCGGCGACCGCATCGTCTGGTCCGAAGCGGTCTGCGGCCACTGCTACGCGTGCACTGTGCTGGGCGAGACGGTGATGTGCGAGCGCCGCGGCATGGGGTTCTCCCAGCGCGCGGACCGGTCGCCGTTCGCCGTGGGCGGCCTCTCGGAGCACGTGTACGTCCGCCCCGGCGCGCAACGACTTCTCGTCCCCGACGACGTCGAGGACGCCTGGGCGGCCGCCGCCGCATGCGCAGGCAAGACGACGCTACGCGCTTTCGCCACGGCCGGCGGCATCACGCCCGGCGCGAAGGTCGTCGTCCAAGGCGCCGGCCCGCTCGGGCTGCTCGCGACGGCGTACGCCCGATCCGCGGGAGCCGCGACGGTCATCACGATCGACGCGTCTGCCGCCCGGCTCGCGGTCGCGAGGGCATGGGGCGCCGACACAACCATCTCGCTGCACGACGCGGCCAACCCCGACGACCGCATCGCACGCGTGCGCGAGCTGACCGACGGTCTCGGCGCCGAGCTCGTGCTGGACCTGGCGGGCGGACCCACCTCGGCCCGAGAAGGCGTGCTCATGACCGCCCGCAAAGGAACCTCCGTCGCGGTCGGCATCGCCGGCGTCGGGGCCGAGCCGATCCCGATGCACGCGGTCATGCGCGGTGAACTGCGCGTGCTGGGCTCGATGAACGGCGACATCGCGGACCTCGCGAGGGCGCTCGAGTTCCTCCGCCACCGCCGCCACAGCTTCGACTGGAACCGCATGTTCGACGCGCCCGTCGGGCTGGAGGGCGCTACGGCAGCGCTGCGCGCTGTCAATCGTGGTGAGGTCATCAAGCCGGTCGTCGTGCCTGCGCAGTGACGTGAGCGTCGAGCGCTCGCGACCGAGCAGCTCCAGGCGATCGACGTGCCGGCGCCCGGCCTCCTCCAAGGAGAGCTGCTCCAGGCAGGCTCGACGGCGACTTCGTCCATGACCCGGCGCAGCTCGCGCTCGGCCCGCGCGCGCGTGAGACCGTCGCGGGTGCCGGATGTGCGTTTGACGCCGAGCTTTCGCTTGACCTGGCGGCCGTCTTGCCGCCACTTGCCGTCCAGTGTCGCGACCGTTGGCGTCGCTCCAGAGGAGCAGCGAACCGGTGACGTGGGAGAGGCGAGAGGGCGCCGGGCTAGCCATCGGCACGCCTCAACAGCGGGGCCGCGAGCCGATCCCACGCGGAGAACTCGGTACCAAATTGGTACCACGAGGCCCCGGTGTCAGGGCCCCGTCCATCGAGTTCTCCCGGAACTACAAGGGGTGAGCGAGGGGACTCGAACCCCCGACCGGCCTGGACCACAACCGCTTCCGTGTAGCTCCAGAAGGGGCAGATCGCGCGTGCGCGCGTGCTTTCCCTTCTTCTGGTGTGTTGGCGCTTCTGGGTGGATTGGTACCACGTCGGTACCACGCCGGGGTGCCGTGGTCCCGCTCGATGATGCGCCGGTCTCGCTCTCGCGGTCAGCTCTGAGCGCTGACCTCGGCTTCCCGGATCTCGTACTCGGCGTCGTATGCGTACAGCCAGCGACTGCTCTCGAGCGGGTCCTGCTCGTCGAAACCGCGGTCGCGGATCTCCTGCTCGGGGCCGTCCGCGAGGTGGTTGACGTGCAGCCGGCCGTGACTGGCGGACTGGACCTGGCGGGCGCGAGGGACGCGGACCGCCTCGTAGCGCCGGAGGGCCTCGCGCCTCGGGTTCGAGCCGAGCGCGACGGCGAGAGTCGCTGCGTCCTCGATCGCCTGGCCCGCCCCCTGCGCGAAGAACGGCAGCATCGGGTGAGCCGCGTCGCCGAGCAGGACGGCTCGTCCGCGGACGAACCGGTCGACCGGCGGGCGGTCGTAGACGGCCCTCGCTTTCGAGGCGAAGGTGCCGACGGCGGGCGCGCCGCATACGTCGACACGACCGCCGACCTTCCGGCTACGTTCGTGACGGCGACGACCTCGGCGCGCTGCTCCGGCCGCTGCGGATCAACACGCTGGAGATGCCCAACCGGATCGTCATGGATCCCATGTCGACGTCCCCCTGCTGTTGAGCAACATCAACGACCCTCGGCGGGCAGCCGAGGCACTGACCGCGGGCCCGTGTGATCGCAGCACCGAGTGCCTATGCCGACTTCTGCTGAACTTCCCCGTGCGCTGTCACCGCAATGCGCGCATGGGGCGTGAGAGCCGGACAGGACGTGGCGTTCCCCCGACGCGCTTCGCGCGGCGGCCGGTGGAGGAGGCAGTTCTCGCGCTCAAGGGCTCCGAACGCCTCATGGGGCTCGCATCGAAGGCGGCCCGACACAAGTAGGTCAAGAGCTGAAGGCCTGGCGGAACTGCGCCGAGGCGCCCTCGGTCAGCGGTTCGCCGTGGCCGAAGACCGCGACCTCGAAGTCGCGGGCGGCGAGGCGCCTCGCTGAGTCCCGGGCCACGTCGAAGTCCTCGCCCACGGCCGCGATGGCGAGCGCGTCGAAGTTGCCGGCCGCGTCGCCGCAGAGCAGCACGCCGCCCTGACGGCGCCACAGCAGCGACATCTGGCCCTCGCAGTGCCCGGGCGTCGCGATCGCCTCGAGGTCGGCGACGCCCGGCACGGATCCCTCCGCCAGCTCCGGGTCGACGTCGAACGGCTCGATCGGCGCCGGCTGGGCGAGCATCTCGGCGGTCACCCCGGGCGGCAACGGCAGCGTGTCCTCATAGCCCGGCAGGACCGTCACGCCGCGCGAGGACCAGCCCGACGCGATGAGCCGGGCATCCGCCGCAGACATGAGGATCGGCGCGCCGGTGCGCTCACGCACGGCGGCCGCGGAGCCGCTGTGGTCGGCATGGGCGTGCGTGACGACGATCCGCGTCACGTCGCCGATGTCCAGGCCGACCGCGCGAGCGGCGTCCTCGATCTCCGGGAGGCTGCCCGGCGGGCCGGTGTCGACGAGCGTCAGCTCACCGTCGTGGGCGAGCAGGTAGGCGGCCACGAAGCCGCCCATCAACGGGATGCGGTGCAGGCCGGGGACCGGTTCGGAGATGCTCATGCGCGTCCTTTCCAGGTGACGTCGAGGCGGGTCGGACCGCGGAAGACCCACCCCTGATAGGGCACGACGGCCGACGCGAGGCGGATCCCGGGAAGGGCGAGCAGCGCGGGGAGCGCGGCGCGCGCGACCTGCTGGCGCGCCACGTACGCACCCGGGCAGACGTGCGGGCCGCGCGAGAAGGCCATGTGCCGGACGGTCGCGCGACGCAGGTCGAAGCGGTCGGGATCCTCCCAGTGGCGCTCGTCGCGGTTCGCGGAGGCGATGAGGACGCCGATCCGCGCTGCCCGCGGCCAGCTCGACGCCGCCCAGCTCGGTGTCCTCGTGCACGACGCGCGGGAACATCCCGATCGGCGAGGTCCACCGCAGGCTCTCCTCGGTCGCCTTGGCCAGGTTCTCCGGGTCCTCGCGCGCGAGCGCCTCCTGCTCGGGGTCGGCCAGGAGCGCATGCAGGGTCGTGGCGATCACGTCGCGCGGCTCGTTCAGTCCGCCGGAGATGAAGAGCTTGATGTTCGCGCGGACCTCGTCCTCGCCGTAGGTGCCGGAGTCGACGAGGGCGCGAAGGACGGTCCCGTCCCCGGCGAGGTCCCAGTCGACGGTGATGGCCTCGTCGACGAGCCGGTTCGCGCGCTCGCAGCGCTCCCAGGTGTCGGCGTCGTCGGCGTAGTTGCCGATGCCGTCGATGAACGCCTGCGAGGCGAACTCGAGGTCCGCGTCGTGCGCGGCGTGCAGCCCGAGCAGCAGCTTCAGCGTCCGCGCGGCGAACGGGCCGGCGAAGTCGCGCAGCACGTCCATGTGCCCTCGATCGCGCAGCGGCTCGAGGAGGTCGTGCGCCTCGCGCTCGAGCATGTCGCCCCACCGCGCCGCGAAGCCACGGAAGCGCAGCGGCGCCTGCGCCGGCGCGCGCAGCCGCGCGTGCTCGTCACCGTCCGTCCGCAGCATCGACCGGCCCATCGCGCGGGTCATGAGCGACGGATCCTCGCGGGCGGTGATCCCGGGACGGTCGTCGAGCTCCACGACGTCCTCCCAGCGCGGCACGACGTAGCGGCCTGCTGCCTCCAGCCACACGCACGCACCCTGGTCGCGCAGCCGGCGGTAGGCCGGATACGGGTCGCGGGAGAGCTCCACGCGCGTCACCGTCGTCGCCTCCCCAGTCATGCGTCGTCCTCGCCAGCTCGTCCTCGAGACCGAACGCGCGAACCCAGATGACGAGCAGCCGGTCGGCGTGCGCGTGGTACTCCTCCGGCGAGGGGTCACTCCGGGCGAGCACGTAGAACGTGCGCTCACCCATCCACAGCAGCGCGGAGACCGTCTCGCGCACGGCCACCGGGTCGGTGTCCCCGTCGTGCTCCGCCAGGACGGGCGTCAGCGTCTCGACCCCTGACGCGATGACGCCGGCGATGCGGTCGAACAGCGCCGGCACGCTGGCCGCGAGCTCGGCAGCCGCTGACAGGACCACGCCGTGCTCGACCCACATCTCCGCGACGCCGTGGAGCAGGCGGCCCAACCGCTCGGCCGGGGGCGCGTCCCGGGCGTCCAGATCGGACAGGCGGCGGTCGATGAACTCGGCGAGCGTCGTCTCGATGAGCCGCTCCAGCAACCGCTCCTTGGAGGCGAAGTAGAAGTAGAAGGCCGACCGGGTGATGTCCGCCGCGGCTGCGATCTCGGCGATCGAGGTCGCCTCGAAGCGTCCGTCGCGCAACAGCCGCTCCGCGATCTCCAGCAGCCGGGCTTCGCGGACGTCCCCCCGCGAGGTCTGCGGGCGCCGTCGCGTCGTCGCGCTCCTCGTCATGACGCGCACTCTATGCGCATTTCGACATACGTCAGGGAAATTTGACACGTGTTGACAAACGACCCGGAGGCTGAGATGGTCCCGTCATGCCCAAGCTCAGTGATGACGCAGACCGGATCAAGGTGGTCCACACCTACGGCGTCGGTCTCCACACCGACGATCCCGCGCCCGACTACGACGATCCGCGCTGGCAGCAGCGCCAGATCCTCGACTTCGTCGACTTCGCGGTGGAGGCCGAGGAGCTCGGCTTCGACGGCCTCACGGTCACCGAGCACCACGCCCGCGCGTTCGCGTGCCCCGCGCCGCACCTCCTGCTGGCGGCCGCCGCGACCCGGACGAGCCGGATCCGCCTCGGCACGGCGGTCACCGTGCTGCCGCTCTACAACCCGATCCGCGTCGCCGAGGAGGCAGGCACGCTCGACGCCCTCAGCGACGGCCGCTTCGAGCTCGGCATCGGGCGCGGCATCCCGGGCGAGGTCGGGCTGACACTCGGACGGGTCATGCCGGACGATGTGTTCATGCGGCGCTGGATCGAGGGGGTCGAGCTGCTGCGCATCGCGCTGACCGAGCGCGAGTTCACCTTCGACGGCGAGTTCTGGCAGGTACCCCGCCCGACGACGATCGCCACGCCGCCGCTGCAGGACCCGCTGCCCGTCTGGCTCGGCGGCGCAAGCCAGGCGACGACGGAGATCGCCGCGCGCAACGGCTGGAGCGTCATGCGCAACTTCGGCACCACCGCAGACCACCGCGACGCGCTCGAGCACCTCACGACGGTCGGCCGCGAGCACGGCCACGAGCTCACAGGTGCGAACTGCATGGTGGAGCGCTTCGTGGCCATCGCCGAGACCGAGGAGGAGGCCCAGCGCAAGCTCGAGCGCATGGTCACCTCCATCGAGCGCTTCATCGCGATGTACGTCGAGCGCGGCGCAGCACCGCCTCCCACGACCGACGCCGAGATCCTCGTCTCCGACGGCCCCAAGGGACGACGACCCGCGATCGCCGTCGTCGGCACCCCCGACCAGGTGCGCGAGAGCCTCCTGGAGACGCTGGAGGAGACCGGCGCACGCCGGCTCGTCATCGAGTCCTTCTCCCTGGAGGAGTCCCGGCTCTTCGCCCAGGAGGTGCTCCCCGCGCTCCACGAGGTCGCGCCGCTGGAGGTCGTCTGACCGTGTCACGGTGGCGATGGCGTGGGTCTCCTCAGGCCGGCTCGTGCTTCCGCCAGGCGGTCCGCGGGTTGGTCAACGGCGTCAGCGTCCGCTCGAGTTCCTCCCGACGGTCGGAGTACTGCGTCGGGATGCAGAGCTCCTCGCCGAGGTGTTCGGAATCCTCGTCGCGCGTGAAGCCGGGCGACAGCGTGGCCAGCTCGAACCGCACGCCTGAGGGCTCGAGCAGGTAGATCGACCGGAAGTAGTCGCGGTCCTTCACCTCGGTGACATCTTGCCCCGCCTCCCGCAGGAGTCGCTGCCACTGCAGATGGTCGGCGTCGGCGGACGCCCACGCGATGTGCGCGACGCTCCCGCGCCCGCGCGCCTCGCCCGGGGTCTCGGGCGCCGGATCGTACGCCCAGCCGAACGTGCGCAGCTCGCCGTCGAGCCGGTAGGCGCCGTGGCCGAGGTCGGTGAAGCCGAGCACGTCGGTCAACACCGGATTCGCCGCCGCCGGGTCCTCGGCGTACGCGCGGGCGCCCTCGATCCCGACAATCGCGTGCTGCGCCGGGATCTCCGGATGCTCGGCACGCAGCGGCGGGTTGCCCGACCCGGCCACTATCAGCGCGAAGCGCAGCCCGTCGTGGTCCTCGAAATGCAGCGCCCCGTCCTCGCGGCGCGCCGGATACCCGACGCGGTTCAGGCGCTCCTCCCAGAAGCCGAGCGCCTCGGCCGAGCCGACGCCGAGCTCGATGGTGTGGATCATCCCCGCGCCCGCCTCCCCCTGGGGCAGGTCGGGCATCTCGAACCAGGTCAGGACTGCGCCCGGCGTCGCGTCCTCGTCGGCGAAGTACAGGTGGTAGAACTGGCCGAAGTCGAAATGGATCGTCTTCTTGACGAAACGCAGCCCCAGCACCTCCGCGCCGAACCGGAGGTTCTCGCGCGCGTCGGCGGTGAGCATCGTGACGTGGTGCAGGCCTTGCAGTCTCATGAGGAGCTCCTCGTGTCCGTGGTGACCAGCCCGAGGTGGCAACCCCCGGGCAGCTGCGGCAGCATTGACATGACCCGGCGATGACCACCCTGCTCGACACCTGGACGGTCTCCGCGTCCGATCGCCCGGACTACTGGTCGGCGGGCATCGCCGAGCACTTCTTCCCGATGCGCGTGGACTCGGTGGGCGCGGGGTCGTTCGAGGCCCGCCTGACCGGCGGCCGGGTGGGGGCCGTCGCGGTGCGCTCGATCATCGGCGTGCCGCATCGCGTCAGGCGGACCACCCGGATGATCGGCGACGGCGACTCCGAGTCCATCCTGCTCTACCTGGTGCGCCGCGGCTCGTGCAGGATCGAGCAGGACGGCCGCTCCTGCGTGCTCGGTCCCGGCGAGCTCGCCACGCACGACTCGTCGCGGCCCTCGGTGTTCGAGTCGGTCGACGCGATGGACGTGGCGATCTTCAACTTCCCGAAGTGGCTGCTCGGCGTCCGGGGCGCCGTCCTCGCCCGGCGCTCGGCCCTGAAGATGTCGCCCGGCAGGGGGTCGATCGTGCGGCTCGGGACCCCGTTCCTCGCCGGCCTGGCCCGCACCGTCGAGCGGTCCCCGATCTCCGAGCCGGAGGCCGAGGGGCTCTCGGACATGCTCGTCGGCATGCTGTGGACCCTCTCCGGCGCCAGCGAGCGGGATGCCTCGCCGGGGCTGCGCTCGACGGCGCTCCTCGAGCGGATGCGCCTGTACGCGCTGGAGCACCTGCACGACCCCGGACTCGGTCCGGAGCAGATCGCGCGGGCTCATTTCGTCTCCATGCGCTACGTGCACAAGCTGTTCGCCGCCTCCGGATGCGGGGTGGCGGCTTGGATCCGCGAGCAGCGGCTCGAACGGGCACTTGCCGACCTCCGCCGATCGAGCGACGCCTCGATCGGCGCCATCGCCTCCCGGTGGGGCTATCGCGACGCCTCGAGCTTCAGCCGAGCCTTCCGCCAGGCCTACGGATCGTCTCCGCGCGCCCTGCGCCGGCGCGCAGGCGACGGATAGGTCTTGGTCGGGTGTGACGGGCACGGCCTACGGCTGCGGGAAGCCGGCCTCGCGCAGCCGCGTCCCCCAGATCCCCGACTTGCCGGGCGCGATGATGCCGTTCGGGTCGAGCGTGTCCTTGATCGCCTCGTTGAACCGCCGCTGCACGTGGTCGTTGAAGCCGAACTGGTCCGCCGCGAGGTCCATGAACGACAGGTGGGCGCGGTACTCGCCGTAGCCGAGCTTGCCTGCCGTCGCGACCATCCGCTTCGCGTGCTCGTACGCGGCGTCTACCTGCGCCTCGTCCTTGGTGTCGAACGGGATCACGTTGATGAACGTGGTGGCCCGACCGTTGATCGGGAGCATCCCGCCGAGGTAGTCGAAGCCCGCCTCGGTGCACATCCTCGAGAAGAGGTCCTGGGCGGCCTTCGCGTGCTGCGCGGTCAGCGGGATCACCGGCGAGAAGTCGACGTGGCCGCCCTCGTCGCCGCCTGACCAGCCGGCCATCTTGTACAGGTCGATGCTCGGGACGCCGATCATCACCCGCTCGTGCGGGTTGGGTAGCGTCCTCCACTCGTCGGCGCCGTGCTTCTCCCCGACGACCGAGACCGTCGGTATCGACTCGAAGCGCCTCTTGAGCTTGGCGAAGTTGTGGTCGACCACCGCCTCGTCGCCGTACAGCGCGAAGCGCATCATCCAGCGCCCGAGCCCGAGCTCCTTCGCGATCCGGTCGATGACCTCCTCCGGCATGGGGCCGGCGCCGTCGTACCAGTCCGCGCGGGCGGTGAGCATGGACGCCATGCAGAGCGTGTTGGAGAGCTGCGGGCGCATGGCGATCGTGCCGGCCAGCATGAGCTCGCGCAGCGCATCGACCACGTCGGGCATGCGCGCGTCGTCCCACAGCTGCAGCCACAGCGGCATGTAGACCTCGGGCTTCGGCATCAGCCAGTAGCCCATCTTCGTGACGATGCCGAGGTTCGACTGCATGAACAGCTCGGTGGACGTCGGGCCGAGGCCGCGCTTGTAGAGCGGCCAGGTCGGGTTGCCGTCCATGGCGCCGGAGCCGGTGCGGAGCAGGTCGCCGTCGGGCAGGACCACCTCCAAGCCGCAGTGCGACGCCTGGTCGATGCTGTAGGGCATGTACGTGAGGCCGTGCTCGAGCGTGTTCGAGACGACGCCGCCCCAGCCGATGTCGACGATCGAGGCGACGAGCTCGTGGCCGCCCGCCTGGATGGCTTCGTCGAGGTCGAACCAGCTCACGCCAGGCTCGACGATGGCGTAGCCGAGCTCCTCGTCGATCTCGAGCACCCGGTTCATGTCGCGGAAGGACAGCATCACCGTGCCGCGCACCTGCGGCGCGGCACCACCGTATCCGTTGTTCTTCCCCCGGCCGACAGGCCAGAGGGGGACGCGGTGCTCGTTCGCGATCCGGACGATCGCCTGGACCTCCTCGACGGTCCTCGGGCTCACGACGCCGCAGGGGACGTTCCGGGCGGATCCGGGGAACTGGAACGGATCCTGGAAGTCCGCGAGGGACCCGGCGTCCGTGGCCACCTTGTCGTCCCCGATCGCGGCGGCGATCGCGGCGAGCGCGCGGTCGAGGGCGTCCTCGGTGACGCCGGGCGGGACCGGACGGCTGGTGTCGAGCATGGCTTCTCCTCCTCGCAGCTCGGGCGGGTGTGCCGCATCGCTGGTCGGACCGGGTTGTACTCGGGCACGGGACGCGTCGTGACGGGACTGGGCAGATCCCGCACAGAGCTGTGCAGTCCGTGCACGTCCTGGCCTCCTCGCACTGCTCGCGTGCTGGGATCGGGACGTCATCCGCGAAACGCAGGGAGGTGGCCGTGTCCGGTCGTCTGGAAGGCAAGGTCGTGCTGCTCACCGGCACCGGCAGCGGGATGGGCAGGGTGACGGCCCGGCTCATGGCACGGGAGGGCGCCTCGGTGGTCGGCTGCGACCTGAACCCGGAGGGCGCGGCGCAGACGGCCCGCCTGGTCGAAGCCGAGGGCGGCGCCATCGACTCGAGCGCTCCCGTGGACCTGGGGAACCGGTCCGACGTCGAGGCGTGGGTCGAGGGTGCGGTCGCGAGGCACGGGCGCGTCGACGTCCTCTACAACAACGCCAGCATGCCGAGGTTCGCTCCGTTCGCCGAGCAGAGCGACGAGGACTACCTGTTCACGATCGACAACGAGCTGCATCTCGTCTGGCGTGCCTCCCAGGTGGCATGGCCTCACCTCGCCGAGGCGGGCGGCGCGATCGTGAACATCGGCTCCGGGGCTGGGCTCGCCGGTGCCCGGTCGTTGCCGCAGGCCGCCCACGCCGCGGCCAAGGGTGCGGTCCTGGCGCTCACCCGCCAGCTCGCGGCCGAGGGCGTCGCGGTGGGAGTCCGCGTGAACTCCGTGAGCCCCGGCGTCATGGCGACGCCGCCGGTCCTCGCGATGTACGAGCAGATGGGCGCCGACGCACCCGTCGCGCCCGTCGTCGAGCGCACGCTCACCGCGAGGCCGGGAGATCCGATGGCGGTCGCCTACGCCGGCCTGTACCTGGCGTCCGTGTAGTTTCAGAAGGGGCGTTTCGCGCTGCAGGACTCGCACTTGGACGGCGCGTCCGCCGGCGGCGCCGTGCAGCAATCCTACGACGATGTCGCGCCGTGTGGACCCGCTGCGGTGCACCTGAAGTCGCGCGGTGGGCTATGGCCGCCCGCGCGTACTGGGCCGTGCGCCGTGCGTCAGAGCAGCGGCGTGAGCGGTTCACCGCCGGTCAGCACCCCCGCCGTAGATCCCGAAGTCGTTGTTCCTGTGTAGAAGCGCGTGGACCGACAGGGCGTTGATGTCGCGCAGACACCGTGGACGACGACGTCGTCCTGGATCCCGGTGGCGCCGCTTTTCTCGAACAGCACCTGCACGGACTCGCGGGCCAGCTGCAGCGCCATGGAGACGTCCGCGCGCATCTTCGCACGCTCCTTGATCGTCCACTCATCGTCGGCGCCGTGTGCGAGCACGCCGTCGGCCGCGGCTTGGGCCCGATCCAACGTCGCCCGCCGCGCCGCACCGGCCGGCAGGGAGTCCTGACGGCCCGTAGACGGTGCGCCGTCTCCGGAGTCAGGCCAGGTAGCTGTGAAAGAGGCCGTCTGGGTCGTAGATCGCGCGTAGCCGCTCGAGCCGCTGCAGGTTCTCGGGGGACATGAACGGCGCCGGACGGTTGATGAGGTTCTCATCGGCGAGCTGGATGCCCACGGAGAACGGCTCGAGTCGCTTCATCTGCTCGATCACCCACTCGCTGCAGCGATCGTCCTGGGCAGGATCGTCCCAGGTGGCGTACGGGGACACGTAGAGTCCGGCCTGCAGCGAGAAGGCGCCGTTGTGCACATGCGCCTCGCGCCAGGGGAAGATGAACAGGGTGCTCTTGGGCGGCGGCAGGGTCCGGAACAACTCGTAGAGCTGCGGGCCGAGCGTCTCCGGCGGCGTGTCCGTCCACATCCCGTCGCAGTGGTAGCGGCTCTGCGGAGGTTCATCGATGAGCTCGTAGAGCCCGGAGTACGTCGTCGGCCTGGCGAAGGTGCGGACCAGCGCGCGATCGATCACGGGAGATGCCTCGAACGGCGAGAGGGCGGCGCGGCCCTCCTCCTCGCCGTCGTAGTACGAGACCACGAAGATGACCAGCACCGGCTCGTCGGCGTCGGGCGTCCAGGCGCCCATCATGAAGGCCTCGACCGGCCGGGGCAGACCCGCGCCCGTCTCGAGGAACCACGGCAGAAGCTCTTCCAGCACGTCCAACGGATACACGTAGACGCTGGCCTGCATCGCCTTCGGCGCCGGGTGCAGATCGAGGTGGTACCTGGTCACGATGCCGAAGAAGCCCGGCCCGGCGCCGCGGGCCGCCCACAGGTAGTCGCTGTTGGCGGTGTCGTCGCAGTGGATCAGATCACCCTCGGCGGTCACCACGTCGATCGCACGCACGCTCGAGCAGGCCATGCCGAGCGTACGTCCGTTCCAGCCGAAACCACCCTGGAGCAGGTAGCCGCCCATGCCGACGTCGGGGCAATGGCCGCCCGGGAAGAACAGCCCGTGCTCCCAGGCCGCGGCGCCGAACTCGGAGCTCCAGACGCTGGGGGTCACCGTGCCCGTACGCGTCTGCGGATCGATCGTGAACTCCCGGAGGTCGGTGAAGTCGATCATCAGGCCATCGCGCAGCGCCGATCCGGTGTGGCTGTGCCCGCCACCGCGGGCTTTGACCTTCAGACCCTCCCGCCGCGCGTAGCGCACGGCGTCCACGACGTCCGCGTCGTTGGCGGGGCGAGCGATGACGTCCGGGTAGCGCTCGAACTTCCGTTCCTGCCAGACCGCCGCGCGCCGCGCGTCCTCATATCCCTCTTCGCCCCTCCGCCAGACTTGGCCCTGGAACGTCTCCGAGACCGTCACCGCAACTCCCCCCTCTTCGCGTCTCCACGTGATGCCGACACGCGACTCGCACTGCAACGTGGCGAGCTTGACCAGAAACGCGCCGGATCGTATCGTTTTGCCCGAGAGCGCACCACCCACCAGGCGGGTGGCCCGCGACGAGGTCCGAGGTCTTGGAGGGTGGGCAATGGCAGCGAACCGTCCCGGTCGACTCGCGGCGAAGATCGCATTCATCACTGGAACGGCGGGCGGGCAGGGGCGCGAGGCGGCGCGGATGTTCGCCGCCGAAGGCGCTCGCATCGTCGGGTGCGACGTGGACGGCGAGCGCGACCGGGAGACGGCCGCGATGGTGCGTGAGGCCGGCGGCGAGATGAGCTCGTTCGGCTCGGTCGACCTCAGCGACGTCGACGCTGCGCGTGCGTGGGTCGAACGGGGCATCGCCGAGACCGGTGGAATCGACATCCTCTACAACAACGCCAGCGCGCTGAGGCCCGGGTTCGTCGGCGACGTCGACCCCGAGGACTGGACGTTCACCGTCCGCAATGAGCTCGACCTCATCGTGTGGACCACGAAGGCGGCCTGGCCGCATCTCGTCCGGCGCGGCGGAGGGTCGATCATCAACACGGCCTCGGTCGCCGGTCACGTCGGATCGGCCGGCACACCGGGCTCTCCCCATGCGGCCACCAAGGGCGGGGTCATCGCGATGACGCGCCAGTTCGCGGCCGAGGGCTGCGGCCACCGGATTCGCGCGAACTCGATCAGCCCAGGACTGATCGTGACGCCGGGGTTCCGTGCTGCCGCAGCCCAAGGCTGGTTCCCCCCGATGCCGATGCCCCTCGGGCGCCTCGGCAGACCGGAGGACGTCGTCTACCTCGCGCTCTACCTGGCCTCCGACGAGTCGTCGTGGGTCACGGCCTCCGACTTCGTCGTGGACGGTGGACAGGTCGGCATCGGCGGCGTCGAGCCGACGCCGATCACCCCAGAGGTCCTGGACGCCTGACAGGCGGCGGCATGCGCCGCGTGTCTGTCGCCGGCCTACTTCCTCGAGACCTTCCCCGCCAGGCTCATGATGCGCTCCGAGCCGGTGGCGGTCAGCACGGCCTGCTCGATGGGCGCCTTGATGAGGCGTTCGATCGGCGGGTGCTTGCCGGGCGGTCGGCTCTCGCGGCCCATGCGCGGGTTGACGGGGCAGCGGATCGGCATGCCCATGATCATGCGGCGCATGCAGACGTTGTCACGCTCGCAGCGCACGATCTCCTCGAGCCGACCGTCGCGGATCTTGTTGGCGTACTCGGGGTCGGCGATCATCGGACGGACGAACATCACCGCGTCGGCGTGACCGTCGGCCACGACCTGCGCCGGCGCGACGCGGGTCGTGGGTGCTCCCCACGATCAACGGGCACGACAGCGCCGCCCGGAACACCTGGGCCTCCCCGTGCTCGACCGCCGGTGCGTCGGTGGCCGGCGCGCTGCGGTACATCGACTCGTAGTTGCCGTCGCTGAGCGCCACGTAATCCAGGCCCTCACGCTCGACGACCTGTGCGATCGCCGCGTACTCCTCCGGACCCTGGCCCCCGTCGACGTGCTCGTTGGCGCTGAGCCGCAGGCCGATGGGGAACGAGGGTCCGACCTGCTCGCGAATGAGGCGCACGATGTCGACGAGCACACGGGCGCGGTTCTCGATGCTGCCTCCGTAGTCGTCGCTGCGGACGTTCTTGCGCGACGACAGGAACGACGCCAGGAAGTAGCTCATGTGCGCCGCGATCTCGACCCCGTCGAAGCCGACGCGCTGGCAACGTGACGCGGTCGCTGCCAGCTCGCGCTGCAGCTCGTGGATCTCCTCGATGGTCGCCTCGCGCGGCATCGCCGTGACGCGATCTGCGGGCACCGGGATGCCCCGCGGGAACTGATCACGCCGAATCACGACGTTCCTGGGGCTCGCGGCGATGAGCGGCCAGTCGTCCGACGGCTTGCCCATCGTCCCGAAGCCCGCGGTCAGCTGAGCGATGATCGAGGTCCCGTGGGCGTGCACGGCACCGGTCAACCGCTCGAAATCGCGGCTGAAGCGCTCCTCCTCCAAGCGCACCACGGCCTTGACCGGCGCTTCCGCGGACGCGCGACGAGTTCCGGTCGTCCCTCCGAGGATGATCAGCCCCGCGCCACCCTTCGCGCGCGCGGAGAGGAACGCGACGGTCTGCTCGCTCGGCCGGCCGTCGGGATCCGGCGCGAGCACCGCCATCGGGCCCATCACGATGCGGTTGGCGACCGGCAACGCGTTGATCGAGAACGGCTCGAGCAGCGTGACGGCGGCATCGGTGTCCACGTTCATCTGATCTCCTCCGGTAAGAAGCGAGACGGATCGTACCGTATCGTCAGTGTGGCCCGCCGCTCGACGTCCATGCGTCGAGCCCGAGCAGCGCCGCAGCGTTGCCGACTGCCACCTTCGCCTTGTCCGCGGGGCTGATCGGAAGCGCGTCGAGCATGGCGCGACAGTCCGCGATCGGCGTGTAGGGGTAGTCGACGCTGAACAGCACGCGGTCGACACCGAACACCTGCAACGCACACATCACCGGAGGCAGGGCGGTCATAGCGCTGGTCGTGATCCATACGTTCCTGAGCAGGTACGCGGACGGCACCTCCCGCAGGCCGGTGCCGCGCTCAGGAGCCAGGAAGTCATCGATCCGCTGCAGCATGAACGGCAGCATCTCGCCCCCGTGCCCGATGACGACGCGCAGGTTCGGATACCGGTCGAACACGCCGGCCAGCACCAGCCGCAGAAGATGCAGCGCGACCTCCGAATGCCAGCCCCACGCCCCCGCTGCGAGGCTGAGGGAACTCGGCTCCGGCAGGTCGCTGTACAGCAGCTCGCGCAGGACGGGGGGCGGGAAGCCGGGATGCAGGTACAGAGGCACGTCGAGCCGCTCGACTGCTGCGAACAGCGGGTCGAACTGCGGATCGTCGAGGAAGACCCCGTTCGTCCCCAGCGTGCTGTTGACCATGGCGCCGACGAAGCCGAGCTCGCCGACGGCACGCTCGAGCTCTTCCACGGCGGCGTGCGCGTCATCCGTCGGCAACGTGGCCCAGCCCGCGAAGCGCGTCGGATGTGCGCGCACGGCCGCCGCCAGCGCGTCGTTGGCCTGGCGGCTCAGCCGGATCGCGTCGGCTCCACGCAATCCCTGCGCGGCCGGGACCGTGTGCCCGATCACCTGGACGTCGATGGCGTTGGCGTCCATCTCGGCGAGTCGCTTCTCGCCCAGGTCCAGCAGCAGCTCATCGAGGGGAGATGCCTTGATCTCCGGCGCAGCGACCCGGGACAGGTCCTCGGTCCAGAAGTGCTCCTCGATCGTGATCGCTCGCACCTCAGTCACCCGCGCGCGCCGATCCTGAGCAGCCGCTCGGCGTTGCCGTACGCGATCTTCTCCTTGTCGGCCTCGCTGATCGGCGCGTCGCGCATGAACGCGCGTCCCTCCTCGTTGTCGCTGTACGGGTAGTCGACGGCGAACATCACCTTGTCGGCGCCGACGACGAGCAGCAGGCACAGGAACGGCGGATAGGTGAACATCCCGCTCGTCGTGAAGTGCAGGTGCTCCTCGACGTACTGCTCGAGCGGCTTGGCCAGCGCGGGACGCATGATCTGCGAGGACCGCGCGAGCATGAACGGCAGGGCCTCGCCCATGTGCCCCACGATGAGTTGCAGGCGCGGGAACTCGTCGAACACGCCTCCGAGCACCATGCGTAGCACGTGCATCCCCGTGTCGACGTGCCAGCCCCATCCGGCGGCCGCCAGCATCTTCCCCGCGGGCCCCGGCAGACCCTCGTAGTACGCCCGCCGCACGGCCTCCGGCGGCTCGACCGGGTGCAGGTAGATCGGCACGTCCAGGCGCTGCGCGCGCGCGAGGACCGGCCACAGCGAGCGGTCATCGAAGAAGCGCCCGTCCGTGTGGCTGTTGACGAGCGCGCCGCGGAAGCCGAGCTCGGAGACGGAGCGCTCGAGCTCGTCCGCCGCAGCCTGCGGCGCCGACATCGGGAGGGTCGCGAAGGCCACGAAGCGATCGGGATGCGCGGCGACCGCGCGCGCGGCGAAGTCGTTCGCAGCGCGTGCCAGCTCGACCCCCTCGTCGGGAGGGAACTCCGCCGGCGTCGGATGGGAGTGGGAGAGCACCTGCATGTCGATCCCGGCGGCGTCCATGTCGTCGAGCCGCTGCTCGCCCAATTGCGACAGCTTGGCCATCCGGCGGCCCATCGGCGAGTCGGAGCTGAATCCCGCATCCCTCTGGAACGCCAACACGGCCTCGGAGCTCCCGAGCGCCGGCAAGCGGTAGTGCTCCTCCAACGCGATCAGACGCAAGGGCGTCCCTCCTTCGCAGTACGACGGGCACTCGGCCGGCGGACCGCCCGAGTGCCCGTCGTGCTCATCCGATGCCTTGCTGCTTCTCGTACGCGCGGACCTCCGCGAGCCTGTTGCCGGGAAGGGCCTCGATCGGCGCGCAGTCGCCCTTCTTGACGAACTTGCCGTCCTGCGCGGTGATGGTCCAGTCCGTGTTGTTCGGCACGTGGATGTTCCCCGTGCCGTAGTACCAGGGCTTGCAGAGTAGGTCGGTCGTGACCGGCTTGATGGCCCGGAACGCTTCGTTGACGGTCGTCTGCGTGTAGTCCTTGTCGGGCTGGTCGAGCAGCGCCTGCGTCGCGAGGCGGGCGATGAGGAACCCCATCTGCCCCAAGCTGCCCGCCGGGATGTTCGGCGCGTACTTCTCGTTGACCTGCCGGTAGAGCTGCATGTCGGGGCCGTTGGTGTCGACCAGGTTGAGCTCCGCGTTGACGGCGAGCTTCCCGTTCCATGCCGGACCGAGGGCCTTCGCGAAAGACGCGTCGTTGCACGTCGTCGCGCAACCCCACTTCACCTTGTCGATCAGGCCCTGCTGCTCGGCACCCTGCAGGACCTTGAGCACCTCGCTGCCCTGGTCCGCGAACACCACACCGCCGCCGTCACCGGCCGCCTCGACGAGCTGCAGCGCGACCGCCGCGCCGTCGTTGATAGGCGACGGCTCCAGGAAGCTCTTGCCCGGGATGCCGAGCTTCTTGGCGAGCTTGAGGACACCCTCGTTGTTGTAGTCCGCTCCCGGCACCTTGCCGGTCATCGCCACGAGCGACTTCGCGCCCTGGCGAACGAGCTCCTGTGCCGCGCCCTGCGAGGAGTAGTTCGGCCCCATGTTCACCGACGCGACGTTGGGCTGCTCGAAGCACTGGCGCGGAACGCCGGCGGCGATCACGTAGATGTCGTTCTTGGCGTAGTACTGCTGGTTCACCGGGCAGTCCAGGAAGCTCATGTTGCCCGCGAAGCCGAGGACCTTCTCGCTCTCCCACATCTTCGTGGTGAGCGACACGACCTGCTGCGGGTTGGTCTGCTCGGTCTCGGTGATGTACTGGACCGGTCGGCCGTTGATGCCGCCGTTGTCGTTGACGCAGTCGAAGTAGGCCTTCGCCATGCCCGGGACCTGCGTGAAGTCCGCACCGGGCTGCTTCGTCGCGATGGCGCCCAACTTGATCGGCGCGCCCGACGCCTTCTGACCGTTGCCCAGACCGCACTTCGACGCGGAGGCCGTCGCGCTCCCCGCATCCGCGGTACTCGTGCCGCCTCCTCCGCCTCCACTGTCGTTGCTACTGCCACAAGCGCCCACACCCACGCCGATCGCGACCACCGTGATGGCAGCCGCCAAGAGCCGTCCGGCTGTTGTTACCGCACGCACCAGCGATCCCTCCCCCAAGGTTCGGAAACTGAAACGCACCGTATCGTACTTGTTTGCCACGTTGACGGCAATGTCGATGCGCCAACGGCGGACTCGCGGCGTCATCCGCCCGTCTTGTGTACGATACGAAACGCGGCGTATCAACACGGCCAAGGGAGGAAGCCATGAAGCTCGGACGCATCTGGAGGGACGGTCCCGATGGGCCGGTGGCCCGAGTGGTGGCCGTGCATCCCGACGAGCAGCGGGTCGTCGACCTCGCAACGGCACAAGCCGCAAGGCTCCGCCGCGACGGAGCGTCAGATGCCGGGGCGCGCCGCCTCGCCGGAGCGCTCTTCCCTTCCAGCATGTCTGACGCGATCGCGCTCGGCGGCGCCTTCGTGGAGGCGGCCGCGGCGGCGGACCGCGAAGCGCCGGATGACGCGTCGCTGTCGTTCGAGGACGTGCGCTGGGCAGCCGCGCTGGACCCGCCCGTGATCCGCGACTCGATGACCTTCCCGGTCCACATGAAGCAGATCGCGAAGGTCGTGGGGCCTCCGAATCCGCAGTTCTTCGAGACGCCTGGGTACTTCAAGGGGTCGACGGCAACCGTGTACGGCCACGAGGCCGAGATCCCGTACCCGTCCATCGGACAGCAGATCGACTACGAGCTGGAGATCGGGATCGTCGTGGGACGGCCCGGCCGCAACCTCACGCCGGAGCAGGCGGAGGCATGCGTGTTCGGGTTGACGATCTTCAACGACTTCAGCATCCGCGACGTCCAGGGACGCGAGATGGGGATGCTCATGGGCCCGCAGCACGCCAAGGACTTCGCGTATGGCATCGGGCCATGGATCACGACGATCGACGAGCTCCCGCCGATCCCGGAGCTCGCGTTCTCGGCGTCCGTGAACGGTGAACGGTGGTCGGTCGGCGACCCCACGGGGATGTTCTGGACGCCGGCCGAACTGCTCGCGTACGTGTCGATCGCGGACGGACTGCAGCCGGGGGACATCATCGGCTCGGGCACGGTCGGTCACGGGTCGGGAGCCGAGCTCGGGCGCAGCCTCGATCCCGGGGACGTCGTGGAGCTGACCGTCGAGGGCATCGGCACGCTGCGCAACACCTTCTCCGCGACCATCGAGCAGTACCCGTGGTGGCCGACGCCGAAGCCGAACCCCTTCGAGACCGAGGCGGCGGTCTGACGTGGCAGGCCCTGCACAGCGCGCCGACGAGCAGGTCTCGACGCAGCGGTCGCGACCCCGGCGGATCGTCACCGGCCACGATGCGCGCGGCCGCTCGATCATCGTCAGCGACGGGCCGGCGCCCAACGTCGTGTCGCCTCCCGGGCTGCCCGAGAACGTCGCCAGCGTGATGTGGGTGACCGATCGCGTGCCGGCGTCGAACGCGGGCAACGAGGACGCCGCCCCCGCCGACCTGAAGGCGGCCATGGGGCCGCCCGAGGGCGGCGTGCTGCTGCGCATCGCGGAGTTCCCTCCTGACAGCGCGTACGACGGCGTCGACATCGGCGAGATGTTCGACCACATCAACCGAGGAGACGACCCACGCAACGGGGTGCCGCCGGAGAGCTTCGAGAAGCACTTCTGGTTCCACAAGACGCCCACGTTGGACTTCGCGATCTGCCTGGACGGCGAGATCTGGGCGCTGCTCGACGAGGACGAGACCCGCATGCTGCCGGGCGATGTGCTCATCCAGCGCGGGACCTCGCACGCATGGGCGAATCGGACGGACAAGCCGGCGCGCATGGCATTCGTCCTGATCGACGGAGTCGACGATGGCCCGTGACCCTCTCGCGCCGATCATCACGTGCGCGCTGACCGGCGGCTATCACAGCAAGGTCGACTGGCCGAGCCTCCCGGAGCAGCCGGGGGAGATCGTCGAGCAGGGCATCCGGGCGTGGGAGGCGGGCGCCGCCGTCCTGCACATCCACGCCCGCGACCCGGACGGCAGCAACACCGCCGACATCGAGGTCTACCGCGAGATCCACACCCGGCTGTGCGCCGAGACCGACGCGGTCATCCAGCTCACGACGGGCGGCGGGCTCGACCAGACCCCTGAGCAGCGGATCAGCACTGCGCTGCTCAGTCCGGAGATGTGCTCGCTGAACATGGGCTTCGTGCTGTTCTTCGCGCCTGACGGCACGCCCATGATGCTCGCGAACCCCCGCGCGCAGATCGAGTGGTACGCGCGCGAGATGATGGCCCGCCGGGTCGTCCCCGAGTACGAGATCTACAACATCACCATGCTCGAGGAGCTCGAGCGGCTGATCGACGGGGCCCTCGCCCCCCAGCCACTCAACATCGGCTTGGTCCTCGGGACCGCATCGCAGGGCGGGGCGCGTGGAACGTGGCAGAACCTCGCCGACATGGTGCGCCGGACGCCGGCCGGGGCCAACATCGACGTGATCGCTATCGGCCGCGCGCAGCTTCCGCTGACGACGATCGGCCTTGCAATGGGTCTCAACGTCCGGGTCGGGCTGGAGGACAACGTCCGCTACAGCCGAACGGAGCTGGCCAGGGACAACGCCCATCTCGTGGAGCGCGTCGTCCGCATCGCCCGGGAGCTCCAGCTCGAGCCCGCAACGCCGGAGCAGGCCAGGCAGCGTCTGGGCACCCGCGGCCGCACGGCAGGGGCAGTGCCGGAGCGGGTCGTCGGGCAGGAGACGCCGGTCATTCCGCCCCCTGAGGGCGTGGCGCCGGCGGGCTCGGCACCCAGCAGATGACGACCGGTGCTGATGTGTTCGGGTTGGGGACGTTCTCCGGCGACGACGGCGCGCCGTTCCCTGGTCTCGTCATCGACGACGCCGTCCTCGACCTGCGACCGGCCCTCGGATCCGAGGTCACGACGCTGGGGATGCTTGCGGACTGGAGCCGGTCGCTGCACCGACTGCGTGCGCTGCGCCGGTCGGCGCCCGCCGGTCTGCGACCGCTCGACGAGCTGCGGCAGCACCCGCCCGTCGCGAGCGCCCAGGTGTTCTGCGCCGGCGCGAACTACGCCAAGCACGTCCGGCAGATCATGTTCAGCGCCGCGAAGAGCAACCCGGACGAGCGGCGCAGCGACGATCTGCTGCGCGCGGCCGCCGAGGAGAGCGTCCGCGAGCGCGCCGAGTCCGGCACGCCCTACGTCTTCTGCGCCCCGTCGGCCGCGATGTGCGGCGCGCAGGACGACATCGTCCTGTGGGGACCCGGGGTTCAGCACGACTGGGAGCTCGAGCTTGCCGTCGTCATCGGCCGGCACGCCTCGAACGTCCCGGCGGGGGACGCGATGGAGTACGTGGCCGGCTACACGATCAGCAACGACGTCAGCACGCGCGACCTGCTCGTCCGCCCGGGCTTCCCGATGACCGACCTGCTGCTGTCGAAGTGCAGGCCGTCCTTCTTCCCGACGGGCCCATACCTCGTCCCTACCGAGTTCGTGCCGGATTACCGCGAGCTACGCATCACGCTGCGCGTGAACGGCGAGGCCATGCAGGACGAGACCGTCGACGACATGATCTACGGCATCGAGGAGCTCGTTGCGTACGCGTCCAGCGTTCTCGACCTGCGTCCCGGTGACCTGCTCCTGACCGGCTCCCCCGCCGGCAACGCGGGACACCACGACAACCGCTGGCTGCGCTCGGGCGACGTGGTCGAGGGGACCATCACCGGACTCGGCCGGCACCGCAACACCTGCGTGGCAGATCCCCGCGGCTGATCAGCTCGCGGCGCGGATCTTGCCGGTCGAACGCCCGCGGGACTCGACCGCCGGGAACCCCAGCGCCGTCGCGATGAGATCGTCGGCGAGCTGATCGTCGAGTGGCCGGTGGCCGATCAGGAGCCGGTGGTAGACCGGCGCGTAGATCATCTCGCTCAGGATCCGCGGATCGACGTCCGGCGACAGCTCTCCGCTCTCGATGCCACGCTCGACGAGACGGACGATCGTCCAGTACCGGTCGTCGAAGAACCGCTCGCGGAACATCGCGCGAACCTCAGCGTCGTACTGGCTCTCCGCCAGGATCTGCGACACCAGCCGGCCGGGCTTGCCCGCGTACTGGCTGATGAGCGAGCGCAGGTGGATCGCGAGGGCCTCTCTGACCGGGACGTCCTCCCGAACCGGCGTGTGCAGGAGATGGTTCTCCATGAAGGCGTCGATGACCACCGCTGCCTTGCTCGGCCACCAGCGGTAGATCGTCGTCTTCCCCACGCCTGCTTCCTTCGCGATCGCCTCGATGCTGAGCGACTTCACGGTCGTCTCCTCATCGTCGAGCAGACGCAGCGTCGCGTCCAGGATCGATAGCCGACTCGTCTCACTTCTGTTGGCCATGACGCAAACGATACGCGGTGTTGTGGACCGACTGGCCGGTTGGTGGTAGTAATACGAGACGTATCGTAGCCGCGACAGGATGGGACGGTCCTCAGATGACGGAACTGACGTTCGACGCCACCCTGGCGCACCCCCTCTACGCCGATCTGCGGATGCTCGTCCGCCCGTTCGGGCGCCTGCAGGCATGGGAGTTCGACGGCTGGAAGCCGGAGAGCATGTCGTGGAAGACCGGCTGCTACATCCACGCCGGCCTCTCGGGACCTGCTCAGTTCACGTTCACGGGCCGGCAGGCGGCCGACTTCCTCTCGAGCATCTGCATCAACGACTTCTCGCGGTTCCCGGACGGCACCGCCAAGCACGCGATCATGCTCACCGACGAGGGATTCGTCGCCGCGCATGCCCTGGTGCAGCGTGATGCCGAGGATCGGTTCCGCATGTTCGCGGTTCCCCCTTGGGCCCTCTACCAGGCAACGAGATCGCAGTTCGACGTGCAGTTCGCGGTCGACGACATCTACCTGTTCCAGATCGCCGGTCCGACCTCGCTGCAGACGCTCGAACGCGCAACCGGGGAGAACCTGCACGACGTCGGCTTCCTCGGCTTCCGTCCCACGAGCGTCGACGGGAAGGCGACCGAGATCTGCCGGATCGGGATGTCGGGAACGCTCGCCTACGAGCTCCGTGGTCCGATCGCAGAGGGGCCCGAGGTCTACGACGCCGTCCTCCGTGCCGGCGCGGATCTCGGCATCCAACGCCTCGGCTGGCGGACCTACATGGTCAACCACGTCGAGGGGGGATTCCCGCAGCTCGCGTGGACGTTCATGTTCGCCGCCAACGAGGACCCCGGCTACGCGCAGTTCGCCCCCGCCCACGACGTCGCCATGCTGGTCTCCGGCAGCGTGGATCCCTCGGACATGCGCGCGCGCTACCGCACGCCGGTCGAACTGGGTTGGCACCGCGCGGCTCGCTTCGACCACGACTTCATCGGGCGCGAGGCACTCGAGGCGGAGGTTGCCGACCCCAAGCGGACGATCGTCACGCTGCGGTGGAACCCGGAGGACGTCATCGACATCTACGCCTCCCTGCTCCGTCCGGGCGAGGAGTACAAGACGCTGGACCTCCCCACGCACCCGCACTCGCGAGGCGTCCATGCCCACGCCGATCACGTCCTGAAGGACGGGGCCCCGGTCGGCGTCTCCTCGGGCACGATCTACAGCTACTACTACCGCGAGGTCATCTCGCACTGCCGTGATCGATCGCGGACTGGCGGAGATCGGCACCGAGGTCACCGTCCGGTGGGGCGACTTCGGCGCCGCCATCAAGGACGTCCGCGCGACCATCGCCCGCTACCCGTACCTCGATCTGGAGCCCAATCAGACCTACGACCTGAGCCAGGTCCCGTCCGGCTAGCGCCGCGCTCGCGAGCGGACAGACGCCTCGGGTCGGCCCGAGGCGCCCATCGCGTTCAGCCCTTCGCGATGATGCCCTCGATCATCTCGTCGCTGCGACCCTGCATGCCGGGCGGGATCTCCGCCATGTACACCGCGGGGAGGCCGATCTCCGTCCGGTAGGTGTTGTTGGGCCCCTCCTCGAAGCGCCAGACGACGGGCTCCCAGTCGGGCACGTAGTTGCGGTAGCCGCCCGAGTTGAGCTCGTAGCGCAGGCCCGCCGGGTCACGGAAGTACAGGTAGTTCTGCTCGCCGATGCCGTGCTGGCCGGGCCCGAAGTCGACGTCGTGGCCATGTTCGATGAGGAACGTCGCGCCCTGCGTGACGTCATGGTTCGTCTCGACCCAGAACGCGACGTGGTGCAGGCGACCCGCCTTGCCCTCACGGTCCAGGATGAAGCCGAGGTCGTGGGACTTCTCGTTGCAGCTCGCCAGGCCGAGGAACCAGGGGGAGTCCCCTCCCTGGGAGACGCCGCCCATGACCCGGAAGTCCAAGACGTCGCCGTGCCAGACCGTCGCGGCCCGGACGTCCGGAGCGGTCACGGTGACGTGGTCCAGGATGCGCACGCCGATGCCCCGCGACGGCGCGCGTTGCGGCCGCTCCGGGAACGGCGATTCCTCGCCGGGGGGCACGATGGCGCGATCGACCTCCCAGAAGAGCTCCTCGGGGTGCCCGCCCGGGCCGATGTACCGATAGGCGCGGCCGTGGCCGAACGACGAGTCGATCCACTCGCCCTGGACGCCCGCAGCCTCCACCGAAGCGACGGCGGCGTCGAGCTGCTCGGCGTTCCAGGACCGGAAGGCCGCGTGGCCCAGCGCCGGCTCTGCGGCGGCGGTCAGGACGAGGCTGTAGGCGTAGTAGTCGCCCCAGCAGCGCAGGTAGACGGAGTCGCCCTCCTCCCCGACGACGTCGAGCCCCAGGATGTCCCGCGCGAACGCGACGGACTCCTCGGGCTTGTGCGTCAGCAACTCGACGTGCGACAGCATGGACAACGGTCGATGCGGCATGAGAATCTCCTCCGAACGAAACGGTGCGTATCGTACAGCTATCTGCTGCTTCGCGCCACCCGCGGCGTCATCCCCAGATCCGCTCCGCGGTCCCGACGAGAAGCTCGAGCTTGCGCCACTGAGCCTCGTGGTCGATGACGTTGCCGTCTGGCCGGTCGTCGTGGCCGGTCGTCAGCGCGGAGGCGAAGCCGCACTGCGGCGAGATCGCCAGCTGCTCGATCGGGATGTGCTGCGAGGCCCGCTCGACCGTGGCCAGGATGCCCTCGGGCGACTCGAGCTCGGAGTGACGGGTGCTGACGACGCCGAGCACGACCGTCGGACCACCGGGCGGGACCCGTTCGAGCGCGGCGTAGTCGGCGGCCGTCCGCTCGACGTGGCCGTCCCACTCCAGCGTGAAGCGCTTGTACGGCAGCGCGAAGAACGCCTCGCCGAGCTCACCGAGATGGTCGTGCGGGGTCAGATACCGCGAGGCGTAGTTGCCACGGCATTGGTGCAGGCAGGTGACGACCTCGTCGGACAGCCCCTCCACGACGCGCCGGTCCGCGTCGAGCATGCGCTCGAGCAGCGCGTCGAGATCGATTCCCTTCGCCCGCACGACCTGACCGAGCGGCGACGCCGACAGCATCATGTACCCGGAGACATCGAACTGCACGTACGTGGCGCCGGCCGCGATCGCATCGTCCACGAGGCTGCGCAGGACGCCGACCAGGCTCTCCGCCGCATCGTCGGGCGATTCGTAGCCGGCGAAGCCTGATCCGACCGCCGCGCTGGCGACCAGGAAGGACGCCGTCGGGAACGACACCTTCACGACCCGGTCCGTGAGTCCGCGCACGAAGGCGGCCTCACGGGCGGCCGGGCTGTCGATCTTGTTGACCCGGCCCCTGATGGCGACCGGTCCCTCATGCTCGACGATGCTGCCGTCGTCGCCGCGGAACTGCAACGAGCTCTGACTCGGGGCCAGGCCGTCGACTGCGTCGAAGAACGAGTTGAAGTACATGAGGCGACGGAACTCCCCGTCGGTCACGACCTCGAGCCCGATCGATTCCTGCCTCGCCACCACCCGACGGATGGCATCGTCCTCGAGGTCGCGCAAGCGCGTGAGATCCTTGGCCCGCTCCTCGGCCAGCAACGCCGTGTGGCCGGGCTCGTAGGTGCGATGCACCTCGTCGAGCAGCGCCTTCGGTCGTTGCAGACTGCCGATGTGGTCGGCCCGGATCTGTGGGCTCACGTGCCTCTCCTCGTCCGCGTCTGAGTGCCGCGAACCGACGCGAGCTTCCGGCGCAGGTAGGACTCGAGGTCGAAGCGCTCGAGGTCCAGGTCGTACTCGATCGGCACGAATGGCCGGCTGCGTCCGTCCCAGCCGATCTGGTCCTGATCCCAGTACAGCTCCACCGTGTTGCCGTCGGGATCGCTCGTGTAGAACCGGAGCTGCCAACCCGGCCCGCCCAGGCGGGCCTCGACTGGGAGCCCGCGCCGCTTCACGGCGCGATAGGCGTGCAGCAGATCGTCGAAGGACGCGAGCTCGAACGCCAGGTGATGCACTCCGGCGGCCCGTGCGCCCGCTGCCGGATCGCGGGGGCGGAAGATCGAGACGCAGTGGTGATCGGTCCCGCAGCGCAACCAGACGCCTTCGGCGACCGGGCGGTTCTCGGGGTAGACGAGGCGGTCGGACACCTCGAGTCCGAGCACGCCGGCGTAGAAGTCGATCGCCGCGTCGAGATCGGTCGCCGTCAGCCCCAGATGGCCCAGGCGGCTGATGGCGATGCGGTCACTCTCAACCTGCACGATCGGTGCCGTCGGCGGCTTCACGGCCTCGCCTCAGCCCGCCGTCGGGACCGTCTCGGCGGCGTAGGCACGCCAGCGGCCGAGCAGCTCGTGCAGACCCTCGGCGTCGTTCGCCGTCCCGAGCAGGTAGCGATCGGGACGAACGACCAGCGCGCGCGGTGAGCCGTGCCGCTCGAGCAGCCGCCGCACCTCCTCCAGTGGCTCGCTGAAGACGTGCATGAGCTCCTCGTCCTCGAGGAGCACCCGATCCGCCGCCGGGAGCTCGGCCAGGAGCGCAGGGTCGGCCGCGACGAGGAAGCGCCAGCCCGTGATGTCGTCGAGGCGTGTCCCGTCCGCCAGGACAGCCTGCGCCGAGCGGACCGCCGGCGAGCGCTCGCCCACGTCGTCGCCGTGCAGACCGGGACCGAGCGGCGGCGTCGGCGTGCCCGGTGGCTCCGGGTTCGCCAGCATGTACGCGTCGCGCTTGGCGGCCACCTCGGGATCGAGCGTGTTCATCATCTGCGAGATCTCCGTGGCGATGTGGATCCATGCCGCGGCGTGCGCCCGTCGCTCCGGCTCGTAGGTGTCCAGCAGCGCCTCGCGCGCCCGTCCATGCAGGACCGCGGCCAGCTTCCACCCGAGGTTGACCGCGTCGCGGATGCCGGAGCACAGCCCCTGGCCGTGCAACGGAGGCTGGAGGTGCGCGGCGTCGCCCGCCAGGAAGATCCGGTCGCGCCGCCACGGCAGCGCCAGCAGGGAGCGGAAGTTGTAGACGGCAGCGCGCTCGAGCTCCACGTCCTCGGGCGCGACGAAACGCTCGAGCAGCGGCCAGACGCCCTCGCTCGACGCGATGTGGTCCTCGTCGTCGCTCTCGAGCAGCATGATCTCCCAGCGGTGGCGTCCGTGACCCTTGGGCACGTAGATGTGCGGGCGCGACGTCCAGCAGTAGCCCACGAGCGCGTCCGAAAGTCCGAGGTCGCGCTTCTCGAGCACGTCGACCACGAGCCAGAGCTGGCTGGCGGCCAGCTGCTCCCACCTCGCGCCGATGGCCGGGCGTGTGAACGACGTCGCACCGTCGCAGCCGACGACGTAGCGGGCGGTGACGCTCCCCTCCTCGCCGGTGTCGACGGCGCGGCAGCCGAGCCGCACGGCGTCGGCGGACTGCTCGATCGCCGTGACCTCGGTTCCGTAGCGCACCTCCGCACCGAGCTCGGCCATCCGCCGGCAGAGGACGTCCTCCACCTGCGGCTGGTGGAACAGGTAGGTCTCCCCCCACCCCTGGTCGGTGTTGTCGCTGTGGCCGCCTCCCATGAGGAGCTGACCGGCTTCGTTGAAGAACTCGGCGCCCGTCATGCGAGTCAGGACCGCGCCCATCCGGTCGGCCAGCCCCATGCCCTGGTACAGACGCATCACCTCGTCGTCCATGGCGACCGCCCGCGGCGTGCTGTAGATGCCGGCCTCGCGCTCGAGGGCCACGCTGCGCACGCCATGCTGACCGAGGACGATCGACAGGACCTCCCCGACCGGCCCGCAGCCGACGATCGCAACGTCGTAGTCCGGCTGTCGACTCATCACTCCTCCAGTGGCGCCCGAATTCCGCGTCGCCTACGTGACAAACGGGACGTAGCGTATCATTAGCTGGTCGGCGGCCCCCACTTCGAGGGCACGGAACGGCGAGGGACGAGCCCTCGAGGGGGAACCCATGACCGAGCAGCCCATCCCCGGCCCCTTCGATCCGCGCGATCGGAGGCTGTCGGGCAAACGCGTCCTGATCACCGGCACCGGCAGGGGGCAGGGAGCTGTCGCCCAGGAGCTGTTCGCCAGGCACGGCGCGCGCGTGATCGGATGCGACGTGCAGCCGGGCGCCGCGGCCGCGACCGCCGCTGCGCTGTCCGCCCAGGGGCTGTCGGCGGAGGGGCACGACGTCGATCTCGCCGATCCCGATGCCGCACGCACCTGGGTCGAGCGCGCGATCGAGACGCTCGGCGGCATCGACGTCGTGTACAACAACGCCTCCGCACCCGTGATCGCGCCCTTCGCCGAGCTGACGCTCGACCAGTGGCGCTTCACCCTGGTCAACGAGCTCGAGATCGTCTTCACGGTGACGTCGGCCGCGTGGCCCGCGCTGCTCGACGGCGGCGGAAGCGTCATCAACACCGCGTCCAGCAACGGCTCGTTCGGCATCCCGCTGGGGATGGTGGCGCACGGTGCAGCCAAGGCGGGGGTCCTCGGACTGACCCGGCAGCTCGCGACCGAGGGCGCGCCGCATCGCGTCCGCGTCAACGCCATCTCGCCCGGCTTCGTCGACACCCCCGCGACGCGCGACATGCCCGATCACGTCCGGGACTGGATCGTGCACTCGGTCCACCTGATGCCGGTCACGATCGAGTCCATCGACATCGCCTACTGCGCGCTGTACCTCGCGTCCGACGAGAGCCGGTTCGTCACCGGCGCCGACTTCCTCGTCGACGCCGGATCCGAAGGCGGTCGCTCGGCCGGCACGGTGCCGCTCGCGCCCGGCCCTGCGTGACCGGCGCTCAGCCGAACAGCTCGCGGGTGGCGAGCTGCGCGCCCTCCACGAGTCGCCGGAGCTTGGTCCACTCGACGCGCGAGTCGATGCGCATGCCGCAGTCGGTGCCGGCCATGACGTTCTCCTTGCCGACGACCTTCGCGTAGGTCACGAGGCGATCGGCGATCACCTGCGGATGCTCGATCAGGGGCGTGGTGTGGTCGATCACCCCCGGCATGACGAACCTCCCGTCCGGGAGCGGGTGGCGCTCGAACGCCCGCCATTCGTGCGTGTGGTTGGCCTTGGCGGCCTCGATCGAGTAGCACTGCGCCGGGAACGCGTAGATGAGGTCCAGGACCTCCTCCAGCGGCAGTGCGATGCTGTGCGGGCCCCTCCAGCTGCCCCAGCAGAAGTGCAACCGGATCTGCTCCTCGGGCAGCCCTTCGATCGTGTCGCGCAGCACCTCGATCCGCCACTCGAGGTCCTTCCGGTACGCGGCCAGGTCGGTCCACCGGTCCCACGTCCACTCGTCGACGAGGTCCGGGCTGTCGATCTGCAGGATCAGCCCGGCATCCACCACCGCCCGGTAGTAGGGCTTCACTGCCTCGGCCAGCGCGAGCAGGAGCTGCTGCTCGGAGCCGTAGTGCTCGTCGATGATCCAGCGAGTCAGCCAGCCCGGCGAGAGGAGGCAGTAGAAGAGCTCCTCGTGTCGCTTGCCCTCGGCCGCCGCCTTCAGCGTCGCGAGGTCCCACTGCAGCAGGTCGAGCCCCCGCGTGGCGATCGGGCCGGTGGCGGCGATCGGCCCGGGGTCGAAGGGCATGTACGGGTGTGCCTCGTAGTACTCGGCGTACGTCTCCATGTCCTCGTCGGGGACGCCCTTGAGCGCGTCATGCCCGGCGGGCGCCCGCTGCTCCAAGCCGTCGAACATGCTCGGGATCGTGCGCAGCGTCACGCCGGCGTTCAGGTCGCCGTTGTTGATGACGTCGAGACCCACCTCGACTTGCTTGTCGACGATCGCACGCACGCCCGCGCCGATCGCCTGCTGCCGTCGAGCCGTGTCGTCCGGCGCGATCTCGGCCGGATGCGCCGAGTGCATGTGATCGTCGGTGGGCGGGACGAAGAGGCTGCCCGAATGGCTGGTCAGGATCCGATCCTCGCTGCGCTTCATGCGTGGCTCCTCCTCGATGGCGCCAGCCGCGGGCGCCGTGGCGGAAACGATACGCGACGAAGCGTATACTTTTCCTTGGGCAGCGCGCGCGTCCTCCATCGGCCCGACGCGCGCCCCGACGGACAGCCGGCCACGCGGGAGGGGGCACGTCATTGCGTCAGGCAGGAGTTTGGCTCGAGGTCCGCGGCGCGGGCGACCCGCTGCTCGTGCTGTTGCACGGGCTCAACGCCACCGCCGGCGTATGGGAGCCATTCGATGCCGTCGTTGCCGGCGACTGGCCCGGTCGTCGCATGCTCATCGACCTCCCGGGGCACGGGCTGTCGGATCCGCTGCCCGAGTACTCGTTCGGCGTGGTCGCCGCGCACGTCGCGAGCGCGATCGGCCGCGTCTCCGCCCCGGTGACGGTGGTCGGGCACTCGATGGGCGGCGTGGTCGCGCTGATGCTGGCGACCGGCTGGTTCGGCATCCCGGTCGCGCACGTGCTCGCGGTCGGCGTGAAGATCGACTGGACCGAGGAGGAGCTCGCGGCCGCAGCCGGCACACGCGACCGCCAGGTCAAGTGGTACGACAGCCACGACGAAGCCGAGGCGCGCTTCGTCCGGCTTGCCGGCGTCGGTCTCGCGGCGGCGTCGGACCCGCCGCTGCTCGCTCGCGGGGTGCGGTCGACCCGGGCCGGATTCCGAGTCGCAGCGGACCCGCGTGCGGCATCGATCGGTGCGCCGCCGCTGCGGGCCCTGACGCTGTCGGCCACCGCTTCGGTGCGGCTTGCCTGCGGCGAGTTGGACACGATGGTTCACGTGGAACGGCTTCGGCACTTCGACCCCGGGGCCCGCGTCGTCGCAGGCTGCGGGCACAACGCGCACATCGAGAACCCCACGGCGCTCGCGAAGCTCCTCGATCCGTGATCCCGGGCGGGGTGTGAGGTGAGCCGCCGGCGCCAATGGGCTCAGAACATCTTCGGGCTCAAGACGTCGAGCTCGCGACCGAGCCCGCGCTCGCGCGCGACCCGGGCCACAGCGGCTGCCGCCGCGAGATCCTGGACAGCGGTGCCGACGGACTTGAAGACCGTCAGGCCCTTGCGTTGAACCGGCGTGCCTGAGCCGACCAGGTCGGCGAGCGTGGTCACGCGCGCCGCGTCCCACGTCGCCTCCGTCTTCGCCGCCATGATGTCGCCGCACTCCTCGTCGGCGTGCTCGGTGTCGAGGACGATCGTGGTGGCGCGCCCGAAGGTGGCTGCGTCGACCTCGCGCAGGACGGGCGCCGTCGCGCCGATCGTGTTCAGATGCGCGTCGTCGCGCAGCCAGGCGCCCTCGAGCGCCACCGGGCCGCCCGCGCCGGTGTTCGTGGCGGCGATGACGCACGGTGCGTCGGCCGCCTCGGCCGGCGAGTCGACCGCCACGACAGGCACGCCGAACGCCTCGGCGACCTCACGCGCGAACCGCTCGCGCCGCTCGGCATTGCGGCTGAAGACCTTCACCCGTTCGACCTCGCGGACGGCGAGGACGGCTTCGAGGTTCGTCCGGGCCTCCAGCCCGGAGCCGATCACGCCGACCTCGCCGCAGCCGTCCTGCGACGTCATCCAGCGCGTGGCCACCCCCGTCGTGGCGCCGGTGCGCGCGGCCGTCAGATACGCCGCGTCGATCAGGCAGTCGAGCTCACCCGTCGAAGGCGTGAACGTCGCGATGAGGTACCGCGCCTGCGGGAACTTGGCGTCGAACACCTTCACGCCCATCACGTCGAGCTCCTCGATGACCGCGGGCATGAGGCGGAAGAACCCGTTCTCGACCCCGAAGTTGATCCGTGGCACGATCTGCACGCCACCGCGGGCCTCGATCGCGATGGCCTGCTCGATGACGTCGATGAGGACGCGCATGTCGCACGCCTCACGGACCTCCGCGTCGGAGAGGACCAGCGTCATCGACGCCTACGCAGGGTTGCGCCCGGTCATGTACTCGCTGTCCGGGTCGTCCGTGACGGGCAGGCCGGACGCGTGCAGCGCGGCGCGGAACTGCTTCATGAAGCGGTCGGGGATGCGCGCGGCCGGGGCTCGCAGCGGGCCGCCGTTGTAGCCCGCGAGCCAGTCCTGGTACTTCCACATCGTGCGGTTCAGGACGGTGGTGCCGCCGATGTAGGACTGCATGGCGGCCATGGTCGCCAGGCGTGCGGGCTGCGTCTGCCAGTAGCGCTCCATCGCCTCCGGGTAGTGCCCGGTTCGCGCCAGCTCGAAGGTGCGTGGGTACCAGTCGCTCATCCACTGGGTGTTGCTGGTCCCGGAGAACTGCATGTCCATGACCCCCAGCAGCGGGATCGCGTCCGCCTCGATGGGGCAGCTGATCACCACCTCGTCGCGGAAGTGGTAGTACATCTCGCACGTCCCGGCCACGAGCGGGTTCCCCTGCTCGGCCTTGATGGCGACGATGTTGGGGATCGTGTCGAGGACGTGGCGGACGAACGACACCGGCATGCCGGCCGGGTGGATGCGCTCGAAGCCCCACGCGGGCAGCCCGAAGAGCATCACCCCGAGCTCGGTCGCGTCGCAGATCGCGCGCGTCCAGTCGTAGACCTCCTGCTCGGTGGTCGGCCAGAACTGCGGCGGGTAGGACAACAGCACGAGGTCCGCCCCCTCGCGTTCCGCCAGGCGCAGCGCCTCGAGGTTGTCGTCCAGGGTCCCGAACGCGGTGTGCGCGAAGAGCCGCAGTCGCCCGCCGGCGGTCTCGCGGGCTATCGCCGTGAAGCGGCCGGCCTCCTCGGGCGTGATCGCCGTCTCCGTCATCACGAGCGTGTAGGTGAAGCCGTGCTCGATCGCGCGCTCGACGTCATGGCGGATCGCGGCCTCGTTGAGCCGTTTGAGATCAGAGGTGAACGTCGGGATCGTGACCGCCGAGCACCCCACCAAGTGCTCGCGCGCCCACGCGCGCGCCTCCTCCTTCCGATACTCAGCCATGCTGGGCCCCGTGCACGGCGGCGGCGGGGCGGCTCTCGCGCAGCGACTGCACGACCTCTCGGTGCTCACGCATGGTCTCCATGCCGTCCTGCCCCGGCTGGCGGCCGAAACCGCAGTACATGGCGATGCCGAAGTCGTCCAGGTACTTCGCCGCGGTGGCATGCCGGCGCCGCAGTCCCTCCGCACCGTCGATGGGCAGGATGATCCCCAGGTAGACGCGTGTGTCGGGCACGTTGAGACCGAGCAGCGGCTCGTAGAAGCGCTCGTCCTCGCTGCGCAGGTTCCGCGGGCCGGCGAGGTGCAGGAAGTCGACCTGGCGCCCGGAGTGCCCGACGGCGTAGTTCGCCATCTTGACCATCAGCCCCATGTCGCGGGCCTCGTACATCGGCCAGCCCCCGAAGGTGCCGTAGCAGAGGTGGTAGCCGACGAGCGTCTCCTCGGGGATGAGTCGCGTCAGCCGCGTCACGGGACCGGCGAAGCGATCCCACGCGTCGCCGTCCATCCAGGAGATGACGCCTTCGAGGTCCTGCACCTCCCAGCAGACGTCCCACTGCAGCGCCAGGTCGTCCGGCGGGATCGCCGTCGTCAGCCGCTGGATCTCGCGCGTGAACAGCTCCTCGTAGGCGGCCGCGACGATCGGATGGTCGTGCACGAAGTTCTTCTGGAACGTCGGGGTGCCGCTGAGGACGAACGGGAGCGAGACCTGGAAGCGCACGTGTGCCGGGATCACGCCCTCGTCGCGCAGCCTCTTGAACACGCCATAGGACTCGATCGCGTCATCGATCCGCGGCCAGCGGTCGAAGTGCAGCTCCTCCACGCCGTCGCGAACGGCCAGGACCGCGACCTCGCCGACATGCCGAGGGGGCTGGGCAGACGGGACGACCGTCTCGATGTCCGGATGCGGCGCGAGCAGGTGGAACCCCTCGTACGCGGCCCAGAGCACCCGTGGCCCGGTCTCACCGTCCGGCAGCGCGAAGACCAGGTCCCCGAAGAGCTCGCCGCCCGCGCGCAGCGCCTCCTCCGTCGTCGACGCCGGAAGGCTCCCCACGAGCAACAGGTCACTACTCGCCCGACTGGCCATAACCGCCTCCTCCGCTGCCTGAACCAGATACGGAACGCACCGTATCAGTTCTGCCCACGTCCATCAGGTCCGCCGTACAGGCCGCAGTGTGGTGGACGCGATGCGCAGCGTCTGATAAACGTAAACGCGACGTAGCGTCGCGCATCACGCGCACGCGTCCAGCGAGGGAGGGCACGTGAGCACAGACACGGCCGACAAGCTCGAAGACCTCAGCGCGGAGGCACTCGCGTTCATCAACGACCCGGCCCTGCGGATGGAGGGAGCGCCGTTCTTGCATCGCGTGCGCGCGGTCGCACCGGTGCTGCGCACCGACGCCGGGGTCTGGCTCGTGACGCGGCACGCCGACGCCCTCGCGATCCTGAAGGACGGGGAGCGGTGGAGCCGCCGGGCATTCACCGAGCAGCACGCCGGGACCATCGACCCGCAGGTGTTGGAGTACCACCTGAGCGGCCGGCCCACGATGAGCGATGGGGCGGCGCACCGCAGGCTGCGCAACCTGGCGGCGCCCGCGTTCACGCCGGCGGCGGTCAAGCGGTGGCGGACGACGATGGAGGAGATCGCGACCAACCTGCTCGACGAGCTCGAACCGAAGGGCGCGATGGATGCCACGCGCGAGCTCGGCTACCCGTTCAGCCAGCAGCTCGCCTCGTTCCTCCTCGGCGTTCCCTACGAAGACCACGTTCTCTGGGAGTCATGGCAGGAGCGCATGCTGCCCCTGCTGGTGGGCATCGAGAGCGAGGAGGGCGTGCGACAGGCGACCGAGGCGACGTACGAGTTCGCCGAGTACGTGGCCGCGCTGGCGAGCACGCTCCGCGAGCACCCCACCGACGGCCTGTTCAGCCTGATGGTCAATGCCGAGGAGGATGGCTCGCGCCTCTCGGAGGTGGAGCTCGTCGGCTTCGCCCACGAGATCCTCGGGGCGTCGTTCGATTCGACCGCGAACACGGTCGAGACGGTGATGTGGATGCTCCTGCGGCATCCGGATCAGCTCGCGAAGCTGCGAGAGGACCCGAGCCTGTGGCCGGCCGCGATCGAGGAGGTCCTGCGCTACGTCTCGATCGGCACCATGCTGCTGCCTCGCATGGCGGCCGAGGACGTCGAGCTCGGCGGCGTGACGATTCCCAAGGGCGAGGTCGCGATCGTGTACGTCGACGGTCCCAACCGGGATCCGGAGGTGTTCGAGGATCCTGATCGCTTCGACATCTGCCGCGAGAGCAAGCAGCACCTCTCGTTCGGGTTCGGGACGCATTTCTGCCTCGGCGCCGGACTCGCACGGATGGGGCTGGGGATCCTGCTGCCGATGGTCTTCGACCGTCTGCCGAACATACGACTCGTCGACGAGAAGCCGCCGTGGAACCTCAGCCAGACCCACTTCCGCTTCCTGGACCGACTCGACGTCGTCTGGTGAGGCGTTGCAACAAGCGGCAGTGACGTCAGGCATGTCGGGTGAGCACAGAGTGTCGGCAAGGGAGAAGAGCGTGGACATCGAAGAGGTCGAACGGAACAAGAAGCTCGTTGAACGGTTCTTTCGGGAGATCCCGTACGGGCCTGGCGACAACCTGGATGTCATCGACGAGCTCGTCGCCGAGGACTACGTCCAGCACAACCCGCTCGCGGGCCAGGGACGGGAGGGCGTGAAGCGGTTCTTCACCGAGGTCATCCCTCTCCCTCTGACCGGCGATCTCGCCGCCGACGGCACGCTCGAGGTGAACATCGTTGGCGACGGCGACCTCGTTGTTCGGCAGGAGATCCGGAGGAACGGGATGCTCATCGACATCTTCCGAGTCAAGAACGACCGTTTGCAAGAGCACTGGGACGCCTGGCGGCCGGCTGAGGGGTACGAACGCCCGCCTTCTTTCTGATAGGTGTCTGCACGCGATCCGGACTCGGGGAAGCGCGCTGGCTGTGAGCTCCCGCGCGTCCCGAGCAGGCGGTGTCGCGCCGGACCGTCGAGGCCACGCCTCTGCCAGCGCGCTCGAACGCGCTTTACAGCGTCCGCATCGGGACATGAGGAGGCGCTCGAGGGCGCTCCGCGCGTGCGACCGTCGTGACCCGGCGTGAGTGACCACGATCGGCCTGGGAGGCGAGGGTGCTACCGCAGTGGAATCGAGATCCGGACTTCCTCGTCACGCGGGCGAGTCATGCCGTCCTGTCCGTGCGCGACCTAGACGCCAGCGTCGCCTTCTACCGCGACGTCGCCGGCTTGGTGGTGACGGACCAGTCCACTGACATCGCCTGGCTGCGAGGACTGGAGGAGGTCGCGCACCACAGCCTCGTGCTTCGCGCGACGACCGGCGACGCCGTGTGCGAGCAGGTCGGCTTCCGGGTGCGCGAACCGGCTGACATCGCGCGCGCGCAGGCGTCGCTGGAGGGGCGCGGGCTGACCGTGGAGGTCGTGGACGTTCCGTACCAGGGCGCGACGCTGCGCTACGTCGACCCGGTCGGGCAGCACGTCGAGCTGACGGCGTCGATGGACGTGGTCGACCGTCGCTATCAGGCGTTCTCTGAGCACAGATCCGCACGCCCGCAGCGCATCGACCACTTCCAGCTGGTGACGCACGACGTGCAGACGGCGGCGGACTTCTACGGCGAGCTGGGATTCCGGCTCACCGAGTACACGGCGAAGGACGGCACGGACGAGCTGTGGGGCGTGTGGACGGAGGTGAAGGGCAACACCCACGATCTCGTCTTCACCAACGGTCGGGGGCCGCGGATGCATCACTTCGCGTACTGCGTCCCGGACGTCTCGGCGCTCATGCATGCCGCGGACGTCGCCGGCAGCCTGGGAGAGGGCGATCAGATCGATCGCGGGCCGGGCCGGCATGGCATCAGCAACGCCGTGTTCCTGTACCTTCGCGATCCGGACGGGCATCGCGTCGAGCTGTTCACCAGCCACTACCAGTTCATCGATCTCGAAGAGCCCCCGCTGCGCTGGGACCTGTCCGACGCGCGTCGCTCGCAGCTGTGGGGCCTCCCGGCAAGTCGCCGGTGGTTCTTCGAGGCCAGCGAGTATCCGGGCGAGCCCGTCCGCGAGCCCTTGCTGACCGCCGAGCCGGTGGTGTTGGAGAGCTACCTCGCGGTCCACTGAGCGCACCCTGGCCCGGCGCCCGAGACGCCCCGCGTGAGTCAGTGTCGCGCGTATCGCGTCGGCGTCGCGGGACCAGGACCACCTCGAGTGCCAGCGCCTCGGACGAGAGGCAGGCCCTGAAGGTCACTGCGAACCGCACCTCCTGCGGCGGGCCGAGCTGGCGCGATGGGTTCGTGCCTGCCTGGCGGCGCCGGCGTACCCCTTTTGGACTCATGGCCGGGGGTGAGTCCGGTGTTCGACGTGTCCTCGACCCCTTGCGTGAGCAGAGTCTGCGCGCGCTCGTGGCCGCTCGGTATGACTCGGTGGCCTCCGCGTTCAGCCGGGCGGCGTTCGCGTAGTAGATCTGAACAGGCCTCTCGGACAGCCGGTCGAGGGGGAGAACGCGGCCGCAGCCTGCCCCGAGGCCGCCTCGGAGAGTGAAGCGAACAGGGCGCTGCTGCGAAGGCGCCCGCGGCGGGACGCCGGATCAGCTCCCGGCGCGGCAAGCCAGGCGCGGGTGCCTGCTGGTCACTGCTCGTCAGGAGCCCTCCATCCTGCACCGTCTGCGATGTGCCGCGCGCTCATCCGCGGCCGACGACGCGTGCGTCCGTCGTCATGGGTGGGCGGTCGCTCTCGTCCCGCCCCGGCTGGGATTCTCACCCGTTCTCCGATCCCGACCACCCACTCACCCCTAAAGGGGCGATCGGGTGGTCGGGATCGGTTCAAGGGCTCTAAGCAGCAGGGGCGGGACGAGAGCGGACGGAAGGGTGGTGAGGGATGACTGGATGTCTGTTCAGACAGGAACAAGACATGAGGAACGGAAGGGAAAAAGAGGAAGAGGCGAAGCGTGAGGAATACAGCGCGATTGGTCCGTCGATGCAGCGCGAGACGAGATCCTTCGACGGCTTATCGCGGTACTCCGTAGTGCTGGTTCGGCAGAAATGAGCCCCGGTGAGCGCGGCAGTCCGGACGAGGCATGCAACAAACAGGCGTGTCTCGGGCGCGAGCTATCGAGATAGCTGGCTAGCTGAACGGCAAGCGCGCAAGCTCGCGTGGTGGCTGCCGAGTGAGCTCGATCGATCGGTCGCGTGGCGATCCGCTCCGACGTGCCCGACCGTCGAACGTGGCTGGGTAGCCTCCGCCTCCGCGCCCGTCAAGAGCGGCCTTCGGCTCGCGCTCCGCGCGACCGCTGACGCGGCGCTCTTGACCGGCGGCTCCGCCTCCGGCTATGGGCGGGTTACGTCGAGGACGAGGTCCTCGACTACCGAGGAACGGGTCGGCGCCGGCCGGGAGGCGCTGCTGCGTCGGCCTCCAGGTTGCGTACCCACTCCTCCACCGCGGCGCGGCGGTATCTGCGGTAGCGCCCGAGGGTGACCGTCGGGATGCTCCCGCGTCGGCTCTGTTCGTAGACCCAGCCCTTCGGCACGCCGAGCAGCTCGGCGACGGCCTGGGCATCGAGAAGTTCGTCCATGGTCCTCCTAGGTGGCCTCGGTCGTGGTTCGCCCCGGTCTCGGCGGATGTCCGACGGGCTCCGGCGCGAAGGCGCGCTCGACGAACTCGCGCTCCTGCGCGCTCGGGGCGTAGTCGGCGTAGATGAGCGTGGTCTTGAAATCGCGGTGCCCCATCCATTCCTGCAGCGTGCGCATCGGGACGCCAGCGGCGGCCATGCGCGTCCCGAAGGTGTGGCGCAGGTCGTGGAACCGCACGTCGCGGATGCCGGCCCGTCGCGCGGCGGCCTTGTAGCGCTTGAGCAGCTTGGACCGGTCGATCGGCTTGCCCAGGTGCGGGTGCCCGAAGACGAGGTGGTCCTCGCCGGGATAGGCCGAGGCGCGTTGGTGCGCGTCGAGGCGCCGCTGCCAGGACGTCGGCGAGCGGGACGGAGCGCGACGCCCGCGTGACTTGGGCGTCCCGAACTCGCCGCGGACAAGGCTGCGCCGCACACGGATGCGACCTGCCGGCCAGTCGACGTCGCGCCAGCGCAGGGCAAGCAACTCGCCCTGCCGCAGACCGGTCATCGCGGCCGTCCTGTACAGGAGCCGCTCAGTCCGGCCGAGGTCGTCGTCTGGAGCCGCGCGGCACAGCGCCTCGACCTCCTCGGGGCCGAGGTAGCGGATGTCGCCGTCGTCGTGGGTGCCGGCGCGCGGCAGCTCGACGTGCTTGCACGGATTGCTCGCGATCCAGCCGCGCTTCTCCGCGAACGCGAGAACTCCGAACAGCAGGCCGAGATCGTTGCGGATGCTCTTCGGAGCGCGGCCAGCGCGCAACTTCGAGGTGAGGTAGCGCTCGATCTGCCCCGCGGTCATCGTCGCGATCGGGACATCGTCGAAGAACGGGACGAGATGGACGCGCAAGGTCGAGCGGTAGTCCATGAGCGTCGAGCGCTTGCGGCCCAGAAGCTCGAGGCGATCGACGTGCCGGCGCCCGGCCTCCTCCAATGAGAGCTGCTCGACGACAGGCTCGACGGCGAGCTCGTCCATGACCCTGCGCAGCTCGCGCTCGGCCTGCGCACGCGTGAGACCGTGGCTCGTGCCGGAGGCACGCTTGCGGCCCGAGCTTACGCTTGACCTGGTGGCCGTCCTTGCGCCACTGCCCGTACCAATGCTCGCGGCGTCCGGCGTCGACGCGGAGGAACAACGATCCGGTGCCGTACGACCGGCGGGACGGTCGAGGAACTAGGCATCGCCACGTTCCTCAAGCGGGGCGCGAAGGGCGCTCCCCGCGGAGAAATTGGTGCCTCGTTGGTGCCTCGCCGGCGGCCCCTCAAGGCTGCGGCGGTTGAAATCTCCCGGAACTACAAGGGGTGAGCGAGGGGACTCGAACCCCCGACCGCCTGGACCACAACCAGGAGCTCTACCAGCTGAGCTACGCCCACCGCGTCGGAGGCGAGTGTACCGTCGCCGGATGGCTGCAGGCATCGTGCTCGCCGGAGGGCGCTCGAAGCGCATGGGCGTCGCGAAGGCCGGGCTCGCGTGGCACGGGACGACGCTGCTCGGACATGTGACCGACATCGTGGAGGTGGCGACGGGCGGACCGGTGGTCGTCGTCCGTGCCGTGGGGCAGTCGCTGCCGCCGATCCCCGAACGCTTCGCGGTCCACGAGGACGCCCGGCCGGGCGCGGGACCGCTGCAAGGCATCGCCGTCGGCCTGGCCGCGGTGGCGCCGCACGCCGAGGTCGCGTACGTGTCCGCGGTCGACGTCCCGTTCCTGCATCCGGACTTCGTGCGGGCCGTCCTCGAGCACCTCGGGGACGCCGACGTCGCCCTCCCCCACGCCCTCGGCTACGACCAGCCGCTGGCCGCTGCCTACCGCACGTCGCTGGCGCCGGTCATCGACGAGCTGCTCGCGAACGACCTCCGCGCGCCGGCCGATCTCTACGCGCGCGTGCGCGTCGCGCGGGTCGTGGAGGCGGACCTGCCGCACCTCGAATCGCTGCGCAACCTCAACACGCCCGAGGAGTACGACGCGGCGCGCGTCGAGGCGCCAAGCTGACCGCTGCTCCGATCCACCCGGATCCGGCAGAACCGTGATTCCGGGCGGTTCGCCGGAAGTGGCGCGAATCCGTCAACTCCCGTGCAAGATCTGAGGCGTTGGCGCGTTATCGCACGAAGTGGCCCCAAGAACCTTCCATCTGACCCATACTCAATCGATGCGCCGTCTCGTCATCGCGCTTGCGGCGATCGCTGTGCTCCTCGTTCCGGCTGCGGCTCAGGCCGGCGTCACGCCATATGCGCTGCCCACCGGCGCGCATCCGTTCGGCATCGCCCAGGCGCCCGACGGCGCGATGTGGGTGCTCGAGGACGGCGGGGCGAGCATCGATCGCGTCGCCCCCGACGGAGCCGTCGCGCGCTTCCCCGCGATCGGCTACCCGAGTCTCGTCGCCGCGACCTTCGACCTCAGCGGCAACCTCTGGTTCACCGGTGGCGCCTCCGATCACCTCGGCCGCGCGACCGTCGGTCTCGCCCTTGGCGTGATCTCGACCTGGAACTTCGGTCCCGGCTGCGAGCCCACCGGCGTGGCAACCGCCGCCGACGGCGGCATCTGGTTCTCCAAGCTCAACTGCAACGTCATCGGTCGCATCGACCCGTCGAGCGCGCCGAACACCGCCCATCAGGACGTCACCCTGCCGAGCGGCACGCAGCCGATGCGCATCGCCAGAGGGCCTGACGGCGCGATGTGGTTCACCGCCTACGGCAGCGGCCGGATCGGCCGTGTCGCCGCGGACGGCACCGTCTCCTGGCCGGTGACCGGCGGCCTCGATCACCCGTACGACCTCGTGACGGGCGCCGACGGCAACATCTGGGTCACCGAGACCGGCGGGCGCGGCGCGATCCTGCGCGTCACACCGGCCGGCCAGGTCGCGCGCTTCACCGCCGGCCTGCCCGCGGGCGCCGACCCGCGCGGGATCGCCGCAGGCGCGGACGGCAACCTCTACGTCGCCGCCGCGGGCGCCAACGCCCTCGCGCAGGTCCATGTCGACGGCACGATCGCCACGATCGCGCTCGCGAGCGGCGCGGGTCCGCGCGGCGTCGCGGCCTCCGCCGACGGGTCGGTCTGGTTCACCGCCTACAACGGCGACTGGGTCGGACGCTGGACGGCCGATCCCGCACCGCCGCCCAAGGCCGTCGCCGCGCCCATCCCGCCGGCACCGCAGCTCGGCAAGACCGTCGTCGCGACGCCCACGGGCACCGTGCGCGTCACGGCTCCCGGCTCGAGACACTCGTACGTCCTGCGTGGCACCGGCAAGGTGCCGGTCGGCTCGACGTTCGACGTGCGCGACGGCAAGGTCTCGCTCGTGTCCGCCCTTCCAGGCAACGCGACGCAGACCGGGCGCTTCTGGGGCGGCTTCTTCAAGGTCCGCCAGTCGAAGTCCCGTAGCCTCGGTGGCATGACGACGCTCGAGCTGCGCGGCAGACTGAGCTGCTCGCAGGCCCAGTCGGCGGCCACGAAGAAGCGACGGACCACGTCCCTGTGGGGCAGCGACCGTCACGGGAAGTTCCGCACCCGCGGCCGCAACGCGACGGCGACCGTGCGCGGCACCGTCTGGCGGACGACCGACCGCTGCGACGGCACGCTGGTCACCGTCTCCAGCGGCGCCGTGAGCGTCCGCGACTCGGTCCGGCGGCGGACCGTGACCGTCCGCAAGGGCCACAGCTACCTGGCTCGCAACCGCCACCGCTAGCGGCGTGAGGAGCCGTCCGGGCCTTCGCACCTTCGCACTCGCCCCGGTCCTGGGTGCCGCGGTCGGGCTGATCATGCTGCTCACGAGCGTCGGCGACTCACTCGAGGACCAGACGCTCGACGCCCGCTCGCGACTCCACGCCGACGGCTCGAACGGGCAGATCGCCGTCGTCGCGATCGATCCGAAGACGTTCGATCCGCCGCACGACGAGGTCTGGCCCTTCAAGCGCAGCCGCCACGCCGAGGTCATCGACCAGTTGCGGCGCGCGGGGGCGAAGACGGTCGTCTACGACGTCCAGTTCACCGAGCCCACGACGCAATCCCAGGATCTCGCCCTATACGACGCCATCGCGCGCAACCCGGGGACCGTGCTCGCCGCGACCGAGGTCGACGCGAAGGGGAACACGAAGGTCCTCGGCGGTCCCGAGAACACCGACGACGCCCACGCGCTCGTGGGCATGGCGAACCTCCCGACCGACACCGGCGGCGTCATCCGCAAGTACTACCAGCAGATCGGCGGCGTCCCCAGCCTGGCCGTCCAGGCAGTCCGCTCGGCGACGGGTCACGCGCCCACGCGCTTCCACGACGGCGAGGCGTGGATCGACTACCAGGGCGAGCCCCAGTCGTTCCCATGGCTGTCGTTCATCGATGTCGAGGAGGGCAAGTTCGACCCTGCGGCGGTCCGCGGCAAGATCGTCGTCGTCGGAGCCTCCGCGCCGAGCCTGCAGGACCGCCACGCCACGCCGATGTCGTCCGAGCTCATGGCCGGGCCCGAGGTGCAGGCCAACGCGATCTGGACCGCGCTGAACGACAACCCGCTCGCGACCGCACCGCTCTGGCTGGGCATCCTCATCGTCCTGCTCGGCGGGCTCGCCCCGGCCGTGCTCGCGGCCCGCGCGCGCCTGGTGCTGGCCGTCCTCGGCTCGCTCGCGCTGGCGGCCGCCTACGCGCTGATCACGTACTTCGCGTGGGGCGCCGGCGTCATCCTTCCGCTGACCGCGCCGCTCAGCGCCCTCGCCGTGGCGACCGTGACCGCGATCGTCGCCTCCTACGCGCTGGCCAACTGGGAGCGCGCGCGCGTCGCGCAGCTCAACGAGGTGCTCGAGGAGCGCGTCCGCGAGCGCACCGCCGAGCTGCGCACCACGCAGCTCGAGGTGGTCCACCGGCTCGGGCAGGCCGCCGAGGCCCGCGACGGCGAGACCGGCCTGCATATCCAGCGCATCGGGCACCTCTCGCGTGCGCTGGGGATCGCGCACGGCATGTCCGTGACCGACGCCGACATCCTGCAGCAGGCGAGCGCGATGCACGACGTCGGCAAGATCGGAATCCCCGACAGCATCCTGCTCAAGCCCGGCCGCCTGGAGCAGTCCGAGCGCACGCTCATGCAGACCCACACGACGATCGGGGCGGGCATCCTCTCCGGCTCGACGTCACCGCTGCTGCAGATGGCCGAGGAGATCGCCCTCACGCATCACGAGCGCTACGACGGCAGCGGCTACCCGAACGGCCTGCGCGGCGATGAGATCCCCGTGCCGGGACGCATCTGCGCGATCGTCGACGTCTTCGACGCGCTCATGTCCGCCCGCACGTACAAGGCCGCGTGGACCCTCGATGCGGCGCTGAGCGAGCTGCGCCACGGGCGCGGCGCCCACTTCGATCCCGAGCTGCTGGACGAGTTCATCGCGCTCGCGCCGTCGCTCGTGCGCGACCTCACCGACCGCGGGCTGGTGGCGTACGCCCCGCGGACGAGCTCGCAGGTCAAGGCCGAGGCGCGCGAGACCGCCCGCAGTTAGTGCATGTGGCCGCGGTGGAGGTCGCGCTGCGCGCGGCGCTCCCGGCGCGACAGCCTGCGCCCGCGCTTGACGTCCGTCCCGCCCATGATCGAGATGAGCTTGAGCCGCAGCGTCGGCCCGCCGGGCGTCGGCGCCGGGTTGCCGAGCGCCACGTCGTTGCCGCCCATGACGGCGAAGTCCGACACGTCGACGTTGAGGCCGTCGGGCACGTAGATGTCGGCGCCGCCCATGAGCGAGAACACGGTGAGCTCGACGACGTCGTCGGCCAGCTCGGCGTCGTTGAGGTCGAGGTCGGCACCGCCCATGATGTTCAGCGACAGGCACTGGCGGCCGACGCGCCACCAGCCCTTGCGCTCCACGCCGCCCATGACCGAGATGAGGTGCTTGGTCCCCTCGTCGCCGCCGCGCTTCACGGTCAGGCCCGAGTCGCCGGTCGTCACCGGCACAGCGACGTCGGTGACGAGCCGTTCCAGATCGCCGCGGGTCCGCGCCGCGTAGGCGGCGTCGAGGCGCTCGTCGAGCTCCTCGACGGTGAGGCGGCCCTCGCCGGCCGCGTGGCGCAGCTGGTCGACGGTCCGCTCGCGCTCTGCGTCGGAGGCACGCAGCTGGGGATGCTGTGGCTCCGACATCCCCTCCGAGGCTATCGCTAGGTCAGGCCCTCGAGGAAGCGGTCGGCGAGCGCGGCGGTGGCGCGCCGCGGGTCGCCGGCGGCGCGCAACGCCATCGCGCCGTTGCGCTCGACCAGCGCTCGTGCCGAGCTCAGCTCCGCCGCGCAGCCGAGCCGCTCGGCGGTCGGCTCGAGCTCGCCGATGAGCGCGTGCAGGCGCCTGCGCGCGGGCACCGTCTCGCCCGTCCGCAGGTCGCGCAGCTCGCCCTCGACGCCCTCGCCGTAGGCCCTGCGCCGGTTCTCCTCGATGCGCCACGTGTCGTGCACCGGCAGCACCTCGCCCTCGTCGTAGCGCTCGGCGAGCCAGACCGCGAGCGCGTGGCTGACAGCGGCGACTGCGGCCGTGTCGGCGACCGTCGCCTGCGTGTCGGGGACGCGGACCTCGAGCGTCCCGTGCTGGGGGTGCGGGCGCAGCTCCCACCACCACCGGCTCGGGTCGCCGATCCACGCCAGGGCCTGCGCGAGCACGTCCCACGACCCCAGCGCGGGCGGGATCCCCTGCCTGGGCAGCAGCCCGTTGACCGGCGGGCGGGCCGAGGCGAGCCCCGTGTCGCGACCGCCGTGGAACGGGGCGTTCGCGGCGAGCGCGCCGAGCTCGGGCAGGTAGGAGCGCATGGCGTCGTGGACCGCGAGAGCGCGATCGGCGCCGCGGATCGCCACGTGGACCTGCACCGCGCACACGAGCTGGCGGGCCGCGACCCGGCCGTGCTCGGCGACGGTGCGGTCGTAGCGCGGTCCGCTGTTCAGCACGCCCTCCTCGGAGGCGAACGGATGCAGCCCGGCACCGGCAAGGCGCACGTCGCCGCCGACGGCGGACGCGAGGTCGAGCCGGCCCCCCGCCAGCTCGGCGATCGCGTCGCCGACGGTCTCGGCAGGCCCGACGACGATCTCCAGATGCGACGCGGGCAGCTCCAGCGCGAAGCGCGGGCCCTCGCCCGTCCGGGCGAGCATCTCGACGGCCCGTGGGGCGAGGTCCAGCGTGTCCCGGTCCAGGAGCATGACCTCCTCCTCGATCCCCACCGTCGGCCGCGACGGCGCGTCGAAGACCGCGCGCAGCCGGTCGCCGTCAGTCACCCGCGTCGTGCGCGAGCAGCGCGATCTGCACCCGGTTGGCCACCTCGAGCTTGGCGAGCAGCCGCGTGACGTGCGCCTTGACGGTCGCCACGCTCATGAACAGCTCCTCGGCGATCTCCGCGTTGGATGAGCCCCGCCCGATCGCCACGGCGACCTCGCGCTCGCGGTCGGTGAGCCGGTCCAGCAGCTCCCGCGCGTTCGCGTGGCGCGCGGCGACGCCCGTGTCCGACAGCTGACCGATGAGGCGCCGGGTGACGCCCGGCGAGAGCATCGCCTCGCCCGCCGCCACGAGCCTGACGGCCTGCACGATGTCGGCGGGCGGCGTGTCCTTCAGCAGGAAGCCGCTGGCGCCGGAGCGCAACGCGCGGAGGACGTGGTCGTCGGCGTCGAACGTCGTGAGGACGATGATCTCGGGCGCCTCGTCCCGTGCGCAGAGCGCCTCGGTCGCGGCGAGCCCGTCCATCCTCGGCATGCGGATGTCCATGAGCACGACGTCGGGAGCGTAGGCGTCGACGGCCGGGAGCACCTCGCTGCCGTCGGCGACCTCGGCGACGACGCGCACGTCGTCGGTCGCCTTGAGGATCATCGACAACCCTGCCCGCACCAGGGCGTCGTCGTCGACGATGAGGACCCGGATCGGCGTCACGGCGTCGCCCACGGCAACCAGGCCCGCAACCGCCACTCGCCGTCGCGCGGGCCGTGGTCGAGGCTCCCACCGGCCAGCGCGACCCGCTCGTTCAGCCCGACGATCCCGGTGCCTGCGCCGGGGATCTGTGCGACGAGCCCGCCGACCGGCAGCGGGTTGCGCACCTCGATCGTCAGCCCGTCGCCGGGCGCGCCGGCGACGGCCACGTCGACTGCGCAGTCCGGTGCGTGCTTGCGCGCGTTGGTCAGCCCCTCCTGGACGACGCGGTACGCGCTGCGCCCGACGCTCGTCGGGAGACCCTCGGGGACCGAGAGGGCGCCCCGGACGCGCATGCCCGCCTCGCGGGACTCGTCCAGCAGCGCGTCCAGGTCGGCGATCGTGGGCTGGGGGCGCTCGGGGGCGTCACCTGGCTCGACGTCCTCCCGAAGCACGCCGATGACCTCGCGCAGGTCGTCCAGCGCCTGGTGGGCCGCCGCGCGGATCACGCCGGCCGCCCGCGCCACCTCGTCGGGCGATGAGCGCGGCGCGTACTCCAGCGCTCCGGCGTGGAGGCTGAGCAGCGAGATGCGGTGTGCGAGCACGTCGTGCATCTCGCGTGCGATCCGATCGCGCTCCATGCGCCGGGCCTGGGCCACGCGCAGCTCCTGCTCGGCCTCGGCGCGCCGCGCGCGGTCCCGCAGCGAGAGCACGAGCTGGCGCCGCGCCCGGACGAACATGCCCCAGGCGATGAGGCCGGCGGTGACGAGCACGCCGACGACGAGGCTCACCCAGAAGGAGTCGCCCCCCGGCCGCACGAGCGCGTAGACCGGCACCGCCGCCAGGTACAGCGCGGCGACCCACAGGACGGTGCGCGTCGGGCGGTGCACGGCGACCGTGAAGAGCGCGATGCACGAAGCGATGCCGGCCATCGACGAGAACGCGGTCAGCGGCGCGATGGCCAGGGCCAGACCGACCGGCCAGCGCCGCCGCACCCACAGCGCGCAACACGCGCCGAAGCCGGCGACGAAGTCGAGCGCGATGAGCCACTCGGGCGGGCTCTCGGCGTCCGTCGCGAACGCGAACAGCGCGCCGCCGACCAGCAGAGCGAGCCCGAACGCGGTGACGTCGACCAGCCAGTCGCGCGTCGAGCGGCCGGGACGCGCATCGCCGTGCGAGTCGCCCAGCAGAACGGACGGCAGCAGCGATGGGTGCTCGAGATCCGCCGCGCTCACGAGAAGGACGGTACGGCCGCGCGGCGCCCGCGGCCACCGACCCTGGTCGGCGCGCGCATCGACCTTGGTCGGTGCGCGATGGCCGGTCGACCGATACCACTCCGCGCTGCGTCCACCATGCTGAGTGCATGATCGAAGTCGAGAACCTCACGAAGCGCTACGGGGCGCACACTGCGGTGGACGGCGTGTCCTTCCGCTGTGACCCAGGCACCGTGACGGGATTCCTGGGCCCGAATGGCGCCGGCAAGTCGACGACGCTGCGCATGATCGTCGGGCTGACGCCGCCGAGCGCGGGGTCAGCCCAGGTCCTCGACACGGACTACCGCAGCCTCCCGAACCCCGGCCTGAGCGTGGGGGTGCTGCTCGACGCGTCCGCGTTGCACGCCGGCCGCACCGGCGAGGAGGTGCTGTCGCTCTCCGCGATCACCATCGGCGCGTCGAGCGCCCGCGTGCCGGAGCTGCTCGACTACGTGGGCCTGGCGAGGACGGCCGCGCGCAAGCGCGTCGGCAAGTACTCGCTGGGCATGCGCCAGCGCCTCGGGATCGCCCACGCGCTGCTCGGCGATCCGCAGGTCCTCATCCTCGACGAGCCGGCCAACGGCCTGGACCCCGAGGGGATCTTCTGGATGCGCGGGCTGCTGCGCGACTTCGCCGACCGTGGCGGCACGGTGCTGCTCTCGTCGCATCTGCTGCGCGAGGTGGAGGCGGTCGCCGACCGGCTCGTCGTGATCGGCAACGGCAAGATCGTCGCCGACGGCGCGAAGGCCGAGCTGCTCGCGGCCTCGGGCACGCGGGTGCGCTCGCTGGACCCCGAGGCGCTGGAACGCGGCCTCGTCGAGGCCGGCCTGGAGGTCACCCACGCCCGCGACGGCGCGCTGCTCGTCGACGCGACCGCGGAGGCCGTCGGGCGCGTCGCAGCCGCCCAGCAGATCGTGCTCGTCGAGCTCACCGCCGCCGACGCCGGCGGCCTGGAGGAGCTCTTCCTCACCCTGACAGCGAACCCCCGTGAGGAGGTGGCGGCATGAGCGCCGTCGCGACGACCCCGGCCCCCGCGCCGCTGGCCCTTCCGCGACCGCCGATCGCGCGGCTGACCTACGTCGAGCTGCGCAAGATGACCGACACGCGCGCGGGCTTCTGGCTGCTGTTCGTCATCGTGGCGACGACCCTCGCCGCCGCGGTCCTCCGCATGGCGCTCGGGGACGAGAGCGAGCGCACGCTGCAGGAGGCGTTCTCGGTCGCCCAGCTGCCGTGCTCGGTCCTGCTCCCCGTCCTCGCGATCCTGTGCGTGACGAGCGAGTGGTCGCAGCGCACGGCCCTGACGACGTTCGCGCTCGTGACGAAGCGCTCGCGCGTGGTGCTCGCGAAGGTGCTCGCCGCTGTGGTGATCTCGGCCATCGCCGTGCTGCTCGCGCTGCTGTCCGCCGTCGTCGGGACGATCATCGGATCGGCCGTCTTCGGGACCGGCGTGTGGACCCTGTCCCTGACGGCGATCGGTGAGTCGTTCCTCCTGCAGCTCATCGGCACGCTCGGCGGCATCGCCTTCGGCATGGTGTTCCTCGCCAGTGCCCCCGCGATCGTCCTGTACTTCGTGCTGCCGACGCTCTGGGGGATCCTCACGGCGATCATCCCGGGCATGGACGACGTCGCCAAGTGGCTCGACCTCGGACCCTCGACGAGCGCCCTGTCGGAGTTCGACATCTCCGGCGTCGGCTGGGCACGGCTGGCGACGGCGGTCGCGCTCTGGGTGGCCGTCCCGTTCGTGATCGGGCTGGTCCGCATCATCCGCCGGGAGGTCTCGTAGGTCGCTACGGTCTCGCACCGTGACGAACCTGCGGACCCTGTCGCTCACCGACCTCCTTGCCGACCCGGCGCTCGTCGAGCAGCTGGTCGCCTCCGGCGACTCGCTGCTGGTCGAGCGCTCCGGGCCGGCGCGCGCGGCTGCCGCCGTCGCCTCGCTGGCCAACACCGTCGGAGGCTGGGTGCTGGTCGAGGGTGGTTCCGAGCCGGATCTCGAGGTCGATCCGCCGGCGCCGCACGCCCTCGCCACGGTCGAGCTGGGCGGCCGGCACACCCACATCATCCGGGTCACGGCGTCTGGCGACACGCCCCACATCACGCGCAGCGGGCGCGTCCTCGTCCGCGGCCAGGACGGGACCGAGCCGGCCGACGACGCGACGCTGCGAACCCTCCTCGCGCGCGGCGAGGCCGGTGTCGCGGCCGCCGCCGCACGTCTGCACGGCCTCCGGCTCATCGAGGAGGCGATGCGCACGCCGGAGCGGCTCCCCGGCGACGCGCCGATCCTCGACCCCGACCACATGGGCCACGACGCGCCGCTGGAGCTCATCGTGCGCGCGACGCCCGTGACGGTCACCCGCTCGCTGTCGGCGAGGGTCCTCACGCAGGAGGGCGCCGACCTCGCCGCAGCGGCGGCGATCCCCCTGCTCGTCGACCCCGACGCTGTGGCGCACCGCGTCGCGACGCACGTCGAGGGCCGCGCGCGCGGGATCTACTGCACGGCCGAGCGCGGCGAGGCGCCGATCTTCGCCGATCTCGCCATCGACGCCGGAGGCGTCGTCGCCGCCCGTCTCGCCGAGCGCCGCCAGCGCGACGGCACCGTCACCGTCACGGGCCTGGTCGACGAGGTGCTCATGCCGCTCCTGCGGACGGTCTCGGGGACGCTGGAGGGCCTGGAGGCGTCCGGCCGCGTGCTGCTCGAGCTCGAGATCCGCGGCGCCACCGACCTCGTGGTCGAGTGGACGCCGGAGCTCACCGACGTCGTGCACATCGACGAGCTGGTCGACGATGACCGGCTCCTGCTCGGCGGCGAGCTGGCGCTTCCCGCCGACGCCGGCGACCTCCAGGACGTGGCCGATCGCTGGGCGCGCGGGCTGGCGCGCGCCGCAGGCCTGCCTGCGTGGGAGCCCTCCTAGGGGGCATCACACGGCGATGACGACCTTGCCGCGAGCGTGCCCCCGCTCGAGGTAGCGGATCGCGTCGGGCACCTCGGCGAGTGCGTAGGTCCGGTCGATGACCGGCGTGATCCGGCCGGCCTCGACGAACTGGGAGAGGACCTTCAGATCCTCGTGGTTCTCGCGGCAGACGAACGCCGTCAGCGTCTGATGGACGAACCGCGAGAGCACGATCGCCCGGATCTGGCGGTCGGCGCCGCCGAGCCAGCGTCCGCTCGACTCGCCGCCTGCGATGACGAGAGTCCCCTCCGGCGTGAGGACCCGTCGCAGTCGCCCGAGCGACGCGTTCCCGCCGATGTCGAGGATCGCGTCGTAGCGCGCTGCGTCGTCCGCGAAGTCCTGCCGCGTGTAGTCGATGACCCGGTCGGCGCCCAGGGAGCGGACCATCTCGGCCTTGGCGGTGCTGCAGACGGCCGTGACGTCAGCCCCGAACACACGCGCGAGCTGCACGGCGTAGGTCCCCACGCCTCCCGAAGCCCCGATGATGAGCACCCTCTGGCCGCTGCGGACCTTCGCGTGATCGCGCAGCCCCTGCAGCGCCGTCAGGCCCGAGACGGCGATCACGGCCGCCTGCTCGGACGTGACGTTCACCGGCTTCGCCGCCAGCTTGGTCTCGGGAGCGCGGGCGTACTCGGCGTAGGCGCCCTTGGCGATGCCGAAGATCTGGTCGCCAGGACGGAACATGGTCACGCCCTCGCCGACCGACTCGACGACGCCGGCCACGTCCGCACCCAGGACCGGCGTCTTCGGCGCCCGGAGCCCGTACCCCGCGAGCCGGACGGGATATGGCAGGCCGGTCATGACGTGCCAGACGCCCCGGTCCACGCCCGCCGCGTCGACCCGGATCAGCACCTCGTCGCGCGCGATCCGCGGTGCGTCGATGTCCCTCAGCTGCAGGACGTCGGCCGAGCCGTAGACGTGCTGGACGATCGCCCTCATGTCGTGTGTCGATCCACCGAGCGAGTATGTCCCCTACTCGAGCACGACGCGCATCGCCTCGGCGAGGCCGCCGCCGAGGACGTGGCTGCGCTCGCCGAAGCGCACGGTGAGCGGTCCGCCGAACGGCTGGCGCTCGAGAACCTCGAAGTCGTCCCCCAGGCACACCCCGCGCTCGTCCAGGTAGCGCAGCTTCTCGGGATCGGTGTCGGACACGCGGACGAACTCGCCCCGGTCGCCCGGCTCGAGCTCGGCCAGGCTTCGGGTCGTCTCCTCGACGATGCGCAGATCCGCGTCGGGGATCGGGTCGCCGTGCGGGTCGTGCGTCGGGTTGCCGAGCTTCGCCGCGATCCGGGCCTCGAGGTCCTCGGAGATGACGTGCTCAAGGGCCTCGGCCTCGTCGTGCACGCGGTCCCAGGGCACGCCGAGGTGCTCGGCCAGGTACAGCTCCAGCAGCCGGTGGTGGCGCAGCACCTCCAGCGCGACCCGCTCGCCCTCGTCGGTGAGCACGACCCCGCGGTAGGGCACGTGCTCGACGAGGCCGCGGTCGGCGAGCTTCCTGCTCATCGCCGACACCGATGCGGGGGTCACCGACAGGCGCTCGGCGAGATCGTTCGTCGACACGGCGCCGCCCGTCCGGCGGCCGATCGCGTAGATCGCCTTCGCGTAGTTCTCGATCGCGTCGGAATGTCGAGGCTGCGTCGCCATGGGTGACTCGCTACAGACTTACCAGGAGGCCGGTCGTGAACATGATGGCGATCCCGGCGAGCAGACCGCCGACCGCCGCCGGATGCAGCGTGCGCCCCTGCTCGTCGCGCACCGACGGCGCGAGCTGCACGATGACCTGGACGATCGCCCCGGCCCCGAAGCCGAAGAGGAACGCGGCGATCGAGCGGTTGAACGCGGCGGCGCCGATCCACGCGCCCAGGACCGCAGGCGCGCCGGCCACGAGGCCGAGCAGCGCGAGGCGCCCGAACGTGAGCCGCTCCTCGGCGATCGGCGCGACGATCGCCAGGCCCTCGGTCGTGTTGTGCAGCGCGAAGCCGATGACGAGGAACGCGCCGAGCGCCAGCGCCCCCGTCGTGTAGGCGGACCCGATCGCGACGCCCTCCCCGAGGTTGTGCAGGCCGATCCCGACCGCGACGAGCAGCGCGAGCGACCTCCCGGACGCCTGCGCCTGCCGGCCCTGCAGCCACGCGCCGACACCGCTGAGCAGCAGGTATGCGATGCCCGCGCCGAGGAAGACGAGCGCCGCGCCCCCGAACGCCTGCGAGCCCCCGGCCGCGACATCGAGGCCCTCCAGCGTCGCATCGATGGCGAGGAACGCCAGCAACCCCACCGTCAGGGCCATCATGACCCGCAGCCAGAGCCTCGGGATCCGCCGGACCCACGGCAACCAGAGCATGCCCAGCGCGATCGGGATCACGCCGACGTACACGCCGAGCAGCGCCATCAGCCCGAAGAAGGACAGGTCGACGTCGGGCGTCTCGACCGCCACCGGGATCTCGTGCGCGATCGTCCCGCCGGCCGAGGTCAGGAGCACCGCCTCGTACGCCTCGCCCTCCACCCACGGCTGCTGGAGCCGCACGGTCGCGGCGGCGAGCCGCTCGATCGGATCCTCCGCGCCGCTGAACTGCACGAACGCGTCGTTGACCTGCGCCTGCGCGACCGTCACCGCATCGGGGCCGTCGTTGCGCAGGTGCAGCTCGATGATCCCCGGATGCAGCACCGTCTGCTCGACGGTGAGCTCCTCGGCCGGCGGCCCGCGCCGCTCGCCCAATCCCGGGCCGCCCAGCACGGCGAACGCGCCGAAGGCCGCCGCGATGAGCAGCAGGGGCGCGACGCCGAGCACCCACCGCGGCATCAGGAGACCTCGAAGAAGCCCTGCCAGCCGAGCTCGGTGAACTCCGACTGGTGGGCGTGGAACATGTACTTGCCGGGATAGCGGAAGCGCCACTCGAGGATCCCCCGCTGGCCCTGGCAGAACATCACCGTGTCGGTGTGCTCGCTCGGCTGCGATCCCGTGCCGGTCGGGAAGTAGTCGAAGAAGGTGCCGTGCAGGTGGAAGGAGTTGATGAGGTCGTACTCGAGGATGTTCACGACGTACACCCGCACCAGATCGTCCTTCCGGACGGCGATCGGCTTGTGCATGTACGCGAAGCCGATCGTGTTGGCGGCGTAGACCTCGTTGGCGCGGTCGAAGTTCGTGTCGAACCCGTTCATGACCATCACCATCTCGTCAGCCTCCGCGCGGCCGTCCTTCGGGTCGATGATGAACGCGCCGTACAGGCCCTTGGCGATGTGCTCGGCCAACGGCCGGACGTGGCAGTGGTACAGGTGCAGCCCTGCCGGTAGGGCGTCGAACTCGTAGACCGTCCTCTCCCCGGGCGCAAGCTCGCCGGCGCCCATCCCGGGCACGCCGTCCTGCTCGGACGGGTGGATGCCGTGGAAGTGGATCGTGTGCGGGTGGCTGGACGCGTTGATGAACGAGATGCGCAGCAGCTCGCCCTCGCGCGCGCGCAGCGTCGGCCCGGGGATCCGGTCGTTGTACGTCCAGGCGGCGAACGTCACGCCGGGCACGATCTCCACGTCGCGGTTGGACGCGTAGAGCTCCCACTCGCGGACGACGCGCCCGCTCGGCAGCCGGCTCGTCGTCCCCCAGTCGAAGTCGCGGAGGATCTCGTGGGGGTCGAAGCCGTTGCCGCCGTGGTCGACGGTCCTGCCGTCGCGGAAGCTCGCGTGGCCGTCGTGCGCTCCCGCCGCGGAGTGCATCTCGTGGCCGCCCGCGGCCTCGGCTGCGGTCCGGACGGCTGCGCTGCCCAAGCCGAGCGTCGGGAGCGAGCAGAGGAGTAGGCGTCGACGACTGAGGCGTGGCACGTCGATGATTATGTCATGGCTAAACCCTGAGTTGTGCGGCGAGCAGGTCCGGAATGCTCAGCGCGGGGAGATGGCCGCTGTCGACGACGTCGGGCTCCACACCGAGGCGCTCCCGGGACACGCGCCGCATGAGCTCCAGCGGGAACAGCCGATCGTGGCGACCCGCGATCACACGGGTCGGCAGATCCGGCCAGGCTGCCAGCGGCCACGTGTCGCCGAACGCCCTCTCTGATTCCGTCCGCTCGCCACGCGCGAGGAGGTCGGCCACGACCGGTTCGGGGACGTCGTGCAGGAACGTCTCGCGCACGTCGAACGGCGCGTAGGGGTCGCGGCCCTCCCGCACCGCGGCCTCGCGCGCGGCCGCCTCCTGGCCGGTGGCCGACCACCACGTGCCCGGGGTGTCGCCCGGCGCGGGGATCATCGGCGCCACGAGGATCATCCGCGCGACGTCGAGGCGGGCTGCCGCCATCGGGGCGGAGAACGCGCCCATCGACTGGGCCACGAGGACGATGCCGTCCAGACCCTCGGCCGAGTCCACGATCGCGTCGGCGTAGTCGGGGAGGCCCTTGTCGTCGTCGGCCGCGGGCAGGTCGGGCGTGACGACCAGATGGCCCTCGCCGCGCAGCAGCGGGGCCACCAGGTGCCAGTAGTGCGAGTCACCGCCGGCGCCGGGCACCAGCACGTACGTTGCGCTCATGCCCGGTAGGACGCCGGCGGCGCCCGGTACTCATCGCGTTGCGTAGTAGCCCTGCTGCACGTCCTGCTCGCGGGCGTACTCCGGCTGGTAGCGGACGTTCGCGTAGTTCGCGTTCGCGACGTCCGCCTCCTCGGCGCGCCGCGCAAGCTCCTCCGCGTCCCCGAAGCCCAGCACGTCGCGGGCGAGCTGGGTGAGCGGGCCGTCGACCTGGTACTCGACCCGCTGCATCGTCAGCAGCTTGATGAGGTACAGCGGCGTTCCGTTGAACTTCTCGAACATCTCGTGGCGGGCACCCCACTCGGTGAGGTAGCGCTCGCTGATCTGCCGGAAGATGCTGATCCGGTCCGTCGCGCTCATGTGCGAGCCCTTCAGCGCCTCCTGGAGCTTGGGCCCGATGTACGGGTCCTCGAGCTCGCGCTTGGTCGGCTGCAGCACGACGCCACGGCCGCAGAGGTCGATGAGGATGTTCACCATCTCGTGCTGCTTCTCGAGGTAGTGGGCGCGGCCGAAGTCCACGAAGATGTTGTTGGGCTTGTACAGCCCGCCGGCGGTGAGGAACCCGGTCTCCTCGGCCGAGATCATGAACGCGCGGCACGTCTCGCGGAAGCGCACGAGGTCGGCCAGCTGCGACTGGACCACGGGGCTCTTGTTCGTGCCCAGCGCCTCCGTGAGCAGCAGTGCCAGGCCGACCATGAGCTCGGCGTGCACCGTGTGCCGGATCTGGGTCTCGATGTGGACCCAGTCGAACTGGCGCTGCGGGTACCACTTCGCGTGATCGGGGTTGCCGACGTGCTGGACCTGGTCCCAGGGGATCAGGACGTCGTCGAAGTAGACCATCCCGTCCAGCTCGTCGCCGATGGTCGAGAGCGGCCGGTCGTAGGGGTCCGCGTCGGGCTGCGCGCGGGACTCACGGGCGACGATCGAGACGCCCGGGGTGTTCACGGGCACGAGGGCGTAGATCGTCTGCTCGGGCGTCTGACCCGGGCGCCAGAGGTTCCCGATGAGCAGCTCGTTGACGAACGGGATCGTCGTGCCGATCGCCTTCCAGCCACGGACGACGATGCCCTCGTCGGTCTCCTCCTGGATGGCCAGCATCGGGGTCTCGCCGAGCGCGTCGTCGCGGCCGCGGTCGTACTGGACGTCGATGAACATCGGCGAGATGGCGATGTCGTCGCGCGTCACACGCGCCCACTGGGCCTCGATGTTGCCGCTGAGGTCGCGGTCTGGGCCCTTGAAGACGGAGTTCTCCGCCCAGGGCTTGGGATCGTCGGCCTGGGCGTACATGACGACGTTCATGCCCGCCGGCGGACGGGTGAAGATCCCGCCCTTGAAGTGGCGGAACCAGAACTCGTGGTACGCACGGCGGCGCTGGACGTCCTCCTTGGAGCGCGGGAGGAACCAGTGCATCGACTGGCGGTTGCCGTCGTCGTCGACGAACGTGAGCGCGTCCTGGTGCTCGGGCTCGAGGTGGAGGTCGTAGTACCGCGCGATCTGCTCCGCGTAGCCACGCGTCTTCGGGTGCGTCGTGACGTCCTCGATCAGCTCGCCGCCCACGTACAGCCGGCGCCCGTCCCGCAGCGACTCCAGGTACTCCTGACCAGTCCTCATGCCGTCTCTCTCCTCGCTCGTTCTGGGGGAGATCGTGCGGATCGGGGCGTTAACGCCCCCGAAACCGGCGACGGCAGCGACGGCAGCGGAGCGGCCTGACGCCGGCCTTACGCTTGGGCGGGCAAGCTCGCCCGGTTACCGACGGAGCTGCTGCAGGAGCTTCTGCGTCGAGTCCGAGGGCGCGGCGCCGAGCTCGTCGAGCGCACCTGCGCAGCGGCGGTAGGCGGCGATGACGCCGTCCTCGTCGCCCACAGCGCCGGCCAGGCGCATGAGCAGCCGCCACGCACCCTCCTTGAAGGGATCCTCCGCCAGCGCGCGCTCGGCCAGCTCGACCGCCTCCGCGTAGCGATCGGCCTCGAACGCCAGGCGCGCGGACTCCAGCCGCGCGTCCGCACGCAACTCGGCGAGGTGCTCGCGGCGCTCGGCGACCCACGGCGCGTCGACGCCCTCCATGTACTCGCCGCGATCGAGCAGCGCGAGCGCCTCCAGCAGCGCGGTCAGGCGCTCCTCGCCCTGCAGGCGCGACGCCTCGGAGAGCAGCGACTCCGCATGCGCAGCGTCGCCCGACAGCGCGACCGGCGCCCCGAACCGCAGCCGGCTGCCGTCGAACGCCGGGCCGAGGCCCTCCGGCAGCACCTCGCGCAGCCGGTGGACGGCCTGGCGCAGGTAGGCGCGGGCCGACTCGTCCGCGCGGCCGTCGAACAGCGCGTCGAGCAGCTCGCTGCGCTCCGCCTCCTGCCCTGGCACCGATGCAAGGTAGGCCAGCAGCGCGACGCTCTTGGCGATGCGCGGTCGCACCTCGCGGCCCTCGACCTCGATCGCGGGGCGGCCGAGCTCGATCACGCGCACCGGGGTCGCCGTGCTGACGTCGAGCGCGACCCCGCCGACCATGAGCGCCCGCCCGATCGCGTGCCAGCGCGAGTCGGGTGATGCCTCCGCGTCCAGCCGCCGCGCGACGACGGCGGGGAAGTCGGCCAGCGCGAGGAGCAGGTGGTGGTTGGAGCCCTGCCGCGTCGCGGCGTCCAGCGCCATGTCCGCCGCGCGATCAGCCGCGTCCTCATCGCCGCGGCGCCAGTGCGCCTCGGCGAGCAGCGCGGCGGCGGTCGGGAGCTCGAGGATGCGCCCTGAGCGCTGCATGCTGGCCACCGCGCGCGACAGCGGATCGACCGCGTCCGCGTCCGGGCTGCTCAGCAGGAGCGCGAGCCCGCGCCAGGTCTCCAGCTGCTCCTCGATGAAGTCGTAGCGGCGCGCGTCGCCCTCCCGCTCCAGCGCGTCGAGGATCGCGAGCGCTGCGGGCGGATCGTGCGCGAGGCGCAGCTCGAGCTTGGCCTCGATCAGGCGGTTGAGCATCTCGAACACGATCGAGCCGGTCTCGTGGATGAGGGCGCGGCCCGTCGCGAGCACCTCGCGGGCCTGCGCGACGTCGCCGAGGTCGATCATGAGCTCCGCGCCGACGATCCCGTGCGTCCACGCAGGCGACCACGCGTCGGGAGGAGTCGCCGCGTACAGCGCCAGCGCCTGCTCGGTGCGACCCATGGCGCGTAGCGCGCCGATGCGCCACGGGCTGTCCACGGCCGCGACCCAGGACGACTCGGGCTCGTGGGAGACGTCCGGCAGGCGGCCGTGCGCGTAGTGCACGCGCATGATGAGGGCGTCGAGCGGGCCACCGCTGGGCTGCGGCGGCGGCTCGGGCTCGCCTGTCGGCTCGTGGTGGACGAGCCTCAGGAGGTAGCGGACGACGTCGGCCTCTGGGCTGCGCGGCGTCATCTCGATGACCTCGCGGGCGTCGTCGATGCGCCCGACGTGCCAGAGGCACCAGCCCATCATGCTGCCGATCATCGGTGATGTGCGCGCGAGGCGGTCGCGCTCACCCGCCCGCGCCAGCCGGTCGGCGACGGCGGCGCCGCGCCGGAAGTCCTCGACGGAGATCGCCAGCATGAGCTCCGCGGACGTCAGCGGCTCGGAGGCACCCGCGATCGGGTCGAGCTCGCGCAGCCACGCGTCGGCGAGCTCGAAGTCCAGCCGCTCGACGACGCGGCGGATCGCTCGCTCGGCGGGCGCCACGGCCCGGTCGGGCGCGCCGGCCCGCAACAGCTCGGCAGCGGCCTCCTCGTGGTGGCCCTCGGAGAGCAGCAGCTCGCCGTGGGAGCGGCGCAGCGTGCGGACCTCGCCGGAGGGTCGCCGATCGAGGCGCTCGGCGAGGTACTCGCGGAACCGCGGGTGCGGGCGCATGCAACGGCGGTCCTGCTCCCAGGCGACCGGCAGGTGCTTGGCCCGCAACCTGACCAGCAGCTCGCCGGCGCCCTCCACGCCGAGCGCCTCGGCGCGCTCGGCAGTGACCTCGTCCAGCAGCGAGGTGACCTCCAACAGCTCGCGTTCGTCGGGGGCGAGCCGCGACAGGATCTGCGTGGCGAGGTAGCCGTGCAGCGGGTCGGCCTCGCCGCCGACGCCCTGGACGTGGTCCGCCGATCGCCACGCCTCGAACAGGACACCGGTCACCCATCCGCCGGTGTCCGCGACGGCCTGCACGGGGTCGATGCCCTCCCGGCCCGCGCGCGCGAGCGCCTCGGCCGCCTCCTCGGACGTGAACGCGAGACTGCCCTCACCGATGGTCGCGACGGCGCCGAACGCGCCCCGATCGCCGAGGTCCAGCGCGACCTCCGACCGGCTGAGGAGCACGACCCCCAGGCTGGGCGGCGCGTAGCGCACGACCGCACCGATGACCGCGAGCGCGGCGTCGTGGCCGGCGAGCCGCTCGAGCCCGTCGACGACGAGCAGCATCTCGACGCCGGCCGTCGCCTCGGCGAGCAGGCCTGCCGCCTCTGCGTGCGGGATGCGTGCCGCCATCGCGGTCGTCGCGACGTCGCGCGCGGCGGGCGCGGGACCACCCAGCGCCGCCTCGAGGTAGGTCAGCAGGCGCCCGGGCGCGGCGTCGGTGTCGTCGAGCGTCAGCCACGCGACCGGACGGTCCAGCAGCGCCGCCGCCTGGACGACCGCCGTCGTCTTGCCCGCGCCCGCGGTGGCCGTGACGAGGACGAGCGAGTGCCGGCGCAGCAACTCGGCGACGAGCCCGCTGACCCGCGGCCGGGCGGCGAGGCGCTCGCCCAGCGGGGGCACCGCCAACTTGCTCTGGATCACGGCGGCCGACACCGGTGCTCCTCGTCCGGGGCGCGCATCGTGCCACATCGGCCGTCGCCCGTTTCGGCGGCGTTAACGTCCGCGTCGGCACCATCGTCGGCGTGATGGGAAACGATCCTTACCGTGAAGCCGTCGGGCACTTCACCACCGGCGTCGCCGTGATCACGACGACGCACCAGGGCGTCCGGTACGGCGTGACCGCCAGTGCCGTGAGCTCTCTCTCGATGGACCCGCCGATGCTGCTGGTCTGCCTCAACCAGCGCCTCGCCACTCGCGATGCCGTCGTTGCGGCGCGCCACTTCGCCGTGAACATCCTGGCCGAGGACCAGGCGGAGATGGCGATGCAGTTCGCGACGCGAGCACCGGACAAGTTCGCTGGTGTCCGCCTCGCCGAGGGGGCCCACGGCGTGCCGCTGCTGCGCGACGCGCTCGCGCACCTGCAGTGCAGGGTGGTCGATCCGGTCGATGCCGCCACGCACACCGTGATCCTGGCCGAGGTCGACGACGTCGGCATCGGCAGCGGCAGTCCCCTCGCCTACTTCCGAGGGTCCTTCGGCCGCTTCGAGATGGCGGCCTAGCCTCGGGCCAGCGCGCGCGCGGCCTCCAGGCCCTCGCTGAACGCGCGCACCGCGTCCAGCTCGCCCGCGTGACGTGCGCCGCCGACGACGACGTGTGGCAGCTCGAGCTCCGCGAGAAGGCCCGCCAGTGCGTCCTCGCGCTCCTGCCCGGCCGCGATGACGACGGCGTCTGCCGGGATCGTCTCGCCCTCGATCCGCAGGCCGCCGGGCTCGATCGCGAGGTAGGTGACGCCCGTCAGCGTCCGGACGCCGGCGCGCCGCAGCGCATCGAGCGCCACCCAGCGCGTCGACTTCCCGATCCCCTCGCCGATGCGCCCGCCGCGCCGCAGGAGCGTGATCGCCGGGCCGCCCTCGCCGGCGAGCCGGTGGGCGACATCGACGCCGATGCCGCCCGCGCCCACGATCGCCACCGTGTCGCCGGCGACGCCGTCGGTGAGCGCCTGCGCGTAGGGGACGACGTGCGGCAGGTCGCGGCCGGCGATGTCGACCTCGCGTGGGCGCACCCCCGTCGCCAGGACGGCTGCGTCGAACGCGGCGAGCTCGCCCGCGTCGTGCATCCCCAGCCGCCGCCCGAGATGCACGCGGACGCCGAGCCGCGCGAGCTCTGCGGTGAAGTAGGCGATCGTGCCGCCGAACATCTCCTTGCCGGGCACGAGGCGCGCGAGGCGGAACTGGCCGCCGAGCTCGCCGTCGGCCTCGAACAGCTCGACGTCCGCGCCCAGCTCGGCCAGCGCGCGCGCCGCCTCCAGCCCCGCCGGGCCGCCGCCGACCACCGCGACCCGCCGCCCCGCGCCCCCGTCGGGTGCAGGCTCCTGTTCTCGACCGGCTCGCGGATTGACCATGCAGGACACGCGCAGGTCGTAGATCGACCGGTCGATGCAGGCTTGGTTGCAGGCGATGCACGGGTTGACGGGCAGGCCGCGCCTGCTGCGCCCGACAAGCGAGGCGTCGGCCAGGAACGGCCGCGCCATCGAGACGAAGTCGACGGTCCCGTCACGCAGGAGACGCTCCGCGGTGGCGAGGCTCGCCACGCGGTTGCCCGCGATCACCGGCAGCGTCCCGACGGCCGCCTTGATCGCCTCGGCGCGCGGGAAGAACGCCCCCTCGGGCACCGCACCCTGCACCGTCGGCGCCGGCGACTCGTGCCATCCGACGCCGACGTTGATCGCGTCGACGCCCGCCCCGGCCAGCTCGACGGCGAAGCCGAGGACCTCCTCCAGCGTCGTCGAGCCGGGCATGAGGTCCTGGCCCGTGATGCGGAAGATCACCGGGAAGGACGGCCCGACGGCCGTGCGGACCGCGCGCGCGACCTCGACGCCGAAGCGCCGGCGACGGACGGGATCCCCGCCCCAGTCGTCGTCGCGCAGGTTCGTCAGCGGCGAGAGGAACTGGTCGACGAGATAGCCCTCCGAGCCCATGACCTCGACCGCGTCGTACCCGAGCGCCTGCGCGTGGCGCGCGCCGTGGGCGAACGCGTCCAGCACCCCGACGATCCCCTCGTCGTCCAGGACGCGGGGCGTCTCGCGGTTGAAGCGGCTGGCGACCGCCGACGGCCCCACCGGCTGCAGGCCGAACGCCTCCTCGAACGCGTAGCGCCCCGCGTGGAACAGCTGCAGCGCGACCAGGCCGCCCTCGGCGTGCACCGCCGGAGGCGTGGCGGCCAGGACCTCGCGGCCGGCGGCCTCGTTGACGAATGCGTAGCTGCGCCCGCCGGCGCCCTCGCGCGAGACCGCCGCGCCGCCCGTGACGATCAGCCCCGCGCCGCCCCGTGCGCGCTCGGCGTAGAAGGCGGCGAGGGCGCCGCCGGCTGGGTCGGCCTCCGACCCGAGGTGCATCGACCCCATGACGATCCGGTGGGGCAGCCCGAGCGTGCCGATGGCGCCGGGCCGCAGCGCATGGGGATGGCGCTGCGCTGCGGTCGGGTCAGGCATCCCCGGTCGCGCCGGGCAGGACGAGCGGGCCGGTCGCGTCGTCGTGGAACGGCGGCGCGACGATACTCAGCCCGCCGTCGACGACCAGCGTCTGGCCGGTGACGTACTCCGACGCGGGGTGCAGCAGGAACCAGATGCAGTCCGCGACCTCCTGCACCGTGCCCATCCGGCGCTTGGGGATCTTCGGCAGCACGGTGTCGAGCGACGGCATCCCCTCGACGCCGTAGAAGTAGGCCGAGGAGTCCGACTCGATGATGCCGCCGTTGACCGCGTTGACGTTGATGCCGCGCGCTCCGAACTCGAGCGCCATGTAGCGCACGTAGGCCTCCAGCGCGGCCTTCGCCGCCCCGAGCGCCGCGTACGTCGGGTACGCGCGGATGCTGCCGTAGCTGGAGAGGACGACGATCCGCCCGCCGTCGCGCATGAGCGGGACGGCGTGCTGCGCCCCGAGCACGAAGGCCCGGACGTTCATCGCGTACGTGCGGTCGAGGTGGTGCTGGCGGAGGTCCTCGATCGACTTGAACGCGGCGGCCGCCGCGTTGGCGACGAAGTAGTCGATGCGCCCGTAGGCCTCGGCCGCCGCGGCGAAGAGCCGGTCGATGTCGGCCGGATCCTCCATGTCGGCCTGGACGGCGATGGCGTCGCCACCGGCCTCCTGCACCAGGCGAACGGCCTCCTGGGCGAGGTCCTCGTTGCGCTTGAAGTTGATGACGACCGACGCGCCCTCGCCGGCCATCTTGACCGCCAGCGCCCGACCGATCCCGCGCGAGCTGCCAGTGATGAGCGCGACCTTGCCGGCCGCGAAGCCCGTCATGAACCCTGCCCGGCGAGGATCGAGCGGGCGATGATCGTCTTCTGGATCTCGTTCGTGCCCTCCTCGAAGCGCTGGGCGCGCGCGTCGCGGTAGACGCGCTCGATCGGACTGGAGTTCCAGTAGCCGATGCCGCCGTGCACCTGCAGGGCCTTGTCGGTCACGCGCGTGAGCATGTCGACGGCGGTCAGCTTCGCCATCGAGGAGAGCACCGCCGCGTCCGGTGAGCCCGCCTCCCACTCGCGGGCGCTGTGCAGCACCAGCGCGCGGGCGGCCTCGATGTCGGCGGCGTTCTCCGCGAGCGAGAAGGCGATCGCCTGGCGCGCCGTGAGCGGTTTGCCGAACGTGACGCGCTCGCGGGCGTGCTCGACGGCGAGCTCCTGCGCCCGGCGGGCGAGCCCGACGCACGTCATCCCCACCGCGATGCGACTCGGGGTCAGGAACCCGCCGAAGGCGACCTCCAGCCCGCGGCCCTCCTCGCCGAGGCGGTTGGAGACCGGGACCGGTGTGCCGTCGAAGACGAGGTGCGCGTGGTCGGTGCCGCGGACGCCGAGCGACTCGCCCATGTCCACGGCCCGCACGTTCGGGCTGTCGCGCTCGACCATGAGCGCGACGGTGCCGTCGCTACCGGTGGTTCCCTCGAGTCGCGCGAACAGCAGCCAGCGGTCGCAGCTGAGGCCGAAGGTGATGAGGTGCTTCTCGCCGCTGAGGCGGTACGTGTCGCCCTCGCGCCGCACCGAGCAGCGGATGTCCGCGCCCGTCCCGGCGGTCGGCTCGGTGAGCGTGAAGGCCACGACGCCCTCGCCGTTGACGGCCGGCAGCACGAAGCGCTCGCGCTGGTCGGGCGTCGCGAACTGGTCGACCGCGCGCCAGACGCCGTTGGCGACGTGGATGATCATCCGCAGGGAGGCGTGCGACATGGAGAAGAGCTCGAGCAGCTCGAGCCAGCGGGAGAACGGGATGCCGCGCCCGCCGTACTCGATGGGCGCGGCGATCGAGAGATAGCCCCGGGCCTGCAGCTCGTCGCGCAGCTCCGGCGGCACCGCCCGCTCCTCCTCGATGCGCCGCGTCCACACCTCGCCCTCGTTGGCAACGTACGCCGCGATCTCGTCCTTGAGCGAGACGAACGCCTCCTCGTCCACGGCGGGCGACACGGTGGCGGGCTTGGTCATCGGACAGGCTCCTTCTGGGTGGAGGGCGTCAGCCCCGCCGCGATCTCGCGCAGCATGTACTTCTGGACCTTGCCGCTGGCGTTGCGCGGCAGGCGCTCGATGGGCTCGATGCGCTCCGGCCAGTACTGGACTGCGACGCCGAGCTCGCGCAGGTAGTCGCGCACGGCGGCGAGATCCGGGATCCCGTCGCCATCCGAGCGGCCGACCACGAACGCGCACGCGCGCTCGCCGAGGCGCGGGTCGGGCATCGCGACGATCGCGACGTCCTCGATGGCGGGATGGCGATGCAGCAGCTGCTCGATCTCGGCGACCGGGACCTTCTCCCCGCCACGGTTGACCACGTCGGTGATGCGCCCGCGGATCTGCAGGAAGCCGTCGGCGTCGATCGTGGCGAGGTCGCCCGTCCGGTACCAGCCGTCGGGCGTGAGCGCCGCGGCGGTGAGGTCCGGTCGATCGAGGTAGCCCTCGAACAGGCACCGGCTGAAGACCTCGAAGTGGCCCTCCTCGCCGGCAGGGAGCATCGCGCCGTCACCGTCGGTGACGCGGATCTGCGTGCCACCCAAGGCGCGGCCGTCCGTGCCCCAGCGCTTGGCCGGGTCGTCGTTCGGCGCCGCGAGGGTTCCCAGGCAGGACTCCGTGGAGCCCCACGCGCCGCACACGGCCGCGTCGAGCACCTCGGTCGCGTGCTCGGCGAGCGCACGCGGCACCGCGGCGCCGGTCACGACGAAGATGCGCAGCGCGCTGGGCCCGGGCTCGCCGTTCTCCACCACGCGCACGAGATCGGTGAGGAACGGCGTCGCGGCCTGGACGAACGAGCCGCCCCATGCCCGCAGGGCACGGACCGCGCGGAGCGGCTCCCACACGTCCTGCAGGATCTGCGTCGCGCCGAGCACGAACGCCTCCCACATCCCGTAGAGGAAGCCCGTCTGGTGCGCGAGCGGCGACGGGATGAACAGGTGGTCGTCACGACCGAGGCGCAGGTGCTCGATCTCCATCGCCGCCGCGCGCGTGAGCGCGTCGAAGCGGTGCAGGACGCCCTTCGGCTCGCCCGTCGTGCCGGAGGTGAACAGCAGCTGCGCGATCGCGTCGGGGCGCGGTGCGCGGGCCACGATCGCCTCGGCGTCGACCGTCTCCGCCTCCGTCGCCGCGGCGAGGTCGTACCAGTGCAGCTTCGACCGCGACAGCAGCTCGACGTGCTCGCCCGCGCCCGCGACGAGCACGTGCTCGACGGCCAGCCCCTCCTCGGTACCCAGCAGCGCCTGGGTCTCGGAGAGGTGGTCGCGGCCCCGGAAGCGCTCGGGGATCACGAACACACGCGCGCCGGAGCGGCGCAGCGCGTGTGAGATCTCGCGACGCCCGAAGATCGGCATGAGCGGGCAGCAGACCGCGCCGATCCGCATCGCGGCGACCGACAGGACGACGAACTCGCCCCAGTTGGGCAACTGGTAGGCGACCGACTCGCCCGGCTTGACACCGAGGCGCAGGAGCAGCGTCGCGGTGCGGTCCGCGGCCTCGTCCAGCGCGCTCCAGCTCCAGGCGCGGGTCCCGTCGGCGCGGGCGTCGACGATCGCGATCTCGGTCGGGCGCTCGCGCGCCCAGCGTCGCACCCACTCGGGGATCGGGATGTCGGCCGCCTGGTCGATCGCGACGCTCTCGGCCTGCAGCCTGTCCCCGGCGGGGCGCTGCGGGCTGCGGTCGCGCTCGACGGCCATCGGGATGCCGATCGCGGACAGATCGTCGACGAAGGCGGGATAGGAGATCCGGTGCGCGTTGGGGTACGTGAGGCTGCTCTCGCCCTCCGCGCGCGACGCCGCGATCGCGAGCGCCATCTCGACGCGGTGGTCGTTGTAGCTGGACAGCGCCGCGCCGGTCATCCGCCGCACGCCGTCGATCACGAGCGTGTCGTCGACGACCTCCAGGCGCCCGCCCATGCGGTTGAGCTGCAGCATCGAGACGACGCGGTCGGACTCCTTCAGGCGGACGTGCTCGATGTTCTCGAACACGGTCGTGCCGTGCGCGAAGGACCCCAGCGCCGCGAGCACGGGCAGCATGTCGGGCATCGGCCGGCAGTCGACGCGCACGCCCTCGAGGTCGATGCCCTCGTGCCGGACCCGGACCGCCCCGGCCTCGGGATCCAGGACCATCGGGAGGCCCATCTCCAGCAGCACGTCGAGCACGTGCGCCTCGGGATGGTCGATGCTCGCCCCGCGCGTCTCGGTCATCCCCCGGAACAGGACGTCGGAGGGATGCAGCGCGCTCGCCGCGAGGCCGAACGCGGCCGACCCGATGTCCGGGGGCAGGCGGATCGTCGTGGGCTGCGCCTGCTGGCCGGGCTCGATCTCGAAGCGCCGCCAGTCGTCGGAGACCGCGACCTCGAGCCCGAAGTCGCGCATCATCCGCACCGTCAGCTCCACGTAGGGCTGCTCGTTGAGCACCCCGTCGACCTCGACGACGGTCGCCCGCGTGGCGAACGGCGCCAGCAGCAGCAGGCCGGAGATCCACTGCGACAGCGTCCCCGAGATCCGGACGTGCCCCCCGGTGGGCCGCGAGGGCTGGACGGTCACGGGCGGGCGGGAGTCCTGCGCCTCCAGGCGCACGCCCAGCTGCGTCAGCGCGTCGAGCAGCGGCCCGACGGGGCGGCGCTGGAAGTACTTCTGGCCGGTCAGCGTGACGGGGGCGTCGGCCAGCGCGGCCAGGCCGATCATGAAGTAGAGGGTCGTGCCGGAGCTGCCGACGGAGACCGAGCTGCGACGGGGCCGGTACGGGCCGCCGTGGACGACGAACCCGGTCTGGTCCTGCTCGATCCGGGTGCCGAGCCCGCGCAGCACCTCGATCGTCGAGCGCACGTGGCGCGCGCCGGAGCTGCCGATGATCCGCGTCGTCCCAGGGGCCAGCGACGCAAGCATGAGCGCGCGATGCGCGTGGTACTTGGAGCTGGGGACCTCGATCGTCCCCCGGAGCGGGCTGCGGACTTCGCCGACGAACAGGTGCACGGCGCGCGAAGACTAGTGGACTGGACGCTCGAGACGCGATCCCTTGGTCCGGCGATATGGGAAGGTCACCGTGTGCACGACGGCGGTCCACTCGCGGGGGTGCGGGTCGTCGAGCTCGCGGGGCTCGGACCCTCCCAGCACGGCGCGATGCTGCTCGCGGACCTCGGCGCCGATGTGGTGCGCATCGACCGGCCGGTGCAGGGCGACCCCGACCGCGACATGGCCCGCCGCACGCTGCTCAACCGCGGCCGGCGCTCGGTGGCGCTCGACCTCAAGGACGCGGCCGATCGCGACCTCGCGCTGCGGCTCGTCGCCGGGGCCGACGTCGTGGTCGACCCCTACCGCCCCGGCGTGCTCGAACGGCTGGGTCTGGGCCCCGACACGCTGCTGGATCGCAACCCGCGCATCGTCGTCGCGCGGATGACCGGCTGGGGGCAGGACGGCCCGCGGGCGGGCGACGCCGGGCACGACATCGACTACATCGCCGCCACAGGCGCGTTGCATGCGATCGGCCCACCCGGTGACGTACCCGCCGTTCCGCTGAACCTCGTCGCCGACTTCGGAGGCGGCGGGATGCTGCTCGCGTTCGGCATCGCGGCGGCGCTCCTGGAGCGCGAGCGCTCGGGGCGCGGCCAGGTGATCGACGTGGCGATGGTCGACGGCGTCGCCTCGCTGATGCACTTCGCGTGGCAGGAGCGAGCGATCGGCCGATGGACGCCGGAGCGCGCGAGCAACTGGCTGCAGGGCGCAGCCCCGTGGTACCGGACGTACGCGGCGGCCGACGGCGCGTTCGTCGCGGTCGGCGCGTTGGAGGCGAAGTTCTACGACGCGCTGCTCGAGCGCCTCGGGCTCGATCCGGCCGCGTGGCCGCAGTGGGACCGCGGCCGCTGGGCGACGCTGAGCGGCGTCCTGGCATCGATCTTCGCGGAGCGCACGGCGGAGGAGTGGGAGGCGGAGCTGGCCGGCGCCGACGTGTGCTTCGCCCGCGTCCGTGCCCTCGAGGAGGTGCTCGACGACCCACACATGGCCGCCCGCGCCAGCTACGTCGAGCGCGACGGGCTGCTGCAGGCCGGCGTCGTGCCGCGGTTCGGCCGCACCCCCGGGGCGCTCGGGCGCCCCGCACCCTGGCCGGGCGAGCACGACGCAGAGCTGCGTGCGGAGCTGGACTGAGTCCGATCGCGCCAGGCCCCTCCCGCCCTCACGAAGTCCTCACGATCCTCCCGCGCAACGCGAAACTTCAGGTCCCGCGTGGGGTTCCCACAGACGCCCCCGGCAGGACTCGAACCTGCGACCCGCGGCTTAGAAGGCCGCCGCTCTATCCAGCTGAGCTACGGGGGCGGGCGGTTTGTAGGGTACGCGCGCTCAGCAGGAACCAGGACAGGGGGATGGCAGTGCGTTCACGGAAGAGCAGGCTGGCGCTGGCGGCGCTCACGGTCGGAGCGCTGGCGTTGCCGGCGAGCGCAGGCGCGGCCACGTTGTCCATCACGGGCGATGACGGGGTGCCGCAGGCCCTCAGCGGCCAGACGATCCGCAACATGGCGCCGCAGCTGGCGATCGGCATCAACGGCACGACCGAGCGGTCCTACACCGTCCAGGTCATCGGGCCCAACGGCGTGTCCGCCCTGTCGGTGACGTGCCTGAGCTCCCCGACGCCGCGGACCATCAACTACCAGGGCAACGGCGCGTACACCGTGTACGTGGCCATCTATACGACGCTGGGGTGCACCGACACCCCGACCACCGGCTCGCTGACCTTCGCGATCGGCGCCGGCGTCGCGCTGGCATCGGACCCGAACACGCCGCTGCTCACCCGCCAGCCCGGCGAGTACGCGACGATCGAGCACCGGCTGCCCATCACCGGCAACCCGGGTGCCGACACGTACGACGTCCTGTACTCCGGCAACTCCTCGCTGGCCCCCGACGGCGGCCTTGTCGGCCCGGCGCAGAACGCCTACGTCGACGCCGCCACGGCGACCGTGCCGATCCGCTTCTCCGAGCCCGGCCGCTACACGGTCGTCGCACGGGCGCGGATCTTCGGCGGCGCCGCGACCCCGTGGACCGCGCCGCTCGCGCTGCGCGTCTACGCGCCGTTCGACTTCTCGACCTCGAGCTTCCCGGACTCGCGCGGGCCCAGCTACCGGCTGCGGGTGAAGCTGCGTGAGGCGAGCGCCCGCGGCCGCGTGCGCATCTCGGTGGCGAAGCGCTGGAGCGGCAAGGCGCGCTATCGCACGCTCGGGACGGTGCACATCCGCAAGGGCGGGTTCACGAAGCGCTTCAAGCTCTCCAACCCCGGGACCTACCGCCTGCGCTACCGGTTCACGGGCTCCTCGACCACAGCGCCGGGCACGGTCGTGGAGAAGGTCCGCATCCGTCGCACGGTCCGGTTCTCGTCGGTCGACACGGCCGACCACGAGCTGACGCTCGCTCGCTGACGCGCACGGGCCGGCCGGATCGTCCCCGGCCGGCCCGACGCGCTGGGCTCAGGCTGCGGCCCGGACGGCCGCGTACTGGTCCAGGAACGCACTGAGCTGCTCGACGTAGACGGCCCGGTTGGCCTTCTCGTCGTGGATGCCGTGCCCGGCGCCGGGCACGCGGACGACCTTGACGTCCGGATGCGTGGCGGCCAGGCGCGCCTCGTGCTCGGGCTTGAACGCCGGCTGCACGCCTGCGGCGAGCAGCAGCACAGGGACGCCCACGGGCGAGTCGACGTCGGTCTCGCCGAGCGTCCTGCGGTCCGCGGCCATCGTCAGGACATCGGGATCCATGGCCAGGTGGGCCCGTGCGCGGGCAAGGAGCGCGCCGGCCGTCATGACGTCGCCCATCGTCGCGTCCGGACCCATCGGCGCTGCCGCCAGGCGCGCGGCGGCGGCCTCGTCCGTCAGGCCCTCCTCGCGCATGGCGATCGCGTTGTCGCGGATCATCGGGAACATCGCCGCGGCCGGGTTGTTGTCGTGCTCGGCAGCCTCGCCCATGTAGAGGGGCGGGTCCTCGAGGAACGCGCCGGCCAGCAACCCGGGCTCGTTCTGCGCCACCCACCACGCGGTGCTCCCGCCGAGGGAATGGCCGACGAGCACCGCCGGGCCGCCGGCCAGCTCGCGCAGGATCGCGGCGATGTCCTCGCCGTAGGTGTGCAGCAGGTAGGTCCCCGGGACCTTGTCGGACTCCCCGTGCCCGCGGAGGTCGATCCGCAGGATCCGCCGGCCCTCGGTGATCTCGGTCGGCAGCCACCCGTACGTGAGTGAGCTGCCGGATACCCCGTGCAGGAAGGCGACCGTCGGGCCGTCCTCCGTCCCCTCGACCTCGACGTTGAGCTCGATGCCATCATGCGCGACCCGCATGCAACCTCCTCGTTGGAACCCGGAAAGCGCGAATCTTCCTGGATCGTGTCGGTAGGCACCGAACTGATGGACGAGCCCGAGGGCATGCGGGCGCTGCGACGCCTCGCAGCGATCGTCAGCGGCTCCCAGGATGCGATCCTGGCCAAGAGCCTCGACGGGGTGATCACGGACTGGAACCCGGCGGCCGAGCGGCTGTTCGGGCACACCGCCGAGCAGGCGATCGGGCAGCCGATCTGGATCATCATCCCGCCCGAGCGCGTCGAGGAGGAGCGGCTCCTGCTGCGCCGGGCGCTCGCCGACGAGCCCGTCCAGGCCGTGCTGACGGAGCGCATGCGAAGCGACGGCACCCGCGTGCGGGTGTCGCTCACCATGTCCCCCATCCACGGGGAGGACGGCCGTCCCATCGGCGTCTCCACGACCGCGCGCGACGTGACCGAGTTCCTCCGCGCCGACGCCGAGCGCACACGTCTCGCGGCGATCGTCCGCTCCACCAGCGACGCCATCGTGGCGATGGACCTGGAGGGTCGCGTCACCGACTTCAACGCCGCCGCAGCCGAGATGTTCGGGCTGACGACGGCCTCCGTCGGCGCACCGGTGCTCGACGCGGTCGGCGCCGACCCGTCCGAGCGCGCGCTGCGCGCCGACATCGTCCGCAGGACCAAGGCGGGCGAGACGCTCAGCTACGAGGCCCCCCGGCTCCGCGCCTCGGGTGAGCCGTTCATCCTCGCGAGCACGATCGGTCCGATCCACGACGCCGAGGGCGACATCACCGGCATCGCGGCCATCGGGCGCGATGTCACCGAGCAGCGGCGCGCACAGGAGCAGGAGGCCTGGCTCGCGGCGATCGTGGAGTCCTCGCGCGACCCGATCATCGGCTTCTCGCTCGACGGGACGATCCAGTCGTGGAACCCCGCCGCGGCACGCGCCTTCGGCTGGACGGACGAGGAGGCGCTGGGCCGGCCGGGGCACGAGATGTTCGTGACCGCGGGCAGGCGCCGGCGCCACGTCGAGCTCATGCACGGCATCGAGACGGGCGAGGGCTTCGAGGACGAGGCCGAGCGCGGGCGACGCAGGGACGGCACGACGTTCGAGGCGACGGTCACAGGGTTCCCCGTCCGCGACGCAAAGGGCGTCGTCTACGCCGCGGCGTTCGTCATCCGTGACGTGACGGAGCAGCGGCGCCTGGAGGAGCAGCTCGAGCAGGCCCGCCGGATGGAGGCGGTCGGTCGGCTCGCCGGCGGCGTCGCGCACGACTTCAACAACCTCCTGACGGTCATCACGGGCTACGCCGCACTGCTGCGAGCCGCCGGCGAGGACGAGCACACGCCGGAGCTCGAGGAGATCGATCGCGCGGCGCGGCGCGCCGCGGAGCTGACCAGCCAGCTGCTCGCGTTCTCGCGCCAGCGCTCGGCGAACCCGGTGCTGCTCGATCTCGCGGCGGTCGTCGACGGCGTCATGCCGATGCTCGGGCGCCTGATCGACGAGCACATCACGGTCACCGTGCTGCACCACGGCACGCTCGAGCCGGTGCTCGCCGACGCCGGCCAGATGGAGCAGGTGATCGTCAACCTCGCCACCAACGCCCGCGACGCGATGCCCGAGGGCGGGAAGCTGACGATCGAGACGCGGATGCTCGATCTGGGAGAGCCGGTCGTGTGCCTCACGGTGATCGACACCGGCGGCGGGATCGACCCCGAGGTCGCCGACCACGTCTTCGAGCCCTTCTACACCACGAAGGAGCAGGGTCACGGGACGGGCCTCGGACTGGCGACCGCCCACGGCATCGTCACCCAGGCAGCGGGGCACATCCACGTCTACTCCGAGCCGGGGCTCGGCGCGACCTTCCGGGTCCTGATCCCCGCCGTGCGCGGCGAGGCGCGGCCGACCGCGGTGGCGGCGGTCCAGTCCGATGCGCTGGAGGGGACGGAGACCGTGTTGCTCTGCGAGGACGAGGAGGCCCTGCGCTTCATGGTCGGACGCATCCTCAGCGACGCCGGCTACACGGTCCTGTCCGCGCCCGGTGGCGCGGAGGCACTGGAGATCGCGGCCGGAAGCGACGCGCCGATCGACGCGCTGGTGACCGACGTCATCATGCCGGGGCTCTCGGGCCCGGACCTGTCCGAGCGCCTCACCGTCGGCGGGCGCCCGCGGACGCTGTTCGTGTCCGGTTACACCGCCGACGCGCTGCGCGACCGGGCGAACCTGCCGCCCGGCAGCGCGTTCCTGGAGAAGCCGTTCGCGCCCGACTCGCTGCTGCGGGCGCTGCGCACGCTGCTGGACGAGGCGGGCTAGAACCCGGGCTGCGCGATGGCCCGCACGCGCGAGAAGTCGGCGGCGCGCAGGTCCTCGTCGGGGAGCCAGAAGTACAGGCGCCCACCCTCCCCGCCGAGGTTCCACGGGCCGTCGTCCGCCGCCGTGAGCTGCGCGAGCAGCCGCCAGCGGCCTGCGCGGGCGCCCACGTCGTCATCGGCCGCGTCGAGGTCCGTCGCATCGCGGCCGTTGCCGGTCAGCTCGCACGTGACGGGCATGAGGCCGCCCGTCTCGTTGGGATAGCCGAGCACCCGGTGGTAGGCGATCGTCTGGCCGAACCCGTCGTCGAGCTCGACGTCCTGCAGCGTTGCGAGCCGTCGCCGCAGCCTGAGGAAGCCGTCGTGCTCGATCGGGTCCAGCTCGAGCGCCTGGACGGCGGCGGCCCAGACGCGCGGCAGGGTCAGCTCGACGGACAGCCGGGTCGCCGGAGTCGGTCCGTCGGGCGACGGGACGTGGAGCACTCGGCCGGCGCCGGCGTGCGCGGCAAGCCGGCCCGTCGGGGCCTGGACCGCCGCCCAGAGGAACAGCAGCCGCCCGTCGGCCGGAAGCGGGAGATCGACGTCGCGCAACGCCGGATCGGTCAGGTCGAGCTGGGCGACGAGCGTGAGGCGCTCGCCGTCCCATAGAGGCCAGACGGCCTCGTCGAGCAGCCCCGCGGTCGGCTCGAACAGCCAGGCACCGGCCGGATCGTCCTGCAGCGTGGGCGTCGTCAGGCGGACCGAGTGGCGCGCGAGCGCGGCGAGATCGCCGAGATGCTCCTCCAGGCCGTACTCGCCGGCGAGTCCGAGCAGCTCGTCGATCGTGACGGTGCGGGTCGCCGCCTTCGCCCGCTCCAGGACCGGGCCGCGGCGGGGCGCCGGAGGCGGCGTCGGCCGCGGCGGGAGGGGGAGACCCGGGAGGTTGAGGAGCTTGCTGGCCTCGCTCGCGCTCTTCGCCGACTCGCGCATGAGGCTGCGCAGGAACCCTCGGCGGCTGCTGGCACCTTCCATCGCCCCAATGTGACATACCGGTGTTCCATCCCGTCCGGGTGAAGCCTCGTCACCCGCCGTAGGGGAAGATGCACCCATCTCCACGCCGACCGACACTCAGAAGACCAAGGGCAAGGGCGCCGCGACGAACGCTTCGCGCAAGGAGCGCTCGCGGCTCATCGCCGCGGGCGTGCTGGGCGGGCTCGCGATCGTCTTCGCCGTGATCAACCGCCACGAGGTCCGGGTGAACTGGCTGCTCGGCACGTGGGAGACGCCGCTCATCGTCGTGATCGCGGTCGCGTTCCTCGCGGGATTCCGCGGTCGGTGCGTTCGCCTCCCGTCGCCGCTACCGCGGCGGGAAGAAGTCCTCGTCTGGCTGAGCAGCACCGGATGGCGCAAGAACGACCGCGGCTGGTCCGTTTCGCGACGCACGTGACGATCCTCCGCGCGATCGCGCTGATCATCGTCGTGTTCGCGATCTTCACGCTGCTCGCCGCTCTGGCGGAGATGATCGTGGAGCCGGAGACGTTCAAGACCTTCGGCGAGGCCGCCTGGTGGGCGATCCAGACCGTGTCGACCGTGGGCTACGGCGACGACGTGCCGGAGTCGCCCGCCGGCCGCATCGTCGCGACGCTCGTGATGCTCTTCGGCATGGCCTTCGTCCCGGCGGTGACGTCGATCATCGTGGCGATCCTCGTCGAGCGGGGCCGGCGGGGCCTGGCCCGCCAGGATGCCCCCCCGCCGCCGCGCCCAGAGGAATGACGAGCAGGACCAGCGCCGCGCACCCGAGGTAGGTCGCCGAGAGCCCCGGCCCCGCCTCGGCGATCGCGCCGATCGCCCAGGCCCCGACGGCGGTCCCGGTGTCGAACGACGCGTTCCACATCGCGCTGGCGGTGCTGGCCCGTTCCGGGCCCGCACGCTTGAAGGCGGCCACGAGCGTCAGGTTCTGCACGCCGCCGTAGCCGGACCCCGCGACGGCGGCACCGAGCACGACCAGCCGGCCGGAGGACGCGCTCAGACCGGCCGCGACCACCGCGATGCCGGCGGCGGACAGACAGAGGGTCACCGGCAGCAGCACGCGGGTGCTGCCGCTGCGGTCGACCACGTGACCGACGCGCCAGCGGCTGATCGCCCCCGTCGCCCCGTAGGCGAGCAGCGCGAGCCCCGCCACCGCCCCGTCCGGGCGCTCCAGCGGCAGGAACGTGACGAGCCCGCCGCCGACCGCGGTCACCACGGCGAGGACGATGCACGCGGGGAGCACCGCGCGCACGGCGCCCCCACCGACCACGGGCGCCCCGCTCGCCGGTTCGACGCCCGCGAACCGCCCGGCGAGCGGCAGCGCGAGCAGCGGCACGGTGGCCAGGATCGCGACGAGCGGGAAGTGCCCGCCGAGCGCGAGGCCGGCGCCGCCGGGGACGCAGATGAGGCTCGGGATGGCGACGGAGATCCCGTACAGGCCGATCGCCTCGCCCTGGCGGCCCGGCGGCGCCAGCTGGGAGGTCAGCGAAGCGCCCGTGACGGTGAGGATCGCGAACCCGACCCCGCGGATCGCGGAGACCGCGGCCAGCCAGCTCAGGTCCTGCGAGACGAGGTACAGCGGTGCCGGGAGCCCGAGCGCCACGAGCCCGAGCGCGAGCAGCCGCGGGAGCCCGATCGCCCGCTCGGCCCACGGGACCAGCAGCTGGCAGGCGACCGTGGTCACCAGCAGCGCCGTCGTCACGACCCCGGCCGACCCGACCGACGCGCCGCCGTCGACGGCCCACAGCGGCAGCGAGGCGAGCGTGAGGAAGAAGCTGGCGAACGCGAGCAGGCTCAGCAGCCCGAGCGCGCGCAGCGCCGGGATGCGCCACAGCGCCACTCGGTCGGTCCCCTCTCCCACCGCGTCATCGTGCCGGGCCGGGTTGCACGGTGTCGCCCGATTCCGCAAACTCATTTGCCATGCAGGCAAACGAGCCCGTCGACACCCGCGTGCGCCGCCGCCTGCGCGAGCTGCGGACCGAACGCGGGCTGACGCTCGAGACGGTCGCCACGCGCGCCGGGCTGGACGTCTCGACCCTCAGCCGACTGGAGTCGGGCAAGCGGCGACTCGCGCTCGACCACCTGCCCGGGCTGGCGGAGGCGCTCGGCGTGTCCACCGACGAGCTGCTGCGCCCGCAGCCCGATGAGGATCCCCGCGTGCGCAGCCGCCCGCGCACCGAGGACGGGATGACGTGGTGGCCGCTGACGCACAAGGGCCCGCCCCACGGACCGCACGCCTACAAGCTGCGGATCAGCGCCGAGCGGCGCGACCCGCCGGCCGAGCTGCCGGTGCACGAGGGCCAGGACTGGATCTACGTCCTCGACGGCCGGATGCGGCTGCTCCTCGGCGACCACGACCACACGATCAAGCCCGGCGAGGCGGTCGAGTTCAGCACCCTGACCCCGCACTGGTTCGGCGCGATCGAGGGTCCGGTGGAGATCTTGGCGATCTTCGGGGACTCCGGCGAGCGGGTGCACGTGCACGGCCGCTGAGCCGGCCCGCCATCGGGGCGCCCGGATTTGAACCGGGGACCTCCGCGCCCCAAACGCGGCGCTCTGACCAAGCTGAGCTACGCCCCGTAGCCCAGGGAGCGTACGCCACGCCGGATCGCGGCGATCGAACTCGCGTCCAAACCGGGGGCTCCGCGCTCCAACTCGACTGCGACCTGCCGAGAACCGGTGTGATGAAGGTGCCCGTTCGCATCCTGCTCATCGCAGTCGTCGCAGTCGCGGCGCTGCCCGCCGGAACCGCCTCCGCCGGAGGCCGGCCCTGCCCCGGCGCCGATGCGGTCCCCACGGCGCGGACGCTCGACGACGCACGCGACGCGACGGTCTGCCTCGTCAACCGAGAGCGCAAGAAGCGCGGCCTGCGCGCCCTACGCACGAACGGCACGCTGCAGTCGTCGGCCGGCTCCTACGCCCGCGACATGGTCCGCCGGGGGTTCTTCGCCCACGTCTCGCCCAGCGGCGAGACGCTGACCGAGCGCATCGAGGACGACACGCGCTACCTGGCCCGCGCCCGCAGATGGGAGATCGGCGAGAACATCGCGTGGGGCACCGGCTCGCTCGCGACGCCCGGCCAGATCGTCGCAAGCTGGATGGACAGCCCGCCCCACCGGGCCAACATCCTCCACGCGGAGTACCGCGAGATCGGCCTGGGGATCGCGCTCGGCGCGCCCGTCGCAGGCGCGTCCGCGGCAGCGGGCGCGGCGACCTACGCCAACCAGTTCGGCCGCCGCGGCTGAGAGGCCCACGGGCGGGTAGCGTTCGGCCGACATGGCCGACGTCCAGCCCCTGCGCGCACTGCACTACGACCAGGCCGTCGCCGGTCCTCTCCAGGATCTCGTGGCGCCCCCCTACGATGTGATCGACCCGCCCGCCCGCGAGGCGCTGCAGGCCCGGTCGCCGCACAACGTCGTCGCGATCGACCTGCCTCAGGGCGACGATCCCTACGCGACGGCGGCCGAGACGCTTCGCGGGTGGATCGCCGAGGGCGCCGTCGTCCGCGACCCCGAGCCCGCGATCTGGGCGCTCGTCCAGGACTACACCGCGCCGGACGGACGCAAGCTCACCCGCAGGGGCCTCCTCGCGCGCGTGCGGGTAGAGGACTACGGCGCGGGCCGGATCCGCCCGCATGAGCGCACGCATCCTGGCCCCAAGGAGGACCGGCTGCGGCTGACGCGCGCGACGCGCGCGAACCTCTCGCCCATCTTCTCCCTCTACAGCGACCCGAGCGGCGCCGCCTGGGGCGCCCTGGAGCCGCACATCGGCGGCGCGCCGTGGGGCGAGGCCACCGACGAGGACGGCACCATCCACACGCTGCACCGGGTCACCGACCCCCAAGCGCTCCAGGACGTCCACGACGCCCTCGCCGACGCCGAGCTGCTCATCGCCGACGGCCACCACCGCTACGAGACCGCGCGCGTGTACGCCGACGAGATCGGCGGCGAGGGCGATCACCGCTACGTCCTGATGTGCCTCGTCGCGCTCGAGGACGAGGGCCTGACCGTCTTCCCGACGCACCGCCTCGTGCGGGGCACGGTCCCCGCGACGCAGGAGGCCCTCGCCAACGCGCTGCGCGCGGACTTCGAGCTCGAGCCGACCACCCTGGAGGAGCTCGCCCCGCCCGAGAGCGACGGCCCGCTCGTCATGGGCTACCTGGACGCGCACGTCAAGCAGCCGTTCCGCCTCACGCTGAAGGACCAGGCGATCGCCGACGCGGCGCTCGAGGGGATGCCCGAGCCCTACCGTCGGCTGGACACCGCGATCGTCGAGTCGCTGCTGCTGACGGGCCCGCTGGATCTCACCGAGGACGACATCTCCGAGCTCGACGGCCTCGGATACGCCCGCTCCGCGCAGGACGGCATCGACCTCGTGACCAGCGGCGAGTACGACCTCGGCTTCTTCCTGCGACCCACCCCGGTGACGCAGGTGCGCGCCGTCGCGGCCGCGGGCGTGAGCATGCCGCCGAAGTCCACGTACTTCTTCCCCAAGGTCATCACGGGAATGCTCTTCAACCCGCTGGATGATCCGCGCTGACGCGAGCTACCATCGAGGGACCATGCGTGCATCTGCCCAGCGAGTCCAGGCCTTCCGTCACATCGTCAAAGTGCGCGAGCACCGCATGGGCGTGGATGAGCCCGGCGAGAAGGGCGGCGACGACACGGGCCCCAGCCCGCAGGAGCTGCTCGCCGCCAGCCTCGCGTCCTGCACGGCCGTGACGATGGAGATGTACGCCGACCGCAAGAACTGGGACATCGGCGATCTCGAGGTCGTCTGCGAGTACACGCCGGCGGAGCGCGGCTGTCCCACCCGGTTCTCGCTCGTGCTGCGCTTCCCGCCGGGACTCAGCGACGAGCAGGTCGCGAAGCTGAAGATCATCGCCGCGAAGTGCCCGGTGCACCGGACGCTCGACGGCGAGGTCATGTTCGACGAACGCGTCGAGCGCCTGGCCCTGGCGTCCTCCTGAGCGCGCGCGACGACCTGGCGCGCGCGGTGCGCGCCGTCCTGCTCGATCCGGACGAGGCGATCGGCCTCGACGTCCACGGCCGCACCGACGCGGCGGTGCTCGTGCCGTTGTACCTCCACGAGGGCGAGCTGCATGCTGTGCTGACCCGGCGCCCGGACGACATGCGCCGCCATGCGGGCGAGGTCGCGTTCCCCGGCGGTCGTCAGGACCCGGGCGAGGACCTGCGCACGACCGCCGTGCGCGAGGCCGAGGAGGAGATCGGGCTCCCGCGCGTCGACGTCGAGCTGCTCGGCGCCCTGAAGCCGGTCCCGACCCTCGCGACCGGCTACGCGATCTACCCCTTCGTCGGGCTCATCGACCCGGGGAAGGAGTGGGTGCTCTCCCCGCGCGAGGTCGACGAGGTCATCGAGCCGTCGCTGACCCAGCTGCGCGAGGGCTACGGGCGCCGGCGAATCGTGCGCCGCGGCATCCCGCTGCGCAGCGACGTCTACATCGTCGGCGAGGCGTTCATCTGGGGCGCGACGGCCCGGATGCTGACCGACCTGCTCGAGCGCCTCGGCGCGATCAGCCTGCCCGGCTGACCACCGGGGGCCTCACCCGCGCGGACCGAGCAGGGACGCGATCGCGGCGCGTGCCGCGGGGTGCCAGGCAGCGTGGTCGCGCGGATCGACGTCGAGCAGCGCGAACGGCACCTCGTTGCGGTCGTGCGCGCGCTGCACCTCCCGGATCCCGGATGCGAAGACGTCGTCCGGCAGCGGCCCGGCCGCTTCGTAGACGACCCCACGCACCGTCGTGTCGACGGTCCGTTCGAGCATCATCCCCAGGCGCGATCCGTGCAGCGCGGCGACCTTCTCGGCGTCACCCGCCGCGGTCCCCAGGAGCCAGAGCAGCACGGTCACGTTGTCGAGCGCGTAGCGCAGGGTCCCCACGCGATCCGGGTCGCCGCGCCACGGCTCCGCGCCGACCGCGAGGATCTCAGGGTCGCGCGCCGGCGTCCGGGTCACGACGCGCACGGCATGGCCTTCGCCGATGAGCTCCTCGGCGAGTTGCAGGCCTCGACGGCCACCGCCGACCATCAGCGCGCGCACCGGTCGAGTGTAGGGTCCTGGCCATGACGGCACCCCGCATCGTCGGCGTCGTCGGCGCCGGCACGATGGGGGCGGGGATCGCCCAGCTCGCCGCCGGGTCGGGCATCGAGACGGTCCTCCACGATCCTGTCCCCGAGGCACTGGAACGCGGGGTCTCCAGGATCGAGCAGGCATGGGAGAAGCGCCCGGTGCAGGGCGCGCGCGAGCGCCTGCGACCGGCCGCGGCGCTCGAGGAGCTCGAGGGTTGCGACCTCATCATCGAGGCCGCGCCCGAGCGGCTGGAGCTCAAGGGCGAGCTGCTGCGCGAGCTGGCGGCTCGGACCGACGCGGTGCTGGCCACGAACACGTCGTCGCTGCCGGTGACCGCGGTCGGCGCGGCGTCGGGCTCTCCGGGGCGGGTCGTCGGGATGCACTTCTTCAACCCACCACCCGTGATGCGACTCGTCGAGGTGGTCGCCGGCGTCGACACCGCGCCCGAGGCGGTCGCGGTGGCCCGCGCGGCCGCCGAGGCGATGGGCCGGCGGGTGGTCGAGGCGGCGGACGGCATCGGCTTCCTCGTGAACCGCTGCAACCGGCCGTTCGCGTTGGAGGCACTGCGCCTCGTGCACGAGGGGCTCGCGACGCCCGAGCAGATCGACAGGATCTGCCGGCTCGGCGGCGGCTTCCGGATGGGCCCGTTCGAGCTCATGGACCTCGTCGGCATCGACGTGGGACTGGAGATCTCGTGCTCGTTCTTCGAGCAGAGCTTCCACGAGCCGCGCTGGCGCCCGTCGCCGCTGCAGCGGCGGATGGTCGACGCCGGTCACCTCGGCCGCAAGTCCGGCCGAGGCTGGTACGCGTATCCCGGCGGGCGGCCGGCACCGCGGGAGGAGGAGGTCGCGCCGGAGCCCGGTGGCGGCGACGGGCTCATCGTCGTCGCCGGCGATCTGCCGGTGGCGACCGAGCTCGCCGAGCTCGCGTTGCTGGCGGGTTGGGACGTCGCCACGCCCGAGGAGGCCGGGGGCGAGGTGCCGTTCATCGCGATCGACGCCGGCGGCGGGGAGGACGCGCCGCTGCAGGGCGCGCCGCGGCTGCTGCTGTGCGCCGAGGGCTCGCTCGCCGCGCAGGAGCTCGGCGGCCCCGCGGTCGGCTTCTCCGCGGTCCCGCCACTGCGCGCCGGCGGGCTGCTGGAGCTGACGCGCAGCGCCGGCTCGTCGGAGGCGGCGGTGGCTGCCGCGGAGCGCTTCGCGCGCACGCTGGGGATGCACGTGGCGTGGGTCGGCGACGCGCCGGGCCTCGTCCTGGCGCGGATCGTCGCGTCGCTCGTGAACGAGGCCGCGTTCGCCATCGCCGAGGGCGTCGGCGCCGCCGAGGACGTCGACGAGGGCATGGTCCACGGCCTCAACCACCCGCGCGGACCGCTCGCATGGGCCGACGCGATGGGGATCGAGCATGTCGTGCGCGTCATCGACGGCCTGGCCGAGGGCACGGGGACCGACAGGTACGGCCTGGCCCCGCTGCTCGGCCGCATGCTCCACGAGGACGCGACCTTCCACGGCTGACCTCACGTTCCGGGTCTCCCCGACGTTCGCCTGACATGACCCCGCCGCCCTTCCAGCGACTGCTCGACGCCTACGCGGGCGACGTGCTGCGCTTCCTCGTCGGCGCGGTCGGAGGCGAGGACGCCGACGACGCGTTCCAGGAGACGTTCCTGAGCGCGCTTCGGGCCTATCCCCGGCTCACGCACGAGGACAACCTGCGCGCGTGGGTGTTCACCATCGCGCACCGCAAGGCGACGGACGTCCATCGCGCTCGTGCCCGCAGACCGGTGCCCGTCGGCGCCGTCGAGGACCGCCCGGCGCCCGAGCAGCCTGGCGTGTCGGACTGGGAGCTCGTCCGCGCCCTGCCGCCCCGCCAGCGAGCGGTGCTGACGCTGCGCTACGCAGCGGACCTGCCGCACCGCGACATCGCCGCTGTCCTGGGTTGCAGCGAGGACGCGTCCCGCCGCGCCGCCGCCGACGGACTGAAGACCCTTCGCAAGGAGCTCGTCCCATGACCCCTCTCACGCCCCCCACCGCCGATCCGTCGGCCTCGCTCGCCCGCTTCGCCGCGACGGCGCCGGCCGACGTCTCCTACGCGTTCGTCGACTCGCCGGTCGGGACGATGATCGCTGCCCGCACGGAACGCGGCCTCGCGTGCCTCGCCTACCAGGACCTGCGCGGCGGCGCCGACCCGCTGCTGGAGCGCCTCGCGGCCGAGATCTCCCCGCGCGTCCTGCACGCGCCCGCGAAGCTCGATCCGGTGCGCCGCGAGCTCGACGAGTACTTCGCCGGCACGCGCACGGCCTTCGACCTCGAGCTGGACTTCGCGCTGGCCAAGCCGTTCGCGCGCAGGATCCTCGCCGTCACGGCGCAGATCCCGTTCGGCGCGACGAGCACGTACGGCGAGGTCGCCGCCGGCGCCGGGTCACCCGGCGCGGCACGTGCCGCCGGCGGCGCGCTGGGGTCCAACCCGATCCCGATCGTCGTCCCCTGCCATCGCGTGCTGGCGCGCGACGGGACGCTGCACGGCTACACGGGCGGGCTGCACCGCAAGCAGCTGCTGCTCGAGCTGGAGGGCGTGCTCACCCAGGGCATGTGACTGATCGCACGCTTCGTAACGCCCGCACAACGGTCCGTTCGCCGGTGCGGCCCGTACCCTCGATACATGACCCCGAACGCGGATCGCGCCCTGGCTTATGGCCGCGTCGTGAAGACGCTGGAAGACCTGGGCCCGACGAAGCTCCTCCCCGACGAGCAGGAGACCATCCGCAGCGCCGCGGATGCCCTGCTGTTCGAGGAGGACGGATACGAGGCACTGACGGAGGTCGAGGATCTCGCTGAGCGCCTCGTCGAAGCCGACCGGTGGACGTCGGAGCGTGCGCGCGCGCTCGTCGACGACGTCGCCGCCTGCGGGCCGCTCACCGGCGCCCGAGAGCACTAGAACAGGACCGCATCACGTGGAGGGTCGGGGGGCGTCCCCGGCCCTCCTCGTGCGTTCCGGGCCGACCTACTGGTTGGACAGCGGCGCGTACTGCGCCTCGGCCAGGTCTACCTCGGGCAGCGGGTGTGCCGGGTGGACCTGCGGCGTGTCGCGGAGGTACCACTCCGCGTCGAGCGCCGACTGACAGCCGGAGCCCGCAGCCGTGATGGCCTGACGGTACGTCTTGTCGACGAGGTCGCCGGCGGCGAAGACGCCGGGCCGGTTGGTCCGCGTCGACGGCGCGTCCGTCTTCACGTAGCCCTCGTCGTCGGTCTCCACCAGGTCCTGGACGATCTCCGACTGCGGCTCGTGGCCGATCGCGATGAACGCCGCGGTGCCCTCGAGGACGCGCTCCTCGCCGGTCTCGGTGTTGCGCAGCCGCGCGAACGGGAGGTCGTGGCCCTCGCCCGGCGGCAGGAACTCCTCGACGACGTAGGGCGTCAGCAGCTCGAGGTTCTCGGTCGCCACCGCGCGGTCGAGCATGATCTTCGACGCGCGGAACTCGTCGCGTCGGTGCACCACACTGACCTTGGAGCCGAACTTCGCGAGGAAGATCGCCTCCTCCATCGCGCTGTCGCCGCCACCGACCACGATGATCGGGCGGTCCTTGAAGAACGCTGCGTCACAGGTCGCGCAGTAGGAGATCCCGCGACCGCTCAGCTCCTCCTCGCCCGGGACGCCCAGCTTCTTGTGCTCGGCCCCCATCGCGAGGATGACGGTGCGCGTGCGGTGCGGCTCGTCGCCGACCCACACGGTGTGGAGGTCACCGGGCTTCTCGCCCATGTCGATCTTCGTCGCGAGGTCGGTGATGAACCGCGTGCCGAAGCGCTCGGCCTGGTCGCGCATCTGCTGCATGAGCGCGGGCCCCATGATCCCGGTGGAGAACCCGGGGTAGTTCTCGACGTCCGTCGTCTGCTGGAGCAGGCCGCCCCAGATGAAGCCCTCGATGAGGAGCGGCTGGAGGTTCGCGCGCGACGTGTAGAGCGCTGCGGTGTATCCCGCCGGGCCGCTGCCGACGATGACGACGTCTTCGATGCGTTCGGTCTCGGTGGTCACTTCAGAAAGTATAGCGCTTTGGCGCGGTCAGCTCCCGGCAGGAGCGAGGTCGCGCTCCTGCCGCTCGACGGCCCAGCCGCGGACCGTCTTGCGCAGCTGGAAGTAGGCGATCGCACCAGGGATGGTAGGCAGCCAGAACGCGAACGCGCGGTACACGAGGACCGCGACCGTCGCGAGGCCGAAGTCCACGCCGAAGGCCGTGAACGCCCCGATCATCGCCCCGTCCACGCCGCCGATCCCGCCGGGGAGCGGCAGCAGGTTGCCGAGCATCCCGACCCAGAAGCCCATCGCGACGACCCAGATCGACGGGGCGTGGCCGAACGCGTGGAACGACGCCCACAGTGTGCCGATGTTGCAGCCCCAGAACCCCAGGGCGCCCGCGAGCGACGGGTCGTTGCGGCGGACATGCGCCACCGCGGAGTGCATGCCGGCGGAGAAGGCAGCGGGCAGGTTCGCGAGGCGCTGGGCGATGCGGGCAAGGCGCCCGCCCTGCTCGACGAAGCGATCGAGGCGGCGCTGCAGGTCGGTGGGCACCCATGAGAGCGCGCCGGCGATGAGCATCGCCGCGGCGCCGAAGATGGCGGGAACCACCGTGACGGCGAACGGAGCCGACCCCGGGAGGATCCCGGTGCGCAGGCCGACCCCGAGCACCACGAGCGATGAGGTGTAGATCCCGTACTGCAGGATGAGGAACGCAAGCGTCTGGTCGGCGACCTCGCGCCGCGGCATCCCCGCGCGACGCAGCGCCCAGGCGGTGAGCGCGATCCCGCCGACGCCGCCGGCCCCGAAGATCCGCGTCGCCGCGAGGCTGGCCATCGTGATCTGGTAGCTGGCGCGCAGGTCGATGGGCGAGCCCGGCCGGACGAACACGGCGTTGAACAGGACCACGTAGCCGGCGAAGGAGCCGATCGTCATGAGCAGTGCGACGAACAGCCACACCGGGTCGCCGCCACCCTCGATCCGCTGCCACGTGTCCTCGAGCCCCGCGATCTGCGGCAGGACGTAGTAGAGGAACGCGAGCGTGGCGACCACGAAGATCAGGAACAGGACGACGTGGCGGCGGGTGAACTCGAGCCGCGGCGCCTCCTCCTCGAGGTCGCGCTTGGCCTGCTGATCCGGATGCTCCGGATGGCTGTCTGTCGAGCTCATCCCTGTCAGGGTTCCCTACAGGCCCCGGCGCAATGCTGCGGACCGCGCGGCGCGGATGCCCTCGTCGACGATGTGCGCCAGCACGAAGAGATCCGCGGTCTCATTCGACGCGAGCCGCAGACGCACCTGCTCGAGCAGCTCGGCCTCGGTCAGCGTTGCGAGCGTGCGCCCGCGCGCGTGGACATCGGCGAGCGCGACCGGAGCGCCGTCCAGGCGCAGCGCACCGTGGCGCGACACGTACGCCTGCGCGGGCGGGTGCGCCGCGCGCACGTAGTTGGGCTCCGTCGCATCGAGCGCGTCGATCGCGCCCGCCGGCACCGCCAATAGCCACGCGTCCACCTCGGTCCCCGCCGCGGGGACCAGCGTCGCCGGGATCGCGCCGTGCAGGGAGACGTGCGCCGAGTAGACGACGTCGGTGTCGGCGAGCACGACGCGCGCCGCCAGGACCGCGGCCGCGGCCCGCTCGCCGAGCTTGCGGCGCAGGACGTCGGGCGACGCGTTGGAGCCGTACGCGACGACGCCGGTCGCGCCGGCCGCGATCGCAGCGTCGACGTCGCCGGCCGGGGCAGGCTCGGGCGCGACCGCGTGCCACGGGTAGCCCCGGGCGCGAGCGACCGCGGCGATCTCCTCGGGGGTCAGGCCGCGAGCGCGCGAGAGCGCGCCTCGTCGACGAGCGAGGCGATCACCACGCTGGCGGGATCCGCCTCGGGATGCCACTGCACGCCGAGCGCGTAGCGCGCACTGCCGAGCTCGATCGCCTCCGGCAGGTCGTCCACCGTCGCCCAGCCCGTGACCCGCAGGCCATCCCCCACCCGGTCGACCGCCTGATGGTGGTGGGACTTCGTGGGCACGTGGACGCCGCCCGCCGCGCGCGCGGCGAGCGAGCCCGGGGTGAGGCGGACGTCGTGGTCGCCGAACGTGCCGGGGACGCGCCGGTGGTCCTCGTGGCCCAGCAGCTCCGGCACGTGCTGGTGCAGGGTGCCGCCGCGCGCCACGTTGATGACCTGCATCCCGCGACAGACCCCGAGCACCGGCATGTCGCGCGCGATCGCAGCGCGCGCGAGGGAGAGCTCGAACGCGTCGCGAAGTCCGGCCTGGCTGGCCGACTGCGGGTGGGGCGCGGCTCCGTAGGTGCCGGGATCGAGATCGGCGCCGCCTGCGAGCAGCAGCGCGTCGAGGTGGTCGAGCGCCTCGTCCGGATGCTCTGTGAGGTAGGCGTCCGGTGGAAGGAGCGTCGCCACGCCGCCTGCATGCTGCACGGCCTCGATGTAGGTCATGCCGACGATGGCCGTCTCGGCCTCCCAGACTCGCGCCCACACTGCATGTTCGACCGGTGTCGGAATGCCTACGACGGGACGGGTCACGTGTCCGAAGGTAGCGACGTGGCGTCGCCGGACGTCATGACGGGGGCGGGCATCACTAACATGCCTGGCCGCGCCATGGGTACCCCCCGACCCCACGCATTCCGCCGCCGCCTCGCCATCGCGATTCCGCTCGCGGTGGTGGGCATGCTCGTGCTCTCGAGCGCCGCCTCGGCAGGCCTGCTCGCGCCAGAGGCAGGCGGTTCCAAGAACGCCGACGCCATCCGGACGCTCTACTGGCTGGTCTTCGGCCTCGGCGTGATCATCTTCATCGGCGTCGAGGGCGTGCTGATCTACTCGCTCATCAAGTACCGGGCGCGCAAGGGCGCGGTCGCCGCCCAGATCCACGGCAACACCCAGCTCGAGATCGGCTGGACGGTCGGCGCCGCGGTCATCCTCGTCTTCATCGCGATCTTCACGTTCGCGACGCTCCCCACGATCCGCAACCCGCCGAACTCCGACGCGGCGGCCGCCAGCACGGCGGGGATCACGAGCGGCGTCGCGACCGGGCAGAACCAGAAGCTCCCGCCCAACGGCAAGTCGCTGCAGATCAACGTCAACGGTCAGCAGTACGTCTGGCGCTACACGTACGCGGACGGCGACAACAACGCGCTGAACAACGTGTTCGCGTACGAGCAGATGGTCGTGCCCGTCGGCGTGACGGTGACGCTGTCGATCCGCTCCCAGGACGTCGCGCACTCCTGGTGGATCCCGCAGCTCGGTGGCAAGTTCGACGCCATCCCCACGCACACGAACTACACGTGGTTCAAGATCCCCGCCGACAAGGCCGGGACCACCTTCCGCGGGCAGTGCGCCGAGCTGTGCGGGCGCAACCACGCGAACATGATCGCGCAGGTCAAGGCGGTCACGCCGGCGCAGTTCGACGCCTGGCTCAACGCGAAGAAGGCGCAGATCAAGGTCGCCGACGACGCCGCCGCGGTGCAGCGCAAGCAGGTCGACGCAGGCCAGAACCCGTGAAGGACCCACTGAGACCCCATGGCAGCAGCTGACACGACGACCACCCGCCAGCGCGCGCTCCCGGTGCCGCAGATCACGGCTCACAGCATCGAGCCGGATCCGAAGGGCTGGACCTCGTGGGTGACCACGACCGATCACAAGCGGATCGGGATCATGTACCTGGTCACGACCTTCGTCTTCTTCGTCCTGGGCGGGGTCGAGGCGCTGCTGATGCGGCTGCAGCTCGGGCAGGCGGACAACACGCTGCTGTCCCCGCAGACGTACAACGCGCTCTTCACGATGCACGGGACGACGATGATCTTCCTGTTCGTCGTGCCGGTCTGGGCAGGCTTCGGCAACTACCTCGTGCCGCTCATGATCGGCGCGCGGGACATGGCCTTCCCGAAGCTCAACGCGCTGTCGTACTGGTTCTTCCTCGCGGGCGGCATCGTCTTCTACGCGTCGCTGTTCTTCCACCCGCCGGAGATGGGCTGGACGGCCTACACACCGCTGTCCGAGAGCGCCTACTCACCCGAGGGCGGCGTCGACGCGTGGATCTTCCTCGTCCACCTCACCGGCATCTCATCGCTGGTCGGCGCGGTCAACTTCTACGCGACGATCGCGAACATGCGCGCGCCCGGCATGGGCTGGGGCCGTCTGCCGCTGTTCGTCTGGACGATCCTCGTCTACGCGATCCTGCTCATCCTCGCGCTGCCGGTCATCGCGGCGGCGGTGACGATGCTGCTGACCGATCGGCACTTCGGGACGCACTTCTACGACAGCCAGGGCGACCCGTTGCTCTGGCAACACCTGTTCTGGTTCTTCGGGCATCCCGAGGTCTACATCATGGTGCTGCCCGGCTTCGGGGTGATATCCGAGGTGCTCCCGGTCTTCGCCCGCAAGCCGATCTTCGGCTACAAGGCGATCGCGGCCGCGACGGTGGTCATCGCATTCCTCGGGCTGCTCGTGTGGGCGCACCACATGTTCGCGACGCCGAGTCCGACGGTCGTGCTGATCTTCTTCATGATCAGCTCCTTCCTGATCGCGATACCGACCGGCGTGAAGATCTTCAACTGGTTGGCGACGCTGTGGCGAGGAACGATCGAGTTCCGAACGCCGTTGCTCTTCGGCGTGAGCTTCATCTCGCTGTTCGTGATCGGCGGCATCTCCGGCGTGATCCTCGCCGTGTTCCCCGTCGACTGGCAGCTGACGGACACGTACTTCGTCGTCGCGCACTTCCACTACGTGCTCGTCGGCGGCGCGGTCTTCACGATCTTCGCGGGCCTCTACTACTGGTTCCCGAAGATCACCGGCCGGATGCTGAGCGAGGGGCTCGGGAAGGCGTCGTGCGCCCTGATGTGGATCGGCTTCACGGTCACGTTCCTCATCCAGCACTCGATCGGGATGGACGGGATGCCGCGACGGGTGTACGAGTACCCCGACGTCGGCCACCTCCAGCTCTACAACCTGATCTCCACGATCGGCTCCTTCATCCTCGCGCTGGGCATCGGCGTCACGCTGCTGAACGTCTACATCTCCCTGCGGAAGGGACCGATCGCCGGACCGGACCCGTGGAAGGCGAACACGCTCGAGTGGTTCACGCCGTCCCCGCCCCCGGTCAACAACTTCGACGTGGTCCCCCGCGTGCGGTCCGTGGAGCCGATGAAGGACATCCGGCGCGAGGTCGAGCGCTCGACAGGGCGCTCCGAGCACCTCGCGCAGCCGGCGCCTGAATCGGCCGCCCAACCGGGCGGATAGCGGGGAAGCCGTGCCCGCCCAACCTGCCACGGTCGCGACGCCACGCCCCACCGGGCTGCCGGCGGTCCGGCAGGTGGTCGCCGACTACGTCGCGCTGACCAAGCCGAAGGTCCAGTCGCTGCTGCTGCTGACGACGGTGACGACGATGTACGTCGCCGGCGACCCGTCGATCGGCCTCGTCGCCGTGACGGTCATCGGCGGCTACCTGGCGGCGGGCGGGGCCGGCGCGGTCAACCACTACTACGACCGCGACATCGACGCGCGGATGGCGCGCACGGCCGACCGGCCGGTGCCGTCGGGGCGCGTCTCCCCCGCCGCGGCGCTGTGGTTCGGCATCGCGCTGGCCGCGCTGTCGTTCCTGCTGCTGGCGACCGTCGTGAACCTGCTCAGCGCGGTCCTGGCGCTGTCGGGCTTCCTGGGGTACACGCTCGTCTACACGCTCTGGCTCAAGCGCCGGACGGTGCAGAACATCGTCATCGGCGGCGCCGCTGGGGCGGTGCCGCCGCTGGTCGGCTGGGCGGCGGTCACCGGTGAGATCACGGGCACGTCGATCTACCTGTTCGCGATCGTCTTCTTCTGGACCCCGCCGCACTTCTGGGCGCTGTCGCTCCTGATGAAGGACGAGTACGCGGCGGTCGGCGTGCCGATGATGCCCGTCGTGCGCGGGGAGCGCGAGACGCGGCGCCAGATCCTCCTCTACTCCGTCCTGCTCTACGGCGTCACCCAGCTGCCGTTCTGCGCCGGCGGGTTCGGGGAGATCTACCTCGCGTGCTCGGTCGTGCTCGGCGCGCTGTTCATCGGTGGCGCGGTGGTCCTCTACCGCCGAGCGGACCGGCGCTCGGCGCTGCGCCTGTACCTCTACTCCCTCGCCTACCTCGCCGCGCTCTTCGTCGCGATGGTCGTCGACGCGAAGGTCTAGACTCCCCGGCCTCATGGATCGTCGTCTCGCCCGCCGGAACATCCGGACCGCTCTCATCGCCGGCGCCGTGTGCCTCGTCATGTTCGGCATGACGTTCGTGGCCGCCGTCATCTACGTGTCATGAGCGAGCCGGAGCGCGACACCGCGCCGCCTGCCGGCGAGGAGATCCACATCCCGGGGCCGAGCCTGCAGCCGCTGCTGCTGACGGTTGGTGTCACGACGCTCCTCATCGGCGTCACGACGGCGTTCTTCATGGTGATCGCGGGTGCGATCCTCTCGCTCGCCGTGCTCATCGTCTGGATCCGCGACGCACGTCGCGAGTTCCAGCACCTCCCCTCAGAGCACCACTAGCTCCTGACGTTCGCGGCGCCTCAGGCGCCTTCGATTGTCTGTGGAGGGTGTCTGCAACCGAACGTTGAACGTTGCGCATCGCGCGATTGATGAGTGCACTCGCGCCAACTGGGGAAGCACTTGATCGCAATGATCATCTACCGGACGTCCGGAAGACGTATCTGACTCAGATGCCAATCCAGAGACCCGCCACCATCCGACATCGCACTGCGCTCTTCGAGGACGCGACCGCGATCGTCGAGTCCGAGTTCGGCGCGGACCTGTCGCTCGATGACATCGCGCGGCGTGTCGCGTCGTCGCGCAGGCAGCTGCAGCGCGCGTACGCCGAGATCGGGCACACCACGTTCCGTGAGCATCTCACCGCTGTGCGCATGGAGCGCGCCGGAGAGCTCCTGACGAGCCGCGGACTCACGGTCCGCGAAGTCGCGCATCGCTGCGGATACCGCCAGCCCGCCCAGTTCGCGAAGGCGTTCCGGCGCCATCACGGCGCGGCTCCGTCCGCTTTCCGCTCGACACATCGCTTCACGCGCGCCGATGTTCCGGTGCGCTCCGCAGCCGCCTAGACGCGCCGCGGCGGCAGGTGACCCGCCGCCGCGGGTCACCCTCGTTGCCGTCCATCGGCCCGGATGCGTATTCTCCCGCTCCCATGGCGGAGGAGGAGACCACGCGGGAGGGGGCCAGAACACGTTCCCCCGAGGAGGTTCGCCCGAAGGGGCAGGCCTCCATCGCCCAGATGATCATCATCGGGGCGATCGCGTCCGCGCTCGGAATCGCCCTCGGGCTGAGCATCCACTGGTTCCCGACGCCGGCGTCCACGCAGGCCGAGAAGATCGACACGCTGTACGACGTCCTCATCATCGTGTCGGTGCCGGTGTTCGTCCTCGTGACGGTCGTCGTGCTCTTCTCGGTGTGGAAGTTCCGCATGCGGCCGGGCGAGGAGCTCGCCGACGGCCCGCCGATCCACGGCAACACGCGGCTCGAGGTCATCTGGACCGCGATCCCCGCCATCGTCCTGGTCGCGCTCTGCACGTACGCGTACGTGACGCTGACCGACATCGAGGACGCCAAGGCCGGCGAGCAGCGGGTCAACGTCTACGGCCAGCAGTTCGCCTGGACGTTCGAGTATCCGCAGGGGGCCGGCAAGAAGCCGCTGCTCTCCAACCAGCTCTACCTCAAGGAGAACCAGCCGGTGCGGTTCTTCGTGAAGTCCAAGGACGTCATCCACGACTTCTGGGTGCCGGCGTTCCGCATGAAGATCGATGCGGTGCCCGGCATCACGACCAACTACCGGGTCACGCCGAACCGTGCCGGCAACTACCCGGTCGTGTGCGCGGAGCTGTGCGGCCTCGGCCACTCCGTCATGCGCTCCACCGCGCACGTGGTCTCGGCGGCGAAGTACGACGCCTTCATCTCCAAGCTGGCAGCGCCGGCGGCGACGACGGGTGGCGGCGGCGCGCCGGACGGCAAGACCCTCTTCACGCAGGGCAACGGCACGTCGACCGCGTGCGGCGCCTGCCACACGCTGGCCGACGCCGGCACGAGCGCCAGCACCGGGCCTGATCTCGACACGGCGCTGAAGGGGAAGGACGCCGCCTTCGTCAAGCAGTCGATCGTCGACCCCGATGCCGTGGTGACACAGGGCTACAACAAGGGCATCATGCCCAACAACTTCGGGCAGACGTTGTCGTCGGCCGAGCAGGACGCGCTGGTGCAATATCTCCTGAAGGCGACGGGTGGCGGATGATGGACGGAAGGGAGCGCTAGATGGCTGCGAAACTCAGGGCGCCGGGTTGGTATCGGGCCGCGCTGTGGGTGGTCATCGGCATCGCGTTCGCCTTCGCGCTGACGATCGTCGTCCGCGGTCTGTACGGCTGGGACCCGCTCGTCAAGGGCGAGACGGTCCTGCAGATCTCCCTCATCGCCTGCCCGCTGACGTTCCTGGGCGGCATCGGCTGCTTCGACTACTGGCTGTACTGGGCGGTGGGCCGCAAGACGCGCCCCGAGGACCACTCCAACCACGGCGCGTACTCGTGGAAGGACTACTTCAAGGTCAACACCGACCACAAGGTCATCGGCACGCAGTACGTCGTGACCTCGTTCTTCTTCCTGTTCGTCGGCGGGCTGATCGCGATGCTGATGCGCGCCGAGCTCGCCCAGCCGGGGCGGCAGTTCGTCGACGCCGAGACGTACAACGGGCTCTTCAGCGTCCACGCGTCGCTGCTGATCTTCCTGTTCATCATCCCGGTCTTCGCCGGGCTGGCGAACTACGTGCTGCCGCTCATGATCGGCGCGCCGGACATGGCGTTCCCGCGGCTCAACGCGCTGTCGTACTGGATGCTGCCGACCGCCGGCGTCCTGATGCTGCTCTCGTTCCTGGCGCCCGGCGGGTCGTTCGCATCCGGCTGGACCGCCTACGCGCCGTTGTCGACGACGCAGCCGATCGGCCAGGCGTACTTCAGCATCGCCGTGCAGTTCGCGGGCGCGTCCTCGATCGCGACCGCGCTGAACTTCCTGGTGACGATCATCACGATGCGCGCACCGGGGATGAGCTTCTTCCGGATGCCGCTGCTCGTGTGGGCGAACTTCTCGACGTCGCTGCTCGTCGTCATCGCCACGCCGTTCATCGCCGCGTCGCAGTTCTTCGTCCTGCTCGAGCGTGCGCTGGGCTTCGACTTCTTCAACGCGGCCAAGGGCGGCGACGTGCTGATGTACCAGCACGTCTTCTGGTTCTACTCGCACCCGGCGGTCTACATCATGATGCTGCCCGGATTCGGGATCATCAGCGAGGTCTTGGCGGTGAAGGCGCGCAAACCCGTCTTTGGCTATCGCATGATGGCGTTCTCGCTGCTCGCGATCGTGGTGCTCGGGTTCACCGTCTGGGCGCACCACATGTTCGTCTCGGGCATGCAGAGCTGGATCCGCATACCGATGATGGTCACGACCGCGATCATCGCGGTGCCGACCGGCATCAAGATCTTCTCGTGGCTGGCGACGCTCTGGCGAGGCGTCCTGAAGATCGACACGCCCATGCTCTGGGCGCTCGGCTTCATCACGATGTTCGTGTGCGGCGGGATCTCCGGGGTGATGCTCGCGATCATCCCGTTCACCATCCACGTGAGCGACACGTACTTCATCGTCGCCCACATCCACTACGTGCTCTTCGGCGGATCGCTGTTCACGATCTTCGCCGGCGTCTACTACTGGTTCCCGAAGATGACGGGCCGGATGTACGACGAGACGCTGGGCAAGATCCACTTCTGGACGACATTCGTCTTCTTCAACCTGACCTTTGCCCCGATGCACGTCATCGGGATCCAGGGCATGCCTCGCCGCGTCGCCGACTACTCGGCCCAGTTCGCCGACTGGAACCTGATCATCTCGCTCGCGAGCTTCGGCGTCGGGCTGAGCACGCTCGTCTTCCTCTACAACATCGTCTCCTCATGGCGGGGCGGCCCGCGCGCGCCTGCGAATCCGTGGCGCGCACTCACGATCGAGTGGCAGGTGTCCTCGCCTCCGCCGATCTTCAACTTCGACAGCGTGCCCACCGTCGTGGGCGGTCCCTACGAGTACGGCGTCCCGGGCGCGGTGCACGCCGTGTTCCGCAAGGGCGCCGAGGTCGCACAGCCGGCCGGCGCCACGACGGCGCCGCAGCAAGACAGGGAGTGACGAATGCCCACAGTCCTCGTGGTAGCGAACGAGACCATCGGCGGCGGCAACCTGCTCGCCGACGTGCGTGAGCGCGCACAGGCCGATCCGAGCACGCGCTTCCGCCTCGTCGTGCCGCGCAGCCGGCCACGATCGGGCCTGGTGATCTACGACGACGCCGTCCTCGACGCCGCGCAGGTGCGCTTGGACCTCGCGCGGTCGTTCATGGCGCGCGAGGGGATGCAGGTCGAGGGCGAGGTCGGCGACCCCGATCCGTTCACCGCGACGATGGACGCCGTCGCCGACGGCGGGGTCGACCGGATCGTCATCTCGACGCTGCCGGTGACCAGTTCGGGCTGGCTCAAGCGCGACCTCATCGACCGCGTCGGCGACGCGACCGGGCTGCCGGTCGACCATGTGGTGACGGACATCGCCGGCGAGGGCCTGGACTTCGAGGTCACGCTCGTCATCGCCAACCGCACGGCGGGTACCGACCAGCTGCTCGAGCGCCTCAGAGCCAAGAACGAGGCGGCGCACGGCAACGACGTCTTCATCGTCGTCGTGCCGCTCGACAACGACGAGCGCAACCCCACGGCGGCCGCGCGGGCGCGCCTCGGCAACCTGCTCGACAGCCTGCGCTCCGAGGGTCTGCTGGCCGCCGGCATGATCGGTGATCCGGACCCGTACGTCGCGACCATGAACGCGCTGCAGTTCTACACGGTGAACACGGTCGTCATCTCGACGCTGCCCGAGGAGCGCTCCGGCTGGCTGCGCCAGGACCTCGTCGCGCGCGTGCGCAAGGCGTCGAACATCGACATCGAGCACGTCGTCGCCGAGCGCGACGCGGCCGGGAAGGCCGCCTGACCGGCACCGTGATGGAAGCCGCCGCCCTCCCCCACTCGCACACCGACGACCACGAGCATCACGGTCCGCCGCCGGCGAACCGCAGCTCCCGCGTGGACCCCCAGTACCTCGGGATGCTGCTGTTCATCATCAGCGAGATCATGGTCTTCGGGGCCTTCTTCACCGCCTACTTCTTCATCCGGGTGGTGGCCGGCGACCAGTGGTTCCCGTTCGACGGCTTCGAGCTCCCGATCCCGGTCGCGGGCGTGAACACCGCGATCCTGCTCAGCTCGTCCCTGACGATGCACTGGGCACAGACGTCGATCAAGCACGGGAACCGCCGGGGCCTGAAGGCCGGCATCGTCATGACGTTCCTGCTCGGCCTGACGTTCCTGTTCATCCAGGTCAACGAGTACATCCACATCGGCTTCGCGCCGTCCGACAACGCGCAGGCGTCGATCTTCTACGGCCTGACCGGCCTGCACGGCGCGCACGTGTTCGTCGGCCTGTGCCTGCTGATGACGGTCCTCGTCCGGAGCTTCCGTGGGCACTTCTCGCCCGAGCATCACGATGGCGTCGAGGTGCCTGGGATCTACTGGCACTTCGTCGACATCATGTGGGTCGTCGTGTACACGTCGATCTACATCCTCTAGCTCCGATGAGGGACCCGATCCGTTCCGAGCAGGGGATGTTCGAGCTGCTCCTGTGGGTGGTCGGGGTCGCGGTCGTGCTCATCATCCTCGTGGTCCTCGCCCGGGCGATCTTCTAGACCGCTCGGGGTGAGCCGAAGACTCGGTCGTCCCGTAGACCGGGTGTGCGCAACGTCTGGGACTTCCCGAGGCCACCCGCCGTCGTGGCGTCGGAGCGCGGCGTCCGGATCGAGGTTGCCGGCGTCGTCGTGGCCGACTCGGTGCGGGCGCTGTGCGTCCTGGAGACCAGCCACCCGCCGACCGTCTACCTCCCTCCCGAGGACGTCCGCATCGACCTCCTGACCGCCTCGAGCGCGCGCGGGACCGTCTGCGAGTTCAAAGGCCGTGCGACCTACCTGGATCTCGTCGTCGACGGCGAGCGCCGCCCGCAGGTGGGCTGGACGTATCCGGAGCCCTGGGCCGGCTACGAAGCCCTCGCGGGACACGTGAGCTTCTACCCCGGCCGTGTCGACGGCGCGTGGCTCGGCGGCGAGCGCGTGACGGCCCAGGAGAGCGACTTCTACGGCGGGTGGATCACGCAGGACCTCGTCGGGCCGTTCAAGGGCCCGACGGGGACGCTCGGCTGGTGAGCCGCGATGCTGCCGACCGGACTGTTCGGGTCGGCGGACGCGACGGTCGTCCCCTGGACACCACCCTCTCCGCCTCCAAGCTATAGCGAATCGGGACGCCTCATGCGATCCCGATCCGTGCCCCATAATCGCCGGCCGAAGCAGGACCTGCGGAGCTGGGAGGCATGCTGTGACGGACGCGGACGTGATCATCGTGGGCGCCGGCCCGACCGGGCTGATGCTTGCCGCGGAGCTGCGCCTGGCCGGCGTGCGACCGCTGGTCCTGGAGCGACAGCCGCAGCTGCGCGAGACCCCGAAGGCCAACGGTCTCGGCGGGCAGATCCTGCAGCTGCTGCGCTACCGAGGTCTGCTGGACCGGCTCGAGGCTGCCAGTCCTGGCCCCACCCACCCGGCGCCCATCTTCCCATTCGGCGAGGTCCATCTGGACTTCTCCCACCTGACGGAGCCCCCGATGTGGGGGCTCTCGCTTCCGCAACCGCTCCTCGAGCGGCTGCTCGACGACCACGCCCGCGGGCTCGGCGCCGACGTCCGCCGCGGGCACGACGTGCTCGGGGTCGGCCAGGACGACGCCACGGTCACCGCCGACGTGCGCGGCCCCGACGGAGCAGAGCGGGTGACCGCGCGCTACCTGGTGGGCTGCGACGGCCCGCACAGCACGGTCCGCGATCTGGCCGGGATCCCGTTCCCCGGCGTCACGTACCCCGAGATCAACCGCCTCGGCCAGGTCACGGTGCCCGATTCGGTGACCCGGCTCGAGAACGGTGACCTCGACGTCCCGGGGCAGGGCCGGATCCCGTGGGGCTTCACCCGAACCGACCGCGGTGTCTTCGGGGTCGGGCCGCTCACGTCGGAGGTGCTGCTCGTCTTCACCACCGAGGACGAGGACACCGAGTACGACGACGACGTGCCGATGCCCGTGACCGAGCTCCAGGACAGCGTGCGCCGTGTGCTGGGCGTCGACCTCCCCCTGGCGGACGCGCATCGGCTGTCGCGCTGGCAGTTCCAGGCACGGCAGGCCGAGCGATACCGCGACGGGCGGATCCTTGTGGCCGGCGATGCGGCGCATCAGTTCCCCGCCACGGGCATCGGGCTCAACGTCGGCATGCTCGACAGCGTCAACCTCGCCTGGAAGCTGGCCGCCGACATCCTCGGCTGGGCGCCGACGGCGCTGCTGGACACCTATCACGGCGAACGCCATCCCGCCGGCGCACGGGGGCTGATGCAGACCCAGGCTCAGGTGGCGCTGCGGCGCGGACACGACTCGGCCGCCCTCGCACTCCGGCAGCTCTTCCAGGAGCTGGTCGCCGACCCGCAGCCGTTGCTCCGCATGGGAGCGCTGCTCGCCGGCACCGACATCCGTTACGCACTGCCCAATCCCAACGACCACGCCTTGACCGGCACCTTCGCGCCCGACCTCACCCTGCGCACCGACCAGGGAACGACGAGCGTCGCGGAGCTCATGCACACCGCACGGCCCATCCTCCTCGACCTCGCCGACCGCCGAGACCTGCGCGCGACCGCCCGACGCTGGCAGCATCGCATCGACATGCAGGCCGCCGAGACCGATGACCGGCCGGCCGACGCCCTCCTCATCCGCCCAGACGCCCACATCGCCTGGGCGGCGAGCATCGACGAACCCGCCGACGCCGCTGCGCCCGCGCTGCGGCAGGCCCTGTCCGCCTCGTTCGGACCGCCCGCCTAGTGCACGGCCGAGAGCTCTGCGCCTTCCGGCGGGCCCGGCCCATCACTTGACGGTGAGCTTGCCCTCCATGCCGGCTTCACGATGACCGGGGACGGTGCAGTAGTACGTGTACGTGCCGGGCTTGAGGTCGACCGAGATCTTCGAGACCCCGCCGCCCTCCACCTCCGCGCCCTTCTCATTGACGCCGTTGCCCTCGATCGCGATGTCGTGCGGGATGTTCGCGTCGTTCTTGGAGTCGATCTCGAGCTGGCCCGCGGGGGCGGTTGCCTGCTTGGAGACGTACGCGAGCTGGCCGTTGGGATCGGCGGGCATGTCGAGCACGCCGCTCTGCGCCGCGACGGGCTTGTTGCTCGACGCGGGCTTGACGGCCTCCGCGAGGCGACCGGTGTCCTTGCCTCCGGCGGCCGCGACCTGGGCGACGTAGGCGGCGACGTTCTTCGCAGCGTCGCCCTCCACGATCTTGGGGGGCATGTAGACGGGGTCGTTCTTGGGCAGCCGCGCCGGGTTGGCGATCTGGTCGTGCACCACGCCCTCGATGGTGTCGCGCCCCATCCCCGTCTGCAGCGACGCACGGAACGCGTCGTCGAGGTTCGGGCCCTGGGTGCCCTTGGTCCCCGCGCGTGCGAGCGTGTGGCATCCGCCGCAGTTCTTCACGAACTCCTGCTTGCCGGCGACGACATCACGGTCCTTGGACTCGCTGCCGCACGCACCGACCGCGCCGATCAGCGCGGCCCCGATCAGCACGCTCACGACGTGCCGCGCCCTGAACCGGAGTCTCCCCATCGGCGCGGACTCTACACAGCGGACGCGACGCTGGGGGTGCTCATGTCCCTGACGGGCCGAAGCGCTCGGTGCGGACCCGCTCGGGAGCGTGCCCGAGGGCCACGAGTCCGTCGGCCACGGCCTCCACGAACGCGGTCGGGCCGCACACGAACGCGTGCGGCCGCTCGGCCGCTGCGAACGCGACCTCCTCGAGCAGCGCGCGGTCCACGCGGCCTCTGCGACCTGTCCAGGCCGGGTTGCGCTCGCGGGTCAGCGTGAGCACGAGATCGAGCGCGGGATCGGCCTCCGCCAGGCGCTCGAGCTCGGCGCGGTAGAAGACGTCGGCCTCCGTGCGGGCCGAGAGGATCAGCTGCGCCGGGACGTCGGAGCCCGACGCGCGCGCGCTCGCGCACCATCGCCGCCAGCGGCACGACGCCCGAGCCGCCCGCGACGAGCAGCAGCGGCCCGCCGTCCTGCGGCCCCCACGCGAACCAGCCGCCGATCGGGCCGCGCAGCTCGATCTCGTCACCCTCCTGCAGCTCCTCGCCCAGGTAGCCCGAGACCTCGCCGTCGGGCAGCACCTCGATCGTCAGCTCGATGCGCTCGTCCTCGGCCGGCGTCGCGATCGAGTAGCTGCGCTGGGCCTGGTAGCCGTCCTCGGCGGTCAGGCGGACGTCGACGTGCTGGCCGGCACGATGGCCGGGCCACTCGGGGACGTCGATCACGAAGGTGTGGGCGGTCGGCGTCTCCTGACGGCGGGAGACCAGCCGGCCCACCCGCCATGGGATACGCCGCGGGACGGCGACGATGTCAGTCCCCCGCGTATCGCTGCTCGCGCCAGGGGTCGCCGCGCTCGTGGTAGCCGAGCTGCTCCCAGAACCCGAGCTCGTCCTCGATCGTGAGGGTGAGCCCGCGAACCCACTTCGCGCTCTTCCAGAAGTACAGATGCGGGACGAGCAGCCGCGCAGGACCGCCGTGCTCGGGATCGAGCGGCTCGCCGTCGTAGGTGTAGGCCACCCACGCCTTGCCGTCCATGACGTCGTCGAGGGGGAGGTTCGTCGTGTAGCCGCCGTCGCAGTAGGCGCTGAGGTAGCCGGCCTCGGTGTCGACGCCGTCGAGCAGGACGTCCAGCGAGACGCCCTCCCACGTCGTGTCGAACTTCGACCACTTCGTCACGCAGTGGATGTCCTTGGTGACGGTCTCGCGCGGGAGCGACTGGAACTCGTCCCACGACCAGGAGCGGGGCTCGTCGATCGCGCCGTCGATCGTGAAGCTCCAGGCGGAGAGGTTCGGACGGGGCGTCGGGCCCGCGGAGAGGACCGGGAAGCCGCGCTCGAGGTACTGGCCGGGCGGCAGACGGCCGGGTTCGCCGTCGTCGGGGTGGCGGCGGCGGAAGCCACGTGAGATCGGGGCCATGCCGCGAGCCTACGTGACCGGCTCGAGCTCGGAAAGCTCGCCACGCGCCGACGAGACGACCGTGCGGGCGAGCCCCTCCCAGGAGTAGCGCTCGCGGACGACCTCGACGATGCCGGCGCGGGTCGCCTCACGGATGTCCTGGGGTGCCTGCAGCCAGGCGATGAGCGACGCCGCGAGGTCGCGTACCGCGCCGTCGCCGACCTCGAAGTCCAGCCACGGCCGCGCCTCCTCGGGGACCGCGTCCGCCAGCGCGCGCGTGACCTCGGCCAGGCCGGAGTGCGCCGCGCTGACCGGCAGGATGCCGCACGCCGCGGCCTCGGCAGCCACCATCCCGAAGGCCTCGGGGAACGTCGAGGAGACGACCTGCGCCTCGCATGCGGGCAGCAGCTCCGCCAGCTCGGGATGCTCCAGGCGACCCGTGAGCACGCAGCGCTCGGGCAGCCGTGACGCGGCGGCGAGGTAGGCCTCGCGGTCGGCGGATGTCTCGAGGTCGTCCAGGAAGGCGTGGAGGTGGTTCAGCGGCCCGCGCTCACCGCCGCGCAGCGTTAGCTCGCGCGCGGCCGCGAGATCGCCGGCGGCCAGCAGCGCGAGCAGCCGCAGCAATCCGTCGCGGAACTCGCCGAAGCCGACGATCACGAGCTTCGCCCGCGGCTCGGCAGCGAGGACGAGCGGAAACGCGGCGGCGAGCAGGTCGACGCCCTTGGCGGCCAGCAGCTTGCCCACGAAGGCGATGAGGCGGTCCTCCCCCGGCCGCAGCCCGGCGATCGCCGCGGCCGCCGCCGCGTCGTCGCGCGCGAAGCCGTCGCCCTCAGCGGCGACCGACACCGGGATCGCGGCGAGCCGCCTGGCGAGATCCTGCACGTCGGCCCTCGCCTCGTCGAGATCGCGGGGCCTGAACGTGGCCACGTCGACCCCTGGCGGGCCGAGTCGCGTGCGACCCGGGAGGGTGTCGTCGTCCATCGCCGCCCACAGGCTCTCGGCCGTATGCCGGGAGCCGACCAAGATCCCGCGCGCACGCGCGAGGCCCTCGCGCGCCCAGGGCCCGAAACGCTCGATGTCGGGCTTCACTGTGTACTCCAGCGCGCTGCCGTGGATCTTCACCGCGTAGGGGACGTCGGCCAGCGCGCGGGCCAGGATGGCCGGACCCATGACGAGATGGTTCGCCAGCGCGACGCCCGGTTGGGCGAGTTGCGCGACCTCGCGGACGGCCATCACGTTGCGCGCGACATAGTCCTCGATCTCGTCGTCGGTGCAGTCCGCGAAGCTCTTGGCGTCGAATCCCTCGTAGCGATCGGCGACGTAGACCGGCAGCAGACGGCCGATCGGCGGGCGGTACGTCGTGACCCGAACGGGCTCTCGGAGCGTACGGACACTCAAAGCACCGGAATCCCAGTCACCGACAGCGTCCACGAAGTCGTATGTGTCAGCGGCGCGGTCCTGACAGAAAAGGTGGATCCTGGCACCGAGACGGGACATCGATGCTGTCAGTCGTGCGTTGTAGACGTTGGAGCCGGTACCGCGCAGGAGATAGCCGTGGAAGATGAGGATGTCGACGTTGAACAAGAGCTTTCCGAGGTTGACCTGGGGCCCCAGGTCACGACACCATACGGGTGAATGACCGACCGGACGGACGGCAGGAACCTCCTGCTGATCGGAACCGATGGCCTTGGACTGCAGTCGTTGCGCACCGCAGTTCGCGATGATCCGAGCCTGATCGGAGTCGGCCGCATCGAGGACCCCGACAGCGAGCACGACGGCCCGGAGCCGCACCTCGTCGTCCTCGACACCTCGCCGTTGGATCACGACGTCGCCGTCTCGGCGGTCGCGAAGGCGGTGCTGCGCTGGCCTCGTGCCGGGGTCCTGGCCATCGCCGCGTCCGCCGAGCCGCAGCTCGTCCGCAGCGTCCTCGACGCCGGCGCCGCCTCGGTGATGCTGCGCGACGCCGATCAGGACGACGTCCGGGCCGCGGTCGCCGCAGCCGCGGAGGGGCGCGGCCTCATCGACGTCGACGTGGTGCGCCCGACCATCGACCTCTACGCCGTGCTGCTGGCGGAGTCGCGCCGCCGCGACCGCGCCGTCATCGAGAGCCTCGCCGCCGCGGTGGAGGCGAAGGACTCCGTGACGAGCCGCCACCTGCGGCGCGTCAGCCGCCTGGCGACGCAGCTCGCGGAGATCGTCGACCCCGAGATCGGGCGCACCGAGGAGTTCCTCTTCGGCTGCCTGCTGCATGACGTCGGCAAGATCGGCGTGCCCGAGGACATCCTCTCCAAACCCGGCCCGCTGACCGAGGACGAGTGGGAGATCATGCGGCGCCACCCCCAGATCGGCGCGCGCGTCGTGCGGCCGCTCGGGCTGTCGGAGGTCGTCGTCGACGTCGTCCTCTACCACCACGAGCGCTGGGACGGCGGCGGGTACCCGCAGGGCCTCAGCGGCGACGACATCCCGCTCGTCGCGCGGATCTTCTCGGTCTGCGACGCGCTGGAGGCCATGACCGCCATGCGCCGCTACCGCGACGCGCTGCCCGCGTCGGTGGCCTACGAGCGCGTCCGCGCGGAGGCGGGGACGCAGTTCGACCCCGCGATCGTCCGGATCCTCGAGCGTGGCGTCTCCAGCGGAGACATCGACCTCGACGACCCCGCCGGCGCCCAGCCCGACCCCGGTCTTCCCCGCCGGTTCGCACGGGACGGGTTGGTAGGGTTCCCCCCGTGATGCAGCGTTACCGATTCCGCGTGCCCTCGACGGGGCGCGAGGTGATCCGCGAGGCCGAGCCGGGCCACGTCCCGACCGACCCGGACACCGGCGTCGAGCTCGAGGTCGTCGGGAAGGTGCTTCCCCTGGCACCGTCGAAGTCCAGACTTCCGTGGGCCGTCGAGAACCTGCGGTTCTGCCCATGGTGCGATCAGCTCTGCCAGCGCGACCTCAACGACTGTCCCAACTGCGGCCGTCGCCTCACACCACTCGCCGTCACCTGACGATCGCGGTCGTCGCGGTCGTCGGTCTCGTCGCGGGCGCGTGCGGTGGCACATCGGTCGAGGTCAAGGTCCCTGCGACCGTGCCGGTGCTGACCGTCCCGACCGGCACCACGCCGACGGAGGACACGTCCACCACCTCGACGACGTCCACCACCTCGACCTCGACCACCGGGACCGACACGACCGCCCAGGCGCCCGCGCAGCAGCCGGCGCAGCAGACGCCGGCCCAGTCGCAGTCGCAGTCCCAGCCCGACTCCGCCAACGGCGGCGCCGCGCCGCAGACGTCACAGCCCGCGCAGACGCAGGCTCAGCAGGCACCCGCGCAGACCACCAGCTCCGGTGGCACCGGCGGCGCGGAGTTCAACGACTTCTGCAAGCAGAACCCCGGAGCTTGCTGATCTGAGGCGTCCGCCGATCACCGCGTGAGGCCACGCGGCGGCCGGTCATGGGCATCGAGCACACTTTCCGGATCGCCGCGCGGCCTCGCGCGGGTACTACGGCGTTGACACCAGCGTCGCCGAGTACGTCAGGCGCGCGGTGCGGTACAGGCAGTAGAACTGCGCGCTGTCGCGGTTGCCGACCAGCGCGGACTGCTCGGCGGTGTCGTTGCAGGACCCCTTCGGGCGGCTGGAGCGCCACGAGGTGTCGCCGCCGAGGTTGACCTGCAGCGCCGGCGCCCAGGTCGGCACCGAGAGCGCCAGCAGCTGGCCCTTCTTCACCGGGATCGACTGCTCGAGCGGGAACTGCACATACATGCCGAACCACTGCTGGAGCTTCATCAGCGGCGACTTCGCGACGACGGTATGCGTGAGCTTGTCTCCCGGCTTCAGGACCGCGAGTGCGGCCTGCGACTCACCGCCGAGACGCTCGTTGAAGAACTTGGTCTGGTTGGGGCCGGGCTTGCCCAGCGACACGGTCCAGGCGACGATCCGGCCGTCGCGGGGGATGGTGTAGGCCCCGCGATTCGGGCCGATCTTCGCCTGATAACCCGTCGTACGCGGGATGGCGAGGCAGGTGCGTGGGCAGGAGCCCTGCACGCCGCGTTCGAGCTTGCCGATCTCCTGCAGCCGGGCATCAGCCGTGGCGGGGAGAGCGACAGCAAGACCCGCGGCAAGGAGTGCTCCGGCGAGAAGGCGTCGAGTCATGTCGGGGCCATTCAACACCAGAGCGTGCCGGAAGTAGCGATGCGAGCGTCAGTGCAACCGGTCTGTCAGACGGCGCCTGCCACCTCGGCGAGCCGCGCCAGGCCCGCGGCGATCCCCTCGGCCATCTGCGGCAGGTGCTCCTGCTGGATCGTCAACGGAGGGGAGACGGCCACGCCGGCCCCCTGCGCGCGCACGAGCACGCCCGCGTCCCGCGCGCCGGCGGCGACGACGAACGGCGCGTCCGGCCGTGCCGCCAGCACCTCCTGCTTGATGCCGACCGCCGCGAGCAGGCCCGTCCCGCCGCGGATCTCCGACACCGACGGATCCGCCGCGAGCGGCGCGAGCGCGGCGAGCAGGTCGTCCTCCAGCTCCTGGCCGCGTGGGATGAGCTTCTCCCGCTCGAGGATGTCGAGGTTCGCCAGCCCGGCGGCGCAGCACGTCGCGTGCGCGGCGTACGTGGCGCCGTGGCGGAAGATCGGTGCGCTCTCGCCGTCCCAGAACGGCTCGGCGACACGCCCGCTCACCGCGACGCCACCCAGCGGCAGGTAGCCGCTCGTGACGCCCTTGGCGAAGGTGATCATGTCCGGCTCGATGCCGAACCGCTCGACCCCCCACCACGAGCCGAGGCGCCCGAAGCCGCAGATCACGCAGTCGGCGATGAACAGCACGCCGGCCTCCTCGCACAGCGACGCGCAGGCCTCGATGTAACCGGGGGCCGGCGGGAAGACGCCGCCGGCGCCGATGACCGGCTCGCAGAAGAACGCCGCGATGTTCTCCGGCCCCATGCGCTCGAACGCGGCCGCGAGCGCCGCGACGTCGTCGTGCGGCACCGAGCTCGTCGCGGGATCGAAGACACCGAAGCCCGCACGGTTGGCCTCGATGCCGGCCAGGCTCGTCCCGTAGCCGTGGGTGCCGTGGTAGCCGCCGACACGGCTGATGAGGTGCACGCGCTGCGGCTCGCCGACGGCCTGCCAGTAGCGCCGCGCGAGCTTCGCCGCCGTGTCGATCCCGTCGCCGCCACCCGACCCGAGGAAGATCTTCGTGTCCTCCATGGGCGCGAGGTCGGAGAGCCGGCCTGCGAGCTCGGTCGCCGCCTCGGTCGTGAAGTCGCCGAACGCGGAGTACGCCTCGAGCCGACCCATCTGCTCGGCGGCCGCGTCGACGATCTCCTGGCGACCGTGGCCGACGTTGGCGTACCACAGGCTCGCTGTGGCATCGAGATAGCGGTTGCCGTCCGTGTCCCAGACCCAGACGTCATCGCCGCGGTCCAGGACCAGCTCGGCGCTGCGAACGTGGGACATGTCTGCAAAGGGATGCCAGAGACGCGTATCGCTCATCAAGCCGCGCTCCTCTCGTGATCGGCGTGGCGCAGGTGCTCGCGCACCGTCGCCGCGAAACCAGGCTCGTCGTCGGTGGGGAGCACGTGGGCGCTTCCCTCCAGCAGGACGAGTTGTGCACCGGGGATGCCCTCGGCGAGGGCCCGGCCGTGGGACAGGGGGACGAGCAGGTCGAGATCGCCGTGGACGACGGTGACCGGGATGCCCACGAGCTCGCCGAGCCGCTCGCGCGTCTCGTGGCGCGCGATCGCCGCGATCTGCGCGACGGTCGTACGCGGGCTGGTCGCCTGCTCGCTGCGCATCCGGAGATCCTCGTGGACGCGCTCGGGCTCGCCCAGCCGGGTCCGTTCCGCGTAGACCATCGGCGCGACCCACGGCCACGTGCGCTTCGCCCCGAGCAGCGGGCGCAGCGCGGTGGCTGCGAGCATCCGCCACGGCGGCTTGTCGAGCATGCCACCGGGCGTCGTGGCGCTCAGCACGAGCGAGCGGACCCGCTCGGGATGCTCGAGCGCGAGGTGCTGGGCGATCATGCCTCCCATCGAGATGCCCTGGACGTGCGCGTCCTCCAGACCAGCAGCGTCCATGACGGCGACCGCGTCGGCGACCATGTCCGCCATCGACAGCATCCCGCCGACCGGTGACGACCGACCGGTTCCGCGGTTGTCGAACAGCACGACGTCGGACTGCTCCAGATACGGCAGGAGACGATGCCAGTCGCGGTGGGTGCCGCTCAGACCGGCGATGAGCAGGATCGGCTCCCCCGCCTCATCTCCTGCCCTGAGCCAGTGGATCTCGACGTTGCCGTGACGGGCGAGCGGCATCGCGGGAGCCTATAGGCTCGGGCCCGTGGCACTGGCGGCAGGAAGCGACGTGGACCTCCGGGCCGCCGTCGCACATCTCGCCGCGATCGAGCGTCCTCCGGGCTCCGAGGGCGAACGCGAGGCGGCCCACTGGATCGCCGACACGCTCCGGTCGCTTGGCGCGGACACGCGCATCGAGGAGGAGCGGGTCCACGGCGGCTACTTCGCGCCGATGGGCGTGCCCGCCGCAGCCTCCGCCCTAGCGGGGCTCGCGGTGCTGCGCGGCAGGCGGGCGGCAGGGCTCGTCGGCGCCGTAGCGACCGGCGTGATGGCGGAGGATCTCCAGGGCGGGCCGGCGCGGTGGCTGCGCTCCAGGCTCCCGCAGCGGAGCACCTGGAACGTCGTGGGCGAGATCGGCCCTGCCGACGCGGCAGCCACGCTCGTCGTGTTCGCCCACCACGACGCCGCGCGCTCGAGCTTCGTCTTCGACCCCGTCATCCCGCGGCTGGTCTACGAGCGGGCGCCGTGGCTGCACGACCATCTCGACCGCTGGCCGCCGCTCATGGGCGCCGTCGTGGCCGGACCGGCGCTCGTCGCGCTGGGCGCCGCCCTCGGGCGCCGCAGGGTGACCGCCGCGGGCACCGTCGTCTCGGCCTTCTCCGCAGGGCTCATGGCGCACATGGCGCGCCAGCCCGTGGTCCCGGGGGCGAACGACAACCTCACGGGCGTCGCCGTCCTGCTCGAGGTCGCCAGGGCGCTGGGTGGCCAGGCGCCGGCCGGGATGCGCGTCGTGCTGCTGTCCACCGGCTCGGAGGAGGCCAACCAGGACGGCATGCTCGCCTTCGCGCGACGGCACTTCGGCGACCTCGACCGGCAGCGCACGACGTTCCTGTGCCTCGACACGGTCGGCTCGCCCGAGCTCGTCCTCATCGAGGGCGAGGGCTTCCTGAAGATGCGCGACTACGACACCGCCACGAAGGACCTCGTCGAGGCCGCGGCGCAGGAGGCCGGCGTGCATGTCCGCCGCGGGCTGCGGTTCACGTTCGCGACCGACGCCCTCATCCCGCTGCGCCAGGGGTTTCGGGTCGCAGGCCTGGGGTCCGTGAACGAATGGCTCGTCCCCACGAACTACCACGCGCCGACGGACACGCCGGACAACGTGGACTACGGCTCGGTACGCAACACCGTCGCCGTCGTTCTCGGCGTCATCGAGCGGCTCAGGACGAGCTGAGCAGGCGCCGGGCGAGCTCGACGGCCTCGTCGGGCGTCGTGACCTCGCCCGTGTACTGGGCCTCGGAGAGGGCGCGCATCACCCGCCCGATCTCCGGGCCGGGATCGACGCCGAGGCGTCTCGCCAGGACATCGCCGCGCAGCAGCGGGGCAGGCCGCCCGCCGGCCGCCCGCCAGGCCAGCACCGCGGGCAGGATGTCCCGCGCGAGCGCAACGTGCCGCGCGATCGCCTCCTCGGCCTTGCGGCCGCGCGTCGCGAGGCGGTCGGCGACAGACAGGAGCGTCACGTCGACCTCGACCGGCTCGGTCGTCGTGAGGTACCCGTAGACGTCGTGCACGTCGAGCGGCTGGCTGTGGACGAGGAAGCCGAGCCGCAGGTGATGTCGGGTCAGCGCCGCGACGTGCGCGCGCAGGCGCTCGCTGGCCTTCAGCCGCGACAGCACGTCGCGGGCGAGCTCGGCGCCCTGCACGTCGTGGCCGGGGAACCCGCCGACCTCGCCGTCGTCGCGCATCACGCGCGTCGACGGCTTGGCCGCGTCGTGCAGCAGGGCTCCCCACCGCAGTCCCATGGACCTGGGCAGGCCGTCGGCCAGCGGCTCGCCCAGCACGGCTCGCAGCGCGTCGGCGTGCTCGGCGCCCAGCACGGGCCCCGGGTCGCGCTCGAGCGCGATCGCCTCCTCGAGCACCTCGAGCGTGTGGCCGAGGACGTCGCGATCGTGGTAGCGGTTCTGCTCGACGCCGTCGAGCGCCGAGATCTCCGGGAGGACCACGGCCAGCGCGCCGACGTCGGCCAGCAGCCCGATCCCCGCGGGCGCCCGGTCGTGGGCGAGCAGCAGGTTCAGCTCGGCGAAGATCCGCTCGCCCGACACGCGCGCGAGGCCGTCCGCCGCCGCCCGGGCCGCCGCCGCGGTGTCCGCATCGATCGCGAAGCCCAGGCCGAGCGCGAGACGGACCAGGCGCACGACGCGCAGCGGGTCGTCCGTGAACGATCCGGGCCCCGCCATGCGCAGCAGACGGGCGTCCAGGTCGGACCGGCCGCCGGTCGGATCCACGAGCCCGCCGCCGGCCAGCGGCTCGGCGAGCGCGTTGACGGTGAGGTCGCGCAGGCGCAGATCGGCATCCAGGGACCCGCCCTGCACCGGGCTCAGATCGACCCGCCACGTGCGGTCGGGCGCGAGCACGCGCCAGGCGCCGAACTCCCGGGAGAGCGAGAACGTCGGGCCGCCCACGGCGCGCGCGAGGCGCTTGGCGGCGCCCCGCACGTCGCCCTCGATCACGAGGTCGAGGTCGTCGACCGGACGCCCGAGGAGCCGGTCGCGCACCGCCCCGCCGACGATCCACGCGGGCGTTCCCGCGAGGGCGGCCTCGACCGGCGGGCGTGGGTCAGACATGGCTGCGCGCCACCCGCGGGAGCAGCTCGCAGGTGATCTCGTAGTTGATGGTCCCGAGCCGTCTCGCGAGCTCCTCCGCGGTGATCCGCTCGCCGTCCTGGGCGCCGATGAGCACCGCTCGGTCGCCGACCGCGGCGGCGGGCTCGGCACCCGCGTCGAGCGTGATGTTGTCCATGCTGACGGTGCCGACGAGCGGCAGGCGCCGGCCGCGGACGAGGACGTCGGCGTTGTTGGTGAACCCCCGGCGGAAGCCGTCGCCGTAGCCGATCGGCACCGTCGCGAGGTGCGTCGGGCGCTCAGCGACGAACCGCCTGCCGTATCCCGCGCTCTCCCCCGCCCCGATCGGCTTGACCGCGGCGACCCAGGACGACAGCTCGAGCGCCGGTTGCAGGTCGCGCAGCGCCGGGTCCTCACCGAACGGGTCGAGCCCGTAGAGGGCGACGCCCGTGCGGACGAGGTCGAAGTGGCTCGCCGGATCGCGCAGGGTCGCAGCGCTGTTGGCGGCGTGGACGACGATCCCAGGGTGGGCGGCGCGCATGTCGGCGACCCACGGCTCGAACCGCGCGAGCTGCTCGCCGAAGAACGCGTCGCCCGGCTCGTCCGCAGTGGCGAAGTGCGTCATGGCCCCGACGAGCTCCACGCCCGGTGCGGCGACCGCGGCAGCGGCGACGCGCAGCGCCTCGCCCGCGTCGCGTGTCCCGAGCCGACCCATCCCCGTGTCGAGCTTCACGTGCACGCGGCCTCCGCCGCGGACGGCGACGGCGCCGACCGTCTCCTCCCGCCAGATGGCGATGTCCGCGCGCGCCGCGAGGGCGACGTCGAGCTCTTCGGACGACAGCGCGCCGAGGACCAGGATCGGCACGTCGTCGATGCCCGCCGCGCGCAGCTCGCGCGCCTCGTGCGCAGCGGCGACGGCCAGCCACGTGGCCCCGCCGGCGAGCGCCGCGCCCGCCGCCGGCACCGCGCCGTGGCCGTAGCCGTCGGCCTTCACCACCGCGCACAGCTGCGCCGTCTGCAGCTCGCGCCGCATCCGAGCGGTGTTGGCCTGGATGGCGGCGACGTCGACCCGTGCCAGCGCGCGAGTCGTCATCGGGAGGAGGCGAGTACCCCGGGGAGCGCGGCGGCGACGTCGCCGGCGATCACGCCGTCCGGTCCCACTCGCTCGCCGGCCAGGCGGCCGGCGGCGGCGTGCAGCCGCACGCCGGCGGCGGCCGCCGCGAACGGCTCCACGCCCTTGGCCAGCAGCGCGGCGATGACCCCGCCGAGCACGTCCCCCGTGCCCGCGGTGGCGAGCATCGGCGCGCTCAGCGGGTTCACCGCGATCCTGCCGTCGGGCGCGGCGACGATCGTGTCGTCGCCCTTGAGGACGACGATCGCCTGGGAGCGCCGTGCAGCCTCGCGGGCGTGCCGTATCCGGGATGCCCCGATCGCCTCGCTGTCGGTGTCCAGCAGGCGTCCCAACTCGCCCGCGTGGGGGGTGAGGACGGTCGGCGCCGTGCGTCCGGCAAGCGACTCCGGGGCGCCCGCGTGGGCGTTGAGGCCGTCGGCGTCGAGCACGAGCGGGACCTCGGCCCGCGCCGCGACCATCCGCGCGAACTCGTGCGCCTCCTCCTCGCGGCCGAGCCCCGGGCCGAGCAGAAGGGATCCGCCGCGGTCCGTCGCCTCGATGACGGCGTCGGCGCCGTGGGCGACGTGGTGGCCGGCGCGGTCGGGCAGCGCGCGCGACATCGCCTCGGTGAGCTTGATGGCGAGGATGGGCTGCTCGGAGGCAGGCACCAGGACGGTCACGTAGCCCGCCCCGGCCCGCATCGCGCCGAGCGCAGCCAGCGTCGGGGCGCCGGTGAGCCCGCGCGATCCGCCGGCGACGACGACGTGACCGGAGGTGAACTTCGTCCCCTCGGTCGTCCGGCGCGGGATGAGGTCGAAGACGGACGGCCCGGTGAGCCCGGCGGCGGCGTCCACCGGGGCGCCCGCGGGGCTACCGATGTCGACGACCTCGACGCGGCCCGCGTACCCCTTGCCCGGGTTGATCCACAGGCCCGGCTTCATGGCGCCGAAGGTCGCGGTGGCGAGCGCGTGGACCGCCACGCCGGCGACCTCGCCGCTGGAGGCGTCGACGCCGCTGGGCACGTCGGCCGCCACGACCGGCGCATCGGCCGCCTCCATCGCGGCGAGGACCGACGCGACAGGCTCGCGAGGCGGGCCGCTCACGCCGGTGCCGAGGACCGCGTCGACGATGACGGCGACGCCCTCCAGACGCTCCGCCGCGAACGGCTCCGTCGCCACCGGCAGCGCGCGCAGGTTCTCGGCGGCATCGCCCTGAAGCTCCTGCGGCGGGGGCACGAGCAGGACCCGCACCGTGCGGCCGCCGCGATGCAGCAGCCGCGCGACGACCAGTCCGTCGCCGCCGTTGTTGCCCTTGCCGCAGACGACGGCGACCGGCCCGCTCGGTGCGACCTCCCACAGCAGCGCAGCCAGGCCCTCGCCCGCGCGCTCCATGAGCTGCAGCGACGGGATGCCCCGGTCCTCGATGGCCCAGCGATCCGTGGCGCGCATCGCCTCCGCGTCGTACAGTGGGACGGCCCAGTCCGGCATCGGAGTCATCGGTCGTCCCCCGTCCGGCGATCGGGTCGCTCTGCGACCTGATCGCCACCGAAGGTGCGACCTTCGGCGATCACAGCCACGGCACCGGCCATCCCGCGTGAGTGGGTGAGGCTGATCTGCACGTCGTCCGCGCACCCGGCGAGGGCGCCGTGCAGGGTGATGCCGATGCCCTCGTCCTGCCCGGTCACCTCGATGTCCTGCCAGCTCCACGCCTGCAGGCGCAGCGCCTTCGCCACGGCCTCCTTCGCGCAGAACCGCGCGGCGAGGTGCTGGGCGGGCCGCGCCTTACGAGCAGCGTACGCGCGCTCGCCGTCGGTGAACAGCCGGACGGCCAGCCCGGGCCGGCGCTCCAGCGCCTGCTCGAGCCGGTCGATCTCCAGCAGATCAAGACCAACACGCATGAGGGCGCAGGGTAACCTGGGCCGGCAGAAGGGAGCCTCTGGCGAGCTTCTGCCAATGGAATGAGCGGTCAGCGCCCGCCCGTTCCTGCGGCGCGGGCGGTGCTAGCTCATTCCACGGTGACCGTCTTGGCCAGGTTGCGGGGCTGGTCGACGTTCAGCCCTCGGCGGCGGGCGATCGCGTACGCCAGCATCTGCAGCGGGATGATCGCCAGCAGGGGCTGCAGGGTCCAGTCGGTGGCCGGCACCCTCAGGACCTCCTCGGCGTGCTCGCCGATGGAGACGTTGCCCTCGGTCGCGACCGCGATGACGTGGGCGCCGCGGGCGCGGACCTCCTGCATGTTGGAGACGACCTTCTCCAGCACCGGCGAGTCCGTCGCGACGGTGACGACCGGCGTGCGCTCGTCGAGCAGCGCGATCGGGCCGTGCTTCATCTCGCCCGCCGCGTACGCGTCGGTCGCGATGTAGGAGATCTCCTTGAGCTTCAGCGCGCCCTCGAGCGCGATCGGCAGGCCGACGTGGCGCCCGAGGTAGAGGAAGAAGTCGTCCGTGCTGTGGCGGTCGGCGATGCGCTCGACGCCGTCGCGCACCGACTCCAGCAGCTCCGACAGCGCGTGCGGGATGTGCTTGAGGTCGGCAACCAGCGTGCGGCGGCGCTCGACGTCCAGCGTCCCGCGCAGCTCGCCGAGGCGCAGCGCCAGCAGGTACATGACCGTGACCTGGCAGACGAACGTCTTGGTCGCGGCGACGCCGATCTCGAGGCCGGCGCGGGTGTAGAGGACGCCGTTGGCGTCGCGCGTGGCCTGCGAGCCCATGACGTTCGTCACGGCGAGCACCTTCGCCCCGCGCTCGCTGGCCAGCCGCATCGCCGCCAGGGTGTCGGCGGTCTCGCCCGACTGGGTGATGCCGATGACGAGGTCGCCGGGGCCGACCACCGGATTGCGGTAGCGGTACTCGGACGCGATGTCCATCTCGACGGGCAGGCGCGCCCACTCCTCGATGGCGTAGCGGCCGACGAGACCCGCGTGGTAGCTCGTGCCGCACGCGACGATGACGATCCGCTTGGCCTCGCGCAGCATGTTCTCGTCGATGTCGTCGGCGAGGTCGATGCCGTCCTCGCGCACCGCGCGCCCGGCGAGCGTCTCGGCCACCGCGTCGGGCTGCTCGTGGATCTCCTTGAGCATGAACGTCTCGTAGCCGGACTTCTCCGCGGTCTCCTCGTCCCAGTCGACGTCGGTGACCTCGCGGTCGATCGGCTGGCCGTCGGGCGTCATGAACGCGACGCCGTCGGGACGCACCACGACGATCTCACCGTTCTCGATGATCTGGACGCGGCGCGTCTCGGCCAGGAAGGCAGGGATCGCGGAGGCGATGAACTGCTCGCCGTCGCCGCGGCCGATGACCAGCGGGCACTCCTTGCGGGCGCCGACGAGGACGTCGGTGTCGTCCAGGCTCATGGCGACGAACGCGAAATGGCCCTCGAGCTCGGCGTAGGCGGCGCGGACGGCCTCCTCGAGCGTGCCCAGCGCCATGTGGTGGGCGATCAGGTGGGCGATGACCTCCGCGTCGGTGTCCGACGAGAAGACCGAGCCCTGGTCCAGCAGACGCGCCTTCAGGGTGAGGTAGTTCTCGACGATGCCGTTCACGACGACGTGCACGCGGTCGGCCGTGTCGGTGTGCGGATGGGCGTTGCGCTCGGTGACGCGGCCGTGGGTGGCCCATCGCGTGTGGCCGACGCCGGTGCTGGCCTCCTCGTCCACCGTGGCGGTCGTGCTCGTCCCGACGTCGAAGCGCTGCTCGGCGACGGCGGCCTGCAGGTTCGCGAGGTTGCCGACGGCGCGCACGGACTCGAGGAGGTCCCCGGTCACGACGGAGATGCCCGCGGAGTCGTAGCCCCGGTACTCCAGCTTCTGGAGACCTGCGAGCAGCAGTTCACGAGCCTGACGACGTCCTACGTAGCCAACGATGCCGCACATGGGTGTCTGGATCCTCCGTGGACGAGCGCAGGGCCTTCTCTGGCCCTGTGGGGCGGGCTTCGACGGTAGCAACGACCCCCCTCCGCAGGGAGGGGACATCCGTCCGTTCGGGGCTATGCGTCCAGTGGAGTTTGCACGACCGACACGAGCCGCGCGCAGGTGTCGTCGGCCTCGTCCTCGGTCGGAGCCTCGACCATGACCCGCACGAGCTGCTCGGTGCCACTGGGGCGCACGAGGACACGTCCTCGTCCCTCGAGCGTAGCGCTCTCCCGCGCGACGGCATCGGCGAGGCGCGCGGAGCCCATGGCCGCGTCGCGGTCCGCGACCGGCACGTTCACGAGCCGCTGCGGGAGTCGGTCCATCGCGTGTCGTCGAGCGAGGTCCTCGCCGCCGAGGGCCTCGAGCGTCAGCAGCGCCGCTGCGATCCCGTCCCCGGAGCGATTGAACCCCAGGTCGATGATGTGGCCGGACTGCTCGCCGCCCAGCGACCAGCCGCGCCTGCGCAGCTCCTCCAGGACGTAGCGGTCCCCCACTCCGGTCGTCGCGACCTCGACGCCCGCGTCGCGCATGGCGGTGTGGAAGCCGTAGTTCGTCATGACCGTCACGGCGACGCCGTTGCCCGGGAGGCGGTCGGCCTTGCGTAGGTGCAGCGCGGCGAGCGCGATGAGCTCATCGCCGTCGACCACGACCCCGTCGCGATCGATGGCGAGCACGCGGTCGCCGTCACCGTCGAAGGCGAACCCGATGTCGTAGCCGCCCTCGCGCATGGGGCCGGCGAGCGCCTCGACGTGCGTGGAGCCCGAGCCCTCGTTGATGTTGCGGCCGTCGGGCTCGTCGTGCAGCACCGTCACGTCCGCGCGCAGCCGCCGGAAGATCGCCGGGCCGACGTGGTACGTCGCGCCGTTCGCGCAATCGAGCAGCACCTTGACGCCGGAGAGATCCAGCGTGCCGAAACGGTCGGCGATCGCCGCCAGGTACTCGCTGTCCATGCCGCGGACGCGCTCGACGCGCCCGATGCGCGGCGGCGTCAGCGGTGGGCGCTCGAGGCGTTCCTCGATCGCCTCCTCGGTCGCGTCGCTGAGCTTGTAGCCGTCGGGGCCGAAGAACTTGATGCCGTTGTCGCGGTACGGGTTGTGCGACGCGCTGATGACCGCAGCGAGGTCGTAGCCCCGGCTGTCGATGAGCAGCGGCGCGGCCGGCGTGGGCAGGACGCCACCGAGGAACACGTCACCCCCGGCAGACGCGACGCCCGCCGCCAGCGCCGCCTCGAGCATCTCGCCCGATTCACGCGTGTCGCGGATGAGGAGCACCCTGGGGCGCTCCGTGCCCGCCTGCTCGACGGCCGCCCGGCCCAGCGCGAGCGCGAGTTCGGCCGTGAGCACCTCACCAGCGACACCGCGGACGCCATCCGTACCGAACAGCCTCCGGGCCATGTCAGGGGAAGCGACTAGCGCTTCGAGAACTGCGGCCGCTTGCGGGCCTTCTTCAGACCGGCCTTCTTGCGCTCCTTGGCACGCGCGTCACGCGTGAGGAAGCCGCGCTTCTTGAGCTCACCGCGGAGGTTCGGATCGGCCTCCAGCAGCGCCCGCGAGATGCCGTGGCGCAGCGCGCCGGCCTGCGCCGAGACGCCGCCGCCGTGCATACGTGCGATGACGTCCATGCGCTCCTCGAAGCCGACGGCCTCGAGCGGCTGGCTGATGTTGCGCTGCAGCGTGGCGCGCGGGAAGTAGTCGATGAGTGTCTTGCCGTTGATCTCGTAGACGCCCGTGCCGGGCTTCAGGATCACGCGGGCGACCGCCGTCTTGCGCTTGCCGGTCGCGCGGTAACGCGCGTCGGCGGCGAGGTCGATCGCGACGCTCGCGATCGGCTGCTGCGCCTCCTCCTCGGCTGCGGCCTCGGCTGCTGCTGCCTCGGCCTCGAGGTCGCGGTCGGCCAGCGGGTCGGCGCCCTCCTCGACGATGTCGACCTCGAGGTCGGCACCGGGGATGGCCGGCTTGGCGCGAGGCTTCTCCTCCTCGTCGTCCTCCTGGCCCTCGGCGACGGGCTCGACGGCGGCCTCGGCGACCGGCTCCTCGGCGGGAGCGGCCGGCTCGTCGGGCTCGTCCTGGGCCTCGGCCTCGGCGGTCGGCTCCTCGGGCTCGGCGGCTGCGGTCGGCTCAGGGGCGTCGGCCTCGGCTTCGGGAGTGGCGCTCTCGGCTGCCTGCTCCTCGTCGCGCGGCGTCTCGTCCTCGGGCGTCGGCGTCTCGTCCGTCACGGGGTTTCGATCTCCATCGGTTGCGGCTTCTGCGCGGCGTGCGGATGATCGGGGCCGGCATAGACCTTGAGCTTGGTGATCTGCTTGCGAGCGAGCCGGTTGCGGGGGAGCATCCCCTTCACTGCGAGGCGGATGACCTCCTCGGGACGGCGCTCGAGCATGTCGTTGAGGGTGCGCGACTTCAGCCCGCCGGGGTACCCGGAATGGCGGTGGTAGAGCTTCTCCGCCCGCTTGTTCCCGGTCACCGAGATCTTCTCGGCGTTGACGACGACGACGAAGTCGCCCGTGTCGACGTGCGGTGTGTACTCAGGCTTGCGCTTGCCGCGCAGCGCGTCGGCGATCTGCGTGGCGAGCCGGCCGAGCGTCTGGCCGTTGGCGTCCACGACGAGCCAGTTGCGCTCGCGGTCTTGGGGAGTGGCTACGTAAGTCTTCATGGCGTGGGAGATTGGCCGCGGCTGACGCGGCGCGGACGACAGGATAGGACATCCCGCGCCGGGCCCGGCGACAGCCGCTCAGCTGAACGCGCGGTGGCCGGTCAGTGCCGATCCGATGATGAGCGTATGCACCTCTGCGGTCCCCTCGTAGGTCGCGACGGCCTCGAGGTTCGCCATGTGCCGCATGATCGCGTTGGCCGCGCGCACGCCCTCGCCGCCGAGGATCGTCCGGGCCGTCCGCGCGATGTCCTGCGCGGCCCGCACGTTGTCGAGCTTGCCGACGCTGATCTGCTCCGGTCGCAGGCGACCGGCGTCCTTCAGGCGGCCGAGCCGTAGGGCCAGCAGCTGCGCGTGGCCCAGCCCGACCGCCATCTCGGTCAGCTTGGCCTGGGTGAGCTGGAACGCCGCGATCGGGCGGCCGAACTGCTCGCGCTCGCCTGCGTAGGCCAGCGCGCGGGCCAGGCAGTCGCGTGCGGCGCCTGTGACACCCCAGACGATCCCGTAGCGGGCCTCCGCGAGGCAGGCGAAGGGTCCGCCCAGGCCGCGGGCGCCGGGGAGCATGGCGTCGTCGCCGAGCCGCACGCCGTCGAAGCGCAGCTCGGACTGCAGGGACGCCCGCAGCGACAGCTTGTCCGTGATGTCCTCGGCGTCGAAGCCGGGGGTCCCGCGCTCCACCAGGAAGCCGCGCACGCCGTCCTCGGCCCGCGCCCACACGACCGCCACGTCGGCGATCGAGCCCATCCCGATCCAGCGCTTGACCCCGTCGAGCACCCACGCGCCGCCCTCACGCCGGGCGGTGGTCAGCATCGCCGACGGATCCGATCCGGCGGTCGGCTCGGTCAGCCCGAAGCAGCCGACGGCCTCCCCGCCGGCCATCTCGGGCAGCCACCGCTGTTTCTGCGCCTCCGAGCCCCATGCGTGGATCGCCTTCATCGCCAGCGATCCCTGGACGGAGACGAACGTCCGCAGACCGCTGTCGACGGCCTCCAGCTCCGCGCAGGCGAGCCCGTACTGGACCGCGCTGCCGCCCGGGCACCCATAGCCCTCGAGATGCATCCCGAGCGCCCCGAGATCGCCGAGCTCGCGTGCCAGCGACCGGTCCCACTCCCCACGTTCGAACAACTCGGCGATCCGTGGCGCGACGCGCTCCGCCGCCCACGCCCCGACCCGCTCCCGGACGGCGAGCTCCTCTGGCGCGAGGTCGTCGTCGAGGTCCAGGATGTCGAGCGGGTTCACGGGTCGGAGCGTATGGAGTGGGGTGCGACGCCGGCCGCGCGGCGGAGGGTTCGGCCCAAGGCGCCCCTCAGACGCGCCGCGTCACTCCCATTCGATCGTCCCCGGGGGCTTCGACGTGATGTCGAGGGTCACCCGGTTGACGTCGCGCAGCTCGTTGATCATGCGCGACGCGATCTGCTCGAGCAGGTCGTACGGGAGGCGCGCCCAGTCGGCGGTCATCGCGTCGTCGGAGGTCACCGCGCGGATGACGACGACGTTGCCGTACGTGCGCTCGTCCCCCTGCACGCCGACGGTGCGGATGTCGGGCAGCACGCAGAAGGACTGCCACAGGTCGCGGTAGAGGCCCGCCTTGCGGATCTCGTCCTGCAGGATGTGGTCGCACTCGCGCAGGAGGTCCAGGCGCTCCTTCGTCGCCTGCCCGCCGACGATGCGGATCGCGAGACCGGGGCCCGGGAACGGCTGGCGCCAGACGAGCTTCTCGGGCATGCCCAGCTCGGCTCCGACGGCACGGACCTCGTCCTTGAACAGCATTCGCAGCGGCTCCACGAGCTCGAACTGGAGGTCCTCCGGGAGGCCGCCGACGTTGTGGTGCGACTTGATCGTCGCGGTGCCGGTGCCGCCCCCGGACTCGATGACGTCGGAGTACAGCGTCCCCTGGACGAGGTAGTTCGCGTCACCGATCTTCGCGGCCTCCTCCTCGAAGACGCGGATGAACTCCGTGCCGATCGCCTTGCGCTTGGCCTCGGGGTCGATGACGCCCGCCAGGCGTTCAAGGAACCGGTCCTCGGCGTCGACGGCGACGAGCGGGATGCCGAAGTCCTCGCGAAAGGCGGCGATGACCTGCTCGCCCTCGTTCTTGCGCATGAGGCCGTGGTCGACGAACACGCACGTCAGCTGATCGCCCACGGCGCGGTGCACGAGCACGGCGGCGACACTCGAGTCCACCCCACCGGACAGGCCGCAGATGACCTTCCCGGTGCCGACCTGGGCGCGGATGCGCGCGATCTGCTCCTCGACGATCGACGCGGCGCTCCAGGCCATGTCGCATGCGCAGATGTCACGCAGGAACGTGGTGAGGATCGTCTGCCCGTAGGGCGTGTGCACGACCTCGGGGTGGAACTGGATCCCGTAGATGCCGCGCTCGTTGCTCTCCAGCGCCGCGACCGGCGAGCTCGTCGACGACGCCAGCGCGTCGAACCCCGGCGGCGCCGCGAAGACGGTGTCGCGGTGCGACATCCAGCACTTCTGGATCTCCGGCGTTCCGGCGAGCAGCCGGCCCGTGCTGCGGACCGTCAGCTCGGAGCGGCCGAACTCGCCGATCTCGGCCCCCTCGACCTGGCCGCCGAGCTCGCGAGCGAGCAGCTGCATGCCGTAGCAGATGCCCAGCACCGGGATGCCGAGCTCGAGCAGCTCCGGCTCCAGTCGCGGAGCGCCATCGGCGTACACCGAGGCCGGGCCTCCGGAGAGGATGAGCCCCTTCGGCTTGCGCCGCCGGACCTCCTCGGCGCCGACGTGGTGCGGCAGGAGCTCGGAGTACACGCCGCACTCGCGGACGCGCCGCGCGATGAGCTGCGAGTACTGGCCGCCGTAGTCCAGGACCACGACCTCGTCGACGGACGTCGGCTGCGCGACGTCCCGAGGGTCCTCGTCGACGAGCTCAGTCGCCGCGGTGGCGGCGGTGACGAGGCCCTCGGGCGACAACGGCCCGCCCGCCTAGTTGGCGCTGACGCCGGCGGGCGTGCGATCGACTGACGACCCGTTGCCGTTCGGCGCCGCCCTGCTCGACCCGCGCGCGCCCATCCCGACACCCTGCGCCGTCTGCAGCGCCTTGCCCTCGGTCTGCAGCGCGGGGGCGATCATCAGCTCCGCCCGGTTGAACTCGGCGATGTCCTTGTAGCCGCAGGTCGCCATCGAGGTCCGCAGGGCGCCCATCAGGTTGAACGTGCCGTCGTTCTCGTGCGCGGGGCCGGTGAGGATCTCCTCGATGGTGCCGTTCTGCACCGTCTGCACGCGGGCACCGCGAGGCAGCGAGGCATGGAACGTCGCCATGCCCCAGTGGTAGCCGTGGCCCGGCGCCTCGTACGCACGTGCGAGCGGGGAACCGACCATCACGGCATCGGCGCCGCAGGCGATCGCCTTCGAGACGTCGCCGCCGGTGCGCATGCCGCCGTCGGCGATGACCTTCACGTACTCGCCCGTCTCCAGCATGTGCTGCGACCGGGCAGCCGCGACGTCGGCGATCGCCGTCGCCTGCGGGACGCCGATGCCGAGCACGCCGCGCGTGGTGCAGGCCGCGCCGGGGCCGACGCCCACGAGAACGCCCGCCGCGCCTGTGCGCATGAGGTGAAGACCGGTCGAGTAGGAGGCGCAGCCGCCGACGACGACGGGAACGTCGACCTCGCGGATGAACTCCTTCAGATTCAGCGGCTCGGTCGTCTCGGACACGTGCTCGGCGGAGACGACGGTGCCCTGGATGACCAGGATGTCGAGGCCCGCGTCGAGCGCGAGCTCGTAGTACGAGCGCACGCGCTGCGGCGTGAGCGACGCCGACACGACGACGCCCTCGGCCTTGATCTCGGCGATGCGCTGCGCGATGAGCTCGGGCTTGACCGGCTCGCGGTAGATCTCCTGCATCTCCCGCGTCGCCTCGTCCTTGGGCAGGCCGGCGATGCGCTCGAGCAGCGACTCCGGATCCTCGTACCGCGTCCAGATCCCCTCGAGGTTCAGGACCCCGAGGCCACCGAGGCGGCCGATGATCCCCGCGGTGGCGGGCGACACGACGCCATCCATCGCCGACGCGAGCAGCGGGAGCTCGAACCGATAGTCGCCGAGCTTCCAGGAGATGTCGACGTCGTCGGGGTCTCGCGTCCGTCGTGAAGGAACGATCGCGATGTCGTCGAATCCGTAAGCGCGGCGAGCCTTCTTGCCGCGGCCGATCTCAATCTCCATACGAGCATCCTAGGTGCGAGGGCGGACGGGAACCACCCCTCACGCTAGCGCTCGGACGCGCCGGTTATGACACCTCGGCGGGGACGGTCACACGCTCCACCTGCGTCTCGCTGACGAGGCGGCCGACCGTCGACCGGTCCACGAGGCCCGCGCCGAGGCGCTGGGTCGACTCCGCACCGCACGCGACGCCCTGCCGCAGGCACTCCGCAGGGCCTGCGCCGCCGTACCTCGCGGCGACGTACCCGGCGAGGAAGGCGTCGCCGGCGCCGACCGTGGCGACCGTCTCGCGTGGCTCGATCTTCACGCGGTAGAGCGTCGGCTCCCCGTCCTCCAGGACCGTGGCGAAGCAGCCGTCGGGCGTCGTCATGATCGCCTCGCGCGCGCCCAGCCCGCGCATCTCGCGGACGGCGATGACCATGTCCTCGTCGTCGTTGAACTCGTGGCCGACCAGCTCCTCGGCCTCGAGGATGTTCGGCGAGATGACGTGCGGCTCCGCCCGGACGGCGTGACGCAACGGCTCGCCGTCGGTGTCGACGACCGTGGTGATCCCGGCCTTCGCAACCATGCGGATGAGATCGAAGTAGAGGTCGGGCTCCACGCCGCGCGGCAGCGAGCCCGCGAAGACGACGAGCTCAGCGCCGCCCGCGAGGTACATCAGCTTGTCGCGGAAGAGCTCGATCTCCTGCTCGGTCACGGCTGGGCCGCGCTCGTTGATCTCGGTCTGCTGGCCCGTCGTCGGGTCGTGCACCGCGGTGTTCGTCCGCGACTCCTCGCGGATGCGGACGAAGTCGTTGAGGATCGACTCCTCCGTGAGCTGCTCGACGATGCGCGTGCCGGTGGGGCCACCCGCGAGCCCGGTGGCGATCACGGGGGCGCCCAGCGTCTTGAGCGTGCGCGCGACGTTGACGCCCTTGCCGCCCGCAAGCGTCTGCTGCTCCACGGTGCGATGCCGCCGCCCGAGCCGGAAGTTGGGCACCGACAGCGACTTGTCGATGGCGGCGTTCAGGGTCACCGTGATGATCACGCTGCCCTCCTCTCCCGTCGTCTGACCGCCCGGCGTCGCCGCGCTGCCCGTCGGCGCAGGCCCATGGCCATGAGGCTACCGACCACGACGAGACCTATCACGATGAGCAGGATCGCGGGGCCGTTCGCGTCGCGGAAGCGATCCCCGAAGGAGGCCGTCGTCACCGCGGACGCCGTGACCAGAGGGACCTGCGCCACGACGCGGCCTCCGAGGCTCACCACGGCGGTGCCGATGCGCGCTCCGGCCGGGATCGGACCCCTGAGCTCGGGGGGCACGTCCTCGACCGAGATGGAGAAGTGCTGGCCGTCGCGCACGATCCGCGAGACGCCGGCGGCGGCGACCAGGTCCACGTGCTCGTCGCGGTACGCCAGCTTGGGTTTGGCCAGGACTGTGCCCTTCTTCAGCCCGCTCTGCCGGCTGAAGCTGTTCAGGCCGTGGCGCAGCAGCGTCAGCGAGTCGTCGTCGCGCGCGGCCTCGCTCGGCTCGCCCATGACGACGCTCACCACCGTGATGCCGTTGCGGGTCGCCGAGCCGACGAGCAGGTAGCCGGCGGCGTTCGTGTGGCCCGTCTTCACCCCGTTGACCCACGGGTACTCCTGGACGAGCGTGTTGCGGTTGACGACGGTGCGCACCCGCGAGCCGGTGAGCAGCGTCGCCTTGCGGCGGTCCATCGTCGCGCGCGCGAAGGCGTTCTTGCGCAGGACGACCGCGAGCTTCGCGAGGTCGGACGCCGTCGAGTAGTTCGTGGGCGCGTCGAGGCCGACCGGGTTGGCGAAGTGCGTGTTGCGCAGGCCGAGCCGGCCGGCCTCGCTGTTCATCGACCGCACGAACGCGCTCCGCGTGCCCGAGACGCCGATGGCGAGCGCCATCGCAGCGTCGTTGCCGCTCGGCAGCAGCAGACCGCGGAGCAGGTCGCGGACCTTCATGCGCTCGCCCGGGCGCAGGCCGATCTGCGACTCGATCGGCGCCGGGCGGTAGTTGGACGCGCGGAACACCTCGTCCAGATCCGCGTGCTGGAGAGTCACCAGCGCGGTCATCATCTTCGTGGTGGACGCGATCTGGCGGCGGTCGTTCGCGTCGCGCTGGTAGGCCACCTGGCCGGTGCTCGCCTCCATCACGATCGCCGACTTCGCGCCCCGCAGCTGGGGGGCGGACTCGGCCGCTGCGACCGACGGCGCGACGAGGACGAGGACGAGGACGAGGAGGGTCGCGACGAGCGCGACCCGTCTCACTCGCGGACGCGCAGCCGCTGACCCGTCCGCAGGCTCTGCGGGTCCACCTTCGGGTTCAGCTCGAGCAGCTTGTCGACCGGGACGCCGACGCGCACGGAGATCGCGCCGAGCGTGTCGCCCGAGCGGACGACGTACGTCTTGCGCGTGCTGGCCTTCGTGGTCCGCGTCGTGGTCGCGGTCGTGATGATCGTCGTGGTGGCCGAGGACGAGTCGTCCTTCAGCGTGTTCTGGACGACGAGCAGCACCGCGGCGGCAGACGCCAAGAGGACGAGGGGCGCCAGCACCCGCGCGGGACGACGGAACGTCATCAGGCACGGAGCATACGTCCGGGAGTGGTCGCCGATGCGTCATGCCAGCGCCCATGCAGCGGCCCGCAGGCGCTCGGCCTCTGCGCGTGCCGCGTCTGCGGGGCGGGGGTGCCCGGCGTCACCTTCGTGCGCGCGGGCGATGCTGCGCGATGCGCTCACGAGCCCGCCGGCGCGACCCGGCGCGAAGGCCGCCGCCAGATCGCCGACCCGGCCGCCCTGGGCTCCGATGCCGGGGAGCAGGAACGGCGCGGCGGGCATCAGCTCGCGTAGCCGCGCGAGATGCTCGGGCGCGGTGGCGCCGGCGACCGCGCCGACGTCGGCGATCCCGGACGTCCCCGGCTCGCCCAGCTCTCCCACCATCGCCGCGAGGCGCTCGTGCACCGTGCCGTCGCCGACGGGGAGGTCCTGGACGTCGGCCGCGCCTGGGTTCGACGTGCGCACGAGCACGAACAGCCCCGCGTCGTTGGCGCGGGCGGCGTCGACGAAGGGCGCGAGCGAGTCCCGGCCGAGCAGCGGGTTGACGGTGACCGCGTCGCCGCGCAGGCCCTCGACGTCGCCGAACGGCGTCGGCGTCACGCCCAGGAGCGACTGGGCGTAGGCGGCGGCACTGACGTCGATGTCGCCGCGCTTGGCGTCGAGGATGACCAGCAGGCCGACCGCGCGGGCGTGCGCGACGGTGGCCGCCAGCGCCTCCCATCCGGGGGCGCCGAGACGCTCGAAGCAGGCGAGCTGGGGCTTGCACGCGGCGCACGCGGGACCGGCCGCGTCGATGAGCGCGGCGCAGTGCGCGGTGACAGCGGCGGCCGCGAGCTGGGCCGGGGTGCCTACCGCCGGGATACCTGCAGCGGCGTCCGGCCAGAGGCGGGCGGGATCGGGGTCGATCCCCAGGACGATCTGGCTCTCGCGGGCGGCGACCTGGGCGGCGAGGCGGTCGCCGAAGCTCATCGTCGCGACGCTAGCAGCGGGTCCGGCGCGTGGCGCGGCGCTGGGGCGGTGCTGCGCTCGTGCTGGGGCGGGCCGTCGATCTCGCCGCGACTCAGGCCGGTAGCCGGGAGCGTCCAGCGATCGACACCGTGCGCGGCGGCCGCCAACCACCCCCGCGACAGGCCGACCGTCGAGTCGATCCGCCACGATGTAGTGGTGTCTCTCGGCCGCATCGCATGGATCACGACCGTCGCCGTCTTCGTGATCGCCTCCATCTGCCTGTTCTTCAGCGACTACACCGGCTACGCCGTGCTGTCGCTCGCCGTCGCCGCCAGCGCGGCGATCAACCTGCGTTGAGCAACGCCAGCAGCTCGCGCGCGGCCCGGCCGCGGTGGCTGATCACGTCCTTCTCCTCCGGCGCGAGCTCGGCCATGGTGCGGCCGTCGGCGATGTCGTCGGGCAGGAATGCCGGGTCGTAGCCGAAGCCACCCTCGCCACGCGGCTCGGCGGCCAGCGTCCCGCTGCACCGCCCGACCACGACGTGCTCGGTGCCATCGGGCGCCGCGAACGCGAGCGCGCAGACGTAGGCCAGCGCGCTGCCGGTGGGCGCCTCGCGGAGCAGCTTGGCGAGGTTCTCGCCGTCCGTCGCCGTCTCGCCGGCGTACCGGGCGGACCTCACGCCTGGGCGGCCGCCCAGGGCGGCGGCCTGGATGCCGGAGTCGTCACCCACGGCGGGCAGCCCGGTGGCCGCCGCGGCGGCCCGCGCCTTCACGATCGCGTTGGCCTCGAAGGTGTCGCCGGTCTCGGGCGGGAGCTGGACGTCGCCCGGCAGCGCGATGAGCTCGTGCGGCGCCAGCAGGACCCCGAACTCGCGCGCCTTGTGGGCATTGCGACTCGCGAGGACCAGCCTCACGTGCCGCTCACCGCCGCCGTCTGCAGATGACGCAGTTCCTCGATGCCGCCGGCGGCGAGCGCGAGGAGATCGTCCAGATGCGCCCGCGACAGGGGCGTGCGCTCGGCGGTGGCCTGGACCTCGACGAGCCCGCCGTCGCCGGTCATGACGACGTTCGCGTCGACCTCGGCGGTGGAGTCCTCGCTGTAGTCGAGGTCGAGCAGCGGCACGCCGCCGACGATCCCGCAGGAGATCGCGGCCACGCTCCCGGCCGCCGGCGAGCGCTCGAGACGACCGTCGGCGATGAGCGCCGCGCACGCGAGCTCGAACGCGATCTGCGCCCCAGTGATCGACGCGCACCGCGTGCCGCCGTCGGCCGTGAGCACGTCGCAGTCGAGGTGGATCGTGCGCTCGCCGAGCGCCGCGAAGTCCACGACCCCGCGAACCGAGCGGCCGATCAGTCGCTGGATCTCGATCGTGCGCCCGTCGGGACGCCCGCGCGTGGCGTCGCGCTCGCGGCGCCGGCCGGTGGACGCCGGCAGCATCCCATACTCGGCCGTCACCCAGCCGGTCCCGCGTCCGGCCATCCAGCGCGGCACGGACTCGGTGACCGACGCGGTGCAGATCACCCGCGTCTCGCCCTGCGTGATGAGCACCGATCCGGCGGCCGTCGGCACGAAGCCCGGGTCGATGCGCGTCGGGCGCAGTCCGTCGGGCCCGCGGTCGTACGACCTAGCCACGATGTCCCGCCCGGCGTGGCGTCCCGGCGCCCTGCGACGCGACGGCGGCCGTCGCAGCAGTCGACGGCACCCCTGCCGACAGGTCGATGTGCTCGATCTCCCCGAGCGGCATCTGCAGGAACCGCGTGCCGAGTGCGTGGAACGTCTCGACGTCCCCCGTCGTGAGAAACCGGTAGTCGCCCTCCCTGTCCGCCTGCCCGGGGTGCGCGAGACCGCGACCCGCGAGCGCGTGCCCGACCTGCCGCGCCAGCGCGGCGCCGGACGTCACGAGCTGGACGCCGGGGCCCAGCATCCGCTGGAGCATCGGACGCACGAGCGGATAGTGGGTGCAGCCCAGGATCACGGTGTCCACGTCGGCGTCACGCAGTGGCCGGCAGTACCCCCGCACCGTCTCGACGAGGCCCGCGTCGAACGGGAACCCGCCCTGGATGACGGGCGCGAGATCCGGACACGGCACCGCGGTGAGCGTCACGTGCGGGTCGACCGCCGCGAGCGCATCCGCGTAGGCGCCGCTGCCGACGGTGGTCGGCGTCGCGAGCAGGCCGATCCTGCCCGTGCGCGTCGCGGCCGCTGCCTGTACCGCCTCCGGGCGGACGACGCCGAGCACGTCCACGCCCAGGGTCGTCTCCATCATCCGGCGCCGCAGTGCCGGCATCGCAGCCGCCGTCGCGGAGTTGCAGGCGACGACGATCATCTTGGCCCGCCGCTCCAGCAGGGCGCCCGCGACATCCACCGAGAAGGCCTCGAGCTCTTCGCGGCTGCGCGTGCCGTACGGGAAGCGCGCGGTGTCCCCCAGGTACAGGAAGTTCTCGTGCGGGAGCGCCACGAGCAGCTCGTGGAGCACCGTGAGACCGCCGACACCGGAGTCGAACACGCCGATCGGGCGCGTGCGAGGATCGCCTTCGGGGGACACGGGGCCAGTCTCTCAGACGGCCCCGCCGCCCCCGGGCGCCGGCTACTTGCCACCGACGCCGGAGATCGCCTGCTTGACCTCGGTGACGATCGTGTTCGCCAGCCCGAAGTTGTTCCCCTTCGCGGCCGCGACCACAGCGGTCAGCACGGTCGCCAGGAGCAGCATGATCCCGACGTACTCCACGGTGCCCTGGCCGTCCTCGCGGCGCAGGGCTGCGACGGCGCGGGCATGGGCCAGGCCCATCATCCGGTACGGCATGGTGCATCGACCTCCAGGTCGTGTTCAGGTGATGCGCCGATGCTCCGGGGAACGGCGTGACGGAACCAGACGTGGGTGTGTCGAGTCTGTGACAAGCCCGCAACCACGGACCCCCGCGCCCGTTCGACCCGAGGATGCACTTCGAACCCGCTGATAGCCTGCCGCGACCGGGCGATGGCCGTCGACGGCTGCCGACCCACCCAACATGACCCGCGTCCTGCAGCGCATCCTCCGCCGGCGCGACCCCGACCCCGACGACGAGCCGCAGCTCGAGTCCACCGACGACGAGCAGGGCGGTCAGGACACCGCGACGCTCCCCGCGAGCGACGTCGATCCGGGCGAGGCGCCCGTCGCCCCGACCCCCAGCTTCCGCTCCCGAGGCGCGATGCGACGGCGCCTGCGCTACCTGCGGCGTGCCCGCGAGCTCGGGTTCCGCGACCTCGGCGGCCTGGTCTTCGACCTCCGGCGCTTCGAGCGCGACCGCCCCGACCTCGTGGACGCGAAGGTCCACGCCTTGTTCGAGGTCGACGTCGAGCTGCGCGCGCTGGAGCGCGCCCTGGGCGACCGCCGCGAGGTCACCGAGCTGCGCGAGCCCGGCATCGCGTCCTGCCCGCGCTGCGGCGCGCTGCACGGCAGCGACGCCCGCTACTGCTCCTCCTGCGGCCTGGCCCTGCACGGCCCCCAGCCGGTGTCCGAGGTCGGCGACGTCGTCCCTGCGCAGCTCGTCCCGCCGCGGCCGCAGCTGCCTCCTCCTGCCGTCGAGCCGCCGTACGCGCCGCCCTCGTCGCGACCTGGTCAGGGGCCCGATGATCCCGCGCCGTTCGGGAACGAGACGATCGACGGCGACGAGACACGCGACGACGCGACCCAGGTCCTGCCGCCCGAGGACGCCGCCGCGGACGGCGAGGGGTCGGGCCGCCGCACCGCCGACGACTGATGAGCGCCCCCGAGTCGTCCGATCCCGGGCCGACGACCTGCCCCCGGTGCGGCGCGCCGCTGCGCGACGACCAGGACTGGTGCGTGGAGTGCGGCGCCCCGGCACGGACCCGCCTCGCGCCGACCCCCAACTGGCACATCCCCGCCGCGCTGCTCGCGGTCGTCGTGGCACTCGCCGGCGCCGCGCTTGCCGTCGCGTTCGTCCAGCTCACCAAGGACGACGCTCCGCCCGCGCAGGCGACCACGGCCGCTCCCGCTCCGGCCGAGGGGGTGCCGCCCGTGGTGCCGACGACCCCGGCCGTGACCAGCTCGGTCGCCACGACGCCCCCGACCGGCACGACCACGGTGCCCACGACCGTCACCGAGCCGCCGCCGCCCGTGACCGTCCCCGGTCAGACGCCGACCGGCACGACGCCGGCTGCGACGTCCACGACGCCGACGACGACGTCGACGACTCCGACGCAGACGACGCCGTAGCGGCGGGGCCGGGAACCCTCTCGCACGGAGCCGATTCGCGGGTCCGGGCTACAGCCCGGTCAGCGCGGGCCAGCGCGCGACGAGGCGCGCCAGCGCCTCGGTCGCCAGCCGGTGCACCGAGACGTCGGGCGGCTCGGGCGCCGCCTCCGCGCCGGTCACCTCCAGCGTGTCGGCGAAGCAGCGCGCCAGCGCCGCGAGGTCGTAGCCGCCCTCGAGCACGATCCCGAGCGGCGCACCGACGTCCTCGGCGAGCAGTCGCGCCGATGCCGCCATCGCCGCGAAGCCCGCATCGCTCACCCGGCAGCCGGCCAGCGGGTCGTCGGCGTGGGCGTCATAGCCCGCCGACACGAGCACCAGCTGGGGCTTGTACGCACGGGCGAGCGGCCTCACCACGTGCTCGACGAGCGAGACCCACGTCTCGTCGCCGGACCCCGCCGACACGGGCAGGTTCACCGTGTAGCCCTCGCCGCGGCCGGTGCCGACGTCGCTGCTGGCCCCGGTCCCGGGGTACAGCGGCCAACCGTGGATCGATGCGAACAGGACCTGGTCGGTCGCGTTGAAGATGTCGTTGGTCCCGTTGCCGTGATGGACGTCCCAGTCGACGATGAGGACCCGCTGCAGGCCGTGGACGTCCAACGCGCGCTGCGCGGCGAGCGCGATGTTGGCGAACAGGCAGAAGCCCATCGCGCGATCGCGCTCGGCGTGGTGGCCGGGCGGCCGGTGCGCCGACGCGGCGACGGACGGCCCGTCGCCGCCGAGCAGGAGGTCCACGACGTCGCACGCCCCGCCGACGCCGTGGCGCGCCGCCGTCCACGACCCGGCACTGACCGCCGTGTCGAGGTCGATCGGCCCGCCGCCGGAGGCGCAGAGCTCCTCGATGAACGTCACGTACTCCGGCGGGTGGATCGTCTCGAGCACCTCCCGCGAGGCCTCGGAGGAGTCGCGTACCTCCCAACCGAGCGCCGGGCCGCGGCGGACGAGCTCGCGCTCGATGGCGACGATGCGCGCCGGCTGCTCCGGATGCGGCCCGGGGTCGTGGTCGACGGACGACGCGTGGCGGAAGAGGACCGGCGCGGGCATCGCGTTACGGTACCCCGCGCATGACGGCGACCGCCTCGTCCATCGCCGCCGACGTCACCGTCGTCGGAGCAGGGGCCGCCGGCCTCTACACCGCGCTCTGCGCGGCGCGGACCGGCGCGCGCGTCGCGCTCGTCAGCGCCACGCCGCTCGCGGCCACCGCCAGCTACTGGGCGCAGGGCGGTCTGGCGGCCGCCCTGGCGGACGACGACTCGCCCGACCAGCATCTGCACGACACCGAGATCGCGGGCCGCGGCGCGATGCGCCACGCCGCCGCCCGCGTGCTCGTCGACGAGGCGCCCGAGAAGGTCCGCGACCTGCTCGAGCTGGGCGTCCGGTTCGACGTCGACGCCGACGGCAGGCTCTCCCTCGGTCTCGAGGGCGGCCACAGCCGCCGCCGCGTCGCCCACGCCGGCGGCAGCGCGACCGGGAGGCGGATCGTCCGCGACCTGTCCGCGCTCGCAGCCGGTCATCCCGGCATCCAGGTCCTCGAGCGCGCCCGCGCCGCCGCGCTGCACGCGCCGGATGGGCGTTGCCTCGGCGTCGTGCTCGAGGATGGTCGCGCCGTGCTCTCCCGCGGGACGGTGCTGGCGACCGGGGGCGCCGCCGCGCTGTGGTCGCGGACGACGAACCCGCCCGGCTCGCTCGGCATCGGCCTCGGCCTCGCCCACGCCGTGGGCGCCGATCTCGCCGACCTCGAGTTCCTCCAGTTCCACCCCACGGCCGTCATCGGCGTCCCGCACCGCGAGGGCTTCCTCGTCACCGAGGCGATCCGCGGCGAGGGAGCGACCTTGCACGGCCCCGACGGCGAGCGGTTCGTCGACGAGCTCGCGCCGCGAGACGAGGTGGCGCGAGCCATCGTCACGGTCCTGACCGAGACGGGCGCGACCTCCGTCGGGCTCGACATGCGGTCGATCGACCCGGCGCGGTTCCCGAACGTCGTCGAGGCCCTGCGGGAGAACGGCCTGGACCCGACGACGGAGCTCATCCCGGTCTCGCCCGCCGCGCACTACATGATGGGCGGCGTCGTCACCGATCTGGACGCGCGCAGCACCGTGGCCGGACTGCTGGCCGTCGGCGAGACCGCCTGTACCGGCCTGCACGGCGCCAACCGGCTCGCGTCCAACAGCCTGAGCGAGTGCTTCGTCTTCGGAGCGCGTGCAGCTGCCGCCGCGCTCGACGAGCCGGCACCGCCGCCCGACGCGCCGCCGCCGCCGTTCGCCGACCCGCTCGTCACACCCAGCCAGGCGACCCGGGAGGCCCTCTGGCGCGACGCCGGCCTGGTCCGCGATGCCGAGGGCCTGCGCCGCCTGCTCGACGACCCCAGCCCCCTCGCCCGGCTCATCGCCACGTGCGCGCTGCGGCGCGAGGAGAGCCGGGGAGCGCACGCCAGGGCAGACTTCCCGGCGCTGGATCCCGCGCTCGACGGGCGTCACGCGGTCGTCGGCGCCTCCGAAGAGCCGATCCTGCGGTCGTGGTCCTGACGAGCGCCCGCAGCTTCTGCATCGGTTCAGCCACCGGAAGCTGTGCAGATACTCCGCGTGAGGCGGTCGCTTAACGCCAAGTCAATCTTTTGGTTGTTCCGGGCCCACGGAGCGTGGAACAGTTGAGGTCGACCCTTGGGGGGGCGAACGCAGGAGGCAATCGCCATGTACCAGTTCAGCCGCGCTATCTATCGCGAGCTGGCTCCGGACATCCGCCCACTCCCTGGGGAGAGCGCACAGCGCGCGAACACGGCGGTGCTCGAGGCTTGCGAGCGCACGATCGAGCGGATGGCGACGGATCGCCATTACTTCAAGCGACCCGTCCGCACGCTCTTCAACGACGTCCGGGCGAACTTCCCGATGCGGACCCAGAGCCGCGTCTGGAGCGTCGTCTCGTGCTATCTCGACTGCGCCGACGAGTGGCTGGCCCGCCAGCCGATCCACGGCGTGGACGCCTACGGCAATGCATTGGAGTGCCGGGCGACGACCCGACGTGGGACACCGTGCCAGCGGATGCCGCTGCCGCACAACGGCTACTGCCCGTCCCACCAGCATCTGGCTGAGACCGAGGACTCGGAGGCGCTCGAGCTGGCCGCGTAGATTCCCCGCCCATGACTGGCACGGACACGCCCCTGGTGGGGTTCATCGGACTCGGGATCATGGGCTCCCTCATGGCGGCGAACCTCGCACGCGCGGGCTTCCCCCTCACCGTCACGACGCGCACGGCCGGCAAGGCCGAGGCCTGGGTCGCCGAGCACGGGGGTGAGGCCGTCTCGACGCCTGCCGAGGTCGCCCGCGCGAGCGATGTCGTGATCACGATGGTGGTCGACGGCGCCCAGGTCTCCGAGGTGCTGCTGGGCGAGGAGGGCGTCGCCGACGGCGCGACCGAGGGGCTGCTGTGCATCGACATGTCGACGATCGCCCCCGGCGACACGCGCAGCATCGGCGCCGAGCTCGCCGGGCGCGGCATCGCGTTCGTGGATGCGCCGGTCACGGGCTCCACGCCGGGCGCGTCGAGCGGCACGCTCACGATCATGGCCGGCGGCTCCGACGAGGACATCGCCCGCGCGCAGCCGGTCTTCGAGGCGATGGGCAAGGTCATCCTGCACGTCGGCCCGCTCTCCCACGGCCAGACGGTCAAGGTCATCAGCAACGCGGTGTCGGCGACGAACGCCAGCACGCTCGCCCAGGCGCTCGTCGTGGGCAGCGCGGTCGGGATCGACGTCGGCGCGCTCGTCGAGGTGATGCGCAGCGGGTCAGCGGGGTCGGCGATGCTGAACCTGAAGGCCGAGCCGATGCGCAACCACGACTACACGACGCTCTTCAAGACCGAGCACATGCTGAAGGACGTCCGCCTCGCGCTCGAGGAGGGCCAGGCAGCCGGCGTCCCGTTCCCCGCCGCCGCGGCGACCCGCGAGATGCTCACGGCGGCCATGGGGCGCGGTCACGCGGACGACGACTTCATCGCCCTGCTCTCGGCCGTGGAGGGCCTCGCCGGACGAAAGTTGTGAAGCGCTTGGGATTTCGGGAGTTCTCCGGTAGCGTGCCGAGCGTCCCGTCCCCGGGTAGCAGGAGAACCCGAGGAGCGGGACGTTTCACGTCAACGACAGTCCCTCTCGACTATGCCAATTGCCTTCAAGGAGTGGGCGGTCACCGTCCGCGCCCTTGCAGAAGGTGAGCAACTCGTCACCTTGCGCAAGGGTGGGATTCGTGAGGCCGAACGTCACTTCACTGTTCAGCACGATCGCTTCTTCCTGTATCCCACGTTCGATCATCAGCGCAACGATCTGGTACGCGAGTCCCACGTGCCGGAGCTGCGCAGAGCCCTCGAGGAGGGCGTCTGGGCAGATGGGGAACCTCCCCTCCACGCGTTGACCCAGGACGGCGGGATCGCACAGCCTGAGCGCGTGCGCATTCGCGCATGGGCGGAGGTGGCCGGCCACTTCACGGTGACCGACCCTCGTGCGATCGACGCCCTCAGTCCGTACTACGTGTGGAGCACGGACTACTGCGAGAAGCGTCTGCGCTGGAAGCGCCAGCACCCGCTGCACGTCCTGTTGTTGCGGACGTACCGCATCCCGCGCCCGGTCACCGTGAAGGTGCGCGACGAGTACGGCGGGTGCCGCTCCTGGCTGCAGCTGCAGCGCGAGCTGCCCTTCGAGGGCACGCCGGTGCTCAGCGACGACGAGTTCTACCGGGCCGCGGAGGAGATCTCCGCGATCTGCGACGGAGCCCTTCCGGCGCTCGTGTGATCCGTCGGCGCGCGGTCATCCGGAACGCGCGCGGACGGCCGTCGCCTAGACCGCGGTGAGATCCTTCTCGGCCGGCGTGGCGGCCTCTGCGACCTGTTCGGTCGCGCCCTTGAGCTTCTGGGCCTGACGGTCTGCGCTGATCTCGACCACGTTCCAGGCCAGTCCGACGCGCCGCAGCGAGCGGATCAGCGCGGCCGACGGGTCGAGCTCCCACTTCTTCAGGCCATGCGTCGCCGAGCGCGGGAACGCGTGGTGGTTGTGGTGCCACGCCTCGCCGAGCGACGGCAGCGCGAGCCAGAACACGTTGCGCGACTCGTCCTCGACGTCGAAGCGCCGGCGGCCCATGAAGTGGCAGACCGAGTTGATGCTCCACGTCACATGGTGCAGGAAGAACACGCGCACGAGGCCGCCCCAGACGAAGCCGCCCAGCGCCGCGAGGGCGGTGCCCTCGATCGCGTACGCGATCCCGGCCGGGATCAGCAGCGTCAGCAGCACGAACCAGGGGAACGCCCTCGAGACCCGCTTGAGGCCCGGGTCGTCCATGAGGTCCTTGGCGTACTTCCTGCGGTCCGCGCGGCCCTGCTCGTTGAACAGCCAGCCGACGTGGGCGTGGAAGAGGCCGCGCAGCACGCCCACGAGACCGTCGCCCACGAGGTGCGGGGAGTGCGGATCGCCCTCCTCGTCGGAGTGCGCGTGGTGCTTGCGGTGGTCGGCGACCCAATGGACCACCGGACCCTGGACGGCCATCTGGCCCAGCCCAGCGAACGTGTACTCGAGCCACCGCTTGGTCTGGAAGGACCGGTGGGTGAACAGCCGGTGGAAGCCGACCGTGATGCCGAAGCCGGTCAGCAGGTACATGACGACCATGACGATGATGTCGGTCGGGCCGATCAGCTGGTTCCAGAAGAACAGGACGGTCAGGAGGAAGGCGACCGGGGGGATCAGGACCGCCAGCAGGTTCACGACTTGGTTCGTGCGCGACATTGAATTGAGCCTAGAGCGCAAATCCTGCTGCCTCTTGTCGGCTTGGGTCAGCTGATCGGCCCCTTCGTTGTAGGTTGCTGACAATATGAGCGGCCAGACGACCATCAGGGACGTTCTGCGCCCCGTGCTGCCCGAGGTGGCGGACGAGATCGTCGCCGTGATCCGCGCCGAGCTTCCTCCGTACGACGCGGCCTTCGCCGGCCCGTACGAGCAGGTGATCCGCGACGGCGTCGAGCGTGCGCTGCGCCGTTTCGCGGACGTCGTGGAGGATCCCGACCGGGCCGACGCGGTCGACCGCCAGGTCAACGTGGGCCTGGGCCGCGGTGAGTTCCGGCAGGGCCGTGGCCTCGACGTCCTACTCGCGGCCTACCGCATCGGCGCCCGAGTGGCGTGGCGCCGGTTCGTCGCCGCCGGGGTCGAGGCGGGCGTTCCGCCCACCGAGTTGTACGCGCTCGGGGAGTCGGTGTTCGCCTACATCGACGGTCTGAGCGCGGAGGCCGCCGAGGGCTACGCGGCGGAGCAGTCCGTGCAGGCGGGCGAGACGCAGCGGCTGCGCAGGGCGCTCATCCGGGCGCTGGTGCGCGAGCCGATCGACGAGGACGAGGTGCACGCCGCCGCCGCGGCGGCGGGCTGGTCGCTGCCCAACCGGTTCGCCGCGCTGGTCAGCGACGAGGCCACCGAGCGCATCGCGGGCCGTATCGGCGCCGACGTCGTCGCCGCCAGGCTCGACGGTCAGACGGTCGCATTCGTCCCCGACGTCCACGCGCCGGGGCGGGTCGCGCAGATCGAGCTCGCGCTGGACGGCCGCCGGGGTGCGCTGGGCCCGGAGGTGGGATGGCTGCAGGCGTCGCTGACGCTCGCGCGGGCGCGCCTCGCGCTCGAGGTCGTGCCCGGGTCCTTCGTGCAGGCCGACGAGCATCTCGCCGACCTGCTGCTCGCGGCGGACCGCAGGCTCGCCGCCGAGCTGGCCGACCGGGTCCTCGCACCGCTGGACGACGCACCGGAGTCCACCCGCACCAAGCTCACCGAGACGCTCGAGGCGTGGCTGGATCACCAGGGGCGCGTCGAGGCCGTCGCGCAGGCGCTGGACATCCACCCGCAGACGGTCCGCTACCGGCTGGGGCAGCTGCGGGAGCGCATCGACCGTCTCGAGGATCCCGGCCGGCGCTTCGAGCTCGCCGTCGCCTTGCGGGCAAGACGAGCTACGTGACGAGCTCCGCGCCGATCCAGACGACGACGCCGACGAAGGCGACGGCGGCGAGCAGGCCGAGCAGGATGCGAGCGGGCGCCGTCGGCGCCTGAGGGGGCTCCTCCGACAGCATCTCCGCCTGCAGCAGCACCTCGCGCGCGGTGACGACGCCCGACGCGGGCACGAGCACGTCGCGGCGGCCGGCGGCGAGGAAGTCGGGGACGTCGGCGCCGCGAGCGCGGCGCACGAGCGACGGCACGCCCTCCTCCAGCAGCATCCCCTGGATCATCTCGGCCTCGGCCTGGTTGGACGCGCCGATCACGTGGACGAGGGCCCCTTCGCTCAGCTGGGGCTTGATCTTGCGCACGCGCTGACGCAGGTCATCGCCCTCCCAGGGGTCCTCGGGGTCGGTCATCTCACTCGATGACGACTTCGACCTCGCGCACCTCGCCGTCGTCGATCAGGTAGGACCGGACGACCGGATCGGCGGTCTTGGAGAGGCCGACGATGATCCATTCCACGCCCGGCCAGCCGCCGGAGAAGTTCACGTCGGTCTGGGACGGATACGGCTCCGACCGTGTGTGGGAGTGGTAGATCGCGCCGAGCTCCGCGCCGCCGGACTCGATCTCGTCGAGCATCCGGAACAGCGCTGGACCGTCGACTTCGAAGCGAAGGGGGCTCGCCGCGAGGTTCTCGGCCGCATGGACGCCCGTCGCCACGCCGTCGCGCGCAGAGACGAGCCCGCAGCACTCGTTGGGAGCGTCGCGTTGAGCGTGCTCGACGATCAGGTCGAGCAACGCGCGCGAGATCCTCAGGGCTTGGCCCGGACGGGATCCTCGTCCTCGTCATGGGAGGTGCTCGTGGTCAGTGAGTCCTTGAACTCACGCATGCCGGAACCAATCGACTTGCCGAACTCCGGCAGCTTCTTCGGGCCGAGGACGATGAGTGCGATGGCGAGCACGATGATGAGCTCGAGTGGGCCGACGTTGAAGGGCATAAGGCCTTCCTCTCACCACCAAACGGTGGAATCCAGGTTCGCGATCTCGTCGACCGGGCGGGTGTAGATCCCGGACGACAGGTACTTCCAGCCGTCGTCGCAGACGATGAAGACGACGTTGCCGCTGTCCATCTCCTGCGCGATGCGCGTTGCGACCTTCAGGATGGCGCCCGAGCTGACGCCCGCGAACACACCCTCCTCGTCCAGCAGCCTCCGCGTCCACATGATGGCGTCGCGGTTCGTGACGAAGATCTTCCGGTCCAGCAGGGAGAGATCGATGATCGGCGGGATGAACCCGTCGTCCAGGGAGCGCAGTCCTTGGACCGGCTCGCCCTGCATCGGCTCGGCCGCGACGATCTTCACCGCGTCGCCAAGCTCCTCCTTCAAGCGCCGCCCGTTGCCCATGAGCGTGCCACCCGTGCCGAGGCCCGCGACGAAGGCGGAGATGTCGCCGTCGAGCTCGCGGAGGATCTCGGGCGCGGTGCCGTCGTAGTGGGCCTGCGGGTTGGCGGGATTGCCGTACTGGTACGGCATGTAGTAGCTGGGGTCGGACTCCGCCATCTCCAGCGCCATGGCGACGGCGCCGTTGGAGCCCTGGTCGCCCGGGCTGTACGTGATCTGGGCGCCGTACATCTCGAGGAGCTGCGTGCGCTCAGGGGTCACGTTGTCGGGCATCACGACCTTCAGTGCGTAGCCCTTGCGCCGGCAGATCATCGCGAGCGAGATTCCGGTGTTCCCCGACGTCGGTTCGAGGATCGTCTGGCCCGGCCTGATCAGCCCACGCTCCTCGGCATCCTCGATGAGGGCGCGCGCCACACGGTCCTTGACGGAGCCGGTGGGGTTGTGCGACTCGAGCTTCGCCCAGATGCGGACGCCGGGCTTGGGAGACATCCGCTTGAGCTCGACGAGCGGCGTGTTGCCGATCGCCTGCACGATGTCGCCGTAGCGACCGCCGCAGGGGCGGTTTTCCAGGTGCGGGACAGACATGGTCCCCGGTCAGGATACTCCCGCGGCGTTCTCGGCCCGTAGCGCGGGATAGAGCGCGCGAAAGCGCTCGCGTCCATCGGCGTAGACGTCGATCCACGCGGGCTCGGGTTCGATGACGGCGCCCGGACGGACACACGCGTCGACGGCCTCGACCGGGTCGGCGAACACGCCCCCGGCGACGCCGCCCAGGAGCGCCGCCCCGTACGCCGCCCCCTCCTGGACGGCGACCCGCTGCAGCGGCAGCTCGAGCACGGACGCGACGATGCGCAGCCACAGGTCGCTGCGCGCCCCGCCGCCCGAGACTCGCCCGATCTCCGCCGGCGCGCCGACGTCGCGCAGGAGGTCCAGGCTGTCGCGCAGGCCGTACGCGACGCCTTCCAGGACGGCACGCACGAGCGCGCCGCGGTCGTGGCGCAGCGACAGTCCCGTGAACGAGCCGCGTGCGTCCGGATCGGCGTGCGGCGTGCGCTCGCCGGCGAGGTAGGGCAGGAACGTGAGGCCCTCCGCGCCGGGCGCCCACGGCTCGGCCTCGGAGACCAGGTCGGAGAACTCCCCACCGGGATCGGCGACGTCGCGCAGCCATGCCAGCGCGCCGGCGGCCGAGAGCATCACGCCCATCGCGTGCCACACCCCGGGGATCGCGTGGCAGAACGCGTGGACGCGCCCCTGGGGATCGGCGCCGTAGGCGTCCTGCGCGGCGAAGACGACGCCCGACGTGCCGAGGACGACCGAGAGCGGTCCGGGGCGATCGACGCCGACGCCGAGAGCGCCGGCCGCCTGGTCGCCGGCGCCCGCGGCGACCGGGATGGCGTCGGACGTCTCCCCCGTGCGCGTCGGGGACTCGACCACACCGGGCAGCCAGGCCGGGTCGAGCTCCAGCGCGTCGAGCACCTCGGCGCTCCAGGCGCGCCGGGCCACGTCGAGCAGCAGGGTGCCGGAGGCGTCGGCGACGTCGGTCGCCCGCTCGCCGCAGAGGCGCAGCCGCACGTAGTCCTTGGGCAGCATCACGTGCGCGATGCGCTCGTAGGACTCAGGCTCGTGATGACGCAGCCACAGCAGCTTGGGCGCCGTGAAGCCCGGCAGCGCCCGGTTGCCCGTCAGCGCGACGAGGCGGTCGAGGCCGAGGGTCGCCTCGATCTCCTCGCACTCGGCGCCGGTGCGCTGGTCGTTCCAGAGGATGGCGGGGCGGATGATCGCGTCGGAGGCGTCGAGCGCGACCAGGCCGTGCATCTGGCCGCTGAGGCCGATCCCCGCCGCGTCGTCGCGGCCGAGGGCCTCCAGGACGTCCTGGGTGGCGCGCCACCAATCCTCGGGATCCTGCTCGGCCCAGCCGGGGCGCGGGATCGACAGCGGGTAGGCGGACTCGGCGACCGCGAGGACCTCGCCGTCGGGCGCGACGGCGATGCCCTTGACCGACGACGTGCCGACGTCGAGTCCGATGAGCGAGGTCATCGGTGCAGTGTGGAGGCTTTGCTAGCGCGAGGCGAGCACGATCTCGAGCCGTCGCGGTCCGTGGACGCCCTCGACGCGGTTGAGCTCGATGTCCGACGTCGCCGACGGCCCGGAGATGAACGTGACCGGGCGCCGGCCTGTCCGGACCGCCTCGCCCAGCCTGCGGATCGCCTCCGGCACCGTGCCGACGACCTGGGCGGACCGCACGACGCAGACGTGGAGGTCGGGAAGCAGCGTCAGCGCCCTGCGCCCCTGGCGCTCGCCCGCGTCCATCACGATCGTGCCGGTCTCCGCGATCGCCATCGCGCAGCCGGTGACCACCCCGTCGGAATCCGTCGAGCTCGTCGACGCCGAGCCCCTCGCGGTCCTCGAGCCAGTCGATGCCGTGGGGACGCCAGGCGGCGGGCAGGTCCACGGGCGCGACGAGCCGCCGTGCGCCGTGCTCGGCGAGTGCCGCGCCCACCGCATCCGCGACGTCGGCCTCCGAGCAGCGCCAGACGGTCGCGCGGTACTCGGCCGCGCGCTCGGCGAAGCGCTCGACCTGCAGATCGCGCTGCAGCGACGACGCGACGACGTAGTCGCGGGGGATCTCGATGACCCTGGGCTCGGGACCCAGCGCGGACCGGATCCGGCCAAGGACGTCCTCGCGCGCAGCGGTCATGACGAGCGGGTTCGCCACCAGTCGCGGAACGCCTCCCCGGGCACGGGGCGCAGATCGCGGAACGCGGTCCACGCGTGCAGCGGCCCGGGTGCGTGCTCGATGCTCGTCCCGCCCCGCGCGAGCGGCCACTGGCCGATCCTCCCCGCCTTCTGCGCGGCCTCGTAGCGCCGTCGACTGCCGAACACGCGGGCGAGGCCCTCCATCGCCAGTCGCTCGCCGCTGAGCCGCGCGCGGACGCCGCCGTGCTCGGCTGCGTCGCGCACGATGCGCCCGCGCAGGTGCACCAGCATGGAGGGGATGTCGATCTTCACCGGGCAGACCTCGTAGCACGCGCCGCACAGCGACGAGGCCCACGGAAGCGTGCGGCCCTCGCGCAGCCCGGCGAGTTGCGGAGTCAGGATTGCACCGATCGGGCCTGGATACACCGATTCATAGGCGTGTCCTCCCGTCCGCTCGTAGACGGGGCAGACGTTCAGGCACGCCGAGCAGCGGATGCAGTGCAGCGCGTCCCGTCCGTGCGGGTCGGCCAGCACGTCGGTGCGACCGCCGTCGAGCAGGACGAGGTGGAACTCCGACGGGCCGTCGCCGTCGGTCGTGCCGGTCCACAGCGACGTGTACGGGTTCATGCGCTCCCCGGTCGACGACCGGGGCAGCAGCTGGAGCATCACCTCGAGGTCCTCGAACGTCGCGACGACCTTCTCGATGCCCATCACCGTCACCAGGACATCGGGGAGCGTCGTGCACATGCGGCCGTTGCCCTCGGACTCGACGACGCAGATCGTGCCGGTGTCGGCGACGGCGAAGTTCGCCCCGCTGACCCCCACCCGTGCGGACAGGAAGTGCCGGCGCAGGTGGCGCCGCGCCGCCTCGGCGAGCTCGGCGGGATCGTCGCCGAGGTCCTCGGTCCCCTCCAGCGTCCGGCGGAACAAGGCGCGGATCTCGGCGCGGTTGCGGTGGATCGCCGGGACCAGGATGTGCGACTGCTCGTCGTCGCCGAGCTGGACGATGAGCTCGGCGAGATCCGTCTCGTGCGCGGTGATGCCCTCGGCCGCGAGCGCCTCGTTCATGCCGATCTCGTCGGAGGCCAGTGACTTGACCTTCACGACCTCGTCGGCGCCGTGCGCCTTGACGATGCGGGTGAGGATCGCGTTGGCCTCGTCCCCGTCGCGCGCCCAGTGCACCTGGCCGCCGGCCGCCTGGACGGACGCCTCGAGCTGCTCGAGCAGCTCCGGCAGCCGCGCCATCGCGCTCTCCTTGATCGCAGCGCCCGCGTCGCGCAGCGCCTCCCAGTCCTCGACCTCCCGCACGACGGAGGCGCGCTTGGCCCGGATCGTGCGGGTGGCGTGCCCGAGGTTGCGCCGCTGCTGGGTGTTGGCCAGCGCCTCGCGTGCCGCGGCCGGGAAGCCCTTTCCAGTCACGCGGCGCTGGACTCCGTGGACGCGAGGATCTCGGCGAGATGCACGGCGCGCGTGCCCGCCCTGGCCCGCGAAAGCCCGCCGCCGATGTGCAGCAGGCAGGAGTTGTCCAGTGCCGTGCAGATCTCGGCGCGCGTGTCGAGCACGGCGCGGAGCTTGTCGGTGAGCATCGCCGCGGACGTGTCGGCGTTCTTCACCGCGAACGTCCCGCCGAAACCGCAGCACGTCTCCGCGTCGGGAAGCTCGACGAGATCGATCCCGCGCACGGCGCGCAGCAGGCGCAGCGGGCGGTCGCCGACGTGCAGCAGCCGCAGCCCGTGGCAGGTCGGGTGGTAGGTCACGCGGTGGGGGTAGTAGGCGCCGACGTCCTCGACGCCGAGCACGTCGACCAGCAGCTCGCTGAGCTCGTGGACGCGGGGGGCGACGGCGGCGACGTCGGCGGCCAGCCGCTCGTCGCCGGCCAGCTCGGCGAGGCGCGCGTAGCCGTCGCGGACCATCGCGGCGCACGACCCGGACGGGGTGACGATCGCGTCGTACTCGCCGAACACCGCGACGAAGCGGCGCACGAGCGGAACGGCTTCCAGCTGGTATCCGGAGTTGGCGTGCATCTGCCCGCAGCAGGTCTGCTCCTCCGGGAACACGACCTCGTGCCCGAGGCGCTCGAGCACGCGCACGACCGCCTTGCCCGTCTCGGGGAAGAGCGTGTCGTTGAAGCATGCGATGAAGAGCGCTATGCGCAGAGCGCCCAATCTAGACCGTCGGGGTTCCACCCGATCGGCCGATCTGGAAGCGTGGCGCGCGTAGCGACCAGGGTCATCTGAGGAGAGGACGCATGGGAATCCAGACCAGCCACGCGGGGAGCCTTCCGCGGCCGGATCACCTCATCGAGCTCAACCGCCGGCGCATGGACGGCGAGGGGGTCGACGAGGCCGAATACGCGAAGTTGCTGCACGACGCGACGATCGACGTGGTCAAGCACCAGCGCGATCTGGGCATCGATCTGCCCAACGACGGCGAGTACGGCCACGCGATGGGCGCGAAGGTCGACTACGGCGCCTGGTGGAGCTACATCTTCACCCGGCTCGACGGCCTCGGCGGCATGGTCCCGATGCCCGAGATCAAGGCCGCCGCGCCGAAGGACACGATCACCCTCGGCACGTTCGCGGAGCGGCGCGACTGGCACAGGTTCGCCGATGCCTACGGCGACCCGGAGTCCGGCGTCGCGGCGCGCGCGAAGTCGACGGCCGGCGAGGAGCCGGAGATGGGCATGATGCTGCCGGTCTGCGACGGTCCGCTGAAGTACGTCGGCCACGCGGACGCCGCACGTGACATCGCCAACCTCAAGGCCGGGATGGAGGCCACGGGCACGACCCAGGCGTTCATGTGCTCGCTCGGCCCGGGCAGCTGCTCGCGGATCGGCAACACGCACTACGCCAGCGAGGAGGAGTTCATCTGGGCGTGCGCGGAGGCGATGCGCGAGGAGTACGTCGCCATCACGAACGCCGGCATCATCCTCCAGATCGACGAGCCCTCCTTCGCGGAGAACTGGGACCAGTTCGCGACCGAGCCGTCGCTGGAGGACTACAAGAAGTTCACGATGGTCCGCGTCGAGGCGCTCAACCACGCGCTGCGCGACATCCCCCGGGAGCTGACGCGCTTCCACTGCTGCTGGGGCAGCTGGCACGGCCCCCACACGACCGACATCCCGATGGCCGACCTCGTCGACATGCTCCTGCGCATCGACGTCGGCTCCTACTCCTTCGAAGCGGCCAACGCCCGCCACGAGCACGAGTGGCGCGTCTGGCAGGAGACGAAGATCCCCGACGACGTCGTGCTCGTCCCCGGCGTGGTCGGACATGCGACCAACGTGATCGAGCACCCACAGCTCGTCGCCGACCGCATCGGGCGCTTCGTCGACGCCGTCGGAGCCGACCGCGTCATCGCCGCGACCGACTGCGGCCTCGGCGGCCGCGTGCACCCGCAGATCGCCTGGGCCAAGCTCGAGGCCCTCGCCCAGGGCGCCGAGCTCGCGTCCCGCCGCCTCTCGATCGCATGACGCACCCGATCCGCACCAGCCACGCCGGCAGCCTGCCGCGGCCGGACGAGCTCATCGAGCTCAACCGCCGCCGGACCGCGGGCGAGGGGGTCGACGAGGACGCCTACGCCCAGGCGCTGCACGACGCGACGGTCGACGTCGTCCGCCGCCAGCGCGACATCGGCATCGACCTGCCCAACGACGGCGAGTACGGCCACGCCATGGGCCAGAAGGTCGACTACGGCGCGTGGTGGAGCTACATCTACAGCCGGCTCGACGGCGTCGATCACAGCGCGCAGATGGAGGACACGCCCAGGGCCGATCCGGCGTCGACGATCAAGCTCGGGACGTACATGCACCGCCGCGACTGGAACCGGTTCCCCGATGCGTACTTCGACGCGGAGGTCGGCATCCTCACAGGGGGTCGCGGCGGGAGGTCGATCGAGGAGAGGTTCACGTTCCCCGTCTGCGTGGAACCGCTGCGCTACACGGGCCACGACGAGGTGCAGCGCGACATCGCGAACCTGAAGGCGGGGATGGAGGCCGCGGGCACCGACCGGGCGTTCCTGTGCTCGCTCGGCGCTCCGAGTCTCTCGCGGATCGGCAACTCGCACTACGCCAGCGAGGAGGAGTTCGTCTGGGCGTGCGCGGAGGCGATGCGCGAGGAGTACGTCGCGATCACGAACGCGGGCATCGTCCTCCAGATCGACGAGCCCTCCTTCGCGGACAACTGGGACCAGTTCGCGACCGAGCCGTCGCTGGAGGACTACAAGAAGTTCACGATGGTCCGCGTCGAGGCGCTCAACCACGCGCTGCGCGACATCCCCCGGGAGCTGACGCGCTTCCACTGCTGCTGGGGCAGCTGGCACGGCCCCCACACGACCGACATCCCGATGGCCGACCTCGTCGACATGCTCCTGCAGATCGACGTCGGCTCCTACTCCTTCGAAGCGGCCAACGCCCGCCACGAGCACGAGTGGCGCGTCTGGCAGGAGACGAAGATCCCCGACGACGTCGTGCTCGTCCCCGGCGTGGTCGGACATGCGACCAACGTGATCGAGCACCCACAGCTCGTCGCCGACCGCATCGGGCGCTTCGTCGACGCCGTCGGAGCCGACCGCGTCATCGCCGCGACCGACTGCGGCCTCGGCGGCCGCGTGCACCCGCAGATCGCCTGGGCCAAGCTCGAGGCCCTCGCCCAGGGCGCCGAGCTCGCCTCGGCCTAGCTGCCCCCGGCCATCGCCGGGAGGATGACCAGCACGTCCCCCGTGCCGACGGGCGTATCCAGCCCGTCGAGCACGCGGACGTCCTCGTCGTTGAGATAGACGTTGACGTAGCGGTTCAGGTCGCCGCCGTCGGCGAACAGCTGGGTCTCGGTCGCCGGGTGCTGCTCGGTGACCGAGCGCAGCACGGCGCCGACGTCGTCGCCGCCGGCATCGACCTCGCGCTCGCCGTTGGTCGACGGACGCAGGACAGGGGGAATGCGAACAGTGGCCATGGAGGTGCGCGAGGCTACTAGCCGGCCGCGGCGCAGAACGCCTCGTAGTCCGGGAACACGCCCATCTCCTCGTCGGAGATCTCCTCGGGCGGCCGCGAGCAGACGGGGCAGTCCGGATCGCGGCGGACCTTCAGCTCCGTGAACGTGGCGCCCAGCGCCTCGTAGAGCAGCAGGCGGCCGATGAGCGGCTCGCCGGCGCCGACGATGAGCTTGATGACCTCGGTCGCCTGCAGCAGGCCCATCGTGCCGGGCAGGACGCCCAGAACGCCGTTGGCACCGCAGGACGGCGCCAGCTCGGCCGGCGGCGGCACGGGGTACAGGCAGCGGTAGCACGGGCCGTCGTAGGGCTTGAAGACCGACAACTGGCCGTCGAAGCCGAGGATCGACGCGCTCACGACCGGGATCTGCAGGCGCACGGTCGCGTCGTTGAGCAGGTACCGGGTCGGGAAGTTGTCCACGCCGTCGACGATGACGTCGTAGCCCTCGACGATCTCCATGATGTTGGAGGCGTCGAGGCGCGTCTCGTACTTCACGACGTTGACGTCCGGGTTGATCGCCTTCATGGAGATCTCCGCGGAGTCGACCTTCGGGACCCCGACGCGGTCGGTCGTGTGGATGACCTGGCGCTGCAGGTTGGAGAGGTCGACCGTGTCGTCGTCGACGATCCCGATCTGGCCCACGCCCGCAGCCGCGAGGTACAGCGCGGTCGGGGAGCCCAGGCCGCCGGCGCCGAGCAGGAGCACCTTGGCGTCGAGCAGCTTCTGCTGACCCTCGACGCCGATCTCCGGCAGCAGGAAGTGGCGCGAGTAGCGCTCGCGCTGCTCGGGGGTGAACTTGCGCGGGACGTCGACCTTGTAGCCGCGGTCCTTCCACAGCGTGATGCCGCCGGTCATCGACCGCACGTCCTCGTAGCCCAGCTCGGTGAGCGTGTGGGCGGCCAGCGCGGAGCGCGTGCCGGAGGCGCAGTAGATGACGACGGGCGTGGAGCGGTCGGGCACGACGCCTTCGATGCGTGACTCGAGGTAGCCGCGCGGGACGTGCTTGGCACCCGGCAACAGACCGGACTCGGTCTCCTCGGTCTCCCGGACGTCGACGATCGCAACGCCCTCGTGCGTCAGCTCGTGGACCTCGGCAGGATCGATCTCCTGGACCTGGTCCTTGATCTGACGGATGAACTCTGAACCTGATGGCATTGGATGGAAACTGGGTCGGGAATGGGGTGCTTCAGAAAGTATAGGACCCTTGGGGGCAGCCGTCGGCATCGACACTACCCTTCTGCCACGTGCCCGCCCGTGTGCGCCTGACGATGGTCGTCGCGCTGGGCCTGCTGTTCATCGCCGTCGCCGGGTTCGTTGCCTTCCGGGGAGGTCAGGAGACGGCCGGCTCGGCCACTGGATTCGAGGGAGCCCTGCGTCCCCCGGACCTCCCCGCGCAGCCGTTCACGGGTCTCGTCGACGAGGACGGCCACCCCTTGTCGCTCGCCCGCTACAAGGGCCAGGTGGTCGTGATGACGTTCATGTACTCGACCTGCAAGGACACCTGCCCGCTCACGGCGCAGCAGATCCGCGGCGCGCTCGACGACCTCGACACCGACGTGCCGGTCGTCGCGGTGAGCGTCGACCCGAAGAACGACACGGAGTCCAACGCCAAGCGCTTCCTCGTCGAGCAGCAGATGATCGGGCGCATGCACTTCGCACTCGGCACGACCCCGGCGCTCAAGCGCCAGTGGGACGCCTACGGCATCGCCCCGCAGCGCGACGGCCGCGAGCACTCCGCCTACGTGGTGCTCGTCGACGGCAACGGGATGCAGCGCATCGGCTGGCCGGTCGACCGGATCACGCCGGAGGGCCTGGCGCACGACATCAAGGCGCTCCAGGCCGGCCAGACCGCCTAGCGCCACGCTTGCCGCGCTTCTCGCGCCAGCTCTGGTAGAGCAGCGCACCGACGATCAGGGCGACGGGTGCGACGTACAGCAGCGACGCGATCCAATGCCCAGCGTGTCCGAGCGGCGGGGCGATCATCGGACCGACAGCAGCCAGAGCCCGAGGCTCGTGAAGGCGACCATGACCACGAGCATCCAGTATTGCGAGCGCGTGGCCTCGCGGGGGTCGGGGAACACCTTCAGCGCCCGGTCGTGGGCGAGCACGAGGCCGGCCACATGGCCGAGGACGAGCGCCCCGACCTGCACGTACCAGATGGTCCGCGCGCCGACCCATGTGTAGTCGATCCCCCAGTTCGCCGTGCCCAGCCAGCCGTTGTCGCCCTCCGCGAGCGTGCGGCCCAGCGGGTTGGCGGCCAGGTAGGCCAGCGCCTGCCCCTGGTAGGCGAGGAACGAGAAGTAGTGCGCGACCGCGTACGCGAGGGCGATCGGCGTCAGCGTGTGCACGAACGTGCGCGCCAGCCACGTCGTGGAGTGCTCGGGTGCGACGGACCGCATGCCCGCCGCCCCCGCCCGGTACAGCAGCGACACGAGGCCGACGACCACGAGCAGCCCGACGGTGAACGCCAGCTGCAGCGCCGTCGCCTGCCCGAACCCGATGCTCGTGAAGACGTCGGTGACCTTGGGCGCGAGGTCCGACCAGACGGGTCCGTTGGAGAAGCCGTCGAACGTCGTCGTGCCGATCATCGTCGTGAGCAGCGCGACGGTGCCCGGGACCGCGTCGAGGGTGGTGACGCCGGACAGCAGCGCGCGGACGTAGAGCGTCCCGCGCTCCCAGCGCAGCGGCGACAGTCGGGCGAAGAGGTTGAAGTAGACGGCGAACGCGTCGCCGTAGCGCTCCCACTGGCTGACCCCGTAGAGGCTCATGCCGACGAGCTGGATCGCGGCGTAGGCCAGGATGAGAACGGAGAGCGTCGAGGGGTCCGAGCGGCTCGTGGAGACGAGCTCCAGCCAGGCGAAGCAGAGGATGCCGATGGCGGCGGGCCAGCGGCCCAGCTTCTCGGGGTAGGCCATCGGCTCGGGCAGCGCGTCGCCGGCGACCCGGCTGGACAGCCAGCCCGCCGTGCGGCCGACCGCACGCCACGGGTTGAAGAGCGCGAAGACGTCGCCGAGGAGCACCTGCAGCGGCAGCAGCCCGACCCAGAACAGGACGTAGACGAAGGTCGGCGTGAGGTTCGCGGTGTCGACCTGGGCGCCCTCGAGGCCGGCGTAGACGACGATCACGAAGAGCGCGATGCCGATCAGCCCGCACGGGATCTCCAGCCACGCGGGCACGTGCAGGACGCGCCGCTCCTTGGCGCCCTCCAGCCGCGGCTTGGGCCAGAGCACCGCCAGTGCGACGAAGGAGACGACCAGGACCACCGCGGCGCCCCAGCCGAACAGCCATGCCGGGATCGGCAGGTCCGTCCGGCCCACGAGGCCGTGGGCGATCGGGGGGACCACGAGCACGCCGGACATCGTAGATGGCGACCCTGGGGATGCCGTCGGCTACCGTCCGCGCTCGTGCGTGCGCCGGTCGATCACATCCACGCCCCGCCGTTCCCCCGCGCGTTGGGCTGGATCAACGTCGCCTCGCTGCGGATGGACAAGCAGCGGGGGCATCCGGTGCTCATCGAGTTCTTCGACGTCTGCCGTGTTCACTCGCTGCGGACGCTGCCGTACGTCCAGGCCTGGCATGAGCGCTACGCCGGGGACGGTCTCCGCGTCGTCTCGATCCACGCGCCGGGCTATCCGCCCTCCTTCGAGGAGGACGTCGTGCGCGCGGCCGTCGAGCGGCTCGGCATCGAGCACCCGGTCGGGCTCGACCTGGAGTTCAACCTCTGGCAGGACTACGGCAACCAGGGCTGGCCCGCGCGCTACCTGTTCACGGGCGAGCAGCGGCTGCTGGAGTTCCACTACGGCCAGGGTGGCTACGCCGAGACCGAGCTCGCGATCCAGGAGCTGCTCGGGGTCGACCGCGAGGTCCTCGTCCCGCTGCGGCCACAGGACGCGCCCGACGCCGACCTCGTCGTCCCCACGCCCGACCAGGAGGGACCGTGGTCAGGTCCCTACGAGGCGGGCGCGGTGTGGGCCGTACTGGAGGGCCCCGGGACCGTGACGGTGAACGGCGAGCCGCTGGAGATCGGCTGGACCGGGGTGCACCAGCTCGTCGAGCACGCGGTGCACACGGAGGGCGTCCTCGAGCTCGAGGTCGGCCCCGGCGTCGTGTGCCACGGCGTGCAGTTCGACGCCGGCCTGCGCCCCTAACGCCGCAACACGGCCGCGAACGACGCCGCCAGCGCGGCGGCGAGGACGCAGAGGCCCGCGGCGGTCGCGGCGGCCCAGGTGTGCTCCAGGGCGAAGGACGCCGCGCCGTCGGCGTGCAGGCGGGCGGCGACGATGCCGACGACCGCCGCGCCCGCGATCCAGCCCCAGCGCAACGGCGACGCAGGCGTGACCGCGGGGGCCGGGCGCTCGACGACGCGCAGCACGGCGACCGCCAGCAGCATCCAGGCCATCGCGACGAGATAGCCGCCCGCGACATCCGTCGCCAGGTGCCACTGCATGACGAGCACGCCGAGGCCCACCGCCAGCGCGAACGCCGCACCGGCCGCCGCGACGGCGCCGCGCAGCGCGCGCGGCGCCACGAGCACCGCGCAGAGCGCGAGCGTCATCGCCGCCGTCGAGTGCCCGCTGGGCCATGAGCCCATGTCGACGCCGAGGATCTCGCCCGCGCGCGGATGCCCCAGGGTGGACTTCAGCGTCTGCGTCGTGAGGCCCGTGACGAAGAGCAGCACCCCGACGACCCCGGCGCGCGCGATGCGCCCGCGCAGCAGCGCGACGACGACGAGCGCCAGCCCGATGAGCATGTACGGCTCCGGGTCGCAGAGCCGGGCGATCCGCGCGGTCATGACGCCCACGCCGGTCGGCGCGGCAGCGACGAACCCGGCCGCCGCGTGCTGGTCGATCGTGTGCACGGCCGGCGAGAACGCGGCTCCCAGGCCGACCGCCACGATCGCGACGAGGCACGCGAGCGCGGCGGTGAGGGCGGTCGCGGCGGAGGGTCGGCTCGGGCGTTGCACGGTCCTTCGACGCTAGCGAACGCCCTGAAGCCCCGATCAAGCCAGCAGCGCCTCCGCCTGCGCCGCGATCTCGGCGACGATCTGCGCCGCCGGGCGCACGTCGCCGATGAGCCCGGCGGTCTCGCCGGCCAGCAGGCTCATCTGGTCGAAGTCCCCGGTCGCCGACGCGACCGGAGGGAACCCGTTGAAGCGCCGCAGCGGCATCTCCTGGCCGAACATGCTCGTGGCGCCGATGACCGGGAGCTCGGCGGGATCGAGCCCCGCGTACGGCGCCGGGTCGTCGCGCCCCTCGTACTCGGCGACGATCCCGGTGCGCAGGCCCCGGACGGTCGCGTCGGGGAACTCGAGCCCGAAGACGTTGTTGCGGGCCGTGTCGCCGACCCCGGCCGCGGCGATGCGCTCGCGGTACTCGGCCGCGGCGTCGGCCTCGGCGCTCATGATGAACCGCGTGCCGAGCAGCGCCCCGTCGGCGCCGAGGGCGAGCACGGCGGCCAGCCCGCGCCCGTCGGCCACGCCGCCGGCGGCGATCACGGGAACCGCGACCGCGTCGGTCACCGCCGGCACGAGGGTCATCGTCCCGGCCACGCTGCGGTTGTGCCCGCCCGCCTCGATGCCCTGCGCGACGACGGCGTCCGCCCCGGCGTCGACGGCGGCGACCGCCTCGGCCGGAGAGCCGACCTGGAACCACACGCGCGTGCCGGCGTCGTGCAGCGTCTCCAACCACGCCGGGTCCGGGTCGTCCCAGAAGAACGTCACGACCGGCACGCCTGCCGCGGCCGCGATGAGGTCTGGGCCCGCGAAGCGAGGGATGATGTTCACCGCGAACGGCCGGTCGGTGACCGCACGCACGGCGGCGATCTCGGCCTCCAGCAGCTCCGGCGGCATCGCGCTGGCCCCGATCGTGCCCAGGCCACCCGCGGCGGATACGGCGGCCGCCAGTGGGGCCCGCGCGATGAACGCCATGCCGGCCGCGACGACCGGCACCCCGAGTCCGTACTCCTCCGACAAGCGGGTTCGCATGACGCGACCCTAATCGGTGCCGCGCAGGTCCGCCGCGGCGACGCTCTCCAGCAGCCGCTCGTGGCGCGGAGGCCCGTCGTCGTCGACGACCGTGAGCCCGCCCGGCCAGTACGGGCTCGCGCGCGGGTCCGGGCCGCCGAGGAAGTGCGTCTCGTACATCCAGCAGCCGCCGTTGTAGAGCTGCGGGCCACCGGGCACGCGCCACTCGAAGGCATCGTCGCCGGGCATCGGTCCGGCGCGGTGCGAGTGGCCGAAGATCACGTGGCGGGCGGGAACCCCGAGGCGCGTGACCGCCTCGCCCATCCCCCGCAGCGCCGAGCGCCGCAACTCGGGACCGCGCAGGTCGGCGCTCACCGGTCCGAGGCCCAGCCGGTTGACGCCGAGGATCGCGAGCGGGAAGAGCCCCGCGACCGCCCTGGCTGCCAGCGGGCGCCGGCCCCCGCCGCTCAACAGCCGGTAGGCCTGCACGGCGCTGCCGGAGCCCGCCGCGGCGCGCCCGGGGGCGGCGCGCTCGGCGGCGGCGTCGATCCACGCATAGATGGGGGCGAGCACCGTCTCGTAGTCGTCCGGCGTCGCGCGCGGCTCCGGGACGGCGCCGACGAGCCGCGACATCACGCCCGCCGCGAGACGCTCGAACGTCGGCAGCGTGGCGTGGACGTCCAGGTAGTGACCGTGGGTCGCCCACACGTCGTCGCGCAGCCAGACGCCGGGATAGGAGAACTCGACGCTCGCCGGCGCCAGCGCGCGCTCGATCGCCGCCGCCAGCGGCGACGCCCTGCGCGGCGACACGCTCTCGGCCAGACCCAGGGGCTCCGGCGCCGCGCGGCGGCCGCGCCCGACGAGCCACGGATCGATCATGGCGTGGTCGTGGTTGCCGGGCACGACGACGACCGGCGTGCCGGGTGCGAGCGCGGCGCCGATCTCGGCCAGCACCGGCCGCGCGATCGCCAGCGCCTCGCGCGCTGGTCCGTGGCGCAGCTCGAGCACGTCGCCGAGCAGGATCAGCCGGTCCACGCCCGCCAGGCGCTCCAGCAGCTTCTCGCGCGCAGGGCCGCGGCGCAGGACGTCTGCCGCCGTGCTCGAGCCGAGGTGCAGGTCGGAGACGACGAGCGTGGTCAAGGCGCCCAGGGTACGCTGCGCGGCCGTGTCCGCCTCGGGCCCCCTCCACGGTCTGGTCGTGGCCGACTTCTCACGCGTCCTGGCCGGTCCGCTGGCCACGATGACGCTCGCCGACCTCGGCGCCGACGTCGTGAAGGTCGAACGGCCCGGCACCGGCGACGACACGCGCCACTGGGGACCGCCGTACGTCGAGGAGGGCGCCACGTACTACCTCGGCCTCAATCGCGGGAAGCGATCGGTCGCCCTCGACCTCGGCGCCCCCGACGACCTGGCACTCGCACGCGAGCTCGTCGCCCGCGCCGACGTGCTCGTCGAGAGCTTCCGCCCGGGAACGATGACCAAGCTCGGGCTCGACCCGGCCGAGCTGCGCGCGGCCCATCCCCGCCTCGTGACCTGCACGATCAGCGCGTTCGGCACCGGCGAGGCCGCCCGCGCCCTTCCCGGCTACGACCTGCTGCTGCAGGCGATGGGCGGGCTCATGAGCATCACCGGCGAGCCCGACGGCCGGCCGATGAAGACCGGCACCGCGCTCGTGGACATGCTCTGCGGGATGTACGCGGCGAACGGGATCCTCGCCGCGCTCCGCGCACGCGATCGCGACGGCATAGGCCAGCACGTCGAGGTCTCCCTGCTCGACACGTCGCTCGCCGGCCTCCTGAACCTCGCCTCCGGCTACCTGAACACGGGGATCGTGCCCACCCGCCTTGGCAACGACCATCCGAGCATCGTCCCCTACGGCACGTACGAGGCCTCCGACCGGACCTTCGCCCTCGCCGTCGGCAGCGACGGGCTCTTCGTGCGGCTGTGCAACGAGCTGGGCCGCCCCGAGCTCGCCGAGGACGACCGCTTCGCGACGAACCCGGCGCGGCTGGAGCATCGCCAGGAGCTCGACGCGGAGCTCGCGGCCGCCTTCGGGCAGGGCAAGGCCGACGACTGGGTCACGCGGTTGCGCGCTGCAGGCGTTCCCGCAGGGCCGGTCAACGACATCGGGCAGGCGTTCGCGTTCGCGGAGTCGCTCGATCTCGGCCCGGTCGACGAGACCGGCGGGGTGCGGACCGTGCGCTCGCCGATGCACCTGCACCGCACCCCGGCTCGGGTCGCCCGCCGCCCGCCGCGCCTGGACGAGCACGGCGACGCGATCCGTGAGTGGTTAGGGGAGCCGCGCGAGAGCTGAGTCCTGCGCGGCCTGCACCTCGTCGCGCACCCAACAGGTGGCGAGGTGGTCGTTCACCAGCCCGCAGGCCTGCATGAGCGCGTACATCGTCGTCGGACCCACGAAGGCGAACCCGCGCTGCTTCAGCTCCTTCGCCAGGGCCTTGGATTCCACCGTCCGGGCGGGCATCTCGGACATCGCGCCGAGCGCCGGACGGGGCTCGGGGCGGTGCTCCCAGATCAGCTTCGGCAGGCCGCCGTCGTCGCGCAGCGCGACGGTTGCCCGGGCGTTGACGATCGCCGCCTCGATCTTGCGCCGGTTGCGCACGATGCCGGCGTCCTGCATGAGCCGCGCGACGTGGCCGTCCCCGTACTCCGCGACGGCGTCGGGCTCGAAGTTCGCGAACGCCGCGCGGAACCCGGGTCGCTTGCGCAGGATCGTCACCCACGACAGGCCGGACTGGAAGCCCTCGAGCACCATCTTCTCGTAGAGCGTGCGCTCGTCCGTGTCGGGACGGCCCCACTCATGGTCGTGGTACTCGATGTAGAGCGGGTCCGTCGTCGGCCAGCAGCGGACCGGCTCGGTCACGATCTAGGTGCTGGCCGCGGCTGCGGCGAGGTCCTGGCGCAGCCGCTTGGGCAGCATGAAGCGCACGTCCTCGCGGACGACCTCGAACTCCTCGACGGACTCGACGCCGCGGTCGCGGAACAGCGCGACGAGCGCGTCCACGAGCTCCTCGGGGGCCGAGGCGCCGGATGAGATGCCCACGACGCGCTTGTCCCGCAGCCACGCGTCGTCGACCTGGCCGGCGTTGTCGATGAGATGGGACTCCGCGCCGTGCTCGCGGGCGACCTCGACGAGCCGCTGGGAGTTCGACGAGTTCTGCGAGCCGATCACGAGCACGAGGTCGCACTCGGCGGCCATCTGCTTGACGGCCGCCTGACGGTTCGTCGTCGCGTAGCAGATGTCGTCGGTGCGGGGACCGGTGATCTCGGGGAACCGCTCACGCAGCCGGGCGATGATCGCGCGGGTCTCGTCGACCGAAAGCGTCGTCTGCGAGATGTAGGCGACGCGCGTCGGATCCTCGACCTGCAGGGCGTCGGCGTCGGCCTCGGTCTCCACGAGCACGATGTGCTCGGGCGCCTCGCCCATCGTCCCCTCGACCTCCTCGTGGCCGGCGTGGCCGATGAGGACGATCGTGTAGCCCTCACGGGCGAACTTGACCGCCTCGCGGTGGACCTTGGTGACGAGCGGGCACGTCGCGTCGATCGTCTGCAGCCCGCGGCGCTCGGCGTCCGCGTGGACCGCGGGCGAGACGCCGTGGGCGGAGAAGACGGTGGTGGCGCCCTCGGGGATCGTCGCGTCCAGCTCGTCGACGAACACCGCGCCGCGCTTGCGCAGCTCGGCGACGACGTGCTTGTTGTGCACGATCTCCTTGCGGACGTACACGGGCGCGCCGTAGAGGTCGAGCGCACGCTCGACCGTCTGGACCGCTCGATCGACGCCGGCGCAGTAGCCCCGGGGCGAGGCGAGGAGGAGCTTCTCGACCACGAGGCTCAGCGTAGCCTGCCCGACCGCAGCAACTCGACGATCGTCTCGCCGACGGCGTCGACGCTGCGCGCGCTCACCGCGCTCAGGTCGTCGCGCGTGGTGTGCCATACCGGGAACGTGAAGTCGATGAGGTCGATCGCCGGGATCCCCTTCTCCTGGAAGGGGGTGTGGTCGTCGAGCACCGCGCCGGACGGATGGTCTGGGAACACCTTCTGCGTTCCGACGCGCCTGGCGGCCGCGCGCAGCTTCGTCCACATCGCGCGGTTCGAGCTGGCCTCACGGGGGATCGAGAGGTCCTTGTCGCCGATCATGTCGAGGAGGACGAGCGCGCCGATCTCCGATGCGTGCGCCTGCGCATAGGCCTTCGAGCCGCGCACGCCGCCCTTCAGGAACTCGACGCCGGGGGGCGCCTCCTCCCCGTCGAACATGACGAAGCGCAGCTCAGGGGCGCCCTCGGGCCGCTGGATCCGCTCCAGCGCGCGGGCCACGCCGGCCACGACCGCGACACCCGACGCACCGTCGTCGGCGCCCACGAAGCCCGGGATGTCGAGCGTGTCGTAGTGGGCGCCGACCACGATCGCCGGCTTCGTGCCCGGCAGCGTGCCGACGACGTTCTGCATGCCGGGCGGCTCGCCGGGCACGGCCTCGACACGGCCCGACGGCAGCAGCGACGCCAGGCGAGCGGCGAGGCGCCTGGACGCGTCCGATCCGGCGGGCCGCGGCCCGAGCGCGACCTGCTCGCGCACCAGCCCCCACGCCCAGGCGCCGTCGAAGCGGTTCGTCTTCGGTCCGCCCCCGGGACCGGCCGCGGCGGCCGCGGCCGGAGCGCGGTCATCGGCGCCCCCGGGCAGCGGGAAGCCCTGGGTGCCCCACACCACGAGCCCGATCCCGAGCGTGATCTGGATCGCGAGGACGATCACCAGCGCTCGCACCGGCACGTGCGAGGAGCCGCCAGGCGTCGATGCCCCCGTAGCCATGCGTGGAGGATGGCAGGGGCGGTTCAAGCCCCGCGATGCCAGGCCGACTACGTACACGATGGCCTCTCGCCCCGCACCGGCCGTGCGCGTCCTCGTCGCGGGGACGTTGCCACTCGCGCTCGTCGTCCTGTTCAGGACGGGGTCGATCGGTGACGTCGCGTTCCAGGCAGGGCTGACCGCGCTGTTCCTCATCGCGTCGGGGCTCGTCCTGGCGCGCGGCATCCTGCTGAGCTCGTCGCGGCGCGGCTGGCTCGCACTGGGTCTGGCGATCACGGTGGGCATGACGGCGAACGCCCTGACGGGCTGGGCGCAGATCGGGCTCCACGTCCCCGAGCAGGTCGGCGTCCTCCTGGCCGTCGCCGCCTTCGTGCTGAGCGTCCTGGGCCTCGGCTTCATGCTCGCCCACCGCCCCAGCAGGCTCCCGCTGGGAGCGGCGCTGGACGGCATGACAGGCGCGCTGGTCGCGCAAGCAGTGATCGCGCTGTTCCTGCTGGCGCCCGTCGAGGACGCCCTGGCGAACGGCTTCGACGTCGTCGTCCTCGTCTATCCGCTCGGCGACGTGCTGCTCATGGGCCTCGTCGCGGCCGGCGTCGCCCACGGCGGCTGGCGCCTGGACTTCTGGGCCGTGAGCCTCGCCGGACTCGTCGCCGTCACCATCGGCGACTCCGGCGAGCTCGCGACGTCGATCGTCGGCGGCCACGTCCACGGAGGCACCGCCGACCTGGGCTGGCTCGCCGGGACGTGGCTCCTCGCGGTCGCCGCGTGGAGCCCCGAGCCCCGCCGCTCGCCGGAGCGCTGGGTGCGCAGCGCCGTGCCCGTGGTCCTCGGCGCCGCCGCGCTCGCGATCCTCGTCATCACCTCCTTCTCCGCCGATCCGCTGATCCCCGCGCTGGCGTGCGCGGCAGGAGCGCTCGCCGTCGTCGTCGCGCGGCTGGCCATCACCCTCAACGAGAACGACAAGATGCTGCACCTGGCCCGGACCGAATCGGTCACCGATGCGCTGACGGGCCTCGGCAACAGGCGCCAGCTCATGAGCGACCTCGAGGAGGAGCTCGCCCACGCGACCGAGGACTCCCAGGCGGCGCTCGCGCTCTTCGACCTCAACGGCTTCAAGGACTACAACGACACCTACGGCCACCCCGCCGGCGACGCGCTGCTGGCGGCGCTCGGCGCCGACCTCCTCGCGGCGGTCGAGGGCGCAGGCCGCGCCTACCGGATGGGCGGCGACGAGTTCTGCGTGATCGTCGACGCCGGAGCGACCGACCCGCACGCGATCGCCGCGCGCGCCGCGGACTCGCTCTCGGCGGGGGCGAGAGGCTTCACCGTCAGTGCCGCGCACGGACTCGTCCTGCTGCCGACCGAGGCCGCGACCGCAAGCGACGCGCTGCGCCGCGCGGACGTCCGGATGTACGAGCACAAGGCCGGCAGCCGCGTCGGGTCCCGGCGCCAGGTCACACAGGCGCTCATGCAGACGATCGAGGAGCGCGACCGCGCGCTGCGCGGCCACGGCGAGAGCGTCCAGGAGCTCGCGTCCTGCATCGCCCGGCGGATCGGGCTCAGCGACGTGGAGACGGACGCCGTGCGCCTCGGCGCGCTGCTGCACGACGTCGGCAAGCTCGCGATCCCCGACCGGATCCTCGACAAGCCTGGCCCGCTGGACCCACTCGAGTGGGAGTTCATGCGCCGCCACACGCTCATCGGCCAGCGGATCCTGGAGGGCGCCCCCGCGCTGCGCGACATCGCCCAGCTCGTGCGCTCCAGCCACGAGAAGTTCGACGGCTCGGGCTACCCCGACGGTCTGCGCGGACCGGACATCCCCGCCGGCGCGCGGATCATCGCGGTCTGCGACGCATACGACGCGATGACCAGCGACCGCCGCTACCGCCAGGCGATGCCGGTGGGCGCAGCGATCGCCGAGTTGCAGCGCTGCGCCGGGACGCAGTTCGATCCCGTCGTGGTGCAGGCGTTCGTCACGACGCTCGGCGCGCACGCGGCCTCGCACGTCAGGCCGCTGGCGGCTTGACTCAGACGGCCCGGACGCGCGTGCCGCGGTCGGCGGGCGAGGGACGCCGCTCGCGGTTGCCCTGACGGTCGACCGCGATCGTGAAGTACTGGTTGCGCACGCCCGGCTCGGCGGGGACGAGCGCCGTCGTCGACGTCGTCGTCGCGACGCGCGTTGCCCGACCGTCGCCCGCCCGGCGCCAGATCTCGTAGCGGGCGATCCCGCTCGAGCGCACTCCGGGGGGCGCGCCGTCCTGCCCACGCCAGCGCAACGCGACCGACCCGCCCTGGACCGGCGCCGCCAGGAGCAGCTGCGAGGTCGGCGCGCTGCGATCGAGGCGCCGTGCCGCGAGGACCGCCGCGTCGGCGTCGAGGATCCCCCAGCCGAGCTCCGGCGACCAGCCGCTGTCCTGGGGGCGGCGCGCGGTCCGCTTGAGGAGGCGGATGATGTCGCTCGCGCTCAGGTCGGGGTTCATCTTGCGCATGAGCGCGGCCGCGGCCGCGACCTGCGGCGCCGCCATCGACGTGCCCTCCAGGTAGGCGTAGCGGCTGTCGCCGTGGTACGTCGTGCGGCAGCCGCATCCCGACGGGCGCTCCTTCGTCCCGCCCCGGTCCAGGACCGTGCTGTTGCCCGGGAACGCGCCGAGCAGACCCGGGGAGCCGCGGTCCGAGGCCACCGCGCCGTAGGCCGCGAGCGAGATCTGGCTGCCACGGCCCGCGAACGGCGCACGCACGTCGTCGGACGTCGCCGCGGTCACCGTGAGCCCCTTGCCCGCGGTGATGTCCGGCCCGGTCCGGCGGGGCTGCAGGATGTTCGCCGGTGCCCCCTGCTCGCGCACCGGCCGGTCCGCTGCCGCCGCGACGAGGACGACGTTGCGCTCGTAGGCGTAGTCGATCGCGTCGACGATCACCGGCGACGCCGTGCGGTCTCCATCGGTGCCGAAGCTCATGTTGATCGCGTCCGCGCCCCGGTCGGTGGCATCGCGGATCGACGCCGCGATCGACGCGTCGGTGAGATCGGTCTTCTCGATGATCAGCCCGCAGCCCAGGCCGGCGCCCGCGATGCCGATGCCGTTGCCGGCGGCGGCGCACGCGATCGAGGCGACGTGCGTCCCGTGCCCGTTCTCGTCGACCGTCGCCGGCCCGTGCGACGGATCGGAGTCCTGGTCGACCGCGACGCGCAGCACGGGCGCGATCTCGGGGTGCGAGCCGTCGACGCCGGTGTCGATGACAGCGACCGTCGCCCCCGTGCCGTTCACGAGGTCCCACGCGTCCTCGAACCCTGAGCGGGCAGCCCACCACTCGACGGGCGCGGACGCCGTCCCGCCCGCCGCGGCGACGGGCGCCAGCGCCGGGTCATCGGGGACGAACGCGTCCGCGGGCGCCGCTGCGACGAGCAGCGCCAGGACGGCGATCGGGGCGGCGACGCGTCTCACGACACTGCGATGCTGGCCCCTTGGAGAGCGTGAGGCAAGTGCCCGTCCGTCCGCGGGAACCCCTGCACGACGCACGGTTTCCCGGGGCAAAGGGCCTGCTGGCAGACCTTAGAAGCCGAGCGCGAACTTCGCGTCTTCGCTCATGCGGTCCGGCGTCCAGGGCGGGTCGAACGTCATCGACGACTCCACCGTGGTCACGCCGTCGAGCTCGGAGACGAACTCCTCGATCTGCTCGGTCACCTGAGGCCCGATCGGGCAGCCCGGCGCGGTGAGCGTGAAGGTGACGTGGACGTCACCCTGATCGACCTCGATCCCGTAGATGAGGCCGAGCTCGACGAAATCGAGCCCGAGCTCGGGATCGATGACGTTCGTCAGGGCGGCCTCGACATCGTCAACGGACGGCATGAGGCGAGTGTAGCCCTCGGCGTCACGCATCCCGACATCAGGACACTTGACTCGCAGCCCCTCGCATCAGGTAGCTTGCAGCCATCGTCTCGTTCGACGACAGCCCGCCCGTGCTGCGCTGCAGCGGCGACGAGGTGCGAGCGACGCAGGCGCGTCGCCGTCGCGCCTTCTCGCGAGCGCTCGTCAGCCGCGCCGATGTCCTCGTCGACCTGACCGAGCTCTCGTTCGCGGACTCGTCGCTCATGTTGGACATCGCGATGCTCGCGCAGCGCCTGCGCTCCTCGCGCGCGCAGCTGCGGGTCTGCGGTGCGCAGCCCCAGGTCCGCCAGCTCATCGAGCGCGTCGGCCTGCACCGCCTCCACGGCGTGCACGTCGAGCCGCTACCCGTCCTGGCATAGCCCCGGGCCGGCAGTAGTCTGGGAGGCGAGATGCTCCCGGTTCTCCTGCTGCTCTTCATCGTCGTCCCACTGCTGGAGCTCTACGTGATCCTCCAGGTGGGTCAGGCGATCGGCATCCTGCCGACGATCGCGATCCTCATCGTGGATTCCCTCGTCGGGGCGTGGCTCATGCGGTCGGAGGGCCGTCGCGCCTGGGTGCGCTTCAACCTGGCCATCTCCGAGGGCCGTGTGCCCGCCCGTGAGGCCATCGACGGCGTCCTCGTCGTCTTCGGCGGCGCGCTGCTGCTCACGCCGGGCTTCGTGACCGACCTGCTCGGCGCGCTGCTCCTGCTCCCCGTCACCCGACCGGTGGCCCGACGCCTCCTCGTCCGCCGGTTCGCCGGTCGTATGGTCGCCTCGGCGCGGACCGGCCCGCCGCACAGGAGCAGCCGCGGCTGGGACGTGGACGGCACCGCGCACGAGGTCGATCCCCGGCCGCGGCTGCAGTGACCGTTCCAGGCGGGGACGAGGCGCCGCGCGCGGACGTGGCGGACGCCGTCACGTTCGCCTTCTCCGACATCGCGGCGGGCGTGAGCGGCCTCGCACGCGCGGGCTTCACCGAGGACGGCTCCAGCGGCCTCGGCGTGGTCTTCTCGGGCGCCGAGCCGGTCGCGGCGCGCGCCGAGACGTCGACGGGTGGCGACGGGCGCGCCTGGGAGGCGATCGACGCCGCGGGCGTGAGCACGACGATCGTCGAGCCCGCCCGCGCATGGACCATCGCCTTCGACGACGGCGCAGGCCGCGGGTTCACGCTGGATGTCACGGCGATCTCGCCGGCCGCCGATCTCGGCGATGGCGTGGGCGGCATGACCGGCTACGACCACCTCTGCCGCTTCGAGGGCGACGTCCACACCGGAAGCGCGACGGTGCGGGTCTCCTGCCTCGGGCAGCGAGGACGCCTGTGGGGCGCGCCGGACTGGGCGGGGCTGGAGCTGACGCGGTCCGTCGGCGTGTGGCTGGACGGCGGCAGCGGGATCGCGCTGCACGCGGCGCGGCCGACGGGCGCCGTAGGCCAGGACGAGGAGGTCTGCCAGGCATCCGTCTTCGACGGCGAGCGCGCGCTGATCGTCGACGAGCCGCGGCTGTCGACCGTCTCAGATCTCGAGGGCCACCAGCGGCGCGCGGGCCTGGAGCTGTGGGTCCACGAGGAGGACTACCCGCGTCGCGCCGCGGGCGAGCTGGTCGGCGGCACGTCCCTCGACCTCGGGCGGCTGCGGCTGGACTGCGCGTTCCTGCGCTGGCGGATGGAAGGACAGGAGGGCGCCGGCCGCTACGACATCCTCCGGCGCGTCGGATGACCGCCATCCCACCGCCCAACGGCATCCAGGCGATCGTCAGCGACTTCATCGGCGTCCTCACGACGCCGATCGCGGGGGTCTTCACGCAGTTCCAGGAGGAGCTGGGCATCCCCCCCGAGGCGTTGCGCGTGGCCCTCGACCGGGCGACCGAGCGCACCGGGATGAACCCCCTGTTCGAGCTCGAGTGCGGGCGAATGAGCGAGGACCAGTTCCTCGGGTCGCTCGAGGACGAGCTCGAGGAGCACCTCGGCCGCAAGGTCTCGATGCGCGCGTTCACGGACCACTACTGGGCGGGACTCAGCCACAACGAGGCGCTCGTCGCCTTCCTGCGCGACGCCCGCCACGCCGGGTACCGCCTCGCCCTGTTGACCAACAACGTCCAGGAGTGGGAGCCGCGCTGGCGTCCCAAGTGGCCGATCGACGAGCTGTTCGAGACGGTCGTGGACTCGGGGTTCGTCGGGATGCGCAAGCCGGACCCGGACATCTATGCCCTGACGCTGGATCGGCTCGCGCTCCCAGCGAACGCCTGCGTCTTCATCGACGACCTGGAGCACAACGTCGTCGCCGCCCGCGAAGTCGGCCTCCACGCCGTGCACTTCCGCGACACCGAGCAGACCATCGGCGAGGTCCGGGCGGTCCTGGAGGCGTCGTGAGCGGTGGCCTCCTGCATACTCTGACCCTCGACTAGAGGGTCAGTTGTCTGATCCCAGACGGTCCCAGAGGTAGAGCTCGAGGCACTCGTTGGCCAGTTCGACCGTGCGCTCGCGCGAGAGGTGCGGGAGCACGGTCTCCATCGCCTGCTCCTCGGAGACGCCGGCCTCGAAGGCCTCCTCCCCGCGGAATCCGGCGGCGATCTTCAGGGCCTCGCGCCGGTTCTCCCCCAGGTTGGGGAACACGCGGACGAGGAACTCGCGGTTGGCGATCGGATGGCCGATCTCCAGTGAGGCGTGCCACGCGGCGAGCATCGACAGGTCGTGCTCGTCGAGGTCTCCCACCGCCTTCGCGTAGTGCGAGGCGAGCTCCTCCTCCGGGATGTCGTCCACCCACGCGCGGACCAACTCGCCCAGAAGCTGTCGCCGGGCCTCGCGGCCGACCGACTCGGCGATGACGCGGATCGCGTCGCTGGGTTCGATGAAGCAGAGTGCCATCGAGAGGATCGCTCCTGGCGCTCGAGGGGGAAGGGGAAACATTGGGGACCGTAGGGAAGGCGTCGGACGGCATCGCCGTCCCGTGCTAGCCGTCCCCGCGCAGGATCCGAGCCCTGGCGCGCTCGATCGCGGGATGCGCCTCGGTGCCCAGCGCGGCCAGCGGCAGGTCGAACGCCGCGCGTTCGGCGAGCGCACGGTCGCGCGCCTCGACCAGGTAGCTCAGATGGATCCGCAGCGCGGCGACCGCCGCGTCGGCGTCGCCCGACGCGATGCCCTCGAAGATCGCGCGGTGCTGCGCCGCGATGCGCTCGTAGTCGAGCAGCGCCAAGGGCGAGCGCGCGCTGACGTCGGACACCGGCGAGGTCGTCTCCGACCACGAGCAGGTCGACTTCGCCAACTTCAAGCAGCGCTACGTCATCGGGACGCCCGATGACGCCTGCGAGGCGGTTGCGCAGCTGCGCGACGAGCTGGGCACGACAGAGCTGCACTGCTGGATGCACATGCCGGGGATCGCGGGCGAGGACGCGATGCGCTCTGCGCGTCTGTTCGCGCGCGAGGTGATCCCCGCGTTCCCGGAGACCAAGGAGGCACTGACATGACCCATCTCGCCCTGCCGGCACCGCGGGGAGTGGTGCTCGGCGACGTCATCCCCGGCGATCGCGTCCGCGACGTCGCGCTCGTGCTCGCGGGCGCCGCGCTGACGGCGCTCGGAGCGCAGATCTCGATCCAGACAGGTGCGTCGCCCGTGCCGATCACCGGGCAGACGCTGGGCCGTGGTCGTCGCCGGCGCCGCGCTCGGCTCGCGCCGCGGGATGCTCTCGCAGCTGCTCTACGTCGTCGCCGGGCTCTTCCTGCCTGTCTACTCCGACGGCGCTTCGGGCTTCGACGTCATCTGGGGCGCGACCGGCGGCTACCTCATCGGGTTCATCGTGGCCGCGTGGATCGTCGGGCGCATGGCCGAGGGCGGTGCGGATCGCCGGTTCGGGAGCGCGACCGTCGCGTTCGCCCTGGGGCAGCTGAGCATCTTCGCGATCGGCGTGCCGTGGCTGAAGGTCGCCACGGGGATGGACTGGGCGACCGCGATCCACGACGGCTTCACGATCTTCATCATCGGCGGGCTCATCAAGGCGGCCCTGGCGGGCGTGCTGGCGCCCGCGGCGTGGAAGCTGGTGAAGCGGATCGAGGGGTAGCGCGCAGTACCCCTCTGACATGCGCTAGCAGGTGGCTAGCACCTGCGCTAGCCACCTCCTAGCGGCCCGAACGCCTAGTGGGCGTGCCCGCAGCCGCAGCCGCCGCCGCGCGGCATGCTCGCGGCGCGCGCGTAGTTCGGCGTGGTGACCGGCGTGCCGCCGGAGCCGATGCCGGCGAAGACCGACAGGAGGCGGTCGGAGTGCTCGCTCCCGCACGCGGGGCAGCTCACGACGTCCTCCGCTCGACGGACCAGCTGGTCGTAGCGCTCGTCGCAGTCGTTGCAGCGGTAGTCGTAGATGGGCATGCCGTGGAGGATGCCATGTCCGCCCGCTCAGCGGTTGCGGATCGTGCGCGTGGTCGTCGTCTCGCGGTGGGTCGCGGAGCGTGCGAACCGGGCAGTGATCGTCGCTGTGCGCCAGCGGCGGGACGGGAGTCTCACCGTGGTCGCGTAGCGGCCGCGAGCGATCGTGGCGTGCTTCGTGATGGAGCGGGCGCGCCCCGCGATCCTCGTCCGGATCGTCAGCCGCACCTGGCCACATACTGCGGCCGCGACCGTGCCGCGGACGGTGATCGTGCGGCGATCCCGGGCGACCTTCGGCGTCGCGATGCCGAGCCGGGCACTGGGGAGCCGCGCTGTCGTGGTACTCGGCGGTCGTGTGCCGTCACCGGCCGACGGCACCGCGTCCGCGGTCGTGCGCGTGATCGACCAGTGCGTGGCGTAGGTCGGGACGTGGTTGCCGGCGCCGTCGGCGAGCGCGACGCTGGCGGTGTAGGCGCCAGGGCCGTCCGGAAGCGCGACCGTGGCGTGCCCGGTTCCCGCGCCCGCGGGCTGCGTGGTGGAGCGGCATGCAGCGAGCCTGCACACCGTGACGTGGGCCGTCGTGATGGGCGAGACCTGGTTGGACGGCTCAGCCCAGGAGATCGACGCCTGATCGTCAGTCGTCGTGGAGAAGATCGGCGACGTCGCGGTCGGCGGCGCGGGCGCGTCGTTGTCGACGACGATCGTCTGCGTCGTCGCGGCGGTGAAGTTGCCGCCGGCATCGACGGCGCCGACCTGAGCGGTATGGGTGCCGTCGCCGATGTTCGCGGTGACGACGGGGACGCTCACGGGCGCCGCGACGTCCTGGCACGGGCGACTGCGCGTGTAGTCGCAGGTCAGCGGCGTCTCCCCGACGACCCGCCCACCGTCGACCCGAACCTGAACCGCCCGAATCCCGCTGCCGTCAGCCGCACTCCCAACGCTCGCGGTCGCGTTGCCACGGACGTAACCGCCGGCGAAGAGGCTGCCGGCCCCGCCCGTCGCAGTGGGCGGCGTGGGGTCGTCGATGGTGACGATGGAGCGGTAGATGGCAGTCCAGGCGTGATGGAGCGTGCCGCCGGGCGCGCACGTCGTCGACGTGTTGACGCAAGCGATCCCGACGCGTACCGAACCCGTCGCAAGGCCCGACCACTCAACAGGCGCCGTCCCGGGACCACCGAGCTGGCAGGTGAACTGGTCAACGGGCCGTGTGCAGTCGCTGTTCGGGAGCTTGGTGCCGTCTGCGAGACGGGTGTAGAGCTCCCAGGTGTTCTCCCGCTTCCCGATGTTTCGCCAGAGTTGGACCCCGGAGATCGTTGTGCCAGCCGGGGCGTCGAAGCGCCACTGCGCCAGCATCCCGCGCGCGGTATCGCCAGCCATGAGGCGGTCGCTCACCACGATCCCGTCAAGTGCCGACCCAGGCGCCGGCGGACAGGCCGAGATCATGTCGTATTGCGCTGGTCCCGGATTCTCCGCACTCCATGCGGCATCGTCCCCGCCGGCCGCACACGAGACGACGGCGTAGCTCCCCGCACGAGCAGGTGACGAGGCACCTGTGAACTGGAGAGTCGCGGCGCTCGCAAGGACGAAGGCAATGATGCGGCGACGAGTGATCACGAGAACACGGAGGCGCGGTCAGCGTGCGCGCCTCCTGGATCACCGTCGGCATCCGCAAGCGGGCGCTTGAGCGGTCTCAACGGCGCTTGGCCCGAGTAGGCGCGTCGACGCTGACCCGCGCCCTCACCCAACCCGTGCTCCCGACCGACGTGACTTTGACGGACACCTCAACGCTCCGCGGCGCGCGCCGCAGTCGGACTCGAAGTTGGTCTGACGGCCTGAGGTACCTGCGACCTTCCACACGAAAGGCAGCCGTCGCGAAATCGGGCACCGGGGCGATGCGTATCGTCAGTTCCCCACGGCTGTACCGAGCGATTCGCACCCGCGGCCTGTGCACGCCCAGCTCGGCCAGCGGATCGCTCTTGATCGACGACCGAGGTGCGGGCGCGGGCAGCGGCGTCGGGGTACCCGCTGTCAATGTCGGAGCCGGAGAGTCGACCAGGCCACCGAGGCCCGCCGCACGGAACGCATGCGCCGCGTCAAGCCGACCTCCTACAGCGGTGCGAAGCAGGAGTTGCTCCGCCGCGTTGGCGTCGAGGTCTGGACGGTATGACCGCAGCGCAGCGAGGGCTGCGCTGACAACCGGGGTCGAGTACGAGGTTCCGGAGCCACTTCCTGTCCCTCCGCCCGGCCACGACAGGATCGCGTCACAGCCAATCGCCGAGATGTCGAGGCCGTCACCGCGATTCGAGAAAGCGCATGGCAGGCCGTCGGGGCCCGACGCGCCGACACCTACGACAGCCGGGAATCGGGCTGGAAATCCGACCTCACCGCCGTTGTTCCCTACCCCCGCGACCACGTTCATTTGTCGCGTGGAGTTGAACACCATGGTTCGGTCGTTGAGCTCCTCAAGCTCCTCCCCCGTCGCACTGTCGAGTCCCGACAACGAGAGATTGACCACCCTCGCGCCACGCTCACGGCACTTCTCGAGCGCAGTGATGACCGCCGCCGTCGTCGTCCCACCCCCACTCCCGGCAAACACCCGCACCGAGACGATCCGCGCCTGCGGCCAGATGCCGACGCTGTCGCGTCCGTCCAGCTGACTCGCGATGACGCCCGCGACCAGCGTCCCGTGCTTGGCCAGGCCGCTTCCGCCGACGTCGTCCGTCGTGCCGCCGAAGATGCTGTGGCGCTCCACGACCGCGGGTGCAGCGTCGGTCGAGAGGTCGACGCCCGTGTCGACCACGCAGATCTTCGCCGGCACCGGCGGCGGCGGCGCGTACGCGAGGAACTCCGCGTGCGCGTCGACCGCCTGGGGTGTCGGGGCCTCCGCCGCGGACGCGACCTGCGCGCCCAGGGCGGAGACCGCCGCCGTCAGTCCGACGGCGAGCATGCAACGCGCTCGCGACACGGGTGCCTCAGCCCCGGACCTTCACGACGACGTGCTTGGACTCGCCCGTGTTGAACGGGAAGCCCGCCTCCGCGCGCACACGCGCGCGGAACACATACCTGGCGGTCCCGACGGTCCGCGTGAACCGGTAGCTCTCGCTGAAGCGGCCGCTTCGCAGCCGCGTCGAGCGGAACGTCATCCAGCTGTGTCCCTTGCGCACCTGCAGCTCGACCACCTTCCGCGAGCCCGTCGGCGCACCGGCGATCGTGCCACGGAACCGCACGGCCTGCCCGTTGCGCAGCGACGTGCGATCCGTTGCGAGGCCGACCCGTGCGATCACGCCGAGCGCGATGTCCGTCGTCTCCGCGAACTCCGTGTCGGCGTGCCGCGCGCGGTAGCCGATGCGGATCGTCCGCGAGCGGTCCGCTGTCGTCACATGGCGGAACGTGCCCTGTGCGTCGGTCGTGACCTCCGCGGCCGGCACCATCGCCGCGCCGAACGTCTTGTCCTGATGCAGCACGTGCAGCTTGGCGCCCGCGATCGGGGTGCCATCGGGCTGCTTCAGCTGCCCGGTGATGAGGACCTTCTTGCCGTACCGGCTCGTGACGACCCCCTTGCGACTGGCCGCGAACGTCGCGCGCATCGTTGCGTTCGCCGAGGCGCCGACGCCGTTGTCCGGGCTCGCCGCGACAGCGGGCGCCGTCGGCGTGCTCACCTTGGTCGCGCCACCGACGGCGCCCTGCGTCGGGGCAGGCGGCATGACGACCGTGTCGGGAACGTTGTCGATCACGACCGGCTGCCCGTAGGCCGTCGCACGGGTGTTGCCCGCGGCGTCGGTCGCGCGCACCTCGAGCGTGTAGGCGCCGTCGGGCACGGCAGCGGTGTTGACGCTCAGCGTCCCGCTCGTCGTGGCCGGGCAGGCGCGCAGGCCGATGTACTGGCAGTCGCCGGTCTGCTGGATCACCTGACGGGAGAGGTCGCGCGCATCGCTGGCGGTCGCGACGACCGCGCCGTCCAGCAGCACGTCCACGCGCTCGACGCCGGACTCGCCGTCGGCCGCGCTGTAGCTCACCGTGTCGACGCCAGCGTGCGAGCCGGACGTCGCGAGCGTGCCCCCGTCGATCGCCGCGCTGGGCTGGACGCTCTCGCGCAGCGTCGTCCGCAGACCGCGGATGCGCAGGAACGGCGACGGCAGCGTGCAGTTCCCGTAGCCGCCCCCCATGTACGAGCACAGGACGCCGAGCCGGTGCGACTTGGTCCCAGCCGGCAGCGGCCCGCTGTCGTGCCCGCCCCCTGTGGTGCCAGTGCCGTCGAAGCCCGCGGAGCTGCCGCCCGGTGCCGTCCCGACGGTCGCTCCGAGGTTCAGACCCCACGCGGGCGCCTGACCCGGGGCCGTCGCGGTCAGCTGGGTCTCCGTCCAGTCGACCACGCGGTCGATGGAGATCGCGGACTGCGGCCCGGTCGACGGGATCTCGACCTCGAGCCCCACGCCTCCGTTCTGCTGCAGGACGCCGGTCGGGTAGTTGATCTGGAAGGCATAGGCGCCACCGCGGTTGGGCTGGGTCACGCAGCTGTCGAGGTGCGAGACCTGCCCCGCGTTGTCGTAGTAGCGCCAGGCCGCCTTCGTCGGCGAGGCGAGGTAGACGCCGGGGACGTCACAGGCGTACATCGGGTAGGTCCCCGCATCCGCGTCCCCCGCGCCGGCGAGGCCGGCCGCGGACAGGATCGAGACAGCGAGGATCGAGGCCTGCGCGCGCAGGCCGACGGACTTGCTCATGGTGCGACTTCCTTGTGGTCTTCGGGGTATCTGCGGCGGGCCGTCCTGGCCCGCCGGGTCACGGCTCGAGGTCGAACTCACCGCCGGCCCGTGAGGGCACGGTCGTGGCTGCGGTCTGCCTCGATCGGGGTACTGGGGCCTGCTGCTGCTCGAAGATGAACTCCACCGCCGAGCGGGTGCTCTCGCGCGCGTGAGCGCGCCTCTCCGTCCTGCGCGTGGCGGCCGGAGCCGACGACGACGCCGGGAGCGACACGACGACGGGGCTACTCGCCACGGCCGCGCGCGGGATCTTCTGGGCGACCTCGCGGGTCGCGGGCTTCGCGGTGGGTCGATCGGGCGCCTGCTCGGCGACCGTCACGGCCCCGCCTCCCGCAATCGCCGCCGCCGCGCCGGCGACGGCCGCCACCTTGACGACGCCCGTCGCCTCGGCGGCGACCTGCGTCTTGGCGACGAACGTCGCCGTTCGCTCCTGGACGTTGCCGACGAGGGTCTCGTAGATGCGGACGAAGACGCCCAGTGCCGAGTCACCGCCGTCGAGGCCGCCGACCGCGAACCCGACCGGCAGGACCGCGCCGAGCGAACGCTGCCCGGAGCGCAGATGGCGGAGCGTCCCGCGACACCCGCCGCAGCCGCGGAGATGACGGCGCAGCGCACCGATCTCGCTTTCGTTCAGCTCGCCGTCGAGGAACGCGGAGATCGCGACCTCGTAGCGGCTGCACTCCTCGCCGGACTCGATGCCGGCGTACCGCGCGAGAAACGCGCGGCGCCCCTCGGTCACACACCGGTTCACCTTCGTGTAGCTCCAGTTGAGCTCGGCGGCGATCTCCTTGTACGTCCGGCCCTCCATCCGCAGCCAGAGCGCTCGGACCTCCTGCGGCTTGAGTGCCTGCAGGGCCTCGGCCGCGCGGGTCACGTCCTCGAAGTCGAGAAGCCGCTCGTCGGGCGCCGGAGTGTGGATCGACTCGAGCGCGTCGCAGTCGAACTCCTCAGCGCCGAGGATGCGCTGCCGCGAAGCGCGGACCGCGATGGCCTCGTGCTTGATGACAGTGTGAAGCCACCTGACTGCACGCGCAGGGTCGAGCCGTCCCGCGCTGCGCAGGAAGATCTCGAGACCGCGCTGGTAGGCGTCGCTTGCATCGTCGGCACACAGCGAGTGCCGCCGCGCCGTCCGTAGCAACGCGTCGGCGTGCTGCGTGATCGTCGTGAGGACGAGGTCCTCGGCCTGTGAGCGCGCACCGCGCTTGCTCTTCTGAGTGAGCATCCCTGCTTCTCTCCCGTAGCACTCTGGTCGTCGTTCGTGACAACCCATCGAGGCTTCGGTGTCGGCAGGTTCGCCCCCCCGAAGGTTGGATTTCGGTAGGAATCACCAGAACCTGTGAATTTGCAGGGGCTCGCCGAAGCGCTTGCTCCGGTCGGATCTGGACGTCTGACGGAGACCCTGACGGCGATGTGCCAACTGCAGTGCGGGCGCGCCCCCGGCGCGCCCGCACAGCCGGATCAGCTGACGAGCTCGCCCGCCACGACCACGTTCTCGCGCAGGGCCGCGCCCCACAGCGCCGACCCGTCGAAGAGATTCGGGACGTCTTCGACCGCACGGGCCCACGCGTCGGAGTTCACCGCCTCGAGGAACTGCGCCTCGCCGGTGAACCAGCACTCGGAGAAGCCGTCGAAACCGATCTCGGCGTCGGAGTCGCCGTCGGCGCCGACGGGTCCGACCACGTGGTCCTGCACGTAGCGCTCGATCGGCAGGCCGTGGAAGATCGGGCCGTGGACGTTGGTCCAGTGGTCGTCGGCCTGCTGCCGCGGGATGTCCTTGCGGAACTGCATCACCCAGACGACCTTGTACGGCGCGACGGGGCCGTCGACCTGGACGACCTCCTCGAGCTCCGCGCTCATGTTCCACAGCCACTGCATGTCGAAGACGTTGTCGCCGTCGTCGACGACCGCCTGCCACTCGGGCGACTGCATGCAGTCCAGGAACGCCTGCTTGTCGGCCCACCACGCACACGAGTAGCCGTCGAAGTGCGTCTCCTCCTCGGCCACGCCGGTGACGAGCGGCAGAGGACCGGTCACGTGGCTCTGGATGTACCGCACCACGCCGGGGCACTTCGCGAACATCGGGCCATGGGTCTCGGCCCAGTACTTGCCGGCTTCCTCCTTGGACTTGCTCTTCGTGAACCTGGCGATCCAGACGACCTTGTACATGCAGCCTCCTCGCTGTCGACAGACCTGAGACGAAGCTACGCCTGCGAGAGGGCGCAGTCTTGTGCGTGCGCGCACGACTCTTGCGTGTTCGGGCCGTTCGACGGTCTACGAGATGAGGCTCTTGGGCGCCTTGGAGGCCCACGCCTCGGCGACGAGCTCCTCGACCACGGCGGCGTCGACGCCGGCCAGCGCGACCCGTACCGCCGCCAGGCGCTTGGCGAACCAGCGCTCGGTGCACGTCTGCGGCCAGGTGGCAACGGCCATGCGGATCGCCGCCTCGCCGGGCATGAGGTTGACGCCCTCGTCGTCCAGCATCGTCGCGAACCGCTTTCCCCGGACCCGGAACGCGGGCAGGCCGCCGTGGTCGTACTCCTCGACCTCCGGCAGCGCCAGGATCATCCGGCGCACCTGCTCCGCGTCCATGCCCGGAACCTACCTAGGCCGCATCGAGCTCCCCGAAGAAGCCCGTGATCCGCCGCAGCCGGCCGTCGTCGGCGACCTCGCCGACGTCCAGTCCCCTGAGGGCGACCGCGCCGTCGGGCCCGACGAGCTCCCACGCGAAGCGCACGTAGTCGTGGTGGGCGTCGACCGCGCTGGCACGGCGGAACGTGTGGCCGGCGAACTGCTCCTGCAGCGCCGCGTGCATGCCGCTGATCTCGGCGTGCCCGCTGGCCGCCATCGGCGGGTCGATGAGACGCCCGTCGTCGGCCCAGACGCGGCCGACCAGCTCGGCTCGCGCGGCGTCGTCCTGCTCGCTCCAGGCGGACAGGTAGGTGTCGATGGTGTCGGTGAGATCGCTCATGGGCGGCAATCTGCCGCGCGCCCGCCCCGCCGGCTACGACCTCTGAGGTAATACCCCCGGCCACCCCAGGCGATCCGCGCGTGCCGAGGCGCCGATCTGCCGACCGGATCCAGGTGCGCCTGTCCCTGCCGGTCGCCGTCGCCCTGTCCGCCCTCGCGCTGACCCCTGCGGTCGCGCGTGCCGACGACGCGCGGATCATCGTGCACCACCGGGCCGGCCTGGACGCTGCCGAGCAGGCCGACATCCGCGCCGGCGCGGACACCGAGCTCCTGCACCGGCTGCGCCTCCCGGACACGGAGGTCGTCACCGTCACCGACGGCACGACCGGGGAGGCGCTCGCGGAGCTCGAGAGCGATCCGGACGTCGTGTGGGCGGAGACGGACGACCGGGTCAGGCTGCAGACGACCGACACGCTCTGGGCGCAGCTCTGGGGCCTGTCCAACCCGGGCACGAGCGGTCGCGTCGACGCGGACATCGACGCCGAGCAGGCGTGGACCCGGTCGACGGGCGGCGGGGTCACGGTCGGCGTGGTGGACACCGGCGTCCAGGCGACCCACCCAGACCTCGGCGGGCGCGTCGCGACCGGCTTCAACACGGTCTCCAACACCACGGACACGACGGACACGACGGGCCACGGCACCCACGTCGCAGGGATCATCGCGGCGACGAAGGACAACGGCCAGGGCGTCGCGGGCGTCGCGCCGGACGCGACGATCGTGCCTCTCAAGGTCTTCGCAGGCCAGTACGCCTACGACTCCGACATCGCCGCGGCGTTCGCGTACGCCGGCCAGCACGGCATGCAGGTCGTCAACGCGTCGCTCGGCGGGTACGGCAGCACGTCGCCGGCGATCACGACCGCGATGACGACGTACCCCGACACGCTCTACGTCGTCGCCGCGGGCAACTACGGCACGGACAACGACGCGACCCCCGTCGCCCCCTGCGTCTCCAGCGCTGCCAACGAGCTGTGCGTGGGCGCCTCGACGATCGACGACACGAAGGCCTCGTTCTCGGACTACGGCGCGGCCACGGTCGATCTCTTCGCACCGGGCGTCGGCATCGCGTCGACCTACCCCACGTCGCCGTACTACGCCACGATGAGCGGCACGTCGATGGCGACCCCGTACGTCACGGGGACCGCGGCGCTCGTCGCGTCGATCACGTCCCTGCGCGGCGCCGCGCTGGCCGACCAGATCAAGGCGACGGTCGACCACCCCGCGGCGCTGGCCGGGCTCAGCGTCACCGGCGGCCGCCTGAACGCCGCCCGCGCCGTCGGCGCGGCGCCCGATGCCCCGACGCAGCCGGTCGTCGTCTCGGCCGAGGCGAGCGCCAACAGCGCCACGCTCACGATGTCCACCCGCGAGGCCGACATCGCCGGCTACGACGTGTACGACGCGGCGACCGGCGCCTACGTCACGAGCGCCACGTCGCCCACGATCACGATCGGCGGGCTCGCAGCCGGGAGGTACGACTTCGCAGTCGTCGCCCGCAACACCTCCGGGCAGGACTCACCCGCATCGGCCGTGGCCGGCGTCATGGTCCCCGCCGCCGCGTACCCTTCCCCCGTCGCGACCACCCCGATCACGCAGCGCTCCGGGACCGCGACGATCCCGACGGCCCGCGTCAGCGGCCCGCCGGTCACCGGCGTGACGATCCTCAGCCGCAACCGGCGCCGCACGCTGACGTTCCGCGTCGTCCGCACCGCGCGGATCACGCTCACGCTCGCCAGGCGCAGCGGCGGCACGTACCGCCCGACCGCCACGCGGACGCTGCGCCTCGTCCCCGGGCTGCAGTCCCTGCCGATCACCTCGCGCCTGCTCGGGATGCGCGTCCCCCACGGCGCCTGGCGCGTGACGCTGAGCAGCGGCACGAGCCCGACGGCGACCGTGGCCTTCAGCCGCCGCTGACTCCCCCGTAGGGTCCGCGGCATGGACCTGACCGCCCTCCTGACCGAGCTGTGCGCGGTGCCCGCGCCCACCGGCGCCGAGACCGAGCTCGCCGACCTCCTGCAGGACCGCTGGACGCCGCGCTGCGCCGAGCTGCGCCGCGACGGCGTCGGCAACGTCGTCGCCCGCGTCGGCGGCAGCGGTCCCCGAGTCCTCGTCCAGGCGCACATGGACCAGATCGGCTACGTCGTCCGGCACATCACCGAGGACGGCTTCCTGTTGCTCGACGGGGCGCAGGGCGATCGCCGCAACGGTCCCGAGCGCCGCCACCACGTCGGCCAGCCGGTCAAGGCGCTGACCCGCGACGGAGCCTGGGTCGAGGGACTGCTCGCCGCCGCCAGCGGCCACGTGCTCACGGCCGCGCAGCGCGACGAGCACAAGATCGGCTACGACGACTTCTGGGTCGAGCTGGGACTGCGCGACCGCGCGTCGGTCGCCGCGCTGGGGCTGCACCCCGGGGCGCCGGTGATCTTCGCAGCGGCGGTCCGCGACATGGGCCGTCTGCTCGTCGGGCCGAGCATGGACGACCGCGTCGGGCTCGCCGCGATGGACGAGCTGCTGCGGCTGGTCACGGAGGAGGAGCTGCACTGCGAGCTGTGGCTGGCGGCGACCGTCCAGGAGGAGAACGGCGTGCACGGCGCCCGCGCGCTGGCGCGCCACGACCACTGGGACGCCGCGGTCGCGCTCGACGTCGGCCTCGTCGGCGACGTCCCCGGCGTGTCCGAGCGCGAGCACGCGACCTATCTGGGCGGCGGCCCGATCGTCGTGCACCGCGACACCGGGATCATCTACGACCGGGCGCTGACCATGCACCTGCTCGACCTGGCCCGGCGCAACGACCTGCGCGCCCAGGACGGCCTGTTCGCCGGCTACGGCTCCGACGGTCTGCCGCTGTGGGAGTCGGGCACGCCGACCGCGCTGCTCACCGTCCCCACGCGCTACACGCACACGGCGTTCGAGGCGATCGACCCCGCCGACCTGCAGGCGACCGTCGACCTGCTGCGCGCGCTGGTGACGAGCGCGCTGCCCTAGATCGTGCGGGCCATGAGGTCGCGGAGCGTCTCGCGCTCCTCGGCGCTGAGGGGCCCGAGGACCTCGTCCTCCATCTGATCGATCGCATGCTCCGCGCGCTCGATCGCCTCGCCGCCCTCCGGCGTCAGCTCCACGATGTGGCGGCGGCGGTCGGCCGGATCGCGGCGGCGCTCGACCCATCCTGCCGCCTCGAGGTCGTTGAGCATGAGCGTCATGTAGTTCGCGTCGACGTTCATGCCGCTGCACAGGGACGCCTGTGACATGTGGCCCTCGTCGGAGAGCTGACGCAGCGCGAAGTACTCCTTGAGCTTCATGCCCAGCACCTCCGGCTTGAGGCGCCGGAACGTCGACCACGCGAGGCGGGTCAGCAGGACGGTGGTGCTCGAGGTCTGGAGGGTGCTCATTGCGTAACCAGGACGTTACCACGATCAGGATTCTCCTTGCACTCAAGATAATCACTGCTACCGTGACTATCTAGATGCCCTCCATCATCACCAACCTCCAAGACGATCGCCGCCGCTGGCTGGCGCTCGCCGTCGTCTGCCTCGCGCAGCTCATGGTCGTCCTCGACGCGACCATCGTCACCGTGGCCCTCCCGGCCATCCAGGGCGACCTGCACATGTCGCAGGCCAGCCTGACCTGGATCGTCAACGCCTACCTGATCACGTTCGGCGGCTTCCTCCTCCTGGGCGGCCGGCTCGGCGACCTCCTCGGTCGTCGATCCGTCTTCCTCGGCGGCGTCGCGGCGTTCACCGCCGCGTCCGCCCTGTGCGCCGTCGCCGACTCCAGCGCCATGCTCATCGGCGCGCGACTGCTGCAGGGCGTCGGCGCCGCAGTGTGCTCCTCCGTCGTCCTCGCGATCGTCGCCAGCGAGTTCCGCGAGCCCGTCGAGCGGGCGAAGGCGATGAGCCTCTACATGATCGTCTCGCTCAGCGGCGGGTCCGTCGGCCTCCTGCTCGGCGGCGCGCTCACGCAGGCGCTCGACTGGCACTGGATCTTCGCCGTGAACCTCCCGATCGGCCTGTTCGCCTTCGTGGCGGCCTGGGTGCTCGTCTCCCGCGACAGGGGGATCGGCCTGCGCGGCGGGATCGACGTCGGCGGGTCGCTGCTCGTCACCGGCGCCGTCATGCTCCTCGCCTACACGATCGTCACTGCGGCCGACCACGGCTGGACCTCGCTGCACACGCTCGGCCTGTTCGGGATCGTCGTCGGGATGCTCGTCGCGTTCCTCGGGCTCGAGTCGCGCCTGGAGAACCCGATCATGCCGCTGCGCATCCTGCGGCTGCGCAGCCTCATCGACTCGAGCATCGTGCGCGGCGCTGTGTACGCCGCGATCTACTCGATGTTCTTCTTCGGTGCGCTGAACCTCCAGCGCATCCTGGGGCTGGACGCGCTGGAGACCGGTCTGGCGTTCCTGCCGATGACGCTCACCGTCGCGGCGACGAGCCTCCTGCTCACGCCCAGGGTGGTGGCGAGGATCGGTCCGAAGAACTCGCTCATCGCGGGCCTCGGGTTCATGGCCGTGGCGCTCCTCGTGCTCACGCGCGCGGGTCAGGACGCCGGGTACGCGCCCGGGCCCCTGCTGGCCTTCGTCCTGGTCGGCATCGGCGGCGGGCTCACGTTCGTCCCGCTCCTGACCATCGCGATGTCCGAGGTCCCACCGGCCGACGCCGGGATCGCGTCGGGCATCGTGAACGTCTCGATGCAGGTCTCGGCCGCGATCGGCCTGGCGGTGTTCGGCAGCATCGCGACGTCGCGCACGCGCGACCTCGTGGCCCAGGGCGACGCGTCGCCCCAGGCGCTGCTCGGCGGCTACCACCTGGTCTTCAGCGTCGCGGCACTGCTCGTCGTGGCCGCGCTGCTGCTGGCGGTCACCCTGCTCCGCACGCCTCGCGCGGAGCGCGAGCCCGCGGGCGCGACGGTCCCCGCCTGACGAACCCCCCGGCTACCCGGCGGCGTAGGCCTTCAGATCGAAGGCCTCGTCCGCCGCGTCGGCCGGGTCGATCGTGCGGCCGGCGGTGAGCAGCTTGCGTGCAGCCATGTGGTCGGGCATCCGGTTGACGGACTCGACGCACACGAGCCGATCGCCGTCGAAGCAGAAGACGGAGAACGCCTCGCCGCTGGGGTCGCCGCGCAGGACGGTCGTGTCGTGCCCGTGCAGGAGCCCTGCGATCTGGAGCTTGCGTGAGTGCTGATCGCTCCAGAACCACGGCAACGCGTCGTAGGCCGCCGGCGCGCCCATGATCGCCGCGGCGACCGCGCGGCCTTGATCGGTCGCGTTCTGGACGGACTCCAACCGGACCGGCCGGCCGACCTGGGCATTGGGGTAGTTCGCGCAGTCGCCGATCGCCCAGACCGCGTGGTCGGACGTCTGCAGCGTCTCGTCGACGACGATGCCGTCGCGGACGGCCAGCCCGGACTCCTCGGCCAGCTCGACGTTGGGGACGATCCCGACGGCGACCACGACGACGTCGGCGTCCAGCACGGTGCGGTCGCCGAGCTCGACACCCGAGACGCTTCCGTTGCCGGTGAACTTCGCGACCGTCGCCTCGTGGAGGATCGTCGCGCCCTGCTCGGCGTGCAGCGCGGCGAAGTGCGCCGACGTCGCGGGCGTCACCGCGCGGGCCATGGTCCGGTCCAGCGCCTCCACGACCGTGACCTGCGCCCCCTTCTCGCGCGCGGACGCGGCGAGCTCCAGGCCGATGAAGCCGCCGCCGACGACCACGAGCCGCGGCGCATCGGTGAGCCGCTCGCGCAGCGCCTGGGCATCGGCGACGGTGCGCAGCTCGAGGATGCCGTCGAGGTCGGACCCGGGCACGGGCAGCGCGCGTGGCCGCGACCCCGTGGCGAGCACGAGGTGGTCGTAGTCCACCACGCGCCCCGAGGCGAGCTCGACCGTCCGGCTCTCGCGGTCGATCCGCTGCGCCCGATCACCCGCGACGAGCCCGATCGCCTTGGACGCGAAGAAGGTCTCCGGACGCAGGTGCACCTCGCTCGCGTCGCCGTCGCCCTTGAGGAACGCCTTGGACAGCGGCGGGCGCTGGTAGGGCAGCTGAGGCTCTTCGCCGACGAGCGTGACCTCGCCCTCGAAGCCCGCCTGGCGGAGCGACGACGCGGCCTGGAAGCCGGCCTGGCCGGTCCCGATGATGACCACCGAGGGCGTCATGCGCCGAAGGCTATCGCCGGGCGGCGGGCGGGCTCAGGCAGCCTGGGCGACCGGTGCGGCGAGCACGTCCAGCAGCGCGTCGACGACGACGGGGTCGAACTGCGTGCCGCTGCCGCGCTCCAGCTCCGCGATCGCCTCGGCCTGCGTCAGCGCCCTTCGGTACGGGCGCTCCTCGGTCATCGCGGCGTAGGCGTCGGCCGCCTGCAGGACGCGGCTCTCGATCGCGAGCGCGTCACGCGTCAGGCCGTACGGGTAGCCGGCCCCGTCGACGCGCTCGTGGTGCTCCTCGACGAAGCGCGCGGGCAGGCTGAGTCCCCAGGCCCGCAGCAGCGAGGCGCCCGCGACCGGGTGCACGCGGACCAGCCGCAGCTCGTCGGCGTCCAGGGGCCCCGGCTTGTGGAGCACCTCGTCGGGCACCGCGACCTTGCCGATGTCGTGCAGCTGCGCGGCGGTGCGGAGGTCGGCGAGCCCGTCGTCCGCGACGCCGCAGCGGCGCGCGACGTCGACCGCGAGCGTGGCCACGCGCGTGCTGTGCACGACCGTGGCCGGGTCCTTCTCGTGCAGCAGCGTCAGCCGCATGGTGCGGTCGCTCGGCGGCTGATCGACGACGACGTCCGAGCCGGCGACCGACGTGCGGTTCTTGCCCGACCGCTTGGACGCGTAGAGCGCGACGTCCGCTGCCGCCAGCAGCTCGTCGCGCACGACGCCGTGGTCGCGGTGCGCGGCGAGGCCGACGCTGACGGTGATCGGGAGCCCGTCGGTCATCCCGGCGACGCGCGTGCGCAGCCGCTCCGCGATCGCGAACCCGTCGCCGGCGCCGACGCCGTGCAGCACGGCGCAGAACTCCTCGCCGCCGACCCTGAAGAGGTCGTCGGACACCCGGGACTCCAGCCGCATCGCCTGGGCGACCCGGCGCAGCGTCTCGTCGCCGACGAGATGACCGTGGAGGTCGTTGACCTGCTTGAAGTCGTCGATGTCGATGAGTGCGAGGCAGAACTCATCGCCATCGGCGATGAGCCCCTCGATGCGCTCCTGGAAGGCCTGGTGGGCGAGCAGCCCGGTCAGCGAGTCGCGGCGCGCCTGCTCGCGGCTGCGCTCGTAGAGCAGCGCCTTCTCCAGCGCGAGCGCGGCGATCCCGAGCAGGTGGTCCATCGTCTCGCGGGCCTCGGTGCCTGCGTCCGGCACGCCGGCGATGACGACCCGGCCGACCGAGATGCCCGCGGCCTGCAGCGGCATGTCCTCCCAGGTGGCGTCGGGGCCGGCTGCGCCCGCGCAGCTGAGGGTCTCGAGCCAGCCGAGCCGCTCGATGGCCAGCGAGCAGGCCCGCACCGGCACCTCGCTGACGAGCACCTGCGCGACACGGCGGCCGATCGTGTCGAGGTCGATCGTGCCGGCCAGCTCCGTGGTGATGTCGTGCAGGCGACGCAGCCGGACGAGCTGGTCGGACATCCGGCGGTGCAGCCGGCCGTTCTCGATGGCCAGGGCGATCCGGTAGGCGATGGCGCGCAGCTCGTCACCATCGGTGCGCTCGAACGGGATCGGCGCGCGGCGGACGAGCGTGAGGTGGCCCAGCGACTCCTCTCCGACGACGAGCCGCGCCCACGCGACGTGCTGGGCGCCGTAGCGGTCCAGGAAGCCGGGCACCGGGACCTCCCCGGCCGGGCCGATGCGCACGTGCGCGCCGGTGGAGAGCTCGGGCAGTCCGAACGTCCGCTCCGGGAGGTCGCGCGGACGGACGCCGTAGTGGCCCGAGATGGCGAGGGCGTCGTCGGGGCCGAGGCTGAGGAGGGCGACGTCGGCGCCGAAGAGCTCGCCGAGCTCCACCGCCGCGCGCTCGACGATGACGTCGAGCTCCATGTCCTGCCCGAGCGCCGCGATGACCTGCGCGAGGCGCGTCGCGCGCAGCAGCGTGCGCGCGGTGTTGCGCTCGGCGTTGTCGACGCGCTCGCGCAGCTCGTCGTTCTCTCGGCGGAGGATGTCGAGCGGCTCGCTCACAGCGCGAGCACCGAGACGGACGTCATGTGGAAGCCGCCGGGCCCGATGCGCCGGGCGAACTCGCCGTAGGCGTGGAAGCCGGCGAGCGGCGCGCCGTCGAGACCCTCCAGCAGGCCGGCGGTCTGAGCCTCGCTCACGCCGCCGAGCAGCGGGACGCGATCCACGCCGGAGAACGCCAGCGCCAGGCGCGGCGGCGCGACGAGCTGGGCGACCGCGTCCAGGCCCGCGCGGCGTGCGCCGTCGACGAGTCCGTGCCCGTCGGTGCACATGACCTCGATGAGCGTGTCCTCGGGCACCTCGGTCCGGGCCATGAGCCCGGTCCCGGAGGGCGCCACGGGGAACAGATCGTGATGGCCGCTGACGGTGACCGCGCCGAGCGGATGCGACGGGACGTGATGGGGCTGCAGGGCGACGCTCGCCGGCAGCCGGCCGCCGAGCTCGCCGAGGTAGATCTCCAGCGCGGGGCGCCCGTCGAGCTCCACCACGCGGCACCCGTCGACCTTCGTCACGACGTGCGGACAGCCGACCGGGCGGAAGCCGTGCCCTGCCGCGACGCCGATCGGCACGTCGGAGTCGATCCAGATGGCCGTGATCCCGTGGGTGCGGGCGACGCCCTCACCGAACGTCCACGTCGCGCGGCCCTGCATGTCGTCCGCCGCCGCCCCGCCCACGAGGGGGACGAGTGCGCTGGTCACGTCGTAGACGCCACGCGCGAACGCGCGTCCGTAGGCCCTGAGGCCATCGGCGAGCAGGAGCAGCGCGGAGTGGTCGCGAGCCTCGCCGGCGCGCGTGCGCGCTGTCTCGGCGGCGACGCGCGCGGAATCCGACGGGGTCGTCGGGGTCCCAGGCGACATGCGAGATCCCGATCGACAACCCGTCGCCGGGGAGCAGCGCGGCGACACAGCCGCGGTCGACGCTCGTGGCGCCGGCGAACGCACCGGCGGTCGAGGCGCCGACCACCCGCGCAGGCGCCGCGCGCTCGACGGCGGCTGCGTGCAGGGCGTGCAGGTCGTAGCGCACCGAGGCGAAGAGCACGAGGACATCGCCCTCGTGGGCCGGGGCGCCGCCCAGCGCGGCATCGACCGCCTCGCGGGCGGCGACGCGCGGGTCGTCGGCCGTGCTGCTTCCCGCGCGTCCCGCGCGCGTCGTCGTGGTGGTGGTCGGAAGGTCGATCAAGCTGGGCTCTCCACATCGTGTGGTCGGCGGGGCGCGAGACCGACTTGAGCCCTTCCGCGGCATGACGGCCGGATGGCGCGCGCAGGCGTCAGTCGTCCTCCTCTCCCCGCCACGCCGACAGCCACGCGAGGCGCATGCACCAGACCACGAAGAGGGTCAGCAGCAGCGCGCCGAGGCTCTCGCGGACGATCGCGTAGGCCCCGAAGATCACCGCGAGGGCGGCCCAGCCGACCGCGATCGCGATGTTCGCGCGCCGCCAGTCCTCCGACGACGAAGGCTGTCTGCCCCAGCGGCGGTCCGCCATCGCACGATTGTCGCGGTCAGGCGGTGCGCCAGGCCAGCATCAGCCCGTCGCCGACGGTCAGCAGCACGTTGTCGACGCGCGGGTCGGCCTGCACGTGATCGTTGAACGCCTGCAGCGCGTGCCCGCCGCCGCCATCGAGCACCCGTCCGCGCGCGAGGACGTTGTCGGCGACGATGACGCCGCGCTCGGAGAGCTTCGGGACGACCGCCTCGTAGTAGGCGATGTAGTCGGGCTTCCAGGCGTCGAGGAACACGAGGTCCAACGGCCCGTCGAGCCCCGCGACGAGCTCGCGTGCGTCGCCGGTCAGCAGCTCGACGCGGTCGGCGAGCGGACTGGCCTGGATGTGGCCCCGGGCGACGTCGGCCCGCGCCGGGTCGGCCTCGATCGTGATGACGGTGCCACCGGGCGCGATCCGCTCGGCGAGCGCGAGGGCGCCTACGCCCGTGAACGTGCCTATCTCGAGCACCCGGCGTGCGCCGCCGACGGCGACCAGAGCGGCGAGGAGGCGGCTCTCGACGAGGGCGCTCATCATCTGCGGCGCACCGGAGTTGGCATCGGTCCATGCCGCGGCGGCGTCCGTGGCGGACGGGTGCGGGGTGGTGTGCGCGGAGGCGTAGCGCTCGGCCCGCGGGTCGACGAGATCCACGTGTGGAGCCTACGAGTAGGGTCGCGGTCGATGATCCTGCTCGTCCGCTTCATCGGCAATGTCGCCGCGATCTGGGTCGCCTCGCAGCTGCTGAACGGCGTGACCTACGGCGACGAGCTGACGACCCTGTTGCTCGCCGCGCTCGTGCTCACGATCGCCAACTGGCTCGTGAAGCCGTTCCTCACGCTCCTGGCGCTGCCGGTCATCCTCCTCACGCTCGGCATCGCGTACTTCTTCGTCAGCCTCGTGATGCTGCTGCTCACGTCGGCGATCGTCCACGGCTTCCAGATCGACGGCTTCTGGACCTACGTCGGCGCGACGATCATCGTCTGGGCGGTCAACGCGTTCGTGCAGGCGGTCGCGCCCAAGCCCGATACCCGGCGCCGCGAGGTCAGCCGGTACTAGACGTCGAGCGCGGCGGCGGCCGTCGCGCGCAGGCCCGGATCGGCCTCGCCGGCGCCCATCGTGACCCGCCCGCCGCTGGGCTGGCCCCAGTTGAACAGCGCGAGGTCCAGCGCCTCGACCGGCACCTCGGCCTCCTCGGCGAGATCGGTCGCGCGCCGCCCGAGCAGCATCGGGTCCCCGATGCCGAACACGCGCTTGGCGGCGAGGGTCGTCGCGTCGTCGGCGAAGTGCATCGCGGCGGCCTGGACGTCGGCGAGGCCGAGCCGGCCCGCCGTGACGAGGAAGTCGTAGCGCGCGCCACGGTCGACGCCGGGCAGCGAGAGCCGCTCGAAGACGCGGTCGAAGCGACGCTGCGGCGTCCAGGCGGGCTCGCCGGCGAGCGCCGCTTGCTGGGACCCGGCGCGCGCCGCCCAGGCGCGGTATCCGGCGAGGGTCCGCTCGTCGCCCGAGGAGCGCAGGCCGCGTGAGACGGCCGACAGGTCCGGGAGCTCCCCGGTCGCCCACGACGTGTGCGCGGCGCGGACGCCCGCGAAGGGGTCGTCACCGTCGCCGGGGCAGACCACGGCCGTGAGGAACGCGAGCCACAATCCCTCCTCGCGATCGGTCTCGAGCATCGCCTCGGCGTACGTGCCCGGCGGCTCGGTCGCGAGCTGGGCGAGGCGCGAGGCGGCGAACGCGATCTCGTCCGCGAGCCGCTCGGCGTCGGCCGACGCCTTCAGGCCGGGAACCAGCCCGGACCGGTAGCCGTCGTCGGTCGCCCGCGCGAGCTGACGGACGCGTACTCCACCGCGCGAGGAGGACGACCGCGAGCGCGACCCGGACGTGCTCGGCCTCGACGCCGTCGAGCGCGTGCTGGACGCGGCGCTGCGCGGCACCCGCCGCTCAGGCTCGGGCTCCCGGCAGATCGGGCAGTTCTGGACGAAGCGGTTGTGACGGCAGAAGCTGGGCACCGACTACGAGGATACGGCGGAACTTTCAGTAGGTTGCCGCTCCCATGAGCGATGCGCTGTTCCGGATGGTCTGTGTCCCCGCCGCGCTGGACGGGTGGTCCCTGGACACACTGCGCGCCGGCGAGGTCGCGCTCCTGGTCGACGACGGCGGACTCGATGCGATCAACGTCGTCGCACACCGGCTCGACGCGCCGACGGTCCGCGTCGTCCGCTCCGAGGACACCGCCGCGGGGCAGGAGGAGACGGTCATCGCGTACGCGGCGTCGCTCCCGCTCGTGTGGATCGCCCCGGCCTTCACCGACGACGCCCGGACCTGGGCGCACGATCGTGGGCCGATGACGCTGCTCGTCGAGGGGACGGGCGGGCTCACCGACGACGAGCGGCGGCGCGTCGAGCGGTTCCTCGCGATCCTCGGCCGCCAGTCCGAGTAGCCGTGCTCACCCGGATCGACCACATCGGCATCGCTGTCGACGATCTCGACGCCGCGATCGCGCTGTACGAGGAGCGGCTCGTGATGCCGCTGGTGCATCGCGAGGTCGCCGAGGAGATCGGCATCGAGCTCGTGCTGCTCGAGATCGGCGAGAGCCACGTGGAGCTGCTCGCGCCGGTCCGCGAGGACACGATGCTCGCCGGCTTCCTCGCCGAGCACGGCCCCGGGCTGCACCACGTCGCCTACCAGACGCAGGACATCGAGGCCGAGATCGCCCGGCTCGCCGGCGAGGGCATGCGGCTGATCGACACGGTGCCCCGGACCGGGGTCCGGGGCTCGCGCATCGCGTTCCTGGAGCCGGAGGGCACGGGACACGTGCTCACCGAGCTCGTCGAACCCAGCTAGACGATCTCGACGTCCTCCTCCACCGGCGCAGCCATCGCAGGCCGCAGCTCCTCCACCCGAGGAAGCGGCGAGGAGTTCAGGTAGAGGCGTGTGACGTCGGCCCTGGCGTAGTGGCCGACGGGGTCCGCCGCGGCCTTGGCCAGCGCGATCATCCCGAGGTCGATGTCCGCGAACAGCAGGCCCTCAGCCGACGGGTCCAGCGGCTCGGCCAGCTCGCGCCCGTCGGGAGCGAAGATCATCGCGTGGCCGCCGCCCCGGCCGAGCATCTGGGCCTTGTCCTCGGTGTCGCAGAACATCTCGTGGGCGCTGTCGCCGACCGTCGCGCACGCGGCGAGGACGAAGCAGCCGCCCTCGACGGCGTACATGCGGCTCGCCGCCATGTTGACCTCAGGCCCGAGCGCGTAGGCCATGCCCGCGTAGAGCGAGAACGTCGGCCACGCAGCGCAGTGCACCTGCTCGCCCTTGCTGTACATCGCGTAGCGCGTCAACGGCTGCAGGTGCTCCCAGCAGCACAGCGAGCCGACCCTGCCGATCGATGTGTCGAGCACCGCGAGGTCCGAGCCCGCCCCCTCGCCGAACACGGAGCGCTCCACGTGCGTCGGCTTGAGCTTGCGCCGCGCCTGGACGATCTCCCCCGCGTCGTCGACGAGGACCTGCCCCATGTAGAGGCTGCCGCCCGCGCGCTCGGAGATCCCCAGGCTCACATGGATCCCGTGCTTCGCGGCCGCGGCCTGCACCCTGGCCAGCGGCTCCTCGCCGATGACGAGCGAGTTCTCGAAGTAGCGCTGCACGAACTGCATGCCCCATGCCGGCGCGCCGAGCCAGATCCACCACGGGTAGCCGGGGACCCAGGTCTCCGGGAAGGCGACGATGTCGGCGCCACCCGCCGAGGCCTGGCCGATGAGGTCGATCGCCTTGTCGATCGTCGCGCCGGCGTCCAGCCACACGGGCTCGGCCTGGACGACGGCGGCCTTGTACTGCTGCTTGGTGGGCTCCATGCCGCGACGCTAGATCGCGCCGCCCAGCGCCGCTTGACTCAGAGCGACCTGCGGTGCTCGCTGGGCGGCACCCCGAAGTGCGCCCGGTACGCCCGCGAGAAGTGGGCAGGGCTGCGGAAGCCCCAGCGGAACGCGATCTCGGTCACGCCACGGTCGCCGTCCGCGAGGTCGCCCCGCGCCCGCTCCAGTCGTCGCCGCAGGATGTGGCGGCCCAGCGTCTCCGATCGCTCCTGCGCCCACAGCCGATGCACGTAGCGGGGCGACAGCGCGTGCGCCGCAGCGATCGACCCCGGGGTGAGCGACGGGTCGCCGAGCTCGCGCTCGACGTGCAGCCGGATCGCGCGGCGGTGCGCCTCGGCCGGGGACGCGGCCCGGCCCAGCAGCGCGCCGAGCGTCACTGCGAGGAGGTCCACCGTGCGCTCGCCGTCCTCCGGCGCGAGCAGCTCTGCGGGCGCGGCGGCCCGCGATGCGGTCAGCCCGTCGATCGGCCCGATGCGCTCGGCCAGCAGCGCGCGGGGCAGCTGGAGGACCGTCTGCACGAACGGCCCGTCGAAGGTCAGCGTATACGGGCGCGTGGCGTCGTAGAGCGCCAGCTCGCCCGGGCCCAGCAGCGCCTCGCGGCCGTCCTGGCGGACGAGGCCGCGGCCGGTCCGCTGCACGCTGACGAGGATGTCCTCGCCCGACCCTCGCTCGATCTGCCGCGGCGAGCGCACCACGTGGTGGGCCACCGACCGCACCGCCGTCCGGCGCACCGGGCCCAGCACGACGCTGTACAGCGAGCCGGTGAAGCCCAGTCCCGGACGCTCGGCGTCGAGGCCGACGAACGTGTCGCAGATCAGCTCGCGCCAGTAGGAGAAGCGCTCCGCCGCGCCGACCTCGTCGGTCGTCAGCCGGAGCGCCACCGGCCTACCGCTGGACGCTCACGCTGCCGTCGGCGTGCTTCGGCGGGCCCTCTGGGCCCTCGTCGGCGTCGCTGCGGCCGATCATGTCGTCGAGCGAGCCGAGATAGCGGTCCACCATCCGCGCGCACTGGCGGCCCTCGTTGATCGCCCACACGATGAGCGACTGGCCGCGCCGCGCGTCGCCGGCGGCGAACACGCCGGGCATCGATGTCGTGTAGGGCGACATGGCCTTGACGTTGCCGCGCGGGTCCTTCGCGACGCCGATCTGGTCGAGCAGCTCCTGCTCGGGATGCAGGAAGCCCATGGCGAGCAGCACCAGCTCGGCCTTGATCTCCAGCTCGGTGCCCTCGACGGGCGCGAACGGCGGCGCGGGCTCGGCCTGCGCGGCGTGCAGCGTCGTCACGCGCCCCTCGTCGCCGGTGAGGTGGGTCGTCGTGATCGCGAAGTCCTGCTCGCCTGTGCCCGCGGTCTGGGCCTCCTCCATCGCGTACGAGAGGCGGAACTTCAGCGGCCACAGCGGCCAGGGCGTGCGGTCGTCGGGGCGGTGGGCCGGCGGTTCGGGCAGCAGCTCGAGCTGGACGACGGATGCCGCCCCCTCGCGGACCGACTGCCCGACGCAGTCCGCGCCGGTGTCGCCGCCGCCGATCACGACGACGTGCTTGCCGGTGGCGCTGATCTGCGCCTCGGTGCCGCTCTGCACGAACCGCGTGCGCGCGTACAGGTAGTCCATCGCGAAGTGGATGCCGTCGAGCTCGCGGCCCGGCACCGTGAGGTCGCGCGGCACGCGCGACCCGGTGGCGAGCACGACCGCGTCGTGGCGCTCGCGCAGCTTCTCGTAGGTCACGTCGACGCCCACGTCGACGCCGAGCTGCACGTCGACACCCTCGGCGCGCATCTGGTCCACGCGGCGCTCGACGACGTGCTTCTCGATCTTGAAGTCCGGCACGCCGAAGCGCACGAGGCCGCCCGCGAACTCATCGCGCTCATAGAGCGTCACGGTGTGGCCGGCGCGACGCAGCTGCTGTGCGGCGGCCATGCCCGCGGGGCCTGCGCCGACGACGCCGACCGTGCGACCGGTCTCCAAGAGCGGCGGCTGCGGGACGACCCAGCCCTCCGACCATGCGCGGTCGATGATCGAGTTCTCGATCTGCTTGATCGTGACCGCGTCGCCCTCGCGGATCTCCAGCACGCACGCGGCCTCGCACGGCGCGGGGCACAGACGACCGGTGAACTCGGGGAAGTTGTTCGTCGCGTGCAGCTGCGCGATGGCGTCCTGCCAGCGGTCGCGGTAGACGAGGTCGTTCCAGTCCGGGATCAGGTTCCCGAGCGGGCAGCCGTTGTGGCAGAACGGCACGCCGCACTCCATGCAGCGCGCGCCCTGGTCGCGGAGCTCCGCGTCGGGCCGCTGGACCAGGAACTCCTCGTAGTCGCTCGCCCGCTCGGCCGGGTCGCGGTAGACGACGCCGTGGCGCTCGATCTTCAGGAAGGCGCCGACCTCACCCATCGACTTCGACCTCCGACCGCGACTCGGACGCGGCTCGCTCGGCTGCGGCCCGCTCGGCCAGCACGCGCTTGTAATCGGTCGGGAAGATCTTGATGAACTTGGGCAGCAGCGCCTCCCAGTTGTCCAGGACGCGCTGGGCGACCGGCGAGCCGGTGCGCTCGAGATGCTCGTCCACGAGCGCGCGGACCTCGATGATGTCGCCCTCGTCGAGCTCCTCGATCTGATCGAGCATCACCGGGTTCACACCGCGGGAGCGGAACGTGCCTGCCTCGTCGAGGACGAACGCCAGGCCGCCGCTCATCCCGGCGGCGAAGTTGCGCCCCGTCGGCCCGAGCACGACGACACGGCCGCCGGTCATGTACTCGCAGCCGTGGTCGCCGAGACCCTCGACGACCGCGTCGGCGCCCGAGTTGCGCACCGCGAAGCGCTCGCCGGCGACACCGCGGAAGAACGCCTTGCCGCTCGTGGCGCCGTAGAGCACGGTGTTGCCGACGATGACGTTCTCCTCGGCACGGTAGGCCGCGTCCTCGGGCGGGAGCACGGCGATCGTGCCGCCCGAGAGGCCCTTGCCCGCGTAGTCGTTGGCGTCGCCGTGCAGGACGAACGTGACCCCGTGCGCCAGCCAGCCGCCGAAGGACTGCCCGGCCGAGCCGCGCAGGTCGACGCGGATCGTCTCGGAGGGCAGGCCCTGCTGGCCGTAGCGCTGCGCGACGTGGCTGGAGAGCACGCCGCCGACGCAGCGGTGCACGTTGCGGATCTCGGTCGAGAAGCGCACCGGCTCCTGCGCGGCGAGCGCGGGCCGGGCCTGCTCGAGCAGCTTCCAGTCGAGGTGGTCGCCGAGGACCTCGGGCGGCGCCTCGATGCGGCGACGCGGAGCGCCGGGCGGGAGCTCGGGCATCGCGAGGACGCCGGTGAGGTCGACGCCGCGCGCCTTCCAGTGCTCGACCGCGTGATCGGCCTCCAGCAGGTCGGCGCGGCCCGTCAGCTCCTCCAGCGAGCTGATGCCCAGCGACGCCATGATGCCGCGCAGCTCCTCGGCCACGAAGAAGAAGAAGTTCACGACGTGCTCCGGCGTCCCGGCGAACCGCCTGCGCAGCTCCGGGTCCTGCGTCGCGATGCCGACCGGGCACGTGTTCAGGTGGCAGGCGCGCATCATGATGCAGCCCGTCGCGATGAGCGGTGCCGTGGAGAAGCCGAACTCGTCGGCTCCGAGCATCGAGGCGATCGCGACGTCGCGGCCCGTCTTGAGCTGGCCGTCGGTCTGCACCGTGATGCGCGAGCGCAGGTCGTTGCGCAGCAGCGTCTGCTGCGTCTCGGCGAGCCCGATCTCCCACGGCACGCCCGCGGCCTGGATCGACGACAGCGGCGACGCGCCGGTGCCGCCGTCGTGGCCGGCGATGAGCACGTGGTCGGCGTTGGCCTTGGCGACGCCCGCGGCGACGGTGCCGACCCCGACCTCGCTCACGAGCTTCACCGAGACCGACGCCTTGGGGTTCGCGCAGCGCAGGTCGTAGATGAGCTGCTTGAGGTCCTCGATCGAGTAGATGTCGTGGTGCGGCGGCGGGGAGATGAGCCCCACGCCCGGCGTGGTGTAGCGGACCTTGCCGATGTAGTCGTCGACCTTGTGGCCGGGCAGCTGGCCGCCCTCGCCGGGCTTCGCGCCCTGGGCCATCTTGATCTGCAGCTGGTCGGCGTTGACCAGGTACTCGATCGTCACGCCGAAGCGCCCGGAGGCGACCTGCTTGATCGCCGAACGGCGGCGGTCACCGTTGGGGTCGGGTGTGAAGCGGACCGGGTCCTCTCCGCCCTCGCCGGTGTTGGACCGGCCGCCGAGCCGGTTCATCGCGATCGCGAGCGTCTCGTGGGACTCGCGCGAGATCGAGCCGAGCGACATCGCGCCGGTCGCGAAGCGACGGACGATCTCCTGCGCCGGCTGGACCTCCTCCAGCGGGATGGGCTCCAGACCGGAGCGGAACCTCAACAGGCCGCGCAGCGTCGCCCGCTGCGTCGCGTCCTCGTTGATCGCCTTCGCGTACTCGTCGTAGCGCGCCTGCGCGTCGTCGCCGGCACGGACCGCGTGCTGTAGCAGCGCGATCGTCTCCGGGTTCCACATGTGGGCCTCGCCCTCGCGCCGCCAGGCGTAGACGCCGCCGACCGGGAGGAGCTCGTGCTTGCGGTCCTGCCCCCACGGCCCGTACGCCTGGGCGTGGCGGTCGAGGGTCTCGCGGGCGAGCACGTCGAGGCCGATGCCGCCGATGCGCGACGCCGTGCCGGTGAAGAAGCGGTCGACCAGCTCGCGCTCCAGGCCGACGGCCTCGAAGATCTGCGCGCCGCAGTAGGACTGGATGGTCGAGATCCCCATCTTTGAGATCGTCTTCAGCAGGCCCTTGCCGATCGCCTTGACGATGTTGGACTGCGCCTTGGCCAGCTCCCCGGTGTTGTTCGGGACGCGGCCCTCGAGAACGAGGTCGTCGACCGTGTCGAACAGCAGATACGGGTTGATCGCGCTCGCGCCGAAACCGATGAGCGTCGCCATGTGGTGCACCTCACGCGGCTCACCGGACTCGAGCACGAGGCCGGCGCGCAGGCGCGTGCCTGCTCGCACGAGGTGATGGTGCGTGGCGGCGACCGCGAGCAGGGCGGGGATCGCCACGCGCCCGGCGTTCACCCGGCGGTCGGAGAGGACGAGGATGTTCGTCCCCTCCTCGATGGCGAGGTGGGCCTCGTCGCAGATCTGCGCGATCCGGCGCTGCAGACCGTCGGGTCCCTCGGCGACGGGCCAGGTGATGTCGATCGTGTGCGCGTTGAAGACGTCGTGCGAGACGTGGCGCAACGTCTCGAGCTCCCAGTTGCGCAGGATCGGCTGGGACATGACGAGCTGGTGCGCGTGCTCGGGCGTCTCGGCCAGCAGGTTCTGCTCGGAGCCGACACCGGTCGCCAGCGACATGACGATCGACTCGCGGATCGGGTCGATCGGCGGGTTGGTCACCTGCGCGAAGAGCTGCTTGAAGTAGCTGTAGAGCGGCGGGCGGCGGTCGGAGAGCACCGCGAGGGCGGCGTCGTTGCCCATCGAGCCCAGCGGCTCCTCGCCGTTCGCCGCCATCGGCGCGATCAGGACCCGCAGGTCCTCCTGCGTGTAGCCGAAGGCGAGCTGACGCAGCCGAGTGGGCTCGACGCCCGTCATGGTCACGTGCGCGGGATCGAGGTCGTCGAAGTGCACCGTGTTGCGCGCGACCCACTCGCCGTAGGGCTGCTGGGACGCGATCTCGCGCTTGACCTCGTCGTCGGCGACGATGCGCCCCTTCTCGAGGTCGACGAGGAACAGCTTGCCCGGCTGCAGGCGGCCCAGCCGCTTGACCTCGGGCGGCTTGATGTCCAGCAGGCCGGCCTCGGAGCCGAGGATCACGTGGCCGTCGTGCGTCTCGAGCCAGCGGCCCGGGCGCAGGCCGTTGCGATCGAGCGTCGCACCGACGACGCGCCCGTCGGTGAACGCCACCGCGGCCGGGCCGTCCCACGGCTCCATGAGACACGCGTGGTACGCGTAGAAGGAGAGAAGGTCGTCGGGGAGGTCCTCCCGGTCGGCGTAGGCCTCCGGGATCATCATCATCACGGCGTGCGGCAGCGACCGCCCGGCGAGCATGAGCAACTCGAGCACGTTGTCGAACGTCGCCGAGTCCGAGCCTCCGGGCCGCACGATCGGCATGACCTTGGGCAGGTCGTCGCCGAACAGCTCCGACGCGAGCGCCGACTCCCGTGCGCGCATCCAGTTGACGTTCCCCATGAGGGTGTTGATCTCGCCGTTGTGGGCGATGTACCGGAAGGGGTGCGCGAGCTCCCAGCTCGGGAAGGTGTTGGTCGAGAAGCGCGAGTGCACGAGGCACATCGCGCTCGTGAAGCGCTCGTCTTGCAGGTCCAGGAAGAAGCCACGGACCTGGTCGGGGATGAACATCCCCTTGTAGACGATGGTGCGCGACGAGAACGACGAGACGTAGAAGTCCGGGCCCGACGCCAGCTCGCAGATGCGCCGGATGACGTAGAGCTTGCGCTCGAAGGCGTCCTGGTCGGTCTCGCAGTCGCCGCGGGCGGCGACGAAGAGCTGGCGCATGACGGGGCGCGTGCGGTTGGCCGTCGAGCCGACGAACTCCTCGTCGATCGGGATGTCGCGCCAGCCGAGGACCTCCTGGCCCTCGATGCGCGTGTTCAGCTCGAGGAGCGCCTCGATCTTCGCGCGAACGGCGGCGTTCGTCGGCAGGAAGCACATCGCCACGCCGTACGTCCCGGGCGCGGGAAGCTCGAAGTCCACCTCCGCACGCAGGAAGGCGTCGGGCATCTGGGTGAGGATCCCCGCGCCGTCTCCGGACTTGGAATCCGCCCCGGTGGCACCGCGATGCTCCAGGTTCTCGAGCGCCATGAGCGCTTTGTCGACGACCTCGCGGGTCGCCTTGTTGTCCAGGCGTGCGACGAGGGCGACGCCACACGCATCGTGCTCGTACTTGGGGTCGTACAGGCCGTCGGCCTGGTATGGCGGCTGGTGGAACGTCGTCATAGCAGTGCTCCCGGGCGGCGCTGGGCACTTGGAGGCGAGGTGAAAGGGTAGCAACGCGCATAGGACAGCACCCGCGCGGGCAGGACCGGTCCGCCCGCGCACTTCCCGTTCATGTCAGCCGCCCCCGACCTCGTCCTCTCACTCCCCGCCCGCGCCGAGAACGTCGCGGTCGTACGGCACGCCTTCGGCGGGCTCGGGGAGGCACTGGCCGTCTCCGAGCAGCTGCTGTCGGACATCAAGCTCGCGGTCACCGAGGCATGCACGAACGTGGTGATCCACGCCTATCCCGAGACTGAGGGCCCGATGGAGATCCGGGCCGCCCTCGGAGACGAGGAGCTGAGCGTGATCGTGCGCGACGAAGGGCGCGGTGTCGTGCCGCGCGCGGACTCGCCGGGCCTCGGTCTCGGACTCCCGCTCATCGCCACCCTGACCGAGTCACTGGAGCTCGGCACGGGCGACGACAACGCGACGGAAGTCCGGATGACCTTCCGGATCGAGCGCTGATGGTCCGGCCCGATCCGCGCAACGAGGCGACCGTGGTCCTGCGTCGCGAGAGCCTCGTCGGGCCGGTGCTCGGGCGCGTGATCGGGATGCTCGCCGCCCGCGCGGACGCGCCCGTCGACCGGCTCGACGACGTCCTGCTGGTCTCCGACGCGATCGCCGCGCACGCCGCGCGGCACTCCAGTGACGGCGAGGGGCTCAGGGTCCACATCCAGACGACCCAGGACGAGCTGCGGCTGCGCGTCGGACCGCTCGCGCCCAACGGAGGCGCCACCCTGCTGGCGGCCGCTGAGCTGCCCGGAGTGGGGAACATCGTCGAGCAGGTCTCGCGACGGGTCACGATCGAGCCGGGCGACGCCGAGGAGCATCTCCTCATCCTCGTCTCGCTGTCGCACTGAGTCCTAGACTGGGCCAGCCGAATGCCGCCCGAGTTCGCCATTACCGAGCAGGGGTCCGTCGCCGGTCACCACGTCATCGCCGCGAGTGGCGAGATCGACCTGTTCACGGCCCCTGAGCTCAAGAAGGTCCTCACCGATGCCATCGACAGCGGTGAGCTGCGGATCGCGATCGACCTGTCCGAGGTCTCGTTCCTGGACTCCACCGCGCTCGGTGTGCTCATCGGCGCGGTGAAGCGGCTGCGCTCACGCGGCGGCGCGCTCGCGATCGTCAACACCGACTCGAGCATCGCCAAGACGTTCGAGATCACCGGGCTCGATCAGATCTTCACGATCGTCGGCAGTCGCGAGGAGGCGCTCAGCGGCCTCGACGACGCCATCGACGGAAGCGCGGCCTGAACGCTGCGCGTTCAGGCTCGACGTTGTGTCGCAGGGCGACACAACGTCGGCCTAGTTGAGGAGAGACTGGCCGAGGTACTGGCCGCGGCGCACGCCGGGCAGCACCGCGAAGAGGCCGCCGCCGGTGTGCTGGATGTACTCGCCGAGCGCATCGAACGTGCCGAGGCGCCGCTGGATCGCGACGAAGCCGGTCGCGGGGTCGCGCTGGAAGCAGATGAAGAACAGGCCGGCGTCCAGCAGGCCGGTGCGGGCGTCGATGCCGTCCGTGTAGGCGTAGCCGCGCCGCAGGATCCTCACGCCGCCGTTCGTCGCGGGCGCGGCAAGCCGGATGTGCGCGTCGGCGGGGATGGCCGGCTGCGAGAGGTCGGGCGGATCGAACTCCTTCGTCCCGGTCAACGGGGCGCCCGACGCCTTGCGACGGCCGATCACCGCCTCCTGGTCGCCGAGGCGATCGCGGTCCCACGACTCGATGAGCATCCGGATGCGGCGGGCGACGAGGTACGTGCCGCCGCGGAACCAGGCCTGTGGCTCCTCGGCGCCGACCCACACGAAGCGGTCCATGCTCGCGCCGTCGTCGACGCGCAGGTTGCGCGTGCCGTCCTTGAACCCCATGAGGTTGCGCGGCGTCGCCTCGCCCCTCGTCGTCGACGTGTTGCTGCCGAAGCCCAGCTGCATCCAGCGCGGCTCGGCCAGGCCGCGGCCGATCCGCAGCAGGTTGCGCACGGCGTGGAACGCGACCTGGGGATCGTCCGCGCAGGCCTGCACGCACAGGTCGCCGCCCGTGCGCTCCGGGTCGAGCTGGTCGCCCGGCAGCGCGGGGAGCGCGCGCAACCCCGGGGGCCTGCGGTCCTGGAGCCCGAGGCGCTCGAAGACGCCCGGCCCCAGCCCGACGGTGATCGTCAGCCGCCTCGCGCCAAGGCCGACCGCCTCGCCGGTGTCGGCGGGCGGGACCTCGGCCGGGCCCTCGACGGGGCCGGTCGCCTCGCCGGCGGTCATCCGCCGCGCCGCGTCGGTCCAGGCCTGCAGCAGCTCGCGGAGGTCGCCGGGCCGGTCCGACGTGAGATCGAACGCGCCGAACACCAGGCGGGCCTGAGCGGGCGTCGCGACCCCGGCCTGGTGGACGCCCTCGAACCGGACGGTCTGCTCGCCGCCGTCCTCGGACGCCGCCGACTCGCCCACCGCGAAACCGGCACCACCCGCGGCGGCGAGCCCGAGGGCCCCGCCACCGGCGAGCAGCGCGCGGCGTCGCGTGAAGCCGGCCATCTAGCTGTTCAGGATCTTCCCGGCGACAAGGGAGAGCGGCTCGGCGAGCGACGCCACCTGCTGCGCGAGCTGCCGGCGGTCGGCCGGCGTCAGCGCCGCGTACGTCGCGTAGCCCAGCGGCGTGTCGCGCTTGTACTTGTCGAGGCCGTGCTGGACGGCGGTCATGCGGTCGTCGATCTGCGTGACGAGCTTCTGGTCGCCCTCCTTGACCAGCACCGGCTTCAGCGCGTCGAACGCGGCGCGAGCACCCGCGACGTTGGCCGCGAAGTCCGACAGGTCAGTGTGCGAGTAGCGGTCCTCCTCGCCCGTGATCTTGCTCGCCGACACCTCGTCGAGCAGACCGACCGCGCCGTTGGCCACCTGCGCGGGCTGGAGCTTGAGCTCACCGACCTTGGCGTTCAGCTCGTCGACGTCGGCCTGCAGCTTGGCGGCGTGGCGCTCGGTCCCCTTCGTCGTGTCATCGCGCCAGAGGATCTGCTCGATGCGGTGGAAACCCGTCCACTTCGCCTTGTCGGAGACGTCGTTCACGCGCGCGTCGATGTCCGGGTCGAGGTTGCCGAAGCTCTCGGCGATCGGCTCGACCGCCTCGTAGTGGAACCGCGTCGGACCGAAGAGCTTCTTGGCCTCGGCGACGTCGCCTGCCTTCAGAGCCGCGGTGAACTGCTTCGTCGACGCGACGAGAGCGGCCGTCTCCTTGGCGACGTAGCCGGTGTAGTCGGACACCGCCGCGATGAGCAGCTCGTCGTCGGCCTTGGTGCCCGACGCGGTGCCCGTCACGGTGAGCTTGCCGTTGTCGCGCTGGGCGTTCTGGAACGTGCAGTTCAGCGTGTACTCGCCGGGCCGGAGCGTCAGCGTGAAGCCCGACGACAGGCCGGGTGCCAGGTTCTCGCGCTCGCCCATGATGATCCCGTCGGAGTTCTTGAGCTCGATCTCGTCGGTCTTCGTGCTCGCTCGGTTGGACGCGACGATCTTCACCACGCCGGCCTCGATCTTGGCGTTGGCCGGGGCGCACCCCTCGTCGGTGAGCTGGATCTTCAGCTCACGCGTGGCGCCGGTTGCAGCGGTGCTGGTCTTCGAGTCGTTCGAGCTGCCGCAGGCGGCGAGCGCGGCGGCGGCGCAGACGAGCGCGCCCGCGGCCGTGACCCTGATCATGCGGTGTCCAGTCGACGTCGGGGAACGGAGGCGGGCCACAGGACGAACGTGAGGAGCGGCACCGCGTAGACCAGCCACACGAGCACCTCCGCCTGCGTCGGATAGGGGTAGATCCCGAGCAGGCCCGTGATGAGACCCGTCGTCACGGAGTCCGAGCTCGGGACGATGACCGCCGAGAGGTCGAGTGCCTGGTCGCTCAGCCCGGTGAACATCCCTGCCTCGGCGGCGTGGTGTACGGCGCTCGACAGGAGGCCGGCGGCGATGATGACGAGCAGCACCGCCGTGACGCGGAAGAAGCGCGACAGGTCCAGCCGGACGCCGCCGCGATAGATCCCCCAGCCGATGGCGGAGGCGACCAGCAGCCCGACGACGGCGCCCAGGCCGGCGCCCAGCGGGCTGACGCCGAGCGAGGACTGGAACGTGGCCAGCAGGAACAGCGCCGTCTCCAGGCCCTCGCGCATGACCGCGAGAAACGCCATCGCGATGAGACTCCACGCGGAGCCGACCGCGAGCGCCCGCGCCGCGCCGCCGCGCAGCTCGCCGCCCATCTCCCGGGCGTGCCGGCGCATGTAGACGATCATGTACGTGACCATCGCCACTGCGACGAGGCCGACGATCGCCTCGAAGCCCTCCTGCTGGCGTTGCGGCAGGTTCTGGTCGACGGCCTCGAGCACACCGGCGACCACGAGGCACACCGCGATGGCCAGCGCGACGCCGGCCCACATCCAGCGCAGCGCGTCGCGATGTCCGCTCTGGTGTAGGAACGTCGCGACGATGCCGACGACGAGTGCCGCCTCGACGCCCTCGCGGAGCCCGATGACGAACTGAACGACCGGCAGGGTTGCGACGACGCTCATATGTGGGCGAGCCTCATATGAGGGCACCCTAACGCGTTCGGGTCGCCTAAGTCACGCGGTCGACGTACTCCGAGGCACGCACCCCCTCGAGCAGGTCCAGCACGGCCTTCTCGGCCGGTCCCTGGATGGCGGTGGCGTCCTCGTCGTCGCCCAGCTCGTCCAGCGCGGGCCCGACGGTGTACCCCCGCTGGTAGCTGTCGAACACACGCGGATCGATGTACGACGCCCGCGCGACGGCCGGCGTGTTGCCGAGGTAGTGCGCGACCTCCTTCACGGCGTGGGCCATCGCACGCCTGCTGGCCGTCTTGGACCGTGCGTTGGGCGCCGCCACCGCCAGCGCCACCGCGGCCAGCACCGTGGCGCCCCAGGTGCGGAAGTCCTTCGCGCTCACGTCGAGCGCGGTCGACTCCTTGAGGTACTCGTTGATGTCGGGCGAGCGCAGATCGGTCCAGCGGCGACCGCGCTTGTAGGCCAGCAGCTCGGGGCCGCCGCCGCGCCTGCGCTTCAGCGCCGCGATGACCTGTGCGACCTCGGGATCGACGACCGACTGCACGCGTCGCTTACCGCTCTTTGCCGGGTAGTCGAAGAGGATGCGGTCCTCGCGCAGGCGCACGTGGCTCTTGCGGATCGTGGCGAGTCCGTAGGTCTCGTTCGTGACCGCGTAGTCCTCGGAGCCGATCCGGAAGAACCCGCGGTCCAGGAGACGGATCGCCGCGGCCAGGACGTGCTCGCGGGTGAGGTCGTCGCGCGCGAGGTCGGCTGCGACGTGCTCGCGCAGCGCCGGCAGGGCGCGGGCGAACTCGACCATGTCGTCGAACTTCTCGCGGTCGCGCGACTCGCGCCACTTCGGGTGGTACAGGTACTGCTTGCGCCCGCGCTCGTCCATTCCCGTCGCCTGGATGTGGCCGCCCGGGTACGGGCAGATCCAGACGTCCTCCCACGCCGGCGGGATGACGAGCTCGGCGATCCGGGTGAGGACCTCCGGCTCGACGACGCGCTCGCCGTCGTCGTCCACGTACACGAAGCCGCGACCGTGGCGGACCCTCGCGATGCCGGGCCCCGAGGACACCGAGCGCCGGATGCGTGTCAGCTGCCAGGCGCGGGCGTCGGTCGTGCGCACCCACGGGCCGTACCCGAGGGTGCGGTGGGCTAGCCCTTCTTCGCCGCGGCCGGCTTGCGGCCGGCGGACTTCGCCTTCGGCTTGGCGGCGGTGCGCTTCTTCGGCTTCGCCTCGGCCGCGGGCTCGTCCTGCTCGCCGCGCACGGCGTCGAGGCTCGCCTTGAGCGCCGCCATGAGGTCGGGCACCGGCTCGGCCTCGTCGTCGCGTACGGGCTGCACGGCGATGTCCTCGCCGGACGCCTTGCGCTCGATGAGAGCGAGGATCTCGTCGCGGTAGCTGTCGCGGAACTTGTCCGGCTCGAAGTCGCCGGACAGCGACTCGACGAGCTGCTTGGCGATGTCGACCTCGCGATCGCGGACCTCGACGTCGTCCGGGCCCGGGATGTCGTCGATCGTCGTCGGGTCGATGACCTCGTCGGCGAAGACCATCGTGCTCATCGCGAGCACGTCGCCCATCGGCCGGATCGCGACGAGCTGCTCCTTGGAGCGGATGACCACGCGCGCGATGGCGATGCGACCGGTGTCGCGCATCGCGTCGAGCAGCAGCCGGTACGGCTTGGCGCCTCCCGCGGCGGGCGCGAGGTAGTACGGGTGGTCGTAGAAGATCGGATCGACGCCGGACAGCTCGACGAACTCCTCGATGTCGATCGTCCGCGTCTTCTTGGGGTCGAGCTGGTCCAGCTCGTCGCCCTCGATGACGACGTAGCGATCGGGAGCCAGCTCGTAGCCCTTGACGATGTCCTCGTAGGCGACCTCGTCGCCGGTGCTCGGATCGACCCGGCGCTGCTGGATGCGCACGCCCGTCTTCCCGTTGAGCTGGTGGAAGCGCACGGTCTTGCGCGAGACGGCCGAGTACAGCTTCACGGGAACCGTGACCAGGCCGAAGGAGATGGCGCCTGTCCAGATCGAGCGGGGCACCGACTCAGTATCCCCCACGGCGCTCGTTGTACACGCGGCGCACGGGAGGTTTCACGGGCTGCCCGGCCCGGCGCGCTGCAGATGCGCGCCGGGGGCTCGGGACAGCGCTGTGACGCTGCGGGACTACGCGGCCTCGCGCAGCCCGACGACCTCGGGCGTGCGCGCGAGGCGGTCGAGCGCACGGCGCTCGAGCTCTCGCGCCTTCGAGGCCGGGACGCCCATGCGGCGGGCGGTCTGCTCGATCGAGTGCTCGCCCTCGCCACCCGTGCCGAAGCGCAGGTTGATGACGAACTGCTCGTCCTCGGGCAGGCGCGAGACCTGGCCGCGGACATCGGCCGCGTACCGGTCGGCCACGACCTCCTCCTCAGGGGAGGCGACGCCGATGTCCAGCAGGGCGCCCAGGGGCGTCTCGCCGTCCTCGCCCACAGGGGCGTCGAGGCTGGCGAGCGTCCGGTCGTGCTTGCGCAGGGTGCCGATCTCCGCGATGTCGGTCTCCATCTCATGCGCGAGCCGCTCGTCGCCCGGCTCCTCGCCGAGCTCTGCGGTCAGCTCCCGCTCGATCCGGCGCAGCTTGCGAATCCGCTGAGCGACGTGCGCCGGCACGCGGACCGTGCGCCCCGTGTTGTCGAGGCCGCGCTGCAGCGCCTGTCGGATCCAGATGGTCGCGTAGGTCGAGAACCGGTAGCCCTTCCGGTAGTCGAACTTCTCCGCGGCCCGGATCAGGCCGAGCATGCCCTCCTGGACGAGATCGCCAAGGGAGAGACCCTGGCCCTGGTAGTTCCGGGCCACGCTGACGACGAGACGTAGATTGGAGTTGATCAGCTTGTCCTTGGCCGCAAGGTCACCCTTCTCGATCCGCTTCGAGAGTTCGATGACCTCCTCGTGCTTCAGGAGGGGATAGTGCTCCGCACTTCGGAGCAGCTGGTCAAAAGAGGTGTCAGGCAAGGTGCTTTCGCTTCCGTGGTAGATTCCTACTGCTTCGGTATGAATTTTACCGATTTCGGTTGCTTGCGCAACTTTTGTGTGCGCGCTGGCACACGACGGTCTCGGTAGCGCCTCGAGATCAAGCGCCCCTCCGGGGGGCGTACCGCGGGCAGGAGGACGCACGCGAAACTTCCCAAGGGACAACCTTGTCTACCCGGACAGCGCGCAGCCCACGCTCTGCTGCGCAAGGAATTGTTGCTGACGGCCGCGTGAGCGGCCGTAGCCCGACCAGGCCCTCGCGACGGGCCCCGGCCTAGCCGTCGGCCTCGCCGGGCTGGACCTCCGGCTCGGGGTCCGGCTCCGTCGGCACCTCGGGCTGCGCGGGGACCGCCGGCGTCGCCGGCTCCTGCGGCTCGACCGGGGTGCCCGGGTCGGGCTGAGCGGGGACGACGGGCTCGGCGGGGACGGCTGGGGTGGCCGGCTCTGCCGGCTGGGGAACGGTCATGTCCTCCGGCGCTACCCGGGATCGCTCGTCGGCAGACGGCGCATGAGCGTCACGCACCGCGCGCGTGCGAGCGGTCGCCCGCCTCCGCCATCACCCGCAGCCGCGCCACCGCCTGGCGGATGAGCCGGCTGACCTGCATCTGCGAGACGCCGATGCGCTCGCCGATCTCCGCCTGCGTCAGGTCCTCCTGGAAGCGCAGGCGCAGCACCTCGCGCTCACGCGGCCCGATGGCCGTCAGCAACCGGTCCAGCGTCGCGCGGTGCTCCGCATGCGCGAAGCCATCCTCGTCGGTGCCGAGCGAATCGCCCAGCGTGTCGCCCTCCTCGTCACCGCGTGGGGTCTCCAGCGACGTGGCGCGGTACGCCCCGCCGGCCTGCAGCGCCTCGAGGATGCTCTCCTCGGACACCGTCAGCCGCCCGGCGATCTCACCGACGGTGGGGGCGCGGTGCAGCTCCCGACCCAGGTCCGAGACCGTCGCGTCAACGCGGAGCACGAGCTCCTGCAGGTCGCGCGGCACTCGGACCGACCACGTGCGATCGCGGAAGTGGCGCTTCAGCTCGCCGAGAATCGTCGGGACGGCGTAGGAGGAGAACGCGATGCCACGGTCGAGATCGAAGCGGTCGATCGCCTTCAGCAGCCCGAGCGACGCGACCTGGAGGAGGTCGTCGAAGGGCTCCTCGGCGCGGTGGTAGCGGCGCGCGAGCTGCCGTGCAAGCGGCATGAAGCGCTCCACCAGCTCCTCGCGCGCCCGGCGATCGCCCTGCACGAGGTAACGCTCGAAGAGCGCGGTGTCCTGGCGGTTGCGATCCGACGGAGAAGAGTCGGCGAGTCGTGGCACGCGTGCAGCTCCCTGGGCAAGGCGCCGGGAGCTGGGGCGCGAGGCAGACGTCGAGCGTGTTGCTAGGCCCTGACGCCGGATGGATGATACTCGGGTGACCGACGCCGCAGCAATGAGCTCCAGTGACGACACGACCGACGGGTTGACCGTCCTCGTGGCCGACGAGGACACCGAGGCACTGCGATCGACCGCGCGGGTTCTCGAGGCCCTGGGCCACCGGGTGGCGTCGTACGCCGTCTCCGTCGAGCAGGCCGCTGAGCAGATCGCCGAGGAGGACCCGGATCTGTCCGTCGTCGCGGTCCATGACGACCTCGAGCACGCGCTCGACCTCATCGACGAGCTGAGCGAGTCCGCGCGCGGGCCGGTGGTCGCGGTCGTCGAGAACGGCTACGACGGCGACTTCCTCGCCCGCGCCGCCGCGCGCGGGATCGACGGCTTCGCGCGCTCCGAGGATCCGGGCGAGGTGCAGGCGGCGATCGAGCTCGCGCTGCGCCGGCACCGCCAGGAGGCGCAGCTGACCGAGCAGGTCACACAGCTGGAGACCGCCCTCGAGCGCCGCTCGATGATCGAGCGCGCGAAGGGCATCCTCATGGAGCGCCACCAGGTCGACGACCGGGCGGCGTTCGCGATGCTGCGCGACCACGCTCGCAACGGCGGACGGAAGGTCGTCGACGTCGCCTCGGCGGTCGTCGAGGGGCACCCGCTGCTGCCCAGGCGCCGCGACGCCGACTGAAACACGTCCCCCACGGGGAAGCACTCCGCATGGCACCTGACGCCGAGCCGATGCCCCCCGACGACGGCATGCCCGGCGAGCGATCGTCGCTGCCCGCTGTCGCGAAGCAGACGTTCAAGAACTTCCAGGCGCACAAGATGACCGACCGCGCGGCGTCGCTGACGTACTACACGATGATGTCGCTGTTCCCGGCGCTCCTGGCGACGGTGTCGGTCCTCGGGCTCGTCGGGACGCAGAGCCTCGTCACCAAGGCCGTGGACTACGCCCGCGACAACGGCGCGGACGCGTCCGTGACCGACGCGATCCAGTCGTCCCTGGACAGCGCGATCTCCAGGAGTGGCGGCGCGGTGTCGTTCGCGCTCGCCCTGAGCATCCTCATCTCGTTGAACGGCGCGTCGGGCGCCTTCGGTGCGGCCGGCCGGGCGCTCAACGTCGTGTACGGCGTCGAGGACGAGCGTGGGTTCATCAAGACCAAGCTCCAGACGCTGGGCTGGACGCTCGTCGTCATCCTGCTGGCGATCGTCGCGCTCGTCTCGGTGTTCCTCGGCGGGCAGGTCGCGGCGGACATCTTCGGGAAGATCGGCCTCGGGTCCACGGCGGCCGACGTGTGGACCTACCTGCGGTGGGTCATCGCGCTCATCTCGGCGGTCCTGATCTACGCGATCGTGTACGCGTTCGCGCCGGACATCAAGCCGCGCAGGTTCCGGTGGTTCTCACCGGGCGCGTTCCTCGGCGTCGTGCTCTGGCTGATCGCCAGCGGCGCGTTCTTCTTCTACGTCTCGAACTTCTCGAGCTACGGCGCGACGTACGGCGCGTTCGCCTCCGCGGTCGTCCTGCTGCTGTGGCTGTACATCACGAACCTGTGCCTGCTGCTGGGCGGCGAGCTCAACGCCGAGCTCGAGCGCGCCGAGCGGGGCGCGCGCGCCGCCCCGCCGCCCCCGACTCCACTCCCCGCGCCGCAGCGCGAGGGTGTCGTGGCGTCGGCGCCGCCGCGGGGGTGATCGCCGCGCGGTGAGCTTCGCGCCGCCATTGGCGAGACAGCTCGGCCGCGTCCGACAGATCACCGAGGGGCGACGAGGTCGTCGTGGCGGCGCCGCCACTCGCTCGTCCTGGGCGGCTGCGTGCCACGTCTTCCCGTCCGTGCTGAGTTTGCGTCGCTCTACGACGCTTTGTCAGCACGGTTGAGGAGCCGGGGGCTACAGCGCGACCGGAGCGACCCCGCGCCGGTCGGCGAGCTGAGCATCCGTCTCAGCTCGCCGCTCGGCCGCGCGGGGGATGCGCCACACGACGTCTGCGGCACGCGCCGTCCGATCACGCCGGTCCTCGGCGCATCGCGCGGGCGCAGGGCCGAAGGCCGCACCGGGGGCACCGGGACGGCGGACGACGATGCGTGAGAGGCGGCTGCGATGCATGGGCGGGACCTTTCGGGCGCTGATCGATGCACGCGCAAGCTTATCAGTTCATTGCTTGTGCAACAAAAGGTCCGGGAGCTCCCGCAGCGTCATCTCCTCCGGCCACGAGCACATCGCGCGCCGTCCCGGGCAGGTGGCGCACAGCTCGCGGTGCGGCGCCGCGCTGACGCGGTAGTCGCCCCCCAGCGGTCCCGCCGCCAGGTCCAGCAGGTCGCGCTCCAGCGTCGGCACGTCGTCGGCCGTGTACGTGCGGCGGACGGGTTCGGCGGGGCGATCGAGCAGCGCGTAGACGACCTCGACCCGCGGCGCGCCCGCGCGCAGCGCCGCGAGCGCGTAGAGACGCCGCTGGACCGCGTAGCCATCCTCCACGTACGCCTCCAGGTCGGCGTCGGGCTCCAGGCGGTCGGACTTGTAGTCGACGACCAGAGCCGCCCCGTCGGCCTCCTCGGCGAGGATGTCCACGAAGCCGTTCATGGTGACATCGTCCCGCCCACCCCCCAAGGGGAAGGCGAACCCGTACTCGCGCTGCACTCGCGGCGCCGCCGCCAGGCGCGCCCGCAGCTCGCCGCGCGCGACGACCTCGACGAGCGCGTCCAGGTCATCGGCCTCCTCCGGCGTGAGCTCGAGCTCGTGGCGCGCGGCGATCTCGTGCACTCGGGTCAGGCGCTCCGCCGGATCGCCGCCCTCCGCCCAGGGTCCGCCCGTCGCGAGGTCGAGCTCCTCGAGCAGCTCGTGGACGAGCGAGCCCCGTGTGAGCAGGTCGATGCCACCCGCCGGCGTCGGCAGCTCCACGCCGGGCGGCGGGGCCGGCGCCCGCTCGCGCGGCAGCCCGAGGACGCGCTCGAGGTAGAAGCGGTAGCCGCATTCCTTCCATGCGCGCAGGGCGCTGTAGGAGAGCGTCGGCGGCGGCCCAGGGGCGGCGGGGCCGAGCGCGCCCGGGTCGCCGAGCACGGGGCCGACGAGGATCGGGAGGTCCTCGTTCGCGCCCGCGGGGGCCGGGCGCCGCAGCGCGGCGCCGAGGGCCGCGGGAGTGCTCACCGTCGCGCGGACGCGCAGCTCCTCACCTGCGGGCGTCGTCCACGCCACGTCGCGCACCGGCTGCTCCGGGACCCCGGCGTCGACGCCCGGTACGAGCGACGGCGCCAGCCATGCGATCGGCGGTGCGGTCTGCGCCGTCGCGTCGGGCCACTTCGCCACGCTGAGCGAGCCGCTGACGATGAGCCGATCCTGGGCCCGCGTCAGGGCGACGTAGGCGATGCGCGACTCCTCGGCGGAGGCCGCCTCCATCGCACGCTCCCGCAGCGCCGGGTACGCGAGCGCCTGCTCGCTGGAGCCGTCCAGGCCGACAAGCCGCAGCCCGACCCGGCCGTCGGCGACGAGGAGGTCGTCGGTGTCCGCAGGGACCCGCCGCCCGAGGTCCGCGACGCAGACCACGCCGAACTCGAGCCCCTTGGCCGCGTGGATCGTCATGAGGCGCACCGCGCGGACGTCACCCAGCTCGACGGGCGCGTCGGCCTCGCGCGCCTCGGCCTCCAGTTCGGCGTTGGCGAGGTCGACGAACGCCCGGACGTCGCGCCCGTGCTCGCGCTCGTGCTCGGCAGCGAGGCGCTGGAGCTTGTGGACGTTGGCCATGCGCCGCTCGCCGTTGGGCAGCGACAGCACGTGCAGGTCGTAGCCGGAGGCGGCGACGATGCGCTCGAGCAGCTCGTCGAGCCCCAGCCGTGGGGCGATGCGGCGCTCGGCGTCGTAGCGCACGGCGAACGCCCGCAGGCGCTCGCCGTCATCGGGCGTCAGCCGGGCGGACAACGCTGAGCCCTCCTGCGTGAGGAACGCCTCCGCGATCGCCTGCCACGCATGCTCCGGCCCGGCCTCGCCGACGAGGGCGAGCGCGTCGGTCGACGCACCGACCAGCGGCGAGGCCAGCACGCCGTGCAGCGCGATCTCGTCGCGCGGATTGGCCAGGATCGCCAACCACCCGCACAGGTCACGGACGACCTGGCGCCCCCAGTAGCCTCGGCCGCCGACGGCGAGCGTCGGCAGGCCGACGTCCTGCAGCGCGCGCTCGAAGACCGGCAGCGAGCCGACGGCGCGCAGCAGCACGACGACGTCCTCGGGGGCCGCCGCGCCGGTCTCCACGAGCTCGGCGACGCGCTGGGCCAGCAGGCGCGCCTCCGCATGGCGCCAGCCCTGCGCGGGCGGCAGCCCGCCCAGGTCGACGTCGTCCCAGCCGTCCGTGTCGGTCAGCAGCAGCTCGACGACCGGGTCGGCCGCGGGCTCCACCGCGCGGCCGGGACGCAGGGCCATGAACCCGCCGGCGAACCGCGGGGCGAACGCCGCGTTCACCGCGGCCAGGATCTCCGGTCGCGACCGGAAGTTCGTCTGCAGCGTGGCGGTCGCCCCCCGCTCGGCGAGCGCGGCCCGCCGCCCGCGGAAGACCTCCACGTCGGCGTGCCGGAACCCGTAGATCGACTGCTGCTCGTCGCCGACGACGAACGCACCTTCAGGCGCCAGCAGGTCGACGAGCTCGAGCTGGAGGGGGTTCGTGTCCTGGAACTCGTCGACCATGACGCGCGCGAAGCGCTCCGCGTAGGACGCACGCAGCGCTGTGTCGTCACGCAGGAGGTCGCGCGCATGCAGCTGGAGATCGTCGAAGTCGAGGCCCGCGCGGGCGGTCTTGGCGTCCGCGAAGGCCGTGGCGTAGGCGGCGAGCAGATCGCCCAGGAGCGTCGCGACGCCCGCGGCCTTCTCGTCGCGCTCGGTGGTCGCGAGCAGCTCGACGGCGTCGCGGTAGGCGGTGCACGCCGGACCGCACAGCGCCTGCATCTTGTAGGTCGGGAACGTCCGCCCAGCGAGCACGGCCTCCTGCGCGGTGGCGACGCGTGCGCCGGGCTTGGCAGCCGCGAGCTCGGCCTGGGCGCCGGGGATCGCGCGCTGGACCGCGGCACGCGCCTCGGCGACCGACGCGACGGGCGGCACCGGCGGCAGGACCGGGTGCGTCGCGCCTGCGCTGCGCAGCGCGTCGTGGACCTCGCCGATGGCCTCCTCCAGGCGGTCCACCCCGTACGCCGCCGCGACGTCCACGGCCGGGTCGCCGCGCTCGTCGATCCAGGTCGCGTAGGCGCGGCGCCACGCTGCGGCCCGCAGCTCGCGGGCGATCGTGTCGTCGAGCACCACGAAGGCCGGGTCGAGGCCCGCGGCGACCGCGTGACCGCGCAGGACGCGGGTGCAGAAGCCATGGATCGTGCCGATCCAGGCGCTCTCGGTCTCGCGGGCCGCCTCGCGCTCGCCGAGCGCCAGGAAGCGGGAGCGCACCCGCGAGCGCAGCTCCCCCGCGGCCTTCTCGGTGAACGTGATGGCGAGGATCTGGCTCGGGCGCAGCCCGTCGTCGAGCACACAACGGGCGAAGCGCTCCACCAGCACCGACGTCTTGCCGCTGCCCGCGCCCGCCGCGAGCAGGAGCGGCCCCTCGCGCCGCGCTACCGCCCCGGCCTGCTCACCCGTGAACGACCTCATGACTCGCTGCGGCAGATCATCGGGTACGAGCAGCCGCCGCCGTACGCGCACGTGCCCGGGCGCGGCTGCAGTCGCCCTGCGCGCAGCTCGGAGACGGCCTCGAGCACCTCCGCGACGACGCCTTCGATGAGCGCGTCCATCTCCTCGGCGTCGTGGCGATCACGCGACATGACGTCGAGGCCGGGATCGGCGTCCTCCAGCAGCGCGCCGCGAGGACGCAGGTCGCGCGAGCCGAGCGGCTGGTACAGCCCGCCCGCCGGCTCGAGATCGAGCAGCTCGCGGACGGCGATGAGGTACAGCGCGACCTGCCACTTGCGATCGGCGACCCAATGGGAGCCATCCGTCGTCGTGCGGCCCTTGTAGTCGTAGACGAGCGCCTGTCGGCCGCCGGGGGCGACGTCGATGCGGTCGATGCGCCCCGCCACGGCCACGTCGGCGGACAGGCGCAGCGGCCCCAGCGGGTCGCGGCGCCCACCGAAGGAGACCTCGAAGTGGGTCGGGACGTGCGAGCTGCCGGCGTTCGCGGCGTGCTCGACGTAGCGCAGGAGGTCGACCTCCAGGCGCCGGGCGAGCGCACGCACGCGGCGAGGGTCGGGGGACAGCCGGATGCGTCCTGCGAGTCCCTCCAGTGCCTCCTCGACGGCCTCGCGCGCCGCGGGAAGCCGGTCGGGGCTCAGCACCGTGCTCCCGTTCTCGCGGACCAGGCGCCGCAGCGCCCGCTCGAGCGCCGCGTGCGCAGCGGCGCCGCGGAGCAGGGTCTCGTCGTCGGGCTCCAGGGTCTGCAGTCGCAGCCTGCGGTCCACGAGCCACTTCACGGGACAGCCCGCCCAGGCCTCGATGTCGCTCACCGACCAGGCGGTCCTCCCGCCCAGCGACGCGAGCACCTCGGGATGGCGCAGGGGCGCGGGTGGCGCCTCGCGGTAGCGCGGCCCGGCTGCCGCCTCGCCACGGCGGCGCTCTGCCTCCGACGGCGCATCGACCCAGCCGACCTGCCCGAGCCCGCGGCGGCTTCGGCGCTCCCACAGCTCGGGGCCGAAGAGCGACGCGATGTCGTCGACGAAGAGCGAGCGGACGGCGGGCTCGCCGTCGTCGCCCGCGTCGTGCCACGAGAGCACGAGGCGCTCCTGCGGCCGCGAGACGGTCGTGTAGAGCAGGAAGCGCTCCGCCTCGAGCGCCTCCTCGTGGCGGCGCAGCACGAGGCCGGAGGCAGCCGCCAGCTCCCGGCGCTCGGCGTCGCCGAGGAACGGCTCGGGCCGCGCCGGCTGCGGGAAGCGGTTCTCCTGCATGCCGCACAGGACGAGCGCGCGGACGCGCCGGGCGCGCAGCGACAGCGGCTCGCTCACCGTCACGGCGCCGACGCGGGGCTCGTCGCGCAGGCCGACGTCGAGCTCCTCCAGCAGGCGGGCGAGCTCCGCGGGCTCGGGGGCCAGGCCGGCGAGATCGGCGAGGTCGCCGAGCGCTCGCCTCCCCGTGGCGAGGACGCGCGCGTCGGCCGCCTCGGCCCCGTCGAGGATGGCGGCCTGCCGGGCGTACGGCGCGGCGAAGCGAGCGGCGAGCTCGGCCGACAGCGTCTCCATGAGCGCGCGCGAGCCGCGCTCGTGCGCGGCGGCGACGCGGTCGATCGCGTCCAGCGGCCAGCGCTCGCGCTCCCACAGCTCGCGGGCCGCGGCTGCCGTGCGTGCGCCCTCCTGTCGCGCGCGGGCCTCCAGACGGTCGGCGAGCGCCGGCTCGTGCAGCAGGCCCGGGGTGCGCAGCCAGGTCAGGAGGTCCTCGGCGCTTCCGTCCAGCAGCGCGCAGCGCAGCAGAGCGACGAGCCCCGCCCCGAGCGGTGTGTGCCCGAAGACCGCCCGGCGCTCGAGCGCGATCGGCACGCCGGCGGCGGCGAACACGCGGCGCAGCGACGGCGCGATCGCAGTGACGTCGCGGGCGACGATCGCGATCTCCTCCGGCGCGATGCCCTCCTCGCGGATGAGCCGCGCGACCTCGGCCGCGACGAGCTCGAGCTCCGCGCGCTCGCCACCGCCCTCCATGAGCGTGATCGCGGGGTGGGCGGGGTCGAGTTCCGGCGCGGTGGCGTCGAACAGCGCGCCGTCCTCCGGGGGCTCGAACAGGCGGCGCTCGAGGTGGTGGAGGGCGGGTGACCCGTAGTGGTCGGGGATGGCCGGGAGCTCGAGGACGCGATCGGCGAGCGGCCGCAGCGCCCCGACGGTCTCGGTGCGACCCGCGAACGCGTAGCGGCCCGCCTCGAAGGTCAGCGACACCGTGACCTCGGCGCCGGTCGCGGCGAGCACGGCGATCGCCTCGCGCTGGAGCGGCCTCAGGTCGTCGAAGCCGTAGACGAAGACGGGGCGCGCATCCCAGCGGCTCGGGTCTTCGCGCAGGCCGTCGATCGCGGCGGCGAGGCGCAGGTCGTCGTCCGTGCGGCCGGTCGCCTCCAGCGCGCGCCGGTAGCCGGAGTAGAGCGCCGCCAGCTCCTCCGCGTAGGCGGCGCGCGACGTGCCCGTCGCCCAGGACCGCAGCGCGCTCGTGAACCGCGCGGGGTCGACGCGGCCCTGCTCGAGCTCACTCGCGAGCCGCACGAGCGCCGCGGGGAAGCCGGCCGTCGCGGCGGAGCGCCGGAGGACGTCCAGCGGCGCGGCCGCGATGGCCGCCGCCGCGACGCGCTCGCGCTGGAGCCGCGAGAGCCCCCGTCCGCGGACGCCGCCGCGGCGCGCCATCTCCCCCGCCAGGTGCCGGAAGCGCATGATCGCCGTGCCGAACACGAGGCCGTCGTGGGCGAGCTCGCGGCGGTAGCGCAGGACGTCGGCGAAGGTCGGGACGACGAGCAGCGGCGCCCGGTCGGCGGCCGCGCGGTAGCCGTCGAGGACGACGCGGGCCTTCTCGGCGTTCGCGGGACCGGTGACGAGCGTCAGGGGCACGCCCATCAGGGTCGCGCACGCGCCGGTCGGTTGGCTCTACACGTCGCGCAGGAGCGCGACGACCCGCTCGCGGGGCAGGCGGTCGGCGCCGCCGATCTCGGTGCCGTTGCGTATCGCCACGACCCGGTGGGCGGGCAGGCGCAGGGCCCAGGAGCGCGCGACGACGTCTTCGAGGACGCAGTCGCTCTCGAACCGCACGACCGCGATGTCGTCCAGCTGCACGGGCTCGATGCGGATGACCTGCTCGAGCGCCGCCTTCCACGTGCGACGCGCGGCGTCCAGCTCGGCGATGCGCGGATCGGCGAGCGCGGCCACGACCTCGTCGTGACGCGTCAGCACCTCCAGCGCGACGGAGACCGGACCGCCGGGGATCCGGCGGGGCGCGTCGACGAGCGCGGCGAGCTGGCGGACGTCGTGGGAGACGTGCTCGGCGCCGATCTCCTTCGCGATGCCGATCTCCGCCAGCCACAGCTGCGCCTCGCGGACGACGCGGCGCATGAGCACCGCGGACGGGACGACGGGGATCTCCCCGTACCCGGAGAGGAAGACCTGGTCGTCGCGCGGGGCGACCTCCGGCATCGCATGGTCGACCAGCAGCGCGGGCCGCTCCAGCGCACGGATGCCCCAGTCGAGGATCGCGAGCGGGCCGTCGGGCAGTGCGGTGGCGGGGTCGAACGGGTCGCCGTCGGGGAGCACGGCGGCGGGTGCGCGCTCGCCTCTCGCGTGCAGCGCGATCGCCCCCGCGGCCAGGCCGTCGGCCCCGGGATGGACCACGACCGCCGTCGCGTTGCGCAGCGCCATGCGTGCGCGAGCGAGATGGACCTCGGAGTCGACGTCGGCCAACACGCTGCGGGTTTTCCCACAACCGGGTGCCTGCACGCGCCGGATGACGGGGTGGGTCCGCGTCCACACCTTGGGTGGCTGGGCGCCGTCGGCGGGTAGGCCGAGGATGCTCCCATGACCTCCACCAAGCCCAGCATCGCCCTCGCCGCCCTTGCAGTCGCCGTGGCCACAGCACCCGACTGGCGACACGACGACTCGAGCCTGCACGGCCTCGCGATCGGCGCCCTGCTGGACGATGTCCGCGCGAAGGACTTCGTGACCTCGTTCGCCGAGATGGCCGACGCCGCCGTCGCCAGCTCGCACGCCTGGGTCTAGGCGGCTGCCGCCGCGGGCAGCGTGATCTCGTACACGCAGGCGTGGCCGCCGCTGACGATGTGCGACACACGTTCCACCCGGGCGCCCGGCAGCACCTCGCGCAGGAAGCTCAGCTCGGTCGTGCACGCGTGGCCGTGCCGGCGGGCCACGGCGAGGATCGCGCAGTTGTGCTCGGTGATCCGGAAGCCGCCGTCGTCGCGGCGGTCGAACTCGGCCAGGTAGCCCGCCTCGTCGAGGATCCGCGCGAGCTCCTCGACGCGGCCGGCGAAGTCGCGGCCCGCCAGACGCGCCTCGGCGTCGAGCACCCGCGCGGCACGTCGTCGCTCGAAGACGCGGCCCAGCAGCGCCGGGTCCTCGTCCTCGACGTACGCGAGCAGCTCGGAGCCCAGCTCCCCCTGCGCGCTCGGGAACAACGGCTGCGCGCTCGCGCCCAGGCTGTAGAGCCGGCGCGGGCGGCCGGGGCCGTCGGAGACCTCGCGATGGACGACGAGCTCGCGCTCCGCCAGCCCGCGAAGCTGCTGACGGACGGCGCTCGGCGTGATGTGCAGGCGCGAGGCGAGCTCCTCCGAGCTCGCCTCGCCCGCCCGGCGCAGCGCCAGCAGCAGCGCGCGACGGGCGGGACCGAGCTCAGCGAGCGGTGACCTGTTCGTGGTCATGGGCCGAACGCTCCGCGTTCGGGAGCGGCCGCATCACGCAGCGGCGAAGCGCTCCGCGACCTTGTCCCAGTCCACGACCTCCCACCAGGCGGCGAGGTAGGCGGGGCGCTTGTTCTGGTAGTTGAGGTAGTACGCGTGCTCCCAGACGTCGTTGCCGAGCAGCGGCGTCTTGCCGTCGGTGATCGGGTTGTCCTGGTTGGCGGAGCTCGTCACCGCGAGCGAGCCGCCGTCGACGACCAGCCACGCCCAGCCGGACCCGAACTGGGCCACGCCGGCTGCCTCGAACTGCTTCTTGAAGTCATCGAACGAGCCGAAGGCGGAGTCGATCGCGGCGGCGAGGTCGCCGCTCGGCGCGCCGCCCTTGCCGGGGCCCATCGACTCCCAGAAGAGGGTGTGGTTGAGGTGGCCGCCGCCGTGGTTGCGGACCACGCCGCGCTTGTCGTCGGGCACGCTGGAGAGGTTCTTGATGACCTCGTCGATCGGCTTGTCGGCCCACTCGGTGCCCTCGAGGGCGCCGTTCACCCGGTCGACGTAGGCCTGATGGTGCTTGTCGTGATGGAGCTCCATCGTGGCCTTGTCGATCGTCGGCTCGAGGGCGTCGTAGGCGTAAGGAAGATCGGGGACGGTGTACGCCATGTTGCTCCTTCGGACGGCAGGACAGGAATAAGGGAAGGCTTCCCTTTCCAAATCCTGTCAAACGCTGCCGCCGGGCGCTCGTCTCAGTCGGCGGAGGGCCAGGAGCGTCTCGACCGACGGCATCCCGTGCGCGCGGGCCACGGTGCTGTCGGGCACGTACCCGCCGACACGACCGCTGAGCATCGTCACCGGGGCGCGCCGACGGGCGCCGCGCTACATCCCGGGGTCTTGACGGTTCCGGTCCTGGCGACTGACCATCGATGGACCGAAAAGGGCGTTTGCAGGCATATTGCACGGCGTTCGCTAGCGCGTATCCGCACAAATGATGCTGTGCACGACACCGTGCTGGTTCGCGTGTCGATGATCAGCCCCCGAAGGCAGGAGGGCTCGCCGTGTTCAGCACAGTGGGGCGTGTCGCACTTGCTGCGGCTATCGCCGCGGCGCTGGCCCTCGTCGTGCCCTCGGTGGTCCTGGCGGGTCTGCCCGCCGATCCCCGCCTGCCGAAGCAGTGGCCGCTGTCGCCCGGCGCAGAGCTCGACGTCCCGGACGCGTGGAGCCTGGCGCGGGGCGGGGGGGTCGTCGTGGCGGTCATCGACACCGGCACCGACGTGGACCATCCGGACCTCGCGCCCAACCTGTGGGACAACCCCCGGGAGATCGCCGGCAACGGGATCGACGACGACGCCAACGGCTACGTCGATGACGTCCACGGCGTGAACCTCTCCACCGAGGGCGGTCCGCAGGACCTCTCCGACCGCAACGGCCACGGGACGCTCGTCGCCGGCGTCATCGCGGCGGCCGCCGACCGGCGCGGCATCGTCGGGGTCGCGTATCGGTCGAAGCTCATGACCGTGAAGGTGCTCAACGCCACGGCCTCGGGGACCATGTCGGCGGTGGCCGCCGGGATCCGCTATGCCGTCGCCAACGGCGCGCGCGTCATCAACCTGAGTCTCGGTAGCGACGATCCCGACCCCGACATCCAGAGCGCCATCGAGGAGGCAGGGGCGGCGAACGTACTCGTGGTCTGCTCCGCGGGCAACATGCACCGCGACATCGACACGGTGCCCAGCTACCCGGCGTCGCTGCCGGAGCCGAACGTCGTCGGTGTCGCGGCGTCCGCGGCCGCCGACGGTGGGCGCACGCTGACCCCGTTCACGAACTGGGGGCCGACCGCCATCCCGCTCGCCGCGCCGGGGGACCGCATCCTCACGACGTCACGCGATGGTCGCTACGCGTACGCGTGGGGCACCTCGCTGGCCGCGCCGCACGTCTCCGGCGTCGCGGCGCTGGTGGCGTCGGCCCAACCCGGGATCTCGGCGGCCGCGATGCGGTCGGCGCTGGTCAGCACCGCGGCGCCGGGCCCGCCGCCCATGCGCGTCCGCTACGTCGACGCGTTCGCCGCCGTGCGCTCCGTGACCGGAACCACGCTGCGGGCGCGCGGGGGACGCCGCGCACGCATCAACTGAGGTCGGCGAGCGTCGTCTTCACCGCACCCGCCGGGTCCTCGGCGTGCAGCATCACGACGACCCGGACGTCCCCATCGCGCTTCACGGCTGCGACGAGGCAGCGGCCCGCGTGGTCGGTGAAGCCCGTCTTCAGGCCGATCGTCCCCGGGTAGCGCGCGCGCAGCAGCGGGTTCGTCGTCGCCAGCCAGCGCTCGCCGATCTTGCCGATCCGGACCTTCGCGCTGCGCAGGCGGGCGATCCTCGCGATCCGCGGCTGGGCGAGGGCGTGCTCGGCGAGCTGCGCGAGGTCCTCCGCGCACGAGTGGTTGGCGACCGCCAGGCCGTACGGGTCGACGTAGTGGGTGCACGGCAGCGCCCAGTCGCGCGCGCGCTGGTTCATCATCGCGACGAACTTCCTCTGCGAACCCGCGACGTGGACCGCGAGAGCTACCGCAGCGTCGTTGCCGGAGCTCATGAGCAGCCCGTGCAGCAGCGTCTCGACGCGCACCGATCGGCCGGCCTTCAGGTAGCCCATCCGCGATCCGTCGACCTTCGGGGCGGCCGGCGAGATCTTCACGATGTCGCGCGGCTGGGTGTTCTCGACCACGAGGATCGCCGTCATGAGCTTCGTGAGGCTCGCGATCGGCAGCACCCTCTGCGGGTCCCGCGACCAGAGAACGCGACCGCTGTCCTGCTCGAACGCCAGGCCGGACCGGATCCCCTGCCCCAGCTTCACATGTGCGGGACTCGGTCCCAGGACGCGCACCCTCGGCAGGGTCGACGACGCCGGCTGCAGCGACGGGTCGATCGGCGCGGTGCCGGGGTCGATGAGCTCGGCGTCGGTCGCGGTCGCCGACGGGCCGGCGCCCGCGGCGTCCTTGGACCCGCCGCCGCAGCCTGCCACCGCGACAGCGATCAGCCCGGCGAGAAGGATCGACCGGCGGGCGCGCACCCGGCACAGTCTGCCGGGCCCGCGGACGGCTACAGCAGCACGGGCCGCGTGGAGACGATCCGCGCCGCTCGCAGGCGGACGCCCTCGACCCCCCGCGTGGACAGCTGCAGGCGCAGTATCCCGGTCCGCGACGCCGCAGCCGAGCCGGCGGCCCACACGAAGTTCCCCAGGCTGTAGGCGACGAGCTTGTGGGCGCCCACGCGCCGGATCGGCTGCAACACGTGGGGATGCGCTCCGATCACGGCGTCCGCCCCGGCGCCCAGTGCCGCCGTCGCGAACCCGCGCTGGCGGGCGTTCTCGGCCGTGTCGCGCTCGATGCCCCAGTGGAACGTCGCGACGACGACGTCCGACTGCCGCCGCGCTGCCCGGACCGCCGCGCGGATGCCGGGCACGGTGGCGAACGACGTCCCCGGCGAGGACGGGCCCGCGAAGAACGACGACGGGCCGATGTCGGAGAACCCGACGAACGCGATGCGCAGCCCGAGCCGGCGCACGACCCGCGGGCGGCGCGCGGCGTCCAGCGTCGCGCCCGCTCCGACGGGCACCGCGCCTGCGGACCGCACCGCCCGCACGGTGTCCAGCAGCGCCGTCGTGCCGTAGTCGCCGGCGTGGTTGTTCGCGAGGTTCAAGACGTCGAGCCCTGCGAACCGGACGACCTTGCGCAGCGCAGCGTGCGAGCCGCGGAAGTTGTAGGTCTTCGGCACCTTCGTCCCGCGCGTGGAGACGGAGCACTCGAGATTCCCGAAGGCGATGTCGGCCGACCGCAGCGTCGGCGCGACGCCCCGCCACGGATGGAGGGTCCCGTGCGCGGCCATGTCGTCGGCCACGCCGTCGCCCATGTTGATGTCCCCGACCGCGTCGAGCACGACGTCGCGCTCGCGCACGGTCACCGGGCGCGTCTGGCCGTCGGCAGCCCCCACCTCGAGCCGATAGCGGCCGCTGCGGGTGCTCGGGGCGTAGCGCAGCGAGTAGGTCCCGTCCGCGCGGACCGTGGTCGAGGCGACCGGCACGACCGCCTTGGGCGTGCGTCGGCGCAGGACCAGCGGGGCGCCGGCGAGGAACCGGCCGCGCACCGTGATCGCCGTCCCGCTCGCGACGACGGCCGGCGCGCGCACCACCAGAGGCGGCACCTGCGCCGGCACTGGCATCTAGGCCGCCTGGACGTCCCCGGTCGCGGCGGGGGCGGCCTCGGTGGTCGTCGCCTCGGCCTCCTCTGCCTCCGGTGGCTTGGCGCCCTCGCGGGCCCACGGCTCATCGAACTCGACGCGCCACTTGCTGTCCTCGCCCTGCTCCAGCGCCAGGCGCGCGCGGAACGAGCGCCCGCTGCGGCCCTTGAAGCCGGTGACCGGCCGCTCGGTGCGACCCGTCGCGATGAGCTCGCGCGCGACCGCGGCGGGCAGCGTCTTGCCGGCCTTGTTCTTCCAGATCACGAAGCCGCAGCCCGGGTCCTCGCGCGACCAGCAGGAGAAGCCCTTGCGGTTCTCCTGGATGTCGTTGCCGCACACCGGGCAGGGACCGAGGTTGGCCCGTGGGATGCGGACGTCCTTGAGCTTGGCGTCGAGCTCCTGCACCGTCGCGTCGGCGAACTTCTCGATGTCGCCCATGAACTTGGGACGCGAGTCCTCGCCGCGCTCGATGAGCGACAGCCGCCGCTCCCACTCGCCTGTGAGCCCGGGAGAGGTCAGCGCGTGCTCACCGAGCAGCCGGATGACGCTCAGGCCCTTCTCGGTCGCCACGAGCGCCCGTGCGTCGCGCTCGACGTAGCCGACGTCGATGAGGCGCTCGATGATGGCCGCGCGCGTGGCGGGCGTGCCGATCCCGGAGTCCTTCATCGCCTCGCGCAGCTCCTCGTCGTCGAGGTCCTTGCCCGCTGCCTCCATCGCGCCGAGCAGCGAAGCGTCGGAGTAGCGCCGGGGCGGCTTGGTCTCCTTCTCCAGCGACTCGACCGTGCGCGTGTCGACCGTCTCGTCGCGCTCGAGCCGGGGCAGCTGCTGCGGGCCGCCCTCGTCGTCCTCGTCGTCGCTGCGGGCGTCGCCGCTCGCCTCGGCCTGCTCGCCGTAGACGCCGCGCCAGCCCGGCACGACGAGGATGCGGCCGCGCGTGCGGAAGATGTGCTCGGCGACCGTCGTCTCCACGCGCGTGTTCTCGAAGACCGCCTCCGGGTGGAAGACGGCGAGGAAGCGGCGGGCGACCATGTCGTAGATGCGGCGATCGTCGTCGGAGAGCTTGTCGATCGTCTGCGGCGAGTTCGTGGGGATGATCGCGTGGTGGTCGCCGACCTTGGTGTCGTCGACGACGCGCGAGAGCGGCAGGAGGTCGAGACCGAGGACGTACTTCGCGCCCTCGGCGTAGTCGCGGTTCACCGCGACGTGCTCGATGGTCGGCTTGATCTCGGCGACCATGTCGGTCGTCAGGTAGCGCGAGCTCGTCCTCGGATACGTGAGGACCTTGTGCTCCTCGTAGCAGCGCTGCGCGGCGGCCAGTGTGCGCCGGGCGGAGAACCCGAAGCGCGTGTTGGCCTCGCGCTGCAGCGACGTCAGGTCGTACAGGAGCGGCGCGCGCTCCTTGCGCGTCGTCTTCTCGAGCTTGGTGATCGTGCCCTGCTTGGCGCGGACCGCCTCGACGATGGCCGTCGCCGCGTCGGCGCTCTTCAGCCGCGGCTGCGTTCCGGCGTGGTAGCGGCCGCCGTAGACCCGCTCGCCGGTGGCGGCGAACGTCGCGTCGACGAGCCAGTACGGCTCGGGGACGAACGCGCGGATCTCCTCCTCGCGGCGGGCGATGATCGCGAGCGTCGGCGTCTGGACGCGGCCGAGCGACACGGCGCCGTCGAAGGACGAGCGCAGGCGGATCGTCGCGGCGCGCGTGGAGTTCATGCCGACGATCCAGTCGGCCTCCGAGCGCGAGCGCGCGGCGGCCTCCAGCGGCGCGTAGTCGTCGGCCGGCCGGAGGTTCTCGAACGCCGAGGTCATCGCGGACTTCGTCATCGACGAGAGCCACAGCCGCTGCACGGGCTTCTTGGCGCCGGCCTTCTCGTACAGGTAGGCGAAGATGAGCTCGCCCTCGCGGCCGGCGTCGCAGGCGTTGACGACCTTGTCGACGTCGTCGCGCTTCAGCTCCTGCGTCACGACCGACATCTGCTTCTTGGAGCGCTCGTCGCGGACGACGAGCTTGAAGCGGTCGGGCACGATCGGCAGATCGGCCATCCTCCACTTCTTGTACCGGGGGTCGTACTCGTCGGGCTCGGCGAGCTGCACGAGATGCCCGACGGCCCACGTCAGCACGTGCTCAGGGCCTTCGAGGTAGCCCTCGTGCTTGGCCCAGGGGCCAGGGAGGACGCGAGACAGGTCGCGCCCGACGGAGGGCTTCTCGGCGATGACGAGGGTCTTGGCCACGGTGCGCGGAGCGTAGCGTCGTGCTCAACCCGCCGCGCACGGTCCGGTCGAGACGGCGCGGGCCGCGCCGTCCAACGCGTCGCGGACCTCCCGGTCGGGCACGGCGTATCCGCTGGCGGGTCCCGAGCCGGTGCGCGCGGCGAAGACCGTTCCCACCACCTCCCCGTCGGCGTTGACCAGCGGACCGCCGGAGTTGCCCGGCCGCACGAGCCCGCGCAGCGCGGTCATCCGCCGCTTCACGGGTCCCTGCCCGTAGGCATCCTGGCTCACGACCGTGCGGGTCGGACCGATGCGCGCCGCCCGGACGTCATAGGGGCCGTCCAGCGGGAAGCCGAGGACCGCGCCCCCCGCGCCCTCGCGCTCGACGGGCGCCATCGTCAGCGCGGGCGCGTCCAGGCGGGGCACGCGGAGGATCGCGACGTCGTCGGTCGGGTCGAACGCCACGGCCGTGGCGTCGAGCAGCGGTCCCTTGCCGCGCAGCTGGATCGTCGTGTCCGTCTGACCGGCGACGACGTGGGCGTTCGTCACCACCAGCCCCGGGCCCACGACCCACCCGGAGCCGCTCACGCCGAGACCGCAGGCGGTGCCCAGCACGCGGACCACGGATGAGCTCGCGCGCTCGACATGAGGGTCGCGCGCGATCGCCGCGGTCGGCGGCGGGACGTCTGCGAGCGGTCCCGCGATGTCGGGGAACGGGTCGAACCGCGCGAGCGCGTTGAGCACGGACCCGCTCGGCGGCAGGACCTGGTTGAGCTGCTGGAGGATCTGCGAGCGCTGGATCTCCTTGCGCAGGACGCGCGCCCCGGGAGTCTGCAGCGCGACCGCCCCGGCGATCCACACCATCCCGAGCGCGACCGCGATGCTCAGCCCCGCACCGAGCAGGCCGTCGAAGACGCCGAAGCCGGGCAGCCGCACGAGGGCGCGCAGCCGCAGGCCGAGCCCCTCCAGGCCACCGGCCAGCACCGCGCCGCCGAGTAGGGCGCCGAGGAGACCGAACAGCGGTGCGTAGGGCGACGCGCTTCCTCCGCTCAGCAACGCAGGCGCCAACCTGGTCCCGAGAAACGCTCCGGCGGCGAAGCCGATGAGCGAGAGCGCGCCCACGATGAACCCCCGCAGGAACCCAAGTGCCGCAAGAAGCGCCGTAAAGCCGAGGATCGTCCAGTCGAGGCCCGTCATGCGCGTCAATCATGGCGGTGCCGCGCCACGCGCCTCCGATCCACCCTGTCGGGCAGGCACAATGGGGGCATGGGTGCGACCCGCACAGCGCCGCGCAGGAGGCGCCGCGTTCTGCGGCTGCTCCCCGTGGTCGTCCTTGCGGGAGCCGCGTTCGCGGGCGGGATGGTCGTCGCCGCCGGCCGGGGGAACGACGAGCGCGACGTCGTGAAGCGCTTCGCCCGCGCCTGGGAGCGCGGCGACTACGGCACGATGCACGCCCAGCTCACGGCGGCGTCGGGGAAGCGTGTCCCGGTCGCGGGCTTCACGCGCCGCTACCGCTCGGCGGCCGACACCGCGACGATCGCGTCGCTGCGGACCGGACCGCCGACCCGGCCGCGGGACGGCGTCGTCGATCTCCCCGTCACCGTCCGCACACGTGTGTTCGGGACGATCCGTGGCATCGTGCAGATCCCTGTGCAGACCGGGGACGATGGGCCGCGGATCGACTGGGCGCAGCGCATGACCTTCCCCGGCCTTCGCGACGGCGAGAAGCTGCAGCGCCGCACGAACCTCCCCCAGCGCTCCGACCTGCTCGCGCGGGACGGCACGCCACTGGCTGCGGGCACGGCGCGGACGTCGTCACTGGCGTCCGCGAGCGCGATCTCCGGGGCGCTCGGACCGATCCCCGCGGAGCGCGCAGGCGAGCTGCGCGCGGAGGGCGTCCCTGCCGACGCGCAGGTCGGCACCACAGGGCTCGAGCGGATCTTCGACGATCAGCTCCGCGGCCGGCCCGGCGGCGTGCTGCGGGCCGGCAGCCGCGACCTCGGGGCCGGGATCGCCGAGCGCGCCCCGAACGTCCGCACGTCGATCGCGCCGAGCGTGCAGACGGCGGCGGTCGACGCCCTGGCCGGCCACCTCGGCGGCATCGCGGCCGTGCGCCCCGCCACCGGCGAGATCCTCGCGCTGGCCGGGATCGCCTTCTCCGGCCTGCAGCCGCCGGGCTCGACGTTCAAGATCGTGACGCTGGCGGCAGCGCTGGAGGCGAAGGTCGCCGGGCCGAACTCGACGTATCCGGTGCAGACGTCCACCACCCTCGATGGCGTGGAGCTGCAGAACGCCAACGGCGAGGCCTGCGGCGGGTCGCTCACCAACTCGTTCGCGCACTCGTGCAACTCGGTCTTCGCGCCGCTGGCCGTGAAGACCGGCGCCGACAAGCTGGTCGCCATGGCAGAGAGCTTGGGCTTCAACGAGCCGACCGGCATCCCGGGAGCCGCGACGAGCACGATCCCGCCCGCGAAGGAGATCGGCGACGACCTCGCGCTCGGCTCGACGGCGATCGGCCAGGGGCGCGTGCAGGCGACCGCGCTGCAGATGAGCTGGATCGCGTCGACGATCGGGCGCCGTGGCCGCCGGCCGCGGCTGACGCTGGAGGCGAGTCCCGGCGGCCGCCGGTGGGATCGCGTCATGCGCCAGTCGACCGCGAGCCAGGTCACGAAGATGATGACCGCCGTCGTGGCGCAGGGAACCGGCACCGCCGCGGCGATCGACGGCGTGCGGGTCGCAGGCAAGACCGGGACGGCCGAGCTCAAGAGCACGCAGCGGCCCGAGTGCCGGACGACGCCGCCCGAGCAGGGCACGGCCGCGACGCCGGCCCAGCCGCCGGCGGACTGCCCTCAGGCCAACGACCCGTCGGACACCGACGCCTGGTTCTCGGCGTTCGCGCCGGCGGGCGAGCCCCGCATCGCGGTCGGCGTCCTCGTCGTCGGAGCGGGAGCCGGGGGCGACACCGCCGCGCCGATGGCGCGGTCGGTGATGGAAGCCGGCCTGAAGAACTAGTACCGGCTAGACGTCGAGCGGGACTTCGGCGCGCCCGGCGACGCCGGGCTGCGTGATGACGAACGTCATCGGCCGGTTCTCGAACGACTCGAGCTTCACCCGGAACAGCAGCAGCGACCCTCGGATGGGGCCGTTGTAGGCGGGCGACCCCGGCGTCGGGATCATCTGCTGATGGCCCAGCGCCTCCGGCACGTACCGGAAGACGTTGGTGTTGTCGAGCGACACGGGCTTGTACACGTTGTCCTGCGTGTCATGGATCTCGAACTGCGAGGTCGACCGCTTGGGCACGTCGCCCGGGTTGTAGACGCGGACGAACACGGCGAACCACGTGTCGTCGCGGCCGGGCGGCACCGAGTCCGCGGGAGTCGTGCCCCGGACGTAGTAGCCGTCCTCGACGTCGTACGGGTTGAGCTGGCGCGAGATCTGCACCTGGTACTGCAGGCCGCCGAGCTGGAGGTAGGTCGCCTCGGTGTCGCCCTCGGAGGCGGGCTCGTCCGCCTTCCCACAGGCGTTGAGCGCGAGGCCGGCGAGCAGGACAGCGAGGAGCACGAGGGGTCGGCGCATGGGCGCGGGATCTTAGCTGTCGGGACGGCAGAGGCTCACCCTGCCTGCACCGCCCAGCGCGACCGGGCGACCGTCGCGGCGGTCCCGAGCACGAGCGCGACGACCACCCCGATGAGGAACACGGCCGCGAACTCGCCGCTGTCGGCGAGCGGGCCGACGACGGCCGTCCCGACTGCTCCGCCGGTGAACAGGGCGGCCGCGAACAGCGACACGGCGGTGGCCCGCAGATCGGGCGCCACCTCGGTCGCCCACGTCTGCAACGTCGAGTGCACGAACGCGAAGCCGCCGGCGACGAGCAGCGCGGCGACGCCGATCCCGCCGAGGCCGGGGTCCGCCGCGGCGGCGAGGTAGCCCGTGACGATCAGCGTGGTCCCGATCGCGATGAGCCGCGCGGGCGCCACGTCCTGCGCGACGCGCCGCACCACCCTCGTCCACACGATGATCGCCGCGCCGTAGACGCCCATGATCCCGCCAGCCACGGCCGCCGAGAGCCCCGCGTCCTCCAGCGCGGGCGCCATGAACGTGATGATCCCGAGCACGAGCGTGCCCTCAACGAGCGCGAGCAGCACGACCGTCCGCGGCCAGCGGCGCCGCAGCAGCGCCGTGACGGCGCCCAGCGCGCTCGCCGCACGCGGCACGTCGGGCTCCGGCAGCCTGCGCAGTGCGACGACCAGCCCGAGGGCCGCCACCGCCGACCACGCGAAGACCACGCGCCAGTCCGCCAGGACCACGGCTATCCCGGCGACCACCGTCGACACGGCGATGCCCGCCGACGTGGCGCCCATGAGCTCGGTCAGCGCGATCTGGCGCCGAGCCATCGGCACCGTGTCGCCCACGTAGACCAGGGTCGTGGGGATCACTCCCGCGAACAACGCGCCCGCGCACCCGCGCGCGACGAGCAGGACGCCCAGCGTCGGCGCGACGGCCGACGCGATCGAGGCGACCGCCGCGCCGGCCAGCGTGAGCCGGATGACCGGCACGCGGCCGAGCCGGTCCGACAGCATCCCCCACACGGGCTGCATGGCCCCGTACAGGAGGAAGTACGCGGTGGCCGCAAGCGTCACCTGGGCGAGCGACACACCCAGGTCCACCGAGATCGCGACCAACATCGGCGCGATCGACATCCGGTCGAACGACGAGCAGAACGCGGCACCCCTGATGAGGCGAAGCGACCGTGCAGTGCCGCCCGCCCCGTCGTCCATGCCCGCAGGCTATGCGCCCAGGGCCGCGTACACGATCTCGTAGGCGCGGACCGCGTCCTTGCGCGACTGGGCCTCGCGCAACGCCGCGTCGTCGATGCGCGACGCCACGCCGTCGATGAACCGCCACTGCATGATCGACCGCTTCACCGCGCCGACCTGGTCCTCGGTGTACGGGTAGAGGTCCATCCCGAGCCGCCGCGGGTCGCCATCCTGGCCGTAGCCGGCCCTGCGCAGCTCGATCGCCAGCTCGATCGTCTCCATGAACGCCGTCGCGCCGACCATGTTGTCGTCGTCGAACGTCCCCCAGCCGGAGTTCGCGTGCTGGTGGCCCAGCAGGCCTTCGGAGGCCAGCAGCGCGACGTACTCGGCGAGGTTCTCGCCGTTCATGATCAGGTGCTGCCAGTCCATGTTGACCTGGACGTTGTCGAACCCCTGGGCGCGCAGCTTGTGGATGATGTGCAGCGCCATTCCGATGTTGCCCATGTGGATCTTCATCGCCGGCTCGGAGTTCTTGTGCTCCAGGAAGAGCTTCACCCCGCGGTCGGCGCAGACCTGCGCAGCCTCGGCGATCCCCTCGATGAGCCAGCGCCACGAGTCCGCGTACGGCGTCTGGAACGGGTAGTTGTAGCCCTCGATCCCGGGCCAGATGATGAAGTGCGCGCCGAGCCGTCCTGCGAAGTCCGCCGCCTCGATCGTCCGCTCCACGGCCAGCTTCCGCGTGGCCGCATCAGGGGAGACGAGGCCGCCGCGACCGAAGCGGGGGTCGAGGTGCAGCCCCGAGGCGATGCAGTAGATGTCGTGATCGCCGAGTGCCGCGCGGACCTCGTCGAGGTTGTCGTCGGAGAGCTCGTTGGGGTGGTGGAACTCGTAGCCGTCGACGAGGTCGCCGAGGCCGTCGATGGCCCTGCGCACCTTCGCCGGCATGGTCTCGGACAGGTGCTCCGGCTGGTAGCCGCCCGGCACGAACCGGGTGACCATGGGCCCGAGCGCCCAGATACCGAGGCTGGTCTTCATCGAACGTCCTCCTCGTCGTTGCTCATCGCCCGCAGCAGAGCTTGCAGCGAGCGTGCCTGTCCTACGACCTCCGCCCGGTCCAGCAGGGGCCGTCGGCCCTCCGCGATGGCACCGGCGAGGTTCTCCAGCTGTGCGCGGTACGGGTCGGCGTACTCGACCTCGATCTCCTCGACCGTGCCGTCCCCGGCGCGGATCCGGATCCCGGGCGCCGCGCCGAACCACGGGTCGTCCACCTCGATCACTGCCTCCGAGCCGACGACCTGCAGCCCGAACCCCTTCGGCAGATCGAAGGCGCAGTCGAAGTGCGCCAACACAGCACCGGGGAACCGCATCGTCGCGGCGACCCGCATGTCGACGCCGTCGGAGCGGCGCGCGTCGCGGACCGCCTGTGCCGCCACTGCGTCCGGCTCCCCCGCGAGCAGCCGCGCGGCGCTCACGCAGTAGCAGCCGACGTCCATGAGCGCCCCGCCCTGCTGCGCGGGGTCCAGCCGTGGGTCGTCCTCGCGCTCGAGCATGAAGTCGAACCAGACCCGGATCATCCGCAGCTCCCCCGCCGCGCCCTGGGCGATGAGATCGCACAGCGCCTGGGTCTGCGGCAGGTGGCGCCACATGAAGGCCTCGGTCAGCACCAGTCCCCGCTCGGCTGCCAGGGCGAAGAGCCCGTCGACGACCTCCGGATCCTCGTCGACGGGCTTCTCGCACAGCACGTGCCGGCCGGCCTCCAGGGCCGCACGCGCCCACGGTGCGTGCAGGCCGTTGGGCGTGGAGACGTAGACCGCGTCGACGCCGTCGTCGGCCAGCAGCTCCTCGTAGGAGCCGTGCGACCGCGGGATCGACCGCTCGGCGGCGTAGGCCGCGGCGCGGTCGGCATCCCGGCTGGCCACCGCCACGACCTCCACCTCGTCGGAGGCCGCGGCGGCGGCGATGATCGCGTCGTTGATCCGGGCCGTGGACAGCAGCCCGAGTCGGAGTGGCACCGTCAGGCTCGGCCTGTGTTGGCCTGCCTGCGTCGTGACAGCGAGTCCACGGACACGGCCAGCAGCAGGACGAGGCCGGTGATGACGAACTTCGTCCCCGAGCTCAGCCCGAGCAGCCCCAGGCCGTTGTCGATCGACGCGATGACGAGCGCGCCCAGCACCGCGGACTTGATGTGCCCGCGCCCGCCGAACAGTGACGTGCCCCCGATGACCGGGGCCGCGATCGAGTACAGGAGGATCTGCCCGCCGCCGGCGCCGGTGTCCACCGACCGCAGACGCGAGGCCAGGATGATGCCGCCGAGCGCGGCCATCGCCGAGCAGATCGCGAACACCGCGATCTTGATGCGGTCGACGTTGACGCCCGCGCGTCGGGCCGCCTCCGTGTTGCCGCCGACCGCGTACACGTAGCGACCGAACCTCATCCGGTTGAGCACGAACGTCCACAGCAGGTACAGCACCGCGAGGACGAGGAACACGTACGGGATGCCGCGGTCGTCGTTGGCGACGGCGACGATGATCGCTCCGACCAGGAGCAGCGCCCCGACCCGAAGGAGGATGAGCACGATCGGCTCCGTCGGCAGCTGTGCCTTCGCGCGCGACATGCGACCGGATACCTGCGTCGCCGCGTAGATGCCGACGCAGGCCAACAGCACGATCCACGCCGTGGCCGCCGGCAGGAAGTCGTTCGCGAATCCGATGACCGTCGGGTTCTGGAGGGTCACGGTGCCGCGGGCGCCGATGAGCAGCAGCACCACGCCCTGCCAGGCCAGCAGGCCGGCGAGCGTCACCACGAAGGACGGGATCCCGATCTTCGTGATGAGCAGGCCGTGCAGCGTCCCGATCGCCGCGCCCGCGGCGACCGCGATGATGATCGCCGGGATGGCGCCGATCGCATTGCCGTCGTCGAGCAGGAGCAGCGCGGTCATGACGCCGGCCACGCCGCTGACGAAGCCGACCGACAGGTCGATCTCGCCCAGCAGGAGCACGAACACGAGCCCCATGCCGATCGTCATGTAGGCCGAGGCCTGGACGATGAGGTTCACGAAGTTCCCGGACGTCAGGAAGTTCGAGTTCTGCGACTGGAAGACGATCGCGATGATGATCAGGCCGACGAAGATCGGCAGCGAGCCCAGGTCGCCGGCGCGCACGCCCTGCCACCAGCCGCGCATCGCGTCGCCGACGGTCACACGATCTCGCGCGACCGCGCCAGGAGTCTCGGCGGGGGCGAGAGAGCTCACGCCATGACCTCCTCGGACAGGCCGGGCACCTTCGACAGCGCGCCGGCGGTGATGGCCTCGACGACCTTGGCCGGGGTGACGTCCTTCGTCGCGAACTCGGCCACGTTCTGACCGAGCCGCAGGACCGTGATCCGGTCCGCGACCTCGAAGACGTCGTGCATGTTGTGCGTGACGAGCACGACGCCGAGACCCTGCTGACCCAGGCGCTTGACGAGGTCGAGCACCTGGCGGGTCTGCGCGACGCCGAGCGCCGCGGTCGGCTCGTCGAGGATGACGAGCTTGGAGTTCCACATGACGGCCTTGGCGACCGCGACCGACTGCCGCTGGCCGCCGGACAGGCCGGCGACCGTCTGACGGACGGAGCGGATCGTGGTGACGGACAGGTCGGCGAGCGTCTTGGACGCCCGCTTCTCCATGTCGACCTCGTCGAGCCGACGGAGCCCGTCGAGCTCCTCACGTCCCAGGAACATGTTCTGGACGACGTCCAGGTTGTCCGCGAGCGCCAGGTCCTGGTAGACGATCTCGATCCCGAGCCGTGAGGCGTCCTTGGGACCGTGAACCGACACGGGCTTGCCCTCGAAGATGATCTCGCCCCCGTCGGCGGGATGGATCCCGGCGATGCACTTGATGAGCGTGGACTTGCCCGCGCCGTTGTCGCCGACGAGGGCCATGACCTCGCCGGCGGCAACGCGGAAGTCCACCTGGTACAGCGCCTGGACGGCCCCGAAGCTCTTCGAGACCCCCCGCAGCTCGAGGACCGGGTGGCTGTCGGTCATCGGGTCAGATCCCTGCCTTGGTGCAGAGGTCCGCGTACTGGCCGGTGCAGACGTCCTCCTTCTTCAGGAAGCCGTCCTTGATCGGCACGTCGACGTTCTCCTTCGTGATGGCCTGCGGCTCCAGCAGGACCGACGGGACCTGGCGGCTGCCGTCGTCGGACTTGCCGTTGACCAGACCGGCGGGCGGCTGCGTGCCCTTGGACAGCGAGATCGCGAGCTGTGCGGCTGCGTCAGCCTCCTTCTGGACGGCCTTGTAGACCGTCATGCACTGGTCGCCCGCGAGGATGTGCTGGATGCCCTGCGCGGTCGCGTCCTGGCCGGTGACCGGGATCGACTTGAGCTTGCGCTGCTTGAGCGCGGAGATGACCGCGTTGCCCAGGCCGTCGTTGGCCGCCAGCACGCCGTCGACCTTGTTGTTCGTCTTCTGCAGCATCTGCTCGAAGATGGTCAGCGCCTGCTGGTTGTCCCAGTCGGGCACGGACTGGTCGGCGACCTTCTTGGCCTCGCCGGCCTTGTACATCGGGTCGAGCACCGAGTCGTAGCCCTGCTTGAACAGCGTCGCGTTGTTGTCCGTCGGCGACCCGTTCAGCTCAGCGATGTTCGGCGTGGACGCCCCGCCGTCGGCGAGGCACTTCTTCAGGCCCTCGCCCTGGAGCTTGCCGACCCCGACGTTGTCGAACGAGACGTAGTAGTCCGCCGCGCCCTTGAGCGTCAGGCGGTCGTAGTCGATGACCTTCACGCCGCGCGACTTGGCGTTGGCCTCGATCGCTGCACCGGAACCCGAGTCCAGGTTCGTCAGCAGCAGGATCTTCGCCCCGTTGGTGATCGCCTGCTCGGCCTGCTGCTGCTGGGCGGACTTGTCGCCCTGCGCGTTCTGGATCTCCACGGGCACGCCCGCGTCGTCGAACGCCTTCTGGAGCAACGGCTTGTCGGCCGTCTCCCAGCGCACGGACGACTTCGTGTCCGGCAGCAGCACGGCGACCTTCTCGGCCTTGCCCCCACCGCTGCTGGTGCTCGTACCGCCGCTCGACGAGTTGTCGTCACTGCTGCCGCAACCCGCGAACACCGCGCCTGCCATCGCAAAGGCGCTGAGCGCCATCGCTGTCTTCCTCATGTCCTGCCACCTCTCCTCTTGAAGCAAATTTGTCGAGTCAGACCTTCTTCCTGCACCACCGTCAGACGTCCTCGAATCGCGTCACCCCCCGGTGGCCGCAGCCACGCGGCTGGTCAGGGCCCGGTCGGACTGCCCGAGCACGAGGACGAGTGCACCGAGGAGCTCGGCGCGCTCCCCCAGCTCTCCCACGACCACGCGGACGTCCTCCGCTGCGGACGGGATCGCATAGCGGGCGATCGCTTCGCGAAGTGGGTCCAGCAGCAGCGCGCCGGTCTGCGCGAGCTCGCCGCCGATCACGAGCAGCTCGGGGTTGAGCTGGTTGCACAGCGTCGCGGCGGCGACGCCGACGAAGCGCGCGGCGTCGGCGATCACGCGCTGGCAGGCCGCGTCGCCGCCGCGCGCGAGGTCCACCAGCCCGTCGACGGTGAGCTCGTCGCCGCGCTGGCGGCGGAGCAGGTCCAGGAGCGCGTCGGCGCCGGCGTACGTCTCCAGGCAACCACGGTTGCCGCACCGGCAGAGCGGACCGTGCTCATCCACGAGCACGTGCCCGATCTCCCCCGCGGTCCCCCCGGATCCGCGGTAGACCTGTCCGCCGATGATGAGCCCGGCGCCGATGCCGGAGCCGAGCATGATGTAGGCCATCTCCGAGACGCCCCGTCCGGCCCCGAGCACGGACTCGGCGAGTGCGCCGACGTTCGCGTCGTTGTCGACGTGGACGGGGAGGCCGAGCCGCGCGGTGAGCTCCTGCGCGAGCGGCATGCCGACCCAGCCGGGCATGATCGCCGAGGAGCCGACGGTGCCCGTTGCCTGGTCGATCGGACCCGCGAGCGCGGCGCCGGCGCCGATCAGCCGCTCGCGCTCGACGCCCGACTTCGCGAGGACCTCGTCGATGAGCGCGACAGCCGCGTCGAGGGAGTCCTGCGCGTCGTGGTCGACGTCGACAGGGACCGTCGCCTCCGCGAGGATCGTGTAGCCGAGGTCGGCGACGGCGACGCGCAGCACGGGGTGGTCGAAGTGCAGGCCGAGCACCGCGCCGGCGCTGGGATCGAACGACAGCAGGACGGGCGGGCGGCCCTGGGTCGCTGCGCCGTCCTCCGGCGCGCCGCGCTCGACGAGCAGGCCGGCGCCGAGCAGCTCGTTGACGAGCGTCGAGACGGTGGACCGGGCCAGCCCGGTGCTGCGTGCGATGTCCGCGCGGGACACGCTCGCGCTGCCGCGTACGACCTCAAGTACCTGCAGACGGTTGCGCTCCCGGAGGGAACGCAGCGAGCCCGGACTCCGACGACCCATGGCGCGGGACCCTGTTCCTAAAGGGAACTTTTGTCAAGCCTCGTACGAAACAATTTGAAATCCGCGCACGTTCGTTCGCAGCGCGCACGAAGTATTGAGGAACGATGAATCGCTATGCGCCGCAGATGAACATGAGGCGTAGCTACGGCGTCTACGCGTGCGTCGGCGCCGGCTGACGACGGCCGGCGATCCGGAAAGTGTGCGTCAGCACATGACCGGTCGCCGGATGGCGTCAGGCGGTGATCGACGCGCGCGTAGCCGGCTTGCGGGCGCCGCCGGAGATGCTGGCGGGGGTGCCGCGGTCCTCGCCGTCCTCGAGGATGCTGGCGAGCCGGCGCATGGCCTTGCCCCAGCGGCGACGGTGGTAGTGCCTGGTGAACGTGGCCGCCTCCATGAGGCGATCCGTGGGCAGCTTCGGCGCGGTCTCGACGGTGAGCCGCACGCGGGTGCCGCCGGACTCCTCCTCGAGCTCGACGACGACGATCCACCGCGATCGGTTGAACTTCCCGATGCGGCCGCGCGCGAGGATGCGGCGCGAGTCCACCTCGGCGAACGTGAGATCCGCCCAGCTGTAGCGGTCGAGCTTGCGGTGCACGCGGAAGCGCGCCCCCGCGCCCTGGCCGACAGAGTCCTCGTTCGTCAGATGCCAGTGCACGAGGAAGTGGTCGGTGAACTCCGGCCAGCGTGCGATGTCCGCGAGGTATGCGGACACCTCGGCATGGGGCCGGACGATGAGTGCCTCGTGCTCGACGGGGTTCATGCGCCCGGAAATCTACCGGGCGGCGGCCTGCACCCGGACCGTGGCCCCCGACTCGCCCCCGCGGACGCGCTCGGAGCGCTCCGGGGCCTCCCGGCGCAACGGCCGGCACAGCTCGCAGACGCGGTGCCCGCGCGTGTAGACGTGCACGCGCTCGCCGGTCAGTGGCGTGCGACCGCAGTCACGGCACCGCGTCGAGGACTCGCGCAGCGCAACGGCGGCCTTGCGCAGGAGCTCGCGCTCGAGGTCGCGCTCACCGATGGTCGGGAGGATCCTGGGCATGCCGAGGCGTTCGCTGCGAGGGGCCGGATTCCTCTTGAACTCGGCTTTAGGAGCGCTTCATCGTGGGGACCAGAGTTCATCGAGCCGGATCCCTCGCCTCTGACTGATCGTCGCGAGCAGGTGGGATCGGAGCGTCAACCCCCCAACGCTTCGAGACAAGGAGCCGAACATGGAGTCATTGACCTCTGGAACGCTCGCTGGAACAGGTTCTTTTCGCTGTGAGCAGTGCGGCTACGTCGTGACCCTCGCCGCCGCCGATGCGCTTCCCGACTGCCCCGGTTGCTCCGGTCGCGACTTCACACGGGCGTCCCTCTTCGGGGCCCCTCGATTCACGCGCGAGCACGAGCCTCTGCGTGACCCGACCGAGGACGCCGCGCGCATCGCCGAGGCACGGGCCGAGATCAGCGAGCCCGGGCAGTACCTGTCCTTCGAGGACGGCGCCGGCATGCGCGCCGTGCCGCTGACGCGTGAGTGGACGCGGATCGGCCGCAGCCTCGCCGCCGACATCCGCTTCGACGACCCCACGGTGTCGCGCCGCCACGCCCTCATCGTCCGTCAGGCGGACGGCGTCCGCGTCCTCGACGACCGCTCACTCAACGGCGTGTTCGTCAACGACGAGCGCGTCGAGTGGCAGACCCTCTCCGACGGCGACGAGATCCTCGTCGGGCGCTACCGGCTCTACTTCCTGGACGTCGTCTCCGCCGCCGTGGCGGACACCCCGCAGGCCACGCAGGCCTAGTGCGGGTCACAAGCCGCGTGCCTCGGTAGGGTGCGCGCGGTGGGCGCGACGATCGCGGTCCTCTCCCAGAAGGGGGGGACCGGCAAGACGACGACGGTGCGGACGCTCGCGGACGTCCTGCGGCGCAAGGGCAGCCGCGTGCTGGTCGTCGACCTGGATCCGCAGGGCAACCTCTCGGACTACTTCGACGTCCCGCCCGAGGCCGACCCGACGGTCGGCGACGTCCTCATGGGCCGCGCCACGATCGCCGAGGCGACGCACGACGGCGTCGTTCCCGCGAACCTCACGCTCGCCGAGGCGGAGCTGTCCCTCGCGGGAAAGATGGGACGCGAGCTCACGCTGCGCCGCGCGCTGGGCACGGTCGGCGAGGACTGGGACGTGGTGTTCATCGACTGCCCGCCGTCGCTCGGGCTGCTGACCGTGAACGCGCTCGTGGCGGCCGACCATGCGCTGCTGACCGCCGAGGCGCAGTACTTCGCGCTGCAGGGCGTCGAGCAGGCGCTCGAGGTCATCGAGCTGGCGCGTGAGTCGCTGAACCCCGACCTGTCGTGGCTGGGCGTGGTGCTCACCATCGCGGACATGCGCACCGTGCACTCGCGCGAGGCCCAGGCCTCGCTGAAGGAGCACGTCGGCGACAAGCTCTTCACGACGACGATCCGGCAGTCGATCGCGTACGCCGAGTCCGCCGAGCGCGCGGTCTCGATCCTCGATCACCGACCCGACCTCGGCGCGGACTACGAGGCCCTCGCCCAGGAACTGCTCGATCGCCTCGCCGGGACGTGAGCCTCCGCCGCCTCGCGATGCTCGCGGCGCTGCTCGTGACGGCGCTCCTGGCCGGCTGCGGCAGCGGCCGCAGCCCCGACTCGCTGCAGGGGGCCGATGTCGATCCGCCCGCGGCATCCACGTCCCCTCCGACGACCGCCGCAGCCGCGACCACTCCGGCCGCCCCGAAGCCGGACGCGGAGGCCGACGGACCGCTCGGCGCGAAGCTCAAGCGCAAGGTCGCCCTGCGCGACGCACCGCAGGGGAAGATCATCGCGTCGCTGGGCACGAAGACGCGGTGGGGCTCGCCGCGCGTCCTCGCGGTCGTCGAGCAGCGCACGGGATGGCTCGGCGTGCTGACCGAGCATGAGCCGGGGAAGGTCGGCTGGATCCCCGGTGACTCGGCGGAGCTCCTGCTCGAGCCGTGGTCGCTCCGCATCGACCTCTCGGCCCGTCGCGTCACGGTCAGGCACGAGGGCGAGGTCGTGCGCCAGTTCAAGGTCGGCATCGGCGCGCCGGCCTCGCCGACGCCGACGGGCCGCTTCGGCGTCACCGACACCCTGCGTCTGACCGGCGGCAGCCCGTACGGCTGCTGCGCGATCGCCCTGACCGCTCGCCAGCCCAAGATCCCGCAGGGGTGGACGGGCGGCGACCGCGTGGCGATCCACGGCACCGACGACCCGTCGAGCATCGGCAAGGCGGTGAGCCACGGCTGCCTGCGCACCGCCGAGGCCGACCTGCGCTGGCTGCTCGCCCGCATCCCGCTCGGCAGCCACGTGGAGATCGTCGCGTAGCGCGACCTTCGCGCGCCTGTCCCGTTCCTGAGCCATGAGCCCCCGACTCCTCGCCGCCGCGGTCGCCCTGGCCGCGGTCGCACCCTCCCTCTCGGTGCACGCCATCTTCAGCGGCGGGCAGACCGAGCACATCCACGCAGGGCAGGTCCTGTCGGCCCAGGTCCGCAACAGCGGCGGCCAGAGCGTGCGGTCGATCTGCTGGGACCCGGCCCCCATCGGGCGTCCCGACTGCGGGACGGCGACGACCGGCGCTCCTGCGCAGGCCGGGACGCAGAAGGTGGTCGTCACGCTGAGCGACCAGAGCACGCTGACGAAGACGCTCGACGTCCTGCCGCCGGCGACGCGCTTCGGCGGGACCCGCATGGTGCCGTCGACGATCACCTGCGCCAAGGTCGGCCTGTACGGCAACTACGACCGCCGTCGTCACCGCAGCCTCGACCTCCAGGAGACGATGGTCCGCGGCACGAAGGTCGGCGTCCTCAACCGGATCGCGCCGGGGAAGGTCTTCATGTGGGACTACGCGACGGCCAAGGCGGGCTTCGCCAGCGAGCGCTGCGCGCAGGCGACCGGCTAGCCCTCGAGCACCTTGGCGCCGCGCGGCTCGAACTGCACCGGCAGCACGCGCGCCCACCCGTAGGTCTCGCGCTCCAGCGCCTCCTGCACGTCGGCCGCAGCCTCGGCCCGGGCCCACACGAGGACCGTCGGGCCGGCGCCCGAGATCGTCGCCCCGAGTGCCCCGAGCTCGGGCGCGCGATCCAGGAGCGCGGCCGACTGCGGGAACAGATGCGCGCGGTACGGCTGGTGGATGCGGTCGCGCAGCCCTGCGGCGACGAGGTCCAGATCGCCGCGTTCGAGCCCGAGGGCGAGCAGCGAGGCATATCCCGCGTTCGCCGCCGCGTCCGCGAGCGGCACCATCGGCGGGAGCGCGGAGCGCGCCAGGGCGGTGCGGACCGGCGTTCGAGGAACGACGAGGATGGCCGACAGGCCATCCGGCGGCTCCAGCCGCGCGGCGCGGCCGTCGACGTAGGCGGTGATGCCCCCGAGCAGCGACGCAGCCACGTTGTCCGGATGGCCCTCCATCTCGATCGCGTGCCCCAGGAGATCCGATCCGCCGCCCCGGACGCGGTCGGCCGCGAGCAGGCCCGCGACGCAGGCCGCGCCGCTGGACCCCAGGCCACCCGAGAGCGGGATGGCCGACCGCATGCGGAACGCGAACGTGTCCGGCGGGTGCAGGCGCGCGAAGGCGCGGACCGCGAGGTTGCGCCGGTCGCGCGCGACGTGCAGGTCGGTGTGGAAGGAGAACGCGCCGGTCTCGGTGACCTCGAGCTCGAGGTGCAGCGCCACCGCGGCCGCGAACGTGTCGAAGCCCGGCCCGAGGTTGGCCGACGAGCCCGGGACGCGGACGTGGACCCGGGTCACGGACCGAGGACGGCACGCTCGACCGCGTCGAGCCTCGGCTCGCACGGCACCACCGCTCCGGCGTGGTCGAGCGCGGTCTGCGGGTCCTTCAGCCCGTGGCCGGTGAGCACACAGACGATCCGGCCGGCGCCGTCGGCGCCGTAGCGCAGCAGCCCGGCCACCGACGCGGCGCTCGCGGGCTCACAGAACACGCCCTCGCGCGCGGCGAGCAGACGCCAGGCGTCGAGGATCTCCGGGTCTGTGACGGCGCGGATCATGCCTCGCGAGGCCGTCATCGCCTCCATCGCCTCCTCCCATCGGGCCGGGTTGCCGATCCGGATCGCGCTGGCGATGGTCTCGGGCTTGGCGATCGGGTGCCCCTCGACGAGCGGGGCCGCGCCGGCCGCCTGGAAGCCGAACAGGCGCGGGGCGACGTCCTCCTCGACGAAGCCGCGCCACCACGCGGTGACGTTGCCCGCGTTGCCGACCGGGATGCAGAGCGCGTCGGGTGCCCCTCCGAGGTCCTCGACGACCTCGAACGCCGCGGTCTTCTGGCCCTCGAGGCGGAACGGGTTGACGGAGTTGACCAGCGCGATCGGGTGCTTCTGGCACAGCTCCCGCACGAGGGCGAGCGCCTCGTCGAAGTTGCCGCGCAGAGCCACGACCCGCGCGCCGTGCATGAGCGCCTGGGCCAGCTTGCCGGTCGCGATACGTCCGTCGGGGACGATGACCGCGCCCGTGAGTCCCGCGCGCGCCGCGTAGGCGGCGGCGCTGGCCGCGGTGTTGCCGGTGGAGGCGCAGATGACGGCCTCCGCACCCTCGCGGACGGCGGCGGACACGGCGCACGTCATCCCGCGGTCCTTGAACGAGCCGGTCGGGTTGGAGCCCTCGAGCTTCAGCCAGACCTCGGCCTCGACGCGCTCGGAGATGTACGGCGCGCGCACGAGCGGCGTCGACCCCTCCCCCATCGTGATGACCGGGTCCCCCTCGTCGAAGGGGAGGCGATCCTTGTAGCGGTCGATCAGGCCAAGGCTCACGCCGGATCTCCCCCCGCCCGGCGATGGCGCGAAGCGTCATCGCCGATCTGATGGGCGCAGCCCATCAGACGAACTCGTTTTCGATGACCCTGATCGCGCGCGGCGGCGAGCGCAGGAACTCCAGGCGGCCGATGAGCTCCACCGCGGCGCGCAGGCGCGACTCGAGGAGCGGGTGGACGACCATGACCAGGCGCGCGTTCTGCCCGAGTCCCTTCTGGACGACCGACTTGATCGACGCCCCCTGCATCCCCAGGATCTGCGCGACCTGCGCGAGCACGCCGGGGCGGTCGGCGACCTCCAGGTGCAGGTAGAAGGCGCTCACGACGTCCTCGACGATCTCCAGGCGCTGGGACGGCTCGGGCGTCGAGGCGGGCGGGATCATCGCGCTGATGACATCCCCGAGCACCGCGCTCGCGGTCTGCGGGCCACCGGCGCCGGGACCCGACATCGTGATCTCGGTGATGTCGGGCGACTCGATCGTCACGGCGTTGAACGGTCCCCCAACGCTCGCGAGCGGATGACCGCCGTACAGGAACGCGGGGTGCACGCGGACGGAGATCCCGCCGTCGATGCGCTCCGCCGTGCCGATGAGCTTCAGGCCGAGACCGAGCTCGCGGGCGTACTCCATGTCGTCCGCCGTGATGTGCTCGATGCCCTCGTACGGGACCTGGTCGAGCGTCACGGGGGTGTCGAAGGCGAGGCGCGCGATGATCGCCATCTTCGCCGCGGCGTCGCGCCCCGTGACGTCGTCGGTCGGGTCGGCCTCCGCGTAGCCGAGCGCCTGGGCGTCCGCGAGCGCGGACTCGTACGTCGCGCCGGTGCGGGCCATCTCGCTGAGGATGTAGTTCGTCGTCCCGTTGACGATGCCGTGCACGCGCTCGATGTGCGCGGCGGCCAGCGACTCCTGCAGGACCCGGATGACCGGCACGACGCCGGCGACGGCGGCCTCGAAGCGCAGCTGCACGCCGTGCTCGCGCGCGACCGCCCACAGCTCCTCCCCGTGGAGGGAGAGCAACTGCTTGTTGGCCGTGACGACGTGGCGCCCGGCGCGCATCGCGCGGAGCACGTAGTCGCGGGCGGGATCGACGCCGCCGATGACCTCGACGACGAGGTCGGAGCCCTCCACGATCTCATCGAACGTGCCGCGCGAGCGCGTGAGGACCCCGGTCAGCTCTGGGCGCAGCCCGGTGGTCAGCTCGATCTGGTCGGCGCGGGCCTTCAGCAGGGTCGCGAACGCCGATCCGACCGTGCCGTGACCGAGCAGGCCGACGCGGAACGGCCGGGACTCAGAGGACGTCACGGGAGAGCAGGTCGTCGTAGGTCTCGCGGCGCACCACGACGCGCGCGTCGCCGTCGCGCACGAACACCACGGGCGGTCGCGTCACGGCGTTGTACTGGTTGGACATCGCGTAGCAGTAGGCGCCGGTGACGGGGGTCACGACGATGTCGCCCGCGCGCGGGTCGTCGAGCAGCACGTCGCGTGCGATGACGTCGGAGGACTCGCAGTGCTTGCCCGCGACGTGGCAGCGGGTCGAGCCGCCGGGCCGGTCGGCGAGCTGCGCCTCGTAGCGCGCGCCGTAGAGCATCGGGCGCAGGTTGTCGGACATGCCGCCGTCGACCCCGACCCACGTCGACACGTTGCGCTTGACCGACTGCACGCCGTAGATCGTGACGCCGGCGCCGGCGACGAGCGCGCGGCCCGGCTCGTCCAGGATCTCGACGTCGGTGCCGTAGTGCTCGTGGATCGCGCCGACCTTCGCCGCGGCGTACTCCTCGGGCGACGGCGGGTGGTCGTCGGCCGTGTAGGCGACGCCGAGGCCTCCGCCGACGTTCACGGCGTCGACGGGGCCCAGCGTGCGCGCCGAGGCGATCGCGCGGCGGAACGGCTCGAGCTCGAGCAGCTGGGACCCGATGTGCATGTGCACGCCGCGCAGGCGCAGGTGCGTCGAGGCGCGGATGCGGTCCATGACGCCGGGTGCGTCGACGAGCGAGAAGCCGAACTTCGCGTCGGCCTGGCCGGTGGAGATGTGGTCGTGCGTGTCGCCGCGGACGTCCGGGTTGATGCGAACCATCACGGATTGCGGCCCGCCCGCCCCGGCCAGGCGCTCCAGGCGCGTCAGCTCGTCGGCGTTGTCGAGGACGATCGTGCCGACGCCCGCGTCCAGGGCCTCGAGCAGCTCGCGCTCGGACTTGGCGTTGCCGTGGAGGATCACCTTCTCGGGCGCGATGCCGGCGCGGAGCGCGATGTGCAGCTCGCCGCCGGAGGCGACGTCGGCGCCGATGCCCTCCTCGGCGAGCGTGCGCAGCACGGCTGCGCACGGGAACGCCTTCGTCGCGAAGGACAGGTGGACGCCGGGCGCCTGCGCCGCGAACGCCTCGCGGAACGCGCGGGCCCGGGCGCGGAGGTCGTCCTCGGCCACGACGTACGCGGGCGTGCCCACCTCGCGCGCGAGGTCCACGAGGTCACAGCCCCCGATCTCGATGTGACCGGCGGCGTTCAGCGTGGTGCCGAGCGGCCACACGTGGGACAGGCTCTGGGCGGTCGCCATAGCGCGCAGAGGATGCCACGTCGGCGCGGCCCGCCTCGCCCTGTCGCGAGAATGAGAACGGATCTCGATAGTGTTGCGGCCTCCATGAGCGCCCTGGTCGACCCGTTCACGACGCCGTACATGCAACGCGCGCTGCTCGCCGTCGTGCTCCTCGGCGTCGCCGGCGGCCTGTTCGGCGCGTGGATCGCGCTGCGGCGCCTCGCGTTCTTCACCCATGCTGTCGGCACGGCGACGTTCCCCGGCCTGGTCGTCGCGGGCCCCGCAGGCATCGCCGCTCCGATCGCGGCGATGGGCGCGGCGCTGATCTACACGGCGGGGCTCGCGCGGCTCCTGCGCGACGGGCGACTCCGCGCGGACGCGGCCACCGGCCTGCTGCTCGTCGCCTCGCTGGCGATCGGCTCGATCCTGGCGGGCGACGTCTTCCAGTCCGGCGCGGGCGTCGACCGTCTGCTGTTCGGGACGCTTCTGGGGCTGAGCGACACGGACCTGTGGCTGGCGGGCGCGGTCGCCGCGCTGGCGCTCGCCTGCACCGCGCTGCTCGGGCGGACGTGGCTGGCGACGGGGTTCGATCCGGGCGCGTCGCACGCCCTCGGTGTGCCCTCCCGGCTGGGCGACTGGATGCTGCTGGCGATGCTCGCCCTGGCCGTCGTCGCCTCGCTGCCCGCTGTCGGCGCCCTGCTCGTCTCGACGCTGCTCGTCGTGCCCAGCGCGACCGCCCGCCTGTGGGCAGGGTCGATGCGCGGCCTGCTCGTCGGCGGCGTGGGACTCGCGCTGGCCGAGGGCATCTGCGGGCTGTGGCTCGCAGACCAGGCCAACCTCCCGCCCGGGCCGGCGATCGCCGTCCTCGGCGGCGTGGTCTTCGCGGCCGTCGCGGTCGTGAGGTCGGCCGCATGAGCCTCGTGCACGCTTCCGGGCTCGCCACGGGCTACGACACAGGCCGGCCGGCGCTGAGCGGCGTGACGTTCACGCTGGACGCGGGCGAGACGCTCGCCGTGCTCGGGCCCAACGGCGGCGGCAAGACGACCCTCCTGCGGCTCCTGCTCGGTGAGCTTCAGGTCCTGGCGGGAACCTGCGTGGTCGAGGGCCGCCCGGCGTACGTCGCGCAGTCGGGTCGCGCGCGGCTGGACTTCCCGGTGAGCGCGCTGGACGTCGTTCTCATGGGCGCCTACGCGCGCACGCCTGCGTGGCGGCGGCTCGGGCGCGCCGAGCGCAACCGGGCCATGGCGATGCTCGACCGCGTCGGGCTGCAGGCGCAGGCGGCGAAGCGCTTCGGGGCGCTGTCGGGCGGTCAGCGGCAGCGGGTGCTCATCGCGCGGGCGCTGCTGCAGGATGCGCCGTTGCTGCTGCTCGACGAGCCGTTCACCGGCGTGGACCGCGCCAGCGAGGCGGGGCTGCTGACGATCCTCGACGAGCTGCGCGCCGAGGGCCGCGGCCTGCTCGTGTCCACGCACGACATCGATCACGCGCGGCGCTGGGATCGGGTGCTGTGCCTCAACGGGACCCAGGTCGCATTCGGCCCACCGGCCGAGGCGCTCACGGCGCAGGCGCTGCATGCGACGTACGGCGAGGAGATCGTCGTCCTCGGCGAGGAGACCGTCGCCGTCCACTCCCACCATCACCACGACTGATGGAGCTGCTGCAGAGCGAGCTGCTGCGCCGGGCGCTCGCAGAGGTGGTGCTGCTCGGGGTCGTCTGCGGGCCCCTCGGTGTGTGGATCCTCCACCTGCGGCACACGTACGCGGCCGAGTCGCTCGCCCACGCGATGCTCCCCGGGCTGGTGCTCGCCGCGCTGGCCGGTGTGCCGATCGTGCTCGGCGCGTCGGGTGGGATCGTCGTGGCGGCGCTGCTCATCGCGGTGGCCGCGCGCGACCGGCGCATCGGATCGGAGCTCGCCGTGGCGGTCACCGTCGGCGCGCTCTTCGGGCTCGGCGTCGCGCTCGCCCTGGCCCCGGACACGCCGGCGCGCCTGGGCGAGCTGCTGTTCGGCGACCCGCTCGGGGCGACGAACGGCGACCTCGTGGTCGCCGCGACCCTCGGGCTCGTGGTGCTCGTGGCGCTGGGCTTCGGCGGCCGCGCGCTGCGCGTGACGGCGTTCGACGCAGGCAGCGCGCGATCGCTGGGCGTGTCGCCGGGCCGGACGACCGCGGCGCTCCTGGTGCTGCTCGGCGTCGCGATCGTCGCGTCGGTGCAGGGCCTGGGCAACCTGCTGGTGCTCGCGCTCCTGGTCGCCCCGGCCGCGGCGGCGCTGCGCGCCTCGGACCGCCTCGTCGTGCAGCTGCGACTGGCGGCGCTGTTCGGCGCGATCGCGGGGATCGGGGGGATGGAGCTGTCGTACGTGGCCGACGTCGCCGCGGGACCTGCTGTGGCGCTCGTCGCATGCGCGCTGGCGGTGGTGGCGTCGTTGCGACCGGGCCGCGGGGACGCCCGGGTCGGGCGGGGCCCGATCGAGGGGCTGGCCGGCGGGCACTAGGCCCGGAGCTGCCTACAGATACGCCGCCGGGTTGACCGGCGTCCCGTTCACGCGCACCTCGAAGTGCAGGTGCGCGCCGAACGAGTGCCCCGTGTTGCCGACGTAGCCGATGACCTGGCCCTTGCTCACGTTCGCGCCCATCGAGGTCCCGAAGCGCGACTGGTGCGCGTAGCACGTGGAGGTCGTCGCGTTGTGCTGCACGCACGTGTAGTTGCCGTAGCCGCCGGACGAGCCGACGCCCTGCATCAGCACCACACGGCCGGAGTCCGCGGCCCGGATCGGGGTCCCCTCGGGGACCGCGATGTCCAGGCCCGCGTGCAGGTGGCCGGGGCGCGACTCGCCGAAGACGCCCGTGATCGGCCCGTTGACCGGCCAGATGAACTGCCCGGAGCCCTGCTTGATCGGGCCGGCGCCGGGGTTGCCCTGGGCGACGCGGAGCTTCTCGGCGATCTTGGCCGACTGCGCCTCCATCGCCTCGAGGTTCTCCTGGAGGTCGTGACGGTCGTCTCGCACCTTGCTGAGCGCCACGGACTTGCCGGCCCGCGTCTTCGCGTAGCCGACCTTCGTGCCGACGAGGTCGCTCTTCACGGCGCTGATCTCGTCACGGCGCGACTGCACCGTCGCCGTGATCCTCTGCTGCCGGGTCTCGAGCTTGGACAGACGCGCCTCGGTGCTCACCGCGTCCGCCTTCGCGGTGCGCACGAGCAGGATGACCTGGCGGTCCTGGTCGGAGATCCTGCGGATGAACTCCGTCCGCTCCAGCAGATCGGCGAAGTCGGTCGAACCGAGGACGACCGTGATGATGTCGGGCTTGTCCGCCTTGAAGAGCTCCACGAGCCGCGCGGAGAGCATCGTGCGCGCCTCCCGCAGCCGTCGCTGCAGCCGGATCAGCCGCGCACGCTCGGAGCGCAGATCGGTCCGCACCTGCTCGAGCTCGGCGCGCTTGGCGTCGAGGTCGCGCTGCAGGACCTCCTGCCGACTCGCGAGGGCCGCGATCTTGCTCTGCAGCCTGCGGATCCGCTGCGAGTACTGCGCGATGTCGCTCGACAGCGTCTTCTCGGCGCCTTTCTTCCTGCCGATCTTGTCGCGGGTCCGGTCGATCTTCCCGTTGAGCTCGTCGAGCTTGCCCTGGGACGGCGTGGCAGCGTCCGACCCGAGCGGAAGTGCCGCCCAGAGCGCGAAGGGGACCGCGACGCACGCGATGAGGACGATGAGACGGCGCATCGGCGAAGGCGGCAGGCTACGGGACGTCCGCGACGCTGCCCGACAGGCGCGTTGCGTGGGCGCATCCTTGCAGCCGAGCGCACACAGGGAACCTTCAGGATGCCTTAACGCTCCATACCTACACTCGCCGCATGGCACAGACGAAGGTGGCGCTCCGCGCCGATACCGGGCTCCAGATCCGGATGCTGATCACGGTGTTCCTGCTCGGCGCCCTGTACGTCGTGCTCATCGCCGCCCTCTTTGCCAGCGGAGCCTCTGGCGCGACGATCTTCGTCATCGCGGCCGGGCTGTTCCTCTTCCAGCTCTTCGCCTCCGACAAGATCGCCCTGGCCACGATGGGCGTGCAGAAGGTCAGCCCGCAGGAGGCCCCCGAGCTGCACGCGATGATCGAGCGCCTCTGCGTCCAGGCCGACCTGCCGAAGCCGAAGATCGGCATCGTCAACACCTCGATGCCCAACGCCTTCGCGATGGGCCGCTCGCAGAAGTCGGCGACGGTCGTGGCGACCACCGGCATCCTCGAGCTGCTGTCGCCCGCCGAGCTCGAGGGCGTCATGGCGCACGAGCTGGCCCATGTGCGCCATCGCGACGTGATGATCATGACCATCGCCTCGTTCTTCGCGTCGATCGCCTCGCTGATCCTCCAGTTCGGCTTCTTCTTCGGCGGCTCCAGCGACGACGAGGACTCCCCGGGCATCCTGCCGCTGATCCTCGTCTCACTCGTCGTCTACGTCGTGTCCTTCGTGCTCATGCAGGCCCTCTCGCGCTACCGCGAGTTCGCCGCCGACCGCGGCGCGGCCGCGATCACCGGCCGGCCGAGCGCGCTGTCCTCGGCACTCCTGAAGATCAGCGGGACGATGGATCGCCTGCCGCTCGACGACCTGCGTGCCCACTCGGAGATGAACGCCTTCTACATCATCCCCGCGGGCGCGAAGAAGTCGCTGCTGAACCTCTTCTCGACGCACCCGCCGGTCGAGCAGCGGATCGCACAGCTGGCGCGCCTCGAGGCGCAGCTGCAAGGCGCGCGCTAGAACTGTCGGATGGGCTTTCTTGACAGCCTGCTGGGGCGGACGAAGGCCAAGCCGATCGCTGCGCAGGATCGGCTGTTCGCGCTCACCACGGCGTACATCACGCTCGAGACCGAGCACAACATCACGACACGCGGGACGTCGGCCATCCTCTTCCAGCCGGTCGACACCGCGGACTTCGACGCGATCGTCTCCGAGATGGAGGAGCTCGTGCGCGGCACGGGCGAGGAGACCGGGACGACGCTCACCGTGGAGACCGACTCCTACGGCTACCGCTGGATGATCCTCAGCGATCCCGACGTGGAGGACCTCGTCGTCGGGATCAACGCGGTCAGCGACGCCCTCGCGGTCGGCGGCTACGGCGACAGGGTCCTCGCGGCCGTGTTCTCCTTCAAGGACGCCCGCGACCGCCAGATCTACCTGATCTACAACTACAAGCGCGGCACGTGGTACCCGTTCGTCCCGGCCGGCGGCGAGCAGGCGCGCGACGCGGAGCGCGAGCTGCAGATGAAGGCGATCATCGGCACGGAGCTGCCGGTGGAGGAGGAGCTCGAGCGCTGGCTGCCGATGTGGGGTATCCCGATCTGATGAGCGAGATCCCCGCGAAGGTCCTCAGCCTCCACGACGTCGCCCCCGCGCCCGTGCCGTGCGTGGAGGGACTCGACTGGCGCCCGGTCCGCGACGCGCTCGGCGTGACCGCCTTCGGCCTGAACGCCTTCCTCGGCGCCGAGCCCGGCGCGCTCGTCGTCGAGCCCCACGACGAGGTGGGCACCGGCCACGAGGAGGTCTACGCCGTCGTCGCCGGCGCGGCGCGCTTCACGCTCGACGGCGAGACGTTCGACGTCGCCGCACCCGGCTTCGTGAAGCCCGACTCCCCCGCCGTGCACCGCGAGGCGCACGCCATCGAGGGCGGGACCCTCGTGCTCGCGGTCGGCGCCTCCCCAGGCAAGCCTTTCGAGATCTCCGAGTGGGAGACCCGCCAGATCGCGCTCGGCCGCGAGGCCTCCACCTAGGCCGCAACCGACTCTGCCGCCGCGGCACACGCGGCGGCGTAGGCCGCCGGCGGGATGCCGACGTAGCGGCGGAAGTCGTTGCCGAAGTGCGCCTGGTCGAAGTAGCCGAGCTCCAGCGCGAGCTCGGCCGGGTCCGGTGCCTCGCCGGCCGCGATGCGCTCCGCAGCGTCGTGCATCCGGTAGCGCTGCAGCACCCACTTGGGGCTCACGCCGACGTGCTCGCGGAACAGCCGCTGCAGCGTTCGGACCGAGAGTCCGTGGTCCGCGGCGACGTCGGCGACGCGCCGGTCGGGCGGCCCTGAGCGCATCGCCTCGGCGACGGCGACGACCGTCTCGACACGCGGATCGGGCTCCACCCCCCGGCCGCGCAGGAACTCCTCCGCCAGCACGACGCGCTCCTGCGACGATGCGGCCGCCTCGCCCGCCCGCGCCAGCTCCGCGCCGCCGGGGCCGAGGGCCTCCTCGAAGCTGACGACCCTGCCGGTCAGCTCGACGGCGGGCAGCGCCGAGAACCGCGCGAACGCTCCCGGGAGGAACTTGACGCCGACGGCCTCGCCGCGCGCCTGCAGGTGATGCACCGAACGCCCCTCGACGATCCCGTAGACGGCCGGACCCGAGGGCTCCCACACGAGGTTGACGCACGGGTGGGGCAGTATCTGCTGGTCGAAGGACTCCCGGCCGCGGAGGTCCCAGCGGACGACCCAATGGCGGTCGATCACGCCTGCCAGGTCCGGCGACGGATGGCGCCGCGCCAACCGGAAGTGCGCCATCCCCTCGTCGGGCTCGAGGATGCCGCGGCGGTCCTCCTCAGCCTGTCGCGTTCCTCCAAGACCGGTCACGGTCCGCAGCGTACGGTCCGGTCATGTCCGCATACACGCTCATCAACCTCCTGGAGACGGAGGACGACGCCGCCAAGCACGGGTTGGGGGAGATCCTCGAGGCGCACTTCCCGCGCACGCAGCTCGGCTGCGAGCAGACCGGCGTCTCGCTGCAGCGCCTCAAGCCAGAGCAGCGAATGCCGTTCGGCCACAGCCACAGGACCGACGAGGAGATCTACGTCGTGCTCTCCGGCGGTGGCACCGCGCTCGTCGGCGGCGAGACGCATCAGCTGAGGTCGATGGACGCGCTGCGCGTCGCGCCGGACACGATGCGCGCGTTCGCGGCCGGCTCCGGGGGCCTGGAGCTGCTGGCCTTCGGGACCCATCACGACGACGACGCGGTGCCCGACGAGTCACCGTGGACGGACTAGCCCGGGTCAGTCCGGGATCAGGCCCTCGCCGGTGAACTCCTCCTTCGCCTCGGCGAACGTGGTGTCCGCCGGCGGGAACAGGACGTCGGACCCGTGGAGCTCGTCGTCGTCCAGCGGGATCCCGACCTCGCGCACGTGATCGAGCAGCGTCGCGAACGTCGTGAGGAACGCCGTCTCGTCGCCGCCCTCGGAGGCGGCGACGGCGGCGTTGTCGAGCTGGTTGAGGTTGTCGCGGTCGCTGTCGTCGATGCGGAACTGGCCCTCGCCCATGATCCGGACGATCATGCGCCGGCCTTGCCCTCGCCCAGCTCGCCCTGCGGCGCGCCGCCGGTGCCCAGCTCCGCCTTCATCTTCGCCAGCTCGTCGTCGACCTGCCCGGTCTGGCCCAGCTCGCGCAGCTGGCGGTCGATGTCGTCCTCGCCCGAGCCGAGCTGCGTGATGTCGTCGAACGTGCCGGCGGCCTCGAGCTCCTCGACTGCGCCTGCCCGCGCGCGCATCTGCTCGGTCTTGTCCACCGCACGCTGCATCGCGAGGCCGACGTCGGCCATCTCCTCGCCCACGCCCGTCGCGGCCTCGGAGATCCGCACCTGGGCCTCGGCGGCGTTGTACTGCGCCTTGATGACCTCCTTCTTGGTGCGGAAGGCCTCGACCTTGGTGCGCAGCCGCTGCTCGGACTCCGTCAGCTTGGTCTGCTGGTCCTCGAGCTCGGCGATCTGCGTGTCGAGCGTCTGCAGCTCGGTCTGCGCGACCGTCTTGCGCTCGAGCGCCATGCGGGCGAGATCCTCCTTGCCGGCGCCCAGCGCCTGACGCGCCTGCGTGTCGAGCTTGACGACGCTCTGCTCGAGCTTCTCAGCCTGCATCTGCAGACGCTTCTTCGCCGTCACGACGTCGGCGATGCCCTTCTTCACGTTCTGCAGGTTCTGCAGCTGGGCCTGGTAGCTGTAGTCGAGGGTCTCGCCCGGATCCTCGGCCTTGTCCAGCAGCTTGTTGATCTTCGCCTTGACGACGGTGGAGAAGCGTCCGGACATCCCGGCCATGTGGGCTCCTTTGGAAAGTTCCTGAGATAGTTCTACCAGCCGTGGACCCACGCCCCGTCTCTGCGTCACGCTCGGTGCTGACCCACTGGATGGGGCCGACCGACGCGAACATCGCCGGATCGGTGCACGGCGGCGCCGTGATGCGCCTCTGCGACGAAGCGGCGGCGACTGCGGCTGTGCGTCACTGCCGTCAGATGGTGGTCACCGCGGCGATGGGCAGGATGACGTTCCTGCTGCCGATCCGGCTCGGTCAGCTCCTGACGTTCCGTGCCTCCGTCAACGCCGTATGGCGCACCTCGATGGAGGTCGGCGTCCGTGTGGAGGCCGAGGACATCGCGACCGGCGCGCTGCAGCACACGAACAGCGCCTACCTCACGATGGTCGCCATCGACGCGTCGGGCCACCCGGTCGAGGTGCCGCCGCTGCTCATGGAGAACGACGAGGACCGGCGCCGCGAGCGCGAGGCGCAGCTACGCCGGCAGAGCGCGCTGGCCGAGCGCGAGACGATCCTCGCCGAACGCAGGGCGCGCGGCGAGGACCTCCCCTGATCGGTCAGTCCTAGAGACCCTCGGGGTGGCGGGCCTTGAAGCCGCGCGTGGAGCGCAGCACCGGCCGCCAGCGAGGACCCTTCCCGCCCGACGGGTCACCTGCGGCGCTGGTGTCGAGCCGCAGGCCCGCGATGACCATGAAGGCGTGCGAGGACTTCGTGTAGACGGTGATCCAGTCGCCGGTGCCCTTCTCGCCCCATTTGAAGAAGCCTGATGAATCGAGCGGATCCTCGATGAGGCCACCGCCGTTCAGCGCGAAGGAGACGGTGCCGGAGCAGTCGTAGCCACGGGGGTCGAGGAAGCCGCGGCGATGGCCGCCGCCGTACTTGTAGGGCTTCCCGATGATCGCGTTGGCGGCGATGATCGCGTTCTGCACGGCCGGGGGCGCGTCCACCGGCGGGGCGGCGAGGCCGCTGGCCGGGTCGACGGTGGCGACGCTGCCCGGGACGGGAGCCGGAGGGGCCGGGGTGGCGGCGCCGACCTCGCCGGCGACCGGCGTGGGAGCCGGGATGCCCTGTTGGGCTGCGACGCGGGTGTCGGCGGTCGGGGCTCCATACGCGGCACCGCCGTTGGCAGCCGTGTCCTGCGCCATCGCGTCGGTCGCGCACAGGGAGAACCCCGCGATCGCGGCCGTCATCGTCAACAGGGCACGAGCCCTCACGTCCTGAACACCCTCTTTCGTCGGCCTACGGGGTTAGCTGACGGGCTAGCGCAGAAAGGCAGCGCTTCTCGGGCCTCGGCCCATGATTCGCCCCAACAACTTGGGTCCCCCGATCCCGTGCTCATCGCTCGGGATTCGGCAGTGAGTCGGCCACAATACACACCTGCACGACGACATGCAGTGTTGTTCTGACAACCTGCGCGCCGCCCTGCCCGCCGATGAACCGGCGAACAGTGCTTCATCCGACGTCTACTCTCGCCTCCTGTGAGGCGCCTGATTTGCCTGCTCGTCGTGGTCTTCGCGCTCGCCGGATGCTTCGGCGGCAACGACGGCGACCCCGGCGGTGGATCCACGCCCGAGAGCGAGCCCGACGCGGCCACCCTTGGTATGCCCGGTACGGCCACGAAGAACACCACACGGGTGGAATCCTCTGACCCGGCGCAGGCCGCCGCCGCGATCGCACGTGCTGTGTATCCGGGCAAGGGGCCCGGGACGATCGTGTTGGCGGACAGCGGGGACTGGAGAGGTGCGCTCACAGCTTCCGTCCTTGCGGGTTCGCCGCTGCGCTCACCGGTCCTGCTGAGCGACGCCACCAAGATGCCCGAGCCGACCCGCGTGGCGCTGGAGGCGCTGAAGCCGACTGGGTCCTCGGATGCCGGCGGCGCGCAGGTCGTCCGCGTCGGCGACGTCCCGCGCCCGGCTGGGCTCAAGGCGGTCGACGTCACCGCGCCCACGGCCGAGGAGACCGCTCGCGCGATGGACACCTTCGCGACGAGCGTCGCGGGCCAGCCGTCGCGAAGCGTGATCGTGACGACATCCGAGAAGCCGGAGATCGCGATGATCGCCGCGGGCTGGGCCGCGCGGTCGGGGTCGCCGATCCTCTTCGCGTCGCGCGACGCGCTCCCGGAGGTCACGCAGCTGGCGATCAGCTCGCACAACCGCCCGCGGATCTACCTGCTCGGCGGCGAGGACGTGCTCTCGAAGTCGGTCGAGCAGAAGCTCGCCAAGCTCGGCCGGGTGACGCGCGTCGCAGGCACGGACCCCACGACGACCTCGATCGCCGCGGCGCGCCTTCGTGACGGTGCGGCCGGCTGGGCCGTGGACGATCCCGGCCACGGACTCGTCTTCACCTCCACCAAGGTGCCGCTGCTGGCGGTCGCGGCGGCGCCGCTGTCGAACTCCGGGAGCTACGGCCCGCTGCTCGCCCTGCCCGCCGACGGCTCCGTCCCCGCCCCGCTGCGCGCGTATCTGCTGGACATCCAACCGGGCTACGCGGAGAGCCCGGTGCGCGGCGTCTACAATCACGGCTGGATCGTCGGGGACCGCACGTCGGTGCCGCCGGCGACGCAGTCCGCGATCGACGACCTTCTCGAGATCTCCCCCATCCGCAGCCAGTGAGCGAAGCAGAGCATCCTGAACGCCGGGTTCCCGGCCACGACGTCTCGGTCGAAGACGTGCGTCAGCTCATGGGCGCGTCCACGCCGCACTTCGCGCTGCAGATCCGCAACCGGATCGCGCGGCTCATCGAGCCGCTGCCCGCCGGCCACCCGGCCCGGACCGAGGGTGAGCGGGAGATCGCGCGCCTCACGGCGCTCGGGCGCTCCGGAGAGGTCCGCGGGACACGGCACGAGCCCGCGATCCCCCCGCTGGCGTCCAACCGCGCCGGCATCGAGCTCGCGGACGAGAGCCCCGCGCCGGCCGCGCCGCACTGACGTCCGTCCCGGACCGTACGGTCCGGGGATGGCCGCCCCGACGGCATCAGCAGGCGTCCCCGGCTCCGCGCTGCCCGGCCCCTACGCGGTCGGCGACTACGCCGCGGCGCTGCGCGAGCGCCTGCGCGGCTTCGCCCACGTCCAGCTGACGGGCGAGGCCTGCGACGTCAAGCTGACGCGGGCGCGGGTGTACTTCGAGCTGCGCGACGCGCGCGGTGCCGTCCCCTGCGCGATGTGGCGTGAGGACTTCGACCGCCTCGGGCTCGCGCCCGGAGCGCTCGCGCACGGCGCGCAGGTCGTCGTGGCCGGCGGCTGCGACTTCTACCCCGGCAGCGCCGCCAGCTCGCCGCACTTCTCCTTCGCGGTCACGAGCCTGCGGATCGCCGGCGAGGGCGACCTGCTGGCCCGCATCGAGCAGGTGCGGCGGCGGCTGGTCGCCGAGGGGCTGTGCGAGCCGCAGAAGACGCTTGCGCGACCCGCGCTCCCGCGCACGATCGGCGTGGTCTGCGGCGAGCGCGGCAAGGCGCGCGACGACGTGCTCGCCGGCCTGCAGCGCCGCGGCTGGGCGGGCCGGCTGGTCTGGGCCTTCGCCCCGGTGCAGGACCGTCACGCGGCGCCCGCGGTCGGCCGCGCGCTGAGCGACCTGGCGGCGCTGCCCGGCGTCGATGTCGCGATCGTCGCCCGCGGTGGCGGCTCGTTGGCCGATCTGCTGGCGTTCTGCGACGAGACGCTGTGCCGCACCGTGGCGCTGCTGCGCGTGCCGGTGATCGCATCGGTGGGCCACCACAGCGACCGGACGCTGATCGACGACGTCGCCGCGGTGAGCTGCTCGACGCCGACGCACGCGGCGGAGGCGGCGGTGCCGCTGCACGTCGACGCGGCGCGCGAGGCCCTCGGGCGCGGCTCGGCGCGGCTCGCCCGCCACGGCCGCCGCGCCGTGGCCGACCGGGCACGCGTGCTGGCGCGGCTCTCGCGCGCGCCCGGCGAGCACGTCGCACGCCAGCGCCGGGCGCTGCACCAGGACCTGCGCGAGCTGCGGGCGAGCGCACGCCGGCGCGTCGACGCGGAGGAGCGCGCGACCGCGCGCCGCGCGCAGTCGCTCGCGCGTCGCGCCGCGGCGGGCGCAGGACCGGAGCACGCGTCGCGCGAGAAGCGCCTCGACGGACTCGCAGCCGCGCTGGCGGCGCACGATCCCGAGCGCACGCTCGCCCGCGGCTACGTGCTCGTGCAGGACGCAGCCGGCATGCCCGTCACCGACGCCGCGGCGGCCCGCGTCGCCGGTGATGTCCGGATCCGCTTCGCCGACGGCTCGGTGAATGCAACGCTGAAGGACTCGACATGACGGAGCTGACGTACGAGACGGCCTCCGGGCGCCTGGAATCGATCATCGAGCGGCTCGACTCGGGCGAGGCCGGCCTGCGGGAGACGCTCGACCTGTGCCGCGAGGGCCGCGGGCTGATCGAGTTCTGCGCCGGGGAGCTGGACGCCGTGAGCCAGGGCCTCGACGCCCTGCGCCTCGACGAGCTGGTCGCTCGCCTCGAGGGCTAGGTTCACCGCGTGACGACCACCTGGGAGCGCCTGGCCGATCTGCCGCTGCGGATCGACGACTACGCGCTCGAGCCGCTGCGTATGAACGTCTCGAGCGGCTTCGAGCGCCTCAGCACCGTCATCCGCCTTCGCGGGGACGAGACCGACGGCGTCGGCGAGGACGTCACCTACGAGGCAACCGAGCAGGAGGCGGCCTGGGAGGCAGGCCCGTCGCTCCCGCTGGCTGGGACCTGGACGCTCGCGTCCTTCGCGGAGCACGTCGGCGGGCTCGACCTCTTCCCCGGCCGCGAGCTGGAGCGCGACGTCTACCGACGCTACCGCCGCTGGGCGTACGAGTCGGCCGCGCTGGACCTCGCGCTCAACCAGGCCGGACTTCCCCTGCACGAGGCGCTCGGCCGCGAGCCGGGGCCGATGACGTTCGTCGTCTCGCTGCGCCTCGGCGAGCCAGCCTCGCTGGAGCCGCTGCAGCGGCGGCTGGACAGCTACCCGTCGCTGCGCTTCAAGCTCGATCCGACCCCGACCTGGACGGACGAGATCGTCGCCGGGCTCGTCGCCACGGGAGCGGTGGACAGCGTCGACTTCAAGGGCCACTACGAGGGCGCCGTCGTCGACGTCGGCGCCGACCCCGACCTCTACGGGCGCGTCGTCGCGGCGTTCCCCGACGCGTGGTACGAGGACCCGCGGCTCACCCCGGAGATCGACGAGCTGCTGAAGCCCTACCGCGACCAGATCACGTGGGACGCGCCGATCCACAGCATCGCCGACATCGAGGCCCTGCCGTTCCCACCGCGCATGGTCAACGTGAAGCCGTCGCGGTTCGGCAGCCTCAGGGGCCTGTTCGACGCGTACGACTGGCTCGCGGCGCGCGACATCGGCGCGTACGGCGGCGGGCAGTTCGAGCTCGGCCCCGGCCGCGGGCAGATCCAGCTGCTCGCCTCGATCTTCCACCCGACGACACCGAACGACGTGTCGCCCACCGGCTTCCACGGCGACGACCCGCCCTCGGGGTTGCCCACGAGCCCGCTGGAGCCCCGGCCGGCGGCGACCGGTCTGCGCTGGGACGACGCACCTCAAGCCTGACCGGAGCGCGTCGATCACCGAGGTGTGGACCGGATTCGCGCATGGATGCCGCGCGGCGACACGCTGCCCGACGCCATGTGGGCCCGGCGGCATCGCTGGCTGCTCGCGCTCGCCTGGGCGCATGTCCCGGTCCTCCTGCTCATCGCCGTCCTGGCCGGCTATCCCCTCTACCACGGGATGGTCGACGTCGCGCCCGTCGTCATGCTCGCCGCGCTGGCCACCTGGACGTACCCCGAGCGCCGCTGGCGCGCCGCGGCGTGCTGCCTCTCCCTGCTGACCTCCTCCGCGGTCGTCGTGCACCTCTGGCACGGGCAGACCGAGGCGCACTTCCACTTCTTCGTCGTCGTCACGCTCTGCGCGCTCTATGAGGAATGGGTGCCGTACGGGCTCGCGTTCCTCTACGTCGTCCTGCACCACACCGTCATGGGCGTCATCTCCCCGCAGGCGGTCTACGGCCACGGCGGCAGCCCGCTGCTCTGGGCCGGCGTCCACGGCGGGTTCATCCTCGCCCTCGGCGCGGCGAACACCATCACCTGGCGACTGAACGAGGACGCGCGGGCCGAGGCGCTGCAGGCCAGCGCGGAGTTCCGCTCCGCGTTCGACGACGCGCCCACCGGCATGGTGCTCACGACCCTCGACGGTCGCATCGAGCGCGTGAACGCGACGTTCCTGAGCGTCACCGGCCACAACGACGAGGACCTGACCGGCACTCGGCTCGCCGACGTCGCCTCGTCCCTGCGCCACGGCAGCGACGAGGTCACCTTCATCCGCGCCGACGGCTCGACCGGCTGGGCGCTCTGGCGCCAGTCCGTCGTCCGCGACGGCGACGGTCACCCCAACGCCCTGGTCACGCACATGCTCGACATCTCCGTGCGCAAGGAGATCGAATCCCAGCTCGACCATCAGGCCCACCACGACGAGCTGACGGGGCTCCCCAATCGCGCCCTCTTCAGCGAGAAGCTCGGCGACGCACTGGACGCCGGCCCCACCGCAGTGCTGTTCGTCGACCTCGACGAGTTCAAGATCGTCAATGACTCGCTCGGTCACTCGGCGGGCGACGAGCTGCTGGTCATCGTCGGGGGACGGCTGCGCCACGCGCTGCGCCCGGGCGACACCATCGCGCGCTTCGGCGGCGACGAGTTCGCGATCCTCCTGCCCGGCGTCGACGACGAGGACCTCGCAGCCGAGGTCGCCGACCGGATCGCGGCCGCCCTGGGCGCGCCGATCACGGTCGAGGGCCAGGAGCGCTACGTCACGGCGAGCGTCGGCGTGCGCTGCGCCGCTGCCGGCGAGCTGAGCTCCGAGGAGATGCTGCGCGACGCCGACGCGGCGATGTACCGCGCGAAGGCGCTCGGCAAGGACCGTGCGGAGCGGTTCGACACCGCGCTGCGCACCGAGGTCCAGCAGCGGATGGAGCTCGAGGGCGACCTGCGCCGCGCGGTCGCCCGCGACCAACTGCGACTCGTCTACCAGCCGCAGTTCGACCTGCGCACCGGCGAGATCATCGGGACCGAGGCGCTCCTGCGCTGGGATCATCCGCGGCTGGGCGTCGTCCCGCCGCTCGCGTTCGTCCCGATCGCCGAGCGCAACGGCCTCATCGGCCCGATCGGGGCATGGGCGCTGCACGAGGCGTGCGTGCAGGCGTGCGCGTGGTCCGGGGTCGAGATGGCGGTCAACGTCTCCCCGCGTCAGCTCGCCGACCCCGCGTTCCCGGATCTCGTCGAGGGCATCCTGCGCGAGACGGGCCTGGACCCGCAGCGGCTCTGCCTCGAGGTCACCGAGTCGACCCTCATCGCCGACCCGGAGACCACGCAGCGCGCGCTGGTCGCCCTCAAGGGACTCGGCGTCCGCCTCGCGATCGACGACTTCGGAGTCGGGCAGTCCTCCCTCGGCCAGCTGCGGACGATCCTCCCCATCGACACGCTGAAGATCGACCGCTCCTTCGTCGAAGGCCTCGGCCGGTCGAGCGAGGGCACCGCGATCTTCGACGCGGTGGTGCAGCTCGCGCGGTCGCTCGGCCTGCGCGCGCTGGCCGAGGGCGTCGAAACGCCCGCGCAGGCCGACGCGCTGCGTGGCATGGCCTGTTCCGTTGCGCAGGGATACCACTTCGCGCGCCCGGTCGGCCCCGCGGAGATCGAGCGTCTGCTCGAAGCGCCCGCCGACCTCGCTGCCTAGTGCACCCGACCACTCGTTAGATTCCGCGGCGTGCGACTGAGCGCGGAGGACGTCCGGATCCTCGGGCTGGAGACGCCGCGGGTGGCCGGGCACACCCTGAAGGTGACGACGCTCGCGCCCGAGGCCGCCCCGGTGGCGCTCGCGGAGCTGCGCGCGCAGGTGGCCGGCCGCCTCGACCGCATCCCGCTCCTCACCGAGCGGCTCTCCGCGGACGGGGACGGACTCGCCTGGGCGCCGGCGCCGGCGTTCGATCTCGACCAGCACGTCCGCGAGCACCCGCAGACCGGGACCGTCGAGGACGCCGTGGCCGGGCTCATGGAGGAGCGGCTGGACCGCGATCGTCCGCTCTGGTCGGTCGATCTCGTCGGCGGCCACACGCTCGTGCTGAAGGTCCACCACGCGATGGCGGACGGCATGGCGGCGCGGCGCATCGCCACGGCGCTGCTGTGGGACGTGGACGCTCCGCCGCCCGGGCCGTCGCCCACCCCCGCAGCCGAGCCGCCACCGCGCCACCACCTCGCCGACATCCCGCGGCTGTCGGCCGCGATCGAGCGAGAGCTCGCGCCGGCCGTCCCTCGCTCATCGCTCGCCAGGCGGGTCGGGTCCTCGCGCGTCACGGCGTTCGCGTCGGCCGAGCTTGCCGCGATCGGCGCGCTGCGTGACGCGTTCGGCGTGCACCTGACGGTCAACGACCTCGTGCTCGGCGCGACCGCGGGCGGCCTGCGCCGCTGGCTGCTGGCGCGCGACGCGCCGCTGCACCGGATGCGCGTGAAGGTGCCGGTGAGCCTCCACCGCGTGCAGGAGCCGGCCGACGCGCTCGGCAACGCCGACTCGTTCTTCTTCGTCGACATCCCACTGGGCGAGCCCGACGCCGTCGCCCGACTGCTGGCGATCTCACGCGAGTGCACGTTCCGCAAGGCCCGACACGACGCGCTGCAGCTCGGCACCTTCCTCCGCATCGGCGGTCAGGTCGCGGTGCACTGGTCGATGAACCCGCACGTGTTCACCCTCAACGTCTCCAACGTCCCCGGCCCGCGCGGCACGGTCACCACGCTCGGCCGCCCGGTGCAGGCGGTCTACGCGCTCGCCGAGGTCGCCGACTGGCACGCGCTGCGGGTCGCGGTCTTCTCGGCGGGGGGCCTGCTGACCTTCGGCCTGTGCGCCGATCGCGACGGTGTCGACGGACTCGACGTCCTCGCCGCCGGGATCGAGCAGGAGCTCGACGAGCTGCGCTCGGCCGCGAGCTAGTCGCGCGGCTCGCGCAGCTCCGCGAGCAGCACCGCCCCGGAGTCCAGCGCCCGCTCGGCGAGGCGCAGCCGCTTCTCGTTCTGGGCGAGCCCATCGACACCGAACTTCACGAACAGCACGCGCAGGTGGCCCTTGATCGCGTCGAGCGAGAGGAACAACGCAGCGGCGATCTCCGGGTTGGTCGCGGGGCGCGCGCGGCCGGACTGCGTCGCGAGCGGGCGGCACAGCTCACGCAGCACGGCACGCTGGGCGTCCGACAGGCTGGTCGGGCCCGGGAGGCCGGTCGCGACGACGGTGGCCGAGGAGACCGACATCGCCTCGGACGGGCGCCGGAAGACCATCGCCGTCGCGCCGAAGCGCAGCGTGTCGCCGTCGTGCAGGCGACGACGCTCGGCGATGCGCTGGCCGTTGACGAACGTGCCGTTGCGCGACAGCCCGCCGTCGTCGATCGCCCAGTCGCGCCCGACGCACACGAACTCCGCGTGCACACGCGAGACCTGCCCGTCCCACGGCAGGGCGATGTCGCACTCGGCGGCTCGGCCGACGGTGCGGGTCGGCTGGCCGTCCAGCGGCAGCTCGACGAGGATCTGCGTCGCGGCGGCATCGCGCAGGATGAGGAACGGGAGCCCGCGCCTCTCGGCCGCCATGCGCTCCTTGAGCTCGACTGCGGTCGCGGCGTGGGGCCCGGTGAGACCCGCTTCCATAGGGCGCAGGCTAACCGCACGAAGTAGCCTCCGCGACATGGAGGTCTGGCTGGCGTACGGCGAGGAGGGGCTCCGCGTGGAGCTCCCCGACGATCGCACGACAGTCGTGCAACCGGTGCACGCCCGGGCGGCCCCCGATCCGATGGCGACGCTGCGCACCGCGATGCGCCAACCGGTCTCCGGCGCCCCGCTGCGCGAGCTGGCCAAGCCCGGGCAGACCGTCGCGATCTCGATGTGCGACGGCACGCGCCCGCAGCCGCGTCACCTCATGATCCCCGCCGTCCTCGAGGAGCTCGACGGGGTCATCGACCTCGACGACGTCACGATCCTCGTCGCGACGGGGACGCACCGCGGCAACACCGAGCAGGAGCTGCGTCGCATGCTCGGCGACGAGGTCTACGACAGCGTCCGCGTCGTCAACCACGACGCTCGCGACGACGCGTCGCTCACCTGGATGGGGGAGCACGGCAACGGCGTGCCGGTCTGGCTGAACACAGAGTGGGTCCAGGCCGATCTGCGCATCACCACCGGCTTCGTCGAGCCGCACTTCTTCGCGGGCTTCAGCGGCGGCCCCAAGCTCGTGACGCCCGGCCTGGCCGGGCTCGACACCGTCCTCACGCTCCACGACGCGTCGCGCATCGGCCACCCGAACGCGATCTGGGGGATCATCGAGGGCAACCCCGTGCACGACGACATCCGGGCCGTCGTCGCCGCGGTGGGCGCGGTCGACTTCGCCCTCGACGTGACGCTGAACCGCGAGCAGCAGATCGTCCGCGCGTTCGGCGGCGATCTGTCGCCGATGCACCGCGCTGCGTGTGAGGCGGCGCGCGGGTCGGCGATGCAGCAGGTGCCATCGCGCTTCGAGGTCGTGGTCACGACGAACTCCGGCTTCCCGCTGGACCAGAACCTCTACCAGGCCGTGAAGGGCATGAGCGCGGCCTCGACCGTGGTGCGCGACGGCGGCACGATCGTGTGCGCCGCGGAGTGCCGGGACGGCTTCCCTGACCACGGCTCCTACCGCGAGGTCCTCGCCTCCGCCCCGTCACCGCAGGCGCTGCTCGACGCGATCGCCGCGCGCAAGGACACGATCGCCGACCAGTGGCAGGTGCAGGTCCAGGCGAAGATCCAGGTCCAGGCCGACGTCGTCGTGCACTCCGACTTCCTCGACGCAGACGCGCTGCACAGCGCGCACCTGGGCCACTCCGACGACGTGTCCGAGACCGTCGCGTCGGCGCTGGACGCCGCGGGCCCCGACGCCCGCGTCTGCGTGCTCCCCGAGGGGCCGCAGACGATCCCGTACGTCGCCGCCTGAGGCGTACGTGCCATCACGTATTGACCGGCCCACACGGTGGGGCTTGGCTTTCCTGCACCCCCGGCTCCGGACGAAGGAGGCCCCGATGGCGCGAAGGTACGTCGACTGCCGGCAGATCCCGAGCGAGATGAACTGCTCGATCGCGATCTCCGCCGACACCGAGGACGAGGTCCTCGAAGCGGCGGCGCAGCACGCGGTGGCCGTGCACGGCCACGAGGACAACGCTGAGCTCCGCGAGATGATCCGCGGCGGCATCCAGGAGGGCACGCCCGCCGGAAGCGTGGTCTGAGAACCCCTCCCCTGTCGCGACCGGTCTCGGCGGCGTAGGCTCGCCGCCGAGGCCTCCATGCACGACCTGTCAGCGGTCCTGGATCTGTTCGCCGCGGCGGAGACCGCGCCCGACCGGGTCGCGTTCCGACGGGCGGCGGTGGACGTGCTGGCGCGCCTGCTCCCCTGCGACCGCGTCGTCTGGGGCGAGCTCGACGGCCGTCACACCGCCGGGCATCCGCCCGTCGGGCACCACCACCTGCCCGCCGCCGACCCCGACAGGCCGCTCGGCGTCGAGCACGTGCTGTGCGTCGCGCTGCCCGCGCCTGGCGCGAACGCCGTCGGCATCGCCTTCCACCGCGCGCGGCCCGACTTCGACGACGACGACATCGCTCTGTTGCGGCGCGCATGGCCGGCGCTGGCGGCACTCGTGCGCGACTCGGCGGTCTTCGCCCCCTGCGGCGGCCTCACGGGCCGCGAGACGGAGGTCCTGCGCCGGGTCGCGCGCGGCGCCTCCAACGGCGAGGTCGGACTGGCGCTGCGGATCAGCCGGCGCACGGTCGAGAAGCATCTCGAGCACGTGTACCGCAAGCTCGGCGTGGCGGGTCGCTACGAGGCGATCGCGTCGTCGCGCTCGAGCAGCACGAGGCCATAGTCGCCGGGCGCACCCGCGAGCACGTCGCGCCAGGCGCCCTCGGGCGGTTGCACCGCCGGGGCGTCCTCCCGCACGCGGACCGCGACGAACACCTCGCCGACGCCGCGCAGGAAGGCGACGATCCCGTCGCCCGCGTCGATCGGCGTGTACGCACCCTCGAACGCCGCCGGACGGCGGTTGCGCAGGCCCAGCGCCCGCCAGATGAGCCATAGCTTCACGGTCTCGCGCGTCGGTGCAGCGCCGGCGCGCAGCCCGTCGAGCGCCGCGCGGCGGGCGGCCCAGTCGACCGGGCGGCGGTTGTCCGGATCGACGAGCGCCAGGAACCACAGATCGTCGCCCCCGTACACGTCCGGCAGGCCGGGCACGGTCAGCTTCAGCAGCAGCTGCCCAAGGGCGTGACGCTCGGCGACGGGCAGCAGACGCTCGAGGAACGGCTCGAAGTCGGCGAGGAACGCTGCGTGCGTGCGCAGGCCGGTCGCGTAGCCCTTCACGGCCGCCTCGTAGGCCTCGTCGGGCTCGGCCCACGTCGTGTGGACCTTCGCCTCGCGCAGCGACTTCTCCACGAAGCCCTCCAACCGCTCGGCCGAGATCGGCCACGCCGCGAGGAGGTTCTGCAGCACCATGTAGCGTTCGGCGCCGTCGGGCGCTCCGTCGACCACGAGGTCGCGCGTGAGGTCCAGCCAGCGCTTGACGGTGGCGGCCCACAGGTCGGGCATCGACGCGAGCGCGCCGATCCGGGCCCTGGCGTCGGCCGAGCGCTTCGTGTCGTGGGTGCTCGTGACGAGCAGGTTGCGCGGGAAGCGCCGGGCGCGCTCGGCGTTGGCGGCGTGGAAGTCGGCGACGGACATGCCGAACCGCGCCGGCTCCCCGCCGACCTCGTTGAGCGCCATGAGCCGCCCGTAGCGGTAGAACGCGGTGTCCTCCACGCCCTTGGCCGTCACCGGCGGCGAGGTCTGCTGGAAGCGGGTGACGAAGTCGTCGTGCCCGGTGTCCTCGAGCAGCAGGACCCGCGCGAGCGACGGCGCCATGCCCGACGCCGCGATCGCCTCGCGGTCCTCGTCGGCCACCGTTCCGCTCCACGGCTCGACGTAGGTGCGGTAGATCGGCAGCTCCGCGAGCGCCTCGGGGATCGGGGCGTCGTCGTCGCCGAGCAGCACGCGGAGGCGATCGACCTCCCGCGCGAAGGTCCCCGTCGCGAGCTCCAGCTGCGACGCGATCATGAGCTCCTCGAACGGGCGGCGGTCACCCGAGACCGTCTGCCACAGATCGGTGAGGACGCCCTCGGCAGCCGGGTCGACGAACAGCGCGCCGACGTCGACGAGGAACTCGTAGCCGACGGTCCCGTCCACCGGCCAGTCGCGCACGCCCTCGCCGACGGCGAGGATCTTCTCGACCCAGACGTGCGCGACGCCGGCCTCGTGGAGGCGTACGAGGTACCCGGCCGGGTCGGCGAGACCGTCGGGGTGGTCGACGCGCACGCCGTCCACCACGCCGTCGGCGACGAGCTCGAGGACCTTGCCGTGCAGCAGATCGAAGACCTCCTTGCGCTCCACACGCACCGCCGCGAGGTCATCGATGTCGAAGAACCGCCGGTACCAGCCGCTCTCGGGGTCGATGTCGAAGATCTCGGGATCGGGCCACCACCGGTTCTCGTCCCCGGTGCCCATGTGGTTGGGCACGATGTCGAGGATCACGCCGAGTCCCTCGGAGGCGAGCGCGCGCAGCGCCTCCTCGCCTCCGAGTGCCTCGGACACGCGCGTCGGGTCGACGACGTCGTAGCCGTGCGTCGAGCCACTGCGCGCCTGCAGCGACGGCGAGAGGTACAGGTGCGAGATGCCGAGGTCGCGCAGGTAGGGCACGAGCTCGCGCGCGGCGCGCAGGTCGAACTCGGCCGAGAGCTGCAGGCGGTAGGTGGCGCGCAGCTGCGTCATCCGGCGTGCTTGAGCACGACCACCGACCGCGCGATCACCTTCACCGCTCCGCGCGCGGGGACGTTCCAGGCGCCCGGCTCGGCCTCGGGCTCGGCGGTGGAGAGCTCGAGGTCCCAGCTCGAGCCGTAGCGCGCGTTGGGCAGCCTGAACTCGACGTCCTCGTGGTGGGCGTTGAACAGCAGGAGGAACCAGTCGTCCTCGATGCGACCACCCTTCGCGTCGAGGTAGGGGAACTCCTCGCCGTTCAGGAACAGGCCCACGTGGTGCAGGTCGTGACGCTCCCAGTCGCGCTGGGTCATGCGGCGGCCGTCGGTGCGGAACCACCAGGCGTCGGGCAGGCCGGACTCCTCCGACGCGTCGCCGCTGAGGAAGTGGCGGCGGCGGAAGACCGGGTGGTCCTGGCGCAGCGCGATGAGCCGCTTGGAGAACGCGAGGAGGCGCCGGCCCTCCTCACCGATGTCCCACTCGTACCAGGAGATCTCGTTGTCCTGGCACCACGCGTTGTTGTTGCCGTGCTGCGTGCGGCAGAGCTCGTCGCCGCCCAGGAGCATCGGGACGCCCTGCGACAGCATGAGCGTGGTCAGGAAGTTGCGCTGCTGGCGCGATCTCAGCTCGGTGATCGCGGGGTCGTCGGTCGGGCCCTCTGCGCCGCAGTTCCAGGACCGGTTGTCGTCGGTCCCGTCGCGGTTGTCCTCCAGGTTCGCCTCGTTGTGCTTCTCGTTGTAGGCGACGAGATCGGCGAGCGGGAAGCCGTCGTGGGCGGTGATGAAGTTGATCGAGGCGAACGGGTTGCGGCCGTCCAGCTCGTACAGGTCGCTGGAATCCGGCGAGCCGCGCGGCGAAGTCACCGACGCCGGCCTGCCCGCGCCAGAAGTCGCGCATGACGTCGCGGTAGATGCCGTTCCACTCCGACCACTGCACGGGGAAGTTGCCGACCTGGTAGCCGCCGGGGCCGACGTCCCAGGGCTCGGCGATGAGCTTGACCTGCGACAGGACCGGGTCCTGGTGGATCGTGTCGAAGAACGCAGACAGGCGGTCGACGTCGTAGAGCTCGCGGGCGAGGGCGCTGGCGAGGTCGAAGCGGAAGCCGTCGACGTGGCACTCGATGACCCAGTAGCGCAGCGAGTCCATGATGAGCCGCAGCGTGCTCGGGTGGACGACGTTGAGCGAGTTGCCCGTGCCCGTGAAGTCCATGTAGAACCGCTCGTCGTCGGGGACGAGGCGGTAGTAGGACTTGTTGTCGACACCCTTGAAGCTGAGCATCGGGCCGAGGTGGTTGCCCTCGGCGGTGTGGTTGTAGACCACGTCGAGGATCACCTCGATGCCCTCGCGGTGCAGGGCCTTGACCATGCCCTTGAACTCGCGGATCTGCTCGCCGGTGGAGCCGGTCGCCGCGTACCCGGCGTGCGGCGCCAGGTAGCCGATCGAGCTGTAGCCCCAGTAGTTGGTCAGCCCGCGCTCGGCCAGGAAGCTCTCGTCGGCGATGTGGTGGATCGGCAGCAGCTCCACCGCGGTGACGCCGAGGTCCTTGAGGTAGGCCATCGCCGGCTCCGACGCGAGCCCGCCGTACGTGCCGCGCAGGTCCTCGCGAACCTCCGGGTGGCACTTCGTGAACCCCTTGACGTGCACCTCGTAGATGACCGTCTGGTTCCACGGCGTGCGGGGGCGCCTGTCGCCCTCCCAGTCGAACCACTCGTCGATGACGAGCGACTTGGGGATCGCGGGTGCGGAGTCCTCGTCGTCGCGCTCGAGATCGGCGTTCTCGGGATCCTCGGGCTCGGGGACGTAGGGGAGCGCGTTCGCGGCGTCCCAGTCGACGTTGCCCTCGATCGCCTTCGCGTAGGGGTCGATGAGCAGCTTGGACGGGTTGAAGCGGTGGCCCTCCTCCGGCTCGTACGGGCCGTGGACGCGGTAGCCGTAGCGCGTGCCCGGCCCGACACCCGGGACGTAGCAGTGCCAGTTGAACGCCGTCCGGTCGGTGACCTGGATGCGCTCCTCACGATCCTCCTCGTCGAACAGACACAGCTCGACGCGGGTCGCGTTCTCGGAGAACAGCGAGAAGTTCGTGCCTTGGCCGTCCCAGGTGGGACCCAAGGGGAAAGGGCCTCCCGGCCAGGCTGCGCGGCTCACGTCGCGCCACCTTACCCTGGGGACTACGACCTCATCCCTTGTGGCCGACGGCAGCATCTCCGATAGGAGCAGCATGAAGCCGGAGACTCAGGACAGCAGCGCGCTGCAGGACCCGGAGCGCCTCGCGGCGCTCCACGCCAGCGGGCTGCTCGACGCACCGCCGGCCGAGTCGATCGACCGCTTCACGCGCCTGGCGCGCCGGCTGCTCGGCACGCCGTTCGCGCAGCTCTCGCTCGTCGACGACCACCGCCAGGTCGCCCTGAGCGCCTCCATGCCTGCCGGGGTCACGATGCCCAGGGAGGTCCCCCACGCCAGCTCGATCTGCCATCACGTCGTCGCAACGGGTGACGCGTTGGTCGCGGGAGATCTGCGCGAGCATCCCCAGCTCGGCGACAGCGACCCGGTCCAGAACGGCGTCGTCGCCTACGCGGGCGTGCCGGTGCGGTTGCGCGGGGGCGCGATCATCGGCGCCTTCTGCGTCGTGGACGGGGAGCCACGCGTCTGGTCGGACGACGATGTGGAGGTCCTGCGCGACCTCGCCGCCGCGGTGATGGCCGAGATCGACCTGCGCGCCGAGCTCCACGACCGTCGGCGGGTGGAGGGCGACCTGGCCGAAGCCCACGACCAGCTGCGCGGCATCATCGACCACAGCCCCGCGCTCATCTACCTCAAGGACCTCGAGGGTCGCTACCTGCTGGTCAACCGGCAGTTCGCCGAGACCGTCGGGCGCACCCCGGAGGAGATCGTCGGACACCTGGACACCGATGTCCTGGGCCCGGGAGCCATGGCCGCCCGGGCCCACGAGCAGCGGGTGCTCGAAACCGGAGCGCCCGTCGAGGAGCTACGGCCACGAGACACCCCGGAGGGGGGCCGCACACACTGGCGCACGTTGAAGTTCCCCCTGCACGACGAGACAGGCGCGATCTACGCGGTGTGCGGCATCGCCTCCGACGAGACCGAGCGGGTCCGCGACGCCGCGGTCCTCTCGAAGACCCAGGACCGCCTGCGCAGGGCCTTCGACGATGCGCCCATCGGGATGGCCATGATGCGCCCCGACGGTACCTTCGTGCGCGCCAACGCGGCGCTGTGCGACCTCCTCGGCTACAGCGCAGAGGAGCTGTGCAAGCTGGGGATGGATGACGTCGCCCATCCCGACGACCTCGCACGGGACCGCGCCGACGTCGATCGGATGCTACGCGGCGAGACCGGGACGCTGCAGGCGGACACGCGCGTCCGGCGCGCCGACGGCTCCGTGCGCGAGGTGCTGCTCAGCGCGACCGTCCTCGGCGTCCGCGACGGCGCGCCCGAGGAGGTGTCGCTGCAGATCCAGGACGTCACCGACAGCCGGCGCGATCGCCGTGAGCTCACGATGCGCCACGAGGCGGCCCTGGCGCTCTTCGACGCCGATGACATCCTCATCGCGGCGCCGCGCGTGCTGGCCGCAATGGCCGACATCATCGACGCCTCCCAGTCGACGCTGTGGCTGGAGATCGGCGACGAGGAAGGCACCGTGGACCGCATCGCGGCCTGGAATCGTGGGGGCGTCCCCGACGCCGAGCAGCCGGTGGGCGACGACGCGCTGCGCCGCCGCGCGATGACGGAGGGCCAGGTCCTCTGGCGGGGGGACTCGATCTGCGTGCCGATCCAGACCCAGCGCCAGGCACCGCCGATCGGCGTCGCGGAGCTGCTGCACGACGACCCGCCGCGAGAGGACGCGCTCGAGCACCTGCTTGCGCTGACCGGCGGCATCGCGCTCTTCATGGAGCGCCGCGGCCACGACGCCGCGCTGGCCCGCGCCCGGGACGAGGCGCTGGACGCCTCGAAGATGAAGTCGAGCTTCCTGGCCAACATGAGCCACGAGATCCGGACGCCCATGAACGGCGTGATCGGCATGAGCGACCTGCTCCTGCACAGCGACCTCGACGACGAGCAGCGCCGCTGGGTGAGCACGCTGCGGACGTCGGGTCGCGCGCTGCTGACGATCATCGACGACATCCTCGACTTCTCGAAGGTCGAGGCCGGCAAGCTCGAGCTGGAGCGCGTGCAGTTCAGCCTCAGCGAGGTCGTCGACGCGACCTGCGACATCCTCGCCGAGCAGGCGCGGACCAAGGGGCTCATGCTCGATGCGTTCGTCGAGCGGCGGGTCCACGACGAGATCTGGGGCGACCCCGGCCGGCTCCAGCAGGTCCTCACCAACCTCATGGCCAACGCGGTGAAGTTCACCAAGCAGGGCAGCGTGACGCTGCGGGTGACCATCGACCCCGACGACAGTGGCAACCTGCGGTTCGCCGTGACCGACACCGGCATAGGCATCGCGCCCGAGGCGATCCAACGACTGTTCGAGCCGTTCTCGCAGGCCGACTCGTCCACGACGCGTCGGTACGGCGGGACAGGGCTCGGTCTCACGATCTCACGTCAGATCGTGGAGCTCATGGGCGGGAAGCTCAGCGCCACGAGCGTCCCGGGCGAGGGCACGGAGTTCTTCTTCACGGCGCGGTTGGGGCGCGCAGGCGACGCGCCGGGTCAGACGCCCAGACGCGACAGGCACGACACGCCGACGGCGGAGATCCCCGGGAACGGGAGGTCCGTGCTCGTCGTGGACGACAACCAGGTCAACCAGACGGTCGCCGCCGAGATGCTGCGGCGCAGCGGCTACGAGGTCGAGATCGCCGTCAACGGCCTCGAGGCGGTGGAGGCGACCCATCGGCGCCGGTTCGATGCCGTGCTCATGGACTGGCAGATGCCGGTCATGGACGGGCTGGAGGCCACCCGCCGCATCCGCGACCGGGAGGGCGAGGCCGCCCGCACGCCGATCATCGCCCTGACGTCGAGTTCGATGAAGGGCGACCGCGAGGACGCGCTCGCCGCGGGCATGGACGCGTTCCTGGCCAAGCCAGTCACGGTGGAGTCCCTGACCGCGATGGTCGGTCGCTGGGCGCACCCGGCCGCAGGAGAGCCCGATCCCGACCCGGAAGCCGAGCCGCAGCCCGACCTCGAGCCCCCGCCCGCCCGCGAGGTCGACGCGCCCGCGCCGCCGGTGCTCGACGGACGTGTCTTCCACGCCCTCGGCGCAGCGGGCGATGCGTCGCTGGTGCCCGAGCTCGCGCGGCTCTTCGACCAGGAGGCGCAGGCCGCGCTCGCCGGGCTGCAGGTCGCGCTGGCCGCTCAGGACGGCGGTGCGGCGGCCCGTGCGGCGCACGGGCTCAAGGGCACCGCCTCCACCCTGGGGGCGACCCACGTGTCCATGCTCGCCGCCGAGATCGAGGTGGCAGGCCGCGACGCGCGATTGGAGGATGCCGCGTCGCTGGTGGAGCGACTCGTGCCGGCGGTGGACACGGCGACCGACGCGATCAACGAAGCAGCGCGGACCGGCTCCGGCTCAGCGTGAGCCATCCACCCGCGCCGGCCGCGGGCCACGTGCGGTAGTCCCCGGCCTGGTGGCCGACGACGTCGCGGTCGGCCTGCGGCAGGTAGCCCGCCGGAGAACGCCGGCTCAAGGTGTCGGCCGACTGGTCGATCACAGTGGTGTCGAGGCCCAGCGCACGCTTCGCGGCCCGCATCTGCTGGGTGCCTTCGACCCACATGACGTCAGGACCCCACGCGTCGGCGTACGGGCGGTAGCCGGTCAACGGTCCGATCGGACCCAGCGCGCGGCCGGTGACGAGCATCGAGCCGTCCGCGTACGCGGCGACGGCGAGCGCGTCGGCGCGCCGACCCTGCGCGAGCAGCCACTGGATGCCGAGCGCCTGCACGTCGAGCGGCCGGGCGTCGTCGTCGCGGCCCTGGCGGAAGTGCGCGAGCCCCTCGCCGTCGCGGGCGAACAGCTCGCGGTCGATCGCTGCGTCCAGCTGGGCCACCGCATCGTCGAGACGACGGCCGAGCGCCTTGGCAGGACCGGGCTGGAGGCCGTCGAGCCCGGGAGAGCAGCGCCGGCCGACGCCGGGGTCCGCGTTGCGCCCGGCGATGAGCGCGGAGAGCCCGGCGAACATCGCGCGCACCTCCACGTTGTGCTCGGTGGACGCCCAGCGCACATCCGGGCCGCCGGTGACGAGACCGTCCGCATCGCGTCGCGCCAACAGCCACCGCGCAACGCCCTGCAGCAGCGCGTCGTTGCCGCGCGTGCAGGTCACCGCTCTCAGCTCGACGGCGGCGAGGCCCACCCACGCCACAGCGCCGGTCCGCAGGACGCCGTCGCCCTGGCCCGACCGCAGGTCGTAGGAGAAGTCGAGGGCTCCGTCGGGCCGCTGCAGCTCGGCGAGCTGGTCGACGAGCCTGCCCGCCCGGTCCGTCTGGCCAGTGGCGGCCAGCCCGGTCGCCACGACCGAGGAGTCGTAGGTCCAGCCCCTCCCGGCGACCCGCCCGGCGGCCGGATCGCCTGCGGGAGGGAGGTAGGAGGGGACGAGGTCGAGCATCGCGGCCGAGTCGCGCGCGGGGCGCCGAGCGGCATGGGCCGACGCGGCGAGCACTCCGGCGACGAGGACGATGATGGTGACGATGATGGCCGAGCGGCACCGCACTCGGCTGATGTCGTCCGGACTTGAGGCGATATGGAGGCCACCCCACCCGGATCTGGACCATCGTCGGCGAACACCCCGGACGTTCGTCGTACAGCGCCCCGGCCTGCCGGGTCTGACACCATCGCCGGGCAGGGGAAGGTCCCATCCGGTGACACCCGACCGAATCACGAAACACGCCAAGATCCTGGTCGTCGAGGATGACCCCGTCATCGCGACGTTGGTGTCGAGCCTGCTCGGGCGCCTCGGACAGGTCCGTCTGGCGCGATCGGGCGAGGAGGCGGCGGACGTCGCCGGCACGCAGGCCTGGGACCTCGTCGTGACCGACGTGGAGCTCGGCGGCATGACGGGCATCGAGCTGATCGGCCTCGTGAAGACCCGGATGCCGAACGTGGCGTCGCTCGTCATCTCGGCCCACGACAGCTTCGAGTACGCGGTGGCGGCGCTGCGCGCCGGCGCCGACGACTACATGACCAAGCCGATCGACCCGCAGGCGCTCATCGACAAGGCTGGCGAGCTGATCGACCTGTCGCGCCAGCGGCGCGCGTCCCCGCACGAGCGGGTGCTGGCCATCGGCGCGCACCCCGACGACGTCGAGATCGGCGTCGGCGGCATCCTCCTGCGCCACGTGGCCGAGGGTCACGCCGTCACGATCCTCACGTTGACGAGCGGCGCGGCCGGGGGCGTCGCCCAGGACCGCGCGCGGGAGTCGCAAGACGCCGCCGCGCTGCTCGGCGCGCGACTCGTGCACGTCGACCTGGAGGACACGGGCGTGAGCGAGGGCGCGACCACGATCGCGGAGATCCAGCGCCTGCTGGACGAGACGAAGGCGACGACGGTCTACACCCACACCGCGCGCGACGTGCACCAGGACCACCGCAGCGTCCATCAGGCGACGCTGGTGGCCGCCCGCCGCGTCCCGCGCATCTACTGCTACCAGGCACCGTCCACGACGGTCGACTTCCATCCCACGCGCTTCGTGGCGATCGACGAGTACCTGGAGCGCAAGCTCGAGGTCATCCACGCGTACGGCTCGCAGGTGAAGGTGCGCCGCTACCTGGAGGAGGACCTCCTGCGTGCGACCGCGCGCTACTGGAGCCGCTTCTCCCAGGCGCGGTACGTCGAACCGCTGGAGATCGTGCGCGAGAGCGACGTGCAACGGCCGGCCGCGCACGCGGGCGGGACGACCGGGGCGCCACGGGAGGCCGCAATCGGTGTCAGCTGAGCCCCGCATCCTCGTCACGGGCGTCGGCGGGCCCTCCGGCGTCTCGATCCTGCGCGCGATGGCCGACGAGCCGGTCGTCATGCTGGGCGGCGACATCGACCCGTACGCCGCGGGTCTGTACCTCCTCGAGCCCGACCGGCGCCACATCCTGCCGCGCGGCGACGACCGGCGGCTCGCCGCGACGCTCCTGGACCTGTGTCGCGCCGAGCACGTGGACGTCCTCATCCCGACGGTGGACACCGAGCTGCTGCCGCTCGCCCTGACCCGCGAGGACTTCGCGAACGCGGGCGTGGCGCTTGTCCTCGCGAGCGAGCAGACGCTCGCCGTCTGCCTGGACAAGTGGAGCCTGGCCGAACGCTGCACAGGCGCGGTGCGCGTCCCCGACACGTGGCTGGTCGACGCAGGGTTCGACGCGTCCGCCCCCTCCCTGCCGGTCATCGTCAAGCCCCGCTCCGGGAGCGGCTCGCGCGGGATCGTCCTCGTCGAGCACCGGGCCGAGCTGGAGGCACTGCCACGCGACGGCACCCTGCTCGTCCAGGAGCACCTCCCCGGGCCGGAGCACTCGCTCGACGTCCTGGCCAGGGCCGACGGCCACGTCGCGGCGGTCGTCCCGCGCGAGCGCCTGAAGGTGGACTCTGGCATCGCGGTCACCGGCCGGACGAAGCACGATTCGCGCCTGGACGCCTTCGCACGTGAGGTCGCGGCCCGGATCGGCCTGACGACCGTCGCGAACGTCCAGGTCAAGGAGGACGCCGACGGGAAACCGGCCCTACTGGAGGTCAACCCGCGCTTCCCGGGCACCATGCCGCTCACCGTCGCCAGCGGCGTCGACATGCCGCGCCTCGCGATCGGGGAGGCGCTCGGGACGCAGATCCCCGACGGTCCCCTCGAGTTCGAGGACATCGCCATGGTGCGCTACTTCGAGGAGCGCTTCTTCTCCTTCGACGACATCTCCGACCTGCAGGCGCGGGCGGCGCGCATCGTGGCATGAACCTGCGCCAGGACATGCACGTCCATTCGACCTTCTCCGACGGTCGCGACGCGATCGAGGACAACGTCGCCCGCGCGGAGGAGCTGGGGCTCACGGAGCTCGGCTGCGTCGACCACGTGCGGGCCGACACCGACTGGCTGCCCGGTTACGTCGCCGCGGTGCGGCGTGTGCGCGAGACGACCGACGTCGCGCTGACCTGCTCGATCGAGGCGAAGCTGCTGGATGTCACGGGCGCGTTGGATCTGCCGGCCGACATCGACGGCGTCGAGGCGATCTTCGCCGCCGATCATCAGGTCCCGCTGGCCGACGGTCCCAACCACCCGCGCGACGTGCGCGAGCGCCTCGAGCGCGGCGACCTGCGGACCGAAGACGTGCTGGAGGCGATCGTGCTCTCGACCGCCCGTGCTCTGGACCGGCCGGAGCCGGTCGTCATCGCCCACTTCTTCAGCGTCCTGCCCAAGATCGGTCTCGACGAGGTCGATGTGTCGGAGGAGCTGCTGCAGCATCTCGCCGCGGAGACCTCCCGGACGGGGCAGCGCATAGAGATCTCCGAGCGCTGGAGATGCCCCTCCGCCCGGACGCTGCGCCCGTTCGTCGACCAGGGCGTCCGCGTGGTCGTGAGCACGGACAGCCACCGCGCCGAGACGATCGGCAGATACGAGTACTGCACCGCGGTCGCCGCCGAGCTCGGTCTGACCGGCGGCGACGCCTGAGCGAGGCGGGCGCGCCGTGAAGTGGATCCTCGTCGCCTTCGTGCTCTTGGCTGCGATGCCGCTGGTGGCCGGGTGCTACCAGTCCCTGCTCGCGTCGCTCGGCGCGTTGCGCCGCGACCACTCCGAACCGCTGGCGGGGCGCGAGCCGCGCGTGGCGATCGTGGTCCCTGCGTGGAACGAGGCAGCGGTCATCGCGCGCACCCTCGACACGCTGATGGCCCTCGACTACCCCGAGGACCGGGTGCGGGTGTACGTCGTGGACGACGCCAGCACCGACGAGACGCCCGACCTCGTCCGCGCCAAGGCCGAGGAGTACCCGGGGCGGGTCTTCCACCTGCGGCGCGACCACGGCGGCGAGGGCAAAGCGCACACCATCAACCACGGGCTGCGCCGGATCCGCGAGGACGACTGGTACGAGGCGGTCCTGGTGATCGACGCCGATGTGATCTTCACCGACCGCTCGCTGCGGCGGATGGCGCGCCATCTCACGGTTCCCGAGGTCGGGGCGGTGACGGGCTACATCAAGGAGGGCAGCCGGCCGGCGAACTACATGAACCGGTTCATCGCCTACGAGTACGTCAACGCGCAGGCCGGCGCGCGGCGCGCGCAGAACGTGCTCGGCGCGCTGGCCTGCCTCGCCGGCGGCGCCCAGCTCGTGCGGCGCGACAGCCTCGAGGCGATCGGCGGGGAGATCGACACGTCCACGCTGGCCGAGGACACCGTGACCACGCTCAACGTGCAGCTCAGCGGCCGGAAGGTCGTCTTCGAGCCGCACGCGATCGTGTGGGCCGAGGAGCCGCGCGACATCGCCGGGCTGTGGAAGCAGCGCCTGCGCTGGGGCCGCGGCAACGTCCAGATCACGCTGCGCTTCCGCCGGATCTGGCTGCGGCGAGGGCGCTACGGCAGCCTCGGCGGGGTGAGCTTCGCGCTCATCTGGTTCTCCGTCTTCCTCATGCCCGCGCTCATGGTCCTCGCGTCGGCATCGCTCGTCGCGTTGTTCTTCTGGGACCGCGAGTTCTCCGTCGAGGTCTTCCGGGGGCTGTGGGCGATCAACGTCTTCACGTACCTCTACGTCACGCTCACGAGCTTCTCGCTGGACCCCGAGGCCGCCAGGTCGAGCTGGCGTGAGGGCCTCACGTTCCCCGGTCTGATCAGCCTGGCGATCATCGTGTACGCGCTGTGGCCGCCGCTGGTCGACACGTACCTGGCGGAGCTGCTGCGCGACATCGGGGTCAACCCCGACGGTGCGCTCCGCGACGCGTTCCTGCTGTTCACGTACGTCTGGCTGTCGACGTCGATGCTGGCCGCCTGGCTGGTGAAGCGGCTGGAGCCCGTGCGGGTGCTGGGCCGCGCGGCGCCCGCGCTGCTGTACGTCGTGGGCTACGGCCCGCTGCTGTGCGCGATCACCGCCACCGCGTACCTCAAGGAGATCCAGGGGAGGGAGATGGTGTGGGAGAAGACGGAGAAGACCGGGGCGATCGGCGACGTGGCCTGACGCGCAGGGAGTTCGAGGGCGATCTGCGGGCCGATCGCCACTTCGAGCGTGCCGTGTTCCTGCGCGGCGTGGCGATCACGATCGGCGTCGTCGCGCTGGTGGTCGCGCGTCAGTTGCTGCTGTAGGCGCCCTGGTGCGAGCAACCCGCGAAGGTCGGCAACTGGGTGTCGCAGCACGACATCCCCCTACCGACGTCGGATGGCGGAACCCGCCCTACTCCCCGCCCACGATCGCGCCGGACTTCGGCGGGAGGTGCACCGCGCCGTCGCGCAGGGCCGCGTCGCGCGACGTCGCGAGCCGCACCGCGGCGCCCTCCACGGGCACGGACAGCGGCCCGTCGCCGAAGTTGCAGGCCAGCGTGAAGGGCCCCCGTGTCACCCGCAGCCACGGCCCGGCCGCGTCGCAGGCGACGTCGTCGACGTCCCCGGCCGGGAGCTCGCGGCGCAGCGCCAGCAGCTGCCGGTACAGCTCGGCGATCCCCGGATCGGCGACGCGCGTGAGCTTGGAGCGCGTGAACGTCTCGAGCGCCTGCGGGTCGGGGATGTCCTCACCGGAGAACGCCGCGAAGGACGCGAACTCCTGCCGGCGCCCCTTGCGCGTCGCCTCCGCGATGTCCTCGTCGATGTGGTCGGTGAAGAACTGGAACGGCGCGTCCTCGCCGTACTCCTCGCCCTGGAACACGAGCGGGACGAACGGCGAGAAGAGCGTGCACATCGCCGCGAGCGCCCGGACCCCGCGCGCCAGCCGGTCGCCGAACGCGCGGTTGCCGATCTGGTCGTGGTTCGCCGAGAACACGACGAAGCCGTGCGGCGGCACGTCGGCCGCGGGCGCCCCGAAGCGGCGGCGGCGGAACGCCGAGTACCCGCCGTCGTCGACGTGGGGGCGCCGGTAGGCCTTCGCAAGCTGCGCGACGTGCCCGAAGTCCGCGTAGTAGCCGTCGCGCTCGCCGGTGAGCAGCGTTCGCAGGGCATGATGGAAGTCGTCGGCCCAGGCCGCGTCGTGGCCGAAGCCGCCCAGCTCCTCCGGCCGCATGACCTTCGGGTCGTTCATGCCGCTCTCGGCGATGACGAGCGCGCCGGGCCTGGCCGCGTGCACGCGGGCGGCGAACTCGGCCAGGACGTTGCGGGCCGACGTGTCGTAGACCGCATGGATCGCGTCGAGGCGGAACCCGTCGAGGTGCAGGTCGGTGACCCAGGCCTCGCCCGCCTGGACGAGCCACTCGCGCGTGCCGTCGCTCAGCGCGTCGTCGTAGTTGATCGCGCGGCCCCAGAAAGTGCCGTAGCGGTCGGTGAAGTACGCCCCGAACGCCTCCAGCGCCTGCGCGCCCGACGCGCCGACGTGGTTGGGCACCAGATCGAGGATCACGGCCAGGCCCGCGGCGTGCGCGGCGTCCACGAGGCGGGCGAGGCCTTCGGGACCGCCGTAGCTGGACTGCGCGCTCCACAGGTACGCGCCGTCGTAGCCCCAGCCGCGATCGCCGGGGAACTCCGCGACCGGCATGACCTCGATCACCGTGAAGCCGAGCTCAGCGAGGGCCGGGAGATGCCCGATCGCGGCGTCGAACGTGCCCGCCTGCGTGAACGTCCCCACGTGCAGCTCGTAGACGACCGCGTCGGCGGCGGCCGGCGGGATCCACCCGCCGTCGGTCCAGGTCAGGGCACCGGGGTCCAGGACGCGGCTGGCGCCGCGCAGCCCGTACGGCTGCCAGCGCGAGCACGGGTCGGGCCAGGCGGTGCCGTCGGCGACCAGCAGGTAGTCGTCTCCGTGGCCGGCGGGCACGGTGCCGGCGTTGACGCCGAGCCCCTCGTCGGGCAGCGGGTGATCGGCGCCACCGACGCGTACGGCCACGTCGCGGGCGTGCGGAGCCCACACCCGGAACTCCGTGTGGCCGTCGCCGGTGGGGCGGGCGCCCAGTGGGCGCTCGAAGGGGAGCTGATCGTCGTCCACGAGCGGCCGAACCTACCCGCAGACCGGCGCTGTCTACACGAGGCCGGGGTGACGACCGGCCAAGGCGTGCCGATCGCGCCCTGCGCCCTTGGCCGAGTACATCGCGAGGTCGGCGGCGCGCATCACGTCCTCGCCGGTCTCGTACTCGGTCGCGAACGGCGCGACACCGACGCTGGCCGTGACTCCCGCACGGGTCTCGCGCAGCCGCGCGGTGATCTTCGCCGCGACGACCGCCGCCTCCTCGAGCGTCTCGCGTGGCAGGATCACCGCGAACTCGTCACCGCCGAGACGGGCGAGGACATCGGTCTCGCGCAGGCAGACCCGCAGCTCCCGCGCGGCGCGCACCAGCAGCTTGTCGCCCGCCTCGTGGCCCTGGCTGTCGTTGATGGCCTTGAAGCCGTCGAGATCGAGGATGAGCAGCGCGCCGCCGGTCCCGTAGCGGCGGCTGTGCGCGACCTGGGCGCCGAGGGCAGCGGCGAAGCCGCGGCGGTTGAGCAGGCCGGTGAGCGGATCGTGATCGACGAGGTGGCGGATGCGCTGCTCGGCGAGCCGCTGCTCGGTCACGTCGACGGCGTGGACGAGGATCGGCGTGTCGCCGTCGCCGGTCTGGTCCAGCAGCGTCATGTGGACGGAGGCGCGCACGCGGCGCCCGTCCGCCGCGAGCAGCGTCGTGTCGCCGCGGAACGACGCCTGGTCCCCGCGCACGAGAGCCGTCACGAGCGCGCGGCACGCAGCCGCCTCGTCAGGGGGCATGACGTCGCCGGCGGGCAGTCCCGTGAGGTCGTCGCGCGTGCGGCCCAGCATGGACGCCATCGCGTCGTTGACCCGAACGTGGCGCCCCTCGTGGTCCAAGAGCGCCATGCCGACCGGCGCGTGGTCGAAGGCGCTCGCGAAGCGCTCCTCGCTCTGGGACGCCTTGCGCTCGGCGCGACCGGCCTGCCGGGCCAGGCGGGACAGCGTCACCAGGACGAGCGCGCTGATGAGGCCGCCGACGAGGAGGGTGATGACGCCCCAGCTCAGGCGCGACGTCGCGGGCGGGGCGGTCCGCAGCACCCACCGCTGACCGGCGATCGCAACCGCCCAGCTGTCGGGATGGTGGCCCAGCCTGCCGTGACCGCCCACACGCGTGCGCCCCTGGCGCAGCTCGAACGCGGCGCCCTCGGGCAGCATGCCGGTCATCGCGGTCACGAGCTCGGGCAGCCTGAACGTCCCCAGCGCGGAGCCCGCGAAGCTGCCGTCGGCGCGCCACACGGGCGCGTACACCAGGACACCCGGGACCTTGGAGCCGACCAGCCGGCTCACGGCGGTGGCCTGGGGCTCGTCGAGCCTCGCCGCGGCGCGCAGGGTCCTACGGCGGGCGGGGTCGGCGCTCGCGTCGACGCCGTACGGGACCGGGGTCGGCGTCGCCTGTGCGATGTACAGCGACGCATCGTAGGTGGGGCGCTGCGACGCGACGACCACGCGTCCGTCGGGGGTCACCTGCTTGATGGTGTGGCCGCCCGCGCGCTCGAAGCGCGCGCGATCCGCATCGCGAACGCGCGGGATCCAGCCGAAGGCGGAGGCGTTGCCGCTGCGCAGCATCGGCAAGGTGAACGTGCGGAACTCGTCCTCGGAGACGGCGTCGGACGCCTCGAACAGCCCGGAGAGCTGGCGGGTCGTGGCGACCAGGCCATCGAGCTCCCCGGTCAGCGAGCGCAGGGCGACGCGGCGCACGTCGGTGCGCGCCACGGTGGCCTGACGGGCGTCGTACGAGAAGCCGATCGCCGCCGCGACCGCGGTGACGGCGACCAGGACGAGCCCCACGGCGACCGCGACGACGCGTGATACGTGCACGCCCGTGTGGTCGGCATGAGCCCCGGCCGCTTTAGATGCTGAGCCCTCCGTCGGCGGCGATCGTCGCCCCGGTGATGAACGATGCGTCGTCGCTGGCGAGGAACAGGACGGCACTCGCGATCTCCGCCGGCTGCGCGTGGCGGTCGAGCGGGATCATCCCGTCGAAGATCTTCGTCGCCTCGTCCTCCGGCGCACCAGTCGCGCCGACCTCGATCGTGTGCTGGAAGCGGTTGTCGACGGGCCCCGGGTGGATGCTGTTGACCCGGATCCCCTTCGGCGCGCCCTCCTGCGCCGCGGTCCGCATGAGGCCGACCAACGCGTGCTTGGCCGTCGCGTAGCCCAGGATCCCGGGCGCCGAGGTCAGCCCCACGACGCTCGAGTTGATGACGATCGCGCCCGGCCCGTCCCCCATGGCGGCCATCGCGTGCTTGCAGACGAGGAACGAGCCCTTGACGTTGACCGCCATGACCTGGTCGAAGACGTCCTCCGGGTACTCGGCCACGGACGCGTGACTGCCGAAGACACCGGCGTTGGCGAACGCGACGTGGATGCCGCCGAAGCGCTCGACGGCGAGCGCCACGGCCGCGGCGACGGCGGCCGAGTCGGTGACGTCGCCCACCGCCCCGACCGCGTTGTCCGCGCCCAGCTCGGAGACGATCCGCTCCACGCCGTCGGCGTCGCGATCGGCGACGACCACCCTGGCGCCCGCGTCCACGAACGCACGCGCCGTCGCGCCGCCGATGCTCCCCGCGCCGCCCGTGAGGAGCGCGACCTTCCCGTCGAGCTTGGGCGGGCGGGACGCCATCATCGGGTCCGCTCGAGAACGACGACGGGGATCGGCCGCTCCGTCTTGGTCTGGTACTCGTCGTACGCCGGCCAGTGGCTGACCATCTCGGCCCAGAGCGCAGGCTTCTCCTCGTCGCTCGCGTCCCGGGCCTGCACCTTGAAGACCTCGTCGCGGACCTGCACCTCGGCCGTCGGCTCGGCCTGCAGGTTCAGGTACCAGGCCGGCGGGGCGTCGGCCCCGCCCTTGGACGCGACGATCAGGAGATCGTCGCCGTTGCGCCCGTAGATCAGCGCGTTGTCGCGCTGCTCGCCGGACTTGCGCCCGGTCGTGGTGAGGATCAGCGTCTGCGTCCCCTCCCAGTCGTGACCCACCTCGCCACCGGTCTCCCGGTACTGGCGCACATGCTCGTCGCCGAAGAGCCTCATGCTCGGGGAATCTAGTGCTCGGGGACGAGCCAGACGACCCCGAGGGGCGGCATCGTGACCTCAGCCGAGTACGGCTGGCTCATCCAGCCCATGTCCTCGGCGAGCACGCCGCCGTAGTTGCCGACGTTCGAGCCCCCGTAGTGCTCGGCGTCTGTGTTGAGCGCCTCGCGCCAGCGTCCCTCCTTCGGCAGGCCGATCCGGTAGCCGTAGCGGGGGATCGGGGACAGGTTCATGACGCACACGGCGACGTCCTCGGCCGAGTCCTCGCCCGCGCGGGCGAACACCACGACGTTGCGGTCGGCGTCGTTGGGCTCGATCCAGTAGAAGCCGCCCGGCTCGAAGTCGACCTCCCACATCGCCGGCGTGTCGCGATAGAGGTGGTTCAGGTCGCGGACGAGGTTCTGCATCCCGGCGTGGCCACGGTCCTCGAGCAGATGCCAGTCCAGCGATCGCGAGTGCGACCACTCCTGCTCCTGCGCGAACTCCCCGCCCATGAACAGCAGCTTCTTGCCGGGGTGCGCCCACATGTACGCGTACAGCGAGCGGAGGTTGGCGAGCTGCTGCCAGCGGTCGCCCGGCATCTTCGACAGCAGCGAGCCCTTGCCGTGGACGACCTCGTCGTGCGACAGCGGGAGGATGAAGTTCTCGCTGAACGCGTACATGAGGCTGAACGTCAGCTCGTGGTGGTGATAGCGGCGGTGGATGGGATCGTGCTCGAAGTAGCCGAGCGTGTCGTGCATCCAGCCCATGTTCCACTTGAACCCGAAGCCCAGGCCGCCGACGTACGTGGGGCGTGACACGCCCGGCCACGCGGTCGACTCCTCCGCCGCGGAGATGACCCCGGGCTCGCGGCCGTGCAGCACCTCGTTGAGCTCCTTGAGGAACGACACCGCGTCGAGGTCCTCACGCCCGCCGAACTCGTTGGGCACCCACTCGCCCGCCTTGCGGGAGTAGTCGAGGTAGAGCATCGACGCCACGGCGTCGACCCGGATGCCGTCGACGTGGTACTCGCGGGCCCAGAACAGCGCGTTGGACAGCAGGAAGTTGCGGACCTCGTGGCGGCCGTAGTTGAACACGAGCGTGCCCCAGTCGGGGTGTTCCCCCCGGCGGGGATCCGCGTGCTCGTACAGCGCGGTGCCATCGAAGCGGGCGAGCGCCCAGGCGTCGCGCGGGAAGTGCGCGGGCACCCAGTCCAGGATCACGCCGATGCCGTCCGCGTGCATGCGGTCGACGAAGCGCCGGAAGTCGTCGGGCCCGCCCCACCGCGGTGTCGGGGCGAAGTACGACGTCACCTGGTAGCCCCAGGAGCCGTCGAACGGGTGGCCCATCACCGGCAGCAGCTCGACGTGCGTGAAGCCCATGTCGCGGACGTACGCCGACAGCTCGTCGGCCAGCTCGCCGTACGTCAGCGAGCGGTTGCCCTCCAGCGGGTTCAGCCGCCAGGAGCCGGCGTGGACCTCGTAGATGGAGATCGGCCTGGCCAGCTGCTCGGCGGACGCGCGGTCGTCCATCCACGCGATGTCCTCCCACGTGTGGTGGGGCTCGTGGACGACGGACGCCGTCAGCGGCGGCAGCTCGGTCTCGAACGCGAGCGGGTCGGCCTTCAGCTGCAGGTCTCCGTTGCCCGAGCGGACCTCGTACTTGTAGCGCTGGCCCTCGCCCACGTCGGGCAGGAACAGCTCCCAGATCCCGGAGCTGCCGAGCGAGCGCATCGGGTGCAGGCGCCCGTCCCAGGAGTTGAAGTCGCCGACGACGCTGACCGAGCGCGCGGCCGGCGCCCAGACGGCGAACGCTGTGCCAGGGACGCCGTCGAGCGTCCGGACGTGGGCGCCGAGCTTCTCGTAGAGCTCCTCGTGACGGCCCTCGCCGAGCAGGTGGATGTCCAACTCGCCGAGCGACGGAAGGAACGCGTAGGGATCGCGCACCGTGTAGGACGAGTCGCCGTAGCGCACCTCCAGCGCGTAGCGCAGCGGCAGCTCGCCGCCGGGCAGCTCGCCCTCGAACAGCCCGGCGTCGTCCACGCGCTTCAAGACAACCTCGCGCGCCCCCGGACGGTCGCCCTGCGACCGGCCGGCAAGCGAATCGCCGCCCTCGACCTTCGCCGTCACGGCGTCGGCATCGGGCCGGTAGGCGCGGATGACCACGCCACCGTCCGTCGGGTGGGCGCCCAGCACCCGATGGGGTTCGGCGAGGTCCCGTTCGCGGAGCGCGACGATGTCGCCGACGACGACGTCGTCGGTCGGGGTTGGGTCGCGGGGCGACCCAACCCCAGGGTCAGGCGTCTCGGAGTCGGTCATGTCAGTGGCTCCTGGAGCAGGCGGGCGATGCCGGCAACCGGGATCGGAACCCAGTCCGGCCGGTTGTTGAGCTCGTAGCGCAGCTCGTAGACGGCCTTCTCCAGCTCGAAGATCGCGAGGAGCTGGCGGATGCCGGCCTCGCTCGCGGGCAGCAGGCCCGCGTCGACCTCGGTGAAGTAGCCGTCGAGGAAGCGCTCGCGCGCGGTCGCCTCCCACCCATCGGGCACGGCCGCGCCGCGCAGGAGGCCCGCGGCGGTCGCCGCGTAGGCGAACGAGCGCAGCATCCCCGCGACGTCGCGCAGCGGTGAGCGCTTGCGGCGCCGGTCGATGAGCGAGCGCGCAGGCTCGCCCTCGAAGTCGAGGATGACCCAGCGGTCCGGCGTGCGCAGCGTCTGACCCAGGTGCAGGTCGCCGTGGTGACGGATGAGCTTGCCGCCCACGACGACGTGCGACATGAGCTGCAGGCGGTCGCGGACCTCCTCGCCGCGGCCGGCGATCGGGGCGAGCGCGTCGTCGTCGCCGGGCAGGTCGAGGAAGACCCGTTCGATGTCCTCGTCGATCGTGGCCGTGAGGAGAGCAAGCCCCTCCTCGCCCGGATCGTCGGGCGAGAAGTCGGGATCGGTGATGTCGGACCCCAGGACCGTGTGCATCTGCCCGATGACCTCGCCGAGCTCCCGCAGGTCCTCCAGCGCGCGCTCGGGATCGACTGCGAGGGTGTCGAGCACCATCTCCCAGCCGTCGCGGGCGTCGTGGACGAGCTCCTGGGCGACGCCGAGCGTCGCGTCGAGCAGCTCGCCCTCCAGCGCGTACCAGCCGCGCAGGGCAGGGACGTTCTCGAAGCCACGGCTGGTGAGGAAGCGGACCATCTCGAGCTCGGGGTTGTCCCCGGCCTCCAGACGCCGAAACACCTTCAGCACCGCGGACTCGTCGATGACGATCGAGGTGTTGGACTGCTCGGCGCCCATGAGACGCACGCGTTCGGCGGCCAGTGGCTCGCCGGACCAGTGGAACGCGATCACCCCGTGCTCGCCCTGCACCCGCGCCTCGCGGGTCAGCAGGCGGGCGAGCGCCTGTGCGGGTGCGGGCGTGGTGAGCGCCTCGAGGTCCCCAGGACCGACGAGCAGCTGGTACAGGTCGTGCGTGCCCGCGGCGAAGCGCGCCTCGACGAGCGCGAGCCCAAGCGGGGGCTTCTCCTCGAGCACGAGCACCTCGACGAGCCCGACCGTCACGTCGCGGGCCTTGGAGGCGAACCAGCGCTGCCCGACGATCCAGTCCGACAGCGCGTCCGCGTCGATCGAGCGGATGAGGTCAGCTTCCGTCGGCATCACGGTCCTCCAGCAGGAACCAGAAGAAGCCACGGGGCGCCAGCGTGAGCAGGTACGGCAGCTCACCGATGCGTGGGAACGCGGTCCGGCCGAACATCTCGACCGGCGTGCGCCCCTTGTACTCCGACAGGTCGAGCTCGACCGCCTGCGCGGAGCGCGCCAGGTTGTGCACGCAGAGCGCCGTGTCGTCCTGGAAGCGCCGGATGTGGGCGAAGATCTTGGTGTTGCTCGGCTTGAGCGGCTCGTAGGTGCCCAGGCCGAACACCGGGTGCTCCTTGCGCAGCGAGATGAAGCGCCGCAGCCAGCGCAGCTGGCTGGACGGGGTCCGCAGCTGGGCCTCCACGTTGACGGCCTGGAAGCCGTAGACGGGGTCCATGAGCGGGGGCGCGTAGAGCTGCGCGAAGTCCGCGCGCGAGAAGCCGCCGTTGCGATCGCCGGTCCACTGCATCGGGGTGCGCACGCCGTCGCGATCGCCGAGGTAGACGTTGTCGCCCATCGCGATCTCGTCGCCGTAGTAGAGGACCGGGCTCCCCGGCAGCGAGAAGAGGATCGCGTGCAGCAGCTCCATCTCGTCGCGCCCGTTGTCGAGCAGCGGGGCGAGCCGGCGCCGGATCCCCACGTTGATCTTCATCCGCGGGTCCTTGGCGTACTCGGAGTACATGTAGTCGCGCTCCTCGTCGGTGACCATCTCGAGCGTCAGCTCGTCGTGGTTGCGCAGGAACAGACCCCACTGGCAGTTGTCGGGGATGTCCGGGGTGCGTTCGAGGATCTCGTAGATCGGCGTGGCCTCCTCGCGACGAAGCGACATGAACATGCGCGGCATGACCGGGAAGTGGAAGGCCATGTGGCACTCGTCCCCGTCGCCGAAGTACTCCACGACGTCCTCCGGCCACTGGTTGGCCTCGGCGAGCAGGACCGTGTCGGGGTACTCGGTGTCGATCGTCTCACGGACCTTCTTCAGGAAGGCATGCGTCTCGGCGAGGTTCTCGCAGTTGCTGCCCTCGCGCTCGTAGAGATAGGGCACGGCGTCCAGGCGGAAGCCGTCGAGCCCGAGGTCGCACCAGAAGCGCAGCACCTCGAGCATCGCCTCCTGGACTGCCGGCTCGTCGTAGTTGAGGTCGGGCTGGTGGGAGAAGAACCGGTGCCAGTAGTAGGCCCCCGCCTCCTCGTCCCAGGTCCAGTTGGACGACTCGGTGTCCGTGAAGATGATGCGGGCGTCCTGGTAGCGCTCGTAGGTGTCCGACCAGACGTACCAGCTGCGCTTCGGATCGTCGGGCGACGAGCGGGACTCCTGGAACCACGGGTGGTCGGAGGACGTGTGGTTCATGACGAGGTCGGCGATGACGCGGATGCCGCGCTCGTGCGCCGCGTCGATGAACGCTCGGACGTCGTCGATCGTCCCGTAGTCGGGATGCACGAGGTAGAAGTCGGCGATGTCGTAGCCGCCGTCGCGCAGTGGCGAGGCGTACATGGGCAGCAGCCAGATGACGTCGATCCCCAGCCACTGCAGGTAGTCGAGCTTCTCCGTGAGCCCGCGGAAGTCACCGGAGCCGTCTCCGTTGCCGTCGTAGAAGCCGCGCAGGTGGATCTCGTAGAAGACCGCCGTCTTGAACCACAGCGGGTTGCTCTCGAACCAGTGCGACGCCGAGGGCGGGTTCACGCCTCCACCCCGAGGACGTGGGCCTGCCCTGGTGCGAGCCGCACGAAGTTGCGTCCGAGTCTCCAGTGGAACCGGCTGCCGGTCATCAGCTCGTCGCGCACGGCGAAGGACGGTGGGAGGCCAAGCTCGGACGGCACGATGCACACCCCTTCCTGATCGGTCCCCGGGTCCAGCGACACGACGGTGATGACGACATCGTCGCCGGTGCGCTTCGCGTACGCGACGAGGGCGTCGTTCTCGGTCTCGAGGAAACGGATGTTGGCGAACTCCTGCAATGCCGGATGCGCGCGGCGGACCGCGTTCAGGCGGGCGACGAGCGGCATGAGCGGGCCGTCGAGATCGCGCTCGCGCAGCTGGTACTTCTCGGAGTCGAGGTACTCCTCCGAGCCGGGCGCGACCGGTTCGTGCTCGTAGCTCTCGAAGCCCGAGTAGATGCCGTAGCTGGGGCTGAGGGTCGCCGCGAGGACCAGTCGGCTGGCGAACTTCGCCGGGCCGCCGACCTGCAGCTCCTCGGTGAGGATGTCGGGTGTGTTCACGAAGAAGTTGGAGCGGAAGTACTCCTCCTCACCGCTGCCCGCCAGCTCGATCACGTACTCCGTGAGGTCGAAGCGGCTGCTCTTCCAGGTGAAGTACGTGTAGGACTGGCTGAAGCCCGTCTTGCCGAGCGTGCGCATCATCGCCCGGCGGGTGAACGCCTCCGACAGGAAGACGACGTCGGGGTACTGGGCGCGCACCTTGCGGATGAGCCACTCCCAGAAGGGGACCGGCTTCGTGTGCGGGTTGTCGACGCGGAAGATGCGGACGCCGTGGGTGACCCAGTAGAGGACCACGTCCAGCAGCGCCTGCCAGAGCTGGCGCCAGTCCTCCGACTGCCAGTTGACGTTGTAGATGTCCTGGTACTTCTTGGGCGGGTTCTCGGCGTACTTCAGGGTCCCGTCCGGGCGGCGGTTGAACCACTCGGGGTGATCGGTGAGCCAGGGGTGGTCGGCCGAGCACTGGATCGCGAAGTCCAGGCAGATCTCCAGGCCGTGGCGCGCGGCGTCGGTCACGAGCGCGTCGAAGTCGTCGAGCGTCCCGAGGTCGGGGTGGATCGCGTCGTGCCCGCCGGTGGCGTCGCCGATCGCCCACGGGCTGCCGGGATCGCCGGGACCGGCGACGAGCGCGTTGTTGGCGCCCTTGCGATTCGTGAGGCCGATCGGGTGGATCGGTGGGAGGTAGAGCACGTCGAAGCCGAGCTCGGCGAGGCGCGGAAGCTGCTCGCGGACGCCGTCGAAGCCGCCCCAGGACCGCGGGAACAGCTCGTACCAGGAGCCGAACCGTGCCCGCACGCGATCGACGTCGAGCTCGACCGGCTGGGGCAGGATCGTCGACTCCAGGCGGTCGGGCGAGCGCTGTGCGGCGTCGAGCAGGTCGAGCGCCAGCGCCGCGTCCGCGCGGGTGGCGGTCGGCGCGGTCGTGTCGCGGACCACGCTGAGCGCCCGCTCCAGCGTCACGCGATCTGCGCCGTCGGCCAGGCCGCACACGCGCTCAAGCAGCAGCACGCCCTCCGAGAGCTCGCCGGCGAGGTCGTCGACCCCGGCGGCGACCTTGCGGTCGAGCTCGGCGCGCCAGGACGCGAACGCGTCGGTCCAGGCCTCGATCGTGAAGGTCCAGCGACCTGGCGTGCCGACCGCGAAGGACCCCTCCCAGCGCACGCCGGCGTGGGCGGCGTCGACGTGGCGCATCGGCGCCTCGTTCCAGTCGGTCTCCCCCGGGCCGCGCCAGCGCACGACGGCACGCAGGACCTCGTGGCCGTCCCGGAAGATGTCGGCCGAGACGGCGACCGTGTCACCCGCCGTTCGCTTGGCGGGGTACCGGCCGCAGTCGACCATGGGCGCCGGATGCTCGATCTGGATCCGGGGGGGCGGTTGGCGTTCTGCTCGCGTGGGCACGGAACCACGTCTATCCCACGTACGGCAGGATCGAAACGGCATGACTCCCGATGAACACCTCAGAACTGCCGGCGTGCAGCTCCATCCGACCTCGCTGCCGTCGGGGAGATTGGATGCCGACGCGTACGAGTTCGTCGACTGGCTGGCGGCCGCGGGCCAGTCATGGTGGCAGACGCTGCCGCTCGGCCCGCCGGACCGATACGGCTCGCCGTACAAGGCGCGATCGGCCTTCGCGGCGTGGCCCGGGCTGCTCGCGGACCCCGATGCGCCGGTCGGCGACGACGAGGCCGCAGCCTTCCGCGAGCGCGAGGCCTACTGGGTCGAGGGGTGGATCGAGCACGGCGGACGATCGGCCCTCGCCGACCAGGTCCGCTTCGAGCGCGAGTGGAACGCGCTGCGCGCGTACGCGGCGCAGCGCGGCGTGCGGCTGATCGGCGACGTGCCGATCTACGTCGCTCCCGGCGGCGCCGACCACCTCACCTGGCCCGAGCTCTTCCGGCCGGGGCTGCAGGCGGGCGTGCCGCCCGACGCGTTCACGGCCAAGGGCCAGCTGTGGGGCAACCCCATCTTCGACTGGCCCGCGGTGCAGCGCCGCGGGTACCGCTGGTGGATCGAGCGCCTGCGCCGGACGTTCGCGATGGTCGACATGACGCGGATCGACCACTTCCGCGGCTTCGTCGCCTACTGGGAGGTGCCCGCGGGGGCGCGCGACGCCACGGGCGGGCGCTGGGTCCGCGGGCCAGGCGCGGCGCTGTTCCGCGCCGCCGAGCGCGAGCTGGGCGACCTGAACGTCATCGCCGAGGACCTGGGCGTCATCACCGAGCCGGTCGAGCGCCTGCGCCGCTCCCTGGGCTTCCCCGGCATGGTGGTGCTCCAGTTCGGCTTCGACGACGTTGCCTCGCCCCACCATCCGGACAACCACGAGGAGCACAGCGTCGTGTACACCGGCACGCACGACCACGACACGGCGCGCGGGTGGTGGGACACCCTCCCGGACGCGGCGCGGGCGCTCGCCCATGGCGCGTTCGTCCGCGCAGGCGTCGAGGACGACCCGTGGTGGTCGCTCATCCGCCTCGCCCACGCGTCGCCGGCGCGCCTGGCGATGGTCCAGCTGCAGGACGTGCTGGGCCTGGGGTCGGAGGCGCGGATGAACGTCCCGGGCACGGCGACGGGATCGTGGCGGTGGAGGTTTCGGCCGGGGGCGCTCACGGACGAGCTGGCAGCGAGGCTGCGGGCGTCGACGGAGGCGGCGGGCCGGCGTCCTCCAGCATGAGGCCGACCCCGCGGATCGTGTGCAGGAGGCGGGGGCGGGCCGCATCGTCGCCCAGCTTGCGACGCAGCCCGGCGACCTGCACGTCGAGCGCCTTGCCCATGCCGGCCGAGCCCTCGCCCCACACGCACGCGAGGAGGTCGTCCCGGGTGACCACGCGCCCTGCGCGCTCGTAGAGCGCGAGCAGCACCGCGTACTCGCGGGGCGCGAGCGCCACGGGCGCGCCGTCGACGGTCACCTGCCGTCGCGCGGCGTCGAGCGCCAGGCCGCCGACGTGGTCGGGAAGCGCCCGGGGCGGCGCTTCGCGTCCTGCCCTGCGCAGCACCGCCCGAGCCCTCGCGAGCAGCTCGGCGGTCCCGAACGGCTTGACCAGGTAGTCGTCGGCGCCCAGTCCGAGGCCCTCGACCTTGTGCGCCTCGGCCCCGCGGGCGGACACCATGATCACCGGCGCGCGGTCCGCCGCCCGGATCTCGCGGCACAGCTCGCGGCCGTCGCCGTCGGGCAGCATCACGTCGAGGAGGACGAGGTCGGGGTGGCCCGTGAAGAGCGCGGTCCTCGCCGCCGTCGCGCCCGGCGCGACGCTGGTCCGCCATCCCGCCCGCCGGAACGCGGCCTCCATCGCCGCGGCGACACCCGGGTCGTCCTCCACGACGAGCACGTGGGGCGCCGTGGTCACAGCTCGCGCCCGCGAGCGACGGCCAGCGCTGCGGCGAGTGCGCAGGCCAGCCACGGCAGGACCCACAGCACCGCGGCCGCCTGCCCGGGCCCGCCGCGCGGGGCGACGCCCGAGAGCGCGGCGAACACGACGCCGAGACCGCGTTCCGAGAGGGCCGGGACGGCGGCGCTGAGCGCCGGCTCCACGACGAGCACGGCGCCGAGCGCCGCGGCGACGGCGACGCCCGGGCGCGCCGCGACGACGCCGGCCGCGGCGCCCAGGACGGCGGCGGCGCCGCCGGAGAGCGCCGCACCGGCGACGAGACGCACCAGCACCTCGGCGGGCGGGACGGGCGCCGCGCCGCGCACGGCGACGGACGCCGCCCCGGCCGCGACGCACAGCAGGCCCGCCACGAGTGCGATCGCCGCTGCGGTCACCGCGAGCGCGGCCGCGGCCTCGGCCGTCGGCCGGATCCGCCCGCGACTCACGACGGCCAGCGCGCGGGCGGTGCCGTGCTGGACCTCGCTCGCCGCCGACGCCGCCCCGAACGCCAGGGCCAGGAGCGCGATCGTCCCGGAGCCGCCGAGGACGTCGCGGGTCGTGGCGGGGTCGGGCAGGTCGCCGATCCACACGTTGACCGCGACCGTCGCGAGCGGGACGGCCGTGCAGGCGAGCGCGAAGCCGAGCGTCGCGCGGGTGCGCACGAGCGCCCGCACGTGCGGCGCGATCACAGCGCCTCTCCGCCGCCGAGCAGCCCGAGCGCGCGGTCCGTTCCGCCCACCGCGGCCACCGGCCCCGCGAAGCTCGCGCGCCCGGCGCGCAGGATCACGACGTCGTCGGCGCGGGCCAGCGCGTCCGCGAGCGCATGGGTCGCCAGGAGGACCGCCCCACCCGCCGCGGCCCACGCCGCCGTGCGGTCCCACAGCCCACGCGCGGCGAGCGGGTCCAGGCCGTTGGTGGGCTCGTCGAGCACGAGCGCCGCCGGATGGCCGAGGAGCGCGAGTGCCAGGGCCATCCGCCGGTGCATACCCGTCGAGTAGGTGCCGGCGCGACGCCGCGCAGCCGAGCCGAGCCCGACGTCCTCGAGCGCCCGCGCGGCGGCATCGGGTCCCAGCCCGGCCACGGCAGCGACGAGGCGCGCCTGCTCGGCCGCGCCGCGCCCGGGCGGGCCGACCCGCCCGCTCGGCGCGAACCCGGCGACCCGTGCGGGCCCGGGATGCTCTGCGAGCGGCCGCCCGTCGATGGTCGCCCGGCCCGACGTGGGCCTGGCCACGCCGAGCAGGACGCGCAACACCGTCGTCTTGCCCGCGCCGTTGGCACCGAGCAGCGCCGTGACGCGACCCGCCCGGGCCTCGAAGCTCACGCCGTCGAGCACGCGCCGCCTGCCGTACGTCTTCACGAGCCCCTCGACGGCGATCACGCGGGCAGCTCCAGCACGGCGACGGCGCCCCGGCAGTCGACGCGGTCGGCGAGCGTCACCGTGCCGCCCGCCGCGTGCGCGGCCTGTCGCGCGATCGCGAGACCGAGGCCCGCGCCCTCGGGCGCCCGGGCGGCGGCGCTCCCGCGTGCGAAGCGCTCGAAGACGCGCTCCGCCTCGCCGTCGGCGAGGCCGGGCCCGGCGTCACGGACCTCGGCGCGCGTGCCCACGACGGCGATCGTCACTGTCGTGCCCGGCTCGGTGTAGCGGACGGCGTTCTCCACGAGCGCGACGAGCGCGCGATCGAGCCCCGGCGCCGAGACGACCGCGGGTGCCGCCGCGCGCACCTCGACGGTCACGCCGCGCTTTGCAGCGAGACCCGCCGCGGCCGCTGCGGCCTCCCGTGCGAGCGCGTCGAGCGACACGGAGCCCGAGGACGCCTCCTCACCGGTGAGCGCGAGCAGGCCCGTCGTGAGCGCGTCGAGGCGGCGCGCCTCCGCGCTCGCGGCCTGCGCGGTGGGAGCCAGCGGGCTGTCGCGGAGGCGCTCCTCGAGGTCGTCGAGCCGCAGCCGCAGAGCCGCGAGCGGGGTGCGCAGTGCGTGGGACGCGTCGGTCACGAAGGCGGAGTGCGCGCGGTCGGTGGCCCGGCGCGCCCGCCGCAGCGCGACGGCGCGTGCGACCGAGACGGCAGCGAGCACGGCCATCACGCCGAGCGCGAACGTCGCGAGCGCGGGCCCGAGCGGGCCGCCGCCGGCGGCGAGCACGAGCGCCCACGCGATGAGTGCGGCGACCGAGAGCGCGAGGTCGGTGACGTCGCGCCCGCGGACGGACACCGCAGGTGCACCTGCGCGAGTCCGGGCCAGCGCCAGGACCGCCAGTGCGACGACGGCCGCGACCGCGACGGTGGTCAGCGCGGAGAGCATGAGCGGAGGCTCGCAGAGCGCCGTGGGGCTCGGGCAAGCACTCGGCAAGCGCGGGCCTACCATCTGGCACCCATGGCCGCACCTTCGACCGCCGACGAGATCCACGACGTCAACGTCCGCTACCACGACGCTGCAGCAGCGAGCTACGACGGCAAGTGGGGCGTCGACTACGGCGAGGTCGGGCGCGCGCAGGTGCTCGGCAAGGTCCACAAGCTGCTCGGGCCCTCACCCGGCCCGTTCGACCGCTCACTGGAGATCGGCGCGGGCACCGGGTACTTCACGCTGCACCTGCTCGCCGCTGGGGTGGTCCGCAGCGCGGTCGCGACCGACATCTCCGCCGGCATGGTCGACGTGCTGGAGTCCAACGCCCGCCGCATGGGCCTCGAAGTGGAGACTGCGACCTGCGCGGCGGAGGAGCTGCCGTTCGAGGACGGATCGTTCGACCTCGTGCTCGGGCACGCCGTGCTGCACCACATCCCCGACCTCGAGCAGGCCTTCCGGGAGATGGTCCGGGTGCTGCGGCCCGGCGGTCTCGTCCTGTTCGCCGGCGAGCCGTCGCTGCGCGGCGACCGCCTCGCAGCGGTCCCCAAGCGCGCGGGGCTGCGCGCCGCGCCGGCGTGGCGGTGGGCGATGCGTGCGCGTGCGGCCGCACACGGCCCGGCCGACGGCAACGGCGACAGCCCGCCGGACGGCGAGGCGCTCGAGCCGTACGTCGACGTGCACGCGTTCGCGCCGCCGGATCTCCGGGACGCCGCCGAGACCGCCGGCCTGGCCGACGTCCGCGTGCAGGGGGAGGAGCTCGTCGCCAACTGGTTCGGGTGGTTCAACCGGACCGTCGAGGCGACCGCGGAGTACGACGACATCCCGTGGATGTGGCGGCAGTACGCGTTCCGGGGGTACCTCGCGCTGCAGACGGTCGACCGGGTGCTGCTCGAGCCGCGGCTGCCCGCCGGCATCTTCTACAACCTGATGCTGACCGCCCGGCGCCCGTGAGAGACGAAGACATCGTCTTCGCTTTGGGATGTGTCACAGGGCGACCCATCCCCGGGCGACGATTGGTCTCATCGTGAGAGGGCTCGTGGCCCTCGGCGACTCGATCACCCTCGGCGAGGGCGGCAGCGTCCTGGGCGTCACGGCGCTCTCGTGGGCGCAGTGGCTCGCCAGGGCGCTCGACGTGCCGTACACGTGCTATGCCCGCAACGGCGCTGTCGTGGCGGACGTCCTCGCCGAGCAGTTGCCGCGGGTGCGCCCCGACCACGACGTCGCCTGTCTCTACGCGGGCGTGAACGACGTCCGGCAGCACGACTTCGATCCCGCCGCCTACGAGCGTGACCTGCTCGCCGTCGCCAGGGGGCTGCGCGGGCGCGCGGCGCGGCTGCTGGTCTGCACGCTCCCCGTCGACCTCGGCCGGCCGCCCGCGGCGCCGAAGCCGGCGATCGCCAACGCGGCGATCCTGCGGGTCGCGGCATCGAGCGGCGCCGCCGTGTGCCGGCTCGACGACCTCAAGGGATGGGTCGAGCTGTGGGCGGACGCCGTGCACCCCACCGCGGTCGGCCAGGTCGAGATCGGCGATCGGGCGGCTCGCGCGCTGGGATCCGCGGTTGCGCCCTCGTCGCTGGCCGACACGCCACGCGGGACCCGATCACGGCTGCGCCACACGCCCACGTACGTGCGGTCCGTCGTCCGGGAGCGCCTCAGGCGCGATCGCTGAGCGGCCAGGCGCGGAGCCGCCGACTCAAGCGGGGCGGAGCATGGTCCGACTACCCGAACGACGTGCCGTTCCCGCCCAGCCCCGCCCAAGGATGCCCAGCCGCCTTCGAACGCCTCGCGCGGCTCGCAGCGAGCGCTCTCGGCGCACGCGCCGGCGTCGTGGCGCTGCTGCGCGACGGCGTGTTGACGGTCGCCGGCGGCCACCAGGTTCCGCCGGACGGCGGACCGACCGACGAGTGCCATCGGATCGTCGCGACGCGTGAGGCCGTCGTCGTCGGCGGCGCCTACGCCGGCGTCCCGATCGCGCGCGCCGGCGCCACCGTCATCGGAACGCTCTGCGTCATGGGCGGCGACCGCGACTGGTCGCCCGCGGATGTCAGTCTGCTCGAGGACGTCGCCGCCTCCGTCGTCGCTGAGCTCGAGCTCAGCGAGGCAGCCGCTGCTGCGCAGCGCGAGCAGCGCATCGGCGCGGCCGTCATCGACGTCGCCACCGACTGCCTGATCCAGGTCGACGCCGACGGGCGCATCCTGAGCTGGAGCCCGAGTGCGGAGCGGACGTTCGGCTGGGGCCGGTCCGTGGCCGTCGGGCGCTCGCTCATCGACCTCCTGGCCCCTGAGGACCTCGCCGACGAGTACCGGAAGGGTCTTGCCGCGGTCGTCCGCGGCGAGCGGGCGATGACACGGCGGGTCGAGGCCGTGTCGATCCATCACGACGGCCACCGGATGCCGGTCGAGATCTCGCTCACGCCGCTCGGCGCGGACACCTACCTGGCATGCGTGCGCGACCTCACCGATCTGCGCGCCGCCGAGGAGCGCATGGAGGTCGCCGAGCGCCGGTTCCGCGCCCTGGTCGAGCATGTCCCGGCGACGATCTGGAGCTGCGCCTACGACGAGGCCGGCGACTACGACTACGTCAGCCCGCAGATCGAGGAGCTGACGGGCCTGCCCGCAGAGCACTTCCTCGGGTCGGCCCAGAACTGGATCGACACGATCCACCCCGACGACCGCGAGCGGATCGTCGAGCAGATCGACCGGGACTACGCCGCCGAGCGTGGGTTCGAGGCCGAGTACCGCATGGTCCACCGCGACGGCACCATCCGCTGGGTCTGGGACCGCGAGTCGATCGTCCGCGACCGCGACGGGCGCCCGGTGTACGGCCAGGGCGTCGTCATCGACCTCACCCCGATGCGCCAGGCGCAGGAGGCGCTCGAGATCGCCCAGCGGCAGCTGCGGAGCATCATCGCCGTCGCCCCGATGATCCTCACCGCCCTCGACGCCGACGGCGTGGTCACGTTCGTCGAGGGTCGTGGTCTGGACCTCGTCGGCCTGTGCCCGGACGACGTGGTCGGGCGCCACGCCTTCGACATCACCCCACCCGGAGCCGGCCTGCAGGCCGTCGAGGAGGCGCTGCACGGGCACACGACGTCGGCCACCGTCACCCACGGTGAGACGACGCTCGACGTCTCGTGGAACCCGATCATCGGTGATGACGGCGCGGTCCAGGGCGTGGTCAGCGTGGCCCTCGACGCGACTGGCCGGCGCAGGAACGAGGCGCATCTCCGGTACCTCGCCCACCACGACCTGCTCACCGGGGCGCCGAACCGATCGCTCCTCGAGCTGGAGATCGAGGATCGCGAGGGCGAGCTCGCCGTCGTCGTCATCGACATCGTCGGCTTCAAGACCGTGAACGACTCGCTGGGCCACGAGGCCGGCGACGAGGTGCTCCGGGAGCTCACACGGCGTCTCGGCGACGTCGCGACCACGTCTGGCGCGTTCCTCGCCCGCGTCGGCGCCGACGAGTTCGCGCTGCTGCTGAGCCGGCGGGACGGACAGCTCCTCCGCGACGACGCCGAGCGCGCGGCGCACGCGGCACTGGCCGTCGTCCGCGAGCCGATCGCGGTGGCCGGCTCGGAGTTCGTGGTGAACGCGGCGACCGGCGCCGCGCTCGGGGGGGCGGACTCCAGCGATCTGCTGCGCCACGCCGACATCGCGCTCGGCCAGGCGAAGATCGACGACCTGCCGCTCGTCTGGCACGTGGCCGAGGACGACGAGGACGTCCGGGCCCGACTGACGCTCACCGCGCGGATCCGCAGCGCGCTCGCCAACGGGGAGTTCTCCCTCCACTACCAGCCGATCCAGGACCTCCAGGCCGGGCGCGTCTCGGGCATGGAGGCGCTCATCCGGTGGAACGACCCGGAGAGCGGCGTCGTCTCACCCGACGACTTCATCCCGGCGGCCGAGGCCTCCGGGCTCATCGATGACATCGGGCGCTGGGTCGTCGACGAGGTCTGCCGCCAGTGGCGCGCCTGGGCGGACGACGGCCTGCATCCGTCGCTCGGCTTCAACGTCGCCCCGCGGGAGCTGCGCCGCGCGGACTTCGCGCAGGAGCTCGCGGCGGCCATCGCGCGCCACGGGGTCGATCCGTCGCACCTCGTCGTCGAGATCACCGAGCGCGCCGCCATGCGCGAGCCAGAGCGGACCGACTCGATGCTGCGGGAGCTCAAGGACATCGGGGTCCGCGTCGCCATCGACGACTTCGGCGCCGACCACTCGTCGCTGGCCCGGCTGCGTGCCCTGCGCGTCGACATCCTCAAGATCGATCGCGACTTCCTGCGGGGCGTTCCGCACGAGCGCGAGGCCGCAGCCATCGTCACCGCCGTGCTGTCGCTGGCGTCCGCGCTCGGGATGAGCGCCGTGGCCGAAGGGGTCGAGACCGCCGGTCAGCTGCGGTTCCTGGAGTCGCTGGGCTGCGATCGCGTGCAGGGCTACCACATCGCGCGGCCGATGCCGGTGGACGACGCGACGGCGTTCCTGCGCGCCCACCCGCCGGTCCCCGCGGTCCGCGGGCACATCTACGAGGTGGTCTAGCGGCAGTCGTACCCTGGGGGAATGAGTACCCCCAGCTCCCGACTTCGCGTCAGCGTCCTCGATCAGTCGCCGGTCTCGGAGGGCTCGACTGGCAGCCAGGCGCTGCAGAACACGATCGACCTCGCCCGCCTCGCCGACGACCTCGGCTACCACCGCTACTGGGTCGCCGAGCACCACGGCGGCGGCATGGTCGCCGGGCCCTCCCCCGAGGTCCTGATCGGGCCGATCGCGGCCGCGACGACGAACCTGCGGGTGGGCAGCGGCGGCGTGATGCTGCCGCACTACAGCCCGCTGAAGGTCGCCGAGAACTTCTCGATCCTCGCCGGCCTGTTCCCGGGTCGGATCGACCTCGGCATCGGCCGTGCGGCCGGCACCGATGCGATGACGACGTTCGCGCTGCAGCGCGACCGGCGCCAGGCCGCGCCCGACGACTTCCCCGAGCAGCTCGCCGAGCTCCTGGCGCTGCTCGAGGACCGGATGCCCTCCGACCACCCGTTCTACCGGCTCACGGAGCTGCCCGGACTGCCCGAGGCACCGGTGCCGTGGCTGCTCGGCTCGTCGATGCAGAGCGCGATCTGGGCGGCCGAGCAGGGCCTGCCGTACGCGTTCGCGGACTTCATCAACTCGCGCGGCGCCTCCCACGCTGAGCTGTACCGCGAGAGCTTCCAGCCGTCGCACCGCATCGACACGCCGAAGCTCGCGGTCGCGGCGTGGGCCATCGCGGCCGACACCCGGGAGGAGGCCGAGCGGCTGGCGACGAGCGCGCGCATGACGTTCACGCTGCTGCGGCGCGGTCAGCTCATCCGGGTCCCGCCGGTGGAGAAGGCGCAGCGGTTCCTCGCCGAGGAGGAGCGCCATGGGCGCCCCGCGCCAGAGCGACGGTCGATCCTCGGGACCGGGGAGAGCGTCCGCGACCAGCTGGTGGAGGTCGCGCGCGAGTACGGCGCCGAGGAGGTGGTCGTGGTGACGATCACGCACGACCACGAGGCACGGCGGCGCTCCTATGAGCTCCTCGCCGACGCGTTCGGCCTGAGCGCCACGAGCGCCGCGCCCGGGGCGCGAGCGGCCGCCTAGCTGCCGTGCTGCGGGCCGCGCTGCTCGCCAGGCGGGCGGGGGTGACGGTCGACGGTGACGTGGAGGTCGGCCGCGGCGTGCGTGTGGAGGTCGCGCGCGGTGCGCGGCTGTGGCTCGGCGACGGCTGCGTCCTGGGGGCGGGGTCGCGCGTTGTGGTGCGCGGCGGCGCGGTACGCATCGGAGCGGGCACTCGACTGGACGACGGCTGCCGGATCGTCGCGCACGCTGGGGTGACGATCGGCGAGCGGTGCGTGCTGGGACCGCAGGTCGCGGTGATGGACGCCGAGCCCGACATCGGCGAGGTCGAGGTGCCCGTGCGGCTGCAGGGGCTGGCGGCCTCGCCCGTGGTGATCGGCGACGGCGTGGTGGTGGGGCTTGGCGCGGTGGTGCTTGCGGGGGCGCGGGTGAGTGACGGGACGGTGCTGGGGGCGCGGACGGTGACGGGCCCGACCTCGGCCGCGCCCTGAGCTCGAACAGCCAACCGAGGAGGGTCAGGCAGTGGCCGGAGGTGCGTACGGCGGCGATCTCGCCGAGTTGGGCGGCAGTGGTCACTTTCCGTCGCATAGCGACGCTTATCGACCACTCCTGGGTCCGGCCGGCGCCAGCGCCGCCCCCTACACCCGCTCGATCAGCGTCCCCGTCCCCAGCCCGCCGCCGCAGCACATCGTGACGAGCCCGACCTCTCGGTCCGAGCGCTCCATCTCGTGCAGCAGCGTCGTGATCAGCCGCGCGCCGGTCGAGCCGAGGGCGTGGCCCAGCGCCATCGCGCCGCCGTTGACGTTCACGCGGTCCATGTCGGGCTGCAGCTCGCGCTGCCACGCGGCGAGCACCGGGGCGAACGCTTCGTTGACCTCGAACAGGTCGATGTCGGAGACCTTCATCGCGTTGCGCTCGAGCAGCTTGCGGGTCGCCGGGATCGGGCCGGTCAGCATGATCACCGGGTCCACGCCGACGGTGGTCTGATCGACGATCCGGGCGCGCGGCTTCAGGCCCAGCGCGTCGGCCTTCTCACGCGTCATCAGCAGGACGGCGGCGGCGCCGTCGGAGATCTGGGACGAGTTGCCGGCGGTGACCTTGCCGTCCTCCTTGAAGGCCGGCTTCAGCGCGGCGAGCTTCTCGAGCGTCGTGTCGGGCCGGATGCCCTGGTCGGTCACGTAGGTGTCGCCGTTGACGGCGAACGGGATGATCTCGCGCTCGAAGCGACCCTCCTCCGTCGCGCGCGCGGCGAGGCGCTGCGAGCGCACGCCCAGCTCGTCCAGCTCGGACCGCGGGATCTCCCAGCGGTCGGCGATGAGCTCGGCGCTGAGGCCCTGCGGCACGAGGTCGAAGCGCTCCATGAGCTCGGGCGGGTACGGATGCCCGATCTCGTCCGCGTACTTGAGCCCGATGCCCATCGGCACGTGGCCCATGTGCTCGACGCCGGCGCCGATCACGACGTCGTGGACGCCGGAGGCGATGAGCGCGGCGGCGAAGTTCACGGCCTGCTGCGCGGAGCCGCACTGACGGTCGACCGTGGTGGCGGGCGTCTCGACCGGCAGTCCGGCCTGCAGCCACGCGTTGCGGGCGATGTTGAAGCCCTGCTCGCCGAGCTGCTGGACGCATCCGGCCACGACGTCCTCGACCTCGGCGGGATCGATCCCGGCGCGCTCGATGACCTCTGTGTACGCCTTCGCCAGGAGCGCGTTCGCGTGGACGTCCTTGTAGTAGCCCTTCTCACGGTGCCCCCGCCCGATGGGCGTGCGCACCGCCTCGACGATGACGACCTCTCGACCCGACTGCGGCATGAGCGTTCAGGCTCCTCTCGAAACTCGCTCGGGACGACGATATCGGGAACGATCGCCGGTTGACTGCCGAGTCAATCAATCGATTTGTGACCACTTCGCAATTGTTGAGCCCATATGAAGCGCATCTTTAGGACGTCTTGAGGAACACGTTGATCATTGCGTGTGCGACGTACCTCGCAACGCACCTCCTCCCAGAAGCAGATGACGGGCCCGCCCAGCGGGCCCGTCGTCGTTGTGCGCCGAGCAAGCTCGATGACAGGACTACCCGGCGAGGCGTCCCGCGAGGGCGATGAGCATCTCGTCGGACCCCGGCGGCCCGACGATCTGCAGTCCCACCGGCAGTCCCTCGACCTCCCCGGCCGGGACGCTGAGCGCCGGGAACGGGCCCTGGGCGAACGGCACCGCGCACGACAGGAGCGCCTCGCGGACCGTCTTCGTCCGCCCGCCTCCGAGATCGACCGTGTCGCTGTCGCGCAGCGGCGCGACGATGGGCGACGACGGCGCCAGCAGCACGTCGTGCTGGGCGAGCGCGAAGGCCAGCTCGCCGGCGATCTCGCCCCTGCGCACCATCGCGTGGTCGCGAGCCGCCTGGCTGATGGTCCGCGCAGACGCCGCACGCTCGCGCACCACGTCCGACAGGCGCGCCCGGTCGACGCCGAGCTCCTCCAGCGAGCGGTCCCCCTCCGGCACCTGGATGTCGTGGTGCACCGACGCCGCATCGCCGATGTCGACCTCGACCGGCTCGACGTCCAGGCCGAGCCGCGCGATGGCCTCCCGCAGCACCGCGGCCACGGCGGGATGGCAGACGTCCGGCCCCAGCAGCGCCTCGACCGTGCCGGCGCGCGTCGGCAGCTCTGGCGGCGGCGGGACGGGCGGCTCGCCCGCCAGCACGGCGAACATGAGCGCGAGATCCTCGTGCGTCGCGGCGATCGGCCCCACGACGTCGTAGATCGGCGCCAGCGGCAGGACCCCTTCCCGCGGCACGCGGCCCGGCGTGGGGCGCAGGGCGAGGACCCCGCAGAGCGCGGCCGGCACGCGCAGCGAGCCGCTCGTGTCCGACCCGATGGCGACCGCGGCCTGCCCGGAGGCGACCGCGACCGTCGAGCCCGATGACGAGCCGCCGGGGAGCCGCGCCGGGTCGCGCGGGTGGCGGACCGGCGGGTGGTGCGGGTTCGTGCCGTCGATGCCGAAGGCGAACTCGTTCGTGGCCGTCTTGCCCAGCACGATGCCGCCCGCGGAGCGCACCCGCGCCACGACCGTCGCGTCGGTCTCGGGGACCCGTACCCACCCGTCGCTGCCCGCGGTCGTCGGCCAGCCGGCGGCGTCGATGATGTCCTTCACCGCGACCGGCGCACCGAGCAGGGCGCCGGGCTCGCCGCTCGCGCGCAGGGCGTCGACCTCGTGGGCCTGGCGCCTGGCGTGCGCCGGATCGAGCGCGAGCCACGCGCCCAGGTCGTTGCGCTCGATCTGCGCCAGGGCGCGATCGACTGCCTCGACGGCGCTGAGCCGTCCCGTCGCGAGCTCGTCCAGCACCCGCCGAACACTACGTGTTCGGTCGGGAGTTCCACTCCCGCGCGAGCAGGCACGAATCCTCGGCGGGAACTCCCGCCGTGCGCCTCAGAGCGCGTCGATGCGCTCCGCGAGCGCGTGGTCCTTGTCGGTCACCTTGCCCTCGCTGTGCGTGCTCAGCGTGAGCCGCACCTTGTTCCACCCGTGGACGAGGATGTCCGGATGGTGGTTGGCCTCCTCCGCGAGCTCGGCCACCGAGTTCACGAACGCGATCGCCGCAGCGAAGTCCTTGAGCTCGAAGTCCCGGACCAACGCCTCGCCGTCCTGGTTCCAGCCGGCCATGACTACCCTCCCGATTCGTGCGCATCGTCAGCCTTGTCCCCCACGCCACCGAGCTGCTCTTCGCCCTCGGCCTAGGCGATCAGGTCGTCGCGGTCACTCACGAGTGTGACTACCCGGAGGCGGCGCTGGAGCTGCCGAAGATCACGCGCGACCTCCTGCCGTCGGGTCTCACGAGCGGCGAGATCGACGCGGCCGTGCGCGAGCGCATCGCCAACGGCGAGTCGATCTACGAGCTCGACGAGGAGGAGCTGCGCGAGGCCGAGCCGGACCTCATCATCACGCAGGCGCTGTGCATGGTCTGCGCGGTGTCCGTCGACGACGTCCGCAAGATCGCCAAGGACATGCCCGACCAGCCACGGGTCATCTCCCTGGACCCCAAGACCTTCGGCGAGACGCTGGGCGACGTGCGCACCGTCGCCCAGGCGACCGGCACCCGCGACGCCGCGCTCGATCTCATCGCGCGCACACGCAGCAGGGTCGACCTCATGCGCATCGCCGTCCGTGACGCCGAGGAGCGCCCGACGGTCGCCGCGCTCGAGTGGCTCGACCCCGTCTTCACGGCCGGCCACTGGACGCCGCAGCTGATCGAGATGGCAGGCGGCCAGGACGTCCTGGGCTTCGCCGGCGAGCCCTCCGAGGAGTCCAGCTGGGAGATGGTGCGCGCCGCCCAGCCGGAGATCGTCGTCGTGATGCCGTGCGGCTACGACGTCCCGCGCTCCTACGAGGAGGCGATCGACCACGCCGACGAGCTGCGCGCCATCGACGCGCGCGAGGTCGTCGCGGTCGACGCCAAGGCGACGTTCTCGCGGCCCGGCCCGCGACTCGTGGACGGCCTCGAGCTCCTCGCCCACACGCTGCACCCCGAGCTCGTCGACGAGCCCACGCACGCCGAGGCCGGCCGGCCGCTGACCGTCGAGCTGCTCTGATGCTGCAGGCCGTCACGTTCGACTTCTGGCAGACGATCGCCGGCGAGCCGCCCAGGCCGATCCTCCACCCGCGCCGGGTGACGCTGTGGGAGGACATCCTCGCCGGCGCACACGGCCGCGAGCGCATCGACGAGGTGCTTCGCGGCGTCGGGCGCCACCGCGAGCGGCTCTGGCGCCAGGGCGAGCTCCTCGGCGCCGCGGAGGCGGCGGCGCTCGCCGCGGCCGAGCTCGATCCCGACATCGACGACGCGACCGAGCGAGCGCTCGTCGACGCCTTCGTCGGCTCCGGCGAGGGCATCGAGCTCGAGCTGACGCCGGGCATCGAGGACGCGCTGCGCGAGCTCGACGAAGCGGGGCTGCGCCTGGGCATCGTCTGCGACGTCGGCTTCACGAGCGGCGAGCAGCTGCGCGACGTCCTGCGCCGGGCGGGCATCCTCGACCGCTTCGACGGCTGGGCGTTCTCCGACGAGGTCGGCGCGTTCAAGCCCGACCCCACGATCTTCCACCACGCGTTGCGCGAGATCGGGGGCGTCGCGCCCGAACGCACGGCCCACATCGGCGATCTGCGCCGCACCGACATCGCCGGTGCCCGCGCCATGGGCATGGTCGCGATCCGCTACCGCGGCGCCAACGACGATCCCCCCGAGGACGGTCCGGAGGGCCACCACGTGCTCGACGACCACGCCGCGCTCGCGGACCTGCTCCGAGACGCCGGCCTCCTGTGACACGGGCGGCGGGCACGACGCTGCTCGTCGTCTGCGCGTCCACCGCCCTCCTGCAGCTGCAGCTCGCCGGGCCCAACGTCGCGCTGCCGCAGGGCGTCGCGCTCGTCGGGTGCGTGCTGACGCTCGTGCTCGTCCGGCAGCGCGACCGGCTGGCGCAGCCGGCCGCGGCAGGGTAGACCTCCACCTGTGTCCCGGCGCGACCCCTCACGGCGGCTGGTGCCGCTCGACGGCCCGTCGACGACGGTCGCTGCCCGATCTGATCGGCAGGGTCGTCGGCTACCGCCAGTGGCGGATCCACGGGGGCGAGCTGTGCTCCGTGCACACATGGGACCGCTGGACCGCGGGTCCGATGACGGCGCAGTGCAACGCCGACACGGCCCACGACGAGCCGCCGCCGGTGAACGGCTGCTCGTGCGGCTTCTACGCGCGCTACACGCCCGTGCCGCGGACGGCGTCGGCCGCCACGCCCGATCTCGTCGCCGGCGCCGTGGCGCTGTGGGGACGGCTGGAGCTGCACCCGCACGGCATGCGCGGCCAGCACGTCGAGGTCCTTGCCCTGGCGCTCCCGATCACGCCCGGGCCCAAGCGCAGGCGCGTCCACGAGGTCGCGGCGGCGACTCGGGATCCCCGCGGTTCCGGCGCGCAGCCTGCAGGCCGAGGCGCTGCGCCACGGCGCGCCGATCCCGCCGTCGATGCGCCCGCCCGATCTCGAGCCCAACAAGCGCAAGGCACCCGGCACCCCGGACCCGGCGCGGCTGCACGCGGTCGGCGACCGCGGGCGCCGAAGGCGCTAGATCCCCATCCGCGAACGCGAGTAGACGATGCAGGCCACGGCGAGGATCGCGCCGAGGAGGACCGTCGCCCCCAGCGCGGCCTGACGCATGCCGCGCCGCTTCTCGCCCACCTCGAACAGCAGAAGCGCCGCGACACCGCCCGCGATGATGCCGCCGAGGTGCCCGCCGACGGAGATGCCGGGCAGGATGAACGTGATGCCGAGGTTCAGCACCAGCAGCATGACCAGCCCGGACTCCATGGGGTTGATGCCCCGCGCCCGCATGAGGATGATCGCGCCCGCCAGCAGCCCGAACGCTGCACCGGACGCCCCGACCGTCGGGCTGTTGAAGGAGAGCACCAGCGCGCCCAGCGACCCGCCGAGCAGCGACACCATGTAGAGCGCGCCGAAGCGGAGCTTGCCGATCGCGGGCTCGACCATCTTCCCGAGGAAGTAGACGAAGTACATGTTGAACGCGATGTGCAGCAGGCTCGCGTGCAGGAACCCACCGGTCACGATCCGGTACCAGTCGCCCGTCGCCACGAGCGGCCCGAAGAGCGCACCGTCGCGGTAGACGGTGCCGGAGGTCGCGTCGAAGCCCCCGCCGCCCGTCGCGATCTGCGCGACGAAGATCACGACGTTGATCGCAATGATCGCGTAGGTCAGCTGCGGATCGTCGGTCAGCGTCCGGACCGTGCGCACCTGCGTCTTCTGGCGCGAGCACTCCGGGCAGCGCATGCCGACCGGGGTCGGCGTCATGCAGTCAGGGCAGATCGGTCGCCCGCAGTTGGAGCAGTGGACCCCGGTCTCACGACGGGGATGCCGGTAGCACGTCTCCGTCGCCGTTGCGCCTTCCATCGCTCTCGCGAAGCTACCAGCCGAGTCTCAAGCTGGGATCAGCTGAGGTTGGCCGCGACGACCGGCTGCGTCGTCGGCTTCTCGCTGCCACCGGCCGGCTCGACGCTGACCAGGACGGACTTCACGTCGTCGACCCCGCCGGGCAGCGCCGCGGCGCCCTGGCCGGCGCTGTCGACGTCGAACAGCGCTCCGGCGGGAACCGGATCTGTCTGCCCGTCGTGCACGTACCACACCTGGTACACGTGGCCGGCGCCAGGCGCCTTCATGCCGTCGACGACGAGCTCCGCCTGATCGCCCTGGATCTCCAGGCGCGCAGCGGCGTCCTGGGACTCGCCGGTGACCTGCGCGGCCACGGTGCGCGTGGACACGGAGTCGCCGCCCGCGATGAGCAGCCCGGCGGCGACGCCGGCCAGCAGCAGCACGCACGCGAACGCCGCGACCGGCAGGGGCCGCAGCCACGCGCGCCATCCGGTCGCGCGGCGGCGCCCGGGCGGGCGGTCGGCGCTCGCGCCGACGGCGTGCAGCACCTCGGCCTCGCCCTCGACGATCGACATGATCCGCGCGCGCAGCTCCGGCGGCGGGCTGACCGGCGCGACCGTGTACGGCAGGACGTCGGCCGCCTCGCGCAGCTGCTCGACCTCCTCGCGCGCCTCGGGCGACGTCTCCAGGAGGTGGGCGAAGGCGGTGGCCTCGTCGTCGTCGAGCGCGCCGAGCACCCAGGCCGCGGCGTCGTCGCGAAGGCGGTCCTCGTCCTCGGTCACGGGGTCACCCCCTCTCGGCTGAGCTCGTCGCGCAGCTTGCGCAGCCCGAGCCGCATCCGCCCCTTCACGGTGCCGAGGGGGACGTCGATGACATCTGCGATCTCTGTGTGCGTGTAGCCACTGAAGTAGGCGAGCTCGACCACGCGGCGCTGCTCGGCGGGAAGGGTGTCCATCGCGGCACGGACGAACCTCGCATCATCGTTGCGCATGGCCTCGACCTCGGTGCGCTCCTCCGCGGGCATCGTGCGGTCCAGGCCCTCGTCGCTGGCCCGCCGGCGCTCGTGGACCAGCGTGCGGCGAAGTGCGTCGATCGCGCGGTTGTGGACGATGCCGAGCACCCATGAGCGAACCGAGCCGCGGGCGCCGTCGTAGCGCGCGGCGCCACGCCAGAGCGCGAGGAACGCCTCCTGCACGACGTCCTCCGCGAGCCCGCGCGAGCCGACCATCCGGTAGGCGAGCCCGTACGCCGCGCCGCAGTGGCGGTCGTAGACGAGCGCGAACGCGCGGGGATCAGCACGCCGGACGAGGAGCATGAGCTCCTCGTCTGCCATGCCGCCGAGCTGGTCGTCGGGCTTGTCGGAACCTGAAGGTCGGATGCGCATCCTCACCGGACCCTTCGCGGCCCGGGGCAAGCCGGATCAGCGACCGACGACGCGCCGAGCCTCGCCGGCGACGGCCTTCGCCGTCCGTGCAGCGAGGTCGCCGGGACCACGGGCGATCGCCACACGCCGGCGCTGTCCGGCGCGGACACGCAGGATCACCAGCGCCGTGCCGGCGGTCGCCGTCACGACCACGGCGACGACCGGGCGCACCCAGTTGCGCGGGTCGCGCATCGCGCCCAGCTCCCAGCTCTCCAGTTCGCCCACGGCGAGCTCGGTGAGCTCGACGAGCGTGGACTCGAGCCGGCTCGACAACCCTTCGGGCGGGTCGACCGGGCGCAGCGCGCGGCTCAGCAACGTCTCTATGTCAGCTCCTGGTGTGCTCATCACCCACAATCCCTTCGAGCTGCCTGATGGCACGGTGCAGCAGGACCTTCGTGGCCCCGTCGGTCTTCCCGAGTGCCCGTGCGATCTCGCGGTTGTCCATTCCCAGCGCGAAGCGCATGATGAGCGCTTCGCGGCGATCGTTCGGCAGTTCCTTCACTCCCGCGAGGATTCGCGCGAGCTCGTCGCGCCCCTCCACGAGGTCCTCCGTCGTGTGGACGGCCGACAGACCCGAGGTGTCGTCGATCGTCGTCTGCGGTCTTCGCGAGCGGTCCCGGTAGAGGTTGGCGGCGAGGTTGTGCGCGATCCGGATGAGCCAGGGACGCAACGGCCGGCCGTCGGACTCCGCCTGTGCCCGCTCGAAGTGCCGGTAGGCCTGCAGGAACGTCTGCTCCGTCAGGTCCTCGGCGTCGTGATGGTTGCCCACCCGGTAGTACGCGTACGAGTAGACGTCGCGGAGATGACTCCGGTAGAGCTCGGCGAACTCCTCGTCGAGCTCCGCCTTGGAGCGGGCGGTGGCAGCCACGAGCGGAGGCTACCTTCATGCGGCTCTCACACCCGTCGGGACGGCGCCGTCGGGGACCGGCGAGGCCAGGACGCCAGGCGCACCGCCGATGGAGACCCACTCGTGCTCGACGGCCGGCCAGATGCGATCGGTGATGGCACCCGCGAGCTGGGGCGACGGATCGGCGACGCGCGGGAAGCGCAGCGGCGCACCACAGCTCAGGGTCACTGGACGGGGCCGGAAGATCACGCCACGACGGACGTCCTCGGTCCCGATGACCGCGATCGGCACGACGGGCGCGCCGGTCTGGAGCGCCAGGCGCCCGACACCGCGCCGGGGCGCGCCGAGCGGCCCGGGCCGCACGCGGGTCCCCTCTGGGAAGATCACGATGACGTCACCCCGCTCGAGGATCGCGCGTGCGGTGGCCATCGCCTCTTCGTCGCCGCGGCCGCGCACGATCGGGAACGCGCCGAGCGCGCCGAGGATCCAGGCGATCGGGCGGATCTTGAAGAGCTCGCGCTTGGCGACGAAGTAGACGGGGCGCCGCACGAGGCACGCGATGAGGAACGGATCGAGGAACGAGCGGTGGTTGGAGGCCAGGATCACCGGCCCGACGGCGGGGATGCGCTCCCGGTGCAGGCGCCGCATGGAGAGCCCGTAGTGGAACGCGGGCTGGAACGCGGCGCGCACGATCCAGTAGACGAAGGGGTTGACCCCACGCCCCTGCGCTCGAGCAAGCAGTCGACCCCTGCGATCCACCTGTTGGCATACCCGCCCCCTGGAGGGCCGTTACAGTCCTCGACGGGATGCCTACGACCCGTTCACAGGCCGCTCGCGGCGCGGTCGCCGGAGTGGTCGCGGCGGGCGTGTGGGCGCTGCAGCAGCCGTTGGACCAGCGGGTGTTCGGCGTCCGGTACGACGACACCGAGCTGCTCGGCAAGCTCGTGACCCGCGGTGGCGCCTGGCCCGCGGTCGGCGCAGGGCTGCATCTGCTCAACGGCGCGGCGTTCGGCGCCGCGTACTCGCAGATCGCTCCGCGGCTGCCGCTGCCCGCCTGGGCGCGCGGCCCGGCGGCCGGACTGCTCGAGCACCTCGCGAGCTGGCCGCTGACCCTGGTGAGCGACCGCCACCACCCGGCGCGCGGCGACATGCCGGCGCTGGCGGGCAGCACGCGCGCATTCGCGCAGGCCACCTGGCGGCACGTGTTGTTCGGGACCGTCCTCGGGGAGCTCGAGCGCAGGCTGAACCCGCCCGTGCAGGACGAGGGTCCCAGCGCCGCAGACCTGGCGCGCTCCAACGGGCACGGCAACATCCAGCACGCCTCGCCCGCCGTCGCCCGCTAGTGCCTGTGGCCGGAGGTTCTGCGTGGAATCGGCGGCTGCACGGGTCGTCGCTGCCGGTGACCGGCATGACGTGTCGTACTGGTGGTCCGGCCAGGAATGCCGGGGGCCGGCAGCGGCGGGCCGGGCCCGCCGAAACGCGCAGAACCCACGGACGCGTGCACTAGCGACTGGCGCCGGTCAGGGCGCCGTAGCGCTCCTCCTCGGTCGGCGCCGGCACAGGCACTGTCGGTGGCGCCGCCGCGCTGCGCGGGTCGAAGCCCGTGAGCAGCCGCGCGAGGGCGAGCGACATCACGGCGATCGCGACGCCGGCGATGTCGTCGACGACGTAGTGCCAGCCGAGGTAGACGGTGGCGAGCAGGGTCAGGACAAGCCACACCCACAGAACGACCTTCAGCCGCCGGCCGAGCCCGAGCAGGTAGACCGCCAGCAGCGCCGTGACGCTCATGGCGACGTGCAGCGACGCGAACGCCGCGATCGCCTGCGGCGTCCCCCGGGTGGGATCTGCGAGGAACCCCGCGCGGTCGTCGAGCAGCATCTGCTGCAGCCGCGTCGCCTCCGTGTGCGGGAGCGACGTGAACCACTGCGGGAACGCGTAGATCGGGCCGAGCGCCGGCAGCAGGAAGTACGACGCCGCGCCCAGGACCCAGTTCATGGAGAGCGCCGCCGCGTAGAACAGGCTCAGCTGCAGGCGTTGGGAGAACACGAGCGCCAGCCCGAGGGAGAGCGGGAGGAAGACGATGAACGCCGCGTAGACGCTCGACAGCACGTGCGCGGCCGCTCCGGTCCCCAGCAGGCCGTGCAGCAGCGCGGCCGGGTCGTGCCCCAGGAAGATCGCGCGATCGACGTCGGCGAGGTCGGTGTCGAACAGGTCGGGCCGCAGGAACGGGACGATCGACTTGAGGTTGCGGTACGCGAGGTAGGTCGCGTAGAAGCTCACGAGCGCGATCGCCACCGCCGCTGCGCGCCCGGCCGTCCAGCGCTCGCGACGCACCGCACGCATGGCGTCGCGCGTCGGCCATCGCGTGCCCGTCAGCCGCGCCGCGCGCAGCGCGACGTCGACGGCCACGAGGAGCGCCACGCCCGCGCCGACCAGCACGACGTACTGGGCCGCCACGTTGTCGGGATCGCGGAAGGAGACCCCCGCCTCGTTGCACGCGATGACGGCCGCGCTGACGAGGCCGATCGCGATGAGCGGTCCGCCGGCGAGCGCGCGCCAGGTGAACTGCCCGGCTGCGCCGTTGTCGGGCTGCGAGTCGCTCACGCCGCCTCTCCCACCCGCACGGGGCGCACCCCGGTGAGCAGCGCCGCGATGCCCACCGCGAGGACCGCGATGACGACGCCGGCGACGTCGTCGAGGATGTAGTGCCAGCCGAAGTACACGGTCGCCACGACGGTCAGGATCGCAAGCGCCCAGATGATCGCCCGCACGGCCCGCGGGGCACCGAGCACGTGGGCGGCCAGGACGATCGTCCCCCAGATGGCGGTGTGCAGGGACGCGAATGCCCCGATGCTCTGCGCGGCGCCGGGCGCCGACGGGTCCGCCAGGAACAGCGCGCGCTTCTGCATCAGAGAGATCTGCAGGTCCGTGACCGGCGTGTGGGGCAGGTTCACGAAGGCCGCCGCGTCGAGGTGGAACGGCCCGATCGACGGCAGGATCAGGTAGCTGCCGGCGCCCAGCAGCCAGGTGAGCGACAGCGCGGTCGCGACGAACAGGCCCGTCCGGAGATCGGGGAGGAACACGAGGCCGGCCGCGAGCGCCAGCGGGATGACGGCGAAGAAGACCATGTAGACCGACGACAGCGCGTGCGCCGCGAACCCCACGCCGAGCAGCTCGTGCAGGGCGACGTACGGATCCCTGCCGCCGAGCAGCCAGCGGTCCACGTCGAGGAGCTGGGTGTCGAACACGTCGCCGGGCCGCAGCAGCGGCGCGACGCTCTTGATGTTGCGGTACGCCAGGTAGGTCACGTGGAAGGCCGCGATCGCCACCGCCACGGCGGTGAGCCGCGCCGGCGTCCACCGTGTGCGGCGGACGTCCGCCAGCGCGCGCAGGGACGGCATGCGGGTGGGGCCGTCGCGCATGGCCGCGCGGACGGCGATGTCCAGCAGGAGGAAGCCGACGGTCATGGCGACCGCGGTGATCAGGCGCCGCACGGTCACCGCGCCGGGGTCGCGCAGGGGCACCCCCGCGATGCCGGTCGCCACCCCCGCGGCGACGAGCGCGGTCGCCGCGACGATCGGCCCGGCGAGCACGGCACGGCCCGCCGAAAGCGCGGCGGCAGCCTGCTGCTCGCGCAGGGGCTCGGCCGCCGCGGGCAGGGATTTCTGGAGCTGTCCTCCGAGATCGGACATCGGCACGACCGACTGACCGTACGCGGTCGGCGCGTCGGCGCGTCGTCCGCCTGCCGTGAACCTGACAACCTGCAGGGCGTGATGGAAGGACATGGAGCACAGCGCGATCCCGACGCCGAGAGCTACTTCACCGGCCGGGACGCATGGTTCACCGCCGGTGGAGACGCGGACGCACCCACCTCCCCGCCCCCGGCCTCTGCCTCGGTCGGGTCGGTCAGCGAGCCCGCGCGCGAGACGCCCGTCCACGAGGAGACCGACGTGCTCGTCGTCGGCGGCGGCCCAGCGGGCACCGCAGCTGCCCTCGCCGCCCGCCGACTGGGCAGCCGCGTCACGGTCGTCGAGCGCTACGGCGACCTCGGCGGCCTCTCGGCCGGCGGCCTCGTCATCTGGATCGACCGGATGACCGACTGGGAGGGCACGCAGGTCATCGGGGGGATCGGTTCCGAGCTTCTCGATCGCCTCCCTGAAAGCGCTATCGCGGGTCCTGGACCCGAGCTCTGGGGCTCGACGGACCCCGACGAGGTCGCCTACTGGCGCGAGCGCCTGTCGGCGTTCCGGGACACGGTCTGCAAGTCACCGATGATCGACCCCGAGTGGCTGAAGATCGCCTCCCACGAGATGCTCGTGGGGGCCGGCGTCCGCGTCCTGCTGCATTCCTGGGTGGTCGCCGCGATCACCGACGGCGACGAGGTCAAGGGCGCGATCTTCGAGAGCAAGCAGGGTCGTAGGGCGATCCTGGCCAAGGTGGTCGTCGACGCGACGGGCGACCTGGACGTCATCGCGCAGGCCGGCGGGGCGTTCGTCACCGACTCCGAGACGGACGGCAAGGGCGGCAACGTCCAGCACTGCATCAACACAGCCTTCACGTGGTCGGGCGTCGACTTCGCGCGCTGGCTGGAGTTCAAGCAGGGCGATCCCCAGGGCCACCGCGAGTTCATGGCCCGCGGGGGCGAGGCGATGGGCTACGTCGAGACGCCGCACGTCGGCTGGCGCGACGACGTGGTCGTGTTCATGGGTCCGCGGCTCACCGGCTACAGCGGCCTCGACGTCGAGCACCTCAGCGCGGTGGAGCTCGAGTCGCGCCGGCGGATGGTCTCCCACCTGGACTTCTTCCGTCGCCACGCACCCGGCTTCGAGCACGCGTGGATCATGCTCGCGGCGCCGCAGACGGGGATCCGCATGACGCGCCGGCTCGCCGGCCTGCACCCGATGACCATGGAGGACTGGCGGGCGGGCGTGCGCCACGCGGACGAGGTCGGCGTCTCGCCGTCGCCGTCGCAGAAGATCGCGACGATCTCGGTCCCCTATCGCGCGCTCGTGCCGCAGAGGCTCGACGGCGTCGTCGTCGGCGGGCGGCACGTTGCCAGCGACGCTCCGACCCAGGCGTTCATGCGCGAGATCCCGCAGTGCTGGATGACGGGCCACGCCGCCGGCGCCGCGGCGGCGATCGCCGCGGGCACCGGGGTCGCGCCACGCGACGTCGACGTCGCGGAGTTGCGGAGCGTCCTGCGTGAGCAGGGCGCCTTCCTGCATGACGCCGGAGTGCTCGCCGCCTCGTGACGTACGTCATCACCGAGGCCTGCATCGGGACGACCGACCGCTCGTGCGAGGACGTCTGCCCGGTCGACTGCATCCATGAGACCTCCGAGATGCTCGTCATCGACCCGGAGGAGTGCATCGACTGCGGCTACTGCGAGCCGTCATGCCCGGTGTCGGCCATCGTCCCGGGTGACGGCGTGACGCCCGATCAGCGCCCGTTCGTCGCCATCAACGCCGCGTGGCCGGTGGGCGGCCGCGACGCCGTCGAGCGGTTGCTGGGCGACTACCGGGCGGGAGGCGCGTAGGCCTTTCCGCGCACGTTGCGGGCCTTCTGTCCACACAGCAGTCATTCCGCCGGTGCGTTGTCTAGGTTTCCGGATCTGATGATGTCGGCTGCCGGCTTCTTCGACTCCGCGCCCCTCGAGTTCGAGTGTCCCGTCTGCGCCGCGACGGTCCATCTCACGCTCGGCGAGGGCCGCCGCGGCGACAGCGTGCTCTGCGAGAGCGGCCATACGGTGTCCGCGGGCGACGCGCCGGCCCTCGACCGCGAGCTGCGCCGCCTCGAGGGGTTCATCGACGGGTCGGGGCACTTCGGGCGGCTCGGCCGGGAGGCCTCTGCGAGGTAGCGTCGGGCGGATGCAGTCCGTCCGCTTCCCGCAGCAGGAGACCGGCGGCCCCGACGAGGAGGCCTTCGAGGTCACGTTCGACGACGGTCGCGTCGAGCGCTTCACGATGCACGACTACGGTCGCGTGTACGCGGTCGCAGGCCTCTACGAAGAGGTCGTCCAGCGGATGCTGGGCTGCGCGACGCCAGACAAGATCGCCGAGCTGCTCGCCGCAGCGGCGACGGGCGAGGTCCGCGTGCTCGACCTTGGGGCCGGCAACGGGGTGTCAGGCGAGGCGCTCGCCGCCGCCGGGCTTCGGCCGGTCGTCGGGATCGACGTCGAACCCGAGGCGAGGACCGCCACCCTCCGTGACCGCCCGGGCCTGTACGACCTCGTGCTCACGGCCGACGTCGCCGCGCTCGCGCCGGCCGACGCCGGCGCGATCCGCGCGCTGCGCCCGAACGCGCTGACGCTCGTCGGCGCGCTGGGCAACGACCACGTGTCGCCCACGGGACTCGCCGCCGCGGCGGGACTGCTCACCGACGACGCCCTGATCGCCTACGCCTATCCGGACTACGAGGACGACCACGCGCTGCAGACCGCGCTCGGCGAGCTCGGCGACGTCGCCGAGCTCGCACGCGAGCGCTACGTGCACCGGCGCACCGCATCAGGTGGCCTGCGCACCTGGGAGGCAGCGGTGGTGCGGCTGTCGCGCCGCACCACCTGAACCTCAGGTCGAGGGTGAGATTTGCCCTATGAGGCTGCGACGGCCACGCGGTACAGCGAGCCCGTCAGATCGCCGAAGTACACGTAGTTGGCGTTCGTATTCAGACCGACCACCGGGGCGACGAAACCGCTGACGAATGGCGTCGCCGTACCGCCCGCGACCGGTGCGGACGCGATGATCGGCTTCTCCTTCTGCAGGCCGCCGAACAGCGCGAAGTACAGCGTCTGGCCGATCGACCCGATGCCCATCGGCGACGCGTGCTGCGGCAGGGTGATGAGCGCGTCGGTGAACGAGCCGCACTGGCTCGCCGTGAAGCGCACGCAGGTCGGGAACCCGAAGTTCGCGCCCTGCTTGGCGACCACGATGTGGTCGAGCGGGATGCGCTTCGTGCCGTCCTGGGACAGGTCGGTCACGTACGGGCTCGTGGCGCCCGCCGGGAACGTCAGCTGGAACGGCTGACGCAGACCACGGGCCACGATCTTCAGGTCCGCACCGGTGCCCCTCATGGAGACGACGGTGTTCGCGTAGCGCGCCGGGTTGCGCGTGTGGTCGAACTTCTCACTGAGGCCGACGCCCGCGTACAGACGCCCATCGGGGCCGAAGGCAAGGCCGTTGAAGCCCTCCAGCTGCGAGTTCGCGCGGCGCACGATCCGCGAGCCGGTGAACCGCGTGCCGTTCCAGCCACGGAAGCTCGTGATCCTGTCGCCGGAGGAGACGAACAGCCGGTCGTTGTGCCACGCGAGCCCGAAGACGACCGGAGGCGTGCCGGGGACCTTCTTCGCGGACCCGTTGGCGACGGTCATGACGCCGGTCGGGGGATGGCCCCGCTCGGCGGGCCCGATGCCGGCGAAGACCGTGTCGCCGGCGAAGGCGAAGGACGTGGGCGTGGCCAGCCCGGTGGCGAGCCGCTCGACGGGAGCGCCGTTGGCGGCTGTCGGGAGCGGCGGTGCCTGCCCGGCGAGCGCCGACCCGGTCAGCGCGAGCGAGCCGGCGACCGCGAGCGCGGCAGCGAGGCCGCGGTGACGTCTGGACATGGGGTACTCCTGTTGGTTGGACGAGACTCCGGGCGATCCTGACCCTGCTCTCGCCCGGTGGCGTCCCTCTTGAGAGGGACCCGCCGTGGCCTTTGGTCCGACCCGGACGGCGCCAGAATCTCGAAATCCAGGAGTTCGGAGTCAACCTCGAGATGGGCTGTACGCGTTCACGGTGACCCGCACGGGCTCCGTGGGCCGCCGGATCTGCATCAGCGACGCCCTTGGCGGTCCGGGCACGGCGACCGTCGCCTACTGGCACACGTGGCGTCGTCTCGGGTTCGCCTGCACGGTGCGGACCTCCGAGGTCCGCTGCGTGAACCAGCGCGGCCACGGCTTCGCCCTGCGCGTCGGCCGGCAGCGCCTGTTCTAGACGTAGCCGCCCTCATCGGCGGTCCAGAGCGAAGACGCACCACTCGGGATCCGTTCCATCCGGCTCCCGGCGCAGGCCGACACGTTCGAGGAGTGCGTGTACGGGCCCGTTGCGGCGGTGGCACTCCGCGTGGACGCGCTCGACGCGGTGCTCGTCGAACAGCGTCGTCAGGAGCGCAGTCAGCGCCTCCGTCGCGTAGCCGCGCCTCTGGCTGGTGGGCCTGAACGTGACGCCGATCTCGGCCGAACGCGACTCATCGGCGGCGATGCAGGCCGCGCAGTCGCCGTGCAGCGTCCCGTCGACGCGGTCGACCGCGGCGAGCTGCGTCCAGGCCCCCGGCGTCCCGAGCTCGACGACGTCCTGCTCGGCGAGGAAGCGGACGGCATCGGCCATCGAGAAGCTCGCGTCCCACCCCTGGTAGCGCGCGACGTCGGGGTCGCTGCGGTAGGCGACGAACCCGGGCAGGTCCGCAGCACCGAACCGTCGCAGGATCAGCCTGTCGGTCACGATCTCGGCCACGACACGATCGTCTCAGCGCCGCGGGAATTCCCGCAACACGTTCGCGGATCATCCACACGCGCGCCCGAGATAGGGTCCGCCGATGCCCAGCTTCGAACTCGACAACATCGCGTCCTCGGGCGCGGCCCAGCCCGACAGCCCCTGGATCCGATACACCATCGACTGCGGCCCCGGTGCCCCCGGATTCGCACTCGTCAACGCCCCGCAGGTGGCAGATCTCGACGCCGAGGAGATCCGAACCCGGATCCTTGACCGCCTCAACACGATGGCCGGCGCGCAGACGTATCCCGTGGTCACCGCTCAGCTGCGGACGAGCGGCATCAGGGTCCACATGACCGGCTGAGCCGGACCACACCGGGGTACCCTTGGGGCACGGCGTCGTGGGTGTCTCCTCTGCTCTGGCTCACGCGGACGCCCTCCACAGAGCCCCGAGAAGGGCGCCATGCCCGGCGCCGACGCCCCGCTTGCAGGCTCGCTGCTCACCGACGCGATCTCGGAGGCCATGGTCGCGTTGTACTCGCGCGTCTACGGCCATGACCGCACAAACGCGGTCACGTACATCAACGACGACGTCGTCGTCTGCATCCTCAGGGACATCCTCACCTCCGACGAGACTCGGCTCGTCGCCGAGGGCTCCAACGGTGAGGTCATAGACGGCCGCGTCGCGTTCCAGACCGACACCGAGGACGCGTTCACGGCCGCTGTCGAGCGCCTGACCCGGCGTCGGGTCGTGGCGTTCATGAGCGCCAACCAGACCTCACCCGGCATCGCCTCCGAGCTGTTCCTCCTCGAGGCGCGCGGGGACGGATGAGTGAGCACGGTGGCGCGGCACGAGCAGGCGACCGACCGCGAGTTGATGCGGCTGGTACAGGCCGCCGACGACACCGAGGCGTTCGCGGTGCTCTACGACCGCCTGGCCCCTGCCGCCGTGCAACTGGCTCGCCGGATCTGCCTGGACAGCGACCGTGCCCAGGACGCGGTCCAGGACGGGTTCCTCTCCATATGGCGCGGACGAGCGGGCTACGAGCCCGATCGCGGCGAGGTGCACACCTGGATGTTCGAGATCGTGCGCAACCGCGCGATCGACAGCTGGCGGCGCACCGACCGCCACGACAGTCGTCGCAGCGGCACGGAGACGGCGGCCGAGCAGCTGCCGGCGCCCGGGGACGTCGAGACGGACGCCGTCGCCCACGAGGACGCTCGTCGTCTCCACGTCCTCTTGGCCGACCTGCCCGCGGCGCAGCGCGAGGTGATCACGCTGGCGTATTTCGGCCAGCTGAGCCACACCGAGATCTCCGATGCGTTGGAGCTCCCGCTCGGCACCGTGAAGGGCCGGATGCGGCTCGGGCTGACCACGCTGCGCGCGCATCTCACCTGAGTGGCCTCAGCACGCCGCGTCGTGAGCGGCTGCTCACAGACCTCGATCCTCGGTTCGCTCGGGCCCGTAGATGAGTCGTGGCTCAACGACGACCCCCCACCTCACGGATCGGCCGCTCGGCGCGCATCGGCGCGCTGGTAGCCGGACAGGGCGCACGCGCCGCCGGCGGGCGCATCACCGACCGCGGGCGCGACGACGAGCGCCGCCGCGCGGCCCAGAGCCGGCGCTACGCGAAGATCGCCGAGGAGGTCGTCGAGCAGCTCGGGCGCATGAAGGGCGCGGCCATGAAGTTCGGCCAGGTCCTCTCGACGATCGACCTCCCCAACCTCGAGCCCGAGGACCGCGAGCGGCTGAAGGAGAAGCTCGCGGTGCTGCGCGACCAAGCCCCGCGCGTGGCGTTTGCCGACGTCGAGCGCGTCATGCGCGAGGACTGGGGCGAGCCGCCGTCGCGCGTGCTCGCGGAGCTGGATCCCGAGGCCATCGCGGCCGCCTCCATCGGCCAGGTCCACCGCGGCGTGACCAAGGACGGCCGCGACGTCGCGATCAAGGTCCAGTACCCCGGCATCGTGGAGGCCGTCGACGCCGACCTGCGCGCCGCCCGCGCGCTCGTCCCGCTCATCAGGCGGCTCAGCCCCGGCCTCGACGGCAAGGCACTCGTCAACGAGCTGCGCGAACGCGTCTCCGAGGAGCTCGACTACGAGCTGGAGGCGCAGAACGGACGGCGCGTCGCGCGCCACTGGCGGGACCACCCGCACGTCCTCGTCCCTGGCGTCGTCACCGAGCTGTCCACCCGCCGCGTCCTCGTCTCCGACTGGGTCGACGGGGAGGGCTTCGCGATCATGAAGGAGCTCGAGGACGTCGAGCGCGACCGGCTGGGCGAGACGATCTTCCGCTTCTTCTTCGCGACCGCCCGCGAGATGGACCTCGCCCTCGGCGACCCGCACCCCGGCAACCTCATGCGCAACACGGCCGACGGCCGGCTCGTCGCGTTGGACTTCGGCCTCGTCCGCTCGCTCGACCCCGGCTACGTCGACCGCGAGGCGCGCATCTACCGGGCGCTCGACGCCCAGGACGCCGGCGCGATCGCCGAGTCCTTCCGCGAGCTGGGCTACCTGAAGGGCGCCGTCGACGAGACGCTGCTCAAGCGCTACATGCTGCTCACAGGCGAGTGGATGTGGGAGGTCGAGCAGCCCTTCCGGCTCAGCGGCGACTACGCGGCCGACCTCGCGGAGCACGTGATGGGCCTGGGCCCGGAGTGGCTCACCATGGTCCGGGGCTTCGACGTCCCGCCCGAGGCGCTGCTGCTGCGGCGGATGGAGAACATGGTCTTCTCGACGCTGTGCGACCTGCGCGCCGCGGCGGACTGGCAGGCGCTCGCCGAGGAGCTGCGCGCAGGGCGCGAGCCCCAGACGCAGCTCGGGCGCGAGCACGCCGCCTGGCGAGCCGGGCGGTAGGTCTGCCGGCGTCGCGGATGGCGGCGGGAAGAGCCGGAGATCGGATTCGAACCGACGACCTGCTGTTTACAAGACAGCTGCTCTACCAGCTGAGCTACTCCGGCGGGTCCGGCCCGCCGCAGTCTAGGCGTCCTACACCGGCAGGTCCGGCGGCATCGGCATGTCCTGCGGCGACACGCCGTCCTCCGCATCCCACGCCTCGAAGGCGATGCCGTCGCGCCCGTCATGGGCCCCCGCGCCTCCCATCGCCAGGAGGACGCACCGGTCGCGCCCGCGGTTGATGAGCTGGCGCTTCACGCCGGGCGCCACGCGCGCGCAGTCGTTGGGCCCGAGCTCGTGCTCGCCGTCCTCCAGGCCGAGCGTCAGGATGCCGGACAGGACCAGGTAGACCTCTTCCTGGCGTTCGTGCGCGTGGATGCGCCCGCGCTGGCGCGGCGCGAGCCGGATGAGGTTCAGGCCGAAGGACTCGACGCCGAGCTCGGCGCGCAGGCGCTGGAAGCGATCGCTCCCTGCGTGGTCGATGCTGCCGTAGGTGATCCCGTCCTCCATGGCCGGGCAAGCTACCCGTAAGGGTCCGTGCTCAGACTTGTCGGGCCCGAGTACGCTTCGGCGCCGCAATGACACGACGAGCGATCACCGCACTCCTGTTGGCCGGCTGCCTCTGCGCCGGCCTCGTCGCCTGCGGCTCCGACGACAGCGGGACGTCCGGCGACACCTCCACCGCGGCCACGGGCCCGCAGCGCACCGCCAAGGACGTCGACGTCGCGGATCCGACGAACGTCAAGGAGAAGCCCTCTGTCGCGGTGCCGGACGGCAAGCCGCCCAAGAAGCTCGAGCAGGTGGACCTCGTCGAGGGCACCGGGCCGGCCGCCAAGACGGGCGACACGGTGAAGGTGAAGTACGTCGGTCTGGCCTGGTCGACCGGCCAGGAGTTCGACGCCAGCTGGGACCGCGGCGACACGCTCGACGTCGCGCTCGGCGCCGGCAGCGTGATCCCCGGCTGGGACCAGGGGCTCGTGGGCATGAAGAAGGGCGGCCGCCGCCTCCTCGTGATCCCCCCGAACCTCGCCTACGGGGCGCAGGGGCAGCCGCCGACGATCGGGGCCAACGAGACCCTCGTGTTCGTCGTCGACTGCGTCAGCGTCACGCCGAAGAAGAGCTAGCCGCCGCTGCGCACCCGGACGGTGAGTCGCATCATCGTCGGGTGCAGCGAGCAGATGATCTTGTACGTCCCCGCCTTCGTGAGCGTACGGCGGTACGTGTAGTCCGAGGTGCGCACTGGGGAGTTCCACTTGCGCACGCCGCTGGGGGCCGTGGTCAGCTTCACGTCGTGCTGGTTGCCGTTCGCCGCCGCCCACCTGAAGATCATCCGCGTCCCGGAGTCGACGGTCAGCTTCGTCGGGGCGAGGTAGTTGTCGCCGACCTCGACCGTCTTGGAGGGGGTCGATCCGGCGAGGAAGGTCGCCATGACGGCGATGAGGGGTGTGATCATGATGGCTCCGGGGGGTTGACGACATCGGTGACGTTGGACTGCAGGCGGTTGCCCGCGAGCAGCAGGTCGCTGCTGGCGATCGCGACCCCGACCTGCGATCCGCGCACGTCGGAGTCGGTCAGGACCGCGTCGCGCGTGCCGGCCGCGGACACGCCGGTGGCGTTGCCGAGCACGCGCGCGCGGCTGATCGTGACGGCGCGGACCCCATCGAGGGCGATCCCGACGGCGTTGGCCTGGACGGTCACGTCGCGCACGAACGTGCGGGTCGCGCGGACCTGAGCCGGTGAGGTCGCGAGCGAGATCCCTGCGCCAGGACTGCCCTGGACGCGCACGCGCGTGATCGACCCGCCGGGCGAGCGGCGGGCGACGATGCCGGCGCCGACGACGCGCACCCGGTCCAGCACGTAGCGATCGACGTCGTCGACGACGACCCCGCGCGTGACCGTCAGCCCACGCAGCCCGATGGCGGCCGTGTCACGCACGCTGACCGCGCCGTCGATCGTCGCGCCGTCACCGATCAGCTGCACGCCCCGCTTGGACGCGCCGCGGATCTCCACGCGCCCGCGGTACGTACGCCGCCGGACGCGGATCGTGTCGCCCGGCCGGGCGCGGTCGACCGCCGCCTGGATGCCGCCGCGACCGACGTGCAGCACGCGGCCGGAGGACGAGGGCTGCGACGTCGCCTCGGGCGGCGCCGTCCCAGGGCTGTAGGCCCCGGAGACGATCGCGACGACGGCGAGCAGGCTACGCATCGACCACGTACCAGCCGGCCATCCCCGCGTCCTGGTGGGAGAAGACGTGGCAGTGGTAGAGCCAGCGGCCGGGGTTGTCCTCGGTGAAGCGGGCGGTGATGACCTCGCTGGGCCCGACGCTCGGCGTGTCCACGAAGGCGCCGTCCGAGTCGCGCCAGCGGTGCCCGTGGATGTGGAAGTCGTGCCAGGCGTCGTCCATGCCCATCACGTGCACGGCGACGTCCTGCCCGACGCGGGCGCGGATCGTCGGGGTGTTGCCCGCGTAGGCACGGCCGTTGATCGCCTGCAGCGCCGAGCGCAGCCCCGTGACCGGCGGCAGCAGCGAGTGCAGCGCCAGCACCTGCTCGACGTCGGGTGCCTTCGCGCCGCGCTCGCGGATGACAATCGCGCCGAAGAGGCCGCGGAACGTGTTGAGCATGTGGTTGGGACCGTGGTCGTGGTAGGGCCAGACGCCGACGCTGTCGGGCGTCGCCTCCCACAGGTACGTGAACTCCTCGCCCGGCTCGACGAAGCCGCCCGGCCGCGTGTAGGCGCCGAGGAAGGAGCCGTCGTAGTCGGGGGTGTAGCGGACGCCGTGCGGGTGCATCGTGACCGGCTGGTCCAGGTCCTCGTCGGCGTTGCGGAAGTGCACGACGAGCAGGTCGCCGACCTCCGCCGTGAGGACCGGGCCCGGCATCGAGGCCGGCCCTGCGGGTCGGGCGAACCCCGCGGTCATGAGCTGGTAGGTGAAGGCGCGGAACGTGCGCTTCCCGCGAACGGGGACGTCGTGCCAGTCGTCGCGCCCGGTCGGGATCGGGTCCCAGCGACGCGACTGGGCCTGGACCCAGTACTCGCGGCGCGCGCCGCCCGGCGCGGGCTGCGGGGTGGGGAACGGCCCGTTCGGCTCCGCCTGCGCGGGGCGAGCGACGGCACGCGCAGCAGCGTCGGCCGTCGTGGCGTCCTGTGGCGAGCGCACAACGATCTCGCGCCCACCGATCGTGCAGATGAATGCGCCGGCGGACGTCCCGAGGAACGCCCGGCGGTCGATGACCCTCCGTGGCATCGCGGTGGGACTCTAGTGTCTGCGACGTGCGCACGGTCCGCCTCCACGACACCCGCTCCGGCGAGCTGCAGGTCCTCACGCCCCGCAAGGGCAACGAGGTCGGCATCTACGCCTGCGGCCCGACCGTGTACGCCCGCATCCACGTCGGCAACGCCAGGCCGTTCGTCGTCTTCAGCCAGCTGGCGCGGTTCCTCGCGCACGAGGGCTATGACCCCACGCTGGTCATCAACGTCACCGACGTCAACGACAAGATCTACGCCGCCGCCGCCGCAGCAGGCGTCCCCTCGGCGCCACTCGCCGAGGAGATGACGGCGCACTACCGCGACGACACCGGCCGCCTCGGCCTGGGCCGGCCGGACGCCGAGCCGCTCGCGACGGAGACGATCGGCTCGATCGTCGACCTCATCTCCGAGCTCATCGACCGCGACGCCGCCTACGCCGTCGACGGGGACGTCTACTTCCGCGTGCGCTCGGACCCGGAGTACGGCTCGCTGAGCAGGCGCCGCCCCGACCAGATGGAGCAGGGCGAAGGCGTCGAGGGGGCCGACCGCAAGGAGGACCCGCTCGACTTCGCGCTCTGGAAGGACCACAAGGAGGGCGAGGACACAGCGTGGGACACGCCCTGGGGCCGCGGGCGTCCCGGCTGGCACATCGAGTGCTCGGCGATGGCCGAGGACCTGCTGGGCGTCGGCTTCGAGATCCACGGCGGCGGCAACGACCTCGCGTTCCCGCACCACGAGAACGAGGCGGCGCAGACGCGGCGCGCCCGCGACGCCGAGCTCGCCCAGATCTGGATGCACAACGGGATGCTGCAGCTGGGCGAGGAGAAGATGGCGAAGTCCGTCGGCAACGTCGCCGCCCTGCACGCGGTGCTCGATCAGTGGGGTCGCGAGGCGCTGCTGATGTTCTTCGCCGGTGGCCACTACCGCCAGCCGATCGCCTTCGACGACGACAACATGGCCCAGGCGTCCGCGCGCGTGCGCCGCGTGCGCGAAGCCGCCCGTCACCTCACCGACGGGGACTCGCCGCCCGAGATGGCATCGCATCGCGACGCGTTCTTCGATGCGCTGGCCGACGACTTCAACACCGCCGCCGCCCTCCGGCATCTCTTCGAATGGGTACGTGAGAGCAACAGGACCGTCGACGCGATCGGCAACTCCCACCTGAAGGAGATGCTCGACGTGCTCGGCCTCGCGGACCTGGTGGAGCGAGAGGACGCCGCCGTCGGGGTCGAGGACCAGGAGCTGCTCGAGCTCCGCCAGGCCGCTCGCGCCGCGCGCGACTTCGCGGAGGCCGACCGCCTGCGCGACGAGCTGCGGTCGCGGGGCTACGAGGTGCGCGACGGGCCGTCGGGGCCCGAGCTCGTCCCCGTGTCGTGACCGGCGAAGACTCCGTCTTCGCGTGCGGTCGGGTTGCTGGGCGACCCAACGCGCGGTGCTCAGGGGCACCGGCGTGACCCGCCAGCTCCTCTACGGCCGCAACCCCGTCCACGAGACGCTGCGCGCGCGCCGCCGCCGCCTCCACCGCATCTGGGCGACCACCGGCGCCGCGAAGGAGCCATGGCTCTCCGGCGAGCGCGTCGAGCCCGCCACCGGCGAGGAGCTCGAGGCCCGCTCTGGCTCGCGCGACCACCAGGGCGTCGTCGCGGAGGTCGACCCGTACCCCTATGCAGAGCTCACCGACCTGCTCGCCCGGCCCGAGCCCCTGCTCGTCGCGCTCGACGAGGTCCAGGACCCGCAGAACGTCGGCGCGATCTGCCGGACCGCGGAGGCCGCGGGCGCGACCGGCCTGCTCCTGCCCGAGCGACGTGCAGCGCATGTCACGCCGGCGGTCGCGAAGGCATCGGCGGGTGCGGTGGAGCACCTCCCGATCGCGATCGTGCGCAACCTCGCCGATGCGCTCGGCCAGGCCCGCGCGAGCGGCTGCTGGGTCTACGGCGCCGCGGCCGGCGCGCCCACGCGCTACGACGCGGTCGACTGGCGCGGCGGGATCGTGCTCGTCCTCGGCGCGGAGGGACGAGGTCTGCGCCCGCGTGTCGCGTCCAGCTGCGACGACCTCGTGTCGCTCCCGCTGCGCGGACACATCGAATCGCTCAACGTGAGCGCTACGGCAGCAGTTCTCCTCTACGCCGCCGTGCAAGGTCGCGACCAACCGGTTGACACAGGCAGGAAGGCTCCGTAACTTCACGCTTCTCAGGCTCGACTCGAGCTTGAGGTCCATCCCCATATATGCACGATGGCGCCCTGGGAGGGGTCCGCCGCGTCGCTGACAACCCGGTTCCGCACGGCTGCGGACCAGGAGGACTGCACGTGGCCCGCATCACCCAGACGGCTTCAGCTCACGTCGAGGTCGACGACATGTACCTCATCGCCCTCGCCAAGCAGGGCGACATGACGGCGTACGACAGGATCGTGCGCAGGTACTACGGGTTCGTCCGGCTGAAGGCGTCGTCGTACTTCCTCGCCGGCGGCGACGGAGAGGACCTCATCCAGGAGGGACTCGTCGGGCTCTACAAGGCCGTGCGGGACTACCGCTCCGATCGCGAGTCCTCGTTCCGCAACTTCGCGGAGCTGTGCATCACGCGGCAGATCATCACCGCGGTGAAGACCGCGACGCGCAACAAGCACACGCCGCTCAACGGCTATGTCTCGTTCTCGCAGACGCCGGCCAGCGCGCCGGAGGGCGAGCCGACCCTCGAGGAGGTCATCCCCGGGCCGGCGGTGCACGACCCCGCGCTCCAGGTCATCTCGTCCGAGGAGCTGCAGGCGCTCGTCGGATGCCTCTCGACGACGCTGTCAGAGCTCGAGTCCCGTGCACTGTCGCTCTACCTCGACGGGCGTTCCTACGAGGAGATCGCCGGGCGACTCATATGCGATCCCAAGGCGGTCGACAACGCGCTGCAGCGGGTGAAGCGCAAGGTCGGAGCGCACCTCGTCACGCGAACCGTGTTGAATTGACGATCTGAGCACGCTCGCCGTCATCATCGTCCTGGCCGTGATCCTCGTGATCGTGCTGGCCATCGGCGGCTACGTCGCCACCACCCGTCGCACGCAGTCGCGGTCCGCGAACCTGCACGTGCAGCTGCGTGAGGCCGACCTCGCCCTCGCGGCTGCACACGCCGAGGACAAGGGCTGGGAGCGCAGCCGCCTCGAGGAGGCGGCGCGAGCGGCGTTCGCCCAGACCTACGGCGACGAGGTGCTGCGCGAGCTGCACCTCGTGCAGGTCGTGGACAATCCCGGGACCGAAGAGGATCAGGCGGTCTTCCGGGCCGTCACCGACAGCGGTGAGCGCTCGCTCGTGCTCGGCCGCCGTGACGGCGCATGGGTCGCCGCGTAGACGACGGCGAGGAGCCCGACGCCCGCTTCTCCCTCGCCAACGAGCGCACGCTCCTGGCCTGGATCCGTACCTCGCTCGCCTTGATCGCCGGCGGGCTGGCGACGTCGCAGCTGCTGGAGGGCCTACCCGGGGCCAGATGGGTGCTGGCCATCCCCCTCGCCGTGCTGGGACTCGTGATGGCCGGGACCAGCCATGCGCACTACGCCGCCATCGAGCACGCGATGCGCCACGGGACGCCGTTGCCGCGCTCGCCGCTCCCGCGGATCCTCAGCGTCGGGGTGACGCTCATCAGCATCGCGGCCTGCGTGCTGATCGTCATCGAAGCGCTGTGACTCCGCCGGCGAGCGCTCTCCGCATCCTCGTCGTCGACGACGACGCGCCGCTGCGCGACATGCTCGCCCGGTCCTTCACGCGGGAGGGGCACACCGTCACCGCCGTCGCCGACGGCCAGGCGGCGCTCGACGCGACCGATGCCGACGCGTTCGACATCATCCTGCTCGACGTCGCGCTCGGACCCGGTCTGGCGGGCCACGACGTCGCCCGCGAGCTGCGCAACCGGCGCAACGTGGTCCCGATCATCATGCTCACCGCACTCGACAGCGAGGCGGACATCGTCCTGGGCCTCGAGGCGGGCGCCGACGACTACGTCACGAAGCCGTTCGGGCTGGGCGAGCTGCGCAGCCGGATCCGCGCCGTCATGCGCCGCGCGCACGGCCGGCTGCTCGACGAGAACGTCGTCCAGATCGGCGACGTGGAGCTGAACCGCCGCGACCGCGAGGTGCAGTTGCGCGGTGAGCCCGTCAAGCTGACCTTCTCGGAATACGAGCTGCTTGCCTGTCTCATGTCGCGCCCGGGACACCTGTTCAACCGACAGGAGCTCCTGCGGGCGATCTGGGGCGACAGCGCCTACCGCGATCCACGTGCCATCGACGTCCACATCCGCCACCTCCGGGAGAAGCTCGAGGAGCGACCCGACCAACCCGCGATCATCCTCACGGTCCGGGGCGCGGGGTACCGGGTCCGGGCGGACTGACGGGCGCCCGCCGCGGCGCGGGCGCCCTGGCTTCGGCCTGCGGCCGCGTCTGCTGCTCGCGCTCATCGCGACGTCGGCGGTGACACTCGGCGCCGCGGCCCTCGCGCTGCTGTCGCCCCTGCAGGACCGCCTCGAGCGCCAGGCCGAGCAGAGCTTGCGTACAGCGGTCATCACGGCGCGCCCGCAGCTGAACGACGCGCTGCGCAAGAGCCGTGGGCAGCTCAACGGCGAGGTTCTCGACCTTGCGCTCGCGCTCTACCGGCGCACGGGGTCGCGGGTGATCCTCACCGACGCGACGCCGACGATCGACCCGTACCCGTACGACACCGGCGCCGGCCCCGACAACCCGCGCGACATCTTCCGCGTGCTCGCCACGAACGAGACCGTCACGAGCACCTCGGCCAACGGCGACACACGCGTCGCGACGCTGCTGACGCTGGACCCCAAGACCAACCGCGACGACTGGGTGCTCGCCGTCCGCAACCCGTCCGACGACGTCGCCGCGATCGTCTCCGAGGTGCGGTCCGCGTTCATCCGGGCCGCGGTCATCGGGCTCGTCGTCGCCCTGCTGCTCGGGCTGGCGCTCGTCGGCACGCTCACGGCACGCCTCGAGCGCCTCCGCGCGGCGGCGCTGCGGATCGCCCGCGAGGGGCCAGGGGCCCGGCCGCCGCGCGACGAGCGCCGCGACGAGGTCGGCGACCTCGCCCGCGCCCTCGCGACGATGCAGGCCGCGCTGGACCGCCAGGAGCGGGCGCGGCGCGCGTTCGTGGCGACGGCATCCCACGAGCTCCGTACACCGCTGACGTCGCTGGGCGGGACGCTGGAGCTGCTGGGCGAGGACCTGGCCGATCGCAACGTCGACCGCGAGGACATGCTGGGTCAGATCGAGCTGGCGAAGGGCGAGGTCGATCGCCTCACGCACCTCGCCACCGATCTGCTGGACCTCTCGCGCCTCGACGCCGACACCCCGATGCGGGCCGAGCCGACGGAGCTGACCGAGATCGCACGTGCCGTCGCCGCGGAGTTCGCACAGCGCGCCCGCACTCGCGACGTCGTGGTCGGAGTCCTCCCTCCGCCGGGTCCGTGCTGGGCGCGGGGCGACCCGGGCGCCGTCGCGCGGACCCTCCGGATCCTCCTCGACAACGCGCTGCGCTTCGCGCCGCCGGGGACCCAGATCACGGTCGTGCCGGCGTACCACGGCACGTTCGCGACGCTCGAGATCTCCGATGTCGGCGTCGGCGTGCCGGCAGAGGACGAGGAGCGGATCTTCGAGCGCTTCCAGCGCGGTCGCAGCAGCGGCGGCGAGGGCGGGTTCGGCCTGGGCCTCGCCATCGGCCGGGAGCTGGCCGAGCGCCAGGGCGGGCACCTGGAGCTGCGATCCGCTCCGGGTACGCCCGCCCGGGGCGCGCGGTTCCGTCTCAGCCTTCCGATCGAGCCGGAAGGCGGTGAGGTCGTCTGATCGCGAAGCGATCAGACTGGCAGTAGGTCGCCGAGCGACCTACTGCCGATCGCGACTCACGCCAGCTCGCGCGAGCGCGAGACGCGGTGCAGGCGCTGCTCCTCGGCGCGCATCGCGTCGGTGACCGGCGCGTTGCGGTAGGGCTGCGGCGTGTCCGCGTCGGTCTGCTCCTCGTGGTAGGCGCTCTCGACGTTGACGGCCCAGATGTCGTGGCCGGCGTCGTCGAGGACGTTGTCGACCGCGCGCATCGCGCTGAGCATCGAGTGATCCGAGTTGTTGTAGCGGTGCAGCCCGTTGCGGCCGACCTGCTGCAGGCCGGGGATGCCCTCGAGCCACGCGCGGATCGTCGACACGCGGTCGGCGTACTCGGCGTCGTACATGGGATACGCCTTCGGCACGCGGACGACGTACCCGCGCAGGACCTGGCTCGCCTCCGCCAGCCCGAGCTGCTCGAGCTCGTGCGTCGCCAGCGCGACGAGGTCCTCGTCGGAGGAGGTCCACATCTCGTCGCCCTCGAAGACGAAGTACTCGAGGCCGACGCACGCCGTGTCGGGGTCCGGGACCATCCACGGGCTCCAGGAGCGGTAGTTCTGGATGCGGCCGACGTTGACGTCCGCCTCGTGGATGTAGATCCAGTTGTCCGGGAAGATGTCCTTGCCCTCGAGCACGAGCGCGACCGTGAGGAAGTCGCGGTAGCGCAGACCGAAGGCGGCGTCGCGGACCTCGGGCGGGGCCACCGGATCGGCGATCGCGGCGGTCGTGCGCAGGGGCAGCGAGGAGATGACGGAGGCGGGCTGGATGACCTCGCCGCCGGCGTGGATCGCGCGGACGTCGCCGTCGTCGCCGAGCTCGATGCGATCGACCGGCGTCGACAGACGCACCTCGCCACCGAGCTCCTCGATGCGGTCGGTCATCTGCTCCCACATCTGACCCGGTCCGTAGCGCGGGTACTGGAACTCGCCGATGAGCGACTTGATCTTGTTGCCCTTGTTGCCGAGGAACGCAGCCTTCGCGGCACTGAAGAACGACAGGCCCTTGATGCGCTGGGCGGCCCAGTCGGCGCCGATCTCATCCGCCGGCACACCCCACACCTTCTCGGTGTAGGACTTGAAGAAGTGCTCGTACAGCCGCTTGCCGAAGCGATTGGACACCCACTGCTCGAGGTTGTCCTCCCGGCCCTTCGGCCTCATGGCAGCCCGCGCGTAGGACGCCATGCAGCGCATCAGCTCGACCGGCCCGAGCTTCTTGATGACGTCGGTGCCGTTGAGGGGGTAGTCGAGGAACTTCTTGCGCCAGTAGATCCGCGACATGCGGGGGCGCATGAGGAACTCGTCACCCATGATCTCGAGCCAGAGGTCATTGACCTCCTTGTTCTTCGTGAAGAAGCGATGGCCACCGAGATCGAACCGGTAGCCGTCGGGGTCCACGACCGTCTTGGCCAGGCCACCGACCTGGTCCTCGGCCTCGAGGACGATCACGCGGCGCCCTGCCTTCGCGAGCAGGTATCCGGCGGTCAGGCCGGCGGGTCCGCCACCGATGACGACATGGGGATCGTTGTCAGGGGAGTCAGATCCGCGGTGGGCCCGCGGCTCGTCGACGATGCTCATGCGGATAACTTGCCCGCTTCGCGGCCGGATCCTCGCTCTTGCTAACGATCCCTAACACGGGCTAACGGTGCGACGGAACCGCCGCCGAGTGTGCTATTGGCGGCGGTAGAGCACGACGCGCACGCCGCGCGGCGGCTGGCTGAGCCCGAAGCGCGGGTAGGCGTCGACGCGGCGTAGCCGCGGATCGCGCTGGAGCACGCGCTCCCACTGGATGGCGCGCCGCTTGACCTCCGCCGTCCACGGCGCGCGCCACGCGTAGTAGGCGCGGAGGATCGGCTGCACGAGGATGAGCGCCTGCCCCGGCTTGAGCTGCTCGACGAGCGTGTTCTCCACCTTCGAGGGGCGGGCGGCCTTCAGGCGCGTCAGCGCGTCACGCCAGTCCATGACCGTCGGATCGGCGACCTGGCCCATCGGATCGGCGTACCGGAAGCCGCTGCCGAGGTAGTAGTGCAGCACCGGGACCTGCTCGGGGTGCGTGGAGACCACGAGGTCACCCGGGTTGACGGGCCGCAGGAGCGTGCGGGCGGCGACGTTACGGACGTTGCTCTTCGCGTTCAGCTCGCCCGTACGATCGTTCCACCACATGATCGAGAGCGCGATCATCGCGACGATGCCCAGCGCTCGGGCGTTGGACAGGGCGACGCCGGTCAGGACCATCGCCGGCCCGACGATGACCGAGAAGTAGCGCGTCGTGTAGGCGGGCGCGACCTGCGAGGACAGCCAGCCGGCGAGCAGCCCGACGATCACGATGAGCAGCAGCGCCTCGGCCGCCCTGCGCCGCCGCTCGCCCTCGGTGCCCTGGACCGGCGCCAGATCGAGGCCCGGCAGCTTGATCCGCCGTCCTAGGATCAGCGCGACCAGGCTCAGCCCGCCGACGATGAGCAGGAGCGGGCCGGTGCGCGGGCCGCCGAAGGCCGTCAGCAGCGCGGACATGAGCTTGTCCAGCCCCGGCGCGGTCGACCACGGCGCCGCCGTGTGAGCGGACTGGAACAGCAGCGACGGGATCCACGCCGCGTACAGGACGGCGAGCGCGCCGTAGGCCATGAGGCCGTCGAGCAGCAGACGCCGGCGCTCGTGTGACCTCGCGAGCTGGAGCAGGAACGCGACGCCCGTCGCGAAGAGGATGAACAGCCCCCAGTTGTGCGTGAAGGCGAGGAGCACGGCGAGGATCGCGAACGGCGCGATGAACCTGCGGTCGCGCAGGACGAACGCGTGGATGAAGCACGTCACCGCCAGGAGGCTGAGGAGCGTCGCCAGCGCGTACATCCGCGTCTCCTGGGCGTAATAGGTGAGGAACGGGTGCAGCGCCGCGACGATCGCGGCCATCCACCCCGCGCGCCACCCCGCGAGCGAGCGTCCCGCCCACAGCGCCGCGGGGATCGTCAGGAGCGCGAACGCGACCGACAGGCCGTGCGTCTCCCCCTCTCCGTTGCCGAAGATCGACATCCAGACGTGCAGCACCATGTAGTAGAGCGGCGGAGAGCCGTCGAGCCGCAGCACCGAGGGGATGTCGAAGAACGGGTGCGACGCGATCCCCACGGAGAGGCCCTCGTCGATCCAGAATCCCGCCCTCAGCGCCCGCGTGCGCAGGACTGCCGACACGCCCATGAGCACGAACAGAGCGACGACCCCGGCAGGGATCGCGAGAGAGCGCGCACGAACGCGGTCCAGAGCACCGAATCGCGCAGTGGCGGAGGCCATGGTCGGCTCCAGGGTAGTCAGCCGCCGCACGCTGTCTCGATCCTCCACAGCGCGGTCCGGGTCGCGAAGCGGTGGTTGGGCTTGCCGACCAGGGAGTCCAGCGGGGGTTCGGCGCCGGCCCGGAGCGCGTGACGGGCGCGCAACATGACCGACCCCTCCGGTGCTGGTCCCAGCAGCACCTGCTCCCCGTGCACGTGCAGCTTCCAGGCCACGAGCTGGACAAGGAACTTGTTCGTGAACGGCCTGCCGCAGGCCAGGATCTCGTCGCGCCCACCGACCCGCCTGATGGCGACGTCGAGGTTCTGCGCGACCTGCGCCTGGAAGCGGGTGTCGCGCGCCACGAACGGCATCCGCTCGGCCGCCCACACCACCGAGCCCGCGACGGCGAGCACCGCCAGCGCCGCGGCGGCGATCCTCCCCGGCCGCTCGATCGTCAGCGCCCCCGCCAGTCGCGCGATGCCGGCTCCGCCGACGACGTAGAGCAGCGCCGTCGGCGCGAGCAGGTAGCGCTGGTTGCCGCTGTAGCCCGCCTCGGTCATCACCATCACGAGCACAAGCCAGGCGATCGCCAGGAGGGCGATGCCGCCCATCGGCCCTGGTCGCCGCCACGCCCGGTCGCGGATCCCGAGGACGAGCGCGGCCGCGAGACCGACCCACGCCGGCGGGGTGAGGATGAGCAGCCAGTTGCCCAGCACCGCGATGCTCGGGCGATCCGCGAACGCGGGGCTGTTGGGGTTCGGCGTGTTCGCGCGCTCGGAGGCGCGCCAGAGGTCGCCTGAGCCCCAGTACTCGGGGAGCAGCCACAGCAGCGGCAGCAGCACGAGGCCGCCCGCGACCCACGGGAGCCGCCTGCGGTCGGTCCACAGCAGCCACAGGGCGTAGAGCAGGATGAACGGCCAGGCCTCCGGGCGCAGCATCCCCGAGGCGATGCCGAGCGCGAACGCGTGCGCGTGATGGCCGGCGAGGTGGCGCTCGACCGACCAGACGACGAACAGGATCAGCAGGCCCTCGGAGTTGCCGAGCATCGCGTTGCGGAAGAGCCACGGCGATGCGAGCAGGAACAGCGCCGAGAGCACGCCACCGGCGATGCCGCCCAGCCGGGCGCCGAGCCGGAACGTCACGAGCACGGCGCCGAGCGATCCGGCGCGGGCCACGAGGAGCCACAGCGACGGCGCGAGGCTGTCGCCGAGCAGGGAGAACGGCGCCGTCAGGAGCACGGGGAGCGGCTTCCAGGACGGCCCGCTGACCGTGTCGAGGTCGAGGTGCATGACCTCGCGCCCCCAGATGATCCAGGCCCAGGGGTCGTACGTCGGCGCGGACGTCTCGAGGAGCGTCACGGCCGCGATCGCGAAGCACACGACGACCGGCCACCACAGCCCCGTACGCGGGACGATCGGGACCAGCACACGGGGTCGTGGGTCGCGCAGCATCGCGGGGCAGCGTACGCGGCCGCACGGTTCTACTCTCCGCGCACGCGATGGATCATCTCGAGCTCACCATCCTCGGCCTGCTCGTCGCGATCGCAGGCCTGTCGATCCTCGCGCGGCTCGTTCACGTCCCGTATCCGATCGCGCTCGTCCTCGGCGGCCTGGCCGTCGGGTTCATCCCGGGCATCGGCGAGATCAGCCTCGATCCGGACCTCGTCCTCCTCATCTTCCTGCCGCCGCTGCTCTACGGCGCGGCCTTCTTCTCCAACCCGCGCGAGCTGAAGGCCAACGTCCGGTCGATCGGCTGGCTGGCCGTCGGCCTCGTGTTCGCGACCACGGGCGCGGTCGCCGTCGTCGCGCACGAGGTGATCGGCCTGCCGTGGAGCGTCGCGTGCGTGCTCGGCGCGGTGGTGTCCCCCACCGACGCCGTGGCTCCGGCCCAGATCATCCGCCGCTTCGGCGTGCCGCGTCGCGTCGTCACGGTCATCGAGGGCGAGAACCTCACGAACGACTGGACCGCGCTCACCCTCTACCGCTTCGGGATCACCGCGGTCGTGACGGGCTCGTTCTCGTGGGCGTGGGCCGCGCCGAAGTTCGTCCTGACCGGCGTCGGCGGCATCGCGGTGGGCCTGCTCGTCGGCATGGCGCTGCGCTGGGTCCGGCGGCGTCTGGACGACCCACCGACCGAGATCACGGTCTCCATCTTCAGCGGGTTCGCCGCGTACATCCCGGCGGAGGAGCTGGGGCTGTCAGGAGTCATCGCGGCGGTGACCATCGGGCTCTACATGGGCTGGCACTCCGCCGAGCTGACGACCGCGACGACCCGGATGCAGACCACCGGCGTCTGGTCGACCCTGGTCTTCCTCATCAACGCCGTGCTGTTCATCCTCGTCGGACTCCAGTTCCCGGGCCTCGTGCGCGGGCTCGAGGGACCGACCACGGGCGAGCTGCTGCTGTGGGCGACCGCCGTGAGCGCCGCCGTGATCGTCGTGCGACTCGCGTGGGTGTTCTTCATCGCCGACCTGCTGCCCCGCGTGCTACCGCAGCTCTACGAGGAGGACGGCGCGCCGCCGTGGCGGATCACGCTCGTGGTCGGATGGAGCTCGATGCGCGGGGCCGTCGCGCTCGCCGCGGCGCTCGCGATCCCGGAGACGATCGACGGCGGCGCGCCGTTCCCGGACCGCAGCCTCATCATCTTCCTGACGTACTCGGTGATCCTGGCGACGCTCGTCATCCAGGGCCTGACGCTCGGGCCACTGGTCGGCATGCTGCGGCTGCGCAGCGACGGCCTGGACGAGCAGGAGGAGATCCTCGCGCGGATCCGGATGTCGGAGGCGGGCCTTGCCCGCATCGACTCGCTCCGCGACGAGGGCGCGGTGCCGGCCGAGACGGCCGAGCGGACACGCGCGATGCGCGACTTCCGGCGCCGGCGCTTCGAGGCTCGGCTGGACGGCGACACGTCGATCGACGAGCGCTCGGCGCGCTACCAGGAGTTCATGCGCTCCGTGATCGGGGCCGAGCGCGACGCGCTGGTGACGATGCGCAACGCCGGCGACATCACCGACGACGTGCGGCGCACCGTGGAGCGCGATCTGGACCTGGAGGAGGCCCGGTTGTCGTAGTGCGAGCGCGCGCACCGCGTCAGTCGCAGCCGAGCGTCGCGATCGCCATCGCCGCGACGCCCTCCTGGCGCCCGACGAACCCCATCCCCTCGCCGGTGGTGGCCTTGAGGTTCACGCGGTCGAGGCTCACGCGCATGGCGCCGGCGAGCGAGTCGCGGATCGACTCGCGGTACGGGCCGATCTTCGGCCGCTCGAGCAGGACCGTCATGTCGACGTGGAGGATCTCGCGGCGGCCGAGCAGCGCGACGACGTCGCGCAGGAGGCTGATCGAGTCGGCGCCCGCGTACGCCGGGTCGGTGTCGGGGAAGTGCTCGCCGATGTCGCCGAGGCACGCCGCGCCGAGCAGCGCGTCGATCACCGCGTGGGCGAGGACGTCGGCGTCGGAGTGGCCGTCGGGGCCGCGGTCCCACGGGATGTCGACGCCGCCGAGGATGAACGGGCGGCCCTCGGCCAACCGGTGCGCGTCGTAGCCGATCCCGGTGGTGACGGCCACGGTCAGCCGATCGGCTCCAGGCGCCGCTGTCGTCCTTCGAAGACCGCAAGCTCGCGCACGCCGAGGGAGTCAAGCACCTCCAGCGCCTTCTCGTAGCCGTACCCGACGTGGGCGGGCTCGTGCGCATCGCTGGAGAGGGTGATGGGGCAGCCCGCGTCGAGGCACATCTCCAGGAACGCGACGGCCGGATACAGCTCGCCGATGGGCTTGCGCAGGCCCGCGGTGGACAGCTCGATGGCCGGCTGGGTCTCGGCGATGCCCTCCATCGCACGGTCGTAGAAGCGGCGCAGGTCGCCCTCGGGGTGCGGGCGCAGCCGGCCCCAGACCTTCACGAGATCCGGGTGGGCGAGGATGTCGAACATCCCGGTCGCGGCGGCCTCCCCCAGCGTCTCGAAGTAGCGCTTCCACACGTCGTCAGGGCGGTGGGCGTTCGTCTCCCAGATGTCGTAGCCGTCGTGGTCGACGGCCTGGTCGCCGAGGAAGTGCACCGAGCCGATGACGTAGTCGAGGTCGGTGCTCTCCAGCAGGCTCGCGAGCCGGTCCTCACGGCCGAAGACGAAGTCGGCCTCGATCCCGACGCGCAGGTCAGTGTCCTCGCGCAGGAAGCCGATGTAGTCGTCGAGGTCGTCGCGCGCCTCTGCGCGCCAGAACGGGTGGTCCCACACGCTCAGCGCCTGGTTGAAGCGGTAGATGTGCTCGGACACGCCGAGCTCGGTGATCCCGCGCTCCTCGGCGACCTCGCGATAGCGGTCGACGTTGCCGGTCGTGAACGCCTCGGAGGCGGGCGTGTTCGGTTCGTCGCGGCGGAGATGGACGTGAAGGTCGGTCAGCACGGCGCTGATCTAAGCAGGAGCTCCGCCATCCGAAGGTCGTGCGGCGTGGTGATCTTGAAGTTCTCGGGCGGCGCCTGCACGACGCGGACCACGCCGCCCTGCGCCTCGACGAGCGACGCATCGTCGGTCGCCGTCGCCAGCACGTCCTGGCCGGCCGCCAGCGCCCGCTCCAGCGCCGTACGGCGGAAGACCTGCGGCGTCTGCACGGCCCAGAGCTCCGAACGATCGAGCGTTCCGTGCACGACCCCGTCGACCACGCGCTTGACCGTGTCGTGCACCGGCGCCGCGGCGATCGCGGCGTCGCATCCGTGCTGCTCCAGCGCGGCGAGCGCTCGGCGCACGAGCGCTGGCGTCACCAGCGGGCGGGCGGCGTCGTGGACGACGACCGGGTCGCCCACCGACGCGCGCAGCGCGGCCAGCACCGAGTGCGAGCGCTCGGTGCCGCCCGGCACGCCGATCGTTCCGGCAGGGACCTGGACGCCCTCGGGCAGGGCGACGACGATCTGGTCGATCTCCTGGACGGCGCGCATCGCGTCGAGAGACCAGTCCAGCATCGGACGACCGGCGACCGCCACCAGCGCCTTGGGCCCGTCGGACCCAAGGCGCGTCCCACGCCCGGCGGCCACGAGAAGCGCGACCGCCATGGATGCCTAGCCGGCGACCGCCTTCTCCGCGGCGGAGTCCGAGAGCAGCTCGTCCAGGTACGCTTCGGCGGCGTCCTCGTCCTTGTCGAGCGCGTACATGAGCTCGGACGCGAGGATCTTCTTGGCCCGCGTGAACATCTGCTTCTCGCCCGTCGAGAGTCCCTTCTCGTGCTCCCGGATGGCGAGGTTCCGGACGACCTCTGCGAGCTCGTAGATGTCGCCCGTCTTGATCTTGTCGCGGTTGTGCTTGAACCGGCGGTTCCAGTTCTTGGGCATCTCCGAGACCTCGTCCTGCAGCACCGCGAGGACCTTCTTGACGGTGTCCTCGTCGATGACACGGCGAAGACCGGCCTTACCCGCGTTCTCACACGGGACCATGACGGTCATGTCGTTGTGCAGGATCTTGATGGTGAGGTACTCACGCTCCTCACCGAACATCTTCTTGCGCTCCTTCTTCAGGACCTTGCCGGCGCCGTGGTGCGGGTAGACGACGTTGTCGCCGAGCTCGAACTCGATGTTCTCGATCTCCCGCTCCTCGAGTGCCTCGAGAAGCTGCTCTTCGATCTGGTCAGTGATGGTCCTGTCCTCCTTGTCATCGGGCCCCCGTGGTGAGCGGGCGCCCGTGCGTCACGTCTGCAAGTAGCGGTCCACGAGGTTGATCTCCTGCAGCCTGCGCAGTCCCTCGCGGATGTCCTTCGCGCGGATCTCTCCGACGCCCTCCACCATCTCGAGCTCTGCGTCGGTCGCAGCGAGCATCTCGTCCAGCCCGCGGAACTCGCGGACGATCTGGTTGACGACGAGCTTGGGAAGCCTGGGGATGCGCCCGAGAATCCGAAAGCCCCGCGGGGAGACGGGGTAGTCGAGCGTGTTGAGCTTGCGGTCGTAGCCGAGCAGCTCAGCGATCCGGCCGAAGTCGAGGAGGTCCTGGTGCGGGAGGCGACCGAGCTGGTCGAGCGCTCCTGCGAACGCCTCGTCGGCGTGGTCGGTGAGGTAGTCGTGGACGAGCGCCGCCTTGTCGGATGCGGTGCCCACCATCGTCTCCTCGAGCTGCATCTCGATGAGCCGGCCCTCGGTGCCGAGCTCGACGATGTAGCGCTCGATCTCCACGGCCATGCGCGTCACGAGCTCGGAGCGCTGGAGGACCGTGAGGACGTCGTGCAGCGTCGCCCCGCCCTCGAACTCCAGCGCGGTGAGGCGGGTGGAGACCTGGTCCAGGCGCGTGCGGTACTTGTCGAGCGTCGCCAGCGCCTGGTTGGCCTTCGCCAGGACGACGGGGATGTCCTCGAGCATGTACTTCGAGCCGTCGACGTACAGGGAGACGACCTGCCTGCGCTGCGAGATCGCGATGACGAGCGCGTCGGTCTGCTTGGAGACCCGCTCGGCCGTCCGGTGGCGCGTGCCCGTCTCGAGGCTGAGGATCGTCGGGTCCGGCGTGAGCTGGATGTTGGCCATCGCGATCTTCGTCGCGTTGGCGTTCAGGATGATCGCCCCGTCCATCTTCGCCACCTGGTAGAGCAGGGGCGGCGTGTAGTCGACGTCGATCTTGATCCCGCCGGAGAACAGGAAGCTGAGCTCGTCGGGGTCGGCGATGACGATCATGCCGCCCGTACGAGCGTGGAGGATGTCCTCGAGGCCCTCCCGCAGCGCGGTGCCAGGGGCGACCATCTCAAGCGCCTTGACGAGCCGTGGCTCCTGACGTTCGAGCTCCTTGAGCTCATCCCCGGATCGCGGCGGCACACCTACATTCTAGCGGCTGCTTTAGCCTTGGTTTACGGGACGTCTGTCGAGTTCCCGCAGGCTATTAGGGCACCCTGATAAGAACCGCGGTCCACGTCTCGCCCACCCGCCGGTCGTCGTGCTCGACGAGGCCACCGCGGAGACCGGCGCCACCGGCGCACAGCGGCTGGAGGCCTGGGCCCGGCACCGCGCTGGAGGGCCGCACCGGGATCGTCATCACCCACCGTCTGACGGAGGCCGCGGCCGCCGACCGCATCGTCGTCGTCGAGGCCGGCCGGGTGGCCGAGGCGGGCCCGCACGACAAGCTCGCGCGCGGCGACGGCCGGTACGCGCGGCTGTGGGCCGCCTGGCCGGCTACGCGATGGCGACCGGACGCACCATCGACGCCGTCGCCCCGCGGATCCGCAGCGGCAGGCAGACGAACAGGAACTCGTGGCGGCGGTCGCGCGCCAGGTCCTCGAGGTACAGCAGCTCGATGATGTGCACCCCACGCTCGACGAGCAGCGCGATGTGCACGGGGAAGACGTCCTGCGGATCGACCTCGGGCAACACCTCCAGGCCCTCGGTGTCGGACCCGATGGCGACGGCCCCCTGCTGTGCGAGCGCGACCGCGGCGTCCGGCGTGATGCCGGCGGAGAAGTGGTCGCCCGCCCCGTCCATGTCGTGGGGCCAGTAGGCCATGTAGCCGGTGCGGACGAGCACGACGTCACCCGGCCGCACCGTCGTCCCCTGGGCGGCCATGACAGCAGCGGCCTCGGCGGCGTCGACCGGGGACCCGCTGTCGAGCGCGTCGACCCCGCGATGGGCGGGCACGTCCAGCAGGACGCCGCGGGCGACGATCGGCGGCATCGTGCTCGCGTCGGCGCGCTGTGCGCCGAAGTCGCCGGAGTGCTCGGAGGCCGTGTAGCCGCCGTACCAGTGCGCGTCCTCGCCGGCGCTGATGTGGCACAGCGCGTCGATGTGCGTGCCGGCGTGGTGGCCGGTCGAGTTGAGCTCGGAGTTGATCGCGAACCCGCCGCGCCCGCCGGTCGGCACGTCGCCCTCGACCAGCCCGCCCTGCGCCGAGCGGTAGCGCATGAGCGCGAACGGGGGATGGATCCCCCCGCCATCGGCATCCCGTGCCAGCGCCCGGAATCGAGGTCGTAGACCTCGCCTGCCGTCGGCAGCGACAGCGCCGCGAGCAGGTCCTCGCGCGTCGCGTCGTGCACCGGGCCCAGCTCGGCCGGCTCGGGCGGACCCCAGGCGAGGTCGCGGGTGTGGATGTGCGGCGCGCGCCGTCGTGGCCCTGAGCTCATGCGACCTCCGACATCCCCGAGTCCGTGCCGGCGCTGCCCAGCCGCAGGCCGGAGACGATCTCGGGCAGGATCGCCGGGAGGTCCTTGATCGGCAGGCCGTGGGTCGGCGCGACGACCTCGACGTCGAGCTCGTCGAGCAGCTCACGCAGCCGGGCGATGTACGGCTCCAGGTCCTGGAACCGCGTCCAGTAGAGGGCGAGCTCGGCGAACAGCGCCGTCATCTCCGGGAGGTCCAGCGACGGGGACTCCTCCGCCGTCTGCCCGCAATGGCCGTCCTCGTGGTAGTGGCTGTAGGCGAAGCCGTCCCCCGGGAACAGCACCCGGCGGCGCTCGTCGAAGACCCAGAGCGTGGTGTCCAGGTCGTAGATCACCGGGGCGAGGATCCGCAGCCGCGTCCCGCCCAGGTCGATCGCGCCGCCGGGACCGAGCTCGCGGAATCGGTCGGTGAACGACGGGAAGATCAGATGCAGGTCGCGCAGGTCCCCGGACAGGACGGCCTCGGGGTGACGTTCCAGGAGACGACCCACACCGCCTGCGTGCGGGGTCTCCTGGTGCGTGCAGACGATGTGGCGCAACGGTGGCGCGCCGGCGGCCAGCAGACCCTCGAGCTGCGCCTCGATCGCCGGCAGGTCCTGTGGGTGCCCACCCTCGACGAGCAGCGAGGAGTGCTCGCCGGTCACGAGGTAGGTCGAGTTGTACCCGTGCAGGATGCGCCCGCGGTACAGCTGCTCCAGGCACTGGCCGAGCCAGAAGATCCCGGGGACGAGCTCGCGGGGCAGCGGGTTGACGCCGCGCGTGGCGCCGTAGCCGCTCACGCGGCCTGCTCCTCGGCGGCGAGCGCGAGCGCGCCGTCGAGCGACGCGACGTGCGCGGCCACCGCGTCCGCGCCGACCACGACGCAGCCGTAGCTGGGCGCCAGGATCTCGACGGGCCGCCCTGCGAACGTCTCGGCCAGCCCCGACCGCAGCGGAGCGGTCCGAGCGCCGCGCAGCCACCAGAACCGGGCCGAGGCCATGCGATCCAGGAGCGCTCCGGGCGCGGGCGCGGGCTCCGAGGCATCCGTCGTCCAGGGGCCGTCCGGAGTCTCGCGCCACGTGTGCGAGAACGTGTCCGACGTGAAGAGGGCGCGCGTTGCGGGGTCGAAGATCCAGTGCGTGCTGAGCAGGCGCATCACGGGGTGGAACGCCTGCAGCGGGCGGTCGGGCCCGAGGTCGAAGGCGTACTGCGAGCTCGCGATGACCTCGCGCACCGGCGGCATCCGGTCGCGGTGCTCGGGCCGGAAGTCGACCCAGTGCGTGCCGTTGTGCTGGGCGCAGTGCAGCACCTGCACACCGAACCGCTCGACGACCGGCGCGACGTTGCAGACCGAGTCGAACTCGCCGAGCCGTGGAGGGAGCAGCTCGAGCTCCGCGTCCGGCGGCAGGACCGCCTCGAGCGCCGCGAGCAGCCCCGCCTCGTGCACGGAGTAGCTCGTGTCGACGAGAAGCGCGCGGGCACCCTCGACGAACAGGTACGAGTTGGCGACCGTGTGACCGCGCGCGTCGGGCCCGAACATCGTGAGCCGCCCGTCGAGCTCCAGCGCGTGGGAGAGCGCGTAGAGCCGGTCCGGGACCAGCTCGGTGACCGTCGTGCTCATGCTGCCTGGACTCTGTCACCCTCCGCGAGCGGACGCAGCGCCATGCGCAGCGCCTCCCGCAGGGTCGGCGCGCGCTCCGGGGTGATGACGTCGTGCAGGCCGAACTTGACGGCCTCCTCGAGCCGGCGCTCGGCGTGCGCGACCGTGCGCAGCTCGCCCGTGAGCCCGACCTCGCCGAAGCACGCCCGCGGCGAGCGCTCGAGCGGCACGCCCTTCGCGGCGCTCGCCACCGCGAGCGCGACAGCGAGGTCGGCACCGGGCTCGTCCACCCGGATGCCGCCCGCGACGTTGACGAACACGTCCGCCGACCCGACGCCGACCCCGGCGTGGCGGCCGAGGACGGCCAGGACGAGCGCGAGGCGGTTGCGATCGATTCCCGTGCATGCCCTGCGCGGCGGCACGAGCTCGGTCGGCGAGACGAGCGCCTGCACCTCGACGAGCAGCGGCCGCGTGCCCTCCATCGAGGCGAGCACGACCGACCCCGGCTTGCCCGTCGCCTCGCCGACGAACCGCGCGCTCGCGTCGAGCACCTCGACGAGGCCGCCGGAGCGCATCTCGAACACCCCGGTCTCGCTCGTGGAGCCGAACCGGTTCTTCAGCGCGCGGACCGTCCGGTACGTCCTCTCGCGCTCGCCCTCGAACTGCAGCACGCAGTCGACGAGGTGCTCGAGCACCCGCGGGCCGGCGAGCGCGCCCTCCTTCGTGACGTGCCCGACGAGGAGCACCGCCGCGTCGGTCGCCTTGGCGACCCGCATGATGCGCGAGGCGACCTCGCGGACCTGCCCGACCGACCCGGGCGCGCCCGTCAGCTCGGCGGCATGCAGCGTCTGCACGGAGTCGATGACGCAGACGTCCGGGCGCTCGGCCTCCATGGTCGCCAGCACCGTTGCCAGGTCGGTCTCCGCGAGGACCGGGACCTGCAGCGCGTCCGCGCCGAGGCGCTCCGCCCGCAGGCGGATCTGCGCCGGCGACTCCTCCCCCGAGACGTACAGGGTCGACCGCCCGGCGCCGGCCAGGTGCCCGAGCGCCATGCCGGTCAGCGTCGACTTGCCGATGCCGGGTGACCCGCCCAGCAGCACGAGCGAGCCGGGCACCAGCCCGCCCCCGAGCACCCGGTCGAACTCCCCGATGCCGGTGGGCAGCCGCGGTAGGCGCTCGGCGCGCACGTCGGCGAGGCGCACGGGGCGTCCGGCCGCAGCGGTCGGCCGCCCCGCCTTCCCCGCCGGCGCAGGGAGCGCCTCCTCCACGAGCGTGTTCCACGCGCCGCAGCCCTGGCACTGCCCGTGCCAGCGTGGCTCGGCATGACCACAATCGGTGCAGATGTGCTGGGTGTGCGCTCTCGCCATCGGTGAGGCAAGCTACCCCTGCCACCGGCGGGATCGCGGGGGCTCTGGCGGGTACGCAACAGACTCGACACGAACGACGCAGAGGAGATGCAGATGCCTACACGCAACGGCAGCGCACAGTGGCGAGGGGACCTGCAGGGCGGCGAGGGCACCCTGAAGGTCGGCGAGAGCTCCTACGAGGGCCCGTACTCGTTCAAGTCGCGCTTCGAGGAGGGCGAGGGCACCAACCCCGAGGAGCTCATCGGCGCCGCGCAGGCCGCCTGCTACTCGATGCAGCTGAGCGCGATGCTGGCCGGCGACGGCCACACACCCGACAGCGTGGACACCACGGCGAAGGTCACGCTGCGCTTCGTCGACGAGGCGCCGACCATCACGAAGATCGAGCTCGAGACCGAGGGCAGGGTCCCCGGCATCGACGCCGCGACGTTCGACGACTACGCCGCCAAGGCCAAGGAGGCCTGCCTGGTGTCGCGGGCGCTCGCCGCCGTCCCCGAGATGACGCTGACGTCGAAGCTCGCCGGTTAGCCGGCTGCCGCGTCCAGCGCCCCGGCGACGTCCGCCAGGAGGTCGTCGGGGTCCTCGATACCGGCGCTGAGCCGGATGAAGCCCTCGGGGACCGCGTCCATCCCCCAGCGGGCACGTCGTTCGGCGAGCGTGTGCACGCCGCCGAAGCTCGTCGCCTCGGTCACGAGCGACGCGGCGTCCAGGAAGCGGCGCGCCTCGGCCGCCCCGGCGAGCTCGAAGCACACCACCGGACCGAACAGACCGTGCATCTGCCGGGCGGCGAGGTCATGGGCGGGGTGGGCCGCCAGCCCCGGATAGCGCACCCCGGTGACGTCGGATCGCGCCCCCAGCAGCTCGGCGATCGCCAGCGCGTTGGCGCACTGGCGTCGCAGTCGCACGTCGAGCGTGGCGAGCGAGCGATGGGCCAGCCAGGTCTCCATCGGACCTGGAACGGCGCCCGCCAGCGTCCTCCAGCGCAGGACACCGGCCGCGAGCTCCGGATCAGCCGCGGCGACGTGCCCCATGATGAGATCGCCGTGACCCGTCATCGCCTTGGAGTCGCTGCACACCGACAGGTCCGCGCCCAGCTCCAGCGGACGCTGCGCGAGCGGCGTCGCCAGGGTCGAGTCGACGGCGAGCAGCGCGCCCGCCAGCCGCGTCGCACGCGCCAGGGCCTGGAGGTCGATGACATCCAGCGCCGGGTTGCTCGGCGTCTCGGCCCAGACGAGCCGCGCGCCCGCCGCGGCCTCCTCCATCGTGATCTGCTCGGTGGGGACGAGCCGGATCTCCACGCCACGTGACGCGAGATGCTCGCCCGCGAGCGTCCGCACCGCGCCGTAGCAGTCCGACGGGATCACGACGACGTCACCGGGGCGCGTGAGGGGCACGAGGACAGCCGCGCAGGCCGCCATGCCGGACGCGAAGACAGTCGCGTCGCCGCCCTCCAGCTCGCCGATCGCGGCCTCGTAGTTCGTGAACGTCGGGTTCCCGTAGCGGCCGTAGCCGTAGGGCGCCGCGTCGACGTCGCCGGGCAGGTGGAACGGCGCCGCGAAGACCGGCCCGGGCAGCAGCGGCTGCCCGGGGACGGCCGGGGGCTGCCCGGCGTGGACGACCCGCGTGGCGGGACGGTGCCGGTCGGATGACATGCCGCTGCAAGCTAGCCGCAACCGTTGCCCGCCTCAGGGGTTGACGATGCGATGCGCACGCACGCCCTCACCTTCGCGGCCGCCTTCGCGGTCCTCGCCATCGCCGCGCCCGTCGCCTCGGCCGCCCCGCCGGCCGTCACCACCGGCGGCGCCGCCGTGACGCCGAGCACCGCGACGTTCACCGGCAGCGTCGACCCCAACGGCCGCCCGACGACCTACTGGTTCGAGTACGGGCTGACGGCGGCCTACGGGTCCCGCACGACCTCGCTGGGCGCCGGATCAGGCAGCAGCGCGGTGACCGCGGCAGGCAGCGCCGCCGGCCTCGGGGCCAACACCGTCTACAGCTACCGGCTCGTCGCCCGCAACCGCGACGGGACGACCCGCGGCGGACGGCGCACGGTCCGCACCCAGCGCGCTCCGCTCGGTCTGTCGCTGAACGCCGCCCCGAACCCCGTCCCGGCCGGCTCCCCGGCGACGCTCGCGGGGATCCTCACCGGCACGGGCAACGGCGGGCGGCCGGTCCAGATCTTCCAGAACCCGTTCCCGTACACCGCCGGGTTCACCCCGATCGGCGCGCCCGTCGTGACGAACGCCGCCGGGGGCTTCGCGCTCCCGATCCCACCGCCGGCCGTCACGACGCAGTACCAGGCGCGCCTCACGACGAGTCCCGGCACCGCGAGCGCCATCCTCACGCTGCCCGTGGCCGTGCGCGTCTCGACGAACGTGCAGGTCGGACACCGCCAGGCCGACGGCGTGCGAAGCACCCGGTTCTCGGGCCACGTCCGGCCCGGCCGCGACGGCGCGCAGTTCGCCGTCCAGCGCCGCTCCGGCAGCCGCTGGGTCACGGTCGGGGGCTCGATCACCCGACACGCGAGCGCGGCCTCCTCGCGCTACGAGCTCCGCGTCCGCGTGCGCCACAGCGGCACGTACCGCGTCTACGTCCGGATCACCGACGGCAACCTCGCGTCCGCGACGGGGCGCGAGGTCGCGATCAGGCTTCGCTGACGCCCCAGCCTCCGCCGCCGGGCGTGACGACGGTGACGACGCTGTCGGCCTCCAGCGCACGCCCGGTCTTCGCGGGGACCGGCTCGTCGTCGATGCGGTTCTCGCCCGTCGCGCCCTGGCCACCGCCGTGGGACCCGTGCGGCGCGTGGGAGCGACGGTCGGTGAGCAGCGAGACGGTGGCCGGCTCCAGGACGCGGATCGCGCGCACGATCCCGTCCCCGCCGCGGTGCTCGCCGTCGCCGCCGGACCCGTCGGCCAGCTCGTAGCGCTCGACGCGCATCGGGAACTCGAGCTCCAGCGCCTCGATCGGGGTGTTCAGCGTGTTCGTCATGCCGACGTGCACGCCGGAGTCCCCGTCGTCCTCCGGCGAGGCTCCCTGGCCGCCGCCGATCGTCTCGTAGTACGTCCAGCCCTCGCCGCCGATGATGAGGTTGTTCATGGTTCCCTGGCCCTGCGCGGGCAGGTCCTCGACGGCCTGGGCGAGGGCGAGCAGGACGGTGTCGGCGAGGCGCTGGCTGGTCTCGACGTTGCCGGCGACGACGGCCGAGGGGCTGCGGGCGTCGACGAGCGACCCCTCGGGAGCCCGCACCCGGACCGGCGCGTAGACGCCCGCGTTGGCAGGCACGTCGGGGTCCAACAGGACGCGCAGGGCGAAGTAGCACGCCGAGCGCGTGACGGCGAGCGGGCAGTTGACGTTGCCCGCCACTGCAGGCGCGGTGCCATCGAAGTCGATGACGAGCTCGTCGCCGTCGACGGTCACCGCCACGACGATCGCCACGTCGTCCTCGGTCACGCCGTCGCCCTCGAGCTCCGAGCTTGCCTCGTAGGTCCCATCCGGCAGTCCGGAGATCGTCTCCCGCGCGCGGCGCTCGGCGTGGCGCAGGACCTCGCCGAAGGCGGCCAGGACGGTGTCGCGGCCGCGCCGCTCCAGCAGCTCGGCCAGGCGGTCCTGCGCGCGGGCGTTCGCCGCCAGCTGCGCCCGCAGGTCGCCGCGCCGGATCTCGGGCGTGCGGACGTTGGCCAGCAGGAGGTCGAGCACGTCCTCGACGACCTCGCCCTCGGAGACGAGCCGTACCGGCGGCAGGACGATCCCCTCCTGGTAGATCGACGTCGAGCCGGCCGGCATCGAGCCGGGGCTCATCCCGCCCACGTCGGAGTGGTGTGCCCGCGTGACCGCGTAGCCGATCACGTCGCCGTCGTCGTCCAGCGGCGAGACGAGCGTGATGTCGGGCAGGTGAGTTCCCCCGCGGAACGGGTCGTTGAGCATGAAGACGTCGCCGGGGCGCGGGGCGCGGGCGCGGACCGCCTCGACCGCCTCGGGCATCGCCCCCAGGTGGACGGGGATGTGCTCGGCCTGCGCGACCATCCGGCCCTCGGCGTCGAACAGCGCGGCGGAGCAGTCGCGGCGCTCCTTGATGTTCGACGAGTACGACGCGCGGATGAGCAGCGCGCCCATCTCCTCCGCGATGCCGCTCAGGGCGCTGGAGAGGACCGACAGCGTGACCGGATCCATGTCGGTCACCTGGTGAGCACCAGCGTCCCGGTGTCGTCGACGCGCCCGCTCCATCCGGGCCGCACGACGCACGTCGCCTCGGCGAGCTCGACGATCGCCGGCCCGTCGAGCTCGTCGCCGGCCCCCAGCGCGGCTCGGTCGTAGACCGGGACGGTCACGGTCTCGTCGCCGAAGCGCGCCTCGCGCTCGCCGGAGGCCTCTGCGCCGTCTCCGGCGCCTTCCCGGAGGTCGGGTGTCTCGACCTCCACCGTGGCCGTCAGGCGCAGGGAGACGACGTCCACGGGCTCGTTGGGCATCGCGTAGCCGTGGCGGCGCTCGTGATCGGAATGGAAGCGGTCGGCGAGGCCGTCCCAGTCGTCGGCCGGCACCGTCAGCTCGAAGGACTGGCGCCGGTAGCGGACGTCGGCCGCCCTGACGCGGGTCGCGTCGTCCGGCGTCTGCTCCTCCAGGCCCAGGAACGTCTCCTCGACGGCGTCGCGGTCGATCCCGTCCAGCGCGGCCGGATGGGGGGCGACGAGGTCGCGACGGATGTCGCTGATCGCCAACCCGAGCGCGCTCAGGACGCCGCTGGCCCGGGGCACGAGGACGGTCTCGATGGCGAGCTCCTCGGCCAGTGCGCAGGCATGCAGCGGGCCGGCGCCGCCGAACGCGACGAGCGCGAACTCACGGGGATCCAGCCCGCGCTCCACGCTGATGACCCGCAGCGCCCGGACCATCTCCGCATCGGCCACCTCCACGACGCCGAGGGCGGTCCCCATCGCGTCCAGGCCCAGCTCGGAGCCCAGCGCGCCGAGCGCCTCCTCGGCCTTCCCGCGGTCGAGCACGACCTCGCCACCGAGCTCCGCGCCGTCGCGCAGGTAGCCGAGCAGCAGGTTGGCGTCGGTCACGGTCGGGCGCTCGCCGCCCTTGCCGTACGCGGCCGGGCCGGGGTCGGCGCCCGCCGAGTGCGGGCCGACGCGCAGCGCGCCACCGCTGTCGGCCGAGGCGATCGATCCGCCGCCCGCCGAGACGGTGTGGACGTCGACGGTGGGATGGCGGATCGGCACCCCCGCGACGACCGAGCCCGTCGTCGTCTGCACCTCACCGCCGACGATCGGGGCGACGTCGGTGCTCGTGCCGCCCATGTCGAAGGTCAGCAGGTCGTCGTAGCCGCTCGCCGCGCCCGCGTACGCCGCGCCGACCACGCCGCCCGCAGGGCCCGAGAGCACGCAGCTCGCCGCGCGGTGGGCGGCGTCGTCGAGGTCGACCACGCCCCCCGAGGACTGCATGACGCGCGGCGCGGGCAGCCCGGCCTCGCCCGTGCGCTGGGCGAGGGCATGCAGGTAGGAGGCAAGGCGCGGTGCCAGGTAGGCGTCGGCCACCGTCGTGCTCATGCGCTCGTACTCACGCATCTCAGGGAGCACGGCGCTGGAGAGCGACACGTGGACGTCCGGGAGCGCCGCGCGGACCGCCTCGCCGACGCGCTCCTCGTGCTCCGGGTGCAGGAACGCGAACAGCAGGCACACCGCGACGGCCTCGACCTCCGCCTCCTTCAGGCGCTCGACCACCTCAGCGAGCGAGTCCTCGCAGAGCGGTCGCAGCTCGCCCTCGGGACCCATCCGCTCGCGGACGCAGAAACGCAGGTCGCGCGGGACGAGCGCGGGCGGACGGCGCCGCGCGAGGTCGTAGAGATGCGGGCGGGCCTGGCGCCCGATCTCCAGGACGTCGCGGAAGCCCTCGGTCGTCACGAGCGCGGTGCGCGCGCCGCGGCGCTCCAGCAGCGCGTTGGTCGCGACGGTCATCCCGTGGGCGAACGCCGCGACCTCGTCCAGGCCGGCGGCCTCGACGACCGCCATGACGCCCTCGGACTGGTCCTCCGGCGTCGAGGGGACCTTCGCGGTCACGATCCGCCCGTCGACGAGCGCGGCGAGGTCGGTGAACGTGCCCCCGACGTCAACTCCCAGCACGGCCCCGCTCACGAGCGCCTCGCGAGGTAGGCCTGACCGCGCGCCGAGAGCCGGTACCCGATGGGGAAGCTCAGCGTGAGTCCCAGTCCCTTGAGCTTGCGGATGTCGCGCTTGAACTCCAGCCGCTCGCGGCCGGCGGCCTCGGCGAGGTCGCCCGCCCGCACCTCCGGGCGCGCCGCGATGGCCTGCAGCGCTGCGAGCGTCCATGGACCGTGCGCGGACGCGCGGTCCATGCGTTGCAACCGCCGGTCGATGGCCGCGACGTCCTCGTCGCTCAGCGCGTCGTCGCCGGCCAGCACGTCGCGCGGGTCGGGGTCGTGCACGACGTGGAACCGCACGCGGGTGACCTCGCCGTCCTCGGGGCCGCGCAGCTCGGCGACCGCCGTGGCGACGTCCGGTGCTCCCGCGGCGCGCGCGTCCTCCTCGGTGATCTCGGCCGCCTCGATGAGGTCGACCGCGTCGACCTCGAGGATCCCGGCCGTCGTCCGGTAGCGATGGCCCACGATCGCCTGACGTCGCGCCCAGCGCCGAAGCAGCACGGTCACCGAGCCGTCGGCGATCCCCGGCGCCAGGCGCATGGGCACGAGCATCAGAGCGCGGCGACCCTGCCGTGGATGAACGACAGCTTCTGGATGACCTTCGGACCGAGCACGAAGGGGTAGAGGTCGTGGAGGCCCATCGACCGGTTCACGGCGTTGAGCGCGTAGGTCAACGGCAGCCAGTTGTCGATGATCTCGGCGAACGAGTCGTCGCCGTGGTCCCGCTGCGGCACCGCCATGAGCCCCGGGTCGTTGCTCTCCGGAGGTCCCGTGACGAGGATCCCGAAGGCGCCCGCCGTCTGCTTCGTGGTGCGGATGTGCTGGTAGTGCGCGAAGGTCTCCGCCCAGTCCTCCCACGGATGCATCGTCGCGTACGCGCTGACGTGCGCCTGCTGCCAGTCGGGCGGTGCGCCGTGCGCGTAGTGGCGGTCCATCGCCTCCTGATAGTCCTCGCGCTCGTCGCCGAACAGCGCGCGGAACGCGTCGCGCGCGCCCGTCTCGTCGACGAGGATCGACTCGTAGTAGTGGCCGAGCTCGTGCCGGATGTGGCCGACCATCGTGCGGTACGGCTCGCCCAGCTGGGCACGCCGCTGGACGCGGATCGCGTCGTCGGCCTCCGCGAGGTCGATCGTGACGAGTCCGTCGGCGTGGCCGGTCACGACCGGCTCCCAGGTGCTCGAGAGCAGGTCGAAGATCAGCTCGCCCTCGCGAACAGGGAGGCCCATGTCCATGAGCACCGCGAGCACGCGCCGCTTGGCCCCCTCGGTGGTGGCGAAGCCGGCCATCCCGGCCGTGTCGGCGTCGTTGGGGCGGGTGCGCGTCAGCCTGCAGGAGAGGCAGAGCTCGCCCGGCTCGCCCGGCTCGAGCAGCCAGTTGCACTCGGCGATCCGCGCGTTGCCGCAACGGCGGAGCTCGCGCTCGTCCTCCGAGCCTGGCTCGAGGGTCGCAAGATCGAGCCGGGAGGGCACGAAGCCCTGCGGGGTCCCGCAGCGCAGGCAGAGGCTGTTCTCGAAGAAGAGCAGTAGGCCGCAGTGGTCACAGACGAAGGCACGCACGCAGCCGTCATACCACGGAGACGTCGACCTTCACCGTCAATGTGCTGCCGGCGCCCTCCGTGTAGATCACGCCGCTGATCGGCGGCACGTCGCGGTAGTCGCGCCCGAACGCCGCCACGACGTAGCGGCTGTTGACCAACTGGTCGTTGGTGGGGTCGACGTCGAGCCACCCCGCTTCGGGCACGAGCACCGAGAACCAGGCGTGCGAGACGTCCCTGCCGACGAGCTTCGGCCGCCCCGGCGGCGGGTCGGTCTCCAGGTACCCGCTCACGTACCGCGCCGGGAGTCCCAGCGAGCGCAGGCAGCCGATCCCGAGGTGGGCGAAGTCCTGGCAGACGCCCTTGCGCTTGCGCAGGACCTCCTCCGGCGCCGTCCCGACCTCCGTCGCGCCCGGCTTGTACTCGAAGTCGGCGTGGATGCGCGAGGTGAGGTCGATGACGGCATCCAGCAGGGCTCTCCCGCGCGGGAAGGACGGCGCGGCGTACTCGAGCAGCGCGTCGGACGCGGCGACCAGCGGCGAGTCGAGCGCGAAGGGCATCGCGTCGACCGCGTCGGGGCGCCCGTCGCGCCAGACCGCGTCGCGCACGGCCTCCCACGGCCGCTCGCCGAACAGCGAGGGCTCGCGCTCGCCGTCGTCGACCTCCACGATGCTCGTGGCGGTGATGTCCAGCGTGCGGTGCGACTCGTGGATGGCGAGGTAGCCGACGCGGTTGCCGAAGAAGTCCGTGTACTCGGAGTAGTCACCCGCCATCGGGGCCGAGGAGATCTCCGTGCTCACGCACGTCTGTCCCGGCCCGTCGCGCGGGAGGAGATGCAGCCGGCTGTGGCTGGCGGCCACGTCCTCCTCGTACTCGTACTCCGTGCGGTGCGTGACGCGGTAGGTCGTCACGTCGTCGGCAGCGAGCGCTGCGGCAGCCGGTGGATGACGTGGACGCGCTCGACCGCCTCGGCGGTCTGCAGCAGGCCGTCGGCCAGCTCGCCGAGGAACGCCTCGAGCGCGTCCCGGCGGCCGCGGTCGTCGGTGGCGGCGAGCGACGCGGTCTCCGAGAGCCGCAGCGCGGTCGATACGCGCAGGAGGTGGCGCTGGTCCTCCCGCAGCCGGCCGTCCGCACGCGCGGGCAGCGCGTCGAGGTCGTCGGACAGCCGCGCGAGCCCGTGGCCGACGGAGCGCGGGTTGTCCTCGTCGACCAGCAGGAGGTCCAGCAGCGTCCCCAGCTGCGCCTGCGACCGGTAACGGCGGCGGTAGGTGATGATGCTCTCCGCCGCGGTGAGGACCGACTCCAGCAGCAGGCTGTCGGTTGCCGTGTCGTGCGCCTGCCCGACGGTCGCGCGCAGCAGCGCGAGCACCTGCAGGCTGCGCTCCAGGCGCCGGCCGGCGTCCATGTGGCGCCAGCCCAGGTCGCGCTCCATGCTCTCCTCGAACAGGCCGCTCAGCGCCAGCAGGCTCTGCATGATCTCCGCGAGCGCGGCCTGCGGCTCGTCGACGTCGCCGACGAGCACGCGATCGAGCGCCCCGACGACCAGCCACGTGTCGCGCGACAACTGGTCGCGCACCGCCTCGGCCGCCGCGACGAGTCCCCGCGTGGCGTGCGCGAGCGTTCCCGGCCGGCTGTCGTCGACGATGAGCGCGCGCAGCTCCTCACCGGGGTGCGCCAGCAATGCGGGCCCGTCGTCGCCGGTGAAGCCGGGCTGCGTGGCGGTGACGCGCGTCGTCGCGGCCAGCAGAACCCGCAGCACCGAGACGCCGCCCTCGCTCGTCGCCGCCTCGAACTCGTTGCGCCGGTCCAGGACCACGCGCAGCAGGCGCGTGACCGCCTCCGCGCGCTCGGCGTAGCGACCCAGCCACCACAGGTTCTCCGCGACGCGCGACGGGATGAGCGCGCCGGGGCCGAGGCCGGGCGTCGCCGGTCCCCCCTGCAGCCAGAACCCGGTGGGGCGCTCGGGCTCGGACGCGAGCACCCACGTGTCCTTGCTGACGGCGCCGGTCTGCGCCGAGATGCGCCGGTGCCCGGTGTCCGGCGCGACGCGCGTCAGCCCACCCGGCATGACGCTGTAGGAAGAGCCGCGCGGGATGGCGAACGCGCGCAGCACGCTGCGGCGAAGCTCGATGCCGTCCCCGGTGAGCGTCGGCGCGCTCTCGGTCGTCGCCGACTCCTGGCCGACCCAGTCCGCCGGACGCGCCTCGATGCGGCGGCGCAGCTCCTCCAGCTCGGTGGACGACGCGTCCCAGCCGAAGACCGAGCCGTTGCCGCGGATCGGCGACGTCCGCCGCACGACGAGCTCGGGGAGGCGCTCGAGCACGTAGGCGCGTGACGCGGCGTCGCCGCACCACCAGCTCCGCACCGCCGGCAGCCGCAGCGGCCGGCCCAGCAGATGCCTGGCGACGTCGTCCTCGAACGCGGCCAGCGCCGGGTTCTCCAGGATGCCGGAGCCGAGCGGGTTGACGACCGAGACCGTCCCGGCGCGCGTCGCCTGCACGAGCCCGGTGACCCCGAGCTGGGACTCCGGGTTGAGCTCGAGCGGGTCGCAGTACGTGTCGTCGACGCGGCGCAGGATCACGTGGACGGGCTCGCGCTGCCCCAGCGAGCGCATCCACACCGACCCGCCGCGCACCGTCAGGTCGGAGCCCTCGACGAGCGGATAGCCCAGCGTGGAGGCGAGGACCGCGTGCTCGAAGGCGGTCTCGTTGTACGGCCCGGGGCTGAGCACGACGATGCGCGGATCGTCGATCCCCGCCGGGGCGGCGGCCTGCAGCGCGGAGCGCAGCCAGCGGAAGAACGGCGCGAGCCGGTGGACCCCCGCGTCGCGGTACAGCGTCGGCAGGACCCGCTGGCAGACGAGACGGTTCTCCATCGCATAGCCCGAGCCCGAGGGCGCCTGGGTGCGGTCGGCGAGCACGACGAGCCGGCCGTCCTCGCAGCGCCCGAGATCGGCCGCGTAGTTGAAGAGCTGGTGCTCACCCGGCAGCCGGATGCCGTCGCAGGCGTGCAGGAAGCCCGAGTGCCCGAAGACGACCTCGGGCGGGATGATGCGGCGTCGCAGCAGGTCCCGCGGTCCGTAGAGGTCGGAGAGGACCATGTCGAGCAGCTCCGCGCGCTCGATGATCCCGCTCTCGATCTCCGCCCACTCGCCGGAGCCCAGGACGACCGGCATCGGATCCAGGCGCCACCGGCGCCGCCCGCCCCGCGGCGCGCTGGCGTCGCGGTAGACGACGCCGTCCTGGTCCAGCAGCCGCGTCGCCTCGTTCTGCCGGCGGCGCAGCTCGTCCAGGCCGAGCCCCGCGAGCGCCTCGCTGACATCCTCCGTCGTGGTCACGCGCGCCGCAGATCCAGTGTCCGCGGATGCTCGCCGGGCCCTTGGAGGGGAGGGATCTCGACCTGACCGGGCGTGTGCCCGTGCGCCTCGAAGCGGCTCGCGCGGCGCGCCTCGGCCTCGCCGGCGTTCACCGGCAGGGTCTCGTAGCTGCGGCCGCCGGGATGGACGACGTGGTACGTGCACCCGCCGAGCGCCCTCGAGCTCCAGCGATCGACCACGTCGAACACCAGCGGAGAGTGAACACCAATCGTCGGATGCAACGCGGAAGGAGGCTGCCACGCGCGGAAGCGGACCCCGGCCACGAACGTCCCTGGCGTCTCCGTCGGCTGCAGCGGCACGAGCCGGTTGTTGCACGTCACCGCGTGGCGCGAGGACGTCATTCCGTCGACGCGGACCTGCAGCCGCTCGACCGACGAGTCCACGTACCGCGCCGTCGCCGACCCCGACTCCTCGCCGAGCACGTGCCACGGCTCGATCGCCTGGCGCAGCTCGAGCGTCACCCCGTCGACGTGGGCGACGCCGAGTCGCGGGAAGCGGAACTCCAGGAACGGGTCGAGCCAGGCGGCGTCGAACGGGATGCCGTGCTCGCGCAGGTCGCGCGCGACGTCGGCGACGTCGGCCGCGAGCCACCAGGGCAGCATGAACCGGTCGTGCAGCTCGGTGCCCCAGCGGACGAGCGGAGCGCGGTAGGGCTCCTGCCAGCAGCGCGCGACGAGCGCGCGCACGAGCAGCGCCTGCACGAGCGCCATCTGCGTGTGCGGCGGCATCTCGAAGGCGCGCAGCTCCACGACGCCCAGGCGCCCGCGCTCGTGGTCGGGGCTGAACAGCTTGTCGATGCAGAACTCGGCCCGGTGCGTGTTGCCGGTGAGGTCGACGAGCAGGTTGCGCAGCAGGCGGTCGACCTGCCACGGCAGCCGCGGCGTGCCCTCGGCCTCCAGCCGATCCAGCTCGGCGAACGCGATCTCCAGCTCGTAGAGGCTGTCGTCGCGGCCCTCGTCGACGCGCGGCGCCTGGCTCGTCGGGCCGACGAAGCGCCCCGAGAACAGGTAGGAGAGCGCCGGGTGGTGCTGCCAGAACGTCACGAGGCTGCGCAGCAGGTCGGGGCGGCGCAGGAACGGGCTGTCGGCCGGCGTACGACCGCCGAGCGTGATGTGGTTGCCGCCACCGGTGCCGGTATGCAGGCCGTCCAGGGCGAACTTCTCGGCGCTGAGCCCGACGCGCTCCGCTGCGTCGAAGAGGGTGGCGGTGCGCTCCCGCAGCTCGGGCCAGGTCGTGCTGGGGTGGATGTTGACCTCGATCACGCCGGGGTCGGGTGTCACGTCGAAGCGACCGGTCAGCGGATCGCCGGGCGGCCCGTAGCCCTCGAGCACGACCGGCACGCGCAGCTCGTGCGCACAGCGCTCCACGACGCTGATGAGCTCCAGCGCGTCGGCAGCGTCCTCCAGCGGCGGCAGGAAGACGAAGACGATGTCCCTCGCGCTCCTGGATGCAGAGCGCGGTGATGAGCGGCTCGGGATCCGGCTCGCCGGGGCGCCAGGTCAGCGCGTCGAGCGGCAGCCGCACGCCGATCGGCGAGTCGCCGGGGATGAGGAACAGGCGGCCCCTGCGCAGCGTCCAGGTTCCGGTCTCCCAGCCGGGTGAGGCGGCCCGCAGCGGGAGCGCCCAGCCGACCGGGTCACCGGGGTCGTCCTCGAACGGGGGCGGCGGGTCCTCGCCCGGCGCGCGAGCCTCGTTCCACACCGTCGCGATCGGGTCCTCGTAGGCGGCGAGCGCCGTGCCGGGGGGCAGGCCCAGCGGCTCGGTCAGCGCGGCGGCGAGCGCCGCGGCGTCGGACCGGGACGCCGTGCCCGGGCCCGTGGGATCGCCGAGGAGCGCGCGATCCCCCCACACCGGCACGCCGTCGGTGCGCCAGTGCACGCCGATCTGCCAGCGTGGCAGCGGCTCGCCGGGATACCACTTGCCCTGACCGTGCATGAGCACCGCGCCCGGTGCGAAGGCCTCCGCCAGCTCGTGCGTGAGGCGCCCGGCGAGCCCGCGCTTCGTCGGCCCGTCGGCGGCGACGCTCCACTCCGGCTCGTCGGAGCCCTCGGTCGCCACGAACGTCGGCTCGCCGCCCATCGTGAGGCGCACGTCGCCCTCGCGAAGGGCGTCGTCGACGGCCAGGCCGAGCGCGTCCACGCGCTCCCACGTCCCGGCGTCGTAGGGCGCCGTGACGCGCGGGTCCTCGTGCAGCCGCCGCACCGAGTTGGCGTAGGTGAAGTGCGCGTGCGCGCCGGCCTCGACGGTCCCGGAGATCGGCGCGGCCGCCGCGATGCGCGACGCGCACGCCAGCGGGATGTGCCCCTCGCCGGCCAGCAGGCCCGACGTCGGGTCCAGGCCGACCCAGCCCGCGCCGGGCACGTACGCCTCCGTCCAGGCATGGAGATCGGTGAAGTCGGTGCCGTCCTGGCCGTCCGGCACGAGCTGGACGAGGTAGCCGGACGCGAACCGCGCTGCGATGCCCAGGCGCCGCAGGATCTGCACGAGCAGCCACGCGCTGTCGCGGCAGGAGCCGATGCCGCGGCGCAGCGTCTCGTCGGGCGGCTGGACGCCGGGCTCCATGCGCAGCGAGTAGGCAACGCTGCCCAGCACGCGGCGGTTGAGCTCGACGAGGAAGTCGATGATGCCCTCCGTGCGCCGCGGCACCGCCGCGACCCACGTGTCCAGCAGCGGACCGCCGTCCTCGGGCTGCAGGAAGGCCGCGAGATCGTGCTCCAGGTCCGGGGCGTAACGCAGGGGCCACGTCGCGGCCGACTCGTCGACGAAGAAGTCGAAGGGGTTGATCACCGTCATGTCCGCGACGAGGTCGACGGTGACGGTCAGCTCGCTCGCCGGCTCGGGGAAGACGAGTCGGGCGACGTGGTTGCCGGACGGATCCTGCTGCCAGGAGAGGAACCGGTCCTTCGGGGTCACCCGCAGCGAGTACGCGAGGATCGGCGTCCGGCAGTGCGGAGCGGGCCGCAGACGTACCGTGTGCGGCGCGAGGACGACCGGGCGGTCGAACGTGTAGGACGTGCGGTGCTCGAGTGCGACGCGGATGCTCACGGCGCTCAGTCTCGCCCCCCGGCGACCGACGGCCACTGGCCCTGCGGGCGGAACGCCGACGCCATCGTGTCGAACGACGGCGGGGCGGCCCTGAGGCCGCCCCGCTCGCCCGACATGCTGTTGGTGAGGTCTACTCCTGCGGCGCCGGCTCGTCTGCAGCCGGCTCGTCGCCTTCTGAGGCCTCACCCTCGGCGCCCACCCCGACGGGCTTGCGCTCGGGCTTGATGATCGACAGCTTGACCTCGGCGTCGGCGTCGTCGTCCGCGTGCGCGTCGTGCTCCACGAGGACCGTCGCGCCCGGCTCCAGCTCCGATCGGAGCACGAAGTCGGCCAGGGGGTCCTCGATGTAGCGCTGGATGGCACGCCGCAGCGGACGGGCGCCCATCGCCGGGTCCCAGCCCTTCTCGACGAGGAAGTCCTTCGCGTCCTCCGCCAGCTCCAACTGGAGCTCGCGCTCCGCCATCGACTGGCGGATGCGCCGCAGCAGAAGGTCGACGATCTGCTTGATCTCGTCGCGCTGCAGCTTGTGGAACACGATGACGTCGTCGATGCGGTTCAGGAACTCGGGCCGGAACACCTTCTTCAGCTCGCCCATGATCCGCGTCTTCATGTCGTCGTAGGTGATCCCGGTCTCGTCCTCGGAGATCGAGAAGCCCAGCGGCGTGTTCCGAGCGATCTCGGACGCGCCGATGTTCGACGTCATGATCACGATGGCGTGGCGGAAGTCGACCGTGCGCCCCTGAGCGTCGGTCAGACGGCCGTCCTCCAGGATCTGGAGCAGGATGTTGAAGACATCCGGATGCGCCTTCTCGATCTCGTCGAGCAGGAGCACGCAGTACGGCTTGCGCCGGACCGCCTCGGTCAGCTGGCCGCCCTCGTCGTAGCCGATGTAGCCCGGAGGCGAGCCGACGAGCCGGGACACGGCGTGCTTCTCCATGTACTCCGACATGTCGATGCGCACCATCGCGTCCTCGTCCCCGAACAGGAACTCGGCGAGCGTGCGGGCCAGCTCGGTCTTGCCGACACCGGACGGGCCGAGGAACACGAAGGAGCCGGTGGGCCGCTTCGGGTCCTTCAGACCGGCACGGGACCGGCGGATCGCCTTGGAGATGACCTCGACGGCAGCGTGCTGCCCGATGACGCGCTTGTGGAGCTCTTCCTCCATGCGCATGAGCTTCGCCGTCTCCGCCTCGGTGAGCTTGAACACGGGGATGCCGGTCCACATCGAGACGATGTCGGCGATCTCCTCCTCACCGATGGACGGACGCTCGGCGTCGCCCTCACCGGCCTCCCACTGCTCCTCGAGCTCGCGCTTGCGGTTGGTGAGCCGCCGCTCCTTGTCGCGGAGGTTCGCGGCCTTCTCGAACTCCTGCGCCTCGATCGCGGCTTCCTTGGCGCGACGCGTCTCCTCGATCTCGTCCTCGAGCTCCCGGTACACGGGCGGGGACGTCATCGACTTGATGCGCATGCGCGACGCGGCCTCGTCGATGAGGTCGATGGCCTTGTCGGGCAGGAACCGGTCGGAGATGTAGCGGTCGGCGAGCTCCGCCGCGGCCTCGAGGGCCTCGTCGGTGATCTGCACCTTGTGATGCTGCTCGTAGCGGTCGCGCAGGCCCTTGAGGATCTGCACGGTCTCGTCGGTCGACGGCTGATCCACGCGGATCTGCTGGAAGCGGCGTTCCAGGGCGCTGTCGCGCTCGAGGTACTTGCGGTACTCGTCGAGCGTGGTGGCGCCGATGGTCTGCAGCTCCCCGCGTGCGAGGGCCGGCTTGAGGATCGAGGCGGCGTCGATCGCCCCCTCCGCGGCGCCTGCGCCGACGAGGTTGTGGAGCTCGTCGATGAACAGGATGATGTCGCCGCGCTGGGTGATCTCCTTCATCACCTTCTTCAGGCGCTCCTCGAACTCGCCCCGGTACTTCGAGCCTGCGACGAGGGCGGCCAGATCCAGCGTGTAGATCTGCTTGCCCTTGAGCAGCTCCGGGACGTCGGCGTTCGTGATCCGCTGGGCCAGGCCTTCGACCACGGCGGTCTTGCCGACACCGGGCTCACCGATGAGCACGGGGTTGTTCTTGGTCCGCCGCGAGAGGATCTGCATGATCCGCTCGATCTCGGTCTCCCGGCCCACGACCGGGTCGAGCTTGCCGTCGGCGGCGAGCTTCGTGAGGTTGCGGCCGAACTGGTCGAGCAGCTTGGAGGACTTCTTGCCCTCGCCCTGCGGACCGGCAGCCGACGCACCCGCGCCCTGTCCCTGGCCGCCGGAGCGGCGCCCGCCGGGACCCGAGAGCATGCGGATGACCTCGTTGCGGATCTTCTCGGAGTCGGCGTCGAAGTCCAGGAGGATGCGGGCGGCGACGCCCTCGTTCTCCCGTACCAGGCCGAGCAGGATGTGCTCGGTGCCGATGTAGTTGTGGCCCAGGCTCAGCGCCTCGCGCAGCGCGAGCTCCAGGACCTTCTTGGCTCGGGGCGTGAACGGGATCTGCCCGCTCGTCACCTCTTCACCGGAGCCGACGATCCGCACGACCTGCGCGCGGACACGTTCCACGGTGATGTCCAGGCTCTCGAGGACGCGCGCAGCCAGCCCCTCCTCCTCGCGGAGAAGGCCGAGCAGGATGTGCTCGGTGCCGATGTAGTTGTGCTTGAGCGTCCGCGCCTCTTCCTGCGCGAGGACGACCACTTGTCTGGCTCGCTCAGTGAATCGCTCGAACATGGTGCTGCTGATCCTTCCTGCTGGGCGTGGCCTTAGCCTCGGTTCGTGCGTGGTCCGGCTGGGTCGTGGGTCACCAAAGCACCCGACTTGTCTCTCCCTATCGGCGCCGGAGCGCGATCAGATGAGGGTCGGGGTTGGATTGCGGGCATGAGGCAGTCTACCAACGGCCCCCGGCGCCCCAGGCAGGTCCTGGTCAATTCCCGCGAAGTGCGGGAAAGAGCACGACATCGCGGATCGTGTCGTGGCCCGTCAGGACCATCACGAGCCGATCGATGCCGAGACCCAGGCCTGCGGTGGGCGGCATGCCCTGCTCCAGCGCCTGGACGAACCCCTCGTCGTAGGGCTGGGACTCATCGTCGCCCGCGGCGGCGTACCGCGCCTGCGCCTCGAAGCGGACGCGCTGCTCGTCGGGGTCGTTGAGCTCGGTGAAGGCGTTGGCGATCTCCATGCCGTTCGCGTAGGCCTCGAAGCGCTCCGTGGCGCCCGGCTTGGCGCGGTGGGCCTTGGCGAACGGCGAGATCTCGATCGGGTGGTCGAGGACGAACGTCGGCTGCACGAGCGTCGGTTCGACGTGCTTGGACAGCAGGTCGTCGACCAGCTGTGGCCATGTGAGGCGGTCGAGGCCCTCCATCTCCACGCCGGCGGCGCGGATGGCGGCGACCAGCGCGTCACGCTCGCGGTTGGCGTCGATGTCCACGCGGGTGGCCTCCAGGATGGCCTCGCTGAAGGTGACCCGGCGCCACGGCGTCGCGAAGTCGAGCTCGCCGTCGTAGCCGGCCGCCCGCGCCGCGGCGCCGACGACCTTCTCGAGACGCGCGGCGGCGTCGCCGTAGTCGGCGTATGCCTCGTACCACTCGAGCATCGTGAACTCGGGGTTGTGCTTCGGCGACAGCCCCTCGTTGCGGAAGTTCTTGCCGATTTCGTAGACGCGCTCCAGGCCGCCGACGATGAGCCGCTTGAGGTACAGCTCGGTGGCGATGCGCAGGTACATCGTCTGGTCCAGCGCGTCGTAGTGCGTCGTGAAGGGCCGGGCCAGCGCGCCGCCGTAGAGCGGCTGCAGGACCGGGGTCTCGACCTCCAGGAAGCCGTCGCCGTCGAGGGAGCGGCGGATGGCCGTCACGATGCGCGCACGGGCGGCGAAGAGCTCGCGGGTCTCCTCGTTGGAGATGAGGTCCAGCTCGCGGCGGCGGTAGCGCGTCTCGACGTCCTGCAGGCCGTGGAACTTCTCCGGCGGCGACCGAAGCGACTTCGCCAACAGGGTCCAACCGTCGACGCGGAGGGTCAGCTCGCCGCGGCGCGATGCGAACGCCGTGCCGTCGACGCCGATGATGTCGCCCAGGTCGAGCCCGAGCAGCGTGTCCATCGCCTCGGAGCCCAGGACGTCGACCCGCGCCTGCAGCTGGATGCGCCCGCTGCGGTCCACCAGGTCCAGGAACGCCATCTTGCCCTGCCCGCGGCGTGCGGCCAGGCGGCCGGCGACGCGGTGCTGGGCCTCGGTCTCCTCACCGGCGGGCAGTCCCTCGTGCGCCGCGCGGACCGCCGCTGTCGACTCGACCCCCGGGTAGTCGTGGGGGAACGGCTCGACGCCGTCCGCGCGCAGGCGCTCGAGCTTCTCCCGCCGGACGGCGAGCAGCTCGTCCGCCATCTCGCTAGTGTCGCGCCACTGGCCTAGAGGCCGACTTCGATGGCGGTGATGCGCAGCTTGCGAGCGCCGCCGCGCGGGAGCGGGACCTCGACCACGTCGTCGCGCTTGCGGCCGATGAGCGCACGGCCGACGGGCGACTCGTTGGAGAGGCGCTCCGGCGGCTTGGCCTCGGCCGAGCCGACGATCGTGAACGTCTGGTCCTTGCCGCTGCCTTCGTCGGCCACCTTGACGACCGAGCCCACCTGGACGACGTCCGTCGTCAGGTCCTTCGCATCGATGACCGTCGCGGAGCGCAGCTTCTCCTCCACGGAGGCGATGCGCTGCTCGAGCATGGCCTGCTCGTTCTTGGCGTCGTCGTACTCGGAGTTCTCCGAGATGTCGCCGAACGCTCGGGCCTCCTTGATGCGCTCAGCGACCTCGCGCCGCTTGTCCGTCTGCAGGTGCGCGAGCTCGAGCTTGAGCTTCTCGAGGCCTTCTGGGGTGAGGATGACGTCCTTGGGCATAGCCTGAAACCGTTCGACTGCAGGATCGGGGCGCGCCAGTGTAACAGCCCTTCCCGAGGGCTCTGTGGGGCTTCAGGCGGCCGCTGCGACGGGGCTGCGGAGGGTCGCGAGGACCGCTCGGGCCTCGGCGAGCGACGCTGTGCGCTGCAGCGCGTCGTTCAACGTGCGATCCGCTGCGAGCCGGTCCACGTACCACGGGTAGAACTTGCGCAGATACCGCGCGGCGCGCTCCTCGCCGAGGTGCTCGGCCGCGCGTGCGAGCACCCAGTCGAGCTCGTCCAGGATCGCGTCGTGGCTGGGCTCCGCCGTGCCCGCGTCGAGCAGACGGGCGAACAGCCACGGGTCCCCCAGCGCGCCGCGCGCGAGCATGACGGCGGTCGCGCCGGTCCGGTCGAAGGCGTCGGCGATCCACGCGGGATCGCGCATGCCGCCGGAGAGGATCACCGGCGCGGGGAGCGTGCGGACCAGCTCCGCGGCGAGCTCGAGGTCCGGTGCACCCTTGTGCTGGACCTGGGCCGAGCGCGGGTGGAAGCCGATCGCAGCGACGCCCGCCTCCGCGACGAGACGGTGGGCGAGCTCCAGGCCGTCCGTCTCGCCCCGCTTGCGGCCGCTGCGCAGCTTGACGGTGACCGGGAGGCCGCTGCCTTCGCGGGCCGCGGTGGCCACGGCGACGGCCGTGTCGTGGTCGCCCAGGAGCGCGGCGCCGGCGCCGGTCTTGCAGACCTTCGGGACCGGGCACCCCATGTTCAGGTCGATGATGTCCGCGCCCGCCGCCGCGACGCTGGCGGCCGCCGAGCGCATGATCTCGGGGTCCTGCCCGAAGAGCTGGATGGCGACCGGGCCGCCGCTGCGCTCGTCGGGATGGATGCGCAGGAGCTCGGTGCAGGTCTTCTCGTTGCGGTAGTGGATCGCGTGCGAGGAGACCATCTCGGAGAACGCGAGCCCGGCCCCATAGCGCTTGGCCTGCAGGCGCACGAACCAGTTGCCGATTCCGGCCAGCGGCGCGAGCACGACCCGATTGCGAATCGTGTGCGGGCCCAGCTCCCAGCTGTCAGTCAGATGGGGCATTGCGTTCGTACACCAACCGTAGCCCCGTCAGCGTGAGCAGCTGGTCGATCTCCGAGATCTCCTCGGAGAACGGCACGATGTGATGCGCCAGCCCGCCGGTGGCGATGGACCGTGCCTCCGGCTCGCGCATCTCGGCGCGGATGCGGCGCAGGATCCCGTCGACGGCCGCCGCGTAGCCGAAGACCACGCCGGCGCGGATCGCGTCGACCGTCGATTTGCCGATGACGGTGCGCGGCGCCGCGAGGTCGATCTTGGGCAACTTCGCGCCACGCTCGGTCAGGGCGTCCAGCGAGATCTCCACACCGGGAACGAGCGTGCCGCCGAGGTACTCCCCGGCGCGCGAGACGACGTCGAAGTTCACCGCGGTGCCGAAGTCCACGCAGATGGCCGGGCCGCCGAAGCGCTCCCGGATCGCGACCGCATTGACGAGGCGGTCGGCGCCGATCTCGCGGGGGTTGTCGTAGCGGATCGGCATGCCGGTCCGCAGGCCGGGACCGACGCTCAGCATGCGGTGATCGAGATAGCGCTCGGCCATGGCGAGCCACTCGGGCTCCAGCACCGGCACCGTGCTCGAGATGATCGAGGCGTCGAGGTCCGCGAAGCCGAGCCCACGGAGCCCCAGCAGGTTGAGCAGGACGGCGCCGATCTCGTCGGCGGTCGCCGTGCGCACCGTGGCGAACCGCCAGTGCTCGACCAGGCGGTCGTCCTCCCACGTGCCGAAGTGCGTCTGCGTGTTGCCGACGTCCACGACGAGCAGCATCAGGTGCCTCCGGGAACGGTCAGCGGCGGGCCCTCGCGGCGCACGCCCTCCTCGACGGGCAGGGCGGCGAGCGCGTCGCTGCAGCGGGTCCCGTCGGGTGTGGTCAGGTCGAAGTCCAGCTCCAGCAGCGGGATGAGGACGAAGCGTCGCGACAGCACCTCGGGGTGCGGCAGCGACAGGCGCTCGGACGTGTAGGTGCGGTCGCCGAGAAGCAGCAGGTCGACGTCGATCGGGCGCGGCCCGTGGCGCACGTAGCCCTGCCCGGGCTGCGCGCGACCCATCTCGCGCTCGGTGGCCTTGCAGGCATCGAGCAGGGCCTCGGGGTCCAGGTCGGTGTCGATCCGCAGGCAGGCGTTCAGGAAGCTCGCCTGGTCGAGGATCTCGCCGACCGGATCGGTGTCGTACGTGCTCGAGGACGCCAGCACGGTGACCCCCAGGACGCCGAGGGCGTCCGTCGCCGCCTGCAGCTGTTCGCGGCGGTCGCCGACGTTGGAGCCGAGTCCGAGGTAGCCGATGGTCATGCCATGAGGCGCGCCACTGCGAGCTGGCGCGAGGTTGCGAGCAGGGTCCCGTCCGGTGCCCACAGCTCGCCATCCTCCTCGACGAAGCCGTCCTTCGCGGTCCGTGACGTGAAGCGGACCATGACAGGCGCGGCCGGATCGAGCGCGGCAGCCACGGAGGGAGCGCGGAAGTGGATCGTGAGATCGATGGTCGGGACGGCGGCGGGCCGCGCGACGCGGACGAACGACGCCGGCCACCACGCGTCGAGGTACTGGGCGAGCAGGGGTGCGTCGGGCGCTCGCGGCTCCTTCAGGCGCAGCCACCCTCCCGTGATCGCCTCGGCGACCGGCTCGTCGCGCAGGGGGACCGGGCCGAGCGCCGGCCGGTAGTCGAACATGCTCGCGATCGGGAAGAGGTCGGTGCCCCACTCGAGCACCGGCACGTCCCGTGCGGCGGGCATCGACGGCGGGGGCGTCGCGAAGTCCACGGCCGACGGGTAGTCGCCCGCGAGGACGCCGAGCGCGACGATGGACGTGCGCCCGTCCTGCGTGAGCCGCGCGCTCGCACTCGTGAGCGTCCGGCCGGAGCGCTCGATCTGGACCTGCACGGTGGCGTGGCCCGGCTGCGGGGAGGCGAGGTACTGCAGGGTCAGCGAGCGGGGGAACCGCTCCGGCTGCCCGACGACGGCGATCATCGCGTTGAGCACGACCGCGGCGATGTAGCCGCCGTTCAGGCCGGCGGGCGCGGTCCACGTCGCGTCGAGGAGCACGGCCACCCGGCCCTCCCCCTCGTCCTGCACCGCGATGGCGCCGTCGAACGGGCCCGCTACCACCGGCCCTGCCTGACGCCGCGAGAAGCTTGCTTCTCGCAATCGAAGGCGAAGCCTTCGACCACTACTCGTCGAGCTCCCGCCAGACGGTGACCGAGGCCTCGTCAACCGGCAGCGGGATCGGCGGCTCGGGCTTGGACGCCTTGACCATCACCGAGTGCACGTCGAAGTCGTCCAGGAGCCGGTCGGCGATGGCCGTGGCCAGGCGCTCGAGCGTGCGGTAGGAGCGCTGCTGGGCGATGAGCGCCGCGAGCTGGCAGACCTCGCCGTAGTCGACGGTGTCGGCGACGTCGTCGGTCGTCGTCGCGTCGTTGCGCAGCATGTCGAGCGTGATGTCGAGCACGAGGCGTTGGCCCACCTCGCGCTCGGCCGCGCTCACGCCGTGGTGCGTGTAGAGGGAGAGCCCGCTGATCTCGATCGAGACCGGCGTGTCGGGGACGTCGTCCTCGTCCTCGTCCTCGTCGGGCTCGTCGGCGGGGTCCTCGTCTACGACGTCGTCCTCGTCGAGGTCGTCGATGTCGTCGCTCCGGTCCACTGGCCGCGGAACGTAGCAGCAGCAAGGTCCAACGCCTGGGCGACGGCCGCCACGTCGTGGACGCGGAAGACCTCCGCGCCGTTGCCGAGCGCGATGACGTTCGTCGCGATCGTCCCCGGCACGCGGCCCTCGATCTCCTGGCCGCTGATCCTCCCGATGAACCCCTTGCGCGACGTCCCGACCACGATCGGGCGGCCGATCGCGGCCAGCTCGTCCAGCCGGCCGAGCAGCGCGAGGTTGTGATCGACGTTCTTGCCGAAGCCGATCCCCGGGTCCAGCCAGACCTTGTCCTCGGCGATGCCGGCGGCCGTCGCGTGCTCCAGACGCTCGATCAGGAAGGCCTTGATGTCGTCGACGACGTCGTCGTAGTGCGGGTCGTCCTGCATCGTCCTGGGCTCGCCGAGCATGTGCATGAGGCAGACGGTCACGCCCCGCTCGGCGCACAGCACGGCGAGGTCGGGGTCGTCGCGCAGTGCCGTGACGTCGTTGACGATGTCGGCGCCTGCATCGATCGCGGCTGCCGCGACGGCGGCTTTGGTGGTGTCGACCGACAGACGGGCGTCGACGCCGCGCAGACCCTCGAACACGGGCACGATGCGGCGCAGCTGCTCGTCGGCCGCCACGGGGTTCGCGCCCGGGCGGGTTGACTCCCCACCGATGTCCAGGATCCCGGCGCCGTCGGCCACGAGCCGCAGGGCGTGCGCGATCGCCTTGTCCGGATCGAGCCACTGGCCCCCGTCGGAGAAGGAGTCGGGGGTGACGTTGACGATCCCCATGACGACGGGGTCGTGCACCTGGATGATCATGTCCCGCCCACCCTCACCAGCCGCCCATCCCCGGCTGGTTCTGACCGCCGTCGACGATGAGCTCGGTGCCGTTGATCCAGCTTGCGCGGGGCGAGAGCAGGAACGCGGCGGCGTCGGCGACCTCCTCGACCGTGCCCAGGCGCGCGAACGGGAACTCGTCCCTCGCGAACGCCGCGAAGGCGTCGGGATCGTCGATGCGGCGCCGGTCCCAGGAGCCTCCCTGAAACAGGATCGAGCCGGGGCTGAGCGCGTTCACGCGGATCCCGCCGGGACCGAGCTCGCGGCCCAGCGAGACGGCAAGGTGGACCTCCGCCGCCTTCGCGGCCGCGTACTGGGCCTTGGGCTGCGGCCGGGAGCCGGAGATGGACGCGATGACGAGCGCGGCGCCGCCGCCGCGCACCTGCAGGAGGGGCACCGCGGCGCGGATGAGCACGGCGGCGTGGACGACGTTGAGCTCCATGGTCCGGCGCCAGTCGTCGCCGATCGTCTCCACGAGGTCGTTGCCACCGGCACTGCCGCCCGCGTTGGCGACGACGAGATCGAGCCCTCCGAGCGCCTGCGCGGCGTCGTGGACGAAGCCCTCCAGCTGCGCGTCGTCGGTGACGTCGACGGACGCTCCGAAGACGCGGGCGCCCGTGGCCGCGAGCGCCTCGACGGCCTCGGAGACCGCGGTGGCGTCGCGCGCGCAGATCGCGAGGGCGCAACCCTCCGCGGCAAGCCGCCCGGCGATCGCCCTGCCGATGCCGCGGGTCGCTCCTGTGACGAGCGCGACCCTTCCCGCGAGCTCGAGGTCCATTGTCTGCAGGCTATCCCCGAGGGGACGACTCCATGAACGACGAACGCCGGAGCCCGAGGGCTCCGGCGTCGTGCAGCTGGTCCGTCGAGCCGCCGGCTACGCCGGTTCGGGCTTCTCGGGCAGGTCGAGGCCGCGGGTCTCGACGCCGCCGCCGGCGAGGCCGGGACGCGGGAGCGGGCGCGGGGTGTCGCGCGCGCGCTCGGTCTGGGACGAGGGCACCGTGGGTGCCGGCGTCGCCGGCTCGTCGGGCCCGAAGACCTCCTCCTCGGTCTTGCCGTCGAGAAGGGCCGTGAACTCGTCCTTCTCGATGGTCTCGCGCTTGAGGAGGATCTCGGATGTCAGCGTCAGGCCCTCGCGATGCTCCATGAGGATCTCGATGGCCCGCTGGTGCGCGCTCTCGACGACCCGCCGGATCTCGTCGTCGATCTCGCGTGCGATCTCGTCGGAGTAGTCGGGCTCGGAGCTGAACTCGCGACCGAGGAACGGCTGACCGTGGTCGTGGCCGAACACGCGCGGGCCGAGCTTGTCGCTCATGCCGTAGCGCATGACCATCGCCTTCGCGGTCTGCGTGACCTTCTCGATGTCGTTCGACGCGCCCGTCGTGATCTCACCGAAGACGATCTCCTCGGCGGCGCGACCGCCGAGCGTCATCGCCATCGAGTCGTTGAGCTCCGCGCGCGTCGTGAGGAACCTGTCCTCCTGCGGCATGGAGATCGTGTAGCCGAGCGCCTGGCCGCGGCTGATGATCGAGATCTTGTGGACCGGGTCGGAGTGCTCCAGGAAGTGCCCCACGAGCGCATGGCCCATCTCGTGGTAGGCCGTGATCAGGCGCTCCTTCTCGCTCATGACCCGGGTCTTCTTCTCCGGGCCGGCGATCACGCGCATGATCCCCTCCTCCAGCTCCACCTGGGTGACCTCGCGCTTGCCGTGCCGGGCTGCGAGCAGCGCCGCCTCGTTGACGAGGTTGGAGAGGTCCGCGCCGGTGAAGCCCGGGGTCTGCCCGGCCAGCGCGTCGACGTTGATCTCCTTCGCCAGCGGCTTGCCGCGCGTGTGGACCTCGAGGATCTTCGCGCGGCCCTTGCGGTCGGGGCGGTCGACCACGATCTGGCGGTCGAAGCGGCCCGGGCGCAGGAGCGCGGGGTCGAGGATGTCGGGACGGTTGGTGGCCGCGATGAGGATGATGTTGTCCTTCATCTCGAAGCCGTCCATCTCGACGAGCAGCTGGTTCAGCGTCTGCTCACGCTCGTCGTGACCGCCGCCGAGGCCGGCGCCGCGGTGGCGCCCCACGGCGTCGATCTCGTCCATGAAGATGATGCAGGGAGAGTTCTGCTTGGCCTGCTCGAAGAGGTCGCGCACACGGGACGCGCCCACGCCGACGAACATCTCGACGAAGTCCGAGCCGGAGATCGAGAAGAACGGCACGCCCGCCTCGCCCGCGACGGCGCGTGCGAGGAGCGTCTTGCCGGTGCCAGGCGGCCCGTAGAGCAGGACGCCCTTCGGGATCCGCGCACCGAGCGCCTGGAACTTCTTCGGGTTCTCCAGGAACTCCTTGATCTCGTGGAGCTCCTCGACCGCCTCGTCGACGCCCGCGACGTCACGGAAGGTGATCTTCGGCGAGTCGACCGACATGCGCTTCGCACGCGACTTGCCGAACGACATGACCTTCGATCCGCCGCCTTGCACCTGGTTCATGAGGAAGATCCAGAACCCGATGAAGATGAGGAAGGGCAGGACGTACGTCAGCAACGACAGCCAGCCGTTCGACTGACGGCCGGTGATGTTGTAGTCCTGGAGCTTCCCGGCGTCCTGCGCGGCGATGAGCCGGTTCGTGAGAGTTCCGCCGTAGTCGTCGGCGAATCCCACCTTGTACTTCTGCCCGTTCCGGAGCGTCACCTCGACGGTGTTGTCCTTGTTCTTCATGTTGACGTTACGGATCTCTCCGTTGTCAAGCTGCGAGTTGAAGTCCCGGAACGTGGGCTTGTTGGCCTGGTCGCTCGGGCTGATCAACCGCTGGGCGAAGAAGGCGAGCACCACAACGATCAGGATCGGGAACGCGGCGCTCTTGAAGAAGCGGCTCATGGGACGTCTGAGCGTAGCAGTCGGGCAGTGCGTGAAATGCAGGTGGACAAAGGGCCGACGCGCCCCCGGTCAGGTGTTCAGGACCGCCACGTAGGGCAGGTTCCGGTAGCGCTCCCCGTAGTCGAGGCCGTACCCGACGACGAAGCGGTCCGGGATCTCGAAGCCCACGTAGCGGGGGCTGAGCTCGACCCGGCGGCGCTCGGGCTTTGTCAGCAGCGCGCACACCTCGAGCGACCGCGGCCCGCGCGCGCCGAGGTTGCGCAACAGGTACTGCAGCGTCAGGCCGGAGTCGACGATGTCCTCGACGATGAGGACGTCGCGCCCCTCGATCGCCGCGTCGAGGTCCTTGAGGATGCGCACGACGCCGGAGGACTCCGTCGCCGACCCGTAGGACGCGACCGCCATGAAGTCGACCTCGCAGGAGACGTCGAGCGACCGCATGAGGTCCGACAGGAAGAAGACGGCGCCCTTGAGCACGCCGATGAGCAGGATCTCGCGACCCTGGTAGTCCCGGGAGATCTCGGCGCCGAGCTCTCGGACGCGTCGTGCGAGCTCGTCGGGCTGGACCAGGATCTCGCCGACGGCGGGGTCACGCATCCAACGGGATTCTAGGTGTCCTGCAGCGGCGGCGTTCGCTCCATGTGCAGCTCGCCGCCGGAGACGACCGCGCGGACGCCCTCGCCGACGTCCAGCGCGCCGTCCCGTAGCGCGATCAAGTCGGCCAGACGCCCAGGCGCGCGGGGGCACAACCGCCCCGCGGCGTCCTCCGCGAGCCGCCGGACGACGAGCCGCGCCAGGGCCGGCGGGAGCACCGCGAGATGTTGCGTGCCCACGTGGTCGCGGCCGCCGAGCACCGTCGCCACCAGCTCGTCGAGCACCTCGCCCTCCTCCCGGAGGATCGCTGCCGTGCGCACGACGTTGCGCTCCGCGGCGGGATGCAGGGCGCGCAGCGCAGGCACGAGGCCCTCGCGTACGCGCGTGCGCGTGTAGGAGTCGCTCGAGTTCGAGGAGTCCTCTCGCCACGCGAGGCCGCGGGCGCGGCAGTGCGCCGCCGTCTCGTCGCGGCCGACGTCGAGGAGCGGCCGCACGAGCAGGCCGTCCCGCGGGCGCATCCCGAGGAGCGCCCGCCGGCCGGGGGAGGCCGCCAGGCGGTACAGGATCGTCTCGGCCTGGTCGCTCATGGTGTGCCCCGTCGCAACACGCGCGCGGCGTGCCGTCGCGAGCCCGGCGGCGGCGCCGAGGCGGTGGTCGCGGGCCCAGGCCTGCAGGTTGCCCACACGCGGCGCCGCCCCGGAGCGCTCGACGACGAGCTCGACGCCCAGCTCCGCCGTCAGCGCGCGGCAGAACGCCTCGTCGCCCTCGGACTCCTCCCCCCGAAGGCCGTGGTTGATGTGCAGCGCGACGACCGACGACGCGCCCGCGATGCGCACCGCGACGTCGAGGAGGCAGACCGAGTCGCGCCCGCCGCTCAGCAGCACGACGACCGGATCGCCGGGCGCCAGCAGCCCGGTCGCGGCCACCCGGTCGAGGAGGTCGCTCATCTGCGGGGGTAGGCGAGGAAGAGCTCGGTCGCCTGCGCGAAGCCCTTCAGGCGGACCTCGCCGATCCGCTCGCGCGCCAGCCCGTTGCCCGCCGCCTCGTCGACCGCGCGCGTGACGAGGACCTCGCCGCCGGCCGCGCGCGCGGCGACGCGCGACGCGAGGTTGACCTCGCGCCCGTAGTACTCGCCGTCGCGGTAGAGGACCTCGCCGACGTGCAGCCCGATCCGTGACTGCGGGCGACGGCCCACGCGCCCGGCCTGGAACGCCACCGCCCAGGCCGTGAGCGCGACGACGTCGGACCCGACGACCATCACCTCGTCGCCGATCTCCTTCACGACCCGCGCACTGGAGGGCAGCGACCGCTCGACCTCCTCGATGAAGCGCTCGACGGCGAGCACCGCCTCCTCGTCGCCCAGCTCCTCGGTCATGCGCGTGTAGCCCGCAAGGTCCGCGAATGCGATCGCGACCCGCAGCCGCCCGGGAAGGCGCGGACCGTCGTTGGTGTCCTCGTCCTCCATGTGGCCGATGACGTCCTGGGCGACGAAGCGCCGCAGGTGGCGCCGGTGGACGCGGTGCATGATCGGCGCGGCGAGCGGGAGGACACCGCGGACGAGGTCCTCCATCTCCTCGGCGATGCGCTCGCCGGGCACACCGTCCTGCATGAGCGGCTCGTGCACGTAGAGGTGGAACAGCCGCACCTCGGCGTCGGCCACCTGCGCGAGCGCATGGCCGTAGACGCGCAGGAGCTGCAGTAACGCGACGCGCGGCAGACCCGCCTGCGCCGCGCGGGCGATGTCCGCGAGCAGCACGACGTCGTCGGGCCCGAGGCGCGGCTCGCGCCCGCCGGCGACCGGGAAGCCCATCGCGGCGAGCGCCTCGATGACGAAGTCCGGCTCCAGGCCCACCTCCGCGGCGGCGTCGGCGAGCGACACCTCGGGGCCCGGCGTGCCGAGCAGGTGCTCGATCCCTCCGAAGGCGAGCGCGCCCCGCTCCTCGGCATCGCGGATCTGCTCGGGGCTGTGACCCCGCGCCTGCAGCCGGGCGACGAGCCGAGCCTGCGCGGCGACCTCGGGCGTCCAGGTGCCGCCGAAACGTGGAAGCAGCCCGTCACGGATCCAGACCCGGAGGGTCCCGGGCGTGATGCCCGCGCGCCGCGCGACCTCGTCCTCGCTCAGCGAGTCCATGCCCTCAGCATGACGACGGCGGGGCGCTCAGGTCCCCGCCGCCCTTGCGGGCAATGCGGCCCGCTGCCTCGGCCGCGGGGCGCTCGTCGCCAACAAAGGTGACGTCGGCACCTGGCAGGCGGCGCGAGCCGCCCACTCTCCGGCCTTTTGCCTGGTTCAGGTGCGTCCAGGAGTACTCCCATGCGCGGACCGTGTCAAGCGCGTGGGAGCTTCGGCTGCGTCAGTCCGACTCGGACGCCGGCTTGCGGCGCTTGGGCTTGTCCGCCTCGGCCGGGGCATCGACCTCGAGGCGCTCCTGGCTCGACGGCACCGCGCGCGGTGCATCGGGCAGTCCCTCGCGCAGCGCTGCGATCTCGCGCGTGAGCCCGGCGAGCGCCTCCTCGATCGCGCCGCTGCGCTTCCCGAGGGAGGTCTCGACGGCGCGCACCGACTCCTCGCTCGCGGGGGAGGACATCGATCCGAGACGGCGATCGAGCTTGTCGACGCCGTCCTCGATCGCCTCGAGGCGCTGCGACACCGACCGGATGCGGCGGGTCAATCGCTCGAGATCGGCAGCCGACGGGAGGTTCAGCGCGCCGAACGCGACGGCCTGCGCCTGGGTCGCCTTCTCGCGCGCCTCGAAGACGCGTCCGATCGCCGTCGTGACGAGCTGGCTCTCGAGCAGCTCGTTGGCGAGCTTCCCGAGGGCGTCCTCGCCTGATCGCGCGATGCGATCGCGGAGGCCTTGGTCCTGTTGCTCGTCGAGCCCCTGGTGCTGGTCGTCGCTCATTGCTGCGCAGGCTACCCGGCGCGACGCCCCGGCGATCGGATCTAAGCCTCGAGTTGAGGGTTAGTTCTACCCCAAATCGTCCAGTCCGCGGTGGCTCGATTCAAGAAGCGCCGGGCGAAGACGAACAACCAGGCAGCGAAACCATGCGCCCGTCACTGCGTTCAACCCGAGATGTCGTTGCTAGCGTGCCTCGACCCGCAGGTGCCGCTGTGCGGCGCCTCGTCTTCATGCACAAGCGCAAGCTCGTCATCGCCCTGGCCACGGCCGGCTTCCTCTCCGCAGGCTTCGGAGCCTCCGTCCTCCCCGCGTCCGCCGATCCGCGCGTCCTTCTCGTGACGCTGCAGAGCGGCGAGCAGCGCACGGTCACCGTCGACCTCCCCGCGGGCGCGAGCGTCAGCGGCATCCAGATCCCCGGGATCAACGAGCCGATCGTCTCGGTGCAGGAGGTCTCGACCCCCGCACCGGCGCCGGCCCAGGACACGACGACGACCCCCGCGCCACCCGCAGCCGACCCCACGACGTCGACCCCCACGACGCCCGCGCCGGCCCCGACGACGACCACGCCCGCTCCCCCGGCCGCCCCCGCCCCCGCGCCCGAGCAGCCCGCCCCGGCACCCGCCACCCCGGCGACCCCCGCCACGCCGCAGACGAACTCCCGGGCGAAGGCCGGCCGCAAGTCGGCCGCCAAGAAGCGCGCTCGCAAGGACGCCGCCCATCGCCCCGGCGAGAAGCAGGGCAAGCCCGCCGCCGGCGTCCCGGCCGCCGACGCCGACGCGCCGACCGCCACATCCGAGGGGCGCCAGGAGACCACCGGGACGGAGTCTCATTCACAGGTCGAGCCTTCGACGACGCCCGCGACACCGGCCCCGACCGGCGCCGCCGCGCCCGCCACCGATCAGGCCGCGTCGCTCGCGACCGCGCTCGACGGCTTCTCCCCGACCGCCGTCGGCGTGCCGAACTTCTTCATCGACCGCTTCCGCATCCCGCCGTTCCTGCTCCCGATCTACCAGGCCGCCGGCATCCAGTACGGCGTGCGTTGGGAGGTCCTTGCCGCGATCAACGAGGTCGAGACCGACTACGGGCGCAACCTCAACGTCTCCACCGCCGGCGCTCTCGGGTGGATGCAGTTCATGCCCGCCACCTGGGAGACCTACGGCGTCGACGCCAACCAGGACGGCAAGCGCGACCCGTTCAACCCGGTCGACGCGATCTTCGCGGCCGCGCGCTACCTCAAGGCCGCCGGCGCCGAGCAGGACGTCCGCAAGGCGGTCTGGGCGTACAACCACGCCGACTGGTACGTCAACGACGTCCTCAAGCGCGCCCAGCTCATCGCCGCGATCCCGACCGATCTCGTCTCCTCGCTGTCCGGGCTCACGCAGGGCCACTTCCCCGTCGCCGGCCACGCCGAGTACGACGACCAGGTCACCGCGCACGACGCCAAGAAGGTCTCCACGGGCGAGAACGCCGCGAACCCGGTGGTCTCCAACCAGAACCGCAAGGGCATCGACGTCTACGCCCGCGCCGGCTCGCCCGTCATCGCCGTCGGCGACGGCCAGATCGTCTCCGTCGGTCGCAACGACCGCCTCGGCAACTACGTCAAGCTCCGCGACGCCTTTGGCAACGTCTACACGTACGGGCACCTCAAGAAGGTCTCGCGCGTCGTGCCGGTGCCCAAGCAGAAGCGCCAGAGCGAGGCGAGCGTCAAGCGCGAGCTCGGCCTGGCCAAGAAGGACCCGGTCCCGACACGCGCAGCCAGTGCCGGGCGCCAGACCCGCACGAACCCTGCCGCCAAGAAGAAGTCGTCCGGCGCCGCGGTGAAGAAGGAGCGGCTGTTCGCCAACCCGCGCCGGCCCGCCGCATGGGCGGCAGGCGGGCGCACCCAGCTGGCCGACGCGGGCACAGCACTGCCCGAGGACGCGACGATGGCCCGCTACTTCACGATCGACTACGGCCTGGACCGCGACGAGGTCTCCCTGAAGCCGCTCGTCAAGGGCCGCAAGGTCATCGCCGGCACGATCCTCGGCCGCGTCGGGACCTTCGAGAAGGGCAACGACCCGTACATGCGCTTCGAGGTCCGCCCGGCCGGCAAGGGTGCACCGCGCATCGATCCGAAGCCGATCCTGGACGGCTGGAAGCTGCTGGAGTCCACCGCCGTCTACCGCGCTCCCGACAGCGGCCCGCTCGCACAGGCGGCGTCGGCCGACGACCCGACCGTCGGCCAACTCCTGCTCATGAGCAAGGAGGAGCTGCAGAAGCGCGTCCTCGACGACGACCGGATCCAGATCTACTCCTGCGGACGGCGCGACATCGAGGCAGGCGCCATCGACCGCCGCGTGCTCGCGACGCTCGTGTTCCTGACCGCCAACGGCCTGAACCCGACCGTCTCCAGCCTGCACTGCGGCCACGGCTACTACACGGCGTCGGGCAACGTCTCCGAGCACTCGGCCGGCAGCGCCGTCGACATCGCGGCCATCAACGGCACGCCGATCGTCGGCCACCAGGGCGCCGGCTCGATCACCGACACGACGATCCGCAAGCTGCTGACGCTCCAGGGCACGATGAAGCCGCACCAGATCATCAGCCTCATGAAGTACCCCAACGCGGACAACACGCTGGCGCTGGGCGACCACTACGACCACATCCACGTCGGCTTCGCACCGGAGTACGACGCGAACTCGGCGAGCGCGAAGGAGCTCAACTCCGTCCTCAAGCCAGGCCAGTGGTCCAAGCTCATCGAGCGCCTGGGGAGCATCGACAACCCGACCGTCTCGACCAAGCCGTCGAAGTACTCGCTCGACGCCGGCTGAGCCTATGCTGGTGCCGTGCAGCGCTGGGCGACGTTCGACTGCTACGGGACGCTCATCGACTGGAACGCCGGCATCGGCGCGCAGCTCGAGCGCCTGCTGGGTGGCTCGCGGGCCGAGCTGCTGACCCGTTACCACGAGGTCGAGCCGCAGGTCCAGAGCGCGCGGCCGGGCGCCAGCTACCGCGAGGTCATGGCGACCGTGCTGGCGGAGATGGCGTCCGAGCGGGGCGTCGCGGTCCCGGAGTCCGAGCGCGACGCGCTGGGACGCTCGCTGCCGGAGTGGCCCGCCTTCCCCGACGTGCCGGCCGGGCTCGAGGAGGCGCGGCGCCGCGGCTGGAGGCTGGCGGCGCTCACGAACAGCGATCGTGACCTGATCGAGGCGTCCACAACGGTCATCGGCGTGCCGTTCGACGCCCTGATCGTGGCCTCGGACATCGGCTCCTACAAGCCGGCGCACCGCCACTGGGAGGCGTTCACGGAGGCCACGGGCGCCGACCCGGCGGGTCACGTCCACGTCGCGCAGAGCCAGTTCCACGACATCGTCCCCGCCACCGAGCTGGCCATCCCCACCATCTGGATCAACCGCCTGGGCGAGGCGCCCCTGCAGCTCCCGACCCGCGAACTGCCCGACGTCAGCGGGCTCGCCGACGCGCTGGACAGTCTCGTCAGCCGCCTGTGAGCGTCCTATCGTCCAGCGTCATGCCCGACGCCCTTCGCCCGCTCTTCGATCAGGTGGTGATCAAGGAGCTCGAGCCCGAACGGATGCGCAAGTCCGGCCTGCTCGTGCCCCAGGGGACGCACGATCTCCCGCCCAACGAGGGGATCGTGCTCGCCGCGGGCGACGGTCCGCCAGACCTCCCCGACTTCAAGATGCCGGTCCGCCCTGGCGACCACGTCGTGTTCCCGCGCTCGGCGGGCGTCTGGGTCGAGGTCGAGGACGAGCGCCTGCTCGTCTGCCGCGTCCGGGAGATCCTGGGCGTCATCGAGTCCGCTCCGACGCAGGAGGGGACCTGACCGACGTCCCCATCCGCGGCGACATGATCCGGCTGGGCCAGTTGCTCAAGCTCGCCGGAGTCGTGGGCGCGGGCGGTGAGGCGAAGGCGCTGCTGGCCTCCATACCGGTGCTGGTCAACGGCGAGCCCGAGGCGCGGAGAGGCCGGCAGCTGCACCCGGGCGACGAGGTCCGCGTCGCCGATGAGATCCTCCGGGTGGTGGGCTCGTGAGCGACAGCGGGGAGCGGCCGACGTTCTGGATCGTGCTGTCCGTCGTGCTGCTGCTCGTCGCGGTCGGACTCGGCGCGTGGGCGATCAGCGCGCAGCGCAAGGCGGACGACGCACAGGAGCAGCTCGCCGCGCAGCAGCGCGCAGCCGAGTCGGCGCAGCAGAAGTCCAGCGCTGCCGACAAGGCGCGCGGAGCGCTGGACGATGCGCTCACCAGGGCGCAGGACGAGATCGGCAAGCTCCAGGACGCCGGGAGCACCGTGAAGGCGTGCCTGCAGCGGGCGATCGACACGATCCAGGGTGCCCTCAGCGGCAGCAACATCGCCAGCGCGATCTCGCGCCTGCAGGCCCTCGTCGGCGACTGCCGCGACGCGGCGACCTAGTTCGTCTCGCCCGCGGTGCGCAGCCGGCGCTCCTCGAGGCGCAGCGCGAAGACCAGCCCGAGCGCGGCGATGGGGATCAGGGCGAGGAACACCGAGTGCAGCGCCGCGCCGAGCGCCTCCCGCGTCCCGGCGACCAGCGAGGACGGGATCGCCGCGCTGCCCTCGAGCAGGCGGTCCTGGTCGACCTGCGAGGCGGCGTCCCCCAGCCGCGTCGCCAGCTCCGTGGAGAGACGCGCAGCGAGCAGCGCCCCCAGTCCGGCGACCGCGAGGCTGCCGCCCATCGAGCGGAAGAACTGCAGCGCCGCGGTCGCCGTTCCGACGACGGACGTGGCGACAGCGTTCTGCGTCGCGATGATGTAGGTCTGGACCATCGTCCCCATCCCGATGCCGACGACCGCGACGGCGATCGCGACGTCGAGCGCCGATGAGTCGGCGTCCAGGAGCGAGAGCAGCACCGCGCCCCCGATGACGAACAGGCTGCCGACGATCGGGAACACCCGGTAGCGGCCGGTGCGGGAGATGATCTGCCCGCACACGAAGCTCATGATCGTCCACGTGAGCAGCAGCGGGATCAGCGCGAAGCCCGACGCCGTGGCCGACCGTCCCTGCGCGCCCTGGACGAAGACCGGGACGTAGATCGTGACCGCGAACATCATCGCGCCGAAGGTGACCGACGCGAGGCTCGAGACGGCGAACACGCGCTCGCGGAACAGGGCGAGCGGGAGCAGCGGCTCCGGTGCGCGTCGCGCGTCGTAGAGGAACACGACGAAGGCCAGGACGCCGACCACGCCGGCGGCGATCACCTCCGGCGAGTCCCACGGGTAGCGCGAGCCGCCCCAGGAGCAGGCCAGCAGCACGCAGACGACCGCGACGCTCAACGCGATCGCGCCCACCACGTCGACGCTGTGTTCCCGACGCTCGTGGTGCACGCGCATCGTCTTCATGACGACGGCAAGAGCGATGAGCCCCAGCGGGATGTTCAGCCAGAAGATCCAGCGCCAGGAGGCCGAGTCGGTCAGCGTCCCGCCCAGCAGCGGCCCGGCGATCGCCGCGATCGCCCACATCGCCCCGATGAGCCCCTGGTAGCGACCGCGCTCTCGCGGTGAGAACAGGTCGGCGATCGCGGTCTGGGCCAGCGGCAGCAGGCCCCCGGCGCCGAGACCCTGGACCACGCGCGCACCGACGAGCTGGCCCACGTTCTGCGAGACCGCGCACAGCAGGGACCCGACGAGGAAGATCGAGATGGCGACGACGAACATCCGGCGCCGCCCGTGGATGTCGCCGAGCTTGCCGTAGATCGGCACGGTGACCGTCGACGCCACGAGGTAGGCGGTCACGATCCACGAGAGGTCCTCGAAGGCACGCAGGTCCGCGACGATCCCGGGCAGCGCCGTGGCGACGATCGTCTGGTCGAGGGCGGCCAGCAGCGTGGCGAGCATGATCCCGGCGTACGCGGCGAGCACGCCGCGCCGCGAGGCCGGAGCGGCCGTGGCCACGCCTACGGGACCCAGCGGTCGCCCGACGGGGTGACGACGAGCTCGTGCGTGTAGCCGGTCTGCTGCTGGCCGGCGAGGTAGGCGACCGCCCTGGCGATCTCCGCCTGGTCGGCCAACGACTCGGGTGGAGCGTCGCGCGTGCGCTCGGCCGTCTTCGGCGAGGCGATCGTCGCGTCGACGATGAGCAGGGCGACGTGGATGCCCTCCGTGCGCAGCTCCTGCGCGGCGGCGTGGACGAGCGCGCGGGTTGCGGCCGCGCCCGCGGCCCAGAGGCCGCGGCCGGGCATCGCCCGCCGGGCCGAGCCCCCGGTCACCTGGATGATCGTCCCGCCGTGCCCCTGCGCCCGCAGCGCGGACGCGGCCACGGTGAGGAACGTGAACGCCTGGCGGCTGACGGCACCGGTCCACGCCTCGTAGGCCTCGGGCTGTGCGTCGGCCAGCTGGCCGCCGCCGAACGGCCCTCCGGTCGGGCGGGCGGCGGACACGGCGTTCACGAGCAGGTCGACGTCGCCGACCTGCGCGACTGCGGCGGCGAGCGCGTCCGGATCGGCGGCGTCGGCGTTGATGCCGAGGATCCCGCGCTCGCGGACCGCGGCGAGCGAGCCGTCGCTGCGCGCGACGGCGGCGACCGACCAGCCCGACTCGTGCAGATGGGTCGCGATCGCGCCGCCGAGATTGCGGGCGCCAAGGACGACGGCCCCCGTCACAGGACCGCCACCAGCGCCTCGAGCTCGTCCTCGACGTCGCCGGCGAGCTTGTAGGTGGCGCGGTCGTCCCACGGCGTCGGGCCCATCGTGACGAGCACGACGTCCCCGCCGGCGGCGTACGTCAGCTCCGGCAGCGCGGCGACCGGGTGCACCTCCAGCGAGGTGCCGATGCACAGCAGGACGTCCGCGCTGGCGCACAGCGCCTGCGCGCGCTCGATCGCCGCCACCGGCAGCCACTCCCCGAACAGCACGACGTCGGGCTTCAGCGGCGCGCCGCAGTCCAGGCAGCGCGGCACGCCGTCCGGCGCCTCGGCGACGCGGCGGCGGACCTCGGCGAGCTCCGCCGAGGATCCGCAGTCCAGGCAGGAGGACGTGGCGATGGTGCCGTGGACCTCCACGAGCTCCCGGGTTCCCGCGACGCGGTGCAGCCGGTCGATGTTCTGCGTGACGACGGCGTCGAGCACACCGCGCTGCTCCAGCTCGACGAGCGCGAGATGCGCGCCGTTGGGCTCCTTGCCGTCCAGCGTCTGGAAACGGTGGTCGTAGAACTGCCAGAAGCGCTCGGGATCGCTGCGCCAGGCATCGATGTGGGCGACCTCCATCGGGTCGACGTCGCTCCAGAGACCGGTTCCGGGCGTCCGGAAATCGGGGATCCCGGACGGCACCGAGATCCCTGCGCCGGACAGTGCGACGACACGGCCGGCGTCGCGCACGAGCCCGGCGACGCGTTCCCTCGCGACCTCCACGCCCAAGGACATGGGGGCAGGCTATTGCACGTCCGCGGCAAGTTCGCGTTCCATGGCGACCTCGCGCGCGTAGCGTTCCAACGTCCTGGCCAGCGCACGGCGCAGGCGCCTGCGGACGTAGACGAGATCGGCGAGCGGCGCGGCGGGCGCCTTCGTGGCGTAGCGCAGCTGCACCGTCACGAGCGTTCCGCTCCCCGTCGCCGCGAAGCGGACCTCCTGGGAGCCGTCCAACCGGGCGTCCTCGAGCTCGGACGATCCACCGCCGGCCGCATCGCGATCACGCACGTGCTCCACCACGCGTCCGCGCTGGGAGTCCGGCCGGGCGTCCCAGACGAGCCTGCCGCCGGGCTGCGGCCACCCGTCCTCGCGCTTGGCCACGTGCGAGAAGCCGTCGACGAAGCTCGCCCAGCGCGTCGTGTCCCACCACAGCGCGGCCGCCACGGCAGGCGTGACGCCAGGGAGGTGCTGCTCCGCGGAGATCCGGGCCATCGCCCGGTGGTCTACACGAGCGCGTCGTGGTCGAGCTCGGCGAAGGCCTCGACGAGCTCGGGGTCGAACTGCGCGCCGCCGGCGCGCTTGATCTCCTCGACGGCGTCGGACACGCTCCACGCGTCCTTGTACGGACGCGCGTGGGTGAGCGCGTCGAAGACGTCGGCGAGCGCGACGATGCGGCCCGGGAGCGGGATCGCGTCGCCTGCCAGCCCGGCGGGATAGCCCCCACCGTCCCAACGCTCGTGGTGCGTCAGCGCGATGTCGCGCGCGAGCGCGAGCAGCCCGGAGGTCGTTCCTCCGAGCATGTCGGCACCGATCGACGTGTGGGCTTGCATCTTCGTGTGCTCGGCGCGGGTGAACCGCCCTGCCTTCAGCAGCAGCGAGTCCGGGATCGCGATCTTGCCGATGTCGTGCAGCGGCGCCGCGATCCCGATGCGGCCGGTCGTCTCGTCCCCCGCGGCGATGGTGTCGGCGAGCAGCTGGGCGGTGGCGCCGACGCGGCGGGCGTGCTCACCGGTCTCGTCGTCGCGGAACTCGCCAGCGGTCGCGAGGCGCTCGAGCACCTCGAGTCGCGCCTCCTCCAGCTCGGCCGTGCGCATGGCGACGCGCTGCTCGAGCTCGAGCTCGGTCTCGCGCTGCCTGAGCTGCAGGCGCCGGATGTCGAGCAGGTTCTGGACGCGGAGGCGGACCTCGTGCTGGTCGAACGGCTTCGTGAGGAAGTCGCGCGCGCCACCCGACAGAGCGCGCCGCTTGACGTCGTCGGTCGCGTCGCCGGTCAGGACCAGGACCGGCAGCGACACCGTCGCGCCGATCTGCTCGCGCAGCTGCTCCATGACCGCGAAGCCGTCCGGGGCGGGCATGTGGAGGTCGAGCAGGAGCAGGTCGTACTCCGACGCCTCGCAGAGGCCCTCGACGTCGGCGGACCGGGTGGTCGTCGTGACGTCGGTGTGCCCCCACCGCCGCAGCAGACGGTCCAACAGCTTGGCGTTCTCCGGCCGATCGTCGACGACGAGGATCCTGAGGTCCTCGATCGCCGGTATCGCCGGGCGTGCGGCGTCCGACATCTCAGTCTCCTTTTCCCCCTCCGTGAGGAATGAGCCCGAAATGGTGCCGAGTAGAGCGTTGGGACGCAAATGGCAACCGTCTGGAGGCCCATCTGCAATCCACGAACCCGCATCGGATTTAGGCAGTTTCTCGCTAGGCTCCGTGCGTGCCGACGAACGCCGACGTGACGGACGCGCCGCAGGAAGTGGAGGAGCTGGACGCGACCGGAGTGCTCGCGTACATGGTCGAGCGCTTCCACCCGCGGCTCACCGTCGCCTGCTCCTTCCAGAAGGAGGCCTCGGTCATCCTCGACCTCCTCCTGCGGATCGCGCCCGGCGCGCGGGTGTTCACGCTCGACACGCACGTCCTGTTCCCGGAGACCTACGACACGTGGAAGCGCGTCGAGGAACGCTACGGGATCCAGGTGGAGGTCTTCCAGGGCCCGAGCATCGCTCGCCAGGCCGCGCTGCACGGCGACCGGCTGTGGGAGCGCGAGCCCGACGAGTGCTGCGCGATCCGCAAGGTCGAGCCGCTCAACCGGGCGCTCGAGGGCATGGACGCGTGGATCTCCGGGCTGCGCCGCGACCAGTCGCCATCGCGGGCGAGCACGCCCAAGCTCGCGTGGGACGCCAAGCACGGGCTGTGGAAGGCGAACCCTCTCGCCGACTGGAGCGCGCCGGACGTGTGGAACTACATCGTCGAGCACGACCTGCCGTACAACCCGCTGCACGACCAGGGCTACTCCTCGATCGGCTGCACGCACTGCACGAAGCCCGGCACCGGCCGCGACGGCCGCTGGGCCGGCGACGCCAAGACCGAGTGCGGCCTGCACGTATGACCCGCGAGCTCTCCTACCTGCGCCTGCTGGAGGCCGAGGCGATCTTCGTCGTCCGCGAGGTCGCGGCCGAACTGGAGCGCCCGGTGCTGCTGTTCTCCGGCGGCAAGGACTCCGCGGTGCTGCTGCGGATCGCCGAGAAGGCGTTCGCGCCCGCGCGCATGCCGTTCCCGGTCATGCACGTCGACACCGGCCACAACTTCCCCGAGGTCGTCGACTACCGCGACCGGCGCGTTGCCGAGCTGGGCGTGCGGCTCATCGTCGCCTCGGTGCAGGACTCGATCGACTCCGGACGCGTGCAGGAGGAGAGGGGCGTGGGTTCCTCGCGCAACCGGCTGCAGACCACGACGCTGCTCGACGCGATCGCCGAGCACCGCTTCGACGCCGCCTTCGGCGGCGCGCGGCGCGACGAGGAGCGGGCGCGCGCGAAGGAGCGCGTCATGTCCTTCCGCGACGAGCTGGGCCAGTGGGATCCGTCGGCGCAGCGGCCCGAGGTGTGGAGCCTGTACAACGGCCGCGTCGGCCGCGGTGAGCACGTGCGCGTCTTCCCGCTGTCCAACTGGACCGAGCTCGACATCTGGCGCTACATCGCCGCCGAGGAGCTCGAGCTCCCGTCGATCTACTTCGCGCACCGGCGCAGCGTCGTCGCGCGCGACGGGATGCTGCTCGCCGACCACCCCTTCGTGCCCAAGCGCCCGGGCGAGGAGCCGTTCGAGACATCGGTGCGCTACCGCACCGTCGGCGACATCGCCGTGACCGGCGCGGTCGCGTCGCGCGCGGCGACCCTCCCGGACGTCGTGGCCGAGATCGCCGCCACCCGCGTGACCGAGCGCGGGGAGACGCGCGCCGACGACCGCGTGTCGGTGGCCGCGATGGAGGACCGCAAGCGCGAGGGCTACTTCTAGTGGCGACGCTGGAGGACACGTACGACGAGCCGGCGCCACACGCCCTCGAGGCGCCCCCGGAGCTCCTGCGCGTCGCCACCGCCGGCTCCGTCGACGACGGCAAGAGCACGCTCATCGGCCGGTTGCTGCACGACTCCAAGGCGATCCTCGAGGACCAGTTGGAGGCCATGCAGCGCACGAGCGTCGAGCGCGGCGACCGCCGGCTGGACCTGGCGCTGCTCACCGACGGCCTGCGCGCCGAGCGCGAGCAGGGCATCACGATCGACGTTGCCTACCGCTTCTTCGCGACCACACGCCGATCGTTCATCCTCGCCGACACGCCCGGGCACGTCCGCTACACGCGCAACATGGTGACCGGGGCGTCCACGGCGGACCTCGCGCTCGTGCTCATCGACGCGCGCCAGGGCGTGCTCGAGCAGTCCCGGCGCCACGCGTTCATCGCGTCGCTGCTGCGGGTCCCGCACATCGTCGCGGTCGTGAACAAGATGGACCTCGTCGACTTCGACGAGGGGACGTTCCGGCGCATCGCCGACGACTTCCGCGCCTTCACGCGGCGCATGGGCGCCGACGACATCCACGCGATCCCCGTCTCCGCGCTGCTGGGCGACAACGTCGTCGATCGCTCGAGCGCCATGGACTGGTACGACGGGCGGCCGCTGCTGCGCTACCTCGAGGAGGTCGACGTCGCCGCCGACCGCTTCGAGCATGCCCGCGCGCGCCTGCCGGTGCAGTACGTCGTCCGCCCCCATGACGACGCCCACCACGACTACCGCGGCTACGCGGGCCGGGTCGTCGGCGGGACGCTGCGGGTGGGCGAGGACGTCGTCGTCCTGCCCAGCGGGGCGCGCTCGCGGATCGTCGGCATCGACACCTTCGACGGGCCGCTCGAGGAGGCCGGGCCGGCGCTCTCGGTCACCGTGCGCCTGGCGGACGACCTCGACGTCTCCCGCGGGCAGGTCCTCGCCGACCCCGTGGCGCCGCCGGCCGTGGCGCGCGAGCTCGTCGCCGACGTCTGCTGGCTCGACGAGCGGGCACTCCGCGTCGGCGCGCGCTACCTCCTGAAGGCCGCCACGCGCGCGACGCGGGCGTCGGTCACCGGGCTGGAGCACGTGATCGACGTCGACACGCTGGAGCGCAACGCGGACGTCCGGGCGCTGGAGCTCAACGACATCGGCCGCGTGCGCCTGCGCACCGCCGAGCCGCTCGCGCTCGACACGTACGCCGAGAACCGCACGACCGGCGCGTTCATCCTCGTCGACGAGACCTCCAACGGGACGGTCGCCGCCGGCATGGTCGTCGAGGCGGTCGCCGACGCGCCACGCAGCCCGAACGTGGTGCGCCACGTCGGCGCACTGCGACGCAGGGAGCGCTGGAAGGCCCTCGGACAGCGCGGCGCGACGCTCTGGATCACCGGCTTGCCGTCGTCGGGGAAGTCGACCCTCGCTTCCGCCCTGGAGGCCCTGCTCGTCCGCGGGGGCAGGGCGGCGTACGTGCTCGACGGCGACACGCTGCGCCACGGCCTGACCGGAGACCTCGGGTTCTCTGCCGACGCCAGGGCCGAGAGCGTCCGCCGAGCAGGCGAGGCCGCCATGCTCGTCGCCGACGCCGGCACGCTGTCGATCGTGTCGCTCGTCTCCCCGAGCGCGGCCGCCCGCGACGCCGTGCGCCGCCGCCACGAGCACGAGGACCTGCCGTTCCTGGAGGTATACGTCGACACGCCCGTCGCCGAGTGCGAGCGCCGCGATCCCAAGGGGCTGTACGCGAAGGCGCGGGCGGGGGACATCACCGGGTTCACGGGGGTCGACGATCCATACGAGGCGCCGGTCGCACCCGACGTGCACCTCGACGGCACGGCAGACCTGGACGCCAACGTCGAGACGCTTCGGCTCGCGCTGAACGCCGTCGGCCTGCTGTAGAGAGCGCGGCCGGGTAGGTTCGTGCCGATGGCGCCGCGATCCATCTGGAACGGGACGATCAGCCTCGGCACGATCGCGGTGCCGATCAAGGTGCACTCCGCCACGGAGAGCAAGACCGTCCGCTTCCGCCAGGTACACGAGCCCGACGGGGCGCGCATCGAGCACAAGCGCATCGCCCACGACGGCGAGGAGGTCCCCTACGACGAGATCGTCAAGGGCTACGAGGTCTCCGAGGGGGAGTACGTCGTGCTGGAGAAGGAGGAGATCGACGCCGCGGCGGGCGACCGAAGCCGGCTGCTCGACATCGAGGAGTTCGTCGACGAGGACGCCATCGACCCGGTGTTCTTCGACCGCACCTACTACCTGGGCTCGCGCGACGCCGACGACGCCTACCGGCTGCTGCACGAGGCGCTGGACCGCACGGGCCGCGCGGCGATCGCGCGCTGGGTGTTCCACAACCGCGAGTACCTCGTCGCGATCCGCTCGATCGGCCCCGTGCTGGCGATGCACACGATGCGCTTCCACGACGAGCTCGTCGACGCGGACGACCTCGGCATCCCTGCGCCGCAGCGTGCACCGACCGACCGGGAAGTCAAGATGGCGGGCACGCTCGTCGACACGCTCCACACCGACTTCGACCCCGAGCTCCTCACCGACACCTACCGCGACCACGTGCTCGACTACCTCGAGAAGAAGCGCCAGGGCAAGGCGCCCAAGCCCAAGCCGGCCAAGCCGCGCGAGGCGTCCGACGACCTGCTCGCCGCGCTCGAGGCGAGCCTGAAGCGCTGATGCCCCGCTCGCTCTGGTCCGGTTCGCTGAGCTTCGGTCTCGTGAACGTCCCCGTGCGGCTCGTGAGCGGGGCGCGCGACCTCGACCTGCACTTCCGTCAGCTGCGCGAGAAGGACGCGACCCCGATCGAGGTGCAGCGCTGGTGCTCCAGAGAGGAGACCGAGGTCCCCTACGAGGAGATCGCACGGAGCTTCGAGTTCGACGACGGGGAGAGCGTGACCGTCACCGAAGACGAGCTGGACGCCCTCGAGCCCGAGCGCACGCGCACGATCGAGATCGACGGGTTCGTCGATCTCGCCGACGTCGACCCCATGTACTTCGACCACCCGTACCTGCTGATCCCCGCCGGCGACGACGACGGCACGCTGCGCGCCTACCGGCTGCTGCTGGACGTCATGGCGCAGACCGACCGGGCCGCCCTCGGCCGCTTCGTGATGCGCACCAAGGAGTACCGCGCGATCGTCCGGGCCCGTGACGGCGCGCTGGCGCTGACGACGATGCTCATGCACGACGAGGTGCGGCCCACCTCGGGCATCGACAGCGGCACGAAGGGCAAGGCGCCCAAGAAGCAGCTCGACGCCGCGCTGGGCCTCATCGACGCGATGACCGTCGACTGGGAGCCGGAGCGCTACGAGGACCACTACCGGGCACGGCTGCAGGAGGTCGTCGCCTCCAAGCGCAAGGGCAAGACGATCACCGTGCCCGACCAGGTCGACGAGCCCTCCCCCGTACCGGACCTCATGGCCGCGCTGCGCGAGAGCCTGGAGGCCGCCCGTGGCGTGTCGTCAGGCGCCGGTGGCGACGACAGCCTGGGGGAGCTGACCCGCGAGCAGCTCTACGAGCGCGCGCAGGAGCGCGACCTGCCCGGCCGGTCCTCGATGAGCAAGAAGGAGCTCATCGAGGCGCTGTCGTAACCGCCGTCGTCTCCTCCGTCTTCGCCTCGGGCTCGGGCTCGGCGGGCGCCGGTTCCGGTTCGGTCGTCGCGACGACCGGCGTCTCGTCCGTCGTGCCGCCGACCCTCGGCAGCAGCGCGACGATGACGAGCACCGCGGCGGTGATCGCCCAGGCGAGCGTGGTCGCGTCGTTGGCGGCGAAGATGCCGAGGACGTCGTTGCCGTCGATCAGCGCGATGACCGCGGCCGCGGCGAAGCCGAGCCCGACGATGAGCGCCGTCGTCTTTGCGGCCCAGTGCAGCTGGGCGCCGAACATGAGCACGCCCCCGGCGCCGATGGCGAGCAGGTTCGACCAGCCGTTGCCCTCGATGCCGAGCCAGGTGGCGCCGTTGACGGTCCCGTCCAGCGGGGACGAGCCGAAGTTGTTCCCGCCGAAGATGAGGCCCGTGACGCCGTAGGCGAGCAGGATCATGCCGATGATGCTCGCCGGTCCCTTGGCGAGCGAGACGCCCGGCGTGGTGGTCCGTCGATCGCGTGTGGCCATGTTCTTCGTGGTTCCCGCGCGAGAGGTGGCTCACGCGCGGTAGCGTCTGAGTGCCATGAGCGAGCGTCTTCGCGGCTCGGAGCGCCTGAACCCCCAATCGGGGGCACGCGACCGCGAGCGCACGGCCTCGAAGGCCCGTCGCCGACGGATCCTCTGGGCGGTCGTGCTCTTCGCGATGGTCGTCGCCGGCGCGGTGCTCGCCGCGACGTCGAAGGGGTCCATCGCGCGCAGCGCGGGCGCGATCGTGCTGCTCGGCGGCGCAGCGGTCCTCGTGGTGTCGCTGGCGTTCCTGGAGGTCGGTCTCAGCGAGGATCGGGAGCGCCGCTCGCGCTTCGGGCGCCCGGAGCGCGGCGGCGACGTCGATCCCGATCAGGAGCGGCGATCGGAGCGGTTCTTCAGGTGATGCCGTTCAGTGCCGCCCGCCCCAGGCGAGCACGCTGAGCGGCCCGAGCGCCGCCTTCTCGTGCACCGGCGGGGGCGATGCCGTCGGGCCGGTCTGCTCGCGCGCGACGACGTGCAGGACCGGGGCGCCCGTGTAGCGCGCGACGGAGTGCGGGAGGTCCGATCGGATCCAGCGAGAGCTCTCGCCCGGCAGGGTGCAGACGACGACCTCGTCGTCGTGCAGCGGGTCCCACGCGTCGATGAGCGCCTCGAGCGGACCCGAGTGGCCGACGACGCCCTCGCAGCGGGCGATACCGGCGTCGCGCCATCGTTGGAGGATGGCGTCCAGTCGCTCCTGCGACGCCGGCGCCGGCATGACGAGCGTCGCGATCATCGGCCCGCGCCGGCTGCGCTGGAGGAGCGCATCGACGAGCTCGGGCGCATCGGCGGTGCGGTTGGCGAGCACCATCACGTGAGCGGCCATCGGAGCAGCTCCCTTCGACTGGGTGTCTCCATCCGATCGTACCTCTCCCGCTAGCTTCTGGGGCATGACCGGAGCACACACGATCCCGCGTATTCCCCTGCGCGGCGGAGTCGAGATCCCTCAGCTCGGGTTCGGCGTCTTCCAGGTACCGCCCGAGGACACGGCTGATGTCGCGACCCGCGCGCTGCTCGCGGGCTACCGCCACATCGACACCGCCGCGGGCTACCGCAACGAGGCGGGAGTCGGGCAGGCGCTGCACGCCGCCGGACTCAGCCGTGAGGACGTCTTCATCACGACGAAGCTGCACAACGACGACCATCGCCAGGCCAAGCAGGCGCTGCGACACAGCCTCGGCCAGCTCGAGATGGAGCACGTCGACCTGTACCTCATCCATTGGCCCGTGCCCGCGCACGATCACTACGTCGAGGCCTGGCAGGCGCTCATCGAGCTTCAGCAGGAGGGGCTGGCGCGCGCCATCGGCGTCTCGAACTTCAACCAGCCGCACCTCGAGCGGATCATCCGCGAGACCGGCGTCACGCCCGCGATCAACCAGGTGGAGCTGCACCCGCGGCTGCAGCAGCCCGGCCTGCGCCGCGAGCTGGCCGACCTGGACATCCCGCTGGAGGCGTGGAGCCCGCTGGCCAAGGCCCAGGTGCTCGGCGACCCGATCATCACGGGGATCGCGGCCGAGCGTGAGCGCACGCCCGCGCAGGTCGTGCTGCGCTGGCATCTGCAGCTGGGCCACGTCGTCATCCCGAAGTCGGTCACCCAGTCGCGGATCGAGGAGAACCTCGGGATCTTCGACTTCCATCTCACCGAGGCCGACATGGATGCGATCGAGACGCTCGACGCCGGCGAGCGCACCGGGCCCGACCCGGACACGTTCATCCGGCCGCCGGGCTGACCGGCTCCGCAGGTAGCTTGCCCTCGCGTGACCGGAATCGGGGTGTTGCGCGAGGGGCCGCTGCACGCCTCGGTCAAGGACTGGTGCGCCCGCCCAGGTGATCGGGCCGAGGTGCGGGTGCAGCGCTGGGTGATCGACCTCGTGCGCTCCGATGGCGAGCTCGTCGAGGTCCAGACCGGCGGCTTCGGCCCGTTGGGCCCGAAGCTGGACGCGCTGCTCGACGGGCACCGGATGCGCATCGTGCACCCGGTGCCGGCCGAGCGGCGGATCCTGCGCGTCGACGACGGCGGCGAGATCGTCCGTGAACGCCGCTCGCCGCGGATGCCCGGCGCGATCGCGGTGTTCGACAAGCTCGTCGCCTTCCCGTCGCTGCTCGCGCACCCGCACTTGACAGTGCAGGTGCTGCTGTGCCGCGAGGACCACATCCGCGCGCCGGAGCCAGTGGTCCTGCGGCGGCGCAAGCGCGACCCCGGTCAGCGACGACTGGTCGAGGTCCTCGACAGCGTCGAGCTGCGCTCACCGGCAGACGCGCTCGCGCTGCTGCCGGCGTCCGTCCGCGAGGAGCCCTTCACGACGCGCGAGCTGGCGAAGGCGCTGCGCTGTGGGATCGTGCTGGCGCAGCGCGTCGTCTACTGCCTGCGGGCCGTCGAGGTGCTGTCGGCCGCCGGAATGCGCAGCCGCGCGCCGCTGTACGAGGTGGTCGCGGGCTGAATGGCTGACGACTGCGTCTTCTGCCGGATCATCGCCGGGGCACTGCCCGCACATGTCGTGCTCGAGGACGACGGGTTCATGGCGTTCTTGGATGTGCGCCCGCTGTTCCCGGGCCACGTGCTGCTCGTGCCGCGCGAGCACGTGGTGACGATCATGGACGCCCCGCGGGAGATGCTCGGACCGCTGGCCGAGCGCACCCAGGATCTGTCGCTGGCCGTGCAGGCGGCGATGGAGTCCGCGGGGATCTTCACTGCGGTGAACAACGTCGTGTCGCAGAGCGTTCCGCACCTGCACGTCCACGTGGTGCCCCGGAACCGCAAGGACGGGCTGCGCGGGTTCTTCTGGCCGCGGACGAAGTACGGGTCGGATGAGGAGGCCGCGGGGGTGGCGGGGCGGATCCGCGGCGCGTTGGGGTAGGGCCGCGGCGTTACCCCTCGGTCACCACGGCATGCGTCTCGAGGATGCGGGCCTGCATGTGGTCGGCAAACCCCTCGCGCTCGATGATCGGCCCGATGCGCCCCATCCACGCGTCCATGCTCTGCTGGTCGCGCCACACATCCACTGCCACAGCGCTGCCGTCCTCACCGACCGAGTAGCAGTGCGCGAGCAGGCCGTCGTTCCAGTGCGACCGCCGCGTCATCAGCTCGCCGCCGTTGAGCTCGCGCGAGAGGCTGTCGTAGTTCTCCCTCGGGTTCTCGCCCTCGACCGGCGAGAACTCCACGATGGACGTGATGGGCATGGGCCCTCCCTCTCGGTAGGGCGCCTCCCCACCCAACCGTACACCCGGGCGTGCCGTGACGACGGGGCCCAACATCGCGCACCGGATACCGACACACGGTCCATGCAGCGATCCGCCGCCGGGGAGTATCCGTCAGTACATGACCCTGGTCGAGCTCCAACCCGCCGGCGGCGACGCGCTCGCCCGCGAGATCGCGCTGCTCAGCGAGGTGCTCGCAGAGGTCCTCGCTGAGCAGGAGGGCCCGCAGTTCGCACGCGCCGTCGGACGCCTGCGCAGTGCCGCCGAGGAGATGCGGGCCGGCCGTCCCGAGGCGGGGCTGGCGATGCTGCGCTTCCTCGAGGAGATCCCGAGCCGCCACGTCGAGCCCTACGTCCGCGCGTGCGGGATGCAGCTCAAGCTCGCGAACCTGGCCGAGGAGCGCGAGCGCGTCCGCCGGCGGCGCGCGTACGACGCCCACGCCGGGCGCGTGCAACGGGAGTCGCTCGCCGAGGTCGCCGTCCGCCTCCGCGGCGACGAGGCTTCGCTGCAGGCGGTGCTGGACGACCTGGATGTCGCCTTCGTCCTGACCGCGCATCCGACCGAGGCGACCCGCCGCTCGATCCTCGACCACGAGCGCGCGATGTGGCAGGACCTGGACGCCAACGTGGACGGACTGCTCGGGCCGTCCGAGCGCGCCGCCGCGCGCGTGCGGCTCCGCGAGCGCCTGACGCTCTGGTGGCAGACCGACTCCGTCCGCCACGAGCGCCCCCGTGTCGAGGACGAGGTCGAGCGGACGCTGTTCGTGGTCGAGGACGTCCTGTTCGGCGCCGTCGCCGAGATCGCAGAGGAGCTCGAGCGCCAGTTCGGCCGAGCGGCCGCGAGCTCGCGTCCCGCTGTGCGGTTCGGCAGCTGGGCCGGCGGCGACATGGACGGCAACCCCTTCGTCGGTGCCGAGAGCCTGGAGCGCACGCTGGAGATGCAGCGCCAGATCGCGCTGCGACTGCTGCTCGAACGCGTCCGCGAGCTCGCGGGCGCCTACTCCCAGGTCGCAGGACGGGTCCCGGCACCGCCCGAGCTCGCAGCCGCGGTGGCCCGGGCCCGTGCGGCGCTCGGCGACGCGTCCAGCGCCGTCGGAGGCCGCGAGCGCGAGCCGCTGCGCAATGCGCTGGCGCTCGCCGCAGCCCGGCTCGCGCGCACCGCGACCGACGAGCCGGGCGGGTACGCATCGCCCGCCGAGCTCGTCTCCGACCTCGAGGCCGTCCGGCTCGCCGTGGGCTCCCCGACGGTCGCGCACGGCGCCATCCAGCGGCTGCTCGTGCAGGTGCGGACGTTCGGCTTCCATCTCGTCCGGCTCGACATCCGGCAGTCCTCCGACGTGCTGCAGGACGCGGTCGCGAGTCTGGTCGACGGCTACGCGGACGCCGACGAGCCGGAGCGCGAGCGTCTCCTCACCTCCGCGCTGGAGAGCTCCAAGGCGCCGGGGATGCCCACCGACGGCGACGCGCACCCGACGATCATGGTGTTCGCCGCGATCGCGCGGGCCGTCGAGCGTCACGGCACCGACGCGCTGGACACGCTGATCATCTCGATGGCACGCCGTCCCTCGGACGTGCTCGCCGCGCTCCTGCTGTGCCGCTCCGCCGGCGTGCAACTGCGGATCGCCCCGCTCTTCGAGACGATCCCCGACCTCGAGGGAGCCGAGGCGACGCTCTCCGCGCTGTACGCGAACCCTGCCTACCGCGCGCACCTGCACACGCTCGGTGACGACCAGGAGGTCATGCTCGGCTACTCGGACTCGGCCAAGGACTCCGGCTACCTCGCCAGCCAGTGGTGGCTGTACGTCGCGCAGGAGCGACTCATGCGTCAGGCCGACGAGGAGCGCATCCGCCTGCGGTTCTTCCACGGTCGCGGAGGGTCCCCGTCGCGCGGCGGCGCCCCCGCGTATGGCGCGATCCTCGGCCAGCCGCCGGGGACGGTGCGCGGGCGGATGCGCATCACCGACCAGGGCGAGACGATCCAGGCCAAGTACGCGCACCACCAGCTCGCCCAGCGCTCGCTCGAGCAGTCACTCGCCGCGGTGCTCCTGGCCGGCGCCGCGCCGCCGGCCGGACCGCCGGAGGAGTTCCGCGTCGAGATGGACCGGCTGGCGCGCCGGTCGCGCACGGTCTTCCGGGGGCTCGTGCACGAGGACCCCGACTTCCTCCCGTTCTTCCACCAGGTCACCCCGATCGAGGAGCTCGCGCAGTTGCACATCGGGTCGCGGCCGGTCTCACGAGGCGCCGCGGGGGACGTCGACTCGCTGCGCGCGATCCCGTGGGTCTTCTCCTGGATGCAGAACCGCCTCGTCCTGCCTTCGTGGTACGGCGCCGGCACGGCGCTCGGCGAGGGAGACGTCGAGCTCCAGCGGAGGATGTACGCGCAGTGGCCGTTCTTCCGAACCGTCGTGTCCGCGTTGGAGATGGCCCTGCACAAGGCCGACCTCGGCGTGGCCGAGCGCTACATGACGCTCGTCGAGCCGGGGCTCGCCGAGCGCCTGAGCGGTGCGATCTGGGCCGAGCACGACCGCGTCCTCGCGCGCGTGCTGGACATCACCGGCCAGGAGGCACTGCTGGACAGCTCGCCGTCGCTCCGCGACCGCCTCGCCGACCGCAACCCCTGGATCGACCCGCTCTCGCACATGCAGGTCGAGCTCCTGCACCGCGTGCGGGCAGGGGACGAGACCGCGCGCGCGGCGCTGCTCGCGACGATCCCCGCGATCGCCGCGGGGATGCGCAACACCGGCTAGCGACTAGGTCCCGAGGAACTCCCCGTCGCCCGGGGCGCCGAGCACCTCGCCCTCCGCGAACGCGATCCGGCCGCGCAGCACGGTGTAGACCGGGAACACGCGCAGCTCCATGCCGTCGAACGGCGACCAGTGCTCCTGCTCGTGGTACTCCAGGTCGCCCGCGTCGAGCACGCGGCGCCCGTCCGTCTCCACGATCGCGAGGTCGGCGTCCGCGCCGATCCGGATGGCGCCCTTGCGCGGGGCGAGCCCGAACAGCAGCGCGGGCGCGGCCGACATGAGCTCCGCGATCCGGCCGAGCGGGACGTCGCGCTCGTGGAGGGCCTGGGTCGCGAACACTCCGAACATCAGCTCCGCGCCGTTGCCCGAGCCGGGCGGCATCGTCCAGACCGTCGCGTCGGCCGCCTTCGGCAGCGGCGCGTGGTCGCTGCCGATCGCGTGGATGCGTCCGTCGCGCACCTGCTCCCACAGCGCGTCGACCGAGGCCGCCCGGCGCGTCGGCGGGTTCCACTTGCGCCGCAGGTCGCCCTCGCAGGCCTCGCGCGTCGTGCACAGGTAGTGGTGGCACGTCTCGGCCCACACGTCCGCGCCGCGCCGCCGCGCCTCCTGCACCGCGTCGACGGTCTCCGGGGAGCTGCAGTGGGCGATCACCGTCCGAGCGCCCGCCACCTGCGCGGCGAGCGCGACCGTCTGCGCCGCGGCCATCTCGCTGAACCAGGGGCGCGCGTCGTCCCAGGCGCCTAGGTCCTCGCGGCCGTCTGCCTGCATGCGCGCCGTCTCGAAGTCGACCATCGCGGGGTTCTCCGCGTGGACCGTCGTCGTGCGGCCGAGCGCGGCGGCGCGACGCAACGCGTCCAGGAGCTGCCCGTCGTCGACGCCGGGGTACATGCCGGGCGGCGCGACGCCGCCCGTGAAGAGCTTGAAGGCCGACGCGCCGGCGTCGGCCATCCGCGCCATCTCGTCCGGGTCCTCGTCGAGATAGCCGCCGAAGCAGGCGTAGTCGACGTGGCAGGCGCCCGCGATCGCATCGAGCTTGTCGCGAAGGCGCGCCGCCGTCAGCGTCGGGGGGTCGTCGAGCGGCATGTCGACCACGGAGGTCACGCCGCCCTTGATCGCAGCCCGCGTCGCGTTCTCGTACGTCTCCCACGGGTAGCCACGGAAGACGTGGAAGTGCTCGTCGACGAGCCCGGGAAGGACGACGAGGCCGGTCGCGTCCAGCGTCCGCTCGGCCTCGATCCCGCCCGCGGCGATCGCGGCGATGCGGCCGTCGCGTACCCCGAGGTCCACCCGCGCCGGCTGCCCGTCGGGCAGGACGACGTCCGCGTTCACGATCGAAAGGTCGTACGACGCCATGTGCTCCTCGCTCCCCGTCGTGTGAATGTCCGACATTATTCATCGCGACGCCGATCTGGGATGATCCCGCGGCGCATGACGACGCTCGAGCGCAGCCGGGAGCGGATCGAGCACGCGATCGCGGAGCTCAGCGGTCCGGACTACACGGCTTCGCCGGCCGGGATCACACGGCACGCCTGGATCCCGGAGTACGAGCGGACCCTGGCCTGGTTCCAGCGCGCCTTCGCGGAGCTCGGCTACGCCACCTGGCACGACCCGGTGGGGACGTTCGTCGCGTCGAACCGCGGGCGCGGCGAGCCGTGCCTGGGGATCGGCTCGCACTGCGACGCCAACCGCAACGGCGGTCCCTACGACGGTACCCTCGGCGTCGTCTGCGCGCTGGAGGTCGCCCGCCTCGCGGCCGAGGACGGGCGGGATCTGCCGCTGCGCGTCCTCTCCTTCCTGGAGGAGGAGGGGTCCGGCTTCGACTCGGGGCTGCTCGGCAGCCGCGTGATGCTCGGCGCGATCACGAGCGAGGAGCTCGCGGCGCTCACCGACGACTCGGGAACCGGTTTCTTCGACGCGGCCCGCGCGGCCGGCCACGCCCCGGAGCGCCACGCCGAGTCCGCCCGCGAGCTCGACGGGATGCTCGCCTGGATGGAGCTGCACATCGAGCAGGCCCGGACCCTGGAGGACGCGGGCCTGCAGCTCGGCGTCGTGGATGCGATCACGGGCATGATCCACGCCGACGTCACGATCTCGGGCCGCGCCGACCACGCGGGGGGCACGCCGATGGAGCTGCGTTCCGACGCCGTCGTGACCGCCGCGGAGATCGCGGTCGAGGTCGACGCGCTGGCCCGCGCGGCGCCCGGTGTCGTGGGGACTGTGGGGAACATCACCGCGTCCCCCGGGCTCATCAACGTCATCCCCGGCGGTGCCGCGCTGACGCTGGACGTCCGCTCGGCCTCGGGGCCCTACGAGGAGGTGTTCGACCGCATCGTGGCCTTCGCGCACGAGCGCGGGGCGATGCGCGGACAGGAGGTCGTCGTCCGCGAGCGCACGCGTATCGAGCGCACGCCGATGGACCCGCACGTCGTCGCCGTGCTGGAGGCCGCCGCCGACGCCATGGGCACCCGTCACACGACGATGTCCTCGGGCGCCGGGCACGACACCATGCTCGTCGCCCGCCGTGTCCCGTCGGCGATGGTCTTCGTCCCGTGCCGCGACGGGATCAGCCATGCCCCGGACGAGCACGCCGACCCGGCGGACGCCGCACTGGCCGCCCATGTGATGCTCGACGCAATGACCCGGCTGTGGAACGACCGTTGACGACGGGACACCCATGCGACTCGTAGGCATCGACATCGGCGGCACCTTCACGGACCTCGCGTTGTACGACTCCGACGACGGCCGCACGCAGGTCCACAAGGTCCACTCGACGCCCGACGACCCGGGCCGCGCGCTCGTCACCGGCGTCCTCGAGCTCTGCGAACGCGCGGGCATCGAGCCTGCGAGCCTCGACGGCGTGGTCCACGGGACGACCGTCGCGACGAACGCGGTCCTCGAGCACGACGGCGCGCGGACCGGGATGGTCACGACGCAGGGCGTGCGCGACGTGCTGCACATCGGACGCCACCAACGGCCCGAGCCGTACTCCGTGCTGCTCGACATCCCGTGGCAGAGCGCGCCGTTCGTCGAGCGCCAGTGGCGCCTGACGGTGCCCGAGCGCCTCGCGCCGCCGTCGGGTGAGGTCATCGAGCCGCTCGACGAGGACGCCGTCCGCGAGGCGGCGCGCGAGCTCGGCGCGGCGGGCGTCGAGGCGATCGCGGTGTGCTTCCTGTTCTCCTACCTCGACCCCGCGCACGAGCTGCGAGCCGCGGAGATCCTCCGCGAGGAGCTGCCGGGCTGCTTCGTCTGCAGCTCGGCCGACATCACCCCGCAGTTCCGGGAGTTCGAGCGCTTCACCACGGCGGCCATGAACGCGTTCGTCGGGCCGGGGACCGGCGCGTACCTCGAGCGCCTCGAGGCCGCGCTGCGCCGCGAGCGGGTCGCGGCCGAGATCCTCGTCATGCGCTCCAACGGCGGCGTCGCCGGCATCGCCGAGGCGGCGGAGCGCCCGGTGACGCTGATGCTGTCCGGGCCCGCCGCCGGGGTGCTCGGCGCGAGCTGGGCCGGCGGGCTCGTCGGGCGGCGGCGCCTCGTCACGTTCGACATGGGCGGCACCTCGGCGGACATCGCGATCGCGACCGAGGCAGGCGTCAACGAGGCCTCGGCCCGCGACACGCGGATCGCCGGCCACCCGCTGCTGACACCGATGTTCGACATCCAGACGATCGGGGCGGGCGGCGGCTCGATCGCCTACGTCGACGACGCCGGCGGCTTCCGCGTCGGCCCGCGCAGCGCGGGTGCCGAGCCGGGGCCGGCGTGCTACGGCCTCGGGGGCGAGGAGCCGACGATCACCGACGCGCATCTCGTGCTCGGGCGCCTCGATCCGGAGCGGTTCCTGGGCGGCGGGATGACGCTGCGCCCCGAGGCGGCGCATGCCGCGATCGGGGCCCTCGCCGAACGCCTCGGCATCGGGCCGGCGGAGGCCGCCGAGGGGGTCCTCGTCCTCGCGAACGCCAACATGGCGCAGACCATCCGCTCGATCACTGTCGAGCGCGGCCACGACCCGCGGGACTTCAGCCTCGTCGCGTTCGGGGGCGCCGGCCCACTGCACGCGGCCGAGCTCGCGGAGGCGCTGGGGATCGGAGAGGTCGTCATCCCGCCGCACCCCGGGATCACATCCGCCGCCGGCCTGCTGACGAGCGACCTGCGCTACGACCAGATGCGGACGGTCTTCGTCGTCGAGGGCGCGATCGACGGCGCGGCGCTGGCCCGCGCCTTCGAGGACCTGGCGGACGCGCTCGTCGAGCGCCTGGCCCGCGACGGCGCCGATCCAGCGGCCGTCGAAGTCGAGCGCTTCCTGGACTGCCGGTACGTCGGCCAGGGCTACGAGCTGCGCATCCCCGTGCCCGAGGGCCCGGTGACCGACGAGGCGCTCACCGCCTTCCACGCCGCCCACCGCGCCGAGTACGGGCACGCCTTCGACGACCCCGTCGAGATCGTCAACCTGCGCGTCACCGTGCGCGGCCGGCGTCCCAAGCTCGAGCACATCGCCGTCGAGCCCGGCACAGGCGCCCGCGCGGGCGGGCCGGTCCCGGTCGCGACCTGGCGGGTGGACGGGCGCCTCGTCGAGCTGCCGACCCCGCACGTCGACCGTGAGGCGCTCGTGGCCGGGGAGCCGGTCGCCGGTCCCGCCATCCTGCTGCAGCTCGACACCACCGTCGCCGTCCCACCGGGATGGTCGGCCACGGCGACGCCGGAGGGCGTCGTGCTCCTCACCCGCGACGGAGGACCTCGCACATGAGCGCCACCACGGACGTCGACCCGATCACGACCGCCGTCATCGGCGGCGCGCTGACGTCGATCGCGGTCGACATGGGCTACCGCCTGACCCGCATGTCGTACTCGTCGATCATCCGGGAGTCCGAGGACTTCGGCTGCGCGATCTGCGACCACGAGCGCCGCCAGCTGTGCGAGTCGACCCAGTCCACCCCGCTGCAGTCAGGGCCGCTGCCCGGGTACCTGGCCGGCATCGACCGGCGTTTCGCGGAGGTCGGCGACGAGTGGCGCCCCGGCGACGTCGTCATCCACAACCACCCGTACTACGGCGCCTCCCATCAACCCGACGTCGCGATCGTCATCCCGATCTTCCTGGGCGAGGAGCTCGTCGGCTTCTCGGCGACGACGGCGCACCACCTCGACCTGGGCGCGCTGACCCCCGGGACCTGCGGCATCGTCGACGCGACGGACGCGTGGGCCGAGGGGCTCCTGCTCAACGCGGTGAAGGTCGAGGAGGAGGGGCGGCCCGTCCGCTCGGCGTGGCGGATCCTGGCCGACAACACGCGCCTGCCGAAGCTCGTCATCGGCGACCTCGAGGCGCAGGTGGCGGCCGCGCGGCTCGGGGTCGACCGCATGCTCGAGCTCGTGCGGCGCTTCGGCCTGGAGACGGTCCGCGCCGCGTCCGAGCAGCTCATGGATCTCTCCGAGCAGGCGCTGCGCCGGGAGATCGAGGCGCTCCCGGACGGGACGTACCGTGCGAGCGGCATGCTCGACGGCTTCCTCGGACACCCCGATCCGGCCTACCACGACCTCCCGATCGAGGTCGCCGTGACGGTGCGCGGCAGCGACCTGCACGTCGACCTCGAAGGCACCGCGCCGCAGGTCGACCTGCCGATCAACATGCCGCTCGTCGGGACGGTCGACATCGCGATCCTGCTCACACTGCGGGCGATCCTCCTGGACTCGACCCGGCACGAGCCGGTCGCGTCGAACGCGGGCCTGTTCCGCCCGGTCACGATCTCGGTGCCGGAGGGGACGATCGCCAACCCCGTGTTCCCGGCGCCGACGATCGCGCGCTTCTGCCCGGGCAACGTCGTTGCGGACACGGTCATGCGCGCGCTCGCGCAGGTCCGCCCCGACGCGGTGAGCGCAGGGGTCGGCAACCTCAAGGTCGCCGCGTACTCCGGCCAGGGCGCGGGCGGGGCGTGGGTCTACATGGACATCGTGGAGGGCAGCTACGGCGGCCGGCCCGACAGCGACGGGCTCGACGCGGTCGACACCCTCTACGCGAACACGCGCAACAACCCGATCGAGGACATCGAGTCGCACTACCCCCTGCGCGTCAGGCGCTACGAGCTGGCCGAGGGCGGCGGCGGTGCGGGCCGGACGCGGGGCGGCCTGGGATCCATCCGCGAGATCGAGTTCCTGGAGGCGGGCGGGGTCTCGCTGGAGGGCGACGGCAACGCGACGCGGCCACCGGGGCTGTTCGGCGGTGGGGAGGGCAGCACCGGCTCGGTGACGCTCAACCCGGGTCCCGACGAGCGCGCACTGCCGACGATGATGCCGTTCCGCCGCATGGCCGCGGGAGACGTGATCCGCATGGTCGCCCCCTCGGGCGGTGGCTACGGGCAGCCGCTGGAGCGCGACCCGCGCTCGTCCGGGCCGACGTCGTCCGGGGCTTCCTCGGCGCCGACGCCGCCCTGGAGGACTACGGCGTCGTGCTCGGCCCGCCACCCGAGCTCGCCGTCGACGAGGCCGCAACCCAGACCGAGAGGACGCAGGCATGAGGCTGCTGGTCATCAACCCGAACACGACGCAGGCGATGACGGACGCGATCGGCGACTCGGCGCGCGCCGGCGCGGGAGCGGGCACCGAGATCGACGCGGTCTCCCCGCCCTGGGGTGCCGCCTCGATCGAGGGTCACGCCGAGGAGGCGCTGGCCGCGACCGCGGTGCTCGACGTCATCGCGCGACAGGGCGACGATTACGACGGCATCGCGATCGCGTGCTACGGCGACCCGGGGCTCTACGCCGCGCGCGAGATCTCGAAGGTCCCGGTCGTCGGCATCGCCGAGGCCTCCATGCTCCTGGCCTGCACCGTCGCGCACCGCTTCTCGGTCGTGACGGTCATCGACCGTGTCGTCCCGATGCTCGAGGACGTCGTCGCGCGGTACGGGCTGCGCGAGCGCTGCGCGTCCGTGCGCGGGACGCCGCTGGCGGTGCTCGACATCGAGCGCGACCCCGCGGCGGCCTCGCGCATGGTCCTCGAGGAGAGCCGCCGCGCGATCGCCGAGGACCGCGCGGAGGCGATCTGCCTCGGCTGCGCGGGGATGGGGACGCTGGAGTGCGAGGTCCGCGACGGGCTCGACGGCATCCCGGTCATCGACGGCGTCGCTGCCGCCGTGAAGATGCTCGAGGGCCTCGTCGGCCTCGGGCTGGGCACGAGCCGGCGCGCGGCGTTCATGGCGCCGGGCCCGAAGGAGCTGACGGGGTCCGAGCCGTTCCTGGAGGGGCTGCGGGGGAGGATCCCGGCTCCGTCGGCAGTGCGGTAGCGCCGCGCTCAGTCCTCGTAGGGCGCGTACCGGTGGTGCAGCATGAGGTCGTTGCCGTCCGGGTCGGTGAAGAACGCCATGTGGCACACGCCGGTGTCGAGCGTGTCCCCGAAGAACTGAACGCCCTTCGCCTCGAGCCCAGCACGCGCCGCCGGGACGTCGTCGACGCCGAGCGGCCACGGGTTCCCCTTCTGCGGCACGAACTGCATGCCCTGCTGCTCGGGCTCCCAGATGCCGAAGCACGTCTGACCCGCCCACTGCTCGTACTGCCCGTGCTCGTCCGGGCGCATCCCGAGCACCTCGCGGTAGAAGGTGCGCGCGCGGTCCGCGTCCTGTGAGGGGACACCGAGGAAGTCCAGCCGTTGGATGACGCTCATGCCCGGAACCTACGCACGAGGGCGAGCGCCACGGAGCCCGCTTGGCAGACTCCCGCCATGCAGAGGAGCGAGGGTCGCATCCTGACGTCCCACACCGGCGCGCTGTTCCTGCCGCCGCGCGACGACCACGGCCCCGTGGTCGCCCCGACGGAGCGCGATGCGATCAAGGACGCCGTCGCGTCGATCGTCGCCAAGCAGGCCGAGATCGGCATCGACATCGTCAACAACGGCGACCTCACCGCCGGGCCGGGCCTGGAGCTGCACAAGGCGTTCGACGGCCTCGAGGCGGTCCCCATGAACGACCGCTACGGCCCGGCGCGCGGGATCCCGGACCTCGACATGGAGACGTTCGCCGAGTACTACACGGCCCACGGCCTCATGCCCAATCCCGAGAACCCTCTGGGCGGGGGCGGCCCGGAACGGACCGAGGCGGAGGCCTGCCGCGGCCCGATCGCGCCGCGGAGCACCGAGCCGATCGAGTGGGACGCGGCCACGCTGAAGCAGGCCGCTGCCACGCAGGACGTGCAGGACCTGTTCCTCACGTTCGTCGGCCCGGGGTGGATGTCGCGCTGGATCTACAACGAGCACTACGCGACCGAGCAGGCGCTGATCGATGCGCTGGCGGAGGCAGCGAGGCCGTTCTACCGCGCGATCGTCGACGCCGGGCTCATCCTGCAGATCGACGCACCGGACATCGTCGACGCGTGGACCTGGGACCGCTGGACCGACCTGACCGCCTACCGCAAGGACGTCGAGATGCGACTCGACGCGCTGCGCGCCGCGGTCGAGGGCATCCCGGAGGAGCGGATCCGCCTGCACCTCTGCTGGGGCAGCTGGCACGGGCCGCACACCGGCGCGCTGCCGCTGGGAGAGGTCATCGACCTGCTCTACCGCTTCCCCGCCCAGTGCTACTCGATCGAGGCCGCCAAGCCGAACCACACGCACGAGTGGCGCGTGTTCGCCGAGCACCCGCTGCCCGAGGGTCGGATCGTCATGCCCGGCGTCATCGACCACACCACTGCGATCGTCGAGCACCCGCAGGTGATCGCCGACCGCCTCGTCGCCTACGCGAAGGTCGTCGGCGCGGAGAACGTCATCGCGGGCACCGACTGCGGGATGCGGACCGACTCCCGTGTGGAGTGGGCGAAGCTTCGGGCCATGGTCGAAGGCGCGCGGCTGGCGAGCGCGGGTCTCTTCGGGTAGGCCTCAGACCGCGCACTCGCCCTCGCCGCGCTGCACGACGAACGGCGCGTTCTTCGTCCAGTCGATGAACTGGTCCATCGTCTCGAGACCGAACTCAACCGGTAGCGCGAGGTCGCGCACCGCGTCCTCGAACGCCAGCGCGCCGACGCGGGTCGCGAAGTCGTTGAAGACCTCGCCCTCCTCGCGGCCGCGCCTCGTAGAGGCGGATCCAGCGCTCGACGGCCTCGGGGGCGCGCTTGGCAGGGAGGCGCACCTTCAGCCGCGTCCCGTAGATGATGTCTCCGCCCTCGAAGTTGCCGCCGACGTGCGCGACGTACGCGGGGATCGTGTGGTCGCCCGCCCTGATGGACGCGCCGTAGAAGCCGATGTTCGCGATGTGGTGCTGGCTGCAGCCGTTCGGGCAGCCGCTCATCTTCACGTGGATCCGCCGCGTGAGCGGATCGGTGATGTCCATCGCGGCGATCCGCTCGCGCACAGCCTGGTTGAGGCCCATCGAGCTCGTGATGCCGAGCTTGCAGGAGTCGGTTCCCGGGCACGAGACGACATCGCCGATCTCGTCGGCGCCGGCGTCGCCGAGGCCGATCGCGGTCAGCGCCTGCCAGACCTCGTAGACGGTCTCGTCGCGCACCCAGCGCAGCACGAGGTTCTGATGCACGGTGGTGCGCACCCAGCCGCCGGAGTACCGGCGCGCGATGTCGGCGGTCGCGCGCAGCTGCTCGGGCGAGAGATCGCCGCGGGGCACCGCGACCTGGACGGAGGAGAAGCCGCGCTGGCGCTGCGCGATGACATTGGAGGAGCTGAAGCGCTCGAACTCGGAGCCGTCGCCGTTGGGCGAGGCGAACGTGGCAGGGACCTCCGGCGCGCGCGCCTCCTCGTCGACGTCGAGGCGCAGCCCCTCGACGTCGAAGTCGCGCTCGCCGACCCAGTCGCCCTCGCGCTCCTCGTCGACCAGCCGGCGCATCTCGTCGATGCCGATCTTGTCGACGAGCACCTTGATGCGGGCCCGGGCGCGGTTGACGCGCAGCCAGTCCTGGCGGTCGAAGATGCGGAAGACGGCCTCGGCCACCTCGAGGTACTCGCCGTCGTCGAGCCCGACGAAGTCGTACAGCGTCGGCGCGACGCGCGGCATGATCGACGTGCCGCCGCCCACGCGCACCTCGACGCCGCGCATGCCGTCGCGCTCACGTGCGATGAACGCGATGTCGTGGATGCCGGTCAGCGACCGGTCGGACTCCGGCGCGGACTCGAACGCCGTCTTGATCTTGCGCGGCATGAGCTGCGTCGTCGGGTGGCGCACGAAGTAGCGCACGTAGGCGCCCGCGTACGGCGTCAGGTCGAAGAGCTCGTCTGTGGAGACGCCGGCGAACGGATCGCCGGTGACGTTGCGCACCGTGTTGCCGCAGCCCTCGCGGCTGGAGAGCCCCGACTCGGAGATCCGCCGGATGAGCTGCGCGGCGTCGGGCAGCGGCACGTGGTGGATCTGGATGTTCTGCCGCGTCGTGATGTGCCCCTTGTTCAGGGGTGCGTAGTCCTCGATGACGTCGGCGAAGGTCTCCAGCTGCGCGGGCGTGACGCCGCCCATCGGCAGCTTGACGCGGATCATCTGCACGTCCGGCTGGCGCTGGCCGTAGACGCCCTGCTTCAGGCGGAACCCGATGAAGTCCGGCTCCTCCATGTCGCCGCGCATGAACTGCGCTGCGGTGGTGTCGAAGTCGTCGAACTCGCGCTCGAGGATCGGGATGATGTGGCCGGGGACGTTCTCGAGGACCTCGGGATCCTCGATCGAGCCGCGGCCCTTCTTCGTCGCGGGAATCGAAGAGGGCTCCATCACGTGAAGGTACCAAGTCCTGACCTGGATTCAGGGGATTACGCCGTCAGGCCCGCTCGATGCGCCGGACGTCCTGACCCGGGTGCCAGAGCTCGATCACGATCTTGTCCCGCGCCGCGTTCAGACCGACGGTCGACGCCTCGAGCAGGTCCAGCCGGAACAGGTGCGACGGCCCGGTCGCGACCGCGCCGTTGATCCGCTCCACGACCTCGGGGTCGGTGATCTCCTCCACGACCCCGGAGAGCTTCGCGTCACCCGGCCACTCGGGCGGGTCCTCGGATCCACTGTGCAGCGCGAAGCGCGGATCGCGCTGGAGGTCGCGCGCCTTGAGCGCATCCCACATCGATCCGATCCACAGCCCGCCGTCGACGAACTGGCACTCGGTCCCCGAGATGCGGGGCGAGCCGTCGCGGCGCAGGGTCGCGAGCGTCTTGTGGACGTGGGCGTCGAGGCGGGCCCGCACGCTCGCGGCGAGCTCGGGCGCCTCGTGTTCGAACTGCGACCAGCTGGACATGCGCCCACGGTGGCGACGCGACCCTGCCGCGTCGAGCAGGATGTCGAAGACGATCAAGCCATGACCGACCGGCTGCGCGGACTCATCGACCTCGTCGTGGACTCGCTGGATCATCCGGACGCTGACGGCCGCGCCCTGGCGCGCCGGGCGAGCTTCTCCCGCGACCACCTCGACCGCCTGCTCGCCGCCGCGACCGGCGAGTCGCCCGTCGCGCTGCGCCGCCGGCTGCTGCTCGAGCGCGCCGCCTGGCAGCTGCGCACGGGCGCCGCGACGCCGACCGAAGCGGCCGCGGCCGCAGGGTACGGATCGCTGGCGGCGTTCTCGCGGGCGTTCAGCCGCACCTTCGGCGCGGCGCCGTCGGCCTACGACGGGCCGATCGAGATCCCGGCGCCGAACGGCATCCACTTCCACCCGCCGGCGGGTCTGCTGCTGCCAGGCGCACGGCACCGCGGCGGCCGCGACCTCACCGAGCGCATGGTCGGGCACCACCTCGCGCGGACCCGGGAGCTCCTCGAGGCCGCCGCGACGCTGTCGCCCGACGCGCTCGCCCGCCCGCTGCGCCCCGGCTTCGTCGCCACCTGGTTCGAGGGCGAGGAGGCGGACGCGGCGACGATGTGCGAGCGCCTGGTCTTCACGATCGAGGTCTGGACCGCCGCGATGGCGGGGCTGGCCGTGCCCGAACCGCGGTCCGAGGTCGCGCTGCTGGAGCGCTTCGACCCCGCGGCGAAGGCCTTCGCGCGCATCGCCCGGTCGATCCGCGACCGTGGCGCCTGGGACGACGCGTTCGTCGACGCGCTGTGCGAGCCGCCCCAGTCGTTCACCTATGGCGGCGTGCTCGCGCACGTCCTCGAGTACGGCGCGATCCGCCGCGAGATGCTCGCGCGCGTCCTTGGCGAGCTCGGCGCGACGGTCGAGCCGACCGGCGATCCGATCCTCTGGGAGGCGGCACGCTAGATCGAGCGCCGGGGTGCCGCGTCCGTCAAAGGTCGGCACCTGGGTGCGGCACTGCAACATCCAGCTGCCGAGCTTGCAGCGGCGCGCCGCCGATCGGGCCGGACACTCCGCACCGCCGCTCGAGCCAGCGCCCGCGCGGGTCGCGCGGAGCTGGTCGCTAGGCGGGGACGGGCGTCCGGCGCGGCGAGAGCGTCTCGCGCGCGATGACCATGCGCTGGATCTGCGAGGTGCCCTCGTAGAGCTGCATGATCTTCGCGTCCCGCATGAGCTTCTCGACGGGGTAGTCCTTGATGTAGCCGTAGCCGCCGTAGACCTGCACGGCGTCGGTCGTCACCTTCATCGCCGTGTCGGCGGCGAACCGCTTGGCGTGCGAGGACTGCAGGGTGTTGCGCTGGCCCTGGTCGAGCAGCACCGCCGACTGCCAGGTCAGCAGGCGTGCGGCCTCGATCTCCGTCGCCATGTCGGCGATGAGGAACTGGATCGCCTGGTGCATCGCGATCGGGACGCCGAACTGGACGCGCTCCTTGGCGTAGTCGCACGCGTGCTCGAACGCCGCCCGCGCGATCCCGACGGCCATCGCGGCGGTCCCGGGGCGCGTGTTGTCGAGCGTCGCCATCGCGATGTTGAAGCCCTTGTTCTCCACGCCGAGGAGGTTGCGCGCGGGCACGACCGTCTCGTTGAACGTGATCGTCGCCGTGTTCGACGCACGCTGGCCCATCTTGTCTTCCTTCTTGTCCACCGTGACGGTGTCGTCCTTGGGGACCACGAAGGCGGAGATCCCCCGGTTGCCGGCCTCGGGATCGGTCTTGGCGAAGACGGTGAACCAGTCGGCGTAGCCGCCGTTGGTGATGAAGCACTTCGAGCCGTTGATGACGTAGGAGTCGCCCTTGCGCACCGCGCGCGTGCGCATGCCAGAGACGTCCGAGCCGGCGTCGGGCTCGGTCAGCGCGAAGGAGGAGAGCTTGAACTCCTCGGTCATCATCGACAGGTACTCGCGCTTGATCTCGTCGGATTCCGCGAGGAGGATCGGCGTGGCGGCGAGCCCGTTGGCGCCGAGCGAGGTCTGGATGCCCGAGCAGCCCCAGGCGAGCTCCTCCTGCATCACGACGCCGTCGAACGCGGACAGCGCGACGCCGCCGTACTCCTCGGGCGTGTGGATGTTCATGAGCCCGACCTCCCACGCCTTGCGCAGGACGTCTGTGGGCCACGTGCCGTCGCGGTCGTACTCCGCCGCGACCGGGCGCATCTCGCGCTCGGCGAAGTCGTGGGCGAGCTCCCGCAACGCCTTCGTGTCGTCCGACAGCCGGAAATCGACCATGCACGTCTCCTCAGTGCCAAGGTGGCGATTGACTCGTCAGTCAATCGTAACGGACGTCGCCCAGGGATGGTTGTCCGCGTCGGGCTCTGCTACAAGAGCCCGCATGGCTCGCGCCCTGCGCTTCTTCGAACTGGACGACCTCGTCAACCGCCCCGGGACCTACGTGCACCCGGAGACCGAGATCCTGATCATCGTCGACGACTCCGCCGACTTCGGGTCCGAGGTCTTCGAGGGGGCCGACGACGAGGGCGGCGAGTGGGTCCTCGTCGCCGACGAGACCCCGGTCGACGAGCACCGGCGCGACGAGCTCGTCCACGACTTCCAGGCGCGCTACGACCCCGCGGGCGGCCGCGGCGAGTCCGGCGACGACGCCGTGGATGAGGACGACGAGGAGGAGCTCGAGTCGCTGGACCCCGACGAGTCCGACTGATCGGGGGGAAGCCGCTCGGCCTGGTGCTCGGCGGCGTCCGGATCGCGGCGGTCGGCGATCACCGAGGCGACGATCCCGACCGTGAAGACGACGGCCACGAGCGCCAGACTCGCAGCCGGACCCACCTTGTAGAGGTCCTCGACCAGCAGCTTCACGGCGACGACCGCCAGGACGACCGCGACGGTCTGGTTCAGGTAGCGGAAGCGCCGGATCAGGCCCTCCACCAGCACGAACAGGGCGCGCATCCCGAGCAGCGCGAAGACGTTGCCCATCCAGATGATGAACGAGTCCCGGGTGATCGCGAAGGCGGCCGGGATGGAGTCCACCGCGAACGCGATGTCCGCGGCCACGACCGCCGCGAGACACACGAGCAGCGGGGTCGCGTAGCGCCTGCCGCGCTCCCGGACGAACATCCGCGAGCCGTGGAACTCGCCGGTCACGGGGAAGATCCGCCGGACGCCGCGGACGACCACGTTCTTGTCGGGATCGACGTTCTCCTCGACGCCGCGGAGGATCCGGTAGGAGAGGTACAGCAGCATCGCGCCGAGCAGGTAGATCACGAAGTGGAACGTCTCGATGAGCGCGACGCCGGCCAGGATCGCCCCGCCGCGCAGCACCAGTGCCGCCGCGATGCCGTAGAAGAGCACCCGCGCCCGATACTGCTCGGGCACGCCGAAGTAGCCGAACAGCAGGATGAAGACGAAGAGGTTGTCGAGCGAGAGCGAGCGCTCGATGAGGTAGACGGTCGTGTAGGTGACCGCGTCCTCGGAGTCGCCGGCCACCGCGAACCCGACCGCGACGAGCAGGCTGAGGACCAGCCAGCCGATCGACCAGATGAGGCCCTCGCGGAAGTCCGGCTCGCGTCCGCGCGCGAAGAAGTGCAGGTCCAGCCAGAGCAGCCCCACGACCACGACACTGAGCACGAGCCACGGCAGCGGGCCGCTGATCATGCGTAGAAGAACACGACCCCGAGCACGGCGTAGACGGCGAGCAGCTGCAAGCCCTCGTACCAGTTGGACTCGCCGTCGGCGATGACCAGGTTCGCGATGAGGAGCGCCAGGACGACCGCGCCCAGCTCGTAGCCGTTGAAGACCAGCGCCATCGGGTTCGGCCCGACGAAGAACGAGAGCACCACCAGGACCGGGGCGACGAACAACGCGATCTGGGCGCTCGAGCCGATCGCGATGTTCACGGTCAGGTCCATCTTGTCCTTCATCGCAAAGTAGACGGCGACCCAGTGCTCGGCGGCGTTGCCCACGATGGCGACCACGATCAGGCCGACGAAGAAGTTCGAGAGCCCGATCGACGCGGAGGCGTCGTTGATCGAGCCGACGAGGATCTCCGACATGACGCCCACCGCGACGCCGGCGACCGCCAGGGTTATGACGGAGCGCCGGACGGGCCACGCGGAGTCGACGTGGTCGTCCTCGCCGTGCTCGGGGTTGAAGAGGTGCTGGTGCGTCCGCAGCGAGAAGATCAGGCCGCAGACGTAGGAGATCAGCAGGATGATCGCCACGGCGAACGACATGTGCTCGAGGTCGGTGCCGAAGTTCACCGAGTCCTCCCCGACGCGCGGCAGCGACCCGCCGTGGACGAGCTGGAAGATCGTCGGCATCACGAGCGCGGCCGCCGCGAGCAGCAGCATCGACGCCTGCGCCTGCGCGCCGGCCGCGCTGAACTTCTGGTTCTTTCGCTTGAGGCCGCCCACGAACATCGCGAGGCCCATGACGAGCAGGATGTTCCCGAGGATCGAGCCGATCAGCGACGCCTTGACGACCTCCTGGAGGCCCTCGCGCAGGGCGAAGAAGGCGATGACGAGCTCGGGGAAGTTGCCGAACGTCACGTTCAGCAGGCCGCCGATGCCGGGGCCGGTGCGCGCCGCGAGCTCCTCGGTGGACCGCCCCATGAGCGCCGCCGTCGGGATGACGCCGAGTGCCGCGGCGGTGAAGATGGCCACGGCGCCCGCGTGGGCGAGCTCGAGCGCCACCGCGATCGGGATGAACGGCACGAGCAGATATGGCCAGCCAGAGCCACTCAGCAGGAAGCGCCGCAGGTCGAACCCTCGATCGGTCGGCGCGCCGTCGGCCATGCGCCGTTGACCCTACCCAGGGGCCGCTCAGTTACGCTCGAGCACTCGTGCCACGCATCGTGCTGCACACCGGGAAGGGCGGCGTCGGCAAGACCTCGGTGGCGGCGGCCACTGCACGGGTCGCGGCGGCGTCCGGTGCGCGGACGCTGGTCTTCTCCACCGACCCCGCGCATTCGCTGGCCGACGTGCTCGCCGTGGAGATCGGCGAGAAGCCGACGCAGGTCGGCCAACGGCTCTGGGCCGAACAGGTCCATGCCCAGACCGAGATCGAGCGCAACTGGTCCTCCGTGCGCGACTGGCTGTCCGCCCAGCTCCTGCGCCGCGGCGCCGACCGGATCTCCGCCGAGGAGATCACGGTCCCGCCCGGTCTCGACGAGCTGCTCGCCCTCCTGCGGCTGCGGCGCCACGCCGACAGCGACGAGTTCGACGTCGTCGTCGTCGACTGCGCGCCGACCGGCGAGACATTGCGGCTGCTCTCGCTTCCCGACGTCGCGCGCTGGTGGCTGGATCGCGTCATCCCCGCGCACGAACGCGGCGCACTGAACGCGGCGCGGCCGTTCTCGCGCGCGGTGCTCGACGTCGCGCTGCCCGACGACGACGCGATCGCCGACGTCACCGGGGTCGTTCGCGGCGTCCTCGGCATGGGCGACGTGCTGCGCGACGCCGAGCGCGTGTCCGTCCGCCTGGTGATGACGCCCGAGCGGCTCGCAGTGGACGAGGCGCGGCGGACGTTCACCTACCTGAACCTCTACGGCTTCCCGGTCGACGCTGTCGTCGTGAACCGTGTCTTCCCCGAGGAGGTCGGCGACTACTTCGGCGGCTGGCGCGAGCGCCAGGAGGCGGAGCTGGAGGAGGTGACCGCGGCGTTCGCCCCGGTCCCGGTGCTGCGCGCGCCGTACTTCGCGGAGGAGGTCCGCGGCGCGGCGATGCTCGACCGCCTGGGTGACGCCGCGTTCGGTGAGCTCGACCCCACCGCGATCCTCCACAGGGGTGCTGCGGAGCGCCTCGAGCTCTCCGAGGACGCGGCCCAGCTGCACCTGCCGCTCCCGCTCGTCGAGCGCGGCGACGTGTCGCTGCGCCAGGTCGGCAGCGAGCTCGTGGTCCGCGTCGACGGCTACAAGCGCACGCTGCTGCTGCCGCCCGCGCTGCACGGCTGGAGCGCACGCGGCGCGGCGCTGGCCGACGGTGCCCTGACCGTGGACCTGGACGCTCCCGTCACATGACGGCTGATCCGCTGGACGAGCTGCGCGAGCGCGTGGCCGCGGCCCAGGCCGCCGCCGAGCGCCTTGCAGAGGAGACCGCCGCCGCGCGCGACGAGGTGCCGCGGACCGCGGGAGAGGCCGCGAGCGAGATCCACGCCCTGGCAGCGGTCGCCCAGGCCGTCCGCTCGCTGCTGCCCGAGGACCTCTGGGAGCAGCTCTGCGACCTCGTGCGCGGCCTGCTCATCCTGGTCCGGGCGATGCTCGACCGGTGGATCGACGCGTTCGGAGGCACCTCGCCGGCCGGACCCGTCGCGCGGGACATCCCCATCGGCTAGCCGGGACCCGCACCCGTACCATGAAGCCATGGCCACCTGGATCCTGACGGCCTCGCCCGAGAACCACGAGGCCACGGCCGCCCGTGACTTCTCGGTGATCGGTCTCAAGGAGCGCAACCGCAACCGCGCGCTCGAGATCGAGACGGGCGACCGGATCGTCCTCTACCTCACCCGCGTCATGCGGTTCGCAGCGTCGATCCGGGTGATCGGCGATCTCTACGAGGACCGCGAGAAGCTCTGGCCCGGCAAGCCAGGCAAGGCCGACGCCTATCCCTGGCGCTTCCCGACCGAGCCCGAGCTCGTCCTCCCCGAGGCGGACTGGCTCCCGGCCGAGAGCGTCAAAGACGACTTGGCGCACATCCGCAAGTGGCCGCCGGAGCACTGGAAGCTGGCGTTCCAGGGGCAGGTGCGCACGATCTCGGAGGCGGACGCCGACCTCCTGCTGGAGCGCATGCGCTCCAGGGCGGGCGCGCCGGCGGCACGATGAACCTGGGCGACGTGCTGCGCCGCATCGCCGCGGCGCCGCGTGCGCTCGGCCCCGACCAGCGGCTGGCGGGCGTCGCCGCGATCGCGCTGCTCGCCTCGATGTTCCTCCCCTGGTACGAGAAGAACACCGTGCGCGGGTCGCGATTCATCGGCGACTCCGTGAGCGCGTTCGGCACGCTGTCGTTCGTGGAGGCCGCGATCTTCCTGATCTCCGCCGGCGTCCTGGTGCTGCTGTTCACCCGCGCCGAGGGCCGCGCGTACGAGCTCCCCGGCGGCGACGGCACCGTCATCCTCGCCGGTGGCGCGTGGGCTGCGCTGCTGCTCTTCTGGCGCGTGTTCGACCGCCCCCACGTCGGCGGCGAGGCGAGCACGGTCGGCATCCAGTGGGGCTTCTTCGTGGCGTTCCTCGCGGCGGGCGGCCTGGCGGCGGCCGGCTGGCGCCTACGTCAGCACGAGCACGAGCGCGACGCCAAGCCCGTGCCGCCGGACGAGGAGCCGACGCCCCGCCAGGGGGCCGACGCCTCGCCGGACCGCTTGTTCTGAAGAGGTGAATACCATCGGTTGCGATGCCTGCAACCGAACCTTCCAGCGTCGAGGACATCCGCGAGGGCCTGCAGGACGCGGGCTACCTCGCCGGTGAGTCCGCCGCGCTCGTGGCCTACCTCGCCACCCGCCTCGGCAAGCCGGTCCTCGTGGAGGGCCCGGCGGGTGTCGGCAAGACCGAGTTGGCCAAGGCCCTCGCGACGTACCTGGGCCGCACGCTCGTGCGCCTGCAGTGCTACGAGGGCCTCGACGAGGCCAAGGCGCTCTACGAGTGGAACTACCGCAAGCAGCTCCTGCGCATCCAGGCCGAGGCCGACGGCACCGGGTGGAACGAGGTGCAGGACGACATCTTCGGCGAGGAGTTCCTCCTCACCCGCCCGCTACTGCAGGCGATCACGTCCGAGGAGCCCGTCGTGCTGCTCATCGACGAGATCGACAAGACCGACCAGGAGTTCGAGGCGATGCTCCTCGAGATCCTCAGCGACTTCCAGGTCTCGATCCCCGAGCTCGGGCGCGTCGAGGCGCGCAGCCAGCCGGTCGTCCTGCTGACGAGCAACAACACGCGTGAGCTGACCGAGGCGCTCAAGCGCCGCTGCCTGTACCTGTGGCTCGACTACCCCGACGTCGAGCACGAGCTGGAGATCGTCAAGCTCCACGCGCCCGAGCTCGACGCGACGGTCGCGCGCAAGCTCGTCGAGGTGATCGGGATGGTCCGCGACCTCGACCTCAAGAAGCCGCCGTCGATCGCCGAGTCGATCGACTGGGCCCGCGCGCTGCTGCTGCTCGGAGCGACCGACATCGACGACGCGACGTTCCGCGACACGATGTCGGTCATCGTCAAGCACCGCACCGATCTCGACCTCGTGGCCGAGCGCGTCGGGGTCAAGCTGGTGACCAGGGCCTGATGGCCTCCGCGCCCCCCGGCATCGCCTCGCGGCTCGTGGAGTTCTGCGAGGAGCTGCGGTCGGAGGGCGTTGCGGCGGGCACGTCGGAGCTGCTGGACGGGTTCGCGGTCCTGCGCGAGGTGGCCTGGACGGACCCCGAGGACTTCCGCGCGGCGCTGTCGGCGACGCTGGCCAAGTCGCCCGAGGACCGGCGGGTCTTCGAGCTCGTCTTCGACCGGTTCTTCTTCCGTGCCGCAGAAGCAGCGGCGGTCGAGGTCGGCGTCAGGGAGGCCGACGCGGCGGGCAGCTCGTCGGACTTCGACGAGATGAACCTCGACACGCTGCGCCAGCAGATCGCCGCCGCGCTGCGCGACGGCTCGGAGGCCGCGCTGCGCGACCTCGCGCGGCTGGCGATCGCGGCGTTCGGCCGCCAGGGCGAGGGGTCGGGGGTCATCGGCGTCGACGTGCAGCGCATCCGCCGGTCGCTCGGGCTGCGCGCCGAGCCTCAGCCCGACCTGCCCGAGGACGACCCGCGCCGCGACGGGCTGCCCCGCGACCAGCTGCGCCGGTTCGAGGAGCTGCTGCGACGCGAGCTCGAGCGCCAGCAGATCGAGCGCACCGAGACACTGCCGCCCAAGCGCCCGCTGAACGAGCTCGACCGCGCGCTGCCCAGCGGGCCGCTGCAGGATCTCGCCGCCGTGCACCGCGTCGTGACGCAGCTCAAGCGCCGGCTGAAGACGCAGGGGCAGGAGACCCGCGGGCATCGCCACCACGCCCACGTCGACGTGCGCCGCACGATGCGCGCCTCGCTGGAGACGGGCGGCGTGCCGGTGCAGCTGCGCTACCGCCCGCGCCGCCCCCGGCGGCCCGAGATCTACGTGCTGTGCGACGTGAGCACGTCGGTGACGAGCGCGTCGGTGTTCTTCCTCTCCGTGCTGCACGCGCTGCACGACTCGTTCCGCAAGATGCGCTCCTTCGTCTTCATCGAGCGCATCAGCGAGGTGACCGATGTCTTCATGCGCGAGCGCGACTTCGCGAACGTCTCGGAGGCCATCGCGAAGGACGCCGGGGTGGCCGACGTGTCCGGGTACACGGACTACGGGCGCGTCTGGTCGGAGTTCCGCGACCTCGTCGACGACGACCTGCACCCGCGCGCCACGGTGATCGTGCTCGGCGACGCGCGGACGAACGGCCGCGACCCCGGCGCCGACGTCTTCGCCCAGATCGCCTCGCGTGCCGGGCGCACGTTCTGGCTGAACCCGGAGCCCCGGCTGTACTGGAACTACGGCGACTCGGTCATCTCCGCCTACGAGCGCCACTGCGAGGCCTTCGAGTGCTGGACGACCTCCCAGCTCGAGGACTTCGTGAAGGCGCTGGCACGCCCCGTCGGTTCCTAGGCACAATCCCCGCATGGCAAGGTCGCGGCTCGAGCCGCCACCGACGTCGGCGGACAGCTCCCAGCGGGGCCGCGCCGCGCGCCAGATCGCGCCGCGCGCCGGCCACGGCGACTGGGAGCGCTCGCCGGGCGTCGATCCGGTCACGATCGTCCTGGCCCAGGACGACAAGCGCGTCCGTGCGCTCGTGCCGATCCGGCACGAGCGCATGGCCGTCTCCCCCTTCACGTTCCTGCGCGGCGCCGCGGCCGTCATGGCCGCCGACCTCGCGGGATCGCCGGCGAGCGGCCTCACCGTCCAGCTCTGCGGCGACGCCCATGTCGGCAACTTCGGCGGCTTCGCCGCGCCCGACCGGCGCATGGTCTTCGACGTCAACGACTTCGACGAGACGCTCCCCGGCCCGTGGGAGTGGGACGTCAAGCGGCTGGCGGCCAGCGTCGAGGTCGCCGGCCGCGACCAGGACTTCGCCACCGCGGACCGTGCGGCAGCGGTCCGCGCCGCCGTCACCGGCTACGCGGAGGCGATGCGGCGCTTCGCCGGGATGCGCACGATCGACGTCTGGTACTCGCGCACCGAGGTCGACACCCGGCTCCCGGGATGGGTCGATGCGCTCGACCGGCGGCGCCGCGAGGACGTGCAGCGCCGGATCGACAAGGCCCGCCGCAAGGACAGCACGCGCGCCCTCGAGCGGCTCACGGAGATCCGCGACGGCGTGCCGCGCATCGTGTCCGACCCGCCGTGGGTCGTCCCACTCGGCGAGCTGACTCCCGACGAGGACGTCCCGGCCGCCCAGAGGCTCATCGCCGACGCGCTGCGCACGTACCGCGCGAGCCTCACCCCCGACCGCCGACGGCTGCTCGCGTCGTATCGCGGCGTCGACATGGCCCACAAGATCGTCGGGGTCGGGAGCGTCGGCAACCTGGCCTGGATCGTGCTGCTGCTCGGACGCGACACGGACGATCCGCTGGTCCTGCAGCTCAAGGAGGCCGGGCCGTCGGTGCTGGAGGCGCACCTCGGGCCGTACGTCGCCGGCAACGGCGGACGGCGCGTCGTCGACGGGCAGCGGCTCATGCAGGGCGCGGGCGATGTGCTGCTCGGCTGGGCCCGGACCGGCACGCATCCCGACGGCCGTGCCCGCGACTACTACGTGCGCCAGCTGTGGGACGCGAAGCTCTCCGTCCCGCTGGAGATCCTGCCGCCGGGCGAGCTCGCGACGTACGCGGGAACCTGCGGCGAGGCGCTCGCCCGCGCGCACGCCCGGTCGGGCGACCGCTTCGCCATCGCGGCCTATCTGGGCCGCAACGATCGCTTCGCGACGGCGCTCGTGCGCTTCGCGACCGCGTACGCCGACCAGAACGAGCGTGATCACGCCGCGTTCGCAGCGGAGGTCGCGAGCTCGCCGATCAGCGCTCGGCGGAGATGAGCCAGTCCCCGTCCCGGCGCTCGAACCGACTCGTGTTGCCGTGCGCCTTGACCGTCGCGGCATCGCCCTTGACGGTCACGTCGGAGGCCGTCGCCTTGTTCGCCAGCGACGTGAGGTCGCCGTCGTCGACCAGCTGCATGGTCGACTCCAGCGCGACGCTGCAGGTCTTCGACACCCCGCGCGTGAGCGTCTTGCCGGCGGTGACGACCTGCGCCTGGGCTTCCTTGGTCATCAGCCCGCAGGCGCTCGGGAAGTCTGACGAGACGACATCGTGCGTGAACGAGTTGTAGACCTTCGCGACGTCCTTCGGCGCCGAGTCCCCGCCACAGGCGCAGACGCCAAGGACGAGCAGCACGGTGAGGGACGCAGCGAACCGGGACATCGACCGGCGCAGGGTAGTAGACGCTGTACTAGCTGGCCGCGCGGGTGCTGAGCGCGAACTGCAGGCGGCGGAGCTCCTCGCGGAGGCGCCGGACGTCGGTGCCGTAGAGCGGGGAGACTGCGCTCCCGAGCAGCGCCTCGGTGCGTGCGACCGCGGCGAGGTCCGGGTGGTCGCAGCGCAGCAGGGACGCGGTGCGCGCGAGCTCGTCGTCCAGCTCGCGGATGATCGACGGCACGTAGAGCGGCGCGACGATCGAGCGCCGCGGCCGGCGCGCCTCGGCGCGGATCCGGTCGATGGAGGCCGCCAGCGCGCCCACCCGGCGGACCAGCCGCTCGCGCTCGCGCTCCACCGAGATGACCGGCAGCGCAGTGCGACCCGCGGCGATGAGCTCCAGCGCCTGGCGGCGGCGGGCGCCGACGGCGGCGACGAGCCCGAGGCAGACGGCGGCCTGCACGGCCGTGGCCGCGACGGCGACGACGAGCAGCTCCGTGGCGCCGGCGATGAGCGCCCCGACGCTGCCGATCACGAGCGCCGCGACGACCACCTCCTGCCGCAGGAGCGAGCGGATGCGCTCCTCGACGACCGCCAGCGGATGTCCGGGGCCCAGGACCGCGCGGGCCGCCAGGGCCTGCCGCGTGGGTCGGAGTGTCGACGTCGGGAGCATGGGCTTGTGACGTATCGTACGTAGCATCACCGGTGCCGGATGTACGGAAACCCGTTCCCCCAGGGGCGAGGTACCCACCGTTCAGGCGCCGATCAGGCCCGGTGACACAGCCTGTCGGGCATGCGCCGCGCCGTGGTTCTCGCTGTCGCACTGCTCGCGACCGCACTGACCGGCTGCGGAGCCAAGCCGCACGCACGCGTCGTCTCGACCACGCCCACGAGCCCGGCGGCGGCGCCGCAGCCCCGCGCCGGCGCGACCGCCCGCGCGCCGGTGCTCGTGCCGGTGCGGGTCGGCGCCACCCCTGCGCCCGTGCAGTTGCCCGGCCTCGCGGCATCGACGGGACGCGTCCTCGCCGTCGGCGGCCTCGATGCGAGGGACACGTCGATGGCCGACATCGTCCGGCTCGCGCCAGGACGGTCGGCCGTCACCGGCAGGCTGCCGCAGCCCGCGCATGACATCGGCGTCGCCGCGCTCGGCGGTGACGTGTACGCGTTCGGTGGCGGGACGGGGAGCGGTCCGACGGCCGCGATCACGCGGATCGCGCCCTCTGGCCGGACCGGACCGGCCGGCACGCTGCCGGCCGCCATGTCCGACACGTCGGCCGCGACCCTCGGCGACACGATCTACGTCGTGGGCGGCTATACGGCGACCACGCCGCTTCGTTCGGTCCTCGCGTTCCGGCCGGGGCAACCGATCCGCGACGTGGCGACCCTGCCGCACCCGATCCGCTACGCCGCCGTGGCGGCGGTGGGAGGCCGTCTGCTCATCGCGGGCGGGACCGACGGCGTCCACGCACGACGCGAGGTCCTGAGCGTCGACCCCGCGCGGCACCGCGTGCAGGTGATCTCCCACCTGCCGTCGGCCCTGGCCCACGCGGCCGGCGCGACGCTCGGCCGCTGGTTTGTCGTGATCGGCGGACGCGGCGACGCGCTGGGTTCGCAGCACGACGCCATCTGGGCGATCGATCCCGCGCACCCGCGTCCCGTCCACGCTGGGCGCCTCCCGGTCGCCCTGTCCGACGTCGGCGCAACGAGCGTCCCGGGATCGGTGCTCGTCGCCGGCGGCCGTGATCCGCAGGGCACGGTCCACGACGAGATCCTGCGGCTGCGCGATCCGGGGTCCGCGCCCGACGTGTACGCGGCCGATCGTGCCGGAGCGCTGTCGCCCGCCGTCAGGGGCGATCCGGCCCGGGTCTACGTCCCCAACTCGGAGTCGAACACGGTCGACGTCGTCGACCAGCGCACCGGGCGCATCGTCGAGCACTTCCCGGTCGGGCGCCAGCCGCAGCACGTCACGCCGTCGTGGGATCTGCGCACCCTCTGGGTGACGAACGACCTGGGCAACAGCCTCACCCCGATCGATCCGCGTAGCGGTCGCCCCGGCAGGCCGATCGCGGTGATGGACCCGTACAACCTCTACTTCACCCCCGACGGGCAGCGGGCGATCGTCGTGGCCGAGGCGCACCGAGAGCTCGACTTCCGCTCGCCGCACACCATGGCGCTCCTCCACGCGCTCGAGGTTCCGCAGTGCCCCGGTATCGACCACATGGACTACACCGCCGACGGGAGTCGCGCGCTGGTCTCGTGCGAGTTCGGCGGCAGGATGGTGGTCGTGGATCTCCAACACGAGCGCGTGCTGCGCATGATCGCGCTGCGGTCCACTGCCATGCCGCAGGACGTGAAGGTCTCGCCGGACGGCCGCACGTTCTACGTGGCCGACATGGCCTCTGGGGGCGTGTGGCTCATCGACGCGTCGTCATGGAGGGTGATCCGGTTCCAGCCGACGGGCCGCGGAGCACATGGCCTGTACCCCAGCCGCGATGGCCGTGACCTCTATGTGTCCAACAGAGGCGAGGGGTCGGTCACCGTCATGTCCTTCCGAACGCGCCACCCGATCCGGAAGTGGCGGTTGCGCGGCGGCGGGTCACCGGACATGGGAGGCGTGTCCGCCGACGGGACGGTTCTCTGGCTGACCGGGCGCTACGACGGGGTGCTGTACGCGATCTCCACACGGACCGGCCGGCTGCTGCACCGGATCCGCGTGGGCAGCGGACCGCACGGCGCCGCGGTCTGGCCGCAGCCCGGCCGGTACTCGATCGGCCACACCGGCATCATGCGCTGACGTGGCTGCACGTCGCGCGACGGGCCCAGGACGACGCATGGAGTGCGCGGACCTCGGCCCGGCCGGGACCCGAGATGATCCTCCTGGGGCGCGGACCCCTGAAGGCCTCGACGTGCGCCGAACGGTACGCCGGCGCCAGGCTCGCCACCGCCAGCGAGTAGTCGACGACGCTGGAGCGACTCCAGCGCGTCACCGCACGAACGGGCGGTGGCCCGGCCGGGGCCTTGCCCGCGGCAACCGGCGCCATCGCGCCTAGGCTGGGCCGATGACCGCGTCGCCCGGGCGACTCCGCGCTGTCACATCGCTCCTGGCCTGCGTCCTCCTCAGCGCCTGCGGCGGCTCAACCAGCGAGACCCTTCCCCGCGAGCACCCCGCCGATGCGCTCGTGCTGCGAACCAGGCCCGACCTCATGCCGCCCAAGCTCGCGGTCGATGAGGCCGTCGACACATCCGATGCGGGCGTCTTCCTGCTCTCGCCACGTATGCGCGACGCCGATCGCGACGCAGCGACGCACCAGCAGGGCGCGCTGGCCGTCGACCAAGCGGGCCGAACCGTGTGGTTCCGCGCGGCCCCCGATGGTGAGCCCATCACCGATGTCAGAGTGCAGCGCTACCAGGGCAAGCCCGTGCTCACGTGGTGGCAGGGAGCCGCGAGCAGGTACGGCATCGGCCGCGGCGAGGGCGTGATCATGGACGGGCACTACAAGCCGGTCGCGACGGTGCAGGCGGGCGACCACCAGACCGTCGATCTGCACGAGTTCCTCCTCACGGACCGAGGAACCGCGCTCGTGACGATCTACAGCCGCGCCCGGCGCGATCTGCGCGCGATCGGCGGCGCGCGCGACGCACAGGTCACGCAGGGGATCGTGCAGGAGATCGACGTCGCGACGGGCCGGGTGCTCCTGCAGTGGCACAGCCTCGACCACGTCGACCCGGCGGAGAGCAACCAGCCCGTTCCCACCGACCCGCAGAAGGCCTACGACTACTTCCACATCAACTCGGTCGCGGAGGACGCCCACGGTGACCTGCTCATCAGCGCGCGCCACACCTCGGCCGTCTACAAGGTCGATCGGGCCACGGGCGAGGTCGTCTGGCGCCTGGGCGGCAAGCGCAGCGACTTCACCTTCGGCGAGGGCGCGGACTTCGCCTTCCAACACGACGCCCGGTGGCTGTCGGGCGACACGCTCCAGCTCTTCGACAACGGCGCCGAGGCCGAGGGCGCGCAGCCCGCCTCCAGCGTGAAGCGCCTCGTGCTCGACGAGGACGACATGACGGCCACGCTCGAGCAGCGCTTCGCCCAGCCCGACGGCGAATGGGCGGAGAGCCAGGGCAACGGGCAGATGCTCGACGGCGGCGGGCTCGTGGTGGGCTGGGGCTCCGTCGGCGCGCTCTCGCGCTTCGACGCCAAGGGGAGGCTGACCTTCGACGCCCGGCTCCCCGCCGCCTACGACGACTACCGTGCCTACCTGATGCCCTGGACCGGCCGGCCCGCCGTCCCGCCGGCGATCCATGCCGACCGCGACGGCGACCGCGTCACCGTGGCCGCGAGCTGGAACGGATCGACCGAGGTCCGCGCGTGGCAGCTGCTCGCCGGCCCGCGACCGGACGCGCTGAAGCCCGTCGGGCGCCCGGCGCGATGGCAGGACCTGGAGACCTCGATCGTCCGCGCCACCGCGCAGCCCGTCCTGGCGGTCGACGCGCTGGATGCCGACGGGTCCGCTCTGGCCCGGTCAGCGACCGTCCGGGTCCCGGGCGGCTGAGGCTGACCGGGCGCGCGACCGAGCTCTCGCGCTCGATGTCCTAGCCTTGCGCGCTGCCCGATCTGGCTCTGCGCATCCGCCGGTTCAGCGTGCCCGGTCGGCGACGGTAGATGGCTGATTCCCGCAACCCGATGTCCCCCCCGAACAACCGCCGCCGTCGTCTGCTGACGGCGTTCGCCGGCGTCGCAGTGCTCGGCGCCGTCGTGGTCGCCGTCGTGCTCACGGGCGGTGGGAGCGACGAGACGACGACCGGCGACCGGCACCCCGCGACCACGCCGACGACCGCCACGGACGCCTCGTCCGGATCCACGCCGTCATCCGGTGCGGTCGCTGCGCTGCACTCCCGGCCCGACCTGCGGCCCCCGGCCGTCGACGTCACGACGAGCAAGCCCGGGGTCGCGCGGGGGCTGATCCTGATCGCGCCGAAGAAGGTGTTCGGGGCCAAGGAGGTCCCCGGGGAGCAGCAGGGGCCGATGCTCATCGATGACAAGGGCCGCGTCCGCTGGTTCCAGCCGATGCCCGAGGGCGAGGAGTCCTACGACCTGCGCGTGCAGCGCTACCACGGCAAGCCAGCGCTGACGTGGTGGCAGGGCCGCGCGGTCGCCGGAAGCGGCGAGGGGGTCGGGATGATCTACGACGGCAGCTACCAGCCGCGGGCGCGCATCGAGACCAGCATCGGGGCCGAGGCCGACATCCACGAGTTCAAGCTGACCGACCGCGGGACGGCGCTCATGCTGCTCTACCGGCGCGGCGTGCCCCGCGACCTGCGCTCGCTGGGCGGCAAGCGCGACGCGAAGGTGGTCGACGGCGTCGTGGAGGAGATCGACCTGGACACGGGCACAGTCCTCTCCGAGTGGCACGCGCTGGACCACATCCCGCTCGCCGAGAGCCACGAGCCGCTCGACAAGCTCTACATCGACTCCTGGGACTACGTGCACCTCAACTCGGTCGACGTCGACGCCGACGGCAACCTGCTCGTCTCCTCCCGTCACACGTGGACCGTCTACAAGCTCGACCGCGACACCGGCGACATCATCTGGCGACTCGGCGGCAAGGCGAGCGACTTCCCGATCCCCGACGACCTGCGCTTCGCATGGCAGCACGATGCGCGGGCACAACCGGGCGGGCGTATCCGGATCTTCGACAACGACGCCGCCTCGGAGCCCGTGCGACCCGCCTCGCGCGTCATCACGGTCGCGGTCGACCCTGCAGCGAGGACGGCGCGCCTGGTCTCGTCGATCGAGCACCCCGACGGGCTGTCCGCCGGGACCCAGGGCAACTCCCAGCTGCTGCCGGACGGCCACACGTTCGTCGGCTGGGGGTCGCAGGGACACGTCTCCGAGTTCGGCGAGGACGGCAGGATGCTGTTCGACGCACGTCTGCCCCACGGCTACGACACCTACCGCGCCTACCGCGAACCGTGGCACGGCACCCCGCACGGCGACCCGACCCTCGCAGTCGAGCGCCACGGCGCGGACGTGATCGCCTACGCGAGCTGGAACGGCTCGACCGACGTGCACCGCTGGCAGGTCCTCGCCGGGCGCGACGCCGCCCATCTGCGCCCGACTGGCGCCCCTGTCACATGGCGGAACCTCGAGACCGCCGTACCGCTCAGCTCACCCGGACAGTACGTCGCGGTACGGGCGCTCGATGGCGACGGCAGGGTGCTCGGGCGATCGCGGGCCGCACGTGTCCCCGGCTCGTGAGGCGCGGATCGCAACTCCGGGCCCCGGCGCGTGTCGGAGACTGCGTCAGCGCCCCGGCGGATCCAGGTGCGCTCACCCTCTCATGAGCAGCACCCCATCATCACCCGGAGCCCGGCTCCGCCGGCGGACCCGCACGCTCGCGGGCCTCGCGCTCGTCGCAGCGGTCTGCGCGCCGGCGTCCGCCGCGGGCTACGTGTCGCGCCCCGACCTGACGCCGCCCGCCATCACCCTGCACGTGCCCGGCGGCGATGATCTGGCCGCCGGCAGCATCTTCCTCGCGCCGAAGCGCCGCTCGGGCACCGAGCACACCGGGCCGCTCATCGTCGATGACGCGGGGGAGCCGATCTGGTTCCGCCCGAACCCCGACGACGTGCGGGCCAACGACTTCCGCGTGCAGCAGTACGAGGGGAAGCCCGTGCTCACGTGGTGGGAAGGACGGTCCTCCGCCGGACACGGCCAGGGCGTCGGGGTCATCGGGGACGCGTCCTACCGCGTGATCAAGCGCGTGCGAACGTCCGCGCCGTACCGGATGGACCTGCACGAGTTCAAGCTGACCTCCCGCGGCACGGCGCTTGCCATCGCCTACCACACGACGCGCCGGAACCTGCGCTCGGTGGGCGGCGCACGCCACGGGCGCATCATCGACTGCGTCGTCCAGGAGATCGACGTCGCGTCGGGCAAGGCGCTGTTCACCTGGCACAGCCTCGGCAACATCGGGCTCGCCGAGAGCTACCGGGATGTGCCGAAGTCCGCGAAGACCGCCTGGGACTACTTCCACGCCAACTCGGTCGACGTGGACGCCGACGGCAACCTCATCGTCTCCGCCCGGTACTCGAACTCGGTCACGAAGATCAGCCGCCGGACCGGCCGCATCATCTGGCGGCTCGGCGGCAAGCGCAGCGACTTCACGATGGCGCCTGGCACGCGCGTGCATCTCGCCCACGACGCCGAGTGGGCCGACGGCAAGCTGCGGATCTTCGACAACTCCGAGAGGCCGGCCAGCGACCGCTCGCGCGTCGTCGTCCTCGACGTGGACAGCAAGCGCCGGCGCGTGACGCTGGAGCGCGACGTCCGTCATCCGCAGGCCGTCTTCGCCGCGACGCAGGGCAACGCCGAGACCGTGGGCGGCGGCGACCTGTTCGTCGGCTGGGGCTCGCAGGGCCGGTGGTCGGAGTTCGGCCCCGACGGCACGCTGCGCTACGACGCCGAGCTCCCCGATGGCTACGACTCCTACCGCGTCTACCGCCTCGCGTGGACCGGCCGGCCCGCGACGGTCCCGGACGTCGTCGCCCGATCGCAGGCCGACGGCAACACCGCCGTGTACGTCAGCTGGAACGGCGCCACGGGCGTTGCGGCCTGGCGCGTCCTGACCGGCGCGGCTGCCACCAGCCTGGCGCCCGGCGGGGTCAGCCCGCGCCAGGGGTTCGAGACCGCGATGGTCGTGCCCGGCCGGCCCGCGAGCATCGCGGTCCAGGCGCTGGACGCGGCCGGCGACGTCCTCGCGACCTCGCGGGCGGTCACGGCGAGCTCCGGCTGAGCGCGGCGGGGCCCGCATCGACGGAGCCGCGCTCCGTCTCGCTCGACGCCGCGGTGACCGTCAGCGTGTGGACGTGCCGTGTCGTGCCGGCATGGGTCGTGGGAGCCGACGCAAGCGCCGCGACGACGGCGAGGCCCTCCACGACGGCGAGGGTGCAACCACGGAGCGCTGGCATGACCTCTCCTCTTCACGACGGCGGCGACCGATCCGCGCAGGGATGCTGGTCCGGCGCCCCTGAGCTTCGCCAGTCCGAGACACGCGCCCAGCGAGGTCGTCGCTGGTACCGTGCCGGACACGAAATCCAGGGGGGCTGGGAGGAACGCCCGGCTGAGATAGCGCCACGCGCCCGGCGCTGACCCTTTGAACCTGTGGGGTAATGCCCGCGGAGGGAGCGCATGCGCAGTGCGACGGGTGACGGGGGCGTCCTCATGGAGGGCGTCGGCAAGGTCTTCGGTGCGCTCCGCGTCCTCGACGACGTGTCGCTGCACGCCGCGCCGGGCGAGGTCGTCGCGGTCGTCGGGCCGAGCGGCTGCGGGAAGTCGACGCTGCTCGAGTTGGCCTGCGGGCTGCAGGCGCCAGAGGCCGGCACCATCCGCGCCGCCCCCGCGGTCCTCATGCCCCAGCGCGACAGCCTCCTGCCGTGGGCCGGCGCGCTCGACAACGCCGCGCTGCCGCTGCGGCTGAAGGGTCAGAACCGCGCAACGGCCCGCTCCGGGGCGCACGAGACGTTCGCCGCGTTCGGGCTCGCCGGGTTCGAGGGCTCCAGGCCGCACGAGCTGTCGGGGGGGATGCGCCAGCGCGTCGCGTTCCTCCGGACGCTGCTCGCCGGCAAGCCTGTGCTGTGCCTCGACGAGCCGTTCGCCTCCCTCGACGCCCTCACGCGCCAGGAGCTGCAGGCGTGGCTCGCGGAGGCGCTGCGCACCGAGCCGCGCACCGTGCTGCTCGTGACGCACGACGTCGAGGAGGCGCTCGTGCTCGCCGACCGCGTCCTCGTCCTCTCGCCCCGCCCGGCGACCGTGCGGGCGACGCTCGAGGTCACGCTGCCCCGCCCCCGGTCGCGGACCGACCCCGCGCTCGTCGCGATGCGCGAGCAGGCGCTCGAGGTGCTCACGACATGAGCGCCGCGCTGCTCGTCGCCGTGCTCCTCGGAGCCTGGGAGCTCTACTCGCGCTCGGGCGCGGTCGACGACCTCATCCTCCCCGCACCCACGCAGATCGCCGGCGCCATCGGACGCGACCACCACCTGCTCTGGGACAACTTCCTCGTCACGGCGAGCGAGGTCGCGGTCGGGCTGCTGGCCGCGCTCGTCATCGGGTTCGGCCTCGCAGTGACGCTGCACTTCAGCCGCACGACGCGCCGGGCCGTGTATCCGCTGCTCGTCGCGTCGCAGGCGCTGCCGATCGTCGTCATCGCCCCGCTGCTGCTGGTCTGGCTGGGCTTCGGGCTCGGCCCGAAGGTCGTGATCATCGCCCTCGTCTGCTTCTTCCCCATCGTCGTCACGACACTCGACGCCCTGCGCGGCGTCGACGAGGACACCCGCAAGCTGCTGCGGACGATGGACGCGACGCGCTGGCAGGCGTTCCGCTTCGCGGAGCTGCCCGCGGCGGCGCCGGCCGCCCTCAGCGGCGCGAAGATCGCCGTGGCCGTGTCGGTCATCGGGGCGGTGTTCGCCGAGTACGCCGGATCGGACTCCGGGCTCGGCCACGTCATCCTGCAGGCGATCCCGCAACTCCAGACCGCACGTGCCTACGCCGCGGTCGCCATCCTGGCCGCGCTCGCGGTCGCCCTCTTCTACCTCCTCGCCGCCGCGGAGCGGTGGCTGAACCCCCGAACCGGAGGAACCCCCTCGTGACACCCCGCCGTCTCGTGCCCATCGCCATCGCGCTGCTCGCCGCGTTCCTGCTCGCCGCGTGCGGCGAGCGCAAGGAGCCGACGGGCTCGACCGTTGCGCCCAAGCACGTGTCGTTGCTGCTCGACTACCTGCCCAACGTCGATCACGCGGGCCTGTACGCAGGGCAGGGCGAGGGCCTCTTCGAGCGCGCGGGACTCGATGTCGATCTCCAGACGCCGAGCGATCCGGCGTCGGTGCTCAAACTCCTGGCGGCGGGGCGCGCCGACCTCGCGATCTCCTACGAGCCCGACCTCCTGCTCGCCCGCGAGCAGGGCGTGAAGGTCATGGCCGTCGGCGCGCTGGCCAACCGCCCGCTGACCTCGCTGATGTCCGTCGGCAAGCACGCGATCAGCGATCCCAAGCAGCTGCGCGGCAAGACCGTCGGCACCGCGGGCATCCCGTACCAGTCCGCCTACCTCAAGACCATCCTGCGCGAGGCGGCGGTCCCGCAGACGACGGTCAAGGAGATCAACGTCGGGTTCAACCTCGTGCCCTCGATGCTGTCGGGCAAGGTCGACGCGACCCTCGGCGCCTTCTGGAACGTCGAGGGCGTCGAGTTGCAGCGCCGCCACCGCAATCCGAAGATCCTGCACCTCGAGGATCTCGGCGTCCCGACGTACGACGAGCTCGTGATCGTCGCGCGCGAGGGCACCGTCCGGCACGACGGCGCGATGATCCGGCGCTTCCTGCAGGCGCTCGCCAAGGCGACGGCATCGCTGTCGGACCAGCCCGACGCCGGCCTCGATCCGCTCATCGCGGCGAACCCCGACCTCGACCGCGCCACGCAGGAGGCGCAGCTGAAGGTGACGCTCCCCGTGCTGCTGGCGAAGTCCGGCAAGCCGTACGGATGGATGGAGCCGGCCGAGTGGCTGGCGTTCGCGAAGTGGATGCAGGACGAGGGGCAGCTGAAGAACGGCCAGATCGTCCAGCGCGCCTACACGAACGAGTTCCTGCCAGGCGAGGGGATCTAGGCCTCGAGCGCCTCGGACAGCTCGAGCCACTCGGCCTCGAGGCGCTCGCGCTCGGCGAGGAGCCCCCGTAGCTCGGCGTCGAGCGCCGACAGGCGCCCGTGGTCGGTGGAGCTCGCGGCCATCTCCTCGTGCAGCGCGGCCTCGCGGTCGCCGCTGCGCTCCAGGGCGCGCTCGACGCGCGCCACCTCCTTGCGCGTCGCGCGCACCACGGCGCCGCGGGCGGGCGATTGCGCCCGGGCAGGCGCGGCCACCGGCGCCGCCGCCTCCCGCCGGGCCTCGACGTATTGGTCGATCCCGCCAGGCAGGTGCCGGATGTTCCCGTCCGTCGTCAGCGCGTACACGTTGTCGCAGACGCGCTCGACGAAGTAGCGGTCGTGGCTGACGACGACGAGCGTGCCCGGCCAGCCGTCGAGCAGGTCCTCCATGGCGGTGAGCGTGTCGATGTCGAGGTCGTTCGTCGGCTCGTCGAGGATCAGCACGTTCGGGCCGGCCATGAGCAGCCGCATGAGCGCGAGGCGACGGCGCTCGCCGCCGGAGAGGTCACGCACGAGCGTCCTGGCGCGCTCGCCGCGGAAGCCGAAGCGCTCGGCCAGGCTGCCGGCCGTCAGCTCCATGCCGTCGGCGAGGGTGGCGCGGCCGCGGATCTCCTCGACGGCCTCCAGCAACCGCAGGTGGCCGGGGACGTCCGCCGTGTCCTGCGAGAGGAACGCCAGCCGGACCGTCTCGCCGCGCTGCACCTCCCCGGCGTCAGGCTGCAGGTCGCCCGCGAGCAGCCGGACCAGGGTGGTCTTGCCCGAGCCGTTGACTCCGACGAGCGCGACGCGGTCGCCCGGGCCCAGCCGCCAGGTGACGTGGCGCAGCAGCCGCCGATCGCCGAAGGAGAGCGACACGTCGTCCGCCTCCAGGACCTTGTCGCCCAACCGCGCGCTCGCGAAGCGCAGCAGCTCGGCCTGGTCGCGCGGCTCCGGCTCGTCGGCGATGAGCGCGTTGGCCGCCTCGATGCGGAACTTCGGCTTCGCCGTTCGTGCCGGCGGCCCGCGGCGCAGCCACGCGAGCTCCTTGCGCACCAACATCCGGCGACGCTCGTCGCGCACCGCGGCGATCCGATCGCGCTCCGCGCGCGCGAGGACGTAAGCCGCGTAGCCACCCTCGTACTGGTTGACGCCGCCGTCGACCACCTCCCACGTCGCGGTGCACACGGCATCCAGGAACCATCGGTCGTGCGTCACGACCAGCAGGGAGCCGCGGCGCGCGGCGAGGTGGCGGGCGAGCCAGTCGACGCCCTCGACGTCGAGGTGGTTCGTCGGCTCGTCGAGGAGCAGCAGCTCCGGGCCGTCGAGCAGCGTGCGCGCCAGCGCGACCCTGCGCCGCTCGCCGCCGGACAGCGTGCCGACGCGCGTGTCGAGCCCGGCCGGGAAGCGAGTGATGGCGACGCCGCCGAGCAGTCCGCCGAGCACCTCGCGGAACGCCGCATCGCCCGCCCATTCGTGGTCGGCGCGGCCGCCCACGAGCTCTGTGCGGACGGTCTGGTCCGGATCGAGGTCGTCGCCCTGCCCGAGCAGCGCGAGATCCGAGTCGCGGGTGCGGGTCACCGCGCCGGCATCGGGGTCCTCGACGCCTGCGATGAGCCGCAGCAGGGTCGACTTGCCGTCGCCGTTGTGGCCCACGACCCCGATGCGGTCGCCGTCGGCGACGCCGAGCGACACGTCCTGCAGCACGGTGCGCGCGGCGTAGCCCTTCCCGACGTCGTTGAGGTTGACGAGGCTGCGCGCGATCGGCCGATCCTATGCTGGCCTCATGATCCAGCTCGCCTTCATCACACAGGGTGACTCCAAGTACACCGATCGGCTGTGGGGACTCCTGGAGGGGACGGGCATCGATCCCCACGAGTTCGAGGGGCTCGACTACTACGGGCTCATCCCGTTCTTCGTGCTCTCGGGCGCCCAGGTGCGACCCCAGGCGCACACCCACGGCTCGCACGTCCACACCGAGGGCGTGTTCGTCGAGGTGGACGAAGACCTCGAGGAGGGCTTCTACACGACGCTTCCGGAGATCCTCGACATGGCCTACGGCGACGACGAGCCCGAGTGACCTACACCGCGTCAGAGGCCAGGAAGGAGCTGCTCGTCGAGGTCGCCGCGGCGATCGACGAGCTCTCGCGCGCCATCGCGGCCGTCGGTGAGGCGTACGACGCCGTCGACGAGCGGATGGCCGACCGCATCGAGGCCGAGCTGTTCAAGCCGCTGCAGGGCGCCTATGCGGCGGCGACGCGCACCTACGCAGGGTTCGCCTCGCGCAGCGGCCTGCCGCCGCGCAAGTTCGCCCCTGCCCCCCAGCCGGCGCCGCACGGCGTGCGCGAGCTGGTCGAGGCGGCGGTCGACGACTCGGCGCACGCCGAGCAGATCCTCGCCGACCTGCAGGACTCGATGGCTCCTGTCGAGGTCGGCGACCCGGAGCTTCGCGCCGGTCTCGCGGACGTGCGCAGGCGCCTCGGCGAGCTGCCGGGGCAGGCGGACCGGCTGATCAGCGTGCTCGGGCGCTAGAGGCCTACGCCGCGAAGCGCCGTTGCGAGCGAGCGCGGCGCTTGGCCGCCTCGGCCTCGCGGTCCTTCGGCGGCGCCTGGGTCACGAGCTCTCCGAGCAGATCGGTCGTGACTGCGGCGATACGGTCGACGGCGCGCTCGAACGCGGCCTCGTTGGCCTTGGACGGCTTGGTGGAGCCGCTGACCTTTCGCACGTACTGCAGGGCGGCTGCGCGGACCTCGTCGTCGGTGGCCGGCGGCGCGAAGTTGTGGAGCTCACGGATGTTGCGGCACATGGTTCAAATGTAGACCCACCTTGGTGCCCGCCCACCGGCGCGGGTCGGCGCGATGCGCAGAGCCCGGCCCGAACCATCGCCGCGGGCACTCCCGTCCGCCTCATGCGGGAGTAGGGTCGCCTCGTGCAGGCCTCCTACGACGCGATCGTCGTCGGGTCGGGCTTCGGTGGCGGGATCGCAGCGTGCCGCCTCGCCGAGGCGGGTCAGCGCGTGTGCGTCCTCGAGCGGGGCAGGCGCTTCGGCCGCGACGACTTCCCGGGGCGCCCGGACCAGGCGGGCGAGCTGGTCTGGCATCCGTCGGCCAATCCCGGCGGCATGTTCGACGTGCGCCTCATGCGCGACCTCGTCGTCATCACGGCGGCGGGCGTCGGCGGCGGCTCGCTCGTGTACGCGAACGTCCAGCTGCGCGCCCCTGCCTCGGTGTTCGATGATCCGCGCTGGCCAGACGCGATCGATGCGACGTCGCTCGAGCCCTGGTACGTGAAGACCGAGGCGGCGCTGCAGCCCCGCACCACCCCGGCGCAGCCGCCGCTGCGCAAGGTCGCCGCGTTCACCGCGGCCGCCGCCCGCGCGGGCCGCGAGGTCACGCCGCTGCCGATCGCCGTGCATTTCGGCGAGCCGCGCGAGCATCCGTTCAGCGGCGTGCCCCAGGAGGGATGCCAGAACCTCGCCCGCTGCGACATCGGCTGTCCCGTCCACGCGAAGAACACGGTCGACATCACCTACATCGCGCGCGCCGAGTCGCGCGGCGCGACGGTCCTGCCGCTGCACGAGGCCAAGCGCCTCGACCCACCCGACCGGCCCGGCGGCGATTGGAGCGTCGGCTTCGACCGCCTGGACGGCGGTGGCTCGGGCACTGTCCGCGCGCGACTCGTGGTGCTCGCGGCGGGCACGATCGGCTCCCCGCGGCTGCTGCTGACCAACCGCCGCCGCCTGCCCGGCATCTCGCCCGCGCTCGGCACGTGCTTCTCCGGCAACGGCGACGCCCTCGGGGTCGCGTTCGACCCTGCCGCGCCCGACGTCCGCGACGCCCAGAACGACATCGGCCCGGTCATGACGAGCGCCCTGGACTACACGGAGGAGCGCCACCTCATCCTCGCCGACGGCGGCCTGCCGCCCGGGTTCGGCGGAGTGCTGGACATCGCCCGCGGCGTCAACCTCATCCGCGGATGGCGCCGCTGGCTCGTCCGCGCCCGCGCGCTGCTCACCCTGGCCGGCTGGACGGACCAGCCGCTACGCCCGACCGAGCTGCGCGGCGCGGGCGACCGCCACGCGTCCAACCGCGACGCGCTCATCTTCCTCATGTTCGGCCGCGACGCCGCCGACGGCCGCATGCGCCTCACCCCGTTGCTGCGCCGCTTCGACATCCGCTGGAGCAAGACGGGCAGCGCAGCGCTCTTCGCCGATCTGCAGCGCACGGCGAACGAGCTCGCGCAGGCCGCGCAGGCCACACCGTTCTACGCCCTGGAGGGCGGACCTCTGGGCACCTTCATGACCGTCCACCCCCTCGGCGGCAGCCCGATGGGCGACGACCCGGCGACGAGCGTCGTCGACGACGCCGGCCGCGCGCGCGGCGCACCCGGCCTGATCGTCCTCGACGGCTCGATCGTGCCGACTGCGCTCGGCGTCAACCCGTCGAAGACGATCGCGGCGCTCGCCGAGCGCGGGATCGACGCGGTCCTCTCGGCATGACGCTCGAGTGGCACAACCACTCGGGCGACCAGCGCTGCCACCCGGCCCGCATCGCGCACCCGAGGGCCACCGCGGAGCTGTCCGAGATCGTCCGTGACGCGGAGACGGCGGGCCGGCGGGTCCGCGCGGTCGGCGCCGGTCACGCCTGGTCGGACGTCGCGCTCACCGACGGCACCCTCGTGGAGACCGACGAGCTCAGCGGCCTGCTCGAGGACGCCGGCGAGCATCGCGTCCGCGTCCGTGGCGGCACGCGCATCCGCGACCTGAACGCCGCGCTGGACGCCCGCGGCCTCGGTCTGCGCAACATGGGCGGCTACGACGGGCAGTCGATCGCCGGGGTCGTCGCGACCTCGACGCACGGATCGGGGATGCGCTTCGGGCCGTTCCCCGACGACGTGCGGTCGATCGACCTCGTCGTCTCCGGCGGGCGCCTGGTCCGCATCGAGCAGGGCGACGACGACTTCCCCGCCGTCGCGTGCAGCATGGGCTGCATGGGGATCGTCGACTCGCTCGTGCTCGAGGTCCGGCCGCGCTTCTGGCTGCGCGAGCGGCGCGTCGTCCGGACCTGGGATGAGGTCAGGCCCGAGCTGGACGAGCGACTCGCGCGAGAGGAGCACTACGAGCTCTTCCTCAACCCCTACGGCCGGCACGAGGTCCTCGAGACGACCCGCACGGAGGTGCCGGAGCCGACCCACCTGTCCGCCGGCGACGGCGAGCGCCATCCGCTCATCGAGATCCAGTCCTCGATCCCGCTGGTCTGGGTCCTCCTGCGCCTCGCGGCGCGATTCGCCCCGTGGTTCCCGCGCACGCAGTTCCCGCGCACGCTGCGCCGGATGGAGGACGCCAACTACACGCAGGTCTCCCACCGCGTCTTCGACATCGGCGCGGCCAACCACCTGCCCGCGCTGTCGAGCGAGCTCGCGGTGCCCGTGGAGGGCGACACGCACCTGCGCGCCGTCGACCGCATCATCGAGACCGCCGACGAGCTCGCGCGCACCCGGAAGCTGTTCCACACCTCGCCGATCGCCCTGCGGTTCGTCGCCCCGTCGGCCGCCTACGCGTCGATGATGCACGACCGCCCGACGATGATGATCGAGCTCATCCTCATCGCCGAGACGCGCGGCGGCCGGAGGCTGCTGGCCGAGTACGAGCATCGTCTCGCCGACCTCGGCGCACGCCCGCACTGGGGTCAGTACAACGTGCTCGGCACGAACGCCGGGTCGCTCTACCCGCGGTGGGCCGACTGGCTGCGAACCTACGAGCGCCTGAACGCCACCGGCGTGTTCGACTCCCCCTTCACCGACCGCATCGGCATCTCCCGGAGGCCGCGATGAGACCCGGCGTCATCGCCTACGACGTCAACGAGACCCTGCTGGACCTGTCCGCCCTGGACCCGCCCTTCGCGGACGTCCTGGGCGATGCCGCGCTCCGGCCGGCCTGGTTTCAGACCATGCTCCAGCTCTCCTTCGTGGGGGTGATCACCGATCGCTACGTGGACTTCACGACCGCGCAGCACGGCGCACTGAAGATGGTCGCCCGGCGCGCAGGCAGGGAGGTCAGCGACGAGGACGCCGAGCGCATCGTCGGCGGCATGCGGCGCCTGCCGGTGCATCCCGAGGTTCCTGCCGCCCTGGAGACGCTGCGCGTCGCGGGCTTCCGCCAGGTCACCATCACCAACTCACCGTTGCCCGTCGCGACCGCGCAGCTGGAGTTCGCCGGGATCGCCGACCTGGTCGACGACGTGCTCTCGGCCGACGAGGTGGGCCAGCTCAAACCGGGGCCGAAGCCGTATCGCCTCGTGGCGCGGCGCTCCGGCGTCGTGCCGGGCGACGTCATGCTCGTGGCGGCCCACGCATGGGACGTCAGCGGTGCGCTCGCGGCAGGCACGCGCGCCGCGTTCGTCGCGCGGCCGGGCATGGTGCCCAGCCCGCTCGGCGGCCAGCCGGAGCTCGTGGTCTCCGACATCGCCGACCTCGCCCGCGAGCTGACCTCGTGAGCGACGTGACCCCCGTCCCACTCGACACCGCCTATCTGAAGGAGATCTCGCGCGGACTGGACCGCGCTGTGAGCCACGCCGCCCCGCAGGCCTTCGACCCGGCGACCGAGCGGATCGTCGTGTTCTCCGACCACCACCGGGGCACGGGGGACGAGGCCGACGACTTCCGCCGCTGCGAGCACGCCTACACCGCGGCGCTGGGCTACTACCTGGAGGAGGGCTACCGCCTGTTTCTCCTGGGGGACGTCGAGGAGCTCTGGGAGGAGCGCGCGCAGCCGGTCATCGACCACTACCGCGCGGTGCTCGAGCTCGAGGCGCAGTTCACCGGCCGCGGCGGCCTGGAGCGCTTCTACGGCAACCACGACGACGACTGGCGCAACCCGGGCCCGGTCAAGCAGCACCTGTGGCCCATCCTCGGCCGCATCCAGGTGCGCGAGGCCCTGCGGCTGACGATCCGCCGGCCGGGCAAGCAGGACGGGACGCTGCTGTTCGTGCACGGTCATCAGGGGACGGCGGACAGCGACCGCTGGGGATGGTTCTCGCGGCTGCTCGTGCGCTACGTGTGGCGCCCGCTGCAGCGCCGCACCGGCTTCTCGGCGACGAGCCCGGCCATCGACTACGCGCTGCGCGCCAAGCACGACCGCGCGATGTACGAGTGGGCGCGAACCCAGCGGCCCGGCGTCGTCCTCGTCGCCGGGCACACGCACCGCCCCGTGTTCGCCCGTGGCACTCCGGATCCACCGCCGACCCGGTCGATCGGCGAGCTCGAGGGGCTCCTGCAGGCGGCCACCACCACCGGCGACCTCGACGCGGCGGCTCGGCTGCGCGCGGAGCTCGAGTACGCGCGCACGAGCGCCCGGCGCCCACAGGCCGTTCTCACCGTCTCGCCGCCGTGCTACTTCAACACCGGCTGCTGCTCGTTCCCCGACGGGGACGTGACCGGCATCGAGATCGCCGACGGGGAGATCAGGCTGGTTCGCTGGCCAGCGAACCTGCATGAGATCGTCGCGGGCAAGGGCGGCGTCGAGGCCGAGAAGCGGATCCTGGAGGAGGCGCCGTTGGAGGACATCCTCGCCGCGGTCACCGACGAGCCGTCCGTCGCGCCGAGCGTCGTCGAGCACCAGATCGGCGCGTCGCAGTGAGCGAGCGCAACGTCCTCGGCCGGCCGCTGGAGTCGTGCAGCACCGATCCGCTGACCGGCTTCTACCGCGATGGCTGCTGCAGCACGGGGCCCGAGGACCTCGGCCGCCACACGATCTGCGCGGTCGTGACCGCGGAGTTCCTCCAGCACCAGCAGGCCATCGGCAACGACCTGACGACGCCGATGCCGGCCCACCGGTTCCCTGGGCTCGCTCCCGGCGACCGCTGGTGCGTCACGGCCGTCAACTGGCTGCGCGCCTACGAGGACGGTGCCGCGGCGTTCGTCATCCTGGCCTCGACGCACGAGGCCACCCTTGACATCGTGCCGATCGAGGCGCTGCGAGCGTACGCGGTCGACGTGCCCGAGGACGCAGGGCCGTTCGGCGCGGGAGCGTGACGTGGGGGCGTTCGTCGGCTACAGCCTGCCGGAGGAGCCGTTCGGCCTCCCGCCCGAGATCGTCGAGGTCAAGAACCTCGCCCGCGAGATCGTCGAGCGCGAGTGCATCCCGCTGGAGGCGCAGTTCCTGACCAACGACCCCGCCGGGGTCGCCGCAGGCGACCTGCCGGGCGGCGGCGAGTCGCTCGTCGACGGCAGCCTGCCCCGCGTGGTGTGGGACCGCCTCCTGCGGATCTCGCGCGAGACCGGCCTGTTCACCGCGATGCTCCCCGAGGAGCACGGCGGCATGGGCCTCGGCGTGCTCGGCTCCTTCGTGCTGCAGGAGGAGCTCAACCGCAGCATCGTCCCGCTCCCCCGCCCCAACGTGCCCGCCATCCTCTTCGCCTGCCGCGAGGATCAGCGCGAGCAGTTCCTGGACCCGATCCTCTCCGGCGAGCGCTGGTTCGCGTTCGCGCAGACGGAGCCGGACGCCGGGTCGGACCCCGGGTCGATGTCGACCCGCGCGATGCTCGACGGCGACGAGTGGGTCATCGACGGCTCCAAGACGTTCATCTCCTTCGCCGACCGCGCGGCGTTCCACCTCTGCCTGGCGGTGACCGATCCGGAGAAGCGCCAGCGCGGCGGCATCACGATGTTCCTCGTCCCCACCGACACCCCCGGGATCACACTGCAGCCGCTGCGGACGTGGCAGTCTGCCGCGCCGCACCAGTTCACCGTCTTCTACGAGGGGGTCCGGATCCCGCGCGGGAACGTGCTCGGGGATGTCGGCGGCGGCTTCGCGCTGGCCCAGCAGTGGCTCGCGATCAACGACCGCCTGACGCGCGGCGCCATGGCGACCGGCTTCCTCTCACGCGGCCTGGACATGGCGGTCGACTGGGTGCGGACACGCAAGACCTTCGGCCAGCCGCTCGCCGAGCGTCAGGCGATCCAGTGGATGCTCGTCGACATCCTGCTGGACCTGAAGAGCATCAGGGCGATCTCCTACGAGTGCGCGGCGCGCGCCGACGCCGGCGAGGACGTGCGCGCCCACGCTGCGATGGCCAAGCTCATGGGCGCGAACTGGGGCCACCGCTCCATGGACAAGCTCATGCAGATCTTCGGCGGCATGGGCGAGGCCATGGACCACCCGATCCCGCACTGGTACCACATCATCCGTCACGGCCGGATCGGCGGCGGGACCGACGAGATCCAGCGAATCCTGATCTCCCGCGCGATCCTCAGGGGCGACCCGTCGGTGTGGCGGGCGTGAGCTCGCGCCGGTCGGCGCCGATGTAGAGCCGCGCCTCGGCGTGCTCGCCGAGCTGCGGGCGCCCCTCCTCCAGGACGCGGAGCTCGAGGCGCAGATCGTCCGGCAGGCGGCTCGCGCCGACCGCGTCGAGCTCGACGAGGTTCCCCGACGGGTCGCGGACGTAGAGCTGGACGACGTCGCCCGGCAGCCCGATGAGGTGGTGGCTGAACGTCGCCTGGTCGAAGTTCCCGAGGTCCTCGCACATCCTGTAGGCCGCGATGAGCCCGTCGATGTCGACCTCCACGCCGAAGTGGTGGTGCGTCGGCGGGTCGTCGGCACGGTCGAAGATGTGCAGCTGGGTGTCGCCCAGCGCCAGCCACTGCACGGGGAAGCCGAAGTCGGGCGTCGCGATCCGCTCGGCGCCGAGGAGACGCTCGTAGAAGCCGATCGACCTCTCCATGTCGCTCGCGTTGACGCTGACGTGGTTGAGCCTGCTCGTGCCCATCGGGTCTCCCTCCTCTACGCTGCCGCGGTCTCGATCGGCCGTGCTGCGGAGCGTAGACGTCCGACGCGCAGCGCGTGGGCGGCAGCGGGACCCACCCACCGGCCGTACGGGGCGAACGCCTCCCTGACCTGCTCCTCGGTCGCGCGGGCGTACGGGTCGCCGCCGGTGAGCCGCCGGCCGATGAGCTTGAGGAACCCGAGATCCCCGGCGGGGAACGCGTCATGGTGGCCCTGGCCCTGCTGGGCGAGCATGTCGATCGTCCACTGCCCGATGCCGGGGATGCGGCGCAAGCGCGCCCAGCCCGCCTCGTGGTCGGGACCGTCGAGGTCCACGCGGCCGGCGGCGACCTCCTTCGCGGCGCGCCGCAGGGCGAGGGCCCGGCTCAGCGCGAGGTCGAAGGACTGCAGCCGAGCCGGCGAGCAGCCCGAGAGCGTCGTCACGTCGGGCAGGTCGCGCAGGCCGGTCCGCAGGCAGCGCCGGCCCAAGCGATGGACGATGCGCCGCTCGATCGCGGTCGCGCGCTCGAACTCGATGAGCTGCTCGCAGATCGCCCAGGCCAGCGCCTCGAACGCCACGGCGCGACGCGGAGGGCGGATCCACGGCGCCCTGCGGATCGACGCGCCGATCCAGGGGTCGTCTCGGAACTGACGCAGGAACGGGCCCAGGTCGTCGTCGACCCCGAGACCGAACCGCAGCCGGGCCAGTCCGGTCTCGGCGGCCTCGGCGGTCGGCGCCCAGGCCCCGATGACGACGCGGTCCACCGCAGGCTGCGCCGCGCGCAGGACGACAGGCTCGCCTCCGATGTGCAGCAGCCGCTCGAGCACGCCGCCGCGACGGCGGGTGACGCCGTCCATGCCACCGCCGGGGAGACGGAACGGCGATGCCGGGCGAACCTCGGCACGGATCTCGATCTGCGCGGCCATCGAGCCGCGGACCCTACGCCCAGGACCGGCGGCTGGAGGATCTAGCGCTTGTCGCCGAGCACGTGCACGTCCACGAGGAACGAGCGGCTCGCGAGCACACGGCCGAGATCGCGCCGGCGGCGACGGCTCGTGCGCATGCGGCGCAGCGGGTGGCTGCGGACGACCGCGATCGTGGCGATGCCCGCGACGAAGCTCGTCGCGGCGACGACCGCTGCCTGCACGGCGACGGGCGCCGGCTCGCGTTGTGATGCGATGGTCGTCGGCTCCGCCAGGACCGGCAGGGCGTCGACCTCAGGGGCGTCGTCGTCGATCACCCCGTGCACCCTACCGAGGTCGCCGGAGGGCTCCAATCCCTACGGGGCGACAGATGCTGCGAGCAAGGGACGCTCGTAGACGCGGTAGCGCTTCACGACGCGACCGCCGAGCGCCTGCATGGCCTTGTTGATCGAGTTGTGCTCGAGGATCCAGCCGGCCTCGGCCCAGTGCTGCTTCGCGCCGACCGCGCGGTCGTAGTTCTCCACGTAGAGCATCGCCGCGGCGCCCGTGTGCTGGTACTCGGGCTTCACGCCGAGGAAGCCGACCCGGATGCGGTCGATCACGGTCTGGCGGTTGAGGTAGTGGAACCAGCCGAACGGCAGCAGGCTGCCGTTCATCTTCTGCAGGACCTGGTTGACGTCCAGTGGCGACATCGCCACGCCGACGACGTCGCCCTCGGCGGTCTCGACGACCTGGAACCACTTCGGGTCGAAGACGAGCTGCAGATCCAGCGCGTAGGCGTCGAGGTCCTCCTTGGAGTACGGCACGAAGCCCCAGTTGTCGGCCCAGGCCGCGTTGTAGACCTCGGCGAAGAGGTCGAGGTCGCTGCGCAGCGACCGGCGCGTCATGTGCCGCAACGTCAGCCCGTAGCGCTCCCGTGCGCGCTCGGCCATCGTGAAGATGGCGGGGCGCACCGACGGCCGGTCGCCGATCTCGAGCTCCCACATGAGCAGATCGACGGCCTTCTGGAGCCCCGCGTCCTCGCACAGGCGCTGGTAGTAGGGCGGGTGCCAGGGCTGGCGGATCATCGGCTCGCGGTCGTGGCCCTCGATCACGATGCCGCTCTCGTCGTTCATCGTGAAGTCCATCGGGCCGATCATGTGGTCGCAGCCGTGCCGGCGCAGCCACGCCTCCGCGGTCGCGAGCATCGCGCCGAAGACCTCGGGATCGTCCTCGGTCTCCAGGAAGCCGAACATCCCCGTCCGCGAGTGGTGGAACTCGTTGTAGGCGTGGTCGACCTGCGCGCTGATGCGGCCGACGATCCGCCCGTCGCGGTAGGCGAGGAAGAGCTGGGCGTCGGCGTGCTTGAAGTACGCGTTGACGCGACGGCTCAGGAAGGCATGGCGCTCCAGCCGCAGCGGGGGGATCCACTGCGGGGAAGTAGCATGCAGACGGAACGGGAGTTCGATGAACTCGTTGATGTCCCGCCGCGAGGTGACGGGGCGAACCTCCACAGACACGGCGCCGGACCCTACATGGCAGACACGACCACCGACGTCTTCGCCAAGGTGCACAGCAACGAGCGGCTCGAGCAGCTGCGCGTCGCGCGCCAGGCCGACCTGGTCCCGTACTTCCGGGTCGTGGAGTCCCCTGCCCTTCCCGTCGTCGAGATGGAGGGCGCCGAGCGGATCATGCTCGGGTCCAACAACTACCTGGGTCTCACGAGCGATCCGCGCGTCATGCAGGGCGCACGCGACGCGCTCGAGCGCTACGGCCCGGGGCTGACCGGGTCGCGCCTGCTCAACGGCACGACGCCGCTGCATCTGGAGCTCGAGGAGGAGCTCGCCGCCTGGATGGGCACGGAGGCCGCGATCGTCTTCACGACCGGCCACCAGACGAACGTCGGGACGCTCGGCACGCTGCTCGAGCCCGGCGACACCGTCATCGCCGACTCGGCCGACCACGCCTCGATCCTCGACGGCTGCCTGCTCAGCCGCGCGAAGCTGCGGCCGTTCCGCCACGGCCGGCTGGACAAGCTCGAGAAGAGCCTCCAGCGCGCCGGCGAGGACGGCGGCGGCGTGCTCGTCGTGGTCGATGGCGTGTTCTCCATGGAGGGCGATGTCGCCCCGCTGCCCGAGATCGTCGCGCTCTGTCGCACGTACGGCGCGCGCCTCATGGTCGACGAGGCCCACGGCGCCGGGGTTCTCGGCGCGCGCGGCGCAGGCGCGACCGAGTTGCACGGCGTCGAGGCCGACGTCGACCTGCGCATGGGCACGTTCTCGAAGTCGCTGGCCTCCTGCGGAGGCTTCCTCGCCGGTCCGCTCGACGTCGTCGAGTTCCTCAAGCTGCAGAGCCGCGCGTTCCTCTTCACCGCGTCCAATGTCCCGGCGTCGCTCGGGGCCGCGCTGGCGGCCCTGCGGATCATCACGTCCGCTGAGGGCCCGCCGCTGTTCGCGCGCGTTCTGGAGAACGCCCGGCACTGGAACGACGGGCTGCGTGAGCGCGGCTTCAAGGTGATCGAGGGGGACGCCCCCGGCGACGTGACCACACCGGTCGTCCCGGTCCTCGTGGAGGACGACTGGAAGGCCGCGCTGCTCTGGAAGGCGCTGTGGAACGCCGGCGTGTTCGTCAACGTCGCGCTGCACCCCGCGGTGCCGCCCGGCGGCGCGTTGCTGCGCACGAGCGTCATGGCGACGCACGACCACGCGCTCCTCGATCGTGCGCTGGACACCTTCAGCGATGTGAAGGCGACGTTCGAGGCCGAGCACGGCCCGCTGCCGCTCCCCGACTGAGCGATCCATCACTCAGATCGCCGGTGCACCGATCACCCACCTTGCCGCGCAACGAGAAGAACACGAAATGTTCGCTCTGAGCGCACGAGTTGCGAGAGTTGGCGTTGACCGCGGTGCCCAGGCTGCTTAGCTTCGCACCACGCGCGGCGGACAGGCCGGGGCGGCTGAGACGAGACGGTCGGCACGAGAGGGGGCCGACGGTCAGAAGCGCGTCTCTCCGCTGGAGGGCACCGGCCAGGTCAGCGCGTGACACCGCCAATACCACGAGGTTGCCCGGACCGGGATGGGACGGGCAGCGGGAGGACAGATGAACGCGACAGCGACGATCGCCCCTGCGCCGCCACAGCACATGCAGGCGCTCCAGCGCGCGAACGAGGTCCGCCTGGCGCGGGCCGAGCTCAAGCGCCAGATCGCGGCAGGGGAGATCAGCGCGGGCGAGGTCATCCTCGCATGCCCTTGGGAGGCCGACAGCATGAGCGTCGCCGACCTCTTGACGAGTCAGCGTCGCTGGGGTCAGACCCGGTGCCGCAACTTCCTCGCCGGAGTCCCGATGTCCGAGACGAAGACGGTGGGCTCGATGACGCAGCGTCAGCGTCATGCGCTCAGCGACCTGCTCGGACTTCAGGGGGGACGTGCTCGGCAGCACGTGAGGCGCGACGAGCGCCTCACGACGCTCGCGGGGGCCTAGCCCGCACCAGGACGGAACCGGCGGCCAGGGAGGCCTCCGGAACCGCGCCGCCGGCTATCCGCCGGTAAGCCCGGACCCCCGGGTCGCGATCTCGAGGATGTGCCCGTCGGGATCGCGGAAGTAGATCGAGCGGAAGCCGCCTCGGTCGAAGACCTCCGAGCACTCCACACCATGACCACGGAGGTAATCGCGCCAGGCGGCCAGCTCGTCGGACGTCTCGATGACGAAGGCGAAGTGATGTGTCGTGCCGACGCCGACGCGTCCGTCGTCCATGTCGGCGTACTCGAGGAACGAGACGAGGCTCCCGGGCGCGCCGCCCTCGGTGCCGAACCAGAAATGGCGCGCATCCGGGTCGTCGTCGCTGCGCTGACGGCGCACCAGCGCGAGTCCGAGCAGATCCCGGTAGAACGCGGTCGTGCGGTCCAGGTCGCGGCAGATCGCCGTGACGTGGTGCAATCCGCGCAATGCCATCCGCCGCTGCTCGCTCACCGGGCAGCAGGGTAGTAGAGGGCTCGGCGGCGCCGTCGGCCCGTGTCCCCTGGCACCATGCTGTCCGTGCCCCAGAGGATCGAGGCAGGACCCGTCATCGCCGCCGTCGGATCGGTTCTGCTGTTCCTGAGCCTGTTCCTGACCTGGTACGCGCCCGACGCATCGGGCTGGGACACCTTCGAGACGCTCGATCTGCTGCTCGCGGGCATCGCCATCGCGGCGGGCGCGCTGGCTGCCGGACAGCTGGGTGCGAGCTTCGCGGCAGGCATCGATCCGCGACTGCTCCCGCTGCTCGGGGCGATCGGCTTCGCCGCGGTGGGCGTCACGCTGCTGCAGGGCCCGCCCGGCACCGAGGGCGCGGAGCTCGCCTCGGGTGCGTGGGTCGCCCTGGGTGGGTCGGTGCTGGTCTTCGCCGGCGGCGCGCTCGCGGCGGCGCGCATCTCGGTCACCGTCACCGTCGCCGGCCGCGATGCGCGCCGCCGGGTGCCCGCCGTCGACCGCCGCCACGACGACCCCGCGACCGCGGTCGAGGACGAGCACGACCGCACCGAGACGCTGGACGTCGAGGGTCTGCTGGCCGACGACCGAGGCGAGGACACGCCGCCCGCCGGCACGTGAGCGTGGATCCCACCTTCGAGGTCATCCGCTTCCAGGTCGCCCCGGCGGGCAACGACGTCGCCGTCATCGAGCTCGAGGGCCGCCCGGCCGACCCTCAGGCGCTCGGCTCCCGGATCATGCTGCTGCTGGAGAACCCCGTGGAGCGGCTCGAGCTGCGACCGATCGTCGAGCCCGACGACGCGCCCGACGGCGTGCTGCGGGCGACGTTCGCCGCCCCACTGGAGCTCGCGGCCGACGTCGCGACCGACTACGCGCTGTCGACGGGACGCGGACCACTGCTCGAGCTCCCGCCGCCCGACGGGGTCGGCGACACGGGCCTCGAGGTCCGCCTCGCGCGGACGGTCAACGCGCTGCGCGGCGAGCTGAGCGACGCGCGCCGCCGGCTCGGGGGGATCGTCCGCGGTGAGCTCGCGGCCGAGCGCGAGAGCCCTCCGGCCGAGCGCGAGGCGGCCGACGACGCCGCCGCGGCGGCGGCGGCAGAGCGCGCGCGGCTCGAGGGCGAGCTCGCAGACGCGCAGGGCGACGCCGACGACCTGCGCGACGAGCTGGAGCGGGCCCACGCCCGGATCTCCGAGCTCGAGGCGACGCTGATCGTGCCTCGCAGCCCGCGTGTGCCGCGGGCCCCCGGCCACCACACGCCCCGGCCACCGCGACCGCCGCGCGGACGCGGAGAGACCGACGAGCAGCCGACCATCGTCCGCAAGACCCATTCGAGCCTCGGGCGGTCGACGGCGCGCACCGTGATGCTGATCGCGCTCGCGGTGGCGCTCATCGTGATCGTGGTCGTCGTGCTGCAGGTGCGCGTGCTGACGTAGGAGCCTGTCAGCGGACACGCGCGGCGAGCAGCGCGATGTCGTCGCGCACGCTCCCACGCTCGCCCACGGCCGTCTCGATGCGGCTCAGCAGACCGGCGGCCGACAGGCCGACGCCCCCGCCCACGACCTCGGCGAGCCCCTCCTCGCCCAGGCCGCCGTCCCCGCCGCCTGCGTCGGTGACGCCGTCGGTGTAGAGGACCAGCGTGTCGCCCGGCGCGAGCAGGGCGCTGTCGTCGCGGAACGTCGGCGTGTCGAGGATCCCGAGCGGGTGCCCGGGCCGACCGACGGGCTCGACGGCGCCGCCGGCGCGCAGGATCAGGACCGGTGGGTGCCCGGCGCAGCGCACGTCGGCCCGCACGCCGGACGGGCCGAGCTGCATCCGCACGAGCGCCGCGGTGCAGTGCCGCTGGCCGCCGAGCTGCTGGAGCATCGCGTCGTTGAGCGCGAACAGCGCGTCGGCGGGGTCGCGCTCGTATCGCGCCGCGGCGCGCAGTGTGTGGCGCGCGAGCCCGGTGATCGCCGCGGCGGCGGGGCCCTTGCCCGCGACGTCGCCGATCACGAGCACCCAGTCTCCCGCAGCCGCGAACGCGTCGTAGAAGTCCCCGCCGACCTCCGTGCCGGCGCTCGCCGCGCGGTAGCGCGCAGCCAGCTCGAGCTGGGGCACGGGCGGCAGCGCCGGCGGCAGCAGGCCGGACTGCAGCTCGCTGGCCACCTGGGTCTGGCGGGCGGCGAGCAGCGCGCCGTCCAGCGCCAGCGCCGCGTGCTCGGCCAGCAGCCGCGCGGTCATGCGCTCGTCGTCGCCGAAGCGGGCCGCGGGAGCACCCAGCAGCATCCGTCCGATCACCTGTCCTCGCGCCCGCAACGACAGCTCGGTCACGCTGTCGTGCCCGTCGGGCACCTCCTCACCGGCCTCGCCGAGACGGTGCAGCGAGCCATCCTCGCCCAGCAGGTCCACGACGGCGCCGTCGGCGAGCGACGGCAGCGCGAGCTCGGCGACGCGCTGCGCCAGCGCCGGCGCTCCGGCGGCCAGATCCAGTTCACGCGCGGCGGTCGCCAGCAGCGCGTTGCGCGTGTGCTGGCGAACGAGCCACTGCTCGGTCCTGCGGCGCTCGGTGACGTCGGCCATGATCACCGCGGCGCCGTCCTCGACCGGGAACGAGGTCAGGATCCAGCGGCGCGCGTCGCCCCCGACGACGCCCGTCACCTCCATCGCCTCCACCGCACTCCCGCTGTGGACGACGGAGGCCACGTTGCCGTGGACCTCCGCGGCGCCGGCGCCGTGCAGATCCTCGGGGGTGTGGCCGAGCATGTCCTGTGGGCGCATCGCCCACATCCCCGCCAGTGCGTCGTTGACCCGGATGTAGCGCAGGTCGCGGTCGAGGAGGGCCATGCCCAGCGGAGAGCGCTCGAAGAGCAGCTCGGTCGCCGTCATGACGGGTCTCGTACCCCGCCACGGCGTCCACGACCCTCAGCGAGGAAGTCGAGGGGCGATGATCCTGTACGCCTTCAGGCCCAGCCCGAGCCGCTCGCGGTCCTCCGACTGCATCGGATCCAGGCCCGTCAGCTCGCGCACTCGGTCCAGTCGGTAGGCCACCGTGTGGCGGTGCGCGTAGATCGCCGCCGCCGTCGCGTTCATGTTGCAGTTCTGCTCGAGATAGGACTCCAGCGTGCCCACGAGATCGGTGCGGTACTGGTCGTCGTACTTGACGATCGGCGCGACGGTGTCCTCGTAGAACGAGCGGACTTCCTCGGGGTGTGAGGCCAGCACGCGGAACAGCAGCCGGTAGGTCCCGGTGCCGATGTCCTCCGCGATCGGCGCGTCGGACTGTCGCAGGACGTCGAGGACGAGCTCGGCCTCCTGGATCGCACGTGGGAAGTCGCCGGGGTCGGCGTAGAACGAGGAGAGCCCGACCGTGCCGTGTCGCTGCAGGCGCGTCGCCAGGCGGCGCGCGGTCGACAGCGTCGTCTCCGGCGCATCATCTGCCCCGGCAGCCGGCAGCAGCGCGTAGACGCGGCCGTCCAGGTGCTGGGCGAGCGCGCCGGGGAACTCCTCGGCGATCGTCGCGACGACGTGCCGTGGGCGGTCCGTGCGCAGCTCGGCGCAGAGCACGACGACGCCCCGCGACAGGTCGCAGCCCAGTCGCCCGGCCCGCCGCACGACCTCGCGCGGGTCGAGATCGGGCCGCGAGCGCAGGTCCTCCAAGAACGAGCCGCGCAGGTTCTGCTCGACCTCATCCTTGGCCTCCTCGACGGCGACCTCGGTGAGCGAGGCGACGGCGGCGAGGTGCAGGTACTCCGCGGCCTCCGGATTCGGTCCCACTCCCCCCGACGAACCCGCAACGAGCGCCACGATCCCGACGACGTCGTCACCGGTGGCGATCGGCGCCTCCGCGATGAGCGCCGCCGGCACCTCCACCGGCCGGTCCTTCACGCGGTCGGCGGCGTAGCGGCGGAGCGCAGGCAGCGCGGCCGAGGCGGGCGAGGAGGCCGGAGCCGCCACCGCCACGCCGAGGCGCGGCACGATGATGGCGACCGGTCCGCCGGCCGCCTCGCTGGCCAGCTCGGCGACGCGGCCGAGGCCCTCGCCGCCGAGCACTGCCTCGACCATGCTCAGATGAACGGCGCGGAGCTGCTCGACGAACGAGCCTCCCGCGCCGACATCCGAATCCTTCGGCCCGGCAGGAGCCCCGTCGTCCCCCGGCGCCGGGGCTCCTCTCACCATGGCCTCAGGAGGACGCGGCTGCTGCCGCGTCGGGGTGCGCCTGCAGGACTTCCTCGCCGGACTCCCCGGTCCGGACTCGGTAGGCCTCTTCGACCGGCTGCACGAACACCTTGCCATCGCCGATGGCGCCGGTCCGTCCGTGCTTCAGGATCGTGTCCACGATCGTCTGGACGTCACTCGTCGCGACGACGCACTCGATCTTGACCTTGGGGCGGAGGTAGTTCGTGACCTCCGACCCGCGGTACTTCTCGGTGATTCCCCTCTGCCGCCCGGAGCCCTTCACCTCGCTGATCGTCAGCGAGGGGAAGCCGAGCGTCAACAGCTCGGTGCGGATGGGCTCGAACGACTCGTGACGGACGATGCCGATGACGAGCTTCATGTGGCCGGGGCCTCCTGGCTGTAGGCGGTACTCGGTGTCGCAGCCGCGACTGGTCGTGCACCGTAGGCCGACAGCTCAGCGGCCGGGATGAACTGCTCCGGGTAGCCGTACATGCCGTGCTCGGTGATGTCCAGACCGGCGTCCTCGTCCTCGTCGGGCACACGTAGCCCGAAGATGGCCTTGATGGCGCCGAACGTGGCCATCGACAGGATGAACACCGCAGCGAAGGCAGCGACAACGCCGACGAGCTGCACTCCCAACTGCTTGAACGAGCCGTTGTAGAACAGGCCAGGGTCACCGACGCCGTTGTAGGCCGCCAACCTGGTCGACGTGAACAGGCCGCAGGACAACGTGCCCCAGATGCCCGCCAAGCCGTGCGCGGACAGAGCGCCCACCGGGTCGTCCAGGACCTTGTCGATCGAGATGACCGCGACCACCACAAGGATGCCCGCGATGATGCCGATGATCGGGGCCGACCAGAACTCCACGTAGCCGGATGGCGCCGTGATCGCCACCAGCGCCGCGATGGCGCCGTTGCCGATCATGCCGACGTCCAGCGTCTTCTGCATGAAGTAGCTGGTCGCCATGGCGCCGATGACGCCGGCCGCGGCGGCGAGGTTCGTCACGACGACGATCTCGGCGAAGCGGGCGTCGGCGGTGCCGAGGGTCGAGCCCGGGTTGAACCCGAACCAGCCCAGCCACAGGATCAGGACACCGAGGCCGAAGATCGGCATCGAGTGGCCCGGGATCGCGCGCGGCTTGCCGTCGGGCCCGTACTTGCCCTTGCGGGGGCCGAGCAGCAGCAGCGCGGCGAACGCGCCGGTCGCACCGGAGAGGTGGACCACCGTCGAACCGGCGAAGTCCTGCACGCCGTTGCCAATGGACGACGCGAGCCAGCCACCGCCGAAGATCCAGTGCGCGATGAGCGGGTAGATGATCGCGGAGAAGACCACCGCGTAGATCGGGTACGCGATGAACTTGATCCGCTCGATCGTCGTCCCCCAGACGATCGCCAGCGACACCGCGCAGAAGACGAACTGGAAGAAGAAGAACGCCGCGCTGTGACCATCCACTGTGCCTTCGACAAGGCCGCCGGAGATGCTCGAGCCGTACTGGAAGAAGAAGCCCGAATCACCCGCCAGCCACGCCGAGCCGCCGAACGCGAGCGCGAACCCGCAGGCCCACCACACGATCGAGCAGATCGAGAAGTTCGTGAGGATCTTCGCGACGACTGCACCCACGTTCTTCCCGCGGGAGAACCCCAGCTCCAGGAACAGGAATCCAGCCTGCATGAACATCACCAGCACGCCGGCGACGATCACCCACGTCGTGTTGAGATCACTGGCGATCACGTCTGGATTCGCGGCGTCCTGAGCGAGTGCCGCACTCGGAACCACCAGGACGGCAAGCAGCGTCAAGCACGCTGCAGCCGTCAGTCGGCTACGTCTCATCCTTCCTCCTGTCTCGGGATACCAGGGAATGGTGCGCCCGCGACCGGGACCGGGTCTTTGGACTCCTGTCGAAAGATCGGAGTGCCGGTTGTACACCGTGTCGCCTGACCGGGCGACGGCTCGCCAGCAGGGCGAATCGGCTGCCCTGCGACTTGTACAGAGGTACAAGGAAGGACTCAGCAACCAGCGTTAGGGTCGCCCCCATGCCCAGACTTCGCCAGAGCAATGTGCTCGCCGCCCAGTGGGCGGCGAACGGATCTGCCCTCGGTACGACCGACCTCACCGTCGCGTCCAATGCCGACTTCGGACAGAACGTCTTCAGTGACCTCGTCCAGCGCCAGCGCCTGCCCAAGGACGTCTACAAGCGCCTGCAGGAGACGCTGCGCCGCGGCGAGCCGCTCGACACCTCGCTCGCCGACCAGGTCGCCCAGGCGATGAAGGACTGGGCGATGGAGAAGGGCGCGACGCACTACTCGCACTGGTTCCAGCCGCTCACCGGCCTCACGGCCGAGAAGCACGACTCCTTCTACAACCCGACCGGCGACGGCGGCGCGATCGCGGAGTTCTCGGGCAAGGAGCTCATCCAGGGCGAGCCCGACGCGTCGTCGTTCCCGAGCGGCGGCCTGCGCGCGACGTTCGAGGCTCGCGGCTACACCGCCTGGGACCCGACGTCGCCGGCGTTCATCCTCGAGAACCCCAACGGCGCGCTGCTCTGCATCCCGACGGCGTTCGCGTCGTGGTCGGGCGAGGCGCTGGACCAGAAGATCCCGCTCCTGCGCTCGATGGACGCGATGTCGAAGTCCGCGGTCCGCGCACTGGATCTGTTCGGCGAGACCGGCGTCGAGCGGGTCTTCACGACCGTCGGGCCCGAGCAGGAGTACTTCCTGATCGACGAGCAGTACTTCTACGAGCGTCCCGATCTCATCAACACCGGGCGCACGCTGTTCGGCGCCAAGCCGCCGAAGGGCCACGAGCTCGACGACCACTACTTCGGGTCGATCCCCGAGCGCGTGCTCGCGTACATGCTCGAGACCGAGGCCGAGCTGCGCCGCCTGTCCGTGCCGGTGAAGACGCGCCACAACGAGGTCGCGCCGAACCAGTTCGAGCTCGCGCCGATGTTCGAGAACTCCAACGTCGGCTCCGATCACCAGCAGCTGACGATGCAGATCATGCAGAACGTCGCGCGCCGGTACGGCCTCGTCTGCCTCATCCACGAGAAGCCGTTCGCCGGCGTCAACGGCTCGGGCAAGCACAACAACTGGTCCATGGGCACCGACCAGGGCCACAACCTGCTGAACCCGGGTGACACCCCCGGCCAGAACCTGCAGTTCCTGTTCTTCTGCGCCGCCGTCATCTCCGCCGTCGACAAGCACCAGGAGCTGCTGCGCGCATCGGTCGCGGCCGCGGGCCAGGATCACCGCCTGGGTGCCGCCGAGGCGCCGCCGGCCATCATCTCGATCTTCCTCGGCGCCGAGCTGGACAAGGCGTTCGCGGCCATCGAGGCGGGCGCCGACACCGCCACCTCCGAAAAGGGCTTCCTCGGACTCGGCACCCCGGTGCTGCCGCCGCTGCCCCTCGACGGCGGCGACCGCAACCGCACCTCGCCGTTCGCCTTCACGGGCAACAAGTTCGAGTTCCGCGCGCTCGGCGCGAGCATGACGCTGGGCCTTCCCAACACCGTCCTCAACACGATCGTCGCCGAGGCCGTCGACGAGATGAGCGACAAGCTCGAGGCAGCGCTGAAGGACGGCACCGAGCTCGACGCCGCGGTCCTCGAGATCGTGCGCGAGAAGTGGCTGGCGAACAAGCGCGTCGTGTTCAGCGGCGACGGCTACTCGGAGGAGTGGCACGCCGAGGCGATCAAGCGCGGGCTCTCCGACCTCAAGACGACGCCGGATGCGCTGCCCGCGATCATCGCGCCGACCACGGTCGAGGCGTTCTCGAAGTACGGCGTGCTCTCCGAGCGCGAGCTGGAGTCGCGCTACGAGGTGCTGGTCGAGCAGTACATCATCACGCTGAACATCGAGGCGGAGACGGCCGCCTCGATCGCGCGGACGATGATCCTGCCGGCGGCCATCCGCCACCTCAACGAGCTCAAGCTCGCGGACATCGAGGTCCTGATCAACGAGACCGCCGACCTCGTGGACGATCTCACCCAGGCGCTCTTCGCGCTCGAAGAGGTCAACGCCGACCACCCCGAGGACGTGGACGCGCTGGGCGAGGCGAAGTACATGCGCGACAGCGTGATCCCGGCGATGCTCGCGGTCCGCACGGTGGCCGACAAGCTCGAGAAGATCGTGGCAGACGACCTCTGGCCGCTGCCCAAGTACGAGGAGATGCTCTTCATCAAGTAGCTCCCTGACCGGAGCTGGGCATGCAGTGCGAGGGCCCCGCGCGAGCGGGGCCCTCGTCGTTGCATCAGCCCCGAGCCGCGGACCGCCGCCCGGCCGTTCCCGCCGGGGCGTTGAGGAGCACCGGCTCGAAGAACGCGCGCAGCCCGTCGGTCGCGGCCAGCGGCATGACGGCGGCGACGTATTGGTCCGGGCGCACCACGACGACGGCACCGGTGCGAGAGATGCCTCGGACCTCGAAGATGTCCTCGCCCGTCCCGTCCGGTCCCGGGCCGGCGGCGAAGACCTTCTCGTAGTCGACGAGGCCGTAGGGCCCGGTCGGCGGAAGGAAGACCGCCGGGACCGCGCCGATGTCGACGGTGTCGAACGGCCCCTGGTAGATCGCCTTCACGTCGAACCAGGCGTCGGAGTCGGCGTCGGCGGGTGTGCAGCGCAACGGCGATTCGTCGTCGTCGGAGAGCCAGGCGGCGAACTGCGACAGGGCCGGCGCATCGCCCGGCGCCGCACCGTCCGCGAACGCGTAGATCCGCCAGCGCCCGTCCGCGCGCGCGTGATGGCCGAGGTGCACCGGGTTGGCGTCGCAGACGCGCACGACCGGCGCGGACTTGAAGCTCGTCCCGATCGGGAAGCCGGCCGCCAGGTCCTGGTGCGTGGGTCCAGCGGTCACCATCGAGGGCCGATAGCAGGTCATGAAGCCGGTCGTGAAGTCGAACGTCTCGACGTAGAACGCCTCGACCGTGGCCGGGTCATCGGCATCGCCGGGCCGCGATGCCATGAGCCCGGACCACTCCTTGTCGAAGTCGATGAGCTCCTGCGCGACGGCGTGGCGCTCGGCGGAGTAGGTGTCCAGGAGCGATGCGGGCGCGCGGCCGTCGAGGACGTGCCCCAGCTTCCAGGCGATGTTGTAGCCGTCCTGCATGGACACGTTCATGCCCTGGCCGGCCTTGGCGCTGTGCGTGTGACAGGCGTCGCCGGCGATGAAGACCCGCGGCGTGCGGGTGCCGACGTCCTCCTGCGCCACGTCGTCGAACTTGTCGGTCAGCCGGTGCCCGACCTCGTACACGCTCCACCAGGCCACCGACCTCACGTCGATTGCGTAGGGGTGGAGGATCCGGTTGGCGCGTGCGATGACGTCGTCGACCGACGTCCGGCGCACGGCGCCACGGTCGCCCTCCTCGAGCTCGCCGAGGTCGACGTACATGCGGAACAGGTGCCCGCCCTCGCGCGGGATCAGGAGGATGTTGCCGCCGTCGTGGGACTGGATCGCGCACTTGGTGCGGATGTCGGGGAAATCGGTGGCGGCCAGGACGTCGATGACCCCCCACGCGTGCATCGCCTGCTCCCCGACGAGCTCGCGGCCGATGCACTCGCGCACCCTGCTGCGGGCGCCGTCGGCGCCGAGCACATACCTGGCGCGCACGGTGCGCTCCTCGCCGTCGCCGTCGCCGTCGCCGGTGCCGTCGTGCCGGCGCAGCCTGACGACGACGGGGTGCTCGCCGGGCTCGTTGTCGCGCACCTCCAAGTCGAGCAGCTCGAGCCCGTAGTCGGGCCTCATGCGCGTCGGTGCGTTGGCCATCACCTCGGCGAAGTAGTCCTGGACGCGCGCCTGGTTGACGATGATGTGCGGGAACTCGCTGATGCCGTTCGGATCGTCGGCGGGCATGCTGGCGCGGACGATCCGCGCGGGGTCCTGGGGATCCGGCCGCCAGAAGGCCATCGCGGTGATCCAGTAGGCCTCCTCCACGATGCGGTTCGCGAAGCCGAACGCATGGAACGTCTCGACCGTGCGTGCCTGCACGCCGTCCGCGCGACCGCGCTCCAAACGTCCCTCGGAGCGCTCGATCAGACGTGTCGTGACCCCCGGGAACTGGGCGAGCTGCGCCGCCGCGATGTGGCCGGCCGGGCCGCCGCCGATGATCAGGACGTCGACCTCGTCCGGGAGCTCGGGCGTCCACTCGCGGCCGTCGCCCGCCGCGGGCTGCACGCGCGGATCACCCGAGACGTATCCATGGTGGTGGAACTGCATGGAGTGCGTTCTCCCTGTCGGTCAGGTGCGGCCGAGCACGACTGCCCTCGCCTCACGGAAGGTTCGCATGTGCGTTGGCTCAGAGCAGGTGCGTGCACCAGTCGAGGACGCGCGGGGTCGCGAGCATGGTCGACCGAAAGTGATCCGGTTCGAGGGCCCGGCCATGGCAGCACTCATGGCAGCGACAGATGACGACAGCCGGCCACAGACGGTTCCGACCGAAGCGAGATCGTCCCGCTCAGCTCAAGCGCCGGGTGGCCGGTAGTCGACGGAGCGCTTCGCGGCGGCGTCGATCTCCTCCGGCGTCATCAGCAAGACCGTCTTGACCGTCGCGCCCCCAGCGGCGTTGACAGCGATCGACGCGGCCGCGGCGGTCTCGTGGTCGGGGACGTCGACGACCACGTACGCGTCGGCCTCGCCCAAGGCGAAGTAGAAGCTCTCCAGCTTGCCCCCAAGGCTCTCGGCCATCGCGGCAATCGCGTCACGTCTCCCGCTTCCACCGGCGCTCTGGACACCCTTGGCGCCCTCCAGCGTGTACGAGGCCACGAACAGGAACTTGGGCATGCAGCGTCTCCAGTCGTCCGACAGCGGGGACCCACACTCTCACCCCTCTGTGCGTAACACAACGTCGCGTGTCAGGCGGCGCCCGCCCGGAGGGCGTCAGACTCATCGAGGACAGCGAAGCGGGCCCGACGAGAGGAGTGCACGATGCCGGTCTACGAGTTCACCGCGCCCACGGGTGCGGCGACCCTCGATCACAAAGCCGAGATATCGCGGACGGTGGCGCAGGTCCACAGCGAGCTCACCGGCGCGCCCACGCGCTACGTACACTGCTCCTTCTTCGAGGCTCCACGAGGGTCGATGTTCATCGACGGCGAGGAGACGACCTCGCCCCGCATGATGGGACTCATCCGCTCGGGGCGGTCCGAGGAGCTGCGCGGCCGCCTGATCAATGCCATCGCAGACGCGTGGAGCAAGATCACGGGCGACGCGAAGGACGAGCTGTCGATCTTCCTGTACGAGGTGCCCGGCGCGAACTGCTTCGAGTACGGCTCGATCATGCCCGAGGCCAGTCAGGACCACGGGGCGGTGACCGGCTAGCCCGGATCCAGTGCGGCGGGAATGGGCGGGATGCCAGGTTGTGACAGCAGCCCGACGGTCTGATGGCCTGACGCCGACCGGGCAGGTCCCCGGTCGAGCATCGGTTCTTCGGCCTGGATCGCCGCACCCTGCTTCCGGGCCTGGTCGTCATCGGCTTCCTGGTGGCGATCGGGCTCGAGCTCACCGCGCTCCGCGCGCCGCGCAGGCAGCGCAAGAGGTTCATCCGCTCCGGTCACGGCGACCGCAGCCACCGCAACGCCAGGCACGTGCTGCGCGCAGCGCTGGACCTCGCCCACGCGCTCGCCGCATCCGGTGGTCAGGACAGCGACGGGATCCTCTATGAACGAGGCGAGATCGCCCGCCTGCGCGAGCCCGTCGCACACTGAGACGACGTGGTTGCCGTCGCGCGCTTGCTGACGTTCGTCGATCTCGGCCGCCACGACGATGACGGTCCTGACGCCTTCAGGATGTCGGTGTCGGCGCGGCTGGATGCGGTGCTGGAGGACGGTCGCCGTGTCGTGCTGCTCGCCGATCGGGGCGGGGCCGCGCAGGCCGGCTACTCCTGGGAGGCGGCGGACGAGCCGACGCCGGAGGAGCACGAGCGCTGAGGCGGCGCAGCATCTGGGCGCACCAGACCGTGGAGGACATGCAGGACGCCGCGCGCGACGTGGTCGGCCCGGACGAGCGACCACGTGGCCAGACGCGTGAGGAAGCGGACGCGGAGTACTGGGGCTGGCTCGCCGGCATGCTCCGGGCGAACGGCGTGGACATCGACGCGTCCACGCTCAGGGCGCTTCCCCACGACGTCGAGCTGAGCGACGGGGTGCTGGCCCGCATCGGCCACCCCGACGCGAACCCGTAGCGCCTTCGAGAGTCGTTCGGCCGGAGGCCGAGCGGTCATCGACAGACGCGCCACGCGTGCCTCGCGGCGGTACGTCGTCTCCGGCGGGTCGTCGACCTTGACATCAGACATCACTGTCTGATTTCATTAGTCCAGACACGACTGTCTGACTTCAGAGCGAGGGCTCCATGCACGGCGGACACCACACACCCAGCACAGCCAGCACCCGCAGTCGCACCCGGTGGTCGCTGCTGCTGCTGCTGTCCGTCGCGCAGCTCATGGTCATCCTCGACATCAGCGCGGTGAACGTCGCGCTGCCCGATCTGGCCAAGGACCTGAACATCGCCCGGGCCGACATCGGCTGGACGATCACCAGCTACTCGCTGATCTTCGGCAGCCTGCTGCTGTTCGGTGGCCGCGCCGCCGACCTGCTCGGACGCCGCCGCGTCTTCCTCACCGGCCTTGCCGTCTTCACAGCCTCCTCACTCGTCACGGCGCTCGCCGCCGACGCGAGCGATGCTGTTCGCCGCTCGGGCCGGTCAGGGCATGGGCGCCGCGATGCTCTCCCCGGCGGCCCTGTCGATCATCACCACCACGTTCCAGGGCCCCGAGCGCGCCAAGGCGCTCGGTGTGTGGGGCGCGGTCGGCGGCGCCGGCGCCGCCATCGGCGTCCTGCTGGGCGGCGCGCTCACCGAGCTCGTCGACTGGCGCGCGATCTTCTTCATCAACCTGCCCGTCGGTCTGCTGCTCGCCGCCGCAGCCACACACCTCCTGCCGGCCGACACGACCGGTCCGCAGTGGCGTGGCCTCGACCTGCGCGGCGCGCTGGTGGCAACCGCCAGCCTCGGCGCGCTGGTCTACGCCCTCTCCCAGGCCCAGACCAGCGGCTGGGCATCGATGCAGACGCTGGGCATCGGTGGCGCAGCGCTCGCCGGCCTCGCCGCCTTCGCCGTCCTGGAGCTGAACAGCGGCCGACCGCTGCTGCGGGTCCAGCGCCTCGCCGACCGCGCTGTGGGCGGCGGCGTGGTGATGATGCTGGCCGCCTCGGCCGTGCTGTTCGGCTCGTTCCTCCTGTCCTCCCTGTACCTGCAGAACGTGCTGGGGACCGGGCGCGCTCGAGACCGGGCTCGGGTTCCTTCCGTTCGCCGTCGCGATCGGCGCCGGGGTGCATGCCGCAGGCCACCTCATCACCCACGCCGGCGTCCGTCTCCCGCTGGCCGGCGGGTTCGCGATCGCGGCCGCCGGGATGCTGCTGCTCTCCGGCGTCAGCGCGGACGGGAGCTACACCTCCGACGTGCTGCCCGGCATGCTCGTCGCCGGCTTCGGCCTCGGCATCGTGCTCGTGTCGGTCGCCGTCTCGGTGCTCACCGGCGCCGCCGACCACGAGACCGGGATGCTCTCCGGGCTGAACACCACCGGCCACGAGATCGGGGGCTCGCTGGGCATCGCGATCCTCGCCACGATCGCCGCCGGCGCGGCCGGTCCGACCGCCGTCGGCGGCATCGGCGACGCGTTCCTGGTCGCGGCGGTCATCGCCGGCGTCGCGAGCGCCGCCGCGCTGCTCGTCCTCCCGTCCGCGCGGACGTTCCTGCCCAAGCTCGCGCTCGCCCCGCGCGTCTCCGTCCACTAGCCACGCGATGAGCTCCCACGACACCACCGCCGCGGGCGCGCCACGCCGGCGCGCCGACGCCGAGCGCAGCATCGCGAGCATCCTCGACGCAGCCGTCGACGCCCTGGCGAGCGACCCGGACGCCAGCATGGCCGAGATCGCGCGCCGCGCCGGCGTCGTGCGCGCGACGATCTACGTGCACTTCCCCACCCGCGAAGCGCTGCTGGAAGCCGTGACCCACCGCGCGATCGCTGAAGTCGGCGAGGTCATCGACGCCGCCGAGCCGGATCGCGGCGACCCCGCCGAGGCGCTGGCCCGGGTCGTGGCCGCGAGCTGGCAGCGCCTCGGGCGTTACCACGCGCTCGTCGCCATCAACACCCGGCAGCAGGGGCACGACGAGCTACGCCATCGCCACTCGTCGGTGCTCGCGACGCTGGAGCCGTTGATCCGGCGCGGCCAGGCCGATGGGAGCTTCCGCGCTGACGTCCCCGCCGCCTGGCACCTGTCGATGCTGATGGCGCTCATGCACGCCGCCAGCGGCGAGCTGGGCGCCGGGCGCGTGAGCGACGACGACGCCGGACCAGCGCTGGTCGCCACTGTCCTCGGATCCGTGGGCTCCCCGCCCGCAGCCCGATGATGCGGAGCGGATCTCCGAGCGCCGCGGCCCTGACGAACGGCGTCGGGTCGCGATCAGAAGCGGATCAGCGCGCGGCACGACGCCACCAGGCACCCGCACGCCGCCCCAGAGAGGAAGTGCGTGTCGTGAACGAACACGCCACCCCGCCGCCCGCGCCGTCGAGGAGCTCGCGGCGATCCGCGCTGATCGTCGCGGTCTCGCTGACGGCCGGGCTGCTCGCGGCCGGAGGGCTGGCGATGGGACCGTTCGGCGGCGATCGCGAGCCTGTCATCACCGGCGCGGTCCTGGTCGGCTTCGCCGTCGGCTGGGCGCTGCTCGCCGTGCTCTCGGCGCGCATGACCGACCGGCCGCAGCGCTGGGCCGCCGTCGCCGCGGCGGCGATGGGCCTCACCGGCGTCGCGCTCATCATCGTCGCTCCCGACGCGACGGCCATGACCGTGCTCGGCTGGGTCTGGCCTCCCCTGCTGCTGGCGCTCGTCGTCTGGATGGTGGTCCAGGCCCGTCGCCAGTCTTCCCCGGGCGGCCAGCGATGGCTGCTGTATCCCGTGTTCGGCTTCCTCGCAGTCGCCGCGGTCGGCGGCGGCTACGAGACGCTGCTCAACGCGACCGACCCGGCGCTCAGCCATGTCGCGGGCAGCCACCTGATCGATGTGGGCGGGCATCGCCTGAACATCAGCTGCACCGGCTCGGGCAGCCCCACCGTCGTGCTCGAGCCCGGGCTCGGCGAATCCGCCGCGACGATGGCGCGCTGGATCGCCCCGAACGTCGCGCGCACCACGACCATCTGCGCCTACGACCAGGCGGGCCACGGCCGTAGCGACGGCGTCCCCGCTGACCGCGCCGACGCCGCCCGCGACCTGCACCTCCTCCTCCAGCGCGCGCACGTGCCCGGTCCGTACGTGATCGCCGGCCACTCGCTGGGAGGCATGTACGCGCTCGGCTACGCCCACCGCTACCCGGGCGAGGTCGCCGGCATCGTCCTGCTGGACTCGATGCACCCCCACCAGGACAACGCGTTCGCGGGAACCAACCGGGTGCTCGCCGTCGTGCCCACGCTGGCACGCATGGGCCTCGCGCGACTCGTATCGGATCCCAAGGACGGCAAGCCGACGACGCAGGCGGCCCAATTCGTCCGCGATGTCGACGGGATGCCGGCCGAGCTGGACAGGGCGGCCGAGCTGACAACGCTCGGCGACCGGCCCCTGGTGGTCCTCAGCGCCGGAACGGGAGCCGCCGCGGGCTGGGCGGCCGAACAGGACGACCTCGCCATGCTGTCGCGCCGCAGCAGTCACCGCACCGTCGCCGGCGCAACGCACGAATCGCTCATCGAGGACAAGGACGACGCCGCCCGATCGAGCCAGGCCATCACGGACGTCGTCAAGGCGGTCGAGGCGCGCGACTGACCGTCTCCGAGCAGTGACCGAGCCGGCGACGAGCTCGCCGTCGAGAGCAGCGTGGCGTTCGCGTTCGTCGTCGTCGCCGCGGTCGCGATCACCGGGCCACCCTGGCTGCTCGTGGCCGAGCTCCCCGGGCACCGGCTCAGAGGCGTCTGGCAGGACCGGACGCACTTCGTCGCCAACACGGGCTGGTGGCCGCCGTTCCACAGGGTCGTCGACGTCGTCGTCGCCGGCGAGATCGCCGAAGGCATGCACTTCGCCTAGACCGGTCCGTAGGCGACGCCCATGAGCACGTCCAACGATCGTTGCGGCCCGCGCCAATGCTCGCGCAGGAGGTGTGGACCAGCCCCGCGCAGCACGGATCGCAGCACAAGCGCGACGATGATCGCGTCGTCGAGTTGCCCGGCCACCGGGATGAAGTCGGGGATGAGGTCGAACGGCAGAGCGACGTAGGCGACCAACGCGGCCATGAGAACCTTCCGCCCGGTCGGGACACGTGGGTCGCGCAGAAGCCCCTGCAACAGCACAAGACAGTCGGGGATGAACGTGGCCAATGCCCGGGCGTCGCTACGTCGCCCCGCCAGGATCAGGCCGACGACAAGCGCGGCGTAGACGGCGAGCGCCACGCCGAACCCGAGGAGCAGCCACTGCGGCGTCGGCATGCCGCCACGTTACGCCTCAACCCAACGACGCCTCATCCACCCCGCCCTTGGCATCCGTAGAGTCCGCTGCGTGCCTGACCCCGCAGACCAGCGGGCCCGCCCGCCAGGTGGCCCGCGGCCGCCTGCACCGCCCGCCACCGGTGCGTCGGGCGAAGGGCACGAGCCAGGCGATCGAGGACGTCCGATCGCAGTGCGTCTCGACGAGGATCGCCGACACGGCGACGATCCGTACGGCGGGCGCGAACCGACCAGCCACGAGCGGCGGGCGGGTCAGCCCTGGGACGCGTCGTACGGGGACGGCCCGGCACCCTGGGACGTCGGACCGCAGCCGGCGATCGTGCGCCTGGCCGGCGACGGCGCGTTCACCGGCTCGGTCCTCGATGCGGGATGCGGGACGGGCGACAACGCGCTGCACATCGCGTCGCTGGGTCTGACTGTGCTGGGAGTCGATGTGGCGGAGACCGCGCTGTCGATCGCGCGGGAGAAGCCCGCTGCTCGCGGCCTGGACGTTGCCTTCGTGGTCGCCGATGCCCTGCATCTGGACCGGCTGGGTCGCGTGTTCGACACAGTGCTCGACTGCGGGCTGCTCCACACGTTCGACAGCGATGAGCGGCGCGACTACGTGACGGGTCTGGCGTCCGTGACCCGACGTGGCGCGACCCTGTACGTGCTCTGCTTCAGCGACGTCGGACCTGGTGCCTGCGGCCCGCATCCCGTCAGCCAGGAGGGGCTGAGGGCAGCGTTCGCAGATGGCTGGACCGTTGCCTCGGTCACTGCGGATCGGATCGTGACGAGGTTCGACGCGCGCGGTGTCCCGGCCTGGCTGGCGAAGATCGAGCGGATCTAGTCGTCTTTCCGGGTGGTGCTTCCCGCACCCCGGGCGGCGGGTCGGCCACCGGCCGGACGCGGGGTGGCGCAACTGCCCGGTGCTGCTGGGGCGGGCACCATCACCGCTACGGCATACGACTCCGATCCCGACGAGAGCACGGCCATGACCAGCCCCCACGACACCATCGAGCTCGAAAGCCGCACCACCGACGGCATCGAGGTGCGCCTCCTCTGGCACCCGGCCGAGGATCGCGTGACGGTCACCGCATTCGACGCGCGGACCGGTGAATCGTTCGAGATCGCGGTCGGCGGCCACGAGCGCGCGCTCGACGTGTTCCATCACCCCTACGCGTACGCAGCCTTCCACGGCGTCCAGGCGCGTTCGGGACCCCGGCGGCTCACCCCCGCCCTCGGCTAGACGACGCGGAGCGTCGCTGGCGCCGCCTGGCTGCCGCGCCCAGCGCCGGGTTCTCCCAGCCGCTGTCGGCGGGGTTCACGTTCGTCCCCGGCGGGACGATCTCGTCGATGCGGTCGAGCACGGCCTGCTCGAGCACCAGATCCGCCGCGGGCAGCTGACTCTCCAGCTGCTGCATCGTGCGCGGCCCGATGATCGGCGAGGTCACCGCGGGGTGGTTGGCGACCCACGCGATCGCGAGCTGGATCAGCGAGATGCCGGCCTCGTCGGCCAGCTGCGCGAGCTGGTCGGCCGCGTCGAGCTTGCGCTGGTTGGCGGGCAGCGACAGGTCGTAGCGGTCGGCGAGCCGGCGGCGCGCCGCGGACGCCGGTGTGGGTGCGTCGGCGCCCTTGCGGTAGCGGCCCGACAGCCAGCCGCCGCCGAGCGGGCTCCACGGGATCACGCCCATCGCGTAGCGCTCGGCGGTCGGCAGCACGTCGGCCTCGATCCCCCGCACGAGCATGGAGTAGGGCGGCTGCTCGGACACGTAGCGCTGCAGACCGCGGTCACGCGCGACCCACTGCGCCTCCACCATCGTCGCCGCGGGGAAGGTCGAGGAGCCGACGTAGCGGACCTTGCCCTGGTGCACGAGGTCGCTGAGCGCGCCGAGCGTCTCCTCGATGTCGGTGTCCGGGTCGTAGCGGTGGACCTGGTACAGGTCGATCCAGTCTGTGCCCAGGCGCCGCAGCGAGCTCTCGACCTCCTGCATGATCCAGCGCCGGGAGACGCCGCCCTGATTCGGGGCCTCTCCCATCGGGACGAAGAACTTCGTCGCGAGCACGACGTCGTCGCGCTTCCCGCCGCCCAGCGCCTTGCCGACGATCTCCTCCGACTCGCCCTGCGAGTAGATGTCGGCGGTGTCGATGAAGTTGATCCCCGCGTCCATGGCCGCGTGGATGATCCGGATCGATTCGTCGTGGTCGGTAGTGCCCCAGGCGCCGAACATCATCGCGCCGAGGCACAGCTTGCTGACCGAGACGCCGGTGCGTCCCAGGGGGCGCAGCTCCATGTGCGTTCCTCTCAGGTCGCCGGGGCGGCGGCGTACTCGTCGTCGGTCACCTTGTCGCCCCAGACGGCGAGTGCGTGGTCGGCGTCGACCTCGTTCATGGCGATGTGCGCCATGAAGCGGTTCGGGGCTGCGCCGTGCCAGTGATCCTCATCGGGCTCGAAGAAGACGCGGTCACCGGGACGGATGACCTCGATCGGCCCGCCACGACGCTGGCACAGCCCGACGCCCTCGGTCACGAAGATGGTCTGACCCAGCGCGTGGGTGTGCCACGCGGTGCGCGCGCCCGGCGTGAAGTGGACGAGGTTGGCCTGCACACGTGCGGGCGCTGGCGCGGCGGCGACCGCGTCGAGGTAGACGTCGCCGGTGAACCAATCCGCCGGAGCCTTGACGGTGTCGGTGCTGCTTCGGGTGATGTCCATGGCACGACCCTACGGGCGATCACGCGCTCCGCCGAGCCGGGGCACGCGGCCCACAGCGGGACGGAGGAGCAGGCTGGCGCGGACGAGCTCGCGCTGACGGGTGTGCGCATCAGGCTCGGCGAGCAGCCCACGAAGCTCGAGCGTGGAGCGGAGCGGGCCCGTGTCGAGTGGCGCGGCGAGCCCCCGTCGAGACGGCGGAGGACCGGTCACGACGCCCTGAGCACGTAGCCGATCCCGCGGACCGAATGGAGCACGCGCGGTTCCCCCTGAGCCTCGGTCTTGCGCCGCAGGCACCCGACGTAGGCCTCGAGCGAGTTCGAGGCGGGACCGAAGTCGTAGCCCCACACGCGTTCGAAGATCTGCGCCCGCGTCAGCACCTGCCGGGGGCGACGTAGGAACAGCTCGAGCAGCAGGAACTCGGTGCGCGTCAGCTCGGTGGCGCATCCGTCGCGGATGACCTGACGCTCCAGCGGGTCGAGCTCGAGATCGCCGAACCGCAGCCGCTTCGAAGGGCCGACCCGGCTCGACCGGCGCAACAGCGCTCGTAGCCGTGCGAGCAGCTCCTCCCGCGCGAACGGCTTGGCCAGGTAGTCGTCGGCACCGGCCTCCAGGCACGTCGCGCGGTCGCGCACCCGCTCGCCGCCGGTGAGCATGAGGACCGGCGTCCGGTCGCCCGTGTCGCGCATCCGTCGGCAGATCTCCAGCCCGTCGAGGTCGGGCATGCGGACATCGAGCAGGATCGCGTCCGCGGGCACCGCCGCGTGGCTGCGCCACGCGGCGGACCCGCACCCGGCGAACGACACGTCGAAGCCCTCGACCTCGAGGATCGACCCGAGCTCCTCCCGCACCTCGGGCTCATCGTCGGCGACCAAGACGTGCACGCGGCAATGGAACCTGAGGAATCCGAACGGCATGTGAGGACTGCCACTAAGCCTGCGTTAACGCGACCCGGATCACTCGCGCCGGGTGAGGCGCAGCCACGCGGGCGAGGAGGACCATCGGGTCATGATCGAGCGACTCCACGACATGCCTGCGGGCACGCTCGGATTCCGCGTCAGCGGCGAGGTCGAGCGCGAGGACTACGACGAGGTGCTCACGCCCGAGCTGCGCCGCGCGCTCGAGTCAGGCGACGGGCTGCGGACGCTGTACCTCATCGAGGACGTCGAGGAGATGGAGGCCGGCGCGCTGTGGGCGGACGCGAGGCTCGGCGCCGACCTCGGCATCCGCCACCACGACGCCTGGGTCCGCTCCGCGATCGTGACCGATATCGGCTGGATGGTCCGCGCCGTGCGCCTGTTCGCCTGGATGATCCCGGGAGAGACGCGCGTCTACCCGGTCGCCGAGCTGAACACGGCGACGGCGTGGGTGGCAGGCGACAGGGAGTAGTCGCCTGCCCGTCAGGAGGCCGGCGCGGTGACGCCGTGTCTGCGCAGGTAGTCCAGGTAGAACGGGCGCATCGCCTCGCCGACCTCGCCCTGACCGGACTCGGTGATGTCGTCGACGTGCGCGCTGAGTTTCAGGACGTTGGTCTCGGCCTGATCGAGGTTGCCGGTCGCAGCCTCCGCCGCCGGCAGCGTCTCGACGAGCTGCCAGAAGAACTTGACGTCAAGGTGGCGCTTCGCGCGGTGGACCGCGAGGTCGTGCAGCTCCGACGAGGAGAGTGCGTCGAGGCCGTCATCGTCGCTCATGACCGGGACAGTACCTCGCGACGATGCAGGCCGGGGGTTAGCACCACCCCGCTGGAGGGTTCCCCCGATGCCTCGGGCGTCGACGGCGCGGCACACTGGTGCTCGTCCGATCCCGCCCCCGCCGACGCTGAGAGACCGTCATGGAATCCCGCACCCGCCCCGATCGAAACTCCGTCACCACCGTCCGCGAGGAGATCCGCACCTCGACCGACGAGATCAAGGACGAGATGCTCACGGACCTGCTGATCCATTCCTACCCGCAGCGGACCAGCCAGGACAACTAGGCAGCATCCCCTCCGGGCCTGTTGGTATACCATCAGGCCGGATGCTGTCTGACCAATCCGTGGGTCCGTTCGACGCGGCGCAGACGCGCACGCTCCGGACCATCGCAGACCGCCTGATCCCCACCGACGAGCTCGGCCCCGGCGCCCTTCCCGCCGGGGCCGTCGAGTACGTCGGTCAGGCGCTGGCCGGCGACGATGCGCACCTCCTCCCCGCGTACGTCGCCGGCCTCTCCTCTCTCGACGCGACCGCACGCGAGCGGCACGGGCAGGCGTTCGCCGACATCGAACCCGCCGAGCAGGACGCGCTGCTCGCCGATCTCGAGCGCGGGACGTCGAGTGCGTTCTTCGAGCTCCTGCGACGCCAGGTGTTCGAGGGCATGTTCGGCGACCCGTCCTACGGGGGCAACCGGGACCGCGCGGGCTGGACCCTCCTGGGCTACGACGGCCCGCAGGCGGTGTGGACGGAGCCCGAGCAGCGGATCGGCACGGTCGGATGACGCAACGCCTACCGGAGGCCGACGTCGTGATCGTCGGCCTGGGCGCCGCGGGCGGGATCGCCGCGCACGTCCTGACCGCCGCCGGCCTGGACGTCGTGGGCCTGGAAGCAGGACCGCGGCTCACGCGCGACGACCACGCGTTCGACGAGATCCGCAACGACACGCGGGCGTGGCTCGCACGGCCGAAGGCGCTGCACGAGCAGCCGACCTGGCGTGAGGATGCGTCCGTCGAGGCCGGTCCCTCCCCCTGGCCGACGCTGATGATGAACGCGGTCGGGGGCACCACGGTGCACTACGACGGCCTGAGCATCCGCTTCCTGCCCTGGAACTTCCGCAGCCGCAGCGCGACGATCGAGCGCTACGGCGAGGGCGCCGTGCCAGACGGCTCGACGCTCGCAGACTGGCCGCTCTCCTACGACGAGCTCGAGCCGTTCTACGACCGCGTCGAGTGGGAGCTGGGGGTGAGCGGCGCCGAACGCAGCCCATTCGACGGCCCCCGCACCCGCGGGTTCCCCATGGCGCCGCTGCGCAGGACGGGGTGGGGCGACCTCGTCGCGGGTGCCGCGTCGAGCCTGGGCTGGCATCCGTTCCCCGCACCGGCGGCGATCAACACCGAGCCGTTCGACGGCCGTGGCGTCTGCACGTTCTGCGGGTTCTGCCAGAACAACGTCTGCCACCAGGACGCGAAGGCGTCCACGAACCTCAACGTCATCGCTCGTGCCGAGGCGACGGGGCTGCTGCGCATCGAGACGGGCGCGCGCGTGCTCCGGGTGGACACCGGCGACGACGGGCTGGCGCGCGGCGTGCGGTTCGTCCGCGACGGGGAGACGTTCTCCCAACCCGCCAAGGTGGTGCTCGTCGGAACCTACGTGTACGAGAACACGCGCCTGCTGCTGCTCTCCACCTCCAAGGCGCACCCCGGCGGCCTCGGCAACGACCGCAGCCAGGTGGGCGCTGGCTACATGGCGCACGTGTTCCCGATGACGTACGGGCGGTTCCCCGGCAAGCGGCTGAACCTCTTCAACGGCAACGGCTCGCAGGTCACCTGCATCGACGACTTCAACGCCGACAACTTCGATCACGCCGGCGAGGACTTCGTCGGCGGCGGGATGATCACGAACACGCACGAGCTGGCCCCGCTCATGTTCGCGCGCGGGACCCCGCACCCGTCGTACGTCCCGCGCTGGGGCTCGGCGTGGAAGGCGTGGATGAAGGAGAACGCGCAGTCGGTCGGCTCGATCTACGCGCAGTTCGACGCCCTCCCCTACGAGGACAACCGGCTCGACCTCGACCCGGCGACGACCGACCCCCACGGGGCGCCCGTCGTCCGCGTGACCCACCGGATCCACGCCAACGAGCAGGCGGCGTGCGCCTTCATCGCGCGCCGGCAGGACGAGCTCCTGCAGGAGATGGGCGCTGCGGAGACCTGGCAGACGCCGGGCCTGCACGTGGAGGGTCGCCACTGCGCGGGCGGGACCCGGATGGGCGACGACCCCGACACCTCGGTCGTCGACGGCTGGGGCCTCATCCACGACACGCCGAACGTCGGCGTCCTCGGCGCCTCCGTCTTCCCGTCCGTGGGCGGCAGCAACCCGACGCTGACGGTGCAGGCGGTGGCGTGGCGCACGGCGCAGCGCATCGTCGACGACTGGGGCGCGATCGCCAGGCCGTGACACGATCCGGGCGTGGTGCTCCAGCCCGGCTCAGACCTCCTCGAGGCGCTGCTCGCCAGCCTCGGCGACGCCGTGTACCTCGTCGACCCGGACGGGCGCGTCCGGTTCGCGAACCCCACGGCGGTCGCCACGCTCGGCTACGACCGGGAGGAGGACCTCCTCGGCGCGCCGAGCCACGCCACGATCCACCACACCCGGCCGGACGGGACGCCGTTCCCAGAGGACGAGTGCCCGCTGCTGCGCCCGCGCGCGACGGGTGAGACCGTGCGGGTCGATCACGACTGGTTCGTCCGCCGCGACGGCGAGCTGGTGCCCGTCGCCTACAGCTCCGCACCCGTCCAGGTCGACGGCGGCCGCGGCGCTGTCGTGGCCTTCCGCGACATCTCCGAGCCGCTGCGCGCCGAGGCCGAGCGCGTCCGGGCGGCGGAGCTGCACGCCTCGCGCGCCCGGATCGTGGCGGCGGCCGACGCCGAGCGCCGGCGCCTGGGCCGCGACCTGCACGACGGTGCGCAGGCGCGGCTGGTCAACGTGGCCATCGCGCTGCAGCTCGCGGCCCAGCGCAGCGGCGAGGACGACCTCGTGGCCGACGCGCTGGGCGAGCTGCGCCTGGCGATGGACGAGCTGCGCGACCTCGCCTCGGGGCTCCTGCCGTCCGTGTTGACCCACCACGGGCTGGCCGCCGCGGTCGAGACGCTGACGGCGAGGGCTCCGTTGCCCGTAACCGTCTCGGTTCCGGACGACCGCTACCCCGAGGGCGTGGAGGTCGCCGCGTACTTCGTCGTCGCCGAGGCGCTGACGAACGTCGCCAAGCACGCCGGGGCGACCGAGGCCTGGGTCCACATCGCAGCCGATCGCGACGCGCTCACCGTCGAGATCGGCGACGACGGCCGCGGCGGCGCCGACCGAGTGGCGGGCAGCGGCCTGGGCGGGCTGGAGGATCGCGTCGCCGCGCTGGACGGGACGCTCGTCGTCGAGAGCGCGCCCGGCGCCGGCACGCGTGTCCGGGCGCGGCTGCCGCTCGCTACGACGCGCGCAGCAGCGTGAGGACCGCCATGACGCGGCGGTGCTCGTCGTGCGCGTGGCCGATGTCGAGCTTGGCGAAGATGCGCGTCACGTGCTTCTCCACCGCCGCGACGCTGACCACGAGCGCATCGGCGATGCCCTGGTTGGACTTCCCCTCCGCCATGAGCCCGAGCACCTCGCGCTCGCGAGGGCTGAGCGCGTCGAGCGGGTTGTCCTTGCGCCGGCGCCCGACCATGCGGGCGACGACCTCGGGGTCCAGTGCGGAGCCGCCGTCCGCGACCCGGCGCACTGCGTCGGCGAACGAGCCGATGTCGGCCACGCGGTCCTTGAGCAGGTAGCCGACGCCGGAGGCATCGTCGCCGATGAGGTCGAGCGGGTAGCGCTCGTCGAGGAACTGGGAGAGCACGAGGACGCCCATATCGGGCAGCTCCCGGCGCAGGCGGATCGCCGCGCGCAGGCCGTCGTCGGTGCCGTCGGGCGGCATCTGCACGTCGACGATCGCGACGTCGGGGCGGTGCGCGGAGGCCTTGCGGACGAGCTCCTCGGCGTCGCCCGCCTGGGCGACGACGTCGAAGCCCGCGTCCGCGAGCAGGCGGGCGAGGCCTTCACGCAGAAGGACCTGGTCCTCTGCGATCAGGACGCGGGGCGCCGCCATCGGCCGGGATGGTAGGGCTCGCCCTACCTCGGGAGTCCGCTGCGCCCCAGCGACATCGGCCCTCGCGGGGCCCAGACTTGGTCGCATGTCCCGTCTCCTCTTCACCGTCCGCTACATCCTCCCCACGGCGGTGATCCTGATCGGGCTCGTGCTCTTCCTCCTCGATCCCACCGTCGAGGGCGCCGAGGGCCCGGCCGCGTTCATCGGCGCCGGGCTGAGCGTGTGGCTGCTGAACGTGCTGCATCGGATCGGCGTCGACGGCGATGCCGAGCGCACCGCCGAGGACGCCGCCCGCACGCACTTCGACCGCTACGGCCGCTGGCCCGACGAGGCGCCGCGGTGAGCTGCGACCGTCGATCGCACGGCAGGTCACGTCGCGCGCGATCTGGTCATCCACGGATGCGTCCAGGGCGTCTTCTTTCGTGTCTTCGTGCGGGACGTCGCCACGCGCGCCGGGGTCTGCGGTCGCGCCGTCAACCGTGACGACGGCGCGCCCGCTGGGCTGACGGGCTTCGACGTCGGTCAGCGCGCGGTGGCCCCGCCGTCGGCCATGACGATCGCGCCGGTCATGAACGCCGCCAGGGGCGAGGCCAGGAACGCGATGACGTCCGCGATCTCGCGCGGTGTGGCGACTCGGCCCAGCGGATGGGACTCGAGCACTTCCGGCGGGACGGGCCGCTCGCCGGGCGGCAGGCCGAGGCTGCGCGACACGAACTCGGTGTCGATGGCGCCGGGGCCCACGGCGTTGACCCGGACGCCCCGCGGCCCGAACTCGACCGCGAGCTGCCGCGTGAGCTGGACGACGGCGCCCTTCGACGCGCAGTAGGCCGCCTGGCCGGGCGAGCCGACCATGCCCGACACCGACGCGACGTTCACGATGCTGCCCCGTCGCTCGAGGAGCGCCGGCAGCGCCGCCCGGCAGTGGACGAAGACGCCGCGCACGTTGGAGCGCATCAGGGCGTCCCACTCGTGGTCGGTGGTCTCGAGGATCCCCTTCAGCAGGAAGCGGGCGGCGTTGTTGACGAGGATGTCCGGGCCGCCGAAACGCTCGCGCGCCGTGGCGACCGCCTGGTCGGCGACCGCAGGGTCGGCGACGTCGCCGACGAGCGCGACGACCCCGTCGCCCTCCAGCTCGCGCACGGCGGGGTCGAGGTCCTCGGCCACCACGGACGCGCCCGCGCGACGCAGCGCCGCGACGGTCTCGCGCCCGACCCCGCCCGCGGCGCCGGTGACGATCACCGACAGGCCCTCAAGATCGATCTCGATGCTCATGGCCTCAGTGTCCTCTGAGGCGCACCTCGGCGTCCGCTCAGCCGCCGCGGCGACCGTGTGGCTGCACCCGTCCCAAAGAGGAGCCCGCGCCCCCCGCGGGCTCCTCGGACGGCGCGCTCAGCGTTCTCTCAGCGACTCCCGCGCCGGCGCTCAGTCAGGTCACGAACACTCCGTTGTGCACCCCGTCCCGAGGAGAGTCCGCGTTGCGCCGAACACCCATTGCACTGTCCACCCTTGCTGTGATCGCGGTGCTCGGCCTGAGCGCGTGCGGAGGCTCGAGTGGTGACGCGCAGGGCGACTCGGGCTCCGCCGGCTCTTCCTCGGGACGTCAGAACGGCGGCGGCCCGTTCGCGGCGCTGCAGGACAAGAAGGTGCAGGCCTGCCTCAAGCAGCAGGGGGTCACGGTGCCGACCGCGCCCGCCGGTGGACAGCAGCCGAACGGCAACGGGCAGCCGCCGTCCGGGTACGGACCCCCGCAGAACGGGCAGCCGCCGTCGGGCGACGGGCAGCGACCGCAGGGTGGCTTCGGAGGTGGCTTCTCCGACGAGCTGCGCGCCGCGCTGAAGAAGTGCGGGGTCGACCTGCCGCAGCGCGGGCAGCGCCCGCCCGGTCAGACCCAGACGACGACCACCGCCACCGCCACGAGCTGACGTGCGCCTCCCCACCCTGCACCGGCCGCGGCCGGCGACGCTCGCGCTGGGCGCGATCGTGGCCGTGGCCGCCGCAGTCGCGATCATCTCGCTCGGCGACGCTGCTGAGACCACTGCCGCGACCGACCGCACGGTGACGGCACGTGAGGGCGTGGTCCAGCAGACGGTCTCCGGCAGCGGCAACCTCGCTCCGGCGAACGAGCTCGACCTCAACTTCGGCTCCAGCGGCAAGGTCGAGAAGATCTACGTCGAGGAAGGCGAGCACGTCAGCGAGGGCGATCTTCTGGCACGGATCGACTCCCGCAGCGCCGAGGTCGACGTGGCACAGGCGACGGCCGACCTCGAGACCGCGCAGGACACGCTCGATGCCGCCGAGTCCGGGACCGGCACATCGTCCACCGCCGCGGCGACGACGGCGTCGACGCCGACGGCGTACGTGGCCGTCGTCAACCAGGCGACCCCGACGACGACCACGACCACGCCCGTGACGACGACACCGGCGACGACGACGCCTGCCACGCCCGCGCCGGCCACGACGACCCCCACGACGACCACGCCCACCACGACGACACCCAGCACGACCACGACGACGCCGAAGCAGACGACGACCACGCCGAAGCAGCCGACGACGCCGACGTCGGCCGCCCCGTCGGGCGGCGGCGGGTCGGGCGCGGTCGCCGCGGGTGGCTCGGGCGGCTCGGGCGGCTCGGGCGGCAGTGGCGGCTCGCAGACCTCGGTCGCCGCGGCCCAGGCATCCGTCGAGAGCGCGCAGCTCACGCTCGACCAGGCGGAGGAGGCTCTCGCGGAGACCAAGCTGCGCGCTCCCGTGCCGGGCACCGTGTCCGCGATCAACGGGAAGGTCGGCGAGACGGCCGGGTCGAGCTCGTCGTCCTCGTCCTCGTCGAGCAGCTCGTCGAGCTCCGGCGGCCCCAGCGTCTCCGGCGGCCTGGGGGGCGGCAACGGGTCGTCGGCGACAAGCGACTCGTCGAGCAGCTCGGCCTTCATCACCCTCAGCCAGATCAGCCGGTTCACGATCCAGGTGTCGCTGAGCGAGTCGGACATCGGCTCGGTGAAGGTCGGCCAGAGCGCGACGGTGACCGTCAACGCGGCCGCCGGCGATCAGTTCGAGGCGCGCGTCACGAAGGTGGGCCTCGGGCCGTCCTCAGCCTCGTCCACGAGCGCCGTGAGCTACCCGGTCACGCTGACGCTGCAGCAGACGAGCTCCTCGCTGAAGAGCGGCATGAGCGCGACGGCGGACATCGTCACGAAGCAGGCCAGCGGCATCGTCGTCCCGAGCCAGGCGGTGACCGGCTCGACGGTCACCGTCGACGACGACGGCGAGCGGGCGACGCGCCGCGTCACCACCGGTGTCGTCGGCGACTCGAGCACGCAGATCGTCAGCGGGCTGCGCGCCGGCGAGCAGGTCGTCGTGCGCTCCCAGAGCGCCGCCGCCGGCGCCGCCGCCACGGGTTCGACGGGGACGGGCGGCACGCAGCGCACCCAGGGCACGGGCCGCGGCGGCTTCGGCGGCGGCGGGCTCGGTGGCGGTGGGTTCGGCGGCGGTGGGTTCGGCGGCGGTGGCTTGCCGAGCGGCGGTCCTCCGGGCGGCCTGCCGTGATGGTGCCGGTCATCGACGTCCGGGACGTGGTGCGCGAGTACCACGTCTCCCAGGAGGTCGTGGTCCGGGCGCTCGACGGCGTCTCGCTCACCATCCAGCGGGGAGAGCACGTCGCCATCATGGGCGCCTCCGGCAGCGGCAAGAGCACGCTCATGAACGTCCTCGGCTGCCTCGACATCGCCACGTCCGGCAGCTACCTGCTCGACGGCGTCGACGTCAGCAGCATCGACGAGGACGATCTGTCGGACCTGCGGTGCCGGAAGATCGGCTTCGTCTTCCAGAGCTTCAACCTCGTCCCGCGGATGTCCGCGCTGGCGAACGTGGAGCTCCCGCTGATGTACGCCGGCCTGCGGCGTGCCGATCGCCGGCGCCGCGCGCTCGCGGCGCTGGACGCGGTCGGCATGAGCGACCGCGTGCGTCACCTGCCGTCCGAGCTGTCCGGCGGGCAGCAGCAGCGCGTCGCCGTGGCGCGAGCCGTCGTGGCCAACCCGTCGCTGATCCTCGCCGACGAGCCGACGGGCAACCTCGACTCGCACTCCACGGTGGAGGTCCTCGAGATCTTCCACACGCTGCACGCCCAGGGGCGCACGGTCGTGACGATCACGCATGAGGACGAGGTCGCGGCGCGCGCGCAGCGCATCGTGCGACTGGCGGACGGACGACTCGTCTCGGACGCGCCGACGCAGGTCGCGGCGTGAACGCCGCCGAGTCGCTGCGCTCCGCGCTCGGCGGGATCAGCGCCAACGCGCTGCGGTCCGGCCTGACGATCCTCGGGATGACGATCGGCGTCGCCGCCGTGATCATCCTCGTCGCGGTCGGCAACGGCTCCCAGCATCAGGTCCAGGCGGGTATCGACTCGCTCGGATCCAACGTGCTCATCGTGCAGGCGCAGGGCGGAGCGTTCGGGCCGACACGCGCCTCCGGCGGCGGCGTGACGCTCACCACCGCCGACGCGACGGCGCTGCAGAACGAGTTCGACGCCCCCGATGTCCGCAGCGCGTCGCCCGTCGTCACCGCCACGGGAACGACGCTCGTGGCCAACGAGGCGAGCTACCAGCCGTCGTCGTTCGTCGGCACGACGCCGTCGTACACGACAGCCCGCGACATCGACATCGCCTCTGGGCGCATGTTCACCGATGCCGACGTGAAGGCGCACAAGCGCGACGTCGTCCTCGGACCCACGGTCGTCCAGGAGCTGTTCAACGGCCAGGACCCGGTGGGGCAGACGGTCCGCGTCCAGGGCTCGGAGTTCCAGGTCATCGGGGTCACCGCGGCCAAGGGATCGAACGGGACCACCGACCAGGACGACGTCGTGATCGCGCCGCTCACCGCTGTCCAGGACGCGATCAGCGGCTACGGCGGCTTGAGCAACATCACCGTGCAGGCGCGCTCGCGGGACGCGCTCGACGCCGCGCAGGCCGAGGTGACCTCGATCCTCGAGGACCGCAAGAACGTCAGCGATCCCTCGACCCCCGGCTTCCAGGTCGCCAACCAGGGCTCCGTGCGCGACGCATCGGACGCGAGCACGAAGGTCTTCACCACTCTGCTCGGCGCGGTCGCCGCGATCTCGCTGCTGGTGGGCGGCATCGGCGTGATGAACATCATGCTCGTGAGCGTCACCGAGCGGACGCGCGAGATCGGGATCCGCAAGGCGATCGGCGCACGGCAGTCGGACATCCTGGGCCAGTTCCTGACCGAGGCCGTGCTCGTGTCGGTGCTCGGTGGTCTCCTCGGTGTCGTCGCCGGGATCGTCGGCAGCCAGTTCCGGATCGCTGGGGTGCAGCCGATGCCGAGCGGGGCGTCGGTCGTCCTCGCGTTCGGCGCAGCGCTGGCCTGCGGCCTGTTCTTCGGCACCTATCCCGCAGCGCGGGCGGCGCGGTTGCGCCCCGTCGAAGCGCTGCGCCACGAATGACATGACGGAGGAGCACCACCACATGACCGAGCCCGAGATCGAGACGGAGTCGCTGCCCGCGCGACGGCGCCGCGCCGGCGTCACACCCGCGATCGTCGCCCTCGCCGCGATCCTCGTCGCGGTGCTCGGGTTCATCGGCGGTGTGCAGGTGCAGAAGGCACGCGGCGACGACAACAGCGTCGCCAGCTCCTTGCCCGCGGGCTTCCCGCGCGCGACCGGCGCCGGAGGCGGCGGCGGCGCCGCCGGTGGTCAGAGTGGCGCGTCGTCGGACACGACGACCGGCACCGTGAAGAGCAAGCGGGGGTCGAGCATCTACGTCGAGACCCAGGACGGCACCACCGTGCGCGTCACGACGAACGACAACACGAACGTCGTCCGCACGGCGAAGGGCACCACCAACTCTGTGCACCCCGGCGACACGGTCGTGATCCAGGGCAGCACCAAGGACGGCTCGGTCAAGGCGTCCGACGTCCGCGCCACCGCCGACGGCGTCAGCGCCGGCGGCTTCCCGGGAGGCTTCGCACGCGGCGGCGGCGCGCCACCGGAACTGCCGGGTGGCTGAACGGGTCGCCGAGCGCGGTCACCACAGCCGCGTGCGGTAGCTCTCCTCGAGCTCCCGCCCGACCTGGTCCGGCGTCAGCCCCGGGGTGTCGCGGTGGTCGCGGTAGATCTGGTTCACCGACGGCAGCTCCTGCTCGGGCAGCCAGGTCGACGGGTCCCAGATCTCACTGCGGATGCACGCCTTCGCGCAGTGCAGGTAGACCTCGTCGGCCTCGACGACGAGGGCCAGCTGCGGCGGGTCGCCCTTCGTCTGCAGCCGGTTGATCAGCTCCGGATCGCGAGAGAGCTGCGCGGTGCCGTTGATCCGCAGCGTCTCACCCAGCCCGGGGATGAGGAAGATGAGCCCGACGTGCGGGTTCTCCATCACGTTGACGTGGGAGTCCTGGCGGCGGTTGCCCTTGTAGTCGGGCAGCGCGACGTGCTTGGGGTCCAGGACGTGCGCGAACCCACGCGGGCCACCGCGCGGCGAGCAGTCGCAGCGGCCGTCGGCGCCCGAGGTCGCGAGCATCGCGATCGGCGAGCGCGCAAGGAAGTCGACGCAGTGGTGGTCGAGGTGGTCGAGCTCCTTCTCCAGCGTGCGCTGGATGGGCTCGCCGACGTAGCCGCGGAGCTCCTCGGCGTCCGTGATGAGGTCCTCGGGCATGTTCCGAGGATACGGACGCGCGCCCGTCAGGCGCCCACGACCTCCTCGCTGGACCGCAGCGTCGCGTAGCCGTCGCCCAGCGCCGCCATGAACGCCCCGTGCACCGAGGCACCGGGGATCGCGGTCCCGCCGAACTCGAGGTCCGGCGCGGCGCACGCGTCGTGCACGACCGTCACCGTGAAGCCGCGCTCGGACGCCGAGCGCACCGTCGCGTCGACGCACATGCTGCTCATCATCCCGGCGACGACCAGCTCGTCGACCCCTGCGTCGCGCAGCTGCTCCTCCAGCGGCGTGCCCAGGAAGCCGTTCGGCTGCTCCTTCTCGATGACCGGCTCCCCGTCGGCGGGAGCGACCGTGTCGTGGATCTCGATCCCGTCCGTCCCCGGCTTCATGAAGGGTGCGTCGGGCGCGTCCCAGACGTGCTTGAGGTGCAGGACGGGCTCACCGCTCTCGCGGAAGCGGTTCAGCACGCGCCGTGCTGCGTCCGCCGCGGCCTGCGGCTCGACCAGCGGATACGCCCCGCCGGGGAAGTAGTCGCGCTGGATGTCGATGATGAGGAGGGCTCGGGACATCAGACGAGTATCTCCGCCATCCGCCGCCACTGCTCGGTCGGCAGGCCGCCGAGGTCGTGGATGAACTGCACGCAGACGTGGTCGGCCCCGGCGTCGAGGTGCTCCTGGACGCGGGCGGCGATCGTCTCCTCGTCGCCCCACGCGATGAGCGCGTCGACGAGCCGGTCGCTGCCGCCGTCGCGCAGGTCGTCCTCCGTGAACCCGTAGCGAAGCCACTGGCGGTAGTAGTTCGGGAGCGTCAGATAGCGCTCGACGAAGCCCCGCGCGAGCTCGCGCGCCCGCACCGGGTCCGTCTCCAGGACGATCCCCTGCTCGGGGGCGACGTGCTTGCCCGGACCGACGGCCTCCCGCGCGTCGCGCGTGTGGTCTGGCATCGTCAGGTACGGGTGCGTGCCGTCGGCGCGCTCCGCGGACAGCCGCAGCATCCGCGGGCCGAGGGCCGCGATCACCCGCTCGCCGGCCGGCGGGGGCTCGGGAGCCGCGTCGAGCTCGTCGAGGTAGGCGACCATCGCCGAGTAGGGCTTGTCGTACATGCCTTCCTTGATGCGGTCCATCGGCGCCCTATGGCTGATGCCGACACCCAGCAGGAAGCGATGGTCGTAGCGTGCCGCGAGCTCGGCGTGCTTGGCGGCGACGCCGTCCGCCGGCTCGGTCCAGATGTTCGTGATGCCCGTCGCCACGGTCACGCGACTCGTCGCGTCGAGCACGATGCGCGCGCAGTCCATCGAGTCGTCGCCGTGGCCGCCCGGGAACCAGAGCGCCCCGTATCCGAGCTCCTCGAGCTGCGCTGCGACCTCGCGGCGGGCACTCTCGTCCCCGGTGCGAAGCTCGCGTGTCCAGACCCCGACCCGTCCTAGCTCCATGACGCGCGAGTCTAGGTCCCGATCAAGGCGTCTGCGAGCCGGCGCCACTGCTGCACCGGCAGGCCGTCCTCGTCGTGGATGACCTGCAGGCAGACGTGGTCGGCGCCGGCGTCGACGTGGTCCTGGACGCGGGCGGCGATCGCCTCCTCGTCCCCCCATGCCACGAGCCCGTCGACGAGGCGGTCGCTGCCGCCGTCGGCCGTGTCGTCGTCGGTGAAGCCGAGCCGCTTCCAGTTGTTGACGTAGTTGGGCAGCCCGAGATAGAGCTCCAGATGACCGCGCGCCAGAGCACGGGCGCGAACCGGATCGGTCTCGAGCACCACGGCCTGCTCGGGCGCCACGATCTTGCCCGGTCCGACCGCCTCGCGCGCGCGGCGCGTGTGCTCGGCGGTCACGAGATACGGGATGCGTCCCCGACGCGCGCTCGCGGCTCACCGCGAGCATCTTCGGCCCGAGCGCGGCGATGACGCGCTCGTCGATCGGCGGCGGCTCAGTGGCGGCGTCCAGGGCGTCGAGGTAGACGTTCATGGCCGAGAGGGGCTTGTCGTAGTTGCCCCCGAGCTGGTTGACGAAGTGCCGGTGGCTGATGCCGAGGCCGAGCACGAACCGGTGGTCGTACGCCCGCGCGAGATCCGCATGCTCGACGGCGACGGCGGCGGGGTCCTCGGTCCAGATGTTCGTGATGCCCGTCGCCACCGTCACGCGCTGCGTCGCGTCCAGCAGGACGCGAGCGCACGCCAGCGAGTCGTCGCCCCCCGAGCCCGGGAACCAGAGCGTCCCGTAGCCGAGCTCCTCGAGCAGCGTGGCCGCCTCGCGGCGGAGGCTCTCCTCGCCGGTGCGCAGCTCCTGCGCCCAGACGCCGATCCGTTGCATATGCATGGAGGCGCGATTCTAGGGACACAGCAACCTTGCCGCGCGCGTGTCATGGATGGGTGCCTGACACCGTGTCAGGGCGCTGAACATTGACATTACTGTGTCAACCATTCAGCTTCCGCCGCCATGACTCGCGACTTCCTCCAGGCCACCCGCGAGCGCGTCGTGGTCTTCGACGGGGGCATGGGCGCCACGCTCGAGGCCTTCGATCTCTCCCTCCAGGACGACTACGCCCTCCCCGGCCGCGCCCACGAGGTGCTCAACCTCCGCCGCCCCGACGTCATCCGTGACGTCCACGCCGCGATGGTGGCCGCCGGCGCCGAAGCGCTGGAGACCAACTCCTTCCAGGCCAGCCGGCTCAAGCTCGCGGAGTGGGGTCTCGACGACCGCACCCGCGAGATCAACGTCGCCGCCGCGCGCCTCGCCCGCGAAGCCGCCGGCGAGGAGCGCTTCGTCGCCGGCTGCATCGGTCCGACCGGCCTGCTGCCCTCCTCCGACGACCCGACGCTCGGTGCGATCTCGCCCGCCGTGCTGACCGGCGTCTTCGCCGAGCAGGCGGGCGCATTGCTCGAGGGCGGCGTGGATCTGCTCATCATCGAGACGGTCCAGGACATCCTCGAGGCGAAGGCCGCGGTCTTCGGTGCGCGGCGTGCGATGGCAGCAACCGGACGCGAGGTGCCGATCCAGGTGTCCGTCTCCCTGCTGCCCGCGAGCGGGACGATGCTGCTGGGCACCGACGTCGACGCCGCGCTGACGACGCTCGAGGCGCTGCGCGTCGACGTCATCGGCCTGAACTGCTCGACCGGCCCCAGCGACATGCGCGACGCCATCCGCTTCCTGGGCGAGCACGCGCCGATGCCGGTGCACTGCATCCCCAACGCCGGCCTGCCGATCCAGGGCCCCGACGGCGAGACGGTCTTCCCGGAATCGCCCGCCGAGGTCGCGGAGACCCTGGGCGAGTTCGTCGAGCGCTTCGGCGTCGGCATCGTCGGCGGCTGCTGCGGCACGACGCCGGAGCACATCGCCGTGCTCGCGACACGCGTCGCGGGCGTCGTCCCGCCCCCGCGGCCGGCCCCCCGCGCGCCGCGGGTGAGCGGGATGATCGCCGCGACGTCGCTGACGCAGGACCCGCGGCCCACGATCGTCGGCGAGCGCGTCAACAGCCAGGGGTCGCGCCGGGCGAAGGAGCTGCTGCTCGCCGGTGACTACGACGCGCTCGTGCAGGTCGCCGAGGACCAGGTCGAGGGCGGCGCGCACGTGCTCGACCTGTGCGTCGCGCTCGTCGAGCGCGACGACGAGGTCGAGTCGATGCGCGAGACGGTCAAGCGGATCGCGCTGACCTCCCGCGCGCCGCTGCAGATCGACTCCACCGAGCCCGACGTCATCCGCGCCGCGCTGGAGCAGAACCCGGGCAGGGCGATCGTCAACTCCGTGAACCTCGAGGCCGGGACCGGCAGGCTCGACGTCGTCGCACCGCTGGCCGTCGCGCACGGCGCCGCGCTCATCGCCCTGACGATCGACGAGCAGGGCATGGCGCGCACCGCGGAGCGCAAGCGGGAGATCGCCGAGCGCATCGCCGCCCTGACCGAGGCGCACGGCCTGTCGCGCGAGCTGCTCATCTTCGACCTGCTCACGTTCACGCTGACGACCGGCGAACCCGAGTGGCGCCCGAGCGCGGTCGCGACGATCGAGGGCATCCGTCAGGTCAAGGCCACCTTGCCGGGATGCCTGACATCGCTCGGCGTGTCGAACGTCAGCTTCGGCGTCTCGCCGCCGGCCAGGGCGATCCTCAACAGCGTCTTCCTGCACCACTGCGTCGAAGCGGGCCTGGACCTCGCGATGGTCAACCCGAACCACATCACGCCCTACGCGGAGATCGGCGAGCACGAGCGCGAGCTGGCCGACGACCTCGTGCTGAACCGGCGGGAGGACGCGCTGGAGCGCTTCCTCGCCCACGTCGAGGCCAGCGGCGCCGAGGAGCCTGACGCCGTCGCCGACCCCACCGCGGGCATGACGCCGGCGGAGGCGCTGCACTTCCACATCCTGCGCCGGCGCAGGGACGGCGTGGAGGCCTGGATCGACCGCGGCGTCGAGGAGCTGGGCGCGGTGCCGGTGCTCAACGACGTCCTGCTGCCGGCCATGAAGGAGGTCGGCGACCGCTTCGGGGCGGGCGACCTGATCCTGCCGTTCGTGCTGCAGAGCGCGGAGGTCATGAAGCGCGCCGTCGCGCAGTTGGAGCATCACCTGGACCGTCTCGATGGCCACACGAAGGGCACCGTCGTCCTCGCCACGGTCTTCGGCGACGTCCACGACATCGGCAAGTCGCTCGTGAACACGATCCTCACCAACAACGGCTACTCCGTGGTCGACCTCGGCAAGCAGGTCCCGATCGGGACGATCCTCGACGCCGCCCGCGAGCACGACGCCACGGCGATCGGCCTCTCCGCGCTGCTGGTCTCCACCTCGCGACAGATGCCGCTGTGCATCTCCGAGCTGCACGAGCAGGACATGGGGACGCCGGTGCTCATCGGCGGAGCCGCGATCAACCGTGACTTCGGCCTGCGCGCGCTCTACCCCGCCGGGCGCGAGTCCGAGGAGCTCTACGAACCCGGCGTCTTCTACTGCAAGGACGCCTTCGACGGGCTGCACACGATGGACCAGCTCGTCGAGCCCGACCGCCGCGAGGCGCTCGTGACACGCGTGCGCGAGGCAGCCCGCAAGCTGCGCGACCGCCCGCCGGAGCCCGACCGCGGGCGCACCGACGACGACAGCGTGCGCAGTGCGGCGAGGATCGACGTGCCGATCCCGTCGCCGCCGTGGTGGGGCCGGCGCGAGGTGGACGTCGACCTCGACGACGTGTTCCACCACCTCGACACGCACGTGCTGTTCAAGCTGCACTGGGGCGGCAAGGGCGTGAAGGGCGAGGCCTGGCGCCGGCTGCTGGAGGACGACTTCCTCCCTCGCCTGGAGCGCATGTGGGGCGAGCAGGACTACCTGCACCCGCGCGGCGTCCTCGGCTACTTCCCGTGCTTCAGCGAGGGCAACGAGATCGTCGTCCTGGATCCCGGCGACCGCGAGACGGAGCTCGAGCGCCTCGTGTTCCCACGCCAGCCCGGCCACGACCGGATCTGCCTGGCGGACTTCTTCCGGCCGCGGTCGTCCGCCGAGCTGGACGTCGTCGCCCTGCAGGCCGTGACCGCCGGCGACCAGGTGACCGAGCTCATGGCCGAGCTCGAGCGCGAGGGCGAGTTCGCCGAGCAGCTCTTCACGCACGGCATCGGCGTGCAGACGGCGGAGGGCATGGCCGAGTGGCTGCACGCAGCAGTCCGCGCAGCGCTGGGCATCCTCCACGACCAGGGGCGCCGCTACTCGTGGGGCTACCCGGCCTGCCCCGAGCAGTCCGAGCACGAGAAGGTGTTCCGCCTGCTCGACGCGCAGGCGATCGGCCTGCGCCTGAGCGGCGGGTTCGCGGTCGAGCCCGAGCAGTCCACGCTGGCGGTCGTCGCCCACCATCCGCAGGCCGTGTACTTCGGGATGAAGTCGGGGTTCCTCCCGCGTGAGGGACGCCACGCGGGGGACGAGGTCATCGCCGGAAGCGACCGGGAGCCTGGACGCGCCGTGATCGTGGACGCATGATCGAGCGGGGGCTCAAGAGAGGGGTGCGGGCAGCCGACCAACGGAACAGGCAGCGCCCCCTTCCTCCCCCGCCGATCACCCGAAAAGAGCGACGCGTCATGGATGCCCGCACGACACCTGACCGCAAGTCGGTCGCCGCAGCCCGCAAGGACATCGAGACCTCCACAGTCGAGGTCAAGGACGAGATGCTGACTGAGCTTCTCTGCCGGATGTACCCGCTGCGTGTCAGCCAGGACAGCTGAGCCCCAACAGCAGCGGCAGGACCCCCTGAGAGCCCCGTCATCGACGGGGCTCTACTCGTTGTGCCGGCGCCGAGTCGGCGCTACGAGACCGTGCGGCGGAACATGAACCCGCACGCGAGCGCGATGAGCAGCGCGAGGATCGGCAGCCAGGCGCCGACCACGCCGACGATCGCCAGCACGACCCCGACGACGAAGACGACACCGGCCGCGCCACCCGTGGTGGCGAGGCGGTAGGCGCGCTGCTGGCGCGCCTGGCGCGAGGGGCGGTTGGCGCTACGGGGCGTGAGGTCGCTCATGGCTCGCGCATGGTAGCTCGCCCACAGTCCCAGCCCGCCTGTGCGACGATCGGCGCCGTGGCCAGCGAGAGACCGATCGGCGAGCCGCGCTGGCCGCCGATCGCATCGCTGGTCGGCTTCCTGGTGCTCAACGTCGGGTTGCGGCTCGGGCTCCCCGAGGAGGATCTGGTCGGCGGCGTGTGGGTCATCCCGGCGATCGAGCTGGCGCTGTTGGTCGTCCTCATCACGGCCGACCCCGGCAACGCCGCCGAGCGCAGAAGGCTGCGTCGCGCCTGCATCGGCCTGGTGGGCGCGCTCGTCGTCACGGCGCTGTGGGCGACGGCGGTCCTCATCTACGACCTCATCACAGGCTCGAAGGTGACGCAGGACCCAGGGCCGCTCCTGGCCGCCGGCATGCTCGTCTGGCTCGGCAACAACCTCGCGTTCGCACTGCTGTACTGGCTCATGGACAGCGGCGGCCCGATCGCCCGCGCGCACGGCGGGGCCCCGATCGACTTCGCCTTCACGCAGCACATGAGCCCGGAGCTCGCTCCCGGCTGGCGGCCGGTCTTCCTGGACTACCTGCACCTCGGCTTCACGAACTCCACGGCGTTCAGCCCGACGGACGTGATGCCGCTCACGCTGTGGGCCAAGTACACGATGCTCGTGCAGTCGACGGCCGCCCTCGCGCTGTTCGGCCTCGTCGTCGCGCGGGCCGTGAACGCGTTCACCTAGCCGGTCCGCGCGGAGCCGGCACCGCGCCCAGGGAGACATATGCCATATTGGCGCTCGGCTTAATCAGGTTTTGATTGCGGCTCCGTCTCCGCATCCTGAAAGGAGCACCGCATGACCGAGATGAAGTTCGCCTACTGGGTCCCCAACGTCAGTGGGGGCCTCGTCACGAGCACGATCGAGCAGCGCACCGACTGGGGCTACGAGTACAACCGCGACCTCGCGCGGATCGCCGAGGACGCCGGATTCGAGTACGCGCTCAGCCAGGTCCGCTACACGGCCAGCTACGGCGCCGAGTACCAGCACGAGTCGACGAGCTTCAGCCTCGCGCTGCTGCTGGCGACCGAGCGTCTGAAGGTGATCGCCGCCGTCCATCCTGGCCTCTGGCATCCCGGCGTGCTGGCCAAGTGGGTGGCGACCGCCGACCACCTCTCCGGCGGGCGCGTCGCCGTCAACGTCGTCTCCGGCTGGTTCCAGGACGAGTTCCGCCAGCTCGGCGAGCCGTGGCTCGAGCACGGCGAGCGCTACCGCCGAACCGCGGAGTTCATCACCGCGCTGAAGCGCATCTGGACCGAGGACCCCGCGAACCTCGCGGGCGACTTCTACCGCATCCGCGACTTCAGCCTGAAGCCCAAGCCGCTCTCCTGGGAGGGCCGCCCGCACCCGGAGATCTTCCAGGGCGGCAACTCCAGTGACGCGCGGCGCAACGGCGGCACGCTGTCGGACTGGTACTTCTCCAACGGCAAGGACTTCGACGGCGTCCGCGAGCAGCTCGCCGACCTCCGCGAGCACGCCGCGAGCGTCGGGCGCACCGACGGCCCCCGGTTCGGGCTGAACGGCTTCGTCATCGTCCGCGACACCGAGGCCGAGGCGCGCGACACGCTGCGCGAGATCATCGACAAGGCCCACGTCGAGGCCGTCGAGGGCTTCGGCTCGGCCGTCAGGCAGGCCGGCCGGTCGACGGGCGACCGGAAGGGCATGTGGGCGGACTCGAGCTTCGAGGATCTCATCCAGTACAACGACGGCTTCCGGACCCAGCTCATCGGCACCCCCGAGCAGGTCGCCGAGCGGATCGTCGCATACCGCCGCGCGGGCGTCGACCTCATCCTCGCCGGCTTCCTGCACTACCACGAGGAGGTCGAGCGCTTCGGCCGCGACGTCATCCCGATCGTCCGCGAGCTCGAGGCGCAGGGAGCTGTCGCCCTCCCGCGACGATCGATGCGTAACGCGTCGAACGTCACGGGAAGCGTCGGGCAGACTGCGGCGCTGTGACGCCGCGCCAGATCCGCCTCAACGCGTTCGACATGAACTGCGTGACGCACCAGTCTCCCGGACTGTGGCGTCACCCAGACGACCAGTCCTGGCGCTACAAGGACCTCGACTACTGGCTCGATCTCGCGCGGCTGCTGGAGCGCGGCCGCTTCGACGGGCTGTTCATCGCCGACGTCCTCGGCGTCTACGACGTCTACGCGGGCAGCCGCGACGCGGCGCTGCGCCACGCCGCGCAGGTCCCGGTCGGCGATCCGCTGCTCACGGTCCCGGCCATGGCGGCGGTGACCGAGCACCTCGGCTTCGGCATCACGGCGTCGACCGGCTTCGAGCACCCGTATCCCTTCGCGCGGCGCATGTCGACGCTGGACCACATGACGAAGGGCCGCGTCGGCTGGAACGTCGTGACGTCCTACCTCGAGAGCGGGGCGCGCAACATCGGCCTGCCGAGCCATGCGTCCCACGACGACCGCTACGACATCGCCGACGAGTACCTCGAGGTCTGCTTCAAGCTCTGGGAGGGGTCCTGGGAGGATGACGCCGTGCTGCGCGACAAGGTCGCCGGCGTCTTCGCAGACCCCGAGCGGGTGCATCCGATCGAGCACGACGGCCGGTGGTTCCAGGTCCCGGGCGATCCACCTGTGCGAGCCGTCGCCGCAGCGCTCACCGGTCATCTACCAGGCGGGCGCGTCCACGCGCGGGCGCCGCTTCGCCGGCCGCCACGCGGAGGCGATCTTCACGAGCGGGCCGACGATCGACGTCATCGCGCCGCTCGTCGCCGGGCTGCGCGAGGAGCTCGAGGCGGCCGGGCGCGAGCGCGACGACGCCCGGGTCTACACGATGGCCACCGCCGTCGTCGATGCGACGTCGCGCGGGGCGTGGGCCAAGCACGACGAGCTGCGCTCCTACGGGTCCGACGAGGCTGCGCTCGTCCTCCTGTCGGGCTGGACGGGTCTCGACCTCTCCGGCCACGACCTCGACGCCCCGCTGACCGGCGGCAACGAGGAAGCGATCCAGTCCGCGGCGACGGTCTTCCTCGGCTCCAACCCCGACGGCAAGCCGTGGACGCTGCGCGACATCACCGCGTGGGCGGGGATCGGCGGGCGCGGTCCCGTGTTCGTCGGCGACCCGGGCGAGGTCGCCGACCAGATGCAGGAGTGGGTGGACGAGTCCGACGTCGACGGCTTCAACCTCGCCTACGCGATCACGCCAGGGACGTTCGAGGACGTCGTCGATCACCTGGTGCCGGAGCTCCAGCGCCGCGGCGTGCACCGGACCGAGTACGAGGACAGCTCGCTGCGCGACCGGCTCTTCGGGGCCGGCGACCGGCTACCCGAGCGGCATGTCGGGGCGGGCTTCCGGCACCCGCGCACGCCTGCGGCCTGAGATCCGCTTGCGCTGGGCCAGCGCCTCGCAGCCCAGCAGCACCAGCGCGGGCGGGATCGTCGCGGGCAGCACGTCGTAGACCAGGAACAGCTGGTCCCACAACAGCGAGGCGATGAGGACGGCGATGGCCGCACGGAACTGCGGCCCGCGCTGCGCGGCCAGGATGCCGCCGACGAGCCCGGCGACGAAGAAGTCGCCGTAGCCCAGGCCCGCGCCGCCGAAGGCGGCCGACTGCAGCTGCGGCAGCCCAGGGGCCGGCGCGGCGGCGACCAGCACCACGTTCGAGGGCTGCAGCCGGTTGGTGAAGACGAGGTACGCGTCCATCGCGGCCATCGCGTAGACCCCGGCCTTCAGCAGCGACAGCGGCGCCGCGGCGGCCAGCAGCCGCCCCACGGTCACCGCGGAGCCGGCGATGAGGACGGTCAGCGCGACCTGCCCGGCGCGGGAGTCGGGGCTCGCCCAGGCCAGCGCGAGCAGCGGAGCGGCCATCGGCGCCAGCGGCGGCCAGGCGCCGTGCATCGCCCAGCCCAGCGCGAGCGCGCAGCCGATCGGCACGAGGACCAGGGCGACCCACGTCAGGACGTCGGCCGTCCACGGCACGAGCGCGATGGCGCCGACGACGAGCGCGATCGAGAGCGGGGCCACGAGCGCCCAGGCGCGGCTGCGGAGGCGCTCCGCCCAGAGCGGCACGCCGGCCGCCGGCAGCGCAACGCAGGCCGACTGAGCGGCGACGAGCACGACGTTGTCGCTGGAGAACCACACGCGGCCGGAGATGGTGGCAGTCGTTCCTTACGCCGAGATGTGGGGGATGATGCGCCGATGCGGATCTCGGCCAAGGCGGACTACGCCGTGCGCGCCGCGATGGGTCTCGCGCTCGTGGAGGGTCCTGCGAAGGCCGAGCACATCGCGCATCGCCACGCGATCCCGCTGAAGTTCCTGGAGAAGATCCTCTTCGATCTCCGGCACGCCGGACTCGTTGCGACACGCCGCGGCCCGGAGGGCGGCTACTGGCTCGCGCGCGATCCGGCGGAGATCACCGTCGCCGACGTCCTGCGCGCGGTCGACGGGCCGCTGGCCGACGTCCATGGGCTCGCACCGGAGGACGTCTCCTACGAGGAGGGCTTCGCCGCGCTGCAGAAGGTCTGGATCGCGGTGCGCACCAACCTGCGCACCGTGCTCGAGTCGATCACGATCGCCGACCTCGCCGGCGGCACCCTGCCGCCGGCCATCGAGCAGCTGACGCTCGAGCCCGGTTCCTGGTCGCGTCGCTGAGTGGCAGAACCTGCGGGCGGCATTACCCTTGCGGGCATGCCCGTCACGGCCGCCCCCGCACGGCACAGCGCCGGCCCGGACGTCATGGACCTCGACGACGCGCGCGAGGCCCTCCGGTACTGGGAGACGCGCGCGGCCGCCCTGCCCCGGCTCGCGGTCCGCGACCGCCGCGAGGCGCGTGAGATGGCAGTGCGCTCCCGCGCGTGGGTGACCGAGGCCGAGCACGCCGTCTACGGGCGCGGACTGCAGGGCGCGCTGCTGCTGATGGCCTCCGAGATGCGGCTGCCCGAGCCCACCCGCCACGCAGGCCGGCAGGTCGCGCGGCGAGCGCGGCAGGCCGCGGTGCTCCTGGTCGTCGCCGTGCTGACGGTCCTCGTGGCGACGTTCGCCGCGCTCGTCGCGCTGACCGTCGCCGTCTTCTAGAAGCAGGCCGCGCTGGCGGCCTGGCGGACCCAGACGATGTCGCCGACGCGGGCGCCCAGCCACGCGATGTCGAAGGCCTCCAGGCACGCGAACGCCCGCCCGCCGTCGCTGAGGACGAGGTCCACCCGGAGCGCGCCGGGCGCGTCCTCCCCGAGCGAGAGGATCAGCGCTTCGAAGGCGCCGGGCCGGTGCTCATCGAGCACCTCGACCGGGAGGGACATCCGGGGGTGTCATCCAAACTCGGAATCATCGATCAAATATAGACCGATTTGAGTTCTGGATGGGCGGGAGCTCCACCGGGGTCGCGTGCATCGCGCGCAGCCGGACGTCGCGCCAGGAGACCCCCTCCTTCACGAGGGCGGGCGCGCCCATCACGACGGCCGTCGCGATCTCGACGGCCTGCAGGATGATCCCGTAGGCCAGCGCGTCGGCCGCTCCGACCCCGTACGCCCCGAGGACCGCGACGCAGGCGGCCTGGAACACGCCGAGGTTCGACGGCGTGGCGGGGACCACAGCGGTGATGTTCACCGCGAAGAGGACGGCGGCCGCGGCGCCGAGACCCGCGATGTCGTCGAGTCCGAGTGCGGCGAGCAGGATGTAGCAGGAGAGCCACTGCAGGACCCACGCCGTGAGCTGCGCGAGCGCGGCCAGCGATCCCAGCCGCGGGTCGCGGAACGCCCGCAGTCCCTGCCGGACCTGCACGAGCGCGCGGCGGACCGCCGCGACGAGGCCCGCCAGCCGGGCACTGCGCGTGCCGGCGCCGAGGACGAACGGCGCGAGCAGGACGACGGCGAGCACGGCGATCGGCGCGACGGCTGCCACGAGCAGTGGCTTGTGCCGCGAGAAGATGTCCACCGTCGAGAACATCACCGCGCCCAGCAGGACGAGCGCGACGACGTTCAGCAGCGCCTGCGAGACGATCGAACCGGCGACCGTGGGCAGGTACTCACGCGCGCGCCCCAGCCGGCGGGAGACGATGAGCGCGCGCGACGGCTCGCCGAGCCGCGCCGGCAACGTCGCCGACATCAGCACGCCGATGAACGTGCCCTGCAACGCATCGCTGCGCCGCACGTTGACGCCCGGCAACGCCGCGCGCAGGATCGCCCACCACGCGATGCCGCGCAGGACCATCGACGTGCACATGACGCCGAGCCCGGCCAGCACCCACGCGGGCTGCGACGCGACGAGCGACCGGACGATGTTGTTCACGCCGATGCGCTCGAGCGCGACGAAGGCGAGGAAGAGGATGCCGAGGGCCGCCGCGCCGAGCCCGACCTTGCGGGCGATCGCCAGCCCCGGATGCGGCGAGCCCGCCGCGGGGGCCGGTTCGAGGCTCGGCAGACGGCGCGGCCGCACGAAGGGGCGACCGTCGGCGGGCTTCAGGCCGTGCCGGGCGGCGGCGCCGGACACCGCGGGCATCGCGACCGCATCCTCGTAGGCACCGACGACGTCCTCGGCGACGCGCGACCACGTGTAGCGCTGGGCGGACCGCGCCGCGTGCCGGCCCAGCTCCTCGCGGCGCTCGGGGTCGAGCGCGAGGTCGCGCAGCGTCGCGGCGAGCGCCGTCGGATCGCCGCGGGGGACCAGCACTCCGTCGGCGCCGTCGGTCACGACGTCCGCGTAGCCGGCGATATCCGATGCGACGACCGGCGTCCCGGCGGCGAACGCCTCCGTCAGCACCATGCCGAACGACTCGCCGCCCAGCGACGGCGCGACGAGCAGGTCCGCCTCGCGCAGCGCCTGGCGCTTGCGCTCGTCGGAGACCTTGCCCAGCGCGTGGACGCCACGGTCGTCGAGCAGCACGCCGCCGACCTCGTCGTCCGTCGCACCGACGATCTCCAGCTGGACCGGGAGGTGCTCGCGCAGCGCCTCGAACGCGCGCAGCAGCACCGGGAGGCCCTTGCGCTCGACCGCCTGGCCGACGAACACGAGCTTCAGCGGGTCGCCGGGCAGCCGCACCGGCTTCGGGACGACGGGCCCGACGTGCACGCCGTTGGGGATGACGCGGTAGCGGCCGCCGTAGAACCGACGCCCTGTCCACGCCGCGGCCTCGGACACGGCGACCCGGACGCGCAGGCGATTCAGCCGCCGCCAAGCGCCCGCGACGTTGCCGGCGTTGTTCGTCAGCCGGTTCGCCGAGTAGCAGTGGAACGTCCCGACGAGCGGGACGTCGGCCATGAGCGCGTCCCAGCAGACGATAGGGGCGTGGGGCTCGTGCAGGTGCACGACGTCGTAGCCGCCGACCGTGAGCGCCGTGCGCAGGCGCGAGACGGCGGACGGCGTCATCGCCAGGTTCGACACGGCGCCGTTGGCCGGGAACCCCAACGTGCGGCCGAGCGGGACGACCCATTCGGGCAGGTCTCGCTCTTGCGGCCGCGCTCCCCTGTGAAGGCGAGCGGAGAGCCGGTCGGGCGGGTCGACCGGGGCGAGCACCGAGACATCGTGGCCCGTGCGGCGGAGCTCCGCCGAGAGTGCCTCGATGTGGCCGGTCACGCCGCCCGGGTACGTCCATGAGTACGGGGACACCAGGGCGATGCGCATGTCTGCCGCGAAGATACTGCCCTATGCTCACGCGCGAATGGCCGATCGGCATTTCGTCAAGTACACGTTCCTCAAAGTCGACCCCTCATGGAGGCGTCTCGAACCCGAGGAGCGGGCCACGCACAAGCGCGAACTGCTGGCCGCTTGCGAGAACTTCAGCGAGGACCACCTCCTGCAGTCCTTCTCCACCGTCGGCACCCGCGGCGACGCCGACATGCTGCTCGTCGCCGAGGCCGAGAACCTCGAGCGCATCCACGAGCTGCATGTCGTCCTGCAGCAGAGCGGGCTGTTCGCGTGGAGCACGATCCCGTACTCGTTCCTCGGGATGCGCAAGGGGTCGGAGTACTCCGACGAGAAGCGCCTGGTACCGCGCCCGTTCAACGGCAAGTACCTGTTCGTCTACCCGTTCGTGAAGACGCGCGCCTGGTACGGGATGGAGCCCGCGGAGCGCTGGAAGATCATGCAGGAGCACATCCAGGTCGGCCGCGAGTACCCGAACGTCGACAACCACACGACGTACTGCTTCGGGCTCGACGACCAGGAGTTCGTGGTCGCCTTCGACACCGACGACCCAGGTGCGTTCCTGGACCTCGTGCAGCGGCTGCGCACGACCGAGGCGTCCGCCTACACCGCGCGCGACACCCCGAGCTTCACCTGCCTGGCCGTCTCGGTCGAGCGGGCGCTCAACGCGCTCGACGGCGAGCCGCTCACGATCACCGCATAGCCGGCACGAGCGCGGCGACGCGCTCGATCAGCGCCGCCTGGTGGGGCTGCAGCTCCTGCTGGCCCATGTGCGCGGGGAACTCCTGCAGGATCGTGCCGCGCACCTCGGTCTCGACGCCCGACATCGCCTCCATGACCGCAAGGCCGCAGAACGGGACGAGCTCGGCCGAGTACCCGCCCTCGTGCGCCATGACGACGCGCCCGTCGCACAGCCGGCCCGCCGCGTCGAGGAGGATCCGGGCCATGCGGCCGTAGCCGTCGGGCGACACCATCATCCGCCCCAGCGGGTCCATCGCGTTGGCGTCGAACCCGGAGGCGACGAGGACGAGCTCGGGCCGGAATCGCTCGAGCGCCGGCACCACGACCTGCTCGAACGCGGCGACGTAGGCGCCGTCGCCGGAGCCGGGCGGCAGCGGGATGTTGATGTTGTACCCCTCGCCCGCGCCGGAGCCGGTCTCCTCCACGAGCCCCGAGCCGGGCGGGAAGCAGTTGTCCTGGTGCACGGAGATCGTCAGGACGTTCGGATCGTCGTAGAACGCCGCCTGGGTCCCGTTGCCGTGGTGCACGTCCCAGTCGACGATCGCCACGCGCGCAAGCCCCCGCGCGACGCGCGCGTGATGTGCAGCGATCGCGACGTTACCGAACAGGCAGAAGCCCATGGCCCCGTCGGGCAGCGCGTGGTGCCCGGCAGGGCGCACGAGCGCGTAGACGTTGTCGACCACGCCGTCGAGCACGGCGTCCACCGAGGCGATGACGCCACCGGCCGCGAGCAGGGCGACCTCGTAGGAGCCCTTGCCGATGACGGTCGTGCCGTCGATGCCCTCGCCCCCCGCTCCGTCGGACGCCGCCTGGATGCCGGCCACGTACTCGGGGGTGTGGTAGCGGCAGACCTCCTCGACGCTCGCGGGCCGCGGGTCGATGCGGGTGAGCTGGTCGAGGAGGCCGCTCACGTCGAGCAGGTTGCGGATGCGGCGCTTCGTCTCGGAGTTCTCGGTGTGGCGCCAGTCCGGCTCCAGCCAGCCGGAGGCGTCCGACAGGAACGGCCCGCTCGCGCGCCCGGTGTTGTGCCACATGTACCGCTCGTGGAAGAGGAAGCCCGTGCTCATGCCCCGATGATGCCTGACGCGCGTAGGCTCGAGGGGCCATGCGGCACACCACCACGCAGCGGCACGCGTCGGAGATCGGCAGCTGGGAGATGGTGTCCGCCGCGCCCGCGGGCCGGTTGCACGGGCTCGTGTCGCGCTACTGCGGCTACGTCGAGGACTCCCCGCTGCCGCGTCACCGGGTCGAGGTGCCATCGCGCGACGTGACGCTCATCCTGAGCCTCGGTCCGACGATCGACGTCGGCTACCCGCACCTGGGCCAGGCGAACGACGGCCTGGACTGCTTCGTCGCGCCGATGCACGACACGTGGGCGCAGACCTCCTTCAGCGGCAGGCAGGAGGGGATCGAGGTCAACATGTCACCGCTGGCGCTCCACATGCTGCTCGGCGTCCCGATGCACGAGATCGCCAACCGGGTCATCTGCCTGTCCGACCTCGTCGGCCGCGAGGCCGATCTGCTCGTCGAGCGCCTCGCCGGCCTGGAGGGGTGGGAGGCGCGCTTCACGCTGCTCGACGCGGTCCTCGGGGCGCGCCTGCGTGAGGCTGCGGCGCCGTCGCCCAGCATCGCCTGGGCGTGGCGGCGGCTGCGCGAGTCGGCGGGCGCGGTCGCCGTGTCCGAGCTGGCCGAGGAGATCGGCTGCAGCAGCCGTCATCTCGTCAGCGGGTTCCGCGAGCAGGTGGGCCTGCCGCCCAAGCGCGTCGCCCGCATCCTGCGCTTCGAGCGGGTGGTCGGCCTGCTGGAGCAGGCCGAGGGACGCGGGCTCGGCGACATCGCCGCCTCGTGCGGCTACGCCGACCAGCCCCACCTCAACCGCGACTTCCGTGCGTTCGCAGGCGCGAGCCCGGTGGACTGGCTGTCGCGACGCCTGCCGGACGGCGCGGGGACGGTCGCCGTCTAAGCCGCCGCGACGGGGTTGGTCAGGGTCCCGACGCCCTCGATCTCCACGGTGATCTCGTCGCCCGGCTTCAGCAGCAGCTCGGGGTCGCGGAAGATCCCGACGCCCGCCGGCGTGCCGGTGAGGATGAGGTCGCCCGGCTCGAGCGTGATCGCCTCGGAGATGAACGCGACGATCTGCGCCACCGAGAAGATCATGTCCGCCGTCGGCGCCTCCTGCACGACCTCGCCGTTGAGGATCGTCTTGAGATGCAGCGCCTGCGGGTCTCCGATCTCGGACGCGGGGACGAGGCTGGGACCGATCGGGCAGAACGTGTCCAGGGACTTGCCTCGTACCCACTGGCCGTCGCCGAACTGCAGGTCGCGCGCGCTGATGTCGTTGGCGCACAGGTAGCCGCCGACGACGTCGAGGGCATCGTCGACGGCGATGCCACGAGCCCGGGTCCCGATGACGACCGCGAGCTCGCCCTCGTAGTCGACCTTGGTCGAGATCGACGGCAGGACGACCGGCTCGCGCGGGCCGATGAGGGTGTTCGGCCACTTGGCGAACAGGAGCGGGCGCTCAGGGACCTTCTGTGATCCCTCGGCTGCGTGGTCGACGTAGTTCAGGCCCACGCAGATGATCTTCTGCGGGCGATCGATAGGGAGTGTCACGGCGGCTGATGTTCGCAGACGCCACCGGGTTGTCACTCGTGCTGATGAGCACTACTGTCAGGACCGGGAGTGAGACAGGTCTGTCCACCACGTCGCAGGAGGGAGCGCTCATGCCAATCCCCACCGAGCTCGTCGGGTCTCTGCCCAGGCCCATGAAGCTCCAGGAGGCCTACGCCGACTACGACGAAGGCAAGATCTCCTACGAGGACCTCGTCACCGCGCAGGACGCCGCCGCCGAGGACTCCATCCACCGCCTCGAAGCGACCGGGGAGCCGATCGTCACCGACGGCGAGCAGCGCGAGTCGAGCTTCGCGACCTACTCGATCACCGACACGCTCGCGGGCACCGGGCTCGCGGACAACCTGGCCGGCGACGGCCAGTTCTTCGCCATCTTCGACGACGGGCACCACCGCCAGCTGCCCCGGCTGACCGGCGGCCCGTTCCACTACAAGACGTACGCGTCGGAGTTCGTCAAGAAGAACGCGGCGATCGCATCCAAGCCGGTCAAGCAGGCCGTCATCGCGCCGTCGATGCTCATGCTGCTCTATCCGCTGGAGGGCGAGATCGAGGGCTACTCGCGCGATCAGTTCCTCGCCGATCTGTGCGACGAGGTCGAGAAGGACATCCGCGGGTGCTTCGACGCCGGCGCGGTCCGCGTATCCGTGGACTTCACGGAGGGCCGCCTGGCGAACAAGAACGACTCGCGCAACCCGTGGACCGGCAAGGACATGCTGGGCGAGTTCATCGACCTCAACAACCGGGTGCTCGACCGGTTCTCCCCCGAGGAGCGCGCGAACATCGGCATCCACACATGCCCCGGCGGCGACTGCGACTCGGTCCACTCCGCAGACGTGCCCTACGAGAAGCTGCTCACGCGGATGTTCGACATCAACGCCGGCTACTTCCTCATCCAGTGCGCGAGCGAGGCCGACAAGGAGAGCGTCTACAAGCTCTGCGGCGAGCACAGCCGCGAGGACGCCAACGGCGTGGCCCAGGTCTGCTTCATGGGCGTCATCAACCCGCTGACGCCCGAGATCGAGACGCCGGAGCAGGTCCGTGACGACCTGTTGCTCGCGTCGAAGTACATCCCGATCGAGCGACTCGGCGCGACCGACGACTGCGGCTTCTCGCCGTTCAGCCGCGACGTGAAGCCCAACCACGGCTCGCCGGACTTCGCGCGCGACGTCGCGATGCAGAAGATCGAGGCGCGCCTGAAGGGCGTTGCGATGGCGTCGAAGGAGCTCGGCGTCTGAGGTCTACACCGCGACGCTGAGGTGGGCGAGGAGCAGCGCTCCGAGCTCACGCGCTCGTGCCGCGGCGAGGGAGTCCCCCTCCGCCGCGGCGACGATCGAGCCCTTCATGAGGATGTGCCACTGGGCGGCGACGTGATCGGCGTCGCCCTCCGGCACGCCCGCCTCGACGGCCAGCCCGCGGACGAAGGCCCGGATCGCGGCGAGATGCTCCACGCATGCCTGACGGACCCGCGAGTCGCGGTCGTCGAGCTCGAGCATCACGTTGATGAATGCGCAGCCCTCGAAGTCGTCGCGCACGAACCACTCGCTGAAGACGTCGAAGATCGCCAGCATGCGATCGGCGGGCTCCGTGGCGCGGGCGGCGACCGCGGCCTGCAGCCAGGCGCGCGTCCAGCGCTCGTCGCGCCGGCGGAGGAACTCGAGGATGAGCTCGTCCTTCGACGCGAAGTTCCGGTACAGCGTCATCTTGGCGACGCCAGACCCGGCGATGATCGTGTCGACGCCGACCGCGCGGGTGCCGCTGCGGCTGAACAGGTCGTACGCGGTCTCGAGGATCCTCTCGCGCGCCGCGCCTCCCCTTCGGATCTGTGCATCCGACGGCGCCATACTCAGGTTCAGTCTAGTGCCGGGGGTGCGCCGCACCCGATCGCGCCGGGCGGCGCGCCGGGCGTGCTCCAGGCCTGCCACGCGTCGTAGCTGCGATACAGCCGGTCCAGCCCCGCGTCAGCCAGGCCGACCGGGAACGACGTGTCCTCGCGGAACGTGTACTGGAACGCGGCGTCGACGCGCGGATCCTTCGCCCAGAGGCGCAGCGCGCCGTCCATCGCCTCGCACGCCCTGCGGTCGGTCGCGGCGTCGGACGGCCGGTTCTCGCCGGTCCGCGGCCCGCCGACGCCGGTCTCCGTGATCCAGATGCGGTGTGGTCGCTCGCAGCCCTTGGCGTCCAGCGCCGCGAGGACGTCGCGCAGCAGCGCCGGGTCGCCGGCCGCGTCCGGGTCCCCGGCGAGCGACGGATCGCTCTCCTCACCCCGCGGCGCGACGGTGTCCTCCGGGCGCACATAGGCGTGCTGGGCCCAGACGTCGCTCGCGCACACGAGCTGTGCGGGGAGGCCCGCGGCGAACTCGGCCGCCGTCACCGCGCGCGGGCGGGGGCGGTCGTAGCCGGCGACCTCGCCGAGGACCAGGTGGTCGCCGGGCCCGAGCTCGGCCTGCATGGCGTAGGCGATGTTCGCGTACTCGGTCGGGGTCAGCGCGGGGGCGTCCGCTGAGCAGGCGGTGCGCTGCGGCCCGAGGAACTCGGGGCCGTTGGGCTCGTTCCAGGGCGACCACCAGTGCACCGCGACGGACTCCTGGGCGGCGAGCTCGCGGAAGGAGCGGATGAGCGCGCGGTAGGCGTCGAGGTTCGGGCGTCGGTCGGTGCCGCAGCCGGCGACGCCGCCGCGCAACGCCCACTCGGGCGTCCCGTAGAAGGTGACGACGACGTTCCACCCTCCGTCGGCCTGCTGACGGGCATGGATCGCGCGCAGGATCGCCCGGATGCCGGCGGACTCCGCGCACGGCGGTGTCCCGCGCAGGCAGCCGTCGGAGGGCGAGTCCCAGTTGGGCGGCCCGTCGGCCTGTGGCTGCAGACGGCGCCAGTCGACCATGAGGCGGTAGTACTCGGGCTTCAGCGCGACGGCGCGGTCGCGGGCGGCCTCGAACGCCGCCGCAACGTCACCCGTCGTGATGAGCGATGGGTTGCCCTCGGTGAGGCCGGTCACCAGACCGCGCGTGTCCGGCGCGGGCGCAGGTGGCTGGGTGCGCGTGGGGCCCGTCGGCTGCGACGGGCCCGGCAGCTTCTCCTCACCTCCGTTGGAGACGAGGACGACGGCAGCCGCGACGACGACGGCGAGGACGAGCGCCCCGCCGCCAAGGAGCCGTGACCTCAGACTGCGGAGACCTGTTCCTCGTCGGCAACGCGGAACGACGAGCCGCAGCCGCAGGCCGCGACGACGTTCGGGTTGCTGACCTGGAACCCGGCGCCCTGCAGCGAGTCGACGTAGTCGATGACCGAGCCGTGCACGTACGGGAGCGACGGGGTGTCGACCAGGATCTTCAGACCGTGGTCGGTGAACACCTCGTCACCGTCGCGCTGCTCGTCGAAGGCGAGGTTGTACTGGAAGCCTGAGCAGCCGCCGCCGCGAACGCCGACGCGGAGCCCGGCAGACGATGTGTCAGCGCCCTGGGAGGCCAGGAACTCCTGGACCTTCTCGGCGCCCTTGTCGGTGATCGTGATCATGACTTCACCAAATATAGCGGTCGCTACCCTCCTTCTCGAATGCCTACGGCAGACGAGCTGAAGCAGCGCATCGAGGCCGCCATCCCAGGGGCGGCGGCCTTGGTCGAGAGCCCCGACGACGTGCACTTCTCGGCGCGCGTCACGGCGCCCGCGTTCGCGGGCATGTCACGGGTACAGCAGCACCGCATGGTCTACGACATCTTCACCGGCGAGCTGGGCAGCACGATCCACGCGCTGTCCCTCAAGACGGAGGTCACATGAGCGAGAACCCGCTCCGCGACGCGATCCAGCAGGCGATCGACGAGAACGAGGTCATCCTCTTCATGAAGGGGACGCCCGAGCAGCCCATGTGCGGGTTCTCCGCCCGGACGTCGGCGGCGTTGCAGCAACTCGACGCGCCGTTCGCAGCGGTCGACATCCTGCCCGACCCGCGCATCCGCCAGGAGCTCTCCGCGCTCTCGAACTGGCCCACGGTCCCGCAGCTCTTCGTGAAGGGCGAGCTGGTCGGCGGCGCCGACATCGTCGCCGAGCTCTACGCGTCCGGCGAGCTGGCCGAGGTGCTCGGCGTCGATGCCCCGGCCGACGCGCCGGACGAGGCGCCCGCGGGTGCGGATCCCGCCTCCGCACCGATGGCCATCGAGAACCGACTGGGGTAGATCCAGGGATAGGGTCCCGGTGATGACCGTCGCGGTCGTCACCGACTCGACCCACTACCTGCCGCCCGCGCTGCTCGCCGACCTCGACGTCCACGAGGTCTCGCTGTACGTGGGCTGGGACGGCGAGCTGCGGCGGGAGGTCGACATCGTCGACCTCGGCGCCTTCTACGACGATCTGCGGACGGCGGCGACGGTCCCCACGACCTCCCAGCCGTCCGTCGGCGACGTGCTGGCGGTCTACGACCCGCTCCTCGCCGCGGGCCGCGACATCGTGTCGGTCCACCTGTCCGCGGGGCTGTCCGGCACGGTCAGCGCCGCGCAGCAGGCGCGCGCGGCCACGAAGGACCCGGACAGGATCGAGGTCGTCGACTCCGAAACGGGGTGCGGGGGCCTCGGCCTCGCGGTGCTCGCGGCGGCGCGCGCCGCCTCGGCCGGCGCATCCCACGAGGAGGTCGTCGAGGCGGCCCGTCGCGCCCGCGAGGGCCTTCGGATGTGGTTCTGCGTCGACACGCTGGAGTACCTGCGACGCGGTGGCCGCGTCGGCGCGGCCCAGCGCTGGATCGGCAGCGCGCTGAAGATCAAGCCGATCCTCGCGCTCGACCGCGAGATCACCCCGGTCGAGCGGGTGCGCACCGCGAGCCGCGCCTTCGAGCGGATGGTCGAGTACATGGAGGGGCTGCGGGAGGCCGGCCGCGACGGCTGGGCGATCCAGCACATCCGCGCGGAGGACCAGGCGGGCCGGCTCGCCGATCGGGGCCGCGCCGTCTTCGGCACCGAGCCGCTGTTCGTCAGCGAGGTCGGGCCCGTCATCGGCGCGCACGTGGGGCCCGGCCTGCTGGGCGTCGGCGGCGTCGCGAGCGAGCTCGTCCGCGCATGACGACGGTCTGGACCATCGGCTACGAGCATCTCCTGCCGCCCGCGCTGGCGGCCGAGCTGGTCGCCGCGGGCGTCGAGCGGGTGATCGACGTGCGCTACCGCCCGCAATCGCGCCGCGCGGGCATGTCGAAGACGCGGCTGGGCGAGATGCTCGCCGACCACCGCATCGCCTACGAGTCGCGCCGCGCGCTCGGCACGCCGCCCGACATCCGGTGGCTGTTCAAGAACCGCCGCGTCGCGGAGGGCCGCGTCGCGTTCCGCGCGCACATGGAGGAGCACGGGTCCCACGCGCTCGACGAGCTCCTCGCCGAGCTGCAGGACGGCCCACGGACCGCGCTGCTGTGCCTGGAGGAGGACCCGGCGGAGTGTCACCGCCGGGTGCTGTGTGAGGCGCTGCTCGCGCGCGAGGCGGGACTCATGGTCGTCGACCTCTAGAGCCGTCCTTGGTTCGGCGAGCTCCTCGCGGCCTGGGCCAGCCGAGCTACGACGGTGACGCGCAGCGCGGTTGTCGGCCCCCGAACGGCTCACCGACGGCGGACGGGCGGTGGCGGCGATGCACCGGGCGCGTGTGGACGAGCGCCGAGGCGCCACATCCTTCGAAGCGAGGCATCTGGCTGTCGCACTGCAGCATCTAGGTGCCGAGCTTCGCATCGCAGCGCCGCCGATCGGGGCACGGCGCAGTCACACCGCGCCGCCCTCGATGCTTTCCGCGACGGCACCGCGGCGTCCCCCGACGGTGGGGCGCAGCGCCGCCAGCACCGCGAGACGACCGACCACCGCTCCGGGTGCGGACGCGCTGGCCCGGATGATCGCGCGGCGACCGAGTCGGTGGATCGGGATCTCGCTGCCGTCCGGCACGACCTCGACCAGCAGGTGGTGCCCTCGGCGCTCGAGCACCGTCGACACCTCCGCGGATCGCAGGACGAAGAGGCGCAGCTGCGTCCCGTCGGGGAACGCGCGCACGATCCGCGACGACGGGCGGACCTCGCCCGGCGGGAAGCTCAGCCGGCCGGGCGCGGCGACGACCGGCGCCTCGGCCTGCGTCTGCGGGCGGCGCAGCACGCCGAGTGCCGTGGCAGCCTCGGCCGGGATCAGCGCGTCGGTGAACGTCGGCGGCGCGTACAAGCGACAGCTCGGCCCCCGGCGGCGCACGGTGCCGGCCGCCCGCCGATGGCCTGGGCCGGAGACTCGTGTTCGGTGCCTGCCCAAGGGCACGAATCCTAGACTCGATCGCATGTGCGGCAGGTACACGATCACCCCCACGCTGTCCCAGCTCCTCGCCGGGCTGGACCTCGACGCGGTGAACGTGCCGGAGTCGTCGGAGCCGATCGTCGAGCGCTTCAACGTCGCGCCAACGCAACCGGTGCTCGCGGTCGTCGGCGGCGACGACGGGCCGCGCGGGAAGGTCATGCGCTGGGGGCTCATCCCCTACTGGTCCAAGGACCCCAGGAAGGAGCCGCTGCGGATCAACGCGCGCGTGGAGTCGCTGACCGAGCGGCCGGCGTTCAGGGGACTCGTCGGGGACTCGCGCAGCCGCTGCCTCGTGCTCGCCGACGGCTGGTACGAGTGGCTGAAGGCCGAGGACCCCAAGCAGCCGCGGCGACCGATGCACTTCGCCCTCCATGAGCGACGGCCGTTCGCGTTCGCCGGGCTCTGGAACACCTGGAAGTCGCCCGACGGCGAGCGCCTCCAGAGCTGCACGATCATCACCGGCCCCGCGAACCGGACCGGCGCGCCGATCCACGATCGCATGCCTGTCGTCCTGCCGGGCGCCGACGAGCGCGCGGCGTGGCTGGACCCGTCGCTGGACGCCACGGGGGTCAGGCCCCTGCTCGGCCCGCCCGCGGACGACCTGCTGGAGGTGCATCCGGCGTCCAAGCGGGTCAACGCGGCGACGTACGACGCGCCGGACTGCCTCGACGCCGACGGGGACCCACCGGAGGAGCCGCAGCTCACGCTGGCGATCTGACGTTCACGTTGGAATCACGATCCACTCCGGCGTGACATCCGGGCTCGCCCCCTCCGCGCTTCACCCCTTCATCCACAACCTGCACACTGCGCTGTGGGTGCTCGCGGGCGCGTCGGTCCTCGGTGCGATCGTGTCGCTCATGCGCCCGCCCCACCGACCAGCCAGTCACACATGACCCCAGCCCAGACACCGACACGGCCCCTGCGCATCGGCGAGCTCGCCGAGCGCGTGGGAACCACGACCCGCACCATCCGCTACTACGAGGAGATCGGGCTGCTCGGTCGCGCGGAAGGCCGCGACCACGGGCGCCACCGCTCCTACGACGAGGAGGACGTCGCCCGCCTCGAGCACATCCTGCGCCTGCGCGACCTGCTCGGCCTCTCGCTGGAGGACCTGCAGCGGGTCGTCGAGGCCGAGGACGCGCGCGCGGAGCTGCGCCGCGAGTGGCAGGGGACCGAGGACCCGACGACCCGGCTGCGGATCGTCGACCAGGCGCTCGGCCACATCGCGACGCAACTGGACCTCGTCGAGCGCCGCCAGGCCGCGCTCGGGGGGCTGGAGTCGGAGCTTCGCGAGCGCCGGGCGCTGCTCGAGCAGCGGCGCCGCGAGCTCGGGGGGTAGTCCCCGGGGTTCCTGACGGCGCCCGCGAGGTCGCGCTGATGTTCGACGGCAAGTGCCGCGGCCACGACCCGGCCTGGCGGGCGCCCCAGCGCGGTGGCTAAGCCGGCGGCGTCGGGCTCGGTGGCAACGGCGGCGGAGGCTCTGCCGCCGGGTCGTCGCCCGTCGACACCTGCTCGTGATCGGCGAGCCGCGTCGCCGCGCCCGGCTCGGCCATGAGCTGCTGGTCGGCCCGCCAGCCCCACCACTCGCGGACGATGATCTGCAGGGTCGCTGCGACCGGGATCGCGATGAGCGCCCCGAGGATCCCGAGCAACGCCGCGCCGAACAGCACGGAGATGAGCACCCCGAGCGGATGCACGTTGACCGCCCGCTGCTGGATGCGGGGCTGGATCACGTTGTTCTCGACCTGCTGGTACACGATCGCCCAGACCGTCCAGATGATGGTCGCCGTCGGGAAGTCCTTGAACAGCGTGATGATCCCGACGAGGACCGCGCCGATCGTCGCGCCGACGAGCGGGACGAGGTCGAGGAGGAAGATGATGACCGCCAGCGGCGCCTTGAACGGCACATCCAGGATGCTCAGCACGACGTAGGCGAGGATCCCCGCCGTCGTGGCCTGCAGGAGCACACCTCCGACGTAGCCGCCGACCGCCGACGCCGAGTGATCCGCCACCCGGCGCATGCGTTTCGCCCGTTCCTCGGGCTGGAGCGCGATGATCTTGTCGATCCAGATGGGGCCGCTGCCCAGCATGAACGCGGTCAACACCAGGATCGTCACCACCGCGAAGACGGAGTTGACGATGGTGAGCCCCGCGCTCTGCAGCAGCCCTGCGGCGTCGCCGGCCTTGCTGGGCAGGTCGCGCGCCTGCTGCTCGAGCTGGGCGGTGATCTGGTAGTCGCGCTCGAGCTTGCGCAGCGTCGGATTGCGGTTCGCGAAGTCCTGGAGGTCCTGGGCGTAGGACGGCAGGTCGTTCACGAGGTTCGTCATCTGCGTGATGATCGGCGGGACGACGAGGACGCCGACCGCGACCGGCACGAGGATGAGCGCCAGGTAGACGATCGCGATCGCCAGACCGCGCTTCATGTAGCGGCTGAGGAGGCTCACCGGCGCCGACAGCGCGACGGCGAGGAACCCCGCGACCAGCACCCACAGCAGCGGCTTGCGGACGAGGTAGATCAGGTACAGCAGGAGGACGACGCTGACGATGACGAGCACCGTCCGGAGGACGAACGCGTAGTCGAAGCGGTTCGGGCGCACCGCTCTGAGGGCGGGTCGGGTCAGCGGCGGCGGAAGATGCCGGTCACGCCGGCGATCCCGCCACCGATCAGGAACCCGGCGACCGCGGCGCCGATGAGCACCTGCTTCTGGTTCTCAGCGAGCTTCTTGCGCCAGTTCGTCAGCTCCGCGACCTCGCCCTGCAGCCGCTCGATCGCGAGGCCGAGCTCGCGCCGGTTCTCCTCGACGGAGGCGCGGATCTGGTCAGGCGTTCTCACCGGAGGCATCAGCTGCGGGCCTCGTCCACGGTCTTCTTGATCAGCTGCGCCTCGTCGATCGCCATCTGCGGCTTGGGCGGCGACCCCTTCTTGAACAGCCGCGACGCTACGAACGCAGCGAGCGCGGCGAGGAGGAACAGCAGAGCCGACGTGATCCAGTAGCCGACCCAGACGGCCACCCCGAGCCAGTCGGAGAACCCGAACGCGAGGCCATGGAGGAAGAAGAGCAGCGCGACGACGGCGAAGATGCCGCCGGCGATCCCGACCGCCGCGCCCCTGGCGAGGGCCGTGATCTTGACGGTGACCTCGGCCTTGGCGAGCTCGATCTCCTCGCGGACGAGCTGCTGCGCCCGGAAGCTGATCTCCTGCACCGCGGGGCCGACGCCCTCACGGGGCGGCGTCGGAGGCGGGGGTGGAATCTGGGTGGCCATGTCAGTTCGTGATCTTCTTGAGGATGAAGGCGAGGACGAACCCGCCCGCGAATGCCGCACCGACGGCGATCTCCGGCCGGTCGGGCGGGCCGATCACCGCGGGGCCCTCCGGGGCTGCCGTGCCGGGTGGGTGCTTGGCGTCGGCATCGGAGAGCGAGATGACGGGCGTCGGCTCGGGAACGGGGATCGCAGCAGACACCGCCGGTTGCGGCGAGACCGGTCCTGACCCGGTTGGGCGGTCGTCGCTCACTCCGGCGGGTCTTCCCCGTACAGGCGTCGCCAAACCAATGCGGCGACCCGGGTTGTCAGGACCGATGCGAGCGCGCCGATCCCCGCGAGGAGGCCGGCCCAGACGAGGCGCTTGACGACGTCGTTGTCCATGGACATCGATATCCAATCAGACCGCTCGGGTGGATGCGGGTGCCGCGAGCCCGTCGACGATCGCTGCGACGACGAGATCCTTGGCCTCCTCGATCTCCTCCTCGGGCACGGGAAAGCCATCCCGCCCACCCTCGAAGATCCACCCCGTGAGCACCTGCTCGATGATCCCGTAGAAGGCCAGCGCGGCGAATCGCGGCGTCACGTCGGACCGGAACGTGCCGTCGTCCTGTGCCTTGGCGACGACATCGCCCATCAGGCGATAGGCCTCGCGGATCCTGTCCCCATGGGTCAGTCCGAAGGAGTTGGCGGCGCGGGTCACCTCGACCACGATGACCTTCATCAGATCGGGATCGTGACGGTACGAATCGAGGATGAAGGACGCGATCGCGCGCAGCTTGTCGCGCGGCGGCCAGTCCTCGGCGTCGGTGTCGCGGATGACCTGCAGCAGGATGTCCCAGCGCTCCGTGAAGAGCGTGTCGAGGACCTCCTCCTTGGACCGGAAGTAGTGGTAGACCAAGCCGTAGGCGACACCCGCCTCATCGGCGATGTCAGCGACGCGGCACGTATGGAAGCCCTGGCGCGCGAACACCCGCACCGCGGCGTCCAGGATCTGCCTGCGACGATCGGCTGCAGCCATCACGCCACCGGTTGATTGACTCGCCAGTCACCCACACGCGGATGGTACTTCCCGCCGACCCGCGAACATGTGGGCGTGCTGCCGATCCGCACCGACCGCCTGACCATCCGAGCGTTCACGCTCGACGACGTCCCGGCGATCCACGCGGCGCTGTACGCGGACCCCGACGCCATGCACTTCATCGGCGGCCCGCACAGCCTGGAGCGCACCCGGCAGGGGATCGCCGGCTATGTCGAGCACCAGCGCGCGGCGGGCTACTCGTTCTGGGCGGTCGTCCTCGAGGAGACGGGCGAGGTCATCGGAGAGGCCGGGCTGTACCCCATGAACGGCGCCGGACCCGACATCGAGCTGGGCTACGCGCTCGGCAGCCCATGGTGGGGACAGGGGTACGCGACCGAGGCCGCCGGGGCCATCCTGCGCACCGCGTTCGAGGCGCTCGGCGCCCAGCGCGTCGTCGCGGTCGCCAAGCGCGAGAACACGGCGTCGCTGCACGTCCTGGAGAAGCTCGGGTTCCGCAACGAGGGGGAGCGCAACGCCTGGGGGGCGCGGCAGCTCTACTTCGTCTGCGACCGTGTGTGATCGCTCACCGAGGCGATTGCGCGCGACGGGGCATGGGCAGCGCATGACCATGCGCACCGTTCCCGTCTTCGCCGCGGCAGCCCTCGCCGCGTTCGCGGCCCGCCAGGTGCGCGATCGCGCCCCGTTCGCCCGGATGCTCGGGTCCTCGATCGCACGCCCGGACGCCGCCGGGTGGGTCACGGACTTCCTCAACGCGACCCACCACCAGCGTCCCGGCGACCTGCGCGACACCGGCGACCTGCGGCTGGCGCTCACGATCCTCACGACGTACTGGGACCGCAGCGGGCACCGGCGTCTGCGCGCCACGGACGCGTTCGCCTTCCACCGCGCCTTCGGACGCATGCGGCTGCGGGCCACCGACACGGCGCCGCGGGGGACCCTCGATCGTGTCGCGCTGCTCGCCGGCGCCGAGCGCCTGCTCGGCGACTGGTTCACGGACGCCTGCGACGATCCCGCGCGCTGCGGCTGGGGCATCGCCTTCCGCACGACGGCCGACCGCGACGCCTACGACCCGACCATCCGGCTGCGCGCCGCCAAGCTGGGTCCGCTCACGCCGCCGGTCCTCCCGCCGGCCGACCAGGTCTGGCACACGTACGCGCCTGTTCCCGTCGCCTCGGCCGAGGGAGTCGTGTCGCTGCTGACGCGCCCGGAGATCTGGCCCGACTTCGCGACCGAGATCGGCCGGTTCACGCCGTTGCGGGCTGGTGGGCTCGCCGGGCAGACCTTCGAGATCGAGATCATGACCCCGTTCGTGCCGCGCTTCCCCGCCTACACCCGTGGCTACGTCACCATCACGCGCCTGGTGACCGCCGGCGACCCCGCGCCGCTGCGCGCGTGGGTCGACGAGCTCAACGAGGCGATGGTCCGCATCGGCCGCGACGAGCCCCAGGTCGTCCCGGACGGCGCCACACCGCTCGTCGGATTCGATCTCACGACGCACCACGGCCACTTCATGGGCTCGGCGCGCAACCGCCTGGTGCTCTACGAGCACGAGGGGACGGCGTGGGTCCGCGCGGCGGGGACGTGGGACGAGCTGCCGTTCCCACTCGACCAGGCCTACCGGCAGGTCGGGCGCGACTCCCAGGCGCACTTCTGGGGCGAGGGCGACGGCTCGACCTCGATGCTGCACCAGATCGCGATGCAGGCCGCGGAGGCGACATGACGAGTGCCAAGGTCGATGCGGTCGTGGTCGGGTCCGGCCCGAACGGGCTGACGGCCGCGATCGCCCTCGCCCAGGGTGGCAGCTCCGTGCTCGTCCTCGAGGCGCAGGACCGCCTCGGGGGCGCGGTGACGACGGACGAGCTCACCCTGCCCGGCTTCCACCACGACGTCTTCTCCTCCGTGTATCCGGCGGGCGCCGCGTCGCCGGTCTTCGCGAAGCTCCCGCTCGCGCGCCACGGGCTGCGCTGGGTACATCCCGAGGTGCCGATGGCGCATCCGCTCGACGGCGGGCGGGCACTGGCCCTCATGCGCGACATCGACGCGACCGCCGCCACGCTCGACGCGGTCAACCCCGGTGACGGCGCCGCCTGGCGCGAGCTTGCCACCCCCTACGTCGAGCACTACGGGGCGCTGCGGGCGACGATGCTCGCCGGGTTCCCGCCGGTCGCCGGCCCCGCGCGGCTGCTCGCCGCGCTGAAGCTCGGCGGCACGCTGGACTTCGTGCAGCTCCTGCTCAGCTCGGCCCGCAGCGTCGCGGAGCGGCTCTTCGCCGATCCGGGGGCCCGTGGCTGGCTGTACGGGACGGCGATGCACGGCGACGTCGCCCCGAGCGACGCGGGGAGCGCGATCTCCGCGGTGTACCTGAAGGTCCTCGGTCACGCCGTCGGCTGGCCCAGCCCGGAGGGCGGCGCCGGGCGGCTCACCGACGCGCTCGTCGGCGTGCTGCACGAGGACGGGGGCGAGACGCAGACGGGGGCGCGGGTCACGGAGGTCCTCACCGAGAGCAACCGCGTCGCGGGGGTCCGCACCGCGAGCGGCGACGTCGTGCGCGCGCGCATCGTCGTCTGCGACACCTCGCCCCGCGGGCTGCTGGCCCTCGCCCGCGACGCGCTGCCCGACGCCTACGTCCGCCGCCTCCTCGCGTTCCGCTACGGACCGTCGACGGTGAAGGTCGACTGGGCCCTGGACGGCCCGGTGCCCTGGACCGCGAGCCTGCCGAGGTCCGCGGGCACCGTCCACGTGGGCGGGACCGCAGGCGAGATCACCGAGGCCGTCGCGGCCGCGCAGGCGGGGCACCTCCCGGAGAACCCGTTCCTGCTCTTCGGCCAGCAGTCGGTGGCCGACCCGACGCGCGCCCCGGCCGGCAAGCACACCGCGTGGGCGTACACGCACGTGCCCCGAAGCGTCGACTGGTCCCAGGAGCGCGACGGCTTCACCGCCCGCATCGAGGCGCAGCTCGAGCGCTTCGCCCCCGGCTTCGGCGATCTCGTGCTCGCACGCCACGTCATGGATCCCGGTGACCTGCAGGCCCGCAACGACAACCTCGAGCACGGAGACGTCGGCGGCGGCAGCTACGGGCTCGACCAGCTCGTCTTCCGGCCCGTCCCCTCCCTCTCGCCCTACCGCACCCCTCTGCGCGGCCTCTACATCGGAAGCGCCTCGACCTTCCCGGGCGGCGCCGTCCACGGCATCCCTGGCGACGCCGCCGGGCGCGCCGCGTTGCAGGACGCCAAGCTGCGGAGGGTCTAGCTAGACCCCGAGGAGCGGGTCGAGGACCTCGCGCGCGAGGGTCCCGTGGGCCGGGGCGATCGAGGTGACCTCGGCACCGAGCACCGAGCACACGCCAGCGATCTCGGCGAGCACGTCGCGCACCTTCTCCGGGCTCGCGCCACCGGGCACGGGGAACCGCGCGGGCATGTCCGCCGGGTCCAGCACGTCCATGTCGACGTGCAGGAACACCTCCATGCCCTCCAGCGCGGCGACGTCGGTGACCGAGTGCACGCCACGCGTCTCCAGCAGCACCCGCTCGCCGCCCTCGAGCTCGCGCACGCCCCACTGCACGACGCGCGCCGGATCGATCGGGTCGTGGCCCAGCCCCGGGTCCCAGACGCCGCAGGCGCCGGCGAGGCACATGCCCCCGAGGTAGCCGCTCGCCGTCGTGTCCGGGCTGTTGAAGTCGCCGTGGGCGTCCAGCCACAGGATGCGCGCGTCCGGCCGGTGGCGCAGCACCGTCGGCAACGTCGTGAGCGACACCGAGCAGTCGCCGGCGAGCAGCAGCGGGCGGCGCCCGGCGACGAACGCGTCGTCGACCTGGCCGCCGGCCTCCAGCAGGCAGCCGCGGGCTTCGCGCAGGTCCGCGTCGTAGCGGCCGTCGCGGAAGTCGCCCGGCGTGCCGATCTGGCGGGCGCCGAGGAGCGCCCCGAGCTCAGCCGCCCCCTCCGCGCCCTCCGGACCGCGGTCGGAGGTGCGGCAGAGGAGGGCGACGGGGTTCAGCGGCCCGTCCACCGCGGCTCGCGCTTGTCGAAGAACGCCCGGACGCCCTCCTGGATGTCCTCCGTCGCGAAGGCGAGCGAGAGGGAGTGCTGCAGGAGGTCGAGGGACTCGGCGAAGCCCAGGTCCATCTGGCGGTACATCGCGTCCTTGCCCAGCCGGAGGACGACCGGGGACTTGGAGGCGAGGCGCTCGGCCCAGTCGCCGACCGCGGCGTCGAGCTCCGCGGCGGGGACGACCTTGTTGACGAGGCCAAGCCGCAGCGCCTCGGCTGCGTCGATGCGCTCGCCGAGCAGCATCAGCTCGTTGACCTTCTTGCGCGGCAGGTTGCGGTAGGCGAGCGCGCTGACCATGAACGGGAACAGGCCCACGTTGATCTCGGGCGTGCCGAACGTGGCGTCCTCGCTGGCGACCACGAGGTCGCAGGCCAGCGCGAGCCCCAGCGCCCCGGCGAGCACGTGCCCGCCCGCCGCGCAGATCGACGGCTTGCCCAGCTCGCCGAGCGTGCGGAACAGGCGCGGGAAGCGGTCCAGCCCGCGGTGCTTGAGCACGAGCGGCGCCGGCGCGGCGAACTCGGCGAGGTCGCCGCCGGCCGAGAACGTCGTCGGATGCGTCGACGCGATGACCACGCAGCGCACGGCGTCGTCGTCGCGCGCGTCGGCGAGCGCTCCGAGCAGGTCGTCGAGGACCGCGTCGGAGAGCGCGTTGCGGGTCTCAGGCCGATCGAGCTCGATCCTCGCCACGCCCGAGTCGGCCACGTCGTAGCGCAGCGTGCCGTAGCCCATGAGGGCGCGGGACTCTACAGGCGGGACTACCGGCGGGAGGAGACGGCGGCGCGTGCCGATGCGCCACGTCCGCGGACCGGCGAGAACGTGACGGCGAAGGACGCCTTCGCGCCGCGGGAGTAGCTGCGGCGGGCGCGGCGGTTGACGGACAGGACGAGCCGGGTGCGCCCGGAGCGCGTGCGCTTGTTCAGCGAGGCGGCCCGGCGCGAGCCGACGGAGAGCGAGAGACGCAGGCGGCCGCTGCCGGGCGACGAGAAGGGCAGGCGCAGCTTGGCGGGCACCCCGGTGGCCAGCGCGCGACGCCCGGCGGCGAGCAGTGCGGCGACCGCGCGGTCGGCGCGGGTCAGCTTCCTGGGCGCGGGGCCGGCGCCGGACACGCCGGTCGTCGTCACGGTCTCGGCCGGGGCGGCGGTCGGCACCGTGCTCGTGTGGCCGGACTCGTCGATCGGGGCCTCAGGCGCGACGTTGGTCGGGCCGCCGGCGACGCAGGAGGACGGCGAGCAGAGGAAGCTCGAGTCGTAGACGTTCCAGTTCGTCGCCAGGTAGCTGCCCGCCGCGGGCGCAGCGTTGAAGTAGTCGTCGGAGTTGCAGTCGTACTGGACCGTGGAGCAGCTCTGGGACATCGCCTGGCCGGGCTTCAGCCCTCCGTCGTCGTAGCACATGACGTCGAGGCCCTCGGAGCAGTGGCCGTTCGTCGTGCCGTGCGGCGCACTGTTCTGCACGCCGCCCAGCGTGTGCGTGATCTCGTGCAGCAGCGTGGTGCGGTGGCTGGAGGAGAACGTCGGGCTGCCGTCCCCCCAGACCGTGGCCCAGAGACCGTCGCGGTTGTTGTTGTTCGAAGTGCTCTTGCGCGCGTCGACGTACATCTCGGCGATGCCCGACACCCAGTCGCCGCCGTACAGGCCGTCCGCGTACACGGCGTAGTGGGTGACGCCACTGACGCGGACGGTCGGGCCGACGGCTGCCTTGATGGCGGCCGAGCGCGAGGCCGCGGGCATCGACTGGTAGACCGCGGCGGCCTGCGGGAGGCGGACGCTCGCGATGTCGACGTAGCCGGCGCCGCCGTCGGTGCCGGTGTCGAAGCGCAGGGTCTTCGTGCCGCCGGAGGTCGCGGCGACGGTCTCCGCGATCGCCTTCGCGTCGGTCTGGATGAGGCTTGCGTACTGCCCGAACCGGTCGGGCTGATCGGCGCCGTAGACGTAGACGAGCTTGATCTTCGAGCCGCTGGAGGTGGAGGCGGGGTTGTCCGTCGCACGCTCGGTGCCGCGCCAGGGAGCGGTCTCCAGGCCGACGCTCGTCACGCCGACCTGCGCGAGCTCGGCGGCGACGTCGCCGGCGGCGGCGTTGATGGGATCGCCTGTGGGGACCGGGTCTCCCTCGTCGGAGTGGACCCACTCGAGCCTGGGGCTGCCGGAGGCGATGCCGATGACCGGCCAGGCCGCCAGGAGAAGGGCAACGAGCAGGAGCGGGGACCAGGCGGGTAGGCGAGACCTCATCCCTCTGGGTAGTCGGCAGGGACGGGCTAGTTTTGAGCGCAGTGAGCATGTCCCGGCACCGAACAGGACTCGTCGCGGGCCTGTTGAGCTACGTGATCTGGGGCCTGTTCCCCCTCTTCTGGCCGCTGGTGGAGCCCGCGGGCGCCGGCGAGATCCTGGCCCACCGGATCATCTGGTCGCTCGCCTTCCTGGTCGTCGTGCTGTCGCTGAGCAGCGGGTTCCGCTGGGTGCGGACGGTCGGGCGCAAGCGCCTGTTGCAGCTCGGGCTCGCCGCAGTGCTCATCACGATCAACTGGGGCGTGTTCATCTACGCCGTGAACAACGGCCACGTCGTCGACACCGCGCTGGGCTACTACATCAACCCGCTCGTGAGCGTCGCGCTCGGGCTGTTCGTGCTGCACGAGCACCTGCGCCCGCGTCAGCGCACGGCCGTCCTCGTCGGGCTGCTCGCCGTGATCGTCCTGACGGTCGAGTACGGCAACCCGCCGTGGATCGCGCTCATCCTCGCGTGCTCGTTCGGCACCTACGGGCTCGTCAAGAAGCAGGTCGGCCTCGACGGGACCCAGAGCCTGTTCGTCGAGACCGGGCTGCTGCTGGCGCCGGCGCTCGCGTACGTCGTCGTCGTCCAGGCGCGCGGCTCGGCCACGTTCATCGAGCTGGGCGCCGGCCACACGCTGCTGCTCGCGGCGGGCGGCGTCGTGACCGCCGTCCCGCTCATCCTGTTCGGCGCCGCGGCGATCCGCATCCCACTGAGCACGATCGGCCTCATGCAGTACATCGCGCCGACGATGCACTTCATCATCGGCGTCGCGATCTACGGCGAGGCCATGCCAGCCGGCCGTGTGGCCGGCTTCGGGCTCGTGTGGATCGCGCTCATCCTCCTGACGGTCGACGCGGTGGGCACCCTGCGACCCCGTCGCGTGATCGCCCGGCCGGTGTCGGCGACGGTGGGGCCAGCCGCACCCCCGGACGCCTGACAGCACGCAGGCCGCAGCCTCGGCGCGGCGGGAGATTCGCCAGCGCCATGTCCCTGCTCACCATCCGCCGCGCGACCCCCGAGGACGACCGGGCGCTCCACGCCCTCGCCATCGTCGACAGCTCGCCTCCACTGTCCGGTGACGTCCTCGTCGCACAGCTCGACGGTGCCGTCATGGCCGCGATCTCGGTCACGGACGGCCGTGCGATCGCCGATCCGTTCCGCCGCTCCGCCGACACCGTCGAGGTCCTGCGCCTCCGCGCGCGGCAGGAGCGGGGCGACGCCCTTCGGGCTTACGCTTGACATCGGCTTCGCCGATGCCGGTGATCAGGCCACGTACACCGGCCGCCCGTCGAGCACCGTCGCGAGGATCGGCATCTCCGGGATCTCTGCCGGGTCGCCCGTGAACGGATCGCCGCCGAGGACGCACAGGTCGGCGACCTTGCCCACCTCGACCGTGCCCTTGTCGTCCTCGGCGAAGTCCTGCCATGCGCCGCCGGTGGTGTACGCCGCGATCGCCTCCTCGACCGAGATGCGCTCCTCGGGCCCGTAGACGACGCCGTCTGCGGCCGACGTGCGCAGCACCGCCGCGGCGACGCCCTGGCGCCAGTCGGGCCAGACGACCGGTGCGTCGGAGGAGAACACGAGCGGGACGCCCGCGTCGAGCATCGAGCGGTACGGCCACTGGTAGGACGCGCGCTCCTCGCCGAGCAGGAGCGCCGACAGGTGCGCGGCCGCCGTCTTGATCGACGGCTGCGAGCTCGCGCCGAACGCGTGCTCGCCCATCGTACGCAGGGACGCCGCGTAGGTGAGGTCGGCGTGGATGACGTAGTGGCGCGTGTCCCGGCGCGGGTGGCGCGCGACGGCGGCGGCGAACGCGTTCACCGTCGCGTCGATGGCCGCGTCGCCAGTGGCGTGGATGCCGACCTGGTGTCCGGCGGCGTGGGCCAGCCGCACGAGCTCTCCGAGCTCGGCCACCCTGGCTGCGTCGTCGTCGCCCGGGATCACCAGGCTGCCGCGCGACGGCGTGTCCGCGTACGGCTGTCCGAGCCAGGCGGTGTGCAGCGGCGGGATGCCGTCGGCGAAGATCTTGATGCCCCCGACCCGCAGCCGGGATCCCGCGGGGGCATCGACCTCGAACGTCGCCAAGCCCTCGCGCATGTGGTCGACGGTGACGACGCCGTCGACGCCGAACAGCAGCAGGGCCGACACCCGCAGGCCGAGCTCCCCGTCGCGCGCCATGTCCTCGTAGGCGCGCAGCGTCTCGGTGCCGAGCATGCCTCCGCCGCCGGGGCCGAGCGCCGGGTCGGTGATCGACGTCGTGCCCAGCTTGTGCAGCTCGGCGGTCGCGGCGGCGATCGCCGTGCGCCGCTCCGCCCGAGTGAGCTCGGGGACGTGCGCCAGCACGAGGCCCATCGCTGCGAACTCCGAGAGGATGCCCTCAGGCTCCCCGTGCGCGTCGCGGGTGATGTCGCCGCCCGTGGGCGTCGGGGTCGCGGCGGTCACGCCTGCGATCTCCAGCGCCTTGGAGTTGACCCAGATCGCGTGCAGCGAGAAGTCCGAGAGGACCACCGGATGGTCGGGCGCCACGGTGTCGAGGTCCGCGCGCGTCAGGCGCCGGCGCGGATCGGCGACGCACTCGGCCAGGAACCCGAGATCCCACCCGTAGCCGCGGATCCAGGTGCCGGGCGCCTGCTCGGCGGCGGCGCGCCGCACCAGCCCGGCCACGTCGGCGATCGACGTCACCTCCCGGGGGGAGACGTCCAGCGCCAGCGGCGGGCGGCTCGCGCCCCACTGGCCGAGGTGGATGTGGGCGTCGTTCATCCCGGCGAGCACCGTCGCGCCGGCGAGGTCGAGCACCTCGGTTCCCGCTCCCGTCCAGCGCCGGAGCTCGGCCGCCGAGGCGACCGCCGCGATCCGGCCGTCCTTGACGGCCACCCCCTCGGCCGCCGGCGCGCTCGCGACGCCAGTGTGGACGCGCGCCCCGACGACGATCAGATCAGCACTCTCGCTCATGCCCGCATCCTCTCTCGCCGCGACCGGAGGTGCACGGCGACATGCCGCAGGTCGACCTCGACGGCGCCCGCCCGCACCGCGCGCTCGCGCAGCTCGTCCGGGATGTCGTAGTGGTCCTTCCAGGGCATCGTGTCGCGGTGCTGGAACCACGCCCGCTTCAGACCGAGCTCCGCCGCGAACGCGTGCAGCTCCTCGTCGGTGTCGGCCAGCAGGTGGCACCACCGCCGCCCGCGCCATTCCCACACCGGCTGGTCGACGTAGACGGCCAAGCTCAGAGCGACCCCGCCGCCGCGAGCATGCCCAGGCGCCGGTGCAGCGCCTCGACGGCGAGCTCGTGCTCGGGCTTCATGAGGACGCTGCGCAGCACGCGGACGTCGTCGCTGTCCCGCGCATGGCTGGGGTGCAGCGCTGTGAACGCATCCGCGCTCACCCGCAGCGTCGACAGGAACCACGGGTCGTCGGGGTCGTCCATCGCGGCGTGGAGCATCCTCTCGGAGGCGGCGTCGACCTCCGAGAGCGACGCGCCGCGCGGCGCGTAGGTGACGATGTCGAGCTCCGGGCGCAGATGCAGCGTCCAGTCAGGATCGGCGGCCAGCCGGTCGGCGAGGGCATCCGCCGCCCGTAGCCCCGCCGCCAGGATCGGTCCGAGGCCGTCGTCCGGATCCAGCGGGAGGACCTGCAGCGTCAGCCAGAGCGCTCCGGCCGCGGCGCCGGCGCGCGAGCACTCCAGGCTGATCTCCCCCAGGTGCAGCTCGTCGGACGTGAAGTACGTGTACGGCGAGTCGTGGACGTAGAACCGCCCGACGCCGGGGTCGGCGAAGATGACCGCGCCGCAGCCGTAGGGCTGCAACCCGTGCTTGTGCGGGTCGACGACGACCGAGTCGCACCCGCCGATCGCCCGGAACGGCTCCGCGGGCACGAGGCCGGTCCCGGCCAGGAGCGTGAAGAACCCGCCGTAGGCGGCGTCGACGTGGATGCGCACGCCGTAGCGCTCGCGCCAGGCGAGCGCCTCGTGGATCGGGTCGACGGCGCCGACCCCTGTCGTCCCCGCCGTGAGGACGACCGTGCCCACCTCGCCCGTGCGCAGCTGCGCCTCGATTGCGTCGAGGTCGGCACGGCCATCGGGCAGCGCCCGGACCGCGCGCGCCTCGACCCCGAGCACCTGGCACATGCGCCCGTGGGTGTAGTGGGCGTCGGAGGAGTGCACGATCGCCTTGCCCGGATGCAGCTCGCGTGCGACCCACAGGGCCTCGAGGTTCGCGATCGTCCCGCTCGAGGTCAGGTGGCCCAGCGACGGAGGCGCGAAGCCGAACATCCTGGCCAGGTCCTCGATCACCTCCACCTCCATCGGGCTCGTGGCCTGGCTGGCGTCGAGCGCGTGGTTGTTGGGGTTCACGAGCATCGCGGCCATATAGGCAGCGGCCGCGACGGGGTGCGGGGGCTTGAGCATCTGCCCCGCGTAGCGCGGATGGAAGAACGGGATCATCGCGTCCATCCGCCGCGTGTACTCGCCCCACGCCTCGGCGAGGCGGCCGACATCGACCCCGGAGGCGGGATGGGCCTCGTACGGGCCCCACATGTCCTCCCAGCGGACGAGCAGGTCGACGGCGGCGCCGGTCAGCTCGCGCAGCGCGTCATGGCGTGCGGTCATCCGCGAAGGCTCGCACGCGGAGGACGACCGCGGGGCGCGCCGTGGCGGCGCGCCCCGCGAGCTGCCCTACACCAGTCGCCCGCCCGTGCGGTACGAGTGGCGGATACGCGACGTGTGACCGTGCTTCTTCCTGCGCAGGTCGACGCGGTAGGTCCAGCTGTTCGCCTTGCTGCCGACGACGAACCGGATCCAGACCGTCCCGCGGACGCTCTGGCCGCCCCCGCTCCAGCGGACGCTGCACTTGGCGTTGACGCGGCTCGTGACCCGGCAGGCCCGATGCACGCCTCTCGGCGTCTTCTTGAGCTTCAGGGCCTTGCGCACCGCCACCGACGCGTATCTCTTCGAGAGCCGTGTCGTGATCCGCAGGTTGGCGGCGCGTTTGCTCAGACCCTGGACCGGGCTCGCGCCCGCGGGTCCGGTGCCGCCACCGCCCGCGGCGCAGGGGTCCGTCGCCGGGACGAGGGTGCCGGAGGTGAACGTCCGAGCGGTCGGGCTCGCGGGCGAGCACGTCGTCGGCGGCGTCGTCCAGCAGTGGCCGGTCGCCGTCGGCGCGCACGAGATCGGGAACGCCTGCGCGTACTTCAGCGGGTCCGCCGCGTCGCCGGGCCCGGTGATGGCCGGCGGCGGCTGCGGGATCCGGCAGGTCTCACCCGCGCCGAATGCACGCGCCGCGATGATGAGCGGCGAGGCGGAGGGCGCGGTGTCCGGCGCCCAGCTGAGCGTGATCGGCGTGCAGGTCACGTTGTTCGCCGCCGTGTCGCCCGCGATCGTCCCGTACGGGTTCACCCAGTGGAGGACCTGCCAGTTGCCGGGCGGAAGCCGATAGCCGAGCGACGCGGGGATCGCGATGGTCTCATCCTCGTCGGCGCCGTCCTGCGTGACCTTCGTCGCGTTGGGGAGGAAGCCCATGGTGTTCAGCAGCGGTGCGTTCGGGTCCGTCGAGCAGTCCGAGAACTCGGAGTTGTTCACGCAGGAGCCCCAGCGGGTGTCCCAGATGACCTCGGTGCCGCCGGGGTTGACGTTCACGAGCGCGAAGCGCTGGAAGTCGAGCAGCTGCCAGCGGTTGTGGCCGAAGTGGTTCGCGGGCACGTAGCGGAACCACCCGAACTGCGGGCCGCCGGCGCCACAGGCTCCCTGGGTCGCGGCCATCCAGCCGGCGGCCGCGGGCGTGCCGCAGAAGGCGATCGCCGCTCCGACGTTGCCGACGCTCGCGGTGAACTTGACCGCGAGCGGCTCGTCGTTCGGCCCCCAGCCGGCGTGGTTGTCGCCGCTGATGGAGTGGTCGTCGAAGAACCCGCCCGTCGGGTTCTGCGGAGCGCCCGGCACGAGGTCCGTGGCCGATGCAGTCGATGCGGTCGCGGCGAGGACCACCAACACGAGTGCCGCGCCCAACAGGCCCGATCCTCGCCTTCGCCCGGTCAGTAGTTGCACGAGAGTTCCCCCCTGGGTTCTCCGACAGTGGGTTCGGCTGTCACCGGTGGCGGTCCCGGCGCCCTGCACCTGCACGTCATCCTCCCAGAGCACACCTGTTTCCGGTATGCCAAGACCGCAAACGGTGTTCTCCGGCGGACTCAGGCGATCCCGCCGGTCTTGTACGAGCGCCGGAGGTGCTGCGTCCTGCCGTTCTTGCGCTTGGTCACGTCGACGCGATACTGCCACCGCAGTCGAGCCTTCACCGTGCGCACGCGCAGGAAGACCTTCCCGCGATAGCTCGCTCCCCTCCTGCTCCACCGCACCGTGCAGGTGGAGCTCGTTGCACCCGTCACACGACAGGACACGCGCAGGCGCCGGAGGTTGCGGCCGAACTGCTTGCGCAGCGCTGTGCGGACATGGGCCTTCGAGCTGGTGACGGTCAGATGGCGCACGGGGGCTGGCGCGATCCGGCCACACCCCGAGGTTGCGCAGGCGATCGGCGGCACGCTCACGCGGTAGTCCGCGCCCTGCGCGACCGGCACGAGATCGGTGGCGACGATCGTCGCGGCGGCCGTGGCGTTCGTGTTCGAGCGCGCCGGCGTATAGGCGCCGCTCGTCGGCGCGACCGCCCAGCAATGTCCACTCTGACCGGCGCCGTTCATGACTGTGCACGGCGGTGTCGTCGGGCCCGCAGAGGCCATCGGATCGCGCCCGCCGGGTCCGGTGAGCGCGGCTGGAATCGTCCTCGGGACGTAGCACGTAGCCGGGACGGCGGGCGCGGGCGTCGCCGTGAAGCCCGCGTAGGCCGGAGCGTTGGCGAGCTGGACCTGGGTGCACGCCACGCTGCCGTTCGTCGTCCCCGACTCGTTGATGACGCCGTACGGGTTGGAGATCGCGACGATCTGGTACGCGCCGTCGGGGAACGACGTGCGGGCGTCGGCCGGGATCGCGATGCGCTGGTCGTCCGGCGCGCCGTCCTGGGTGATCTTGCCCTGGCCGGAGGCGATGCCGGTCGCCAGCGAGGGCGCCGCCGGGTCGTTCGAGCAATACAGCGACGGGTCACCCAGGTTCAGGCAGGTACCCCAGTAGGTGTCCCATGCGGTCGCGGCGGCCGAGGGACCGCCGAGCGACGGCGACAACGGCACGAGCGCGAAGCGCTGGAGGTCCATGATGTGCCAGCGGTTGAAGTCGTCGGTCGTCGAGTGGTTCGCGGCGATCATGCGGAACCAGCCCATGCCGCCGGACGCAGGCGCGCCGGGCGGGCAGTCGTTGCCCAGCACGCCGGGTGCGACCTGGAACGCCCGCATCCACCCCGCGGTCCCACTCTGGTAGCCGCAGAGCTCGAGGGCACCGGCGCCCTGGTTGTAGATCGCGCTGGAGAAGTCGATCGCCAGCGGCTCGGACTCAGACGCCCCGGAGCTCCAGGCCAGATGGTTGTCGCCGGCGATGGAGTGGTCGTCGAAGTAGCCGCCCACGACGTTCCCGGGGCGCGACTGGACGAGGTCGGGGAGGTCGCCCGGCGCCGCGGACGCAGCCGCGGGGATGCACAGCGAGAGAAGAAGAGCCGCGGGCGCGAGCAGCGCGCACAGGCGGCGGAGGGGGCGTGGCATCGGGGATGACCTTCCTCGGAGTCGGAGCGGGCGGCCCGGAGGGCGGGCCGTCAGATCATCACCCGGTCGCGCTGCGCGCACTAGAACGTGCGTCCGCGGGAACCTGAAACCTTCGACGCAGCCTGGGCGCGGCGGCGCTCCCGTTGGGCGCGCCGCCGCTCGTTTGTTCCCAGGATGTGCCTGCTGGCGGCTCCTCGTACTAGAAGGTGCCGCCGGTCTTGTAGGCGCGACGGACGGTCTTGGTCTTGTGACCCTTCCGCGACTTCTTGACCTCCACGCGGTACTGCCAGCGCAGGCGGTTGCGGACCGTCTTGTAGCGCAGCCACACGTGGCCCTTGTAGCGGTAGCCCGACTTGCGCCACGAGACCGTGCACGTCGACGCGGTCGAGGAGCGCACCTTGCACGAGACCTTCAGCCGGCTGAGGTGCTTGCCGAACTGCTTGGCGAGCGCCTTCTTCGTGTAGCTCTTGGAGTTCGTCGTCGTGAGGCGACGGACCGAGCGGGGCTTCGGCCTGCCGCCGACCGGGCGGGTGCTCGCGCCGGGCGACAGGGGACCGGGTGCACGACGTGTGGAGCCGTAGCGCGACCGGGACCGTGTCGTCGGCGCGATGTCGGGAAGCCGGTGTCGTTCGTCATGCGGCGCCGCGAGCGGGTTGCGGGCGGCGACATGGGGATGGTGCCAGCAATGCGCCGCTCGGCGGAGACGTCGCAGGCCGCGTGCATGTCGACGCCGGGCACCGGCCAGCGGATCACCGGCTGGCGCTGCCGGACCGAGACGGTGCGCCCGGCGAGGCCTCTGCGGCACCTAGCACGTGCGGTGGCTGGCCGCGCCGCACCTCGGAGTGACCTGCAGGTTGTCGGCCGGACGTCGTCAGGCGATGTCGTGGGCCGACGAGCTGCCCCGCCGCTGTACTGGCCATACGGGTTCGCGATCGCGACGATCTGGTAGACGCCGTCGGGAACAGCCCGCCGCGAGCGCAGGCGGCATCGCGATCCGACTCGGCGTCCGGCGCCGGGTCCTGGGTCTCCTTCGTCGTTCCGGCCTGCCGGCCGGGATGTCGTCGAGAGCGCCGCGCCAGGTCGGGATCGCTCGCAGTCGATGCACGGGTCGAGCTCAGACCGAGGCAGGTGCCCCAGCGTGTGTCCCACGTCGGTATAGACCGTCGGACCGGGGCCACCGAGCGACGCCGGCAGCGGCACGAGCGCGAAGCGCTGGATGTCCATCGCGTGCCAGCGATTGAAGCGGGGCTCGTTGGGCGTCGACGGTGCGGCAGTCGCGTGGTTGGCGGTCACGTAGCGGAACCAGCCGCGCTGAGCGCCCATGCGCCACCCAGCCATCGCCGAGGCCACCCGAGAACACCTGGTAAGGCGCATCCAGCCGCCGCGCTCGGGGTAGCCGCAGAGTCGAACTCGCCGGGCCCATCGTTACGAACAGCGCGACCGGAACTTGATGGCGTATGGCTCGGGTGCGAGGTCGGGGTGCCGACATCCCAGGCCGGTGGTCGTCGCCACCGATCGAATGGTCATCGAAGTACCCGCCGGTGATATCGTTCGGCGCGCCCTGGACGAGATCAGGGGCTCCAGGCGCCGCGTGCGCGCCTGCGGGCACCGCGGCGAGGGAAAGAGATGCGAAAGCGGCGGTCAGCGCGATGCGAGTGCGCCGGTGCCGCAAGAGGGAGAGCAAGTTGAACATCCTTGTCCGGGGTGTTGACAGTTCTTGGCCCGGGGGCGATGCGCCACCCCACCAGCCGGACGACGCATGTGCACTCGCACATCCGTCCGGCGGGGCCGCCTGGACCCTGGCCCGGCACAGGCGTAACGGCGGCGCGCCTCCATGGCGCGCCGCCGCTCGATCACTCCATTGGACGTCGTAACACCGGCTGCGCGACGCGGGTTGCGGTGCTTCCGCGCTCCCGCGTCGCGATCACTCCCTCCCTGGGAGCGGCCGGCGCAGCTTCAGGTCGGTCCTAGACGAGCGTCCCCCCGAGACGGGCACCGCGCGTGGTGGTGTTCGTCCGCCCGTGCCGCTTGCGCTGCACGCTGAGGTCGTAGTTCCAGGACACGTGGGTCGTCGTCGACGTGAACCACACGCGGACGGTGCCGCGGTAGCTCATGCCGTGCGCCCGCTTCCAGCTGGTGGTGCAGGTCGCGTTGGCGCCGCCGGTCGACCTGCAGGTGACCTTCGCCGAGCTCGGCAGGGTGCCGAACGTCTTGCGGAGGGCGCTGCGGGTGTACGAGCGGGCCTTGCGGGTCTGCAGCGTGGGCAGCGTGAGCGCACCCTTGGGGGGGCTCACGCTGGGCGGCAGGATCACCGGGGGCGGGGTGATGCCGGTCCGCGGCGGAGTCACGGTGCCACCGCCGCCGGTGTTGCCACCGCCGCCGCCGGTGTTGCCACCTGCCGCCGCCGTTGCCGCCGCCGTTGCCGCCACCGCCGCCGTACGTGCCGACCGCGCCGAACTGCGCGACGTTGCGCGTGACGTTCGCCGTCGAGTTGTCGTGCACGTTGGTGTGCGCGATGGGGTGGGCGCCGTCGACCGGGATCGTGTCCCAGCAGTGGCCCGTGATCAGCAGCGGGTTGCAGGCGGGCGTCGGGTTCGCGCCGGCGAACGGGTCGGTGCCGCCGGGGCCGGTCAGGGCGGCCGGGATGCTGGTGGGCAGCCGGCAGTCGGCCAGCTGGGTCGTGGACTGGTACACCTGCCAATCGGACTCGGTGCCGGTCACGTCCAGCGTGACGCAGGAGACGCTGCCGTAGCTCGTCCCGGCCTCACGGATGGCGCCGTACGGGTTGGCGATGGCGACGAGCTGGTACGTGCCGTTGGGAACCCGGTTCGGGAAGGCGACGAGCGTCTGGTCCGGCGCGCCCTCCTGGGTGACCTTGTCGGTGTGCGGCGCGATGCCGGCGAGCAGGTTCGTCGCGGCGGCGTCGTGCTCGCAGTCCATGTACTGGTTGTCGTTCATGCACGTGCCCCACTGGGCGTCCCACTGGATGCGGGCGCCGGGCGCGTCCACGGGCACGAGCGCGAAGCGCTGGAGGTCCATGAGGTGCCAGCGGTTGAACTCGCCGGTGGCGGAGTGGTTGGCGACGGCGTAGCGGAACCAGCCGGCGGAGGTCCCGCCGGGGGAGTTCGCGGGGCACGCGGCGAGATCGCCCGGCGTGGTCTGGAAGGCACGCAGCCAGGCGGCGCTGCCGGCGGGGTAGCCGCAGAGCTCGAGCGCTCCGTTGCCGGTGTTGGTGAGCACGGACTGGAAGCGCACCGAGAGCGCCTCGGGATCGGAGCCGCTGTGGCCCCAGCCCATGTGGTTGTCGCCGCCGATCGAGTGGTCGTCGAAGAAGCCACCCCAGTTGACGAGGCCGTTGGCGTCGGGGGTGGCTGCGGGGGCAGACGGGATGCTCTGCACCAGGTCGGGGAGATCACCCGGTGCGGCGATCGCGGCGGGGACGAGCGCCGCCGAGGCACACAGCGAAGCGACAGCGGCCATCGTGGCTCGCCGCCAGCGGGAGTGGAGCATGGAGAGGACTTCCTTGTCCGTCGTGGTGGAACATCGCTGCCCACAAGGCTGGGTGGACGGGTAGGACCCTACGCCTGAGGATGGGGTCGAAACCATCGGACGTGCGTCCTCTTTCTGGTGGATCGCTCAAGGTGGCCGCGGCGGTTGCGCGGCGTAGCCCGTCCGCGACGCCGGTTGGACAGCGCGCGGCGTGGTCAGACGGCCCACCGAGGGCGGACGAGAGCGGGCGGATGGTCAGAAAGCCGCGATATGCGCGGCCGAATGACCACTCGTGCTGAGAAAGCGACCACGGACACCGAAATGCGTCGGCGCCTGCGGTCGCTCTCATCTCCTGATCGAGCTGTTCGAGCTCCGCTCGCAGCGCAAGGCGCGCCGCGAGCGGAGCTCGGGTGCCGGGCCGCCCCTACGACACGACCCCACCCACCCCGGCGCGGTGGGTCGTGCCGGCCTTGCCAGACTGCTTGATGTCCATGTCGTACTCCCACGACACGTGCGTCGTGGTCGATGTGAACCACACGTGCTCGGTGCCGGAGTAGGTCACGTTGCGGGTCCCCTTCCAGCTCACGGCGCACTCCGCGCTCGCGCCGCCGGTCAGCGCGCACGTCACCTTCGCGGCGCTGGTCGCCGAGCCGTACTCGCGATTCAGCGCGGTGCGGGCGTAGGTCGTCGCTGCCGTCTTCGTCAGCTTGGGCAGCGGCAGCGGCTTGACGACCGGGGGCGGCGACGGCACCGGGGTGCTGACCGCCGCGCCCTTGGCGACCGTCGTCGTCGCGGTCGGCGCTGGGGTGCCGGTCGCGTTCGTCTTGGCCGCCGGGTGCGGATCCAGGGACGTGCTCGTCGTGGGCATCGTCGCCCAGCAGTGGCCGGTGTCGCTCAGCAGCGACGCACACGTCAGCGCCTGCGCGCCGCGGAACGGATCGGTCCCGGTCGGGCCGCTCACGGCGGCCGGGAGCTGCGTGGGCAGCAGGCAGGTGGCGAGCTGCGTCGCGCTCTGGTTGACCGCGAAGGCGCTGTAGCCGGCGGCGCCCGAGACGTCAACGGTCGTGCAGTTCACGCTGCCGTAGCCAGTGCCCGACTCACGAAGCGCCCCGTACGGGTTGGCGATCGCGACGATCTGGTAGCGCCCGTTGCCCACCTGGTCGCGGACGCCGGCCGGGATGGCGATGAGCGCCTGGTCGGGCGCGCCCTCCTGGGTGATCTTCGTCGCCCCGGGAGCGACGGCGACCATCGCGTTCGCAGCGGACGGCCCCGTCTGGCAGTCCATCCACTCGTTGTCGTTGAGGCACGTGCCCCAGGCGGTGTCCCAGAACGTCGGCGTCCCGGCGGCGGGGCCGCCCTGCGCAGCGGGCAGCGGAACGAGCGCGAAGCGCTGGACATCCATGGCGTGCCAGCGGTTGAAGTCGCCCGCCGAGCTGTGGTTCGCAGTCGCGTAGCGGAACCAGCCGCTCTGGCCGGTCGACGGTGCGCTCCCCGGGCAGGACACGACGTCGCCGGTCGTCTGGTAGCCGCGCATCCAACCGCCGCCGGCCGTGTAGCCACAGAGGCCGAGCGCGCCGGCGCCCGCGTTGTGGACCGTCGACTGCAGGCGGATCGCCAGCGGCTCGGGGTCCGATGTCCCGTAGCCCCACCCGAGGTGGTTGTCGCCGCCGATCGAGTGATCGTCGAAGTAGCCGCCGGCGATGTTCGTCGGGGCGCTCTGCTCGAGGTCGGGCAGAGTCGCCCGTGGCGGCCATCGCGGCGGGAGCCAGGGCGATCGCAGCCGTGATCGTGGCGGCGCAGGCCATCGTGGCCCGGCGCCAGCGCGGATGGAGCATGGAGAACGTCCTTGTTCGCAGGACTGGGCGCTACGCCCAGAAGAGGTGACAGTCAGCTAACCAGAGGAATGGGGACCCACCCAATCGGACGTGCGTCTACCTGAACGGTCGCTCATACGTGGTCGGAGGCGTAGGGTCCGCCCCATGCAGGTGGTCAAGCCAGGACCCGACCGCGAGACCGCGCGCGGCGTGGTCGGGGGCAGCGAGATCTCCCAGGCGACGACCGGCGCCCACGACATCTACATGGGCCGCTTCCGTGTCCCGCCCGGCGCCCGCTCGCGGCCGCACTACCACGCGGGGTGCGAGAGCGCGCTCTACATGTTGTCGGGCCGCATCGCGATCCACTTCGGCGAGCACCTCGAGCAGCGCCTCGTCGTCGAGGAGGGCGACCTGCTCTACGTGCCGCCCGGGGAGACGCACATCGTCGAGAACCTGTCCGACGAGCGCCCGGCGGAGTACGTCGTCGCGCGCGACGCGCCCCAGGAGGACTCTGTCGAGGTGCCGTGGGCGGACGCGTAACCCGTGCGCGGCTCGCCGCGCTGACCGCGGTGGTCACGCTCGGCCCGGTCGTCGCCCTCGTCCCGTCCGCCGCCTCCCAGGGCACGGCGGCGGTGCTGCCCGACCTCATCCAGGACGTGCCCAAGAACGTCTCCGCGGGCCGCGCGCACGCGCCCGACGGATCGCTGACCAGCGGCTTCGCCATCTCCTTCGACTCCGCCGTGCGCAACGTCGGGCCGGGCCCCATGCACCTGAGCGGCAGTCACCGCGACTCGGGCGGCGAGCTGCGGGTGGAGCAGGTGCTGCACGGTGGGACGACGGAGGCTTCTGCGATCGTCGGCAGCGTCGCCGGAATCGGTCGGATGCGCTACGTGACCACCTACGGACACCGCCACTGGCACATGCTGCGCTTCGAGCGCTACGCGCTGCGCAGCCTGACGACCCCGGGCGTCGTGGTCCGCGACCGCAAGCAGGGCTTCTGCCTCAGCAACGGCTTCGCCAACGGCTGGTGCAGCCAGGACCAGCCCAACGCACGGACGGTCGACATGGGGCTGAAGGCGGACCCGACCTACGCCGACGTCTACAAGGCCCGCGTCGAGGGACAGGAGATCGCGGTCACGCCTGCGATCGCGCCGACGGGCCGCTACGACCTCGTCCACACCGCCAACCCGTCGGGCAGGCTGCGCGAGGTCTCGCGCACGAACGACTCCTCGTCGGTGGAGCTCTCGCTCCGCTGGCCCGCCGACCCGACCGGCGCACCGCGGGTGAAGGTGCTCAGGCGCTGCCCGGGGAGCGCGACCTGCGGGACGCAGCAGCGCCGGCGCTGACCCTCGACTCGACCCAGAGACCCAGCGCGCGCGACCATCGGTGCATGGGCCGCTCCGCCACGCGGAAGAAGCCCTCGGCCGCGACCAGCGCCAGCGGCACGCCGACGGCCGCGAGCAGCGCGACGCTCGCCGTGCCGCCGAGCGCGAAGGCCCCGGCCACGACGATCGGCTCGTGGACGAGGTAGAGGCTGAAGGATCGCGACCCGGCCCACTGCATGACCGGGGTCTCCAGGAACGAACGCATCGAGCCGATCAGCAGCGGGAGGCCGACCGCGATGCAGGCCCCGGCTGCGACGACCGCGCGCAGGCCGTGCTCGACGACCTCGGACTGCGGTCGCAGCCACCAGGTCGCGGTCATCGCGAAGACGCAGGCCGCGACGAGCGCGGACTTCACCGCGCGGTTGGCCACGGTGGGCGCCGAGAGCCGGACACCGAGCGCCCGGATGCGGTCGACCTCGAACGCCATGAGCGAGCCGAGCAGGAACGCGGGCATGTATCGCGGGGAGTCGTGGCCGCCGCTCAGCGCGAGGACGACGAACGCAACCGACGCCACCACCCAAGGCATGCCGCGCGTACGCTTGCCGATGAGCAGGAAGACAGGCAGGAACAGCGAGAACAAGACCTCCCAGCGCAGCGACCACAGCACGCTGGTCGCGGCGAAGCCGCCGGTGCCGAAGGCGAGCGTCCCGTCGTGCTGGAGCTCCCAGGGGCTGACGGACTCCTGGTGCGCGTTCAGCCACCAGCTCGCGCCGGGGACCGCCTCGTGCGGGACGAACGAGCGGATGACGACCGCGAACAGGATCGCCATCCACACAGGCCCATAGAGCCGCAGGAGCCGATGCGGGTAGTACCGCGCCGGCGAGAAGACCCGGCCGCGGACGGTGGGCATCGTGAGGACGAACCCGCTGAGCGCGAAGAAGACGAGGACGAACTCCTCGCCCGCCCAGAGCAGATGCAGCGGGCTGTGGACGAGCACGTCGGCCCACGCGGGCAGCGCGGGATGCGCGCCGGAGAGGTAGACGGCGGCGAGCACCGGGACGCTCGCCAGCACGATGTGATGGACCATGACGACGATCGCGGCGAGCCCGCGCAGGCCGTCGAGCGACGTCAGGCGCTCGGAGGAGGAGGCGGGCGTCGGGGCGGCAGGCACCGACTGGGGATCGGTACCTCACCGCGTGCGCTTGACGCGCCGCCGCCGAGGGCCGTACGAACGCCTAGGTGCACGTGTCCGCGTGCACCCAGCGGGTCCGGGTCAGGCGCCGGCGCCCTGCTTGCGCGCGACGAGCGCCACGTAGGGCAGCGGGTCGCCGACGGCCGAGCGGCGGTGCTCGTAGACCTGCTCGCCGATGATCTGCAGCTCGCCCTGCTCGACGAGGCCGCGCATCAGGCGCGAGAAGCCGGAGGCCTCGGACTCGTCCTCGCGGAGGAAGTCCTCCTTGATGCAGAACGCGACGAACCCCTCGTCCTCGACGAGGTCGTACGCGGCTGTGAAGGCCTCGGGCGGGACGTCGCCGAACCCGAGCGCGGCGACGCTCGTGAGGCACGTGAAGCGGCGCTCCTCGAGCTTGCGCTGATCGTCCTGGGCCAGGTCGGTCATGTCGGCGACGACGTAGTCGTCGTAGATGCCAGGGCGGTCGCGGTGGGTCGCGGTCGCGGCCTCCGGGATGATGTCGACGCCGACGAGCTCGTCCACGCCGAGGTTCGCCAGGCGCTCGCCGACCATGCCGTTGCCGGCACCGAGATCGAGGACCCGTAGCTCCTCGACGAGCACGTCGTTCTCCGCCAGGCTCGTCGACAGGAGGTCGACGACCACGTCCGGCGAGGTGCACTTCAGCTCCTCGTAGAACAGCTGCTCGTAGAGACCGGGAACGCCGAAGATCTCGTCGTAGTCGTGGAAGCGGATCCGCCGGGCACGGCCGTCGAGAACGACCTCGCAGACCTCCTCGTCCTGATCGGCCGCGCCGTTGCTGTCAGGGAAACTGATATCGAAAGTCACCTCGATCACGTTACCTGGCCGTCTCTCGGGCTAACGACGCACCCTGATCAGGACCGTCCGCCGCGTGACGTTGCCCGCGACGTCGTTCGCGCGCAGCGACAGCCGCGCGGTCACCCGCCGCTTCCCACGTGCCAGCGAGCGCTTGATGGCCCGACGTGTCCTGGCGGACACGGGGACGCGCAAGCGCACCAGCGCGCCGCCGGCGATCGTCTGGCGCACGCGCCTGAGCGACAGGACGCTGGTCGCGGCCGAGCCGTGCGCGGTGCGGCGCACCTGCACGCCCCCGCCGCTGCGGATCGTGCACTGCTCGTCGCAGCCGACCCGCAGCTGCAGGACGCCCGTGCGCAGGACGTGCTGGAGGTGGTTCGCGCGCACCCGCAGCACCGGAGGCTTCGTGTCACCCGCGCGGGCGCCGACCTGACCCGGCAGGACGCACTCGCCGGTGTCTGAGAGGCGGTAGACGGGCCCGGCCAGCGACGTGACGTACACGCGCCCGCACGCGTCCTCCCCGAAGGACGACAGCGACGGCACGGTGGGCAGCCCCACGTCGGCAGCCGTGGCCTGGCCTCCCTCGAGCGACGCCGACCAGATCTTCCCGAGGCAGTAGTCGCCGAAGACGTAGCGGCCGTCCAGCTCGGGCACCGTGGGATCGCGGACGACCGCGCCGCCGATGATCGAGCAGAAGCCCGACGAGTGCGGGAACGTGAGGACCGGCTGGGTCGCGACGAAGCCGGCCGGGGCCGCGCGCGGCCCCGGGGCGTTGCCCTCCTGATAGCTCCAGCCGAAGTTCAGGCCGCCGACACCGGGTGGGGCGACGTCGACCTCCTCGACCCTGTCCTGTCCGACGTCCCCGATGACCATCGCACCGGTCGCGCGATCGAAGGCGAAGCGGTAGGGGTTGCGCAGCCCCATGTCCCACACCTCGGCGGCGGGCGCCGGGAACGGGTTGCCCGGTGGGATCGTGTAGCCGCCGGCCGGGTTGGGGGCGATCCGGAGGATCTTCCCGAGGAGCGTGTGCCTGCCGCTGGCGCCCGTGTCGTCGCGGACGGTCATGTTCTGGCCGTTGTCGTACGGGTCGTTCGCGCCGCCCCCGTCACCGATGCCGATGTAGAGCGCGCCGTCTGGCCCGACCTGCAGCTGGCCGCCGTTGTGGTTGGCCTGCAGACGGTGGGGCAGCGTGAGCGTCGGAACGCGGGTGGGCAGCGCATGGTCGGGGTTGGCCGGGTCGCGCAGTCCCTCCTCGACGCGCAGAGAGCCGTCGGCCGCGGTGTAGAAGATCCAGAAGCGCCCGCTGGTGGCGTAGTCCAGCGAGAACGCGAGCGACAGCAGGCCGCGCTCGCCGTCCTGCGTCGTCGCGCCCGCGCCGAGGTCGAGGAACGGCGTCGGCTGCAGCACGCCGTCGCGCACGACGCGGATCGTCCCGCCACGCTCGACGACGAACACGCGCGACGGATCGCCGGGAGGTGCGGTCACGTACGTCGGCGCCGCGAAGTCACCGATCTGCACGAGCTGGAGCGCGTGGGCGCTGCCGGTCGATGTCGCGAGGACGAGCGTCGCCGCAAGCAGCGCGGCTGCGGTCCACCGCCGGACGTGTGCGCTCACGACGCGACGGCCGTCCGCTCGCGGACCTGCCGCATGACCCCTCGGCGCCCCAGCGCCTCGAGGCCTGCGTACAGCTCGCGCACCTCGGCGAAGATCTCCTCCGCCACCGCCTGCTGCTCCTTGCGGGTCGGCTCGTCGACCACCGCGTACCTGATCGGATCGCCGTACTGGACCGTCACCTCCGGGAACTGGCCGCGCCGCCAGTTGCGCACCCGCGACGAGCCGTGGATCGCCACGGGGACGACCGGTGCGCCGGACTGCAGCGCCAGCCGCCCGATGCCGGGCTTGACGCTGTCGCTCAGCGAGCCGGTGCGCGACCGCCCCGCCTCGGGGTACATGGCCACGCAGCCCTCGCGCTCGAGGATGGACAGCGCCGTGATGAACGTCTCCTCGTCACGGTGACCGCGGCGGACGGGGAACACACCACCGTGTGTGAAGACGCTCTGCAGTGGCGGTGTGAACAACTGGGACTTCGCCATGAACCGCACCTTCCGGCGCAGTGCGGCGCCCAGGAAGAAGTGGTCGAGGAACGAGAAGTGGTTCGGCGCGAGGAGGACGGGCCCGTGCTGGGGGACCTTCTCGGCGGAGATCGGCCGCAGCCGTAGTGCGATCAGCCCGTAGAGCGTCGTCAGGACGCGGACCAGCTCGTAGACCGCGTCGGGCTCCCGCGTGCGAGCACGCTCGTGGAAGCGATCGAAATGCTCGGCGGGCCGAGGATCCTTGTAGACCTGCGCGCGCATCGGCGCCAGGCCGGGATCGGGGGGAAGATCCGCGTCCATGCGTGGCGGACCTTACCCACGCCCAAGGCGGCGGACGCCGGTTGCCCGAGAGCCAGGCAACCGGTCGAGGCCGGCTCCGGAAACGGCTGTCCCGTCCGCCACCGGAGTCCCCTCGGCCTCGACCAGTCCACCTGGATTCCGGGCCCTTGAGCCCGGGTGCCGACGTGACAGTGGGTCAGGCCATCACGACAGCCACGCTCCCCATCGCATCGCCGGGGTGCTCGTCGCAGGAGGAGACGGATGGCGCCGGCGGTGCGAGGTGAATCGCATGCCGAGAACCTACGGCTGCGGAGCGGGGAGGCCCATCGACATGCGGTCGGAACTTGGGACCCGAACACCCTCCATCCGGTCGGTACGCTGGCGCCCATGCCGGACGTCGAGGCCCACATCCCGGGCACCGTGTGGAAGATCGAGTGCGCGGTGGGCGACGCCGTCGCCGAGGGCGACACGGTGGTCGTGCTGGAGTCGATGAAGATGGAGATGCCCGTCGAGTCCGAGGACACCGGGACGGTCAGCGCCATCCACGTCGAGGAGGGGCAGGCCGTGCGCGAGGGCGAGCCCCTGGTCACGCTCGAGTAGCGCGTGCTCCTCGTCTCCTGGAACGTCAACTCGCTCAACGTGCGCCTGCCGCGCGTGGTCGAGCTGCTGGCCGAGCACCGGCCGGACATCGTCTGCCTGCAGGAGACGAAGGTCGGCGCCGACGCCTTCCCGGACGCGGAGCTGGCGGACGCCGGCTACCGCGCGGTCGACAACTCGGGCGGTCGCTGGGCGGGGGTCGCGATCCTCGCGCGCGAGGGTGTGGAGCTCAGGGAGACCGGTCGTGGACTGCCCGGCGAGGCGGTGCCCGACGAGGCACGCTGGATCGAGGCCGACGTCGACGGCGTGCGGATCGCGTCCGTCTACGTCCCCAACGGCCGGTCGCTGGACTCCCCGGAGTTCCCGAACAAGCTCACGTTCCTCGAGGCGATGGGACGGCGTGCAGCCGAGGGAGGGCTCGACGCCATCCTCGGCGACATGAACATCGCGCCCGCCGATGCCGACGTCTACGACCCGGCGGCGTTCACCGGCGGCACGCACGTCACCCAGCAGGAGCGCGACCACATCGCGGCGTTCGGCGAGCAGGGGTTCGTCGACGCGTACCGCGTCGTCCATCCCAGCGACGTCGGCTACACGTGGTGGGACTACCGGGCCGGCAACTTCCACAAGGGGCTCGGCCTGCGCATCGACCTCGCGCTGCTGCGCGGTGACGTGGCCGAGCGGTTGCGCGAGTGCGGGATCGACCGCGCGTTCCGCAAGGGCTCCAAGCCGTCCGACCACGCCCCGCTGCTCGTCCGGCTCGACGAGGCGGGCCCGCCGCTGGGCAAGCAGACCTGATCCGGACGGGCTCCGTCCGGTCGCGCGCCTAGCGTTCCGGTGCATCCATCATGCGATCAGGAGGATCGGATGCGCCTCGTGAGCGGACCCCCGGGTCCGCGGGTCGTGCTCGACGGTCGGCCGGTGACGGTGCTCTCCTCGGCGAACTACCTCGGGCTCGCGGATCATCCTCGCGTGCGCGAGGCCGCAGCCGACGCGGCGCTGCGGTGGGGCGCGAGCGCCGGCGCCGCCAGGCCCGGCGTCGGGACGATGCTGATCCACCGCCGCCTCGAGGAGAGGCTGGCCGGGTTCCTCAGCGCAGAGGCCACGCTGCTGACGGGCTCCGGGTACCTGGCCGCGCTGGCCGCTGTCACCGCGCTCGGCCGCGAGGGGACGACGATCCTCGTCGACGAGCGGGTGTGCCCCGCGCTCGCCGACGCCTGCCGGCTCGCGCACGGCGACACCGTCGCCTACCATCACGGCGACGCCGAGCAGGTCGCGTGGGAGCTGCAGGGGCGCGCGGGCCGAGGCCCACAGCCCGCGCTCGTCGTGACCGAGGCGGTCTTCGCGCGCGACGGCGACGTCGCCCCGCTCGGCGAGCTGTGCGAGGCCGCCCGCCGGGGCGGCGCTCGGCTCGTCGTCGACGAGTCGCACGCCATCGGGTGCCTGGGGCCGGACGGACACGGCGCGCTGGCGGAAGCCGGACTCGACGGCGAGGCGGATCTGGTCGTCTGCAGCCTCGGGACGGCGCTGGGCTCCTACGGCGGCGTCATCGCCGGCGACGCGGCGATCGTCCGCGAGGTGTCCGCGCGCGCAAGCGCGCTGGCAGGCTCGGCGGCGCCCTCCCCGCCGGCCAGCGCCGCGGCCCTCGCCGCGCTCGGCCAGCTGGGCGACGGCCACCGGCGGGTCGCGAAGCTGCAGGCCAACGCGGGAATCCTGCGCGACGCCCTCGCCGGCGAGAACGTGCGCGTGACGGGCTCGGAGTCGCAGGTCATGGCGATCGCGGCGGCGAGCGAGACCGCCGCGCGCCGGTTCTGCGCCGTGGCCCTCGAGGAGGGCGTGGTGGTGGAGCCGATCGCACCGCCCGCGCTGGCCGACGAGGGCGCACGGGTGCGGATGGCCGTCATGTCCTCCCACGCGCAGCCCGAGCTGGTCGCCGCAGCACGCGCTCTCGGGCGCGCCGCCGCACGGCTCGGGGTCCACGAGGACGAGGGCCGGCCGGGGGCGTTCTTCGACGCCGAGTCGCGTCTGGCGGCGTAGCCGCGCTACCACGTGCAGGCAAGTCTCGCCGCGTAGTGGTTAGGCTCACCTACTGATGACCGTAGAGGTACAGGCACCCACCACGGGCGGGTCCGATGGCGGACGCCCGCGCGACGACGTCCAGCCCGTCGCCAACGAGACACGCGACCGCATCATCACGGGCACCGTGACGATCGTCCCGATCCTGGGCCTCGGCCTGGTCGGGTGGCAGCTGTGGAACTCGTGGCTGCACGTCAGCGACCTGATCGTGCTGTTCATCTGCTACCTGCTGACCGGCTTCGGCATCACGGTCGGCTTCCACCGCCTCTTCACCCACCGGGCGTTCAAGACCAGCGCGCCGGTGCGCGCCGTCCTCGCCGTCCTCGGCTCGATGGCCATCGAGGGGCCCGTCATCTCCTGGGTCGCCGACCACCGCAAGCACCACGTCTTCTCCGACGTGGAGGGCGATCCGCACAGCCCGCACGTCGACTTCGGCCACGGCCTGAAGGGCGCGCTCGCGGGTCTGTACCACGCGCACGTCGGGTGGCTGTTCGTCCACGGCCAGCGCGGGCTGAAGACGCGCTACGCGCCGGACCTGCTCAAGGACCCGGTCGTCCGCTTCGTCGACAAGACCTTCGTGGCCTGGGCCATCTCCGGGTTCATCCTGCCCTTCCTCCTGGGCTGGCTCATCGGCGGGACGCTGATGACGGGCCTGAGCGGCATGCTCTGGGGCGGCCTCGTCCGCCTCCTGCTCGTGCACCACTCGACCTTCAGCATCAACTCGCTGTGCCACTTCTTCGGCCGGCGTGCGTACGACACGGAGGACGAGTCGCGCAACGTGTTCTGGCTCTCGATCCCGACCCTGGGCGAGTCGTGGCACAACAACCACCATGCGTTCCCCACCTCGGCCGAGCACGGCATGAAGGGCTGGCAGGTCGACCCGTCCGCATGGCTCATCCGCGGCATGGAGAAGGTCGGTCTCGTGTGGGACGTCGTCCGTGTCTCGCCGGAGCGCCAACAGGCGCACCGGGCTGCCCTCTGAGCGAATGCTGGCGCGCACCGAGCCCTTCCGCCAGGCGTTTCTGGCGCACTTCCCCGAGCGCCCGTTCACCGTCCGGTTCTGGGACGGCACGAGCATCCCGTCCACGACCGGCGAAGGCCCGACGTTCGACATCCGCTCGCCCCGCGCGTTCGCCTACGCGCTGAGCGCGCCGGGACAGCTGGGCCTGGGCCGCGCGTACGTCACCGGCGAGATCGTCCCCGACGACATGGATGCGACGCTCGACATCGTCAGCACCTGGAAGCCGCCGGCGATCGACCGCAAGGCGCAGGCGCAGCTGGCGCTCGCCGCAGCACGGGCGTCGGGCATCCAGAAGCCGCCGCCGGTCCCCGCCGCCGAGTTGCGCCCCGCCGGTCGCCGGCACAGCATCGCGCGCGACCAGCGCGCGGTCCGTCACCACTACGACGTCTCCAACGAGTTCTTCGCCCACTTCCTCGACGACTCGATGACGTACTCGTGCGCGGTCTGGGACCGCGGCGCGACGACGCTCGAGGAGGCCCAGTTCTGCAAGCTCGACATGGTCTGCCGCAAGCTCGACCTCAAGCCGGGCGACTACGTCCTCGACGTCGGCTCGGGCTGGGGCGCGTTCGCGCGGCACGCCGCCCGCGAGTACGGCGCGCGCGTCCTCGGCATCACGCTCTCGCCGCCGCAGGCAGAGCTCGCACGGCAGCGGACGGCGGAGGCCGGGCTCTCGGACAAGATCGAGTTCCAGGTCCGCGACTACCGCGACCTGCCCGCCGAGGAGTTCGACGCGGTGTCGAGCATCGGCATGGTCGAGCACGTCGGCAGCCGCAACATCGACGCGTACGTGGCGAACCTCTTCTCGATCCTCAAGCCCGGAGGGCGACTGCTGAACCACGGCATCGCCCGCGTCCGCCACGGCGATCCCGAGGCGGGGCCGTTCTCGGAGCGCTACGTGTTCCCGGACGGTGCGCCGCTGCACCTGTCGCGCGTGATCCTCGCGATGGAGAAGGCGCGCTACGTCATCGACAACGTCGAGGGCCTGCACGGCAACTACGAGAAGACCCTCGCGGCATGGACGGCCAACCTGGAGTCCGACCTCCCGCGCGCCATCGAGCTTGCCGGCGAGGAGCGCGTGCGCGTGTGGCAGCTGTACCTGCGGGCGGCGCGCAGCGGCTTCGAGACGCGGTTCCTGTCGACGTTCCAGGTCCGCGCGCACCGGCCGGCCTGACCGCGACCAGTGCATGTGGCCGGAAGTTCTGCGTGGAATCGGCGATTGCACGGGTCGTCGCTGCCGGTGACCGGCATGACGTGTCGTACTGGTGGTCCGGCCAGGAATGCCGGGGGCCGGCAGCGGCGGGCCGGGCCCGCCGAAACGCGCAGAACTTGCGGACGCCTGCACTAGCGCTCCTGGCCCTTCTCGGCCACCTGCAGCAGCGAGGCGTCGACCAGCCACTCCACCGGCGCCTTGTCGTCGGTGTACACCGCCCCGCCCCGTAGGCCGGGCGCGGCGATGTCGGCGTCCAGCTGCGCGCGCGGCCGGAGGTCGGGCGGGAGCCGCGTCGCCGCAGCTCGCAGCGAGGCGGGCGTCAGGCTGCGGTCGCCGCCCACCAGCATCGTGTTCGTCGGCTCCGAGGGCACGCGCACGACGCTTCCGAACGCCTGGCGCATCGTCGCCGTGAGCACCTTCTCCAGCGCGTCGGAGCGCTCCGGGTGGCCGACGTTGATGATCACGCGGCCACCGGGCGCCAGGCGGTCGCGCGCCAGCTGGAAGAACTCGCGCGTCGACAGGTAGAACGGGATGTAGGGCTGGCGGTAGGCGTCGACGAGGATCGCGTCGTAGCGCTCATCGGTGCGGCGCAGGAACGGGCGCGCGTCCTCGGTGAACGTCCGCAGGTGCGGGGCGCGCATGTCGAACCACTTGCGCCCGAGATCGGAGACCTCGCGGTCGATCTCCACCCCGTCGATGCGGGTGTCGGGCCAGTAGTGGCCGACGGCTCGCGCCACGGTCCCGCCCGCGTTGCCGAGGATCGCGATCGACCCCGGCGCGGCGCCGCCGCGCGTTGCCGAGGGCAGCACCGTCATGTCGTCCCAGTAGCCGTCGGTGAGATAGGAGCCGGGACGGATGAGCGAGTGGATCGCCTGCCCCTCGTTGAGCTCGAGGCGCCGCTCGCCGTCGGGCGACTGGATGACGCGCGCGTACTGGTACTCGGTGTCGGCGTCGTCGACGACGCGACCCGCATCGGTCTCCGCCTTGACGATGCCGACCGGCAGCAGCAGCGCGCCTGCGACCGCGGCCGGGACGATCGCCCAACGGGCCCGCGCGATCCCCAGCAGGCCCACGATCGCCAGGGCGAGCGCGAAGACCAGGAAGGTCCGCCGGGTCCCGACGAGCGGGATGAGCAGCAGCGCGCTCAGGAACGTCCCTGCCAGCGAGCCCATCGTCGACAGCGCGTAGAGCCGACCTGACGTCTTGCCGGCGTCGTCGATCTCGCGCAGCGCGAGGCGGATGGCGAACGGCGAGACCATGCCGAGGACGAACACCGGGGCCGCGACGAGCACGAGGACGCCGATCAGCGAGCCCACGAACGCACCGGCCTGCACCGTGTCCAGCGCGTCGACGGCCGCCCCGAGGAACGGCCCGGCCAGGAACGGCACGATCGCGAGCAGCACGGCGGCGATGAGCACCAGCCGGTGCAGGCCGGCCATGGTCGCGTCGCGGTCGGCCATCCGCCCGCCGATCCAGTACCCCACCGACAGCGCGACGAGCACGATGCCGATCGTGTTGGCCCAGATGATCGTGGAGTCGCCGAAGTACGGCGCCAGGAGACGGGCGGCCGCGATCTCCGATCCGAGGCTCGCGGAGCCGACGACGAAGACGACAAGCCCCAGCGGCGGGGAGAGCCTGCTCACCAGTCCACGTTAGATGGTCAGCGACGACCCGGCGGGAGCAGCCGCGTGGGTCGGCGCGAGGCCCGCAGTGCGCGAGCACCCGCCAGCAGGCCGACAACCGTCGTCGCCGCGGTCGCGGCGGCGCGCAGGCCACGCGACGACCGCCCGTGGTCGTCGATCGCGTGGTACGCCGAGCCTTCCGCGGTCACCTCGATGTAGCCCATCGGGGCGGCGTCGACCGAGCGGCCCTTGCCGTTGCCCGAGGCGCGCAGGCGCGTGACGGTGATGACGGTGCGGCCGCCCACCGTGACGGGCTCGCCGTAGGACAGCCGCTCGCCGCGAAGGTCCTCGAGACGAGCCCTCTTCTTGGGGGCCTTGCGGGCCACGAGCGGCGGCGGGCCGCTACTCCTCGTAGGGGATGAAGTCCTGCTTCCGCGCTCCGCAGACGGGGCAGTACCAGTCGTCCGGGATGTCCTCGAACGCGGTGCCGGGCGCGACGTCGCCGTCGGGATCGCCCTCGGCAGGGTCGTAGATCAGCCCACAGGACTCGCAGATCCACTTCTGCGACGCGGTCTCCGTGCTCATGAGCGGCAATCTACCGATCGGCCCCGGTACCCGGCCTCCGTCCCGGCGCGATACGGTCACGACTGCAACGGCGCGGATGGAGACCGGGCCGGAAGGAGAAGATCACGAGCATGACCGACGCGCTGGAACGCCTGGTCCTCCCGCGCTACCCGCGCCCGGAGGACGTCCATCCACCGCTGGACTCCCCTGAGTACCGATCGACAGCGCTCCGCCACCCCAAGGAGCCGCTGATCCTCATGCCGCAGACGCTGAGCGAGCTCACGGGGCCGCTGCTCGGCCCTGGCCGCATCGGCGAGCTCGATCACGACCTGACCCGCCAGTACCCCGAGGAGCCTCAGGGGCAGCGGATCATCGTCTACGGCAAGGTCCTCGAGTCGGGCGGGCGGCCTGTCCGCGACACCCTCGTCGAGATCTGGCAGGCCAACGCCGGCGGGCGCTACCGCCACGGCGGCGATCAGCACCCGTCGCCCCTGGATCCGAACTTCACGGGCCTCGGCCGGTGCCTCACGGACTCCGAGGGCAACTACAAGTTCATCACGATCCAGCCGGGCGCCTACCCGTGGGGCAACCATCCGAACGCCTGGCGCCCCGCGCACATCCACTTCTCGCTGTTCGGGACGTCGTTCACCCAGCGGCTCGTGACGCAGATGTACTTCCCGGGCGATCCGCTGTTCCCGTTCGACCCGATCTTCAACTCGGTGCGCGACCCCAAGGCGCGCGAGCGCATGATCGCGAGCTTCGACCTCGACACGACGGTGCCCGACTGGGCGCTCGCGTACCAGTGGGACATCGTGCTGCGCGGTCCCGACGAGACACCTCCGGACGTCGACTGATGGCGCTCATCCAGACCCCATCGCAGACCGTCGGCCCGTTCTTCGCGATCGGCCTCCCGTGGTCCGACGGCCCCGACGTCGTCCCGGAGGGCACCTCGGGCGCGTTCTGGATCCGCGGCAACGTCTACGACGGCGCCGGCGAGCCGGTCCCCGATGCGCTCGTGGAGACGTGGCAGGCGGACCCCGACGGCCGCTTCAACCACCCGATCGACCCACGCGGCGCGGTCGGCAGCTTCCGCGGCTTCGGCCGCTCCGCCGCCGATGCGGAGGGCCGCTGGGGCGTGCGGACCGTCAAGCCGGGCATCGTGCCCTACACCGACGGTCGCCCGCAGGCGCCCCACCTGGTCGTGACGCTGATGTCGCGCGGTCTGCTCGACCGTGTCACGACGCGGATCTACTTCGGCGACGAGGAGGCCGCGAACGCGACGGACCCGGTACTCGCCGCCGTCCCCGCCGAGCGGCGCGGAACGCTGCTGGCCCAGCCCGAGGGCGAGGGCGGGTACCACATCGACCTGCGCATCCAGGGCCCGGGTGAGACGGTCTTCTTCGCTGTGTAGTCCCGATGGCTGAGGCGGGGTTGTTCGACGGCGTTCTCGCACGCGGACGCGTGCGAGAGGCCGTCGGCGACGTCGCCTGGCTGCAGGCGATGCTCGACACGGAGGCGGCGCTCGCACGAGCCTCCGCGTCGGCCGGCTTGCTGTCGCGGGACGACGCCGAGACGATCTCGGCCGCGTGCGGCGCGGCGCACTACGACGTCGCGCAGCTCGGCCGGGAGGCCGCGTCGAGCGGCAACCCCGCCGCGCCGCTCGTGAAGGCGCTGACGGCGCGCGTGGAGGGACCGGCAGCGCGCCACGTGCACAGCGGCGCCACGAGCCAGGACGTGGTCGACACTGCCGCGATGCTCGTCGCCCACCGCGCGCTCGGGCCCCTGCTGGAGGATCTCCGCGCGGCCGCCGCTGCAGCCGCACGGCTGGCCGCCGAGCACCGCGCGACGGTGCTCGCGGGCCGGACGCTGCTGCAGCAGGCCGTCCCTGTCACCCTCGGCCTCAAGGCGGCCGGCTGGATGACGGGGCTCGACGACGCGATCGAGTGCCTCACGACGGTCCGCGACGAGCGCCTGGCGGTCCAGCTCGGCGGCGCGGCCGGCACGCTCGCGTCGCTCGGCGACCGCGGCGTCGAGGTTATGGTCGCCATGGCCGGGCTGCTCGGGCTCGCGGAGCCCGCGCTCCCATGGCACACGATCCGCACGCGGCCCGCCGAGCTCGCCGGCGCGCTGGGCACAGCCGCGGGCGTCGTGGCGAAGGCCGCTCGCGACATCACGCTCCTGGCCCAGACCGAGGTGGCCGAGGTGGCCGAGGGCGCGTCGGGCGGCTCGTCGACGATGCCCCACAAGCGCAACCCCGTCGCGGCGGTCAGCGCCGCCGCGTGCGCCGCGCAGGCGCCCGGGCTCGTCGCCACCCTTCTGGGCGCCATGGCCCACGAGCACGAGCGCGCGGCGGGCAGCTGGCACGCCGAGTGGCGGCCGCTGAGCGAGCTGCTGCGCTCCACGGGTTCCGCGGCCGCGTGGCTGCGGACCTGCCTGGAGGAGCTGGAGGTCGATGCCCGCGCCATGCGCGAGAACCTCGGCATCACCGACGGGCTGCTGCTGGCCGAGCGCGTCAGCACCGAGCTCGCCCCCGAGCTCGGGCGCCTGGAGGCGCACGAGGCGGTCCAGCGGGCCGCGGGGCAGTCGACCTCGACCGAGGGCGGCTTCGCGGCCGCCCTGGCCGAGCAGCCGGAGATCCGCGACCGGATCTCCGTGGAGCGGCTCGCGGAGCTGCTCGACCCGGCGGGCTACCTCGGCTCGACGGACGTCTTCATCGATCGGGCCCTGCGGGCCCATGAGGCACGGGAGGCCCGCGCATGACCCCGGTGGACCTGCACCACGTCATCGACGGCCCGGCCGACGCGCCGGCCGTCGTCTTGTTCCCCTCGCTCGGCTCCACGCTCGAGCTGTGGGAGCCCCAGGTCGCGGCGCTCGCCGAGCACTTCCGCGTGATCCGCGCCGACCCGCGCGGGCACGGCGGGTCGCCGGTCCCGGACGGGCCCTACACGATCGACGACATCGGCGGCGACGTCGTCGCGCTCCTCGACCGCCTGGGCATCGACCGCGCCCACGTCGTCGGCGTGTCGCTGGGCGGCATGGTCGCGATGTGGATGGCGATCAACCATCCCGGCCGCGTCGGGCGCATCGTGCCCACCGCGACCGCGGCCGCGCTGCCCGAGGCCGGCTTCGCGGCGCGCGCCGCGACGGTCCGTGAGGGCGGCACCTCGGTGATCGCCGACGCGGTCCTGGAGCGCTGGCTGACGCCCGAGGCCCGGGCTGCCGATCCAGCGCGCCTCGAGCGCATGAAGCGCTGGGTCCTGGACACGCCCGACGAGGGCTACGCCGCGTCCTGCGAGGCGATCGACGCCATGGACCTCCTCGGTGGCCTGCCGTCGATCACGGCGCCGACGCTCGTCATCTCCGGCCTGCGCGACCCCGCGATCGCGCCTGAGCATCAGGTGCGCATCGCGGCAGGGATCCCAGGGTCGCGGCTGGCAGCGGTCGACGCGGCCCACATCCCCAACGTCGAGCTGCCCGAGCAGGTCACCGAGCTCATCCTCGGCCACCTGCTCGCCCACGACCCGTACGCCGACGGCATGGCCACGCGGCGCGCCGTGCTGAGCGACGAGCACGTCGACAGGGCCGTCGCCGGGACGACGGAGCTGACGGCCCCGTTCCAGGACTTCATCACCCGCTACGCATGGGGCGACGTCTGGACGCGGCCCGGCCTGGACCGGCGCAGCCGCAGCATGATCACGCTCGCCCTGCTCTGCGGGCTCAAGCACGAGAACGAGCTCGCGATGCACGTGCGCGCCGCGATCCGCAACGGCCTCACCCCCGAGGAGATCGGGGAGGTGTTCCTCCACACCGCGGTCTACGCGGGGGTGCCGACGGCCAACAGCGCCCTGAAGATCGCGCAGGAGACGCTCGGCGAGCTCGGCCTCGCATGACGGGCGAAGACTGCGTCTTCGCTGGCGAGCGGCGGAGGGCTCGTACGTGACCAGGCGCCCCCGGCCCGAGGGCGAGCCTCCCGCGGAGGGGCGCGTCGCGACGCCGCGAGCGTCCGCCTCGCTGCTGCTGCTGCGCGGCGGGCACGAGCGGCTGGAGGTGCTGCTCGTCCGGCGCACGCCGAAGGCGCGGTTCATGGGCGGCTTCTGGGTGTTCCCCGGCGGCGCGGTGGACCCCGCCGACCGTGCGGGCACCGACGACGACGGCGCCCACCGCGCCGCCGCGGTGCGCGAGCTCGCCGAGGAGGCGGCGATCGAGGGTGTGGAGCCTGCGGCGCTCATCGGCTACAGCCGCTGGGTCACGCCGGAGACGTCGGGCATCCGGTTCGACACCCGGTTCTACCTGGGGCGGGCGCCGGATCACGCGCAGCCGCGGGTGGACGGCGAGGAGTGCGTGGACGCAGGCTGGTTCGCCCCGCGCGACGCGCTCGCCTCCTACGACCGCGGCGAGCTGCCGCTCGTGTTCCCCACGCTGAAGCACTTCGAGGCGATCGAGGGCTTCGCGACCGCTGCCGAGCTCCTGGACGCCTCCCGAGGGCGCGTCGTGGAGCCGATCCGCCCACAGGTCATCGACGACCGGATCGTGCTGCCCGGCGAGCCGGGCTACGTGGACTGAACCGAGCTCACCGGGACGTCGAGGCGTTCGGTGGCCTCCTCGGCGACCCCGCGGTCGTCGACCACGACGACGCGATCGGCCTGGAAGCTCGCCAGCGCCTCGTCGAGGCGCCCCTGCGCGTCCTCGGCATCGTCGCCGAGCTCACGGCGCAGCAGGGCGGCATCGACGGGGAGGCGGCTGGCACGAGGACGTTTACGGTGGGCAGTCTCGCCGTCGCGGCGCTGCCACAATCGCCGCAATCCACACGCCCGCTACGACACGGGAGAGGCTCTCGACGACGACGGGCCGTATCCCGCCGCAGGCGCTGTTCGTCCTCGGTGCGGTCTCGCAGTACCTGGGGTCAGCGGTCGCCGTCCTGCTGTTCGCGTCGGTGCCCGCGGCCGGGCTGTCGTGGATGCGGGCGGCGAGCGCCGCCGTCGCCCTCGTCGCGTGGCGGCGGCCATGGCGCACGCGCTGGACCGGGCGACGGCTGGTGCTCGTCGGCGTGTTCGGCACGGCGCTCGCGTGCATGAACCTCGCCTTCTACCTCGCGATCGACAGGCTGCCGCTGGGGACCGCGGTTGCGATCGAGTTCTCCGGTCCGGTGGCGGTCGCCGCGCTCGGCTCGCGCACGCGGCGCGACCTGATCGCACTGGGTCTCGCGGTGCTCGGCGTGCTGCTGCTCGCGGACGTGCACATCTCCGGCAGCCCGGCAGGCGTGGCGTTGGCGCTGATCGCAGGCGCGCTGTGGGCTGTCTACATCGTGCTCGGCCACCGGGTCGCATCGGACCCCGGCATCCGTCCCCAGGACGGCCTCGCCGCAGGCATGGCGCTCGGCGCGATCGTGCTCGCGCCGTTCCTCGTGTCCAGGGCGCGTGCCGGCGCTGACCGACGTCGGGTCTGCTGCTCGCGTCGATCGCCGTCGGACTCGCCTCCAGCGTCGTCCCCTACGTGCTCGAGCAGGTGGCGATGCGCCGACTCACACGTGCGCGGTTCGCGCTGCTGCTCGCGCTGCTCCCGGCGACCGCCGCGATCGTCGGCGCGGTCGTGCTGGGCCAGATCCCAGGGGTTCTGGAGGCCGTCGGCATCCTGCTCGTCGTCGCCGCCGCAGGGTTAGAAACCCATGAGGCATGAGTCCCGTGCAGCGCGCCCCGTCGCCTGTCAAGGGGTTAGAGTGCCTGCAAGGAAGTCTGCATGGAAGCCTCGGCACTCCAAGCTCCCGCCGGCCTCGGCCGGTTCTCCGTCTCGACCCCGCTGCTGCGGCTCCGGTCGGACGATCAGCTGGTCGCGCTGTTCCGCGCGGGCAACGAGACCGCCTTCGGCGTCATCCATGATCGCTACCGGCAGCGGCTCTTCGCGTACGCCCGGCAGATGCTGGCTCGGGATCGCGGCAGGACGCCGAGGACGCGCTGCAGGACGTCTTCCTCCGCGCGTACGGCGCGCTGCGCGCCGACGACCGGCCGGTGACGCTGCGCGCGTGGCTGTACCGCGTCGCGCACAACCGCTGCATCGACCAGCTGCGCCGCGTCACGCCCGCTCCCGCCGACGTCATGGACGTGTCGCGCACGCCGCTGCACGATCCCCTGGTCGAGGCGGAGCGCCGCGAGGACCTGCGCCGCCTCGTCGACGACGTCCGCCGCCTGCCCGAGCAGCAGCGCTCCGCGCTGCTCATGCGCGAGCTCGAGGGTCTCTCCTACTCGGAGCTGGCCGGGGCGCTCGGCGTCACCGTGCCGGCCGTCAAGTCGCTGCTCGTCCGCGCGCGCATCGGCCTCGCCGAGGCCAACGAGGCGCGCGACGCCGCATGCGGTGAGGTTCGCGCCGACCTGGCCTCCGCCCACGGGCGCGGCGTGCGCTCCAGCGGGCTCGCTCGCCGCCACATGCGCGACTGCGCAGGCTGCCGCGAGTACCGCCACCAGCTGCGCCTCGCACGCCGCAGCTTCGCCGCGCTCTCGCCGGCGGCGTCCGGGCCCGATCTCCGCGCTCCTGCAGCTCATCGGCATCGGCGGCGGCTCCGGCGCAGCCGCGGCCGGCACCGCGGGTGCGGCCGGAAGCGCGGGCACCATCATCACGAGCGCGGGCACGGCGACGAAGGTCGCCGCGATCGTCTGCGGCGCGGCGATCACCGCCGGCGGCGCGGTGGAGGTCCATCACCGCGTCGCGGCGATCCGCCGACGCACGCGCCGGTCGCGAAGGCCGCCTCCGCCACGCCCGTCGAGCGGCCGCGCCGGTCAAGGCGCCCGATCGCGGCGGCAACCCGCCGCCGCTGCAGCTGGCCAAGCCCAAGTCGGAGGCCGGCAGCTCGACCGCCGACGGCGGACAAGACGACAAGGAAGACCAAGGACGCGGAGGCGATCTCGCCGCACAGCACAGCCGCGGACGAGCCCTCACGGCGACCGGGAACGCGCCCGGCGCAGCAGCGCTGCTGACGACCGCGGACGCACGCGGCGGCACGAGGCGCCCGACGAGCCTGCACTGGCGACGACACCTGCCCCCGCCGCGCTGGCCGGTGGCGGCGGCGCCCAGCCTGCCACGCCGGATCCCGCGACCGCAGCAGCGCCGACCGCGCAGGTCCGCGCCCGCGCCGGCCCGTCCGGCACCTCCAGGCCGGACGATGACGCCGGCGACGACCCCGGCGAACGGCGCCGGCGGCCTCTCGCCCGTCCGCGCCCTGACCGCGGACTTCGAGCACGAGCAGCTGCTGGTCCGACGGGGACGCGCTCGGGGCTGCCGACGCATGGTCGCGGTGCACTCGACGGCCCGGGGCCCCGGGCTCGGCGGGTGCCGGATGTGGGTCTACGACGGCACCGACGCCGCGATCGCCGACGCGATGCGCCTGGCTCGCGCGATGACGTTCAAGGCAGCGGCCGCCGGCCTCCCGCTCGGCGGCGGCAAGGGCGTGATCATGCTGCCGTCGCCTGACGCGCTCGCCCGGCGCGGCGCGCGCACAGCGGTGTTGCGCGATTTCGCCGAGACGGTCGACGCGCTCGGCGGCGCGTACCTGACCGCCGAGGACGTCGGGGTGACCACGCGTGACATGGAGGTCGTCGCCACAGGGGACGCCCGTACGTCACGGGCCGCCCGCGGAGCCACGGCGGGTCCGGCGATCCCAGCCCGTGGACCGCGATCGGCGTCGAGATCGCCATGCGGGTCGCGGTCGAGCGTCGATTGGGCGCGACCGACCTCGCGGGCCTGCGGATCGTGGTCTCCGGGCTCGGCCACGTCGGCGCCCGGCTGGCGGCCGCGTGCGCCGCTGCGGGCGCGGAGCTGACCGTCGCCGACATCGATCCGCGCAAGCGCGAGCTGGCCGACCGGCTGGGCGCGCGCTGGGTCGACCCCGACGCGGCGCTCGCCGTGCCCGCCGACGTCTTCGCCCCGTGTGCGCTCGGAGGCGTCCTGTCGCACGCGACGGTCGGTCGGCTGTCGGCCCCGGTCGTCGTCGGGGCGGCGAACAACCAGCTCGCCACCGACGACGTCGCCGATGAGCTCGCGGCGCGCGAGGTGCTGTGGATCCCCGACTTCGTCGCCAACGCCGCCGGGATCATCAACATCGCCGTCGAGCTGCGGCCACAGGGCTACGACCAGCGTCAGGCGCGGGCCGACGTGCGGCGGATCGGCGACACGGTCCGGCTCGTGCTGGCCGAGGCGGACGCTGCGTCCATCACGCCGCTGGAGGCCGCGATGCGGATCGCACGGCGGCGCGTCGCCGAGGCCGCCACCGTCACACCGTCGGCAGCGTAGGCAGCACCGGTCGCTCCACGCCGTCCGGCAGCCGCCCCTCCTCCTCGAGCTTGCCGAGGTGCGCCGCGAGCGTGATCGTGGCCGCCATGCGCAGCTCGGCGGGTGCGTCGCCCCATACGCGGTCGAGCAGCGGGTCGACGTCGCGCAGCCCGTCGTCGAGCGCGGCGACGAGCGCGCGCTCACGCTTCAGGCGATGCGACACGTAGCCCTCCAGGCGCTCGGTCGGATCGGCGATCGGCGGGCCGTGGCCGGGGCAGAGGAGCACGAGGCCGAGATCGCGCAGATACTCCAGGGCGCCGAGATAGCCGCGCAGCGAGCCCGGTCCGGGCGCGACGAACACGCTCCCGCGTCCGAGCACCGCGTCGCCGGTGAAGGCGACGTCCCCGGCGACGAACACGACGTGATCGGGAGCGTGGCCGCCGGTCGCGACGACCCGCAGCGGACCGAGGACGTCCCCGTCCCGTCGCACGGCCGGCGCAGGCGCGCCCGTCCGCTCGCGCAGGGCCGCACGCCGCCGGCGTGGTCGAGGTGGCCGTGGGTCAGCGCGATGCCGCCGACGCCGCCGCGCCGCTGCCGCCTCCGCGGCCACGGCGTCGACGTGCTCAGCGAGGTCGGGGCCGGGGTCGACCACCCAGCACGGCGCGCGGCCGACGAGCCAGGTGTTCGTGCCCTCCAGCGTGTAGGGCGAGGGGTTGTCGGCGCGCACGACGGTGATGTCGCGCGCGGCCAGGATGTCTGCCGGGTCGCCCACCCCCAGCATTCTCCACGGCCGGCGGTCTACGCGGCGATGGCCTCGGTGCGCGGCGCGGCGTACTCGATGACGCGGCGCTCGAAGTCCAGCTCGGCGTCGAAGTCGGCGTCGTCGCCGTGGCGGAAGATGAGATCGCCGCGCTCGACCATCTCGACGAACAGCCCGACGAGGTGCGCGTCGAGCTGGGCACCCGCGACGCGCTGCAGCTCGATGATGGCCTCCGCCCGCGAGACCGGCTTGCGGTAGGAGTCGCGCGCCGTCATGACGTCGTAGGTGTCCGCGATCGAGATCATCCGCGACAGGAGCGGGATCTGCTCCTCGTGCAGGCCGCGAGGGTAGCCCTTGCCGTCCACGCGCTCGTGGTGGCCGAGGATGATGTCGGCGACCGGCCCGTAGCCCTCGACGTTGCGGACGATCTTCGCGCCCTGGTACGGGTGGCACTTCACGATCTCCCAGTCCTCGTCGGTGAGGCGCGAGTCGGCCAGGAGGATGCGGTCGGGGAAGATGAACTTGCCGATGTCGTGCAGCAGGCCGGCCGTGTGGACGAGATCCTGCTCATCCACCGAGCAACCCGCCTCGCGGGCCAGGGCACGCGCGTAGCGCGCGACGGCGGCCGAGTGGCGCGCCGTCATGTGGTCGCGCAGCGCGAGCGTCTTCAGCATCGCCGTCAGCACGCCCACCTGCAGCGATGCGAGCTGCCGACCACGCTCGTCGAGCTGCTGGGCCCGGGTCTGGGACAGGATCAGCTCCCGGAGGAGCCAGATGTAGAGGAAGAACAGCGCCACCAGCATCCCCAACGTCACCACGCCCGTGTGCGCGTAGGCGAAGACGATCAGGCTCGAAAGCAGGACCATCGCCGCTTCGGACGGGATGAGCGGGACGAAGATGCGACGGAACTCCTGCAGCAGCTCGTCCCCGTCGACGATCTTGCCTGCCGTCGCGGAGATGAGGAAGTTGCAGGCGGTGCCTGCCGTGGCGCCGGCGACGATCAGCAGCCCGAACTCGGGATCCTTGATCGTCGTCCCGGTCAGCTCCGCCAGCACCTGGATGACGAGTCCGGCGAGCAGCGGGAACACGCTGAACGCGGCGAGGTTGACCCCCGCCCAGACGCGACGCGGCCGACAGCGCAGCGTGTCGAGTCCGATCGAGAGGATCGCGAGCAGGGACGCCTGCGCGGGGCCGAGAATCGCGGCAGCGAGAAGAATCCCCAGGAACGACCCCGAGACCCGCATCGAGGCGATGCGGACGTCGATGGCCTCGGCGAGAATGACCAACGGCGCGAGGATGAGCAGCAGCAGCGGATTCCAGCTGCCGATGTGCGCCAACGCTCCGTCGACCGCTGTCGCGGCGACGAAGACGGCGAGGCTCAGTCCGAAGACCAGATTCTCACGGCGCACGCAGGGCGCATCGGCGTCCTGTGGTGAGACGTGAGCAGAGAGCGCTGGGGCGGGGACGAATGTTCGTCACCCGCCGCGCTCTTGGAAGAACTAGCCCTTCTTGTAAGACATGCCCGGCCCCCTTGTCGACGCTTTACAGCAGCAGCGTCCCCCTGGACGCATTGCGTAGGTTAGGGCACCTTCGAGCTGGAAGAGACTCAGACATGCGTCCAGAGGGGGGCGAGGCGCTCAAGGTGGCGGCCTGCCCTTAGTCTGCGCGGCGCTCGGTCATGCGTTCTGCCCTGAAGATCCCTGCGTTTCGGCGCCTCGCGCTCGGCTACACGCTCAACGAGCTGCTGGACTGGATGGCCACGGTCACGCTGGCGATCCTGGTCTACGACGAGACGAACAGCGCCCTGGCGACGACCGCGCTGTTCCTGGCGGCCAAGTTCCTGCCGAGTCTCGTCGTGCCGGTGCTGGCCGCACGCGCCGAGAAGATCGCGGTGTCGCGCGCGTTGCTCGGCTTCTACCTCGTCGAAGCCCTGTTCTTCGCCGCCCTGGTGCTCGCGGCCGACGATCCGTGGCTCCCGCTCATCTGCGCGCTCGCGTTCTTCGACGGGACGATCGCCGCGACGGGCCGTGCGATCTCACGGGCCGCGACCGTCGCCGTGCTCGAGCCGGCCGGAGTGCTGCGGGAGGGCAACGCGGTCCTGAACCTCGGCTTCTCGGCGATGAGCATCCTGGGCCCTGCGCTCGCGGGCTTCCTCGTCGCCGGCATCGGCGTCCAGGCCTCGCTCTCGATCACGGCGGTCCTGTTCGTCGCGCTGGCGCTCGTCATGGGCACCACGCATGGTCTCCCGCAGGGGACGACCGACGAGGCGCCGTGGCTGGACCGCCTGCGCGCCGGCGCGGCGTACGTCAGGTCGCACCCCGTCGTCCGGCCGCTCGTCATCGGCCAGTCGCTGCTGCTCGTGCTGTTCACGATGGTCGCGCCGATCGAGATCGTCTACGCGAAGGAGAGCCTCGGCGGCGGCGACACCGCGTACGGGACGCTGCTGACCGGCTGGGGCGCCGGCGTGATCTTCGGGAGCCTCATCTTCACCCGCGTGCACCACCGGCCGCTCGCGGTGCTCATCACGTTCTCGACGCTCGCCATCGGCGCGGGCTACCTCGGGATGGCGGTGGCGCCGACGCTCGCCCCGGCGACGGCCGCAGCAGTGCTCGGCGGCATCGGCAACGGCATGCAGTGGGTGGTGGTCGTCACGGCCATCCAGGAGGCCGTCCGCGCGGACATGCAGGCGCGCGTGGCCGGGTTCTTCGAGGCGATCACGACGGCGATGCCCGGCGTGGGGTTCATCATCGGCGGCGTCCTGACCTCGCTGCTGGACCCGCGCATCGCGTTCTTCACGGCCGGGATCGGGGTGATCGTGATCGTGCTGGCCGGGGCGGCGTACTGGCGCCTGCGGCGCGGCAGGCGCGACGTCGTGGCGATCCGCGCAGATCACCCGCTCGCGCTGGACCAGGTTCCCATCGCGGCGATGGGGACGGTGGCGATGGCGGAGGTCGCCGCCTCGCCGTCCCTGCCGCACGTCCCTTAGGAAGGGGCCTGGCAGACCTTGGGCAGGGGCACGATCGTGCGCGGGTCGGGCAGGCTCTGCTCGCTGGGGATCGGGTTGACCTTGCAGAACGCCCAGGACGCGTCGCGGAAGTCGACGATGGCGCGGAACGGGTAGCCGAGCCGGCCCGTGGCGCCCTCGCCCGTGATCTCGCGGATGAGCGCCGTGCAGTCGTAGGCGCCGACCAGGCGGGACAGGTCGTCCTGCGCGGGGGTGCCGCCGAGGAACGGGTCGCAGCGCGTCGAGCGGGTGCGGGAGTCGACCGTGCCGGCGGCGAAGCGCTTGTTGGCGTCCGCGGTGATGGCCTGCTCGACGTCGGCGACGAGCGCCCGCCGGGCCGGGATGGTCTCCGCGGGCACCAACGCGGGGACACCGCCGGTCCGGGCCTGCTGGTCGCGGGTCGCGATGGCGCGTCGACGCTCCTTCGCCACCGCCTCCGACTGTGCGCGCCGCTCGGCGTCCTGCTGCTTGCTGGAGTCGACGGCGGGCAGCACGACGAGCACGACGAGCACGACGGCGCACGATCAGACCACCGGCGACGAGCGCCGCGCCACGCCGCGGCACGGGCGGGATCCGGACGTCGCGGGGCGGGGTCCACACGCGCAGCCAGGCGCCGAGGATCTCCAGCGGGTTGGCCTTCGGGGGCCCGTCGGTCTCGGGTTGGCGCGCCATCTCCTCCCCTTGAGGATCTCGCGCTGTCAAGACCGGACGTACACTCGCGCCGTGTTCCCCCGCGCGCTCGACGGTGTGTTCCTCGATCTCGACACGCACGGGGCACCGCTGCACGTCGGCTGGACGATCCGCCTGGACGGGCCCGCCCCGTCGCTGGGTGGCCTGCGCCGGCACCTCGCGGCGCGCCTGGATCGCGTGCCGCAGCTGCGGCGCCGGCTCGTCGCGACGACGCTCGCCGCCGGCGCGCGTCGGTGGGAGGACGATCCGGCGTTCGACATCGCCCACCACGTCGACGCCTTCGCGCTGCCCGCCCCCGGCGGGGTCGGCGAGCTGCGCGCGGCCGCGGGGGTTCTGCTGTCCGCGCCCCTGGACCCCGCACGCCCCGTCTGGCGCATGTCGATGGTCGACGGGCTCGCCGGCGGCGGCTGGGCGCTCGTGGGGCAGATCCACCACGCGATCGTGGACGGCATCGCGGCCGTCGAGGTCGCCGCGCTGCTGCTCGATGCTGAGCCCGATCCGATCCCGGACCCGCCGTCGACCTGGCGGCCCCGGCGGATCGGCCCCGGGCATGCCGCGCTGCTGGCAGCCCGGTCGCGGATGGCCTCCGCGGCGGGCGCGGCACGCGGCCTGGGCGGCGGCGACCCGCTGGCGACGGGCGACGCGCTTCGCGACCTGCTGCGGCCTGCCGCCTCGGCATCGCTGGACCGCGGGAGGGGCGGGCGGCGGAGCGTCGCGTACGCCGATGCGGGGCTGGACGCGCTGCGCGCGGCGGGCAAGGCACGCGGAGCGACCGTCAACGACGTCCTGCTCGCCGCGAGCAGCGTGGCCTTGGGGGCGGCGCTCCGGCGCCGCGGGGAGGCGCACGACGAGCTGAAGGCCGTCGTGCCCGTCAGCGTCCGCGAGGAAGGGTCGAGCCTCGCCAACCAGCTGTCGTTCATCGTCGTGTCGCTGCCGGTCGCCGAGCGCGACCCTGTCGCCGCGCTGGACCGGATCGCCGTCGCGACTGCCCGCGCCAAGAGCGCCGGGCATGCGGCCCCGGTCGCCGGGCTCGCCGACGCGCTCGGGCTGCTGCCGCGGCGCGGTCGTGCGTTCGCGGCGCGGGCTGCGCTGCGCCTCGCAGCGTTCGACGTCATCGTCTCCAACGTCCCCGGGCCACAGCTGCCGCTCTACCTCATGGGCCGCCGCGTCACCGCGGTCCATCCCGCGGTGCCGGTGCCCGACGGGCACGGCATCACGATCGGCGCGTTGTCCTACGCCGGGCGCGTCGGGATCGGCCTGATGGCGGACGCGGCCGCCGTCCCGGAGCTCGTCGCGGTCGCCCGCGATCTCGAGGCGGCGCTCGATGCGCTGCGGATCAAGCGCGCGGGCGCGTCCACTGCTGGGGCGCCCACGTGAAGTGGTGCGACGCGATCCGCATGCCGCTGTCGAAGTAGCGGCGGTGGGCGTCCTGCCGATCGGGACCGACGCCGGAGTCCAGCTCCACGGAGTCGCAGCCCAGGCGGGCCGCCTCCTCGGCGATCCAGGCGAGCAGCCGCCCGGCATGGCCGCGACCGCGTGCCCCGGGGAGCGTCGAGAGGTCGTCGATGTAGAGGAAGCTGGCCCCACGCCAGGTTGTGGCCGACGCGGAAGCCCGCCACGGCGCGCGCCTGCTCGATCCCGGGCTCGAAGGCGGCGACGATCCGGTAGCCCTCGGGGCGCTGGAGCTCGTCGATGCGGTCGACGAACGCCTCGAGGTCGGTCTGCTTCGGCCGCAGCTCGCTCAGCGCCTCCCATGCGAGCGCGGTCTCCCCTTCCGGCAGCTCGCGGACCGTCACGGCCTGGGGAGGTTGCCCTCGACCCAGCGTGGCTCGCCGTCCTCGGGATGCTCGCGCTTCCAGATGGGCGCGTTGGCCTTCACCTGGTCCAGCAGGTAGCGAGCACCCTCGAAGGCCTCCTGGCGGTGTGGCGCCGACGCCGCGACCACGATGCTCGGCTCCCCCAGCGCGACCGAGCCGGTGCGGTGCTCGACGGCCACCGCGACGAGGCCGTGGCGGGCGACCGCCTCGTCGGCCAGACGGCGCATCGTCTCCACCGCCATCTCCTCGTAGGCCTCGTACTCCAGCGACGGGACCTCGCGGGTCGTGCCCGTGAAGACGACCGTCGCGCCGCAACGGGGATCGCCGACGAGCAGGCGGGCGGCGTCGACGTCGATGGGGTCCGGGGTCAGCCCGACCTTGCGGACGGCCTCGTCGGTCGCGGCGCCGCCGCTCACCGGCGGGACGAGGGCCAGTTCGGACCCGGCGTGCAGTCGCTCGTCGTCGTCGACGTACTCGCGGTCCAGCGCGGTCACGAACGGCGCGCGCTCGGGAAGCCCGGCGAGGGCACCCCGGCGCAGGACCCCGATGGCGTCGGCGACGGTCGCCCCCTCCCGGAGGTCCAACGTGAGCTCCCGCGTGCCCGCGTGCTCCCGGAGCGCTGCGAAGAGTCGGACGGTGATCTCCACGACCTAGGATCCTACGACCCACGTGACCGACGAACGACTCACCCACCTCGATGCAGCAGGCGCGGCCCGTATGGTCGACGTCAGCGCCAAGCCGGAGACCGAGCGCACCGCGATCGCGCGGGCGCGTGTGCGCATGACCACCGCGACCGCCGAGGCCGTCGCGGCCGGGAACGGGCCGAAGGGCGACGTCGTGACCGTCGCGCGGCTCGCGGCCATCCAGGCGGCCAAGCGCACCGACGAGCTCATCCCCCTCGCGCACTCGCTGCCGCTGTCGGCGGCGGACGCGGACGTCGGCGTCGACGCCGACACGGGGATCGTGACCGTGACGTGCAGCGCGACCGTCGTGGGACGCACCGGCGTCGAGATGGAGGCGATGGTGGGCGCGTCCATCGGGGCGCTCACGGTCTACGACATGGTCAAGGGCATCGAGCGCGGGGTCGTCGTCGAGCAGGTCGAGCTGATCGAGAAGCGCGGCGGCCGGTCCGGGCTGTGGCGCAGGGAGGATGCAGGGGCGTGATCGAGATCGGCGAGGCGTACGACCGGATCGCGGCGCACGCCCGGCCGCTGCCCGGCGAGGAGGCGCCGCTCGCGGAGGCCGCCGGCCGGGTGCTGAGCGCCGACGTCCTGGGCGCCGTCGACCTGCCCGGGTTCGATCGGTCCTCGATGGACGGCTGGGCCGTGCGCTCGGAGGACTTCGCGTCGCCCCCGGTGACGCTGCCGGTGCGCGGCGACGTCGCCGCCGGCTCCGCGGGCGATGTGCCGCTCGAGGCGGGCACGGTCGTCGGGATCTCGACCGGCGCGCCGATGCCCCCCGGTGCCGACGCGGTGCTGCCGCTCGAGGACGGCGAGCAGTCCGACGGCTCGGTCACCTCCTCGGAGCGCGTGCGGGCCAAGGCGTTCGTACGCTTCCGCGGCGAGGACGTCCGCGCCGGCGAGCTGCTCGTCCGCGCCGGTGCGCGGCTCACGCCCGCGCGGCTGTCCGTCGTCGCCTCCGGCGGGGTCGCGTCGGTGCAGGTGCACCGGCGCCCGCGCGTGTCGATCGTCGCGACCGGCTCGGAGCTCGTGCCGCTCGGCGAGCCGCTGCCGCCGGGCGCGATCTACAACTCCAACGGGCCGACCCTCATCGCGCACGCGCTCGCCGAGGGCGCGGACGTCCTGCCGTCCCGGCGCGTCGAGGACGACCCCGGGAGCACCCGCGACGTGCTGGGCGCGGCGCTCGACGAGGCGGACGTCGTCCTCGTCTCGGGCGGCGTGTCCGTCGGCGGCCACGACCTCGTCAAGGGCACCCTGGCCGAGCTCGGTGTCGAGGAGCTGTTCTGGCGGGTGCGGATCAAGCCTGGCAAGCCGATCTTCTGCGGCCGGCGAGGCGACACCTGGGTGTTCGGCCTCCCCGGCAACCCGGTCTCGACGGTCGCGGGGTACATGATCTTCGTCGCGCCGCTGCTGCGGCGCATGATGGGCGAGCCGTTCGCGCAGCCGGGGACCTCCGAGGTCGTCCTGGCCGCCGACGCCCCGAACCCAGGCGACCGCACGACGTACGCGACCGCCGAGTTCGCCGACGGCGGCGTCGTCCTGACCGGCAAGCAGGGCTCGCACATGACGAAGGCCCTGGCCGACGCCGACGGCTTCGCGATCCTCCCGTGGGACCGCGACGTGGTGCGGGCCGGCGAGACGGTGGAGTTCCTGGCGCTGCCTACCTGAGTGCCAGCGCCCGCATGATCGCCTCGGCGACATAGCCAGGATCGCCGAGGATCTCCCGCTTCGGGAAGCGCAGCACGCGCCAGCCGGCGTTCTGAAGGCGGACGTCGCGGCGAGCGTCGTGCACACGACCGGCGGGCGTGTCGTGCGCCGGGCCGTCGGCCTCCGCGATGAGCCGCGCGGCCGGCCAGCAGAGATCGGCGCGGTACTCGAGCACGGGGTGCTGGCAGATCGGCTCGGGGAGCCGGGCGCGCCGAACGATCGCGAGCAGGAGCTCCTCGAGATCGGTCTCGGTCAGCGTGGTCCCGGCGGCGTCGCGGGCCGCGACGGCTCGGAGCGTTGGGGCGCCGGGACGTGCCGCCCCCTCGTGCAGGACGCGTTGGACGTCGCCGACGTCGAGCAGGTTCGCCGCGACGGCTTGGTCGAAGGCGCGCTCGACGCCTCGGTACGGGACCACCGCCCCGAGGTCGAGGAGCGTCCGCGCGACCGACGTGACTGGGAGGCCGTCGATCTCGACGACGTCTGCGTCAGGCAGCCACGTCGTCCGGTGGACCCGGAGCCCGCGCCCGCGGCGCCGGCTCGGACCCGGCACGGTGAGCTCGACGAACGCCGACCGCGACGTCCGCAGCTCGCGCAGCCCCGCCGCGGACCGGTGACTGATCACCGAGGACGGTCCGACGGCGAGATGCGCGGCCCAGTACATGGTGCGCGGCGTGCGGGCGGCATGTCCGACCAGGAACACGCCGCGGTGCCCGGCAATGGGGTGCAGGCGGCCGCGAGCGGCGCGGCGAGAGACCCCGGTCGCGCCGAGTCCCAACGCCAGCAACTGCCGACGCGCGACGGCGCCGCCTTGGCGGGCCGCGAGCGCGGCAATCGCCTGATCCAGCGATGTCGGGTGGAGTTCAGAGCCCATATGGCCCCATAGCTCACCCGCCCTCCGGATTCGCCCCCCGCCGGGCCGGACCTAGACTCCCCCACCATGGCCGACGACCTCCCGATCCTCGACCTCGGATTCGCGCGGCTCGACACCGCACGCGGGTTGCGGCAGGGCGTGCCGGAGGCGGTGCTCGCCGAGGGGAAGCGGCCCGAGCAGGTCGCCGCGATCGTCGCCGGGCTCGTCGAGCAGGGGACCGAGACGGTCATCGTCACGCGTGCCGACGACGCCGCCCGGGCTGCGGCGCACGCTGCGGTCGACGGGCTCGAGGAGGACGCCGAGGCACGGATGGTGTGGCTGCGGCGAGCGGTGCCGGAGGCACTGGGGACGGTCGCGATCGTCTCCGCCGGCACGTCCGACGGCCCGGTCGTGCGCGAGGTGCAGCGCACGTGCGAGCTCCTGGGCACGAACGTCACCGTCCAGGAGGACGTGGGTGTCGCCGGCCTGCATCGGCTCGCCGTCGCGCTGCCGGACCTCCGCGCAGCGGACTGCGTCGTCGTCGCGGCCGGCCAGGACGCCGCGCTGGCGTCGGTGGTGGGCGGCCTCGTCGCGACCCCGGTCATCGCGGTGCCGACGAGCGTCGGGTACGGGGTCGCCGCCGGCGGGCAGACCGCGCTCATGTCGATGCTCGCGTCCTGCGCGCCCGGCGTCGCGGTCGTGAACATCGACGACGGTTTCGGCGCCGCGACCGTCGCCAGCCGGATCGCGCGCGCCGCCGCGACATGAGCCGCCTGCTCTACATCGACGCGATCTCCGGCGTCGCGGGCGACATGCTGCTCGGCGCGCTCCTGGACGCCGGCGCCTCCGAGACGACGGTGCGCGAGGGCCTGCGACGCCTGGGCGTCGACATCGTCCACACCCGCACCGAGCGCCACGGCATCGGCGCCGCGCGGATCGAGGTCGTGGCCGCCGCCGAGCACGTCCATCGCGACTGGGCCGCCGTTCGCGAGCTCATCGACGCTGCCGATCTCCCGACACGGGCTCACGCCCGTGCGCACGACGCGTTCCGCCGCCTCGCCGAGGCCGAGGGGCACATCCACGGCGTCCCCGCCGACGAGGTCCACTTCCACGAGGTCGGCGCGATCGACGCGATCGCCGACGTCTGCGGCGTCGCCCTCGCGCTCGAGGACCTCGACATCGACGACATCGCCTGCTCCCCCCTCCCGGCCCCCCGCGGCTTCGTGCGCGCGGCCCACGGGCGCCTGCCACTGCCCGCACCCGCGACGCTCGAGCTGCTGAAGGGCGCGCCGCTGTACGGCGTCGACCTCGATGTCGAGCTCGTGACGCCCACCGGCGCCGCGCTCGTCGCGGCGCTCGCCGGGGGCTACGGCCCGCTCCCCGCGATGACGCTCGAGGCGACCGGCTACGGCGCCGGCGCCCGCGACACCGACGAGCGACCGAACGTCGTGCGCGCGATCGTCGGCGTCACCGCCGGGGGACCCGCCCGCCGGCCCGCCGTGCTGCTCGCCTGCAACCTCGACGACCTGTCGCCCGAGCTGGTGCCCGACGCCGCCGAGGCCTGCACCGCCGCCGGCGCACTCGACGTGTGGGTCGCCCCCGTGCAGATGAAGAAGGGCCGTCCGGGGATGGTCCTGAGCGCCATCGCCCGCCCCGACCGCGAGGCCGCCGTCGCCGAGGCGATGCTGCGCAGCACGTCGACGCTCGGCGTGCGCACGAGCGCCCTGCACCGCTACGAGCTCGACCGCGAGATCCGCACCGTCACCGTCGAGGGCGAGGCCGTCGCGGTGAAGCTCGGCCGCCTGCACGGCGAGATCGTGAACGTCGCTCCCGAGCACGACGCCGTCGCCGCGGCCGCGAAGGCGCTCGGCAAGCCCGTGAAGGCGGTCTGGGGACTCGCGTTCAACGCTGCCCAGCAGGAGCTGCACGGCGATGGATGACCTCGCGCGCATCCAGGCCCGCATCGCGGAGCTGGGCTCCGCCATCGTCGCCTTCTCCGGCGGCGTGGACTCCTCCCTCGTCGCGGCCATCGCCGCCCGCGCGCTGGGCCCGCAGGCGCTCGCGATCACCGCCGTGTCGCCGGCGCTTGCGACCGGGGAGCTCGTGGGCGCGCGCGACGTCGCGCAGACGATCGGGATCGCGCACGCGACGATCACGACCGACGAGATGCAGCGTGAGGCGTACCGGGCGAACGGCCCCGACCGCTGCTACCACTGCAAGACCGAGCTCTACGACGCGCTCGAGGCCGTCGCGGCGCAGCGGGGCTTCGCCGCCGTCCTCTCCGGCGCGAACGCCGACGACCTCGGCGACTGGCGCCCGGGCCTGGAGGCCGCGCGCGAGCACGGCGTCGTGCACCCGCTCATCGAGCTGCCCAAGGCGCGCGTGCGAGCGCTCGCCGAGGCGCTCGGCGTCCCCAGTGCCCGCAAGCCCGCCAGCCCGTGCCTCGCGTCGCGCGTCCCCTACGGGACCGCGGTGACGCCCACGGTGCTGCAGCAGGTCGACCGCGCCGAGCGCGCCGTCAAGGCGCTCGGGTTCGAGGAGCTCCGTGTCCGCCACTTCGGCACGTTGGGGCGCCTCGAGCTCGCCGCCGACGCCCTCGAGCGCGTGGCCCCGGGCGGCCGCGTCGAGGCCGCGCTGCGCCGCGCGGTGTGCTCGGCGGGCTACGAGCGCGCCGTCGTCGGCCGGGCGCCGTTGCGATCCGGCTCGCTCAACGACGCCCTCCCGATCACGCACACCGCGGCGAGCGGGTAGGGTCCCGCCCGGACCGAAGCCCGGCCGACCCGCCCCATGAGCGCACCCATGCCCCAGAGCGTCGCCGCACGGCTCGCCGACGCGAAGCTGCTGCTCACAGGCGCGTCAGGCTTCCTCGGCAAGGCCGTCCTGGCCACCTGGCTGCGCGAGGTCCCGGGGTCCGGGACGATCACCCTCCTGCTGCGCGCGCCCGACGACGACGCCGCCCACCAACGCCTCGTCGACCAGGTCCTGACGAGCGATCCGTTCGCCGGTGGTCTCGCGGACGAGGCGCTCGCGTCCGGCCGCCTGCGCGCCCTCGCGGCCGACTTCTCGGCGGAGGGCCTCGGAGGCCTCGACGCGCAGGAGCTCGCGGGCACCGACGTCGCGATCCACTGCGCAGCGTCCGTCTCGTTCGAGCAACCGCTCGACGACATCCTCGAGCTCAACGTGCTCGGCGCCCGCCGCCTGTCCGACGCGCTGCGCGATGCGGGCTGCGACGACGTCCACCTCCTGCACGTCTCCACGGCCTACGCCGCCGGCCAGCGGACCGGGCTCGTCCTCGAGCGCCCGTACGGCAGCGGCACGTCGGAGCCCTGGGTCGACCTCGACGCCGAGCTCGCGGTCGCCAGGGGATGGCGGCGGGAGCTCGAGTCCCAGTCGCGGCTTCCCGTGCAGCAGAAGCGCTTCGTCGCCGACGCGCAGGAGGAGCTCGGCCCGGCCGGCGCCCTGCACGTGGGCCAGCGCGCCGAGTGGGGCCGCCATGGCTGGATGTGGGGCGAGCTCGTCGAGCGGGGGCGCCAGCGGGCCCGCGCGCTCGGCTGGTCGGACACCTACACGCTCTCCAAGGCGCTCGCCGAGCGCATGCTGGTCCAGAACGGGCCGCGCCACCTCACGATCGTCCGGCCGACGATCATCGAGTCGGCGCTCGAGCAGCCGTATCCCGGCTGGATCGAGGGGCTGAAGGTCACCGATCCGGTGCTGCTCGCCTACGGCCGCGGGCTCATCCCCCGCTTCCCGGGCCAGCCGTCGGCACGGATCGACATCGTGCCCGTCGACCTCGTCGCGCACCTCCTGGTCGCCGCGGCGGCCGATCGTCCCGAGCACGGCCCGCGCTGCCTGGCCATGGCGAGCGGCGCGCGCAACCCGCTGCGCATCGGCGAGCTCGCGCCGATCATCACGGGCTACTTCCGCGCCCACCCGCTGCCGGACGAGGACGGCATCCCCGTCGAGGTCGGCGAGTGGCGCTTCGCCTCGCACGCCAACATCCGCCGCGCGCTGGACCGCGGCGAGCAGGCGCTCGGCATCGGCCGCAAGCTCCTGGGCCGCGCCGGCCTGCCCAACGGCGACGACGTCGAGCGCAGCCTGCACAAGCAGCGCCGCTCCCTGGAGCGCCTGCGCCGGCTGACCGAGATCTACGGGCCGTACACCGAGCTCGACTGCGCGTTCGACGACCGCGAGACCCGCGCGATCGCCGATCGGATGAGCGCGGAGGACCGGACGCGCCTGCCGTTCGACACGGCGGCGATCGACTGGGAGACGTACATGGCCGACGTGCACCTCCCGGCGCTGCGGCGCCTGGTGTCGGTGCCCCGGCCCGCGCGCAGCATCGCCGCTTCAGTCCGCACGCCCCAGCTGGCGGAGGGCCCGCCGGCGATCGCCTTCTTCGACGTCGAGGGCGTCGTCCTGGACGCCACGATCGTGCACGCCTACGCCTGGCTGCGCACGCGCGACATGCCGCACCCCGACCGCGAGCTCTGGCTCCTCGGGCTCGGCGCGAAGACGACGACCTTCCGCGCCAAGGACCGCATCTCGCGCGCGGCCTTCAACCGCGACTTCTACCGCCGCTACGCGAACCTCCCGGCCCAGGAGCTGCGCGCTCAGGCAGCCGACTCGCTGTCGGACCTCATCCTCCCGCGGATGCATCACGCGGCCGTCCGCCGCATCCGCCAGCACCGCGCGCGCGGGGACCGCGTCGTCCTGCTCACCGGCGCGCTGGACTTCCTCGTCGAGCCGCTGCGCCACCTCGCCGACGACCTGATCTCGGCGCGGCTCGTGGAGCGCGCCGGCCAGTTCACGGGCGACCTCGCCGAGCCGCCGCTCACGGCGGACGGACGGGCGTCGATGGCGGCCGCCCTCGCTGCGGAGCACGGCGTCGCGCTGGCCGAGTGCCACGCCTACGGCGACGCCATCTCGGACCTGCCGATGCTCGAGGTGGTCGGGCACCCACACGCGGTGAACCCCGATTTCCGCCTCGCCCGTGAGGCCCGGCGGCGGCACTGGCCGGTCCTGCGCTGGGAGGCCGAGCCGGGAGCCCGCACTGCTCCGTCCGCCGCCGTGGTGGGCTGATGCTCGCGCTCGAGTACAGCCCGTCGGTGCCTCGGCACGTCGCCGCCCGGTTCTCCCCCAGGGTCGGCATGAGCGCGCTGCGGCTGCGCAGCGACGTCGATCCGCCCCGTCTCCCCGGCCCCGACTGGCAGCTCGTCCGTCCGCGCCTCAGCGGCATCTGCGGATCCGACCAGGCGCTCGTGAACGGCAGCGCATCGCCCTACCTCGCGTCGCTGACGTCGAGCCCGTTCGTGCCCGGCCACGAGGTGGTGGGCGAGGTGCGCACGGGTCCTGGCCGGGTGCGCCGCGTCGTCGTCGAGCCCGCGCTGGAAGCCGCCGCCCGAGCGGACGAGCGCACGCATCTCTCCGCCGGGCTGCAGATCGGCTACTGCCGCGACACCGGCGGCGGCTGGAGCGAGGGGCTCGTCGCCCCGTCGGCGCAGCTGCACACCGTGCCCGACGAGCTGTCCGACGAGGACGCTGTGCTGGTCGAGCCGCTGGCCTGCTCGCTGCACGGCGTGCGCATCGCCGCGCCGGAGGCGGGGCAGACCGTCGCCGTCATCGGCGCGGGGACGATGGGCCTGCTCACGATCGCCGCGCTGCGCGAGCTCGCGCCCGACGTCAGGGTGCTCGCCGTCGCCAAGCACGACGGGCAGCGCACCGAGGCCATGCGCCTGGGCGCAGACCACACGTGCACCCCGGACCGACTGCATCTGGAGGCCGCGCGCCTCACCGGCGCCCGCCGTCTCGTCGGTCGCATCAGCGGCGAGCTGTTGCTCGGCGGCCTCGATGGGGTACTGGACTGCGTGGGCTCCAGCGCATCGCTCCAGGCCGCCGTCTCCGCCGCCCGGCCGCGCGGGGTCGTGACCCTTGTCGGCATGCCGGGTCACGTCTCCGTCGACCTCGCCCTCGCGTGGCAGCGCGAGCTCCAGCTCCGCGGCGCCTACGGGTACGGCGACGAGTTCCCCAGCGCCCTCAGGCTCGCCGGGCGTCTGCGCCCCGGCCGACTGGTGGACAAGGCCTTTCACCTGCGCGACTACAAGGCCGCGCTGGAGCACGCGCCGCGCGCCGCGCGCAGCGGTCGCGTGAAGACCGTCTTCGACCTCCGGAACGCCGCCTGATGTCCCTGCCGAAGACTGCGTCTTCGGTCGGGAACACGGCGCCAGAGCGCCGCGTTCCCAGGCCTGAGGTGATCCGATGAGTCTGGTGGAACGTCCCGTCGGCACGCCGACGACGATCCAGCGCGCCACACGGCGCACCGCGCTCGAGCGCGACGCCTGCGTCACGGAGATCGCCGAGCACTCGCCGCCGACCCTCTTCCACTCCGGCGAGCAGCTGCGGCTGGAGCGCCTCCCGGTCGGCTCGCGCGTCATCAACGCGCCGCCCCCGGTCCCCGCGCTCGCCGACGTGCCGGGCACGATCGCCGCAGCGCTCAACGCACCGCTCGGCCTCGATCCGCTCGACGCGCTGCTGCGCCCGGGCATGCGCCTGACGATCGCGTTCGACGACATCTCCGTCCCGCTCCCGCCGATGCGCACGCCGGACATCCGCGGGCAGATCATCGAGCAGGTCGTGGAGCGCGCCTACCGCGCCGGGGTCGAGGACATCCAGCTCATCGCCGCGCTCGCGCTGCACCGCCGCATGACGCCGGCCGAGCTGCGGCACGCCGTCGGGGAGCGCAACTTCGCCGCGTTCCACCCCGACCGGCTCCACAACCACGACGCCGACGACCCGGACGGCAACGTCACGATCGGCGAGGGCCCGCACGGCGCGCCGGTCACGCTCAACAAGCGCGCGGCCGAGTCCGACCTGCTCGTCTACGTCCACCTGGTCAGCGCGCCGCTGCAGGGCGGGCCCAAGTCGGCGGCCATCGGCCTCGGGACGTACAGCTCGATCAGCGCGCACCACAACCCGCACGCGATGACGCACTCGCGGTCGTTCATGGACCCGCCGAACTCCGAGCTGCACCACCGGTCCAACGCCCAGGGCGACATCATCGAGCGCGTCGTCCCGGTCTTCCACGTCCAGGCGACGACCGACAACCGCATGTACGGCGGCCCGATGTCCTTCCTGGGCAAGCCCACATCGCTGTGGAGCCGGCGCGACCAAGCGACCTTCTCCGCCGTCAAGCGCGCGACCGACCGGATGCCCGTCAAGGCCCGCCGGCAGCTCTTCCAGCGTCAGCTCGCGCCCTACGGCGTGACGAGCGTGACCGCGGGCGCCGCGAAGCCGGTGCACGAGGTGACGCTCCAGCGCGTCGCCGAGCAGCAGGCCGTCCACGTCGTCGGCCAGTCCGACGTCGTGACCGCGGGCCTCCCGTACATCGGCCCGTACAACGTGAACTCCACGCTGAACCCGGTGCTCGTCATGTGCCTCGGACTCGGCTACTTCTTCAACCTGTACCAGGGACGCCCGCTCGTCCGCCAAGGAGGCGTGCTGATCTTCACGCACCCGGTCGCGCGCGAGTTCCACCCGGTCCACCACCCCTCCTACATCGACTTCTTCGAGGAGGTCCTGGCCGAGACCACCGACCCGGTGGAGATGCAGCGCTTCGAGCGCGCGTACGCCGAGGACGAGTGGTACAGCCACCTGTACCGGACGTCGCACGCCTACCACGGCGTCCACCCGTTCTACATGTGGTACTGGGGCGCGCACGCCCTCGAGCACGTCGGCGACGTCATCTTCGTCGGCGGGGACAAGCAGGCGTGCCAGCGGATGGGGTTCAAGCGCGCGTCCACGATGCAGGACGCGCTGGAGATGGCCGAGGGGACCGTCGGGCGCGACCCGTCGATCACCCACTTCGGCTGCCCGCCGCTGTTCTACGCCGAGGTGGAATAAGGCCTTGGCCGCCCGATGGAAGCCGTCGCGCATCGGCGCGGAGGCGTGGGAGACGCTCGATCGCGCCGGCGACCAGCACTGGCTGCGGGGTCGCGCCGGGAGCCTCGCGCGCGAGACCCTGCAGAAGACGGTGCTGTTCCCCGCGACGCGGTTCGTCGCGCGGCCGACCGTCCGCGGGGCGAGCGACCTGCACTCCACGCCCCAGCCGGCGATCATCGCCGCCAACCACTCGTCCGACCTCGACACGCCGCTGATCCTCGACGCGCTGCCGCGGTCGTGGCGCTCGCGGACGCTGGTCGGCGCCGCCGAGGACCGCTTCTACCGCCACGGTCGGATCGCGTCGATCACCGAGCTGTGGATCGGGACGTTCGCGTTCGACCGCGGTGCCGAGGGGCGTGGCCTGGCGCAGGCGGCCACGCTCCTGCGTGACGGCACGAACGTCCTGCTCTACCCCCAGGGCACGCGCTCCGTCGGCCTCGGCGGCTTCCGCGCCGGTGTCGCGCGACTCGCCGTGGCCTGCGACGTCCCGGTCGTGCCGGTCCACGTCGGCGGCACCGCGCTGCTCATGCCCAAGGACCGCGGCCTCACGCAGCGCGGCCGCTGCACCGTGACGTTCGGGGGTCCGCTGCATCCGGATCCGGCAGAGGAGCCGCGCGACTTCGCCGCGCGCCTCAGCGCCGCGATCGCGTCCCTCGCGGTGACCTGATGCTGCCGCCGGGCATCGGGCTCGGGCTCGCCGCCCTGGGGCGCCCCGGCTACCTGAACCTCGGCCACGGCAGCGACCTCGGCGCCGCCCGCACGCCAGAGGACCTGCGCGCCCGCACCGGCGAGGTGCTCGACGCCGCGTACGCCGGCGGCGTGCGCTATCTCGACGCGGCGCGCTCGTACGGCCGGGCCGAGGAGTTCCTCGCCTCCTGGCTCGACGATCGCCGCCCTGACGACGTCACTGTCGGCTCGAAGTGGGGCTACACGTATACCGCCGATTGGCAGGTCGACGCCGACCCACCCGAGGTCAAGGACCACGGGATCGCCACGCTCCAGCGCCAGATCGGGGAGACCCGCGCGCTCCTGGGCGACCGCCTCGCGCTGTACCAGATCCACTCCGCGACGCTGGAGACCGGCGTGCTCGAGGACCCCGCCGTGCTCGACCGCCTGGCGCAGCTGCGCGCCGAGGGCGTCGCGATCGGGTTCACCACGAGCGGCCCGGGGCAGGCCGGCACCATCCGGCGCGCGCTGGAGGTCGGCGGCTTCGACGCGGTGCAGTCGACGTGGAACCTGTACGAGCGCTCCGCCGAGGACGCGCTCGCCGAGGCCCACGCGGCGGGGCTGCAGGTCATCGTCAAGGAGGCGCTCGCCAACGGCCGCCTCACCGACCGCGAGAGCGACCCGCTTCTGCTCGAGGTCGCCCGCGAGCAGGGCACCACGGCCGACGCCGTCGCGCTCGCAGCGGCGCTCGCCCAGCCGTGGGCGACGGTGGTGCTGAGCGGCGCCTCGACCGTCCCGATGCTCGAGTCCAACCTCGGCGCACGCGACGCGGGGGCCGACCCGAGGCTCGACGCGCTGCGCGAGGATCCGGGCGGGTACTGGTCCCGGCGCGGAGCGCTGGCGTGGACGTAGTCGGGTACAGCGACCGGCTCAGCGTGACGCCCGGCGCCACGATCGCCTTCATGGTGAGCTGCCGCCGCCCGGCGTTCCGCGCCGGCCTGGTGCGCATGTGGCACGGCGACGACAACCCCGCGGGCCCCGGGTTCAAGGCCGACCCGGTGCCGTGCGCGTTCGACGGCGAGCACCCGGGCCGCCATCAGCCGATCCGCACCGGCTCCTACGTCGTGGTGCCGGGTGCGCCGGACCTCTCCCACGGCCTGTCCGCCGGGATGTGGATCCACCCGACGCTCGTGCTGGGAGAGCCGCAGACGCTGCTGTCCGCGGGCGGGCTCGCGCTCGGTCTGCACGACGGCCGGCTGACGTTCGGCGGCCTCGTCCTCGACACGCCCCTGCAGCTGCGGACCTGGACCTACGTGAGCGCCTCCCACGATCCGGCGACCGGCCGCGCGACCCTCGCGGCGCGCCCCCAGTCCGAGCTGCTCGGCGGGTCGCCCCAGCGCACGGAGGGTCCGGTCACGGCCGGTCTGCCCGACGACGAGGTGCGGATCGCGGCCGACGCCGACGGCCACGTCTACAACGGCAAGATCGACCAGCCGCGCCTCTTCGCCCGCGCCATGGATGCAACGGAGGTGGAGGCGGCCACCGACCCGCTGGCGCACTGGGACTTCAGCCGCGACCTCTCCTCCTCGCGCGTCACGGATGTCGCCGGGGAGCTGCACGGCAGCACGGTCAACCGGCCGATGCGGGGCGCCACGGGCCACGACTGGGACGGCACCGAGCCCGCGTGGCCGCACGCGCCGCAGCAGTACGGCGCGATCCACTTCCACGACGACGACCTCGACGACGCCGACTGGGAGCGATCCTTCGCGTGGCGGGTCCCGGACGACACGCCGAGCGGCGTCTACGCCGCGCACCTGCAGGCGGGCGAGCACGAGGACTACGTCCCGTTCACCGTCCGTCCCGCCCGCGGCGCGCCGACCGCCGACATCGTCGTCCTGCTGCCGACGTTCAGCTACCTCGCCTACGCCAACGAGCAGCTCATGGCCGGCGAGGCGGGCCGGACGCTGGCGGAGATCGACGGCTTCGAGGTCGACTACCCGGTCCATCCCCAGGACGTCTACGCCGTCGAGAACCGGCTGCTGAGCCTCTACGACAAGCACCGCGACGGCTCCGGCGTCTGCTACTCGTCGCGCATGCGGCCGATCGTGAACATGCGGCCGAAGTACGAGCTGACGCCGCTGAACGCCGGCAAGGGCGGGCCGCACCAGTTCAACGCCGACATGCACCTCATCGACTGGCTGCGCGAGAGCGGCCACGACGTCGACGTCATCACCGACGAGGATCTCCACGAGGACGGCCACGCGCTGCTGGCGCCCTACCGCGTGGTGATCAGCGGCACCCACTGCGAGTACTGGTCCAGCGACATGCTGGCGGCCGCGCAGCGGTACGTCGGGACCGGCGGGCGGCTCATGTACCTGGGCGGGAACGGCATGTACTGGGTGACCCAGCGCGACCCCGAGCACGGCCACACGATCGAGATCCGCCGCAACGGACCGTCGACGCGGGCGTGGGATCCTGAGCCGGGCGAGGGCTACCTCAGCACCTCGGGCGAGCTGGGCGGGCTGTGGCGCCACCGCGGCGCGGCGCCGCAGTCCTGGCTCGGGGTCGGGTTCAGCGCGCAGGGCAACGGCGAGGGGCGCCCCTACGCGCGCAACCCGGCCGGCATCGATCCGGCTGCCGCGTTCGTGTTCGAGGGGATCGGCGACGACGAGCTCATCGGTGACCTGCCATCGCTCGCGATCGGCCGCGGCGCCGCCGGCTTCGAGATCGACCGCTTCGACCCCGCGCTGGGCTCGCCCGAGCGCACCCACCTGCTGGCGACGGCATCGGGCTTCTCGGACTCCTACCAGCTCGCCAGCGAGGACGTCCCGATCTCCGACTCGCGACAGGGCGGGACGGTGAACGACCGCGTCCGCGCCGACATGACGCTGCTCGAGTACCCGGGCGGCGGCGCCGTGTTCTCGGTCGGCTCGATCGCCTGGTGCGCCTGCCTCTCGGCCGATGGCTACGACAACACCGTCGCGCGCGTCACCGGCAACGTCCTGCGGCGGTTCTCCGGCAGCTGACCTGGACCGTCGGGCGTTCATCGTTGGCCCGTTCGTGCACACCCAAGGGGGTCGCCGGGATCTAGGGTCGGCTGCATGACCGACGTCGTGATCGAGCCGGCCTCCAACGGCGCGCCTGCAGTCGTCCCCGAGCCCGTCAAGCGCGACCTCGACGTGCTGGTCATCGGCTCGGGCCCCGGCGGCCAGCGCGCGGCGATCCAGGCGGCGAAGCTCGGCAAGCGCGTCGCGGTGGTCGAGCGCCGCGAGCGTGTCGGCGGCGTGTCGATCCACACCGGGACCGTCCCCTCCAAGACGCTGCGCCAGGCGATCATCGAGGACATCGCCAACCGCGGCAAGGACGTGCCGGACCCCCTCCACCCCGAGCTCCGCGAGCGGGCCGCGGTGGAGTACCTGCGCGACCGCACCGCGCGCGTCGTGGCGCAGGAGACGGCGATCATCCGCGAGCAGTTCCGCCGCAACAGCGTCGGGCTCATCATCGGCGACGCGGAGTTCCTGGACGCCAACACGGTCCGGATCACCGACGACATCGCGACGACGCCCGACCAGATCGTCACGGCCGACAACATCATCCTGGCGGTCGGGACGCGCCCGGCACGCCCGAAGGGCGTCGACTTCGACGAGCGCCGCGTCATCGATTCCGACGGCATCCTGCGCCTCGAGGAGGCGGTGCCGCGCACGATGACCGTCGTCGGCGCCGGGGTGATCGGCGTGGAGTACGCCTCGATGTTCGCGGCGATGGGGACGCGCGTGACGCTCGTCGACGCGCGCGCGACGCTGCTGCCGTTCATCGACCGCGAGATCGCCATCGCCCTGCGCTACCTGCTACGCCGGCGCAACGTCTCGTTCCGCTTCGGCGAGGAGGTCGTCGGCGTCGACCGCGAGGACGGGCGGGTGCTCACGCGGCTGAAGTCCGGCAAGACGATCCAGTCGCACACGCTCATGTACGCGACGGGCCGCCAGGGCGCGACGGAGATGCTGAAGCTCGAGCGGGCCGGGCTGAGCTGCGACAAGCGCGGTCGCATCGCTGTCGACGACGACTACCGGACGTCCGTCCCGCACATCTTCGCGGTGGGCGACGTGGCCGGCCCTCCCGGGCTCGCCGCGACCAGCATGGAGCAGGGCCGGATCGCGGCGCTGCGCGCCTTCGGCCAGCCGGTCCAGCAGATGCCCGAGCTGGTCCCGATCGGCATCTACGCGATCCCGGAGATCTCCTACGTGGGCGCGACCGAGGAGGAGCTGACCGAGGCCGCGATCCCCTACGTCGTCGGCGTCGCGTGGTGGCGCGAACTGGCCAAGGCGCTCATGACCGGCGAGGAGGACGGGATGCTGAAGATCCTCGTCTCCCCCGGCGACCACCGGCTGCTCGGCGTGCACGTGATCGGCTCGCAGGCCACCGACCTGGTCCATATCGGCCAGGCGCTCATGGGCCGCGACGGTGGCCTGGACTTCCTCGTGTCCGCGGTCTTCAACTACCCGACCCTCGCCGAGGCCTACAAGGTCGCAGGCCTCGACGCGCAGAACCGCCTACGCGACCTGTGCTGACGCCTCCACCGGGTTGAGCGCTGGATCCCAGCGGACGAGCACGTGCTCGGGGCCGCGGTGCGACGTGTTGGGGGAGTAGACGTACTCCTGCCCCTCGACGAGCTGCAGATGAGGCAGCCGCTTCGTGATCCGCTCGAGGAACACGCGCATCTCCATGCGCGCGAGCCGGGCGCCCAGGCACGTGTGCCGGCCCCAGGAGAAGGCGATCTGGTCCTTGGCGTTGCCGCGACGGACGTCGAAGCGCTCGCCGTCGCGGAAGTGCCGGTCGTCGTGGTTGGCCGAGCCGAGACCGACGAGCAGGTTTGCGCCCTCCGGCAGCTCGATGCCGCCCAGCGTCGTCGCCCGCGTCGTGACCCGGCGCCACGTCGGCACCGATGAGTCGAAGCGCAGGATCTCCTCCACGGCGTTGGGGATGAGCGACGGGTCCTCGCAGATCGCCTCCCACTGGTCGCGGTAGGTGAGCAGCGCGCGAATACCGGCAGCGGTCGCGTTCGTCGTCGTCTCGTGGCCCGCGAACAGCGTGTTGAGGAAGATCCAGCACAGCTGATCGCGGCTGAACATGTCCTCGTTGCCCGGCTCATGCCAGGCGCGGACGAGGTCGCCCATGAGGTTCTCGCCCGGGTTCGCGATGAGCCGGTCGATCTGCTCCCCGGCGAACTTCCAGTACTCGCCGATCGATGTGGCGAGCTCGACCTGCTCGTCGTCGCTGGGCACGCCCCAGCCCATCGTGGCCAGCCGCGCGGTGCCGGTCTTGATCTTGTCGACCTCGTACTCGGGCACGCCCATGAGCGCGAAGGCGATCTTCGCGGGCGCGTCCCAGACGAGATCGGTGACGACGTCGGCCTCGCCACGATCGGCGATCCGGTCGATCGCCTGGTCGATGAGCTCGATCGAGCGGGGCTCGAGCGCCGCGACGCGCTCCGGCGTGAAGGACTTGCGGAACAGCATGCGCTGCTTGCTGTGCTCGGGCGGGTCGGCGTCGACGAGCGACGGGCCGCCTGGGTTCACGCCGTACTCGCCCATCACCTGCAGCGCGGCCGGGCAGGGCGGCTTGATCTGCTGCAGCGTGTTCGCCGACGAGTACGTCTCGGAGTCGTGCAGAACGGCCATGACGTCGTCGTAGCGCGTGACGACCCAGTAGTCGAGGACCGGGCTGTAGAACACCGGCTCCTCCTCGCGCGCGCGGCGCATGAACGCGTACCACGCCGACGAGTCCCCCGCGAACGGGTCGAACTCACCGCCGAGCCCGCTGACCGGGCAGTCCGTCGTGCTCATCGACTCTCTCTCCTCCGTGGGTCCGCCCGACCGTAGGGACACGGGGTGTGGCGTGCTTGCCTCTGCGCTCACTCCTCCTTGACCGAGCACCCACGGGCGTCGCGGGGCGACATGCCGTAGCGGGCGCGGAACGCGCGGCTGAAGTGCGCGGCGCTCGTGAAGCCCCACGTCAGCGCGATCTCCAGGATGGTCAGGTCGGCGAGCCTCGGATCGGCGAGGTCGCGCCGGCAACGCTCCAGGCGGGCGTCGCGGATCGTCTCCGTCACGGTTCGCGGCTCGCCCTCGAAGAGCCGGTCGAGGTAGCTGCGCGAGATGAAGTGGGCGCGCGCGACGGCGTCGGGGCCGAGGTCGGGCGCACCGAGGTGCCCGGCGATGTAGCCGTGTATCTGCGAGCGCAGCAGGCCGGCGGGCGACTCCTCCGCGCGCGCGGTGCCGGCGTGCATCCCGCGGACCAGCGCCAGCAGGCTCTCGGCCACCGCGACGTCCCCAGCGCCGAGCGACCCGTCGTCCAGACCGCGCGCGATCTCGGTGAGCAGCCCGCGCACGACGCCGCCGAACGGCACCGGCCTCGCCGTCTGCGCGTACAGGCCGTCGGTGTGCGGGCGCAGCAGATGCTCCGGGCAGTAGACGTTCAGCAGCTCGAACGGCGTGAGCGCGTCGACCGTGTACGGCCGCGAGGACTCCCACGTGACCAGCTCGCCCGGCTCGACGACGACGGACCGGCCGTCCTGCTCGACCCGGCAGCGTCCGCGCAGCTGGAGGCTGACCTGCAGCCACTGCGGATCGCTTGCGGCGATGAGCGCCGGCGTGCGGTGGATCGCGGAGACGTCGGCCGTGACGCGGAACACGGTGAGCGGCCCGAGCGCCTGCCCGGTGGCCAGCCCGCGGAAGCCGTGGCGGTGGGCGCAGGTGACCTGCATGGGCTCGAACACCCTGGCGGACTGCTCGGCCCACAGGCCGAAGCGGTCCTCGGGTGGCACGACCTCTGTGTCGACGACGACGCCCACGCCCACGCGGCTCTCCGACCGCGAAGCCTACGCCTCCACGACGACCTTGAGTGCCTCCTGCGGGTTGGCCATCGCCCAGGCGATCGCCTCCGGCGCCTGCTCGAGGGGGAACCGGCGGGAGATGAGCCCGGAGATCACGTCCGCGTTGCGGACGGCGATCTCGGCCGCCTCGGCGAACGCCTCCGCACTGCACACGGACGTGCCCAGAACATCGAGCTCCTTGGCCACCAGCATCCCCATCGGCAGCTCCACCGTGCGGTCGGAGAGCCCGACGATGCCGACCCGCCCCGCAGGGACCACGAGCTCCACGGCCTGCTGGACCACCGCGGGGCTGCCGACCGCGTCGAAGACCACCTGAGGACCTTCCCCGCCCGACCAGGCCCGGCCCTCGGCGACGACGTCATCGCCGCCGCTCGCGTCGAGGACGTCGGCGCCGGTCAGGCGACCGAGCTCCAGCCGGCTGGCGACCAGGTCGACGAGCAGGACCTTCGCGCCGCGTTCGCGCGCGGCGAGGCTCAGCGCCTGGCCGATCGGGCCGGCGCCGAGCACGACGACGTGCTCGCCGTCGGCGACGCGGGTGCGGTTGACGGCGTGCACTGCGATCGAGATCGGCTCGATGAAGGCGACGATCCCCGCGTCGTCGATGTCGCCCACCGGGAACAGCTGGTTCGCCGGGAGCGTGAGCCGCTCCGCGAGCGCGCCGTCGATGTGGACGCCGATGAGGCAGAAGGAGGGGCACGTGTTCGCGCGGCCGACCGAGCAGGCGTAGCACTCACCGCAGCCGCGGAGCGGCCAGAGCGCGACGCGCTGGCCCTCGCGCAGGTGCTCGGGCGCGTCGGGCCCGAGCTGCTCGATGACCGCGCTGACCTCATGGCCCTGGATCTTCGGGAACTGGGGCCCGTGCACGGTGGTCGAGCCGATCTCGCCCGTGAACAGGTGGTAGTCCGACCCGCACAGCCCGACGGCCTCGATCCGGACCCGCGCCTCGCCGGGTCCGGGGTCGGGGGCGTCCGGGACCTCCGCCATCTCCATGACGTTCGGCTCCCGTGTCACGGCTGCCCGCATGCTTCGCTCCCCGTCGTCGCCCGATCTGCTGCGGGCAGCCTACGCGGCGTCGTGGAAGATGATCCCGAGGGCGGTCCTGCTGCCCGCGGTCACGGTGCTGACGCCGTGGCGCATGCCGACGCGGTGATGACCGTTGCGTCCCGCGTTCGGGCGCTCGCGGGTGGGGAACAGCACGAACGCGCCCTGCGGCGGGCGCAGGACGTGCGCGCGGCTCTGCGCGCGCGGCCGCTGCTCGAGAAGGACGAAGTCGCCGCCCTCGTGCTCGTCGGTCAGCACGGTGAGCGCCTGGAAGGGGAAGAACACGTCGCCGTAGAGGTCCTGGTGCAGCGCGTTCCAGTCGCCCGGGCCGTACCGCAGGATGAGCGGCGTCGGACGCTCCTGGCCCGCTGCGCGGCACCGCGCGATGAGCTGATCGTGCTGGGCCGGGAAGGTGGGGTTGTCGCCGCTGAGCAGCGTCGACCAGCGGTTGGCGACCGGCGCGAGCCGCCGGTAGAGGGCGACGCGCAGCTCCGCGACCGGCTGCGGCAGCGGGTGGTCGAAGTACCGGTAGCGGCCATCGCCGAAGCGGTGGCGGGCCATGTCGACCGTCGAGCGGAACCGCCCATCGTCGAACAGGGCGGCGAGGTCAGCGCATTCGCGCGCGTCGAGCAGCGGCTCGGTCACGGCGAAGCCATGGGTGTCGAGGCGGTCGCCGAGCTCGGCCCAGTCGAGGACGTCGACGCGGTCTGCGAGTGCGGTGGTCGTCGTCGTCATGAGAGGCAAACGCGGCCGGCGGCGTCGATGTGAGGCCGGTGTTCTCCCCGCCGGGGGCGTCAGCAGCTCGCGTGCGCGATCGGACCGCCCGTGGCGGCCGTGCACGCCCCGGCGAACCGCGGCGCGACGCGGAGGCCGGCGACCGCCACCACGGAGGCCCGGCCGCGCAGGTTCGCCGCGCCGGCGCGCGCGGTGTTCCGTACGACCCCGGCCGGCGCCGTCACGCGCGCGACCACACGCAGCTCGCGTCGCTGTCCGGGTGCGAGGTTCCCGAGCTGCCAGCAGGCACCTCCGTTGCGCAGCGTGCCGCCGTGCGAGACGGCGCGCAGGAGCAGGCCCACGCCCGGCACATCGCAGACGCGCACGCTGTGCGCGGTCGCAGCGGCGCGCGCGGCCGTCACGACGATCCGATACGTGGCCGACCGTCCCTGGCGCCCGAACGACGCGTCGGCGCGCTTGGTGACGCTCAGCCGCGCCTTGCCTGGCTTCACGCGCAGTGTCCGGAGGATGATCCGCCGCGTCGCGACGCCCTTGCCGCGCACGGAGACCACGGGCCGCAGCCTGCCGGAGTCGTGCGCGCGCAGACGGAGCCGCGTCGTCGCCTTCTCGTGTGCCTTGAGCGTTCCGAGGGTGCACCGCACGTGATCGCCGCTCGCGCTGCAGCGGTCCCCCCTTGGGGGTCTGGGGGAGAGCAGGCTCGCGCCGGGGACCTCGAGGGTCACGACGACGCCCTCCACGGGCTTGTCGAGCTTGTTGGTCACGGTCAGCGTGGCGTCCACGGCCTCGCCCGCCTCTGGCGTCGACGGCGTGACGGTGAGGCCGCCGGTGAAGGGCAGGCGGTGGACCGTCGAGGTCACCTGCGGCGATGTGGCGCTGACGGGCTGGCCGGCTGTCGCCCCGAACCCGTTCGCGCTCGCGGTGTTGGCGACGACGAACCCCTCCGCCGCGTCGTCATCCACGACCACGTCGAAGCTGACCAGGGCGCTCGCGCCCGGATCCAGCGTCCCGAGCTGGAAGCCGACGGATCGGTCGCCGGCGGCCGCGGCGCCGCCGGTTCCGGTCAGCGAGCCGCGCACGAGCCTGGTGCCCGCCGGGATCGCGTCCTGCACGGACACGCCAGTGGCGGCGTCGTCGCCGAGGTTGCGCGTCGTCACCGTGTAGCGCAGCACGTCGCCCGGCTCGACGTCGCCGCCGTTGGCGTCCGTCACGGACTTGGCGAGGTCCAGGCGCGGCGCGCTGAGGTCGGTCGTGAACGTCACGACGTGCATGAGGTACTGGTCGAGCGTGGTCGATGCCTCGAACGTCGCGCTCGTCGCACCGTTCGCTAGCAGGCCGTCGGCGACCATGCGGTCGGCGTCGAAGCCGAGCCCGTTGACGAAGGCAGGAATGCGCTGCGAGAGCGTGTTGGTCCCCTCGAAGGACACCGAGCTGTTGAAGAGGTTGGTCGCAGGGTTGGCCGCGTCTGCCAGCAGCTGGCCGTTCAGGGCCAGCCGGTCGCCGGCGCTGCCGCGATCGCCCTCGTACGCGACGATCCCGACGGACGTGCGCACGAGCCCGCTGACCGGCGTCTTGAAGCCGCTCACGCCGATCGTCAGCGGCGCGTCGCCCTGCTGGATCGCCGCGAGCCCGTCGAAGACGGTCAGGTTGCGCAGCGGCTGCGCCGGGTCGCGGTACACGACCACGAGCGCCCAGCCGGCGTAGCGGTCCAGGCCCGTGCCGCTCTGTACGTTCGCGACGAAGTAGCGGCCGGCACCGCCCGCGCGCACGAGATCGGTGACGTCGGCCGCGGCGACGTAGGCACCGGCGATGGCCGTGCTGTTGGAGACGGTGCCCGTGACGGGTGCGTAGGTCCCGCTCGTGGGTGTCTGCAGCAGCGCGCTGCCGCGTGCGGCCGCGTTGGGCGCCGGCGCACCGCCGCCGCCGGCGGTGACGCGGCCGCCGAAGTACAGGCCGGCGAACAGCACGTCGGAGCCGGCGGGCGGAGCGAACGTCGAGCTCGAGGAGTTGAACGTTGCCGGGTTGGCGTCCACATCGACCGGCGTCATGGCGAAGTTGTTGTTGTTGAGCGCCGCGCCCGCCGCGGTGCCGGCCTGTGACGCCGCGCAGTTCGCGTCCGCCGCGGGACAGGTCATCAGCGTGCTGCCCGTCACCCAGATCGCGCCGTGATCGTTCGTGCTGTAGCGCGCGGCGAACGGCACCTCGACGATCGCGGCAGCGCTTGCCGGGACGACGGCCGCCAGCACCAGCATCAGCGCGAGCACGCGCATGGTCGCCACCCTCACGCCGCCATTGTGACCCTAACGGAGGTGATCTCGTCTCATCCGGCGGGGATGAGCGGTCGGCGCGCCGACAACACGGCACCCACGGTGAGCCCGTAGGCGACGTGATCGGCCCACTGGCGGGGCTGGGGGAGCGCCCGGATCGCCGGGATGCGACGGCCGATCAGACCGAGGTCGAGCGCTGCGATGCCCAGGCCCGCGACAACACCCCAGAGCGGCTCCCGGCCGCGCGGCAGGACCCGGCCGAGCACGGCCGCCCAACCGAGCGAGAGCGCAAGGTGCACGGGCGTCGCGGCGGCGAGGAGGACCCAGGTGCGCCGCTCGCCGGGCAGGACGATCGCACCCGCCGCACGCGCGCCGTCGAGGATGTCCTCCCGGCGCAGCAGGGTGATCGCGGTCGACGGCAACCCCGACGCGACCGCGCCCACGAGCCCTGCCTCGAGCGTTGCGTTCATCCCTCGCGCTTGTACGGGACGCCATCCGCGGCCGGGGGCACCGACCGGCCGACGAGCCCGGCCACCGCGATGAGCGTGAGGACGTAGGGCAGCGCCTGGAACAGCGTCGCCGCCGACGGCGAGAACTCGGGCAGCCGCTGCGCGAGCGCGCTGCCGAAGCCGAACAGCAACGTCGCCATGAACAACCCGAGCGGTCGCCAGCGCCCGAAGATCATCGCGGCCAGCGCGATGTAGCCGCGGCCCGCGGTCATGTTCTGGGTGAACGAGTGGACGAAGCCGATGGAGAGGAACGCCCCGCCGAGCGCGGCGAGTGCGCCGGAGACGAGCACGGCGATCCACCGCGTCCGCAGCACGTTGATCCCGACCGTCTCCGCCGCGCGCGGGTTCTCCCCCACCGAGCGCAGCCGCAGCCCGGCCCGCGTGTGGAACACCACGACCCAGACGATCACGAGCGCCACCAGTGCACCCCAGACGAGCAGGTTCTGGTTGGAGATCGCCTTGCCGATGAAGCCGAGGCTCTCCGTCGGCAGCTTGACGTTCGGCACGGCGGGCAGGTCGTCGGGCGTGCCCTCCTCGCCGTAGATGTCGACGTAGAGGTAGCCGGTGAGGCCCAGCGCGACGAAGTTCAGCGCGAAGCCGGCCACGATCTGGTCCGCACGCAGGTTGATCGAGAAGAACGCGTGGACGGCCGCCAGCGCCATCCCCGCGAGCATCCCGATCAGGATGCCGAGGAACCACGAGCCCGTGACGTCTGCGCCCCACGCGGCGAAGAACGCGCCCATCAGCATCATGCCCTCGAGGCCGATGTTCACGACGCCCGAGCGCTCCGAGACGAGGCCGCCGAGACCGGCGAACAGCAGCGGGGTGGCGAAGCGCAGCGTCGCCGCGAGCAGCGCGCTCCAGGTCACCACGATCTCGAGCGAGTCGACCCGCGCGCGCGTCGCGAGGATCGCGAGGACGAGGCAGACGACGGATGCCACCACGGCGCCCCAGCCCACCCGCTTCGCCCCGAGCCGCACGGCCGCGAGCCCGAGCGCCAGCGACGCGGCGACGAGCACCGCGGACGGCAGGACGCTGCGGACCTCCAGTGGCGGAAGCGTGATGAAGGCGGCGACGATCGCGATGACGACGCCGGCCCAGCCGAAGGAGCGGCCGCGGCGCTCGTCCTCCGTCACCAGCGGCGCGGCGAGCGCGGTCACGTGCCGGCCTCCGCCGTGGCGGCTGGGCGTCTGCGACGCCGGACGAGCCAGATGATGATCGCGTCGGCGGTCACGAGCAGGATGACGAGGCCCTGGATGATGTAGGTGAGGTTCTGCGCCAGCGCGGGGTCGAAGACCGCGGGATCCAGGTTGCGCGTCGACGTCCCCTGCAGGAGCGCGCCGAACAGCAGCGCCGCGATGCACGTACCCAGCGCCGTGTTGCGCCCCAGCAGCGCCACCGCGATCCCGATGAACCCGATCGAGCCGACCTGGATGTCGTTCGTGGCGACGCGGAACTGCCAGCCGAGCACGTCGATCGCGCCCGCCAGCCCGGCGAAGAGCCCGCAGAGCGCCATGACCCAGATGTAGGTCGAGCCGACGCGGATGCCCGCCGACCGCGCGGCCTCGGGGTTCAGCCCGACGGCCCGCGCCTCGTAGCCGCGGGTCGAGCGCCGGATGAAGATGCCGAACGCGATCGCCGCGGCCAACGCGATGAAGAGCCCGATGTGCAGGCCCTGCAGCTGGGGATCACCCCAGAAGACGTGCAGCCGCGCGCCGGGCACCACGTCGTTGGACACCGGCACGTCGGGCTGGCGCGAGTTCTGCAGCGGCCCGCCGAGGCTGAACAGGTAGATGCCCACCCAGACCGCGGTCCAGTTGAGCATGATCGTCGTGATCACCTCGTTCGCCCCGGTCGTGGCGCGCAGCACACCCGCGATCCCGCCCCACAGCGCGCCTCCGAGGAAGGCGGCGAGGATCGCCAGCACGACGTGCAGCAGATGCGGCATCCCTGCGAACGACGACCCGACCCAGACCGCGGCGACCGACCCAGCGATGTACTGGCCCTGGCCGCCGATGTTGAACAGGCCGGCGCGGAACGCGAGCGCGACCGCGAGGCCCGTCAGGATGAGCGGGCCGGTCAACAGCAGCGTCTGCTGCAGGTTCAGCGCCGCGGTCACACGGTCGTCGCCCGTAACCCAGGGGAAGATCCAGTCGAGGCCCGTCCCCTGCCAGATCGCGTTGTACGTCGAGAGCGGGTCGCGGCCCGTGACGAGCACGACCAGTCCGCCCAGGAAGAACGCGACGATCGTCGTGAGCACCGAGGTGAACCAGCCGCCCGACCGGAGGTGCTCGGCGAAGCGCGAGCCCATCCCGGCCGACCCCGGCGGCGGCAGGGGCTCCTCCGGCGGTGGCGCGACGACGCTCGACATCAGCCGGCCGGGGCGGCGCTTCCGCCGGTCATGAGCAGCCCGAGCTCCTCATCGGACGCCGTCGGCGGCAGCTCGCCGACGATCCTGCCCGCGTAGACGACGAGGATGCGGTCGGCCAGGTTGCGGACCTCCTCGAGCTCCAGCGACACGAGCAGGATCGCCTTCCCCGAATCGCGCTCGGCGAGCAGGCGGCGATGCACGAACTCGATCGCGCCGACGTCGAGCCCGCGGGTCGGCTGGGCGGCGACGAGCGCCTCCGGGTTGCCCGAGATCTCTCGCGCGATGACGACCTTCTGCTGGTTGCCGCCCGAGAGCGACCGCGCGAGCGTCGTCGGCGTGCCGCCGCGCACGTCGAACTCCGTGAGCAGCCGCTTGGCCGAATCGAGCATCCGGCGCAGCGACAGCAGACCCCACCTGGAACCGGTGCGGTAGTCGCGCAGCGCCAGGTTCTCCGTGAGGTCGAAGTCGAGCACGAGGCCGCGTCGGTGGCGATCCTCGGCGATGTGACCGATGCCGGCGCGGCGCGCGCGGCGCGGGTCGGCGCCGGTGATCGGCTCGCCGCAGACGCGGACCTGACCGGCCTCGATGTGGCGCAGCCCCGTCACGGCCTCGACGAGCTCGCTCTGGCCGTTGCCGTCGATCCCGGCCAGCGCCACGATCTCGCCGCGGCGCACCTGCAGGGTCACGCCGTCCACCGCGGGGAGCCCGCGGTCGTCGAGGACATGCAGGTCCGACACCTCCAGCGCGATCTCGCCCGGTGTGCACTCCTGCTTGTCGACGCGCAGGACGACGTCGCGGCCGACCATCATGCGGGCGAGCATCGGCTCGTCGGCGCCCGCGGTGTCGATCGTGCCGACGGACTTGCCCCGCCGCAGCACGGTCACCCGGTCGGCGAGCTTGAGCACCTCGGGCAGCTTGTGGGAGATGAACACGATCGACGTGCCGCCGGCCTTCAGCTCCGAGAGGACCGTCATGAGCTCGGCGGTCTCCTGCGCCGTGAGCACCGCGGTCGGCTCGTCGAGGACCAGGACGCGCGCGCCGCGGTCCAGCGCGCGGAGGATCTCCACACGCTGCTGCTGCCCGACGGAGATGTCCTGCACCCGTGCGTCGGGGTCGACCTTCAGCCCGTAGCGCTCCGAGAGCTCGCGCGTGCGCCGGCGAGCCTCACCCAGGTCCAGCAGACCGCCGCTGCGGGGCTCGTCGCCGAGGACGAGGTTCTCCGCCACCGTCATCACCGGGATGAGCATGAAGTGCTGGAACACCATGCCGATCCCGCGGCGCATCGCGTCGCGCGGCGACTCGATCGAGACCGGCTCGCCGTCGACGAGGATCTGGCCCTCGTCCGGGCGCAGCATCCCGTAGACGACGTTCATCAGCGTCGACTTCCCCGCGCCGTTCTCGCCGAGCAGCGCGTGGACCTCCCCACGACGCAGCGTGAGGTCGATCGCATCGTTCGCCGTCAGGGAGCCGAACCGCTTGGTGATGCCGCGGAGCTCGAGGGCGAGCTCCGCGGCATCCTGCGGCCGCGCGGGCGCGGTCACCGCTCCTACTTCACGGTGTCGGGCACATCGATCTCGCCGGAGATGATCTGCTCCTTGATCGGGTCGAGCTTGCTCTCCAACGACGCCCCCTCGGCGCTGATCTTGCCGATGCCGACGCCGTTGTTCTTCAGGTCGAAGAGCTGATCGGTGCCGGCAGCGAACTTGTCCTCCTGCACCGACTTGACCGTGTCGAGCACGGCGACGTCGACCTTCTTCGTGGCGCTGGTCAGCACGTGGCTGCCGAGGTAGGCCTGGTCGGCGTCGACGCCGATGCCCTGCTTGCCCTCCTGCTTGGCCGCGTCCAGCGCGCCGAGGCCGCACTGGCCGGCGACCTGGAAGACGACGCCGGCTCCACGCGAGATCTGGTCGAGCGCGATCTCCTTGCACTTCGCCTGATCGACGAAGTCCTGCGAGTAGGCGTTCAGCGTCTTGATGTCGGGGTTCGCCGCCTTCGCGCCTGCCTGGTAGCCCGCGATGTAGTGGTCGACCGGCGGGATCTTCTGGCCGCCGACGCTGGAGATCGTGTCGATGTTCTTCTCCTTGGCGTAGAGGCCGGCCAGGTAGCCGGCGAGGTAGCCCGCCTGCTGCTCGGCGAAGAGGAGACCCTCGACGTTGGTGGGCTTGTCCTTCAGCGACGCCTGCGACACGTCGATCACGGCGAACTTCGTGTCGGGGAACTTCTTGGACACGGTGTTCACCGCGTCAGCCATGAGGAACCCGACGCCGATCACGAGGTCGTACTTCTGCTGCGCGAGCGTCGAGAGGTTCGGCACGTAGTCGGAGTTCGAGTCCGACGTGAGCACGCGCCCCTCGACCCCGAGCTGCGCCTTGGCGTCGTTGAGCCCCTTGTTCGCCAGCGCGTTGAAGGAGCGGTCGTTGAGACCGCCGATGTCGGTCACGAGACCGACCCTGATCTTCTTCCCCGCGGCCTGCGTCGACGTGGTGCTCGCGGCCCCTGACGACGACGATGAGCCGTCGTCGCTGCCACACGCAGCGGCCACCAACATCAGACTCAAGAGACCGACCGCGAGGATCGACCGAGACATCCCTTTCCTGAACACCTTCCCGCACCTCCCAGTGTGGGTGAAACTCGTTCCGGACTGTGAATGGCCGACCCTTGCCGACGAGGGAATCTACAGGCGAGCCAGGAGGTCCGCCCGGAGCCCATCGTCGGCGAACGCCGCATCGAGCGCCGTCCTGGTCATGCCCACCAGCTCCCCATCGCCGAACCCCATGCGGTCCTTGGCGATGTCGTACTCGCGACCGATTGAGGTGGCGAAGTACGGCGGGTCGTCGGAGCCTAGGGTCACGCGGACGCCCGCCGCGTGCAGGGCGGGCAGCGGATGGTCCTCGAAGGACGGGTAGACGCCGAGCGCGATGTTCGAGCCCGGGCAGACCTCGAGCACGAGGCCGCGCTCGGCCAGCTCCTCGACGAGCGCCGGATCCTCCACGGCGCGCACGCCGTGGGAGATCCGCGTGACGCCCGGGAGGTTCATCGCGCCCCGCACGGACTCGGGTCCGGCGTGCTCGCCGGCGTGGACGGTGCAGCCCAGGCCGCCGTCGGCCGCGATGGCGAACGCACGTGCGAAGGGCTCGGGCGGGAATCCGGCCTCGTCGCCGGCCATGTTGAAGCCGACGACGTACGGATGGCGATCGGTCACGACGCGGTGCGCGACCTCCTCGGCGCCCTCGACCCCGCGGTTGCGCAGGCAGGTGGCGATGATCCGGGCCTCGATGCCGAACCGGTCGCGCGCGTCGTCGATGCCCTGCGCGATCGCCGCGAAGTGCTCCTCGTCGGACAGGCCCACGCTCGTCGCGTGGTCGGGTGAGGCGATGAGCTCGACGTAGACGGCGCCCTCCTGAGCGCAGCCGGCGAGGTACTCGAACGTGACGTCGCGATAGTCCTCCGGCGTGCGGATGACGCTCGCCGCGAGGTCGTACGTCTGCAGGAAGTGCAGGAAGTCCGACCAGGCGAACTCGTGCTCGCTCGCGAGCATCCCCGCGGGAAGCTCCATGAAGTTGCGGTGGGCGATGCGGCTGATGAGGGCGGGGTCGGCCGTGCCCTCGAGGTGGACGTGCAGCTCGGCCTTGGGGATCGCGGCGGCGCTCATCGGATCTCCTCCGTGAGGACGGGTACCGGTGCCGGAGGATCATCGCCGACCGCGATGGCTGCCCGCACCGCGTCGGCGGCCGCCTCGGCCGACGTGCCGTCCCTGGCGTGGACGACCGCCAGCGGGCGCCCTGCGGGACCGACCTCCTCCCCGACCCCGGCGACCTCGTCGAGGCCCACGCCGTGGTCGATCGGATGCCCCTCGCGGTGGCGGCCACCGCCGAGGGCCAGGACGACGAGGCCGAGGTCGCGCGTCGCGTGGGACGTGACGAACCCGCCGCGCCCAGGCTCGACGGCGAGCGTCACGGGGGCGATGGGCAGATGAGCGTCCGGGTGCTCGAGCAGATCGGCGGGCCCTCCGAGCGCCGCGGTCATCGCCGCGAAGCGCTCGGCGGCCGCCCCGCTGCGGAGCGCTTCGGCGGGGTCGGCGTCGAGGCCGCCCAGCTCGAGCAGCACGTGGCACAGCGCGAGCGTGACGTCGACGAGCCGCTCATCCGGATCGCCGTGTCCCGTGAGGACGTCGATGCACTCGCGGACCTCCAGCGCGTTGCCGGCGGCGACGCCGAGCGCGCTGTCCATGTCGGTGAGCAGCGCGACCGTCGGCAGGCCGGCTGCGACGGCAACGTCGACCAACGCGCGGGCCAGCTCGCGCGCATGGTCGAGCTCGGCCATGAACGCGCCCGAGCCATGCTTGACATCGAGCACGAGCGAGCCGAGTCCCGCCGCCAGCTTCTTGGAGAGGATCGAGGAGACGATGAGCGGGATCGACTCGACGCTGCCGGTCGCATCGCGTGTCGCGTACAACCGGCGGTCGGCCGGTGCGAGGTCGTCGGTCTGGCCGACGATCGCGCAGCCCGTCGCCTCGACGACGGCGCGCAGCCGGGCGTTGTCGGGCGCGGTGTCGTATCCGGGGATCGCCTCGAGCTTGTCGAGCGTGCCGCCCGTGTGGCCCAGGCCTCGGCCGGAGAGCATCGGGACGGCGCCGCCGCAGGCGGCGATGATCGGCGCGAGCAGCAGCGAGACCTTGTCGCCCACGCCGCCGGTCGAGTGCTTGTCGAGGACGGGGCGGTCCAGGTGGCTCCAGTCCAGGACCGTGCCGCTGTCGCGCATCCCGAGCGTGAACGCGGGCAGCTCCGTCGCGTCCAGCCCCCGGAAGAACACCGCCATCGCGAACGCGGCGACCTGCGCGTCGCTGAACCCGCCGTCGGCGATGGCCTGCGCGATCGCGCGCAGGTCGGCGGGGTCCAGGGAGGCGCCGTCGCGCTTGGCGCGGATCAGCTCCTTGGGGTGCATCATCCGGCGAGCAGCGCGTCGAGCAGCGAGCTGGCGCCGATGCGGAACCGCTCGGGGGTGACGGCGTCCTCGCCCAGGATCGCGCCCGTCAGCCGCAGGTACTCGTCCGCCTGATCAGCGGTCCGGACGCCGCCGGAGACCTTGACGCCGCCGGAGCCGTTGTCGCTGACGGCCTCGAGCAGCACCCGCGCGGAGCCGAGGTCGGCGCCGGGACCGAACTTGCCGGTGGACGTCTTCAGGAAGAACGCGCCGGCGTCCAGGGCGGCGTCCGCCATCGCCCGGATCGTCAGCGGGTCCGGGATCGAGCCGGTCTCCAGGATGACCTTCAGCGTGCGGTCGCCGCACGCATCGGCGGTCATCGCCACGAGCCGCGCGAGCGACTCGTCGTCGCCCTGGAGCACCGACCGCCAGGGCGCGACGACGTCGACCTCGTCCACGCCGTCGGCGACGGCCTTGGCCGCCGTGGCGGCTGCGCCGTCGGGGTCGTAGGCGCCGTCGGGGAAGTTCGCGACCGTCGCGACCTTCACCGGCGAGTCCGCGAGCGCCTCGACGGCGACAGCGGCAAGGCGCGGGAGGACGCACACCGCTGCGACCGGTCCGCGCCGGGTCTGCGCCTTCGCACAGAGCGCGCGGATCCTCTTGGGCGTGTCGTCGTCCTCCAGCGTCGTGAGGTCGATGACGGCGATGGGATCGATCATGCGAGGTCCTCCACGAAGTGGCGCAGGACGCGGCCGAGGTCGCTGGCCGCCTGTCCTGCGGCGTGCAGCGTGCCCTCGTGGGTGAGCACCTCGGCGCTCATGCCCTCCGCGAGGTTGGTGATCGCCGAGACCGCCGCGACGCGCAGGCCGCAGTGGCGTGCCGCGATGGTCTCGAGGACGGTCGACATCCCGACCGCGTCGGCGCCCAGGACGCGGAACGCGCGGATCTCCGCGGCGGTCTCGAAGCTTGGCCCCGGGACGGCGAGGTAGACGCCTTCGGCCAGGTCGACGGCGGCCTTGGCGGCGGCCGCGCGGAGGCGCTCGATCAACTCCGGGTCATACGCACGGCCCATGCCGACGAACCGCTCGCCGACCGCCGGGTCGTTCGGCCCGGTGAGCGGGTTGCGGCCGGTCATGTTGATGTGGTCGGTGAGCGCCATCAGGCGCCCGGGCCCGACGTCCGCGCGCAATGAGCCCGCCGCGTTCGTCAGCAGGATCAGCTCGGCGCCCAACGCCCGGACCGTGCGCACGGGCACGGCGATCGCCCCCGGGTCGACGCCTTCGTAGAGATGGGCGCGGCCCTGGAGCACCGCGACGGGGACGCCGGCCAGCCTGCCGATGACGAGCCGGCCCGCGTGGCCCGCAACGCTGCCGACCGGGAAGCCGGGGAGCTCGGAGTACGGGATGGCGACGGCGTCTTGCACGTCGTCGGCGACCGCGCCCAGGCCGGAGCCCAGCACGAGCGCTGCGCGCGGCGCGGGGGCGCCGTCCGGGAGGCGGGTCCGGACGAGGTCGGCGGCGACGGTCAGAGGTCCTCCTTCGTGAAGGAGTGGGGCAGGAGGTCGCCGAGCGTGAGCGTCCGGCGGACGCCCTCCGGCCCGGCCAGATGGACGGGCGTGCCGGGCTCCCCGAGCTCACGCAGCCGCTGGCGGCAGCCCCCGCACGGCGTGATCAGCTCGGTGTCGGCCATCACGACGACCTCGGCGATCCGACGCCCGCCGCCGGCGATGAGCGCACCGATCGCGGACGTCTCGGCGCACTGGCCCTGGGGGTAGGAGGCGTTCTCGACGTTGGCACCCGCGTGCAGGCCGCCGGCCTCGTCGCGCAGCGCGACGCCGACGGCGAAGTTCGAGTACGGCGCGTAGGCCCGGGCCATCGCGCCGCGGGCGAGCTCGACGAGCCGGTCGGTCGCGGCGCCCTGGGCCAGCAGCAGCGCCGCGTACCCCTCGGCGACGATCCGGTCGTCGGTGATGGCGAGGACCTCGCGCAGCTCGGCGACCTTGGCGTGCTCGCCGGACAGGTCGGAGGCGGGTGGCGCGACGGCCTCCAGCTCCAACCAGGTGCCGAGCCCGTCGACGTCGTCGAGATGGATGCGCACGCCGTCCCAGAGGAGGAGGTGGCGGCGCTTGACGACCTCGACGGAGATGCCCAGCGTCGCGTCCAGGGCGGCGATCGTCGCCTCCGGATCGGGGACGTCGGCGAGGTGATAGGCCGAGAGGCGCGCGGTCGCGGCGTCGGCGCGCTCGTAGCCGATGAGCTGGGCGACGTCGCCCTCCTGGATGCGGAGCTTGAGGCGCCCGTCGCGGGCGCCGAAGTAGACGTCGCGCTGGCGCAGAATCCCCTCGTCGGTCGCCCCGTGGGCCAGCGCGGCCTGCAGCGTCGCGTCCGGATCGGGGTCGCGCGCCTTCAGCTCGACGTTGCGCCTGGCCTGAACAGCCACGGGCCGGACGATAGGGTGCCCGGCCACAGTGCACGGAGTCCACGTCGTCGACCATCCCGTGCTCGCCGAGGCGATGACGGTCCTGCGCGCCGTCGACACGCCGCGCGCGGAGTTCCGTGCCGCCATGTCCGAGGCCGCGGCGATGCTCGCCTACGAGGCGACGCGCGGGCTCCCGCAGCGCGAGGTGGAGGTCCGGACGCCGCTGGAGTCGACGTCCGGCGAGGTCGTCGCGAGCCCGATCATGATCGTCGCGGTGCTGCGCGCCGGCCTGGGGATGGTGGAGGGGTTCCTGCGCCTGGTGCCCGACGCCGCCGTCGGCCACCTCGGCATGCGCCGCAACGAGCAGACGCTGCGTCCCGACGGCTACTACGAGTCGCTGCCCGAGGGCGTGGCCGAGTCCGTCGTGTTCGTCGTCGACCCGATGCTCGCGACGGGCGGCTCTGCGAGTGCCGCGCTGACGCGGCTGCGCGAGGTCGGCGCCGTCGACCTGCGGCTGGTGGCGCTGCTCGCGGCGCCCGAGGGCATCGAGGCCGTCCGCGCGATCGAGCCCGACATGCCGATCACGGTGGCCGCGCTCGATCGCGGCCTGAACGAACGCGGGTTCATCCAGCCGGGGCTGGGCGACGCGGGGGATCGGATCTTCGGGACGGAGTAGGCGAAGGGCAGTCATGCCGACTCCGGCTCGGCCGGACAGCGGGTGGGTGAGAAAACCTCTCGCATAGCAAGGAAATCTCACCCACTCATGCGGGAGTGGGGGTCCCGCCGGGCGCTGCTGAGCGCCACCGCTCACCACGGCCGCACCGCCCTTGGCAGCGCCGCCTCGGCCCACGACCCGAGCGCCAGCAGCGCGTCGTCGGCCCACCGCCGTCCCACCAGCTGCACCCCCAGCGGCAGCCCGGCCGGATCCACGCCCGTGGGAAGCGCGACCGCCGGCAGCCCCAGCAGATGCCACGGCCGCGACTGCGCAGGCGATCCCGTCGCCTCCAGGCCCGCCGGCGCGGGTCCCGCAGCGCCCGCGGCCAGGACCGCGTCGCAGCTGGCCAGCACGCCGTCGAGCTTCGCCCGCAGCTCCTCGATCCGCTCGCGGGCCGCATGCAGCTCGGGCACCGCGACGGCCAGTCCCGCATCGATCTCCCGGACGAGGTGGTCGCTCAGCAGATCACGCCGATCGTCCTCCCAGGCCAGCGTCCGGGCGACCTCGAAGCGCATGACCAGCTCGTGCAGCGACGCGAGCTCGGCGACGATCGCTCCGAGGTCCGGCCGCTCGATCTGAGCGCCCGCACCGACGAGCGTGCCCACCGCCGCGCGGAGCGCGGCGCGCATCGGCGCCTCGAGCTCCGGCGCCTCCCACACCGCCAGCCGCGGCGCGACAGGCGCCGCGGGGCGGGCGACGGGAGCGTCGAGCAGCGCGGCACGCACGAGCGCCAGGTCGGCGACCTCGCGCGCGAAGGCGCCGAGCGTGTCAAGGCCCGGCGCGAGCGGCTGCACGCCGCGCATCGGCAGCTCGCCGCGGGTCGCCGCGTAGCCCGCGACCCCGCAGAAGGTCGCCGGCCGCACGACCGATCCCGCGGTCTGCGTGCCCAGCGCCGCGGGCACCATGCCGGCTGCCACCGCAGCGGCCGAGCCGCTCGACGACCCACCCGGCGTGTGTCCGGGCGCGTGCGGGTTGCCGGTCGGTCCCGGCGAGAACGACGCGAGCTCGGTCGTGACCGTCTTGCCGAGCACGGTCGCGCCCGCGCGCCGCAGCAGCACGACGGACGCCGCGTCCTCCGACGGGCGGCGCCCGCGATGGACGGCGGTCCCGCTCTCGGTCGGCATGTCGGCCGTGTCGATGACGTCCTTGACACCGATCGGGAGCCCCGCGAGCAGGCCGGTCACGACGACCGGCGCCGGCTCGGCGAGGCAGACCCAGGCGCGTAGCTGCGGATCGAGCTCGGCGATCCGCGCGCGGCAGTCCGCGACCACGTCCTCAGCCGGCGCGCCCCGGGCGAGCGCGTCCGTCAGAGACAGCCGCCAGAGCTCGCTCACCCGGCGCGACGCCCCGCGAGCACGGCGAAGCGCCCCGAGCGCCATGGGCTGTCGACGTCGGTGAACCCCGCCTCGCGCAGCCAGGCCAGCTGGTCGGCCGCGGTGGCGCACCTGTCGTGCGACATGCGCTCCAGCGCGGCCTCCCACTCGGCGGCGCTCGCCCCCAGCGACAGCGCCTCCGTGCGGTGGCGGCGCAGGTAGACCGCGTCGAGCTCGGGCGTCGGGCCGAGCACCTGCTCGGCGTTGGCGAACGTGCCGCCCGGGGCGAGGACGTCGTGCACGCGAGCGAACAGCCCGCGCTTGCCGTCGTCGTCGAGGTGGTGGATCGCCAGCGCGGAGACCACGGCGTCCCACGGCCCCTCGGGCAGCGGGTCGCCGAGGTCGGCCGTGACGTAGGACGCGCGGTCGCCGAGCCGCTCCCGCGCCTGGGCGAGCATCTCGCCGGCGCCGTCGAGCAGCACCAGCTCCGCGTCGGGGTGCGCGCGTGCGACCATCGCGGCAAGCAGGCCGGTGCCCGCGCCGAGGTCGAGCACGCGGGTGATCGGGCGCGTCGCGAGGGCGACGGCCTCCAACGCAGCGCCGTAGAACTCGTCGAACGAGGGGACGAGCCGGCGGCGCAGCGCGTCGTAGTCACGTGCGTGCTGGTCGAAGACGGCCGTTGCGTCTGTCATAGCGGACAATCGTACGTCATCCCATCATCGTAGTCTCCGCGCCCGATGAGAGAGGACGACGTCGTGATCGTCGGCGGCGGGCCGGTCGGCCTGCTGAACGCCCTCGGACTCGCGCGAGCGGGCGTCCGCGTCACGGTGCTCGAGCGCGAGCTCGCCGTGCCGGCGTCACCGCGGGCGATGGTCTACACGTACGCGGTGCTCGACGGCCTGGAGCGCCTCGGGATCCTCGACGAGGTCGAGGAGCTGGGCTTCAGCACGCAGGAGGGGATCTGGTTCCGGAACTTCGCCACCGGCGAGCAGATCCGCTGGACGATGGATGTGCTCGACGGCCTCGTCGCACATCCCTACAACGTCAACCTGGGTCAGCACCGCCTCGCGGGGATCGCGCTCGCGCACCTGCAGCGGCTGCCCGGGACGGACGTGCGGTTCGGCACCCGGATGACCGGCCTCACGCAGGGCGACGACGGGGTCACCCTCACGATCGAGGACGCCGATGGCACGCCGGCGACGCTGGAGGCGGGCTGGGTCATCGGCGCCGACGGCGCGCGCAGCGGGGTGCGCCAGGCGCTCGGGCTCGCGTTCGACGGCATGACGTGGCCGGAGCGCTTCGTGGCGACGAACGTCCTCTACGACTTCGGCGCGCTCGGCTATGGCCCCGGCAACTTCCTCATCGACCCCGACCACGGAGCGGTCATCGCGCGGATCGACGACGACGGCCTCTGGCGCTGCACGTACTGCGAGGACCTCTCGCTGCCGGAGGAGACGATCCCCGAGCGGATGCCCGCCTACTTCCGGACGATCCTCCCGCCTGACGCCGACATGCCAGAGGTCGTCCAGTGGTCGCCGTACCGGATGCACCAGCGCTCGGCGGAGCGGTTGCGCGTCGGCCGCGTCCTGCTCGCGGGCGATGCGGCGCACGCGACGAACCCGACCGGCGGGCTCGGCCTGACCTCGGGGATGCTGGACACGTTCGTGCTCTACGAGGCGCTCGCCGCGGTCATCGGCGGCGCCGTGAGCGACAGCGTGCTGGACCGCTACTCCGACGAGCGTCTTCGGATCTTCACCGAGCTCGCCAGCCCGCAGGCCAGCGAGTGGAAGCGCCTCGTCTTCCACTCCGACGACCCCGTGCGACTCCAAGAGGACCTCGGGATGCTGCGGACGGTCGCCGGCGATCCCGACGCCCGCCGGGAGGGGTTCCTCGGGATGCAGGCGTTGCAGACGCCCTCACTCGTGGGCTGACGGCGGCTCCCGGTCGAGGTCCGCCTCGGCTGAGCGGGGGATCGCGAGCACCGGGCAGGACGCGTGGTCGACGAGGTAGCGCGACACGCTCCCGACGATCACGCTGCGCAGCGGGCCGTACGCGCGCGAGCCGGTGACGAGGATGTCGACGCCGTCCCGCGTCGCCTCCGCGATCGACGGGCCGGGAGCGCCGCTGAGCAGCCGGGTGGAGACCGCGACGTCCGCGACGCCGCCGGCGGCGTCCTGCACCACGCGCGAGAACGCGTCCTGCAGGTCGGGCTCGACGTCCAGGCCGCCGCCGAGCGCGGAGACCGCGAGCGCCGGGCTCTCGAAGCACGCGAGGAGCAGCAGCTCGCTGCCCAGCGCGACGGACAGCCGTGTCGCGGTCTCCAGCGCGCGCTGGGCCTCCGGGCGCCCGTCGAAGGCGACGGCGATGACCTTCGGCGACTCGCTGCCGGTCCCGGGCGGGACGGTGAGGACGGGGCAGGGCGCGCCGTGCAGCAGCCCGGTCGCGATCGAGCCGGCGATGAGACGATCGAAACCCTCGCGGTGCGTCAGGCCGATCGCGAGCAGGGACGCGCCGCGATCGATCGCGAGGTCGTGCAGCGCGTGCGCGGGGTCGCCCGACAGCAGCACGCGTTCGTCGACACCGTCGGCGTCGAGCGCGGAGAGCAGTTCCTCGCCCTGGTGGCGCAGCTCCTGGTACATCTCGACGCCGGCGGCCATCCCGACGTCGGCGTACATGGGTGGCACCTGCGCGTGCACGTGCGCTGCGATCACCGTCGCATGCTCGGCACGGGCGAGGGCGACGGTCGCGTGCACGGCTGCGCGGGATCCGTCGCTGCCGTCGTACCCGGCGATGTACACGAGGCTCACTGGCGGGGCTCCTTCAGACGATTCTCAGAACGGTCACGATTGCGGTGCTCTGGCCTGATTGCCTGTCGCTCGTGAGGTCGACCCGCCTCGCCCGGCGCCGCTCCCGATGGCCGACCCTACTCCGGCCTTCTTGCGACGCCCCCTCCCGCACGGGTCGGCCGGGCCGCCTGGTGAACGGCCCGGCCGCCCCGCGCCTGCCACCATCGTCGACATGATCGCTCACTCTCCCGGTCCGCTCGCCGACGAGGAGCTCCGGCTCCTGGATGCCTACTGGCGCGCCGCGAACTACCTGTCGGTGGGTCAGATCTACCTCCTCGACAACCCGTTGCTGCGCGAGCCGCTGCGGCTCGAGCACATCAAGCCGCGCCTCCTGGGCCACTGGGGGACGACGCCGGGTCTCAACCTCATCTACGCGCACATGAACCGCGCCATCAAGGCGCGCGATCTCGACGCGATCTACGTCGCCGGGCCCGGCCACGGCGGTCCCGGGCTCGTCGCGAACACCTACCTCGAGGGCACCTACAGCGAGGTCTACCCCGACATCTCGGCCGACGCCGAGGGCCTGCGGCGGCTGTTCCGCCAGTTCTCCTTCCCGGGTGGCATCCCGAGCCACGTCGCGCCCGAGACCCCGGGGTCGATCCACGAGGGCGGCGAGCTGGGCTACGCCCTCGTGCATGCGTACGGCGCGGCGTTCGACAACCCGGGCCTCGTCGTGTGCGCGGTCGTCGGCGACGGCGAGGCCGAGACGGGACCGCTCGCGGCGAGCTGGCACTCCACCGCGTTCCTCAACCCGGCGACCGACGGCGCGGTCCTTCCGATCCTGCAGCTCAACGGCTACAAGATCGCCAACCCGACCGTCCTCGCGCGCATCCCCGAGGAGGACCTGACCAGTCTCCTGCGCGGCTACGGCCACGAGCCGCGCTACGTCGAGGGCGACGACCCCGCCGAGGTGCACCAGGCAATGGCCGCGGCGCTGGACGACTGCCTCGACGGGATCGCCGCCATCCAGGAGCGCGCCCGCGCCGGCGACCGCGACGTCCGCACCCGCTGGCCGATGATCGTCCTGCGCACGCCCAAGGGATGGACCGGCCCCAAGGAGGTGGACGGCGTGCAGGTCGAGGGGACGTTCCGCGCGCACCAGGTGCCGTTGTCGGGCCTCGCGGGCAACCCGAAGCACGTCCGCCTGCTCGAGGCGTGGATGCGCAGCTACGACCCGGACGCGCTCTTCGGCGAGGACGGCGCGCTGCGGCCGGAGCTCGCGGCGCTCGCGCCCGACGGCGACCGGCGGATGGGCGCCAACCCCCACGCCAACGGCGGCCGGCTCGTGCGGAACCTGGATCTGCCCGACTTCGCCGACTACGCCGTCACCGTCGACGCGCCCGCGCGCACGTCGAGCGAGGCCACGCGGGTGCTCGGCGGCTTCCTGCGCGACGTGATGCGGGCGAACCCCCAGTCGTTCCGCATCATGGGCCCGGACGAGACCGCCTCCAACCGCCTCACCGCGGTCTTCGAGGCCACCGACCGCGACTGGCAGCTCCCCCGCCTCGCCACCGATGACCACCTGGCATCCGACGGCCGCGTCATGGAGGTCCTGAGCGAGCATCTCTGCCAGGGCTGGCTGGAGGGCTACACGCTGACCGGGCGCCACGGCCTCTTCAACTGCTACGAGGCCTTCATCCACATCGTCGACTCGATGTTCAACCAGCACGCGAAGTGGCTGAAGGTGACGCGCGGGTTGTCCTGGCGGCACCCGGTCCCGTCGCTGAACTACCTGCTCAGCTCGCACGTGTGGCGCCAGGACCACAACGGGTTCTCGCATCAGGACCCGGGCTTCATCGACCACGTGGTCAACAAGAAGGCCGACATCATCCGCGTCTACCTGCCGCCGGACGCCAACTGCCTGCTCTCGGTCGCCGACCACTGCCTGCGCAGCCGCGACTACGTGAACGTCATCGTGGCCGGCAAGCAGCCCGCGCTCGACTACCTCACGATGGACGAGGCGAAGCAGCACTGCGCGCGCGGCATCGGGATCTGGGACTGGGCCGGCACGGAGGAGGAGGGCGACGTCCCCGACGTCGTGCTCGGGTGCGCCGGCGACACCCCCACGCTGGAGACCGTCGCCGCCGCGGCGCTGCTGCGCGAGCACCTGCCCCACCTCAAGGTGCGCGTCGTGAACGTCGTCGACCTCATGCGCCTGCAACCCGAGACCGACCACCCGCACGGCATGCCCGGCCGCGAGTTCGACGCGCTGTTCACGGTCGACCGGCCGGTGATCTTCGCCTACCACGGCTACCCCTGGCTCATCCACCGGCTCACGTACTCGCGGACCAACCATGACAACATGCACGTGCGCGGCTACATCGAGGAGGGCACGACGACGACCCCCTTCGACATGGTGATGCTCAACCAGATGGACCGCTTCCACCTGGTCATGGACGTCATCGACCGGGTGCCCGGGCTCGGCACGACCGCCGCCTCCGTGCGCCAGCGCATGGTCGACGAGCGGCTGCGCCACCGGGCCTACACACGGGCCGTCGGGGACGACGCCCCCGACGTGCGCGACTGGATCCTGCCCGGCTGAGATGCACGTCCTCGTCGTGAACGCCGGCTCGAGCAGCATGAAGCTGCGGCTGCTCGATCCGGACGACGAGGTGGTGTGGACGCGCGACCTCGGCATGGACGCGGCCGAGCTCGAGGGCGCGCTGGCCGAGGCGGGCGAGGCCGACGCCTCCGGGCATCGGATCGTCCACGGCGGTCCGCAGCACACGGCGCCGCAGGAGGTCGACGACGATCTGCTGGCCGATCTCCGGGCGCTCACCGAGCTCGCCCCGCTGCACCAACCGCCCGCGCTGGACGCACTGGACACGGTACGCCGCGCGCGCCCGGAGCTGCCCGCGGTCGCGTGCTTCGACACCGCGTTCCACGCCACGATGCCGGCGGCGGCGCGCACCTACGCGCTGCCGGTGCAGTGGCGCGAGCGCCTCGGGCTGCGCCGCTACGGCTTCCACGGGCTGTCGCACGCCTACGCGTCGCGCCGGGCCGCGGAGCTGACGCCGGGGGCTCGTCGCATCGTGACCTGCCATCTGGGGGCAGGCGCGTCGCTGGCCGCGGTGCTCGATGGGCGCTCCGTCGACACGACGATGGGCTTCACGCCGCTGGCCGGGCTCGTGATGGCGACGCGGTCCGGCGACGTCGATCCCGGCGTCCTCGTCTGGCTGCTGGAACGCGGCGAGGTCGACGCCGCCTCGCTCGGCGAGGCGCTCGAGCGGCGATCGGGGCTGCAGGGGCTCGCCGGGACCCCGGACATGCGCGAGGTGCTCGCCGCGGCGCAGCGCGGGGACGACGCCGCGCAGCTCGCCTTCGGCGTCTACATCCACCGGTTGCGCGGGTCGATCGGGGCGATGACGGCATCGCTCGGTGGGATCGACGCCCTCGTGTTCACGGGCGGCGTCGGCGAGCGCTCGGCCGAGGTGCGTGACGCCGCCACGGACGGTCTCGGCCTCTTGGGTGACGCGGCGGTCCTCGTCATCGAGGCGCGCGAGGACATCGAGATCGCACGCCAGGTGCGGTCGGTCCTCGGCTAGGGGCGGGGCACCGCCGGGACGAGCCCGCCGCGCGCGACGGCCCACAAGGCCGCGCCGAGCGCGACGCCCAGGCCGTCCCCGCCGGGGATGGGCACGTCGGCCTCGACCTCGCGGAGGCTGCGGACCGGCCGGCATGCGACGCCGACCCGCTTCATGAGGTCGAGCATCCGCTGCTCGGAGACGACCAGTCGCAGGCGGTAGCGGTCGTGCCCGCGGTCGCGCGCCCGCACGGAGAGGCGCTCCAGCAGCGCCGTGCCCGCGCCCCGCCGGCGCAGGCCGTCGCGGACCATGAGCCACGGCGTCGCGGCAGCGGGGTCGCCGAGGGTGGCCGAGATCGACGCCATGCCGATCGCGTGGCCGTCACGGGCATCGATCGCGAGCAGGCACTCCTCGAGCGCGCCGGGATCCGTCAAGGGCCGCAGCTTGCGCGGGATCCGGTTCGGGATGCTCGTCCAGCCCATGTGACGAGCCCGTGAGCGAGCGTGCGCGTAGTCGAGCGCCAGCTCGCGAAGCAGGGCCTCGTCGTCCTCGTTGGCCGCACGGATCGCGACGAGTGCGCCGTCGGTCATGCGCTCGAGCTCCAGTGGTGGGGTGATGGCCAGCTCGACGCTCGACCGCATCTCAGTTCCCTCGCGTGCTTCGGGACAGGTTCATCTCGGATCCTTCCGGGGAATTGCGCGTTGCTTCTTCCTACGTTGAGAAGTACCGGGCGGGTCAACCGGCACAACGGTTTGTCAGGTGCGCGGGCGGAGCCCGCGCGCGCCTACCGCCCCCGCCGTGACGGCCGGCCCACGCGGATCGGGGTCGGGGTCTCGCCCGGGAAGGCCGTCAGCGCGACGAGCTCCCCCTCGTGGACGAGTCGCGCTCCCTGCGCCGACGCGCCCGCGAAGCGCACCTCCTCGCCCAGGTCGACCCCGGGACGCACCGCGCCGGGCGCCACGAGCGCGGCGTGCAGCAGCCGCTCGGCCGCAGCGACGTCCGGCGGCTCGGGGACGCGGCCGCCGATGTGCTCGACCGCGTCGAGTGCGTAGCCCGCCACCAGGGGCCCGTGCAGCGCGGCCCAGACGTCGGCGCGGTGGGCGACGTCGGCCACCACGACGCGCCCGGCGATCGCCGCGATCGCTCCGAGCTGGCCCTCCTCGCGCGGGATGCGGGTCGCGAACTCGCGCAGCACCTCGTCGCGCGCGGTGAAGACGTCGCGCAGCGCGCCCGTCTCCGACCGCGCGCCGTGGCGCATCGCCTTCGCGCCGACCATCGACCAGACCTCGTGCTGCTGCGCGCGGCCGGTGGCCGCAGCCGCCCGGCTCTTGGCCATGCGCAGCGCCGGGAACCCGGCCTGCGATGCCGGCGCGAACGCCTCGCCCGCACGCCCGTGCTCCCATCGCCCCGCTTCGACGCAGCTCACGGGCACCTCGACCGCTGCGCCCGGCGCCACGAGCACCGACACGTCGAGCGTGCGGTCCTGCTGTGCGCCACGGACCTCCTCGCCCTCGTAGAGCAGCACCGCGACGTCCAGCGGGTTGCGCGCCAGCAGGTCTCCGACCGAGGCGCTGCCGGGGAGCTCGGTCACGGTGGCGCCGAGCGCGGCCGCCTCGGCGAACGCGCGGAACTCCAGCCTCGCCCCGTCGCCGTGTACGGGGAAGACGGCGAGCGGCCCCGCGACGGCGGGCGGGCCGACCCGCAGGGCGGCGATGGTGGTCTCGATCATGCTGGCTCCTCTCGGCTCGTGCGCAGAGGTCGCGCTGGGGCGCCGGGATCTGACAGCGCCCGGGTCGTGTAGCGGCTGACGTACTGCTCGACCGCGGCGTCGACCGCGCCGGTGTCGCCCGTCGCCAGCAGGTCGAGCAGCAGCCCGCGCGCGACGGCGAGCGACAGTCGCGCCTCGGCGCGCGCCGCGTCCTCGCCGAAGCCGAGCCGGCGGAACAGCTCGCTCGACGGCTCGATCCACGCCTCGACGGCCTCGGGCAGGAACCCCTCGACCTCGGCGCCGTCGACCAGCGCCCGCGCGTACAGCTCGAAGAAGAGCCGCTCCTGCGTGTGCAACGCAGGATCGGAGATGCGCCGGTACATGTCGCGGATCAGCTGCACCGGCTCCGTCTCCTGCGCCAGCATCCCCGCGAACCACTCCCGTTGGCGCCGCTCGACCTCGCGGCTGACCGCCGTGAGCAGCAGCGCGCGGGTGCCGAAGTGGTAGCTCAGCATCCGGTGGCTTGTCCCGACGGCCGCCGCGAGGCCGCGCAGGCTCGTGTCGCGCAGGCCGTGCTCGGCGAGGTGGTCGATGAGCGCGTCGAGGAGCCGCTCCCGCGGGCCGCTTGCCATCCGGAGTACTGTACCGAGTGGCACATGTTCCACTCGGTACACATCGTCTGACGGAGGACCCCATGGCGCTCAAGGAGATCGACGTGCGCGGCACGACGACCGCCGACCCGCAGTCGGTCTGGCGGCTGCTCGGTGACAGCTCGACCTGGCCCGACTGGACGCCGATCGACGAGTACGAGCCCGAGCGGCCCGGCGGCAGCGACGGCGTCGGAGAGATCCGGCGCTTCCGGACGGGACGGGTGCGCATCCGCGAGGAGATCGTCGAGCGCGCCGACGGCCGCAGGCTCACCTACGCGCTGCTCAGCGGCCTCGCGCTGCGCGACTACCGGGCCGAGATCGACCTGACCCCGGCCGCGACCGGCACCGAGATCCGCTGGCACACGACCTTCCGGCCGAAGGTCCCCGGCTCCGGATGGATCTACCGGCGCGAGCTGGACAAGATCACGCGCAGGTTCGTCGACGGACTCGCCGAGGCGTCCGCGAGCTGAGCAGGTGCTACGACTCGGCCCGGTTGCGCACTGCCCGCAGGAGGTCCAGGCGGATGACGTCGCTGCCGGGCCGCACGACGGTCCAGTAGCGAGCGAACGTCCTCGCCGCCTCATCGTCGGTCGGGCTCACGCGCGTCTCCGTCGCCAGCCGCGTGCGCCCGGCTCCGGCGGGCGTGACCTCGAAGCTCATCGCGACGCGCACGTTGCCTGGCTCGTCATAGGCGCCGAAGTCCTCGGCCCCGGCGGGCGCCGAGAGGTGGCTGCGCAGGCGCCAGGGCTGTCCCGTGGTCGCCAGCACCAGCGTCCGCGGCGCGTCCTCGCGCAACAGCGTGAAGTCATGCTCGAGGAACCGGTCGAGCAGCGGGCGCCCGACCTCGCCGTCGGGCTGCAGGCCGCGCAGCGACATGGAGCGGATCGCGATCAGGATGCGAGTGAGCGCCATCTCGCGCGCGGTGACACCCCGCATGGCGGCCCAGGTCGCGTCCACGTCGGTCCGCACCGTCGTCGCGTAGCGCGTGCGATGCGGTGCGTCCGGGAGGAACTCGTCGAGCGTGGCCGCCACCCCTCGACCGTAGCGCGGGTGTCGCGCGGACCACACCCTGGTGTCCTAGTCGGTCGGCGGACGCGGGGCGAGCATTGCCCCATGTCCTCCAACGCCACCCCCACCGCCCCCCTGCTGTACGTCGACTGCAACGTCCCCGACGCCGACATGGTCGCCGAGTGGCGCCGCGGCAACGGCGGCGCGACGCGCCACCGCGCCGTCCGCCGCGTCCTGCGCCGCCAGTCCGCTCAGCTCGCCAGCGGCGGCGACACCCAGGTCGGCGTCCGCGCCTCCGACTCGTAGCGCGCGCCCTCGACGGAGGCGGCGAGGGTCTCCAGCCGCTCCTCGTCAGCAGCGCTGAGCGTGACATCCGGCGCTCCGGCGTTGTCCTCGATGTACTTCGGCCGCTTGGTCCCCGGGATCGGCACGACCCACGGCCGCCGGCCGAGCAGCCATGCGAGCGCGACCTGCGCCGGGGTCGCGCCGTGCGCCTCGGCGATCTCGTGCACCGCCGCGGTCAACTGCGCGTTCGCCGCGAGATTCTCGGGTCCCACGCGCGGGAACCGTCCGGCCCCGCGCCAGTCGCCCTCGTCGAACTTGAAGTCGGGCGTCAGGCTGCCGCCGAGCAGGCCGCGCGAGAGCGGGGAGAACGGGAGGAACCCGATCCCCAGCTCCTCACACGTGTCGAGCACCTCGGCCTCGACCCCGCGCTCGAGCAGCGAGTACTCGCTCTGGACGCTCGTGATCGGGTGGACGGCAGCGGCCCGACGAAGGTCGGGCGCAAGCGCCTCGGACATGCCGATCCAGCGGACCTTGCCCGCGGCGACGAGCTCTGCGAGCGCGCCGATCGTCTCCTCGATGGGGACCTTCGGGTCGACGCGGTGCTGCTGGTAGAGGTCGATCGTGTCGACCCCCAGGCGGCGCAGGCTCGCCTCGCACGCCTCCCGGACGTACTCCGGACGCCCGTTGATCGTTCCCGGGCTGCCCATGACGTTGCCGAACTTCGTCGCGAGCACGACCTCGTCGCGCCGGTCGCGGATCGCCCGGCCCACGAGCTCCTCGTTGTGCCCGTTGCCGTAGACGTCGGCGGTGTCGAGCAGCGTGACGCCGAGCTCCAGCGCCCGGTGGATGGTCGCGATGCCGTCGTCGTCGACGGCATCGCCGTAGGAGCCGGACATCGGCATGCAGCCGAGTCCGATCGCGGAGACCTCAGGGCCGACCCGGCCGAGTTGACGCGTATGCACGCGCACAGATTAGCCCTGCGCGGGAACGACCTGCGTCGCGCCCGCCGCGATGCGCCAGGGGGCGCTCGGCGCGTCGAACACCGTCTTGTCGGCCGCGGTCGTGGGCGTGAGGACGAACGTGACCGACGGGTGGCCGGGGCGCTCCGCGTCGACGCGGGCGGTGCTGCCGCGGATCGTCGTCTGCATCCGGATCCCCCGCAGGTCGCCCGCGGTCGTCACGCCGAGCAGCGACACGTCGCTCCCGAGCACCGCGCGACAGTCGGCGCCAGGGCCGCCCAGGCGGGCGACGACCGCCTGCTCGGCGGCGGTCAGGTAGGCACAGGCCGCATAGCCGTTGCCCTGGACCACCGCCTCGTCGATGAACTGCCGGACGGTCGCCTCGGCGCTGGCGGCGTCCAGGCCGCCCGGCGCCTTGGCGCGCGCCTCGGCGGTGGGCAGGGCGATCGCAGCGACCACGACGCACGTCGCGACGAGGGCGAACACCATGAGGATCCCGCGCAGGGGGCGATCGGGCGGGAGCTCGTCGTCGGGGTCGGCGTCCGGCTGGGAGGGCATGGCCCCAGCGTGCTCCGCGTTCCTCAGCGTTCGATGAGAGCGCGCGGTGGCATGATCGGGGCGTGTCGCTCTCGGAGTCAGTCCGGCGGCGGCCCGCCACGGTGCTCGTCGTCGGCGCGGTCGAGCCCGAGGTGCAGCCCTGGCTGCGCGGTGCCGGGCACGCCGTGCTCAGCGGACCGGACGCCGAGTCCGGGCTGGCAGCCGCAGGACGGGGAGGCCCGGTCGAGCTCGTCGTGCTCGACAGCGAGCGCGGGGGCCGCGACGTGGCCGCCGTGTGCCGCGTGATCCGGGCGGACCCGCGGGCGGCCGACGCCTGGCTGCTGGCGATCTCCCCGCGCGGCCGGCGTGCCGACGAGGCGCTCGCTGCCGGCGCGGACGACTACCTGCAGCGTCCGTTCAGCCGCGGGGAGCTGCTCGCGCGCGCACGAGCGGGTCTGCGCGCGGCCCGGCATCGGGCCGACGACGCGCTCATCCGCGCGCTGCTCCTGAACGTCCCGGGCGCGATCTACCGGACCGCCTGGCACGCCGGGCAGGCGGTCGAGCTCATCAGCGACGAGATCGAGCGGATCTCGGGCCACCCGCCGGCGGGTTTCCTGGCGAGCAGGCGCCGGACGCTGCTCAGCATCGTGCACCCGGACCACCGCGCCGAGGTCGAGGGCGCCGTCGGGGCGGCGGCGGCCGAGGGCGGAGCGTTCGCCCTGGAGTACCGGATCGTGCGCGCGGACGGCGAGGTGCGATGGGTCCTCGATCGCGGGCACGTCGTCCGCGGGGCGGGCGGCACGTGGATCGACGGCGCGCTGTTCGACGTCACGGAGCGCCGCCGGGCGGAGGAGGCGTTGCGCCGCCAGGAGATCGAGGACGCCCGCACGGAGGAGCTGCGCGCGTCGCGGGTGCGGATCGTCGAGGCCGCGGACGCCGCGCGCCGGCGCATCGAGCGCGACCTGCACGACGGCGCGCAGCAGCGGCTCGTGGCGATGGCGCTCGACGTCCGGCTCGCCCGCGCGCGCCTGCAGCGCGACCCGTCCGACGCGGTCCCGTATCTGGAGAGCCTCGGGCGCGAGCTCGCCGCGGCGTCCGACGAGCTGCGCGAGCTGGCCCGCGGGATCCATCCCGCGGTGCTCACCGATCACGGCCTCGGCCCGGCGATCGAGGCGCTCGTCTCGCGCTCGCCCGTTGCCGTCGACGTGCTCGCGCTCCCCGAGGGACGCCTCCCTGCAGCCGCGGAGACGACGGTCTACTTCACGGTCGCAGAGGCGCTCACCAACATCGCCAAGTACGCCGGCGCGTCGAGCGCGAGCGTCGGTGTCGAGCGCGTCGACGGCGCGCTCGTCGTCGACGTGCGCGACGACGGCGTCGGCGGAGCCAGGGCCACGACCGGGTCGGGGCTCAGCGGCCTCGCCGACCGCGTCGCCGCGGTCGACGGCACGCTCGAGGTGGACAGCCCCCCGGGGGAGGGAACCCACCTGCGCGCGGTCGTCCCGCTGGCCGACGGCGCGCGATCCTGAGGCGCCTCAGGGCACCAGGACGTCGGCGAGCCCGAACTGGCCCGGCGTCCACTGCGGGTCCAGCGCGCGGAACGAGTCGTGATCCGCGTCGATGATCCCCGTGAGGACCTCGCCGACGATGCGCCCGCCGACCGGGCCCAGCCGCAGGCCGTCGTGCAGCGCCTCGGCCTCCTTGAGCACGTAGAGCCACAGCGGCGTCTCCGCGACCCAGCCATGCTCGGCGAGGCCGACCTGCTCGCGGTCGAGCGTGGGAGCGCCCAGGCGCCGCGCGATCGCCTCGCCGGAGGGCAGCCCGACCGTGAGGCCGCGCTCCAGGTCGCGGTTGGCGAGCGACGCGTAGGCCGAGCCGGCCTGCTCGCCGGAGATCTCCGCCGGCAGTGCGATGAGCGAGCGCGCCAGCCGCCCGTCGATCCGCTTGGCCCGCTGCGCGGGAGGCCTGCCCGGCACGTCGACGTGCAGCTCCCAGGCGACCGCGTGCGTCTCGCTGACCGGCCCGAACCCCATGAGGTCGGGGAACAGCGCGCAGGGGCCGAACCCCGGGTTCACCTGGTAGCTGCTGCGGATCTGCGAGTGCCCGTAGCGATACGCGGCATCGGCGAACTCGAACGGGATGAACGGCGCCCCGTCCCCCGACCGCGGCGGCGCGCCTCCGTCCAGCAGCTCGGCGCACAGCTCCGGGCCGATCAGCCCGGGCAGGAACTCGCGGAGGATGATGTGCTGGTAGTGCCACGTCGCCGCCCGCCGGGCGTCGTCGAAGACCTCGGGATCGGGCGCGCCGTCCGAGCGCAGCCGGTCCACGATCCGGTTGTGCAGACCGATGAACGCGACCTGCAGCCCGTTCATGAAGAGGTGGCTGTCGTTGCGCGCGTCCCCGACCAGCGCGATGCCCTCGTGGTTGCGCGGAACGTCGTGGCCGCCGGGGGCCAGAAGGAGCTTGGCGGGATCGTCGCGGCGGTAGAGGTAGGGCGAACCGACCGGACCCGTGCCGTAGACGCCCTCCAGATCGGCCTTCGGCGCGCGGAAGTTGCGGATCCGCGACGGGTCCCCACGCCGCCCGATCGGCGTGCGGTCGGCCGTGATGTCGTGCGCGACGAACTGCCCGAAGAACGGCCAGACGGCCGCCGGGGCGGCGCGGTCGTCCTCGTCGACGAAGTCGGGGCCCACGTCGCACGGTCCACCCGGCGCCCCGAGCGCATGCAGCTCGCGCTCGTCGACCTCCAGCGCGGGCAGGTCGTGGAAGAGCCGCCGGTAGCCCCCGCCGGAGACCGGCGCAGCCGCCCGTGCCGGCGCCCGGCAGGACCTCACCGGCTGCCCGCCCCGGCGAAGCGCCCCATGCCGGGGTGCGGGACGAAGGCCACCCGCGCGTCGATCACGGCGGGCAGGCCCGACGAGAGCGCGCGCTCCAGCGCGGGCGCGACCTCCTCGGGGCGCTCGACGACCTCGCCGTGGCAGCCCAGAGCCTGCGCGACCGCCGCGTAGTCGGTGCCCTCCAGGGCCGTCCCCAACTCGAACCCACCGCGGTCCTGCGCGAGGCGGATGACCCCCCAGGACTGGTTGTCGTGGATGACGTTGACCGCGGCGAGCCCGTACCGCCGTGCGGTGTCCAGCTCGGGCATCGTGAAGCCGAAGGCGCCGTCGCCGGTGATGTTGACCACGGCGCGCCCGGGGAACCTGGCCTTGAGGGCCAGCGCCGCCGGGATGCCGAAGCCGAGGTGGCCCATCCCCGGCTCGTGGAAGCGGGTGCGCGGCTCCAGCGCCGGCGTGAGGTCGTTGCTCCAGAACGTCGTGTGCCCACCGTCGTAGGTCACGAGGGCGTCGCCGGGCAGCGCGCGGCCGAGCGCATCGGCCAGCGCGGCCGGGTGCATCGTGCCGTTCACCGGCGTCGCCGCAGCGAGCATCGCGGCGCGGGCGCTGCGGTGCTCATCCACGAGCGAGTCGACCCACGTGGCGTCGGCGGCGCCGCGCCCGACCGCCTCGAGCAGCTGGCCGAGGACGGCCCGCGCGTCGCCGGCGAGGCCGACGCTCACCGCGCGCAGCCGTCCGATGGACGACGGATCCACGTCGATCTGGATGAGCTCCTGCCGCGGCCAGCCGGCGACCGCCGGGCCGACGCCGGTCCACAGCCACGACGAGAAGCGACAGCCGACGGAGAGCACGACGTCCGCCTCTGCCATCGCCCGGACGATCGCCTCCCCGCCGATGACCCCGCCGTGGCCGAAGAACCGCGGGTCGGCGGTCGAGACGACGCCGAGTCCCATCTGCGTGGTGGTGGCCGCAGCGCCGAGCGTCGCCGCCAGCGCGCGCAGCTCGCCCTCGGCACCGGCCAGCGCGGCGCCGCCGCCGGCGATGATCAGAGGGCGCTCGGCGCGCGCGAGCAGGGCGGCGGCCTGCTCGACGGCCGCCGGGTCGGCCGGAGCGCGCCCGGTGGGCAGGAAGTGCTCGAGGCCGGCGTCGAGCTCGGCGGGGTCGAAGGTCGCCTCGGCGCGGAGCACGTCGATCGGGATCTCGAGGTGCGCCGGCCCCGGCCGTCCGGTCAGCGCCTCGCGCAGTGCCCAGCGGACGAGCTGCGGGATCCGGTCCGGTGAGCGGGCGACGCCGCTCCACGTCGTCGACGATGCGAACAGCCGCTCGTTGTCGCTGTCCATCACCAGCCCCTGGTGGGGGTAGGCGACGGCACTCGGTGCGCCGGGCGTGAGGATGAGCGCGGCGAGGTTGTTGTTGCGCAGGGTGCCCAGCGCGGAGACGAGGTTGTGCGAGCCCGGTCCGCTCTCCCCGTAGGCGACGGCGATCTGGCCGGTCGCCTGGAAGAGCGCGCCGGCCATCCAGACCGCCGCGGCCTCGTGGCGCGTCCCGATGTGGCGGAAGGCGCCGTCGCGGGAGACCGCGCCGAGGAACGTCGTGAGCTTGCCCGCCGGCACGCCGAAGAGATCGAGGACGCCGGACGCACGGAGCACGCGCGTGAGCGCGGCCCCGCCGCTCAGCGTGACCGGCTCCGCGGAGGCCGGGGCCGTCGACATCTCGGGCACCTGCGTCATCGCGCCTCCTCGGCGTCCGGGTCACGCCATGCTACGTGCCAATCGGGGCGCCCGGATTCGAACCGGGGACCTCACCGACCCGAACGGTGCGCGCTACCAGGCTGCGCCACGCCCCGAGGCCCGACGAGGATAGCTCAGCGTCCTCCGAGCAGCCCGCCGAGCGCGCTCGTCGTGTTCTCGACCACCTGCTGGACCGGTGCCGCCTGCGGGGCCGGCGCCGTCGACTGGGTGGTCGCAGCCGCCGGCGCCGGGGTCGGGGTCGACAATGCGGGCGCGGCCGGCGTCGCCGGCTTGGGCACGCTGTTCACCACGCCCTGCACGGCGTTCGTCGCGGTCTTGGTCACCTCGCCGACGGTCCCGTTCACGGTGCCGGTGACGTTCTGCGCGGTGTTGTTGACGGTCCCGGTGGTGTTCTGGACGGTGTTCTGCACCGCCTGGGTCGTGTTGCGGGCGGTCCCGTTCACCGTGCCGGTGGCCGCGTTCGTGGTGTCGCGCACCGTCCCGGTCGTGTTGCGGACGGCGTTGCTGACCGCCCCGCCGACGTTCGTGGGGTTCTGGGTCACGTCGCGCACGAGCCCGCCCGCGGTCCGGCTGACGCCGTTGACCGCGGTGTTCGTCGTGTTCGTCACACCCTGCACCGCGCCGCCTGCGGTGCCGCTGACGTCGCGGACCGCGCCGCCGACCGTGCCGGTCGAGTCGCGGACCGTGCCGTTGACCGTGTTCGTCAGCCCTTGGGTGGTGCCGCCGACCGTCCCGGCCACACCGCCGACGGTGCCGCCGAGGACCCCGCCCGCGCCGCCGACGGACGCGCCGGCCGCCTGCACCGGGTCACGCAGCCCTGCGGGCAGCGTTCCGGCCGCTCCACTGCCTCCTGCGGCCCGGAGCGGAGCGCCGGGCTGCGCCTGGGCAGCCAGCGGGCCGGCCGCGAGCGGCGCGCCCAGCGTGCCGGTCCCCGGCAGCGTCACGCCGCCGCCGCCGCCCTGCGCGAGCGGGGGTTGCGTGCCGACGAGCGCGTAGACCTTCCCGAGGACGGGCGTCGCGCCTGCCGCGTCGCCGCTCCCGTAGACCGCCGCGCCCGGCGCGTACGGCCTGGCGTCGACGACGGGACCGCCGCCGATGATCTGCCCCGCTCCGACGCCCACCACCGCGACGACCACGGCGGCCACCGCGGCGCGCCCCCACTCGAACAGGGGGTCGCCCATGCCGGCGATCTGGCCGGGCAGGACGCCGCGAGCGAGCCACTCGCGGATGAAGGCCGGGACGGGGAAGAGCCCGCCGACCTTCTTGCGCAGCGGGACGCGCGGTGCGACTTCGATGTCGAGCCCCGCGAGCCGCGCCTGATGACGGCACGCCTGGCACCAGGCGAGGTGGCGTGAGATCTGCCGACGGTCGCGCAACCGCGGCCGCCCGCCGTGCATCGTGTCGAACGCCGCCTGCACCTGGCGGCAGCGCTCGCCGCTGACGAGATCGTTGTACTCCGCCTCCAGCCGCTTGCGCGCACGGAAGAGCGTGCTCTCGACGGCGGCGCGGCTCATGCCGAGCTGCTCGCCGATCTCGGCGTAGCTGCGGCCCTCGAGCTCGCGCAGGACGATGACGTCCACGTGCGACTCCGACATCGCGCCGAGCGCGCCCTGCAGGCTCTCGAGCGACTCGCGGGCCTCGGCGACGTCGGTGACCGCGCGCGGGTTCACCAGCCGGCCGTGGTCGGCCGCGCCGAGCGCCTCGTCGTTGTCGTAGGAGACCTCCTGGGTCCGCCGCGACCGCCGGTGCGCGTCGATGCACGCGTTCTTGGCGATCTCGTAGATCCAGGGACGGAAGGCGATCGGCCGGTCGGTGTCGCGCATGCGCCGAAGCGCGTTGAAGAAGATCTCCTGGGTGAGGTCCTCGGCGCGCCCGTGGTCGCGCACCATGCCGCGGACGTACGCGGTGATCCGGCCCTGATAGCGCTCGAAGAGGATCTCGAACGCGCGGTCATCCCCGCTGCGGAGGCGTGCGACGAGCTCATCGTCATCGAGAGCTCCCCCGACGGTCTTCCGCGGGCTCGGCACCGACAGTACCCCGGTCATCTGCTCATGGTCTCCGTACCTGGGACCGCCCCCCCGAACGGTCCCGTCGACTTCCCTTGACGGGGCGGATGATGCCCGCCGACCTGAGACTCCAATCCCGGTACCGGACGAATGTCGGGGTCCGAAACAGCCCGTGTTTCCAGGCTTTTGTCGCACCGTTGTCCGGTGTGTCGTCTGCCCTGCGGACGCGAAGTGCGACGCGCGCGCCGGAGGTTCGCTACGGTGCGCTGACCGGATGACGGCCGCGTCGACGCACGAGGTGATCGCCTTCCTCGACCAGCTCCTGGAGCCGGAGCGATTCGATGACTTCGGACCCAACGGGCTCCAGGTCCCAGGCGGCCGCGATGTCGCCACCGTGGTGACCGGCGTCAGCGCGCACGTGGAGCTCTTCGAGCGCGCGGCCCAGGAGGGCGCTGACCTCGTCCTCGTCCACCACGGCCTGTTCTGGCGCGGCATGCCGATGCAGGTCACACCGGCGCTGCACCGCCGCCTCGCGCCGCTGTTCGCGCACGACATGGCGCTCGCCGCCTACCACCTCCCTCTCGACGGCCACCCCGAGCACGGCAACAACGCGCTCCTCGCCGAGGGCCTCGGCTGCGTCTCGACCGCGCCGTTCGCGGAGCACCACGGCGTGCCGATCGGCGTCGCCGGGGACTTCGGCGGCGACGGGATCTCGATCGACGAGCTCATCGACCGCGTCACCACCCTGACCGATCGCGAGCCGCTCACCCTCCGCGAGGGCCCCGACCGGGTCCGCAGGATCGGCATCGTGTCCGGCGCGGGCGCCGACTACGTCGCCGACGCGGTCGCGGGTGACCTCGACGCCTTCCTCACCGGCGAGCCGGCCGAGCGCGTCGCAGCGGTCGCGCGGGAGGAGCGCATCCACTTCATCGCCGCCGGCCACTACGCGACGGAGACCTTCGGCGTGCGCCGCCTGGGCGAGCTCCTGGCGCGCGAGCACGCGATCGTGCACAAGTTCATCGACATCCCCAACCCGATCTAGGCATGCAGCACCGACCGACCCGTTGTTCACGTCCGTGACAAGTGCTACAAACGAAGTGCTTGTCGCAAGCAATCCATAGGAGGCAGCCGCCAATGGCCAACCACCTGACCCCCACCGAGCTCGCGCGCGAAGCCGGGCTCGAGCGCCGAGAGGTCATCTCGAAGTGCATGGAGATGGGGGTGCCGATCTTCCAGGGACGCATCGACAAGACGTTGTTCATCACCAGTCTGCAGGCCGAGCAACAGCCGGAACCCGCCAAGCTTTAGAGGACCCGGCTCGCCCAGACACAAGGCGAAGCCGTTGTCGCCGGCGCAACACCGATTGCGTTGCGCCGGCAGCGCACTTGTCCGGCAGGTGCGGTGTTCTGCACCTTCGTGTCCTCCGTGCGCCGATTCCTCATCGTTGCCGTCGCAGTCCTTGCGGCGGCGCTCCTCACCGCCGGTCCTGCGCCGGCGGCATCCCTGGCTTCGGTCCAGGCGAAGCTGACCCGCGAGATGCGCCTCGCCGGGCCCTCGTCCGGCGCTGTCGTCCGCGACCTCGACAGCGGCCGGACGATCTTCTCGCTCCGCGCCGACAACCAGCGCGTCCCGGCATCGGTCGAGAAGCTGTTCGTGAGCACGGCCACGTTCATGCGCGACGGCCCGGACGGCAGGATCACCACCCGCGCCGTGGCGGACACCGCGCCGGTCAACGGCGTGATCTCCGGCCCGCTGTACCTCGTCGGCGGCGGCGACCCGACGCTCACCCCCGCGGGCATCACGCAGCTCGCGGCCGATGTGAAGGCGGCGGGCGTGACGACGATCAAGGGTGGCGTGCTCGGCGACGACAGCGCGTTCGACCATCGCGTCGGCAGTCCCGACAGCGACTACCGCTACGACCGAGAGCTCAGCGGCCTGCTCACCGGCCTTGCGGTCAACCGCGGCTGGGACTCCAAGGGGCTGCAGAGCGCTCCGGCGGCGAGCGCGGCGCGCCGGTTCGCGCGGGCGCTGAAGCTGGCAGGCGTGCGGGTGACCGGCGACGTCGACGCGGGCACCGCGCCCGCGGCCGCGGTCGACGTGACGCAGATCCAGTCGCCGCCGCTGAGCGCGGTCGTCGCCGCGATGAACGGGCCGTCGGACAACTACCTGGCCGAGATGCTCCTCAAGCGACTCGGGGCAGCGCACGGCGCGGGCGGGACGACGGCTGCGGGGGCCGCGGCGGCGCGTGCGACGCTGGACGACATCGGCGTGCATCCCCGGATCGTCGACGGCTCGGGGCTCTCGCGGCGCGACCGCACCACACCGCGACAGGTCGTGCGGCTGCTGCAGCGTGTCGCGAACATGCAGTTCGCGCAGCCCTTCACGGCGTCGCTGCCGGTGGCGGGCGTGAGCGGCACGCTGCAGCGCAGGATGCGCGGGACGGCCGCCGCGGGTAGCTGCCGGGCGAAGACCGGCACGCTGCGCTACACGAGCAACCTCGCCGGCTACTGCACGACGGGCGACGGCGGCGTCGTCGCCTTCGCACTGCTCATGAACGGCGTGAACGTCGGGTCGGCCCACGCCATCCAGGACCGGATCGCGGCGACGCTGGCCGGCTGGGACGGGTCCGACGCCGGGCCCGACGTCACCCCGCCCTCCGCGCCGGCGCCGCCGGCCCCGGAGACCGAGGCCGGCGGCGGCGCGGCACCGAGCTAGTGCCCTGATTCAGCAGTTCGGGTGCAGCCGGTGGATGTCAGCTCTGGAGGAGGTCGAGCAGCCCGGCCTCGTCGAGCACAGGCACGCCGAGTCGCTCGGCCTTCTCGAGCTTGGACCCCGGCGACTGGCCTGCGACGACGTAGTCGGTCTTCTTCGACACCCCGGTCGTCACGCGGCCGCCCGCCGCCAGGACGCGCTTCGTGGCCTCCTCGCGGGTCAGCTCCGGCAGCGAGCCGGTCAGCACCAGCGTCTTGCCCGAGAGCGGCCCGTCGCCTGGCGGCGGGCCCTCGAGCTCCATGACGACGCCCTGATCGCGGAGATCGGAGATGAGCTCGCGCATCTGCGGGTCCGCGAGCTGCTCGTGGATGATCTCGGACATCTTCGTCCCGATACCCGGCGTCTCCTCGATCTGCTCGGGTGTCGCATCCATGAGGGCCCGCATGGACCGGAACCGCGCGGCGAGGTTGCGCCCCGTGATCTCGCCGACCTCCTCGAGGCCGACGGCGAACAGCAGCCGCTCCAGTCCCTGCTGCTTGGACCGCTCGATGTTCTCGACGGTGCGCTGGGCCGACAGCTCGCCGTAGCCCTCGAGCTCCACGAGCTGCTCGGGCGTCAAGCGGTAGAAGTCCGCAGCGGTCGTCACCAGGCCCTGCTCCTGCAAGGTGGCGACCTGCTTCTCGCCAAGACCATCGATGTCCATCGCGCCGCGGGAGACGAAGTGCTTGAGCAGCTGCCACTGGCGCTGCGGGCAGACGCGGTTGGGGCAGCGGGTGAAGACCGAGTCCTCGGGCTTCTCCGTCGGCGTGCCGCACGACGGGCAGTTCGCGGGCGGCACCGTGGGGCCGGAGCGTCCCTCGCGCTCGACGGCGTGCGGTGCCGGTGAGACGACCTGGGGGATGACGTCCCCCGCGCGCAGGACGATGACGTCGTCGCCGACGCGGATGTCCTTGCGGGCGAGGTCCTCCTCGTTGTGCAGCGTCGCGAGCTTCACCGTCACGCCGCCGACCTGCACCGGCTCGAGCACCGCGAACGGATGCAGGTCGCCGAACTTGCCGACGTTCCACTCGATGCCGTGCAGCGTCGTGACCTTCGTGGTCGGCGGGAACTTCCACGCGATCGCCCAGCGCGGATCGCGCCCGATGGTGCCCAGCCGCCGCTGTAGCTCGAGGTCGTCCACCTTCACGACGACGCCGTCGATCTCGAAGTCCAGGGCGCCGCGCCGGTCCTGCCAGGCGAGGCACTGCCTGACGACGGCATCCTCGGTGTCGAGGACCTTCACGTCGCCGTTGACGCGGAAGCCGTGCGCCGACAGCCACTCCAGGCCCTCGTGATGCGACGTGAAGCTCACGCCGTCGGTGCGCCCGATGCCGTAGCACCACATGCTCAGCGGGCGCTCGGCCGCCAGCTTGGGGTCGAGCTGGCGGATCGTGCCGGCCGCCGAGTTGCGCGGGTTCATGAACGTCGACAGGCCCGCCGCCGCCCGTCGCTCGTTGAGCGCCGCGAAGTCCGGCAGCGACATGTACACCTCGCCGCGGACCTCGATGAGCGGCGGGGCGTCCTCGAAGCTGAGCGGGATGGAGCCGATGGTGCGCAGGTTGTGGGTGACGTCCTCGCCGACCTCGCCGTTGCCGCGCGTGGCGCCGCGGACCAGGACGCCGTTCTCGTAGAGCAGCGAGATCGCCAGGCCGTCGATCTTCGGCTCGGCGACGAACGTGAACTCGGGGTCCTCGATCCCCTCCCGCGCGAGGTGGCCGCGCATGCGCGCGACCCACGCGCGCAGCTCCTCCTCCGAGCGCGCGTTGGCCAGCGAGAGCATCGGCAGCTCGTGGGTGACCTTGGTGAGGTTGGAGACCGGCTCGCCGCCGACGCGCTGCGTCGGTGAGTCGGGCGTGCGCAGCTCGGGATGCTCCGCCTCGATGGCGCGCAGCTCGTCGAGGAGCCCGTCGTAGTCGTCGTCGCCGATCTCAGGGTCGTCGAGGACGTAGTAGCGGTAGCCGTGGTGGCGTAGCTGCTCGCGCAGCTCCTCGGCCCGCGTCGCGACCGTCTTCGACGCCACCCTTATTCGACTTCCTCTGCAGCAGGTGCGAGCAGGCGCGCGAGGTTGCGGCGTGCGAGCGCGTCCATCCCGTCGACGTCGAGCAGGTCGAAGTGCAGCGGCGTCACGGCGATGTGGCCGGCCGCGATGGCCGCGAGGTCCGTGCCCTCCACCTCGTGGTAGCCGGTGACCGCCCCGTACATCCAGTAGCGCCGGCGGGCCTGACCCTCCTCCTCAACGAGCTTGAGCTCGTCGCGGAAGATGCGCTTGCCCAGCCGGCAGACCTCCACGCGATCGGCGTCGCCGGCGGGCGCGTTGACGTTCAGGAGCGTCCCCTCCGGCATCGGCACCCGCTCGAGCTCCTCCACGACACGCGCGACGAAACGCGCTCCCTCGTCGAAGGAGAACTCCTGCGCGAGCCGGAAGTCCATCTCCCTCGCCGCCGACTGCTGCGAGAGGGCGACGGCCGGGAGCCCGAGCAGGATCCCCTCGAGCGCCGCCGCGACGGTGCCGGAGTAGGTGATGTCGTCACCGAGGTTGGAGCCGTGGTTGGAGCCTGCGACCACCATCTCCGCCTCGAAGCCGTCGACCAGGCCGGTCGCGGCGAGGCGGACGCAGTCCACCGGCGTGCCGTCGGTCGCGTACCCGACCGTGCCGTCCCCGAAGTCGACCTCCTCGACCCACAACGGCCTCCGGGTGGTGATCGAGCGACCCGTCGCAGAGCGGTTGCCGTCGGGGGCGATCACCACCAGCTCGATGCCGGGGACCTTCAGCAGCTCCCGGCGCAGGACCTGGAGACCCTCGGCCTCCAGGCCGTCGTCGTTCGTCAGCAGGACCCGCACCCGCCCGAGTCTACGAATCAGCGGGCCGGAAGCCAGCGGAAGGTCTTCACCGCGACGGCCGCCGCGCCGAGGAACCAGATCGCCATGACGCCGAGGTCGCTCCACGGGATCGTGGGGTCGGGGAGCATGGCGTGCTGGAACGCCTCGGTCACGTGGATGAGCGGGAAGATGCTCGCCACCGTGTGCAGCCAGTCGGGGAGACCGGCGACCGGGAAGTAGACGCCGGAGATCAGCTGCAGCGGGAGCAGGATGACCTGCACGATCGGGCCGGCGGATTCGGGGCTCGTCACGAGTCCCGCGACCGCGAAGCCGCACGCCGCGAAGCACAGCGAGCCGCAGACGACCGAGATCAGCATCGGCAGCTCCCACCCGGCGTAGGGCTTGATGTCGTACGCCGCGGCGGCGATCACCAGCATCACGGCGATCGCCGCGATCGCGATGCCGGTCGACGTGAGCGCGCGTCCCAGGATGAGCACGGTCGGCGGCACCGGGGTCGCGCGGCGACGCTTCAGCACGCCCGCCTGGCGCTGCCCCGCGACGGTCATGAGCAGGGCGATGAAGGACGAGGTCAGGACGGCCAGCGCCATGACGCCGGGCACGAAGGCCTGGTTGGCGTCGACGGTCTTGCCGATCACCGTGACCTGCTCGCTGCTCCCGTAGAGACCCGTCAGGACGACGAGCAGCAGGACGGGCAACGCGATCGAGAAGAAGACCGTGCGCCGGTTGCGCAGCGCCGCGATGGCATCGAAGCGCAGCTGATGCAGGACGAGTGTGGCGGTCATGCCGTGAGCTCCAGGTAGACGTCCTCCAGGGTCGGCCGGCGCACTTCGATGTCCGCCAGCTCCAGGCCCAGCGCGATCGCCCGGCCGGTCAGCTCGTGCAGGTCGGCCATCGGAGCGGCGCTGGTCATCACCACCCGCCGGTCGTCGTCGAGCGACGCGCCGGGGGCGAGCTCGTCGAGGTCGACGTCGTCGGGCAGGGTGAAGGCGATCGTCCCGCCCGCGCGGTTGCGGCCGCCGAGCGTCGCCGGCGTCCCGGTGGCGACGATGACACCGTCGCGCATGACCGCGATGCGGTCGGCCAGGCGCTCGGCCTCCTCCATGTAGTGCGTCGTCAGCAGGATCGTCGTGCCGAGTGCGCGCAGCCCTGAGATGACCTCCCACGACGCCCGGCGGGCGGCCGGGTCGAAGCCGGTGGTCGGCTCGTCGAGGAAGATCAGCTCGGGATCGCCGATGAGCGCCAGCGCGACGTCCAGCCGGCGGCGCTGACCGCCGGACAGGCGCGTCGTGCGCTGGTCGGCCTGCTCGACGAGGCCGGCGAGCCCGATCGTGTCGTCGACGTCGCGCGGCGAGGAGTAGTAGCCGGCGTACAGCTGCAGGCACTCGCGGACGGTGAGGTTGACCTCAGGCTCGGATTCCTGCAGCACGATGCCGATGCGGTCGCGCAGGGCGCGGTCGCCGCCCCAGGGGTCCTGGCCGAGGACGCGGACCTCGCCCGCGGTGGCGGCGTGGAAGCCCTCGAGGATCTCGACGGTCGTCGTCTTGCCGGCGCCGTTCGGTCCCAGCAGCGCGAGGATCTCTCCCGTCCGGACCTCGAGGTCGACGCCGCGCACGGCCTCCTTGTCGCCGTAGGACTTGCGCAGTCCCTGCACCTGGATCGCCAGGTTCGTCGTCGTGGTCGCTGTCATGGTCGGCAACGTACGCCCGGCCGTGCGGGTTGTCGTCGGCGCGCGGGACGGTTCCGCGCCAACCCGTGGGTGGAGGCCGGGTGCAACCTCGAGGCCGATGACGCACGCAGGGGGGCGGCCTATCGTCCGCAGCGATGGTGCAATCGCGTCCATTCGGCCCGTCGCTTGTCATGCGCGTCTTCGGGGCGGCGCTCGTGGCGCTGGTGGTGGGATCGTCGCTGCAGGTCGATCCCCGGCCCGCACTGCACGGCGAGGGGCTGCCCGTGCTCGCGTTCCTGCTCGCCTTCCTTGGCGCGGTCGTCTTCTCGATGTCGCGCGCCCGGACGGGCGAGCGGCGGGGGTTGTGGTTCGTGGCCGCGAGCGCGCTCGGGCTGACGATCCTGCAGCCCGACGGCGCCGGGTTCCTGGCGCTCTACATGACGCTCGGGATCATCTGCGTCCAGCTGCGCCCACGGCAGGCGCTGCTGGGCTTCGTCGCCGGCGTCGTCGCGATCAGCGCCATCCACGTGCTGACCGACGATGCGACGTCCTTCTCCGACGTGCTCGTGGGCGACGCGGTCGGGACCCTGTTCTTCGTGATGGGGTACGGCATGCGCGCGTCGCGCCGTGGCCTGCAGCGCGCGGAGGAGACCGTCGCCGAGCTCGAGGCGTCGCGCGAGGCGCACGCCCAGGCGGTGCAGCTGCGCGAGCGCGCCCGCCTCGCGCGCGAGATGCACGACGTGCTCGCCCACTCCCTGTCGGCGCTCACGGTGCAGCTGGAGGGCGCGCGCCTGCTGGCCCGCTCGCGCCACGCCGATCCCGAGGTGACCGACGCGATCGAGCGCAGCCACGGGCTGGCCCGAGCAGGGCTGGAGGAGGCGCGCAGGGCGATCGAGGCGCTCCGCGGCGGCGAGATGCCCGGGCCCGACCGGCTGCCCGCCCTCGCTGAGGCGTTCCGCGAGCAGACGAACGTGGAGTGCGATCTGGCCTTCGACGGCCGCCCGCGCGAGCTCAGCTCCGAAGCGCGCCTGGCCGTGTACCGCACGGCGCAGGAGGCGCTGACGAACGTGCGCCGCCACGCGCGTCCGGCCCATGTCGACCTCCGCCTGCGCTACGAGCCCGACGGCACGCGCCTCGTGGTCGAGGACGTCCGCGCCGACGGCGATGCCGGCCCCGCCGAGGACGAGCGCGAGCCGGGGCTCGGATACGGCCTCACCGGCATGCGCGAGCGCGCCGAGCTGCTCGGCGGCCGGCTCGCGGCGACCCCGACGGACAACGGCTTCCGCGTCGAGCTGTTCCTCCCGGAGGCCAGCGCCAGTGGAGCCTGATCCGATCCGGGTGCTGCTGGCCGACGACCAGCGCGTCGTCCGCGAGGGCCTGGAGATGCTCCTCGGCCTGCTCGACGGGATCGAGGTCGTCGGCACCGCCGCCGACGGCGAGGAGGCGGTGCGGCTGGCGGTCGCGCGCGGTGCCGACGTCGTCCTCATGGATCTGCGGATGCCCCGGATGGACGGCATCGAGGCCACCCGGCGGCTGGCCGACGCGCGTCCCGCCGCGCGGGTGATCGCCCTGACGACCTACGCGGACGAGCCAACGGTCCTGAGCGCGCTGCGCGCCGGCGCGCGCGGCTATCTGACCAAGGACGCCGGCGCCGAGGAGATCTCGCGCGCGATCATGGCCGTCTCCCGTGGCGAGGCCGCGCTGGACGCCGCGGTGCAGCACCACGTCATCGGCGCCGTCGCGCAGGGCGAGACGGCAGCGCTGCCGGACGGGCTGACGCCGCGCGAGGCCGAGGTGCTCGTGCTCATCGCCGAGGGCCTGTCCAACCAGGAGATCGCCGACCGGCTCGTCGTCAGCACCGCGACGGTGAAGAGCCACGTCAACCGCGTCTTCGCCAAGGCGGGCGTGCGCGACCGCGCGCAGGCCGTGTCCTACGCCTACCGCAGCGGACTCGCCCCGTCGCCGTAGTCGACCGAGACGAGCGCGAGCCCGTGCGGGGCTGCCGTCGCGCCCGCGTCCGACCGCGGCGCACCGCGTAGCAGCGCCCCGAACTCCTCCACGGAGCGCCGCCCCAGCGCGACCTCGAGCATCGTGCCGACCAGCACCCGGTTCATGTGGCGCATGAACGTGTCCGCGGTGATCCAGAAGCCCAGGAGGTCGCCGTCGCGCTCCCAGTGCGCGTCGAGGACGTGGCGCTGGAAGCGGACGTGATCGGTGACCGACGGGGTGAAGGCGGTGAAGTCGTGGGTGCCGAGCAGCGCGGCGGCGCAGGCATCCAGCGCGTCGCGGTCCAGGCGCCGTGCGTACCAGAGGACCGTGCCCTCCAGCCGCGCCGACCGGGCGCGGCGGTTGAGCACGCGGTAGCAGTAGGTGCGCGACCGGGCGTCGCCGCGGGCGTCGAATCCGTCCCGTGCCGGGTTGCACTCGAGCACCGCGACGTCGGCGGGCAGGACGGCGTTGAGGCGTAGCGGGTCGACCGCCTCGTGCTCATAGGAGCAGACCTGCCCCCAGGCGTGCACCCCGCGGTCCGTGCGACCCGCGACGGTCACCGGGACGGACTCCTCGACGAGTACCGACTCCAGGGCGCGCTCGACCTCGGCCTGAACCGTGCGCTGGTCGGGCTGGCGCGCCCATCCGGCGAACGCGCGGCCGTCGTACTCGAGGAGCATCCTGCTGGTCATGACGGCAGCATTCACCATCGTGCCCCGGGGCCCGTTCTCGCTGGCGCAGGCACGCGACTTCCTCGGCGGGTTCCGGCCGGCTGGACAGCCGGGCGACCGCGAGGCGCTGCACCTGGCGCTCGACGGCGCGGTCGTCCGGCTGCACGCGGGCGGCGACGGCGTGCACGGCGAGGTCGTCGCGGGACACGGCCACCCCGAGCTCGAGGGGCAGGTCACGCGGGTCCTGTCGCTGGACCACGACGCCACGGGGTGGGCGCACCTCGGCGAGCGCGACGCGGTACTCGGCGAGGTCCAGCGCGCGAAGCCGGGACTGCGCCCGGTGTTGTTCCCCACGCCCTGGGAGGCGGCGGTCTGGTCGATCCTGACCCAGCGCACGCAGCACGCGCAGGCGCTGCGCATGCGCGACGAGCTCGTCGCAGGGGCGGGCACGCCCCTGGAGCACGGCGGGACGACGTACCGGCCGTTCCCGGCCCCGGAGGCGGTGCTCGAGCTGGGGACGCTGCCGATGCCGTCGGTCAAGGCGGAGCGGGTACGGGGAGTCGCCGAGGCGGCGCTGGACGGCGACCTGGACGCGGAGCGCCTGCGCGGCATGGACCCCGAGGACGCGATGGCGGCGGTTCGCGAGCTGCCCGGCATCGGCCCGTTCTCCGCTGCGCTCATCGTGATCCGCGGCGCCGGCGCGGCCGATGCGCCGGCGACGGCCGAGCCTCGCGTCCGGGCGATCGCGGCGCAGCGCTACGGCAACCCGGCTCTGGAGCAGCCGGAGGCGTTCGCGGCCTTCGCCGACCGCTGGCGCCCGTGGCGCTCGTGGGCTGCGTTCGTCTTGCGGGCTGCTTAGGCTGGTGGCATGCCGCACAGCATCGCCACCAGGTGCAGCCTCGCGACGGTCGCCTCGATCGGGACCGCGGGCTCGCTCGCGACGGTCGCAAGCGTCGCGACGGCAGGCTCGATCGCGACGGTGGGCTCGGTCGCGACGAGCGGCAGCGCCGCCACGGTCGTCGGCGTCGCGAACTCGGGCAACGTCGCGACGGTCGGCTGCGTCGCGTGCGTGGGGTGCATCGCGTGCGTCGGCTGCGTGGCGTGCGTCGGCTGCGTGGGGTGCGTCGGGCTGGTCGGCGCGGTCGGGGTGGTCGGCAACGCGAAGTGAGCCGCGGCGTGCCGGCGCGGAGCTCAGGCCCCGCGCCGCCGGCAACTACACCAGCTCGAGGAAGACCATCTCCGTCGAGTCCGACCGGCGCGGGCCGAGCTTCAGGATGCGCGTGTAGCCGCCGTGACGCTCGACATATCGCGGTGCGACCTCGTCGAACAGCTTGTAGACCGCGAACTTGTCCTGACCGAGCGTCGCCAGGGCCTGGCGACGCGCGTGCAGGTCACCACGCTTGGCGAGCGTGATGAGCTTCTCGATCTCCGGCTTGACGGCCTTGGCCTTCGCCTCGCTGGTCTTGATGCGCTCGTGCTCGATGACCTCCTTGCAGAGGTTGGCGAGCAGCGCCTTGCGATGCGCAGTGCTTCGCGAGAGCTTGTGGCGGGTCTTCTGATGGCGCATGAGAAGCGGTGATCCTAGAGGGTCAGTCGTCGCGGAGGTTCAGGCCGCGCGCGCCAAGGGTCTCGATGACCTCGTCGATCGACTTCTTGCCGAAGTTCGGGATCGCGTTGAGCTCGCCCTCGGACTTCGAGATGAGGTCGCCGACCGTCTGGATGCCGGCGCGCTTGAGGCAGTTGTACGACCGGACGCCGAGCTCGAGCTCCTCGATGAGGATGTCGTTCATCGGGCTGTTCTGGCCGGATGCGCCCTGGGCGCCCGCGGCCGAAGCCCCGTTGCCGTCGGTGAGCACGCCGCCGGGGCCTGCCCGCAGCTCGTCGATGCGGTCGGGGTCGGTGAAGATCGCCAGTTGCGAGATGAGGATCTCCGCCGCCTCGCGCAGCGAGGACGTCGGGTCGATCGACCCGTCGGTCTCGATGTCGAGCGTGAGCTTGTCGTAGTCGGTGCGCTGACCGACGCGAGCCTGCTCGACCGCGTAGGCGACGCGCCGCACCGGCGAGAAGATCGAGTCGATCGGGATGACGCCGATCGGCTGGTCCGGGGACTTGTTCTCGTCCGCGGGGCGGTACCCGCGGCCGCGGCCGATCGTCAGGTACAGCTCGAGCTTGGTCTTCTTGTCGAGCGTCGCGACGTGCACGTCGGGGTTCAGGATCTCGACGCCCGCGGGCAGGTCGATGTCCTTCGCGGTGATCTCACCGGGGCCGGTGACGACGAGCGGTGCCTCGACCTCGGTCGCATCGGAGTGCATCCTGCAGACGATGCCCTTGAGGTTCAGCACGATGTCGGTGACGTCCTCGGTGACGCCCTTGATCGTCGAGAACTCGTGTGCGACCCCCTCGATGCGCACGCTGGTGACCGCCGCCCCCGCCAGCGAGGACAGCAGCACACGGCGCAGTGAGTTGCCGAAGGTGTAGCCGAAGCCGCGATCGAGGGGCTCGATCGTGAACGAGCCGCGGTTCTCCTCGACCGTCTCACTGGTGATCCGGGGGACTTGGAAGTCGAGCATCAGGGTCCTTGCTGGGTTGTTCAGACCGTGCGCACGGGCCGGTCCGCGCACGGGTTGGGTGGAGTGGGGAGCTCCTACTTCGAGTACAGCTCGACGATCAACTGCTCCTGGACCGGAGCTGCGATCTCGCGGCGCTCGGGGCGGCGGAGGACCTTCGCTGTGAGCGAATCGTGGTCCGCCTGCAGCCAGGCCGGAACCTGCGCCGTGAGCTCGGTGGCGTCCCGGATGACGTTGCCGGCAGGCGTCTCTGCCTTGACCGCGATCACGTCACCCTCGCGCACCTGGAAGCTGGGGATGTCGACCCGTCGCCCGTTGACCGTCCAGTGACCGTGACGGATCAGCTGGCGGGCCTGGCGCCGGGATGCTGCGAAACCAAGACGGACGAGCACGTTGTCCAGACGGGACTCCAGCATGGCGAGAAGGTTCTCGCCGGTGATGCCGGGCTGGTTCGTCGCCTTCTCGTAGTACGAACGGAACTGCTTCTCGAGCACTCCGTAGTAGCGACGCGCCTTCTGCTTCTCGCGAAGCTGGACGCGGTACTCGGACTGCTTCTGACGCCCGCGCCCGTGATCACCGGGCGGGTAGGCGCGGCGTTCGACGCCGCACTTGTCCGTCAGGCAGCGCTCACCCTTCAGGAAGAGCTTCTGGCCTTCTCGGCGGCACTGCTTGCACTGGGGCGAGGTATCTCTTGCCATGTGACTCTCCGGCTAGACCCGGCGCCGCTTGCGGGGCCGGCAGCCGTTGTGCGCTTGTGGGGTGACGTCCTTGATGCCCGACACCTCGAGGCCAGCCGCCTGCAGGGACCGGATCGCGGTCTCACGACCGGATCCGGGGCCCTTGACGAACACCTCGACGCGCTGGAGCCCCTGCTCGATGCCCTTGCGGGCAGCGGCGTCGGCGGTCACCTGCGCGGCGAACGGAGTGGACTTGCGCGAGCCCTTGAACCCCGCCGCGCCGGCGGACTCCCAGGCGATGACGTTGCCCTGGGGGTCCGTCAGAGACACGATGGTGTTGTTGAAGGACGTCTTGATGTGGGCCTGGCCCACAGGAATGTTCTTCTTGGGCTTGCGGCGGCCGCGCTGGGGTCGACGAGGTGCGGGCATGCTCTACTTCTTGCCTGCCTTCTTCTTGCCGGCGACCTGCATCCGCTTGGGGCCCTTGCGGGTACGCGCGTTGGTCTTCGTGTTCTGCCCGTGAACGGGCAGGCCACGCCGGTGTCGCAGGCCGCGGTAGCAGCCGATCTCCATGAGGCGCTTGATGTCCTGGTTGCGCTCACGGCGGAGGTCGCCCTCGACGGTGAGGTCGTCGATGGCGTCACGCAGACGGCCGACTTCGTCGTCGGTGAGGTCGCGCACCTTGCGGTCGGGCTCGATCCCGGTCTGGGCCAGGAGGGTGTTCGCCGTGGGGCGACCGACGCCGTAGATGTACGTGAGACCGATCTCGGCGCGCTTGTTCAGAGGAATGTTGATGCCGGCGATGCGAGCCATCGAACTACCCCTGCCGCTGCTTGTGGCGGGGGTTCGAGCAGATCACGAGCACGGCGCCGTGCCGGCGGATGATCTTGCACTTCTCGCACATCGGCCTGACCGACGGTCGTACCTTCATGGGTCCTTTCAAAAAGGGGGAAATCTGGGGAGCGCGCGCAGGCTCACGCCGCGCAAGGCGCGACCACCCACTGTAGCAGCCGTACCAACCGGAACCCGGCTACTGCAGGGTAGCGTCAGGTGTCCTCGTGCCACGGCGTGAGGACCCGGGGGCCGTCGGCCGTGACGGCGATCGTGAACTCGAAGTGGGCGGCCAGCGAGCCGTCCTGCGAGTAGATCGCCCAGTTGTCGTCACCCATCCGGATCTGATGGCGACCTGCTGTGACCATCGGCTCGACCGCCAGGACCATGCCCTCCTCCAGGAGGGGTCCCCTTCCGGGCTCGCCGAAGTTCGGGATCTGCGGGTCCTCGTGCATCGACCGTCCGATGCCGTGGCCGACGAGCGACCGGACAATGGACAGCCCGTCGGCCTCCACGCGGGTCTGCACGGCATTGGAGACGTCACCGAGGTGGTTGCCCGCAGTGCACTGGGGCACCGCGTCGAAGAGCGACTGCTTCGTCGTGTCCAGCAGCTTGCGCACGAGCGGCGTCGCCGCGGCGTCACCGCCGACCGTGAAGGTCCGAGCCGCGTCGGCCACCCAGCCGTCGAGGACGACCCCGCAGTCCACGGAGATGACGTCGCTGCGCTTCAGCTCGTAGGAGCCAGGGATGCCGTGGACGACCATCTCGTTGGGAGACGTGCACAGCGAGCCGGGGAAGCCGCGATAGCCCTTGAAGGCCGGGGTGGCGCCCTGCGACTTGATGTAGCGCTCGGCCGCCTCGTCGAGATCGAGGGTGGTGACGCCCGGCCGGATCTTGCTCTCGACCAGCCGCAGCGTCCGCACGAGGATCGCGCCGGCGGCGGCCATGGCGTCGATCTCCGCTGGGCTCTTCTTGATGATCATGACGTCCGGGGGCCCGCCTTCGCCGGCCCATGACGACCTTCGGTTCCGTCTGGTCGACGGGCCGCCTCAGGCACCCCTAGAGCTCGTCCTCGAGCTTGAGCGTCGCGATCGTCGCGCGGATGTGGTCGTGCACCTCGGTCGGAGCCAGCGTGCCGTCGAAGCGCCGCAGCAGGCCCTTGTCCTCGTAGTAGTCGACGAGCGGCGAGGTCTGGCGGTGGTAGACGTCGAGGCGGTTGCGGACGACCTCGGGCTTGTCGTCATCGCGCTGGATGAGGTCGGAGCCGTCGATGTCGCACTTGCCCGCGACCTTGGGCGGGTTGAAGTCGACGTGGTACGGGCGACCCGACTTGGAGACGCGCCGGCCGGACAGACGCCGGATGAGCTCCTCGTCGGGGACCTCGAGCATGATCGCCGCCGTCAGCCCCCGGCCCAGCTTCCCGAATGCATCGTCGAGCGCCTCGGCCTGCGCGATCGTGCGCGGGAAGCCGTCCAGGACGAACCCGTCGGCGGCCTCGGCGCCCTCCACCTTCTCGAGGATGACGCCGATGATCACGTCGTCGGGCACGAGCTCGCCGCGGTCCATGTACCCCTTGGCCTCTTTGCCCAGGTCGGTACCCGTCTTGACCGCCTCGCGGAGCATGTCGCCCGTCGAGATGAACGGAAGGTCGAAGTCCTCCGTGATGCGCTCGGCCTGCGTGCCCTTCCCGGCGCCCGGAGGACCGAGGAGAATGAGGTTCAGCTCGGACACAGGAGCGCGCAGGCTACCTGTTCCGGGACCCGTCCCGCTGTCTGCGGTCACTTCAGGAAGCCTTCGTAGTTGCGCATCATGAGCTGCGCCTCGAGCTGCTTCATCGTGTCGAGCGCCACGCCGACGACGATCAACAGGCTCGTGCCGCCGAAGTAGAAGTTCGCCGCCGTCTGGTTGATGAGCACCGTCGGCAGCGCCGCGACCGCAGCGAGGTACAGCGCACCCGGGAAGGTCAGCCGGGCCAGGATGCGGTCCAGGAACTCGGCCGTCGGCCTGCCGGGACGCACGCCCGGGATGAAGCCGCCGTACTTGCGCAGGTTGTCCGCCTGCTCCACGGGGTTGAACGTGACCGCCGTGTAGAAGTACGTGAAGAGGATGATGAGGATCGTCTCGCCGACGATGTAGGCCCAGCCGCTCGGCGCGAAGAACGACGCGATGTCCTCACCGAACTTCGCCTGCGTCAGCTGGCCGATCGTGGGCGGGAAGGCCATGAGCGACGCAGCGAAGATGACCGGGATGACGCCGGCCATGTTCACGCGCAGCGGGAGGTAGGTCTGCCCGCCCTGCGTCATGCGGCGGCCGATGACGCGCTTGGCGTACTGGATCGGGATCCGCCGCTGCCCCTCCTGCATGAAGACCACGGCCGCGATCACCGCGAGCGCGAGGAACGGCATCATCACCTTGAAGACGGGGTCCGGGCTCGTCCACCAGGCCTGGATGCCCTTCGGCAGGCCCGCGACGATCGACGCGAAGATCATGAGCGAGATGCCGTTGCCGATCCCGCGCTGCGTGATCAGCTCCCCCAACCACATGACGAGCACGCAGCCGGCGGTCAGGCAGAGCACGATCAGGAACACGCGCGGCGCGGTGAACTCGGTGATGAGCGGCTGGCCGGCCTGCGCACTGAAGGACTTGAAGAGGAAGACGTAGCCGATCGCCTGGGCGAACGCGAGGGCGACGGTGAGGTAGCGCGTGTACTGCGTGATGCGCTGCTGACCGACCTCGCCCTCGTTCTTGAGCTTCTCGAGGGAGGGGATCACGACCTGCAGCAGCTGCAGGATGATCGACGCCGTGATGTACGGCATGATCCCGAGCGCGAAGAGCGCGATGCGGGACAGGCCGCCGCCCGAGAACGTGTTCAGCAGGCTGAGCACGCCGCCACCGCCGAACTGCTCCTGGACGGATTGGACGGCGGCCGTGTTGATCCCGGGCACCGGGACGTGCGCGCCGAAGCGGTACACCGCGAGCATGGCTGCGGTGAACAGCAGCTTCTTGCGGATCTCCGCGACCGTGAAGGCGCTGAGGATGGTCGTCAGCATCGGCCGTCCAGGGTACCGAGCCGCTGACTGTGTTCCGCCAGGCCGACGGGCCTAGCGGTCGACGACCGTGGCCGTGCCGCCGGCCTTCTCGATCGCCTCACGTGCGGAGGCGCTGAAGGCATGCGCATGGACGGTCAGCGACTTCGTCAGCTCGCCGCCGGCGAGCACCTTGACGGCAACGCCCTTGCGGTTGGCCAGCCCGTGCGCCTTGAGGGCGTCGAGCGTGACCTCGGTGCCCGCGTCGAAGCGGCGCTCGAGATCCTTGAGGTTGACCGTCTGCGTGTGCGTGCGGAAAGGCTCGAAGGGCATCGACTTCTTCATGTGCGGACCGCGCAGCTTGCGCATCCGCATGTGGATCGGCATCTGGCCGCCCTCGAAGCGCGTGCGGTCCTTCGCGCCGGAGCGCGAGCCCGCGCCCTTCTGGCCGCGACCGGACGTCTTGCCGGTACCCGATCCCTCACCACGGCCGACGCGCTTGCGCGGCTTGCGGCTGCCGGGGTTCGGACGCAGCGTGTGCAGCCCGATCTCCTCGGGCGGCGTCGGCGTCAGTTCGGTCTTAGCCATCGTCTTCCACCTTCACGAGATGCCGGATGCGATGGACCATGCCCCGCGACTCCGGCGTGTCCTTGACCTCGACCGTCTGGCCGATGCCACGCAGGCCGAGCGAGCGCAGCGTGGCCAGCTGGCGCTGGTCGGACCCGTTCTTGGACTTGACCTGCGTCACCTTCATGCCGGCGCCTCGGTGGGCTCAGCCTCGGGCTCCGCGTCGGCGGCGGCCGCCTCGGGGGCGGGCTCGTCGGCAGGGGGAGCGCCGTCGATCGTCTCGGCGGCGACCGCCTCGGGCTCCTCCTTGGAGGCGAGGCCCAGCACCGCGTTGACCGACAGACCGCGCAGCTCCGCGACCTCCTCCGGCTTGCGCAGCTGCTGCAGGCCGGTGATCGTCGCCTTCACGAGGTTGATCGGGTTCTGCGAACCGAGCGACTTCGAGAGGATGTCGTGCAGGCCCGCGAGCTCGAGCACCGCGCGCACGCCGCCGCCGGCGATGACGCCGGTACCGGCCGAGGCCGGCTTCAGCAGCACGCGGCCGGAGCCGTAGATGCCCAGCGTCTGGTGCGTGATCGTCGAGCCGTGCTTGGGCACGCGGAACAGGTTCTTCTTGGCCTGGTCCACACCCTTCTGGATCGCGAGCGGGACCTCGTTGGCCTTGCCGTAGCCGACACCCACCACGTCACGCTCGTCGCCGACGACCACGAGGGCCGTGAACGAGAAGCGACGGCCGCCCTTGACGACCTTCGCGACGCGGTTGATCTCGACGACGCGCTCCTGCAGATCCAGACCGCCGGCGTTCACCGATCGGTCGAGGTTGGTGCCAATACTCATGAAATTGCCTCCATCTCGCGAGACCGTCGCCCTGCGACGGACTCGCAATGGCCGGCGAAGCCGGGCACGCTCATACGGCGAGGCCTCCCTCGCGCACGCCCTCAGCGAAGGCCTGGACGCGGCCGTGGTACTGGTAGCCGCCGCGGTCGAAGACCGCCCGCTCGATGCCGGCGGCCTTGGCGCGCTCCGCGAGGAGCTCGCCCGCCTTGCCGGACTGCTCGGCACGCGACAGGGAGCGCAGAGGCTCCTCCGTCCAGGCCACAGCGGCGATGGTGCGGCCGGCCGAGTCGTCGATGAGCTGGGCGAAGATGCCCCGGTTGGAGCGAAAGACGGAGATGCGCGGGCGCTCGGCGGTGCCGACGATCTTCGCGCGGACGCGACGGCGGCGCTTGAGCCGGCGCGCGGGCTTCGTGAGGACGGTCATGCGCGCTTGCCCACCTTCCGGGCGACGTACTCGCCCTCGTAACGGATGCCCTTGCCCTTGTAGGGCTCCGGCGGGCGCTGCTTCCGGATGATCGCGGCGATCTCGCCGACGGCCTGCTTGGAGTTGCCCTTCACCACGATGCGCGTGGGGACCGGCACCTCGAACTCGATGCCGTCGGGCGCCTTCACCGAGACGGGGTGCGAGTAGCCGAGGGCCAGCTCGAGGTCCGAGCCCTTCAGGGCCGCGCGGTAGCCGACGCCCTGGATCTCCAGGCGCTTCTCGAAGCCGGTGGTGACGCCTTCGACCATGTTGGCCACGAGCGAGCGCGTCAGCCCGTGCAGGGCGCGATGCTCGCCGCGGTCGGTCGGGCGGCTCACCAGGAGCTCGTGGTCCTCCTGGGCGACGGTGATGTCGCGGTGGACGCGCTCGGAGAGCTCGCCACGCGGGCCGTGCACGCGAACGAGCTCGGGCTCGATCGTGACGGTCACCGTCTCGGGGACAGGGATGGGCTTTCGGCCGATGCGCGACATGTCAGGTCACCAGACCTCGGCGACGACCTCGCCGCCCACGCCCGACTGGCGAGCCTGGTGGCCGGTCATCACGCCGGACGACGTCGACATGATCGCGGTGCCCAGTCCACCCTGGACCTTGGGGATCTCGCCGGCGTTCGCGTAGAGACGCCGCCCCGGGCGCGATGCGCGCCGCAGGCCGGAGATCGCCGAGCGGCGATCGGACGTGTACTTGAGCTGGACGCGCAGGATCTGGCCCGGGTGCTCGGCGTTGGGCGCCTCGACCTCGTAGCCGTTGATGTAGCCCTGCTCACGCAGGATGCGCGCGCACTCGGCCTTCAGCCGGGACGACGGGATCTCGACCGTCTCGTGGGCGGCCTGGATGCCGTTGCGGATCCGGGTGAGGAAGTCTGCGATGGGGTCGGTGTTGGAGCTCACTGCTGGGTCTCTCTGCGCCGTGTCACCACGACGACTTGGTCATGCCCGGGATGAACCCCTCATGGGCCAGCTCCCGAAGGCAGATGCGGCACAGTCCGAACTTCCTGTAGACCGCGCGGGCCCGGCCACACCTGCGGCATCGGGTGTACTCGCGGGTCTTGTACTTCGCAGGGCGCGCCTGACGCACCCGCTGCGACGTCTTGGCCATGATAGCTAGCTGTTCTCCCTGGCGAACGGCATCCCGAGGAGCTCGAGGAGGACGCGCGCCTCCTCATCCGTCGAGGCCGTGGTGGTGATGGTGATGTCGAGACCGCGGACCTGATCGATCGCGTCGTAGTCGATCTCGGGGAAGATGATCTGCTCGCGGACGCCCATCGAGTAGTTCCCGCGGCCGTCGAACGAGGTCCTCCGCAGGCCGCGGAAGTCACGGATCCGCGGGATCGCGACCGACACGAGGCGGTCGAGGAACTCGTAGGCACGCTCGTTGCGCAGCGTGACCGACAGCCCGACGGGCATGCCCTCGCGGAGCTTGAAGTTCGCGATCGACTTGCGCGCGCGGCGGATGTTCGGCTTCTGGCCGGCGATCGTCGCGAGCTGCTCGGAGGCTGCGTCGAGGAGCTTGGAGTCCTGCTTCGCCTCGCCCACGCCCATGTTCAGCGTGATCTTGTCGATCTTCGGCGCCTGCATGACCGTGGAGTACGCGAAGCGCTCCATGAGCTGCGGGCGCACATCGTCGATGTAGCGCTGCTTGAGGCGGGCAGGTGCGGCGGGTGCGGCGGACACGTCAGATCACCTCTCCGGAGCGCACGCCGATGCGGACACGCTTGCCGTCGCGCTCCTCCACGCGGGTGCGCGTGGGCTTGCCGTCCTTCGGGTCCACGAGCGCCACGTTGGAGATGTGGATCGGACCCGGCTTCTCGATGACGCCACCGGGCTGGTTGGTGCCCGGGGTCGGTCGCTGGTGGCGCTTGACGATGTTGAGTCCGTCGACGAAGACCCGCTGCTTGGCAGGGTCGACCTGGAGGACGCGACCGGTCTTGCCACGGTCCTTGCCGCTGATCACGACGACCTCGTCGTCGGCGCGTACGCGGAGAGCCATCAGAGCACCTCCGGTGCGAGGGAGACGATCCGCATGAAGCCACCGTCGCGCAGCTCGCGGGCGACGGGACCGAAGATGCGGGTCCCGCGCGGGCTGCCCTGCGCGTCGATGATCACGGCGGCGTTCTCGTCGAAGGCGATGTACGTGCCGTCGTCGCGGCCGTAGGACTTCTTCGTCCGCACGACGACCGCCGTGACGACCTCACCCTTCTTGACCGTGCCCTGCGGGGTCGCCGTCTTCACCGTGGCGGTGATGACGTCGCCCACGTACGCGTAGCGACGGCGCGAGCCGCCCTTCACGCGGATGCAGAGGATCTCACGGGCGCCGGTGTTGTCGGCGACACGCAGGCGTGTCTCGTTCTGGATCACTTGGCACGCTCCAGGACTTCCACGAGCCGCCAGCGCTTCGTGCGCGACAGCGGGCGGCTCTCGACCACCCGCACCAGGTCGCCCTGGTTCGCGTCGTTGCGCTCGTCGTGCGCGTGCATCGTCACCGTCGAGCGCATCACCTTGCCGTAGCGGCGGTGACGACGGACCATCTCGATCTTCACCGTGATGGTCTTGTCGGCCTTGTTGGAGACGACGGTGCCGGTGCGCTCCTGCGGATTGCCCACATGGGGCTCAGCCGCCGGCGTGCCCTCGGCGGGCGTGCGCTTGGCCTTCTCCTGCTCGCGGCGGCGGCGGCGGGCAGCCGCCTTCGCCGCGCGCAGCGTGGCGCGCTCTTCGGGGGTGGAGGGGCGGCGCGCGGTCGTGCGGCGTTGACGCGCGTGCCTGCGTGCCTCCTTGGGAGGAAGCTTGACCTCGGGCTCGGGGGCCGCGGCCTCCGGAGCGGCTTCGGTGACCGCCTCGGTGGCCTCGGTGGCCTCGGCCTCGACGGCCTCGTTCTCGGGGGTCTCGTCAGCCATTGGCCTTCGTGGTGTCGGGGACGTCGATGTCTCGTTGCCGCGCGATGGTCATCACCCGCGCGAGCTCGCGCTTGGCGGTGCGTACGGCAGCGGTGTTCTCCAGCTCGCCCGTGGCGTGCCGGAAGCGCAGCCCGAAGAGCTCGCGGCGCGCCTCGTCGACGCGCTGCAGCAGCTCGGTGTCGTCGAGCGCGCGCAGGTCGGTCGCAGTGCTCACTGATGACCGTCCTCTCGCAGGATGAACTTGGTCTTGACCGGCAGCTTGTGCCCGGCGAGACGCATGGCCTCGCGCGCGAGGGGCTCCGGCACGCCGGACAGCTCGAACATGACGCGGCCGGGCTTCACCACGGCGACCCAACCCTCGGGAGAACCCTTGCCGGAGCCCATGCGGGTCTCGGCCGGCTTCTTCGTGAAGGGCTTGTCGGGGAAGACGTTGATCCACACCTTCCCGCCACGCTTGATCTTGCGGGTCATGGCGATACGAGCGGCCTCGATCTGGCGGTTCGTCAGCCAGCCCTCCTCGAGGGCCTTGATGCCGTACTCGCCGAACTGGATCTCGGTCTGCCCGCGCGACAGCCCGCGGCGCCGGCCGCGGTGCTGCTTACGGTGCTTGACGCGCTTCGGGGAGAGCATGTCTAGCGTCCCCCTCCACTGCGCGGGGCGCCGCCGCCGGAGCCGCCACGGCCACCGCCACCGCCGCCGCCACGTCCGCCACCGCCGCTGAAGCCAGGGCCGTAGCCGGGACGCGCGCCACCGGGGCCGCCGCTGGCGCCACCGCCGCCGCCGCGACCGCGGCCACCACGGCCGCCGCCACCACCGCCGCCACCCTGGCCACCGCCGCCGCCCTGGCCACCACGGCCACGGCCACGGCCTCCGCCGTCGCGACCGTCGCGGCCGCCTCGGCCACCGCGATCGTCGCGCTCACGCGGGGGCGGGGGAGCGTCGAGCTCGGTGAGATCGGCGCCGGTGTAGCCCTCGGGCATGATCTCGCCCTTGTTGATCCAGCACTTCACGCCGATGCGGCCGAACGTCGTCTTGGCCTCGAAGAAGCCGTAGTCGATGTCCGCGCGCAGCGTGTGCAGCGGGACGCGCCCGTCCGAGTAGCTCTCGGTGCGCGCCATCTCGGCACCGCCGAGGCGGCCGCCGACCTGGATCTTGCAGCCCTTGGCGCCCGAGCGCATCGCGCTCGTGAGCGCACGCTTCATCGCGCGCCGGAAGGCGACGCGGTTGCGCAGCTGCTCGGCCACGGACTGCGCGACGAGCTTGGCGTCGAGCTCGGGGCGCTTGATCTCGAGGATGTTGACCTTGATCGCCTTGCCGGTCATCCGGTTGAGGTCGCGACGCAGTGCGTCGACCTCGGAGCCGGACTTGCCGATCACGATGCCGGGGCGGGCCGTGTGGATGTTGACCTCGACCTCAGCGGAGTCCTTGCGGATCGTGATGTCGGACAGGCCCGCATGCTCGAGCTTGGCGTTGATGTGGTCGCGGATGCGGACGTCCTCCGCCAGGTAGTCGGCGAAGTTGCGCTCGGAGTACCAGTTGGACTTCCAGTCGTGGATGTACCCCACGCGCATCGACTCGGGATGAACCTTCTGACCCATACGGGCTACTCCTTCGGCGTGAGCGTGATCGTGAGGTGGCTCGTGCGCTTGCGGATGCGCGTCGCGCGGCCCATGGCACGCGGGCGGAAGCGCTTGAGGGTCGGGCCCTCGTCGGCCGACGCCGTCAGAATCCGCAGGTCGTCGCCGACCAGCTCGTGGTTGTGCTCGGCGTTCGCGATCGCGGACTCGAGCACCTTCGCCCAGTCGCGCGCCACGGAGCGCTGGCTGTAGGCCAGGATGGCCCTGGCCTCATGCACGTCCTTGCCGCGCAGGAGGTCACACACGAGCCGCGCCTTGCGGGCGGACGTGCGGACGTAGCGCGCCTGGGCGCGAACGACGGGACGCTCGGTCGTGACCGGGCGGGAAGACTTGGACGGCTTGGGCTCGGGCTCGGGCTGCTTGTTCGCACGGGTGCGCCGGGCGCGAGGCTTCGGCGCCTCCTCAGCGGGGGCGTCCTCGACCGGGGTCTCCTCGGCGACGGGCTCCTCGACGGGGGCAGCAGCCTCCGTCTCGGTCTCCTCGACCTCCGGCTCGACCTTCTCGGGCTCGTTCGGCGTGTCGTCGGGCGTGCTCATGGGACTACCGGACCTTCCCGGAGCCGGCGTGGCCGCGGAACGTGCGCGTCGGCGCGAACTCGCCGAGCTTGTGACCCACCATCGACTCGGAGACGAAGACGGGGACGTGCTTGCGACCGTCGTGGACCGCGATCGTGTGCCCCACCATCTCCGGGAAGATCGTCGACGCGCGCGACCAGGTCTTCACCATGGTCCGGTTGTTGGCCTCGTTGAGAGCGTCGATGCGCTTCATGAGGCGCTCCTCGACCCACGGACCCTTCTTGCTCGATCGGCTCATCGCTTGGACTTCTTCCCACGTCGGCGACCGCGGACGATGAAGCGGTCCGACGCCTTGTGCTTCTTACGTGTGCGGTATCCGAGCGTCGGCACGCCCCAAGGCGTGACCGGGTGGCGCCCGGGGGTGGTCGATCCTTCGCCGCCGCCGTGCGGGTGATCGACCGGGTTCATCGCGGTGCCGCGGGTCTGCGGCCGCACGCCGAGGTGGCGCTTGCGGCCGGCCTTGCCGACCTTGATGTTCTGGTGGTCGGCGTTGCCGATGACGCCCACGGTCGCGCGGCAGTCCGCGCGCACCATGCGCATCTCACCCGAGGGCAGACGCAGGGTGGCCATGTCGCCGTCCTTCGCCATGAGCGAGATCGACGTCCCGGCGGAGCGGCCCAGCTGCCCGCCGCGACCCGGCTGCAGCTCGACGTTGTGCACCACGGTGCCCGTCGGGATGTTGACCAGCGGCAGGCAGTTGCCGACCGCGATCTCGGCGGCCGGTCCCGACATCACCATCATCCCGACGCGCAGACGGGCGGGGGCCAGGATGTAGGCCTTGGCGCCGTCGACGTAGTAGATGAGCGCGATGTAGGCGGACCGGTTGGGGTCGTACTCGATCGCGGCGACACGGCCGGGAACCCCGTCCTTGCGCCGCTTGAAGTCGATGATGCGGTAGGCGCGCTTGGCCCCGCCGCCACGGTGGCGGGAGGTCTTGCGGCCGTTGGCGTTGCGTCCACCGGACTTGCGCAGCCCCTCGACGAGCGACTTCTCGGGCTTCGTCTTGGTGATCTCGGCGAAGTCGGCGTACGTCGCGAAGCGGCGACCTGCGCTGGTTGGCTTGGGCTTGCGAATCGGCATCGACTACCCCTCGAGGCCCTGCAGGCCCTGGAAGATCGGGATGGAGTCGCCGGCGCGCACCTGGACGACGGCCTTCTTCCACGAGCGCGTGCGCCCGGAGATGAGGCCGCGACGCTTCGGCTTGGACTTCACCGACATCGTGCGGACGCCGATCACCTTGACGTCGGGGAACATGACCTCGACCGCCTGGCGGATCTGCGTCTTGTGCGCATCGGGGTGCACGCGGAACGTGTACTTGTCGACCGCCGCGAGGACGTAGGACTTCTCGGACACCACGGGGCGGATCAACACCTGGCTCGGATCCATCAGGCGGGCTCCTTCGTGGTCGTCACGCGGGCGGTCAGCGTGTCCAGCGCCTCCTGGGAGGCGAGCACGGCGGCGGCGCCGATGAGATCGGTGACGCCGATGTCCTGCGCGGGCAGGACCGACACGCGAGGCAGATTGCGGAAGGCCAGCGCGGCACGAGCCTGCTCGTCGGTCAGCACGACGAGCACCGGGAGGCGCTGCCCCCATTCGGCGAGCAGCGCAGCGGCCACCTTCGCCTTGGGGTCGTCGATGAGACCGGCGGGATCGAAGACCGCGATCGTGTCGCGGGCCGCGTGCACGGAGAGCGCGCTGCGCAGTGCGGCGCGACGCTCCTTGCGGTTGACCTTGATGACGTAGCTGCGCGGCGAGGGACCGAAGACGATGCCGCCGCCGGTCCAGTGCGGGGCGCGGATCGAGCCCTGACGGGCGCGACCGGTGCCCTTCTGGCGCCACGGCTTGGCGCCGCCGCCGCGGACCTTGCCGCGCGTCTTGGTGGCGTGCGTGCCCTGCCGGCGTGCGGCGAGCTCCGCGCGCACCGACGCGTGGACCAGGGCCTCCTTGAACTCCGCGCCGAACGCGTCGGCGTCGAGGTCGACCTTCGTCGTCGTGCCGAGCACGGGTGCCTTGCTAGCCATCGGTGCGGACCTCCACGACCCCGTTGCGCGGGCCGGGGACGGCGCCGCGCAGGACGAGCAGGTTGCGCTCGCTGTCGATCTGCACGACGGTCAGCCCGCGCTGGGTCACACGCTTGTTGCCCATCTGCCCCGGGCTCTTGATGCCCTTCATGACGCGCGACGGCGTCGCCGAGGCCCCGATGGAGCCCGGCGCGCGCACGTTGTGCGAGCCATGCGACTTGGGACCGCTCGCGAAGCGGTGGCGCTTGATGGTGCCCTGGAAGCCCTTGCCCTTCGAGGTCCCGGAGACCTTGACGATCTGACCGACCTCGAACGCGTCGACGCTCACCGTCTCGCCGACGACCAGCTCGCCGGCCTCGTTGCGGAACTCGACGACGTGCTTCATCGGCGGCGCGTCGGCCTTGCGCAGGTGGCCGAGCTCGGCGCGCGTGAGGTGCTTCTCCTTCGTCGTGCCGAACGCGAGCTGCACGGCCTCGTAGCCGTCGCGCTCGAACGTCCGGATCGCGGTGACCGGGCACGGACCCGCCTCGAGCACGGTGACGCGCTCGACCTTGCCGTCCTCCTGGAACAGCTGAGTCATGCCGAGCTTCTTGGCGAGGATCGCGGGCATCTACGTAGCGAGGCGGATCTCGATGTCGACGCCGGCGGGAAGCTGGTCGAGGCGCTGGAGCGAGTCGACCGTCTTCGGGGTCGGCTGGTGGATGTCGATGAGCCGCTTGTGCGTGCGGATCTCGAAGTGCTCCTGTGAGTCCTTGTCCTTGAACGGGGACCGGATCACGGCGTAGACGTGCTTCTCCGTCGGCAACGGCACCGGACCGGACACGGTCGCGCCGGTCCGGGTGGCGGTGTTGACGATCTCGCGAGCCGCCGTCTCGATGGCCGACGTGTCGTAGGCCTTGAGGCGGATGCGGATCTTGTTCTGTGTCGCTGCCATGGTGTCTCTTGGACGTGGGTGGGGGCGGCTCCTGAGGAGCCGCCCCCGGCCCGAATGCTTGTCTCTGTCTCCTACTGGATGACTTCGGTGACGACGCCCGAACCGACGGTCCGGCCACCCTCGCGGATCGCGAAGCGGAGACCGGCGTCCATGGCGATCGGCTGGATGAGCTCGATCTCCATCTGCACATTGTCCCCGGGCATGACCATCTCGACGCCCTCCGGCAGGTTCGCGACCCCGGTCACATCCGTCGTGCGGAAGTAGAACTGGGGGCGGTAGCCGGAGAAGAACGGCGTGTGGCGGCCGCCCTCCTCCTTCTTGAGGACGTACACCTCGGACTTGAACTTGGTGTGCGGCGTGATGGATCCGGGCTTGCAGAGGACCTGCCCGCGCTGGATCTCCTCGCGCTTCGTGCCGCGGAGCAGGCAGCCGACGTTGTCGCCGGCCTGGCCCTGATCCAGGATCTTGCGGAACATCTCCACGCCGGTGACCACCGTGGTCGTCGTGTCGGCGATGCCCACGATCTCCACGTTGTCGCCCGTGTTGACGACGCCCTGCTCGATGCGGCCGGTCGCGACCGTGCCACGGCCGGTGATCGAGAAGACGTCCTCGACCGGCATCAGGAACGGGCGGTCCAGCGGACGCTCGGGCTCGGGGATGTAGGTGTCGAGCTGCTCTGCCAGCTCGACGATCTTGGCCGTGTACTCCGGGTCGCCCTCGAGCGCCTTCAGCGCCGAGCCGATGACGAACGGGATGTCGTCACCCGGGAAGTCGTACTCGGACAGCAGCTCGCGGACCTCGACCTCGACGAGCTCGAGGAGCTCCTCGTCGTCGACCATGTCTGCCTTGTTGAGGAACACGACCATGTACGGCACGCCGACCTGGCGGGCGAGCAGGATGTGCTCACGCGTCTGGGGCATGGGACCGTCCGCGGCCGAGACCACGAGGATCGCGCCGTCCATCTGGGCGGCACCGGTGATCATGTTCTTCACGTAATCGGCGTGACCCGGGCAGTCGACGTGAGCGTAGTGACGATTGTTCGTCTCGTACTCCACGTGCGACGTGGCGATCGTGATGCCGCGCTCCTTCTCCTCCGGAGCGTTGTCGATCTCCTCGAAGCTGCGCGCCTGGCCGCCATACGTGTCGGCGAGCACCTTCGTGATCGCCGCCGTCAGGGTCGTCTTGCCATGGTCGATGTGACCGATGGTGCCGACGTTGACGTGCGGCTTGTCGCGCTCGAACTTCTCCTTCGCCACTGGGGATTCGCTCCTCTAAGACTCTTGTGTGAACTTGTGCAAGCTAGCGGATCAGGCGGGTACGGGCTCGCCGGTACGCTCGCCGACGACCTTCTCCGCGATGTTCGGCGGGACCTCTTCGTACCCGTCGAACTGCATGGTGTACGTCGCCCGGCCCTGGGTGTTCGACCGGACATCGGTCGCGTAGCCGAACATCTCCGACAGCGGCACCCGGGCGGTGACCGCCAGGGCGTTGCCGCGCCGCTCCTGTCCCTGCACCTGGCCGCGCCGACGGCTGAGATCGCCGATGACGTCGCCGAGGAACTCCTCGGGCGTCACGACCTCGACCGCGAACACCGGCTCCAGCAGGACGGGCTTGGCCCGCCGGGCCGCCTCGCGAAGCGCCAGCGAGCCGGCGATCTTGAAGGCGATCTCGGACGAGTCCGTGTCGTGGGACTTGCCGTCGGTCAGCGTCACGCGGACGTCGACCATCGGGTAGCCGGCCTTGACGCCGGTCTGCAGCGCCTCTTCGACACCCTTCTCGACGGCAGGGATGAACTCGGTCGGGATGTTGCCGCCGCGGACCTTGCTCTGGAAGTCGAAGCCCTCGCCGGGCGCGGGCTCGATGTCGATGTACACGACGCCGTACTGGCCCGAGCCGCCCGTCTGCTTGACGTGGCGCCCCTCGACCTTCGTCGCCGTCCCGCGGATCGTCTCCCGGTAGGAGACCTGCGGCCGGCCGACGTTCGCCTCGACGTGGTACTCGCGCTTCATCCGGTCCACGAGGATCTCCAGGTGCAGCTCGCCCATCCCGGAGATCTCGGTCTGACCGGTCTCCTCGTTGGTGGCGACCTGGAACGTCGGGTCCTCCTCGGCCAGGCGGCCGAGCGCGACGGACATCTTCTCCTGGTCGACCTTCGTCTTCGGCTCGACGGCCACCTTGATGACCGGCTCGGGGAAGTCGATGTTCTCCAGGCGGATCGGCGCGTCCGGGGCCGCAAGCGTGTCGCCGGTGACGACCTGCTTGATGCCGACGCCCGCGGCGATGTCGCCCGAGTAGACCTCGTCGACCTCCTCGCGGTCGTTCGCGTGCATCATCAGGATGCGCCCGACGCGCTCGGTGCGGCCGGTGGAGACGTTGAGGACGCGGCCGCCGGCGCTGAGCTTGCCGGAGTAGACGCGGAAGTAGGTGAGCTTGCCGACGAAGGGGTCGGCCATGATCTTGAACGCGAGCGCCGCGAACGGCGCGTTGTCGTCGGGCTCGCGCACGGCGGTCTCGCCGTCGTCGCCGCCCTTCTTGACGAGCACGCCCTCCAGCGGCGGGACGTCCAGCGGGCTGGGCAGGTAGTCCAGGACCGCGTCGAGCAGGGGCTGCACGCCCTTGTTCTTGAACGCCGAGCCGCAGAACACCGGAGTGATCTGGATGCTCAGCGTCGCGCGGCGGATGGCTGCCTTCAGCGCGTCGACCGGGACCTTGTCCCCGCCGCCGAGCTCCTCGAGCGCGAGCTCGGCGAGGTCGTCGTCGAGCTCTGCGAGCTCGTTCAGCAGGTGCTCCCGCGCGGCGACGGCCTGGTCGGTGTGCGCAGCGGGGATCTCGACGACCTCGGAGTCCTTGCCCAGGTCGTCCTTGTAGATGATCGCCTGCATCTCGAGCAGGTCGACGATCCCGGTGAAGTCGGACTCGGCGCCCACCGGCAGCTGCACCGGCACGGCCTTCGCGCCCAGGCGGTCGATCATCGTCTGCACGGAGCCCTCGAAGTCCGCCCCGATGCGATCCATCTTGTTGATGAACGCGATGCGCGGGACGTGGTACTTGTCGGCCTGACGCCAGACGGTCTCGGACTGCGGCTCGACGCCGGCGACCGAGTCGAAGACGGCGATGGCACCGTCGAGCACGCGCAGCGAGCGCTCCACCTCGACGGTGAAGTCGACGTGGCCGGGCGTGTCGATGATGTTGATGCGGAAGTCGCGCCACTCGCACGTCGTAGCGGCCGACGTGATCGTGATGCCGCGCTCCTGCTCCTGCTCCATCCAGTCCATGACGGCGGCGCCCTCGTGGACCTCACCGATCTTGTAGGTGCGACCCGTGTAATAGAGGATGCGCTCGGTCGTCGTCGTCTTACCGGCGTCGATGTGCGCCATGATCCCGATGTTCCGGGTCTTGTCGAGCGTGTACTTGCGGGGCATGTGAGCGAGGTCTCTTCGGGGGAATTTGGGGACGGCCTGCGGCCTGACCCTTGGCAAAAAGAACGGGCCCCTCTGGGGCCCGCGCGGACGTCCGACAGTGAAGTCGACAGTCGCGCTATGTGGCCAGGGTCTCCATCTGCTGCCGCACTGCGCTCCGACTGGCAGCGCACAGGCTTGGGCGCGCCACCGGAACGACTGCCGAATATAGCAGCGGCACGGTCGAGCGACGCAGGCAGCACCCCGACCGGCGGAACCGGGCTCCGTCAGGTCCGCAGGTGCTGGCCGGCGTAGATCACGTCGGGGTCCTGGAGGTCGTTCAGCGACCACAGCCGATCGACCTCGCGCAACACCGTCTCCGGGGCGGCATCGGCGCCGAGCCGGTCCTGCGCGATCGACCACAGGCTGTCCCCGTGGCGGACGACGACTGTGCCGCTGCTCGGGGCGTCGGTGTGGGACTGCGCGACGGCGACGACCTGGCGCGGCTGAGGCGGCTGAGGCGCCGCGACGACCGGCGCGGGCTGCGGCTTCGGCGTCGGCTTCGGCTTCGGAGCCACGCCGGTCTGGCGCTGGGCCGCGGCTGCGGTGACGACAGGCTCGGGGGCGGGCGTCGGCGCGGGTGCCTGGACCGGCGGGGGCGGGGGCGGGGGCGGCTCGGGTGGCGGAGGCGCTGGTGGGGCGGGTGCGGGCGGAGGCGCCGGTGCCGCGACAGGGGCAGGCGCGACCGGCTCGGGGGCCGCGGGCGCGACCGGTGCCGGGGGCGTCGGTGCGGGCTGCGGGATCGGCGTCGGCTCCGGCGGAGCCGTCGGGTCCGGTCGCGCGCCGATGGCGCCCGGCGTCTCCGCGGGCAGCACCGCCTGCTGCTGGGACGGGTTGTCGACGACGTTCGGGTCGTCCTGCGCGAGGGCGTCTGCGGAGGCGCCCGCGGACGCGAGCGCCACCAGCGTCACGGCGAGCGGGCGGCGGAACCTGTCGGTGGCCCGCGCGAACGCCGCGAGGCTCGGGGGGAGTGGTCGGCGTGCGTCAGGCACTGCGAGACACCCTATGGGCCCGGCATGAGGTCGCTCTGCGACCGAATGCCAAGCGTGAGGCCGCTCTGCGGCCGTCGCCTACCAGCGGTAGTGCGCGAAGGCCTTGTTGGCCTGCGCCATGCGGTAGATGTCGTCCTTGCGCTTGTACGCGCCGCCCTGCTGGGACTGCGCATCCAGCAGCTCGTTGGCGAGGCGCTGCGCCATCGTCTTCTCGCGCCGCTGGCGGGAGAACTCGACGAGCCAGCGGATGGCAAGCGTGCGCGCGCGACGGGCCGGCACCTCGACGGGCACCTGGTACGTGGCGCCGCCGACGCGGCGGGAGCGGACCTCGAGGGCCGGGGTCAGCACCTTGACGGACGCCTCCAGCTGCTCGATGGGCTCCTTGCCGGTGCGCTCGGCGATGATCGCCAGTGCGTCGTAGACGATCTTCTCGGCCGTCGGCTTCTTGCCGTCCAGCATCACCTTGTTGATGACCTGGGAGACAAGGCGTGAGCGATGGACGGGGTCCGGCTCGACCGGACGGATCTGTGCGGCTGCGCGTCGGGACATGAGCTACTTCTTCTTGACGCCGTACTGCGAACGAGCCTTCTTGCGGTCGCTCACGCCGGCGGCGTCGAGGGTCCCGCGGACGACCTTGTAGCGCACGCCCGGCAGATCCTTGACGCGGCCGCCACGCACGAGCACGACGGAGTGCTCCTGCAGGTTGTGGCCCTCGCCCGGGATGTAGGCCGTGACCTCGATCGAACCGGTGATGCGGACTCGTGCGACCTTCCGCAACGCGGAGTTCGGCTTCTTCGGCGTCGTCGTGAAGACGCGCGTGCAGACACCGCGGCGCTGGGGAGCCGTCACCTTCTTCTTGCGACCCTTGCCAGACTTCAGGCCAGGGGTTGCAAGCTTCTTCGTCTTGGCCTTGCGGCCCTTCCGCACAAGCTGGCTGGTCGTAGGCATGCGACGCGTGATGGTAGCAGCGTGCCCTGGACCGGCCCGGAACCCCAGGGAGGGACCACCACGGTGGCCGAGCAGCGATACGACGTCGTGGTGGTTGGTGCAGGGCCGGCGGGCGAGGTGGTCGCCGGGAAGCTGGCGGAGGGTGGCCTGCGGGTCGCGATCGCCGAGGTGCATCTCGTCGGTGGCGAGTGCTCGTTCTACGCGTGCATGCCGTCCAAGGCGCTGCTGCGCCCGGCCGACGCGCTCGAGGAGACCCGCCGGGTTCCCGGCGCCGCGGCGGCGGTGAGCGGCGACCTGGACGCCAGGGCTGCGCTCGACCGCCGCGACGAGGTCGTCCACGACCTCGACGACGCCGTGATGGTCCCCTGGCTGGAGGACCGTGGGATCACGCTCGTCCGCGGCCAGGCGGTCCTCGACGGCGAGCGCCGCGTACGCGTCGGCGACGACGTCCTGGTGGCTGAGCGTGCCGTCGTGCTGGCGACGGGCTCGGACGCCGCGATCCCGCCCGTCGACGGGCTTGCCGAGGCCCATCCGTGGACGAACCGCGCGGCGACGACCGCCAAGGACGCACCCGGGCGACTGCTCGTGCTCGGCGCGGGGCCGGTGGGCGTCGAGCTCGCGCAGGCATGGGCGACGCTCGGCAGCGACGTCGTCCTGCTCGAGGCCGGGCACCGCATCCTGCCGCGCGAGGAGCCCTTCGCATCGGCCGCCGTGCAGGAGGGCCTCGTCGCCCACGGCGTGACGGTCTGCTGCGACTCGGAGCTGACGCGGGTCCTGCGCGAGGACTCGCGCGTCCGCGTCGACCTCGCGGACGGCAGCACCCGGGAGGGCGACGAGCTGCTCGTCGCCGTCGGCCGCACCCCGCGCACGGCGGACATCGGCCTGGAGTCGGTCGGGCTGCAGGGCGGGGAGCCGGTGCGCGTCGACGCGCATCTGCGCGACCCCGAGCGGCCGTGGCTCTACGCGATCGGCGACTGCAACGGCCGAGTGCTGCTGACGCACGAGGGCAAGTACCAGGCGCGCATCGCCGCCGCGCACGTGCTCGGCGACGCCGCGGCGCGGCTGTCCAGCGACGACGGCCGCCTGGCGCCGCGCGTGGTGTTCACCGAGCCCCAGGTCGCCGCGGTCGGCCACACGGCGGCGACCGCTCAGGAGGCCGGCATCCGCGTGCGCATCGCGGACGGCGACGCGAGCGCGACGGCCGGCGGGAGCTTCATCGGGCGCGGCGTCTCCGCGCGCTCGCGGCTCGTCGTCGACGGCGACCGCAACATCATCGTCGGTGCGACCTTCACGGGCGTGGACATCGAGCCGCTGCTCCACGCGGCGACGGTCGCCGTCGTCGGCGAGGTGCCCCTCGCACGGCTGCGCCACGCGGTCCCGTGCTTCCCGACGCGCAACGAGGTCTGGCTGGGCCTGCTGGACGCGGCCGCTGGATGAGCGGGCATTGGCAAGAGCGAAGCTCCTTGCCAATCTGAACCGGAGGCCCTGCCGGCGGTTCAGACCGGCCCGGCAAGAGCGAAGCTCTTGCCAATCTGAACCGGAGGCTCTGCCGACGGTTCAGACGAGTTCGCGGCCGCGGAGCGCGAGCCAGAACTCGATGCGGTCGCGAGCGCTCGTGAGGTCGCGACCGGTGAGCTCCTCCACCTTGCGCATGCGGTAACGGAGGGTGTGGCGGTGGCAGAACAGCTGCCGCGCGGCGGCCTCCCACTGGCCGTTGCACTCGATGAACGCCTCGAGCGAGCGGACGAGCTCGCCGCCGTAGTGGCCCTCGTCCGTCTGGATCGGTCCCAGCATGGACTCGCAGAACAGGCGCAGCGCGTCGGAGTCCTGCAACGACAGCAGCAGCGCGAACGAGCCGAGGTCGCGGTACGTGGTCAGGGGCCCGGCCCCCTTCCCGTTCCCGTTTCCGTCGGGGGCGACCGCCACGCCCAGCATCCGCGCCTCGAGCGCACAGCGGGCCTCGTGGAACGTCTCGCGCGCCCGTCCCGCCGGGACCGCCCGCCCCGCACCCGCCGGCAGCGGCCGGACGCCCGTCTCATCGGCCACACGCGCCTGCAGGCGTCCTGCGAGCGCGAAGAGGTCGTCGTCCTGCGCCCCGGGCAGCAGCGCGCACACCATGCCTCCGTGGACCGCGACGAGCCCGGACGGCGTCTCGGCCCGCAGCGCCCCGTCGAGCGCGTGCTCCAGTCGCTCTGCGGCGTCACCGGACTCGCCGGACTCGCCGGACTGGAGCACGAGCGCGCCGACCGTGTCGCCGAGCCCGAACGGCTCCAGGCGCCGCTGCAGCTCGGTGCCGCTCAGATCCCCGCGCGCGAGGGCGACCAGCACGTCGCCCGCGAGGCGCCGCGCCGTCGTGTCGGCGACGCGGAGGCGCAGGAGCTCGAAGGCGACCGCGGTGACGCCCTGCTGGAGCAGCAGCCGGTCCGCGTCGGTGTGGGCGCCGGAGTCCTTGACGCTCACCAGCCACGCCTGCGGCGGGCCGTCGGCGGCGCCGGGGCCGGTCGGGCCGACCCCGAACGCGAGCGCACGGGCGGCCAGCTCGGGATCGGCGGGCGACATGCCGCCCTGCTCGACCTCGGTCCCGCGCTCGCGGACCTCTCGCCCGATCACCGCGAGGTGCTCGTCGGAGAGCGGGCGGCGGAACGCGTGCGACGCGACCGCGTCGCCACGCCCGTCCAGGACGAGCACGGTCCCGCCGAGCGTCGCCGCCAGCGCGCCGGCGATCGCAGGAAGCCCCCGCTCGCTGAGGACGATGCGCTGCAACCGCTCCTGCGCGGCGATCGAGCGCCGCAGCTGGTCGTACTGCTCGTTGACCAGCTGGCCGAACGCCCGCTCGGTGATCGCGATGAACGGGAGCTCGTAGGGCACCTCGAAGATCGCGAAGCCCCGCGCTTCCGCCTCCTCCACCATCGTCGCGGGAACAGTGTCGTGCGCGAACCCGGTCCCCACCCCCACGCCTGCGAGCCCGTGGTCGGCGAGCCGCGCCACGAACGCGCGCTGGCGGTCCTGGTCGGTCAGCTGCAGACCGGTCGTCAGCAGGATCTCGCCGCCCGACAACCACGGCGTGGGGTCGAGCAGCTCGCTGGAGTGCACCCAGCGCACGGGATGACCGAGGCCGGCCTCGCCGCCGTGGACCTTGACGTCGAGGTCGGCGAGCAGCTCGCGGACCGTCAGCACCGGGCTAGGCGAGCCCCAGCCGGCTCGAGGCCTCCTCGAGCACCGGGCGCAGGACGTCGTGGATCTCGCCGAACTGCTCCGCGGTCGTGATGAGCGGCGGGGCGAGCTGGATGACCGGGTCGCCGCGGTCGTCCGCGCGGCAGATGAGGCCGCGGCGGTACAGCTCGCCCGAGAGGAAGTCGCGGAGCAGCCACTCGCTCTCGTCGTCGTCGAACGTCTCCTTCGTCTCGCGGTCCTTCACGAGCTCGATGGCGCGGAAGTACCCGAGGCCCCTGGTGTCGCCGACGATCGGGATGTCGCGCAGCGACTCGAGCATGTCGGCGAACACGCTCTCGTTGGTGCGGACGTTCTCGAGGATCGCCTCGTCCTCGAACACGTCGAGGTTCGCGTGGGCGATCGCGCAGGCGACCGGGTGCCCGGCGAACGTGTAGCCGTGCAGGAAGGACTCGTTGCCGTGCATGAACGGCTCGGCGACGCGGTCCGACGCGATGAGCGCCCCCATCGGCGCGTAGGCCGACGTGATCCCCTTCGCCGTCGTGATCAGGTCAGGGCGGTAGTCCAGGCGCTGGGCGCCGAAGTACTCCCCGAGGCGGCCCCAGCTGCAGATGACCTCGTCGGAGATGAGCAGGACGTCGTGCTCGTCGCAGATCTCGCGGACGCGCTGGAAGTAGCCCTCCGGCGGCGTGAAGCAGCCGCCCGCGTTCTGGACGGGCTCGAGGATCACGGCCGCGACCGTGTCCGGCCCCTCGAACTCGATGCGCTCGCCGATCGCCTCCGCGAGGGCCATCGGGTCGTCCCCGCCGTAGCGGTACATGTTCGTGTTCGGGACGTGGGAGACGCCGGGCGTCAGCGGCTCGAACGGCTGGCGCAGCGACGTGATGCCTGTGGCCGCGAGCGCGCCCAGCGTCGTGCCGTGGTAGGCGGTGTCGCGCGCGATGATCTTCGTCTTCAGCGGCTTGCCGTTGAGCTTGTGGAACTGGCGGGAGAGCTTCAGCGCGGACTCGACCGCCTCGCTGCCGCCGCTCGTGAAGAAGACGCGGTTGAGGTCACCCGGCGCGAGGTCGGCGATCCGCGCGGCGAGCGTGATCGCCTGCGGGTGCGCGTAGGACCAGTTCGTCACGAACTCCAGCTCGCCCGCCTGATCGGCGCCCGCCTGCCCGACCGCCTGACGGCCGTGGCCGATGTTCGAGCAGAACAGCGCGCTCAGGCCGTCGAAGTACTTGTTGCCGTGCTCGTCCCAGAGGTAGCAGCCCTCGCCGCGGACGATGATCGGGATCTCGGCGTCGTCCGAGTACGCGCCCATGCGGCTGAAGTGCAGCCACAGGTGGCGCCGTGCGGTCTCCTGCAGGCTGCCGGCGCTGGTGGCACGCGGCTGCGTCGTCGCCATGGTGGGTGGGCCCCCCTCTTCCAGATTCGGCACGTCGTTGGTCGCTGTGGACAACGCTAGACGTGCGACGGGGCGGTGGTCAAACCGCCCCGATTGTCCTGAGACAGGCGTGTGGAGGCCGGAAGACGCTACGCCGCGGCAGGAGCGGCGACGGCCGGGGCGCCCTGTGCGGCGCGGACCGGAGCCGGTGTCAGCGCCGAGGCGACGATGACCAGGATGAAGGCCACCGCCTGGACGGCGATGCCGACGCTGGTGCTGGGCATCGGATCGCCGAAGACGAGGATGCCGCCGGCGATGCCCGAGATGTTCGCGGCCGTTCCGGTGATCGCGATGACCGACACCGCCTCGCCGTCCTGCAGCGAGCGGGCCGACGCGTAGAAGGCGCCGATCGAGCCGGCGATCGCCACGTAGGTCCAGGGCGTGACGAGCAGCGCGAGGAACCCGTCGGCACCGGCGATGCCCGTCAGCGCCTTGACGCCGACGTTGCAGACGCCGAACAGGACACCGGCCGCGGCGGCGAGCATGACGCCGTGGTGCTCGGCGCGGACGCCGACGCGGGGGCCCATGATGAGCAGGCCGCCGAGGCCGAGGAGGCCCGCCTCGAAGGCGGCCAGGACCGGGACGGAGTAGGAGGCGTGCGAGCCGTGCGTCTGGGGCAGCGTGACGCCCAGCAGGATCAGGCCCAGCGTGGTGAGGCCGAGGCCCAGCCACTGACGCTTGCCGACCTTGAAGCCGAAGAGCCGGTCGGCCATGACGGCGAGGAGGACGAGACCCCCGGCGAGCACCGCCTGCACGACGGAGAGCGGGGCGAAGGAGATGGCGACCACGTGGAGCACCCACGCGCCGGCGCCGATGCCCATGCCGATCGCGAACCACGGCTGCCGCCAGAGCGCCGCGCCGGACTTCAGCGGGTGCTTGATGTCGACCGGCGGCGCCGCGCACGCACCACGGTGCTTGTAGAGGAACGCGAGGTTCGTCGCGAAGGCGCAGGCGAGCGCGAGGAGGATGCCCAGGTGGAGCGTCAAGAGATCAGCTTGTGTGAGAGAGGAGGGGCCGGTCTGGAGAGGTGTTCGGCGACGTGACGCCGTGCTCCTACAGTCGGCAACCGCCTGTCGCCCTTGAACATCGCGGCGACTCGCCGAAGGCTAGACAGCGGGGTCCGCGAACCCCCTCGTGTGCGCGACTTCACACGGAACTGCAGCTAGTGCGGAGCTTTTGGGAACACGCCCGCAACCCCTGGGGCGCACTCGACCCACCGGAGTTGGCGTCCAGACGCTCTGGACGTTGGTCGATGGGCCACAACGACGGCGGGCCCCGGTCAAACCGGGGCCCGCCGTACTGCAAGACGTCAGATGCGGTGCGCTACCGCTTCTTGTCGTCCTCCGGGATGTCGAGGTCCGCGAGCTCCTCGGCGAAGCCCGTGTCCGTGCCGCCCGTGCCGATGTCCTCCAGGGACGCGATGTCCTCGTTGAACGCCGACCCGAAGCCGCCCATTCCGTCGCCGTCGCCGAGCCCGAGCTCCGCGGCGATCTCGTCCTGGTCGAGCAGGCCGACCTCGTCCATCGCGCGGGGCAGCGGCTCCGCGGGCTCGATCTCGATCCGCCGGTAGCGCTTCAGGCCCGTGGCCGCCGGGATGAGCTTCCCGATGATCACGTTCTCCTTCAGCCCGTTCAGGCGGTCGATCTTGCCCTCCAGCGCGGCGTCGGTCAGCACCTTCGTCGTCTCCTGGAAGGAGGCGGCGGAGAGGAACGAGTCCGTGTTCAGCGAGGCCTTCGTGATGCCGAGGATGATGTCCTCGTACGCCGCGGACTCACCGCCCTTGGCGATGACGGCGTCGTTGACCTTCGCGAACTCGAAGCGGTCGACGAACTGCCCCGGGAGGTAGTCCGTGTCGCCCTTCTGGTCGACGCGCACCTTCTTCAGCATCTGCCGAGCGATGAGCTCGATGTGCTTGTCGTTGATGTCGACGCCCTGGGACTTGTAGACCTCCTGGACCTCCTTGACGAGGTACCGCTCGGTCCGCGTCCTGCGCTCGTCGGCGGTGCCGCCGCCGAGGGACAGGATGTCCGCCGGGTACAGCGAGCCCTCGACGAGCTGCTTGCCGACCTCGACGCGCTCACCGCGCTCCACGAGCACGCGGGTGCGCCGCGGGAACGTGTAGCGGTGCTCCTCGCCCGCGTCGTCGGTGATGACGACGGTGAGGGCCTTGTCGGTCTCCTCCAGCTCGATGACGCCGTCCTGCTCGGCCATCCGGGCGAGGCCCTTCGGCTTGCGCGCCTCGAACAGCTCCACGACACGCGGCAGGCCGTGCGTGATGTCCGCGCCGGCGACGCCGCCGGTGTGGAACGTCCGCATGGTGAGCTGCGTGCCCGGCTCGCCGATCGACTGCGCGGCGATGATGCCGACCGCGTCGCCGATCTGCGCGACGTTGCCGGAGGCCATCGAGCGGCCGTAGCACGCCTGGCACACGCCGCTGACCGCCTCGCACTTCAGGACGGAGCGGACCGCGCACCAGCGCTCGAGCTGCTCGCGGTCGACCGCGTCGAACAGCGCCTCATCTGCAGGCCGGTCGATCTCCTGGCCGCTTGGCCACGAGGGTCGCCCTCCTCGTGGCGACGATCTCGCTCGGCCGCGATGCGCCCGAGCAGGTTGTCGTTGACCGTTCCGGCGTTCGTGAGGACGTCGAGGGTGATGTGCCCCTCCGTCCCGCAGTCGGCCTCGCGGATGATGACGTCCTGCGCGACGTCGACCAGGCGCCGGGTGAGGTAGCCCGAGTCGGCGGTGCGCAGCGCGGTGTCGGCCAGGCCCTTGCGGGCACCGTGCGTCGAGATGAAGTACTCGAGGACCGTCAGGCCTTCCATGAAGTTGGCCTTGATCGGGCGCTCGATGATCTCGCCCTTCGGGTTGGCCATCAGGCCGCGCATGCCGGCGAGCTGACGGATCTGCTTGAACGAGCCGCGGGCGCCCGAGTTGGCCATCATGAAGATGGGGTTCAGCTCGTGCAGGTTGTTCTGCATGGCCTCCGCGACCGTGTCCGTCGCCTCCGTCCACTTGTCGACGACGGCCTCGTGACGCTCCTCCTGCGTGATCAGGCCCATGTCGTACTGGTCCTGGATCTCCGCGACCTGGGCGTCGAAGCCCGCGAGGATCTCCGCCTTCTCCGGCGGGGTCACCACGTCGTTCTTGGAGACGGTGATGCCGGCCTTCGTCGCGAACTCGAACCCGAGGTCCTTGAACGCGTCGAGGACCTGCGCGACCGTCGCCGGCCCGTAGCGCTCCACGAGGGCGTCGATGATCCGCACCGAGTCGCGCTTGCGGATCGACTGGTTGACGAACTCGTACGTGGCCGTGTCGAACTCGTCGCCCAGCGCCTCGAGCAGGGCACGCTCGATGCGGTCGTTGTAGATGATCCGGCCGACCGTCGTGAGGATGTGGCCACCCTCACGCCCGAGCGGGCGGAACTCCGCCACGTCGTGCAGCCCGATCGTCTTGGACTCGTAGGAGAGCTCCGCCTCCTGCGCGGTGCGGAACCGGCGCAGCCGGCCCATGCTCTCGGGCCACTCGTTGGCCTGCAGCTTCTCCTGCAGCTCGCCGAGCTCCTTCGCCTCCGGCCCGTAGGTCAGGTAGTAGGCGCCCAGCACCATGTCCTGCGCGGGCGTCGCCAGCGGCGCGCCGTGCGCGGGGGACAGGATGTTGTTGCTCGAGAGCATGAGGATCCGGGCCTCCGCCTGCGCCTCGGCGCTGAGCGGGAGGTGGACCGCCATCTGGTCGCCGTCGAAGTCCGCGTTGAACGCGTGGCAGACCAGGGGGTGGACCTGGATCGCCTTGCCCTCGACGAGGATCGGCTCGAACGCCTGGATGCCGAGGCGGTGCAGCGTCGGCGCGCGGTTCAGCAGGACCGGGTGCTCGGCGATGACCTCCTCGAGGACGTCCCAGACCTCGGGGATCATCGAGTCGACCATCTTCTTGGCCGCCTTGATGTTCTGCGCCGCCTTGCGCTCGACGAGCCGGGCCATGATGAACGGCTTGAACAGCTCGAGCGCCATGAGCTTCGGCAGGCCGCACTGGTGCAGCTTCAGCGACGGGCCCGACACGATGACCGAGCGGCCCGAGTAGTCCACGCGCTTGCCCAGCAGGTTCTGGCGGAACCGGCCCTGCTTGCCCTTGAGCATGTCGCTCAGGGACTTCAGCGGACGGTTGCCCGGGCCCGGTGACGGGCCGGCCGCGGCGGCCGTTGTCGAACAGCGCGTCGACGGCCTCCTGCAGCATCCGCTTCTCGTTGTTCACGATGATCTCGGGGGCACCGAGGTCGAGCAGGCGCTTCAGGCGGTTGTTGCGGTTGATGACGCGGCGGTACAGGTCGTTCAGGTCCGACGTGGCGAACCGGCCGCCGTCGAGCTGGACCATCGGACGCAGCTCCGGCGGGATGACCGGGACGGCCTCCAGCACCATCTGGTCCGGGCGGTTGCCGGACTGGATGAACGCGGAGACGACCTTCAGCCGCTTGACCGCGCGGGCCTGCTTCTGGCCCTTGGCGGTGCGGATGGTCTCCTCGAGCTCGACGCGCTCGGCCTCCAGGTCGACCTGCTCGAGCAGGTCGCGGATGGCCTCGGCGCCCATGCCGCCGCGGAAGTACTCGCCCCAGCCGTAGGGGGAGCCGAACCGCTCCTTGAGCTCGCGGAAGATCGTCTCGTCGTGCTCGATGCGCTTCGGGTCCATCTCCTTGAACAGCTCCCAGACCTGGCGAAGGCGCTCGGCGGCGTCCTCGATGTAGGCCTCGGTGTCGGAGATGTCGGACTCGAACGTCTTGCGCAGGTCCTTCAGCAGCTTGGAGCGCTCGTCGTCGTCGAGCTTGGCGACGTCGATCTCCAGCGCCTCGGCCCAGCAGGTGGTCCTCGTCGTCGAAGCCCTTCTGGTCGCCGTTCTCGAGGTACGCCTCGCGACGCGTCAGCGCCTCGCGAAGCTCGAGCACGCGCTCCTCGCGCTCGGCGGCGTAGCCGTCGAGCTGCTCGTTGACCTTGCCCTCGAGCTCGGTCAGGTCGCGCTCACGCGCCTCGTCGTCCACCCACGTGACGATCGAGGCCGCGAAGTACAGGACCTTCTCGAGCTCCTTGGGAGCCATGTCGAGCAGGTAGCCGATGCGGCTCGGGACGCCCTTGAAGAACCAGATGTGGCTCACCGGGGCGGCGAGGTCGATGTGGCCCATCCGCTCGCGGCGGACCTTGGACCGGGTGACCTCCACGCCGCAGCGCTCGCAGACGATGCCCTTGTAACGGACGCGCTTGTACTTGCCGCAGTAGCACTCCCAGTCCTTCGTCGGACCGAAGATGCGCTCGCAGAAGAGGCCGTCCTTCTCCGGCTTCAGCGTGCGGTAGTTGATCGTCTCGGGCTTCGTGACCTCGCCGGAGCTCCAGCTCCGGATCTGCTTGGAGGACGCGAGGCCGATCTCGATGGCGTCGAAGTTGTTGATGTCGATCAAAGGTGCTTCTTTCTCTTCGCGATCGTTCCTCGGCCCCTACCGGTCCTCGGTGAGGTCGGCGATGTCGACGTTGCCGTCGATGTCGATGTCCGGCACTGCCTCGACGTCGTCGTCGTCGGGGCCCGCGACGGCCTCGGCGTCGTCGTCGCCGGCGGCCTCGGGCGGGCCGGCGTCGGTGTCGTCCTCGGTCTCGGTCGCCTCGTCGGCGGCCGGCGAATCTCGCCGGCGCGGACGCCGGAGAGGTCGATGCCCAGCTCCTCCGCGGCGCGCAGGAGGTCGTCGTCCTCCTCGCGCACGTCGGCGCGGTTGCCCTCCTCGGAGACCACGTTGACGTCGAGCGCCAGCGACTGCATCTCCTTGAGGAGGACCTTGAAGGACTCGGGGATCGACGGCTCGGCGATGTTCTCGCCCTTGACGATCGCCTCGTAGGCCTTCACGCGCCCGACGGTGTCGTCGGACTTGATGGTGAGCATCTCCTGGAGGGTGTAGGCAGCGCCGTACGCCTCGAGGGCCCACACCTCCATCTCGCCGAACCGCTGGCCACCGAACTGCGCCTTGCCGCCCAGCGGCTGCTGGGTGACGAGCGAGTAGGGGCCGGTGGAGCGAGCGTGGATCTTGTCGTCCACGAGGTGCAGGAGCTTCAGGATGTACATGTAGCCGACGGTCACGCGCTCCTCGAACGGCTCGCCCGTGCGGCCGTTGAAGAGGCGGAACTTGCCGGAGGCCTGCTCACCCGGGCGGCGGGACTCGTCGAGCCCCATCCGGATGCGGCCGGTGTGCTCCTTCTGCCACTGGACGAGGGCCTTGTCGACGTCCTGCACGCTCGCGCCGTCGAAGACGGGGGTCGCGGTGTAGACCTTGGTCCCCGTCTCCTTCGCGATCTTGTAGGACTCGGTGCCGTCGTCGTACCAGCCCTGTGCGGCGGCCCACCCGAGGTGGGTCTCCAGGATCTGGCCGACGTTCATGCGGCTCGGCACGCCCAGCGGGTTCAGGATGACGTCGACCGGCGTCCCGTCCTCGAGGAACGGCATGTCCTGCTGGTCGACGATCTTCGAGATGACGCCCTTGTTGCCGTGGCGGCCGGCGAGCTTGTCGCCCTCGGAGATCTTGCGCTTCTTTGCGACGAAGACGCGGACGAGGTCGTTGACGCCCGGCGGCAGGTCGTCGCCGTTGTCGCGCGAGAACGTCTTGACGTCGATGACGACGCCGCCCTCGCCGTGGGGCACCTTCAGCGAGGTGTCGCGGACCTCGCGCGCCTTCTCCTTGAAGATCGCGCGGATCAGCTTCTCCTCGGCCGTCAGCTCGGTCTCGCCCTTCGGCGTGACCTTGCCCACGAGCAGGTCGCCCGATCCGACCTCGGCGCCGATGCGGACGATGCCGCGGTCGTCGAGGTTGCGGAGCGACTCCTCCGAGCGGTTCGGGATGTCGCGGGTGATCTCCTCGTCGCCCAGCTTCGTCGTGCGGGCGTCGATCTCGTACTCCTCGATGTGGATCGAGGTGAGCTCGTCGTCCTGCACGAGGCGGCGCGACAGGATGATCGCGTCCTCGAAGTTGTAGCCCTCCCAGGACATGAAGGCGACCATGAGGTTCTTGCCCAGCGCCATCTCGCCGTTGTCGGTGGCGGAGCCGTCCGCGAGGACGGCGCCGGCCTCCACGACCTCGCCCGTCCTCACCAGCGGCTTCTGGTGGATGAGCGTGCCCTGGTTGGAGCGGCGGAACTTGTCCAGGCGGTACTCCTGGATGCCGTCGGCGCCCTCGATGGTGATCTGCTCGGCGTCGACGAACGTGATCGTCCCCGCCTCGCGGGCCAGGAGACGTCGCCGGTGTCGAGCGCCGCGCGGCGCTCCATGCCGGTGCCCACGACGGGGGCGTCGGTCTTCAGGAGCGGGACCGCCTGGCGCTGCATGTTCGAGCCCATGAGCGCGCGGTTGGCGTCGTCGCCACGCCAACGGGTGTCGGTGGACTTCTACGTGACACCCGCCGGGCGGCGGCGAGACCCTGTTGGGCCCGGCTACGCTCAACGGCTCCGGCGTCGCGACGTTCTCCTGCGACGGGCCTCAACCCCGGCAATTACCACTTCGCGGACACGCTACGACGGTGACGGAACCGCCGGTGCCGCCACGGCGTCGGGCTTTGATCACACGGTTGGCGCTTCTCGACGCCAACGGTGGCCCTCACGCTCGGCGGCTCGCACGCGGCCGGCGGCGTCGCCACCGCGAGCGTCGCGGTGACCGGCAGTGGGACGCCCGCGGGCAGCGTCGCGATCTACGTCGACACGGTCTACTTCGGCACCGTGACCCTCGACGTTGCGGGGCACGCGAGCCTCAACCTCCCCGCGATGCTGCCCGGCGACCACCAGATTCGCGCCGCTTACAGCGGCAACGCGCAGGTCGCACGCAGGCGAGGACACCCAGACGTTCGCGGTCGACAAGGCCACCCCGCTCGTGGTGCTCGGCGGCGAGCTGGCCCGCTCCGCCACGTACGGCGACAGCCAGGTGTATTCGGGCTCCGTCACCGGAGTCGGGCCCCATCGCAACGGGCGCCGTGCAGCTGTGGGCGGACGGCTACCTCGTGGGCACCGGAACGCTCGACGCGCTCGGCAACTACAGCGTGACCACCACGACGATCCCCGCGCTCGTTCCCCCTGCGCATCGCGCGATGGTCGTCAAGTACCTTGGCGATTCGGCTTACGAGCCCGGCCAATCGGCCGACGCCGTGGTCACCGAGGTTGACCTGGCTGACGCCGTTCCCGTGGTCACCTTGGGTCCTGGCACCTTGGGCATTGCGGCACCTACACGCTCAAGGCGGCCCTGCCCGCAACAGCCACGGGAACGGTAACCTTCCACGTCACCGGCGGTGCTGACATCGGGCCCGTTGCGCTGGTTGGCGGCGCCGCCTCGACAAGCTTGCTGGTCACGGGAGCCAACACCTATGTCACCGCGAGCTACGGCGGCGACTCGAACTTCACGGCGCAGGCCTCGGCGGCGACCAATTCACCGCGGACCGCTCCGCCGCGACGGTGCAGTTGTTGCTGAACCCCCCGAGCGACCCGAACGTCTTCGCCTACGGCAACACCTTTGAACTCGTCGCCAGGGTCACCATCGCGGGCGGCCTCGAGACCGACGGCCTCGTGACCTTCAAGACGGCGAGCGGAGTGACCATCGCCGACGGGCGTGCCGACTACGTTCTTCCCTTCGCAGGGCTATGGCCTTGCGCGCGTCACCGTGTGCGCGGGCAACGTCGCCGGCTGCCCGCTTGGCATGCCCACGATTGGCGTCTTCGACCAGCAGTTGTTGGCTGACTACCCCGGGTCGACGGTGAACCTGGCCGCGACGTCGAGCCCTGTCGCGTATTCGATGACCAAGGCGCCAACCACGACGTCACTCGTGGTCAACCCCACGTCGGTTCAGGTGGGCAGCGCAATCTTCTTCACCGCCACGGTCGCCAACCCGGCGGGCGGCGCAACGCCCATTGGCGAGGTGTCGTTCTATGGCGTCGAGATGACACCGTCGGGGCCCGCGGAGGCGTACATCGGCAGCGCGAGCACGATCAACGGCGTCGCGATGCTCACGGCGAATGTGGGCTCCGGGGCGGGCGACTTGCGGTGGCCCGCGAGCCAGGTGATCGCGCGCTTCTATGACGTAGAGGGCAACTTTGGCGCGAGCAATCAGGCTCAAAGCCTGACGATCGCGCGCGCTGGCACGTCGGTAGCGGTGACAGCGGGCACGGCATCGGTTGGCGTGCCGACCACCCTCACCGCGACCATCTCTCACGTTCCGGGATACTCGGCGGATTACACGGGCAGAGTGCAGTTCTTCGTCGACGGCTCCGCGACGCCGGCGTGCGAGCCGGTGTTCACGGGACCGGGGACTACGAGGACCTGTGCGGTGACGTTCTCCTCGCCGGGAGCCCACTCCGTGGTCGCCAAGTACCTCGGTGACCTGATCTACGCGCCGTCCGACTCGCCGTCGACGCCCGTCACCGTGGGCACCAGCGTGACCACGCCCAACCTCGCGCCCGTTCCACCCACCAATGTTGTGGCCCTCACCCCGCAGACCGTGACCTGGACGCCGGGTGCACTCACCGGCACGGTCACCGTCTACGGCGGAGGCTCGCTCTGGTGCACCACGTCGGTCACCGCCGGCAGCTGCTCAGGCACGTTCTCTAACGACGACGCGATCGCCCCCACCACCACGATCACCATCCAGTACTCGGGCGACGCGAGCCACACCCCCCGCCAGTACGACCTTGGCGTGTTCGTCACCGCGTGCCGCATCGTCGACGCCTACTCCACAAGCACGGCGCGCGGCACCGTGACGGTTTCGCCCGCGCCTTCGTGCGGGGTTGGCGGGTACCCCGTTGGCACCTCGGTCACGGCGACCGCTCACCCCATTGCGCCCAACACGTTCCTCCGGTGGCGCGGCTTTACGAAGACCGACGCCGGCCTCGTCACCGTTGGCACGTCGCTCACCTCGACTTTCGAGGTGACGAACGACACGTGGACCTGGGTGCGCGTCGCGGATTTCGAACTGCCCTGCTACGTCATCACCCAGCAGCTCACCGGCCACGGATTCCTTTACGCGTCGGCCCAGCCAAACTGCACCACGCTCGACGGCACGCCCGGCTACTCGCTCGGCACCACGGTGACCTTCGAGCCGATTGGCCTGCGCGACCCCGCGTACGGCGTGCCCGACGTCTTCTACAGCTTTGGCACCCTGCCCGCCGGCGCGTCGGCGGGCACCAGCAAATCTGGCTGGCCAATCGTGACGCTCACGGCAACGGCCGACGCTGTGCTGCCCGTGGTGTTTGGCACCCGTTGCGTACAGGTCGCGGTCACGGGCAATCCCGTCTCGGACGGCGACGCATATTCGGCGACGACCGCGCCCAACTGTTTCCAGCCTGACTCGCCCGGGTATCTGCCGGCGACGGCTGTGACGGTGACGGCAGCGTCGGGCGACCCGGCCCTGCTCGTGGGCGGCTGGAGCACGAGCCAGGCGGATACGCCGTCGATGCCGCCTGGGCCCCAGGCGACCCTCACGGTTGGTACGGACGACGTGACGGTGACCGCCAACTGGGTCGCGTGCTACGCGGTAAACCTGGTGATCGACGCGCCAACGCTATATCGCAAGGGCGTTGGGGCGGTGGTGCCCACGTTGGGCGGTGGGGCCAAGCTCTGGATATCGGGCCCAACTGCCCGGACGGCAGTGCGCGCTACCTCGCCGGCACGCGGGTTACGGCCACGCCAAGCATCGAGGTGAGCGGCGTGATCTTCCGCGGCTGGGACGGCGACACGACCGCCGGCAACGGCGGGCTCGCGGGTGAGGGCGTGCTGACGAACCGCTCCAAGACTCTTGAGGTCAACGGGCCAACGACGCTCACGGCAGCGTTCTACATGGCGGAAGGTTGTTCGCATCCTCTCGATCGTGGACAGGGACAACTCGGTCACCGTGGGGCCAACGGGTTGCGGCGCCGGGCAGTATGCAGACAACCAGAAGGCGTACGCGGCCGCCCTTGGGCAGAAGCAGAGCGACCTTTGGCAGGATCGCTACCGCTCCGCGATCACGGTGACCAAGAAGCCCGGCGTGATCCTTGACGTGTACGCGAGCGTGCGCGGCGACGCGCGTACCTGCTTTGGGGCCCAAGTTCCCTCGTCGGGACCCACGGTCGTCGAACGGCTGGCGCAGCCTGGGCAAGCTCAAAAACGGTCCTCAAGACTGCCTCGTCGGAGGCAACATCACGATGACGCTTTGAGCAGTGCCAGACGGTTTCGCCTACGGTCGCTATCGTTCGTGAGGACGATCCCGAGGCCATTCAGTACTCTCCAAGCGATCTCCCGGAGTACCTGCTGGTGCCCACCGTCGGCGGCAACTTCGCGCCCAAGAAGGTCAGCGACTTCAAGTGGGTGCAAGAGGCTCCGGTCGAGTACAGCAAGGAGGCCGACGACTTCCAGCCGGTTACGCAGAACGCCGGTGCGTGCAGGGACGCGGGCAACGCGTTCCAGCCGGGCATGGTGCTGCAGGTTGGAGCCGACTCGATCTCGCAGGGCATCAGCTTTGTTGGCTGGACGTCCGACGCCGACAACCCTCTCGTTCCGAGCAACCCCGTGCTCATGGAGACCACAGACACCCGCCGCGAGCTGCCCGTCTCCGCGGCCTACGAGATGACGTGCAACCACGTGACGTTCGGCGAGGGCATCACCATCGAGGGCGCTGCGCCACGGTGCCCCGGGTTCTCGGACGACGACAACATGTTCATCGCGGGCACTGGCATCCAGATCAGGGCCGTGCAGCACATCGGCAAGCCGCACCTTTGGGCCGCCTGGACGAGCGGCGTGATCGCGGCAACAACGGTGGTGGATCCCGATTCCGGGGAACGCACCGCCATCGCCTACGTCAGCAGTGACATGACGGTGAGCGCCAAGTACCCCACCGAGGGCGAGCGGTTTACCAGCGCAGTTGCGAACGCGGGCAAGTTGCTCGCGGGTGTGGCGGCCGTTGTTGCCCCGGTCATGCTCGGCATCGCGTGCCCGCCGTGCGGCATCGCGCTCGCCGTGGTTGGCGTTGCCGGCGCGGTGAGCAGCCTCATCCCGGGCGGCGGCGACGTCGCGGCCTTCTTCACCCTCATCAATCCCACCAAGATCACGGAGTGCGCGGCGAGCTGGGCGTTCGGCAAGGAACCGCCGCCAAAGCCCACGGACCCGAACGACATCGCCAAGACGGACGCGGGCTACCTTGTAAAAACGGGGTCGGGGCTGAAGAAAGTCGTGGACATCATCAAACCGCCGCCGACGGCCGCCGAGTTGGCGCTCGCGGCAACGAAGGGCGCCACCACGAGCGGCAAGATCCTGTCGACCCTTAAGGCCGGCGGCAAGGCGAGCATGCAGGTGGCCGCGGTTGGATACGGGCTGTACTCGGCGGGCATCGCCAACGCGGACCTTGGGTTCCAGACCACGGATCAGCTGCGTGACACGAAGAACATGACCAGCTGCCTCGACGACGCTTGGAAGTTCGCGAAGTAGGTTCGCGGCGCTGCGCGTGTCACCCAGCCTCAGCGTCGCGCGCCGCGCGCGTCACCCAGCCCCAGCGTCGGGCCGCAAAGCGCCTGGCGGTACACCAGTGCGCTAGACGGCCTTTACGCGGCACCTGGGTACCGCCAGCGCGCATTTGCCCGACGCCGTGGCCACCCGAGCTGTGGCCACCCCTCGCCTCGGCTGGCCGCGGAGCACGCGGCCGGGCAAACAAAAAGGCCGGGTTCCCCCCTCAGAGGAACCCGGCCCTAGCTTTGTTGCGGCTAGCGGAGAACGACTAGCGCTCGATCGTCGCCGCGATGAACGCCTCGAGCTGCGCGCGGCCCATGGTGTCTTCCATCTGCACGGGCGGCGACTTCATGAAGTACGTCGCTGCCGAGATGATCGGTCCACCGATGCCGCGGTCCTTGGCGATCTTCGCGGCGCGGATCGCGTCGATGATGATGCCGGCCGAGTTGGGGGAGTCCCACACCTCGAGCTTGTACTCGAGGTTCAAGGGGAACCTCGCCGAACGCGGAACCCTCGAGGCGGACGTAGGCCCACTTGCGGTCGTCGAGCCACGCGACGTAGTCGGACGGGCCGATGTGCACGTTGCGGCCGTCCTTGATGCCCGACAGCGGGCCGGAGTCGAGGTTGGACGTGACGGCCTGCGTCTTGGAGATCTTCTTGGACTCAAGGCGCTCGCGCTCGAGCATGTTCTTGAAGTCCATGTTGCCGCCAACGTTGAGCTGGTAGGTGCGGTCAAGGCGGACGCCGCGGTCTTCGAACAGCTTGGCCATCACGCGGTGCGTGATGGTCGCGCCCACCTGGGACTTGATGTCGTCGCCGACGATCGGGACGCCGGCGTCCTCGAACTTCTCGGCCCACTCGGGGTCGGACGCGATGAAGACGGGCAGGGCGTTGACGAACGCGACCTTGGCGTCGATCGCGCACTGCGCGTAGAACTTGGCGGCCTCCTCGGAGCCGACGGGGAGGTAGCAGACGAGCACGTCGGCCTGGGTCTCCTTGAGCACCTGCGACGATGTCCACGGGCGCGTCGTCGGACTCGGTGATGGTCTCGCGGTAGTACTTGCCGAGGCCGTCGAGCGTGTGACCGCGCTGCACCTGGATGTCCGTCTTGGGGACGTCGCAGATCTTGATGGTGTTGTTCTCGGAGCACTCAGTGGCCTCGACGAGCTCCTTGCCCACCTTGAGCGAGTCCACGTCGAACGCGGCCACGAACTCGATGTCGCGAGATGTGGTAGTCGCCGAACTGGACGTGCATGAGGCCGGGCACGGTCTCGCCCGCCTTGGCGTCCTTGTAGAACTCGACGCCCTGAATGAGCGACGTGGCACAGTTGCCGACGCCGACGATGGCAACGCGCAGCTTAGCCATGTGTATTCTCCTTACGTTAGTTGTCCGCGGACCAGCGGATCGTTGGTTGTTCCCGCCGGGCGCGGATCGTTCGTTTTCAATCAGTTGGTCGAGCCATGCGACCTCGCGCTCGACCTGTCTCGAGCCCGTGGCGCTGAAGTTCTGCCGTGTAGCGCGTCGTGGCGCTCGCGCACGCTGCCTGGAGGTCGCCGAGACCTCCTCCAGCCGCTCCGCGAGCCGGGTGCGGCGGCCCTCGAGGATGCGCAGGCGCGTCGCGGAGTCGGTCTTGCCGAACATCGAGAAGCGCACGTCGAACGCGTCGTCGTCCCACGAGTGGGCGCCGGCGTCGACGCGAGCTCCTCGCGCGAGCCGTGGCCTTGCCCGCGTCCGTGAGGCGGTACGCGATGCGCGAGCGGCGCGAGACCCCGCGCGGCGTCGTCCTCGCCCTCCGCGCGCCGATGAGGCCCTCGGCCACCATGCGCTTGAGGCACGGGTACAGCGAGCCGTAGCTGAGCGCGCGGAAGGGGCCCAGCTCGCCGCCCGAGCAGCTTGCGGATCTGGTACCCGTGGAGGGGCGGCTCCGCGAGGATGCCGAGGATCGCGAGCGTGAGCACGTCGGTCTTGGCCATCGGCCACTCCTCTCGTCGCGCTGACGGGCTCGTATAGCGCGCAGTTGTATCGCGGCGATACATCGAATATAGATAGATGCAGAGCGAGTTGCCGCGCAAATCGGTGGCGATCGCATGGCCCGACGCTGGGGCTGGGTGGGCACATTTCCGCCCCTCGTGCGTTAGGCCAGCAGATAACCGCGCAGTGTCCCGCGCGGCTCCGCCAACCAACTCTACTTAAGGGTGAACTCTCGTGAATGACCAGCCGAACGGCTCCGCAGCGCGTCTCGACGCGCGTCCAGCGCGCACGCCCACCGACGGGCCAGACGCAGCCGGCCAGCGCGTCCGTGACGCCAACGTACCGTCAAGCCCGCAGCGCAACGCCGGCACCGAAGGCGCCCGGCAGTCGCGGCAGCTCCAGTACGCAACGGCGGCGGGCCAAGCCGCCCACCAAGGGCGGCAGGCAAGACCAAGCAGCCAGAGGGACCGCGCTGGAAGCGCGTCGCCAAGATCACGGCCTGAGCGTCGCTGATCGGCGGCTGCGCCGTCGTGGTGCTCGGCTTCTTTGGCCTCGCGCATTCGCTACTCGATGCTGCCAGTTCCCGCGCCGGACGACTTTGCGCAGGCGCAGTCGTCGACCATCTACTACTCCGACGGCGACCACGGAGATGGGTCGCCTCGGCGTCGCGAACCGCGAGATCGTCGACATCACGACGCTGCCCGACTACGTGCCCCAGGCGTTCGTCGCCTGCGGAGGACCGCACGTTCTACACGAACCCCGGCATCGACTTCATGGGCACGGCGCGCGCCCTGTTCAAGACGGTGGTGCTCGGCCACAAGCAGGGTGGCTCCACCATCACCCAGCAGTACGTGGAGCGCTACTACGTCGGCGAGACCACCACGAACATCAAGGGCAAGATCAACGAGGCGCTGCTCGCGCTCAAGATCGACAACGCAGCAGGACAAAGACCGAGGTCCTCGGCAACTACATGAACACGATCTACTTCGGTCGCGGCGCGTACGGCATCGAGGCGGCGGCGCGCCAGTACTTCGGCAAGTCCGCCGCGGACCTCACGTGTCTCAGAGGCGGCGATGCTCGCGGGCATCATGCCCGCGCCGTCGCGCGTGGGACCCGCGCGATCAACCCCGACCAGGCCGAGTCGCGCTGGAACTACGTGCTCGACGGCATGGCTCGAGCTTGGCTACATCACCCAGACGCGAGCGCGACGCCGCCGTCTTCCCCGAGACGATCGAGTACCAGAACAAGGACACGTACGGCGGCCCCAGGGCTACCTGCTCACGCACCGCGCTCAACGAGGTGGAGTCGCAAACGGGCATCACGCAAGAGGAGATCGAGACCATGGGCTACACCGTCGTCACGACGATCGACACGACGGCCGCAGCAGGCCGACGGACGCCGCCGTCGAGAAGATTCCCGACGGACCACGCGGCCAACCTCGCGTCGCCGCCGTGACGCTGGACCCCAAGACCGGCGCGATCACGTCGATGTACGGCGGCGCCGACTACCTCGAGCGTCCAGCGCAACGCCGTCACGCAAGACATCGCCCAGGCGGGCTCGACGTTCAAGCCGTTCGCGCTGATCGCCGCGCTCGAGAACGGAGATCTCGCTCGAGACCACCTACTCACGGCACGCAACCACATGACGGTCCCGGGCTTCGAGCAAGCCGGTGCGCAACTTCGGCAGCGAGAGCTTCGGCAAGATCAACCTCGTCGACGGCGACCGCCTACTCCGTCAACACCGTCTACGCGCAGCTCGGCCAGCGAGGTTGGCCCGGCAAGGCGGTGAGGACGTCGCCGTCCGCGCGGGCCTCCCCGAGGACACCGCTGGGCTCGACGCCAACCCCGCCAACGTGCTCGGCACCGCCTCCCCGCACGCGCTCGACATGGCGCGCGCCTACGCGACCATCGCCAACGGCGGCGTCCGCACCGAGCCCGTACATCGTGGCGCCAGGTGCTCGACGCCGACGGCAACGTCGTCTACGAGCACGAGGTGGTGTCCAAGCCGGTGTTCGATGCCGACGTCATGGCCGACGCCACGTACGCCATGCCGCAGGTGGTGCAGAAGGGCTCGGGCACGTACGTCGAAGGCGCTCGGCCGCCCCGTCGCGGGCAAGACGGGAACGTCGAACGACAACAAGTCGGCGTGGTTCGTCGGCTTCACCCCGCAGCTGGTTGGCGCGGTCGCGCTGTACCAGGTGGGCGAGGACGGCTCGGCGGAGAACATCACGCCGTTCGGCGGCTTCGAGCAGATCACTGGTGGCTCCGTGCCGGCGCGCGTCTTCACGTGGATGATGGCGCCCGATCCTCAAGGGCAACGCGACGTCGAGCAGTTCCCCGCGCGCGCCAACATCGGCATGGTGGCATCGGCGACCCCCAGCCCGCCCGTGACGCCAACGCTCGAAGCCCTCGCCGACGCCAAGCCCACACCGACCCGAGCCCCATGCCTCACGCCGGTGCCGACGCCGACTCCGCAACGCCGAGCCGGATGCCGCCGCTTCCGCCAGCGCTCTCAGTGTGAGCCGCGACGGCGCCGCAGTCGACGGATGGTCGCGCGCTGTGCCAGCTGGCCACGGGATAATGCCTCATGACCAGCGCCACCCTGAGTGACCGGCTCGCCGCCCACACCGGCACCGCTCCGCGGACTGGCACCTGGTCTTCAAGGCGCGCTACGGCATGCTCGAGGTGTTCGCGGCGCTCGCGGAGCACCCCGAGCGACGGTCCGTGGTGACCCAAGTGCTCACGTGCTCGACCGCGGTCGACCCCATTCTCGTTGCGGGCCTGACGCCCGCGTACGCCGAGGTGTCTCCCGCTCACGTTCAGCATCGATCCCGATCGCCTCGCGCTGCCCGACGCCGCGGCCGCCGTCGTCATTCAGCACACCTTCGGCATCGTCGACGCAGGCGGCGCCGCGCAGATCGCGGCCGCCGGCTCGCGCGGCGGGCGCGCTCGTGGTCGAGGACAGCGCCCACTGCGTCGGCCGCATGGCGCGCGGCGCCGACGGCGCGCCCATCGCCGACGTCTCCGTCCACTCCTTCGGCGCGGAGAAGATGCTGCCCACCAAGTTCGGCGGCGCCGTGTGGGTCAACCCCGCGATGGCGGACGAGAGCTGCCGCGGCCGATCACCGCCGCCCTCGCGTCGCTCCCCGCTCCCGGGCTGCGCCTCGCGCTCGCGGCCCGCACCTACCGCTGGACCCGCAAGGTGGTCAGCCGTGTGCCCGAGCGTTGGCCGCGCCCTCGAGAGGATCAGCTGTACTCGCCCGCCGTCGCCCAGGCGGAGCGCGAGGGGCGCCTGGCGCACGGGCCGGTGGCAGCGTCGGGCTGGGTCGACGACGAGGCAGCCGCGGCGCTCGCCCACCTCCGCGCGATCGAGGCCGAAGCGGGCGTCGCCGCGACGGACGCCTACGCGGACGCGCTCGGCGAGGGCCCCAGCGGCCAGCCGTTGGTGCGCTTCCCCGTGCTCGTGCCCCCCGGCATGGACGCGGAGGCGTCATCGGCGGCCTGCGCGCCCAGGGCATCTACGCGGAGCGCTGGTACCGCCCCGCGCTCTTCCCCGGCGTCGCGGACCCGGCCGACATACAACTACGTGCCGGGCGACGTGCCCATGCCGTGACCGAGGACGTCATCGCGCGCATCGTCAACCTGCCAACGGACGTCACGCCCGAGCGCGCGATCGAGATCGCGCGGCGTACCTCGCGCTCGCGCGCTGAGCTCAGTCGTTCATCCCGCGCCGCTGCGTACTTGATCGTGACTGAGCGCGTAGCGAGGTCGATCCGCAGCACGTGATGATGCGGCCGGGCACATGTCCGGCCGGTACCAGAGCGTGTGCTTAGCCCGCCTTGTGCGCCGCCGCGCACCCGCGAGCCTGAGCGACTTCGGCGCGTAGACCAGCGGCGAGCGGAGTACGGCAGGTTGAGCCACAGCCGCTCGTCGGTGGTCGACGCGTGAACGCGCGGCTCCACCTCGCGGATCCAGTCGTCGACGAAGCACTCCACGATGTTGCCGCCCGCGGCCATCGCGTAGTAGCACGTCGCGCCCTGGCGCAGGTTGAGCTCGAGCACCTTGCACACGCCGTCGCGGCGGTCGAACATCACGTCGAAGTTCGCGCGTGCCCACGTAGCCCACCGCGTTGAGGAGCGTGCTGAGCGCCTCGGCGAGTCCGGGGCGTCGACGGAGAGGATCGCGTTGTTGTTGCCGACCATCAGGGGTCGTGGTCGGCGAGCACCACCTGGCCAACGGACACGAACGCGCATGCGGCCGTTCCTGTCGGAGTACGTGTTGGCCACGCGCATCACCGACTCGTCGCCCTCGATGTACTCCTGGACGATGAGGTCGTCGTGGTAGCCGGCCGCGAAGATCCTCTCCGCGACGTCGCGCACCGCCGCCGCGTCGTCGAGCAGGTAGACCTTCTGCTTGCCCTCGAAGCTAAGGCGCGGGTAGACGTCGGTGTTGGAGGGCTTGAGGATCACGGGGTAGGCGAAAGGCAAGGTCCTCGCCGAAGCTCTCGTCGCCCCGTCGCGTCGGGCGTGAGGACGGCGGTGCGCGGGTGGGGCAGCCCGAGCGCCTCGCACGTCGCGTAGAAGTCGGTCTTGTTGATGAGCCGGTCGGCGAGCTCGCGGTCGACGAGCGGGATGACGAAGCGCTCGTCCGAGCTCGTCGCGATGGTCGATGAGCACGTTGACGTAGTACTCGACGGTCGCGAGAGCAGCAGCGTTCGTGCCGGGGAACTCGTCGGCGAGCGCGTTGCAGAATGCCGCACGATCTCGTCCGGGCTCGTCGAAGTCGCTCGAGCGCGCGCACGTCGACGATGCGCGAGTGCGCGCGTCTCCCTGCAGCGCGACGCGTCCGAGCGCGAGGCTGCGCACGCCGAACTCCTCATGCAGGCTGCGGGCGATGTTGTAGGCGTCGACGCCCGTGCCGAGCAGGATGGGAACGAACTCCTCGTTGCCGTACGTCATCGGCGCCTCGTCACGAACTTCTTGGCGCGCAGCTCCGGAGGAGGGCGTCGTGAATCGCCCGAATGGAAGTCCTACGCCGTGCCGATCGTGCTGTCGCCCGCACTGGGCCGCCTTGCAGAGGCCCGGCCGCCCGGCGAGGCTCGGGCGAGGTCTGGAGCTACGTCGCCATCGTCGAGCAGGGGCGCATGCGCTCGCGCCTCTCCACGCCCTCGGGCCGCGCGGTCGAGTCCGTCGAGGCCTTCGCGTGGCGCTCGCAGACTTGCGCGCCCTCGCGGCCGACGCCGGCGTAGACTTTGTTCGCGTGGAACCCACCGCTCGTAGTCGGCCGCGGATGTCGACGGCCCGGCGCGATGCGCGCCGCGCGCACGGTGCAGCCTGACTGCACGGTCATCAACGACGTGACGCTCGACGAGGAGGCGATCGCCGCGGCATGCGGCTCCTCCGCTCGCCGCAACTGGCGCCGCGGCCTCAAGAAGGGCCTCGCGTGGAGCACTCCAAGTCGGCCAGAGGACATCGCGGTCTCGCTCGGCGACCTCGATGACGTCGCTGCGCGACGGGCATGCGGCCGCACCCGTACGACTTCTTCCGCACAGTGACGCGGGTGATGCTTAAGCGCGGCGGGCGGCTTGATCGTCGTGCACCACGGTGCGGTCGTAGGTCGATGGTCTGGAGCAGCGACAGCAGGATCGTTCGCGGGGTCGCTGGCGTGCAGGCGCATGAAGACCACTTGCGGCCACTCGCTCGGCGTGCCGCACTAGCGCCTCGCGGACGGCGAGCTCGTTCTCGGGCGTCGGCTCGACGAGCATGAGCGGCGCATGCCTGGCCCGACATACGCGTGGCGGGGAAGCCGCCGCACGGAGTAGGTCGTGAGGCTCACGAGCGCCACGGGCGCTCCATCGGCTGGGTCCGACGCGCGAGCCTGGCGAGGTGTCGGCGCCCTCGGTGACCGCGTCGAAGCGATCCCAGACGGCCGCCTGCTCGATCGGCTACCGTGATGTCCCGCGCCGTGCGCGAGAGCCTCAAAGGCGTCGGCGTCGAGGGCCTCGCAGCGAAGCGTCGGGTCGTTTGTCACCCGACGAGCCTACTGTCGCTGTGGATCATTTCCCGTGGACGCTCCGCGACCTGTACTCTTGTTGATCGTGGTTTTGCGGCCCACCTGGGCGGTGGCACCACTACTAGCGTCACCCTCCTGCTACGGAACGTCCGTAGCCGCTTGAGTCCAGAGGAGGTGGGTTATCAATGCGCAAGTACGAAATGATGGTCATCCTTGACCCCGAGGTAGATGAGCGTACGGTCAAGCCGTCGCTCGAGAAGTACCTCGCGGTTGTCACGAATGACAAGGGCACGATCGACAGCCTTGACGTATGGGGCCGTCGCCGTCTTGCTTACCCCATCAAGAAGAAGACCGACGGGGTCTACGCAGTCATCAACTTCACGGCGGAATCGCCCACCGCGAAGGAACTTGAGCGTCAGCTCGGTCTCAACGAGACCATCCTGCGCCTCAAGCTGCTGCGTCCCGACGCTCACTAGCAGTCACACCCACGACACGACAGGGACATCTCATGGCAGGCGACACCCAGATCACCGTGATTGGCAATCTGACCGGCGACCCCGAACTGCGCTTCATTCAGTCCGGTGCTGCAGTGGTCAACTTCACGGTGGCGTCCACCCCCCGCACGTTTGACCGTCAGTCGAACGAGTGGAAGGACGGGGACACCCTGTTCATGCGCTGCTCCTTGTGGCGCGAGGCCGCCGAGAACGTGGCCGAGTCGCTCACCAAGGGCATGAGGGTGGTCGTGTCTGGCCGCCTCGTGTCGCGTTCGTGGGAAGCAAACGGTGAGAAGCGCACCGTCATGGAACTGCAGGTCGATGAGGTTGGACCCTCGCTGAGGTACTCCACCGCCAAGGTCACGCGCACACAGCGCGCAGGCTCGGGCGGCGGCGGTGGCTTCAGCGGCGGCGGAGGCGGCGGGACTTCCAGCGCTCCGCCGGTGGCGCCGACAACGACCCGTGGGCATCGGCTCCGTCCTCGGACGAGCCCCCGTTCTAAATCAGCTCTTCTTGATGTAAGGAAAGACAGCAATGGCAAAGATCGACACGCGCAAGCCGCGTAAGAAGGTCAACCCTCTGAAGGCCGCCAAGGTCACGAAGGTCGACTACAAGGACACCCCCCTGCTCCGCAAGTTCATCTCTGACCGCGGGAAGATCCGTTCGCGCCGCGTCACTGGTGTGACCGTCCAGGAACAGCGTCAGATCGCGCGCGCCGTCAAGGTTGCTCGCGAACTCGCACTGCTTCCCTACGCCGGTTCCGGCCGCTAAAGGGGGATTGATATGTCGAAGATCATCCTCACGCACGAGGTCTCCGGACTTGGTGTCGCAGGCGACGTCGTCGCGTC